>NZ_OZ245935.1:0-4550024 GCF_965229985.1 Marinobacter sp.
TGTCCAAAATCCAAATGTTCGCTTTGCGACCTTTGCGTTCATTGTATAAGTCTCTACTCAAAGCCTCGATTATTTTCTGGGAGATTACACTGGGCCTTCAAATCCACTACGTCATCAAACCCCGTTTCGTAACCCTCAACCAGGACCGGCGTCTCCGGTGGCAGGCTTTTCAGCCGTTTGATCAGTTCTTCCGCAGTCATGTCTCGTCTCCCGTCTTGTCAAAGGTCGAGAACGATCGGTGGGTTGGTGGGCGCATATCGTGCGGTGCAGGTGCTGGCATTGATTAACGTCGCCGTGCCGTGACGGTGCTCGCCGTAGCCTTCGTGAATATGCCCAAAGACGTGTGCTGTAAGGTTAAGCTGGCTGAGCCGATGTAAGAGATCAACACACCCCACGTTCTGGCATTTGAAGCTGAGATTCACTTGGTCCCCGATACCCTTCGGTGGCCCATGGGTTATCAGTACATCAGTGTTGTCGGGGATTTGCTGCCACTTGTTATACAGTGACTGGCCGCGATCCAGCATAAATGCCCAGTCCATGAAGGTGGGTGTCCAGGGTGAGCCCCAAAATCGAACACCTTCAATGATGACGCCGCTGTCCTCAAGATAGATCGCATTCGTCAGCGCTTCGACAGCAAGCTCGGGTGTCTCCTGAAACGCCCAATCATGGTTACCGGCAATGACAATTTTGTGCCTGTGGGGCAAAGTGCCGAGCCAATCGTTCAGGTCTTCCACGTTATCTAGGGTGCCAGCCCCAAGGCAATCTCCGGCATGAATCAGGACATCGCCATCCGGCACCTGTGGTATCCGGCGGTGTAGACTGTGGGTGTCAGAAACACATACAAGCCTCATCGGTCTTCCTATTTCGCGTGTAATGTGGGTGGCATGCTTTGTCTGCAAGCAATGGTAACCTTGCTCTGGAACGCGCAGTCGGATCCGTCTTCAGCGAACAATCTGATAGGCTGGTCGCGCTAAAACGCAGCCGTCATTGGCCATCCTTATCGAGACATGCCCATGTCACACACTATGTTCCTCGGAATAGCCCAAAGTATAACCGGGAGCGCCCCCTAGTCACGTTCATCGATGTTGAGGAGTCTGGGTTGGACATGCAACAAAGCTACCCGATTGAGATTGCCTGGGTGGACTCCTTGGGTAGCGCGGATAGCTTCCTGATTCGACCATCCCCCGCGTGGACATACTGGGAGCCGAAGGCAGAAACCATTCATGGGATTTCCCGAGAGCCCCTCATACGAGCTGGTTTATCGGTGGAGCAAGCTGCCGAGCGGTTGAGTGATGCCCTGGGGCTGGAAAACGGTGTGCAGCGACGCGCCTGATTTTGATGCTCAATGGATTGATACCTTGTTTCGCGCTGCGAGAATGGAACACGACTTCAAGGTCGTGGACCTTCGTGTGCTCTATACTGAGATCGGCCCCGACGCCACAGAACGGTTTCGTCATCGGGCCGCTTTAACGGTGCCTGCGCACCGGGCTGAGGCTGATGCACGGCGGTACGCACTGGCTTACGGCAAAGTGCAGAACTCCGATCCGGCTATGTGACTTAACTTACGATGATGTGTCCAAGAAAGGTGATCAGTGGAGGCCAGACTGGCGCTGACCGGGCAGCCCTCGATGCGGGCTTGGCAACGGGACTGGCCATTGGCGGGTGCTGCCCGAGGGGGCGCATGGCTGAAGATGGACCCATCGATGACCGTTACCCGCTGGAAGAGATTACCGGTGGGTACCGCCAGCGCACCAAACGCAACGTGCTGAATGCCGACGGTACGGTAATTTTCTATCACAGCGCCCCAGAAGGTGGTACTGAAGCCACGCTGGCTTTCTGTATCAGAGAGAAGAAACCTTATAAGCTTATTGACACCGAGAGTGTGGCGGCGAGCACTGCAGCGGGTATGATCCGAGAGTTCGTTCAGCGCAATGCCATCACATCGCTAAACGTGGCTGGCCCCCGTGAGAGCCGCTGTTCTGGGATGTATGGGTTCGTCTTAGAGGCACTTTGTCTGTCGTTGTCTGGGGGCGGCCTCAGTTGAAGGATTTCTCAGATTGCCCCTGATGCTCGATGCTGGAACATCAGCTCAGTCGTACCCAAGCCCGAGCTCTTGATCTAGCGCACTTAACTCGTTCAGCGCATCCAGGCGCCCACTCTGCCACTGGGTTACCAGCTCGGTTCCGAGTGACCAGTCCATAAAAGGCAATAGCCGGACGATGTTGCGTGCATCATCCACACCCCGGTGGTGGTGTCCCTCGAATTCGAGCTCATGAAATGCCAGAGCGTGGGCCAGCCCGTTCTTTTTCTTCTGCCCCGTTGTCCTACGCCAGATCTGTTTGAGGTTCAGATGAGGGTAGGTCAGAAAAACCGGTGGTGAGTTGTATTGTTCACTCTCCGCCTGAATATGGAGTCGGTCGTAATCCCCCCAGCTACACCAGATGAACTCCTTGGCAGGACTCCCCAGCCAAGCGTTGATCTCCTGACACACCACCGTAAATCCGGGGGCTGCATCCACCATTGTCTGGCTAATGCCAGTCAGTTTTGTACAGAAACCGCTCAGATGGGGGTGCCGCACGGGGCGCACCAGAAAAGACTTGCTGTCCAGTAGCGTTCCGTCACGAGTGGCCAGCGCGCACCCAAACTCAATGATCTCCATGTTATGGATGCTTTGTGGCTGGCCGGATGGGGCGTGCCGGCTTTCCCAGCAGGTCGCCTCTAAATCAATGACGAGAAGCGGTGAGTGATCGCTGAAATAATCCATCAGAAGCCTTGTGCTTTTCGCGCGTTAGTATTTTTCACAAGTTCCAGCAATATTTGGGTGAACTCGAAATCAATGAAACACCTAATCTGAACAGAGTTTATATGCCTCTGTAGATATCCCACTATATAAAAACTCCTGACCAAACTACGTTGCCCTCTCACCGAATAGGGACAAAACCTCACTCCAGTATTGATTGCTCACGGATAGATCAATAGTCTCCCTAGCGCCGTTATGTTCCGGTGCAACATCCCATGTGCCCGTATTATCGATACCGAGGTCCCACGCTGCTGACTGGCCCTCTTGCTGGAGCATTTCAGAGCCCTTTGCTTCATCCGGGCTTTGCTTTGATGATCTTGGCGAAAATGAAACCACGTGCTGCCCTGGCAGGTCGTCACCAATTCTGCGTGCAAATTCTGTCAAGCTGGGCTCTGCAAGGACGTAGAGCCAGCCACCAATGTTAGATGGCTCCCTTGCTTGGCGCCGGAGTATTCTGCCGAGGACTTGCCGAAAATGGAGCTCTGTTCGAATCCTGCTGAGGTGACAGCACACCTGCAATCTCGGGATATCGGTTCCTTCACTAATCATCCCCACAGAAATGATCCATCGATCAGATGATGTTTTGAAGTTTGAAATAATTTGATGGGCTTCGGGAGTGTTGTAAGTGACAACAACAGGTCTTTCTCCGAACGCTGAAAGCCGAGCTGCAATCTGTTCTGCGTGTGCCACTGTAGCCGCTACAATGAGGCCGGCAGCCGTAGGAACCTGCTTCCGGATCTCTAATAATTTTTTTGATGCTTCGGAGAGTGTCTGGTCGATCACTTCGTCCCGGAACAGAAAGTCAGGATAAGTAATATGACCCTGGCTGATTGTTTCCCGAATGCTGGAGTAGGTTTTAAGGCCGAGTTCCGATGACCTCAGGCTGATTTCTCGATTATCAGTGAGCACGATTTTTGGGGCTCGGCAAACGCCGTCGGTAACCGCCCGCTCCAAGCCATATTCGTAATCACAATGGAGCTCGCCGTCAGGCTGCGTGTAGCGAGAAAGTACTATTGGGTTGTCGTCAGTCCTCCAAGGCGTTCCTGATAGCGCCATTGTGAAGGAAGCCTTTCCTTGAATCCGATCGAGAATTGTTCGCCCCCAACTGTTGCCAAGTGAGAGTTCGTCCCCCCAGCTGCTGCCGGAGCAATGATGGATCTCGTCCAATACCACGAAGACCCTGTGTTCACTCAGTACTCGCCATAGCTCTTTGGGAAGCGTGTTCATCGACTGATAGGTATAGGAACCGCCTGCTGCGCCGATCTGGCCATTGAAGCTTCGCCCAAGGATTTGGCTGAATGTCTTGCCGACGCTTTGTGCTACTGCCCGTGAAGGGGAAAAACACAAGACGAAATCAATGCTGCCGCGCTCCAGAAGGACTTTCGCCACCGATGCTACCATGACGGTTTTGCCCGCCGCAGGTGTTGCGTGACATAGAAAGTGGGATTGGTACTCAAAAGCTTGAAGGGCTTGATCGATGCACTCTCTTTGCCAAAGGCGCAGTTGGATCATGCGGGAGATCCGATTTTTGTAATGACCGACTCTACAGCTCGAAGTTGGCCCAGAAGTTTCGTGCTTCTTTCGCGAGACTCCAGGTACTGTGCCTTCACGGCGCTCCGAAGTGCCGGGTATTTGTTATACAGGCGCTGGTATTCCTCCGCCTCACCAATGCTGGCAATCAGTTCGACCTTCCTTTTAGAAAGCTCCTCCTGCAACGCCCGTTGTGTCTCACCATCCATTGACGATTCAACGTGCCCATATGCAGCGCTAAATGGAGAAGGCTTGGCTTCCAGGGAAATGTCTTGGTTGTTTGAACGGTAGATAAACTTGCATCCGCGGCCAGTCGATCCCTCGTAGCGATCGATAACTTTTGCCTTTTCAAGGCGTAGAAGTTCTCTGTATATGTACTTGCGAACTTGGTTGCGGCTTGGCCGCTGAACTTCGGGTATTTGAAGAAGATACATATCCCGGATGCTGGTATTGGAAAAAGGAGTATCTGACTGCTGTCTCAGGAGTTCGATCAGGATCTTGTCGACGCTCAGTGGTTGCGATTTTTTCATAAGGCGGTCCGATTCGTCTGTAGGTCGATCTGGTCGACCCCCGAAAAATGGGTAGTATATGCCGTGGCTCGAAATGCCTCAAGAAACCATAGTCTTGTCTTTTGTGAGGGCAAGAAATGGGCTCACCGATTTGTGAGGCGTTTGGCCGGAATTTGCGTGCGATTCGAAAATCGAAAGGGTTTTCTCAGGAACGACTCGCTCATGAAACGGGAATTGATCGAAGTTATGTGGGGAAGATTGAGAGAGGAGAAGTGAACATTACTATCGAAAAAATCTACCTGCTAGCAGATCATCTACAGTGCTCACCTAAGGATCTGCTCATTTAGCCGTTGACTCCAGGTCGTCTGTTCTTCCGCTCTGGTCGATTGAATTTCAAATGCCAAAAACCATTCAGACATGTTGCCCAGCGGCTACTCCAGAAGCCCAAGCCCATTGGAAGTTATGACCGCCCAGATGACCAGTCACATCCACCACTTCGCCAATGAAAAAAAGCCCTGGCTGATTGCTTGCTGACATCGTTTTTGATGACAGATCACGAGTGTCCACTCCGCCCAAGGTAACTTCGGCTGTTTTGTATCCTTCCGTTCCTGCGGGTCGCACTTCCCAATGACTTAGGACGTCAGCTATCGCCTCTAAGTCTTCATTGCGGCAATACTGGAATGGTTTGTTCCACTTTTGGAGTTCGCAGAAAGCTTTTGCAAACCTTTTCGGCAAGAAATCTTCGAGAAAATGGCGGATATGGCTCCGTGGTTTTGTTTTGCGATGTTCGTGCAGCCTATCACAAACAGACACGCTCGGAAGAAGGTTGATCCGTATTGTATCTCCGGGATGCCAGAAGCTCGATATTTGCAGCATGGCGGGGCCGCTTAGACCACGGTGAGTGACCAGCATCGGTTCGCGGAAATGTTCGTTGTTACAGTGCACGTCCACAGGGCAGCTCACACCGGAGAGTGGCGCCAGTCGCTCCTTTAGTTCTGGATGCAGGGTAAAGGGTACAAGTCCTGCGCGGGTTGGATGCACGGAAAGCCCAAACTGCCGTGCAACGTCGTATCCGAAGCCTGTGGCGCCCATGGTGGGGATAGACAGCCCACCGCAGGCGATGACCAGGGATTCGCAGGTAAGGGTGCCGCCGCTGGTTTGTAGCTGATAGCCGTGATCGACGCCGTTGATTTTATTCACGCTTGTTTTAAGTCGCACTTCTGCGCCAGCCCACTCGCACTCAGTGAGTAGCAGGTTGAGGATCTCCTTGCTGCTGCCTTTACAGAAAAGCTGGCCCGCAGCTTTTTCCTCATGCTCAATGCCGTGGCGATCTACCAATTCTAAAAAGTCTTGAGGGGTGTAACGCTTGAGTGCCGAAATGCAGAAATGGGGATTGTCAGACAGGAAATTCGCCGGCGTGCTGTTTAGGTTGGTAAAATTGCAACGACCGCCTCCGGACATGAGGATTTTCTTACCAGGTTTATTGGCATGATCGAGTACCAATACGCTTCTGCCGCGATATCCCGCTGTTGAAGCACACATTAGCCCGGCTGCACCTGCTCCTATAATGATCACATCATAAGTGCTTGACATAGTATCTCCTGAGGAAAAGACCGCTAGTGTAGGGCAGTCGGTGTAATGAGCCAATGATTCGTTAGGGCTCGTAGTCTAAGTTCGGAAGTTCGCGACGAGATCCTCGATCTGATTGAGCTTGGCATTTAACTTCTCGATGGTTACGTTGCTAATCTGCTTTCCAGCTACATTCTGAACATCGCCTTTCAACTCGTTGGTTAGGTAGAAGATGCTCTTCAATCTGTCCTGAAGCTCTTTCACCTCATAGGAGTGTGCGAAGGCATCAAGCTCTTCCCAAGCCAAATCGATGTAGTGCCACAATGAGTCAACACTTCTGTGGCCTGTAAAACTCGCGACTTTTTTTAGTATTGTTCGGTAATCACTGTCGGTAATGATGTGGCGGCTCTTCAATGGATTCTTATCCATGAAGCTAATAAAGTGTAGCTTAACCATATTGGTGATAAAGCGATGTCTAAACATTTTCTGACAGTTCTTTTGTTTGATGCCGGCTCTTACCGTAAGCCTCCGAAATTCTTGGTAAGCGGCATCTGGAAGTACCTCTTTGCCGCTTTCAGAATTTAGATAGATTACATTGTCCACATCCTTCTCTGATTGAATAATTCCTGCAGCAAGCAGGCGTTCAATTAATTTCTTTCTGTAAGAATTGATAAATATTTCAGTCTTCATCGCCAAGCTGCGTGGAATTGGAATCGTTCTCATATTATTTTTGGAGTCGATCCGGCCTTTGAGTGTGGGGAGAATCAGTTGCGATTTTCTCAGGCTAGCCACATTGTTAGAACAGGGTATAGTGATTAATTCTTGAGGTCGGAGCCCCGTTGCTTCAAGCAACACGAGTTGCAGCTCACGCCTTCTATGCATGTATTCGAGATGGTCCGCCTGTTGCTTTCTAGAAAAAAGACCTCGCAGTTTTCTACTCACATTCTTATCGCTTCGTGAAGCCTCAAGGGTATCCCACAATTTTCTGATGTTTATTGTTGAAATAGGGGTTGCGTTCGTCGTGGTAGCTCTTGGTATGTTCATCGGGAAAACGTTGTGAATGATTTGCCGACCAGTTCTATGTGCATAAACTTCTTGCTTTAGCTTTATCTGATACCTTTTATCAGCATCATCCACGCCCGCAATCAGTCGCTCAGTGGCAATGTTTTGCTGAACCCAAACCAGAAAATTAATGGAGGTTGCCACAATGGCTTTAACCGTGTTGTTGTTCCTGACGCGCTCGTTGTAGATATCAGTTTCTTGACAGAGTTCATAGATAAACTCATCGATATGGCTGTGTTTCAAATCAGCGAAATTCACCTTTCTCGCGTAGCAAAATCGAACTAGGTGGGAAAGATTTCGCGCGTAATTCCCAAGTGTCCCACCATCCTTTTGGTTCACCGTCACAGTCCTACTTCTATCGCATAAATACATTTCTGCGATTACGCAAGGCGAGCCATTAGGCCAAACAAATGAGTAATAGCAATACCGTACACGATCGTTCAAAAAGATCTCACCGGTTCCACTATCGAATCTGTCTATTGTCGGAAATCGAACATTTTTGATGAGGCGATAAAGTTGACTAGTCATTGTCGGCAACGAGCGTCAAAGAAAAATACTCCCGATACAATTCGTTGTGCCTGTCCAAATCGTATTGGTATTCAGGGCTCTTTTTGACTGCATCGAGACAGATCCTATTCAAGTCGGTGTATGCTCGGATGAGGATCGCTCGAAACCTTTCGGCTTCGTCGAGTTTTTCTTTATAAAATAGGGCCCTACTTTTAGTTTCATTCGACTTTTTGTTTCTTGAATTTTTGCTTTTCTTTTTGATTGCGACCCTTATTTTCTCGAGTTGTTCGAAACCTCCGTCGAGTGCGGTATCTGAATACTTCTTGAACGTATTGAGAGTCATTGCATGGATGCCTACTGATTTTCGCTCAACAGAAGCAATCGCAGCCTGGCTCCCGCACTTAGATGTTATCCAGGAATATGCGTCAGGATTTTTCAGTGCTTCAATCATTGAATGATAGAGCACTCTAATGGATTCTTTTCTTATATCAGACATCTCACCGCCTACGAAATCTTGATAGCAATGTCGACCTTTAATCCTTCATCGACATTCTCGATACCAAAAACAGTTACTTCGAAATGACCCGACTCAATTTGAATTTCAAGCCATTGTTTCAGTTCGTCTTCTTTAATCTCGGAAATAGAGTTAACCTTGAACTGATTGCAGACTGCGTCATAAACATCTTCGATGTTGCTGACGTCAGAGAGATTATTACCGTCCTTGAAAAGCCTCAATTGCTGATACGCATATTCAGATTCAACCTCAACCATCTCCTGGCCTTCAAAGTTATCCTGAATATACTCAAAAATGTGATCTGGATTGGTGTGACCTGCCATCCACCGAGCGCTATCTAAGGAGGAAAATTTAAATGTCCAAAAAAAGTTCAAAAGAAACGATTTTCGTAATTCATGTGTATTGACGTACCACCGTCTTCCGTATTCATCGAGTGGTACTTCGATATGGTCACAGAAATAGGAAAGCCGTGACCTTATGAATTCATGATCGGCAATCGAAGCAGATGTCCAACTAAATCCGTAGTTGATTCCATACAGAAGGTATTGTTCTTCTTTTTTTGAAGGGACATGTTTTCGCGCATGTTTGTTCATTTCTTGAAGTAGTACGATGGCCCTAGCTGCAACACGCGGAATTGGCTTCGCATCTTCTGGAAGGATTCCGCGTATACCCGACTTTTCAATATCCTGCATGAGCCAAAAGCCATCGTTATCCTTGAAATATAAACAATCGTATTTTAATGAGGAGAGTTCGTTTACTCTGATCGGTTTCATTGAAGCTATTATAATGAAACAAGCACCCCGCAAGATGTCAATGAGATAGGTTAGCGGAGGTCTTGATCTGAATAATTCCACATCGCGGCCGTGATAATCAAACGAACTGATCTCTATTTTCTTTCGATGTCGTTGAAGTACGTTTTCAACAACAATTTCTCGTTTCTTATAAAGCTGAGTAAATGGTTTTTCAATGACTAATAAACCCTCGTTGTGCAAAGTGTCGAAAGCGTCTACCATAGCACTGATAATCGCCTCCCCTTTGTTAAGCACCCAATCAACCGAGGAGTTGATTATCTGCAGACAAACGGGCAGCGGAATCCAAGGTGTGTGTTTAATCTGCAATTGATTGTTCTGTATGTATGTGTGGATCTCTTCAAACCTAAACTGCTCTGAATCGGGCAATTCACGGTGGAACAACTTCTTTGTAGATAGAAAAATTTTAAAGTAACCCAAGAACTGCTTTATGTTTTCCTTGTTAGCTATAACTTCAGAAATAAGCGGAGTCGTATGTCCAGGAAACTCATACTCAAGCGTCACAGGCACGAGAACGTCTTGGCTTTTCCTTAGTAGATCTGGCTCAAATTGTCTCAAAAACGCACTGAATTTATCGCTATGCGTAATTTGTTGTGGGAGCTCAAATTCCTCGACGAATTTCATGCGGTCTATGACAGAATCACCGAATTTGGTTTTTCGGTAAAATCCTTTTGATTTAAAGACTCTGATTGCTTCGCTAATATCAGCGGATGTTAGATGGTAAATATCGTCGCTGATTAAAGCTGTACCGGACATCTCAAAAAAACGAGCTTTAAAAATCTCTGCAACGCCGAACAACTCCATGATTCCGCCGTGAATTTTCTCTCTTACGTAGCGAAAAAGTCGTTCTTGAGTGAGATTTCTAAGAAACTCTGATCGTGGGCATAGATTAATATCTTTACGAAAGCACCATTGAGCAAAAGATAGAAGGTTATTAACTAGACCAGGTAGTGAACTCACGGAGACGTTTGGAGCGATAGAGGTTGATTCTACTATCACGAAAATTGCTTTCTGGAGGAAGTCAAGAAAATCACGATTTTGAGGTGAATAGAGAAGTGTCCCATCAGGAAGCCGTCTGTTCCAATTTATGGTTCGCACGTACTTATAGCTACCGTCAGCCCTTTTAACAGTTTTTGCTGTTTTAATGATCCATTTGCTTTCATGAATTCCAGATAGCAGCCAATCCGCGATAAAATCACCGGAATAGATTGTGATTCCAGAGTCGTAGCCTGCGAGATACTTTTGAATGCTTACTACGTCCGCTTGGCTCCAGTCCAAATGGGCGTTGAGTTTTCTCATGAAATATTAGCCCGTCGCATGATAAGTTGATCCCACTCCAATTTTTCGGCCATTAATAATGCTTTGTTTTTTGCAGAAAAATTGGTTTCTCTGACGGAGGATTCGTTATGTTGAGAGAGGGTGGTGTTTAAATGCTTTGCTAATGTAATGAAACTGATAGGAGCCAAACCTGTTTTAGAGTCTTTCTGTGCAAGTGTCGATGCACCTATATTATTGTTCTCGGCAATAAGTTTATAAGCATACAACAATGACAGAGACCTCTCTGAAATATTTGCGATCAGATCGCCTTGATGCCTTTCGCGTGTTTCGTCGATTTTATCCTTCAGATAGCTGATTAGAGGATTGTTACCTTTGGAATCAAGAGCAAGCATTTCGAGAATAAAGCTATGTAATTCATTCAAATTACTAAAATCTACAGCGTCGAGTAGATAATCCTCATTTGCACATGCGGAAACAAGCATTAGGTTTTGAAACCGTCTCACCTGCCTTGTGTTATAGGCTGCTATGAGAGGTTTTGGAAGATAGTGCTCAAGCGCTACTCTTGTTCCGTTGCCTAATTTTCTAGAAACGGCTCTGATTGATCCAGTTCGAAAATACTCTAGAACGCCTTCTGAAGCTCGCAGTTTCGAATGGGTTATCTGATTTCGGGAAATCCCGGCATCAGCAAGGGACGGAAACAAGCTGCCGATGAAGAGTGAGCCTTCAGTTCTCCCGGTCAAATAGGCTGTTACTCTCGAACCTTGCGCACAGGTAAAATCCTTATCCTTTGAATTCATGGCGAGGATAACGAATAGGTACTTAGATAAATTGGTGGGGAGATTCGCGAGGTTGGCCGTGCGCATTTCTAAAAGCGTTGAGATAATCTCGAGACTTAAATCTGACAACCCTTCTTTCTTAAAAGCTTTGGCGCGACTCTTTTCAATCATAAAAGAAATTGAAGTTTCCCCAATTTCGAGACGTGATTTACCATGTTTGTCTTCAACCTTGCAGTTAAGCAAGGATAAAAAAGTAAATTTTGGATTTTCCATCATTAAAAGTGCGACGATAAAGGAAACATCCATGTTACCCAAAATGCCTAACATCCAATTTAGTTTTCCCGTATAGCCGATTTTATCTTTTTCAATATGGCTCGGGGGGGTATGACTCATCCATAATGATTTGTTTTCCCACATAACGGTTCTGCTTGCCAGCCCACAGTCTTCAATTTTTGATGAAAGTTTAATGAATCCTTTGTATTTTTTGCTCAATAATAGATAGGCGGCGAAAGATTTCCTGTTATGTCCAGATGAAAAATGGCGTCTAATGGGCGGGGTGCCTTTTTCGCGAGGATATATGTCATAGAAGTCTTTAGCTTTGACCCGTCGCTCAAGAGAAGCGAGATCAATTTCGTTTATTAATTTTTGGCCATCTTCAAAAAATGCTTTTAGGGTCTTCCAATAATCTGTTAACGCTTGATGCAATCTATTTCGTTTTCGTTCAAGATCGTAATAAAGCTCGTCCAAATATTCAGAGTCAGTCCTGCTCAAGCTCACCGGGCAAATTAGTTTATCAATTTGGTCTTTGTTATTAACTTTGTATGCTGCCTTTTCGCCAATTATGCTCACATTGAAGCTGGATTCTTTTTGGACTTGATTGACCTGCTTCATTGCGGGAATGAGAACTGAAATGGGTATCTGATCTCGGTCTTGCAAGTACACCAAAAAGGGGAGAAGATTTTTATTCCAAATAGCGACCCGTGTAGTGATGCTTGATTTAATTTCAGGCGTGATCAATGTCGTCAGATAAAGATTTTTTATTAGCGTCGACCAGTCGTCGGCTTTCTTTGGAAAAGCTTTCATCTCTGAGTCAGTAATAGTCGGTCGCAACACGCTATTTAGGCGACTCCACCAACTTTTTATTGAGATTGGTTTCTTACCCGTGCAGTAATTGACTGCATGCTGTGCGAAAGGTTCCCAGTCTTTTACATGAGACAGATAGTGAATATTGATGTGCCTACAAGCCCCGGCTTCGGATTCTATCCTTAACTGATGCTCGCCGTTTTTCATGGTGATTTTCACTATATCTCTACTTCCGTTAACTGTCGTTCTCGTTTAAATCAATGGCGCCCCATATTAAAAACAGCATCTGCACGATTCGGCCTTCGCTCACGTGAGATCTCTACCAAAAAGCTGTCAAAAAATGTCTCTCAATAATTGTAGCTGTCAGATCATGTAGGTTATTGCAGTGTAGACGAAAAATGGGCGAGTGGGCCTTTTTTTGACAATTTAATGCGTTCGGAATATGCCTGTGCGGTAGCCCTCGGTTCCCGCCGGCTTGATCGACCATTGGCCCAGAACATCGGCAACCTGCTCGATATCGCTGTTCTTGTAGCCCTGCAAAGGACCGGTCCAGCCCTGCAGTTCGTTGAAGGCCTGGGCAAACCGTTTCGGCAGGTGCTGGGTCAGGTAGTTTGCAATGGTCGATTGCGGGCGGGTTTTCCGGAGGTTCAGCAGGTCATCCTTGATGCGGCAGGCCGGCAGCAGATTGATGGCCAGGCTGTCGCCCGGCTCCCAGAAACTGGAAATCTGGAGCATCGCCGGACCACTGAGCCCGCGATGGGTGACCAGCATCGGTTCCCGGAAGTGCTGGTCATGGCACTGCACGTCAACGGGACAACTGACACCGGACAATGGCGCGAGCTGTTCTTTCAATTCCGGCTGCAGGGTAAAGGGCACCAGGCCTGCTCGCGTGGGAAGTATGTCCAGCCCGAACTTCTCGGCTACCCGGTAACCAAAGGCGGTAGCGCCCATGGTGGGAATCGACAGGCCACCGGTGGCGATCACCAGGGACTCACAGGTGAGATCGCCGGAGCCGACGCGCAGGCGGTAGCCGCTGTCGGTTTCGGTAATGCGGTCGACCGCTGTTTTCATTCTCACTTCCGCTCCTGCCCACTCGCATTCGGTCAGCAGCATGTTGAGGATATCCTTGGCGCTGTCCTTGCAGAACAACTGGCCAGGGGCTTTTTCCTCATGCTCAATGCCGTGGCGGTCTACCAGTTCCAGAAAATCCTGGGGGGTATAACGCTTGAGCGCAGAAATGCAGTAGTGCGGGTTGTCCGACAGGAAGTTGGCGGGCGTGCTGTTCAGGTTGGTGAAGTTGCAGCGGCCGCCGCCGGACATGAGGATTTTCTTGCCGGGCTTGTTGGCGTGGTCCAGCACCAGCACCCTTCGGCCGCGATAGCCGGCGGTTGCTGCACACATCAGACCCGCAGCGCCGGCGCCGAGAATGATTACGTCGTACTGTGATGCTGAACCTGCCGCCATACTGCCCGCCGTTGGAAAGAAAACGGCGGGCAGTATACCAGTCTCAGGGCAGGTAGACGGAGCCTTCCATGAAGAATGCGGCCTGGCCGGCGATGTCGACCCGGTCGCCTTTCAGTTCGCAGCGCAGCACACCGCCTCTTGCCGAAATTTGCCGGGCGTCGAGCCGTGTCTTGCCCAGTTTTTCTGACCAGTAGGGCACGAGCACGCTGTGAATGGAGCCGGTAACCGGGTCTTCATCAATACCGGCGCCCGGAGCGAAATAGCGGCTGACGAAATCGCAGTCTTCGCCAGGTGCGGTGATGATCAGCCCCTGATTGCCGAGTTGCTTGAGTTTGCGCAGATCCGGTTGAGCAGATCGCACAGCGTCCTCGTCCTTCAGAACCACCATGTAGTTGGTGTCATTGGGAACGAAGAACGCGGTGTCAGGTGCCTCTGCCAGCGCCTCGCGGATCAAGTCCGGTGTTGGCCGTTCCTCGAAGCCCAAATTCGGAAAATCCAGTACCAGCCAGCCATCCTCCGCCTGCCGGACGGAGAGCGGGCCGCTTTTGGAAAGTAAACGGATTTGCTCCTTGTCCCAGCCAAGCTTGTTGAAAATAACCCAGGCACTGGCCAGGGTGGCGTGGCCACACAGTGGCACCTCTGTGCCCGGAGTAAACCAGCGGATATGGAAATCGGCATCCTCGTCGTCTGGAAGCGGCACGAAAAAGGCCGTTTCCGAGAGGTTGTTCTCCATGGCAAGCGAGAGCATGACATTGTCCGGCAGCCATTGCTCCAGAGGCATGACCGCGGCCGGGTTGCCGCCGAAAATCCTGCTGGTAAAAGCATCAACCTGGTAGAGGGGCTGTGTCATGGTCTGTTCTCCTTGAAAGATCGTCTAGCGTAATGATGCGCCCGGTGCCTGGCAAACATCTCCAGCTCCGAAGCACTGTAAAAGTGCAGTTCCGGCAATGGGGCCGAATGCGTCAGTACCCAGTGCTCCTGAGCCGGTTCGTTGATCGAAAACCCCAGGTCTTCGAGCCATCGACGGGTGACGTCCATGCCTTTGAAGAGCGGTGTCGCGCAGGCCTGCAAACCGAACAGGTCTTTACTGGTTGCTGGTGGTGCCGACAGATGCGTGTTGGCGATGCCCATGGTGAAACTCCTTCTTCAGTATTCAGTCCGTTTATTGTCGGCTCCCGCTGACAGTCATAACAGATTCAGATAATCTCATTTTGAACCGGTACAGAATGTGGTTTTCTGAATCTGTGCCGGTCAGATTCGACTGTATCTGTACTGCATGGAGAAGTGCCGTGTCTGGTGCAATATAGTGGTGACTCCGGAGGTACCAGTGACGAGGGACGGGCAATGGGCATTCTTTACAATCAGGTGGCGGATCAGCTCCAGGAGTTGATCGGGGACGGTGTCTACCGCGACGGTGATCGATTGCCGGGCGTGCGAATGCTGAGCCGGCAGTTTGGCGTGAGTATTTCGACCATCCTGCAAGCGCACCAGACCCTGGAAGCACGGGGCTTTCTGCAGGCCCGGGAGCGCAGTGGCTACTTCGTAAGGCTGCCGACCGTGGATGCACCTGAGCCGGTGATGCGCCGGCATCGAAGTCGTCCGGTACCGGTCAGCGCCCGGGAAATGACCCTGGACCTGTGCGCCGACGAGCAGAAGCGTATGGTGCCTCTGGCCACGGCGATTCCCCATCCGGATTACCTTCCGCTCCGACAGATCCAGCACAGCACGCTCTGGGCTGCACGTCGGGGCCTGGAAACACTGGACTACGCCTTTCCCGGCAAGGAGTCGTTCCGTCGACAGATCGCCCAGCGGATGGCGACCCTCGGGGTACCGGTAACCCCGGATGATGTGCTCGCCACCAACGGTGCCCAGGAGGCCATAATCCTGGCGCTTCGTGCCGTGACCCAGCCCGGTGACATTGTGGCGGTGGAATCTCCGTCTTTCCCCGGCATTCTTCAGGCTCTGGAAGTGGTCGGGCTGAAGGTCATTGAAATTCCTACCCATCCTTCCGAGGGTTTGAGCCTCGAAGGCTTGCAGCTGGCCTTGGAACAGTGGCCCCTGAAAGCTTGTGTGGTGGTGACCAATCACAGCAATCCCATGGGTGCGCAAATGTCCGACGAGCGCAAGAAGCAGCTGGTCTCCATGCTGGCGGCGGCTGCTGTTCCCCTGATTGAGGACGATATTTACGGGGATCTGCACCACGCCGGTGACCGGCCGCGCCCGGCCAAGGCCTTTGACCGGGCCGATAACGTGATTTACTGCAGTTCCTTTTCGAAGACTATCTCGCCGGGCCTGCGGCTGGGCTGGATGGTTCCCGGGCGGCATATGGCCAGCGCCCGGCAGCACAAGTATTTCGTCAACTTGGCGACCTCTTCGATTCCCCAGATGGCGGTGGCCCACTTTCTGGAGCAGGGCGGTTACGATCGCTATCTGCGCTCAGCGCGTCAGCACTATCGCGAGTCCACAGAGCGTATGCGTACAGCCGTGGCCCGTGCATTTCCGGAAGGTACCGCTGTGAGTCGACCCCAGGGCGGGTTTGTACTCTGGGTGCAGTTGCCGGACGGCGTTTCCGGCACGGAGGTTTACCACAGGGCCAGGGCGGAGGATATCAACGTGGCGCCGGGGCTGATGTTTTCCACGGCCAATAAATACGAGAATTGCCTGAGACTGAACAGCGCCAATCCCTGGAGTGAGCGTATCGAGCAGGCTGTGGGCAGGCTGGGGGTTCTGGCGCACGAGGTCCAGGCCAAGGCGGGTTAGGGGCCGTTCAGGTCTTTTCGCTACGCAGGTCCAGTGGGTCGAGCAACCCTGCGGCAATCGCTGTGCCGGTAACATCCGGCAGGCGATCGGCGCCCAGGCGTTTCATCACACGGGCCCGGTACAGATCAATCGTCTTAACGCTGACATCCAGCTGCTCGGCGATTTCCCGGCTGGTGTAGCCCTGGGCCAGTGGGAGAAACACATCCCGTTCGCGCCGGGTGAGGGTGGTCAGCAGAGCTTCGGTTGCCTCATCGCCCTGCAGCTGTGTGCCGGATTGCTGGTGTTCCTGAAGGGCCTGTTGAACGCTGTCCAGCAGCAACTGCTCGTTGAAAGGCTTTTCGATAAAGTCAAAAGCGCCGGATTTGAAGGCCCTGACCACGATGGGCACATCGGCATGGCCAGAGACAAAGATGATGGGCAGGTCCAGCCCTCGCTTCTGAAGCTCCTCCTGAACGTTCAGGCCGCCGAGCCCCGGCATCCTCACATCCAGAACCACGCAGCCGGCTTTGCCGTTGCCAACGGCGTCCAGAAATTTGCGGCCGTCGCTGTAGGCCTGGACGTTCAGGCCCACGGATTCCAGCAACCATTGGGTGGATTCCAGCATGCCTGCGTCGTCGTCAACAACATAGACGGTGGTGGCTTCCGGGGCAGAGTGGTCAGTCATCGGGCTGGTTCTCCGTGGTTGCGGTTTTGTGCTTCTGGTTCTGGCTGGCCGGGAATCGACAGATCAGGGACAGTCCCCCCGTTTTAGCGGGGCGGGCATCCAGAAAGCCGCCAAAGCCTTCAATGATCGATCGGCTCATGGATAGGCCAAGGCCCAGTCCCTGGGGCTTGCTGGTGTAGAACGGCTGGAACATCTGGCGGATGCCCTGCTCATCCAGGCCCGGGCCTTCATCAGTGACTTCAATCAGGGTTTCGTTCTGATCGTTGATGCAGGTGGTTATGATGATCTGCGCAGGTGCACTCCGGGTTTCTTCGTCACGGGCTTCGATCGTGGCTTCAATGCCATTGCGGATCAGATTGATCAATACCTGTTCCAGCAGCACCGGATCGGCGGTGATGACCGGCGCGCAGCAGGCCAGTCTCTCGCGGATCTGCACGTTATTCTTCTCGGCCTCCCACTGACACAGGCGGGCGACGTTGTTTACGACATCATTCAGGGCGAGTGGCGCGGTGCGCTTCTGGCCCTTGCGCAAGAAAGCCCGTAGACGCTTGATCACTTCCGATGCGCGGTTGGCATGGTGAACAATTTTCTGCAGGCCATCATCCACGCGATCCAGGCATTCGGGGTTGGTTCGGGCGCTTTTCAGATAACGTTGGCTGGCACTGGCAAAGTTCACGATGGTGGCCAGCGGCTGGTTCATCTCGTGGGCAATGCTGGAGGCAAGCTCCCCGAGAGTCGCGAGCCTGGCGGTATGGGCCAGTTCGTCGGCCAGCCTGCGGTTGTTCTCCTCGGATTCCACCCGGGCGGTGATATCCCGGGATACACTGATGACCTCAATCACGGCGCCGGTGTAGGTCTCACGGATGGCCCGGCTGGCAATCTCGAACCAGCGGCGGGATCCGTCCCGGTGGATGATCTCCAGGGTCATGGTGGCGTAGCCGTCATCCCGGAGCAGGTTTCGGGTCTCCGCCAGTTTCTGGGCTACATGGTTGCCGCGAAAGACCTCTTCGAGCGGTTTGCCTCGTAATTCTTCCGGCCAGTAGCCCAGCAGCCGCCATGACGCCGGGGTAGCATCGATAAAGCGCCCGTCCGGAGCGTGGCGGGAGATCAGGTCTGTGGTGTTTTCGGTGATCAATCGGTACAGGCGGTTGGAGCGGGTTGCCTCTTCCTGGGTCAGAACCTCATCTGTGGCGTCTCTCGCTCGTGCCAGAACCCTGCCGCTTCGGACATCTGGGACGAACGTCCACATCAGGATGGTTCCCGGAATACGGGCTTCGACATTCTCGATTGCCCGGTCCTGTTCCAAGGCAGATTTCACCAGTGCCAGAACATTGACCGGCAGCAGCCCGGACCGGGATGGCAGATTCGCCGTCTTGCACAGATTCCGGCTTGCGCGGTTGCCTTCAAGAACGGCGCCATCGGCATCCAGGATCAATCCGGGTTGCGGGTCGGCGTCGTGCAAACTAAATACACTTGGAGTGGAAGAATCGTTCATGGCTTATCGTTATAGTAAATTAACTATAATACGTTGGTATAGTTTCTAGTATTTATGCTATCCAATACTATTCTGGCCAGCCCGAAGTATAGCTAGTTTAGCGATATTCCTGAATACGCCATAAGAACAACAGTACTCAAGAGGACCACGCAATGACCTCGATATTTGATCAAGGCCTGGCGCCCGTTGACGCCAACTACGCCGTTCAATCCCCCATCGATTTTATCGAACGTACCGCCACGGTTTACCCGGAGTATCCCGCCGTTATTCACGGGGCGATCCGTTACACCTGGGCGCAGACCTACGAGCGTTGTCGCCGTCTGGCCTCTGCCCTCAAGGGGCGCGGCATCGGACGTGGTGACACCGTCGCCGTTATGCTGCCAAATATTCCTGCCATGGTAGAGGCCCACTTCGGGGTTCCCATGATCGGTGCGGTGCTCAATACCCTGAACGTTCGCCTGGATGCCGAAGCCATTGCTTTCATGCTGGAACACGGTGAGGCCAAGGTTGTAATTGCCGACCGGGAATTCGGTGAGGTGATCAAAGACGCCGTCAGCCGGCTGGACACCAACAAGCCACTGGTGATTGATGTGGACGATCCCGAGTACGGCGAGGGCGTTCAGGTCAGCGATCTGGATTACGATGCCTTCCTGCAGGAGGGGGATCCGGCGTTCCAGTGGAGCTTCCCCGACAACGAGTGGGATGCCATCTCCCTGAACTACACATCCGGCACGACCGGGAACCCGAAGGGCGTGGTTTACCACCATCGTGGCGCCTACATCAATGCCATCGGCAACCAGGCAGTCTGGTCCATGGACATGCACCCGGTGTACCTGTGGACCTTGCCGATGTTCCACTGCAACGGCTGGTGTTTCCCCTGGACCATCACCGCCATGGCCGGAACTCACGTCTGCCTGCGCCGGGTTGACCCGGAGAAGATCCTGCAGTTGATCCGCGACCATCAGGTTACCCACATGTGCGGCGCACCGATTGTTCTCAACGCGCTGCTGAACGTGCCGGAATCCGCCAAGGCGGGTATCGATCACGAAGTGAAATCCATGACAGCCGGCGCGGCGCCCCCCGCCCAGGTTATCGGTGCCATCGAAGAGATGGGCATCCAGGTGACTCACGTTTACGGCCTGACCGAAGTTTATGGTCCGGTGACGGTTTGCGCTTGGAAGACCGAGTGGGATGCGCTGCCGCTGCATGATCGCGCCCGCAAGAAGGCTCGCCAGGGCGTTCGTTATCACACCCTGGCTGGCACCATGGTTGGCGACCCGAACACCATGGAACCAGTGCCCAAAGACGGCAAGACCATCGGTGAAATCTTCCTGCGCGGCAATACCGTAATGAAGGGTTACCTGAAGAACCCCAAGGCCACTGACGAGGCCTTCCGGGGTGGCTGGTTCCACACCGGTGACCTGGCGGTATGGCACGAAGACGGCTACATGGAGATCAAGGACCGGCTCAAGGACATTATCATCTCCGGTGGTGAAAACATCTCCACCATAGAGGTTGAGGATACCCTGTACCGCCATCCGGCTGTGCTCGAGGCGGCTGTGGTTGCCCGGCCGGACGAGAAGTGGGGCGAAACTCCTTGCGCCTTCGTGACTCTCAAGCCGGAAGCGGGACAGGTCAGCGAGGAAGAGATCATCAACTTCTGCCGCGAGCACCTGGCCCGGTTCAAGGTGCCCAAGACCATCGTTTTCTCGGAGCTGCCCAAGACTTCCACGGGCAAGATCCAGAAGTTCGTGCTGAGGGACCAGGCCAAAGAACTGGATTGATCCCCCGATCGGCTGCGCCGCTCCGGCGCAGCCGAATTTAACCAGAAAAACAACGCTGTCAGGCACACGCGCCGCGTGAGCCCGGAGACCTTTTTATGCAAATGTTTCACCGAAAGAACGGGGAAGAGCAGCCGTACTGGCCGGCCGGTCCCTTCAAGGTTCGTCTGCCGTTTGTACATTACCGCTGGGAATTTGCGGAGATGGTGCAGGCCCTGATCATGTTTGTGGTCAGCCTGGCTATGATTCCCCTTCTTGAGAAATACCTGGGTGTGCCCTACGACGTGGCTCTGACCTATGTGGTGATCTGCGGTATCGGTTTCATGCTGCCGGCGTTGCTGGGCGTGCCTCTGGTGCCAGGCTGGATAACGCCCGGTATTCCGGTTGTTCTGCTGTTCCTGAGTGATTATGAGCCTGGTCCGGAGGCAATTCAGGCCTTATTCGCCCTGCAATTCCTCGTGTTTATTATTTTTCTGGTTCTGGGCGTTACCCGCCTTGGCAGCAAGCTGGTGGAATTGATTCCCCGCTCCATGAAAGGCGGGATTATCATCGGTGCCGGTATTGCGGCCCTGATGGGTGAGATCGAGGCTGGTGGTCGCCTGGCCAACACACCGATCTCCCTGATCATTGGTGGTCTGGTCTGCCTGTACCTGATGTTCTCCGTGTCTTTTAAAGGTTTCGTAGAGAGCAATTCCATCGCCCGCAAGATCGCTAACTACGGCATGGTGCCGGGCATGGTGGTTGCGATTCTGGTTGGCTTTGCCACGGGCGAATACGATGTGCCCAATGTGGAGTGGGGCATCACCAAGCCGGCATTTGACGAGCTGTGGTATTACCTGCCATTTGCCGTCGGTTTCCCGGACGCCAACGTGTTCCTTTATGCGATCCCCACGGCTGTGATTGCCTATGTCATTGCCTTTGGCGACATCGTGGTAGGTCAGTCGCTGATGAACCGCGTCGACCATCTGCGCAAAGACGAAGATATCGATAACAGCATTGATCGGGTTCATCTGGTAACCGCTATCCGAAACGGCGGCCATGCTTTCTTCGCGCCCTATCCGGGCCTGGCAGGCCCGATCTGGACGGCAGTGACCGCAACTATGGCAGAGCGCTACAAGTACGGCCGCAATGCCATGGATTCCATCTACAGTGGCGGCGGTACCTTCTGGATTACCGGTTTCATTGCCCTGTTCGTCCTGCCGCTGGTGAGCTTCTTCCAGCCGGTGTTGCCAATTGCCCTCTCGCTGACCCTGCTTCTGACCGGCTATATCTGTCTGATGGTAGGTCTAGAGCAGCTGGAGAATAACACCGAGCGTGGCATAGCCGGCACCATGGGCGTGGTTCTGGCGGTGTACGGTGCCGGCTGGGGCCTGGCCACCGGTGCCGTCCTCTATTTCCTGATTGAACGTACCAAATTGCTTGGCTTTACCGCCGACCCGGAAGCGCCGGGCGTGAAAGCCGCAGAAGAGCACTAAACCTGCGTCTTCCGGCTCTGCACCGGAAGGCGTTGACCCCCTGTGTGTCCTTGGGAGGCCTCGTGCCTCCCTTTTTTATGCCTGCATTTTCTCTTGAAATCCGGTCGTTGACAGAATGTCATTTCGTGACAATTTGTCCAATTTTTTCTACCGAAGTATTCCTTCCGCTTGGTTTCCGGGTTTAAACTGCTTTGACTGATGAATTTTTGTCCGCTGTTCATTACTGATAACAACACTACAAAAACAGGAGGCAGTCATGACCATCAGCTCCACGCCCGAGGGCGTGTCCGTTGAACCGAGGCATCTCCGGTTCGATGTCAGTGAAGATCTGAAAACGCTCTGGCACGGTAACGACGCCTTCCGGACTGCGTTTTTCAATGCCCTTTCCCTGCAGTTCCCTGACGGCGAACAGCAATTCATCAATGCCGTTCGACTCTATCGGGACAAAATTGAGGATCCAAAGCTGAAAGCGGAGATTCGCGGCTTTATTGGCCAGGAAGCCTTGCACAGCCGGGAGCACAAGGACTACAACGAAGCCCTGAAGGCCAGAGGTTACGACATTGATGCCCTTGACCAACGGTTCCGGAAGCATATGGAGTGGGTGGGCAACCTGCCGCCAAGCCGCCAACTTGCAGGTACCTGCGGAGCAGAGCATTACACCGCCGTTCTCGCCAATGCCATCCTGAGCCACCCCGAGTGGATGGAGGGTGCTACTCCGGCCATGGCAAAGCTCTGGCGCTGGCATGCGATCGAGGAAACCGAACACAAATCCGTTGCCTTTGATGTTTACCGGGAATGTGTTGGCAATGAACGGCTGCGCCGGATTGTCTTCCTGTTCGTGACCTGGAATTTCTTCAAGTACACCTTTCTCAATACCTGTAGCCTGCTGAAGGCCGATGGTAAGCTCTGGAGCCTTCGCACCTGGGTTGGCGGGTTTAATTTTCTCTGGGGCAGGCCCGGAGTGCTTCGCAAGTGTCTGCCGGAATTCCTGGCCTATTTCCGCAAAGGCTTTCACCCCTGGCAGCAGGACAACCGCGAGCTGCTCAAGCAGAACCTCCGTGAGCTGGATATGACATCCAGTGCAGGATAGGGCCGGTTTGCTGAAATTCTGATCGCGGTGTGTAAAACTGTGCGGCATAAAGAATAACGACAATAAAGGGGGCTTCCGGTCGAGAAGCTGCCCGGAGCTGGAGGCCCACCATGCGAGTTGGTTTGATCGTCGATTCTGCGTGCGACTTACCTTATGATTTCAGCCGCAAGCACGACCTGTTCGTCCTGCCGGTAACCGCTGTAATCGATGGCCAGACCTATATAGACAAGCATGATCCCGTTCGGACCCAGGAGTTTTACCAGAGCGGCCTGTTACAAAAAGGGCATCAGGCTGAGACCCGCGCCTTCACCGCTGAACAGATCCACGACCTGTTCATGGAGAAAATCGTCACCCAGTTTGACGTCGCGATCTGCGAGACGGTCACGAAAACCCGAAGTCTGATTTTCCAGAATGCCACCGAGGCAATGAATACGGTCCTGGCGAATTACGAGGGCGCACGGGAAGCGGCCGGGCGCGATGGCCGATTTTTCATGCGGGTGATCGACAGCAAGCAGATCTTTGCCGGCCAGGGCCTGCTGGCAGCGCATACCCTGAAGCTGATCGATCAGAAGGTCTCCAAGAATGCCCTGCGCCATGAGGTGGAAACCTTCAGCGACAAGATCTACACCTGCGTGATTCCGAGGGACCTGCATTACATCCGTGAGCGGGCAAGGCGTCGTGGTGACAAGAGCGTGTCGGCTTTGGTAGCCTTCCTTGGTAAAGCGCTGAACATCACCCCGGTGATCTTTGGGCAGGGTGCTGAAGGCCAGCCGGCGGCCAAAACCCGCAGTTTCGATGTGGCGGTGGAAAAGGTGATGAACTATGCCACCGCACGCGTGGAAGCCGGACTCCTGACCCCTTATGTCAGTCTTTCCTGTGGCCTGACCTGGACCGAAATCGAGGATTTGCCCGGGCTCAACCGCTTGCGGGACGCCTGCGAGCGTAACGGTGTGGAACTTCTGCTATCCCAGATGGGCATCACCAGCAGTATCTATGTCGGCCCTGGCAGCCTCTGCCTGGCCCTGGCCGCGGAACCCCACAGCTTCAACGACTTTCAGTAATTCCTGCATAGAGTTCGCGGCTGAACCGGACTGGCCCGGCCGCATCCCTTCACCTGTAGTTTTGGCAAACCTGCCAGCCTGAACTTCATGTTAGCCTCTGGTCAGTGTGTTTCATTTCAACAACAGGACAACTGACGCCATGACCAAAGGCAAAACGGATCTCGCCACCCAACTGCTGGAACAGCATGTGAAGCATGAACTGGCCTCGCTCAAGGGCGCAAAGCTGCGCAAGTTTCTGGAACAGGAGCTGGATGAGCTGTGGAGTTATGCCGGTGAGATAACCCTGAACCGGATCACTTCGGAAGAGCAGGTGATGGGCGTCATCCAGCGCATTGTTATGGATATGGAGCTGGATGCCGGCATTCCGGAGCTGGCCGCGGAAATGGCGACCGAAGTGCTTAATGCCGATGTGCAGTCGCAGACCACCCTGGGTGAGATCATTACCCGCGAACAGGCCACCGGCTTTCTGGAAGAGGCCCTGGAGCTGCGGCAGCAGCGGGAGCGGGTGATCAGCGAAATTATGGCGCACCCGGTCTATCAGGAGCTGGTGTCCAATGTGGTTTACCACGGCCTGGTTAACTACCTGTATGAGGATAACCTGATCGCCAAGTCGGTACCGGGTGTTGGTTCAATGATGAAGTTCGGCAAGCGCATGGCCAACCGGGCGGTGCCGGGACTGGATGAAACCCTGGAGCGGCGCCTGAAGGCCTGGCTGTCGGACAGCCTGCCCGGACTGATCAGCCGCAGTGAGCAGTTCCTGCATAGCGCCCTGTCTGACGACGAGCTTCGGGACAGCGTGATGGCGGCCTGGGTGTCGCTGGAAGACCGTACCATTGCCGAGCTGCATGAAGGTCTTGGCGACGTGGAACTGCAGGAGTTTGTGGTGCTGGGGTATGAATTCTGGCTGCAGTTCCGCAAGACCGGATACTTCGAGAACTGTGCCCGGGCGGTGGTTTCCCACCTGTTCGTAAAATATGGCGAACGCCCGCTGACTGACTTGCTGGGCGACATGGGGGTAAGCCGTGAAGTCGTCATGGCGGAGATTGATGCCTACGCAATTCCGGTTATAGACGTATTGCGTGAAGAGGGCTATGTTGAGGCCCTGATTCGCCGGCGGCTTGCACCGTTTTATAAGTCTGCCGCTGCGCGCAAGATTCTCCAGCAGGAGGCCTGATTTCGTTCAAGTGTTTATGAGGGAATGGTTTTGATCTCGGATCTGTTCTGGGCCTATCTCGTCGCAATTACCCTGCTCACCATTACACCGGGTGTTGATACCCTTCTGGTGATGCGCAATACCGGCCGGGGTGGTTTGCGGGATGGTTGTGTCACCAGCGTTGGCATCTGCAGCGGCCTGTTCATTCATGCCACGCTCTCGGCTCTGGGCATTTCCCTTCTGCTGGTGGAAACCGCCTGGGCCTTTTCAGCCCTGAAATGGGCCGGTGCCTGCTATTTGGTGTGGCTGGGCATCGGTTCATTGCGTCAGGCCCTTCGCCGTGGCGACGCCCCCGAGGTAAAAGAGGAAAAGGTTGCTCGCCGGAAGGTCACCATGGTGGCGTCGCTCCGTGAGGGACTGTTATCCAACGTTCTGAATCCGAAAACCGCGCTGTTCTATATGGCTTTGCTACCACAGTTTGTGGATCCCGCCGGTAACGCCTTTCAGCAGTCCCTGATGCTGGCCGGGGTGCATTTCCTGCTGGCCATGCTCTGGCAGTGCGGTCTGGCCTGGGTGGTGGTCACTTTCCGGAGTCTGGGCGTGAATGCGCGGATGAAGCGGATGCTGAACGGCCTGACCGGCGGGTTTTTCGTGGCCATGGGGGTCAAGCTGGCCAGTACCTGATCGTTTCTGATGCTCTTCGCACAAAAAAAGGGAAGCCGCAGCTTCCCTTTTTCCGTTTCAGCTCTGAAATCTTACTTTTCCAGATACTGCAGCTTGTTCGGCTTGCCATCCCACTCTTCGGCGTCTGGGAGCGGGTCTTTCTTTTCGGTGATATTCGGCCATTTTGCGGCCAGATCAGCATTCAGTTCTACAAACTGGACCTGATCGGCTGGCAGCTCGTCTTCCGAGAAAATGGCTTCGGCCGGGCACTCTGGCTCGCACAGGGCGCAGTCGATGCATTCGTCCGGGTCGATTACCAGAAAGTTCGGTCCTTCGTAGAAGCAGTCTACCGGACAGACTTCCACGCAGTCTGTGTATTTACACTTGATGCAGTTATCAGTAACGATAAACGCCATAGTCAGATCCCTGGTCCAGTGGTGGTCAGTCTCATCAGGAGCGCCGTCGGGCGCCGCCGTTATATTTTAGTGCGCGATATTGTAGGGAGCGACCCGCACAGCCGCAAGCGTTGGGCTGCTATAACCTTATTACACAGATCAATTTTCCGCTATTTCTTCATCAGCGCCTTCAGTTCGTAAAGCTGGTTCATGGCATCCCGGGGGGATAGTCCATCCAGATCCATCTCTTTAAGGGCTTCTTCCACGGCGCTGGGTTCAAGGCTTGCGAACATGTCGCCCTGGTAGACGGGTTCGTTAACCTGGGTGGCCGGTTTGGCCCGGGGCGTATCGATGCTCTGTTCACCAGTCGGAGCTGCCGGTGCCGCTGGCGAGGCACTGCCTTCCAGATGGGACAGCTGGGTCTTGGCGTTACGGATCACGTCCTGGGGCACGCCTGCGAGCTTGGCCACCTGAAGCCCGTAGCTCTGGCTCGCAGGGCCATCGTGCACGTTGTGCAGGAATACGATGCTGTCATCGTGTTCGGTGGCTGTCAGATGCACGTTGACGGCATGCTGCAACTCATCGGCCAGCTGGGTGAGCTCGAAATAGTGGGTGGCAAACAGGGTGTAGCAACGGATTTCCCGGGCGAGATGCTCGGCGGTGGCCCAGGCCAGTGACAGGCCATCGAAGGTGCTGGTGCCACGACCAACTTCGTCCATCAGCACCAGGCTGTGCTCGGTGGCGTTGTGCAGGATGTTGGCGGTTTCGGTCATTTCCACCATGAAGGTGGACCGGCCGCCGGCGATGTCGTCGGAGGAGCCCATCCGGGTGAAAATCCGGTCCACGGGGCCGATCACCGCCCGGTTGGCTGGCACAAAACTACCGGTGTAGGCCAGCAGGGCGATCAGTGCGGCCTGGCGCATGTAGGTGGATTTACCGCCCATGTTCGGGCCGGTGATGACCAGCATGCGGCGCTGGGTATCCATCAACAGATCGTTGGGTACGAAAGGCTCGTCCAGCAATTGTTCAACTACAGGGTGGCGGCCTTCTTCTATATCGAAACCGGGGGATTCGCTGAATTCCGGCGCTGAAAAGCGCAGGGAGGTGGCGCGCTCGGCAAAATTGCTCAGTACGTCCAGCTCGGCCAGCGCCTGGGCGGCATCCTGCAATGGTGCCAATTGCCCGGCCACGGTTTCCAGGACCTCATCGTACAGGCCTTTCTCACGGGCAAGCGCCCGGCTCTTGGCGCTGAGGGCCTTGTCTTCAAATTCTTTCAGTTCCGGCGTAATGAAGCGCTCGGCATTCTTCAGGGTCTGTCGGCGAATGTAATCCACCGGCGCCTGGTCCGACTGGGCCCGGCTGATTTCGATGTAATAGCCGTGGACCCGGTTGTAACCCACCTTCAGGGTGCTGATGCCGGTGCGGTCCCGCTCCCGGGTTTCCACGTCCAGCAGATACTGGCCGGCGTTCTCGCTGATGTTGCGCAGCTCGTCCAGCTCCTCGTCGAAGCCTTCCCGGATAACCCCGCCTTCGCGAATCACCACCGGAGGATTGTCGATGATGGAGCGCTCCAAAAGGTCGGCCAGTTCCGGGTATTCGCCAATGGTGGTCGCCAGCTTGACGACATGGTGGGAGTTAACCGGTTTCAGGGTTTCCTGCAGGTCCGGCAAGGCCTGAAAGGCGTCGCGAAGCCGTGCCAGGTCTCGAGGGCGCGCTGACCGAAGGGCGACACGGGCCAGTACCCGCTCAATGTCGCCAACGGCTTTCAGAAGGTCGTGTACAGGCTCGTAGTGAAACCCGTCGAGCAGCGCTGAAACCGCTTGCTGTCGCTGACGGACGATCTCCACATCCCGCAGCGGGCGGTTCAGCCAGCGCCGAAGCTCCCGGCCACCCATGGCGGTGGCGGTGCGGTCCATCACCCAGGCCAGGGTGTACTGGTGGCCGCCCATCAGGTTGGTGTCGATTTCCAGGTTGCGGCGACTGGCGGCATCCAGAATCACCGCTTCATCCCGACGCTCGCGGGTCAGCTTGCGAATATGGGGCAGGGCGGTGCGCTGGGTTTCCTTGGCGTACTGCAGCAGACAACCGGCGGCACAGACCGCCAGGTTCAGGTCTTCGCAGCCGAATCCGGTCAGGTCTCGCACCTGCAGCTGTTGGGTAATCACCCGCCGGGCGGTATCGGATTCAAACAGCCATGGGCCCTGACGGCGAATTCCGGTGAAGCCCTCCAGAATTTCCTCGTAGGGAAAGTCCTCGCTGATCAGAATTTCCGCCGGGCGCAGTCGCTGAAGTTCGCCCTGCAGGGCTTCCAGGTTCTCCAGTTCTGAAACGGCAAAACGGCCGCTGGAGATATCGAGTGAGGCAAAACCGAACTGTTCCCGGTGGTTAAAGATGGCAACCAGCAGGTTGTCCCGGCGATCCTCCAGGTAGGCATCGTCGCTCAGGGTGCCAGGGGTGACGATCCGTACCACCTGACGGTCAACCGGTCCCTTGCTGGTAGCCGGGTCACCAATCTGTTCGCAGATGGCGATGGATTGACCTGCCCGAACCAGCCGGGCAATGTAGCCCTCAGAAGAATGATAGGGGATGCCCGCCATGGGGATCGGGTTGCCTCCGGACTGGCCCCGGGCGGTGAGGGTGATGTCCATCAGCTCCGCCGCCTTCTTGGCGTCTTCGTAGAACAGCTCGTAGAAATCCCCCATGCGGTAGAACACCAGTTCGTTGGGGTGCTGGCCCTTGATCTTCAGGTACTGCTGCATCATGGGCGTGTGCTTGGAAAGATCGGTCTGAGCTGCTGACATGAACGGGTCCGGGTAGCCTTGCTTTGGATGAAGGCGTGAATTGTAAGAAAATAACCGCCGCGATGAAATGAAGGAGGTCATTATGCTGGCCAGCGATCAGGAATTGGAAGAGGCAGGCAATCGCCTTGGTGAACGACTGCTGCGAACCGGCCGTACTGTCGCTACGGCGGAAAGTTGCACCGGCGGCTGGGTTGCCAAGGTACTGACCGACCGGGCCGGGTCCTCGGCTTACGTGCTTGGCGGGCTGGTAACCTACAGCAATGAGGCCAAGCAGGGGTTGCTGGGCGTGACCCGGAAGTCGCTGGATGAACATGGGGCGGTCAGCGAACCGGTGGTGCGGGAAATGGTGGCCGGTGCCCTGGTGGCGACAGACGCGGACGTTGCCGTGGCCATCAGCGGTGTAGCCGGGCCCGGAGGTGGCAGCGAGGACAAGCCTGTGGGCACAGTCTGGTTTGCCTGGGGTAGCAGTCCGGCCTCCACCGTGGCGGTGGTAAAGCACTTTGATGGTGATCGTGAGCAGGTTCGCCGACAAGCCGTTCTCTTTGCCCTTCAAGGGGTTAACGATTTTGTGGGCGAACTCTGACGGCTTTCACATCCGAGGGGGTTGGTCTCCTCTGCGGGTTATGTTTTAATACTGTTCAAATATACAGGGAATTGACTGTTTAAGCTGTACGGATTCCCGATCCACTATTTCGCTGCCGGCCTTTATCTGAGGTTGGTGGCCCGGGCGACAGAGGGTTTGCACTGATGGAAGACAACCGCAAGAAAGCATTGAGCGCAGCACTTGGGCAGATCGAGCGCCAGTTTGGCAAGGGCGCTGTCATGAAAATGGGCGATCAGCCCCGTGAAGCCATTCCTGCGGTCTCCACCGGTTCCCTGGGGCTGGATGTAGCCCTGGGTATCGGTGGTCTTCCCTATGGTCGGATCTGCGAAATCTACGGTCCGGAGAGTTCCGGTAAGACCACGCTCACCCTGCAGGTGATTGCAGAAGCCCAGAAAGCCGGCAAAACCTGTGCGTTTGTGGATGCCGAGCACGCTCTCGATCCGGTGTATGCCGAGAAGCTGGGCGTCAACGTGGATGAGCTGCTGGTTTCCCAGCCGGATACCGGTGAGCAGGCCCTGGAAATCGCCGATATGCTGGTGCGCTCCAACGCGGTAGACGTGATCATCGTGGACTCCGTGGCGGCCTTGACCCCGAAAGCGGAGATTGAGGGTGAAATGGGCGACAGCCACGTTGGTCTGCAGGCGCGACTGATGTCCCAGGCGCTGCGAAAACTGACGGGTAACGTCAAACACGCCAACTGCCTGATGATCTTCATCAACCAGATCCGTATGAAAATCGGGGTGATGTTCGGCTCGCCCGAAACCACGACCGGTGGTAACGCCCTGAAATTCTATTCTTCCGTTCGTCTTGATATCCGCCGCATCGGCGCCGTGAAAGACGGCGATGAGGTGGTTGGTAACGAGACCCGCGTTAAAGTGGTCAAGAACAAGGTTTCACCACCGTTTAAACAGGCCGAGTTCCAGATCATGTACGGCAAGGGCATCTACCACATGGCGGAAGTTCTGGATATGGGCGTTAAGGAAGGCTTTGTTGACAAGTCCGGGGCCTGGTACGCCTACAACGGCGACAAGATCGGCCAGGGCAAGGCCAACGCCTGCAAGTTCCTGGAAGAAAACATGGACATTGCCAATGAGATTGAGGCCAAGGTTCGCGATAAGCTGATGCCCAAGCCGGTCTCCAAGAAAGAGGCTGAAGAAGCGCCCGCCGAAGCGAACGGCGAGCTGCTCTAACCCTTCCTGAGCAATACCAGGCGCGGCAGGTGGCAATGTAAACCTTCCGCGCCATCCCCACACTCGACTTTCTTTTCAGGTATTAGCCTTTCTTCCAATTCTCTCCTGAAGTGGCCTGGTTCAGCGCCGATGTCGATTTCCAGGCGCCTGAGGTAGTCCTCGCCACCAGCTTGTTGTAGCTGGCTTTTGATCCACCTCCGGTATTTCATTCGACGATAGAGATTCTGTAGATTTTTGCTGTTGAGAAAACGCATCGACTTCTCCTCCTCTTAACTGTCTGGTTCATACTAAGCAGAAGTCGTTGCAGGGTATCGGTTCAGAATGTTCAAAAATTCTCGTAACAGATCATTCATTTTCACCTCTGTGCTGCTCAAAAAATAGACATCTGTGTTTGCTGCCTCTTCCGTCGGTTTGAGGTGGTGTCACAATGAATTCATACTCGATAGGTGCTCAGGTTTCTTGCTCTTCAGATACAAATCAGAGGCGGTATGGAAGCAAAAAAGAGATTATTGATAGTCGCTCACGTCCCTTCCCCCAATACGCTCAAGCTCAGGCAGGCGGCTGAGCAGGGCGCCCGCCATGAAGACATCGAAAGCGTTGAGGTAAAGGTGATGGCGCCTTTGGATGCGGGCCCTGAAGACGTTCTGGCCTGTGACGCCATCATTCTGGGCACCACTGAGAATCTCGGGTATATGAGTGGTGCCCTGAAAGACTTCTTCGATCGCAGCTACTATCCCTGCTTTGAGAAAACCCAGGGTTTGCCTTTTGCCTACTACATTCGGGCCGGCCATGACGGCACGGGCACCAATCGGGCAATTGAAAGCATTACCACCGGGTTGCGCTGGAAGCTGATCCAGGAGCCTCTGATCTGCCGGGGTGAGTATCGGGATGAGTTTGAAGAACAGTGCCGGGAGTTGGGGATGTATGTCGCGGCCAGCCTTGATGCCGGGCTGGTGTGAGGCTGGCTCAGCTGGCAAACCGGTTGTAAAAGCCTTCAATCCGCGACAGGGCATTGTCGACAGTTCGTGAATAGCCTTTTTTGTCCAGGCAATAGCTGAACTGGACGCTGACGCGATAGCCGGCCTGGTAAGGTTGGCAGTCCACCACCCGGGCGCAAACCCGCGATTCGCTGATGTATTTGCCGTCAAAATCCATGAATAGGCGGGCCCCGGGCTCCACCGGCCTGGGGCAGAGCACGGCCATACCGTAGCGGTTTAGGTCCAGGCAGGTAACCGGCGTGGGCTGCTTGCCCCGACCAAAGAAACCACGCTCCCGGAGCTGAACCTTCAGGCAGGAGGCGGGGTAACGATCCTTGATTCTGCGTTCGGCGGAATCACTGGTCATACGCTGGCGTCCGTTGCATGCATTGTATTTATGGTTGGGAGATGAAGTGTAGTTCCGGAAGGGCTGGCTGAAAAATAACCGGCTGCGGAATTGTGAACTGTCTAACAAAATCCTGCGCAGTGTGCGCAACTCCAGAAATCTTCCTGCTGAACGCGACAGAGCCGACTGCAGAATCTACAATGACCGGCCAATGTGTTAACCGTTACAGGACCAAACCTTGAAGTCACTGTCTCTGCACCAGCTTTACAAAGCCTGTGTTCTGAAAGATCTGCCGTTCAAAACCACCAAGCAACTGGAGCCCCTGGCTGAAATCGTCGGGCAGAACCGCGCCCAGGAAGCTGTGCGTTTTGCCCTGGCAATGCCCCATGGCGGTTACAACGTGTATGCCGTTGGCCGAAATGGACTGGGTAAGCGCACCATGATGTTGCGCTACCTGGAGCACCATGTGGATACGGATCAACAGAGCCATGACTGGTGCTACGTGGCCAACTTCGAGGAGCCACGTATTCCGAAGCTGTTGCAGTTGCCGGCAGGAAAAGGCACCCAGCTCAAGCAGGATATGGAAAAGCTGATGAGTCGACTGGTCAAGGTGATTCCCCAGACCTTTGACAGTGACAGTTTCCTGGAGCGTTCGGAGCAGTTGAAAAACGAGTACGGCAAGAAGCAGGAAGATGAGCTGGAGAAAGTGGCGGCTCAGGCCAGGCGTAAGAAGGTGAGTCTGACAGTGACCACGCCGGGTGGCTACCGGCTGGTTGCCATGAACGGGGATGAACCTCATACCGCAGAATCCTTCCAGGCCCTGAGCGACGAACAGCGTGACAAGTTTGAAGATGCCATCAACCGGCTTGAGAAAAAGCTGCGCCAGGCCCTGCGCAAACTGGCGGACTGGGAGCAGGAGTATGCTGATAAGCAGCAGGCCCTGAACCAGGAAACGCTCGAAGGTATCTCTGGCCACCAGATTGATGAGCTGATCGAAAAATACAAGGATCTGCCTGATGTGGTCGCCTATTTCGAAGCGGTTCGGGCGGACCTGGTGGAGAATCTGGAGATATTTCTCGACGACAATGAAGAACAGGCGGCAATTGCCTACGCGTCCCTGGACAAGAAAATGCCCCGCCGGTATCTGGTCAATGTGCTGGTGCACCAGAAAACCAACGAGGTGCCTATGGTGGTGGAGGATAACCCCACCTACCATAACCTGTTTGGCTATGTGGAGAACGTTACCTACAAGGGCACGGTGTTCACGGATTTTTCCCTGATTCGACCGGGCAGCCTGCACAGGGCCAACGGGGGCTATCTGCTGATGGATGCCATCAAGGTTCTGGAACAGCCGTTTGTATGGGACGGCCTCAAGCGTGCCTTGCGCTCGAAGTCCATACAGATAAATTCCCTGGAACGGGAACTGACGCTGTCCGGCACTATCTCAATTGAACCAGAATCGGTTCCCCTGGACGTCAAGATCGTTCTGTTCGGTGATCGTGAAACCTGGATGTTGCTGCAGGAATACGATTCCGAGTTTGCCGAACTGTTCCGGGTGACGGCGGATTTCGAGAACGAGATGTACCGCTCCGATGACAGTCAGTTGCTTTATGCAAAATTCATTGCCAGCCTTGTGAGTGAGAAGAAACTGCTGCACTGTTCCAATAAGGCAGTTGCCCGGGTTATTGAACACAGTGCCCGTATGGCCGAGCATCAGGATCGACTCTCCCTGCACGCGGCGGATATTGCCAATCTGCTGCGGGAATCGGATTTCTGGGCCCGACAGGCCGGTGCGAAGCTGATCCAGGACCTGCATGTCGAGCGCGCGCTGGAAAGTGCGAAATATCGCAGCAGCCGGATCCGGGATCAGTTCTACGATTCCATCCGTGACGGCACGACGCTCGTAACTACCACTGGGAAGTGCGTTGGCCAGGTCAATGCACTGTCAGTGCTGTCCACGGGTGGGTTTGAGTTTGGCCTTTCCAACCGTGTCACTGCTACCTGCTATTATGGAGATGGCGCGGTGATGGATATTGAGCGTGATGTGAAGCTCGGTGGCAATCTTCACTCCAAGGGCGTGATGATTCTCAGCTCCTGGCTCGCCTCCCATTTTGCGGTCAACGATCCGATGCATCTGTCGGCCAGTCTGACTTTCGAGCAGAACTACGGCGAAGTGGACGGTGACAGTGCATCGCTGGCAGAGCTGTGCGCGCTGATCTCGTCCCTCTCCGGAATTCCGGTGCGACAGGATCTGGCGATCACAGGGTCGGTCAACCAGTTTGGCGAAGTTCAGCCCATCGGAGGCGTGAATGAGAAAGTGGAAGGCTTTTTCACCACCTGCCAGCTCAAGGGCGGACTGTCAGGCACCCAGGGTGTCATTGTGCCAGCCACCAATGTGCAGAACCTGATGCTAGACAGCGAAGTGGTGCAGGCAGTGCGCGGGGGGCAATTCTCGGTGTACGCGGTTGCCCGTGTTGAAGAGGCCATAACTCTGCTGCTTGGCAAGCCTGCGGGCAAGGCCGATGACAAAGGCAGGTACCCGAAGCAGAGCGTTTTTGGCATTATCCAGCAACGACTTGAGAAAATGCGGGAACACGAGCGCCAGGAACATGCTCGTGACGACCATAAAGACCCGTCAATTCACTGACCGGCGATCATAAGAAAACGGACAGGAGAGAACACACCCATGACTGATATCCAGCAAACCGTGTACGTTGTAGAGGACGATGAAGCAGTCCGCGATTCCCTGGAGCTGCTGCTGAAATCCGACGGCAAGCCGGTCAAGACCTATGAGAGTGCAACCGCTTTCCTGAAGGATTATTCCGACAAGATGGCAGGCTGCATTGTGCTGGATATCCGCATGCCCGGCATGGACGGTATGGAACTCCAGAAAAAACTCAATGAAAAACACTCCATCCTGCCCATCATCTTTGTGACCGGCCACGGTGATGTGCCCATGGCCGTTGACGCCATGAAAGAGGGCGCTGTGGACTTCATTCAGAAGCCCTACCGTGAAGAAGCGCTGCTGGAGAAAATCGAGGCGGCACTAAAGCAGGATCTGGAACAGCGGAAGTCCCTGGATGAGAAGCAAGAGATCATCCGACGGGTCAAGAGCCTGACCCCCCGTGAACATGAGATCATGGACAGGATGATTGCCGGCCAGGCCAACAAGGTGATTGCCATTGAGCTGGAGATAAGCCAGCGCACAGTGGAGATCCACCGCTCCCGCGTTATGCACAAGATGGGTACCCATTCCCTGGCACATCTCGTTCGTATGGTCCTGTCCGTAAAGGACCTTATCGACGCAGGGTGATCCCGGCGGCATCATGCGGTTACTTTTTTAACCGGCCCGACATTTATGACTGAAGCTGTCAGCGAGAACTCGGAGGTAACGGTTCTGCTCGTGGATGATAATCCGCAGAACCTCAAAGTCCTCTATGAGACCCTGAAAGACAAAGGTTACCGGCTACTCATTGCCAACGAAGGCGAAAAGGCCCTCGACCTTGCCCACCGCCATCAGCCTGAAGTGATTCTGCTGGATATCATGATGCCGGAGATGGATGGCTATGAAGTCTGTGAGCGCCTGAAGGCGGACCCTCAGACGGCCGACTGCGCCGTTGTGTTCCTGTCTGCGCTGGATGACCTGCAGGCGAAGGTGAAAGGCTTTTCCCTCGGTGGCGCCGACTACATTTCCAAACCCTTCCAGTCCCAGGAAGTGATCGCCCGGGTTAAAACCCACGCCAGTGTGATTCGCCTCGAGCGGGAGCTGCAGGCCCGCAATCGCGAGCTGCAGAGTGACCAGGCCCGGATTCTCAATTCCATCAGCGAAGGCATCTACGGTCTTGATGAGAACGGCATCATCGAATTTGCCAACCCTGCGGCGGCCTCGATTGTTGGCTGCCCGGTGGAAGAGCTGATTGGTCGCGATTTTTTCCAGACCCACTTCGCGACCGCCGGGGACAATCCGGACGGCTTGCCGGTAAAGGCCACCTGCCAGCAGGGTGTGGCGGAGAACCAGCGGGATATTCGAATGCTGCGGGCGGATGGCACTGGCTTTCCGGCGGAGTACCGTTCGACCCCGAAACTGGACTCTGATGAGCTCCATGGTGCTGTTGTCGTGTTCCGGGATATCACTGCCGAACTGGACAACGAAAAGGCGCTGGAGGATGCCAGGCAGCTGGTTCAGGAACAGCGTGATCAGCTGGCCCATACCTCCCGCCTGACTACCATGGGTGAGATGGCTGCCGGTGTTGCCCATGAGGTTAACCAGCCGCTGACAGCCATCACCAATTATGCCCGCGTTGCCAAGCGGATGATGGCGAAGGAAAACGCGGACATGGGTCTGCTTCAGGAGACCCTGGACAAAATTGAGGCCCAGTCCCACCGGGCCAGTGAAATCATACGTCGCATACGTCGATTCATGAAAAAGCCGGCCACGGGCAAGGAAGTACTGTCCGTGCCTGCGTTGCTGGAAGACACCCGGCAGTTTGCAGAAGTGGATATGCGCAACAACAAGGGTGCCATTGAACTGTCGGTTCCGGAGAACATGCCGGAGGTTCTGGCAGACCCGGTTCAGGTGCAGCAGGTAGCGCTCAACCTGATTCGCAATGCCCTGGAGGCCACCAGCAGCATTGATTCCAGTGCGCCGGTCGAGGTGAGTGCCAGTGTGCAGGGTGACACCTGTGTGCGAATCCAGGTGCGCGACCATGGCGTTGGCTTGTCGGAAGACGCCGAAGAGAAACTGTTCCTGCCGTTCTTCACAACCAAGGACGAGGGCATGGGGATTGGTCTCTCAACCTGCCGCTCGTTGATACAGGCGCAGGGTGGCGACATAGGTTTCGAGCGACCGGAAGATGGCGGCGCCTGTTTCTATTTTACTTTGCCTGTCGCCGGCGCCCAGGGTTCCCCCTGCGCACCGGATGGTGAGCCTTCCCAGAACTAGAGCCAGTTGATGCGCCCGGTTAAATGGGGCGCATCGCCTTTGGCGTTCAAGACCTGGTAGTCCCAGCCTTTCTCTCCCGTTTGCCAGTTGAGCTGGGCTGTGCCGGGCAGAAACAACGGTTTCTTGAACTGGCAGCTGACGCTCAGAGCGCCATTTTGCCAGTCTTCCTGTTGCTCCAGTAGTGCGAGTGCATGGGCTTTGGTCCACATGCCATGGGCGATTGCCCGTGGAAAGCCGAAGGCTTTGGCGCTCAGGGCATGCATGTGGATCGGATTGCTGTCGCCGGATACACGTGCGTACTGCCGGCCAATGGACTCGGGTGCTTTCATGTTTTCTGTGTTCGGATAACGCTCCAGCTCTGGTGGCGCTTTTTTGCCGGATTTGCCCTCACCATCCGATTGCCGGAACAGCGTTGTGCTTGCTTCTTCCCAGACCAGCCTTCCTGCCGAGCGTGCCTCCGTAATCAGGTCGAATTCCACGCCCCGGGCGCTTTTAACGGTGTTGCCGAGCCTTACCTGCATATCCAGGTTTTCCCCGGTGCCGATTGGTCGGTGCTGGGTGATCGTATTTCGCAGATGCACCAGACCAAGCAGCGGCAGGGGAAAGCTTTTCTCGGTAAGCAGTTTCAGGTGCAGGGGAAAAGCCAGCACGTGCGGCCAGGTGACAGGCAGATGACTGTGAGCCTTGAAGCCGCATACCTGCTGGTAGCGTTTCAGGTTCTTGCCTGCGGTACTGATACCGAGCAGACTCGCCGAGAGATTCGGGATGCTGATATCACCGCCGGTTTGCTTCTGCTTCGGCAACAGTGTTCTGCCATACATCGGTAACAAGGCGGGCGGCGTGTTGTGGTAAACGAGAGTCTCTGACATTGGTGTTCTCCTTCACAGCCCGGACAATGAATCCCGGCATTGCCTGATTAGAAAGCTTTGAAGCAAAGGGTATGCTTTTTTTTACAATTTGGTACAACTCGGCGTCTGTGGCCTGATATGCTCTAATATAAGACGATTGTCTAACAGGGTGCATTTCATAGGCCCCTTGAGTCTGGCAAACCCCTGGAGTCTGGCAAACCCCGCCAGATCAGGCATTGACCTGGCGTGCCACGGCGGCTGTCGGGAAGGTCACAGTAGTAAACCAATAAAAAGCGGAATCTTATGCAGGAACTTCGTGACGCGGGAGTGATGTTGCGCCTGATCTATGAGGCGATGAAAAAGAAGGGAATCGATACCGATGCCATCTTCACTCGACTGGGTGTGGATGAGAATTACGTCTATACCGAGCAGCTTCGAACCCCCCACAGTGCCCAGATGTATTTCTGGCAGGCTGTTGAGGATGTTTCCGGGGATCCCGATGTTGGCCTGCACCTTGGGCAATTACTCCCTGCGTACAAAGGACAGGTGCTGGAATATCTCTTTCTGAGCAGCCCAACCTTCGGCGAAGGCCTGCGGCGGGCCCAGAACTACCAGCGCCTGCTGAGTGACGCGGCGAATACCGATTTCTTCATTGAAGGTGATGACGCCTGCATGGTGCTGGATGCAGCGTCTGATGATGTCCGCCGCCTGAGGCATTTCAACGAATGTTTCGTGCTGGGATTGATTACCTTTTTCCGCTCGATCACCGATGGCAACTTCTATCCCTCACGCATTGAGTTCGAGCATGAACGGGCCGAGGGCCAGGACCATGTGCGCGAGGTGCTCGGATGTGACGTCACCTTTGGTGCGCAGCAGAACCGGCTGTACTTTCCTGCAAAACTGTTGTCCCACGCCTCACCTCATGCGGAGCCGGAGCTGCTGGATCTGCACGAGCGGTTTGCCAGCGAACAGGTCGCCCGGCTGGAGAAAAAGGATATCGTTGGCCAGGTGGAGCGGATTGTGGCTGAACTGCTCGATAGCGGTGAGGTTACCCTGGATGCCGTGGCTGAGCGCCTTGGTATCAAGCCGCGAACCCTGCGTACTCGGCTGACCGAAGCCGAGACCAGTTTCAATCAGGTGCTCGCGGATTTTCGCTATCGTCTGGCCCGTCAACTTCTGGCAACTACCGACGAATCCATCGATGAAATTGTCTATCTCACCGGCTTCTCTGAGCCCAGCACTTTTTATCGCGCATTCAAGCGCTGGTCCGGAATGACACCTATCGAATATCGCAAAACCGCCCAGGGCAAGGACGCCATGGTCGATGCCATGTAACAGAACGCTTTTTCTGAAAAAATTTAAGAAAAAGCGTTGACATAACAGGGCGCCTCTTTATAATGCGCCCTCGTTGTCACAGAGCAATCACACCCTTGATTGCCAAGCCTTTTCGAGGCTAGCTGTGGTGACCCGCACGGAGCGGTAGTTCAGTTGGTTAGAATACCGGCCTGTCACGCCGGGGGTCGCGGGTTCGAGTCCCGTCCGCTCCGCCATTTTTGCTCTTCTTGTTTTACTCCGTAACAGCCCCAGTATTTCTGACGGCCTTTCCTGTCTGCGCGAATTCAATTCTGTGTCATCGTTCTGTCACCGAGACGGTCTAGTCTGTTCCGGAAAGTTCAAGAACAGGACAGCCGCCATGCGGGATTACGAAGAAGAGTTGATTGAAAACCAGTTTGAAGAATACGAAGACGATGATGGCTGGGACGATGCTATGGAGCTCTGATCTCAGGAATGCCGGATTCGCTTTCGGTGTTCCCCCGGGCTCAGGCTGAACCATCGCCGATAAGCCTTGTGAAAGGCGGCAGGATTGGCAAAACCCAGAAGCCAGGCGATTTCCGCCAGTGATGTCTCCGTCTCGCGAATATAATCCCGCGCCAACTGTTTCCGCGTTTCATCCATCAGTTCCCTGAACCCGGTTCCCTCTGCAGCCAGCTGTCGCTGGAGCGTCCATGGCGCAACCCCCAGTTTCATGGCAATGGTTTCCAGGCTCGGTGTCTCGCCCCGGAACAGCGGCGTGAGAAGGTGTTTTACCCGATCGCCCGTTGTCCATCCCCGTCGGATCTGCTGCAGTTCCCGTTCGCACAGCTGCGTCAGCTTTTCATGCATGGCCGGTTGGGCCTGTTGGCTCGCGCTTTCCCAGATATCCTGCCGCACTGTGAGGCTGTTATTCGCCGCTCCGAATTGCACCGGACAGCGGAACCAGCTTTCGAATAAGTCATCCTGGCCAATGGACCGGTACTCGATGGTGACTCTCTCAAGAACGTCATAGCGACCGGTCACGGTTCGCAGGAACTGGGTCCAGGCCGCCAGAACAGAATCCACCACGAAATAGTTGAAGCCGTTGTAAGGGCGAATCGAATAGAACTGGGCCTGCCGGATTTCCGGCCAGACCGTTGGTGTTCCCCGGCTGTTGCGGCTGGTCAGCAGAGCATAGCGAATCAGTGCGCTGATCGCCGCTCCGGCCGTGCTGGCGGTCTCTCCGGCAAGCCCGGCAATACCGGCGTCGACAGGCCGGGATAATGCTCCCATCCTCAAACCCAGGGCCGGGTTGCCGGTCTCGTTGATCGCCGCGTGCCCGAGGCGCATGAATCTTGGAATGCTGATGCGTGCTTCTGGCGATGTCAGTGTCTGATGGTCAAGCTGGAAACGGGATGCCAGTTCTGCACTGTTCGCACCTTCGGCTTCGGCTGCCCGCATTAGCGCAGATACATAGAGAACACTGATGTCTCCCAGTGAGTTCTGGCTTTTGGGTGGGGTAGATCGGCGATCGCTCATTGCAGTCTTTGTCTGACATGTTATGCAGGGATAATAAAATGTTATGCCTGGATATTGTCGATGGCAAGGACCGCGAGTAGTTTAAGGCTCAACAATGAATGGGACCCTGGCCGTTTTGGGAGTCCCGCCGAAGATCACGATGAGGAGACCGAACATGACTGCGAGCACCACTCCGGGCGTAGCCAAATACCCGAACCTGCTTGAGCCGCTGGATCTTGGCTTTACCAAATTGCGTAACCGTACCCTGATGGGCTCCATGCACACGGGGCTGGAAGAAGCCAAGAACGGATTCGAACGGCTGGCGGCGTTCTATGCAGAGCGTGCCCGCGGCGGTGCAGGCCTGATCGTTACCGGCGGTATTGCTCCGAACGTAGAAGGGGGCGTGTTCCAGCACGCCGCCAAGATGACCACCGAAGAGGAATCCGACAAGCATCGGATTATCACTGACGCCGTGCATGAAGCGGATGGCAAGATCTGCATGCAGATTCTTCATGCTGGCCGTTACGCTTACTCTCCGGAGCTGGTGGCACCTTCAGCAGTCCAGGCACCGATCAACCCGTTCAAGCCCAGGGAGCTGGATGAGGCGGGCATCGAAAAGCAGATCCAGGATTACGCGGATTGTGCCGCACTGGCACAGCGTGCCGGCTATGACGGTGTTGAGGTCATGGGTTCGGAAGGGTATTTCATCAACCAGTTCATTGTTTCCCACACCAACCACCGGACCGACCGCTGGGGGGGCAGTTACGAAAACCGTATCCGCCTGCCCATCGAAATCGTACGCCGCGTGCGTGAGCGGGTGGGAGAGAAGTTTATCCTGATCTACCGCCTCTCCATGCTGGATCTGATTGAAGATGGCAGCACCTGGGAAGAGGTTGTGCATCTGGCCAAGGAAATCGAGAAGGCGGGAGCCACCATTATCAACACTGGCATCGGCTGGCATGAGGCCCGGGTGCCCACCATTGCCACGTCGGTTCCCCGTGGGGCCTTTACCAAGGTGACCGCGCGCTTGAAAGGTGAGGTGAGCATTCCGCTGGTCACCACCAACCGGATTAACATGCCGGACGTGGCCGAGAAGATCCTGGCCGAGGGCGATGCCGACATGGTGTCCATGGCCCGGCCGTTCCTGGCAGACGCTGATCTGGTTCTGAAGGCGGCAGAAGATCGCGCCGAGGAGATCAACACCTGCATTGGTTGTAACCAGGCCTGCCTTGATCACACCTTTAGCGGCAAGCTGACGTCCTGTCTGGTGAATCCTCGCGCCTGTCACGAGACCGAACTGACCTACGTGAAGACCGCCAATCCAAAGGCTATTGCTGTGGTTGGTGCTGGTCCCGCTGGCCTGGCATTTGCCACGGTAGCTGCGGAGCGGGGGCACAAGGTCACCCTGTTTGATGCTGGCAGTGAGGTTGGCGGCCAGTTCAACGTTGCCAAGCTGATTCCGGGCAAGGAAGAATTCTACGAAACCCTGCGTTATTTCCGGGTGATGCTTGACAAGCATCAGGTGGATGTCCGCCTCAACACACGTGTCAGTGCTGAAGATCTAAAGGCCGGCGGCTTTGATGAGGTTATTCTGGCGACGGGCGTCAAGCCGCGCACTCCGGAAATCGAGGGAATCGATCATCCGAAAGTCATCGGTTATCTCGATGCCCTGCTGGAGCGCAAGCCGGTCGGGCAGAAGGTGGCCGTTATCGGCGCTGGCGGTATTGGCTTCGATGTCTCCGAGTTTATTGTCCACAAGGGCACGTCGGCCGCGATAGACACCGACCACTTCATGCGTGAGTGGGGCGTGGATCTGAGTGTTGCGCACCGTGGTGGCATTCAGGGCGTTGAGCCGGAAGTGCCGGAGCCTGCCCGTGAGGTCTACCTGCTTCAGCGTAAGGCATCGAAAGTGGGCAAGAATCTGGGCAAGACCACGGGATGGATTCACCGAACCTCCCTCAAGAACCGTCAGGTTCAGATGGTGCCCGGTGTCACCTATCGCAAGATTGATGATCAGGGGCTGCACGTAACGGTCACGCCCAAAGGTGCGGAGCAGGGCGAAGACCGGGTGCTGCCGGTGGATACCATTATCGTATGTGCCGGTCAGGAGCCGCTGCGTGAACTGCAGAGCGATCTCGAAGCGGCTGGCCTGCCGGTGCACCTGATTGGCGGTTCGGATGTAGCCGCGGAACTGGATGCCAAGCGGGCCATCGATCAGGGCAGTCGTCTGGCGGCAGAGCTTTAAGCGCAAACACGATCACAAATCGTTGCAGTTTTTCCCTGTGCAGAAACGATTGTCTGGCTAGACTAATAGCTTTGAGTCTGTCAGCTTGCCTCTTCACCCTGATGCGGGGAAGCCGGGGTTGAAGAGGCCGGCATCGCTATCTGATGGAACATCTTTCCGGGTTCTGTCGTGTGGTGTCGAGTCGTTGAACTGTGGAGAACGTGCAATGGTGTCTGCCGACCAGGCAACCGATGGTTATTCGGCGGTATTTTTTGTGGAAGGGAATCAGGTGGCCCGTGAGATGCGGGCCAATGAATTCGGAGCCTTCCTGGATGGCTATGTAGGGTTGTCCGATCTCGCCGAAACCGATGTCAGGGCTGTTCTGGTTGAACTGAGTGGCGATCTCCGGGTTCAGGCACTGGTTTTCTTCCGGATCTGGTTTGATGAGGAAGGTCGAGCCGACAGTCACTGGAATGTGCCAATTGAAGAGCTGGCAAGAATGGGTGCCAAAGGGCCTGACATGGGTGGCGGTGCGATCCGGCTGGTTTGCCGGAGCCAATGCCCCGACCCCAAGTTCAAGGAGGATCTGTGGGACCCGGACATGACACCCGGGAACAACCATTTTCAGGCGATTCGCAAAGCGGTTGAGGCCAACAGTCTCAAATTCCGGAAAATGGAGCCGGTCCAGGAAGAGAACATTCCGGTTCTGAGCGAGCAGGCCGAGGATTCTGCTGAGCGTGAAGAGTCTGCGGCAGCGGCAGATCGTTCTCGTCTGGCGCAGCTGATTCGGGAGCAGCGCCTGCGGATCAAGACCCTGCAAAGTGTTCACCGGGATGCCCTTTCGGACATCCAGCGGGAACATCGGCTGGAAATTCAGGCGTTGCGCAGTGATTTTGCAGATCTCGAGCAGAAATACGAGCGCCAGCGCCTGAGTAATGAGCAGCTCAAAAAGCGCCTGGCGGAGCGAAATGAGCAGTACCTCACCATGCAGGAGCAGATGGCCGCTGTTGGTGAGGAAAAACAGCGTGAGGATTCAAACGCGGGTGCCGAGCTATTGCTGCTCAGGGAACAGCTGGAACGGCGCCAACGGGAGCTGGAGTTAAGGGACGAGAAAATCGTTGCCCTTGAGGAGGAAAATCACGAGCTGAGCCATCGTGAACCGCCGGAGGACTCCATCATGGGCCATCTGAAGCGCCAGACGGTGTTTCTGGTGGCCTACCAGCCGGGCGTCGGTCATGTGACGCTGCCTTTCAAAGACATTGAAACCTACTTCAGTAACCCCACCGCCTATGCAGCAGAACGCTGCGGTATGAATGAGCCCGCTTATCGGGAATGGCTGGAGCATTACGAAAACCCCGTCTGCACCCACGAAGGCAACGATGGCAATTCTTGTGGTGAGCCGATTCTGCGGGTAAGTCAGCCAGCAGAATTCCGTCCGGGCATTGATGACCGGTGCGAGAAACACCAAGCCTGAGGCCGGAACTTTTTCAGTATCGGGGTGACTTTCGTTAAACTGTACGCCAGATTGTCACCGGGGTAACGGTTTCGTTTGTCCCCGCCGCATCCCGACACCACAGGAAACTTCATGGATCAGTTCAGGAACATTGGTGTGATTGGCCGTATGGGCAGCGTGAAAGTGGTTGAATCACTGCGCCAGCTCAAACAGTACCTGATCGCCAACAACTACCACGTCATTCTTGAGGAAGACACAGCCAGCATGTTGCCCGGGCATGGCCTGCAGGTGGCGAGCAAAAAACTGCTGGGCGAGATCTGTGACCTGGTTATTGTGGTCGGCGGTGATGGCAGCCTCCTGGGAGCCGCCCGTGAGCTGGCCAAGTCCAAGATTCCCCTGCTTGGGGTAAACCGTGGCCGTCTGGGCTTTCTGACCGACATATCCCCTTCCGACCTTGAGGAACGACTGGGCAAGGTTCTGGAGGGCGAATACATGGAGGAAACCCGGTTTCTGCTGGATGGCAACGTCGAGCGTAATGGTCAGCCCCTGGGGTTTGGTACCGCCCTGAACGATGTTGTGCTGCATCCGGGTAAATCCACCAGGATGATCGGCTTCGATCTGTTCATTGACGGCCATTTTGTCTACAGCCAGCGCTCGGATGGCCTGATCGTCTCCACTCCGACCGGGTCTACGGCCTACTCGCTTTCCGCTGGTGGTCCGATCATGCATCCCAAGCTGGATGCCATTGTTCTGGTGCCGATGTTTCCCCACACTCTCAGTAGCCGGCCGATCGTTGTCGATGGCAAGAGTGAGATCAAACTGGTGATCGGGGAGACCAATGAAACCTATCCGCAAATCAGCTTTGACGGCCAGATGAACATTGCCTGTGCGCCAGGCGACATCATTCGCATCACCAAGAAGCCGTTCAAGATCCGGTTGATTCACCCCACCGACCACAACTTCTACGCCACCTGCCGTGACAAGCTTGGCTGGGCTAGTGAAATATCAGCGAGTTGATCATGGCTGCAACAAGACCGACCGCGAGTCGCGGTTACGACATTATTGGCGATATACACGGCTGCGCCAATACCCTGGCCAGATTGCTGGACCAGATGGGGTACCGCAAGATCAACGGGGTATACCAGCACCCGCGTCGTCAGGCGATTTTCATTGGCGATATCATTGATCGTGGACCCCGCATCCGCGAGGCGCTGCATCTGGTGCGGGACATGGTGGAACATGGTGCGGCCCGTATTGTCATGGGCAATCATGAGTACAATGCACTCGGCTACTGCACCCGGGCACGTCCCGGCAGCGGCAAAACCTTTTTGCGCGAGCACAATTCGCGTCATGACCGTCTGATCCGGGAGACCCTGGAACAGTTCGAGGCGCATCCGTACGAGTGGAATGAGTTTCTCGAGTGGTTCTACACCATACCGCTGTTCATCGACGACGAGGATTTCCGCGTTGTTCACGCCTGCTGGGACGGCGATCTGATCGAAAAATTCAAGCAGTCGCAGGGCGGCGCCTGCATCGATGAGGATTTCCTGCACGCTTCTGCCGCCATCGAGTCCTTTGCCGGGCAGGTCATGGATACCCTTCTGCGTGGCACAGATCTCCGGCTCCCCGAGGGAATGGCTATCACGGGCCGGGATGGCTACGTGCGTGAGTTTTTCCGAACCAAATTCTGGGCGGACGATCCCCATACCTATGCCGATGTTGTGTTCCAGCCAGACCCGCTGCCGCCCGAAGTGGCAAGCCGGGTACTGACCGATGGCGAGCGCAAACAACTGATCAGCTACCCCCTGGATGCGCCGCCGGTTTTCGTGGGCCATTACTGGATGGAGGGCGAGCCTGCGCCGCTCAAACCTAATGTCGCCTGCATTGACTACAGTGCCGTGAAGTACGGGCGGCTGGTGGCCTACAGGATGGATGGTGAGCGGGCACTTTCCCGTGACAAATTTGTCTGGGTAGATGTGGAAAGGCCGGAGCAACCGGACTATCCCACCAGCGAGGACAGCGTTGCGCGGTAAACCGTGCATTGCAGCTGAACCATTTCCACAGGCGGAGTAAGCGGTGTACCGAGTCAAGCAGTTGGATACCACGGTGAACCTGGCCGGCTTCAGTCGCTGGCTGAACGGCCAGGGTGTGACCCACCGGATTACGGAAGAAGGGGGATTCCAGGTGCTTTGGCTGGAGGACCCGGCCCACGCTGAACCTGTGCTTTCCGCTCTGGACCGTTTCATGGCGGAACCCGAAATCAGGGAGGCTGTTGTGGATCGCCAGAATCGGTCGCCGGTATTTGTTGGTGGGCGCTGGCAGCCTTCACCTCGGCATGCGCCGCTGGTACTTGGGATCATTGTGTTTGCTGTAGCCATGGTCTGGCTTACGGCCATGGGCCAGAATGAACTGGCGGCCAGCCTGATGGTGATTGATCCACGTGATTATGACTGGGGCACCATGGCCGGTCGCGTTGACGCCTTGACCGCCACCCTGGCCAGTGGCCAGATTTGGCGGCTGCTGACACCCGATTTTCTGCACTTCAGTTGGACCCACATCATATTCAATTCCGTCATGCTCTGGTTTCTGGGCAGCCAGATCGAATGGTTCGATGGTCGGGCCCGATTGATCACTCTGTTTGTGATTACCAGTCTGGTCTCGAACGGCTTGCAGTATTTTGTTTCCGGGCCCCTGTTCGGTGGCCTATCCGGAGTGGTTTATGGGATTCTGGGCTATTGCTGGCTTAGCCAGCGATCTGCACCGAGGTTCCAGTTTCCGCCGGCACTGGTTACCTTTGCAGTTGCATGGATGGTGATCGGGTTTACGCCACTTCCCGAAATGATCGGGCTCGGGCGTATGGCCAATGAAGCGCACCTGGGTGGGTTTGTTGCCGGATTGGCCCTTGCGGTGGTTTTGCCCGTAAGACGCAGGCGTGGGGCATAAAAAAGCCCCGCCAGAGGCGGGGCGTTAAAAGAGCTTTTAGCTCCTGATGAGAGAGACCAAATGATACGACCGTCGTCATTTGGTGAGGCAATGATAATCATTATCGTTTGATGCTGTCAAACGGTTCTGCCACATTTTTAATGAACGTTTTTTCAGGAGAGCGGGATGACCTACGAAGAACTGATCGAGCGGCTGGATCCGAATGTCTACCGGAGTCTCCGGCAGTCAATTGAACTCGGTAAATGGCCCGATGGCCGTAAACTGACGCCCGAACAGCGTGAAATCAGCCTGGAGGCGGTGATCTACTACGAGAATCTGCACAACATTCCGGAAGAGGAGCGCACAGGCTACCTCGACCGGGGCAGCAAGGCGGGGACCGCCTGTGATCCGTCGGTTCAGCGCACGCAGGGTAACGGTGACGTCGATCCAGACCAGTATGTTGAGGTCAAGTCTTGAGCGAGCTGATTGATGTCACCGGCCGGCTGCGCAAAATGCCTGCGGAGGTGGGTGACCCGGTGGCGTACTCCATTGCTGTGGGCGACACCCGCATTCCTCTGAACGACTTGATCGGTAGGCCGTTGCGTCTGGATTTCGATGGTGTGATCCGGTGCATCCACTGCGACCGGAAAACCAACAAGAGCTTCAATCAGGGCTTCTGTTTTCCCTGTTTTCGTAAGCTGGCGGCCTGTGACAGTTGCATCATGAGTCCGGAGAAGTGCCACTATCACCTTGGTACCTGTCGGGAGCCGGAATGGGGAGAAACCCATTGCATGGTCGAACACGTGGTGTATCTGGCCAATTCATCGGGTTTGAAGGTGGGCATTACCCGCGGATCCCAGGTGCCAACACGCTGGATTGATCAGGGGGCAGTAGACGCCATACCGATGGTCCGTGTTGCAACGCGGTATATTGCCGGCCTGGTGGAAGTCGCCTGCAAGGCCCATGTCGCTGACCGGACCAACTGGCGGGCGATGCTCAAGGGCGATGTTCCTGAGCTCGATCTGGCACAGGAGCGTCAGCGCATGCTTGGGCTGGTCGCTGACGATCTTGAGGCGCTTCGGCAGACCCACGGTCAGGATTCGATCCGGGAAGTTGACGAGCAGGGCCTTGGCCTGAGCTATCCCGTCAAGGTCTGGCCAGAAAAGATCAAAACCCATAACCTCGACAAAACGCCGGAAGTGGAGGGCGTGCTCGAGGGCATAAAGGGGCAGTACCTTATCCTGGATACCGGTGTGATCAATATTCGGAAATTCACCGGTTATGAAGTCCGTTTCCGGGTCATGGAAGGCTGACAGCGCCTTGCCCGGCCCATCTTTTCACGCCAGCGGGCCCTGAATTCCAGCGCCCGCTGGCCGCGAACTCTGGAGAAAACCAATGCGTACCAGCCAGCCACAGAGCATTTATCTGAGCGATTACAAGGTACCGGCGTATCTGGTCGACACCGTAGACCTGAGGTTCGAGCTTTTTGAAGACGGGGCACGTGTGCACAGCACGCTTGAGGTTCGCCGCAACCCGGAATCTGGTGAAGTGTCTGCACCCCTGGAGCTTGATGGCGACAGTCTGACGCTGGAATCCGTCGCCCTGGATGGCGCCGAGCTGGCAGAGGGTGACTATGAGGACCGGGGCGATCAGCTTGTGGTCCGCTCCGTACCGGAGCAGTTCACGTTGACCGTGGTGACCTGGATTGAGCCACAGAATAATACCCGTCTGGAAGGTCTGTACAAATCCTCCGGCATGTTCTGTACCCAATGTGAGGCAGAAGGCTTCCGGTGCATTACTTTCTTCCCGGACCGTCCGGACGTGATGGCACGTTTCCGAACCCGCATCGAAGCCAACAAGGACGCCTATCCTGTCCTTCTCTCTAACGGCAACGATGTGGAAAAAGGCGAGTTGGAAAACGGCCGGCATTTTGTCACCTGGGAAGACCCGTTCCCCAAGCCCTGCTACCTGTTCGCCCTGGTGGCCGGAGACCTGGTAGAGAAACGGGATACCTTTTCCACGTGCTCGGGCCGTGACATTGATCTGCGCATGTACGTGGAGCCTCGAAATGCCGAGAAGTGCGACCACGCCATGGATTCCCTGAAGCGTTCCATGCGCTGGGATGAGGAAGTCTATGGTCGTGAGTACGACCTCGATATCTTCATGATTGTGGCGGTGGATGACTTCAACATGGGCGCCATGGAGAACAAGGGGCTTAACATCTTCAACTCCTCCTGTGTGCTGGCCAGCCAGGAAACCGCCACGGACATGGCGTTCCAGCGAATCGAGGCCATCGTTGCCCACGAATATTTCCACAACTGGTCCGGCAACCGGGTTACCTGCCGCGACTGGTTCCAGCTCAGCCTGAAAGAAGGCTTCACGGTATTCCGGGATTCCCAGTTCTCTGCGGATATGGGATCTCCGACAGTCAAGCGGATTGAGGATGTAACGCTGCTGCGTACGGCCCAGTTTGCTGAGGACGGAGGCCCCATGGCGCATCCGGTGCGGCCGGCTTCCTACATGGAAATCTCCAACTTCTACACCCTGACCATTTACGAAAAAGGTGCAGAAGTCGTGCGCATGATCCACACCCTGCTGGGGCCGGACATGTTCCGTAAGGGCAGCGATCTGTATTTTGAGCGCCACGATGGTCAGGCGGTAACAACTGATGACTTTGTAAAAGCCATGGAGGATGCTTCCGGTCGTGATCTGGGTCAGTTCCGTCTCTGGTATGAGCAGGCAGGCACGCCAGTGCTGAATGTTTCGGATGACTATGACGCCGGGAAAGGTGTGTATCGCCTTACTATTGAGCAGAGCATTCCGGATACCCCGGGACAGACCAACAAAAAACCGCAGCACATACCGTTTGCGCTTGGTCTGCTTGGACCGGATGGACAGGCGCTGCCGTTGCAGCTTGAATCCGGAGATTCGGGTGCGCCGACGGAGCGGGTGCTTGAGCTAACCGAAGCCGTCCACACTTTCGAATTCCATGGCGTCGAGTCCAGACCCGTGCCATCACTTTTGCGGCATTTCTCCGCGCCGGTTCGGGTTCGCTACAACTGGACCCGCGAGCAGCTGCTCTTCCTGATGAGCCATGATCCGGACGGGTTCAATCGTTGGGATGCGGGTCAGAGACTGGCGGTCGATGTTATTCAATCGCTGTTCGGTGCGCCGGACGATGCGGAAATCGAACCGAGACTGGTGGAGGCTTATCGCAAACTGATTTCCGACACCAATCTCGACCAGGCCCTGGTGGCCAAAATGCTACAGCTTCCCTCTGAGGCCTATCTGATTGAGCTGGCTGATAACGCCGATGTGCCGGCCATCCATCAGGCCCGTGACGCGGTACTCCGGCATCTGGCCGGTGCCCTGAAAGGCGAGCTCATTGATTGCTACCAGCGCCAGCAGGACAGTGGCCCCTACGAGGTGACGCCGGAGGCCATTGCTCGTCGTAGCCTGCGCAATACCTCTTTGGCCTGGTTGCTGATGATTGATGACGAGGAAGGCCGGGGCCTGGCTGTGAGCCAGTTGAACTCGGCTGACAATATGACCGATCGCATGGGTGCCTTGCGTGCGCTCGTCAATTCGGGCTTTGAGGCTGATCGCCAGCACGCGCTGGATGACTTCTATGACCGGTTCCAAAGCGACCCACAGGTTGTTGAGCAATGGTTCTCTGTGCAGGCAGCCAGTGATCAGGCCGGCCAGCTCCCGGACATCCATAAACTTCTGGAGCATCCGGCCTTTGACTGGAAAAACCCCAACAAGATTCGCTCTGTGGTGGGTGCGTTTGCGGGTCAGAATCTGGCTGCGTTCCACAAGCCTGACGGTTCCGGTTACGAATTCCTGGCGGATCAGGTCTGCCGCCTGGACGACAGCAACCCGCAGATTGCTGCGCGCCTGGTGACGCCGCTCACCCGATGGAGAAAGTTTGCGCCCGCGTACAGCGCTCAGATGAAATCCGCTCTGGAGCGGATTCGCGACAAATCCGGACTGTCCCGGGACGTTTATGAGGTGGTGCACAAGAGCCTTGCGGAGTGAAGTCAGATACAAAATCGCACTTTCGGTCGATAGACTTTAGTCTGGGATCGGGTAATCTGGAGTAAGGTCTGTAATTCCATCAGACGACAATAAAAAAGCCTCCGCAGAGGCTTCCAGACGCACTTAAGGTTTCACAATGATGTATAACAAAAATGCGATTCTCGGCGGCCTGCTGGCTCTCTCCGTGGCATCAGGGCCTGCGTGGGCGGCGGTCTCCGCCAGTGAAGCGGCCCGTCTGGGCCAGGAGTTGACACCCTTTGGCTCGCCCAAGGCCGGTAACAGTGCCGGTACCATCCCGGCCTGGACCGGAGGGCTGACAGAACCGCCTCCCGGCTATGAGGGCAGCGGACAGCACCACATTAATCCGTTCCCGGATGATGAAGTCCTTTTTACCATTACGCCCGCCAACATGGATCAGTATGAGGAGTACCTCACTGACGGTGTGAAGGCGATGCTCGAAACCTACCCGACCACATTCCGGGTGCCCGTTTACCAGTCTCGTCGTACCCATGCGGTCCCAGATTGGGTGGCAGAGAATACCCGTGAAAACGCGGTAAGCGCGGAGATTGTTGGTCAGGGCGAAGGGCTGGATGGAGCCTTTGGTGGATACCCATTCCCGATCCTGCACGGCAATGACGAGCAGAAGGCCTGGCAGGCGGTCTGGAACCATCTGACCCGCTGGCGCGGTGTCTCTGTAACACGGCGCTCCAGTGAGGTGGCGGTCCAGACCAACGGCGACTATTCGCTGGTTACTTCCCAGCAGGAAGCCTTCTTCAATTTTTACAACCCGGAAGGTGGTGAAGAAGATCTGGATAACGTGATCTTCTACTACCTGTCGTTTACCCAGTCACCACCCCGCCTTGCCGGTGGCGCCATTCTGATTCATGAGACCCTGAACCAGATCATCAACCCCCGGAATGGTTGGGGCTACAATGCCGGCCAGCGTCGGGTACGTCGGGCGCCAAACCTGGGGTACGACTCCCCGATTGCAGCGGCTGACAACCTCCGGACTGCAGATGATACCGATATCTTCAACGGGGCCCTGGATCGCTACAACTGGAATTACGAAGGCAAGCGGGAAATCTACATCCCCTACAACAATTACCGAATTGGGGAAAAAGGTCTTCCTTACGAGGAAATCCTCGGTATCTCCCATCTGAATCCGGACCTCACCCGTTGGGAGCTTCACCGTGTGCACGTGGTTGAAGCCACACTGAAGGACGGTGAGCGCCATATCTATGGCAAGCGCCGCTTCTATATCGACGAGGACAGCTGGAACACGGTTCTGCTGGATCAGTACGACGGTCGCGGCGAACTCTGGCGTGTAACGATGGGGCTGCCGAAAAATTATTATGAACTTCCGGGTGTGTGGACGGTTCTTGACGTCTATCATGACCTTCAGGCCCGTCGTTATCATGTACTCGGTCTGGACACAGAAGAGGCCAATACCCGCGTGTTCACCAACGAGGTCCCGAACAGGCGTTACTTCTCGCCGGCTTCCCTGCGCCGCAGGAGTGTTCGCTAACGCACTGTTGGCCGAGGGATGCGTCCCCGCCCACAGGAAGTGGCGACCCGACATACCGGCAACCGTAAGGTTGCCGGTATGTTTACAGTTATTCCCGGCTTTGCCGGTCAGAGACACAGTTCAATACAACATAATAGGCAATCTGAATGGCTAAAAGGTTGATGTGCAAGACTCTGGGCGCTGCCTGCCTTGGACTTTCCATGGTCTGGTCTGCCCCTGCAGCGTTTGCGCTTGCAGATATCATCGAAACCCCGGCCCGGCCGACGGATCTGGCCCCGGAAAATCTTCTCACCGATGCGACCCGGGTTGGGGATCGCATTGTGGCCGTGGGAGAACGCGGCCATATCATTTACTCGGATGATGAGGGGAAAACCTGGGTTCAGGGTGAGGTACCTGTTTCTGTGACCCTGACAGGGATCGATTTTGGCTCCGACAGCCATGGCTGGGCAGTGGGCCACAGCGGCGTTGTCCTACATACCAGCGATGCCGGGGCCACCTGGAGCCTTCAGATTGACGGTATCCGCGCCATGGAACTGGCCATTGAGAGCCGGGAAGAGCAGATTGCCGCCATGGAGGAGCGGATCGAAGAAGCGCCCGAAGAAGAGAAAGAAGATCTCGAGTGGGCGCTCGATGACCTCTACTTCGCCCTCGAGAACATTCAGGCGGATATGGACATCGGCCCAGTTAACCCGCTGCTGGATGTCTGGTTTGAAAACGAGAACCGCGGTTTTGTGGTGGGCGCCTACGGTATGTTCCTGCGCACCATGGACGGCGGTGAGACCTGGAAAGACTGGGCGCCAAGAATTGATAACCGGCAGAACTTCCACCTCAATGGCATTACCCGGATCACGGGTGGTGCCCTGGTGGTCGTTGGTGAAGCCGGTCAGATACATGTCTCCGTAGACGGTGGTGAGACCTTTGAGCGCCGTGAGGCGCCTTATGAAGGCTCCCTGTTCGGTGTTATCGGCACAGGCCAGGTTAACGAGATTCTCGCCTTTGGCCTTCGTGGCAATATGCTGTTCTCTTCAGACCTCGGCAAAAGCTGGCGGATGGTTCCCAATTCGGCCGGGGCTACGCTCAACGACGGCGTCGTTTCGGAGGATGGTCGTATCACCTTGGTAGGCAATAGTGGTGCGGTACTGATGAGCACCAATGGCGCCGAAACCTTCCGCGAGTATTTCCGAAGTGATCGTGAAGGTGTCATGAGCGCGGTGCCTATTTCAGGAACAGACCTGCTGATTGTCGGCGAAGGTGGGGTAAAGATCACAGACGCCCGTGGAAGAAACCTTCAATAACGCCCTGATGTGGCAACAACCGAACGAACAATAGAGGGGCTTTTGAATGTCCAACCCTAAGCATGACAAGGGCGAGCACTATCTGACCACGCCCAAGGCCGAACCCTTTCTCGAAAGGCTGATCTTCAATAATCGGCCAATCATTCTTGTCGTCTTCGCCGTGTTGACGCTGTTCCTGGGATATAACGCCGTCAAGATCCAACCGGATGCCAGCTTCGAGCGGATGATTCCGCTTGAGCATCCCTACATTGTAAATATGCTTGATCACCGGGATGATCTTGAAAACCTCGGTAACTTCGTTCGTATCGCCGTCGAGGTCGAAGAGGGCGATATTTTCACCCAGGAGTACATGGAAACTCTGAAGCAGATCACCGACGAGGTTTTCTATCTCAACGGCGTGGATCGCTCGGGTCTCAAATCCCTCTGGACGTCGAATGTCCGCTGGGTTGAGGTTACCGAGCAGGGTTTTCAGGGTGGCACTGTCATACCGGACGGCTATGACGGCTCCCGGGACAGTCTGGAGAAGCTTCGCCAGAACGTTCTTCGTTCTAACGAAGTCGGGCGCCTGATCTCTGATAACTTCCAATCAACGATCGTTTACGCGCCGCTGTACGAGAAGAATCCGGAGACCGGTGAGGCTCTGGACTACGGAGAATTTTCCCGTCAGCTTGAAGAAAAGATTCGTGAAAAGTACGAAGAACAGAACCCGAACATCAAGATTCATATTGTCGGTTTCGCCAAGAAGGTCGGCGATCTGATTGAGGGGATTGGTTCTATCGCCTGGTTCGCAGGGATTACCATCCTGCTGACCACGCTGTTGCTGTTCTGGTACTCGCGGGCTATTGCCGGCACCCTGGTTCCTGTCTTTACCTCAATCATTGCGGTGTTCCTGCAGTTGGGAACTCTTCGGTTGCTGGGCTACGGGCTGGACCCTTATTCGGTGCTGGTGCCATTCCTGGTGTTTGCGATTGGTATCAGTCACGGCGTTCAGATTGTGAATGCCATGGCCGTTGAGGCTGCCAAGGGCTTTGATGCCGTGACCGCTGCGCGCCTGGCTTTCCGCGCACTATACATACCGGGCATGTTGGCTCTGATTTCGGACGCCTTTGGCTTCCTGACCCTGTTCTTTATCGAGATCGACGTTATCCGGGACCTGGCCGTTGCCGCAGGTATTGGTGTGGCGTTCGTGATCTTCACCAACCTGGTGTTGCATGTACTGATTATGTCTTATGTCGGTATCTCCAAGGGGGGGATCCGTCACGTGCAGAATCACGGCGAAAAACAGGATCGGAAGTGGCGCGTTTTGTCCTACTTCTCCCATCCGGGCGTTGCGCCAATCTCGTTGCTGATTGCTGTAATTGGTCTCGGTCTTGGTCTTTATTACAAGCAGGATCTGAAGATTGGCGACCTGGATCAGGGTGCGCCTGAGCTTCGTGCGGATTCCCGCTACAACAAGGACAATGCCTACATCATCAATAATTACTCGACCAGTGCGGATGTATTGGTGGTGATGGTCAAGACGCCTGAAGAGCAGTGCACGCAGTATAATGTGCTGCGGGCCATGGATACTCTGCAGTGGGAGCTTCAGAACACGCCGGGCGTTCAGTCTTCGGTATCACTTGCAGATGTTTCCAAGATGGTGACCAAGGCGCTGAACGAGGGCAACTGGAAGTGGTATGAGATCTCACGCAACCAGACCATCATCAATGCGTCGATTCGTGAGGCACCTGCCGGGTTGATTAATACAGACTGCAGCCTGACTCCGGTTTTGGTGTTCCTTGAGGATCACAAGGCAGAAACCCTGGAAACCGTCGTTGAGCGCGTCGAACAGTTTGCGGAGAAAAACAGCACTGAGGAGCACAGGTTCCTGCTGGCGGCGGGTAACGCCGGTGTCGAGGCCGCTACTAACGAGGTTATCTCCGGCGCCAAGGATAAGATGCTGATCCTCGTTTACAGTGTGGTGAGTTTGCTGTGCTTCGCGACCTTCCGTTCGATCCGTGCTGTGCTGTGTATCGTGATACCTCTGGGACTGACTTCGATCCTCTGTGAGGCGATCATGGCGGTATCCGGCATTGGTATCAAAGTGGCAACCCTGCCGGTTATTGCCCTGGGGGTCGGTATAGGTGTCGACTACGGCATCTATATCTACAGCAAGCTGGAGAAATACCTGCTTGAGGGCAAAACGCTTCAGGAGGCTTACTACGAGACCCTGCGCTCCACTGGTAAGGCGGTTATGTTTACCGGCGTGACTCTGGGCCTGGGTGTTGTCACGTGGATTTTCTCGCCCATCAAGTTCCAGGCCGACATGGGCTTCCTGCTGTTTTTCATGTTCCTCTGGAACATGGTGGGAGCCATCTGGCTGTTGCCGGCCCTGGCCCGGTTCCTGCTGCGGCCGGATCAGATGCTTGCCAAGGCCCGAGCTGCGAAATAACATTGGCGCCGACCTGCAAAAAAGCCCGCATTGCGGGCTTTTTTGTTGTCTGGTCAACCGGTTAGCGAGCTAATCCATACTTTATTTATGGTGTGAAGTGGTCTATGTTTTATGGTGATCGTACGTCTTGCCCGCTCTTGAAGCGGGCGCCGAATTACAATGAACAGAAAAAAGGAAGAACTCACATGACACTGAAACTCAAAGCCTCCGCATTCGCTGTCGCCGCCGCAGTCAGCCTGGGTGCTGCTTCAACCTCCGTTTCCGCTCAGGAGCAGCGCTTTGTGACCATCGGCACCGGCGGTGTAACCGGCGTTTATTATCCGGCTGGCGGTGCTATCTGTCGTCTGGTGAACATGGACCGTAAAGAGCACGGAATTCGGTGCTCTGTCGAGAGTACCGGTGGTTCCGTCTACAACCTGAATGCCATCCGCCAGGGAGAGCTCGATTTGGCAGTTGCCCAGTCAGACTGGCAGTACCATGCCTACAATGGCACCAGCCAGTTCAAGGATGATGGTGCTAACAAAGATCTCCGCGCTGTCTTTTCTCTGCATCCGGAACCGTTCACCGTTGTTGCCAGCAAGGGCTCAGGTATCAAGACCTTTGAAGACCTTGAAGGCAAGCGGGTATCCGTTGGTAACCCGGGCTCTGGCCAGCGCGCCACCGCCGAGGTTCTGATGGATGAGATGGGCTGGACGCTGGACAAGTTCTCCCTGGCTGCCGAAATCAAGGCCGCGGAGCAGTCCCAGGCCCTGTGTGACGGTAACATTGATGCCTTCTTCTACACCGTTGGCCACCCGTCCGGTGCGATCAAGGAAGCGACAACTTCCTGTGACAGTGTCCTGGTCAACGTGGATAACGCCGCCACCCAGAAGCTGATTGACGATAACCCGTACTATCGTAAAGCGGTGATTCCTGGCGGTATGTATCGTGGCAGTGACGAAGACGTAACCACCTTTGGTGTTGCGGCGACCTTCGTGTCATCCACCGATGTCCCCGATGATGTTGTCTACGCCGTTGTGAAGGCTGTTTTCGAGAACTTTGACAGCTTCAAGCGTCTGCATCCGGCGTTTGCCAACCTGAACAAGGAAGAAATGGTCTCTGATGCCCTGAGTGCGCCGTTGCACCCGGGTGCTGCCAAGTACTACAAGGAAGCCGGTCTGATCGACTGATCTGTCTGCACTCCGACACAGCGGGCCCCGGTCCGCTGTGTCGTCCTTTCAGAGAACCATCTTTTAAGTACGGGACTAATTTATGGCGACGAGCGATCCGGCAAACGGAGCTGGTGCTGGTGGTAGCAGTAATGTAGACCAGATCCTGCAGACTGAAACCGGGGGCAGGGCGACCAGCGGGTATGCCGCTGTCATTCTGTTTATCGTTCCCCTGGTGTGGTCGCTGTTTCAGCTCTGGATTGCGTCACCGCTCCCTTACATTTTCAACTTTGCCATCTTCAATTCCACGGAAGCGCGTTCTATCCATCTCGCGTTTGCGGTTTTCCTGGCGTTTTCCGCCTTCCCCATGATCAAGGGGCGGCACGTGAATGTCGTGCCCATCTACGACTGGATTCTGGCGCTTGTTGCGGCTTTTTGCGCCTCATACCTTTATGTTTTTTACGAAGAGTTGTCGACTCGCCCCGGCGCTCCGATCACCCAGGATCTGTGGGTTGCGCTTATCGGGCTCGTGCTGTTGCTTGAAGCGACCCGTCGCTCACTGGGTTTGCCACTGACCATCGTCGCTGCTGTCTTTATCACGTACTCGATTGCCGGCCCCTACATGCCGGATGTGATTGCCCATAAAGGCGTGAGTCTGAGCAAACTGGCGTCGCACCAGTGGCTGGGTACCGAGGGTGTGTTTGGCGTTGCACTCGGGGTTTCCACCAGCTTCGTCTTTCTGTTCGTGTTGTTTGGCGCGCTGCTTGAGAGAGCAGGCGCCGGTAATTACTTTATTAAAGTCGCCTATGCCATGTTGGGGCATATGCGTGGTGGTCCCGCCAAAGCTGCGGTGGTTTCCAGTGGTTTAAGCGGCGTTATTTCCGGTTCGTCTATTGCCAACGTCGTCACTACCGGCACGTTCACCATTCCGCTGATGAAGCGGGTTGGTTTTCCGGCTACCAAGGCCGGCGCAGTGGAAGTGGCCGCATCAACCAACGGCCAGCTGACACCTCCGATCATGGGCGCGGCCGCTTTCCTGATGGTCGAATATGTGGGTATCTCCTACCTGGAGGTCATCAAGCACGCCATCCTCCCTGCGATGATTTCCTATGTGGCACTGATTTATATCGTGCACCTTGAGGCCTGCAAGCTGAACATGCAGGGCATTGAGCGTCTCAACAAGCCGACTCTTGCCCAGCGGATGCTGAATTGGGTCGTTATCCTCATCGGCCTGAGTGTGCTGACCCTGGTGGTGTATTACGGGATCGGCTGGACGAAAACGCTTTTCGGTGAAGCGGCGATGTGGGTGTTGGCACCTTTGCTGGTGCTGATCTATATCGGCCTGGTTGGCTATGCCACCCGATTCCCGGAACTCGAGGAAGACGATCCGGATAAGGACATGGGCGAATTGCCGCCGGTTGGCCCAACTGTAAAGACTGGGCTTTACTTTCTTCTGCCCGTTGTAGTGCTGGTCTGGTGCCTTACTGTTGAGCGTTTCTCGCCACAGCTGTCGGCGTTCTGGGCCACGCTGTTCATGATTTTCATTGTTGTTACACAGCGACCGTTGAAGGCCTTTTTCTACAAGCACGGCAACTTCCTCACTGCGTTCAAGGATGGCGTGTTTGATCTTGCGCATTCGCTCGCCACCGGTGCCCGAAACATGGTGGGTATCGGCGTGGCAACTGCCACCGCCGGTATCGTGGTGGGTACGGTTACCCTGACCGGTATTGGCCTGGTGATGACCGAATTTGTCGAGTTCCTGTCTGGCGGCAACCTGCTGCTGATGCTGATCTTCACGGCCATTATCAGCCTGATCCTCGGCATGGGTTTGCCGACCACTGCCAACTACATCGTTGTGTCCACGCTGATGGCGCCGGTAATCGTCACTCTGGGCGCCCAGAATGGGCTGATCGTGCCGCTGATTGCGGTGCATCTGTTTGTGTTCTACTTTGGCATTCTGGCGGACGATACGCCGCCCGTGGGGTTGGCGGCTTATGCCGCCGCTGCCATATCCGGCGCCGATCCCATACGAACGGGTATCCAGGGCTTCACCTACGACATCCGTACGGCGATCCTCCCGTTCATGTTTATTTTCAATACCCAGTTGTTGCTCATTGGGTTGACCGGATGGTTTGACCTGCTGGTTACGATCTTCAGTGCAGTCACTGCGATGCTGGTCTTTTCCGCGGCCACGCAGGGGTTCTGGTTTACCAAGAGCTATAAGTGGGAATCACTGTTATTGCTGCTGATTACGTTCACCATGTTCCGGCCCGGCTTCTGGTGGGATATGGTTTACCCGCCCACGGCAGATCGGCCCGGCGCCGAGATCATGGAGTATGTTGAGGATGTGCCAGCAGACAAACCGATTGTCCTGAAGGCTTCCGGGATGACGATTGATGGCGACGAGGTGACCACCTATGTGCGGCTTGAGATTCCCGCTGGCGACACGCCCGAGCAACGACTGATGGACGCGGGGCTGGAGCTCAGCCCGGATGGCGAAAAGATGGCCGTCGACTTCGTCGGGTTCGGTAGCCCTGCAGAAGATGCCGGTATCCAGTTTGGCTGGACCATCGACGCGGTGCAGGTTGACCTCGAACGCCCGCCCAAGGAGCTGATGTTCATTCCCGCGCTGGCTCTCCTCGGGCTTCTGGCGTTTGGTCAGTTGCGTCGACGGGCCCGGGAGGAGGCCGCTGGCCAGCCAGCCTGATGTCAAGTCTGTGTCTGTGAAAACCCGGCATTAACCTGCCGGGTTTTTTTCTGTTAGACTTCCGCTCGAAACGGCCCGCGGTTTGTATCGCGCCGTGCCGTCACCATGTGGTCTCTGGTATAGATCACCGCTGAGTAACCAACAGGAGCCTTTCATGCCCGTCGTAACCCTGCCCGATGGTAGCCATCGCAGTTTTGCCGAACCCGTAACCGTTCATGATGTTGCCGCCGATATCGGCGCTGGCCTTGCCAAAGCCGCCCTTGCCGGGAAGGTGGATGGCCAGCTCGTGGACACCAGTTATCGCATCGAAAACGATGCCGAGCTGGCAATCGTCACGGAGCGTGATGAAGAGGGCGTTGATATCATTCGCCATTCTACGGCTCACTTGATGGCCATGGCTGTCCAGGAACTGTTTCCAGGGGCCCAGGTCACCATTGGCCCGGTCATCGACAATGGCTTCTACTACGACTTCAAGTACGACCGCCCGTTCACCAATGAGGATCTGGCGCGGATCGAGAAGCGGATGGAAGAGCTCTCCAAACAGGACTTGCCGGTTTCTCGCTCTGTCATGTCTCGCGATGAGGCGATCAAACTCTTCGAGGATATGGGCGAAGAATATAAGGTCCGTATCATTCAGGACATTCCGGGCGATGAGGACCTTTCGTTTTACAGCCAGGGCGATTTTATCGATCTGTGCCGCGGTCCCCACGTTCCGAGCACCGGCAAACTGAAAGCCTTCAAGCTGACCAAAGTAGCCGGAGCCTACTGGCGTGGTGACACCAGCAACGAGCAGCTTCAGCGCGTGTACGGAACCGCCTGGGGTAACAAGAAGGATCTCAAGGCCTATTTGCACCGTCTGGAGGAGGCCGAGAAGCGGGATCACCGCAAGGTCGGCAAGAAGCTTGGCTTGTTCCATATGCAGGAAGAAGCACCGGGCATGGTTTTCTGGCATCCGGATGGCTGGTCGCTGTATCAGGAAGTTGAGCAATACATGCGCCGCAAGCAGCAGGAGCATGGCTACAAAGAGATCAAGACACCACAGGTGGTGTCACGGACCCTGTGGGAGAAGTCAGGACACTGGGATAAGTTCAAGGACGACATGTTCACCACCGAGTCGGAGAAACACGACTACGCCATCAAGCCCATGAACTGTCCGTGCCACGTGCAGGTCTTCAATCAGGGGCTGAAAAGCTACAAGGACCTGCCTCTGAGACTGGCGGAATTCGGTTCCTGCCACCGGAATGAGGCTTCCGGGGCGCTGCATGGACTGATGCGGGTTCGTGGCTTCACCCAGGATGACGCCCATATTTTCTGTGAAGAAGACTCCATTCAGCAGGAAGTGTCGTCCTTTATCGGAATGCTGCACGAAATCTACACAGACTTCGGGTTTACCGAAATCCTGTACAAACTCTCAACCCGTCCAGAAAAACGGGTTGGCTCCGACGAGGTCTGGGACAAGGCGGAAGCCGCCCTGGAAGAGGCCCTGAATCGCGAGGGTGTAGACTGGGAATTGCTGCCAGGCGAAGGCGCCTTCTACGGCCCCAAGATCGAGTTCTCGCTGAAAGACTGTATCGGACGGGTATGGCAGTGTGGCACTATTCAGGTGGACTTTTCGATGCCGGGTCGTCTGGGTGCGCAGTATGTTGCCGACAATTCAGAGCGGAAGACCCCGGTTATGCTCCACCGGGCGGTATTGGGTTCCTTCGAACGTTTTATTGGTATTCTGATCGAGGAATACGAAGGTGCATTCCCGACTTGGCTCGCGCCGACTCAGGTGGCGATCCTCAATATTACCGATAATCAGCGTGATTATTGTCAGAATCTGGCGAAAAAGTGGGATTCTTTGGGCTATAGGGTTAATGCTGACTTGAGAAACGAGAAGATCGGCTTTAAAATCCGCGAGCATACTCTTAACAAGGTTCCCTACCTTGTCGTTGTCGGTGACAAAGAAGTCGACAACAACGCCGTTGCGGTGAGAACCCGCAAGGGCGAAGATTTGGGAACTTTATCGCTTGAAGCGTTTGAGCAACTCTTAAGTGAAGATGTTGAACGCAAGGGCAAAACAAAGACGGAGATCTGATTATTAAACAGCGAACGAATCGGGGTGGGCGTACTCCTAAAGCGCCTATCAATGAGAATATTGACGCAACTGAAGTCCGCCTGATCGATGCCGAAGGCAACCAGGTCGGAATTGTGCCAATTGAGGACGCTCTGAAGCAGGCCGAAGAGGCCACCCTTGATCTGGTGCAGGTTACGGATTCCGATCCGATCGTCTGTAAGATAATGGACTACGGCAAGAAGATCTTCGAAGAGAAGAAAGCGAAGGCGGCTGCCAAGAAAAAGCAGAAGCAGACGCAGGTCAAAGAGCTTAAGTTCCGTCCAGGAACTGAAGAAGGGGATTATCAGGTCAAACTACGCAACCTGATACGTTTCCTTGAAAACGGGGACCGCGGCAAAATCACGATCCGCTTCCGTGGCCGTGAGATGGCACACCAGGAAATTGGTATGCAGCTCATGCAGCGCATTGAAGCAGACGTGGAAGAGCTTGCCCAGGTTGAGATGCGGCCGAAAATGGAAGGCCGGCAGATGACCATGGTAGTGGCGCCCCGCAAGAAGAAGTGAACCTGATCGGGTGCTTGTCCCCCGCGCATGCGGGGGATTTGTCGTTCAGGGGCACGTCATTGTTTATTTAAAAATAGAATGCGGAGTTTTAAAAAATGCCTAAGATGAAAACCAAAAGCGGAGCCACCAAGCGGTTCAAGAAAACCGCCACCGGCTTCAAGCACAAGCAGTCCTTCACCAGTCACATCCTGACCAAGAAGAGCCCGAAGCGTAAGCGTCAGCTGCGCGGCACCAAGCTCATCGCCAAGTCGGATGTTGCATCTATCAAGCGTATGACCGCGTGCTGATCCAGCCGCGAGTATCATTCCTTAGAAAGTACAGGTAGAAGGATTAAAGTATGGCTCGTGTAAAACGTGGTGTGGTCGCACGCCGTCGTCACAAAAAGATTCTCAATCAGGCCAAAGGTTACTACGGCGCTCGTAGCCGGGTATTCCGTGTAGCCAAGCAAGCGGTTATCAAGGCTGGTCAGTACGCTTACCGTGACCGTCGTAACCGCAAGCGTGCTTTCCGCGCTCTGTGGATTGCCCGTATCAATGCTGGTGCCCGCGCTAACGGTCTGTCTTACAGCCGTCTGATCGCTGGTCTGAAAAAGGCTAACGTTGAAATCGATCGTAAGGTTCTGGCCGATCTGGCTATGAACGAGCAGCAGGCGTTTGCCGCTGTTGTTGAGAAGGCCAAAGCGTCCCTGTGATTGCTTAGCTCTTTCATCGATTGCTGATCGATACGGGCGTCTCATGATTTCATGATGGCGCCTCCTGATAGGGGAAGGGCACGCTCTTCCCCTATTTTTGTTTTTGCAGTTACGTTTTTAAGCACTTCCATTTCTGGTTTGGAGCAGGGTCAATGGAAAACCTGGAGCAACTGGTTCAGGACGGTCTGGCAGCAGTTGATAGCGCCGACAGCCTGCAGGCACTCGATCAAATTCGTGTTGAGTATCTTGGCAAGAAGGGTGTTATTACCCAGCAGGCGAAAACACTGGGCAAGCTGTCTGCTGAGGAGCGCCCTGCCGCCGGCCAGAAGATCAATGAAGCCAAAGGGCAGGTAGAGCAGGCCATCAATGCCCGGCGAAATGATCTGGAACGTGCCGCCATCGAACAGAAGCTTGCCAGCGAATCCGTTGATGTGACTTTGCCGGGTCGAGGCCAGGACCTGGGTGGTTTGCACCCGGTTACCCGCACCCTGCAGCGAATCGAACATTTCTTTGCGCGCGCCGGGTACACCGTGGAGCAGGGGCCCGAGATCGAAGATGACTATCACAACTTCGAGGCCCTGAATATTCCTGGCCACCATCCCGCCCGCGCGATGCACGACACGTTTTATTTCAACCCGGGCACACTGCTGAGAACCCACACCTCACCAGTACAGATTCGCACCATGGAGGCAGGCAAGCCGCCCTTCCGAATGATCTGCCCTGGTCGCGTGTACCGATGTGATTCGGATATGACCCACACCCCCATGTTCCATCAGGTGGAAGGGCTTCTGGTCGAGAAAAATGTCAGTTTTGCCGACCTTAAAAGCACCGTTGAGGAATTCCTGCGGGTGTTTTTCGAGCGGGACCTTCAGGTCCGTTTCCGGCCATCGTATTTCCCCTTCACCGAGCCCTCTGCCGAAGTGGATATCGAATGGGGACGGGAAGCTGATGGCAGCATCAAGTGGCTCGAGGTTATGGGCTGCGGAATGGTGCATCCGAAAGTGTTTGAATACTGCGGAATCGATGCCGAGGAATACCGTGGCTTTGCATTCGGTCTTGGTGTAGAGCGCCTGGCCATGCTTCGTTATGGCGTGAACGATCTGCGTATGTTCTTCGAGAACGATCTGCGCTTCCTGCGACAGTTTCGCTAACACGCAAGATCAAGGCATCCAACCAAACAGGCAAAACCGCATCAGGACAAGGCAATAACCATGAAATTCAGTGAACAGTGGCTGCGCGAGTGGGTCAATCCACAAATCGATACCCAGGAATTAATGGACCAGATCACCATGGCAGGTCTGGAAGTGGACGGTTTCGAGCCGGTGGCCGGTCAATTCAGCGGCGTGGTCGTTGGAGAGGTTCAGTCAGTAGGGCCACATCCTGACGCAGACAAGCTGCGGGTTTGCCAGGTCAGTGATGGTGCCTCCGAGGTTCAGGTGGTCTGTGGCGCTCCCAATGTTCGCGAAGGTATGAAGGTTCCTTTTGCCGTGGTGGGTGCGGTTCTGCCGGGTGATTTCAAAATCAAGAAGGCCAAACTTCGCGGTCAGCCCTCCGAGGGGATGCTTTGTTCCGAATCAGAGCTTGGGCTCTCGGACAATCACGATGGCCTGATGGAGCTCCCGGCGGACGCACCGGTGGGGCAGGACGTGGCCGATTACCTGAAGCTGAACGACGTCACTATTGATGTGGATCTGACTCCGAATCGCGCCGACTGCCTGTCTATCAAGGGTATCGCCCGTGAAGTGGGCGTCCTGAACAGCATGCTGGTCAACAGCCCAGTAATCGAGCCCGTGGAATCGGTGCACTCTGAAGTGCCTGATATCCGGGTGGAAGCGCCGGCAGGGTGCCCGAGGTATCTTGGCCGTATTCTCCGGAATGTGAACCTGCAGGCGGAGTCGCCTCTGTGGATGCAGGAAAAGCTTCGCCGTTCAGGTATTCGTTCCATTGATGCCGCCGTGGATGTCACCAATTACGTCATGCTGGAGCTTGGCCAGCCCATGCACGCCTTCGATCGTGATGAAATTCAGGGCGGGATCATTGTCCGGATGGCGCGAATTGGTGAAAAGCTGGTTCTGCTGGATGGTCAAGAGGTCGAACTCACCCAGGGAACGCTGGTGATCGCGGATCATGAGAAGCCGATCGCCATCGCCGGTGTCATGGGCGGTGAGCATTCCGGAGTCAGTCCGAAAACACGGGATCTGGTGCTTGAATCGGCCTACTTCGATCCGATTACGCTGGCGGGTAAGGCCCGTCACTATGGACTGCATACAGACGCATCGCACCGGTTCGAGCGGGGCGTTGACTACAAGTTGGCGCGCGATGCCATGGAGCGGGCCACCCGGTTGCTGATGGACATCGTTGGTGGTGAACCTGGCGAAATCGTCGAAGTTGCCAGCGATGAGGATATTCCCGAGGATCGGGTTGTTGACCTGCGAGCCCGCCGACTTAACGATGTTCTGGGCATGGAAATTGATCGCACTACCGTCGAGGAAATCCTGACCCGTCTCGGTCTACGGGTGGAAAAGCTCCTGAAAGACGGCTGGCGGGTCAGTGTGCCCAGCTTCCGCCCGGATATCTCTATTGAAGAAGACCTGATCGAAGAAGTCGGTCGAATTTATGGTTACAACAATCTGCCCGTAACCGAGCCCACGGGCTCTCTCGGTCTGCGACCTGAGCAGGAGGCTGTTCGCCCTGTATCGGCCATCCGCAACTTCTTTGTGGATCATGGATACCAGGAGGCGGTGACCTACAGCTTTGTTGATCCGAAGGTTCAGCAACTGGTGGATCCCGATCGTCAGGGCATCGCGTTGGCCAATCCGATTTCCTCGGATCTGTCGGTGATGCGTACCAGCCTGTGGAGCGGCCTGCTGAAAACCGTGGCCTACAACCAGAATCGTCAGCAGCCCCGCATACGACTGTTCGAAACCGGTCTGCGCTTCCTTCAGGAGGGCGAGCGGATTGATCAGCAACCGATGCTGGCCGGTGTGGTGGTTGGCAGCCAGTATCCAGAAAACTGGGCAAACGGTCGCAGAACCGCGGATTTCTTTGATGTAAAAGGGGATCTGGAGAGTCTGTTCAGGTTGCTGGGCATTGAGATTCAATTTATTGGCAACAAGCACCCTGCGTTGCATCCAGGACAGACTGCGGAACTGATGCGTGACGGCGAGCACGTGGGCTGGTTGGGGACTCTACACCCACAAGTTCAGAAAAATCTTGAACTTAATGGCACGATCCTGATGTTTGAGCTATTCTTGAATTCAATCGTTACCGGATATGTGCCTAATTTCAAAGAAATTTCAAAATTCCCGGAAGTTCGTCGGGATTTGGCTATTATTATCGGAAGCGAGGTAGCGTTCGCCGATGTGGAGCGTGTAGCGAGAAAGCATGCCGGCGGGCAGCTGACAGCGTTGCGTGCGTTCGATGTCTATGAGGGCGAGAGTCTGGGTGAGGGTAACCGAAGCCTGGCTCTGAGTCTGTTCTGGCAGCACCCCGAACGTACATTGAACGAGGATGAAGTGCATTCGCTCTTCAACGGTGTGATCGACGCATTGAAAGAAGAGCTGGGGGCAACACTGAGGAGTTGAGAGATGGCGGCTTTGACGAAAGCGGAAATGGCGGAGCGGTTGTACGAGGAGTTGGGTCTGAACAAACGCGAAGCCAAGGAAATGGTGGAAGCTTTTTTCGATGAGATCAGAGGCGCTCTCAGCCATAACGAGCAGGTGAAGCTGTCGGGTTTCGGTAACTTCGATCTGCGGGACAAGAAGCAGCGGCCGGGACGGAACCCGAAAACCGGTGAAGAGATTCCAATCAGTGCACGGCGTGTCGTTACGTTTCGCCCGGGACAAAAACTAAAGCAAAAAGTAGAAGCGTATGCTGGAACCCAGTCATAACAACGAACTTCCCACAATTCCGGGGAAGCGTTATTTCACCATAGGTGAGGTAGCGGAACTGTGTGCTGTGAAAGCACACGTACTGCGGTATTGGGAACAGGAGTTTCCGCAGCTGTCGCCGGTGAAGCGTCGGGGCAACCGTCGGTATTATCAACGGGCGGACGTCATTACCATTCGCCAGATTCGTAGCCTTCTGTATGACCAGGGCTACACAATCGGTGGCGCGAAGCAGAAGCTGAGCAGTCACGAGGTGAAAGACGATACCTCCCAGTACAAGCAGCTGATCCGGCAGATGATTACAGAGCTGGAAGAGGTGCTCGAGGTGCTCAACGCGCCGGTCAAATAGTGCTTCCGAAGCTTTGAAGAAAAACCGGGATAGCGAGGAAGCTGCCCCGGTTTTTTTATGCCTGCACGGTTACTGCTTCTTGCATGTCTTGATTCCCAGCAAAGAGTAGGCAGGGCAGTTGCCTACCAAGGCAGTTGCCAGAGGCACTATGCCAATCCAGCCCCAGGCTGTTTGCGGGCCCACAAATACGAGTGCCAGCAGTACAATGCCGACAATGGCGCGAATGATACGGTCTGCAGATCCCATATTGATGCTCATGATCCTTTCTCCTTGCTTGATATGCGATGACAGTACGGACTTTAGCCCCTGTTCGCTGACGGTTCAGTGATAAAGTCACACAGGCCTGGCCGCCCGGTAGGCTAATCTAACGACCTATGGAAAAGCCGATGTTGCAACACAGCATTCTTGAAACATTGCCTGAGCCTCTTCGCAGAGAAGTCCTGAGCGGCCTGCAGCCTCTTCACTTCGAGCATGGAAGGATTCTCTTCCGGGCCGGGGATCCCTGTCAGGGACTCCCTCTGGTACTGAATGGAAGCGTTAAGGTCCAGATGACCGGCTTGTCCGGTCACAGCATCGTGCTATATCGGATGGGGGCTGATGACATTTGCACATTGTCTATCGGCTGTCTGATGACAGGCGATGGCTTTCGCGCAGAAGCAGTGGTTGAGGATGATGCCGAGGTGTTTATGATGCCCAGGGGGCTGTTTGACCGGCTGATGGATCAGTCTGCTGATTTCAGGCTTGGCATTATGGAATCCTACGGACGCCGCTTGAATGACCTGATGTTACTGGTGGAAGAGGTCGCGTTCAGGCGCATGGATGAGCGGCTGTTTCAGTGGCTCGAGGCCAGGGTCAGGCAGGGAATAATCACGATTACCCATCAGGAACTTGCCGTGGAGTTGGGAACCGCCAGGGAAGTGGTTAGCCGGCTGCTGAAAGAGTTTGAACGCAAAGGCATGCTGCGGCTCGCCCGGGGAAAGATCGAATTCACAGGTTCGTTTCCCCGGTAAGCCCGGAAAACAAAAAGCCCGGACCTTTCTGTCCGGGCTTTTTGTCGGAATCTGGTCGGGACGGTAGGATTTGAACCTACGACCCCTTGCACCCCATGCAAGTGCGCTACCAAGCTGCGCTACGCCCCGATTCGCTCTCTGCCACCGGAAGAAACTTGGGAGTATTCTCAGTGGCTTAGCGGGAGCGAAGTCTACACGAGCCTTTGGAAAAAATAAACATCCGATGACGATTTTGATGCCTGTTTTTTAGCGTAGCTTGGTCTCCCGGAGTTTAAGGATAAATTCGGGTGGTTCGAAGGTGTCCGACCGAGCGAATTCCCAGTATTTATCGAAGATCGTCAGTCCGGTTTTCCCCTCAAGCAGGGCACCCGGTTCCAGGAAAGGGAACAGGTCCATGTAGGAGTGTACCTCTGTTTTCGAAACCCGCCGTACGATGTGCTCGGGGCCAAGTTCGGATGGGTGTCTCAGGCCTGAGGCCTCAAGCAGGTTCTGCAGGGCATCAAGGGTATTCTTATGGTAGTTGTACACCCTCTGACTCTTGTGCTCCACGTCCAGCTTGTTGCCGCGCCGGGGGTCCTGGGTGGCCACACCGCTGGGGCATCGCCCGGTATGGCAATTGAGCGCCTGTATGCAGCCCAGTGCAAACATATAGCCCCGGGCGGCGTTGCACCAGTCGGCGCCGAGGGCCAAGGTTCGGGCAATATTGAAGGCCGAGGTAATCTTGCCTGCGGCTCCAATGGCGATGTCTTCCCGAAGGTTTGTGCCAACAAGGGTGTTGTGAACCAGTAAAAGCGCTTCCGTCATCGGCATGCCCAGCCGGTTGATAAACTCCAGCGGTGCAGCCCCAGTGCCGCCTTCGCCTCCATCAACGACTATAAAATCAGGTTTTCGCCCGGTTTCCAGCATGGCTTTGACGATGGCGAACCATTCCCAGGGGTGACCAATGGCGAGTTTGAAGCCTACAGGTTTGCCGCCAGACAATTCTCGCAGCCGGTCAATGAATTCCAGCATCTCTACAGGAGTTGAGAAAGCCGAATGGCTGGCAGGAGAAACACAGTCTTCGCCCACAGAAACACCACGAGCTTCGGCGATCTCAGGCGTCACCTTGGCGCCTGGCAAAATCCCGCCATGACCGGGTTTGGCGCCCTGGGATAGTTTGAGTTCTATCATTTTGACCTGATCAAGTGTGGCATTCTGCCGAAACATGTCCCCGTTGAAAGAACCATCTTTGTGGCGGCAGCCGAAATACCCGGAACCTATCTCCCAGACCAGATCTCCCCCGGGCTGACGGTGATAACGGGATATGGAGCCTTCGCCGGTATCGTGATAAAAGCCGCCCATCCTGGCGCCAGTGTTAAGGCTGAGAATGGCGTTGGCTGAGAGTGAGCCGAAACTCATGGCGGAGATGTTGAACACGCTTGCGTTGTAGGGCTGGTCGCAATTTCTGCCGATCAGAATCCGGAAGTCGCTGCCGCTCAGCCGAGTGGGAGCGAGCGAGTGGTTCATCCACTCGAATCCTTCCTCATACATGCCGAGTTGGGAGCCGAAAGGGCGTTTGTCGAGGACATTCTTCGCGCGCTGATACACGATCGTGCGCTGTTCCCGTGAGAAGGGGCGCTCTTCAGTGTCTGACTGGATGAAATATTGCCGGATTTCAGGCCCGACTGATTCGAGCAGGTACCGGAAGTTGGCCATGATGGGATAATTTCGACTCACCGTGTGCTTCCGCTGCAGCAGATCGTAGGTGCCCAGGGCCGCGAAAGCACCGAAAATCAGTGGAAAGACATAACCCGCATTCAGAGCCAGGGCCAGTCCAAGCGAGACAAGAAAGCCGACAATGCTGAGCACATAGGCAGTATAGCGAAGCGGGAAGGTCTTTGTTTTTTCCATGGAATCCTCTGGTTGTCTCCCAAAACCGGCTCGACCGGCAAGGTGATTAAAGAAGAGTTTAGTCGTACGACGCGGGATTCCGCCTCGATTGGTCCGGACTTTGGCTGGTCCGTTGTCGATCATGGTCTATGATAATTATCAAGGCGGCTAAAATAATCGTAGTTTTGATGTTTTGAACTCAAAACATTATGATAACGCGCTTGTAATGTTTGAACTCCGATTCTGAATAAACGACTTATCAACCCAGGAGGCGCCATAACGTGGGCGAGGTAGTGAAAGACGAATATTCGACGGACTACGTGGCTGGCCAGGACAATATCACACCGTTCGGGCTGGATCTTCACGCACCGGTATTTCCGATTACGGCGATACTGGTTGTTGCGTTCGTGATAGGAACCCTGATGTTCCCCGGGCAGGCCAAAGAGCTGCTTGATGGAGCGAAATGGGACATTATTGCGACCTTTGACTGGTTTTTCCTGATCAGTGCCAACATCTTCGTAGTGGTGTGTTTGGCCTTGATCTTCCTGCCAATGGGTAAGATCCGTATTGGCGGCCAGGACTGCAAACCTGAATTCTCTACGATTTCCTGGTTCTGCATGCTGTTCGCGGCTGGCATGGGTATTGGTCTCATGTTCTGGGCCGTTGCCGAGCCGGTGGCCTACTACACAGGGTGGTATGAGACACCACTCAACGTAGAGGCGGGCACGAATGAAGCCCGCAATCTTGCGATGGGCGCGACGATGTACCACTGGGGCCTGCACCCCTGGGGCATCTATGCCATCGTTGCGCTGTCCCTGGCATTCTTTGCCTTCAATAAAAACATGCCGCTAACCATTCGCTCCGCCTTTTTCCCTTTGCTTCGAGATAAAGTGTGGGGCTGGCCTGGACACATTATTGATGTTCTGGCGGTTGTAGCCACCATTTTTGGCCTTGCCACATCTCTCGGTTTCGGCGCTCAGCAAGCGGCTTCCGGCCTGAACTATCTGTTTGATGTTGGCGCTGGAACGAATATTCAAATGGCGATCATCGTTGGCGTTACAGCGCTTGCGTTGATCTCAGTGCTCAGGGGCCTCGATGGCGGCGTGAAAGTCCTGAGTAACATCAACATGGGCGTTGCAGCCATTCTGCTGTTGTTCGTTATTTTCGCTGGTCCAACCATGACCATTCTTGAAACCCTGTGGGTTACTTCTTCCAACTATGTTGGCAATGCTTTGCAGCTCAGTAATCCGTTTGGTCGTGAAGACGAAGCCTGGTTCCAGGGCTGGACTGTGTTCTACTGGGCATGGTGGATTTCCTGGTCACCGTTCGTTGGCATGTTCATCGCGCGCGTGTCCAAGGGACGCACAGTTCGAGAATTTGTTACCGCAGTGTTGATTGTTCCGACTGTGATCACGATCGTGTGGATGAGTGCTTTCGGTGGTGCCGCTATCGAACAGATCCAGCAAGGCATTGGTGAGTTGGCTGAGAACGGTCTGACTGAAGTTTCCCTTGCGACGTTCCAGATGTTTGCGAACCTGCCGCTGACCGGAATCCTGTCATTCGTCGGTATCGTTCTGGTTCTGGTGTTCTTCGTGACTTCCTCGGATTCGGGCTCGCTGGTAATCGACAGCATCACTGCCGGTGGCAAGACCGACGCACCGACCGCTCAGCGTGTGTTCTGGGTTGTTGCTGAGGGTGCCATTGCTGCTGCCCTGATCTTTGGCGGCGGTGAAGATGCACTTGGCGCGATTCAGGCAACCGCAATCAGTGCCGGTCTGCCGTTTACGGTGGTTCTCCTGGTCATGACCTGGGGTCTGCTGAAGGGGCTCAGTCACGAGCGTCAACTACTGATCGCACGGGGCGAGCTCACGTAAAATTGATCTGAAAATAAAAAACCGGGGCTTCGGCCCCGGTTTTTTTGTGCCTGGTAAGAACTCAGGAACTGGCGAACGTTTCCATGGCAAAACGTGAGCGCTCCGACGGCGTAAAGTGTGGCCGTTTAAGCGCTTCAATGGCCCGGAGTCGGGGCAGCAGGCCGCGACCATTTGCCATCTGGATTGCCAGCCCGGGTCGGGCGTTCAATTCCAGCAGCAGTGGCCCTTCGTTGGCATCCACCACCAGATCGACTCCCATGTAGCCAAGGCCGGTCGCCTCGTAGCACCGTGAGGCCATTTCCAGCATCTCGTCCCAGGCTTCAATCTGGATGTTCTCCAGTGCCAGGCCAGTGTCGGGGTGCAGGGTAATCGGGCGGTTAAACTGAACCGCATTCAGGCCTCTTCCAGAGCCGATGTCCAGGCCAACACCCACGGCGCCCTGATGGAGGTTTGCCTTACCGTCAGATGCGGTTGTGGCCAGTCTCAGCATGGCCATCACGGGGTAACCCTGGAAGACGATAATCCGGATGTCGGGCACACCCTGATGGGAATACTTTGCCAGTGATGGCGCAGACTCCACCAGGTTTTCCACGATCGCCACGTCCGGCGTGCCGGCGAGTGAGTAGAGCCCGGCCAGAATGTTGGTCAGATGACGTTCCAGGAATGGGGAATCGACGCGCGAACCGGACGCCTTGATGTATTCATCGCCATCCCGACCGGTAATGACGGTAATGCCCTTGCCGCCGGAGCCTTTCGCCGGTTTGATGGCAAAACCGGCCAGATCCTCTGCCATTTCCCGGAAGTGCGATATTTCATGCTGCTGGCGAACAACCTGAAGCAGTTTCGGGGTGTTTACGCCGTACTCGGCAACCACCAGTTTGGTCTTCAGTTTGTTGTCGACCAGAGGGTAGGATGACCGCTCATTGTACCGGGCAATGTAGTCTACATTGCGCCGGTTCATATTCAGCATTCCCAGTCTCTTGAGTGATCGCGGCGATATCCAGTCCATGTCAGTCGTACGCCTTCATTGGCGTGAAGCGCCTCAGCTCGCTGAGCTTGTAGCCGGTGTACTGACCCATCAACAGGATCAAGCCGAGGATTACGAGGTGCAGCTCCGGGAAGTTGAAGGTGAGATGGCCGGCCAATGGTGCGCTCATCAGCAAATAGGCGCAGATGGCCACAAACAGACTCCCGGCGCCCTGGACCATGACCTCGTGCGCACCCTCTTCCTCCCAGAGGATGGACATACGCTCGATGGTCCAGGCAATGATCACCATCGGGAAGAAGGTCACCGTCATACCGGTGTTGAATCCCATCTGATAGCCGATGATGCTCAGGCCCGCAGTAATAAAAATAACCAGGATGATCAGAGCGGAAATTCGTGATACCAGCAACAGGTTGAGACTGGAAAGGTAGCCGCGCATAAGCAGACCAATGGATACGACCGAGAGGAAGGCTATCAATCCCGGCACCAGTGTCGTCTGGACGAACGCCACCGCGATCAACACGGGCATGAAGGTGCCAGAGGTGCGAATACCGATGACAATTCGCATGAAAGCGACCATCAGTGCCCCCAATGGCAGCAAGAGCAGCATGCGGAACATGCTTTGTTCTTCTATGGGCAACTCATAAAAGCTCAGGAAACCGAGGCCGTTGGAGGCGGACTCCATGGTTGCCAGCTGAAGGGCGGGAACCGTTTGTCTGAGCATTGAGAAGCTCACTTCTGAGTTTTCGCCACCCACCACATCAAGCAATGAGGCCGCGCCCTGGCGCCAAAGCAGGAGATTGTCAGGCACGCCCTGTTCGGCCGTTTTGGGGTTGAAGGTGAGCCAACGTTCGCCGTTGTAGATTTGCAGATAGGGCATCAGCTGCTGCCGACGGCGAGCATCCTCGAGCCTCAGTCCATCCGCTATTCTGGCGGCAATACCGCTGTGGTTGAGCATGTCGACCAGAAGGTCCAGGTAGTTCTCTTCCGAGACCAGCAGGGTTGTGTTCTGGGTCCGTGTATCTGGCTGCATAAGCCGGATCAGTTCACGGGTCATGCTTTCCGGGGTGCTTGAGCGAGCCTTTGCCTGGTCCAGAATTTCCTGCACGGCGGTTGCTTCGGGCTCTTCCCAAAAAGTCCTCGGTGTTCTGGGTTCACGGGCCGGGATCTCCGGCTGGGCGTTGGGATCCGGAATAAACTGAGCTTTGAAGTACAGGGTTTGTGGCCCGGAGACTTCACGCTTGCTCCACTCCGCCCGGCGACTGCCGGAGCTGTCGATGATGGAAAAGCCGTAGCCAGGTGACGCCGCCTGTTCGGTCAGGATCCGGAAACCCGGGGGCTGCTCGGGGATATTGAGGCTGGCAAGCACGGATCCGTCGCCTGCGTCAAAATCAATCCTTGCCTCGACCATCCAGACAGGTCGCTGCTCACCTGTCAGCCAGGGGATGCCAAGCTCAACGTGCCGCCAGACGGCGAGGGAGATGCCTGCGGCGATCAGGAGAAAAACGGCGATGTAAAAGGGCAGGCGCGAGCGGGTGGTCACGATTCGTTCCCGTTGTTGTTACGGATGGATTCGGGCAACTCGGTTGCGTACTCCTTGCCGACATCGACCAGCATCACGTCACGCAGAATATTGCGGCCGATAAGAACTTCGTAAGTGAGGTTGGTTCTGTCCGCAAGTGTAAACTCCGCGACCTGTTGGTGGTCGCCAATAAAAAACTGAAGCTCGACGACGACACGGCGCTCTGCTTCGTCAGCGCTGGCCTGGATGACGCGAACCCGGCGGGAGATCTCTTTTTCAAGAGTTACGAACTTGTCGGCACCGGGAACAGGTACATCAAACCGCACCCAGTTGTTGCCGTCCCGCTCAAACCGAGTAATGTTACGTGCGTCTATGGAGGAGGTTTCGGCACCGCTGTCAATTCGAGCCTTGTAAATCAGGCCGGGGCCTGCGAGGTAGAAGTTTTCGACCTCGCCGACAATGACTTTGCCCTTGAGTCGATCTGCACGGCCTTTCGAATCGTCTATCGTGGGGCATTGCTTCTGGGCCTGCACCGGCGGGCACTCGGGTTTTTCCACCTGGGTTGCAATCGCGTCCAGTATGGTCTGCGTCGATGAGCGGTTCTGGGCGATGGCTTGCTCGTGCCTGACTGCTGCGTTGTTTTCCATGGTAACGAGCGTCGCACGCTGACTCTTGATGGAACCCTGGAGTTCATTCAGATCAGTTTTGGGAACCATCAAATAGCGGTCTGCCGAGCATCCCGTCAGCAGAAGAATGCCTGCAAGTGCGGTGACGGTAAGCTTAGGCAGTCCAGCCCGATACCATTTAAAACCCATGAAGAACCCCTGAGCTGGCAGCCTGTCACGCCCGATTTCGGGCTACCGTGACGGTCTGTGCGTGTGAAACCGAATTAATACGGAACGGGAGTATACAACATCCAACCTGTGTGGTTGATTTACAGATGGTTAAGGGGCGGTAGTGTTTACCGTGACAGAAAATTCCCTTCACCAAGAACGGTCTCAGCGCGCAGGTATTCCTGGATAACCGGCGAGCAATTGAGGTAGAACAGCAGCAGCTCGCGCTGTACATCCTGGTCCTGAATTCGAGCAGCAAAACTGATCAGTTCCCGGATTTCCTCGTCACTTTCAGATTTGCTGGAGGGCATCCCGAAACTCTTGCCATAACGGGCTTTTAGCAGATTGGTAAGACGCTCGAGGTGAAACTCGCCCGTGTGAGTGATGTGTGGCAGGATTCTGAATCCTTCCTTGCTACCGGTCGAGCGGGTGCCGAACAAGCCTGCCTGGCTGTCCTGGCCGGAGCAGTCATTGTGCAGAAACTCCGCCTCCAGTTTTCGCCACAGTTCTTTCAGCATGATCTGTTATCCGTTTCTGATCTGGTTCGAACCCGACATGCGGTTAACAAAGGGTAATAACCACTTGGCGAGTGAACATTTTACCCTTTTAGACGATATTACGTTTGCCGTCCAGAGACAGATGCCCGGGCTTTAAAATATTGCCAAACAGTCGAGGTCCTTATCGGCGGTGCCAATCAGATTGACGGCGCACCGGGCAAAAGGTTCCTTTCGTGGGGTAGACTGTTCTGCAACAGATAAATACTGGCTGTTCAATCAAACACAGAACCTCAACAGGAGTAGTACCAGGTGCCTGAAGCCATCACAGAACTGATCTTGTCCCGACCTGATCTGGTGGCGGGATTGATGGTTGTATTAATACTTCTGGTAATTCTGAAAGGGCTTTGGGGTAGGAATAGTCGGCTTGAGCAGGACGTCGAGCATTGGCGTCAGCACGCCGCAAGCCTCGAGAACAGGCTGGCCGGGCTTGATTCGGACCTGGAGAGCCGGAAGGAGCGCCTGGCGCAGCTGGAAAGTGAGCGTCAGAGCCTGCAGGCAAAGGCGGATGAGCTTTCCGGGGCGCTGGGCGAGGCCCGTGTTTCGCTCCGGGAGCAGGAAGTGACGATTGATAAGGAGCGCCGATCCGCCAATGAAAAGCTGGAGCTGCTGGAGCGCAACCGGGATGCCCTGAAGCAGGAATTCGAGAATCTTGCCAACAAGATTTTCGATCAGAAGAGCGAGCGTTTCAGCCAGCAGACCCGCACCAGCCTTGATACCCTGCTCAATCCATTCAGGGACCAGTTGCAGGACTTCCGCAAACGGGTTGAGGACGTGTATACCACCGAAACCCGTGACCGTCAGGCGCTCCGTAGTGAGATCAAGTCACTGCAGGACCTGAACCGTCAAATCACCGAGGAAGCATCCAATCTGACCCGGGCGCTGAAGGGTGACAAGAAGATTCAGGGCAACTGGGGCGAGCTGATACTCGAGCGGGTACTGGAGAAGTCCGGTCTGCGTAAGGGGGTGGAATACGACACCCAGGGCAGCTATCGCGACAGCGACAACCAGCTCTATCGGCCGGATGTCATTGTCCATCTGCCGGACAGCCGCAACCTGATTATCGATTCCAAGGTCTCACTGGTGGCCTACCAGCAGTGGGTGACGGAAGACGAAGATTCCGGGGTTAAAGAGGAGGCTCTCAAGCAACACGTTGAGGCCGTGAGAAATCACATCCGCACTCTCAGCGAAAAGGATTACAGCCAGCTCCACGGCCTCCATTCCCCGGATTTCGTGCTACTGTTCATGCCGATTGAACCTGCTTTTGTGGCAGCATTTCAGCAGGACGAGAACCTTTTCGCAGAAGCCTTTGAGCGAAAGATTATTGTGGTAACTCCAACTACGCTACTGGCAACACTGCGAACCATTGAGAACATCTGGCGGTACGAGCGGCAGAGCCAGAACGCCCGGCAAATCGCTGAGCGGGCTGGTGCCGTCTATGACAAACTCAGGGTGTTTGTGGAGGCAATGGAACGTCTGGGCACACAGTTGCATACCGCCCAGGGAACCTATGATTCGGCCATGAACACTCTGACCCGTGGGCGCGGCAACCTGATCTCCCAGGCGAATCGTTTTGTAGAGTTGGGTGTTCGGGTGAAAAAGGAATTGCCGAAGGGGATAATGGATCAAGCTGAAGTGGACGCCACTGAGGATTTCGAGCATTCCGGGGACAACGACCTGCCTGATTCAGAGGAACAGGCGATTGGTGCAGATAACGAGCAGGAGTAGATGCCATGGCAGTATTAGTTGGAACAGGTCGCTGTTTTGCCCTGGGAGTCGTGCTGGCTTCCGCGCTCCTGGCAGGACCCGCGTTGGCGCTGGCGCCCGAGCACGAAACCCGCAGATTGATGTTGGCTACCGAGGAGGCAGTTGTTGCCGAGAACTGGGGCGAGGCTGCCGAGTATCTGAACCGCTTGCAGCAACTGGAAGGGGAAAAACCAGAGGATTACTTCTTTTACCGGGGCCGGGTGATGTTGCAGTCTTCCCACCTGAACGAAGCCCAGTCTGCTCTTGAAACCTATGTGAGCCGCGCCGGCGCTGAGGGTGCCCATTATCAGGAATCGTTGCAGCTCATCACCTCTATTGAAAAGACCAGAAAGCAGAACGCCCTGGCGCCCCAGGCAGCCGGTGAAAGTGAACAGGTTGCGGTCATTGAGCCTGCGGGTGAAGGCCGTGTTGAGTCCTTGCGCAAGCTATATCTGGCAGATTCAGATCGTGAGGCGTTGACCCTTCATATCAACAGTCTGCTCGAATTGGCTGGCTGGCGCCGTGATCAGGCGGTAGTGCGGCTCGACCGACCGGCGGATGTGGAATATCGCATTGGAACCCAGGGAGACGAGATACAGATTCAGGAAATCAATCGCGCCGAGGACGGCCGGATACTACGAAGCACGGAGCCGATGTCGGTGTTTGGCATTAACCCTAGGGTTGAATGGCGTTGCGAGGCGGCTGTTTCAACCTGCTGGGTCTACGATCCCAGGGACGGTTCCCGCCTGCTCCAGCTGGCCGCCAATCGGGAGCGGGCCCAGGAAATCGCCGAGACGCTCGGGCAACTGATCCGTGCGCTCCAGGTACCGTCGGGGTCCTGAATCAGTCGGAGGGGGCGCCACGCTCGCCTTCCCGATATGCACCGGGCGTTACGCCCGTCCACTTCTTGAAGGCCCGGTGGAAGGTTGATGGCTCGGTGAAACCGACCTTGGCGGCGATGTCGTTAATGGGAAGTTCCTGTCGGCTCAGGTAGTAAATTGCCATATCCCGCCGCAACAGATCCTTGATTTCCTGGAACGAGGTATTCTCCTGTTTCAGCCGGCGCCGCAGTGTTTGCGGGCTGGTGTGCAGTTCCGCAGCAATCCATTCAAAATCCGGCAACGGCTTTGATAAATCCCTTCCGATCAGGGCCCGGATGCGCCCCGTGAATGTATTGCTCTCGTCTGGGCGGGACAGCAAGTCTGCCGGGGAGGTCTTCAGGAACTGTCGCATCTCCGGCTTGTCCCGAATCACTGGTGCAGACAGGAAGCGTTTATCGAAGGTGAGAGCGATTTTGTCGGACTCGAACGCCAGGGGGCAGTGAAAAATGTGTCGGTATTCGTCGCCGTGGGCCGGCCGGGGGTAATCGAATTCGGCCTTCTCCAGCTCGATGGGTTGGCCGATCAGCCAACTACCCAGGCGGTGCCATATCACCAGAATGCTCTCCCGCAGGAAAAAACTGGGGTCGTTGATCTCGCCCTCCATTCGGGCGACCAGCTGAGCCTTGTCCTCGCCAATCTCGAGTTCCATCGACACCATCGGCTCAAACAGGCGGGAGAACTGGAAGGCCTGCCGGTAGACCGATTCCAGGTTGGGGCAGTCAATCACCAGCGCGCACATGGTGGCAAAAGTCCCTGTTCGGGCCTTTCTGGGCCCCAGCCCCATGAATTCATCCCCCATCCGGTTCCAGAGCACCTGCATCAGATGACTGAACTGGTCACTGCTGACCCGGGCCATCTCGATACGTAACAGATCGGGAGAGATTCCTGCCTCCCGGAGCATTTCGCGGGTATCAAAACCAAGTCTCTCGGCACCCACAAGGGCAGCCTGAACAAAGTGCTTCGAAACCGTCAGATCGGACATTACGCTCGCCATTCCATAAAAACGAAACCCATCATAAAACCCCGGCAGAACAATGCAACCGAAGCCGTTCGGTCGGGCTGGTAGAAACGGCCAATCGGAATGACGGAACCGGCAGTTGGCCCCATTGGCAAAACCGGGCAGCATGAAGGAAGCGAACGCTACTCGGACAACTCTGACAATAAAAAGGAGATCATCATGGCGGGTCCTTTGACTTCGCTGAAAGTTCTGGATTTCAGTACCTTGTTGCCCGGCCCCTACGCCACCATGCTGCTGGCAGACATGGGGGCAGATGTATTGCGTGTGGAAGCACCGGACAGAGTGGATCTGACCCGGGTTATGCCGCCCCACGATGCCGGCGTGAGCGCCGCCCACGGTTTTCTGAACCGCGGTAAGAAGTCTCTCGGGCTCAACCTCAAAGAGCAGGGGAGCCGGGAGAAAGTTCTGGAGCTGGTCAAAGCCTACGATGTTGTTGTTGAGCAGTTTCGCCCTGGGGTGATGGACCGCCTTGGTATTGGCTATGAGGCCCTGAAGGCCGTAAACCCTCGCCTCATCTACTGCTCAATTACTGGTTATGGCCAGACCGGCCCCTACAAAGACCGCGCAGGCCACGATATCAACTACCTCTCCCTGGCGGGCGTCAGCAGCCACTGTGGCCGAGCCGACAGCGGCCCGCCACCGATGGGTATCCAGATTGCTGATGTTGCTGGCGGTTCGCACCATGCCGTTATGGGCATACTGGCTGCGGTGATCCACCGGCAGCAGACCGGCGAAGGGCAGTTCGTAGATATCAGCATGACCGACGCAGCCTTTGCGCTGAACGCCATGGCCGGGGCAGCCTGCCTGGCCGGTGGCCAGGAGCAGAAGCCAGAGAGCGCGTTGCTCAATGGCGGCTCCTTCTACGACTACTACCAGACCAGCGATGGCCGCTGGCTCTCGGTGGGCAGCCTCGAACCCCAGTTCTCTGCTCGTCTTTGCGACACCCTGGGGATTCCGGACATGAAAAGCCTGGCCATGAGCCAGAAGCCCGAGCATCAGCAGCAACTCAAAGCCGCGATAAAGGAAAAAATTGCCGCGAAGCCGCTGGCCGATTGGCAGGAGGTTTTTGCCGATCAGGATGCCTGCGTGGAGCCGGTTCTGACCATTTCGGAGGCCGCCGAGCACCCCCAGCTGAAGGCCAGAGACATGGTGGTTGGCGTTGACAGGGGAGACGGCACTCAACAACCGCAGATCGGGTTCCCGATCAAGTTCGAAAAAACGCCATCGGAAACGTCCCGGATCGGGAAAATGCTTGGGGCTGATAACGATCAGTTTCTTTAGAAGAAAATAACGTGAATAAGTGTTCAGTTTTATCTGGCTGAAAAGGAGGGCTCTGCTAGTTTTATAAATGTCACCGGAAGCGGTGGAACCGTAGTGAACAAATACAAGGACAACACTATGAAGCTCAGGAAAACCCCGAGTGGCAGACATGCCCTCAGTCTCACCGTCGCCCTGCTTGGCAGTACTTTGCTGGCGGGCTGCTTTGATAGCGATAATGACTCTTCGGGACCCTCACAGACTGAGGTGGATCCCAATCTCTTTCCCTCGGATGGTCAGCTAGAGGCGACCATTCGTCGAACTACGGGCGGCGTTCCTCACATCGTCGCTGACGACCTCAAATCTGCGGCTTTCGGGCACGGTTATGCTCAGGCGCAGGATAACGTCTGTATGCTGGCGGAGGCCGTCGTTAAGGCCCGCAGCGAGAGAGCGAAGTATTTTGGGCCAGGACCCGATGCGGGATTTGGCGTCGGTATCAATGTCGTTAATGACTTCAGCTACAAGGCCCAACAGATATATGCTGGCGCTGAGGCCGAGTTCCCCAATCTGAGCCCGGAGAGCCGTGCGCTGATTGAGGGCTTCACTGAGGGCTACAACCGATACGTTAATGAAACGGATTCTTCTCAGTTCCCTGCGGAATGTGCGGATCAGGACTGGGTTAAACCGATAACACCGGTGGATCTGCTGGCTCATTATCGCATCGTTGGTCAGTACGCCAGTGGTGCGCTGTTCGCCACAGGGGCGGTTTTCCTCGCAGTCCCTCCGGGAGAGAGCCCGGCGCCGACACCGGTAAGCTCGGTGACCAATGTTGAGGAAGTGAACAAGCTTCTAAAGAGCGTTGTGGCTACCGCAGAGGCTGGCGCGAAATCACAGACCAATTTCGCGGATATGGGCCTTGCCAGTAACGCTTGGGGTATTGGTAGCGAGTTGACCGAGCAGGGCCGGGGCGCTCTCTTGGCGAACCCCCACTTCCCTTACACAGGACATCGGCGCCTCTACGAGGTTCAGATGACCGTGCCGGGTTACCTGAATGTTCATGGCGCCGGCCTGCTGGGCACGGCGATCCCGTTGATCAATTTCAATGAGAATCTTGCCTGGTCTCACACAGTAACGACCAGTCGTCGCTTTACCTGGTATGAGCTGGTTCTCAAGGATGGAGATAATCTGACCTACGTGAAAGACGGAGTGGAAAAGCCGATCACCTCCGAGACCTATCAGATTGAGGTCGATATGGGGATGGCTCAACCTGTGGTGCTGGAGAGAACGTTCTACTTCTCCGAATATGGTCCCATGATCGCCGCGAACGCTGTGAGTAGTCAGCTGCCGGCTTGGGGCGACAATGGTGCGCTGAACACTTCCTCGACGGTGGCTCACACCTATCGTGATGCCAATGCCAACACTGGGGGGCTTCTGGACACCTGGTTGGGCATGAGTCGAGCCAGCAATCTTGAAGAGTTCCAGAGTGTCTTCCAAAACTGCGGCTCAACCCTCTGGACCAACACCACCTACGCGGATGACCAGGGTAACGCTTTCTACATCGACAGCAGTTCGGTCCCGAACCTCTCCGAGAAAGCCATCGCGCTTGTGAACTTCAGAAGGGCTGGCAGTGCAGCATACGCTGGCCTCTTTGACCAGGGCGTTACCTTGCTCGATGGCAGGCTTTCCCAGGAGGACTGGGTGGAGACCGCTTGTGGTCCTTTGGTGCCTTATGACCAGAAGCCAAAACTGGTTAGATCGGATTGGGTACAGAACTCCAACAGTAGCTATTGGTCAACCAACCCGGACGAGTTCCTGACAGGTTTCTCGCCCCTGTTCGGCGATGAAAAGGCGCCAATCAATCCCCGTACCCGCCTTGGTATCAAGATGCTGCAGAATCTGATGGAACCGGGCTTTCCGGATGCGCCGCTTCCGGCTGGACAGGACGGAAAGTTCAGTGCAGAAGAGTTGATTGGAGTGATCTGGAACAACCGCGCATGGTATGCAGAGCAATTCCTGCCGGAACTTCTGCAGCGCTGCGATGCCATTGGCACTACGGCAGTGAATGGCGTCGATCTGTCTTCCTGGTGCCAATCGCTAAGCACTTGGGATGGCCTGTACAATCGGGACAGCGTGGGTGCCCATATCTTCCGGGTGTTCATGGCTAACTACCGTAACGATCTGGATTCAGATCTGACTACACCCTTCAGCCCGGCCGATCCTGTAGGCACGCCTGCGGATCCATCCGAAGAGAATGCAGGGACAGCTAGCGACACCATGCTTCTCGCGCTTGCCGATGGCGTGACTGCTTTGCAGTCTCAGGGCATTTTGCCGACTGATGCACTGGGCGACCTGCAATATTATCGAGCTTCTGGCGGTGTTGTTCCTGGCTCCGGCGGGACACCGGTGTTTCAGACTCAGCCAATCCCCTGGCACGGTGGCGATGGCAATATTGACGGCGCCTTCAATGCGATCGGTGTTGTGACAGATCCGTTCCTGGAAGATACCCGGTTCCCGCGGATCGCGCCGACAACTATTGATAATACTGCAGGGCTTTCGGATGGCTCGGACGGCATTGATGGCTGGTTGATGGCCAGAGGTACCAGCTGGCACTTCGGGCTGGAATTCACGGACAATGGTCCGGAGGCTTATGGCCTTGTGAGTTATTCCCAGTCTACGGACGCCATGTCACCATTCTTTAGTGATCAGAGCGAGCAGTATTCCAATAAGGACTACCGTCAGTTGTTCTTTACTGAGGAAGATATTCAGGCGAACCTGTTGCCGCAGGGCGAGACTGTTATTTCTTCAGATTAAGACTCAGACCAGGATGAAAACGCCGCGCTCTAACGAGTGCGGCGTTTTTTTCGTTGCTATCAGTTATGCCGTTTAGCTCAAGCAAGAAGCCCGTCTAGCCACTCGTAAAGCGGGAAAATCCCTGCTTTTTAGCCACCTTTCCTCCGCTACACGCCTGTCCCCTTTGGCTATCTGAGCGCCGTCAAACATCCTCATAATTTATGGTTGTCCCAATAATGTGAACGGCTGCATTGCTGCAAGAGTCCTCGGGTGTGGGGGCTCCTCGATATGTTGATTGTTCGTCTCTGACCCAGGTCGGGCTTGCCAAAAAAAAGCCCCGGCAATGCCGGGGCTTGGTAGGCAGAAGCTAGTCCTTAAGGAGCAGCTTGCTCGTCCTGATCAAGTGCGTTGGCCAGAGTCGGACTGGTTCCCAGTGCATCAATGTTGTTGGGGGAGGCTGGCACGTTACCGCCGCTCAGCGCTTGGGCTGTTTGAGTGACCATTACCGTAAAGGCATCACTGGTAACGGCAAACCCACCCGGGCAAGCATCATTTGGCGCTTGAGGCGCTACAAAAGTACCATGATTTGCGGTAGAGCATGGGTCACTGCCATCAAAGAATACAGCGACCGGTGTGGTGGCCGAGCCTGAGATGTCTTCACCCTGAAGCAGGTTAAGGTCAGCACCATCGGCAAGATTGGTGCCGCCTGCTCCCAGATCCAACAGTGCCATCAGTGGCTCTGTGCCTGTTAGCGGTGCAGAGAACGCCGGGCTGAGCGGATTGACGTTGGCTTCGTTGGGAACCGTGGTGTCGCCAACAACTTCTGTTACCAAAAGATTGCTGGTAGAAGCACCAAGGCCTTTCGCAAAGTTCACCGGGTCGCCAGCATCTGAGATTGACTGGAAGACATAGAAGAAGCTCTCGAAATCAGAGGTTCCCTGGGTGACACCTGCATTGGCCAGCCCACCAAGAACTTGACCGGAGAAGGCCGGAGAGTTCTCGATCAGGCGAGTAACTTGGCCGCTGGTGTTGTGCAGAACGACCGAGTTAAGCGTCGGGAATGTGAAGTTCGAAAGAGGAACTCCGGCCTGCGCATACGTGCCGTTGAGAGTGGCGTTCAAGGTCGCGTCGTTTGCCAGAGAGGCAAATACCGTTCCGGAAATGCCACCTAGGGAGTGCCCGATGAAGTTCACCGGTACGCCAGCCAGATCGCCTGGTGCGAAGTCCTTGTTGAGGTCAAAGGTCTGGATTGATGCTGCAACGTTTAGCAGGTCAACAACACCTTGGCGCAGATTGTCACGGCTGTTCATCATATTGAGCGGGTTGATAAACAGGCTACCTGATGAAATGTCAGCCAGCGGAGCTTCTACCGGTTGCAGAGACGCATTTGCAGTGTATCCGAAGTGACGCTCGCCGATGTAGTCTGCCGAGATTAGGGCGTTGAGTTGAGCGATTACAGCCGCCTGGTTTGCATCATTAGGATTAAGAAGACCAATTGCGGCTTCCACATCTGTGGTGAGGGCATCCGCATCCAGAGGCGATAATCCAGCTACCGTACCGTTAGTTGCGCCTGCGAGGCCATGAAGTGGCTGATCTATGGCCACAACAGTCTGGCACGCGCTCTGAGCCAGCAATATCGCGGGCAGCATGGAAACGCTCCGATCTACCGTAATGCCATGCTGAAAAATGGTAACCCCTTCAGGTTTTCCTGCCCCATTGGTTTCGACGCATGAAGCGGGTTGAGCTGCGCTTCCATCCAGAACAGGTTGGAAAACCACAACGGGGACAGTGGTGGTCGCATTTTGTTCTGGGAATGGGAAGTACCCGTTCACATTCAGCGTGCCGTCGATATCCCGCAAGAAGGAGAAGATCGTCTGGCCCGGCGCCAGGTTCTCATTAAGGTCGTCTTCCAGGCTTGTGCTACCGCTCCAACTGCCGGTCACAATGCCCGCTCCGGTTTCACCCGGCAACGACTGGAAGTACGGCAGAGCGATGGCACCTTGGGAAACCTGAACCTGCTGCGCTGCATTCGCTATAGCATTGGTTGGATCCGCTGCCAATACCTGAATTGTGGCTAGATCAGTTGCGGGTTCTGGTGCATTAAAGAAAGACGGGCGCGGAACCGGAAGGTGAAGCGTGTCACCGATTTCTGCGCCGATCGCAGCTTGAAGGTCACCTGGTTCAGTGAGGGGCCGAACTGTAGCCAACGCGGTTATTGCTGCCAGCTCTTGGGCATCCAAATCGCTTGGATCAATATCGCCCGCTTGTAGGTCCGCAGCAAGCTCTGCAATTTCACCAAGTTTCGTTGTCAGCTGGGAAAAGTTGAGCGTCGGATAGTTGTCTCTCACCGCTTTCAATTGCGCAGTAAAGCCAACTTTTTGGCCCAGTGCGCTTCCGAATGCTGCAGGTGCCATCATAGCGCGCAACACGTCAGTATCTGAGTTGGTAGTGAAAGTGTATGCCAGTGCCGACTTGGGGGTATCCTGCGGAATCGCCTGAGCGAGGAAAGCGTTCGCCAGTGTATCTGAGGCCTGCAGGATCGATTTCACGTTAGCTAGGGCTGGGTTACCCAATACACCATCCGCAAGATTAACGTCCTGAACAGACCGCTCAATTGGCTGTCCGTCAGCGCCAACAATGTTATTCGTGGCCACGACCAAGTATTTCTGACCTTCTGCGAGAGGCTCCAGGGGAACGATTCTTATGGCGTTGTCGCTGCCACCATCAATACTTACAACGTCGGCTCGGAAATTGGGAATTGACGCCAGATCGAAAGGATTCGCCTGGTCAATGCCTGACGGATTGGTATTCGGGAGCGCTTCAGGCACGCCCTCAACGGCATCTTTCACGTTGACCGGCAGCAGGAATACGGTTGCACCAGCCTGAACGGATACGGGGTTCAGGGACCCGTCAAACTTCAGTGTGAATGCGCCGGAGGTAGAGAAGCCGGAAAGATCGTTGACCGCATCATCGGCCGGAGAAGTGCCGCCAGAGAGCCCTGTAAAGTCATAGTTAGCGCTCTGAGTCGCGCCCAACAACAGAATCAGGTCGGCATTGATCGGAAATTTCGGATCGGAAGCAATCGGGTTGGGATCGTAAATCGGACGAACAATCGACTTATCAATCGTCGTATCTTCAATCTGATAATCCGGATTGGCATTCGCCCCCGTCTCGCCGCTATCAAAGCAGCCTGTAAGTCCAACGGAAGACGCCACGGCAAGACTTATTAGAGTTTTCTTGAACATGGGTGGAACCTTTTCCTGTTGTTGTGTCGTTATGTTCGGCAGCTGACGGGGCCGGTCTGATCCGGTAAGCCCGTTGTCAGTGGCCTGTTCTGCTTAAACTGTTGTCTGAAATTGTAGCCAGCGCTGTAAGCCAATTTCTGTATCTCTGACTATAGCGACAGTATGGCAAGTGTTGATCAGCCAAAAGTGTGATTCTGGTGTTTGAATCCTTCCCGCACGATTGGAGTTCGGCCTTTGAGAAAAATAGTTGCCGGATAACGGTTTGTCGAGGTCCGGCAACAGGGAAATTGAGGCGCAGTCGAGGTTTACTCGAAGCGCGAGAAATCCGGTGCGCGTTTTTCCATAAAGGCCCGGAAGGCTTCGGCGGCTTCTGGGGATTTCAGGCGCTCGGCAAACAGCTGACCCTCTTCGAGCATGGTCTCCCGAAGTGCCGCCATGGTTGGCTGATTCAAAAGGGCTTTGGTGGCTCGAATCGCAGCTGGCGCTTTTTCGGCCAGCCGCTGGCAGGCCTCGAAGGCACTGGCCTCGGTTTGCTCTGGCTCGCAAACCCGGTTGATGAGGCCAAGCCGGACGGCCTCTTCGGCGGTGAAGGCGCCGCCAAGCATCAGGAGTTCGGCGGTGCGCACCCTGCCAATCCAGGAGGGAAGTAGCAGGCTGGAGCCGCCCTCGGGGCACAGGCCGAGGCTGGCAAAGGGCATCTGGAACGCCGTGTTGTTGCCAGCGAACACCAGATCGCAATGCAGCAACATGGTGGTGCCAATGCCGACGGCCGCGCCATTGACTGAAGCCACCACAGGTTTGGTTGCACTGGCCAGTAATAAAAGAAAGCGGCCGACTGGGGTTTGTTCGAAATCACCGGGCAAGCCGGCGGCAAATTCTCCCAGGTCGTTGCCTGCAGTGAAACACTCGCTTGTACCGGTGAAGAGTACGCACCGGATGTTGGTGTCATCCCGGGCCTGTTCCAGGGCGTCCCCCATGGCGGTGTACATGGCGTGGGTGAGGGCGTTCTTGCGCTCTGGCCGGTTCAGTCGAACGATGAGAATCCGGTCTTTGATTTCGGTGAGGACGAGGTCAGTCACGGTGTCTCCTGCGGTGTTATTCTAGTTTGGTTAGGATGATACCTTTTTCTGCAGGCGTTTTTCACGGGTTTTAATCCTTGCTTCGCCATCTGTCGAATCACTCGCCAAGCCGATTTTCTGGTAAACTCTCGCCTCCCGATTTTTGATGACACGACATAACGATATCAAGCTGATGAGGCGCCTATGACCACCGTAATCCGCCAGGACGACCTGATTGAAAGCGTAGCGGACGCGCTGCAGTTCATTTCCTACTATCACCCGAAGGATTTTATCCAGGGCGTCTACGAGGCCTACCAGAAGGAAGAATCCCGGGCGGCGAAGGATGCCATGGCTCAGATCCTGATCAACTCGCGCATGTGTGCCCAGGGCCACCGCCCGATCTGTCAGGACACCGGCATCGTGACGGTATTCGTGAATGTCGGCATGAATGTCCAGTGGGACTGCGATATGCCGCTGGACGACGTGATCAATGAAGGCGTTCGCCGTGCCTACACCCATCCGGACAACGTGCTCCGGGCTTCGGTACTGGCCGATCCGGATGGCAAGCGCCAGAACACCAAGGACAACACCCCAGCTATCATCCATTACAAGATTGTTCCGGGTGACACGGTAGAGGTGCACGTCGCTGCCAAGGGCGGCGGGTCTGAAGCCAAGTCCAAGTTCGCAATGCTGAACCCCTCTGACTCGGTCGTCGACTGGGTGCTGAAGATGGTTCCGCAGATGGGTGCCGGCTGGTGCCCGCCGGGCATGCTGGGTATTGGTATCGGTGGCACCGCGGAAAAGGCGATGGAGCTGGCCAAGGAATCCCTGCTGGACCCGATCGATATTCACGATCTGAAAGCCCGTGGCGCCTCCAATCGTTCCGAAGAGCTTCGTCTTGAGCTTTTTGACAAGGTCAATGAACTGGGCATCGGCGCCCAGGGCCTGGGCGGTCTCACCACGGTTCTGGATGTGAAGGTGAAAGACTATCCCACCCACGCGGCCAATAAACCGGTTGCGATAATTCCGAACTGTGCGGCCACCCGTCACGCCCACTTTACCCTGGACGGTACCGGGCCCTCCCTGCAGACCCCGCCGAGCCTGGACGACTGGCCGGAAATTACCTGGGAAGTGGGTGAGAACGTCCGTCGCGTGAATCTGGATACCGTCACACCGGAAGACGTGAAGGACTGGCAGCCGGGCGAAACAGTCCTGCTCTCCGGCAAGATGCTGACCGGCCGCGATGCTGCCCACAAGAAGATGGTGGACATGATCGAAAAAGGCGAGGAGCTGCCGGTTGATCTGAAGGGACGGTTCATTTACTACGTGGGCCCCGTTGATCCGGTGCGTGAAGAGGTGGTTGGACCCGCAGGCCCGACGACTGCCACACGTATGGACAAGTTTACCCACACCATGCTTGAGAAGACTGGCCTTACCGGCATGATCGGTAAAGCCGAGCGCGGTCAGGTGGCCATCGACGCCATCAAGGAATTCGGTGCGGTATACCTGATGGCCGTGGGCGGTTCCGCCTACCTGGTCTCCAAAGCCATCAAGAACGCGGAAGTGGTTGCCTTCCCGGAACTGGGTATGGAAGCCATTTACGAGTTCGAGGTAGAGGACATGCCGGTTACAGTCGCTGTTGATTCCCGTGGCTCTTCTGTGCACCAGACAGGTCCTGCCGAATGGCACGAGAAGATCATTGCTGCAAAGGCGGTCTGATCTCCGGTAGGTGCTTAAAAAATGAAAAGGGCCGTACGAGTAGATCGTCCGGCCCTTTTTTGTTTGCTTTAACCCGTCAGCTTGAACAGCTGATATTCAGATGCTTGCCCCAATCCGGCGGCAATGCCGCATAAGCCTCGTTCTCCGGTTGCTCGTCATAGGGCCGCTGAAGCACCTTCAGCAGTTCTTCCATCGGTTCGTAGTCCCCGTTCTGCGCTTCCTGGATGACCTGCTGGGCCAGGTAGTTCCTCAGCACATACTTTGGATTCACGCGACGCATGGCGTACTCCCGCTCATCGTGAGCGCGGGTTTCGTTCAGGAGTCTCTCCTCATAGCGCTCCAGCCACTGGTCTGCCACGCTGCGATCTACAAACAGATCCCGCACCGGCCCATGGCCATGGCTGTGCAGATTCGAGAGCGCCCGGAAGAAGGCGGTGTAGTCGATATGGTGCTCGTGCATCATGCTGAAGGTATCCATGATCAGGCTCAGGTCCGCTTCATCTTCGATGGCGAGGCCAAGCTTGTCTCGCATGTTCTGGAGGAAGCGCTCGTTGTAGGCCACTTCATAGCGGCGAAGCCCCCGGCGCACGTCGTCTTCCTCCATTACCGGTAGCAGGGCTGTGGCCAGGTATCGGCAATTCTCAAACCCGACTTGCGGCTGACGGTTGTACGCGTAGCGACCGCCCTGGTCGGTATGGTTGCTTATATAGCCGGCATCGAAATCATCAAGGAATGCGAAGGGGCCATAATCAAAGGTGTCGCCGATGATCGACATGTTGTCGCTGTTCATCACCCCGTGGCAGAAGCCCACCGCCTGCCAGTCGGCAATCGTTCGTGCCGTGCGTTCGACAACTTCCTCGAACCAACGGCTGTATCGCTCGTCATCGGGTAGGTTGATCAGGTGGGGGAAGTGCAGCGAGATCACGTGTTCGAGCAGCGTCCTGACGGTTTCAGGCCCTTCGTGGTGGGCGGCGAACTCGAAGTGTCCGAAGCGTATATGGCTCTGGGCCACTCTTACCAGTGCCGCGGCTGTCTCGATGGACTCCCGGCGCACCGGGTCTTTAGCGCTCACCATGAACAGTCCCCGTGTGGTAGGGATACCAAGTCCATGCATGGCCTCGCTGCACAGGTATTCGCGAATGGTGGAGCGAAGCACGGCCCGGCCATCCCCAAAACGGGAGTAGGGGGTCATCCCTGCGCCTTTGAGGTGCCAGTCCCAGCGTCGTCCATCGGGGCCAACGGTTTCCCAAAGCAGCAGGCCGCGGCCGTCGCCGAGTTCCGGATTGTAGGCGCCGAACTGGTGGCCGGTGTATTTCATGGCCACCGGGTCCATGCCCTCGAGCAGCTCAGAGCCTGCACCCACGCCGGTCCAGTCGGATTCGGAATCGGCGCGAAAGCCCATCTGTTCCGCGAGCTTGTGGTTGAAGCACACCATCTTTGCGTCTTTCAGAGGCGAGGGCTGAACCCGGGTATAAAAGCTGTCCGGGAGCTCAAGGTAGCGATGCTCCACTCGAAAATCGTTGCCACTCATAAAACGCCTATACTCCCATTGGTATGAATTCTGCTGCCGTTTCTCTTCAATAAACTATTAAACCGGAAATCCAACGTGTCTGATCGCTCGCTCGAACAAACCGTCAGTGCCCTGATTCAACAGGAGGGCCTGCCCGATTCCTACGCCGAAACGGTGGAAAAGACCATTCTGCCGCTGGCAGACCGAATCTGTGCGCTCCATGATACGGAAAAGCAGCCCATTGTGGTTGGTATTCACGGAGCCCAGGGCACGGGCAAGTCCACGTTGACCCTCTTTTTACGGGAAATTCTGCTCCGGCACCGCAACCGTTCCACTGCCAATTTCTCCCTCGATGACATTTACCTTACCAGGGGTGAGCGCCAGGACCTCGCCGAACGGGTGCACCCGTTGTTTATAACCCGTGGCGTGCCGGGAACACACGACGTTGCGCTCGGGCAGCAGGTCTTGAACCGCTTGCGCAGTGCAGCGCCTGAAGATGCCACCCCGATTCCTGCATTCGACAAGTCCCGGGACGACCGGGTTCCCCGGGATCAGTGGCCTGTCTTTGGCGGAAGGGCGGAGGTCATTCTTCTGGAGGGCTGGTGCCTGGATGCGCGACCGGAGAAAGACAGTGCGCTCGCTGAGCCGATGAATCGCCTGGAGGAGAATGAGGATCCGGACGGCATCTGGCGCAGCTATGTGAACGATCAGTTGAAAGGGGAGTACCGGCAGTTTTTTGATGAAATCGATTTTCTGGTCATGTTGAAGGCTCCCTCCATGGAGTGTGTTCTTGAATGGCGTCGACTCCAGGAGCAAAAGCTGGCGAAGAAAATTCGCAATGCACCAAAAAGTGGCGAGCCCCACGGTAATGCACAGGATTTGCGCATTATGACCGACGACGAAGTCGGCCGCTTCGTTATGCACTATGAGCGGGTTACCCGTGCCTGCCTCGCTGAAATGCCGGGCCGGGCCGATGTTCTGATCAACGTGGCCGAGGATCACTCCCTCGGCCTTCCGCAGTTCCGCGAAGCCTGACGGAGACCAGCCATGGCCCGACCCCATTTGATCATCTTTTCTGATCTCGATGGCACCCTGCTTGATCATGACGATTACCGCTGGCAGGCGGCGGGCCCGGCGCTGGCCAGGCTGACGGCGGCCAATATTCCCCTGGTGCTTAACTCCAGCAAGACCATGCCTGAAATCCGTGCATTGAGGGAAGAGCTTGGAAATACCGATCCATTCATTGTCGAAAACGGTGCAGCCGTGGTTATTCCGCCCCACGCCCTGGGCAATGCCGAAGCAGAAGTGGTGAATTTTGGTGCAACCCGGGATCGGGTCCTTGAGGTGCTTGGCGCCCAACGGAAGAAGGGCGCGCGGTTCAAGGGCTTTGCGGACATGTCCGCCGCCGAGCTGGCTGCGGAGACAGGCCTTGACCCGGTGGCGTCCGGGCGGGCCAAAGAACGGCTGGGGACTGAGCCATTGATCTGGCAGGGCACAGAACAGGAGCTGGCGGAGTTTGAAGCGGCTCTAAGTGCCGAGGGTCTCCGCCTGGTAGCGGGCGGACGTTTTCTCCATGCCATGGGGATATTCGATAAAGCCGATGGGGCCCGGTTCTTGCTAAACAAATATAAAGAGCAATACCGGGAGCAGTATGGCGATCAGCCAGTGTTGGCTATTGCCCTGGGTGACAGCCCCAATGATCAGCAGATGCTGGAATCGGCAGATATACCGGTGGTGATCCGGGGCGTAAAAAGCGAAGAGGTGCGGTTGCCCTCGGCAAAGCACGCCATGCGCTCCCTCAAGCCCGGCCCCGAAGGCTGGAATGAGTGCGTACTCAATCTCCTGGTTGAGTACGGGTACTGACCCGTTCGAGTGCGGGTATCAAGAAGGAGAGCCGCCATGGGCGACTTTTACCAGAATGGCATTATTACAACCCTTCATAACCTTGTTCGGCGTCCGGTGGAGGACCTGGAAGCGGAGCTGATGAGTTTTCGCAAGGCCCGGCCCATGTCGTTGGTGCTGCCGTCGCTGTACTCAGAGCTGGAGGGGCCGGCCCTGAAGAATATTGTGCACGAGCTGGGCAAGGTGCCTTATCTGGATCAGGTGGTGATTGGCCTGGACCGCGCCAACGAGGAACAATACCGCCATGCCCTGGAGTATTTCTCGGACCTGCCTCAGAACTTCAAGGTGCTCTGGAACGACGGGCCCCGCCTCAGGAACATTGACCTGAAGCTTCGGGAGCAGAACCTGGCGCCGACAGAAATGGGCAAGGGCCGAAACGTCTGGTATTGCTTTGGCTATGTATTGGCCTCCGGTGTCAGCAAGTCCGTTGCCCTGCACGATTGCGACATCCTTACTTATTCCCGGGACCTCGTGGCCCGCCTTATCTATCCTGTGGCCAACCCCGGCTTCAACTACATGTTCTGCAAAGGCTACTACGCCCGGGTAGCGGACGGAAAAATGAACGGACGGGTGAGCCGCCTGCTGGTGACACCGCTGATCCGCGCGCTGAAGAAAGTCTGCGGCCCCAACGATTTTCTGGATTATCTCGACAGTTACCGGTACCCCCTGGCCGGGGAGTTCTCGTTCCGCACGGATGTGATCAATGATCTGCGCATTCCCAGCGACTGGGGGCTGGAGATCGGTGTGCTGTCGGAGATGAAGCGCAACTACGCGACCAACCGCCTGTGCCAGGTGGATATTGCCGATGTCTATGATCACAAGCATCAGGAGCTTTCGCCGGAGGATGCCAGCAAGGGGCTGTCCAAAATGAGCATGGATATCGCCAAGGCCCTGTTTCGAAAGCTGGCGACCAACGGCGAGATTTTCTCCAATGAGAAATTCCGGACGATCAAGGCCACGTATTTCCGCATTGCCCTGGATTTCGTGGAGACCTACCAGAACGACGCCATTATTAACGGCCTGACGTTTGATCGGCACAAGGAGGAGAAGGCCGTGGAGCTTTTCGCCCAGAACGTGATGCGGGCCGGCGCCTATTTCCTTGATAACCCGATGGACACCCCTTTTATTCCCAGCTGGAACCGGGTAACAAGCGCCATTCCCGACATCAAGGAGCAGTTGCTGGAGGCGGTGGAACTGGATAATGAGGAATTCCGGCCATGACCCAGGCTCTGAAAGCGAAGCTGGTTTCCATGCTGGATGTCGTCTATCCAGAGCTGGACTGTGACTTTCTGGCCGAACAGTTGCTGACCACTATGGGTCTGGAGCCCAACCAGGCCCCGCCGCCTGCGCACCAGAATAACTGGGACGAATCGGATGTGGTGCTGATCACCTATGCCGATACGGTTCAGCGGGCGGACGAAAAACCGCTGCAAACGCTGCATCGTTTTCTGGGCGATTGCCTCTCAGATACTGTCTCGTCGGTGCATATACTGCCGTTTTTTCCCTACAGCTCCGACGACGGTTTCTCGGTCATGGACTATCTGGCGGTGAACGAGTCCCACGGAAACTGGGAGGATATCGAGGCCATCGCCCGGGATTACAAGCTGATGGCGGACCTGGTGATCAACCATATGTCAGCCCGCAGCCGCTGGTTCGAGAATTTCCGCAAACGGGTCGACCCGGGCAAGGACTATTTCTTTGAAGGTAATCCGAGAGATGATCTGAGCGCCGTCGTGCGACCCCGAACCTCGCCACTGCTGAACCCGGTTCAGACCGATGATGGCGAACGGTATGTCTGGTGCACCTTCAGTGAGGATCAGGTCGATCTGAATTTTGCCAACCCGAAGGTGCTCATCGAATTCGTTGCCATCATCCGGCGCTACTTGGAGCGTGGCATTATCATCTTCCGGCTCGATGCCGTCGCCTTTCTCTGGAAGGAGCCGGGAACGCCCTGTATCCATCTGCAGCAAACCCATGAGCTGATCAAGATCCTGCGCCTGTTGATTGAGCACCACAGCCCGGATGCGGTGGTGATTACCGAAACCAACGTTCCCAACCGGGAAAACCTGACCTACTTCGGCAACGCCAACGAAGCCCATGTGATCTATAACTTCTCCCTGCCGCCCCTGCTGATCAATACCCTGGTTACCGGTGACTGCAAACACCTGAAAACCTGGCTGATGAGCATGCCGCCGGCGCAGATGGGCACCACCTATCTGAACTTTATTGCGTCCCACGATGGCGTCGGTATGCGGCCGACGGATGGTCTGCTCACTGAGGAAGAGAAGCAGCGGCTGATCAACACCATGGATTCCTTTGGTGGCAAGGTATCGTACCGGCGCACGCCGGATGGCCGCGACCAGCCTTACGAAATCAATATTGCCCTGTACGATGCACTCCAGGGCACGGCGGAGTGCGGCCGGGATCACTGGCAACTGCAACGCTTCGTTTGCGCTCACACCGTGATGTTGGCGCTGGAAGGGATTCCGGCGTTCTACATCCACAGTTTGCTGGCCACTGAGAACGATCTGGAGCGGGTAGAGCACACCGGTCGGCTGAGGTCCATCAACCGCAGCCAGTGGCAACTGGATGATCTGGAGCAGAAGCTTGCCGACCCCCTGAGCCATCACAGCAAGGCGTTCCAGGAGCTGAAACGCCTGATTGCCATTCGGCGTAAACAGCCGGCGTTTCATCCTAACGCCACCCAGTTCACCCTGCACCTCGGGCTTCAGCTGTTTGGTTTCTGGCGCCAGAGTATGCGCAGGGATCAGTCCATCTTCTGCATTCATAACATCAGCAACGAAGTGCAGCAGGTAGCCCTGAGCGACATCAATCTGATTGGTACCGATCATTGGCAGGACCTGATTTCCGGAATGACCATTGATGACCTGTCCGGCTCGATTACCCTGAAACCCTACCAGAGCGTATGGCTGTCCAACCTGGAAGTTACCGTCTGATCATCTGACAACGTCATTTGTGCAATGCTCGAAAAACATAGGGTATCCTGTGGCCATATGAGCAAGGCCGAGACGTCATACATGATCAAAGCAATCAAGGTAACCGGGGGCAACCTCAGTTGGGATTCCTGGGAAGGGCCGGGGGAGCCTCCGGCGGATCACGTCGAGATCGAGGTGGTCTGGACCGCCATTAACCGTGCCGACCTGATGCAACGGGCTGGTGTCTATCCACCCCCGCCGGGAGCGTCTGACATTCTGGGGCTGGAAGTCAGTGGTCGGATCGCCTCGGTTGGACCGGATGTTACCCAGTTCAAGCCCGGCGATGAAGTCTGCGCCCTGCTGACCGGAGGCGGTTACGCCACCCGCGTGGTGGTACCGGCGGTGCAGGTGTTGCCCATTCCCAAAGGGTTAACGCTGGAAAAGGCCGCGGCCATACCGGAAGTTTTCGCCACGGCCTGGCTGAATCTCTATCACGAAGCGGCCTTGAAACCGGGCGAGCGGGTGCTGCTGCATGCGGGTGCCAGCGGCCTTGGAACCGCGGTTATCCAGCTGGCGACGGCCTTTGGTAACCCGGTCTTTGCCACCGCTGGTGATAAGGCCAAGCTGGAGGTTTGTCGCAATCTGGGAGCCAGTGGCGTCTGGAACCGGAACGAGGGTTCCTTTATTGATGCTGTCACTGCATGGGGCGGCGTGGATATGGTTCTGGATCCGGTCGGAGGCAAATATATTGCTGAGGATCAGCGGGTTCTGAATGTCGATGGCCGGATCGTACTGATCGGACTGATGGGCGGCCGGATGGCCGAGGTGGACCTGGGCATCATGCTGATCAAACGCCAGCGCCTGATCGGTTCCACCCTCCGTTCCCGAACGGTCGAGGACAAGGGCGAAGTGATGCAGGCACTGTACCGGCACGTCTGGCCACTGCTCGCAGCCGGCCAGATTGAGCCTCTGATTGACAGCACATGGCCGATAGAGCAGGTGGAAGATGCGATGGCCTATGTGGCCGACAACAGGAACACCGGTAAGGTGCTCCTGAAAATCTCCGACTGATCACACAGCCCCTCGCGTCTCCCGGGCTGAAATCAGTCTGCGATATGAACCAGCTGCTTGCCGAAGTTCTGCCCTTTCAGCATGCCCTTGAAGGCATCAACGGCATTTTCCAGACCTTCGGCAACGGTCTCCCGGTACTTGAGTTCACCAGAGGCGACCCGGGAGGCCAGAATGTCCGTGATTTCCTGATGCTGGTCCTGCCATTCTGTCACGAGGAAAAAACGATGCTCGGGAGCCGGATCAAGCGCCCCGAGCACGTGGAAGGGAGTTTCCACGCTGGCCATATCTTTTGCATTGTAGGCAGAGACAAAACCGCAGATGGGCACTCGGGCTCCCTCATTCAACAATGGCGCAACGGCGCGCGTAACGGCACCACCCACGTTTTCAAAGTAGATGTCGATGCCGTCGGGGCAGGCCGCTTTAAGATCTGCTTCCAGGTTGCCGGCCTTGTAGTCAACGCAGGCGTCGAAGCCCAGTTCATTGACGACGAAATCGCACTTTTCAGGCCCACCGGCAACGCCGACCACTCGACACCCCTCTGACTTTGCGGTCTGACCAACGACAGTACCCACTGGTCCGGAAGCAGCCGAGACAACCACGGTTTCGCCGGCTTTCGGTTTACCTACGTACATCAGGCCGCAATAACCAGTGCGCCCGGGCATGCCGGCAACGCCAAGGTAGGCTTGCAGGGGCACGTTGTCACGTTGCTGAATCTTGTAAACCATGGGCGCATCGGCCGGAAAGGTAACGTACTCCTGCCAGCCGGAATAGCAGGTGACCAGGTCGCCGACCTTCAGATCCTCTGAACGTGATTCCACCACCCGGGCAACGCTCTCGCCGACAATGGGTTCGTCAATGCCGATGGGGTCCATATAACCCTTGGCATCGTTCATGCGGGGGCGCATGTAAGGATCCAGCGAAAGCCAGAGCACCTGGGCAACCACCTCGCCCTCGCCAGGGGAACGCACGGGGCGCTCTTCCAGCACCAGATCGCCTTGCTGAATCTCGCCCTGGGGGCGCTGTTTGAGCACAACGGCTCGGTTCTTATATTCGCTCACTTGTCTCTCCGGTTGCATAATGAAACCAGATTAGGGTGCAGCAGAATGGATTTCCGGTCAACCTCTCATCATGCCGACACAAGACTGGCCCCGGGGTTTCATTCTCCGGCTTGATGGCTATAATCGGAGGCCTGCTCAGGACGAGCTTAAAAACCGATTGCTCTTCAAGGAATGAAGATATGCCCCAGGCAAGTGGATTGCAGTTTACCGCCCGTGTTGGCGGACTCCCCTCAGATCTATTCTCAGTGGTTGGCTTTAAACTGACCGAGCGCCTGTCCGAGGTGTTTCAGGGTCGTCTTGAGCTGGCCAGTACCGATCCATCCATTCGGGCTGCAGAGATTCTGGAGCAACCGGTTGATCTCGTTATCTGGCAGGATAGCATGCCTCTTCGGCGGTTTACCGGGGTGGTCAACGAATTCGTTCGGGGCGATGCCGGGCACCGACGGACGCGCTACGAGCTGACGATACAGCCGCCGCTATGGCGTCTGGAACTCATGCACAACAGCCGGATTTTTCAGACCCAGAGCACCGAGACGATTGTGCGAACTCTGCTTGAGGAGCGCGGCATTATCGATTCGGTCTTCGATCTGAAGCGCACCCCGGAGCAACGGGAATACTGTGTTCAGCATCGGGAAAGCGACCTGGCCTTTCTCGAACGCCTCGCGGCTGAAGAGGGCTGGCATTATCGCTATGAACACGGGAGCGTGGACGGGGACACCCAGTCGGCGCTTATAATCGCCGACCATCATGGCGATGCTCCGAAACTGGAGCCGGCAGCATACAACGCCAAAGCAGGCGGCAGCACCCAGCGCCCGGCGGTGTATCGGTTCCGGTATGAAGAACGGGTTCGGGTGGCCTCCGTGGCAATGAAGGATTACACCTTCAGAAATCCCGCCTATGCCCTGATGCATGAGCATGCTTCTGGCGATCTGAAGCACCGGGAAGACTACCAGCACTACGACTACCCCGGCCGCTTCAAGGCCGACGCCAGTGGCCAGCCTTTTACCGAAGCCAGACTGCAATCCCTTCGTAATGACGCCAGCACCGCATCCGGCGAGAGCAACCGCCCGGATTTCAGCCCCGGCGCGAAAGTGGAACTGACTGAACACGATAGTGACAATCTCAATCGGGAGTGGCTGCTAACGTCTATCACCCACACCGGAACGCAGCCCCAGGCTCTGGAAGAGGAAGGCGGCAGCGAACCCACCACGTATCACAACCACTTCAATGCCATACCTGCAGATCTGACCTGGTGCCCGCAGACGCCGCACCGTCCCCTGATGGACGGCCCACAAATCGCGATTGTCACCGGCCCGGAAGGCGAGGAGATTCACTGCGATGAACATGGGCGGGTAAAAGTCCGGTTCCCGTGGGATCGCTACTCGAAAAATAACGAACACAGCAGCGCCTGGCTGAGAGTCAGCCAGGGCTGGGCCGGCGGCCAGTATGGTTTTATGGCGCTACCTAGGATCGGCCACGAAGTGATTGTCTCCTTCCTCGACGGTGACCCGGACCAGCCGATCATCACCGGCCGAACCCATCACGTGACCAACACGCCACCCTATGGGCTGCCCGAGCACAAAACCCGCACCACCCTGAAAACGAAAACCCACAAGGGCGAGGGCAGCAACGAACTGAGGTTTGAGGATGAGGCGGAGCAGGAACAGATCTACGTACACGCCCAGAAAGACCTGGATCTGCTCACCGAGAACAACCGCACGGAGGTGATTCGGAACGACAGTCATCGCACCGTGGAGAACCACGATTTCAGTCATGTGAAAGGCAACGAGCATCACACAGTCGATGGCGAACAGCGGGAATCCATCGGGGGCGATTGCAGCCAGAACATAGGCGGCACATTCCACCAGAAATCCTCCCAGGGAACATTTAGCGAAGCGGGCACTGAAGTACACCACAAGGCGGGAACCAAAGTGGTGCTGGATGCCGGCGCTGAAATCACCATTTCGGCGGGTGGCAGTTTTTTGAAACTGGACCCAAGCGGCGTGACGCTATCCGGGCCAGGCATCAAGATCAATTCCGGTGGTTCGCCGGGGAGCGGTTCGGGACAGAGTGTGGTGATGGCGCAAATGCCAAGGGTTATTGAGGGTGATCAGCCCCACGAGCCCGAGCAGGAGGCACTGGCGGAAGTTGAACAACGGAAGAACGCTCCGGCCATCAATGTAGAATCCCAAGTTGCGGCACTCAGGAAGGGGAATGCAACCTGCCCGGTTTGTGAGGAGCAAAACTCATGAATCAGGATTCCTGGTCGTTGCGGGAGTCGCCCTTTACCCATGTTCCCTGGCCTGGCCATCAACCTGTTGGGCTTGTCCTGGATGGTGTTGCTATCCCCGAACTCGGTGAGCAAATCTACCAGTGGGCCGGCGGACAAACCATTAATGCAGAGTGCCTGTACGTTGCAACCCGCTGGGAGGCGGTTTCGGACTTGTCCCCCTGGCTTGTATGGCTCAGTGGGCCAGAAGACCCGGTGCTGGAAGGGTTCCTGGAGCAGGGGCCCAGGCAAGAGCAGGGTTACCTGCTGATCTCGGCCACAGACCATGCTAGCTGTGCCTGTTGGATGCGCTCCCACCTGCAGGTAGAAGTGGCGCCGGGCTGTGAAGAACTGGTGCGGATTGCCCATCCGGCACTGGCCGCCACGGTGATCGGGGGCAATTTGCCGCGTTTCCCCACCAGGGCCGTGGACCGGTTGATTGTTCCGGATCGTATCAGCGAGCAGTGGCACCTTGTCGAGCCCCCGGCTGTTCAGTCTGGCGACATAGGTGACCAACCCGAAAAAATGATGGCCTCGCGGGACTTGAAGGGCGCTTTCGATGCCTTTAATCGGCGCAAAGGCGCACTGCACATATGGAGCAACCTGCATGAGTCGGTGCGCAAACAGTTGGGTGGTCCTGATTTGAGGGATGCCTACCCGGCACTCGGCAGAATACTGGAAGAGGCCCTTGGCAACGGATGCAACAACTTGCGGGAGATTATGCAATTCCTGTTCGTAACCTTGCCATCACAAGCCGATAGCAATGCCGTGACGGAAACGGCGCCTCCATTGAATCAAGGATGAACAATGACACGGATACAACGCCCCACTGACGACCGGGCAAGCAACGATCTTTTGTGCTGGGAACAATCAGGCACCCTCATTGATGAACCCGCTTCATGCCCACTGCTGAAAACCGTGCACCTGCTGCCTATTCGGTACGGCAGGGTAGAAGTTGCGCCCGCCGATACAGACCCGGGGTACCCCTACTCACTGACCTCCCGCCCGCTTGGCTACCGCCTTCTTAGGTATGGCTATCTTTATGTATTGGACGCAGATACCGGGGAGCTCCACGAGTACCTGCATGAAAATGGTGAACTGACCGGCCACAACGGTGGCAAGCTGGAATACCCGAAGCAGCACACCCTCTACGTTTGCTTCGCCGATGTGCCCCTCACCGAACGCAAGAAAGCTCAGATACTCGACAGCCAGGAGGAGCGTGCGCACTTCATGCAGGAAATCGACCTGGCCAGTGCCTCGCCGGTCAGCGGCGGTGAGCACCTGCTGACGCCTGAACAGGCCAAACAATGGGTGGCTGAATTTGGCGAAGACTATACGCCGGATGCCCCCGAAAACGGCCACCCCCAGGAAAGCGAGCCCTACCAATGGGAGAATCAGCCCTATTACCACAAGAGCCGATTGGGCAAGTTGATCAAGCAGCAGGCCGTGGAAGACCCGGACAATTGCCTGTGCCTGGTGCTGAGGGACGACGTGGGCGTGATGCTGGACCTGGCTCAGCATCAGGATGATGTGGTGGGCTGGATCGGCGACTGGGCGGAAGGTGGTGACGAGCCGGGGCACACCGAGCGGGACTATATGCTGGGTGCATGGATAGAGTCCATGACACTGATCAACGATCACGCTCTGGAGACGGCTGGCGAAAGACCGGGAGGCGAACCTTTCCAGTCGCTGTACGAGAGTACCGACGAAGCACAACGCCAGTCCATCTACGACTACCTGGAGGTGCGCAGGGATTACCGTGGCCCGCAACCGATGGGCCCCGAAACCTACCTGCGCGAGCACCACGGGGATAATCCCCTGGTCCGGGCACAATTGGCCATGATTGATGCCCTGGGGCAGGCGAACTACGAGCAGCACCGGGACACCATCAATCAGCTCAACCTGCAGAACTATTACCAGCTTAACGGGGCCAAACTGGGCCAGCGCGGCATCAATGAACTGATCGACCGCCCCCGTATGGATGCCTTCATGGCGGCGCAGCGGGCCAAGCTGGCACGGTGGCAAGGGTTGCTGGCGGACATCACCGATGACCGGGCCACCCTGTTGTGTGATTCCCGCTTCCACCAGGCCGCCTGGTATTTCGACGTGGCGGATGAGAAGCAACTGGAGGCGGCCCTGGACCTGAACTATGCCTGCGTGAAGGATCTTTGCCGCACCGACGAGGCGGCGGAAAAGGTACTGGCCTGGCTGGAGGAGAACCCCCAGTACAGTCACCCCTTGTTCCACACCTTGCCCAAGGCCGCCCAGGCGCCGGATGCAGAGCCATCGACCACCTACTTTGGTATCGCAGGGGCCGGCTACAGCCTGGTGACCAGGGCTGCCGAGTGGGCGCGGCGCCTGGCCGAGGCGGAGGCCGGACACCTGCCGGACCTTGAGTTACGCTCCCAGGAAATCCAGGCAAAGGCAGCCGCCATTGGCGACACCCTGGCACCGGCGGTGTCAAAAGGTATCGCCCGGGCTATGGAACAGCTTTACCAAGGCATTGAGGCAAACCGGATACCGCCCCTGGACGACCTGTTCCGGGACCTGCCGTATTTTTTTAAGGGCAAGATGCTCAAGGTCATCCAAGCCGGTGAGGTAGAGTTCCGCGTTGCCTCGGAACCGGAGCTGGCCACCTTCCGCCAGAACCTGGAACAACTGCTGTCGCTGAACGAACGGCTGGAATCCCTGGCCCACGACCACGACGTGGCCAAGGCCACCCACGGCCACAAATCCGAGCGGGCGCAAAGCATCGTCAACGAGTTCAAGGCCACCCGGGAGGAACAGCGGGCCCTGGGCCGGCGTCTGGCCGGCGCCCTCAGCCCGGTGGAGGAAACCAATACCGGCCTGCGGCTCGAGCCCGCAACCACGGGCAGGGCGGGTATCTCCCTGCTGCTGCCTGCCGCGGGCCAGCAGCAGATGGGCACACTGATGGGGCACCTCCGCCAGGGCCTGACCTCTGCGCCACGGGTGAACCTGCTGGGGGATGGGCTGGGTGTGATGGTGTTTGCGGCGCAGTTGGTGAACTTTTTTCACGCTGTTTCCGAAGTTAAAGCTCAGTCACCAGACGCCAGGAGCTATGGCAAACTTATCGAAAGTCTGTCTGCTACGTCCGGCGCCGGTTTCCTGGCCGCCCAAAGCCTGGCGGACACCGCTCTGTCCTCCAGGGCCCAGACCCTGGCAAACTCTTGGCAGCGCAGCGCCGTGCAGTCGGTCCATATCCAGATGGGCCGCTTGCATGTTGGGTTGGGAATATTTGCATACGGCGCGGGTGCTATCAGCGCCGCCATCGGCACCTACAAGCATGCCAGCAACTGGCTGGAAGCCGTACGGACCGGTAATGCGCAGGCGCAATTGGGGGCGACCCTTGGCATGGTGGGCAGCGGCGGGCTGACGGCGACAAATCTATATGGCCTAAACCAGACACGAATAGCTGCGATGGAGGTATGGCGAGCCGCCGACAAGGCAGGTGCCTGGGCCACCGCAGGCACCCGTCTGTCCAGCCTGTTCGTCCGCCTGAACATTGCCGGGCTGGTGTTTACCGTGTTCGAGCTGGGGGGCACCTGGCTGTACAACCGCTACAATTTGAGCGAGCGGGATCAGTGGCTGCAGACCACCCCCTGGTCGCGGGAACCCGGCCAGATCCACAACGGATCGCTGGAGGAGTACGAGCAGGCCTTCGCCCAGCTCGGCAACAGCCTGTCCCTGGAGAAGGTCCCGGCGGAAGAGCAAGACGGTAAGGACCAACTGGTGCTGAACTGCCATGCTCTGACGGCGGCGGGGTTGATAGAGCCCCTGGACCAGCCGGCGCCCCGGCGAGTGTGGCTCAGTGCCTGGCGCATCCGGCCAGAACGCTCGGGCTGGTTCCGTGACACCCCGGAAACCTGGGTGCGCTGTTCCCATGATATCCTGACGAGCCTGGCCATCCGGGAAGGGGGCGGACATCTGCAACTGGCGTTCTCGCCCCCGGACCACAGCAAGAGCGATCCGTATCCCGAAACCCGTGACCTGGCGCTGATGGTCCGGCTGGACACCCACCATTCGGAGGACCGCTACACCCAGGAGGTGTACATGCTCAAGGTAACGCCTGACAGTGACTGGCCGGTGACGCCTGTCCAGGAACCTCCCCAGGATAACGAAGGCAGGACCTTCTGGTACCAGGTACGCAATCCCTTTATGGAACTGGATATCTTCGAATGACACAGGAAACGCCCAAGGCGGATATAGCGAATGCCCCCAGGGCCGGGCGAAGTGACAAGTTCCCCAGCGGAACGGTGACGTACCTGTCACCGTTGCCCCTGCCCACTGGTTTGCCGCCCACGGACCACGGGCACGCAGTGGGTGAGGTGAACGAACGCTATCTGGACTTCGGGGTGGGGTTGCCTTCGGTGTTTGGCTGGCAGGTGACTCTTGGCGGCCCTTTTGGCTTATTCGTTATGGTGGCCTTGGTTTTTCCGGCGATTGCCTTTTTAATGCTTTACTGGCTCGGCAATGGTCTGCCCGATGCCATTCATGCTTTTTGGGGAGTGATAGAGATCAGCTTCTGGATTGGCTTTTGGGGAGGGGGAGGTTTAATGCTTTGGTGGCTAGTTGCGTCCGTAATAGAACTCAAGAAAAAATCCCAGGTCATCCCCACCCGCTTCAACCGCCAGCGCCGCGAGGTGTGCTTCGTGCCCAATGGTCACCGGGAGCCCATTTTCGTACCCTGGGAGGAACTGGTGGCCTGGGTGACCGAGGCCCAGGGGGTGACCGAGTACGGTGTACAGCGCCAGTACGGCTTCGGTGTAGGCTTCCTCCACCCACAAACCGGCGAGAAATACACGCTGGAATTCCAGACTTACGGTTTGCCCCAGGCCATCAGCAACTGGGAGGCCATCCGGGCCTACATGGAATACGAAGTCCACACCCTGAAAGAGATCCAGGATCCATTGGAACTTCAGGGCCCGGATGATCCGCCCTGGGAGGGCGTCCATGTTTTCCGCAATGCCCGCAAACGTCTTCATGAGGAATACCGGGAAGGCAAACGGGGAGTGCACTACCTGACCGGCTGGTACCTGTACCACCTGATGACCTTTTGGACCCTGCCCAACCGACTGGTGGAGTGGGAAGTCAGGAAGATCAAACGCATGACCCGAAAAACGCTGCCCAGGGCCATGGCGGAGTGGTCTGAACCGTTATCTGAGAGCGAGTGGGCCAAGCCCAGCGAGACCTTCAAGCGCTTAAGCCAGAAGGTTCGTGAGAAGCAAAAGGCCCGTCCGGGGCGGTTGCCCTATGAAGTCTTTGCGGAAGTGTATGCCGAGGAGGACCGTCTGCCGCTGGCATCAACCAATTGATGAAGTAGTAAAGCCATTTCAAGGAGGAAATGATGACAAACATTGTAAACGCAAACCGCACAGGCTTTATGGCGTCATTCAGCTGTCACAAGCCGAGCTTGATCAGCTTGGAAGATCGGAAACCCTAGTCTGCAGTCAATGCCAGACGATGGACGGTCTCTCATGAACTCAAAAAGTACTCAGTTCGAACAGCCTCTACACGCGGGGCGTTCCGAGCCTTTCCCGAGTGGCCGGCTGACTCTTTTATCCCCCAAACCCCTGCCAACCGGCCTGCCGCCGGTGGATCATGGCCATGCGGTGGGGGAAGTGAATGACGGATACCTGGACTTTTTGGGCAGGGGCGACATCGGTGTTCGGTTGGCAAATGACGTTAGGTGGCTCTTTGGGCTTGTTCACACTCTCCCTTCCTCGCTGGCAGGCTTATTCCAAATTAAAGAACGTAACGCCCGCCCGTTTAACCGCCAACGCCGCGAAGTGTGTTTCGTGCCGGAGGGGCAGAAAGAGCCGATCATCGTTCCCCGGGAAATGCGGATCAGCCTCTCTAATAAGGATTTTGATGCCGCGACTGGGTATGCAATAGCGATGGCGGGTGGGCTGGTTTTTCTGGCGTATCTTTTACTGGTGACCATGTTGGCAATCCCGGGCTGGGGAGGGGCGATTTTGGGTATGGCTTTCATCGTTGTAGGAGGGTCCTATGCTGGGCATCAAAGGACGGCTCTTTTGAGCAATTGCTGAAGCGGCGTCCTTGGGGTGCATACGCTCAGCCCAAGTCACCCTATTGGTATTTTACCGAGGTTAGTGCATGACAAACGCGCAGATGAAGACTGAGTATGCGGCCACAGCCTTCAGAACTGTTGCTATTCAGCCGCTGCCCGAGAGCCCAAACAAACGCACGCGTATTGGCGAGGAACTGCAGCCAATCGGTACATACGCTGCAGTCATTCCTTATCTTCGAACGATTCAAGATGTGGAGGCGCTGCAAGAGCACGACAAAACTGACCCTGAATTCAAAGATAGTGATTGGTGGTCAGATCATCAGCGGATTCGATTTTTGAACGGGAAGATGGGGCTAAAGTTCCTGTTGCTGATTATTCCACTGATCTGGGTGCTTTCCCTGTGGTTGGCTGGTCCGGCAGTTATGGTTTGGATGATTGCCGAAGTAGATGTCTTGAAGGAGCTCCCGGCATTAGTTATTGGATTGTGCTCTATTGTCCTAACGATTGGGTGGTATGGGTTCGCGATCTGGGTCACGCCGATAACCACAAACTGGATTATGAGCACCGGCGTCGGATTCCTCCTTAAGCCGTTCGAAAAAAACATCAACAAAAAGCTGGATGCGACGCTTGAAGATGGATGCAGCGAATTCAACCGCCTCACGGGTCAGGTCCGCATTGCGCTTGGTCGCGGTCGCTTCTTTGAAGCCCCGTTCGTGGAATTTGACGCCTACATTGAGCGGGTAATTCAGCAAAGCGGGGTGTTCTACCGCCTGATGCTGGTGCACCGCTACACCCAGAAAACGTTCAACAAAACCGGCTTCAGCACCATCGAGTCGGAAAAGTCTGAAGTCTTGGCATTGTGGGATATGTTGCAGCGCTATATGGATGTCTCCCAGCCTCTGCCCGACACGCCACGCCTGGAACCTTTCCGTCATCTGGACCCGATAACCGCTGAGCATGACAGAAAAACCGGGAGGAACCCGAGGTACTGGCGGGATCTGGATCTGGAATCCTGGAAGGAGGGAGAGGGCTGGACGAAGGTGCATCAGCGCCAGAATTCATACCCGTGGGCAAGCCGAACCTGCAAGCTGACGCCTCAATTGGGCAAGATCTCGATGGAGGAATATCGGAAGCTGCGGCCTGCTGGTGCCTGGCCAATTTAATGCCTACCGAGAGGCCAAATCTCGTTTGTTGCATATTGCAACACCTGTGGTAATCTGTTGCTAACACTTAGCCCTACTCAGGAGGTCACCATGACAACCGCTGTCCGTCTCGACGAGACTCTGGTCCGCCACGCCGCCGCAGAGGGCGCGGTTCATCGGCGTTCGACACCCAAGCAGATTGAGTACTGGGCCGAGATAGGGCGTGCTGTTGCCGGGGACGTGAGTGCGGAAGATCTGATTGCCATTCTCCAAGGTATCCGCCAGGTGCGGGTTGAGCCGGTGGTGGCTGAGTCTGTTTCCAGTGATGACCTCTGGGCTGAAGTAGATCAGGCCCGGGAAAGCGGTGATCTGGGGCGTTCGATTGCCAGAGGTCGTACGGTGTATCAGGCGTCTGGAGACAAGCCCGGCTATCTGGAGGCGATTTATCCGGATGGCACCCGGGAAGTCGGTCAGTTTCGCAACGGGCGTTTTGAAGCACTGAGTGACCGTGACAACGCAGCCTGAACTCTGGCTGCTGATTGGCGGCAACGGTGCCGGCAAGACCACATTCTATGAGCGGTTCCTGGCCCGCCGGAAGATTCCTCTGGTGAATGCCGATAACATCGCCCGCAGTGTGTGGCCGGACGCGCCCGAGAAACACAGTTATGAGGCGGCGCTGATTGCCGAACGGGAACGGTTCCGACTGCTTGAAGAACGCCAGAGTTTCTGTTTTGAAACTGTCTTTTCCCATCCCTCCAAAGTTGATTTTGTCGGGGTCGCCAAGGCTGCGGGGTTTCGCATTCGGCTGTTTTATTTCCACCTGGAATTCGCTGCGTTGAACAACGCCCGGGTGGCGTCCCGGGTAAAGTCCGGCGGCCATCATGTGCCCGAGGCCAAGGTTGAGTCCAGAATTCCACGGACCCTTGCCAACCTTCGCGAATGCATCGGGCTGGCGGACGAAATGCACCTCGTTGATAACTCCAGCCTCGATCAACCCTACGTACGTATTGCGGTCTGGGAGGCGGGGCGGTGGCGTACCTGTCACGAGGCCTTGCCTCAGTGGGCAGCCGATCTTATTGATGCCTGATCGAGAACTATGGCCAGCTGTCCGGCACTACAAATAAGCGGGCGGTTTCCTGCCAGAAACCGTTGATGGTGTCCAGTTCGAGTTTTGCGAAAAGAAGCGGAACGCTGTGGTGCTCAATCGTGTTCAGCGCTGCGGCAATTACCCCTGGTTCGGGCGGCTCGCTCTGATGCCATGGGCCAATCCAGTGGGGCTTGTTCAGGACCACCCAGCCGGAAATCTCTGACGGACTTACCTGGGAAAGATAGCGCCACCGTCCGCGCAGATGGTTGGCTGGTACATACTCGGGGACGCTAACGTCTGCGGCGGCTGGATGGAACAGGTATCCGGGCATGAAGATGCGCGGTGTGACTGGCCCGGTGATTCCGGCGTCTGCCAGCAATGTTTGGGCCTCGGGCAGCTGGGTCCGCTGGCTTTGCTGGTGCAGCAGGCGATCGGTTTTCAGGTCCAGCCGGTCCCGGGCGTTCGGGCCGTACCACAGAGCTTTTCCCCCAGGCTCCGGAACCCCCAGGTAGTATTTGATAGCAATTTCGTGGTGTTCTATTCGATCTTCAGAGCGGTTGTGCACCACGAAATCCATCTCTCCGATGGTTCGGCCGTTCGACTGGATTTGCTGGTTTTGAATCAGAATATCCCAGCCCAGAAGGTCTTCGAGCAATACCCGGTAAAGTCGCTCGAAGTAGAACCCCAGCCTTTTCTGGGGTGCCTCTGTCAGCAGCGCCGGGGCTGTTTCGGGATGTTGGTCCCAGGCCTTGAGTTTTTCGGGAACGTCGTCAGAAAAGTAGCGCCCAGGCTCAAACGTCAGTGGTGACTGCAGCAGTTGGGGCGCCCGGCACAGCCAGGCAAGGTGCCTGATCGCCGGCGTGGTCAGCTCTGGAGTTGAGTAGGGGGTTGTTTTTGAATCCATATGGCCAGAATACCGTAAACTGTCCGCAAGGCACGATGATCAATACAGTTCTGAAGGAGGCTTCATGCAATATCTTCACACCATGATCCGGGTGAGCAACCTGGATGAGACACTGCATTTCTTTTGCGATCTGCTGGGAATGGTTGAGATCAGTCGCAAGAGTAGCGACAAAGGGCGATTTACCCTGGTGTTTCTGGCCGCGCCCGATGACGAAGCCCGTGCCCGTGAAGACCGGGCGCCGATGATTGAGCTCACTTACAACTGGGATCCGGAAGAGTATACCGGCGGGCGTAATTTTGGCCATCTGGCCTACCGGGTGGGTGACATTTATGCCCTTTGTGAGCACCTCAAAGCCAATGGGGTAACGATTAATCGTCCGCCCCGTGATGGCCATATGGCCTTTATTCGCACGCCGGATAACATCTCGATTGAGCTTCTGCAGAAAGGCGAGGCGCTGCCACCGAAGGAACCCTGGGCCAGCATGGAAAACACTGGTACCTGGTGAGCCCGCAGGCGGGCCGCCGCAAGGGGCTTGAGCGTGATACAATAAATGTCTGCAACATAGCTTTCGCATCAGGATGATGCATTCAGAACATGGAGAAGTTTGATGGACGATTGGCAAGGATGCCTGGATCCCCAGTGCCAGACCGCATTATTACGAGCCCGGGAAAGTGTTGAACGCCGCGGTGGCTCGGTGATTACCGTTGAAGACTACCTGCTTGCCCTGCTGGACTTCGCGCCTGCTATAGCCCGCTTTCTGCGCGTCTGCGGCGTGGATATGGATGAACTCACCCGCACCATTCAATGCGAACAACCGATCGTGACGGAAGTGGGTGGCGAAGGGCAATTGTCTTCCCAACTGATGTATTGGTTCGCGGCGGCCCGGGAATCCAGCGATTCGCCATGGCTTGGATGGTCGCAACTGCTGGAGGCGCTGGTTCGCCATGCGGAGCGGCTGCAGGAAAAGGCCTATGTGGCGGTTTTTGAGTTGGTCCCACGCTGGCCCGATCCTTCCGAGGAGCGGGATCCGGCGCCGATTGATAACTTCCAGAGAGCGCCCGTGGTAGTGACTGATTCCCCATGGGTTGAGCTGGCTGAGGATGTCGCAATCAGTCTGGCGGCGTCTCCGTCAGCCATGATCTGGGTGCGTGGCGAGCGTGGAGCGGGCAAGACCGCCTGGCTGCAATCGCTGCTTCCAGCACTGGAGCAGGATTACGTCGAGTTGGATCTCAGGAGGGAAACGGAGATCATGGCCAGTGATCTTCCGGTTCTTCCGGAGCTCTCATCGGAGGGCGGTCCGAGCGAGGACGGGCCTCGCTGGCCGGTACTGGTACTGGACAATATCTCGCCTGCGGACCTGATTGAGCTGATGGATCTTCCGGATGGGCTGGCGTCAGCGCTCGTACTGCAATGGGCTGGTCCAATTCTTCTGCTGGGTCCTGATGAGCCCATTAAAAGCGGTGCAGCCGCCTCAATTCAGCATCGTCTTGGCCGAACCCTGGACATCTTTGATATGCCGGTTTCAAGCGTGGTTCAGCGCCGGGCCATTTTAACCGCGCATCAGGCGGCTATCGAGAAGCAATGGAATGTCCAGATTTCTCGCTCTGCGATCCGGTTTGCCGCCTCTCGCCAAAGTCGTTGCGTGAGCACGCCAGGAGGAATGCTTCAATGGCTGGAACGGGCTGCTGCGAGGCTTAATCTCTTTGCGCGAAGAGGGCCGGCCGAGGCGGTGGCCCTGGCAGGGCAGGCCGACACCTTGAGGCGTCAGTCCCTGGTGGCGCTGGCGCGGAAGGAGCCGCTCGATGATATCGAGGCGTCGCTTGGCGAAATCCAGCTCCATCGGGTTGCAGCAGAAGTGGCCTGGCATGAGCGTAAGGCTGCAGGCACGTTGCGTCGGTTGTGTGCTGAGGATTTGCGGCAGGAACTGGAGCGCTGGGTTGCAGCGCGGCCCGGGCCGGTTCACTATGTGCTTCATTGTAATCAGCAGGACGGAGATTCAGCGGGTGCAGGATCTGGAAATTTACATTCGTGATCTGGAGCCAGGTGCGGTTTCGGGGTGGCTAGTGAACCATCTGGACGAACTGGAACTGGAGGACGGTGAGGTAACGAGAGTAATCAAGGGCGTGGCCCGCTACAAGAGCGAAAGGCTGCGGATATCGCTTTATCCCGGAGCTTTCGGAAAGCGTTTTACCTCATTGGTTATTGAAGGCACCAGGGTGCCCTGGAACAGTGATCTGGATTGCGCGCGCAGCGCCTGGCGCGCCATGGATACCGAGATTCGCTGCAGTCCGGGAGACTGGAAAGAGGGCGAGCCGGTAGAGGATGAAAAATGGTGGCGCCTGGACCACCGGGGCGAGCAACAGGTCGTCTGGAACTGAAAGAGGCAGCCCAAGGGCTGCCTCTTTGTTTTCAGTGGCTGATTACTCGCTCAGGATGGACACGTTGTCGGCCTGAAGACCTTTGTCTGCCTCAACAACATTAAAACGAACCAGTTGACCCTGGCGCAGAACCCGACGACCGCGGCCGCGGATCGCGCGAAAGTGCACAAAAACCTCGTCGCCACTGTCGCGCACAATAAAGCCAAAGCCTTTCTTGACGTTGAACCATTTGACGGTGCCTTCCTCATCTCCCTCAGGGCTGCTTTCGTCATAGCCATCATCATCGTCGTCGTTATAGCTCTGGCTGGGGGCACGGTTGCTCGGCCGGGAAGTGCTTTGCTTTTCGGCCGGTTTCTTGACGGATAACGCAATGGCCAGGAAGCCCGCAACGCCGAAAACGATCAGCGTGATGATGTACGCGGCGATACCACGAGTGCTACCCAGTGCCTCTACAAGTTGGCCTGCAGCGATCAGGCGAAGTGGCTCTGGTGTAAACGACAGCAACAGGGCAAGCACCAAAGGCGCGGGGATGGCGATCAGGAGAGCAAAAAGGATCGCTTTGGATGGATTACGCATTGACTGAAATTTCTCCATTCTTGTAACGCTAACGATAAAAACCGGATATCGGGTAAAATCGCATATCCGGCCGGTGAAAACCGCCAGTTCCCCGGAAAACGGGAGCGCAGGCGGGCAAAAGCGGCATGATACCAGATTATCCCGAGCGCTGACCAAGCAACGGGGTAAGCAGTGTCATCAATCACATTCTTTATAGATCCACCCAGGGAGTGCCAATACCTAATGAGCCAGAACGATCTGGAAACCCGACTGGACGAGCTGGAAACCCGGCTGGCTTTTCAGGACGACGTTATCAATACCTTGAGCGAGCAGGTGGCCAAGCAGGAAATGGACATTCGGGAATTGTGGGAGGCCAAACGTTTGCTGCACAAACAGCTCAAGGATGTTTCCCCGTCCAATATCAAGTCGGAGCAGGACGAAACACCTCCTCCTCATTACTGACGATGGCGCAATGAAAAAGGGTCAGATGAAGGTTCATCTGACCCTTTTTTTTGGGGATTCCGTTTTCGACCTCTATGCCAGAAGTTCGATCAGAATCTGTTCGTAGATGTCCGACAGGGTGTTGAGATCCTCGGCTTTCACACATTCATCCACTTTGTGAATGGTAGCGTTGATAGGGCCAAGCTCGACTACCTGTGCGCCGGTTGGCGCAATGAACCGGCCATCCGAAGTACCTCCAGAGGTTGAAAGCTCAGTTTCCCGGCCCGTTACCGTGCGTATTGCCTCCTGGCTGGCGGACACGAGGGCGCCCTTGTCGGTCAGGAAGGGGCGTCCGCTCAGATGCCACTGCAGGTCGTACTTCAGGTTGTGGCGGTCCAGGATGGCTACTACCCGTTCCTCCAGACTTTCTGCCGTGTTCTCCGTGCAGTAGCGGAAGTTGAAGTGCACCAGGCATTCGCCGGGGATAATGTTACTGCCGGTGCCCGCTTCCATTTTGGTGATCTGGAAAGTGGTCGGCGGGAAGAAGTCGTTGCCGCTATCCCAGAATTCCTTTGCCAGCGCGTCCAGTGCAGGAGCCACGGAGTGAACCGGGTTCTCGGCCAGATGCGGATAGGCAACATGGCCCTGAACTCCGTGCACCGTCAGGTAACCATGTAGGGAGCCCCTACGGCCGTTCTTGATCACATCGCCCACTTCATGGGTGCTGGAGGGCTCGCCAATCAGGCACCAGTCGATCTTCTCGTTCCTGGCTTCGAGCGTCTCCACCACTTTAACAGTGCCGTGCTGGGCTGGCCCCTCTTCGTCGCTGGTGATCAGCAGGGCAATGGAACCCCGGTGGTCAGGGTATTTCGCTACGAAGCGTTCGCAGGCGGTCACAAAGGCCGCCAGGCTGCCTTTCATGTCTGCAGCGCCTCGGCCGAGGAGGTACCCGTCTCTGATCACAGGGTCAAAGGGAGGGTGAGCCCAGTTTTTCTCAGGTCCGGTTGGAACCACATCGGTATGGCCGGCAAAGGCCAGCACCGGCCCTTCGGAGCCCTTTCGGGCCCAGAGGTTATCGGTATCGCCAAACCGCAGGTTCTCGCCGGTAAAACCCAGGGGGGCCAGCCGCGACATCATCAGTTCCTGGCAGCCGGCGTCGTCCGGTGTAACGGACTGCCGGCGGATCAGGTCGATCGCGAGTTCGAGGGTCGGGGAATCAGTTGTTTGCATGCAGCTCTTCATTCAGCTCGATGGCGGTCTTGTTGGTTTTGCACTCCACGGCGCCGGTCTGGCTGTTACGACGGAACAGCAGGTCTGTCTGATTAGCCAGGTCGCGAGCCTTGATAACCTCTACCAGTTCATTGTTGTCATCGAGCAGCGCGACTTTGGTGCCGGCTGTGATGTACAAGCCGGCTTCAACCTTGCAGCGATCGCCCAGGGGGATGCCGATACCGGCATTGGCACCGATGAGGCAGTTCTCGCCAACGGCAATGATGATGTTGCCACCACCGGACAGGGTGCCCATGGTGGAACAGCCGCCGCCCAGGTCAGAGCCCTTGCCAACCATGACGCCAGCAGAAATACGGCCTTCAATCATGCTGGTGCCTTCGGTGCCGGCGTTGAAATTGATGAAGCCTTCGTGCATGACCGTGGTGCCTTCACCCACATAGGCGCCAAGACGAACCCGCGCGGTGTCGGCAATACGAACACCTTTCGGTACCACGTAATCGGTCATCTGCGGGAATTTATCCACGGATTTCACTTCCAGCGTGCGGCCTTCCAGGCGGGCCTGGAGCTGGCGGTCGGAGAGCTCGTTCAGATCGATCGCGCCTTCGTTGGTCCAGGCCAGGTTCGGCAGCAAACCAAAAATACCGTCCAGCTTCAGACCGTGGGGTTTCGCCATGCGATGGGAAATCAGGTGAAGCTTGAGGTAAACCTCGGGCGTGCTGGACGCTGTGTCATCTGTTTCGAGTACGGTAACTACGACCGGGCGTTTGCTCGTGGCTGCTTTGTCCGCCAGTGCCGCCTGGTCGGTCTGGCCGATCTGGCGCAGGGCGTTGGCGAGTTGGCTGAGTTGCTCGGGAGTGGCACTGATCGCCTGGTTGCCACCCTTGTAATCCAGGGCGTTGGAGATGACGTCCATCAGGGTGTTATCGGGTGTCATGACCGGCTGCTGGTAAAAGACTTCCAGCCATTCGCCCTGGTTGTTCTGGGTGCCGATACCGATACCGAATGCAAAGCTCATCTGATGGTTGCTCCTGTTTTGAATGTGGGGTCAAAAGCACGCGCTTTCGGACCCCGGAATTAAAGTTTGAATCTGGTTTACCTGAGGTTCAGGTCAGCCATGCAGTCCATTCGTCTGCATTGAAACCCACGCGCACTTCATCGCCGCGTTCTACGACAGGGCGCTTAATGATGGATGGATTTTCCAGCATGATTGAATGGGCGCTCTGGGCGCTAATGGTATCACGAACCTCTTCGGGAAGTTTGCGCCAGGTGGTGCCGCGGCGGTTGACGAGGGCTTCCCAGCCTAACGCTTTTTCCCAGCCGGACAGCAGCTCGTCGTCGAGGCCGTCCTTCTTGAAATCGTGGAACTGGTAATCAACACCGTTTTCATCCAGCCACTTCCGGGCTTTCTTCACCGTGTCACAGTTTTTAATTCCGTAAACCTTCATGCCCGATTCGCCTTAACAAATTCAACAATGCGGTTTGCCGCCTCAACGCACTCTTCCAGTGGCGCTACCAGCGCCATGCGGACCCGGTTTTCCCCAGGGTTGTGGCCATTCACGGTGCGGGAGAGGTAGCGGCCGGGCAGAACGTGAACGTTCTGTTGGGCGGAAAGTTCCCGGGCGAAGGTCTCGTCGTCCATCGGGGTTTCCGGCCAGAGGTAGAAGCCGGCATCGGGAAAGTCGACGTTCATCACTTCCCGCAGTATGGGCACGACGGCCTCAAACTTGGCCCGGTAAGCGGCGCGGTTTTCGCGCACATGGTCTTCATCATTCCAGGCCGCAATGCTGGCTAGCTGGTTGTGGATGGGCATGGCGCAGCCGTGGTAGGTGCGGTACTTGAGGTAGCCCTCCAGAATGCTGGCATCGCCGGCGACAAAGCCAGATCGCAATCCGGGCAGGTTGCTGCGTTTGGACAGGCTGTGGAACACCACGCAGCGGCCGTAGTCATCACGGCCAATGGCAGCGCAGGTTTGCAGCAAGCCTTCCGGCGGATTGCTCTCGTCCGGATACAGCTCGGAATAGCATTCGTCAGAGGCAACAACAAAGTCGTATTTGTCGGCGAGAGCAATCACCCTGGCCAGCGTTTCCCGGGGGATCACCGCACCACTGGGGTTGCCTGGTGAGCAAAGGAACAGTACCTGACACTCCTGCCAGATGGATTCTGGCACCGAATCAAAATCGGGAATAAAGCCATTGGAGCCGTCGCAGGGAAGGTATACCGGGGTGGCGCCGGCCAGGAAGGCGGCACCTTCATAAACCTGGTAAAACGGGTTGGGGCTGACCACTGTGGCAGGCTTGCTGGAATCCACCACCGCCTGGACCAGGGAAAAGATTGCCTCGCGTGTGCCGTTCACCGGCACGATATTGCTGGCCGGGCTGAGGCTGCCAGGTGTCAGGTTGAATCGGCGCGTCGCCCACTGGCTGATGGTTTCGCGCAGTTCGTCCGTGCCTCGGGTCGTCGGGTAATTGGCAAGCTTGTCCAGATTGTTCGCAATGACCTGTTTGACGAATTCCGGCGAGGGGTGCTTTGGCTCCCCAATCCCGAGAGAAATCGGCCGGAGGTGATCTGGCACGCTAATGCCGGCCTTCAGTTTGGCGAGCTTTTCAAACGGGTAGGGGTGGAGTCTGTCCAGATTTGGATTCATTGAATGTCGTCCAGCATTTTACAGAGATCTTGCTGCAGGGCCTGGCACACGGCCGGGTCCCGGATGGCTTCGCCGTGCTCGTCGGTCACAAAGAAAACGTCCTCTACGCGTTCGCCCAGGGTAGCAATCTTGGCGTTGCTCAGGCGTACCCGATGCTCCAGCAATACCTGGCCGACTCGCGCCAGCAGGCCGGGCCGGTCGGGCGTGATCACTTCCATCACAGTGCGCTGATTGATGGTGTCATTAGAGAAAGTCACTTCCGTTGGGAAGGCGAAATGCTTCAGTTGCCGTGGTGTGCGCCGGTGGATGATGTCCGGGTAGTCCTCCGGATCATCCAGCTCTTCGATCAGGCGTAAACGCACTCGTTCCTTGCGCGCGGGGTCGATGCCCAGTGGCTGGCCCTTTTCATCCAGAACCACGTACGAACTGATGGAGTAGGGACCTTCGCTGGAGCTGATCCGGGCGTCCACGATGTTCAGGTTCAGTTGCTCGAGGACGGCGGTGGTTGCAGCAAACAGCGCCACCCGGTCCTTCATGTAGATAATGATCTGGGAGTAGCCGTCCGTGGGGCCGCCCCGGGTGTCGCGAATAAGCACCAGTGGGTCGGGGTTGTCGCCATGGCGGATAATGGCAGCGGTCTGCCAGGCGATATCAACGGTAGAGTCCTGGAGGAAATAATCCTCGTCTACGGTGTCCCAGATGGCGTCGATCTGTTCATCGGTCATGTTCTGGGCGTGCAGGATCTCCCGCGCTTCCGACTGGGTAGCGCGAACCCATTCCTGCCGGTCGATGGGGGTTTCCGTGCCCCGGCGCAGGGCCCGTTTGGCTTCAATGTACAGTTGACGCAACAGCGAGGCGCGCCAGGTGTTCCAGAGTTTGGGGTTGGTGGCACTGATGTCGCACACGGTCAGCACGTAGAGGTAGTCGAGGTGCGCCTGGCTCGGTACCGCCCTGGCAAATGCATGAATGATGTCCGGGTCGGAAATGTCTTTGCGCTGCGCAGTCATGGACATCAGCAGATGGTTTTCCACGAGCCATGAAATCAGTTGGGTGTCCCGCTCACTCAGATGGTGCCTTTGGCAGAAAGCCTCGGCGTCTATGGCGCCCAGTTCCGAATGGTCACCGCCCCGGCCTTTGGCGACATCGTGGTATATGCCAGCAATATAGAGGGTTTCCAGTTTTGGTAGCCGATGGATCAAGCGTGAGGCGAGGGGGTATTCAGTTCGGGCGTCGGCGCCGCTGAGTCTTACCATGTTGCGGATGACCCGCATGGTGTGGGCATCCACGGTATAGATGTGGAAAAGATCGTGCTGCATCTGGCCAATTATCTGGCCGAATTCCGGAAGGTAGCGGCCCAGCACATTGTACTTTTTCATGGCAGACAGCGTCTGATCCAGCGCATGGGGCGTTCTGAGCAGCTCCATGAACAGTGTGGTCACGGCCAGGTCGGACCGGAACGCATCGTCAATCAGGTGCCGGTGTGCCCGTAGAGACCGGATCGTGGTGGCCCGTATGCCCTTGATCTCCGGGTGCTGGGCCATCAGCACAAAGATTTCCATAATGGCGTACGGCGCGTAGGCAAACACCTGATTGTTAACCGCTTCGATATAATAGTTGCGAATCTGGAAGCGTTTGTTTATTGGCTGGATGGCGTCTTCCGACGCGCTGCCGAGAATGGCCTCGTCATAATATTGCAGAATCACATCGGCCAGCTCGGCGAGTGCCAGTACTGTCCGGTAGTAGGACTGCATCATCAGTTCAACGCCGAGTCGCTTACCTTCGTCCTTGTAGCCGAGCATCTGGGCCAGGGCTCGCTGGTGGTCAAACAGCAGGCGGTTTTCATTCCGGTCGGCCAGCAGTTGTAAGCCATAGCGCAGCTGCCACAGGAAGGTTTCACCCTGGAAAAGAATCTGGTGTTCTTCCTCGGTAAGAATGCTGAATCGGGTCAGGTCCGCAATGTTCTGGAGTCCGAAATGCCGCTTGGTAATCCAGCCAATGGTCTGTATGTCGCGGAGGGCGCCCGGCGACCCTTTGACGTTGGGCTCAAGGTTATATTCGGTATCGCCGTATTTCTGGTGCCGTTGCTGCTGCTCTTCGCGTTTGGCAATAAAGTAGTCGCGATCGGTGCTGACATTGTCGGAGTACACCTGCTCGCTCAGTTCCGAACGCAGTTCATCCGGGCCTGCAATGGTGCGGGTTTCCAGCAGGTTGGTCAGTATGGTGATGTCTTCACGGGCCGCCGCTTTGCTCTCTTCAATACTGCGAACGCTATGACCGATATCCAGTCTTAGATCCCACAGGAGGGTAACGAAGGCGCCCAGGTCTTCGTGCCAGCTGTCTTCAATGCCATTTCGTGTAAGGATGAGCAGGTCAATGTCGGAGTGGGGGTGAAGCTCACCGCGCCCGTAGCCGCCAACGGCTATCAGGGCAATGTCCGGTGAGTCGGCAAACGGGTAACGGTTCCAGATAAGTCTGAGAACGGTATCGACGGTGTCGGCCCGGGAATGAACAAGGGCGCGAACATCGGCGCCCTGTCGGAAGGCCTCGGCATCGGCGTCATACCTCCCCTTTAACAGCTCCCGGGCCGCCTTGACCGGAGAGGGGTCGTTACTGATGCGGGATTCCAGCTCGCTTTGGTCCACTTAGAAGGACTCTTCCTTTCGCTTGGTCAGAACCTCATGGCCGTCCGCAGTCACAAGGATGGTGTGCTCCCATTGTGCAGAGAGCTTGTGGTCCTTGGTAACCACTGTCCAGCCATCTGGCAGAAGTTTGGTCTGGTACTTGCCCTGGTTGATCATCGGCTCAATGGTAAAGGTCATGCCTTCCTGTAGCTCCAGACCAGTGCCGGGTTTGCCGTAATGCATCACCTGTGGCTCTTCGTGAAACACCGCGCCGATGCCATGGCCACAATAGTCACGAACCACGGAATAACGGTGTTTCTCGGCATGCTGCTGAATGACGTGGCCAATATCGCCAAGGCGGGTCCCCGGCTTCACCAGTTCGATACCCTTATAGAGGCACTCCTGAGTGATCTGAATCAGTCGCTCTGTACCTGGTTTCGGTTTGCCGACGATCCACATCTTGCTGGTATCGCCGTGGTAGCCATCCTTTATTACGGTGACATCAATATTAAGGATGTCACCATCCTTCAATATTTTCTTCTCAGACGGTATTCCATGACAGATAACGTGGTTGACCGAGGTGCAGATAGACTTCGGAAAACCTTTGTAATTGAGCGGCGCCGGAATGCACTTCTGCTCGTTAACAATGTAGTCGTGGCAAATCCGGTCGAGTTCTTCGGTGGAAACGCCCGGTTTGACGTAGTCGCCAATCATCTCGAGCACTTCGGCCGCCAAACGGCCAGCGACGCGCATCTTTTCGATTTCTTCCGGAGTCTTGATCGATACCTGCATTGGGCTTCCCGTTGATTTGTATCAAACCGGCATTTTAAGGGGCCTGCCGCCCGGGTACAAGGAAGCGGGTCGTCAAAAATAATGGCGTTCACCGACTCGAATATGGTATAAACGCGCCCGCTGGAAACGAATCCGGCAAATTCACACACGTGTCGGCACGTTATCCCAGGGTGCCTGCTTCTGCTTTTCAAGGAGCCAGGTTGGGGTAATCGGATACGTGGAGGACTAACCCGAAGCTAAAAAGGTAACTATCATGGCTCAGGTAAATATGCGTGACCTGCTGAAGGCAGGTGCTCACTTCGGTCACCAGACCCGCTACTGGAACCCGAAAATGTCGAAGTTTATCTTCGGCGCCCGTAACAAGATTCATATCATCAACCTTGAGCAGACTGTTCCTGCCATGAACGATGCGCTGAAATTCGTTCAGCAGCTGGCAGAGAACAAGAACAAGATCCTGTTCGTTGGTACCAAGCGTGCCGCGGCCAAGATCATCAAGGAAGAAGCCGAGCGTGCCGGTCAGCCGTTCGTCAATCACCGCTGGCTCGGTGGCATGCTGACCAACTACAAGACCATCCGTCAGTCTATCCGTCGCTACCGTGATCTGGAAACCCAGAGCCAGGACGGTACTTTCGACAAGCTGACCAAGAAAGAAGCCCTGGATCGCACCCGTGAAATGGACCGCCTTGAGCGCTCCATCGGTGGTATCAAGGACATGGGCGGCCTGCCGGACGCCATGTTCGTGATCGACGTTGACCACGAGCGTATCGCTATCAAGGAAGCCAACAAGCTGGGCATTCCTGTAATCGGCGTTGTGGACACCAACAGTGATCCGGACGGTGTTGATTACGTGATCCCGGGCAACGATGACGCCATTCGCGCGATCCAGATTTACGTGAAAGCCGTTGCTGACACCTGCATGGAAGCCGCCCAGTCTGCCGGTGCCGGCGCTGACGAGTTTGTTGAAGTCAGCGAAGACGCTGAAGGCGCTGCTCCAGCCGCTGAGTGACGCTTTACCTTCACGTTTGAGATGTAAGGTGTGCCCCGGTTGCCTCGGGCACACCTCCCCACCGAATTCGGAACAGTTGAGAGGATTGAACATGGCTGCAATTACCGCTGCAATGGTCAAAGAGCTGCGTGAGCGTACCGGCCTTGGCATGATGGAGTGCAAGAAGGCGCTCGTTGAAGCCGAAGGCAGTGTAGACGCTGCAATTGAAGAGCTGCGAAAGTCTTCTGGTCTGAAAGCTGCCAAGAAAGCAGGCCGTACCGCTGCTGAAGGCGCTTCACTGATCAAGATTTCTGACGACAACACCGTTGCCTACATTCTGGAAGTGAACTCCGAGACCGACTTCGTCGCTCGCGATGACAACTTCCTGAACTTTGCCAACGACGTGCTGAGCGTTGCATTTGAAAAAGGCGAAACCGACGTAGCCAAGCTGATGGAAGGCGATCTGGAAGCCAAGCGTGAAGCGTTGGTTCAGAAGATCGGCGAGAACATCACTGTTCGTCGTATCGTCAAGGTTGAAGGTCCGGTTGTTGGTGGTTATGTCCACAGCAACAACAAGATTGCTTCGGTTGTCGCCCTGACTGCCGGCGATCCTGAAGTCGCACGTGACATCGCCATGCACGCCGCTGCCGTTAACCCGCGCGTTGGCAAGCCGGAAGATATGCCGGCAGAAGAGCTTGAGAAAGAGAAGGAAGTGATCAAGGCTCAGCCGGACATGGAAGGCAAGCCCGCCGAGATCGTCGAGAAGATGATGGGTGGCCGCATCAAGAAGTTCCTCAAGGAAAACAGCCTTGTTGAGCAGCCTTTCGTCAAGAACCCGGATCAGACCGTGGGCGAGTTGATCAAGTCCAACGGTGGCGAGCTGGTTGGTTTTGTTCGCCTGGAAGTGGGTGAAGGCATTGAGAAGGAAGAAGTGGACTTTGCTGCCGAGGTTGCTGCTGCAGCCGGCACAGGCAAGGCCTGATCCTTCGTTTGATGCAGCCGGCATTTAGCCTCTGCATCACCTGAGTCTGCCACGTTAGCCGGGAATTCCCGGCTCTCGTGGCGGGCTTGTATCTGAGATACCCCTTTTCGCGAGGAGTATGTCAGATACAAGCCTGCAACGGGTATCACGCCGGATAGCAGCCAACAGACGACAAGGGGATCATCATGCCGACATCATCGAAAACCCAGCCCAGATACAAGCGTGTTCTGCTCAAACTCAGCGGCGAGGCCCTGATGGGAGAGCACGATTTCGGTATTGATCCCAAAGTTCTTGACCGCATGGCACTGGAAATCGGTGCGCTGATTGGTATTGGCGTACAGGTTGGCTTGGTGATTGGCGGCGGTAACCTGTTCCGTGGAGCAGCCCTGAATGCTGCCGGCATGGACCGGGTGACCGGTGATCATATGGGAATGCTGGCCACCGTTATGAACGGTCTGGCCATGCGTGATGCCCTTGAGCGCTCGAATATCCGGACCCGCGTGATGTCGGCAATCCCGATGAGTGGAATCGTCGAACATTACGATCGCCGTCGCGCGGTGCGGGATCTCAAGGACGGCGATGTCGTGATCTTCTGTGCCGGTACCGGCAACCCCTTCTTCACGACCGATTCCGCTGCCTGCCTGCGTGGTATTGAGATCGAGGCCGATGCCGTGCTCAAAGCCACCAAGGTGGATGGCGTATACTCAGCAGATCCACACCTGGACAGCAGTGCAGAGAAATACGATTACCTCACCTATGATGAGGTTCTGGACAAGAAGCTGGGCGTGATGGATCTGACGGCCATCTGTCTCGCTCGGGATCATGGCATGCCGTTGCGGGTATTCGATATGAACCGCGCAGGCGCGCTGACTCGCATCGTAACCGGCGAGAAAGAAGGTACACTGATTGAATGAATCGCTGTCCCGGCCCCATAGGATATTGGGGCCAGATTACAGAATGACATGACGAACGAATTGAGGATGCTGAAGTGATCAACGACATCAAAGCAGAAGCCGAAAAGAAAATGAAAAAGAGCCTGGAGTCCCTGAACTCCGCGTTCAACAAGATTCGCACCGGCCGGGCCCACCCCTCTATCCTGGATAGTGTCATGGTGAACTACTACGGCCAGGAGACACCGCTGAAGCAGGTGGCGAGTGTCAACGTCGAGGATAACCGCACGCTGACGGTCTCCCCTTGGGAGAAAAACCTGATGCCGACCATCGAGAAGGCCATCATGGCGTCAGACCTGGGTCTGAACCCGGCTACCAGCGGCGATATCATCCGCATTCCGATGCCCATGCTGACCGAAGAAACCCGTAGGGAAATGGTCAAGCAGGCAAAGGCAGATGCCGAGCATGGTCGTGTTTCCATCCGTAATGCCCGTCGTGACGCTAATAGCATGATCAAGGATCTATTGAAGGAAAAGGAAATCACCGAAGACGATGAGCGCAAGGGCGAAGACGATATCCAGAAGCTGACCGACCGCTACATTGCCGAAGTCGAGAAGATGCTCAAGGCCAAAGAAGAGGACCTGATGGCGGTTTAACCGTTCGGGTTCACTTGCAAGCGAATTGAAAGGCCGCGGCACAGAAGCGCTCCGGCCGCACAGGGGATTTCATGACGGGAACTGTATCCGCAGAGATTCCGGTGTCGGCAGACAGCCGGCCCCGGCATGTGGCCATCATCATGGACGGTAATAACCGATGGGCCAAGGCCCGTCGTCTAAAGGGAGTGGCTGGCCACAAGGCCGGTGTGGATGCGGTCAGGGCAGTGGTGGAAACCTGTGCCCGCGAAGGTGTGGAAGTCCTCACCCTGTTTGCCTTTTCCAGTGAAAACTGGCGCCGGCCCAAGGAAGAGGTGTCGGCCCTGATGAAGCTATTCCTGTTCGCGCTGGAGCGGGAGGTGCGCAAGCTTCATAGAAATGACATCCGGCTGCGCATTATTGGTGACCGGTCTGCATTCAGTTCTGCGCTTCGCGAACATATGGAAGCGGCTGAAGAGCTGACCCGTAACAATTCCCGGATGACACTGGTAATTGCAGCCAATTACGGCGGTCACTGGGATATCACTCAGGCCACGCGTAAGGTTGCTGAGCAGGTTCGTACCGGGCAGTTGGCTCCATCTGATATTACCGATGACCTGATTCAGCAGCACCTAAGTATTGGCGACCTGCCAATGCCTGATCTCATGATTCGTACCGCGGGTGAGCAGAGAATCAGCAATTTCATGCTGTGGCACCTGGCTTACACAGAGCTCTACTTTTCCCCGGTGTACTGGCCTGACTTCCAGCAGGAAGAGATGCTCAAGGCCCTGCAGGCCTATGCCGGTCGACAGCGTCGTTTTGGCCAGACAGATGATCAGATTGCGGCCAAGGCTCTACAACAATAACGAACGATAGCGACGTCAACCGTGTTAAAAACCCGAATTATAACCGCACTGATCCTTGCTCCGATCGCCATTGGCGGGATCTTCTTTCTCCCGCCGATGGGGTTTGCGCTCTTTACCGGGGCCATTATCACTGTGGGTGCCTGGGAATGGGCGAACATGTCCGGTATTGGCAATCCTGCCGGCAGGATTGGCTACGCCCTGGCTACCGCGCTAATTCTTTACGGTTTGCTGAACGTCCCCTTTGTGGCAGTGCTCTGGCTGTCGCTGCTCTGGTGGTGCGTGTGCTTTCTTCTGGTACGTAGTTACCCCGCCGGCTCCGAGAAATGGGGCAGTCTGCCCGCAAGGGCGGTGATGGGGCTGTTTGTGCTGGTGCCCGCCTGGGTGGGCCTTAATCATTTGCGCACCGGTGGCTTCCAGTTTGGGGATAGCACCAATAACCTGTTGCTCATTCTTTATGTGTTCTGTGTGGTCTGGGTCGCCGATATCGGCGCTTACTTTGCCGGTCGGGCCTTCGGTAAAGCGAAGCTGGCGCCCCGGGTCAGTCCTGGTAAGTCCTGGGCAGGTGTCTGGGGTGGTCTGGTAGCCGTAGGAGCTTTTGCCCTGGTGGTCAGCTTCCTGGCTTCGGCAGGCTCCGGCCAGACACTGCTCTTGATCGTTGCCAGTCTTGCTACAGGCCTGGTTTCCGTGTTGGGTGATCTGCTGGAAAGCATGCTCAAGCGGCACCGTGGCATCAAGGACAGTAGCCAGTTGCTTCCGGGGCACGGCGGGATTATGGATCGGATCGACAGCCTGACAGCGGCCATTCCGGTATTTGCGTTGATCATTACCCAACTTGGTTGGCTGACAACCGGGCACTGGTGACTATGTTAACCCGCTCTATCAGTGTTCTCGGAGCCACAGGTTCCATCGGTCTCAGCACCCTGGATGTTGTTCGGCGTCACCCGGAACGTTTCTCGGTTTATGCATTGACGGCCAGCACCCGGGCCGAGGAGCTGGCGGTATTGTGCCGCGAATTTCGTCCCAGGGTGGCTGTTATGGCTGATCCTGCGGCTGCCAATGAACTCTCTGAGCTGCTGGCCGACTTGCCAGATACCGAGGTGCTTGCTGGCCTGGATGGGTTATGCCAGGTAGCCTCGGCTCCTGCGGTTGATACCGTAATGGCAGCCATAGTCGGGGCGGCGGGGTTGTCGCCGACGCTCTCGGCGGTAAGGGCAGGGAAGCGGGTATTGCTTGCCAATAAAGAAGCCCTGGTAATGTCCGGCAAACTGTTTATGGATGCCGTGGCCGAGGCCGGAGCGGAACTTCTGCCGATCGACTCCGAGCACAACGCGATTTTCCAATGTATGCCGGCGGACAAGGTTCGGGATCCTGTTGGTGCCGGTATCACTCGTATACTGCTGACAGCGTCCGGCGGCCCCTTCCGCGAGCATTCCGCCGAGGACCTCCGGTCGGTAACACCGGCCCAGGCCTGTGCCCATCCGAACTGGTCCATGGGGCAGAAGATTTCCGTGGACTCCGCGACCCTGATGAACAAGGGGCTGGAGCTGATTGAAGCCTGCTGGCTGTTCAATACAACACCCCAGAAGGTCGAGGTGCATGTTCACCCCGAAAGCATTGTTCACTCCATGGTTGAGTATGCGGACGGCTCTGTGTTGGCCCAACTTGGCAGCCCGGATATGAGAACGCCGATCGCCAATGGCCTGGCCTGGCCGGAGCGCATTGACGCCGGTGTTGCACCATTGGATTTGTTCGCTATCGGACGTTTCCACTTCGAGCGCCCGGACATGGTGCGCTTCCCCTGCCTCCGCCTTGCCGCAGAAGCGTTTGAGGCAGGTGGCACTGCGCCGGCAGTTCTGAATGCCGCCAATGAAGTGGCCGTTGCCGCTTTTCTGGACGGCACCCTGTGTTTTTCGGATATCCCCGTTATCATAGAGCGAACGCTCGCTGCGACTGCCGTTGAGCCAGCCGACAGCTTTGACGTTATCTTTGCCAAGGATAAAGAAGCACGGAGCCGTGCACGGGAACAGATAGGTCTGTTAACTGTCTGATAGTCGCAGCAGAATGCTGCCCGGCTGAAGCCATTCAATCAGGAACGCTATGCAGATTATTGAAACCGTCCTCGCACTTGCGCTTACCCTGGGCATCCTGGTGACCCTTCACGAATACGGTCATTTCTGGGTTGCCAGGCGCTGTGGCGTAAAGGTGCTTCGCTTTTCCGTGGGTTTCGGGAAACCGATGTTCTCCTGGTATGACAAGCATGGAACCGAGTTTGCAGTCGCGGCCATTCCCCTGGGCGGCTACGTCAAGATGCTGGATGAGCGCGAGGGACCGGTACCAGAGGAGTTAAGAGACCAGGCCTTTACCGCCAAGCCTCCCGGCCAGCGTATTGCCATTGCCGCGGCCGGCCCCGTGGCCAACTTCCTGTTCGCCATTTTCGCCTACTGGCTGTTGAGCGTGGTAGGCGTTACCCATGTTGCGCCCATTGTCGGGCAGATTACTGACGAGAGTGTGGCCGAGCGGGTAGGGCTGCAGGAAGGCATGGAGATTCACGCTGTGGATGGCCATCGTGTCAGTTCCTGGCGCGATGTGAATATGCGTATTCTGGAGCGGACCGGCGAGCATGGTGTGATTTCCATGGAGGTGTCAGAGGATGGCGCCCGCGGCACAGTCAGCGGCGAGCTTTCCGGTTGGGGCCTGAGTGACGATACTCCCAATCCGTTAGCCGAGTTCGGCATTACGCCATGGCGCCCGGCTGTTCCGCCGGTATTGGGGCAGATTTCAGATGGTGGCCGTGCTCAGGCTGCTGGCCTGCAGCCCGGGGATCGCATTGTGGCCGTGGACGGTGAGCCGATCAGCAGCTGGTTTGAGCTGGTCGAATTTATTCGCAATGCCCCGGAGCAAACACTTCAGGTAACCATCGAGCGTAATGGCGAGGAACAATCTGTCAGCGTGACACCGGAAGCGAAGACTCAGGAAAGTGGTGAGTCAATCGGTTTTGTCGGTGCCGGTGTGGAAGCTATCTCATGGCCGGAAGAGGTGCTGCGTGATGTCAGCTACGGCCCATTCGCCGCCGTTCCGGTCGCCCTCAGCGAAACCTGGGCAGATACCCGTTTAACGCTGGTAGCCATCAAGAAAATGGTCACCGGACTTTTGTCGCCTACTAATCTCAGTGGTCCGATTACCATTGCCCGGGTTGCTGAAGCCAGTGTCAGCTCGGGATTCGAAGATTTCGTGCGTTTTCTTGCCTACCTGAGCGTGAGTCTGGGCATTCTGAACCTTCTGCCTGTACCGGTACTTGATGGTGGCCATATCGTTTACTACACCATCGAAGCCCTCCGCGGAAAGCCGCTTTCCGAGCAGGCTCAGGCGTTTGGATTACGAATTGGTATGGCAATGATCCTCACATTAATGGTGTTTGCTCTTTACAACGACCTGATGCGGTTGTGAGAATTGCGAGCTCCTTACGCGCATTAACCAGGCGAAATATTTGAATGAGACGTTCTCTTCTAGGTGTAGCCGTTGGCCTCGCTGTAGCCGTGTCCGGCCTGAAGCCAGCACTTGCTGATCAGTTCACTGTTGCGGATATTGAGGTGGAAGGCCTGCAGAGGGTATCTGCGGGTACTGTTTTTTCCGCGTTCCCTGTCAACATTGGTGAGCAGGTGGACGAGACCGAGCTGGCTGAAGCGATCAAATCGCTGTTCCGGACTGGTCTTTTTACCGACATTGAGGCCAGCCGGGATGCCGGCGTACTTATCCTGACAGTTCGGGAACGCCCATCGATCAGCGATATCGAGATCGAGGGCAACAAGAACATCGAAACCGAGATGTTGATGGATGCCCTCGCCGGTGCCGGGCTTCAGGAAGGCCAGGTGTTCCGGCGCGCGACTCTTGAACGTCTGGAACTGGAAATTCTGCGCTCATACATAGCTCAGGGGCGCTATAACGCCCGGGTAAAGGCAACGGCGGAAGAACTGCCCAGAAACCGGGTTGCGATCCGTCTGGATATTAACGAAGGTTCTGTTGCCGCAATTCACCACATCAACCTGATTGGCAATCAGGATTTCAGCGATGAGGAACTGCAGGAGCTGTTCGAGCTGCAGACCACGAGCTGGTGGAACTCGATAACCAATGCGGACAAGTACGCCAGAGAGCGTCTGAGTGGTGATCTGGAGTCGCTGCGTTCATTTTATCTTGATCGGGGCTACCTTGATTTCAACGTGGAATCCAGTCAGGTCTCTATTTCGCCGGACAAGCAAAAAGTCTTCATTGCGATTGCCCTGAATGAAGGTCCTCAGTACACCATTTCCGAGATTAACCTTCGTGGTGAGCTGATCGTGGGTGAAGAGGAGTTGCGCTCGCTGATTCCGGTAGAGGAAGGCGACGTATTTTCCCGATCCCGCATGACAGCCATTTCTGAATCCCTGGCATTCCGGCTTGGCCGGGAGGGCTATGCCTTTGCCAACGTCAACGCCGTTCCCGAACCTGGCGAAAACAACACGGCCGCAGTCACTTTCTTTGTGGAGCCTGGTAAGCGGGCTTACGTGCGCAGAATCAATTTCGACGGCAACGTTTCTACCCGTGATGATGTGCTGCGCCAGGAAATGACGCAGATGGAGGGTGGCGTTGCGTCTTCTGACCGCATCGAGTTTTCCAAGACCAAGCTTGAGCGTCTTGGCTTCTTCCAGACAGTCAATGTGGATACCGTTCCGGTGCCCGGCACCGATGACCTGGTGGATGTTAATTACTCCGTTGAGGAGCAGCCAACGGGTAGTCTTTCCGCCTCTATTGGCTTTTCCCAGGATTCCGGGGTGATTCTCGGTGCCAATGTCTCCGAGAATAACTTCTTTGGTACCGGTAAGCGGGTGTCGTTTGGCGTGAATGTCAGTGATGCCATCAAGAGTGCCAACATCTCCTACCTGGACCCCTACTATACAGTTGATGGAGTGAGCCGCGGGTTCAGCTTATTCGCCCGGGAGACTGACTATGAAGAGGAAGATATTTCCTCATTCCTTCTCGACGAGTACGGTGGCCGCGTTACCTTTGGCTATCCTACGGACAGTATTACCCGCCTGAACTTCGGTGCTGGTGTGACCCAGTCAAACCTGAAGGAAGGCCTGTTCACCTCACAGGAGGTGAGTGACTTTATTGATGAGGAGGGTGACTCGTTCACCAACTTCTTCCTGTTCGGGAGCTGGCGCCGCAGTACCCTGAACCGTGGCGTGCTGCCGACTGATGGTTACAGCCACTCGCTGTCGCTGGATGTGGCGGTACCGGGTAGTGACCTGACCTTTTACAAAGCCACTCATAAAACCGATTTCTACTACCCTGTGACTGACAACAATCGCTGGGTCTTCCGGGCACGGTCCGAGATTGGTTATGGGGATGGCTACGGCGATCGTTCCCAGATGCCGTTCTACGAACATTTCTATACCGGCGGCTATGGCTCGGTTCGTGGTTACGAAGCCAATTCCCTGGGCCTAAGAGCGACCAATAATGTCAACGACCTGTCGGATCCTGATCCGTTCGGGGGCAACCTGCTGACCGAGGGTGGCTTTGAGCTGATTTTCCCGACGCCATTTGCCGGCGATACCCGCTCGATGAGGACGGCATTCTTCCTGGATGCCGGCCAGGTATTTGACACGGCACGCGGTTTTGATCCGGAATTGAGCGAAATCAGGATGGCAGCCGGTGTTGGCTTCCAATGGATAACGGCAGTTGGTCCATTGGCATTCAGCCTCGCTTACCCTCTGAACGACAAGGCTGGCGACGATACCCAAGTGTTCCAGTTCTCACTGGGCCAGACCTTCTAAAGAATGGATAATAATAATCTACGGATGAAAACCAGGAGAAAACCAATGTCCCGATTTGTGTTGATGTTCGCTGCAGTGATCATGGCGTTTTCATTTCCGGCGATGGCCGAAACCCGGATCGGTGTCGTCGATCTGCGCCAGGCACTTTTCTCGTCTGACGATGCCAAAACCTTTAGCGAATCGCTTCAGAAAGATTTTGCAGGCGACGAAGCCCGGGTGCGTGAAGCGCAGGAAGAAGCGCGAAAACTTCAGGAGCGCCTGGAAAAAGACGGTGCCATGATGAACGAGAGTGAGCGCAACAAGCTAGCCGGCGAGTTCCAGGAAAAGGTGAAGGAATTCAACTTCCTGAAGCAACGGCTGGATTCTACTGTGAATCAGCGGAAGCAGGCGTTTCTTGAGCAGGCCCGCCCCGAGGTGGACGCAGCGGTCAAGGAGCTTCTTGAGGAAAATAACCTCGATCTGATCCTGCCAAGCGAAGCGGTTGTTTATGTAAAGCCGGAAATGAATCTGACCTCTCAGCTTCTCGAAAAACTGAACCGTTAATCTGTGACGGGCACCCCGGTGCCCTGATCGTTGCTTGGGAGTTCGCAATGACAGAAAGGTCCTATCGCCTTGGGGATATTGCCAATGCCCTGGGTGCGGAGCTACGGGGTGATCCTGATGTAAAGGTATCGGGTCTGGCGACGTTGCAGGCGGCTGGTCCAGGACAGATCAGCTTCCTGGCGAATCCGTCCTATGGCAAATACCTTGCGGATACACGTGCTTCGGCCGTTATTGCCTCGCCTGCCGGGGCGAAAGATGCTCCTACCAACGTCCTGTTACTGGATAACCCATATCTCGGATATGCTCAACTGAGTCATTGGTTTGATCCCGCACCCGTTGCTTCGCCCGGCGTTCACGCAACTGCAGTAGTAGACCCCTCCGCTACAATCGCTGAGGATGCCAGTATCGGTCCTAACGTGGTGGTGGAGGCCGGTGCAGACATTGGTGAGAAGGTTGTTGTCGGAGCCGGCTCGATTATTGGTGCCCGCGCCAGAATCGGAGCCCGAACCCTGATCCGACCCCGGGTGACTCTGGCCCACGACGTGGTGATTGGCGAACGTTGCCACATACTCAGCGGTGCCGTCATAGGCTCCGACGGATTCGGTTTCGCAAATGAAAAGGGCGTATGGCACCGTATCGCACAGCTCGGGCGGGTTGTTCTCGGGAATGATGTGGAAGTGGGTGCCAACACCACCATCGATCGAGGGGCATTGGACGATACCGTGATTGGCAACGGGGTGAAGCTCGATAACCTCATCCAGATTGCCCATAACGTATGTATCGGCGATCACAGCGCCATGGCTGCGATGGTTGGCATTGCCGGCAGCACGCGCATTGGCCGGCACTGTGTTTTCGGTGGCGCCTCCGGCGTGGCTGGCCACCTGGAGATCGCCGATCAGGTCCATCTCACTGGCATGACACTGGTAACCGGTGATATCCGGGAGCCAGGGGTTTATTCATCAGGCACCAGTGCCGATACCAACCGCCAGTGGCGCAAAAATGCTGTGCGCTTCCGGCAGCTGGATGCTCTGGCGCGACGGGTAAAAGAACTGGAAAAGAAATTAGAGGGCTGAGGCCGATCAACATGATGAACATCGACGAAATTCTGGAATACCTGCCGCACCGATACCCGCTTTTGCTGGTGGATCGGGTAACGGAGGTCGAAAAAGGAAAATCGATCAAGGGCTACAAGAATATTTCGTTTAACGAGTCGTTCTTCCAGGGCCACTTCCCCAATAATCCGATCATGCCGGGCGTATTAATCATTGAGGCCATGGCCCAGCTGTCAGGCATCCTTGGTTTTGTGACAGTGGGCCGGAAACCTTCTGACGGCGTGGTACAATACCTCGCCGGTTCGAGCAAGGCCCGGTTCAAACGCCCGGTATTGCCAGGGGATCAACTGTGCATGGAGTCGGAACTTATCTCCGGTAAACGGGGTATTTACAAATTCGAGTGTCGCGCCCTGGTCGACGGAGAAGTCGTTTGCGTGGCAGAGATTCTGACCGCTGAGAGAGAAGTTTGATGGCGACAAATGACTGGTCGGGTGTCCATCCTCAGGCGATTGTAGACCCGTCAGCCAGGCTCGGGGACAACGTCACGGTTGGGCCCTGGAGTTATATTGGTCCGGATGTGGAAATCGGCGATGGTACCGAGATTCTGTCCCATGTGGTTGTTAAGGGGCCTACGGTCATCGGCCGAAACAACCGCATTTTCCAGTTCTCCAGTATCGGTGAAGAGTGCCAGGACAAGAAATACGCGGGCGAGCCCACCACACTGGTGATTGGTGACGATAATGTGATTCGCGAGAATTGCACCATCCACCGCGGCACAGTCCAGGATCGTGGTGAAACCCGAATTGGCAGCGGTAATCTTTTGATGGCCTACGTGCATGTCGCCCATGACTGTATCGTGGGGGATAACACTATCCTGGCCAATTGTGCGACCCTGGCGGGCCATGTTTCGGTCGGTGATTTTGCCATCCTCGGTGGCGGTACCATGGTGCATCAATTCTGCCATATTGGTCCGCACAGTATGGCGGCCGGTGGCAGCATCGTACTCAAGGACATCCCGGCCTATGTGATGGCCAGTGGTCAGTCAGCCGAGCCACACGGCATGAACGTCGAAGGCCTCAAGCGCCGTGGTTTCAGTAAGGACGTTCTGCTAGCCTTGCGCCGGGCCTACAAGGTCATCTACCGCCAGGGACTCACGACCGAGCAGGCCGTCGAAGAGCTCGAGAAGTCTTATTCCGATGTGGCGGAGATACGGCCTCTCATCGACTCCCTGCGTGGAGCACACCGCGGCATCATCCGCTAACCCGGCAGGAGCCTGTCGGTGACAGATCTTTCTCACGCGACCATCAGCCAACGCAAAATCACATTTGGAATTATTGCCGGCGAGGCATCGGGGGATATCCTGGGTGCCGGTCTGATCCGTTCGCTCCGTCAACGCTATCCTCATGCCCGTTTCGTTGGAATTGGCGGTGAAGAGATGGTCGCGGAGGGTTTTCATTCCCTGGTGCAGATGGAGCGCCTGTCGGTCATGGGGCTGGTGGAAGTCCTCGGGCGAATCCGCGAGCTTTTCAGTATCAGGGCTCGATTGCTGGACTATTTCTTCACCACCCCTCCGGATGTGGTCATAGGAATCGATTCCCCGGATTTCACTCTCGCAATCGAGCGGCGCTGCCGCGAGGCCGGCATTCTTTCTGTCCATTATGTCAGTCCGTCGGTGTGGGCCTGGCGGCAGAAGCGGATCTTCAAGATCGCCAAGTCCGTCAACCTCATGCTGACCCTGTTCCCGTTCGAAGCCAGATTCTATGAGGAGCATCAGGTGCCTGTGGCATTTGTGGGTCACCCCCTGGCGGATCGTATTCCCCTGGAGCCTGATACCCTCAAGATGCGGGAGTCGCTGGGTATAGATCCTGATGCGTCGGTGCTGGCGGTTCTGCCAGGCAGTCGGGCAGGGGAAGTGGACAGGCTGGGCACTCTGTTTCTGGAGGCATCTCGCTGGATCCAGGAAAGACGTCCGGATCTTCAGCTGGTGATTCCCTGTGTAAACCGGGAACGTGAGAAGCAGGTGCGCGATCTGGTTGATGCGCTTGATGTGAAGCTGCCGGTTACTATTGTGCGAGGCCGGTCCAGAGACGTGATGGCCGCCTCCGATGTGGTGCTGCTGGCTTCCGGAACGGCAACCCTGGAAGCCATGCTGCTGAAAAAGCCGATGGTTGTAGGTTACCGCCTGAGTGGATTCAGCTATGCGCTCCTGTCCAAGCTGGTGAAGGTTCCTCACGTAGCGTTGCCCAATCTGCTCGCCAAGCGCCAGCTGGTGCCTGAACTGCTCCAGGACGATGCCACTCCGGAAAGTCTGGGGGCAGCGGTGCTTGAGCGCCTCGAGAATACTGAGGAGCGTGAGAGGCTCAGAGAAGCCTTTACCGACTTGCATCTTACTCTGAAGCAGGGTGCCGATGAAAAAGCTGCCCAGGCGATATCAGACCTGATGGAGCAGGGTGCCCACTGATGCCAAAGACTCCGTTGCCACCCTTCGAATGTCGCTACACCGGTTCTCTCCTGGCTGGTGTGGACGAGGTCGGTCGAGGCCCGCTGATCGGGGCTGTCGTGACCGCTGCGGTGATTCTGGATCCAGATCGGCCGATCGCGGGCCTTGCTGACTCGAAGAAGCTGACAGAAAAACGCCGTAGCGCCCTCTATGAGCAGATTCTTGAGCATGCCAAGGCCTGGAGCATCGGTCGCTGCGAGGCCTATGAGATCGACGAGCTGAATATCTATCAGGCCACAATGCTGGCCATGGAGCGCGCGGTTGCGGGGTTGGCCATTGTGCCTGAATACGTTCTGGTGGATGGTAATCGCTGCCCCAGGTGGCACTGGCCATCAGAGCCGGTCATCAAAGGCGACAGCCGTGTAGAAGCCATCAGCGCCGCCTCTATTATTGCCAAAGTAACCCGTGACAGAGAGATGGAAGCGCTCGAAGCGCGCTTCCCCGGATTCGGCCTGGCGCAGCATAAGGGATACCCAACGCCCATCCATCTGGAAGCCTTGCGCCGGCTGGGTGCAACCCCTGAGCACCGTCGCTCCTTCCGCCCGGTTCAGGAGGTGATTGAGCAGGTGGGTTTCTATCGAGAGGATGTGACTAAAGAGCCTGAGCAACTCCAGTATAGAGGCGACCTTTTTGAAGATATCGATTGACAGTGGTGCGTCCAATCCTTAATATACGCGCACGTTGATCGGGGCAGCCCGGTAAACAACCAGTTTTGATGCGGGGTGGAGCAGTCTGGTAGCTCGTCGGGCTCATAACCCGAAGGTCGTTGGTTCGAATCCAGCCCCCGCTACCATTATTCAAATAAAGCCCGCTTTTGCGGGCTTTATTGCTATATACCCCCCCCTCCTATCTCTTTCCGGGCTTAGACCTTTTTACAGTACCGTCCGCTTCTATCACCTTCCCCAGGCAAAATTTTGCTCGCCTAATCAGTAACTTCCCTTACTTCATTACCGATCCCTGACGGGAAATTGACAATTTCGTAACTAGGGAAATGACAGGCTTCACATCGATAATCAGCCCCGTTTTATACAATTTCACAAAGTCGACGAAAAAATGGTGCTAAATACACATGAAGCGCGTCATCAAAGTGTCACAGGCATGGATTGCCGCGTTTATTTTGGGAGCACTACTCACAGGGTGTGGCGGTGGTGGTTCTTCCGAGTCTGCAGGTACACAAACCGGTTCCAGCGGAGAGACTTCTTCTCCAGAGCGGTCCGCTGTATTGAGCTGGAGTGCACCCCTGACTCGCGTTAACGGCGAGAGCATCCCGATGGGCGAGCTGGACAGATACGTAATCCGTTATGGCCAGGATGCTGACGAGCTGAGCGAAGAGGTTGTCGTCACCAATGCCCAGGCCGAGGCGGAAATGTCCTACGAAGTAAGCGGTCTGGATACTGGCACCTGGTATTTCACCATTCAGGTTCAGGATACCAACGGGCTGATCAGTGAGCCCTCTGATGTTGTGAGCAAATCAATCCGGTCCTGAGAAGGGAATCCCCGGCCTGAAGTCTGAAGTCTCAGGCCAGAGGATCTGCAATCGGAAGTTTGAGAGTGAAAGCAGAGCCTTCTCCCGGTGTTGACGACACCGAAATCTCTCCCCTGTGTTTTTCCACAACAGTCTTCACGAAGGATAGTCCGAGCCCGGTGCCGTGCACTCCGGCCAGTTCAGTGCTCTTCTGGCGTCGGTAGCGGTCAAATAGATGCGGCAGTTCTTCCGGATCGATTCCTGTGCCTTCATCGGCGATCGTCAAACAGGCCTGATGGCCAGCGCGGAATACCTGAATGCTAACGTCTGATCCACTCGGGCTGTATTGAACAGCATTGGTCAGCAGGTTAATAACGGCCCGCTCCAGAAGCTCCGCATTGCCTTTCAGCCAAAGGTCCTCGGTGCCCTGTAACTGTAGTTGTATTTGTTTCTCGATGGCTTGCTCACTGACACTGTCCCGGGCGTTTTCGACAATGGCAAGAAATTCACATTCATAGAACCGGGTTTCCGTTAGCTGTTCGGCTCGTGCCAGCTGCACGAATTCCTCGGCCAAGTGGTAGCTTCTCCGGGCCAGTCGGCCCAGCTGTTCCAGTTGTTCCTGTTCAATGTGGCTTGGGTCCCGTTTCAACTGTTCAATCAGGGCAAGCTGGGACACCAGTGGCGAACGCACGTCGTGGGAAATAAAGTCGATGGCTTCGCGATGCTGGCGTTGCTGCTCCCGCAATTCTGAAATGTCCGAAATGTTGGCGATGATGCCTTGCTGGTCACTGTCGGGCAGTGAGAACGGCGCGAAGTGGATCAGGAAATCCTTGTCACGGATTCTCAGGTCCACGGTCCGGCTCTGCTGCAGGGTCAAGGTATCGGAAACAGTTTCGTGCCAGGGCGGCGTTTCCCGAGGGTCGTGTCCTTCGAGCAGTCTTACCAGGGGCAGGCCTGCGAGGCTGGGCATGGGTTCACGGAACCATTCCTCAATATGGCCGTTGGCAAAGCGGATAACGCCCAGCTCATCGGTCACGATGATACCGTCTGGCATGCGCTCGAAGCTTCTGCGAATAAACTGTTGCATATGATTCAGTCGATCTGTGGCAATGCGGACCCGCTCAATTCGTGCTGAAATATTTTCGCTGGGTCTTGCGGCTGAATCCGCTGGTACAGTCTGCTCTAGATGAAGTCTGCGCAAATAGCGCTGAATGGCCTCGCGACCGAGGTCATTGGGCAGCATCAGGCCCAGGTGATAGCGGGTGCCGGAGCGCAAGAGCTGAATCCAGCTGCGGTTGCTGTCGTGGAACCAGTGGCCTGGGGTCAGATCAGCCGGAATATCGCCCCGCGACAAACCTCGGGCCGAAAGAATCTCGCTCTCCTCTGTCAAAATCCACCCAGTGGGTCGGAAAAGCGCCTGGAAGTGCTCCAGAAGTTGCGTTGGGTTCCTTCCCGAGGGCGCGGGTAGGGCAACCTGGGGGCTCCTGGCAAGATCGTCCAGCTGCCGGTTCAGAAATCGGTTGGTCATGGCGAGTCGAAGGCCGCTCGAAACCGGAAATGCCAGGAGCGGCACCAGCAAAGCGTTCGCCAGGGGGATCCACCATTTCATCGCCAGAAGCATAAACAGATAGAGGCCGGCCAGCCCGATCAGGGCCGCTGCACAGGCCAGCAGGGTGCGGGCCGGGCGCATCTTAGGCAGCGCCAGCGCGAGTGTCAGAATGGTTGTAATCGAAAGAAGGGCAGAAGCCCACTCCGGCGCTGGGTGAATCAGTAGCCCCTGTGTCCTGGCCGAAAACACGTTGGCGTGAAATTCAACGCCGGACATTGGACGACTCAGGCCTGAGAAAGGAGTCGGTAGTATGTCTCCAAAACCTGCGGCCGTGGCGCCGACAAAGACGGTTTTACCCCTGAAACGTTCCGGTGCGGGCGGTTGTGTCAGAACTTGTGCAAAGGGGTAAGCCTGCAGGGAACCCGCGCCACCGATCAGAGGCACGGCCCGATATTGATCGCGAACATTCACATAGGGAAGGGCTTCTTCAGTCGCTGAATTCTGTGGCCCGAGCCCGCTGGCGGCCAGGGCAAGACTCGGCCACAACTGATGCCCGAGGCCATTGAACAGGTAAAGACCACGAGCGACACCGTCGCTATCCAGTTCCACGTGAGCGTGGCCAAGCCCCGCGGCCGCTGACGCCAGCTGTCCAACCGGCAATTGTTCACTTAACAGGTACTGGGATGTGGGTGGAGACAGGTAGACCGGCAGGATTACGTTGCCATGGTTGCGCATCTGTTCTGCCAGTTGCTGATCGTCGGGTGACGGTTCCGCGAACAGGATATCGAAGACAATGGCTTTCGCGCCTGCCTGCTCAAGCTTGCCAATAAGCTCGGCGTGCAGGTTACGAGGCCACGGCCAGCGCCCCAGGCGGTTCAGGCTGAGCTCGTCAATGGTTACCAGCACAACCTCGTCTGAGGCTTTCACGGGATTTGAAGTAATGGCCTGATCGTACAGCCAGTAATCAAGGCGTTGGGGCAGTTCCGTTGTCTGGATGAGCAGAAGAAGTGCCAGCAGTATCAGGCCCAGAGTCCAGGGGGTCGTTTTAATTGGCAGCCAATCCCGGTTCATGAGCCCTGCTGTGTGTTTCGGTCGATCAACGGATTATTCCAGGTACAATTCCCTCCCTGGTCCCCAGCGGCTTTGCAAAGGACCATCAGAAAGAGCTTTCAGGCGCACAAAATACCGCCTTCCGGGAATAAGACGCAAGGCCGCTGTGGTATCAGACAGCGTTGCTTCCTTGATGATGTTGTTGAAACCAGGCTCTTCCGAAAGCTGAAGGCGGTAGTCTGTCGCCGTGTCCACTTTCTCCCAGAACACCCTGACCTGGCTGTCGATGTAGTTCACGCTAATGATTCGAACCGGCGGCAGGCTTCCATTTACTACAAGCTCTCGCGGCTCGGTGGTAGCGACGGAGTTGCCGCCTGCTTCGGTAACGACCCGCCAATAATATTTGCCAGGCCCTAACGGACGTGAAGGCAGGGCTGCAGTCTCCGGCGCCCATTCGCTGGTAGCGATCAGGTTCCGGAAATCCTTGTCCTCGGCAACTTCTACTCGAGCTACTTCGTTATCGCCGTTCAGCTGCCAGCGAAACTCAGGCATGTCATCGTTCACCGTGTCACCATCGGCGGGAGATACCAGGCTGGCTGTTCTCGCCTGAAGGTCGACCTCCACCGGAACGACACGGGGCATGCCTGCGGTACCGCGAGTGTCGAGCGCCGCCAGATGCACCTCATAGCTGCCGTTATCCAGTCGCCCGATATCAAAGCTGTTGCCGGTGAGTTTCCGGCTCTCCACCCAGCGACCGGTGTCGCTTTCGAAAATATCCACCCGATGCATGGGGGCACGGCTTTCCTGCCAGGTCATGGTGGCCGGCAGTTGGGTCAGTCTCGGGGGAAGAGGGTTGAGCGCCGGCGCCGGGGGCAGGCGGCGTATGCTCAGGCCGTCATTGCCAGTGGTTGACAGGCTGGCACCGAAACCGGCAGGAATTCGGCGGGTCTTGCCGGGTGCACCGAAATCTACGTCTCCCTCGGTTACCTGAAGGCGAGTGCCGTCCGCGGATGTCTGGAGTGCAAATGCGGTTCCACGCACGGCGGCGACTGCCGAGGGCGTTTCAATCTCGAATCGGGCGCCGCCTTCCATCACTGGTTTCACACGAGTGTGGATCTCGCCCCTGTCGAGTCGGAGCCGGGTATCCACCATGCCGGCTTTACCATATTGGGTGAGGCGGTTGAAGATAAGCCGTGAATTCGGAGAAATCCGAACTTCCGAGCCGTCCGCCAGTTCAATAGTGGCGGTTCCGGACGCCGATAAAATTTCATCACCGACGCGGATCAGGGCATCTTCACTGAGGGGCGTTTTCCGGCCCGTGTTTCCGGAAATCAGTTGGACGGTTCCGGTGACCGAGGTCGCCTGCGCCGGTTGTGGTTGGCGTTTCAGCCAGGCAAGTGGAATGCGAACGCTGTCGCCGGCACCAAGCGTGGCACCATTGCCAATCTTGTTGTACTGAAGCAGCCGACTTGCGGGAAAGTTCGGCGCGAGCAGATCGCTGGCCACTTCCGAAAAACTCTCGCCAGGCCGTAACGTGTAGATCCACTCCGGCACTGTGTTGGCGGAAGATACGTCGGAATGTCCGGCAGATCCACGCGTCACCGATAGCTCCGCAGCCGTGGGTGCTGCGCAAAGAAGTAGCGCGAGTATCAGCAGCAGGAGAGGCAAGCACGGAGCGGGGCTTTCAGTCATTGGCTGCCCTGGCGGGTTGCTGGTCTTCAAACGTCTGATCCTGCGCCTTCATGGCTTCCAGGCGGTAGCCCCGCTGGTAAATCGTCTTGATTCGGAAGCCGTTTTCAGGATTGAGACCCAGACGACGGCGAAGGCGGCTCATGTGCGTATCCACAGTGCGGGTGTTAATGTCCCTGGCCAGCCCCCAGACGCGCTCAAGCAGCATTTCACGAGTCAGTAGTCGCCCCTGGTTCTGGAACAGGAACAAGGTCAGGTCAAAATCCTTGTCGGTCAGGGTCAGTTCTTCACCATGAAGTGCAATAACCCGTTGCTGCGTGTTGATTTCGAACGGACCGTAGCGAAGCACTTCCTTCTCGCTGTCAGGATTGGAGCGTCTTGCCAGGGCATTGATGCGCGCGACCAATTCTGCCGCACGGGCCGGCTTGGCCAGGTAGTCGTCGGCGCCGGCATCCAAGGCCCGAACAATGTCTGCCTCGCTGTCCCGTTGGGTGAGAAACACCACTGGAATCGGCCAGTTCAGCTGGGCGCGAACGCTCTGAAGAACGTCAATGCCGGTCATGTCCGGAATCTGCCAGTCCAGAATCAGCAGGTCGTAGCTGCGATGCAGAACCGCGCTCAGGAAATTTTGGCCGGTAGGGAAGCTGTCGCAGTGATGCCCGCGCTCAGACAGAATCGACTGGATGTGCTGTGCCTGTTCGGTTTCATCTTCAAGCAAAGCAATACGCATTTAGCCTCTCCCGGAGTGTTGCTCTCTTGCCTGTCATGGAGCAGAGCTTTTGACGGACTACTCTGCTATATCAAACAATTATCACAAAATGTGGATCTGGGTTCAGTATCGTTATGTAGACTTGCGTAAACGGACGGCAGGCTTTCCGTTGTCGTCGTCCAGTGTTTGTCGGCAGCCGGGGAAATTACTGCAGCCCCAGAACCAGCCTTTTTTACCTTTTCGCCGCACCAGGGGCGAGAAACAGTGGGGGCAGGGAATCGGCTTCTGGCTGGTCCCGTCCTGGGGGCTGGCCTCTTCCAGTGGTCGGGTGCCCCGGCAATCCGGGTAGCGGGTGCAGGCATAGAATCGGCCGAACTTGCCGTCTCGCTCCAGCATCGGGGCACGACATTTGGGGCAGTGGGGCTGGGACTCTGGTGAAGCTCTACCGGTCTGTTCGGTGTCCTGGGCCGGCCGGCCCTGTGGCCTGTTGAGAAAGCCGCGAATTTCCTCTTTCAGGGTTTCCAGGAACTGTCTCGGGTCACCTTCTCCGCGGCGGATGCTCTCCAGGTTTGCTTCCCATACAGCCGTTCGATCCGGTTTGCTGACCGATTCGGGCAGAGCGCCGATCAATGCCTTGGCTTTGTCGGTGGCGCGGATGTGTCGGCTGTCGCGGTACAGATAATCCCGTTTGAACAGGGTGTCGATGATGGCCGCGCGGGTCGCCTCGGTGCCCAGGCCATCGGTTTCCCGCAGGGTTTTTCTGAGTTCTGTATCGGTTACAAATCGGGCGATGTTGGTCATCGCCGAGAGCAGGGTTGCATCGGTGAAATGCTGGGGCGGCTGGGTTTTCCGCTCGGTAAGGTTGCTATCCTCGCAGAATACCGGTTCGCCTTTTTCCAATCTCGGCAGGGGTGTCTTGTCCGGTTCGTTGCGTCCTTCCCGGAGTTTAAGTTCCAGCGTTTTCCAACCAGGCACCAGGATGGCAGTTTCTGTGGCGCGGAACTGGTGCTCTGACACTCGTACCGTCAGTTTGCCTTCCCGGTGAACGGCATCTGGCGCGAACTGCATCAGGTAGTAGCGGCTTATCAGGCCGTAGATCTTTTGTTCCGCTGCGCTGAGTTTGCCGTTGGGTGTTGGGCGGCTGGTTGGGATAATGGCATGGTGAGCGTCGACCTGTTTGTCGTTCCACGCGGCAGTCCTGCGGTCCAGATCTGCGCCATTACAAGCTTCTCCAAGCTCTGGTGCAACCCGGGCAATGGCCTTTATCACCTGCTCCCGCTGAGGGTAATGGCCCTCCGGTAAGTATCGGCAGTCGGATCGCGGGTAGGTAATAAGCTGGTGGCGCTCGTACAGGTTCTGGGCGGTATCCAATACCTCTTTAGCGCCCATCCGGAAAAGCCTGCCAGCCTCGATCTGCAGGGCCGAGAGAGAAAACGGCAACGGTGGAGCTTCCGACCGATCCCGAAAACGGGATTCCGTGATAGTCCCGGGTCGGCTCCGGACGCTGTCGGCAATCTGTTCAGCGATTTCCCGATTCAGCAGGCGATTTTCTTCATCCAGATAATCCTGGAATTGCTCGTTGGGCAGCCAGCGGGCGGTGAAGGTTCGCTGGTCGGCTTCCTCCTCCTGAGCCTTGAATCGGGCTTCAATCCGGTAATAGGGCTTGGGCTGGAAGTGTTCAATGGTGTTGTCACGCTCAACCACAAGGCCGAGTACCGGCGTTTGGACCCGGCCAACCGAATAGACGCCTTGCTCCCCTTGCTGCTGGTAGCTGAGCGTATAGAAGCGGGTCAGGTTGATGCCATACAGCCAGTCCGCCCGTTGCCGGGCCAGTGCTGAATGGGAAAGCCGCCGGAATTCCCGGTTGTCTTTGGGGCTCTGGATCGCCCGAGCCACGGCCGCCGGTGTCAGATCGTTGATCAGAATACGCTGCACCGGGGCGCTGGCGCCGAAATAGCGGATAACCTCGTCTACCAGCAACTGGCCTTCGCGGTCCGGGTCGCCGGCATGAATAATGGTCTGGGCCTGGCGGATCAGGGATTCCAGCACCTTGAGCTGCTGCCGCACGCTGTCCTTGGGCATGACTTCCCATTTATCGGGAAACATGGGCAGGTCTTCCTGGCGCCATTTTTTCCACGCCGGGTTATAACGTGCGGGCTCTGCCGGTTCGAGAAGGTGGCCGATGCACCAGCTTACGGTGGCAGCATTTTCGCCATTGCCACAGCGTATCCAGCCCTGGCCTTTCTGGTGAGGGCCGGGGAGGGCGGCGGCGATGGCGCGGCCGAGGCTTGGTTTTTCGGCGATGTACAGGTGCATGGGGTTTGGGTGTTTTGGAATCGGGAGGGGAATGTGGCGCTTTGGCTTTATGCTGTCAAGGTTCGGGTGGTGCCTGGTATGTGTAGTAGACTGGTCGGTGTGGAGGAGGCGTCTGTGGCGATGGCTTTCCCAAAAGACGCCGTGAACCCTTCCATGGGGGCTTGGCGTTGCCATCCCTGGCAACGCACACTTTTGGGAAAGCCATCGCCACACCCGCTTCTGACAACGTGCTATTCGCCTCTCCAGTTCAAACGCGGAGGCAGGAGTATTGAAACATGAAAATCCAGAATGCAATTGAAACCAAATTGAACGACGCCTTCGATGCGCGTGTTCTTCAGGTGGAGAACGAGAGCCACAAGCACAGTGTGCCGCCGAACTCTGAAACCCATTTCAAGGTGACTCTGGTGTCGCCGGAGTTTGAGGGGCAGATGAGGGTGCGGCGGCATCAGGCGATTTACAAAGTGCTTGCCGAGGAGCTGGCGGGTCCGGTTCATGCGCTGGCGTTGCATCTATACTCACCGGAAGAGTGGGAGGCGACCGGTCAGGCGGCGCCGGAGTCTCCGAATTGTATGGGCGGGTCCAAGAAGGATCCGGCGATGGCGGCGCGGACCGCTCAGGGAGAGGATTAATGAGTCAGTTTTTCCAGATTCATCCGGAGACGCCGCAGAAGCGTCTGATCAATCAGGCGGTAGACATTCTTCGCCGTGGTGGGGTGATTGTTTACCCCACGGATTCCGCCTATGCCATTGGTTGTCACCTGGGTGACAAGCAGGCGGCGGATCGGATCAAGCGGATTCGCAGGCTGGATGACAAGCATAATTTTACGCTGGTGTGCCGGGACCTTTCGGACATCGGGGTCTATGCGAAGGTGGACAATACCCAGTACCGGTTGCTGAAGAATTTCACTCCCGGCCCCTACACCTTCATTCTGGATGCCACCAGTGAAGTGCCCCGGCGACTGCTTCATCCGAAGCGGCGTTCAGTGGGCGTTCGCGTGCCGGATAACGCGATTGTGCAGGAACTGTTGGGTGAACTTGGTGAGCCAATCATGAGCAGTACCCTGATTCTGCCGGGCGAGACGGATCCCATGACTGATCCCTACGAAATTCGGGATACTCTGGAACATGAGTTGGATTTGATTATTGATGGAGGATTCTGCGGCATGGAGGCGACCACGGTGGTGGACTTTACCGGGGATGCGCCGGTGGTTACCCGGGTTGGTAAGGGAGATCCGGCGCCATTCGATGTTTGATCGCCGTTATTTCTCCTGCTGTCAGGCACGGGCGTTCAGGTTGAAAGCGTACGCCCGGCTATTCCCCGCTGCTTCCATTTGCTCGGCATTGACCGAGCGCCGCATGGTGTCGTAACGGTGTACCAGGTCCTGCAGACCATTGAATTGCTGGTTTTCGCTGATCAGAGTGTCCAGTAGGGGGTTGTTCACCCCGTAGGCCTGGTTCAGCTTGAGCGCATTATCCATAAAGTGCAGCGTTGGCTCGTTAACGCTCAGGCGATTGAAGGCTTCCTTGAAGTTCTTGTTCACGTTCAGGTCTTTCTCAATCTGCGCACGTGTGTTGTCCGAGATTTTCCCTTCGACCGCAACGCTGCCGTTTTCATTTTTGCTGACGTTCAATGCGGTTGCCGGGTGCAGGTTGTATTCGGCAAGTTTGTGCCGCAGTGTTTCCCGAACGAAGGCAAGATCCTGCCTCACAGTCTGCTTGTAGTCTGTCATGGCCAGTCGGCGAGCTTTCAGGCGGGCGATGTCAGACTGGCTGTTTTCCGAAGGGGTGAAGCGGTCATCGCCAGGTGTCGCCTCGGTCTCTACAGTGTTCGTCTGGATTTTGCCAGGAGCGCCGTCCGGCCCTGCAGGCGGGGTCTGGCGCTTTTCCATGGCCTGCTGGAACTGGGTGCTCGCCCGGATCAGAGAGGTCAGTAGGGACATGGATAGTTTTCCTCCTTCGGCCAACCGGTGTGGCTTCCGAACAATCTGCGATTGGAATAGCGGATACTTACCACCTTGCGTTGCAGCTTTCAGGCCAACTTCAACGAGTCTTTATCATACAGCTCCCTTTCCTTTCTTTGGGCGTGAGAGACCTTTCCCGGATCTGATCTAAGTCAGGAAATAATTGACGCAAATCTATAAAGTTTGGCGACACTTAGCCGTCATTATGAATTGTCAAAACAATCTTCAAGCCGCCAGAAGAGCGGCCTTCTGCGTCGGGTTACCATGAAAAAACACTACTCCATCCGCTTCCTGTTGCTTGCTGCCCTGGCGGCTGCCTTCTCCCTGGTGCTCGTGTTTACTGTGCTCTACAGCGCAGACTCGCAGCGTGATCATCTCGAAGAGTTCAGCCACAAATACGTGGACGGGCTGGCTAAATCCTATTTCGATGGGCTGAACACCATGATGGTCACCGGCACCATCGGCAACCGGGATGTGCTCCGGCAAAAGGTGATGGCCTCTGAGGATGTGCTGGATGTCCGGGTGATTCGCAGTGACCATCTGAACCGCACCTTCGGGGCCGGCAATGCATCGGAGCAGAAAAGAGAGCCGCTGGATGAGAAAGCGCTGGCGGGTGAGCGGGTGGAATCCTACTCCAGTAATGAGGAAGGTCGAGTCTACACCCTGATTGAGCCAGTGATCGCCATGGAAAACTACCAGGGCGTGAATTGTCTTGGCTGCCACCAGGCCAGTGAGGGCGATGTTCTTGGTGCCATACGGGTGGATTATTCGCTTGCGGAAAGTGATGCCCGTTTGCAGCAACAGTTGCTGACCAGTGGCGGCATTCAGGTGGCTATCTTTGCTGCGGTGTTTTTTCTGACTGCGGCCGCTTTGACCCGCCTGGTGTTTTCTCGCCTACGACGACTCCACGACCGTATGGACGAGATTTCCAGCAATTCTGACCTGACCATTGAGCTTGAGGTCACCCGCAACGACGAAATCGGTTCCGTCTCCCGGGCATTCAACCGGATGATGGCGAAGATCCGCGACAGTATGAATACTGTTATGGACAATGCCGAACAGGTTGAGCAGGCGGCCAGAAGCATTGCAGGCAAAGCTGACACCACAGAGCGGGAAGTGCTTGCCCAGCGTGACAATACCGATCAGGTGGCCAGCGCCACCACCGAGATGGCTGCTTCTGCAGTTCAGGTCCGGGAAAACGCCATTCACACCACTCGCAAATCCGCAGATACGGCGGAATCTGCCAGCAAAGGGGAAAGCCTTGCCCGCAATGCGGTTGAAGGCATCGAGGCATTGAACAGCGAAGTTCAGAGTGGCGCACAGCGCATTGAACAACTGGATCAACGCACCGGCCAGATGTCTGACATGCTGGAGGTCATCTCCAATATTGCCGACCAGACCAACCTGTTGGCCCTCAATGCCGCCATTGAGGCGGCGCGGGCCGGAGAGCAGGGCCGCGGTTTTTCGGTGGTGGCAGATGAGGTACGGGCACTTGCCTCGCGAACCCAGGATTCCACAGAAGAAATCCGCAAAACCATCAATGGATTGAAAAGCGAGGTTGTCGATTGTGTGGCCACCATGCGCCACGCGTCGGAGATGGCAGAACAGCAGGTTTCAGCGATTCTGACCGTGGAGTCGGAATTGCAGGCCATAGCCGCCGCCGTGCGCGAGATTACCGATCTCAATCAGGAAATGGAGAGTGCCGCCAACGAGCAGAGCGATGTCTCCGAATCCATCAATCACAACGTGATTGAAATCAGTCGTTCAGCGGAGCAGACATCCGGGGATGCCAAGGAAACAGCCCGAATCGCAGGAGACTTGCTGGCCATGGCAGAGTCCCTGAGAAAGACCATTGAACAGTTCCGGCTCAACCCCGGTGGTCGGACACAAAAGGATTAGTGGCACGTTCCTGGCCAAAGGTGGACATCGGTCCGTGTCCCGGAATGAAGGCAACTTCGTCTCCCAGCGGGAACAGCTTTTCGCGGATGGAGTGAATTAATGTCGCGTGGTCGCCCTTTGGAAAATCCGTGCGCCCAATCGAACCGTGGAAAAGCACGTCACCCACCAGCGCTAGGCCTGATTCCTTGTGATAGAAAATTACATGGCCAGGTGTGTGGCCGGGGCAGTGAAGGACCTTCAGGGTCTGGTTGCCCACAGTGACCTGCTGCCCATCTTCCAGCCAGCGATCCGGGGTGAAGACTTCCGGCGCAGGAAACCCGAACATCTGGGCTTGCTGGGGCAGGCCGATGATCCAGAAATTGTCTTCCTTCTGCGGCCCCTCAATGGGAATACCCAGCTCTTTGGAAAGCTCCGCAGTTCCGCCGGCATGGTCAATGTGGGCATGGGTAAGCAGAATTTTTTCGACCGTCACACCTTCCTCATCCACAGCGGCGCGAATCTTCTCCAGATCCCCGCCCGGATCGACTACGGCTGCCCGGCGCGTCTTTTCGCACCAGATCAGTGAGCAGTTCTGCTGGAAAGGCGTGACCGGAATGATTCTGTAGTTCAGTGACATACCTGTTCTCAATCGCTGAAGAAATGGCTAGAGCCGTCAGTTTACTGGAACTTCCCGCGTAACAACGAACGCGCCCCGCAAATCGCCCTCGGAGAAGCCGGTCGCCTTGTCTTCAGGATAGAGTTCAGCCAGTTTTGCCTTCACCTCCGGGGCAATGGACTTACCGTGACAGCCAAGGCAAAGCTTCTGTGTCGGGATGGCGCTCATATATTGGAACGCCGGCTGTCCGGACGCTTCCGAGACCTGCCAGACCTCTACTGGTTTTCCGTTCTTGACCGGTTGTTTGTCCATGGCCCGCAGCTGGATCTCCTGCCAGTCGGTGGGGGTGTTTTCCGGGTTTCGGACTTTGAGACTGGTTCGGGTGATGGTCCACGCGCCCTTGCTGTTACTCTCGGCAATTTCCGGCGCCACGGTTTTGCAAACGCCAATACCGTTGGTAAGGCCACCTTCCTTGATTGCCGCCTGAAGCGCCTGCTTCAGGGAGCCACCATAGGCTTTCACCAGTGACCGTGCTTCGGTCACCAGTGCCTCCGGGTCTTCCGTCTGTGGTTGAGCCAGCAGTGGCATGGAAAGGACGGAGCATAAAAGGGCAGTTGTCATGATCGGCTTGGACATTGGGCGCCTCCCGGGCTCTTTTGGGTTTGGAATAAGTATATAACAAAGATGCCAAACTCAATTTGAGCTAGGGCAGGTCCGTGCAGCCGTTATCAGGAATCACCAGGCCAGCCAGATGACATGACGGGCGCCTTTGCCGGGGCGCAGGGCCCTTACGGTGATTGGCTCAACGGAAAAGCCCGCGCGTCTAAGCCTCTCGGTAAACGCGTGCTCAGGACCGGCTGACCAATAGGCGAGAATGCCGTCGGGGCGGAGGGACTTCTGGGCTGCCGCAATGCCGTCCGGGCTGTAGATCCAGTTGTTTTCTTTGCGGGTCAGGCCTTCGGGGCCGTTATCCACATCCAGCAGAATGGCATCCCACTCACCGTTCCCGTTTCTGAGCAATTCGGCCACATCCCCAATATGTACCCGGGCTCGTGGATCTTGCAAAGGGTTGCCTGCGGCAGAGCCCAGAGGGCCCCGATTCCAGGCTTCCACCTCGGGAACCAGTTCGGCCACTGTGACCTGCGCATCGTCTCCAAGAGCGGCCAACGCTGCCGCCAATGTGAAGCCCATGCCCAGCCCGCCGATAAGTACTCGGGGGGCGGGCTGATCGGCAATTCGTTCGCATGCCAGCGTGGCAAGAGCATCCTCCGAGCCGTGGATCCGGCTGTTCATCAATTCTCCGGTGGTGCCGGCGATCTTGATGGAAAATTCATCATTGCGTTGTAACAGGCGTAACTGGGTTCCCTTGCCGGGGATCGTTGCGGTGCCGATTTCAGTGAAGCGTGCCATTCAGGAGTCCAGATCTCAGGAGGGAGTGCAGTTTAGCGTGCTTTAATCTGGGTGAACATGAGAGGCGGAGGGTAGTTGAAGCTGGGGATGGTACCCCCGGCAGGATTGGTTACCTTCGGAGAGGTCCATAAACAATTGAATTCTATGGCTCAAACTGCGGCTCTGACGCAAGAGTAACACAGCTTGTTACACAGAGTGTACACTTGGCGGGAATGTACGAGCGTGAGATTGGGAACATTGGGCGCGTGCTCAATCATCGTTTATCTGGAGTTCAGAGATAGTGGAGGACGGGTGCCTGATTTAATCAAGGTGTTCAAGTTCAGGGAGGGAAACGTCAGAGACCTCGATGCTTTTTTCAACAACTACCTTTGGTTCTCGCCATTGGGAGCATTGAACGACCCCTACGAGGGCTTTGCACACTTTTCTTCTGAAGGCGTAACCAATGATCTGAGGGTCAAGTTTCTCAAAAAGGTATACGCCACTGAGTCGAAAGAAAGAAACCCGGAGAAGGTTGTACATGACCTTTACATGGAACATCTGAAGAATGGAGAGAATGAATTTGCTGACTATGTGGATGGTCAGGCAATAGAGTACCTTCGGGATTTTCACGAGGCTCAGAGAGAAGAGATCGCTGTGTACTCTCTGTCGGTATCGCGTGGAGACGATGAGAAGTTGCCCTCTCCATTGAACAACATGCAAATGTGGGCGCATTACGCAGGGGGCTTCAAGGGTTTTTGCATCGAGTTCGACTACGCAAAGCTCCTGGAATCCCTGAAAGAAAAGAACAAAGGCAGGATAGCAACATCACAGATACATTACGCGGATGATCAACGACTTCCTATAGTTTCTGTAAAGCAGCTTATGGAGAGCTACCTCAGCGACGAACATACCGCGTCGTCCATTGAGATTCTCAAAGCGTTCGCAACCAAGCAGAATAGTTGGGCATATGAAAACGAAGTCCGAGTGCTGGGGGATGTTCATGGAAAAATGTTCTTCGATCCGTCTTGCATTCGTGCCATCTATGTTGCCTCGCCAATGCCGGAGTGGTCGAAGACTTTTCTGTGTGCTGCCGCATCGTCAAAGGGCTCTCAAATCAAGGTTTATGTCGTGGAGCTTCATCCTGAGTTTTACAAATTTGGTATTCGGGAGATATTTCAGACTGATGACGATTAGGAGTGTTTCTGAAGGTCGCACCCATAGGCACCATGAAGACCAAGCTGATGATGTTGCGCCGCATTCGCACTGACATTACCGAAAGGTTTTCATAGAAAAAATTTGAGTGGGTAAGTAGATAAACTCGAAGCTTGAATTCCCCCCCATACCCCCTCTTATTTAGGGGCAGGGGAGGCAAAGGGGGCATCCCTTATAGCAACATCACGTGGGCTTCGTACTCTGCAACTTGTTTTATTTCCGGTTGCTCAGCATTTGGCCCGCCTGGAGTGATCGGCAAGATCAGCACCAAGTACAGCATCAGGGTTCTGAGCGTTCGCCCACTCACCCAGATTGATATTCCGTCTCTAGGAGGGGTAATATCAGGTTGTCGTCGCTCGAGATGTCGAGTTTGACGGTGGAGTAGTGGCATATGGGTTCTCCTCTAAAGTACCTGTTGCCATGCTTCAATGGACACATTGCGACTGGCGTCGGCCAAACTTCAGTCGCAGGCCTGCCCGGGGGAGACCTCGGGTCAGGCGTGTCCATTACCTAACCCTTCAGCATTTGTTTCCTACTGTATTTTCTGCTCAAGTCCTTATGTGCCGCTGATGTACAAACCTTAATGTAACCGCCTGTAAATGGACAGTGGGTGAGTGGTTAAGGTTCATTAAATTATGTTAGGTGGGTGTGTTGGTTGTGTAGTATCCCACTGTTGTTAGTGTAGAAATTGAACTTACCCACAGAAGTGGGGATCGCACGACATTTAGTGAACTGTTGAGATCGAGCCGCCCTGCATGTCCAGTTGGGTAAGCATTCCTGACACACTCCCGACCATGTCTTCACCCCTTGTTTCTTCGTGTCCAACAACCTCAGTCATAAATTTGTTGACATGATGTAACGGTGGGCCTTAGAGTTTTCTGGACACTACGTCTCACTGAGGATTCCCACTTGAACGGACATCATGTTGCCTACATCCGGGTCAGCTCTGTTGACCAGAATACCGACCGCCAGCTTGCAGACGCTGGTATCGAGTTTGATATGACCTTCACCGATAGGGTCAGCGGTAAGGACAGGAACAGGCCTGAGCTTCAAGCATGTCTGAAGCACATACGAAGCGGTGACCACCTGCACGTCCACAGCATCGACAGGCTCGCCAGAAACATGGTTGACCTGCTGGAACTTGTTGAAGAGGTCACAGAGCGCGGTGTGACCATTGAGTTTCACAAGGAGAAGCTGGTGTTCACTGGTGAAGAGAATCCGTTTCAACGGCTGCAGCTTCAGATGATGGGGGCCTTCGCAGAGTTTGAACGGGCAATGATCAATGAGCGTCAACGGGAAGGGATTGCTGCTGCGAGGAAGAAGGGTAAGCAAATCGGAGCGAAGCCCAAGTTGACCTCGGAGCAGGTCGCTGAGATTCGCGCCAGGGTTGCAGCCGGAGAGCAGAAGAAGGCTCTGGCACTGGAGTTTCGCGTCAGCCGTCAGACCCTTTACACAGCTCTGGCTTGATACGTACTACTACCTACCTGACCTCCTGCCCAGTCTTTTTGTCGGACCTACGGATGAGGAGCCATATCGGCTTCTCCCGAAATCGACAGAAACTCAGGAGGTCATCACTATGACAACTAACACATCCACTATCACCATCCACACTGACGGAGCCTGTAAGGGCAATCCAGGGCCTGGTTCATGGGCGGTCATCATCGAGGACGAGCGTCAACGACTGTTCCTGGCTGATCGAGTGCCCCACACCACAAACCAAAAAATGGAACTCACAGCCGCCATCAAGGCGTTGCAGACTTTGAGCAAACATGCAGGCAGGCCCATACGAGTCGTAACAGACAGCCAGTTGCTCGTGAACGGCATGGTCAAATGGCTGAAGGGCTGGAAGGCCGACGGTTGGCGAAGGTCAAACGGTAAGCCCGTCGAGAACCCAGACCTCTGGCGGGAACTGGATGTCCTGAACCAGGGGCACACAATCTCTTGGGAGTGGGTCAAGGGGCACAACGGCCATCAGGGCAACGAGGAAGCCGATGCTCTTGCAAACCGAGCGTTGGTTGAAGGGTATATCTGCGAGAGGGAATTTCTTGACGCTGAGGCCGCCTGAGGTGACCTGTAATGGCATCATCTTGTCGGGGTAATACGACAGTAGCTCTAAGCCTTTGGGGTCTTTCCTAGGCCTTTTAAATCAGCAGGGTATAAGTACTTCGACCTCGGAATTATGAAGACAATCTTAGCCCTCACACCCTGAACTATCAGGCTATCTCCTGCAGTATCAACGACGACAGTAAAGCTGAATTGCTTCTGCTGAGGTTGGGGGTGCTGCAGGGATAGGCTCCATGACCCCAGGTGTTGTGGTCCGATCTGAGTTGATCAAAATATCTACAGTAAATCGTGACCAATATCATCTCTGTGGCCCTTGTCTCCCATCGCTCAGAATAAAGTCGGACCTATGGATAGACCCAGAGACCATAACTATGGGTCATTTGCGATAGCGTTGTCTGACCTCCTTCTGTCACAGGGGGTGAATAAAGTCGGACCAAAGGATAGAGACACCTGAAGTTTGACCGACAGTCATGCTGAAGACCCATATTCAGTTCATCTGAATGACCATTGCTACTGGGGGGAGCATTGGTTCTTGGGGGGGTAGGGGGGGCAACTTAAAGTTTTAACTATTGGTTCCACTACTACTGGTTCTGTCCCTTCTAGTTCCAATGACTATTGGTCATAACTCGTGGTTAAACCCCCTGGTTAAAACTTGGAGTTTAACTACCGGTTCAGGCCTGTGCTCTTCTCCAAGTCAGCCGGGAGATGTGGCCGCGAGCCTTCACCTTTGGCTGGGTAGAACCACTGAGGTCATCACCAGTACCAGTTCCATGACCATCCTTAGTAACTCTGGGTTTGACCCTGAGGCAGCGATGAGAATGACCTGGATTCCTTACACAGGGTCTTGGGCCAGAGCCGATGAAGGCTGCCTACTCTCCGGTAGGAGTAGAGCTAGTCGACTATTATCTTGGTCCCACACCAAGCGCCCCATTACTTGCCATACTTCAGCCCCACTTGCGGTTAACTCCGTAGGTGGGGCTTTTTTTTCTGACTCAGGTTTCAACCTATTGATTGAAGGCCGTCGACTGATATAGCGACCTTCAGCAGGCTCTCTTGCTTCTTTTTGAGTGCCCGTCCCTTGCCGTAATAGGCGTCCATCTTGCCAGACCCGTGACCCTTGATTTCGTCCCTCACGTCTTGGGTCACATCTGCGTTCTTGAGTCTGTCTGTCATGGCGTGTCGGAAAGAGTGGGAAGTAAGGCCCCATCGCTTCAAGCGTTTGTTCACGGCAGCCGATGCTGAGTCATTGCCACGTGGCTTGGCATAGTTTGGGAATAGAGCTTCATGCTTACCTGAGTGGGACTCTATCGCTTTTCTGGCTGCATGGAGAGCAACGCCTACCAGTGGGACAGTACGTTCTGAAGAGTCGTTCTTGAGTGTCCGCCACTCGTTGTCCTTGAGGTCAATGTGGGGTGTCTCATGTTCGAGCACAACGTCTTCCAGCTTGAGACCTGAGATTTCGCCCACCCGTGTTCCTGTTTCAAGTTGCATGAGGATGATTAGGGCAGTTGAGGATGGGTCACCCAGGAAACTGTTGGCGATCTCCTGAAGTTCCAGGTCGGTTGGCACCTTCTTGTCCTTGGCGTCTTTTCCTTCATTCTGGATGCTTACAGAGCTGAAGGGGTTAGACCTGTTCGCCTCTGTCTCCGTAATGCACATCTGAACTATGGCCCTAAGCTGATTCAGTTCACGTCTGACGGTTCCTGTTGACATGCCATCGGTGAGCCTGTGATCAATGTAAGACCTGACGTGGGAGCGCTTGAGGTCAGCAAAGGGAATATCACCAACGACCGCTACAAATTGGTTCCAGTACCGATGGCACCGCTCGATGAACTGGGGGTCTTTGCCCTTCTTATGATGTTGCTCGTAATACGTGAAGACCCCTGATAACCGCAGCTCCTGTGGATTCTGTAGCCGCCTCAAGGTTTCCTGCTCAACTGGGGTTAGGAATTCTTCGACAGGTGAATGCTCATAGGTTTCCCAACACTGGCCAGCGTATGCCTGCCTCTTGGGCTCAGCCACAGCCTCAACGAAGGAATCAAGAGTCTGGTAACGCTCAGCGAGACGCGAGGCAGCGTCCATGGTCTCTCTGGGGGTAAGGCTCCTGTTCAGGCTGAGCGCCGCAAACTCAGCTTTGTAGGTCTGAGCGAAACGTTCAGCTATGCGAAAGGCTTCCATCTGGTCCTCTGTCTTCAACGACTTGCGAATGCTCTGCCTGCCGTAGTGTGGAACCAGTTCGGTGGGGACACGCATGACAAATTGGTAGATTTTGCCACGCTTCTGGAGGTATCTGGTTTTAATGGACAAGGCATAACCCAACTTCACTATCACTGAATACCGCTCCTACAATGGGAACCGGCAAGCAACGGCAGATGTATCACACCGTGTTGCCACTTTGTATCACAGTGAGCCTATGGAATATCGTTCAAGACCTTGAAAAGAAAGGGTTTCCCGCAAATTCTTGGTACCCCCGGCAGGACTCGAACCTGCTACCTTCCCCTTAGGAGGGGGACGCTCTATCCAGATGAGCTACGGGGGCATTATCGCGAGAAGGGCGGTATGATAGCGGGCTAAGCCCTGAGGCTCAAGGTGCGGCCCGGTTTCGGTGATTGTCACGGAGTTTGTTTTGCCAGACCCTTTCTCGTTAAGCGTGATTGTTCCTGTGTGGATGGAGGCGGCGGGCGTTACCGATACCCTGCGCGCTTTGCAACCGATTCGTACCCGGGGGCATGAGGTGGTTGTCGTTGATGGCGGCAGCACCGATCGAACCGTTGAGCTGGCCCGGCCGCTTTGCGACAGGGTTGTCGTGTCAGAGAAGGGACGGGCGCTTCAGATGAACGCCGGCGCAGCGGCATCAAAAGGCGATCTTCTGCTCTTCCTCCATGCCGATACGCGCCTGCCGGCAAATTCCCTCGAGTACCTCGCAAGTTTCGTTCATTCCCGCTGCGCCTGGGGGCGGTTCGATGTGCGGCTGAGTGGTGAGCGGCCGCTGTTCCGGGTCATTGCCTGGTTTATGAATCAGCGCTCCCGCCTGACCGGCATCTGTACCGGCGACCAGGCCATGTTCGTGCGTCGGGATGCCTTCGATGCCCTGGGTGGCTTTCAGCCCATCCCGCTGATGGAAGATGTGGAATTTTCACGGCGCCTTTGCCTGGTGTCCCGTCCTTTCTGTATAAAAGATCCAGTTGTTACCGATAGCCGCCGCTGGCAGACCCACGGTGCCTGGCGAACGATTTTTCTGATGTGGCAGCTGCGCTGGCGGTACTGGCGTGGTGAATCGCCGGAGTCTCTGGCCCAAATCTACCGATCGGATGTGCGCAATGCCTCAAAGTAATTCTCCCTCGGCGGTCTTCCTGCAGTTTGCAAAATGGCCCGAGGCCGGGCGGGTCAAGACCCGGCTAATGCCCGAGCTAGGCCCGGTAGGTGCACTTCATGCCCATATTCGACTTACTCTGGCGGTGCTGGATAACCTGTGTGCGACGGGCTACCCGGTGGAGTTCTGGTGGGACCGACCGGTGGATGACCGACCCGGGGAGGCCGAATCGATTGTTGAAGAGCTTGAAGGTGCAGGTCTGCATCAGGGCGTCCAGCAGGGCAGGACGCTCGGGGAACGGATGTACCGCGCCCTCAGTCAGTCTCTTCGGGATTACGACAGGGCCCTCATTGTTGGCAGTGACTGCCCGTCGGTGGACCCGGATTACGCCCGTAAGGCGGTCTCATGTCTGGCGGATTATGACGTCGTGCTCGGCCCGTCTGACGATGGCGGCTATGTCCTGATTGGCGCTTCGAGAGTGGCTGAGGGGATGCTGGACGACATCGCCTGGGGCTCGCCGGAGGTTCTGACCCAGACCTGTGATCGTCTGAAAGAATCGGGGCTCAGCTACTGTCTGCTCGAGCCCCGCTGGGATGTTGACGAGCCCGAGGACTGGGCCCGCTTTCTACGGACCTGCTAACGCTTTCAGCTGGCCGGCACCGGCGGCAGCTCGGTGAGCCTGCCGAGGGCCCGGCTTGCTTCCAGACCATCACCACCGGTAACAACCTGAAGGCTCTGGGCCCGCTCAAGAACCGTCTTTCGGAACGTCTCAAGCAGTGCCTGTTGGCTGACCTGTTCTACCGCGTTGGCCAGTTGCTGCCGCGAATCGAAGCTGTCCATACCACGATCAATCTCACGCCAGTAGCGGCTGGAAATCTCGCCTAGTTGCCGGTCACGCTCAAGCAGCTTGCTGATCACAGCCTGCTTTTCCCTATCCAGGCGCTCCGGTGTCAACGCTGTCAGGGTTTGCTCAAAGCTGTTCGAGAATTCCTGAACTGCTCGATCGATCTCCGCCCGAGTGGCAGATGGCGACTGCACAACAAAACCGAGGGCGGGCGTTTCCAGCATTTCGAAAGCCGTCGCGTAGACGATGTAGCCCAGTTGGCGGTTGGTACGGATCTCTTCATAGAAAGGGCTGCTTATGATCTGGGCCAGCAGACGGAATCGGGCCCGTTCTTCAAAGCTGGTGTTGTCGCCCTGCATGTAGAGTGTATAGCCGGTGTCTGGGTGGTCTACTTCAATGGAAACCTTCGTTTCATTGTCTGGCAACTGACGTACCTGGCTGCGCTCTACCTCGGTCAATTCACTGTTGCCCAGCAAAATCGCGTCGATCTGCCGTGCCAGGTTCAGGGCCGAGGCTTCGGTGAGATTTCCATGGGCCAGCATAACCGGGTCAACTTGTGAGAGCAGGGCTTCAGAGAAGGACTGCAGTTCATCGAAGGTAACTTCCCGGGCGGCCTTCAGCTTGTCGTCGGTAGGCCAGGCGCCTTCGATCAAGGACGTCTGTACGAACTCCGAGGTCTGTTCCACCGGGCGATCCTTGGCCTTGTTCTCCAGGCCGTCAATCAGCTGTTGCCGGGCAATTTCAAAACGTTGTTCGGTCAGTTCCGGTGTGGCCACCTGAAGCAGTATTCGGTTCATCAGAGTATGGAGTTTGTCGTTATAACCGCCAACACGGACCGTGATACCGCGCAGGTGGGGATAAACGCTGTAATCCAGACCCGCCAGGCTGGCGGAGTACGCCCAGGCATTCAGGTTGGTATTGATGGCGTCGACCAGGAGCTGGGTGAGCACGTAGCTGCGGGCCGAAGCGCGGGCGGCTGGCGTTCGGAGACCCACAAACACGTTGGCTTTCGGGGTATCAAACCTGGTGTCCCGGGCAAACCAGACATCCATCCCTTCAAGTTCGCCAAGACTTGTCGGCTGGTCCATGGTTTTTCCTGGTACCATCGCCAGATCTTCCGGCACGAACGGGTTCTCCGGGGGCAGGCGCAACTGTGCAGCCAGCTCTGGCAAAGTCTTTGCCCTGAGCGCTTCTGGATTGAGAGCTTCCCGGGTCCAGGCGGCGTCGTACCAGTCGGTGCGATTCGGATTCTCCAATTCTGGTTCCGGAGCCAGAACGAAGGCAAGGAGATTGTTCGGCGTCAGCCTGTCCAGAATGTCTCGGTACTGCTCCGGCGCAAAGCGCTCAACCAGCCAGGGCGCCCGCAGTACGTCTTCCGCGGGGTAGTCCTGCAGGTAGCGAGAAAGGCGCATGGCTTCATGCATAGGGTTGCCCTGCTCGCGGAACCGGAAATCAATGCGTGCCAGGTTCTGCATTTCCAGGAAGCGCTGCTCGCTGATCCCTTTCTGGCGAACCTTTTCTATGTAATCAAACACCAGGGGCAAAATGTCCTCGTGGCGCGACAGCCCTTCCGGGGTCAGCGAGATGCTGAGTTCCAGGGTGGCGTTCTCGCCGGTGTCCATACCCAGGCCCGCGGACAGACTCTCCGCCAGGCCAGCCCGTTTTAGCACATCGAACAGACTGCCTGGACCTTCATGGCCGAGCAGATTGGCCACGTAGCTGGCGGGTTTGGTGCGGTAGTTGTCTTCCTGGGACGCAATGGGAAAGGTAAGGGACAAGCTTCTGACATCCTTGAGCGCTTCCGCCGTCACCTTGGCTGGAAGATCGTCCGCCCGGTATAGGCTCGCCACATGGCGTTTCGTCTCAAGGTTGCGGTTTTCGATCGCATCGAACCGGCCCCGCACCATGGCTTCCAGTTCTTCCAGGGTTTGCGGCCCGTACACCGCCAGGCTCATGATGTTTGAGGAGTAGTGCTGCTTCCAGAACTCGATCAGGTCTGGCCGGAGGGGATTCTCTTCTGTGTTCTCCAGGGTGCTGACGTTGCCCACGGCAAACTGGTTGAAGGCGTGGTCCGGGTTACTGACGGCTTTTTTAACGGAATAGAATCGGCGCCCATCTTCTTTCTGTTTGGCGCTGAATTCCGAGTGCACGGCGTTGCGCTCACGGTCTACCAGTTCGGCGGTAAACAGGGGCGCGGAGAACTGTTGTGCGAACCGGTCCAGCGCCGGTTCCAGGAATTCGGCCTGAACATCGAAGAAATAATTCGTGTCCTGGAACGCTGTGAAGGCATTGTGCTGGCCGCCATGGCTCTTGATGAACTGCTGGTATTCGCCCGGATCGGGGTATTTCTCGGTCCCCAGGAACAGCATATGCTCCAGGAAGTGGGAGAGCCCTTCCCGATCCGCCGGATCATCCCCGCTACCGACCGCAACGTTCATCGAAGCAGCTGCCTTATCGGCATCCTGATCAGAAACCAGAATGACCTTCAGGCCGTTGTCCAGTTCGATGAACCGGTACAGGTTGTCGTCATTGGGGCTCTTCTCCGGAATCTGGGCTGCAAGAGCGAGGGTGCTGAACAGCACAAGTGTCAGCAGGGAAAACAGGCGTGAGATCGGGTTCTGCATTGAGTTCTTCCTGACGGTACGTGTGTTCATAGGCTCTCTGTGATTCGGAGAAGAGTCTCGCGCATCAGTGCATCATTGCGTTGCGCGTGCTCTCTGGTTGCTGATCGAGTGTTTTACGAGCCAGATCGGCTGCTTTCTCACTATCCAACTGGCCCGAGGCGATACGCTCCAGAACCGTGGCCATGATGGCAACGGACTGGCGATAATCCGCGAACTCGGCCTGGAATGCCTGGTCGATTGCCTCGTAGACTGCCTGAATCTTCTGTTCCCTTGAACCGGCGTTATCAGCTGTGTCGTTGATTGCCTTCAGACAGGCTCGGGCGATGGAGATGTAGCGTTCCGCGTTGGGATTGTCTTTCTGCATAGTGGGGATTCCGAAGTTCGGTTTTCCAATGAAAAGGAGAGATGCCAAAAGGCGCGATAAGTTCCCGATTATGTCATTGCTGGCGGGTGCTTTCATTGCTTTGTGGTAATCCGGAAATTGGGCATGCATGGGGCAATTCCTGTGCTAGTCTCAAAAACATTGTGTCGGCGAACCGGACAGGCCCGTTTAGCGTGCGGGGACGGATTTTTAGAGTAATAGCTCTATACAAAACAAAGGCTTACAGAGTAAAAGCTCTAAAAAAGTCCGATACATGAAGGTTGCAATTAAGTACAATGCCGGCGTTTCCGGAAAACTCTAAGACTTTAGTCGTATGGGTGCCGGCATGGATAGACAACAACTGAGCAACAGGCAGGGTGGAAGATCGATGAATTATTTCCTGACGGGTGGCACCGGATTTATTGGCCGTTTCCTCGTGGAGAAGCTTCTGGCACGTGGTGGTACTGTCCACGTACTGGTGCGTGAGCAGTCCCAGGACAAGCTGGAAAAATTACGGAAGCGCTGGGGCGCGGATGAAACCCAGGTGAAAGCCGTAATTGGCGACCTCACCAGTAAGAACCTGGGCATCGACGCCAAGACAATGAAGGCCCTGAAGGGAAAGATTGACCATTTCTTCCACCTGGCCGCCGTGTACGACATGGGCGCCGATGAAGAAGCCCAGCAGGCTACCAATATCGAGGGTACTCGGGCCGCGGTCAATGCCGCAGAGGCCATGGGCGCCAAGCACTTCCATCACGTGTCTTCCATTGCGGCTGCCGGTCTGTTCAAGGGCATTTTCCGCGAGGACATGTTCGAGGAAGCGGAAAAGCTGGACCATCCATACCTGCGCACGAAGCATGAATCCGAAAAGGTGGTTCGGGAGGAGTGCAAGGTTCCCTTCCGGATTTACCGCCCCGGCATGGTGATTGGCCATACCGCCACTGGCGAAATGGACAAGGTGGATGGCCCCTACTACTTCTTCAAGATGATTCAGAAGATTCGCCACGCGCTGCCCCAATGGGTGCCGACCATTGGTGTCGAGGGCGGGCGTCTGAACATTGTGCCGGTGGATTTCGTGGTTAACGCCATGGATCACATTGCCCACCTCGAGGGTGAAGACGGTAAGTGCTTCCACCTGGTGGACACCGATCCGTACAAGGTTGGCGAAATTCTCAACATCTTCAGCGAGGCGGGTCACGCTCCCAGGATGGGGATGCGGATCGATTCCCGGATGTTCGGCTTTATCCCGCCGTTCATACGTCAGAGTCTGAAGAATCTGCCGCCGGTGAAGCGTCTGACCTCTGCCATTCTCGATGACATGGGTATCCCGCCCTCAGTGATGTCGTTCATCAATTACCCCACCCGGTTCGATGCCCGTGAAACCGAGCGTGTTCTGAAAGGCACTGGCATTGAAGTCCCTCGTTTGCCGGACTACGCCCCGGTAATCTGGGACTACTGGGAGCGCAATCTGGACCCGGACCTGTTTAAGGACCGCACGCTCAAGGGCACGGTTGAAGGTCGGGTGTGTGTTGTTACCGGTGCTACCTCTGGCATCGGCCTGGCCACGGCGCAGAAACTGGCGGACGCCGGCGCCATCCTGGTGATCGGTGCCCGTAAACTCGAGCGCCTGAAAGAAGTGGCCGCAGAGCTGGAGTCCCGGGGCGCAAGCGTGCATGCCTATCCCTGCGATTTTTCGGATATGGATGCCTGCGACGAGTTCGTGAAGACCGTGTTGGATAACCATGGCCAGGTCGACGTGCTAGTCAACAACGCCGGGCGCTCGATTCGCCGCTCCCTGGATCTGTCGTTCGACCGCTTCCACGATTTCGAGCGCACCATGCAACTGAACTACTTTGGTTCCGTTCGTCTGATCATGGGCTTTGCGCCCAAGATGCTTGAGAATCGCCGCGGTCACGTGGTCAACATCTCGTCCATCGGTGTGCTGACCAACGCTCCCAGGTTCTCGGCTTACGTGGCCTCCAAGTCCGCGCTGGATGCCTTCAGCCGCTGCGCTGCTTCAGAATGGTCGGATCGCAATGTCACGTTCACCACCATTAACATGCCGCTGGTGAAAACACCGATGATTGCGCCAACCAAGATCTATGATTCGGTCCCAACGCTAACACCGGACGAGGCTGCGACCATGGTTGCTGATGCCATCGTCTACCGGCCGAAGCGAATCGCTACCCGCCTGGGTATCTTTGCCCAGGTGCTTCACGCCCTGGCGCCTAAGATGGCCGAGATCGTTATGAATACCGGCTACCGGATGTTCCCGGATTCACCGGCAGCCGCCGGCAGCCGTTCCGGGGAGAAGCCAAAAGTGTCCAGCGAGCAGGTGGCTTTCGCCGCCATCATGCGGGGCATCTACTGGTAATGTCGTAGCCCCTGAATCGAGTGGGAGGGGGAGTTACTCCCCCTCCCACATTAATTGGTTAAACGAGATTCGCCTCTTTTATGAATTGTTCTGGGCTAAAGAAAACGTGCCGATAGCCGATGGTTAACATAAGAACAATATAAAAGAAGGGCTATTGATGACTCTCAAGAAACGTCTTTTGCTGACTTTGCTGCTGGTTGGCCTGCTTCCCGTCATTGCCATCTCATTTTTTAACGCCGAAATTGCCCGACAGAGCCTGACGGAACAGGCGTTGCAACAACTCTCTATTGCGGCTACCAATAAGCAGCATAGTGTTGAAGATTATCTCAGCACTATTGCCCGGCAGCTGAAAGCCATGGCCAATAATCGCGGGACCCGAACGGCGGCCCAGGGGTTTGGTTTGGCATTCCAGAATTACGAAAAACTGGTACAAGAGGAGCAGTCGACCTTACGAGAAAACGTCGAGGCTTATTATCAGCAGAATTTTTTGCCACCCTTGCAGCAAAATGGTGGTGCTAACGGACGTTCAGCCTCGGACTTCGTTGCATCCCTCAGCAAAAACAGCCTGGCTCTGCAGATGGGTTACATCGTGGACAACCCGAATCCTGTGGGGCAGAAAGACGAATTGGTATCGGCTGACGTCCATATCGCGCAGTTTTATAACACGCTTCACAAACAGTGGCACACCTCGTTCAAGGAGTTTCAGGAGGCGTTCGGCTACTACGATATTTATCTCATTGATGCCGATACAGGCCACGTTATCTATTCCGTAGCCAAAGAGGTGGATTTCGCTACCTCCCTGAAAGACGGTCCCTACGCGGATTCTGGCCTGGCGGCAGCTTATCGTCAGGCGATGTCTGACGGACAGGAAACTGCTCCGGCTTTTGTTGATTTTACTCGGTATGTACCGTCCTACGGTGCGCCCGCCGGATTTGTGGCAACCCCCATATATTCCGAAAAAGATGAGCGGCTGGCCGTGCTGGCCTTCCAGTTTCCCATCGACAGCCTGAACAACATCATGATGGAACGAGATGGCATGGGCGAAACTGGGGATGCCTATCTGGTGGGGCCGGATAACCTGATGCGGTCAGACTCCTACCTGGATCCGGAAAACCGCAGTGTTGTCGCTTCCTTTGCCGACCCGGAGAATGGACGCATTAGTTCGACATCGGTGGATGAAGCTCTGGCTGGGAATTCCGGTGAAGGCGTGGTTTCGTCCTACCGTGGCGAGCCAGTGTTTTCCGCCCACAGGCCAGTTACCGTAGGCGGGCTGAACTGGGCGCTGGTGGCGGAGATCAGCGAAGACGAGGCCTTGTCGCCGGTGCGTGAAATGTGGACGCTGGCGGCGATAGCCATTGCTATTGTGATCCTGGCTGTAGTGGCCGTGGCGGTCTGGACCGCAGTGCGGATCATGAAACCCCTCGGTAAAGACCCGGCCGAATTGCAGGCACTGGCGGAGCAGGTGGCTGCAGGTAACCTGGTCATTGATTCGTCCGACAGTGACAATGCCACGGGCGTATACGGCTCCATGCTCAAGATGGTGTCAGACCTGAAAGAAGTGATCTTCAAGGTTGAAGAAGCGTCCCAGCGCCAGGCCAGTGCATCTGAACAGTTGTCCGGCACCACCTCGCAGACTCTGGACAGTGTGAATCAGCAGGCAGAGCAGACTGAGCAGGTGGCGTCGGCCATTGAAGAAATGTCCTCTGCCATCAGCGAGGTGTCCCAGAATACCTCGGAATCGGCAGCCGCCGCCCGGCGCACTGATGAGGCGGTCAGCCGCAGCGCCACCGAGGTGGAATCCTCCGCTGAGGACACCCGTGCTATGGCCAGGGAACTGGAGGAAGCAGAAGCCGGCATAGAGGACTTGCGAAAGAATATGGAATCCATCACCAGGGTTCTGGATTCGATAAAGTCTATCGCCGACCAGACTAACTTGCTGGCTCTGAATGCCGCTATTGAAGCGGCCCGGGCCGGTGAACAGGGCAGGGGCTTCGCGGTGGTCGCGGATGAGGTGCGCAGCCTGGCCCAGAACAGCCAGAAGGCGACCGAGGAGATCAGTAGTTCCATCGAAACTCTGGTCAATTCTTCGGAGCGTGCTTCAAAGGTGGTTACCCGCTGCAGCACCCAGGCCAGAGGTATTTCTGAGCGGGCAGGAACCGTAGTGTTGCAGCTTCGCGAGGCAGTGGAAGAGGTTGCACGGATGTCCGGTATGGCGGAGCAGATTGCTACGGCTTCCGAAGAGCAATCAGCCACGGCCGAAGAAGTCACGCGCAACGTATCTACAATTTCTGAGAGGTCCTTTGAGACCAAACAGGCCATGGCCCAGATATCCGAAGCCAGTGGTGACTTGGCGGAGTTGTCTCATCAGCTCAAGGATTCACTGTCCCGGTTTAAAGTCAGCTGAGTACGAGGCGTGACTTTCACGCTTATGCCTGGCGCACAATTAAAAAACCCGCTGCGGCGGGTTTTTTATGGCGATTACTCGGTCTCTTCGGGGATCACCGGAGGCGGAAAGCCGCCCAGTTCTTTCCAGCGATTCACAATGCCACAGAACAGGTCTGCGGTTTTTTCCGCGTCATAGGCGGCGGAATGGGCTTCCTTGTTGCTGAACGGAATGCCCGCGAGTTTGCAGGCCTGGGCCAGAACCGTGTGACCATAGGCCAGGCCGGCCAGCGTGGCGGTATCGAAGGTTGAGAAAGGATGGAACGGGTTACGACGGATATCGGCCCGCAGCGCGGCTGCAAAGATGAAGTTATGGTCAAAGGTGGCATTGTGGCCCACCAGGACGGCTCGCTTGCAATCGTGGTTCTTCACCGCCTTGCGAATGGGGCTGAAGATCTCGCTGAGTCCTTCCCGCTCGGGTACCGCTTCTCGCTCCGGATTCCACGGATCAATACCCGTGAAATCAAGGGCGGACTGCTCCAGATTCGCGCCTTCGAAAGGATCGATCTGCTGAACGTGGGTTTCAGCGCGCCGCACCCAGCCGTCGTCGTCCATGGTCAGTATCACTGCCGCCACTTCCAGCAGGGCGTCCCGCTCGGGATTGAAGCCAGCGGTTTCCACGTCGACTACAACAGGCAGAAACCCGCGGAAACGGCGGGACATGGGATGCGGTGGTTTGTTTTCGTCAGTCACTCAAGCTCCGGTCTTGGCCGTATGTGAGAAGGAATCAGTCAGGTTTACGCCAGCTGCCAGTGAACGGTTTCACCGGCCTTGAGCGGCACGATGGTTCCGTCAGACAGAGGCAGCTGTGCCGGCATTGTCCAGGGCTCCCGAACCAGGGTGATGGTATCGGTATTTCGCGGCAGGCCATAGAAATCAGGGCCGTTGAAACTAGCGAAGGCTTCGAGTTTGTCCAGAATGCCAAGCTCTTCAAAAATGTCGGCATACAGGCCGATGGCGCCATAGGCCGAGTAGCAGCCGGCACAACCACAGGCGGCTTCTTTGCGGTCCCTGGCATGGGGGGCGGAATCCGTGCCCAGGAAAAAGCGTTTGTCGCCGCTGGTTACCGCGTCCCTGAGCGCCTGCTGATGGCGGTTACGCTTCAGGATAGGCAGGCAGTAAAGGTGCGGGCGAATGCCGCCGACCAGCATATGGTTGCGGTTATACATCAAGTGCTGGGGCGTCAGAGTCGCGCCCAGATTGTCGCCCTTGTGCTGCTGGACAAACTCCGCAGAATCGGCGGTGGTGATGTGTTCCAGTACAACCTTCAGATTCGGAAAGGCCTCCAGGGTGGGGGCCAGTACCCGCTCGAGAAAGACCTTTTCGCGATCAAAGATATCGATGTCGGCATCAGTGACCTCGCCGTGAACCAGCAGCAGCATGCCGCAATCGACCATGGCTTCCAGAACCGGGTAGATGTTCCGGATATCCTTCACCCCTGAGTCGGAATTAGTGGTGGCGCCGGCCGGATAGAGCTTGGCGGCCACAACACCGGCGGCTTTGGCCTCGCGGATGGTGTCCGGTGTCATGCTCTCGGTCAGATACAGGGTCATCAGTGGCTCGAATGCGGTGCCATTGGCAGCTGCAAGAATGCGGTCCCGGTAGGCTGTGGCATCAGCGGCGGTTGTCACCGGTGGTACCAGGTTGGGCATGATGATAGCGCGACCGAAGCAGGCTGCTGTGGCCGGTACTACGTCCGTAAGAATGTCGCCGTCCCGAACGTGAAGGTGCCAGTCGTCGGGTCGGGTAAGAGTCAGCTTTTCTGTCATGGCAGTTGTCCGCAATACCTTTGGCGAGGCGTGCTGTGGTGCCTTGGTGGATAGCACCCCGAAAAATTTGGCGAATTATACCAGAAGGCGCCGGCGATTGTTTTCCGGTTGGCGGCTAAAGAAAGACAGACGCAGGCCGTTAACCAGTCAGAACCTGCAAACTCCCGGACACTGATGGCAAGCACTATGGGATTCCGCCCTGACAAACGTCTGAAAACACTACTGGCTGCCAGTTTTGCTGTCGTGCTTTTGCCGGCTGCCGGCCAGGCTGCCAGCTATGGCGCCGGCATTGAGAATAGCCAGTGGTATCTTGCCGAGTCGGTATTCGAGTGCCGTCTGGTGCACGAGGTTCCCGGCTACGGTCGGGCGGTATTCAATCACCGTGCAGGTGAGAGTCTAAGCTTTTTCCTGGAGTCTGATTCTGCACTCATGCGACCAGGGCGGGGCAGTCTCGTGGTTGAAGCACCGGCCTGGCGTCCGGGTGTGGCGCCGAAGCCCCTGGGCACGGTCAACGTGTCGGATGATCGCCGCCAGGTCTTTCTGGATACCCGCCAGGCATTTGTTGTTGCCCACGGCCTGCTGGATGGCATGCGCCCCACGGTTACCAGGGAATCCTGGTTTGATGGCCGTCCGGTTCGGGTGCAGGTGTCCAATATCAATTTTGCCGGCGAATACCAGCGTTACCAGCGCTGCACATCGAATCTCTTGCCGGTTAATTTTGACCAGATTCAGCGCTCAAGAGTGCCGTTTGCCAGCGGCAGCACCCAGCTTTCAGACGCCGACAGGCAGTTGCTGGATAATATTGTGACCTACGTGAACGCCGACTCAACGGTTGAGCGGATTTTCGTGGATGGCCACAGTGACAGCATTGGCAGCCGCATCGATAACCGCGCACTTTCCGAAGATCGTGCCAATGTCGTGGCTGACTATCTCAAGGCGCGCGGTATTGATGAAGACATGATCACCGTTCGGGCCCATGGTGACCAGTTCCCGGCATCGAACCGGCCGGCAGATAACCGCCGCACCAATATCCGACTGCAACGGGCCGGTGACCGCCCGGAATTGCAGCAGGCTAACGGCTATGGCGGCGAACCCAGGGGCTGATCGGCTTCAGTAAACCGAATCCAGAACTTCCAGGTGGGCATTGACACTTTCCGCCAGGGCCCGCAGGTGGTAACCGCCTTCCAGAGTTGAAATGATCCGGTCATTGCTGTGCTCACTGGCGACACTCACAATCATTTCCGTTAGCCAGCGATAATCTTCCGTATCCAGATTCAGTTCTGCCATCGGATCCAGCCGGTGGGCATCAAAACCCGCCGAAATCAGGATCAACTGCGGTTTGAATTCGTTCAGGCGCTTCAGCCATCCCGCCTCCACCTGCTTCCGGTACTCTTCAGACGAACAGTTCGCCTCAATCGGAATATTCACGATGTTGTCGGCCTGCCGGTGAACATGGGAGTGCGGGTAGAAGGGATGCTGGAAGCTGGAGCACATCAGGATACGCTCGTCGCCACCGACAATGTCCACGGTGCCATTGCCCTGATGCACGTCGAAATCGATGATCGCGACCCGCTCAAGATGGTGGAAGGTAAGGGCGCGCATGGCAGCGAGAGCCACGTTGTTGTAGAAACAGAACCCCATGGACTTCGCTCGCTCGGCATGATGTCCGGGCGGCCGTGCGCAGACAAACGCGTTGGTTACCTGGCTGCTCATGACCATATCCACGGCCTGGACGTTGGCACCGGCCGCCAGGCGGGCTGCCCGCAGGGTGTCTGGCATCATGGCAGTATCCGGATCGGTAAACACGCGGCCCCTTGTTGGTTGCATCAGGTCGAGTTGATGCAGGTACTTTTCAGGGTGCACGGTCAGTAGCTGGTCGCGGGTGATCTCTTCCGGCCGAACCCAGTCGAGCTTCTGATCGAGGCCGGTATCAGCCAGGTAGCTGATAATGGCTGCCAGCCGTTCAGGGCTTTCCGGATGCTCGGGCCCCATGTTGTGTTTCATGAAGTCATCGTGGGAAAAGAATGCCGTGGTCATACGTCTCGGACTGCCTTCGATATGCTTATATTTTCTTCAAGCTTATCAGGGAAAACTGCACGATGCCGTGTTTCTTTGGTCTTATAGGGGCGATAGCCATTTCACATCGGCGAATCAGGGCCTAAGATAAGAGTTACATTCATAAGTAACCTGTTTTATTAGATTTATTTCCCCAACGGCCTGCCGGCCAACCATGAAGGAGACTCAGCTTGAGCACCCGGTATCTGGAGAGCCTGTTCAATCCCGCGTCCATTGCGGTGATCGGTGCGTCGGAGCGGGCAGACAACCTTGGCGGTATGGTATTGCGGAACCTCATGGGGGGCGGTTATCCGGGGCGTTTGCTGGTCGTTAACCAGAACGATTATGACAACGTGCACGGTGTTCCTTGCGTCAAGAAAGTCTCGAAAATGGATTTTTCTCCGGATCTGGCAATCATCTGTACGCCGCCGGATACCGTGGCCAAGACCATCAAGCGGCTGGGAGAAGCCGGGGTGCGCACTGCCATTGTTATGACTGGCGGCATGTCCCGTACCCACAGTAAAACCGGGCAGCCCCTGATGTATTCCGTACGCGAAGCCGCCCGGGAAACCGGTATCCGGGTGCTTGGCCCCAACACCATCGGCCTGATGGTTCCGGCCCGCAGCCTGAACGCTACCTACGCTCACATGGGCGTGATCCCGGGCCGGGTTGCCTTCGTTGGCCAGTCCGGCACCATCGCCAGTTCGGTCATAGACTGGGCGTTCGCCCGAGGTGTGGGTTTTTCCTACTTCCTGACACTGGGCGATGGCATGGATATCGATCACGATGACCTGATCGACTATCTGGCGCAGGACACCCAGACCCGTGCAATTCTCCTGCATATCGAGAACATCCCGAACGCCCGGCGCTTTATGTCGGCGGTGCGGGTAGCCTCCCGTACCAAGCCAGTGATTGCGGTAAAGTCCGGTCGGGTGCCGGAATCGGAGTGGTTTCCCCACAGCCTGCCCGCAGGTTTGAAGCGCAGCGATCCGATCTATGATGCCATGCTCCAGCGGGCCGGTGTGCTTCGGGTGGACGGTCTTGGCCAGATGTTTGATGCACTCGAGACGTTGACCCGAATGCGTCCTTTGCGCCGCGAGACGCTGGCGATCATGGCCAACGGGGTTGGCCCGGGAGTGTTGGCCGTGGACCGGCTTGCGGACCTGGGCGGTGAACTCGCGGAGCTGTCGAATTCCAGTGTCGAGGCCCTGGCCGAGCTGCTGCCACCTTACTGGACCCGCAAAAACCCGATTGACCTCAACTACGACGCCTCGCCGGAGTTGTATGGCAAAGCCATCAAGATCCTGGCCAAGGATCCGGAAGTGGCCAACGTTCTGGTGATGTATGCCCCGAGTCTGACCGAGGACAGCCTACAGATTGCGGATTCGGTGGTGCAGGCCTCCAAGGGCACTCGTCTGAACGTGTTTACCTGCTGGCTTGGCCAGAGCACGGTGATGGATGCCCGGGAAGAGTTCTACCGGGCCGGGCTGCCATCGTTCTTCAATCCCGAGAAAGCCGTCATGGCATTCATGCAGCATGTTCGCCACCAGAGGGTTCAGCGGCTGCTTACGGAAACCCCCGAATCCTTTACCGATCACTTTGCGGACCGGACCCACACCCGTCATGTGGTCAGCAGGGCACTGCGCGCAGGGCGGTATCACCTGTCGAACCGGGAAGCCCGGGACCTGGTTCGGGATTATGGCATCAGCACCATCGACACCATGTACTGTGACGACATGGAAGAGGTCCTGGAGGTGTTCGCGGTTGAGCGGCGACCCATCGATATCACGATCATTCATGAGCAGGCCTGCCATCCTTTCCTGAATCTGAGTCCTACCCAGCGTCGGTACAAGGGCACGGTGCAGAAGCTCAACAGCGAAGCGGCCATCATGGACTCCTGCCGCTACCTGATGGAGGAATACAAGAGCCATTTCCCGGACAGTGGCTTTCTCGGGTTTGCAGTTCAGCGTTCGTACCAGCACGTGGGTGGGATCGAGTTCAGCGTCGGCATTACCCGGGATGCCCTGTTCGGCCCGCTGGTGGTGTGCGGTGCGGCAGGCGCGCAGATAAACGTAATGACCGATCGGCAGATCGCATTGCCGCCCCTGAATATGGTTCTGGCCCGTGAACTCCTGCGCCGCACCTATATGTACAAGCTGCTGAAAGAACACAGCCTTAAGCCGGAAGAGGATATCCGGGCGGTGTCCGAGACCCTGGTCACCCTCTCGCAGATCGTCATCGACATTCCGGAAATTCAGGGTCTGGAGATCTCGCCGTTGCTGTTCAACGAGCAGGGGGCTGTAGCCGTGAATATCGCCATCAATCTGGCCGACAAGCCGGGCCGGCCCATCATTCAGCCATACCCGCGGGAACTGGAGGAATGGATTGTGCTGCCTAAATCTGGCCGCCGGGTCATCATCCGTCCCGTGTTGGCTGAGGATGAGCCCGCCCACCGGGCGTTCCACGAATTACAGTCACCGGAGTCCATTCGCTACCGGTTCTTCCAGTACCGGAAGCATTTTTCCCGGGAAGACGTAGCCCAGATGGTGCAGATTGATTACGACCGGGAAATGGTGTTCATAGCCAATGCCCCCAGGGAAGACGGTGAAGGGGAAGAGACCTTGGGAACCGTGCGCACCTGGACCGACGCCGACAACCTGCAGTGCGAGTTCGCGGTGATGGTTCATGACAAAATGAAAGGGGAGGGCCTTGGCGTTGCCCTGATGCAGAAGATGATCGATTACTGTCGTGCCCGGGGCACCATGGAGATGGTTGGCAATGTGCTGCCGGACAACCGTCCCATGCTGCAGCTTGCGGAACACCTGGGTTTTGAGATCAAGTTCAACACGGAAGAGGAAGTCATGGATCTGCTGCTGGTTCTGAATGAACCGGAAAAAGACTGGCAGCGAGAGCGGTTGGGCAAAAGCGCTCACTGAGCGGTTCGGGAAAAGGGGTCAGATGGACAGTTCATCTGACCCCGGGTTCTCGGCTTTATTCTTCGACAATCGCTGAGCGGTCTTCACCACCCAGTGCTTCAAGGAGTCCCGGAATCAATCGAGACAGTTCCAGGGTCATCAGCGTGAAGGCTGCGTCAAACTTGGCAGCGGCATCGTCCACGTCGACGTCGTCCAGTTGATCCTGAAGCGTTTCGCCGAATTTCAGGCGACGAATACCCAGTTCTTCATCCAGCACGAAGGATACGTTGTCGTCCCAGGTCAGGGACAGTTTGGTCACCTGCATGCCCGCATCGAGATGGTTGCGGATTTCATCGGCTTTCAGATCCAGGCCCTTGCAGCGCACCACGCCACCATCTTCAGACGGATCCTTGAGCTCGCATTCAGTGCCCAGAACCACCTTGCCAGGCAGATCGATGGATTCGCTCAGCCAGCCGGTAAAGGTGAAGGCCGGTGCCTGTTCCACCGCGGGTGGACGAACCGGCAGCGACCCGAGGCTCTTGCGCAGAGTCGAGGCCAGATCTTCCGCCTGCTTGGCGGAGCCGGCGTCTACCACCAGTACACCGTCCTGGGGGGCAAGGTAGGCAAAGGAGCGGCGGTTCTTGGAAAAGGCCTGGGGCAGCATCTCCAGCATCACCTGTTCCTTGATTTCGTCCTTTTCCTTGCGTCGAACCTTGCGGCCCTGCTCGAATTCTATCGCTTCGGCTTTCTCTTCAACGGCTTCCTTTACCACCGGGCCCGGAAGAATCTTCTCTTCCTTGCGCAGAGCAATCAGGTGATAGCCGTTGGCGCTATGAACCAGCTGTTCTCCATGCTTGCCCAGCGGAGGTACCCAGCCCTGGCGGCTGGTTTCCTGGGGGCCGCAGGGTTTGAAGGCGTCGGCCTGCAGTTTTTCCTCCAGCTCTTCGGCGGAGATATCAAACGGTTTGGTAAAACGGAATACGCGGGCGTTGCGAAACCACATCAGGGCTGGTCCTTGTCTTTCATATTTGCATGATCTCTACGAGTACGGTTTTGATAATAAAGCCCACAACGCCGGCGCCCAGAACCGTAAACAGGGCGATGGTGCCGAATCTTCCGGCCTGGGATTTCTTGGCCAGATCCCAGACGATGATACCCATCCAGACAATCAGGCCGGTCAGAAACACCAGCATGGCGATCTGGGAAAACACTGCTTCGTTCATTGCTTACTCCGATATCAACGTGGATTACTGTTCATCCCGCAGGAAAACCCAGTTGTTCTTATCGGATTGGTCTTCGCTGAAGTAATAGCCTTCGAGGTTGAACCCCTTGAGGTCGTCGGCCTGGGTAATGCGGTTCTGGATGGCGAATCGACACATCAGGCCGCGGGCTTTCTTGGCGTAGAAGCTGATCATCTTATACTGACCATTCTTCCAGTCCTTGAATTGGGGGGTGACCAGCCGGCCTTCAAGGTCTTCCTTCTTTACACTCTTGAAATATTCATTAGAGGCGAGGTTTACCAGAACGCCGTCGTCGTCTGCCAACAGTCGGTTGATCTCGCCAGTAATCTTGTTGCCCCAGAACGCATAAAGGTCCTTGCCACGGTTGTTCTCGAACCGGGTACCCATCTCCAGGCGATAGGGCTGCATCAGGTCCAGCGGTTTCAGAACCCCGTAAAGGCCCGAAAGCATTCGCAGGTGTTGCTGGGCAAATTCGAAGTCCTGCTCGCTAAAGCTCTCGGCGTCCAGGCCGGTATAGACATCGCCCTTGAAAGCCAGTACAGCCTGGCGGGCATTGTCGGGGGTGAACGGCGTGTGCCAGTTCTGGAAGCGTTCAGCGTTCAACTGGCCCAGCTTGTCGCTGATGCTCATCAGATTGCTGATCTGATGCGGCTCGAGTTCCTTTAGCTGGTCGACCAGCTCGCAGGCGTCCTCAAGGAACTCCGGCTGGGTATAAGTGTTGGTCGCCAGGGGACTTTCGTAGTCCAGCGTTTTCGCAGGGGAAATAACCATCAGCATGTCAGGCAATCCTCATTGCAGGAATGTGAGTAATTCATCCCTGGTGAAAGGCCAGTCCAGTTCCGCACCGGTATCGTTGCGCCGCAGCACCGGTATCCGGGTGCCGTAGCGCTCCACCAGCTCTTCGGACTGGGCAATGTCCACTATGTCTACCGGTATTGGTTCCGGCATCGGCGTATTTACAAGCAGGGCTTCGGCCAGTTCGCACAAATGGCACTGGGATGTTGTGTAGAAAAGCAGTTCCATTATTTCGGCTGTGCGTCCAGTTTCTGGCCGTTAACGCCCTGGCTGTCCTTGCCCATGAGGTACAGGTAAATCGGCATCAGGTCTTCCGGTGCCGGATTCTGCTGCGGGTTCTCCGCCGGGTAGGCGTGGGCTCTCATATTGGTACGGGTGGCGCCGGGGTTCAGACTGTTCACCCGGACATTGTGGCGCTCATCATCCAGCTCTTCGGACAGCAACTGGCTGAGGCCTTCAACCGCAAACTTGGAGACCGCGTAGGCGCCCCAGTAGGCTTTGGCTTTCCGGCCGACACCGGAAGAGGTGAAAATCACCGACGCATCGTCGGATTTGCGCAGCAGGGGGATCATGGCCCGGCTGAGCAGAAACGGAGCTGTCGCATTCACGTGCATGACCTTGTTCCAGGTTTCCGGGTCATACAGTTCCACCGGGCTGCGATCGCCCAGGATGGCCGCGTTGTGCAGTAAACCGTCCAGTTGGCCGAAGTTGTCTTCCAGCGTCATGGCCAGTTCTTCGTAATCCTTCACCGCCGCGCCCTCAAAGTTCATGGGCACGATCGCTGGCTTCGGATGGCCAGCGGCCTCGATTTCATCGTAAACCGTTTCCAGCTTACCGACAGTTCGGCCAACCAGTACGACGGTCGCACCGTGGGCGGCATAGGCCTTCGCTGCGGCCCGGCCAATGCCGCTGCCGGCACCCGTCACCATAACGATACGGTCTTTCAGAAGATCGGCGGGTGCTTGGTAATCATGCATAACCTGTCTCCGTGTCAGGCTGTTACCGGCTGAACACCGGATCCTAAATTTGATGCCTTATTGTAACAGCTTTGCCAGGTCCGTGACGGTGTCAGCGATGAGGTCCGCTTGCCACAGGTCAATGGCTTCCGGCTCCTCGATGTAACCGTAGCGGACTGCGATAGTTTTCATGCCGGCATTGCGCCCGGCCTCGATGTCCCGTTCGTGGTCGCCAACGTAAATGCCAGCGCCCGGATCGGTGCCCATCTGCTGGCAGGCCAGAAACAGGGCCTCCGGGTGAGGTTTGCGCTGTGCGACGTGATCAGGGCATACCAGAGCTGCGCAGCGGTCCGCCAGATTCAGGGCTTCAATAAGCGGGACCGCGAAACGGGCGGGCTTGTTGGTGACAATGCCCCAGGGGATACCTTGCTCCTCGAGGGCTTTGAGGAGCTCGTCCATGCCCTCGAAAAGGGTGGTTTCCACTGCTACGCCGGCCTCATAAAGGTCCAGGAACGCGGTGTGCTTTTCCAGGTACTCCGGATGTTCCGGTTCCAGGCCGAAGCCGACCCGGATCATCGCCCTGGCGCCGTTGGAGACCGAGCGGCGAATGTGCTCCGGGGGCAGGGCAGGCAGTCCGTGCTGTTCCCTCAACTGATTCAGACACCGGATAAAGTCCGGCGCCGTGTCAATCAGCGTCCCGTCCAGATCAAACAGGACCGCCGAGGTTTGTTGAGTGTTTTCAGGCTTCACGGATATCCCTGGCGTGCATCAGGTAATTGACGTCCACGTCCCGGCCCAGCTTGTAGACCTTGGTGATCGGGTTGTAAGTCATCCCGGTCAGCTCCCGGACATCCAGGCCGGCGTGGCGCAGGTGGTCGGACATTTCCGAAGGCCGGATAAACTTTTTCCATTCGTGTGTGCCCTTTGGCAGCAACCGAAGCACGTATTCGGCGCCGACAATCGCAAACAGGAACGATTTCGGGTTGCGGTTGATGGTTGAGACAAACATATGGCCGCCGGGTTTCAGCATGGCGGCACATGCCTTGATTACCGATGCCGGATCCGGGACGTGCTCCAGCATTTCCAGGCAAGTGACAACATCGTATTGGCCCGCATGCTCGCTGTCCTGTGCCAGCTCCTCGACGGTGATCTGCCGATAATCCACGTTCACGCCGCTCTCCATGCCATGCAACCGCGCGACCGCGAGGGGCGCCTCGCCCATGTCGATGCCGGTAACATGGGCCCCACGCTGGGCCATGCCCTCTGACAGGAGGCCGCCACCGCAGCCGACATCCAGAGCGCGTTTACCTGCCAGGGAGACGCGCTCATCAATGTAGTTCAGGCGCAGCGGGTTGATATCGTGCAGCGGCTTGAATTCGCTCGAGGGGTCCCACCACCGGCTGGCCAGGGCTTCGAATTTGGCGATCTCGTTCCGGTCTACGTTCTGGTTTGTCATGGTTGGCTCTGCCTGGTGAATCAATAGGAAATCGGTTAGTCAGCCTTGGTTCGGATTCGCCCGGCCCAATCTTCCACCCGAAGCATGAGATCGGCAACGTCAATGCGGGTAAGCCGGCCATCCTGTACTTGTGGTACGCCGTTAATCCAGCTATGGCTTACTGATCGGCCATGGTTGCTGTACACCAGATGTGAGGCCGGATCATAGACTGGCTGCAGGAACGGGTCGCTCAGATCAATGGCAATGATGTCCGCCAGCTTGCCCTCGGCCAGTGACCCAAGCTCATGATCCCGCCCCAGGGCCCGGGCTCCGTTGATGGTTGCCATTTCCAGGGCTTTATGGGCAGACACCGCCGAGGCATCACCGGCCACCACTTTGGCCACCATGGCAGCGGTGCGGAGCTCTCCAAACAGATCCAGGTCGTTGTTGCTGGCTGCGCCGTCGGTGCCAATAGCGACATTGATCCCGTTATCCAGAAGCTCCTGCACCGGACAAAGGCCGCTGGCCAGTTTCAGGTTCGATTCCGGACAGTGAATGACGTGGGCGCCGGATTGTTTCAGCAGGCTGATATCGCCGCTGTCGATCTGGGTCATATGCACGCACTGGGTCTCGGGGCGAAGTACCCCGAGGTCCGCCAGCCTGGCCGTCGGCCGCTGGCCCAGTTTTTCAGTAGCCTCGGCAACTTCAAAGGCGGTTTCATGAAGATGTATCTGGATAGCGGCACCGGTTTTCTCGGAAAGCCGGACAGCTTCGGCCATTGGGCCGTCGGACACGGTGTAGGGAGCATGGGGGCCAATGGCCGGCATGATGTAGCCATCGGATTTCCAGGTGTCTATAAAGTCGGCACCCTTGCTCAGATACTCGTCCGGGCCGGCGCCCCAGGGCGTTGGGAAGTCCAGCAGTGGAAAACAGATCTGCGCGCGAATACCTGCATCGTGGGCGACCTGCGCGGCGATTTCCGGAAAGAAATACATGTCCGTAAACGTGGTGGTTCCGGTGCGCAGCATTTCGGCCATGGCCAGTTGGGTGCCATCGGCAATGAACTGTTCGCTGATAAAGCGACCTTCGGCCGGCCAGATGTGATCATTCAGCCAGGTCATTAGCGGCAGATCGTCCGCCATCCCGCGAAACAGGGTCATGGCCGCGTGACCATGCATGTTGATCAGGCCGGGCATGACAACATGGTGTGGAAGATCGACGGTTTCACGGGTTCGGAATGTCCGGTCCGCCTGCTCCTGGGGGATTATGGCGGCCAGGCGGTTACCCTGGATTATAACTGCGTGATTCTCAAGCACCGTGCCTGCCGGCTCAATTGGAATCAGCCAGCGCGCGTTGATGCGAATATCGGCTGCGGTGATGGTGTCTGCCGTCATTCATTCCTGCCTTACAGCGCTTGGTGCGAACCTGCCGCACCTTGAAAATGTAGCCCGGAAGTATAACCGTTATACTGGCAGTTTTCAGCGCTGAAAAACCGGAGCAGTTTTCTATGGCAACAACCCCGAAACCCTCTTCCGAACGCAGCATTGGCACCGTTGCAATACGGTGGCATGGCAGCAGTCTTGAGCTGCTGGACCAACGACTGCTGCCTGGAGAGGAGCACTGGATAACGCTGGAAGGAGCGGCCGGTGTATCGCAGAGTATCCGGGATATGGTGGTTCGGGGCGCTCCTGCAATCGGCATCAGCGCGGCCTACGGGGTTGCTTTGGCCGCGAGGCACGCCGGTGGCGGCGATTGGAAGGCAGAGATCAAACAGGCGATTCGCGAGCTGGCGGCGTCACGTCCGACTGCAGTAAACCTGTTCTGGGCGCTGCAGCGCATGGAGCGGGTGTTTCACGCGTGCCATTCGCTGGACGAGGCGGTAAAACGCCTGGCCGGGGAGGCCGAGGCGATTCATGAGGAAGACCTGGCAGCCAATTTTGCCATGGCGGACCATGCCCTTGAGTTCATCGGAGCAGAGGCACCGTTTTCGGTGCTGACCCATTGCAATACCGGTGCACTGGCCACCGGGGGCTACGGCACGGCACTGGGCGTTGTTCGTCGTCTCCATGAGGAAAAGCTGCTGGCAGAAGTCTATGCCGACGAGACTCGCCCCTGGCTTCAGGGTGGCCGGTTGACGGCCTGGGAACTTTCACGCGACGGCATTCCCGTCACACTGAATGCCGATGGTGCTGCTGCCGCAATCATGGCCCGTAAAGACGTACACTGGGTGATTGTCGGCGCCGACCGGATCACCGCCAATGGCGATGTGGTGAACAAGATCGGCACCTACAGCCTGGCGATTCTGGCCCGTCATCACAAGGTGGGTTTCATGGTGGTCGCGCCTTCAAGCACGGTGGACATGGCGATGGCGGCGGGGGCGGATGTTCCCATTGAGGAGCGCGACGGCATTGAGATCCGGGAGATACGCGGTATTGGGTTGGCGCCGGAAGGCGTCAAGGTGTTCAATCCGGTCTTTGACGTGACACCGGCCAGCCTGATCGATGCGATCGTAACTGAAAAGGGCGTGGTGCATAACCCGAACATCACCGGTATGCAGGCGTTATTTGGTTGACGGTGGGGTGCGCTCCGGCTGTTTCTTTTTGGCGGCAGGCTTGTCAGGTGATCTTTTCACTTCGGGGGGCTTTTCCTCGTAGGTGGCCCTGAGTTCGGCCACCTGCCGTTCCTGCTCCTCAATAAAATGCAGGGACATCTCAAAACTCTGGCGGGTGAACTCCAGCACTTTCTGGAAACCTTCATCCGAGAGTGTGCGAGCGTCGTCATGCCGGCGGAAGATGTTGATGAACTCCCGCTCCCGCTCAAACTGCAGGGGCAGTCTCGCCACGCCCCAGTCGTTCAGAATCTGCCAGACTTCAGGGTTGTAGTTGCGGGTGGTGCGCATGATGAACGGAATGGGGTCGTTCCTGGCAATGAGGGCAGCCAGGCGTAGTATCAGCTCGAAAGAAAGCGTGGACGTGCCGTTCTCAATGGCTTCCAGAACCGACTTGTCCCGCAGGTTCAGCGCCTCACTCATTTCCGACAACGTCAGCCCGGCCACTTCCCGGATGTCCTTGAGAGACTGGCCTGCGGTGAGCATCGCCCGCAGTTGATCCTGGGAATTGATCAGAGCCCGACCAACCCGGAGCGACGTATCGGTGGCTTTGACCCCAAACCGGAGCGCCGAGCCGGTCAGGCTGGCCAGGCGGTCGATCAGTCCCTCTGGCGTCCGTTCCTGGGTTACCGGTTTTTCCAGCCCTTCCACTTGTTCCAGCGAGCGCATGGCGTGCAGGGCATCCAGAAGCATGTCCTGGAGCATTCGAGCTTTCTGGCCGCTGTCCTGCCCGCTGGTATCCTTCGCAGTCATGGGGCTGGAGGTCTCCGTTTAACGGGTTGCGGCGGAGGCTGGAGCCTGTGCCGCGAACTGCTGCGGATCCAGGATGGATGCCATACGGTTATCCAGGTCCAGCATGTCAGCCATGATATGGCCGCCTTCCCTGATCACGAAATCCAGTTCTTCGTCGGTGGAATCCAGATCAGCCGCTTGCTGGTCCTGCCAGTCTTCCAGGTCTTCGAGGGAATCGAACGGTGGTTGCCCTTTCAGCTCACGCCTGGCGTTTGCGATAGTCAACCGCGTGCGTTCGATCTGTTCGTGCTCGGCGCGACGTTCTTCCAGATTCAGGCTGACACTGTCCGTGGCGCGCTGTTTGGTCAGGAAGTCGATTTCCTGCTGCAACAGACTGAATTCCGGATTGGTTGAGAATCGCTCCTCATGCCGCTTGCGAAGCTCATCGATGATTCCGCTGAAATCAAAGTATCGGGTGTGCGGTACGGCCTCGATCTGATCCCAGGGCAGGGCGTGATCCAGAGCGTCTTCACCAATGCGGGTCTTGTCGATACGGGAGGGGATCTCGATGTCCGGGATAACCCCTTTGTGTTGGGTGGAGCCGCCGGATACCCGGTAGAATTTGGACTGGGTAATCTTGAGCTGGCCATGGTTAAGGGGGCGCACTGCCTGAACGGTGCCCTTGCCAAAGGTCTGGGAACCGACAACCAGTCCCCGGCCATAGTCCTGAATGGCGCCGGCGAAAATTTCGGACGCTGACGCACTCATGCGGTTGGTGAGCACCACCAGCGGCCCGTCATAGGCGACCGAAGGATCCTCGTCATTGAGTACCTGCACATCGTTGTTGGCGTTGCGAATCTGAACCGTAGGGCCTTTGTCGATAAACAGGCCAACCAGATCATTGGCTTCGTGCAGCGCACCACCACCATTGTTTCGAAGATCCATTACCAGGCCGTCGACGCCGTCGGCTTCGAGTTCCGCAATCAGGTTGCGGACATCCCGGGTAGTGCTCTTATAGTTCGGATCACCAGCCTGCATGGCCTGGAAGTCCGCATAGAAAGTAGGAATGGTGATCACGCCAATCGTGTATTCCTTGCCGCCGCGCTCAAGGCGGATGGTGTCCTTGCTGGCGCTCTGTTCCTCGAGTTTTACCTCGTCGCGTTTGATGGCGATAGTCTCGGTAATGGTCTCATCAGAGGCATTGGCCGGAATCACCTCCAGTGTGACCGTTGAATTTCGCGGCCCACGGATAAGATCGACCACTTCGTCCAGGCGCCAACCAATGACATTCACCGGTTTTTCGCCCTCCTGTGCCACCGAGACAATGCGATCTGCGGGTTCAAGCTGGCCTTGCTTGGACGCCGGGCCGCCAGGTACCAGTCTTACCACCTTGGTATATTCGTTGTCTGACTGAAGGACGGCACCAATGCCTTCCAGTGAAAGGCTCATGTTGATGTTGAAGTTTTCGGAGGTGCGTGGCGAAAAGTAAGAGGTGTGCGGATCCCACATGCCGGTGAACGCGTTCATGTAGGCCTGGAATGCATCTTCACTGCGGGCCTGGTAGGCGCGCTTGAGCTGGCCTTCATAGCGGCGGCGCAGAGTTTCAACAATGGCCTCGTCATCGGCGCCGTTCAGGCGTTGCGCCAGAACTGCGTTCTTGATGCGTTTTACCCAAAGATCATCCAGGGCCTTGGCGTCGGGTTCCCAGTCCGCTTCCGAGCGGTCGACCAGAATGCTCTCTTTGGCCGAGAAATCCAGCGAGTCTATGCCGTTATCAATGGTTTCCAGGGCAAACTGGAGACGTTCGATAATTCGCTGCTGAACCAGGTTGTAGATATCAAAGCCCGGCTGCAACTGGCCGGTTTTCAGGGCCGAGCCCAACTGGGTCCGGATTTTGTCGAATTTTGCGATGTCGTCTTGTGACAGGTAGATCCGTTGGCCGTCCAGATAGTCCAGATAGGCATCAAACACGTCGCCGGAGAGTTCATCGCTGATTCCGAGGTCCCGGAAGTGGGTGAACTGCAGCTGACGGGCGATCAGGATATTGGCTCGCGCCTGATCAATCGTCGGTGCAACTGGCTCATACACGGCGGGAGTCTCAACGTTGGCATGAAGCCCCATTGGCGCAGACAGCAGCAATGCCACAGTCATTGCCTTGCACACCCCGAACCGAACAGATCCGGCCGGAGAGCGACGAGCCATAATTCTTTCCGCGATGGTCATAAATGCTTACCTGACGGTGTTGGGAGCCACTCGGTTTTTGAGGGAGTGTCTACCCGTGACTGATTAAATTTATTGTAGGCAAGCACTACACCCGATGCCATAGGCAGGGCGTATCGGTTCGTGACAATCTGTCCATGAAGACGCCACGTTCGTAACCGGGAGATCAGGAGTGTCCTGTGTAAGGAAACTGCCGGGAGAATAGCCAAATCCTCCCGACAGTTGATGTGCAGAGGATGGATCAGGCGAACGGAGTGTTCGATTCCGCCTTGTCCTGCAGGAGTTTTGGTGGTGCAAAGCGTTCACCGTAGGTCTCGGCGAGCTGGGATGCCCGCTCGGTGAATGCCCTCACGCCATACTGATTGATAAACTGAATCGCACCACCCGTCCAGGGCGCGTAGCCAATGCCGAAGATACTGCCGATATTCGCATCCTCTACCGTGCGCAATACACCTTCCTCCAGACAACGAACCGTTTCGATGGCCTGAATGAAGAGGATCCGGTCTTTCAGCTCCTGTAGTTTGACCGTTCTTGCCTTCTCCGCATTCACGAACAGAGTTTCCAGCTCCGGCCAGAGGTGTTTCTTGCCGTTGGCAGGGTACTCGTAGAAGCCGGCGCCCGCAGCCTTGCCCTTGCGGCCATACTCGTTGACCATCGCATCGATGACGGCCTCCGCGGGGTGGGGATTCCAGGTGCCGCCGGAGGCTTCGGTATCCTTTTTACTTTGGTCCCGGATGTGTTGCATCAAGGTCATACTGACTTCGTCGGAAATAGCCAGTGGCCCGACGGGCATACCGGCCAGCACTCCCGCGTTCTCAATGCTCGCTGGATGAATACCTTCACCAAGCATGCAGATGCCCTCGTTGACGAAGGTCCCAAAGACCCGCGAGGTGAAGAACCCTCGACTGTCGTTGACCACCACGGGAATCTTTCCGATCTGCTGAACGTAGTCAAACGAGCGCGCCAGGGTTTCATCCGAGGTTTTTTCGCCGACGATGATTTCCACCAGCTGCATCTTGTCGACCGGTGAGAAGAAATGCAGGCCAATGAAGTTCTCGGCTTTTGCTGAGGCCTCGGCGAGTTGGGTAATGGGAATGGTCGAGGTGTTGGACGCAAAAATCCCGTTTGCCATCAGCTTGGGCTCTGCTTCCTGGGTAACTTTTGCCTTCAGTCCACTGTCTTCGAACACCGCCTCGATCACCAGATCACAGCCTTCCAGATCTTCTGCGGAGTCTGTGGCTTTGATACGGCCCAGGATGTCTGCTTTTTGAGCTTCGGTCATCCGGCCACGGCTGACCTTCTTGGCCAGCAGCTTCTCGGAGTAGCTTTTGCCCTTTTCGGCATTTTCCACCGAGACGTCTTTCAACACCACGTCGATGCCGCGCGTGGCCGTCGAATAGGCGATACCAGCGCCCATCATACCGGCGCCGAGCACACCCACCTTACGGAAGGTTTCTTTCTCAACGCCGTCGGGACGGCTGCCGCCGGCCTTGATGGCGTTCAGCTGGAACCAGAAGGTGCCGGTCATGTTCTTGGCGACCTGGCCAATCACCAGTTCAGCAAAATACCGGGTCTCGATCAGGCTACCGTTGTCGAAATCCACCTGGGCACCTTCGACTGCAGCGGAAAGGATGCGCTCCGGTGCCGGATAACAGCCTTTGGTTTTCTGCTTCAGCATGGCCGGGGCGATGGCCAGTTTCTGGGCCATGGCAGGATGGTGAGGCGCGCCGCCAGGAAACCTGAAGCCTTTCTGGTCCCAGGGTTGCTGACATTTGGGGTTGGCATCGATGAATGCCCGGGCTTTTGTGATCATGTCGTCGGCAGAATCGGCCAGTTCGTCGACAATGCCGGCCTTGAGGGCGGCCTTGGGATTCACCTTTTTGCCTTCCATCAGGAACGGAAAGGCCGCTTCCAGGCCAATCATTCGGGGCAGTCGTTGCGTGCCGCCACCACCGGGCAGCAGGCCCAGTGTTACTTCCGGCAGCCCCAGCTGAATGCTGTCGTCGTCAATGGCGATGCGGTGGTGGCAAGCCAGGGCGATCTCCAGGCCGCCGCCGAGGGCGGAGCCATTGATAGCAGCAACCACCGGTTTGCCGGTGGTTTCCAGGAAGCGCATGTGGGCTTTCAGGCCGTTGACCATATCTTCAAAGGTTTGGGCGTCATCCCGGGTGACCTTGTGCAGCTCTTTCAGGTCGCCGCCGGCAAAAAAGGTCTTCTTGGCCGAGGCAATGATCACGCCTCGGATGTTGTCCAGATCACCTTTCACTTTTGCGGCAGTTTCCGAGAGGGCGTCCCGGAAAGCGGCATTCATGGTGTTGGCGGACTGGCCGGGCATGTCGATGGTGAGGGTCAAGATCTGATCTGAACCCAGTTCGTAACGGATGGCACTCATAATCGGTTCTCCTTGAAAAGTGGACGGGTTCAGACGCGCTCAATGATGGTGGCAATGCCCATGCCGCCGCCAACGCACAGCGTGGCCAGGCCATAGCGAAGTTCACGCCGCTCCAGCTCATCCAGCAGGGTGCCAAGAATCATGGCGCCGGTGGCACCCAGCGGGTGGCCCATGGCGATAGCCCCGCCGTTCACGTTCACTTTTTCGTCGGGAACCGAGAGTTCCCGCTGGAAGCGCATAACCACAGAGGCGAAGGCCTCGTTCACTTCAAACAGATCGATCTGATCGGCAGTCATGCCCGCTTTTTCCAGCGCTTTGCGCGCGGCCGGGGCAGGACCGGTCAGCATAATGGTCGGGTCAGTACTGGTTACTGCTGTGGCAATGATGCGGGCGCGCGGTGTAAGACCCATGGCCTTACCCTTGGCCTCGCTGCCGATCAGCACGGCAGTGGCACCATCGACTATCCCGGAGGAATTACCGGCGTGATGCACGTGGTTAATCTTCTCCACGTAATGGTATTTCTCTCGGGCGACACCATCGAAGCCCATCTCGCCCATCATCTGGAAGGAGGGCTTCAGGCCGGCAAGGCTCTCCAGCGTAGTGTTGCCACGCACGTGCTCATCGCGTTCAAGGATCACCACGCCATTCTGGTCAGTGATCGGAATAATGGATTTGCCAAAGTAGCCGTTTTCCCAGGCATTGGCCGCTTTTTGCTGGGATTTCACGGCAAAACCATCGACGTCTTCACGGCTGAATCCCTCCAACGTGGCAATTAGATCCGCGCCGATACCCTGGGGCATGAAACCGGTATGCAGATTGGTCTCCGGGTCTGTGGCCCAGGCACCGCCGTCGGAGCCCATAGGGACCCGGGACATGGCTTCCACGCCACCGGCAACCACCATATCTTCCCAGCCGGAGCGTACTTTCATGGCGGCCAGGTTGACTGCTTCCAGCCCGGACGCGCAAAAACGGTTGAGAGTGACGCCAGCCACTTTTTCGTCCCAGTCGGCTGCCAGAGCTGCGGTCTTGGCGATATCTGCACCCTGATCGCCCACCGCGGTGACGCAGCCCATCACAATGTCATCCACCTGGGCGGTGTCCAGACTGTTCCTCTCCTGCAGCGCATGGAGCACCGTCGTCAACAGCGTTATGGGTTTGACGCTGTGAAGTGATCCGTCTTTTTTTCCACGCCCTCTGGGGGTGCGGACTGCATCGAAGATATACGCCTCGGTGGTCATTGCTTGTCCTCTGGTCATATTGTTTTCGGAATTGATTTACCGATGACATAACCATAGCCGGTTGCAGTTGCGGGGTGTAATGACGCGGGCTGCCAATCGCATTGGCGAAATTGCTCATGAACCATGACAAGGAGAGAGGTGGCTTCTATGGTGTTAGAAACCGCAGACGAATTCAGGAGGCGCAAGCCATGTCTCTGCGAGATGCGATCGACAATTTTTACGAACGGCTGGTGGTGGATGCCATTGAGGCAACGCGGCAGGAGTCTGACACAGCGGACTATCTTACCGACGTGATGTGCGTGGCCCTCAACCGGCTGCCCACACGGTATTACCGGCATTCAATCGACATGATGTTTTATCTGGCGGACGAGGAGCTTAAGGGGATGAAAGAGAAGTCCCTGGCCGCCGTAAAGGAAGCCAGGGAATTCGTCAGAGAGCATCAGCGGGAGTAGACCGCTGGGCGCCTCAGGCCTCGTTCAGATTGGCGATAGCCCTGTTCAGTCGCTCAGCGAGCTCCGTGTCCGCGTTTTTGCCAGTGCCACCCAGGCACCAGGCTGCCAGCAGTTTCTCTACATCCTGCATTTGATCCGTGCTGTTGTCGGCGGAACCCATGCCATTGGCAAGGCGCTGAACCTGGATTTCCATGCGGCGCTGCTGATCGGCTTCGGGGGAGGGCACGCCGCAAAGGATTTCTGCGCGAATCACCAGCTCGACCGGATCGCTGGTGTCTGACGTTTCGGCCAGCGCAGCCCAGTGCTGAGGCGCTGATTCACTGCCGGACTGGCCCGCTTTGGCCGCCATCACCAGAGACTGCCAGGAAGCCATTTTTGCCTGCAGTCTCAGAGTCGAGAGAATCTTGCTCAGCCGCTGCTTTTCTTGCTGGACCTGTTCTCTGACGCCTTTTGAGAGCGTAGCGGCATCAATATCCTTGAGCGTCGCCAGGGCCGCAGTGACTGCCTGTTCGTCACTTTCCGGGGATATTCCTGAAACCTGATTCAGGCCTGCTTGCGCCGTCTCGTCGGCGGCCCGTGATGCCTGCTGCTGTTCCGAGCGCTCGGCATCACGGCGGGCGAAGATCTGGTCACAGGCCTTTCGGAACGCTTGCCATAGTTTGCGGTCTTCCCGATGGCGGGTGATTCCGATGGCTTGCCAGTCTCCCTGGAGGGCCTTGGCCTGGTTCATGGCATCCTGAAGCGGCTCGTGTTCGACCAGGGCCTGGGCCTTTTCCACGATCGTTTGTTTCAGGCCTTCGTTCTTGCGCCGTTCCTCGTCCAGGGGTGCTTCCAGCCTCTTGAGCAGTTCATCGAAGCGCTTTTGAACGGCACGATTGTCCCGGAATTCCACCGGCCAGGCTTCCTTCCACTCCTGGCGGGCGGTCTGGTGGATGCGCTCTGCGGCCTTCCAATCGATTGACGACCAGTCGGCGTTGTTCAGGAAGCTTTCGAGTTGCTCGCAAATGGCGGCTCGCTTCTCCAGATTGGCCTGTTTCAGGCCCGATTTCGCAGAAAAGTAGGCTTTGCATGGCTCATAGGCCTTGTCGGACGCAGCCTTGAAGCGGGACCAGAGCGTTCGGTCGGAAGAGCCGCCCAGATCGCGCCACTCATTCTGCAATTCCTTGATTCGCTCCGCCTTGGCTTCCGGGTCCATGGGTTGCTCTGCCAGATATTCCATTTGCTCACACAGGGCAATCTGTTTCGGCTCGGTCGCAAAGCCCTGCCAGTCCGAGAGCTCCCTCAGTTGCCCGTTCAGCAGTTGCATCCGGGCCTGGAAGGGTTTGGCGTGGCGTTGATCCAGATCCCGGAAATGCTGCTGGGCGGTTTTGAACAGCTGTTTCGACTCTTTCAGCTGTTTGGCCTCAAGGGCATTTTCCAGTTTGTTGAGGTCGACTTCGAGCCGATTCGCCAGGGATTTCTGCTGCTCCTGGTCAACACGAGGCTGGGTCGGTGCCTTGGGCTTGCCGGCCAGTTTTCGCAATGGCTCCAGCAGAGTGGGGGTGGGGTAGCCTTCCGGCCAGTTGATCTCGGCAACCAGGTTCTTGGCCTGGGCGCGCTGCTCGTCAGTGGGATCGCCTTCGCCTTCAAGCAGAGCGCCGAGTTCGACGATGGTGTCCCGGTCCTGGGTAATCCGACGGACAGAACTGAGATAATTGCGCAGCGCCAGCATGGCGGTCTCGTAGGATTTCTGTTCCTGCTTTTCCACTGTCGTATCGCGGGTTGCTTCCAGCCAGCGGTTTTCCTGGGTCTTCTGCAGAGCATCCAGAGAGGCGAGTGAGGGCAGGGTCTCTGGCGGTTGTGCCTTGAGTTCATCCAGTGTGCGGGTCAACAGGTCCAGGGTTTCCCGGCGTTGCAGTCGCTGCTCATCCTGGCGCTTTTCATCCTCCGCGGCGGACTGCAGGGCTGCAATGCGCTCCTTGCAGCGGTGCACCGCTTCCAGAAACGGCTGTGTCTGTTCCGGGGTGGCATGCTCTTCCACGTCGGTCCATTGCTTCAACAGGGCATCAAGCCGGGCCTCGTAAAGCTTGGTGTCGTCGCTTTTTGCCTGATCCTGGGCGTGACGGATCAAGGTGGCAATGGTCTGGCCGATGCTGTGCAGTCGCGCCTGTTCTTCACGGCGGTGCTGAAGTGCCGACTTGACCGTCTGATAGACCCCCTTGTCCCGGCCTTTGGCCTGTTTCTGCACTTCCTGAAGACTGGCTTCATCAGTCAGCCTGCCGGCGGCAGTCTGTCGGATGTCCGATGTGACGCCTTCAATGGCGAGTTTGGCCAGGTCGCTCTGCGACGGCGAACCTTCAAGGGTTCCGAGCTGTTCTTCTCTCTGGCTGGCCCGGGTGTCCTCCTGTTCGACAGGCTCGGGCTGATCGGCTTTCCGGTGTTTCGGAGCTGCCTCGGGTGTTTTGCGGGATTTGAACAGTTTCTGGATGAACGCAGCCATAAGAGTATCCTTGGGTGTTGAAACCAGTTCACGGTGTCGGGCAAAGTTGGACCGCCACCGGCCATCGGCCTCCGGTTCGGGGCGCCGGGTAGTTTGACTGGTCAGCCTGAGGTGCTGGCCAGTTGGAGAAATTCGCGGCTAGTCTAGCGTTTTGTATGCGTGTGCGGAAAGGGTCTGTATGGCAAAACAGGAAAATCAGGACGATCAGGAATACAAGGCCCGGGCAACGGCGCTGAGATTGCTGGCCAGAAGGGAGCACAGTCGCCTTGAGCTGAGCCTGAAACTCCGTCAGAGAAAGGTGTCGGGCGACATTATTGACGCCGTTCTGGATGATTATGAGAAAGAAGGTTGGCTTGACGATAACCGGTTCGCTGACGTCTACGCTCGCCAGAGAATGGACCTTGGTTACGGACCGCTACGCATTCTGGGCGAACTTCAACAGCGTGGTGTGCATAAGACTCCGGAGTGTGTTGACGAGATGACTGAGGAAGACTGGTGTCAGCGAGCTATTGGTATCCGCGATAAGCGGTTCGGCCTGGGAGATCTCAGTGAAGACTGGGACGAAAAAGTGCGTCAGGCGCGTTTTCTGAATCGTCGGGGCTTTTCCGCCAGTCAGGTGGAAAGAGCCCTTGAAGTTCGCGCCGACTAGCCCGCTTCGGATGGGGAGCTTCAGAGGGTCGGCGGGATCATGCCGAGCTCTGCCGGCAGGCCCGCTCGGAGTTTTTCGTCGGGCTGTAGTTCGTCGGTAAGGATCCCCGATTTCGGGTTCTCCTCTATCTGCACGATTTGCTCCTTCTGCTCTGGCACCGGTGTGGCCGGTTCGTTGAGCCTGGCCAGAACATCATAGTAGCGCCGGATATTCTGAACGTAGATGACCGGTTCATGGCCCCGGGCGTAGCCAAAGCGGGTCTTGGTATACCACTCCTTCTGTGCCAGCAGTGGCAGGAATTCTTTTACATCCATCCATCGGTCGGGGTCCTTTCCAGCGCCTTCTGTGAGGCGACGGGCGTCCTCGAGGTGCCCAAAACCCACGTTGTAAGAGGCGAGGGCGAACCAGGTACGGTCCGGCTCGGGGATCCGTTCGGGGATCTTTTCGTGCACGATCCGGAAATACTTGGCGCCGCCCTGGATGCTCTCCTCGGCGTCGAGGCGGTTATTGATGCCGATATGGCTGGCAGTGTTCCGGGTCAACATCATCAGGCCTCGGACCCCGGTGGGGGACACCGCGTTGGGCCGCCAGTGGGACTCCTGATAACCGATGGCCGCGAGCAGACGCCAGTCCATATTGAAGTCCCTGGCATAGTCGCGAAACAGTGACTCGTATTTGGGTAGGCGGTTTTCCACATGGTGCATGAAGGTGCGGGCGCCGACATAATTGAGCCGGTCCAGGTGACCGTAGAAGCGTTCGGCAATCTGGGCCAGGGTGCCGTCGGCCTCCAGAGTGTCCAGAAACTGCCGGGCAGCGTTTGCCAGGGATTCATCCTGTGCCGACGGGAAAAACCAGGCCAGTTCGCCGGGTTCTCCCACGGCAAATGCCTCCTTCACCATCGGGTAGAACACGTGATTCAGGTCGAGTTCATTGGAGGAAACCATCGCGTAGGGGAATTCGCCGCTCTCGACGCGGGATAGTACGCCAGCGGCGTCGAGGCCGGGATGCACTTGCCACTGAAGCTCCGCGATTTCCTCCCGGGCTTTTTGGAGGCGATGCTCATGGTTGCTGTCGGCCACCACGTGAAGGGCTTTTCCGGCCAGGTCTTTCAGTGACTCAGGTCGCTCTACGTCCCGGTTATAAACCAGTATCGACTGTGCGGTAATACCGGTAGCCACGGAATGGAAATGACCGGCCGTGTCGGGCTGACTGGACAGCCCCAGCATGCCCAGGTGGGCATAATTCTTATCCAGTACCGACAGGATCTCAGTATTGTCATCGGCGACGCGGATCCGGAGCTTTACCCCCAGTTCATTAGCGAACAGCTTTGCCAGTTCATAGTCGTAACCGGTAGGGCCGCCCTCACTTTCCACATAGATAGAGGGTGCCGTACGGGTGATCACATGCAGCACACCCTCATCCCGGATTTCCTGGAGAGTGCTGGGTTGTGAGCATCCAGTCATTAGTAGGGCGGAGCCAAGTAAGAGAAGCGTCTTGGCGGATGCGCCTGTTAAAGCAGCAAGAATTCTGGGCAAGTCCCTGATCTCCGTCACGTCTGGATCATCTGGTTGCAGAGCCGCTTGCAGATCTGCACCCCTCTCTATCCTGAGTGTGGAATTCCTTTCCACCTGCTCAATGATCCTTGGTGTCGGATGGTTGGTCAATAAATCTGGTTAATTAATATGCAAAACAATGTCAATTGTACGGTCGGGGATTAACGCTTCAAGCGCTGTATCCCGGCCTCGCTTTCGAGTATCATGGCGGCCTTTCAAATTGCACCCAGACTTCCCCGTTTCGCGCGATACAGGTTGATATCATGCTTGAACTTCGCGGCGCTCCCGCGCTTTCGCCATTCCGCTCCCGCAAACTGCATTCCCGGATTCAGGACATCGTGCCTGAAGTCGAGCACGTTTATGCAGAGTTCATGCACTTTGTCGATCTAGAGGCGGACCTCTCTGACGCAGAGCAGGCTATCCTTGACCGACTGCTGACATACGGCCCCAGCGTGCCGGTGGAGGATCCGGACGGGGTTCTGTTTCTGGTCGTGCCGCGCCCGGGAACGCTTTCACCCTGGTCCAGCAAAGCAACAGACATTGCCCGTAATTGCGGCCTTCGTCAGATTCACCGAATCGAGCGGGGTACGGCCTACTACATCCGTTCTGGTCGTAAGCTTGGCCTGGAACAGCGCGAGAAGATCGCAGCCCTGCTTCATGACCGCATGACCCAGAAAGTATTTCATGAAATGGGCGGGGCGGAGCTGCTGTTCAGCCATGAGGAACCGCGACTCCTCGGGCGGGTTCCTGTTCTGGCGGGTGGCCGTAATGCCCTGGTTGAAGCGAACTCTCGCCTGGGGCTGGCACTTGCCGAAGATGAAATCGACTACCTGGTGAAGTCCTTCACGGATCTTGAGCGGGATCCGACCGACGTGGAGCTCATGATGTTCGCACAGGCGAACTCCGAGCACTGTCGACACAAGATCTTCAATGCCTCCTGGGATATTGACGGCGAGGGCCAGGAAAAATCCCTGTTCGCGATGATCCGCAATACCTTTGAAATGAACAGCGAAGGCGTCCTTTCGGCATACAAAGATAACGCATCTGTTATCCGGGGCAGCCGGGGTGGCCGCTTCTTCCCGGATCCGGAGACTGGGGTCTACGGGTACAACGAGGAAGATATTCACATCCTGATGAAGGTGGAGACACACAACCACCCGACGGCGATTGCCCCTGCGGCCGGTGCGGCAACAGGCTCCGGCGGCGAAATTCGCGACGAGGGCGCGACCGGTCGGGGTTCGAAGCCAAAAGCGGGTCTGACTGGTTTCACAGTCTCCAACCTGAACCTTCCGGACGACCCCCAGCCATGGGAAATCAACTATGGCAAACCGGAGCGGATTGCTTCAGCTCTCGACATCATGATTGAAGGGCCTATTGGCGGTGCGGCGTTCAACAACGAGTTCGGTCGTCCCAATCTGGCCGGCTATTTCCGCACCTTTGAAGAGAAAGTGCCGGGTGCCGCTGGCGAGGAAGTCCGCGGTTACCACAAGCCGATCATGATTGCCGGAGGTCTTGGCAACATTCGTGAAGAGCACGTTGAAAAAGGCAATATCCCGGTGGGCGCCAAGCTCATTGTGCTGGGCGGGCCCTCAATGCTGATCGGTCTTGGTGGCGGCGCTGCTTCGTCCATGGATTCGGGTTCCAGCAACGAAAACCTGGATTTTGCGTCGGTTCAGCGGGACAACCCGGAGATGGAGCGTCGCTGCCAGGAAGTGATCGACCGTTGCTGGCAGATGGGGGACAACAACCCCATCGCGTTTATCCATGATGTTGGCGCCGGCGGCCTTTCCAATGCCATGCCAGAGCTTGTTAAGGATGGCGGTCGAGGCGGCAAATTCGAGCTTCGCGACATCCCCAGTGATGAACCTGGGATGTCGCCGCTGGAGATCTGGTGTAACGAATCCCAGGAACGGTATGTGATGGCAGTCGCTCCGGAGAATCTGGAACGGTTTGATGCCCTCTGCCGCCGGGAACGTTGCCCCTATGCCGTGATTGGTGAGGCGACAGAGGCCCACCATCTGGAGCTGGGTGATTCCTACTTTGACGACAAGCCGGTTGACCTGCCGATGGAAGTGCTGTTTGGCAAGCCGCCGCGCATGCACCGGAGCGTCAGTCGCGCTTCTTTTACCAAGCCCATATTCGACTCCACTAAAATCGATCTGGACGACGCCATTCGCCGTGTTCTGCGTCTGCCGTCCGTTGGCTCCAAGAGCTTTTTGATCACCATTGGTGACCGGACCATTACCGGCCTGGTTGCGCGGGATCAGATGGTTGGGCCCTGGCAGGTCCCGGTCGCTGACGTGGCTGTGACTGCCACCTCCTTCGATGTTCGCACTGGTGAAGCGATGGCCATGGGCGAGCGCACACCGGTTGCAACGATCGACTCCCCTGCGTCTGGTCGCATGGCCGTGGGTGAAGTGATTACCAATATGGCCGCCGCTCCGATCGCGAAACTGTCCGATATTCGCCTGTCTGCAAACTGGATGGCGGCTGCCGGACATCCGGGCGAGGATGAAAATCTCTATGAAACCGTTCGTGCAGTAGGGATGGAGCTGTGCCCGGAGCTGGGTATTACGATTCCGGTCGGCAAGGACTCAATGTCCATGAAGACCATGTGGGAGGAAGACAGCGGCGAACAGAAGAGCGTAACTGCACCGCTTTCATTGATCGTCAGCGGCTTTGCACCGGTAACCGATGTTTCCAGAACCCTGACTCCCCAGTTGGTGAAGGATGCCGGCGAGACCGACCTGATTCTGGTAGATCTCGCTGCCGGTCAGAACCGCCTGGGTGGTTCCGCTCTGGCTCAGGTGTACCGTCAGGTCGGTGCTGTGGCGCCGGACCTGGATGATCCCGAGGACATCAAGGCTTTCTTCGCGGTCATTCAGGGTCTGAACTCCGACGGTAAACTGCTGGCCTATCATGACCGTTCGGACGGTGGCCTGTTCGTCACGCTGGCTGAAATGTGCTTTGCCGGCCGTTGTGGCGTTGATATCAAGCTGGATGGCCTCGCTGAAGATCGCAGCCAGTTTGCCAGGGAACTGTTTAACGAAGAGCTGGGTGCTGTTATTCAGGTGCGCAGGGAAGACACCGGTTTTGTCCTGCAGCAGTTCTCTGCCGCGGGTCTTGGCGACTACATCAGTGTGATTGGCAGCCCGAATGACACCGACAGCCTGCGCCTCACCTTTGAGGGCGGCACGGTAGTGGATGAACCTCGTGTAGAGCTCCAGCGTCTATGGGCGGAAACCAGTTACCGCGTTCAGTCTCTGCGGGATAACGCCGATTGCGCCCGCGAAGAGTTCGATAATCTGCTTGATGCGGAGGATCCCGGTCTTCACGCCGAGCTCTCCTATGACATCAACGAGGATGTGGCCGCCCCCTATATCAACAAGGGAGCCCGTCCTAAGGTTGCAGTTCTGCGAGAGCAAGGTGTTAATGGACAGGTTGAAATGGCGGCTGCATTCGATCGCGCCGGTTTCGATTCTGTAGACGTGCACATGAGCGATTTGCTCTCTGGCCGGGTTACGCTGGATGGCTTTAATAGCCTGGTTGCCTGTGGCGGATTCTCCTACGGTGACGTTTTGGGCGCCGGTGAAGGGTGGGCCAAATCCATTCTGTTCAGCGATCGCGTCAGGGACCAGTTTGCGGCATTCTTCAATCGTCAGGACACGTTGGCACTGGGAGTGTGCAATGGCTGTCAGATGCTCTCCAACCTGCACGAACTCATTCCGGGCAGCGAAGGCTGGCCTCGTTTCGTACGCAACCAGTCCGAGCAGTTTGAAGCACGGCTGGTTATGGTTGAGGTGATGCCATCGCCGTCTGCGTTCATGGACGGTATGGCCGGCTCTCGCATGCCCATTGCGGTTGCCCATGGCGAAGGCAGGGTTGAATTTGCCAGTGGCACCTCCGCGGAGGCACTCTCCGAAAACGAGCTCGTGGCGCTGCGCTACGTGGATAATCGCGGGCAGGCAACGGTTCGTTATCCCTATAACCCGAACGGTTCGGAAGCCGGAATTACGGGGCTTACTACCCGCGACGGCAGGGTCACGATCATGATGCCGCACCCTGAGCGAGTGTTCCGGGCTGTTCAGCATTCCTGGCGTCCATCAGAGTGGCAGGAAGACGGTTCCTGGATTCGCATGTTCCGAAATGCGAGACGCTGGTTCGGTTAAATTCCCGCGTCAGTAAAGAGCCGGTTCTGGGTGCGCTCAACATGAGCGTTTTCTCCAGAGCCGGCTTTTTTATTGGCTGCCCCGTTTCTGGGCATTTTTCAAGGGAAAAATTCGGCGAAAATGGCAAAAATTCCCTTGACTCAGTATTTTTATGCACATTGCTGGTGCCTTCCTGTTTGTTCTGTGAACAAAGACCGGGAAATCGGTTCAACTTTTGCGCAAAACACATAAACTATTGAAAAATATAGAATTAATTAATCAGGTGATTTTGTCGCCAATTTAACGAAAGTGCAGTGATTACGGGGTTTGGGGGCGTGTTCCCAAAAACTTTCCCCAGAGTTATCCACAGATTCTGTGGGTAAGTGTCTAAGCTATTAATCTGTACAAAAAATATCCGATCCAAGGGAGGGTTTTCGATGTACAAGATGTGTTATTTCGTTCCGGAAACTCATGTTGAGCAAACCAAGCAGGCATTGTTTGATGCCGGAGCTGGTCGTATTGGTGATTACGATTGTTGTGCCTGGCAATGTCTCGGAAAGGGGCAGTTTCGTCCGCTTGAAGGAAGCGATCCATTTCTTGGCAAAGCCGGTGAGATTGAAGCGGTGGATGAGTACAAGGTTGAGCTGGTTTGTGCTGACGAGCTGATACGGGACGCTCTCGCAGCGCTCAAGCGGGCCCACCCCTATGAGGAGCCCGCTTACGAGGTCTATCGAATGGAGGAGTTGTAGCCGGCGGCCTTATTTGCGGTCTTTCGCCATGGGGTGGCGGATGTCGCTCACATGCACACCGAAGGACTCGCGCCTGAAGTCGGCCAGGAACAGCTCCAGGGTGCGCTTCACGGTTGGAAAGGAGATCTCCTCCCAGGGGATCTCATCCAGCCCGAACAGTCTGGATTCCAGAGATTCCTCACCTGCACCGAAATGCCCGTCTTTCAGTGTCGCTCGGTAGAACATGTGAACCTGATTGATGTGCGGAACGTCGATGATCGAGTAGAGGCCCTCAATATTCACTTCAGCGAGGGCCTCTTCCAAAGTTTCGCGCTCAGCGGCCTCAATAGTGGTTTCTGCGTTCTCCATGAATCCGGCGGGCAGCGTCCAGTAGCCATAGCGCGGTTCGATAGCTCTTCGGCACAATAATATCTGCCCCTCCCATACGGGAACGGTGCCGGCGACAATGCGAGGGTTCTGGTAATGTATGGTATCGCAGCTGACACAGACATAGCGGTGACGGTTATCGCCTTCGGGGATGCGTTGTTCAACCGGTTGGCCGCATGTGCTGCAGTACTTCATGATTTTCCCCGTATACTGAAATTGGTGTGGTAGTCAGTTTAACGATCCCGGCTGCCTCTGTCTCATCCAACCTCCGGATGTACCGTGGAGACGAACATTGCGTGATTTACTTGCCGAGCGCCTCGCCGGCTATGCGCCGCGGCAGCTGGCGCTGGATTATCCCGAGGCCGGGATTCTGGTCCCGATAACCGATGATCACCGAAACCCCGAAATGATTTTTACGCTCAGGTCTGAAAATCTGAGCACTCATCGCGGGCAGGTAGCCTATCCTGGCGGTAAACGTGATCCTGAAGACCCGTCTCTGGCAGCAACCGCGTTGCGTGAAACCCACGAGGAAATCGGACTGCCGCCGGACCAGGTGCAGATCATTGCGCCTCTGAGCCAGGTGATGTCCCGTTACGGAATTCTCGTGACCCCATACGTTGGCGTGATTCCCGGGGATCATCCTCTGGAGCCGAATCCGCACGAGATTGAAAGTGTATTCCGGGTACCGCTCTCCTTTTTCCTGGAGGACCGACGCGAGCGCACAGACGCTCTCAATTTCCTGAACCATACGTTTTACGTGCCTTGTTATCGGTGGGAACGCTACGAAATCTGGGGTTTGTCGGCAGTGGTTCTGGTTGATTTCCTGAACGCTGTGTACGATGCCGGAATTGACCTGCTTGAACCGCCTGAAGGAGGCTGAGATGTTTTACCAGTTGAATGACCGAACGCCAGAGCTGGAAGGTGAGGGGCACTTCGTTGCCGACAATGCGTCTGTGATAGGCCGAGTCCGGCTGATGGAGAAAGCCAGCGTCTGGTTCAACGCCGTTGTCCGTGGTGACAATGAGTGGATCACGATAGGGCCAGAGACGAATATCCAGGACGGTTCCGTTCTGCATACCGATCCCGGTATGCCGCTCACTCTTGGAAGGGGCGTAACGGTTGGCCACAAGGTTATGCTTCACGGCTGCGAGATTGGCGATTACTCATTGATCGGTATCAACGCGGTCGTTCTGAATGGTGCAAAGATTGGTAAGCATTGCCTGATCGGTGCCAATGCACTCATACCTGAGGGGATGGAGGTGCCCGATGGTTCCATGGTTGTCGGTTCACCGGGCAAGATCAAACGGGAGCTTAATGACAACCAGAAAAAGATGCTGGAAATGAGTGCGCAGCACTATGTGCAGAATGCAGCCCGCTATGCTGATGAGCTCAAGCCCTGCGAGCCGAAGAAATGAGTGTCGCTGACAAGGTACGCTCGCCCTGCGTGAGCATTTGCGCCCTTGATGAAGATGATGTCTGTGTTGGCTGTCATCGAAGCGGAGACGAAATCACCCGTTGGACCGGTATGGATAATGAAGAGCGTCGCGAGGTGCTGCAGAAGGTGGCGGAACGCGAAAAGAAATCCCTGATTCACGGCTAATTGTAAAGGTGCTGGCAGATCATGACTGACTCAGTTCGAATTGGTACACCCCTCAAAGGCAACGCTTTCAGGGTTCTGTTTTGCGGATCCGGTGAGCTTGGAAAAGAAGTAGTCATCGAGTTGCAGCGCTATGGCGTTGAGGTGATTGCCGTGGATCGTTATGCCGATGCGCCTGCCATGCAGGTGGCTCATCGGAGCCATGTCATCGACATGCTCGACGGCGCCAGTCTGCGCCGCGTCATTGAGCAGGAAAAGCCGAATCTGATCGTTCCTGAGATTGAAGCCATTGCCACGCCGGAATTGGTCAAGTTGGAAGAAGAGGGATATCACGTCATTCCAACGGCGAGGGCGGTAAACCTGACAATGAACCGTGAGGGAATCCGTCGGCTTGCTGCTGAAGAGCTGGGATTGCCAACGTCGCCATACCGCTTTGCTGGTTCCCGGGAGGAATATCTCGCAGCGGTGAAGGAGATAGGGCTTCCACTGGTGGTAAAGCCGGTTATGAGTTCCTCGGGCAAAGGACAAAGTACGGTCAAGACCGAGGGAGATATTGAAGCGGCTTGGGAATATGCCCAGTCTGGCGGACGTGCCGGTAAAGGAAGGGTGATCGTTGAGGGGTTCGTCGATTTCGATTATGAGATTACCCTGCTGACCGTCAAGCATCGGGACGGAGTTTCGTTTTGTGAACCCATAGGGCATCGGCAGGAAGACGGAGACTACCGGGAATCCTGGCAACCCCAGCCGATGGCGCCCCTGGCCTATGAGCGTTCGGCTGAAGTCGCCCGGGCCGTGGTAGAAAATCTCGGTGGATATGGCATCTATGGTGTCGAGCTCTTTGTTAAAGAAGACAGCGTCTGGTTCTCAGAAGTTTCGCCACGTCCCCATGATACAGGGCTGGTAACCCTGGTATCCCAGGACCTCTCCGAGTTTGCGCTGCACGCGCGGGCTATCCTGGGTCTACCGATCCCCTCGATCCGTCAGACCGGTCCATCGGCATCGGCGGTGATTCTTCCTGAAGGAGATTCAACAGAGGTTTCCTATTCAGGGCTTGAAGCGGCGCTTTCGGAGCCGGATACCCAGTTGCGCCTTTTCGGAAAGCCCGAATTAAAAGGGCGTCGTCGAATGGGGGTTGCGCTGGCGAAGGGTGCTTCTGTAGAGGAAGCGCGGAAAAAAGCGCGCGGCGCGGCACAATCGGTTATCGTTGAACCATGAATCTTTATCGAATGTTGGTGTCATAAAGAGGAATCGTGAGGTTTCATGAAAAAAATCAAAACCAATCGTTGACACCTCCTGAGAGGTCTGTAGAATGCGCATCTCTTTCGAGGGGTAAGCCACTCAGGCAGCTCCGGATTCGAAAGGCAACTGTTTGAAAGTACTGAAGAAAACGAGTTTTAAAATTCTTCAGATTAACGGTTGACAAGGCAGCGGAACGATGTAGAATACGCGGCCTTGATTGAGCAACAGCTCAAACGCTCTTTAAAAAGTTGACCAAGTAATTCGTGTGGGCGCTGGCCGAGGTATTTCGGGTATGAAATATCAGGACAGTGACTCGTCGAAATTGAGTTTTGTCTTGAGCAAGAATAGAGAATCTTCGGATTCTTGTATGATTTAAACTGAAGAGTTTGATCATGGCTCAGATTGAACGCTGGCGGCAGGCTTAACACATGCAAGTCGAGCGGTAACAGGGGGTGCTTGCACCCCGCTGACGAGCGGCGGACGGGTGAGTAATGCATAGGAAACTGCCCAGTAGTGGGGGATAGCCCGGGGAAACCCGGATTAATACCGCGTACGCCCTTCGGGGGAAAGCAGGGGATCTTCGGACCTTGCGCTATTGGATGTGCCTATGTCGGATTAGCTAGTTGGTGGGGTAAAGGCCTACCAAGGCGACGATCCGTAGCTGGTCTGAGAGGATGATCAGCCACATCGGGACTGAGACACGGCCCGAACTCCTACGGGAGGCAGCAGTGGGGAATATTGGACAATGGGGGCAACCCTGATCCAGCCATGCCGCGTGTGTGAAGAAGGCTTTCGGGTTGTAAAGCACTTTCAGTGAGGAGGAAAACTCTGCGACTAATACTCGTAGGGCTTGACGTTACTCACAGAAGAAGCACCGGCTAACTCCGTGCCAGCAGCCGCGGTAATACGGAGGGTGCAAGCGTTAATCGGAATTACTGGGCGTAAAGCGCGCGTAGGTGGTTTGATAAGCGAGATGTGAAAGCCCCGGGCTTAACCTGGGAACGGCATTTCGAACTGTCAGGCTAGAGTATGGTAGAGGGTAGTGGAATTTCCTGTGTAGCGGTGAAATGCGTAGATATAGGAAGGAACACCAGTGGCGAAGGCGGCTACCTGGACCAATACTGACACTGAGGTGCGAAAGCGTGGGGAGCAAACAGGATTAGATACCCTGGTAGTCCACGCCGTAAACGATGTCTACTAGCCGTTGGGACTCTTGAAGTCTTAGTGGCGCAGCTAACGCACTAAGTAGACCGCCTGGGGAGTACGGCCGCAAGGTTAAAACTCAAATGAATTGACGGGGGCCCGCACAAGCGGTGGAGCATGTGGTTTAATTCGACGCAACGCGAAGAACCTTACCTGGCCTTGACATGCAGAGAACTTTCCAGAGATGGATTGGTGCCTTCGGGAACTCTGACACAGGTGCTGCATGGCCGTCGTCAGCTCGTGTCGTGAGATGTTGGGTTAAGTCCCGTAACGAGCGCAACCCCTATCCCTAGTTGCTAGCAGTTCGGCTGAGAACTCTAGGGAGACTGCCGGTGACAAACCGGAGGAAGGTGGGGATGACGTCAGGTCATCATGGCCCTTACGGCCAGGGCTACACACGTGCTACAATGGTGCGCACAGAGGGCTGCAAACCCGCGAGGGGGAGCCAATCTCACAAAACGCATCGTAGTCCGGATCGCAGTCTGCAACTCGACTGCGTGAAGTCGGAATCGCTAGTAATCGTGAATCAGAATGTCACGGTGAATACGTTCCCGGGCCTTGTACACACCGCCCGTCACACCATGGGAGTGGATTGCACCAGAAGTGGTTAGTCTAACCTTCGGGAGGACGATCACCACGGTGTGGTTCATGACTGGGGTGAAGTCGTAACAAGGTAGCCGTAGGGGAACCTGCGGCTGGATCACCTCCTTAAACGAAGCCGAAAGCTTCGGTCAGAGTCCACACGAATTACTTGGTTAGCTGAATAAAGAGAGCAGATGGGTCGTTGCAGGCCCGTGTTTTTGGGTCTGTAGCTCAGGTGGTTAGAGCGCACCCCTGATAAGGGTGAGGTCGGTGGTTCAAGTCCACCCAGACCCACCAGAATTGCGTGGCTCGTCGTTGCTTCCAAGCTCACGTGCTACTCGCACGCTACGCTTGCAAGCGCCTAGATCCACACAATTCTATAGCTGAGGTTGAATTGACCTGGCTTGTGTGGAAGATCGAGGGGCCATAGCTCAGCTGGGAGAGCGCCTGCCTTGCACGCAGGAGGTCGGCGGTTCGATCCCGCCTGGCTCCACCAAAAGCCTGAACGATCGATGCTTTAAACTGACTAACTCCGGTTAGTAGTGTACAGAAACGAATGTTTCATACTGATGAAGCCTTCCTTTCTGATCACTGGGTCAGATTTGCTCTTTAACAAATTGGACGAGATAGAACACGATTGATGGATTCCATTATCTCCGGAATTCATTGATCAGAGTGATAACGATTTCAAGCGTTATCCGGTGTTGTCGTTGAAGTGGTTGTTCTATTGCTTCAAGTGGCTGTCTCGAAACAGGGTTCTTTATCAGGCTTGCCTGGTGAGGGATGTTGAATCGTGATCAGTTGTCTTGGGGTTATATAGTCAAGCAACTAAGCGCATACGGTGGATGCCTTGGCAGTCAGAGGCGATGAAAGACGTGGAAGCCTGCGATAAGGTTCGGGGAGCTGGCAAACAAGCTGTGATCCGGGCATTTCTGAATGGGGAAACCCACCGACTTTCGGGTCGGTATCTTACACTGAATCCATAGGTGTAAGAGGCGAACCGGGGGAACTGAAACATCTAAGTACCCCGAGGAAAAGAAATCAACCGAGATTCCCTAAGTAGCGGCGAGCGAACGGGGACTAGCCCTTAAGCTAGACAACTGGTAGGAGAAGGCTCTGGAAAGTGCCGCCATAGTGGGTGATAGCCCCGTATCCGAAACCTGAGTCTGGTGAAATCGAGTAGGACGGGACACGTGATATCCTGTCTGAACATGGGGGGACCATCCTCCAAGGCTAAATACTCCTGACTGACCGATAGTGAACCAGTACCGTGAGGGAAAGGCGAAAAGAACCCCTGTGAGGGGAGTGAAATAGATCCTGAAACCGTATGCGTACAAGCAGTCGGAGCGGACTTGTTCCGTGACGGCGTACCTTTTGTATAATGGGTCAGCGACTTATGTTCAGTGGCGAGGTTAACCGTTTAGGGGAGCCGTAGGGAAACCGAGTCTGAATAGGGCGATTTAGTCGCTGGGCATAGACCCGAAACCGGGCGATCTATCCATGAGCAGGTTGAAGGTGCCGTAACAGGCACTGGAGGACCGAACCCACTGTCGTTGAAAAGCCAGGGGATGACTTGTGGATCGGAGTGAAAGGCTAATCAAGCCCGGAGATAGCTGGTTCTCCCCGAAAGCTATTTAGGTAGCGCCTCGGACGAATACCACAGGGGGTAGAGCACTGTTTCGGCTAGGGGGTCATCCCGACTTACCAACCCGATGCAAACTCCGAATACCTGTGAGTACTATCCGGGAGACACACGGCGGGTGCTAACGTCCGTCGTGAAGAGGGAAACAACCCAGACCGCCAGCTAAGGTCCCCAAGTACCAGTTAAGTGGGAAACGATGTGGGAAGGCTCAGACAGCTAGGAGGTTGGCTTAGAAGCAGCCATCCTTTAAAGAAAGCGTAATAGCTCACTAGTCGAGTCGGCCTGCGCGGAAGATGTAACGGGGCTCAAACTGGTCACCGAAGCTGCGGCTGCATACTTTGTATGCGGGGTAGGGGAGCGTTCTGTAAGCCTGCGAAGGTGTGTTGAGAAGCATGCTGGAGGTATCAGAAGTGCGAATGCTGACATGAGTAACGACAATGCGGGTGAAAAACCCGCACGCCGGAAGACCAAGGGTTCCTGCGCAACGCTAATCGGCGCAGGGTGAGTCGGCCCCTAAGGCGAGACCGAAAGGTGTAGTCGATGGGAAACGGGTTAATATTCCCGTACCTTGGATAGCTGCGATGGAGAGACGGAGAAGGCTAGGTGAGCCGGGCGACGGTTGTCCCGGTTTAAGCGAGTAGGGAGTGGACTTAGGCAAATCCGGGTCCACAATCTCGAGACGCGACGACGACTGCTCTTAGAGCGGGAAGTCATTGATGCCATGCTTCCAGGAAAATCTTCTAAGCTTCAGGCTATTCGAGACCGTACCCCAAACCGACACAGGTGGTCAGGTAGAGAATACCAAGGCGCTTGAGAGAACTCGGGTAAAGGAACTAGGCAAAATGGTGCCGTAACTTCGGGAGAAGGCACGCTGGTGGTAGGTGAGACCCCTTGCGGGTGGAGCTGACGCCAGTCGAAGATACCAGGCCCCTGCGACTGTTTATTAAAAACACAGCACTGTGCAAACACGAAAGTGGACGTATACGGTGTGACGCCTGCCCGGTGCCGGAAGGTTAATTGATGGGGTTAGCGCTTGCGCGAAGCTCTTGATCGAAGCCCCGGTAAACGGCGGCCGTAACTATAACGGTCCTAAGGTAGCGAAATTCCTTGTCGGGTAAGTTCCGACCTGCACGAATGGCGTAACGATGGGGGCGCTGTCTCTACCCGAGACTCAGTGAAATTGAAATCGCCGTGAAGATGCGGTGTATCCGCGGCTAGACGGAAAGACCCCGTGAACCTTTACTATAGCTTCACAGTGAACTTTGAGCATGTTTGTGTAGGATAGCTGGGAGGCTTTGAAGTGGGAACGCCAGTTCTCATGGAGCCAACCTTGAAATACCAGCCTGACATGTTTGAGGTTCTAACTTGGTCCCCTTATCGGGGATGAGGACACTGTGTGGTGGGTAGTTTGACTGGGGCGGTCTCCTCCCAAAGCGTAACGGAGGAGCACAAAGGTGGGCTAAGCATGGTCGGACATCATGCGGTTAGTGTAATGGCACAAGCCCGCTTAACTGCGAGACAGACACGTCGAGCAGGTACGAAAGTAGGTCATAGTGATCCGGTGGTTCTGTATGGAAGGGCCATCGCTCAACGGATAAAAGGTACTCCGGGGATAACAGGCTGATACCGCCCAAGAGTTCACATCGACGGCGGTGTTTGGCACCTCGATGTCGGCTCATCACATCCTGGGGCTGAAGCCGGTCCCAAGGGTATGGCTGTTCGCCATTTAAAGTGGTACGCGAGCTGGGTTTAGAACGTCGTGAGACAGTTCGGTCCCTATCTGCCGTGGACGTTGGAGATTTGAGGAAAGCTGCTCCTAGTACGAGAGGACCGGAGTGGACGAACCTCTGGTGTTCGGGTTGTGACGCCAGTCGCATTGCCCGGTAGCTATGTTCGGACAGGATAACCGCTGAAAGCATCTAAGCGGGAAGCCCCTTCCAAGATGAGATCTCCCTGGACCCTCGAGGTCCCTGAAGAGCCGTTCAAGACCAGGACGTTGATAGGTCGGGTGTGTAAGCGCTGCGAGGCGTTGAGCTAACCGATACTAATTGCTCGTGCGGCTTGACTATATAACACCCAAGACAATTGCGGATAACGCAGAGCTAATCGCTCAAACGAAATCAATACCACTCAGTTCCATCTCGTCCCCCAGTGATCAACCGTTTTGCCTGACGACCATAGCGGTCTGGAACCACCTGATCCCATCCCGAACTCAGAAGTGAAACAGACCAGCGCCGATGGTAGTGTGGCGTTGCCCATGTGAGAGTAGGTCATCGTCAGGCGCCTAATACCAAAACCCCAGCATCCTCGATGCTGGGGTTTTTTATTGCCTTCAGAAAAACTTCTGGATCAGGGCAGCCAGATCTCAAACACCCCACCACCGAGGCTTCCGCCATTGTGGAGCTTTATCGACCCAGTTCGATTTCCCTCGCTGTGAAGTTTGGCGACGGAGGAGGCGAAAAACAGCCCAAGGCTGGTACTTCCACTTTTGAAATCAAGCGATTTGAAGTTCAAGGTTCCGGTGTGTTGCATACTGTCCGGATAACCCTTCCCATCGTCTTCAACACCAATCACCAGGCAACCGTCTCTCTCACCGGCAGTCAGGCGAATCTTGCTTTGGGTATAACGAATAGCGTTATTGATGGTGTTGTTCAGCACACCGGTCAACAGGTCCTCGTCGAAGAAGCCGTTTATGTCCTCAGCCTCCACCGAAACCTCAATGCCAAGCCCCTGAAGCAGAGGCGTGTGCCTTGCCAGGTGCTCGGTCAGGAAGTCCGGTACAAAGTGCTCCTCAATGTGCGCGGAAAGGTTGTTCTCCCCAAGGCGATAGATGCCAAGAAGTTGAACCAGATCGTTATGCATCCGTTCGGCTTCGTACTGCAGGGTGTTAAAGCGCGAGGACTCACCCAGGCTTGCTTCGTGTTCACTGCGCAGTTCGTCCAGGGAGTTCAGGAGCATGCCAAGCGAGTTCTTCATATCATGAACGGCTGAGGCGAGCACCATTGAAAAATCGATATTCTGGTCATTCATTGCATCAGTCCCTTCAGCTTTCGTTGTAAGGCAATATAACGCCGGTGTTGGCGATGTTGCTCTGGCAGCCCTGCTAACCGATCAAGGCAGGACTGGCAGCGTTTCTGGAGCTCAGTGTTGCCAGGATTATTGTCATGTTCCTTCATGAGTACCTGAACCAGATTAAGGTTCAGGGCGGCGTGGTCAGGGACAATCTCCAGGGCCTTTGAAAAGGTTTCCGCCGCTTCTTGCAGGTTTCCGGACTCGAAGGCTCTGATGCCATCCCGGTTCAGGGTTCGGGCTTTGATTTTCTGACGGAATCCCACGGGCTCATCCAGAAGGCTTTCAATCTTCTGGAGAGTTTCAGGATCATCGCTGAAACGTTCGGACATCTCGCCGAGCAGCTGTTTCGCATCGGATTCATGTCCAAGACGAAACAGGGTTTTGGCGTAATCTAGCCCCGTTTTGGCATCCAGGGCTGCGGTATCCTGGAGTTCTGGCCTGATACTCTCGAGGATCCTGGTGGCCTGTTGATCCTGTCCCTGTCCAGCGTACACCCGGCACTGTACGATCCGGCTACGCAGACTGATGCCTTCCTCGCCTTCAAATCGTTTTTCCATTCTTTTCAGCACAGCCAGCGCTTCTTTGGCCTTTTCCGCACCATCTTCCTCAAGATCGCCTTCACTCAGGTCCGACAGTGTCTGGCCCAGCGAAAGATAGTGCTCGGAGTTGTCATGTATTGAGTGGGTTCCCAGTTCAACGGTTCTACGCCAAGCATCCGACGCCGTGTCCATGTCCTGGTTTGAACCTGCCAGCTCGGCAAGGTGCTTTTGCCTGAGCAGGGCATTGGGGGAATGCTCAGCGGCTTTTTCGAGCACTTGCTGTGCCTGCGTCGGACGGCCTTGCCGTTCGAGGCCTTCTGCAAGCAGATCATATGCCTCCATATAGTCAGGATGCTTTGTCAGAAGGTCCCTGAGGCCATCTACGGCTTCGTCCAGGCTACGTTTGGCGAGCAAGACCTTACAGCGTCCGAGCTTCGCCCAGGAAAGCTCTCGTTGCGTCAGTACGTCATCATAGATTTTCAGCGCGTGAGCCAGGTCGCCGAGCTGGAAATACAGGTCGCCCAGGGTTTTCATCAACCAGGTTTTGTAGCGTGGCTGCCGGGGAAGAGCCTGGATACAGAGCGAGATAGCTTCCGGATAGTTTTCCCGGTCGATTTCCCGGTTAATGGGCAGAAGGATGTTGCGCTGGCTGATCAGGGCACCCAGGCGTTTCTCCAGTACGGCCCGATTGATCGGTTTTGTGAGGTAAGCGTCTGGCTGGTATTCCCTTGCGCCCATGACCATTTCCTTGGACGTTTCAGCAGTCACCATCAGGAATAGCGAAGACCGTTTGAGGAGTTTTTTGTGCCGTAGCTCCTCAAGTATGTGCTGGCCGTTCTTGCCTTCGCCAAGGTTAAAGTCGCACAACACCACGTCTACGTGATTGTAGGTACAGTATTGAATCGCCTGGTTGGCGTGGGCGACCAGTTCAATCTTATCGGCACCGCAGCTGCGCAGCATCTGGCGCATGGACAACCGGAAGTTCTCGAAGTCATCGATGACCAGATAGGTGAGTTTCCCAAAAGGATTGAAGTCAGCTTTTGAATCCGTCATGAGCGCTTCTGTTTGAGTAGCTTATTAACCAGTGCCCTCAGTGCAGCGGGTTTTACTGGTTTGTAGAGAATCTGGTAGCCCCGGTCGATGGCATCTTCCCGCACTTCAGGCGCCATATATCCAGTGATGAGTATTCCCGGGATGTCCGCGTTCAATGCACCACGAATGCTGTCCATGGCGTCGAGGCCGTTCTTGTTTTCATCCAGTTGATAATCGGCAAGTATAATATCCGGACTTTGGCCTTCCAGTTTTGCCATGGCATCTTCGAGACTCTCGGCCGCAGTCACATCACACTTCCAGTTGCCCAGCAGCGCCACCATTCCCTGAAGGATGGCCGGGTCGTTGTCGATACACAGGAAATGCAGGCCACCGAGATTCGATACTCGCCGTGATCCCGATGCAGGCTTGGCAGTGGCGGCCTCATTCTGTTCGGGTGCCGCTGTCGGCACCGTTATACCGAATACGCTGCCGCGACCCTGGACAGAATGCACGCTGACCGGGTGGTTCAGCATGCCGCTGATCCGGTCGACGATAGCGAGACCAAGCCCCAGGCCTTTCTTATCCCGGCCGTGCTGAAACCGGCGGAACTCCTCGAAGATGTGCGCCAGTTGGTCCTCGGGTATACCGGGCCCGGTGTCCCAGACTTCTATGCGGATATAGCCTTTCAGGCGTCGACAGCCGAGGAGGATCTTGCCTTCGGGCGTGTAGCGTATGGCATTGGACAGGAAGTTCTGGACCACGCGGCGCAGCAGCTTGGCATCCGAGCGGATCCAGACCGTGCTGGGCACAACGTGCAGTTCAAGGTTCTGGTCCTTTGCAATTGCTGAAAAATCGGTTGCCAGATGGCGCATGATCTCGTTCACGGGGAACACCCCGATATCCGGCTCCAGGGCGCCCGCGTCCAGCTTTGAAATATCCAGCAGGGTACTGATGATTTCCTCGGCAGCCCCGAGGGAGCTGTCGATGTGGTCTACCAGATCTTTCATCTCGCCGTCATCCGCTTTGCCGGCGAGGGCGGAGGTAAACAGTCTGGCGGCATTCAGGGGCTGGAGCAGGTCATGGCTGGCCGAGGCGAGGAAGCGCGTCTTGCTCTGGTTGGCCTGTTCGGCCACGGATTTGGCCTTCAGCATCTGCTCGTTAATGACCTGGAGCTCCTGTGTGCGCTCCTTTACCCGCTGTTCCAGATAAATGTTGGTTTCCTTGAGCGCCTGCTCGGTCCGGCGCATGGCGGTAATGTCCTGGAAGGTGGTGACATAGCCACCTCCGGGTATCGGGCTGCCATCGATGCGTAAAACCGTTCCATCCGGCCTCTGGCGCTCATAGGACATTGGTCGACCCTCCCGCATACTGGCGCAGCGATCAGCCACGATCTCATCAATCCTGCGGGCGGAAAGGTTGGCATTGGTCAGGTTGTAACGCATCAGATCCTCGACCGGGCGCCCGACTCTGACGAAGCCTTTGGGATAGGTGAACAGTTCCAGATAGCGATGGTTCCAGACCACCAGCTGCTGCTGATGGTTCACCACAGAGACGCCCAGACTAATATTCTCAATGGCCGACTGAAGCAGCTCTCGGCTGAAGGTCATGGCCTGCGAAGCTTCATCGACAATGCTGACCACGTCCTCGATCTGCATATCCCGGCCAGTGAGGGTGGATTCAAGGACCACCCGGGCCGTGGAGGCGCCAATGACCGAGGCCAACTGGCGCTCGATGTATTTCATCAGATGTGCGGACGCCGGGCGGTGCGGGTGCAGGCGAATGGCATTTCGACGTTCGTAATTCCGAAAAATGGTTTCCGAGCGCTCTTCGCCCATGAACCGGTCGGTAAGCGCCTGCAGGTCTGATGTGAGTATTTCACCCTGCCAGCTCTGATGCTGGGCGGTTTCGGCCTTGGGCTGTGGATCGTGGAAGAAGGAGGCAATCTGAATTTTTTCGCGGACCCGCTGACGGGTCAGCATTGAGAGCACGATGTACACTACCGTGTTGATTCCCAGGCTCCAGATAATGCCATGGCTGGTCTGATCAAGCTCCGACCCGAAGAGGGCGGTGGGCCGTGTCCAGTTCAGCCCCCAGATTCCCTGCTCAATCAGTGTGTCGGTGACCCAGCCCGTGGTGGCGAGCGCCGGTAGCAGCAAGGTGTAGCACCACATCAGGAATCCGAGACCCAGGCCCCAGACGGCGCCCATATAATTGCCCCGGCGCCAGATAATGCCGCCTACCAGAGCTGGTCCGAACTGAGCCGCTGCAGCGAAGGAGAGCAGGCCGAAGGCTGTCAGGCTGTAATCTTCGCCAGCCATCCGGTAGAAACCATAGGCTGTTAGCAGCACCACGAAGATGGCCACGCGGCGGATACTCAGCAGCAGATAGCTGAGATCCGTGCGCCGGTTCATGCCCGGCCGGAAAAACTTCAGAAGGGCCGGCATGATGATCTCATTGCTGACCATGGTGGCAATGGCAACGGAGCAGACGATAACCATGGCGGCTGCGGCCGAGCCACCCCCAAGGAACGCCAGTATGGCCAGCCATTCCTCGCCAGCCATGATCGGCAATTGCAGGATAAGGACGTCGGGGTTTCCGGCTGAGGCCTCGGGTGACAGCAGACCGGCTGCGGCAATGGGAAGCACGAAGGCGCTGGCCACGATCAGGTAGATCGGCATGGCCCAGCGGGCAATTTCGAAGTCCCGATGGTCGGTGTTCTCGACCACCATGACATGGAACTGCCGGGGTAGGCAGATGATGGCGAGCATCGCGATCAGTGTCTGGGTAATAAACGCCGGCGCCTCAATGCCATCGGTGGTCAGGGTGCCGATCAGGTCTGCATCCTTCGCGCGTTCAAACAGGTCTCCAAATCCGCCGTAAAGGCCGTAGCCAACAAAGAGGCCAACGGCGACGAAGGCCACCAGTTTGATCAGTGACTCGAAGGCCACGGCCTGAATCATGCCCCGATGATGCTCGGTGGATTCCAGGTGCCGGGTGCCGAACAGAACGGTAAATACTGCCAGGGCTAGGGTGATGTACCAGGCTGAATCGTTCCAGGCCGCAGTGCTCAGTTCCTCATAACCTGTGCCGGTTTCCGAAAGCACGTTGAAGCCCATGGCAATGGCTTTCAGCTGCAAGGCTATGTAGGGGACGCTGCCGATCAAGGCAAAAGTCGCAATCATTGCCGCCAGTAGCTGGGATTTGCCGTAGCGGGAGGCGACGAAATCGGCAATGGAAGTACTGTTATTGCGCTTGCTGATATAAATGATCCGGCGCAGCAAGGGCGCGCCGAAAACAAACACCAGCAGAGGACCAAGGTAGATGGGTAGAAAGCCGAGCCCCTCCTGGGTGGCGCGGCCAACGGCGCCATAGAAGGTCCAGGAGGTGAAGTAGACTGCCAGAGACAGTGCGTATATGTGGGTGCGTGCCAGGCGCCTGCGATACAGGCCGGGGTGTCTGTCGCCGGCCCATGCGATCACGAACAGGATCGAGATGTAGGTGATGGAAATGAGGACCAGCAGCCAGGCACTAATCATGGTTACGCGTTCCCGACAGTATCAGCAGGTTGAAGCATCACGCTAACGAGGTATCACTCTGCGCAGACGGTTTTATACAGGGTATCTCCGGGCTCAAGCAGCTTCAGGTTGTCCACTCGGGGGCTTCCGTCAGAACCCAGTGGTACCAGTTCCCGGGTCGCACAGTTGATGATGTGAATGCGGTGGGAAACGGCATCCGTCATTTTCTGCTCGAAACGATACAGGGTAAACCGCACGATGTCCTCGCTGTTGGTGTCACGGCTGATGCTCTTGGTATCGACTGTGGAAAATGCTGTGACGTAGGGGAGCACGAAGGTCCAGGGCCGCCACAGGATGCCGTCGGATTCGGTACTAACAACCACCGCTTCGTCTGGCAGCCGGGCCTCTTTCTGGTCGAACCAGGTGTATTCCATATAGATGAGATAGCCGAGCATGCCCGCGCCGGCAAAAACCGGGATGATCCACTTCGGGGCTTTATTTCGGGTGACGGCACGAATACCTAGAGCGATACCGGCAGCGCCAAGGCCGCAGACTACAGTGGCGACGAATGTCCAGAACATATAATGACTTCCTCAAAAAAGAACGGGCTCCCTCATTGAGGAAGCCCGTTCAGTATCAACCTGTCAGTTCATTGAACGAATCAGGCTGAGATGTTGCTTAGTGGTCTTGAGCCTGACCGGCACCACGTGGGTAACGGACGCTTTCGACCAGTTCCTGAATCTCAACGGGCGGTTCTTCAGTTGCGTTGGATACAATGAAGGCTACCGCAAAGTTGACGATTGCACCAACCGCACCGATAGACAGCGGGGAGATGCCCAGCACCCAGTTTTCCGGAGTGTCTGCCAGGTTGTTGGTGCCCGGAATGAACAGCCAACCCTTGTACACGAAGATGTAGGCAAGGGTGAAGGCCAGACCGGTCAGCATGCCAGCAATTGCGCCTTTGTTATTAACACGCTTGGAAAAGATGCCCATCATCAGCGCCGGGAACAGGGATGCAGCGGCGATACCGAATGCCAGTGCAACAACCTGTGCCGCGAAGCCGGGAGGATTCGCACCAAGCCATGTGGCAACAACGATGGCGACCGCCATGGATATCCGGGCTGCCAGCAGCTCACCTTTCTCCGTGATCGCCGGGTTGATGGAACCCTTGATCAGGTCGTGACTGACCGCCGAGGAGATCGCAAGCAACAGACCGGCCGCTGTGGATAGTGCTGCTGCCAGACCACCCGCTGCGATCAGACCGATGACCCAGCCGGGCAGGTTGGCGATTTCCGGGTTAGCCAGTACCAGGATATCCCGGTTAACAACCAGCTCGTTGCCGTTCCAGCCGCGGGCCTCAGCCGTAGGCGCGAAGGCTTCGCTGTCGTTGTACAGCTGGATACGACCGTCTTCGTTCTTGTCGGTGAACTGGATAAGACCAGTCACTTCCCACTCCTTGATCCAGTTCGGACGCTCATCATACTGGATCGGCTCCGCAGCGGTGCCGTCCGGGTAGATGGTGGTCATCAGGTTCAGGCGAGCCATGGAAGCAACAGCCGGTGCGGTGAGGTACAGCAGGGCGATGAATACCAGGGCCCAGCCCGCAGACCAGCGCGCGTCAGCAACCTTGGGTACGGTGAAGAAGCGGATGATAACGTGAGGCAGACCTGCAGTACCGATCATCAGCGACAGGGTGAACAGAACCATGTTCAGCTTGTTGTCGATATCGGCGGTGTACTCGTTGAAGCCGAGGTCGGTGATAACCTGGTTCAGTTTGTCGAGGATCGGCATGCCAGAATCCACGTGGGTTGAGAACAGACCCAGGGGGGGAAGCGGATTGCCAGTCAGCTGCAGGGAGATGAACACCGCAGGAATGGTGTAGGCAATGATCAGTACGCAGTACTGGGCAACCTGGGTGTAGGTGATACCCTTCATGCCACCCATAACCGCGTAGATGAAGACCACAACGGCTGCGATCATCAGACCGACGGTGGAATCAACTTCCAGGAAGCGGGAGAAGGCAACACCGGCACCAGCCATCTGGCCGATAACGTAGGTTACAGACGCTACGATCAGGCAGATAACCGCCACCAGGCGGGCATTCTTGCTGTAGAAGCGGTCGCCGATGAACTCGGGCACCGTGAACTTGCCGAACTTCCGCAGGTAGGGGGCAAGCAGCATCGCCAGCAGAACGTAACCGCCAGTCCAGCCCATGAGGAAGGTGGAGTTGGCGTAGCCACCAGCAGCGATCAGGCCTGCCATGGAGATAAACGATGCCGCGGACATCCAGTCGGCGCCGATTGCTGCGCCGTTGGTGATCGGGTGAACGCCGCCACCGGCAACGTAGAAGTCACTCGTGCTTCCGGCCTTGGCCCAGATAGCGATTGCGATGTAGAGGAGGAATGAGCCCCCTACAAACATGATGTTAATGGCAAATTGGCTCATTCGTTCTTACTCCTCGTGTACGCCGAATTTTTCATCGATCTTGTTCATGCGCCACGCGTAGTGGAAGATCAGAGCGATGAACGTGAGGATGGAACCTTGCTGGGCGAACCAGAAGCCCAGATCAGTACCACCAATCGGAATACCCGCAAGCATCGGCCGGAGCAGAATTGCAAAGCCGTAAGATACCAGGGCCCAGACAATCAGGCTCCCGAATATCAGGCGCAGATTCGCCTTCCAGTACGCTTCAGCGTCGTAGCTATGACCTGCTGACATAGGATCACTCCTGTTTTGTTGTTGTGGAGGTTGGGTGGGTTTTTGGTGAGGCACTTCGATTAGAGAATTTATTATTCATATAAGTACTTCTCCGACTAGTTGTCCCTACTGACTTTACTGGTCAAGCAATTTATAGATATTGGCAAAAGGTCTAATTCTCAGTAATTTGGCGTGACGTCGGTCTATTATTGAGACGTTCCGCCGGGCATCGATTCAGAAACGATGCATGTTTTGAAGGCGCCGGTGGTAATGGAGCTTGTCATAAAGCCCTTTCAGTGTTTTTACCCCTTCCGACCTTGCCTTGTTGAGGGCGACCAGGGTCAGTTCGGCTGTAGCGAGAGCATCGGAAGCCGCGTGGTGGCGTTCGCTGACTTCAAGGCCGAAATAATCGGCCCAGTTATCGAGTCCTTTGCCCCCCGTTTTCGTGTTTGGGAAAAAAGCAGGCATCAGGTCTGCTACGTCCATCCAGGTGTGAGGTTGGGTGTAGCCAAGCTGCGCCTTCAGCGTCTTTTCCAGGAATTTCTGATCGAACGCCGAGTGGTACGCCAGGATCGGATCGCCGTTCATCCACTCCAGAAGATAGAGCAGTGCATCCTCGATTTCGTGACCCTGGGTCAGCGCCTCAGGCCCGATCCCGTGAATGAGCACGGTTTCGCGGATGTCGAGCTCCGGACGCCTGAGGATCAGATCGAACTGGTCGCCCAGGTGGATAATGCCGCCGCGGATGGCGACGGCCCCGATAGCGATGACCTCGTCCTTGGAAGGGTTTAGTCCCGTGGTTTCAAGATCCAGCACGATCAGGCGGCAGTCCGTAAGCAGCTGCTCTCCCGGCGTTTTTGGATGGGGCAGATTGCCAGGATCGTGACTACCGATTTTTCCGCCCCGGCGATGCTCAATCCATTGTTTGATCTGTTCCAGCATGTCTCGCGCCTGAAGGTCAGAGTTGGTAGGTAACTTCGAGTTTTTGTTGCAACCGCTGCGCCTGCCTGAAAGATTCCCGCAGGATTCGACGGTCGAGTGGGTTCAGATCGTCGGGATCGATGTAGTTGGTGAGCTCCTCTCCCTTTGCCAGCATTTCCTGGTGGGCCCGCATCCGGATCGCCTGGATCAGGCTATAACCTTCCTTCCAGGCATTGGCATCTTTCGGATCGAAGACGCCTTTTTTCGCCAGCTCATCCATGCGCTCCAGCGTGTTCGCTGTCTCAACGCCATTCGCCAGGGCGAAAACCCGCACCGCTTCAACAAACGGCGCCAGGCCCTGACGCTTGAGGTCCAGTGAGTGCTTGTTGCCCTCGGATATGTAGCGGAAATTGCGGAACATGGTGAGCGGCGGCTTCCTTTGGAACGCATTGCCGGCAAGCATTTTCTGGAACAGGGCGTTTTTCCGGATCCGCGTGAGGATTTTGTCCAGAAGGTCGTTCAACGGCTCGGTTGGACCGTAGATAGCCCTCATATCAAGAAAAATCGAAGAATACACCAGGTTCTGGGGCGTGGAGGCATCAATGAACCGGATAAACCAGTCGTCCCATTCTTTGTCGCTCAGGCAAAGCTTAGGGTTACTGGCCATGATGTTACCCTTGCACAGGGTAAAGCCGCACTCGGCCAGTTCGTCGTTTACTTTTCGAGCAAAAGGCAACAGCTTTTCTCGGACCTGTTCGGCGGTCATCCCTTCCGGCGTCTGGAACAGTATGCCGTTGTCCTGATCGGTCAGCAGAGTCTGCTCCTGGCGGCCCTCGCTGCCAAACGTCAGCCAGGTGAAGGGAATGCCCGGGTCGTTTTTCTTGATGTTCAGTTCCAGGACCCGTCGGACGGTTACATCATTGAGCGTGGTGATGATCTTGACCACCTGCCCGGAGTCCGCGCCGTGGGCGAGCATCGCATCCACCAGGCGTGATACGTCCGTTCGCAGGCTGACCAGGGTGCGCAGGTGGGTGGCTGTGCCAATGGTGCGGGCAAGGTTCACCAGATCCACGCGCTGCAGGGAGAACAGGTCTCGTTCCGAAACCACACCAATCAGTTTATGGTCATCGTCGATGACGCAAAGATGCGCAAAATGATGCTCCGCCATCAGCATGGCAGCTTCGAACGCATCCGCATGGGAAGGAAGGCAGCAGGGATTCTTGGTCATTACCTGCTGTATAGGCGTGTCCAGGGGACCGGCGCCCTCGGCGATCATGGTGCGAAGGTCTCGGAGTGTGAAAATGCCGGTCGGTATACGGTTTTCATCGGTAACGATAATGCTGCCCACGTTGTTCTCGTGCATTCGGGCCACGGCTTTACGCACCGGCAGATCGGGCGAGCATACGATCGGATTGCGCAGGGCATAGCGTTCGAGTGGCGTATCTAGGGACGTGCTGGACCCGATTGAGGCCATGGCACTTGACTGTATGCGCCGGTTCACCTGGTCGAGCAGGCTGCTGACGCCTCGCAGGCAGAAATCCCGAAAAGGCTCACTTTCCGTGAACAGAGTAACGAAGGCCGCCTGCCCGATACTGAGGCAAAAGGTGTCGCCGTCTGCCCGATGCAGAGTTCTGGTAGGCCGTTCGCCGATCATGGCGGCGAGGGGAAAACATTCACCCTGGCTGATTTCGAAGGTCGTTTCCGTGCGGTCTTCTTTGTCGTTGTGGCGCTCGCCACGAATCCGCCCCTGTTTGACCACGTAGAATCGTTTAACGACATCCTGATCCGGAGACAGCACGATATCGCCATCGGCGTAGAACTGAATGGAGGCATGCTCGGCAAAATGCGCCAGATGCGCGTCATCCATACTGGAGAACGGCGCATGCTCCCGCAGAAACGTCATGATTGCCCGGATGTTCTGGGGGCGGTCGTTTTCCTGGTTTGCTGAGGCCATGTCCGTCGTCACTCGCTGGTTATTATTTTCCGTTTGAAGTGTAGTGTAGCCAAAGCATCTGTCGCCCTACGATTTTGGTCGCAGTAAGCCTGACATAGATCAGTTTTCTTTAAGGCCGGTTACCCGGGTGGTAAAGTCGGTATCTGAAACAGGTCATCAACTGTAATGCCATGACTACCAAAGAAGAGCGCCTCAGCTTCCTCGAGGAAATGAAAGACGTCCGGCGTATCCGCAAGCCCAACCGGGCCGAAGTGACAACGCCCCGGGAATTGACGCCAGGCCATCTGGAGCGTCAGAGGGCGGCCGTTGAAAAGCCTGTTCGGGACACCAATCCCCTGACTTCCGACATGGTGGAGCCGCTCACAGCCCACGATATACTGAGTTGGCAACGCCCGGGCGTCCAGCACGGCGTGTTCCGCAAGCTCAGGCTTGGCCAGTATCCGATCGAAGCCCGCCTTGATCTGCACCGTATGACGGTTGAGCAGTCCCGGCGTGAAGTCTTCAGGTTTATCGGTGATTGTGTGCGCTATGGCCTGCGTTCGGTCATCATTCTTCATGGCAAGGGCGAGCGTAATCCTGATGGTATCGCCCAGTTAAAAAGCTACCTCGCCAAATGGTTGCCGGAGCTGGACGATGTCCTGGCCTTTCATTCGGCCCAGAAACACCATGGTGGTACGGGGGCTGTTTATGTCATGGTGCGAAAGAGTGACCGGGACAAGCAACATAATCGTGAACTCCACGGCAGCCGTTAGGGCTGCCAATCCCCAGGTATTCCTTAACAAGAGCCGCTGCGCGGCTGAACGGAGGTTATCGTCGTGAAAAAAGCTGTATTGGTTTTATTCGCCGTACTGGCACTGGCGGGTTGTAAGGATCGAGTTATCTGGAACGACAACGGCAAGGTTGAAGAGGCCACAACGGACCGGGAGGTCTGGGACTCTAATGGCAAGATGGAATCCGGCGAGCGCAAGATCTGGGTTAACAAGGATGGCGAAGACGTCGTCAAATAATAGTTGAGTCTCCGCTGCAGGCGCGGGCACAACAATAAAATCCGGCAACAATGCCGGCGATATAGAGGAGAGAGTGGGGATGGCCGTGAGCCTGACAGTTAACGGCGACGAGCGGTCGCTGGACATCGAAGGAGATACACCGCTTCTTTGGGTGTTGCGCGATGAGTTGGGGCTCAAGGGCACCAAATTTGGTTGCGGTGCGGGTCTGTGTGGCGCCTGCACGGTGCACCTGAACGGTCAACCTGTGCGCTCCTGTTCTACACCGGTTGAAATGGCTGCCGGCGGCCAGGTGGTCACGATCGAAGGATTGAATGACGGTGACCAGCTTCATGCCCTTCAGGAAGCCTGGATTGAGCATGGCGTTCCTCAGTGCGGCTACTGCCAGTCTGGCCAGATCATGAGTGCCGCCCACTTGCTCGCCAACAATCCGGCCCCTTCTCGGGAAGAGATTGTCGCAGCCATGACAGGCAACCTGTGCCGGTGCGGCACCTACTCCCGGATCATTGCCGCTGTGGAATCGGTGGCTGGCGCCGAGTCGTCAGGCAGCTCACAGGGACGGGAGGCGTAACATGGCCATGAACCGACGAAATTTCCTCAAGGTCAGTGCCGGAGCCTCCGGCAGTCTTATGGTTTCAATGACGCTGCCGGGCTGTGCCGGAATCCAGACCGGCTACGAGCCGGATACAGGTGAGTGGCGGCCCGATGCCTGGCTCGAACTGACCACCGATGACGAGGTTTTCTTCACCCTGGCCCGGGTCGAAATGGGGCAGGGCACCTACACCGGATTGACGACGCTCATCGCGGAGGAGCTGGAAATCCAGCCTGAGCGGATCACGCCCCGCTTCGCGCCCGTGGCGCCCGAGTATCGAAATCCCCTTTATAAACTTCAGCTCACTGGCGGCAGTACCAGTGTTGCAACCAGCTGGGAGCCCCTCCGTATGGCCGGCGCGGAAGCCCGCCAGATGCTGGTTATGGCGGCAGCCCGGGTCTGGAGCGTCAAGGCAGCTGAGTGCCAAGCCAGTGAAGGGCGGGTGGTGCACCCGAACGGTATCGATTCCATGGCCTATGGCAAGTTGGTGGCGCTGGCGGCCAAAGAGGTGGTGCGGGGTGATATTGCCCTCAAGCCACGGAGTGAATGGAAGTATATCGGTAAGCAACGGGGCAAACTGGATGCCCGGGCCAAGTCAACGGGCACCGCGGTTTACGGAATTGATGTCGACCTTCCGGACATGGTGTACGGCGTTGTTTCACGGCCCCCTCGTCGCGGAGGCCGGGTTCGGGGCTTCAACGCTGATCAGGTCCGGGCAATGCCTGGTGTGCTTGACGTATTCGAGATCGAGCGCGGCGTTGCCGTGGTCGCAGATAAGTACTGGCGAGCCCGGAAGGCCCAGGACGCGCTCCAGATAGACTGGGATTTCTCGGATGCCGTGTCTCTGTCTACAGGCGACGTGTTCGATTCATACCGCGCCGCAGCTGATGACGATCCCGGAGAGTCCGAGCGCAGTGAAGGCAGCTTTGCCAGCGCCATGGAGGCGGGGGACAGGGTAATAGAAGCGGAGTACGCCCAGCCATACCTTGCCCACGCGACGTTGGAGCCCATGAACGCCACGGCCTGGTACCGGGGAGACCGGATGGAAGTCTGGGCCCCCACCCAGGCGCCGGATCTTGGTCGGGTCGCGGCAGCCAGGGCGACCGATCTCGGGCCTGACGATATCATCATCAATACCACCTTCCTCGGCGGCGGTTTTGGCCGTCGCCTGACCCAGGATTATATAGAAGAAGCAGCGGCGGTGGCCTATCGCACCGGGCGGCCGGTGAAGGTCATCTGGTCCCGGGAAGAAGACACCCGCCACGATCTATATCGTCCGGCAATGCTGCACCGTATGAAAGCCAGCCTGTCTGGTGATGAACTGACAGGCTGGCATCACCAGATTGTTGGCCCCCAGATTCTTGACTGGTATGTCCGCAACGCCGCGCCGGCCCAGTATCCCTGGGCACCGAAATTCATGTACGACACCCTTGGCTCGGTCGGACTGATGGCCGAAGGCATCGCCACACCCAAAGATATCTCTGCGATCGAGGGCGCCATCGAGTATCCCTACCAGGTGGCCAACATTGATATCCGCCATACCCATACCGATCCCGGCATTCCCATTACCTGGTGGCGTTCCGTGGGCTATTCCCACAACGGCTTTGCGGTTGAAACCTTCATGGACGAACTCGCCCATGAAGCCGGGGAAGATCCCTTCCAGTTTCGCCGCCGGTTGATTTCCCACGAGCCACGGCACCTCGAAGTGCTTGAACGGGCTGCCCGGCTCGCGGATTGGCAATCGCCTGTGCCGGACGGACGGGCCCGGGGGCTCGCTTTGTTCCGGAGTTTTGGCACCTACGTGGCGCAGGTGGTCGAAGCCGGAATCGAGAATGGTGCCGTTCGGGTTTACAGGGTCACCTGTTCGGTGGATTGTGGTCAGGTGGTGAATCCGCGGATCGTGGAAGACCAGATCGAGGGCGGCATTCTCTTCGGGCTGACCGCAGCACTCTACGGTGAGATTACCCTGCAGGACGGCGAGGTCCAGCAGAGCAACTTTCATGATTATCCGTTGATGAGACAGTACGAACGACCTGAGGTGCTGGTGGATATTGTCGATAGCACCGAGGCGCCGACCGGCGTTGGTGAGCCGGGCGTGCCTCCGGTAATTCCGGCCCTGGGTAATGCTCTGTTCGCTCTGAACGGCAAGCGCCAGCGAAGCCTGCCCTTGAAAGCCAATGCCTGAGTCACACGTTGCCCATTCGGTTGCTACCGGCCGCCAGACAGTCATAGACCGGATGTCTGAATGGCTGCAGGCGGGGCAGCGGGCCTGGCTGTGCACCATTGTCGAGACCTGGGGTTCCTCGCCACGCCCGGTCGGCTCCTGGCTGGCGATTGCTGAATCCGGTCACTGGAGCGGTTCGGTATCCGGCGGCTGCCTGGAAGAGGATCTTTTGCGTCGTACAGCGGAAGACGGACCGGATCATCCTGTCTTTGTTGATTACGGAATTACCGATGATGACCGGGACCATTTCCAACTGCCGTGCGGTGGCCGGATCCGGCTTCTTGTCGAACCCCTGCGAGGCCAGTCAGGGCTTGATCACGTGCAGGCGCTGGCGGGTGCTTTGCGCGATCGCGAGCCGGTGGTTCGTCACGTACCCATGAAAGGTGTTGCGGCCCTGGAGCATGCCGTGGCCATGAACGGCACGTCGGTTCGCTTCGACGGCGAGCAGCTCATCCACGCCCTGCAGCCAGAATGCCGGCTGTTGCTGATTGGCGCTGGCGAGGTTGCCCGTTACGTTTTCGAGTTCGCAACAGCAGCAGAATTTGCCGTAACTCTCTGCGAACCCAGGGAAACATTTGCCGCTGGCTGGAGTTTTGATCATATTCCGCTGGACCGGCGCCTGCCCGATGATCTGATATCGGCCCGGTTTGGCGATGCCTGGTCCGGCATTCTGGCCCTGGCGCACGATCCTCGTATCGACGATATGGGGCTGCTGGCGGCCCTTCATTCCGATGCCTTTTACATTGGCGCCATGGGCTCCCGCAAAACCTCGGAAGCCCGGCGGGAAAGACTCGCCTCTCTGGGGCTCGATAAGGCAGCACTGGAACGACTGCGCGCGCCCATTGGCGTCGATATTCCGAGCAAGACGCCGGCAGAAATTGCCATCTCCATTGTCGCCGATCTGATTGCTGCACGGCACCATTTGCGGGGCGCTGCTTCGTCCCTATAATGGCGGCCATGGGAGTGTTGTAAGCACTCCGAAACCCGGGAGAGAGCTCGTGTTTGATGTAACCCGATACGCAGTCGCTGCGGATGCGATTGTTGAGGCCGGCCGCTTCCTTTACCAGCAGGGCTGGTCACCAGCAACCAGCAGCAACTATTCGGCCCGCATAGACGCGGAACACATTGCCATAACCGTTTCCGGCCGCCACAAGGGCCAGCTGGGTGCCGGCGATGTTATGGTGGTGGACCTGGCTGGTCGCCCGGTTCAGAGTGACTGTCGCTCCTCCGCAGAGACCCGGTTGCATACGGTGTTGTACGAGGTGTTTCCGGAGGTTGGCGCGGTGCTTCACACGCACTCGGTGAAGGCAACGGTTCTCAGTCGCCTGCTGGAACCCGGCCAGCCGCTGTCGCTGGAGGGCTACGAATTGCAAAAGGCGTTTACCGGTGTCGACACCCACGAATCGGTCCTGACCGTTCCGGTGTTCGACAACACCCAGGATATCGACGCGCTGGCGGAGCATACCCGGGCGTGGTTCCGGGAACACCCCGAGCAGCCCGGTTATCTGATTCGTGGCCATGGCCTATACACCTGGGGCAAAACCATGTCCGATTGCCTGCGCCATGTCGAGGCTTTTGAATTCCTGTTTGAATGTGAGCTTGAAACCATGAGGGTCCGCCCATGACTACCCTGAGTATTTTTAACCAGAGCCAGCCCGAAAAGGCGAGCAAGGTTACCGAGAACCCCGCGGAGATTCGCGACCTCCTGGCCCGCCAGGGTGTGCGCTTTGAGCAGTGGCCAACCAGGGATTTGCCGGCTGATGCATCCCAGGAAGACATTCTGCAGGCATACGGCGACGAAGTGGCAAAGCTTAAGGAAGACTGCGGCTTTCAGACCGCCGATGTGATTAGCCTGAACCCGGACAATCCGCAGAAAGAGGCGTTCCGCCAGAAATTCCTCGATGAGCACACCCACAGTGAGGATGAGGTCCGTTTCTTTGTTCGTGGCCAGGGCCTGTTTTACCTGCACTTCGGCAACGAGGTGTTTGCTGTGCTGTGCCAGAAAAACGATCTGATCAGCGTGCCCGATGGCACACGGCACTGGTTCGACATGGGGCCGGAACCGGAATTCACCTGTATTCGCCTGTTTACCAATCCTGAAGGCTGGGTCGCCGATTTTACCGGTGAAGACATCGCCAGCAGGTTGCCCCGTTACGAGGCGCTGGCAGGAGCAGCGGAATGATCCGGGTTGTGCTGACGGACATTGAAGGGACCACCAGCTCGATCTCGTTTGTGCATGACGTCCTGTTTCCCTACGCCAGCGAACACCTGCCGGGGTTTGTCCGCGACCAGCATCAGGACAATCTCGCGGTTTCCGAGCAACTGGATGCGGTGGCTGAGGTTTCAGGTGTGGCTCGTGAGGATGTTGAAGGCCTGATCGAGGTGCTGAAGACCTGGATCATTGAAGATCGCAAGGAAACTTCCCTGAAGGCGCTGCAGGGCATGGTCTGGGAGCAGGGATACCAGCAGGGAGAGCTGAAGGGCCATATCTACGCCGATGCAGCCGATTACCTGCAGCGCTGGCATGATCGGGGTCTGCGTCTGTTCGTATACTCATCAGGGTCGGTCAAGGCCCAGAAGCTGATTTTCGGTTTCACCACGGAAGGCGACTTTACGCCATTCTTCTCCGGCTACTTCGATACCCGTATCGGTGGCAAGAAAGAGGTGGCCTCATACCGCAATATTCTGGCGGAGTTGGGCGTGGAGGCGGCCACGGTGTTGTTCCTGTCAGACGTGGAAGCCGAACTTGAGGCAGCCGAGGAAGCCGGTATGCAAACCGCCTGGCTTGTTCGCGAGGGGGATCTGCCGGAAACCGAACGTTTTGTTGCCCGTGATTTTGCGGAGGTTGATACCCTGCTGCAAAAGCGCTAGGCCAACGGCTTTTTCACGCTACCGCAGGAGGAATGAATGCCCGGAACCGGATTTTGCAGAATCGTTGCGCCGGTTCTCGCCGTGCTTCTTGCCGGTTGCGACCCTTTCTCTGACGCCCGCCCCATGATGGATGAGTACGTGGAGCGGGTGGCCCGGGTGCTGGAGACCGATCCCGAGTTTTCTGACATCCTTTCCGCAAGCCAGCTCCCCCGCCGCCGCGACCGGGTCTTGACCATGCCCGAGCTGGACATGGGGATGCTCGACTTTCTCTCGCTTTACGGTTGTGAACTCCAGTACGTGGTTGGGGAGAAAGCCTCGGTGATGGGGCGGGTTATGCAGCCCCTGAACCGTCTGCGCTATGAAATCCGGTTTATCGAAGCGGCTCGGGATTGTCTTCCCGAGATAGAAGATGAAGAGTTCGCCGAAGAGCTTACCGGCGCCATCGACAGCAAGCTTGAATCCCTGCCCATTGCCATCTGGAATGCCACCTGGGGCGTCGAAGAAATCGAGAAACTGTTCACCCTGGCCAAGGGCTATTATCCGGTCGCGCCTGAGGGCAATCCCGTGTCGGATCTGGCCCTTGATATTGAAAGCCTGAATTCAGCAGTTGCCCGTTTGTACTCCGAGGATCTGGCGGTTTCCCTCGATTTTGCCGGCGACGTTCATCAGCGCTGGCAGGCGGAATACCGCGCCGGCCAGTTGATCAACAGCGCGCTTCTTCTGACCGCACGGCTGCAGGACGGGACAAAATTGCTCAGGCAGAGAATCGACGGCCGCCCCCTGTGCCTCGATGGCAAGCCCAATAACCAGTCGGATATTGTGCAGAACATGTTCTTCAGCGTGTATATCGAAAAGATCCAGCCCTACATGAGCGCCGTGACCCAGGGACGGGTTGCGCTCATCGAGCCGTTCGAGCGGCTGGCATCGGTGCAGCAGGAGGTCATGCCCGAGAGTTTCACCGGCTGGTATGAGCGGCATCTCTCACAGGACGCTGAGGCCAGCCTCTGGCGGGAGCTCGATGTGGCCATGATGGCGCATACCAGAGCCTGGCAGGATTTACTGGGCCAGTGCGGATTGCGCCCGGGGGCTTGACCAGGTTCAGCGCTGGCTTTCGGGCGTCACTCGCAGAATTTCTTCGACCGTTGTCTGGCCGGCGGCCACTTTCTGTGCACCACTCAGGCGCAGGGATTTCATGCCTTCCTTGTAGGCATCCAGCCTTAGCTGCTCCAGCTCGCAATGATCGGTGATCTGGTGTAGCAATGTGCCTGACAGCGTCATGATTTCATAAACCCCTGCGCGGCCAAGATACCCTGTGTTCCGGCATTCCAGGCAACCTACGGGTTGATAGAACTGCTTGGGAACCGGCGCTTTCCAGGGCCGGGTGAGGGTCTGCCAGGCCTGTTCGTCAGCAGGGCCGGGCGACTTGCAATGGGGGCACAGAGTTCGGGCAAGCCGTTGTGCCATCACGCCCAGTACCGTGGCCCGAATCAGGTAAGGTGGAATGCCCAGTTCCATCATCCGGGTAATCGCGCTCGGTGCATCGTTGGTGTGCAGGGTTGAGAGCACCAGATGGCCAGTGAGCGCGGCCTGAACCGCCATTTCCGCCGTTTCCAGATCGCGGATCTCACCGATCATGATGATATCCGGATCCTGTCGCAGCAAGGCCCGCACGCCGGCCGCAAAGGTCAGGTCGATGTTGGTCTGAACCTGCATCTGGTTGAACGCAGGCTCCACCATTTCGATGGGATCCTCGATGGTGCAGACGTTGAGCTCGGGTGAGGCAATCTGTTTCAGGGTCGAATACAGGGTCGTGGTTTTGCCGGACCCGGTCGGGCCGGTTACCAGGACAATACCGTGTGGACGGGACGTGATTTCCTGCCACCGCTGGCGGTCTTCCTTGCCGAATCCCAGTTGCTCGTAGGACTTCAGCAGCACGTCCGGATCAAAAATCCGCATGACCATCTTTTCGCCAAAGGCAGTTGGCATGGTGGCCAGACGCAGTTCCACCTCCCGGTTATCGGGCTTGCGGGTTTTGATACGACCGTCCTGCGGGCGGCGTTTCTCTGCCACATTGAGGCGGCCAAGGATCTTCAGCCGACTGGTAACCGCCACGCCCACGTGTTCCGGGAATTCGTAGACGTTGTGAAGCACGCCGTCGATCCGGAACCGCACCTGGGTGACCGTTCGGCGGGGCTCAATGTGGATGTCCGAGGCGCGCTGGTCAAAGGCGTACTGCAGTAGCCAGTCGACGATCTTGACGACGTGCTGGTCATTGGCGTCCGGATGTTCGCTGGCGCCAAGATCCAGTAATTGCTCGAAATTCTGGTTGCCGGCTACACCCGGGCCCTGGCCGCCACTGGCCTTGCTGACGGAATTGGCCAGTTGATAAAACTCGACGGTGTATCTGCGGATATCCTCGGGGTTGGCGACAACGCGACGGATATCCTTGCGGACGGCCTGTTGAAGGTTTTGTACCCAGTCGCTCTTGAACGGCTCACTGCTGGCGATCAGCACCTCGTCGGCGCCGATCTCAACTGCCAGGATGCCATGGCGCTGGGCGAAGGCGTAAGACATCACCCGGGCAATGGCGGGTGTGTCGATCTTCAGAGGGTCAATATGGTAGTAGGGTTGCCCGGCCCAATCGGCCAGCCAGTGGGTCAGTCGGTCCAGGTCGAGGGTGCGGCCGCTTTTCTGGCTGGTAAGCGCGGCAATGGCAACCAGTTCCAGCGGATGGCGTTTTCCCTTCTGTCCTTCGCCAGTGGCTGCGCCGAGATTGGCCGAAAGCACCCGTTCGGCGTCTTCCTGGCCGATTTCTCCGCTGGTCACAAGTGCGGTGCAAACATCTCTCAGGGTCAGGGTGCTTCTGGGCGGCGCGGGTGGCCTCGGCACGGTTCCGGAGTTGCTTGTTTCAGCCATAAAGTGTCAGGTCCAGGAATTCAGGGTGTATTTCCATTCGCCACTGGCCGGTTCACTTTGAGGTGAATCATGGCAACAGTGAACAACAGGAAGGTCAGTACCGTCAGAATGACCGGTCCGGGAGCGCCTTCACTCAGCCAGGCGGAAACGACGGCCTGGGTGAAGTAGAAGATCACCACGAACGACATCCAGATATAGCCCCGATTGTGGCCCCGAAACACCGGAACCGCAAAGGGCAGAAGAGGAATCAGTTTCACAGCCAACATCAACGGTATTGATACGCCCTCGACGGGTGCCGGGTAGAAGGTCGTAATCAGCAAGGTGGCAAGCACGCCGATATAGAGCGCGATGGTTGCCCGCACGGTGGTGCGGGCCTTCGGGTTGTTCAGCATAGTGTGTTCCGGGATAAATAAGTGTTAAGCAACGTACGTCTGGTACCCGAGCCTGTATCAGTCAGCGAGTTTCAGCGCGAGCCGGGCCAGGCGCTCGCCAAATGCCTGGCACAGCGCTTTCTCGTGATTGCTCAGTGGCTGTTGTTCACCGGTTCCTGCCCAATGGGTCGGGCCATAGGGTGTGCCACCGGTTTGCGTGTCCCCCAGGCTTTTCTCGGAGTAGGGCAGGCCGCAGACGACCATGCCGTGATGCAGGAGCGGCATCATCATTGTCATCAGTGTGGTTTCCTGTCCGCCATGAAGGCTGCCGGTCGACGTAAATGCGCCGGCGGGCCTGCCTTCGAGTGTGCCGGCCAGCCAGAGATCGCCCGTGCTGTCCAGGAAATGCTTCAGAGGTGCCGCCATGTTACCAAAGCGGGTGGGGCTGCCGATGGCCAATCCGGCACAACTTGCGAGATCCGATTTGCTGGCATAAGGTGCGCCGGAATCTGGCACGGCGGGCAGCGACGCTTCCGTGTCCGGGGAAACCGGCGGTACTGATCTCAGTCTGGCTTCAATGCCTGCCACACGGGCCACGCCTCGGCCGATCTGGCTGGCCAGCTCCGCCGTCTGGCCGGTACGGCTGTAAAAAAGCACGAGAACATACGGCAATTGCTCGGACATGGTCAGCGATCCTTCTGATCTGACGCGGGGAAGTTGTGTGGGCTCACAGAATCGAAAGAACGTTTTCCGGTGGGCGACCAAGGGCTGCTTTGCCATTGGCGATTACGATCGGTCGTTCAATCAGCTTCGGTGTCGCTGCCATGGCCGCGATTAACTGCTCATCACTGAGGTCGGGGTTGTTCAGGCCCTGTTCTTTGTACTCTTTTTCTTTTATGCGCATCAGTTCGCGAGGACGCAGATCCAGAGCGTTCAGAATATCCTTTAGCTCCTGCTCTGTCGGTGGTGTTTCCCGGTAGCGTATAATCTCCGGCTCAATTCCCCGTTCGGTAAGCAGTTCAAGGGTTTGACGGGATTTCGAGCAGCGTGGGTTGTGGAAAATCCGGGTTGGTTCTGTCATCTTCGTGCCTGGTTGTCTGAATGGAGTCCACTATTTCTGTGGTCGGTAGTCTAACAGGAGGTTTTCCAGTGCAGTACCCTGATTCTGTTTGTGGTCACTCCCGCTTTTATCTGGTTGGTGTTGCGCTGCTTGTTCTGGCTCTGGCCGGTTGTGAGAAAATTGAACTTGAGAGGGCCGAGGGAACAAAACTGAATTGGGACAACTTGCGCGGTCAATGGGTGCTGGTTAACTACTGGGCGGAATGGTGCAAGCCATGTCTTGAAGAAATACCAGAGCTCAATGAGCTGGACAAGGCGCCCGATATCACTGTGCTGGGTGTCAATTTTGATGGCGTGCGGGGCGATGCCCTGGTCGAGCTCGGCGAGCGAATGGGTATCGAATTCACCATGCTGGCGGACGATCCTGGGCCCGGGTTCGGTTGGAAATTGCCGGTCGCGTTGCCGGCCACGTTCCTGGTTAACCCCGGCGGCGATCTGGTTGAAACCCGTTTTGGCCCTCAGACCGAAGAAGAGCTCCGGACCGTGATCGGCGGCTGAGACCGCTGCCCTAATTGAATTACACAGCAGGAATAACCTGACGTTATGTCGCAGACTTTTGTACACCTCCGTGTCCATTCCGAATACTCCATGGTGGATGGCCTGGTCAGGGTTAAACCGCTGATCAACCGTGTTGCCGAGCTGGGCATGCCGGCCGTTGGCCTCACTGAGCAATCCAACATGTGCTCGCTGGTACGTTTCTATAAAGCGGCCATGGGCGCGGGGGTAAAACCGATCATCGGCGCGGATCTGTGGCTGGAAAACCCGGACGAGCCCGAGAACCCGTTCCGGCTGACACTGCTGGCCCGGGATAACGATGGCTACCTCAACCTCACTGAAATCATTTCCCTGGGTTACACCGAGGGCCAGCGTTTCGGCAAGCCGATCATTCAGCGCAAGTGGCTTGAGGCCCGGGCGAACGGTCTGATTGCGCTCTCCGGCTCCAGGATGGGCGATGTGGGCAAGGCACTGATGGCGGGCAAGCCGGAGCTGGCCCGAGAGCGCGCACGTTACTGGATGGATTTGTACCCGGATAGCTACTACCTCGAGTTACAGCGCACCGGTCGTCCCGGAGACGAAGACTGTCTGCACCTGAGTGTTGAGCTGGCCGGTGCCCTTGGCCTCCCGGTGGTTGCCACTAACGACGTCCACTTCCTCGAGGCGGAAGACTTTGAGGCTCACGAGGCCAGGGTCTGTATCGGTGAGAGTCGTACCCTGGATGATCCGCGCCGTGATCGCCGGTTCAGTGACCAGCAGTACCTGCGCAGCGCCGATGAGATGATCGAGCTGTTCAGCGACATTCCGGAAGCGATCGAGAACACCGTGGAGATTGCCCGGCGCTGCTCGGTGAAGGTTCGGATGGGCGAGTACTTCCTGCCCAATTACCCGATTCCCGATGGCATGACCATGGACGACTATTTCCGGAAGGTCTCCGAGGAGGGGCTGGAAGAGCGGCTGGCCAAGACTCTGAGCAAGGAAGATCCGGAATATGATGCCAAACGCGAGGCCTACTACAAACGCCTGAACTTCGAGCTGGATATCATCATCCAGATGGGGTTCCCGGGCTACTTCCTGATCGTGATGGACTTCATCAAGTGGGCCAAGAACAACGGTGTGCCCGTGGGGCCGGGCCGGGGTTCCGGTGCCGGCTCGCTGGTGGCCTATGCCCAGTTGATTACCGATCTGGACCCCTTGGAGTACGACCTGCTGTTCGAGCGGTTCCTGAACCCGGAACGGGTATCCATGCCCGACTTTGACGTCGACTTCTGCATGGAGGGCCGGGATCGGGTGATCGAATACACCGCCCAGAAATACGGTCGAGAGGCGGTGTCGCAGATCATTACCTTCGGCACCATGGCCGCGAAGGCGGTTGTACGGGATGTTGCCCGGGTGCAGGGCAAATCCTATGGCCTGGCCGACAAGCTGTCCAAAATGATCCCGTTCGAGCCGGGCATGACCCTGGAGAAGGCTCTGGAGCAGGAACCACAGCTGGTCGAGTTTCTCGAGAACGACGAGGAAGCCCAGGAAATCTGGGAAATGGCTCGGAAGCTTGAAGGCGTGTGCCGGAATGCCGGTAAACACGCCGGTGGTGTCGTGATCGCGCCCACCAAGATCACCGATTTTTCGCCCCTGTACTGCGACGACGAGGGTGGCAGCCTGGTGACCCAGTTCGACAAGGGCGATGTGGAAGATGCCGGACTGGTGAAATTTGACTTCCTGGGCCTGCGGACGCTCACGATCATCAAGTGGGCGCTGAACATGATCAATCCGCGCCGGGAAAAGAAGGGCATGCAGCCGCTCGACATCAACGAGATTCCGCTTGATGACGTGCCCTCGTTCGACATGCTCAAGAAAGCCGAAACCACGGCGGTGTTCCAGCTGGAATCCCGGGGCATGAAGGACCTGATTCGCCGCCTCCAGCCGGACTCTTTGGAAGACATGATCGCCCTGGTGGCGTTGTTCCGGCCGGGGCCTCTGCAGTCGGGCATGGTGGATGACTTTATCGACCGTAAGCACGGTCGCCAGCCCATGTCCTTCCCGCACCCGGATTATCAATATGAAGGCCTGAAGCCGGTTCTTGAACCCACCTACGGGGTCATCCTTTACCAGGAGCAGGTCATGCAGATTGCCCAGGTGATGGCAGGTTATAGCCTGGGTAACGCTGACATGCTGCGTCGGGCGATGGGTAAGAAAAAACCCGAGGAGATGGCCAAGCAGAAACAGTTCTTTCTGGATGGTTGCGAGAAAAATGGCATCAACACAACCCTCGCAGAAAACATCTTCGACCTGGTGGAGAAGTTCGCCGGTTACGGTTTCAACAAGTCTCACTCGGCCGCCTACGCGTTGGTGTCCTACCAGACCCTCTGGCTGAAAGCCCATTACCCTGCAGAGTTCATGGCTGCAGTACTGACCGCCGATATGCAGAACACCGACAAGGTGGTCACGCTGGTGGAAGAGTGCCGGAACATGAAGCTGGATCTTCTGGTGCCCGACGTCAGCCGCTCGGAATACACCTTTACCGTCAACGACGAGGGTCAGATTGTGTACGGCCTCGGTGCGATTAAAGGCCTGGGCGAGGGCCCGATCCAGAGCATCGTCGAAGGGCGTGGTGATGGCGAGCCCTATCAGGATATTTTCGATTTTTGCCGACGCATTGACCTGAAAAAGGTCAACAAGCGCGCCATGGAAGCGCTGATCCGGTGCGGCGCCATGGACAAGCTTGGCGCCAGCCGGGCTCAGTTGATGGCCAGCATCGATAAGGCCGTGCAGCAGGCCGGCCAGCAATCCCGGAACGAATCCGTTGGCATGATGGATATGTTCGGTGAAATGCTCGAGGCGGGCGACGGTGGCGATCCCTACGAGGATGTGGCCGGTATGCGCGAGTGGCCCGAAAAACAGCGGCTGAAAGGCGAGAAAGATACCCTGGGGCTTTACCTCACCGGCCACCCGTTCGATGAATACGAGAAAGAGGTTCGGCGGTTTGTCCGGTCCTCCATAGCCGATCTGAAGCCGAACAAGTCACCCCAGCGCGTCGCCGGGTTGGTGGTTGCCCAGCGCACCATGAAAACCCGCACCGGCTCCACCATGTGTTTCATTACGCTGGACGACAGAAGCGCGCGGATCGAGGCGACCCTGTTCTCGGAAGCTTTCTTTGAAAATCGGGAACTGTTGCAGTCGGACCAGGTGATCGTGGTGGAGGGGCAGGTCAGCCACGACGACTATTCCGGCCAGATGAAGATGCGGGTGAGTACGGTTATGGATGTGGCGAGTGCTCGCCAGCAGTTCAGCCGCGGACTGAAGCTGAACCTGCATGCCGATCAGCTACAAAACGGCCTGCTGGAGAAACTGGAAACCACCCTGAGACCGTTCCGGTGTGAGGGTAGTCCGGTCTGGATAGAGTACAGCAGCCCCGAGGCGTCCACCCGGATCGAGCTGGGTGAGTCCTGGCGTGTGCAGCCGGATGACAACCTGCTACTGGAGCTCCGTTACCTCGTAGGCGACCAGTCGGTAGAACTGGTCTATGATTGAGAAAGCTGAAAATTAAAAGTTTGTCAGATAGCGGACTCATACCAATGTCCGCTTTAGCCACTGACCGGGCGCTGCTATCTTTGTGTAAATTCTGGTTTGGCGGAGCATTTTCCCGCCTGGCAAAAAATGATGGAACATCATGAACCCTAACTATCTGGATTTCGAACAGCCAATCGCCGACCTGGAAGCCAAGATTGAAGAGCTTCGGATGGTTGGCAATGACACCGACATCAATATTACCGACGAGATCACCCGGCTGAAGAAGAAGAGCGTCAGCCTCACAGAGAGCATTTTCTCCGATCTCAAGCCCTGGGACGTTGCCCGACTGGCTCGCCATCCCCGCCGGCCCTACACCCTGGACTACATCGAATCCATGTTTGAGGATTTTGATGAGCTGCACGGCGACCGCCGTTATGCAGACGACCTGGCCATCGTGGGCGGCACTGCCCGGTTGGATGACAAGCCGGTGATGGTGATTGGTCATCAGAAGGGCCGGGAGGTGCGGGACAAGGTCAAGCGTAACTTTGGTATGCCTCGCCCGGAGGGGTATCGCAAGGCCCTGCGCCTGATGGAAATGGCGGAGCGGTTCAAGATGCCCATTCTAACGTTCATCGATACACCGGGCGCCTATCCGGGCATTGGTGCTGAAGAACGAGGCCAGAGTGAGGCCATTGCCTTCAACCTGGCCGTGATGTCCCGCCTCAAGACACCCATTATCTCCACGGTGATCGGTGAGGGCGGTTCCGGTGGCGCGTTGGCCATCGGTGTCTGTGACCAGTTGAACATGCTGCAGTATTCCACCTACGCGGTTATTTCCCCGGAAGGTTGTGCCTCAATCCTGTGGAAGAGTGCGGAATATGCGGCCCAGGCCGCAGAGGCCATGGGTGTTACCGCTGATCGGCTGAAAGATCTTGGCCTGGCGGATAACGTGGTGACCGAGCCCCTCGGTGGCGCTCACCGCAACCCCGAAAAAATGTCGGAATCCCTCAAGGAGGTTCTGGCAAAAGGCGTCGCTGAGCTCAGCCGCCTGCCACTGGATGAGCTGGTATCCCGCCGCTACGAGCGGCTGACCCGCTATGACACCGGGCGCTGAGCCCGGCTCCGGATTCCGCTGGCCGGAGGCGCTTTGCGCCCCGGTCAGAGAACTCCCAGATCACGCCCGCCTGTGGGTTGCCCTTAGCGGCGGCCTGGATTCGACACTGCTATTACACCTTGCAGTCCATTGTCATGGCTGCACCGGAACCGTGCGGGCAGTGCACATCAATCATCAACTTCAGCCGAACGCATCCGATACCGAGTCGTTTTGCCGCGACCTGTGTGATCGTCTGGGTGTGCCGCTGGTGGTGGAGCGGGTAACTGTTGCTGCAGCAGGGAATGGGGCTGGCGGTGGTGGCATCGAAGAGGCGGCCCGCAAGGCGCGGTATTCCGCATTCGAGGCACTGATGCAGCGCAGGGACCTGCTTTTGATGGCTCACCATGGTGATGATCAGGCGGAAACGGTTCTGTTCCGGATGCTGAGGGGTAGTGGCGTGGCAGGACTGGCAGGCATGCCGGCCAGTCGCGCACTGGGCCCGGCCATGCTTGCCCGGCCTCTCTTGGGTTTTGAGCGGGCCGAGCTTGAGCACTGGGCGCGATCCGCCGGCCTGGCATGGATTGACGATCCCAGTAATACCGACCAGCGATTCGACCGGAACTTTCTGCGCCACACCGTGCTACCGCTTCTACGCGAGCGCTGGCCGGGACTGAATCGCAGGCTCCGGCACACGGCAGAGTCCTGCGCCGAAAGCGAAGCGCTTAACCGTAAGCTGGCGGCTATGCAGTGGCAGGCTGTAGGCGGCGATCAGGACCGTCTGCCCGTCGATGGGCTGAAAACACTGCCTCTGGCGGAGCAGAAAAATCTGATTCGTTGGTGGGTTCGGGAACGCGGGTTTCATGCGCCCACGATTTCTGACTGGCAGCAGGTCATTCAGGACCTGTTGTTTGCAGGGGAAGACCGGGAGCCGGAGTTCCGGTCCGACGGCTTCAGTCTGCGCCGTTTTCAGGGCGATCTTTACCTGGTTCCCGATCACTCGCCTCTGCCGGAGGTTCCCCTTGCTCTGGAGCCCGGTCCCGGGCTGAACTTCGGTGAATGGTTCCTCAGGCTGGAACCTGCCGTTACCCCGGAAAGGCCATTGCCGCCAATACGGATATTTACGAGGCAGGGTGGCGAGCGGGTCCGTTTCCGCCCCGATGGGCCGTCCCGTTCGCTCAAGAAATGGCTGCAGGAAGTCGGCGTTCCACCCTGGGAAAGGGCCCGTCTGCCGCTGGTTTTCGCGGGTTCCGGGGACGCAGCAGAGCTCATTGCCGTTGGCGATTTATGGTGTTCTGAGCAATACTCGGGAGGCGCCCATGCCGCCGGTTGGCGGCTGGTTGTAGAGCGGGAATGTGATTGAGTCAATGGGGCCTTTCTGGTAGTCTGGCGTCCCATCTTGAGATGACAATCTCCCTCCTTCACCGAACCAGACAATCACGGAATCTGCATGACGCGTTATATTTTCGTCACCGGCGGTGTCGTGTCCTCCTTGGGGAAAGGTATCGCATCAGCCTCACTGGCCGCGATCCTCGAGGCACGCGGCCTGAAGGTCACTATTCTCAAGCTGGACCCGTACATCAACGTGGACCCCGGCACCATGAGCCCGTTCCAACACGGTGAGGTTTTTGTCACCGAGGATGGCGCGGAAACAGACCTCGATCTGGGCCACTATGAGCGCTTTATCCGCTCCCCGATGAGCAAGCGCAACAACTTCACCACCGGCCGGGTTTACGAAGAAGTGATCCGCAAGGAGCGCCGTGGTGACTACCTGGGCGGAACCGTTCAGGTAATTCCCCACATCACCGACGAAATCAAGCGGCGGGTCGTTGAAGGTGCCGCCGGAGCCGACGTGGCGCTGATCGAAATCGGTGGTACCGTGGGCGATATTGAATCCCTGCCGTTCCTCGAAGCCTGTCGTCAATTGAAGGTCGAAGTGGGCCCCCAGCGTGCGCTTTTCATGCACCTGACCCTGGTTCCGTACATTGCTACTGCTGGCGAAATCAAGACCAAGCCCACCCAGCATTCCGTCAAGGAAATGCGCTCTATCGGTCTGCAGCCGGATATCCTGCTGTGCCGCTCCGAGCACGAGGTGGACGCCAGTTCACGTCGCAAGATTGCCCTGTTCACCAACGTCGAAGAGCGGGCGGTTATTCCTCTCCAGGATGCCAAATCCATTTACGCCATTCCGCGCATGCTCTATGAGCATGGTCTGGATCAGCTCGTTATTGAGCGCTTCGGTCTGGATGCCCGTCCTGCGGACCTGAGTGAGTGGGACAACGTTGTTGAGTCGTTGATGAACCCCGAGGACGAAGTGACCATTGCCATGGTTGGCAAATACATGGAACTTCTGGATGCCTACAAGTCTCTGATCGAGTCCCTGTTGCACGCCGGCATCAAGACCCGCACCAAGGTCAATATCAACTACATCGATTCTGAAGATATCGAGCGTGATGGCACCGGTGCGCTGGCCAGCGCCGACGCGATTCTGGTGCCGGGCGGCTTTGGCGAACGGGGTGTGGAAGGCAAGATCCGCACAGTCCAGTATGCCCGTGAGAACAAGGTGCCTTACCTGGGTATCTGTCTGGGTATGCAGGTTGCAGTTATTGAGTACGCCCGCAACGTGGCAGGTCTCAAAGAAGCACACAGTACGGAATTCCGCACTCACACGCCGGAACCAGTGGTTGGCCTGATCACCGAATGGCTGGACTCGACCGGAGAGCGTGAAGAGCGCACTGAAGAATCCGATCTGGGTGGGACCATGCGTCTTGGCGCCCAGGACTGCGTTCTCACCGAAGGTTCCACCATTGCCAACTGCTATGGCAAGAAAACCATTCGCGAGCGTCATCGCCACCGTTACGAGGTGAACAACCATTTCCTGCCGAGGTTGGAAGAGGCTGGTCTCCAGATTTCTGGTCGTTCGACCGATGGCCGCCTGGTAGAAGTTGTTGAGGCGCCGGACCACCCCTGGTTTGTCGCCTGCCAGTTCCATCCGGAGTTTACCTCCACGCCCCGCGACGGCCACCCGCTGTTCAGGGGGTTCGTTGAGGCAGCACTGGCCTGCAAGAAAGGATCCTGAGTATGGCGCAGAGCACTGTAAACGTATCGGGAATCGACGTCGCCAACCACAAGCCGTTTGTGCTCTTTGGTGGCATGAACGTCCTCGAGTCGCCGGAACTGGCCATGGAAGTGGCCCAGGCTTATGTTGAGGCTACCGGCAAGCTGGGTATTCCCTACGTTTTCAAGGCGTCTTTTGATAAAGCCAACCGGTCGTCTGTGAATTCCTTCCGTGGCCCCGGCCTGGAGAAAGGTCTTCAGATACTGGCGGACATCAAGAGCAAGTATGGTGTGCCCATCATCTCGGACGTTCACGAGCCAGCCCAGGCGGCTCCGGCAGCCGAAGTCTGTGACATCATCCAGCTGCCGGCTTTCCTGAGCCGCCAAACGGACCTGGTGGTCGCTATGGCGAAAACCGGTGCGGTGATCAACATCAAGAAGGCCCAGTTCCTGGCTCCCCAGGAAATGAAACACATCATCACCAAGTGCGAGGAAGCCGGCAACGATAAGGTGATCCTGTGTGAGCGGGGCAGCAGCTTCGGTTACAACAACCTGGTTGTCGACATGCTGGGCTTTGGCATCATGAAGGCCATGAACGTGCCGGTAATGTTCGATGTGACCCACTCCCTGCAGATGCCGGGCGGACGAGCCGATTCCGCCGGCGGCCGCAGGGCCCAGGTGACGGATCTGGCTTTGGCAGGTATGTCCCAGGGCCTGGCTGGCCTGTTCCTCGAGGCCCATCCGGACCCGGACAAGGCCAAATGCGATGGCCCCTGCGCGCTGCGGCTCAGCCAGTTGGAGCCCTTCCTACAGCGGGTGAAATCTGTGGATGATCTGGTAAAAAGTTTTAAACCTATCGACACCGCCTGATTGGCGGTGTTGGCGTTTTACGCGGACTATGGGAGCGAGCGGGAACGGCCCTGCGAAAATGTAGAGGGCCATGGATGGCCCGAAACAAGCGCACAGGGATGTGCTTGTAGCGGTTTTCGCAGGGCCGTTCCCGCTCGCTCTGGCTCCCGAATTTGAACATGAACTTGGAGACAGAGAAGAATGACCAAGATTGCCAACATCAAAGGCCGTGAGGTGCTGGATTCCCGCGGTAACCCTACTGTCGAAGCAGACGTTATCCTTGAAGACGGAACTATTGGAAGCGCATGCGCTCCCTCTGGAGCGTCTACCGGTTCACGCGAGGCTCTTGAGCTGCGTGACGGTGACGCTTCCCGTTACCTTGGCAAAGGTGTTCTGAAGGCAGTTGAAGCCGTGAACAGCAAGATTCGTGATGCACTGGTAGGCAAAGATGCAGCGGATCAGCGCACTCTGGACCAGATCATGCTGGATCTCGATGGTACCGAGAACAAGGCGAACCTGGGCGCCAATGCAATTCTGGCGGTTTCCCTTGCTGCGGCCAAGGCAGCGGCAATCTCCCTGGGCAAGCCGTTGTATGCGCACATTGCCGACATCAATGGCACCTCCGGCAAGTTTTCCATGCCGGTGCCGATGATGAACATCCTGAACGGTGGCGAGCACGCGGATAACAACGTTGATATCCAGGAGTTCATGGTTCAGCCGGTTTCCGCCAAGAGCTTCTCTGAAGCCCTGCGTGTCGGCGCGGAGATTTTTCACAGCCTGAAAAAAGTGCTGAAGGCCCAGGGCCTGAACACAGCGGTTGGTGATGAGGGTGGTTTTGCTCCCAACCTGCCCTCCAACGAAGCCGCGCTGGCGGTGATTCAGGAAGCGGTCGAGAAGGCCGGTTACAAGCTGGGTACCGATGTGACGCTGGCCCTGGACTGTGCGTCCTCCGAATTCTACAAAGATGGCCAGTACCAGCTGTCCGGTGAAGGCAAGAGCTTCGATTCCGAAGGCTTTGCCGACTACCTGGCGGGTTTGTGCGAGCGTTACCCGATTGTCTCCATCGAAGACGGTATGGATGAGAGCGACTGGGATGGCTGGAAAGTGCTGACCGACAAGCTCGGAAGCAAGGTTCAGCTGGTGGGCGACGATCTGTTCGTTACCAACACCAAGATCCTCAAGCAGGGTATCGATAAGGGTGTGGGTAACTCTATCCTGATCAAGTTCAACCAGATTGGCAGCCTGAGCGAAACCCTCGATGCCATCAAGATGGCACAGGATGCCGGCTTCACCGCTGTGATTTCCCATCGCTCCGGTGAAACCGAGGACACCACCATTGCCGATCTGGCTGTGGCCACCTGTGCCGGCCAGATCAAGACCGGTTCCCTGTGCCGCTCCGATCGTGTTGCCAAGTACAACCAGCTGCTGCGTATTGAAGAGGCCCTGGAAGGCAAGGCGCCTTACCGCGGCCTGAGCGAGATCAAAGGGCAGGGCTGATCGACTGATCTGACCGGTTCTGGCAGAGTGTCAGGCCGGCAATCGGCGAAAAACTGTTAAGGCCATCGTGTTTCGGGTGAGAATCTGGACGCGATGGCCTTTTTGTACAGGCAGTTAGAAGAATTTGTTGCTAATCTACTCTAAGGTCTATACTCAACGTCCGGCGTTGGTATTTTGATTGATTGAATTTTGAACGGAATCGGCAATGAAGTTGCTCTGGACCATAATGGTAATTGTGATTCTCCTGCTGCAGGTGCGCCTGTGGGTCGGGGAGGGCAGCTTTGCGCAGGTATGGGCACTCGAGCAGTCCATCGCCGAGCAACGTGAAGAAAATGCCGAGCTGGCCACCCGCAATGAACGTCTTTATGCCGAAGTCAGGAATCTGCGTAACGAGCAGGGCGCCGTTGAAGAGCGGGCCAGAATGAACCTCGGCCTGATAAGAGAAGACGAGACCTTTTTCCTGGTTGTTGAAAACTGATTGTCTATGCCTGCTCCGAGACTTTGGCTGATTGTTCCTGCCGCCGGCATCGGCCAGCGTATGCAGGCTGAGCAACCGAAACAGTACCTTCGTATCGACCAACGTTTCATTCTCGACATCACCCTTTCCCGACTGCTGGATTCCGCGCCTTTTTCCGGCTGCATGGTGCCATTGCATCCGGCCGATCATTGGTGGCCTGATACCGAGGCCAGCGGAGATAGTCGAATCCAGACCTGCACCGGTGGTTCCGAAAGGGCGGGTTCGGTGTTGTCGGCACTGCATGCCATGGCGGAACAGGTCAGTGATGATGACTGGGTTCTGGTTCACGATGCGGCACGGCCATGTCTTCATACCCGGGATCTGTGCAATCTTATTGACCAACTCTACAACCACCCTGTTGGGGGGCTCCTGGCTTCGCCAGTGGCCGACACCCTCAAGAGCGCCGGCACCGGCGAGCTGCCCGAGGTTTCCGGGACGGTGGATCGCACAAGTTTGTGGCGGGCGTTAACGCCCCAGATGTTTCGCTATCGTATTCTGGTGGAGTCCCTGGAAGCGGCCCTTGCCAGGGAACTTCCGGTGACTGATGAGTCCTCTGCCGTGGAGTTTTCCGGTAACATGCCGGTTCTGGTCGAGGGGCGGCCGGACAATATCAAGATCACCGTACCCGCGGATCTGGCACTCGCAGGCTTTATTCTTAGCCGGTTCTGAACGTTCGGAGTTTTCCGGAGCACATTATGCGTATTGGTCAGGGCTTTGATGTCCATGCCTTCTGTGAAGGCGATTCTGTGATTATTGGAGGCGTAAGCATTCCCCATTCCCATGGGCTTAAGGCCCATTCCGATGGTGATGTCCTGCTGCATGCGCTGGCAGATGCGCTGCTGGGCGCCGCAGCACTTGGCGACATCGGACATTTTTTCCCGGACACCAGTGATGAGTGGGCAGGGGCCGACAGCCGCGATCTTTTGCGCCGGGTAATGACCCGGGTCCGGGATGAAGGGTTTGGTGTGGTGAACGTGGATACCACCATCATCGCTCAAGCACCCAAAATGGCACCTCATATTGATGCCATCCGGCTGAACATAGCTGAAGATCTGGGCGTGCCCGCCAGTCGCGTGAGCGTGAAAGCGACCACCACGGAAAACCTCGGTTTCACGGGGCGGGGTGAAGGCATCGCCTGCCAGGCCATCTGCCTGCTTGAACCGGTGGATTCGTGAGTCAGTGGCGTCTTGACTGGCCCACATCTGGCGGTGGCCGTATTGCTTCTGGTCGTTTAAAGACAACGCCCGGCGATTTCATTGTCGACGAGTTACTGGAATTTCTGGAAAGCGGCTCTGATGTTGACGCAGACGCAACTCCGGGCAGTGGAGAACATCTCTGCCTGAAACTGGAGAAAGTGGGCGATAACACGGAGTATGTCGCTCGCGAACTGGCCAGAATGGCGGATTGTCGGAGCTTTGATGTCGGCTTCTGCGGTCTCAAGGACCGGCATGCGGTAACACGCCAATGGTTCAGTCTTTATCGACCAGGTTGTGAAGCTGAAGACGCTTCGTTGATTAAGGAAATTGCCGCTCGCTGGCCCGTTCTGGCGGCCTCCCGACAGGCGCGGAAATTACGGCGAGGGGAACACAGGGGTAATGGCTTTGTTGTCACCCTTCGGGCCGTTACCGGGGAGCACGAGGTCATTGATCGTGCCCTGGTGCGTCTGGCAGATATTGGCGCTCCCAATTACTTTGGTCCCCAGCGGTTCGGCAACGGCGGCGCAAACCTTGACCGGGCGGTGCACCTGGATCCCGCCACCCTGAACCGTCGGAGCCGATCTGGCGGAAAAGGCCGCGGCGGCAAAAAGCGTGCTGGCAGCGACGGCTCGAAAAACGTATTGTATTTTTCGGCGGCGCGCTCTTGGCTGTTTAACGAGGTGCTCGCAGCTCGGGTAGAAGATGGTAGCTGGGCTGAGGCAGGGGCGACAGGGCCCCTTTGGGGTGACGGCGGCACGACTGCTTCCGGGGCGCTGGAAACTCTTGAACGGGACATTGTTGCGCAAACCCCGGGTCTGGCAAGCCTGTTCTCGGTCACCCGGATGAAACCGGAGCGACGGCCCCTGGCGGTAAAGCCAGGTAGGCTCTCCTGGCAGTGGCTGGCTGAGGACAGCCTGGAACTGACGTTTGTTCTGTCACCCGGCCAGTACGCCACAACGATTTTGAGTGATATTTTCGAGCTTGAGGACATGGGCCTCAGCCGACATAACGAACAACAAGGCTAACGGAGAACACTGTGCGTATTCTGTTGTCGAACGATGACGGCGTTCATTCGCCGGGGCTTATCGCCCTGTTCGAGGGATTGAAGGGCCTGGGTGAGCTGGAGGTCGTGGCCCCCGATCGGGATCACAGCGGTGCCAGTAACGCCCTGACCCTCAATCGCCCCCTCACCGTGGAAGAGCATCCAAACGGGTTCCGTTCCGTGGATGGAACGCCCACAGACTGTGTTCATCTGGCGGTCAACGGGCTGTTCAAAGAGCCATTCGACAGGGTGGTTTCCGGGATAAACACCCATGCCAACCTGGGCGATGACATTATCTATTCAGGTACCGTTGCCGCAGCCACCGAAGGGCGTCACCTTGGCCTTCCGGCCATTGCCGTTTCCCTGGTTAACGATGGCCACTTTCACTACGAAACAGCTGCCCGGGTGATCCGGATGCTCCTCGAAAACGAGCGCCCCCTGGCGCTTGGGCCGCGCTCCATTCTTAATGTGAATGTCCCGGACGTACCCTGGGAGGAGCTGGCTGGAATCCGGGTGACCCGCCTGGGCCACCGGGAGCGGGCTGAAGGCGCGGTTCCGATGACCTGTCCCCGCGGTAAGGAGCGTTACTGGATCGGGGCCGCCGGTGTGGGCGGTGATGCAGGTCCGGGTACGGATTTCAACGCCGTCCGCGAAGGCTATGTCTCGGTGACTCCGGTACATATCGACATGACCCGGCATGAGGCGCTGTCCCGGCTCCGGGACTGGGTCGACACCCTGGAGGATTCGCTGGAGGGCCGGGGATGACCGCTCAGCTCGAAGGCATCGGGATGACCTCCCGACGCACCCGGATGCGACTGGTCCAGCGCCTCAGGGAAGCCGGCATCGAATCGGACCGGGTACTTGAGATTATGGGGGAGGTGCCACGGCACATCTTCCTGGATGAGGCCCTGTCCCATCGCGCTTATGAAGATACATCCCTGCCGATCGGCTATGGTCAGACCCTGTCCCAGCCCTACATTGTGGCGCGGATGACGGAATTGATGCTGGCCCATGGGCCGGCACGGGTGTTGGAGCTGGGAACCGGATCAGGCTACCAGACCGCGGTGCTCTCCCGTCTCTTTTCCGAAATCTACAGCGTTGAGCGTATCAAAGCGCTGCAGGACCGGGCCCGGGACCGATTGCGCCAGTTGAACGCCAGAAACGTGTTCCTGAAACACGCTGACGGTGGCATGGGCTGGCCCGAGCGCGGCCCTTTCGACGGCATTATCGTGACCGCTGCGCCAATTGAAGTTCCCGGCGAATTGCTCGCTCAGCTGGCCGACGGTGGCATTCTGATTGCGCCAGTGGGAGAAGAGAATCAGGTATTGGTGGAGGTTACCCGCAGGGGCGATCGTTTCGATCACAAGGAGCTGGAACCGGTCCGGTTTGTCCCGCTCCTGGGCGGGGTTGTCCGATAGTTATGGTTGAATCTGCAGTACTCAGCTCCGACGCAGATAGCGAAACCGCCCGTAACCATCATCCTGCGGCAGTATTTCTGCGGGGCATTGCAATGGGAGCCGCTGATATCGTTCCGGGTGTGTCCGGAGGCACCATCGCATTCATAACCGGTATCTATTTCCGGCTGCTGGAGGCGATCAACGCTGTTCCCGGAGCGGTCTTTCGCCAGCTGTTTCGGGGCCAGTTCAGGGCTTTCTGGAACGCCGTCGATGGAACCTTTCTGGTCTGCCTGCTGGCGGGCATTCTGACCAGTATTGCCACTCTGGCTTCAGCCATCAGTTACTTGCTGGTGGCGTATCCGATCCTGATCTGGAGCTTTTTCTTTGGCTTGATTGTCGCCTCGGTGTGGCATGTGGGGCGTCAGGTCCGGCGTTATACGCCCACATTACTGATTCCGCTGCTGGTAGGGATTGCTATCGCCTGGTGGGTAACCACCCTTTCCGCCAGCGAGGTCTCGCCTTCCGCTCTGGCATTTTTCGGCGCCGGCGCCCTCGCCATCTGTGCCATGATTCTTCCCGGCATCTCGGGCAGTTTCATCTTGGTGATTATTGGCATGTATGCGCCCGTGCTGGCGGCGATCAAATCGTTCGAGGTGGGCATTCTGTTGCTGTTTATGGCAGGTTGCGTGGTGGGCCTGTTATCCATCGCCCGCCTGATCACCTGGGCGTTTCATCATTTCCATGATCTGGTGCTCGCTTTGCTGACCGGCTTCATGATCGGTGCGCTCAACAAGGTCTGGCCCTGGAAAGAAACACTCAGTTGGCGGGAAAACAGCTCTGGTGAAAAGGTGCCCCTGAATGAGGCAAGTATCTGGCCCTGGACCTTCGCGGAACAGGCAGGGCAGGACCCCAAGGTGCTTTTCGCAGTGCTTATGGCACTGGCTGGTTTCGGTCTGGTTCTGCTTGTGGAATGGATTGGTTCCAGGCGCGGATATGTCTCATCGTCGACGTAAATCGGGGCGATTGTGGTGCCAGAGTGTTACCTGACGCACAAAATGGGTGTTTCGTGAGGTAACAAGGATGGCCGGGGAGTAACTTGGCTTCCTGCGAGAAATGTGCAATATATTAGCAAGTTACTATAAAAAGTTTAGAAACTGCTTCGACAACCAAAATGGTTTATATGGATTTTTCATAACTGGGTCAGTTTTATTCCTGTGAGATTTTTGCGTGGGCTAGTCAATGCCGTTTTACCGGTGTCCCCGCGGTTCCTTTCCGGTGCCTCTGAATCCTCTCGCCCTGCGGAAAAAACGCCGACCAGCCTTTTGATTCTCCTTCCCCTGAGTGCCTTGCTGCTTTTGTCTGGCTGCAATACCCCCGCGCTCTACCAGGATGATATATACAATCCCCCGGTCTACTGGGGCCGGCACGTCGTCCAGCCTGGCGAAACCCTTTACAGCATAGCCTGGCGGTATGGTCGGGACTATCGGGAGCTGGGTGATGCCAACGGGATTGGTCCACCCTGGAACCTCAAGGCAGGGCAGGTGCTTCGCCTGGATCTTCGTGGAAATGTAACCTCCGGCAGTCAGACTACTACTGCCAGCAAACCGGCTTCCTCGGTCACCAGAACGCCGAGCCGGGCTTCGCCGCCCAAGCAGACAGCTGCCACGGCACCAAAACCTGCGGTAACCAGGGCGCCTAGTAAGGGTGCGCCGCTGGCTTCCCAGACCCAGACCGTGGCTCGAATCGAATGGCGCTGGCCTCACGTTGGCACTGTAATTGCTGGATATTCAACATCCGGAAAAGTCAATAAAGGTATTGATATTGCCGGGCAAGCCGGGGATGCTGTAAGGGCTGCGGCCACAGGGAATGTGGTCTATGCCGGTAACGGGTTGCTTGGATACGGCAATCTGATTATCGTGAATCATAATGAGCACTATTTAAGTGCTTACGCTCACAACCGGAAGATTCTGGTGCAGGAAGGGGAGGATGTGAAAGCCGGGCAGGTGATCGCAGAGCTCGGTAGCAGTGGCGCTGAACGACCCATGTTGCATTTTGAGATTCGCAAAAACGGCAATCCGGTTGACCCAGTCCATTATCTGCCACCGCGCTAATAAATAACGCAGTCAGCAGGCTGCGCAGATCCCACACGCCGGCACTGACAAAAAACCGCGTTCGCAAGAAAAACAAAAACGGTATAAGGCCATTACAGGCCGACCAACAAAATGTCCTGAAGAAAAAGCACGAATACAAAGACGTCCGCAATAACAAGAAGTATCGGACGAACATCCAGGATTATTGAGAGGCGGGGCAAGACAAATGTCAGCAGAGCAAGAAGACATCATCATTGATCGTGTATCGGACATGGACGATGCCGAGGATCAATTGTTAGCAGAAGAAAAAGTCGAAAAAGAGGCTACCGAAGAGGTGGCTGAGACAGAAGAAGATTTTCCCACCCAGGGACGTTATTTCACCAGTCAAAAACAGCTGGATGCCACTCAGCTGTATCTCAACGAAATCGGTTTCTCACCACTCCTGACGCCGGAAGAAGAGGTCTACTTTGCCCGCCTGGCGCGCAAGGGAGAGGAGTCCGGCCGCAAGCGCATGATAGAGAGCAATCTTCGTCTTGTAGTCAAGATTGCCCGTCGCTACGTGAATCGGGGCCTGACGCTGCTGGACCTGATTGAGGAGGGCAACCTAGGTTTGATCCGGGCGGTTGAGAAGTTTGATCCGGAGCGTGGCTTCCGCTTCTCCACTTACGCCACTTGGTGGATTCGCCAGACCATTGAGCGGGCCATCATGAACCAGACCCGCACCATCCGTCTGCCGATTCATGTGGTTAAGGAACTCAACCTCTACCTGCGTGCGGCGCGGGAGCTGACCCAGAAACTGGATCATGAGCCGTCGGCCGAAGAAATCGCTAGAATGGTCGACAAGCCGGTAGCTGATGTGAAGCGCATGCTTGGTCTGAATGAGCGTGTGGCGTCGATGGATACGCCCATTGGTACCGGTGGCGAAAAGTCGCTGCTGGATACCGTAGCCGATGAGGGAGCTTCAGATCCGGCGGATCTCCTGCAGGACAACAACATGTGTTCCTGCCTGGAAAAGTGGATCGATCAGCTCAGTGACAAGCAGCAGGAAGTTCTGTCACGGCGGTTTGGTCTTCGGGGTTATCCGGTCAGTACGCTTGAGGAAGTGGGGCAGGAAATCGGTCTTACCCGTGAACGCGTGCGGCAGATCCAGGTTGAGGCGCTACGTCGCCTTCGTGAAATTCTGGAGAAGGAAGGCTTGTCCGGAAACCTGCTCTTCAAGTAAAGCCCTTCTGATCTTTCGATCGAAAAGCCGGCCAGGATATTCCTGGCCGGTTTTTTTGTGTTTCAGGATCGCTGCAAATGAGAACCAGGTTGCGCACTGGCCGCCAGCCTCATTGATAGAATGCCGTGACCGGGCGGGGATAAGGGTGTCGAAACCCGGTGCACGAATGAAACACGTCAATAATAACGATCGAAAAGGAAAGGACTATGAAGAAGGCTCTTACAACCGGCTTTGCCTCTGTGCTTATGACAGCGCTGCTGTCGGCACCGGCTGCTGCGATCACCGTGGAAGGTGTTGATGTTCCGGATACCTATTCAGCCATGGATACCGAACTTAAGCTTAATGGCGCAGGTACCCGCTCCAAGTGGTTCATGGATCTGTATGTCGGAGGCCTGTATGTCCCGGAGACCATCGACGATGGTGAGGCAGTGATCAACGCGGATGAACCCCAGGCAATTACTCTGCATATCATTTCCGGCATGATTACCAGCGAACGCATGACCGAGGCCACACTGGAGGGTTTCGAAGCCTCCACCGACGGCGATATGGCGTCTATCCAGGAGGATGTGGACCAGTTCATGGCGGTGTTCCGGGAAGAGATCACCGAGGGTGACGTATTTGACTTGGTGTATCTGCCGGGAGAAGGCGTCCGGGTCCTCAAGAATGGTGAGCACAAGGACACCGTTGGCGATCTGGCCTTCAAAAAGGCCCTGTTTGGAATCTGGCTGTCAGATAAACCGGCTCAGAAGGACCTGAAGGAGAAAATGCTCGGCCAGCGGTAACCCCGGGCCTCGCTTCTGAAAGTAAAAAGCCGGCGCAATGCCGGCTTTTTATCAACCTGAATTCACAGATAATCCCGTTTCTGCTTGAACTCGCACAGGTCTTCAATGATACAGGCGCCGCATTTTGGCTTTCGGGCGGTACAGGTATAACGTCCGTGCAGAATCAGCCAGTGGTGCGCGTCCAGCAGGAACTCTTTCGGCACCAGGCGCATCAACCGGTTCTCCACCTCGAGAACGTTCTTGCCCGGGGCGATGCCGGTTCGGTTCGACACCCGATAGATATGGGTGTCCACCGCCATTGCCATGTGGCCGAAGGCGGTATTCAGCACCACATTTGCGGTTTTGCGACCGACACCTGGTAATGCCTCAAGATCTTCCCGGCGTTCCGGTACCTGGCCACCGTGCTTTTCAATCAGGATTCGACAGGTTTTGATTACGTTCTCGGCCTTGCTGTTAAACAGGCCGATGGTTTTGATGTATTCCTTGAGGCCGTCAACCCCCAGGGCGAGGATGGCCTCTGGCGTGTTGGCCACCGGGAACAGCTTGTCCGTAGCCTTGTTGACGCCCACATCCGTGGCCTGGGCCGATAGGATAACCGCGATCAGCAGCTCGAACGGGCTGGAATAGTTCAGCTCGGTGGTCGGGTTGGGGTTAGCCTCCCGGAGACGGGTGAATATCTCAATGCGTTTCTGTTTGTTCATCGGCTCTCAGTCTTCTGTAACCTGGACTCAGGAAACATTCCCGGTAACCCGGACCCGTTTGCTGCCCGCTGCCACGGGTGCTGGTTCATTGGCTTTGCGGCGTTCTTCCAGGTGATTGTCGATCCCGTTCTTGAGGGCGATCAGCAGGCCGAGGCCCACAAACGCGCCTGGTGGAAGAATCATGAACAGCATGTCCGGGTAATTGTCGAACGGACGTACCACCCAGTCGGCGGCAATGGGGCCGAGCAGCAGGTGCATGTCGACAAACAGAGTGCCCTGTCCGATAAGTTCCCGCAGGCCGCCCAGAACCACCAGAACCGCCAGAAAACCGAGGCCCATCATGGCGCCGTCCAACAGTGCCGGAAGTGGTGGATTCCTCGAGGCGAAGGCGTCGGCACGGCCCAGAATGGCACAGTTGGTGACGATCAACGGGATGAAAATGCCAAGGATCAGGTACAGTTCATAGGTAAAGGCCTGCATCAGCAGTTCGGCGCAGGTCACGAACGAGGCGATGATCATCACAAACGCGGGCAGGCGAACGGACTCGCTCACGAAATTGCGAATCAGCGACACCGCAAGATTGGACCCCATGAGCACCATGAGTGTGGCCAGGCCCAGCCCAATGGCGTTAACGACGGTACTGGTCACGGCCAGAAGAGGGCAGAGCCCAAGCACCTGGACGAGGGCAGGGTTGTTGTCCCAGAGCCCGTCCCGGACGATTTCGCTGGATGATTTGGTTGCCATGATCAGGAATGCTCCGTATTGGACGATTCGCCGGCAATCGCTTCAGGGTTCAGGATGTTGTCTCTTGGTGACGGCTCTTCATTAAGCCGCTCCCGGATAATCTGACGATTTTCCCGGAAGTAGATCAGTGCCTTCTGAACAGCTTTTACCACAGCCCTTGGCGTGATGGTGGCGCCAGTGAACTGATCGAATTCTCCGCCATTCTTTTTGACGTTCCACTCCCGATGCGGGGGCTTGCCCAGAGAGCGGCCATCAAAGCTCTTGATCCAGTCGGATTTCCGGGTCTCGATCTGGTCTCCCAGCCCCGGCGTTTCTTTATGGTTGGTTACCCGGACGCCGAGAATGGTTCCCTGCATGTCCACGCCCACCAGCAGGTGTATTTTTCCGGAGTACCCGTCCGGGGCCACCACTGGCATGATCATGCCAATGGGGCGTTCGTCCTGTCTCGCCACCCAGACGGTCAGAGGGCCGGGTTGCGCGAGCCGCTCGCTGGCGGGTAGCTGCACGGTGTCCCGGAGCAAGTCGTTGTTGTGCCGGCTTTCCGGAATAATTTCATAGAGGGCCTGGGCCTCGGCACGGGCCGCCTGCTCACGAATGCGCTCTTCGGTAGCCACCTGGGTTACGGCGATGGTGCCACCGGTGATCACGGCAAACAAGCCGAGGCCGATGGCGCTGCGACGGATGGACTGTGCAACTGCAGCCATGATTATCCCTGACTCCCCGGTACACCCCTGCGGGCCTTGTGATGCCCATATGTCCGCGGGGGTGTGTAATGATCGATGAAGGGTACCGCAAAATTCATCAGCAAAACGCTGAACGCCACGGCGTCCGGATAATTGCCCCAGGTGCGGATCAGGTAGATCAGGATGCCAATCCCGGCTCCGTAGATCAGTTTTCCCTGGTGGCTGGTAGCGGCCGAAACCGGATCGGTGGCGATGAAGAACGCGCCCAACATGGTTCCGCCCGCCAGCAGATGCAGGGAGAGCGGCGCGTAGAGGTCGGCGTTGTTGCCAAAAGCCAGGCTTATCACGATCAGACCGCCAAGAAACCCAGCCGGAATATGCCAGCTGATAATGCGCAGGCCGATGAGCAGCAGACCCCCGGCGAGGAACGCCGCATTCACCCATTCCCAGCCCTTGGCAACACCTTCACCAAAGGTCGGGTGGGTGAGAACCTCGGCCGCGGTATGGGTGGTGATCTTGTGTTTGTATTCATCAAGCGGGGTTGCCATGGTCCAGCCATCGACCGCTGTTTGCTGGCCGGAGGCAATGGTCGCCAGGGTCTCACCAAAGCCCGGTGCACCGTCCCAGAGCATGGCAGGTTCCGCCCAGTTGGTTGTCATGGCCACCGGAAATGAGACCAGGACCAGGGCGTAGCCGACCATGGCGGGGTTGAACGGATTTGAGCCCAGCCCGCCATACAGCTGCTTGGCAACAACGATGGCTGAAATCACCGCGACGGCGGAGACCCACCAGGGCGCAAACTGAGGCAGTGACAGGCCCAGCAGAAGGCCGGTGACGGCGGCGGTGTTGTCTTTGATAAAGAATGCGACTGGCTTCTTTCTGAGCTTGAGCAGGGCAGCTTCGGAGGCAATGGCAACGGCGATACAGAAGACCACATTGATCAGGTTGCCCCAGCCAAAAAACAGCGTCTGGGCCAACAGGCCAGGCAAGGCCGCAATAAGTACCCACAACATCACGCGGGACGTTGGCCGGGCACTGTGTGCGTGGGGCGATGACTGCTGAACGAATGCCATGGATGTGGTGCCTGATCTCGGTTAGTGGGTTGGCTGGGATTCAGTTGAACCGGCGGCCAGCTTCTCTCTGGCTTCAGACAGCGCCTCTTCAGCCCGTTGTACCCGGTCGTGGTTCTTGGCCACGGCCCGCTCCAGCTTTTCTACGTTGTCTGCCTGCTGGGCTTTGGCGTCATCCAGCATGCCCTGCATGTTGTCCAGTTTTGACTGAGCCTGGCTCAGCTGCTTTTCGAGGGCCTCAATATCCGGTTTTTGCTCTGCAGGCGGGGCACTGGGGGCCGGCGGCGCACTGGCGGCAGGTGGCTGAGATGCCTCGGCCTTTGCTTTCTTGCGGGCCAGGGCCTGTTCAACCAGGGCTGACTTGGCGGCCCGCTCATCGACGGCCTCGCCCTCGTCTGCAGCTTTTTCCGCTTCAGCCTGCTTCTTGGCCGCCGCGTCTGCAGCTGCCTTCGCGCGCTCCTTGCGCCTGAGCTCTTTCTCCTGCTGCTCACGCTCAAGGCGGGCCTGGCGGGCCTCGAACCGTTCCCGGGCCCGGTCTGCCTTCAGCTGCTCTGCTTGTTGTGCACGGATTTCGCCCTTGGCAAATCGATAGTACTGGACCAGCGGAATCGAACTCGGGCATACGTAGGAACAGGCGCCACATTCGATGCAGTCAAACAGATTCAGGTGCTCCGCCTTTTCAAATTCGGTGGCCTTGGCGTGCCAGAACAGTTGCTGCGGCAATAGCTCCATGGGGCAGGCTTCGGCGCACTGTCCACAGCGAATGCAGGGTTGCTCCGGCGGTGGTGCCGGTAATTCAGTGGCCGTCGCGGCGATCACGCAGTTGGTAGTTTTGATTACCGGGACTGCTTCTGTTGTCAGCGTGTAGCCCATCATGGGGCCGCCAAGGACCAGGCGGCTGACCGCGTCCTGGTTGATACCGGCCTGCTCCAGCAAATGCTCAATCGGCGTGCCAATAAGGGCTTCGAAATTGCCCGGTTCCCGGACGGCTTCCCCGGTGATGGTAACCACACGGGAGATAAGCGGTGTTCCCTCAAAGACCGCCTGTGCCACGGCCACGGCAGTGCCGATGTTCTGGCACATCACGCCGATATCGGCCGGAATGCCGCCGCTGGGTACTTCCATGCCGGTCAGTATCTGGATCAGCTGTTTCTCGCCACCTGAGGGGTACTTGGTCGGCACAACGGCTATTTCGGTCTGTGTGCCTTCGGTGGCCTTTCGAAGTGCGGCAATGGCCTCGGGTTTATTGTCCTCAATCCCGATCACGCAACGTTCGGGGCGCAGAATCCAGGCCATGATTTTCAGGCCGGCAACCACCTCGTCGGCCTTTTCCCGCATGGTCATGTCGTCAGCGGTGATGTAGGGCTCGCATTCGGCACCGTTGAGGATGAGCGTGCTTACCTTGCGATCCCGCGGTGGCCGGAGTTTGATGTTGGTGGGAAAGCCGGCGCCACCCATGCCGGAAATACCGGCATCACAGATAATTTGCAGAACCTCGTCGCGCTCCAGAGAACGATAATCCGCCACTGGGCTGCGCTGGCACCATTGGTCCTCACCGTCCGGTTTCAGGGTGATGCACCGGTCCGCCATACCTGAGGGATGGGGCACAGGGAAGTCGGCGATGCTCTCGATCACCCCGGATGTCGGTGCATGAACGGGAACGCCCATGCCGGTTTTAACGTCGGCAATTTTCTGGCCCTTCAAGACCCGCTCGCCGACCTCAACAATGGCTTCCGCCGGATCACCGATGTGCTGCTGAAGTGGCAGAACCAACTGGGCAGGCATGCCGGCATCGCGAATCGGACGCGCGGTCGAGATGTCTTTGTGTTCCGGAGGATGGATACCGCCGGAGAAATTCCAGAGTTGAGTCATCAGGCACTGGCTCCCTGGCGATCGGTGGCAATGAGTCCGGATTTGGGCGGTGTCCAGGTCCAGGTGCGAATATCCGGTTCCACTGTCACCATGTCGATACAGTCTACCGGGCAGGGATCAACGCACAGATCACAGCCGGTGCATTCGCTCTCAATGACTGTGTGCATGTGTTTGGCGGCACCCAGAATGGCATCCACGGGGCAGGCCTGGATGCACTTGGTGCAACCGATGCACTCGTCTTCGCGAATGATAGCAACCCGTTTGACCTGCTCAACGCCATGCTCGGCATCCAGTGGTTCCGGCTCCACATCCAGCAGGTCTGCCAGCGCCTTGATAGTGGACTCGCCACCTGGCGGACACTTGTTGATCGGGCCGCCTTCGGCAATGGATTCGGCATAGGGCCGACAGCCGGGATAGCCGCACTGGCCGCATTGGGTCTGGGGCAGAAGGGCATCGATCTGGTCGACCAGGGGGTTGCCTTCCACCTTGAATCGTTCGGCGGCAAATCCGAGCAGGCCGCCGAAAACAACGGCAAGGGCCAGAAGAACCACAACGGCAACAAGAACGCTTGTCCACATAACCTGTTACTCCTAATCCTGCCAGCCGGTCAAACGCTGACCAGGCCGCCAAAGCCCAGGAAAGCCAGAGCCATCAGCCCGGCCGTAACCAGACCGATGGCAGCACCGCGAAAGGCAACTGGCACGTCGGCCACGGCGATGCGCTCACGCATGGCCGCGAACAGCACCAGAACCATGGAAAAGCCCGCTGCTGCGCCAAATCCGTACAGAACCGACTCAACAAAGTTGTTGTTCTTGTTGATGTTCAGAAGGGCAACGCCGAGCACCGCGCAGTTCGTGGTGATCAGCGGAAGGAAAATACCCAGCACCCGATAAAGCAACGGGCTTGTCTTACGAACCACCATCTCGGTGAACTGGACCACCACGGCAATCACCAGAATGAACGTGATGGTTCTCAGAAACGCCAGATCCAGCGGTTCAAGCAGGTAAGTGTAGGCAAGGTAGCTGCACACCGATGCCAGGGTCAGCACGAACGTGGTAGCCAGCGACATACCCATGGCCGTTTCCAGCTTGCTGGATACGCCCATGAACGGGCACAGGCCCAGGAACTGAACCAGTACAAAATTGTTCACCAGAATGGTGCTGACCAGAATCAGCAGATATTCGGTCATTTACCTTGCTCCATTGGACCCCTGCCAGCGTTGCCCGGCCGCCCTTACATAATCCGCATGCCGGGGGTGGCGCCGGAATCCGGGGACAGGATAAAGATATCCTTGCCACCGGGGCCTGCTGCCAGAACCATGCCCTCGGACATCCCGAACTTCATTTTCCGCGGTTTGAGATTGGCCACCATGACCGTCAGGCGCCCCTCGAGATCTTCCGGCTTATAGGCTGACTTGATACCAGCAAACACGTTGCGCTCGCCATGCCCTACGTCAAGGGTAAGGCGAAGAAGTTTGTCGGCACCTTCCACGTGCTCGGCTTTGACAATTTTAACGACGCGAAGATCCACTTTCGCGAAATCGCCAAATTCTATTTCATCCGCAATGGGCTCAAGATTGGCAGCAGGTGCCGGTTTGCCGGTCGCTGCAGGCAACTCTTCCTTGGAGGCATCCAGCATCTTCTCGATCTGGGCCATGTCCACACGGTTCATCAGCGGCTTAAACTTGTTGATGCCATGGTTTTCCAGGCGCTCGCTACGATGGTTCCAGTCCAGCGGCGCATTCAGGAACGCCTCGGAAGCCTTGGCGGTCTCCGGCAGTACCGGTGCCAGATAGGTCATCAGAAGATGGAACATGTTGATGGCGTTGGTGCAGATGGCCTGAAGATTCTCGTCCTGGCCTTCCTGCTTGGCGATCACCCACGGCTGCTCATCATTGACATACTGGTTGGCAATGTCGGCCAGCTCCATGATCCGGCGCATCGCGCGGCCAAATTCGCGGGTCTCGTAGAATTCCTCGATTTCCTTGCCGGCCTCGATGAATTCCTTCAGTTTGGCGTGCTCGGTAACCTCGCCAAGCTGGCCGTCGAAGCGCTTGGTAATGAAACCGGCACTGCGGCTGGCAATGTTGACCACCTTGCCCACCAGATCCGAGTTCACCCGGGCCGCAAAGTCTTCCAGGTTCAGGTCCATGTCATCCACGCTGCCAGTCAGCTTGGCGGCGAAGTAGTAGCGCAGGTATTCCGGGTTCAGATGGTCCAGGTAGGTGCGGGCCATGATAAACGTACCGCGGGACTTGGACATCTTCTTGCCGTTGACGGTGACAAAGCCGTGGGCCCAGACCGCCGTCGGCGTGCGGAAGCCGGCATCGTGAAGCATGGACGGCCAGAACAGCGCGTGGAAGTTGATGATGTCCTTGCCGATGAAGTGGTAGACCTCGGCCTCGGAATCCGCTTTCCAGAAGTGCTCGAAATCGATGCCTTCGCGGTTGCAGAGGTTCTTGAAGCTGGCCAGGTAGCCGATCGGCGCGTCCAGCCACACGTAGAAGTACTTGCCGGGCGCGTCCGGAATTTCGAAACCGAAGTAGGGCGCATCACGGCTGATGTCCCATTCCTGGAGGCCTGCGTCCAGCCATTCCGCCAGCTTGTTGGCCACCTGGGGCTGCAGCGTGCCGCTGCGAGTCCACTTGGCGAGGAAGTCCTGGAAATCCGGCAGCTTGAAGAAATAGTGCTCGGATTCCTTCTCGATAGGCGTGGCGCCGGAGACCGCCGAACGGGGGTTGATCAGCTCGGCAGGCGTGTAGGTGGCGCCACAGGCCTCGCAGTTATCACCGTACTGGTCCTCGGTCTTGCACTTGGGGCAGGTGCCCTTGATGAACCGGTCCGCCAGGAACATGTTCTTTTCCGGGTCGTAGGACTGGGTGATCTTGCGCGTGGCAATGTGCCCGTTTTCCTGAAGTTGACGGTAGATGTACTCGGAAAACTGACGGTTCTCCTCGGAATGCGTGGTGTAATAGTTGTCAAAGCGGATGTGGAACCCGGCGAAATCTTCCTGGTGCTCCTCACGGATCCGGTCGATCAGCTGCTCGGACGTAATACCTTCCCGCTCAGCGCGGAGCATAATGGCGGTGCCATGGGCATCGTCGGCGCAAACGTAGTAACAGTTCTGGCCCCGCATCTTCTGGTAGCGCACCCAGATATCGGTCTGAATGTATTCCAGCAGGTGCCCGAGATGGATAGGGCCGTTGGCGTACGGCAGGGCGCTGGTAACCAGAATATCGCGCTGTTGCTTGCTCGCTTGCGTCATGGTGATGTCCGAACCTTATGTTGACACGGGTTGGAAAGACAAAACGGGGAACTGGTGGCTGTCTTGATTGATTGCCCCAGGTAAAGACCCCATATGGTCAGAAACGGGCACAGATGATACCTTCCGAGCAGATAATTTTCACCCGAATCACCTGTTTCCGTGCTTAAAATCGAGCATGAGCTTATTCCGGAGAACCCGATGACACAGATTTCTGAGCAGGCCCTGCAAACAGCGGTTCGCCAATACCGTGACCCGTACCTGAACAAGGACCTCTACGAACTGGGTGCCGTTAAATCCCTGAATGCCGATGAGAGCGGAAACGTCACCCTCATGGTCGAGCTGCCATACCCCTCGAAAGGCATCGCCGGCGCCCTGAATCAGCTGGTGGGCAACGCCCTGGAAGACGTCGACGGGGTAGAAAGTGTGGACGTCCACGTAGGCCAGAAAATCCACTCCTACAAAGTCCAGAAGGACCTTCCTTCGGTGCCCGGCGTAAAAAACATCATTGCCGTCGCCTCCGGCAAGGGTGGCGTCGGTAAATCCACCACCGCCGTCAACCTGGCCCTGGCGCTCCAGGCCGAAGGCGCACGAGTCGGCATTCTCGACGCCGACATCTACGGCCCCAGCATCGGCATGATGCTCGGCGTACCCGAAGGCAAACGCCCGGACACCCGTGAAAACAAATACTTCGTCCCCATGGACGCCCACGGCCTCCAGGCCAACTCCATGGCCTTCGTCGTCACCGAGAAAACTCCCATGGTCTGGCGCGGCCCCATGGTCAGCGGTGCCGTCATGCAATTGCTCCAGCAGACCCTCTGGAACGAACTCGACTACCTCATCGTGGACATGCCCCCCGGCACCGGCGACATCCAGCTCACCCTGGCCCAGAAAGTCCCGGTAACCGGCGCCGTCATCGTCACCACACCCCAGGACATCGCTTTGCTGGACGGCAAGAAAGGCATCGAAATGTTCCGCAAAGTCGACATCCCGGTGCTTGGCGTGGTTGAAAACATGAGCGTCCACATCTGCAGCAACTGCGGCCACGAAGAACCCCTCTTCGGCCACGGCGGCGGCGAACGCATCGCAGAAGAATACGACACCACACTCCTTGGCCAGCTGCCCCTGCACATGACCATCCGCGAACAGACCGACGGCGGCACCCCCTCGGTGATCGCAGAACCGGACTCTGAAGTAGCGCGGCGGTATCGCGACATCGCTAGAAGGGTAGGGGCTGAACTGTCGACCCGTGAGCGGAACCTTTCCGGTTCGATCTCAAGCGTTTCGGTTACGGAGCACTGACTACTTCTCAAAGTTTGTGGCGTTCCATTCCAAGGTAACTTCGCGGTCATAGGGGCAGCCTTCCAAAAATGTCGAAGGCCAAGGATGGCCTGAGACAAGCGCACATGGACGTGCTCGTAGCGGTTTTTGGAAGGCTGCCCCTATGAGCGCAGCCCGCCAATCTTGAGGTCCGAGCACGTACCCGCAGCCCGAGGGGAAGAGACTCTACAGTCTTCGACAGACCCCAAGGGAACAGGTAAACTACGCCCCAATTTTCCCAGTGGATACGAGACTTCGCCAATGAGCATCAAATCCGACAAGTGGATTCGCCGGATGTCCGAACAACACGGCATGATCGAACCGTATGAAAGCGGACAGGTTCGTGAAACCGAAAAAGGCCGCGTGATCTCCTACGGCACCTCCAGCTACGGCTACGACGTACGCTGCAGCAACGAATTCAAAATCTTCACCAACGTCCACTCCGCCACCGTGGACCCGAAGAACTTCGACGAAAACAGCTTCGTCAACTACACCGGCGACGTCTGCATCATCCCGCCGAACTCCTTTGCACTGGCCCGCACGGTTGAGTACTTCCGCATCCCGCGAAGCGTACTGACCATTTGCCTGGGCAAGTCCACCTACGCTCGTTGCGGCATCATCGTCAACGTCACCCCGCTGGAGCCGGAATGGGAAGGCCAGGTTACCCTGGAATTTTCCAACACCACCAACCTGCCGGCGAAGATCTACGCCAACGAAGGCGTCGCCCAGATGCTGTTCTTCGAATCCGACGAGATCTGTGAAACCAGCTACAAAGACCGGGGCGGCAAATATCTTGGCCAGACCGGCGTGACCCTGCCCAGGACATGAACGCCAACCAGTTCCTGAAAGCCGTTTCACAGCTGCAGGGCTGGCGCGAATGCGCCTTCCTGCTGGCTCTGGCCGAGCGCTCATTCCCGAACTACGCCCTGTTTGCCGATGCCATGGGCCTGAAGACCGGTGCCAAAATGCGCCAGCTTCTGGATCTGGCCTGGGGCATGCTTCAGAAAGACGTCGCCGAATCTGCCATTCCCCAGTTGCTCGCCAAACTGGAAACCCTGTCGCCGGACGTGGACGCCTACGACGCCTACGGTGTTTACCCGGCCTTCGACTTCTGTCAGCTACTGGAGCAGGCTCTGCTGAACCGCCTGAACCCCTCCAAACACCGTGCTACCGATGCGTCACAGATGGCGACCGGAACCGTGATGAACTTTATTGAGCTGTCCGAAGGGGAAGACCTGGAGGAAGACGAACTCGTCCGTCTGCTTGATCATCACCCGTTGATGAAAGAAGACAAGACCTTCCAGCGGGACCTGATCCTGGAGCTGAAGCGCCAACGCACGCCGACCGATCAGTTCGTGGCCCGTCTCCGGGAGGATGCAGCCAACGAGGGTGTCAGTAACCTTGGCATTTCGCTTACCGAATAAACGTTGGCGAGCGAGCAAGCTACACTTCCGGTATTACCCGATATTTTCAGATTAGGTCAGATGGATTTTACCCCATGAAACTCTCTGCTTTTGGTCGCAAGTTCACCGCCGATGCCGGCATCACGTCTCTGATGGATGACCTGGGTAATGCCATGGCATCCGGCGACGACATGATCATGATGGGTGGCGGTAATCCGGGGCACATTCCCGAGATCCAACAGAGAGTTCAGGAAATTCTGGCTGATATGAGCCGTAACGAGGGTGACGTTCGTCGCCTGGTCGGCATCTACGATCCGCCCCAGGGCGAAAAGCAGTTTATCGCCTCGCTCGCCGAGCTGCTCAACCGGGAATATGGCTGGGGCCTGAAACCCGAGAACATTGCCCTGACCAATGGCAGCCAGGCGGCCTTCTTCATGCTGTTCAACATGTTCGGCGGCGATTATGGTGAGGGTCACCGCAAGCACATCCTCTTGCCCCTGGCGCCCGAGTACATCGGCTACGCCGACGCCGGCATCGAACCGGGCCTGTTCCATGCGGTGCAGCCGGACATTTCGTTCACCGATGCCCACGAATTCAAGTACCGGGTGGATTTTGATGCCGTGGAGGTTACCGGCGAGACCGGCGCTATCTGTGTGTCACGCCCCACCAATCCGACTGGCAACGTCGTTACTGACGAAGAGCTTGCGCGGCTTGAAGAGCTCGCCCGACAACACGACATACCGCTGATCGTCGACGGCGCCTATGGCACACCGTTTCCCAGCCTGCTGTTCGTCGATGCAACGCCTACCTGGAACGACCAGATCATCCTCTGCCTGAGCCTTTCGAAGCTTGGTTTGCCGGCAGCGCGGACCGGTATCGTGATTGCGGCCCAGCCGGTGATCAAGGCGTTGTCAGGCATTAACGCCATTATGAATCTGGCGACGGGCAGTTTCGGTGCCATGTTGGCGGAGCCTCTGGTTCGCTCCGGTGAGATTCTGTCCCTGAGCCGGGATGTGGTTTGCCCCTTCTACAAGGCGAAGATGGAGCGGGCGGTGTCTGCTTTCCGGGAGGCCATGGGGGAGGACAGTTGCCGCTGGTATGTCCATAAACCCGAAGGCGCCATGTTCCTGTGGCTCTGGTTTCCGGATCTGCCGATTACCAGCCTTGAGTTGTATCAGCGGCTGAAAAGCCGGGGTGTTCTGGTGGTTTCCGGGCACTATTTCTTCCCGGGGCTGCCGGAAGATGGCTGGAGGCACCGGCACGAATGCCTGCGCGTGACTTATTCCCAGGACGACGACCGGGTTGCGGAAGGCCTTCGGATCATCGCCGATGAGGTCAAGGCCGTCTGGCGGGAGGCCGGGCGCGATTTCTAGCGCTCGAACTCCGCTTCCTTGAGTTTAAGTTCGTAAGTGCTGCCGTCCGGCTCCACCTGTCTGAGCCGGACGAGCAGGAAATTCTGTTCCGGTGAGAACCACATCAGGGTCTGGCGCTTCGAGTCCTCGCGAACTTTCTCCGCCTTGAGGGTGCTCCTTTGTTGGCTGCCGGTACTCATTTTCTCGCCATTGATCACCGCGAAGCGATCTGTGTCGATGGAGTTTCCGTCGAGCACCCGATAGGTCATCTCCCGCTTACCGTTCTTGATGTCCTGGTGCAGCTGAAGCTGATAACCCAGTGGATCCAGCAGGCCTTCCTCCAGTTCCAGCTCAAAGGGCTTTCCTTTGTATTCCCCGGTCGCAATGCCTGCAGACCAGTCAAAGTCGATGGAGTTCTTGCGGTCGCTGACCAGAAATCCGGATAAGCGATACCGGTATCTCATGGGTATGACTTGATCGTCTTCCCAGCGAAAAACCAGGGATTCATCGATACTGACGATAAAGGAGTCCACATCCGTGCGGTACAGCCAGACGTCGTTGCCCTGGGAGGTGAGTGTGCGCTTTGCAGTACCATTGAGGGATAGGCCTTTTTCCATGGCCGCGGTGTAGCTGGCCTCAAAAGGAACCAGCCCCGCTTCGGTCTCTGCGTGCAGAGTGACCGGCCAGGCCAGAATGCCGAGGCAGGTCAGCAAGGCCACGCAGCCTATTCTGCTGAGTTGTCGTGAAAGCATCTTGTTAAACCCGAACCATTACCGTCATCAATGGCGACAGTGTAGCTGCTCGGGCAGGATGCGGGGATGACAATTCGTTCAGGCGATGTATCAGTTGTCCGGCAGGCGCATTGGGGCGGTCAAAGGTTCGCCGTCGAACAGCACGTAATCGCTGCCCAGTTGAATCCGGCCTTCGCAAAACCAGCGCACAACGATGGGGTAGAGGATATGTTCCTTGGCCTGTACCTTCTCTGCGAGGCTTTCGGGAGTGTCATCGGAAGCAATCGAAACTTCTGCCTGAGCAATCACGGGGCCGCCATCCAGCTCTTCGGTAACGAAGTGGATAGAAACGCCGTGAACCGTATCGCCCGCCTCCAGTGCCCGGCGGTGAGTGTTCAGCCCGGTGTATTTTGGCAGCAGCGAAGGGTGAATGTTCAGCATTTTGCCTCGAAACGCCCGAACGAAATCCGTGGTCAGAATCCGCATGAATCCTGCCAGCACAATCACGTCCGGATTGTAGCGGAGGATTTCTGTCATCAGGGAGGCGTCAAACTCGTCCCGGGATTCGAAATTCTTGTGGTTTACCACAAAGGTTTCGATATTGGCCTGGGCCGCACGTTCCAGTGCAAAAGCGCCAGGCTGGTTGCAGCCGACAGCAACGATCTGTCCGGGGAAGTCCCGCTCACGGCTGGCATCAATCAGAGCCTGCAGGTTGGTGCCACTGCCAGAGGCGAGCACCAGGATTTTCGGCAAAGGGGTCTGATCTGCCTTCATGCCGACAGCAACCCTGGTGCGTAGCGAACGCAAGCATCTGCTTCTTCGTTATCTGCACGTTCGATCAAGCCTACCTGCCAGGCGTGCTCACCCAGTGCTTTCAGGGTATCCAGGGCCAGTTCTTTCTGATTGGCTGGCACGCAGACAATCATGCCGATACCGCAGTTGAACGTTCGGTACATTTCTTCACTGGCAACGCCGCCGTTGTTCTTGAGCCACTGGAATACCGGGGGCAGCGACCAGCTGTCGGTATCAATGGCTGCAATGGTCCCGTTCGGCAGCACCCTGGGAATATTTTCCGGCAGGCCACCACCGGTGATGTGGGAAAGTGCCCGAACGTCCACTTCGCGAATCAGCTGCAGAAGGTTTTTTACATAGATTCGCGTCGGTGCCATCAGGGCATTGGCCAGGGTGGTGTCGCCCATTGGCTGGTCGAGGTCGGCGTTGCTGACTTCCAGAATTTTCCGGATCAGGGAGTAGCCGTTGGAGTGGGGGCCGGAGGAGCCCAGGGCGATCAACACGTCTCCAGACTGGACACGGCTGCCATCAATAATCTCGCTGCGCTCGGCAACGCCCACGCAGAAGCCAGCGAGGTCGTAGTCGTCGCCTTCGTACATGCCCGGCATTTCGGCGGTTTCACCGCCTACCAGTGCACAACCAGCCTGTTCGCAACCCTCGCCAATCCCGGCGACAACCTGTGTAGCAACGTCTACGTTGAGCTTGCCGGTGGCATAATAATCAAGGAAGAACAGTGGTTCAGCACCACCAACCACCAGGTCGTTCACGCACATGGCGACCAGATCAATACCGATGCTGTCATGCTTGTCCAGCTGCATGGCCAATCTGAGCTTGGTGCCCACTCCGTCAGTACCGGAAACCAGAACCGGCTCGTTGTATCCGGCGGGAATCGAGACCATGGCGCCGAAGCCGCCCAGGCCGCCAAGAACCTCCGGGCGGCGGGTGCGCGCTGCGGTGTCCTTGATTCGGCTGACGAGTTCATTGCCTGCATCGATATCGACGCCAGCATCGCGGTAGGTCAGGGAGGGCTTCTGTTCGCTCATGGTGTACTTAACCGTTGGCCAGTGGGTCAGGCGGCGGATTTTAACAGGTGCGGTGTGGCGCTCCAAATGTATATTGCTTTTCTGAAATCCGGGGCCGCTACTCACGCCCTGGGGCATGGTGTATCCTATGCGCCATTCATGCGAATTGCAGGGTGTTTCATGTCAGTATCAGGACAAAAGCCGGCACAGAGGTCTGTATCCCCGGCGTGGTTCTTTGCGCTGTTTGCTTTTCTGCTGGTCGGGTTTTCCGCCCAGGTAACCGCAGTGACCGTTTCCGGTCTTTATTCGGCCAAAGTACCGGTGGAAGGATCGTCGCCGGGTCAGCTGGCCCAGGGCTATGCGGATGGCCTGAGCCAGGTGTTGGTGAGGGTTTCTGGTACCCGCGACGTGCTTGCGATGGAAGGCGTTCAAACACTGCTGTCCGATGCCGAGTCGCTTCTGCTTTCCTATCAGGTTGCCCGGGATGAGTCTGGCCAGAGTGTTCTGAGCATGTCCTTCGGAGCGGTCGGGGTGAACCGCGCGCTGGCCTCAATCAACGCGCCGGTGTGGGGTGCTAACAGACCGCTCACGTTGGCCTGGATTGCTGCCGAGGACCGTGGCTCGCGAACACTCGTGACCCGGTCTGACGCAGGCGCCGGGCAGGAAAGCTCTGCAAGCTGGCGGGCTGCGTTCGATGAGGCTGCCAGGAAGCGGGGCTTGCCGGTGGCACTGCCGCCGGCGGATTTCGCCGCAGACCGGGAATTGTTGTCGGATATCTGGGGGCAGTTCATTGGTCGGGTGAAGTCCGCCTCCGAGGACCTGGATCACGATGTGCTAGCCGTGGTGCGGGTCAGCCGTGCTGGCGGGCAATGGCGTGCCGGTTGGGTGTTCGATGGTATGGCCATGAATGCTGGCGAAGAGTCAGTGACCGCACAGACTCCAGAAGCATTGGCAGAGGCGATGATTAATCGCTGGGCCGAGCTGTACGCCAGCCGATACGCCGTGTCTGCTGCGGAAGTGGGGGATTCCCCGCAAGTGGATATTGTTCTGCGCGGCGTAACCTCACTGGAAGACTACGCCCGAGCCAATAAGGTGCTGGAGGGGCTGACACCGGTTGTCAGTGTCGGTGCCCACAGGGTGCGCGATGAACAACTTACCCTGCGTGTGGCTTTTTCCGGTGAGCTGGACCAGCTTCGCGAGTACATCGCCCTGGATCCACGCTTTGTTCCGATGGAGTCAGACGTTCCGGCCGATCCGTCCGATGCCGCCCGCATAACAGCCGACCCGGTGGCGTCGTCTTCGACAAATGCCGAAGAAACGCCCGAAAGCCAGGAAGCGCAACCGGTGGAGGGGGATCAGCAGACCTCAGCTGAAGAATCTGAGGAGACTTCCTTGTATACCTACCAGCCGGTGCCCGTTGATGAGGAAGAGGCCAGAGAGGCGTTCGAATCCCTGTACCAGGTTCTGTACTATCGTTGGCAACCGTCTTCTGTCATCGGGAGCGATGGCGGCGAATAAGGTGTAACCGGAGGGAGTCTTTTGAATTTGCACCGCTGGCGCTGGATTCCCAATGCCCTGACGTTCCTGCGTATTCTTCTGATCGCTCCCTTCGCGGGAGCGTTATTGACCGGAGATTATCGCCGTGCGTTGCTGATATTCTTTCTGGCAGCCGGCACAGACGCGGTTGACGGCTTCCTTGCCCGGCATTTCAATTGGCGTTCCAGGCTTGGTGCAATTGCAGATCCTCTTGCCGACAAGGCCTTGCTGATCACCGCGTACCTGATGCTTACCCTCACCGCTGTTCTGCCAGTGTGGCTGTTTCTGCTGGTGTTGGGGCGTGATCTGCTGATTGTGGTCGGCGCCCTTGCCTACCACTACAAGGTTGGTCGATACGATATGGAGCCCAGCATTCCCGGCAAGGTCAATACTTTTATCCAGATTCTTGTAGCCCTGGCCATCATTGTGCTTCTGGCAGACCTGCCGATGCAGCCTTGGGTGGTGGATGCCGGCATTCTCCTGGTGGCTATCTCCACAGTGTTCAGCGGGGGGCATTACCTGTTCGTGTGGGGCTTGCGGGCCTGGAGGGCTACCCGGCCATGACCGCATCCCAGTTGGTGCTCGGGGTCAAGCTGCGTGACGACGCCCGATTCGACAATTTCCATGGCGACCGGAACACGGGCGCAGCCCAGCGCCTTGAAAGCGTTTGTCAGCAACCTGATGATGTTCCGGTGGTTGTTCTGTGTGGTGATGCCGATACCGGCAAAAGCCATCTTTTGCAGGCGGTTTGCCACCTGGGTGAAAAGCAGGGCAGGGCTGCGGTCTGTATCAGCATTGCAGAGCTCGAGCCTTTTGGTCCTGATGCTCTGTCGGGGCTTGAGACCCATGACATCGTCTGTCTGGACGACATCGACCGCATCGCCGGTCAGCGGATGTGGGAAGAGGCCATTTTTCATCTCTATAACCGGATACACGACCGTGGCGGCCTTTTGCTGGTAAGTTTGGCGGATTTGCCGGCCAGTTTGCCCTTCGAGTTGCCGGATCTGGTCTCCAGGTTCAGCCATGGGCTGATCATCCAGTTGGGTATCTACCGGGATGAGGACCGCCTGACCATTCTCAGGGCCCGTGCCGAGAAGCGGGGCCTGGTGATGGCGGATGATGTAGCCAGCTATATAATGCGCCGGGCGCCTCGAAGGCTCGGTGATTTGCTGGGGATTCTGGATATACTGGATGAAAATTCACTTCAGGCACAGCGACGGCTTACTATCCCGTTTGTGAAAACAGTGATGGGGTGGTGAGTTGGAATGGGTTCATCGCAGGGCAGAAAACGATAACGAATTCATCAAGGGAGAGGCAAAATGAGACGGGTGGTATTCAACCAGAAAGGCGGTGTCGGCAAGTCCAGTATCACGTGCAATCTCGCAGCGATCAGCGCCGCTCGTGGAAAGCGAACCCTGGTCGTGGATCTCGATCCCCAGGGAAACTCCACCCACTACCTGCTGGGCAAGCCGGCCAGCGAGCTCAAGGATACCGTTGCGGATATGCTGGAGCAGACGGTGGCCTTTACCGTGTTCAACCGCCGTCCGGACGAATTTGTCCACGCCTCACCATTCAAGAACCTGTTTGTGATGCCTTCCAGCCCGGAGCTGGACTTCCTGGAGCGCAAGCTGGAAGCCAAGCACAAGATCTACAAGCTGAGAGAGGCTCTGAAAAAGCTCGGTGAATCCTTCGATGCAATCTACATCGACACAGCGCCCGCGCTGAATTTTTATACGCGCTCTGCGCTGATTGCCGCTCAGCGCTGCCTGATACCCTTCGATTGTGATGATTTTTCCCGTCAGGCCCTTTACAACATTCTCAATGAAATCCGAGACCTCCAGGAAGATCACAACGAAGATCTGGTGGTTGAGGGAATTGTTGCCAACCAGTTCCAGCCTCGCGCCAGCCTTCCTAAGCAGCTGGTCAGGGAGCTTACCGAGGAAGGCTTGCCGGTTTTGCCGGTGCGGCTCTCAAGCTCCGTGAAGATGAAAGAATCTCATCAGAGCCGTCAGCCACTGATTCATATGGCGCCCAAGCACCCGTTGACTCGCCAGTACGAAGACCTGTTCCGGGTTCTGCATGGCGAAACCGTGGAGCTTGAGCCTCTCACCGACTGAAGCGAGATTGATATGACCGAATCCGGTGACCCGATCGGGCAGGTGGCGGATTGCCTGCTGAACATAGAGATGGAGTTGCGGCAACTCGGGCTTTGGGAGTCCGAGCCACCACCGGAAGAGGCTTTCCAGAGTGCTCAGCCATTTTGCATCGATACGCTGGAGTTTACCCAGTGGCTGCAATTTGTCTTTGTGGAAAAAATGAAGATCATTATTGAAAATGACCACCCCTTGCCTTCGGCCTCCGGCATAGCACCCATGGCTGAGGAGCACTTCCGGGGGCGGCCCGAGTCCGGCAACAGGCTGGTCAGGGAGCTGGAGGAAATCGACCGCCTTCTCAGCGGGGAGTGATCAGTCCAGTCTCATTGACAGGTCGACAGCCTTCACATCCTTGGTCAGCGCGCCAATCGAGACGAAGTCGACCCCCGTCTCGGCGATCGGCACCAGGGTGTCGGCGTTGATTCCCCCGGAGGCCTCAAGCTTTGCCTTGCCTTGGGTGGTGGCAACCGCCGTTCGCATATCTTCAAGTGAGAATTCATCCAGCATGATGATGTCGGCGCCCGCCTTCAGGGCTTGCACCAGCTCGTCAAGGTTCTCGGTTTCCACTTCAACCGGTTTGCCCGGGGCAATCCTGTGGGCGGCCTCGATGGCTTCGGCAATCGAGCCGCAGGCGGCAATATGATTTTCCTTGATCAGGAAGGCATCCCAGAGCCCGATGCGGTGATTGAAGCAACCGCCACAGGTGACGGCGTATTTCTGTGCCAAGCGCAGGCCCGGCAGGGTTTTGCGGGTATCCAGCAGTCGTACATTGGTGTGGGCAACCCGGGCGGCATAGTTGGCGCAAGTGGTAGCAACCCCGGACAGGGTCTGAAGCCAGTTCAGGGCGGCGCGTTCGGCGCTCAGCAAGCTTCTGGCAGGGCCCTGCATGGTAAACAGTACCTGATCCGGTGAAACGGTTTCGCCATCGGATACCTGCCAGGTGAGCTCGACGGCCGGATCTACCTGCCGGAAAACCTCGTTTACCCACTCCTTGCCCGAAATCGTTGCGGTTTCTCGGGTAATCACGCGGCCTTTCGCCTGTTTGTCGGCGGGTATCAGTTTGGCCGTGACGTCACCATCACCAATATCTTCCCGCAGGCTCTGGGCAACATTCTCGATTCTGGCCTGACGAAGGAGTTCAGGGGGGATCATAGGGCAAAGTGTCCGATGCAGTGGGTTGTAGGCTTTTGAGGCTGTCAATTCTAATGGGCTGCTGGTGAATCGCCAAACTCTTGAGTCCAGACTGCTAAACTGTGATGCAGGTCAGGTATACACAAAAGGTGACAAATTCTGACACAACCTGACGTGGGCAGCTCGTATCATGTGAAGTGGATAATCAAACAGGCATTTGTGCGATACAAGGCGGAGCAGCGACATGGTGCACGATAACAAGGTTGTCAGCTTTTCAGGCCAGAAGCCGCCCGCCCGGTTTGCATTGCCTGCAGCCCTCGTCCGCCTGCGTGACGCATCGGGTCAGTCCCTCAAATCCGTTCTTGCCAGTTTTTTCGATCGTGCCGATGATGCCCTGTTTGAACTCGCCGACAGAGCCGGCTCCAACCTCGACCAGACCGCCTATTTTGATGCCATGCGTGAGCTCAGGCTTCGCCGCAAGGCCATGGTGGTCTCGATCCTCCAGTACGTCAGCCAGGCTTTCAATGAAATCGGCAGGTTCCAGCCCCAACAAAGCGCCAGGACCCTGGATGAAGTTGACGAGGACTCTCTCAGCCTCGTTGACCATTCCCAGCTTGAGCAGCAGGTGGCAGTCGACAACCTCATAAATAAACTCCGGAACCGTTATACCGAACAGATCCGTCTGCTTACCGTCCGGGTTGGGCATCTGGTGCCGGGCATCGAGCTGAAAGACGCACAAATGCCGCTGAGCCCTGAGATCATCTGTGGCGGTGTTGCCGAGGCCTGTGCCGACCTCGACATTGATATCCGGGCCAAGCTGGTGGTTCTGAAGCTGTTTGATCGCCTGCTCGCCGATACCCTCGGTGATTTCTACAAAGAAGCCAATCGCACCTTGATTAAAGAGGGGGTCATGCCTGATATGAAGCGGCCTCCTGCCGGCAAAGCGCCTGCGCGCTCCGGTCAGCGCATGTCAGGGGAAAATTCAGCGCCGACAGGCGCCAGCGTTCAGGCCAGTTCCACCGACGAGAGCCAGGGTATGTCTCAATCGCAGGCCACATTCTCAGAGCTCAGTGCGCTGCTGCATCGAGGCGATGCTGGTGCTGCCTGCGGTGGTGCCCCCGCTGGCGAAGCTTACATTGACACTGATCGACTGATGGCGCGTCTTACCGAGGCCCAGTCGAGCAGCCGGCAATGGGGCGATGGTGCCGTTGTGCCACTTAACGAGCAGCTTCAACCCATCCTGCGCTCCGGTGACGGAAAAAGCCTTCATGTGGGGCAGGTAGACAGTGATGTGATCAATCTGGTTTCAATGCTATTTGACTTCATCCTGGAGGATCGTCAGTTGCATCCGGTGATGAAGGCGTTGATCGGTCGTCTGCAGATCCCGGTGCTGAAGGTGGCGTTGAGTGACAAAAACTTTTTCAATCGCGGCGGTCACCCGGTTCGCAAGCTGCTTAACGAGCTGGCGCTGTCAGCCATTGGTTGGACTGAGAAAAAGACAGGTCAAAGGGATCCACTTCGGGAAAAGATTGAGTCGGTGGTAGATCGGGTGCTTGGCGAATTCACCACCAACGTCAGTTTGTTCGAAGAGTTGCTTAAAGATTTCAGTCACTTCATGGATCTCGACCGCAGGCGTCGTGAGCTTGTGGAGCAACGTCTTCGGGATGCGGAAGAGGGGCGAGCCCGTCAGGAGCGGGCGTCCCAGGCGGCAGAAGGATTGGTACAGGAGCTGACTGAGCAGCGGGACATTCCAGAGCCGGTTGCCGGTCTTCTCAACGAAGCCTGGACCAAGTATCTGCAGTGGGTGGTTCTGCGGGAAGGTGAGGAAAGCGATCGCTGGCAGCATGCCCGGAACCTGACCGAACAGCTGGTGTGGAGTGTCGATCCGCGGCCGGTCAATGATTCCACCCGGGGAGAGCTTCTGCGGGCAATTCCAGCCATCGTGGATGACCTTCGCAAGGCGCTTCAGGAGATTTCCTGGGACCCCTTTGCCACCGATGCCGCCATTCGTGATCTGGAACTGGCACACGTGGATGTTTTCCAGCGGCTGGTAACCGCGCCGTCGCGTCCGGAATCACCAGCAGAACCTGAGGACCTGCCGCAGCCGGAACCCGAGCGTTCGGTCGAAACGCCTGTGGCCCCTCAAGCGCCAGTTGAGGAGTTGAAGCAAACTCCGGTTCCGGCAGAGCCCGTGGAGTCACCCGTTGCGGTGGTCAACGAAGCGCCTTCCGAAACGGGAGGGAAAACCGGAACAGAAGAGTCGGCTTCGGTATCGCCACAATGGCTGGAAAAGGCGGAGAGCCTCCGTGTAGGTTCCTGGATTGAGCTAACCCGCGACGAAACCAAGGTGCGCTGCAAACTTGCGGCCTTTATCAAGGCTACCGGCAAGTACATCTTTGTGAACCGCAGTGGTGCCAAGGTGGCCGAGTATCTGCGCCAGGAGCTGGCCGCAGACATGGAAGCCGGAAAAATCAGCATGCTGGATGACGGCCTGATTTTCGACCGGGCCCTGGAGTCGATCATCGACAACCTCCGCAGCAGCCGCAAGGACTGATTCGTAGCAACCGTGGCAACTTTGTGATTCAATCAGAGGCTGTAATGCTCTGAAACTTTTGGAATTACTTTGCCCGATTCAGACGTTTTTTCCGAACGCCCTTCAGCCTCCGGTACCGATGGAAATTCGCTTCGCGAAACCGGGCGGATTTCCTTCGCCCGCTGGACCCCTTCGCCGAATTTCGGGCCTCGTCCGGATGGAGCAGGCATCTCTCTTCTGGTCGTCCACAATATCAGCCTGCCTCCGGGTCAGTTTGGTGGCCGCGAAATAGAAGACTTCTTCTGTAACCAACTCGACCATTCTGCGCACCCCTACTTCAAGACTATCGAGGGCGTCCAGGTGTCTGCGCACCTGCTGATTCGCCGCGATGGCGCGCTGGTCCAGTTTGTCAGCCTGCTTGATCGGGCCTGGCATGCCGGCCGATCGTGTTTTGAAGGGCAGGAGGAATGCAATGATTTTTCCATCGGGATTGAACTGGAAGGGACCGACGACACCCCTTACACCACCGAACAATATCGCATGCTGGCGAAAGTGGCGGACCTGATTATGACGGCCTGGCCGGATGTCACGGCCAATCGGATTACCGGGCACTGCGACATTGCGCCCGGCAGGAAGAGCGATCCGGGGCCTGCCTTCGACTGGCAATTTTTCCGGGCAGCCCTCCAGGCAGTCCAGGGATCCGGGAGGAACGTCTGAATGGAGTTTGTTGTGTTTCTTCTGGCGTATATGGTACGCAGGCGTCTGGATTCCCTGGATCTGCTGTCCGGGGATGAGGTCTGGCGTCGGTGGTTTCGCAATGGCAGCCGGGTCAGGGCGGGCCATGAGTCGGGGATTGCTATCGGGCTGGCGCTGGTTGTATTGCCGGCCTTCCTGCTGGGTCTTGCGGAATATCTCCTGGTAGCCTCCGGCTGGAGAATGGCCGCTTACCCATTGGAGTTCCTGGTTCTGGTCGTCCTCATGGGTACACCCGGCTGGCGACAGGTGCTCCGGGCTTACGCAGAGGCATGGCAGCGGGGAGACATGCAGTCGGCGTGGCATCATGTGAAAGATCTTTTACCGGCCGATGAACGGGGTGCAGCGGTGTCTCCCGAGGCCATGCATCTGTCCCTGTCCAAGGCATTGATGGTTTCGGTGTTTCAGCGCTTCTTCCTGGTGGCTTTCTGGTACGTGGTTGGCGGTATCGGCCTTGCGGTTCTGGCGCGTGGTTTGGTCGCGCTTGCCGATCAATGGCTTCAGGCGCCGGCCAGGCCGCGTTTTGCGAGAATATCGGACCTGGCCGGCTGGGTCCCCGCAAGACTTCTTTCTTTGACCTTCGGGATAGCCGGAGACCTTGCCGGCTGGCTGCGGGAAACCCGCCGCACCCTCACTGGTGTAACCAAAAAAGCCGGGGAGGTCCTCATGATTTCGGCCAATGGGTCGTTAACCGGGTATGCACTGGATCCAGCCCGCTTTTCCCGGGTTCACCCGGATGAGTGGACAGCGTTCGGAGGACGTAGCCTGAGAGCAGTAAGGGATTTATTGAACAGAAGCATGCTGGTATGGATATGCACGCTCGCTCTGCTGGTCATTTCCGGGGTTGTCTGACCTGGATTTTATAAAACATTACAGTTTAACAACAAATAATGCTTAAGTTTTTAAGACTTTAGGCGACAATATAAGAAAAGAACATACGTTCAGTTGTTATTTGCCAGCACGAGGGTCACTGTGAAGCAACTCATTAATCCTGCCATTGCACTGATGAACCGGCTGCCAATGGTCTACAAGTTCAGCCTCATCAGCATTCTGTTCCTGTTACCGATCGGTGGACTGTCCTGGCTTGCCATTTCCGAGCTGAACCGCTCGGTTCAGACCATGACTCGAGGTGTCGAGGGGCTTGAACAGCTTCAGCAGGTGGATCGGCTGGTGGACGCCGCGATGGATTATCGGGATTACCGTTCACCGGCAATTATCAAGGATGAATCCGCTATTACGGCAGTTTCTGAAGAAGCGGCCGGTGAGATAGACGACACTCTGGCGGCACTCGTTGCCGAAGAGCGTTCGTTCGATACAACCGGCTCATGGGCTGAACAGGTGCAGTCCCTTCGCCAGGAGTGGGAGGCACTCCGGGCGGATGATAACTATCAGGGCAGCTTCGATCCCCAGTTCAAATATTATCAGGAGTTTGTCCAGAAGGCCCAGGCTCTGCTGTCCGCGACCATTGAAATTTCAGGCTTGGGGCAGGGAGCCTCGAGGGAGAACCAGCTTATTCTTGGCCTGGTCAGCGACTCGCTCCCTGCCGCACGCACCGTGATCGGCCGTGCAAAATCCTACGGCATCTTCGCGCTGGTTGAGGGTCAGGTGGGCTATGCACTGAGCGAGACCTTGAACGCGATCTATGACCAGCTAACCAATCGCAGCTCATTGCTCTCACCTGCGTTGGCCCTGGCCTCCGAGGCATCGCCGGCGTTGACCGAGCAGGCGGGCAATGCGATTCAGCGGGTTGATGAGAGCCTGATGGTGGTCCGGGATCAGCTGGATCTGAACGTGATTACGCCAATGCGTCTGGAAATGCCCTGGACCGAATACGACGATTTGATGTCCGGGCAACTGGCTCATTACGACGAGGTCAAGACGGCTGCGTTCAGTGTGGTCGATTCGAACCTGCGAGCACGGCTCGAGAGTGAGATTAACCAGCGTCGGCTGATCGTCATTGCTCTCATTGCCATCCTGCTGGTGGTCGTCTATCTCTATATCGGTTTCTTTATGTCGGTGCGCACCGCCATCAACCGCTTCAGCGAGGCTGCACGGAGCGTCGCTGCCGGTGATATGACCACCCATATCATGTTGCGTAACCGCGACGAGCTGGGCGAACTGACCACTGAGTTCAACAACATGACCGACCGGATTGCCGAGCTGATTCGCTCGGTCAGCCGGACCACGGCGGATGTGGACCAGCAGGCGACCCGGGTCAACGACACCGCGGCTGCCAACAGCGAGGCCGTGGCACGCCAGATGGAAGAAAGCGGCCAGATCAACGAGGCCATGAACCAGATGGTTGAGGCGGTCCACGAAGTAACAGAAAGCGCTCACCGGGTTGCAGACAGCGCCAGTAACGCCGAACAGGATACGGAAACCGGGCGTGGTGTGGTTGCCGACACCGTTGAAACCATCAACAAGCTGGCGGGCGAGATATCTGGCGCCGTGGAAGTGATCAACCGGGTCAGCAAGGACAGTGACAACATCAGCCAGGTGCTGGTCGAGATCAAGGCGATTGCCGAACAAACCAACCTGCTGGCTCTGAATGCCGCTATCGAGGCTGCCAGGGCCGGTGAGCAGGGGCGCGGTTTTGCGGTAGTTGCCGATGAGGTTCGCTCGCTTTCCCAGCGTACCCATAAATCCACTGAAGAGATTGAGGGTATGATTTCCCGCCTTCAGAGCGGCGTGAAAGATGCGGTGTCAGCCATGACCAACAGTCGGGACGTGACCGAGGCGACGGTGCAGAAGTCGGGTGAGGTCACGGAGGCTCTGGACAGGATCGCCAAGGGTATTTCGGTGATCGTGGATATGAGCCACCAGATTGCCCAGGCGGCGGAAGAGCAATCCGCCGTTGCCAAGAACGTGAATTCGAACGTTGAGCAGATCGGTGAGCTGGGTCAGAGGACTGCCGCCAACGCCGAGGAGACGCTCGGTTCCTCGCGGGAAATGTCGCAGCTGACCGCCTCACTCCAGCGCCTGGTGGAGGCCTTCAAGGTCTGACTGGCGCCAGCTTCCGAGTAACAGTGAAGACAAATCCGGCCCCTAGAGGCCGGATTTTTTTTGCTCCCAGAGAATTTCCTCACCACCATCGCGACGGGCCAGGACGCGGGCGATGACAAACAACAGATCCGACAGACGATTCAGGTAGTGCCGGGAGGCGGTATTGATAGAATCTTCATGGCCGAGGGCAACAACGACTCGCTCCGCCCGACGGGATACCGCCCGGGCCAGGTGGCACTGGGCTGCCGCAGGTGTGCCGCCAGGCAGGATAAAGTTCTTCAGAGGTGGCAGACCCTCGTTATGGCGGTCGAGGGTGTTTTCCAGCCATTCGATATGATCATCACCGATCACGCGGCTGCCGGGGATGGCAAACTCGCCTCCCAGATCAAACAGGTGGTGCTGGATGCGGCGCAGGCTTTCAATCAGTTCGTCGTCGCTGTCGAGAGTCTCGATCAGCAGCCCGATGTGACAATTCAGCTCATCGGCGGTGCCCATGGCTTCAACCCGCTGGGCATTCTTGGCAATACGGTTGCCATCGGCCAGGCCCGTGGAGCCATCATCTCCGGTGCGGGTGTAAATCTTGGAAAGGCGGTTGCCCATCAGTCTGCTCCTGATTAGTGTGACGACAGTTGTTGTACCCGTTCGGTCAGCATTTGGTTCACTGGCGTTTTGATACTGAGTTCATTTCCCAGCTGTGTCAGGTAACCGTTGATAAAGTCTATCTCGGTTCGGCGGCCCCTGAGAACATCGGCACGCATGGAGGATGTGTTGCCGGCGGTATTGCGAGCCACCTGCTCGATGCGCTGCCGCAGGGAGTTCGGTGTCTCTCTGATCTGAAGGGAGGCGTCCATCAGTTCTGATAGCTCGTGGCAAAGGTCGTCGATGGTGCTCTGATACAGGTGCGTACTCAAAATCTCGCCATTCGGGCAGTCCAGGATGGCGGTGTAGGGATTGATGCCGGCGTTGATGATGAGTTTTTGCCAGAGTCGCTGGAGGATGTCCGGCTCGGGATGAACAGCCAGGCCGGTGGCTGCCAGCATTTCTACGGTTTTGCTGACGGCGGCTCTGGCGGGCTCGGTCATTGGCCCCACCCAGGTATCACCGGTGCCGGCATGAACGAGAAGCTTCGGCTCCGGCCGGTTGGCGCCTTCGGTGGTGCTGGCGGCCAGGATCGGGCGCTCCGGCCACCGGTCGGCAACAGCCTGTTGGCTGCCCAGGCCGTTCTGGAAAAGCAGGATGGGGGTGTCCATGGCAAACTGGTCGATCACCCCCGCCAGGGCATCCAGGGTGTCACCGGCCTTGGTTGTGACCAGAAGCAGATCTGGCTTGTTACCCGCCTTGAGGAATGGGATTCGTACCGTTGATTCCGGCCCTTTAAAGGGCCGGAAACGGTAACTGAGATCGGTGTCGGTCGGCTCGCCAGGCCTGGCAATGAAGGCAACGCGACCCGCGGGTAGCATTGCGCCCCAAAGCCTGCCCAGAGAGCCTGCACCGAGAATACCGATCATGCCGGTTACATGGCCTCGATGTCGGCCCTTTGCTGGCTCAGGCGAGCCTGGCTGCTCTGGGCGTCACGGAGTTTCTCCTGCTCCTTCTCAACCACTTCGGCTGGGGCTTTGGCGGTAAACTTCTCGTTCCCCAGCTTGCCCTCCAGGCGGCCAATCTCTTTCTGCAGGCGCTCCAGCTCCTTGTCCAGGCGCTTGAGTTCCGCATCCTTGTCGATCAGGCCGGCCATGGGGACCAGCACTTCCATTTCTCCCACCAGTTGGGTGGCGGACATCGGCGCTTTGTCACCCTCGAACCAGTCAAGGCTCTCCAGCTTGGCAAGGGAGCTCAGGAACTGGCGGTTGTCGTTCATGCGACGCTGATCTTCCGCGTCTTTGCCACGCAGCAATACCGGGATCTTTTTCGCCGGGGAAATGTTCATTTCACCACGGATGTTTCGCACTGCAACGATGACGCCTTTCAACCATTCAATATCGGCGGTCACTGCAGCATCCTGCTTGGTGGCATCCGGCTGTGGGTAGGCCTGCAGCATGATGCTGTCTCCGGTCTTGCCGGCCAGGGGCGCAATGCGCTGCCAGATTTCCTCGGTGATGAACGGCATCATCGGGTGGGCCAGGCGCAGGACGGCTTCCAGTACGCGCACCAGGGTGCGACGGGTGCCGCGTTTGGCTTCGGCACTGGCGCTTTCATCATTGAGCACCGGCTTCGACAGTTCCAGATACCAGTCGCAGTATTCGTTCCAGATGAATTCATACAGCGCGTAGGCAGCCAGGTCAAAGCGGTATTGGTCCAGGTGGCGGATCACATCCTGCTCGCAGCTCTGCAGTTCGCTGATGATCCAGCGGTCGGCAAGGGACAGCTCCACCGGCTCGTCATTCACGCCGCAATCTTCGTCCTCGGTATTCATCAGCACGTAACGGGCTGCGTTCCACAGCTTGTTGCAGAAGTTGCGGTAGCCTTCCAGGCGCTTCATGTCCCAGTTGATGTCACGACCGGTGGTGGCCATGGCCGCCAGGGTGAAGCGCAGGGCGTCGGTGCCGTGGGCGGTGATGCCCTCCGGGAACTCCTTTTTGGTGCGCTTGCCGATCTTCTCGGCCAGCTTGGGCTGCATCAGATTGCCAGTGCGCTTCTCCAGAAGGTCATCGAGGCTGATGCCGTCGATCATGTCCAGCGGATCGATCACGTTGCCCTTGGACTTGGACATCTTGTCGCCGTGCTCGTCCCGGATCAGGCCGGTGACATACACGGTATGGAAGGGCACCTGGGGTGTACCGTCTTCGTTCTTCATGAAGTGCATGGTCATCATGATCATCCGGGCTACCCAGAAGAAGATGATGTCGAAGCCGGTCACCAGCACATCGGTTGGATGGAAGGTTTTCAGGCGTTCGGTGATCTCCGGCCAGCCCAGGGTGCCGAAGGTCCACAGGGCAGAGCTGAACCAGGTGTCGAGAACGTCTTCGTCCTGCTCGAGGGCGACGTCGGCGTCGAGGTTGTGCTTCTGGCGGACTTCGTCTTCGCTACGGCCAACGTAGATGTTGCCTTCGGCGTCGTACCAGGCCGGGATGCGGTGGCCCCACCAGAGCTGGCGGGAAATACACCAGTCCTGGATGTCCCGCATCCAGGCAAAATACATGTTTTCGTACTGTTTCGGTACGAACTGGATACGGCCATCCTCAACAGCTTCGATGGCCGGCTTGGCCAGGGTCTTGGCATCGGCAAACCACTGGTCGGTGAGCATCGGCTCGATAATCAGGCCCGACCGGTCACCGCGGGGGACGCTGAGCACGTGATCCTCGATATTCTCAACCAGACCCTCGGTTTCCATGTCGGCGACGATCTGTTTGCGGGCCGCTTCGCGGGTCAGCCCGGCGTAGGCGTTTGGCATGGTCCCGTCGAGTTCGGTGTTTTCAGTGCCGTCCGCGTTGAACACTTCGGCCACGTCCCGGATGTTGGCATCCTGGGTCATGACGTTGATCATCGGCAGGTTGTTGCGCTTGCCGACGGCGTAGTCGTTGAAGTCGTGAGCCGGGGTGATCTTCACGCAGCCGGAACCTTTCTCCGGATCGGCGTGATGGTCGGCAACAATGGGAATCCGGCGATTCACCAGCGGCAGCATCACGTGTTTGCCAATCAGGTGCTGGTAGCGCTCGTCTTCCGGATGCACGGCCACGGCTGTATCGCCGAGCATGGTCTCGGGCCGGGTGGTAGCGACTACGAGGTAGTCTTTGCCGTCTTTGGTCTGCGCGCCGTCAGCCAGCGGGTAACGCAGGTGCCAGAAAAAGCCTTTTTCTTCCTTGTTTTCCACTTCCAGATCAGAAATGGCGGTGTGCAGTTTCGGGTCCCAGTTGACCAGGCGCTTGCCACGGTACACCAGGCCTTCGTCGTACAGACGGATAAACACTTCCTGAACGGCTTTGTAGAAGCCGTCGTCCATGGTGAAGCGTTCGTTGTCCCAGTCTACAGAGTTGCCGAGGCGCCGGATCTGGCGGGTGATGCTGCCGCCGGAATGTTCTTTCCAATCCCAGATACGCTTGATGAACTCTTCCCGACCCAGGTCGTGGCGGGTTTTGTCTTCTTCAGCGGCCAGTTTGCGTTCAACCACCATCTGGGTGGCGATGCCGGCGTGGTCGGTACCGACGGTCCACAGTGCGTTGCGGCCCTGCATGCGCTTGAAGCGGGTGAGGGTGTCCATGATGGTGTGCTGGAACGCGTGGCCCATGTGCAGGCTGCCGGTAACGTTGGGCGGCGGGATGGCGATGCTGTAGGACGGGCCTTCACCGCTGGGGCGGAAGTACCCTTTGGATTCCCAGTTTTCGTACCACTGGCGCTCGATGTTTTCTGGCTGGTAGGTTTTTTCCATGGGGTTCTGCAGTGACCGTTGGTTGATTCACAAGGGAAAATTGAGACGCCCGATTATACATGGTCGCCTGCCCAACGGCGAAATCCGAGTTAAACCGTAGGTCGGGTAAGCGAAGCGTAACCCGACACAGGCTATCCCCGCTTCCTGAGGTCATGCACCCGCGGTTCAATCCCCAGTGCCCGCAACTGCTTGAAATGCGACCGGGCCTGATTCAGCACATTCCGGTCGTTATGGGCAACCAGCGCAAGCCGCTTAAAACGGTCCGCATCCGCCGGCAAGGTGGCCGAGAGAATGATCACGGTATCCCAGTCTTCGGCAACCGGCGGGCAGAGCAGGATGCCGACAGGATCGGGGCAGGTGGTAGCGGAATCGGGAACAACGCTGTGGGGGATGAAGGCGTCGGGGCTGAAGTTCCAGAGCAGGTCGTCCAGCTCTTCAGCGTGTTGCATGGTATCGCAGACGATGCACACACGATCACCCTGCTGCCAGGCTTTGTCCACGAGTTTGGCGGCGTGGAGGTTGCGGGCGGCAGGGGTGTTCTGGGCAAGGATATGGAACCAGTAGCGTTGGTTCCGGTCCTCCTGGCCGGAAGCTCCGGCAGCAGGGCTGCCGGGTTCTGGAGAGGGTGCCGGGTTATTTTCCGGCATGGGACATCAGGTAGTCGACCAGCAGAGGGACCGGACGGCCGGAGGAACCTTTGGCTTTGCCGGAATGCCAGGCGGTGCCGGCGATGTCCAGGTGGGCCCACCGGTAGTCCTTGGCGAACCGGGACAGGAAGCAGGCTGCAGTAATGGTGCCGGCCGGGCGTCCGCCGATGTTGGCCATGTCGGCGAAGTTGCTGTCCAGCTGGCTCTGGTATTCGTCCCAGAGCGGTAGACGCCATGCCCGGTCACCGGCACGTTCGCCGGCAGCCAGCAGTTCGTTGGCCAGATCATCGTTGTTGGCCAGCAGGCCGGTGGCGTGATTGCCAAGGGCAATGATGCAGGCACCGGTCAGCGTCGCCAGGTCGATGACGGCGGCCGGGTCGAATTTCTTCACGTAGGTGAGGGCGTCGCACAGTACCAACCGGCCCTCGGCATCGGTGTTGAGGATTTCGACGGTCATGCCCGAGAGGGTGGTTACGATATCGCCCGGGCGGGAAGCGCCGCCGTCCGGCATGTTTTCCGCCGCGGCAATCACGGCCACCACGTTGATCTTGGGTTGGGTTTCGGCCAGGACTTTCATGGCGCCAAAGACACTGGCGGAGCCGCCCATGTCGTACTTCATCTCATCCATGCCTTCGCCGGGCTTGAGGCTGATGCCGCCGGTGTCGAAGGTGATGCCTTTGCCGACAAGTACGTGAGGCTTGTCCTTGGCCTTGCCACCACGGTATTCCATCACGATCAGGCGCGGCGGCTGTGTGCTGCCTTTGCCCACGGCCAGGATGGTGTTCATGCCCATTTTTTCCATCTGCTTTTCATCAAGCACTTCGGTCTTGATGCAGTCGTAGTCCTTGGCCAGCTTCTTCGCTTGCTGGGCCAGCCACTCCGGGTGGCAGATGTTGGGTGGAGTGTTGCCGAGATCCCGGGTGAGGTTCATGCCTCGACCGGTGGCCAGGCCGAGGTTGAAGGCATCCTTGAGGGCCTTGCTGGCACTGGAGGCAAGCACAACGGCTTTGTTGAGCTTGCGGGCGGCGGGTTTTTCGCTCTTGAAGTCGCTGAAGGTGTAAAGCTGGTCTTCCAGGGTGCGGCCGATCAGGCTCAGCCGGGCGGCTTCGGAACTCACGGCCTCTTCTCCGGTTACCGTCGTGTCCGCCAGGGCGATGGCCACACTTTTCGATGGGCCATCCTTGAGTGCGGTCATCATCGCGATCAGCGCCTTGCGGTAGTTGGCAGGGCTGCGATCAGTATCCTTGCCAGTGCCAACCACGAGCAGACGGCTCCAGGGCTGGTCTGTCAGGGGAATTGTCAGAGTCGTGGCAATCTTGCCGGAAAGGTCGCCGGCCTTCTGGAGCGTCTTGATCAGCCCGCCGAGTGCTTCATCGGCCTGATTGGTAGAATCGGGCCAGGTACCCTTCTCAGGCAAGCCGATTACGAGGCAGTCTGCTTTGCTACTGGCGATGGCTTTACTGCTCAGGCTGAAATTCATGGCAACTCCTGTTGATTGTTCGCGAGACATCCGCCGACGGCGGGAATCGTTCTTGATTGTGATCTAGTCTAGCATTGGGGCGGGCCGGGAAATTATCAAGCAATTGGCGCGGCTTTGGTGCCTGTTCGCGCCTTCGTATCGGTGTAATACGGCTGCTCTGTCATTCGACACCAAGGTTACATAGAATACGCGCAGTTCCCAGCGACCTCCACGTTTCAACGGATACGGCCAGAGAGACCGATTTGAACATCATTTTCCGTTACCTCATACGCCAGATCATGATCAGCATGGTTGCCGTTTCCGGCATCCTGCTGCTGGTGTTTATGAGCGGCCGTTTTCTGAAATACCTCGACAGTGCTGCCCAGGGGAGCATTTCCGCCGGTGTTCTGTTCGAAATCATGGCTTACCGTTTTCCGGGGTTTCTCGAACTGATACTGCCACTGGGTCTATTTATTGGCATTCTGCTCGCTTACGGTCGCATGTACCTTGAAAGCGAGATGACGGTGTTGTTCGCCTGCGGTGTCAGTGACAAGGCCTTGTTGGGTAAAACCCTCCTGGGTAGTCTCCCCGTGATGATTATTGTCGGCGCCATGAGTCTTTACGTCTCGCCCTGGGGGATGAATCAGGTCGAAGAGATCTTTAATGAGCAGCGCAAGGCCACGGAGTTCGAGATGCTGGCGCCGGGTCGCTTTCAGGATTTCTCGTCGGGCGGTCGGGTGACATACACCGAAGGCCTGAGCGAGGACAAGCGCCGCCTGCAGGGCGTCTTTATCGCAGAATACGCTGACAACGGTCAGGGCCTGACCATTATCACAGCCGATTCCGGTTCCCAGCTGGTGGACCCTGAAACCGGAAGCCGTTTTTTAATTCTTGAAGAGGGTGGCCGCTTCGAGGGTGCTGCTGGTGAGCTGGATTACACCACTATTGATTTCGAGGCCTACGGCCTGAAAATCGAGAGCGGCAAGGCTGGAACCCGCGAGCTGGAAGAGGGGGCCAGTACCTGGAGCCTGATGCAGTCAGACCGGCTTGAGGATCGTGCTTTGTTGCACTGGCGCTTTTCGCTCCCGCTGATTGTTCCGGTAGTGACTTTGCTGGCGGTGCGCTTGAGCCGGGTGAATCCCCGCCAGGGCAGATTCTTTCACCTGCTTCCAGCGATGCTCGTGTACATCACCTACCTGGGTTTGCTGATCGTGGCCCGGGACTGGCTGGCCGAGGGCAAGGTCCCCGAGTGGGTCGGCATGCTCTGGGTTCATGCCCTGTTCATCGGTTTTGGCCTCTGGTTGCAGTTTGGCCCTGACTGGCTGCATCGCAGGCGGTTGATGCGGGAGGGGGCTGTCCATGCGCAGGATTGACGGCTATGTAATGCGGACCGTCGGCGGCGCCATGTTCCTGGTTATGGTGGTGGTGCTGTCGCTTGATCTGATCTTCGCCTTTATCGCCGAACTTGAGGATACCCGGAATGATTACCAGACGCTGGAAGCGCTCTGGTACGTCTTCCTGACTCTGCCTCGCCGCATCTACGACTACCTGCCGCTGGGCGCGTTCATGGGTTGTCTGGTGGGGCTGGGTTCCATGGCCAGTTCATCGGAGCTGACTGTGATCCGGGCGGCCGGTGTCTCGCTGAAGCGAATTGTCTGGTCGGCAATGAAGCCGGCTCTGGTTGTGGTCATCCTTGGGGTGTTGATTGGTGAGTACGTGGCCCCACCGGCGGAGCGTGTGGCGCAGAGCGACAAGGCCGTGGCGCTGGGTGCGGGCACCAATGTGGCGTCGGCGTCCGGGGTCTGGCACAAGGAAGGGAACGTTTACATTCATCTGAACGCGGTGCAGCCCAATGGCGTGCTTCACGGTGTTTCTCGCTTCCGTTTTGACGAGGATAGGCAGCTGCTGGCGGCGAGCTTCGCGGAACGGGCCATCTATCAGGGCGATTACTGGCTTCTGGAAAAGGTGCGCACCACTGAGTTCGAAGACGACAGAACTACCCGTTCTGAAAACAAGATCCTGAGGTGGGAAACGGGCCTGTCACCAAGCGTTCTGAGTGTCCTGATTGTGAAACCGGAAAATCTGTCCATGACGGGCTTATTCACCTACGCTCGCTACCTGGGAGAACAAAACCTCAATGCCTCCCGTTACTGGCTTGCATTCTGGAAAAAAGCCCTGATGCCCCTGGGTACCGCTGTGATGGTGCTGGTCGCCATATCCTTTATTTTCGGGCCGTTGCGATCAGTCACCATGGGGTTCCGCGTGTTTACCGGGCTGTTGGTGGGGTTGCTCTTCAAATACATGCAGGATCTGCTGGGGCCGATGAGTCTGGTTTACGGCTTTAACCCGATGCTGGCGGTACTGGTGCCAATCGCAGTGAATGCCGTTGTGGGGGCTATCTTGATGCGACGGGCCGGCTAGCGGGCCCGCCCTGGCCCTCTGTGGTTACTTCGCCGCGCGCTTTTTCGTTGCGGTTTCCTTCGGAACCGAGACAACGACGCTGTCGGACAGGCGATCAGTAACCGAAAGGCCGTTAATCGGATAGAACAGTGCGACAATTGCCGGGATGCTCAGGAACAGAGTGGCCGCTCCGAAATAGTAGCTGCCCAGCAGGGTCAGGAAGATCACCCCAGCCGCCGTCACATAGCGTCTGAGCGCCTTGGTCCAGCTCACTGACGTGCCGTCAATGTTTTCAATGCGGATCCGCCACACCTGCATCCCCAGGGTCTGGCCGATGCGAGTCCAGAAATATCCAAAGAACAGATAAAGAACCAGAAACAGGGTGAATGTCAGGCCTGGGTCCCCGGAAAGCTGGCCGGACTCGGCCATTTGCTCGTAGCGGTCCCAGCCCGTAATCCAGCCGGCCACCATGGTGTATCCCCAGGTAGCGACAAGCAGCACGGCGATGCTGATCAAACCGTCGTAAATAATGGCAAGGGCGCGTTTAAGGGCAGTGGCTGGTGGGAATAGTTCCTCGGCGTCATGGAAGCGTCGGGGCATGGAATCTCCTGTGATGTTTCACGTTTTTCCTGTTCTCGGCGTGTGCTAGAGTAGCGGATTTGCACAAGCATGTAAGTATTCGTATTCAATCGTGGACCGGGCGGCATTTCCGCCGGGTTTCTGGAAAGGTATCAAAGGGCTATGAAAACCGCAGAGTTGCGACAGGCATTCCTCGATTATTTCAAGCAGCAAGGTCACACCATTGTTCCAAGTAGTTCGCTGGTACCTGCGGACGACCCCACATTGTTGTTTACGAATGCGGGAATGAACCAGTTCAAGGACCTGTTCCTGGGTCGCGAGGAGCGTGACTATACCCGGGCAACCTCCACCCAGAAATGTGTCCGCGCTGGCGGCAAGCACAACGACCTCGAAAACGTCGGCTACACCGCCCGTCACCACACCTTTTTCGAGATGCTGGGCAACTTCAGTTTTGGCGACTACTTCAAGCGGGAAGCGATCAACTACGCCTGGACATTTCTTACCGGTGAGAATTGGCTGAACCTGCCCCAGGAGAAACTCTGGGTAACCGTTTACGCCGAAGATGACGAAGCCTTCGATATCTGGAACAAGGAAATTGGGGTGCCGGCAGACCGTATCGTCCGGATTGGCGATAACAAGGGCGGCCGTTACGCCTCTGACAACTTCTGGCAGATGGGGGACACCGGTCCCTGTGGACCCTGTACCGAAATCTTCTACGATCACGGCCCGGATGTCGCTGGTGGACCTCCCGGATCACCGGAAGAGGACGGCGACCGCTACATCGAAATCTGGAACGTGGTGTTCATGCAGTACAACCGCACCGCCGACGGTGAGATGCTGAAGCTGCCCAAGCCGTCTGTTGACACGGGCATGGGGCTGGAGCGAATCACCGCGGTTTTGCAGGGTGTGCACAGCAACTATGAGATTGATCTGTTCCAGGATTTGCTGGCAGCCGCCTCTCAGATTCTGGGTGGCGCGGCAACGACCGAAGCGTCGCTGCGTGTTGTTGCCGACCACATTCGCTCCTGTGCCTTCCTGATCGCGGACGGCGTGATGCCGTCCAACGAGGGCCGCGGTTTTGTGCTGCGCCGGATCATCCGTCGTGCGGCGCGCCATGGTAACAAGCTGGGTGCAACCGGCCCCTTCTTTTACAAGCTCACCGGCGCCCTGTGCGAGCTGATGGGCGATGCCTTCCCGCAACTGGTCAGCAGCCGTAAACAGATTGAAAAGGTGTTGCTGCAGGAGGAAGAGCAATTTGCCAAGACCCTGGACAAGGGCCTGCGCCTGCTTGAGCAGGACATCGCCGAGCTCAAGGGCAGCGAGATTCCGGGCGAGACCATCTTCACGCTGTATGACACTTATGGTTTTCCGGTCGACCTGACCAACGACATTGCCCGTGAGCGCGGCCTGACGCTGGATTACGAAGGTTATGAGACAGCCATGGAAGCTCAGCGCGAGCGTGCCCGGGCAGCCAGTAAATTTGGTATCGACTACAACGCCGCCGGCCTGCAACTCGAGGGCAAGACCGAGTTCACCGGTTACGAGCACATTGACGGCCACGAGAAAATCCGCGCGGTCATTGTCAACGGAGAAGAGAAGACCGCCGAAGCCGGCGATGAAGCCGTTGTGGTGCTTGAACGCACGCCGTTCTACGCCGAATCCGGTGGTCAGGTTGGTGATACCGGCCTGCTGACGTGGAGTGGTGGCCGGTTCAAGGTGACGGATACACGCAAGGAAGGGGATAACCACCTGCACCTTGGTACTCTGATCGAAGGCGAGCTGTTCCCGGGGCTGGAAGTTGATGCGCGGATTGATCACGCCCGCCGCGAGCGTACCAAGCGTAACCACTCCGCCACCCACCTGCTGCATGCAGCCTTGCGCAAGGTGCTGGGTGAGCACGTCAGCCAGAAAGGTTCACTGGTGGACCCGGATAAACTGCGTTTCGATTTCTCCCATTTCGAGGCCGTTACTCCGGAGCAGCTTCGCGAGATTGAGCGCCAGGTGAACGAGCAGATCCTGGAAAACAGCCCGGTACAGACTGAAATTACCGACATGGAAAAGGCCCGGGAGAAGGGTGCCATGGCGTTGTTCGGTGAAAAATACGGGGATGTGGTACGGGTGCTCAGCATGGGTACCGACAACTACTCTGTTGAACTCTGCGGCGGTACTCATGTTTCCCGCACCGGTGACATTGGCCTTTTCCGTATTACCTCAGAAAGTGGTATTTCATCCGGTGTGCGTCGTATTGAAGCGGTTACCGGCATGGGCGCGCTGGACTGGATTGACGGTACCGAGCGGACCCTTCGGGAAGCGGCGCGTCTGGTGAAAGGTTCCCGCGAGTCTGTGATTGAAAAGGTTCAGCAAACCATTGACCGCAACCGACAGCTCGAGAAGGAAGTGGATGCCCTGAAGGCAAAACTCGCCTCTTCTGCAGGTACCGATCTGGCCAGCACTGCTGTTGATGTTGCCGGGCTCAAGGTGGTGGCTTCCGAGCTGGAAGGCGCTGACCGCAAGGCCCTGATGGAAACGGCCGATCAGCTGAAAAACAAGCTGGGCGAAGGTGTCGTGGTTCTCGCCAGCGTGGAAGATGGCAAGGTAACTCTGGTTGCCGGCGTAACCAAGTCCGCCACTGACCGGATCAAGGCCGGGGATCTGATGAAACATCTGGCGGCTCAGGTCGACGGTAAGGGCGGGGGACGACCCGATATGGCTCAGGGCGGTGGTAACGATCCGTCCAAGCTGGAGGACGCCCTGGCCGGTGTCGCCGGTTGGGTCGAGAAAAATATCGCTTAAGCAACTGTTTTTGTGGGCGGGCTGGGGTTTATAATCCCGCCCGTTTGTCTTAATTGGCGGAGCATCGCTCCGCTGTGAGTCCCCGTTTCGGATATTGGGAAAACAATGGCTCTGTTGGTTCAGAAATTTGGTGGCACATCGGTTGGAACAACCGAACGTATTGAAGCGGTAGCCGACAAGGTGTGCCGTTTCCGTAAGGAAGGTCATGATGTTGTTGTCGTGGTTTCCGCCATGAGCGGTGAAACCAACCGGTTGATCGCCCTGGCCAATAACATCATGGAGGAGCCGACGCCCCGTGAGATGGACGTGCTGGTCTCCACCGGTGAGCAGGTAACGATCGCGCTCCTGTCCATGGCGTTGCAGAAGCGTGGCTGTGAAGCGCGTTCTTACACTGGCTCCCAGGTCCGAATTCTCACGGACAGCAGCCACACCAAGGCGCGGATCAAACAGATCGATGAGCAGCGCATGCGCGAAGATCTGGATTCGGGCCGAGTGGTGGTGGTTGCCGGATTCCAGGGAATCGACGAAAGTGGAAACATCACCACGCTTGGGCGGGGCGGATCGGATACCACGGCGGTGGCTCTTGCCGCAGCCCTCAGGGCCGATGAATGCCAGATCTACACTGACGTTGACGGTGTCTACACAACCGATCCAAGGGTTGTAGACACTGCGCGCAGGCTTGAACGGATTACGTTCGAGGAAATGCTTGAAATGGCGAGCCTTGGTTCGAAAGTGCTCCAGATCCGCTCGGTAGAATTTGCAGGTAAATACAACGTTCCATTAAGGGTTCTTTCCAGCTTCCAGGAAGGCGAAGGCACCCTGATTACTCTTGAGGATGAAAACGCCATGGAACAACCGGTTGTTTCCGGCATCGCTTTTAACCGTGATGAAGCCAAACTGACCATTGCCGGCGTACCGGACACCCCGGGTAGCGCGCTGCGTATTCTGAAGCCGGTGAGCGACGCTAACATTGAAGTTGATATGATCGTGCAGAACGTGGGCGAGGATAACCGCACTGCCTTCACGTTCACCGTGCACCGTAACGATTTCAAGCGGGCGAAAGAGGTGCTCCAGAGGGTGGCCGATGAACTTGGTGCCCGTGAAGTGGCCGGCGACAGCAAGATTGCCAAGGTCAGCATCGTGGGTGTCGGTATGCGTTCCCACGCTGGTGTGGCAACACAGATGTTCGAGGCGCTGTCCAACGAGGGCATCAACATTCAGATGATCTCCACGTCAGAAATCAAGATTTCCGTGGTGATCGACGAGAAATACCTTGAGCTTGCGGTTCGCGCGCTTCACAGTGCATTTGAACTGGACAAGCCCGCGGTATCGGAAGAGGCCTGAAAGCCGCAGATAAAAGGTCGGTCTGCGGGGCCTCCGAAAAAAGGGCATCATATACTGAGCCTATGACAAACGCACACCGTATAAGGGAATGTGCGTCTACAGCTCAGTAAGTGATCCCACTATAAAAGCAATAAATAGATCAAAAAACCATTTATCGGAACAGGTAGCTCTGGATAGGGAGTAAGGGATATGTTGATTTTGACTCGCCGCGTGGGCGAAACTCTGATGGTCGGCGACGATATCACCGTCACCGTCCTGGGAGTGAAAGGCAATCAGGTGCGCATTGGCGTCAATGCCCCGAAGGAAGTCGCGGTACACCGTGAAGAAATCTACCAGCGGATCCAGTCGGAAAAAGGCTCTGAAGAGCCCGAGCCCGGCAACAGCTGAGAGACAGAAAGCCGTTCAAGGGAAACCTGAACGGCTTTTTTGATGGTGTGGGGAAGCGGGCCCGAAAAATCTCGTGTCAACCCTATGAAAACAGAAAAATTATGGTAGTATACGCCCCGTTCTCAAGGAGAGGTGGGTGAGTGGCTGAAACCAGTTCCCTGCTAAGGAACCGTACGAGCAATCGTACCGAGGGTTCGAATCCCTCCCTCTCCGCCATTTTCCTTCTGGGAAAAGCGAGACAGGTTGAGGTAGCACTCAACCACAGCAAGTGATCAATGTGCGGCTGTAGCTCAGCTGGATAGAGTACCTGGCTACGAACCAGGCGGTCGGAGGTTCGAATCCTCCCAGCCGCGCCATCGATCAACCTGCAACAAGTTTTAAGCGGCTGTAGCTCAGCTGGATAGAGTACCTGGCTACGAACCAGGCGGTCGGAGGTTCGAATCCTCCCAGCCGCGCCATATCAAATAAAGAACCCCGCCTTGTGCGGGGTTTTTTATTTGCAAATCTCGGAGTCTGAAAGGATTTGAACCGATAAGAGGTTCGACCGAAACCCACGTAGTGGGTTGAGGAACGCCGGAGCCGCGCGACGGCGACCCCGAAGGGGTGAGGGCCGAAGGCCCGAATAATCCTCCCAGCCGCGCCAAATAAAGACCAAAGCGCCTCAGTTTGTGCACCCCACAGGCTGAGGCGTTTTGCTTTACCCTTCCAGTTTTGCTCTCAGTCAATTTTCCGTTGATCAATATTTGCACAACTCCCTCCCGCCTGCCTATTCTTTCAGATGTAAGGAAATGGAAAGCAAACAGGAGGTTTCACTCATGAGCAAAACAGTCAATGGCGCCTATCAGGATCGTGACCAGGCCAAGAACACCTGGGATGATTTGATCGCAACCGGCATTCCTCGGGACAACATCTACATTGACGAAGATGCCAAGCTAGTCAAGGTTATTGTGCCTGCGGAAACCGAGCGTGAGGTTCGGGAAATCTTTGATCGCCACAAGCTTCAGTGAACCCGGGCAATCCGTTAATAGCGAAGGGAGCAATGATATGAGCGGCAAGGATGGGGATGTAGCGGGACGCGGGCGCGGAGACAGACTCCTCAAAGAGGAAGTTCACGACCCATACGTGGCTCGAAGCAAGCCCAGGGAGCCCACCACGTGCCCTGGTTGCGGCGCTGTTTTCCATAAAGGGCGCTGGCAGTGGGCGGACCAACCGGGTGGAGCGGCTCACGAGATGATGTGCCCCGCCTGTGAGCGGATCAGGGATGATATGCCGGCCGGGATTCTCACGCTCTCTGGAGGGTTCCTGGGTAAACACCGGGATGAAATCCTGAAACTCATCCATAACAAGGTTGAGGAAGAAAAAGCCGAGCACCCGATGAAACGTCTTATGGGTATTGAAGATGGTCCGGAGGGAGAGTTGATCGTTCGGTTCACCGATCTTCATCTTCCCCGGGGTGCCGGGGAAGCGATTGAGCGAGCCTACGACGGTGAGCTGGACATCCAGTACACTAAGGAATCGAACCTGGTTCGGGTGTACTGGAATCGGGATGAGTAGATAGCAGGTTTGCCAGTTACAGTCGGAATCGGGAAACCAGATTCTGCAGGTCACTCCCGAGCCTCGCCAGTTCGCTACTGGAGCTGGCGGTCTGGTTCGATGAGGCGGCGGACTGATCGGTCACGTCGCGGATGCTGGTAATGTTCTGATTGATTTCCTCAGCCACCGATGTCTGCTGCTCGGAGGCTGTGGCAATCTGGCTGTTGTACTGTTTGATGTCCTCCACGGCCCGGGCAATGCGTTCAATGGTTGCCCCGGTTGCGGTGGCGCGCTCGAGGGTGTTTGAGGCCATGGTGGTGCTGGACTCCATGGCGGATACCGAGTTGCCGGCACTGCTTTGAAGCGATGTCACCAGCGTCTCGATTTCCTGGGCGGACGATTGGGTCCGCTGGGCGAGTGAGCGTACCTCATCTGCCACAACGGCAAAGCCGCGACCCTGCTCGCCAGCTCGGGCTGCCTCAATAGCGGCGTTGAGGGCCAGCAGATTGGTCTGTTCGGCGACCGATTTGATGACATCCAGGACTGTTCCGATGTTGGCGGTTTCCTTCTGCAATCCCTGGATGGTTTCCATGCTCTGGCTGACTTCATGGGCCAGGTTGTTCACCTGATTGACCGTTTCCCGTACTTCCCGTTCACCATCGCTTGCCTGGCTGGCGGCGTCTGTGGCTACAGAGAATGCCTGTTCGGCGCTGCGGGCGATTTCGCCAACGGTTGCGGTCATTTCGTTCATGGCCGTGGCAACCTGGTCGGTTTCCTGTTTCTGGCGGTTGATGCCGTCGCTGGTCTGGCTGGTAACCGTTGACAGCTCCTCGGCAGAGGCGGCGATGTTGGACGCCCCTGATTCAATGCTTCTGACCAATTCCCTGAGGCTGGTTACCATGGTCGCCAGAGCGGCCATCAGCCGACCAATCTCGTTGGTACCGCTTGCCTTGATGTCCACGGTCAGGTTGCCAGAGGCAACTTCGGACGCAATGTTCACGGCCTGATTGACGGGGGAAACGATGGCGCGGGTAATCAGGTAAGCCATCAGGATGCCGAGCACCAGGGCGATGCCGGTGGCGCCAAAAATCAGCCAGGACGCCTGCTGCCTGTCAGCTTCCATCTTTTCGGCCTGAAGTGCCCGAAGGTTGTTTGCCGATTCGATGGCGCTCCTCGCCGTGCTAACCATGTCATCTGAAAATTGCTTTCCGGCATTGGTAAGATCCACAACGTTTCGAAATTCAGAGACATAAGTATCGAGAGCCTCGTTAATCTGCTCCTTTTCCTCGGCTGTTATCGCTGCTGACTTAAGGGGACCCTGAACCCGTTTGGCGTCATCAAGGTAGGCTTTCACGCTTGCATCGTCGTGATCGATAAGAAACTTTCGCTCGGATCGACGCATGTCTTCGAAAATGGCCGAAGCAAAGAACAAAGAGCTGTGGGCCTTTAAAGAGGATCCAAAAATGCGCGCGCTGGTTTCCAGTCGCTCAAGCGCCTCCTCGCGCTCGCCGATGTTTGTCTCAACCTGTTCCATCAGCTGTTGGTAGTTTTTTACGTCGGCCTGAATCTGGCCTAGCGTTTCGATATCTTTGGGCACTGCAAGTAATGGCTTGATGTCACTGATCAGCTCCAGAACCCGGTCGCCCTGGGCCTGGGTTCTGGTGACAGCTTGTGCTTCGCCGGTCAGAAGGAAGTTCTTCTCTTCAACCCGGGCCTCGGTGAGATTGGTGTTCACCTGCCCGAGCATGGCAACAATGTTTGACCGCTGGCTGTAACTATCCAGTGCGCGGTCGCCAACCAGGCCTACCAGAATGGTCAGAATGAGCAGGATGGCAAATCCTCCGGCCAGCCTGGTTCGGATAGTCATGTTGTTGAAGAGCTCTGAAAAACGCATTGTTTCTGTGTTCCTGACGGGTGTGAGGTTTGCCGGCCCAACTTCGATAGCGTCTCGATTTTGGCCTGGGACCAGAAAAAAGGACTTTTGATACGCCTGGAAGAGTAAAGGTGGCTTTTATTTGACTTATATTAAGAGGTTTTACGGCAGGGTATTCCAGAACTTTACAGTAACAGATGATTACCGGGTGTTTTTTAACGTGATACGAAATGGTGGGTTGCTGGTTCTGATTGCTATCAGAACCAGCTCAGCTGCTTACCACATCAGGTCATCAGGAATTTCGTAGCCCGCGTAGGGGTCGTCCTCTCCCACATCGTCTTTCTTGCGGTCATGGAGCACGACAACGGCGCTGCCATCCCGTTCCATGATCTTGCGGGCAACGCCTTCAGCCACGATCTCGTAACTGTCGTTCACAAAAACGATCGCGAGGCGGCCGCGGGAGAGCTGGTCCACCATGGTGTCGTCCACGAAAAGCTTCTTGATCTTCTTGTCATGGACAAACTGATATGAGGTTTCGCCCCGGCTGCGATCCAGTCGATTAGTTTCCACCAACTGGCGGATCTGGGCCTGAATAGCTTTTTTCTCGGCAGTGCGCTGGCGCTCCAGGTTGAGTTGGCGATCCCGTTCGGCTTTTTCTTCCCGGGCCTGGCGAGCCCGGATCTCGGCCTCGTTCACCTCGACAGCGCCCTTGGGTTGCTGCTTTCTCTTCTTGCGCTTTTCGCTGCGAATGGCCTTGGCCTTTTTCTCGTCGGCAAGGCCGGCTTTCAGCAATTGATCCTGCAGGGATGCCATTAGTAACTCCATTCTTTCGTTGCAGATTCTGGTATCATTTCGGCCTAGTATACGCCCTCATTATTGCCTTCATAACCAGCTTCCGCTGATTCCGGGATTTTCTTCTATGTCTTCTTTCAATGACTTCGGCCTGTCCTCTGCCATGCGCTCGAACCTCGATCAACTGGGTTTTGCCAAGCCCACTGAGATTCAGGAGAAGGCCCTTGCACCGGGACTGGCCGGGAAAGACATCATCGCCATGGCCAAAACCGGTAGCGGCAAAACGGCCGCCTTTGGCATCAGTCTTGTTGAGCGGCTAAATCCCCGGCTGTTTGCGGTTCAGGCGCTGGTGTTATGCCCAACCCGTGAACTGGCAGACCAGGTGGCCAAGGCCATCCGGGAGCTGGCGCGGGCCCGGGATAACATCAAGGTACTGACTTTGTGTGGTGGTGTTGCCATCGGACCGCAGATCGGGTCGCTCAGCCATGGTGCACATATTGTGGTTGGAACGCCGGGCCGGATTCAGGACCACCTGCGCAAGCAGACCCTCTCGCTGGCACGTCTGAAAACCGTGGTGCTTGATGAGGCGGACCGGATGCTGGACATGGGTTTTCAGGAAGCAATGGAAGATATCCTCTCCGAGACGCCGCCCTCTCGCCAGACCATGATGTTCTCGGCGACCTGGCCCGCGCCCATTCGTGAACTGAGCAAGCAGTATCAGAAAAGCCCGGTAGATGTTCGCGCTGAGGAAGCCGGTGATAATCCCGACATCGAAGAATTGTTCTACGAAGTGTCGCCGCAATCCAAATCGGATGCCATCGTGGCACTGCTTTCCCAGCGAGAGCCTGAGTCCTGTATCGTTTTCTGTACCACCAAACAGCAGTGCGACGAACTGGCGCAGGAGCTGGGTGAGCGCGGGTTTTCCGCACTGCCGCTGCATGGAGACCTGGAGCAGCGGGAACGCGACAGCGTGCTGGTGCGCTTTGGTAACCAGAGCTGCTCCATTCTGGTTGCCACCGATGTGGCTGCCCGAGGCCTTGATATCAAGTCTCTGCCGTTAGTCATCAATGCTGAACCCGCGAGAGATCCCGAAGTTCATACTCATCGCATCGGGCGCACCGGCCGGGCAGGGGAGCAGGGCCACGCCGTTACCTTCTGTACACCGGCCCAGGGCCACAAGATCAGTCGCATTGAATCCGAAAGAGGGCACAACGTGGACTGGGGAGACACGGAGGCTCTTCTGGCGACGCCCCTGAAGCCAGTTGCTCCGGCTATGAAAACCCTGTGTATTGCTGGTGGCCGCAAGGACAAGATTCGTCCCGGGGATGTTATGGGTGCGTTAACCGGTGAGGCGGGTCTGCCCGGAAAGGCCGTTGGCAAGATCGACCTGTTCGACCATCAGTGTTTTGTGGCGGTTGAAAAATCACTGGCAGGTAAGGCTCTGTCCAGGCTTGAAAGTGGCAAGGTCAAAGGCCGGAAAATACGCGTCCGATATGCCTGAATGAGAATTGCTTCGTCTGTATAAATACGTGTCTTTTCGGGCCGCGACGCTCGGAAACCCCGTATAGATTTTTGTATTCAGGTTGCCCGAGGGCCCTGAAAACGGTAAATTACGCAGGATTTTGCCCCCCCGAATTGTGGCGGAAGGCTGTTAGACCTTAGTCTAACTGGTCAGTCCGGGCAACGTTCGGGAGAAACATAAAATCAATACAGGTAGCTGTTCGATATGAATGACCTGATGTCACAAGCCGTCGATCTGATGATTGCCGGAATGGGGTTTGTGTTCGTGTTCCTGATTATTCTGGTGTTCGCGACACTCCTCATGTCCAAACTGATAGGACGGTTTGCGCCGCCAGAGCCGGCAACCCCGGCCAAAACGCCACGTGCCAAGCCGAAGGCGCCCGCGTCGGTTGACCCTGACACCGCCGAGGCCATCAAGAAGGCGATTGCACAATTCCGGTCGCGCCACAAGAAGTGACCCGGTAAAAGACTAGAACCTTTAAACAGAAGGCTGACACGATGACTGACACAAAGAAACCGCTGGGGATTACGGACGTTATCCTGCGTGACGCCCACCAGTCCCTGCTTGCCACCCGTATGCGGCTGGATGACATGCTGCCTATTGCCGAGAAACTCGACAAGGTCGGTTTCTGGTCCCTGGAGTCCTGGGGCGGCGCTACCTTTGATTCCTGCATCCGCTACCTGGGCGAAGATCCCTGGGAGCGCATCCGTGAGCTGAAAAAAGCCATGCCCAACACCCAGCAGCAGATGCTTCTGCGCGGCCAGAACCTGTTGGGCTATCGTCATTACGCGGATGATGTGGTTGACCGTTTCTGTGAGCGTGCCGCCGAGAATGGCGTCGACGTGTTCCGTATTTTTGATGCGATGAACGATCCCCGTAACCTGGATCGCGCCATCAAGGCCGTACGTAAGACAGGTAAGCATGCTCAGGGCACTATTGCCTACACCACAAGCCCGGTGCACACCATCGAGATGTGGGTCGAGCTGGCGAAAGAGGTCGCCGACATGGGCGCGGACTCCATCGCGATCAAGGACATGGCCGGTATTCTCAAGCCGTACGTGGCCTTTGACCTGGTCAGCCGTCTGAAGAAAGAGCTGGACATCCCCATTCACATGCAGTGCCACGCCACCACCGGCATGTCTACCGCTACCGCCATCAAGGCTGCGGAAGCCGGTATTGATAACGTGGACACCGCCATTTCCTCAATGAGTATGACCTACGGTCATTCGCCCACCGAAGCCGTGGTTGCGATTCTTGAGGGCACGGACCGTGATACCGGCCTGGATCTGAACCTGCTCGAAGAAATTGCCGCATATTTCCGCCAGGTGCGGAAGAAGTACGCGAAGTTCGAAGGCAGCCTGCGTGGCACCGACTCCCGAATCCTGATTGCCCAGGTACCGGGTGGCATGCTCACCAATATGGAAAACCAGCTGCGTGAGCAGAACGCCAGCGACAAGTTCGATCAGGTTCTGGACGAGATTCCCAAGGTTCGTGAAGACCTGGGCTTCATTCCGCTCGTAACGCCGACTTCCCAGATCGTGGGTACCCAAGCGGTACTGAACGTTCTGACCGGCGAGCGCTACAAGTCCATCTCCAAAGAGACCTCGGCAATCCTTAAAGGCGAATACGGTGCTGCACCGGCGCCCATGAATAAGGAACTGCAGGAGCGTGTTCTGGACGGCAAAGAGCCCGTTACCTGTCGTCCGGCGGATCTGCTTGAGCCGGAAATGGACAAGCTGACCGAAGAGCTTCAGAAGCTCGCCGAAGAGAAAGATATCAAGCTGGCGGAAAACACCGTAGATGACGTTCTGACCTACGCGCTGTTCCCGCAGATTGGTCTGAAGTTCCTGGAAAACCGTGGCAACCCGGATGCGTTCGAGCCGGTTCCGACCGCTGAAAGCGCAGCTCCGGCCAAGAAGTCTGAAGGACCCGAGACCTACACCGTTGAAGTGAATGGCAAGAAGTTTGTTGTTGCCGTTTCCGAAGGTGGCGAGATCACCCAGATTCAGGGCGAGGGTGGTGCGGCTTCCGCACCGGCAGCTTCCTCGGCTCCGGCACCTGCAGCAGGTGAAGGTGAGCCTGTAGTTGCGCCGCTTGGCGGCAACATCTTCAAGGTCCTGGTTTCACCGGGTGACACCGTGGAAGAGGGCGATGTGATGATTATCCTCGAAGCCATGAAAATGGAAACCGAGGTTCGCGCGCCGAAAGCCGGCACTATCGGCGAAGTCTTCATCAAGGTCGGTGATGCCGTCTCTCCTGATGATGAAATGCTGACAATCGCATAAAGGGCCAGCATTCCATGGAAAAATTAATGACACTCTGGACAGGTAGTGGCCTGTTCAACATCGAGATCGGCCAGGTGATCATGATCGCCATCGGCCTCTTGCTCCTCTATCTTGCGATCAACAAGAAATTCGAGCCGTTGCTTCTGGTACCCATCGGGTTCGGCGGCATTCTGGCGAATATTCCGGAGGCAGGCCTGGCCCTGACTGCGGCGGAAAATGCTATCCACTTCGCTCTGAAGAACGAAGCAACGCAGGTTCTGGCCGCATTGGCCGCGCCCCTGGATGTGGCCTATCAGGCCGGGCAGGCAGTAACGCCTGAGCTGAAGGAAGCCTTCAAGGTGGCTGTGAAAGAGGCCAGCTACTCCGAAATGGCGGCGGCGAACTCCCTTGCCCAGGACTTCGGCTATGGCAATGGCATGCTCTATAACTTCTACTCCGTGGTTATCGGCAGCACCATCGGGCCTCTGCTGATCTTCATGGGTGTAGGTGCGATGACGGACTTCGGCCCGTTGCTTGCCAACCCCAAGACCCTGCTGCTGGGTGCTGCTGCTCAGTTCGGCATCTTCGGTACTGTGATCGGTGCTGCGCTGCTGGATTGGACCGGCGTTCTGGAGTTCAACATCCTGGAAGCGGCTGCCATCGGTATCATCGGTGGCGCGGATGGCCCGACGTCCATCTACGTATCCAGTGTTCTGGCTCCGCACCTGCTGGGTGCCATCGCGGTCTCTGCCTACGCCTATATGGCGCTGGTACCGATGATTCAGCCGCCGATCATGAAGGCGCTGACTTCTGCGGAAGAGCGGAAGATCAAGATGAGCCAGCTGCGCCCGGTCAGCAAGCAGGAAAAAATCATTTTCCCGCTGGTGGTACTGATTGCAGTGGTACTGTTCCTGCCGGATGCGGCGCCGCTGCTGGGTATGTTCTGCTTCGGTAACCTGATGCGCGAGTGTGGCGTGGTTGAGCGTCTGAGCGACACTGCCCAGAATGCCCTGATCAACATCGTGACCATCTTCCTGGGCTTGTCTGTTGGTTCCAAGCTGATGGCTGACAAGTTCCTGGACGGCCAGACTCTGGGTATCCTCGGCCTGGGTATCGTTGCCTTCGGTATTGGTACCGCCTGCGGTGTTCTGATGGCGAAGCTGATGAACAAGCTGAGCAAGGAGCAGATCAACCCGTTGATCGGTTCTGCCGGTGTATCTGCGGTGCCGATGGCAGCGCGGGTGTCCAACAAGGTTGGTCTGGAAGCCAACCCGCAGAACTTCCTGCTGATGCACGCCATGGGCCCGAACGTGGCCGGTGTTATCGGCTCTGCGGTTGCTGCCGGTGTGATGATCAAGCTTCTGGGCTGATTCGTTCGCCGCAGTCCCGAAAACCCCGCCTTGGTGCGGGGTTTTTTGTGTCTAGTGAAAATTTCGTGAATTGACCGGCAATGACTGGATCAGATGGCTAAGATCCGAAAGTCTTCCCGCCATTACATGCACAATATCCCCCTGGCGCTCCAGCACTCCCTTCACATGCAACAACCGGGCGGTCAGTAACGGCTTGCGCTGCCGCCGCGCCGTCTCCAGCCACACCACCACGTTCACGTTACCGGTTTCGTCTTCCAGAGTGACGAAGGTGACGCCGGAGGCGGAGCCAGGGCGCTGGCGGCCGGTGACGAGGCCGGCGACCTGAACCGGAATGCCGGCTTTGGTACTTTTCAGTTGCTCGGCACTGAGGCAGAAATTCAGGTGGCCCTGTTCCCGCAGTAACGCCAGTGGGTGACGCTGCAGAGTGAGGCCCTGGCTGGCGTAGTCGGCCAGCACGTTCTGGCCTTCCGAGGGTTCTGGTAGTTGCTGGCAGTAGTCCGGTTGGTAGTCGACCGCCGTTTCCTGAGCGAATAGCTCAGCAGGTTGTTCATGGTCGAGCAGTTGCCAGTACGCCTGGTGGCGGTTGGCGGCGAATGCCGGCATGGCGTTGGCCCCGGCGAGTAGTTCCATATCCCGCTGGTTGAGTGCGGCCAGGCGGCGAAGCTCGCTGGCAGAGCGGTAGCCCTCGGCTGGCCGGTTCTGGTGGATACGCTCGGCGCCATGAATGGACAGGCCCTGGATGATTCTAAGGCCCAGGCGCAGATGGCGTTCTTCACCTTCCAGGGTGTGGTCCCACTGGCTGGCATTCACATCTGGTGGCAGTACGGTGACATTGTGGCGCCGGGCGTCCTGCACCAGTTGTGAAGGCGAATAGAACCCCATGGGTTGGCTGTTCAGCAGGGCACAGTAAAACGCCGCCGGATAGTGCCGCTTGATCCAGGCGGAGACGTAGACAAGCAGGGCAAAGCTGGCGGCGTGGGATTCGGGGAAGCCATAGCCGCCAAAGCCGCAGATCTGCTGGTACAGCCGTTCGGCGAAGTCGGCATCGTGACCACGCTCGAGCATACCGGTGACCAGCTTTTCCCGGAATGGGGTCAGGTCGCCGTGGGATTTCCAGGCGGCCATGGCTCGGCGGAGCCGGTCGGCTTCGCCGGCGGAGAAGCCGGCCGCCACCATGGCCAGTTTGATCACCTGTTCCTGGAAGATGGGCACGCCGAGGGTGCGCTCCAGCACCTTGCGCACGGCATCGTTCGGGTAATCCACCGGCTCCAGGCCGTGCTTGCGGCGCAGGTACGGGTGCACCATGTCACCCTGGATGGGGCCCGGCCGCACGATGGCCACTTCGATCACCAGGTCGTAATAGGTTTCCGGTTTAAGGCGGGGCAGCATGTTGATCTGGGCCCGGGACTCCACCTGGAAAACCCCGATGCTGTCGCCTGTCTGAAGCATGGCGTAGGTGTCGCGGTCTTCCTGGGGAATGTCCTGTATCCGGAAAGGCTGGCCTTTTTCATCGCTGATCAGTTCCAGCGCTTTTCGAATGGCGGAGAGCATGCCAAGGGCCAGCACATCAACCTTCATCAGCCCCAGACTCTCAAGGTCGTCCTTGTCCCACTGGATTACGGTGCGGTCGGCCATGGCAGCGTTCTCCACCGGCACCAGTTCGGCCAGTGGCCCGGCGCTGATCACGAAACCGCCCACGTGCTGGGACAGATGCCGGGGGAAGCCCAGCAGGGTATTGACCAGGGTGAAGAACTGGTCCGCCACCTGTGGGTTGCGGGTGATTTTCTTGTCGAGAATCTGCTGGCGCCAGTTGGTGGCCTTGTCCCGCCAGTCGATGCCTTCCAGCAGCTGTTCCACCAGGGCCGGATCAAACCCCAGGGCCTTGCCAACATCCCGAATGGCGCTTTTGGGCCGGTAACGGATCACCGTGGCAGCCAGGGCGGCGCGCTCACGGGTATAGCGCCGGTAGATATACTGGATAACCTCTTCACGCCGCTCGTGCTCGAAATCCACATCGATATCGGGCGGCTCGTTCCGGTCTTTGGAAATAAACCGCTCGAACAGCAGTTCCACCCGGTCCGGGTTCACCTCGGTTATGCCAAGGCAGTAGCAGACCGCGGAGTTGGCCGCCGAACCCCGGCCCTGGCAGAGAATCCCACGGCTGCGGGCAAAGTCCACAATGTCATGGATGGTGAGGAAGTAATGCTCGTAGTTCATCTCCGAGATCAGGCCCAGCTCCTTTCGGATGAGGCTCTGAACCTGCAGTGGTGTGCCATCCGGGTAACGCCGGCGCTCGCCTTCGCGGGTCAGCCGTTTCAGGTAGCCGGCCGGAGTTTCACCCTCCGGCACCAGGTCTGGCGGGTATTCATAGCGCAGGCTGCCGGGCTCGAAGGTGCACTGGCTGGCAATGGCCAGGGTTTCATGCAGCCAGGCTTCCGGAAACAGCCGTTGCAGAACGGGCAGGGGACGCAGGTATCGCTCGCCATTCTGGAACAGGCAGTGGCCGGCATTCTCCAGATTGGTGTGATTGCGCAGGGCTGTCAGTACATCCTGCAGCGGCTGGCGCTCCCGGCTGTGCATGTGCACCTCGCCCACGGCAGCCACGGGAATGCGCAACTGATCGGCCAGCCAGTGTATCCGCGCCAGCCGCTGCTCCTCGCCGGATTCCAGGGTGCGGGCCGCGGCAATCCAGATCTGGGGATCAAACAGGCGGGCCAGCCACTCGCCGCAGGCCAGCGCCTGGTCGGAATCCGCTTCAGTAGGCGATGGGGGCAGCCACAGGCACAGGCAGTCATCCAGGGTGTGGGTTTCAATGTCCCGGTAAAACAGCTGGTAATGGCCTTTCTCAGCCCGACGGCGGCCGGTAGTGATCAACTGGCAAAGCTGGCCATAGCCTTTGCGCGTGCGGGCCAGAAGGATAAAACGAGGAGAAGTGGCGCCGGCGGGGGCATCCGACAACTCAAACCAGCTGCCGGTAATGAGTTTTACAGGACTTTCTGCCAGCGCCGCCCAGGCCCGGGGAATGCCGGCAACGGAGCAGGCATCGGTGATGGCCAGGGCGGTGTAGCCCAGCTCATGCGCTCGCTCAGCCAGTTCGTGGGGATGAGAGGCCCCGGTGAGGAAGGTGAAATTGCTGAAGCAAAACAGCTCTGCATACTGATTCCCGGACATCAGCCAAACCACCCATGCACAAACCAGCCTTCCCGGGCATCCCGGAAGACCCAGGCCAACTGGCCGCTGCTCAACTGGGCAATGTAATAATCTCGGTGCACGCGCTGGCCATCCCACCAGCCACCGCTGATGCGCTCAGGCCCGGAAAACCAGGTAACGGGCGCCTCGGTCAGCGGTTGCGGGCCTTTCAACAACCAGAGCGGCCGCCTGGGCAGTTCTGCTGCCGGTACTAGCGGCGTTCCGGTTTTACGCAGAACTTCCGAGGCCGACCAGGCCCGTTCGGGACGATGATCTGCCTGGGGCGAGAGCTGCCTGAGAGCCTGATCGCCCAGACGCGCCTGCAGCCGGCTGATCAGGGTATGCCAGGCTTCATTCAGATCCTGGGTTTCACCCAGCAGATCCTGCCCGGAGGGTGCTTCCCGTGACAGGAAATGCTTCACCAGCAAAACCATGGAGATAACCGGGGCGCTCAGGGAATGTTGCTCCAGCCGCAGACGAACCAGGTTCAGGAAATGATCGGCCCGGTGCTCCGGCCCGGATGTGCGAATCTGCAGCCGGGTTGGTTCCGCATGCCGGTGCTTCAGAACCAGCCGCAGGCTGTCGGTATCCTGCTGGCGCCAGCACAGATCCTCTTCCAGTTCGACAAGCATGCGCTGGAGCGGAAACAGCAGCCCCTGGGTGTGTTCTATTTCCTGCACAAAATCCGCCTGTTGCCGAAACGAGTGGGGCGGCTGCCAGGGCGTGCGGGGATCTGGCCGGGTGCCCTGGATTTTCTGGATGTAAGCCAGAAGCTCTGGAGACAGACGCCGTGCCAGTTCGCCGGGCGGTAAATCAAACACCTCCCCCAACGTGTTCAGCCCCAGGCGCTGCAAACGGGTACAGGCTTTCTCGTTGAATTCCGCTGCCAGCAGGGGCATCTGGCTCAGGCTTCGAAGAATGTGGCCTTTGTCTGCCGTGCATTCCCCCTTGCCGGCGCGGGCAATCAGCCGGGCCGACAAAGGGGTATAGCCAATACCGATCCAGGCATTCAGCTGGCGCTCATTCAGCCCCTGTTCCACGGTTTGCCAAACGGCGGGCAGCCCGCCATACAGTTTTTGAAGGCTGCCAATTTCGGCCAGCAGACCATCGGGCGGCACCAACACAATATGGGCCGCATAGCGGTACAGCCAGCGGGCCTGATCTTCCAGAATCCTGGCTTCCTGGGTTTCATCGGCCCGCACCATGCCCAGATCCGGCGCCAGGCTGATGGCGGTTTTCAGGCGCATGCCGCTACGAATACCCTGGCTCCTGGCGTCCGGGCAGGCCTGGATCACCTTCTGGCCAGAGCCTTCAACCACCACCAGGGCGCCCTCATCTTCACGGGTGCGCCGAATATGGTCCAGCACCAGGTGCGGGAAATGCAGATACAGCCAGAGCATGGAGCGTTATTACCCGGTTGAACCCGACCAGGGGCCCCGGACAACCCGGGTGGTTTCACGGAAGGAGAGATCGGCCCGCTGGGCCATGGCCAGTGAACAGCGCTGCCCGGGCCAGCTACCCCGGCGCTTGAGCACATTCACCTTGAGATCCTGCTGCTCCCCCGGTTCCAGCTCCAGCCGCAGGGCAGCCGGAGAATTCTGCCCGGCGTAACATCGTTCCCGGAACAGCACACACACATTGCTCCCGGCTTCGGCGGCCAGTTGCAGGCGACGGACTTCCCGTGAGGCCAGCTTGCCCGGCCAGGCCATGACCAGGCCTGTTACTGGTGAACGCAGACAGTTCTCCAGTGTCCACAGAAAGTCGCCCTCATCGTCGGTATGGATCAGCACCACCTGGTCCAGGTTGACGCCTTCCCGGGCCAGGGCAGGGGCATAGGGCGTATGCGGCGGGTTCAGCCAGAACACACTTTTGCCTTCTTCGCACACCCGTTGCATCAGCGGCAGAAGCAAATGCAGCTCACCAATACCCGGTGCATCCAGCAGGCATTCGCTCAAGGCACCCCGGGGCCAGCCCAGGCCACCGAGCTGGTTATCCAGCACCTGGTAACCGGTGGGCTCCGCCGGCTGTGTGGTCTGGGTGTGGCGGTGCCCCTGCCAGACACGGGCATCCTGCATCAGCGTGTTCAGAAGCTCGCTCATGATGAAAACTCTCAAAATACTGTTTAAATATACAGTATTCTGAAAGTGGCCGGATTTCAAGAGAAGGGTTGATAAAGCGAAGGGCACGACCCACGCTTGTAGTACAGCCATCAACCATGGAGGTTGAAATGAGTGACCTGAAAGCACACAGCTGTGAAGCCTGCAGCCCGAACGCACCAAAGGCCACCGAGGAAGAAAAGCAGCAGCTGCACAAAGATGTTCCAGACTGGGAAATTCTGGAAATTGACGGTGAAGAACAGCTTCACAAGGTCTACAAGCTCAAAAACTTTATAAAAGCTTTGGAGTTCACCAACAAGATTGGCGAACTCGCCGAAGAGGAAGACCACCACCCTGTGATTGTGCTGGAGTACGGCAAAGTCGCAGTCAGCTGGTGGAGCCACGAAATCGGCGGCCTGCACAAAAACGACTTTATCCTGGCAGCGAGAACCGACGCTGCGTTCAACGACATGCAATAACCCGAACTGCGGCGGAACCTGGTTTCCGTCGCTGTCCCATCGACAGTTTCCAGTTCCTGATCCGCCCCACCATCAGGCTCTCTATTGCTTTCGATACTTCGGCAAAAAGCTGGCTGAAATAGCAGTCGCAATATGCACTCTGGCATGCCGAACAACATCGCAAAGAGCTCAACGTGAAGAAGCTTGTTGCAGCCTGAAGTAGCACATAACCAGACCATGCGCCGAATGCCAAAACCTCCGCTTCGCTGGGATTTTGTCACCGATGATGGCGGGCGTTAGGGCTTAATGCGTTTCCGCCAATAGCCAGGTTTTCGGGAGTGGTGAGCAACGGCAATGACTACAGCTCCTTCTGGAAGCTCAATGGCGACTATATCGTATGGGAAACGCTCCAGAATCAAGCGCCTCGCACCGGTATCGCCGGCTTCTTGCGGGAGAAGTGATAAGGGAATGAAGTCTTCTTCAATAACGTCGATGGCAGCATCAACAGCAGCAAAAAACTCGGCTCCGAGTCCAGGCTGCTCATATTCATACCATGCTGCCGCCTCTATTGCTTCCTGCGAGGCCTCTTCCAGTATCCTTACTGTTCGCACTGTTACTGGCCTAACTTTGCTCGCATCTTTGATCGAAATTCTTCACGGCTGAGCAACGTGGCTTTTCCGCTTTTGACCTTGGACACACGGCGAACAATTTCATCGTTCCAAGCCTGTTCGACTGAGTCGTCACGAGGGCCGTCCAGGCTCATGATTAGCTCCCGAGCCAGCGCTGCACGCTCCGACTCGGAGAGAGTCGAAATCTGGGAGCGTAGGTGGTCTAATGTTTCGGTAGTCATGAGGCCTCCGCAAGTGACGATACAAGTATGCTATCCCGATTCAAAGACGCTAACAAGGCGGTCAACGGGACGCTGCACTTCCCCCACTTCAGTAGACACGCATCGATAACTCCTCAACAGGAGAAGAACGATGCCTGCAATGAACACGGGGAAGAAGACCCAAAGGTACAGCATTGAGTTCAAAGTCAAAGCGGTGGAGTGGAGCTACCAGCCCCACCGAAGTGTAAAAGGGGTGGCCGAGGCGCTGGATATTCACCCCTTCATGCTGTCACGCTGGCGAAAGGAATACCGGGAAGGGAAGTTCGCCATGAAGCGGGTCAAGAAAGCACCAGCGGGCGCCAAAGAGCTATTGAAGGAACGGGATGAGATCAATCGTCTGAAACGCCGGATAGCGGAGCTTCAGGAGGAAAATGACATCCTAAAAAAGTTTCAACGTTTTCAGGCAGAGGAACGACGGAAGCGTTCAGATTCGTCTGGAAACACCGGGGACAGCACGGAGTAAAGTCGCTGTGTCGTCACCTGAACATCTCGCGGTCTGGCTACTACGCCTGGGCAAACCGCAAGCCCGGCCAGAGAGCTGCTGAGAATGCTGATTTGCTCTTGAAGATCCGCAGAGTCTATGACGGCAGTAAGGGCCGTTATGGCAGCCCCAGAGTCTATCAGGCTCTTCGTAAAGAGGGCCTGATTGTGGGTGAGAATCGGGTTGCGAGGGTCATGCGAGAATGGGGAATGAAAGCCCGTGTTGCTCGAGTATATCGCCGAATGAAGAAGCTCAGGGAAGACCTGAAAGCCCTGCCTAATCATCGACTGGAGGCCGACAAACCGGCCGCAGCGAATCTGCAATGGAGCAGCGATGTCACCTACATCAAGCTGGGTAAGAAATACGTGTTTCTGGCGGTGGTGTTGGATCTGTATTCCCGACGCATCATCAGTTGGCGACTAGGTGAGAACCTGAGCGCGGATTTCGCCAGGTCCACGCTCCGGGAGGCCTTCACGAACAGGAAACCAGCCTCAGGCCTGTTGTTCCATACGGATCGTGGTATCGAATATCGCGCCCACAAGACCCAGGCTCTGCTGAATCAGTACCGGGTACGGCACAGCATGAACCGCCCAGGACAGTGCACGGATAATGCCGAGGTGGAGTCCTTCTTCAAGACACTGAAGGGCGAGTTGCTGCACGCCACTAGCTTCGTGACGATGCGGCAATTACGGAAACATATAAGTAACTATATTGAGTGCTTTTATAACTGCCAACGGCTGCATAGTGGCCTTGGTTACCGGACTCCGATAGAGTTCGAAGGAATCAATTAATGGGGCGTGTCCACTTTATTGGGGGAAGTCCACGCTGCACTTCCTGCGCTTCGTTGTCGCCCATTACCGCTGGCGGTAGGCACCACGATGATTCCAATGAGACAATGTATTGGACGGACAAAGAACCTCAATCGGTGCTTAAGAAAGGGGCACTGGAGATGGTTTTGTCCAGAGCACAAGAAGCAGCCTTTGGTATGGCTGTTTGGTTTAGTTTTCACTGTTATTGCGGGATCCGCCTCAATCTATTCGGTAGTGGCTCCATCGGGGGTAAACTCCGCCCCAAGTCCTTCTGTCAAAAATCCAGGCTCGGTGGGCAGCGCAATTCCGCCTCTGAGTTTGAGCTCAGTGATACATAAAGAGCATCTCATTGCCTTTAAAGTTGCCACAGATGTAGCCCTAATTTCTATTTTTGATCCGAAAGCATTAGAACACCGATTCCGCGACGAGGAAACTTGGTGGGTAGAGGATGATGCGCTACTTACAGAAATAAATAGGGGCAACGGAATTTTCTTGTCCACCGGTTATGATGGCTACTTCGAGGTTCTCGTCCACGGAAAAAATCCGAGGCTAACTACTGAGAAAGAGCTGAGTTTGACGCTGGTCTGCGACGGTGGCCTGATCTATGTCGGGGGTCACCCTATTGATGGGCTGAAAAAGCTAGATGAGCCTTTCGGTGGAGACTACTTTTCGTGTGAAAAAGGCGCTTACAATGTCGGAGTCCGGGTTAGGAGAAATGTTGTAGATCTCTCCTTTTCGCCTATCGAAATGTTCACGAGAAACTTGGTCCATTCAGTTCCTCACTTTGATGAGTTATAGCTATGCATAAAAAGGCTGAGCACCCGAAAAGCTCGTGTCAGCGGCGTTAACCCTTCCAACTTCCACCTCGCAAAAGTCCGTCAAGGAGAACATGCCCGCGCATATCCTGAAGTCGATTCGTAAGGTATTGGAAAATGAGTAATGAGACTCTGAGTGCTGAGGAACTTGGCAACAAGCTGCTTCAATCTGTGAAAAAAATGAAAGCGGGCAACGCTGCGCGCGTCAGTCTTGTAGAGCCAAATGAGGTCGCAGAGGCGCGTGGCAAGACTGGCCTTACACAGCGAGAGTTTGCCGAGGTACTCCATATTTCTCCACGTACGTTGCAGGAATGGGAGCAGGGGCGACGTAAACCTTCCGGGCCGGCAAAGGCGCTCGTCGAGATTGCTTTTCGCCATCCGGAGGTTATTCGGGAAGACCTCGAGCTCAGGGGTTAACGAGGTGGTCAACGGGACGCCAACTGCGTTGCGCTCCGTTGCCGCCCATTACCAAAGGCGTTATCTCTTCAGATGGAAAATCGCGAATGAACATTACGATCAGGACTGAGCAAGAACAGGACGTTTCGTCGATTCGTCATGTCACCCAGGCGGCATTCGCTACCGCTAAGCACGCTTCGGGGACCGAAGCTCAAATTGTTGAAGCTCTTCGCGCCGCAGATGTACTGACTGTTTCGCTTGTTGCGGAGTGCAACGCTGAGGTCGTAGGGCACGTCGCCGCGTCACCTGTCGAGATTTCTGACGGGGCCAGGGGCTGGTTCGGGTTTGGTCCGGTTTCGGTGTTGCCGGAGTACCAACGTCAAGGTGTTGGAACCCGTCTGATACGCAGTGCTCTTGATGCGTTGAGAAGAGCAGGGGCACAGGGGTGTGTCCTGGTTGGCGACCCGGCCTACTATGAAAGATTCGGGTTCAACACGGTTCCCGATCTGACCCTTCCCGACGTGCCACCTGAATACTTTCAGGCGCTAAAGTTCGGCACCAGGTTTCCGGTTGGTTCAGTGACATTCCACGAGGCATTCGCGGCCGGGAGCTAACCAATTGTTGTAGTTTGTTCCCTGCACCGTACGCCCTTGTCAGAGCGCCGCTAAACAAGCGCATAAAGCTGTTAAAAAATAGGCTCCCCCGTCGCCTTGACCGCATAAAACAGGCAATCACTTTTCGCAATAATCGGATTGGTGGTAATCATAAAGGCCCGGATGGCCTGGGCGGCGTAGATCTGCCCATCTCTGACTTGCAGAACCTGCTCCATGTTCTCCTTTCGGTTGTGGCCAATCGCTGTAAGTATGCCTAGGCCTTTCTTACCCACCCATCCCAGGGGCTCATCCGGAGAGACGATTCCGAAATTACGATGCTCAATGTCGGGCGGAAACGTCAGGTCGGCCTGGCCGGTGGGTTCGAGGCGGTATTCTATGGTCGCTTCGGGCGCCAGCTCCACTCGGATCGGGTTGCGCAGCACGGTAACGTCCCACTCTGCTTTTTCCAGTGACAGCACATCTGGCCTTGAGCAATACCGAACAAGTCCCTCATAGGCCAGTTCGTGTGCCTGGTCGTCCTGGGAGCCACCACACTCAATAGTTACCGTGGGCACCTCCTGTTCGGAATATTCCATAAGCGCCCCCAGGCGAAGGTCCGTCATAATGAGGCGGTCGGTAAACAGTGAGGTCAGCGCCTGATGGGCCGCGTCATTGGTAACGGACACAGCGAAGGCCGGGCCTGTGCCTGAGGTATTGTGAACATCCAGCAGGCATTCGGGCTTCGCGTCATGGAGCTCAGCCAACATGGCCTGGGCGATTGCCCCTTCCTCTCCCTCAAAAGGTTCTTTGAAACATCGGTTGAGGTCACGTCCGTCTGGAATCTGGCGCATTGAGAGCCTGGGCGGAATCTTCGCAGGGTAGATGCCACCCAGGAGAAACAGCATGTTGACTTCGGGGGTGTGCTGCTCAAGCAGCCATCGGTGAAGCGCAAAAAGGCCCGAAGGCTCGTTACCGTGAAGCAGTGTCGCCATGGCTCGGGTCCTGGAGCGATCACGACCGGCAACACGAATAACCGTGGGTTTCTCCAGCTGGTCCAGCCATTCGAGTGGGGAACGGCCCAGGGTCCGGGGTGACGGATCATTCAGATAATCAAGTATTTTCGAGTTGCTCACGGTGACAATGTCCATTCATGGATCGGCGTATTCTTCTTCTGGTTGGCCATGTAAAGAGACAGCATGGTTCGGAACGCCTCATCGGGGCTCAGGGATTTGAGCAGAGATTCGGTGATGTGTCGTTGCCACCGGGCGCCCGACATGGCGGTTTCAATGCGGCCTTCGATGATTCCCAGCAGGCGGTGAATTTCCGCCTCGTCTACTGCTGTTTTTGCCAATGCTTCCCGGGCGCGGGGCAGCAGCTCCCGGGCCACGGTTAACAGGGGCGTATCCTGCAACTGAACCTGATCTTTGTGGGGCCAGATGATTTCTGCGCCCACGCCATATTTGGCGGCGCGGTAAAAATTGTGTTCGGTGTAGTGGAAGGGCAGTATCGACGTCAGATGCTGAATGTCATCAAGCACTGCCAGCGCAGCTCCGATCACGAACAGGCCGTTCGCACACATATCAGCGGCTGTAGGGCCTGCAGGCATTGAGCGAATCTCGATACGCAGGTGGCCGCCTTCGGTATCGTCGTAGATGGCCCGGTTCCAGGGCCAGGTGGTTCCCTGATGCAGTCGCAGCTCGGCCAGTCTTGGCACTTCACCAAGATCAATCACCGCCATCGGATCTTCCTCCGACATCAGTGGAATGATGGGCGGATAGAGCGATGCCGAGGCCGCAAACAGTTCCCAGGCGCTGCGTGTCCAGCCGTTGCCGTAGTACACCCTTGGCGGATGGCGCCAGGTCTTGTGGTTGGGTGACCGGCTGTCAATGGATTGCTTGAACAGGGCAATCCGGGTTTCGTCCCAGAGGTGGTGGCCAAACAGGCTGGGAGAATTGCTGGCCAGAGCGAGGACAATCGGCGTGACCAGTTGTACGGCATTGAAATAATCCGCAAAACGATGGGCGGGCACACGCCAGTGCAGCTGGAAGGAGGTATTGGCGCCTTCCATGTAGACGTCGTCGGCCTCCAGATTGATCACATCATTGCCCCCGATATGGATGCTGAAAGGCTCGCCCCGTTGCTTGAGTAACGCATTGGATAGGGCATGGTAGCGGGGCTCGTCTGTCATTACCTTGGCGCCCATATCGGACTGTCGAAGTGTGGGCAGAATGCCGATGGGTACCAGCTCCCCATCCAGTGCGGCGGCGTGCTGATTGATCCGTTGGATCGCAGCAAGCAGCTCCTTCTCTGTTCTGGCGAATGGAGAGCCTTTGAATGCCTGGGGGCTGAGGTTGTATTCGAGATTGAAGCGGTTGAGCTCAACCGTGAGCTGCGGGTCCTGAACGCTGGCGGCAATTTCTGTGTTGATCGGCTGAACCCGCAGGTCAGAGTTTACAATGTAGAACTCTACCTCGGCGCCAATGGAACTTTCTCCCTCACCAAAGCCGGGCCGGTTCAGAAGGCGGGTGAGCGCTTTCAGGTCCGTTCGGACCTTGGCTGCAAAACGTTCAAACTCTTCCGGTGCAAATTCTGTTGTCTTGATCGACAGTCCCACGGCAACGTCTTCTCCAGCGCTGACTTACCTTGATAGTAGTGGAAGATGCGGCCGGCACCAGCTCAGCGACGCTAAATCAATCAGTAGGCTTTCCAATGGTGACCTATATAACTGAAAGTTCCTAAAAAAGTTATAAATCATCTAGCCAGAGCATTGTTGTTCTTAGGCTCCTACCTTATCTTTGCGTTCTAACAAAGCGTCATCTTTATTCTTTTGGCGCATATCAAGATTCCGAGTTAACTGGGAGCTCTGCCTACTATGCCGAATTCGATTTTTTCCGGATCCAAAGCCCGTAAGGGCCTGTGGTTCAGTGCACTGGCGCTGGCGTTCTCGATGGCGGGGCCGGCTTCCGCCCAGGAGCGGGAGATTCTGAACTCCTCCTACGATATTGCCCGCGAGTTGTTCGCGGAATACAACGTTATGTTCCAGGATTACTGGCAAGAGAAGACCGGGGAAACCGTGAACATCCAGCAATCCCACGCCGGCTCCTCGAAGCAGGCACGCGCCATTTTGCAGGGGCTGGGTGCCGATGTGGTGACCTACAATCAGGTGACGGACGTTAATATCCTGGCCGAGCGCGGCAACCTGATTCCCGAGGATTGGGCCTCACGTCTGCCCAACAACAGCTCTCCCTACTATTCCACCATGGCGTTCCTGGTGCGTGACGGTAACCCCAAGAACATCCAGAACTGGGATGATCTGATCCGCGAAGATGTCGAACTGATCATGCCGAACCCGAAAACCTCCGGTAACGGCCGCTACACCTACCTGGCGGCGCTGGGTTTTGCCCAGGACAAGTTCGGTGACGACCAGGAGAAGATTGATGCCTTCCTCAGCGACCTGCTGGGCCAGGTGAAGGTGTTCGACTCCGGCGGCCGTGGTGCCACCACCACGTTTGTGGAGCGCGGCCTGGGTGATGTGCTGCTGACCTTTGAATCCGAAGTGAACAACATTCCGGCGCTGAACCCGGACAAGAACTTCCAGGTTGTGGTTCCGAAAGTGAGCTTCCTGGCCGAGTTCCCGGTGACCTGGATCGACAAGAACATCGAGAAGAAGGGTACCGAGGAGCTGGCTCAGGCGTATTTGAAGCACCTTTACTCTGAAGAAGCCCAGCGCATGCTGGCCGGCTTCAACTACCGGGTGCATAACGAAACCGTGAAAGCGGAAGTGGCTGACAAGTTCCCGGAACTGAAGCTGATGCCGATTCAGGACATCGCCGGCAGCTGGGAAAATGCCATGGAGACCCACTTTGCCAGCGGCGGCAAACTCGACCAGTTGCAGCGTCGCCGCTAAGGATGCGCAACTGATCCATGGCCACCACTGACCTTTCGGAGCGCCCGGCAAAGCGGCTGAGCGCTCCCGCCACCAAACGCGTTTTGCCGGGGTTCGGATTGAGCCTCGGCATTTCGCTTTTCTTTATCAGCCTGGTGCTGCTTCTGCCCATCAGCGGCCTGTTTATCCGTGCCGCCGGCATGGGGTGGGAGCAGTTCTGGTTTGTGATCACCGATCCGCGGGTGGTTGCCTCCTATAAGGTCACCGCTTTGGCTGCCCTGGCGGCTTCCCTGTTCAACTGTGTGTTCGGCCTGCTGATGGCCTGGGTGCTCGTGCGTTATGAGTTCCCGGGCAAACGACTGTTAGATGCGATCATGGATTTGCCGTTTGCTCTGCCGACCGCCGTTGCCGGGATCACGCTGGCGACCCTGTTTGCCGAGAACGGCTGGTATGGGCAGTATCTCGCGGATCTTGGTATTGAAGTGGCATTCACACCGCTGGGTATTGTGGTGGCGATGGCGTTTACCAGTGTGCCGTTTGTGGTGCGCACGGTTCAGCCGGTGCTAGAAGAGATGGCCCCGGAGGACGAAGAGGCGGCCATGAGTCTGGGCGCCTCGGACATGACGGTATTCCGGAAGATTCTGTTTCCCACGCTATGGCCGGCGGTTGTTACCGGCGGTGCGCTCTCGTTTGCACGCAGTTTGGGAGAGTATGGTGCCGTGATCTTTATTGCCGGTAACTCCCCTTATATCAGTGAAGTGATCAGTCTGATGATCTTTGTTCGCCTGGAGGAATACGATTTTCCGGCGGCCAGTGCCATTGCCGCAGTAGTGATGACGGTATCGCTGTTGCTGCTTCTGGCGATCAACGTCTGGCAGGGGCGCTATCTCAAGCGCTTGCACGGAGGTTAGGGTATGGCTGCGCGTAAACATCGCCGCGTTGGCGACAGCCCGTTGGTTCGTCGCACTCTGATCGGAATTGCCGTCGGCCTGACGGTGCTTCTGCTGTTCATGCCCCTGGTGCTGATCTTTGTGCAGGCGTTTGCCGAGGGTTGGGCCGGTTACGTCAGCAATATCCTCAATGAGTACACGCTTCACGCCATCGGTCTGACGCTGGTAGTTGCGCTGCTCACGGTACCGTTAAACATGGTGTTCGGCGTGTTCCTGGCCTGGCTGGTGACCCGTTTCCGATTCCCCGGTCGCAAACTGCTCACCACCCTTATTGATATCCCGTTCGCCGTGTCTCCGGTGGTTGCCGGCCTGCTGTTCCTGCTGCTCTACGGCAGCAATGGCTGGGTGGGCCAGTGGCTCGGCGAGTACGACATTCAACTGATGTTCTCCTGGCCCGGCATCGTGATGGTCACCGTGTTTGTGACTTGTCCGTTCGTGGCCAGAGAACTGATCCCGCTGATGCAGCAACAGGGTCGGGAAGAGGAAGAGGCCGGGGTGGTGCTGGGCGCATCCGGCTGGCAGCTGTTCCGGCGGGTTACCCTGCCGAACATTCGTTGGGCGTTGCTGTACGGCGTGATCCTCACCAATGCCCGGGCAGTGGGGGAGTTTGGTGCGGTATCGGTGGTCTCCGGCAATATCCGTGGCGAAACCAACACTCTGCCGCTGCAGGTGGAGCTGCTTTACCAGGATTACAACACCGTAGGCGCGTTCGCGGCATCCTCACTGTTGGCCGGCATCGCGCTGATCACTCTTGTCGTGAAGGCCATTGTTGAATGGCGTCAGAGTCGTAATTAAGGGTTTCCCCATGAGTATCGAGATACAGGGTATCAACAAGTTTTTCGACAAGTTCCAGGCCCTGCATGACATCAATCTGACCATTCCGGATGGCCAGCTCACGGCGTTGCTGGGCCCTTCCGGTTCGGGCAAGACCACGCTGTTGCGCATTATCGCCGGCCTGGAAACACCTGAACAGGGCAGGATCCGGTTCAGTGGACGGGACGTGACCGACCTGCACGTTCGGGACCGGCGCGTGGGATTTGTATTCCAGCACTATGCGTTGTTCCGCCACATGACGGTGGCCGAGAACGTGGCTTTTGGCCTTAACGTGTTGCCGCGTAAGGAACGCCCGGGTAAGCCTGAGATCCGCAAGCGGGTGAAAGGCCTGCTGGAAATGGTACAGCTGGAACATCTGGCTGACCGTTACCCGGCGCAACTCTCCGGTGGCCAGAAGCAGCGCATTGCTTTGGCCCGGGCCATGGCCATGCGGCCAGAGATTCTTCTGCTGGATGAGCCCTTCGGCGCACTTGATGCCAAGGTGCGAAAAGACCTGCGCCGCTGGCTGCGCAGCCTCCATGACGAGCTGCACTTCACCAGTGTGTTCGTGACCCACGATCAGGAGGAGGCCCTGGAACTGTCGGATCAGGTGGTTGTGATGAGCAATGGCAGGATTGAGCAGGTTGATACGCCCCTGGAGCTCTATGGCCGCCCGGACAGCCGGTTTGTGTTCGAGTTTCTGGGGCAGGTGAATGTGTTATCCGGCAAGATCCGCGATGGTGTCATGAGCCAGGGTGACGCCTGGATTCGCCTGCCCGAAGGCTGCGAAAACGATGACGCGCAGCTCTATCTGCGACCTCACGAGGTGCGCTTGACCCAGTCTGCCAGTGACGAGGCCCATCTGCCTTTCCGGATCGAGGCCATCAACCTGATCGGTGCGGAAGTGCGAATCGAACTCAAACCCGATGGCTGGGAGTGCGAGGAGCTTTGGGAGGTAGGCATCAGCCATACCGAGTTCAACGCCCGCCAGCCCCAACGCGGTGACCGTTGCTTTGCGGTGCCGGATGTCGGGCATCTGTTCTGTGAGCATGCGGTGGAGCCCAAGACTCTCGAGTGGCGCTAGCCTGACGATTGTTGGAGCGGGTCGCCCGCCATCATCTATAGTTTCCTGATGAGGGGGCTTTGCCCCCGGATTACTCGTTCGACGTAATCGGCGTTTTCCACCCTCGGGTGGAAACCATCAGGAGGATGTAATGCCACTACCCGCCCCGTTAGCCGAAAACCAGGTCTACCACCGTTGCCCGGAAGACAAGCTGGATTTCATCACTACCGAAGACCTGCCAGACCTTGAGCGTCCTTATGGTCAGGATAGGGTGTTGAGGGCTCTGGAATTTGGCGCCGGTATTCAGGCAGAGGGTTTCAACCTCTTTGTCCTCGGACCCTCCGGGGCGGGTAAGCACGAACTTGTCGAGCGATTTCTTTCCCTGCACGCCGCCAGGCAACCGGTTCCTCCGGATTGGTGCCATGTCTATAACTTCCAGTTCTCGGACCGACCGAATGCTTTGAAGCTGCCGGCCGGAGAAGGGCGGCAATTCAAGAAAGACATGAACGATCTGGCCGAAGAGCTGCGCACGGCCATTCCAGCGGCGTTTGAGAGCGAGGAATACCAGGCCCGGTTGCAGGAACTGCAGGAAGAAATGGCCAAGCGGCAGCACCAGGGTCTGTTCGAGATCCAGGAAGAGGCCAACCGCAACAACATTGCCATGATCACCACGCCGGCCGGTTTCACCTTCGCCCCCATGCGCAAGGGCGAGGTGATCGACCCCGAGGAATACAAGAACTTTTCTGATGAAGAGAAGCAGCTGGTTGAATCCAAGGTCGAGGAGCTTCAGAAAAAGCTGCAGCAGACCATTCAGCAGATTCCCAGGATGCGGAAAGAAGTGCGGGAACGGGTCCATGCCCTCAATGAAGAGATGGTGCAGCTGACCCTGGGCGGCCCGATCGGTGAATTGCGGGAGAAGTGGTCGCACCTTCCGGATATTGTCGATTACCTGGATGCCGTCCGCGAAGACGTAGTGGAACATGCCGAAGCTTTCCAGGACAGTGATAACGGGCCACCGGTCGGCCTGCTGGCCCGCTACAAGGTCAATTTGCTGGTGGATAATGCCGAGACAGTCGGCGCGCCCGTTATCTACGAGGACTTGCCCAACCACCAGCACCTGGCGGGGCAGATCGAACACCGGGCCCGCCAGGGCAATCTCTATACGGATTTCACCCTGATTCGTGGCGGCTCCATGCATCGGGCCAGTGGCGGGTATCTGATCATTGATGCCCGCCGGGTGCTGACGCAGCCGATGGCGTGGGAAAGCCTGAAGCGGATTCTGTCTTCCGGTGAAATCCGCATAGAGTCCCTGGAGCGGCTCTATGGGTTGGTAAGTACCGTCAGTCTTCAGCCCGAGCCGATTCCGGTGTCAGTCAAAGTGGTTCTGCTCGGGGACCGGATGTTGTATTACCTGCTGTCGCACTACGATCCGGATTTCCTGGACCTGTTCAAGGTGGAGGCGGATTTCGAGGACGATCTGGACCGCAACGACGGCTGTTACGAGCTTTACGCCCGAATGATTGCGACCATGGCCCGAGCTCTGAAAATGCGGCCACTGGAGCGAAGCGCAGTGGCCAGACTGATCGAGCATGCGAGCCGGCTGGCAGCGGACCAGCGCAAACTGACCGCCCACGATCGGGTGCTTCGGGACATTCTGAGTGAGGCAGACCACTGGGCGGGCCAGGCCGGGGCCGATACGGTCGAAGCCAGCCACCTCCAGCAGGCCATTGATGAACGGGAATACCGGGCCAGCCGGGTGCGGGAGCGAAGCCGCGAGCAAATCAGCCGGGGTGTGGTGATGATTGCCACCACCGGCGAGGAAGTGGCTCAGGTGAATGGCCTTTCGGTACTCAGGCTCGGGGCGTCGATGTTTGGCCAGCCTACCCGGATTACCGCCACGGCACGGCCCGGCAAGGGGCAGGTGGTGGATATTGAGCGGGAGGCCAAACTTGGTGGCCCCATTCACAGCAAGGCTGTGATGATTCTTTCACGGTTCCTTGCGAGTCGTTACGCCGGTGATGGCGAACTGTCGCTGTCAGCGAGTCTGGCTTTTGAGCAATCCTATGGTGGTGTTGAGGGTGATTCTGCCTCGGTGGCAGAGACTTGCGTGCTGCTGTCAGCCATTTCCCGTGTACCACTGAAGCAGTCCTTCGCCGTAACGGGGTCCATGAACCAGCATGGTGAAGTTCAGGCAGTGGGGGGCGTGAATGAGAAGATCGAGGGCTTTTTCGACGTCTGCAAGGAAGCTGGTGACATTAGCGGGCAGGGCGTTCTGTTGCCCGCAAGTAACGTTGAGCACCTCATGCTGAGAGCCGATGTGAGGCAGGCGATCGCTGAAGACCGGTTCCGGATTTATCCGATTTCAAGCATCAATGAGGCGATTGAACTGTTAACCGGTCTTGAGGCCGGAGAACCGGACAGTAATGGCGAGTTCCCTGAGAACAGCTTCAATCGCCGTGTTGCCGAGCGCCTCGAGAAGTTCGCGGAGGCCAGCAAGAAAAGGGACGAGAACGGAGAAACGAACAGCAGCGGAGGCAAGGATGGTGACTGATACGCCGACAGCCCGGGCTGATCCAGGCACCTCAAATGGTCGTGTACTGGTGCTTCTGGACGGTTCCAGAATGAGTTACGCCGCCTTGCGGGCTGCGGCTGAGATTGCGGCGTCCACCGGTGCCGACGTTCTGGGCGTGTTTGTTGAGGAACTGAACCAGCTGCGAAGTGCCGGCTATGGTTTTGCCCGCGAGGTGGGTGCGTCATCTGGCGTCAGCCGCCATTTTGATCCTGCCGGCGTTGAACAGCGAATGCAGAGACTGGCGGACCAGGCTCGCCGTGCCCTTGCCGGCGCTGTAGCGCCCCATGGCGGCAGGCATTCACTGAGCATTGCCCGGGGTCATGTGATCGATGAAGTGCTGGCTCTGGCGGGGCCCGGGGATCTTCTGGTGCTTGGTCGCGTCGGTTGGTCCTCTGCGCCGGGCGCACGGTTGGGCTCCACGGCAAAAGGTCTTGTTCACCGTTCACCGGGCAGGGTGTTGCTCTGGTGCGAAAAACGCTCTCTGCCTCAGGGTAGGGTTGTGGTCTTTCTGAATGATCACGTGGACGCCAACAGCCGCGCTATACAGGCAGCCGCTGAGGTGAGCCGTCGCTCTCATCGACCCGTGACGTTTTTGGTGGGAGCGGATTCAAGTGTCCTGTCCAAAGACCTTAAAGGCGTCGCCAGGGACCTCGGTGTTCAGGAATCGGAGCTTCGTGTAAGGTCTTTGCCGTCAACGGATCCGGTTACGGTGGCCGGCATTTTGCGCCAGGAAAGGGCGGTCCAGTTGGTGCTAAGCCGTGATTGTAACCTGCTTCAGGAGCCTAACGCAGAGAGGTTGCTGGTGGCCCTGAATCTTCCGGTTACGGTCACGCCTTAAATTCTCCTGTCTGTTTCATAGGTCTGTTATCCGATGTTAATGGACGTTCTCTACATTGTTGGCCTGACCGTTCTTGCCGGTGCCTGCATTCCACTGGGCGGTCTGCTCGCCAGCTTCGAGCACATCCGTCCAAACTGGCTGGAGCAGGAGGTCCGTCATTTTCTGATCGCGCTGGGCGGCGGCATACTGCTGGGTGCGGTTTCAGTGGTTCTGATCCCCGAAGGACAATCCAGCATGGGGGATTCTCTATGGGCCATTCCCGCCATCATTGCCGGTGGGCTGCTTTTCTTTGGGGTAGAGCGGATTCTTGGCCTGAAGCGGCGCGAGTCTCCGCAACTGATGGGCGTGATGCTCGACTTTATTCCGGAGGCAACGGCTTTGGGCGGCCTTGCTGTCGTGAGCCCGGAAACGGCAGTGTTGATGGCTGTCCTGATTGCCATGCAGAATCTGCCTGAGGGGTTCAATGCCTATCGGGAGTTGGTTAGTCTGCCGGGTTATACCTCCACGAAAACCCTGTTGTTTATGACCGGCCTTGTGATGACGGGGCCGCTGGCGGGTTTGCTTGGCTATTTTTTCCTGTCGGAACGCCCGGTGGTATTGGGCGCGATCATGCTGATTGCTTCGGGCGGTATTCTCTACCTGATCTTTCAGGATATCGCCCCGCAATCCAGGCTTGAGCGCCACTGGGGGCCGCCGCTGGGTGCGGTTGTGGGGTTCTGCCTCGCGCTATTCAGTCATGATCTGGTGGGTCAGGTCTGATCCATCAGATCAGGCAATTTTTCGGGCGTCTTCCTTGCGCAGGATTTCCTCGACATCTTCGGCAGACAGGGTCTCGTGCTTCAATACGGCTTTGGCCAATGCTTCCAGCTGGTTGCGGTGTTCGGTCAGGAAGTCCAGGGTCGCTTTCTCCAGAGCCAGCAGTTGGGACTGGATTTCCCCGTCGATCATCTCGGCCATCTTCTCGCTGAACTCCCTCGGCATGCCCATCTCCCGGCCAAGGAAAACATGCTCTTCGCCGATGTTCAGGCCCAGGGGACCGATTTTTTCACTCATACCCCACTGGCCGATCATCTTGCGAATCAGCGCAGTAGCTTCCTTGAGATCGTTCTGGGCGCCGGTGCTGACTTCTCCGTAGATCAGTTTTTCCGAGCAGCGACCGCCAAGCATCACCTTGATGCGATCCTTGAGGTAGCTCTCGGTGTAGGTGTAGTGATCTTCCCTGGGCGTCTGTTCCGTCACCCCCATGGCCATGCCGTGGGGGATGATGGTCAACTTGGTAAGGGGATCCGCGTTCGGCATGTAGTAGGCCATGATGGCGTGACCACACTCGTGGTAGGCAACGGCCTCACGCTCCTGCGGGTTCAGCTTGGTGTCGCGCTCTTCACCGAGAATAATTCTGTCCCGGGCCAGATCAAAGCAATGGGCATTTACCTCATGCAGGCTTTCACGGGCTGCGGTGAGCGCCGCTTCATTTACGAGGTTCTTGAGATCCGCCCCGGAAAAGCCGATGGTGCGTGCGGCAAGTTGATCCAGGTCGACATCATTCGCCAGGGGGACCTTTCGCACGTGAACGGCCAGGATCGCCGCGCGGGCCTCCTTGTGGGGGCGGTCGAGGGTGATCTTGCGGTCAAAACGGCCCGGGCGGAGCAGGGCGCTGTCCAGTACGTCCGGCCGGTTGGTGGCAGCCAGTACCAGGACATTCTCGTGGGCCTCGAAACCGTCCATTTCCGTGAGAATCTGATTCAGGGTCTGTTCCCGCTCATCGTGGCCGCCACCCAGGCCCGCGCCCCGTGAACGGCCAATGGCGTCCAGTTCGTCGATGAAAATCAGCGCCGGCGCGTCTTTACGGGCTTCCTTGAACATGTCCCGAACCCGCGCGGCGCCAACACCCACGAACATCTCGATGAATTCCGAGGCGCTGATGCTGTAGAAGGGCACCTCCGCTTCGCCGGCGATGGCCCGGGCCAGCAGTGTCTTGCCTGTGCCCGGCGGGCCGACCAGGAGCACGCCCTTGGGCATGACGGCACCCAGGGCCCGATATTTTTCGGGAGATTTCAGGAAATCGATGATCTCGGCAATTTCCCGCTTGGCGGATTCAATGCCGGCTACGTCATCCAGGGTGGCGGTTGAGGTTTCCTTGCGGGCCCGTCTTGCCTTGGAACGGCTGAAATCAAACGGCCCACCTCCCTGGGTCATCCGCTTCTGCGCGGCGCCCCAGAACCAGAACATCAGCGCCAGCAGCAGGATCCAGGGCAGGAAGCCGCGGATCATCTCCTGCCACCAGGGTAAGCCGGAGGGGGTGGCACGGATGGTGACTTCGTGCTCTTCCAGCAGGTTAAGCAGGGAAGGGTCTTCCATGGGCGGGCGGATGGTCTGGAATCCCGGGGTGCTTGTCCGTGCGGGGCTGTCGGAGCTGAAATCGGCTGCGCCGCTGTCGGTAAACAGGCCGGTGATGGCTTCTTCTTTCAAAGTGACTTCCGCCACCTGATCGTTCACCACAGCGGTTTTGAATTCCGAGTAGGCCAGGTCCTGAAGCCGGGGCTGTCCGCCGTCCTGAAGCCAGAGCACCACAAGAAAGATAGCGGCACTGAGCCACAGGAACGCGAACTGGTTCGGGATTGCCGGCTGCTGGTTCTGGTCCGGCTTCTGTTGTTGGTTCTCTGGCCCGCTCGGTGCTGTCATTTCGGTCTCCGGTCGCCCTCCATGATCTTCGCCACGAAGACGGATTTTCCGTAGGTCTCGAACGACCATTTCATGGTATCCGAGAGCACGCCCATAACCTCATCATAGTCGCCAAAAATTTCGGTGCTCATTCGCCCCGGGTAGACTTCCAGCCCGGTTTGTTCCAGGCGTGCGATAAGGTCTTTTATCGGCTGTTTATATTCCTCTTTCAGGGGATAACAGCTCAGTTGAACAGAAAGATACATAATGCCTCCGATCGGGTCAGTGACCCTGGTCAATTGCCAATATTAATAGCCCATGGCCGAGGAGGTACTTCTCCTTGGGTCTGCGCCACCGTGCCGGATTCCTTGATCATCAATCAGGATACTCTGGATGGCGCCCATGGCAGATCCGCCGACCACCTTGTGCCCCCGCTCTTCCAGTAGTCGGATGGTGTCGGGGCTGATGCCTTGCTCGATCCGGATTTCATCCGGCAGCCACTGGTGGTGCATACGAGGTGCGCTCACGGCGGTCTGTATGTTCATTCCATGATCAATCACATTGAGGATCACCTGCAAGGTGGTGGTTATAATCCTCGAGCCACCCGGGCTGCCGGTTACCAGAACATTCTTGCCGTCCTTTTTCACGATCGTGGGCGACATGGAGCTCAACATGCGCTTACCTGGCTCAACCTTGTTGGCTTCGCCGCCGATCAGGCCGTAGGCGTTCGGCACGCCCGGCTTGGCGCTGAAATCGTCCATTTCGTTGTTCAGCAGGAAGCCCGCGCCTTTTACCGTAATGCCGGATCCGTAACTGAAATTGATGGTGTAGGTGTTGGACACCGCGTTGCCCCATTTGTCCACCACGGAAAAATGGGTAGTCTCCGGGCTTTCCCAGGCTGCCGGCTGGCCCGGATTGATCTCGCTGGCCGGCCGCGCCCTTTCGGGGTCAATGCCTTTGCGCAGTTCTTCTGCGTAACCTTTGCTGGTGAGCCCCGCCAACGGTACATCTACATAATCGGTGTCGCCCAGGTATTTCGAGCGATCGGCGTAGGCCAGTTTCATGGCTTCCGCCATATGATGGATGGCATCAGCGGAGTTGTGGCCGAATTCGGCCATGGGGAAGCCTTCCAGGATATTCAGGATCTGGACGATGTGTGTGCCCCCGGAAGAGGGTGGTGACATGGAGAAAATATCGTACCCGCGATAGTTGCCATGAACCGGAGTTCGAACCACCGGGGAATAATCTTTCAGGTCCTGCAAGGTGATCAGGCCATCGTGCCGATCCATCTCACTGGCGATCAGTTCGGCCGTTTCACCCTCGTAAAAGCCCTTTACGCCGTCATCGGAAACGCGCTGGAGCGTCGCGGCCAGTTCAGGCTGGCGAAAGCGTTCACCGGGCTGCCAGGCACTGCCATCTTCCTTGTAAAAGGTTTCACGGGTGGCGGGCCAGCGCTCAAGCCTGTCCCGGGCCTGTTCCAGCCCCTCGGTAAAGCGCTGGGGTACGATGAAGCCATCCCTCGCAAGTTTGATGGCCGGCGCCAGCGCCTGTTTCAGGGTAATGGTGCCGTGTCGCTCCAGCGCCAGTGCCAGGCCAGCGACGGTCCCGGGTACGCCAGCGGCCAGGTGGGTAAAGCGGCTGCGGTTTTGAACCACGTTTCCGGATTCGTTCTGGAACATGGTTTCAGTCGCGGCAGCGGGCGCTTTCTCCCGGTAATCGATGGCTTCCGGGTCTGAGCCGTCGCCTTTGGAAATCAGCATGAAGCCGCCGCCGCCAATGTTGCCGGAGCGTGGCTGAGTAACCGCCAGGGCAAAACCCGCCGTGACCGCCGCATCTATGGCATTGCCGCCGTTCTTCAGTACCTCGAGGGCAACCTCGGTGGCCAGTGTGTGGCTGGTGGCAACCATGCCCTGGGTCGCAGTAACCGGGTGAAATCGCTCTCCCTCAAGGATGGCTTGCCCGAAAGCCGGGCCTGCGGCCATCAAAAAGGCCAGGGCCGCGACAATCGAAAGGCGGCCTGAGCGCCCCCTGGCGAGGTTTTTGGTTGTATGTTGGTAGAGGCCTCTGTCCATATCTCCATTCCTCGTTTCTGGCGTTCAGATAGGCTATGATAGCCGGTCATTTTCATAGGTGCGTACCGTTAACCTGCCGTTAATGCCGGTGGTGATTCCCCGACGCACCTGCTTTCCCGGATTTCAGTTAAGGAAAGGCTTTCATGGAGCATACCTATCGTCTTGTGATTTCCTGCCCCGACCGGGTGGGAATTGTCGCCAAGGTGAGTAATTTTCTATCCACGTACAATGGCTGGATTACCGAGGCAAGTCACCACTCGGATACTCACACCGGCTGGTTTTTCATGCGGCACGAGATCAAGGCTACCTCGATTCCGTTCGGCCTGGACCAGTTCCGCGCCGCGTTCGAGCCGATTGCCCGCGAATTCAATATGAACTGGCACATTGCCGATTCGGCCCAGCCCAAGAAAGTCATACTGATGTGCAGCAAGGAATCCCACTGCGTTGCAGACCTTCTGTACCGCTGGCACAGCAACGAGATCAATGCCGAGATTGTAGCGGTCATCTCCAACCACGACGATCTGCGCCGGATGGTGGAATGGCACGAGATTCCCTACCACCATGTGCCGGTCAGCAAGGAAAACAAGGCGGAAGCCTTTGCCCATATCGATGAGCTCTTCCAGAAGTACGAAGCCGATGTGGTGGTGCTGGCCCGTTATATGCAGATCCTGCCGGGCGAGCTTTGCCAGAAATACTCGGGCAAGGTCATCAACATCCATCACAGCTTCCTGCCGTCTTTCGCAGGTGCACGCCCCTATCACCAGGCCTACAGCCGGGGTGTCAAGCTGATTGGTGCCACCTGCCACTATGTGACCCAGGACCTCGACGAGGGCCCGATCATCGAGCAGGACGTTATCCGGATCACCCACAGCGATTCCATCGAGGATATGGTTCGCCTGGGTAAGGATGTGGAGAAGAACGTGCTGGCCCGGGGCCTGCGTTCCCACATCGAAGACCGGGTGATTACCTACGAAAACAAGACAGTGGTGTTTGATTAAGGCTGCCTCACAGTTGCCCCGGAGAGGGTGCGACTGTGGTAGACTTGGCGGCTTGTTGAAGAATAACTATGGGGCCCGGAAACGGCTCCGATACGACTTCCAGATAACGCAAAGGAACCTTTCTCGATGGGTGAATTAGCCAAAGAGATCCTGCCGGTCAATATTGAAGACGAGTTAAAACAGTCCTACCTCGATTACGCCATGAGCGTGATCGTCGGGCGGGCGCTTCCGGATGTGAGGGACGGCCTCAAGCCGGTTCACCGTCGCGTTCTGTTCGCCATGTCCGAACTGAACAACGACTGGAACAAGGCCTACAAGAAGTCCGCCCGTGTGGTGGGTGATGTCATTGGTAAATACCACCCCCACGGTGACTCTGCGGTATACGACACCATCGTACGTATGGCCCAGCCGTTCTCCCTGCGGTATCCGCTGGTCGACGGCCAGGGTAACTTTGGTTCCATCGACGGTGATAACGCGGCAGCCATGCGTTACACCGAGATCCGCATGGAGAAGATCGCCCACTCCCTGCTGGCGGACCTGGACAAGGAAACGGTCGATTTCGTCGATAACTACGACGGCACCGAGCGGATTCCCGAGGTGCTGCCCACCCGGGTGCCCAACCTGCTGGTGAACGGTTCCTCCGGGATTGCCGTGGGTATGGCTACCAACATTCCGCCCCACAACCTGACGGAAGTCGTAAGCGGCTGCCTGGCGCTGATTGATAATCCGGATCTGACCATCGATGAGCTGATGGAATTCATTCCGGGCCCGGATTTCCCGACCGAGGGCATCATCAACGGCCGTGCCGGCATCGTCGAGGCCTACCGTACCGGCCGTGGTCGTATCTATATTCGTGCCCGCCACGAGATCGAGCACGACAACAAGACCAATCGCGATGCCATCATCATCACCGAGCTGCCGTATCAGCTGAACAAGGCCCGCCTGATCGAAAAGATCGCCGAGCTGGTGAAAGAGAAGCGTCTTGAGGGTATCTCCGAGCTGCGGGACGAATCCAACAAGGAAGGTATTCGGGTGGTGATTGAGCTGCGTCGGGGTGAAAACCCGGACGTTGTGATCAACAACCTGTTTGCCCAGACCCAGCTGGAAACCGTATTCGGCATCAACATGGTCGGCCTGATCAACGGTGAGCCGAAAACCCTGAATCTGAAGCAGCTGCTGGATGCGTTTGTTCGTCACCGTCGTGAAGTGGTGACCCGCCGTACCATCTACGAACTACGCAAGGCCCGTGAACGTGGCCATATTCTGGAAGGTCTGACCGTTGCCCTGGCCAACATCGACGAGATTATCGAGCTGATCAAGGCCTCGCCGTCTGCCGCCGAAGCCAAGGAAAAGCTGATTGCCAGGGGCTGGTCCCCGGGCGATGTCATGGCCATGCTGGAGCGTGCTGGCGAAGACGCTTGTCGCCCAGATGATCTGCCGGAAATCTACGGTCTGCGTGAGGGGCTGTATCATCTGTCGCCGGAGCAGGCCCAGGCGATCCTGGATCTGCGACTGCACCGCCTGACCGGCCTGGAAACCGAGAAGCTCCAGAACGAGTACAAGGAGATTCTCGAAAAAATTGCCGATCTGCTGGATATCCTGGGCGACCCCGAGCGGTTGCTTCAGGTAATTCGGGAAGAGCTGGAAGCTATCGTTAGCGAATTCGGCGACGAGCGTCGTACCGAGATCACCAGCTCCCGTCGCGACCTGACCATCGCAGACCTGATTGATGAAGAAGACCTGGTGGTGACAATCTCCCACAGTGGTTACGCCAAGACACAGGCAGTGGAAGACTACCAGGCCCAGCGCCGGGGCGGTCGCGGCAAGGCGGCAACTTCCATGAAGGATGAAGACTTCGTTGAGAAGCTGCTGGTTGCCAACTCCCACGACACCATTCTGTGCTTCTCCAACCGTGGCAAGGTCTACTGGCTGCGGGTATTCGAGATTCCGCGTGCGAGCCGGGCGTCCCGCGGGCGGCCCATGGTGAATATCCTGCCGCTGGATGAGGGAGAGCGTATTACGACCTTCCTGCCGGTTCGTGATTATCCGGAAGACCAGTTTGTGCTGATGGCTACGTCCGCAGGCGTGGTCAAGAAAACGCCGTTGCCGAACTTCTCGCGTCCGCGCAGCAGCGGCCTGATCGCCCTGTCTCTGGACGAAGGCGATACCCTGATCGGTGCGGCCATTACCAAGGGCGATGCCGAGGTCATGCTGTTCTCGACCGCTGGCAAGGCCGTGCGTTTCAACGAAGAAGCCGTTCGTCCGATGAGCCGGACAGCCCGTGGTGTTCGCGGTATCAAGATGCCGGAAGGTCACCATGTGGTGTCGCTGATCATCCCGCAGGAAGGCGGGGTTATCCTGACGGCCTCCGAAAATGGCTACGGCAAGCGGACCGCTATCGACGAGTTCCCGACCTACAGCCGGGGTAGCCAGGGCGTTATCGCCATGCAGTGCTCCGAACGCAACGGTAACCTGGTTACAGCCCTGCAGTTGTTCGAAGGCGATGAAATGATGCTGATCTCTGACAAGGGCACGCTGGTGCGTACTCGGACAGACGAAGTGTCCGTTCTGAGCCGGAACACCCAGGGTGTGCGCCTGATCAAGCTGAGTCAGGAAGACGAGCGGCTGGTAGGCGTTGAGCGGATCGCGGAAACCGACGACGAAGAGCTCGACAGCGAAGGCAACCCGATTGTTGCCGCCGAGAGCCCGGAAGAAGGCCAAGAAGGCCAAGAAGGCGAGAGTGCCGGCGACGAATAAGCCGGCACTTGCCACAGACAGATTCAGCAAGACGTGAGAGAACACAGCAACATGAGCAGGGCGTATAATTTTTGTGCAGGTCCGGCGACTTTGCCGGAGAGCGTGCTTCGTCAGGCGCGGGATGAAATGCTCGACTGGCGCGGTACCGGCATGTCGGTGATGGAAATGAGCCATCGCAGCGACGAGTTTGTCCAGATTGCCGAGACTGCAGAAAAAGATCTGCGTGAACTGGCTGGCGTGTCGGATGATTACGCCGTGCTGTTTATGCAGGGTGGAGCGTCCAGCCAGTTTTCCACCATTCCTCTGAATCTGCTGGGCGAAAACGGCTCTGCGGACTACGTGAACACCGGCATCTGGTCCAAAAAGGCCATTGCCGAGGCCAGTCGTTATGGCAAGGTGAACGTGGTAGCGAGTTCAGAAGATAGTGGCTTTACCACGATTCCGGACCAGTCTTCGTGGCAGACCACCGCCGATGCGGCGTACCTGCACTACACGCCCAACGAAACCATCGGTGGACTGGAGTTCGATTTTATTCCGGAGAGCCCGACAGCACCGCTGGTTGCCGACATGTCCTCGTCAATGCTGTCGAGGCCGGTAGACCTCTCCAGGTTCGGCGTGATCTATGCCGGTGCCCAGAAGAACATCGGTCCCTCAGGATTGGTGGTGGTCATTATTCGCAAGGATCTCCTCGGCAAGGCCCGAAGGGAGACCCCGACCATGATGAACTATCAGGTGATTGCGGATAACGGCTCCATGTACAACACCCCGGCCACCTACTCCTGGTACCTGGCCGGTCTGGTGTTCAAGTGGCTGAAAGAGCAGGGCGGTGTGAAGGCAATGGGTGAGGTCAACCTGCGCAAGGCCCGCAAGCTCTACGACTTTATCGATACCAACGAGTTCTACGCCAACCCGATCGATCCGCGCTTCCGCTCCTGGATGAACGTGCCGTTCACCCTGGCTGATGACGCCCTGAATGGCGAATTCCTGAAAGGTGCCAATGCCCGTGGCCTGCTGAACCTCGCCGGCCACCGCTCGGTTGGCGGAATGCGTGCAAGCATCTACAACGCGATGCCCGAGTCGGGGGTTGATGCGCTGATTGACTACATGACCGAATTTGCGAAGGAGCGTGGCTGATCATGAGTGACGAGCAGGTTCGGCTCGGAGAGCTGCGGGACGAGATCGATCAGATTGATCAGAAGATCATGGAGCTGATCAGTGCCAGGGCCGCCTGTGCCCAGGAAGTGGCCCACGTCAAAATGACCGCCAATCCGGGGCAGGACGTCTTCTTCTATCGCCCTGAGCGGGAAGCGCAAGTACTTCGGCGCATCAAGGAGCAGAATCCTGGGCCGCTGTCCGGTGAAGAAATGGCCCGTCTGTTCCGGGAAATCATGTCGGCCTGCCTGGCGCTTGAAAAGCCCATGCACATTGCCTTCCTGGGACCGATTGGCACCTTTACCCAGGCGGCAGCGCTCAAGCATTTTGGCCACTCGGTGGTCAGTGTGCCGCTACCGGCTATCGATGCGGTGTTCCGGGAGGTCGAATCCGGCGCAGCCCATTACGGCGTGGTACCGGTGGAAAACTCTACCGAGGGAATGATCAACCACACCCTCGATATGTTCATGTCCTCGCCGCTCAAGATCTGTGGCGAGGTTCAGCTGCGGATTCATCATCACCTCCTGGTGTCTCCGAAGCACGGCGACCAGGAAATTACCCGGATTTATTCCCATCAGCAATCGTTTGCCCAATGCCGGCAATGGCTGGATACCCACCGCTACGGCATCGAGCGGGTCACCGTTTCCAGCAATGCGGAAGCTGCCCGACGCGCCGCCGAAGAGCCGGGTACCGCAGCCATTGCCGGTGACATGGCGGCCGAGCTCTATGGCCTGGAGAAGCTGGCGAACAGCATTGAGGATCGCCCGGACAATACCACCCGATTCCTGATCATTGGCCGGGAGGAAGTGCCGGCCAGCGGTCACGACAAGTCATCCATTCTGGTGTCCATGCGCAACAAGCCAGGGGCTCTTTATCAGCTTCTCGAGCCGTTCCATCGTCACGGTCTCAGCCTGACCAGAATCGAAACGCGGCCGTCGCCCAGCGGTACCTGGGCCTATGTGTTCTACATCGATTTTGAGGGGCATATGGAGGACGAACAGGTTCGGAGGGTGCTGGCGGAAGTGGACGAAGAGGCCGTCGAACTCAAGCGCCTGGGTTCCTACCCGATTGGCGTGCTTTGAGTATCTGCACCTGCGTTTCTGAGAAAAGAGTGTCGAGGACGATTTATGGCCATTGATTACCAGAGTCTGGCGGTTCGCGGCGTACAGGCGCTCTCACCCTATCAGCCGGGCAAGCCGATTGAAGAGCTGGCCCGTGAGCTTGGCCTCAATCCGGCAGAGATCATCAAGCTGGCGAGCAATGAAAACCCGCTGGGGCCCAGCGAAAAGGCTCTGTCGGCTGCGCGGCAGGCTCTCTCCGAGCTTTGTCTGTATCCCGATGGCAACGGATTCAATCTGAAACAGGCGTTGTCGAAGCGTCTGAACGTTGGAATGGATCAGATTACCCTGGGTAACGGCTCCAATGATGTACTGGAAGTGATTACCCGTTGTTTCGCTGATACAGATTCCGAAGTCGTTTTCTCCCAGTACGCATTCGCCGTTTATCCTCTGGTGACCCAGGCTATCGGCGCCAGGGGCGTGTCTGTGCCAGCCCGGGAGTGGGGGCACGATCTCGATGCCATGGCTGCGGCGGTTACCGATCGCACTCGCCTGGTGTTTGTCGCCAACCCGAACAACCCCACGGGCACGGTTCACACGGCGGATGCCATTGAGGCGTTCCTGAACAAGATTCCGGAGAAGGTGCTTGTAGTTCTGGATGAGGCCTACTGCGAATACCTGACCGGCGAGCAATACCCGGACGGTGTTGAGCTTCTGGCCCGCTTCCCGAACCTCATCGTTTGCCGCACGTTTTCCAAGGCCTGGGGGCTGGCGGCTTTGCGGGTCGGGTACAGCATCTCCTCACCGGCCATTGCGGATATTCTGAACCGGGTGCGCCAGCCGTTTAACGTCGATACGGTTGCCCTGTCTGCGGCCACGGCTGTGCTTGAGGATGAAGACTATCTCCAGCGTTCCCGTGACGTGAACACAGCCGGTCTGCGTCAGTTGCAGGAGGCATTCGACCGGATGGGGCTCAGCTACATTCCGTCAGCCGGGAACTTCGTTGCCGTGGAAGTGGGGGAGCAGGCCATGGGCGTATACCAGGCTCTGCTCGCACACGGTGTAATTGTCCGGCCGATCGCGGGCTACGGCATGCCACGGCATCTCAGGGTGTCTGTCGGGCTTCCGGAAGAAAACGAGCGCTTTATCGAGGCTTTGGCCCAGGCCCTTACCGCATCGGGGCTCAGCGACTGATATGGCGTCTTCCGAGCCTCTGTTTAAAAGGGTAGCGGTGATTGGCCTGGGGCTGATTGGCGGCTCCCTGGCCTGCGCGATCCGGCGCAACGGGCTGGCGGGCACAGTTGTTGGTACAGATCAGCGCGATGAAGAGCTGCAACTCGGCAAAGAGCTGGGTGTAATCGATCAGTCGGCTGCTTCGATCGCCGATGCTGTCCGGGGGGCAGACCTGGTTGTGCTGGCCGTTCCTGTACGGGCTACTCGCAAGGTGCTTGAGCAGGTTCGCCCGGCACTGGAACCGGACGCGATATTGACCGACGTTGGTAGCACTAAATCCAGCTTCGTAACCGATGTTGAGGCCGTGTTCGGCGGCTTGTCGCCCCGGGTTATTCCCGGCCATCCCATTGCTGGCTCTGAAAAGAGCGGCATTCGGGCGGCCAATCCCGAGCTGTTTGCCAACCACAAGGTCATTCTTACGCCGCCTGACGACGTCAGTCAGCCACACCTTGCCCGGCTTAAAGCGCTGTGGGAGGGCTGTGGTGCCACGGTGCTGACCATGTCGGTGGCGTATCACGATGAGGTGCTGGCGGCCACAAGCCACCTGCCGCACCTGATTGCGTTCTCCCTGGTGGATACCTTGGCGGGTGAAGATGAGAACATGGATATCTTTCGCTATGCTGCCGGTGGCTTCAGGGACTTTACCCGGATTGCGGCCAGCGATCCGGTGATGTGGCACGATATCTTTCTGTCGAACCGCGATGCGGTTCTGCGCGTGATTGACCACTTCACCCACGATCTCGAACAACTGCGTACTGCCATCGCCAACCAGGACAGTGCCACGTTGTTACGGGTTTTCAGTCGCGCCAAGGCGGCGCGTGAACATTTTTCGAAGATGCTCTCAGGACAGGCTTACGTGACAAACAACAGTGAAAAGCAGGTAACGTTCCGTCTTAAGCCCGGTGGGGCGATTGCCGGTGATATCCGGGTGCCCGGTGACAAGTCGATGTCACACCGTTCAATAATGCTGGGTGCGCTGGCGGACGGCGTAACCGAAGTGAAGGGATTTCTGGAAGGTGAGGACAGCCTGGCCACGCTCCAGGCGTTCCGGGATATGGGCGTGACCATCGAAGGCCCGGACGACGGCTTTGTTCGCATCCATGGCGTTGGCATGCACGGGCTTCAGGCCCCCCGGGGGCCTCTGTATCTGGGTAACTCGGGAACCGCCATGCGGTTGTTTGCGGGGTTGCTGGCCGCCCAGCCCTTTGATTCCGAGCTGACCGGCGATGCGAGTCTCTCCGGTCGCCCGATGGGGCGGGTTGCCGATCCGCTCAGGGCCATGGGTGCCGTGATTGATACCGCGGAGGGTGGCCGCCCGCCACTGAAGATCCGTGGCGGCCAGAAACTTTCCGGTATTCATTATGAAATGCCGGTGGCCAGCGCCCAGGTGAAATCGTGCCTCCTGCTGGCTGGTCTTTATGCGGAAGGCAGTACGTCGGTGACCGAGCCGGCTCCCACCCGCGATCACACCGAGCGCATGCTGGCGGGCTTTGGCTATCACGTTCACCGGGACGGCGCGACCGCAAGTGTCAGTGGTGGCGGCAAACTGACGGCGACCAATATTGATGTGCCTGCCGATATCTCGTCGTCCGCGTTTTTTCTGGTAGCCGCGAGTATTGCTCCCGGATCCGATCTGGTCCTGCGGCATGTGGGGATGAACCCGACCCGGGTCGGTGTGATCAACATCCTGAACCAGATGGGCGCCAGCATTGAGATTCTGGACGAGCGCGAAATCGGCGGCGAGCCGGTCGCTGACCTGCGGGTCCGCTCGGCAGAGTTGCAAGGTATCGATATTCCTGAGGATCAGGTGCCCCTGGCCATTGACGAATTCCCGGTGCTGTTCATCGCCGCGGCCTGTGCCAAAGGCCGAACGGTTCTGCGAGGCGCAGAAGAGCTTCGGGTCAAGGAAAGCGACCGAATCCAGGTAATGGCTGACGGCCTCGCCGCTCTGGGTGTGGAAACCACGGTAACGCCAGACGGCATCATTATTGATGGCGGCCAGACCATCGGTGGCGGCACCGTGAACAGCCATGGAGACCACCGGATTGCCATGTCTTTCGCGGTGGCATCGCTCCGCGCCGAGGGAGAGATCACGGTCACCGATTGTGCGAACGTGGCGACATCTTTCCCGGGATTCGTGGAACTTGCGCAAGGTACGGGAATCAATATCTCAGCCGAGGGGGCTGAATGATGTCAGATAGCAGTGCGCCGGTGATTACCGTGGACGGTCCCGGGGGTTCCGGCAAAGGCACAATTACCCAGATGCTGGCCCGTAAATTGGGTTGGCACCTGCTTGACAGTGGTGCCTTGTATCGGCTGACGGCCTTGGCCGCAGTTCGTCAGGGCGTGTCTCTGGACGATGAGGCCGGCCTGGTGAGCGTCGCTGCCGGACTGGACGTGGCGTTTGAGCCCACTCCGGCAGGTGAACCGGTTAAAGTCATTTTGGCAGGGCAGGACGTGACCGCAGATATACGTACGGAATCGGCTGGCGACAATGCTTCAAAGGTGGCTGTGATGCAGCCGGTCCGGGACGCACTTTTGCAGCGCCAGCGCGACTTCCGGCAGGCGCCGGGCCTGGTGGCCGATGGTCGTGACATGGGGACGGTGGTGTTTCCGGATGCGCCGGTGAAAATCTTCCTTACGGCAAGCGCCGAGGAGAGGGCCCAGCGGCGCTATAGCCAGTTGAAGGACGCGGGTGTCGATGTTAATATTGACGCCCTTTTAGAGGAGATACGGGTTCGTGATGAACGGGATATGAACCGTTCCGCAGCCCCTCTCAAGCCCGCAGATGATGCGCAAGTCATTGATTCTACGGGGTTGAGTATAGAAGAGGTGTTGGACAGGTGTATGGCCGCAGCAGGCCAGGCCTGACTACACCTTTTTGTCGTTGAAATGCCGGATGTAGCGCTATCTGCCAGCCACAGGCTTAATCCGGAACTTGTTAACAGACCGTGTTGCTGGTGGCACGGAGTACACTTGCGTTGATCATATAGGACTCATAATGAGCGAGAGCTTTGCGGATCTTTTTGAAGAAAGCCTAAAAGAAATTGACATGCAACCGGGTTCCATCGTCCAGGGAACCGTTGTAGACGTCGATAACGACTGGGTCACCGTTAACGCCGGACTGAAGTCCGAAGGCGTTATCCCCGCCTCCCAGTTCCTTAACGAAAAAGGCGAGTTGGAAATTGCTATCGGCGACGTTGTCGATGTAGCTCTCGACGCTGTTGAAGACGGCTTCGGTGAGACCCGTCTGTCCCGTGAGAAGGCCAAGCGTGCAGAAGCCTGGAAGGTGCTCGAGAAGTCCTTCGAAGCTGAGGAAGTGGTTAAAGGTATCATCAACGGTAAGGTCAAGGGTGGTTTCACCGTCGATCTGGCCGGTATCCGTGCCTTCCTGCCTGGCTCGCTGGTAGACGTTCGTCCGGTTCGCGACACCGCGCACCTGGAGAACAAAGAACTCGAATTCAAGGTTATCAAGCTCGACCAGAAGCGTAACAACGTGGTTGTTTCCCGCCGCGCCGTTCTGGAAGCTGAAAACAGTGCTGAGCGTGAAGCTCTGCTGGAAACCCTGACCGAGGGTATGGAAATCAAAGGTATCGTCAAGAACCTGACCGACTACGGCGCGTTCGTAGATCTGGGTGGTGTTGACGGCCTGTTGCACATTACCGATATGGCCTGGAAGCGCATCAAGCATCCGAGCGAAATCGTTAATGTTGGCGACGAAATAAGCGTTAAGGTTCTGAAGTTCGACCGTGAGCGCAACCGTGTTTCCCTCGGCCTGAAGCAGCTGGGCGAAGATCCCTGGGTTGATATCAAGGGTCGTTACCCGGAAGGCAGCAAGGTTACTGCGCGCGTTACCAACCTGACTGACTACGGCTGCTTTGCTGAGCTGGAAGAAGGTGTTGAAGGTCTGGTTCACGTATCTGAAATGGATTGGACCAACAAGAACATCCATCCGTCCAAGGTTGTCCAGGTAGGCGACGAAGTGGGCGTGATGATTCTGGATATCGACGAAGAGCGTCGTCGTATCTCCCTGGGTATCAAGCAGTGTGTATCCAACCCGTGGGAAGATTTCTCCAGCAACTTTAACAAGGGTGACCGCATCTCCGGTAAGATCAAGTCAATCACTGACTTCGGTATCTTCATCGGTCTGGATGGCGGCATCGACGGTCTGGTTCACCTGTCTGATATCAGCTGGAACGAGACTGGCGAAGAAGCGGTTCGTGAATACAAGAAGGGTGACGAAGTTGAAACCGTTATCCTGTCTGTTGATCCGGAGCGTGAGCGTATCTCCCTGGGTATCAAGCAGCTCGAGAGCGATCCGTTCGCCGAGTTTGTACAGCTGAACGACAAGGGCTCCATTGTTAAGGGCACCGTGTCTGCAGTTGATGCCAAGGCAGCTACCATTGCCCTGAACGACGAAGTTGAAGCGGTATTGAAAGCCTCTGAAATCAGCCGTGACCGTGTTGAAGACGCCCGCAACGCGCTGAAGGAAGGCGAAGAAGTTGAAGCGAAGATCATCAGCATCGACCGCAAGAACCGCATCATCAACCTGTCTGTGAAGTCCAAAGACGTTGAGGACGACAAGCAGGCGCTGGAAAACGTGCGGACCAAGACTGCGGAAACTTCTTCTGGTGCGACCACCATCGGTGATCTCATCAAGGAGCAGATGCAGCAGCAAAACGCCAACAAGGACTGAATTTCCGGTTGGTACGAAAAAAACGGGCTCTAAGAGCCCGTTTTTTTTGTGTTTTTTTCTGGTTTGGCTAAACTAGGTAGTCATGGGAATCCGGTAACCGACGGCCGAATAAAAACGAAAGAGGGAAACGCCTCATGACGAAGTCCGAACTGGTCGAGCTGATTGCTTCCAAGCAGACTCAGCTCTCCGTTAAAGATGTCGAACTGGCTGTAAAAACCATCATTGAGCACATGTCCCAGTCGCTTGCCGATGGTCAGAGAATTGAAATTCGGGGATTTGGCAGTTTTTCCCTTCACCACCGGGCCGCGCGCACCGGGCGCAATCCGAAAACCGGTGAAGCCGTTCAGCTACCAGCCAAGTATGTGCCGCACTTCAAGCCCGGCAAGGAATTGAGAGAGCAGGTCAACGACAGCTTGAAGAAAGGCTTTTAACAGCTGCTCAGGGAACGCGTATAATTCGGGCTTTCAAGCCCTTTGGGAGTGCTATCGCTATGGCAGGATTGCAGAAGATCCTTATTATTCTGTTGGTTTTGGTCCTGGTTCTGCTGGCACTGGTATTCTCGCTCAACAATCAAATGGCAGTCTCCCTCAACTTCCTGCTGTTTGAAACCCAACCTCATGGTGTTGCCGTCTGGATTATCATGGCATTCGTTGTCGGTGCCCTCGTTGGCGTGTTGATGACCATGCTGGCCACCGTTCGTACCTCGGTGTCCCGCAGAACCCTTCAGAAACGACTTGATCGTGCCGAGCAGGCATTGGAGAAATCCAGGGCCCAGAACGACCGGACTCTTTAATGGATATCGTACTTCAGTGGCTGCTGTTGACAGTTGCAGTCGCCGTTGGCTGGCTTGTGGGCCGGCTGGGGAGCAATGACAGCCGATCCGGAAAGACGATTTCCGATGAGGAGTCAGTGAAGGATCGTCTCCAGTTCCTTTTCACTAACTACTCTGATCAGGCTGTTGAAAATTTCGTCCAGTCCCTCGCGGTAAACAAGGACACGGTCAGTCTGCACCTTTCCATTGGTAGTCATTTCCGCAACAAGGGTGAAACAGACCGCGCCATCTTGATCCACCAGAATCTGTTGGCCAGGCCCGAACTGCCTCCGCGTTTCTCACCACAGGTAACCCTTGAGCTTGCCCGGGATTATCTCAATGCCGGCCTGCTAGACCGTGCCGAGGCGCTGCTGCACCAGTTGATGGGCGACAAGGAATACGGGCGGCACTCCTCCCAGCAGCTGATCGACCTCTATCAGCAAGAGAAGGAGTGGGCCAAAGCTGCCGAGGTTGCACGGACTCTGACCCGGGGCGACGCCGACCCGGCCATGTTCAAGGTCCTGGCCTATCTGACCTGTGAGCTTTCTGAGGAGTCCCTGAAACAGGACGACCGGTGGGCTGCCCAGAAGCTGGCCAAGGAAGCGCTCGACTATGATCGCTCATGCGTTCGGGCCAATCTTATTCTGATGAAGCTGCTGGTTCGGCAGGGCAGTTATCGGGAAGCTGGCAACCAGTGCCTGAAAGTGTTTGATCAGAATCCGGAGTTTGGGCCGGAAGCGATCGACCGTTTGATGAAGCTTGAGCACGAGCACGGCGACATCGGCAGGCTTGCGAAAAAGCTGCGCAAGCTGTACGAAAGCTACCCGAGCACCAGTCTGCTGCTTGCCCTCGTAGAGTCCGTAGAGCGCGCTTCGGGGCGACCGGCAGCCATCGATTTACTCAGGCAGGAACTGGAAACCCGGCCGAGTGTCCGTGGCTTGCTCAGGCTGGTGGAAATGGCCGGCTATGAAAAGGGCATGACCACCGATGAGGGCAGGCTGGTGAGCCGTATCGGCCACCTGATTCTTGCCAATCGTCCCGTCTACCGCTGTGTCAGCTGTGGTTTCTCTGGTCGTCAGCTGCACTGGCTTTGCCCAAGCTGCAAGCAATGGGAAACCGTACGCCCGATCCAGGGTGTTGAAGCCGAATAAACCTTTACCGAATCTCCGCAGGACAACTGAACGTGCAAACCGCCAACGATCCCAAGATCATCGTCGCCCTCGATTTCCCCTCCCAGAATCCGGCCCTTGAGCTGGTCGACAAACTGGATCCGGCCAAATGCCGCCTGAAAGTGGGCAAGGAGCTGTTCACCCGCTCTGGCCCGCAATTGGTCGAGGGGCTACAGAAGCGTGGCTTCGACGTGTTCCTGGATCTGAAATTCCACGACATCCCGAACACCACATCGGCAGCAGTAGCAGCCGCAGCCGACCTAGGTGTCTGGATGGTGAACGTCCATGCCTCTGGCGGTGAGAAAATGATGACCGCCTGCCGGGAACGTCTTGAAGCTTTCGGCGCGAACCGCCCGCTGCTGATCGCCGTCACCGTCCTCACCAGCATGAACGCCGACGACCTGGCTGGCATCGGCATCACCGATTCCCCGGAGGCCCAGGTATCCCGCCTGGCAACCCTCGCCAAAAACTGCGGCCTCGACGGCGTCGTCTGCTCTGCGCAGGAAGCACCAAAGCTCAAAGCCGAGCAGGGCGCCGACTTCAAGTTGATTACCCCGGGGATTCGACCGCTGACCGCTGACAAAGGAGATCAGCAGCGCATCATGACGCCCACAGATGCCCTCAAAGCCGGTTCCGATTACCTCGTGATCGGCCGTCCGATTACTCAGGCGTCTGACCCGCTGGCTGCCCTTGAGGCTATTCACTCTGAGGTTATTGGCGTCTAGTTTCTCGGTTCCTGTCTGAGTTGGGCTCCTAGCCTGCATGGTTTGGAGTCTGGTGGTGTGGGGCCTCCCTCCCAAAAACCGCTACGAGCACATCCATGTGCGCTTGGCTGTGGCCATCCTTGGCCACAGACATTTTTGGGAGGGAGGCCCCACACCACCTCTTCGGACTTCTCAGAAATATCTGGCCGCAACTAAGAGTAGGTCGGATTAGCGCAGCGTAATCCGACGAGGGAGGCTGCTAAATAGGCAGTCAACGTATTTGTCGGATTACGCTGCGCTAATCCGACCTACTGGTTACCCGTTTCCACAAGGTTTGTTGTTTGCTTTTCAGATAACTTCACGGTCAGAACGGTGTGGCTGTCATGGCTTTCCAAAACTGTAGAGGGCCAGGGATGGCCCGATTCAAGCGCACACGGACGTGCTTGTAGCGTGTTTTGGAAAGCCATGACAGCCACGCCAGTCCCGCCATCGACCAGGCTAGGGCAGGACTAGATCAAAACAACAAAAGACAGAGTCAAAAGCGGGGCAATAAAAAACCCGCTAACTCAAAGAATTAGCGGGCTTTCAGAATAGTGGCTCCCCGAGCTGGGCTCGAACCAGCGACAAACGGATTAACAGTCCGTTGCTCTACCAACTGAGCTATCGGGGAACGTCGTCGTGTGACGAGGCGCGTATATTAAGTTGGCAATACCGCCCCGTCAACCCCTGGCCAGAACTTTTTAGCCAAGCGCTTTCTGAAGACGTTCGACAGCCTTTTCCAGGTTTTCCATGCTGGTTGCGAAGCTCAGGCGCATGTGGCCAGGGCAGCCGAAGGCGGAGCCCGGGACCAGTGCCACGCCGGCGTCGGTCAGCAGTTTCTCGGCGAATTCAACGTCGGTGCTGACGCTGGAATCCGCATCAATGGCGCCCTGGAAGCTGGGGAACACATAGAAGGTACCGTCGCCGTTCAGGCACTCAACGCCCGGTAGTTTGTTCAAGGCCTCTACCAGCCAGTCGTGGCGTTCCTTGAAGGCCTTGACCATCTCGCCCACGCAGGCCTGATCGCCATCAAGCGCAGCTTGTGCTGCTGCCTGGGAGATAGAGGCCGGGTTGGAGGTGCTCTGGGACTGGATCTTCTTCATGGCGCCGATGATTTTCGCCGGGCCCGCCGCGTAGCCGATACGCCAGCCAGTCATGGAATAGGCTTTGGACACGCCATTCAGTACGAAGGTGCGGTCATACAGCTCAGGCGTCGCATTTAGGATGTTGCAGAACGGCTTGCCGGTCCACAGGATCGGTTCGTACATGTCATCAGTGGCGATCATGATATTCGGGTGCTTCTTCAGCACCTCGCCGATGGCCTGCAGCTCTTCCAGGGTGTAGGCCATGCCGCTCGGGTTCGAGGGGCTGTTGATCACGAACAGGCGGGTACGCTCGGTGATGGCGTTTTCCAGTTGTTCCGGCGTGATCTTGAAGCGGGTCTCGGCGCCGGTTTCGATAATGACTGGTTTGCCCTCGGCTACCAGCACCATGTCCGGGTAGGAAACCCAGTAGGGTGCCGGGATAATGGCTTCGTCACCCGGGTTCAGTGTGGCAAGTGCGAGGTTGAAAAAGCTCTGTTTGCCACCACTGCTTACCAGTATCTGGTTGGCTTCGTAATCCAGGCCGTTGTCCCGTTTGAACTTCGCAATAATCGCTTTTTTCAGGGCTGGCGTACCATCCACGGCAGTGTATTTTGTCTGGCCGTTATTGATGGCTTCAATGGCTGCCTGTTTGATGTGATCAGGTGTGTCGAAGTCCGGCTCGCCGGCACCCAGGCCGATAATGTCCTGGCCTGCTGCGCGGAGTTCCGCGGCCTTGTTGGTGACTGCGAGGGTGGGAGAGGGCTTGATAGCCTGTACTCGGCTGGAAAGTTGAAGGTCCAAACTTGCGCTCCTTAAAGCTGCGTCTGATAGGGCTGCGACCGCCGGGTGCCAGAGCTGCTGGCTGATTTTCGCCCAGCCGTCGATCGCACTGATGGTATCATGAAGCGAGTGTATCGCTAAATTTCTCTAATGGCAGGGGCTGTTTCAGCCCTGCATCGGTTTTACCGGAGGTTTCCGCCAGTTATGGCCAGTAATCAGGCAAACGTTTCCGCCAGAGAAGGTGTGTTCCAGGTTGATTCACCGTTCCAGCCAGCGGGCGATCAGCCCAAGGCAATCGAGGGACTGGTGGATGGTATCCACTCCGGTCTGGCACATCAGACGTTGCTGGGGGTAACCGGTTCCGGCAAAACCTTCACCATCGCCAATGTCATCCAGCAAATCCAGCGGCCAACGATCATCATGGCCCATAACAAGACCCTGGCGGCTCAGCTTTATGGTGAGTTCAAGGAGTTCTTTCCCGACAATGCGGTGGAGTATTTCGTTTCCTACTACGACTACTACCAGCCAGAAGCTTACGTGCCCTCGTCGGACACGTTTATCGAAAAAGACGCCTCTATCAATGAGCACATCGAGCAGATGCGTCTGTCCGCCACCAAGGCTTTGCTGGAGAGACCAGACGCCATCATCGTGGCGACGGTTTCGTCCATCTACGGCCTGGGCGATCCCCAGTCGTATCTGAAGATGATGCTGCACCTGGACCGGGGCGATCAGATTGACCAGCGGTTTATTCTCCGCCGCCTGGCCGAGCTTCAGTACACCCGGAATGATGTTGAGTTTCACCGGGCCAATTACCGGGTGAGGGGCGATGTGATTGATGTATTTCCGGCGGAATCCGAGAAAGAGGCCATCCGCATCGAACTGTTCGATGACGAGGTGGAAAATCTCAGCTATTTCGACCCTTTGACCGGTGAGGTTCTCCGCCGTGTACCTCGGGTTACCATTTACCCGAAATCCCACTATGTCACGCCCCGGCAGACGGTGCTGGATGCGGTTGAGCACATCAAAGTTGAGTTGGACGAGCGACTGCAGCAGTTGCGAGACAACAACCGCCTCGTGGAAGCCCAGCGCCTGGAAGAGCGAACCCGGTACGACATTGAGATGATGCTGGAGCTGGGCTATTGCAACGGCATCGAGAACTACTCGCGCTATCTCTCCGGTCGCCGCCCCGGTGAGGCACCACCGACCCTGTTTGATTACCTGCCACCCAACGCGTTGTTGGTGGTGGATGAGTCCCACGTGACCATTCCTCAGATCGGTGCCATGTATAAGGGCGACCGTTCCCGTAAGGAAACGCTGGTGGAATATGGCTTTCGCCTCCCATCGGCACTGGATAACCGGCCCATGAAGTTTGAAGAATGGGAGCGGATTGCGCCCCAGATGATCTTCGTATCGGCAACGCCGGCCAACTACGAGGCCGAGCATGCTGGGCAGGTGGTGGAACAGGTGGTGCGACCCACCGGCCTGCTGGACCCGGAAATCGAAGTGCGTCCGGCCTCCACGCAAGTGGACGACCTGCTTTCAGAGATCCACACCCGGGTGAAAGCGAAGGAACGGGTTCTTGTGACAACGCTGACCAAGCGTATGGCGGAGGATCTCACCGACTTCCTGATGGAGCACGACATCAAGGTTCGCTATCTGCACTCGGACATTGATACCGTGGAACGGGTCGAGATCATACGGGACCTCCGGCGGGGTGAGTTCGATGTACTGGTGGGCATCAACCTGTTGCGGGAAGGTCTGGACATGCCCGAGGTTTCGCTGGTGGCTATCCTCGATGCTGACAAGGAAGGTTTCCTGCGGTCCGAGCGCTCACTGATCCAGACCATGGGTCGCGCCGCGCGGAATGTTCACGGTAAGGCCATACTCTACGGCGATCGAATTACCGGCTCTATGCAGCGGGCCATTGATGAAACGGAACGTCGCCGGGCCAAGCAGGAGGCCCATAACCTCGAGCAGGGTATTACTCCCCAGGGGCTGAACAAGAAGATTGCCGACATTATGGAAGGTGCCGGTGGCGGCGGTCGCGGCCGCCGTAAGGCGGAGCGTCCGGGACAGAAAGCGGCGGAAGAGGCAGAACAGTATCGGGCCAAAGCCGGCAACCGGTCTCCGGAGGAAGTGCTCAAAGAAGTTTCGCGACTGGAGGATGAAATGTACAAGGCCGCGTCCGAGCTGGATTTCGAAACGGCCGCTCGTCTGCGGGACGATATCGCCGAGTTGAAAGAGGCGGCCTTGCGGACGGGGTAATCAGGCCGGCCGTTTCGGGCCAACGATGACTGCGGCCTGCAATGGCTGGTTCCTGCCATAGCGGGAAATCTGGCTGAATACCCGTTTGTCGACTGGCAGGTATTGCTTGTCGGCGACGGTCTCGCCCATTTCCACGTCTATCTCCGGATCGTGCAGGTATACGAACTGGTCATCAATCGCGCACACGGTTACCCAGTGGGGAACGCGGCTTCGGTTCAGTTGCCAGGTGCTGATAAGGATCACCGGAACCCGGCCCTCGTGTAGGGCCTCTGCCATGGCTTCCAGAGTCAGCGGGTCATGGTGCAACTGGATGCCGGTCTGGCCGATGTCATGCAGAAAGCCCTCATGGACCAGTTCCAGGACCCGCTTTTTGTCCTCGCTTCTGACGGTGTCCTTGAACAGGGCACCTTCCATGCTGATCCACGCACTGGCTTCAAAGCCCCGGTTCCAGGCGGCGAGTGCCAGTCCATGGGGGCCGCAGCCGCCGTGGCCGGCGAGCATGAAAATTGTGGTCGCCTCCCGCCATAATCTCAGTTCTTCCAGCGTTGTCAGCGGTTGCTGTTCATCCAGGGCGGCCATGGCCATGATCAGGGCGGCGGGGCCGCAGGAAAAATCCGTGGTCTGCGGGTAATAGGGCACCGCGGGGAATTCCCGGGACGGCTCGTAGAACAGGATTCGCCGCTCAAAACGCAGGGCAGTGCCGTGGTCTTCGTAGTAGTCCCGGTAGGTTCCGAACTGTCGATACCCCAGGCGTTTGTAAAGGCTGATGGCGCCCCGGTTATCCTCACGTACTTCCAGTCTCATGACGATTCGGCCCGCTTCCGCAGCTTCTGATTCTGCCTCTCGGACCAGCTTTTCACCCACGCCCTGGCCGCGCACCGTTGGCGAAACAGCAATGGAGTAAATGCGGGCCAGCCGGGTAGCCGCGCTCATCAGAACCAGGCAATAACCCACCAATTCGCCATTGGCCTCAGCCACAATCAACCGGTCCCTGGGCATTTCCAGAAAACGGCGAAAGCTGCGCCGGGACAGACGGTCCTCGGTGAAACACCGGTTTTCAAGCGCAACCAGAGCGTCGAGGTCCTTGCTGGTGGCTTGTCGGAGCTGGAAATCAGGCATTAAGGTGCGGCCTTGAGAAGACTTGGAGGGCATGCTGGTGGGCTTCCCGTATTCGGCTATTATGGGTGAGAGTAGGTGGAACGCAAAGACCGCAAGGATGCGTAAAAGCACGCATTATTCGCCGATTGTGCAGGGATCGTGACCGGCGTATTGTGGCCTCAATTACCACAGGCAAGACCTTTCAGGGAGGAATGCCCTTAATGTCCCGATTGCTTATCGTAGTGGACCGTGCCAAAGACTGGGCGCCCTATTACCCCAGTGAGGATGTGCTGACGTTTGATCAGTACCTCCAGTTCTCAGCTCCGCCTGCCAGCCGGGTAAGGGTCATCAACCTGTGTCAGAGCGCCCGCTATCTTAGCAAGGGCTATTACTGCTCACTCCTGGCGGAAGCCCGTGGCCACCATGTGGTGCCTTCGGTAATGACTCTTAACGACCTCGGCCGAAAAGGGCTGTTTTCACTTGAGCTGGAAGAGCTTGATGAAAGCGTCATCAACTGGCTGGAAGCGGCTGGCTCGGCAATTGATCCCGCCAGTGATGAGCGAGCAGCCACCCACGAAGTCCGGATTCGGACTTACTTTGGCCAGGCTGAGCATCCGGATCTCAAACCCGTCGCCCGGGCGCTGTTCGAGCGTTTCCCGTGCCCGATTCTTGAGATTGTCTTCAAGCGCCGCAAGCAGTGGCAGATCGAGTCCATGAAGCCGGCCGCTCCGGCGGATCTCGGCGAGCATGAACAGGATGTGTTTGCTGCCGCCCTGGATCGTTTCAGTAGCATGGTGTGGCGTAAGCCCAGAACCCGCCGCCGTTACCGCTATGATCTGGCGGTGCTGGTCAATCCCGATGAGGAAATGCCTCCGAGTGACAAGGTCGCCCTGAAGCGGTTCGAGAAGGCTGGTCGCAAGCTGGGTATCAATGTTGAGCAGATTACCCGGCGGGATTATATGCGCCTGCCGGAATACGATGGCCTGTTCATCCGGGAAACCACCGCCATTGATCACCATACCTACCGCTTTGCCCGCAAGGCCGCCGCTGAGGGCATGGTGGTTATTGATGACCCGGTATCGATCCTGAAATGCACCAACAAGGTGTTCCTTGCGGATCTTCTCAAGAACAACAAGGTTCCCACACCCAAGACGCTGATCCTGTCAAAAGACCAGAAGAATGCGGTCGAGCAGGTCATCAGTGAGCTGGGCTTCCCGGTGGTCATCAAGATTCCGGATGGCGCGTTTTCCCGGGGCGTAACCAAGGCAGAGGACGAGAAGACTCTCCGTGCCGGCCTCAGAGATTTGTTCAAACAGTCGGCCCTGGTGCTGGCTCAGGAATATCTGTACACCGATTATGACTGGCGCATTGGTGTGCTGGGTGGTCGGGCTATCTACGCCTGCAAGTACATGATGGTGAAAGGCCACTGGCAGATCTATCAGCACGGTGAATCCGAGAGTGAAAGCGGTGGCTTTGAGACCATGCCCACCTACGAGGTGCCGAGAAACGTAATCCAGGCGGCGCTGAATGCCACCAAGCTTATTGGTAACGGGCTTTATGGAGTGGATATCAAGCAGTCCGGCAACCGGGTTGCGGTGATTGAAGTCAACGACAATCCGAGCATTGATGCCGGTGTGGAGGATCGCTTTCTCGGTGGCGAACTCTATACCCTGATCATGCAGGAGTTTCTTTCAAGGATGGAAGAGAACCGCCGTCGGTGAAGGGTATAGCCTGCTCCCTCAGGGGCCGGCCACCCACACCCTGACACTGCCAAACCAGGGGTAATCCCGGAGCTGTTCCTTGATGTTCGCAGAGGAGAAGGCAGTCCTTTCTTCGTGCTCGTCCAGGAACAATTCCAGGTGCACCTTGTTCTTCAGGTAGTGAAGCCGCAAACGACTGTGGTGAGGGAGCTCACCAATGTGCTGAGCCAGGATGGCCCGGATGTCGCCACGGGAGGGTAGACGCTCAGAGGTCAGGGGCTGGTCTTCGTCGTTTTCGGCGTCGATGTGGAAATTGATATCCCGAATGTTGTCCAGGGCATCCCGCATGCCCGAGACTACCTGCATACCGATCTGGTGTCCCTCTGAGACGCTGATTTCCGGTCGAACCACCAGGTGAATATCCAGCAAAATATCGTGGCCCATTCGGCGGCTACGGAGTTCGTGGACGTTACGTACCCCGTCTGTGTCCCGGGCGATGCTCTTGAGCATCTCCGTATCCTCATGCGAAAGACCGGTGTCAACAAGCTCTTTCACGCTGTCCCAGGTGAACTTCCAGCCGATGTGGATAATGATTCCGGCGATCACCACTGCCGCAAACACATCCAGCCAAACCATGCCTAGCATGGCACCGGCGGTGGAAACCAGAACGACAACAGAGGAAAACGCGTCGGTTCTGCTGTGCCAGGCGTTGGCGATAATCAGGTCTGAGCGAATCTTCTGGCCGACATGGCGAGTGTATCGGAAAATCCATTCCTTACCCGCAACGGACGCTGCAGCTGCCACCAGAACCGGCCAGCCCGGCACGGTATCTACGCCGCCCTCGAGCAGGCGCAGGGTATTTTCCCAGGCCAGGGCTGCGCCAACGGCGATCAGAATGCTACCGAGAACCAGGGTGCCGAAGGTTTCGATTCGTTGATGGCCATAGGGATGATCGTCATCCGGTTCCTGGCGGGATACCTTCATTACCCCAAGAACAACAAGATCCGAGGCGACATCCGTGAAGGAGTGAATGCCGTCAACCAGGAGGGCCTGGGAATGAAAAAGAGCACCGCCAATGACTTTTATGATTCCGAGCACTGCATCGAGAATCATCCCGATAATGGTCACGCGCGAGGCCGCCTTCATTTCGCCCGCGAGATTGTCCCGGTGCTGTTGGGCGGGGGAAGTCGGCTCTTGCATTGAAGCACTCCAGATCAGAAGACAGGTGTCAGTATAACGTTATTCCCAGTGCCTTTGGCAGGGGCGGCCAAAATGAAGAATTTCAAGTGATTTATGCACATCATTGCAGAACGGTGACTCGGTAACATTTTGTTTAGTATTTGTCGACAGGTAAGGGAAAAATATATAAGACCATGAAAATAAAGGAAAAAATAACTGGTTAAAAAATGATCAATCTGTAGATTGGCGCAGTTATCAAGGGATGGCAACCGTTGCCCCGGGATTTTCAACAGGGTTATCCACAGATTCCGTGGAAAAGGTCACGAGACTGCCATGATACAGTCATTTACAGCTGATTTGGTTCTAGCCCGGGATGCTGTGGAAAACTTCCGGTATACTCCGCCCACTTGGATGAGGGGAGTTTTTTCAGATGTACGGCGTTATCCGAAACCTGCTTTTCCGCCTACCGCCGGAGCAGGCTCACAATGTTGCATTGAATGGTCTGGATCTTGTGCACCGACTGGGTGTTTTGAGCGCTTTTTCGCCAAAGATAGATGCATTGCCAGTAAATGTTATGGGGCTGGATTTCCCGAACCCCGTAGGCCTCGCTGCAGGCCTCGACAAGAATGCTGATCACCTGGATGCGCTCGGTGCCCTGGGCTTCGGGTTTATCGAAGTGGGTACGGTCACGCCCCTGGCGCAGCCGGGCAACCCCAAGCCGCGAATGTTCCGTTTGCCGGAACACCAGGCCATCATTAACCGCATGGGTTTCAACAATGAAGGTCTGGACCACTTGCTGGCGCGCGTGGATAACCGTCGCTACAGCGGTGTGCTCGGAATCAATGTGGGCAAAAACAAGGATACCCCCAACGACCAGTCCGAGTCGGATTACCGGAAGGGGATATCGGCGGTTTACACCCGGGCCGACTATATCACTGTCAATGTGTCCTCGCCCAACACGCCGGGGCTCCGGGATCTGCAGTTTGGCGATTCCCTGAAAGGTCTGCTCGAAGCGATCAAGGATGAGCAGCTCAAGTGTGAGAAACAACATGGGCGGTATGTGCCTGTGGCCGTGAAGATCGCCCCGGACATGGATGATGACGGTATCCGCTTTGTGGCATCTGCGCTGCGGGAGACAGGACTGGACGGCGTTATTGCCACCAATACAACGATCAGTCGCGGTGCGGTGGCGGGTCACGCCCATGCAGATGAAGCTGGCGGTCTTAGTGGAGCGCCGGTTCGGGAAGCGTCTCTCAGGGTGATAAAAGGGCTTTACGCCGAGCTGGGGGAGTCACTACCGATTATTGGTGTCGGTGGCATTACCGATGGCGAGAGCGCGGCAGAGAAAGTCCGGGCCGGTGCCAAACTGGTGCAGGTATACACCGGGTTTATCTACCGCGGGCCTGAGTTGATTAAAGAAGCGGTTGAGGCGATCCGGCAGGTTAAGTGATTTGTTGTGCCCCAGAACGAAGGTGGGCCCGCTTAGCGGGCCCGAGCGGGGAATGAACCCCGTGGCACTTCATCGCATGGTATGGGGCGGGAGGCCCCATTTGGGTTGCTCTGAGTACTGCGTCAAATTGTGTAGAAAAAGATCAGATTAAGATTCGGGGTTAGTTCAGGCGTCACGCCGTCGTAACGTTAGCCAGTTTGTGGATGCCGGATACGCCGGTCATGCCCTCCCATTGATCTGTGCGGCCTTCTCGCCACCCGTTCAGCCATTCCTGGCGAACTTCCGCCTGTTCAATCGGGCAGCTGTCTTTGGATTTACCGGACACGCCAGCGAGATAACCCCGCTTGAATGCACGAGCGTACATGTCTCTTTTCTGTCTTTTCATGCCGTTCCTCACTGATGGATTAACAGAACAAGCGTGTACACTTCTGCAGTGGCTGCGACAAGCGTTACCCACTTCCGGGATAACCCACTATTGTCAGCTCAAGCCAGAGCAGTCAGGATCCTGTTGACGGAAGGTTTATTGCCTTCCGGAACGACGCGTCACTTACAAGGTAAGTCGAACCTTGCGCAGATGTACACTAATTATTTCATCTATGTGACGCTTTTTTTATAGTTATGTGAACTAAAGAATTGCTGCCAATTTCGGAACAGCCAGTATTCCGGAAACTTACCAATAGCCGTCGATGCACCAGGAGTTGAACTTGTCCAAATCTGTATTTTTCGTAACCTGCCCGAAGGGAGTGGAATACCTTCTGGCGGACGAGCTCAGCACCTTTGGCCTGGACACCGTGCGCAATGCGCCGGCCGGAGTCTGGGTGGAAGGTTCTCTGGAGGCTGGCTACCGCGCTTGCCTGTGGTCACGCCTGGCCAACCGCTTGATCCTTCATATTGACGAAGTGGATGCCAACAGCGGCGATCAGCTCTATGACGGCGTTGTGCACATGGACTGGCAGCAGCATATCCCGGTGCATGGCAGCTTCCGGGTGACTTTCCTCGGCCAGAACGAGGCCATCCGGAATACCCAGTACGGTGCGCAACGGGTGAAGGACGGCATTGTGGATCGGTTCCAGGCCAACGTCGGCCCTCGTCCTTCAGTAGATGCCAAGAATCCCGATGTGATTGTCTCCGCCCGCCTGAATCGGGGGCGCCTGTCACTGGGAATTGACCTGAGTGGCCACAGCCTGCACATGCGTGGTTACCGCACAGACAAGGGCATAGCACCACTGAAAGAAAACCTGGCGGCAGCATTGCTGATGCGCGCGGGCTGGCCCGAGATTGCCGCGGCCGGTGGCGATTTCGTGGACCCGATGTGTGGATCCGGCACTCTTGTTATTGAAGCCGTCATGATGGCGCTGGACATGGCGCCTGGTCGTAAGCAGGAACGGTTCGGCTTCGAGAAATGGCCCGGGCACCAGCCGGAACTCTGGTTGTCCCTGCGCCAGGAAGCGGAGCGCCGCGCCCATGAAGGCAAACAGGGGCGCATCCCGAGACTGGCTGGTTTTGATCAGGACAGCCGGGTCATCGCGACGGCCTGGAAAAACATTCAGAGAGCGGGCCTGGAGAGTATTGTCCACGTTGAAGCGCGGGCGGTCGACGCTTTGGATCTGGAGGGTGACTGGTCCGATCAGGGTCTGGTGCTGACCAATCCTCCCTACGGCGAGCGGTTGAGTGAGCGCAGGGAGCTGGGCGCCCTGTATCAGGCCCTGGGTGATGCAGTGAAACGCACGGTTCCGGGCTGGCGCCTTGGCGTATTTACCGGCGCCCCGGAATTCGGAAAATCCATCGGTTTGCGGAGCTATAAGCAATATCGACTTTTCAACGGGAAGTTGCCCGCTCAGTTGCTGCTGTTCGAGATCAATGACGTCAGCGCCATGACACCGCGGGCACCTGATATCCCCGGTGAGATTACTCCTCGCATTGCCAACGAGGAGCGCGCGGCCATGCTCCGCAACCGCCTCAGGAAAAACATGAAAACCGTTGGCCAGTGGGCAAGAAAGCAGGGCATTGGTTGCTACCGCCTTTACGATGCCGACATGCCGGAATTTGCCCTGGCAATCGATATCTACGAGGGCAGGGTTCACGTGCAGGAATATGCCGCGCCGAAATCGGTGGACGAGCGTTCCGCTCGTGAGCGCCTGGCCGAAGCTCTTGCGGTGATTCCTGAAGCACTGGGCGTGGAGCGGGAAGAGATGGTGTGCAAGCAGCGCCAGCGCCAGACGGGCACCAGCCAGTACGAAAAGCAGGCGGCCAGTGGCGAGTTCTTCAAGGTTCACGAACATGGCTGCGTGCTGAAGGTGAACCTGAAGGATTACCTGGACACCGGTCTGTTCCTCGATCATCGGCCGGTGCGGCACTGGATTCAGCAACACTCGGCAAACCAGCGGTTTCTGAACCTGTTCTGCTATACCGGCGCGGCTACCGTTCATGCCGTGGTTGGAGGCGCCAGCCGGTCTCTGAGCCTGGATATGTCAAAGACCTATGTCGGCTGGGCCGAGGAAAACCTGGCCCTGAACGGCGCCGATCCGAAGAAGCATCGGGTAGAGCAGGCGGATTGCCTGGCTTGGCTGGCAGACCGGAAAACGGCGGAACAACGGTTTGATCTGATCTTCATGGATCCGCCGACCTTTTCGAATTCCGCCCGCATGGCCGGCGTTCTGGATATCCAGAAGGATCATCCGACGCTGGTCAGGCAGGCCATGGCAAGGTTGAGTTCCGACGGGTTGCTGATCTTTTCCAACAATTTCCGACGCTTTAAGCTGGACGAAGCGCTGGAGAATGAGTTCGAGGTTGCCGAGGTTACCCGGGATACCCTGGGCAAGGATTTTCAGCGTAACGCCCGGATCCACCGGTGCTGGCACATTCGCCACAGGGCGTAACGGGTATCGAATAGTAGGTCGAATGGTAGGTCGGATTAGCGAAGCGTAATCCGACAAAATATAAGCGGCATTACGTATCAGCAGATTGTCGGATTACGCTTCGCTAATCCGACCTACAGTTAGAATTCGTAGCGCACGCCGCCGGAGAACTGGAAGGTGTTCACATCCGTTGCGGTGTCTTCAAACAGCTTCCCGCCTTCAAAAACCAGGAAGGTGTCGTCCGTCACTTCAAAGTCGAGACCGGCAATCCAGCTGACACTGAAACCGCTGTCCGGAAATTCGCCGTCGAGATCAAGGTAGGCGTTGTTGCGGTCATTCGCCGGATCGCTAATCTCGCCTTCACCGTGGATGTAGGAAAAGCCGAACTGGCCGTAAAGGTTGGCGTAGTCGGTGATAGGGTAGTGCAGGCCCATGTACCAGCTGGCGTAATAGTCAACGCTCAGGGTGAGGTCGCTGTTCGGGACCTCGGCGTCTTTGAAACCGCCGCCGGCTCGCAGCTCGGCGTGGAACAGATCGGTGATATGGCCACCCAGCACCAGGGTTCCGCCAGTGCCCCAGGCGGTTTCCTTGGTGTTTTCACCGATGGTGCGGTGGTTGTAGGTGGTTGCCAGCAGACCGATGTAGTGTTTGTCGGCCCTCGGGGTCTCCTGGGCCAACGCGACCTGAGAGGCGAGAAGCAGGCCAGGGACAATCGGGCAGATGAGGGGCGTTCGCACAACCTTGTTCATTGTTATCGGGCTTCCTGACGTAGGCGAATACGGGCTGATTCTGCCTCGTGTAACCGTTTGTTACGTCGACCCGTGTCACACTTCCCTGTGTCGGTTTTGCCCGGTTAAAGGTCTTCGTCGAACAGGCCTTCTTCCCTGGCCATCAACAGCAGGGCGTAGACGCCGTTTTCAGGCAGCTGGGGTTCCAGGCTCTCTTCGAACAGCAGCTGGCGACGACGATCTTCCAGGGTTTCGCTGTCCAGGCCCGTTATTAGCTCACTGATGGGGGCGATTTCGAATGGGGCCTCCTGCGCCACAGCAGTGAAGATCAGGTCTACCAGAATCTCGTCCGGATCAAGGCCGTCCACGAAAACGGTCTGGTCTGGCAGGTCCTGGTGCAGTTCCCGGGCTAGTTCGATCAGGGGCACGCCCTGTTCTTCAAGATAGAGAAGGTCGATATCGCCCAGATCACCGTCCTCCGGGAGCCAGTCATCGGAAGGGGCGATCACCACGGTTTTCATTCGGCCGTCTTCCAGCGACCAGGCCATGGCGGTTGGGAACAGGGCGTCATCGGTCTGGCAATATTCAATGTCGAGAAATCTCGGTGCAGGCACGTTGGGCTCCCGGTGATGGTTGATTTGTGACCCGGTTATAGGGAATGTCCGTTGACCCAGTATGAGGCTTTCCGGCTTCATGCCATACTGTTGAAGCAATTATCTTTTAATCAGGGACATCATGGAACACGCTGAATTTAACAAAGATTTATTGAAGTTTCTGAACACTTCCCCCACGCCCTGGCATGCGGTCGACACCATGAAGCAACGGCTCAGTGCGGCCGGATTTCAGGAACTGGATGAGCGGGAGGACTGGTCACTGGCCAGCAACCAGGGCTACTACGTGGTTCGCAATGGCTCCTCAATCGTCGCCTTCCGTACCGGCAGCAAGGATGTCACCACCTCCGGCATCCGCATGGTGGGTGCCCATACCGATAGCCCCTGCCTGAAGGTAAAACCCAATCCGGAGCTGCGCCGCAAGGGCTTTTTCCAGTTGGGTGTCGAGGTTTACGGCGGCGTTCTGCTTAACCCCTGGTTTGATCGGGATCTTTCCCTTGCCGGCCGGGTTACCGTGCTGGACGAGGACGGCAAGGTTCGGGATACCCTGGTGGATTTTCGCAAGCCAATCGCCTTTATTCCCAGCCTGGCCATTCATCTGGACCGCGAAGCCAACAGCAATCGGACGGTCAACCCCCAGACGGATCTGCCGCCGGTTCTGATGCAGGTTCCGGAAAGCGACACGACCAGCTTTGTTGATCTGCTCTCACAACAGGTCAGGACCGAATCCGGAATTAGTGCCCGCAAGGTTTTGGGTTATGAGCTGAGCTTCTACGATGCCCAGGAAGCGTCGTTCGTGGGCTTGCGCGATGATTTCATTGCCTCGGCGCGCCTGGACAACCTGCTGAGTTGTTACATTGGCCTGCAATCGTTGTTGAAAGCCTCCGGTGACGAGGCCGCGCTGTTGGTCTGTAACGATCACGAAGAAGTTGGCAGTATGTCGGCCGAGGGCGCCCAGGGGCCGTTCCTGACCGCGGTTCTGGACCGCTGGGCCGGTGCTGGCAAGGCGCGAGCCATCGCTCGTTCGATGATGGTGTCGGCGGATAACGCCCACGGGATTCATCCGAACTACATGGATAAGCACGATGAGAATCACGGGCCGATTCTTAACCAGGGCCCGGTGATCAAAGTCAATCACAACCAGCGCTACGCGACCAATAGCCGCTCTGCTGCTGTTTACCGTCACATCAGCGATGAACTCGGGCTGCCGCACCAGACCTTCGTGGTTAGAAGCGATATGGGTTGTGGCAGCACCATCGGGCCGTTGACGGCGGGGAATCTGGGCGTGACCACACTGGATATTGGTGTGCCTCAGTTCGGTATGCATTCCATTCGGGAACTGATTGGTACCGAGGATGGTTTCACACTGTTCCGCGTGCTGACCGAATTCATGCAGCGCGAACAGATTTTCTGAGGTCGGAAACGAAAAATGCCGCTGATTCATTTGAAACAGCGGCATTTCGGAATAAGTGGCTCCCCGAGCTGGGCTCGAACCAGCGACAAACGGATTAACAGTCCGTTGCTCTACCAACTGAGCTATCGGGGAACAGCATCAAGTGGCGCGCATATTAAGCGCTTTGATTTACGGGGTCAACCCCCTGATATGAAAGGCTAAAAATTGTACGAAAGCAGGACCCTTCACTACCGTCCACCGCCCTGGTTGCGCAACGGCCACGTCCAGTCTGTCTGGCCCACGCTGTTTCGCAAGGTTCCGATGGTGGATCCGGAACCGGAAACTATCGCCACACCGGATGACGATGAACTGCATCTGGACTGGTACCGGCAGGGCAGTGATCGCCTGGCCATCGTATCTCACGGTCTGGAAGGTCACAGTCGCCGGCCCTACGTACTTGGCCTAACCCGGGCCCTGCTACGGGAGGGCTGGGACGTTCTGGCCTGGAACTTCCGCTCCTGCGGCGGTGTGATGAACCGACAGCCAAGGTTTTACCACAGTGGCGCCACCGAAGACCTCAGCCTGGTGATTGATCATGGTCTGGCCGGTACCTACGACACTTTGTTTCTGTCGGGGTTCAGTATGGGGGGCAACCTGACGCTGCTCTATTTGGGGGAGCAGGGAGAGCGGGTGGACAGCCGGATCTGCGGTGCCGTTGCCTATTCGGTTCCCTGTGATCTGGCCGGTAGCGCCGATATGCTGGCTTTGCCCAGTCGAAAGATCTACATGCAGCGCTTTCTTCGGGATCTGAAGGTAAAAATGCAGGAAAAGGCGGAAAAGTTTCCGGATCTCATAGATGTTTCGGGGTTTGATGCCATCCGCAGCTTTCACGAATTTGATGATCGTTACACGGCGCCTCTGCATGGCTTTCGCGATGCCCGGGATTACTGGGCCCAGTGCTCGGCACTGGGGCGCATGCGCGATATCAGAGTGCCGGCGCTGATGGTGAATGCCGCCGATGATCCGTTCCTGTCGCCGCAGTGCTTTCCGGAGTCCCGCTGGCAGCTTGGTGCACATGTGCGCTTGGAAGCCCCTCGTTGGGGCGGCCATGTGGGGTTCGTCGAGCATGCGAAGGATGGCTTCTACTGGTCAGAGCGGCGGGCCCTGGCTTTCCTGCAGGGATTAAGCTGATCCGGCTTTATTGCAGGATCGGTTCGAGCACAGGCCAGACGTTTTCGAGCAGTTTGGCCTGGGCTTCCTCGGTAGGGTGAATGCCATCGTCCTGCATCAGCCCGTCCTGGTTGTAGATGCCGTCCAGGAAAAAGGGAACCAGAGCGGTGTCGTAGCGGTCTGACAGCTTCGGATAAATGTCAGCAAACATTTCGGTATACCGCTGTCCGTAGTTCGGTGGTATTTGCATGCCCACCAGCACAGCACGGGCGCCCGAGCTCTGGACCTTTTCGATCATGGAGGCGAGATTGGATTCGATCACGTTGGGCGGAAAGCCGCGAAGGCCATCGTTGCCACCCAGTTCGATAATCACCACTTCGGGGTCGTTCTCCTCAAGGAGTTCGGGCAGCCGGCGAGCACCGCCATCGGTGGTTTCGCCGCTGATGCTGGCATTGACTACCTCCCAGTCTGTTAGCCCGTTGTTCTCCAGTCGGTTACGCAGCAACTGAACCCATGCAGTTTCGGAGGGCACGCCATAGGCCGCACTGAGGCTGTCGCCGACAATCAGCAGCGTGCTCTGGTTGGCCGCTACCGGCAGGGCCAGCAGGGTAACTACAAGAAAAAGAATTGATCTGACGTATACCAATGCCGTATGCATAGACAACCAATACACCTTTAAGCCGTTTTCAGGACCCAGGATCGGGAGATTCCGTGAACCAGATGACCAATGTTAACCCGGATAGCCAGAGCCCAATGTTACGGGTAAATAGCCTGACTCACCGCGTCAGTGTTGAAACCGATACGCTCACGATCTTGCAAGGGGTCACTCTCGAAATCAATCGGGGAGAGTCCGTAGCTATTGTCGGGCGCTCCGGTTCCGGCAAAACCACGCTCCTGGGTTTGCTCGCGGGCCTTGATACGCCCACTGAGGGCACGGTTGAGCTGGACGGCTCGGTGATCAGCAAGCTCAGCGAAGACGAGCGGGCAAAGCTTCGGGCGCACCGGGTCGGGTTTGTGTTCCAGTCGTTCCAACTGTTGCCAGCGCTTACCGCGCTTGAGAATGTCATGTTGCCACTGGAGCTTGCCGGTATGCAGTCACCGGAAAAGAGAGCCCGTGAGCTACTGGAGCGGGTGGGGCTTGGCGAGCGACTGACCCACACACCCAGGCAGCTCTCCGGTGGTGAGCAGCAGCGGGTGGCCATCGCCCGGGCGTTTGCGTCTGACCCGTTGATCCTGTTTGCCGATGAGCCGACGGGCAACCTGGATAACCGAACCGGCCAGGCAGTTTCCGATCTGCTGATGGCGCTGAACCGGGAGCAGGGCACAACCCTGGTGATGGTTACCCACGACGAACATCTGGCGGCACGCTGTAATCGGCAGTTCCATATTGAAGCCGGCGTTCTTACCGAACCGGAAGCAGCTCAGGAGATGGCGCACTGATGGCTGCTGCAAAGAAGCTTATGTCGGTCCGCCGGGACTGGCGGGAACGAGATGTTCGCGTCGTTCTGGCTGCCCTGATCATTGCCGTTGCCACGGTTGCCACCATCGCCCTGTTTGCCAGCCAGCTGCAGCGCACCCTGGTTTCCTCAGCCAGTACGTTCCTGGCGGCGGATCGGCAGCTCGAAGCGGAGAATGGTCGCCCGATACCGGATTCCTGGCTGCAGGAGGCGACTGATCAGGGGTTGGCAACCGGCCGGATGGTTGAATTCTCCACCATGGTGTTGGGCGCCGATAATTTCCAGCTGGTGTCGGTGAAAGCGGTCAGCAACGAGTATCCGCTTCGGGGTGATATCGAAATACAGCGGGAGCCAACGGGGCCCAGGGAACTGGTAAATCAGGGTCCCGGGCCTGGCGAAGTCTGGATCAACCCGCGCCTGCTCAGACTGCTGGATCTCGAAATCGGCGAGTCCCTGGAAGTCGGGAATCTGAACCTGACGGTCTCCGGCCTCCTCATTCGCGAGCCCGATGGTGGTTTCCGGCTTTCGGCGCTGGCGCCACGGGTGATGATGCACGTGGATGATGTCTCAGCCACCGGGGTCATTCAGGAGGGCAGCCGGGTTGAGTACATCTACCTGTTTGCCGGCGAAGAAGCCTCTCTGGAATCTTACTATCAGTGGCTGCAGCCCCGGATGGAGCCGAGTCATGAATGGGAAGGGGTGCGGGATGGTGAAACCTTCTCCCGTTCCCTGGAGCGTGCTGAACGATTCCTGTTGCTGGGCGGCAGCCTTGCGGTTCTGCTCGCAGCTGTGGCGGTGGCCGTGGCAAGTCGGCAATACGCCCTGTCCCAGCGCGACACCGTCGCACTGCTGAAAACCCTGGGCCTGAGCGGGGCCGGAATTGGCGGTCTGTACCTGAGGCGTCTGGCACTCTGGGGCGTAACCGGTATCGTCGGTGGTCTGCTGGTGGCCATACCGCTTTATTGGTTGCTGATTCGTATGCTCAGCGAGGTACTGGAGCGTCCCGTGGACTTCCAGCTTGACCCTGCCGCTCTGGTGCCTGCGCTGTTGACGGCCCTGGTTTCCCTGTTTGCCTTTGCCTATCCGCCGGTGCGTCGGCTTCGGAATGTTCCAGCCATGCGTGTATTGCGCAGCCAGCCTGGTGAAACCGGGCGTGAGGCTTTGCCGGATATCGTGATCGCCATTGTGGCGGTCTTCGGGCTGGTCTGGATGTACGCCGGAGAACTGGCCCTTGTTGTTTCCCTGCTCGGTGGTCTTGCCCTGCTGCTTGGCGCGCTGGGCCTGGTGGGCTGGCTGATGGTGGCGACCCTGCGCAAGGTCCGTGGAGGCGGCAACTCCTGGCGACTTGCCCTGGTTGGCCTGTACCGGCATCGCCGGGCCAGTCTGTCCCAGATCGCCGTATTTGCGATGACGCTGATGCTGGCTGCCACACTGATACTGGTGCGGACGTCACTGCTGGCGGACTGGCAGGCTCAGTTGCCCGAGGATGCTCCCAATCATTTCCTGATCAACATCGCACCGGAAGCGGTAGAGGAAGTGGATGCGTTCTGGCAGGAGCGTGGCCAGCCGCTGGACAAGCTTTACCCGATGGTTCGCGGGCGCCTCACTGAACTCAACGGTCAGCCCGTCAAGCAGGCGGTCAGTAAAGACGAAAATGTAAACGCGCTCAATCGTGAACTGAACCTGACCTGGATGTCGGCCTTGCCTGAAGATAACGAGATTATTGAAGGCACCTGGTTCGACGAGAACCAGAAAGATGGCGTCTCGGTGGAAGCTGAACTGGCCCGGCAGCTTGGCCTGTCACTGGGCGATGAGCTCACCTTTACCATCGGCTCCGAGAAGGTGACGGAAACTGTCACCAGCATCCGCACGGTTCAGTGGGACAGCATGAAGCCCAACTTCTACATGGCCTTTCCGCCCGAGGGCGGCCTGACGGACATGCCTGCAACATGGATTACCAGCTTTTACCTGCCCAAGGACAGGAAGGATGCATTGAATGAATTTTCCCGGCAGTTCCCGACCGTATCGGTACTGGAAATCGACCACATTATCGAGCGAATCCAGGAAATCGTCCGGCAGGTAACCCAGGCGATTGAAGCAATTCTCGCGCTGATTCTTGCCGCTGCACTTGTGGTGATGGCAGCGGTGGTCAGTGCCACGCTACGCGACCGTCAGAGGGAAGGCGCGTTGCTGCGAACACTGGGCGGACGGCAGAGTCTGCTGGTGCGAAGCACCATGCTCGAGTTCGCATTGCTGGGCGGTTTTGCGGGTTTACTGGGCGTGGTTGCCGCCGAGGCGGCAGTCTGGGCACTTCAGTTCCGGATGTTCGAGGGGGCGTTCCAATGGCACTGGCACGTGGTATTGCCTATCCCGCTGATAAGCGCTGTCGTCCTGGCCCTGTTTGGCCGCTGGCAGCTCCGTCCGGTTCTGAGCGTGTCGCCGATGCTGTTGCTCAGGCGTCTGGAGTAACGGCGGGGACTATCGGTAATTGGCGAGAATGGCGTCGAGTTCGCCATTCTCCTTCATCTTCGCCAATTCTTCATTGAATCTATTGGCAAAAGAATGCCAGTCCTTCCGTAGCATCAGCCTGAATCCGTAATTACTGATGCTCTCGCGGGTTATGTCGAAGTGCTGTCTCAGCCCCTCGTTCCTGAGGATCCATTTGCCGACGAGCCGGTCGGCGACAGCGGCGTCGAACCGGTCGCCATGCAGCACGAAGGTGAACATGTCTTTGTCCCGGGAAACATCAAAGCGGCGAATCCGACCTTCTTCGAAGTAGGGCTCGAGCAATGGGTATCGGTAGCCAAGATGAGTGACGATGGTTTTTGAAACCAGATCATCGGGGCTCTCGTACGAGAAGCCCGATTGCGCTGGAACGAAAAACACCTCTTCAATGTCCACCACCGGGTCAGTAAACAGGAATTGCTCCGGATCGTCGGCCCACTCCCGGGCCCTCGGCGTTCCGTCGATGTACCCCTCAAGCAGCATCTGATCAACCCGTTTTCGCGGTATCTGCTCCGCGATTACCGTGTAGCCAAGGCGGCGGGCAACCACGGACACCACATCCCACATGATTCCTGAGGGTTGGTTCTGATGCACGATAAGGTAAGGCGGGTAACCGTTTGGAGAAACATTGAAACGGAAAACCTGCTCTTCCTGAGAGATTTCTTGAGAAGCAAATGCAGAGGGCGAAAGTGTCACCAGAGCAAATAGGAGGGTGCCCAGAGTGGCAGATAAACGGCAGGAAAGTCGGTTTTGCATGCGGAAGGGGCTCTCTACGGAACGGTACTGTAGGTGGAAAACGAACCCGGCTATCATCCCTGCCAGAAGATCTTAATTGTCCTCTGTTCCTTTGTTAATTTCAATGATTTGATTTCTATCTTCAGACTACCCGAGCAGAGGGCCCCTGGCGAGGCCCCTGCATGACAGGTCAGGCCCAGGCACGTCGCAGGACGGCGCGGGCATCTTCAAGGGTGACTTCCTTCGGATTGAACATGATGGAGCCATCATCCAGCGCCATTTCGGCGATGTGGTCCAACTGGTCTTCGGTTACCTTGCCGGTTTCTTTCAGAGTCCGTGGCAGTTGGCATCGCTTGTACAGGGCGTCCCGCAGCTTGCGAATAGCAGAAATGCTGGCCTCGGCCCTTCGGCCCGCTGGCGTCGCTGCGAATACTTCCGGGCCTTCCAGATACAGCAGCAACTCGCTCAGGGGTTCCCGGATGGTCTCCAAGTTGTATTCCAGCACGTAGGGCAGGTACAGGCTCATACACAGGCCATGGGGCAGGTGGCAGATAGCGCCGGTGGCGTGCCCGAGCGCGTGCACCAGACCTACCATGGAATTTGAGAAGGCAATGCCGGCCATGGTCGACGCCTGGGCCAGTTCCAACCGGCCGTCACTGTCTTTCGGGTTGTCCATAACGTGGAGAAGCGAGTGGCTGATCTTTTTGATCGCCGACGTGGCGTAGGCATCGCTCAGCGGGTTCTTGGCCATGCAGGTAAAGGCTTCCGTTGCATGGGTCATGGCGTCCATCGCTGTTGCCGCGGTGATGTGGGCCGGCAGGGTGAGGGTCATACGCGGGTCAATAATGGCCGCGTTCGGAAGCAGGAACGATGACGTAAAGGGGAGCTTGACGCCCTTGGCCTCATCGGTAATCACGGCAACAGAGGTAACTTCGGAGCCGGTGCCGGCCGTTGTCGGCACAACGAAAAACGGCTTCAAGGGGTGCTTGAGCACGCCGGCACCGCTGTATTTCGCAATATCGTCGCCACCCTCGGAGACCAGAATATTGACGGCCTTGCCGGTATCGATCGCCGAACCGCCGCCGACGGCGATGATGGAGTCGCACTTCTCCTGGCGATAGATGCCGGCGATATCGCGCACCACGGTGGTGGACGAGTCTGGCGGAACATCATCATAGATGGACGTAATCTCCAGTCCACTTTCCTCACAGGCCGCGATAACGGGTTCCAGCAGGCCGGCAGCCCGTACGCCCTTGTCGGTTACGATCATCGGCCGCTTGGCGGCCATGCCGGTGAGTTCGTAAGGAATATGTTCAAGGGCGGCCTTGCCGGCAATGACTTTTACCGGGCAGAAGAACTCATAGTATTTATTGGTCATTACGCTCTCACTGTCTCGACGAAATTGGTGGCAACTTTCAGGTAAATACGCGCGGCGCTGATCAGTTTTTCCGGAAGGTGCAAGTCGGCCGGGTATTCCTTGACGGCCCGCTCGGCAATCAGTTTTGGCAGAATGAAGGACTCAAGCCGGTTCAGCACCCGGGTCATCCGCACTGCATAGCTGATGTCGCCATCGACCAGCATGCGGTCATTGGCGAATGCAACCGAGGTTTTTTCCTGGAAAGACAGCACCAGAAACGCATGGGCAATGTGTTTGAACTGAATCGACAGGTCGACCGGGCGGGGTGCCTTGTCGCCGTGATAACGGAAACGTCCCTGGCCGGTGTGCTCGACAATCAGCTTCGAGCCGTCCGGCATCACCATCATCTCAAACAGAAAGCCATCAGGCAGAGCCCTGGCTTCGTTCTGCACCTTTTCGTCCACTTCACTCACAGCCTGCAGGGCTCGCCCCATTACCTGGAACATCAGTTCCACATACAAGCGACGCGCCTGGAAAACCATGGGCTGGATACGTTTCGCTAACATGTCCGTCATCCAATCATTGTTGATGTCATCTGATTTTTAGAGTTATTGCTCTAAAAGTCAATGGAGCTGATGACAGAAGTTGCGCGTCAGCCCAGCAATCTTGATTCCGGACAATAAAAAGGCCGGAATCCTTCAGGACTCCGGCCTTTTCAAGTCAACGATTCAGGGGACAGTTATTGCGTGAGCGCCGCCAGTTTGCGTTTGGCCTCCTCGGCAACGTCCCCGCCAGCTTCGGCAGCCTTGCTGTAATAGGCAATAGCCTCATTTCGATTGTTCTGCTTCACTGCAACATCGCCCAGGCGCAGAAACGCAATGGAGGTGGGCACCGTTTCATTGGCTTTGGTGAGGTTTTCCCTGGCCTTGTCGAGATTGTTGAGTCTCAGAGCATTCAGGCCATTGTACAGACGATACTTGAACATCTCGGGGTAGAGCTCCACCGCCTTTTCAAAGTCGGCAGCGGCTTTCTCGGCTTCCTTCTGATCCTGATAGATGCGGCCGCGCAGCGCATAGAACATGGCTTCGCGCGGTAGCAGGCGGATGGCCTCGTTGACCTTGTCCAGCGCAGCCTTCATCTCACCCTTGGAGGCCAGCTCCATGGCTTTGTCGTGGGCATCATAAGCGGGCTGCAGCGAACGGAGTTTGGCCATCTTTCGCTTGTAGACATCCTCGCCACGATAGCCGCCGGCACCAACTTTCTTAACCAGTTCGCGGTTCTCTTGAACCCGTTTTGCCGAGGGAGGGTGGGTAGCGAACAGGCCATCAATGAAACTGGACTGGCGGCCTTCGGAGAGTTTCAGAAAGAGCTCCTGCAGCTCCACAGCCGCCTGGGGGTCGTAGCCCGCCTCTTTCATGTAGAGAATGCCGTAGTGGTCTGATTCCAGTTCATCGCCCTGGCTATACTGCGCCAGCGCGAGCTGGGCTCCCAGTGCAGCGCCACCCATGATCAGCCCGGCCCACTCGTTATCCGACAGGGCAAAACCGAGGCCGGCAACACCGGCACTGATCAGCATTCCCTGCTGCATGCGCTGGACACTGTGTCTGGCGGCGGCATGAACAATCTCATGGCCAAGAACGGAAGCCAGCTGGGCTTCGTCTTCAAGTTCTGTCAACAGCCCGCGGTTGATCGCAATCTTGCCCCCGGGCAGGGCCCAGGCATTCGGTACGCTGCTGTTAAGGACCACGAACTCATAGGGCAGATCCGGCCTGTCACTGACCTCCGCCATTTTCTGGCCAACCTCGCTCACATAAAGCGTCAGTTCCGGGTCCACATAAAACCGGCCGCCCTGGGTTTGTTGGGTGGGCACGTATTGCTCCGCGCCCATGGCGAGTTCCTGACTTTCCCCGATCAGCGAAAGCTGCTTTTCCCCGGTAACCGGATTGACCGAGCAGCCACTGAGCGTCACCGCCAGGGCAAGAGCAACGACGCTGGTTTTAATAGCAGACAGGTTCACAATGAGCTCCCTTTTCGATAATGCGATGTCGGGCACTGCCATAAAACTTTGCCCGATTCCTGAATGGCCAGTTTATAGCACATGATTGCCCCCGGGTGGATTACCTCACCCTGTTCAGCGGTGGTGGCGAGCAGGCCCTTGGCGTATCATAAGCCTCTGTTCCCGCACTGTTTCGCCAATTTCGAACCTAAGGCAACCCATGGGTAATCTACTCGAATTAATCGCTTTGCTCTGGTTCCTGGTTTGCTGGCTCGGCTACACCGAATACTCCAAACGCCGAGCCGCAGATCGTCCCTGCCTCTCCAACACGCTCGATCTTTACCGGGAAGACTGGATGCGCGTAATGCTGCGCCGGGAAAACCGGATTGCCGATGCCTCGGTGGTTGGCAACCTGGAGCGGAACGGCGCCTTTTTCGCCTCCAGTTGCCTGCTGATTCTGGCGGGTATTATCACCGCTCTTGGCTATACCCAGGAGGTGATGGAAGTGTTCAGCACCATGCCATTTGGCACATTACCCACCCGGGAAGTCTGGGAACTGCGCATGGTTGTTCTGTTGGTCGTATTTATCTACGCCTTCTTCAAATTCACCTGGTCCATGCGGATGTACAATTTTGTGTCGGTGATGGTGGGCAGCGCCCCGCCACCGGACGATACCAAAACCAGCCCGGCAGGGCGGGAGGCGTTTGCCCGTAGTGCCGGCAATATCTGTAATCTCGCGGGCGATGCCTTTAACCTTGGGCTGCGATCCTACTATTACGCACTTGCCGTGGTAGGCTGGTTTATCCATCCGATCGTTTTCATGGCGGCATCCACCCTGGTGGTGATCGTCCTTTACCGCCGGGAGTTCTGCTCCACGGCTCTGGAAGCGTTGAGGGCAGGGAAGGTGTTTGAGGAGCCAGTGCCCGGCAAGGCGGAAAACAGCCCGAAACCCAAAAGTTGATCCACAGGTTGAACCTGAATGAACGATGATATCCGACGGAAACGGGTCACCCGTTTTATCGACACCCTCAATCAGGCCAAAGAGCTGGGTCTGACGGTTACCGAGGCGAAAAAAGGCAGCCTCACACTTTGCCTGCCCTACAGCGACCAGATTATTGGTAATCCGGACACCGGCGTGATTCATGGCGGCGCCATTACCACATTGATGGACACCACTTCAGGCTGTGTGATCCTGTGTGCGTTGGAAGATTTTGAACTCTGCCCGACGCTGGACCTGCGTGTGGACTACATGCGCCCGGCACAACCCAGAAAGCCGGTCTATGCAAGGGCTGAAACCTACCGGGTAACCCGAAACATCATTTTTACCCGCTGTGAGGCCTACCAGGAGGGCGGTGAAACCATTGCCAACTGCGTTGCCACCTTCATGCGTATCGGCAAGGATGCCAGCCCGAAACACTATCGGGACCTGATTACCGGAGGTGAAGAATGACCGATCCTGAAATCCTCCGCTATACCCAGGAAACCGGTGACTTCAGCCGAATGCTCAAAAGCATTCCCTACGCCACCTGGATTGGCCTTCAGTGTGAGCGGTTCGGCGACGATCTGATTTTCCGCCTCCCCTGCAAGGACTCCAACCTTGGTAACCCGATCCTGCCGGCCATTCACGGTGGCGTCATTGGCGGCTTCATGGAAATGTCTGCCAATATCTACCTGATCATGTCCCAGGAAAGCCTACGCATGCCGCGCATCGTCGACTTTTCCCTAGATTACCTCCGTGCCGGTTTGAATCGCGAAACTTACGCCGAATGCCGCCTGACCCGCCAGGGCAATCGGGTTGCCAATGTTATGGTCAGCGCCTGGCAGAAATCCCGTTCGCAACCCATCGCAACCGCCCGCGCCCATTTCCTCCTCGAAGACTGATTTGCTGATGCGCTGGGGCTTGAAATGCCCCGGTGCGCCCCCACTTTTTGCTCAGACTGAGATTTTTGTGCAGGAGCGAGCACGGAGGCCGTTCCGAAACACGCTGTGAATACGTCCATGTACGCTCGGCTCCGCCATCCATGGCTCCGCACGGTTTCGGAACGGCCTCCGCGCTCACTCTCCAAACTATGAGGTAACTCGGGCGCCCCTCTTTGCCCGTTTATTTGTATCAGGAGACATAAACGTCATGACGGTTGAAGCCAATAAAGAGACGCTTGGATTCCAGACTGAAGTGAAGCAACTGCTTCACCTGATGATTCACTCGTTGTATTCCAACAAGGAAATCTTCCTTCGTGAGCTGATTTCGAACGCCTCAGATGCCGAAGACAAACTGCGCTTCGCGGCGCTGAAGGACGACAGCCTTTATGAAAGCGATCCTGAGCTGAAGATTCGCCTGGATTTTGATGAAGAGGCGAATACCGTCACGCTGACCGATAACGGTATCGGTATGACCCGTGACGACGTCATCCAGAACCTCGGCACCATCGCTCGCTCTGGCACAGCGGAGTTCCTGAAGCAGTTGTCCGGTGACGAGAAGAAGGACAGCAAGCTGATCGGTCAGTTCGGTGTTGGTTTCTACTCGTCGTTTATCGTGGCCGACAAGGTGGATGTTTTTACCCGCCGCGCTGGTGCGCCGGCCGAAGAGGGTGTGCATTGGGAGTCCAAGGGCGACGGTGAGTTTTCTATCGAACAGGTCAAACTGGAAAACCGCGGTACCCAGATCGTGCTGCATCTGAAATCAGACGCCAAGGAATTCGCCAACGGCTGGAAGCTGCGCAGTCTGGTGAAGAAGTACTCGGATCATATTTCCTTCCCGGTCGTCATGAAGGCCGAATCCGACGAAGGTGAAAAGAAAGACGAGTACGAAACTGTTAACGATGCGACCGCGCTCTGGACCCTCCCGCGTACCGAGATCAAGGACGGGGAGTACAAGGAGTTCTACAAACACATTGCCCACGATTTTGAAGATCCGCTGACCTGGTCCCACAACAAGGTGGAAGGAAAGCTGGACTACACCAGCCTGCTGTATATCCCCGCCCGGGCACCGTTTGATCTTTACAACCGGGAAGCGCCCCGTGGCCTGAAGCTGTATGTGCAGCGTGTGTTCATCATGGATGACGCCGAGCAGTTCCTGCCGCTGTACCTGCGCTTCGCCAAGGGTGTGATCGATTCCAACGATCTGTCCCTGAACGTGTCCCGTGAGATCCTGCAGAACGACAGCACCGTGGAAAGCATCCGTACCGCGCTGACCAAGCGGGTTCTGGATATGCTGTCCAAGCTGGCCAAGAAGGATCCGGAGCAGTACCAGAAGTTCTGGGGCGAGTTTGGCACTGTATTGAAGGAAGGCCCGGCGGAAGATTTCAGCAACCGCGAGAAGATTGCAGGTCTGCTGCGTTTTGCCTCCACTCATACCGGCGAGAGCGTGCAGAATGTGTCGCTGGATGACTACATCGGCCGCATGAAGGAAGGCCAGAAGAAGCTCTACTACATTACCGCGGACAATTTCACGGCGGCCAAGAGCAGCCCGCACCTGGAAGTGTTCCGCAAGAAGGGCATTGAGGTGCTGATCCTCACAGATCGCATCGACGAGTGGATGATGGGTTATCTCAGTGAGTACGACGGCAAGCAGTTCCAGGACGTCGCCCGCGGTGATCTGGATCTCGGTGAAGTTGAGACCGAAGAGGACAAGAAGCACAAGGAAGAGGCGGCTGAAGAGCACAAGGACCTGCTGGAGCGCATCAAGAATGCCCTCAGCGACCGGGTTCAGGAAGTGCGGGTGACCAACCGCCTGACCGATTCACCGGCCTGCCTGGTTGTAGGTGATTTCGACATGGGTGCGCAGATGAAGAAGATCATGGAAGCTGCCGGCCAGAAAGTGCCAGACAGCAAGCCGATCTTTGAGATCAACGTTGATCATCCGCTGGTTCAGCGCCTGGAAAGCGAGAAGGGCGAAGAGCGGTTCAACGAGCTCTCGGCGGTCATTCTGGACCAGGCCACCCTGGCCAGCGGCGAGCAGCTCCCGGACCCGGGCGCCTACGTTACCCGCCTGAACCGTCTGCTGCTTGAACTGGCGAACTGATAGCCGATGCAGCAGATTATTGTGGATATCAGCATCAGCCCTGATGAGTGGATCAAACTCTATCAGGGCGTTGCCACCGATGTTCACACCACGGCCCGGGACGGACGCTCCGTCCGGTTCCCGGCCCGTATCCTTTCCCGTTTTTACCTCCGCGACGGTATTTGCGGCAGTTTCCGCATTGTTTTTGACGATGCCGGCAAGTTCTCGTCGATCGAACGGCTTTAAGTAGCCGACGCGCCTCCCATAAAGAAAAACTTTCACAAATTTATTTTTAATTAATTGTATTGGGCGTTCGACCTCGCGCTATGGTGGAGGCGTTCTCGTTAGGCAGGAGCAGATCCATGTCCAATGCATTTTCACTTAGCCGTTCTATCGCCTGGCCGGATGTTCTCGGAATCCTGTCGGATTATTCAAGTGATTACGCTTGTGCCCATTAACGGAATGAAGCCCGCAAAGTATGCGGGAAACGCTATAGGCACACGCTATCCCGGAGATAAGAAATACTCAGAGCAGAGTATTTGTTGTGTCCTATAGTTAGAAGTGCCTGAATCGAAGCAGTGTCGTTTTGCCAACCCCAATGAGGAGAGAGAAATGACCGACAATAACAGTGCGGGTGGAAAGTGCCCCGTAATGCACGGCTCGAACACACAGGAGAAGGCCGATGTGGCCGCCTGGTGGCCTGAAAATCTGAACCTCGATATTCTTCATCAGCATGATCGGAAAACCAATCCTCTGGGTGAGGATTTCGATTACCGCGAAGAGGTCAAAAAGCTCGACCACGAAGCGCTTGAAAAAGACATGCATGAGCTGATGACCAACAGCCAGGAATGGTGGCCTGCTGACTGGGGGCATTACGGCGGCCTGATGATTCGTCTGGCTTGGCATGCGGCTGGTACCTATCGACTGGCCGACGGTCGCGGCGGTGCAGGTACTGGTAATCAGCGTTTTGCTCCTCTGAACTCCTGGCCCGACAACGGCAACCTCGATAAGGCCCGCCGTCTGCTGTGGCCGCTCAAGAAAAAGTATGGCAACAAGGTAAGCTGGGCCGATCTGTTTATCCTGGCCGGTAATGTTGCCTATGAGTCCTTCGGCCTGAAGACCTTCGGTTTCTCCTATGGACGGGAGGATATCTGGCACCCGGAAAAAGACATTTACTGGGGTGCGGAAAAAGAGTGGCTGGCGCCGTCTGACAGCCGCTATGAAGACGTCGACAAGCCCGACACCATGGAAAACCCACTCGCTGCGGTGCAGATGGGTCTGATTTATGTGAATCCTGAGGGCGTGAACGGTCAGCCGGATCCACAGAAGACTGCCGAGCAGGTGCGTGTCACCTTCGCTCGTATGGCCATGAATGACGAAGAAACTGCAGCCCTGACCGCCGGTGGCCATACTGTCGGTAAGGCCCACGGTAATGGCGATGCCGATGCACTTGGGCCGGAGCCGGAAGGAGCAGACGTTGAAACTCAGGGCTTTGGCTGGATGAACCCGAACCTGGACGGTAAGGCGACAAATGCCGTGACTTCCGGAATCGAAGGCGCCTGGACAACTAACCCGACCAAGTTCGATATGGGCTATTTTGATCTGCTGTTCGGCTACGAGTGGCAGCTGACCAAGAGCCCGGCTGGTGCAAATCAGTGGGAGCCGATCGACATCAAAGAAGAGCACATGCCGGTTGATCCGACCGACCCGTCCGTCCGTCGCAAGCCGATGATGACGGATGCGGATATGGCGATGAAAGTCGATCCGAAGTACCGCGCAATCTGCGAGAAGTTCATGGCAGATCCGGAATACTTCAGGGACTGCTTCGCCCGGGCCTGGTTCAAGCTGACGCACCGCGATATGGGGCCGAAGTCCCGTTACATTGGTCCGGGTGTGCCGGATGAAGACCTGATCTGGCAGGATCCGGTTCCCCAGGGCGAGACCAATTACATCGAAGAGGTGGTGAAGGAAAAAATCGCCGGAGCCGGTCTGAGCCTTAACGAACTGATCTGTACCGCGTGGGACAGTGCCCGCACATTCCGCGGGTCGGACATGCGTGGTGGTGCCAACGGTGCCCGTATTCGCCTGGCACCCCAGAAGGATTGGGAAGGTAATGAGCCTGATCGTCTGGACAAGGTGCTCAAGGTCTACGAGCAGATCTCGGCCGACACCGGCGCCAGCGTTGCAGACGTGATCGTACTCGGCGGTAACCTCGGTATCGAGATGGCGGCGAAGGCAGCCGGCCATGAAGTTCATGTTCCCTTCCTGAAGGGCCGTGGCGACGCCACCGACGAGATGACGGATGCTGACTCCTTCGATCCCATGGAGCCGCTGGCTGATGGCTTCCGTAACTGGCAGAAGAAGGATTACGTGGTCAAGCCGGAAGAAATGCTTCTGGATCGTGCCCAGCTTATGGGCCTGACCGCGCCTGAAATGACAGTCCTGCTCGGTGGCATGCGGGTACTTGGAACCAACTATGGCGGTACCAAGCACGGCGTATTCACGGATCGCGTTGGCCAACTGACCAACGACTTCTTCGTGAATCTGACCGACATGTCGAACCGTTGGGAGCCTACTGGCAAGAACTCGTACAACATCGTGGATCGCAATAGTGGCAATACCAAGTTCACCGCGACCCGTGTTGACCTCGTGTTCGGTTCCAACTCCATCCTGCGAGCCTACGCAGAGGTGTACGCCCAGGACGACAACGAAGAGAAGTTTGTGAAAGACTTCGTTGCAGCCTGGACCAAGGTCATGAACGCCGATCGATTCGACGTTAAATAAGACCTGTAAGCAGATGGTTGGGCGCCCCGGTAACGGGGTGCCCGTCTATCAACTTCCCGCCAAATTCCTTACAATCCGCTCCGTCTGATTTTTGATCAGTCTCACCCTGAACAGACCCTGTTAAGACTGGAGCACTCATGCGGATTATTCTTGCCCCGATGGAAGGGCTGGTTGACGCACCTATCCGTGAAACCCTCACCGGGGTAGGCGGTATTGACCGGTGCGTAACCGAATTCGTCCGCGTGACCCACGGCATGCTGCCGCCCAGAGTGTTCTACAAATACGCCCCCGAGCTACATAACCAGTCTCTCACCCAGGTGGGTACCCCCGTTGCCGTCCAGTTACTGGGATCTGACCCGATCCAGATGGCACGCCATGGTGTGCGGGCTGCGGAACTGGGCGCCACCCAGGTCGATATCAATTTTGGCTGCCCGGCGAAAACGGTGAACAAGCACAAAGGTGGTTGCGTCCTGATGCGCGAACCGGAGCTCATGCATGAAATTGTGGCCGCCGTACGCCAGGCGGTGGCAGGCCACGTGCCCGTCACGGCCAAGATGCGACTGGGCTATGACGACCGTTCCATGGGTGTGGCCTGTGCCCAGGCCCTGGAGGCCGCAGGGGCTGAAGAAATTGTCATCCATGCCCGCAGCAAGGTGGATGGTTACAAACCGCCTGCCTACTGGGAGGAAATCGCCCGGGCACGGGAAGCGGTAAAGACCCATATCATTGCCAATGGCGAAATCTGGACAGTGGCGGACTACTGGCGATGCCGGGAGGTCTCCGGCTGCGACGATGTCATGATTGGCCGTGGGCTCATAGCCAGGCCAGACCTGGCTCGTCAGATCAAAGCCAGCCAGCAGGGCGAAACATTACCGGATATGACCTGGCCGGAAGCGGTGGCCCTGGTTCGTGAGTACGCCACGGTTCTGCAGGGCTGGCTGGAAGACCTCTATGTGACAGGCCGCATCAAACAGTGGCTCAACTTCCTTCGCCAGGGCTTTGCCGAAGCTCAAATCCTCTGGCCCGAGGCCCGCAAGATCCGCCAGGTGGCACCCATGATGGCCTGTCTTGAACAGCAGGTTTCAGTTCCAGGTTCCCGCGCTGCCTGATACCGATATCCCCCTTGTCAGTTTTCCCCGGCTACACTGGTATTAACGGTTGTGTCGTTCGTATCAATGTCAGCACCAACAATAAAACGAGTGGGAGGACGAACACCATGCTATCAACACGTTTACGCCACACCCTGGCGTTTGCCGGCGCCGGTGCCTGCATGCTACTTGGCGCGGCCATGCCGGCTGCCGCTGATGATCACGCGGTGAAGGTCACACCGCTGGGCAGTCACGATGGTGAGTTCTGCAGTCGGGACCGGGCGCTGGTGTTTGAAGATCCAAATGGCACCCGAATTCTCTACGACGCTGGCAGAACCGTCGCCGGGCCGGACGATCCCCGTCTGGGCAAGATTGATGTTGTTCTGGTTTCCCACATGCATGGCGACCACGTGGGTGACCAACGTATCAGCAAGACAAACGAAGGCACCTGCGGGTCTCCGGACACTGGTGTTTCAACGCTGCCACAGTCGAACACCGTGGACATTGCGGTGAAGCATGGCGCGAAAATAGTGACCGGCAGTGAAATGCCCGCATTCTTTGCCGCCAAGCTCAAAGACGCGGGCGGTGACCCTGCAAACTCCATGCTGGTGCGTTTCGGTGGCGAACGTGAGGTCGGCGGGGTGGCAATCACCACGGTGCCGGCGGTTCACAGCAATGGCGTTTCGCCTTCCTTCCTGACCGGGCCATTGGCGGAATACCTGGCGGCTGCCGGTGTCGGCGCGAGTGTCGGGCCACCAACCGGCTATGTGCTGAAGTTTTCCAACGGGCTGGTGGTTTACCTGTCTGGTGATACCGGCATCACAGCAGAGCAGAAACTGGTGGTGAAGGATCACTATGGCGCCGGCTTGGCGGTGATGAACATTGGCGATACGTTCACCACCGGGCCGAAACAGGCGGCTTACGTCATCAATGACCTGGTGCAACCGAAGGCGGTCATTGCCTCCCATGCGAACGAACCGGCTACCTCAGGTGGCAAGGTGCAGGACGGCACGCGCACGGCCCTGTTCCGGGATTCAGTGACCGTGCCGGTCCATGTGCCCCTCAGTGGCCGTACCATGGCATTCAATAGCATGGCGAGCTGCGTCTCTGGCTGTAACTGAGGAAACACGCCCACGCAGGGCAGTTGCCGATCAGTCTTCCATTTCCGGTCGGTAATTGCCCGAGCGCGCTGCACCGTTCAGGCGGGCGCGCTTCAGCATCGCTGCCTGCGCCTCTGGACCATTATCCAGACTACCGGCCCAGGCTTTCTGGGCCGGTTCCTGAAGGGCCCGACCATAGGAGAAGCTGAGCTCCCAGGGCTGAGGCCCCATGCTGTTCATGGCATTCAGGTTGATGGTCGCTTCTTCCGCGGTCTGGCCGCCCGAGAGGAAGAAGATGCCGGGTACCGCCGCCGGCACCGCCCTGCGAAAGACATCAAGGGTTGCTGTGGCCACTTCCTCCGGTGATGCCTTGGGATTTTCCTTGCCCGGTGTCACCATGCTGGGCTTCAGGATCATGTGTTCCAGTTGCACTTTATGCCGAAAAAGGGCCTGGAAAACTTCGCGAATCACCGCTTCACTTACTTCCGCGCAGCGCTCAATGGTGTGATTGCCATCAATCAGTACCTCTGGCTCGACGATGGGCACGATGCCCAGGGATTGGCAGATGGCAGCATAGCGGGCAAGAACCTCGGCATTCGCCTCGATGGCCTGCCGCGAGGGCAGGGTGTCGGAGATGTGGTACACATCGCGCCATTTGGCAAACCGAGCACCCTGGTTCTTGTAGATTTCCAGGCGATCTTCCAGACCATCCAGGCCAAAGGTGATTTCATCACCGGGGGCATTAACCAGGGGGCCCTTGCCCTTGTCTACCTTGATTCCCGGCACGATGCCCTTGCTGGCCAGAAGCTTCGGCATGGCCACATTATCCAGACTGTTCTGGCCCAGCGTTTCTTCGAAAAGAATTACCCCACTGATGAATTCTCCGAGCCCGGAAGCAGAGAAAATGAGGCTCCGGTATTCCCGGCGTTTATCTTCGCTGGATTCTACGCCAACGGCTTTGAAGCGTTTGGCAATGGTGGGGTGACTTTCATCCGCCGCGAGAATTCCCTTGCCGGGCTGAACCAAATCCCGGACGGTGGTGTTCAGTTCTTCCTGAATGGTCATAGTGAGCTCCTGGTTGATCCTTGAAGGTCTGATTGGTCGTTCGGCCCGCCACCTTATTGTAGACGTTGAATAGCGGTCTGGAATTTGATCTGGGCTAAGGCATAAACCGGTCCTGTGATTTACGCTGTAAAGATAACAACAGGGAAAAGGGAAGCCTGAATATGAAAACCGTTGTCAGTGTCAGCCAGGGATCTTCAGAATACGATTACGATCTGGAAACCTCCTTCCTTGGCCAGCCTTTCAGGATTATCCGTATTGGCACAGACGGCGATCTCTCCCGTGCCGAGGCGGTTCTGGAGTCGGTGCACACGCAGGCAGACGCCATTGGTCTGAGCATGGTCCACGATCACTATGAGGTGGGCCGGGAGCAGCTTGAACATCCGGATACCGCTCGTCTGGAGGCCTGTGTACCGGACAAACCCGTTACCACCGGTGCGGGCCTGAGGGCGATCCTGCAGGAATGGGCCGTACGCCATACCCAATCCGAACTGGGGCATTTCTTTGACAATGCCCGTGTGCTGTTCATGAATGGCCAGGCCGGCTATCGAATCGCGAGGGCGCTATCGGAGCATACCGAAAATCTCTACTTTGCCGATCCTTACACGGATTTCGGAGTGCCCAGGCTGCTGACTTCCCTGAAACAACTGGAAACCTATACCTCGCTGACCGCACCCATCATGTTCAGGCCGGCGGCCGTGAAAGCTGTGGAGACCATTCTCCGAACACCGCTGTATCGATTGGGTGAGAATTTGGTGAAAGGGTCTCTCCATCATGCTGTATCGGAGGCCCATGTCATCGTGGCTTCCATTGGCGATCTGGAGAACTTCACTGAGAAAGAGTTGGATGGAAAAACCGTGATTACCTCAAGGGTCACGGATGCTGCGTTGGACTGGATGCGTTCCCGCAAGGTTGCCATGGTGGTGGACTACAGTCCGTGGCTGGAGGGCCGGCCCGTGGGCGTGAATGTGATGGAGGCGATGATCAGTGCGGCGCTTTCCAGGACACCGGACCAGTTGGGACCCGACGACTATCTGGATGTTATTCAGAGCCTGGAGATTGAGCCGCGGATCCTTTACCCGAACGGTTATCGCCGGGTTAACCGGTTTGCGTTTGTCATTCATCCCCTGTCGCAGCAATACCTCACCAAAACACCGCCGCTGGACTGGATTGCTAATGTTTCGCCGCCTGTGGTGATGAACCTGGTGGAAAAGGCCATCGCCTATTCACCACCGTTCATCTACTCCAAGGTATCCGGAATCCGGTCACCAAATGGTGATGAGGTGGAGGGCTGGCTCATTACCGTGGGCGGCACCCCCCGCGAAATCATGGCCCACGGGCCGGAATTTACCTACGCCAGGCTGCTACAGGCGGCAAAACTGGCGAAGAAACTCGGTGCCCAGATCATGGGCCTGGGTGCGTTCACCAAGGTTGTGGGAGACGCTGGAATTACGGTGGCCAAACGGGCACCGCTGCCGATCACAACCGGCAACAGCTATAGCGCCTCCGGCGCACTCTGGGCGGCCCATGACGCCATGAAGAAAATAGGGCGGGTGAGTATTGGTCCCAGTGGCAAAGCGGCCGGCAAGGCCATGGTGGTTGGCGCCACGGGTGCTATCGGTTCCGTCTGCGCCAGATTGTTGGCCAAGGCAGTGGACGAGGTTTACCTGGCCGCACCGGAGCCGGCGAAACTGCTCGCGCTCAAGGAAAGCATCGAACAGGAAACGCCTGGGGCCATCGTGCATGTGGCCGGTTCTGCCGAACGCGATCTGGCTGACATGGATATGATCGTGACTGCCACCTCCGGCGCCGGCAAACGTATTCTCGACATCATGAAAGTGAAGCCCGGCTGTGTGATCACCGACGTAGCCCGTCCCCTGGATATTCCGGCAGAAGATGTGGCGAAACGTCCGGATGTGCTGGTCATCGAATCCGGCGAGATACAGCTACCGGGCGAGGTGCACATGAAAGACATCGGGCTGCCAAAAGGTATTGCCTATGCCTGCCTCGCAGAAACCATTGTGCTGGCCCTGGAAGCGCGTTTCGAGAACTTTACCCTGGGTCGGAACATCGAGTGGGAAAAGGTGCGGGAAATCTACAAACTGGGCCTGAAGCACGGCATGAAACTGGCCGCCATCTCCGGGGTGAACGGTGTGTTCACCGAGGAAGACTTCGAACGGGTTCGAGTCCTGGCGGCCAGTGCAGAAGAACCTCAGGCGGAGGAATCTCAGGCAGAGGGATCGAGCACGCCGGCGTAGCGTACGCCGCTGAGCAGGGCCATCTCCCGATGCCAGGTAGACAGGTCATCAATATTCAGTTTGCTCAAGCTGTCGTGCCCGCAGGCCCGTGCCATAACCTGCATCAGTGAGACTGAGGCCTCGAGGAAGTTCTGCAGCTGTTTGGCAGACTGCTCAACGTTCAACCGTTGGCGCAGATCCTTGTTCTGGGTTGCAATGCCCGCCGGGCAGTTGTTGGTGTTGCAGATACGGGCGGCAACGCAGCCAATGGACTGCATGGCACTGTTGGCAACGGCAATACCGTCAGCGCCCAGGGCCATGGCCTTCACGAAATCAATGGGCACACGCAGCCCTCCCGTCACGATCAACGTGACTCGTCCGCTGGCGCCGCGATTATCCAGATAGCGACGGGCGCGAGCCAGGGCCGGAATGGTGGGCACACTGATATGGTCCCGGAAGATTTCCGGGGCAGCACCGGTGCCGCCGCCACGGCCGTCCAGAATGATGTAGTCGGCGCCGGCATCCAGTGCGAATTGTACGTCCCGCTCGATGTGATTGGCGCTGAGCTTGAAGCCCACGGGAATACCACCGGTAATTTCCCGAACATGGCTGGCGAAGCGCTGGAAATCCTCAACCGAGCGCAGGTCTTCGAACGTGGGCGGGGAAATGGCCGCTTCACCCTCCGGAATGTTGCGAACCTCGGAGATCTTGCCCGTATTTTTGTTGCCGGGCAGATGGCCGCCGGTGCCGGTCTTGGCGCCCTGGCCACCCTTGAAGTGGAAAGCCTGGACTTTCTTCAGCAGCTCTTCTTTGTAGCCAAACTTGGCGCTGGCCAGTTCATAGAAGTAACGGGAGTTTTCCTGCTGCTCTTCCGGCAACATGCCGCCCTCGCCAGAGCAGATGCCGGTGCCCGCAAGCTCGGCGCCCCGGGCCAGGGCAATCTTCGCCTCCTCGGACAGGGCTCCGAAACTCATGTCTGATACGAACAGGGGCATACTCAGGGTCAGAGGCTTTTTGGCCTCAGGCCCGATCACCAGCTCTGTTGATACCTCGGCATCATCGGCCAGCGGTTTACTGGCCATCTGCGCTACCATCAGCTGAAGATCGTCCCAATGGGGCAGGGTGTGGCGGGGTACGCCCATCGCAGTCGTGGGGCCGTGGTGGCCCATGTTGCTCAGCCCTTCACGCGCCAACTGGTGAATAAATTCAACGGTGGGTTCTTCTTTGGTGGATTTGGCTTTCGGTGCCGCATCGGACTTGTCGTCGCCATCATCGTTGGAATCCGGCGCCTCCGTGCCAACCTGGTCATCGCTGAACTGCTGGTGGGTGCCATCGCAATAAGGAGCACTGCCGGTCTGTTTGCATTGGCACAGCACCGCCTCCTCGTCTTTCTCCGCTTTGAAGACTTTGGGCTTGAACCCCGTGTCTCCGTGGGAACCGTCGCAGAAGGGCTGGTTTTTGGAACGGCCACAAACACAGAAGGCGTATTCCTTGCCTTCTTTCAGGCTGACTTTCTTGGGCTTGTTATCAGCGATCACCGGATTGCTCATTGCAAGGCTCCTTGTTTGGCGTATGCCGGTAAATGTACAAAGGTGTACGGGCATTAAACGCAAATAGGCTACTTGTAATGATCCAGTGTGGATCAGGAATGTCCGCGCCGCCAATGCGGCGCGGTTGGCTCAGCGTCCTGTTACTGCCGCAGGCCTGCCCTGGCTGCACGGGCGGCATGCAGCTTCCGGTAGCTCTCAATCAATCGCTGGTGCTTCTCCAGCCCGTCCAGTTGCATGTTCGTGGGCTCCAGGCCGTGGAAACGAACGCTGCCATCCACCGAGCCAACAACGGCTTCCATGGTTTTCTCGCCGAACATGCGGGTGAAGTTGGTGATGTAGTCGTCCAGCTCCATCTCGTCATCGAGAGTGACTTCGAGCACTGCGTACATGGCGCGGTAGAACAGGCCACGCTCAACGGTGTTGTCGTTGAACTGCAGGAACATGTCGACGAATTCCAGCGCCTCCTCGTGCCACTGCAGGGCAAGGCAGATCAGGATCTTCAACTCCAGGATGGTGAGCTGGCCCCACACCGTGTTCTCATCGAACTCCACGCCAATCAGGGTGATGATGGTCATGTAGTTGTCTAACTGGCTGGCTTCCAGGCGTTCCACCAGGTCGGCCAGTTGCTCATCGTCCAGACGGTGCAGGTTGAGGATATCTTCCCGGTAGTCCAGGGCCATGTTGGTGTTATCCATGATCAGGTCTTCCACCGGATACACCTCGGAATAGCCTGGAACCAGAATCCGGCAGACCGGCGCGCCCAGTTCCTCGTAGACGGCGACATACACTTCCTTGTCCAGATCCCGAAGAATGCCGTACAGGCACTCGGCTTCCTCGGCGTTGGTGCCGGAAAAGTCCCATTCCACAAAATCGTAGTCTGATTTCGCGCTGAAGAAACGCCAGGAAACAACGCCGGTGGAGTCGATGAAGTGTTCTACGAAGTTGTTCGGCTCGGTCACCGCCAGACTGTTAAAGGTTGGCGCCGGCACATCGTTCAAACCTTCAAAGCTTCGGCCCTGCAGTAGCTCGGTAAGGCTCCGCTCAAGGGCCACTTCGAAGCTTGGGTGGGCGCCGAATGACGCAAACACGCCACCGGTTCTCGGATTCATCAGGGTAACGCACATTACCGGGAACTGGCCGCCAAGGGAGGCGTCTTTCACCAGGGTCGGGAAGCCCTGGGCTTCCAGGGCTTCAATGCCTTCCAGGATGTCCGAGTATTTTTCCAATACCTCCCGGGGTACGTCTGGCAGCGCGATTTCCTCTTCGATGATCTGCTTCTTCACCGCCCGCTCGAAAATCTCTGACAGGCACTGGACCTGTGCTTCGTTCAGCGTGTTGCCCGCACTCATGCCGTTGCTGAGAAACAGGTTTTCGATCAGGTTGGAAGGGAAGTACACCACCTCGCCGTCAGATTTTCGAACGTAGGGCAGGGAGACGATGCCCCGGTCGGCTCTGCCGGAGTTGGTATCGATCAGGTTGGAGCTGCGCAGCTCGCCGTCCGGGTTGTAGATGGCGAGGCAGTGGTCATCCAGAATCCCGTCGGGCAGCTCGTCGTTGGGGCCGGGTTTGAACCACTTTTCGTTCGGATAGTGGACGAACTCGCTGTTGGCGATTTCCTCGCCAAAAAACTGGTCGTTGTAGAAAAAGTTGCAGCTTAGCCGTTCGATGAACTCACCCAGGGCAGAGCACAGGGCGCTCTCCTTGGTAGCACCCTTGCCATTGGTAAAGCACATGGGTGAGGCCGCGTCGCGAATATGCAGGGACCACACGTGGGGCACGATGTTCCGCCAGGACGCAATCTCGATCTTCATGCCCAGCTCTTCGAGGATGCCGGTCATGTTGGCGATGGTCTGCTCCAGGGGCAGGTCCTTGCCTTCGATAAAGGTCTGGCTGCCGCCTTCCGGCTGGGTCATCAGCAGTGCCTGGGCATCTGCGTCCAGGTTCTCGACGGTTTCAATTTCGAAGGTCGGGCCGGTCTGGACCACTTTCTTCACGGTGCAGCGATCGATGGAGCGTAGAATGCCCTGGCGGTCTTTCTCGGAGATGTCCTCGGGCAGCTCCACGGAGATCTTGAAGATCTGGTTGTAGCGGTTCTCCGGGTCCACGATGTTGTTCTGGGACAGGCGGATGTTCTCGGTGGGAATGTCCCGCGCCAGGCAGTAAACCCGAACGAAATAGGCCGCGCACAGGGCAGAGGAAGCCAGGAAGTAATCAAACGGGCTGGGCGCCGAGCCATCGCCTTTGTAGCGTATAGGCTGGTCCGTTACCACCGTGAAATCGTCAAACTTGGCTTCTAGTCTGAGGTTCTCGAGAAAGTTGACGTTGATTTCCATTACACAGAGTCCTGGATCGGAGAATTTGGCGCGCCATGGCTTTTAATGGCCGCCATTATCCAGTTTTTGCAGGCGTTCGTCTTGGTCGGTCTTCTACGGATGGTTCAATGCCAGTTCGACCGCCTGGGCAGCGTGTATTTCCGTGGTGTCGTAGAGCGGAACCCCGGTGTCGGCCTGGCTGATCAGCAAGCCGATCTCGGTGCACCCGAGGATCACCGCCTGCGCGCCGCGCCCGGAAAGAGAAGAAACAATGTCCAGATAGGCATTGCGCGAGTCCGAGTTGATCTCGCCCCGGCAAAGCTCTTCGTAGATGACACGATGCACCTCATCCCGCTGGTTTTCCTCCGGGATAAGAACTTCGATACCGGCTGCCTCCAGGCGGTCCCTGTAGAACGCTTGCTCCATGGTGAATCGTGTACCCAGAAGGCCCACGCGGGTAACGCCATCCTGCTTGAGAACCTGGGCTGTGGCATCGGCGATGTGGAGTAATGGAATCCCGATCGCCTGTTCAATCTCTGGAGCAACCTTGTGCATGGTGTTGGTGCCAATAACAAGAAAATCCGCACCGGCTTTTTCCAATGACAGGGCGGCTCCGGACAGAATGTCGGCAGTAGCCGACCAATCACCTTTGTGTTGAAGCGCTTCGATCTCGGCGAAATCCACGCTGAAGAGCACCAGCTTCGCCGAATGCAGCCCGCCCAATCGGTCTTTCACGCCCTCGTTGAGCAGCCGGTAGTAGGTTTGGGTGGATTCCCAGCTCATGCCGCCGAGAAGGCCAATCGTTTTCATGGGTAATCTCCTTATTATCCGCTAATTGTCACGATAATCAGCGCCACTGCATAGACCGAAAGCATCAGGGCGCTTTCAAACCCGATCTTGCCAATTCCATAGCGTTGGCGCCGGACCATTCCCATTAACAACGTGGCTGTCATCAGTATGCTGACAAGCCCCCAGGTCATCTGTATCGGGGTAATGTCGTGATAGATGGAACCGCCAGGGTAGCCCACATCGGCTGAAGCGATCACCAGCATATTAAAACAGTTGGTGCCGAATATATTGCTTACCGCCAGGGTCAGCGCGTTCCTGCGGATGGCAGCAATGGTGGTGACCAGCTCGGGTGAGGAGGTAGCGAGCGCGGTAAACAGGCCGCCAATCAGGGTATCGGACAGGCCCGTTTCGTCACTGATCACTTTGGCCCCTTCCATCAGTACCCATCCAGCTATGCCTGTAATTGCCGCCAGAATAATGAAAGTGACCCAGGCCTGGGCAAGACCGCCGCGAAGATAATGACCAGGCTTGTCGGGAACGGTCTGGCGGGTCAGTCGGGGAAACCACATGGGTTTACTGTCTGTTGTGCGAACCAGGTGAAGCCCGAACAAATACGCTGCGGTAATCACGGGTGTGATTGGGTGTATTCCCCAGAGGGAAACTGGTGGACTCGCAATTGCCAGTAGCGGCAAAGCCAACAGAACGATCAACAACGCGGCCAGCATCAGGTTGGTGGAAGATGCAGCTGCGTGCTCCAGGTTGGCCTTCCGGTACATGATGTCTGCAATGCCCAGAAACACCAGGTTCGCAGCCATGCTGCCCATGACATTGCTCATGGCCAGATCCGGCCTTGAATCCATGGCCGCGCTCAGCGTGGCGGCGAAGTCGGGCAGTGAGGTTACCCCGGCCAGCAGAAAGATGCCGAACAACGCCTCGCCCAGACCTGTGCGATCAGCGAGTTCATCGGCGACCCGCGCAAGTCGGCTGCCGGCTGTCACAATAACGACGGATGCGATGGCAAAAGCTATGATGCCGGTAGTCAGTGATGGAAACACTCAAGGCCCCAGACTGTTGCGATTGCTTGAATTGCTTACGGTAACTATAGCGGTTGCGGAATGGCCAGGATGAATATCGGTGCCCGGAGAAAGATTCCGGCTTCTATAATAGATTCAGGAAACCGGGTGACAGGGTCGGGGCAAAACGGGAGCGATGCATGAGCAATCTGATGAATACTGTTGAACAGAACTGTGATTCGGCCGATGCGCCGTGCAGCGCCATCGAAACCATTTTGAGCCCCCGGGTTGCCAATCTGGGCGGCTTCTCCGTACGTCGGCTGTTGCCAACCGCGAAGCGGAAAATGGTAGGCCCCTGGGTATTCTTTGACGAAATGGGCCCGGCGGAATTTCCGGCTGGCCAGGGTATCAACGTACTGCCGCATCCCCATATTGGTATTGCCACGGTTACCTACCTGTTTGAGGGCGAGATACTGCACCGGGATTCCGTTGGCAGCTATCAGCCAATCCGGCCCGGCGATATCAACCTGATGGTAGCCGGTAGCGGCATCACCCATTCTGAGCGGGAGCGCCCCGAAGTCACCGCAATGGATCACCATTTGCATGGGCTCCAGCTCTGGCTGGCTCTACCAGAAAGCCACGAGGAAACGGAGCCAGCGTTCCACCACTATCCAGACGATGACATCCCGGCAATTGAGATCAATGGCGTGCCGGTTCGAGTCATGATCGGCAGTGCTTACGGAGTCACTTCGCCGGTGCGCCAGTTCAGCGAAACCCTGTATCTTGAAGCCACGCTAGAAGCCGGCCAGACCCTGATATTACCCGAGGCGCCTGAGCGTGCAGTTTATATAGCCAGCGGGGCCCTGCGAGCCCATGGCTCCGAACTTCCCCCCCATAGCATGACAGTCTTTTCGAGTGAGCCCGGTGTTGCCATTACCGCCACGGAGGATGCCCGCATTGCAGTCATTGGTGGCGAGCCGCTGGGTAAGCGGTTTATTGAGTGGAACTTTGTGTCCTCCAGCAAGGCCCGCATTGACCAGGCCAGGGGAGACTGGCGGGCAGGGCGTTTTGAAAAAGTGGTGGGCGATGAGGAGGCATTTATTCCCTATTAGTCTCGGTTTTCCACGGGCTATGTGTCTTGTATCCCCGGAGCACAGTCCTCAGTCTTGAATCAAGACACTTCTTCAGCAAAGGGGAAACCAGAGTCCATGGAGCCCGTTACCAAGAAACCCTGCATCGACGTCTGCGAGTTCAACAAAAAAGCCATATGCAAAGCCTGTGGCCGAACCAGGCAAGAAAAAAAGGAGTGGAAGCAGCTCTCTCCTTACCAGAAGCAGGCGATCTGGACACGTATTCTGGAGTCTCACGGCTCGGGTAAAGGGAAGAATCCCAAAGCATTGCGGGAGTTATACGAGAAGGCGAAAAAGAAGAGGAATAAGAAGAACTGACAAGGCTCTGACGAGCGAGTTTGACTAGATAGCCATCAAATCTGCAGCCGCCGCTTGTGAGGTGGACGACTGCACTGAGCTAATTGCTCTTACAAGGCGGCTGGAGCCTTATGGCTGGGGTGGTGTGCACTTACGTGCCGCAGGAAATCCATGGTCTCCGTTGAGGAAATCTTCTTGTCGCCGGCTTTCTTCGGGGTCTCAGTGCCGGTGAATGAAACGATATCTCCCATGCTTACCATGCCGCAAAGCTGGTTGTATTGATTGACCACCGGAAGACGCCGCACCTCATGTTTTTCCATGAGCTGTAGAACTTTTTTGATGCTGTCGTCTGGTGAACAGCAATACAGTTCACGATTACTGCAGATATCCTCGGCGCGAATATCCCACAAAGGCCTGTGTTGCAAAGCCGCGCCCATGGCGATATCCCGGTCTGTGATTATGCCCAGTGGGTGTTCCATATCATCCACCAACGGAATGGCGCCGCAGTCGTTGTTCCACATCATCATGGCAACGTCCTGTAAAGACATCTGTGGGGAGCAGCTCGCCACTTCGGTAACCATCACTTCATTGACTTTCATTAGGATGTCCTCCTTCCTGAGGTTTGGCTGTCCAATGAATGCCGTCAGCAATTCGCCCCTGCGACATCGGATCCTGCATACTTCCTTGGGCCGTTCATCCTGAAGGCAGCGCCCTGGATATTTATCCGGCGCCATGATCAATGTATTCCCGCCCATGTCTAATGTCCATGGTCCGATTTTGACAACCCCGAAAGCTTCTATTTCCACCAACCTCAATTTTATTCAATAAACTCTCCGGACTTCAGGCCAGACTCATCCCAAGACACGAACGGAGAATAAAACCATGAGTCTTTCCCTGATCCTGCCAATGTCCGCGTTTGCTCTGGCCGCCTCTATATCTCCGGGGCCGGTCAACCTTGTCTGCCTCAGTAGTGGTACCCGCTATCCGGTTTCTCGCGGTCTTGTTTTTGTGACCGGAGCTACGCTGGGTTTCATTGCCCTGTTCATTGCTGTGGGTCTCGGCCTGTATTCGCTATTAACCATGCTGCCCATTTTTGAGGAGGTGCTCCGCTGGGCGGGCGTCGTTTTCCTGCTGTACCTGAGCGTGAAGTTGGCCACGGACAATGGCCGCTTGCCAGAGGGAGAAACCCGGAAGGCCCCCGGTTTCGCGACTGGGGCACTGATGCAGTGGCTCAACCCCAAGGCGTGGCTGGCCTCGGCCTCCGGTATTGGTGCCTATACCAGCGCCAACGATCTGGATCAGATTCTGATGTTTGCCTTCGTCTATCTGCCGATTTGCTGGCTGTCGCTGGCCTGTTGGGTATACGCCGGTGCTTTCTTGCGAAGGTACGTTCAGCGACCAGAGGTGCTGGTAACGGTGAACCGCATTCTGGCGCTATTACTCGCGGCCAGTTGTCTGTATTTGGTGATCGGGTGAGAGTCGACGGTACTGATTTGGCGTTGCGGCCATTAGCCGTTTGAAAGCACGCTGGAAATGCGGCTGATCGGCAAACCCTGCGTTCAGGGCTGCTTCGGCGATAGGAATGCCATTTTTCAGATCCACCCGTCCCAGTTGCACGCGACGGTTTACCAGATAGGCGTGAGGTGTCAGGCCAAAATACTGCTTGAACGCCCGAATAAGATGCCCGGGACTGTATCCGGAAAGCTCGCAGAGTGTGTCCAGCGAGACATCTTCTGCGGCATGGTGGTCCAGGTAACGGGCAAGGGCTGAGAGAGTGTCTGGTGCCCGGGATTCGGCAGCAACTGGTTGCTCGGCCAGTTTTTGCATCAGGTCCGACATGAACTCGACCACTTCGGTTTGTTTCTCCAGCAAATCACTCCGGGGATCAAGAAGACACTCTGCCATTCGGCAATAGCGCTCATACCAGATGGTTTCAGATATTGTTGCTGTGGAAATATCCTGCCAGAGAGGTTCTTGCAGAAGCCCGGCGCGAAACCGGAGATCCGTCAGCCAGTCGGCATCCACGTAAAGCATCAGGTAGGCCCAGGGCTGATTGTCAATAGGATTGCAGGCATGAACCCATTCCGGATTCATGAGTACCAGATCACCGGCGCGTACGCGATAACGGTCATCCCGGTACTTAAATGTGCTATTGCCGGCCGTAATAGCACCAATCGACCATTGGGTGTGGCTGTGAGGGTCATAACAGACCTTGCGACCATCGCCCACCTTCCGCAATTCCACATGGGGGATTCGGGCATCCCGCCAGAATAGGGGCTTGCTTTCCATGTTGGCAATATGTGACATAGCTTCCTCGATGCAAACGCCTTGCACAGAGTGTAATGCTAGCACGACATCCACAGCCCGTAAGCTGGCTGCAGATGTCGCTGGATATCGGAAGGATTAGAAGCGATATTTAGCGTTTGCATTCACAGTGCGTCGCTCGCCGTAGCCGCAGTCTGCGCCTTCGGAGCGGCACCAGGTGATGTACTCCTCATCGGCCAGGTTCTTGGCATCTACGGTGAAGTCCCAGTTCTGCCAGGTGTAGCCAATCATGGCGTCGTAGAGGGTAACGGAAGGAACCACGGGCCCGCCGCCTGAGCCAACGTTGTCACCCACGTAGCGCACCCCGGCACCGACCCGCCAGTTGCTGGCGATGTAGAGCTGATTCCACCAGGAGGCCTGACGCTCGGCCACATAGGGCAGACGATTGCCGGAGGCGTCGTCCTTTGCATTCAGATCGGTGTAGGCCAGCTGTGTTTCGAAACGCTGCCACCGCTTGTTCACCTGCAGCTCCCAGCCGTCGATCACCGCGCCGGTCTGCTCCACACCACCGGGGGTGCTGCCATCGCTGATCCGGTTTTCTTGGGTAATGTCGAAGTAGGCGGCGGTAATGCCGAGGGACTGGTCTGGGGAGACGTACTTCACGCCCGCTTCCTGTTGGTCGCCGGTGGTGGGTTCCAGTGTGTTGGCCGCTGCGGTGCCATCGGTACCGAGGTTCATGCTGAAGGCTTCAGCGTAGCTGATGTACGGGGAGATCCCGTTTTCGAATCGGTACATCAAGCCCGCCCGACCAGTGGTGGCCTCTTCGTCGCTGACGGTGTCCGCCCCGGAGACGGCAAGGCTGCGGTTCTCTGCCCAGTCGTGACGAAGACCAGCGGACACGACGACGTTGCCGATCTCGATGTGATCGGCAACGTAGAGGCCGATCTGCTCGATCTCGTTGTCTGGCCGGTCAGTCGGATTGATGACACCGTCATTCAGGTTGCCGTACTGTGGATCATACACATCGAAGGTGCCACCCAGGCCATAACCGTAGAAGTAGTTGTCCTGTTTCCAGAGGGCGTCCTGGCGGTCGGCGCCGATAATCAGACGATGGCGGGTCATGCCCAGCTCAACATCGCCTTCGAGGCGAGCATCCATGTTGAAAATACGAGTTTCCGAGTCCGCCGTGAAGATAGTACGTGGCACTTCGCCATTGGCATCGGGGACACTCGGAATGGTAATCCAGTGTTCACGGGTCTCGGTGCTGGAGCGGGTGTAACGGGCCGTAGCGGAAAGCGCCCAGTTGGTATTAAGTCGATGATCAACAAACAGGGTAGCTTCGGTCTTCTCCCGGTCATAACGATCCCAGCCTGGTTCGCCAACGAACCGCTCGGAACCGATGAAACCCTGAGAACCCGGTTCCAGGGTGCCGGCCTGCGGCAGGAACTGGGCAGACACCTGGCCTTTGTTCTCCTGACGGTTCAGGAGCAGCGTAACGCTTGTGTCATCGGTGGCGCGCCAGGTCAGGGAAGGGGAGAGCACGTAGCCATCGTCTTCCACATAATCCACCTGGGTGTCACTGTCGCGTCCTAAGGCGATTAACCGGTACAGCAAATCACCGCTCTCGTTGACGGGGCCGGTTACATCCACGGCCAGTTGCTTACGATTAAAGGTGCCGTATTGGGCCCAGATCTCGCCGCCCGGTTCCTCTTCCGGGAGCTTGGATACCCCATTGATGATGCCGCCCAGGTCACTCTGTCCATAAAGCATGGATGAGGGGCCTTTGAGCACTTCGATGCTCTCCAGGGCGTACACATTGGTGCGCACGGTGTTGTAGGAACCGTAGATCTGACGCAGACCATCTTGATAGCGCCCGGCATCAACCCCACGAACTTTCGCGGAATCAATTCGGGTGTCAAAGCCAAAGTTGCCTGCGTAGACACCCGGAGTGTAGAGCAGGGCATCCTGTATGTTCTTGGCGCCGGAATCTTCGATGAATCCGCGATCGACGATTGAGACGGAATAGGGTTGCTCCTCGACAGGCACATTGAGCTTGCCGACTTTGGGCGTCTTTTCGAGAGGCATGTAGTCGGGTGCGGTAATGGCATCGGACACCACATCGAGAGCCTCGAGTGTGGTGGCGTTGTCGGTCTGGGATTGTGCAGTGGCCAGGGAACTGGCGCCGAGCAGGGAAGCGAGCGCGACGAAACTGCGGCGTCGGGGGCTTGGGGCTTTCATGAGTGTTTTACGCCTCGGTTATGAATACGGAGGCGAATGATAACAATTATTATTAAAGTTACAAGAACTGACGCGTCAATCGTCAGATAAGTTCAGTCCACGGTAAACGAGAGAATCCTCGAGAGATGGCTGTAGGGCAGGCCGCTCTCATCATGCCAGCGATTGAAGGCTTCCTGGGCCTGCATAAGCCCCTTCTTGCTGGTGGGAGAGGCGTCCAGTAGCTCCTCACGGTGCAGCGCGGCAATCACATCGCGGGAGAGGATAAAGCCGTCCCAGCCCACACGGCGCAGAAAATACTGGGCGCTGTTGCCGCCGAGCCGCGCACCGTTGCGTTTGAGCCACATAAGTAGACCGGCCTGGTCACTACTGGGCCAATGAGCCAGAAACTTGCCGAAGCTGCCGTGTTCCCGGGCGGCATCCACAATCATTCGGGCATTCTCGGGCACGGTCTGAATCTTCTGGGCGTTCCGCACAATCCTTTCATCGCCGGCCAGCTGCTCAAGTACCTCGGGTAGGACCTGTTGCCAGTAAAGCGGAACGAACCCCTCAAACGCCTCTTCAAACTTTGGCCATTTGTTTTCGATCACCCGCCAGACGAATCCTGCCTTGAAGACGCATCGGGTGATTTCCGAGAGGTTGCGATCATCACCTAGAGCCTCCAGTTCGCCGGTTGCTGCCACTCTTGGGAGCCGTGCGCGAACTTCGTTCTCGCCGCTCTTCTGGAGGACGGCTTGTTCATAAATACGGGAAAAAGACATAGTGCTCTCTGAATCAGTCGAGTCTGTTAAGCGATTTCCGCCGGCCTAGGCGCGACAGACCGGCCATCGAGGCACCCAGCAATGCAAGAGCTGGCCGCACGATGAATCGGAATACCCAGCTGCCGACGTACAAGACGGGCAGCAGTATCAGCATCCATCCGAGAAACTGCACCAGCTTTACCGGGTAACCCAGGATTTCGGACACCTCGGCCAGAACGTCGTTGATAATACCCGGGTGCGTGACCACCAGGTATCCGACGCCAACTACCGCGGGCCACTTTGCGTATCGGGCAGTCGTCATCAACATGCGCCCGCTATTGGCCAGGCGAGCGCCAAGGGCTGCAGACCGGGTACCAGCGGCGGCACTTCTTGAAGAAACCGCAACCGCCCGTCCTGCCCGAAGCACCTTCAGTGCGCTGGCAAAAACCAGCACATCCACCGATGCCCAGCCAACGTCAGCGGCGGACACGTCCTCACCCGTGCGATGCTGAATCTCCAGGTTGCGGATGCCGCTGGCGAAAAACTGATTGATATTTTCCAGTACACGTTCCGTTCGAACCCAGATAATGTCGCCCTGATCGTTCACCACGAATTGGCCCAGGAAATCATGTCCCTCTTCCTGGATGAAGCGTACCGCGTACCACCCACGCTCTTCCCGAGTCAGCTTCTCCTTTCCCGGACTGCTTTGCTGGCCGGCTGTATCGCTGTCGGATTTTCCGCTCCCGGTTAAGAACTCCACAGCCGCCTGGTATTGAGTGGCCAGATCGTTCATCAGCTCGATCGAGCCAATCGGGTTGCTCAGGAAATAGTGGATGGGCGGAAGAATGCTTTCGCCATACAACCGGAGAATTTCCCGGAACTCAGGCTCGGGCCCGTAAACCGGAAAGATCTCACGGGTCATGGCAGGGTATCGCAAATAGGCCGCGCGAGCCTTCAGGAGAAGAAGCTCGTCGTCCGCCATATCGAGCAATGCGGCCTGAACTTCCAGTGGCTCCGATTCGATGCGAGGGAACTCCCGGAGAGTATCCTCCGCCTGAATCCGGATCAGCCTCTCTTCAATCAGCATAGGCCGTGAGCCGACAGTGGCTACCAGCGCGATCATCGTAGCAAGGCAAAGGATCAGAAGAAGTTTTCTCATCATCGCTTGGCCTGAATACTCACTCGACCAATGTTGTTCCGGTGCGCGTGCCTCATAGAAATCCCGGTGCAATTCAAATCAGGTTTGTTGTTGAAACTAACCTGCAGCCGAAATTATTCCAAGAACAGTTTCAAGGACTTTGCTTTTGTAGCGGGATCAACCAGCGACTAAGCTTTGAAGGTTAGCTCTACACAGCGGTCTAACGGGAGTTGCACGTGGCTGGAAAGCACACGAAGCGTGGATTTGTTATCAGAGAGGCCTGCGAAGAGGATCTGCCCGAAATGGTGGGATTCCTGGCCAAACTGGCCCTGCATGTTTCGGGCGCGCCCCCTCATGAGCTCAAGGAAAGCGAACGTAAGCGACTTCTGCGAACGTTGCACTCCTCGCTGGACGATCCCAACAAACTGTTGCTTGTGGCGGAGAATAAAAACTCGGGTCTCGTGGGAATGGGCTATGTCTATATTTGGCGAAGCCAGGGCATCTGGGAGCAGTCTGAGTCCACAGAGTTCAAGTCTGGCGTTATTGACGATATCTGGGTAGAGCCGGAATTTCGGGGGCACGGAATCCTCAAGGCCTTGTTGCGGGACCTGGTGACCTTCGCAGAGGCGCATCACGCCTCGGAGCTGATCCTGGAGTATTCCGCTTCAAACAAGGAAGCCAAGGCCGCCTGGACCAAACTGGGTTTCAAACCGACCGGCGTTCGAGCGGCGGCATTCACCTCTGTAGTGAAGCAAGCGCTGACAGCATCATAGGGATAAGAAAAGGAAACAGATCATGATCGGCGATCGCAGTGTGAATGTGTTTTACGATGAGATCATGCTCGGGCATAACCCCGAGGTGGATCTTCCGTTCATGCCCAGCCGAGTGGAAAAGCGGGTGCGCTCCATTCTTCAGGGGCTGGACTTCAAATGGAGCTATCCGGAACACCCGGGGCGGATCAGCGCCATCAAGACGTATCTGGATGAAAACCCTGTGGCAGGTACTCAATTCAAATCGGGTGCGGCTGCCGCAACATACGATCAGCTGGCACGGGTACACACCACCTCCTACCTTGACCACATCTTCTCACTGGACGGCAAACGGGCGTGGCTTGATAAAGACACTACGGCGGTGTCACCCGACAGCATCAAAGCCGCCACGGCTGCGGCCGGCAACGCCATTGCCGCCGTTGAAAGCGTTGTTAAAGGGGAATGTGACAGCGCGTTTGCCCTGATCCGCCCGCCCGGCCATCATGCCGAACCGGTTCGGGCACGGGGATTCTGCCTGCTCAATAATGTGGCCATTGCTGCGGCCCATGCCCAGGCCAAACTCCGCTGTGAGAAGATTCTGATCATCGACTGGGATGCCCACCATGGCAACGGTACCCAGGATATTTTCTGGGCAGACCCCGATGTCCTGTTTTTCGATACCCACTGCGCGGCGCCGTTCTATCCCGGATCCGGTCACCTGGAGGAGATCGGTGATGGGCTGGGGGAGGGCTACACCATCAATGTGCCACTGCCGGAAACGGCTGGCGACGTTGCCTTCGAGAAAGTGTTCCGGGAGATCCTGATGCCGGCGGCGGATTACTTCAAGCCGGATCTGGTGCTGGTCTCTGCCGGCTTTGATCCGCACAGAAACGACATGGCCCTGAACCTCACCTACGATGGCTTCAAAGTGATCACTGGTATTGTCCAGGCGATTGCCGACAAACACTGTGAGGGACGGCTAGCGCTGGTTCTGGAAGGTGGCTACAGCCTGAGTTCGCTGTCCAAGGGGGTACACGCTGTGCTCGAAGTGCTGGCCGGAGGGGAGGTGCCGGAAGTGCATGAAATCGGTGTACCGGAGGCCGAGGAGGCAGCGGAGTTCCATCGGTCTGCTTTCAGTGATGAGGACTGAGCCCGCTTTGAACACGAGCGACACTGTTAGTTGGTTGAAAACACCCGGCTGGCGGCTTCCACAACAATCCCGTGCCGCTTGGCCAGTTTCACCCGGTTGTCATCGTAGCCGCCGCCAATCACCGTCGCTACCGGAATGTCCCGACGTTTCAATTCACTGAGCACCTGAAAGTCCCGCTCAAAAATTCCCTGTTCGGAAATGTTTAGCCGGCCGAGGGGGTCATCCCTGAATACATCCACGCCTGCGTCATAGAGCACGATATCCGGCCGCGATAACGCCAGTGCTTTGTGCAGCGTTTCGCTGACAACCTCAAGATAGGCCCCGTCTTCGAGGTCATCCGGTAAGGCGACATCGAGATCGCTCATCTTTTTCTCGAACGGGTAGTTGCGCTCACAGTGAATCGAGCAGGTAAAGGCATTCGGCTCATTCGCCAACAAAGCAGCGGTACCATCACCCTGATGCACATCAACATCGAAGATAAGCACACTTTCAATGCCCTCCTGTTGCAACAGCACATTGGCGGCGATCGCCAGATCGTTGAGGATGCAGAAGCCGGCGGCGTAATCGTAATGGGCATGATGGGTACCACCGGCCAAGTGACAGGCAATGCCATGCTGAAGGGCCAACTGCGCCGTCAGAACTGTGCCTGAAGGAGCCAGGAAAGTGCGTCGGACGAGGCCCTTGCTCCAGGGCAGATTCATCTGCCGTTTCTCCCGCGCCGAGAGTTGATCGCCGGCGAAACGGGCAAGGTAATCCGGGCAGTGGGTACGGGTCAGCCACGCCTGCCGGCATGGAGCAGGGCGAAAGCTATTGGCTTGAGTGAGAAGCCCTCTCGAGCGGGCGTAATCGGCAAGGAGCCCGAATTTTTCCATGGGAAACCGATGCTTTGCCGGGAATGGGAAGCTGTAGTCTGGATGGTGAACCACGGGTACGGGCATTGGATCGTCCGGCTGCAGTGGATTTGCGACGTCAGAATGTTATTTGGCAGGCACGGCTGCGATGCCAGAATCACACATCGCCTGGATTTCTTCGGCGGAATACCCGCACTCTGCCAGCAGTTCGCCGGTTTGCTCGCCGAGGCGCGGAGCTCCCTGCCAGTGCTGCTCCGGTGCGGCCGAGAATCGCGACGGCGCCCTGGCCTGGCGGAGTCGGCCAGCCTGGGGATGGTCATAGTGTGAAAGCAGGTCGTTGGCCAGTACCTGGGGATGGTCGAGTACCTGGGTGCGGGTCAACACCGGGGCGCAGGGTACTTGCTCGGCCTCAAGCCTTGCCAACCAGTGTTCGGCCGTATCGGTTTTGATAACCGACTGGATCAGCTCCAGCCTCGCATCAATATTCTCCTGGCGCAGCCGGGCAGTCAGGAACCTTGGATCCTCCGCCCACTCTGGCCGGTCCACAGCACGAATAAGGGCTTGCCACTCTCGATCGCTCTGAATCGCAATGGTGATGTAGCCGGTTGTGGTCTCATAGATGAGATCCTGAAGGCTCGCAGCTTCCTGCTGTGGCACCTCACTGTGGACAAAGGTCTGGCTGCCCATGTCGGAGCTCCAGAGAAACGCGATGATCGCGTCCAGCATGGACAGCCGGACATGCTGGCTTTCCCCGGTGCGTTCCCGGGCAAACAGAGCCGCGGTAATCGCCTGGGCTGCGGTTACACCGGTGAGCTTGTCGGGCAGGATGGTCCTCACCAGTTGCGGACGCAGTTCATCGGCGCCCGCCTGAACGGTGGCCAATCCGGAGAGGCCCTGAATCAGCGGGTCGTATACCGGTCGCTGGGAATAGGGGCCGGTGTCACCGAAGCCACTGATTGATACCATCACGAGATTCGGGGCCACCTTGCGCAGCTGCTCTTCGCCGAGCCCCATCCGCTCAATGACGCCCGGCCGGAAGTTCTGCACAAAGACATCGGCCGACGCTACCAGTCGAAGCAGCGCATCGCGCCCCTCCTGCTCTTTCAGGTTCAATGCCACCGACTTCTTGTTACGGTTGTTGTTGAGATACAGCGCCGACATATCGCCCTGCCGATTGGCCGCGGAGCGAGTAAAGTCGCCACCCGCCGGATTCTCGATCTTGATAACCTCGGCACCCTGATCTGCCAGTATCATGGTCGCGAGAGGCCCGGAAATCATGGCTGTCAGATCGATAATGCGGATGCCATCGAGCGGTCCGGTCATGGTCAGGACTCCTGTTTTTCCATGGAGGCGCCAAAAAACGTGAGTGCGCCACTCTTAAAAAGGGTTCGTACTCTAAACTTTATGCGGATGCCGATCATTTACCAGTACGCAGCAGAGCAGGAAATTCATCAAACCAGAGGAGCGCCAGTGTCCACCAGTGTTGAAATGACCGACATTTTTCTAGAGTACCCCACAGAGTCCGGCAAGGTTGCTGTACTCAAAAATGCCTCCCTCATGGTGCCCCCGGGAGAAACACTGGCAATCACAGGCCCCTCTGGCAGCGGGAAAACGTCCCTGCTTTTGTTGCTCTCCGGCCTGCAGCGACCGACCAGTGGAGAAATTCTGGTCGGCGATCAACGTCTGGGCGACATGGACGCCAATGCTCTGGCCGACTGGCGAAGTGAGCACCTTGGCATTATTTTCCAGTCCTTTCACCTGCTGCCTGGCCTCACGGCCCTGGGAAACGTGAGTCTGCCGCTTGAGATTGCCGGCGAGGCTCGGCCGCGGGAACGAGCTCTCGCCATGTTGGAGGCCGTTGGTCTCAGCCATCGGCTGCAGCACTACCCGGGGCAGCTCTCTGGCGGCGAGCAGCAACGGGTTGCGATCGCTCGGGCACTGGTTCACCAGCCAAGCCTGTTGTTGGGAGATGAGCCCACAGGCAATCTGGACCATGAAACCGGTGAGAAAGTGCTCTCCCTGCTGTTCGACTTGCACAAGGACAGCAAATCCACGCTGGTACTGGTGACCCATGACGAGCGCGTTGCCGAGCGTTGTCAGCACAGGGTCCGGATGGACGGTGGGCGTCTCTATGCCTCCTGAACGCTCCACAAACCCGCTCTGGATGCTCCGATTCGCGATCACCGACCTGCGGTCACGTATCTCTGCGTTGAAGATTTTCCTGGCCTGCCTGATTCTCGGCGTTACCCTTGTGGCTGCGACAGCCAGCCTCTACCGGGTGATCGAGCAAAGCTTGCTGGCGGATACCCGCGCCCTGCTCGGTGGCGATGTGGAGCTGGATACCAGCGAGCCGCTGCCCGATGATGCGCTCGAATGGATTCGTGCTACCGGCAAGATTTCACTGGTTCGGGAATTCGATACCATCGTCAGCGGAAGCGGCGGCGACGGCTTCTTCCGGGCGGAGATACTGGTTCCGGATGCTCTCTATCCCCTCTACGGCGAGCTGGAGTTAATGCCGGATGAGCCTCTGGGGGCGCTTACAGGCCAGAAGGAAGGGCAGTGGGGCGCTATCATCGATCCTTTGCTGGCAGAACGCCTGGGCCAGTCGGTGGGTGACCAGATTGAGATTGGCGCCGCCACCTTTCGAATCAGCGGCCTTATCGAGAAGCAACCGGATCGGAGCCTGAACGCCAATTGGCGAGGTCTGCCGATCATGATTTCCGAGCAGGCCGTGGAGGCAACCGGATTGATTCGCCCGGGTAGCCGCGTGGATTACGAATACCGGGTTCAAACCGAACAGAATCTCGACACTTGGCTTGAGGAATTCGAGCAGGCATTCCCGGATGCGCGATGGGAAATCACTACGTTTGCCGAGCGCAGCGAACGGATTTCCGAGCGTCTGGACCAGATTGCCACAGCACTCATCCTTATCGCTTTCACTACATTGTTCATCGGTGGCCTCGGGGTTGCCAACAGCATCCACGCCTACCTCGATGAAAAGCTGGGCACAATTGCCACCTTGCAAACACTTGGCCTGCGTCGCAAACCGCTTGTCGGCATATACCTCCTGCAGATTGGTGTATTGGGCAGCCTTGCAGGGCTTATTGGCGGTAGTATCGGGCTGGGGCTTTCCGCCCTGGCGATCCACCTGGCGGGCGATGCTTTTGCTCTGGCGGGGCCCGATGGGGCCGGCGGCTGGTTGTCCTTGTGGTTGGTTCCCTTGCTGCTGAGCTGGCTGTTCGCTGTTCTGACTGCTTACGTGTTCGCACTGCCGGCACTCGCTCGAGCCCTCGCTGCTGCACCGGCCGGGCTTTTCCGGGGGCAGGTCGAGGCGGCTCCCAACGAGCCTCGCAGCTGGCGGATTGCCAGCTATCTACTGCTGGCTGTCTACATCGGCGCTACTCTGTTCTGGCTCCCATCGCCTCATCTGGGCTTTCTGTTCCTGCTGGCGGTTACTCTGCTCTGGGGCCTCCTGGAGTTTTTGATCAAGGGGTTGCGCCGAGGTGCCAAGGCTCTGGAAAACGGTGGTTTTGCCGACCGCAGGTTTGCCCGGCGGTTGGCCCTGGCCAATCTGCACCGGCCGGATTCGCCGCTACGGGCAACGCTGCTGTCACTGGGCACCGCACTAACGCTTGTGGTGGCCTGCACGTTGATGGTTACCACGCTCCTGAGGGCGCTTGAAACCACCATACCGGAACAGTCGCCGGCGCTAATCCTCTATGAAGTGTTCCCGGACCAGATGGAACCGCTGCAAAACGGCCTGGAAGCGTTGGATGCTTCCAGCCGCGTCGAGTTGCTCCCGATGGTCCGTTCCCGCCTGGACACTATTAACCAGAAGCCGATTGCGGAGGTTCTCGCCGATAACGCCGAAGCTCGGCGAGAAGCCATGGGAGATGAATACAAACTGAGTTATCTCTCGGGAAACCCCGAAGCACTGGAACTGGTGGAAGGCAGCTGGTGGGAATCGCCGGCCCCCGAGGGGGAGCCCGCGTACATGGCCATGGAGGATCGGGAGGCCTACCAACTTGGACTGGGGGTGGGCGACCAGCTCACCTTTACTGCACAGGATAAGAGCATCGACGTCGAAATCCGTGCAATTTACCGGCAAAAAGGGCTGCAGACCCGATTCTGGTTCGAGGGCATATTGCAGCAAGGCGCACTGGACGACTTGATCAGCCTCTACGTTGGTGCGGTCTACCAAAGCGATGAGGCGGCCAGGGAATCCCAGCAATGGCTGGCACAGACCATCCCCAATGTAATCACGCTGCGCACCGCTGACTGGCTGGAAACCGCAGGCGATCTGCTGAACAAGGCAGCCGCGGGCCTGGCGGCTGTGGCATCGGTCAGTCTTCTCGCCAGCCTGCTTGTGCTTTCCAGCGTGGTCAGTGTCAGCCGCAGGCGGCAGCTTTACGAGGCCAACCTGTTGCACTGCCTTGGCGCCCGTCACGGAGCCATCCGCCAATCCATGCTGCTGGAAACCGGTTTGCTGACCTTCCTGGCAACGGTTTTCGCGACGGCGCTTGGTGCGCTAATTGCTTTACCTGTAGCTGACCTGGCCTTGAAGCTGCCGGCAGGCGATTTATGGTGGGTTGGGGCGCTGGTTGCCGGAGGTGTGAGCTCGCTGGCGCTGCTGGGTGGACTCCTGCCCACGCTCAGGGCAATGCGGTTAAACCCCGCGGTGTTGCTCAGAGACAGTTAAAATGGCCTGCTATAGTAATAAATTCGTCTTTTTGATTAAGGAGGTGTAAACATCAGTTAAATCATAGACCTAAGAATATGAAAAATGACTCTTTGTTCGTTTTTTGGCCGCTATCACGAGTTGCAGGCTCAAAAAATCCGGTTATATTGAGGAAAATAAGGAAAATTGCCTACCAAATGGCAAATTTCAAAAATTTTCACTAAATAATCTACGGTAGTATTTTTACGTATGCTTTTTGCACATAACTCGTGTTGTGTAGGCATAACGGACACACACTTTTCGCCCACGAAAGAAAAAGAGAGAATAACTATGATTCGCAAACTAGCACCGCTTGTATTCGCTTGTGCTGCGGTAACCTCCGTAAGCGCGACAGCCGATCAGCTGGACACCGTGATTCAACGTGGCACTCTGAACTGTGGCGTGGTTCTGGATTTCCCACCAATGGGATATTTTGACGAGAACAACGAGCCTGCAGGCTTCGACGTCGATTACTGTAACGACCTCGGCGAGGCGCTCGGCGTAGACGTTAACGTTCTCAACCTGACCTGGGGCGAGCGGATTCCCTCCCTGGTGTCCGGCAAGACTGATGTGGTTATCGGTTCTACCTCCGATACACTGGAGCGCGCCAAGACCGTTGGCTTCACCTACCCGTACTTCGTGTTCAAATTCCAGGTTATCGCCAACGAGGACAAGAACATTGAATCCTTCGACGACCTGAAGAACCTGAAAGTCGGTGCGGCACTCGGCACCACCTACGAAACCGAATACCTCGCGTATGCCGAGCAGCAGGGCTGGGGCAAGGACAACTACACCTCCTTCAAATCCGAGAATGACGCTTACCTGGGTCTGTACCAGGGTAAGGTCGATGCGATCATATCCACCAACACGAACATCGCGACCAAGCTGCGTAGCGAAGAGTTCGAAGACTTTGAAGCCGGCCCCTACGTACCCAACTACGACGACGTTGTGGGCATCATCGCCAAGCGTGATGAGGTTGCCTGGATCAACTACCTGAACCTGTTCCTGGTACGCCAGATTCGCGACGGCAACATGAACGAAGCTTACAACAAGCACTTCGGTACCGATGCGCCGGCCGATCTGATTCAGTCCCTCCGGGACAACAAGTAAGCGCCGAACCGACGGCCGCCAAACAGGCGGCCGTCATTGCATTGGTTCCCGGGTCGGGCACTCACCCTCGGGTGTCCTGACCTAAAATTCTGATCAAGGCCCTTCTTACCGGGCTCTGGTCGAGTTTCCTACCATTCATAAAATGGCCAAGGTATGGACTACGAATTTCACTGGAACGTTGTGTTCCAGAACATGCCCCAGCTGCTGAACGGTGCCTTCGTTACCCTGCACGTATCCGTTCTGGCGATGCTTCTGGGCGTTGTGATCGCAATACTGTTGGCGATCGCCAAAATGAATAACACGAAGTTCTTCAGCCAGGTTGCTACGGTCTGGGTCGAGATCGCCCGGAATACGCCGGCCCTGTTCCAGATCTACATGGCCTATTTTGGCCTTGGAGCATTTGGTATCCACCTCAGCCCCTACGTGGCGGTACTGAGCGCACTGGTCTTCATCAACGCGGGCTACCTGACAGAGACGTTCCGGGGTGGTTTCCAGTCGATTCCGAGCACCCAGTACAGCGCCTCCAAGTCGCTGGGCATGACCAGTATCCAGACGTATCGATACATCATCCTTCCGCAGATGCTGAGACGCATCTACCACCCGATGACCAACCAGTTTGTCTGGTCCATCCTGATGAGCTCTCTGGGCATTCTGGTGGGTATGAGCGAGCTTTCTGGCACGACTCAGCGTTTGCAGTCACTGTCGTTCAGAACGCTGGAGTTCTTCATTGTGGCGGCCGTGATGTACTTCGTTATCACCAAACTCGTGTTGTTTGGGTCATCACTGCTTGCTCGTAGACTCTTCAAGGGGGAAATCTGATGAATTCTTTATTCACACCCCTGTCCTGGAGCGATAGCGGTCTGATCCTGACCGGTGTCTGGAATACCATCATCATCTCCGTTGTCGCCATCGTGGTGGGCACTATTCTGGGATTGATCGTTGGCTTTCTCCGTGCCGAGAGCAACAAGGCCGTCAATGTCCTTTTCGGTAGCGTGCTCGACGTGCTGAGAAGTGTTCCCCTGATCATCCAGCTTATTCTGTTCTCCACCTTTGTCGGTGCGATGGGGAATCCACTGGCGCCGTTTGTTGCGGGCTCCATTGTGCTTTCGCTCTATACCATGGCCTTCATGAGCGAGGTATTCCGCAGTGGCTTTGAGAGCGTCAGTCCCTCAATGCAGACGGCAGCGCGCTCACTGGGCATGACCAAATGGCAAACCATCTACCACATTCGGTTGCCGATTGGTTTGCGTGCTGTGTTCCCCTCGTGGCTGGGTGTTGCACTCAGTGTCATCAAGGACTCGGCCCTGGTCTCGGTCATCGGTTACATGGAATTGCTGCGCACGTCGGAGCAACTGATTTCAAGAACCCAGCAACCGCTCGAGATTCTGATCGGTGTTGGTATCTTTTACTTCATTATTTCGTACCCGCTGTCCCACTACGGCCGGTATGTTGAGAGGAAAATGGCAATATGATCAGCGTACAGAATGTCCATAAATCCTTCGGCGATCTTGAAGTACTGAAAGGCGTGAGCCTGGATGTGAAGAAAGGCGAGGTCGTGAGCGTTATCGGGGGCTCCGGCAGTGGCAAGTCGACTCTCCTGTATTGCATCAATGCCATTGAGCCCATCAACAAGGGCAAGATTCTCGTTGATGATGTGGATGTCCATGCCAAAGAGACCAATAAGGACAAGCTGCGCCAGAAACTGGGCATGGTCTTTCAGCAATGGAATTCCTTTCCTCATATGACTGTGCTGGAGAACGCCGCCCTGGCGCCCAGAATCGTCAAGAAAATGAGCAAGGAAGAGGCAATTGAAATTGCCAAGAAAGAGTTGGAGCATGTCGGCCTGGGTGACAAGTTCGACGTCTATCCCACCAAAATGTCCGGCGGCCAACAGCAGCGCCTGGCGATTGCCCGTGCTCTGGCCATGAAGCCCGACTACATGCTGCTTGACGAGGTGACCTCTGCGCTCGACCCGGAGCTGGTCGGCGAGGTTCTGGATACCCTGCGCCTGTTGGCAGAAGAGGGGATGACCATGATCTGTGTGACCCACGAAATGGGATTCGCACGGGATGTCTCTGATCGGGTGGCTTACTTCCACGAGGGTGTGATTGCAGAGATCGGTGAAGCACGCCAGGTGATTACCGATCCGCAAAACCCGCTCACCCAGAAGTTCCTTTCAAAAGTGCGCTAGAAAGTCGCCACAGGCGTGGCGCTGGTTGGGGGAGTTTTTGGACCCGCTTCCCCAGCCATTTTTCAGCCCCAAGACGCGGGTGAATCCTCCTGGCCCAAAACTGACAGTGTCAGTTCCGGCTCTTCAGAACTTTGTAGATGCGCGATATCGCTCCATCCTGCACCTCTTTTTCGACTAAATCCTCTAGTAGTTCCAGCACCCGTTTCTCATCGTTGCTGCGAAACCCTGGCCAGTATACATAGGGCACTAAATCCGGATTGCTGATAAAGAACAGGGCGGTTTCTTCCGGTTTATTCTCTATGTCTCCCCGCAGGCCCACGGTAAAGTGACGGCCTTCATTGCCCCGAAGAGTTACCAGGAGCGAGGTGTCCCGTTCGATAAAACGGGTTTCCTCAACAGAAATGGGCTCTGCCAGGTCAGGCACCGACGTGATGTAGTACTGAAAACCCAGAAAGGCCACCAACACGACAAGCAGTGTGGCCAGGGCAATGGATTTGAACATTAAAAGGATCTCAAACTGGTTACATGGCTCTCGCGAAGATCCCGAAGGGCAGGGCCTTCAACACGTAACTCAGCGGTGTCCAGGGCCACCACGGCACATAGGCGCGGCGCTTTTCGGATTCGATGGCTTTCACCAGGGCTTTCACGCCGGTTTCCAGATCCACCCGGAAGGGCGCGTTTTTGGTATCCCGGTTAATATCCGTGAGAATGTAGCCGGGCATAATGTTGCTGACGTTGATCGGCTTTCCCTTGGTATCGAGTTGCAGACCTTCCGCCAAAGAGGCCACGGCAGCCTTGGTGGCAGCATATACGTTCAAAGGCCCACGGAAACCGCGAACTCCACTGACTGAGGACATCAACACCAGGTGACCGCTGTTCTGCTCGCGGAAGATCTCCATGGCCGCCTCGCTCTGGGCAATAGCGGCGATGAAGTTGGTCTCGGCGGCGTGTCGGTTGGCAGCAAAGTGCCCACGGCCGATGGGCTGTGAGCTGCCAATACCTGCGTTCACCACCACCCGATCAAGACTTCCGAGCTCATCCCGGAAGCCTCGGAAGACTTCGAACACCTGATCGTAATCGCAGACATCAAGGCCGCGAACCAGCACCCGGATACCCGGATTGGCCTGCTGCAACTCCCGCTGCAGAGCCTCCAGCTTGTCAGCCCGCCGTGCGCAAAGCGCCAGATTGCAGCCTTTGGCGGCCCATTCGCGGGCCATGCCTTCCCCGAGACCGGTGCTGGCACCGGTAATCAGAATGTTCTTTCGCATCAGCTATCCCCTGGATTCGTTCGGGTTATTTGCGCTCACAGTACCATGATCGAACGCCCAGGGGATTGACTGAAATGCAACTCTGCACTGGCCATTCCGTTCAGGGTAGAACGTTATTCCACCATCACCGTGATCTTTTCGGAAACCACGGGCGGGTTATGCGGCACGTGCATGTGATCACCCACCAAAAGCTGAAGCGTGTGTTTACCCGGCGATAGCGTGATCTCGGTTTCGGTTTGTCCACCACCAAAGTGTTTGACCTGATCGGTGGCCGGCAGGGGCTTGCTCAAGTCGGACGGTACCTCGGTATCGATCAGCAAGTGGTGGTGCCCCGTACCTGATTTCTCGACACCAGCAGGCGCCACGCCCATATTCCGCAGGCCAAAGACTACCTTGAAGGTTTGGTCGACGGTTGCACCATCGGTTGGCTGGACGAAATACACGCCGGCGTTGGCCGGGGCCTCGGACGTCATGCTCTCTGCGAATGCGGCAACTGGCGCGGTCAACAGAGCTAAAGATAGGGTAATTGCGATCCTGTTCATTTCATTACCTCCCTGGTGTTTGCCACAGGTGAGTATAGTTGAGGAAATGAAGCTCTGACGGCCTTGTCCGTTCTCAAAGGCCCGAGACCTTTAAGTCACCCTTATAAGTATTGGTGGAATTGGCTTCTGACACAGTCTTCCTCCTTTCTTCGGGGTTATCGTTAATGCCAAGTTGGACAATATCGTGTAAAGAGGGGGGCACTAATTCACTGCAAAGGTAAGTGTTTGCCCATCCGCAGGAATCAGCAATTTGCCCTGAAGGTTTTCACGCTGGCAGAGTCTGGCCAGGTTTTTACGACTGACAGGGCAATGATCCAGGGCCTCGAGGTGATTGGCGACAACAATCCCAGAGCTGAGATGACTGGCCGCAATCACCTCATCTCCACCCATGATGATTTCATCACCCAGATCAAACCTCGCTCCACCAGCAGGCAGTACCGATACATCCGGTTGGCGATGTGTTAAACACTTTTTGACCTCCTCGGTCAGAACAGTGTCACCGGCGATGTAAAGCGACGGCTCACCCGGAAGCCGAATGAAAAAGCCATGACCGTGAGCCATCAGGTTACCGACAAGGCCGTAACCATGAACACACGGAATGGGCAAAATCGTGCCCCCCAGGAACGCCTGCTCGTCGTCTCGAGGTTCCAGCACTGACACCTTCAACCCTTTTCGTACAAGGTAATCTGCATCGTCTTGCATACAGATCGTAGGCACCTGGTGTTCCCGCAGCCACTTGACTGCGGCTCTGTCGAGATGATCGAAATGACCTTTCTGACAATGGGTGATCAGGCAGTGCGTCACACGCTCCAGCAAAGCGTTTGCGTTTTCTGGCAGCTCTACCAACGGATTTCGTTGTCGACGCCTGGTGAGATACTTCAGTGCAGGAATCGACCCCTTGGGCGCTAGCATTGGGTCAAGCAGAATAACCCTGTTATTTGCCTCGATGATCACAGTGGCATTGCGCAATTGAGTTATCTTCATGGTTATCTCCTGTAGTACGAGCGTCATTGTAGGAACCTCAATGCCTTGCTAGCATGTCTGTAAATGACATAAAACATACAGTTTTGAACAATGAAGATAGGCTTACTGCTGTATTCCGACTGCATCCCTTCCGGTTTGTTTGCCTTTTCAGATCTGTTGAATGCAGCGAACTTGCGGATGGGAAGCTCCGTGTTCGAATGGTGTTGGCTAAGCTTGCATGGCCAGCCTGTAAGCTGCGCCAATGGCTTGGAACTGTCTGCGGGTAAGCTTGAGAACGCTGAGGTAGACGCCTTGCTGATCCCCGGGGCCTGGCGTGACCAATCGAGTATTCATAGCCCTAAAGACGCGAGCCTAGTTCAGGCCCTCAAGGCACTCGGAGAGATTCGGTTCAAGAAGCAGGGTAAGAAACCGGCCATACTAAGCTACTGCACTGGTGTTTATTTGGCCGCCAGTTCCGGCAGACTGAACCACCAAACCGCGACTACCACGTGGTGGCTGCTGGATACTATTCGTGAGCAGTTTCCGGACGTGCAATGGCAACTCAATCGCACCTTCGTTATGGATGAAGACAATGCAACGGCTGCCGGGGTCAATGGCCATCTCCCAATTGCGTTATCACTGATCGAGAAGCACTGCGGCAAACAGGTTGCCAGCGAGATTCAACAATACATGGTTCTGCCACGTCCGGTTGAGCGCAATACACCCTTCCAGAAGTTACCAGAACTTATCCAACAAAACGCTTTCGTTCGGGAGGTATTTCATTGGGTAGAGCAAACTCCTTACACCCGCTTGAAGACCACAGCACTCGCTGACCACTTGCACATCACACAGCGTACGCTTAGCAGGAAAATTGACAGTTTGACCGGTTATAACACTGCCCAGCTCATGCGGCTGATTAAACTCAATCAGATAAGCGAGCAATTGATCAGTACCAACAAGTCGATATACCAAATCAGTGACGAACTCGGGTTCGCCGATGACACCAGCTTGCGCCGCAGCTTCAAACGGATAACAAACATGACACCTGGAGAGTACCGGCAGGCATTTGGTTAAGTGGAACGCCCGTTGGACTATGTGGACCGCGGCGCAAACATGATGATCGCCATGCCCAGCAACGCAACACCGGAACCCACCAGGTCCCAGACGGTTGGTCGGATACCATCAACAGCCCAAAGCCAGAGAATGGCCATGAAGATATATACGCCACCATAGGCCGCATAAACCCGCCCGGCGGCCGTAGGATGCAGGGAGAGTAACCAGGCAAATGCCACGAGGCTCAGAGCACCTGGCACCAGAAGCCAGATGGACTTGCCTTCACGAAGCCAAAGATAGGGCAGGTAACAGCCAACGATTTCAGCCAGGGCGGTGACGAGAAACAGACCGACGGTTTTCAGTTCAGGCAAGGGAATTGACCTCTGGAAACTTTAAATGCCGTACTCACGCTCCACCTTCGCAACACGCACGCGAAAGGTCGAATACCATTTTTGATGACCCAGACGCTGGGCTTCCCGATGTTCTGCGTTTTTCTTCCAGTTGGCGATCTCTGCCATCGGTGTCTCTGCATGGTTGTGTTTCCGGTTAGGTGCTGTCGCTTTACCGAGTATCTATTTGTCTATTAGGTAGTAATGGCCGAACTCGCCATCCTTCGTTGAACTGCGGATAATCTGCCAACCCATTTTGTCGGCGCCCCTTTTACTGGCTTCATTGTCGTCCGCGATGAATACCTGTGCGGTAGCAAGATCGACTTCATGTGCCAGCTTTTCGATGGCCAGTTCACAGGCCCTGGTTGCGATGCCATTACCCCAGAATTCCGACCTGATGAAATAGCCGAAATCGAGAATGCCATTAATCTCCTTAATGCCGCAAAACCCAATGAATTCATCAGATGTAGCATCGGAGATAACAAAGCGGGATGGACCTTGAAGAGCGTCGTTAAACCAGGCGGCTCCCTCATCATCAGAAAGAGCGCGGCGGGGGCCTAAAAACCGCATGACCTCAGGATCTGCGAGCATTGAGAGGACCGCAGGTTTATCTCTCTGATTGAGGCCCCGTTGTTTCTCGGGTCCGGATCAATCAATGCAACGACAACCCGGTTAATCCCTTTGGTGATTAGAGCGTCCGCACAGGATGGGGTTCTTCCGTGAAAAGAGCAGGGCTCGAGTGTCACGTAAGCGGTGAGATCGGAAAACGACCCAGCGTAATTTGCCAGTGCATCAGCCTCGGCATGATAGCGACCTGGCGCTCTCGTGTACCCCGTAGAGACCACCACATCATCTTTTACCAATACGCACCCAACGGGAGGATTCGGCAAGCAGTGTGGCAGGGCCTTTTGCGACTCGGAGAGAGCGAGTGCCATGAATGCTTCGTGTGATGCCAATATTTTTCCTTACGTCAAAGCTTGGGCATGTGTTTGGTGGAGCGAATTAGGCCTGCCGCCGCTCCCAAGCCTCCTGCAGTTGGGTGCAGGTCAATAAGTGCCTAATTCCTGATCTCACACAGATCTACAGGAACCCGTTCGATCTGCTGTGTGTTCGATGTTTTCCCGGCAACGGGTATTACCAGGAAACCAGTGCCGGCGAAGGCGGTCGACTGGCTGATGCGGCCCTGGCCTGAGTCATCCAGCCCCAGCAGCGTTTTGCTGGTGACCACACCGATGAAAGGGTTGCCCGGTTCTCGGGCGCCGGAGGCAATGTAGTCCCGCTTTAGCTCAATTCGCCCGGCCTTCAACTCGAAATCCTTGCCTTCCCGAAATTGGGACTGCTTGAGCACCGTGCCATTCGATATTGCAGATGCGACCAGACTCTTGCCATCGCCTTGCTGAATGTAAACCGCCTGAGGTCGCGTTTCAGCCGTAAACACGTCGGGCCAGATGATGGAGGTCAAACAGACGGGCGCTGAGCCGTCCGAAGGATCACTGCAGTTCCTGTAACAGCCAATAAAGGCTTCCAGACTGGGTGATTCTGCGAATCCAGTGTCTTCTTCCGCGACTTCTGTGGAGGCACAGCCCGCACAGAACAGGAACATTGCGATTGGAGCGACCTGTCTCATTTTCAACGCCAACCCCTCTTCGACTTTCAAGAAAAAAGATTTCTACCCGTTATTTGGCCAGTCGTTTCACGCCTCATGTTCGGTTGATGGCGTTCTTCAGAGCCGCGAGGCTTTCTGGCCCCGCCTCAAGGCGGATGCATTCCCCGGAATCATGTTCCCAGGATGCAGCTGAGCTCATGTGGAGATGCACGTTCACAGCCGCTTCAAATGATTCCTCCAAAAGTCCAGCGGGAACCCAAATAACTTCTATGCCCCTCAGTTGGTTTGGTACTGGGCTACCGCAGACCGAGCAGAAATCACTGCGATAGCCTGTTGACTTCTGGAAAGAAGAGATTTTGTCCTGACCAGACAGCCAGCGAAAGTCCTCCTGCTTCACAAAAGTTGCCGCATTCGCCGATGATCCCGTTACCTTCCGGCAGAGGGAACAATGGCATTGGTAGAGGTTGGGAATATTGCCCTCAATCTTGAATTTCACTCCGCCGCAAAGGCACTCGCCTTTCATTGTTAATTCCTTGTCGCATTCATTCCGCAGTTGAGGCTATGGAGCTCTTTGAAAAATGCTCTATTTTCTAAAGGCGCCACCGCATAGGATGAGTCTGTTGAAGCATACCGTCCTCGTCCCAGTCTTCCCAGCCAGTAAAAGGGATGGGTGTTTCATCGAATAGTCCGGGTAGCCGCTCCGCCCATAGGGTTTTCTTCTGTTCCAGCTGTTCCCTGAACCTGGACTCGTCCTCGTAACGAATACCGCCTCCCTGAATGCCATAGCTCACCTGGGGTGGCAGAACATCAAACCCCACGTAATAAAGCGAGGAGTGCATCGGCCATAGCCATTCCACCATATTGCCAGCGCGGCCGAAGGGCATGAAAGCCTGCTCCGGAGACCCGGTGGTTAACGACAACATAGCTTTTTTGCCCCGGAAGTGTCCCCGGTTGTACCGTCGGCTCCCGGAATAGAGCCCTCCGTATACCAGAACCCGATCGAACCAACCCTTGAGGATTGCCGGTTGCGCGTGCCACCACAACGGAAACTGGAAGATCACGAGGTCGGCCCACTCCAGACGTCTGATTTCCCTCTGAACCTCAGGAGTCAGTATGCCTCGTTCATAATGAGCCCGCTGCTCGCTCAACGGGGCGAAATAGGTGTCATCAACCCGCTCGCGGTAGTGGCCCGCACGTTCAATCGGATCAAACTCTTCCTGGTAAAGGTCATTGAGTTCCACTGTGTGTCCAACAGCCTGAAGGGACTCTATCGCCACATCGACCAGCCCGCCATTAAACGATTTGCGCTCGGGGTGAGCGAAGACAATCAGCACGTTCATAGCCCATCACTCCTTTTGCATTCATCTGGCGATAGCCTAAGCTGTTCTTTGGTACACATAAATTCTCAATATGCGCGAACTAAATTTGCATGAATGAACAGCAAATACGGTGGGATGATCTGCAGATTGTGTCGGCTATTGCCGACACGGGAACGCTCTCAGGAGCTGGCAGGCAGCTGGGAATCAGCCATGCGACAGTCTTCCGCCGGCTCACCAATCTGGAAAATCAGCTGGGCGTGGTGCTTTTTGAGCGATCGCGCACTGGATACACGCCAAGCGCTGCCGGAGAGGACCTTTTCTCCGTCGCGAGAAGGGTGCAAGAGGATATCACTGGCGTTGAGCGCCGGCTTGCAGGAAAAGACCTCAAGCTTTCCGGAACCATCCGGGTCACCACAACCGACACTCTGTTTGCGGGTTTGCTGGCTACATTGTTCGAAAAGTTTCGTGTGGACTTCCCCGATATCAAGCTGGAAGTTGTCATCTCGAATCAGGTGCACAGCCTGAGCAAACGGGAAGCAGACGTCGCCATTCGCCCCACCGGGAATCCCCCGGAAACCCTGGTTGGGCGGAAGGTTGGAGTAATTCGTCAGAGCGTCTATGGGCAACTGCGTCATTGGCAGAACCGGCGGGCCTCTCTGGACACCTTAGCCGGGCACCAGTGGATCGGCCCGGATACGCACATGGGCAACCGGGCCCTGGAAACCTGGATGGCCCGGAAGGGTTTGAATGAATTCTGCAATTACCGCGTTGACTCAATGCTGGGCATGCAAACTGCCACTCGATCAGGTGACGCAGTGGCCGTACTTCCAGACTACTTGGGGGAGTCCGATTCTTTGCTCTGCCGGCTGACTGATCCCATTGCGGAACTGGATATACCTCTGTGGATTCTCACCCATCCTGATCTGAAACGCGTGAAGCGAATCCGCGAGTTTACCCAGGTCATCGGTGAGGGATTGAGGCAAGCGCTGGATTAGACCATAGGCCTGAAGTTCGGCAATGCCGCAATGCGATCCAGCCATGCCCGAATCGCAGGGTAGGCTTCCAGCTCAAAACCACCCTCATCTGCGACGTGGGTGTATGCATAGAGTGAGATATCTGCGTTAGTGACATTCTCGCCCGTCAGAAATGGCGTTTGTGCCAGCTGCTGCTCCATCACCTCTAAGGCCTTGTGTCCGCCGGTTTGCTTGGCGGCATACTCATCGGCTCTCTCCGCCGGCAGTCCCAGGTACTTGTTGATAAAGCGCGCGACGGCGATAAACGGCTCATGACTGTACTGCTCGAAGAATTGCCATTGCAGAACGCGGGCCTGGGCGAGGCCGCCATTCGGGTACAGATCAGAGCCGGACGCGAGGTAGTTGATGATGGCGTTGGACTCTGACAGTGTCTCGCCGCTATTGAGCTCCAGCAGAGGAACCTTGCCATTCGGGTTCTTTTTCAGAAATTCATCAGACTTTGTGTCGCCGGCGAGAATGTCGATATCAATCCATTGATGGTCAATGTTCAGCAGGTTGCAGACGAGCTGGACTTTGTAGCAGTTGCCGGACTTGGTATCGCCGTAGATTTTCATGCAGATTCCTTTGCCAGATTGGGCCGGTTTAATCCTTCACCCATTTCTCACCTTCCTTGTGATATTCCTGTTTTACCGCCGCCCAGGCAACCTTATGGGCCGTCTCTTCTCGGCTTGCGTCGCCACGGCGGTCTTCGGGATCACGGTATTCTTCCCATGCTGAATTGAACGCTTTGCGGTAAATTTCCTGAGCATGCCCTGGCAGGTTATTGCGCACGCTGGCTGGCAATTCCGAATTTTTGTTGTAGGGCATGAGGGGTACCTCCAAAAACTTGCTTGAATCAGAGGCTAGCATCTTTCAGCGGGAGGGAGCGGGTACAAGGTTACAACTCCAGCACAAGATTTCTACCGCCAAGAAAAAGCACCCAGACCGTTACAGCCGCCCAGTGAATGATAACCGGCACCCAGATCGATCTGGAAAGCGCATAAGCGTAGCCGCAGGTAAGTCCCATAACGCCCACGATAACCAGAAACCACGGATCAAGGAAAAGAGGAATAGCCGTTGGGTTAAAGGCCAGTGCATTGAACGGATGCCACGCAACGAATAGCAGCGTACTGATTACAACACGCCAGGTCGCTTTTACCCGGCCCGATGCCAGGATGTTTCTTGGAATCAGTACGCCCCTGAAAAAGGCTTCTTCGAGCAATGAGGGAAACAAAAACAATATGAAGGGAAGCAGGGGAGCAAGTGGCGAGTCCAGCCAACCCGGCCGAAATAAGCCAGTGCTGAGGCCGACGGACACTGCAATGATTGCGAAAATCGGCACAAGAGCCCAGGCTTTAAGCGGAGTCTTAAATGGGGAATGCAACAGCGCTTGGGTTAGATCGTCTGCCAAGCGCACTGTTATTTCAGATCACCAAAATAATATAGCGATGCCGGCACGCCTCCCAAGCCAGCTCCCAATGCAATACCCAGAGCTATCCCCGCCATAGGGGTCCACAATGTCACGCCGACAGCAGCGCCAATGGCGATGCCTGAGCCAAAACCAACAATCAGCCAAATTAACGCTTTCTGTCGGCCGGGCTGATTCGGTCGCTCCCTTCTGCTCATTTCCAAAACTCCATCAAAGTATGTCTCCCTCCGGGAAACTTAGAATTTAAGAGATGGTTTAGAACCCTTCAATTATTCCTTCTGATAATCGAAGAATTATCGATGAGGACTGCGCCCGCTAATCGCAACATTTTCGGACGCGTCGACAGTGAAACTCTCCCGATAGTGTTTGGGAGAGGAGCCCACGTAGCGTTTGAACAGCCTACGAAAAAAAGCAAGGTCATCATAGCCAACGGCTCGACTAACCTGTTGGATTGTTTGTTGCTCGTTTTCCAGCAAATGCCGCGCAGCATTGATTCGCAGCCGGTGGAGATAGTCTGTAGGTGTTTCTCCCGTTGCGAGCTTGAAACGCCGGGCGAAATTGCGCGGACTCATGGCCACGGACTCTGCCAGTTCACTGATACGGACCGGGCCGTTGTAATGTTCGAACAACCACTGCTGAGCTCGCCGTACCAACCGATCCTCATGGTTAGCCGCAGGGGGATCGGCTGCGTACCCAATCTGCCAAATCCGGGGCGTTTCCAGTAGCAAGGCCCTGGCGGTCTCGATGGCCACCCTGTGGCCACACAGCTTTTCAACCAGGTATAGGCTGAGATCTACGGAAGCATAGACGCCGCCGCTGCAGAGCAGGTTGTCACTCTCTGTCAGAAACCGCTCTGGCTGCCAATGAACATCGGGATACCGGCGACGACAGGCATCGACAACGCCCCAGTGGGTTGTCGCGGGCCTTTTATCCAGAAGGCCGGATTCAGCCAACAATGCAACGCCGGCACAGACCCCGGCAATTCTGGCGCCTCTCTGATGCCAATCGCGAAGCCAGGGGTAGAGTGGTGCGTTGGCCCGGCAAGCGGCCTCCAGATTTGTTCCCACTGCCGATACGATGATGAGATCGGTGGCGTCCACCTCGTCGAGGCGACGACCGGGCTCCAGGTTCAGGTTCACGGCGGTGGACACCTTTTTGCCATCCTGGGAAACGGTGCGCACCCTGAAACGCGGTTCGGCCGGCAGGCCTCGCATGGAGTTCCAAAGCACGCCGGCTGTGCTGAAAACCTCCACCGGAGCCACGGCGGTCGACGGCATTCCGCCCTCGACCAGAACGACGGTGACATCAATCATCCTGCACCTCGGAAGTCCGAAATGTCCCTTTATTGTGGCGCAGCCGCCACTACGCGAAAAGGTGCAAATAGCAAATACTTTACCCAGTACGTTTGATGGTGGATCCCGGAGCGGATCCTCGAAAGGGCGCAATTACCAACGGCGAGGAGGTGCAGATCATGAGCACGACGACCTACAAAGGAAGCTGCTTCTGCGGTGCGGTTGAATTGAATGCCCGCGGCCAGCCCGAGGCTATGGGCTATTGCCATTGTGATTCATGCAGGCATTGGTCCGCGGGGCCTGTGAATGCCTTTACCCTCTGGAAGCCGGAGGCAGTAGAGGTCACTAAGGGTGCGGACAACATTGGTTCGTATCACAAGACACCGCAAAGCCACCGCAAATGGTGCAGGATCTGCGGAGGGCACATTCTGACAGAGCATCCGGAGCTTGGCCTGACCGACGTTTACGCGGCCATCCTCCCGGATTTGCCGTTTACGCCCGGTGTGCATGTGCATTATCAGGAGAAAGTGCTGAGGGTGCACGACGGCTTGCCAAAGTTCCGGGATACCCCGGAAGACATTGGTGGATCTGGAATAACAATGGAAGAGTAAGCCCCGGCCAAAGACAAGCTCGCGGTGCAGCCGCCGGGCACGGTCAGAAGACCATGCCCGGCGGCCCGTCTCAACCAGCGTTGCGCTCGATACCGCTTTTCTCGTCCAGGGCTGCATTCCTTTCCTCGTTAACCGGAATAGTCAGCGCGCCTTCGGCGGGTGCGCCCAGGAGAACGGCAACCACCTCGGTTTCCTGATTACTGCTCGGGTTAAGCGCCGTGTGGACGGTGTCGCCCGGATCCACCAGTGCGTCCCCGGGGCCGTATTCGCGATCTACACAGTCTTCTGCGAACGTGAATACGAAATCGCCCTCGGTCACTGTGATCAGGACGGTGCCGGGGTGGGTGTGCCAGGGGAACACGGCGCCTGGCTGGATGGTGAACCGCACCACCGTGAGGTGCGATGCGTCATCAAAGGTGATGACCTGTTCTGGCAGACCCTCCAGGTCTTGCGAGATCTTGATCGCGACATCACCGTCAAAGGTGTGCCGCTGGGTCAAGGGTTCCGCCGCGATGGGCTTCGGTTCGCTTGCCTCGGCGGTCGCAGTCAGAACCAGGGCCGCGAGGGCGGCGATGATGGCAGTTTTGCTCAGTGTACGGAACATAGGAACATCTCCTGATTATTGGTGTGGAACACAGGCCCACAGGCGCCGCTGTTGGGCCTGTGAGGCGACATGGCCGGTCTCAGGCCACCTGGTCGATTTGCCAGTCTGTTGTCACCTTGGTGCCGGCCTTGAGGGTTTGAAAAACCACGCAACAGCCCTCTGCACCGACCAGCAGTGTTTTCATCGTCTTCTGGTCGGTTTCCGAGGGAACTTCCAGCCGCACATCGCAGTGCATGCGCTGAAAGCCGACGGGTACTGCCATATCCACCATGAGTGCGCCCCGCACGTCGACGCTGGCGGTTACCGTTACTTCGCTGTCGATGAGGCGTATCCCGAGCCGTTCGGCAACCATGCGAAGCGTTGCGTGCAGGCAGGCGGCGAGAGCCGAGCACAGAAGGTCACCCGGATTGGGGGCGTCGTGGTCGCCGCCCACCGCGCGATGGATTCCGTAAGGAATGCGCACGCCATCGTTGTTGGCGGTCTCCACCACGCCGTGAATCGCGTCTTTGTGGCTATCGGGCAGCGCCCGGGCATGGTCGTTAATCCAGGCATCCTCTGGAGCTTCCGCGTAATGTCGGCTTAGAGACTGCTGGCGTTCTGCGATGGATGATTCATTCGCTACTAACATGGCTCCTGCTCCTCTGCTGACTTGCTTACAGGGTCAGTTTGGGCAGGAGAGGCCTTTCCTTCCTGAGGTGTTTGTCCCGAATGACACAAATGGAATTGCGAAAAGCGGGACGGATGTCCCGGGGAGGGGGAATAAGTGTTTTACGGAGGTTACTCGATGCCGAAGCCTGCATTTCGGGCTTCGATGATCAGCTCCGGCCGAGAGGAAACGGCCAATTTACCGCAGATGTTGCTGACGTGGTTGCGGACGGTTTTCGGCGCCAACGACAGCTCGCTGGCAATGGCGACATTCGACTGCCCCCGTGCAACGTGATCCAGCACAACCCGCTCGCGTCGGGTCAGTTCATGAAATCCCGCAACCGATGCCACGCCCGCGCCTGGTTCCTCGGCGAGGAACCGCCGCACTTCCTCAATGAAGATGCGCCAGCCGGGATCACGCTGTTGGAGTATATGGTTCCGCCCCTCCAGCGGCAGAAACCGGCAATGGGGAATCCGCCCCGCCAGATCGCGGCCGGCCTCAAATGGCACCATGGAGTCGCCCTTGACGTGTGCCACCAGGGTCGGACAATGCACCTGCGGAAGCAGTTCGCGGATATCGATCTCGTGAAATGCACGCCAAAGTCGGGCCGCCATGGACGGATCGGCCGTCAGACGTTGCAGTTCGTCCCACCCGCTGATCTGATCCGCCGCATCAGCGGGCGAGAGCAGGCGAGCGAACACCTCCCGAAAAGCGCCGGTTCTCCGTGCCCAGCCGACTTCGATCATGCGCGCCAGGGTTTCGGCCTCCTGCACGCGATAGCCGGCCATACCTTCGGTAAATGCCCCGTGTGCATAGGGATTGTAAAGCACCAGGTGCGTGACCTTTTCCGGGTGCCGTACCGCGTAAAGCACGGCGATGGCCGCGCCCTGGCAGACACCTAACACAGGGAATTGGCGCCAGCCGAGGCTGTCGACCACTGCCTCCACGTCGCGAACCCAGGCTTCCAGGGTTTGCCCCTTCACGTCTCTGTCGGACAGGCCCGAACCACGAATATCAAAACGCGCCAGCGTGTGATCGCGCGTCAACTCCTGCAGCCAGTGGCGCCATACCGGGCTTTCAAGATCATGTTCGATGTGGGTCATCCAACCGCCGACACGCAGCAACGGCCTGCCTCGGCCGGTGGTTGCGTAGGCGATGCGCACATCATCCTCTGTGGTACAGAAACCGATCCGCTGTCTCATACCGGTAGCCCTTCCCGGCGGGTCCCCGCAGCTTCATCCATGTGTGTCTCATACCTGGAAACTTAGCAGCTGTGAGATGGTTTTGAAGTGTTACTTTTTAACCCGGACAGTTCAGAGCCAACGCCGCACCCGTCGCTCGTACTCCCGGAACTCCTCACCAAATAACTCCCGAAGGGCACGTTCCTCCGGTGCAATCTGGAATCGGTTCATATACAACACAAAGACAATCACGCCGATCAGAGCCCAGGCGGACGCCAGGAAAGCGCCCCAGGCCAGCAGCCACAACCCGAACCCCACATACATTGGATTGCGGGAGAAGCGGTAAACGCCGGAGTTGACCAAGGCAGAACTGGATTCCGGTTTGCGGGGGTCTACGGTTGTCTTCGAGGACCGGAAAGCCAGTACCCCGGCGAGTGCAAACAGGGCGCCCAGCAGAAACAGGGCAGTTGCAACCGCCAAACGCAGCGTGTCGCCAAACTCAACCCGCGGGCCTGCCTCTGCGATGAGCCACATCAGCAACCCTACAATCAGCACCAGAGCGACAGGTGGAATGCGCTTTTCCAGCATGTTCGGTTTCTCTCAGAAAAATCACTCGAATCAGGCAATGGCGGGACGCTAACCCCCGAATGTCAGTTACACCGACATTATTGGACTATCGGAGCTGGCTGTCTTTACTGCCTCTGCGATTGATGCCGCCTGAGTGAGGGTGCTCCTTTTCATAGGCCGCCTGGCAGTCAATGCACAGCCGAACACCGGGAATGGCCTTTCGCCGTGCCTCCGGAATTGGAGCACCGCACTCGTCACATTCTTCCGCGCTTTCGCCTCCGGCTAACTGGCTGCGAGCGCGCTGGATCTCGTCTTCAACGCTGGCGTCAATCTGTTCCTGAACTGCACCATCACGTGACCATCCGCCTGCCATGGGCGTCTCCCGCATCTGCATCATTGATACCACTAAACAGTATCATTGGAGCGCGGGCGCTCAAAGATCCGCAGCGCCGATTCTGCTGATGGGAAGATCAGAGCTTAGCGGGCTCGGTTTCAGGCTCGCGCCCACCTCGAAGAACCAGATATAGCAACGGCCCTGCAGACACAAACACCGCCGTCAGGATAAAAAACGGGATCAGGTATCCCAATCCTTTGCCACGCCTTTTGGCGTCCTGGTACATCCAGACACAAGCCAGGGCAGCAAGGATATAGAGATCAATTACCACTTGGGCGGTATCCGGACTGGACATCAGCTCCGCACCGAAGGCCAGGAGCGATTGCTCAGCTCCGGCCATTACCCAGAAAGTGAAGCCCATGAACAGGCAAAATACGATAAGGGGGAGGGGGGATAGTTTCATAATCGTCCTTGAGTAGGTGTTTCCAAAATGGAGCCTGTTAGATTCAACCTCAGGGATTTTCCTTGTATTGGGGTAAGTCGTCTGTGATCTCAAACCACGGCGCCTTGTTACCGACGTAAACGTGCCGCTCCGGCTTCACGCCCGGATCAGTATCCAGGGTGCCGATCGGGAACCCGAGCACATCCGGCTGGGCATCAAATCTCGTGTACAGGCTGGAGCCGCAGTTGGAACAAAAGGCCTTGTGTTCGCCGGGGGACGACTCGTAGAACTTGATAAGCTCTTGTCCTTTCACCATGTGCCAGTCTGCTGACTTCACTGTTGCACGGGTTCGAAATGCTGACGCGTGCAGCTTTCGGCACATGGTGCAGTGGCAGTTCAGAACATCTGTGAGGGGGCCATGGATTTCGTACTTGATGCCACCGCAGAGGCAGCTTCCTGTTTGGGTCACTGGGTCATCTCCTGTTGATCCTCCGAAGCTTAACGGAGACTTTGGTCTGCGAGTTGAAGCCTAGCGTTCATTTTCCTGGAATTACATGTCTTCAGTGATGCGCTTCAGGGATTCGCCATCAAGAAAATCGGAATCAATCTTGAGGAGCTTTGCATCTTTGCCGATCACAAACAGGAAGGCTTTGTTCCCGTGGTCGGAGTAGGCTAGTGAATAGGAATCCTGCGTCCAGGTGGCGACCTTCCGGTCTCTTAAAAAATTCTCCTGCATGGCCTCGATCAACGTCTGGTCACAATCGGCTGCGGCTTTCTCAAAGAAAACAGCCTCGAAGAAAGTGCCTGGGGGGCAGCCGTATTCCACCGTTTCATCATGGGTCATGTCTGCGAATGCCAGGAATCGTTTACCGAGCTCATCGCCGTATCGGAAAATCAAAATGTTCTGGCTGTCGCCAATATCGCCAACAACGGCAAAGCCTGCCGGAATGCTGAACCTCAAGTCCGAGTACACAAGCTCGATTCGGTTACCGGCATGAACAGCATGCGACAAACTTAAAGCAACAGCGATCAATCCAATCTTGAACATCTCAAATTCCCTTTAGTGCCATATGGATTTCAGAGCGGAAATTCTGGCTGACTTGCAGCTTGCAAATGTAATAAGTCTGACTGTTACCGGAAGCGATGTTTTTACCGATGCCAGCCACTTGCTTCACGATATAGGAGATTCCTGGCTTGCCGCCGCTCGGTCTGGGAACCAGATCCATGGAAGCTGAGCACGATTGCGACTCGGTTACTGCGGTATAGACGACCTCAGCGGATCGTTCATTGACGGATTCAGGTGAGGCCGTGCCATCGCCCCAGAAAAAGTTGATGGCAGCGGAGACATACTCACGGTCGCTGTGATCCATGATCCAATTCCTTTTGTTTACTGAGAGATTACGTCCTCCTGGACGCTTTGCACGTTAGCAAATGATCATTGCGAGAGCGAGAAAATCTAATGCGACCTCGTCACGTTTAGATTCGGAAAATAGATCTGCCACGGTTATTCGCGCCGGTCTCATTTTTTATGCAGCGCCCTGTAGCGTTCTTCCAGTTCGGCACGAATCGCGCGGCGCTCCTTACCGTTGGCAAATCGCCGTATCTGATCATCGGTGCTCGGGACCAGCTGCGGCAGGGCGACGGCTTTTCCGTTGTCATCAACCGCCACCATGGTAAAAAAGCAGCTGTTGCTATGACGGACCAACTTGTCGCGGATGTTCTCGGTAACCACCTTGATGCCGATCTCCATGGAGGTACGGCCGGTGTAGTTCACGCTGGCCAGAAAGGTCACCAGCTCGCCAATCTGGATGGGTTGAAGGAACATCACCTGGTCGACAGACAGGGTAACGACATACGTGCCCGCATAACGGCTGGCGCAGGCATAAGCGACTTCATCCAGGTACTTCAGCAGGGTGCCGCCGTGCACATTGCCGGAGAAATTGGCTTTGTCCGGCGTCATTAGGACGGTCATGCTCAGGCTTGTTGAATTGTTTTCCATGGCGCTTCTCTGGTGGTTTGCTATCCAGTATAGGTGCCAGGGTGCCAGCGGTGGCAGTAGTTATTAATCGGCCTCGAACGTCACCAGATCCACATCTGCTGCCTGGGTGCGTAACGGCACCAATGCCTGATAGGCAGGAGAGTCGTGCCAATCGACGACGGAATCCGCATTGGGAAAGCGGATAACCACCGTATCGGTGTGCCGGTATTGCCCGCTCAGCACCTTTGCCTGTGTACCCCGAAGTATCAGTTCCGCACCCCAGGGCACCAGCGTTTCCGGAACAAGGCTGCGGTACTCCGCCCATTTGTCGGGGTCTTTTACGGTAATGTTGCCGATCACGTAGGCTGTCATTGGTGGTCTCCGGTCATTAATTGAGAGGTCGGGTTAGATCGGATGGTCACGAAAAGCGGATGTCTTCCAGTTTCACATATTCAAACAAACCAGCGATCCGAATACGGGATAACCAAATGCGATTAAGTAGTCTGCGAATTCAGTTCCTCGGACAATAACCGGATAAACTCCCTTACTTTCACGGGCAGGTAGGAGCGCGCTGGAAAAACAGCGTGTATCGGAAAGCTTCGCAAGGGTTTGTCTGGCAGCAAGCGCACCAGCCTGCCACTCTCGATATCTTCCGCAAATACCCACAGAGGGCCAAGATGGATACCTTTGCCCTCAAGCACCAGCCTGCGTACCGCGGTGACGCTGTTGACTGTCAGGTTACTTCGGATCTTCAAGTGAGAATAACGACTGCCATCGGAAAACTCGATGTCACTTCTTGCCTGGCCGGACGAGTACAGAACGAAATTGTGCGCCTCCAGGTGTTCCGGGGATTCCGGCGTGCCATTTTTGCCCAGATACTCCGGGCTTGCCACCAGCACTCGCCTGTTTTGTCCCAGGTGCTTTGCGATCAGACTTGAATCCGGCAGGTCGCCGATTCGCACGGCCGCATCCAAATCGTTCTCCACCAAACGCTCGAAAGGGCTACCCAGTACTAGGTCCACCGACAATTCGGGGGCCAGCTCCTGCAGCTGGCAAACCACGGGAACTACGAATCGGGTCCCGAAATCCACCGGCGCAGTGATACGCAATTTACCGGTGAGTAGCGATACGCCGCTTCTGATTTCCTCTTCCAGAGCTTGTTGATCGTCAAGGATCACGCGCAGTCGCTCATAATAGCGCTGCCCAAGCTCCGTCGGCGTGGTGCGTTGCGTAGAACGACGCAGCAGCCTGACCTGGAGGCGTTCCTCCAGTGCTGCGACCTGTCGGCTCACAGAGGAAGGTTCGAGCTGCAAAGATTCTGCGGCTTTTTTGAAGCTGCCTGATTCCACCACTCGAACAAAGAGTTGCTCGACATGTCCCATGTTTATTGCGCTCTATGCAATTAGTAAATGCAGATTAGCACTCTTCCTGCGATATGCCCAATTGCATAGTCTGAATGGACAGGGAACGGCACCGCAATACCGCGCCGGGACCCCTTCAATAACAGCAGGAGAAAAGTCATGGCAAAGATAGATCTGAACGGGAAAGTGGCTCTTGTTTCTGGTGGCGCCAAGAACCTCGGTGGGCTAATAAGTCGGGAATTTGCCGCGAGCGGAATGGACATCGTGGTGCACTACAACAGCGATGCCACCGAGAAAGACGCTGACGAAACGGTAGACGCCATCAAAGGCATGGGCCGCAACGCCATTGCGATCCAGAGCGACCTGACCAAAGCAGCCAACGTAGCGGCGCTCTTTGAGCAGGCAAAAGACCACTTCGGAGGTATTGATGTTGCGGTAAACACCGTTGGGAGGGTGCTGCGCAAACCGATTACCGAAACTACGGAAGCCGAGTTCGATGACATGATGGCCATCAACGCCAAGTCCGCTTACTTTTTTATAAAAGAAGCGGGGCTGCATTTGAACGATGACGGCAAACTCATCACGATTCTCACCGCTCTGCTGGCTGCGTTTACCGATGGCTACTCCACCTATGCAGGCGGTAAGGCACCGGTGGAGCACTTCACTCGAGCCGCAGCCAAAGAGTTCTCCCCTCGGGGCATTTCAGTGAACAACATCGCCCCAGGTCCGATGGACACGCCGTTTTTCTACGGCCAGGAAACTCCCCAGCGCGTGGAATTCCACAAATCTCAAGGTATGGGTAACCAGCTCACGATGATTGAAGACATTGTCCCCATCGTGAAATTCCTGGCATCTGAGGGATGGTGGATAACCGGTCAGACACTGTTTGCGAACGGCGGCTACACCACCCGCTAACATAGCAAGCCAGTGCCGCCTCCGTCAGCGGGAGGCGGCACTCCTTTCCAGATAAGTCGTAACCAAAGTGACCGGAGACACGCATGAGAACATTAGTCGTTATCGTTGGAGGCATCCTACTTTGGGTAGTCACTATGGGGCTTGCCAGACTGCTTCACATCCACGCGAGCAGTAGCTGGACACCCCTGGGCATCTTTGCCGCCGTGTGGCTCGTGATCAGCGGTTGGAACGTTTGGATCGGGGTAACTCAAGCCGGCTATACCTTCTGGGAGGAATTGCCGATCTTCCTTTTGACCTATCTGCTTCCCGTCGCCGTTGCGGTTTTTATCAGGCTAAGGTGATCACCATGGCCGCAGGCATTATTGGTTCAGAATACCCTCGATCCAATTCAGGAATTTGGCCGCACTCCTCGTTTCGAAGCTATCCCTACCTGGAACGTAATAGCACAAATCTGATGTTACCGATTGAGTGTCGAAGTGCTGCAGAACGTTGGCCTTCAACAGCCTTTCGACGAGCGTTGTAGAGCAGAACACCAGCCCGTTGCCTGCCATAGCCTGTTGGATCCCGAAAAGCTCCTGATCAAACGTTTTGAGTTGAATATTTGCCCCCTCCAGTCCATTTTTCTCTAACCAAGCGGTGAGGGGAGGGGCCGGTAACGCTTTGTTTTTCCACTCCGTGGTAAAAAGGGTTATGGGACCATTTGCCCAGGAGGGAGGCGTCATTCCATAGGCACCAAACAAATTGAATGACTCAAATCGAACGACATCAGAACCCTCAACCACTGAGACATCACCGAGCCGAACGGGAATGATGTAGGATTGGCTGTCGACCGACTCGCCGGTCGATATTTCCACAGAAATCTCGGGGTTGGCTTGTTCGAAATCGTGCTGTGAAGGGATCAGCACCATCGCTGCCAAGGATGATGTCGTCGTCACCCTGACCGTATTGCCTGCCTTCACCACCTCTTCCAAAGCGCTGTCGATTTTCCGAAACCCTTCCGAGGTCGCTTTGGCTAATCGGATGCCCGTTCCAGTCAAGGATATCCGCCTTCCCTGCCGATGAAACAGGCTCACATTCAATCGGCTTTCCAGGTTGCCAATGTGGTGTGAGATGGCTGTCGGCGTCAGCGAAAGTTCTTCTGCCGCCAACTTGAAACTTCCCCGGCGGGCAGCCGACTCAAAGGCTTTCAGCGCTTGTAATGACACCTGCAATGTGAATCTCCAGGTCAATCACGAGTTCATGAACGTTTGGATGAGTTTAATTCATCTGCAAGTGTAATTTTTCCGTTTGTGCAAGTCCATCCAGCGCCACAAACTGGCTCCTGTCATTAATCAGCCAAGGAAATGAACATGAGCACACTATTACACATTGATTCAAGCGTCAGAGCGGCGACAAACCCGAACCCGGATCATGATTCCATATCGAAAAATGTCGCCCGTCGGTTCATTGATACCTGGAAACAGAACCGGCCTGAAGATGAATATATCTATCGTGATGTCGGCGTGAACCCACCCGCTTTCATCACCCAGGATTGGATTGCAGCGGTGTTTACCCCTGAGGAAAATAGGACCCCGGCGCAGCAGGAGACACTGGCACTCTCCGATACACTTATCGCTGAGGTCTCAGCAGCTGACGTTATTGTGATCTCCTCACCCATGTACAACTACGGTATGCCCGCTCAGCTAAAAGCCTGGTTCGATCAGATCGTTCGCATTGGCAAAACGTTTGATTTCGATCTCGAACGAGGGGACTTCCCGCTGCAGCCTCTGCTCTCAGGTAAGACATTGATCATCGTGACCTCCAGCGGAGAGTTTGGCTTTGAAAAAGGCGGAATAAGAGAAGAGTCTGGCCACCTGGTGCCGCACCTCAGAACGTTGAGTAAATACCTCGGGGTGGACACCATTTATGAGGTCGCCGCTGAATATCAGGAATTTGGCGACGAGAGACACCGCATGTCAGTCGCCAACGCAAAAGCTCGAGCCGAGAGCCTTGCTTCAGAGCTGAGCCTTTCAGCCCCGGCGCTATCGTCAAGAAATGAGGTCACCGATGCGTGACCGAATTGATGAAGAACGTCCAGCAACCTGTGGCGAAGGCGCCATTGATCTGGCTATTAGCAATGTAAAAGCCGGTGGTTTGCCGTTTTCCGCTGTGATCGTCAATCAAAATGGAGACGTTGTCGGCAAGGGGGTAAATCAGGTTGCCGAGCATCTGGATTGTACCGCACACGCAGAAATACAGGCGATAAGGGACGCTTCACGGAATGAGAATAGCATCTCGTTAAAAGGGACGACGTTGATTGCTTCAGGAGAGCCTTGCGCTCTCTGTTACTTGGCCATCCGTATGGCCGGCATTGCGAATGTCCGTATATTGTTGGATCGATATGAGGCGGCAGAAAACGGGTTCGATTATCGGTGGACTTACAGGTATTTGAATCCCAGCCTCATTAATGAGCTCGGTGTTGTGACTTTGGTTAACGAAAGGAAGTTACTCCCATTTCAGATGGCCCAAATGGGTCTGATTGATTGAGAGGAGGGGGGGCTAATGGCGTGGCAGCTCAAGCCAGAGCCGCCACGCTGGCATTTCCAAGTTTGTCTGGCTAGAAACTGAGTGCCAACGTAGATGCGTCTGGCAGCAGTCACCCGTTATCCGGACTTTCCTTTAACAATCTGGAGGTTGAACGCCTCGGACTCTTCGGGCGGCTCAAAGTAACCCGTCACCATTCTAAAGACCTCCTCCGTGTCGAACTGTGCTCGTTCGGGTTGTTCTTTCTGTCGCTGTTTCAGCTGCTTTAAACAAACTTCATCGTCTACCGACAAAAAGTACAGCTCATGAGGAATGCCGTGTTGCGAGTATATATCCTTGAACCAGGCTCTCTGCTTACGGGTGTTGCCGGGAAAGTCCAGGACCACAGAGGTACCAGCCAAGAGTACTTGCTCAACGTGTGATTTCAGCACTGGCTTGAGCCGAGATGAGTAACGAATGTAATCATTGAAATCATTGATCTCGCCGGGGAACAGAGCGGCCAGCCACTCATCCTCTGAAATAAGGACGGCTCCCCGCTCGCGAGCGATTTTGCCAGACAAAGTGCTTTTGCCAGCTCCCATCTTCCCACAGAAAAATATCAACGTTCCGTATGAACTCATTTTTTAATTTTTCCGCATAACTATGGTTTCAGCGGTTTCTTCGTTGTAATGCCTTGTTAGCTTCCAATATACGCTCTATATTTTTTGAAAAATCTGCCGTATCCGCGAAATAATTTGGATATGCCTTCCTTAAGCCATGCACCGATTCCGCTGATACTAAGACTACATCTATTTCAGAGTTATCTTTGTATTCCTTCTCAAATTCCGCGTATTTTTTGGTGGCGACATCCATATGATCCTGAGAGTAGCGCATAACTTTAATATTTGACTTGTCAATCTCAAGAACCAATAGAAAGTAGTCATCCTTATTGTTTTTATCTCTGCCCAGGTGTCTAGTTGAAACTGCAAATGCTTTTAATTTTGGAAGAACACCAAGTATATTAATGTACTTAATTAACTCTAAACGTTCTGGAGTGCTGGCATTTTTTGTTAATGATTTATTTTCAATCTCTTGGAACGCTATGCTTGCGAGTTTGAAAAAGTTCAGCCAAGCTTCGTGCCCTTGGCTCGCTTTGAGTCCTTGACGGGTGAAGGTGCCAACAACTTCTACAGCTGTTGCCCAAGAATGCTGGACCTTACTTCTAATTTGAAGCTCAATAGAATGATGTGAATACTCTTTTTTTTGACCATTATAGCGATAAACAACGTGAATGCCTCTGTATCCAGACTCTTTGGGTTCTTTAATGTAATCACGTTGGCGGCGGAGAGTATTCCTAGTTCTTCCATCTACAATGGCATCACGCACTTCATAAACTTGTCTTATATTGGATACTACGATTCTACAACCTCCGATGTCCTCCATTCGATCTAGTTTCATTCCCTCTTCGCGCCTTAGTTTGGCTAGAATTGAGGGCGTACGCTTCAATCTCCTTGCGACAATAGAGTTTTTGTCGACTTCAAAGGCCTTTTTTCTGAAATATCCAAGCATTGATTGAATCGGATACGCATGTGACGATCGCCAATTCTCAAGGATATCGTATGACTCAATAAACTTATCGATGTCAAAGTCCCGATCAATATCGATCAAATAGTCGCCAGCCCGCCTAACTGACTTCTTAGAGTGTTCCAGTTCTATCCACGGCAATGGGTATTTCTCCGTTTTGTATTTGTAAGCTATCGACAGAGTGCACCGGCGCTTTTTTTGCGTCCGCGCGGCGCGAATAGTTAACTCTCGTTGGCATATTGTTCAGCATATTTCGGTGCTCCAATTCCGCGATAGCGTGTGTCCATCGTTGATCTGCATTTTGGACATACCATCTGGACCACCCCCTGTTTGTTTCTTTGCGGGTTGAGAGCCTCTTTGCTCTCCTTGTGGAAGCATGAAGGGCAAACAAGGTGGGGCTGCTCTCCTTGAGAGTGTGATTCCCTTAAGGCATACGCCTGTGCTGGACCACGCCAGGGACTGACAAGTTGGTACCGTGACTTCTCTTTTGTCCAATCGCCTCGGTCTTTCAATTCTGCTTCGAGTTCTCTAATCCTCTCTCGAAGTTCAAACTGCGAGGCTGTAGCTGACAACGCTGCATTCTATGCTTCTAACAATGCGCTCTGGAGTTCGATTACCTTCGCTTGAACCTCAGACATATTGTTCATATCCATTATCGATTTGGATATGTCTGTCGCCGCCTTGAGGCTAGAAATTGCGGCTTGAATTGCTACCACGTCCATCTGACGATCTCCATTGTGGGTATAAAGCTTACGCCCGCAGCGTGCGCCGTCGCAATTCCTTAAAAGTCGTCGTGCCTAGTCTTATTAGGCACTTTATGGGTGTGACGTTGTGCACTCACACCGGCTATTCGTCTATCGAGTTTACCAAGTTTCTTAAGTTAATCAGGTGCCCTTTAAGCCCTAATTCGATACCCAATTTTGTATCGAAGCCGATTGGATCTCCGTCCTGATCAGATAATGAATCCCGGAAATCCTCGCACTCCTCGACAATTTCTTCCGCTTCTTCGTACTCGTCAGAAATTGCTTGAGCACTTTCCTTCACCTTCGCAATATAGATCTTCAAAGCATTGGTGCCAGCTTCGTCATGACTTGCTGGATATCCATATTCGTTCAGCAGAGCATCTTCCAAATCATTTAATCGCTGATTCATTTCCACCAGGTGTGCATTAAAACTCATAAGCAAGCTCCTTTTCGGTTAGTTCTGCCTAGCATCTGTACAGCGGTCGCCATGATCATATTTCCCGAATAAATTTCTGCTCAGGCCAATTTTCCAGTTCACCAAACAAAAAGGCCCGAAGTTCTCACTCCAGGCCTTCTCGTCACTCAGTGCAGTCAATCACCTCAACCGCACTTGCTATCGCCGCAGGAAAGGCAGGTCGCACACCCGTCCATCACGATCACCGCCTTGGTGCTGCACTTGCCACACATGGTGGCGTTCGGCGGGAAGTCGCTGGCCTTTTCATCGTTCGTGGCCGTGCTGTGGCTGGCTTCGAACTCAGCGCGCTTTTCGGCGAGGATGCGCTTGGTGGTTTCGCTCATTTCCTCGCTTTCCAGCAGGCCGATGGCCTTCAGGTGCTTCTCGATCACGGCGCCGATTTCAGCGACCAGAGAGGGCATGAACACGCCGCCTTTCTTGAAGTAGCCGCCGTTGGGGTCGTACACACTGCGCAACTCTTCCACCAGGAAGGTTACGTCGCCACCCTTGCGGAATACCGCAGAGATAACGCGGGTGAGGGCGATAACCCACTGGAAGTGTTCCATCGACTTGGAGTTGATGAACACTTCGTACGGCTGCCGGCTCTCGTGGTCGGTGCCTTCGTTGAGCAGGATGTCGTTGATGGTGATGTACATCGCGTGCTCAGCCACCGGCGGCTTGATCTTGTAGGTGGTGCCCAGCAGGAAGTCCGGCCGCTCGATGTATTCGTTCATCTGAACGGGCTTGGTTTCTGCGTGCACCGGTGCCTGGTGTTCGGCGGCTGCTTCTGGGTCGGCCTTCTTTACGCGGTAGCCGACGATTTTGTTGCTGATTTTAACTGTCATGTTCGTTGTCCTGTGTCGGTTCCCGGATCAGTACTTGCCGTAGGTGCCTTCTTTCAGCGCGTCAAACAGGTTGGCGGCGTTGTGGATTTCGCCGTCGTACTCTACCTGCTCGTTGCCCTTGAGGGTGACCTTGCTGCCATCGTCCAGGGTGAACTCGTACATTGTGTTCTCGAGGTCTTTTTCCTTAACCAGTACGCCCTGGAAGGCTTCCGGGTTGAAGCGGAAGGTGGTGCAACCCTTCAGGCCCTTGTCGTAGGCGTAGAGGTAAATGTCCTTGAAGTCCTGATAGGCGAAGTCTGTCGGAACGTTCGCGGTCTTGGAAATCGAGGAATCTACCCACTTCTGGGCGGCGGCCTGGATGTCCACGTGCTGCGACGGTGTTACGTCGTCGGAGGTGGTGAAGTAGGCCGGCAGCTTCTTGTCTTCATCTTCAGAGAAAGGCATGGCGCCCGGGTTCACCATGTGACGGTATGCGAGCAGCTCGAAGGAGAATACGTCGACTTTCTCTTTAGTCTTGCGGCCTTCGCGGATGATGTTACGCGCGTAGTGGTGCGAGAAGCTCGGCTCGATGCCGTTACTGGCGTTGTTGGCCAGTGACAGGCTGATGGTGCCGGTCGGCGCGATGGAGGTGTGGTGGGTAAAGCGGCCACCTTTCTCGGCCAGTTCTTCCACCAGTTTCGGCTCTACCTGGGCAATCTGCTGCATGTACTTGCTGTACTTGGCGTGCAGGATGCGGCCTTTCACCTTGTCGCCCAGTTTGTAGCCGTCTTCAGACAGCTGCGGGCACTTGGTGAGCATTTTCGGAGTAATCTCGAACTCATCGTCCATGATCGGCGCAACGCCTTTTTCCTCGGCCAGGGCGAGGGACTGGCGCCAGCCTTCAACGGCCATTTCACGCACGACTTCTTCGGTGAACTGTACGGATTCTTCAGAACCGTAAGGCATGCGCAGCATGGCGAGGGTGGAGCCCAGGCCGAGGATGCCCATACCGTGGCGGCGCTTGTAGGTGATTTCATGGCGCTGCTCAGCCAGCGGCAGGCCGTTGATCTCAACCACGTTGTCCAGCATGCGGGTGAAGATGGCCACAACCTTGCGGTACTTCTCGTAGTTAAAGCTGGCCTTGTCGGTGAACGGGTAGTCCACGAACATGGTCAGGTTCACGGAGCCCAGCAGGCAGCTGCCGTACGGGGGCAGGGGCTGCTCACCGCAGGGGTTGGTGGCACGGATGTCTTCGCAGAACCAGTTGTTGTTCATCTGGTTGACCTTGTCGATCAGGATGAAACCCGGCTCGGCGTAGTCGTAGGTGCTGGTCATGATGGTGTCCCAGATGAACTGGGCTTTCAGGGTGCGGTAGATGCGGCAGGCAACCTTGCCTTCACCGTTCACCACGTAGCCTTTCTGCTCCGGGAAATCACGGTATACAAACTTGCTTTCATCGCTCAGGTCCAGCTTCTCGTCTTCGACTTCCTTCTGGGTAACGGGGAAGGAGAGGTGCCAGTCGGCGTCGTTGCGCACGGCTTCGATGAAGTCTTCAGTGATCAGCAGTGAGAGGTTGAACTGGCGCAGGCGACCGTCTTCACGCTTGGCCTGGATGAAGTCGATCACGTCCGGATGGTGCACATCGAACGTGGCCATCTGGGCGCCACGGCGGCCACCGGCAGAGGACACGGTGAAGCACATGCGATCGAAGATATCCATAAACGAAAGCGGGCCAGAGGTGGTTGCACCAGCGCCGGCCACATACGCGCCTTTCGGGCGCAGGGTGGAGAACTCATAACCGATGCCACAACCTGCCTTGAGGGTAAGGCCGGCTTCGTGGTTCTTTTCCAGGATGTCGTTCATGGAGTCCTGAACGGTGCCGGAAACGGTGCAGTTAATGGTGGAGGTTGCCGGTTTGTGTGCTTCGGCACCAGCATTGGAGGTAATCCGGCCGGCGGGAATGGCGCCGTTCTGCAGGGCCCAGATGAAGTTTTTCATGTGCTGGGTGCGTACGGATTTGTTTTCCACCTCGGCAAGGGCTTTGGCAACACGTTCGTAGGTTGCGTTGATGTCCTTGTCCACGGGCTCGCCGGTCTTGGTCTTCAGCTGATATTTGCTGTGCCAGATGTCGATCGAGGCTTCCTGCATCGGGATTGTCGTTACCACTGCCTGTGCCTTAGCGTTCATTTCCACCCTCTGTCTTCCGGTATGTCTTCTTTTGATGGCACCAGTCCTTATACCGGCGGCGCCATACCCCTTGAAAATCGTCTGTTTGGCCTTGGGCCTGTTTTCTTTTTAACCACTATATATGGGCTGAATCTGAGATGAGTATAACAGGATATAGTGTTCTGTGAATAAGAACGCAACTATTGATAGGCGCTTCGGGGCAAAGAAAATCAATCGAAACCGGCTTGAATCCGGGAAATTTTTTCTAAAACAGCGGTTTGGGGTTAAAGGTTCAAAACCACTACATGTTGTGGTTTAAAAATTGATCAGGCCCTAGGAAGTTCAGGTAGTCACATGATTTGTGACCCCTGCACGTACCCGGTTTGAACGTGTCGCTAAAGTATGGACGTGGTGTCGAAAACTGCAGTGGCCCACAGGATGTGAAAAAGACTAAAAACAAGGAAATAACAATGAAAGGCCTGAAACCTACCTTGCTAGCGCTCTGCGTTGCGGGTGTTCCACCTGCAGCCGTAGCCGAGATCCAGATGCTGGATGATTCGGCGATGGGCATGATCACCGGCCAGGCCGGTGTGACCATTGAGCTGGAAACCAAACTGAACATTGATCGCTTCATCTATACCGATGAGGGCTCGCTTGAGATCAACGATATTTTCGTTGGCGGTGCGAATCGGACGGATATGTTTTCAGAGATGAACCTGAACCTAAACGGGCAAGCCACTGACCGGCTGGATAACATCCGGATCAACATTGATATTGCCCAGGACGGCGATGCCATAATCAACCTCCTGCCAATCAGCTTCAACGCGGTGGACTTCCGGATGCGGACCGGAGCCTGGAACCTGACGGGCACTGGGGGCAGCACGACCATACTTGATAACTTCAATATGGACATGCTTATCGGCTCCGGCACCATCCGGATTGATACCGCAACCGATAAGCTGAACCTGCTGACGGATATCGCGATCGATGATCTGGATTTTGATGTGCCGTTCCTGGCTCTGGGAATTCGTGACCTTCAGCTGACTGGCGCCGATTATGATCTTTCTGCGCCACAACCGTTGAGGGTGTTCGCGAATGTGGATATGGACATCTACAAAGCGGCCAATGCGGCTGGTACAGAAGTGCTTGCTGTGGATCTGGACACATTTGAAGCCGATATGAGAATCGGTGGTGTCCTGATAGGCGGCACCTCTATTGGCTCAGTAGCACTGGATAACCTGGCGATTACCAATACCGCCATGCGTATCTACGGGCATTGAGGGCCTCTGGCAAACAAAGAACGGGGCCGATTATGGCCCCGTTTTTTGTTTCGGCGCGTTAGCCCAGCAACAGACTGTCGTCATCCACTTCCAACCCGCGCTGTTTTTCAAACAAGCCGAGTAGATCTTTCACTTCCAGGCCTTCGCGGTCTTTGCCTTCGATATCAAATACCACCTGGCCCTGGTGCAGCATTACGGTGCGGCTGCCGACTTCCAGCGCCTGCTTCATGCTGTGGGTCACCATTAGTGCGGTGAGCTTCTGCTCCTCGATGATCTTGGTGGTGAGTTCCAGCACGAATGCAGCGGTTTTCGGGTCCAGAGCGGCAGTGTGTTCGTCCAGCAGCAGGATACTTGAGGGCGTCAGGCTTGCCATGAGCAAGCTCACGGCCTGGCGCTGACCGCCGGACAGCAGGCCCATCTTGTCGCCAAGGCGCTTTTCCAGGCCCAGGTTCAGGGACGAAAGGCTGTCCTTGAACTTCTCCATGTACTGTCTTTTAACGGCGCTTGTCAGGCTCCGGCGCTGGCCGCGCTTGATGGCCAGGGCGAGGTTTTCCTCGATGGTGAGACCTTCGCAGGTGCCGGCCAGCGGGTCCTGGAATACCCGTGCAACCCGGCCGGCCCGTTTGTGGGTCGGGAGTTTGGTTACGTCCAGGTTGTCCACGATGATCTGGCCGCTGTCTACCAGCACCTCGCCGGCCAGGGCATTCAGGAAGGTGGATTTACCGGCGCCGTTACTGCCTATGACCGTGACAAATTCCCCCTGGTTGACCGTCAGGCTCATGCCTCTAAGCGCGGGGTTTTCCAGCGGTGTTCCTTTGCCAAAGGTAAGTCGGAGGTCGGTTGCACTGATCATTTCGCCTCCTTAGGCCTTGCTACGGGAAAGTTTGCCGGCAATGGATGAGCGCACGCCGGGCAGAACGATGGCCAGGGTAACCAGCACCGCAGTAATCAGGTTCAGATCCTGGGCCTGAAGGCCAAGGAAATCCGCATTCAGAGCGAAGGCAATGGCCAGTCGGTAGATGATGGCGCCCACCACGCAGGCGATAAGGGCACGCAAAACCGAAGAGGGAGTAACCACCGCTTCACCGCCAATCAGGGAGGCAAGACCGATTACAATTACCCCCACGCCCATGGTGACGTCTGCTGCGCCCTGGCTCTGGGCGAACAGTGCGCCGGCGAGGCCAACCAGGCCGTTAGAGACGGCAACGCCAAGCACAATCATGGCGCCGGTGGCGATGCCCTGGGCCCGGGCCATTCTGGCGTTGGCGCCGGTGGCTCGCATGGCCAGGCCGGTCTCGGATTTCATAAAGCGCCACAGCAGGATGAGGGCAACAAAGACCACAATAATGAACAGAAGCACCGGCACCTGATGGTAGGCCAGATCCAGGTCGTACCAGGGAGTCAGCACCGTTTCTTCCGTCAGCAGAGCCACGTTCGGGCGGCCCATGATACGCAGATTGACTGAATAGAGCGCGATCATGGTGAGGATCGAGGCCAGCAGGTTCAGAATTTTGAGTTTTACATTCAGCAAAGCGGTTACCGCGCCAGCGGCCATGCCGGCAATTACCGCGCAACCGGTCGCCAACCAGGGATTCCAGCCTTCAATGATCAGTACAGCGGCGACGGCAGCACCGAGCGGAAAGCTGCCATCTACGGTGAGGTCCGGGAAATCGAGCACCCGGAAGGAGAGGTAGATGCCGAAAGCGACCAGGCCGTAGATCAGGCCGGTCTCGATGGCACCATAAAGAGCGATGTTACTCAGCATGGTCGGGTATCACCAATGATAAAACGGGCAGCCCCTTGTGAGGGCCGCCCGTGAGGGTTCAGGGAGGTTATTTGGCGCTGTCGATAACCTGCTCGGCGTCTGCGATGACGTCATCGGACAAGGTGATACCCATGCGCTCTGCGGCAGCCGGGTTCACGAAAAGGTCCAGTTTTTCCATAGTCTCAACAGCCATGTCACCGGGCTTCTCGCCATTGAGTACCCGGGCAACCATCACGCCGGTCTGGCGGCCATGGTCGTAGTAGTCAAAGCCCAGTGCAGCGACAGCACCACGTTCAACGGTGGCGGTGTCAGCGGCGAATACCGGAATGCCGGCGCGTTCGCCAACAGAGATAACGGCTTCGGCAGCACTGATCACGGTGTTATCAGTGGTCAGGTAAATGGCATCGGCTTTACCAACCAGGGAGCGGGCGGCACCAAGAACTTCGGAGGTTTTGGTGGCGGCACCTTTTACCAGTTCAAGACCGCGGGCGGCGAGGCGCTCTTCCAGCAGTTCCACCAGGGACACAGCGTTGGCTTCGCCCGGGTTGTAGACGGTGCCAATGCGTTTGGCATCGGGCATAACTCGCTGAAGCATATCCAGGTGTTTGTCGATGGGCAGCATGTCGCTCACACCAGTGATGTTGGCCCCTGGCGCTTCCAGGTTGCTAACCAGCTTGGCACCAAGCGGGTCGGTAACAGCGGAGAAGATGACCGGCGTATTGCGGGCTGCTGCGGCAACGGTCTGGGCCGAAGGGGTGGCAATCGCCACGATCACGTCGGGGCTTTCGCCAACAAATTTGCGGGCGATCTGGGAGGCGATGGCGGAATTGCCCTGGGCACTTTCGTGCATCACTTCCAGGTTGTCGCCTTCTTTGAAGCCGCGCTCGGCAAGTTCGTCTTTAATGCCCTGGTAGACGGCGTCCAGTGCCGGGTGCTCCACAATCTGTGTGATGGCTACAACGCGGGGTTCCTGTGCCTGAACGAGGGTTGCCAGCGCCAGCAGTGTGGCACCGAACAGGGTACGCAGGGTTGTCTTGGCCATATGCCCATCTCCGGGTAGGTTAACTGGTATGTTGCAATTCTGAAGGGGCGCAAGTTTACCACAGGCAAAGGGTTTGAGGGGTAGGGATCTTGGCCCGGGAGAGCAGGGATGTGGAAAATAGGTGCAGTTGGAAATTATTTTGCTTGTGTCACGTTTTGACGGCTCATACTATGTTGAAATACCCTACGAAAGTCTAATAATAAGTCATCCATAATTCGAATAACGAACTGCAAGGAAGGTCCATGGACACAACAAATAAACTTCCCCTGGATATGGTCTATCACTGGGAGAAGGCCAAGGCGAACTCTGTCTATATGACTCAGCCCATCGGGGGCGGGAAAACGGTGGAGTACACCTGGGGCCGGGCGGTGGATGAGGCAAGGCGCATGGCGTCTTACCTGAAGTCCCTGAACCTCCCCGAAAAGAGCCGCATCGGCCTGATTTCCAAAAACTGCGCCCACTGGATAATGACCGACTGGGCCATCTGGATGGCTGGTCACATTTCCGTTCCGCTTTATCCCACACTCAACGCCGACACCGTGAATTACATCCTCAACCATGCCGAGTGTGAAGTGGTGTTTGTCGGCAAGCTGGATGACTGGGACATGATGAAACCGGGCGTGCCGGAATCCGTGCGTTGCATCTCCTTCCCGCTGAGCCCGCCCAATGATTTCGAAACCTGGGACGATATTGTCGCCAAGTATCCGCCTCTGGAAGAAAACGTTCAGCGTGATGCCGACGAACTGGCCACCATCGTTTACACCTCCGGCAGCACCGGTAAACCCAAGGGCGTGATGCTCAGCTTCTACAACATGGCCTATGCGGCAGAGGGGGGCATGGAGGTGCTCGGTGTGGGCTCCGAAGAGCGCATGTTGTCGTACCTGCCGCTGGCTCACGTGTTCGAGCGTACCTTTGTTGAGCTGGCATCGCTTTATGCCGGGTTCCACCTGTATTTTGCGGAATCTCTGGATACCTTCGTGGAAGATTTGCGTCGGGCCCAGCCAACGCTGTTCCTCTCGGTACCGCGCCTGTGGGTGAAATTCCAGCACGGTGTGCTCCAGAAGCTGCCGAAGAAGAAGCTGGACCGCCTGCTGAAGATTCCGGTGGTCAACAAACTGATCAAGAAGAAAATCCTCAAGGGCCTTGGCCTGGACAAGGTCAAGCTGGCTGGCAGTGGCTCGGCCCCCCTGGCGAGCGACGTTCTGGACTGGTACCGCAACCTTGGCCTTGAGTTGCTCGAAGGCTATGGCATGTCTGAGAACTTTGCCTATTCCCACATGAGCAAGCCAGGGCGATCAAGAACCGGTTACGTCGGCGAGTCCGCGCCGGGGGTCGAAACCCGTATCAGCCCGGAGGGTGAGATTCAGATCAAGAGCCCGGCCACCATGATGGGCTATTACAAGGACGAGGAGAAAACCCGGGAGACCTTTACCGAGGATGGCTTCCTGAAGACCGGCGACAAGGGTGAGATTGATGAGATGGGCCGCCTGAAGATCACCGGCCGCATCAAGGAAATCTTCAAGACCAGCAAGGGCAAGTATATTGCGCCTGCACCAATTGAGAACCGCCTGATGTCTCACGATGCCATCGAGATGGTGTGTGTCTCCGGTGCCAATCAGACCCAGCCCCACGCCCTCGTGATGCTGGCCGAGGAGTCCCGTCCGAAAATGGCGGATGAAGCGTTCCGGAAGGAAATCGAGGAGAGCTTCAAGAAGCTGATTGCCGACGTAAACAAGACCGTGGATCCCCACGAACAGCTGGCATTTATCACGGTTGTGAGCGATGAATGGTCCATCGAGAACAGCTTCCTCACACCCACGATGAAGCTCAAGCGGAACGTGGTTGAAGACGCATACCAGGAGAAAGTCGACAATTGGTATGCGCAGCGTCAGCCAGTTATCTGGCAGTAACGCTTTCGATTACAGGTGAAGATGTTCTGGCCCGGCTCTGCCGGGCCTTTTTTTGTAGTGGAAAAAACCGACGTAAGTCGCATAGGGAATCGGGGGAAGCAGGCCTAAACTGAAGGGATATCAGGAGGATGTTATGAGCCAGTTGTCCCTTTTCCAGAAACGTATTCAGGACGAGATTCCCCTTTCTCGCGCCTTGGGGATTCAATTGCATTCCTGGGACGGCCATTCGTTGTTACTCAGTGCACCTCTTGAGCCCAACAGTAACCACCAGGGTACCGGGTTCGGAGGCAGTGTTTACTCGGCGGCGGTAACGGCGGCCTGGGGCCTGACGGAGCTGGCGCTCTGGGATCTCGGCCTCCGGGGGAGTGTCGTGGTGCAGAGCGGGAATATCGACTATCTGGAGCCCGTGACATCAGACTTCTACGTGATCTGCCGCCTGCCGGGGGACGAGATTCCCGAACGTTTTCGCAAGAGCCTTGCGAGGCACGGCAAGGGACGGCTGGATCTGACTGCTGAAGTCTTCTGTGGGGAGCCAACCACGATGCCGGAAGGCGACCCTGTGGCTGTGTTCCAGGGGCGATTCGTGGTTCAGGATGTGAAATCCCGGGTCACTTTCTGATCCGCTCAGGCGATTGAGCGGCTGTTGGAAATGGAGCGGCTCATCAGAATGATCGGAATGATGCCAGCCAGGACTATGATCAGCGCGGGCAGGGCGCTGTGGTACAGTCGCTCGTCCGACGCAAACTGGTACACGTAGGTGGCCAGTGTCTCGAAATTGAACGGTCTGAGAATCAGTGTGGCCGGCAATTCCTTCATGCAATCCACGAACACCACCAGGGCTGCGGTAACCAGCGTGCCCCTCAGCATGGGCAGGTGAACACGTACCAGGGTGTTACCCGGGCTGTGTCCAAGAGACCGCGATGCCATGTCCATGCTTGGTGTGATTTTCTGCAACGCACTTTCCACGCTACCGGCGGAAACCGCCAGGAACCTCACGGTATAGGCAAACACCAGGGCGAAGGCCGAGCCGCTGAGTAACAGACCGGTGCTGATGCCGAAAACATCCCGCATCAGGCTGTCCAGCCAGTTGTCAAAACCCGCCAGTGGCACAATCACGCCCACGGCCAGCACCGCCCCGGGCATGGCGTAGCCAAGACTGGACAGGCGCATAAGCACCTGCATTTTGCGAGTGTTGTGCAAGCGGCGGCTGTAGGCGAGCGTGATACCGATCAGCAGAGTGGTGAGGGCCGCAGTACCGGAGAGGAAGAGGCTGTTGAAGGTGTTGCGGACAAAATCCGGGTTCCAGCTTTCGCCAAAATATTCCCAGGCATAGAGGCCGAGCGTGGCTCCGGGAATCACAAACCCGAACAGCACCGGTAATGCGCACACGGCCACGCAAATCATCTGGCGCGGGAATGACATGGTAAAGCGCTGGATCGGATCCCGGTTATCCCGGGCTGCGAATTGTTGTTGGCGTCTTCGCGAGTAGCGCTCAAGGGTCACCAGGATGACCACGAAAATCAGCATGGTGGTGGCTATCTGGGCCGCGCCGCCAAGGTTGCCCAGGTTCATCCAGGTATCAAACAGGCCGGCGGTGAGGGTCTGAACCGCGAAGAAATCCACGGTGCCGAAATCGTTCAGGGTTTCCATCAACACCAGCGAGAGACCCACGGCAACCGCCGGGCGGGCGATGGGGAGAACCACCTTGAAGAACGTGCTCAGAGCGGAGTGGCCAAGACTGCGGCTGACGGCGAACAGAGACGGGGACTGCTCCAGAAAGGCAGCCCGGGCCAGCAGGTAAACGTAGGGATACAGGACCAGCCCGATCATCAGCGTGGCGCCTTCAAGGCTGCGGATTTCCGGGAACCAGTAATCGGCAGCGCTGTTCCAGCCGAAAAGGTCCCTCAGTGCGCCCTGGACCGGCCCTGCGTAGTCCAGGAGGCTGGTGTACACATAGGCAATAACGTAGGCCGGCACCGCGAACGGCAGTAGCATGGCCCACTCAAAGAATTTGCGGCCGGGAAACTCGCACATGGTGACTGCCCAGGCCGAGGCCAGGCCTATCACCAGAGTAAGGGCGCCCACGCCAATCATCAGCTTCAGTGTGGTTGTCAGGTAACGGGGAAGCGTGGTCTCGATGAGGTGAGGCCAGATATTCTCTTCGGGAAAAAACGCCAGGAAAATAACGGAAAGAACCGGGAGGGCGACGATGGCGGTGGTCAGCAATGCGCTGATCATCCATTTTGGAGAGGTACGCTTTGCCAGCAAGGGCTGGGATAGCCCGGGGTTAACGCTGGTTGCGGCCTCGCTCATAGTGTTCCTGTGTCTGGATGTGGGGTCTGTCCGATTGAAGGTTGCAGATTGTAGTCACCTGGCCTGATGCCTGCAATGACTGGCGTCACCCACGGATTGGGCAGTTGCCTGCCGAGTAGCGGGTGAGGGCAGCGAAGCCACCCTCACCACTTGCGATTACTCGCCGTCGTAATCGACGCGGTCAACCAGCTTGACTGCAGCATTGCGGTTGTTGGCAATTTCCTGCAGAGAAAGGTCGTCCGGGTTGATTTCACCCCACTCGGCAACCAGTCCGGAAGGCTGTACTTCCGGGTTTGCCGGGTATTCGGTGTTTGCCTCGGCATAGATGCGCTGGGCCTCCGGCGAGGACAGGAATTCCATCAGTTTGACGGCGTTCTCGCGGTTTGGCGCGCTCTTGGTCAGGGAAATGCCACTGATGTTCACGTGGGTTCCCCGGCCTTCGGCGTTCGGGAACACAAGGCGAACCTGCTCGGCGATCGGACGCTGGTTCTCATCCTGCAGCATGTTGCCGTAGTAGTAGCTGTTACCGATGGAGATGTCGCAGACGCCCTCGGCAATGGCTTTGATCTGGTCACGGTCGCCACCCTGGGGCTTGCGGGCCAGGTTGTCCTTCAGGCCTTCCAGCCACTTCTCGGTCTCGGCCTCACCGTGGTGGGCAATCATGGAGGAGAACAGGGCAATGTTGTACGGATGCTTGCCGCTGCGAGTACAGATCCGGTTGTCCCACTTGTCGTCTGCCAGTTGCTCGTAGGTGGTGATCTCGCCTTCCTCAACGCGCTCCTTGGAGGCGAAGATCAGACGGCCGCGGGTGGTCAGTGCAAACCATTTGCCGTCTGGGTGGCGAAGGTTCTCCGGAATGTTCTCTTCAAGGGTGTCGTTTTCCACGCCCTGGACCAGATCACGCTCTACCAGCTCGTTCAGGCGAGAAATATCAACGGTCATCACCACATCGGCCGGGCTGTTGCGGCCTTCACGTTCCAGGCGCTCTGCAAGGCCCTGTTTGGCGAATACTACATTGCTCTTGATGCCGGTTTCCTGCTCGAAAGCGTTCAGCAGGGGCTCAAGCAGGTATGCCTGACGGTAGGAGTAGATGTTGACCTCGCCGTCTGCGGAGGCGGCCATGGGCATGGCGGTAAGGGCGATTGCTGCGGTGGCAGCCAGTTTCATTCGCATAGTCCCATCCTTTTCAGGTGATTCCGTTAATGAGCTGCCTGCATTGAGATTTGCAGGCGTTTAAAAACGCCAACCATTCTCATTCCTATTAATTGTATAGTCAATATCTCCTTTGGCATATTTTTCTGAAAATGGTGTTATGCTTCGGAAGACTATAAAAACTATGCAAAAAGTAGTGGAATCCTCAGATGGTTGGGAACGATCGAAGAGAACACATGCGCACTGCCATGAGTGCGAAAGTAAAGGTGGTGCACGCGGAGCTGGGAGAATTCATATTCTCGACCCGCGATATTTCCGATGGCGGTGTTTTTATCGTTGTCGACACTGAGCCTTTTGCGCCAAACCTTGGCGACAAGGTCACCGTGCAGGTGCAGGGTCTGCCTGTTCCGGCGCCGGTGCTTGAAATGGTGGTCGTGCGTAAAACCAATGACGGGTATGGCCTCCAGTTTGATCAAAATGGTGACTGATAGGCGGATTCACGGCGCCTGCCATGGATAATGGCAGGGCTAACTCCACCGCCGTCAGGGATGTGCCAGTCAGATGATCTTTTCAGCCTTTTCCAGAGCTTACAAGCCAGTTATTGCAAGCCTGATGCTGTTGTTTACATCGGGCTGTGCCAGCTATTACTCACATTTTGCGATGTTTCCGGCGGAGAATTCATCAGGGGAACCAAGGCATGTGCGGATGTCCTGGCAGAGCGCTGAATACCCCGATTGGTGGTTCGCCGGTGATAAGGCAACCTCGGTAAAGCTGGAAACCCAGTGCAGCGACCGTGTCTGGCGGTTGCGCGACGGCAATGAGGCGGGGGGCTGTGGCACGGGCATTCGCGCCTGCGGCGAACCGGGCAAGGATCTTGTAGCAGGGACGGGCCAGCCGGCAACCGGCTCGACTCGATGCATGTCTATTAATCCGGCGGATCGGGAAGCCCTTATCGCCGAAGTGGACGGCAAACTGGAGCTGCTAGTTTCCTGTACCCCCGCGGCTGTCACCGAGGGTGAGGGCGATGATGCCGTGAACCTTGATTACCTGAGGGCCTCTTCAGTGCCCTACACCGTCTATGTCCGTAAGGCCCCGCGGGGCTCCATGCGTGCACGGTTGCCGGAGTTTGATGAATCCGTATGTGACGCAGAGTGACACTTTCTGACGTTGATATGTGACTCCCATCACGTTGCTACATTTTGTTTCCCATTGAAGATTAGCGTTACGCTTTGTCGCGTTTGGGTTACCTGGCGATACGATATTGTAATTGTGTCTTCCGGCGGTTCGGTCAGAATGGTAGCTATCGAAAAGTTTGTTGTGTGAGGTGGCCCGTGGGTGTCCAACAGAAAAAAGTCGCAGTACATGATCTGGAAGTGGGCATGTTCGTGTCTGATCTGGACCGGCCCTGGCACCAGACTCCCTTCCCGATCCAGGGTTTCCATATTCGCTCCCAGGATGACGTTCGCGCGCTGGTTTCCCACTGTAAGTGGGTCATGGTCGATGTGGCGGAAGCGCGGGAAGCAAAAGAGGTAAAAGGCGGTAGCAAGCCGGTTTTCGGCAAGACACTGAACAAGCGTGGCGGCGGGCGAGAGCAGCTTCAGTTGCCGCCACTGAGTATTCGGGAGCCGGTAGCCTACGAAACCGTCACCAGCCTTAAAAAGGAAATGAAAACGTCCAAACGCCTGCTGGACGATATGGAAGTGGCGCTGGATCAGCTTTTCGAGACCCTCCGTGCCGACGGCGTTCCGGATCTCCGGCCGATAGCGGCAATCACCAGTAAAATGGTAAGTAGCGTTGTTCGCCAGCCTGATGCGTTATTGTGGCTCAGTCGCACCCGTGCGCATGACAGCTATCTTTACCGCCATGCCTTGAACACATCGGTATGGGCCCTGGTTTGTGGTCGACATCTGGGTTTGAACGAAGGGCTTCTTAATCATCTTGGCCTGGGCTGTTTGCTGTCCCAGGTGGGCAAAACCACGCTGCCGCCTGAGTTGCTGGCCCGGGAAGGTCAGTTGAGCGCCGAGGAATACCTTACTTACCGTGGTTATGTTTCCCGTGGTGTTGCCATGCTGGAAAATACTGGGCTCTCACGTGCGGTGCTCAGTGTGGTTCAGGGGCATCGCGAGCGTCATAACGGTTCCGGCTTCCCGGAAGGTGTCCGGGGGGATCGCATTCCGTTGTTGGCGAAGGTGGCCGGCATTGCGGAATTTTTCGAATCTTTGATTGCGCCCCGCTCCCACACCGAGCCCATGACACCAGCGAAAGCGGTGACGCTGCTCTACGAGATGCGCAACATCGAATTCCAGGAAGACCTGGTGGAGAATTTTATCCAGGCGATTGGTATCTATCCCACTGGCAGCCTCGTGGAGCTGACCGACGGCCAGCGTGGCATCGTGGTTTCTCACTCGCCGGAACGCCGGCTCTGGCCCCGTGTCATGGTTATGACAGATGCCGCTTCCAGACCTTTGAAAACTGCCAAGATCATTGATCTGTCCCGGTACAACGAAGGCAAGGAAGCGGCGGAAACGGTGCGGATTCGTGAATGCCTGCCACATGGCACGGAAGGTCTGGATCCGTCCTACTATGATGTTACCGGTGTGGAGTCACGCTGGAGTCTGTCCCGCCTGATCAGCGGATAATCACACGCAGCTGTTTGCGAACCCACCGATAGGTATCCTCCGGACGGAAGCTGAGCAGAAGCTCGGATTCTCCGCCGGGGGGACCGGCGACAAAATACTCCACTTTTCCGCTCTGCCAGTCGGCTGAATTTATCTGGACATCCTGCGGGCGTGTGCTGATGGCTTCCAGCTCTGCCAGGGAGAGCCCGCCTCCGATCTTTCGAACCGCTACCTCCTTCAGGGCTGTATCAGTGGCCGGATGGCTGGCTACGTCTTCGTCCAGGAAATAACGGTTGGCAACGGTTGTACTGATGGCCTTGAGTTCCCGCGTGAGGTAGGTCTGGGCATCTTCCGAGTCGATATCTTCCATGGTGCGCACGGCATTTTCGATCCTGTCCTTTTTAGCCTGCAGGTCTTCACTGTATTCAATGTCCGGATCGCGATCCTCGTCATTTTCCGGCCTTGGAGGCGCATTATCGATCTCCTCCTGGGTTGGCGGCTCCTCACACAGTTCGTCGTCTTCGGGGTAAAAGCAGATTGCGGCGAGCAGCTGGTTGGCCGGGGACATGGGATCCGTTGCAGTGAACTCCGATTCGCTGACAGTGAAGTCAATGGGTGCTGTCAGGTCCGGAAGGGCGGCATTCAACTGCGCAATAACCCGGTCGCGAATATCGATACCTTCCCCTTCCGCGACATTCTGGCTCCAGTTCAGAAGCATCAGAAACCGGGACAGGTTCATCAGCGCCGTGTTTTCCAGAACCTGTTGCTCGGTAAGCGTATGGGTGCTCAGACCTTCATCATCCACCATCGGCGTCTGCAGCTCTGTGCGGGTGGTCTCGAAGAACTCGAGCAGTGTTACGTATTGCCGGGCCGGCACACCACTGACCAACGGCAGGTCCCCAACGCGGAAGGTCAGTGTTTCGCCGGGGTAGTAGCGGAACTCTCCTGCGGGGTTCGTGGTGCCCGATTGGCTCGCCGTCTGGTAGGAGAGGCCGTTAAAGCCGTTGAAATTAACCCGGCCGGCGCTGGTGTCGTCGCCGGAACCTCCGTCGTCATCCAGGCAGCCAGAGAGGGCGAGGGCGCCCAGCAGGGTAAACGTTAGTCGGATGCGGTGAACGGATCTCATGGTTGGTCGTACATTCCCTTCGATTCAGCGCGCCCGCACTCAGGGTGCGGCAGCCCCTTTTGTAAATTGTTGTAACCGCATTATAGGGGCGGGGTTTGCCTCATATCGGGATTCCTGTCGCAGTTTCCGTTATTGGCCAGGGTATACGTCCGGCTGATAAGGGCCTTGAAATCAGCGACTTTGTCACAATAAATAGCATTCTAAATTCTGGCGGGCGGCTGGGGCCGTTCATGCTGTTTTTCACCGAATCGGGATGATTTATGACCAATGCACTGGAAATTGAGGGCCTCACCAAGACCTACGGTGACGGGTTTCAGGCTCTCAAGGGGATTGATCTGCACGTCGCCGAGGGGGATTTCTTTGCCTTGTTGGGGCCTAACGGGGCTGGCAAATCGACTACCCTGGGCATCGTTTGCTCTCTGGTGAACAAGACAGCAGGCAAGGTTCGGGTGTTCGGGTATGACACCGATACTCACCTTTCCGATGCCAAGCTGACCCTTGGTGTGGTGCCCCAGGAGTTCAACTTCAACCAGTTCGAGAAAGTCTTTGATATTGTGACCACCCAGGCCGGCTACTACGGAATTCCGTTGAAGCAGGCTTCCGCGTCGGCCGAGAAGTACCTGAAAAAACTTGGTCTGTGGGACAAGCGGAACACCCCGGCCCGGATGCTGTCCGGCGGCATGAAGCGCCGTCTGATGATTGCCCGCGCCCTGGTCCACGAACCAAAACTGCTGATTCTGGACGAGCCCACCGCCGGTGTGGATATTGAACTCCGCCGTTCCATGTGGACCTTTCTGGAGGAGATGAATCGCCAGGGCACAACTATCATCCTGACGACCCATTACCTGGAGGAGGCGGAAGCCCTTTGCCGCAACATTGCCATTATCGACCATGGCAAGATCCTCAAGCACACCAGCAAGAAAGCACTGCTGCAGCAACTGAGCCTGGAGACTTTTGTGCTGGATACCGAGAAGACCCTCGACTCCGCGCCCGAGCTCAATGGTTTTCCGACACGCCTCGACGCGGAAGGAGCCCTTGAGGTGGAAGTGGAGAAAGGTCAGGGGCTCAACCAGGTGTTTGTGGAGCTTGAGCGGCTGGGCATAAAGGTAGTCAGCATGAGAACCAAGGCCAACCGTCTGGAGGAACTGTTCATTCGAATGGTTGAGGAGAACGCGGAATCCAGCAAGGCAGTGGAGGGTGCAGCATGACCCCACATGCCCTGTTCACCGCCTTCAGCACCATCGTTGTCCGGGAGATACGCCGGTTTACCCGTATCTGGGCTCAGACGCTGCTGCCGCCTGCTGTCACCATGACCCTGTATTTCATTATTTTCGGCAACCTGATCGGCTCCCGGATCGGCGAAATGGGCGGCTTCGACTATATGTCGTTTATTGTGCCCGGGCTGATCATGATGGCGGTAATCACCAGTTCCTATGCCAACGTGGTGTCGTCGTTTTTCTCCATGAAGTTCCAGCGCAGCATTGAGGAGCTATTGGTGTCCCCCGTACCTAACTGGGTCATCCTTGCCGGCTACGTGTGCGGAGGCATGGCCCGGGGCCTCGGTATCGGCCTGATTGTAACGCTGCTTTCACTGGCGTTTACCCGGTTGTCCATCCACAACCTGCCCATGATGATTCTGACGGTCTTTCTGACGTCTGCCCTGTTCGCACTGGGCGGTTTTATCAACGCCATGCTGGCAACCAAGTTTGATGACATCTCAATCGTGCCCACGTTCGTACTGACGCCGCTGACTTACCTGGGCGGAGTGTTCTATAGCATTGATCTGCTGCCCGGGTTCTGGCAGGGCGTATCCATGGCCAATCCCATCCTGTATATGGTTAATGGCTTCCGGTACGGGATTCTGGGTGTGTCAGACGTTAATCCGTTCGTTTCTCTTGGTATGATTCTGGTCTTCATCTCCGTGCTGGCATTCATTGCGCTCAGAATGCTCGAGCGTGGAAAAGGCATTCGCCACTGATCTCAGGAACACCTATGGCACTTAATGACGCGCCGCTTGGCAAAACAAGCGATTACCCGGACAGCTACGACCCGGGCCTGTTGTTCCCCGTGGCGAGGGAGGAAAACCGCCGACGCCTGGGGCTGGAAGATGGCCGCTGGCCCTGGTTTGGCGAGGACTTGTGGCAGGCCTGGGAAATCTCTTGGCTGAGGCCAAATGGCGTGCCGGACGTGGCCTGGGCGGAGATAGTCTTCCCGGCGGCCTCGCCTTCGATCATTGAGTCCAAATCGCTCAAGCTGTACCTCAACTCGCTCAACCAGACGGTTTACTCCTCCCGGGAGCAGGTCGCGGAAGTGATTACCCAGGATCTGTCCAGCGCTTGCGGTGGAGCGGTTCAGGTCAACCTGTTAAGCGTCGACGAATCCGGGGAGGCGATAGGCCGCCCTGAGGGTTTTGAGCTCATTGATGACGAGCCGCTGAGTGATGTGGTGTATGAGTATTCACCGGACTCCCTCAATGCCGGCAATGAGGTGGTGACTGAGCAGCTTTGTTCCCATCTCCTCAAGAGCAACTGTCCGGTGACGGGTCAACCAGACTGGGCCACCCTGCTGGTAAGTTATACTGGCCCGAAAATAGACCGGGCTGGCTTGTTGCGTTATGTCGTGAGCTTCCGGCAGAAACAGGATTTCCACGAGCATTGCGTGGAAACGGTGTTTACCGATCTGATGAGCCGATGCAACCCGGAGTCGCTAACAGTAGTTGCCCGATACACACGGCGGGGCGGGCTGGATATCAACCCCTGGCGAAGCACAGAAACCGGCAAGGATGCCGGGCCGCGACTGATACGTCAGTAATGCCGGTGGTCGTGAGCGCAGGGATGCGCCTCAGGAAACATCCTCTTCCCGTCGCAGACGGTCTGCGGCGTCTTCCAGGGCGATCAGAATGGCCTGGCGTTCCTTCTCGGTGATCTTGTCTGAATCCAGATACATGGCGAAGCCACTGTGCTCGTGCTCGAGGAAACTGCGGTTGGGACCCATGTCGCGCCGGAAATCCACCACCTCATAAATTGGCACCGGTTTGCCGAAGCCTTTCACGGTAATTTCGCCCTTGTCCCGGCACATGATCTTGTCCTTGATCAGCGAGAAGGTCTCGTAGGACACCAGGATTTCACCCGGTTCCGCCAGGGATTCAAGCCGGCTCGCAAGATTTACTTCCTTGCCGATGATGGTGTAATCCATCCGGTTTTCCGCACCGAAGTTGCCGACGGTTGTGTAACCGGTGCTGATCCCCATTCGAATTTCAAGCGGGGTCTTGATGCCCTGGCTGCGCCATTTCTGGCGCATGATTTTCATGTGCTTGCGCATCTCGATGGCCATGGAGACACAGGCAAAGGCGTCCTCGCGCTGGCCCCGGCTGGTGGGGTCGCCAAAGAACACCATGATGGAATCGCCAACGAACTTGTCGATGGTACCGCCATACTTCAGGGCAACTTCCGACATCTCGTTGAAGTAGTGATTCAGTAGCTCGGTCAGGGCCTCGGGTTCCATTTCCTCGGACAGTTCGGTGAAGCCCTTGATGTCCGAAAAGAACACCGCCAGTTTCTTGCGCTGGGTTTCCAACCGCACATCCCGCTCGCCAGTAAAGATGGACTGCCAAACCTGAGGCGAGAGGTATTTGGAAAGCTTGTGGGAGAGTGCGATGGACTGCTCCCGCTGGTTCTGGATCTGGGTTTTTGCCAGCATCAGCGCACGTGCCTGTTGGTGGGAATAATAGGCGGTGACGCAAATATATATGCCGGTTGAGAGAATCGACACAATGCTGGTGAGCAGGGGCGAATGTGGCCCGTCTGCCGGGCCGAGGATAGCGACAGAGCCAGCAATGGCGGCGGCCATGAAAACGGTGCCCATAAGCCACTGGCGGATGCCCCCGACAATCAGGCAGCTGAACATCAGCATCAGGGCGACTGCCAGGGATGGGATGACGATCAGCCCGATGCAGCCAATAAACGCGCCGCCAACAACGCAATCAAAAATCAGCATCTTCTGGCGAATGCGTGGGGAATTTCTCAGGAACGTTCGGCGGGTGAGGGCGTGGGCGATATGTGGCCAGGTCAGGGCACCGGCCACAAGCCAGAGGAGCCATTGGGGAAATGCACCCTGCAGAACACCGGTTACGATAATGGCGGCGGTTGAGGTATAGGCCAGAACCCGGCCGTTGTAATCGGGCATTGGGGGAATCGCAATCGGGTTGCCTGACGCCTCGGACGCCAGGGACCTGCCAGCTGAGCTGCTGGCGCTGCGAAGGTCTGCCGGGGCGCTCATCATTTCAGAAACGGATCCTGCCAATGAGCATGTCACGGAACATGACCCAGTCGCCCATCAGGCTGTACAGTGGGTACTTGAAGGTGGCAGGGCGGTTCTTCTCAAACTTGAAATGACCCACCCAGGCAAAACCATAGCCGATGACCGGCAAGGCCAGAAGCCACAAAAGCTTGCCTGTAGTCAGTGCCCACAAGGCCACGATCAGAACCAGCAGGCTGCCGGCAAAGTGCAGACGGCGACAGGTAACGTCGCTGTGCTCTTCAAGGTAGTAAGGATAGAATTCGGAAAAGTTGTTGAAGGTTTGCTGGTTGCTCATTGTGTTGCCACTCACCGTTGTACGACCGCGTCATTTATAATTGTTGGTAGACCCGACTACGACTAAAGGTTAACAGCATTACGTACAAGCCACAATTCACGGCAGGGAATTGTATTCGTACCTATTTTTCCAACTCATCAGAATAGCGATCAGACAGCGAGCAGATATGACAGCAGTTACCGATTTTCTCCTCAATCGTTCGTCAGAACCCAGGCTGGAGTCGCCGGCGCCGGACCCGACAACCCTCGACCGGGCTTTTGCCTGTGCCGCCCGCGCGCCTGATCACGCGCTGCTGAGGCCCTGGCGCTACCTGGTCGTGGAGGGCGAAGGACTGGAAGCCCTGGGCGAACTGTTTGCCTCTACCTGTGCCAACAACAGCGACGAGAAAGAGATCGAGAAGCTCAGGCGTGCCCCTCTTCGCGCGCCGATGGTGATTGTCGGTATCGCGTCGCCGAAAACGCATCCGAAGGTACCTGAAATCGAGCAGGTGATGTCGGCCGCAGCCGGCATGAGTTTTATTGAGATTGCCCTGCAGGACGCCGGGTACGGCGTTATGTGGAGAACGGGCGGTGTTGCGTACCATTCTTCTGTTCACGCCGGGCTGGGACTGGAAGAGCATGAGCTGATCGTCGGCTTTCTCTACACCGGAACAGTCTCCGCTTCCAAGCCGGCTGTTCCCCGGCCGGGAGTTGATGAGTTCGTGCGTCATTGGCCCTGATCTTTTGATCGAACGCCCCCGGTCCGCGCCGGGGGAAGCAGCTTGCCGCTTTTTCCTGCCCTTTCCTTACTCGCTTTGCCCTGACCGTTAATGCACCACTGGTCAGGGCCCGCCAATACTCGCTTTCCTGACAAATTCACACCACACCTGAATTCTGGCATCCAGCTTGCTTTAGTCCTGTCAAAGAGCACAGCCGGCAAAAACAGGTCGGCATACTGGTGCAGTTTTCGGGAGGCAACATGGCAATTACGTTCGATTCGGCTCTGGGCATTCACCAACACGCGGTTGAAGCGCGGGTTAAACGTGCCGAAGTTCTGGCAAACAACCTGGCGAACGCTGATACCCCGGGATTCAAAGCCCGCGACCTGGATTTTCAGGCGATGATGCAGAGGGCCCAGGAGCAGGTCAGCGGATTCCAGATGGCCAAAACGCATGATGCGCACATGGATACCTCCCTCTCGGCCTCGGAAAGCGATCTGATGTATCGGGTACCTCACCAGCCGTCGGTTGACGGCAATACCGTGGACGCCCAGCAGGAGCAGACCCGCTTCATGCGCAACGCCATGGATTTCCAGGCCAGTTTCCAGTTTCTGAACAGCAAGTTCAGCGGTTTGACCAAAGCCATTAAAGGCGAGTAAGCCGCAGTCACAGGGTTAGCGAAGGAGAGTTTTCATGTCACTTGGCAGCATTTTTGATATCGCCGGTTCCGGCATGACCGCGCAATCACTGCGGCTGAACACAACCGCGTCCAACATCGCCAATGCGGAGACAGCGAGCTCCAGCACCGGCGAAACCTATCGGGCCAGAAAGCCGGTTTTCTCGGCCATTCAGCAGTCCCTGATGAATCCGGGGCAGGGCGGTTTGCCGATGGCGGCCGATGAGGGCCCGGGTGCCGGTGTCAGGGTGGAAGGTATCGTTGAAAGCGATGCGGAGCTGCAGATGCGTTACGAGCCACATCATCCGGCGGCCAACGAGGACGGTTACGTCTACTACCCCAATGTGAATGTGGTTGAAGAGATGGCGGACATGATGTCGTCGTCCAGAAGTTTCCAGATGAATGTGGATGTCATGAATACAGCCAAGTCCATGATGCAGCGCATTCTGACTCTCGGTCAGCAGTAACAGGGTGAGGAGCACAACATGACTGCAGTAAATGCAACAGACGCGTCGGATGTTCTGAGCCAGTACCAGCTGAAGCAACAGAATGGCGGCCAGGGCACCAGCGAGCTGGGCCGGAATGAGTTCATGGAACTGATGCTGGCGCAGTTGAAAAATCAGAATCCGTTGGAGCCACAGGACAACGGCGAATTTATTTCCCAGCTGGCGCAGTTCAGCTCGCTGGAGGAGATGCAGAATCTCTCCGGAACGGTTGAGGATGTGGTCGGGCAGTTCCGATCCACCCAGGCGCTCCAGGCCTCGGCCATGGTGGGTAAAACCGTACTTGCGCCCTCACAGATCGGGATCCTGGGTGCCGAAGGTGAGATTACCGGAACCATTGAAGTGCCTGCCTCTACGGGCGGCCTGCGCCTGTCTATCGAAGGACAGAATGGTGAGCGGGTGCGGCAGATTGATATGGGCAGCAGCCAGGCAGGTGTTGTGTCCTTCCGCTGGGACGGCCAGGACGGTAACGGCAATCCCTTGCCGCCGGGCCCCTACCGCATTGTGGCCGAGGCTTCCTATCCGGATGGGCCCCAGCAGCTGGGCACGATGGTGAGCGCCAATGTGGACAGCGTATCCCTGGGCCAGGGCGGCTCGATAACCCTGAATCTTGCGGGCATGGGCTCCATTGCCCTGTCTGATGTGAAACAAATTAACTGAGACCGGTGAAACACCAAGGGGTGAACCATGGCATTTAATACAGGTTTGAGCGGCCTTCGTGCGGCATCGGTGGATCTGGACGTCACCGGCAACAACATTGCGAACGCCAGTACTGTTGGCTTCAAGGGCAGCAAGGCCCAGTTTGGCGACCTCTACGCCAGCGGCTTCCTGAGCGCAGGCACCAACCCGATCGGTGACGGTGTAAGGGTTCAGGATGTAAAGCAGTCCTTTGGCCAGGGCAATATCAGCTTCACTGACAACGGCCTGGACATGGCGATCAGTGGCGATGGCTTCTTTATTCTTAACAACGGTGGCGAGATTCGCTACTCCCGGGCGGGGCAGTTTGGTATTGATAAGGAAGGCTATGTAACGAATAACCAGAACATGCGGGTGCAGGGCTATACCGCAGACGAAGACGGCAATCTATCCGGGATTCGCGGGGATCTTCAGATTGAGACGGATAACCTGGCGCCGCGTCGCACGACCAATCTGGATTCCGACCTGAACCTGGACTCAAGAGAGTCTGTTCTGGAAACCCGCGTGAGAGATATCGGGCCGTTGACGCTTGCGTCGATTCAGGGTGAGAGCTTTGATGTGCAGTATTCGGACGGCTCGCCGGACTTCAACGTGGCTATTGACCCCACCGCGAGCGCCCGTGAGGCGGCTTCCACCATCAACGATGCCTCTGGATTAAGTGCCTCTGCCACAACAACGGCGACGTTTGACGGTACACCGGCTCTTGATGATGCTTTCATTACCGGAGCCAGTTCTTTCTCCTTCAGTCTCGATATTAATGGTTCGCCGTTGACACTGGATACCTCCAACATCAATTCGCTTCAGGATCTGGTGGATTCCATCAACAATTCCTCTGAAACCGCAATTTCGGCATCTCTAGTGGACGATGGGTCTGGTAGTAATGATGTCCTGCGCGTAATTCATAATCAGGGTGAAACACTGGATTACACCTTTGCAGATGGAAATGGAAACGGCGATACGGGCACCGTTGAGGGAGATATAAATGTTACCGCTGACCGAACGGTAGCTGGCATTACATCAACTACTGCCGATAATGATTTTGAGGTAGCCTTCAACGCGTCTCCGATTCGCGTTACCAACCAATTCAATCCTCTGGATCAGCGCACCTATAACCACGCCACATCCACCACGGTTTACGACAGCCTGGGTAACTCTCATGAACTGACACAGTTCTTCGTGAAAAACCCGTCTCCGGGTAATGGTGTTGGGGTGAGTGAGTGGTCGGTCTATGCCCAGATTGATGGCGAATTTGTGGGCGGAACCGACGTGACACCGTATACGGCCCGGTTTGACCAGGACGGTGCTTTACAGTCTATTGATGGCGACCCAAGCGGTGAAATTCTGATCGACGACTGGATTCCAAAGGATGATGCCGGTCAGCCCAATGGCGCGGACGGACCTCCTGCAGCCGGCGAGACGGTGGTGACGCCGATTCCCGAGCCGCCAACAACCTCGGCTTTTGTAATAAATCTGAGCGGTACAACCCAGTACGGTGCGGCATTCGGGGTAAATGACCAGCAGCAAAATGGTTATACCACCGGTCGCCTTTCCGGACTTGACGTATCGGATCAGGGGGTATTGTTCGCCCGTTACACAAACGGCCAATCCCAGGCATTGGGTCAGGTAGCGTTGGCATCGTTCAATAACACCAATGGGCTGTCGCCGGTAGGGGACACCTCCTGGGTCGAAACCTTCGAATCCGGCCAACCAATCATCGGTGCTCCCGATACTGGAACCCTTGGATCGATCAAGGCCAGCTCGGTGGAAGAGTCCAACGTGGATCTGTCCGCGGAACTGGTCAACCTGATCATTGCCCAGCGAAACTATCAGGCCAACGCCAAGACCATTGAAACCTCCGATGCGGTCACCCAGACCATCATCAACCTCCGTTAATATCGCGACCTAGAGAACATGGCATGACTCCTGCAGGAAGACTGGAAACAGTCAAAATTCCGGCAGGAGTTTTCCCATGGACAAAGCCCTCTATATCGGCATGTCTGGCGCCAAGCAGAACATGCTGGCCCAGCAGGCCCATGCCAATAACCTGGCGAACGTCAGTACCACCGGCTTCAAGAAAGATTTCGCCCAGGCCCGCAGCATGCCTGTCTACGGGGAGCACCACCCGACTCGCGCCTATGCCATGACAGAAAGACCCGGCACGGACCTTTCCGCCGGTGCGCTGATGGAAACCGGGCGCAAACTGGATGTGGCGGTTGAAGGCGAGGGATGGCTTGCCATTCAAAACGATCAGGGCGAGGAAGTCTTCACCCGCAGTGGCAGTCTCCAGGTCGATGTCAACGGCCTGGTGCGCCTGGCCAACGGTGAACTGGTGCTCGGCAACGGTGGGCCGGTGGCGCTCCCGCCTTTTGACAACGTCGAGATTGGCGCCGATGGCACCGTCTCAATTGTTCCTGTGGGTGGACCACCGGACCAGCTGGTTGAAGTGGACCGGCTGAAACTGGTCAGCCCGCCGCCGGAAGCCCTGGAGAAAGGCCTGGACGGACACATGCGCCGCAAGCCGGATCAGGCTCTGGATGGCCCCGAGCCACCGGATGCAAACCAGCGGGTTGCCTCCGGGTTCCTTGAGAGCTCCAACGTGAATGCGGTGGAAGAGATGATCTCGAACCTTCAGCTGTCCCGGCAATACGAGATGCAGGTGAAGGTAATGACCACCGCCAACGAGAATTCCGAAGCAACGGCACGGCTGTTGCAGAACCTTTAAGTAACGACTGAACACATTGGCCTGGCGGGCCTGAAGCGGCAAAAAATGGCCGCCTGACTGCCCCCGGCAAGGAGTAAGCAGCATGCATCCAGCACTTTGGGTCAGCAAGACCGGGTTGAGCGCTCAGGACACCAACATGTCCACCATTTCCAACAACCTGGCGAACGTCAACACCACTGGCTTCAAGCGGGACAGGGCCGTGTTTCAGGACCTTCTGTACCAGATCAACCGGCAACCCGGCGGTCTGACAACCCAGAACTCCGAATTACCTTCCGGCCTGCAGCTGGGTACCGGTGTGCGGGTTGTCGGTACCGCCAAGCAATTCTCCCAGGGCAACCTGCAGATTACCGAGCAGCCCCTGGATATGGCCATCAATGGCCGCGGCTTCCTGCAGGTTCAGTTGCCGGATGGCCAGATTGCCTACACCCGGGATGGCCAGTTCCAGCTCAATGCTGACGGTGATGTGGTCAACCCGGATGGCTACCCGTTGGAACCAGCCATCAACGTGCCGGAGAACGCCACCAATATCACTATTGGCAAAGACGGCACTGTGACGGCAGTAACGGATGATCAGGCGGCACCGGTAAACCTGGGCCAGATTACGCTGGTGGATTTTATCAACCCCCAGGGCCTGCAGGCCATCGGCAACAACCTGTTCAAGGCGACCAACGCCAGTGGCGATCCTGCGGAAGGTGAACCCGGGCTGGCCGGGCTTGGCAGTATCGAGCAGGGCTCCGTGGAGTCCTCCAACGTTGAGGTGGTTGAGGAGCTGGTGAACATGATTACCACTCAGCGGGCCTACGAGATGAACTCGAAAGTGGTCTCCACAACCGACCAGATGCTCCAGTTCATTACTCAAAACATTGGCTAACGCCGCCAGAGGTGACGTCATGAAATTGATGACATCAAACCGGACAACCCGAGGTGCCAGCACACTGGCGACTGTGGTGGTTCTCATTGTGTTGCAGGGGTGCACGGCCATGAGCCGGCCCCGGGCAATTCCGGATGACCCCGAGTATGCACCGGTTCGCCCTCAGGCCATGATGCAGCGGGACAGTGCGTCGGGTTCGATTTACCAGGTCTCCCGGAACTACAACTTCTACGGCGATACCGTAGCGTTGAACGTGGGTGACGTGCTCACAGTCATTCTTGAAGAATCTACCCGAGCCAGCAAGAACGCAGAAACCAGCATCACCAAGGACAATGAGGTAACGCTGCCAGAGCCGACCATCCTGGGTAAGAGCAATTTCGGAATTAATACCTCCCTGAATCACGAACGTGATTTCGAGGGCAGCGCTGAAGCAGATCAAAGCAACAGTCTGGCCGGCAGTATCACCGTCACCGTGACAGAGGTGTTGCCAAACGGTGTTTTGAGGATTCGCGGGGAAAAATGGCTTTCGTTGACCAATGGTGATGAATACATCCGCCTGACGGGTCTGGTTCGCCCCCAGGATATCCAGCCTGATAACACGGTGGCGTCCAATCGCATTGCTGATGCCCGGTTCGCTTATGGCGGCACCGGTGATTTTGACCAGGCAAACCAGATGGGGTGGCTGGCACGCTTCTTTAATAGCGAGTGGTGGCCACTATGACCTTACGCCGTTTAATTGTCTGGGTACTTGCCCTGGCTGTTGTTTCGGCCCCGGTAATGGCGGACCGCCTGAAGGATCTGTCCCGGATCAAGGGTGTCCGCAACAACCAACTGGTGGGATATGGCCTGGTGGTTGGTCTTGATGGAACCGGTGACAAGGCACCGTTTACCAATCAGACCTTCAGGAACATGATGAATCAGTTTGGCGTGACCCTTCCGGAAGGTGTCAATCCGAACCTTGCCAACGTTGCTGCTGTAACGGTGAGTGCGACATTACCGCCCTTCGCAAAAGCTGGCCAGGAAATCGACATCACCGTCTCGTCCATCGGCAACGCAGACAGCCTGCGTGGCGGCACCCTTCTGATGACACCGCTGAAGGGCGCGGACAACAATGTTTATGCCATGGCTCAGGGGAGTCTGGTGGTTGGTGGCTTCGGGGCCCAGGGGCAGGACGGGTCCAGAATTACCGTGAATGTTCCCAGTGTTGGTCGCATTCCTAATGGGGCTACGATTGAGCGCGAGGTAGCTTCGCCGTTCACTGAGGGCGACACCATTACCTTCCATCTGCTGCGCCCGGATTTCACAACGGCACGTCGGGTGGTGGAAGCCGTGAACGACCGGCTGGGACCGGACATGGCCTACGCCCACGATGCCACGTCGGTTTCTGTGCGAGCACCCCGGGATCCGTCCCAGCGGGTTAGCTTTCTGTCGATCCTCGAGAACATCGAAGTGGATCCGGCCGAGGATGCTGCAAAAGTGGTGATCAACAGCCGTACCGGCACCATTGTGGTTGGCCAGAATGTTCAGGTCAGCCCGGCAGCCGTTACCCACGGCAACCTGACAGTCACCATTCAGGAAAACCCCAATGTGGAGCAGCCGAACCCCTTTGCCGGTGGTGACACCGCCATTGAGCAGGATTCCCAGATTGCCATTACCGAGGAGCCAGCTCGGATGTTCAAGTTCGGCCCCGCCGTCACACTGAACGAGATCGTGCAGGCCGTAAACCAGGTGGGCGCTGCACCCGGCGACGTTATGGCGGTACTCGAAGCCCTGAAACAGGCCGGTGCACTGCGCGCCGAGCTGATTGTTATCTAGGTGGCGTGATGCAGGACTACAAGGTTCAACAGGCCCAGGTTTACACCGATTTCAACGGTCTCAATGCGTTGAAGGCCCAGGCTCGCACTGACAAAGAGTCAGCCCTGCGTGAGGTGGCGCGCCAGTTCGAGAGCCTGTTCCTGTCTGAAATGCTGAAGTCCATGCGCAAGGCCGGCGACGTCTTCTCCGAGGGCAACTACCTGAAGAGCAATCAGTCCGAGCTATACCGGGATATGTTCGATAGCCAGATGAGTCTGACCATGGCGGGAGGCAAGGGCAGTGGTCTTGCCGAGGCACTCGTACGCCAATTGAGCAAACAGATCCCGGGCATGAACGATGAAGGTGGCAGGCTCGCTGGCCACAAGGCAAGTCTTGCGGATTATGATCGAAGCCTGCCCGCCCTCAATGCCCGATTACCAGAGCAGGTGCAGAAGGTGAATTCTGTGGCAGAGGAAGCGCCTTTGGCAGTGACCGCGACCCCGCAGAATTTGCCGCACCAGTTTGAATCTCCGGAGCACTTCGTCACCGAGCTGCTGCCGGTGGCCGAGCGAATTGCACGCGATTCGGGCATTGATCCGAAACTCATGGTGGCCCAGGCCGCCCTGGAAACCGGCTGGGGCCGGCACATGATTCGTGGGGAGCAGGGTGAACCCAGTTTCAACCTGTTCGGCATCAAGGCAGATAGCCGCTGGCAGGGCGACGCGGTATCCATCACCACCACGGAATACCGGGAAGGGCTGCCAATGAAGGAGCAGGCCAGCTTCCGGGCCTACCGGGATTACGAATCCAGCTTCCGTGATTATGTCTCGTTCCTGGAATCCAATCCCCGATACCGGGAGGTGCTGTCAGTAGCAGACCAGCCTGAAGTCTTTGCAGAGAAACTCCAGGAAGCCGGCTACGCCACCGACCCCAACTACGGCAGCAAGATCCGCCAGATCATGAACCGTGACTCACTGATGACACTGTCCATGGGCAGTGACGGGATGAAGGAGTAAACCTTATGGCAGGGCTGATAGGCATTGGTCTGACCGGCATCCTTAGTCATCAGGCTGCGCTGAATACTACAGGCAACAATATAACCAACGCCAACACGCCTGGTTACAGTCGCCAGGAAGTGCTGTTTGAAACCCAGGAAGGCCAGCGCACTGGCGCCGGCACCATTGGCAGCGGCGTGAACGTTGCAGACATTCGGCGCCTGGCCAATGAATATCTGGTTCAGCAGGTGCGGGAAGACAGCACGCTGTACGGCGAGCAACAGGCCCTCAACTCGGAGCTTTCCAGGCTTGATAACCTCCTGGGCGGCGAAACCACGGGCCTTAGTAATGCCCTGAACAATTTCTTTGCCAGCCTTCAGAACGCAGCCGAGGATCCGACGTCTCTGCCACAGCGTCAGCTGGTTCTGAGCGAGGCGCAACAGGTTGTTAACCGGTTCCAGGCCCTTAACCAGGAATTCATTCAGCAGCGGGAATCCATCAAGACCCAGATGCAGCAGGGCGTGAAGGATGCTAACACCCTGCTCAAAAGCATTGCGGAACTGAACCTGGCGATTTCTGAATCACCCGGCATTGCCCAGGGGCAAATGCCTAACGAACTGCTGGACAAGCGGGACGAGAAACTGCGTCAGCTTTCCGAGCTGGTCAGCATCAAAGTAACTCCGACCGACGGCAGCCAGGTCAACGTGTCACTGTCGAATGGCCTTTCCCTGGTGGTAGGCAGCAATGCGTCGACTCTTGGTACCCGGGAAAACGCCGAGGACCCGACCCGTTTGGAATTCACCCTGAACAACGGTGGCCGAACACTCAATATTGATGAGCAGATAACCGGCGGCAAGCTGGGGGGGCTTCTGCGTTTCGATACCGAAGGTCTGAAGCCGGCTTTCGATGAGCTTGGCAGAATTGCTATTGCCCTGTCCGACACCATGAACCACCAGCATGAAATCGGGATGGACCTGGAGGGCGAGCTTGGTGGCCTGTTTTTTACCGATATCAATTCGCTCGAGGCACAACGCAGCCGGGTGGTCCCTAACGGGAATAACGCGCCTTCCACCACCGGCCAGCTGGCCGTGGAAATAACCGACAGCTCTGCGCTTCCTGCAGGACGCTGGACCCTGCAGTTCAGTGGCGACGGCCGGAGCTACGAGTTGATTGACCAGGCCACAGGCAAGACGGTGAACCAGGGGCGCTTGCCGGATCCTGCGCAGTCTGAGATCAGCATGCCGGGCTTCAACATCCGCGTTGAAGGCGGCACCTTCAACGCCGGCGACAAGTACCTGATTCAGCCCAGTCGAAATGCTGCTGAAAGCATCGGTCTGGTGGTTAATCGGGAAGAGGATCTGGCCTTTGCCAGCCCGGTTCGTGCGACGACCGGAGACGGCAACATCGGAACCGGCAAGATCGACCAGGGCACCATGTTGAACGTGAGGAATCCGTTCACCAATTCCTTGTTGCCCGCTTTCCAGTCGTCCGGTCAGCTGGCGAATGGCCCGATAACCGTGGAATTTGATGATCCGGGTACCGGCCTGGTGTTCACCGTGACGGACGGCAGTGGCAACCCGATAGGTCCGGCCAATAGGCCATACACTCCAGGCGTTGCCAATGAACTGTTTAGCGATAATCCGGCCGATGGTGCCGAGTATCAGGGCTTTCAGTTCACGATAACCGGTCAGCCGGCCGACGGTGACACCTTCGAGATCAATTACAACTCCAACGGCGTTTCCGACAATCGGAACGCGGAATTGCTGGCCGCCCTGGGCACTGCCAATACCCTGAACGGCGGCAGCCAGAATTTTTCCGAAGGTTATGCGGGGCTTGTTGAAGATATCGGTGTTAAAACGCGCCAGAGTCAACTGGATGTGGATGCCGGAAAAACCCTTCTGGAGCAATCAACCAACCAGCGGGAATCGGTATCTGGTGTCAACCTGGATGAGGAAGCCGGCCGCCTGATCCAGTATCAGGCCGCATACAACGCCTCGGCCCAGGTGATGTCGGTGGCTCAGGACCTGTTCAATACCCTGTTGCAGAGTTTCCGGTAACGGTTGAGGTGATGTGACATGATCAGAATTTCATCACAGCAGATTTTCTCGGGCGGTATAAATCGGCTTCAGGAGCTGAATACCAGCCTGAATAACACCCAGCAACAGATCTCGACCGGCCAGAGGGTAAACAAACCTTCCGACGATCCGGTCGCTGCGGCCCGGATTCTGAAACTGGACCAGGAGCTTTCGCGGGTTGAAACCTACCAGCGTAACGTTGACCTGGCAGACAACCGGCTGAAGCAGGAAGAGAGCGCGTTGGAAAGCTCAATCGATGTGATTCAGCGGATCCGCGAGTTGACTGTTCAAGCCGGTAACGGTTCGTTGTCGGCCAACGATCGACGCTCGATTTCTTCCGAGCTGGAGGAGCGCCTTGGCCAGCTGGCGAATATTGCCAATACCCGCGATGCGTCTGGTGAGTACATTTTCAGTGGCTTTCAGGGCTCGGTGAAGGCCTTTGAACAGGACCCTTCAGGCAGCTGGGTCTACCAGGGCGACGAGGGTCAGCGTGTCCTGGAGATTGATGACGGCGTTACCGTTCCCATCAGTGATAACGGCAAGGACATTTTTGTCCGGGTTCCTGCTGCCATAACCGGCGAGCACAGCACTGTGAATACGCCGGGCGCCTCCATTTCCGGGGTCAGTCTGGTTAACGAAGCAGACCTTGCTGCGGAGTATCCCAATTCCTTCCCGGACGACATCACGGTTGAGGTAGATGCCGGTGGCAATATCATCGCTACAGACAGTCAGGGTGATGTGCTGACGGTAGATCCAGCCACCTATCAGAGTGGCGAGCCGTTCGTTGTCGCAGGTGTTGAGGTGACTCTGACCGATGCGGTGCCGGGCGCGGGCGATGTGTTTACGCTCCAGATCAACGAAAAGCAGTCGGTGTTCGGTACCATCGAAAACCTGATTGCCGGCTTGAACAGCATCGACAAGAGCAGCCCGGGCGGGCAGGCCGAGTACGATGATCTGATCGCCAATTCCCTGATCAACCTGGACAACGCCCAGGAGAGCATCATCCTCAAGCAAACCGAACTTGGTGGCCGGATGAACGCGGTGGAATCGACCAAGACCTTCCTTGAGGATTCTTCCGTTTATACCAATGAAATCCGATCCCAGTTACAGGACGTGGACTACGCAGAAGCAATCAGTAACCTGAGTTTCCAGAGCTTCGTGCTGCAGGCGGCGCAGCAGTCATTTGCGCAGGTTTCGCAACTGTCTTTGTTCGACAGACTGTAAATATCTGAACCAGCGGGCAGTTGTGTCCGCTGGCTTATTGCTTTCGCGATTTAGCTCAGTATAATCCCCAACACTCTCCGATGGCGGCGTGGTGAAATTGGTAGACACGACGGATTCAAAATCCGTTGGGGTAAAACCCGTGGCGGTTCGAGTCCGCCCGCCGCTACCATCTTCTTTCCTTCGGCGTCGTTAACAGTCCATTCCATGAATGTCTCCGATTTTCATTTTGACCTGCCGGACGAATTGATCGCCCGCTATCCGCTCAAAGATCGCAGCGCGTCCCGGCTACTTTGTCTTGATGGCCTTTCCGGCAAGCTCGACCATCGCATTTTCAGTGAACTTCCTGACCTGCTTCAGCCCGGCGACCTGTTGGTGTTCAACGACACACGGGTGATACCGGCGCGGCTTTTTGGCAAAAAGGAAACCGGTGGCCAGGTTGAGGTGCTGGTTGAGCGGGTGACTGGGGAGCATGAAATCATCGCCCATGTTCGAGCCTCCAAGGCTTTGAAGGATGGCCAGAAGGTTATTCTGGAAGACGGTACCTGCATGCGTATGTCGGGCCGGGAAGAAGCGCTGTTTCATCTGGTGTGTGAGGCTGAGGAACCTGTGCTCGACGTTCTGGAGCGCATTGGTCATATGCCGCTGCCGCCTTACGTTGATCGACCGGATGAATCCACCGATAGGGAACGCTACCAGACTGTTTACGCCAGGGAGGCCGGCGCTGTTGCCGCACCGACGGCGGGGCTGCATTTCGATGAGAGTCTGCTGGGAAAGCTGGCCGCCTGTGGAATCGAAAGTACCTTCGTGACGCTGCACGTGGGTGCCGGGACCTTTCAGCCGGTTCGGGTGGACAAAATCGAAGAACACACAATGCACAGCGAGGTGGTGAACGTTCCCCAGGACGCCGTTGACGCGATCGAGCGGACCCGCGCAAGGGGAGGGCGTGTGGTTGCTGTAGGTACCACGTCGGTTCGCTCCCTTGAATCTGCCAGCCGTGGCGGCCGCTTGAGGGCGTTCACTGGTGAGACCGACATCTTTATTTACCCGGGGTATCGTTTCCAGACCGTTGATGCCCTGATAACGAACTTCCATTTGCCGGAGTCCACCCTGATCATGTTGGTCAGTGCATTCGCCGGCTATGACAATGTGATGGCGGCCTACCGGGAAGCGGTGAAGGAACGCTACCGCTTTTTCAGTTACGGCGACGCCATGTTTATTACCGGGCAGGAACCCAGCCGTGGCATGTTGCTGGGTTCGGCCGTGGAATCCAATGAAGCCGGTAACAATAATGCCGGGGAGGCCTTGTGACACAAACCTGTTTCATGTCGTTCGAAAAACTGGGTGAGGACGGGCGGGCCCGTCGTGGCCGGCTGACGTTTCCCCGGGGCACCGTTGAAACACCTGCATTCATGCCCGTCGGCACCTATGGCACCGTCAAGGGTATGCTGCCCCGCGATATCCATGAAATTGGCGCAGAAATCATCCTGGGAAACACGTTTCATCTGATGCTCCGGCCGGGAACCGAAGTGGTCAAAGCACACGGCGACCTTCATGATTTCACTCAATGGCAGGGGCCGATCCTGACCGATTCCGGTGGCTTCCAGGTGTTCAGCCTGGGCGAAATGCGCAAGATTACCGAGGACTGCGTTACCTTCCGCTCACCGGTAGACGGCTCGCCGGTGGAGCTGTCCCCGGAGATTGCTATTCAGGTCCAGCGGGATCTGGGGTCGGACATCGTCATGATTTTTGACGAGTGCACGCCTTATCCTGCTACCGAACGCCAGGCAAAAGACTCCATGGAGCTTTCCCTGCGCTGGGCGCAACGGAGCAAGGATGCCCACGAGGGCAATCCTGCGGCATTGTTCGGCATTGTCCAGGGTGGCATGTACGAGGGCCTGCGTGACCTTTCCCTGGAGGGGCTCACAGACATTGGCTTTGATGGCTATGCCATTGGTGGCCTCTCGGTTGGCGAGCCCAAGGAGGACATGATCCGGATTCTGGATCATTTGCCGCCGAAGATGCCGGAGGACAAACCGCGGTACCTGATGGGTGTGGGGCGGCCCGAAGATATTGTTGAGGCAGTCCGGCGTGGTGTGGACATGTTTGACTGCGTGATGCCGACCCGGAATGCCAGGAATGGTTACCTGTTTACCTCAACCGGGATTGTAAAGATCCGCAATGCCCGGCACCGTCATGATACCTCGCCCCTGGATGAGCGTTGCGACTGTTACACCTGTAAGAACTTTTCGAGAAGTTATCTGCATCATCTGGATAAATGTGGAGAAATGCTGGGCTCACAGCTGAATACCATCCATAACCTCCGGTTCTATCAGAACCTGATGGCTGGATTGCGTGGGGCCATTGAAGCAGGTACATTGTCGGACTTTGTAACCGACTTCTATGCTCTGCGCGGAGAGACCGTTCCGCCTCTGGGCAATGATTGATCTATTCGCTAAACCAACGGAGATATTCAATGAAATCTATTAAAATGCTCGTTGCCGGCCTTTTGGCTCTGATGCCTGCTCTGGCCATGGCACAGGACCCAGGTGCCCAGGGAATGGGTGTTATGGGCCAGGTAATCTTTTTTGCAGGCTTCATCCTGATTTTCTATTTCCTGATCTGGCGCCCGCAGTCCAAGCGTGCGAAAGAGCACAAAGCCCTGATGTCCGGCCTGAACAAGGGTGATGAAGTTGTGACCTCCGGTGGCGTTGCCGGCAAAATCACCAAGGTAACCGACGACTTCATCGTTGTGGAAGTTGCCGATAACGTAGAGATCAAGGTCCAGAAAGTAGCCGTTGCTGCGGCTCTGCCGAAGGGCACGCTCAAAGACATCTGAGCGGGGCCATTTAGCCGGCCATCCCTGGTGGCCGGTCTGAATCTTCCTGGCTGAAACACCAAGGCCGGCCACCAGGCCGGCTACAAGGGATCCCATGCTGAACAAGTATCCGCTTTGGAAAAACCTGGTTATCCTGGTCGCGCTCGTGATCGGGTTTATCTACGCTTTGCCCAACCTCTTCCCCGACGATTACGCCATCCAGATCACAGGCGCCCGTAGCAGCACCGAGGTCAATGCCGGTGTGCTCGACAGGGCAGTTGATGTTCTGGAAAACCAGGGTATCGAGGTGAAAAGCAGTACTCTTCAGGATCGGGATGCTCTGATCCGTCTCACCAACTCTGAAGACCAGTTGCAGGCTCGTCCGCTGGTGCAGGCCGCTCTTGGCAATGAATACCTTGTCGCGCTGAACATGGCTGCCTCCACGCCGGGATGGCTGAAAAGCCTGGGTGCCGGCCCCATGAAGTTGGGGCTGGATCTTCGCGGCGGTGTCCACTTCCTGCTGGAAGTCGACATGGAAACCGCGGTAAGCCAGCGACTGGAGGCCATGTCCGGCCAGATCAAGCGGGAGCTGCGGGAAGAGCGGGTCCGGTATCGTGGTGGGGATGTGCAGGACAATCGGGAGATTGTTCTCAGCTTCCGGGACGAGGCCTCCCGGACTGAAGCCTTCAATATGGTCCGTGACCAGTACAACGAATTCCTTCTGGATGAGCAGACCCAGGGCGATGAGTTCCTCCTGGTGTTGACCCTGTCTGAGGCGGAAGTCACGGCGATTCAGGATTATGCCCTGGAGCAGAACCTCACCACCATTCGCAACCGGGTTAATGAGCTGGGTGTTGCCGAGCCCCTGGTTCAACAGCAGGGCGCCGACCGGATCATTGTTGAGCTCCCGGGCGTGCAGGACACCGCACAGGCCAAGCGCGTACTTGGTGCCACCGCGAACCTTGAGTTCCGCATGGAGGCCCGCCAGGATGCGCCAAGCAGCGAAACCGAAGAGTTCGGTTTCCGGGATCAGCCCCAGCGCACCGCCCGCCTTGAGCAGGAGGTGATTGCTACTGGTAACAACGTGGCCAATGCCCAGCAGGCCTTTGATGAGAATGGTCAGCCCCAGGTCAATATCACCATGGATTCCGTTGGTGGGGATCTGATGAACCGCGCCACCCGCAATGCCATTGGCCGCAGGATGGCGGTGCTGTTCATTGAGTACCGCACGGAAACCGAAACCCGCATGGTTGACGGTGAGCCTCAGGAAGTGGAAAACCGCGTTGTGGAAAAGGGCATTATCAGCCTGGCCACCGTGCAATCCGCCCTGGGTAGCAGCTTCCGGATTACCGGGCTTGATTCCATCCCGGAGGCCGCGGAATTGGCATTGCTTCTGCGTGCGGGTGCGCTGGCAGCGCCAATGTACTTCGTTCAGGAAAGGACCATCGGTCCCAGCCTCGGTCAGAAGAACATTGATGCCGGCATGATGTCGGTGGCGCTTGGCTTCGGCCTGGTACTGTTGTACATGCTTGTCTACTACCGTGGATTCGGCATTGTTGCGAACATTGCCCTGACTCTGAACCTGATGCTGCTGGTAGCATGCATGTCGATCCTGTCCGCAACACTGACCTTGCCGGGCATTGCCGGTATCGTTCTGACAGTGGGTATGGCGGTCGATGCCAACGTGCTTATTTTCGAGAGGATAAAGGAAGAGCTGAAATCCGGTGTGCCGCCTCAGACGGCGATCAACTCCGGCTATTCCCGGGCCTTTGTATCCATCTTTGACGCAAACATCACCACCTTGCTGGTTGCCGTTATTCTTTTCGCGATGGGTTCCGGCCCGGTGAAAGGGTTTGCGGTGACACTGTGCATCGGGATCCTGACGTCGATGTTCTCTGGCCTGATGGTCAGCCGCAGCATCGTTAACCTTATTTACGGCGGCCGCAGGGTCGAGAAGCTGTCGATCGGAGGAAAGCTCGCCAATGTCTGAAGATCAGAAGCAACCGTTTGATTTCATGGGGTTGCGGAAAATTGCATCCGTAATCTCTATCTCGCTGATCGTTGTGTCCATTGCGCTGCTGGCCATCCGTGGCCTGAACCTGGGTATGGACTTCACCGGCGGTACCTCTGTTGAATTTGAGTATGCAGAGGCGCCGCAACTTGACGAAATCCGGTCCAGGCTCGATGCCGCCGGCTATGAGCAGTTCTCCGTCCAGAACTTTGGCGCCGACACCACGGTGCTGGTGCGGATGGCCGAGGCTGACAACGATCAGCTCGCCCCCGAGGTAACCCGAACCCTGAAAGAGGGTGGTGCAGAGCTTGAGCTGGTAAGTTCCGAGTTCGTTGGTTCGCAGGTTGGTGAGGAGCTCAAGGAAGACAGCGGCCTGGGTTTGTTGATTGCCCTGGCGGTTGTGCTCATCTACGTGGGTATGCGCTTCCAGTTCAAGTTCGGTATTGCCTCGGTGGTGCCGCTGGCTCACGATGTGATTATCGTTCTGGGTGTTTTCGCCCTGTTTCAGTGGACTTTCGATCTCACCGTGCTGGCGGCCCTGCTCGCAGTTATCGGCTACTCGTTGAACGACACCATTGTCGTTGCTGACCGCATCCGGGAAAATTTCCGCAAGATGCGCGTGGGTGAGCCCTGGGACATTATCAACGAGTCGATTCACCAGACCATCGCGCGGACAATCAATACATCCGGCACAACTCTTGTGGTTCTGTTCGCCCTGTATTTTCTGGGTGGTGAGGCGATCAACAACTTCGCCCTGGCTTTGATTATTGGTGTGATCGTCGGTACCTACTCATCGATCTACGTGTCTGCGAACCTTCTGATGGTTATGGGCGTGTCCCGTGACGATCTGATCGTGCCGCCCAAAGAAGGCGCTGAAAATGCGGATGAGGAAGAGCAGCCACCGGAATGGCTGAACAGGATGTAATCCCATCTGTTCCGGCAATGCCGGACACAAAAAAAACCGCCAACATCTTGTGGCGGTTTTTTTGTGTCCGGAAGAACCGGAGGCCTCAGCGAGGCAGGCGGCCCCGGAACGGGTGCAGTACTTTCAGGACTTCACGGAACAGTTTCGGGTTTGCCACTACCAGCTGGCGGGCATTACCGGTCGACGGGTTACCGGAGAAGTCACCGGTCAGTGCGCCGGATTCCATGGCCAGTGTGACGCCCAGATCCAGGTCGGAGGCTTCCGGGCGGAAAATGATCGCCGCGTCCATCAGGCCCGCGGAAACCCGGGCAATGTCCAGTACCACACAGCCAGACGTGCGGAACATGCCGGAATCTCTTGCCAGTACAGCGGCCATTTCGCCCCAGAGCATCGGATCCTCGCTCTTGCGGGCCTGGTCCAGCAGGTTGGTGGCGATGGCTGCTTTCTCGGGCAGTTTGATTTCCGAAGCGCGTACCCGGCGGCTGTTCAGAGCGGCACCGTGACCACGGCTGGCGGAGTATTCTTCGCCGGTAACGGGATTCACCAGAAGCAGGTTTTCGGTGCGGTTATTCTTCTTCTGGGACAGCGCCAGAGCAAACTCCGGAATGCCCCGAAGGAAATTCTCACGGCCCAGGACTGGAAAGATATGCCAGCTTTTCTCGCTGGTTCCGGCATTCGCTTCGTTCAATGGCGCGATGCTGTGGTCCTTGTAGGCCTTTTCGAGCTGTTCGGCAAAGTTATCGTAAATAGACTGCTCAACCCGCTCCAGCTGACGACGGCGTTCTGAGTCGTCTTTGCCGGTGGGTTCCTGGCGCTCGAAATGGGCTTTCAGATAATCGGACCCCTGACGCGCGACGCGCAGGGCCATTTTAATAGCTGGTTGCATCTGAGTGTTCATTATCCGGGTGTGTGAAGGCCGGGTATCATAGCAAAAGATCACCCCGCTTGTATGTTTTTTGACTCAGCAATAGCACGGATAACCAGAGGTTACGGGTTCTCCGGAGGGGCAGGGTGCGGGTGCTTTCTGCTATCATTGCCGCCCTGATCAATAACCTTGGGCCTGCTAACAATGCACAAAAGCGCACTTCCACAGGAAGGGACGGAAACATTTCAGGATCAGATCCGGATTGTTCTGGTAGAGACATCCCATTCAGGCAACATCGGCGCTGTCGCCCGAGCCATGAAAAACATGGGACTGGGTAATCTGTGGCTGGTCAATCCATGCTCCTTTCCGGATGAAGCTTCGTATGCGCGTGCGGCGGGTGCTTCGGATGTGCTTGATAATGCCCAGGTTGTTTCTTCGCTGGATGATGCCCTGGCCGATTGCGTTCTGGTTATGGGTACCAGTGCCCGCGGGAGGAAGGTGCCCTGGCCGGTCTGTGCGCCCCCTGAGGCGGCTGCAGCTGCCGCAGGGCACGCGGAAAGCGGCCCGGTTGCCATGGTATTCGGAAGAGAGAATCATGGTCTCAGCAACGACGAGCTGCAGCGCTGCCACTATCACATTCATATTCCGTCCAACCCGGATTACAGCTCTCTGAATCTGGCCATGGCGGTACAGGTGATGTGTTATGAATTGCGGATGTATTATCTGCGAAGCCTTGAAGGCGGTGAAGGGAGCCCATACCTAAAGTCGATGACCAGGCCCGGGGATGAAGGCTGGGATGTGCCGCCGGCCAAAGTTCACGATGTCGAGGGTTTTTTCGGGCACCTGGAGCAGGTGCTGATTGATGTGGATTTCCATCGACGGGAGAACCCCAGGCAATTGATGACGCGCTTGCGGCGTCTGTTCCAGCGGGCCAGACTGGATCAGATGGAGATCAACATTCTCAGGGGTATTCTCACTGCTGTTCAGAAGGCGGCAGGCACGCGGAATAACAGCAAATCAACCGAGGCCGGCACTGCGGCGACGGAACAGGATAATGGCCATGTTTGAGCGTTTGCGGGAAGACATTAATAGCGTGTTCCACCGGGATCCCGCCGCGAGGAACACCTTTGAAGTTCTGACCAACTACCCGGGCTTGCACGCGCTGCTTTTTCATCGGTTTTCCCATTGGTTGTGGAGTCTCGGTCTGAAATGGCTTGCTCGTACCATTTCCACCATTGCCCGTTGGCTGACCGGCATCGAGATTCATCCGGGGGCGACGATTGGCCGCCGGTTTTTCATTGACCACGGCATGGGCGTGGTCATTGGCGAAACCACGGTGATCGGCGATGACGTGACCCTCTATCAGGGTGTCACCCTGGGCGGAACCAGCTGGAACAAGGGCAAGCGCCACCCCACGATCGGTAACAGTGTCGTGGTTGGTGCCGGTGCAAAGATTCTGGGCCCGTTTGAAGTGGGCGAGGGCGCCAAGATCGGCTCAAATTCAGTGGTGACAAAGGAAGTGCCCGCGGGTGCAACGGTGGTTGGTATTCCTGGCCGCGTCATCGTCAAACGCAAAGGCGAGGATGACGCGCGCCGCAAGGAGATGGAAGAACGCATGGGCTTCGATGCCTATGGTGTAACAGAGGAAATGCCAGACCCGGTTGCCCGGGCCATGCGCTCGTTGCTTGATCACATGCATGCGGTGGATGACCGCATCGAGAACATGTGCAAGGCCCTCCGCAAGGTGAACAGTGAATACCAGAATGGCGAGTTGCCACCGTTACAGGAAGAGGACTTTGATTGCGTCCGGGATGACGATGAGGTGCGCCGCTGAATACTTGACTGAAATGGTTGGTCAATTCATACTCTCAGCTGCGTTTTTGAGATTCAATCCCGTCATGGGGCTGACACTATGAAGTTGACCACCAAAGGCCGCTATGCCGTAACGGCAATGCTTGATCTGGCTCTGCATGGAGACCAGGGGCCGGTGAGTCTCGCCGATATTTCGGCCCGTCAGGAAATCTCACTGTCCTACCTGGAACAGCTTTTCTCCCGTCTCCGCCGCCAGAAGCTGGTTGTCAGTATTCGTGGCCCAGGTGGAGGCTACAGGCTCAGTCGTCCTGCGGCTGAGCTATATATTGCCGAAGTTGTCGACGCCGTCAGCGAATCGCTGGACACCACCCGGTGCGGCAACAAGGGTGATTGCCAGAACGGCGAGAAGTGTCTGACCCACCACCTCTGGTCTGATCTCAGCGATCAGATTCATCAGTTTCTCAGCGAGATCAGCCTCGGAGATCTGATGAGAAAGCATGAAATTCGCCAGGTTGCTGACCGGCAGAATCGCCGTCAGTCTGACAACGGCTCTGAAACCATCAACACCGAACGCCTGTCTGATCAGGCGCCGGCCTGACACCAACAAGTTTCCGGAATCCATGAAAAAGCCCGTTTATATGGACTACGCGGCCACCACGCCCGTTGATCCTGCTGTCGCCGATGAATTGATGAAGTACCTCACACTGGATGGCGTGTTCGGTAATCCTGCATCCCGAACGCACGCCTACGGTTGGCAGGCGGAAGCTGCTGTGGAGGCCGCACGTAAGCAGGTTGCCGGGCTGATTCACGCCGACCCCCGTGAAATCGTCTGGACGTCAGGTGCTACAGAATCGGATAACCTGGCGATCAAGGGCGCCGTTGCGGGCCGCCAAGATGCTCATGTTGTCACTTCGAAGATTGAACATAAGGCTGTTGTGGATACCTGCAAGTGGCTTGAGCACCAGGGTACTGAAGTAACCTGGCTGGATCCCAACGCCGATGGAACGATCAGTTGTGATCAGGTCCTGGGTGCGCTGAAGGAAAATACCGTGCTCGTTAGCCTGATGTTGGTGAATAACGAGCTGGGAACCATCAACGACATTGCCGCCATTGGCGCCGAATTACGTCAGCGAGGCGTTCTTTTCCATGTGGACGCGGCCCAGGCTGGCGGCAAGATGGCCATTGATGTTGGCTCCATGCCAGTAGATCTCTTGGCACTGTCAGGGCACAAGGTCTATGGCCCGAAGGGTGTCGGCGCCCTTTACGTAAGGCGTTCGCCGGATGTTCGTATCGAGGCGCAGATTCACGGCGGTGGGCATGAACGGGGAATGCGTTCCGGAACCCTGCCGACCCACCAGATTGTGGGAATGGGAAAGGCGTTCGCGCTAGCCCAATCCGGGCTTGAGGAAGAAATCGTTAAACTGGAGGCGCTCCGGAAGTCCTTCCTGGCGGGGCTTCAGTCTCTTGAGGGTGTCAGTCTCAATGGCAGCGAAAGCAGTCGCGTTCCCGGTATCGTGAACTTATCCTTTGACGGGGTTGATGCAGAGTCCCTTATGCTGGGTCTGCGGGACCTGGCGGTCTCCTCCGGTTCGGCCTGCGCTTCGGCCACAGTCGAGCCCTCATACGTCCTCCGTGGCATCGGACTGAGTGATGAGCAGGCCCATCGGGCGCTGCGTTTTTCCTTCGGCCGATTCACCACCGAAGAGGAAGTGGCCTTTGCCAGTTCGCAAATAGTTGATGTTGTTAGCCGCCTCCGTGCAGTGCGGTAGGAAGTTTGCCCCGGACTGCGTATAATCGCAGGCCAGAATTTTTACCATCCACAAACTGGAGAAAGACCATGGCAACTGAGCGTACGCTCTCGATTATCAAGCCCGACGCGGTAGCAAAGAACGTGATCGGCGAAATTTACAGCCGCTTCGAGAAAGCTGGCCTGAACATTGTTGCTGCCAAAATGATGCACCTCACCCAAGAGCAGGCAGAAGGCTTCTACGCAGAGCACAAAGAGCGTCCGTTCTTTAACGATCTGGTTGCTTTCATGACCTCCGGCCCTGTGGTTGTTCAGGTTCTGGAAGGCGAGGGCGCCATCCTGAAGAACCGTGATCTGATGGGTGCGACCAATCCGAAGGAAGCCGACGCTGGCACCATCCGTGCGGATTTTGCTTCTTCCATCGATGCGAACGCCGTTCACGGCTCTGATTCCGCGGCTTCTGCCGAGCGCGAAATCGCTTATTTCTTCAATGACAACGAGATCTGCCCGCGGGGCTGATTGCGTTGATCGGAGGCGATCGTCCGATCGCCTCCGAATTGGTTATCTGATCGAGGTTATGAAATGACAGCGGCCGCTGAAAAAACCAATCTGCTGGGGATGCCGAAAGCAAAGCTAGAAGCTTTCTTTGAATCTCTGGGAGAGAAGCGTTTTCGTGCCACCCAGGTTTTGCAGTGGATCCATCAGCGTGGCGCTGATGACTTCGATCAAATGACCAATATGAGCAAGGCGCTGCGGGAAAAGCTGAAGCAGGTCGCCGAGATCCGTGGTCCTGAGGTGGTTTACGACGAAACGTCCAAAGACGGCACCCGTAAATGGGTGATGCGCATGGACAATGGCAACAGTGTTGAGACTGTGCTGATTCCGGACGGAGAGCGCGGCACGCTCTGCGTTTCCTCGCAGATCGGTTGCAGTCTGGACTGTACCTTTTGCTCTACGGGAAAACGCGGGTTCAATCGGAATCTCACCGCCGCGGAGGTCATCGGCCAGGTGTGGGTTGCACGCAAGGCCTTCATGCCTTTTGAGCCAGGCCCGGATCGGCCCATTACCAACGTGGTCATGATGGGTATGGGCGAGCCCCTGCTTAACTTCGACAATGTCGTGGATGCTATGAACCTCATGATGGAGGATCTGGCCTACGGGATCTCCAAGCGTCGGGTTACCCTCAGCACGTCAGGTGTTGTGCCGGCTTTGGATCGCCTGTCGGAAGTTACCGATGTTTCACTGGCCATTTCCCTGCACGCGCCGAATGATGAATTGCGTAACAAGCTGGTTCCGTTGAATAAAAAGTACCCGATTGCCGAGTTGCTGGCCGCGACCAAGCGTTACTTCGCCCGCTTGCCGGACAAGCGCAAGGCGACAATCGAGTACACCGTCATTGAGGGAATGAACGATCAGCCGGAACATGCCCGTGAGCTTGCGGTGTTGCTGCGGGATTTGCCATGCAAGATCAATCTGATTCCCTTTAACCCGTTTCCGGAGAGCGATTTCCGGAGGCCGAGCATGAACGCGACACGTCGCTTCCAGGCCGTCCTGAACGAAGCAGGATATATTGCCACTATCAGGACTACCCGGGGTGATGACATCGATGCCGCTTGTGGTCAGCTGGTGGGACGGGTTGAAGACAGAACCCGTCGGAGCCAGAGGTACATTCAGGTTCAGCAGGTGAATCCCTGAACCAGGAACGCCATACAGCCCAATCGAGGAAGGGGACACCCGTGATAACAGCACCAGCAAACCGACGCTTTTCAATGTTAGCCGCTATGCTGCTGACTCTGCTGGTTACAGGTTGCGTTACCACCACCGACAGTCGGTTCTCACGGGAAGCGGATCGCCAGGAAGCCCTCGATAACTATGTGAAACTCGCTACCGCCTATATCGGCCAGGGCAACCTTGAACGTGCGCGTCATCACCTCGAAAGGGCGTTGAAGCTGGATTCAGATGACCCGGGTGCCAGGGCCGCTATGGGACTTGTCTATAACGCCGAGGGCGAGCCAGAGCTGGCCGAGCGTAATTTCAAACAGGCCATCTCCGAGGATCCGGGTTACACCAGGGCGCGGGTCTACTACGGGGCCTTCCTTTTCGGCCAGAATCGGATGGAAGACGCCCGAGACCAGTTCCGTGCGGCGTCGCGGGATACCGGTTATCAGGACCGCGGCTCTGTTTTCTTTAACCTGGGTATGACCCAGGAACGACTCGGAGAACTGGAAGCTGCAGCCACATCCTATCGCCGGGCGGTGGAGCTGACACGGGGCGATGCCCGCTCTTTGCTGGCGCTTTCACGGGTGTCTGTTGAAGCCGGCAATTACGACGATGCGGCCCGCTACTATTCACGCCTGATTTCCCTGATGCAAAGGAATCAGCGCCTGGTTCACTCACCGGAGAGCCTCTTAACTGGCATTCGTATTGCCCGCTATTACAGTGATGAAAACCAGGAAGCGAGCCTTGCGCTTCAGCTCAGAAACAAATTTCCGGAGTCAGTCGAATACCAACAATATAAGGTGCTGATTTCTAATGGCAACTGAAGAAAACTCACAGCCAGCGATGAAGGAGCCCGTAGGGCAGCAGCTTCAGAAGGCACGGGAAAAAGCCGGTCTGAGTACCGGAGATGTCGCCGCAGCGCAGCATTTGCGCCCTTCAGTCATACAGGCGATAGAGTCGGGAGAATACAGCCAGATTGACAGTGAACTCTTTCTGAAAGGGTATGTCAGGGCTTATGCAAAACAGGTTGGGCTGGATGCGGATGCGGTGATTGCCGACCTGGACCAGGAGCTGGAGCCCATCCGGCAACAGCGGGAACAGGAGCATGAAGCCAATCCCCTGGTTGATATCGAGCGTCGCAGACGCCGTAAACGTCAGTTGGCCAAAGCCCTGTTTTTTCTGGTGGTCCTGGGCATTGCCGGTTATCTGGCCTTCACCTTCCTGGTGCCTGAGCAGGATTCAGCACCCTCCGAGGCGGTAACAGAGCCTGAGGCTGCGCCAGAAGATCAGGGCGAAACCGGGGAACCGGCGGCGTCCGAAGCTGAACGCTCTGAGCCCGAAGTGGTGGCAAGTGTTGAAGAGCCGGAGCCTGCGGTCATGGAATCTGCGCCGGTGGCAACAGAGCAGCGGGAACCGTTGGTGGAGCCGGTTGAACCAGATGCTGGCGAGACTCAGGCCCCAACTGAGACGGCAGCGGTTGAAGAGAGCCGGTCGGAGACCACCGAGACGGTAACAGAACAGATTCCGGCGATTATTCAGACTACCGAGCCGGTGCTCGAAAATCCAAACGGGCTGGCTGAAGTGGCGGACACCGGCCGGCTTCAGATTCGCTTCAGCGATGATTGTTGGGTCCAGATCAGTGATGCTGCGGGTAACCGGTTGGTGAATTCGCTTCAGCGTAACGGAGACCAGATCGATGTTGCCGGGCCAGCCCCGCTGCGGGTCGTCATTGGCGCGGTTGATGCGGTCGAATCCATCCGTTTCCAGGGTGAGCCTGTGGATATCGGTGGCTACCGGGTTGTCAACAACCGGTCAGAGTTTACCCTGACAATCTGAAACTTGATCAAATTTTCTATATCGGTCAGTAAGACATGAAACAGGATTCCCCGATTACCAGACGCAAATCCCGCCAGATAATGGTGGGCAATGTTCCTGTAGGTGGCGACGCGCCAATTGCGGTGCAGAGCATGACCAACACCAACACCTGCGACGTGGAGGCCACGGTTGGCCAGATCACGGCATTGCAGGAAGCGGGTGCCGATATCGTGCGGGTTTCTGTTCCTTCCATGGACGCTGCAGAGGCGTTCGGAAAGATTCGGGAGCAGGTATCCCTGCCGCTGGTCGCCGACATCCATTTCGATTACAAGATAGCCCTCAGGGTAGCTGAGCTGGGTGTGGACTGTCTTCGTATCAACCCGGGCAACATCGGCCGGGATGATCGTGTCAGTGCTGTTATCAGTGCTGCCCGGGACGGCAACATCCCGATTCGTATCGGTGTGAACGCCGGTTCCCTGGAGAAGTCTCTTCAGCGTAAATACGGTGAGCCCACGGCAGATGCGTTGGTGGAATCAGCCATGCGCCACATTGATATCCTGGACCGCCACGATTTCCAGGATTTCAAGGTCAGCCTGAAAGCGTCCGAGGTGTTCATGACTGTGGATGCCTACCGCAAGATCGCCCAGCAGATAGAGCAGCCGCTGCATCTGGGCATTACCGAAGCCGGTGGTCTGCGCTCGGGCACGGTCAAGTCTTCCATTGGTCTTGGCATGCTACTGATGGACGGCATCGGCGACACCATTCGGGTGTCTCTTGCGGCCGACCCGGTGCAGGAGATCAAGGTTGGTTTCGACATTCTCAAGAGCCTTCGTCTGCGAAGCCGTGGGATCAATTTCATCGCTTGTCCGAGCTGTTCCCGGCAGAATTTCGATGTCATCCAGACCATGAATGATCTGGAGGCGCGGTTGGAGGATGTGAATGACTCCCTCGACGTGGCAATTATCGGGTGCATCGTGAACGGCCCGGGTGAGGCCAAAGTTGCCGATCTCGGACTTACCGGTGGCAGCCCCAAGAATCTTTTCTACATGGCGGGCAAGCCAAACCAGAAGCTGGACAACGCCACACTGACCGACGATCTGGAACGCCTGATTCGCGAGGAAGTGGCACGGCGCAAGGAACAGGAAGAATCGATCATTGCCCGTTCTGACAACTGATCGTTACCATTCCCGGGCACAACCATCCAGACAGAGTTAAGGGTTAACATTGGCAAAGATTCAGGCAATTCGCGGGATGAACGATATCCTGCCGGAGCAGGCGCCCGTGTGGCAGTTTGTGGAATCCACGGTGCGCCGGGTACTGGCCCAGTACGGCTACCAGGAAATCCGCATGCCGATTGTGGAACAGACCGACCTGTTCAAGCGTTCGATCGGTGAAGTGACCGACATTGTCGAAAAGGAAATGTACACCTTTGAGGACCGCAACGGAGACAGCCTGACGCTGCGCCCTGAGGGTACTGCGGGCTGTGTTCGGGCGGCCGAGGAACATGGCCTGTTGTTCAACCAGACCCGTAGGCTCTGGTATACCGGCCCGATGTTCCGGCATGAGCGCCCGCAAAAAGGCCGCTATCGTCAATTCCACCAGATTGGCGTGGAATGTTTCGGGATGACTGGCCCTGATATCGATGCCGAGCTGCTGATACTGACCGCACGACTCTGGAAAGAGCTCGGGCTCGCTGAGCATACCCGTCTGGAAATCAATTCCATCGGAACGTCCGAATCCCGTCGGGTTTACCGCGCTGCCCTGGTGGAATACCTGAGTCAGTTCAAGTCAGACCTGGATGCCGACAGCCAGCGTCGCCTGGAGTCTAACCCTTTACGGATTCTGGACAGCAAGGATCCTTCCACCCGCAAGATCCTGGAAAACGCGCCCAACCTCGACGACTATCTTGATGATGAATCCCGAGAGCATTTCGAGCGTCTGAAAGCGTTGCTGGATGCCGCAGGCGTGGCGTATTCAGTCAATCCGGCGTTGGTTCGAGGCCTGGATTATTACGGCAAGACCGTATTTGAATGGATAACCGACAGTCTTGGTGCCCAGGGCACAGTGTGCGCTGGTGGTCGATACGATGGCCTGGTGGAACAGCTGGGCGGCAAACCGACATTCGCAGTGGGCTTTGCAATGGGCCTGGAGCGCCTTATCCTGCTGCTGGAGACGCTTGAGCTGGTCCCGGATTACGTGAACAGTAATGCCGATATCTATGTAACGGCGATGGGTGAGGTGGCGTTGGCTCCGGCTCTTATACTGGCTGAAAAGCTGCGTGCGGCTTTGCCGGATCGGGTGATCGTTTCTCACTGTGGCGGCGGCAGTTTCAAAAGCCAGATGAAGAAGGCTGATCGGAGTGGTGCCAGGTACGCGGTCATTCTGGGCGAGAACGAGGTTGCCAATGGAACCGCCGGTCTAAAGCCCTTACGTGCTGACGAACCGCAAACCGAGGTTGCCCAGGACGAGCTGGCTGCCACCCTGGCAGCGGCGCTGGCCAACTGAATTTGACCAAATTTACTGATACAAAAGCAAAAATTCGACAACAGGAGTCCTCATGGCAGAGTTGCGCACCGAAGAAGAACAGGTCCAGGCGATCAAGGACTGGTGGAAGAAAAACGGCAGTTCTCTGCTGATCGGCATTGGTGCGGCCCTGGCCATTGTCTTTGGCTGGCAGGCCTGGCAGAACCATCAGGCGCAGCAGCGCACCGAGGCAGCCAACCAGTTTGCCAATCTCCTCAATGCCTTCAGTGATCAGGCTGATGAAACCAGCGGCGAGACCGTCGCTTTCGTCGCGCAGACCCTGCGGGAGGACTACACGGATAGCGCCTATGCGGTTTACGGTAACCTGATCCTCGCCCGTCAGCAGTTGATTCAGGAGGGTAACGCCGAAGCCGCCATTGATTCCCTGAAGTGGGCATTGGAAAAAACCGGAGAGCATGAGGCGCTGGCGCTTGTGGTCCGAAATCGTCTGGCTCGTGCCCAGTTCTCCGCAGGCCAGTATGAAGATGCTCTGGCCACCATCGAGGGCGCCGGTGATGCCGATGCGTTTGATGCCATGTACTCCGAGCTCCGTGGCGATATCCTGTTGGCGCAGGGCGACCGCGAGGGCGCACGTGAGGCCTATCTTGCTGCCCGTGAGCAGAGCCAGCAAGGTCGCAGCGGTATTCTGGAGCTGAAACTGGCAGACCTCGGTGTCGGGGAGGATGCCTGATGCCGGTTCTCCGCGACAGCATGTCAAAACGCGGACTTCTCCTGGGGCTGGCTCTTCTGGCCGCACTTTCCGGCTGTAGCGCGACCGATACGTTCGAACAACCTGTTCCGGTTCCCGAGATTGAGGCGTCTGCCGAATTCAAGAGAGTCTGGAGCATGTCCGTGGGCGACGGTCATGATGGTGATTTTCTGTACCTGGCACCTCTGAATACCGGCGATCTGATCTACGCCGCATCGGCGGATGGTGAGATTTACGCCGTGGCCTCGGATTCCGGCAAGGTTATCTGGGAATCTGAATTTGAAGAGCGCATCTTCTCGGGCCTCGGTGGCGATGGGCAGAACCTCTACCTGACCACCGAGAACGCCGATCTGGTGGCGCTTTCCCGTGAGGACGGCTCCGAGCTGTGGCGCCAGTCGCTGCCCACGGAAGTACTGTCGTCGCCCCAGTCCAACGGCTCCCTTGTGGTAGCCCACACGACGGACGGCAAGGTGTTAGGTTTCAGTGCCACTGATGGTGAGAAACTCTGGCAGTACGACGGCACGGTTCCGGTTCTGTCCATGAGGGCTGCTGCGGCGCCGCTGGTCGGTGGAGACGTTGTCATTGCCTCCTTTGCCAGTGGCAAATTGATCGCTCTGGCGGCAGCCTCGGGGCAGCCCATGTGGCAGTATGAAGTGGGCCAGCCTCAGGGGCGCACCGAGCTTGAAAGGCTGGTTGACGTGACGGGGCAACCCCTGGTCATTGAGACCGCCGTCATGGTGGTTGGCTACCAGGGCAAACTTGCCCTCGTTGATATTCGTACCGGGCAGGAGATCTGGAGCCGGAAGGCATCCAGCCTCTATTCCCCGATGATTGGTGGCGGCGAGATCTATCTGGCCTCGGCCAATGGCGACATTGTTGCTCTGAGAGGCTCTGATCGTCGGGAAGTCTGGACCCAGGATCGTCTGGCCTGGCGGCAGCTAACCCAGCCAATGGTTTATGAAGACTATCTGGTGGTGGGCGATTTTGAAGGCTACCTGCATGTCATTGACCGTGAGGATGGCAAGCTGGTTGGCCAGCTGGAGTTCGACGATGAGGGTATCCGCGTACCGGCACAGCGCCTCGCCAATGGTAACCTGCTGGTTTTTGGCAACAGCGGAAAGATGGCCGTATTCCAGGTTAAGCCGCAGGATTGATCCCCCATTATGACCCCAGTTATTGCCCTTGTCGGACGCCCTAACGTCGGCAAATCGACATTATTTAATCAGATGACCCGTTCCAGGGATGCCCTGGTTGCGGACTTTCCGGGGCTTACCCGTGACCGCAAATACGGTGAGGGCAGCTACGAAGGGCAGCGCTTCATCGTCATAGACACCGGTGGTCTTACCGGCGACGAGCAGGGCCTTGATCTCGAAATGGCCCGCCAGTCCATGCAAGCGGTAGAAGAGGCTGACATCGTACTGTTCCTGGTGGACGGTCGTGCCGGCCTGACCGCAGGCGATGAACTTATTGCAGACAGTCTTCGTCGGTCCGGCAAGCAGGCCCATCTGGTAGTGAACAAGACTGATGGCCAGGACCCGGACATTGCGGCATCGGATTTCTACAGCCTTGGCTTTGAATCCACTTTCCTGATTGCGGCTTCCCACAACCGGGGTATCCGCTCGATGCTCGAGATCCTGCTGCCCTCCGAGGAGGAGAGGGAGGAAGAGGATAGGGCTGACCGTTACCCCGGCATCCGCATCGGAGTGGTTGGCCGGCCGAATGTGGGCAAGTCCACCCTGGTCAACCGGATGCTCGGTGAAGAGCGTGTGGTGGTTTACGACATGCCGGGCACTACCCGGGATAGCGTTTATATTCCCTACGAACGCCAGGGCAGTCAGTACACGCTGATTGATACCGCTGGTGTCCGTCGCCGCAAGAACGTCAGTGAAGTGGTGGAGAAGTTCTCCATTATCAAGACGCTTCAGGCGATTGACGACGCTCATGTGGTTATTCTGGTCATTGATGCCCGGGAAGGCCTCGTGGATCAGGACCTTCACCTGATCGGGTTTGTCCTTGATGCCGGCCGTTCGCTGGTGATCGCCGTCAATAAGTGGGACGGCATGGACCCGGAAGACCGTGTTCGGGTGAAAGAGCAGGTGCAGCGTCGTCTCGACTTCCTGGATTACGCCGATAAGCACTACATCTCGGCGCTCCACGGTTCTGGCGTGGGCGTGATGTATGAGTCGGTGCAAGCGTGTTACGAGTCTGCCATGGCGAAGTGGCCGACCAACCGACTGACTGCCATCCTGCAGGATGCCATTGCCCAGCATCAGCCTCCCATGGTGCACGGGCGTCGAATCAAACTGCGTTACGCTCATCAGGGTGGGTCTAATCCGCCGGTTATTGTGGTTCACGGTAACCAGGTGGATTCACTGCCGGGCGCCTACAAGCGCTACCTGGAGAACACCTTCCGCAAGGTGCTCAAGGTAACCGGGTCACCGATCCGTTTTGAATTCAAATCGGGCGAAAATCCGTTTGCTGGCAAAGTGGATCGTCTGACACCGCGTCAGAAGGTCAAGAAGGACAACGATGAGAAACAGGGTCGTCGTCCTAAGAAAAAACGCCAGAAGAGTCTTAAGCGCTGAGTCCTGGGCCGGGTGAGGGCAGACTGCCTCAGCCCGGCCCGGCACTTTCAACCTGCTTTGCCTGAACCGCGGTCAAAGCGACGGTAAACACAATATCCTCCACCAGTGCGCCCCGGGACAGATCGTTGACCGGCTTGCGCAGACCCTGCAGCATTGGCCCGATACTGACCACGTTGGCGCTGCGCTGAACGGCCTTGTAAGTGGTGTTGCCGGTATTCAGGTCCGGGAACACGAATACCGTGGCCTTGCCCGCTACCTTGCTGTCCGGCGCCTTGCTCCTGGCCACGCTCTCGATGGCCGCAGCATCGTACTGAAGCGGCCCGTCTATCAGCAGATCCGGCCTGCGCTCACGAGCTATTCTCGTGGCTTCCCTGACCTTGTCCACGTCCTGGCCGCTGCCTGACTCACCAGTGCTGTAGCTGATCATCGCAACCAGGGGTTCGATCCCGAAGGCTTCCGCCGATTCCGCGCTCTGGATCGCAATGTCTGCCAGTTCCTCGGCATTCGGATCCGGATTAATGGCACAGTCGCCGTAGACCACCACCTGTTGCGGAAGCAGCATGAAGAACACGGAAGAGACCACTTTCGCGTGGTCATGGGTCTTGATCAGCTGAAGGGCGGGTCGCACCGTATTGGCCGTTGTGTGGATGGCACCGGACACCAGGCCGTCGGCTTCATCCAGAGCCACCATCATGGTACCGAGAACGACGTTGTCTTCGAGCATGGCCTCTGCCATGTCCGGTGTCAGCCCCTTATGCTTGCGCAACTCTACCATTGGGCCGACATAGCGCTGGCGCACCTCTGTGGGATCAATAATCTCGATATCTTCGGGCAGTTCCAGATCCTGGGAATCCGCCACTCGCTTGATCTCCAGGGCATTCCCGATCAGTGCACACCGTGCCAGTTTGCGCTGATGACAGATAATAGCCGCCTGCACGGTTCTTGGCTCGCTGCCCTCGGGCAGTACAATGCGTTTGTTCGCTGCCCGAGCCCGTTCTGACAGCTGATACCGGAAAGCCGGAGGTGAAAGTCTGTTTTGTCGCGCGACTTTGAGGTGCTGCTGCAACCAGTCGGTGTCTATGCGAGTGGCAACCGCCTCCATCGCTTTTTCAATACGATTGGGGTCATCAATTGGAATGGCGGACGACAGATTCGCCAGCATGTGGGCCGTCTCATAGGTATTGGCATCCGAGCCCAGTACCGGCAAACCGGTTTCCAGCGCTCGGTGACAGAGCTCGATCACACGCTGGTCCGGCATCAGACCCCCGGTAAGCATCAGGCCGGCCAGTGGGACCCCATTCAGAGCAGCAACCGCTGTGGTCACCACTATGTCTTCCCGGTCGCCCGGTGTCACCAGCAAGGTGCCAGGTCTCAGGGTCTCGGTCATATTGCGGATGCTGCGGGCACACACCGACACCTTCTGGACTCGCCTGGCGTGCATCTGCCCCTCATTGAGAACCGGTAACCCGAGCTCTCTGGCTATGTCGGAGACCCGAGGTGCAAGCAGCTCCGGCTGCCAGGGAATCTCCGCAATCAACCGAAAACGGCCCTCGCTGAAGACCTTGCATTGGCTCTGGTAATCAATGGTGGTTGGGGCAGGGTGGTTGCTGTTGGATCGGGGCTCAAGCCCCGCCCGCTCGGGCTCGCCGACCTTATTCAGTATGACGCCAATGACATCCGGGTCGCTGGGGTTGGCAAACAGGCGCGAGGAGAAGTCCAGTTCGTCATCCATTTGCCGGGCGTCCAGGTTTTTTGGAGTACTGACCAGGATGACTTCGGAACCGAGATTGCGGGCGACCTCTACGTTCAACCGGGCAATATAGGCTTCGCTGCGGTCTGGAACCAGGCCTTCGATGATTACCACGTCCACGTCCCGGGCAACTTTCTGGTATTCGCCGACCACTGTCTCCAGCAGGTAATCCGATTTGCCTCTGTTGAGCAGCTGCTGGGCTTCCTTGAGGGCAATCGGATCCGGCGGATTCAGATGGCTGCTTGCCCGTACGAAAGCGACGGAGGAGTCCTCACCTGCGTTATGCATGGATTCGGCGCGGTGAACGGTCTGACAGAACGGCTTGTAAAAGCCGACACTCACGCCCACCCGTTCCAGGGCGCGCAGCAGACCGAGACAGACCGAAGTGAGGCCTGAATCCATGGATGTCGGTGCAAAAAAGAGACTCTTTGCCATGATGCTAGTCCTGATGATGCGTGTGGGTCAGCCGAAAGCAGCAGAGCCGGCGAGGCGGGATGCTTCCCGTGCAATAACCAGCTCCTCGTTGGTGGGGATCACCAAAACGGGAAACCTGGAGTCGGGGCTTTCCACCCGGCGGTGGCTGAATTCGCCATGATGCTTGTTTAGGTCCGGGCTGAGTTCAAATCCTATGAGCTTGAGGTGGTTGATGGTTTCGGCTCTGATCCGGGCACTGTTTTCTCCGATGCCACCTGTGAAAACCAGTGCGTCCAGTTGGCTGAGTGATGCCATCATGGCCCCAACGTAACGGGCAAGGCGGAAGCAGAACACATCAATGGCGGTTCGGGATGGCTCATGACCATGGTCCGCGAGCGCACAGAGCGAACGCATGTCGTTGGTCTGCCCGGACAGGCCGAGGAGGCCACTTTCCTGGTTCAGGACCCGGTGCACCTCGTCCGCGGCGATGCCCTTGCTGCGGAGAAAGTCGAACAGGCCAGGGTCGACATCGCCGCTGCGGGTTCCCATCACCAGGCCTTCCAATGGTGTAAGACCCATGCTGGTATCGACACTGATCCCGTTCCGGATGGCGGTTATACTGCATCCGTTTCCGAGGTGGGCCGAGATGATCGAGGTGGTTGCGGGTGTTTTTCCCAGCAGACGGGCAGCTTCGGCGGCCATGAAGGCATGACTGGTGCCGTGGAAACCATACCGGCGAATTCCCCAATCCCGGTACCAGGCCTCCGGCAGGGCATAGAGGAACGCCCTTTTGGGCAGGGTCTGGTGAAAGGCGGTGTCGAAAACGGCAGTCTGCGGCACCTCGGGAAACTGCGCCAGGGTTGCCCGAATGCCGGACAGATTGACCGGGTTGTGCAAGGGGGCAAGCCCCGCGCAGTCTTCAATGGCATCCATGACATCGTCATCAAGAAGCACGGCTTCACGGAAGGTCTCGCCGCCGTGAACGACCCGGTGGCCAATGGCAGTCGGGGCCGACGCCATCAGTCCCTGATCCCGGAACGCTGTGACCAGCGTATTCAGCGCCTGATCGTGGCTGGCACCGGGATCCAGCGGAATGATCTCTTCCCGGCCCTCAACGCGGGCAAATGCATCGTTTTGGCCGAGGCGCTCAGCGAGCGCGGATGCCAGCTTTCTGTGTTGGTCATCGAATAAGGCGAGTTTCAGGGATGAGCTGCCGCAGTTCACGACAAGTACGGTGTCTTCCATGGGAGTCAGGTTCCAACGATTTTCGATCTATACCCGATGATTGCTGGCCAGCCAGGCTTCAAAATCCGGTGCCGGCAGGGGGCGGCTGTAGAAGTAACCCTGAGAGAAGTCGCAACCTTCCTTTTTCAGGAAGTGGGTCTGAGCCTCTTCTTCCACCCCTTCTGCGATCACTCGCAGGCCCAGGCTGTGGGCCATGTTGATGATAGCCCGCACCAGTGAGGCATCCTCGGGCTCCTTCATGACATCCTGGACAAAGGACTTGTCAATTTTCAGGGTATCAAACGGGTAGCTCTTCAGGTAACTGAGGGCAGAGTAGCCTGTCCCAAAATCGTCCACTGACAATCGGATCCCGGCCTTGTCCAACTGGCGCAGGATTTCGGCGGTTTCAATGGAGTTGTCCAGAATCAGTCGTTCGGTAATTTCAAGTTCCAGCTGCTCCGGTGCCAGACCGCTGGTAGAGAGGGCGTGCATAACGGCCTCGGTAAAGCCCGGATCCCGGAACTGACGCGGCGACACGTTCACGGAAATACCAATGTCTTTGCCGGTGGCATGCTTCCATCCCATGGCGGCCCGACAGGCCTCCTCGAGGACCCACTCGCCGATGGGGGTAATCAGACCGGTTTCCTCGGCCAGCGGAATGAACCGGTCGGGCATCACCATGCCCATGGCCGGGTTGTTCCAGCGCAGCAGGGCCTCAACCGAGCAAAGCGTGCCGGAATCGGTATTCACGATCGGCTGGAAATACAGTTCGAATTCCTTGAGCTCCAGTGCCCTGCGCATGCTGGACTCCATCTTCAGGCGCTCGTGGGAGACCTCGGTCATTTCCGGGGCGAAATGGGCGAAGGAGCTCTTGCCTTTGTGTTTGGCCTGGTACATTGCGGCATCGGCGTGTTGCAGCAGCGTGCCGCTGTTGTCTGAGTCCGTCGGGAAAATAGCGATGCCGATGCTCGTGGTTACGAACACCTCCTGCCCATTGAGTATGTAGGGGGGTGAGAAGGTTTTCAGGATACGCTCTGCAACCTGCGACGAAGCCTCCGGGCCAGTCAGCCCCGGCAGGATCACCAGGAACTCATCGCCCCCCAGCCGTGCAACGGTGCTGGTGCCACGGAGGCAGCTGGAAATTCTTCGGGCTGCCTCAATCAGCAGGTTGTCGCCGGCATCGTGGCCGAGGGTGTCGTTTATGTGCTTGAAGTTGTCGAGATCGAGGAACATCACGCCCACGAGGGTGCTTTCGCGACGTGCCTGTGCCAGTGCCAGTTTCAGACGGTCTAGGGCCAGCATCCGGTTGGGCAGCCCGGTCAGGATGTCGTAGTTGGCCTGGCGCAAGAGCTGCTGTTCATAGCGTTTGCGGATACTGATGTCTTCACCCAGGATAAGGTAACCGGTGGTGCCGCCGGACTCGTCCTTGATTGGGGTGACAATCAGTTGCTCCCAGAAGCGTTCACCATTACGGCGCACGCTGTTGACTTCACCCTGCCAGACCCCGACGCGCTGCACCTGCAGACGGATGGATTGCCACAGGTGTCTGCTTTCACGGTTTTCAATATCGTTGTCCCCGAGTGCGCCAGGGTGCTTGCCAATGATCGACGCAGCCTCATAGCCGGTTAACTGGGTGAATTTCTGGTTGGCAAATTCGATACGCCACTGGCGATCGCAGATCAGGACCGAGGAGGGGCTTTATTCAATGGCTTTGGAAAACTTCCGGATTTCCGCCGCATCCTTTTGCTGGCGCTCCATGTCTGCGTTCAGTCGCTCGCGCATCTGGTTGATGGCGTCTGTGACCCGACCCAACTCGTCGTTACGGTTCGATGGGGTGTTGGGTCTGTCCAACGTCAGTGGCTTCGAAGTGGTTTTCAGCGAAAAGTCCCGAGCGTAATTCGCCATGGTAGTCAGATGGCGTGCCACGAAATGCTGGAAGATCCAGATAATGAGGATCGAAACAAAGAACGTCTTCAGGAACTGGGTCAGCAGAATGACCCCCACCTTCCGCTTGAGTTCATCGTAGACCCGGTCCAGGTCTGCGGTCACCGTCAGCTCACCCAGTTTGAACATTTCATCGCCCTGATGAACGAGATTGAAACTGTGGGAGGTGGTTTTTGCGTCCCGCGGGATTTCTCCCATAACCAGCTCGGAATCGGGTTCGATCCTCAGCCGCAAATGAACCACATCGGGCAAACTGAGTATGCCTTCCATCTGGGTTTGCAGCAGTTTCTGGTCCAGGGCCCACAGACTGCGGGCCAGACTGGATGCATAGCCGGCTTCAACCACTTGCATGCGGTTGTCGATCTGCGAGAGATCTTTTCGATAGTCGGAATAGATCTGAAGGGCGGAGGCCACCAGTGTAAAGGCGGAGCTGAACAGAAGAATCCAGGCCAGCAGCCTGAAAGACAGGGGCGAGCCTGTGCGAAAACGTTGAAGACGCGTCGACAGTTTTGGCATGTCTTGAACTTCAGCCACCCAGACCGGTTAGGAGATCGGACACTTCCTTTGTTTCCGACTATAGCAGCAGTTTCTTTCAAATGCCTTGCAAATGCAGGAAAAATCGAAGGAAATGTGTTGTGGTTCAGTATTTATGCGTACATCTGGTCTGACAAATACGTTGACCTGGATCAATACCTTGCGGGCATGCCGGGCGTAACCTGAGTTTAATCAAGTTAATTACCGGAAGGAGAAACAACATGTATATGGACGCCGTTGTGATCGCGGGTATTGCCACTGTACTGCTGATGGTTGGCTTTTTCGTGGGTGTTGGCATCTTCGTGATGAAAGATCAGAAGGAGCACGGACGCCAGGATCGAAAAGAAGGGAAGCACGGTCAGAAGCCGGTCTGACGAGGTCATCGGAAAACTTCGGTTTTCCGAAACATCAAGGCAGAAAAATTGGCGTCCCCTAGGGGGTTCGAACCCCTGTTGCCGCCGTGAAAGGGCGGAGTCCTAGGCCACTAGACGAAGGGGACGCAACGTTTTCAACACCTTGCCTCGTCGAGGTGGCGCGTATATTAAGAAAGCTCCGGAACGGTGTCAACGCCTTTTGTGAAAAAAATCACCGGGATGATCCGAGAGCAATGCATTGAGCCAATGCCGGCTCCAGATCGGGATACCGGAATTCAAACTTTTCCCTCGTAAGTTTCTCTGGAATAGCGTTCTGTCCGGTGAGCAGAAGGCGGGCCATTTCTCCCAGGGCAACCCTCAGCACCGGCGCTGGCGCCGGAAAAAGAGTGGGGCGGTGCAAAACCTTACCCAGGCTTCGGGTGAATTCTGCGTTGGTTGCCGGGTTAGGGCTCACCACATTGAACGGGCCGGAGGCGCTTGAGTTCTCCATCATCCAGATAAGAGCGCCAACGACGTCGTCGCGGTGTACCCAGGGCATGTACTGCGTACCGCTTCCCAGGCGCCCGCCAAGCCCAAGCTTGAAGGGTAGAATCATCCGTTCAAGGAAACCTCCGCCCGGGCCTGCCACTACACCCGTGCGGGAGAAGCACACCCTCACGCCATCGTCGGCCAGAGGTTTGGCGGCGTTTTCCCAGTCGCGGCAAAGTCGATGAGTAAATTCATCGTTGGGGCGGGTGTCTTCGGTTACCTTTGCAGCCCCCTGGTCCCCGTAGAAGCCAACAGCCGAGCCTGAGACCAGTACTTCCGGTGCCCGTTCCCAACTTCGGATGACCTCAACCAGCGTTTCGGTCACACCTATCCGGCTGTCCCGTAGTTCCTGCTTGCGGGCTTCAGACCACCGTTTGTCGGCGATACCTTCACCGGCGAGATTGATCACGGCATCATAACCCGGATGGGCGCGAAGCTGTTGCAGGTCGCGGATCGCTTGAACCCGACCGCAACAGGACTTGACGGTTTCCGCCGGTTGCCGGCTGAAAACCGTGAGTTCATACTCCCTTGCCAGCAATTCACGGCACAGAACATGGCCGATAAATCCGGTACCACCGGTAATCAGAATCCTTTTCGACATAATTGTTGCTCCTGTCGCGCACCGCCCGCCGAATCGGCTTTCAGAACGCCCGGCTCAGGCTGGCGTCTGTTCCAGTTGAAGCATAACAACATCCCGGATCGCCTGTCCCAGTAAAGGGTTTTCTCCAATCGGCGGCGCAAGTTGGATGGTTGCGCCATGTGCCTTCTCGAGTTCTTCAATCATGGCGGGAACGTCCTTGCGAAGGTGGCGTCCGGCTGCAAGGAACAAGGGGATGATCGTAAACTCGGTGGCGCCTTCCGAAACACCTTCCTTTATGACCGTGTCCATGGATGGTTCTGCGAGTTCCATGTAGGCAACCCGAGCGTTGTCGATAGACGCAAGGGTTGGCGCAGCAAGCTGTTCGAAGGTTTCACACCAGCGCTTGTCACTGCTTCCATGTGCCAACAGAATAATGCGGGGGCTGTTCATTGCCTCTCCTGGAGTAGTCAATTTAATAGAGCCTGTCGTAAGTCCGGAGTGCCGGCCGCGATATAAGGACCGACCATAACTAAAGTAACAGGGTGACGGTGAATGTTCGATTGGAAAGAGATTCTGGATTTCTGGTTTGGCGAATTGGACGAACATGGGCTGCCAGACAGTGATCATCGGAACAAGTGGTTCCGGTCCGATCGCAGGTTCGACCAGGAAATCCGTCGGCGTTTTTTGTCGATGGTTCTGTTTGCATCCGAGCAGGGGCTGGACCACTGGCGCCGTGAGGCCGGCGGGATACTCGCCGAGATCATCCTGCTTGACCAGTTTTCCCGGAATATATTCCGCGGCGGCGCCATGGCATTTGACCAGGACCGTCAGGCAAGAAAGCTCTGCCGGCAAGCGATGCAGAAAGGCCAGGATATGATGCTTGATCCGGTCCACAGGGCATTCCTGTATATGCCCCTTCAGCATTCCGAGCTCAAGGAGGATCAGGATACGTCCGTGGAATGTTATGAACAGCTTGCGCGGTCTACCCAGGGGATTCTGGCCGATTTTATGAGCAGCTTCCTGCAGTCCGCCCGGGATCACCGGTCCATCATCCAGCAGTATGGCCGTTTCCCCCACCGCAACAAGGCCCTGGGCAGAACTTCAACACAGGAAGAGCAGGAGTACCTCGAGGGTGGGCGCAGGTTTGGCCAGTAAGGTAATCGCTGTTTCCTTAAAGTTTTGTATGAAAAACGTACATTCTGACGGGGTTAGCAATTTTCCCTGATAAAATGCGCAACAATGAATTATGACGGGCTCGCGATACGACTCTCGCGGCCTTCAATTATTTTATCGGGGACGTGAAATGCAAAAAACGCGGCGTTTTTCGCCCGCAGGCCTGCTTTTGGCTGTGTGTGCTGCGCTACCTCTTTCATCGTTTGGCGCCTCTCTGGATGACCAGCTTCTTGATCGCCTCAGTGCAGCCGCGCCTAAAATTGACACGGCGGTTCTCAAGACAGCGATCAACGCCTCTCGTTGTGCTGTCTCCAATGGTGTTCAGATGCCCGAGCGGCTCGCGGTTATCGATTTCTCGTTGCCGTCCAGCCAGGAAAGACTGTGGATCTTTGACCTCGAAAGGGGTGAGTTGTTGCTGCGTGATCTGGTCGCACACGGCAAGAATTCAGGGAATTTCGAATCGACCGCCTTCTCCAATGTTGAGGGCAGTTACCAGTCCAGTATCGGGCTTTTTCAGGCCAGGGAATCCTATTACGGTAAGCACGGTTACTCGCTCAGGCTCGATGGTCTTGAGCCGGGCATCAACGATCTTGCCAGGCAGCGAGCCATCGTTATTCACGGCGCCGATTATGTGAATGAGGACTGGGTCAGCAAATACGGCCGCATAGGCCGGAGCCACGGCTGCCCGGCGGTGGATAACCAGATCGTCAAGCGTGTGGTGGACAACCTGAAGGGCGGCCAGTTGGTGTTCAAGTACTACCCCGACCAGGAGTGGCTGCACAGTTCCGGTTTCCTGAAATGCGACAACAAGACGCTGGCTGGAAAAAACCTGAAAAAAAGTGGTTGACGGCTTCGTCGGGATCCGTAGAATACGCGTCCGTTGTCGGTAACAGCCGAGCAGCATTGCGGGAATAGCTCAGTTGGTAGAGCACAACCTTGCCAAGGTTGGGGTCGCGAGTTCGAATCTCGTTTCCCGCTCCAGATTCAAAAAACCCGGTCCTGAAAAGGATCGGGTTTTTTCGTTTTCGGGCACCTCCAAACTCGGCGCCGGGGTGTGTGGTCAGGTATACTCAGCAGCCTGTTGCGTATCCTGATTCTTTGGGGAGGCTGCCCGCCATGAAGGTCCATTCGCTGTTCGTGTACCCCGTCAAATCCCTGTCTGGCATTGAAGTGACCTGTTTTAGTACCGATGACTTCGGGCCAGTTGGGGACCGTCGATGGATGATCGTGGATGATGACCGCCGGTTTGTTACCCAGAGGGAGCACCCGGAACTTGCCCGGGTCGGAACCCGTCTGGAAGGTGACCGGGTCGTGATCAGCATTCCCGATGAGGGCGAGTTTGTCCTGAGTGCCGCAGAGGAAGAGGTTCGGGTTCTGGTCTGGAGAGACTGGGTCAAGGCCCGGACGGGGTTGCCCGAGGCAAACGCTGCCCTGAGCCGTTTCTGCGGTAAGCCTGTTCGCCTGGTCTTTATGCCGGACAGCTCTTTCCGCCGAGTTGATGCGGGCCGGGTCACCGACTACCGCCGGGTGGGTTTCGCCGACGGGTTTCCCTTTCTGGTTACAAATACCGCCTCCCTGGCAGAGCTGAATAGCCGGCTCGAAGTGCCCGTGGAGATGCGCAGATTCCGCCCCAACATTGTGGTTGAGGGGGCAGGGGCCTGGGATGAAGATCTGTGGCAGAGCCTGAGCATTGGCGACAACCGCCTGAGCATCGTAAAGCCCTGTTCGCGCTGTGTCATGACCACCGTGGATCCTTCCACGGGCCAGAAGGATGCCGCCTTGCAGCCCCTGAGGACGCTCTCCGGCTATCGCAGAACCCAGGAGGGCGTCATCTTCGGCCAGAACGCCATTCATGAATCACCGGGCATTATTCGGGTGGGTGATCCCGTCACTGTCAACAAATCGGAGTAGAACCAAACGTGCCACTGTTAACGCTGGACTCAGTTTCCCTGGCTTATGGAATGCACCCGCTGCTTGATCAGGCCTCATTGGTTATCGATGCCGGCGAGCGCGTGTGTTTGCTGGGACGAAACGGCGAGGGGAAATCGACCCTGCTCAAGATTGTCAGCGGGGAAGTGATACCCGACGGTGGGTTGGTGCGTCTTGACGATGGCGCTGTACTGGCGGTACTTCCACAGAACCTGCCTTCGGAAGATACCCGTACCGCCTATGAAGTTGTCGCCGGGGCCTTTCCGGAAACAGGCCAGCTGCTCGCTGAATTTCATCAGCTGTCCCAGCAGGCCGATGAGGCGAGTCTCGACCGGCTGATGAAGGTTCAGGAGCGCCTGGAGGCTCTGGATGGTTGGCGCCTGGACCAGAGAGTCACCACCATTCTCGGACAGTACGGCGTTGATCCGGACCAGACGCTGGATACTCTGTCCGGCGGTTGGCAGCGCCGCGTTTTGCTGGCCAAGGCACTGGTTGCCGATCCGGACATACTGTTGCTGGACGAGCCCACAAACCACCTGGATGTACCGGCAATTGCCTGGCTGGAAGAGGCCCTTGGCCAGTTCCGCGGCGCTATGCTGTTTGTCAGCCACGATCGTGCGTTCATACGGCGCATGGCGACCCGAATTGTGGAGCTGGATCGGGGAAAGCTGGTGAGTTTTGCCGCCACCTATGATCGCTACCTGGATCTGAAAGAGAAAGCGCTGGAAGAGGAAGAGCGGCAGAATGCGTTGTTCGATAAGCGACTGAAGCAGGAAGAGGCCTGGATTCGTCAGGGCATCAAGGCTCGCAGGACTCGCAATATGGGGCGTGTTCGGGCCCTGAAAGCCATGCGCGAGGAGCACCGGCAACGCAGGGTGCGGGGTGGAACCGCCAGCTTTGCCGTGGAAGACGCGGCGCGGTCTGGCAAGCTGGTGGTTGAAACCAGGGACGCGGGTTTTGCCTATCCGGGTGGCGCGCCGGTAATAAGAGATATGAATCTTACCATCCTTCGCGGGGACAAGATCGGGCTTGTTGGCGAGAACGGCACGGGCAAGACGACCCTTGTTCGGCTTTTATTGGGAGATCTGGAACCAACCGAGGGTTCTATTCGTCTGGGTACCAATCTGCAGGTTGCTTACTTTGATCAGTTGCGAGGTGAGCTGGATCTGACACGGAACGCACTGGATAACCTGTCCGAGGGCCGGGAGTTCATCGACATTAATGGCCAGAGCAAACACGTGCTTGGCTATTTGCAGGAATTCCTGTTTACCCCGGAGCGCGCCAGATCACCGGTAAGCGTCTTTTCTGGTGGTGAGCGTGCCAGACTGTTGTTGGCGAAGCTGTTCAGCAAGCCCGCTAATATCCTGGTGCTTGATGAGCCAACCAACGATCTGGATGTGGAAACGCTGGAGTTGCTGGAAGAACAGCTGGCGGAATTTGCCGGCACCGTGATCGTGATCAGTCACGACCGTGAGTTTCTTGATAATGTGATCACCGAAACGGTTTTCCTGGATGGATCGGGCAAAGTGCGGGAGTTCGTTGGTGGCTACACCGATTGGCGTCGACAGGGCGGCTGTTTCCCGTCAGAAGCCACCGGTAATCGACCGGACAAGCAGGATAAATCCAGTAAAACCTCTGGTGATACTGGCAAGGCCGAATCACAGAAAGCCGCGGATAGCATAAAAGCGGGAACGCAGTCTGAGAAAAGCAAACCCGCTAAACTGAGCTACAAACTCAAACTCGAGCTGGAGCAGTTGCCAGGGCAGATTGAGGCACTCGAGCAGGAAGTCGCCGGCCTGCAGGAAAGAATTTCCCAGGCTGATTTTTATTCAGGCCCACCGGATGAAGTCTCGGCCACTCTGGAAGCATTGACGGAAAAGGAAAACCGTCTGGAGCAGGTCATCGAGCGGTGGATGGAGCTGGAAGAACAGGCAAACCAATGAACGTACACTACGATTTCAGATTTCAGGACGGTCGTACCGTCGAATTCAAAGTCACGGACAAGCCGTCCCGGCCGTCGGGTTCGCTCCCGTCATGGACAAAACTGGAGCATTGCCAGTGTAGTAACTGCCCGCTAAAAGCGGCGGAATCTCCCCACTGCCCGGCGGCAACGGAAATATTGCCGGTGGTGGAGGCTTTCCGGGATGAGGATGCCTATCAGAAGGTTGAAGTAAGAGTAACCGATGACCGCCGCAGCTATGTAAAACAGACGGCCCTCGAAGAGGCGCTCCGGTCGCTGCTCGGGTTGAAAATGGCAACCAGCGGTTGCCCGGTGCTTTCGGAGCTCAAGCCGATGGCGGTCCACCACCTTCCGTTCGCAAATACCGATGAATTTATTATGCGTAGTGTTTCCCACTACCTGTTGCAGCAATATTTTGCGAAACGGAATCATCAGACCCCGGACTGGGAACTGAAGGGACTGGTGGAGAGGAATCAGAGGTTGCAGTTGGTCAACCAGGCCCTGTGGCAGCGTATTCACTCGGTCTGCAAGGGCGACAGTAACCTGAAGGCGCTACTGAATTTCTTTTCAATGGCATCCAGTGTCAGCTTCTCACTGGAAAGTCAGCTGCGCAAACTGGAGGCGAAAATGGGCGGCGAGGGGGCCTGATAGCCGCTTCCGGTCAGTGCAGGCCCGGGTCCAGGCCCGGGCCTTCTGTTCAGCAGACGTTAATGAATTCGAACGGCCAGAACATCGCATTCGGTTCCATGCAGGACCCCGTTGGCGGTTGAGCCCAGCAATAGCTGGAAACCCTTTCGCCCGTGACTGCCGACGATCACCAGATCCACCTCCTGTTCCTTGGCGAGCCTGTGAATTTCAGACTCAGGACGTCCGACTGTCACCACCTGATTGTTTTTTGCCACACCGTACTGATCGCCGTAGGTTCCCAACTGTTCGCGGGCCGCTTTATCGAGCTGGTCCTGCAGTTCCGTCAGGTCCATCGGGATATCTCCCCCATAGGCATACCCAACAGGCTCAACCACGTGGACCAGCATCAGCTCGGCACCGTGGGCCTCGCTCACGGCTTTTGCCTTGTTCAGCACCTGCGGGGCCTCTTCAGTGAGGTCAATGGCAACAAGCATCTTTTTATAGGCAGACATCGTATCGCTCCTTCGCACACGGGGTATTGTAATGAGGATAGTACCTTAAAACAGGTCGGGAAAGTGTAGAGGGAAACTGACGGGTATCAAAAACGGAGACGTAAAACTGCTTTTCTGGCAGGCAATTACGCCTGCCAGAAAAGGACGGCAGGTGTTCAGGCGTTACCCTGGAGAAGCTCAATGGTTGTGGCCAGCCCTTTGAGGATGCCCTTGGAGTACCGGTCGATCACAAAGCCTACGTTGTTTTCATTGTAGTTGATGTAGGATCCCCGAATGAACTGCCATTTGGATGAGATATCGTTAAGTGCTGCTTTCAGTTCCGGTGTTCCCTGGCCCTTGATAACCGATGCCAGCAACTGATCCAGCTCCCGGGCCTGCTCGTCCAGCGGTGTTTCGGTAGAAGAGCCCTGGAAGGTCTGGGCCACCGAGGAGTTGGTCCTGACCGAGTACTTGGCCATCATCTGTGCCATCTTCACTGCAGCAGAACGAGCAGCTTCAACCCTCGGATTGGTATCGGTCTGGGAGCTCTCCTGGGCCACCCGGTAGAGCTCGGTGGCTTTCTCGTTCATGGTCAGTGCCTGGTTGGCCATATCGGAGACCAGGCGCAGGTCCGGATAACCCTGATTGCGCACATCGTTGATGTTGTCGCGCATCAGGTTCTTGAATTTATCAAACTCCTGATTGAGCCCTTCTACTTCCTCGGCAGACAATACGCCGGAATCACTGCCAGCAATGGAATTCATCGAGTCATTGGCCGAGTTGATGCCCTGTACAATCTCGTTCAGGGTATCGGTGTCCCCGGTTCCACTGAAACGGTAGTAGGCATCCAGTGCCATGTAGTTACTGACCCGGAAATTATGAAGGTCGGAGAGAAATCCGTCGGCGCTGTCTTGGGCGCGGACACCCATGGACGTTAGTGCAAGTAGAATAAGCGCGGCTACAAGGGAACGTACCCGCAGGTTAGCGTCTTTCATCGGATGGGTCTCCGTAATGCGGTTTTATTATTGTGGACCAAAGTCGTAGATCGAAGGTAAAGTAACTGCGTCAGCCAATCAAGCAGTTTTGGCGGCGTTGTCGCCCGTAAATGTAAATAACTTTGAAATTTGCGTGACGAAGTTCCGGTTTTCCCTGAGCAGTGGCTTCCAGTTCACTGAAACATAACAATTCCGCTCGAATTTTTTCGGTTGCCCCCGGCAATTTGGGGACTTTTGCAGCCCTCCTGAAAGAAACAAATTGACAAATGCGCCGTTTTTTTTCATCGTGTGCCCTCACGATTCAAACGACTGTATGAATTTTTGGATCGGATGATCGGGCAGTGACCGAAATCTCGCTGCACAAACAGCCGCGCCGGTGAATCAAAAAGTACCGCTCGGCTGGAAGCAGTTCCAAACACAGACTGGAGATCAGTTGATGATTTACGAAGGTAAAGCCATCACGGTTAAAGAGATCGAAGGCGGGATCGCTCAGTTGAACTTCGACTTGCAGGGCGAGTCAGTAAACAAGTTCAACCGTCTTACTATCGAAGAGCTCCGCGCCGCGACTGACGCACTTAAAGCGCAGAAGAACCTGAAGGGTCTGGTAGTGACCAGCTCCAAGGACAGCTTCATTGTTGGTGCCGATATTACCGAATTCACCGAGCTGTTTGCGGGCTCGGAAGAGGATCTGGTAGCCAACAACCTCAAGGCCAACGAAGTCTTTAACGCCGTTGAAGATCTGCCGTTCCCCACAGTTACCGCGATCAACGGTATGGCGCTGGGTGGCGGTTTCGAAATGTGCCTCGCGACCGACTACCGGGTGATGGACAAGAAGGCCAAAGTCGGTCTTCCGGAAGTGAAGCTGGGCATCTTCCCTGGTTTCGGCGGTACCGTGCGTCTGTCCCGTCTGGTGGGTGTCGATAATGCCGTTGAGTGGATCAGTGGCGGCACTGAGAACCGTGCAGATGTGGCACTGAAAGTCGGTGCTGTGGATGCCGTGCTCGAGTCCGACAAACTGGTTGACGCTGCTGTTGCCATTATTAACCAGTGCAACGAAGGCAAGCTGGACCACGAAGCTCGTCGCGAAGAGAAGAAGGGCAAGATCAAGCTCAATGCCATGGAAAGCATGATGGCATTCGAGATCTCCAAGGCATTTGTTGCCGGCAAGGCTGGCAAGAACTACCCGGCGCCCGTCGAGGCCATCAAGGTCATGCAGAAGCATGCCGGTATGACCCGTGACAAGGCAATCGAAGTGGAAGCCAAAGGCTTCGCCAAGATGGCCAAGACCAATGTGGCGGCTTGCCTGGTTGGCCTGTTCCTGAACGATCAGGAATTGAAGAAGAAGGCCAAGGCCTGGGAAAAAGAAGCCAACGACGTGAACCTGGCTGCCGTTCTGGGTGCCGGTATCATGGGTGGTGGTGTTGCATTCCAGTCTGCCCTGAAAGGCACGCCGATCATCATGAAGGACATCAACCAGGACGGTATCGCCCTGGGTCTGAAAGAAGCCAAGAAGCTTCTGGCCAAGCGTGTTGAAAAGGGCAAGATGAAGCCGGATCAGATGGCCGACGTGCTCAATAGCATCACGCCGACCCTGAACTATGGCGACTTCAAGAATGTAGATCTGGTAGTCGAAGCCGTTGTTGAGAACCCGAAGGTGAAAGACGCGGTTCTTCGTGAGACCGAAGACGCGGTTCGTGAGGACACCATCCTGACCTCCAACACCTCTACTATCTCCATCGATCTGCTTGCGAAGAACCTCAAGCGTCCGGAAAACTTCTGCGGCATGCACTTCTTCAACCCGGTACACATGATGCCGCTGGTTGAGGTTATCCGTGGCGAAAAGACCAGTGATCGTGCGATCGCCACCACCGTGGCTTACGCCAAGGCCATGGGCAAGACCCCGATCGTTGTTAACGATTGTCCGGGCTTCCTGGTAAACCGCGTTCTGTTCCCGTACTTCGGCGGGTTCATCGGCCTGGTGCGTGACGGTGCTGACTTCCAGCACGTTGACAAGGTCATGGAGAAGTTCGGCTGGCCGATGGGCCCCGCCTACCTGCTGGACGTTGTCGGCATGGATACTGGCAAGCACGCCGGTGAAGTAATGGCAGACGGCTTCCCTGATCGCATGAAGCACGAAGGTACAACGGCCATTGACGTGATGTTCGATAACAACCGTTACGGACAGAAGAACGACAAGGGCTTCTATAAATACGAACTGGACCGCAAGGGCAAGCAGAAGAAGGTGGTCGATGAAGAGACCTACAAGCTGCTCGAGCCGGTTGTTCAGGGTAAGAACGAGTTCAGCGAAGAAGACATCATCGCCCGCATGATGATTCCTCTGTGCCTGGAAACCGTTCGCTGCCTGGAAGACGGCATTGTCGAAGATCCGGCAGATGCTGACATGGGCCTGATTTTCGGTATCGGCTTCCCGCCGTTCCGGGGTGGTGCCCTGCGCTATATCGACGATATGGGTGTAGACAAGTTCGTCGAACTGGCAGACAAGTTTGCAGACCTTGGTCCTCTTTATCACCCGACCGAGAAGCTGCGTGAAATGGCCAAGACTGGCAAAAAGTTCTTTGGCTAACCCTGAACGAGATTTCCGAACGGAGAAAGATCTATGAGCCTTAATCCGAGAGACGTTGTCGTCGTCGATTGCGTGCGGACTCCGATGGGTCGTGCCAAAAACGGTTGTTTCCGGAACGTGCGTGCAGAGACCCTGTCCGCCAATCTGATCGAAGCACTGTTTGAGCGCAACCCGAAGCTCGACCCGAAAGAAGTTGAAGATGTTATCTGGGGCTGTGTAAACCAGACCAAGGAGCAGGGCTTCAACGTGGCGCGTCAGATTTCCCTGCTGACCCGCATTCCCCACGAGTCTGCCGCTCAGACCGTGAACCGCCTGTGTGGCTCTGCCATGAGCGCGATTCACACTGCAGCCCAGGCCATCATGACCGGCAACGGTGATGTGTTCTTCGTGGGCGGTGTCGAGCACATGGGGCATGTACCCATGACCGAAGGTTTCGACCACAACCCGGCTGCGTCCAAGTATTCCGCAAAGGCGTCCAACATGATGGGCCTGACCGCGGAAATGCTGGCAAAAATGCACGGGATTACCCGTGAGCAGCAGGACGAGTTTGGTGCTCGCTCCCACCGTCTGGCCCATGAAGCGACCGTAGAAGGCCGTTTCAAGAACGAAATCGTGCCCATTGAAGGTCACGACGAGAACGGCTTCAAGGTGCTGATCGAGGAAGACGAGACCATTCGTCCCGAGACCACTGCCGAGTCGCTGAGCCAGCTGAAGCCAGCGTTCGATCCGAAGAACGGTACCGTTACTGCTGGTACTTCTTCCCAGCTTACCGACGGTGCGGCTGCAATGGTGCTGATGTCCGCAGAGCGTGCTGAAGCGCTTGGCCTGAAGCCGATTGCCAAGATCCGCAGCATGGCCGTTGCCGGCTGTGATCCCGCGATCATGGGCTATGGCCCGGTGCCTGCCACGAAGAAAGCCCTGAAGCGTGCAGGCCTGAAAGTCGAAGACATCGACTTCTGGGAACTGAACGAGGCTTTTGCCGGCCAGTCCCTGCCTGTCCTCAAGGACCTGAAGCTACTGGGTGTTATGGAAGAGAAAGTGAACCTGAACGGCGGCGCGATTGCCTTGGGCCATCCGCTGGGTTGCTCCGGTGCACGTATCTCCACCACCCTGCTGAATGTAATGCAGGCCAAAGGCGGTAAGCTTGGTGTTTCCACCATGTGTATCGGTCTGGGCCAGGGCATTGCGACGGTCTGGGAGCGTCTGTAATCCGTTAAGCGGTTTTCAGTACGCGGTTTCAGAAGGCCCGGCAAATGCCGGGCCTTTCTGTTTCAATCGGCGGCCTGGACAGGCTTCCCGAATGTGAAAAAAAGCAGGATTGAAACCAAAGAATGGGTTGTCTTGCTATTCTTGACCCTGTAAAACAGTGAGCCTATACAGATTGGCGGCGTATGTGTGTTTTCTAGCCGACTGATTTTACAGCGAGTTTACGGTTTGCTGATTAATTGACCGATTTATCGCCAAGGATACAGAACTCCGATATGGGTAAAAGTCTCGTAATTGTCGAGTCACCAGCGAAAGCGAAGACCATCAACAAGTACCTGGGCTCTGACTTCATCGTCAAATCGAGCGTCGGGCATATTCGTGATCTTCCCGTCAGTGGCAGTGGATCCCAGTCCGATCCCAAAGAGCGTGCCAAGCAGGCAGCTCTGACCCGGAAGATGAGCCCCGAAGAGAAGGCGGTGCACAAAAAGCGCAAGGCCCGCGAACAGCTGGTCGCCCGGATGGGTGTCGACCCTGATCAGAACTGGAGTGCACGTTACGAGATCCTTCCCGGCAAGGAAAAGGTGGTCAGCGAACTCAAACGTCTGGCCAAATCAGCAGACCATATCTATCTGGCAACGGATTTGGACCGTGAAGGGGAGGCTATCGCCTGGCACCTTCAGCAAACCATTGGAGGCGAGCCAGAGAAGTACCGACGCGTGGTGTTCAACGAAATCACCAAGCGCGCCATCCAGGAAGCCTTCAAGGATCCCGGCAATCTTGACAACAACCGGGTGAATGCACAGCAGGCTCGTCGCTTCCTCGATCGGGTTGTCGGCTATATGGTATCGCCACTGCTTTGGGCCAAGATTGCCCGAGGCCTGTCGGCCGGCCGTGTGCAATCAGTTGCCGTGCGGCTGATCGTGGAGCGGGAGCGGGAGATCCGGAAGTTTGTTCCGGAAGAATTCTGGCAACTGCATGCCGATCTCGCGTCTGCCAAGGCTGATCAGCCGGTCCGCTTTGAGGTGACCCGGCATGATGACAAGCCTTACCGACCGGTTAATGAGCAGCAGAGCAGTGAGCACGTCAACCGTCTCAAGGCTGGCACCTTCGAGGTCTCCAAACGAGAAGACAAGCCGACACGCTCGCGTCCGTCGGCCCCGTTCATTACCTCCACTCTGCAGCAGGCGGCGAGCAACCGCATGGGATTCAGTGTCAAGAAAACCATGATGCTTGCCCAGCGTCTCTATGAGGCGGGCTTTATTACTTACATGCGTACTGACTCCACCAACCTGAGTCAGGATGCGGTTAGCAGCTGCCGAACCTACATTCAGAAGCAGTTTGGCGACAAATACCTGCCTGAGAAGCCACGTGTCTATGGAAGCAAAGAGGGCGCCCAGGAGGCCCACGAGGCCATTCGACCGACCGAAGTCAGTCGCCGTCCTGCCGATATCAGTGGCCTGGAGAAAGATGCCGAGAAGCTCTACGACCTGATCTGGCGCCAATTTATTGCCTGTCAGATGTCCGATGCGGAGTTCCTGAGCACCTCGATAGTCGTTGCTAACGGCGATTACGAGCTACGTACCCGGGGCCGGATCATCAAGTTCGATGGTTTCCTGAAGGCGGCGCCTCAGGCCGCCAAGAAAGATGAAGACATTGCTCTGCCTGATATCCAGGTAGACGAAGTTCTGGATCTGAAAAAGCTCGACCCGAGTCAGCATTTTACCAAGCCGGCACCCAGGTACACTGAGGCAAGCCTGGTCAAAGAGCTCGAAAAGCAGGGCATTGGCCGGCCCTCGACCTATGCCTCGATTATCTCCACGATTCAGGATCGGGGTTATGTGCGGCTGCAGAACCGCCGTTTCTATGCCGAGAAGATGGGCGAGATTGTTACCGAGCGTCTGTCGGAATCTTTCCCGAATCTGATGGACTTCGACTTTACTGCGAAGATGGAAGATGAGCTCGACGAGATTGCCGAAGGCGATGTCGAGTGGAAGAAAGTTCTGAACGATTTTTACGGCCGTTTCCGGCAGCAACTGGAAAAGGCCGAGAGTGCGGAAGACGGTGGCATGCGCGCCAATACGCCCACCGAAACCGATATCCCATGTCCGAGCTGCGGCCGGAATATGCAGATTCGCGTGGCCAGCACCGGTGTCTTCCTGGGCTGTTCCGGCTATTCATTGCCACCGAAGGAGCGTTGCAAGACCACCATTAACCTGGTTTCCGGCGACGAGGTGGTCAGCGCTGACGATGATGTGGAGGGTGAGGGTGAAACCCGTCTGCTGCGCAAGAAACGTCGTTGTCCCAAGTGTGGCACCGCCATGGACAGTTACCTGGTTGACGAGACCCGCAAGCTGCATGTCTGCGGTAACAATCCTGATTGCTCGGGTTACGAGGTTGAAAAGGGCACGTTCCGGATCAAGGGCTACGATGGCCCGACACTCGAGTGCGATAAGTGCGGTTCCGAGATGCAACTGAAAACGGGGCGCTTCGGAAAGTATTTTGGTTGCACCAATGCCGAGTGCAAGAATACCCGTAAGCTCTTGAAAAATGGCGAGCCAGCCCCGCCCAAGATGGACCCGGTGCCTATGCCGGAGCTCCAGTGCCAGAAGGTTGATGACACTTACGTTCTTCGGGATGGTGCGTCCGGCTTGTTCCTGGCTGCCAGCAAGTTTCCGAAAAACCGGGAAACGCGGCCGCCCCTGGTGATGGAGATCAAACCCCACCGGAAGGAAGTTGATCCGAAGTACGATTACCTGATGGACGCGCCCGAGCGTGACCCCGAGGGTAATCCGACGGTGATTCGCTACAGCCGCAAGAGTAAGGAGCAGTACGTCATGTCTGAAAAAGACGGCAAGGCGACGGGCTGGTCTGCGTGGTACGTGAACGGTAAGTGGCAGCCGCAGGACAAGAAAAAGTAATTGTCATGGACCCGGGGCCAGATGAAAGCTTTCATCTGGCCTCTACTTCAAAAACTTACCGGAACTTCCTCAGTCTCTGAATAAGAGAGGATGTATCCCAGCGTTTGCCGCCCATAGACTGTACATCCGCATAGAACTGATCCACGAGTGCGGTCACCGGCAGAGACGCGTTCACTTTTCTTGCTTCTTCCAGACAAATCCCCAGGTCCTTGCGCATCCAGTCGACGGCAAAGCCGTGTTCGAATTCCCCCGCAATCATGGTTCCCGAGCGGTTTTCCATCTGCCAGGATTGGGCTGCGCCCTTGGAAATAACGTCCACCACCTTTGCCACATCCAGTCCGGCCTGCTCGGCAAAGTGCAGTGCTTCTGAAAGACCCTGTACCAGACCGGCAATGGCAATCTGGTTGACCATTTTGGTTTTCTGGCCACTGCCCACAGGGCCCATCAGGTTGAGTGCACGAGCGTAGTGCTCCATTATAGGCTCGGCTTTTTCGAACGCCTGCTTCGGGCCGCCACACATAATGGTGAGTGCACCGTTTTCGGCGCCTTGCTGGCCGCCTGATACCGGGGCATCGATAAAAGCCTGTTTACGGGTGGTGGCAGATTTGGCCAGGCGTTCTGCGATGCCTGCGGATGCCGTGGTGTGGTCAACCAGGATGGCGCCCTCGGGGGCATTCGCGATAACTCCGTCTTTACCCTCAAATACCTCAATCAGATCTTTGTCAGCGCCAACGCAGGTCATGACGAAATCCGCGCTCTTGACGGCGGAAGCAATCGTGTCACAGGCGTTTCCTGCATGCTCTGATGCCCATTGTGTTGCTTTCTCGGAAGAGCGGTTCCAGACACGGACAGAGAGTCCTGCGTTCGCCAAATGTCCGGCCATGGGGTAGCCCATTACGCCCAGGCCAATAAACGCTACCGTTGTTGTCATTGATGTACTCCAGTCGCTGAGTGTCAGTGTGCTCTGATTATGAGATTGCGCCGGGCGGATTGAAACCCTTTTCGACCATGCGTGGGGGCATCCATTGGTCTCGGCTCTCGGAAAGGACGACTTGTTCATGACGCCAATCACAGACCGGTAAACTATTTGCCTATTTCCCTCACGCATGATAGCGGTTGCTTCAAGGCATTCTTATACTTAGCAGGCTTGCTGCATGGATGCGTACAGGCCGTCGGAAAACCCTTTGGAGGTCTCTCGGTACTTCTTGTCCTTGCTGTTGAGCAAATGGGGGAGGCTGTGATGCTGCCTGTAGTTTATTCATGAGGGACGTAAATGAATCTGGTATACAAAAATGAAAAACCGTTGTTGATGTTGACTGCGGTTCTCGCTGTGGTCATCTGGCTGGCATTGATATTGGGTACGCTAGGTGTCGTATTACTGTATCTGCTGGTGGGGTATGTGTTCTTTCTTTTTGCCCACTCAGCTTTCATATCCCACCTGAAAGGGGCTGGGGTTCGAATCAGTCGCGAGCAATATCCGGACCTGTATGACCGGCTTATTCGCTGCTGCGAAAAGGTTGGTGTAGAGGAAGTGCCGGAGGCCTACCTGCTGCGGACCGATTTCTTCAATGCGCTTGCGACTAAGTTTCTCGGCCGGCATTTTGTTGTGCTGTTCACGGATGTCGTTGATGCGTTGGAGGCACGCCCCGACGCCATTGATTTCTACATCGGTCACGAATTGGGTCATATTCACCGGCGCCATCTGACCTGGGGCCCGGTGCTGGCGCCCGCAGCCTGGTTACCTGTGATTGGGCCCGCGTTGCGGCGTGCCGAAGAATACACCTGTGATCGTTACGGAGTCGCCTGCTGTAAGTCACCGGACGACATCAAGGCAGCTTTGGCAGCGATCGCCGCAGGCGATACCCGTTGGCAAACCATCAATGTGGATGCCTTTGTGGGGCAGGTGGCTGTGACCAACGGCTTCTGGATGTCCTTCAATGAAATAACGGGAGACTATCCCTGGCTCACCAAGCGAATGGCAACGGCCATTGCACTGTCGGATGGGCGTGAGGTGTCACACCCGGGGCGGAGCAAGCTGGCCTGGTTTTTCGCTATGTTCGTACCGAGGCTCGGGGTTGGGGGTGGGGCTGCATCCCTGCTCGTGGTGGTGGCCATTGTCGGTATTCTGGCCGCTGTTGCGATTCCTCAGTATCAGGAATACGTCGAGAGGGTGCGGTACCAGAATGCGTATATGGAAGGGCTTGGGGTGACCGATTCTGTCGATACCTATGTCAGCGAACACCAGGTCTGGCCCACCTCGATGGCGGAGCTTGGTTATGGTGATGTTACCTTTGGGGGCACCGGTGACGATTATACAATCGATGTCTATGATGGTGGTTTGATCGGCATTGAGATGGGTGTTGATAAAACTGGAGAGTCTGAGTACATCGTGTTGGAGCCGGAGGTAACCGATTCCGGGCTGTCCTGGAGCTGCTATGGCCAGAACGCTGTTGAAAAGCTACTGCCGGCGGACTGCCGTTAGCCTGCTAAAAGGTCGGTCAGACGATAAAAAAGCCGCAGAATTCAGCGGCTTTTTTATCGTCCGGACAAGCGAAACGTTTATTTCGTCGGATAATCCCTGGAGTCCGAGCCAGTATAGAGCTGGCGCGGGCGGCCGATGCGGTAATCGCCGCTTACCATTTCGTTCCAGTGCGAGAACCAGCCAATGGTCCGCGACAGGGCGAAGATCACCGTGAACATCGAAGTTGGGATTCCGATGGCCTTGAGGATCAGGCCGGAATAGAAATCCACGTTGGGGTAGAGCTTGCGCTTGACGAAATACTCGTCTTCCAGCGCGATCTTCTCGAGACGCTGGGCGATCTTCAGCAGCGGATCGTTCTCCAGGCCCAGTTCGGTCAGAACCTCGTGAGCGGTTTCTGCCATCACCTTGGCGCGCGGGTCGAAATTCTTGTAAACCCGGTGGCCGAAGCCCATCAGGCGGAACGGATCGTCTTTATCCTTGGCCTTGGCGATGAATTTCTCGATGTTGGACTCGTCGCCAATCTCGGCCAGCATATCCAGAACCGCTTCGTTAGCGCCACCGTGTGCGGGCCCCCACAGAGCGGCAATGCCCGAGGCGATACAGGCGTACGGGTTGGCACCGGTGGAGCCAGCCAGGCGCACGGTGGAGGTTGAAGCGTTCTGCTCATGATCCGCGTGCAGGATGAAGATCTTGTCCATGGCCTTGGCCAGGATCGGGTTTGGCTTGTACTCCTCGCAGGGTACGCCAAACATCATCTGCAGGAAGTTCTCGGAGTACGAGAGGTCATTGCGCGGGTAAATGAAGGGCTGGCCGATGGCATATTTGTAGCACCAAGCGGCAATGGTCGGCATTTTTGCAATCAGGCGATGAGCGGTAATTTCCCGCTGCTCCTGGCTGGCAACGTCCATTTCACCGTGGTAGAAGGCAGACAGAGCGCCCACCACCCCACACATGATGGCCATCGGGTGTGCGTCACGACGGAAACCCTGGAAGAAGTTCCGCATCTGGTCGTGCAGCATCGTGTGGTTTTTGATGGTGTCGTGGAACTTCTGGTTCTCCTCGGCGCTCGGAAGCTCGCCGTGAAGGAGGAGGTAACAGACTTCAAGGTAGTCGGAATGTTCGGCAAGCTGCTCAATCGGGTAGCCGCGGTGCAGGAGAACGCCATTTGCACCGTCGATGTAGGTAATGGCCGATTCGCAGGCTGCTGTGGATACGAATCCGGGATCGTATGTGAAAACGCCTTCCTGGACTAGGCCTCGTACGTCGATAACGTCAGGGCCGACGGTGCCTGAATAAACCGGTAGCTCAATGGACTTGTCCCCCACCGAGAGCGTGGCTTTCCTGTCGGTCATGGTGCTCTCCTATTTATCAGCTTTGACAGCTTTATCTACAGTTATAGATGCGCTAGAAGGCGCGTATTATCGCAAAACTGGCGGCAAAATATAGGGCGTTGGCTTTTTTTGTCAATGGAAGAGTCGGGAAAAGCCGGAATTTGACATTCGTTGTAAATGAGGGATATCCCGAATAACAATGGATTGGGGAAAGAAAAGGATTTGTCAATCATCCTTATAGCTTGCTTAACCCCCTGAAATACGCGGCCTGAGCGATGTTGCAGGTTTGTAATTGGTTAGGGTACTCCTTATAATCCCTAGCCCGGAATCGGGGATAAACCTTTTCTCGCGGCCTGTAAATAGCGGGTTGCCGGTAAGGTTTTTCTTCCTTCTAAGCCAATCGTGTGCCGGTTTCGTATCAGCACGCCGATCCTTACATACCAACCATCCGCACCCGGTTTTCCGGTCCCGCGGAACCAAGAGAGAGTGTGAGAGCGCTGTGAATAGCAAACGACCAGTAAATCTCGATCTCGGCAAGTTTCATTTTCCGCTGCCAGCCATTACGTCCATATTGCACCGTATCAGCGGCATCATCATTTTTGTTGGTGTTGCGTTCCTGCTTTACGGACTTCAGCTTTCCCTGTCCGGGGAAGAAGGCTTCAGCCGTGTGAATGAACTGCTGGACAGCTTCCTTGCCAAGCTGATTATCTGGGGCATCTTGTCTGCTCTGTTGTACCACCTGGTTGCGGGTATCAAGCACCTGTTCATGGATATGGGCATTGGTGAAGAGCTCGAGAGCGGCCGCCTCGCCTCGAAGATCACGATTGTGGTTTCCGTCATTCTCATCGTTCTGGCAGGAGTCTGGGTATGGTAAACAGCGTCACGAACCTGGGTCGCAGTGGTGTCTATGACTGGCTGATCCAGAGGGTAACCGCCTACGTACTTGCTTTGTATACAATTTTCCTGCTCGGTTTCCTGTTGACTTCTGATGTCAACTACGAGACTTGGAGTGCGCTTTTTGACCAGACCTGGTTCCGTATCTTTACCCTGATGGCGCTGCTGTCAATTGGTGCCCACGCATGGGTAGGGCTTTGGACGGTGACCACGGACTACATCAAGGCCATGGGTCCCAGGTTTATCGTGCAGGCAGCTTGTGGGCTGACCATGTTCGTCTATGTGGTTTGGGGCATTCAGATTCTTTGGGGGCTTTAATCGATGGCTAATATCAAGACCATGTCCTTTGACGCGATTGTTATCGGCGGTGGCGGATCCGGCATGCGCGCCGCGCTTCAGCTGACCGAGTCCGGCGTCAATACCGCGTGTATCACCAAAGTATTTCCTACGCGGTCTCATACGGTCTCTGCCCAGGGTGGCATCACCTGTGCGATCGCCAGTGCTGATCCGAATGATGACTGGCGCTGGCACATGTATGACACGGTAAAAGGCTCAGACTACATCGCCGACCAGGACGCCGTTGAGTATATGTGTTCCGTAGGCCCTCAGGCGGTGTTTGAGCTGGAGCACATGGGGCTTCCTTTCTCCCGTACCGAGCAGGGTCGTATCTATCAGCGTCCTTTCGGTGGCCAGTCCAAGGGTCCGGACAATCCGACCCAGGCCGCACGTACCTGTGCCGCGGCTGACCGTACCGGTCACGCGCTTCTTCACACTCTTTATCAGGCCAACATCAAGGGCGGTACCACCTTCCTGAATGAGTGGTACGCGGTAGACCTCGTCAAGAACAGCAAGGACGAAGTTGTTGGTGTAGTTGCCATCGAGGTAGAGACTGGCGAAGTTGCCTATATCAAGTCCAAGGCGACAGTTCTGGCTACCGGTGGTGCAGGCCGTATTTACGCCTCAACAACCAACGCCCTGATCAACACTGGCGACGGTATCGGCATGGCGCTGCGCGCCGGATTCCCGATGCAGGACATGGAAATGTGGCAGTTCCACCCGACCGGGATTTACGGTGCCGGTACACTGGTCACCGAAGGGTGTCGGGGTGAGGGTGGTTACCTGATCAACGCAGAAGGCGAGCGTTTCATGGAGCGCTATGCTCCGAACGCGAAAGACCTGGCGGGCCGGGACGTTGTTGCCCGGGCCATGGTTATCGAGATTCTGGAAGGTCGTGGCTGCGGTCCCGACAAGGATCACGTTCTGCTGAAGCTTGATCATCTGGGTGAAGAAACCCTGAACCTGCGTCTGCCGGGCATCTGTGAGCTGTCCCGTACCTTTGCGCACGTCGATCCGGTTAAAGAGCCGATCCCTGTAGTGCCGACCTGTCACTACATGATGGGTGGTATTCCGACCAACGTTGGTGGCCAGGCTTTGACCCAGGACGAGAATGGCAAAGACAAGCCGATCCCCGGGCTGTTCGCCTGTGGTGAGGCGGCCTGCGTATCTGTGCACGGTGCTAACCGCCTGGGTGGCAACTCGCTGCTGGATCTGGTTGTCTTCGGTCGTGCGGCTGGTCTGCACATTGAAGAGCAGCTGCGTGGCGGCTTTGAAGTTGATGGCGCCAGCGAGGATGACATCAAGCGCGCCATGGCGCGGCTCGATCGCCTGAATAATGCGTCCGAGGGCGAAAGTGTTGCAGAGGTTCGCAAGGACCTTCAGAACTGCATGCAGCTTTACTTTGGTGTTTTCCGTGACGGCAAGAGCATGGAAGAGGGCCTCAAGAAACTGGAAGCCATTGGTGAGCGTGTTCGCAACACCAAGCTGGCTGATACCAGCAACGCCTTCAACACTGCTCGAATTGAAGCGCTTGAGCTGGACAACCTTTATGAGGTGGCTCTGTCTACTGCGATCTCTGCGTTTGAGCGTAAGGAAAGCCGTGGCGCACACGCCAGGAACGACTTCACCGAGCGTGACGATGAGAACTGGCTCAAGCACTCCATGTACTTCCCGCTGGAAAAGCGCGTGGGCAAGCGTGATGTGAACTTTGCGCCGAAAACGGTGGACAAGTTCGAGCCGAAGGTCCGGACTTACTAAGGGGGACTCCGAAAATGTTAGTAAGCCTTTATCGTTATAACCCGGAGACCGACAACGCGCCCTACATGCAGGACGTGGATGTCGAGATTCCGGAAGGCAAGGATCTCATGGTTCTTGATGTGCTGAACCTGATCAAGGAACGGGATCCTTCAATGGCCTACCGTCGCTCCTGCCGCGAGGGCGTTTGTGGCTCTGACGGCATGAACATGAACGGCAAGAACGGCCTGGCTTGTATCACGCCTGTCTCCCAGGTAGTGAAAGGCGACAAGCTGGTCCTGCGCCCGCTGCCGGGTCTGCCGGTTATCCGCGATCTGGTCGTGGATATGAGCCTTTTCTACAAGCAGTACGAAAAGGTCATGCCTTATCTGATCAACGACAAGCCTGCTCCGGCGATCGAGCGGCTGCAGTCTCCGGAAGACCGCGAGAAGCTGGATGGCCTGTACGAGTGTATTCTCTGTGCCTGCTGTTCCACTTCCTGCCCGTCATTCTGGTGGAATCCGGACAAGTTTATTGGTCCGGCCGGCCTGCTGCAGGCCTACCGTTTCCTGGCGGACAGCCGGGATACAGCCCAGGACGAGCGGCTTGCCAGCCTTGATGACCCGTTCAGTGTATTCCGCTGTCGGGGTATCATGAACTGTGTCAGTGTCTGCCCGAAAGGTCTGAACCCCACAAGGGCTATCGGCCATATTCGGAATCTTCTGCTGCAGCGGGCTACTTAAGCAGCAGGATTTCACTCAGACGCTATACTGTTCTGATCAGGTTAGTACCCGGAAGGCCTCGCAAGTTTGCGGGGCCTTCAACCAAAGGCTTATAGTCAAAAGTCTTACCCGGGTGCACACTACGCAAGCCGTGGCGGGAACTTATAAAGTTTTCTCCCTGTTTTGCTGAGTATAAAAACCACCGGGGAATGGAAAACATCCATGTCGGGTGTGGTGGCCAAAGTCGATCCCGTAAAAACCCGTATTGACTGAGAAATACCCCTGGCCGACCATATCGGGCTCCCCGCACCAGCCCAAGGTGAGCTATTCAAGATGCACGAAAGCATAATGGAGCAGTTATGGCAGACTTCCCACCTGCAGGGTGGAAATCTCGCCTATGTTGAACAGCTTTTTGAAACCTACCTGACAGACCCCAATGCCGTTCCCGAAGAGTGGCGCAGCTATTTCGACAAGCTTCCCAGTGTCGATGGCTACAAGGGCCGTGACATTGTCCACTCTTCCATCCGCGAACAGTTCGAACACATCTCCCGTAATCAGCGCTTTCTTGCCAGCGGTGGCGTTCCCGCCAGTGCAACGTCTGATGCGGATAAAAAGCAGATTCGTGTTCTCCAGCTGATTAACGCCTACCGCTTCCGCGGTCATCAGGAAGCGAAGCTGGACCCACTCGGCGTATGGCAGCGTCCCAAGGTTGAAGACCTGGATCCCGAATTTCATGAGCTATCCGACTCTGATCGCGATCTGGAATTCCAGACCGGCTCCCTGAACCTCGGCTCCGAGACCATGAAGCTCGGAGATATTGTCGATGGCCTGCGCCAGACCTATTGCGAAAGCATCGGCGCTGAATACATGCATGTGGTGGATACCCGCATCAAGCGTTGGTTCCAGCAGCGCATGGAGCCGGTTCGTTCACGTCCGGCGTACGAGGCTAACACCCGCAAGCACATCCTTGAGCGCCTGACGGCCGCCGAAGGCCTCGAAAAGTACCTGGGATCCCGGTATCCGGGCGTGAAGCGGTTCGGTCTTGAGGGCGGCGAGAGTCTGATCCCGTGTCTGGACGAGCTGATCCAGCGTGCCGGCTCTTATGGCGCCAAGGAAATTGTTCTGGGCATGGCTCACCGTGGTCGCCTGAACGTTCTGGTCAACACCCTGGGCAAAAATCCGCGGGAGCTCTTTGACGAGTTCGAAGGCAAGAAGCTCGCCGATTCCGGCTCCGGTGACGTGAAATACCATCAGGGCTTCTCATCCAACGTGATGACCCCGGGTGGCGAAGTTCACCTGGCGATGGCGTTTAACCCGTCGCACCTGGAAATCGTTTCACCGGTTGTTGAGGGCTCTGTCCGGGCTCGTCAAACCCGCCGTAACGATGACGAGGGCACCAAGGTTGTTCCGATTATCATGCACGGCGACGCGGCGTTTGCCGGCCAGGGCGTGGTGATGGAAACCTTCCAGATGTCCCAGACCCGTGGTTTCGGCGTTGGTGGCACCATTCATATCGTCATTAACAACCAGGTTGGTTTCACCACCAGCAAACAGGAAGATGCACGGTCCACGGAATACTGCACCGACGTGGCCAAGATGATCCAGGCGCCGATTCTGCATGTGAATGCGGACGACCCGGAAGCGGTCATGTTCGTGACGCAGATGGCCATGGATTACCGCAACGAATTCAAGAACGACGTGGTGATCGATCTGGTCTGCTACCGTCGTCGCGGTCACAACGAGGCGGATGAGCCGGCCGCAACCCAGCCGGTCATGTACGAAAAGATCCGCAAACTGAAGACCACCCGCAACCTGTACGTGGATCAACTGGTGGAAGCCGGTGTTATCACCGAGGACGAAGCCAAGCAGATGGAGAACGACTACCGTGACGCCCTGGACAATGGCGAGCACGTGGTCAAATCCCTGGTCAAGGAGCCCAACAAAGAACTCTACGTTGACTGGACTCCGTACCTCGGTCACGAGTGGACTGCCAAGTGCAAGTCCAGTGTTGCCCTGAAGACCATCCAGAAGCTGGGCAAGAAACTGACCTCGGTCCCTGAGGGCTTTAGTATCCAGCGTCAGGTCTCCAAGATTGTTTCCGACCGCGAAAAAATGACCGCCGGGGCCCTGCCTATCAACTGGGGCTACGGTGAAGTCATGGCCTATGCGACGCTGCTCGATGAGGGGCATCCGATCCGCATTACCGGCCAGGATGTTGGTCGCGGCACCTTCTCGCACCGCCACGCCGTTTTGCACAACCAGAAGGACGGCTCGACTCATATTGCCCTCGAGCAACTGTCGGAAGATCAGCCGAAATTCGAAATCTACGACTCGCTGCTGTCGGAAGAGGCCGTAATGGCATTCGAGTACGGCTACGCCACGACCGCGCCGGATGGCCTTGTGGTCTGGGAGGCGCAGTTCGGCGATTTTGCCAACGGTGCCCAGGTCGTAATCGATCAGTTCCTGACCAGTGGCGAGCACAAATGGGGACGCTTGTGCGGTCTGACCCTGCTGCTGCCCCATGGTTACGAAGGGCAGGGGCCAGAGCACAGCTCAGCGCGCCTCGAGCGTTTTCTGCAACTCAGTGCAGAGCATAATATCCAGGTTTGCGTGCCGACCACGCCTTCCCAGGTATTCCACATGCTGCGTCGCCAGGTAAAACGCCCGTTGCGCAAACCGTTGGTTGCGATTACGCCCAAGAGCTTGCTGCGGCACAAGGAAGCGACGTCCGATCTTGATGATCTGACCAGCGGCACCTTCAAGACGGTGCTGCCCGAGAAAGAGCCGTCCGATCCGAAGAAAGTCACTCGTCTGATCCTTTGCTCAGGCAAGGTGTATTTCGATCTGCTTGAGAAGAAGAAGTCGGACGAGCGTGATGACGTGGCCATTGTCCGGATCGAACAGCTGTATCCTTTCCCCGGAGACGATCTTGACGAGCTCTTGAGCGAGTACACCAAGCTCAAGCACGTTGTCTGGTGTCAGGAAGAGCCGATGAACCAGGGGGCGTGGTACTGCAGCCAGCATCACATGCGTAATGCGCTGCATCGCAAGAACCCCAAGCTGTACCTTCAGTATGCCGGTCGTGACGCTTCGGCTGCTCCTGCCTGTGGCCATATGTCGGTCCACATTGAAGAGCAGAAGAAACTTGTTAACGACGCGTTTGAAATTTGACGAGCTACCGAACTAAGGATCTGTAATGTCAACTGAGATTAAAGCCCCCGTTTTCCCGGAGTCGGTCGCGGAAGGTACTGTCGCGACCTGGCACAAACAGCCGGGTGAAGCCTGCTCCCGTGACGAGCTGATTGTCGATATCGAGACCGACAAGGTTGTTCTTGAGGTTGTTGCGCCTGCGGACGGCGTGATTGAAGAAATCATCAAGAACGAAGGCGATACCGTTGAAAGTGGTGAGGTAGTCGGCAAGTTCAAGGAAGGCGCCAAGGGCGAATCCAAGCCTGCCGAGGGCAAGAAAGAAGAAAGCAAGGAAGAGGCTCCGCAGGAAGAAGCCAAGAGCGAGGCGTCTTCTGGCGAAGCGATCCTGAGCCCGGCGGCCCGCAAGCTGGCTGAGGAAAATAACGTTGATCCGAACAGCATCAAGGGTACCGGCAAAGATGGCCGCGTAACCAAGGAAGACGTTCAGAACCACGTGGACAGTGCCAAGTCCTCCGGTGGTGCTTCTGCACCCCAGCCTGCGGCTGGTATGCCGGAAGTCAACGTCAGCCAGGGCGAGCGTCCCGAGAAGCGTGTGCCGATGACTCGCCTGCGTGCGAGCATCGCCAAGCGCCTGGTCAATGCCCAGCAGAGCGCAGCCATGCTGACCACCTTTAACGAGGTGAACATGGCGCCGATCATGGAGCTGCGCAAGCAGTACCAGGACAGCTTTGTGAAGCGTCACGGTATCAAGCTTGGCTTCATGTCGTTCTTCACCAAGGCCGCCACCGAAGCCCTGAAGCGCTTCCCGGCGGTGAACGCGTCCATCGACGGTAACGACATGGTGTATCACGGCTACCAGGACATCGGCGTGGCGGTTTCCACCGATCGCGGCCTGGTGGTTCCGGTTCTACGTGATTCCGACGCCATGGGCCTGGCCGACATCGAGAAGAAGATCGTCGAGTACGGCACCAAGGCGAAAGAAGGCAAACTGGCCATTGAAGACATGACCGGCGGTACCTTCACAATTACCAACGGCGGTATCTTCGGTTCGCTGATTTCCACACCGATCCTGAACCCGCCTCAGACAGCCATCCTGGGCATGCACAAGATTCAGGAGCGTCCGATGGCGGTGAACGGCAAGGTGGAAATTCTGCCGATGATGTATCTGGCGCTTTCTTACGACCACAGAATGATTGATGGTAAGGAAGCGGTGCAGTTCCTCGTTGCCATCAAGGAAATGCTTGAAGACCCGGCACGTATTCTGCTGGACGTCTGAGCCGACATTTAACGAATCGGAAACGGGATAAAAGTATGTCTGATAAGTACGACGTCATTGTCATTGGTGCAGGCCCCGGGGGCTACGTAGCTGCCATCAAAGCGGCACAGCTGGGTCTCAAGACCGCGTGTGTCGAGTCCTGGACTTCAGAAGACGGTAAGGCACAGGTGCTCGGTGGTACCTGCCTGAACGTTGGTTGCATCCCCTCCAAGGCGCTGCTGGAGATTTCCCACAAGTTTGAGGAATCCAGCCACGATTTCGAGATGCAGGGCATCATCGCCAAGGATGTCAAAATGGACATCGGCAAGATGATGGAGCGCAAGAGCGGCATCGTTAAGCAGCTGACCGGCGGTATCGCAGGCCTGTTCAAGTCCAACGGCGTGACTTCCATCCATGGCCACGGCAAATTGCTGGCCAACCGTAAGGTGGAAGTAACCGACAAGGACGGCAAGTCGAAGACCTACGAAGCCGAAAACATCATTCTGGCCACCGGTTCCAAGCCGATCCAGATTCCGCCCGCGCCCTTCGACGGCGAATACATCGTGGATTCCGAGGGTGCCCTCGAATTCACCGAGGTGCCGAAGCGTCTGGGTGTGATTGGTGCCGGCGTTATCGGCCTGGAGCTCGGCAGTGTCTGGGCCCGCCTAGGCGCGGAAGTCACCGTTCTGGAAGCCCAGGACACCTTCCTGCCGGCCGTTGACCAGCAGGTAGCAAAAGATGCCCTGAAACAGTTCCAGAAGCAGGGACTGAACATCGTCATGGGTGCGCGTATGACTGGCGCGGAAGTAAAGCGCAAGCTGGTGAACGTGAACTACGAGGATTCCAAGGGCAAGCACGAAGCGAAGTTCGACAAGCTGATCGTGGCTGTTGGTCGTCGACCCTACACCGACAACCTGTTGTCGGAAGATTCCGGCGTCCAGATGGATGAGCGTGGCTTCATCTTTGTTGATGACAATTGTAAAACCGAAGCCCCGGGTGTCTGGGCGATCGGTGACGTGGTTCGTGGACCCATGCTGGCCCACAAGGCGTCTGAAGAAGGCATCATGGTTGCGGAGCGTATCGCCGGGCACAAGCCTCAGGTCAACTACGACTGCATCCCGAACGTTGTCTACACCTTCCCGGAAGTTGCCTGGGTTGGCAAAACCGAAGAGCAGATGAAGGCAGAAGGTGAAGAGTACAACGTAGGTACCTTCCCGTTTGCGGCCAACGGTCGTGCAATGGCTGCAAACTCGGCGTCCGGTCTGGTCAAGATCATTGCTGACGCGAAAACTGACCGCATTGTTGGTTTCCATGTAGTTGGTCCCCAGGCCTCTGAAATCGTTGCCCAGGGCGTAATCGCCATGGAATTCGGTTCCAGCGCCGAAGATCTGGCCCTGACCTGCTTTGCACATCCGACTCTGTCCGAGTCCGTGCACGAAGCAGCTCTGGCCGTCGGTGGTGGCGCGATTCATATCGCCAACCGCCGCAAGAAGAAGTAACGCAAACCAGGAATTTTTTAATTCGGGACATTAACTATGAATTTGCATGAATATCAGGGCAAACAGCTTTTCGCTGAATATGGCCTGCCAGTATCCAAGGGCATTGCCTGTGATACTCCGAAGGAAGCTGTAGACGCAGCTGGTGAGATCGGCGGTGATGCATGGGTTGTGAAAGCCCAGGTTCACGCAGGTGGCCGTGGTAAGGCTGGCGGTGTAAAGCTGGTCAAGAGCAAAGACGAGATCCGTGAGTTTGCTGAGAAGTGGCTGGGTCAGAACCTGGTAACCTATCAGACAGATGAGAATGGCCAGCCGGTCAGCAAGATTCTGGTTGAATCCCTCACCGACATCGACCAGGAGCTGTACCTGGGCGCGGTTGTCGACCGTGGTACACGTCGTATCGTATTCATGGCCTCCACCGAAGGCGGTGTTGAGATCGAGAAGGTTGCCGAAGAAACGCCCGAGAAGATCCTGAAAGCTGAAATCGACCCGCTGGTCGGCGCTCAGCCTTACCAGGGCCGTGAGCTCGCGTTCAAGCTCGGCCTGGAAGGCAAGCAAATCGGTCAGTTCACCAAGATCTTCATTGGTCTGGCCAAGCTGTTCGAAGAGTGCGATCTGGCGCTGGTAGAAATCAACCCGCTGGTTATTACCCCGGCTGGTGATCTGCATTGCCTGGACGCCAAAGTGGGTGTTGATGGCAACGCGCTGTACCGTCAGAAGAAGATCCACGAGATGCACGATCCCTCCCAGGAAGATTCCCGGGAAGCGGAAGCAGCCAAGTGGGAGCTCAACTACGTAGCTCTGGAAGGCAACATTGGCTGCATGGTTAATGGTGCCGGCCTGGCCATGGGTACCATGGACATCATCAAGCTGTCCGGCGGCCAGCCTGCCAACTTCCTGGACGTTGGCGGCGGTGCAACCAAGGAACGTGTTTCCGAGGCATTCAAGATCATCCTGTCTGACTCCAATGTGAAGGCGGTTCTGGTCAACATCTTCGGTGGTATCGTTCGCTGCGACATGATTGCAGAGGGTATCATCGGTGCCGTGAAGGAAGTCGGCGTGAAGGTTCCTGTTGTGGTTCGCCTTGAAGGCAACAACGCGGAGAAGGGTACTCAGGTACTCGCCGAGAGCGGTCTGAACATTATTGCCGCTACCAGTCTGTCGAATGCGGCAGAGCAAGTTGTTAAAGCCGCAGGGGGTAAATAATGAGCATCCTGATTAACAAAGACACCAAGGTTATCTGTCAGGGCTTTACCGGCGCACAGGGCACCTTCCACTCAGAGCAGGCGATTGCCTACGGCACCAAGATGGTTGGTGGCGTTAGCCCCGGCAAGGGCGGCACCGAGCATCTGGGTCTGCCGGTGTTCAACACCGTGCGTGACGCCGTTGAAGCAACCGGCGCAGAAGCGACCGTTATCTACGTACCGGCGCCGTTCTGTAAAGACGCCATCATCGAAGCGGCGGATGCCGGCATTCAGCTGATCGTCTGTATCACTGAAGGTATCCCGACTATCGATATGCTGTACGCCAAGGAATACGTGGATCGCAAGGGCGTTCGCATGATCGGCCCCAACTGCCCGGGTGTTATCACTCCGGACGAGTGCAAGATCGGCATCATGCCTGGCCACATCCACAAGAAGGGCAAGGTTGGCATCGTGTCCCGTTCAGGCACCCTGACTTACGAAGCGGTCAAGCAGACCACCGACTTCGGCTACGGTCAGTCCACCTGTATCGGTATCGGTGGTGACCCGATCCCGGGCTCCAACTTCATCGACATTCTGGCTCTGCTTCAGGAAGATCCTGAGACCGAAGCCATTGTGATGATCGGTGAGATCGGCGGTACCGCCGAGGAAGAAGCTGCGGCCTACATCAAGCAGAACGTAACCAAGCCGGTGGTTTCCTATATCGCTGGTGTTACAGCGCCTCCGGGCAAGCGTATGGGCCACGCTGGCGCCATCATCTCCGGTGGTAAGGGTACAGCAGACGAAAAGTTTGCCGCTCTGGAAGACGCTGGTGTTCGCACTGTTCGCAGTCTGGCCGAGATTGGCCAGGCCCTGAAGGAAGTTACTGGCTGGTAAGCTGGCCTTCTTTCAGTAAAAACCCCCGTTTCTGCCCTGCAGAGCGGGGGTTTTTTATTTATAATGCCGGGTCGCCTGAACTATGATGGCGGTTCCAATACCAAATAAGGAGTTCGTGCTTTGAGTTCTGTAGATTCCCAGCAAAGGGTTTTGTCCGGCATGCGTCCGACCGGCAAGCTTCACCTTGGCCACTACCACGGTGTGCTGAAAAACTGGGTTAAACTCCAGCATGAATTCGAATGCTTTTTCTTTGTGGCCGACTGGCACGCGCTCACCACCAATTACGACGATCCCTCCGGCATTGAACAGAGCGTCTGGGATATGGTCATTGATTGGCTCGCGGCCGGCGTAAACCCGGGCTCGTCCACGATGTTCATCCAGTCACAGGTGCCGGAGCACGCCGAATTGCATCTCCTGCTCTCGATGATTACGCCCCTCGGGTGGCTGGAACGTGTGCCTACGTTCAAGGATCAGCAGGAAAAGCTGCGGGAGAAGGATCTTGCGACCTACGGGTTCCTGGGTTACCCGCTGCTTCAGAGCGCAGACATCCTGGTCTACCGGGCGGGAAAGGTGCCGGTTGGTGCCGATCAGGTTTCCCATGTCGAAATCACCCGGGAGATCGCCCGCCGCTTCAACCATATCTACGGCCGTGAGCCAGGGTTCGAGGAGCAGGCGGAAGGCGCCATCGTCAAGATGGGCAAGAAAAACGCCAAGCTCTATCGCAATCTCAAGAGGCGTTATCAGGAAGAGGGCGACATGGACGCTCTGGAGACCGCCCGTGCTCTGCTGAAAGAGCAGCAGAATATCTCCCTGGGCGATCGTGAGCGTCTGTATGGCTACATTGAGGGCGGCGGCAAGGTAATTTTGCCGGAACCTCAGCCGTTGCTCACCCCGGAATCCAAACTGCCGGGGCTGGATGGCCAGAAGATGTCCAAATCCTACAACAACTATATCGGTCTGCGGGAAGAACCGGACAGCGTTGCCCAGAAGGTTCGTACCATGCAGACCGATCCCCAGCGGGTTCGTCGCACGGATCCGGGTGAACCCGAGAAGTGCCCGGTGTGGGGAATGCACAAGATCTATTCCGATGCCGACACCCAGGAGTGGGTGCAGACCGGTTGTCGCAGTGCCGGCATCGGTTGCCTGGATTGCAAGAAGCCGTTGATTGACGCGATTGTCGAGGAGCAGCGTCCGCTCCACGAGCGCGCCCGGGAGTATGAGGGCAATCCGGATCTGGTTCATTCCATTCTCCAGGAAGGCCGTGAACACGCCCGGGATGCCGCTCGAGATACCCTTGAGGAAGTTCGGGCAGCCATGGGGCTTCATTACCGCTGAATCCACAGGGTCGCGCGTCGGGCCCTGATGGTCCCGGCAACGGTCCGGAGGGAAAGGTTATGACGGAAGAATCCACCGATCAGGCAGCGCCCGAGAGTCAGGATGCCACTCCTGAGCAGTCACCTTTGGCGCTCGTTTCCGGCAAGCCGGTAGTGGATCTTCCCAAGGACCTGTACATTCCGCCGGATGCCCTCGCGGTTTTCCTCGAAGCCTTTGAGGGGCCGCTGGATCTCCTGCTGTATCTTATCCGTCGCCAGAATATGAACATTCTGGATATCGACGTGAGCGAAATTACCCGGCAATACATGGATTACATCGGTGCCGTGGAGGCCATGCGCTTCGAGTTGGCCGCCGAATACCTGGTGATGGCAGCCACACTGGCCGAAATCAAATCCAGAATGCTGTTGCCGCGGCAGGAGACCGACGACGAGGAAGAAGTTGATCCGCGGGCCGAATTGATTCGCCGGCTTCAGCAATACGAGCGGTTCAAGCAGGCAGCGGAAGATATCGACGAAATGCCGCGCCTGGAGCGGGATACTTTCGCCGCCTCCGCAGCGCTGCCGAAGATGCCTTCGAGTCATCCTCATCCGGATGTGGACCTGCGCGAAATGCTGCTGGCCCTGCAGGGCGTGTTGCAGCGAGCGGACCTGTTTACCAGCCACCACGTAGAACGGGAAAGGCTGTCGACCCGCGAGCGTATGTCCGCGATTCTGTCGGTGCTTCAGGATGATCATTTTGTGACCTTCGAGAGCCTGTTTACGGTGGAAGAGGGCCGTCTCGGGGTTGTGGTGACTTTCCTGGCAACACTTGAGCTGGTCAAAGAGCAACTGATCGAGGTTGTTCAGGCGGAAGTTCTCGGGCCGATTCATGTTCGGGCCAGGGCAGCAAGTTAGAGCCTGCGAAAGCCCAAAGCACGGAAATACGGATTAAAGACCATGAACGAAGAGCACCTGTTGAGAATCCAGGCTATTGCAGAGGCAGCCCTGCTGGCGGCTGGCAAACCGCTGTCTCTCGACCAGCTTCGGGAATTGTTCAGTGAAGAGGAGCGGCCCGCGCGCCAGGTTATGGAGCACGTCATGGTGCTCCTTGAGACGGCCTGCGAGGGGCGGGGTTTCGAGCTGAAAAAGGTCGCCAGCGGCTATCGACTTCAGGTGCGTGAGGAATTCGCGCCCTGGGTGGGGCGGCTGTTTGAGGAAAAGCCCCAGCGTTATTCCCGGGCGTTGCTGGAAACCCTGGCACTGATTGCCTACCGGCAACCCATTACCCGGGGTGAAATCGAGGACATCCGGGGTGTTACGGTAAGCAGCAATATCATTCGGACACTGCTTGAGCGAGAGTGGGTGCGCGTTGTCGGACATCGCGATGTTCCCGGTCGCCCGGCCATGTATGCGACCACGAAACAGTTCCTGGACTACTTTAACCTCACGGGCCTGGACCAGATGCCACCCCTGAACGAAGTCCGGGACCTTGAAGAGATCGGCCGGGAAATTGAAAAGAACATGCAGGGCGAGATCGAGTTCGAATCAACCACTGCCGAGAACGACGACGAATCTTCGAGCCAGACACTTCATTGATGCCATTCGGGCGTCAGTCAGAAACTAAGGATTGATTGCATGGCGGCAGAACGCCCCAACAAACCAGCCAGACCAGCCCTGGACAAAGTCAGCCAGGATGGCCCTGAGCGTATTCAGAAATTGCTCGCCCGGGCGGGTATCGGTTCGCGCCGGGAAATCGAGGGCTGGATGGAAGCCGGCCGCCTTATGGTCAATGGTCAGCCAGTAGCACCGGGCCAGAAAGCCACCGTGGAAGACCGCTTCGAGCTCGACGGCAAGCGCCTGGAAGTATCCGGGGCGGCGGAAGTGATGCGCCGTGTGCTGATCTACAACAAGCCAGAGGGCGAAGTCACCACCCGAAAGGATCCCGAGGGCCGGCCGACGGTGTTTGATCGTTTGCCACGTCTCAAGGAGCACCGGTGGATTTCCATCGGACGGCTGGATATCAATACGACGGGTCTGGTGCTCTTCACTACAGACGGCGAGTTGGCGAATCGCCTGATGCACCCGTCCAACCAGATTGATCGGGAATACGCGGTACGGATCTTCGGGGAAGTGGACGACGCCATGATCGAGCGCCTGCTTCAGGGCGTTCTCCTGGAAGATGGCATGGCCAAGTTCACCGATATCTCTCCTGCCGGTGGTAGCGGTATGAATCGCTGGTTCCACGTTACCCTTCTGGAGGGTCGAAACAGAGAAGTGCGGCGCCTGTGGGAATCCCAGGGTGTTCGTGTGAGCCGGCTGAAACGCGTGCGCTACGGGCCGATCTTCCTGCCGAGCAGACTGACGGTGGGTAAATGGGAAGAGTTGGACCAAAGGGCGGTAGATACCCTCAGTCGGACGGTTGGTCTGGAGGCGGTCGAAATTCCCCAGAAAACGCCGAATGAGAAAGCGGCTCACGACCGCCAGAGGCGGAAAAGCCCTGGCCGTTCTGGCAAAAAAACACCCGGAAACAAATGGGCCGTCAGTGACAGCAGGCCCCAGAAACCGGTTGGCCGAACCCCCAGGCCGGAGCGGTCCCGGAGCAAAACACCCCGGAGCTGATCGTCAGGAAATGGTGGCAAACACCCGGGTGCAGTTCCGGCCCTGGTGTTTGGCTCGATACAGCGCCTCGTCGGCCCTGGCAAGCCACGCCTGGGATGATTCCTTGGGCAAGAACGTTGCGACGCCGCAGCTGGTTGTTACCTTCAGTTCCTTTTCGCCGCCATCCACCCGGATGGCCGCGATTGCCTCTCGAACCCGTTCTGCTACATCTCTGGCATCCTGTTCGGAAGTGTGTGGCAACAGGATGGCAAACTCCTCGCCACCAAATCGATACACGGTATCGGACGTGCGGATAGACTTCTCGATCTCGGCTGCGGCAAGTTGTAGGAGATGGTCTCCGACAACATGGCCATGTGTGTCGTTGACCGTCTTGAAATGATCCAGGTCGCATAGCACCAGAGAGTAGGGTTCGCCGTGACGTTCAGACAGCACACTTGAACGCTGTAGCGCATCATCCAGGGCTCGCTTGTTGGGTATGCCGGTCAGTGAGTCGGTCAGCGACGCCTGCTCAATCGCAACGTACTGGCAGGCGTTGCGAATCGGGCAGATCGCCGCGCTGAGAATCATCTCGACGCCTTCCAGTTCCTGCTCCGAAAACCGCTGGCGCCGCTGCAGGGCCAGTGTTCCGTAATTGACACCTTCCAGGCTCAGGCGATATTCACAACGGTGGGGGCCGCCCATGCCGGTGGCGTAGACGAAATCCTGTTTACCGATCCTGTGTCGATAGTTAAGCGCGGTAAAAGGCACGATAGCCACCAGCTCTTCAGCGAGGATGGCAAGCTGTTGCTCCAGCGACAGGGTGGTAGAAAGCCGGCGGGTCAGCCTGGTGAGCACATCCGGCGTGTTGTTCCAGTCCTGATGTGCCTGACGCAGCGCCGCCAGCTTCTGGGGCTGGGCGGGAGACTGTTGGATCGACGGTATGTTTTTCACTACGGTTCACTCTGTCGCAGAAGTTTACAGTGCTTTGGCTGTGTTTAGCAGAAACCGTGCCTAGTTAACAAAGTCCAGTAAAAACAACGGATAGGAATCCAAAATTCAACCAAAATTGAAGTGTTGGACGTTGATCCTCTGGTTGCCGTCAAAAAACCGGCAGTAGATTGCCGGCAGATTCCTTGTGCTGTGCAAAATGTCAGACAAGGGGATGGGGCAATAGATTCCCTGTGGTAAACTTCTGCGTTTGAAATCGTGCCGTCTTCAGGAATGAGTGACCAACTTTATGAGGTTTCAGGCCCCGGAAAGTCTGTCTGAACAAATTGCCCAGCATCTTGGACAAAGAATAATCACGCGAGATCTCAAACCCGGCGAACGCATTCAGGAACTGAAGGTGTCCGGAGAGTTGAATGTCAGCCGTGGCTCGGTGCGCGAAGCGCTTCTTATTCTCGAAAGGCGGCACCTGATCGAAATTTTCCCACGGCGGGGTGCTGTGGTCTCGAGTCTGACGCCCGAAAGTGTCAACAGCCTCTATGACATCTACATTGATCTGCTTTGTATGCTCGGGCGAAAGGTGCTTGAACGCTGGTCCGGTAAGGAGCTCGGCGGGGTCATGGGGCAGGTGCGCGAATTGCAGGCAGTGATCGACGCCCTCAACGCCACCAGCGCGGACGCCGCCGAGCAGGTCATTGACGCCGGGTTCGGGGTTATGCGCTACGCCTACGGGCTGGTTGAAAACCCCTTTCTGGAGGAAACTCTTGAGAATTTCAGGCCAGCCATCAGCCGCACCTACTTTGTGGCACTGGAGCATTTCCGGGAAGAAATTGGTGAAACGGCGACTTTCTTCCGGCAATTGGCAGATGCGGCCATTGATGACGATGTTGAGCGTCTACAAGCGGTAATTCAGGCCTTTGGGGAACACCAGCGGCAGCAGGTGTTGACGATTCTCCGGCAGGAAGCGAGCGCCTGATATGCGTCTGAAGTCCATCAAACTGTCCGGCTTCAAATCCTTCGTCGATCCCACCACGGTGCCGTTCCCCTCCAACATGACTGCCGTTGTTGGCCCGAATGGTTGCGGCAAGTCCAACATCATCGATGCGGTTCGGTGGGTTATGGGTGAAAGCTCCGCCAAGTATCTGCGCGGCGAATCCATGACAGACGTCATCTTCAACGGCTCCAGTGCAAGAAAGCCCGTTGGCCAGGCTTCCATCGAACTGGTATTTGATAACAGTGATGGTTCCGCGCCTGGCGAATTCGTGAAATTCAACGAAATCTCTGTTCGCCGCCGGGTCTCCCGGGAAGGGCAGTCCGAGTATTTCCTGAATGGCTCCAAATGCCGGCGCCGTGACATTACCGATCTGTTCCTGGGTACCGGTCTGGGCCCTCGCAGCTACGCCATCATTGAGCAGGGCATGATCTCCCGGCTGATTGAGGCAAAACCCGAGGAACTTCGGATCTACATTGAGGAAGCGGCCGGCATATCGAAATACAAGGAGCGGCGTCGGGAAACCGAAAATCGTATCCGTCGCACCCAGGAAAACCTGGAGCGGCTAACGGATCTGAGGGAAGAGCTGGGCCGGCAATTGCAGCACCTGGAGCGCCAGGCGGCAGCGGCGGAAAAGTACAAGGCGTACAAGCAGGAAGAGCGCCAGAAGAAAGCCGAACTGACAGTACTCCGCTGGCAATCCCTCGACAATGACCTGCAAGCCTGGCGCGGCAAGATCCGGGATACCGAACTTGAGCTCGAAAAATACCTGACCGAGCGTGTCAGCCTCGAGACCTCTCTGGAGTCCCTGAGAGACAATCATCAGGAACGCACCGAGCACTTTAACCGGGCGCAGGCCCGCTATTACGAAGCCGGTGCCGATATCGCCCGAATTGAGCAAAGCCTTGAGCATCAGCGCGAACGAAGCCGGCAGATGGCCGCGGAGCTGGACCAGGCAATGGCCAACCAACGCGAACTGGCCAGAGAGCTTGAACAGGACGAGGACAAACTGTCGGGAATCCAGGAAGAGCTGGACATGATGGAGCCCGAACAGGAAGCGCTGGCTATACGCTCAGAGGAATCGGGCGAGAAACTGCAGCAGGCTGAAGACGCGATGAGCGACTGGCAGCACCAGTGGGAAGATTTCAGCGCCCGCTCTTCCGATGCCCGGCGCCAGGCCGAGTTGGCCCAGTCCAGGATTCGCTCCCTCGAGGATGCCATCGAGCAACTGCTCACTCGCCAACGCAAACTGCAGGATGAGCAGGAATTGCTGGAAGGCCAGATGGATCGCGCGGAGCTGGAAGAATTGCTGGAGCAGCAGGAAACGCTGGAACTGAAACGCGAGGAAGCAGCCGAGCGCATTGCAGCGATTCAGGACGAGCTCTACGACGCCCGGCAGCACCAGCGGGACGCAGAACAGGCCGTATCTGAAGAACGCCAGCGGGTCCAGAGTCTTCGCGCGTCACTGGAGTCTCAGCAGGCGCTGCTGGATGAGCAGATGGGGGCCGGAGATGATGTTCTGCAATCCTGGCTTGCACAGAACGCCCTGAGCGATATGCCCCGGGTGGCCAGCCAGCTCACGATCGCCGATGGTTGGGAGTTTGCGGTTGAGCAGGTTATCGGGCGGTTTACCCAGGGGCTGTGTCTCCCCAATATTGACCAGCTTTCATCGGCCATGAAAGAAGCACCAAAGGGGCTGGCCCTCGTTGAAGCCGGGGCGGCTGCTGAGACTGGCAATACCGGCCTGGCTGCAAAAGTCTCAGGCGTACCGGGAATTGCCTCGTTGCTTCGTGGCATCGACGCGGTAGAAACCGTCTCTGATGCCATGGGCATGCGATCAGCCCTTCAGGACGGCCAGAGCCTGATGGCACCGGAAGGCGTCTGGGTGTCCCGGGACTGGGTATTGATGCCGGACTCGGACGCCGGCCAGATCGGGGTGATTGAACGACAGAAGAAAGTAACTGAGCTGACCTCGCAGCTGGCTGAAGCGGAGGAAGCACTGGAGGCGGCCAACGAGAGACTGAATGAACTGCACGAGCGAGCCGAACGCTCGGAATCCGCCCGGGACGAGGCCCAGACCCGTCTGAGCGAGGCAGACCGTGAGCTGGGCACCTTGTCGTCCAGGGTTAGCGGTCTGCGAGCCCGCGCCGAGCAGATCGATGCCCGTTTGCAGCGAATCCGGGACGATATTGAAGATGTCTCTGAAAACCTGGAGGGCCAGAAAGAGAGTCTGCAGGAGGCCCGGGAAGAGTGGCAGCAGGCGCTGGCGTCCACGGAAGACAGCGACGAAGAAAAAGAACGGCTTCTCGAGCAGCGCGACAGTCTGCGCGAGAACCTTGACCGGCTGCGGCAGGAGGCCCGGCACGACCGTGACCACGCACATCAGTTGCAGCTTCAGCTCCAGACTCTTCACAGTCAGCGTGACGGCCTCAGGCAGACCATCGACCGGATGCAGCTTCAGAAGGAACGCATTGATGAGCGTCTGGAGATTCTGAGGGAGTCCCGGGAAAGCGCCGAGGAACCCATTGAAGATCTTCAGATGCAGCTTGAAGGGCTGCTGGACCGTCGACTGGCCGAAGAGGAAAAACTCGGGGCAGCCCGCGATTCCCTGGAAGAAATCGACCGGGAGGTCCGCGAAAAGGAACAGGGCAGAAGTGGCACCGATCATCGCATTCAGGAAGTCCGGTCCCGGCTCGAAAAACTTAAAATGGAATCCCAGGCCCTGGAGATCCGCTCGGGCAACCACATCGAGCAGCTCAAGGAGCTGGACGTCAAGCTGCAGGATATTCTTTCCCAGCTGCCTGAAGGTGCGAACGAGAAAGACTGGGCGGACGAGCTTGAGCGTATCGGTAATCGCATACAGCGGCTCGGTGCGATCAACTTGGCGGCTATTGAGGAATACCAGGTTCAGAGTGAGCGGAAAACCTACCTGGATTCCCAGCACGAAGATCTGATGGAAGCCCTGGAAACACTGGACAACGCCATACGGAAGATAGACCGGGAAACCCGGCAACGCTTCAAGGAAACCTTTGACCAGGTGAACGGCGGTCTGCAGGCACTGTTCCCGAAGGTCTTCGGGGGCGGTAACGCCTATCTGGAACTGACCGGCGAGGATCTTCTGGAAACCGGCGTTGCGATCATGGCCAGGCCGCCCGGCAAGAAGAACAGCACCATCCACCTGTTGTCAGGCGGCGAGAAGGCGCTTACGGCTATCGCCCTGGTATTTTCGATTTTCCAGCTGAACCCGGCACCCTTCTGTATGCTGGATGAGGTGGATGCGCCGCTGGACGACGCTAACGTGGGGCGCTATGCCAACATGGTCAAGGAAATGTCGAAACAGGTTCAGTTCATCTACATTACCCATAACAAGATTGCCATGGAGATGGCGGATCAACTGATGGGGGTGACCATGCATGAACCGGGTTGTTCGCGACTGGTATCGGTGGATGTGGACGAGGCCGCGGCGCTGGCGGAGGCCTGAGGCTGCTCAGAAATCGGGCAACCATGACAAAAACGCCATCTGGCCCGGGTGTGCGTTGTATTCACTACGGGCTTTTCTTAGAGTAGCAACGTTACGGGATCTGCAAACAGGACAGCAGCACTATGTCACTTAGGGAATGGTTAATTGCCATCGGTACCCTGGTCATTATCGGCATTGTCATTGATGGTGTGCGCCGAATGCGGCGTGCCCGGAAGGAATCCATGGCGATTTCATCCGGTATGGGCGCCGATGAGCTCGAGGATTCGCCACTTGATGACGAGTACAACCCCGAGTTGCCCAATGGCGGCGCACGGACCATTTCCCGCGATACCCTCGAAGAGCGCGGCTATGTAAAGCGTGAAAAAACCAGCCGGTTCGGGTCTCCGAAACCCAAGCCGACCCGTCCGGTGACGGCCGCTGCGAAATCGGAAAAGCCAGAGTCGCAAGAGCCGGAGCCGCAACCGGAATCCGAGCCAGGGGCCGAGCGCTATGAAGAGTCCGTGGAGTCAGAGCCCGATTTCGGACTGTCCAGTCAGGAGCCTGATGAAACCGAGCTCGATTCAGGCTGGGGCGCCATTGAAGACGAGGTGGAAGCAGTTCCGCCCACGGTCACGACCGAAGTGGAAGAGGACACCGCCCGGCGGGAGCCCTCCAGACCGGCTAAAGGTCAACCTCTGGCAGGCGCGAATCGCCCTGAGGCCCGCGAAGTTATTGTGATCAACGTGTTGGCGAAGAGCGGCGAGGATTTCAAGGGACCGGCTCTCAAGAAGTTGTTCGAAGCCTGCGGTCTGGAGCACGGAGACATGGATATTTACCATCGTCATGAAGAATCCGACACCACCAGCCCCGTCCAGTTCAGTGTTGCCAACGCCGTGGAACCCGGTACTTTCAAGCCGGGGGATATGCCGGCCCTGACAACGCCCGGGATCAGCTTTTTCATGAGTATGCCAGGGCCCACCAATGCGCTGCAGGCGTTTGACTTCATGCTCGAAACCGCCCAGGCAGTGGTTCGCAACCTCGGCGGCGAGCTGAAGGATGAGCGCCGCAGCGTGATGACCCCTCAAACGATCGAGCATTGTCGCCAGAGAATCCGGGAGTTTGAGCGTAAGCAGCGCTCCCAGAGAGTCTGAAACCAGGCGGTAAAAGACGGCCAGATGCCCGGTTTGTTCCGGGCATTTTTTTGAGAGACGAGAGTGCCAGTCCATGAGCAAAGCCACGCCCGACGTTATCCAGCGTGTAGAAGAACTCCGTTCGGTTATTGATGACCACAACTACCGGTATTACGTGCTGGATGACCCCCGTATTCCCGACGCGGAATACGACAGGCTGTTCCGGGAATTACAGACCCTTGAAACCGATTATCCAGAGCTGGCTTCAGATAATTCACCGACCCGGCGTGTTGGCAGTGCCGTGGAAACCAGTTTTGAGGAGGTGGTTCACCGGCTGCCGATGCTGTCGCTGGACAATGCCTTCAGTGAAGACGAACTGCGTGACTTTGACCGTCGGGTAAAAGATCGGCTCGGTATTAGCGAAGACGTGGAATACGTCTGCGAGCCCAAGCTGGACGGGCTGGCGGTCAGTCTGCATTACGAGAAGGGCGCCTTGACCACCGCCGCTACCCGGGGGGATGGCTATTCCGGGGAGGACATCACCGCCAATATAAGGACGATCCCGTCGGTACCACTGAAGCTTCGCGGAGACGATGTGCCGGAGTTGGTGGAAGTCCGTGGTGAAGTCTACATGCCCAAGGACGGTTTCGAACAACTGAACCGACGACTGGCAGAGCGTGGAGAGAAAACCTTCGTTAATCCCCGAAACGCAGCAGCCGGAAGTCTCAGGCAGAAAAAGTCCACGGTAACGGCCAGGCGCCCCCTGGAAATGTGCGCCTACAGCGTGGCGGTAACTGATGAAAGCCTGTTGCCAGACACTCAGTGGGATGGCCTCCAGCGAGTTAAAAGCTGGGGTTTCCGGATCAATCCGGAGATGCGCAAGGCGAAAGGGGTCGAGGAATGCCTGGAGGCCTATAGCGAGTTAATGGCAAAACGGGACACTCTGCCTTACGAGATTGACGGCATCGTGTTCAAGGTGAACCGTCTTGACCAGCAGAGTGCCCTGGGTTTTGTCTCCAGGGCGCCGCGCTGGGCGATTGCGCACAAGTTTCCGGCACAGGAAGAGCTCACCGTAATAGAGGACGTGGAGTTCCAGGTTGGTCGAACCGGTGCCGTTACCCCGGTGGCCCGGCTCAAACCTGTGTTTGTCGGCGGCGTGACCGTTAGCAACGCCACCCTTCACAACATGGACGAAATCCGCCGCCTGGATGTTCATATTGGCGATACCGTCTTTATCCGCCGCGCCGGTGACGTGATACCGCAGGTGGTCAAGGTAGTAAGGGATAAACGTCCGCCAGGCGCGAAAGAAGTGGAGCTACCCTCACAGTGCCCGGTGTGTGATTCGGATGTTGTCCAGATCGAAGGGGAAGCGGTTGCCCGCTGCTCCGGCGGCCTGTTCTGCCCCGCACAGAGAAAGGAAGCCATTCGCCACTATGCTTCCCGGAAAGCCCTCGACATTGAAGGCCTGGGCGACAAGTGGATCGACATCATGGTGGATCAGGGGATGGTGGAAACCGTCGCCGACCTGTATCGCCTGACAACCGACGATCTGGTCAAACTTGAGCGGATGGGGGAAAAGTCGGCCGCCAATCTGGTTGCTGCCATTGATCGGGCCAGAAAACCGGTGCTATGGCGCTTCCTGTACGCCCTCGGCATTCGAGAGGTGGGAGAGGCCACTGCCAAGGCTTTGGCTGGGCACTTCGGGACCCTGGAGGCCATTGCCGCAGCCGATGAGGAGAGCCTTCAGACAGTTCCCGATGTGGGGCCCATTGTTGCTGGCCATATCCGGAGCTTTTTCGAACAGACCCATAACCGGGAAACCCTCGAAGCCCTGCGCGAAGCCGGCGTGGAATGGCAGGAAGAGCAGATCCAGAAAGGCGACAAGCCCCTTAAAGGCCAGACCTGGGTGCTGACTGGCACACTCTCCGGAATGACCAGAGATGAAGCCAAAGAGATGCTGGAAGCCCTGGGGGCCAAGGTGGCCGGAAGCGTCTCCAAAAAGACCGCCTGCGTGGTAGCCGGCGAGGCCGCCGGTTCCAAGCTTGCCAAGGCGGAACAGCTGGAGGTGCCTGTTCTGGATGAGGCAGGCCTTGTCGCTTTGCTGGAAGAGCATGGCCTGGACGCGGGCTAATCGAATCTGAGAACTCGCGCAGATCCCCTGCGTATCAAATTGGCTACCATGGCGTTGTTCTGTAACGGTGTGTAAACCGTCCGGTGTTTTCTGCTTCATCCGGACGGTCGCTGCCATAACAACAACGATAGAAACGGATTTTTTTCATGGGCGCCGATTTTTACTCCCGCATTCATCCCGTTCGCCAACTTGTCGTTCTGGTCCTGCTTTCGTTTGGACTGTCTGGCTGCAAGACGGAAAAAGATCCCGATCAGCCCACCATTCTCGGCGTACCCCCAGTGTTTGCTTATCTCGGCGTTGAGTACTCCTACAACTTCGGGGCCTACGGTGGCGAAGATATCCTTGACTACTCCCTCACCAATGCGCCGTCCTGGCTGGCGCTTGAGGACACCAGCAACAAGGCCCGCCAGGGCATCATTATGCGCGGTGTTCCCGGTCTTACGGGCGGTAGCAGAGGCGAAGCCGATCTGGGAAAGACCGAAGGCATCAACCTGGTAACAACCGACGGCCGCATGGCCGGCGCTCAGCCGTTCGATATCGATGTAAAATACAACGTTATGTCTCTGGATGCCGAACCTTTCACGGAGGGGGAGAGTCCTGAAATACCTGTAAGCAACCGTGAACAGTGCGCCTTGCCGGATCTGGAAACCGAGGGTGAGCACAGCTTTACCGTTAACCTGTACAACGAAGACGGCTCGGTGTCCGGCACCAGGGATCTGACACTTCCGACGCGCCGCGTTTACGTCAAGGTTGTCCTGGATCAACCCTCCGTAACCCGAGTGGCAGTGGCCTTCGAGCTTCTGTCTGATTACGACGCGTCCAGTTGCGACGTCGGATTCTCGCCTCCGCACCAGAATTGTGACCACAGTGCCTCCAACGCAGGTGATGCCATTCTCGGCAAGGACATCGTTGGATTGGGCAGCAACAGTTCGATGCCGCAGGATGAGACCGGCGAGAGCGAACTCGACTATATCGAGTATGAGCTTGATGAGCAGGGCTTCTACACCCGTGGGGTAATCACGCTTGAACCCGGTATTACCGAATGCTACCTGCCACTTGAGGTGGTTGAGGACAGTTTCCCGGAGCCCGTTGAATCCCTCAGGCTGGCACTGACTGAAGTGCGTTCCGGTCTGGCGGGTCTCGGAAGCGGAAACGGTGGCGTGGTAACCAATCTTTCCATTCAGGATAACGAGCCCGTTCTGTCCCTGGAAACTGTAAAAGGTGGGGGCAGGGACACCCTGAATGTCGGCGATGTGCGCGAGTACGTTGCCAGGCTCTCCGGCGACAGAGACCGGGATATCTTTGCCAAACTCAGCCATACCGAAGACTCCACGGCGCGGCTTGATTCAGAGTTTGTTATCGAGCGGCTGGAAGAGGGTAACTGGGTTGAGAACGACGAACTGGTCTTCCCTGAGGGGACCAATGAAGTGCCTTTCCGGATCCGGGTACCCGCGGGCAGTTACGCCAATCCGGCCTTCAGTGACCGATTCATATTGCTGGGCATTAATGAGAACTTCCAGGCCGGCCGCGAGGACTACGCCCGGGCTGAATCTGACAACCTGATCCGGGTCAGCCTTAACGAGCTGACATCGCCCCTGGTGCTGAATAATGGTGATGGTTTCGTTGCCACGGACATTGCCGTGGGTCACGACGGCAGGCTGTTTGTTGCAGGCTACGACAGCCAGGATAACGACAGGGTGCTGGTGCGGATCTTCGATCAACGTGGTGTGCAGCTTCAGCAGGTGGCCATATCCTCCGCCGGTGACAGCCTGATCGCGCCAGATCCGGTCATCACCGTTGTGCAGCGTAAGGTGACCCAGGGCGGGACCAAGGTAGACCGATTCGAGTTTGTTGTTGCATACAGCACTGACCAGGCGGTTGAGGGTACAACCGCACTTGGTGGCCAGGATGTCGTAACATCTCTGTACTGGTTTGATTCAGCCGCCAACGGGGGCGAGTACATTCAAACCTGGGCCATCCGGACGGGCACTGAGGCCGACGATCAGGTGCGCTGGGCCGGAATCAACCGGGACACCGGCTATGTGGTGTTGGCAGGCGAGACCGATGGCGTTTTTGATCAGCAGCAGGCATCGGGTGGTATCGACAGCTTCCTTCAGCGCATTGATACCGAGCTCGACGGCAATACCCAGCAGCCCGCTGTGGCCTGGACCCGCCAGGCTGGCTCGGCTGCCGATGACAGTGTCGCTGGGGGCACTACGCAATCCATCAGCCCGGGGTTGTTTGGTTCCGCTGCGGGCTCTGTGGAAGGGGCTCCTGTCATAGGTGGCATTGACGCCTTCTTCTTCAACGCGTCCAGTGCGGCCAGCGAGCTCAGTGTCAACCAGGTGGGCACGGCCGGAGATGAACCGGTTTCCGGTGGTCTGTTTCAGGGCAGCACGCTCTGGCTGATCGGCGCCAGTGATGGGCTGTACTCGGTGCTGGAGCAGGACGAAGAGGATCCTGAACTGGAGCGGGAGTCGCTTCCCAGCACCGCTGGCTTCCTGCTGGGTTATTCCTCCTCGGGCATCGTTAGTCGAGCGTTCTCCCTGAATGATGACAACGATCAGGCCGATGAAACGCTTCAGGGATTGACTGCCTTTGACGGTGACATTGTTGTTTCGGGTAAAACAAACGGGGACTTTGCGAGTGAAGATCTTGTTTCCGGCCTGGAGCAGGGCATTGTTGCCCGGGTATCGCTGGTTCCGGAGGTGGAGACGGAGGATGAAGAATCCGGGTTCAGGAATGACTGGCGCTATCAGCTCGCCGTGGACAACTCCGAAATCCTTGATCTGGAGAATTACCGGGATGACGAGATTGTGGCGTTAAGCAGAACGGGCGGCAACTGGTACGTGCTTCTGTTCAGCCCCGAGGGGCAACTGCTGACGCCCTTGAACTAACCCGCAGAAGCTAAACCGTCCCCTCATGGCGGCCGGCGCTGGCGTAGAGCCTCAGGTAGTCCGTGCTGGTTACGATGCCCGCGGCTGCGCCCCTGGCGTCTACCACCAAAGCGGCGTTCAGCTGGTGGGCGAGCATAAGCCTTGCCAGTTGGTGGGCATCGGTCTCCGGAGACGCCGTCAGGAAGGCGGGAAGCTCAATGTGAACCAGGCTCTGGCTCATGGCATCGGCCTCATGTTCGTGAAGCCAGCCAAGGAGCCAGCGAAGATCGACAAGGCCGGCCACGTTGTCTTCCGCCATGATCACCAGGTGATGAACCTGATGCTCATCCATCACTGACAGGGCTTCGGAAATGGTTGCTGAAGCAGGTACGGAGTACAGTGCCGGCGACGAAATACTGGACACGGGCAGGTAAGGGCGGTCTTCACGGCGCTCGCCGGCTGCTGCTGCACCGTATTCCTCCAGTGCTTTATAGCGCCCGGCATTGGCTGCCTGCTGAAACTCGGCGTCGGTTGCCTCACTCCTGCCCGGATTGATCGCCTGGGTTTCTGCCAGTTCGGTGACGTCACCCACGGGCCTTGCCCGGAATGTCTCCGGTAGCCTTGTTCCGACCGGGCGGCCGGGTTCGCTGACAAAAATGGACATGGGCTTTCTCCGTGACTATGCCACCGTTTCACAGGTTATCGGCAGTCTGACCGGGAACTTCAGAGGGAGTTTATTACGAAACCGCCATATCGGTCTTGTACAGGCGTCGGGTTTCCAGACGTTTGACGAGGTTCGCCGGAAGACAAACAGGCTGCCCGGTTAGTTGGTCGGCTAGATATTCGGCCAGTAGCGGAGCGTAGCTCAGGCCTTTGCTGCCAAGGCCGGTAAACAGGTAGAGGTCATCCAGACAAGCGCCTTCGCCGTCAAATACCGGGCCTGCAGCGGGCTGATAGTCATGAGTCGTGCAGCGAAAGGCGACCCGGCCTTCCAGATCCTTGCCCCTTGGCTTGTCGCTATTGGAAGAAAACAGCGACGGCAGCATTGAGCCGACTTCGCGGATATTTTCTTCATGGCTTCCGGTGGCGGGCAACGGGTTATTGTCGTGCAAGTCAAAGGTGGCACCAGTTACGGCGAAATCTCCGAGACTCGGGTTCATGTACCGATTGCCACAGATAACGGCCTTCGGGCTCATGATGGCCGATGCGGGAAGGTGTGTAACCTGGCCACGTATGGCCTTCAGCCGGAAGCGGCCCTTAGCCGGGATAAGGTCCGGGCTCAGATGACCTGAGCAGATGATCACCCGGTCAGCCACGATGGGTGATCCTTCTGCCATGGAGATGTGCCACTGTCCGTTGCAAGGCAACAGCCGGCTAACCTCAACTCCGAACGCAGTGGATATCAGCGGGTGGTGTGCCAGGGCTTTGCACAGGTTTCCCGGTTCTAGCCAACCACTGCGGGGAAACCAGAGCCCGCCAGATTCCGTGGGCACGCCTGCAAGCGCGCTGGCCTGCTCCTGGTTCACGGGACAGAAAATGTCCCGGGGATAATCGTTGCGCTGGAGGAATCTTGCCTGTCGGTCTTCTTCCTGCGGGCTGTGAGCCAGCTGCAGCAGCCCGGTCGGATGCCAGTACTGTCCGCGCCAGTTGCCGTAAAAACGCTGGGCAAAGGTCAGACATGTGAGGGCCAGTTCGGTCTGGTCGTTGAACTCCACCCCAAGCTTCACATACAGAGCACCCTGGGCATTTCCGGAAGCTCCGGCTCCCGGTCCATCAGTATCGACCAGTGTCACCGGTTGGCCCCGCTCCGCGAGGTTGCGAGCCAGGGAGCAGCCTGCAATGCCCGCACCCAGGATGGCAATGGTTCCGGTACGCTCCGGCTGAACTGGGCGCTCCGCCTCCAGAATGCCTTTCAGCATTTCCCGTTTGCGGCCGTATCCGGAGGTTTTTTCCATACGGAATCCGGCCTCCACCAAGGCCCGACGGATCCGGCCAACCGAAGTGAAAGTCGCCAGGGTGGTTCCCGGCTTGCTGTGGGCGCGGACCTGGCAGATGGTGTTTTCCAGCCACATGTCCGGATTGCGGGCGGGGGCAAAACCGTCCAAAAACCAGGCGTCGGCGTGAAAATCGAGGGATTGCCAGGCGTCATTGATGTCGCCGAAGAACAGCGTCAGTCGAACCCGTCCACCGGCCAGGACCAGTCTGTGAACGCCTCGCACCAGTGGCGGGTAATGCAGCAGCAATTCGTCAGCCAGTGTCTTCAGTTCCGGCCACAAAGCCAGGGCTCGGGTAAGGTCTTCCCGGGTCAGCGGGAAACGCTCGACGGAGACAAAGTGCAGGGTAGCTGTATGGGCTGGCGCGCTGCTCTGCCAGGCCTGCCAGGCTGCCAGAAAGTTCAGTCCGGTCCCGAAGCCGTTTTCGGCAATAACGAAACTCACGCCCTCGGGAATCTGCGAGAAACGCTCCGGTAACTGATTGTGCTGCAGAAACACGTGGCGAGTTTCCTCCAGGCCATTGTCACGGCTGAAGTAGACATCGCCAAACCGCTTCGATTCCGGGACCCCATCGTGCCAGACAAGTTCAGCGGGCTCGATCGCCGGGGGCAGTGGTGGCCGAGTCACGTTGTCAGCCTTCGGATTCAACCACGGTGACGGTTTCGATGGTCACAGGTTCAACCGGCACGTCAGCCATGCCCTGTTTGCGGGTGGTCTGCTTGCGGGCGATGGCGTCGACAACGCCCATGCCCTGGGTAACCTTGCCGAAAACCGCATAGCCCGGGCCGCGCACGCCGGCATCCAGGAACCCATTATCAGAAAGGTTGATAAAGAACTGGGACGTTGCCGAGTCCGGTGCACTCGTCCGTGCCATAGCTATGGTTCCACGGAGGTTTGGCAGTGTTTTTGTCGCTTCATTGCGGATGGGCGCCCGGGTCGATTTCCGGGAGAGGTCCTCGGTGAAGCCACCGCCCTGGATCATGAATCCGGGAATGACACGGTGAAAGATGGTGCCGTCGAAAAAACCGTCCCGGGCATATTGCAGGAAATTGGCAACCGTGTCCGGGGCGACATCCGGTCGTAGCTGAAGTTCAATGGCGCCCTCGCTGGTCACCATGCGAACCATTGGCAGGGGTTCGCTGGCGGACTGGTCGTTGCTCTGGGCCATTGCCGTGGAGGCCGGCATCAGCAAGGTGAGGGCCATAAGCAGTACGGGAGTCACAGTTTTCAGGGGTTTTACCTTGTTTATCATTTGCAACCGCTCTCTGTGTTATTCGCAGGTGTTTTTCCTGCGACAATTCAGCGAATTCTGTTACCAGGTGCCAGATCTTACCAGAAGGTGATGGTAAAACGGTGACTGTATCCACGCACATTGTGTCGTGATCGTCTAACCTTCCGGGTATCGGAAGTCATGGATAACATTGGCCGGGCCGGGTTGTACGGTTTTCACTATTCAAAAGGAGACACTGGGTGAGAATCCGTCAGGGATTTGAAGAGAAATCACGCCTCGGGCGACTGCTTATCAATCGCGGCTATCTGTCCGAAGGGCAGCTGGATGAGGGGCTGAGACTTCAGCGTGAAACCGGGCAGCGCCTTGGTGAGGTGTTCATCCAGGCTGGCTGGATCAGCGAAAAGGAACTCTACCGGGTCCTCAAGCACCAATCCCGTTATCGTAATGCAGCAGCCCTGGTCACGATGGTGACGCTGCCATTTCAGCCCCTGGTTACCTTTGCGGCGAGCAATTCGGCTGAAGCGTCACAATCGGCGCTTGAAGCAGGAGAGCTTTATGAGAGGGGAAATCTGGCCCCACTGAGTGAAAGTGAACTGGCGACAATTTCCGGCCAGGGGGATCCGACGCTGCTGGAGCGTATCGGCGTTGTCAGCAGTATGGCGGAGAATCCGACTGGAGACGGATCGGCGGATGTCATCGAGGGCCTGAAGCTTACCGCCAACATCTTCGTACCGGTTCTGAACTTTATTGATTCAGACCTGAGCATTTCTGGCGTGCACTACCGCGAGGGGGAGCCCAGGTACCGGGTCAGGGAAGATGGGGCTTTGATGCTGGCGTTCCCGGAGCGTATCGAGGAAATCCGGATGGACAATATCCGGGTCAGCGGCAGCCAGGGTGCTTCAATGGGTAACGTGAGTATCCATGACATCCGTTTCCATCCGGACTCCCAGATGACCATCTATACCCGATGACTATACCTGATAATTCTGCCTGCATGGCTCGCCAGGGCCATCGTCAGGCGCTGGCGAGTACCGTGCTGCTGGATACTGTGGTCTGCTGCCCCTGGGCGCCGTAGAGCTTCTGCTGACCCGTGGCACCTCGGAAAATGTCGGTAAGCCTGGACAGGCGTTTCTGCAGGTGGCTAATCACCCGACCGTTGGTCTGGTTCAGCGTCTGACAGGCTCGAAGTTTCTGGTCCGCTTCCTGCCAGAGCTGGAAGAGCTCCGAGAAACCGGCGCTGCGGATAAACCGGGAAGGCTCACCGCTTTCGGGGCGATACCCCATCTGAACCAGTGTCCGGATTTTCTGTTTGGCGCGCTCGCGAACGGCGCCCAGTAGCTCGTTCTTCTCTTTGGTCAGAGCTTCCAGTTGGCGGAGGTCGGAACTTGCAAGGCAGGTCCTTTCCCTTTCGAGAATATCAGCCAGTGTTTCCAGCTGACTGATATCCTGGGAAAGAAGAGTCTTCAGATCATCAATTGCGGCCATGATTTACTCACCCGAAAATGCTTTCATCCATCTCAAGCATTTTCTGGGCCAGTTTCTCAGCGTCAATCTTGTAAGTGCCATTCTCCAGGGCGGAGCGGATCTGCTCAATGCGATCATCATCCATTTCCGGATAATCGCCCAGCTTCTGTTCAAGCTGTTTGAGATTCTTGGCCTGATTGCTCAGGCTGACGTTCTCACCCCGGGCGCCCTGGGCCTGGGTTTTCGCCTGTTCGTTGGTCGCCGGCTGTGTATTCTGGGTGCCGGAGCTCTTGTCGGCCGTGGTTCTCTGGGTGTTGACCTGGCCGGGGCCAATTCCATTTAAGTCAACTGACATATCTGTACCTGCTTGCCTGTCGCGCCACGAAGTGCGGCGCTTACTCGAGTTTATGTCTTCTTAACGGCGGCGCCGCGAAAACCTTTAGTACTTTTCAGTAGTTTTTTCGTCTGTTTTTACTACCGGGTTTGTGGCAGAGGTTTGCCGCTCCGGCAAGCTTCTGCCGACCCTGTCCTACATCGGAATTTCGACGTGGCCTGGCGCAACAACGTTGGCCCTTATTGTGCGGGACGAACGCAGATTCTCTACCAGAACCTGCTCGCCAACGCTTGCGCTAGCCAGCGCCTTGCCCCGGGAACGTACTGAAAATCCGCCTGTTTTGGCGGTGATGATAACATGGTCACCCCGTTCTACCGCATTCGGAGCAGAGAGCATGTCCGGGGTGATCAGCGAGCCCGCATTGATCCCCCGCCGCACTTCCATGCCTATGGCCTGGTCGGCGGCGGTAATAACGCCGCGTCTGGACGCGTTGACTTCAACGGACTGGCGGCTCAGCAGGTCACCGGTAATTCGTTCTCCCCGCGTGAGCGGTCGAGCCGCCACCAGGGCCGGCCCGTGAATAGAAACGGACGCAGTCACAAACATCCGCCAGGGGCGTGTTCCTTCGCAGGCCACCAGCATCGAAGGACTGGTGCTTTTCCAGGGATCTCCGCTGAATTCGACACTCAGAGGCTGCTCGCATTCGGCGAGGGCAAGCCGGTTGTCGATCGAGCCAGGCTCGAAGGAAACGGTGTAGCCTTCTTCGGCCTGTTCAGAGGCAAAATTGTCGAGAAATTCCAGGGTCGCATTGCGAATCTGCTCAGCGGTGGTCGCAGCCAGGAGCGGGCCGCTCAAGCCAGACATTAGCAGTAGTAGGGCGAAATTGGTGATGCGCATACGTATCAGTTTGTCCTATGCTGTCAACAACAGGGCAGAAAAGCCCGAATCAGGCTAAGGATTCGGAGAAAGTGGCCGTTACATTGGCTAATCCGCCGCTGATATGACGGGTTTCCGTCGATCACGCTATTATTCAGTGACCAGCAAGATATATGCCGTTGTAATTCCGGCAGGCCAGGAGAATCAAAATGGCAGGAGTATTGGACAGTGTTAACCAGCGAACCCAGTTGGTGGGGCAGAATCGCCTTGAGCTCCTTCTTTTCCGTCTCAGGGGGCGACAGATCTATGGGATCAACGTCTTCAAGGTTAAAGAGGTCCTGCAGTGTCCAAAACTTTCATCACTGCCAAACAGTCGACCGGTTGTCCGTGGCGTCGCCCACAGTCGCGGCGAGACCATCCCCATTATTGATCTGAGTATGGCCATTGGTTTGCCCGGTATTCCCCAGGAGGAACTGGCTACCAGCTTTGTCATCATTACCGAGTACAACCGGAAAACACAGGGTTTCCTGGTAACCGGCGTCGACCGGATCATGAACATGAACTGGGAGGACATCCTGCCTCCCCCGAAGGGTGCAGGCCGGGATGTGTACCTTACCGCCGTCACCAAAATTGATGATAAGCTGGTCGAAATCATAGATGTAGAGAAGATTCTTGCAGAAGTTTCTCCGCTCGGGGAGGATGTCACCGAGGCCGTTCTGAGCAAGAGCGCAGAGCGGGTACCGGGCCATCTTCCGGTGCTGGTGGTGGATGATTCCTCGGTTGCCCGTCGTCAGATTGAACGTTGTCTGACCGCCATAGGGATGGAGGTCGTAACAAAGAACGACGGAAAGCAGGCATTCGAATACCTGAAGGAGGTGACTTCTGACGGGTCGAAGGCACGGGACCACTTCTCATTGATCATCTCCGATGTCGAGATGCCGGAAATGGATGGTTATACCCTGGTAACCAAGGTGAAAGGTGACCCGGCCCTGGCAGAAATGTTTGTTATGCTCCACACCTCACTCAGTGGTGTGTTCAACCAGGCCATGGTGAAGAAGGTGGGGGCCGACGACTTTATGGCAAAGTTCAGTCCGGACGAGCTGGCAGAGCGGGTGATGGAAATCATCGACCAGGGTTGATGGAGCCGCTCAAAGATTCACTCAGAACAGAGACCCAATGAAAGCGGAAATAACGCCACAGGAATATGAAGCCTTCAAATCGTTCCTGCAGGATGCCTGTGGGATTTTACTGGGCGAGAACAAACAGTACCTGGTAAAAAGCCGGTTGCGCAGGATTCTTGAAGAGAACAGCCTGAACACCCTGGGTGAGCTCCTTGAGCGCCTCAAGCGTCCCGGACGGGGCGGCCTCAAGGAAGTCGTCATCGATGCGATGACAACCAATGAGACACTGTGGTTCCGTGACAATCACCCTTTCCGGATACTTCAGGAAAAGCTGCTTCCTGAATTTGCTGAGCGCAGTTCGGGCCAGCCTCTCCGGATCTGGTCGGCGGCCTGCTCAACCGGCCAGGAGCCGTACTCCATTGCCATGATCGTGGAGGAGTTCCGGCGGGCGAGGCCCGGGAAGCTCCGTGATGTGAAAATCACCGCCACGGATATTTCCAAAAGCGTTCTTGAAGTAGCCCGCAAGGGCGAGTACGAGATGATCGCCATTGGCCGGGGCTTGTCACCAGAGCGACAAAAGCAGTTCTTCACCCCGTCCCTCAATGGTGGCTGGCAGATCAAGCCGCAGATCAAGAGCATGGTGGAATTCAAGGAATTGAACCTGCTGGAGCGTTACATGCTCGGCAAGTTCGATATCGTGATGTGCCGGAATGTTCTGATCTATTTCTCCGCGGATCTGAAAAAGGACATTCTTACCCGCATGCACGCCACCCTGAATCCCGGCGGTTATCTGGTTCTGGGTGCCTCCGAGTCTCTGAACGGCTTGCCCCACCTCTACGAGATGGTGCAGTGCCATCCCGGAATCATCTACAGGAAAAAGTAACCCATGCCCCTCAATGTCTGGGTCCTGGTTGCCGCCCAGGCGCTGGCCATGTGCACAGCGCCCTTCATTGTTTTTATCGGCAGTATTCAGGGCCGAATGCTCGCTCCGGCGCCTGAATACGCAACGCTTCCCGTGGGTCTGGTGGTGGTCGGCACAGTGCTGGCCATAAAGCCGGCAACTTGGTTGATGGAACGCATCGGGCGCAAGCGTGTGATGCTGATGGGCGCGATCATGGGCATTGTGGCCGGTCTTCTTGGAGCGCTTGCGTCCTGGTCTGGCCTGTTTTCGCTGCTGTGCCTGGCAGCGGTTGTGGGCGGTACGGGTCTGGCGGTGGTTCATCAGTATCGGTTTGCTGCAATGGAATCCGTGGCGCCGGGTATGGCTGGCTCCGCGGCTGCTCGTGTGCTTCTGGGTGGTCTGGTGGCGGCCTGGCTCGGGCCGGAAGTGGCCGGTTTGGGAAGCGGTGCAGCGGAGCAATATCCGTTCCTGGTTAGCTGGGTCGGCCTGGCGGTAGTGCAGGGCGCAGCCCTGCTGATTCTGGGTGCTGGTTATCGGGCGGGCGCTGAGCGGGTTCAGGAATCACAGCCAGGCGGTGGGCGTCCCATGCGGGAAATTCTCACCAACCCGTTGGTCTGGGCTGCCATCAGTGCGGCCGCCATTGGCTATGCGGTAATGAGTTTCATAATGACGGCAACGCCGCTGAGTATGACCGAGATGGCCGGGCATGACCTCGACGATGCCAAACGCGTGATCCAGCTGCATATCATGGCCATGTACCTGCCGTCGCTGATCAGCGGTTGGCTGACCCGCGTTGTGGGCATTCCCCTGATGATGGCAGCGGGACTACTGGCGTATTTGGGTTGCATTGCCCTGGCGGCCAGTGGCGTGAGTTTTCATCACTATCTTTCAGCACTGCTATTACTGGGTGTTGGCTGGAACTTCCTGTTTGTTGGCGGCACAACGCTGTTGCCCCGGGGCTATCGGGATGCGGAGCGTTTCCGGGTGCAGGGGCTGAACGACATGATGGTTTTCGGTTCCCAGGCCACCGCTGCGCTGTCTGCTGGCGCCATTCTGAGCTGGCTCGGCTGGGGCGGGCTGGTCATGGTTGCAGTGCCTTTCCTCATAATTCACGGGTTATTGATGACGCTGTGGCTGTTGCGGGAGCGAGCGCCCGAAGCTGCAGTTAACGGGAGAGAATGATGCTTATAGATTTCGAGGGTATGGATCCGAAGGACGCCTACCACATCCTGACCCAGACGGTTATCCCTCGGCCTGTGGCCTGGGTGCTGAGTGAAAATCCGGATGGCGACTTCAATCTGGCACCGTTTTCATTTTTTACGCCCATCACCAGTAATCCACCCCTGCTGATGATTTCGGTTGGCAAAAAGCCGGCGGAAGGTGTGTCCAAGGATACCCGGGTGAATATCGAGGCCAGGAAGCATTTTGTTGTTCATATCGCTCACCGGGATCTCGCCGCAGCGGTCACTGAATCTTCACGAACTCTGCCCCATGGCGAATCCGAGCTGAAAAACCTTGATCTGGAGCTGGTGGATTTCGAGGGTTCAGGTTTGCCTCGGCTCAAGGACTGTCATGTGGCCTTTGCCTGTGAGCTTTATGACATCAAGGAAATTGGTGCCGCGCCACAGTCTCTCGTGTTCGGGAAAGTTACCCGGGTATGGGTATCGGATGAGGCAGCGCGATACGATGACAAGAACCGTCTGACCTTCGATGGCGCTGCCATTGACCCGATTGGTCGTCTCGGGGGAAGCGAATATGTCACCTTCGGTGAGATTCTGAAGATCCCCCGGCCATCCTGAACCGGGAACAGGGCAGAGCAATGGACCAGCTTAATCTCCGCCATCTCTATTACTTCTGGGTGATCAGCCGCGAAGGATCAATTGCCCGGGCCAGCGAAGTCCTGGAACTGGCACCACAGACCCTGAGCGGCCAGTTGGCCACCTTTGAAGCCTCGGTGGGTGGTCGACTGTTTGTCAGGGAAAGGCGCAAGCTGATCCTGACGGACCTGGGGCGTCTGATCCTGGGGTACGCTGACGACATCTTTGCCCTGACTGGCGAACTCGCCGAAACCCTTCGGCTCGATCCCTCCGAGCGTCCGCTGACACTGCGCGCCGGCGTCTCTGCTTCGATACACAAATTGATTGCCTACTACTTGCTGCAGCCTGCCATGGCGGGCGAGCGCTCAATCCAGCTCGAGTGTCAGACGGGCCGTACCGAAGATCTGGTACTGAGCCTGAAACGCAAGGAACTGGACCTGGTGCTGACAGACCGCATGCCGAAGTTGCAGGAAGAGGGCAATCTCACGGTCCACCCGCTGGCGGGCTCCAGCATGAGTCTGTTTGCAGCACCGGCGCTGGCTAAAAAACTGAAGAAGGGGTTTCCGGAATCCCTCAATGGTCAGCCGCTGCTGGCCAACGCCACCGATGCGCCATATTTCGAACGACTGATGAACTGGTTTTCCCTGAAAGGGGTTCGTATGAAGCTCGTCGCCCGGGTGGACGATAGCGCCCTGATAAAAGTGTTCGGCAGCCAGGGCTATGGCGTTTTTGCAGCGCCGACATCAATCCGCAAGGAGGTCTGTCGTCAATATGAGGTTGAGCAAATTGCCTCAATCGACGACGTCATGGATGAGCTATTTGCCATTACCCGAGGCCGAAAAACCGCCCATGAGGGCGTTCGTGCGATTGTTGAAGCTCACGCAGAAAACCAGCAAGCCTGATTGCATCGAATTTATCGATGATAAAGGCTCACAAAAGCTTATTTTATCGAACCCTGTTCCTGTTCATTATTGAGTTGTGAAAGGCAGCAACCCAAAGAGGAGCAGCAGCTATGAAAACCATCCACAAATTCCGTCTGGAACCGGGCAAAGAGCCGACTACGCTCACGCTCAAAGAGGGTTACAGGGTGGTGCGCAGCGAATACATCGTGCCCCACAAGGCCGTTTACCTTTGGGTGGAGCAGCCACTGTCTGTAACCACACCAACCCTTGAGCGTCAGTTCAGAGTCGCTTTCTCGGGAGAACCCGTGCCCGACAGCTTCGAGTACCTCGATACGGCACTGGATCCATTTGGCCCTGAGGCGTACCACGTGTTTGCGGTTCCCGCGGATGAAGAGACACTCTTCAGCCCGGTATCTGAAGGCGCAAGCAACGACGCGTTCAGCAGGCACAACTGGCAACACACAGCGATCTCTTAGCCACTTCAGGGCCCTTCGGGGCCCTTTTTTATTTCGCCTCGATCGGTAGGTGACCGGTTTTCACCCAGATGACCGTTTCCTGGTCAACAAATGGGTGGTGCTGGCTCAAATGCGGGCTGCGAATCCAGGTGCCGGCGGGGTAGCGGCCATGCTCGTCACAGAATTCTCCGGACAGCACGAGAATCTCTTCACCTCCGAAGTGCCGGTGAGGCTGAAAAACCTCGTTGGCAGGCCACTTCACCAGAGCCACATGTTCGTGCTCGAACTCATGCAGTGGCATCACCTCGAGGCCACCGATACCCGGAAGCCAGGCTGCATTACGGGTGTCTATGCGCACCGTCGACCGATCACGTTCATCGAACTGATGAAGTTTGACCAGCAGAGTGCAGCCTTCCTTGCTGAACGGAGCGTGCCCGCTGCCTGGCGGATTACGCAAATAGGTGCCAGCCGGGTAGTCGCCGGTTTCGTCGGAGAATACGCCGTCGAGAACCAGTATTTCTTCGCCCAGGGGGTGCTCGTGTCGCTTGAAGGACGCCCCGGGCTCGTATTGGACCACGCTGGTTGCATGGCCACGCTCTGCTTCCTCTCTGGCCAGGGGCTTTCTCAGCACCCCACCAGCAGGGCTGGGAACCCACTCCTGCTCGGCGGTGCGAACGACCACCTTTTTGGAAAAGTCCATGTTGAGCATTTTGAACCTCGAAACCACCTGTGACTGAAGCGACGTTTTACGCGCGTACTCGCCCTGCGGATGTCTCTATTTGATCAGGGCCTGGATATTCCGGAACTGCGGATGCTTGCAGTGGCGCATCCACTCGAACGCCACCATCTCAAGCGTTACGAGCCGGGCACCACTTTCGCTCAGGCGATCCAGCGCTACGTCCCGATCAAATTCGTTACGGGAACCGGTAGCGTCCGCCACCACCCATACCTTGTAGCCGGCATCAATCAGGCTCAAGGCGGTCTGCATCATGCACACATGGGTCTCGCAACCACCAATGACAATATGCTGTCGGCCCTCGGGCAACTGGTCGACAAGCCCATCCGGGCAGGCATCAAAATGATGCTTGGCCAGGGTCTGGTCGCACAACTCTCGAACCGCTTCAACGTTATGCCCAAGCTTGTCCGGCAGCTGCTCGGTGCCCAACACAGGAACCTCCATAAGCCCGGCAATAGTGGCCAGAACGATACACCGGTCCACCACCTCATCACCGTGGCTTATGGCTGGCATCAGCTTCTCCTGAACATCAATGAGCAGCAGTGTCGATTGCTCGGCTTTCATCAGCATTGTATTTGCCTCCACATAACCTGGGTGACTAACGTCAGTCTTGTGTTAACGATAGTCCTGAATCTGTTCAACCGGTAAGCCGAAAAACGCCCAGGCACGAATTTTTTCGACGATTTTCTGCCAGGGAGTTGCCAACCGCCCGTAAAACCATTAAAGTTTGCGCCCTCAAATGAGCGACGACATCGCTGATTTGAAACAGTTTATTGGAGAGGTGGCCGAGTGGCTGAAGGCGCACGCCTGGAAAGTGTGTAAACGTTAATAGCGTTTCGAGGGTTCGAATCCCTCCCTCTCCGCCAATACAAAACCCCAGCAGCAATGCTGGGGTTTTTTATTGGCTGATTGGCAGGGTAGAAAGAACCCTCGCGGGTTCGACCGAGGCCTGGAAAGCAGGCTGAGGAACGTCGGAGCAACGCGACGACGGCCCCGAAGGGGTGAGGGCCGTAGGCCCGAATAATCCCTCCCTCTCCGCCAATACAAAACCCCAGCAGCAATGCTGGGGTTTTTTTGTTCCCCGACCAAAGCTCCAGTCTCTCCGAAACATCACCCGCTTTTAGTTCTTGATGCTAACCATTTTAAGAGCTACCGTTTCGCTGTCAGATACCTTGAATTACCGATTGGTCAATATGCAAAGGACAGCAATTGGGGCTAGTAGGGTGTCTCCAGGCCTTATCTGATCATTTTCGAGGGAGAGACAATGAGTCATTACCATGGTATGCAAGAGTTTAGCGGGCTGCCCGAGCATTGCAGGGTCGATTACCAGCCTTCCAGGGAAGACCGTTTTGGATGGATGTTTCCTCATCTGGCGCATTCCTACGTTTCACCAACCGTTTTGCAGAATATCGGCAAGGCCGGTGGCCCGATGGACAATGGCGGAACGAGCGATCGGACGTCATCGGTGCCTGTCGGGATGGTTATTTTTGGGCAGTTTATTGATCACGATATAACGCTGGATACCAGTTCCAGCTTCGCGTCAGTGAATCATCCCAATGAAGTTCCCAATGTTCGCACACCGACCCTGGATCTTGACTCGATCTACGGCAACGGTCCAGAAGCACAGCCCTATCTTTACCATCAAACGGATCCGTTCAAAAACGCCAAATTGCTCACGGGTGCCGATGAAGTCGGTGCTGATGACCGACGTAAAAACGACCTGTTAAGAGTTCCGACAGGAAGCGCCATTATTGGCGACCCCCGGAACGATGAAAACCGAATCATCAGCCAGATGCAGTTAGGCTTCATCAAGTTCCACAACGCCATCTGCGACAAGCTCCGTGCCGAGGCCGCTGCTGATGGCCAGGACCTGAAGAATGAAGCGCTTTTTGAAGAAGCTCATCGAGAGGTCATCTGGCACTACCAATGGGTGGTTGTGAATGATTTTCTGGTTTCCATGTGCGGTAAGGCGGTCGTGGATGATGTGTTGAGCCAGGGGCGCCGGTTTTACAAATGCAGCGTACCGTTCATTCCGATTGAGTTTGCTGTTGCTGCCTATCGTTTTGGCCATTCCATGGTGCCGATGAAGATCCAGGTCCAGAAGAGTGATACGGCTTTCGAGTTCTTTGGACAGATTCTCGGCAGAGGGTTTTCTCCGGTAGGTGATACCCGGGCCGTGGTTGATTGGCACGAGCTGTTTTTCACCTCTGAAAATCGCGTTGTTCAGAGAGCTGAAAAACTCGATACATTAATGGCAGGTGATCTTCTGGAGCTTCCTTTCGTCCCGGATGGCGGTGAAAAGTCCCTGGCAACACGGAATCTGCTCAGGGGCAACAGCTTCAGGCTTCCGGGGGGTGATACGATCGCTCGGGAAATGGGTCGGACGGACGCTGAAGTCGGCGCCGTTATGGCAAGGATCAACGCGATGTCGAACGGCGAGGTGACGTCTGGGGCGCCCCTGTGGTTATACATATTGGCAGAGGCGGAGGTTGTTGGCAGAGAATCGTCTCCCGGCAACTTTGAGCCGGGCGAGGGATTAGGGCCGGTCGGCGCCAGGATCGTTGCTGAGGTGCTGATCGGACTCCTCGAGCTTGATCCGGAAAGTTACCTGGGCTCGAATCGTAACTGGATGCCCTCGAATGCCTACGATACCGTTGGAAAAATACTGTCTTCTGTAAATTCTGACCTGCTGTAGCCAGCCGCCTTAAGGAAATCTGGTCCGTCGTTGCACCCCGGGAATGAACGGGAGCAATGGCGGACCAGTTTTGCGATTGCGCTTCCTTACCGAGCGCGCCGCCAAACCAACAACCGATTATTGGCAGGCATCTCAAAATCCTCTTCAAGCGCCAGGCCGGTTTCCTCTCCCAGCGTCTTTAGATCCTCCATATCCCGTATCCCCATATGCGGCGCCTGTGTCCTCAGCGACAGATCAAAACGCGCATTACTCTCACTGGTATGCCGGCCGCCATAGCTGAAAGGCCCATAGAGGGAGAAGATCGCGCCCTTGGGTAGGGCCTCCGCCATGCCGCGAAACATTGCCTGCACCTCTTCCCAAGCCATGATATGAGCCGTATTGGCGGAAAACGCGCCGTCGATGGCCGGCAGATCGGCCCAGTTTCCGTCCAGCACGTTCAGGGCAATGGGCGAGTTGATATTGGTGAGATGTGAGTCGTCAATCCACGCCCGGGCCAGCTGGGCATTCTGGGGGTGGTCGGAGGGTTGCCAAACCAGATGCGGCAAGTGGCTCGCAAAGTGCACTGCGTGCTGGCCGGTGCCTGTGCCGATTTCCAGAATGGTGCCAGGCTGTTTGAAAAGCTCCGCAAGTTTTTCCAGAATCGGCGCTTTATTGTTCTCGCAGGCTTGGGAAAACGGCTTGTCTTTTTGCATGCTCCGACCTTTCAACAGGGGGTAGTTTATGGCGGTTTCAATACTCCGGCTCAGTGGTGACCAGATTAAACCATACCTGGACGACGTCGCACGCCTCAGGATCGAAGTATTTCGCAGGTTTCCGTACCTGTATGACGGCGATATGGGCTATGAACGCAAGTATCTTGATACCTACGCCCGCTCGCCGGAAAGCCTGTTTGTCCTTGCGATGGATGGCGATTCGGTTGTTGGCGCCGCCACCGGCATTCCGATGGACCACGAAACGGAAGAGTTCAAAATGCCGTTTGTCGAGCAGGGTTATGAGCCGGACAAGATTTTCTATTTTGGTGAATCGGTGCTCCTGCCGGATTACCGGGGGCGGGGCATCGGGGTGACGTTCTTCGACCACCGGGAGGGTCACGCCCGGGAGCAAGGTCGTTTCACGCACTGTTGTTTTTGCGCAGTAGAGCGACCCGAAGACCATCCGCTCAGGCCGGCCGACTACCAGCCATTGGACCAGTTCTGGCACAACCGCGGTTATCGGAAAGTGCCGGCATTGGCTACCACCTACACCTGGAAAGACGTGGGCCAGCCGGAAGAAACCGCCAAGCCAATGACCTTCTGGCTCAGGCACATCGCTTAGCGCACACTAAAATCCCTGAATTCGCCGGTGGGGGGCTCCGGGGCAATATCGACCGCGTCCACCCTGGCATCCGGTGGCCCTTCCGCGCACCAGGTTTTCAGTTGATCCAGCCGGTCTTCCGGCCCTTCGGCGATAATCTCAACCCGACCATCGGGCAGGTTGCGGGCGAAACCCGTGAGGCCAAGGGAGGATGCCATCTGCTCCGTTGAGGCGCGGTAGTAAACTCCCTGTACTCGTCCGGATACCAGAAGTTGCAAGCGTTTGGTGTCCATGGTTTGCCCCCGCTAGTTTTGTCGTGTCAGTCTTTATTTCAATCTACCGGTTCGGACAGGCCAACTTCAAGGAGCGCGGAAGCCGATGGCCAATACCCATCTGAAACACAATTCGACTGGTTATGCCGATGCCCTGATTTGCGAGGCGGAGGGGTTGGAGCGCCTCGCCAGCGCACTTGATGAGGCTGGGGTGACTGGCATCAGAGTCCCGAACGTTTACCGGGTGGATGAAACCGAGCTCGAAATCACCGCCATCCGGTCTTCAGGTGCCTCAGATCGGGCCCGCGCGGTGCTGGGCGAAGGGCTGGCCAGAATGCACGGATTGCGTCAGAACGCCTATGGCTGGGGTCGGGACAATTACATTGGCCTGTCACCGCAACCCAATCGCTGGAGTGACAACTGGGGGGAGTTTTTTGTTCAGGATCGACTCGGTTACCAGGTCTCCCGTATTCGTGATACGGGTCAGAGGAACCGTTTCCAGAAGGTTTTGGATGAGCACGGGGGTACGCTGATTGATTGGCTGAACGCTCACTGTGAGCATCCAAGCCTGCTCCACGGTGATCTCTGGAATGGTAACGTGCTCTACGGCACTGACGGCCCCTGGCTGATCGATCCGGCCGTCTACTGCGGTGACCGTGAGGCGGATATCGCCATGACGCAAATGTTTGGCGGCTTCGGCGAGGCGTTCTATCGGGCCTACGACGAGCACTACCCGCGCACACCGGTTTACGGCGTCAAGCGGGAGGTCTACAACCTCTACCATTACCTGAACCACTACAACCTGTTCGGTGGTGGTTACCTTAGCGGTTGTCAGTCAGGCATTGCCGCGATCGAAGCAATAGGCCTGGGCAAGGCCTAGATCAAACCGGCACTGCGAAGCACAAAGACCCCCAGTGTCACAGTGATGCTCGCCAGCAGGGTCGTCAGTGCAATGATATTGGCGGCCAACCGGTCATTGCCGCCCAAAGCTTTCACCATCACAAAACTGGCGGCTGCCGTCGGGCTGGCAAAGAACAGGAACATCAGGCCCAGTTCAAAACCACGAAAACCTGCCAGCCAGGCCGCGCCCGTGCAAAGTGTCGGCAATATCACCATCTTGAACAGGCTCGAGCCGAACGCAGTTTTGCTGTCGCTGCGGATCGCGCTCAGGGAGACAGTGGCGCCAATGCACAGGAGCGCCAGGGGAAGGGTGAGCGAGGCAAAGTAGTCGCCGCTGGTCATTACCCAGCCGGGCAGCGTGATATCCAGGGCGGCAAAGGGGATGGCCACAAAGACTGCCAGGATGAGCGGGTTCCGAACGATGTCGTGAAAAATCTTTGTCCAGTCCGTTGTTTGCCCTGGCTGGTAGGCCACCAGCACGATCACCGACAGGATGTTGTAGGAAATGATCACCAGGCCAAGCAGGATTCCGCCAGCGGAGAGGCCGAAGTCCCCGTAGAGATTGGCGGCAAGTGCCAGGCCGACGATTCCGCAGTTACCCCGAAAGGCGCCCTGAACGTAAACGCCCCGATCTTCCCGAACCACGCGCCAGCGGGCCCATAGCCAGGTGATGGCAAAACTCGCCAGGGTCGCGCCCAGGTAGAAGACCAGAAGGCCTGGATTGAACGCGGTATCCAGATCAGCCCGGATGATGCTCAAAAATACCAGTGTTGGCAGGGTTGCCTTGAACACCAGTGCAGAGGCGGTATTTACAAAGGCATTGTCGATCCAGCCAATCCGGCGAAGTCCCAGGCCAATAAAGACCATGGCGAACACGGGCAGTGTGGTTTCCATGGTTTGCAGGAACAGATCGATCAGGGTCATCAATGGTGGCCGTTGGGTCGAGGGGAGTGAAGGAATTCACCCGGATTATAAGCGGGGAGAAAGCTAGGATGCTATGGGAATACCACGAAGGTATGGGGCGAGAACGTGGAATGGCATAAAAAAATCAGGGCCCCGGAGGGCCCTGATCGGTTCTAGCCTTTCAGTTGGTCGCCAACGGGCAACCGCCTGATTCGTTTGCCGGTTGCGGCATAGATTGCGTTGCACAATGCCGGCGCTACCGGGGGAAGGCCGGGTTCTCCCACGCCGCCCATGGCTTCGTCGGGGTTGTCCACCAGATGGACTCGAAGCATTTTGGGCGCATCCGGCATGCGGGGTATCAGGAACTTGTCGAAGTTGCCTTGTTGCGCCACGCCGTCCTCAAAGGTCACCTCGCTTTGCAGCGCGATGCCAATGCCCATCACGATAGCGCCCTCCAACTGGGAGCGAATCCGCTCTGGGTTGGCCTGGGGGCCGCAGTCGAAGGCGATGTCTGCGCGGTGGATGGTGAGCTCACCCTGATCATCCACCTCCACATCAAACACAATTGCGGTGTAAGAGACAAAGCTGTGGTGAAAGGCCAGGCCCAACCCGCGGTTTTTACCCGGGGATTTACCCCAGCCGGCTTCACTGGTCGCCCGCTCGATGACGTTGCGCATGCGGCCGATGTCGATGGGGTGGAGATCCGGGTCTTCGCCATAGTTCCAGCCATCGCCTACCGTCAGGTTGTGAATCTCCCGGTCCGGGCCAAGCAGGTCGAGAACGTAATCCCGATGGTCCTTGCCGGCAGCCACAGCCATCTCATGGGCAAAGCTCTGGATCGCCCAGGCATGGGGCAGGTTGTAGACCGACCGGAACCACCCAATACGCACATGGGCTGGTGCAGGTGGATTCTCCAGCCTGAGGGCCGGCACCGAGAACGGCATGGTGTTAAAGCCCATGCCCAGTTCAAATTCACCCTTGTGTTTCGGGTCGGGCGCAAACAGCGAGCCGATGCTGGGTGACAGGGTCCGGTGTAGCCAGCCGGTGGCCTGGCCACTGTCGTCAAGGCCCGCTTCCAGATAGTCAACTGATACGGCATGGAAATACGCGTGGTGAATATCGTCTTCCCGTGACCACTGCAACCTGATTGGCCGGCCTTCGAAAGCCTCGGCAATACTGGCCGCCTCAATGGCAAAATCCGGTTTGGACTTCCGCCCGAAGCCACCACCGAGCAGGGTAACGTGAACGGTGACATTCTCTGCATCGAGGCCCAGCCGTCCGGCCACGGTATCTCTGGTGGCCTGCGGGTTCTGCACCGGTGCCCACACTTCGGCCTTGCCGTCTTTGATGCGCACGGTGGCGACTGGCGGCTCCATGGGCGCCTGGGCCATGTGGGGCATGTAGTAGGTAGCGGAAACCCGCTTGGCGGCGCTTTCCAGGCTCGCATCCAGATCGCCATGCTGGCGAACGACTTTGCCGGGTTGCTGCGCCGCCTTTTCCAGGGATTCCCGGTAGGCGGATGAGGTGTAGCTGGCGTTGTCTCCGGCAGCCTTCAGATCCCAGTCAATCTTCAGTGCCTTGCGTCCCTCCATTGCTGCCCAGGTATTGGTAGCCACCACGGCAATGCCTCCCAGGGGACTGAAGCCAGCCGGTTGGCCGGTACCCTCAATCTTCAGGACCTTCTCTACACCGGGCACTTTGAGGGCTTCGGTATCATCGAAGCTGGAAACGGCAGCGCCGTAAATGGGAGGACGCGCGATTACGGCATAAAGCAGGTTATCAAAGGGAACATCTGCGCCGTATATCGCCTTGCCGGTTACTATATCTTCGCCGTCGATGGCTTTCGGGTACGCCGATTTCAGCTCACCGTTGATCAGCCCGGTTTCCTTGCCGACGAAACGGAGTTCATCATCGCGCTTCAATACCAGTGCATGGCGTCCCGGAACCTCAAGTTCCCGCGCTTTAGCCGCAAGCTCGCCAAAGCTGAGTTCCTTGCCTGAAGACCTGTGAACAATGGTGTGTACGCCAGCCTGAACCTCGCTAACCGACACGCCCCACTCATTGGCGGCCGCCTGCTCCAGCATCTGCCTGGCCGCTGCTGCAGCGCGGCGCATGGGCTGGTACCAGTGGCGCATACTGCGGGAACCGTCGGTGTTCTGGTTGCCGTATTTGCTGTGGTCGCCTTCGGCCTGCTCGACTCTCACCTGATCCCAGTCTGCGCCGAGCTCGTCGGCACCGACCATCACCAGGCTGGTCCGGATACCCTGACCCATTTCAGACCGGTTGTTCACGATGGTGACAAGGCCATCTGCATCGATGTGGATGAATACGTTGGGGTCGTCCACCCAGCCGCCGGGCATTGCACCGGCGCCAAATTGAGCCTGTTCATTGCCGCCCAGGGCGACATCCCAGCGGGCCGCAAGCACCAGAGCAGAGCCACCAGCCAGGCCCATCAGGAACCGGCGACGGCTGACGTTGGCGATCATCAAGTTGTCATCGGCGCTCATGCTTCACCCTCCTTGCCGGAAGCCCGTTCGATCGCTGCAAGGATCCGGTTGTAGGTGCCGCAACGACACAGGTTGCCTGCCATGGCATCAACAATCTCTCCAGTTTCGGGGGTCGGCGTCTTTTTAAGAAGGGCTGTGGCGTTCATGATCTGGCCACCCTGGCAGTAACCGCACTGGGCAACCCCGAGATCGAGCCAAGCCTGCTGGACCTTGCTGCCAACCGGGTCGTCGGCCATGGCTTCAATGGTGGTGATCTCGCCGCTGGCCGCAGAGACCGGTGTTACGCAGGAGCGGATTGCCGTTCCGTTCAGGTGAACCGTGCAGGCGCCGCACTGGGACATACCGCATCCAAACTTGGTTCCTTTGAGGCCAACAACATCGCGGATCACCCAGAGCAGGGGCATGTTGTCGGGAACGTCGAGCTCATAGCGCTCGCCGTTAATCGTGAGGGTAGCCATATCGTCCTCTCGTTTATGAATTTTGCGTCTCCTTCACTGTAGCCTTACGAAGAGAGAAGGCAAAAAGAGCAAACTGAATGAAAGGTAATGAAATCGCTTGCGCGCAGGCCTCGGGGCTGGGCTATAGTAGGCCCCGGAAACATGAGAAGAAGAGGATAAGGATGGACGCCGTTAATCCCACTCCCGAACAGCTTCAGAAAGTCCTGGCGGATACCCCCAAAGACCAGCCTGTGGTCATGTTGAATCTGCTGCGCTTCCGCGATCGGGCCAATTACAAGGAAGAGGCGCCGGAGCGAACCGGCCGTGAAGCCTACACGCTGTATATGGAAGAGGCCGCTGCCTGCGTAAGATCGGTCGGCGCGGAAGTCATCTGGTCTGGCCGCAGCGTTGGATCACTGATTGCGCCCCCGGATGAATCCTGGGATCAGGTGCTGCTGGTCCGCTACCCCTCAATCGACGCCTTCATGGCCATGATCGAAAGCCCGGAATACAAAGGCGTGGTCAAACACCGGACCGCAGCCCTGCAGGACTCCCGGCTGGTCGCCAATCTCGAAAACAGGGTGTGAGGCAGGGCCGGGTCAGAGCCCGGCTTGCTGGATAGCCATGTAACTGATTGTTCCCGCAGCAATCGAAAGCAGGGCATTGCGGCGCCACAGGTGAACAATGACGACCAGGGCGCCTGGTAGCAGGGCATCGAATCCCATCCAAGTACCGGACCAGTCCGCCGAACGCTGCAGGAACACCGTCGCCAGCAATGCCATAACCGCCGCGGGCAAGTAACGCCCAAGATGACGGACCAGCGGGTGTTCCGTGTGTCTCTCGAAAAACAGGAACGGAATCACCCGGGTGGCAAAGGTCGCGACTGCCGCCACCGCTATGAATGCTGCCAGGTAGCCGGATTCACCCATGACTGCTCTCCTCGCGTGGTGTCTGCCCGCGACTCTTCCGGTATTCCAGCAAGAGCACAGCGGTGACCAGCGCAATGGCCCCAATCAACTGGTGCGCCGGCGGCAATAGCAACATGGCAACACCCGCTGCGGCGGCTCCAAGCCAGATCGGGAAGCCCTCGCCCAGGGCCTGCAACTGTTCCAGCGTCAGAACAATGAACAAGGCCACCAGCGCGAATTCAATGCCCGTGCTGTCAAAGGCAACGTTGTCGCCAAGCAGTGCGCCGATCGCGCATCCCACCACCCAGTAACACTGGTTAAAGCCGGTAATCCGGAAATCCACCTCCTGTTCATGGGCCCGGTCAGTTCCCCGTGGGCGACTGGTGAGCAGGGAATAGGTTTCATCCGTTAATCCGAAAATCAGGTAGAGCTTGCGCCAGCCCGCGCCCTTGAACTGACCCAGCAATGAAAGCCCGTAGAACAGATGGCGGGCGTTCAGAACAAACATTGCGATGAATACTTCCAGCAGACCGGCATTGGCGGCCAGAAGGCTCACAGCCAGTATCTGGCCGGCGCCAGCATAAATCACGATGCCCATCAACGGCGCTGCCCACCAGGCATAGTCGAGCTGCGTTGTGAACAACACGCCGAAAGCCATGCCCAGCGGTAGGTAGCCGAACAAAATGGGTAAAGTGAGTCTGAAAACGGACTGGTTCATTAGCATCCAAACGGTCAGAAAGCGGCGATCATAGAGAATCGGTGGAATTTTTTGAAGTGGTTAACATCATTCTCGACTGCAAGCGATAAAAAGCTGACGCATTGGTTGCAATATAAGTGTCACAAAATCGGCATACCATCCGCGGCATAGCCCGTTGTTGGAGTTGTTATGTTCGGCACAGTAAGAACCCGCATCCTTTTTTTCGCCTTTCTCTCGGTCTTTGCCGTCGCTGGGCTTTCCGCACTTTCCTGGAGCATAATCCTGAAAGCCGAAGACGCCTCCAAAACCCTGATCCAGACCAACCTCAACGAAGCCTGGCTGCTGGCGGATCTGGAACAGGATCATCGGCACCTTCAGGATCTTGCTTACAAGATCAAGGCCCAGCTACTGCTGTGGGATGAAATCGAGACCGAGTTCAGCCGTTTGGAGACCGCTTTGCCCGCGCATTGGCAGAATCTGGAAACGGATCCGGGGTTGAGCGATTGGGCAGAGACACACCGTGAGGATTTCGAGCGGGTACTGGCGCTTATCGCCCGGATGAAAGAAGGCATTGCAGAGAAAAGCTATTACCGTGTCGGACAGGTGGTGGATTTCGATCTTTTCCCGGCCATGGAGCCGATGCTCGAAGCCATTGCCGAGCGCCAGTTTCAAAGCCGGACGTCCGTATCCGAGGGCGCCGACGAGTTGCTGTCGTTTCTGGCTGGCCAGCAAAACTTTCTGATTGCCGGTTCCGTGTCCTTTCTGCTTATCGTTATCGCCATGACCTGGTGGCTGAGGCAGTCGGTGATTCTGCGCCTGCAGAGTATGGAAAACGATCTGGTCGCCATGGAGAAAAACGCCGACCTCACCCGGGTGCCTGTCTTGAAGGGGCGGGACGAGGTTGCCGGAGTCGCAAAGGCATTGGGTGGCCTGGTCTCCCGGTTCGAGCATTTTATTGCAGACATCCGATCTGCTGCCGGTGGTCTGGATGAGCGTTCCGGCGCCCTGGATAACGGTGCCGAATCCCTCCAGGCAGCATCCGAGAAAACCCGGAAGCAGATCCATGATGTCAGCCAATCCATGGCCGCCATTGCCGACCAGGCTTCGGCCATTGAACGAGCCACGGACGAATCCGCCAACACCGTGAAATCGGCGGTGGCGGCCAACGAAGAAGTCCAGCATCGACTCACCACAAGCGAGGGCGCCGCGGAACATACGGTGGATGTCATTTCCCGCGTTTCCGGCTCCATTCACGCCCTTAACGAATCCACGGGCAAGATTGAGCAGGTCATCGGAGTGATTGCCGATATTGCCGAGCAGACCAACTTGCTGGCTCTGAACGCAGCGATCGAGGCGGCACGCGCTGGGGAACACGGTCGTGGCTTTGCGGTGGTGGCCGATGAGGTACGGACGCTGTCCCGTCGCACCTCCGACTCTACCCGGGATATATCCCAGTGGGTGCAGGACCTGGTATCCGGCGTAAGCAGCGTCGATGCACTGCTGGAGGAAATGCGCGATGCTGGCAGCAGCAACCGTGAGCATCTGGCTGCGCTGAAGGGTCATCTTCAATCCCTGCAGGGCCAGTTTGTTGACCTTGAGAACCACAGTGCCGAGATCAGCTCGGCCGTTGCCTTTCAACGGGACGAAATCGGGCGGGTAGGCCGCCGTTCAACAGCGCTGGACGAAAGCGCCGACTTCCTCATTGAAACCGTCGAGCAAACCCGGACCATCAGCGAGGCGCTCAGGCAGGAGTCGGTCTCCATGCGACAATTGATCGCACGTTTCCGAACCGCCGCAGAACCTGCCTGATCAAGGATTGTTTGCCCGGAATCCCTCTCCGGGCTTCTACCTCGCCGCCATTACTCTTACCATGGAGTTTCCGCAGGAGGTAGTATGACTGACAGTACCGAAAACCAGCCAGAGCAAGACCCCAGACAGGAAAAGTTCATCGTTGACACCGAGTTGCTGACAGAAGACCAGCTTCAGGGCCTGGTGGAAGAATACTGTACCCGCTACCACGGACTTAACGACACCGAAAACCCCATGGCCGAGCAGAGCAGGGTGATGTCTGCGGTGCGTCGGGGCGATCTGGTGGTGTGGTTCGACCCGGTGGAGAACACAGCCGGTCTGGGTGTGCCGGGTTAGGCGTCAGGTGTGTCGCGGTATTTGTGTTTGCACCTACCCGGGGCCGGAACTAAACGTTACAATCGCGCTGATTTCCCGAAAGCCGTGTGCGAGGTGAATTTTGATCAGGGTACTGGTTGTAGATGACCATGAGCTGGTGAGGTCCGGTATTACCCGGATGCTGGCTGACAACCCGGACATTGAAGTCATCGGGCAGGCGTCATCCGGAGAGGATGCCATCGATTTCGTCCGCCAGGAGCGGCCGGACATCGTACTCATGGATATCCGCATGCCGGGCATCGGGGGCCTTGAGGCAACCCGTCGTATACTCCGCATTGATGATTCCATCCGGGTGATCGTGGTAACCGCCTGCGCGGACGATCCCTATCCAACCCGCGTCATGCAAAGCGGCGCCACCGCCTACATCACCAAAGGCGCCGATATCAAAGAAATGGTCCGCGCTATCCGTATGGCCCACACCGGCCAGCGTTACATCAGCCCGGAAATTGCCCAGAAAATGGCGCTGAAGCAGCTGGGCGGCGGTGATCGCGATGAAGACGGCGAGCTTTCGTTGTTCGACCGTCTTTCCGAACGGGAAATGCAGATTGCCATGATGGTGGTGGATTGCCAGAAGGTACAGGACATCTCGGACAAGCTGTGCCTGAGCCCGAAAACGGTGAACAGCTATCGCTACCGGATCTTCGAGAAACTGGAAATCTCCAGTGATGTTGAATTGGCCCTGATGGCAGTGCGGCTCGGGTTGCTTGATGCCGACAAGGTCTGACCCTGAAAGCACCCACATCGGGGAGTTTGACAGCAAGAGCTTCCTGAAACAGTTAACCGAGCGGCCCGGCGTCTACCGAATGTACGACGAGGGAGGCTCGGTTCTTTACGTGGGCAAGGCCCGCAACCTGAAAAAACGGATTGGCAGCTACTTCCGCAAGACCGGCCTGGCACCGAAAACGGAAGCTCTGGTCAGCAAGATCGCCTCTATCGAGGTGACGATTACCGGCAGTGAAACCGAGGCACTGCTGCTCGAACAGAACCTGATCAAATCGTTACGGCCGCCCTATAACATCCTGCTCCGTGACGATAAGTCCTATCCCTATATCTATCTGTCCTCCCACAGCGATTACCCCTCGCTGACGTTTCGTCGTGGGCGAACCAAAAAGGGTGGCGGCACCTGGTTCGGGCCGTTTCCAAGCTCGGGTGCGGTCAAGGAAAGTCTTAATGTATTACAGAAGATATTCCGTATAAGAAACTGTAGTGAAAGCTTTTTCAGGAATCGCACAAGGCCTTGCCTGCAGTACCAGATCAACCGCTGCACGGCACCTTGTGTTGAATACATTACGCCCGAGGAGTATCAGCAGGACATCCGCCACGCCACCATGTTTCTGGAGGGGAAAAACCCTGCGATTCTCCACGATCTGATGAATGCCATGGAGACCGCTTCCAAGAACCTGGAGTTCGAGAAGGCGGCGGCCTATCGCGACCAGATCAATCATCTGCGCCATGTTCAGGAACAGCAGTCGGTAGACGGCGAGGGCGGCGATGCAGATGTCATCGCCATTGCCCAGGACGCGGGTATCGTCTGCATCGTGGTGATCATCGTGCGCGGCGGCCGTGTGCTCGGTACCAAGGACTATTTCCCCCGCTACTCCATCGAGCAGACCGAGGGCGAACTGCTCAGCGCCTTCCTCGGGCAGTATTATTTCGGCGGCAACACCCGACGGGAGATTCCGCGGGATATCCTGGTGCCGGTAGAGGTGGAAGGGCAGGAATTGTTGGCCCAGGCCCTCAGCGAGTCGGCAAACCGGGAAACCCGGATTCGCGGCAACGTCCGGGGTGAACGCCGCCGTTGGCTGGAACTGGCCATGACAAACGCCCGCCAGACCCTGCTCACGCACCTGGCGAGCAAGGAGACCGTGTACCGGCGCCTGCTGGCCTTGAGGGATCTTCTGGAGCTGGCGGAGACGCCGTCACGCATGGAATGTTTCGATATCAGCCACAGCCACGGGGAAAATACCGTCGCATCCTGCGTGGTTTTCGATGAGAATGGCCCCCTGAAGAGCGATTACCGCCTGTACAATATCGAGGGCGTGACCGGCGGCGATGATTACGCCGCCATGCGTCAGGTGCTTTCACGTCGCTACAAGCGGATGGTGGCCGGCGACGGCAAACGCCCCGATCTCGTCTTTATCGACGGTGGTAAAGGGCAGTTGAACATTGCCCGGGAAGTCTTTGATGAACTTGAGATTTCCGATATCCCGCTGATTGGTGTCGCCAAGGGCGTGACCCGTCGAGCAGGCATGGAGCAGCTTATTGATGCAATGACCGGGGATGTGTTCCGGGTGCCGGCAGATTCGCCGGCGCTGCACCTGATACAGCATATCCGGGATGAGTCCCACCGTTTTGCTATTACCGGGCACCGGGCCCGAAGGGACAAAAAGCGCCGGCAGTCTACACTGGAAGGCATTGAGGGCGTGGGGCCGAAGAAGCGCCGCGACCTGATTCGTTACTTTGGCGGAATACAGGAGCTCCGCAAGGCCGGGGTTGATGAGATGGTCAAGGTGCAGGGCATCAGCAAATCACTGGCCGAAACCATATACGCAGCATTGCACGACGAGTAAGGACAGCATGAATTTACCAAACATCCTCACCCTTTCCCGAATCATCATGATCCCGGTATTCGTGGTGATTTTCTATCTTCCGGTGGGGTGGAGCTACCTCGTGAGCGCGGCCATTTTCGGATTGGCGGCGGCCACCGACTGGCTGGACGGTTACCTGGCCCGCAAGCTCGACCAGAGCACCCCGTTCGGCGCCTTCCTGGACCCGGTCGCGGACAAGCTCATGGTAGCCGTTGCGTTGGCTGTGCTGATCGAGGAACACTCGGCCATTCTGCTGACGATTCCGGCCACCGTTATTATTGGGCGTGAGATAGTCATTTCCGCCTTGCGGGAGTGGATGGCGGAAATTGGCAGCCGCAACAGCGTGGCGGTTTCCTTCATCGGCAAGATCAAGACCACCGCGCAGATGTGCGCGATTGTGGGTTTGTTGGCATTTCCTCCCGGAGTACTTTGGGCCAATGTCGCCTTGGCGTTGCTCTATATCGCTGCGATTCTCACACTCTGGTCCATGGGCCTCTACCTCAAGGCTGCCTGGGCTGACCTGTTTCCGGAGAAGGCCTCAGGCGAGGCGGATAGTCACACGTCGTAGCCCATTCAATCACCCTGGCGGCCAGATTACTGCCAGCGGTTCCGAAGGCCTCGACAATCTGGTCAACCGATGTGCCTGATGCCGGCTCCACGACGCGTTCAGTGCGAGTGCACAGGCTGGCCCTCGAACGGTTGTGAATCATCTGCAGGTGCAGCTCGATAACCACCTGCGGTCCGGATTCCGGGGTTTCCGAATGAAACGCCGAGAGTTCGGTGACCAGGGTTAGTTCAGCCTGCGCCGGGTTGGTATCTGTAATCACGTTCGTGTAGGCGCCACTCTGGCGAAGGCTGCTGACCAGCGTATCCCGGAGCACCACCGGTGCCGTGTCGCGCCAGCGGGTCCCCTCGTAGGCCCGGAACTCCTGAGGCGTGGGTTTGGCCAGAATCAGCGAGCCATTGAAAGGCTCGGAGGCGTAGGGTGTATCAACGCGAAGGGAGGCCTGAACCGGTTGCTCGGCTGCTGGCACCTGCTGGACCAAAGCCAGGTCCATAACCCTCGGTGGCTCCGGGTTCGGAAACACTGTGCAGCCACTGGCAAAGGCAGCACCGAGGAGAAGCGTCAGGTTTCTGATTGACCTCAATGTCACTGTGCCATCTCCTTCATGGTTTCATTGCCGAACAGGGTGCCAGTGGGATCTTGCTCCAGGCGATGAGTAAACTGGTTCAGGCTCCTCAGGGTTGCCCTCAGTTCCCGTAGTGCGGGCGCCAACTCTCCCATGCCCTGAAGCCCGGCATCCATTGCCCCCTGGTTGTTACGGGTCAGCTCATCAATCCGGGCCATGGTGGTGGTGATAACCGCAAGGGCCTTGTCCATCGATTGAAGAACCTGTTGACCATCGTTCTGCAGCAGCTCGTTGGCGTTATCCGAAACCCTGGACACCTTGATGGCTGCTTCCTCGGCGCGAACGGCGGCAGCGTCAAATTGTTCGAGCAGTGCGATCAGCTGGTCCCGGCGGTCGAGCAGGGCATCCGTGGCTTCCCGTGTGTTTTTCAGGATGGCGGATGCGTTCTCGATGTTTTCGCTGGATAACAGCTCCGTAGTGCTGGTAAGCAGCTGGTCCGCCTTGGCCAGGAGTTGTTCGCCATTGGCGAGCAGGCTATTGAACGCCGAAGGCTCGGCAACAATGACCGGTGGGTTATCGCGATCGCCCCTCAACGCCGGCTGGTCCGGACTCCCACCGCTGAACTGCACACTCATGCTGCCGGTGATATTGGCGAGCACCAGGCCGGCCTTGGTGTTTTCACGAATGGGAACCGACTGATCCACCCGAACCAAAACCCGTACGTGGCCGGGATTGTCCGGGGCCAGTTTCAGCTCCACCACATCACCAATCTGAACGCCGCTGTAAAGCACAGGGTTACCCTCGGACAGGCCGCCGACTGCATGGTCGAAGACGATTTCATAGTAACCCCATTCCCGATCGGCGGAGGATTTCGCCAGCCACAGAGAAAAGATCAGCGCGGCGGCGAAGGCCAGGATGGTAAACAGGCCAATGATCAGGTGGTGGGCCCTTGGCTCCATGGTTACTGCTCCTGATTCCGTTTGTTCGAATGGTCCCTGAATGCGTAGCTCGCCGCCCGGCCACGGGGGCCGTTAAAGTAGTCCTGAATCCACTCATCCTCCGTGGCGGCAACAGCCTCCAGCGTATCAGCTACCAGTACCTTGCGCTGTGACAGTACCGCAACCCTGTCACAGGTTGAGTACAGGGTGTCCAGATCATGGGTGACCAGAAACACGGTCAGCCCCAGGGCATCCCGGAGCGTCACAATCAGCCGGTCGAATGCCGCTGCCCCAATGGGGTCCAGGCCCGCCGTGGGCTCATCCAGAAACAGGATTTCCGGATCCAGTGCCAGGGCCCGTGCCAGGCTCGCCCGTTTCACCATACCGCCGGAGAGTTCAGACGGGTAACGAACCGCTGCATCCGGAGGTAAACCGGTCAGCGCCAGCTTCATCCTGGCCAGCTGTTCAGCCTCGGGCCGCTTCAGGCCCGCGTGCTCGATCAGCGGAACGGCGATGTTCTCCTGCAGGTTCAGGGAGGTAAACAGGGCGCCGCCCTGGAACAGAACACCGAAGCGTTGCTCTATGCGGGAGCGTGCCCGTGCCGAAAGCTGGATAAGATCCTCGCCAAACACCCGGATATGGCCCGAGGCGGGCGTATTCAGCCCAACGATACTGCGCAAAAGCACCGTTTTGCCGGTTCCCGACCCGCCAACTACTCCCAGTATTTCGCCCCGCAGCAGGTCAAGGTCGAGGTTCTCGTGCACAACATGCTCGCCGAAGCGGTTGCACAGGTCCCGCACCGCTATCACCGGTTTGTTTCTGGCTTCAGTATTCGAAGGTGCCGCCATTAACGCCATGATTACCAGCCCATTTCCATAAAGAATAGTGCAGCAATGGAATCCAGCAGAATCACCATAAAGATGGACTGAACCACGCTGGAAGTGGTGTGTTCGCCCACTGATTGGGCACTGCCAGCCACCTTGAACCCTTCCAGGCAGCCAATGACGGCAATCAGGAAGGCAAAGATCGGCGCCTTCACAATGCCAACAACGAAATGCTGTAGGGCAATGTCCCGCTCAACGATGGCCATGAACTGCGTCGGCGAGATATCCAGCACCAGGGCACAGACCATGGCGCCGCCAACCATGCCCGAGATCATGCCCACAAAGGTGAGAATGGGGAGGCTCACCATCATCGCCATAACCCGGGGTAGCACCAGCAGTTCAATGGGGTTCAGGCCCAGGGTGCGGATGGCATCCAGCTCCTCGTTAACCTTCATGGCGCCAATGTGAGCGGTAAACGCGCTGGCGGTTCGACCGGCCAGAAGTATTGCGGCCAGCAGCACCCCGAATTCCCGCAGGAAGGAAAACGCCACCAGGTTGACCGTATAAATGGTGGCGCCGAAATCGTCCAGCACGGTTGCACCCAGAAAAGCCACCACAGCGCCCACCAGAAACGTCAGCAGTGCCACGATGGGCAGGGCATTCAGGCCGGTGTCATGAACCGCAGCCACAAAGGGCGTCATCCGCCACCGCCAGGGCCGGGGAAGGTTCCAGGCCAGGGTGCCCAGTGTCTGGCCAATAAAACCCACAAGAATCCACAGCAGCCGAAAGATGCTTTCAACCTTCTGGCCGGTGCCGGTCACAAAGCTCCAGAGTAGGGAAGGTGTGCGCCGATCTGGCCTGGGCTGGTTCTTCATTGCCTCGCAGACGGCGGCAATCAGCGCGGATTTTTCACGGGGTAAGTCGCCAGCGGCCGAGGCAGCTTCAAGCAAGCGCTCCGGGCCGATCAGGGAGGCCAACTGCGATGCACCGGCAGTGTCAATCTGATCCAGTCCCGAGAGGTCGATGGATAATCGACTCGTATCCCTGGAAGACATCGACGAAGCCAGGGAAGCCAGCGACCGGTAATGGCTCAACAGCCAGTCATCCGTCACCCTCAGGGTGCCGGCTTCAACGGTTACGGATCCGGGTTTGGAGGACGGTCTTTGTGGATCGGTCTGCTCGGAAGAATCAGGACTGGGCACGTTCTGTCGAATCCCTGAGTGATGTTGCCTGCCAGTGACTAGCTTAGAGAGTGCAAAGGTTCTCCGCCAGTATGCAAGTCGCATGATTGCATCCGGCACCGCGATTGGCCAAACTTTACCCACAATCTCCAGTAAAACAAAAACTTGATAAAAAACTATTGACGCCCGAACGGTAATCCGTAGAATACGCAGCCGTTGACGAGGCAATGCCCCGGAAACAAAGAGCGGGAATAGCTCAGTTGGTAGAGCACAACCTTGCCAAGGTTGGGGTCGCGAGTTCGAATCTCGTTTCCCGCTCCAATTTCAAGTCTCTCAATGCCCACCTGAGAGCACAAAGATCCGATCTCTTCGATCTTTTCCGGCGCGGTGGCAGAGTGGTTATGCAGCGGACTGCAACTCCGTGTACGCCGGTTCGATTCCGACCCGCGCCTCCAATATTATCCCTGAAAACAGATCAGTCTCCCCTTATTCGTTCCGAATTGTGGCCGGGGTTCACATACGGAAATCCCTGCCAGTGAACACGGTTCAGCGAATTCCGCTCTCGTTCATCTGATCCCGCCCTGCGCCTGCTCCCCAGTCCCGGCTTCTTGCTGAATTCTTCATCGGAAGAGTGTGTTCGGTGGATAGGAAGCCGCTGCGTTGCCTGTTGAGGTGGCGAAAGTGTGTGGCGCCAGCTATGTATTCAACACACGGGATAAGATGGGCGGGGCCGGGATTGTCTCATGAAAAGAATCATCCCAAGTGAGCGTTTAAAGTCGTTGCCCGATGGCTTGTCCGGTCTTACTCCCGAGGGCGTCCTTGAGCTTCGACAACAATACGGTACCAACCTGATCGTTGAAATGCCCGGCGGTGGCTGGGGGGCCTTACTCAAGGACACGTTGCGGGATCCGATGTTGTGGTTCCTGATGGGTACCAGTGTCATTTTCTTCCTTACAGGCAGCCGCACCGAATCGCTTGTTTTGCTCGTTGCGTTGATTCCTTTCCTCGGCATGGACGCGTACCTGCACCGAAGGACACAGGCCTCCACAGCCACCCTTGCCGATCTATTGGCCACGCGTGTCACCGTTGTTCGGCAGGGCCAGACGATGAATGTGGACGCCACTGAGCTTGTGCCAGGGGATCTGGTGGAGGTCTCCATTGGCGAGCCGTTTCCCGCAGACGGTCTGTTGGTTAGTGCCGAATCTGTGCAGGTGGACGAATCGGCACTGACCGGAGAAGCCTATCCTGTGCAGAAAGTGGCCTCCGATTCCACCTGGGTATCGAGTACCGACTTGACTGTTGATGACTCAACCTGGGGATTCGCGGGAACCCGTCTACTTGCTGGCAAGGCTCATCTGCGGGTCGTCTTTACCGGGCGAGAAACCGTGTACGGCGAGATCGTGCGTACTGCCCTGGGCGGGCGTCACGAGAGGACACCTCTGCAACGGGCAGTGGCACGTTTGGTCGGCAGTCTGTTGCTGGTTGCACTGGCATTCTGCGTTCTTCTGGCGGCCGTGCGACTCTACCAGGGATACGGTTGGCTTGACGCGCTTATCGCTGCGGTAACCCTGGCGGTGGCAGCCCTTCCCGAGGAGTTTCCAGTCGTCCTGACATTTTTTCTGGGAGTCGGCGTCTATCGACTCGCCAAACGCAAGGCACTGGTCAGGCGGGCCGTCGCCGTCGAGAATATCGGAAGAGTAACAACCATCTGTTGCGACAAGACCGGAACGCTCACGGAAGGCCGGCTGACCCTGGCTCATTATTTCCCAGGGAACGAAATACCTCCCGACCGCCTTCTGGAGTTGGCCGTTGGGGCATCCCGCCGCGACTCGGGCGATCCAATGGATGACGCGATTGTCGCGGCGTATGGCAAGGGCACAGAGGCAAAAGTCGTTTCAAATTTCCCGTTTACCGAGGATCGTAAACGGGAAACCTCTGTCGTGGAGGAACAGGGCAGGCTGAGGGCCGTGGTAAAAGGGGCTCCGGAAACCGTTCTTTCTTTGTGCACTCTTTCCTCTGGAGAACTGGCCGACTGGCAAACTCAGGTGTATCAACTGGCAGCGGAAGGTCATAAGGTTCTGGCATGCGCGTCGCGCGATTGGGTGGATGAGGGGGCAGAGGAGCCGTCTGATGAGTTCACTTTTGCCGGCCTGTTGGCTTTCGAGGATCCGGTTCGTGATGGCGTGAAAGACGCTGTGGCGCAGTGCACAGCGGCATCCATTAAAGTCATCATGGTGACTGGAGATCATCCGGAAACAGCCCGGGCTATCGCCTCGGAAATTGGGTTGGGTGGTCAATTACCCGTGGTCATCACGGGTGATGAGTTAGAACACCGCCTGGCGAGCAACGAAGAAACCGGAATTGATCAAATAGATGTCGTTGCCCGCGCCGTTCCAGCACAGAAGCACGCCCTGGTGCTGCATCTCCAAGCCAAGGGTGAGCTGGTTGCAGTTACAGGGGACGGCGTTAACGATGTGCCCGCGCTGCAGAGTGCTGATATAGGCATCGCCATGGGCGAACGAGGAACTCGAGCTGCCCGGGAAGTGGCTTCGATCGTATTGATGGACGATAATTTTCGGACCATCGTGGGAGCAATTGCTGAGGGGCGACAGCTTTTCGCCAACCTGCAGCAGAGTTTCCAATATCTCCTGATGATTCACATACCGTTGGTTCTGACGGCTGCCCTGATCCCGTTCCTGGGTTTCCCGATCCTCTATTTACCCATCCACATTGTGTGGCTCGAATTGATTATTCACCCAACAGCGCTGCTCGTTTTTCAAAGCGCCGCCCGAAGTGATGTTCTCCAGACTCACCCATCGAAGGGCGTGCGGAATTTCTTTGATTCCCGTCGAACCGTCGTGATCGTGATTACCGGATTGCTTGTGACAGCGCTGATTTACTGGAGCTACGTAAGAAGTCTTGGCGTAGGGCGCGACATTGAACATGCCCGGGCTATGGCCCTCGCGGCTCTGATCTTTGCCGGGGCCGGGATTACGGCGGTTTTGAGCCAGTTTCGCGGTGTCGCGGCGTGGGCAGTGTTCGGTGGTGCCATCCTTTCGGCATTCATCTTCATCCAGGAACCCCGGCTTTCGGCCATACTCCAGCTACGCCCACTGCATTTTGAGGACTGGGTTATCGCTGGGCTGAGTGGCGCCCTCGTCAGCCTCCCTGTTTTCTTTGATCAAAGGTTAAGTGCGCGCCCTGGCCCCAGAACAGTTGACTGATGCACCCATGACAGGGAATAGCGAACCGCCAATGGACCAAGACGCCACCACCCATCTGCCAGTGGCACCCAAACTGGCATCGCTGGCGGTTCTATTACTGGCAACCGTGTTGATGTACACAAGCCAGGGCCTGACTCATACGCTGGTTCCCCTTCGTCTCTCAAGCGGCTCCGCCTCGGGCTTTGTAACGGCCTGCTACTTCTTGGGGTTTGGCCTCGGAGCGTTTCTAAGCCCGCTGCTTGTGAGCCGAATAGGCCATATCCGCGCGTTTGGTGGTCTGCTCGGAATCGTTATCGTTGCTGTCCTGTTCCTCCCAATGGTTGATGCGCTGTGGCTCTGGGGAATAACGCGACTGCTCCATGGTGCCAGTATTGCTGCGGCAGCAGTTGTGGTTGAAGCCTGGTTGGTCAGTGCCTCCGGCCTTGAGGCACGAGGGAGGGTGCTTGCGGTATACACCATTGCGGTATACGGAGGCATTGGAATCGGGCCGCTGTTCCTGGTCTTTTTTCGAGACACGCTCTGGCAACCATTCAGCGTTGCGGCGATTATCCTGTGCCTCGCTGCAGTGCCGGTACTGTTTTGGCGTACCGACGCGCCGGCAATACCTCAATACGCGCCCGCCAGCTGGCGCCGCATCAAGAGCGTCTCGACAGTCAGTTTAATGACAGCCTCTGCAGCCGGCTTTTCAGCGGGCGCACTTACGGCGCTGGGACCCATTTACGCGGTCTCTCTGGGGCTGGATACGTCTGGCGTGGCGCTGATGATGAGTGTACCCGTTATCCTTGGCCTGGTTCTGCAATGGCCCGTGGGGATGCTGTCCGACCATTACGAACGCCGGAGGGTAATTTCCGGCGCGACACTGATCAGTGCCAGTTGCGCATTTGCCCTGATCTGGGGAGGGAGCCTTGAACTGGTCGTGGTCTTCTCTCTGTTGGCGGTGCTCCACGGTATTCTGTACTCGCTTTACCCTCTTGCTCTGGCCCACGCCAATGATCGCGTTGGAACACCGACAGATACTGCAGATATTGGCGCGGGTCTGCTGTTGTGTTACGGGATTGGCGCGGCGGCAGGCCCCGCTTTTGCAGGCGGCCTCGCCCTCGCCATGGGTCCAACGTCGGGGTTCCTGGTGGCCATGGTCGCTTTGACGCTGACCGGGCTCTACATTCTTCTGAATGTTCATCGCCATTCCCAAATTGCGATCGTTGATAAAGGCGCGTACACCAACCTGCCTTCCTCAACGCCAAAAGTGTTTGAGCTCGACCCGAGAACCGTCCCAGACCCGGTCACGAGTGCCGACCAGGCCACCATACATTCTGATGACCCGGAAACGTCGCCTGTGTCCCGCTCGTAAACCCACCCCCCCGGTTTCAAAACCGCGACCTGGTTCATGCTGCTTTCCATTATCTGGCGTCATCCCGGCCTCATATGCTTCAATGATGGGTAACTAGTCAAGTCAGTCGGCAAGGCTGTCTTTGATACCTCGGCGCCTGGTCAACAACAATGAGCACAGACGATAAGATGGTCAAACGCCGGCGCTCTGCTCTACGTGGCCGTCAACTGGAACCGGCGGTACTGTCGGAGCTGCGGGACCTGATCGGTGACGAACGTGTCGATTCGTCATTGCGAGACCGCGATCGCCTTATCGAGCACCTGCATGTACTGCAGGACGCAGACGGTTACCTCTCCATGGCCCGCCTTCGGGCCCTTGCGGCTTTCATGAACCTGCCCATGGCCGCCGTCTATGAAACGGCCACTTTCTACGCCCATTTCGACGTCATTCACGATGAACAAGCCCCGCCGCCTGAGATAACGCTACGGGTCTGTGACTCGCTTTCCTGCCAACTGGCGGGCGCAGGGGCTCTGCACAAGGCACTGGCCGATGGGACTGATCCGAGCCAGGTGCGTGTGGTCCACGCGCCCTGCATGGGGCGCTGCGATACAGCACCCGTGGTGGCCGTGGGACAACATCATGTATGCAACGCCACAGTCCAGACGGTTGGTGCGGCAGTCGAACAAAAGCAGGTTCAACCCGACGAAATCCATTGGCAAAAGCTGGCGGATTACCGCTCGGTGGGTGGTTACCAGTTGCTGAAGGATTGCCGCGACAGTCGGGTTACTGTCGAGTCCCTTGCGGAAGAACTTCAGCAGGCTGGTCTGCGCGGCTTGGGCGGCGCCGGGTTCCCCACGTACCGCAAATGGCAGGCGGTGCGGGCCGAATCCGGGCCACGCTATGCGGTGATCAATGCCGACGAAGGAGAGCCGGGTACCTTCAAAGATCGTTATTACCTGGAACGAGAACCCCACGTCTTCCTGGAAGGTGCACTGGTCAGCGCCTGGGCGGTTGAGGCGAAGGCCCTCTACATATACCTGCGGGACGAGTATCCCGGCCTGCACCGTGTGCTGAAAGACGCCGTTGCCGAACTGGAAGCTTCCGGCATCGTAGAACCCGGTTTTGTGATCCTGCGCCGGGGCGCGGGCGCGTACATCTGCGGCGAGGAATCCGCCCTGATCGAGTCCCTGGAAGGCAAACCCGGCAAGCCACGCCATCGACCGCCGTTCGTGGCCCAGAAGGGATTGTTTAACCAGCCCACCCTTGTTAACAACGTCGAGACCGTTTACTGGATTCCGCGCATTCACGCCCAGGGTGCAGACTGGTTCGCCAGCCAGGGGCGGCATGGTCGCAAGGGGCTTCGCAGCTTTTCGGTGTCCGGCCGGGTTGCTCGGCCCGGTGTGCACGTCGCACCCGCTGGCATCACCCTCAATGAATTGATCGAGGAGTACTGCGGTGGAATGGCCGAGGGGCATCGCCTGCTGGCGTACCTGCCCGGCGGGGCCTCCGGCGGCATACTGCCGGCCAGCAAGGCCGACATCCCTTTGGACTTCGACACCCTGCAGGAACACGGTTGCTTCATCGGCTCCGCAGCCGTGATCGTGCTGTCGGATCAGGACGATTTGCAGGCGGCGGCTGCCAACCTGCTGGGTTTCTTCGCGGACGAATCCTGCGGCCAGTGCACGCCCTGCCGTGTGGGCACCGAGAAAATGCTCACCTTGCTGGAGCGGGATACCTGGGATGAGCAAACGCTCCAGCAGTTGGCCGGAGTGATGGCGGATGCGTCCATCTGCGGTCTCGGCCAGGCCGCACCCAATCCGGTACTGAGCCTGCTGCGGGACTTCCGAAGCGAACTCGCCAGCCAAAAACTGATCGCCAAAGGGTAGGGAGGCAGCCATGAGCGAATCGAAAAGAGCCATGAGCGCTGCGACCACAAGCTTCACTCTGACCCTGGACGACGTGGAAGTACAGGCCCACCCCGGCGAAACCCTGTGGCAGGTGGCCAGGCGCGCCGGCGAGACCATCCCGCACCTCTGCTTCAAAGACGCCCCGGGTTACCGCGCCGATGGCAATTGCCGCGCCTGCATGGTGGAAGTGGAGGGTGAGCGGGTGCTCGCCGCAAGCTGTATCCGCGAGGCCAAGCCCGGCATGGTGGTACGAAGTGCCGTTTCCACCAGAGCCCAGGAAGCCAGGAAAGCTGTTCTGGAATTATTGCTGGCGGATCAACCTGCCCGAGATAGTAGTCCCGATCGTTCAAGCCATCTGTGGGAAACCGCTGACCAACTGGCGATTGATGCAGCTGCCGTGCGCCAACGCCTCCCGGCCCATTCAGAGCGAGAAGAACCAACGGTTCACCATGTGGCGCCGCGGTCGGATGAGCTGGCCCACGCCCGGGGCCATGACGCCACTCACTCTGCCATGAACGTGAATCTGGATGCCTGCATCACCTGCGGGTTGTGCGAGCGCGCCTGCCGGGAAGTGCAGGGCAACGATGTCATCGGCCTGGCCCACCGCGGTGCCGCTTCCAAAGTGGTGTTTGATTTCGATGATCCCATGGGCGACAGCACCTGCGTTGCCTGTGGCGAATGCGTCCAGGCCTGCCCGACAGGTGCGCTCATGCCCGCTACCCTGATTGATGCCCAGGGCCACGGAGACTCCGCCACCGCCGACCGCACCGTGGACTCCGTTTGCCCCTATTGCGGCGTGGGCTGCCAGCTGACCTATCACGTGAAAGACGAGCCCGCTCCTGCTGAATCAGGAATAGGCGAGCAGCGAGGACGCATTCTGTTTGTTGAAGGCAAAGACGGCCCCTCAAACCAGGGCCGGCTCTGCGTGAAAGGCCGTTTTGGCTTTGATTACCCCTCACACCCGGCGCGGCTCACCCGGCCACTGATTCGCCGGGAGGGCGTCCCCAAGGGCCTCGACCCGGACTTTGATCCGGCCCATCCGTTAACGCACTTTCGAGAGGCGAGTTGGGAAGAAGCGCTGGATCTGGCGGCAGGGGGATTGACCCAACTTAAAACCCAGCACGGACCGGACGCGCTCGCCGGCTTCGGCAGCGCCAAGTGCTCCAACGAAGAAGCCTGGCTGTTCCAGAAGCTGGTGCGCACCGGTTTCGGCTCCAACCACGTTGATCACTGCACCCGGCTTTGCCACGCCAGCTCCGTGGCCGCGTTGATGGAATGCCTGGGCTCCGGCGCCGTGACCGCCTCCTTCATGCAGGCCCTTGAGGCGGATGTGGTCATCCTCACCGGCTGCAATCCGGCGGTAAACCATCCGGTGGCCGCCACCTACTTCAAGCAGGCGGCACGCAACGGCACCAAGCTGATCATCATCGATCCCCGGGGCCAGGCGCTGGATGCCTATGCCTGGCGCAGCCTGCGTTTCTCGCCGGGTGGCGACGTGTCACTGTTCAACGCCATGCTCAATGTGATCATCAGCGAAGGGCTCTTCGACCAGGCCTATATTGACGCCCACACCGAAGGCTTCGAGGCATTGGCAGCCAGCGTTGAAGGCATGACCCCGGAAGTGATGAGCCCGGTGTGTGGCGTTGAGCCCGACACCATTCGTGAAGTGGCCCGAGCCTACGCCGAGGCTGACAGAGCGATGATTTTCTGGGGCATGGGCATCTCCCAACACGTGCACGGCACCGACAACGCCCGCTGCCTGATTTCCCTGGCCCTCACATGCGGCCACACCGGCCGGCCCGGCACTGGTCTGCACCCATTGCGGGGGCAGAACAACGTGCAGGGCGCCTCCGATGCCGGCCTGATCCCCATGGTGCTGCCCGACTACCAACCGGTCGGGGATGCCCAGTTGCGCGCCGCCTTCGAAGAGCTATGGAACACCGAACTGGACCCGAAGCCGGGGCTCACCGTGGTGGAAATTATGGATGCCATCAGGGCGGGCACGATCAAAGGCATGTACATCCTCGGCGAAAACCCAGCAATGTCCGACCCGGACCTGACCCACGCCCGGGCCGCGCTTGCTGCCCTGGAGCACCTGGTGGTACAGGACCTCTTCGCCACAGAGACCGCCCAGTTTGCCGACGTGATCCTGCCTGCCGCCGCCTGGTCGGAAAAATCCGGCACCGTCACCAACACCAACCGCCAGGTGCAAATGGGCCGTGCTGCACTGGCTCCGCCGGGAGAGGCAAAGCCCGACTGGTGGGTTGTTCAGGAAATCGCCCGGCGTTTCGGGCTGGCCTGGAACTACGCCGGTCCCGAGCAGGTGTTTGAAGAAATGAAGCAGGGCATGCACTCACTGGATCATATCTCCTGGTCTCGCCTGGAGCGCGAGGGGTCAGTCACCTATCCATGCCCCGCGGATGACGCCCCGGGCCAGGACGTTGTCTTCTCCGATGCCTTCCCGCGCGCAGGAGGCCGTGCCAGATTCTCACCGGCCAGCCCGCTGCCACCGGATGAGCCGGTGGATGATGCCTATCCCATCGTGCTGACCACCGGGCGATTGCTTGAACACTGGCACACCGGCGCCATGACCCGTCGCAGCCGGGTGCTGGATGAGCGTGAGCCGGAAGCGGCAGCCTACCTGGCACCTGCGGAGCTGGATCGTTTGGGCGTAGCTCCGGGTAATGACATTCTAATTGCCACCCGGCGCGGCACCATCACCCTGACGGCGCGGGCCGACCAGACCATGCCGGAGGGCATGGTGTTCGTACCCTTCGCCTTTGTGGAGGCGGCAGCAAACGTGCTCACCAACCCGGCCCTGGACCCATTCGGGAAGATCCCGGAGTTCAAGTATGCAGCCTGCAGGTTGAGCCCGGCGTAGCTTCCCAAGCAAACCGATTCCCTCCTAACGACGTTGATTGTCGTACCGCCTCTGTAAAGTTGTCGCGGGTAGTCTAGAATAACGCCAAAATTTCCAGATCTTTCAGGTAGATAAAATGCCAAAGTTTTTGCATACGGCAGACTGGCAGATGGGCCGGGCCTTTACCCGTTTCGAGACCGAAGACGGTGCAGCCCTGGTCGAGGCCCGGTTCGAGGCCATTGAAACACTTGCGCAGCTGGCCAATGAACATCAGTGCGATGCGGTCCTGGTGGCCGGCGACGTCTTTGATGCGCAAACGGTCTCCGACCGAACAATTCGCAGGGTGTTCAACGCCACAAAGGGGTTTGCCGGCCCCTGGGTCATGCTGCCAGGCAACCACGATGCCGCCCTGGCAGAGAGCGTGTGGACGCGAGCCCAACGCCTGGGGGCGGTGCCGGAGAACGTCCATCTGGCGCTGCAGCCCGGGGTGATTGATCTGGAACCCCAGCGCCTTAGCATCCTCTGCGCGCCACTGACTCAGCGCCATACCTACGGCGATCTGACCGAGCCATTCAGCGGCTACGAAACCCCTGAAGGTTTCATCAGAATCGGCCTGGCCCACGGCAGCGTCCAGGGCCTGTTGCCGGACGAAATTGACTCAACCAACCCCATCGCGCCGGATCGAGCAAAAGCCAGCAGGCTCGATTACCTCGCCCTGGGCGACTGGCATGGCACCAAACAGATCGATGAACGCACCTGGTACAGCGGATCGCCCGAGCCGGAACGATTCCGGAACAACGAAGCGGGGAATGCCCTGATCGTTGAAGTGTCCGAACCCGGGGCAACCCCGAAAGTAACCTCGCTCCCAACGGGGCGGTATCAATGGCACCAATGGCGGGAAACCCTGGCAGTCCACTCCGATCTTGAGCAGCTGCTGGAGCGTTTGAACACCTTGCCGGAATCCGCCGTGGTTGATCTGCGCCTTGAGGGCTCGGTGACCCTGGCCGGCGAGGAAACCCTGTTGAAGGCTTTGTCGGTTGCCGAAGCGCGATTCCGCAGTCTTCGTTGTGAGCGGAGCGGGCTTCAGCTTGCACCTACCGATGAAGACATCGCGGCCCTGAAAGCGGATGGCTACGTGGGCGAGGTGGTTGAAAGCCTGCGGGAGCTGCAGGAAGGGGCCCAGGACGATGTCGCCCGGGATGCCCTGGCGATCCTGGCCGGGATCGCCAGGGAGCGGGAACAGGAGGTGGGGCAATGAAGCTGCAGCGAATGCGCATTGAACAGCTGCGCCAGTTCCGCAAACCCTTCGTTCTGGACAACCTGCAACCCGGCCTCAACCTGATCCATGGCCCCAACGAGTCCGGCAAAAGCACGCTGGTACGTGCCATCCGTGCCGCGTTTTTCGAGCGCTACCGTTCAACGGCCGTAGACGACCTGCGCCCCTGGGGTGACTCCGCCGCGGCGCCCACCATCGAGCTGGATTTCGAGCACGACAACCGTGTTTGGCGCCTCACCAAAAGCTTTCTCCAGCGCAAACGGTGCGACCTCGTTGTCGGCACCGAGACCTACAGTGAAGACGACGCCGAAGAAAAGCTGGCTGAATTACTGGGGTACCAGTACCCGAAACGGGGCGCCAGCAAAGCCGAACACTGGGGCATACCGGGACTGCTGTGGGTGGAGCAGGGCACCGGGCAGGACATCGAACAGGCCATAGAGCATGCCGGTGATCATCTGAAGTCTGCACTGAATTCCATGGTCGGAGAGGTGGCCAGCTCCGGCGGCGACGACCTGATCGAGACGGTTCGCAGCCAGCGGGACACCCTGCTGACCGGCACCGGCAAGCCCCGGGGCGATTACCTGAAACTGGAAAAAGACCGCGCTCAATATGAACTTGAAATTGAAGAGCTGAAGGAGCGGGTGCATAAATACCAGGAGCAGGTCGACCGGCTTGGCAAACTGACCCAGGACTATGATCAGGCCGAGGCCGAGCGCCCATGGGAAGACGCCCAGCGCCAGCTCGAGGAAGCCCGGGTGCGATATCAGCAGGTTGAGCGCCTGGAGCAGCAACAGAACCAGGAGAAAGCCACACTCAGCCAGCTACAGCAGAACCACCGCCTGCTGCAGCAGAACAAGGAACACCTGGAAGGGCTCAGTCGCCAGCTTGAAGGCCGAAAAGCCGAACTGGACCGAGCAGAGCGAGACCTCGCCACCGCAGAAGCCCAAACTCCGATGATTGCAGGCCGTTTGAGCGAAGCCAGAACCGCCTATGAGCAAGCGGAAAAGCAACGGAAACTTGCGGGTTTGCTGCAAACCCGGGAGCGGCTGGAGCAGGATGCCCGCCGGCTTGAACAGCAAAAACAAGTGCTGACCCAGAACCTTACCAAAGCAAAGGAATACCACCAGCAGCTGGAGCAGGCCAGGCAACAGGCCAGGGAAAACCGCATTGATGCAGAGTTGGTCAAAAAGCTGCGAGCAACGGGGAACCAGTTGAACGAAGAGACCATTCGCTCACGGACCATCGCCACCCGATTGAGCTGGCAGCTGGATGCTGGCGAATCACTGACGCTGAACGATGAATCGCTTACCGGACAAGGCGAGCAACAGCTTCTGGAAGAATCGACGCTGGTTATTCCAGGCGTGGGTACCCTGGGCATAACGCCGGGCGGGGAAGAGCTGGCCAGCACCCGGAGGAAGCTAAAAGCCCTTGAGGAAAACCTGAAAGAACAGCTGAAAACCCTTGGCGTGGAATCCGTAGCGCAGGCGGAGGATCGTCTTTCCGCCTTTGAAAGTGCTGGACGAGCCGTGAAGCATGCCGACGAGCTGTTTAAATCTCTGGCACCGGCAGGCCTTGAGCAACTTTTTTCCGACCAGAACGAGGCAGAGGGCGAGCTGGAGAAAGCCAAAACACAACTGGAAGCCACGCCCAAACCGGATCCGCAAGAGCATGTGCCGGCCCTGGAAGAAGCAGAGGCGGCATTCGCCCGGGCTGGCACCGCATTGGACAAAGCCGAATCCGATGAGCGCGCGCACCAGTCCAGTCTGTCGGCGCTGAAACAGGCCCGGGATAACGCCAAAACCGAATGGCAGCGGGTGGCGGATGAAGAAAAGAGCCCGGAAAGGCAGCAGAAACTTCGTGAGATAACGACCGATCTTGCGAACATCGAAAAACAGCAGGCCGAACTGCAAGCCAGCCTCGAACGCCGCGAACGGGAAATCCGCGACGCTCGCCCGGACTTTCTTAAGCAGGACATCGAACGCTACCAGAATGCGGTCAATCAGCTGCGCCAGACGCAGGAGAACCGGGGCCGCGAACTGCGCGATATCAAAGTCCGGCTCGAAGCCTGGGGGGCGGAAGGTCTGGAAGAACAGCTCAACGAGAAAGAGGCGGAGTACGACCAGTGCAACCGCCGCTATCAGGAATTGCATCGCCGGGCCCGGGCACTGGATCTGCTGCTGAACCTGCTCACCGAAAAGCGCCAGGCCCTGACACGTCGACTGCAGGCGCCGTTGCAGAAACACCTGAACCACTACCTTTCAGTGCTGTTTCCGGAAGCGTCGCTGGAAGTGGATGAACAGCTACGCCCGGGCACCTTCAGCCGGGGGACCGAACTGGGGCAGATCACTGAACTGAGTTTTGGTGCCAGGGAACAGATGGGCCTGATCAGCCGTCTGGCCTATGCCGATCTTCTGCGCGAAGCAGGAAGGCCAACGCTGGTCATCCTGGACGATACCCTGGTGCACAGTGACAGCGACCGACTGGAAGACATGAAACGCATCCTGTTCGATGCGGCCAGCCGGCATCAGATACTGCTGTTTACCTGCCATCCGGAGAAGTGGCAGGACTTGGGGGTGCCGCCGGTGGATATTCAGGCAACCAAGGAGCAGGGCGTTTAGTCCCTTCAAACGAACAAGGAACAGCCAATGTCCAAAACCGCCGTCCGCTACCTGACAATGCTCCGGATGGTACCCCGTTACCCGAAGGCCATCACCACAACCGAGTTGGCGAGCCGACTTGATGAGCAGGGTTTCTCCGTGACGATGCGCTCAATCCAGCGGGATCTGGAGAAACTGAGCACGGACTTCCCACTTTTGGTGGATGAAACCAGCCGGCCCTTTCAGTGGTCGTTCGACCGCGAAGCGACTATGGACATCATCCCGGCCCTGGATTTACCGGCTGCGCTTACTTTTGAGCTAGCGAGGGCCTACCTAAGGCCCATGCTTCCACCGAGGGCTCTATCGCACCTGAAGCCCCATTTCGATGAGGCCCATCGGACCTTGCTGCGTGAACGTAATCCGTTGGGGCAGTGGCCAAACCGGGTGAGGGTCATCAATCGCGGCCTGGGTGGAAAACGACCCGAGATCGATGCCGATGTGCTGGAAACGGTGACCGAAGCTTTGCTGCGAGAATACCGGTGCAAGCTTACCTACCAGGCCCGTAACTGGCCGGAACCGGCAGAGATTGTGGTACATCCGTTCGGTTTGATCTTTCGGGATCCAAATGTGTATCTGATCGGAACCATCGAGGGTAGGGACGGTGTTCGCCAATTAGTTCTGCATAGGGCGACCACTGGGGAATTGGTGGAAGAGCCGGTAGAGCGGCCGGATGATTTTGATCTGGATCTGTACATTTCCTCTGGTGCCATGGGCATTCTTCACTCTCGAGCACCCGTATTTCTGCACCTTCGCTGTGACAAGCCCGTGCTCAATCATTTGATTGAATCGCCTTTGGGCTTCGACCAGGTGACGACGGACATCGATGAAAACACTTTTGAAATTACGGTAACTGTCGGCGATACCCAGGATTTGCGCTGGTGGCTCACGGCCCAGGCTGTGCATTGCGATATCTTGGAGCCTGAGTGGTTGCGGGAAGAAATTTCTTCCACCCTGCAGAAGGGATTATCTCGTACACAGCAAACAAGGTGAGTTTGCTCTTAACTTTTAATCTTTTTTTGAGTCTGCGACCGTAGCTGTCGCTCACTTTGGTCAGTATCAGTAACCGAAAAGGAGCGGGCTATTCGCTCGCTTTGCATTGTTTTATCGAAAAAGGATGTCGAAATGAAATTGACTAGAATTGCCCTAATGGTCTCCGTTGCCGCAATAACTAATGCACCAGCTTATGCTGCCGAGGCGCGGCCCGGTTATTTTGGTATTTCTGCGGGCCAAGCCACTGTAGATGATTTCTGTGAAGGATCATCTTCGTGTGACGACAGCGCGCTGGCCGTTCGTTTTTACGGTGGTACTGAACTGAATAGCTTTGCCAATCTCGAGTTCGGTTATCGTTACATTGATGATGTTGAAGCTTCCGGAGTAATCAACGGTGTCGGGGTGGCTGCTGCGGTAAATGGTCATTTCGTTGATACAACGCTTCAGCTGGGCATGCCCGAAACAGGTCCATTCAAGGTATTCACCAAAGCGGGTCTCATGCTGTGGCGCTTGAATTACGAGGCGGCAGCGAGCAACGGCTTTCAGACTATCTCTGTAAGTGACGACGATACCGGTGTTGCATTCAGGACGGGCCTTGGCATGAGCTATGAAGTTGCCGAGGGAATCCGGCTGCGAGCAGACTGGGATCTGCTGTTGAACGTCGGCGATGAGGATGAGTTGGGCGAAACCGATATCAACGTGTTTTCCGTTGGTCCAGAATTCAGATTCTGAACAAAAAACCTTTGCTCCCAGTGTGCTGAGAAGTGCACTGGGGTAGAACATTGCTTCCACCGGTTTCTGCGGTAATGACTTAGGTTGGAGATGAATTACTTTAAACGACGAAGTGCTTCAGCGCTGGCTACATCCCAACTACTGTTATCAATCGGCATTCCATTTGTGCCAAGCGTTGATATCGCTAGTTCCTCTCGGCGGGCGTTTACCTTCGCTGTGTAATCGGCGCTCATCGGATTGATCCCGCGGCGTCGGTCCTTAGCGTCGGAGATTGAGTCCATCATGTGGTCGTATTCCTCCAGGAAGAGTTCAAAGTGAATCTCCTTTGCCAGCGCCTCAATTCGTCGTTGCTGCTCAAACTCCTGTAGCTCTTCCTGCGATAAGTTCTCGTAGGCCTCACGCAGTTTCCTGGCTTCTTCCGCTCTTGCTTTGTTCATTAACTTTTCTCCTGCTTCTTGGGCTTACCCAGAAGCGTACAAAATTCAGGCGACGTAATCTGTCGCACCCACCGGCGATGATGATCTAAAAAGAACGGGAGGGTGCACATGATATCCGCATACACCAAAGATCAAATTTCCCAGGCCCTGTTTAAAGCAGACCCGATGAACACCTGCTGCAAAGAAAATGGCTGTTTCGATGAGTATGACGGAATTGCTGAGGCCATCAGAGCAAGGCTTTTGACAGGCGATAACCTGGAGCAAGCCATGATTGCAGAGATCTCAGAGTGGTTTTTTGATGGTGACCGGTTCGACTCGGACCGCCTAGAACCAGTGCTGGAGCTCGTTAGGGTGGGGGATAAATGATCGACAACTTCAAAACAGATCTGGTGTTGCGTGTCGCGGCCATGCCTAGGGAGGAAATTCTTAAGGCAATGGGCTACCAGAGACCAACCTCCGCTAACCTAGAGCGCTTGCAGTCCGTTCTGGATGATCCGGATTTCGGTCTGAACAATAGCGGTTTCGATTTCAAATACTCCAGTGAAGGCTTCCTTCGTGCGCTGTGTGTTGTCGTCTGCATGGATATGGCCTCTTCCGAGCAGCGCATTTTCCGGCTCAAGAAATGCCTGGAGGAAGAGCAAGAGGCCTTCAAGCCTTATATCTGGGTGGACACCGGATTCAGGCGTCAAAGTCAGCCAATCTTCGCGCTAGCTGTCTGTGAACATCAGCGGTACCTGGACTTTCCGAAAGGCTTCTGGCGACTCTCTATCGACCGTCAACTGGGCCGCGCCCAGTGTCGTGCCCGCGAACATGTCTATGAAACCGGTGGGGAGCTTGGAATCTGGGGGCATATCAAGCAGTATTGGTTTTATTACAAAAAGAACGCAGCCTATCTATTGGCCTTGAATGGCGAGGTGATTGGCAAGCACGAAGGACCTGTGCCCAACCAGGCAATTGGAACTAGAGAGTTGAATGTTATCTCTCTGAAAACCCGAGAAGCCCAGCAGTAATGCCTAAGGAAGCGGTAACCATGTACGACCTGATTGGCGATATCCACGGCCACGCCTCTGAACTTGAAGCCCTGCTTGCCAAAATGGACTATGTGGAAAAGGGCGGCGTTTGGCAGCATCCAGAACGCAAAGTGATCTTTCTGGGAGATTTTGTTGACCGTGGTCCTGAGCAGGTCGAAACCGTCACCATTGCGCGGAAGATGGTCGAGAATGGCCAGGCCCTGACCGTTATGGGTAACCACGAATTCAATGCCGTAGCCTGGGCTACGGAAGACCCGCAGAATCCCGGTGATTTCCTGCGTCCACACACGGACAAAAATCGAGGCCAGCATCAGGCTTTCTTGGAACAGGTGGGCGAGGGTAGTGAACAACATCGAAGTATGATCGAGTGGTTCAAAACCCTCCCGGTGTATCTGGATCTGCCTAACTTCCGTGTAGTGCATGCCTGCTGGCATTCGGAACAGCTCACTGCAATAAACAAGTACACCGACTCAGAACACCGCCTGCTACCCGAGGCTTGGGAACAAACCAGCCGAAAAGGCTCTGAAGCCTACGAAGCTATTGAAACTGTTCTTAAGGGTTTGGAAATTCGGTTACCTCACGGACACCATTTCCACGACAAAGATGGCAATCCCAGATACGAGATCCGGACTCGATGGTGGGAAACCGAGCGACTAACTTACCGGGATCTCGCTATGGTACCTGCATCAGAGATCGGCAAGATCCCCCATACTCCAATCGAAGCCGATGTTTTGCCTGGCTATGACGGGGCAAAGCCGGTTTTCGTAGGGCACTACTGGTTGTCTGGAGCACCTGCGCCATTGAGTGAACATGTGGCTTGCCTTGACTATAGCGTTGCGGGAGAGAACGGAGGAAAGCTATGCGCCTATCGCCATCAAGGCGAATCTACTCTCAATCGCAATAACTTTGTTTGGGTGGAACGATAGTGTTCAGCCCCTTGCGCATTGTTCACCAGCGCCTAATTCGCTGACTTAATAGCCTTTTCCAGTTAGTATTCAGCGGGCTTCCTTGATGATACGGAAGTGTTGAATTTCAAAAGAAAAACGGAGTGAAAACGGATGGCCCCATCCATACCCAGAGTCGGAATGCTCGCAACGGTCCGCAATAGGCGTGGTGTGATCTCGCAAGTTGAGCCTTTTGAAGAGCCAAGAACGTCCAGCCTGCTGCACTTGGTAACCGTTGAATTTGGGGATGGAGAGGGCGACGCCGAGGAAACCATCCTGTGGGAGAGAGAGCAGGGGCCCGCGGTTCTGCAGCCCAACGCACTGCCACGGGTAGATGTTGACGCCCCGATGAAGTATGAAGAGTTCTTGGCCCTGCAACGGGCGACTCGCTGGAGTTCGTTGACTCCGTTCCTGTCAGCTAAAGATCCCCAGAAACGCTCCGACCCTGTTCCCACGGCACCGGTTTACGGTGCGGTCAGTGCCGATGATTTCCAATTGGTTCCCTTGGCCCGGGCGATGCGCATGCCCCGTGTTTCCTTGCTTCTCGCCGATGATGTGGGCCTTGGTAAAACCATTGAGGCGGGTCTTATTCTGGCGGAGCTGATCAGGAAGCGCCGGATCCGGCGTGTATTGATCATTACTCCAGCATCGCTGAGAACCCAGTGGCAGCAGGAGATGGAGGACAAGTTCTCACTGGATTTCGATATCGTCGATAAAGCCTCTACCCACAAGCTCCAGAAAGAGCGGGGGGTGGACACCAACCCTTGGCGAGTCCTGCCTCGCATTATCACCTCTTATCACTACCTCAAGCAGCCAGATGTGCTGGAGCAGTTTATTGCGAACTGCCGCTCATCTCAGGAGCGTGGCGGAGCCCAGCTACCCTGGGACTTGCTGATCGTGGATGAGGCCCACAACCTTATGCCGTCAAACTTTGGCGAGAACAGCGATCTGGCAAATATGCTCACGCTGATTTCGCCCTGGTTCGAACACCGTCTGTTCCTGACGGCAACGCCCCACAACGGCCACACACGATGTTTCTCAGGGCTGCTGGAGCAGTTGGATCCTGTGCGCTTTACCCAAACACCCAATTTCACGGAGAAAGAGCGACAGCTGATCAATCAGGTTCTGATCCGTCGTCTGAAGAGTGAAATCAACAGTCAAGACGAAGAAACTGGACGGGTTCCGCGCTTTGCCCAGCGCCACCTCGAACCTTTACCGCTTTATATGCTCAGGTCAGAAAAGGACCTGGCAAAGGCTGTCCGTGATTTCTGTAACGCCTTGAAGGGGATGATTCGAACCGCGCCGGAAGCACGCACAGTATTGAACTTTGCCATCGAGATTCTTCGAAAACGTCTGCTCTCCAGCCCGGTTACATTTGCAGACAGCTGGCTGCGCTTCAAGGAAGGCCTGGAAGAAAAAGAAAAGATGGAAGCTGCAGAGGTTTTGGCAGCCCGGCGTGCCTCCGAGGAAGACATCGACGACGACCAGGAACGGGAGAGCCGCGGAAGACACGCAGCTCATGTTGTGGGTGGCTGGATGCACCCCTTCGTTGACAGTCTTGCCACTGAAATAGAAAAGGTCGATAGCGCTCTCACTGCGCTTGGCCTGGACGAGCAGCCTGTTGTTCATGCCGTCCCAAAATCAGACGCAAGGTTCGAGCGGCTGGCCGAGCTCATCAACAAAGAACTTCGCAACGCCGGCCAGTGGAAAGAGGACGAGCGGCTAATCATCTTCACAGAGTACAAAACGACACTGGACTATCTCGTAAACCGACTGAGGACTGAGTACGGTGGCGAAGATGGTGCCGTAATAGAACTTTTCGGCGGCATGAATGACGAGGAGCGCGAAACGGTAAAAATTGCGTTCAATGATCCCTCGTCGCCCGTGAAGATCCTGGTCGCTACCGACGCGGCCTCTGAAGGCCTCAACCTTCAGCACACTGCACGGTTGCTGATGCACTATGAAATCCCCTGGAACCCGTCAAGGCTCGAACAGCGTAACGGGCGAATTGACCGGCACGGTCAGGCTCGGGATGTCACTATTTTCCACTTTGCGAGTGACGATGACGCCGACTTGAACTTTGTTGCCCGAGTGATTGCCAAGGTAAACGACATTCGTGAAGACCTGGGGTCAGTCGGTGAACTGTTCGATGCCGCTTTCCAGCGCAGAATGATGGAGCTCAACGAAGACAACGAGGTATTGGATGACCTCGACCGGGAAATCGCGGGGCGCCGTGGCGCAACCGACGATGCCCGGGTTGTTACTGAAGAGCGGGGCGAGGAAGAGAAACGACAGCTTCAGGAACTCATGGCAGACCTGGATCTGACTCCGGACACCCTTAAATCCACCCTGGAAATAGCCATGGGGCTCGGTAGTAGCCGTGATGTCATGGAGGGTCCGGATACCAAGGGACGCATCCGCCTGAAGCCACCCCTGCCTGTGCGCTGGCAGTCCATTGTCGACGACAATCTGCGTCTCCCGGGTCGAAAGGATGTTGCTGGGGCCATGCCCTGGGTTGTGTTTGATAATGACTTCTTCATTAACTCGGTAAACGGGCGCCCGGTGTTCAGGCCCTCTCCCGACACTGTATTGCTGCACCTCGGTCATCCTTTGTTCCGTCATACCCTGAACGCGTTTGCCAGGATGCGTTTTCCGGGTAGCCAGACAGAAACCCGCCCCCCTAGCCGCTGGATTGTAACCAGAGGGCAAGTGCCAGAAGGTGCTCAGGCCCTGGTGCTGCTGACTGTTGAGGAAATGGCGATCAACAACCTGCGTGAAACCTTCCACCATTGGACACGAACCCTGGCCCTGCCAGTGGCCAATAATGAATTGGGTGCACCGCTGGCTTACGAAGGGCCCCACCATGGGCCAGAACTAGCCAGCCAGGATACCGGGCTGATGAGCGAAGCAAGAGACCTATGGGACGAAGTGGAAGATGAGGTGAGAGCGTTTGTTAACACGTACAACTCTGCTCTGACTGAAGCCCTCAAAACAGAGCTTGCCACAGCGCTTGAAGAATCGTCCCAGCATGAGAAAGAAGCCTTTGAGCGCCGAATCAATGAAGTGGCCGCCCTCCAGCGAAACCAGAGTATTGAAAAGCTGAAACGGGAGATTGAGGAAAAACGGGCAGAAGCTCGCCAGTTCCACCTCCTGGAGGATGCCGACGAAATGGCCGAGCGGGAGCTCCGGGATCTTGAAGACGAGTTGAAGCGTCGTCAGGGCCACTTTGGTGATTTGCTGGAGCGGCTGAAGTCTGAGAAGCAGCGCATTCTGGAGCAGGTTGTGCCCAAGCGTTTCGCCTTGCATGGAGAGGCTCAGGTATTCCCGGTAACCATTGAAATCCGTTTGCCGGAGGTGGTCGCATGAATTTCTACAACGAAGGCTGGTCATCACTGAAGCATGGCGGCCTGCTGATCTCAGCCAATAAGCTCACAGAATATTTCCCGGAAACCTTACCTTCGCTTAACCATTGGCAGGTAGAACAATTGCGCCGCGCTGTGACGGCTTTTGATGGCACCAATGCCAGCCTTGCTGCGCTTTTGGATTACATGCTTCAGGATCTATCTGGCTTCCCAGCTGATCAGTGGCAGAAAGCCCAGGCTGTTGAAAGTCAGTGGAGTATCCGCAGCTTTACCGGTGCCCTTGTCAAACCTCGACGCATCTGGTGTGGGCCGAACGGCGAAGTTCTGCCTGTATTTGTTCCGGAAGAGGGCGCTAGCCGTCAATTTGGTGGCCGGCTCGGCGTAGGCCGGTCCAGAAAGCTCCTGAGTCGCGTAACAGAATGGCTGCGTCGTCAGCACCTTCCTTTTGCCCTGGTCACCAATGGACGCCAATGGCGATTGGTTCATGCTGGCTCGGACTTTGAATCGTGGTGTGAGTGGGACATCGAGTTCTGGTTCGAGGAAGGGGAGCCGTCGGCGCAGACGCTAGCCTGGCGAACGCTCATCAACCCGCAGAACTTTCTGCGGGAAGATGGCCAGAGTGCTCGTCTTCATAAGGCCGTTAATGAATCCCGCAAGGGGCAGGCCGAGCTGTCCGCCGTTCTTGGAGAACGGGTTCGCCAGTCAGTGGAGAACCTCATTTCCGCATCCCAGGCTACAATCGAAACAGCAAAGCTTGATGAGAAGGGGGTTGATTTCAACGATCTATACGTGGCGGGCTCGCGGATTATCATGCGATGCATTGTGACGTTATTTGCAGAGGCCCGGCAGCTTCTGCCCGTGGACAACACCATCTATCAGCAAGCATACAGCCTGGAAGGTCTGCGCCAGCAGCTGGATCGTCGGTCAGGTGGCCGTGGTAGTGACCGACTTACCCACGGCCGCAGTGCCTGGCCAAGGCTGATTGCATTGTTCAACCTTATTTACCACGGCTCTGCCCATCAGGCGATTCCTGTACCCCACTACGGTGGGGCCCTATTTGAGCAAGGCGATCCGGAAAGTGCCGATCCGATCTCGAAAGCCCTGGCCGTACTGGAAAGCCAGGACAACCTGATCAGTGACCAACAAGTGCTAACCATCCTGCGCCTGCTCACCCGCACCCGTGTAAAAATCCGTCAGGGAAATCGCAATACCTGGGTGGATGGCCCGGTTAACTTCTCTGCATTGTCTTCTGAGTACATCGGCATCCTATACGAAGGCCTGCTCGATTTTGAACTCAAGCGGGCTAAAACGGATGACCCGGTAATTTTCCTCGGTATTGGCAACCAGCCGGCGCTGGCACTTTCCCAGCTGGAACAGATGGATGATAAAACCATCAAAAAGCTGTTCGAAGAGCTGAAAAAGAAAAACTCCTCAGCCGGTGACGATGAAGGTGAAGAGGAGCCGGAAGCCGAATTGGAGGAGGATGAGGAAGCTGAAGTTGAGGAAAATGAAGGCGATGATGAAACTGCGCCGGATTCCGAAGAAGGTGAAGAGCCCGCTCTAACTGAAGACCATCTCGAAAGGGCGCAGGAATGGCTGGAAAAAGCTGCTGTGTTGGCTGGTGTGGTGAAAAAGTCTCGTGGAAAGGGGGCCCAACAAAGCGATGGTTCCGAGGAGCTAAAAAAGGCCGCGAAGCAGCTCTGTGCCAAGATGATTGCTCCTGGGCAGTTCTACCTCGTGCGCTGGGGTGGTACCCGGAAAGGTGCTGGTACCTTCTACACCCGACCGCAACTTGCGGCCCCCACCGTTCGCAGAACCCTGCAACCACTTGCCTATGAGGGGTTGAATAAAGCAACGGACCCAAGAACTGGCTTGGAGGAATTCACACAGTGGGTGCCAAAAACGCCAGAAGAGATTCTTGCCCTCAAGGTCTGCGATCCGGCCATGGGTTCAGGCTCTTTTTTGGTGGGCGCCCTGCGTTACCTCACAGATGCGCTGGTGGAATCGTTGTTCCATCACGAGTATGTAAAGCCCGCCCAGGAGGACAAGGAAGCTACCCTGGATGAGGAACGGATTTCCGCCCTGCTGAGCGACGAGCTGCTGAAGCTGAAACCCGGCCATGAAGGATTTGAAGAAACGCTTCGGGCCCAGCTTAAGCGCCATGTGGTGGAGCGGTGTCTCTATGGCGTGGATATTGACCCGCTGGCCGTGGAATTGGGCCGAATGGCACTGTGGGTAGAAACCATGGATAGGGACCTGCCGTTTGGCTTCCTGGACCACAAACTCAAGGCCGGCAACGCCCTGGTCGGAGCCTGGTTCGACACCTATCGGGAATATCCCGCTATGGCCTGGCAGCGGGAAGGCGGTGATAAAGATTACCAGAAGGGCAAGCCGGATAATCTGATCAACCACTTGTATGTGAAGACCCACACCAGCGGTAAAAAGAAAGGCCAGCAGGAAACTAAGGGTGATGTTTTCACCGATGCCATCAAGGATCGCAGCAAGGCTGTGCCCGAACAGCTAATAGCGATTATCAGTGGCCAGGTCGATATGGATGAACGGCTACCTGCTGCGGACGTGCATGATGAGCTGCTCAAAGTGTTCCGCAAACTGCACCGTCTGCCAGTGCATGAAAGTGATAAGCGGGCAGAACTGTATCGAGAACAGATTCTGAAAAATCCTCACTACCATGAACTCAAGGCGCGCATGGATCTGTGGTGCGCGCTTTGGTTCTGGCCGGGTGATTCCATTGACTCGGCACCGTTGCCTCAGGATTTTCTTGCTCCATCGGAAGAGGCCTTAGCCATCGCTCATCAGGTAGCCCAGAGAAACAGGTTTTTTCATTGGGAGCTTGAATACCCGGATGTGTTTACTTCGCAAAAGACGGGATTTGATGCGGTGCTTGGTAACCCTCCTTGGGAAACGATGCAACCCACTTCCAAAGAATTTTTCTCTAACTACGATCCGCTTTATAGGGCATATGGCAAGCAAGAGGCTTTGGCAAAACAGCTGGAGTATTTCCGAGCAGCCCCAGAGCTAGAGTATGCATGGATTGATTATGTTGCGGGCTTTAAGGCATTTGCCAACTGGATGAACAACGCAGGCGCTGCCTTTGGAGATAAGGTTACAGAAGACAATAAAGGTAAAAAGAGGCATGCCCTGAACTTGGGTGGGGGCGGCCGGAACAACTTTGACAACTCAGAGCAACTGCACAAACGGTGGCGCCAGCGCAGGAAAAAACACAAAGGATTTGCTGATACATTCCACCCTTTTGCCCATCAAGGTTCTGGCAAGCCCTATTTGCAGAAAATGTTTTTGGAGCAGAGCTACGCAATCATGGGTGGGGCCGGACGGCTCGGAATGATTGTGCCCAGCGGGCTCTATACTGATAAGGGCACGACAGACCTCAGAACCTTGTTTTTGGAGCAGTGTGATTGGCAATGGCTCTTTGGTTTCGAAAACCGAGAAAAGGTTTTTGATATCGATCCCAGATTCAAATTCTGTCCAATTATTGTTCAGAAAGGGATGGAAACCAAGGCGATCCGAGCTGCCTTTATGCATCGGAATGTCGATGACTGGGAGCAGGCCGAAAACTATGTGTTGGCCTATCCCTCTGATCGAGTTCAGGAATTCTCTCCTTATTCAAAATCGATTTTGGAGATTCGAAGCGATAAGGATCTGGAGGTCCTCAAGAAGATTTATGCCAATGGGGTATTGCTGGGTGATCAGAGTGAAAGTGGTTGGGGAATAAAATATCAGCAGGGCGATTTTAATATGACCTCCGACTCCAAACTCTTTCCCGAGCGGCCGAAGTGGGAGGCAAAAGGGTACCAGCCGGATGAGTACGGGTACTGGTTGGCAGGCAGTTGGCGGGGCTACTCGGGCCCTACGAATATTTTGGAACGTGATCCCAACCTCGTTCTATCGCGTGATGGTACTAAGGCAATGTCTGTTGAGGGCATCGAAGATGTTGCGTTGCCTTTGTATGAAGGAAGGATGATTAATCAGTTCGACTTTAGCGACAAAGGCTGGGTGAGCGGTAAGGGCCGTGGAGCTGTTTGGTCAAACATTGAATGGTCGAAAAAAATTGTTGATCCACAATATTTGATAAGTCAAAGACACGCCAAAGCTGAGGGCTTTACTTTTGCTGAAAGATTGGCGTTCATGGACATTTGTAGTGCCACAAACTCCAGAACATTTTACGGTTGTGTGATCCCACCATTTCCCACCGGGCATTCGGTTCCAATCTTGAACTCGACCAAAAGCCCACACTTGCTCAGTGGGGCGATGAACAGTTTTGCCGTTGATCATGCTCTTAGGCTAAGGGTTGGAGGCTTACATCTGACCTGGAACTATCTTGAAGAGTCACCTTGCCTGCCTGTGCAAGATGACAATATAGCGCTAGCAATTGTTCAGTATGTTAAGCAGCTCAACAACGCTAATGAGATATTTGCTCGTAATTGGGAGCCTTCTAGTGAGCGCTCATGGCGAATGTATTGGGCTTTGACGGAACACGAAAGGCTGCGATCCCGCGTTATTCTCGATGCCCTAGTATTTAAGGCTTTTGGCTTCACTGTTTCTGATGTAAACCACCTGCTAGATGCATGCGATCACCCTGTGGGCACTATGACGGCAACTCCTTCTCTGAATCCGAAAGGTTTTTGGCGTGTTGACAAGAGTCTACCTCCAGAGATGCGGCATACTGTTCTATGCCAAGTTGCATTCCGGGATCTGGTTGAGCTTGGAGTGGATACTTTCCTCTCGCAAAACGATGGAGAAGGCTGGCTAGTCCCTGAAGCACTCCGCCTAGCCGACTACGGCCTTGGTCACGACGACCGCGCCCAAGAACACCAGCCTGTTGCATCCCGCCTCGGACCCCGATTCTATGATTGGCAGCTTAACGAAGATGTAGAGCGTTCCTGGGAGGAGTGTGCTGCCCATGCTGAGCTGATCCGCCAGATTGTGCCCGAGCCGGAATCCACCAATGAGGTTGTGGAAGAGCCCGTTAAAAAAGCTGAGAGCACACAAGGAGCTTTATTCTGATGTTGAATCCCATCACCTATACGGAACAGGTCGTCAGTGACTTCCTGCGCTATCAGCTAAGCACCTATGCCTTTGCCGATGACAAGCTTTACCAACAGATGCGGGAGCTGCTCAACCTGGAGCAAACCCGCAGCACGCCGCTGCTCAGAGGCCCTTATATTTCACTGTCCCGCACCTTTCAGCAGGGCGCAACGCTGGAGCAATTGGTAAAGGAGGGAGTGTTACACCCCCATATTCGCCAGCTGTCTCCCTACCCATCGGCATACCTCCACCAGGAGAAGGCGTTCCGGGCGATTCATGCCGGTAAACCTACGTTGGTCTCCACGGGTACCGGTTCCGGTAAAACGGAAGCTTTCCTGATGCCCATAGTCTCCCGCTGCCTCCAGTTGCGGGATGAAGGTGCCGAGGCCGGTGTAACGGCTGTGATCGTGTATCCCATGAACGCACTAGCTGAAGATCAGCTGCAGCGAATGCGCGAGTTACTGGCTGGTACCGGTGTCACCTTTGGTATGTATGTGGGCAAAACTCCGCAGCAGGATTCGGATGTGAGTGGTGTTCGCCTGCCGCCCGGTAGTTCTGCGAAGGACTACCAGAACAAGCTGGAAGAAGTTCGAGCGAAGAAGCAGGACATTGCAGTACACCCGCCGGAAGAGCGAGTGAGTCGTGAGGCGATGCGCACCCAGGGCGAGCAGCCGCGGATTCTGCTGACCAACGTGAAGCAGTTGGAGCTGCTGCTTACCCGACAGCGCGATCTTGAGTTATTTGATAATGCCCGTCTGGAGTTCATGGTCTTCGACGAGGCACATACCTTTACCGGCGCCAACGGTGCGGAGACAGCATGCTTGATTCGCCGCCTGCGTTCTTACTGCGGCAAGGACGAAAACAGCACCACTTGCGTGGCCACCTCCGCGACAATTGCTGATCCGGTTCATGGCCAGGAAGCCGGGCGGGTGTTTGCCAGCCGATTCTTCGGTGTGGATGGAAACTCGGTTGAATTGGTGGGTGAGACTTATGAGGCCGACATCTGGGGCGAGCCCCGGACGGCCAGTGGTCCCTTGGCGGGCGACCAAGCTGTACAGTTGGCGACCTTATTGGAGGTGCTCGGCAGGGCTGATAGCGCGGATGCAACGGACGCTGACACCCAGGCACTGAGAGTGTGGTTTCAATCCGTCACTGGTAGCAGGCTTGCGGAAGGCAACTGGCGTGAAGCCTTGTACCAGTGGTTGAGCCATAACGAGGTGGTGTTCCAGGTCGCAGAGGCCCTGCGTAAGCCACAGCGCCTGGTGGATTTGCTGCAAACACTCAGTGACACGCTGGACCGTCCGATCTCGGAGGAAGAGATTTTGATCTGGCTGGCACTGGGTGCAGCGTCCCGCAACGGCAGTCGTCCGTTGTTGCGGCCAGTGGTTCATGGATTTGTGCGCGGCGTAGGCGGGGCCGTGGTCTCTTTCCCGGAAGGCAGTTCGGATGCAAAGCTCTGGCTGTCGGCAGAGGATGCTCTGGACGATAACCCGGACATGGAGCGGTTCCCCATCTCCAGTTGCACTACCTGTGGCCAGCATTACTACGAGCATTCCCTGGAAGATTTTAATTTCACGGCTACGGCACCTGGTGGAGGCACTGCCGAAGGTAAGGCAAAGGTGTGGCGCGCTGTCGATCAGACGTTGGGCGGCGTTCGAGCTTTGTCTTTGGATCATCAAGTGGGGTCGGAAGCTGACGAGGAGCCGGCGAAAACCGAAACCCTGTTCGTGTGCCGTTACTGTGGTACCACCCATGACCAGCAGTTGTCTGAATGCATTAGCTGTGGCCGGGACAAGGTATTCAAACCCTTGTTCTTTGTTCAGCAGAAAGAAGATAACCCGGGCAAATTGACCCGTTGCGTATCTTGCGGCGCCCACGGCCGCCGGTTTATCGGTACCTACCGGGAGCCGGCCCGCCCGGTTCGCGCGACGACGGTTTCTGACGTCCATGTTTTGGCCCAGAGCATGATTCACCGTGCCGAGCGCCGGCGCCTGCTCGTGTTTGCCGATAACCGGCAGGATGCCGCATTCCAGGCAGGCTGGATGCAGGATCGTTCACGCCGCTACCGTTTGCGGGAGCTGATCTACAAGCGCTTGAGGGAAGGTGAGACTTCGGTCAGCGATCTAACGCTTTGGTTAGATCAGTTTCTGGATCAGGATGACGAGCTGTCCCGTGCATTGATTCCAGAGGTCTGGCGGGTAGAGCCTAAATCCCAGACCGGTGTCGCCCACAGCGAAGAGCGTAAATGGTTCCTGCGTGCGCAGATACTCCGTGAGCTGACTATGGGTGCGCGCCAGAGTACGGGGCTGGAACCATTGGGCCGGCTGAAGGTGAAATACCATGGGCTGGATGAGGATTTGCCCTTCGTGCTCAAGTGGTCAAACCGGCTTGGCTGCAAGGCTGATGACTTGGTGAGCGGCATCGCCTCGCTGATTGATAATGCTCGTTCTCGCCGGATGATTTATGACTCGATCACCAAGATTTATTCCAAGTTCTGGTTGGACGGCGAGAAAGAAGTCTTGCGGGGCTATCTCCCGTCCATGAAAGGTGTGCCGGCAGCGCTGGTTTTCCAGCGTGACGGGCAGCATGAGAAGAACCGAATCAACCAGTGGTACAGCAACTATGGAAGTGTACCGCAGCAAGCAGCCCAGGCGTGGGGTGTGCCAGCGGATGAGGTTGAGGACTTTCTCGCTGGTGTTTGGGGCCTCCTGCTCGATGATTTGGAGATTTTCCGAAGTGTTCAGTTGAAGGGCGCGCGTGGGAAGAATCTCCCTGGTTGCCACGGCAGTGTGCAGGTCAACGTTGATCATTTGACCTTGTATCCCGCGAAAGGCATGTACCGTTGCCAGACCTGTCGGCGCCTTCACGCTCGTCCCAATCCGTCTAATACCTGTATGGGCTGGCGGTGTAACGGTCGGTTGGACTTCGAACCAGAAAACAAAGATAACTACGATCTTCTGTTACTGGATCAGGAATTTGCAATGTTGCGGGCCAAAGAGCACTCCGCACAGATTCCAGGGCCAGAACGGGAGCGGATTGAAAATGCTTTCAAAGGCGATAACGAGCGAATCAATACACTGGTGTGTACTCCAACATTGGAAATGGGGGTAAACATTGGTGCCCTTGATGCGGTGCTTATGCGCAACGTGCCCCCGTTACCGGCGAACTACTGGCAGCGAGCTGGTCGGGCTGGGCGTCAATTCAGAATGGCCCTGGATCTTACGTACGCTCGCGCGACAAGCCATGACAGGGCTTACTTCAATGACCCTCTGAAGTTACTTGAGGGCCAGGTAGAGCCTCCGAGCTTCAACCTGCGTAATCCGGTGATGGTTGCCAAGCATGTGCACGCGACGGTTCTGACCACTCTGTTCAAGCTCGTCCGTGAAGGTGGCCTTTCTGCTGATGACCACGAAGAACTGGGCACCACGTTAAGCAATTGCTTGCCGACCCAGATCAAATCATACCTGTTTAATGCGGATAACTCGGTTCGCTCACAGCCAATGTCGGTTGAAGACCTTGGCAAACAGATCCGGAAGCATCGCGATGCCATCATGAAGGCGGTGACGGAATCATTCCGTCAGGGGTGGCCTTATGCTGACATGGAAGTGGTGGAGGCCGATAAGCTGGCAGATATGGTTGATGGCCTGGAGAGCCAGCTGCAGCAAGTCGTTTTTCGATTGTATAAGCGCTTGAAGTGGGCCCTTGCTCAGCTTGACCGTCTGAGAAAGGTAGCTGCCGAGAAAGGTTCGCTAGATGCTGACGATGAGGCCCTTCGCGGTCGCTGCGAACGCATGGTCAAACGCCTGAAGGGCGATCTCCGCCGGTTCGGCAGCAAAGCCGAGGGCTTTGATGAAACCAACACCTATGGTGTGCTGGCAGCAGAAGGCTTTCTGCCCGGATATGGCCTTGACTCAGGGGCTGTCACGCTCACCCACGTTGCGCCCCGGTATGGATCTGATATCAGTGATTGGGACATTCGTCGCAACAGTGCGCTGGCGGTTCGCGAGTATGTGCCCGGTAACCTGATTTATGCCAACGGTCATAAGTTCGTGCCACGCACATTTCAACTGCTCCCTGAGGAGCCATTAACCTTTTCCGTCGATTTGGAAACAGAGTCTGTGGTGGAGACTGGAGGCTCTCGGAGGCAGGAGGAAGCCCAGCCTGAATCTATGGGAGCTACCCATATTCAGGGTGTATCCGTTTGCGATGTTGATGCACCCCATAACTCGTACATTTCAGATGATGAGGAATACCGGTTCCAGATGCCGGTAGCTGTCTTCGCCCAGGATCAGCGACGGCATTCCGGAGGTTCAGCTTACGAGTGGGGCAGCACCGTACTCCATCACAAGCATGGGATGTATATGCGCTTGGTTAACGTGGGTGCCTCTGGCCAGGTCAAATCCGGCGGGATGATCGGATACCCGATATGTCGGGTATGTGGTGCGAGCCGCTCTCCCATGAGCACCGAGACAGAGCTTCAGAAATTCAATGAAATACACCTAGAGCGCTGTGGGCACCCCGTAGAACCTCTGTCATTTTACGCAGAGGTCATCGCAGACGCTTTGGTTTTGCCGGATTGTGCTTCCAAAGAAGTGGCGTACAGCCTGCTGGAGTCTCTGAGGCAGGGGGCTGCTGAAGTGCTGGATATGGAAATCTCGGACCTGCAGGTGCAAGTGATCGCAAAACCGGATTCGGACCTTGTGGATGGCATTTTGTATGACCCGATGCCTGGTGGTTCCGGTTTGTTGGAGCAACTGCTTGAGCATTGGTCGAGAATTGTAGCTGCCGCGCGAGCTCTGGTTGAAGATTGCCCCAGCGCTTGTGAAGCCTCTTGTGTGGACTGCTTACAGCATTTCCGGAATTCGTTCTATCATGACAGCCTCAATCGTCATACCGCGCTCGATTACTACCGGGCACAGGGCGAGGACCTGAGGTTTACTCATGAGATACCGCCGGTTCTGCCGGATGACACTAAAGCCCAGGATCCGGGTAATGCGCCGGAACAGCAATTGGTTGCCATGCTCAAGGCAGCGGGGCTTTCCGATTTCGAGACTGAAACACCCATCAAATTGTCCGGTGGCTTCGATACGCGTCCGGATGTTTACTTCCACGAGCCTAACGATCAGTTCGAGGGTGTGTGCGTGTACCTGGATGGCATGAGCCAACATATTCACGGCAATACTCAGACCGCTGCCAAGGATCATCAAATTCGGGAAGAGCTACGCAATACCGACTACGAAGTGATCGAGATTCAGTATCAGGAATTGTTCGATAAAACCGCCATGAGGGACCACATCCGGCGAATCGCCAGAGCTGTGGTTGGCAAGAAAAAAGCAAAGGAGATTATCGCCACGGATGAGTGGTTTGATAACGCGGCTTCTGAGATGGCGGGTTCTGCTTCAAGTACAGAATCAACCCCCCCCGGGCTGACTATCATCAGTGCGAATGATCCGGATTTTGCGCCTTACGAAAGCTGTGTCCCTCTCAGCTCGCTCAAGTCCGCTGCCGGTGCGTTCAGCGACGATCAAGCAGGTTTTGCAACAGTCGGTGCAGCATCTGACGAATGGGTTTCGATTTCCGACAGGCACCTGGAAGAGGGAATGTTCGTTGCCCAGGTGGTTGGCGATTCTATGGAGCCTGAAATTCCGAATGGTAGCTATTGTCTGTTCCGACCGGTGCCAGCTGGCACGCGCCAGAATCGGAAGCTTTTGGTTTGGCACTCTGGAGTAACCGATCAGGAAACTGGTGGCCAGTACACACTAAAAGTGTATTCAAGTGAAAAGGTGCCAGCGGAAGACGGTGACTGGGTACATCACCGCATTACTTTAAAACCGCTAAATCCGGCATATGAACCGATTGTTCTTGAGCCCGATGAGGAGGGCCAGATCTTGGCAATTGCTGAGTTTATGGAAGTGCTTGGCTGACGAGTTTTTCTTGATATTTGAATGGCAAGGATGCTGTTTTGACTATTCCTTGCCCGATCTTTTTTATGAGGTGCGGCAATGCCGTGGGAGCAGGAGTAGTAAATGGAAGTCAAGCTTTGGGATGGTGGTCTCCTCATTCACGAATTGAATGCCATCAGCAAAATGGAGGTGGCATTTGATGAGAAGAGTGCACCTCCGTCGATGGCGGAGCGTAAATCAAAACAAAACCAAACAGCCATGGGACAACAGCTCAGCAGTTTGGTGGGAAACAAACGCCAGTCCGGAATGTGGCCCTGGAAGGGCTATGCGGGATTTAGGTTTTCCGACTCCAAAGGTAAGGACGGCGAATTTGATCTGGTTATCATCACTCACAAGAACATCCTCATTGTCGAGCTGAAACATTGGCACGGAACCATAACAAGCTCAGGCGATCGCTGGCTTCAGAATGGAAGTGATAGGGGCCGCTCTCCCGTCAGCACAACAAGAAACAAGTTCTTTCTCCTGAAAAACAAAATTGATCGGATTCGTCATCAACTGCCCGGGAAAAAGGTGCCCCGAATCGAATACCGGGTTGTTATGTCTGGTAACTGCGATTTCTCTGGCATTTCAGATAACGAAAAAGACTTCGTTCTATCACTGGATGATTTCCTGAAGCTCGCGGATGAGAAACGATTTAACAAAACGTTTCGTCCTCATCCTGATCAACAGGGCCTTAATGATTACTTTGAGGTATTTGATCAGCTCCTTGATGAATCCAACGTTCAAGAGCGTGACCTTGTGGTGGATGGCTATCGGGCTAAGGAGAAAATCTTCTCGCATCCGATGGGCGCATATACCGAATACGAGGCAGTGAATGATCAGAACAAGTCTGATCGGGGACTGCTTCGCCTTTGGGATTTTAACAAGCTCTCCGGCAACCAACCTAAAACACCTGAAGGTCGATACAGAATCATTTCCAGAGAACAGGAGGTTCTGACGCAGATTCGTCTAATCGAACCCGAGCTGTATAAGAACTGTCTCCGGCCGATGTCCAATCCTTCGCAGGATGATATGACCCGCCAATTCTGCGAGAGGTTCGAGCTCCCAACCGGCCACTTGCGTTTCAATGCTTTTATCAATAGCCATGTAGTTGGCTACTCGATCCAGGAGCGGCTGAACGTAGGCAAGGTTCTCGTCTCTCAGTTTGCGAGGATGCATGGGGCGAAGGTCGCCCACAGGGACGTAGGCGATCACAGTGTTTGGTTGTCCCCGTCGAATGCAATAACACTTTCGAACTTTATCGCAGCCTATTACCAGCCGGCCGGCACAGTGGGGGAGCAGCGGAAGGAGTTGAGCATTGGGGCTATAGAGTTACCTGAGGATAGTGGCTCCGACATTGAATTAGCTACTCCTTATACCCGTGACGTGTTTGCTCTCGGGATGCTGCTCTGGCATTTGGTTAAAGCCCAAAACATTCCTCACAAGGCTGACAGTAGCCTATTAGAGAGGGTTGTTGGCGACGTGCAACACTGTGAAGAATGGTATGCCCCTGTAATTTTGCGAGCGATCCAGAAGATACCGAGTGAGCGCTACGCGGATGCGGGAAGCTTACTCGGCGCTTTGAACGAAGGTCAGCCGTCGAATGCCGAAGTCTTCGAGTTTGACGACAGTACTTTGGACAGGTTTCGACAGCCTGCGCTCCGTGTTGAGCGAGTGTATCCAATGGAGGAGGAATATGTTGATAATCCCCTCAAGGAGGTTTATCGCTCAGGCTCCAACGTCGTAAAGACATGGCCAGGTTTTGATCTTGGTGGTGATGACCTGGGAGCCGGACCAAGGCTCCTTACATTTCTCACAACTGTAGAGCGGCTTCAAAAGTTAAAGCTGGGCTTTATTCCCAAGATCGATGAGTTCGGGCTCGCAAAGCGCGATGAACCTTTTGTGGTCTCGCAATTGATTGAGGGAGTTCACTGGTCAGAACTGACAGACTTGGACCAAGACATGCGCTTCCAAGTAATTGAGAGGCTCTGTGATCACATCTCGTTCCTCCATGAGCAGGACATTGCTCATGGAGATTTGCATCCAGATAACGTGAAAGTCGTCCTGCCTGCAGAGCCTGAAGAATCGCCGATTATCTATCTCCTCGACTTTCCCGACCTGGCCATCGATTCGGATGAGACAAAAAACTCTCGGTATAGTCCGGCCTGGGAACATGCTTCTCCCTATGAGCGTGACAACTTCGCTGTTATGCGTATGTCCGCAGAATTGCTTGGCATGGAGTGGGATGTCGCCCGTGAAGACGATCTTCAAAGCCTTCGGGATCTGATCAATCTGGAGCAAGAGAGCCAGGCAGGATTCATTTCTCTTGATCGATTTATCGACGCGATCCAAAGGGAAAGAGAGCCCAAGGTTCAGCGGACAACAGTTTCTATTAAAACATCGAGGGTAAGCGATCCACTGACGATATTGCCGGATAATGGTGAGTTGTTGGTGACTGTGGAGCCTGACCGCAAGCGGCCACGGATGCTGACGGTTAAATTTAGCGGCATTGGAGGAAACTTTCTTTGCACCTACGATCCTGCGGAGCGGAAGTTTGGGCGTGTGTTGTTCTTGAACAAGCAGGACGAGATTTGGGGGCGGGATAGGAATAGTGCCCAGTACAGAATTGATTGTGCGTTAGAACTCATTCAGAACGGTCACGATGACTGCTCGGGGCTCAACCAATTTTTTTCAGATAATGAAGATTTTCTTGCTTTGGTGGATGACGTGCAGCAGTTGTCCATTGAAAAACAAGCTCGTGAGGAGCATGCCGCTTCCGCGGAGCTTGAGGTTAAAACAGCGGAAGCTGAAAAGCAGAAGCTTTCCCGGGAGAATGAGCAGGAGCCGGACGAAGCGTCGCATAAGGTTCGAAAACGTGACATCCCGGTTAATCGTTTATGGAAAACCATCATCGATACCGAGACGGAGGGACTGCCGTCCATAGAGGTGTCTGAAGAACCCTCCCCAACCAGAGATCACTCATCCATAAGGATTCCTTACTCATCAGAGGGAGCTGTTCTCGAAAGCTTTGATAAGGATGATGAGGTCCGGCTGGTTCGAAAAAAAGACGACAAGACGTCTTATCTTGGTTACGTCGATGTTCGCAAGAGCTCGGGTAAAGAAATCGTTGTTGAGAACACGGCCAGGACCCGTTCTGTAAAGCCTGACGAAACGCTTTATCTGATGAGCACTCAGAATAAAACTTCGCTCGATCGAAGGAAAAGAGCTGTTACACGCGTGCTTGATCAGCTATCGGTCATTCCGGATCTCACAGCTTACTTTGAGGAGAACTCCGACAGGGAGCCCGTAAAACTCTCGGAGGAACCGTCAGAAAACGATTTTGAGCTATACCAGCGAGAGGATCGAGAAACGGGCAAAGTGATCGGTCTTAACACGGCTCAGAAGGAAGCTTTCAAGAAACTGATCGCCTATGGCCCTTTGGGTCTTCTGCAAGGTCCCCCAGGGACCGGGAAAACAGAGTTCATTGCAGCGTTTTGTCACTACCTAGTCAGTCGGGAAAATGTGAGCAATATTTTGTTGGTTTCTCAATCTCACGAGGCGGTAAACACCGCGGTAGAGCGAATAAGGTCTCATTGCCGGAAGCTTGATACTGACCTGGACGTTGTCCGCTTCAGCAACAGTGATCAAGCGGTTTCCGATGGTCTGAAAGATGTTTATTCCAGCGCGTTGGTGAATCAGAGGAAAGCCCTGTTTGAGGCAGAACAGACTCATCGTTTGACCTCATTAGCCAGATCCCTTCAGGTAAATCCGGATTTTATTGAGAAGTTGCTGACCGTCGAGAAGCGCATCCGGCATCCTATAAACGAAATTGAGAGGCTGGATAAAGACCTGGGATCGACGGAATTAGATTCTAAGATGCAGAGGGATATGAAGAGCGAGCGGGAAGCCTACCGTTCGATACTCTCCAGCGCCTTGGACGAGCTGTTCTCCAGACCCCTTCCTGAGGAGGGGGCATATCAGAAACTTCTGCTGGAGTTACACGAGTCCGTCTGTAATGAATTCGGAGCAAGGCCTCATGAGCTCAGGCGATGTCTCTCTTTGATACGGGTTTCGGAAGAGATGCTGGAGCGCCTGGAGAGCAAAAGCTCCAACTATGATGAGTTTCTGGTTCGTTCGCGTACCTTGGTGTGCGGCACATGCGTAGGGATGGGGCAGAGCCACTTGGCTTTGAACAAGACACCTTTTGATTGGGTCATCATTGATGAAGCAGCCCGCTCCTCTTCCAGTGAATTGGCGGTTGCCATGCAAGTTGGGAAGCGCATTCTTTTAGTCGGCGACCATCGACAGCTTCCACCCACTTATCAAGATGACCACAAGCTTGGTATCGCTCGGGAATTCGGTGTCGCACCCAAATCTGACGAGCTGGACTTCATCATGCGAAGCGACTTCGAGCGTTCCTTTGAGTCGTCTTATGGGAAACGCATTGGCGCTACCCTCACTATGCAGTATCGGATGAATAAAGCGATTGGCGGCTTGGTTTCCACTGTCTTCTATGGAGGAAGGCTAGAAACAGGTGACCGTCGCATACCCGAATGCTTTTCCCGCGCGCCTTTACCGATAAAAAGTGAGGTGACCTGGCTGGACACCGGTGTGCTCGGCGAGAGAGCGTACTCTAAGGGGGACAAGAGTAAGTTTAATGAAGCGGAAGCTGACGAAATCATCAGTCTTTTGAAGACGATTGAGAGCGACGATGTTTTCTGTAAAGGGTTGCTCGATACGGTCTCAGATGACAAAGAACCGACGATTGGTGTGATCTGCATGTATTCAGAGCAGAAGCGCTTCCTGAAAAGAAAGTTTGCGGCCCAGAACTGGCGTGATGATTTCAGGGAGACAGTAAAAATAGACACCGTTGATAGTTACCAGGGGAAGGAAAATAGAATCATCATTCTGTCGTTGACCAGGTCGGATGCCGAGAGAAGTCCGGGTTTCCTGAGGTCAGATAACCGCGTCAACGTTGCTATGTCTCGGGCAATGGAAAGGCTGGTTATTGTCGGGGACATGAGAGTCTGGAGTGGCAAGAACAGTCACTATGGCCTTGGAAAGGTAGCAGCTTACACTCGCGATCGTCAGGGTGATGGAAGTTTCAATATTCTTCCCGCGTCCAAACAGAAAGGAGGCAAATAAATGTCCACCGGTAATATTCCTCTTTTCGAGTTTGATGTCGCCGTGCCATCTCAGCTTTATATGATCGAGTATTCTCTCGTAGAGCGGGGCAGTCTGCCTTTCGTTCCCGATTTTTTACTCAAACTGCTCCACGTGGCGGACTTCCTTCCACAGGAGGTTGCGCACTTTTTTGGGTTCTCACGCAAAGAGCTTGATCATGCGCTTACGGGCTTCTTTAGTTCCGGAGAAGTGGAGTATCGGAAAGATGGAAAACTCGGCCTTACAGCTAAAGGGCATGCTCTGTTCGCTGATACCGATACCTCACCAATGCGCGAATCGATCGCGAATTATCGGAAACCTTTTTGCTTTGACCTTTTGACCTTCAGTTACCTCGGAAACAATTCCAAGTCTGGCCGAGATAGTCGAACCTTGAGGCTGAAAGTTGACCAGGAACAAGTCGCTGAATCTCAGAGGCTTGCAAAAGAATCCTTCCAGAGGAATATTCACGACATTTACAAGAAAGGTCATCTGGTTAAAGGAGCGCCTCAAGGAGGTACGCCTGAAATTTACAAATTCAGTGACTGCAGCAAAAGAAAGGACTTTGTGGAGAAGGTTCCGGAAGTCCTGTCGCTAAATGCTGCAACTTATCAGTTCGAGTTTGAGGACCGAGATGGCCTGCCCGAATCTGAGACTTATATTCGAGCCAGGACCGAGGCGCTTAGTTCTGCCTGCGGCTCCAACAATATCAATCAAATTTCGAAAGTCGCCGATCTGCTTGAAGATGAGTTTACCCATAGGCTGATTCAGGATGAGGGGTTGAACGCGGACAGGTTGGCATCGCTGGCCATTGATGACCTGCAGGGTCATGGCACGGAATCTGAAAGGCGGCGCCTGTATGGCTCTTTACAGCTGAAGCGCAATTGGCAGGATATTTTTGAGAAGCTGAAATCAACCCTCAAGTCAGATAAGACTGAGAAGGCCGAACTTATCTGGTTGGCGCCATCTTGCCACGAACTCTGGGGTAAATGTGAACGGCATGGCCAGGCGCTTTCTGAGGTTTATGAACTGTTCTCAAACCACCAATCTGGAATAAATGGTTTCAAGGTTTATGTCCCATTACCAGATGATCGGGACAAGCGTGCAAAGGGCATTGCTCGGCGCGAGAATACGGAAGCCGGTAAAAGGCTCTATGGCTTTGTTGAGTCGGAGCTTCTATCTCCTGTCGAAATTCTTCTTTTGAAAGATAAGTTCGTTGCAGTTCTTTATCACTTCACAGACTCAAGAAGATACCCGGCGCCCGTTCCGATTGGATTTTTCTCTCAGAATGCCCAAGACTTGGCGCGAGTCCATTCTTTGATGGCGGGGGCACTAGGGGAATACACCGAGGCTGGGGCTCCTCGGGATTTGGGACCGCTATGAGCAGTATTGGCTGGGTAGACTTTTCATCCACGGACAGGGAAAAAGTGTCGCAAGTCCTGGCGATGTTGCAAGAGCCTGGGACTCTGGATGAGTTGGGAATAGGCCAGATCCGCGATGCTTTTGCCGATCTCTTGTTTCCCGGGTTTTCAACCATCCAGACGCGGGCCAAATATTTCATCACAGTGCCCCGAATTATCCGCGACTACATGGAGCTGGATGCAAGGACACAGCGCCGGACATCACTCAGGGATTACCTGGAGTCGCAGGAGAACGAGGTCGCCAAGGTTTTGGTGGAGCGTCATGGATCGGCTGAGAGTGGCATCATCGGCGCGGAAATGGTTGATAGTGAACAGGGCGTAGCCCGAAAGCCCTCGTCTGTTTATTGGAATGGTCTCCGCCAGATCGGGATTGTGAATACCTCAAAATCTCTAGCTGAGTTTTCCAGAGAAATAAATCAAACTCGATCGGCTTCCCGTGCCTCAGAGCATGAGGATGATGACTCTGATGCGATATCGCATCGCTCCATGGTACATCTGGATGTCTTTGAGTCGGGCTGGATGGAGGATCTTGCGATCCATTTATCTGAGTCTGAGGCCCGATTTCTCATTGATAAGCTGACTCATACCCCCGCCATTCGAAACAGCGTTGTCGCCCAGTTACTGATTCATGGTTTGGCACCGGAACTGGCTGAAGATACAGCTACTTCTCTGACGTTCCCCGAGGTTGTTGCGTGGACGAAGGGTAGAGCCGAAGTCTCTCCTCAATGTAGGCACACTCTTGAGCTGGCGAATGAGTTCAGTGATGCGATATACGGAGCGCATATCCGGTTCAATGCATTGATTGCGAGGAAATCCGGTAACGTTGAGTTGGTGGCTGAGCGTGAGGAGCTTTTTTCCGAATGGCTTGAGGAAATCAGGGATCGAAATCTGTTCTCGGCTTCCAGTGTGGATGACTGGTTGGAGGCTGCCACCGCTGGCGGAGCCCGAATCAAATTGAATTCACGTGAGTTTCTGCGTCAGTGGCATGAAGCTATTTTTCAGAATCAGCCTGTCAGTAGTCTGGATAAACTGGTTGAAAGCCGAGCCCGGAAAAACAAAGGCCGTCGCTCAGTGCTCCTGAAGAATTTGGGTGAAGCGCCGCATTGGCAGGGGATGGATTCGTTGAGCTACCGTTGGCCGACAGCTAGGACTATTCTGAGGGATATTGTGCAGGGTGCTGAATGCTGAACCCCAAAGCCGAAAGAGTGGATTATGGCTGGGAGCTGCGGCCTCCGGAGGGGTATGAGCTCGATTCTGCCATCGCCGCAACCTACACGCTCGACCTGGATGCTCTCCTGTCCGTCCCGGTCGCGCTATGTTTCCATGATACCTTGGAAGGCGAAATTCAGGGCGAGCGCCTGGCACTCTTAGAGGCCGTTGGCCAGCTGAATGGCCGTTTGAAGGTGTTCTATCAGGCCGGAAAAATAAAGCTACCAGGCACCTATAATCGCTTGTTTGCCTTGCTAGAGCCCTGGCTTCAGCCGGTAATGCCGGGGAATGTGGCTTATTCCTCTTTCCATCCGAAGTTTTGGCTCCTGCGATACACCGCCCCCAAACGTCCGGTTCGCTATCGCTTGATAGTGCTTTCCCGAAACCTCACATTTGATCGAAGTTGGGACCTTGCCTTGTCTTTGGACGGTGAGGTTTCTCGCGAATCAATTTACAGCGCCCACCAGGGGTGGGATGACCTGGTGAGAGATCTGCTGCTGCAGGATCCTTCCTTTGAGCCTGGCAAGTTTATCAGAAAGGAGCTTGGCCGGATCAACTGGCACCCACCTGAGAATTTTAGAGATCCTAGAATTCTTGCGGGTGGGCCCAGGTATGGCCAGCCACTGGATATGCTGAGCCCGAATGACTCAATATTGGTCGTTTCGCCATTTCTGAAAGATTCTGTCGGTGGCGTGGGAGCTTTGGATGAGTTGGCTCAAAGAGCTCCAGAGGGTAATCGCTGGTTATTCAGCCGGGGTGAAGAGCTTGATGAGATAGGGCCGGAGAAGCTTGAGGGGTGGTCCTGTTTTTCCATCAACACGGATGTCGTTGATGGTGAAGAACGTCTGGAGATGGGCACTGGCAGGCAGAATCTTCACGCAAAACTGATCGTCGTGGAGCGAGGGCAAACCTGCCACTGGCATCTTGGGTCTGCAAATGCGACAGCTGCGGCCCTGGGCAATGCAGGCGCCGACCCGCGCAATACTGAATTGATGGTCAGGCTGACAGGGAAGAGTGCTTTGATTGGTCCGGCCGTGTTGTTTGACCAGTGGATTGATAAAGATAATCCTGGCAACGGGCTGTTTGTGGAGCACCAGTTTGAAGAGCGATCAGCGAGTGAGGGCGAGAGCGAGAGAGATTTGTTTCGCATCCTCTCGTTTGATCTGATCAAAGCGAATTGGACATTGTCTGCCAGGGAAGCAGAGAGCGATCCCACACTTTTTGAGTTAGAGCTTTCGATAGATGAGATGCCGCAACTGCCAGAGGGACTATCGGTGGAGGTGAGCCTTTTGCCAGTGAGTGGCTCCTATCGGCTTCTCGACAGCGTCATCTGCTGGAGCAACTTGAATCTAAACCAGCTCAGCGCGTTCCTGGCCGTGAAAATTACTTCGCAGGCAAGCGCTGAAACCGAGCATTTGGTTATTCAGACAGACCTACATTTACCTACGGGCACGGACCGCGAGCGACGCATTATCGAGCAGCTGGTGGATACGGAAGATAAGTTTCTGAATTACATTCGTCTTCTCCTGCAACGACATCCGGACAAAAACGATTGGTTTAGCTTTGATGGCTCCAGTGGTCAGGCGGGAGCCTTGGCCACCTTGTTCGGTGACTCCCCGATTTTTGAGCAGTTGATGCTTGCTGCTGCTCGGGACACTGAGGTGCTTGGGAGAATTCAAAAGATGATCGATCGGCTTGAGGGAACGTCAGTGCCCGTTCCCAAACGGTTTGCTCAATTGTGGCGGCATTTTGCGCCCGCAAAGCGCTAAGGATAGTGTTGGTTTATGCATGAGGTGTTCGAGCAAATCGAAAAAACCCTGGCTGGCTTGAAAGATTTTCAGCAAGCCTCGGTAGAGCGAGTGATTGAAAACTTTTTTTCAGAGGGACACAGCGAGCGAGTTCTTGTTGCTGATGAAGTCGGTTTGGGCAAGACCATTGTCGCCAAGGGTGTCATCGCACAGATGCTTCGCCGGCAGATCAATCACAGCCTGGAATCTGGCCCTGCCGAACAGCCCCAGCAAACTTTTCGCGTGACCTACATCTGTTCCAACCTGGCTCTGGCAAACGAGAATCGTAAAAAGCTGGCGGTGTTCAGCGACAATCTTGCCAAGAAATATGTCAGAGAGCCCTCGTTCGGTCGTTTGGTGGAGTTGGCAGCCAAAGAAAGGCACGGAGCCAATGGCCAGTTGCTTGAGGTCTGTTCACTGACTCCCTCCACCTCGTTCTCGCTCACAAACAGTGATGGTAATGTTTGGGAGCGGCAGATCCTCTTTCGGTGTTTGATGAGCCACGACGCTTTGAGGCCATGGTCGTCGGTACTGGACCGACTGATGCGTAGCAAAGTCAAACACAGCACATGGGATGAACAGAAACGCAGGTTTAAAAGCTCGTTCGAGCTGGACCAAGATCTTGTTGATGAATTTCTGAGTGATCTTGAAGCTGAGGCCCCGCTTTCGGAGGATCTTGCAGACTGGCTTGGTCTTGCCGGTTGTTCTTACATTAATGTGTTGGAGGCCATTGGTCGTCGGTTCTCCGGGTGTTTGGCGGAAGACTCCGAGAAAACCTGGAACGTGCTTTTGGATGGACTTACTGAAGCAGCATCGAACGTCAGCTCCACTTCTTTTTACCGGTTGCGTTCGGACCTGCGGACCAGGTTGGCCAAAATTTGTGCCCGGCATATTCGCGCAGACCTATTCATCCTGGATGAATTTCAGCGTTTTGATTCCCTCCTGGACATGTCGGAGGATTCAGAAAACGCCCTTATCGCACAAGAGGTGTTCAAGCGCGATAATCCTGGAAAAATCCTGCTGTTATCTGCGACGCCCTTTAAAGCGCTGAGCCGCATAGAAGATGATGAAGTTGAAGCCTCCCACCAGGAAGAATTACGCCACCTCCTGACATTCCTGATGAATTCTGACCAACAACGCCTTTCCGAATATGAGGCAGCCAGGAAAGACCTTTTAGCGACAATCCTGCGACTTCGGGATGATTCCTTTTCAGTCGAGGATCTCTCGGATGCTGAAAAACGGAGAGTGGAGCGGGCACTTTCGGATTTTATTGCCCGTACCGAGCGTGGACAGATCGGAGAAAACGTTGACTCGGTATTTAAATCAGAGCGCCTCGATTGCGCGAAGTACTTCAGTCAAAGCGATATCAAATCCTTTGCAGCAATGACGGGGCTGGCGGATACCGTTGATCAGGTGTCCCAGTCAAGGCACGGTCATCAACTAATGGAGTTCTATAAATCCGCTCCCTGGGCGTTGTCTTTTCTCGGTGGCTATTCGTTCAGGGACAGACTGGAGCGGAACCTGAAGAACTCCAAGGTCCGGTCTGCTCTCGGAAAATCGACCTTCAGTTGGTTGCCTCGGGAGCGTATTGCCAATTTTCGACTAAACCTCTTAGAAGAGGCACCGAACGCAAAAGTTCGTGGGCTCGTAAAACGGATCTTGGATGACAGGGTAGAGGAATTGCTGTGGATTCCCCCCAGCGCTCCTCATTACCCCTTACAGGGCGCATTTGCAGCCAACCGTAACTTCACCAAAACCCTGCTGTTCTCAGCTTGGGCAATGGTCCCTCGGGCCCTTAGTGGTTTGTTGTCCTATGAAGTGGAGAGGCGTCTCCAGAAGAGAAAAGGCAGCCGCTCCAAATATTTTGTTGAGGCTAAGAAGCGGAGTGTTCCGCTCATTCGCCTAGAGGGTAAGAACGCGCTGACAGGGTGGTCACTGATTTATCCCTCGCGTGTGTTGGCGTCAGAGTCTTTAGCCCGAAGTGATACCCCATTGGACGAGCTTCTGGCCCAGCGGAGTGCGCAGTTTGGGGATAGGCTGACAAGCCTCCGTCAATATGGGAGTGACGGGCCTGAGGACCATAATTGGTACGCGTATGCTGGCATGTTGCTGGACCATGTCAGTGGTTACAGCGATGCACTGGAAGACTGGCAGAATTGGCTGCAGACCGAGCAGGCAAACTCAAAGGATGTAGGGCGGCGGAAGCATCTGGATGAGATTGCCGACAGCCTGGAGCAGCTTCTGGCCGGACAAAAAACGCTGGGCAGAATGCCAAATGACCTGGGTGATTACCTTGCTCTGCTTTCCATCGCGGGACCCGGGGTATGTGCGCTTCGCATGTTCTCAGGGCTCTATGATATTGGGTCGCCGGCCGCATTGAATGCGGCAATTCGCATCGCTTTTGGGGTACTCACGCTATTCAACAAGCCGGAGTCGATTGCGGTCATCGAAAAGCAATCAGGAGCCAGGCTCAAGAACGCCTCACAGCTGAGCAGCATCTGGAAATCTCGCAAAATCCTGAACTACTGCGCGCGCGGTGGCTTCCAGGCCATGATCGATGAATACGGGCACCTGTTGAAGGGCAGCGGTCTGTCCGCTGGCGAGGCAGCAGAACGGTTTGCAGGCGTGATGGGCTTTCAGACTTCATCCGTGACTTTTCAGTACTTGGGCCACGCAGATGGCCAGCGTCATTTAAGCCCTTTGAACGCCTCGCTGCGATGCCATTTTGCTGTTCCGTTGGGCATACAGAGCGCCACCGATGACAAGCAGCAGATTCGCGTTGAGCACATCCGAGACGGTTTTAATTCGCCATTCAAACCGTTTATGTTGAATTCCACATCCATCGGCCAGGAAGGCCTGGATTTTCACTGGTATTGCAACCGAGTGGTTCATTGGAATTTGCCGTCTAATCCGATCGATATTGAGCAAAGGGAGGGGCGGGTGAATCGCTATAAGTCTCTAGTGGTTCGCCGCCGGGCGACTGAGTATGCGAATTCTCACGGGTTGGATCTGGATCAGCCGGGTGATAGCGGAGATTATTGGGAAAACCTGTTTTCAGAAATTGACCGCGTCTCTGAGCGCCGGACCAGTGATTTGACGCCGTACTGGCATATTCCGTCGGGGACTGCGCAAATTGAACGACTGGTTCCGATGATGCCCATGAGCCGTGAAGAGGCTCGATTGGATGAAGCGCTCAAGGTTCTCTCTTTGTATCGTCTGGCGTTTGGTCAACCTAGGCAGGAGGAGCTCTTGGGTAATCTGGTTCGGAGGGAGTTTTCTGAGGACGAGTGGGAGAAAATTCGGCGTGCTTTGGTTATCAATCTGGCGCCTTTGAATCAGATCGTCCCCAGAAATCAACCGGCGTAGCGATGGTTTCTACCTCAGTCGCGACGCGAGTCGGGATGTATTCGTGATTTAGGACTCTCATGGCTGAGTACTTGAAGCGACAGCACCTGTCGGCTTGAGGTATTAACATCTGAATGAGTAGCACGTGTCCTCCTTCCACCTAAGGAATAGCCATGCTCGATTTCGATCAAGACTTTGAACAAACCCGCCTCACAATGTTGTCTGAACAGTACCCGAACATTGTTCGTTCAAAAGGTGAGGTCTCCTTCCAGGCAGATCACGAAAATCGACTGAGCGGTGCTTCGTGGACGATTGACGATGAGATCTTTGACGAGATCAGCGAATCTGGATTCAAGCTTCACCTAATGGAATTGCTGGATACTTTCATAGCCTACCGGGGGCAGTGCAGTCAGTCTCCTCGAAAGCAAGGTATTGTGCGATTTAGCGGCGGCATTATGACGATGGAATGGTCGCCTGATGGAGCAGCCCACTTTTCCAACTGACTGGCAGTGATGTAATGGATGCTTTAAGAAATGATTACGAACGGATACTCGCTGGCCTGAAATCCGAGCCTTTTGACCTGGCAAGTGACAAATACTCGGGTGTGTTTTTGCCGGTACCTTTCGACGAATACTGGGCAAGTAGCCCTAAAGTGATGCTGGTTGGCCGTGAAACGGCGGGCTGGAATACGAATAACGGTAAAAATACGATGCGCCGTATATTAAATGCCAATGGGGATGGTGACACAGGAAAAATTGTCACCGAGGCTACTGAACGATATCAGAGGCACCTGGAGTTTAGAGCGGATGGAAGCCTTATTAAAAAATCAGGGAGTCGTTTCAAGCAATACTTTTTTCGACTAGCAAGAGACCTGGGAGTTAACCCTAAGGCGTTAGTCTACGCCAATCTCTTTGCCTGGGATTACAACAAGAAAACCGCCAAAGATCGGCCCGAAAACGAGCTGGCTGAGGTTGTTTCGATGTCCAATGAGCTTCTGGCGGCACAGATAAAACACCTCAAACCGGATTTCATTATTTTTGCCACTGGGTATGACGGCGTAGATCCCATGATTCGCAGTCTTTTCAATGATCATTTTGATGGCTATGAAAATACGGCTCCGGTCATTCCAAAAAAACTTTGGGAGTTCCGTGCCGGAGGCAGTACCTGTTTTCGTATTGCTCACCCACGGGCGACGCATGGACATGGAGAGTTTCGTAGGGAAGTTATTTTGCGGATCAAAAGTCATCATGGTGAGCCCTGATTAAGCGTTTGTACTTGCGAGACTTTTGTTCAACAGTGTGAGGGAAGAAACTAGGAGTTTGTAATGGAACAAAGCTGTCCCTTTTGCACCGGCACTGAAACATCAGAACTAGGCTCAATGCCGTCCAATGCGCTGTCCCATACCCGCCTGGATGGCTTTCCGGTCTCCAAAGGTCATTTGTTGATCGTCCCCAATCGACATGCCGCCGACTGGTTTGATCTTACCGCCGCTGAACAACAAGCGATCATGGAGCTGGTGGAACACGGTAAGCAGTGGCTTGAAGAGCGATACCAGCCGGACGGCTACAATATCGGTATGAACTGTGGAGCGGCGGCAGGGCAGACGGTCTTGCACATGCATTGTCACCTGATTCCGAGGTATGCGGGCGACCAACAAGATCCTCGTGGTGGGGTGCGATGGGTCATTCCGGAGAAAGCGGATTACTGGAGTGGCCGGTGAGTTTGCTTGATTACGAGAAGCGCTTTGCAACCCTTCGGATGAACAGGGGAGGCGCCAATAAAAGCCCTCACAAAGTGGCCATGTTGCAGGCGGTCATGGATCTTATTGAGCTGGGTGAAACGAAGACCAACCAATTCAGATTTGATGAGAATTTAAAGCGCCAATTCACAAAACGTTTTCAAGAACTGGCGTCTCCTTCGGATCGGAACAATCCCCACCTACCGTACTTCCATCTCCGAAGCGAAGGGTTTTGGCACCTCAAGGTCAGACCCGGCCAGCAGGAGCAATATCAGCAACTAACAACGGCGACATCGCAGGGCGTCATTGATGCTCACATTAATTACGCATTTCTGGACGATGAGCTTTTCGAACTGCTGGGAAACCAAATTGCCCGAGAGCTTCTGAGATCCGCGCTGTTGGTTAGCCTTGATAAGAAGTCGATTCGTGACCTTCTTCAACCTGAACGTGGCGGCTGGGACTGGTTGGAATGTGAGTTTTTGGTCAATGATTACGTGACGATGTTGGAGAAACACCTCGTCGGCGCGACCTACAGTAAGGCAGAACACCGCAGGGCACTGCAACCGCGCTTGAATAATCGCTCCGAAGGATCGATCGAATACAAACACCAGAACGTCAGCGCTGTGCTCTTGGAATTGGGGCTTCCATACATCCCCGGCTACAAACCTGCTTTCAATTACCAGCAACAACTCAAACAGGTAGTCCTGTCTTATCTTGCGGGTCATCAGAAGGTCGTTGATGACGTTAATCTCGTTGCGGATAAGGTCGCCGAAGAGCCGGATCATAGTGATCGGGCCTGGGATTCGGTCTTTGATCCGGAACCGCCAGAGCGAATTCCTCATGTGGCCGAGAACAGGCCAAGCTACCTAGCGAAACGTATCGACTTCTCTGAAAGGGAACGCCGAAATCGTCAGCTGGGCGAGCGCGCTGAAGAATTTGTTCTTCGCCTCGAGAAGCAGAGGCTTACCGCACAAGGTCGGCCGGACCTGGCGGCAGATGTGGAGTGGTCGAGTAAGGAACGTGGTGACGGATTAGGTTTCGACATTCGCTCTTTTGATGCGGCTGGTGATCAAGAGCGCTTCCTGGAAGTTAAGGCGACGAATTCAGGGAAGTATCTGCCGTTTTTCATTAGCGAGAATGAGCGGGCATTTTCCAACGATTTTTCAGACGCGTTCCGCCTGTATCGGGTTTACGAATTCACCACCGCTCCGAGGTTCTTCATTTTGCCGGGGGCGATTGAGCAGCACGTGCAGTTGTTGCCCCAAAACTACCGAGCGCGTTTTTAGTTTGGCGATGGTGGGATCGGCGCGTTTTCCAAACGCTTCTCCATTCAGAGGTAAATAACCGTGTCGTTGGATTCTGCTGACTCAATTTCCCATTGGACATCGCCCCTCGCCAAACCCCTGAAGCTCCCCTGCGGAGCCGTCCTGCCCAATCGTATTGCCAAGGCTGCCATGACCGAGGGGCTGGCAGACGACCAGCTACACGCCACCCACCGCCATGAAACCCTTTACAGTCGCTGGTCCGATGGCGGAGCAGGGCTGTTGATTACCGGCAACGTGATGATTGATCACCGTGTGCTGGAGCGGCCGGGTAACGTGGCGATTGATCCGGCGCCGGCTGAAGGCGAGCCGGAGGGTATGGCGCAGTTGGGTGCCTGGGCCGAGGCGGGCACCCGCAATGGCAACCATCTGTGGATGCAGATCTCCCATGCCGGTCGCCAGTCACCGCGTTACGTGACCACTCGTCCGATGGGGCCTTCGGCGGTGCAGCTTTCGCTGATGGGCAACTATGCTCGCCCACGGGCGCTCACAGAGCCGGAGATCCTCGATTTTATCCAGCGCTTTGCCAATGTGGCCCGGATCGCGAAAGAGGCGGGCTTCACCGGCGTTCAGGTGCATGGGGCTCATGGGTATCTGTTGTCCTCTTTTCTGTCGCCGGTCACCAACCAGCGCACCGATCGCTGGGGCGGGTCGCTGGAAAATCGCGCCCGTTTCCTGCTCGAGGTGGTGCGGGCGACGCGCGCTGCGGTGGGGCCGGAGTTTCCGGTGGCGGTAAAGTTGAATTCCGACGATTTCCGCAAGGGCGGCTTTACGCTCGACGAGTCCGTGAACGTGGTGCGCTGGCTCAATGAGGAGGGTATTGATCTACTGGAGGTGTCCGGCGGCACCTACGAACAGCCGCGGCTGCTCGGGTACAGCGGTGATGCCGACACGGCGAGCGATGGGCCGGCCATGCGGGAAAGCACTCGCAAGCGGGAGGCTTACTTCCTGGATTATGCCCAAAAGATTCGCGAGGTGTGCGATTGCCCGCTGATGGTCACCGGTGGATTCCGGACGCGCGCGTTTATGGAGGAGGCAGTCGCCAATGGCGAAACCGACGTGATTGGCCTTGGCCGGCCGCTCTGCACGGATCCGGATACGCCCAGGGATCTGCTTGGAGGGCGCATCGATAAGACGGTTTGCTACGAAGATTACGTCAAGCTTGCGCAGAGAGGATTTTTCTCACCCGCCAGCCCACTGATGCCATTCAAAGTCATCAACGTGCTGGGCGGCCAGGCCTGGTACTACCAGCAGATTTTCCGGCTGGCGGATGGCGAGGAGGCTGATCCGGATCTGGGCATCCTCAAGGCCGTCGGGGCTTTTGTTAAGGATGAATTGAGCCGGTCCCGGCGGGTGAAGAAGACCCGCCCTAGCTCAAGATGATTCTCTGGATCGACCGGGGAATAAACCGGGTGACAAATTCGGCCGCGTAGGTCTGGGGTGTAACCAGATATCGAGGCTTGGGTCGTGTCGCCTCTGCTGCCCTGACAATCTTTTTCGCGACGTCCGACGCACTGGCTGTAAAGGGCTTGATTCTGGCGCCTGGCGCGAGCGCTGCTTCCATGGCTTTGTACTTTTCCCGGTGCACGGCGCTTGCTCGCCCAAGGACGGGCTGCAAAGCCGCCAGGGCATGTTCTCTGAACCGGGTCACCACGGGGCCCGGGAGCACAAGCGAAACACTTTCCAGGCTGTTGCTGCCCTGTTCATCAAACCAGAAGCTTTCATGGGCCGTGTTCATCGCGGATTTGGCGGCACAGTAGGCGCCTTTCATTTTCTGGGGCGCGATGGAGAGAACGGAGCTAATCGCGATAACCCGCAAGGGTGTGCCGTGTTGTTCGCAGAGACTCAGGCAGACGGCGGCCAGTTTGATGGGGCCGAATACGTGGGTGCTGAATTGCTTTTGCCACATGGATTCGGACAGGTCGCGAAGCGCGCCGAATTGCCCGTAACCGGAGTTGTTGACCAGAATAACCCGCTCGGCTGCTGCAACTTCCGTGTCCAGAGCGCCGGCAAGCCCTTCAATCTGCTCAAAGGACTCCAGATCCAGCGCCAGTTCCAGGTCTGCAGACTCGACGCCGGTTGGCTGTCGGGACAGGGCGATCACCCGGTAGCCTTTTCGGGCAAAGAGGGCGCAGGCTTCACGGCCAATGCCGGCGCTGGCACCGGTTACCAGGGCTAGTTTTGTCATTGTAAACTCCGCATCGTGCATTTTGTGCCGGGAATCCCGATCCCCATGAGCATCGTAATGCTCTCATACCCAGCGATTCAGGCATACGCTGAACAATAGGAAGCTGATTGTGTTTCAAAGTAAACTAAAGCAGGAACTGCAGGCCGCTCTGGAAAAGCTGGAGGCCGCCGAGAACCGGGTGTCTGAACTGGAAGCCGATTGGCAGGCCATTCAGCGGTCGGTGGCGCTTGCGGTAATGAGCGGCGATGGACTATTTGAGTCGGTCAGCGATGTCTTTCTGGATATGCTTGGCTACCAGGAGCAACAGCTGATTGGCGAGCATCACCGGGTGCTCTGCAAGCATGAGGATGCGCGTGGTGAGGAGTACATCAGGTTCTGGCGTGAACTTGTCACAGGCCACGTGCAACAGGGCCGATTCCTGAATCTTGGTGCCGACGGACAGCCGATCTGGCTGGAAGCTCGCTATTTACCGGTTCTGTCCGATAAGGGCATCGTAAAGCGCATTATCATGATGGCCAACAGTACTACTGAGGCCTTGCCAGCTTAGCTCCTGAAAAGGCGCCAGTCCTGCATGACTAGCCGGAACTCACCGGCCTGCCGCCCGGAAACGAACAGGCTCACGGACGCCAGGTTCCGGGTGTCCAGAGGACCCGCATCCGCCACTGTCTTGCCGCGCCAGGTCGGTATGAAATCGCTGAAAGGAAGCCGTATGCGGCTCCAGTCTTCAGTATCCGGTGTGAACTCATGCTGGTACACAATGCTGCGCCGGTCGGTGCTGTTGCGAAGCCCGATCTTGTAGGTTTTGCCGTCGCCCTTTGCCAGCAATTCAATGCCTGTCCACTGGGTGGCATCGACGGGTTCCGGCAAGTCTGCTTTTACAGAGGCAAAGCCGCCGCCGTTATCCAGTCGCACCGTGCCGTGAAAGATCCCGATACCTTCCTCAGAGTGAACCAGCGCTCCGTCCGATTGACCACCCATTACCTGGTCACCGAGGGAGTACCATTCCAATCGCTCGCCCTTGGTATCGAACGTAACCAGGGTAGGGTTGCAGTGGCTGGTGCTGTGCGCGTCTTTCATTGGCTTTCCTTTACCCGCTTTTCAGAGATTCTGGGTAACAGTCTGAATGAAAAGTCTCCGATACAGTAGGCGCCTGATAGCGTTACACTAATCCTCAAATCTACGTCCATAAACTGTATTCAGAGTGACTGTGGTGAGCTGTTGAACGACTACCTCGATAAAATCCTCCGTGGCCAGCCCATTAACTATGAAGCTTTCCTGAAAAGACTTCCGGATTCGTTTCGGCGCCGGCATAGGGAGTTGTTTGCGGCGGAGAAGGTAAAAGCCAACCGTTGGCTTGTCACGATCCTGGGTGAAAGCGCTTTCGCTGAGCTGCAGGTTGTGGCGCAAACGCCGGTAAGCAGGGTAGATGCCGCGAAAAAGGGTGACTCCCATCGCCATGGTACTGAGGTCAGTTTTCTTCTGGTTTACCATCATGGTTTGGCGTCCAGCCGGCCGGACGTAGTCGTTATTGGAACGGAATCTGTGGATATGGGTTTTCGCCGGCCCCGGTCTGTGCTGGTGGTGGAGAACGAACGGAATTTCTACCAGTATTTGCAGATGCTCGACTTCGTCAGTGAAACACTGGGCAAGCGCTTGGCATTTTCGGAGTGCGACGTGCTGTTGGGCGGTGGCAACCGGGTTACCCGGAGCACGATTCTTGACTGGCTGAAGGGCTATGAAGAAGTATTCTGCGCATTCGATTATGATGCCGGTGGTCTGCAAATGTTCTCGGTGATCGCAGCCTCTCTTGGTGACAAAGCCACATTTGTTCAGCCGCCCGACTGGCAACCATGGCTGGGCCGGTTCCGCAAACTACCGGACACCACCGAACGGTTCACAAGGGCGATATCGTTGGCAGAGGGGCTTGGTTTTGTGGCCCTGGCAGAGGCCTTCCGGGCCACCGGCAAATTCATGGAACAGGAGATGATTCTGGATGAGTGACTCCCAGGGGAGCCCAGGCAATTTCAATTTTGGTATTCGCCGTCTGGTGTTGGTGGATTCCGCCGGCTTCTGTTACGTGGAAATTCCGGTGGACAATCACGGCCTGATCCTGGGCCCGGGCAATCTGGGCAAGTCCAGCCTTTTAAACAGCCTGCGCCTGTTTCTGCTGCCGGAAAACAACTTCAAGAACAGCCGCAAGAAATTCGCTTTCCGCAATGCCAGCGCCGGCAGCTTCTATTCCAACGAGGAAAGCTACCAGCATTACTTCCCCAGTCAGTTCAGTTTCCTGATCATGGAGGCCGAGAACCCGGCCGGGGTGCATTGCCAGATTTTGTACCGGGACAGCGCCAGCCAGCTCAGTTATGGCCGCGCTTTCGTGCCGGTTGGTTACGACCAGCTGCGGCCGCTGTTCTGGAATGGCGATGATGAGGACGGAATCGGCCAGGCGGTGCCGGAGCTGTCGTTCAGCCGTTTGTCCGAGGCGCTGAAAAAGTCCTCCAAAGACACTCGCCTGGTGAATGACCCGGCCAAAATCAAACAGATGCTGTACAGCAGCGAGCTGATGAACGCCGATGCCGTGCGCTATTCGGTGCTACCGCTGGGTGAGTCCGACGAGCGCCGGGTGCAGTCTCTGCGGACGTTGATCCTGCTGCTGTTTGAGATGAAGGCAGACGATCAGGCCATGTCCAACGCGGTGGCCAGCATCATCGAGGCGGACAAGAAGTTTGCCGATGACGCCTTCGATTTCAACATCGATGAGTTTCTCAACCGGCACGATCAACTGAAGCAACAGCAAATCCAGTTGAACCAGATTGAAAAAGAGCGTTCACGGTTCGAGAAGCTGCAAAGGGATTATCAGGCCTACCAAACCCTGCTTCGCAGCCAGCACGATTTTGCCGCGTTTCGGGATGGCGTCGCCCATGCCTTGCAGGATATTGGCACCAGGCGTAAAGCCGCAGTAGAGGCGTTCAATGAACAGAACGAAACCCTGCGCCATGTGCTCCAGGCTCTGAAAAAACTTGAGCAGGATGCCAGCGGCCTGAAGGGCGAAATCCGTTCCGCCGATCGGCGCATCAAGCAGGCCGAGCAGAACCAGAAAGATGGCGATTTGCTGGTGTCCCAGTACGGTGAGATGACCCTTCAGGAAATCGAGGAGATCCAGAAAGAGGAACTCGATAGCAAAAAAGGGCACCTGGCTGCTCTCAAAAGTGCGGCGCAGGCGGAAATCCGGCTGGAGCAGATCCAGAAAAAGAAGCAGGAACTCGAGCGCAAGCTGGACTCCCTGAAGGAACGGGAAAGCAAGCAACATTGGCAGCTGCAGAACCAGCTGGATGAAGCCACGGCGGCACCGCTGCGGGCCGTGGACGCTAGATTGGTGATGGCCAGCCCGGGCCAGGATCTGGATGCCGACAGCAAAGCGGCCATCGAAGCGTTTGCCCGGCTGTTCGTGCCCAATGACAAAGGCTTTGACTGGTTCGACGCCGAATACTCGGCCCAGCCGGCCCGGCAGACTGATTTTGCAGAGCAGCGCCGGCACATTGAAGGTGAGCTCCATGGCCTGGAAAAGGAGCGGGCGGAGCTGGCAGACACCGCCAATCAGGAACATGACCGGCCACGGTTGATCGAGCGCACGGAGAAAGAGATCCGCGCCATCGAAAAGGATCTGGATACCCTGAGCCGTTTCCCGGCAGCGACAACCACGCTGAGGGACGCTACGGATGAGAAGCAGGCGGCGGCGGAACAGCTGGCCAAGCTGGAAGAACAGGCCCGGCTGGAGCAGGAGAAGCAGGATGCCGTGCAGCAGAAGGCCGCCAAGGCCAGGGCCGAGAAAGAGCGTATCGAAGAGCGGGAGCGGGAACTGGCGGGCCTTAGCCGAAGCGTCGGGACCGTGGAGCACCGATTTCCGCATCTGAAAGCGGTGGAAGCCGAGCAGTCGCTGGCTATTGAGCAGGTGTCTGTTGCGGCTTTTGATGATCTGCAAACCCAGCTGGACGACCTGGAAGAGCGCCGTCGCAGTATCCTCGACCACCTTCGCCAGTTCGTGTATCTCGGCATCCACGAAGACACGGAAGGCGAATTGCAGAAAGACAGCCCGGCGTCATCGGTTATCCGCGAAACCTTCAAAAGCCTGTCGGATCTGTTTGCTGGCATGGCCGAGCGCTGGAATGTTCTGGAGCAGCAAGTCGGCATCCACAATGAAACCGTGGCGAGCTACCGGCAGGCGCTGAAATCCAACCACGAGCACATTGCCCGTTTTGAAACGCAGCTCAACCGCGAGCTGGAGGGCGTGCGCATCAACGATCTGGTGGAAATCCGGGTCGACATCCACACCGATCCGAAATTCCGCAATCTGGTGGAAGAAGCCAACAACATCGACCCGTATGGCAACCAGCTGCAGTCGGATGCGTTCTACGATCGTTTGCGGGTGTTCGTGGCGGACTTTTTCGGGGAGGGCGGCAGCAAGCGCCTGACCATGGACAAGGTGATCACCGGCATTTCCTACAGAACCCGGAAGGAGAATGCCGCGAGCCTGGACAAGAAGGGCCAGTCCACCTCCACCACCGCACTGATCAACCTGGAACTGGTGTACCGGCTGCTGAAGCGGGTGTTGTATCCGAGTGTGCAGCTGTCGTTCCCCATGGTGCTGGACGAGCTGGCCAGCGTGGACATCAGCCAGATGCCCTCGTTGCTGGAACGGTTGCGCAAGCAAGGCTTCAATCTATTCTCCGCCGCCACCCACAGTGCCAGTGCGGAAGTGATTTACCTGATCGGCCGGCACCTGGAAGTGGGGCAGATGCGCACGGCACGGCCCTACAGCCCGCAGCGCACCCTGGTGTTCTGGGGCGGGGCCGAGGGCTTCACCAACGGCGAATCCCTGAGCCAATGGGCTGACCAGACCCAGAACAGCCTGCTGGAGCCGGTGGATGAGTAAACGCTTCAGCACCCTGGATACCACCCGGCTGTTGTTCGAGCACCCGAAGATCCTGTTCCGGATGATCGAGCGCATGGACCGGAACGAAGCCCGGTATATTCGTGAAAGCGATCTGGTGGCCGAGGTGATGGACTATACCCGCACCCTTGGCAATGCTGACCGGGACCGGGTGCGTCTGGCGTTGAACACCGACAACCTGTTCCGCAGCGGACTGGTGATCGACATCATCAAGGCCGAGGGTGAGCGGCGGCTGGTGTTTCAGAATGCCCTGATCAACCTGATGCGGGCCTGTAACGCCTCGCTGTATCAGGAACTGACCGATGCCCGCCTGCGTGGCCATCTTGTAACCCTGCGGGATGTGCGCAATCGGCTGGAAACCAGCAGCTTCAGCGACGCGGACCCGGACTACACCGAGCTGAGGGATGACCTGAACGAGCGGGTCAGTCAGCTTATCGGCCTGCTGCGCCAGAACGTCCTGCGCATGCAGACCATCAGTGCCCAGCTCGCGGACCTGTCCGGCGATGCCAGCCGGGCCCCTGAGAAATTCCTGGAGTTCCGCCAGAATCTGTTTGAGCAGATCGTTACCCTGTACGAACGCCACATCAAGCCAACCCTGGTGTTTCTGAACCCGGATACCCGGCTGCCTGATGGCAGTAATTTGTTCGAGACCCTGGAAGCCATGGTCCGGTTGCTGGAAGAACATGGCGACCATAACCTGGCAGACCAGCTGTTCCGTTCCTCCATCAGCCTGAACGCCCTGTACAAGCCCATTCAGGCGGTGGCCCAGGAGGTAGAACACTTCCTCCGCAAGACCCGCCAGGGCATGGTCCAGTACAACGCCATGGAGCATTTCTACGGCAAGCTGCAGGAACTCAAGAGCGAAACCGAGACCCTCAGCCTTAAGAGAAAATGGCTGGAGGGCGGGGATTTTGCCCGCAGTACCGGCTTCCTGGTCGGCTTGCGGGCCCAGCAGCGCCCGAAACACTACGCCTTCGGTGAATCGTCCAGCTACTACCAGCTGTTGTTCAGCGAACTGGAGCTGCGCCTGACCGACCTCCGCCGCAAGGCCGAGGTGCCGGTTCTGCAGCAAGTGGATGGCAGTGGCCGGCACACCCGGATTGATGTCCAGCGTATCAACCAACTCTATCAATGGCTGGAAACCCTGGAGCTGCGGCCCACCTCCGATCTGGTGCGGGAGCTGCACGGCCGCCTGGATGGCTTTATCCCCGGCTATCGCTTTCCGGACCTGTTGGCAGCTCTGAACCGGTTGGTAAACTCCCCGCCAGACGGGCTGCAGGTGGTCACGACCAACCGTTTCCGGATTCTGGACCAATCATCGGACAGCGAGCAGTTTGTCTACCGCAAGCGCCGTCTGGAAAATCTGGAAACGACTGAAAGCAAACCCCCGGTCAATCAAGAAGAGCAACAGCATGCCTGAATTATCCGACGCGATGGATACCACCGGATCCGCCGATCATTCACAAACGTCGAGCAGCTTCGAGCAGATCCTGCCCGCCCAGAGCGCCGCGATCTACCGGGAATTCCAGGCCGGCCGGGTGATTGTGCGTGATATCTGGGACAGCAACCGCTCCGAGCTGCGAGCCAACCCGCTCTACAATCTGCTCTATAACCATCTGTCCCACTTCCGGACCTTCTACGAACACCTGGGCAGCGAGCTTGTGTTTAACGAAACCGGGGCGTTTTTCTTTCTCAAGGAAAGCAGTGACGACGAGAACGAGGAACACGACGAGAACGCCTTCCGGGTGCAGGTAATTCTTCTGTTGATCGGGCGTTATTTCGCACGTAGCGGCCGGGACCTGGAATACCTTGGGCGCCCCGATGCCGGGCTGAATGAGCAAGACCTCTCGGCCCTGGCTAGCGATGAGGAATATCAGGAGATTCTGCGTGCAGCCCGTTTTGAAAAGGGCGTGCCGGAAGCTCTGGATTATCTGGAGAAGCGCCATCTTCTATTTCGGGCTGGTGCCGGTCGCTGTTTTCTGAGTTCTGCCGGGCTGTATTTTCTGCAGGAGTTGGTTCGGGAGTACGAGCAGGGGTAATGGTTTCCTGGTCAGAAGCTGGCCAGGAATTCTGCAACCTTATTTGCCGGCATGGGCTTGGCATAGAGGAAACCCTGAGCGAGATCACAGCCAAGGTTCGTTACCAACTGGGCCTGTTCCTCCGTTTCAACACCTTCGACCAGCACGCTTAGGCCCAGGCTGTGGCCAACCGTAACCATTGCCTCCATGATGGCCATATCGGCGGTATTCTGCATCGCATGTTGCAGAAAGCTCCTGTCGATTTTTATTCCACAAACCGGGAGCTTTCGGAGATAGACAAGAGAGGAGTGTCCGGTACCGAAGTCATCAATCGAAATGTGCACACCCGCCTGTTTCAGTTTTTCCAGTTGTTTTGTCTGGCTTTCATCGCTGCCGAAAACCTCGTTCTCAGTCAACTCCACGCCAAGCTGGTGAGGCTCAAGATTGTAACGACTCACTGTTTCGAGAATATGGCTCGCAAGGTGTGGATTGGTGAGCTGTCGTCCCGAAAGGTTGATATCAACACGCAGATTACTCAGAGGGGTTTTCTTCCATGCGCTGAGCTGTTTGCAGGCTGCTTCGATTACCCATTCGCCAATCCGGTTAATGAGTCCGGACTTTTCAGCCACCGGAATGAAAACGGCCGGCGAAACGGCTCGTGATTGACCGTTAAAACATCTGAGAAGTGCCTCGCAGGAATCGCTTTTTCGTTCAGTCAGATTGATCTGGGGTTGAAAAACCAGTTCCAGGCCATCGTTATTGAGGGCCTCTCTCAGCAGGTTGGTGATTTCCTGATAGTGAACCAGTCGATCATTTATGTCAGGGGTATAGAAACAGAGACCGTTCTTGCCGGTTTCTTTGGCCTGATACATGGCCGCATCTGCATTGCCCATAAGCTCAGCCACGGTGGTGCCGTTGTGCGGAAAAAGGCTTACACCGAAGCTGGCGGTAACCTGGTAACAATCGCCTTCCAGATGAACTCTGTGTTCCAGAGAGTCTATCAATCGACAAACAAGTTCATGTATCCCTTCGGGGCCATCGAAATCGAAGATCAGCAAGACAAACTCGTCTCCGCCAAAACGACTTAGCAGGTCGCCGCCTCGGAGTTCGGCCCTCAAGGTTTCGGCCACAGCTTTCAGGAGACTGTCACCATGATGGTGGCCACGCGTATCGTTGATGATTTTGAAATTGTCCAGATCGATAAATACGACCGCCACTTCCTGTTGCAGGCGATCAGCCTCATCCAGCCGACTCGACAACTCGGCTTCCATAAAGTGCCTGTTGGGTAATCCAGTGAGGTCGTCAAAACTCGCTCTGCGATAAAGCTCATTCCTGGCTTGTTTTTGCTCCTCCAGACTGATGTCGATGCAGAACATCTCACAGGCACCGCTGTCCTGCTTTATCATCACATGGCTGGAATAAACGGGAACCAGGTATCCGTCTTTGTGTTGCAGTTCAAGTTCGTCGGCGGGAATGCTGATGTTATTTTCGAGCCAATTCTTGTGCGCCTGGATAACACCCTCTCGCATGTAGTCCGGGATTATCAGGTCTTCCAATAATTGTCCCTGGGCTTCCTGCCGGGTGTAGCCATAGAGACGCCTGCTGGCTTCATTCCAATAAATCACCCGCCGATTCCTGTCATAGCCCTGAACGGCGACCATGGGCAGGCTCTCTATGAGCTCATAAAACTTTCTTTCGCTCTGGTCGAAGGAAGAGTGCGGATTTCCATCATTAAATGCGGATGAAACCTGAGTTTTCGGCCTTTGCTTATCTGGCATTAGCTGTCACTCCGAACATCGATTCAAAACCAGAAGCCAATATGTATACGGTTTATACGAGCATAGGTTGGGATGGGGCCATTTTCTAGCCAATCCCGGAGAGTCAAACGGTCTCTTTGCTTTCTCTTTGGAGATCGGCTTCAAGCTGCCGGATACACCGGTCAAAGGCCCGGCTGATCCTGGTCTGATCCTTGATCATAGCCAGCCTGGGCCAGGTGGCCTGTTCCCCGAGGTTGATAAACATCTCGAGATCTTCAGGGCTCGGGTTGGAGAGGACTTTTCGATAAAGGAACGCCTTGGGCGGGAAGTGGATATTGATGTCCCCCAGGTACTGCTGACTGGTCATGGCGTGAGCCTGCTCGATCAGCGGCCGGATGATGCCGGGGTGCGGGCTTTGCTTGGTGAGTTTTAGCGCTGTGGCGATTTGGCCATGGGCCAGGGACACCGCCGCCCGTTTGGCCCAGGCAGTTACGCCGCTCTGGTCGTGATGGCTGATGAACGGCACCACGTGGGGGTTGGCCTGGCTGACAATAGTTTTGTTCACGTTGTGCAGGCGGGCCATTCTCATCAGTGGCAGGTCGCCATGCACGCTGCCGTCAATCCAGCTCTCGGTAGGCATGTAAGGCACGCTACTGTCCCTGCCGCCGTCTGAATCCCGGGCCCGAAGTGTCACCGGTGGAAAAATTCCCGGCACCGCACAGGATGCCATCACCGCCGAGTCCACCAACACTGCCGGTGAGGACAGCCAATTCAGCAGCCTCGGTTTTTGCTGGGTGCGCGTGGGGGAGACAGAGATATTCAGTGTTCGATCACTATGCTCATACGCTTCTTTGAAACTGACGCTGCCCAGGTTGTGCTTGAGATGCTCCTGAAGTTGGCGCGGATCCATGGCATGGCCGGCCCTCAGGCCTTCCGTGATGCCAAGCCAGCGGAAGGCATTGAGGTGGATGCGCTCGGGGTGGTTGAAAAAGTCCGCCAGTTCCTTTTCGTTACGGGTGCAGATGGCGCCGGCCACGATCGCGCCCATGCTGGAGCCGGCCATAACGTCCGGAAGAAGGTCCTCGCGCCAGAGCGCCCGGGTAACGCCGATGTGGTAAATACCGAAGGCCGCACCACCGCTGAGCATCAGGGCTGGCCGGCCATAGACCCGCTCGGCGTCCCGAAACATTTTCAGTTTTCGGGCAGTTGTGACTTCCGGAATAGGGTGGTCGCAAATGAATTCCATGGACGTTTCTACGGCATCGAGGAATTCACCCACCAACCGGTTGGTGCCGCTACGGGCCACGGTGTAAAGATCGGGGTTGGATAATTCACCGAGATGACGGTACAGACTCTCCTGAAGGATCCGGATCAGTCGCCGTGTGTCGCCGTTCTGCCGGCAATGGTCCATGAGGCCCATGTGCTTGCGCATCAGGCTTTCATGCAGCATCCCGGTTTCTTCCTGCTCGCGCCAGTCCAGCAGGCCGTCCAGATCGTCGAGCGCGGTTGCCGCCTCGCACCACTGCTCGTAGTCGTGGGCCTGTTCCAGTTGCTGCTGGAGCTGTTTGCGGGTCTTCGAGGCGTGTTTCATGCCTTTTAGCTTAACTCATCCTCGCGGGCAAAAAGAAACCCCCGCCGAAGCAGGGGTCGCTTTCTGAACCGGGTCTGAGACCGACCGGCTATCAGATCGCCACGGGATCCTGGATAACCGTATGGATAAACTGAATCACGCTACGAGTATCTTCTGCCTGTTTGACGAAAGCCTCGATATTGCTGCCGATGTAGTCATCGCTGCCAAGCACACGAATCCACAGGTCGTCTGTTTTGTCGGTGTAGGCGCAGCTGAGATTGTCTGGCTGGCGTTCCACGTAACTTACGTTGACTCCCGAGTAGATCGATTCGGTTGAATGGTTAAAGTTGCTGTAATCAACGTAGCCATTGCCAAGACGCTTGGCTCCGCATTCTGAGGCATTGCCCTGGCATGCTGCGCTGCCGTGCTTGAGAAACAGCAGGCCTTCATCGGCCAGTACCTGATCCGGCAACTCAATGGCGATCTGTTTGGTAACCCAGCTGCCTTCGTCCATGACTTCGATAGTGCCTTCCAGCTTGCCCCAGCGCATCAGCGCCCAGTACATAGCCAGGCCAGCCAGAGGGGAGTCGACGGTCTGATAGTGACTGAGATTACCGGTACCGTCGTCAACACCGTAGGCAAGTCGTCCGGACAGATCCAGCTTGAGGCCAACTGAGGCATTGATGGAGTTCATCACGTCGTTCAGGGTGCGATCCAGTACGCGGGGGTTGCTGAGGGCAACCCGGGCCACGTTCAGGCGTCCCAGTTCCAATTCGATGACGTCGTCCTCAAACCCGGCCACTATGATGCATTCGCCGGTTTCGTCCAGTTCCATGGCAACAAAACCGCCGTTGACCGAGATCGGCTGTGGGCAATTGTTTTCGTCAAGGACGGGTACGCCATTTTCATCCCGCTCCAGCTGCCAGAGATCACCGAACACCTCGCCTTTATAGGTAAACTCAACGCCTTCGTTCAGCCCAAGCACTGTGTTCAGGAACACCAGTCCATCGATGGTCAGTGGCACGCTCTTGTTGGAGGCACCGCCGAGGAATGCCGCCGCAGCATGCATCAGATCAAAGCTGTTGGGTGGTAGGGTTTCCAGCGGGGTTTCAGGCATGTCCTGAATGACATCATGGGTAAAGACGATGGTCCGTCTGGCATCGTCGGCATGCGTTGTGAAGCCGGCAATGTTTTCGCCGTAGTAGTCTTCCATGTTGAAAATACGGCTCCAGGCATTGGCAACCCGATCTTCATATAGGCAGGTGGAGCCTGAGTCGATGTACTGAACATAGGAGACAAACTGGGTGACGTAATCGGTCATCCGGTTATGCGTCATGTTCGACAGATCTGCGTATCCTTCGTGCAGGCTCACACCTCCGGTACGGCCGGGCGTTCCGTCACGCAGATAGGAAAGGTCGCCCAGTTCGAGGTCATCGCGGATTTCCTTCCATTCAGGCGGAACCACCTGGCCGCCTTCGCGGCCCTCGGGGCCATAGCCTGCGATGCGTCCTTCCTTGAGGAGTGCATGATAGAGCGCAAGATTTTCCCGAGGTGAGTCTATGGTCTTCTCAACCAATTCGCCATCAACTTCCGTGATCATTACCAGTCTCCCGGCGGGGTCGGTTTTGATCGCAGTTGAGGCGTTGATGTTGTCGATCGCCTCGGCCAGTGCCCGGGCAAATACCTTTGGATTCTGGGTAACGGTCCTGATCATGTTCAGGCGCCCGATTTCCAGCTCGATGGTATAGGCCTCATAGCCTTCTACTACCGTACAGGCAAAGTCCAGCTCGGAGTCATCGAACTCTTCAACGACCATCGGTACGGTGTCGTGTTCAGTGCCATCGGGCCAGGTTACGGTTTCGGAGGCGATCGGTTGGACGCAGCCATTGCCGTCCAATACCGGAACACCGTATTCGTCACGTACCACCATCCAGAGATCGCCGTACAGGTTTTTCGGATCTGTGGGAACGTCGTTGAGCCCCAGTGCGGAGTTTACAAATACGACGGAATCGATCGTTAAGGGTACTTCTTTACCAGTCGCTGCTCCCAGGAAAGAGGCCGCACTGTCGAGTACCTTTTCTGAGATTTCAGGTTGCTCTGTTGAGGGGGTAGTACCTGGGCTAGTGCTTGAACTTGAGCTTGAGCCGTTCAGATCGCACCCACCGACGACAGCCAGTGATGTGATTAATGCTGGAGTTACCAGATACTTAAGTTGTTTTCTGCGAGACATAATCAGACTCCTGAGATAATGCGCCGGAGACCGCAAAGGGAAAATCCGGACAGAATTGCCGTCGCCAGATAACAACCTGGTGGAGCGTCCGTGCCGCTACGCCTATCTAAGACGATCTGGTTCTGTGTATATTCAAGCGTAATACATGTCTCATGCTGGATTGTCTGACATTGATCAGTTTTTTGTCATATTTCCAAGGCAGGCACAGTAGTTCCATGCCCTCTGGTTATTTGCTATGTTTACCTCCGTGGATTGGCATTTATTACCAATCAGACATGTCTGCGGGAGAGACTGAATCCCTTGCGATCAGCGCCGAAGGAGCAACTGCCCCGGAAACTCTCAGGCAAAAGGACCGCTGACATGAATACTTTCCGAAGAGCTGTCGACAATCGCGTCAGTCGGCACACCGAAGGAGCAAGCGGCCGGTTTCGCTGAAACGGCCCGTGAATCTCTCAGGTCCCGTGACGGAAGGGGTGCTTTCTGCCATTTCGAGCAGAGAGGAAACCCTGGGCGCTCACGGAGATTGGAATGAAGCGAATCGCAGTAATTGGCGGTGGTATCACCGGTATTACCACAGCCTACACCCTCGCCAAGCGCGGGCTTGATGTTACGGTCTACGAGAAGCACCGCTATGCGGCGATGGAAACCTCCTTCGCCAACGGTGGCCAGCTCTCAGCCTCCAATGCGGAAGTCTGGAACAACTGGCAGACCGTCATGAAGGGCATCAAGTGGATGTCCCGCCGGGATGCGCCCCTGCTGGTCAATCCCAAGCCTTCCTGGCACAAGCTGAGCTGGTTCGCCGAGTTCATCGCCGCTATTCCCCAGTACGAGAAAAACACCACGGAAACCGCCCGTCTGGCCATTGCGGCCCGTGATCACCTGTTTGCCTGGGCGCAGGAAGAGGGCATTGATTTTGATCTCAAGAAGCAGGGCATCCTGCATATCTATAGGGACAAGGCCGGGTTTGATCACGCCGCCAAGGTATCACGGCTTCTGGCCGCTGGCGGCCTTGAGCGCCGGTCGGTGACCCCGGAGGAGATGAAGGCCATCGAGCCGACGCTTGCCGGCACTTATTACGGCGGGTTCTTCACCGAGAGTGACTCCACCGGTGACATTCACAAATTCACCAACGGGCTGGCCGATGCCATCCAGCGCCTTGGCGTTAAAACCTGTTACGACCACACCGTGACCGAACTGAGCGCCGACGAGCGTAATGCCTGGGTTACCGCTCATGATGGCACCGAGCAATCCCGGGATACCTTCGATGGCGTGGTGATCTGTGCCGGTGTTGGCAGTCGCGGGCTTGCGAAAAAGCTGGGTGATCGGGTGAATATATATCCGGTGAAGGGCTACTCCATTACCGTGGAGCTGGACGACGAGGCCTCGCAAAAGGCGGCACCGACGGTCAGCCTGCTGGATGATGCCACCAAGATCGTAACCAGTCGCCTTGGCGATGGCCGTTTCCGGGTTGCCGGTACCGCCGAGTTCAGCGGTTACAACCGCGATATCAAGGATGACCGGATTCGTCCGCTGACCCGTTGGGTTGAGCAGTGCTTCCCCGGAGTCTGTACACGCAAGGTGGTTCCCTGGGCCGGATTACGCCCGATGCTGCCGAACATGATGCCAAGGGTTGGGCCGGGTCGCCTGCCAACGGTGTTCTACAACACCGGTCACGGTCACCTGGGCTGGACGCTCTCGGCGATTACCGCTGAACTGGTTGCGGAGAGCGTTACCGGGGATAGCCGGTAATCTCCCGGATTTTCCGGTACAGAGGTTGAAGCTGGGGGTACATCTTCAGATAAACCTCGGAATACAGCCGATGGTAAAGAGCCCGGGTTTCGTCGTTGGGGTGGAAGACGTCGCCCACCCGGGTCATGTTTGCCACGGCGGTGTCGAAATCCGGATGCAGGCCTAATCCCACGGCCGCGTCTATGGCGGCGCCGAGTCCGGAGGTCTCATAGGTGTGAGGCCTTTCGGCCGGCAATCCGAACACATCGGCGGTTAGCTGCATGGCGGCATCACTCTGGGAGCCACCACCGGCAACCCGGAGCTTCCTGATTTTAACGCCGCTGCGCTTTTCGATTTTTTCCTTTCCTTCCCGCAGCGCGTAGGCAAGACCTTCCAGAATGGCGCGATAAATGTGGGAGCGGGTATGAACGTCCCCGAAACCGATGATCGAGCCTTTTGCTTCCGGCCCGGGCTGGCGTACACCCGGTGACCAGTAGGGCTGCAGCATCAGGCCCATAGATCCGGGTGGCACCGCCTTGACCAGTTCATCGAATAGCGCTTCAGGCTCAATTCCCCGTTCTTCAGCAATTTTTTGCTCCCGCAGGCCGAACTCCCGCTTGAACCAGCTCACCATCCAGAAACCCCGGTAGATCATGACTTCCGTGGAGTAGTGACCCGGCAGCGCCGAGGGATAGGGCGGCATCAACCGGATCGGTTCTACATAGCGTTGGCTGGTGGTGTTGATGGTGGCGGTGGTGCCGTAGCTCATGCAGCCGATGTCCGGTGTCAGCCCGCCGGAGCCGAGGATTTCGCAGGCCTTGTCAGAAGCGGCAGCGATCACGGGCAGGTTCTTCGCCAGGCCCAGATGCCGGCAGGCTTCGTCGGTCAAATGGCCTAATGTTTCACCGGGCGCTACCAGCTCGGGCAGCATGGACGGCTCAACAGGCATGGTCTGCCATTTGAAATCCCGCGGGCCGGCCCAGCGGTGTTTCTTGTAGTCGAAGGGCAGGTAGCCGACCTGGCTTCCGGTTGAGTCCTTAAACTCCCCGGTCAGTCGGTAATTGAGGTAGCCAGATAACAAGAGGAAGTGCCGGGTTTTTGCCCAGATCTCCGGTTCATTCTGGACAATCCAGTTGGCCTGGGTCTTTTCCCGGAACCGGTTGATGGTGTCTTCCAGCCTGGCAAGTTTGAACAGCCAGCCCCAGGGCCCTTTGACCGGGCCTTCGACCTTTGCGTGGCGCTGGTCGAGCCAGATCATCGCTGGCCTCAGGGGGTCGCCGTTCCCATCCAGATTGATGACTGTGCCGCGCTGGGTGGTCACTGTGACGCCGGCAACCTGATCCGGCGTTGCTTTTGTGGAATTCCAGAGCAACTTACAGGCTTCCCCGAGCTGCTCCCAGAAATAGCCCGGGTGCTGCTCGGCCCAGCCGGGTTCTCTCGAGAAATAGGGCTCGATTTCCTGCTTGCCTTTGCCCACCAGGTTGCCTCGGGTATCGAAGAGCAGCGCGCGAACGCTCTGGGTGCCGTTGTCGATGGCCAGGATAAGCGGCTCAGCCGGCATCGGAGGCCTCCCCGGGTGGCAGCGAATAGGCGTTGTGATAGATCGCCAGGTAGCGGGCCTGTTCCTCCTCCCAGCGCTGGTCATCCCAGCCAAGCAGCGGTTGGCAGTGGTTGCGAATCTCCGGGAGAAGCGCTTTGCCGGCATTTGGCAGAATCAGGCCCAGTCGTGTCCGGCGCAGAAGCAAATCATCCAGATGCTGCACATCTTCTTTCTGGCAGGTCCAGCAGAGCTCCGCCCAGAGCAGGTCGGAGGCCTGATTCGGAGTGACAGGCTCCAGTGGGCCCGAGGCGACGAGTTGTTCAAGCTCGGGGCCATAGAAACCCTGGAGTCGCTGCCAGCACTGGTGGCCAACGGCGGCTGGTCTTGCCGAGTCTTTTGCTGCCCGAAATACCGGTTCGGATCCTGGCCGCAGAACCTTGCCGGGATCTTCGCCAAGTCCCCGGGTGAGCGCTTCCCGGGCGATGACCCGGAAGGTGGTGAGCTTGCCACCGGCGATGCTGATCAGCCCGCGGTCGACCCGGAGTTCGTGTTCCCGGTTTTCTTTGGAGGGCGCCTTGCCTGTGCCATCGGTTACCACCGGCCGCACGCCGGCCCAGGTTGAAAGTATATCGCCACGGGTAATGGGGCTGCCCGGAAATAATCGTGAGGCGATCTCAAGCAGGTAAGCAGTCTCTGCTTCGGAAATCACAGGCTCCTGATCAAGGTTCCCTTCATGGTCGATATCGGTGGTCCCCAGAACGGTCGTGCCCAACCAGGGGAAGGCAAACACGGGGCGTCCATCCTCGGGGTGAAACAGGGAAACCGAACAGGACACCGGCAGGCAGGACCAGGGGAGCACCAGATGGCTGCCCCGCAGGGGGCGGATGTTCATGGCAGCCTCGGAGGTGTCAGTGGATTGCAGCCGATCGGCCCAGGCGCCGGTGGCGTTGATGACCAGTGGCGCGGAGATGTCGATGGGCGTCTCGTTTTCCTCTGGCTGAATCAGCAAGCCCGATACCTGGCCGCCACTGCGTTTTACTTCGAGTGCCCGGGTGTAATTTAGGCAGAGCGCCCCATCCCTGCGGGCTTCGGCAATCAGCCGCAGGACCAGCCTTGAGTCGTCGGTGACCGCGTCGGTAAAGCCGCTGGCGCCGGCCAAGTTTTCGCTGGTCAGGCCCGGCACCCAGAGCATGGATTCGGCCGAGGTCAGGAAGTGGCGGCTGTGGTTGCGGGCAATGAAATCGTAAACCCGGAGCAGGGTCTGAAACAGTCGGGGCCCGGGAAACTGGCCTTTGAAGTGGGGCATGATAAAGCGCAGGGGGTCGATTAACCCTGGTGCTTCCGCCCTCAGTCGTTCCCGCTCCCGCACCGCGTCCCGGGTGAGACCGTAATGGCCGCTGCCCAGGTATCGAAGGCCGCCATGCACCATCTTGGACGAGCGGCTGGAGGTGCCCCAGGAAAAATCCTTCTGTTCAACCAGAAGCGTGCGCAGGCCGCTGCCCGCCGCTTCCCTGGCAACCCCGGCACCAGTGATGCCGCCACCGACCACCACCACATCAAATTCGTTGGTGCCTGAGTGCAGTGTATTGAGGGTTTCGGTCCGGTTCATATTGGGGCTCCCATTCAGCGCTGCGCTCACTTAACCAGTGTTTCCGGGTTCAGGATCGCGTCGGGGTCAAAGGTGCTGCACAGGGACCGGATGGCAAGCATTCCCAGTTCCCCTTTCTCCACCGGCAGATAAGGGGCGTGATCCTTGCCGACACCGTGCTGGTGGCTGATGGTGCCGCGGTTGTTCACGATCAGTTCGGACGTGCTGGTCTTGAGTTTTTGCCAGCGGGCGAGCGTTGCCTCGTAGCTGTCGCCCACCCGGAACACATACGTGGTGTAGATGCTGCAGCCCTGGCTGTAGAAATGGGACAGATGCGTGAATACGTGGGTGCTCTCCTGCTGGTCGGTCAGCCCTTCACGAAGATTGGTCTCGATCAGCCCCAGCAGATTGTCGACGTTGTCCCAGTCGGTGGCGGTCTCCAGCGTGTCAACGGCGTACCCCATCTGCCAGAGGGCCTCTCTCAGATAGGGCATGGTAAAACGCTTGGCCGCCCATTTATCGCCGAGCCGGGTGCCGGTATAGACGCCGTTCTGTGCCTTGCAGATGCTGCGGGCCTCTTTCAAAGCATTTCTGGTCTGGCGCCGGGTACCGGTGATGCCGAAGGTCATCATGCATTTGCCGGTGCCTGCGCCACGGATCGAAAGAAAGCTTTCGAGCATGCCGATCAATTTGGGGTGGCCGGCCAGGGCGAGCTGGGTTTCGGTTTCCACCGCATTACTGAGCCGGAGCATCGACAGCTGGGTGCGGTTCTGCACCAGCCGGCGGCTGGCCGTCCGGGCGCTTTCCCAGTCCGGGAAAAAGACCACATGAAAACTCTCATGTTCGGGAAGTGGGGTTACCCGAACCTTCACTTCGGTGATCAGCCCGATACGGCCTTCGGAGCCCAGAATCATTTCCCGGATATCCGGCCCGGCACTCGAAGCTGGAATTGTTGGCAGGGTGAGGGTGCCTTGGAGGGTTTCGACGCGGCCGCCCGAAAACAGTTGCTCAATGCGGCCATAACGCAGGGACTGCTGGCCACTGGACCGGGAGGCCACCCAGCCGCCCACGGTGGACAGCTCGAACGACTGGGGAAAATGCCCGAGTGTATAGCCGTGGGCCCGGAGCTGGGATTCCACCAAAGGGCCCGGCGTACCCGCGCCGAACGTCGCGATCTGGCTTTCCGGGTCCAGATCCAACAGGCGATTCATCTTGCCCATATCTACGGTCAGCACCGGCTTGCCCTTGTCCACCGGGTTGATATGCCCGGCCACACTGGTGCCACCACCGTAGGGGATCAGGTGGATGCTCTGCTCGGCGGCCCAGGCGAGCAGCGCTTGAACGTCGTCGCTGGTGGTGGGGTAGGCAACAGCATCGGGAAACACGCCAAACTCTCCGCTGCGCATCGCCAGCCAGTCCGCAAGGCTCTGGCCACGTGCATGCCGCACCCGCGTTTCCGGGGTTGTATCAACCAGTGCTTGCAACTCTGCGGGCGGGTTCAGGCGGGATTCCGGCACTTTGGCACAGACCGATTCCAGGGTGGCGTCCGCAAGTGGGCGGCCGTTACCGATCCGCGAAGCCAGAAAGTCCTGACCCTGTTCCGGCATTGCCAGATTGAATCCTTCGTCACCCCAGCCGTTCCAGCGTCGCATGTGTCTCATTCTCCCGGTTAAAAACAATGGGGCGCATTCTAGCGGGTCTGCGCCTTCTGAAGATGTCGCTTGGCGCCAATGGCGCTGTCATTTGCCGCCAGCCGATACGTTGAAATAGAGCTCAGGGCCGGAGTGACTCGGTCAGCCGGCTGTTCAGGTCCTGCCAACGGGAAAGCCTCCCCGCTTCGCCGATTCGGGTGCGCGCTCCGCCGGATTGATTGAGCCATAGGCCTTCGCCATTGAAGCTGTAAACAGGCTCAAGATCATTGCGTTGGGAGGCAGGTTTAATGTCATTTATAAGGTTATCGAGGATCAGCGGATCTGCGTCCGGCTCCGGATACCATGCCAGCACCATGTGGGCCTGGTTCAGCTCCAGGGCTTTGACATACACAATCCGCAGCTGGTCATCGGGCACGCCCATGGACTTGAGGGTCAGGTATTTGGCGATGGAAAAATCCTCGCAATCGCCGCCGTTGGTGGTGAGCAGTTCCACCGGGGTTGCCCAGTAGTCTTCCTCGCCCCAGTGGCGGATATCGCTGACAAAAGTCACCCGGTTGAAGAAGGAGTTGACCAGCCGAAGCTGCCGATCGATGGGGGCATTCGCGGCGAGTGCGTGGAGGCGTTGCCAGTTTTCCAGGCGCTGGTGGGCCTCGGTGCCGAACTCTTCCTGGACATAGTTCATCAGGCGGGAGCCGAGTTCGAAGGCTCCTACAACGGAAACCACGAACAATAACGCAGGCAGAAGACTGGAACGGCGGCGTATCTGGATAGCGGCCGTTTCCATGGGGCGCCTCAGTTATTGTTCCGTAGGCGTTCCCTGAGCTGCTCAAGGCGCCGGCGGATTTCCTCCCGGCGCTGCTCATCGCTGGTGGCGGAGGCGGGCGCTCTCGAAGGCGAGGGGGATGTAGCCTGCTGGGCATCAGCGGCCGGCTCTTCCTGCTGGTCAGCCGTGAAGGACATGCCGCTGCGGTCTTCTGCTTCCGGGAAGTACAGGTTCTCGAGTTTGCCGGAGCGCTCGATGATAACCCGGTTCGGGTGCACCGAGCGCAGGGTGGCGTTGCCGGGCAATTCGTCACCCACCAGGTAGGCTTCGGTTTTACTCTTGTCATCTTCGATCAGGGCGCTGCCCGGGAATTCGCCATCTGCGGCCAGGACGCCGCGAAGAAACAATCGAAGGTTGGTTTCCGGCAGGTTCTCGGTATCCATTTCCGCCGGCGCGCTTTCGCCCGACGCGGCCCCGAACAGATCCAGGGACGACAGGTTTACGCTGGGTGGCTCACGACCGGCAGCCGGATCGGAGACCAGTGGCTGCACAGTGTCGTTATTGCCTTGTTGGCTTTCCATTTGCCAGAAACGGTAACCCTGCCAGGCTGTCAGAGCGACCATGGCGGCCCCTGCCACGAGCGCGAGAATCAGGGGAAACCGTTCGTTGTTTAGGAGCATTGATTATCCTGAATGCAAGTTTGTGGGCCGGGAAAAAGCTCACAGGTTATCAGACTGCAACGTTTTATTGGCAGTATAGTGTATAGAGTTATTCAGCGGGTCCATATCCTGTGGTAGCCTTTCTGAATTAGTTGAATCGAAAAGGGTTTCACGAACGAGGACGACCTTGACCATAGACACTGAACTTCAGCCGCAGGATGCTCCGCTGGGCCGTCTTCCGTTTACTTTTGCCAAGCGCAACGGAGTAATCCTGACCCGTTCGGATGCCGGCGAGCCGGTTATTCTGGTTCGCCCCGGTGCGTCCCATTCCGCCCTGGCGGAAGCGAACCGTATCAGTGGCGGTCGGGCCCGTTTTGCCACCATTGATCCGGACCGGTTCGATCAGGCCCTGAATTCCGCGTATCAGAACGATTCCGCCGAAGCCATGCAGATGGTGGAGGGGATCGGCGACGATATGGATCTGGCGTCCCTGGCGGATTCGGTGCCGGAAACCGAGGACTTGCTGGAACAGGAAGACGATGCGCCGATCATCCGTCTCATTAACGCCATCCTGACCGAAGCGGTGAAAACCAGTGCCTCGGACGTTCACATCGAAACCTATGAAAAACGGCTGGTGGTACGTTTCAGGGTGGATGGCGTGCTGCGGGAAGTGGTAGAGCCCAAGCGGGCGCTGGCCCCGTTGCTGGTGTCCCGGATCAAGGTTATGGCGAAGCTGGATATTGCCGAGAAGCGCGTGCCCCAGGATGGTCGTATCGCACTTCGGGTGGCAGGGCGTGAAGTGGATATCCGGGTATCTACCATGCCGTCTTCAAGTGGGGAGCGCGTGGTGCTGCGTTTGCTGGATAAGCAGGCAGGTGCCATCCGCCTGGAATCCCTGGGTATGGCGGGGCAGGACCTGAAGGTTCTGCGCAAGCTGATTTATCGGCCCTACGGTATCCTGCTGGTGACTGGCCCGACCGGTTCCGGTAAATCCACCACACTCTATGCCTCGCTGCAGGAAATCAACGATCGCAGCCGCAACATCCTGACCGTTGAAGACCCAATCGAGTACAACCTGCCGGGGATTGGCCAGACCCAGGTCAACACCAAAGTGGACATGACCTTTGCCCGGGGCCTTCGGGCTATTCTGCGTCAGGATCCCGACGTGGTGATGATCGGGGAGATCCGTGACCTGGAAACGGCAGAGATCGCGGTACAGGCCAGTCTGACCGGCCACCTGGTACTGTCCACGCTGCATACCAACACCGCCGTTGGCGCCATCACCCGGCTTATGGACATGGGCATTGAGCCCTTCCTGATTTCATCGAGCCTTGTGGGTATTGTCGCCCAGCGGCTGGTTCGGGTTCTGTGCAAGGAATGCCGGGAGCCCTACACCCCCGCAGAAGAGCACTGCGAGTTCCTGCAGCAGGATCCCGCCAATCCGCCCACCATTTACCGGGCAACCGGTTGTAGCCATTGCAACCAGCTGGGTTATCGCGGGCGTATCGGTATCTATGAAGTGGTGGAAATCTCCGAGGAAATCAGCTCGCTCATTCACAGGCGGGCCGGAGAACTGGACCTGGAAAAGGTGGCTCGCCAGCATGGCCCGAGTATTCACGCAGACGGTGTGCAGAAAATACTGGATGGTGTGACCACGGTGGAAGAAGTACTCCGCGTTACGCACCGGGGTCAGTAAATCATGCCAGCTTACGAATACAAGGCGCTAGATTCCCGGGGCAAGCAGAAGCATGGTGTGGTCGAGGCGGATGCCCCTAGAGCCGTCCGCCAGCAACTCCGGGAACGTGGCCTGACGCCACTGGCGGTTGAGCCGGCAGCGGAAAAGCAGGCCCGTAGCAATCCCCTGAGTAGCCGGGGTTCGCTCGCCGCTGCCGATCTGGCGCTGGTTACCCGCCAGCTGGCAACGCTGATTCAATCAGGCATTCCCATTGAGCAGGCGCTCTCCGCAGCGGCCCAGCAGTCGCCGAAACCCAGGATACGCAGCATGCTGATCGCTATCCGGGCCAAGGTCATGGAGGGCTATACCCTGGCAGACAGTCTGGGTGAGTTCCCGCGCGCGTTTCCGAGACTGTATCGATCTACCGTTGCTGCAGGGGAACATGCAGGCCATCTGGACCTGGTACTCAACCGGCTGGCGGATTACACCGAAAGCCGTCAGGAGGCGCGTCAGAAAATTCAGCTGGCGGCGATCTACCCCATCATTCTGAGTATCGTCGCGATTGCCATCGTGGTGTTCCTGCTTACCTACGTGGTGCCGGATATCATCGATGTGTTTCTGAAGCAGGGACAGGAACTGCCAACGCTGACCATGGCGATGCTTGCGGTGTCGGAATTTCTGGCGGATTACGGTGTCTACCTGTTTATACTGCTGGTCGGTGCACTGATGGTGTTCCGGTTTTTCCTGACCAAGCCCGGGTTCCGGCTACGGTTTCACAAGCGCCTGTTACATCTGCCACTGTTTTCCGGGATGGTTCGCGGCGTAAACACCGCCCGGTATGCCAGCACCCTGAGCATTCTGACCACCAGTGGCGTGCCGCTGGTTGAGGCGATGCGCATTGCCGGTGAGGTGCTCTCCAACGATTTCCTGCGGCAGGAATTGCGGGATGCGGCCCGAAAAGTTAGTGAAGGCGGCTCGTTACACCGTTCCCTCGACCAGACCGGATACTTCCCGCCGATGATGCTGCACATGATCGCCAGCGGGGAGGCCAGTGGTGAGCTGGACAGCATGCTGGAGCGGACCGCGCGCATGCAGGAAAACACCCTGCAGTCCAAGATCGCCGCCATCGTAGGGCTGTTTGAGCCCATGATGCTGCTGGTGATGGGCGTCGTGGTGCTGATTATCGTACTGGCCATCATGTTGCCGATACTGAATATGAGTAATCTCGTGGGATGAAACCCACGCCGGATTGTCAGTAGACGAATCCGAACCGAAAGCAATCCATGCCAATGACGAGTGAGACAATGACCATCAAGAACCTCAATACACACAACTCCAACCGTGGCTTTACCCTGATCGAAATCATGGTGGTGATGGTGATCCTGGGCCTGCTGGTGGCCATCGTGGCCCCCAACATCATGGGCAGGAGTGATCAGGCAAAAGTCACCGTGGCGGAAACCCAGTTGAGCAACATTGCCAATGCACTGGACCTGTACCGCCTGGATAACAGCCATTATCCGTCGACTCAACAGGGCCTTGAAGCACTGGTATCCAGGCCCAGCGGCAGCCCGGAACCGAAGAACTGGAACCCGGACGGTTACCTGAAGAGTGTTCCTGAAGATCCCTGGGGAGCCGAATACCAGTACGTGAGCCCGGGCACGGAAGGCCCCTATGATCTGTATTCCTATGGCTCCGACGGCCAGGAAGGCGGCGACGGCGACGCTGCCGATATCAGCGTCTGGAATACCGAGGGCTAAATTACTGTGCAGGTCAGATCCCGACAGACCGGTTTCACCCTGATTGAAATACTGGTGGTCCTGGTGGTTGTGGGTCTGCTGGCCTCCCTTGCCGTGTTTACAATGGGGGGAAGCTCCCAACAGCGGGAATTGGAAAACGAAGTGCGGGAGTTGTATCTGCTCATGCAGACTGCTTCCGAGCAGGCGGTGCTCAACAACCTGGAACTGGGTTTGCGGCTGGAGGAAGATGGCTACCAGTTCGTGGCCTTTCAGGATCAGACCGGGGACTGGAAAGCCTCTGGCGAGCGCATGTTCCGGGCCAGAAGCCTTCCCGAATGGCTGACCGTTACCGAGTTTATTGAAAGCGACGCACCGCGGTTGGCTTCATCCGAAGACACCTTGCTCCCGGATGTGGTGTTCTTCTCCAGTGGCGAGACAACGCCGTTCGAGCTTGAATTCACCATCGGCAACGGGTCAGACACCATGCATGTGCTGGCTTCTGATGGCGTGTCGCCCATGGAATGGCGCAAGCCGAGCGATGAGGGGAGTAGCGGGTGAGAACGCAGAAAGGGTTTACCCTGATCGAAGTGCTCATCGCTCTGCTTGTTTTCGGCCTGATCGCGACTGCAGCAGCCGAAGTCGGCAGCCAGTACATTTCCAGTTATGAACGGGTGCGGGACAAAACCCTGGCAAGCTGGTTGGCAGAAAACCGGATCAACGAAATCCGCCTTCAGGAAAACATCCCGGGAATCTCCGAGAACTCCAAGGATGCCGATTTCGGGCCTTATCGTTGGCGGGTAACCACTGCGATACTTGCCACCGCCGAGGCGAAGATGCGCCGCGTGGAGGTCACTGTCGCCCGTTACCGGGAGGAAGGCGCGCAGCCGGTTCCGATACATACCCTGTCTGCTTTCGTGGGGGCACAATGATGTCCGTGCCTCGCCAGCGCTGCCAACCGCGGCAAAATGGTTTCACCCTGTTGGAGGTGTTGATCGCCGTCACCATTACCGCCGTCATTGGGCTTGGTGTGTGGCAGGTTATCAATGGGGTGGTGAATTCCCGTGATCGGGTAAACGAACTGGCTGAACAGTTTGACGGTCTTCAGCGTGCCATGCTCTTGCTGGAGCGGGATATCATGCAGGTGGTCAACCGGCCGGCCAGGGATATCTACGGCGATTTCCAGCCCGCATTGTCCAGCCGAGAGGATGATTTCTCTCTGTTGCTGACCCGCCAGGGCTGGCGCAATCCCCTTGGCATCCGCCGCAGTGGCCTGCAGCGTGTTGGCTGGGAATACACCGGCAGTGAATTGCGGCGCCGGTATTGGCCCATGGTAGACCAGGGCCAGGAAGATGACAGCCGTGACGTACTGCTTCTGGAAGGCGTAAAACGCCTCGAAGTACGGTTTTTGGATTCCAACCGGAGCTGGCAGCCCCAGTGGCCAACGGATGAAGTGATGGCCGGATTGACCCCTGGTAGCCGCCCGGATATTCCATTGCCGTTGGGAATGGAAGTGACTCTGGAGCATGAACGTTTCGGAACGCTGGTGAGGACCTTTGCCCTGCCGGATTTTGATCCGGCAGTTGCCCAGGGTGCCCTGAATCAGGCCAACCAGGCTGCCAGTGAGGCGGAAGAGGAAACTGCCGAAGAGGAGACCACTACAGAACAACCCGGTGAGAATACCGGCGCAACCGGGCAGGGGGGCTAGGCCGCTATGGGGCAGATCCCTCAGTTACCTTACCGTCAGCGCGGTGTCGCCTTGATCATGGTGCTGCTGGCCATGGCCCTGGTGGTCATGCTCGCGTCAGGCATGACGCAGCAGCAGAGCCTGAGGGTGTTCAAGGCGGGCCATTATCTGGCCCAGCAGCAGGGCCAGAGTATTGCCCTCGGTGCCGAAGCCTTTGCCCGCCAGATCCTGCGCAGGGATTATGACGAGGACAAGGAAGAGAACCTGATGGTCGACAGCCTCGACGAGTTCTGGGCCGCCAACGCGGCCGTTCTGCCGCTGGATGATAACGGCGTGGCCGAGGTTCAGATTGATGACCTGGGTGGCCGTCTGAACCTCAATGATCTGGTGGGCGCCAATGGCCAGGTAGACCCCATCGTCCGGAATCGTTTCGTTCAGTTGTTTGCTGCACTGGGCATAACGGCCGTTTCCGTGGACTCGCTGGTGGACTGGATCGACCCCAACGACCAGACAGTAACTGCCTATGGCGCGGAGGATGGCCAGTACCTGATGGCCGAGCAGGGCTACCGGGCTGCCAACCAGCCTTTCACCACGGTGACCGAGCTGCGCCTGATAGAGGGTATGACCGAAGAGATTTATCGGGCCCTTAGGCCCCACGTGGCGGCGCTGCCGGTAAACGGTGCGGGGATCAATGTGAACACCGCCACTGCCATGGTGATCCGCTCGCTCCATGAAGAGCTGACGGACGCCCAGGCTGCGTCTATTCTTGAGAAGCGGGAAGAGGAACGGTTCGAGAACCTTCAGGACTTTCTGGCGTTGCCGGAGTTCGCCGGTCTGGGACTCAAATCGAATGGCCTGGGGTTGCAGACACGGTTTTTTGAAGTTGCCTCGCGGATTACCTACGATAACCGTGTCGTGAATATGGTCAGTACCGTGTTCCGGACTCCGGAAGGCGAAGTCCAGACGGTTAACAGGGATACCGGGCAGAAAAACCGAATCACCAAAGAGCCTTTTACCATTTCAGAAGGATAATCATGTCTTATCGCCTTTACGTCCGCCCGATACCGCCCTTTGCGGACGCTGACCAGGATCCCGGTGCCCAGATGTTCAACTGGGTGCTGCACGACGCCAGTGGCGATGCCCAGGCCCGGGGTACCGGCGACAGCCGCGATACCATCGAGAATACTCTGGGACAGAATGCCCTGGATAACGTCCTGTTGATTGGCCTTATTCCTGGTGAGGAAGCGATTTACTGCCTGGCTGACATTCCCGCGAAGCAAAGCCGGTTTATCAACCAGGCCTTGCCCTACGCGGTTGAGGAGCAGATTGCCCAGGACATTGATTCTGTGCACCTGGCCCTGGGGTCCCACACCGACCATGGGTACCGGGTGGCTGCCATAGACAGGGAGCGGATGGGGCAATTGGTACAGCTGTTCAGCGGCTGGGAGAATGTGCGCCTGGATGCCATTTACCCGGATGCCTCGTTGTTGCCTCGCACCGAAGGCGGTTGGTCTGTTTGCCTGGATGGCGAGACGGCCATGATGGTAAGCGAACGGGGCGAGTGGCTGAGCATGCAGTCTGCAAACCTCGGTATGTTCGCCCACACCCTCGCGGCACCGTCTGCCGAGGAAGTCGTGGCAGAAATTCCGGTCACCGTGTACGGCACTTCCGATGAGTTTGATATCCAGCAATCAGCGATCACCGAGCTCAGTGCTTCTGGCCGCCTGGCCGTTCGCAAGGAGATGCTGGAACTGATGCCGCTGGAATTGCTCGCCTACGCCCATCACCACCACCTCTGCGAGCCGGTGAACCTGTGCCAGGGCATGTTTTCTTCGAAATCCGGCAAGTCCAGCCCGCTGAAGCCATGGAAGCCGTTGATTGCGGTGGCAGCAGTCTGGTTCGGGGTTCAGGTAGCTCTGAATGCCGGCATGGGATTTTACTACCAGAATCAGGCAGACGAATTACGAAGTGAGGCCATGGCAATCTATCGAGACGCTTTCCCCAATGACCGGCGCACCCATGCAGGCAATGTCCGGCGTGTTATCGAAGGGCAGTTGCGGGTTGCCGGCTCCAGCGGGCCGGAAGTGGACTTCATCACCCTGATGAAATACACCGGCCAGCAATATGCCCGTCTGCCGGGTAGCCAGGGGGTTAACTTCAATTCAGTGAACTACAGCCGCTCCCGCGGTGAGCTTATCGTGGACGTGCGAGCAGACAGTTACGATCGCCTGAGCGCCCTGCGAAACGGGCTGGCAAATCAGGGCCTGGAAGCGCAGATTGGCTCGGTTGTAAACGAAGCCAGCGGCGCACGTGGCCGCCTCACGGTCTCTGGAGGTTAAAGGAATGCTTTCCCGAATCAAAGATCAGCCGGCGGTCGGCAAACTCATTGCGCAATACGACCAGTTGCCCCGCCGCGACCAGCAGGCCCTGATGGTACTGGCCATCGCGGTTTTTCTTGGCATTCTGTATTTTGCCGTATGGCGTCCGGCTGCGGGTTTCTATGAGCAATCTGAGGCTGCGCGAGACAACTCCGGTGAATTGTTGGCCTGGATGCAGGCCAACGAACAGACCATTCAACGCCTGGGCAATGCCGGTGGCAGCAGCGCGACGGCAACGGCCGACACGCCCGCTGATGGTCGCGCCCTGATGGCCCTGGTAACCCGTTCCGCCGGGGAGGCTGGCCTGTCACTTCAGCGGTTTGAACCCAGCGGCGAGGACGCCATCCGTGTCTGGCTTGAGAACGCGCCCTTTGCAGAAGTGGCCGCGTGGCTGGAGCGCCTGAATGGCAACCATGGCGTGGTGATCGACCAGGCCGCCATGGACAGGGCAAGTGAACCGGGGCGGGTATCCGTTCGTTTAACACTGACCATCTGATTCTGAAAACCAGATTCCGGGCATTTTGTCCGGAACTGACGCAGGAGAGGGAAGCGATGAGTAGCGGCAGCGACAACAAGAACAAATCCGAGCCAGCCATTGTTCGTCTCGACGAAACGGCGCGCAATGAAGCCAGATCCATTCTGTTTCACGCCTACCGGAACGAGCCAACGTTCCAGTATCTGTTCGATCACCGACGCCCTGGTTACGATCAGCGTGTAAGAGCCACCATAAGGGAATTGATAGACCTTTATTTTGAGCTTGATCAGGATGCGATCGGTGTGATGGTTGACGATACGCTTGTCGCGGTGGCGTTCATCGGTGATCCGGAACTACGGATGAACCTGGCTGATCAGATCAGCTGGCGGATTCGTATGGTGCTGACCACCGGTTTTGCCTCCACACGCCGGTATCTGGATTACCACGAGAAAATTCGCGACATGCTGCCGCAACCGCTGGCCCACCAGTTGCCAATGATGGGGGTTAACCCCAAGTACCAGAATTGCGGCTATGGCCGGTTGTTGCTGAAAACCGTTGAAAAGCTCTGTGCAGAGAATCCCCGGGGTAGTGGCCTGGTACTTGATACGGGGAACAATCGCTATTTGCCCTTCTACGAATCCGAGGGGTTCCGGAGCCTTGGCAAGATACAGCTCGGCGATTTTGAGGATCACGTGCTGTTCAGGGAAGTGCATCCGGAAAGTAAAGCGGCCGCGCCCGGCCAAACCTGACCTTATTTAATGTTTAACGGGAGAAGCTGTGTCTGACCAGCAGGATTTTGATCTGATTGTTATCGGAGCCGGCTCCGGCGGTGTTCGTCTCGCCCGAATGTCTGCTCAGCGGGGCGCCAAGGTGGCTGTGGTTGAATCCAGGTATCTTGGCGGAACCTGCGTGAACGTTGGCTGCGTGCCCAAGAAACTGTTTGTGTACGGGGCTCACGTTCACGATGAGCTGGAAGACGCAGCCGGTTATGGCTGGCAGGTGCCTCTCGATGATGTCAGTTTCGACTGGCCAAAGCTGGTGGCCAACAAGAACGCCGAGATTGAACGCCTGAACGGCATTTATGGCCGGTTGCTGGAAAATGCCGGCGTAACCATCATCGAAGGGACGGCGTCACTGTCGGACGCCAATACGGTGGTGGTTGGCGATACGTCTTACCGGGCCAAACACATTACCATTGCCACAGGTAGCTGGCCGGTTATTCCGGACGTGCCCGGCAAGGAATGCATCCTCACCTCTAACGAGATGTTTTACCTGCCACAGCTGCCGAAGCAGGCGGTGGTTTGGGGCGGCGGCTACATTGCTGTGGAGTTTGCCGGCATCCTGGCGGGATTGGGTGTTGAAACCACATTGCTGTATCGCGGCGATCTGTTCCTGCGTGGGTTTGATGGTGACATCCGACGGTTTACCGAGCAGGAGATGCGCAAGAAAGGCGTGAACCTGCGGTTCGGTGTGACCATTGAATCCGTTGAAGCCGAAAATGCCCACTATCAGGTTCAACTGAACAATGGCGAAACCCTGGAAACCGGCCTGGTGATGGCGGCGACCGGGCGCAGGGCGCTTGTCGACGGTCTGGGCCTGACGGATCTTGGCGTTCAACTCAGCGCTTCAGGTCATGTTGTGGTTGACGATCACTTCCAGACAGCGGTGCCCTCAATCACGGCACTGGGTGATGTCATTGGAACGCCCCAGCTCACGCCGGTCGCCCTGGCACAGGGCATGGTGCTCTCCAGGCGGCTGTTTGGGGACGGCAAAGGTGAGATGGACTATTCCGCTATTCCAACCGCCGTGTTCTGCCAGCCCAACATCGGTACCGTTGGGCTGACTGAGGAAGAGGCCCGGGAAGCGGGGCATCGACTGCGGATTTACCGTTCCGAGTTCCGTCCGATGAAATACACCCTCAGTGGTCGGGATGAGCGTAGCCTGATGAAGCTGGTCGTAGATGATGAGACCGACAGGGTGTTAGGTGCCCATATGGTGGGCCCGGACGCGGGTGAGATTACCCAGGGCCTGGCGGTTGCAATCAAGGCTGGTGCCACAAAGGCTCAGTTTGACTCCACCCTCGGCATCCATCCGACCTCTGCCGAAGAATTTGTCACCATGCGGGAGCCAGTAGCCTGAGCTCTTGCCGGCGCCCGGGTGAGGGCGCCGGAGCTTCATTAGAGCTGAATCCAGCGGCTGAGCACCTCTCGCAGCATTTCCTTTCGGACAGGTTTGGCCAGATAGTCGTTCATGCCACAATCGAGGCAACTCTTCTCGGTTCCGGGCAGTACGTCTGCGGTTAACGCAATAATTGGCGTACCGATCTGGCCGTTGCTCTGTTCCCACTCCCGGATATAACGGGTGGCTTCGTAACCATCCATCACCGGCATCTGACAATCCATCAGAATAATGTCGTAGCCCGTGTGATTAGTGGTTACTCTCTCCAATGCTTCCTTGCCGTTGTTGGCGGAATCAGTCTGAAATCCCAGTCGTTTTAGCATGGCCGTGGCTACACGCTGGTTCACCGGGTTGTCCTCTACCACCAGTGCGTGGCTGGTGCCATTGATGGCTTCCCTGGGTGGTGGGCCGGAAGGCTCTGGCTGACTCGATGGATTGGCCAGCTCGAAGGGCAGTTCAAAGCGGAACGAGGAACCTTTACCCAGATCGGTTTCGACCTGAATGTGGCCACCCATGAGTTCCACCAGACGTTGGACCAGGGACAGTCCCAGGCCGGTGCCGCCATATCCCCGGCTATTTCCGCCGTCCAGCTGCTCAAAGGAGTTGAAGATGTCCTGCAGACGATCCACCGGAATCCCGGACCCGGAATCGCTCACCGAGCAATTGAGAATGATGCAGTTGTCTTCGAGGGCGAAGCAGCCCGCCTGAATGTTGATAAAACCATCACCGGTAAACTTGATGGCGTTGTCAGCCAGCCCGGCAAGGATCTGACGAAGACGTGCGGCGTCGCCAATCACAATCGGGTTGTCAGGCCAGTCGCCAAAGAATTTGAGATTGAGAGCGAGGCCCTGCTGTTCAGCCAGATGTCGATAGGTAGCGGTGCAGTTTGAAATCAGTTCCCGAAGGTCAAATTCCTGGTTCTCAAGCTGCAGGGTGCCGCTGTCCATCTTTGAGTAATCGAGGATATCCGCAATCACCGTAAGGAGATCCTCGGTGGATTGGCGGGCGGTATTGAGGTATTCCCGTTGGCGATGGGTCAGGGGATCCTCCTGAACCAGATCCACCATGCCAAGAACACCGTTAAGGGGCGTGCGTAGCTCATGGCTCATGGTGGCCAGGAACTCGGATTTTGCCTGGTTTGCCATTTCAGCCTTTTCCCGGGCGCCTTCGGATGCGGCCAGTGTCTGGTCCCGGGCTGTCTTCAGGCCCGCCAGGTGCCGTGCAAGTTCGTTGAGTTGCTCTTCAATAGCGACAATCTCCCGGGAACTCTGATGGGTATTCAGGGGGCGTTCCTGGTATTCACCGGCAGTCAGTTTGCCAATTCGTCCGGCGAGATCCCGTATGGGCGCGAGAATAGTCCCCAGAAAATGGTTGATGATCAGCATGGTAAACAGAAGCAGGGCCACGCCGACCGCAATGGAAGTCCAGAGGATATCCTGTCGTCTGTCGGCCAGAACATCGTGACCCACACCCACCTGAACCGTACCGACCCGCAGGGAACCTGAGCCAAAGCCATAGTCTGGTTCAAACCATTCCGCAGTACGCTCCGAACCAAATTCCAGGGGCTGCTGAAGAATGTCGGCCTCGTAAATCTGATAGCGCCTGGGCATATCGCCGGGGTTGACCGGTTCATGGGAAACAAATCCGATCTGGTCACCCATAACGTCAGAAACGCGGATCCAGTCAGCTTTGCTGCGGCGCAGTGATTGGGAAAGGATCTGATCCAGTGCCAGGGAGTTACCAGAAACCACGGCGTACTCCAGGGCAGGAGCCAGGCTGTCCGCAAGCATCTGGCTGCTGTCAGACAAATCCCGGCGGGCGTCTTCGAGGCGCGCGGAAGTGAAGAACACCATAAGCACGATGAACATGACAACGGCCGGGAGCGCGCCCAGGAGCAGAAGTTTGCGCGACAGGGGGCGCTGCTGACGGTGGATGTTACTCATCAGACACCTCCCCGTTGACGGTCAGTTGTCGATCCACCCGTGTGGCAATATCTTCACGGCTGGGAAGGGGTATGTTCAGGGAGCGTGCAACCTGAGCGTTCACTTCTACCCGGAAATCTTCCGGATAGGACGGTGCCGGAAACTTTCCTGTCTCGAAAAAGGTGGCGAGAAAGTTACCCGCCATTTCGACCATCTCCGGGAACGGTGCATAACTGGATGCCAGTGAGCCCGCTTTCACATAAGCCTGAGTCGGCCCAATGACGATCTGATTACGACGATAGGCGGTCAGAAGAATATGTTTGATGGTTCTGGGGTTGTAAATGGCACTGTCCGGGGCAGCTAACAGGAAATCACCGTAACCCAGTGCCCGGACGAGCGTCGGAATCAGTTTGTCGTTGTTGTCGACAAGAAATATCCGTGCTGACATGCCATAGGTTGGCAGCTCGTCAATCAGCGGCTCGTAGAGTTCCACCGAGTCTGCGGTTGCCAGCAGGGCTATCTTGGTAGCCTGTGGCAGGATGGCCTTGCCCGTCAGGGCCTGGCGGATGAGAGGAACGTCATAGAGAACGCCGGTGATCTGGCCAGGGGAGCGTTCCGCAAAGCCTGAAATAAATGATTTATCAACCAGCATCGCGAGAATATGAGCGGAACGGTTTGCCTGGCGAGCGCGGGAGAAAGCGGCGGGTCCAACAGTGATAATCGGGCCGGCATCGAGCGTAGCCAGTTGGTCATCGGAAACCTCGATCAAGGAAATTGCTGGCTCAAGTTCTCCCTTCAGGAGCTGAACCAGATGTTGATCAAGAGGTGCGTTGCCTGAACCGGCGAAGTAGACAGTGCTCGCCGGTGACCCCTGGGCATGGGCGAACGCGGAAGATAGCGCGAGAAGCAGAACGCAGAGGATCCTTGGAAAAAGGCTCCGGGTTCCGCTACCGGCCCGCTCTCGGTGTATCGTGCCTGACCTTCGTTCCATACCGTCCAGGGCTCGCGCTTTCCTTGTTAAATTCAGAAACGAATACCAGCCTCAACAAAAAACTGGTTCTGATCCTCAATCCGGTTATCCGGGCTGATCCATGGTTTGTGGTTAAGGTAGTGCTGGATCGTTAGTGCCAGCATATAACTGTAATCGCTTTTGTCCACCCGACGGGCCAACCGGAAATCGGCTCGCTCGAATCGAGTATCACGTACTTCATTGGTCCAGTACATGGCCGCTGACGTCATGAAGCCCTTTGGCAGATCCTGGATCCAGGCAAAGCTGCCGGAATCCCGGGCCGAGAGTCGGGCAAGTAGATCGACAGCCCGTTCCTGTTTGTCCACGGGCAGTGCGGCCGGATCGCCGGTGTACCGGCCTTCCTGTTCCAGATAGGCGTAGGTGGCCCGAAGTTTGGTGCCGGAGAATTCCAGGGAAGTCTCCAGCTCCACGCCTTCCTGCTCCAGATCAACGTTGTTGGCGATATACCATTCTTCTTCGTTGATGACGCCACTGATCATGTCATGGAAATCGTCGTTGAAGTAGCGCACCTCCACCGAGAGCAGGGCACTTTCCAGATGGAACTGGCCAAAGTAGCTGATCTCCCGGGAGGTGATCCACTCCTCTTCCAACTTCTGCCCGTAAGTGGACGTAGTCGGGTCCAGGATACTTTCCACTTCGATCTTCTGGCCGTCCAGTGCTTCAAAGGGAGGCTGAACGTTGGTAGGCGTATAGGACCAGTCCGGATTCTGTTCGAAGGCATCCGGTGTGCGAACCGCCCGGGAAAAGACAAACCGCAGGGCGTGGTTGTTGCTCAGGATAAAGTTTGCCGCAGCTCTGGGGGAAAAATAGTCTTCATCGGTGGTCGTGGTCCGCTCCCAGTTGCCGCCTGCGTTGAAGGTCAGCCACCGAAAGGGCGAGTACTCAGCGTTCGCGAATACCCGGGATTGGTAATTTTTCCCTTTACCGTTAAAGAAGGTTTCTGACTCAAAAGAATCCTTGCGATAGCCTAAACCGGAAACCAGCTTGAATTGGTCGCTGAAAATTATGGTGTCCTGAAATTCGATTTCCTGCCGGGTTTCCTCCAGGTCTTCGTTCAGGTCGGCGATGAACGGCCCCTGATCTTCGGGGAAAGGCGGGAAACCAGTCGGCAGAAGGGCATTGATTTCGGCCGCAGGAGCTGACACCGACCAACGTTGCCGCTGCCGTTGATTCTGGTAGCTTGCCTGAATGTGGTAGAAATGGTCGGGTGAGGTCGCTCCGTCGAACCGGACATGGAGGTAGTAGTCATCCATGATAATGTCCGGGTTTGTGGTGGCGCCCAGCTTTCCGGACTTCTCAAGATCTTCTTCATTTACGCCATCCAGAACGCCTGCTCGCACGTCAATCGAATGCTGGCGGTCAATTCGGAATACGCTGTCGAAATTGAAGTTGTTGATGTCGTGGCCATCGTGAAAGGGGATCTCCTGGCCGCCATCAATCTGACTGTCAAAGCCGTTGGATTTGCGCTTCTCGTACGACAACCGCCAACTTTTGTCGGCATCGGTATCGCCCACAGAGGTAAACGTGCGAAGGTGACCACGCGACCCAACCGAGGTGTAGGCTTCCACGCCCGCCGTGTCTTGCGGTGAGCGGGTAATGATATTGATGCTTCCAAGAAACGCGTTGATGCCATAGGCGGCGGAATTTGGGCCCCGGCTCACTTCAATACGTTCGATATTTTCCAGTGCCACCGGCATGCCCAGCCAATCTACGTCTGCGAGGCTGATTCTGTAGGCGGTTCGCCCGTCAATCTGAACCTGCAGGCGGCGTTGCTCGTACTGGGAAGTACCGTGATAGGTTGCCACCGGGTTGGTGCTTCCCCAGTGGCCAACCACCATGCCCGGAACCAGCCGGAATGCCTCTACGAGGTTCATGATGCCGAGGTCACGGATCATGTCGCCGGTGATGATCGTGGTGGTGCCGGGAACCCGGAGTTTGGACTGGCGCAATCGTGTTGTAGTCAGTACTTCGGGGATTTCGCTTTGTTCGCCTTCGAGGGCAAGCAAGCCAGGCATGAAATCAGGTGTGTCAGTTTGGCCGAGCGCGGTAGCCGGAAGCAGGGCGGACAGGGCAAGGCTGATGCCGAGGCAGGTTGCGAGAGGGCGGCGGTCAGCCATTCCTGCCGTTTTTGTCGATTGATGCATGGTTGACGTTCTATAATCTGCCGAGAAAAAGGATAAAGCGGTTTTATTATGATTGGTTCCTATCGTAAGGGACTACAGACGTTTTGTCTCTCTGAAATGTAATGAATCTCGGCCCGGGAGTTGCAGCTGTATGAATTGTTGGGAAATCCTTGGAATTGAGCCAACCGGCGATCGTCGGAAGATCCAGGATGCGTATGAGCAACAGCTCAAATTTGCCTCTGAAGACGAGGCCAGAAGCCTGGAGCAGGCCTTCCGCGAAGCGGTGGGCGATGCTCCGGCCCCGGTTATGCGGACCGAGAACGCTGTTCAGCCTGAACAGCCGGCTCAGGGGCCAGACGAGGCGGCTGAACGTCCCCTGGATGCCAACGACGGACAGGTGGTCCGTGAGGTTGTTATCCAGATCAAGGCACTGCTAAACGACTCGTCCAGAAGCAAAGATGCGGGCATCTGGAAAGCCATTCTGTGCGAACCGCCTGCCGATCAGCCGCAGTTGCGACGCGAAATTGGCCGGCAACTTGAGCCCCAGGTGCGCCCGATGGCTGAAAACGGGACTTTCCAGGCGCCAGTTGCCCAGTTTCTGGGGGAGTGGTTTGGCTGGTTTAGCGTGGAAGAGGCTCCTGAGGCAGCAGACGAGCGTAACTACTCGGAGCCTGGTATGGCGGAAGAGCAGGGTGAGCAGCCACCGCAGATGATGAATTTCTGGCCGGCGGTGATTGGCTGGATTGTCGGCCTGGCGATTCTCGCCACGCTGTTTGGCGGGATGGGCGGCGGTTAATTCCGCCGGCCCCCGGTTAGCTAACCTTATTGGCGTTTGCTCGCTCAATTTTTTCACGGTACTTCTGGGCCAGGATCGCCCCGACAATCACCTGTATCTGGTTGTAGCACATGATCGGTAAAACGATCATGCCGAAACCGGGATGGCCGGAGAACAAAACCTTCGCCATGGGCAGGCCTGACGCCAGGCTCTTCTTAGAGCCGCAGAACACCACCGCCGCCTCATCTTCCAGGCTGAAGCCAAATCGTCGCACCAGAAACTTCGCAAACACCATAAACAGCAGTAGTAATCCCAGGCACAGCCCGATGGCGAACAGGATGGCCTGCAGTGGCAGGTTCTCCCACAATCCGCTTTCCACCGAGTGTGAGAAGGCGGAATAGACAATCAGCCAGATCACGCATTGATCATACCGTGACATCAGGGTTTCGTTTCTGCCGAGGAATCCTCCTAGCCAGGGCCTCAGGGCATGGCCCACTGCAAAGGGCAGAAGCAATTGAAGAATGATGTCTTTCAGGGCCTCCGCTATGGAGAAATCCCCGCCGCCGGACGTGCTTACCAACAGCAACAGCAGGAACGGTGTCAGCATCATGCCGAAAACATTGGAGGCGGCTGCACTGCAGATGGCGGCTGGCACGTTGCCCCTGGCCATCGCAGTATAGGCGATGGAGGAAGAGACCGCGGAAGGCAGCACGCCCAGGTAAAGAAACCCGAGCCCAAGATCCTTGGGCATCCACGAGGGAGCAATGTCGCTGAGCCCGTTGATCGGCAGCACCGCCAGCGGAAAGAAAATAAACGTGAGTGAGGTGATCAGGATATGCAGCCGCCAGTGGGTGGCACCGGCAATAATCTGTTCCCTGGAAAGTGCCGCGCCATGGAAGAAGAAGAGCAGGGCGACAGCGACGGTTCCGGTAGTTGCCAAGGCGTCCCCGGCCTGGCCAGTGGCGGGCAGGAAGGTCGCCAGTACGATGGCGCCCAGTAGCAGCAGGGTGAAGGTGTCGATCCGGAATTTCATGAATCAGGACCCCCGACGCTTGAGTGCCTGAAGGCTGGGTTTCAAAAGCTCTCTGGCCAGAGTCTCGGATTTGCTCTCATCCTGCCGTCTGACGGCCGCCAGAAGCAGTTCGTGGTCTTCCTGGGAAGGCTCCGGAAGATCCGAGTCGGTTTCGGTCTGCTCAATGGTCTGGCTGATAGCGTGGGAGAAGTAATCGTACAGTTCTACCAGCGCGGAATTATGGGAAGCGGCTACCAGGGCGTGATGGAAGGCTTCATCGTGGCAGATGCGGGCCTTAAGATCGCTTCCGGCTCTGGCGCGTGCATCCAGGGCCGTTGTCATCTGTCGCAGATCCTGGTCTGTTCGCCTGGCCGCGGCCAACTTGGCGGCCTCGGTTTCCAGCATGATTCTGACTTCCAGCTGATCCGCCAGCTGAGTTCGGGCAATCCTCCGCAGTGTTTCCCCGGCATCGCGGGTGGCGCGCACGTAAGTGCCATCGCCCTGGCGGGTTTCCAGCATTCCTACGTGTACCAGCACCCGAACCGCCTCGCGCACGGTGTTACGACTGACTCCAAGGGAGTCAGACAGCTCCGATTCCACGGGCAGACGATCACCCACAGACCAATCGCCCTTTTCGATAGCGTTTCTCAAACTCTCTATGGCGGTTTCCACCAGAGAGCCTTTGCGGATACGTTCCAGCATGGTGTTTATCATCCCTCAAACCGATAACCCAATCATCCTATGAATGTGAGGTGTCTTCAAGGGAAAGTGCAAGGCGGGTGCTTAATCCGTGGTTTGTCCCGGATACAGGAATTGGTAATCGGCAGTGTCCACGTGGCGGGTAGCAAACCGGTAGGTGAAGGTAAATCCCGGCCAGTTAATGGTGTTACGGCCATTGGCATCCAGATACCAGGAAGTACAACCGGAGCTCCAGACCGTGTCTTCCAGACCCTTCTGCACCACATGGGTGAAGCGGTCCTGGCGATCCTGGCGGACGTCCATGGCGGAGTGCGGGTATTTTTCGAGCGCTTCAAGACATTCCAGAACGTATCGGAACTGTGATTCCAGCATGTAGAGGATCGAGTTGTGGGCCAGGTTGGTGTTCGGCCCATACAGCATGAACATGTTCGGGAAGCCGCTGACCGTGATGCCTTTGAAGGCGGCTGCGCCGTTTTGCCAGGCTTCGTTGAGCGTCTTCCCGCCCCGGCCGGTTATCTTAATGGGCGAGAGAAACTCCGAGGCGCGGAAACCGGTGCCACAAATAATGGTATCGGCAGGATGGTGGTGGCCGTCCCGGGTGATCACGCCAGTCTCGTCAACGCGGTCGATCGGGTCGGTAATCAGGTTCACGTTGGGCCGGTTAATGGCGGGATACCAGTCATTGGAAATGAGAATGCGTTTACAGCCGATCTTGTAGTCCGGAATGATCTTTTTCAGTTTGGCGGGATCTGTCACCCGCTTTCGCGCCTCACGTTTCGCCTGATTGGCGTAATACTCCAGCAGGCCACTGAATTTGGTGAACGCGAGGGCCCGGCTCTCGTTCTTCCAGTAGATCAGGTAACGATAAAAGCGATCCCAGAGCGGGAGTTTCTGGAACAGAGTCTGCTCCCAGCGCTTGAATGAACGATCTGGCTTGGGAAGCACCCAGGCCGCGGAACGCTGGAACAGGTCCAGCTGTTCGACCATCGGTGCAATCTCCGGGACAAACTGGATAGCGCTGGCGCCGGTACCAATGACGGCGACCCGCTTACCGGTCAGGTCGTAATCGTGATCCCAGCGGGCCGAGTGGAACATCTTGCCCTGAAAGCGATCCAGGCCGTCGAGTTTGGGCCAGGCAGGTTGATTGAGCTGGCCGGTGGCGGTGATCAGCACGTCCGCTGTGAGTTGCTCGCCGCTTGTCAGGGTGACGGTCCACTGGTTCGAATGGTCGTCAAAGACTGCCTCTTGTACCTCCGCATGGAACCGGATGTGATCGCCAAGCCGGTATTTCTCGACGCAGTGCTCCATGTAGCCGAGTATTTCCCGCTGCAATTCAAATTTGCGCGACCAGTCGTGCTTGGGTTCAAACGAATAGGAATAGAAGTGTGACTGTACATCGCAGGCGGCACCGGGGTAGGTATTATCGCGCCAGGTACCGCCAACCCGGTCCGCCTTTTCAAGCATGGTCAGGTTTGTGAAGCCTGCCAGTTTCAGTTTTATGGCCATGCCCAGGCCACCGAAACCGGTGCCGATGATCAGAATAGACGGGCGTTCACGGTTGCTGTGCTGGGTCATGATTGGGTGTCCGGCGTTATTATTGTGGTCTTTCGACTTCAGTATACGGATGTAACCCGCCCGTATGGATGACATTTTTCGCCACACGGGCTAGTCAGAATGACCAATCGGTGTCCGGGTCAGGAAGTTTTCCTCGGTTTGAGACAGCAGCTCCCGAAGCGCCGGCGTCTCGAACTGGCGCCGGATGCTGATGGCATAGAACTCCTCAAAGACGCCGGGCAGGGCGCCATAGTCCGCCAGGGCTCCGCTCTTCATTTCGTCCCGCACCACCACCGGCGGCATGATGGCGAAGTGCCCGGTATCCCGGGTCAGAAGTCGCATCATGGCCATGTCGTCCACTTCTGCGGCGATGTTCGGGCGTAGCTTGTGGTATTCGCAAAGCTGATCAAAGGCCTGGCGTATGTTGTTGTCGGGCCCTGGAACAATCAGGCTCCTGCCGCGCAGTACCTCGGCGAAATCGCCGTGAACATCCATTCCCCGGGGGCCGATAATACTTACCGGCTGTTTGGCAATCAGCCGGGAACGCCATGGATTCTGTTCATCGCCCTGTACGGACTGATTGGCCAGGATAAGGTCCAGTCGGTGGGCTGAGAGCCGCCGAAGCAATTCATCAATGTGGCTGCTTTGCAGGCTCAGTTCCAGATCTTCCCGATTGAGCAGAGGTTGGAGAAAGCCTTCCTGGAAGTTCCGCGAAAGAGTGGCAACGGCTCCGATCCTCAGGATCTCCCGGTTGGGCTGGGCGCCAGAGGCAAACAGCGCCGTCAGTTCTTCACCCTGCCGGAAGATCTCCTCGGCGTATGAGAATGCCATGCGCCCGGCTTCAGAGAGCTTCAGGCGCCGCCCCTCGCGGATAAACAGGTCATGGCCCAGGCTCTCCTCCAGTTTCCGAATCTGACCCGACAGGGCGGACTGGGAAATGTGCAGCGAGTCGGCAGCCCGGGTCAGGTGGCCGGTGCGGGCAACCTTCCAGAAATAGTAGAGATGGTGATAGTTGAGCTTCATGGCCATTCGTTCTCAAAAACAGAATGAAGTGATCAGTATAAACCATTTTTTCTATGAGACGAATAAAGGCAAAGTACATGCAAACAGGAGGTTTGCTGATATGAATCCAATCGCCGAATTTTCATCGCTATTGATCCTCGCAATCTGGCTGCTGCTGCCGGTGAGCCTTTTCGTGCTGGCCGGGCTGGGTGGCTGGCTGAAAAGCCCCTTGAAGCTGAACCACTGCTGGCGCCTCGCAGGATGGATGATGGTGGCCTCCATGGCTGCGTCCCTGATGGTGGGGGTGTTGCTGTTGGCACAAGCCCAGGTTGGGGGTAACAGCAACACTCTTGCGACCCTTGGTGGTCGATTTGGTCTTTATCCGGACGGCATCGCGGTCTGGATGGCCCTTATGGTCGCCTTCATCGGCTGGGTGATCCTGCGCTTTGCCGACAATTATCTCAGCCAGGATCCCGGCCGTGACCGGTTTCTCCCATGGTTCCTGGTGACGGTTGCCTCAGTTCTGGTGCTGGTATTTACCAACCACCTGTTGATTCTCGCGGGCGCCTGGATTGGTGTCAGTCTCGCTTTGCATCATTTGCTCACCCTCTACCAGGACCGTCCCCAGGCGCGCATGGCGGCAGTCCAGAAGTTCATTGTCAGCCGGGTGGGCGATGCACTGGTTATTTCCGGTGTGGTGGCCTTGTATCTTCACTACGGCACCTTTTACCTGCCGGAAATGGTTCAGAGTGAGGCCGCCCGAGCCGGCGGATCCACGGCGCTGACGGTTGCGTCGGTTGTTCTGGCCCTGGCGGCTGTCCTCAAGTGTGCCCAGATTCCCTTCCATGGTTGGCTCATTCGGGTAATGGAAGCCCCGACGCCGGTCTCGGCGCTGCTCCACGCCGGGGTTATCAACCTGGGCGGGTTCCTCTGGCTGCGCCTTTTCCCGGTTTTCGATGGTTTTACGGCTGGCCACATGATTCTGCTGGTAATTGGTGGAATGACAGCCGTTGTTGCTGTCCTGACCATGATGACCCAGTACTCGGTCAAGCATGCCCTGGCTTGGTCTACCTGCGCCCAGATGGGATTCATGCTGTTCGAAATCGGTATGGGGGCATACACCCTGGCTCTGCTTCATCTGTTGGCCCACTCACTGTATAAGGCACATTCTTTCCTGGCATCCGGTCGCACTGTGGCCGTATCTGCGGCAACGCGCTTCCCGGAATCGCCAGCAGCCAGCCGGCTGTTCTGGGCCGGCGCTACCGGCCTGGTGGCGGCTGCCATCCTGGTCCAGGCGCCCTGGATCGTTGAGAACAACCCGGTCTTCGGAGCGCTTCTGGTGCTGGCGGTGTCTGCAGCGGCAATGGGCATTCCGGCCGGAGCAACTGCCGCAGTGAAATTACGGCTTGCAGGCCTGGCAGTACTTCTGGTCCCGGTCTACTCCCTGCTGCACTTCCTCGTTGGCCCGGCAGTGCCCGTGCATGAGGGGTTCGATATCCCGACGCCAGCCTGGGCGGTCAGTTCAGCAATGGTTGCACTGCTGGTTGCCTGTTCGCTGATGATCGTGTTCGGCGCCCGGTTCCCGGCGACCCGCGCACTGTGTGCGCACTTCCGCCAGGGGCTTTACCTTGAGTTGCCTTTTGACCGGCTGACGCGATTCCTGGCGGCGGAAGCCCTGAAGGTGCCCACCATGTTCAGCCGGGTGCCCCACCATCCGTTCAGACTGGAGGAGAGATCATGAGTAACGTTTGCGTGTCGGTACCTGAGCTGCAGGTAATGAACGATGGCTGGCGAAAGCCGTTCCGGCAGGCCTGCGACCTGATCGCCCCGGTCTGGCCCCTGGACCAGTGGATTGCCGTGAATCCGTTCTGGGGGCTGCGGCACCTTCCCATCTCGCGGGCAGATCAGTTGCTTGGCGAGCGCGGCGGATTCAGCATGCTTATGCCAACAGAATACTATCGGGAGGCCTGGGAAGGCGGTCGTATCCGCGAGGAGGATCTTCAGGCCAGCATCGCGGAGCGCGGCGATGATCGAAACATTGCCTGGTATCTGGAATGGCTCGGTCGCAATCCATCTTCAGCAGCGCCCCTGAGGAGTTCCATTCTCGATACCTACAAGGGCGCAAGCGATGACGACGAGGGCGTTGGTTTGGTCGAAACCGCTTGTGATCAGGTGTCGCGGGTTTGTGGTGCGTTCTTCGATCAGCGACAGGGTCGTTGGTCAGCTGCTGGCGATAACTCGGACACGAGCTTGTTCCAGTTCTGGCTCGAGTCAATCCGCCAGGATCTGTCGCTGGATTTCAGTACCGGGCTCAAGGGCGCCAGGGCCTTCTTCAAAACCGTGCCTGACACCATGGATGAGGCCATTCTGGACGCCGTAAAGCGGATTCGTGTCTCAGGGGAGGATCTGGAGGCCCTGTGCCACAGCTTGCTGCTGAAAGTGAACGGCTGGGCGTCGTGGTGCCGCGGCGAGGACTGGCGGGCAGGCCTTGAGGGCCGCTCATCGGATCGCTGCTCGGAAATTCTGGCCATTATGCTGGTTTGGGAATCCGCAGGTGTTACCTTTGCCTCGACCGGCCAGAAAGCCGAGTGGCAAAGGCAGAGAGCGCGGGCGCGTCGGAGCGGTGACCATGACAATCGCAGCAGGCTATGGGTTTGGCAGCGTGCCTTTGAAATCGGCTATCAGCGTTCGCTCTGGCGGGCGCTCGCGGTCGTTCCGGAAAGACAGCCTGGACCAGATCTGGAAAGCGAAACACCGGTTGCCCAGGCTGTTTTCTGTATTGATGTCCGCTCGGAAGTGATGCGCCGGCACCTTGAGGACGTTCTCCCCGGTGTTCAGACACTCGGCTTTGCCGGATTCTTTGGAATGCCAATAGACCACCAGCAGCATGGACCCTTCGCTCCGGCCCGCCGTTTGCCCGGTCTGTTGCCCGCCTCGTACCGGTTAATCGATACCAGGGGCAGCCTGCGCGAAGACCTGGCTGAGAATCGATCCCTGGATCAGCGGGAGATCGCACGGGAATCGGTAAGAAAAGCGAAATATACCAGCCTGTCGACCTTCACACTGGTGGAGACAACCGGGCTGGCCTGGGCTTGGAAACTGGTGAAAGATTCTTTGAAGAAAGGCCACAAAGCCAGAGAGGAAAAGGCCGTTGAGGGCCGACTGGTACACAACCATGGGGGAGATCCGCTGTCGGATGCCGAGAAGGTAGCGCTGGCTGCAAACATGCTCCGTGGTATGTCACTCACCAAGGGCTTTGCACCCTTGCTGGTCCTGGTGGGGCACGGTAGCCATACCGACAACAACCCGAACCAGGCCGGGCTCGACTGCGGCGCCTGTGGTGGTCAGAGCGGCGGCGTGAATGCGCGGCTTGCGGCGCGCCTGGTGAATGATCCCCAGGTTCGGGCGGGGCTGGCGGCCGAGGGGATCAAGATCCCGGATTTTACATGGGTGGTGGCTGCCGAACATTGCACAGCGACGGACAAGGTAACGATTGCCGATCGCCATTTGGTCCCGGATTCCCACGTACAGAAACTGGCTGACCTGGAAGCCGGGTTTGAAGAGGCTGGCATCCACGTGCGCAAGGAACGGGCCACACCATTGAAACTGAACGGTCTGGACGACGATAACCTCAAACAGGCTATGGAAACCCGTACCCGGGACTGGTCTGAGGTGCGCCCGGAGTGGGGGTTGGCCAACAATGCAGCGATCATTTTTGCCAAACGGAGCAAGACCCGGGGCTGCAACCTCTCGGGGCGGGTTTTCCTGCACGACTACGACCCCGAACTGGATGCCGATGGTGGCCTACTCGAGGCACTTCTCGCGGCACCCATGGTTGTCGCCAACTGGATCAACCTCCAGTACTTTGCATCGGTCACCGTGCCGGAGGTGTATGGATCTGGCAACAAACTGCTGCATTCGGTAGTTGGGGGTAACGTCGGAGTAGTGGAAGGCAATGGCACGCATTTGAGAATTGGCCTTCCGTTGCAGTCTGTTCACGACGGCACCTACTGGCGTCATGAGCCGGTTCGCCTGACGGTTCTGATTGATGCGCCTGCGGAGCGGATTGAATCAGTCCTGCACAAGCAGCCTGACGTGGCGGCGCTGGTGGAAAACCAGTGGGTGAGTCTGCATCGAATGACCGACAACGGTGGCGAACGTTACGACAATGGCAGCTGGATAACTGTCGCGTGATGAGAGGGCGGCCAATGTGGGCCGCCCATTTTTATTCTTGCTCCGCGTTCAGCAGGTCAGGCTTCTTGAGAGCCTTCTGGAACAGATCTTTATCCTCGGCGATAGCCATGGCGCAGCGTTCCGCCAGATCGTCACTCAGACCTTCTACCTTGCGGCCCAGGAATACCTGAATTTCTTCGGCCAGCTCCAGCACCTTGTCCCGGGCGTCGGCTTCTGCTTTTGAAGTGAACAGCATCGTCTCAGGATTTTTCAGTGCCATATCCAGGCCGTCCCTATCAGAAAAGTAGACTGCTTGTACTGCCATGGTTATTCCTCGCAGTGAGCGTTGGTTATACTGTATAAAAATACAGTCTATCTGACAGGGTGCGGTAAATACAACGAAAAACGGGCTTCAACTGATGTTGAAGCCCGTTTCTGAGCCAAGCCTGATAAAAGCCAGGAAGAAAGCAATCAGTACCTCAGCAATGCCGAACCCCAGGTGAAGCCGCCGCCAAAGGCCTCCAGGAGAAGCACTTCGTTGCGCTTGATTCTCCCATCACGAACGGCGACATCAAGGGCCAGGGGAATGGACGCAGCGGAGGTGTTGCCATGTTCATTGACTGTTACGACCACCTGGTCCATGGACATGTTCAGCTTCTTTGCCGTGGCCGAGATGATGCGAAGATTAGCCTGGTGCGGAACCAGCCAATCGATCTCCGATTTCTGCATCTGGTTAGCCGCAAGGGTTTCGTCAACGATCTTGCCCAGGGTGTTTACCGCTACCTTGAACACCTCGTTGCCTTTCATCTCTACAAAGGCACGACCCGCTTTCACCTGGTCGTAGCCATCGGCAATGCCGCAGGGAACGTGCAGCAAGTCCGCATATTGGCCATCTGCGTGGATATGGGTGGAGAGGATGCCGGTTTCTTCATCGGCTTCCAGGATCACCGCACCGGCGCCATCGCCAAACAGGACACAGGTACCGCGGTCCTCCCAGTTGATAATGCGGGAAAAAACCTCGGCGCCAATGACCAGTGCTTTCTTGCTGCTGCCGGTCTTTATGAACTTTTCTGCTGTTGCCAGTGCGTATACGAAACCGCTGCAGACGGCCTGGATATCAAAAGCAGGGCAGCCATGAATGCCCAGGCGCGCCTGTAGGATGCATGCCGAGCTGGGAAAGATCTTGTCCGGCGTGGAGGTGGCAAACACGATCAGATCAATGTCTTCCGCCTTGATACCGGCCGCGTCGATGGCGTTTTTTGCGGCCTGCTCGGCAAGATCTACCGTGGTCTGGCCTTCGATGGCTATGTGACGTCTTTCGATTCCCGTGCGCTCGCGAATCCACTGGTCGGTGGTATCGACCATTTTCTCAAGGTCTTTATTGGTAACAATGTTGTCAGGCAGGTAAGAACCGGTGCCGGTAATTCGTGCAAAGGTCATTCGCAAGTGTCCCGAGGCGTAACTGGATAACGTACTACCATGCTATACCCATGCAACGTCGTGCGTAATTAGCGATTTGTCAAAGACGCCCAGAAACTGGCACGCTCGTCTATGCTGAAGATGATCAGCCTTGATCATAACTCTGCAAAGAAAAGGAGAGTAAAACGATGGGCATTTCCAGCCACGAGCTTCACGTAGAATTCCCGCAGTACCGAGACCTCATTCAGGAACTCAAGAGCAATGATCTGAAGTTCAACGAAAAGCTTCAGGAGTACACGCACCTTGACCACGAAATTGAAGGGCTGGAAAAGAGAGACTCTCCCATTGGTGACGATAAACTGCACCGCATGAAACAGAAGCGGGCACAGCTCAAGGACGATCTTTACCAGGTGCTGATTTCAAACGCCAAGGCGTCATGAAATCGCAATTTAAATGAAATAACAGTGAAGCCTGAAAATGCTGGGAGCCCCTGTTTATAGGGGTTTCCAAGTATTCAGAAAACTCCTCGTCAAGCCTAGAATAGGATCCTAATTAAACAAGGTCCCGGTTTTAACGACCGAATTTTTGGGTTGACTAAGGAGTAATGAAATGAAAAGAGCTGCTTCTCTTTACAAAGGCTGGCGGATGAAGCGCAACTTTATCCACCTGGTAATGACAATGGACCGTCGGTTGCTGAACGACGTTGGATTTTCACCGGAGCTGGTTGAACAGAAACTGAGCACTCCGTTCTGGAAATTCTGATCGGTACATGCGATCGGCAAAGGCTACGGTAACCTTCTGAACTGGTTGAAAAATAATCGGGTCGGAAGGTTACACATTGTCACAATAATGAAATATGCCCTTGTTCTTAAAGCGTTTTTATCTCAAAAAAATCTAAGAAAATTGATCTGAATCTGTATTCTCTATTACCGGATCAGCTTATAGTTACGCTACCTCCAGAACCACACCGGTTCACCCTGAAAGGAGAGCTTGACGATGATCCAGGAATTTCTTCGAAGTACCTTGCCTTTAGACTCATCCGTTACCCTCAAGCGTTCAGAAACTGAACCAGACACCGAAATTGCCCACGCCCGTAGTGAAGCCTTTGAGATTGTCTCAGATGCCGGTGAAACCGTCGGATTTGTAAAAGCATGGGAAGATGACCCCAGCTTCCGTGGCTACGTCCACTTCGATTCCGATGGCAACGTTATTGACTGGAAGGTATTCAAAGACCGGTTGCAGAGCTGACGGTCACACCAGCCAACCAAAAAAGAAATCGAACAGCGCACTGAAAAAGCCGCCGCCGGTGCTCCGGGAGTTGTCAGCGACTGCGGATTTTCTCGGTGCAGGGGTATTATCGCCCTGTTCTGGCTGGACTTTTTTCGTATCGGTTGTCTCCGGCTCGGCGTTTCCGGCACTGGTAGGCTCTATGGGGAGCTGAGCCAGGATTGGATCTGGCTCTTCGGTGGCTTCCGGTGTTGTTCTATCGACAATCTCGGGTTCCGGCGTGGGAGTGGAAGCAGGGGGCTCTGAAACCTCCGGCCCAGATGTTGCCTGGGCAGCTATCGAGACTTCTTCTACTGGCGTGACTTCAGTTTGCGTTGAGGTTTCCTCAGCAACTGTCTGGTTTTTAACAGGTTCAGCATCGGTTTCAGTTTTCGGTTCGATCGGTTCGGAAGACTGCTGAACCGGGTCAGGACTTGGTTTTGGCGCAGGTTTTGGCTCAGTCCGGGCAACGCTCGGGGTGCTCGGCGTTGGCTCCGGCAGGGACAAACCAAGCTCTGCCAGTGACGCCTTGCGACTGCCCACAGAATTTGCAGCGATGGTTGTACTTGATGCTTCGGCTACGCCAAGCGCTTTCAGCGTTGGCGCATCCAGGTTGCCGTTGGTTTGCAGCCCATTTTCATTCTGATAGGCGCGTATGGCGGTTCGGAGCTGCTCGTCGAACCAGCCGTCGGCGCGTCCGATATCATGACCTGCACCATAAAGCGCATTTTCGGCGGCAAAAATGACTTTCTCGGGCTCGGCTGCGTGAGCCGTGCCCAGGCAGGTGGCCGCTGTCAGCATGGTAATGACAGAGACACGAATGCCTGGCTTCCTGGGTGAATGAAAGCGCGTCATGGCGGGATACCTCCGGGCAGTCCGTTTCCGCTTACATTGTGTAACTTGAAACCCCAAGGTATCAGGTAATCATTCTCGCTCTCGTGAAGTGGTTAACATCTGCAACCATTGTCTGTTCAGGTCTCATTGGCGCGGAAGCGCCTTACAAGCGTGTTCAGCTCATCGGCCATGTCCGCCAGCGACCGGCTTGACTGGTTTACCTGGGAGATATCCCCGGCCAGTTCCTCGATGGCACCACTGCTGATTTCCACATTCTGGGTCATTTCCGCAGCCGTTGCTCTCTGTTGTTCGGTGGCGCTGGCGATCTGGGTCGTCATTTCGACGATGCTGTTGACCGCAGCGAGAATATCGGTGAGCGCCTCGCCCGACTTGCTTGCCTCTTCGCTGGCTTCCTCGGCCATCTGCTTGGCCTTGCTCATGTCCACGACCGCGCCGGCGGCGCCACTTTGAAGCTGGGAGACTATCCGTTCGATGTCTACGGTCGATTCCTGCACCCGCCTGGCCAGGCCGCGAACCTCATCGGCAACCACGGCGAACCCACGTCCTGCTTCGCCCGCACGTGCCGCCTCAATGGCGGCGTTCAAGGCCAGGAGATTGGTCTGTTCCGCAATGCTTTGAATCACCGCCAGGACATTGCCAATCTCTGCTGACTCGTTTTCCAGTTGCTGGATGCGGGTTGATCCTTTTTCCACCTGATTGGCAAGGTTGGTAACGGCGCGAATAGCTGAGCCAACCGTTTCCTGGCCGGAGTCGGCCAGTGAGGAAGCCTTGCGGGCTGATTCGTCGGTATCACTGGTGTTCGAGGCAATCTCTTCCGAAGTTGAGACCATTTCCTGCATGGCGGCAGACACCTGAGTGATCTGATCGCGCTGTTGTTCTGAGTTGGCGGTGGTTCGAGCCGTGATGCCGGCAAGCGATTCAGACTCACCGGTAAGCCGGCGAGAAGCTGTCACGATCCGCGAAATCGTTTCCTCCAGGGTTTCCAGGAAGGTGTTGACTGCGCCAATAAAATCACCGATCTCATCGGGGCGGCCGGGAGTGAGCCGAGTGGACAGGTCACCGTTGTTGTTGGCGATGTCGTCGAGATAGCCCAGAATCTCTGTTTTCGCCCGTTTTACGCTGGAGCCCATCAGGCGACTCATCACCACTGCAACGATCAGTCCAAGAACCGCCGACACTGCGAAAGCGGCGAGCGTGAATTTGAGTGCGAGGTCTGTTTCCGCCGTTGCTTCATCCGCCTCAATTTCAAGAGACGCAAAAATACTGGCCTCGAGATCGCGTGCCATGGTCGCGATTTCCCGTCCGAGTGCATCCAGCTTTTGGGTTTTCACCTCTACCAGAATACTCTGTTGCTTGAGCATCTCCTGCACAGCAGAGCGGTAGTTCCCGAGCTCTTCAACGACTGTATTGAGATATACCTGAACAAACTCAGGGCCATTCTCTGCATCGATAAGCTCCAGCGCATCGGAGAGGTCCTCAATGGCCCAGCCCAGCGCCTTTTTCGAATCCTCGTCGCCATTGGCGAGATAACGCTCTGCTGTCATCCGCATGATTAGAGCATCGTTGAGTAGCTGCTCGAGTCCCGCTCTTAGCTCACTGTCGGGCTCCCTGTTCGCGACACCATTCAATGCCAGCCTCAGCGCCTTGGTGGCGTTGGGGCCGTGCTCGTCCAGCTTCTGATCAATAATGGCGAGCACCTGTCGTTTCGCGGGTACCAGCTCGTTCCTGAAGGCGTCGATATAGCTCTTGGTGGTGTTTTCAATACGGTCCACAAGCTTGGCGCGCTCCGGCTCCTGAATGTTTTCCTGGGCTCTGGCCATGACGGCGTTGAAATCGGCCTCCAGTTCATCAAAGCGTTCGAGTGTCTCCTCATGGCCGGTTGCGTAGTAGTCGGAAACCCGAAGGCGCATCCGGTAAACGCTGATGACCGACTCTGTACCAATTGCCGTATCCGGCGCCAGATCCCGGGCGACCGTGTTCATGCGCTGGTCCAGTTGCTGGAACTCGGAGACACTGAAAAAGGTGACGGAAGCAAACAGGAGAAGAACGAAAACCGGCGCAATCAACAGCTTACCCGGTACGCCCAACTTGCGCTCTGCGGATTCAAGGAATGAAGAAGCCAAAGTGCGACCCTTTTATCGGATTGTTTTTATAGTTAACGGCAAGGCCGATCAAACCTGAAGTTACGGGTTCGTTTGGTAATATCGGCGCAGTGCTCATGGAAGACCTGAATTCGGAATCTATTCAACGAAATTGGCCTGACTGGCAATCAGAGGCGACAGTTGCAGGTTCCAGTGCGCCAGTCCGCTCTCACTGTAAACGTAGTGGCCGCTCAGGGATTTTAGATGGGGAATACGGTCTGGCTTTACGCCATTGAGAATCAGCGATGCCAATCGGGCTGCGGTAAGCCCCTCCTGTTTGGCCGAGATGGTGAAACCGCCGATACTTTGCTCCTCGCCAACAAAGATATCCCAGAACGAAAACAGGGGGAGTTGGGCCCTATAAAAGGCTTCCTTCAACAGATCATGAGGGATGACGTATTGGTCGTCTTTGTCCCTGATGGTGTGATGAGTGCCAAGCACAACCGCATCATAGCGCTCATGGGCATTCACCACAGTGTTCAGCCAGGTGTCCTTGTCGTTAGTCAGGACGATGTCCAGTTCTGAGCCATAGATCGTGGCCTGACGCTTGTCTCCGAAGTACTCGTTGACTGCGTTGCGCATGGTAGGTGAGTCATCCATCAGAACCAGGAATCGCTCCTTCTGGCGGAGTATTTTTCGAAGATGACGGATGCTTTCCGAGAAAAAGGGACGCTCAAGTATTCCAGTTACCAGAGGGTGTTCGAGGGTAGGGTGCTGAACAGGGCCACCGTTCACACCAAGGAAAACCACTGGAATCTTTTGCCCGACCAGGTGATCAGCCATCAATGTAAAGGCATTGTCATCACCGAGGATAGCAACATCGGGGTTGATGTCCGCAATGTTGCTCTGGATTTCAGCGACTTTCTTTGGCCACTCCGGTTTTGAGAGGCGTTTGGTGTCGAGTTCAAAAACGTGAATATCGTGGTCCTCCCCGAGTACAGACCGGACCGCATCGATATAATCTGCGTCCCATTTGTATTCGAGGTGGTAGCTTTGGATGATTACAACGGTTTTGCCGAAACACAGGGGGCTGACCAGCAGAAGAGCCAGGAAGAGTAAACGCATAGTTGTTCCTTATTATTGTCCGAGCAACATTGAAAAACAGAATGCTTAACGATTTGTTCTTCAGGCAGTTTTTGTAGTTATGACCGGTTTCAATACAGGAACTGTGCCAGTTGGCCAAGCCATTGTTTTAAAAGGTTTTTGATGGCTATGGAGGGCTTTGCTTCCCGTTTTCAGCGTAAAGTGTCCGGTGTAAGGGACAGTTGGCGGCGTGCGGGGCTGGATGTGTTGGTTTTACCGGACAATAGCGTCCGAAATAGCGGACACAGAAAAGTTGGCTCGGGCTGAGGTTTACGCTTGCTCGGTCCTTGGATTGCGCGGGTAGTACCTCTCAGGCAGGCGCTCGATATGCGGAAAGAACCGGGTGTCTTTGTAGGGCATCTTCATGAACCCTGAAACGCCCAGGCCGGTAATCTGTTCCACCGCTGACAGGATTACGTCCAGCAGTCGGCGAAATTCCTGCTCCCGGTCCGGGTCCAGCAGCCGGTAATGGCTGTGGATTTTGAGATGGCGGGGCAGGGCTTCGAAGATGATCATACCTGTGTGATGGATGGCGTTGAGCTCCTCCAGGGCATGAATAATGGTGTCAGGTAAGACCAGGAATTCCTCCGGGTCCGGGCCGTCCTCGAAGTAGGAGTGGACCCGGCTTTCATCTTCTACTTCCGGTGCTGCGCTTACCTCGTAGTGCAATTTCATATCCGGTGATACCACAAAGGGCTGGGACGGTTCGTCGCGATCAACGTGCAGGGTGTTGCGGGCGTTGAAAAGACAGCTTTTGAAAATCCCCTTCCGGTAAATGGCCTGGGCCAGGTAAACCATGTTGTTGACCGCCTGAACAAACGCTGACTTCAGTGCTGGATCGTGCAGATTTAGGGAAGTGTCAATGTAGATGCCATCGGTTTCCCAGCGCACGGCCAGCCCGCCTTCCACCGGGTAGCGCCCAAGCCGGCTGACGGCGGCCAGGAAGGCTTTCTCGGTTTCGCCCATGCCCTGCATGAAGTTCTTGTAGTAGCGGTCCAGCTGCACGTCGTTCACATCGTTCAGGGTTTCCGGTGCGCCTTCCTCCCTGAGGAACGATTTGCGCGAGCTGTAAACCACGGTGTCAATTTCCTGGTCTGAGGTCCGCACCCAAACGGGTACCTGTGCCGCGACCGGCTTTTCGGGCAGATCGATCATCACCGCGCGGGCCATCCGTGGCATCTCTCTCAGATAATAGTCACCTGCTTTGCGGCGGGTGTCCGGGTCCGGCGACAGCATGCCATCCAGCATTCGGGCGAATTCCATGGGCAGGCCGAGGGAAGTGGCTGGTATCGCCCGATGACCAAAACGGCAGGATTGCGCCGAAGCGAGGGCATAGAGCGTGCCGGCCGCGCCCTGTTCGTCAAACCGTGGAGAAGACAGCCCCCCGTTCAGCTGTTCATCGCCAATAAAATAGACATCCCCGAGCCGGGCGTTGGTTTGTTGCAGGTTATCGGACATAAGCTCCATCACGTTGGCGGTAATGAACTGCTGGTTGGCGTCCAGTTGAGCAAACACGGAGGAGCCCCAGTCAATCAGGGCAATGTTTTCGGTGCTGGCGTCAAAGACCAGATTGGAAGGTTTGATATCACCGTGCACGATGGGCCTGCCAGCGGGCCCGTTTTCACGGCGCAGGTTCCGCAGGATATCGGCAAGCTGATCCGCGATGCGGATGATGAGTCGTGGTTTCAGACGGCCATCACGCAGGGAAACCTCTTCCAGGTTCAGGCCGGCAGCACGCTCCATAACGAGAATCGGCTGGTTATTGGCCCGCTGGTAGGAAATCAGCCGGGGCACCCTGGGGTGCCGGACCTGTTCCAGAATGTAGGCTTCATCTTCAAGCCGGTCCTGGAGGTGCCGGGGCAGGTTGATGCGGGTGAATTTGAACACATGTTCCGGGCCTCCGACCGCGGTTCCGGGGAGTCGGCCAGAGAACACAAAGCCATAGGCGCCCTTGCCAATTAGTTCTATGTCTTCATAGCCGAGTTGGCGGAGCTGGGCGGCGCAGAGCGCCACCCAGTCCTTGAGCTTTTTGGCATCATCATGGCTGAGCAGATAGATCGACTGCTCTTCGGGGATGTAGAACTGCTGCAGTTGCGTCTTCTGCGCCATGATGAAACGTCAGCCCATATGCAGGAGCATGGTTTGAGGCGATTCCAGGTAGCCTTTCCAGCGGTTGCAGAACCGGGCAATAGTGCCGCCGTCGATAATGCGATGATCGCCGGCCCAGCTCACGGTCATGATGGCGCGTTCCACCACCTGGCCGTTGGCATCAAACCGGGGCAGTTTCTGGGTGCGTCCCAGGGCAACAATGGCCACTTCCGGCGCGTTGATAATGGGCGATGCGTAGGTGCCGCCCAGTGCGCCAATGTTGGAGATGGTAATGGTGCCGCCCTTGAGGTCTTCCTGGCTCACGCGACCAGATCGCGCCGCTTCGGTCAGGCGCGCTACCTCATCGGCAATGCCCAGCAATGACAGGCTTTCAACGCCCTTGATGTTTGGCACCATGAGCCCTGCCTTGCCATCCACGGCCATACCGATATTGCAGTGGGGCAGGTAGTGGATCTCGGTAACGTCGTCGTTGAGCTGGCTGTTGAGTACCGGGAATTCCTGAACCGCCAGAGCCATAGCCTTCATGAAGAAGGGCATGAGCGTCAGTCTTGAGCCCCTTGCTTCTGCCTCCGGCTTCAGCTGTTCCCGCAGCTTGAGCAGATCGGTGACGTCGATATCCTCGCTGTAGATAAAGTGAGGAATGGTGGTGGCCGATTTCACCATGCTTTTTGCCATGGCGGCTTTCATGCCCCGGATAGGCTCGACCCGTACTTCCTGTTCGGGCGCGGGCTGCCTGCGGGTACCGCCCGTGGTCGCAGCTTGCGTATCGTCGGCGGGCGCCTGAGTCTGAGCCGGTTTTGGGCCCTCTTCAAGATGAGCCAGCACATCGGCTTTCAGCACCCGGCCATCCTTGCCGGAGCCTGGGATGTCACCCAGGTTGAGCTCGTGCTCCCGAACCAGGCGACGAACGGCGGGGCTGGCAGGAATACGCTGTCGGTTGGCTGAAGCCACAGGTGAGGCCGTTGCCGTTGAGAGTTGCGCAGTGGGCTCCGCTTTGGCTTTGGGCTCGTCCGGCTCTTCCCGATCCCGGGGAATGAACGCGAACAGCGGGGCATGAACTTTGGCCATGGCCTGCTGTTGATGATAGAGCTTGGTTACGCGCCCGGCTTTGGGAGCGGTAATTTCAACCATGGCCTTATCGGTCATCACGTCGACAACAGGCTGGTCTTCCTCGATTTCGTCACCTTCAGCGACCCGCCATTCCACCACCTCGCACTCGACAATTCCTTCGCCGATATCCGGCAGGATAAAGTCCTCGGTGGCGTCATCGTCAGACGGCGTGCGTGTCGCAGATTCGGTGTGGGCCTCGCTGGCTGGCTCTGCTTTGGCAGGCTCCGGAGAACTGGCCGCCGGCGCCTGGCCATCGCTTTCGCTCTCATCCACCAGCTCAAACAGCGGGGCGTGGACCTTGGCGATATCGCCTTCCTTGTAATAAAGACGGGTCACACGGCCCTTGTAGGGTGCCGGAATTTCCACCAGGGCCTTGTCGGTCATCACCTCGGCCACTGGCTGATCTTCCTCGATGACATCGCCTTCACTGACCAGCCATTTGACCAGCTCACATTCCACGATACCTTCGCCGATATCGGGCAGTATAAAATCACTCATAGTCGCTCTCCTGTCCTGATATCAGCCTAGAATTCAACGCTCGCCCTGATGGCCTCGTAGACCTTCAGGTGGTTGGGTAGATGCTCTTTTTCCAGCACCAGCGGGAAGGGTGTGTCCATCCCGGTTACCCGAGCGATCGGAGACTCCAGATACAGGAAGCACCGTTCCTGAATCGTGGCGGCGATTTCACCGGCGAATCCGCCGGTCAGGGGAGCTTCGTGGGTGACCACCAGCCGTCCGGTCTTGAACACGGAGTTGGCGACGGTTTCCACGTCCCAGGGCAGAATGGTCCTCAGGTCGATGACCTCACAGGAAATACCATCTTTCTCGGCCCGTTCCACGGCCTGATCAATCACTTCCATCTGGGCGCCCCAGCCCAGAATCGTCACATCCGTGCCTTCCTTGGTGACTTCGGCCTCGCCCAGAGGCAGGCGATAGTCTTCATCCGGCACTTCACCCACCGAGGCCCGGTAAAGCCGCTTGGGCTCGAAGAACAGGGTAGGGTTGGGATCGTGTATAGCGGCGAGCAACAGCCCTTTGGCCTGATGCGGGTTGCGTGGTACCACGATCTTCAAACCCGGGGTGTGAGCAAAGTAGGCTTCCGGTGACTGGGAGTGGTACAGGCCGCCGGCAATGCCGCCACCGTACGGCGCGCGAATGGTCAGCCCACCAACGTTGAACAGGTTGCCTGAACGATAGCGGAACTTGGCGGATTCGTTCACGATCTGATCGAACGCCGGGAAGATGTAGTCGGCAAACTGGATCTCGGCCACCGGCACGGAGCCCTGGGCTGCAAGGCCGTTGGCAAACCCGATGATGCCTTGCTCTACCAGCGGCGTGTTGAAGCAACGCGCCTTGCCGTATTTCTGTTGCAGGTTGCTGGTGGCACGGAAAACGCCGCCAAAGACGCCCACATCCTCACCGAAACACAGCACTCGCTCGTCTTCTGCCATAGCGGTGTCGAGGGCGTTGTTGATCGCCTGGAGCATATTCATCTTGGTCATCTCATGCTCCTCCCTTGGCGTGTTCCGCACTCTTCGGGTATTCGTCCGGATACCGGCGGATATGGGCTTTCAATTTATCGAACTGCTGAGCCAGCGCTGGCGGGACCTCGTCGTAGACATCGCTCACCAGGGTTTCGAGCGGCGGAGGTGGCCGTTTCTGGGCCCGTTTCATGGTTTCGAGCACTTCCCGGCGCATGTTTTCCTGGAGCTGCTTTTCGTCGTCCTCACTCCACCATTTTTTGCTTTCCAGCCAGAGGCGCATGCGCAGGATCGGATCTTTCTCACGCCACACCGCCTCTTCATCTTTGCTGCGGTAGCCGGAGGGGTCATCGGAGGAAGAGTGGGCAGCCAGGCGATAGCTCATGGCCTCAATCAATACGGGGCGATTGTGTTCCACAGCCAGCTTTCGGGCCTCCTGCGTAGCCTGGTACATCGCAAGAATGTCGTTACCATCCACCCGGATCACGTCCATTTTGTACCCGTAAGCCCGGGGTGCAACGCCATCGGCAGCAAACTGTTCGGCGGCCGGCGTGGAAATGGCATAACCGTTGTTGCGGCACAAGAAGATCACCGGTACGCGATGAACCGCGGCCATGTTCAGGGCCGCATGGAAATCGCCTTCGGATGCGGCGCCTTCTCCGAAATAGGTAATGGTGCAATGCCCTTCACCGCGAAGCTTCTGGCCATAGGCATAGCCGGTAGCCTGGGGAATCTGGGTGGCCAATGGCGAGGAGATGGTCATGTAGTTCAGCTTCTTCGAACCATAATGCACCGGCATCTGGCGGCCCTTGCCGTAGTCCATCTCGTTGCCGAACAGCTGGTTCATGAACTCGTCGATGGTAAAGCCGCGGTAGGCGAGGGCGCCTTGCTCCCGATACTGCGCCATGATCATGTCGCCATCATCCAGTGCTGCCGCACTGCCGATTACTGCAGCTTCTTCGCCGGTGCACTGCATGTAAAAGCTCAGGCGGCCCTGTCGCTGGGCGGCTAGCATGCGCTCGTCGAGTATTCGGGTGGTGACCATGGCCCGATAGATACGAAGGGCCTTGTCTTTGTCGAGATCAGGAGCCTTGGCGCTCTTGTAGAGCTTGCCGTCCTGTTTCAGAAGCTTGAACGTGGGAATACGAAATTCCGCACCGTCGGTAAACACTGGGGAATACACAACTTTGGACTTTGTTGTTGTCATAATCCTCTTCCTGGGGTAGTGGCCTGAGGAACAAACACTCCTTGTGGGAGTGTAGTTAATGTCATTGTAGACAGCCTGGCGGAATCTGGTGTGATTCGTGCCAGGTGACATTTACCTTAACGTAAACTGCGGTTTAGGGGTAGACCCTGGTGTCGAGATTTTCGGTAGTGGGAGGCCGCTCGCCATGCGTTTCCCGTGCCTGGCGAAGCGTGCTACCGTCAAGGCATACACTTTTTTAACCTGATTCAGACATTTGACTCACGCGGGTAGGCTTTAATGAATGTAATCATCATTGGCGCAGGAATCATGGGCACCACCTTCGCCACCCTGGCGAAAGAGCTGGCACCGGAACTCGATATCACGATTCTTGAAAGACTGGACGGTCCCGGGGCGGGAAACTCCTGGGTGTTCAATAACGCCGGCACCGGGCACGAGGCGAACTGTGAGCTGAATTACACGCCGGTGGACGAAGAGGTTATTTCGGTCGAAAAGGCGGAAAAGATTCATGCTCAGTTTAATGTGGCAAAGCAGTTCTGGGCGTACCTGATCCAGAAGGGGGCCATCAAGGACCCCAAATCGTTTATTAACCAGACCAAGCACTGCACCATCGTCTCTGAGCCATCTATTCCTGAGCTGAAACTCCGCTTCAAGGAGATGTCGGCCCATCATTTTTTTGAACAGATGCGCTATTCCGAAGATTTCGATGAGATCAAAAGCTGGATTCCTTACACCATGGAGGAACGCCCACGCCATGAAAAAATGGCGGCGACGGTTATTGAAACGGGTACCGACGTCAACTTCGGGGCGTTGACCGAGCAAATGGCCGAATATGCGGTTAAGGATCTGGGTGTAAAGATTGAATACGGCACCCATGTCAAACGTGTGCATCGAAGCCCCGCCGGTAGTTGGCTGGTGGAAACGCAGAGCAGGGGAGTTGATCGTCGGTACAAGGCAGACGTGCTGTTTGTCGGTGCCGGAGGTGGGGCATTCCCGATCCTGAAAAAGAGCCACCTGCCTTTTGCCCGCCGATTCACCGGTTTCCCGGTTGGCGGCCGCTTCCTTCAGGCTCCGATCAGCGCCGAACAGGCTGAGCAATATCGGGCCAAGACCTATGGCAAAGCGAAGGTCGGTGCGCCTCCGATGTCTGTCCCGCACCTCGATCTGCGGGTAGCCAATGGCCAATATTATTTGCTGTTCGGCCCTTTTGCCTCGTTCAAACCGGTGCTTGAGAGAGGCCGTGGCTTCCTGGATTACCTGCGCGCCATGCGCCTGCATGATATTCCAGGGTTGCTCAACGTGGCTCTTGAGCACTTTCCACTGGTCAAGTACCTGGTGTCTGAAACCTTCAAGGGTGAAAAGAGCATGTTCGAGGAACTGGACAGCTTCGCCCCGGGCATGAGTAAAAAGTTCAACTGGAAAGCGGTCGAGGCAGGCCAGCGAGTTCAGATCATCCGGGATGGCGACCTGCAGATGGGCACAGAGATCCTGGTATCCCGTGACAAGACCTATGGCACATTGCTGGGCGCATCCCCGGGAGCTTCGGTATCGCCGGAAGTCATGTTGCGTTGCCTGGAACAGCTTCTGCCGTCTATTTTTACCAGTGAGGAAGCCGGTAAAAAGAGAAAGGAGATATTCCCCGAGGACAATCTGGATACTTTGGCGAAGAATCCCGAGCGCTATCGGGAGATCCGGGATGCCGTTAACGAGCGGTTGGGTATCAAACAATCGGCATCACAGCAGGACTAATTCAGGCCAAGAAACAGCAGGGAGACTCTCATGGACAGCAGAATCAGTGTGACCTCGCCTCTCGTGATCCTTCACGGCGACGAAATGGCTCAGGTTGCGTTTGAGCATATTCTCAAGAAATTCGTGAGATCACGACTTGATATTCAGCTTGAGGAAATCGAGCTGTCCGCGGAAAACCGCCTGCTGACCAATGGCCAGGTGGTTATCGATGCCATCGACTCGCTCCAGCGACATGGTGTGGGTGTGAAAAACGCCGGCATGACCGTAAACCGGCAGCAACTAGAGGACTTGCTCCGCAAGCATCCGGATGTGGATGGCAACAACCTGCATCCGCTGGCGACCAAATCGCCGAACGGCGCGATCCGTAAAGGCATCAGCGGCAACATTACCCGGGAAGACATCAAGTTCCGCAACCTCAATATCCGCCGGCCGGAGTGGGTAGGGCGCGATATTGAAGTGGATACCATGGAATTCGGTGGCATCAAGGACAGCTTCAACCAGCTGTCCATGGCAACCGGTGTGGTCAAACTGATGTTTGTGGGCAGCAGTGGCGACCCGGTAGAGCTTCACCGGCGAGAGATTCGCAAGGGCGATCCGTGGCTGCTTGCTACCAACGACATCGAGGATGTTAAAGCCTGGGCCCACCGTTTCTTCCAGCGGGCCATCGCAGAAAAACGCGATGTGTACCTGGGCCTGAAAGACACCGTGATCCCAGGTTATGACGGCGCCATGCGCTCGGTGATCGAGGACATCTATCACAGCGACTATAAGAAGCAGATCGAAGATCTGGGACTGAAGTACTACTACGAGCTGATCGATGCCCAGGCGGCGCGAATTGTTTCCAATCCGCCGGAGCGCGCACTCTGGGGTGTTCCGGACAATACCACCGGGCGCAAACTGCTCAAGCTGGTCAATCAGCTTCGGGAGTTTGGCATTCCGGGCCGGGGTGCACACGTGTCCATCTCCCGCATGAGTGCCGGTGGCGGCGACCAATACGGTAGCTTCAACATGGCGGCGAAGGAGGATGGCATCCTCAAAGTGATTGTCGACGGTGACGAGAAGCACGCCCGCCGGGTCAGGAAGGGCGATCCCATGTTGCTCATGTCCAATGACCGGGAGGCTATCAAGGACTGGGTTCTGCAGGTTTTCCGGGACGCCTCCCGTAAGGACAAAGAGGTGTACTTCGGCCTCAAGCGCGAGTACATGGAGTACGACGAAGTCTATAGCGACGTAATTACCGAAGTGCGCCGGGAACTGGCCAGCGAGCACACGCCACCGCCTTCGTTCATGATCATGCGGCCCTCGAGCCAGCTCAAGAAGATGATCACAGACCCACCCAGGAACGCGCTTTATCCCTCCCAGAATCTGGATGGCGACATCTTCTCGGACATTTCAGCGGCGCTCGGTGGCAGTCTGGCGACCGCCAGTTCGATCATAGAGAGCAAGGACGGCACGATGCTGTTTGAAGCTCCCCATGGCACGGCCCATGACCTGTATCTGAAGTACCTGGAGAGCGACGGAAAAATAGCCCATTTCAATCCGTCAGCGTTGATCTTTGCGCTGGCCAACGCCCTGGAAACCCTGGGTGAGAGAGAGGGTAATGAGCCACTCAGTCAATACGCCGTTCAATTGAAGGCGGCGTTAACCGATACGGTCGATAGCGGCATTGTTACTGCCGATCTGAAGGGTAAAACCGTTGATCCGGATTCGGAACAGGTGGTGGATATGATTGGATTTCTGGAGGCCGTAGAAAAGGCGCTCCAGTGATCCTCTGAACCACGGGAGCGCCCCACCTCTGGAGCTTACTTGACGGTATTACCGGGAATCAGCATTCCATTGCCCTTGATGACGCCATCCTGGCGCAGCACCATGGATGGCCCATTGATGCTGACCGAGTAGCAAGTGGGCTCCTGGCCATAGGCAAAGCACATTTCGCCCTCTTTGGTGGTCCACTCGCCTTTGTAGTCCACGCCATGGATTGTGCCGTCCGCTGCATAGTATTCGTTAAATCCGGAGTTCGGTTCCAGCATGCTGCCCTGGTATGAGTGGTCGCTGACCGCCTGGGAGATCTCATCTGCGCTGAGCTTTTCAGATGCACTTGCGGCGCCGCTGCCCAGTAGTGCTGCCAGAGCGAATGCGAAGGGGACTGACATGCCATTTCTTGCGTTGCGATTCATCGTACTTTCCTTTTTTCGTTTGAATTAAGAAGTGCGCGATAAAGCGTACGCGTGGCTAACGTGCAGAGATCTGTTTCGTGGTTCCAGTCATTGGCGATCTGATCCGGCGAGGGGCGCTAATGTAAGCTCTTGGACACGATGTCTGATGGAGGCTCGTTATTCGCCTGTGATAGGTGAGCAGGGCGTGTCGAAGCGAGTAATCGTATTAGTAAGCGGAATCAGGTACTCAGCAACGGATTTTGATAACTAAATCCGCAGCAATTGACTATGCTCATAGGGAAAGTTTCAAGTTTCCTTACTGCAATCCGGCGACCTTCGCCCTAAGGACAGTCAAAATGATGCGAACACAGTTCCTGCAGGATTTGATCAAGCAGCTCTCGCCAACACTGGATGAGACGACGTACGTTTACTGCACTGTGCCAAAGGCAAAGTACGGCGATCTGGAACACCTCAAGCCCATCGTCAGCATTGCCGAACTGGAAGGACTTACTCTGGTTATTCCACTCGAGGAAGCCAAAGCCGAGGGCCTGGACTACTACAGAGTCTTCAGGCGTATCACCCTTGAGGGTCACTCCAGCCTTGAGGCTCTGGGTCTGACATCGGTGGTGACGAGCCTGCTGGCCGAACGGGGCATTACCACCAACGTTATTGCAGGCTTCTATCATGACCACATGTTTGTGCCCAGTGATCGGACTGATGAGGCAATGAGGGCGCTCAAGGAACTCGCAAGCAATCCAAGTGGCTGAACGCTGCTGCCGTTTAAGAGCCGGTGAGCTGGTTGTCGTTCTGCTTCTGAATCATCTGAGTTTTGCCGGCGGCATATCTGAGCGTAATGGCCAAAGTGAAGAATGCCGCCAATCCGCCAAACAGAGTAATCACGGGGATAATGTTCATAGGTTTTAAACCTCCAGTGGTTTAAGTCGGGTATCGGTATCGCATCCAAGCTTATAGTTAGTATACGAAGAAAAGTCCGACCCTGGCGTATGCAGAAACCATTACTGCTCGTATGCAAATACCCCTAGTTCGTCTTTGCCGTACAGATCTACCTCCATATGCTGCGCCAGAGGCGCCGCTTTCTGACCAGGCTGAAGAGGTTGCACAACCAATAGAACATGGATTATCTATGTTGCCATGGCTCAAATAACTTCACTGTATGTCTACAAGGTGGTCAGTCAGGCAAGCCCGGGCGTCGAAACGCGGGACTTGATACGTAAACTTGGCCTTCCCGTGGACGGCCCCATTGATCCCACTCAGATGGTGTCTTCAACAGAGTATTATGATTTCTTTGCTGCTTTGGTTGATCGAGATCCCAATGGCCTCTCATTGCCGCTGAAAATCGGTGCCTCAATGCGAAGCGACGAGTACGGCGCCTTTGGCCTGGCCTGGAAATCCGCGCCGACCTTGCGCGGTTCATTTACAAGGGCAGAGCGGTACGGGCATGTTCTTGGCAGTGCAGAAACGTATTCGCTTGAGGAAACGACAGAGGGGTTCCTATTCAACCTTGAAAAAGCAGGGGATGGTTGTCCGGGCATGCTGCTCTCCAATGAGGCCAGCATGTCGGCGGTATATACCATTAGCAAAGAAGTCAGCTCCTCGAATTTCATTCCTTTTGCCATTTATTTCAAGCATGCGCCGAGAGGCGATACCAGAGTGTACGAGAACCATTTCGGTTGCCCGGTCCATTTCGAGACGGGACGAGATGCGGTGCTTGTAAGTAAAGAGAGCATCGAAATCCCCAACAGGCTGGGCGATGAATCCATCGCCAAGTTTTTTGACCGACATCTTGAACAGCAACTGAACTCCCTTAAGGGCGAGATCGACCTGCAACAACAGGTCCGGCGTGCAGTCGCCAACGTGCTTAGCGAAGGGGTACCGAAGCTTTCCCGGATTGCGTCCGAACTGAATCTGGGCGCACGGACACTGCAAAGAAGACTGTCAGAGCAGGGTTATTCCTTTCAAAACGTCGTCGACATGGCGCAGAAGGATCTCGCACAGAGACTTCTGCGGGAGACAGATTACAGTCTTGCCGAGGTGGCCTTCCTGACGGGATTTGCAGAACAGAGTGGGTTCACTCGGGCTTTCAAGCGCTGGGCGGGACAGACTCCACGATCCTATCGACTTCGAACTCGCTGAAGCTGAGTTCGAAGTTGTCGCCAGCTGCACAAACTCTGGCACCCTGGGGCAATAACAAACAATACTGTTCCTCGAAAATTGACTTGCACTTAAGAAAAAAGGAGCAAGTCAATGAAACCATCCAATCAGGCACATCAAACAATTCTTGTCGTAGGCGGTACCGGAAAAACCGGCAAACGCGTCGTTGATCAGCTGAAAGACAGCGGTTATGAGGTTCGAGTTGGATCCCGCTCGGCCATCCCGTCTTTTGATTGGGGCAACGAAAAAAGCTGGGACCCTTGCCTCACTGGCGTCACTTCAGCCTATATCACCTACTCACCAGACCTGGCCATGCCCGGCGCAACCGACGCTATCCAGGCGTTTGTGAGCCTGGCGAAACGACGCGGCGTGAAGCGGCTCGTCCTGTTATCCGGCCGTGGCGAAGCCGAGGCTCAAGCCTGCGAAGACATTGTCCAGGAATCTGGCCTCGAATGGACCATCGTCCGCGCTAGCTGGTTTAACCAGAACTTTTCTGAAGGCGCATTCATCGACATGGTGTTGAATGGTGCCATCACTCTGCCAGCAGGCGATCAGGTCGAGCCTTTCGTTGATGTCGATGACATCGCAGACGTGGCTGTTGCGGCCCTGACTCAGGACAGCCACAGCGGGCGCATCTATGAAGTGACGGGGCCAAGACTCATGACATTCGCAGACGTGGCCAACGATCTTTCCCGCGCGACCGGTCGCGAGATTTCATTCATCGACGTGCCTCACAAGAGCTTTATCACAGAGATGGAGAACTCCGGGGCGCCCGAGGATGTGGTCTGGATGCTGGATTATCTATTCGCAACGGTTCTTGACGGCCGCAACGCTCATTTGACCGATGGCGTTCATCAGGCACTTGGTCGCCCGCCGAAAGACTTTGCTGTGTTCGCAGAAGAAGTGGCCAGAACAGGTATTTGGGAAGAGCGCTAAGCGCGCCTGGCCCATGAATTGAGGCAGGTTTGGCAGGCGCATACAGCAGTTGTCAAACCTGACGCTTTCCCACTTTTAACTCACAGGTAGCATGAACAATGCTTGATAAGATACTGTTAACAATATCAATCGCACTTTACGCAATTGCTGTCCCGTATTTGGAAATCAACGACACCCACGTGTTCAACCCGGATTGGGTAGCCCATGCGAGATTGCACGAAGTGTGGCAACTGATTACCAACTCTTCTCTCGGTGCGATTGCCCTGTGGCTTACCTGGATGTCTGTCGATGGAAGGGGCAAAGCAAGTGTTATTGCGCTGGTGGTCACCGGCGGTTTCCTTGCAGCCTACGCCTTACAGGGTTCATACGGCGGATCAATGGTGCATCCGGATGGTACGGAAAAGACTCTATTAGGCATCAATGTTGGCGTGATTGGATTCGGCTGGGTATTCATGAGTTCAGTTTTCACGCTCGTTAGAGCAGGGCGCCAGGATGCTACAAATAGGGATTGAGGCTGTCTAAAAATAATGGCGACGCGATGTAACACTTGAGCCGGCCGGGTTACTGATAGCTAACAGGAACAGAAAGCTAAGAGAATCTCAGGAGCCCATCATGGCGCACAAGTTTGCGGAAATCGCTTTTACCCGGACCGTTAAGCGGGTTCAGGAGGAAATGGGCAGCCGGTCGGGTTACTCATCCATTGAGACCGGCCCCGACCGAAACCATCTGCTCAGGGATCGGGAGCGCAGCTTCATTGAAGCTCGTGACAGCTTCTACATTGCCAGCGTCAGTGAGACAGGCTGGCCTTACATCCAGCATCGGGGTGGGCCAGCCGGATTTTTGAAGGTAATAGACCAGTCGACCATCGGGTTTGCTGATTACTCAGGCAACCGACAGTACGTGACGACGGGTAACGTGTTGAACAATGATCGCGTGTCGCTGTTCCTGATGGATTATCCTAACCGCAGAAGGCTGAAACTCCTTGGCCGGATGGCATTGGTTGGTCACGAACAGTCTTCAATTCTCGAGCGCCTGCAGGACCAGAGTTACAAAGCCCAGGTAGAGAAGGGCATGATCATTCGCGTCGAAGCCTTCGACTGGAATTGCCCGCAACATATTACCCCGCGCTACACTGAGACTGAGGTCGAAGCCATGCTTGCGTCTATGGGCGACGGGGGCTGAACCGACATCAAAGGGTAGACTGAAGTTTACTGCTGTAGCGCCGGAGTTTGCCTACGGTTTCTGACCAGTCATCTGCCCCTACCATATCGGTAAACTCACCGTGAGCTTCTTCCCATCGCGCCAATGCCTGCTGGTATATATCTTCGCCTTCCGCCGTCAGAGCCAGGCCCAGTGAGCGCTTATGGCCTGTTGGCTGGGACTGCAGCAAGCCTTTGGCAATCAGTTTTTCAACCGTTCGCTGAAGTGATGTCCGCTCCATGCCGAGAAGCTCCGCCAGCTCGTTGATGGAGTTTGGTGGCGACAGTTTGATGGCATTCAGAATTGAGAACTGGGTAATCCTGAGGCCGGTGTCGGCAAGGTGATGGTTGTAATGACGGGTTACCAGCCTGGAAAAAACTCGGGAGTAGAGCGCGGCGCAGGTTCTGGCAACCTCAAGAGGCGTTGTTTCCTGATCGATTGAGTGCTCAGACATGAAGGGCTCTCGTTTGCTTAAGTGTATATGCATGATGCTAGATTCAATCCCCTGTATTGTCCAGCCAATCAAACTCATGGAGTTGACGGGAATCTTGCGCCGTTTCAGTAACAGATAGGCCTCCAGGACGTCTGTGCAGTAAGGATTCCAATCCAACGTCCTCATCAAACACCAGGGAGGCACCATGAAAAACCAGGAACTCAACCTGTTACACGTGTTCAGCGCCATCATGACGGAAGGTTCGATCACACGAGCGGCGGACCGCCTGGGCATGACCCAGCCAGCGGTCTCAAATGTTGTTTCCCGAATGCGGACGGCCTGGAAAGATCCTTTGTTTGTGAAGCGGGGACGGCAGGTAGAGCCGACCTCGTATGCCCAAAGCCTATGGGACCAGATCCGGAACCCCTTGTACGAACTTTCCAATGCGGTGAATTCCACTCGCTTCACGCCCAGTGAATCCCGCAGGACGTTCAGGGTGGCCGTCACCGATTTGATACTCGAGATGGTCTGGCAACCGCTGATCTCCGAGTTGCAGAAAACTGCCCCGGGGATTGATCTGCATGCGGTGCCTTTCTCGCCCGCCACCGCAGCGAACCATTTGCGCGAAGCGAGTGTCGATTTCGTGATCGGGTTTTTCGAGCAGCATGATCACAGCCTGAGAAGCCTGTGGCTGTTCGACACCGGTTATGTGTTGGCCATGAGAAGCGGCCATGATCTGAGTGCTCAGCCGGTTGACCTCGATTCCTTTCTCAATGCTCAACATCTGCTGGCAACCATGTCGGGAGAGGCTCATGGTGTGGTCGACGACACGCTCCACAGACGGGGGTTGGAGAGACGCGTCGCGGTAACGGTAAACCACTTTTCTGCCGTTCCGAATCTGCTCAGAAACTCCGACCTGGTTGCAACAATTCCGGAAGTCATCACTGGTGACTGCGAGTTCTGCGCTGGTATTTCGATTACCAGTCTGCCAATTGAAGTTGAGCCGACCAGCCTGTATCTCGCATGGCATACCCGCCACGACCGGGATCCAGGAATTATCTGGATCCGGAGCGTGATCGAACAGGTTGCCAAGGAGTGTTGGGCAAAAGCGATGGCCGCAAGAGAGCTTGATTGCGGCCCACTGACGGTGATTGATCCAGGTATGGACAATCGGCCCAGTAACTAGAACGCCTGTCCATTTGTCGGGGTGCACCGGTGGTTACTATTTCTCTCGTAGACATCAACCACTGGAGAAACCAATCATGAAAAACGTAACTGCCAAAGCACTGCTTCTTGTTTCCATTGCCCTGATTTCCGCTTCCGCCAGCGCATCTCTGGCGGACCGCAAGTCAGACATCGACGATTTCAGCGAGACCGTCAGCAGCCCATACAGCGGCCAAAAGGTAATCCGCGGGCAGGTTGTACTGAAGTAAAACGCCACATCAAACGAAAGGGGCAAGGTTTCGAAATCCTTGCCCCTTTTTTGCTGCATAACTATCTAACTATCAGGCCACGCTGGCGTTTTCCTCAACTAAGGTGTTTTCCGCTTCAGCGGCTGTCGTGTTCAGCTTTTTCCATTCCCTCGGCGTCATGCCGGTATTCTTTTTGAAGGCCCTCGAGAATCCAGAGGCGTCCTCATAGCCCACCTCAAAGCAGATAATCGACATGGGTTTGTCCTTCAGGATGAGTTTTTTGGCTGCAGATATCCGCGCGTTCTGAACGTATTCGCCAGGTGCCAGGCCGAGCACATTCTTGAAGTGCTGTATGAAGGTTGAGCGGGACATAGTCGCCACATCAGCAAGCATATCCACGGACAGATCCCCGTTCAGATTGCTGTCAATGCGATTCAGAACTTTGCTTAGCTGCCGGTCAGCGAGCGCAGAAAGCATCCCCTTGGGTGTTTCCCCTTCCGAGACAATGTGTCGAAGCACATTTACGAATATCACCTCCACGAGTCGATTCATGACGGCGTCTCTTCCTTCCTGTGCGGCCTCGGCTTCCAGGAACAACACATCCACAAAGGAGCCAAGACCATGAACGGAAGAAAGGGGCAAAACCACGGATGCGGGCAGCGCCTCCAGGACGGGATTCCGCGACCCTGTCTGGAACTTGATTGAGGCACAGATCATCTCCGCGCCTTCCCGATTGGCACCGAAAAGCTGATGGGGCTGGGACCGCACTGAAAAGATCATGGTGGGTTCCGTCAGCGTAATTTTCTCCCGGTTCCCTTCCATGATGTCGAGCACTCCGGAACGGAGTACATGAATGTAGCCGGTTTCCTCTTCTTCAAAGGAGGCCAGCCCGCAGAGCTGGCCCCGAAAGAACACACCGGCGTTCACATTAAGCTGGTCGAGAATGTAAGAAAGCCTGTCCATAAGCACTCCAGATAATTGGCATAGAAGTTTGAACGATCGTACTTATTCAGTACCCCTCCAGGCCTTAATGTTTCAAACGTAGTCATCATTCATTCAAAGGAGATACCCAATGACTCGTTTCAAGAAACTTCGTGCCTTCGTTGCTATTGCCTCTATGAGCGCCGCTTTTGGTGCTTTTGCTGCCGATATCGACATGAACGCCAATGCCAATGATGTTGCCATCAGCGGCTACGATCCGGTGGCCTACTTTTCCGATTCAGAAGCCACCAAGGGTTCTGCGGAATACACCGCTACCTACAAGAACGCGATCTACCACTTCTCCAGCGCAGAGAATCGTGATCAGTTTCGTGCCGACCCCAGTGCTTATGCGCCCCAGTACGGTGGTTACTGCGCGTTCGGCGTAACCATGGAGAAGAAATTCGACGTTGATCCTGAAGCCTGGCGCATTGTCGATAACAAGCTCTACCTGAACCTGAACAAAGACGTGCAGAAGCGTTGGCTCACTGATGTACCTGGCTTCATCGCCAATGCCAACGACATCTGGCCCGAGATCAAAACTGTGGAAGCAGCCGAGCTGTAATTCTCTGTCAGTGATATGAGCAAGTCCGGGGGTCCTTGAGGTTCTACCTCAGGGGCCCTGAACCAAACTTTGAAGGAGATCGATATGAACCAGAAGCTTCTTTTGAGCGCGGCATTGGCCGCCGCATTGGCCGGCGCCATGTCTGCACCCCTGGCACATGCTGGGGGCAAGGAAAAGTGTTACGGCATCTCAGCGGTTGGCGGTAACGATTGTGCCAACCTTGCGGGAACGCACTCCTGTGCAGGGCAGTCGAAAGTCGCCAACGACCCGGGTGAGTACAAGATTGTCGAGAAGGGCACCTGTGAAGACCTGGGTGGCTTTGACAAGGAAACGGCCCTGAAAATCATTGCTGAGAAAAGCAAAGGTTAAGTGGCATGAGTAACCGTCAGGACATAGTCCCAGCCAGGCCGGAACTCGGGAGCAGCACTGTTGGGGTAGGTTTACGACCGGACCACTATCAGGACGTTCTCGAGCACGCCCCTTCGGTAGATTTTCTTGAGGTGCACTCGGAGAATTTCTTCGCGGAGGCAGGAATCGCCGTCGATCTGTTGAAGGAGGTTTCGGCAAGCACGCCAATCAGCCTTCATGGCACCTCGGCAGGCCTCGGGTCCGTTGAGGCTATTCCTGACGATTACCTCAAGCAACTCAAACGTCTTGTGGACCGGGTGAACCCGATATTGGTGTCAGACCACCTGTGTTTTACCTGGGCAAGGATTGGTGGACGACTCTTTCATGGTGGTGATCTTCTGCCCATTCCCTACACCGAAGACAGTCTCCGGCATGCGGTTAACAACATTGACCGAATGCAACAGGCACTGGGCCGCCAGATCGCTGTTGAGAACGTCTGTGCGTACATCGAGTTTGACCACAGTGACTTCGACGAGGCCGCTTTTCTGAATGAAATCGTTGCCCGCACGGGCTGCGCCTTAATCCTTGATATCAATAACGTGATGGTGAACGCCCGGAATGCGCAAGTCTGCGAACCGGCGGATTTTGTTGACCGTTACGTTGCGTCTCTCGATCACTCCGCCATTGCGGAAATTCATCTTGCAGGCTCTACGCCCGTGGATAGGGCAGAGCTACTGATCGATGACCATGCCTGCCCGGTATCCGAGGTTGGGTGGCACGCCTATGAGCGAGTGGTTCGAGAGATCGGCCCAAGGCCCACGTTGATCGAATGGGACAACAACCTCCCGTCGTGGCGCAAACTTCTTGGGGAAGCCACCAAAGCCAGAAAAGCACAACGCCGGGTATTGAGCAGGGAGCACAGCCATGAATCTGTCTGATTACCAGAGTCAGTTTCTGGCGTTCCTGTTTGGCGGTACCAACGAACCGGCGCTGCCCAATTCGGAGGTGTATCGATTCGGGGTGGAGGCCAAGGCGGTTCGAGCCCTTGAGCTCAGTTATCCGACGGTGAAGGCACTGGTAGGACCGGCGGTCTTTGAGGAACTGGCGCTGGATTATTTCAGAATGATCCGGAAGCAGAGCGGCGACTGGAGTGATTTCGGCTGGGGATTTCCGAGCTGGATGATCTCGCACCGGATTTCAGATCGGGTTCCCTACCTCTCCGATGTGGCGCGACTCGACAATTACGTGGGGCGGGTCGAGCGTTGCCAGTATCAAGAAGTGGACTTCGAGAGCTTTTCTGCGATTGGCGAGGATCTCTCTTCTTGTCAGCTCATTCTCAATAGCGGGCTTCAGTTTTTCAGGTCCGTTTATCCAATCGTCAGCATATGGGAAGCACACAAAAGCCATACCCCTCAAGACACGCTCAGTTTTGCTCAAGCAAAAAGAATGATCGCCAAAGGCCGAGGCCAGAACGCCCTGGTTTATCGAGCGGGTTGGCGAGGGATGGCAGAGGCCATTTCTGAAAAGGATATTGCGCTGCTCGATCGTCTCAGAAAACAGCCAAGTATTGCCGAGGCTTTCGGTGAAGGTGTTCTGAATGAAGCGAATTTTACCGGTTGGCTGCAAGACATGATCTCAAAAAGGGTCATCGTTGGCGCCAGAACCATTCATTGAGAGGAGATTGATATGAAAACCTTAGCTTACAGTTTTTACGGATTAAATGATTCGGTTCAGCGAATCGTCCGAGGCCTGCTACCTGTTGCACTGCTTCTTGGGCGTCTCTACGTGGCATGGGTGTTCTTCAAAGCCGGCCTCACCAAGATTGATGACTGGGGAACGACGCTGTTTTTGTTTGAAGAGGAATACAACGTGCCGCTGTTAAGCCCGGAGTTGGCTGCCTTCCTGGCCACGTTCGGGGAACTGGTGTTTCCCGTCCTGCTCGCCCTTGGCCTGCTTTCTCTGGTGTCTTCCCTGGGGCTGTTTGTGATCAACATAGTTGCGGTAATCAGTCTGGAAATGATAGCGCCGGCAGCCGAGCTGACCCACGTGGTATGGGGCCTGATCCTGATGGCACTGGCCATGTGTGGGCCCGGTCTGTTCTCGCTGGATAAGCTGATTGGCGACAGGTTGAGAAGAGCCTGAACCAGAATTGTTCACCCCTTGGCGTATTCGGCATTCACCCTCGCATCGATAGTGTTCTCCGGGTACGCCCTTTTTCTTAATTGAAGTTATTGTCCGGAGGATATCCGCTGTGCCGATCGTAAACCTGAATACATTTGACGAACTGGGAGATCTTGCCAACAGACACGAGTGGCTCCTGCTGGATTTTTGGGCTCCCTGGTGTGCGCCGTGCAAGGTTATGAACCCGGTTCTGGAGCAGTTCAGTCAATTGAACCCTGAAACTGCAGTGGTAAAAGTGGACGTGGACCAGAAGCATGATCTTGCTGCCAAGTTCGGCGTTAGAGCCATTCCGACCCTGGTTCTGCTGAGACGAGACCAGTTCATGGGCCAGGAGGCAGGCTCCAAGTCCCTGAAGGACCTGACTAACTGGATAGATGGTTTGAAAGAGAAGGTATCGCAGTTAGCGTGAGTTGTTGGCGGTGTTCAGAGTAAACTCAGTTTGCCGGGCTCAAGCCCGGCTTTTTTATGCGGGAATAGCGAGTGTTTTGTACTCTGTTCGCAACTGAGATGAATCGTTTGAACGTGCCTTGGAGAAGAATTAGACAATGACGGTCGAATTGCCGAGATACCAGAAACTTGAGAATACTCTGCGACAGAGTATTGAAAGTGGCCGCTGGCAAGCTGGCGAACGACTCCCTTCAATAAGGACACTTTGTCACCAGCACGGCGTTTCCAAGATTACGGTTCAGCATGCACTGCAGCGACTTGAAGCTCAGGGATTGATCGAGGCTTGGGAGCGCAGCGGCTTTTTCGTTGCGCCTGGTCATCGAGAGTTCGAGCCCCCCAGACAAGCCTCGACACTCGCCGCCCCCAAACCTGTTTCGGTAAGCCAGGTGTTTCAGGACATCATGACCCGAAGCGCTGCCTTTGATTTGCTCCCTGATCACCGCCGCGAATTAGCGCCGCCAGGTATTGTTCAACTTAACCGGTCGATCGGGCGGGCACTGAGGCGTCAATCGGCAAGCTTTCAATACTATGACGAGCCGGCTGGTGACCCGGAGTTGAGATCCCAGCTTGCCCTGCGATCAGCCCGAAGAGGGTGGACGGCTGATGCCGATCAATTCTGCATCACATCTGGCTGCCAACAGTCCCTGTTCCTGGCCTTGATGGCCGTTTGCCAGCGCGGTGATGTGGTTGCAGTGGAAGCTCCGGGATTTTATGGAGTTCTTCAGTTACTTGAACAACTTCAGCTCAAGGTAGTCGAGATATCTGCATCGCCGAACAGTGGTATGGATATACAGGCGCTTGAAGAGACTCTTCAGACCTGGGACGTAAAAGCTTGCGTGGTTTCACCGGCCTTTGCTACACCGACGGGCGCTGTGATGCCCCATGAAACCCGCGTGCGTCTGCTCGCGCTGGCCGATCAACATCAGCTTGCCATTATCGAGGATGACATTTATGGCGAATCGGGTTGGTTAAACGTACCTGACACTCTGAAAGCGATTGATGAATCTGACCGGGTCATCCATTGCAGCTCTTTTTCCAAGGTGCTTTCGAGAGATCTCCGTTTGGGGTGGGTTTCAGGAGGAAGATGGCACCAGCAAATTATGCAACTCAAACTGACGTCCCAGTTGGCGAGTAGTCGGTTTTTACAACAAGGAGTGGCGGATTTCATTGCAGAGGGTGGCTACTCATCCTTCCTCCGGCGCTATCGTCTAAGTTTGCGCCAGCAGCGAGATCATTTGCTGACTCTTCTGGGAGACTGGCCGGTGCCTTTGCGTGCAACGGCTCCGAATGGAGGCCTGGCCCTTTGGGTAGAGCTGCCTCCGGAGGTCGACACCTTGAGTCTTTACGCCGAAACGCTGAAAGAGGGCATTGTCATCACCCCTGGCAGCCTCTTTTCGGTATCAGGAAGGTTTTCAAACTGCCTTAGAATCAGTTTTGCCCATCCCTGGAATGGCGCCCGGATTGCCGCTTTGCACCGGTTATCCGAACTGGTGTCCTGAAGATTCCTTATCTGTCCCTATTGTTTATTAAAAAAGTGGTCCTGCCCCTATTTAAATCGAGCGATTATCCTCCTGCCATCCGTTTCTGATCGAGTCTGGCAAGGTGCGCAGCGAATGAGTCGCCTGATCTCTGTTAAGCAAATTGAATCGTCATCAACAACTCGTGGGCCTGAACAGAAAATTCAGCCGCGAAGCTTTTCCGGGCTTTACCGCCGTTTGAGGATAACCGGCGGGTTTGTACTCTTCGCCCTGTATTTCGGCGTAGCCTGGCTGAACTGGGGTGGCCGGCAGGCCGTACTCTGGGATCTTTCCGAAAAGAAATTCCACATATTTTCAGCCACGTTCTGGCCAGAAGACCTCGTGTTGCTTTCTGGAATCCTCCTGATTTGCGCCTTCGGCCTATTTTTCCTGACTGTATTGGCCGGGCGGGTATGGTGTGGCTATGCCTGTCCCCAGAGCGTCTGGACCTGGGTCTTCTTGTGGGCAGAGCGACTGACAGAGGGGGACCGCTCAAGAAGAATCAAGCTTGATGCCGCGCCTCTGAGTCTGCACAAGATCGCTCGCCGGGGTTCCAAACATGGGCTCTGGCTGGTTATCAGTCTGCTAACGGCAATAACGTTTGTAGGCTATTTCACGCCGATCCGGGATCTTGTCGGTGATCTTTTTGCCATGGAAGCATCTGGTTGGGCACTGTTCTGGGTCCTGTTTTTTTCAGCGGCTACCTATCTGAATGCCGGCTGGCTCCGCGAGAAAGTCTGTTTTCACATGTGCCCATACGGTCGGTTTCAGTCGTCCATGGTGGATGCGAACTCCCTGGTGATCTCCTACGACGTCGCCCGAGGTGAACCGAGAGGGTCGCGGAAAAAGGATGCAGCGCTTTCCGAAGGCGGGCTTGGTGACTGCATTGACTGCCAGATGTGCGTTCAGGTATGCCCGACCGGTATCGATATTCGGGACGGTTTGCAGATGGAGTGTATCGGATGCGCGGCGTGCATCGACGCGTGCGACTCGATTATGGACAAGATGGGGTATGACCGCGGCCTGGTGCGTTACGCCAGCGAGCGCGAACTACAAGGCGGAAAAACAAACCTGTTGCGACCACGACTGGTGGGGTATTTCGCGTTCCTCGCTTTGATGATTGCGTTATTTTCCTGGGGCGTGGCGTCCAGACCACTGGTAACCCTCGATGTGGAAAGGGACCGCGGTATGTATCGCTATACCGGCGGGGGCAACATTGAAAACAGCTATCTGCTCAAGCTTACGAATAAAGACAGTAGCCCGAGATACTTGGTGATCGAGGTTGGCGGTGTTGAAGAATTCTCAACCACAGGTCCCGGAGGTGTAGTGGTTGGAGCAGGTGAGAGGGTTGAGGTGCCATTTTCTGTCGCTGTTCCGTCCTCCTCCCTTGATTCCGGGGCTAACGACGTTGTTTTTGAGGTCAGCACGTTGAATCACGAAGGGGCAGTGACAACTGCCACCACCACCTTTCTTGGCCCCCCAAAACACTGATGGGATCGGTCTTTCGGGATGAACAAGGGGACGGTCGCGAATCTCGTCGAGCCGTCCCCTTGGCGTCCTAGGGATTCATGATGCGATTAAGCTCACTCTCCGGCGGCAGGCCTTGAAGGAAGAGACCACTTTCAAACCCCGGTCGGTCACTTGCTTGATAATCTTAGGGTGACCATCTGAAGCGTGGGCTGTTGCCGAGAAAAGAAAGGCCGCGCTGATTAAAGCAGACAGCCCCGAGATTGTTTTATCCATGGTTTTACCCCTTTACAGACGTGGATCGATTAGCTGGTTGGGTAAGGGTATTGCCATTCTCGATACGGAAGTCTGCAGATCGTGCTGGAAAACCGTCAGGTCGTTTGAAAAGCCAATTCGGGGAGAAAGAGATGAGAACATGGCGAAGTTAAGGCGGCGCCGGTGGGCATTAAAGTATTATCACCGGGCCGCCCGAATGGGATATGGCTCAGAATTCTCAGAGAGAACGCAACTTTGGCAAGATCAGAGACCCAGGTCACTAAGGCCGGGGTGATCATCGGGACGGCGACCGAGCGGCCAGCGGAAAAGCCGGTCTGATTCCTTAATGGGGCTATCGTTGATGCATGCGAAGCGTCGCTGCATAAGGCCGTCGGCATCGAATTCCCAGTTTTCATTTCCGTAGGAGCGAAACCAGTTTCCACTGTCGTCGTGCCACTCGTACGCATAGCGCACGGCAATCCGGTTGTCGGTGTAGGCCCAGAGTTCCTTGATAAGGCGGTAATCCAGTTCGCGATTCCATTTGCGGGTGAGGAACTCTTCGACCTGTTTGCGGCCATTGGCGAACTCCGCCCGGTTGCGCCAGCGGGTGTCCGCTGTGTAGGCGAGGGCAACCTTCGCCGGGTCCCGGCTGTTCCAGCCATCTTCGGCAAGGCGGACCTTTTCAATGGCACTTTCCCGGGTAAACGGAGGTAGTGGTGGACGTTGGGTACTCATAAGGGTTCTCCAGTTTTAGCAAAACACAGTGAACAGGCCCCCTGGATTAGAGCAGGGCGGCCAGTTCATTCCGTGCACGGTGCAGGATGACTCGCAGGTTTCCGTGGGAAATCTCGAGCACATCAGAAACCTGCGAGCCGGTGAGTGGGCTCATGCCCTTGAGCAGAATCGCGTTGGCGTGATCCCGGTTCATATTCTTCATTTCAACGCGAATGCGTTCCTGAACCTTTGCAGTCTGGGTAGCCAGCTCCGGTTCGCTAAGATGCCCGGCGGCGCCATTAAATTGGTTGTCCGGTGAGTTGTCTGATAACAGGGCAAGGCTTGGCGTGGCCGGAAATTCCTTACGGTTTTCCCGATACGTGTTGAAGGCTTTATTGGTGACAATCCGGCATAGCCAGGTCTTGAGCGAGGAACGGCCCTCGAAAGAACCAATGGCTCCAATCGCCGCCATCCAGGCTTCCTGGGCGATATCTTCGGCAACGGCTGCAGAAGTGTACTTCGCCGCAACCCTCAGCATCACTGGATGATATCTCCGGTAAGCTTCCGCAAAGGCTTGTGGGTGCCCGGTCTGCAAGCCATCTATCAAATCAGCTTCAAGCCCAAACACGGGCGCCTTTCGGGTGGTTTTGATTTGAATGTCCATCGTGCTCTTCTCCGTGTCTCGTTCACTGGTGGTTCGCAAGTCAAACCGACAAAAACACCAGTCAAAAAACACCCTGTTTCACTGCGCTGAGTGGCATTTCTTGAAGTAGACAAGTCGGTCTACTTTTAATTCTAGACAGATCTGTCTAATTTGGTCAAGATATATTCAACGAACAATTTGGAGTTTTGACGATGGGACGAAGGCAGGATTTGGTCGACACGGCACTGCGGCTGTTCTATGAGCATGGTATTCATGCCATCGGCATCAACCAGGTGCTTCAGGAAGCAGGCGTCGCAAAGCAGACGCTCTACAACCATTTTGAGAGCAAGGACAGCCTGGTAGAGGCAGCAGTTGAGCACCGGGACAATCTGTTTTTCGAATGGCTAGAGACGCGAATGAACAGTCGGCCAGCGGGAAGAGAGGCACTCATGGAAATGTTCGATGCGGTTCACGATTGGTTTAATAATCGCGTACCAACACTGCATCATTTCTATGGGTGCTTTTTTATCAATACCTGCGGTGAGTACAGCGATCCCGAGCACCCGGTACACAAACGATGTGCGGCCCACAAGACCAGGGTTTTCGAGCTCCTGAAACGGCACGCTCTGGAAATCTCCACTTCAGAAACTGAAGCAGAAGAGCTGGCCAATGCACTGTTTTTATTGAAAGAGGGCGCTATTGTGAAGGCCCACGTCGAAGGCGATCTGGATGCGGCACTAAAGGCAAAAGCGATTGCCTCAAGAATGATTTCGCCGCACTGAGATACAGCGCGGCGAAATCAGGATGGTTAACGGTACCTTGAAACAGGCACATTGAGTCCGGAGGATTTCTGGCAATCCCGCTCGCTGGAAAGCTTACCGAGCGTGAAAACGCAGAAGGGAACGCAGTAGGTCAAAAGTGCCGGCAGCCATTGAATTTCCTGGTATCCGAACAGCGCATCATGCTGGTTGATCAGCAATAGAATCGTACCGACTTCAAGGGCAACCTTAGCCGCCTGGGTGTGGTAGCGCCTGAACAATTCAAGCAACTGCATGGGGCGCCTCCTTACGTTCTGTCTCTTTCAGCTTCTCCGAAGCATCCCGGAAGGCGGTGCGAACACCTTCTTCAATAACCGGGTGATAGAAAGGCATCCCGAGTATCTCGTTTACCGTAAGAGACTGCTGCACGACCCAGGCCAGGAGGTGACCTATATGCTCCGCCGCCGGCCCAAACATTTCTGCGCCCAGTAGAATGCCGCTGTGCTTGTCTGCGTAGATTTTCAGCATGCCCTGGTTTTTGGCCATCACCCGGCTTCTTCCTTGATTGTGAAAGCTGACCTTCCCGGTGATGAAGGTGTGTGGCATCAGTTCATGCGCTCGTTTGCCCACGCTGGCAATTTGCGGGTCTGAAAAGACGACCCCCAGCCCGGCACGTCGATGGCCGGCTTCAACAGTGGGAAAGGTGCCCGCGTTGCTTCCCGCGATACGCCCCTCATCTGAGGCCTCATGCAATAGGGGCAGCTCATTGTTGGCGTCACCTGCAATAAAGATGTGCGGTGCACTGGTTTGCATTGTGTGCCGGTCGTAGGTGGGAACGCCGCGGGCGTCCAGGGCAATGCCGGTACTCTCGAGGCCAAGCTTGTCAGTGTTCGGAGTGCGACCGGTTGCCGCCAGTACATAATCAACCACTACTGTGTGAACGATGCCTCCGGATGTGCGATAGGTTACCTGCACACCGTTCAGGGTTTCTTTTGCTGCGAGAACTTCCGCGTGAAGGACCAGATCAAATTCGGACTGGAAAGTATCCGCCGCAATTTTCCGGATTTCGGAGTCTGCAATTCCACCGATCGATTCGTTACGCGACAGCATCGTAATGTTGACGTTGAGTCGGCTCAGAGCCTGCCCCAATTCCAGACCGATAACACCGGCCCCGACAACAAGTACGGATGTCGGAAGGTGCTCCAGTTCGAATACATCGTCGTTAACGAGCAGGCGGTTACCCGCGCCCTCCAATACTTCAGGAATAAACGGTCTGGAACCTGTGGCAATAACAATCCGGTCGGCAGTGATTTCAAGACCGTTATCAATCTGCAAACGATGGGAGTCCACGAATCGGGCATATCCACGGACCTTGTGGCTATCATCAAACTCGTCGACATCTTCGACAACAAATCCGACGAAACGGTCACGCTCTCTTTTTACCCGATCCAAGACCGCCGCACCGTCAGTCTCAACCGTCGGGACATTAAGTCCGAAAACCCCGGCATGCTTTGCGCCGTGGGCGGCTTCTGCAGCGGCAATCAAAAGCTTACTAGGCATGCAGCCAACACGTGCACAAGTGGTGCCATAGTGGCTCCCCTCAATCAGCGCGATGCTGTCGGTATGTTTGCGAGCTTCGCGATAGGCACCCATACCGGCTGTGCCCGTGCCAATGATGGCAACATCAACTTTTCGTTTGAGCATTTTTGCTCTCCTGAGTTTTGCGTGGATCAATAAAAGGTCTGGTCGCGATCAGCTCGCCTTGGCGGCTTGGCGCTGCAGGAAGCGGACGATGTCTTGAGATTCATACAGCCAACGAACTTCCCCTTTCGATTCGATTCTCAGGCAGGGAACCTGGGCTCGGCCTCCACCTTTGATCAGCTCGGCCCGATAGGTTGGGTTTCTGGCGATATCACGTTCTTCCACTTCGATGTCGATGTGCTTCATCGCAGAGCGGGTGTATGCGCAGAAAGGGCATGAGCGATAGTGGTACAGAGAGAACGATGTGGTTTGCGAGCTGGCGGACATGGTCTGTCTCCTTCGTAATGAATGTGCCTGCAATTCTCTGTTCTTTGGCCAGAGTGGAGGTGGCAGGACGGTTGGAATAGTTGTCCATCTGTTCGAGCAGAACGCTTGTGGTGGGGTGTACAAGAATCGAACAACTAAAGCTTGCATCACCTATTAAGCTGTATATACACTTAATGGTATCAGATGATTCCTTTCAACAGGTTGAGGAAAGCGGAAATGAACCTTTCTCTGAATATGTTTCAGGCTGCGTTCGGTGTTTACAGCCGATTGCTGCCATCCAGCGCGGCATCAAAAGCGGTCGAGCTTATGACCATTCCCCGAATCAAGGCCGAACGGCGCGCGTCATCTCGCGAGCTGTTCGAGCGGGTCGTGCCTCTCGGTAATGACGGCTTGATGTCGATTTATGGGAATGGCCCGAAGAAAATTCTGGTCCTGCATGGGTGGTCGGGTTGGATCGGCCAATTCAAGGATCTGATTAGTGAGTTCGACCCTGGTGAATACACCATTTTTGCGGTTCATCCGGCGGGACATGGCGATTCAGAGGCCACCAAATCTCATCCGGGGCGGTTTATTGAGGCCGTTCTGGACGCCCACGAATACGTGGGGAGTTCTTTTGATGTTGCGATCGGACATTCACTGGGTGCGGCTGCGCTTGTGTATGCTCAATCCACCAGGGGTTGCTTTGATCGCCTGGTACTGGTTTCAGGCCCGGCAACGATTGAGGGCGTCCTGAGCCGATTCGCCCGGTTTGTAAATCTTGGCGAGCGCAGTGAGCGTCTTTTCGTTCGCGACATGGAAGAAACGGTAGGATTGAGCGTTGATCGATTGGATCTGACTACGCTTGCGCCTGGAATCGAGGTACCCGTTTTGCTCATCCATGATGATTCGGATTTGGAAGTTCCGGTTACTGAATCCGTTGCACTGAGCGAGGCGTTTCCGAGGAGCCGTTTAACCCGTACAACGGGATATGGTCATAGCCGGCTTTTACAAAACCCTGAAGTCGTTCGAGAAATCGTCGAATTTACACATTTACCGTTCCGACCATAACCCGAGACTGAAAAAAGCACCGTCCCTGGTGCCAAGACGCAAAAGAAACATCTGAAACTCAACCGTGGCTTTCGGGCTGTACCTGGCCACGGATAACAATCTGACCGCTATACGGGGCCGGATTTGCAGTATCGTTTTTGGCATCGCGATCCTGAATCTCACCACGAATCACAATTTGGCCGCTGTAGGGAGCGGGCTGAGCCTGTTCGGAGCGGGGCTCATCAGATTTACGGTCTGCGAGGGTCGCATGGGCGGGCAGGGCAGCCACAGTAATAAGGGAAGCCAGGGTAACCAGTACAAATTTACGCATTTTCAATTCTCCACAGTTTGAGTTGATTCAGCTGACTCCGATACCGGAATCGGTCGGATATCAGATGAGCGAATTGTGGGACTGAACAATGTGGAGGAATAATTCTGAAACGGTATGGCAAACATCATTATCAGTGATGGGGGTTGATGACGACTGCCCAAAAACCGCAGGTATTACTACTTATCTATCAACCGAGGTGATGTTTTAAATATCAACGCTTGATTGGTTCTGAAGGCCAGGAGTTCGAAGAATAGCAGCCAACTTTTCTACCGACACAATCTCGGAGTTGGCTATGATTTTTCGATTTTTGACCGTTTCTCTTTTAGGCGCTGTTTTGGCTTCGTCTGCACTGGCAGATTCCGCTGATTCGGTGCTTGCGCTCTCCACGGACAACGACCTGTTCGCGCCAACGCAAACGGATCGGGATTACACAGCCGGTGTAGCGATTACCTATTCCTCCAATTCCGAGGATTTCATTGGAAATCCGGTGTCCAGGGTGAGCCAGGGGCTGGACAGTTTCGTGTTTCCTTATCTGGGCCAAGAGGTCGGGAGCCCGCAAAGCGCCGCGCTTGAGCTGGGCGTTTATGGCTTCACCCCTGAGGAAATCAAGGAATCCGCGATTGATCGTAGCGATCGGCCCTACAGCAATCTGGTTTACCTGTCTTCAAGCCAGAGTTACCAGGCTCTCGGGGTCGACTCGGGCTGGACCACATCCATGACCGTGGGTGTTCTGGGACTTGATGTATTCAAATCCGGCCAGAATGCGGTTCACAAGGTGGTAGGTAGTGACCGGGCGAACGGTTGGGACCATCAGATCTCGAATGGCGGAGAGCCCACTTTCCGGTACTCGGCCGCATATCACCGATACCTGGATGCCAGCCAACCGAATCAACAGCTCAAAGTGACGTATTTCGGATCGGTCGGATACCTGACCGAGTTTGGAGCAGCATTGGTATTCCGGGATGGCCTGATTTCCTCTCCGGACAACCGATTTAACCCCGAGCTGATGGCCTACGGTGAGCGAGCGCCTGGCGTTTCCGCACCTGGCGGACGCGAGAATTATTTCTGGGGCGGCGTGTCGGTGAAAGCCCGGGCTTACAACGCTTTTCTTCAGGGCCAGTTTCGTGATTCGGACCATGAACTGGATGCCAATGATCTGAACATCTTGCTGGCTGAAGTATGGGCTGGTTATACCCACAGCTTTCTGGCGGGCACCGAGCTGAGTTATGTGCTGCGTGTTCAGAGCTCCGAGATTAAATCCGGGACGGGAAACCGAACGCTGGCCTGGGGCGGGCTGGTATTCAGCAAACGGCTGTAAAGGCCGGGTGGGCACTCATCATTACAGGAAATAGAGCTTATACCGTCCAGCAATTGGTTTTTGCACGCATCAGGCTTCAATGTCTGAACCATGCTATTTGATAAAGGAGTTGAACCCATGAGCAACATGATTGAAGTAACCGATGTAAATTTTGAGCAGGCTGTTGTACAGAGTGATCGCCCTGTGCTGGTCGATTTCTGGGCACCGTGGTGTGGTCCCTGCAAGACAGTTTCCCCCATGCTGGACGCAATCGCCGATGAGTTTGGCGATGAGTTGACCATCGCCAAAGTGAACGTCGACGACAGTCCCGATGTAACTGCAAAAATGCGGATCAGGGGCATCCCAACCCTGGCGCTGTTTCAGGATGGTGGCGTGATTGCCCAGAAAACCGGGGCCGGCAGCCTGAGTGAATTGAGAACCTTCGTGAAAGGGAATTTGTAAACCTATCCCAAAGCCTCCCGATCGGGAGGCTTCTTCGTATCAACTGCAAGAAAGTCAGGCTTTGAGAAATACTGCAATTGCGGTTCATGCCCTTCCAAGCCAGACTTGCCCGGGTCAATCTCCAGGAACTTTGAATGAAAACGCAAGAACTTCAGCTGTTGTACATTTTCGATGCCATCATGACCGAACGCTCTGTGACGCGAGCGGCAGACCGGCTTGCCATGACCCAGCCTGCAGTATCCAATGCGATTTCCCGAATGCGCCAGATCTGGAACGACCCATTGTTTGTGAGAAAGGGTCGCAACATCGAGCCAACATCCTACGCGCTCAGCCTGTGGGATCAGGTGGGCGATCACATGTACGCACTGACGAATGCAGTCAGTGCCACGCAATTCGATCCGGCGACATCGAAGCGAAAATTCCGCATCGCAGTCACGGATGTAATTGTTGAAATGATTTGGCGGCAGCTGATTGAACTTCTTGAAGACCAGGCGCCGGGCGTTGATATTCATGCCGTGCCATACACACCAGAGGGCACATACGACGACTTGCGCGAGGCGCATGTCGATCTGGCGGTCGGTATGCTTACCCAACACGATCACAGTTTGCGGAGTACGTGGTTGTTTGAAGGCGGGTATGTTCTGGCGATGCGCGCAGACCACCCGTTGGCTGGCCGACAGATCACCATGGATGAATTCCTTCAGGCACGGCACCTGCTTGTGACGATGTCGGGGGATGCACACGGATTCGTGGACAGCTACCTTGATCAGAAGGGCCAGAGCAGACGCATTGCTGCGACGGTCAACCATTTTTCGATTGTCCCCCAGGTCCTGAGGGATTCGAACCTGATCGCCGCGGTTCCCGAGTTGATAAGCCAGGACTGTGGCTTCGTGGACGGGCTATGGATGGGGCAGTTGCCTTTCGAAGTAGACCCGACCAGTCTGTATCTCATCTGGCACACACGCCACGACCGTGATCCCGGAATCGTCTGGTTGCGAAACCACGTAGAACGGCTCCTTCGCGAGCGCTGGCACGACATTATGACCAACTCGCCTTGTGGCCATTCGGCGGTAAAAGCCATCGCCTGAAACGAGTAAAAGTTCATTCATCATTTTTCGTGATGACAAAGATACCGCAACGGAATTATTCAGCCCCCCGAAAACTCCCAATAATCCTCTGCAGATGTCGCGAGTTGCGGCATCGGCAATGGCCCGGTTAAACCAGGATTGATCCGGCCAACTTGACCAATAATCTGCATATCTTGGAGTTGGGAGGGGGAATGAACGGCCAAACGAACTGCCCGTCGATGGGGTCCAGCTGGCAACCTGCTGCAATCACCGATGCCGCTGACCAGAAATGGTACAAGCCAATCATCTCTGTAAACGCCGACAACAGCGGCAACAGGCACGTTTACAAGGCTTTCAGATTCTCCCGGGGCCTGCTCGGGAATTACTTCCGGTTTCTCGCGTCCCACGAACTCAGGATGCTGAGAAAAGTCGAGCACCTGGATTTCACGCCTGATCAAGTCAGCCGGCCGTCAGACACTTCGCCTACCATCCATTATCGTCTGATCGAGGGAAGGCCGGTAAAGGAAATTGCGGCGGGCAAAGGGGTACCGCACAACTTTTTCTCACAACTTTTCAGTGATGTGAAGACCCTGCACCAGCATGGGGTTGCCCACATGGACCTCGGCAATTCCGGAAACATTCTGGTTTCGGGGCGGGGCGACCCTGCAATAATCGATTTTGGCTCTGCCATTCCCCTGAGTTGGCTCCCATCATCCATTCAGGGCTGGGCCTGCCGCAAGGATATCCTTGGGGTTCTGAAGCTCTGGCATCGTTTCGATAGTGAATCCATGCCTTTGTTTCTTGTGCATTACTACCAGAGCAATTATCGCAAAAACATTTACACGCCCAAGCGCTTTCTGAAGGCTCTGAGGCGTTGGGTAACTGGCAGCGCTGACACAGAAGGCTTGTCCGGAGTGACGACCGTGATCAGTGTGTTTTTCGGTCTCCTGGTACTGGTTTCTTTCACCTGAAGAGCGGCATTCTGTCGCTCACTACTATGCCTTGAGTTTGGCGAAAAAATTGGTAGGGGCAAACAAAAAAAGGGGCGGTCATGGTGACCGCCCCTTTTAGTTGTTCTCAGCTCAGTTGCTGATACCAAGATCGACTGTTTCGATCGCTGGATTGTTTCCGCGATCGATATCTTCCTGGCTCACACCTTCCGCCTGTGCGAAAGCAGAGAAAGCGATTACAGAGAAAACGAGAAAAAACTTGTTGATTGCGTTCATGTGATATTCCACCTTTCAAGAGAGTTAAGTTAGACAGCATCGCCGTATTGGCTTGATGGTTATTCTCTTGTTTTCCCGTCCTCAGACAAAATTGCTTTGCGGTATACAACACATCAGGTCAGGTGATGGGTTTAAACGAGCGCTCTAGCGCAGATAGCGGTCGCCTTCGGATCATCAAAATTCAACTTCCATAACTTCTCTGATTGCGCCCCGACCACCCGCGAACAGGTTCTCGATCCTGTTATCGGTTCCAATAGTCAGCCGCACGTTTATGACGCTAGGTGAGGGTGCGACCATCCAGCGACCTTGTTCGATGGTGAATTCCTGCTTTTGAATACCCAGTTGGTCACGCAGATAGCAAGCCAGCGGGCCGGCCGCCATTCCAGTCGCAGACTCTTCCTGAATGCCGTATCGGGGTGCGAACATGCGGGCGCCTGCGTCTCTCCCATCGCCAACGTCGTCGAAGGAGAATACGTAATATCCTATAAGATCCAGAGCTTCACTTAGCTTCTCGATGAGGTCGAAATCTGGCTCAAGACCCTTGATTGTCTTGCCGTCGCGAATGCCAATCACCACAAAGCTGTTGCCGGTATTGACTAACATTGGCTCGGCACCGTCGATCAGATCGTCCCTGGTTATCCCAAGGGAGAGCAGGGCGGCCCGTAGATCACTCTCGCCTAACGCTTCGAAGCGGGGAGCTTTCTGCTCCATATAGGCGGCTTCGCCCTCCATATTGACTGACCTCAGGCCATCAATGGTCTCCTTCGATGACCGATCATTAGCTAACAGCCCTTTTTGCTTCAGAAAACTGAAGGTTGCGATCGTTGCGTGGCCACAGTGAGCGATTTGCTGGGTTGGCGTAAAGAATTCCAGTTTTATGTCCGCCAACTCCGACGCAGACACAAAAGCCGTTTCCGACAAGCCGACAGCCGCCGCGATCTTCTGTTTTTGCTCGCAGCTGAACTGGTCGGCATTCAACACAACACCTGCCGGGTTGCCCCCGAAATCGCCGTCAACAAAGGCACTGATGATTGGGACTTCAATTTTCATGATGAGTATTCCTACCGTTGATTTAGTCACCTAATGTTTTCAGTGAACGGTGCCCGGAACAAACGGGTAAACCTGGTCTTTGCTTAATTTAAAATTAACCATAAACAGAATGGAGATAATGCCAAAACTACCTCCGCCCGATCGAAATTGTTGTCCCGGCAGAATACCAATACTACCTGGTTGCACCGGAAGCGAAATTTCGCACGGACAAGATTCGTGCTTTTGTATCGTGGATTATCGGCGAAGTAGGTTCTTAATCACTCATAGTCATTTTGGCTAGCAAGGCCATTCGGGAAGCTTTTCTGTAACAACATGGCTGCTCTGATCGTCAAAGAAATGACCATCGTTGATTAGGTTCGGGAGGGCGCCATGAACGGTTCGACTCAGCTATCGCAAGGAAATTACCTACCGACAGAGGGAATGAAGGGGCTTTTGCGTCGGTGGTTTTATCTGAAATTCGTTCAGAAAAAGAGCACCGTTGAATTGATGGCCACAGCCTCTGATCTTCGAAATAAAAGCGCGTTGAGTATTGTGGCGTTGCTGGATGTTGACGAGCAAATGATATCTCAAGTGGTAGATAAGAAAAGGCTCATTTTTGTTCAGAACTGCCACGCGTATCTAAAGGGCGCAGTAAATCCTGCTGGCTTGGATTCCGGCTTTTTAAACGACTGATATCTCAAACTGCCTTGAGTTTTTTACAGCCTGGTACCTATGAAATGGAGATCAAGGTGGTGCCTCTTCACCACCGTGATCTCTATTTTGTTACTCCGACAGCGGCTTAACCGACGGAAAATCAATATCAGTCGCTAAAACCCGGTTGATATAGTTTGTCAGAACGTTGAGGGCTACATTGCCAATGATTTCGACCAACTCGGCGTCGCTGTATCCGGCTGAGCGAACCTTTTGGACGTCGTCACTTGAAACATTTCCTCGCTCCTTTGTGATCTTTACCGCGAACTCGACTGCAACGACCGCTTTCTCCTCGTCTGAGCTTCCGCGTCTGGCAGCTTCAATTTCCTCAGAGCTGAGTTTTGCAACGTTTCTGCCCAGATAATCGTGAGCCGCGAGGCAGTAGTCGCAGTCGTTTATCTCCGCGACCGCCAACGCAATGCGTTCGCGTGTTTGGGCTGACAAAGAACCAGCGCTCAGGGCGCCGTTCAGCCCGAGATATCCTTCAAGGGTTTTGGGGCTATTCGAAATAATGCGGAATAGGTTTGGAACACTATCCAAGAGGCTGTTTACAGCTTCGAGCAATGATCGGGCGGCTTCGGGAGCTTCCGAAATTGAGGCTGGTGTTGGAATACGTGACATATCTTTTCTCCTGTTGATTTCGTTAAGGAGCATCGATAATAAAATTTCAAAAACAACAAATAATTGGTGCATAAAGCAATTCACTATTGCGTTTCATGAAAGGATTAATTCGGTAGGATTTCTGGCGTATGGACAAGATTGTATTGATGCGCATCTTCGTGGAAGCAGCCGAACGCGAAAGCTTCGTAGGGGCTGGCCAAAGGCTGGATATGTCGGCACCGACTGTTACTCGTGCAATTGCCCAGTTGGAGGCTTCGTTAGGCGTTCGCTTATTCAACCGCACCACCAGGCGTGTCCGTTTGACCGAGTCTGGAAACCGCTACTATCAGGATGCAAAGAGAATTCTGGAGGAAATCGAGGAGGTTGAGTCGGCGCTAGTGGGGGTTTACAGGGAGCCAAAGGGCGTTTTGTCTGTGACCGCGCCTGTGCTGTTTGGGAGAAAATACATTGTTCCCATCCTTGTTGAGTTCCTCGACAGACACTCGGAAATCCAGGTGAAGGCTGTTTTCTACGATCGAGTGAGTAATATTCTCGATGAGGGCCTGGATGTGGCAATCCGTATCGGCAACCTGAAAGACTCCAGCCAGTTCGCTGTCAGGGTTGGGAATGTCCAAAAGGTAGTGTGTGGCTCTCCGGATTATTTAAGCAAACATGGCATGCCAAACCATCCTGCTGACCTTGCTGATCATCGGATTATCCAATCTTCTGCGGTGGAATCATCGACGAACTGGTGGTTTGAGTCATCAGAGGGCAAGACTTCTGTACGAGTCTCGCCGCGCCTCCAATTTAATCAGAATGACTCTGCAATCTCTGCAGTAAAGAGTGGCTACGGAATTACGCGGCTAATGTCATATCAAGTGGGAGAGGAATTCCAAAGCGGTTCGTTAGTACGAATTCTCCAGGAACACGAAGCCGAACCCATACCGATAAATATTGTTTACCTTGAGGGGTTGAGAGCTAGTGCCAAAATTCGTTCATTCGTAGATTTGGCAAAAGAACGACTTCAGAATAATCCTCTGATCAACCATCAAATGAAACCGTGAATTCAGTGTCCAAGCTGAGGCTCGTTAGGTGGTCTGGGGTTCAAAGGCACCCAATACCTGTTCAAGCTTTTCAACGAGATCACTATTCGTCAGCTCGCCGCGATCGACATCGAAGTTATCGAAAAAGCTTGGAATACTGAGACTGCCAACGACCTTCCCATTAAAAAAGGGAGCAGCGGTTTCAGCAAGCTTCAACACGGTGTGTCCGCCACCTGGCCCCGGAGAAGTGGCGAGCATAACGATCGGCTTGTCACGGTAGACGTGTCGGCCAATTCGGCTCATCCAATCGAAGAGGTTTTTAAACGCTACAGTGAAATTGCCATTGTGTTCGGCAAAGGAAACAAGAATCGCGTCCGCTTGTTCGATTTTGGTCTGGAAGGCGTGGGCGCACTTTGGAATGCCGTACTGCTCTTCCAGGTCGATACTGTAGATCGGCAAGTCAAAATCATTAATCTCAACATAATCGATCTCCGCATTCGCCAGCTTGTTCGCGGCGTATTTCACGAGTTGTCTGTTGATGGATTTGCGACTGTTGGTCGCTGCAAACGTTAAAACTTTCATGTTCAGTCCCTCGACAGGGTTAATGATTGATGGAATAGCTGTGCCGCTGGGGAAGGGGATTTCTCCCTCACTCAAGGTGCCCCAACTCACCCGCGTTATAGCGAGCAACCACTTCATCGATTTCTTGTTGGGTGCTCATTGCAAACGGCCCGTGTTGAACGAAACGTTCATTGATGGTCTCACCGCAAAGCACCGCGAAATGGCTTCTTGTAGGAGACTTTCCTCGCACTGTGACTGCCTCGCCCTCTGCACCATTAATCGCGCTGGACTCTCCCTGGTGGAGAGTGAACCATTCGCCGCGCACCTGATATTCGATGCCGCCTTCAACTGAATAGATCCAGGCATTAAAACCCGTTTGAATGCGGTGTTCGAATACAGAGGTTTTGTCTACAAAACCATCCAGGATGGTGACGGGCCACACCGACGCTGCGTCTGTCTCGACCCCATTGCTTTGGCCAAGAACCAGCCGCACACTGTAGCCTTGCCCCTTCAAGGTCGGCATGTCTTCTCGCTTCACATGCAGGGAGCTCGGCGCCTGGCGCTTCATGCGTGCGGGCAAGTTAACGAAAATCTGCAGTCCATGAATCGTGGCGCCTTTACGCGGTGACTCGTCGTGAATGGCACCGCTGCCCGCAGTCAGCCAGTAAAGGTCGCCAGGGTTAATGTCGAAGTCATTCCCGAGCGAATCGCGGTTGTTGAATCTACCTTCCGTATCTTCAAACAAAACGGTGACCGCCGAGAGGCCCGCGTGAGGGTGGGCACCAAAGGTCGGTACCGTCATGGTGTAGTGATCCACCATGATGAAGGGATCCATCGCCCCATAGAACTGCCCGTGACGAAAACCCACACCCGTGAACCCCGCGCCCACACTCAGTGGGCTTCCCGTTACTGGGGCAAGAGCTGTCATCGAGTCATATTGTTGAGCAACTTGAAGAGTCATTGTTTTTCTCCGTTCCATTTCTGGTTTGAATAAAAGTTAGCAGCTTGGTATTTGAATAAAAATGGCTAAAATCTGAACTATTCGTTCCATATTTAGGACGCAGAGATGAACATTGACCTGAACGACTACTTCTATTTCGTGCATGTCGTTGAAAAGAAGGGATACACCGCAGCGGCAAAGGCATTGGACATGCCCAAGTCGCGATTGAGCCGTCATGTTGCTCAGTTGGAAGACCGCCTCGGTGTGAGACTGCTTCAGAGAAGCTCCCGTTACGTCGCGGTAACCGAAGAAGGGAAGAGCTTCTACCAGCATGCCCGAAAGCTGGTTGATCACTTCGAACTGACGGAAGCAGCAATGGACAATAAAAGTGGAAACCTTTCAGGAAAGGTTGTGATCAGCTGTTCGCTGGGTGTGGCGCAATTCGTTCTGTTCGATATCGTGACTGATTTTGCTAGGCAGCATCCCAAAGTGCTTATCGAACAACGCGTCACCAACTCCATGGTCGACTTGATTACTGAAGGAGTAGACATCGCCATTCGGGGGCACAGTGGCGAATTGCCTGATTCGAGCTTGATCCAGCGGTTTATCGCCAATGTGGAATGGCAGCTTTATTGCTCGCCCGGCTATCTGGAGCAGCTAGAACAACTGGAAACACCGTATGATTTAGCCAGTTGTCGTTTTTTAAAGGTGGGAAGAGCTGGCGCGAAAGAGGCGATTCCCTTACAGCACAAAGACGGCCTCCGAACCCATCAGAATACCCATATCGCGCTTTGCTCAGAGGATATGTCGACAATCAGGCAAGCCGCGATCGATGGCCTGGGCGTTACTGCATTGCCTGATTACGTCTGCAGAGCAGCCGTGCAAGCCGGCCAGCTCATTCGGGTATTGCCAGACTGGATATCCCAATCCGCAAGCCTCAGCCTGTTGATGCCATCACGGTTGGGTGTGCCACCACATACAAAAGCCGTTGCGGAGTTCATTCGTGAGAGACTGCCAGTAGCTTTAGCGCCAGCAATCCAAGAATAGCCCGAGCTACATTGTTGGCGGATGGATGAACACGCATTGTACTTAATTCAGCGTCCGGATTGCGGGTATCGAAGCCGTCGCTATCTGTACAACGCGTTATCGGAATATGGCAGTTCCGCCATCGAGCTTGAGATCAAAGATTAATTCGCCACGCGAGGTGAAATGATAGAGCTGAATATTGTTAAGAAGCGCGAGAAATTCGGCCTCCTGTGACCCTTCACAAAACATCCTTGTCGCGGCAATTTTCCCGAACGAAATGGATTTGCCAACAGCCACATAACCACCACTGATTTGATTACAGTCGGTTGTCGCCGAAAAGCGGCCGTCTTCAGTAAAAGAGAGGGTGAATATGTCAGGTTGACTGGGTTCGATCTGACGCCCGTCGCTGTATAGCGCAGAAAACCAGGTCCAATCCTTCATAGTGAGGGACATGCGAGCCGGATCGGCCTCGCCCTCAAAGTCTTGCTCCACCACTCCAAAGCTGAGAGAGTCGGGATCAAGCTTAAGCAAAACATTTTTGCCTATTGACGGCTGCGATGACATTGGCTCGCCCGGAGCGCGGTCAGCGAAGCTCACGACGATGACATTCTTGTGGCGAGGATCCTGGCTGAGTTCTGTCGTCTGTGGCGCGACGCGATCGCCAAGCAGATAGCCCTGTGAGCCAAGATATCCATCCGCAGTATTTAGCGCTGCCACGACGTAGAAGAACGTGCCTGAGCCGTCTGATTCCTGGGTGAGCAGAAAAACAACATCAGCACGGCCATCACCATCCAGATCAGTCGTGACTTCATTGCCGAAGTGTCGAGTAGTGGTCTTCGATGCGGATTTAGAAGCTGATGCGGTCTCAGCAAAGCCATCATGCAGCGTTACACGCGTCCCGTCGATGACATACTCGGCATCCTTGTAATGGACCGAAGGTGTGGCATGCCTCTCGTTGTGTATGCTGGCATTACAACCAACGAGGCCTGTAATCATTACTGCTGGAATTCCGAGTGCAATGATAAAAAAGTTCATGATGGTTGGCATATATGGGTTAGCGGCGAAATGCCGTAGAGACTTTCGGTGTTGGCGGCAAGGAACAGTGACGAAGAGTCCATCAGTTGTTCCATGACCGCCGTATCTTTCAGATCTATTTCACAGGTGTCGGATCAGGAAATGACCAACTGCCGTCGAGGAGAGCCTGACGCGGTTGATAGAGGCGCACGAGGTAATTCCACCCATTGGTAATGGGTATGCAGTTCACCCGACCGTCGTCGCAACCACCAAAGAATACTGTAACCCCTCCGTTTGGATCAGGTGTCGCCGTTAAGTTGTTGATCGAATTGATCCCGAGGTCGTTCGCTTCCATGAAGCCGTCCTTGTTGTAGACAGTAATTGAAAAAAACCCATCAACAGGGACGTCTTTGACATACAGTCTGTGGTTCACCGAGCCATCGTTTTGATCGGGATAGGCGTTGATGTAGATTGCGTCCTTCTTCGGGTTGCCCCCGAAGCCAAACGCCGTTCCAAGAAGATGGTAGATCGGATTGAGTTTGTCTTTTTCCCCAAACATGACAGACGTGTCGCTAAGGGTGGCAGATAGGATATTGAGCGCGTCACGCACTGTAGCCAGTGACTCTTCGTCCCAGTCCGGGACCTCCAACGCGCCCGCGTCTGCCTGTTGCACCGTTATCTGATCCTGCAAAGCGTTCGCCTGGAGGACGTCATCGGGGTCATTCGCAATCACAAGGGTCCGGAAAACCACCGCGAGATAACGAGTTCCGATCTGCTCCTGGGTGAACGTGTAAGTGCCCGCTTCATAGATCGCAGGCAGAATCGAGTGATCCTGATTAATCAGCAGCATTGATTGCCAGCGGTCGGTGTCTGGCTTGGTAATGGTGAGTGGGGTTGTTAAATCGAAGATCCCGATAGAATACAGGGTGTCCTGATTCATACGGATAACATCTTGTTTATCCAATGGCGTCGGCTGACGGATATGGACCAGTTTTCCAAATCCGCCAACAGCTTCATAACGCTTAAAGTACGTATCCGCCTCAGCGCGAACGAAGTTGTCGACGGTTACCTTTTCGCTGTCCTGTTTCACCATTTCCAGTTTCGGAGCGGTCCACGTACCATCCAGAGCAGCCGCTTCTGGCCAATAGATGCGCAGATAGGCTGAGAATGGTCCCTTGGGCGCAGGAAGCCAGTTGGACTCTAGATCCTTGCCGGGTGACTCGTGCTGGATGTAGAGCGTGAGGCCGCCATCGGTATCCATTTTCAGCTTCGGCAGCATCGGCGAATTGATGAGGTAGCGGTCGATAGGATTGGCCACCAGCAAGCTCTCAGGCAACTGATACATGGTGAGCGACCAGAACGCATGCGCGGGTGGCAGTTGGCCCTTAGGGAAATGCAGAGTATATCGGTTAGCGCCATCGAGCTTTTGGCCGCTAGCGTCAGTAAAATAAATAGGATACATCGCTTCCTGTTTTGAATTCCCCCAGATGCCAATGGTTGCGAGCCAGCGATAGAAGTAATTGTTGTTCATGGATTCGCGCGTACCGAAGACATCGCCGGCGGTAATTTTACCTTCCGCCAATAACTTCGCGCCGCCCGCAAATTCTTTCCAGGCGTCGCCGATGCCTGCCTCGAAGGCTTTCTTCATTTCAGGGGAAAGCTTTGTGGGATCAAAGGTCTTTCCGGCGCCGATGCCAATCTTGGCGAACCTTTCCATGAGTTCCTTCTCGGACGGAACAGTCGGACTGAATTGCAGGACGAAATTCAGGATATTGAAAACCTCGAGCGAGCTTTTCTGTTCTTCCTGGCTGATCGGCTTGATGAAGTCGATGGCCGGTGCGGGGGTGGGCGCGGGCTGGCCGAGGAACTGGCTCAAGGGCTGCACCTTGTACTCCGACTGAATTCTCTTCACGTTGTCGAGGTCGGTCGGATCGAAAAGCTGGGTGCGGTAGATAAGGGTGTTTATCTCGGTCTCTGACTGGATGACCTCCTTGATTCCCTGCGGTTTCTCGCCCTTCCAATTCGGGCCAGCCAGCATGATGCTACCCGCTTCGTTACCGGTGGTTCGGCTGCCGGCATAAGCAAAGTTGAACGTATAGGCGTCGATGAACTGAATCGAATAATAGCGACCTTCCGGAATTTCCGGGACCGTCAGAACGAGCGGTTCGGCGCGAAGGTCTGCACCGAGAAAGGAATACGGCGTGTCGGAATTGGGCGTTTGGACGGCCTTGTCCTCCGGGGTGTAGACGCGCGGGATGTTGTGGATCTCATTCCACTGTCCCTTATATTCGGGGTCGGTCTTGTCAACGAAGTAGCCGTATTGGATGCGGTAGCCGTCCACCATGGGGTAGCCGTAGATATAGGCTTCCTTGGCGATAGCGCGTGCTTCCGCTGGCGTTACAGCGGGTGCAGCAGCGCTGGCAGCCCCGGCCGGCAACAAGACCAACGCAAACACGCTCGCAATGGTGAGTTTGAACGTGGCGTGAACAGATGTTTTCACAGCAATTGCTCCTGCTTGATGTCCATTTTTTCGCGTGTGCGAACCGGTGACTTGTTTAAAGCTCCTTCTTAATCATCACCGGTGCGTCTTTCAGGCGCTATCAGTTATGCGCAAGACACGGAGGGCCCAGGGCCGTGTGGGTAGGGAGGATATGCGCTGCATTTATTATTGAGAGGTTTCTTGCGGTGGGGTCACAGCGGGCTTAATCTTAACTATGTCTATCGAGAAATCGCAGGGAGCGATCCATGGACGCGACACGTGGTATTTCAGGGAACCATTACCAGCCTCCGGTGTTTCATGATCTGGACGAGGTTAACCATGCCATCAGCGGTTCGAACCTGGAATTTATCCAACTGAAGTCTGGCAATCTCGACGTCGCGCTTGATCAGATGTCACTGGGCGACCTTTCAATCGATGTCGGTGCAGTCAACCTGCCCATCCGTGTGATGGGCGAACTGGACCCCGGGCGATTCAGTATTGGTGTCTTCACAAGAGGCGCTCAGGCCACCTGGAACGGCAATCACGTCGATGACTCGCAATTGTTAGTGTTCCCACCTGGCAAGGAGCTTAGTGGCTATGCTTCGACAATGTACGGGTGGACATCTCTTATCATTCCTCCCGCGTGGATTGATGTAATCGAACAATCCACTTCTCGGACGAACATAACCCAGGTGGCTTCCTGCATCACCACTCGTCCCGCCCCCGAAACGCTTGCGGAGCTAAAACAGGCCATCTCAAACGTATTTCGACTAACAGAGAGCCCGTTGGCTGGCCCAGCGGAAGAGTGGTTGGTGACCGATCTCCGCAATATGCTGGGTGCCGTTCTGAGCGCCATGGATGTCCCTCCGGCGAAAGTCAGTTCTCAGGCCAGGGGGCATTTCATTGTCGCGAAGCGAGCCGAACGTTATATGCGCGAGAGAACCGAAGAGCCGTTGAGCATCGATGTCTTATGCGTTGCGATGAATGTTAGCCGTCGATACCTGGAATATGCATTCGCCGATGCCTTCGGTACGAGCCCGTCCCGCTATCTACGCCTGATGCGGCTTCACCAGGTACGCAGCAGACTTAAGGCGTCACGTGGCCAAACCACAGTCACAAACGAGGCGCTCAGGTTGGGCTTCAGCCACCTGAGCCTGTTTGCTACCCAGTACAAGAATGCCTTTGGTGAGTGCCCGAGCCAGACGCTTGCTCGGGCGACCCGATAGTCACCGTACGCCTGATATACAATTTCCTCCCGCCAACCCGCATCCATGCGGAATCACGATAGCGCAGCCGTCTCTCACCGCAATAGAATCCACTCTTACGCAATCTGGCGTCTAAGGGTGTTCTCGATTATTCAGACCATGCAAATCAAGAGATCGACTCATCAAAGCAGACTGGATGAAGCGCTTGCCTACATCGCACGACATATGAAAGAAAGAATCCAACTCGGTCATCTTTCTGAAGCGTCTGGTGTAAGCAAGCGAACGCTCGGCTATCTTTTTCTACACACCTACGGCATCACACCAATGGCCTTCTTGAAACGGGAGCGACTGAGGAAAGCCAGGATGCTACTCCAGCATGCCGACCCCTCCACGACCACAGTTACGAGTATCGCCCGAGAATGCGGCTTCCAACACATGGGCCAGTTCTCGCTCGACTACAAGCGGCTGTTCGGAGAATCACCTTCCGCCACCTTGCACCAGAGCCTGACAGGTGAGGGGAGCCCGGAGCGTTCGTAATCGACGGGCGGCGCGACCGTTCGGAAACGCTATGCGTTTTCTTGATAGCGACCGGACAGCTATAGGGGAATAGTGAAGCTATGAACGTGGAGGAGGGATCACATGCGCGTCATTTCGTTTTTTATATTTCTGATTATCACGAGCACGGCGATCGCTGAAGAAGACCCGAGATTTAGCATAAGCATCGGTGCTTTTTTTACAGATCGTGAAAGCCAAACGAGAGTGGATGGAGAATCTGGCCGGGGAACGGACGTCGACCTGGAGGACGACCTTGGACTCGAGAAGTCGGATACGGTGTTCCGTGTCGATGCCTACTGGAGATTTGCCGAAAAGCATCGATTCGATTTCAGTGCGTTCGATCTGTCCCGCTCTTCATCAAAACAGATTGAGAGGGAAATCATCTGGGAGGACACAACTTACCCTATCAGCAGCACTGTAGAGACAAAGATGGACCTGGCCATCTATAAGCTGGGATACACCTGGATGTTTCTGAAACGGGATCGCAGCTTTCTTGGCGCCACTGCTGGCCTGTACATAGCAGACATGAGCGCGACTCTCTCTGGCTCTGGCGGCGGCAGTGTCGAATCGAATGACCTGACAGCACCATTGCCAGTAATCGGTCTTCGCGGCGAACACCGCTTTGCTGAGCGATGGGCTATCCGCGGCAGTGGAGAAATTTTTGCCGTTGACTACGGAGACTATGAGGGATCGCTTTACGACGTCTTTGTCGGTCTCGATTTCAGCGTGACTAAAGCCATTGCGATTGGCGTTGGTATTAATGCTGTTGAACTCGACGTTGCGGTCTCAAAAAGCAGTTTTCAGGGAGACTTGAACTGGCAATACGAGGGTGCGCTGGCTTATCTCAAATTTGATTTTTAGGTGCGAATACCTCCTTTAACGATTTTCAACAGGAGTAATTCCTCATGCACGTACGCAGACAGCTCTCGATTCTCGTCATATGTTCGATCGTCTGGTCGCTGGACCGCCCACGATGAGTTTTGTGCAGAAGCTGATGCACGAGATCCGGGAAGTGGCAGTGACAACGCTGTACTTTGCTGTCTGGATTGGCCTGCTGATGGTGCTCAAAGTTCTGGTACTGGCGGAATATCAGATCGAGTTTAAAGGCCTGTCGTTGGTGCTGGTTGGCGCAATGGTCCTCGCCAAGGTCGTGCTTGTGCTGGAGCATGTTCCGTTGGGCAGTTTGACGCGCAAACAACCAGCCTGGGTGGATGTCCTGGTGCGCACGGCCCTCTACAGTCTGGGTGTATTTGTTGTGCTGGTGCTTGAGAAGGCCTTTGAAGGCAGGCACGAGCATGGCGGCTTTGGTCCGTCGTTGATGTCGTTGTTCCAGCGAGCCGATGCGGACCATGTCTGGGCAAATGCTATTGCTCTCTGTGGCGCGCTACTTGTGTACAACTGCTTTTATGTCGTGAAAAGACGCTTTGGGGCAGGGGAGATCGCCAGGCTTTTCTTATTACCCCTTCCGGAAGAACCCCGTGCCGGTGGGCTCAGCGCCAAAAACGCGGACAGCCCATGACCATATGGAGATAAGTCCATGCGCACCAACAAGCTATTTGCGATTCCGCTGGTCCTGTTGGGCTGCGGTGGAAGCCAGATCGCGTTTTCGGCCCCGAGTGATGCCTGGCAATACGAAGTCGCACCCTATTTGTTTGCAGCTGGTATGGACGGAAAAATCGGTATCCGCGGTGTCACCAGCGATGTGGATGCTTCCTTCAGTGACATAGCGGATAACCTGAACCAAGGTTTTATGGGCTTATTCACGGCAAGCAAGGGGCCATGGACCTACGGTCTTGAAGGCGTGTACATGAAGTTGTCCGATGAAGGTTCGGAGAGTGTGACCGGGCCTTTTGGTGATGTGGAGGTCGCTGGTGCTTTAAAAGTGTCTGGCAAAATGTACATCTATCAAGGATCAGTCGCGTTCCGGGTGCTGGACGAAACCACCGCTGTCGATCTGGTTGGAGCGGCGCGATACACGAAGCTGGAGACTGATGGCAGCGTTGCTATTACGACGAGCCCTGGCATCGTTTTTCCCGGTGGTGCCACGAGCGCCAGCGGCTCCGAGAGCTGGACCGATGTTGTGGTCGGCGTACGTGCATTACACCCGCTCAACAAACAATGGTCTTTGCTGGGTTATGCAGATGTCGGCGGCGGTGGTTCCGATCTGACCTATCAGTTCATGCTCGGCGCGAACTGGGAATTTGCCAGGAATTTCAACGCCAAGGTCGGTTATCGGCAACTCTATTGGGATTACAAAAACGAGGGAACCATATGGAACATAACCGCAAGCGGCCCATACCTGGGATTGGGCATGCGGTTCTAAAAAGACCCGTTATCACAAATACTGTTAATCAAAAATAAGGAAACCACAATGCACCGTTTGTTACTCATCAAGGTTTTGGCTTTATCTATAGTATCGTTGCCCGCTTTGGCACAGAAAGCCCCGCAGGAGCAATCGATCATTGAAAGTCGGGCAGGCAGCGCAACCCGCACCACCACCATCTCGGCTTCGGCAGTCGTCAAAGGTATCGAAAAAGAAACTCGAACACTGATGCTTGAACTTCCTGATGGAGACGTAATTGAAGTGGTGGCGGGCGAGGGTATTCGCAATTTTAATCAGATCGGCTTGAACGATGAGGTTGTTGTTGAGTACACGCAGTCGCTGTCGTTGACCTTACAAAAAGTCCGGTCGGACGACACGGACGTCACAATCGGTTCCGCTGCGGCGCGGGCCGAGCCCGGTATGAAGCCTGCTGGCGGGGTAGGGCAAATCGTTCAAGCCTTCGCCGATGTTGTGGCTGTTTCTCCTGAAAAAGGCACAATTACGCTTAAAGGCCCGCAGGGGCGAATATTTGAGCTTCTCGTGAATAATCCTGATCACTTCAAGGTAGTCAATGCCGGAGACCAGGTGTTGGTCACTTACACCGAGGCGGTGGCAGTTTCAGTCGAGCCTGCAAACCAGCCGGGCTCATGAGGCGCTGCCAAGTCCAACTGATGCATACACACCGACTGTTGCGCAGAACTGATAGCGGAACAATCAAGAGACTCGAATCCGGATGAGTTGGAAAAGCAGCACGCGGAAACTCGTGCCGATTTCCAGAATTTGATTATGGACGAGATCGATGACCCGGCGAGGGCTGAAAAGTTTGCGACTTTATCAGCTGAAAGGGAACAGTTGATCAGCCAACACGCAACTACAGTGCAGCACTACTCAAAAAGACTGAAGACTTTGAGCCGGGATTATTCAACCGAACGCGAAAACCTGGAAAACCTCATTCAGGAGTACAACGTTGAACGCCGCGCCGTAATCACATGACAGAAGATGAGTGGGCAGCAGCGGTTGCGCAAACTGCCGAATAATTAGCAGTTTCTGTGGGCATCCAATGGACGACCAAACAGAGTACTAAATTTTCGCGACCGTATATCAGTGACTTACCAGTCGAAATCCACACAAAGTGCTAAACAAACTTAAAGTGAATTCTGGAATAGCGAGCTGATTTTAGTTTCCATACAAAGAACTAAATTCGGCGGCCAGCTCTATATACCTAAGATGGCAATCAGGTCATCGGCCGCACTCAACCTTGACCCACCAGAAACCGTTGGAGTTTGGTGCTGGTTAGCAGAATATGATTCAGGTCAAAACTGGGTGAAAACAGGTTGCCATTAACAACTATAATGATCATATTTTGGTCAAATGGAGTGGTCCAATTAGCATCAGTGCCAAGTATCAATGATGCTGAGGAGGCGATGCCAACGTGATGTAATCCCATCTGATTGGTATCTTTTGCTGCGGGCACCAGGATGGTAGACATGGTGAAATTGGAAGAAGACGAACGACAAGCAGCGTCGGCCCGTAACCAAGACACAATGCGAGGCTTGCCCCTTGATATCGAGGATGCGACAGGTCCGCACCATGCCCAACTGATGCACACACACCGACTGGCGGTCGTTGGAAAGCTTTCTGCCTCAATAGCGCACGAAATAAATCAACCGCTTGGCGCGATAATGAGCAACGCGGATGCCGCCAAACTCCTGCTGGCCCAATCCGACCCGAATCTTGACGAAGTTCGCCTGATCCTGGAGGACGTCAGCACGGATTGCGTGCGGGCAAGCGAAGTCGTTCGTCAGGTCAGAGCCCTTGCAAAGAAACGCCAACCCGAGTTACCGGAGGTCGACCTGCAGGATCTGCTTAGAGGCATCTTGCACCTGGCGTCCCCGATCGCGGCGCGCCGGGGGGCGACGATCCTGACTGATTTTGGATCTCAGGAACTTCGGGTATACGGGGATGAAGTTCTGCTCCGGCAGGCAATTTTAAACTTGTTGTTGAATGCGATGGACGAACTCGACGGTGTTCCCCAGGAGGCAGCAATCATTGAACTGGGAACCAACTTGTCGCGGGCTGGAGATGTCGAAATCACTGTGCGGGATCACGGCAACGGCTTGCCAGAACCGCAATTGCCCCAGTTGTTCGAAGCGTTCTTTACTACCAAGTCCCAGGGGCTGGGCCTCGGCCTCACTATCGTGCGATCAATTGTCGAATACCATAATGGCAGCGTTACCGCAGAAAACCATCCTGCAGGGGGGGCTTTGTTTCGAATGAGCATTCCGACGGTATTTCCTGGAGGAACCAGCAAACCTTCAGAGGACGAAATGATATGAGCAAGGATGCTCCAGCCATTGTGCATATTATTGATGACGATGAATCGCTTCGGACGGCTCTTGGGCGGCTTTTAGGCGCAGCCGGACTGAGAACACGCACTTATTCCGGAGCCGGGGATTTCCTTCTGAATTGGCATGACGACGGCGCAGGTTGCATTTTGCTGGATGTGGAGATGCCCGGGGGCCCTAGTGGCCCTGAACTGCATCAAGCTCTAAATCGGCGTGCCGATGCCCTGCCGGTGGTGTTCCTTACGGGGCACGGCGATATTGGTATGGGTGTGCATGCGATGAAGTTTGGCGCCGTGGATTTTCTGACCAAACCCGTCGAACGTGACGCTCTGTTCGGAGCTGTCGAAGAAGCCATCGCACGGGATCGCGCTCGACGTGACGCGCAAGCCAGAGACCGTGATTTGCAGGCGGACTACGACTCTCTCTCACCACGCGAACGCGAAGTGTTCAAGCAAATCATAGCTGGACGCCTCAATAAGCAGATCGCCTACGATCTGGGCACGAGCGAGCGCACGATCAAGGCGCATCGCGCCCACGTGATGGAAAAGTTCCATGTCCATCGGTTCTTAGACCTCATCAAAATCGCGAACAGACTCCACCTGGAATAGATTTTCGAACCCCGCTTGCTGCCTCTCCTCCCGGATCAGATGAAACGAGAAGACTCATAATTTTTTCCAACCCCTGTTTTGCACCGAAGGGCAGGGCAGGCGCCCCCGAAGCCAATAGCGCAAACGCTTGATCCAAAGGATGCTTTATTCCAAGCGGGCGAGTTACCCGCACTTCAACTCTGGGCAGACCTCATGTCAGATCACCGATTGGGCATAATTTTGGTCGAGGACGATGCAAGCCTGCGCCGAGCGATACAACGCATGCTAGAAGCGGCGGGATATCGCATTACGCCCCATGCATCCGCCGAAGCGCTACTGGAGGCTGGCATTGACCGTGTAAAGCAAAGCGCTTGCCTGGTATTCGATATAGGTTTGCCCGGGATGTCCGGCCTTGATCTGTGCCGCACCCTAATGGCGATAAGTCCCTGCCCACCCTGCATCCTCATCACCGGTATTGATACACCCGAGTTGCATAGCCTGGCCGAGGGCGCCGGCGCTCATAGCTGCCTTCTCAAACCCTTCAGCGGAACTGCGTTGCTCGACGCCGTAAAGCAAGCCATTCCTTTATAAACCACATCTTTAGAAGCACTACCCCTTGGCCCTTTTTAATTGCCCCCAGGGACAATTCCAAGCATTGGCCCTCCGTGGTGAGATCAAATTATAAAACAGCTGACCGCAGGCAGCGGTAATAACAAGGCCCAACGGACGGAGCCTTCGAATGACGGCGGATACAAGAGTTCTCACAGAACGGCTCCTGCATTTTCGGTTACACAGGTCGTATCCGGGAATATCTCTATTAATAAAGACTTAGGAACAAAACATGAAAGGGAAATCCGATTTTAGTCATCTGATCACAATCTGTGTCCTCTCTACGATTAGCGTTACCGCTCTTGCTCAAGAAGAACAGGCGGTGTCAGCCGACGAGGTTGCCAGGCAGTTGTCAGATCCGAACTCTGTGCTTGGGTCAATGAACTTCAATCTCGACTACTTTACTTATAAAGGCGACCTGCCGGGGGCATCTGATCAGAGCGCAACTCGCTTGACCTTTCAACCCGTCCTTCCCTATCCGATCAACGACACTACCAACTTTTACCTGCGGCCCGCTGTGCCGGTTGTTATTTCTCAAGACGTTCCGACAGCAGGCGGATTCGATAATAAAGGTGTCGACCTTGGGGATATTGGATTTGATGCCGCGGTGGGCAAAAGTCTTCCAGGTGGCTATGTGGTGGTCGGTGGCATTGTGGGGGCTTTGCCCACGGCAACAGACGACGCACTGGGTCTTGACCAGTGGTTGCTGGGCCCCGAGGTCGCTGTTGGAAAGGTTGCCAAATGGGGTGTGGTCGGTTTGCTCGTCTCGCATCAGTGGGACGTTGCTGGCGAGGACAGTTTTTCAACAAGTATCACCGGTGGACAGTATTTTTACACGTTTAACCTCAGTGATGGCTGGCAGATTAGCTCGTCTCCGACCTTCTCCTACAACCACGAGGCGCAAAGCGGACAGGAGTGGACGTTTCCGCTTGGTTTCGGTGTGTCCAAGACCACAATCCTTGATGGCAATCCCTGGAAGTTCGGTCTCCAATATTGGGACTACATCGAGCAACCCGATCCATTCGGTCCCGATTGGCAGATTCGTTTTAGTGTGACCCGGGTTGTGTCATTACCGTGGGGTAACAATTAGCAGATGCCAGGGCCTGGCAGCAAAGCCTTGCCGCCGATGAAATCTTCCAAGGCGTGAATTTTACTTTTGGGCAGGACAACGAGAATGAAACGGCTAACAGCGCTTTTAAGTGTACTAATACTAACCCAGGTGATTGTCATACCGGCAATGGCTGCCGATTACGATGTCGTGATCAACAACGGCAGGGTGATGGACCCTGAGACCAACTTCGATGGCGTACGTAATGTTGGCGTCAAAGACGGCAAAATTGTTGTTATCACTAAAAAGGCAATCAGCGGTAAAGAAACCATTGACGCCAGCGGCCACGTCGTCGCACCGGGTTTTATTGAGGGGCACCAGCACGCAACCGATCCATTTAGCCGCAAGGTCAATTTACGTGATGGCTTGACCACTCAGATGGATTTTGAAGCAGGCGCCGGTGATATTGCCAAATGGTATGCGGATCACGCGGGAAAAACCCAGGCCAACTACGGCATGGTCGTGCTCGCAACGCTTGCCCGTGTATCGGTGTTAGACGGTCCTGAGATAGCGGCTAGTGGAAATGAAATGGGCACGCTATTCACGACAGTGGTGCCTGGTGCCGCCAAAAAGGCCCAGGCAGAAGGCCGCAAGCCGGGCTGGTCATCAACCTTACCCAACAAAGAAGAAATGACCAAAATCATGAGCTATGTCGACGAAGGCCTTCGGCAGGGCGCCTTGGGTGTGGGTATTCCTGTCGGTTATATGACCACAGGTGTCACCTCGTACGAATTGTATAAATATCAGGAGTTGGCGGCAAAATACGGTCGTATTTCAAATGGACATGTACGCTTCGCAGGTATTCGTCCACCCACTGAGGGGGCATTAGGCATACAGGAGATGCTGGCCAATGCCATGGTTTTGGATGCGCCTTTTATGGCAGTACACCTGAACTCCGTCATGGACTGGGAATACACCATTCCTTTGATTAACGCCGCAAGAGAAGAAAGAGGCGCCAAGGTATGGGGTGAGGTGTACCCCTATGCAGCCGGTTCTACCATTGCTTCTACCGATATTCTCTCGGAATCGAGTATGGCTCAAATGGGGATCACCTATTCGGACGTTTCGAACCTTGATGGCACCCGTTGGGACAAGGCGATGTATGAGGATGTGCGCAAGAATGATCCCGGCAGGGCGATTGTGATTTACAACAATCCCGAGGAAGACATCGGCAAATGGATGGCGGCGCCAGGAGTCGTTGTTGTCTCTGACGGGATGGCTATCCAGGATGAAAAGGGCCAATACTACCCTTGGGATTCACCCTATGAGGGTAAGTCAGTCCATCCACGCAGCGCAGGCACCCGGGCCAAGGTGCTTCGCATGGTTCGCGAAGAAAAACTCATGCCTTTAATGGAAGCCATTTCCAAGATGAGCTACCTGCACGCCAAATATTTTGACGAGTTGGGCGGTATTCCTCACTTTAAAACCAAAGGACGTATTCAGGAAGGTATGGATGCAGACATTGTAGTTTTCAATCCAGATACCGTTAGAGACAACTCTACCTATGAGCCTGGAATGGGCGCAATACCTTCCACCGGGATGCCCTATGTATTGGTTAATGGGGTAGTGGTAGTAAAAGATTCTGTGGTGCAAAAGGTTTTTCCAGGTAAACCAATTCGTTTCCCTGTATTGGCTGAAGGACGCTTAGACCAGATTAACATTGAGCCCAGAGTTTTTGACCCGAACCAGTGAGTATCCTAAGGATTTAGCCCGACTTTGTCGTCGTCAATCGAGACTAAAAAAATGAAAAGTTCCAGATTCAAGAGCCTAACCGCAGCGCTTGCGCTTGCCGCGAGTGTCCCCCTGCCGGCCGCTGCCCAGGACGCTTCTGGGCCGATCCTGTTCACGAACGTCAACGTCTTTGACGGCGTTAACGAAGCCCTGATTGTAAATGCCAACGTCGTCGTGACGGGTAACAAGATCACCTCGGTCTCCACAGAGCCTGTTGCTGTGGCTGGCGGTCACGTCATCAACGGTGAAGGGCGCACCCTGATGCCTGGCCTCACAGATTGTCATTGGCACAACATGGCGGCCTATATGGGTGCGGACGTGTTTGAGGCGGGTTTGGGCAAGTTGAATCTGGTGGCGGCCCATGGGGCGGAAAAGACGCTTTTGCGAGGGTTCACCTCGGTTAGAGACCCGGGCGGCCCTGTATTCGATTTAAAGGCGGCGATCGACGAGGGTCTGTTTGTTGGCCCTCGGATCTACGCTGCGGGTGCAATGATCTCCCAAACATCTGGACATGCCGATTTCCGTAGCCCGATTGATATACCTCGAAGCTATTCACGGGATCTTACCCCTCAGGAAGGGATGGCTTCGATCGCCATCGCAGACGGCAAGGCGCAAGTCATGCAGCGCGTGCGTGAGAGCCTGATGCATGGGGCGGCCTTTATTAAGCTCATGGGCGGTGGAGGGGTCGCCTCACCCTCGGATCCACTCGACGTATCGCAATACACCATCGAGGAAATCGCTGCAGCGGTTGAAGTCGCGGAGAACTGGGGCACCTATGTGACCGTTCACGCCTATACCGCGAAGGCTATCCAGAATGCGATTCGCGGCGGTGTCCGGAATGTCGAGCACGGCCAGATGATTGACGAGGAAACAGCAAAACTTATGCAGGAGATGAATACTTCGATCTGCCTGCAGCCCTTCTATGACGATGAGGATGCTGTTCCATTCCCTCCAGATTCATTTGCTTATAAAAAGTACCACGAGATGATCTCAGGAACCGATACTGCCTACGCGTTAGCGCAGAAATACGACCTGCTCTCCGGATTCGGTACTGACACTCAGGGCAATCCCGCGGGCGCCGAGCGTCAGGGGGCGCAGTTGGCCAAGCTCGCCCGCTATTACGAGCCCTGGGAAGTGCTGAAGATTGCGACCAGCCAGAACTACGAGATCTTCAAGCGTTCCGGGCCGCGCGATCCCTACCCCGGTGACAACGGTGTGGTTCGGGAAGGTGCGTATGCCGACCTGCTCCTGGTCGACGGCAATCCGCTCGAGAACATCGACTTGATCGCCGACCCGGAAAAGAACTTCGTCATCATCATGAAGGATGGGGAAATCTACAAGAACACTGTTAACTAAGCTGGTCGAGAACCTTACAAAAGGCTCTCGATACGAGCGTAAGGTGTTAAGAAATGAAATGCAAAAATCTCTTAATCGCTTTACTGGTTGTCATTGCCTGTATGCCAGGTTTCGCACAAGCAGTAGAGTCGCCCGAGCCGAAACTGACGCTCATCAGCAACGTCAATATCTTCGACGGCAGCGACAAGCTCGTCGCCGATATGAGCGTGCTCGTCGAGGGCAACAAGATCGCGAAAATCGCCAAGTCGATCGAAGCGCCTGCCGTGGCGACGATGATCGACGCGAAAGGCCGCACGATGACTCCGGGGCTGATCGACTCTCACGTCCACCTTGCCTGGGTCATCTCGAGCCCCTATGCCATGTTCGATGCTCCAGTTGATTACCAGGCCGCTCTCGCGCTCGTGGAGGCAAAAGCCATGCTGATGCGCGGGTACACGAGTATCCGTGATACTGCCGGGCAGGTTTTCGGTACGAAACGAGCCATTGACGAGGGGCTCTTCCCGGGGCCGCGCATCTGGGGCTCCGGCGCCGCGATCAGCATGACCTCTGGGCATGGGGACTTCAGGACGCTCAATACCGAGCCTCGCCAGATGGGCGGTTCGAATTTCACTGAGGTCGAACGCGTCCAGTTGGTCATCTTCGCGGACGGCGTCCCGGAGGTGCTGACCGCCGCGCGGATGCAGATGCGCAAGGGTGCTAATTTCGTGAAGATGTTTACCGGCGGCGCCGTCAGCGGACTGCGTGATCCATTGGATATCACCGAGTATTCATTCGACGAGATCAAGGCGGCGGCGGACGAAGCCAAACGCTGGAATACCTATCTGTCGGTGCACTCCTATACGGACGCCTCCGTCAAGCTGGCGCTCGAGGCCGGCGCCATGTCGATCGAGCACGGCAATCTTCTGACGGACTCAACGATGAAACTGCTGGCCAAGAAAGGTGCCTTCCTCAGCACCCAGACCGGACTTTTCCTCGGCGAAGCACCAGCCGACTGGAACCCGGAGCAGAAGGCCAAGCAGAAAGCCACAAAAGATGGCTTGGACACCATGTTTGCCGCGGCGAAAAAGTACAAGGTGAAGATCGCCCTGGGAAGCGATCTGATGGGTCCACCTGCTGCCAAGGCGGAACAGGCCAAGGAGCTCTCATTCCGTCTCCGCTGGTTCACCCCCGTGGAGATCCTCAACCAGGCCACGACGAACAACGCGGAATTGTTGGCCATGTCCGGACCGCGCAATCCCTACCCGGGCAAACTCGGAGTGATCGAAGAAGGTGCCTACGCGGATCTCCTGCTGGTCGACGGCAATCCGCTCGAGAACCTCCACCTCTTCGATGAGCCTGAAAAGAACCTCGCCCTGATCATGAAGGACGGCAAAATCTACAAGAACATCTTCCGATAGGTCATCAAAGCCCAGTCAAATCTCAGATGATTAGGAGATAAAAGTGAAAATTTTGACAGCAGTCGTTGCCATCATTGGATTCTGTTCTGTCGCGATTGCGCAGGACGATCCTGCGCGTACGCTTTTTACGAATGTGCACGTCTTTGATGGCGTGAGTCCTGAGCGGATCGAAAACGCCAATGTGCTCGTCGAAGGCAACCTGATCAAAAGCGTCTCGACCGACCCGATTAAGGCCGAGGGTGCGACGGTGATTGACGGGGGTGGGCGCACCATGACGCCGGGGTTCATCGACGCCCACGTGCACATCATGCTTCAGGTCAATTACGCAGAACTCAATGCGCTGGACGAAAGTTACTACGCCCTGAAGGCGGCTGACGAAGCTGAAAAGATGTTGATGCGCGGATTTACGACTGCGCGTGATGCGGCGGGTAACCTGTTCTCCCTCAGGCGCGCCATCGATGAAGGTATGGTAACGGGCCCGAGGATCTACGTGTCCGGTGCAGGCATCGGGCAGTCCGGCGGGCATGGTGATTACCGACTGCCGAACGATCCGCCAAAGCTGTTGGAAACCCAGTCTTTCTGGGCTGAGCGCCAAGGAATGTCCGCACTAGTGGATGGCCCCGATGAAGCGATCTCCGCCGCTCGTGAGCAATTCCGCCGCGGGGCGTCGCAGCTCAAGATATTCACCGGTGGTGGCGTCGCGTCACCGAATGATCCGCTCGATGTGGTTCAGATGACGCCCGAAGAAGTCAGAGCGGTGGTGCAGGCTGCTGAGAACTGGAATACCTACGTCATGAGCCACGTGTACAACACTCGCGGGATCAGGCTCGCTGTCGAAAACGGCGTAAAATGCATAGAGCACGCCACTTTCATTGATGAAGAGACCCTTGATTTTGTCATCAAGAATGATGTGTGGATGAGCGTTCAGGCGCTCGTCTTCGTAAATACACCGGCAGGTCAGACGCCGGAAGTAAATGCGCGCTTCGCGCAGGCTCTTTCCGAGCTCGACAACATGTTTAAGCTGATCAAGAAGAAAGGCTATAAAAAGGTCGCTTTTGGAACGGACGTCATTGGCGATCCTGCCCTGATGGCTCGCCAGAACGAAGAATTCACGCTGCGCACAAAATGGTTCGAACCGGCAGAAATCCTGCGTCAGGCGACCTCCGGTAATGCCGAATTGCTTTCGATGTCTGGCCCCCGGAGTCCGTACCCCCACCCATTGGGTGTGTTGACCGAAGGCGCCTATGCCGATTTACTTCTGATCGCTGGTAATCCGCTGGATGATATCAGCATTCTTGAGGACTACGACGCCAATATCGACCTGATCATGAAGGACGGCCAAATCTACAAAAACAATATTAAATAGGTAACTGGTTCGTAATGGATTGAACACTGTAAATCTTAAAAATGGCGATTGGGAAACATCATGAAAAATATAGTCAGGTACTCAAATGAGATAAACGCAATGTTTCAAAAGAAAAGCCCCATGAAACGAAACATAGCGCTATTTATCTTTGTAATAGCCTCGTCATTTGTTGCAGTTCAACCGGCAGCTGCCCAGAACAACATGGACACGCGGTTTGAGGAAATCAGGAGCGAAGCTCAGCGACTCATGGACGAGATCAAAGTGCCAGGTATAGCCATTGGGATTATGCACGATGGCAAGGTCCAAATGGCCGGCCTCGGCATTACCAATGTTGACGACCCTCAGGCTGTCACTGAAGACACCGTGTTTTATATCGGCTCCATATCGAAGTCTTTTACGTCCACCGTAGTTCTTAAAATGTCAGAACGCGGAGAGCTCGACCTCGAAACCCCGGTTCGGAAGTATCTCCCGGAGTTTTCGGTCCTGGATAGAGAGGCTTCAGAAAAGGCGAAGGTCATCGACCTTTTCCAGCACCGGACTGGCTGGCAAGGCGACTACTTTGAGGATCCCAGTTCGGGGGAAGATGCCCTGGAGAAGGCCGTGCGGGCTTTTCGATTCCTACCGCAACGCACACCTTATGGCGAGGTCTGGGCCTACAACAATAACAACTTCATCATTGCGGGACGCCTCATTCAAGTCGTAAGCGGCGCAAAATCTTATGAACAACAAGTTAAGAACGAGTTGTTTCTGCCCCTGGGCATGACCCACACCTCCTTCTTCATGGCGGAACTAATGGCAGACCGCTTTGCTGTTGGCCATGCCGGAGTAATCGACGGGACGTCCGAACCTCAGGTCAGCTTTGCGCCTTTTCCGCGCAGCGTCTATCCGGCCGGAGCCATACTCAGTAATGTCAGCGATATGATGAAGTGGCTCCAATTTCAGTTTGATGGTAAGGACAAGGACGGCAGTCAACTGTTGTCTCGAAAGTTGCTGGATATGGCGCACAGTCCCCTGGTCGAAGGCGAGCTGAGTGAATACACCGGCGTTACGTGGTTCGTTGAGGATATCGGCGGTGTGCGAACCGTTTCTCATGCCGGTCGGTCGGCAGGGGCTACCGCCAAGATGCTGTTTGCACCGGATAAGAAATTCGGGATCGTTGTTCTTACGAACAGCGACCGTGGCATTGAGGTGTACGATGCGGTAATCGCACTGGCTCTCAAAAAGTATTTGGATATTGAGAAAATACCCTTGGTTGCAATCCCTGCGGATCGTAGTTCCCTTGAACCTTTCGAAGGTCTTTGGTTAGGGGATAATGAAGACTACAGAATCTATTTTGACAACGACCAGCTCATGGCTGAGCGCTTATTCAAACCATTGGGAGACCTCCAAATCTATGAGAACCCTCCACCCATTTCGATGAGTAGCGCGGGTGAAGACATGGTTATCATGACAGATGGTCCCTATCAAGGAACGGTTGGTGAGTTGCTGCGTGACGAGTCTGGAAAGCCGGCGTTCCTTAGCATGCAGCACCGGATCTTCCGTCTTGAGGAATAGATTTCATGGTTTTACCCAGATGATGGCCACGCTTATGCAAGAAGGATATAAACGGAATGATTCAAAGGAGAAGTCCCATGAAACGAAACATAGCAACATTTCTTATTGTAATAGCTTCGTTATTCTTTGCAGTTCAACCGGCATTTTCGGAGGAACACAATGTTAAAGATGTTCCTCAGAAACTTGAGAAACTTTCGGAGGGGCTGGTTGGCCGCCTTGGTGTGGCTGCACAGGAAATTGGCTCCGGGGTGAGTGTCACCGTAAACGGCGATGAATCGTTTGTTATGGCGAGTACCTATAAAGTGGCAATTGCAGTCGCCTTGCTAGACCGCGTTGATCAGGGCCAGATCAAACTTTCTGATTTAATTGATCTTCCACAAGAAGAGATGGTCGTAGGCACCAATGCGATCGCAGAGACCTACGTTCATCCCGGTGTACAGTTTTCTGTGGCCAACTTGATAGAAGTGATGATAACAGAAAGCGACAACACAGCGACGGACTTCAGTTTAGAGCTAGCGGGAGGTCCAGAAGCAGTAACTAAGAAATTGCGCAGTCTTGGTATTACAGATCAACGAGTTGATCGGTCTACTTCCGAAATCTTAAGAGATTTCTATGGTTTGCCCGACAAGGCCTATTTTCCCGTCGTGACAAAAGCTGTTGCTGATGACCCCTCACTCTTATTAAAGATGACTCAGCCAAACATGGCGTTCGAAAAGGACCCACGCGACCACTCAACGCCCAAAGCCATGTTGCAATTGCTTCTCGCTATCGATGCTGGTACGGCAATGAGCGCAGAGAGCAGCAAGTTTTTGCTGGGAGTTATGTCGCGCACACGTACAGGTGCAGGAAGGCTAAAAGGTCTTCTTCCAAAAGGAGCGCCAGTCGCCCACAAAACAGGAACTATTGGCGGTGTTGCTAATGACGTGGGCTTCATTACTCTACCCGATGGTCGTCGTTTTGCGATTGCGGTATTCACCAATAGTAGTACAACTTCCACAGCTGACCAGGATCGAGCCATTGCAGAAATAAGCCGGTCTTTATACGACCTTTATTATTTAACGCCACAAAGTAAATAGCCTTTGTGTCGTTAAGAATGTGTTTGAAATCTAATTTGGGAAATGTAGAAACAAAAAAAGGGAAATCGCAATGAAACGGAAAAAAATTCTTTTAAGCACATTGGTGTCCTCGCTTGTTATGGCCATGCCGGCATTGGCCGTCGATTACGATCTGGTGATCAACAACGGCCGGGTCATCGACCCTGAAACACTGTTTGACGACATTGCCAATGTCGGCATCAAGGACGGTCGTATTGTCGCGATAAGCCAGAATGCACTAACGGGGACCGAGAGCGTGGATGCCACCGGCCACATCGTCGCGCCGGGCTTCATCGACACGCACTTCCACTTTCAAATGCCGATCGGCTATTCCCTCGGGTTGCGCGATGGGTTGACCAGCAGCATGGATTTCGAGATGGGCTGTGCAGGGTCCTATATGGCGGAATGGTACAAGGCGCGCGAAGGTGTGACCCAGGCCAACTACGGCTGTGCGGTCAGCCACGAGTTTGCCCGCGCGATGGTGATCGACGGGTCAGACGGCGCCGATTACCTGATAAATGGCCCCGTAGCCGCTTTAACAACCCGGGCGAAAACTGGCTGGAGCGCGACGCGCCCGACCCTGGAACAGGGCAACGCGATTCTCGAGGAGATTGATAAGGGGCTGCAGGCTGGCGCACCCGGCATCGGCAGCACCGTAGGCTACATGAGAGAGGGAGTCTCATCACGTGAGATGTTCGAGGTGCAGAAAGTCGGGGCACGCTATGGCCGCCCGACCGGTGCCCATACCCGCTATACGCTCGGCACCGACACGACTGAGAACAACGGCGCGCAGGAACTCATTGCCAACGCCGTGGCGCTTGGCGCCCCGGCGATCGTCCTGCACTTCAACAATGACGGCTGGCGGCTCGCACACCAGATGATTATCGAGCTTCAGGAACAGGGCCACAACATCTGGGGTGAAGTCTATCCCTACGCTGCGGGTTCCACCACGATCAATGCTTCGTTCCTGGCGCCTGAGAGCTGGATCGACGTATTCGGCAGGCGCTATGAAGATACTATGCTGGATCCGGTCACGGGTGAGTACTATACCCTGGAGACCTACAATGCCACCATCGCATCCGAACCGACCAGACCGATCGTCATATTCAAGCAGCCCGTAGAAAACGAGGCTAAGTGGCTGACGCTCAAGGGCGTGACCATGGCCAGTGATGCGGTTGCTGCCACGCCGTACGACGCCCCGTGGGATTACCCGATGGAAAAACTGGGCGGCACCCATCCGCGCACGGCTGGTGCCCGAGGCAAAACGATACGACTTGGTCGGGAAAACAACATCCCGATGATGCAGCTGATGTCGATCATGAGCTACACTGCGGCCAAGCATCTGGGCGATACCGGCCTGACGTTCATGCAAGAGCGCGGCCGCATCCAGACTGGTATGGTTGCCGATATCGTGGTCTTTGACCCCGAAACCTTCACGGACAATTCAACCTACGAACAGGGCGCTATTCCTTCGACGGGCATGAAAGCCGTGATCGTCAACGGTCAGATCGTTGTGCGCGACGATGAGCTGCTTTCTGTCTTCCCCGGTCAGCCGATCCGGTTTGAACCCGAAGCCAAACCCCGCTTCGAACCGATATCGCTAGAAGGGTGGAACAAGACCTTCTCCACCGGTATGCCATCTGGCTTCACGGGTGCCTTTCCCCAGAAAGTCGAAAACTGACGGTGAGAAACCTGAGCAAGGAGGCGGGAACATGCGTTTTTTGACCTCTGTCTTCGTGGCGGCCATTTTGGTCGCCACCCAGGCGTCTGCAGAACCCGAGGAAATCGGGTTTTCAGACCTTGTGGACCCTCTGGCCGTCGTTTTCGACGACCCCTACAGAGACATGGGGTTCCGTTTGCTGAATGAGTTGAAGCTTCTGGTCGAGCTGGATCAGAAGCTCTCGCAAAATGATCTTGCCAAAGAAGAGCGCGCCCGGCTCATAGACCGACGCAAAGCGGCGAAGGACATGCTGGAGATCAACGGTCATGACGTCGATGCGCTTTTAACCCAGCGTTGGGAGGTCGCCAGAAAGCGGCAAACCGCGCGCATGGCTACAAACCCTGTGCTGGACGGCGCCAAAGTTGCGCTATCGGGCTATCTGATCCCCGCGCCGCAGGCCCCCGATGGCAGCTATTTCGGTTATCTGGTCCCTCAGGTGGGTATGTGCAGTCATCTTCCACCCCCTCCACCGAACCAGCTCGTGCGGGTGAGATTGCTGGACGACCCCAAGGGCCAGTCCCTCTATGTGCCGGTTCAGGTCTCAGGCCTGCTCCGAAGCGAAGAAAGCGATGCCACCATATACATCCTCGATGGAGAGGCGCGCATGTTCAGCGGCTGGACCCTATACGCAAACACCGTCGCCGTCGACCGACGGGAAGATTTGGGCGGTAATGGTAATCTGGGTGCGCCCGAGCAAGCCGTCGTTACTAAGGAAGTTAATGGTGACAGGTAAGACTCGAAAAAGAAGCACTTTTGGCAGCTGGCCGGCACTCAATATGCTGGTTTTTTCCATTCTGTTCATCTGGCTCGCCGGCAGTGCCTTGGCTGCCACCACTGAAAAGGCGCAACAGATAACGTGGAGAGATCTTGTCCCGCAAGTTGAGGTATATAACGATCCCTTCCTCGAGCTGACCCCTGAGCAGAAACTCGACCTGGTGGTGGTCTCCAGAACAAGGCAGCTACAGTCGGTCGGCGTGGACAATACACCAGAGCAAACTGAAAGGCTCAATAACGCTTTAAAGCGGCTTGAGAAGGACAATATCGATATTGATGGTTTACTCGCTTTGCGCGGAGAGATTGCCGCCAAGCGAAAGCACGCGATGGAAGCGGTCAACGAAACCCTGAACGAACAGCAGGTACGGCTCGCCGGCTATGTCCTGCCACTCGAGATGGACGGGCTGAAAATAACGGAATTCCTGCTCGTTCCCTACGTCGGTGCCTGCATTCATGAGCCGGTACCACCAGCCAATCAGATCGTACTGGTGAAGTTTGCGCAGGGGATTGAGGTCGATGGCCAATTCACGCCGGTGTGGGTACAGGGAAAAATGAGCACACAGATTGGCACAACGAAACTTTATTTGATTGATGGCCACGCAGATATTCCGCGCAGCTACACGCTGGAGGCCGGCGCTATTGAGCTTTATAGCAAATAGCAGGGAGATAGTTTGATGCCCGAACAGGTCCAGACCGCACCTGAGCAGGATCTTGAAGGTTCGCCCGCAGCACATACTGCGAAGGTCGAAGTTGCATCGTTGTATGAGTCGCAGTTGACGCCTATTCTTGCTGTTCAAAATATGAGTTTTGCCTGGCCAGCTTCTGCGTTCCAGATTGGTATCACAGACTTGAACGTCAAGTCAGGTGAACATTGGTTGCTTCAAGGACCGAGTGGTTCAGGCAAGAGTACCTTGCTGCAGTTGCTGGGCGGGGTGCTGCTACCGCAGCGGGGAGACGTCCGAATTCTCGGTCAGAGCTGGGCGTCGCTCAACGCTGCCCAGCGCGACCTAAGCAGGGCTGATCATGTTGGTTTTATCTTTCAGCAATTCAACCTTGTCCCCTATTTAAGCGTTCTCGACAACGTCTTGCTGCCGTGCCAATTTTCGATAAGGCGGCGCAAGGAGGCTGAGAACGGCGGTACGCTGGTTGATGAAGCGCGGCGCCTGCTCGCTGCCCTCGGGCTCGGTGCCAGGGACGTCCAGTTGCGGCGCGCGGCGCGCTTGAGCGTCGGCCAGCAACAGCGGGTTGCCGCCGCACGGGCGCTGATCGGAAGGCCATCGCTGGTGCTCGCTGATGAACCCACCTCGGCCCTTGATGCCGACAATCGTGACTCTTTTCTGGAAGTGCTTTTCTCGGAGGCGCGCAGCGCCAATACAGCGATCGTACTCGTCAGCCACGATACCAACCTGCGCCCGCATTTCGAGCGTCACCTGACATTGGAGGGAGGCCTATGCTGATGCGGTCTCTGCTAACCCTGGCCTGGAGCAGTCTCGGTTCGCGGCGCTTCGTCGCGTTGCTGACGGTTGCCTGTATCGGTCTGGGTTCTGCCATGCTGATCGTCGTCGAACAAATCCGGACCGAGGCCCGTGAATCCTTCACGCGTAGCGTCTCCGGAGTTGACCTGATTGTGGGGCCCCGCGGCGGCTCGGTTGAGTTATTAATGGGGGTTGTATTTCGTACCGGAACGCCGGGAAAAGGTATGACCTTTGATTCTTACCGCCAGATAGCAGGTCTTCCCGGAGTGACCTGGGCACTACCCCTTAGTTTCGGCGACTCTCACCATGGGTACCCGGTAATGGGTACTGAGCCGGACTATTTCAAATATTTTCGCTATGGACGGTCACAGCCTCTGGCCTTTGCTGCGGGAAATCCTTTCACTGATGTCTTCGATGCTGTGATAGGTGCTGAGGTCGCTGAAAAGCTTGGTTACCAACTGAACCAACAGATTGTTCTTGAGCATGGTCTAAAAGCTTCGATGTATGCGGCGCACGGCCATGAGGACAAACCGTTTCAAATTGTCGGCATACTGCAACGCACCGGCACGGCGATTGATCGTACGGTCCATGTCAGCCTGGCTGGCATCCAAGCGATGCACGCCGACTGGGAGGATGGACGCCCCCCTGAGGCATTTGACAGGCTCAGTGCCGAAGAGGCCCGCCTGGTGGTTGAAGCTCCGGAACGGATCTCGGCGATGCTGGTGGCCCTGGATCAGCGCGCGGCCGCACTGTTTATGCAGGCGCGACTCGGCAACTGGCCAGCTGAGCCCCTCAGCGCTGTCATGCCGGGCCCAGCACTGCTGGAGCTTTGGCAGATTGTTGGTGTGGCTGAGAATGTACTACGGGGCATGTCATGGTGTGTGATCACTGTGGTGCTGGCGGGGATGCTGACCGTACTTTGGAGTGGCCTGGAAGAGCGCCGTCACGAAATGGCCGTGTTGCGCGCTGTCGGTGCGAGGCCTCGGCACATATTTCTGCTGATCGTGGGTGAAGCCTTTCTACTCACCCTTGGCGGCTTGGTGGTGGGGATATTTTTTGCGACGTTAACCTTATCGGCACTCGAAAGCACGCTGGTCCAGCAATATGGATTGAGTCTGTCCACTGCATTCTCCGGGAGAACCTTCTTGCCGCTGTTTACAGGGCTACTCGCGGCCGGCTTGCTGGCTGGACTGCTGCCAGCGATACGCTGCTATCGTCGTTCACTCTCTGACGGGCTCAATCCCAACATGGGAGGCTGATCATTCTTTACGAATACTTCAGCAGCCCGTATTACCGGGGTGCTGGCTGAAACTGACAAGGCCGAGACTTCAGGCAGCGACAATTGACGCGCACGATAATACGCGGGCCATTGTCGGTAGGATCTTGGATCAAAATTTGGCGTTGAGTTTGAGTGGTGCAGAATGACTATAAAAGATCGAAGCAACGCGACTTACTTACTGGCCTTGAGCTATTTCTGCCTCTCCGGGGCGATTGTTTACTTCGGCGTTGAGTTAACGCGCATGACCCGGCAATTGCCGGAATTGATCAGGAGCGTTGACGCCGCTCAGCAAAAGATCCAACCGGTTATAGAGGAGATCCGCCAGACAAGAAACGAAGTACCCACCATTCTGGACGAGGTAGGAAAAGTACGGGAGCAGATCCCATTTATTCTGGAGGAAGTCAGGCAGGTGAGGGCGCTGATCCCGTCTATCTTGGACGAGGTTGCTCGAGTGCGTGAGCAAATTCCCCCGACCCTGAGTGAGGTAAAGCATGTGCGACAAATGGTTCCTCCGATACTCAAAGAAGTGAAGGGACTACAGCAGCAGGTTCCGGCTGTCCTGGAGGAAGTGCGCTCCACGCGAACTGTGGCAAGCAGGGCTATAAATGAGGTAGTTACTACCCGTGAAGCTTTGCCCCCTCTATTGGATCAAGCTGAGAGAATCGTCGATAACATGTACGAGATCGGTCAAAACACCGGCGAAGGGGCCGTAACCGGCATTTTCAGGGGAATTTTGAAGACACCCTTTAACATCGTTGGCAATATTGGGAGGTCCATTTTCTCGCTGGGTTCCAAAGACGTTCAAGGTCTGACCCCAATGGATGAAACATTGATCGTTCAGCGGATCAACGAACTAGCCCTTAAAAACCAGCTCGGTAAAACCCTTGGCTGGGCAAATCCGCGAAGCGGTAGTGAGGGCGCCGTCACTCTCAATAAGAGAACATCCATCAATGATCAGGAATGTCTGGTCCTGGATTTTGTGATCAGGCTGGAACAAAGCGAGAGTACTAGTGAAGATGTAACTCTCTGCCTGAACGCTGATTCTGAGTGGGAAGTGGTCGAATAGCGGAGCAACCATGACAAGCTTTGGAAAAAACTCATCAATATCTCTATTGGTGGTTATTGGACGACCACACAAAGCATTAAACTTCCGCCACCGTATATCAGTGACTTACCCGCCAAAACCCACACAAAGTGCTAAACAAACTTAAAGTAGTTTCTAGAATAGCCAGCCAGTTCGCAATTCCACACAAAGTACTAAATTCGTCGACCGGGTCAGGGTCACGCCCGAGAGTACCTCTGGTATTCTGCCACCCAATCAAATTGAGGAATTGATAATGAACTGGAGACTCGCATTCCTGGTGGCTTTGGTAGCCATCCCCGGGCCTATAGCCATATCGTGGTTGGCTCTACCAATTCTGATCGATACTGATAATCTCTCGGTTCCCCTTCAGACATTGCAGATTGCCACCGCGGCTCAAAGCATCGTATTGGTTGCTCTGGCAGCTGGGCTGGGAACATTCCTGAGTGCGAAAGTAGGCTTCCGCGCTCCTGTTCTGACAGCACTGGCCAAACGTGGCGACTTCTTGCCCGCAATTGCCCCCCAGCTGCTTCCGGGGGTTATCGGTGGCATTTTAGGCGCAGCAGTCATTGTCGGGTTCTACGAATTCTCGCCCAAAGAACTGGCTGTCTTGCAGGAGACGGATTCAATCCCATTGGCGGCACGTGTTCTCTACGGTGGTATAACAGAGGAAGTGCTTGTCCGGTGGGGGCTGATGACGACCCTTGTCTGGTTAGGCTGGCGCGTTCTGCAACGAGGAAAAGCTGCTCCATCTGGCACCGTAGTTTGGCTGGGGATCGGGATAAGTGCATTGCTGTTCGGAGTATCCCACGTTCCTTCCGTTGTTGCCGCTGTGGGTGGCGTGCCCCTGACAATCGTTGCTTACATCACCCTTGGTAACGCACTTTTCGGTCTGGTTGCCGGCATTCTCTTCTGGCGTTATGGGTTGGAGGCTGCCATTACGGCACATGTGCTTGCGCACATTATTGCATACGGTATACACGGCTGAAGGCCACATCAGAGAAGGCTGGCGGTAGCAAAAGGATGAGATTTCTCACGGTTCCTATTGCTAGCTTGGAACCTGGAATATATGATCCATATACACATCGTATATCACGGGTTTGCTATGGGAATTGTAAAGATTGACGACAAACTACATGGGGAGATCCGCAAGGCTAGCTCGGTAATGGTCCGTTCTATCAATGCGCAGGCCGAGTATTGGATAAAGATTGGTATGCTCGCTGAGGCGAATCCGACGATGTCTTTTACTGAAATCATGCGCGAGCAGATGAAGTTGGCTGAAGTAGACACAAGGAAGACCGTTTGTGGCTAGTGTAATACTGAAAAGCGCTGAAGAATTGGATGTGATGCGCGAGTCTGGTCGGCTTCTGGCAACGGTATTTCAGTACCTTGACGGCTTTATCGAGGTCGGTGTGTCCACGATGGAGATTAACGACCTTGCGGAGAGGTTTATCACCGATCAGTTGAACGCTCGACCAGCGAGTAAAGGTCAGTATGGTTACGAGTATGTTTTAAACAGTTCTGTCAATCGCGTTGTTTGTCACGGCGTCCCTTCGACCACTCAGAAGCTAAAATCCGGCGATATTATCAACGTAGATATCACTTTGGAGCAGGGCGGGTTTATCGCTGACTCCAGCAAGATGTACATGATCGGTAGCGTAAGCCCTGTGGCCAAGCGTTTGGTCGATAAAACCTATGAAGCAATGTGGGAGGGAATACGGCGCGTAAGGCCCGGTGCGACCCTGGGTGATATTGGTCATGCCATCCAAAGCCACGCTCAGAAAAACGGGTATTCTGTTGTGCGCGAATATTGTGGGCACGGTATTGGACGAGAAATGCATGAGGAGCCACAGGTACTGCACTATGGCCAGCCCGGTAAAGGTCTGGAGCTTCAGGAAGGGATGGTTTTTACGATAGAGCCCATGATTAACCAGGGAAAGGCCAAGGTTAAGTTGAAAAACGATGGGTGGACCGTTGTCACCAGTGATAAGAAGCTATCTGCGCAGTGGGAACATACGGTGGCCGTTACCTCAGACGGCTACGAAGTACTGACGCTCAGAGCCGAAGAGCGTCTATAACTAGTCTTTAGACTGAACTGCCTGCGCTCAATCTACTCTTGCACTTTGTGCTGACTTCTTCAACTTGAATTGAATCAATCGTGGGCTAGGGGCAACTCTCTTGACGGTGCTTAACTAAACCATCAATAAATAAACGTATTTTTTGCGCCAGGTGATTACGACTCACATAGACCACCTGTATGGGCAGTCTTTTACCTCCGTAATTCGGCAAAAGCCTGACTAAACGTCCAGATTCAACATCATCGTTGACCAAAAAAGAAGGAAGATAGGCCACTCCCATGCCGTGAAGCGCACTCTCTCGAATTGCCTCTCCGCTATCGAAGCGCAATTTTCTACCGCCATCGATAAAGACCTCCGATCCGGACGAGGTGACCAGATTCCAACCTGTGGAATGAATGCCCAGCCCGTAAATAAGCCTTTGGTGATTCCCGAGATCCGACGGTTCTGTCAACGAGCCAAACGAATTGATGTACGATGGCGCCGCATATAAGTAGGGTCGCGCATATTCAACGTTGCGTGCTATGAGTTGGGAATTTGTTGGGATGTCGCCTATGCGGATGCTCAAGTCAAACCCTTCCTCAACCAAGTCGACGATTCTGTCAGTAAGGTTGACCTCCACGTCGAGTTCGGACCACGTCTCCAGGAATCTCTTTAGGAAAGGTAGAACCACTATCCGGCCGTAAGCTTCGGTAACTGATATGCGCAGGGTACCTGTAGGCTGAGGCAAGTCCTGACGAATGTCGGCTTCAGCTTCCTCCAGGTCCTGTAAAATCTGAACACACCGTTGATAAAAGCGCTCACCATCCACTGTCAGTGAAACCGTTCTTGTGGTTCTGTGTAGCAGGCGGGTGCCAAGATGAGCCTCAAGCCGTGCCATAGCTTTGCCCGCTGCGGAGCGTGTTAAACCCAGACTTTTCCCTCCAGAAACAAAACTCCCTGTCTCGACGATTGCGACGAAAATCCGAAGCGTGCCCAAGTCAAGGTTTGAGCTGGGACTACTGGGTGTAGCGATTGACAGTCGTCTCATTGGCGAATCCGCTTCGACAGAATTGTCTGTACATTGTCTGTTGTCGAATATGAGTACTCAAGAGTGAGTCGTGAAGTTTCCCTAAGAGCTTCGGGAAATTATCTTTATTGAAGAAAGAGGAAAGATCATGTCAGACGCAATCGTTCGCCTTAACCCCTCAACATTGCCGAATGCTGGAGGGATGGGCTACTCCCAAATCTCAATAGTCGAGCCCGGCCGCATGGCTTTTGTCTCCGGTCAAGTAGCTTGGCAACCTAGTGGCGAGGCTGTTCCAGATAATTTAGCGGAACAAATGAAATTAGTGTCGATAAATGCACGCTCGGCGTTAAATGCCGTCCATGCCAAACCTGAGCATGTTGTAATGGCGCGCATTTATGTCACTAATCTGACAAGTGAAAGGTTAGAGGAGCTTATGCCTGCATTTTTAGAAACATTTGATGGCGCACAGCCGTGTGTGACGGGTATTGGAGTTCAGGCCCTGGCAGCGCCCGAGCTTCAAGTCGAAATGGAATTGATCGTACGAATTCCCGATTAGAAATTTCGTTAGATTTTTCTCTTTGCTAGAACTTTTTTCATTTTTTTCAGTGGTTTGATTAAAAATTGTTAGCGTGAGTGCAGGGAAGCATCGCGCTATATTTGGAGCCTATTTAATTGCAAAAATTAACTGCGAATTAAGGGAAACATGAGAAAGCCTTCTGCTCAATTGTTGATGGGACTATTACTTGGATCACATTTGTCGTTTGCTCAGGCAGCAGGCCAGGATTTGAAAAGCCAAGTCGATCTGGAAATCGAGTCCCTGATGGATAAACACAATATTTCCGGAATGGCGGTAGCAATCATTCGCCCAGGTGGAACATCGATTCTCAACTATGGGATGGACGCCCGTATCAATGGTTCTCTCGTCAACGACAAAACCTTGTTTGAGATTGGTTCGCTCAGCAAACCATTTACGGCCACTTTGGCGTCAATTGCCGACTCACGAGGTAAGTTCGATCTCAAGGCTCCAGTAAGCAGCGCTCTTCATGGGCTACATGGAACCGCTTTCGATGATATAACCGGGGAGAATCTCGCCACCTATACAGGGGGAGGCCTACCGTTGTTCGTGCCCGAGGACATCACCAATCATGCATCACTCATGAATTGGTATCGAGAGTGGCAACCAACCGAGGCCATTGGAGAAAGCCGAACCTATTCGAACCTCAGCATCGGTCTTCTAGGACTTGCCACGGCAGCAAGTTTTAATGACGACTTTGTATCAGTGATGCATTCCGAAGTTTTCGAGCCTTTGGGAATGTCCCGAACCTGGTATGAAGTACCTGACGCTCAAAGAGACCACTATGCAATGGGCGAAGATAGAGAAGGTCAGTCGGCACGTGTTTCGCCTGGCATGCTCGATGATCAGGCCTACGGCATCAAAACCACCGCAAATGATTTAGCAACGTTTGTTCAGGCTAATCTAGGGCTTCTAGAGCTTGACGAAACGCTTCAAGCGTCGATTTATGCCACCCAGAGAGGACACTATCAGGTTGGTGAAATGACCCAAGGTTTGGTCTGGGAAGAGTACACACTGCCAGTGAAGCTCCAAACGCTGCTTTCTGGTAATGGCTACGACATGATTCTGGAACCGAATTTTGCTGAGGCTATCACGCCTCCTATGGAGCCCAGAGATGATGTTTGGGTCAACAAGACTGGTTCGACTAACGGGTTCGGCGCATATGTCGCAATGGTTCCCGGTAAGCAGACCGGAATAGTGATGTTGGCGAACAAAAACTATCCTAACGAAGCGCGAGTGGAGTCTGCTTTTCGCATTATGGTCAGTCTTGGTGTGATTGAGGGAAATAGCGAAAGAGAATAGCGTGATGATCTTGCAATAAAAGCGCACAGAACCTGGATCCGTTAGGTTCTGTGCCACCCAAAAACCACTAATTACTCACCATCTCTTGAATGTTAAGTTTATGCCGGGCTTGCGGTCGGGCGAACGACAATATCGCTTGTATCCACATCGTCTGGCTGGTCGATGACATGGGCGATGGCCTTTGCTATGGCGTCAGGTTTCAGAGCAATTTCGCGGAAACTCCTCATCGCTTCGGCAGTGCCGGCATGAGTAATGGTATTGGCCAATTCCGATTCGACTACGCCAGGGTAAACACAGGTAACACGGAGGTTGTTGTGTTCCTGGCGTAAGCCGTCAGAAATGGCGCGCACTGCATATTTGGTTGCGCAATAAACCGCGGCGGTTGGCACAACGTAGAGCCCCCCTATTGAGGAGATGTTGATAACCTGACCGCTGCGCTGAGCCTGCATGGTAGGAAGTACGGCTGCGATCCCGTGAAGCACGCCGCGGATGTTGACGTCGATCATGCGGTCCCATTCGTCAACCTTGAGCGAAGCCAGCGGCGAGAGCGGCATGACACCAGCATTGTTGATGATAACGTCGATGCGACCATAAAGCGTCAGCGCCGCATCGGCGAAGGCTTGGAGGTCTTCGCCCCGTGTAACGTCCACCGCACGATACTCCACGTTGCCGCCCTCAGAGCGCAAATCATCGGCCAACGCCGCGAGCCGCTCAGTACGTCGAGCGCCAATAACCAGCCGATGACCTTGTTTTGACAGAACTCTTGCTGTGGCCTCGCCAATACCACTGCTGGCACCAGTTAGAAGAATAACTTTGCTCATAAAAGAATCTCCGTATGGGTGTTTTGGGGGCGCGCTTGGTTTACGGGCTGAGTAACGATCAATGAGTTGTTCCAAGGGCGCGTACTAAAATCATAGGGAGAGGGCGGAGATGTCGATATTCACGTTTCTCTGAAATGCTTGCCTGATTCTATTGAGAGGATTGCTTTTAGAAAGGCTTTCGTGAACGATCGTTGCCTATACCTTTGCCGATTCGGTAGGACGACGGAGAACCTCAAAATGCTGGGACAAACGAATTCCGCTGCGCAAGAACGGATGGTCGAATTGTTGTATTCGCTGGCACCTGGCGAGGGTTACACCCAGTCATTGCTGGAGGGCGTTCGCTTCATGCGATCAAACCGTCCACTGAAGCTGACTCCAGTCCTCTATGAACCAAGCATCGTCATCGTATGCCAAGGGCGTAAACGAGGGTATCTGGGCAACGAAGTCTACGTTTACGACGCAATGCATTACCTCGTGCTGTCCGTGCCGCTGCCCTTTATCTCAGAGACGGAAGCCACTCCTGATGACCCTCTGTTGGCGGTTTCAATTCGACTCAACATGGCGACGGTGGCAGAACTGGTCAGCATGGTGGCGCACGGGGAGTCCCGTTCCAGCAACTCGCCCCAGTGTATGTTCTCAACACCTCTCAAGATGAATATGGCGAATGCAACTGTCAGGCTGCTTGAGGCGCTTCGCTCTCCCGAGGAGGCACAGGTCTTGGCGCCCAGCATCGTTCGCGAGATCTGCTACAGGGTTTTGGTTGATGAACAGGGTGGGGCAGTACGAACGGCCTTGGCACAACAAGGCCAGTTCGGAAGAATCGCCAAGGCGCTAAACCGTATTCACGCCGATTTCGCAGAGCCTCTGGAGGTTAGTCGGCTGGCCAATGAAGTCGGTATGAGCACATCAGTATTTCATGTGCACTTCAAGGCGGTGACGCAAAGCAGCCCTCTGCAGTACATCAAGTCCACCCGGTTGCACCATGCTCGTATGATGATGATACGGGATGGCTTGCCAGCAGCGGCCGCCGCCATGCGGGTGGGCTACGAAAGCCCTTCGCAGTTCAGCCGTGAGTTCAAGCGCTTCTTCGGGCGTCCACCTGGAGAGGAGGTGCGTGAGATGAAGGCCTTGTTGACGCTGCTTCCGCCTGAAAGGATTGAAGGCCTAGCCGTGCCGCATTGAGAAGCGCCTGGGAAACCTCAATACCGCCAACTTCGAAGTTACTTACAGAGTTGCCACTTGTGCTTCGCGCCATTGTCTTGGTGACATCCCAGTGTAGGCCTTAAAGGCGCGCGATAATGCAACCTCGCTTCCATATCCTACTTCACCGGCAATAATCTTGATCGGCCGACCGCGCTTCATTGCCTCCTGCGCCAGCCTGATACGCCACCCTTGCAAATATTTGCCCGGCGTATCGCCGACGACCTCCCGGAAGGTGGTGGCAAACACACTGCGAGACATGCCTGCCAGCCCAGCCAACTTTTCCAGCGACCACGTTTTCGTCGGCTCTTCATGTATGGCGACAAGCGCGTTGCGCAGGCGTGGATGGGAGAGTCCTGCCAGCATGCCCGCCTTCACATGGTTGCTCTCCATCAACTCACGCAGTATCTGAATCATCACCACCTCAAACAGACGGTTGACCACAGCAACACGGCCGCAACGCTGAGTAAATGCTTCGTCAAACAGTAGGTCCAGAACCTGCGACGCACCGGCAATGGCAGCCAGCGGCAAACACACGACATTCGGCAAACTCGCCGCAATCGGATTTTGCTCGCCTCCCTCGAAAAGCAGGCTCGCACAAGCCATGTCAGCCCCGTGCTCGGGGTCGGTCACGAAACGATGCGTCACCGGCCGGGCATAAAGCAACAAACTGGGCTGCGTGATGGTTAAAGAACCATCGCTGTGTATCACCTTAACGGTTCCACGCCGCACCAAGTGCAGCTGGCCAGACATCCCGTCGGATTCCAATGTGTTGATGCCGCATAGGGCTCCGGCGTGGAACACCCGGGCCGTCACGGAAAAACGCTCTACCAAAGCTCCCAATCTATCGACCATTTAATACGCTCAGTTAAGTTTTCGAGACCAAGGATAAACAATCGTACTATTTATGCGCGCAGAATAGCTATTACCGGATGACGCTAGTCCGGCAAACGCCAAATGAGCAACAACGCGGCTCAAACCCATAATCAGGAAAACGACACCATGAAGAAATCCAACGGAAAACTGACCACGGCAATGCTGGCCATTGGCCTTCAACTCGGCGCAGGCGCCCAAGCTGCGGATGCCCCAAAAGGCATCAGTGTTGACCAAAGTGCAAGCACGATCACCACGGCTGATGGCGTGGAACTGTATTACAAAGACTGGGGACCCAGAACCGGGCCTGTCATTACCTTCAGTCATGGTTGGCCGCTTAGCTCCGATAGCTGGGAATCACAAATGATATTCCTGGCTTCCGAAGGTTACCGGGTGATAGCTCATGACCGCCGTGGCCACGGACGTTCCAGCCAACCCTGGGATGGCAATGACATGGATCATTATGCTGACGATCTCGCTACGGTGATCAATACCCTCGACCTGGACGATGTGACGCTCGTCGGTTTTTCTACGGGCGGCGGAGAAGTGGCTCGTTACATTGGTCGCCACGGCACGGATCGCGTTGCAAAAGCCGTTCTGGTATCGGCGGTACCCCCGTTGATGCTGCAAACCGATGACAACCCAGATGGTTTGCCTATCGACGTGTTCGATGGCCTTCGCGAAGCTTCTCTGGACAATCGCTCCCAACTGTATCTGGACATTGCATCAGGCCCGTTTTTTGGGTTTAACCGTCCAGGAGCGGAGCCCAATCAGGGCCTGATCCAGTCATTCTGGGTGCAAGGTATGCAGGCCGGCCACAAAAATACCTATGACTCCATCGCCGCATTCTCCGCCACTGATTTCCGTGAGGATCTCGCAGCATTCGACATTCCCACTCTGGTGATCCATGGTGGGGACGATCAGATCGTACCGTTAGAGATCTCCGGGCAAGCGTCCGCGGCCTTGGTTGATGGCGCGGAACTGATCGTTTACGACGGGGCGCCCCACGGCTTGGCAGACACGCATAAAGAGCGGCTGAACCAGGATTTGCTTGAGTTCGTTCAGCAGTAGATTGCACCGTCGATCTGAGTACCCTAGAGGCCCATTGCTCTGCAATGGGCCTCTTTCATTTACCTTGTGTTTATGATGAAAGCGAGCGCTTCAAATATCGATCTGGACGTCCTCACTCATAGGCACTGCGCAACAGGTCAATACTTCGCCTTTGCCTGGAGTTATCACCGGGCTTCGCTGATAGTGCACAACGCCCGAGGTCAGTCGGGTGGCGCAAGCACCACATTTACCCGAGCGGCAGTTGTAGTCCGGTTTCAAGCCCGAAGCTTCTGCGGTTTCCAGGAGCGTACCGCTTTGATGGGTCCATTCGGCTTGGACGCCTGAGCGGCCGAAAGTAATGTTTGCGCGTTCGGGAAGCACCACAGTCGGGGTTAATTCCTCGGATTCACCGAGCTCTCCGGCACCGAAAAATTCATAATGGATATGCGAGCGGTCGACCCCAATTTCGCGTAGTCCTGAATAAAGCGAACGCATGAACATTTCAGGGCCGCACAAGTAAAACTGGTAACCGCCAAACGGCAGAAGTCTGGAGAGAATATCCACGCTGAGCCGTGCTTCGATACGATGGGTATCACCCAGCAAATCGTCTTTGAGTGGGGCACTGTAAGCGGTGAAGAGATGAAGCCAGTCATATTGGCTGGCCAGACCAGCCAGTTCCGCCCTGAAAGCCTGGCTGGCGCTGTTTTGAGTGGCATGAATAAAATACACCTCTCGTCTGGGAGCACCGCCGCGCAAGGCAGCCATCTGAGCGTCCAGCATGGCCATCATCGGTGTTATGCCGACGCCACCGGAAAGCATCACGATCGGCTGAGTACCCTCGTCCAGAACGAAATTACCCGATGGTGAGCCGACCTCGAGGATATCGCCGCTTTCGAGTTCATCGTGCAGAATTCGGGACGCCAGGCCTTTAGGTTCGCGCTTGATCGAGAGGCGATAATCTTGCCCATTTGGCCCTTGCGATATTGTGTAACTTCGCAGAATTGCATCGTCGTCTTTCCGGATCCGTATTGGCAGGAACTGCCCCGCCACATGCGACTCAATAGGGCCACCGTCAGCGGGCGTCAGATAGAAAGAGGTGATGCTGTTACTTTCCTTCCGCTTTGAGGCAATCTGGAAGCGCCGATAACCACCGATTTTGAGGGCAGCGAGGCGCGCCTCTTTCCAGGTCCCTGTGTTATCGAGTCCGGGCCATGGCTCGGGGGCTGACGCAGCAACCGGCAAAGCCGAAGTGACATGCCAGATCTCTTCTGGCACTACGTCGACGATACGCTCCGCGCCGTCGAACGACCCAACACGGGCGGAATCCCAGTCGATGGTGCCGCGACCGGTCAATAATACTGCGTCGCCAGTTTCGAAATCCGGAATGAATAGACTGACCCGGCCGTCGCTTTCAATGTTGCCTAACGTGTTGAAAAAGCGATTGCCAGAAAAATCCGGAAAGGATAGAGAGCCGTCGTCATTGATACCTAGAAATCCGGGCCGCCCTCCACGATGCGAGGCATCGACTCCGGCGCTCCCGCCATCGAGCGAACCCGCCGCACGGGAGGCGATGAAAAAAGTATCGGCAGCCTCAACCATCCGGCGAACCTCCGGATCATGCAAGGTGGTCTGCCTGCGACTCGCTGGCTTAGCTTCTTGCCAAGCCGCGGCCATGGCACGGGTTTGAATGTACTGCGGGCAATTCCCAAAGCTTTGGTCCACCTGAATGGTCATGGCGCCATCGGATGTATGTTGTACTCGACCATTCACCCGGTTGCGGCGCCGGCTGTTCAGATCGATCCCGACGATACCAACACTCGCGTCGGTCGACCGGTCCAGTCCGAACTCATTGGAGAGAACCGGTGTTCTTCGTAACTCCAGAAGATCCGGAGCAGGGGAGACCACGAACCCCGGCGCTCCGAAAGCAGGAACGCACCAGGGCCGGCCATTGCGGTCGAGCAGCGCTAGAAACAACAAGGGCAGGCTCTCAAAGAAGTCCCTGTGTTGCTGCGGCATTTCGGTGCGAACGAAGCTTTCTGTTTGCTTCAACCACGTATCTGGAACGTCAGCACGGGCCTGCACGGCGCGCTCACCGATGTGGAAAACATCAGGGGTCTTCTTCATGGGAACCTCCTCTTGGTCAGACGCCTACGGGTAGTGGAGTACGGGCCATTCCCACAAAGCGGTCCTGGCTCTCGATTCTTTTCAGCCAGGCCCGGATCGAGGGGTAGCCGTCAAGGCTCACACCACCTTCCGGCGCATGAGCGACATAGCTGTAGCCCGCTACATCGGCAATTGTCATCGCCGACCCCGAGAGGAATTCACGAACTTCCAGTGTTTGTTCCATCACTGCAAACAACTGGTGAGAGGCTGCCTTGGCGCGCTCGTGATCCAGCGGTGCATTAAAAACCGTGACCAGCCGAGCTGCACAGGGGCCGTGTGCGATCTCTCCGGCGGCAACTGACAGCCAGCGCTGGACTTCTGCAGCAGCCTCCGGGCTTTCCGGCAGCCAGTTGTAACCGGTGGGGTAGGATTTCACCAGGTAGATCAAGATGGCGTTGGAGTCTGAGAGCGTCACACCATTGTCATCGATGGCTGGGACCTGACCTAACGGACTCATGGCCAGGAACGACGGAGCCTTATGCGCACCATTTGCGACATCAATATCGATTGCCTCGTAAGGAAGATCGAGCAGGGCCATCATGAGTTCAACTCTATGGCAGTGGCCGGACTTCGGGTGTCGATAGAGCTTTATTGGCGCAGCGTGGATGGGGAAGTTCGTGTTCATATTACGATTCCTTCTGACTAAAAATGGACAGTTTTGCGCTGAATGGCATTTGTTGCCCATCAAGGGTAAGGTTTTCCATAAACGTGGAGTAGATGGCATTTTTGGAAGATTGATTTCCATTTTATGGATGCCTAAATGGGAATTCAGCGAGGCTTGATGCGCTATGCCAGACCGACTACAAACGATGGCCATCCTCGTGAGGGTGGTTGATAAAGGAAGTATTTCATCGGGAGCAAAAGCATTGGGAATGCCTGTTGCGACCGTTAGTCGACGGATATCGGAGCTGGAAACCGACCTGAATGCCGAGTTAGTGTTGCGTTCGCCCCGTGGATTGACGTTGACAGATACTGGGGTTGCCTACGTGGCCGCATGCCGCAGGATTCTTGACGACGTTGCTGAAATTGAGCGGGGAGCCTCAGGGGAGTTTTCAGCACCCAGGGGAACATTGACCCTAACGGCGCCGATAGTTTTCGGACGTATGCACGTGCTGCCGGTAGTCACTGAGTTTTTGCAGCGCTATCCGGACATCAACGTTCGGCTGCAGCTTATCGACCGACCAGTCAGCCTCAATGAGGAGCATATCGATATGGCCGTTCGAATTGGACCACTACCAGACAGTGGTCTGATTGCGCGTAAGGTAGGCGAGGTACGTCATATCGTTTGTGCAAGCCGGTCATACCTTGAGACGAATGGCAGGCCCAAAGCGCCAAACGACCTTGAGGGGGCTCCGTGCATCGTCTTCGACCAGTTTTTAGCTGACCAGGCCTGGAGTTTCGAAGCGGAAGGAAAGACACTCCGGATTCCAGTCAATGCACGTCTCCATGTGAATACGGCCGAAGCCGCTCTTGACGCCGCAGAGGCCGGGCTTGGCTTCACTCGAGTTCTTTCTTATCAAGCGGCGCCCGGGATAAAAGCCGGGCGCCTCGAAGCGATCTTGCCGTCGTGGGAAGGCACGCCTTCGCCTGTTCATTTTATATATGAGCAGCGGTCTCTGATTCCGCAGAAGCTCCGTGCTTTCATTGATTTTGCGGCGCCGCGCATCGCAAATAGGATTGGATAGGTTAAGCAGAGTCCGCGGTTTCTCTCGCACCTTGTAGCACTGCAACATCGGTTTTTGGCGGTGCACCAAACAAACGGCTGTACTCCCGGCTGAAGTGAGATGGGCTCTCATAGCCCACGCGATAACTGGCGGTTGCCGCCTCCAGTCCCTCCATCAGCATGAGCCTGCGCGCCTCATGCAGGCGCAGCTTTTTCTGGAACTGCAACGGCGACATCCGCGTAACCTGCTTGAAGCTGTGGTACAGCGTTGATTCGCTCATGTTGGCCGCTTCCGCTAACTGGCCGACTCGAAGTGGCTCCGCGTAATGGTCCTTCAGTGTCGAAATCACCTTGGAGATCCGGTTTGCCTGGGTGTCTGTGGCCGCAAATTTCCGCATTCTTGACCCTCTTTCACCCATCAGCGCCCGATAAATGATTTCTCGACGGATCAGGGGCGCAAGGACCGGAATATCACTGGGCGAATCCAATAGTTGTAGAAGCCGGTAGAGCGCGTTCTGCATAGGCTCATCCATCACCGTGACACAGAGTCCGCACAGGGTATCCGTGCAAAGCTCATCGGGGTCTGGCGCGGGCGCTTTGTCGCCGAGCTCCATCACCAGTTCCGCGACTTCCTGACGATCAACCTTCAGCCTGACCGACAGATAGGGGTGGTCGATCGAAGCTGTCTCGATGCTTCCCGACACCGGCAAAGGAACCGATGTGACCAGATAGGAAAGGGGCCGATAGGTGATTTGTCGATCACCAAGTTCGATGGTCTTAGTGCCCTGAATAAGGAAACAGAGTGACGGCTCATAAACGCTCGGGCCGGTATTGGAAGGTTGGTCGCACCGAATTAAATCTAAGCCTTCAATGGCGGACCCCTGAACGCCCTGCTGGGGTGTCCACCGGCCGGCAGTGCTTGCCAGCTGTTGCTGGAGACTGGCTGTAAGGTCTGCGGAAATCTCTGGAATCTTGGCGGTCATCAATGATTCTCCCTTTCGAAGCAGTATATTCCTTGCGCATAAGATTCGTAGGGCTGTTCCTGTATTGTCTGCAGGATCAGGCAATAACTCCGTAGAAATTGACAATTGGCTCGTTAAGTCAACGGTGACTCGGCAGAATTAGGCAAGCTTCCCGCAGTAACCCGATACCGTCCTCAATCCCAGACCCTTTATCTTACCCCGTGACATTCGCCCGGTGTCGAAATAGGTCCCACCCAACCGACTAGACAAGCGATCTCACCGATTACTTGACCAACCAGGAAAGCCCACAAGGCCATTCCCGATTCAGGAGTGTGAAACCATGGCAAGTCCGAAAGAAGCAACCAACCGCGCCGATTCCCGATGGGCAGGGCTAAGCCTTGTCCTGGCCGTTTTACTGACCGGCTGCGAGGCTCAAAGCGATGCAGCGGTAGCAATGCCACCGCCGCCGGCTGTTGACGTCGCGGAAGTCCTTGAGGAGCCGGTAACCCTGTGGGAATCGTTTACCGGTCGCGTAGAATCGCCGGACACCGTCGATTTGCGACCCCGAGTCACCGGATACATTACCGAGGTGGCCTTTGAAGAGGGCCAGCTGGTTGAACAAGGCGAACTCCTGTTCCAGATCGACCCAAGACCCTATCGGGCCCGTGCGGAATCAGCTCGAGCAGATCTGGCCATAGCCGAGAGCCAGCTGGAACTGGCCCGTAGCGAAGCCGGACGAGCAAAGTCCCTTTGGGAAAGTCGTGCCATTTCCCGGGAGGAGTTTGATCAGCGACAGTCGGCATTCAACAGTGCACTGGCCCGGGTTGAGTCAGCCCAGGCGGTATTAGACACCGCCGAGTTGGACCTGCGCTTCACTAAAGTTACCGCTCCGGTGAGTGGCCGAACCGGGCGTGCGCTGGTTACACGGGGCAACTTGGCCAATGCTGACCAGAGCCTGTTGACCACACTGGTCTCTGTTGACCCGCTGTATGTGTATTTTGAAGCTAACGAAACGGCTGCGGCTAGCGCCCAGAATCTCCTTACCGATGGAAAATTTCCCGCGGTGCGTGTGTCCCTGGGGGCCGATAGCCGGCGCCAGTACCGGGGTCAATTGGACTTTATCGATAACCGTTTGAATACCGGAACGGGCACCCTGCAGTACCGTGCGGTGCTGGATAATCCCGGCAACGTGATCCGGCCGGGCCAGTTTGCCCGTGTTGAAATGCCCGTGGCTGAGGTTGAGAGTGCGCTTCTGGTGCAACGCAAGGCGGTGCTTGCAGACCAGGACCGCCGTTACGTTTATGTTGTGGACGAAAACAACCGGGCGGTACCCAGGCACGTGACCAGCGGCCGCCAGGTGGGTGATCTGCTCGTGATTGAAGACGGGCTTGCCCAGGGTGAGCTTGTCATTATCAACGGTGTACAGAAGGTGTTCGGTGCGGGCATGGAGGTCAGCCCACAGCTGATCGCCATGAAAGAGCTGAACAAGAACGAAACAGCCGTGGCTGTTATGCAGGAGCGGGCACAATGAACTTTTCCCGCTTTTTTGTCGACCGGCCAATTTTTGCGGCTGTCCTGTCAATCATCATTTTTGCCATAGGCCTTATTTCGATACCCAACCTGCCGGTCAGCGAGTATCCGGAAGTGGTGCCGCCCTCGGTGGTTGTGCGCACGGTGTATCCGGGAGCCAACCCGAAAGAGATCTCGGAAACCGTCGCTACCCCGCTGGAGGAGGCCATCAGCGGGGTTGAGGACATGATGTACTTCAAGTCCGTGGCCGGTTCGGACGGTGTCCTTCAGATGACCGTGACGTTCCGGCCCGGAACTAATGCCGAAGACGCCACAGTGCGGGTCCAGAACCGGGTCAGTCAGGCGCTGGCTCGGCTCCCGGAGGAGGTCCGACGTCAAGGTGTAACCACGCAAAAGCAGTCACCGACGTTTCTGATGGTGGTTCACCTCACGTCTCCGCAGGGCACCTACGACACACTGTATCTTCGTAACTACGCCCGTTTGCACGTTCGTGACCGTCTTGCCAGGATTCAGGGAGTAGGGGACGCCCAGATATTTGGCGGTGGTGACTATGCCATGCGTGCCTGGCTTGACCCAGAACGGGTAGCGGCCAGGGGGCTGACGGCCAGCGATGTCGTCCGTGCCATGCGCGAGCAAAACGTTCAGGTTTCGGCGGGACAAATCGGTGCCGAACCAGTGCCTGACAGCGACTTCTTGACACTGATTAACGCTCGGGGTCGCTTGGAAACCGTCGACGAATTTGGCGACATCGTTCTCAAACGGGGTAGCAATGGTGAGATCCTTCGCCTGGAAGATGTTGCCCGATTGGAGATGGGCGCCGGCAACTACACTCTTCGATCACAGTTGGACGGCAAAGACGCTGTTGCCATTGGCGTGTTCCAGGCGCCAGAGGCCAATGCGCTGGAAATCCGGGATCAAGTCATTGCAACCATGGATGAGTTGTCTGACCGCTTTCCTAACGACGTAAAATACGAAGCCGTCTACGACACCACCATTTTCGTCAGCGATTCCATCAAGTCTGTGGTGGCTACCCTGCTGGAAGCCGTCTTGCTGGTTGTACTGGTGGTCACACTGTTTTTGCAGACTTGGCGCGCTTCGATCATTCCTCTGTTGGCGGTACCAGTGTCAGTGATTGGTACCTTCGGTGCGCTATACCTCCTGGGCTATTCCATCAACACCCTGACGCTGTTCGGGCTGGTTTTAGCTATCGGTATCGTTGTAGATGACGCGATCGTAGTAGTGGAGAACGTGGAGCGGAATATTGAGGAGGGGAGAACGCCCCTCGCCGCTGCTCATCAGGCCATGAGAGAGGTATCTGGGCCGATCATCGCCATTGGCCTTGTCCTGTGTGCCGTGTTTATCCCAATGGCGTTCCTGTCAGGTGTTACCGGGCAGTTCTATCGACAGTTTGCAGTCACGATCGCTATTTCAACGGTGATCTCAACCATCAACTCGCTCACCCTGTCGCCCGCCCTGGCGGCAATGCTGCTCAAGCCCCACGCCGCGCCGAAAGACCGGCTACAAAAGATGATCGATTTCCTGTTTGGTTGGGTCTTCCGGCCATTCAACCGTTTTTTCAACGCAAGCTCCGAAAAATATCGCGGCGGCGTGTCACGCTCTTTGCGGAGTCGTGGCGCAGTGTTCGTCATTTACGCCTTTTTGCTCGCAGGTACGGGCGTCTTGTTCAAGACCGTCCCGCCCGGTTTCATTCCTATTCAGGACAAGCTGTATCTGATTGCAGGTGTCAAACTGCCGGAAGGCGCATCGCTTGAGCGCACCGACCAACTGCTACAGCAAGTCACGGATATCGCACTGGAAACCGAAGGCGTGGCAAACGCCGTTGCGTTCCCCGGCCTGAACGCCCTGCAATTTACCAACACATCCAATACGGGCGTGGTGTTCTTCCCCTTGAAGCCGTTTGAGGAGCGCAGTCTCAGTGCAGGAGAGATCAATGCCCAGATTAACCAGAAGATCAGTGGATTGAAGGACGGTTTTGCGTTTTCCTTCATGCCGCCGCCGATCCTCGGGTTGGGTAACGGTTCGGGCTACCAGTTGTTTATCGAAGATCGCGCCAACCTCGGCTATGGCGCCCTGCAGGATGCGGTAAACCAGTTCCAGGGCGCGATCAGTCAGACCCCCGGAATGGGCTATCCCATCAGCAGCTATCAGGCCAACGTGCCACAGCTGGATGCCAATGTGGATCGGCTGAAGGCCAAGGCGCAGGGTGTTCCGCTTACCGAGTTGTTCGATACGCTACAAACCTATCTCGGCTCCACTTACGTCAACGACTTCAACCGGTTTGGCCGCACCTGGCAGGTCATTGCCCAGGCCGACGCGCCGTATCGTGACAGCGTTGAGGATATCGCGCGTCTAAAGACACGCAACGATCAGGGCGAGATGGTGCCTATCGGGACAATGGTGGATATCCGGCAAAGCTTCGGCCCTGATCCGGTCTTGCGTTATAACGGCTATCCCGCGGCCGACATCGCGGGGGAGGCAGACCCAAGGGTGCTCTCATCGGCGCAGGCGATGGATGCTCTGGCTGCCTTGGCGGACCAGACCCTGCCCGCCGGTATGGCCTTCGAATGGACGGACCTCAGCTTTCAGCAGGCCACACAAAGTAACGCAGCGCTGGTGGTGTTTCCCCTAGCCATCTTGCTCGTATTCCTGGTGCTGGCCGCGCTCTATGAGAGCTGGACGTTGCCACTGGCGGTGATCCTGATCGTCCCGATGTGTATGTTGTCGGCGCTGATTGGCGTGTGGTTTGGCGGTGGCGACAACAACATCTTCGTGCAGGTGGGTTTGGTGGTGTTGATTGGGCTTGCGTGCAAAAACGCGATTCTGATCGTCGAGTTCGCCCGTGAGCTGGAACTGCAGGGCCGTGGCATCGTGGAGGCGGCATTGGAAGCCTGCCGGCTCCGTTTGCGCCCGATCATCATGACTTCGATTACCTTTACCGCCGCCGTTGTACCTCTGGTGTTGGCCACGGGAGCCGGCGCTGAGGTACGGCAAGCCCTGGGTACCGCAGTATTTGCGGGCATGATCGGCGTGACGCTGTTCGGGCTCTTCCTGACACCGGTGTTCTACGTGGCCTTACGCAAACTCTCCGGCAGCCATCCCCTGAAGAGCCACCACACCTCAACACTGATCTGCGACGACCAACCCGATGAAAAGTCACTTCCAGGAGGGAACCATGTTTAAAGTGAGCCTTGTTATCAGTGGCCTGTTCCTGATTGCCGGCTGTGCCGTAGGGCCGGATTACAGGGCCCCAGCCATACCGGAACCAGAAGCCTACTCGAACGGCGAAACCATGGTCGCCAGCGAAAGCGACCAAGCGCTTTTCTGGCAGGGTTTTGATGACCCGATGTTGGAGCAGCTGATTAGCCAAACTCTGGAGTCCAATTACACACTCGAAGCGGCGATGGCACGGTATCAGCGCTCTGCAGCCCTGTTATATGGCGCAGAAAGCGACCAGTGGCCTGACGTGTCATTGAATGCGCAAGCCGCCGAACAATACCTGGCCGATATCGAGCAGTCGCCTCCCGGGGCGGGCCCTGAGCGGGTACAACGATTCCAAGTTGGTGTGGCGGCCACGTGGGAGCTGGACTTGTTCGGGCGCCTGAGACGGGCAACCGAAGCGCAACGGGCAGAGCTTCAGGCCTCCGGTGCTGAGCTGGGTGCCGCCCGGGTCGCACTGGTGGGCGAGCTGGCCAGCAGCTATTTCGAGCTGCGGGGGTTGCAACAGCAATATCAGGTGGCATTACACAACGTCGATTTGCAACGTGAATCCCTGGCAATCGTGAACGCACGGGTGAGGGCAGGCCGGGGGACCGAATTCGATCGGGTACGGGCCAGTGCCCAGCTTGAGCAAACCCGGGCCGAGCTGGAGACACTGCAGGCCGGCGTTCACGCTGCCATGCATCGGATTGCCATCCTCACTGGACAGCCGCCAACCGCCCTGGTGGACAGTCTGTCCATCCCCGGTGAACTACCTCAAGTGCTGCCGGTGATTCCCGTGGATAGCCCTGGCGATGTGCTTCGCCGTCGTCCAGATGTTGCGGCCGCAGAGCGCCGCCTGGCCGCTGCCACAGCAAGCATTGGCATGGTAACGGCCGACTTGTTTCCGCGCTTTACCCTGAGTGGGCTTCTGGGCTCCGTAGCCACAGACACCAGTGACCTGTTTTCCGGGCCTGCAGACACCAGGCAGGTCGCCCTTGGGATTGGCTGGACATTCCTGAACCAGGGCAGGGTAAAGGCCCATATCGAAGCGGCGGGCGCCGAGAGCCGAGAAGCCTTGGCAAACTACCAACAGATCGTACTGGAGGCGCTTGAGGAAACGGAAACCCGTCTGGTGCGGTACAAGCGAGCTCAACAACGACAAGAACGTTTGTCCCGTGCGATGGAACTTGCAGGTCGGGCAGTGGAACTTGCCAGAGAGCGCTACGAGGCGGGTGTTCTCGGCTTTTTCGAGGTACTCGCGGCGGAAAGAGAATTGACGTCGGTTCGGGATGATGTAGTGCGCAGCCGTACCGCGGTTGTGCTGGCTATGGTGGATGTATACCGATCACTGGCCGGACAGCCACTGGGTTAGAGACGATTAAGCTTTTTTGAACGCAGACGCCAACATTATCTGGCTCAAACCACATAACCTGGTATTACTGGGCGTTGGGGTAAAACTGTATGTCATGGCCCTTATTGCCATGGCTACGAATTGAACCGAGGCCCCATAGGAGATGGCTCGCTCGCAGACGCCATGGCTCACCGGAGTTTATTGATTGACACTTGCCATTAGTTCGTCAACCGGCCCCCATTTCTTGCCGTTTTCTGCGCCTTTGCCATACTGAAGGGATTGGAATAGGGCACTCACACGGCCCCCTAATTCCTCCCTGCAATTGACAGAACCCCGGAGGGGAAATGTCAAAATCCATCACCAGCGCGCGGACATTTCCGCGAGCCCGATCCAACACCAAACCTTTTGGATTCGAAGAACGCCCTCTGGTGTCGTTTCCCATCCAACGGGTCGAGATCGATTGGGATCGACTCATCGCCAAACGTCCGATGCTCCTGGAAAGCCTGGACGTCATGCCCAAGTACCTGCTCAAACCGGAGATTCTGGGCCTGCTGGAAAGCGAGTCACACCCTATGCACCGGCTGATCCTGGATCTGATGTGGTGCACCGGAGCCCGGGTCTCCGAGGTGCTGGCCATTACACCAGCCAGCTTCATCGACGACGGCTACGACTTCGGCGTAATGCTCAAGACGTTGAAGCAAGGGGCAGGGCGGCCGAGCAAACGCAGCCTGCAACGCTCCCCCAAACGGTTTATTCCAATTCTGGATCGGGACTTTCAGACCCGGATCCAGAGCTACCTGTGGATGGGGAAGTTTCGGAAGGACGAGCGGATCTTTCCGATCACGCGCCAGGCGGTCAGCGCAAACATCGACCGGCTGATCGATCAGGTGGGGGGAGAGCCGCCGTTCAAGATCGGATGTCATACCTTTCGGCACAGCTTTGCGGTGCACTTGCTCCTGCACGGCCGGCCATTGAAGTTCGTGAGCCAGCTTCTAGGACACAGAAGTGTTGAATCAACAGAGGTTTACACAAATGTGCTAACGTTCGATGGGGCACATTTTTTGGAAGGGGTGGAGTTTCATTAGCTTGAAATTGATGAACTTTTCGAAAAGCAATAATCTCCTGTGGTGGAGATTAAACGGAAGATACGGACTCAAGGAGTATTGGCGAGGCTTGATGGTGTGTAACGATGAGTATACCTCGCCTTGCAGTTAGGACGATTTCCCTCTCTGTGATCCTATTTAGCTCTCGTTGCACTTCCTTTTTCGTTAGTTACACCCACTAGTTTCCAAGTGGGGACAACGCCAGAATGGATCAAAAAAGAAGCAGGCGAAATAGACCAAAAAGGGCTTCAGAATTCGTTGAGGCGCACCAAGAATTTCAAAAATTCGTTCGTAAAGACTTTTCCGGCGCGAAGAATCTCTAAAAACAGCGCTAAATATGGGCTTTCGAAGGGCAGCACTCTGCGCCGCGTCAGCCCTCAGACAACTACACGGAAATGGAATGCCCTGGACCACGGAACATATCAAATGGCTGTTTGACACCGAAGAAAGATTGAACACTGAGGATGGCAAGGAGGTTGAAATCTGGCAGTTTCGCCACGAGCAGGACGACTGTGCACTCTCCGAATGGGCGAAACACTTTCGCAATCATTACTGCCTAGATAGTGAAATTGATTATTGGCGCAAAGGATATGGATGCTCGCGCGAGGAATATTTAAACACCATCAAGTTTCCAGATCCCAAGGATGCCCCAGGTCCTAGCATACGTGCAGGCGACTTTGGAGAGGTACTGGTTGCGGATTTTCTTGAATATCTGCTGGGCTACTGGGTTCCTCGAACTCGATATGGCGATAAAACTGTTCGTAATGAATCGACAAAGGGCAGTGACATTATTGGTTTTTACATTGTTGAAGAGGGCAAAAATTCTTCTGACGATAGGTTAGCGGTCTTTGAAGCAAAGACCCAATTTACAGGAAAGAAAGGGAAAAAGAGGCTTCAAGATGCGGTGGATGGCTCAGCGAAAGATATTGCAAGGAAGGCAGAGTCATTGAATGCCATAAAGCAGAGATTGTATTACCAACAGAAGCGTGAGGAAGCGGATAAAATTGAACGCTTTCAGAATAAAGTGGATCACCCTTACATAGAAGTATATGGCGCGGTCGCGCTTTTCGAAAATGCCCTTTTTGACAGCAGCCTGACGTCAAAGACCAACACGGCCACTCATCCGTATTCCGATAACCTTACGTTAGTTGTTATTTCGGGGAGCGATATGATGGCACTAGCCCACGAGCTTTACAGGAGGGCTGCAGTTGAGGCCTGAACGGAAGTCCCAGCTACTGCTTGGCGTTACTCGGTCAAAAGCCAAGATGCTCGAATATAGTATCCCTGCTGAGCACCACATAAGAATAACCCAAGATCCGGCTGAGCTTTTCCCCCTTTCGATTGGTATGCTGGGAGATCTTGCCTCTGTTTTAAACCGCCAAGAGCTTGACCTCGAACTTGTAACTGAACTGAAAGACAGCCTGTTATTCTCAGCGCGTTTCTTTGACTCTTTTCTCCAATCCAAGCTGAATCAGCCTCTAAATCCTTACCTCCTGCTCGTCGGTTCCGCTTCGTATTATCTATGTGATTTGCCAGGAAGCGCTTCGGTATTGGCGTGGGAAGTAGATGAGGATTTCCCTGACCTGGATGCCTGTGGCCTAGAAAATCTGCTTTTTTGGATGTTAAGAGGAGACATAAGTCGCGACTTTGGTGGTGCCGAGAGAGCACTTGGAAATTTCATTGACGACGTTTTCGAAAACATAGTCCGGTTCCTAAAAAGTGGAGATGGCGAAGCCGAGCTCATTGGCTATGTCGATGAGCTCAGAAGTGCCGTTTACGAAATTGGCTCGCCGCGGCAGCTTCTTCTTGGCGATATCGTCGCCGCCGTAATTAGAAGAAAAATCGAGAATTCTAGTTGGAAAGCTCTGCCTGTTTACTCAGGGATTCCAAGAGAAAAATGGTCGTTAGCGCTTCAGAAAACGTCTTTCATAAAGGAGCTATGGCCTGCTCAACATCTTTTGGGCAAGGCCGGTGTGCTCAGAGGTGAGTCTGCCATAGTTCAAATGCCCACAAGCGCAGGTAAAACCAAAGCAACAGAACTTATTCTCCGAAGTGCATTTCTGGCAGACCGGGTGGCATTGGCCATCATAATCGCTCCCTTTCGGGCATTGTGCCACGAGATCACTAACAGTCTCGCTGAAGCCTTCAAGGACGAGCCAACCAAGGTGGATGAACTATCAGATGCCTTACAGACCGACTTTGAAATTGCTGCACTCTTGGGGCATCAGCAAATCCTGGTTGTCACCCCAGAGAAGCTAGTTTATGCACTTCGACATACGCCAGAGTTGGCGGCCAGTGTTGGCTTACTCGTCTTTGATGAAGGCCACCAATTCGACAGCGGAACTCGTGGTATCACCTACGAATTGCTCCTGACGTCTCTGAGCTCAATGATCCCCGAATCCACTCAGAAAGTGCTAATTTCGGCAGTTATCAGCAATGCAGAGGCTGTCGGCGAGTGGCTGAACGGCCATCCTAATGTGGTCGAGGGCACCGCTCTAACTCCCACTTTTAGGTCTGTTGGTTTCGCGAGCTGGCTAGATCAGTTGGGAAGAATCGAGTATGTCGACAGTCGTGACGCTGAGCAGAGCGAGTTTTTTGTCCCGAGGGTTATCGAGAGATTTAATCTGGGAAAAAAAGGGCAGGAGAAGACCGATCGTTTCTTTCCAGAAAAGACTGACGGGCAGGCAATCGCCCTTTACCTCGGTCTTAAATTGGTCTCGAATGGCAGCATCGCGATTTTTTGCGGAAGAAAGGATACAGCGGCAAAGATCTGCGAGAAGGCCGTTGATATCATAAAGCGAGATGTACCCTTATCATTGCCCTCTGATTTCTCCGACTCTGAAGAAGTAGAAAGACTGACATTTCTACACGTTCAAAATCTTGGCGTTGACGCCCCTGCATCTCAAAGCGCTGCACACGGCGTTTTCTCCCATCATGGCAATACACCGCATGGCATTCGTCTAGCGGTTGAGCAAGCCATGAGGGACGGTCTTGTGCGATTTGTTGTTTGCACATCCACCTTGGCCCAGGGTGTAAACCTACCTATTCGTTATTTAATCGTAACCAGTATCTACCAGGGCATGAAACGGATAGCGGTCCGCGATTTCCACAACCTCATCGGCCGCGCTGGGCGTGCTGGGATGCATACCGAAGGTAGTATCCTGTTTGCAGATCCGTTGATTTATGACAAAAGAAAGGTGTTTTTGCAGAGCTGGCGTTGGAATCAGGTGAAAGAATTACTTGAACCGCGTAATTCAGAGCCATGCATCAGCAATCTTTTATCGATATTCGAGCCCATCAAGAGTGATGACGAGAAAAACACCCTTTCTATGGAACCGTTGGATTTCACTAGAGCGTATATCAACGATCCGGATGGGATTTTCAAAATTGCGGCCGAGATAGTTCCAAGGGTTGCAAATCGAGGATTCTCACAGGACGGAGTCGAGCGGCAAGTCGCCTGGAGAATTGGTCTCATCGGTTCTGTAGAAAGCTTTCTATTATCCCACTGGGATGAAACTGATAATGATCTTTCGGAGGCTGACGTGACGCGATTAGCCGAAGGGACGCTCGCTTTTTTCTTGGCTGACGACCAGAAAAAGGAACACATCCGGGAATTTTTTAAGATTCTCGCCGAGAACATACGTGCAAAAATTACGGATCCCGCCCGGCGTAGAATCTACGGCAGAACGCTTTACGGTATTCAAAACGCCCAAATTATTGAGTCATGGGTACAGTCCAACGCTGGCAACCTACTGTCAGTCGTGGATGACACAGAGTTGCTCGACCTTTTTTGGCCGCTTCTTACACAGCTGATTAAAGGTGGAATTTTCACCAAGTTTGATAAACAAGAGGTGCTCTTGGAAGTCGCTCACGAATGGGTCAGTGGAAGACCTTTCAGTGATCTTTTGAAAACAATCCATAGGCGAAAAGCCAAAATGATTTGGGGCTCTCGCCGGAGGGATTTTAAGATTGATCATGTAGTCGAAGTTTGTGAAGGTACACTGGCTTATGACGCCGCGCTTGTCGTGAGCGCTATGTGTGAATTCTCGAACACCTTTGACCACGAAGGTGCTAGAGATCTGGTTAATCGCTTGGAGCTTTTTCAAAAGCGCTTGAAATATGGCCTGCCTAGCAAAATCACCGTTGCCCTTTATGAGCTTGGGTTTTCAGACCGTGTAATTGCTCAGGATCTTGCCGAATCTTTTAGCTTTTCTTCCGTTCAGAGGCAGGATCTTGTAGACGCACTGAAAAAAGACCAAGTTAAAGCGGAGGCGTTAATAACGAAATACCCCAGGTATTTCCATAAACGTATGAATGAGATCCTAGCCTGATGAAACCTAATGGATGCTAACCGGACTATCGACATATCTTGTCGGTTCATAGCCAATGATTTGGGCGAAGTATTCTGGGTTTTCGCCTTCGAGACCAGAAACCATACTGAGCAATACACGAGCATCGACAGCTAGAGCTTCGAATCCGCTTGCAATTGCTTTCTCAAGCATGCGCCGTGTTCTCGTTTGCTCGAAAGAGCCGTTATTGCCAAACTCTGAATAGGATTGCAGTAGTTGGGACCAGCAAAGCTCGTATGGACAATTCTGCGCGGTTGAAAAATCATACGCCTCATCTGCAATAACAGAAGCCTTTTCCCATTGCTTCAAATACAAATATGCGGATGCAAGTACCAATAGGCCCTCCAGTCGCAGCTGCTTATTTGAGAGATTGTTCAGACGGGCACTCAAGCGTGATGATGCTTTTTTCATTTTTTGGTTGTCATGGTGCGCGAGACAAATTCGAACGTTGGAGAGATCAAGCAGCACTTGTGCGTCTGGAGAGTCAAGTTGATGGCGGGTTTGTTTTAATATCTCTAACGCCTCCTTTGCTTCAATCATAGAGCCTGTACAGATGTAGGACTTGAGTAATTCGTAATAGGCTAGGCTACGCGCAAGCGATGCGTCAGGGCGGACAAGTCGCTCGACCGCTTTTAAAGCAGCGTGGTTGCTTTTGATGGCGTCAGAAAAATTCCCTAGGCGAAAGAAAATTCTCGCCTGAGCACGATAGGGAATGTGTCTTCGGTGACCAGTGGTGCATGTTAAAGCCTCTTCAACTAACCGCAGTCCATCATCCAATTCTCCCAGGTGAATTGCGAATTCAATTGCACCATTCAAGAAGTGCTTACGATCAATTGAATCCCCCTTTTTATCTGCCGCTGGTTCACGAAGGAATGATTTCAAAAAAGCGTGACAGATTCGCTTCCCATCCTTTGGCAATCCAAGACTGAGAAATGCCCCTCCTTTTTCCAAGCGATCCACATAAAGCGATTTAGCATTTTCAATCGCATTACTTTCCAGAAAAGTTTCGATGGCAAGAAGAATGGGTTCAAGCCGTGTAGCTCCAACGAGCCCATTTGCATCAGGTTGAGCTTCGGCCAAGTACCGTGCCGCGTCCATCCCTGCGTCGCGATCCACCTGAAGCAAAGTATCACGAAAGTAGTCTCTGATTATGGGATGACAAGAATATGCTGACACCCCTTCGATATTATCGAGCAGCACTAGTCCCACGGCGGAGAGGCGTTTTAGCTCTACAGCCAACAATGAAGGCTCTATCTCTTGCTCAAGTAACCTTGTAGCCAAGGAAAGCAATAAGTTCTGGGCGGAGGGAGAGCGCATTAACGCCAATGATGAGAGGATCGCGTTCTGCTCCAAGCTGATCGCATCTTGGTAGTACGTGAGGAGCCTTTTTAATTTGTTCCCGAAAGTGCCGTCGATATCTTTAAACAATAACTCGGCATGACTTGCCGGGGCTCGAAGGAGGTGTCTAGGTATGGTGGCGCTGAATAGCCTCAGGCACAGAGCATGCCCGTCAAGCTGTTCCGAAACTGCGCAACGGTCCTCCAAAGAGCCTAACACTCCCAAGTTTGTAAGGATCTGGGCGCCTTCACGAGGAGCAACGCGATCGAGTTTTAGGGAGCGGGCTCTTGGGTTACGATTGAGGTCGGTCAATGGGAACCGACTTGTTGCCACTGTAATCCAGGGCTTTTTCGTCTCTGCAAGCGAAAGTACCAAGTCTCTTAAATCAGCATCAATGAAAGCTCCATGTGCACTTCCAGCAGATACTGTTTCTTGGAGCACTTCAAGCCCATCTAAAACTAGAGTCATAGGAGGGATTCTTCCCAAACCTCGAAGAAGGCCTTCTAGCGGAGATATTGAGTTCTTCGTAAGATTCTCATCGGTAATTTCTTCTATAAAACTTACGAGTTTTTCGATGAACACCGATGTTTGACGCTCTGCGTAAAAGCTCCAATAAAAAATCCCAACTGTGTCTCGTGACAGCATTGCGCTGCAAGACTTTAGAACGTGACCCACCAAAGATGTTTTACCAACTCCCCCCAAACCTATTAGCGATATACATCGAATACTAGAATTATTGAACCAACTGACGAAGCTACCGATCTCTCTGTCGCGTTTTACGTAATTCGCATCGTCCGTTGTTTCATGATTCCACCTCTCATATTGCCAAAGGGGGCGTGGTAATACAGACGCCTGTGGCTTGCCAGCTTGTTCGGCTCTGGCTTTCTCTTCAGCTTGTGTTTTCCATTTAATGAGAACCTCCGCGCTGTAATATTGCCAATCAGTATCGAAGAGTTTGTGGCAGGAGCCGCAGAGCCAAAGCGCATTTTCTATAGAGCGCCGGTCAGAATCGGTTTGCATCGGATCATATCGAGGTCCGCCGGGTTGAGCGGCGTGAATATGCGCTGCTTCGCCTGTATTGGTAGATTTCGAGGGATCGCTATGTGGCCCGCTCGTGGAACGTCGGCAGTCCGGATTGGAACATTTATGTCCGGTTCGTGCTGCACACTGATTTTTGATAGCAACCGTGAAGTCAGCTTCCCTTCTACCCATAAAGGCTAGATTCTCTCATTTTCCTTGGATATTTATTCCATTAGGAAGTCGATGTGTACTTTGATTAGCAAGCAGACTACCGCATGGTGATAGGCATTGTCGCGTTTTTGTCCCTATCTAGACCAGATTCACAATGCAATGCCGCAATGCATCATTCGATGTAACTGAAACCGGCAGTATGAAGCGCCTCCGCAAGCGATTCCTCCGGCGGTTCTTCATAGATCAGCGTCGTGGACGGTGAAACATGGCCGGCAATTTTCTGGGCAATCTTTACAGACTTTTTCTGATCATGAAGGATATTTGTCATCAAAGTCCGTCGGCCACTGTGCGAACTCGCCCGTTCAATCCTTGCCCATTGCCTCTGCATAAGCGCGAAGTGCTCTTGGAGAGTATTTGGAGAGTAGGGGCCTCCTTTTTGAGTCAGGAATAGGGGATCGCTTTTTTTGAGCAAAGGGTTGCTTGCGAGGCGGTCTGAGAGGTAGTTTTCTAGGGCGGTTCTCAGCGCACCGTCATTCATCGGAAGATCTCGCGATTTACCTCGATGTTTTTTTACCTCAGGATAAAAATCCTGCGGTTTAATCTCCGCACCAGCCTTTGCCATCGTCTCAATTTGCCGTACGAGCTTGTCGAAATCGTGCACACTGAAGCTTATCCGGCGACGTTGATACGTTGATTGAGACCGCTTCAGCGCATTTGCACCCTTGGTGTAAGCGGCCGGCAATGCCAAAATTTCTTTAAGTTTGAATGAACGCTGGCCAGAGCTTTCAGGGCCGAGTTCGGCCACGTCTTTGATCTGTAGAAGCGCAATCTCTTGAACTCGTAGTCCGAGCTTGAAACTGATCTGTACGAGGGCCGTGTTCTTTTCCGGATAGCGATGCTCCTGGATGACGCTCAAGAGGTAGGCGAACTGTTCGGGCGTGAGCACGCGTGCCTGGCCGGTTTTGCTCATCGGATAAGCTCCTGGTAAGCCGCTCGGATGCGAGGAGAGGGTAAAGATAAAATCCGTAATAATGTTAAATGAAAGCATATCGAACTGCGCATAATGTATATTATGTTAAATACGATATAGACACACTCAAGCTCATCCCCATACAGTCGTTACACTCCATGAACCCAACTCACCTATCCGGCTCTCAGGTGTTCATTAATGAAGTGGTACCGGCTGTTTCTGTTTTCCCTGTTGTTCTCCTTGATACCGCTGGGTCCTGCGGCGGCTAATCAGGAAACCATCCGGATCACCACCGGCCAGTGGCCTCCCTATCTTGATAAGGAGCGTCCAGATGGCGGTTTTCTAGCGCAGATTATCCGCGAGGCTTTTGCCAGCGAAGACATTCGTGTGGAATTTTCTTTCTTCCCCTGGTCCCGAGCACTGGCCCTGGTTAAGTCCCGGAAGTACCAGGCTTCGGCGGTCTGGTCATGTACGGCGGAAAGAAGACGCGAATTCATCTATTCAGCGCCGATTTTGCCCTATCAATATGTGTTTTATCATCGGCAGGAAATGCCATTTGATTGGGATGCTTTGTCAGATCTGAGTGGCATGAATGTCGGACTTACGCAGGATTACAGCTATGGAGAGACACTCAGCGATGCCATTGATAGTGGCCTTGTAGACGCCGATGTCACCACGTCCGACATTGCCAATTTCCGGAAGCTGTTGCTTGAGCGGATCGATCTTTTCCCTATGGATCCGGTGGTTGGCGAAGCGATGATTGCCCACCACCTGGGGCCAGAAGCCAGAGCCCGGCTGGAGTTCCATCCAAGGCCGCTGAGAAGCGCCCTCTACCATCTTCCATTTTCACGTGACGATCCGGAGGCGGGTCGCCTGAAGCGGGCTTTTAATCGTGGTTTAGCCAATCTGCGTGAAAGCGGCCGCTACCAGGAGATTATTGAAAATGCCCTGGAGGCTCACAGTTCGTCGGCGGCGGCCGCAATACTGGAAGAAAAGCTGGTGAACTGGGATGAAGATCCCAGTTCTTGTGGTTAAGAGTCCGTATCGGTTTCCTCTACCACATTCTCGGCATGTCTCTTTGCCAGCTCTTCCAACGTCATGTATTCACACTCTTTTTCGGCCATAAACGAGTCTGCGGAATCGATGAGAATATTGTCATCGCGCATGAATCGCCGGCCCAGCAGTGCCGGATAGGAGAATTTCCCGCGGTCGGTCAGTGAAAACTGTGTGGTGTGGGTGGTTCCGGCGATGCAGAAGTCCATCATGACCACATATCGTTTTTGGGATGGCGCTCCCTTTCTTTTGATCAGCACGGTCCGTTCGACAGGCCGCTCCAACTCAAGAATGATATCCTCGTGGTCAAGTTCGCCTTCCGTGGGCTGGTCGCTGTGATCTCCCAGGGGTATCTGGAAACTCACCCATTCATCACCCTCTTTTTCAAAGGGTTCGATGTTTACGGCGTGTAGTGATGAGGTTTTTGCGCCAGTATCCAGCCGGGCCTTGAGACGAAGGCTGGTATCCTGCATGACAACCCATTCAACGTAACCAAGGGTTTCAGGTGGGCGCTGATCCTTTTGTGTATCGGTTTCGGCTGAAACCGCCATCGCTGATGGAAAAACCAATGCCACAGCCAACAACGCCCTGTTAACAAACCTCATTCAATACCTCCTGCAAATTTCTGTAAATCTGGGAAAAACGATAAAAATTTGTGCTCCAGTTCGTCCTGGTTTGCGCGGATCTCCGTGATCATGCCGGTAAAATCATTTCTGAACCGTATGCGCCCTGCAACACGGTCCAGTGCGTACCCGATGTTTTCAAGGTCCTGGTAGGCTCCGAACCAGTCGTTCCAAACCATCCTTCGCGTAACCCGGGCCATTTTGTCCGGCATTAAATGTTCTTTTTGCTGCAACTCGTTGTAGATACAGCGAATAAACGCCTCTCGCTCAATGTGACTGAACCGGTTCCAGTGCTTCAGAAGAAAGTGGTCATAAAGAATATCGAGTGCAACGCCGGCAAATCGCCGTCGCTGACGGGAGAACACCTGCTTGCTGGCAAGTACGTCGGGGTGCTGGTCGGTAAAGCTGTCGACCGCCCTATGATGTCGAACGCCCTGCTTCACGGAATCCGGGAGTGTCGAGAGGTCGACACCCCGGGTAAAGTCACCGAGAATGCTCCCCACCCTTGCTTCGGGCGAGTCCGGCGCGAGAAATACATGGGCCAGATGGTTCAAACAGTCTCCCCGGTGGCCTGGTCTCAGAAGTTGAACTGAATGCCGACACCCAGACCATCGATTTCAGCATCACTGTCTTCATAGTAACGCATGTACTCGAGGTTGCCGGACAGGTTCGGCGCAAATTCCATATTCATGCCGATGCCATAGGACACGTCCGTTTCGTCCTCGGTCGCTGTGCCCAGGAACGAAGAGGCTTCAATTTCGACCCGGGTAAAGCCGAGAACGGCGTAAGGGGTGATTGGCGATTCGTTGGCCAGATTGAACGTGGCGTAACCACCGAAGAAGTTATCCAGTGAATAGTCGACGCCGCCGATTCGCTCATCATCCACACCAAAACCGCCCCGGGCTTCGATTCCCAGGTAAGGCGTTGCCATCACACCAACCTTGGCAGAGAGGGTGCCAACATCGGCGTCCGCGTTACCGCTTTCAAGATTCATAAAGGTGTAGTTCAGGCCTGTGTACAGCCCACCAACGCCAGACTTGTACATATCCTGGGCCGAGGCCGTGCCGGCAGCAGCCAGACCGGTGGCAAAAACAACGGCAATTGAACGTACGTGTTTCATCTTGGTATCTCCTTAACCGAATCATTCGGTGTACATCGCTGAACTTGCACCAGGCTCACGCGTTTTACCATCAGAAAGATCCGCATTTACGCGTTATTTACACCGATTTAATTCGCCGGTAATTTCAGTATCCGCGCGGTGTTACCTTGCGGAAGCCGGAACCCACAGGTATTCTGACGCCGTCTCCCGGTATCAGCTGGCTCGAGCATCCATTGAGAAATCTCTACCCCGTCATTTTCATTGTCAGCGTCATGTTCGTGCTTTTGAGCATCTTCATGACATTGCCTGTCATTTTGCTTGCGGGCTCCGAAACGCCGAATGCCATGGCGTTTGCGGAATCGGCCGCTATTGTCTGCGGGCTGGGAATCCTTGGGATGGCCGCTACCTATAGCAAGCCACGGGATCTAAAGCCCCGTTACATGTTTGTGCTCACGGTTTCGTCCTGGTTCATCATCGCGCTCTTTTCATCCCTTCCTTTCTACCTGAGTGACCTTGGGATTTCCGCGGCTGACGCTTTCTTCGAAGGCACGTCCGGTATCACAACCACGGGGGCAACTGTCCTCAGTGGCCTGGACGATATGGATCGGGATCTGCTGATCTGGCGCTCCATTCTGCAATGGATCGGCGGCATCGGGATCATCGGCATGTTCGTTGCGGTGCTTCCGTTTCTTCGTGTCGGTGGTATGAGGCTGTTTGCCACGGAGTCTTCCGAGTGGACGGACAAGGCGCTGCCCAGGATGAAAACCCTCAGCCGTGGCCTGCTGGTGGTTTATCTGGCGTTCTCGATCATAGCGGTGGTGACCTACTATTTCTCTGGCATGACGCTCTTCGATGCCTTTAACCACGGTCTCACCAGTATTGCCACCGGCGGCTTTTCCACCTCAGATCTGTCCATGGGCAAGTTCAATGATCTGATTCTCATGGAAGCCACCTTGTTCATGATTATCGGCAGCCTGCCCTTCTTCCTGTTTGTACGCGAAATGCACGGCCAGCACGGTGTCCTGTTCAGGGACCAGCAGGTTCGTCTGTTCCTGGCGATCCTGTTCTTTGTGCCCCTGTTGCTCACGCTTTATCGCTGGATGGTGTCTCCGGTTCCGTTTGACCCCATTCACAACTACGCGGCCACCCTGTTTAACGTCACTTCGGTGGTAACAACCACCGGTTATGCTTCCGAGGACTATTCAGCCTGGGGACCACTGGCGTTCGTGCTGTTTTTCTTCCTGATGTTCGTGGGCGGCTGTTCCGGCTCCACGGCCGGCGGCATGAAGATTTTCCGTTTCCAGCTCTCGCTGATCATTCTGCGTGAACAGTTGATGCGACTCCTGCACCCGCGAGCCGTGCTTACCCGGAACTACAACGGTCGGGCAGTGAGCGATGAGATTATCTCGTCAATGATTGCCTACACGTTTATTTTCCTGCTCTGTCTCCTGTTGATCACGGTTGCCTTGGCTGCGATGCAGCTGGATTTCGTGACAGCCCTGTCAGGCGCCCTCACCTCTCTGACCAATGTTGGGCCGGGGCTTGGTGACATCATTGGCCCGGCTGGGAACTTCGGCCCCCTGCCTGATGCCGCAAAGTGGGTGCTGTCTGTAGGCATGTTGATGGGGCGTCTGGAGATCCTGAGCGTCGTAATTGTGCTTTCCCCGGCGTTCTGGAGAAGCTGAGGATTACTTGAGCCAGAGTGTGGCGGGGTTTTCCAAAGGCAGGTTCAGGCGTTCATCTCGCACGCGAAGCCTGGGGGTATAGTGCCCTTGCGGCCGTGAAGGCACCGTGCATTCGTAGAGATAGGTGTGGGCAGAACCGCTAAGTGGGTGTTTCATTTCCATGGCGGTTACGGTTCTTGGCCCGTACTCGGATTGTTCCGCTACCAGTTCCACCGCAATCCGCTGTTCGTCGATTCCATCCAAATAGACTTCTACCGTGCAGGTCTGGCCTTCGTGGGCTTCGCTGTTATTGAAGCTGTTGAATCTCAGTCGCGGCCAGTGCCGTTTTATTGTGCTGTATTCGTCCAACAGCGCCTTTGAGGTTTCCCGCGTGCGTTTGCTGCCTTTATCGGCCATGGGCAGGTAGAACTGTTCCACGTACTCACGCACCATTCGATTGGCGGAATACGCCGCCGTCAGCTGGTCCATGCTGGCCCTCATCCGTCTCAGCCAGTTTCGTGGGATGCCCTCGCTGTCGACGTCGTAGAAGCCCGGAATGACCTCGTTTTCCAGCAGATCAAACAGCTCATCCACGTCGGAAAGGTCGTGGTCATGGTTGTTGGAGCCGCTCAGTTCATCGAAGGTTGCGCCGGGTCGAATGGCCCAGCCCACATCCGGGTTCCAGGCCTCCGCCCACCAGCCGTCGTACTGGGACAGGTTCAGCCCCCCGTTCACCAGAACCTTCATGCCGCTGGTGCCACAGGCTTCCCAGGGGTGTCTTGGGCAGTTCAGCCAGACATCCACACCCTGGATCAACTGGTTGGCCACGCCCAGATCGTAGTCTTCAATGAACACGACCTTGCCTTCCACATCCGGTCGCCTGGAAAACGCTTTCCATTGGCGGATAATGTCCTTTCCGGGCAGATCATAGGGGTGAGCCTTGCCAGCAAGAACGATTTGGAGTGGCCGATCCCGGCTTGCAAGGAGTTTGAGCAGACGGTCCTGGTCCTTGAGCAAAAGGTCCGGTCGTTTGTATTCGGTAAAACGCCGGGCAAAGCCCAGAGTCAGGGTTTCATGGTCCAGTAATAGCCCGCAGGCGGCCGAATGGTCGAACCCCGGGTTCTGCTCGCAGTGCTGGCTTGAGAGCCGTCGGCGCAGGTAACTGATCAGCCGGTTCCGCTGCAGGCGCCTCATTTCCCATAAGGCCTCATCGGTGATACCGGTCATAGGGCAGGATTTCTGGAGCGGATGGCGCCACCGGTCCTTGCCGCAGGCCTGGGTCCAGATAGCATCAGATTCCGGCGAGTCCCAGCTGGGCGTGTGAATACCATTGGTCACATAGTCTGCTGGAATATCCTCGGCAGGCCAGCGGGGAAAGAACGGCTGAAAAATAGTCTGGGTAACCTTTTGATGGATACGGCTGACGCCATTAAACCGTCCGCTCATGTTCAACGCCAATAGAGCCATATTGAGCTTTGGGTTTCCGGGCTGATTACCTGTGTCACCGTTTTCGCTTCCCAGAGCCATGAGCTGGTCGATATCCAATTCGCGTCCATCAAGCCATGGCGCAAGGTACAAGCGCAACAGCGATCGGGAAAAATGGTCAAAGCCGGAGGCCACCGAGGTGTGCGTGGTAAACAGGTTGGTTGCCCGCGTTGCGGTACGGGCAACGTGGAATTCGCAGTTGTGCTGGTCCTGCCAACTGAAGGCGCGCTCAATCAGTGCCAGGGCGCAATGCCCCTCGTTGAGGTGGCAGAGGGCGGGCTTACGGCCCAACTGTTCAAGCAGGCGCCAGCCCCCAATTCCCAGTACCATTTCCTGCTGCAGGCGCTTTTCCGGGTCGCCGGTGTAAAGCTCACTGGTAATCCCCCGGTCGCCGGGTTCATTGCGGGGGTCGTTGCTATCGAGCAACAGCAATTCGCAGCGCCCCACCTGAGCTTTCCAGGCACGGAGGCGCAAATGCCTCCCGGGGAACGGAACAATCACCCTCACCCACTGGCCTTCGTAATCCCTCAGAGGAGAAACCGGCAGCATTGTCGGGTCGTTGTAGGGGTAAAATTCGAGCTGTTCGCCATCGGTGCTGATGGCCTGGCGAAAATAGCCCTGCTGGTAAAGAAGGCCTACGGCTACCACCGGGACACCCAGATCGCTCGACGCCTTCAGGAAATCTCCGGCAAGCACCCCAAGCCCACCGCTGTAGAGCGGCAGAGACTCGCTCAGTCCGTATTCCATGCAGAAATAGGCAATGCCCTCGCCCAGATCACCCGGGCAGTCGGAGGAATACCAGGTGTCTGCTTGGATAAACTCATCATGGGCCGCCATCTGCTCACGGTAGCGCTCCTGGAAATCAGGATCGGCAGCCAGCTCTTCCAACCTCTCACCGGAGACACTATTCAGCACCAGCCAGGCGTTCCGGGTGGTGTCCCAGATTTCCGCATCCAGGGCACGCCAAAGCTCGTCGGTGCCGTGGTGCCAGGTCCATCTCAGGTCCAGGGCCAGCTGAAAGAGCCCGGTCAGGGATTCCGGCAAGGACCGCGGGGTATAGGCTGCCAGCGTCAAATTTGAGCTCCGCTCAGGTTGGTCGGATATCAGCGAGCGGTGTAACCGCCATCGATTACCAGTTCACTGCCAGTAACAAACCTGGATTCGTCGGAGGCGAGATAGACCGCGCCCTTACCTTTAAGTCGTTCCATGAGAGATCTCCCTGATCAATTCAATAGGCTTGCTGCCGGCGAACCGGAAAATAGTTGACGGGCATATGATGGCTTTTCAGCCAGTGCATCAGTGATGAGATGGTGAAACTGTCGTTCTCAACCCCTTCAAAATCGACACCCAGTCCCCGGTCTGATTTCCGGACCACATGGGCCTTGAGACGACGGAACCGCTTTTCCTGGGTGTCAGGAAAACGAAATTCCAGTTCTACGGTCTGGTTTAATTGAATGTCGGTGTAGTCTGTGGCAATGAACAGGCCACGCTTGGAAGCATCGCGGATCTGTCCGGTTGCCACCGGCATTCCACGTTTGTATACCAACAGGCCGAGCTTTCCCTGTACGCGTTTACTGAGTCTATGTTCCATGTTCCCCCCTGGTGACTCATTCAGAACGCCATTTTTTGATACTGCCTGTGTTTTATAGCGAAGGTTTGCGCGCGCCTCTTTGATGCTGATCAAAAAATGGTCAGTCTTGGGGGAGGCGCCCATTTCGCTGTACCGCTTCAGAGATAACTTTTGACAGGTCTTCTTCGGGAAAATTCCAATCCAGTTGCCAGATCCAGTTATTAATTGTCGTGCCCGGCGTGTTGAATCGCGCCTCTGTTCCAAGTGCAAGAAAATCCTGCATGGGCACAACAGCGAGAGAACAAACGGACCTGAAAGCTGCCTCAATTACGGGCCATGGCATCCCGTCGCCAGTGGTTCCCAGGTAATCATTCACGTAGCGTCGGGTGTGGTCGTCCAGACTCTGGTACCAGCCCAGTGTGGTGTCATTGTCGTGGGTGCCGGTGTAAACAAGATCCCGGGCATGGTGGTTGTGCAGGAGGTGGGGATTGTTGGGGCTACCGTCGAAACCAAACTGCATCACGGTCATTCCCGGCAACCGAAACCGTTTGCGAAGCTCTTCCACATCGTCGCTGATGATGCCGAGGTTCTCGGCCACCAGTGGCAAGTCCGGAAACCGGTTGAAGCAGGCCTGGAGAAAATGATCGGCCGGGCCGGGAACCCAATAGCCAAATCTTGGTTGCGGCGTTTCGGCCGGAATCTCCCAGTAAGCCTGCAGACCGCGGAAATGATCGATCCGGATCAGGTCGAAAAGATGACGCTGGCTTTCGAGCCTTTCCAGCCACCATTGGTAACCATCTTCCGCCATGGCCTGCCAGTTGTAGAGCGGGTTTCCCCAGTGCTGTCCGTCAGGGGAAAAGTAGTCAGGCGGTACACCGGCAATGACCGTGGGGTCGCCTCGGCCATCCAGTTTGAACAGATGTCGATTGGCCCAGACGTCGGCACTGTCATGGGCGACGAAAATAGGAATGTCACCAAACAGCAGGATGCCCTTGCCCCGCGCATAATTGCGCAGTGCCTGCCACTGATGGTTAAACAGAAACTGCTCGAACCGTATCCGGGCCAGCCGTCCCTGGTTCTGGTCAATAAATGCCTGCAGCTCGGCGGAATAGCGGTCTCTCAGCGGCTCTGGCCATTGAAGCCAGCCCGGCGACTCCTGAACCTCCCTTATTGCACAGAACAGACAGAAATCATCGAGCCAGTAGTCGTTTTTGGCGCGAAACTCATCGAAACCTGCCAGATCGAGGCCGTTCAGGGCTTCCCCCTTGCCATCGAAAAAACGTTGGGCGGCAATGCCCAGCAGTTGCTGGCGTGATTCGGCAACGGGCTGTTTCAGTTCCGTGTCTGCTAGCAGACCAGCCTGCAGTAGTTCGGACAGGTCGATAAAGTCCTGGTTGCCCGCATGCGCGCTCAGCGACTGATAGGGGGAAAGATCCCGATGGGTCGGACCGATAGGAAGAGTCTGCCAGACGGTGATGCCACTGGCGGCCAGAAAATCGACGAAGCGGCGCGCGCCAGCCCCCAGAACACCCAGGGTACCGGGCAGGCAGGTTGGATGAAGGAGCACGCCCGCCCTTCTGACACTGAACAGATCATTGGCGTTGGCTAACGTCATGCCGGTTTATCCGCTTCGTGTCCCGGACGCATGGTCCCGCCACGGGCGGGTTCTCCGCTGCCCTGGCTTAGTTGCTGGAACACAGAAGGAGGCGCCGGGTGCCCGATCATTTCATAGAGGTTGACGAGGTGGCGCCGGTAAAGATGTTCGAAGTCGCTGACGATCTGGGCCGGGTTGTAGTCGCCGAACCACCAGAACCAATCGGACCCTTCACAGATCGCAAGTTGCTGCATGGCGGCCTCTTTCTGATCCGAATTGAGGCCCCCGTTTTCCAGGGCCCGGTCGAAGTGGGCCTTGGCCTCACAGAGCAGGTCCCAGGCACGGTTCTTGTCCGGATCGCCAATCCAGGTCGAGAAGGTTCCGTAAATCCAGCTTCCGGCAACCAGATGCGGCAGATTAACGGGCTCAGTGACCGGGCTAGCAATCAAATCGCTATAGGTGGTCAATTTCAGTGTGGGGTGGTTTGCCAGTACCCGGTAGAGTTCATCCAGGAAATGAAAGCCATTTTCCGGGTAATACTCCCAGGCGTTTTCGCCATCCATAATCACGGAAATCACAGTCCGTGTTTTGCTTTTGCCCTGTCCGGCGATGTTTTCCATGTGGTGAACCAGGTCGCCAACGGCGTCCTTGGCGTGCCAGTCCGCATAGGTAAACCCGATAAGGTCGGAAAGGCCGTCGTCCCGAAAGAACACCGATGTGCTTGATTCGCCGAAGGTGTAGGGCCGGTGAATGCCGTAATCCGGCAGGTCCGGGGTTGTTTCCCTGGCCCGGTTAAGGCTGTTGTGCACAACGGAATCCCCGCTGGCGGTCCAACGGAATTGATGGTCATCCAGCAAGCCCAGAGTGGCCTGGCTGAGGCCGCCCTCGGAGGCCCAGCAACCGGTAGGATCAACGCCGAAGAACCGCTGAAATACCGCTTTTGCTTGCTGTAGCTGCCAGCCAGCCCGTTCCTTACCACCCGGATAATGACTGTGAAACGGCAAGGCAATCTCTGGCATGGCCTCGCGGGCGGAGGCCAGGTCAATCAGCAGAGGCAGCATGGCATGGGTATAGGGGCTAACAGACAGTTCTACCTGGCCTTTCTGCGCAAGGTGACGATACCTCGGACCGATGCCGGATAACACATCAAAAATCACATCCAGTAGCGCTCGCCGGTCATCCATCGAGAAGTTATGGCCTTTTTCCTGAAGGCTCTGGATGCAGTTGCTTTTTCGCCGAATAGTCTCCCCCATCCAGCCAAGGTGGTACCAGACCAGCAGATCGGACAGCAACCGGCTGGAAATGTACCTCTGGAGTTCCGGTTTGCCGCGGTAGACCTCGGCCAGTTCTGCCAGTCGCGCGTACGCGGGATACCGATTGATAATCCTCACCCGATTGGCCCTCAGGGACTTCTCCATCAGGCCAAGAAACGCCGGTGTTCCGGTTTCCGGGAGCTCCTCGGCTACCAAAGCGGACAGTAGAGGATCGCCAATCTCGCCGGCACCGTGGCGCCAACGCTCTATCTGGATCAGGTAGGTCTCGATCTGCTCAAGCAGAACCGGGGCGAAATTGACCACCGCCCTCGCCTCCGGGGCTGCCTCCAGATGCGCGGCCATATCGCTGTAATCCTTGATGGTGTGCAGGTACACCCAGGGGAACAGGAACTGATTGGTTCGCATATCCTGATAGGACGGCTGGTGCATGTGCCAGCACAGTACAACCGGCGTTTTTGTGTCAGAGGCCATGGGGGTAATCCTGCCCGAGCATCTCGGGCGTGATCAGCACAACACCTTTGGGGGAAACGTAAAACCGTTTCCGATCTTCGACAGCATCAAAACCGATGCGTGTGCCCTCCGGAATACGGCAACCACGATCAATCAATGCATTGCGGATATGGCAGTGGCGGCCAATCTCCACATCCGGGTAGATGACCGAATTTGATATCTCACTGAAAGAATGCACCATAACCTGGGAGAAAAGCAGGGAATGCTTCACCAGAGCGCCAGACACGATGCAGCCTCCCGCCACCATGGAGTCCACCGCCATCCCCCGCCGATTGTCATCGTCGAATACAAACTTTGCCGGCGGCAACTGCTCCTGGTAGGTCCATATCGGCCAGTGGGAATCGTAGAGATTCAGTTCCGGGCTGATACTGATCAGCTCAAGGTTCGCTTGCCAGAGTGCGTCGATAGTGCCCACGTCCCGCCAGTACGCCGGTTTGTTCTGGACCGGATTGCGGAAGGGAAAGGCCACAACCCGAAGGCGTTTGATCACGGACGGAATTATATCCTTGCCAAAATCATGGGAAGAGTCGCCATCCATCTGCTGATCGCGCATCAGTTCATCAAACAGAACCTGGGTGCTGAATACATAGATACCCATTGATGCCAGAGCTTTATCGGGCTGACCGGGCATGGCCTTGGGGTGCGCCGGCTTCTCCACGAATTCGGTGATCTTCATTTCATCGTTCACCGACATGACTCCGAATGCGGAGGCCTCGTCAATGGGCACTTCGATGCAGCCAACGGTGATATCGGCGTCGTTTTCAACGTGGGCAGCAAGCATCGTCCCATAGTCCATCTTGTAGATATGGTCACCGGCGAGAATCAGAACATACTCGGGCATGTGGCTGCGAATGATGTCGAGATTCTGCAACACAGCATCGGCCGTTCCCTCATACCAGGAGGTTTCGATGCGTTGCTGGGCCGGTAACAGCTCGACAAATTCATCGAGTTCACCCCGGAGGAAGCCCCAGCCACGCTGAATATGCCGTATCAGGGAATGGGATTTGTACTGGGTAATTACGCCAACCTGGCCTATGCCCGAGTTGATGCAGTTGGAAAGTGGAAAATCGATGATCCGGAACTTTCCGCCAAAAGGCACCGCCGGTTTGGCACGCCATTTGGTGAGATCATGGAGGCGGGAACCCCGCCCTCCGGCAAGTACCAGAGCAAGAGTCTGACGAGTGAGACGACTGACGAAACGCTTGGCCGTTTGCATAGCTGCTTCCCTGGAGAAAACCTTCCCTGTGACCGGTCGTTCAACCGCAAGGGTTTGCCACGTTTTTGACGCCTTAAACTATATTAGAACACTAGCACGGAATTATGACGTAAACTTGTTTTGGGTCATTTTTTAAACAGGCCCGTTCGCGTCCAATGAACGGACGCCCAATGCGCTCCACCTGGTCAGGAATAGCACGGTCTATGGATAGTCCAACGCTCAGCGAATTTGACCTTCATCTCTTTGGCGAAGGCCGCCACTGGCACATTTACAACGTGTTAGGTGCCCATCTTTGCAGGAGCCGGAGTGTGGAAGGCGTGCGGTTCGCGGTCTGGGCGCCCCATGCCCAAGCTGTCAGCGTTGTCGGAGATTTCAATCACTGGAGCTCTGGCGCCAACCCGATGACTCCACACGCTGCAACGGGTGTCTGGTCCTGCTTTATTCCAGGCATTGGAACTGGCTCCCTCTACAAATTTTCCATTACCACGGAGAAAGGCCATCAGCTTCTGAAAACGGACCCCTATGGCCAAGCCTTCGAATTGAGGCCCTCTACTGCCGCCGTAGTGACCGAACGCGGCCACTTTGGCTGGGGTGATGGCGATTGGCTGGCCAGGCGGGGCCGCTGGAACTGGCAGGATTCTCCCATCTCTATTTACGAAGTTCATGCCGCTTCGTGGCGCCACCACGGGTCCGGCCGATGGCTGACCTATCGAGAGCTGGCGGACCAGCTGATCCCCTATGTGCTGGAGCTGGGCTTCACTCACATTGAGCTTTTGCCGGTAACTGAACACCCACTGGATGAGTCCTGGGGTTACCAGACCACTGGCTACTACGCGCCGACCAGTCGTTTCGGTACCCCGGACGATCTTCGATACCTGGTAGACCAGTGTCACCGGCACAACATTGGCGTGATCCTGGACTGGGTTCCGGGGCACTTCCCCACCGATGAGCACGCCCTCGCCCGATTCGATGGCAGCGCGCTCTATGAACATGAGGACCCTCGCAAGGGTCGTCATCAGGACTGGGGCACCCTGATCTACAATTATGGCCGGCATGAGGTGCGGAACTTCCTGATCGGCAGTGCCCTGTTCTGGCTGGATGCCTTTCATATCGACGGGCTGCGCGTGGATGCGGTGGCGTCCATGCTGTACCTCAATTATTCCCGCAAGGAAGGCGAGTGGCTGCCTAACGAGCACGGCGGCCATGAAAACCTGGAGGCCATCGAGTTTCTGCGCGAACTGAACCGGGTCTGCCAGAGCCGATTCCCGGGAACGCTCGTCTGTGCGGAAGAATCCACCTCCTGGCCACGGGTGACCCGGCCACCGGAAATTGGCGGCCTGGGGTTCAACCTGAAATGGAATATGGGCTGGATGCACGACACCCTGGATTATCTGGCGCAGGACCCGGTTTACCGCCAGTACCATCACGACAAGCTGACTTTCGGGCTGTTGTATGCGTTCTCGGAGAATTTCCTGTTGCCGCTGTCTCACGATGAGGTGGTTCATGGCAAAGGCAGCCTCATCAACAAAATGACCGGCGACGAATGGCAGCAGCGGGCCACGTTACGGGTGCTTTTCACCTACATGTTCAGCTATCCCGGTGCCAAATTGCTATTTATGGGCGGCGAATTTGGGCAGCGCCGGGAGTGGAGCGAATCCCGGGAGCTGGACTGGTCTCTGTTGGAGTACCCTGAGCATCAGGGTATCAAAAAGCTGGTTCAAGACCTGAACGGGATCTACCGGCGGGAAGTCTCACTGCACGGTGCCTGCTTCACCCCGGATGGTTTCGACTGGATCGATTGCCATGATTCCCCCCAGTCTGTGATCAGCTTCCAGCGCACGGCGAAAGGCGAGACATCGGTTATTGTGGTCAATTTCACCCCAATGCCCAGACACCATTACCGGATTGGGTTGCCCCAGGGCGGCAACTGGCGTGAAATCTTCAATTCCGATTCTGAGTATTACGGTGGCAGCAACCTCGGCAACCCCTACCCCATGCCTGCCGATCAGCAGCCCTGGATGAACCGGGACTGGTCACTGGAACTGACCCTGCCGCCGCTGGGGGCAATCATCCTGAGGCCGGCGCAATGATCCGGGTTCTCTTCGCCACCAGTGAGGTCTACCCGCTGGTGAAAACCGGCGGTCTTGCCGACGTCTCTGCCAGCTTGCCGGAAGCGCTCTGCCGCCTGGAGTACGATGTTCAGATTCTCTTACCCGGCTACCCGGACGCTGTTAAGGCTGCCAGAAAAGCGGGTTCCCGCAGAAAGGCCCGGTTCCAACTCGGCCAATACAACGTAAGCCTTTGGCAGACCCGACTTCCAGGCACCGCCGTTACACTCTGGCTGGTGGACTGCCCGCCCCTTTTTGATCGCCCTGGTAACCCCTACAAGAATGAGGAAGGGAAAGACTGGTGGGACAACGCCCACCGGTTTGAGCTGTTTGGCAAAGTGGGCGCCATGATCGCCATGGGCGAAGCGGGTTTGAACTGGAGGCCGGATCTGGTGCACTGTAATGACTGGCAGACCGGGCTTATACCGGTGTTCCTGGAAGCCTACCAGGACCGGCCCGGCACCGTGTTTACCATTCATAATCTCGCCTATCAGGGGCTGTTCTCCCACGAGACGTTCCGCGCCCTGGGCCTGCCGGACTCACTCTGGAATCTCGAGCAGCTGGAATTCTACGGCCAGCTTTCGTTCATTAAAGGCGGCCTTGTGTTCAGTGACCGGATTACCACCGTCAGCCCCACCTACGCTCGCGAGATTCAGACTCCGGAATTCGGCAGCGGTCTTGATGGCCTGCTGCGGCACAGGCAACACGCATTGACCGGCATTCTCAATGGCATAGATACCCGGGTCTGGGACCCGGAGGAAGATCCAGAGCTGGCCTTTCACTATGGTCGTGATCATCTGAAGAGCAAAGCCCAGTGCCAGGCCAATTTGCAGCAAGAGCTTGGTCTGGAGGTGAACGGTGGCCCCTTGCTGGGTTTTATCGGGCGATTGGTGGAACAAAAAGGCGTGGACTGGATGCTGTCCGTGATGCCGGCTTTGCTCGAACAGGACTGCCAGTTTGTCATTCTCGGTTCTGGAGAAGACCGCTACGAGGAACCCCTGAAACAACTGGCACGGCAATGGCCGGGGCAGATGTCCCTCACTCTTGGCTACAACGAGGGGCTCTCCCATCGCATCACCGCCGGCTGTGACCTGTTCCTGATGCCTTCGAGATTCGAACCCTGCGGGCTCAACCAGATGTACAGTCTCAGGTACGGCACGGTTCCGGTGGTGCACGGTGTTGGCGGACTGGCCGATACGGTGAAGGATCCCCAGGATGTTGGAATCGATAAGGCCAACGGATTCGTTTTTACCGGCGCCAGAGCCGAGTCCCTGCTGGCCACACTAAGCCGGGCGCTCCAGTTTTTTGAAAATCGCAAACAGTGGCGGCGGTTGCAGGAAAACGGCATGGCAATCGACTATTCCTGGAAACAGCGGGCTCGCACCTATGGCGAACTGTATCAGCGCATCCTCAAAGAACGTGACCAACAACAGCTGGATTAGTGCGAGCGTTTGCCCGCCTGGAGGCAACCAAAATGCATAAAGCAACGGAATTCCGACTTGAAGCTCATCCACTGATTCCAGAACCCCTGGAAAGACTGGAAGAGCTTGCCAACGATCTCTTCTATAGCTGGGATCATGGGGTGCGCAGCCTTTTCGCCCGGATTGATCTCCGGCTCTGGCAGAAGGTGGAGCACAACCCGAAGCTTTTCCTGCGCCGGGTCGCCCAGGACCGGCTCGACGAAGCGTCCGACGACCGTGCCTTCCTGGCCGAGTATCGCCGGGTGCTGAGCAGCTACGATGCCTATCTTGAGGCCGGTCCCGGCCCTGAAGTGACGGAGAAGCTGGACCCGGAGCAGGCCCTGGTGGCTTACTTCTGCGCCGAGTTCGGCTTCCACGAGAGTTTTCCCATCTACTCCGGCGGTCTTGGCATCCTGGCCGGGGATCACTGCAAGGCGGCCAGCGATCTTGCTCTGCCGTTTGTAGCGGTCGGGCTTTTGTACCGGCAGGGGTACTTTATTCAGAGTATTGATGCCCACGGCCAACAGATAGCGCGCTATCAGTCCCATTCAAGCGATGAACTGCCCATAACGCCAGTGGAGATCGAGGGCCAGGTACTCAAGGTGTCGGTTCCCTTCCCCGGTCGCGACGTGGTGGCGCGAGTCTGGGAGGCGCGGGTCGGTCATATCCGGTTGTACCTGCTGGACAGCTACACTGAGGAAAACGGCCCGGAGGATCAGGATCTCACCCTCCAACTGTACGGTGGCGACGAATCCACCCGTATCAGCCAGGAGATGCTGCTTGGCATCGGCGGAACGCGGGTACTGGAAGCCCTGAGCCTGAAGCCGACTGTCTGGCACATCAACGAAGGCCATGCTGCGTTCCAGATCCTCGAACGTTGCCGCAACGTCATGATGAATTCGGAGCTCGGCTTTGAATCAGCTCTGGAAGCAGTTGCCGGCGCTACCCTGTTTACCACGCATACACCGGTACCTGCCGGGCACGATATTTTCCCGAGAGCCCTGGTTCATCACGCTCTTGGTAGATATCTGGAAGAAGCCGGGCTGGATTTCCAGCAGGTGTTCGCGCTGGGTGCGAAAGATGGCGGCGACAGCTTCAACATGACCAGCCTTGGGCTGCGTGGCTCCCGGTACCACAACGGCGTCAGCCGTATTCACGGGGGCGTCGCTTCGCTGATGGAAGGCGATATCTGGCCCCAGGTGCCGCCGGCAGAAAACCCCATCGGCTACATTACCAATGGTGTGCACGTGCCCACTTTTCTGGCGCCGGAATGGTCCAGTCTGTTTGATATTCAGGCGCCCACCTGGAAGAGCGAGCTCAGGAATCCGGATTTCTGGGAATTTATCGACCAGATTCCGGATTATCACTACTGGAGTGTACACAAGGCCCTGAAACAACAAATGGGCGAGTACGTTGTTCGGCGCCTCAAGCGCCAGCATAAGCGCAACGGCACTGGTCACTCCGTAACAGACCGCATGACCCGGCAGCTCACGTCCTCGGAAAAAGACACGCTGGTCATCGGTTTTGCCAGACGGTTCGCAACCTACAAGCGCGCGACGCTGATTTTTTCCGATCTGGAGCGGCTGGAGCGGATTCTCACCAATCCGGATCGGCCGGTGGTGCTGGTCTTTGCCGGTAAGGCCCACCCGAAAGACAAGCCTGGCCAGCAATTGATCAAGGTTATCCATGATCTGTCCATGCACCCCTCGTTGATGGGGCACCTGATTCTGCTCGAGGATTATGACCAGGCCATGGCCCGTCGGCTCCTCAGTGGCGTGGATGTGTGGCTCAACACCCCGGAATACCCGAAGGAAGCCAGCGGCACTTCCGGCGAAAAAGCCGCCCTGAACGGTGCCCTGAATCTCAGCGTACTCGATGGCTGGTGGGGGGAAGGCTACAACGGCAAGAACGGCTGGGGCATTCCGCCCAGGGATACCGAACTGGATCCGGAGTTCCGTAACGAGGAAGAGGCACGGGACCTCATTGACCTGATCGAATTCGAGGTAGTGCCCCTGTACTACGATCGTGCCTCACAGGGTTTTTCCAAGGGCTGGGTAAAGCGCTCCAAGGCTTCGATGAAATCCATTACGCCCCGGTTCAATGCCCAGCGCATGGTGATGGACTACGTGAATAATTATTACCAGCCAGCATCAAGCCAGGGTGCAATTCTTATGGCCGACGGCGGCCAGGTTGCCATCGGGCTGGCAGATTGGAAAGCAAGGGTCAGGTACGCCTGGCCGGGTGTTGAATTGCGGGTGGTCGGCTGCGTTAAATCTTCGTGTCCCCATGATGGCGCCGTAGAGCTTCGGGTAGAGGCGACGCTCAATGGCCTGTCAGCCGAGGATGTTCGCGTGGAATGCCTGGTCAGCCCTGAGTGTACCGGAACCCACGGCAGCCCGGGGCCTGACAGCTTCTTTCTGGATAAGGAGAGTGAAGCGGAGGGCCGAACCGTGTTCGCCACCTGTGTGCAGCCACCCTATCCTGGCTTGCAGACCCTAAGGTTACGGATGTATCCGTACCATGAATCGCTGACCCATCCGCTGGAGATGGGCGCCATGCTCTGGGTATGAGCCCGGGCATGGCGGTTCTTCAAAGCAGGTGTCGGCGAATGAACCGGCCAATGTCCTGGATTTCCTCAAGGCACACGCTGTGTTCCATGGGGAAGGTCTGGTAGGAGGGCTCGTAGCCCATTTCCTTCAGGGCCTCAACACTGCGCACACCCAGTGATTCCGGCACCATCGGATCGAACGTTCCGTGATAGACACTGATTGGCACATCGGCATTTGCCTCCGAACGCTGAACCGTGTCTGCCGTAGCAAAGTAGGTTGAAAGTGCCAGTATGCCGCCAAACCGTTCCGGATAGCTTAGCCCCAATTCGTAGGCAACTGCCCCGCCCTGAGAAAAACCGGCAATGATGATCCGGTCTGCCGGAACGCCCTTCTCCTTTTCACGCTCAACAAGCTTTGCTACGGCGTCGGCGGACGCCCGCAACTGTTCGGTATCCACCACGCGATCAATGTCCATGGCCTTGATGTCATACCAGGCCGGCATGGACATTCCGCCATTGATGGTCACTGGCAGGTTGGGCGCATGGGGGAAGATAAAACGCACCGCGGCATCTTCCGGCAGGCCCAGTTCCGGAACCACCGGCTCGAAGTCGTGGCCGCTGGCACCAAGGCCATGGAGCCAGATGACGGCTGCGGTCGGGTTGTCTCCGGTTTCAATTTCGATGTACTGAAGATCCTGCACGGTTTACCTCTCGTCTGAAAATTGTGTGCCGGCTTATTCGGAGTTGCCGGATTTTTCGGCATTGGCCTCAAGCGCGGTGACTACCGGATTGGCATACATATCCAGCAGATAAGGCCGGATGGCCGGATCGCAGGCTTCCAGGCGCCTTTCCATCTCAGCCTCGGCAGCCTCCATCTCTGCCGGCGACCAGGTTTCGGCAGTGACCACCGAATCGCTGACGGTATCCGGTGTGTCGTGAGACTGGGGATGAAGGCCTCGTTGCTGGTAAGCCACCAGATTTGACGCATGCAGGTGATAGTTCGCATGCATCTCCCGGTCGATACGGCCTGCCAGATCTTTCGGGTTTTCCGGGGAGTCATGAATGGGCGCACCAAAGTGCACATGCACGTGCCCCTTGAAACCGGTCAGTCCCTTCATGATCTGCTCGGTGTCTTCGCCCTCGCGCTTGATGTACTGGCCGGTTCTGGCCCGGGTTTCCAGTTCCCGGGCCTTGTCGGCATCGCAGGGATCGTATTCATAGGCTATGGAAACCGGCACCACATGCAGCCGGTTCATGGCTTCTGCGAAACTGAGCCCGCTTTTCTTCCGGCTCATGTAGAACATCTTGATGATGGCCGGATCGGTGAAATCAAGGCCGTCCTTCGCCCGGCCTTCCCGCTGGGCAATCCATATGCTGTGATTTGTGTCGATGCTATGGTTAATGAAACCGGAGAGTGTGATGTAGGCATCGCGCATCTCCCGCGGGCTGGTCATGCTCCGACGAACCACAAAGCTTTTGTTCAGCCGCATCATTTCAGCAAACACGCGGTTCGCCAGCAGATTGTCGCCTATGGCAATCCGGGTGGTATGAAAGCCGTTCTGGAACAGCAGGTAGTTCACCACCATGGGGTCGAAAACGATGTCCCGATGGTTTGAAATGAACAGGTAGGCGCCGTGCTTGTCGAGGTTATCAAGCCCGCTGGACGTCACTCTTGTGGTGGTGCTGTCAACCAGTTCACCCACGTAGCCGGAAAGCCCGGCCTGTAGATCATCAACGCGGGTGTAGTGGCCAAAATGGTTGCTGAGCCAGCGACGGGTAAATACACGCAACATGGCCGGCGCCCAGCGTGCCAGGGTCGGAGACTTGAAGCGACCAACCATATCCAGAAATTCCTGATCATTGACCAGGCGGTGAATAGCAGCGCCGGTTTCTTCGTCCGAATACGGACGGATGGCATCAAATTCCTGCATGGAAGCCCTGTTATTATCAGTGTCTGTCACAGTATGGCGTGAAACGGTGGTTCAAAAACGCGGTATTGTAGCGTTTCTTCCACTACTTTGCCTCCATCCGACACATGGGTTTGCTGGCCAATCCTCAGGGTTAATCTGGTATCATTGCCAACCGCGCCGAACCCGGCATTTCACCCGTCTCAATACAGCGGCTCCAGGCCGATGAACCGGTTACTCTATGTATTTTGATCAGGACTTCGAACAGCTTTCCACCGAGCGCCCCACCACCTCGGGACGTGATCCGGAACAGGTGCTGCACGAAGTCTTCGGATACGAATCGTTCCGGCCGCTGCAGGGTGACATCATCCGGGAAGTATCGGAAGGCCGCGACGCGCTGGTGCTCATGCCTACGGGCGGGGGCAAATCCCTCTGCTACCAGGTGCCGGCCTTGGTCCGCACAGGCACGGCGATTGTTATTTCGCCCCTGATTGCCCTGATGCAGGATCAGGTTGCGGCTCTGAAAGAGCTCGGTGTGCGGGCCGCGTTCCTCAACTCCACCATGGATTTCGAGCAGGCCCGGGCCACCGAGTATGCACTGATGACCGGTGAGCTGGACCTGCTGTACTGCGCCCCGGAACGGCTGATACAGCCACGCACCATCGAACTGCTCCATGACGCGTCCATCTCGTTGTTCGCCATCGACGAGGCCCACTGTGTGTCCCAGTGGGGCCACGACTTCCGATCTGATTACCTTCAGCTCAGCATGCTCGCCGAGCAGTTTCCCGGCGTCCCGCGCATTGCGCTGACGGCAACGGCGGACGAACGCACCCGAAAAGAGATCGCGGAACGGCTGTCGCTGACCGAGGCAAGACATTTCGTCAGTGGCTTTGATCGCCCGAACATCCAATACCGTATTGCGCCAAAAATAAACGCAAACAAGCAGTTACTGGACTTTATTAAAGCCGAACATGACGGTGATTGCGGCATCGTATACTGCCTGTCCCGCAACAAGGTGGACGCAACCGCGAAAACCCTGGCCCAGAAAGGCTATACCGCTCTGCCCTATCACGCAGGCCTGTCCTCGGAGCAACGGGCCCATCACCAGGAGCGCTTCCTGCGTGAAGACGGGGTGATTATTGTCGCCACCATCGCCTTCGGCATGGGGATCGATAAACCCGACGTGCGCTTTGTCGCCCATCTGGACCTGCCCAAGAGTCTTGAAGCCTACTACCAGGAAACCGGCCGGGCCGGACGGGATGGCAAGCCTTCGACTGCCTGGATGGTGTATGGCCTGCAGGATGTGATCAAACTGCGGCAGATGCTGGAGAGCTCCCAGGGCAACGACCACTTCAAGCGGGTGGAACGCCAGAAGCTGGACGCCATGCTGGGTCTTTGCGAGGTTACCAGTTGCCGTCGCCAGGTGTTGCTGCGTTATTTCGGAGACGAGCTTGAGCAACCTTGCGGCAATTGCGACACCTGCCTGAATCCGCCGGAAACCTGGGATGGAACCGTGGCCGTCCAGAAAGCCCTGTCCTGTGTGTTCCGCACGGGCCAGCGTTTTGGCGTGACCTACCTGATTGATGTGCTCAGGGGATCGGAAAACGAACGGATTCTGCAATCCGGCCATCACCAGGTTTCCACCTACGGCATTGGTACAGAGCTCAGTGCCAACGAATGGAAATCCGTCTTCCGCCAACTGGTGGCCAATGGCTATCTGCGAGCCGATCCGGAGGGTTACGGCGCACTCCAGTTGACGGAGCAATGCCGGCCCCTGCTAAAAGGTCGGCAGGCCATCGAGCTGCGCAAGGATCCGGTGGTCAAGAAAACGGCGGGCCGGACCTCCGGCGGCCGGTCCAGCAGCCCCGTGAAAGACCAGATTACCGATCAGGCCGGCTGGGAAGCCCTCAGGGCCTGTCGGAAGGAACTGGCCGACAAACAGGGCGTCCCGCCTTACGTCATTTTCCATGACACCACACTGTTCGGAATGCTTGAACGCAAGCCCCGCACCCTGGACGAGTTGGCGGAGGTCAGCGGCGTGGGTGCCGCCAAGCTCGAGAAATACGGCGAGATCTTCCTCCAGACCATTGCCGGCCTGGATCAGGCGTAATGGTCAAGCCTCTGCTTTAAAGCCCTTCTTGCGCACCCGGTAATGGGCGATGGAGGTCGCCACATGGTTGCCCTCCTGATCCACCAGCTTTCCTTCCAGGGTAAATTTGGCTCGGCCGGTTTCGTCGGCGTCTGCAAGGATGCCTGCCACGGTTTCTGGTGGCAGCGTGAACTCCACGGTGACATCGCTGTTGGCTGGCTGCAGGAACTGCAGGGTCATTTCCTTGAGGATTGGCGTGTAGGCAGGGCCCAGGTCAAACAGCGTCAGCACACCACCGGGAATCTCGGCCACCAGGAAATAGGCACCGGCATAGAGGCTGCCGAAGTGGTTCTTGTTGCCTTTCAGCCGGATTTTCGCCCGCACATAACCCGGCCTCACCTCTTCAACACTGAAGTTGTTCCTCGGCGCAAAGGGTATGGATAGGCCAATGATCTTGTTCACCGCCGCGTAACCGCCGGTTTTCTTCAGCCAGGCCAACGGGCTGCTCAAGGTAGCCTTGGGATCCGCACTTGCCACCCACTGCCCCGTGGCTCCGATAAGGTTGTCGATAATTGCCATTATCCTGCTCCGTTTTTTGGTCGAAGCCGATGATTACAATGGTCTCCCGAAGCCGCAAGAATCTTTTACAATTTTTTTGGAGATTGTCCGATTTATTTTTGAGTTTTTGTTCTAGAGTGAGAGGTGCCCGTGTGAATCACGATTGCCAATAAGGCCAGCGTTTCCAGGATTAAGAAAGGATCTCTGATTTGGAATGTTATCTGCCCGCTTTCATGAACAGCTCCCCTCTTCGGAAACTGGTGCTTCGCCTCTCGGTTCTGAGCCTCTGCCTCTTTTCAGCGCCCCTGCCCGCAGCGGCGCCAGTCGCAATTGATCCGCAAGCCAACGGTCGAGATTATGTCCTCTGGTACCGGAATTATGACAGCCCGGCTATCCGCGCACTCGTTGAGCTGGCATTGAAGAAGACCCCGGAGTATGGCGACTTCCGGGTTATCCGGAGTGAAGAACTGAGCCAGGGCCGTGCGCTTCGCGAACTGACAGATGGCCAATCCCGTCTTGTTGATATAGCCAATGTAGCGACGTCGGCCGAGCGGGAGGAGTTCCTGACCGCAATTCCCTTCCCGGTTGATGGCGGCCTTCTGGGTTTTCGGGTCTGCGTGGTTTTGCCTGAATCCTTACCGAAGTTCGCAGGTATTAAGAATCTGGATGACCTTCGAGCCAGTCAGATCTGGATCGGCCAGGGCTCACACTGGCCGGACACGCAGGTGTTGGAGGCAAATGGTATTCCGGTAGTTACCCACTCCCGATACGAGATACTTTTCGGGATGCTGCGGAACAAACGCTTTGATTGTTTTGCCCGGGGCGTGAGTGAGGTACTTTACGACCTGGAAATGGAGCAGGATCCGAACCTGGTGATCGAACCCAATCTGTTGATTGCTTACCCCATGCCTTCCTATCTTTTCGTCGGCCCCAACGATCAGGAGACCGCCCATCGTCTGCAACTGGGCATTGAACGAGCCATATATGACGGAAGTTTCAGCGACTTCCTGAGGGCCTACTACGCCCGAGCCGTAAGGGATCTCAACCTCGACACCCGCACGGTGATCGCTCTGGAAAATCCGTTTCTGAGCGAGGAATCGCGGTACGTCGGGCGCAGTACACTGGAAAACCTGCGCCGGCGCCTCGACCTACTCAGTCGTTAGACTTGCCCACTACACCCGGAACCGGGATACGTTCTGGTTCAAGGCCTTGCCAATGCTTTCGATCTGGCCGCTGTAGACGTCATTTTCCGTCGCGGCGGCGGCTGCCTCCTGGCCCTGATCCGCAATTCGGGTAATCGACGAGTTCAGCTCTTCTGTCACGGACGTCTGCTCTTCCGAGGCTGTGGCAATCTGCGAAGTCATCTGGCTGATGGAGGTAATGGCCTCGGCAATACGATTGAGGGCTTCCATGGCGTCCTGTGCTTTCTCCATGCTGACATTGGAAACTGCAGTGGAGGCTTGCATCACATCAACAGCATCACTGGCGCCCTTCTGCAAGCGTTCGATCATATTGTTGATTTCTTCTGTGCTGGACTGAGTGCGCTGAGCCAGGTTGCGCACCTCATCTGCAACAACTGCAAAACCACGCCCGGCCTCACCGGCCCTTGCCGCTTCGATGGCTGCGTTGAGCGCCAGCAGGTTGGTCTGTTCTGCGATGCCCTGGATTACCTCAAGCACGGTGGTAATGGAGGCAACATCTTTACCGAGGGTGTCGATAACCTCGGCGGCAGCGTTGACCTCCTTCGAGAGTTTCTGGACGGCGTCCCGGGAGGCGGCAACGGTCTCCAGCGACGCGCGGCTGTCTCCGTCGGCATTATTGGCGGCATCTGCGGTTTGCTGGGCGTTCTGGGCGATTTCATTTGCAGCGGCCGACATTTCGTTGATGGCGGTGGCCACCATGTCGATCTCTGCCTGCTGGCTCTCTACGCTTGAGCGACTGGTACTGGCGGTGTCTCTCAGGGAGCTGACGTTCTGGCCCAGTTCGGCGCTGCCCTGTTGAACATCCCGAACCACGTTCTGGATGTTCTCAACAAACTGGTTGAAGCTTCTGGCCAACTCGCCAAACTCATCTTTTGCACTATCGTCCAGGCGTTGGGTCAGATCTGCATCGCCGCTACCGATGTCGGCCATGGCCTTGTTCAGCCGGCGAACGGGCGCCATCAGCACCTTGATGCCCAGGTGCAGTATCACCAGTGACACAATAAGGCCGATGACCGCCATGACCAGCCCGGTCATCCGGGCACTTTGAACCGGGGCGTTTATTTTGTCGGCATTCACAAACGTGCCCAGGTACCATTCCACGCCGCGAGCTTCACTGATGGGATGAAAACTGGCCTCCCAGTTCCCTTCCTCATTGCTGTATTCGTGGGCGGACCCGCCGAAGTCCGGTTTGCCTCCAATCAATTCACTGATGTTCTTGCCGACAAGGGTCTGCCGGGGATGGAACAGCACGGTACCCCGCTCGTTGATCAGGGCTGCGTAACCGGTGTCCGCCAGGGTCACGGTAGACAGGGTTTTTGCGATGGCGCCCAGGCCGATATCTGCACCGGCCACGCCTTCGTATTCACCACGCTTAACTGGCGCGAGCGTGGAGATGATCATATCGTTGGTGCTGGCGTCCTGGTACGGCTCGGTAAATGATGCGCTCCCAAGGCTCATGGCCTTCTTGTACCAGGGGCGTTCGCGGGGATCGTAATCGGACGGCAGCGTTGCATTGGCTTCCGGCGACTTCATAAGCATGTAGCCATCTGTGCGGCCGACATAGACATCCCGGAACCCGCCGCCAGTAGTTATGGCTTGCAGCACTACCCTGGCTTCCTCATCATTCCCGGCACTTTCCAGGGCTTTGGCGGTTGCTTCGGTCATCACCAGCCGGGTATTGAGCCACTCGGCAATGCTTGAGGTGCTTTGCTGCACGGTATCGTCGATCAGCGCGTCTACATAGGTTTTGGTGGTGTTCTGCAGCCGTAAATCGCCGGAGAGCGTGAAAGCCCCCATAACCAACAGCAACAGAATACCGAAAGCAGTCAGGAGCTTTTGCCCGAATGTCAGCTGCACAGTTCAATCCTCTGCAATGAAAATTGATATTCGTTAATTTGTCTTTCGGCCTGCGATGCGAAGTCTTTAGCGGCTTCTGTTAAACTTTTACAGTATTGACGCAAATGCTGAGCTTGTCCTCACTCCAAAACGAACGGGAGCCGAACTGAATGGCCCATGAAGAACTGCACCTCAACCTCCGGAACCTGAAGCTTGAAGACTACGAACAGCTTCAGAAGCTCATGGATCGCGTTTACGACGACATCGGAGGCGCCTGGCCCAAGGAAACCATCAAGGCATTGGTGGAGCAGTTTCCTGACGGCCAGATCTGTATTGAGGAAAGCGGCCAGCTTATTGCCGTTGCACTGACGGTCTGCGTAAAGTACGAGCGCTTCAGTAACCCGCACACCTACGATGATCTCATCCTCCGGAACGAGAAGATCTGGCATAACGCCAATGGCGACTCCCTCTACGGACTGGATGTCTTTATCCACCCCGACTACCGGGGCTATCGACTGGGGCGTCGACTGTACGAGGCGCGGAAAGAACTCTGTCGCTCCATGAACCTGCGTGCCATTCTCGCGGGCGGGCGTATCCCGAGCTACTTCAAATACGCCGAGCAGTATTCTCCAGAGGAGTACATTCAGCGCGTCGACCGCAAGGAAATCTACGATCCGATCCTGAGCTTCCAGCTTTCGAACGATTTTCAGGTCACCCGGCTGATGCACAAGTACCTGCCAGAGGATGAGAAATCCCAGGGCTACGCAACGTTGCTGGAATGGCGGAACATTCTTTACACCCCGCCCTCCCCGGTACTGAGCGTAAAGAAAACGCAGGTACGGCTTGGCGCTGTGCAATGGCAGATGCGTGAATTTACCTCTGTTGAAGAAGTGCTCGAGCAGGTGGAGTATTTCGTGGATGCGCTATCAGACTACAAGAGCGACTTTGCGATCTTCCCGGAGTTTTTCAACGCGCCACTGATGGGCCTGACCGACCAGATGGACCAGACCCGGGCCATCCGTTTCCTGGCCGGGTTCACCCAGCAGTTCCGGGAAGAGATGTCTGAAATGGCGGTCAGTTACAACATCAACATCATCACCGGTTCCATGCCGCTGATCGAGAACGACCGGGTTTATAACGTGTCTTACCTCTGCCACCGGGATGGCCGCGTGGATGAGCAGCGCAAGATTCACATTACACCCCACGAGCGTCGGGACTGGGTTATTGAAGGCGGCAACCAGTTTGATGTCTTCGACACCGATGCCGGCCGGGTTGCCATCATGATCTGTTATGACATTGAGTTTCCCGAGCTGGGGCGTATTGCCGCCAGCCAGGAAGTCGATATCATCATGGTGCCCTTCTGGACAGACACCAAGAACGGCTACCTTCGGGTTCGCCAGTGTGCCCAGGCCCGGGCAATCGAAAATGAATGTTATGTCGTAATCACCGGCAGTGTCGGCAACCTGCCGAAAGTCGAGAACCTGGACGTCCAGTACGCCCAGTCGTCCGTATTCTCGCCGTCCGATTTCGCCTTCCCCCACGATGCGGTGATGGCCGAAACAACGCCGAATACGGAGATGATCATGTTCTCCGATATGGACCTGGAGAAGTTGAAGCTGGTACGCAACGAGGGGTCTGTCAACAACCTGAAAGATCGCCGCGTTGATATGTACGAGCTGAAGACAAAGTAAACTGGCCTGATTGGCCGTAAAAGATTGTTAAAAAACTGCGTTAGGGGTCGAACGTATGGCACTGATGGCGTTGCAAAACCAAAGTTCAGTGTCTATTGTTTAATCAATATCCAGCCTGTCTCCCGATGAGACAGGTTGCTGTGGATACGGAAATCACCAGAGAACCTGATTCATGAACGAAGCATTGCCGGATCTTGTCGCCCGATTTCGAATCAGACAGGGCCTTTTCCGAAAGGAACTTGTCGAGGCCGCCCTGTACGAACTGGACGGCTATGGGTGTGTGATGAAAACCGACAAAGTGTTCAACCCCGGTGATACCGTGGTGCTGGACCTCGTTATGGATATGCCGTTTGACGAGATCCGGGCGGAAGGCCTTTCCGGCCTGGTGACAGAGCGCAGAAAGCACTGCAGTAATTTCTTCTATTCCATTGATTTTGTGGAACTTGACTCCAACGGGGGCTCCTCTTTGGCGGAAAAGCTCCGCAGAATCCGGGAAGTGGTATCCAAAAAGCAATCACTCAAATCACGTCGTTCCCCAGGCTCCATTTCCGGTTTCCGGCAAATGGCCTGATCCTGATTTTTCGTTGAAACCTGCCCGTAAGGAGACATTCCATGGCGAAGAAAGCCAAACAGAACGTTGATAAGATCGTTAAAAAGGTCAACAAGGAGTTCGAAAAGACCTCCTCCCAGATCGAAGGCCTGGTGAACGATGCGCTGAAGCAGTTCGACAGCCTGCAGAATCAGGTCCAGGAACCGGTGCGCAAATTGCTCAAGGAAATTGACGAACTTCGCGACCGGGAGATGAAGCGTTTCCACGAAGAGTTTGAACGTCGCCTTGAGGAATTCCACGAACTGCAGAGCAGCATTCTTGAGCGCCTGGGTGTGGCCTCCAAGGAGGCGGGGCAGGAAGTGAAGAAGCTCACCGATGAAGTGAGCAAGGAAGCCAGCACAGCCGCCAAGAAATCTGCTCCGAAGAAAACCACCAAAACGGCCTCTAAAGCAAAAGCGTCTGCCAGCAAGCCTGCTGCTAAAAAGCCAGCGGCGAAGAAGCCTGCCGCCAGGAAAGCGCCGGCTGCCAAAGCTGCCAAGCCGGTGGATAAGAGCGACCTGACACTGGTCAAAGGCATTGGCCCTGCCACTGCCAAGAAGATGAAGGATGCCGGCATCACTTCCATCGACCAGATCGCCAACCCGTCTGCGGAAGACCAGGAAAAACTCAAGGCCTTCTCAAACGTCAAGGGATACAGCCAGTTTACAGCTGAAGCCAAGAAAATCAGCTAATGCGAACGCCTGACCAGCCTGTATTACGGGACATTGTCCTGATTGGCGGCGGGCACAGCCACGTCGGGGTACTGAAACGGTTCGCCATGAACCCGGTTCCCGGCGTGCGCCTGACTCTCATCTGCCGCGACACCCACACCCCCTATTCCGGCATGTTGCCCGGCTACGTGGCCGGCCATTACAGCTACGATGATGTGCACATTGATCTGAGCCGCCTGGCCGAATACGCAGGCGCCCGGTTTTATCGTGCCGAAGCCATGGGTATCGACCGTAAACGGAAGCGGGTTATCTGCCGTGGTCGTCCGGATGTGCCCTACGACATTCTTTCCATCAACATTGGCTCGTCTCCCCGGGTTAATGAAGTGGAAGGCGCCTCGGACCACGCGGTGCCGGTAAAACCCATAACCGGTTTCAATAACCGTTGGCTTGCCCTGCTCTCCCGTATTGAAAACCACGACGGCCCTCTTACCGTTGCGGTGGTCGGGGCTGGCGCTGGTGGGGTGGAACTCACCCTGGCAATGCAATTCCGCCTGAAGAATGAACTGAAGCAGCGGGGCAAAGATCCCGGTCAGCTTCACTTCCACCTCTTTGACGCCGCAGACGAAATTCTTCCCACCCATAACCCGAAGGTTCGCGAGGTTTTTCGCAGGACATTGTCGGAACGCGGTGTGAAGGTTCACCTGGGGTCTCCGGTGAGCAAGGTTCAGGAAGGGTTACTGGTCACCGAATCCGGTGAAACCCTGCAAACCGACGAAGTGCTCTGGGTGACCCGGGCCGGTGGTCCGGAATGGTTGAAAGACACAGGCCTCGCGCTGGATGACGGGCTGTTCCTGCGGGTACGCGATACCTTGCAGGTGGAGAACGACGACAGCATTTTTGCTGCCGGCGACATCGCCAATGTGCTTAACCACCCCCGTGAAAAAGCGGGCGTGTTCGCTGTAAGGCAAGGTCCCCCACTGGCCGACAACCTCAAGCGTCTGGCGACCGGAAAAGATCCGAAGGATTTCTACCCCCAGAAAAAATGGCTGGCGTTGATCAGCACGGGCGATAAATACGCGGTCGCCTCCCGGGGCGACATGCAGTTTGATGGCGCCTGGGTCTGGCGCTGGAAGGACTGGATTGATCGCCGGTTCATGAAGAAATTCACTGATCTGCCTCCGATGGAGGAAGAATCCAAACTGCCGGATACCGCTGCGGCCCAGAATGCCGAAGAAGCTTCCCAGGCAATCTCTGCGGTTGCGATGCGTTGTGGTGGTTGTGGCGCCAAGGTGGGCAGCACGGTTCTTTCACGCGCCCTGGGAGAGCTCAAACCCATCGAGCGTGATGATATCCTGATCGGCCTTCATGCCCCGGACGATGCCGCTGTGTTGAGAGTACCGCCGGGCAAAGCCGTTGTTCACACCGTGGACTTTTTCCGTGCATTCATTGACGACCCTTATATCTTTGGCAAGGTGGCGGCCAATCACAGCCTGGGTGATGTGTTTGCCATGGGTGCCGAGGCGCAGAGTGCCACGGCCGTTGCCACCGTGCCTTACGGCATTGAATCCAAGGTTGAGGACGTGGTCTACCAGATGATGTCCGGTGCTGTGGAAGTGCTGAACGAAGCCGGGTGTGCACTTGTTGGCGGGCATACCGGCGAGGGTAAGGAACTGGCTCTGGGCTTTGCTGTGAACGGCCTGATCGACCCGGAAGATGTCATGAGCAAGGGTGGGCTGAAAGCCGGAGACGTTCTGATCCTTACCAAGCCCATCGGCACCGGCACCCTCTTCGCCGCCCACGCCAAGTTGGCTGCAAAGGGCCGATGGATCGATTCTGCGCTGGCCTCAATGGTTCAGTCCAACAAGGCGGCGGCGGACTGTCTCCGGAAATTCGGCTCCAAAGCCTGTACAGACGTTACCGGCTTCGGCCTGCTCGGGCACCTGGTTGAAATGACCAAACCCTCGGGCGTCGATGCCGAGCTGGATCTCTCGGCCATCCCCATCCTTCCTGGCGCCGAGGAGACTGCCGCAGCGGGCATTCTCAGTTCCCTGCAACCGGCAAACATCCGTTTGCGCCGGGGTATCCGGGATCAGGAAAAGTGGGTTAACCATCCACGGTACCCGCTGATCTTCGACCCGCAAACGGCAGGCGGGCTTCTCGCCAGCGTTGCGGCAGACAAGGCCGAGGAATGTGTTCGGGAGCTGAAGTCTTTGGGCTATCCGCATACAGCCATCATCGGCCGCATCACCGCCCAGGATGATTCCGGGCCCATCGAGCCCATTTCCCTCAGGGATTAATGTCTCTTTGAGCAGCGCTGCATCGCAAGCTGCAGCGCCTGCTCCAGGGATGCCTGCTCCTTTTCTGGCAGAAAACGCCCGGCCAACTTGCCAACCTGTTTTTTGAGGATATCGAGAAACACTGGATCGGTCTCTGCGCGATGAAGCAGATTGGCCAGATCCTGTTCGTCTCCAACGGGGAAATATCCGGCATAGTCCCGGCCCAACAAACCAACATTTCCCGGGATATCGGATGCCAGTATCGGCAAGCCAACCCGGCAGGCCTCGGATACCACGTTCGCGCCGCCCTCCATTACCGAGCTGATCACCATCACCTGACTGTTCGCCATCAACTGTCGGGTGTCGGCTTTGTCCAACTCCCCGAGCCAATGGAAACGCGGATTCTCAGCCATCTCAGCTTCCGCTTTGTGTTGCCACTCTTCGTTGTGCGCCTTGCCGGCGCAAAAGATCCCGACCTGCGAGTCTGCCGGAAGAAGTCGCGCAGCATAGGCCGCCCGGAGCGAATCTTTTTCGTCCCGCAGATGGCCAATCACACATGCGCCGAACGTGCCGCTATTGCCTTCGGCCCGTGGCGCGGGAAAGGACTCAGGACCCTCCGCCGATTGGTATAGGGTAACCAGCTTGTCGGCCAAGTCGGCAGGTATGTCTTCGGCTACGAGATCGTGCAGGCCGATAAGGGTATCGGCCACGTCCATGGAATAGAGGGTGTCTGCCGGATACTCGTGTTGGTGGTGATAGATATCCGTGCCGGTCAGCACCACGATCAGGGGCTTTTCGGGCCAGGTTTCACGAAACCGCCGTATGGCATCAACGCTGCGCCAGGCGTGCAGGGCTATGAGGGCATCACAGGCTTCACCGTGATATTGGGTAACAACCTCGACAGCGTGACCTGCGTCTTCCAGCAGGGCTTTCCAGCGCTCTGCCGTTGCCCGGTTTCCTGCTTTCGAGCCCGGCTGTGCCGGCGTGATCATTATGAGTTGCATAGTGTCTGGTCAGGCCCAGGTTACTGAAAAATGGAGCGTTCGGTCCTGAGCCGTTTAAACCCGCAAACCGTATAGCTGTTCAGAGTTAACGTAAATCAAGGTATCCTGCAAGGCAGCGAGAAGCGTTGACTTCCCTCGTATTGCAACCCACACAGTCTGGCAAAGTAAGGAACTCCAATGGCCCTTAATCTTATACGGAAATTGATGTTTTCCAGCCTTTTTTGTTTCACCGCGGCAACAGCATCGGCTGAAACCTTCGTATTTACCGCCATCCCCGATGAAGACGAAACCAAGCTGGTCGAGCGATTCAAAGGTGTGGCTGATTATCTATCCCAGGAGCTGGATGTAGAAGTCCGCTACATCCCGGTTAAATCCTATGCCGCAGCGGTCTCCGCATTCCGTAACAACCAGGTGCAACTGGCCTGGTTTGGCGGGCTGTCTGGCGTACAGGCACGTCGACTGGTGCCTGGCTCCGAAGCCATTGCCCAGGGCGTGGAAGACGAAGCGTTCCAGACTTACTTTATTGCCAATACCAGCACCGGAATCGAAAGCGCCGAAGAGCTCTCCGCTCTTGAAGAGGAGCTAAAAGGCAAAACCTTCACCTTTGGATCGAAAGGTTCCACTTCCGGGCGCCTGATGCCCGAGTTTTACATCCGTGACGTGTTTGGTGCCCAGCCAGAGGAGTTTTTCTCCCGCGTAGGGTTCAGCGGCAACCACACACGTACCTTGCGCCTTGTTGAAGCCGGCACCTATCAGGTTGGCGCCCTGAACTTCCAGGTCTGGGAAAAAGAACTGGCCGACGGCAACATCGACACCGACGCCGTTCAGGTAATCTGGGAAACCCCGCCCTACCCGGACTACCAGTGGACCATCCGCGGTGACGTCAACGAGCGTTTCGGCGATGGCTTCAAAGAGCGTGTTACCGAAGCCCTGCTGAATCTGGACGACCAGGCGTTGCTGGAAAGCTTCCCACGTTCCGGTTTCATTCCCGCATCGAACGACGATTACGAGCCCATTCGCAAAACAGCGGAAGAGATTGGAATCCTGGACTGATGTCAGGGTTCGATCTTTCAGGCCTGACGGCCTCCTTTGGCGGCGAGCGGGTTATCGGCCCGCTCTCGCTGACGGTTAAACAGGGCGAACAGGTCGCCCTGGTAGGCAAAAGCGGAGCGGGTAAATCCACACTGATCCGATTGATCCACGAGCGGGTAAACCGGGAATCGTCTCTTGTGCCCCAGGATCTCGGGTTAGTGAACGCTCTGCCGGTGTTCCATAACGTCTTCATGGGCCAACTGGATAAACACACTACCTGGTACAACACCCTCACCCTGATCCGCCCGTTCTCAAGAAACCGTGACGAGGTGCGTGAGTTGCTCAGGGCTTTGGGCATGGCAGAAAAGCTTTGGTTGCCCACGGCCTCACTCTCAGGCGGCCAGCGCCAGCGTGTGGCCATTGCCCGTGCCTTGTATCGTAACGCCCCGGTGCTATTGGCGGATGAGCCCATCTCCGCCCTGGATGGCCCCATGGCGCATCTGGTGATGGAGTTGTTAAAAGAACGGTTCCAGACCAGTGTCATTGCGCTGCACGATGTTGAGATGGCGCTGAAGTACTGCAGCCGTATTGTCGGCATTCAGGACGGCCAGGTGGCTCTGGATGAATCCAGTAAACGCCTGACCGCCACCGATATTACGTCGCTGTACTAGGGAAACGGCCTCGCCATGCTCTCTTCCCCAACGGTCCGCACCAGTCTCATCTTTGTTGCCGTCGCCCTGATCGGCTTGCTGTTCGCGGACATTGCCATAACCGCTTCCAATCCCTGGCGAGATCTCGGGAATTTCTTCCTTGGGGTTTTAACGCCGAATTTCTTCAGCAGCGAAGGGCTAATGACCGCCCTGCTGAGAACGGTTGCCTTTGCGTTTGTGGGAGTGGCACTGGGAAGCGTGTGCGGCTTCTTGTTGTCACTGGTCTACCGGTTTCTGCCGGTGCGAATTTTCTGTGCCTTTATACGGGCCATTCACGAGCTTTTCTGGGCCCTGATCTTTCTCCAGTTTTTCGGTTTTCACCCGCTGACCGGCGTACTGGCAATTGCCATTCCCTATTCCGGGATTTTTGCCAAGGTGTATTCCGAAATCCTGGATGAAGCTGACCCGGAGCCGGGGCGGTTGTTGCCTCCGGGCACCGGCACCATTGCAGCGTTTCTCTATACCCGAATTCCTGACTGCTGGGTGCAGCTTCGCACCTATACGGCCTATCGCCTCGAGTGCGGCCTGCGCTCAAGCGCCATTCTCGGGTTCGTGGGGCTGCCGACCCTGGGCTTCTACCTCGAATCCTCGTTTTCACAAGGTCTCTATTCCGACGCGGGCGCCATGCTCATTCTGTTTTACGTACTGATCGCTACCATGCCGTTGTGGGTGAAGCCGAAAATACTGCCCGTCTATATTCTGGGAGCGCCCTTCTTTCTCGGTGAGGGTTTGCCCATTGTCTGGGGCAACGTGGAGCGTTTCTTCACTGAAGACATTGTCCCCAGCCCTCTGCGGGACGGTGAGGGCCTTGCCGGGCTGATCCCCTGGTTCAACGATTTGATGATCAACGAGGCGATGCCCGGTATCTGGAACACCGTGATACTCACCCAGATTGCGCTTGTGGCCACGGGGATACTTACCTTGCTCGCCTTCCCCCTGATCTCAAACCATTTCGGCGGCGCGGTTCGGCGTACTTCTGGCCATGTATTCCTGGTGATTGCACGGTCCACGCCGGAATACATCCTCGCCTACATTCTGCTTCAGCTCTGGGGCCCGTCGATGCTACCCGCGGTGGTGGCGCTTGCTCTCCACAATGGCGGAATCATCGGCCACCTGATTGGCCGCCAGACCAATGGCATCCGCCTGCGGCCAGACGCGCCAACCGGCTTTAACCGTTACAGCTGGGAACTGGTGCCCAGGGTTTACCGGTCGTTCCTGGCGTTCCTTTTTTATCGTTGGGAGATCATCATGCGGGAGACCGCGATTCTGGGCATTCTCGGGATCTACACATTGGGCTTCTATGTCGACAGCGCGATCCAGAACATCCGTTTTGATCGTGCCATGGTGCTGATACTGATCACGGCCCTGCTGAACATCGGCATTGATGCCCTAGGCCGCTACATTCGCCGCAAGCTGGCCCTGCAGACCATGCCCACCTGCTAGCCACAATCGCTGCGATCCCCGTCACAGTTCCGTCATTTCAGTCAATCCGAGGCCAGGTAATGGCGACGGGTTAGCGGTATTTGCCGGATACATTCCGTTACAATCCGATCACCTGTTGCAACATTCAGAGTTCTGGTGATGATGGTTAACGGATTGATTCTCTTAATTCAGGTGGGGCTGCTGGCCCTGCTTGTCCTGCTGGCTATACGGATGATTACCCTGGTTCGCTCGGAGCCCCTGGCAGCGGGCCATCAAAAAATCTTGTCCGGCAAAGACACAATCGAGGCGAATCACTCCGAACTTCCCTCAAACACTTCCGAGTGGCCTGTTGCGGTGCGAAAACCGGTAGTCGATGCTGCCCCGGATCGTGCCGAACTCATTACCCGGCTGCATATCCTGGCAGGCCTTCAGGAGAGGGATTGCCGTGGTAACGGCCTGGAACTGGCAACCGCGCCAGAAGCAGTCAAGGCTTATGCCGCTGCCTGGCTCTATGGCGCCGGATGTGCCCTCAGTGATAAAAGCACCCGGCACTCTGCAGCGCTGGTCGGGATCGTTGCCCAGATTGCCAGTCGAAAAACCGGGATTCGTCAGCCGGAGGCTGTTCAGGCGATAACGACATTGACGGCCAGCACGGTTTACCTGGCCTGTTTCAGGGCGGGATTGGAAGGCGCGGAATTCTGGCGGTATAACCATTACGTACCGCCAACATCGAGTCTCTACGAAGCCATTACCGCTAACGCGTTTATTTAGCAGCCCGACTTGGGGCGGTTTCAAGCACCCAGTCGGTGCCCAGCGCCACGGGTTCGGCATGATCCTGTTCGTCTGCACGGGTGCCGGTAATCTCGGGCCGGCTGAACCCGCCATCATCGGTATTGGCCATGCTGTCCACATCTACCGAACGAACCACGTAGGTCACGCCGCCAGACAACACTTTCGCCCGGTGAGTCAATCCGAACACAAACCGGCAGTAATCCAGCTTGAGCTGAATCAGGTCCTGCTCGGCTTTGCGGATTTTTCTCAGCAGTACCTTCTGAACGCTATCTCCGTAATCCATCACGTTGTCCCTGATAGTGGCGGTATGGTGATTTTACACAATCCCGGCCCGTTGTCAGCCGACGGGCCGCCAGTTCCAATTGGCTCAGTGCGGTTCGGCCTGAAAAACCAGCTTTACCGGGATGCCTTCGAAGGGCTTTTGGCCCTGCTGAAGGTCAATACGCCACGTCATAGTGGCATCTACGGTACAGAAGGGTGCGGTAAAGCGTGCGGCGTATTCGTTTCCTGCCTGGTTGCCCAGCGGTACCGGGTACTCGCCCATATACATGGACTCTCCCCGGAGAACGGCAAGAAAACGTTCGGGGCGCTCTGGGGTAACAACCGTGAGGCGGTATTCCGTGCCCTGGGTGCCCTCGCCCACTTCGCTGAGGCTAACTTCCCAATCACCCGAACTATCCGACCACCGGCATGGGCCTGCTTGCAGCAAATCACACCGGGCCTTGGCGGCACTCTCATCTGAAAGCCCGGTATCCTGGTTTTTATCATCGCCCCCAAGCATGCCCGGGCCGAAAACAGCAACGGCAATAAGCCCCAGAATCAATCCTGCCAAAGCAATAGCGCGTAACATAACGGCACCCCGAACAAACCTGCCGGGCATTATGGAGTTTTCTCCCGCCAAGGCAAAGGTTTCTAAACTGGCGCCAGTCATGAGAAAATACCGCGCCTTCAATTCGACCCATTTTGACCACAGGACACGCCCGTGCAGCCGGATATCTCCGTTAAGCACCTGAGCAAGGTATATGGTGACGGTTTTCAGGCCCTGAAGAACATCAACCTGGACATCCGCCGTGGCGAAATCTTCGCCCTGCTCGGCCCCAATGGCGCCGGCAAGACCACGCTCATCAGCATCATCTGCGGCATTGTGAATCTCTCCTCGGGCGAGGTAAAAGCCGCCGGCTACGACATTGTCAAAGACTACCGCAAAGCCCGCGAGACCATCGGCCTGGTGCCCCAGGAACTGAACACCGATTCGTTCGAAACCGTCTGGGATGCCGTTTCCTTTAGCCGCGGCCTGTTTGGCAAGCCGCCAAAGCCGTCCCATGTCGAAAAGGTGCTGAAAGATCTTTCCCTCTGGGACAAGCGCAACAACCGCATCATGTCTCTGTCCGGAGGCATGAAACGCCGGGTAATGATTGCCAAGGCACTATCCCACGAACCGCAGATCCTGTTCCTGGATGAGCCAACCGCGGGTGTGGATGTGGAGCTGCGTCGGGACATGTGGGAGATGGTCCGCAAACTCCGGGAAAGTGGCGTTACCATCATCCTCACCACGCATTACATTGAAGAAGCCGAGGAGATGGCCGACCGGATCGGGGTAATCCGGCAGGGTGAAATCATCCTGGTGGAGGACAAGACCCAGTTGATGACCAAACTGGGCAAAAAGGAACTGCGCCTCCACCTTGCGCAAAAGCTCGAAAAGGTGCCGGGCGAACTCACCCTGGAACCGGTGGAGCTGTCCGAGGATGGTTACGAGCTGATCTACACCTTCGATTCCCAGCAGGAACAGGCCGGCGTTGCCAGGCTGCTTCGCACACTCGGGGATCTGGGTATCGAATACCGGGATCTGCAAACCCGGGAAAGCTCCCTTGAAGAGATTTTTGTCGGCCTGGTGCACGAGTAAGCCCGCCGGCCCAACGGAGAAAGGCATGAACCTTTACGGTATCCGCGCAATTTACAAATTCGAAATGGCCCGCATGCGCCGCACGGTGATGCAGAGCGTACTCTCGCCGGTGATTTCCACCTGCCTGTATTTCGTGGTCTTCGGCTCCGCCATTGGCTCGCGTATGGGTGATATCGATAACATCGCCTACGGTGCCTACATCATCCCGGGGCTGGTGATGCTGTCCCTGCTGATGCAGAGCATTTCCAACGCCTCGTTTGGCATCTACATGCCCAAGTTCTCGGGCACCATCTATGAAGTTCTCTCGGCCCCGGTGTCTTACGTCGAAGTGGTTCTGGGTTACGTTGGCGCCGCAGCCACCAAATCCGTGATCCTCGGGCTGATCATCCTAGCCACTGCGAAGTTCTTTGTGGATTACGACGTGCTGCACCCGTTCTGGATGTTCTCCTTCCTGGTGCTGACCTCCATCACTTTCAGCCTGTTCGGCTTCATCATCGGGATCTGGGCGGATGGGTTCGAGAAACTCCAGATCGTCCCGATGATGATCATCACACCGTTGGTGTTCCTTGGCGGCACTTTCTACTCCATAGATATGCTGCCGGACGTTTGGCAGACCGTAAGTCTGTTCAACCCGGTGGTCTACCTGATCAGCGGCTTCCGCTGGGCGTTCTACGGTGTTTCAGACGTTCATGTCGGCATCAGCGTGGGTATGACTCTGGTCTTTCTCACCGCGTGCATGGTGGGCATCTGGTGGATCTTCAAAACTGGCTATCGGTTGCGCTCGTGAAACCGGCATCGGGAGATTTGCGAGGGCTGAAAGTCGGGTTTGTACTGGCGGTCAGCGCGCTGATTTACGGGTGCTCTTCAGGCATCGCCGCGCCTCAGGAAGGCCTGCCGGTTATCGAGGCCTGCTTTGTGTCCGCGGCGGGCACAATGCCGGTAAAACTGGAAGTGGCCAGTAGCTCCGAACAGCGCCAGAAGGGATTGATGGGCCGCACTTCTCTGGCGCCTGACGCCGGAATGCTGTTTGAATACAGCGAGCCAAGGCAAGCCAGCCACGGCTTCTGGATGTACAAGACCCTGATTCCCCTGGACATCGCCTACCTCAACCGCGAGGGCGTCATCGGCAGTATCCGCCACATGGTGCCCTGCGCCTCTGCAAGCGGTTCCGGCTGCCCCACCTACCCCGCCGGCGTGCCCTTTATCCAGGCCGTAGAGATGAACGCCGGCTTTTTCCGGGAGCATGGCATCAGGCGTGGCGACCGGCTGAACCTGGGAAAGGACAACTGCCCGGCGCGATAGGCCGGGCGGATTCCTGCAAGCGAGCCTAGCTGTCTTTCCACTCCGGCTTGCGCTTCTCCAGAAACGCGCAGATGCCTTCCTGGGCATCGTTGGCCATCATGTTGTCGGCCATTACCCTGGAGGTGTACTCGTAGGCATCTTCCAGCGGCATTTCCAGCTGCTGGTAGAAAGCCTCTTTGCCAATCTTCAGAGTGTGCCCGGACTTGTCGGCAATGGTGCGGGCCAGCTTGTAGACCATCTCGTCCAGGTGCTGCTCATCAACGATCTGATTGACCAACCCAATGCGTTCAGCCTTCACGGCGCCAATCATTTCACCGGTCAGCAGCATTTCCATGGCGTGCTTGCGCGAGACATTGCGAGACAGCGCCACCATCGGCGTGGAACAGAATAGCCCGATGTTCACCCCTGGCGTGGCAAACCGTGCGGTGTCTGCCGCTACAGCCAGGTCGCAGCTGGCCACCAGCTGACAGCCTGCGGCGGTGGCAACACCGGCTACCCGGGCAATCACCGGCCGGGGCAGATTGACGATCTGCTGCATCACCTTGCTGCACAGGTTAAACAGCGCCATCTGGAATTCATGGCTATCAAACTGCTCCCGCACTTCCCGAAGGTCGTGGCCGGCGCAGAACACATTGCCATGGGCCGCGAGAACCACAACCCGGGTTTCGGTATCGGAGGCGATGGTCTCAAGCTCTTCAGACAGGGCCTCCAACATGGCCATGGAAAGGCTGTTTTTCTTCTCCGGCTGGTTCAGCGTGAGCGTGGTAATGCCATTTTCGTTGTACTTGTGAACCAGATCTGCGGTTTGTTCAGTCATGAGGACACTCCATTTTTAACGTTGCTGCACCAGGCAACCTGCAAACTTACCCAGAGTATTGCTGACTGCGTCTATACTGTCGAAGCGACTTTTGTAGGATGCTCAGTTTTCTGGGCCTTGAGGTTGTTATAGCCCTCTGCCGCCCATAGGCTGTTGGTATAAGCCAAAACGCAGAGAGGAAGAACGCATGTCGAAATCGATAATCCTCAAAGCCATCTTTGCCATCGCGGTTATTGGCGGAGCAATCTTCATTATCATCAAAGACGAACCTGCAACACCAACCGGCGACATCAACAGCATCCAGCCGCTGCCAGAGCAGGACAACCCGTAAGCTAGACCACAAACCACTGCGGAACAGGCGAACCCACATTGCAGACAACCCGAATCAAAGGACTGACCATCGCCGCCCTCGGCGTGCTTTTTATCGTCCCGGATGCGCTGCTTGTGAAAATCACCTCCGTGGACCCGGTGGTGTTCCTGTTCTGGCGGGGGCTTTTACTGGCCCTCAGTTTCTTTGTTATCAGCTGGGCCCGCTACCGTTCCCGGCTGGTGCCTGAAATCCGAAAATGCGGCCGTAAAGGCCTGTTCTGCGCCAGTGCCTTTGCCATCAGCACCCTCGGCTTCGTGGTGGGCATGAAGAACACGGCTGCGGGCAACGTGCTGGTGATCCTCAACACCGCGCCGGTGATCGCGGCGGTCATCGCCTGGGCGGTGTGGAAGGAAACCCTGCCTCTGCGAACTTGGGTAGTCATCCTGGTGTGTGTCACCGGGGCCACTTTCATGGCCGTGGGCGAGTTTGGCAAGGGTGACCCGCTGGGGCTGCTGATGGCAGTGGTCGCCGCCACGGCCCTGGCCTCCAACCTAAACGTGGCCCGATCCAAACCCGACAGCGATATGAGCGTGATGCTCATGTTCGGTGCCCTGGCGCTGGCAGTCGTGGCCGCTGTATTTGGCGGAGCCCAGATGCCATCGGGCCGGGACTTCTTTTTTATCGCCCTGCTCTGCCTGGTATTCCTGCCAACCGCCTGCATTCTGATCCAGATTGGTCCGCGCTATATTCCGGCGGCGGAAGTCAGCCTGATGCTGCTACTGGAGACCGTGCTCGGGTCCTTCCTGGTGTGGCTGTTCCTTGGCGAGGTGCCGCCAAAACTGAGCCTGGTGGGCGGTGTCATCGTGTTCTCTGCCCTGGCGGCGCACGGGTGGACGGAAGTCAGCCGATACCGAAAGGCGCGGCTGGCAGTTGATTAACCCGGTTCCCGCGCGCGAAGATACGCGCTGATCACAAACAAGGAACCGCAACCATGACCAGCGTACCCAAGCTCACCGACGCACTGCTGACCCTGGAAAACCGGGTAGCCATCCTCACCCTCAACCGCCACGACCTGCGCAATGCGCTGACAGGCTCAAACCTGATCGACGACATCGTGACCACGGCGGAATGGGTGAACCAGTGCGACGATGTGTCGGTACTGGTGATCACCGGCGCGGGCTCTGCCTTCAGCGCCGGCGGCAACATCCGGGATATGGCCAACCGCAGCGGCGACTTTGCCGGTGACGTAGCCGAATGCGCCGACCGCTACCGCAAAGGCATCCAGCGCATCCCCCTGGCCCTTCAGAATGTGGAAGTACCCATCATCGCCGCCGTAAACGGCCCCGCCATTGGTGCCGGTTTCGATCTGGCCAACATGGCAGACATTCGCATTGCCTCGGAAAGCGCAAAGTTCGGCGAAACCTTCCTCAACCTCGGCATTATCCCTGGCGACGGCGGCGCCTGGTTCATGCAGCGCCTGATCGGCTACCAGCGCGCTTTCGAGCTCACCCTCACCGGTCGGGTTATCGACGCTGCCGAGGCAAAGGAGCTGGGCATTGTGCTGGAGGTGGTGCCAGCGGACGAACTGATGAACGCCGCAAATGCCATGGCCAGCCGCATGGCCAGCCAGCCGCCAAAAGCCACGCGGCTCACAAAGCGCCTGATGAAGATGGCGCCGAGAATGGAGTTGAAGGATTTTCTGGACGTGTGTGCCAACTTCCAGGGCATGTGCCATAACGAGCCGGAACATCTGGAAGCGGTTAATAAGATGCTGGAGGTGATGTCCAAGAAGTAGCGGTGGCGGCGCCAAGGCCGCCTATCCGGCAGGCGGGGCTATTGCTGCGTAAACACCTTCAGGTCGAGCTCCTTCTCCACCTGCTTCGCAATGGTCTCGTCAGATAGACTGAAAGCTATATGACACTTTAACCAATCTGGCCTGCCCAACAGGCCTAACGATCAGCCGCTTGGCTTTCTCGATGGGATCGTTCACGTAATCTGCGATCTGCTTACCGATAGCTTCAACTTCGGCCATGGCGTTCTGTCTCCTAGTGCGGAAAACATTGAGTTAATGTTTACGCGGGGAGTTGAAACGTCGTTCATCTTTTCAGAGTCGCGAAATGGCAAAAGTGGAGAAAGAAACTGGTGAATACCTGAGTTGTTTCATGATCTATTTCGCTGACCCACCTAAAAACAAGCTGTTGGGTATTTATGCTGAAGTACGGTATTGGTTAGCGAGGTTTTTCAGACGGCTGAGGTTGCAGTAAGAGGCGCGAACGCGCCTCCTTGGAGTTCTGTCAATACCTGTACTGTCACGCTCTACTAAGAGAAAGACTATCGTTGTGCGGTGTGTCCAGAGATTTAAGAGAAAACTGGTACTTTAGAAATGATTGAACGTGCCGTGCTTTACAGATTTCGGAGTATTGCGAATTTAGCGTTTGCCCAATCAGCCAGTCCCAAAAAACGACAGGATTGATAAGCTCTACACTAGAAATTCTCACCTCATTAATCGCACCCAATTGGACGTGACACATACTATGCGAACTTACGTCTTTATCAAAATCGAGCCGGAGGTGGGAGGTATTGACTATATCTACACCGTTTTCCATCCAGTCGACTGCGCCAAAGTAATAGTCCATTAAAGCATCCGTCCCTGCCTCTTCTAAGAACTCCAAAAGCTCTTCTTTGGCATCCACCACCTTTAAAGGTTTAGGGTAGTATGCCAATCTCGCCTTCTTTAATTCACCATTTTCCCAATCATAAAAAAACTGGATTAACGAGTCGTCAATCAGCAAAAACGAATATTGCCGGTCGGCAAGGAGCTTCTCGTATTCTTTGGCGTACGCTAAGAATTTGTCAATACCAGGCCTGTAGGGATTCCAGGAGATACTTTCGCTTTTAAAGACGTAAGCACTATCTTGTATAAGGTCTGAGAATTTACCGGCGATGCCATCTATAGCACCCTTAGCAGAATCAAAGTCCATATCGATCCAAAATCAATTGTTTTTCTTATTCATTCTTTCTAGCTGCTCTCTCAGCAGATCGGGGTTTTTCTTAGCCATTTCCTCCAACAATTTAGACATCTTATCCATTTCAGTGTCAGATTTCGAAAGAATCATTCTCCGTCTTCGGATAATATCGTCCTCGGGACGATAGTATTTAAACATGGGGATATCATTTATAATCGAATCAATCTCAATTACAAGCTGATTCATCCCTATAGTGTTGGCCAGGCCCGTGATATAACACCATCCTCGAGACCTAGTAACCGACACAAAGAATGCATTACGGCGACGGAATGTCGCATCAGGCGTTACACTCTCGGCATCCATCACAAAGACAACGTTTGCCTCGTTACCTTTGGCCTTAAATGGGGTAGTTAAAGTAACCTTACCTTTTTCCTTAAACTGATTAGGTTTTTCAACAATTCCAGGAATAATCGCTTCAATACCACAGGCGTTAAGCATAGTGCGGATAGGCTTCAATCGTTCCTCAGCCGCTCGCGTATTAAGTGTAATAACAAATATCTCTTCTGGTGGAACATTCTGTTCATTAACTAGCTCAAAGATCTTATTTGCAATGAATTCCTGTTCGCCGGATTTATTTTGTGCCGTATAAATTTTTACAAGATTTCGCGTACTCTTATCATTTTTCTTGAGAAGTGCTTCCAGAAGGTTAGTGCTATTGTCGTCTGGGCGTTCGACTTCCACATAATCGTGGGCTTCGATCATTTCCTTATTGCTAGGTGTAACCACGCGATAACCCAGCGCATTCCAATCGGATACTTTATCAATGCTATCGACCAACCCTTCTTCAGCATACATGCCCAGCGCTACGCCGTGAGCTACCATTAACAGAATCCTTGGGTTTCGATAGCAGTTTGGAAGAACGAAGTCCTTCTTTACTCCACCCTCATACTCACCCTCTAAGGCTGAAGACGGAATCAAAGGTTTACCCTCTTCATCAAGCCCAAACATTTCGTCAGGCTCTCTGATTTTTATATCCTTCAGCGATTGAAAGTCGTCGTAGGCCCAAACTATACGCTTTGGGTCCTTAGTAATTTTATGGACGACTTGAAAGATTTCGTTAGGAAAATCCTGAGCCTCATCTATCAGAACTAAGTCATAGATTGGAAACAGATTATCGCCAACTCTTTCGAGAATGTGCTGATAGATTCTTTGGAGGCCATCTTTAGATCCCCTTACATCATTAAGAGTTAATGGCGCGAGTCCATGTAAATTGCACAAAGAGGAGTACAGTCCGGCCTTACCTCGTCCACCCCAAGCGTGAAGTACGTCAACATTCTCCCAGTCAATAGCCGCTTTGGATTCGCGAGCGTAATAATCGCCGATTAGTCGTTCGATCATGTTATAAAGACTTTGGGTATTGAAAAGGTAAAGGATTTTAAAATCCTTAGCCCTTATCGCTGTTAACGCAGCCTTAAGTGACAAAACAACGGTCTTCCCGGTTCCCGCAAGTCCACGAATCCTTTGGGGGCCATTCGGAATTTGCATTGAAATTTGACGTTGAGCTCGATCTTGCTTGAATGTCCGAGCAAGAGATGCCGAAATCAAGTCGTTTATCGTCTCAAGCCTCACGTTCTTAACGGGCGTGGAAGTCTTTCCAATCGCATCAGTCCCTTCCAGCAAAGAAAGGACCTCATTAAAACTCTCTACATCCGCGTTCCAAACAGGGTTATTCAACAGCCGCTCGAGATTTCCTGTAATATCATCGCAAGAAATAATGTCGGAGAGGCAGAAATCTTGGGTGGACAGCTCTTCTAGCGATGCGTGCGTGTTTTCCCGGAATATAAGAGCTCTTCGGAGTGGTACCTTTAGACTGGCTGCTCTTCTGTCATAAAACCTTGGATTTCTCTTCAACCGAGTGACGATCTCATCGCCATAGAGTTCTAGAATCAAGTCTCGCGAGTACTGAGCTCCGCCAGATGTGTTCCAGACCCTACCGTCATCGTCAAAAGAGTTCACCTCATCATGAACTACGTCTAACAGCACAATACCAAGCTCAGGCGTCACAATAATGAACGTGGGGACTTCGGACGTATCTACGCTTCCCAGCATAGGAATTTTGTAGGCGCAGTACCCTTCCTCTGTAACTTGGAAGATAGATTCAAGTTGACGCCAGATTTCCACATCGTAAGGAATGTTGTCGAGCTCGAGCGATCCAGGTAGGTATTGCATGTTTAATCCTGCGGGCGGTCCTTCAAATTAAACTCTCAGGTTAACTTTTTAGCCGAAAAAGTCTAGCAGCAGCATGTCTACATTTGTGCACGTGCCGACTTAGCGAAGATCTTGAAGGCTTTTAAGATATTGATTTATATGGTGCTCCGGGCCGGAATCGAACCGGCACGACCTAACGGTCGAGAGATTTTAAGTCTCTTGTGTCTACCAATTTCACCACCGGAGCATTCGGGGGAGGTTTTGACGGGCAGAATTGTATAAGTCTGCGTGGGGTAACGCAATTCGGATTCCGCCCTCGCCTTCAAGCAGCTGGGCTGGCTGCTCCGGGCTTGGTTGCCCTGCCCTTATAGATGTATCCGGCGATTTTTGGTGCCTTGGGGATGTAGAGGTTTTCCAGTTCCTGGATTTCAAAGCCGGCGTGTCGGATCAGATCGGCGATGTGGCGGTTCAGGTTGCAGCCGCCGGCCAGCTTTTTCCAGCCGGGGGTGATGCGGTGTTGCCATTTGCGGGTGCCATCGTGGGGGGATTCGCCGTGTTCCAGGAACAGGAGTTCGCCGCCCGGTTTCAGTACCCGCCACATTTGCTGTAACGCGGCCTGCCAGTCGGGGATGGTGCACAGGGTGAAGGTCAGCAGTACCGTATCGACGGAATGGTCTTCCAGGGGGATCTTCTCACCCGGCAGGTCTAGCCACTCTACCTTGATGGGGGATCTTGCGAGATTCGGTTGGGCCTTGCGGCGCATGCCCTCTGAGGGCTCCAGGCCGTACACCATGTCTACGTTGTCGGAATTGTAGAACTCCATGTTGATGGCCGAGCCCATGCCCACTTCCAGAACCACCCCTTTGGCTTGTGGTACTACCTGGCTACGAAGCTTCATTACCTGGCCCATGGAGCAGGCCCGGTCTATGATGTGGGGCAGTATCCTGTCTTCGTAAAAGCTCATTGGTTTGCCCATACTTGTTTTAAATCAAGGGGTGCGACAAAACGCCCTATCGGGTTTATCGCCATGTTTAGTAGCATGGTAATCATCTGCCGGTAATAACAACACAACAAAATGAGCTAAGGCAGCGGCTAAACGGGTTCGCTGGGCCCGTTTGTTTTGATGTGAACGTTACCGGAGGGTTCCCATGGAACTTGATCCTCTTATCCTATCGCGAATCCAGTTCGCGTTTGTGGTGTCATTTCACGCCATTTTTCCGGTGTTTACCATCGGCCTTGCTTCCTACATCGCGGTGCTCGAAGGCCTGGCTTTCAAAACCGAGAATCCGTTGTGGGTGAAGCTCTCTGCCTTCTGGACCAAGGTGTTTGCCGTTGTATTCGGAATGGGTGTGGTGTCGGGCATCGTGATGTCGTTCCAGTTCGGAACCAACTGGAGTAACTTCGCCCAGGCTTCCGCTAACTTCCTTGGCCCGATCCTGAGTTATGAGGTGGTCACGGCGTTTTTCCTGGAGGCGGCTTTCCTCGGGGTGCTGCTGTTCGGTCGGGATAAGGTTCCGGCCGGCGTTCACCTGTTCGCCGCTATCATGGTTGCTACGGGCACCTTCATCTCGTCATTCTGGATTCTGTCGGCCAACAGCTGGATGCAGACTCCGGCCGGCACCGAACTTCGCGACGGCGTGTTCTACGTAACCTCCTGGAGCGAGGCGATCTTTAACCCCTCCTTCCCCTATCGGTTCGGCCATATGGCACTGGCCTCCTTCCTGACCGGTGGCTTTGTGGTGGCCGGTGTGAGTGCCTGGTATCTGCTGCTGGGTCGCGAGGTTGAGGCGAACAAGAAGGCACTGTCCATGTGCCTGTGGCTGCTGCTGTTTATTGCCCCCGCCCAGGCGGTACTGGGGGATTTCCACGGCCTGAATACTCTGGAGCATCAGCCGACCAAAGTGGCGGCGATGGAAGGCAACTGGGAAACCTCCCGCAATGTGCCGTTGCTGCTGTTTGCCATTCCCGATCAGGAGAACCAGCGGAACCTTTACGAGATTGGTATTCCCAGCCTGGCCAGTTTCATTCTCACCCATGAATGGAACGGTGAGGTGCCGGGCGTGAGCGCAGTGCCTGTTGACGAGCAGCCACCGGTGGCGATCGTGTTCTGGTCGTTCCGGGTCATGGTAGGTATTGGCCTGCTGATGATTGCTTTCGCGGTTACCGGCCTGGTTCTGCGTGCCGGCGGTCGTTACTGGCGCACCCGCTGGTTCCTGCAGGGCATGCGCTTCATGAGCATTGCGCCCTTCTTTGCGGTGCTGACCGGCTGGTTCGTAACCGAGGTGGGGCGGGCGCCGTGGCTGGTCTACGGGCAGATGACTCAGGCAGAGGCCCTGACACCGTCACTGACCGGCGGGATGGCGCTATTCACACTCATCGGCTATATCGTTGTGTACGCTCTGGTGTTCTCTGCCGGCGTGTATTACCTGATGCGGGTGCTGTATGTGGGTCTCGAAGACCGGGATGAAGACGAGCATGAGGCCGAGCGGCCGAAACGTCCCTTCTCCGCCGCACACGTGCCTTTTGAGATTGATGAAGACGAGCATCACGGTAAACCGGCCAGCCAGGGAGGTCACTGATTATGGAACTGTTTGATCTGCCCCTTATCTGGGCATTCATTATTGGCTTCGGCATCATCATGTACGTGCTGATGGATGGCTTCGACCTGGGCGTGGGGATTCTGTTCCCCTTCGCCCCGAACGAGGAAGCCCGGGACACCATGATGAACTCGGTGGCCCCGGTATGGGACGGCAACGAAACCTGGCTGGTGCTGGGTGGTGCCGGTCTTCTGGCGGCCTTCCCAATGGTGTATTCCATCTTCCTGCCGGCGCTCTACATTGGTGTGTTCCTGCTGCTGGCCGGGCTGATTTTCCGGGGCGTGGCGTTCGAGTTCCGGTTCAAGGCCCGGACGTCCCGTTACCTCTGGAACTGGGCGTTTGCCGGCGGTTCTACTGTTGCCTCCTTCGCCCAGGGCGCTGTGGTTGGGGCCTATATTCAAGGCTTTGAAACCGCCAACGGCGTATACGTGGGCGGCGCCCTGGACTGGCTCACGCCTTTCACCGTGCTTACCGGCCTGGGCATGCTGGCTGGCTATGCCCTCTTGGGTTCCACCTGGCTGATCATGAAAACGGAGGGGTACCTGCAGCAGTGGGCCTACAAGATCACCCTGCCATTGCTCCTGGCGGTTCTTGTGGTCTTTGGCATCATCGGTGTCTGGACGCCCTTCGTGGATGAAATGGTTCGTGAACGCTGGTTCTCCAACCTGAGCATTATCTGGATTCTGCCGGTTCTGACGTTGCTTTGCGCTATCCAGATTTACCGTTCGGTTCGTGATCGCAAAGACGGCATGCCGTTCGTGGCCACCATGGGGCTGTTTATCACCACCTATCTGGGCCTGGTGGTCAGCCGCTGGCCCTATGTGGTTCCGCCGGAATACACGCTCTGGGAAGCGGCGTCTGCCTATGAATCCCAGCTGTTCCTGCTGTTGGGCCTACTGTTCGTGATTCCCATCGTGCTGGTGTACACCGCCTGGACCTACTGGGTGTTCCGCGGCAAGGTCCGCGCGGGCGAGGGATACCACTAAGTGGTGGAGCCACAGGCCAAGGGTGGCGGGGAGAGTGCCTCCGCCACCGATCAGAAAGCCGTTAAGGGATGGCTTGCAGATCTGGCCCGTGGTAGCCGCCTGTGGATTCGCGGCACTGTGGTTGCCGGCACCGTTGCCGGCATTGCCACCATCATTCAGATGGTGCTGTTGGCCCGGATCATCCATCTGGGTGTGATTGACGAGGTCCCGGTTGCGGACCTCACTCCCCTCTTTCTCGGCCTGATTCTGGCGCTGGCTGTTCGAGGACTGGGCCAGGGTTTTCAGACCCGGTTTGCGGCCCGTTGCAGCGAACAGGTTCGCCGGGATGCCCGGCGTCAGCTCCATAAACATTGGCAGGCCACAGGTCCGGTGGAACTGGGCCAGTCCTCGGCAGGCACCCTTGCCCGGGAATGGATTGACCATGTGGAAGCCCTGCACGGCTATTTCGCCCGCTTTCTGCCACAGATGACCCTGTCGATGATTGTGCCGGTGCTGATTCTCGCCCTGGTGTTCTGGCTGGACTGGTTGGCTGGCATCTTCCTTCTGTTGTCCGCGCCGCTGATTCCGTTGTTCATGGCCCTGGTGGGCATGGGCGCGGAGAAACTGAACCAGCAGCACTTTGAAACCATCAGCCGGCTTTCCGGGCAGTTCCTGGACAAGGTTCGCGGCCTGACCACGCTGCAACTGTTCGGCCAGACGGCCGGAGCAGCCGAACTTATTCGCAAACGCTCGGATCACTACCGGCGCATTACCATGAAAACGCTACGGGTGGCTTTTCTGTCTTCGGCGGTTCTGGAGTTCTTCGCCTCGGTGGCCATAGCCGTTATCGCCATCTACATCGGGTTTGGTCTGCTTGGGTATATCACCTACGGCCCTTCTGAAGATCTGACCCTGTTTTCCGGGCTGCTGATTCTTTTGCTGGCCCCGGAGTTTTTCCAGCCGTTGCGAACACTCTCCCAGCATTACCACGATCGTGCCGCAGCCATGGGCGCAGGCACCGAGATCCTCGAGCGACTGGAAACCCCGGTGAACCTCGAGACCACGACAGAAATGGCTTCTGTCGAGGGTGCGGAAGACCAGATTGAGCTTCGTTCTGTCTGTAAAAGCTTCCGATCCGATCAACCGGTTCTGCGGGACCTCACGCTGACCATCCGACAAGGCGAAGTGATTGCCCTGACCGGCCCCTCCGGCGGTGGCAAATCCACCCTGCTCCATCTGTTGGCGGGCTTTCTGGCGCCGGACACCGGTGAGATCTATCTGTTCGGTGAAGCACCGGGCAGTTTCCGGTTTGGCTGGCTGGGGCAGAAAGGGTTTCTGGTTCAGGGCACCTGGGCCGATAACCTCAGGCTGACCACACCCGATGCCTCTGATATTGCCATCGAAACCGCCCTGCGCAATGTCGGTCTCGGTTCCCTGCTGGACAGTCGCAAACAGGGGATTCATAGCCCGGTATCCGAGGAGGGCCAGGGGCTCTCCGGTGGCCAGGCCCGGCGGCTGAGTCTGGCCCGTATCTTTCTGGCGGATTACGACCTGATCCTGCTGGATGAGCCCACCGCCGGCCTGGACAGCGACAGTGAAGTGTTCGTGCTGGAGGCACTGCATAAACTGGCGGTAGCCGGAAAAACCCTGATTTTCTCGACTCACCACCAGGCCTTGCTGACCCTGGCAAATCGTGTGCTGCTGGTTGCCGGCGGGGAGGTGCGGGATGCGTGACTTGAAGCCCTGGCTGGACCTGATCTTCAAGCGCCCGGGCCGGCTGGTTGTGGGCGGCTTCCTGATTTTCGCCACCCTGCTCTCCGGCATTGGCCTGTTGGCGGTTTCGGGCTGGTTTATAACCGAAACCGCGCTGGTGGGCCTGTTGTTGGCTGCGGGCGTGGCGGCGACCATAAACCTCTACGTGCCCGGCGGCGCCATCCGGTTTTTTGCCGTTTCCCGCACGGTGTTCCGGTATCTGGAGCGGGTCTACAACCACGATACGGTTCTGAGGTTGCTGACAGATATTCGCGTGGCTCTGTTCCAGCGCCTCTCTCGCGCCAGCCGCGTTCGCCGTGGAGAGCTAAGCGGCGCCCAGTGGCTGTCCCGGCTCACCAGCGATGTGGATGCACTGGACACCCTGTACCTACGTTTAATCGCGCCCACCGCCCTTGCAGGCCTGGTAACGCTATTGGTGGTGATTCTGGCTGCGGTTCTCTTCGATATAGGCACGGCGTTGCTGGTGGGACTGTTGCTGATCATTGCCCTGGTGATCGCCACCGTAGGGGTTTACCTGAGAACCTGGCGTCTGGCCGCCCGGCAAAGCGACCGGCAGGAAGAACTGAGAACGGCGGTGATCGAACACATCGAAGGTTTCTCTGAACTGACGGCCGCCGGGCGTACCGGTAAACATGCCGCCTGGCTGATGCGCCAGGCCCATCAGGTTACGTCAGAGCAGGCGAAGGCCGACACCCGTGTAGGCTGGCATCTGGCCGGCTCCCATCTGTTCGTCAACCTTTCTGCGGTGCTGGCACTCTGGGCCGGGTTTGCCCTGTTCCAGTCGGGCTCGGTTTCCGGCCCGGTGCTTGTGTTGTTGCCCATTGCACTGCTCGGCCTGGCCGAGGTCTATGCCATACTGCCGGATGCCTTTGGAAAGTTGGGAGCAACGGTCGCTTCCGCTGGGCGATTGAACCGGGATTGTCGTGAGGAGGAACAAAACACCGCGACCTCCAGTTCCGAATTACCACCAAAAACCGCGCTTCTGGCAGAAAATATTGCGGTAAAACACGATGGTTACGCGCCTCTATTCACGCGTTTCAATCTAAGGATCGACGACGGGGAGCGCATTGGTATTCTCGGTCATTCCGGCAGCGGCAAGTCCTCACTGGCGGATGTACTCGCCGGCCTGTTGCCCACTGCCCAGGGCAGCCTGGCGCGCAGGGATTGCGTCTACCTGACCCAGAAAACCGTGTTGTTCGAGGACACCCTTCGCGCCAATCTGTTGCTGGGATCGCCTGAGGCCTCGGACACCGAACTCTGGAGCATTCTGGAGCACATGGAACTGGCCGAGCGCTTCGCCACGGAACCGGATCAGCTCGATACCTGGCTGGGCAGTGCCGGCAGCCGACTCTCCGGCGGTGAAGCCCGGCGTGTGGCCCTGGCGCGGGTGCTTCTTAACCCTGCCTCGCTGGTGATACTGGACGAGCCCTTTACCGGCCTGGATGCCGAAACCCGGGCGCGGGTTTCAAAACGGATGGAAACACTTCTGGAAGGAAAAACCGTGGTTAGCCTGGCACACGGGCCGGATGCCCTTCCGGGCACCGACCGTGTGATTTACCTGAGCGGTTAGCGGGTTTCCAGAACCTCGAAGGTCAGGCCCGCCTTGCTGGTGAGCCGGTCCATCAGCTTGCCGTCCAGCAATGAGGATGGTGTCCAGAACCCACCCGGCTGATCCGCCGGAATATCGAATGCCAGGCACATGCCCGCTTCTCCCAGCATCTTGCCGGTGGAACCGTAGCCCGGATCCTGATCGCCGGTCACCTTAGTGATGATGGTTTTGCCATCTTCCGTGCGGCCAACGAACCGAAGGTCATAGAACCCCGCTTTCTGGGCTTCAGGGCTTGGGCCTTCGCCCGGCTTGGGTACAAACTTCTCAACCAGCCAGCGGGTCGGTTTGATGGCCGAGGCGGTAAAGAACGCTGCGAGGCCACCGGTGATAGCGTACGCTGCCAGGCGGCCCTTGGTACCCCGGCCGGTCATCATGGCTTCGTCGTAGGTAAACTCCTGGCCATAACGAGCGCTCTGCAAGGCGTTGGAGCGATGCACCACCCGCGTGTTAATGGCACCCATTACGAACGGCGCCAGCCATGCGTTGAAGGTTTTGTCGAACTCTGCACCCTTGAGGCTGGGCTGACGGGTTTTGGAGCGATGCTCCGGCGGGCAAATCGAAAACGGATTGGCCAGCTCTTTCCGTAGTTTGGGGTCGGCCGCTGCTTCCTTCGCCACGTTCATCATGGAGGCTACGGTGCCGCCCGAGAATTCGCCCTTGGCTGTTTTCACCCGCATGCGAACATCCCGGCATGGCGCACCGAAGGTCTGCTCTGCCTGGTTCTGCAGGAACCACACCCCCATATCAGAGGGAATCGAGTCAAAGCCGCAGCAGTGAACAATCCGCGCGCCGGAGGATTTGGCTTCCTCCTCGTAGCGTTCCACCATCTTGCGGATCCACTGCACTTCGCCCGTCAGGTCGCAGTAGTCCGTGCCACTGCGCACGCACGCCTGCACCAGCGGCTCACCGTACAAGGCGTAGGGGCCGACGGTGGAAATGATGACCCGGGTTTGCTCGCACATGGCCTTCAGAGCGTCTTCATCGGACGCATCAGCCAGAATCACCGGAACAGCGTTGGCCTTGTCGCCAAGTTCGCCCTTCAGGGTATTGAGCTTGCTCTCGGAGCGACCGGCAATCGCCCATCTCACCGATTGACCCACTCCGTAGGTTTCCAGCAAGTAGCGGGTAAGAATCTGGCCAACGAAACTGGTGGCACCGAACACCACCAGATCATAGGCCGTTTCAGCGGATTTGGTCATTGCTCTTCCTTAGTCAGCTGCATTGAAAACAAGTTGATAGAGAGTTTATTGGGTACTGGTTCGGAATTTAGCGAGCTCCGACAGGCGCTTTCGCACCCATCAGGCGCATGAATACGGCCACGCCCAGGCCCCAGAACCCGTTAAGAAGAAGTCCGCCTACCCAGGTCTGGGCAGACACATCGAGCCCTTTCAGGGGAAATACCACCAGCATGGCGACTGCAGTGGGACCTACTGCCCCTACAATGACATGCCCCAGCCAGAACTTCACCCCCGCCAGGCGGCCGAGAATCAGCCAGAGCAACATGCCCCACAGGCCACCAAAGAACGCCAGGGATACAACCTGCGGAACGCCGAGCGGTGGTACCGGAGACAGGTTAAACGGCGCTGCGGGCACAATACCGCCCAACCAGAAGAGTGCGAACAGGCCCTGATGAAACACCAGGGTCGCGAGAAAACCACTTGCAAACGCCTTGAACCAAACCATGAACAATCCTCTGTTGGTATGAATAGTTGGCCTTAACTCGTTGATTCTGCGTAGCTCATTCAACAACTGCAACCGATATTAACAGTTTTGAGCGCTCGTTCTACTTTCCTGGCCGCGCCCCCGAATCCGTCGTCACGGCCAATCGTTTGTCACACTTCATAGGGCACACTGCAGGGCAGTGCACGAAACGACTTCCGGAGGTTCGAATTGATCACCTTTTTGATGGTACTGAGCATCCTGCTTGTCCTGTTCAGCGGTTTTGTTGGCTGGCAGGTTCTTGAACAGCGTAAAGTGATCGCGCGAATGATGGAGAACGACGACATCGCAGATTCCGAGCAGGAACCGGAGCTGGTTATTACGCTTCGGGTGCTGAATCCGATTGCCCTGGCGAAGCGGGAATCACGCTCTGCCCGGGTGCTTGCCGACAAACTGCCCGTCATGGTTCGCAAGATGGTGTATCAGGAAGTGATGAAAGAGCTTGAAGAAGAGATGACGGAGCGTGAAATAGACGTGGAAATGCAGATCGAGTATCGATAACTGGGGTATTCAAGATGAATGATGGAAGCGCACTGTCATGATCATCACTGGCATCACAATTCTGTTGTTGCTTCTGGCGTTCAGCGGGCTCTGCTTTGCCTACTGGCAGTTGCTGCTGTGCCGCCGTGAGGCCCGGATTCTGAACTCCCATCGGGTGGCGGCGCACAGCGCCATCCAGAAAAGCAGAATGGACCTTCTTGAGGTTCGAAACCGTGCCCGATTACTGGAGGACTCCGTCTCAGGCGGTGCCAGCGCGGTGGAGAAACTCCACAAAGCGATCTCCAACACCACCTTCGGGCTGATCGATCTGTTCTCGAAGGACGAAGAGTTCCGGCAGACGGCCCGTAAAGCAAGGGCCACCCATGATCAGACCAGTCAGCAGATCTACCGAACCGTGCGCACCACCAACAAGGCACTGCATATTCTTGCTGACACCCTGATCATCGGGAAGGCTGAAAAACGGCTCGCTTCCCGCAAGCGCAGAAAAGCTGAGGGTTCTGACGGCGGTTAATAGACTTCGGCGGTCAGACCTTTTCCAGACGTTTCAGAACTACGTCGACGGTTACCTCCAGGGATTCGAGTACCCCAGCCTTCTCAAGCCCTTCAGGGGTAGCCCGGTACAGATGCGGTGTCATGGCCAGCAGATCGGCAATGCTAGCCTGATCTGGAAGGTTCAGCGGGAAACGTACCACGGTTGAATCCACTTGCCGGAAACCCTCGGGGGCAGCGCTCCCGGTGTCTCCGGGCGACTTCAGCTCCGGATAAATGATTTCGCGTAGTTCCCTTAGATGGTCCGCACCGGCATCCACCTGTATCACCTGCCCACCGGGCTTCAGCACCCGGGCGAATTCGCTGTAAACCGGAAACCCGAACAGGCAAAGCACCAGATCCAGCGATTCCGGCAGGACCGGCAGGTTTGCATTGCTGCCCACCACCCATCGGGTCTGTTTATCCTGCTTTGCCGCAGCCAGGACTGCCCATTTCGAGATATCGACGCCAATCATGGCAAGCTCTGTGTTGCCGGCCACGTTTGCAAGGTGTCGGAGGTAATAGCCTTCCCCTGCGCCGGCGTCCAGCACCGAGCCAGCGCCCTCTTTCGGGAACGACTGGATCGCAAGATCGCTAACCGCCTCAGCGATCTTTGTGTAGAACACGGCATTCAGGAACCGTTGTCTGGCAGCGACCATTTCCTTGCTGTCACCCGGGTCCAGGGTACGTTTCTTCTGAACAGGTAACAGATGCACGTAGCCCTGTCGGGCAACATCAAAGCTGTGCCCATTCTCGCACTGCCAGGTCTTTTCGCTGGGCGTAAGCGGGCAGCCGTCCAGTGGGCAAGCTAAGGCGTCAAACGGCATCGTGGTCATGGTTTGTGTATCCGGTTCCAAAGTCGGGGTCGGGTATCATGGCAGGAATTTTGGTTTCACCCAAAACAAAAAGGCACCCGAAGGTGCCTTTTCTAGAGCCGAACAGAAAGTTACAGAACTTTCTTCAGCTCTTCTTCAAGTTGCGGAACTGCTTCGAACAGGTCCGCGACCAGGCCGTAATCGGCAACCTGGAAGATCGGGGCTTCTTCGTCCTTGTTGATCGCAACGATCACCTTGGAGTCAGACATACCGGCCAGGTGCTGGATGGCACCGGAAATGCCCACGGCGATGTACAGCTGCGGAGCAACAATCTTACCGGTCTGTCCAACCTGCATGTCGTTCGGCACGAAGCCGGCGTCAACTGCAGCACGGGATGCGCCAACAGCGGCACCCATCAGATCGGCAACCTGCTCAAGCATCTTGAAGTTGTCGCCGTTCTGCATGCCGCGACCACCGGAAACAACGATACCAGCGCTTGCCAGATCAGGACGGTCAGACTTGGCCAGCTCTTCGCTTACGAACTGGGACAGGCCAGCGTCTTTTACAACGTCCAGCTGTTCAACGGCAGCGGAGCCACCTTCACCAGCGACCGGATCAAATGCGGTCGGACGAACAGTAACTACCTTGATGCTGTCACTGGATTTGACAGTGGCAATGGCGTTACCAGCGTAGATCGGGCGAACGAAGGTGTCTTCGGACTCCACACGCATGATGTCGGAAACCTGGGCAACGTCCAGCAGTGCAGCAACACGTGGCATAAAGTCTTTGCCCACGGTGCCAGCGGCGGCCAGGATGTGGCTGTAGCCCTTGCCTACTTCGGCAACCAGCTCACCCAGGTTCTCGCCCAGGAAGTGACCATAAGCAGCGTTATCGGCAACCAGTACCTTGTTAACGCCTTCGGCCTTGGCAGCTGCTTCAGCAACGGCACCACAGTTCTCACCGGCAACCAGTACGTCGATGTCTCCGCCGATGGCCTTGGCAGCCGCTACAACATTCAGGGTAGCCTGTTTCAGGCTGCTGTTGTCATGTTCAGCAATTACAAGGATGCTCATTTAGATCACCTTCGCTTCGTTCTTCAGTTTATCGACCAGCTCGGCAACGTCGGCCACTTTCACACCCGCCTGACGGGAAGCAGGCGCTTCAACCTTCAGGGTGGAAAGGCGCGGAGCGATGTCGACACCCAGATCGGCCGGGCTCATGTTGTCCAGCGGCTTCTTCTTGGCCTTCATGATGTTCGGCAGAGAAGCGTAGCGCGGCTCGTTCAGGCGCAGGTCGGTGGTGACAACCGCAGGCAGGTTCAGGGCAACGGTCATCAGACCACCGTCTATCTCACGGGTTACGTTGACCTTGTCGCCCTCAACAACCACTTCGGAAGCGAAAGTGCCCTGACCCATGCCGGTCAGCGCGGCCAGCATCTGGCCGGTCTGGTTGTTATCGGAATCGATGGACTGCTTGCCAAGAATAACCAGCTTTGGCTCTTCTTTCTCAACAACAGCCTTGAGCAGCTTGGCCGCTTCGAGAGACTGAACCTCCTCGTCGGTTTCGACGTGGATACCACGGTCAGCACCCAGCGCCAGCGCAGTACGGATCTGCTCCTGGGAGGCCTTCGGACCAATGGATACCACCACGATTTCACTGGCAACACCCTTCTCTTTCAGGCGAACGGCTTCTTCTACCGCGATTTCGCAGAACGGGTTCATTGCCATCTTGACGTTGGCGAGGTCAACACCGGTGTTGTCCGGCTTGACGCGCACCTTTACGTTGTAGTCGATTACTCGTTTTACAGCGACCAGAACCTTCATAGATTCCTCGTTCTTCTACGATGGGTTTATGACTTGCAGTCCTCGCGCAGAGCCTGCCGAAATTCAATGCGCACTAATGATGGAGGCAACACTCAGCAGAATCAATAGCCTCAAACGACGCGCCAGGACTGAACTTTCAGCCAATTCCCCGGTATTGACCGGGAACGGCAATGAGACGATACTAGATTTCGACTCAAAACACACGATGTTTCAGTGTGCTCTTACAATGCCAAAGGACAGAGCGAATTTCAAACAAACGTTTGTTTGATTCTTCAAATACGGTATCCTTTTGGTTATGCAAGTCGGGTCAAACGGCTTGGGGCAGTCGTCTATAGCGACTTTTACCGGTATGATGGCGGCCCAGAATAATTGGCCTGCGGGCATATAATTTCCATTAAAGATGTTTGAGGAGACCAACGTGGAACGCGAATCGATGGAATTTGATGTTCTGATCGTCGGCGGCGGCCCGGCGGGCCTGTCGGCAGCGTGCCGTGTCATGCAGCTGGCGCAGGAAGCTGGCGAGGAACTCACCGTATGCGTGGTAGAGAAAGGTTCTGAGATCGGCGCTCACATTCTGGCCGGTACCGTATTCGAGCCCACTGCCCTCAACGAACTCTTCCCGGACTGGAAAGAGAAAGGCGCCCCGCTGAACACGCCGGTTACCCGTGACGATATTTTCCTGCTGAAGAACCAGGAAAGCGCCACCAAGATCCCCAATGCGTTTGTGCCCAAGAACATGCACAACCATGGCAACTACATTATCAGCCTGGGCAACCTGTGCCGCTGGCTCGCCGAACAGGCCGAGCAGCTGGGCGTTGAGGTGTATCCCGGCTTTGCCGCCTCCGAGACCATCGTTGAGGACGGTCAGGTAAAAGGCATTATTACCGGCGATATGGGCGTGGCCCGTGATGGTTCCGAAAAAGACGGTTACATGCCGGGCATGGAACTGCGCGCCAAATACACCCTGTTCACCGAGGGCTGCCGTGGTCACCTGGGCAAGCGCCTGATCAACGAGTTCAACCTTGACGAAGGCAAGGATCCCCAGCACTACGGCATCGGTATCAAAGAGCTGTGGGACATTGATCCAGCCAAACACGAGCCGGGACTGGTTGTTCATACCACTGGCTGGCCGCTGAAGGAGACCGGTTCCACCGGTGGTTCCTTCCTTTATCATCTCGAGAATGGCCAGGTCTACGTGGGCCTGATCACCGATCTGTCCTACAGCAACCCGCATCTGAGTCCGTTCGAGGAATTCCAGCGCCTGAAGCATCACCCGGAGATCAAGAAACACCTGGAAGGCGGCAAGCGCGTCTCCTACGGCGCCCGTGCAATCACCAAAGGTGGTTACAACGCCCTGCCCAAGATGAGCTTCCCGGGTGGTCTGCTGCTGGGCTGTGACGCCGGCACGCTGAACGGTTCCAAGATCAAGGGCTCCCACACTGCCATGAAGTCCGGCATGCTGGGCGCCGAGGCTGTCTTCGAAGCGCTCAAGGACGGCAAGAGTGGCGAAGAGATCAGCGGCTTCCAGAAGAAATTTGAGGACAGCTGGCTGTTCAAGGAGCTCTACGCCGAGCGTAACTTCGGCCCGGCCATGCACAAGTTCGGCAACGTGGTTGGCGGTGCTATCGCCTTCTTCGAGCAGAACATCCTGCGTGGCAGCCTGCCGATCACCTTCCACGATACCACTCCGGACTACGCCACCCTGAAGCCGGCGGCCGAGTGCAAGAAGGTGACCTATCCCAAGCCGGATAACACCCTGACCTTTGACCGTCTGTCCTCGGTGTTTATCTCCAACACCAACCATGAGGAAGATCAGCCGGTTCACCTGAAGCTGACGGACCCAGAGTTGCCGATTCGCGACAATCTGCCGAAATACGACGAGCCTGCGCAGCGTTACTGCCCGGCTGGTGTGTACGAAGTTGTCGAGAAGGATGACGGTAGCGGCAAGCGCTTCCAGATCAACGCCCAGAACTGTGTTCACTGCAAGACCTGTGATATCAAGGATCCTGCCCAGAACATTAACTGGGTGACTCCGGAAGGGGGCGGTGGCCCGAACTATCCGAACATGTAAGTTCGGCTTCCGTACATAAAAAAACGGCTCCCGCGGGAGCCGTTTTTCGTTGCGCTTCAGAACAGCTTAGTGAGCGTGGCCGTGCTCTTGCTCTTCGTCAGTCGCTTCGCGAGCTTCTACTACTTCTACGTCGAAGTGCAGAGTCTCTCCGGCGAGCGGATGGTTGGCGTCGATGGTGACGGTCTCGTCGCCAACTTCAACCACGCGAACAACCTGAGGGCCGCCCGGGGTCTGCGCCTGGAACTGCATGCCCGGCTCGATGGTGTCTACGCCTTCAAATGCAGAACGCGGAACCGGCTGGATCAGCTCTTCGTTCACTTCGCCGTAGCCTTCAGCAGGCTCTACAGAAACCTTAACCTGATCGCCTGCGTTCTTTTCGTTCAGTGCACTTTCCAGTCCACCGATAATGTTCTGTGCACCTTCCAGATAAGACAGAGGCTCACGACCTTCTACACGGGAGGAGTCAAGCTGCTCTCCCTGATCGTTGGTGAGCGTGTAATGGATGGTGACAACACGAGGTTGGGCCATGTGATCTCCTTGCGTGTCGCAATGACTGTTTAATTGATTTAGGCAATCGAAAGTGATCGTGAACAGCCAGACTGCACAGAGGGACTAACGACCACCGGGCCTCGTTAGAGAGCCAGGCTCATAACAAGTATGAAAACACAGTTTAACAACTGAGCTAATGCGTTTTCTACCGTAATTCTGGGGCCGCAGTACGGGTTTTCAACCACCCTGCCCGATTTTGTAGAAAATTCCGTGACTAAAAACGCCGAGAACAGGATGGCCGTCTTCATTTCGCTCGACCACATGCTCGGCCAGATCGTAATAGGCGGCAGTTACCAGGCGAGCTTCGACGCCGTGGCGAACCTTGACGACAGGGCGCGGTTCGTCGGAGTCCGGATAGGTTCCCACTTCAAGGGGGTGGTGCTGGCCAATCTCGAGGGTTTCGCCAACGTTGGTGGTCAGTGAGATGACCTGCCGGTCGCCCTCCCCGGTTACCTGAAGCGAATGCGCCAGAAGCGGCGCGTCCTCAACCTGTATTCGCCACTTTTCTACCGGCGTCACCAGGTAGTACTCACCATCTTCCTCCCGGCGCAGAATGGTGGAGAACAGTCTTACAATGGCTTCCCGTGCCAGTGGCTCACCCTTGAAGATCCATTGACCATCACGGCTGATGCGAAGATCCATGTCGCCTGACAGTTCGGGATGCCACTGATCGATTGGCGGGTTGCCGGGGTTTTTCACGGTTTCCTCCACCTTTTTAGCGAGATTATCCGGATTCATGCTCATAACGGTGGCTCCCGGTTCAGAGATTTACAACCCACGCATCCACTCCGCTCGAAGCGGCGCTGCGCCAGGATTCGTGATGGCCAGATTAACCTGATCCAGCATTTTCTGCTTGTCGCGACCAAGGGTTCCTTTCAGTACCAGGTAATTGGAGGCGTGGTCGCTGCGAAAGATGGTTTTATCGAGCTCCAGATGTTCCAGGAACAGACGGATTTCTTTGAAAAGACCCTGCTGCGAGAGCGGGACGAAATCATCACCGAAGCCTTCCCGAAAACGCTCTTCACCCTGAGGGAAGCTCACCACGAGGGTAGATAGGTAGTCTGGCTGGGTTTCATTGCACAGCGTGGCGGTGTTGATCGCATGCTGGCGCGAGAGGCTCTCACCGCCCAGTCCGTTCAGCACCATCACAGAACTGGTCAGGCCGGCCTCACGAATCTTCAACAGCGCAGAACGGGTCGACTCCCAGGTTTCGCCCTTGTTAACGCGGCGCAGAACTTCATCATCGCCGGATTCCATTCCAACATAGAGAATCTGGAGCCCGGCTTCTTTCAGCTGTGCCAGTTCTTCCACAGTCTTTTTGGCAAGGTTGCGAGGCAGGCAATAACTGGAAACCCGCTGAAGGTCCGGAAAAGCTTCCCGCAGCTGGCCCAGAATCTCCAGCAGCCGACGGGTCGGCAGCACCATGGCATCACCGTCCGCCAGGAATACCCGGCGCACGCCGCCCAGGCTTCGGGCAGCGTTCTGAATATCCTGGAGCACGTCGTCGGGCTTGCGGGCCCGGAATTTCTTCTGCGGCTGCGTGTACATCTCACAGAAGGTGCATTTGTTCCAGGAGCAGCCGTTGGTAACCGGCAGGATCAGGGACTTGGCTTCGCTGGGCGGCCGAAATACCGGCTCTACATAGTCGATCGGAAAGCTGTACATAGTCAGGCTCGAATTTGAGGATTCGGAAATCGGATAACTGGAGTATCAGGGCAGAAACTGCGCTTTCAAGTCTGCGCAGCCAGGGCCAACCACCGGCATGTCGAGCATCACCGCCTGGGAGGTCATAAACGGAATGCCGCGGCGGTGGGCGTCTACCAGAAGCGTGGCAAGGCCACCAACCAGGGGCATGTGGGAGACGATCATCAATGGCGATTCGTGCTGTTCGATCAGTGCGTCGAGGCACTCGCCGGGGTCATCGTCCGGAGTGAGGAACATCTTTTCTTCAACGGGGCAATTAAGGATCTCGGACACTATGGCGGCGGTTTGCCGGGCCCGTACGTAGGGGCTGCTCCAGATCAGCTTTGGACGCCAGGGCGACCCGGCGATGCGGGCGGCAACCTCGGCAACGCCCAGCCTGCCGGATTCGGTGAGTTCACGCTCCTGATCCAGCGTATGCCAGCCAGCTTCACCGTGGCGCATGATGAGCAGTTGCAAGGGCTCTCTCCTTTCCGACCTTCTCCGGCGTTTATTGGCCGTTTTACTGGCTGATGGTACGCGGCAATATAAACTCTACGTCGGAATTCTGGACCGACATCATCAGGCTGTTGATTACCGCCTTTATTGAAGCATTATCGTACAGAATCTCGTAAAGCCCACGGACCAGGGGCATATAGATACCGATCGCCTCGGCTTTTTCCTTCACCAACTTCAGGGTATAGATACCTTCTGCAACCTGCCCGAGCTCCGCGACGGCGTCATCCAGCTTCTGGCCCTGCCCGACTGCATAGCCAACTCGGAAATTTCGGCTCTTGGACGACGTGCAGGTCACAATCAGGTCGCCTACACCCGCCAGCCCCATAAAGGTCATCGGGTTGGCGCCGAGGCTGACGGCAAACCGACTCATTTCTGCAAGGCCACGGGTGATCAGCATGGCCTTGGCGTTCTCCCCCATCTCCAGGGCGGAGGCAAGGCCGGCGACTATCGCATAGATATTCTTCAGTGCCCCGGCGAGCTCTACACCATACACATCCACATTGGCGTAAACCCGGAAGTACTCGCAGCCCAGGAGATCCTGAACCGAGCGACGGACATCGGGATCCTTCGCGGCAATCACGGTGGCGGTCAGGTCCCGGTTAACGATTTCACCCGCCAGGTTGGGCCCGCTGAGCACACCGATGCGACAGCGGGGAATCTCCTCCTGGAGAATCTCGCTCATCAGCTTGAAGCCGTGCTCTTCAATGCCCTTGGTCAGGCTGATAACAATCTGGTCGTCGCGGAATTTATCGCAGTTTTCACGGATGACGGCCCGAAAAGCCTTGCTGGGGATGGCAACGAATACGATTTCTGCCTTGCTGACAGCATCCGCGAGGTCGGTGGTGGGCTGGATATCACCGGAGAGTTCGATGCCCGGCATATAGCGGCTGTTGACACGGGTGGTGCGAATTTCCTCGGCCTGGGCCTCTCCGCGCATCCAGAAGTGCACGCGATGGCCGTTTTCACCCAGTACCTTGGCCATGGCGGTGCCAAAACTGCCACCGCCCAGAACCGCTACATCGTGCACCGGTCCGGTTGCCCCGGTGTCTTGAGGCGTCGTTTGTTCAGACATAGTTCTTCCGTTTTGTCAGATCAGGTGTGAAACCGGCGGCGCCGTGCTCAAAGGGCAGGAGGCGTTAGCCGGGCTCTTCACATTCCAGAGCGCGCACCAGATTCTTGAATTCTTCCCTGTTTCGGTTGTTCAGGCCCATCAGCACCTTATGGGCATCGAGAACCTTGTCCCGAACCTGCTGTTCGCTGGCCCTGAGTACAGGTATTTCTTCAAGCTCTTCAATACGGGACGCGGGTTCTCGAACAATGATGAAAATCTTGTCGAACCCCATGGAAGTGATAATGCGGGTAATGTCGGGGTTGGTCGAAATCAGTGTGGGCAGGAAATGGCTCTGTTTCTGGGCCGCCATGGCTATCTTGGCAAGCAGGCCGAGCGTGGTGCTGTCGATGATCTCGGTTTCGGTCAGGTCGATCACCACGGTTTTGAACTGCGGATCCTGGGTGATGGACTCAACCAGATTGTCCAGCGTCGAACACAGGTTCAGCCGGATTTCCCCAATAAACTTCAGGACATAGATGCCCTGTTTTTCAGCTTGCAGGATCTTGTAACCAGCCATGTTTCACACTGCCACTAATTCGACGGGGTGTTATCTGATCCGTTCATGGTATCAGTTACCGACACGATAGCGATATCGTCCGGTAGCTCTGAGATCTGATCGAGATTCAGAGCTTCGCTAAGAGAGGCGATAGTGTGACGACCTCCCGATACGAGTTCAAGTAGTGTCCGTTCCTTTTCATCCAAACCTTTTTCCCGGATAACCTCCAGAATTCCATCCGAAAACAGGGTCAGATGAAAAGGTTTGTTCAGGGGTACTTCGTACACCTCCCACTCCGGCGTCTCGAACAGCCCTACCGGCAGCCCGCTGCCTTCGAGAAAAGCCGTCTCTCCTCCCTCGAAGGACAGGATGGGCATGGGGAAATGTGCACCCACTGCGTAATTCAATTTACGCTCACTCAGGGAAATGATGCCAACGAAAACGGTTACGTGTTTACCGAGGCCGGTATCCAGCAGTTCCGAGTTGATGCGTTCGAGGAATCGGTCCGGATACAGGATGTCCTCACTGGACCCCCTCCGGAGGTTTCGCTGCAAGCGGTTGGTGAGGTTCTTCAGCAGAACCGTCACGAACGCGGAGCTGGCCCCATGCCCGGAGACATCAGCGATGTACACCAGAACCTTGTCGTCGGAAATGCGGAAGTAATCCAGGAAGTCACCGCTCAGATAGAGCGACGGCTTGATCATATGGTCCACGTGCAGGCCACTCATTACCTGCTCGTGTTCAGGCAGCATTCGTAACTGGACCTTCCGGCCGGCACGCTGATCTGCCCTGAGCTCGGCAATGCCATCCCGAAGATCCCGGTTGGCCTCTTCCAGTTCCTGCCGGTACAGCTGGTTCAGGCGGTTGACCCGCACCCTGTCAAACAGTTTACCGAGTACGTCATCCAGGGCGCCCTTGTCGTCGTTGCAGGGTTTAAGGACGAAGTCCGCGGCGCCTGCCCGGAGCGCACTGACCACATCGGCACTGGATTCACTCGATGAACAAGCGACGATCGGGGTGAAGGTTTCAGCCTCTTCCAGGCGGTTGACAAGGTCCCGGATGGCCTCCGGAGACAGATCTGCAAAGATGACGTCGGGAATGTTATCGTCAAACAGTGCCTTGGCGCCGGCGAGATCCGGGTATCCCGTGACATAGAACCCCCTCGCTTCAAGGTACCGGGCGAGATCCGTACGGGCCTTTTCATCGGCGTCTATTATAAGTATGCGCTCGGTGCGCGAGGTCATGGCGACTGCCCTAAACTACCAGCGATAAACGATAAATTGGCATGATTAAGCCTATTCTGGCACGCCCCTGTGATATAACAAGGCCAGTTTTATGAAATTGGGAGATTCCATCTGATGCGACGTGCCGTTAACGATCTTCTCGGAGCCTATGACAAGTTGATCATGGATCCGGTTCACGGAGGGATTCCACTTTACCGGCACGAAATCCAGGTGATCGATCATCCGCTCTTCCAGCGACTACGCAACATCTGTCAAAACGACATCCTGAGCCTGGTCTTTCCCGGCGCGACCCATTCCCGATTCCTTCACAGCATCGGTGTGATGCACGTGGGTACGCGGATGTTCCGGTCAATGATAGACGCCTACCTGAGAGAGCGGCAGCTCAGTGAGCAGACAGACCTGAGCCTGAGCCAGCTGGATGCCATCGACTACCTTGCCAAAACCATCCGGCTCGGCTGCCTGCTGCACGACAGTGGCCATTCCAGTTTCTCCCACCAGTTCACCCAGGCCCGGCGTATTCGAGAATTGATGTCGCGGCCGGGCCGTTTCCGGGATCTCTGGCGGGGTGTGGATTATTCCACCTACCACCCGGAAGAGCCCGATGAACTGGAACACGAGCATTATTCCGTACGGGTCGCTCACGACGTACTGACGGCCGTGGATCTGGAAAGTGCTGGTCTCTATGCCCGGGATGTTATCGGCATCATGGAAACCACCGAGGTCAGGCCCAGCGAGACCTTCTGCCGTCATGCCCGGACTTTCTGGGCTTTTATAGCCGGTGAGGATGCCGCGGCGGGATCGCCCCTGAGTGAAAATATTCCGGGCCTGGTGATGGACCTCCTGTCGTCCATTGTCTCCGGCGAAATCGATGCCGACCGAGCCGACTATATGTTGCGGGATGGCTTCCACTCGTCAGTCACAATTGGCGGTTTCAACCTGGACCACCTGCTGAGTAACCTGCGGTTTGGTTGGGATGTGTCTGAACCCTGGCTGGGGCTTGCCATTACCCAGAAAGGACTGGGGGCACTTGAAGACTTCGTTTACAGTCGCCACCAGATGTACCGGAAAGTGTATGCCCACAAGACCGCGCTTGGCTTTGACTGGCTCCTGCGGGAAGCGATCAATGAGGTATTGGATGACCCGGAGAATTTCGAATGGGTGGATACCTGCCTGAGTGACATGACCTATTTTGCGGAGCTCACCGATAACTTTTTCTGGGAAGCCTTCCGCAAAGTGGCCCGCAAGCACCCGAAAAGCTTCTCTTTTTGTATTGTGAACCGGGTAAAGCTGAACCACCTGGATACCCGGGAAGACCTCTCGGCCAGGGGTATTGAGCGGCACAGCGCCTGGTTGGCCGGGGAGCTCTCTCTTAATCCGGCCCAGGTGGTGACCTGCTCCATGCGGGCGCGTTTCTCGAATATCCAGGACAATTTCAACGGTATCAAGGTACTGGTGCGCGAGCCCATTCACCGCACTCGTTCACTGAAGAAGATCACCGATGTGAGCGCCTTCTTCAGTAAATTCAGTGACGGCACCATCACCCATTTCTACACTCGCCCGGATGTCACCACCGGCAGCCAGGAATCGCTTACTGAGTAGCAGTCTCTGCATTCAGCTCGGCAACCAGTCCGCAGGCGCTGTCAAAAGCGCCTTCAACCCGACCACCGCTGAGCCAGTCGCCGGCCAGCCCGAGCCCGTAATCCGGGAACCACAGGTGGCCAGGCTGCTCTCCGCCTTCGGAGCGGGCATAAAGCCAGCGATGAGTGACAACGTCGTCTGGCCCGGCATCAAAGCCCGTCAGCTCCTGGAAGGCAGCCAGGAGTTTGTCGGCAACTTCATCCGCGGGCGCATCCACATGGTCTTCCGTCCAGGCGGGGCTCGCATGCAGAACCCACCACTGACCATCGTCCTCCCGACCGGGTTTGCTGGAGTTGTTGGCCACCCAAAACAGTGCCGGGTGCTGGCAACGCATGCCTTCATGATGAGGCCAGGGCGAGGTCGGGAAGTGCGCGGCGACGGCCCAGCACGGCAGGACCCGGCTCACCGGATCATCAAGCTGCGACGCCAATTCGTCCAGGCCACTGTCGGCAAGCAGATCCCGGGCCTGTGCTGGAGGCGCGGTGATGATCACCTGATCAAAGTCGCCAAGGGGGATGCCGGAGGTGTCCAGGAGGCGCCAGGACTGGTCGTTTCGGGCCAATTTGCCAACCCGGGTTTCAGTGACAACCGAGGCATGAGCGGACAACGCCCGGGTGATGGCGGTCATACGTGGCGTGCCCACGAAACGCGTTTCCGGAGGGAACGGCTCCCAATTACCTGCCTCTGCCTGGAAACCAAACCGGCCTTTCCACGGTCCGAAACTGTCAGTGCCGGCAAATTCACGGAGAAACGGCAGAAAATCCGGGTTTCGGGAGGTGAAGTACTGTGCACCCACATCCGCCGAACCACCGGTTACCCGCTTGGCTGCAAGCCTGCCACCGGGCCCCCGGCTTTTCTCAAAGACGGTGACGCGATGGCCGAGGCCCTGTAGTTGAATAGCCGCCGTTAGCCCGGCGAGGCCTGAACCAACAACAGCGATACGGCGTATAAGAGGCGAATGAAAGGTTTGATTAAACATGGTTTATCGTGCATCCAATTCCGGTAGTGAGATCGTACAACTCCCCATGAAACTGCTTTGGCCAGAGGGCTGAGCGTGCGATCAAGGTTCCATAAAAGAGAAAGGGCAATCAGGGTATGACCCGAATGCAGCATTGGCTTACAAACATTCTGAGGTGGTTCGACTCCGAGGCGGGTTCGGATCACATCGACACCACGTCCAGATCGTTCAATTTTTTACGGGTTATACCGTTCATAGCGCTTCACCTGGCGTGTTTACTGGCTTTCTACACCGGCGTTAGCGCCTTCGCCATCGGCTTTGCGATCGCATTTTTCCTCGTGCGCATGTTCGCAATCACCGGATTCTATCATCGTTACTTTGCCCATAAGACGTTCAAGACCAGCCGCCCTGCCCAGTTTGTGTTCGCCGTTCTCGGCGCCAGTGCTGCCCAGCGCGGACCATTGTGGTGGGCCGCTCACCACCGGCATCATCATCAGCATTCCGATGATGTTCAGGACCTCCACTCGCCCCATCAAGGCGGCTTCTGGTGGTCCCACATGGGCTGGTTTACCTGTGACGCCGGCTTCGCCACCGACGAACGCCGGGTTCGCGATTGGCTCAAATTCCCCGAGCTGAAGCTGATTAACAGGTTTGATGCGCTCGTGCCGGCCCTGGCCGCGGTGAGCATCTACGCTCTTGGTGAGGCTCTGGCGGCCTGGGCGCCGGGCCTGGGAACGAACGGTTTGCAGCTTCTGGTCTGGGGTTTCTTCGTATCAACGGTGGTGCTGTTCCATGCCACGGTCTCCATTAATTCACTCTCCCACGTCTGGGGCAAGCGCCGGTTCGAGACATCGGACGACAGCCGTAACAACTTCTGGCTGGCCCTGCTTACGCTTGGCGAGGGCTGGCACAACAACCATCATCGCTGGCCCCAGTCTGTGCGTCAGGGGTTCCGCTGGTATGAAATTGATATCACCTGGTATGGCCTCTGGCTGATGTCCAAGCTGGGCATCATCTGGGAGCTGAACCCTATCCCGAAACACATTCAGGAAGAAACACGCGAGCTGGATAGAATGAGGAGGAGCAGACAATGACAACCGCCTCAAAAATCGAAGTAGGTACGCGTAACTCGGCGGTGCCGGCAACGCTCGACAATTTTCGGGCGCTGTTCAATGAACTCGATAAGGGCAATCTCAACAAACTTTCCCGGGTTTACAGCGAGGATATTCGTTTTCAGGACCCGCTGAATGCGGTTCAAGGGCTTGATGACCTCACACATTACTTCGCTGAGGCCTACGCCAACGTTATTTCCTGTCGCTTCGAGTTTGGTGACGCTGTGGTGCAGGGAGAGTTTGCTGCGCTGCCCTGGGTTATGTATTTGCGACACAAGCGCATTCGCAAGGGCCGGGAGGTTCAGGTTCAGGGCATGAGCCACCTGGAAATCCGGGATGGCATGGTGTGCTACCACCGGGACTACTTTGACGCAGGGGAAATGCTTTACGAAAACCTGCCTGTCGTTGGCAGGGTCATTCGCTGGATCAAGGATCAGGCAGGATGAGTGATCGACTTCAGGAAACCTCGAACATCTGGATTACCGGAGCCAGCTCAGGCATTGGCGAATCCCTTACCCGTGCTCTTGCTCGCGGCGGTCACCGCCTTGTGATTACCGGTCGACGCCAGGGAGTCCTCGAGGAGCTTGCCTCTGTTGCGCCCGAGCGGATCATTCCGGCTGCAGCAGACACCACCAGCAAGGAAGATCTGCAAGCCATAGCCGGGACACTGGAGAATCACGGCGACCTGAACATGGTGATACTCAATGCCGGCACCTGTGAGTATCTCGAGATTGCCCATTACAGCAGTGATGTAATCGAAAAGAACATACACACCAATGTAATCGGCACGGCCAGGTGCCTGGACATCGCCCTGCCCGCCCTTCGCCGCAGCCGGGCAAAGGGACAGCCGGCTACCCTGGTGATCGTTAGCTCCTCGGCCTGGTGGTTTCCCTTCGGCCGGGCAGAAGGTTACGGCGCCTCCAAGGCCGCTCTGACCTACTTCGCCCATGCCCTCAGGGCGGATCTCGCCGCAGAAGGTATCGACGTCGTCGTGGTGTCACCCGGCTTTGTGAAGACTCCGCTGACCGACCGCAACGATTTTCCCATGCCTTTTCTGGTCTCGGCAGAAGATGCGGCGGAACGGATTGTAAGTGGCCTGGCGCGTGGTAAGAACGAAATAGCCTTTCCCAAGCGTTTCACCTGGATGTTGAAAGCGCTGGGCGCCCTTCCCCGGCCTCTGATCGACCGTATGTCGGCCTCCATGGCCCGAAAAAGCAACACCGAACAGGAAAATAATGGATGAGTAGTGAACGTCAGCGAATTGCTGTCATTGGGGCCGGCGTTTCCGGCCTCACGGCTGCCTGGCTTTTGGCCGAGAAACACGAGGTTCAGATTTTTGAGGCCGGCGACTATGCCGGCGGCCACACCAACACAGAACAGGTTGAGGCCGGTGGTCGAACCTGGCCGGTGAACACGGGGTTTATTGTGTTCAACGACTGGACGTACCCCAACTTCATCAAATTAATGGAGCGGCTTGGCGTGCCATCGGAAGTCAGCGACATGAGCTTCAGCGTGGATTGCAGTAGCACCGGCCTGCAATACAACGGCACCAGCCTGAACACCCTGTTCGCCCAGCGCCGGAACCTGTTCAACCTGCCGTTCCTGAAAATGGTGCGGGAGATTCTGCGCTTCAACAAGGAAACACGGGCAGACCTTGAAGCGGGAAACATCAACAATGAGGAAACCCTTGGCGAATATCTGAACCGAAACGGTTATTCCCGTTACTTCCGGAACTACTACATCGTGCCCATGGGTGCGGCCATCTGGTCAGCGCCGGAGATTATTCTGGAACAGTTTCCCATCAGGTTTTTCCTGCAGTTCTTCAACAACCACGGCATGCTGTCCGTGGATGACCGACCCACGTGGCGGGTGATTTCAGGCGGTTCCGCCCAGTACGTGAAAAAGATGATGGAACGCCTGGGGGATGCCACGCACCTGAACAGCCCTGTCGACAGGGTGGTCAGAGATGAGAGCGGGGTCACCATTTCGGCAAAGGGCGAGGATCATCACTTCGACCAGGTGATCTTCGCGTGCCACAGTGACCAGGCGCTTGCCATGCTTGCAGAGCCAACTGACAAGGAGCGGGATATCCTGGGCGCCATGGCGTACCAGAACAACGATGTGGTGCTTCATACCGACAGCAGCGTGTTGCCGGACAATCGCCGCGCCTGGGCCGCCTGGAACTACTTTATCCCGACCCACAGCACGGAACCTGTCTCCGTTACCTACAACATGAACATTCTGCAGAACTTCCACGATGCTCCGGAAACCTTCTGCGTGACCCTCAATCGCAGCCGCGATATCGATCCCGACAAGGTGATCAAGCGCTTTGAGTACGCTCACCCGGTGTTCACCCTGGATGCGGTGGCCGCCCAGGAACGCTACGAAGAAATCGGCAACCAGAATCGCACCCATTACTGTGGCGCCTACTGGTTCAACGGGTTCCACGAAGACGGTGTCCGCAGTGCGCTGCGGGTAACCGAGGCCTTCGGGGTGGAGCTTTGACCATGAACAGCCAGTGGCTGGAGGGTACTGTCCGGCACAGACGGAAGTACCCGGTGCAACACGAATTCAGCTACAGCACCGGCATCCTGGCCCTGGACACCGATGAGTGGGGCAAGGTTGCCGGGATCAGTCCGCTTTTCTCCCTGGAAGGATTCAACTGGATCTCCCTGAAGCGCAAGGATTACTTTCGCCCGGAAACCGACGACCTGTCGGTGGCTGTTCGCGATCACGTGGAAGAAGCCACCGGCTGGCGCCCGGACGGGGAAGTGGAGCTGATTACCCACCCCCGCTACTTCGGCTATGTGTTCAATCCTGTCAGTTTTTATTTCTGCTATCGGTCCGGGGAATGTCCCGCCGATGGTGTGGTTCCCAAAGTGATCGTTGCCCAGATTACCAACACACCCTGGCACGATCGCCATGCCTATTGTCTGGAGACCACAGGAGCGGAACCCAACCAGGCCGGTTGGCGCACCGAGCAATTTGGCTTCAGCAAGCGCTTTCACGTGTCGCCGTTCAATGGCATGAACCAGCATTACGAGTGGACATTCAGTTTCCGGGGCCCGGAGCTGAGAATCCACATGAATGTTCTGGAGGAAGGTCGCAAGCATTTTGATGCCACCCTGGTAGTCCAACGCACCCCTCTCAATCGTAAAGATGTGCACAGAAGTCTTCGAAAGTTTCCGCTAGAGGCGTTCAAGGTTGTGGCAGGCATTTACTGGCATGCGCTCCGTCTCAAGCTGAAGGGGGCACCGTTTTACAGCCACCCGGACAAACTGCCCGAAGACGACAGTGCCTACCGCCGTGGGCACGATGATTCCGGGCTGGATGTCACCAGCGCCGAGACCAATGACAAGATTCGTGGAAGGGTAAGCTCATGGAGAACCTGAATACTTCGGTTGAAAACACCTCATCCGGCTCCGGCAGCCTGCCGGCCCTCAGCCGGTTTGCGAGGACGCTGGTGATTCAGCAGCTCCGATTACTGGGCGAAGGCCAGCTGACGGTCAAGGAATCCGGGTTTGAAGACCTGGTATTCGGAGACGGCAATAGCCAATACCAGCCTGCCGAACTCATTGTCCATGATCACAGTACCTGGCGGGACCTGCTGACCGGCGGCAGCGTTGGCGCAGCAGAGGCGTATGTGGCCGGTGACTGGTCGACGCCAGATCTGGTTGCCCTGCTCCGGTTCTTTACCCGGAACGTCGACCGCATGAACGAGTTTGAAGACCGGTTCAGCTGGGTTACCAAGCCGGCTCTGAAAGGTTTGCACTGGCTGAATCGCAACACCAAGGAAGGCTCCCGGAAGAACATCAGTGCCCATTACGACCTGGGCAACGACCTGTTCGAGACCTTCCTCGACCCGACCATGATGTATTCCTCGGCTATCTACCCGAGTGCCGAATCCACTCTCGAAGAAGCCGCTGTCCACAAGCTGGACACCATCTGCCAGAAACTGGATCTCCAACCGGGTGACAAGGTGATTGAAATCGGCACCGGCTGGGGCGGTTTCGCGATCCACGCTGCCAGGCATTACGGCTGCCACGTGACCACGACGACCATTTCCAGAGAGCAGCTGGAGTTGGCGCAAGAGCGAGTTCAGAAGGAAGGTCTGGAAGACCGTATCACCCTCCTGTTCGACGATTACCGTGATCTTGAGGGCCAGTTCGACAAGCTGGTCTCCATCGAGATGATCGAGGCCGTTGGCCCGCAGTTCCTGGACAGCTACTTCTCCCAGATTAACGCCCTGCTCAAGCCGGATGGTCTTGCGCTTGTACAGGCCATCAACATGCCGGAACAGCGCTACCAGAGGGCCCTGAAGAACGTGGACTTCATCCAGCGCTTCATATTCCCCGGCAGCTTTATTCCTTCGTTCGGAGCGATCCTCGAATCGGTTCGCAAGGAAAGCAAGCTGGTGCTGACCCATGCCGAAGACACCGGTTTCCACTATGCCCGTACACTTCGTGACTGGTGTGACCGCTTTATGGCCCAGCGCGATAAACTGGAGTCAATGGGTTACGACGAGGCATTCCGACGGCTGTGGCACTTTTACTTTGCCTACTGTGAGGCGGGCTTCAGCGAACGCGCCATTGGCGTGGCTCAGCTGGTGTTCGCCAAGCCCGGCAACAAACGCGAGAATATCTTGAGCGTATGATTGCGTCAGAAACGGCTCGTAACGTACTGAACTTCCTGCTTTTCCAGGCGGGGTGGTTTGCCTGTGTGTTCTATCCGGGGCTGATCGGTGCCGGGGTCGTCGTGGTGTTTCTGATCCTGCATTTCGTGCTGGTCAGCCAGAACCGGGTGACCGAATTGCAGTTCATTGGCCTGGGCACCGTGGTTGGTTCCGTTCTGGACGGCATCTGGTTCCAGACCGGTACTCTGGACGACGGCACCGGCCAGGTGATGCTGACCCCGCCGTGGCTGGTGGCCATCTGGGCCATTTTCATGACCACCCTGAGCCATTCTCTGGACTGGATCAGCAAGAAGGCGTGGCTGCCGTTCGTGCTTGCGCCCTTCGCCGGCCCATTCGCTTACTGGTCGGCAAGCCAGCTCGGTGCAGTGCAACTGCCGGAATTGATTCCCTCGCTGATCGCACTCGCATTTGGCTGGCTGGTTGTTTTCCCACTGCTCTTGTTCGCCCGTAAAACGCTTTATCCGGAGCTGGTGCGATGAGAAACGAAACCGTGATGGTTACCCTTGCCCTGATGGCTGCTTCTTTGCCAGCGGTAGCTCAGGATTTCCGCTTCACCGGTACCGCGACCACTGACAGCGGTAGCGTCATCTACGAGGAGCGCCATGCCGTTAGCGGCACCTGTGAGGATGGAATCTTCCGGCCTCAACAGCACGATGTGGCCTATCACAAACCGGATGCAGAGGAGTCGTTCGCCAGTAAGGCGCTGGAATATGACGCCTCGGTACTGCGCCCGACCGTAGACTTCTCTCAACCGACGTTCGATGAAAAAATGGAGATAACCTACCCCGAACCGGAGACCCTGCTAATTAATTGGCAGACGCCCCGCGGCGACTCGGAGAGGTTCGAGGTAGCGTACCCGCCAAATACCGTTGTGGATGCGGGATTCGACAACTTTGTCCGCCAGAACTGGCAGAGTGTGGTTGCCGGCGAGCCCGTGGAATTCCGGTTTCTGGGGCCTACCCGGGGCGAGCACTATGGCTTCGTGTTGGAACGGGCCGATAACGACCGGTTGGATGCCGACCATGTGGTCCAGATACGCCCGACCGGCATGGTGCTGAGGTTCCTGGTGGATCCGATTGTGTTGGGTTATAGCAACTCCGGTGCCCTTTCCGATTATCTTGGCCTGAGCAATATCCGGAAGAATCAGGACGAGAATTATACCGCTCATATCCGCTATTCCGTGGATACCTACCCGGATTGTGAACTGACCCCCTGAAACTGTCTGCCCTGCCAGGGCAGACCCCGGGGGCCAGTATGTTAAACTCCGGCAGGAATCAACGCCGGAGAGTTTTTTGCAATGATGTTCGTCTCTTTCAACGTCAACAGTATCCGTACCCGCCTGCACCAGCTTGAGGCCGTTATCGACGCCCTGGCTCCCGATGTTATCGGTCTTCAGGAAACCAAGGTTCAGGACGCAGACTTTCCGGTCGAGTCGATCCGCGAGCTTGGCTACCACGTGCATTTCCACGGCCAGAAAACCCACTACGGCGTTGCCCTGCTCTCAAAGGCGGAGCCGGAAGAGGTTGTCAAAGGCTATCCCTGGGACGGCGAGGATTCCCAGCGTCGGCTGATTACCGGCCATTTTACCGTCAATGGAGAAAAACTGACGGTGATTAACGGCTATTTTCCCCAGGGCGAAAGCCGTGACCATCCGGTGAAGTTCCCTGCCAAGGAAAAGTTCTACGCCGACCTGATGCGCTACCTGGATGAGCTGAAGCAGGCCGGCGGCCATGTGGTGGTCATGGGTGATATGAACATCTCCCCAACCGACAAGGACATTGGCATCGGCGCGGACAACGCCAAACGCTGGTTGCGCACCGGCAAATGTTCCTTCCTTCCCGAGGAACGGGAATGGCTTGGCCAGGTTGAAGCCCGTGGTTACACCGATGTGTTCCGACACCTCCACCCCGACGAAGCGGACACCTTCAGCTGGTTCGATTACCGCAGCAAGGGCTTTGAGCGCGACCCCAAGCGGGGCCTCAGGATCGACCTGATCATGGCCAGTGACAACCTGCTGCCCAAAGCCCGGCAAGCTGGTGTTTCCTACGACATTCGCGCCATGGAACGGCCGTCCGACCATTGTCCGGTCTGGGCGAGCTTCGAACTCTAGGGGCTGGCCCGGCGCGACATGAAAAAAATCAAAACCCGCGACCGTATTCTGCAGACAAGCTTGGCGCTGTTTAACAGCGTCGGCGAGCCCAATGTCACCACGCTGCTGATCTCCGATGAAATGGACATCAGCCCGGGCAACCTCTACTACCATTTCAAGAGCAAGGGCGACATTGTCGAGGAACTGTTCGACCAGTATGAGCACGACATGGTGGATCTGCTGGCGGTCCCGGAAGATGCCGACATCAGTCTCGACCAACAGGGATTTTTCCTGCATCTGCTGTTCGAGACCGTCGCCCGCTACCGGTTTCTCTACCAGGATCTGGTGAACGTTTTGTCCCGCTACGACCAACTACAGGTCCGGTTCAAACGCATCCAGAAGAAGAAAACGGTCGCTTTCAAAACCATTTGCGAAAGTTTCCGGCGCCAGGGAATCATGGCGATTGAAGCGGAAGAACTTGAATCTTTGTGTGAACAGCTAACTCTAACTGCCTGTTACTGGAGCGCTTTTGATACTCTGTCACACCTGGATGACAGGGAATCAGTCGATCCGGGCCGCGGGGTCTACCAGATGATGCACCTGGTTATTCCCTACCTGGAGCCCGACCATCGGGAGGAAGCCCGGCTGATGAGCCGGGACTATCTCTGAGTGGTGTTACTATTCCTCTTCATCGTCGCCGGCACGATTGCGCAGGCGGGCGAGTTCTGATTCAAGGGCCTCAATCCTCCGCTCCAGGGACTCGATCTCTTCCCGACGGTGGATCCCCAGACGTCTCAGTGCCCCGGATACCCGTTCATCAAACATGTGCTCAAGCCGGTCCCAGGTGCCAGTCGCACGTTCGCGAACGCCTTCAACCCGGTCCTCCACGGACTTGATCTGCTTTTCTACCACGCCCCGGGTTTTGTTCTCCAACTGCTCACCTTCCTGAACGAGACGATCGAAGAAACGGCCAGTGTCCTCTTCGGCCTTGGTGTAGGCGCCCAACCCGGCCAGCCAGATCTGGCGGGCGGAACCCTTGATTTTTGCCGCCAGTTGCGGATCATTCTCCGGCTTATTGTCGTTCTCGTCAGACATGTAACAACCTCGGGGGTACGGATATTTCTCTCGGAAGCCTATTGTATTACAGCTTTGGCCGGATTTCAGTCGGGCTGTAAGCCGCACAATGAAAGGCCGCAGTATAAAGACGTATCCGATATGAAAAAATGTTTTCAAACGAAAGTCGCTCTCGCTTGAAGTGTTCAAAATATAGTCAATACTTCCCAATACCGGCGTCCCTGCTGATGCCGGTTTGTCTGGAAGTCTTTCATGGATACTACTCGCACGCCTCTGCCCGGCATCCTTTGCCGGGCTTTTTTTGGTATTATTGCCCCAAGATATATGCTTATTCCCGAATCAACCACATCTAACGTTCGGAGTATCAGATGATTGAAATCGCGTGGAGTAACTTCACCCCCTGGTCCGCACTGGTGGGTGGCATTCTGGTGGGCATTGCTGCAGCCAGTTTTCTGCTTCTGAATGGGCGGATTGCAGGCATCAGCGGAATTCTTGGCGGCCTTCTTTCACCAGCAAAGGGCGATATAGCCTGGCGGCTGGCGTTTCTCGTCGGGCTGATTGGCGCTCCGGCAGTCTGGATACTGGCTACTGAACTTCCCCCCATTGAAATCAAGGCCGGCTACCCAGCGCTGATTATTGCAGGGCTTTTAGTGGGTGTCGGCACTCGATACGGCTCCGGCTGTACCAGTGGGCATGGGGTTTGCGGCCTCTCGCGGCTTTCTCTTCGCTCTCTGGCAGCCACCCTGAGCTTCATGGGTGCCGGGTTTGTCACTGTCTACGTCATTCGTCATCTCCTGGGAGCCTGATGCCATGAAATTTTCCCTTGCTTCCCTGTTTGCCGGCCTGGTGTTTGGTCTTGGCCTCATCGTCTCCGGTATGGCAAATCCCGAGAAAGTGCTTGGCTTTCTCGATATCGCTGGTCTCTGGGATCCGTCACTGGCCTTTGTGATGGGTGGCGCCATCATGGTGGGCTTCGTCGCGTTTGCCGTAGCTCGCAAGCGCACCCTTTCTTTCCTCGGTTATCACATGAAAATGCCAGCCAACACCCACATCGATAAACGGCTGATCCTGGGCGGTCTGACCTTTGGTGTTGGCTGGGGCATTGCTGGTTTCTGCCCGGGACCAGGGGTGGTAGCGCTCGGTGCCGGTGAAATCAAGGCGGCGGTGTTTGTGGCGGCCATGGTCGCGGGCATGGGCATCTTCGAGGTGATTGAGCGCAGCCGAGCGAAAGCCTGATCAGTTTCTGTTAAATTCCCTGCCGTCACTCTGACACAGCCCGGAGGCTGTGCGATCATGGCGGCAGCTCCATTACCCGATTCGGAGAAGACATCCATGGATATCAGAAAGATTGATGACAACATTTCGGTAGCGCCCCAGATTTCAGTCGAAGACGTGGCAGAAGCCGCAAAGCTGGGCTTCAAGACCCTGGTGGCAAACCGCCCCGATCAGGAAGAGCAGGGCCAGCCGGCAATGGCGGAGATTGAAGCAGCTGCCCGGGAACAGGGCCTTGAATGGGTCTACATGCCAGTGGAGTCGGGCAACATCACTGATGACGACGTAAACCGCTTCGCACCTATGATCCGGGACGCCGAAAAACCCGTACTGGCATTCTGCCGCTCCGGAACCCGCTGTACCGTTCTGTGGGCACTGAGTGCGGCCCGAAACACGTCAGCCAACGAAATCTTTACCAAGGCGCGCAACGCCGGTTACGACATTTCCGGCCTTGCACCAAGGATGGCACAGCAGGCCGCCGAAAAAGGCTGACAGTCCAACCGCCTAATCAACGTTCAGGATCCACCGCATGCAATACAAAGGTTCAGAGAATTTCAGCCACAACCAGCCTGACCGATTGGGGGTGCTGGTCACCAACCTGGGGACCCCGGACGCCCCGACCACCTCGGCACTCCGGCGCTACCTGGCTGAATTTCTCTCGGACCCGCGTGTCGTGGAGCTGCCAAGGCCTCTGTGGTGGCTGATCCTGCACGGGGTTATCCTGCGCATTCGCCCCAAGCGCAGTGCAGAGGCTTATTCCAGCGTGTGGCAGCCGGAAGGCTCTCCCCTGCTGCTGCACACCGCAAAGCAGGCTGAGGGCATCCGTGAGGCGCTCAAGCGCAAGTATGGCCCCAATGTGGTCGTCGGGTTTGCCATGCGTTATGGCAACCCCTCGATCGCCCGGGTTCTGGATGAGATGCAGGAACAGGGTGTGCGGAAACTGCTGGTTTTGCCGTTGTATCCGCAATACTCCGCCTCCACATCTGCATCCACCTTCGATGCCATCGCCAAAGATTTCACCAAGCGACGCTGGCTGCCGGATTTCCGGTTTATTTCCCACTACCCGGATTACCCGCCTTACATTGAGGCCATGGCGCGCCATATCGAGGCGCATTGGGCGAATCACGGGCGCAACCAGAAGCTGGTGCTCTCCTACCACGGGGTGCCACTGAAGTACCTGACCAAAGGCGATCCATATCACTGTGAGTGCCACAAAACCTCACGACTGCTGGCGGAACGGCTCGGTCTGAGCAAGGAAGACTACATGACCACTTTCCAGTCCAGGTTTGGCAAGGAAGAGTGGCTCAAGCCTTACACGGATGAAACCCTGAAATCGCTGCCAGGCAAAGGCGTGAAATCCATCGATGTTTTCTGCCCCGGCTTCTCATCAGATTGCCTGGAAACCATTGAGGAAATTGACGAAGAGAACCGCGAGTACTTCATGGAAGCCGGTGGCGAAGGATTCAGCTATATTACCGCGCTGAACGCCACGCCGGGGCATATCGAAGCCCTGGTGAAACTGATCGAAGAGAACCTGGAAGGCTGGCAGTTGCCGAAGAACGAACCTGAGGCTCTGTCTGCCCGTCAACAAAGAGCCGATGAGCAGAAAGAGATGATTTATCCGGGCCGGGATCTCTGATCTGACCCAGGCTCACTACCGGGGCGGCATCAGCTGCTCCGGCCTTTCCCCTTCTCCTCAGCATCTGCGGAGAGATCTGGTACAGACTGGCAGAACGTGCACTCTTCTGTATCCACCGCTGCACCGCCGGCCTCCACGTAACGCACCTTATGACTCGCCTTGCCCCGATTGGCGGACACAGAAAACTTCCGATCGCGACGTTCGGCTGAACTGGAGTCAGGTGACTCAAGATGTTGAAAGTCGGTCATAACAAGCCCTCGAAGAATCTGTGCTCTGATGATGAGGGTTGACTGGCCCCAAACCAAGTAGGGATAACCACGGCGATTCATGAACAATTGGCGCTTTGGGAGAGGAGGTAGTTCAGAAGAAAGGAGATAAGAGGAAAAAATGGCGGTGGGCCAGGGATTCGAACCCCGGGAAGGCTACTAACCTTCGGCGGTTTTCAAGACCGCTGCATTCAGCCACTCTGCCAGCCCACCGGTTTTTCCATTCGCCGCCATTGCGACAGCGGTGAGCATGATACCGGAATTGCCTGTGCTGTCAACGCTCTGCATAAAACCCGCCGCATTTTTCAACATTAACGGTTTTTAATGGAATCCGGAAGGCGGTTTCCTGTCGTAAATGATTGAAAGTTGCGTATCTGACACTATTATGGGACACAGTATCCAGTCGTTATAAACGGAGATGACAATGGAAGACAGACGATTCGGCGTTCAGAACTCTCAGGGAGCCTATTCGACTCCCCAGACGGAGCGCGCGACCACTGGCATCAGCGATGATGCGATGAAGGTGTTGCGCAACACCTACATGCTGCTTGGCATGACCCTCGCCTTCTCGGCGCTGACGGCATTCCTGAACATGAACGGAACCCACCCGGGCTTCCTGATCACCATCGTGGGATACATTGGGCTGCTGTTCGCAACCTATAAGTTGAAAAACAGCCCCTGGGGCATTGTCACCACCTTCGCCCTGACCGGCTTCATGGGTTACACCCTGGGCCCGATCATCGGCGCGTTTGTGGCTGCCGGCGCTTCCTCGATTGTGGCCCAGGCGCTGACACTGACCGCTGTTGCGTTCGTTGGTCTGTCTGCCACGGCAATTATCACCAAGAAAGACTTCAGCTTCATGTCCAGCTTCCTGACTGCTGGTGCGTTCGTGCTGATCGGTGCCATGCTGCTGGCCTTCCTGATGGAGAGCTCTGTTCTTCACCTCGCGGTGTCCGCTGGCTTCACCATCTTTGCGTCCATCATGATCCTGTTTGAGACCAGCCAGATCATCAAGGGTGGAGAGCGCAACTATGTGATCGCCACTGTTGGCCTGTATGTATCCATCTACAACCTGTTCGTCAGCCTGCTGCACCTGCTGTCTGCGTTCAGTGGCGAAGATTGATACCAGGCTGAATTAGCCGCTTCAAAACCCCGGCAGTTGCCGGGGTTTTTGCTTTCGGTACACTGAATGCCTGTACACGGCAGATCAGGAACGAACAGGAACCATGTCGGAAACCACTTCTGAAACCTTCACCCTGGTAATTACCGGCGCGCCCTACTCGTCCCAGGCACCCCAGACCGCTCTTGGCTTTGCACAGGCTGCCGTAGACGCCGGCCACCGCATTGACCGGGTCTTCCTCTACGGTGACGGTGTGCATCTGGCCTCGGCACTCTGCGCACCGCCGTCTGACGAGACCAACTGGTCTGAGGCATGGTCTCAATTTCTGGCGGACCACAGCGTTCCCGGCGTTGCCTGCATTGCCTCGGCGCTGCGTCGTGGGCTGGCAAACGAAACCGAGCAGAAACGCTACGAGTTGCCAGGGGCCAATCTGCGCGCTCCGTTTGAAATCGCCGGCCTCGGAGAGTGGGTCGAAGGACGGATTAAGTCCACACGAACACTCTACTTTCACGCTGGAGACTGACCGTGAGCACATTGATCATGATTGACCAGCCACCCTACGGCGCGTGGACTGGCCGGGAGGCCCTGGATATGGCGTTCTCGCTTGCAGCCTTTGACCAGCCGGCATCACTGCTGTTCACGGGGGCCGGCGTTAACTGGCTGAGACAGGCGCAGGAAGCCGGCGGTATTGGGCAGAAGTCTGTGGAGAAGAATCTATCAGCGGCACCCATTTTCGGTATTGAGGCGATCATGGCCGATCGTTCTGCATGCAACACCTACGGGCTGGATGAGAATTCGCTGATTGAAGGCGTGACTCTGGTGGATGCCGATGCCGCTCTGCTCACAAATTATGACCACACTGCTTTCGCAGGTTAGCCACCATGACTGCCATCAAGACATTACACATTCTGAACAAATCCCCCGATCATCCCCGCGCGGCCAAATGTCTTGAAATGGTCTCGGAGGAAGATGGTCTCCTGCTTATCGGCGGTGGTGTTTTGTTCCTTGCAACGGGAAACCTGCCCGGCGCCGCCAAGGTATTTGCGCTTTCGCCGGACGTTGACGCCCGCGGTCTCGGAAAGCTGAAAGGGGGTAGCGCCAGTGCTGTGGATTTCGCAGAGATGGTCCAGCTTTCACTTCAGGCACGAAGGGTAGTCAGTTGGTAGACCATGACGGGTAATTCAATGCCAGAACGAAACAACGAAGGCTTTCTTGAAAACGCTCAGGATTGGACGGAAGCTGTCGCGACCGCCATTGCGACCGAGGATGAGATGGTGCTGACCGAAAAGCACTGGGAAATCATCCAGTTTCTTCGTTCTTTTTATAAAGAACATGAAATGTCCCCACCCTCGAACCGACTGTTCGTGAAGGCGGTTAAAGAGGCGCTGGGCGAAGATAAGGGCAACAGCATTTATCTGATGCAGTTGTTCCCCGGCACACCGGCAAAAACCGCCTGCCGGATTGCCGGGCTACCACGCCCCACTAACTGTCTGTAGAACCCTTGGAGGTGTTACCTGTCTCGCTCTGCCTGTTGCGCTCCAGATCAGCAGCAGTGCCGAGAAAACTGCTCAGGCCGTTCTCAAAGAGGCCTGAGCCGAATTTCAGGAACTGACGGGTGGACTCCTTAACGGTGCCGTCCAGGGCGCTTTCCGGCAGTTCCCGGATGGTATCGGCCACACCTTTTTTCACCCCACGGGTCACAGCGGGCTCGATTTCCCGGCTGGCCTCGATGAGTTCATCGACCTTAGCATCCAGGTAAGGACGCACAACGAACCGCCAGAAGCCCCACAGGGTGGCAAGCACGGCAACAACGGTTGCGGAAATCTGGATTGCTAATGTTGCCCATAAAGGCATGGCCTTCCTCCTTGTGCGTCAGGCAAAACAGGGCGCACTCCGGCTAGAAATTCAAATAGTTCAGGGACAGGAACTGAAGCAATCCTGCCAGGGCCCCGAAAATACCGCCCACGATCATCAACTGAACCTCCTCTTCCCGGAACGCGGGGCGAAGGATGTCCTGAAACTCATCGGGTTTTAGCGCCTTCATCTGGCCCGACAGAACTTCCGCCACGACCGGCGCCCGCTCCCGGTTAAAGGCCGGATCACTGAACACGTCCCGGGTGGCCAGCACCGCTTTCTGGTTCATGGCCTTCTTCAGCTCCGTGTATCCCGTCATTCCTACAGTCACCTGAGCGGTCAGCTTCATGATGACAGAGTTGTCCAGCAATGGCCGAAGGTGTTTCTGGATGATTGCGCGTGTCCGGTCGCCATGGCTACCGTTAATCATGGCATCGGCTACTTTTTCGACAGTTATCAGCTCTTCCGCCACCAGTTTTGCCCAGACATCGCTGATCTCCGGTTGCCTCCGCAGAAACAGCCCCTGGATTTTCCAGAACAGAAAACGCCGGGGCCTCAGCGGGGCAAAGATCAGGTTGATCGCAATCCAGTTGGTTACGAACCCGACCACAAAGCCCCCGAGTGGCAGTATCCAGGGCTCAGGGTAGCGAGTCCATAAAGGCACAAGAACCGCTCCCAGGATGCCGCCGATGATCGCGCCACGGTTGATCACCGATTGCAGCTCCACCGCACCGGCTTGCTGGAAGATCCGGTTCATCATATCCGGATGCCTCTCCAGTTCCCGGCTGAGCAGAGCCTTCAGATCCACCAGCTCATCCAGATCGTCGCCGAAATCCTCAACCAGCTCCTCTACCCTGGACGGCAACTGCTCCCGGGCCCACTGGTAAATACGGTTTCTGACAAACAAAGGCAGGTTGTCCCAGAGAACGGGCTGGATCTCGTACATGACTTCATCAATGTACTCATCCATCCGCGGGGTAACCTGGCTAATAACCTGTTCAACGATGCGCTGGGGTTCGAGCTTCTGGTAGACGGCGTTCAGGTCGCCGAACTGCTGGAGAGTCCTGTCGATGCAGATGTGCGCCATCTTTTCAGCCTTGCGGGGGATCACCCCCTGCCACCCCACCAGGCCTACGCCGATAAACTGCACCGGATAAAAGGACATCTGGATGGCAAGCCAGTTGGTCAGCCAACCAACCACGGCCGCCATGAGTGGCACGGACAGAAGCGCAACGTCGAACAAGTTAGACCCCGGTGTAAGAGTGAAATCCGTTTAAGCCGGTGATAATGCCGCTAACGGGCAGTCAGGATAGTACCTGCCTGATGTTTCTGTGTATGCGACAAATGATGAAGTAACTGAAATGTCACAACATTGGCCGTGCAGCCATGGTGGTGACGGTATTGCGGCAGTCTGAAGGAGGTACCGCGTCCACAGGGACGCGATACACCGGGGAGAGATGGCCTTCTTACTGGTAGTAGGCGTTCTCAGTGTAGGAGTGGTCGGTCACATCACGTACGGCGGTTATTTCCGGCACGCGCTCCTTCAATGTTGATTCAACGCCCTGCTTCAGGGTCAGACTCACCGCAGAGCAACCCTGACAACCGCCGCCGAACCGAAGCACCGCCACGGATTCGTCGACGATCTCCACAAGAGATACCTCGCCACCATGGGCCGCCAGGTTCGGATTGATCTCGGAAGCCAGAATGTAATTCACCCGATCCGGCAGAGGCGCATCGTCATCGATCTTGGGCACTTTTGCATTCGGTGCCTTGATGGTGAGCTGACCACCCATCTGGTCCTTGGAATAATCCACATACGCTTCTTCCAGGAAGGGCACTGAATTGTGATCCAGATACAGGATGAATTTGTCCAGATCCACCTGCTCGTCCGTAGGTACCACTTCATTGGGCGGGCAGTAGGCCAGACAGGTCTCGGCATTCTTGGTACCGGGCTGGGTAACGAAAATACGCACGCCCATGCCTTCCACGTCCTGTTTCTCGATAAGTTGTGCAAGATAATCCCGTGCGGGATCTGTCACAGTAACCTGAGCCATGTTTTCAACCCGTTTGAAAGTTTGAATTCATTTTAAGGGAGTTCGCGGGAACATGAAAGACCAAGTAAAATAGTCGGGCTTTACGAAGGTAATGAATTTCCCGTATTGGCAGGTATTTGCGAAAGGCAATTGATAATCGTCATTCGTACTAAGACGGGCTCAGGCATTTTTGCTATGATCCCGCGCCATTGAAATTATTACAGCGTTATTAACGACATCCGGAAGTAATTCTATGACCGATCGCAACACTCGTCTCGACCAGCTCCACAAGGCCCTGAAGGAACGCATTGTGATCCTTGATGGCGGCATGGGCACCATGATCCAGAATCTCAAGCTGGACGAGAAGGCGTTCCGTGGCGATCGGTTTGCCGACTATGAGCGGGAAGTCCAGGGTAACAACGACCTCCTGAACCTGACCCAGCCCGCCCTGCTCCGCAACATCCATGCGGATTACCTGGACGCCGGCGCAGACATCATCGAAACCAATACCTTCAACTCCACCCAGCTTTCCCAGGCAGACTACGGGCTGGAAGAGATTGCCAAGGAACTCAACGTGGCCGCGGCCCAGCTGGCCCGTCAGATCGCCGATGAATACACCGCCAAAAACCCGGACAAGCCGCGCTTTGTGGCCGGTGCCGTCGGGCCCACATCGCGCACGGCATCCATCTCACCGGATGTGAACAACCCGGGCTACCGGAATGTCGACTTCCAGACCCTGGTCGACAACTATTATGAGGCGGTGGAAGGGCTTGTGGAGGGCGGCTGCGACCTGATCCTGATCGAGACCATTTTCGATACCCTCAACGCCAAGGCGGCGATCTACGCCACCCAGCAGTACTTTGAAGACAGCGGCATCACCCTGCCGATCATGATTTCCGGCACCATCACCGATGCCTCCGGCCGAACCCTTTCCGGTCAGACCACCGAGGCCTTCTGGAATTCCGTGGCCCACGCCATGCCTATCTCCGTTGGCCTGAACTGTGCGTTGGGCGCGGACGCCCTGCGCCCCTATGTGGAAGAGCTGTCGGCCAAGGCAGAAACCTATGTCAGCGCCCATCCGAACGCCGGGCTTCCCAACGAGTTTGGTGAATACGATCAGACACCCGAGGAAATGGCCGAGATCATTGAAGGTTTCGCTCGTGACGGCTTCCTGAACATCATCGGTGGCTGCTGTGGGTCACGACCGGACCACATCGAAGCGATTGCCCAGGCGGTGGCCAAGTACCCTCCCCGGAAGATTCCCGAGCGCCCGAAGGCATTGCGCCTGTCCGGCCTCGAGCCGTTCACCGGCGACGACAACGTTCTGTTCATTAACGTAGGTGAGCGAACCAACGTTACCGGCTCCAAGCGCTTCCTGCGTCTGATCAAGGAAGAGCAGTACGAGGAAGCCCTCAGTGTTGCCCGGGATCAGGTTGAAAACGGTGCCCAGATTATCGACATCAACATGGACGAAGGCATGCTGGAGTCGAAGGAGGTGATGGTCACCTTCCTGAATCTTGTGGCCTCCGAGCCGGATATCTCCCGGGTGCCGATCATGATCGACTCCTCCAAGTGGGATGTCATCGAAGCCGGCCTGCGCTGTATCCAGGGCAAGGCCGTGGTGAATTCCATCAGTCTCAAGGAGGGCGAAGAGGAATTCATCAAACGCGCCAGAGACTGCATGCGCTACGGTGCCGCCGTGGTGGTCATGGCGTTCGATGAACAGGGTCAGGCCGATACCTATGAGCGCAAAACCGAAATCTGCAAACGCTCCTACGATGTTCTGACCGGGATTGGCTTCAACCCGGCCGATATCATCTTCGACCCGAACATCTTCGCCATTGCCACCGGCATCGAAGAGCACAACAACTACGCGGTGGACTTCATTAACGCCACCCGCTGGATTCGTGAAAACCTGCCCTATGCCTCCATTTCCGGTGGCGTGAGCAACGTTTCGTTCTCGTTCCGGGGCAATGACGTGGTCCGGGAGGCCATTCATTCAGTCTTCCTCTACCACGCCATCAAGGCGGGCATGAACATGGGGATCGTGAACCCCGGCCAGCTGGTGATCTATGATGAGATCGACCCGGAGCTCAAGGAGCTGGTGGAAGACGTTGTCCTGAACCGCCGAGACGATGGCACCGACCGACTGCTCGAGATTGCCGAGCGTTACAAAGGCAAAGGCGGCAAAACCCAGGAGGAAGACCTCGCCTGGCGTGAATGGCCGGTGGAAAAACGCCTGGAGCATGCGCTGGTCAAGGGAATTACCACCTACATAGTGGACGACACCGAAGCATGCCGTCAGAGAGCCACACATCCGATTGAGGTGATTGAAGGCCCTCTGATGGATGGCATGAACGTTGTCGGCGATCTGTTTGGCGACGGCAAGATGTTCCTGCCCCAGGTAGTGAAGAGCGCCCGGGTAATGAAGCAGGCGGTGGCGCACCTCATTCCCTTCATCGAAGCCGAGAAAACCGAAGACCAGAAAGCCAAGGGCAAGATCCTCATGGCCACGGTGAAAGGCGATGTCCACGATATCGGCAAGAATATCGTGGGCGTGGTGCTGCAGTGCAACAACTACGAGGTGATCGATCTCGGCGTTATGGTTCCCTGCGACAAGATCCTGGCCGCCGCCAAGGAGCACGATGTCGACATTATCGGCCTCAGCGGGCTGATCACGCCGTCCCTGGATGAGATGGTCCACGTGGCCCGTGAAATGCAGCGTCTGGATTTCAACATTCCGCTGATGATCGGCGGTGCAACCACTTCGAAGGCCCACACGGCTGTCAAGATCGAGCCCCAGTACAAGAACGACATTGCCCTGTACGTGTCGGACGCGTCCCGTTGCGTAAACGTGGCATCCCAGCTGCTCAGCAAAACCGCGAAACCAGATCTGGTGGGAGCTGCCCGCACCGAATACGACGAGATCCGCGAGCGCCGCAAGAACCGGGGTGACCGGACCAAGCTGGTCTCCCTGAAGGAAGCCCGCGATCGCGCCCCGGCTATCTCCTTCGAAGGCTACCAGCCTCCGAAGCCGGCCTTCACCGGGATCCGGGTATTCGAGGAATATGATCTCAATGAGCTGGTGGATTACATCGACTGGACACCCTTCTTCATGTCCTGGGACATTTCCGGCAAGTACCCGGCTATTTTTGACGATCCCAAGCGGGGCGAGGCGGCACGCAACCTCTTTGATGATGCCCAGAAGATTCTGCACCGAATGATTGATGAAAAACGGGTGTCAGCCCGTGGCGTCATCGGGTTCTGGCCAGCCAACCGCCGCGGCGACGATATCGTGTTGTACACAGATGATTCGTGCAGCGAGGAACTGAGGACCCTGCACCACCTCCGTCAGCAGGATGAAAAGGCTCCCGGCAAACCCATGATGGCACTGTCTGATTTCGTCGCGCCTGAAGGTTCCGATACCGTGGACTATGTGGGCGGTTTCGCCGTGACCACCGGGATTGGTGCCGAGGAGTTCTCAGTCGAGTTCAAGGATGCCAATGACGATTACAACGCCATCATGGTCAAGGCCTTGGCCGACCGGTTGGCGGAGGCTTTTGCAGAGCGCATGCATGAGCGGGTGCGTCAGGAATTCTGGGGCTACGCAGCTGATGAAAAGCTGGCCAATAACGACCTCATTAAGGAAAGGTACCGCGGGATACGTCCGGCGCCCGGCTATCCGGCCTGTCCAGACCACACTGAAAAGGCAACCTTGTTCAACCTGCTCGAGGCCACTGATACTGCAGGCATCGAGCTGACGGAGCATTTCGCCATGTTCCCGACCGCAGCAGTGTCGGGCTGGTACTTTGCGCATCCGGAATCCAAGTACTTTGCGGTAGGGAAAATTGGCGCGGACCAGGTTGAGGACTATGCTGAACGCAAAGGCATTTCCAAGGCCGAAGCGGAACGCTGGCTTGCGCCAAGCCTGGCCTACGATCCGGCAGAGTAAGCTTCAGTCAGGATAACGATCAGGGGCAGATGTATGACGGAGTCTTCAGAGGCTGAGAAAAAGGATCAGAAAAAGCAGCGCGGACCTGGCGTTTTCAAAGTCATGCAAAGCATTCTGGCCGGTGCTTTCGGAGTACAGTCCGACAAGCGCCGGGAAGAGGACTTCTCAAGCCATAGCCCCTGGCCTTATATCATCGCAGGCATCCTGTTCACAGCCAGCTTCGTGGTGGGCCTGATTGTTATCGTGAATCTGGTCCTGGCGAGCCAGTAGGATTACTGGCCAGCTACCCAGACTACGGCGAACGCAACGGCAAGAACCACCAGGAGAACGGCGGCAACGGCATCGGCCTGACTATCAGAGCGTACGGTCTTTTTCATGTCTGTTCCTCTTTCCGAGTTGTGTCTCGTGTTTTTCTTATTTTCAAGGCAGCACCGCACAGCGGCCCTGCTACCTTTACTAAGTTAAGCAGTTAATTGATATTCGTCCAGTCCATTGTTCCGCTTGCTTATCGCCTGAATCGATAAACATATTTTGAAATAATCATTTTAAGAATAAAAACCCGCTGTTATCCTTCCGGTCAGATATAAGGCCGCCGGCCTCGATATGTCGCTTTCAAGCAGGATCTTCCCACTATGTACGTATACGATGAACACGATCGGCAAATGGCTGCCGAGAGGGTTGCCCAGTTCCGTGACCAGACCGAAAGGGCTCTGGCCGGTGAGTTGGCAGAAGACGAGTTTCTTCCCCTTCGCCTGCAGAACGGCCTGTACGTTCAGCGTCTTGCCCCCATGCTCAGGATCTGTGTTCCCTACGGCATGATGCGTTCGGACCAGCTTCGCCGGCTTGCCCGGATTACCCGGGACTACGACAAAGGCTATGCGCACTTCACCACCCGCCAGAACGTGCAGCTCAACTGGCCGGCACTGGAAGATGTTCCCGATATTCTTGCGGAACTCGCGGAAGTGGAGATGCATGCCAACCAGACCAGCGGCAACTGCATTCGTAACACCACTACAGACCAGTTCTCCGGCGTTCAGTCTGACGAGATCGCTGACCCGCGTCCCTATTGTGAAATTATTCGCCAGTGGTCCACATTTCACCCGGAATTCGCCTTCCTGCCACGGAAATTCAAGGTTGCCGTGAATGCTTCCGAGCATACCGATCGCGCAGCCATCCAAGTCCACGATATCGGGCTGCAGATGGTACGCAATGAAGCCGGCGAGCTTGGCTTCCGGGTCCACGTGGGCGGCGGCCTCGGCCGTACACCCATGGTCGGGCCGGTCATTCGCGAATTCCTTCCGGAGATGGATCTGCTGACCTATCTGGAAGCCGTTCTGCGCGTCTACAACCGCTATGGCCGGAGGGACAACAAGTTCAAGGCCCGGATCAAGATTCTGGTGAAGGCGCTCACGCCTGAGGGCTTTGCCGAGAAGGTGGAAGCCGAGTGGCAGCACATCAAGGATTCCCCTACCCGGCTGACACCGGAGGCGGTTCAACGCATTCAGGCCTACTTCACCGAGCCGGATTACGCAGCTCTGGATAATGCCACGGACCTGCTGGCCAGCCAGCGCTTTGAGAACCGGGGCTTCGATCAGTGGCTGACCCACAACGTCGATACCCACAAAAAGCCGGGCTACGCCATTGTCACACTGACCATGAAGAAGACCGGTACGCCTCCGGGTGATGTGAGCGACAAACAACTGGAACAGATTGCCGATCTGGCAGACGAGTTCAGCTTTGGCGAAGTCCGGGTTACCCACCAGCAGAATGTGGTGCTGGCCGATGTGCGCCAGGATCGACTGCTTGAGCTGTGGCAGGCTATCACCCCCATGGGCTTCGGTACCGCAAACCTGAACACCCTGACGGACGTTATCTGCTGCCCCGGTGGCGATTACTGCGCACTGGCCAATGCCAAGTCCATTCCGGTTGCGGAGGCCATCCAGCGGCAGTTTGATGACCTGGATTACCTCTACGACCTTGGCAACATTGATCTGAACATCTCCGGCTGCATGAACGCCTGCGGTCACCACCATGTCGGCCATATCGGTGTTCTGGGCGTCGACAAAAAAGGTCAGGAGTTCTATCAGATCAGCCTTGGCGGTTCGTCCCACCATGACGCCTCAATTGGCAAGATCCTTGGACCGTCGTTTGCCCGAGACGAGATGCCTCAGGTGATTTCAAAAATCATTGATGTCTACGTTGATAAGCGCACGGAAGAAGAGACCTTCCTGGATACTTATCGTCGTGTAGGAATTGATCCTTTCAAGGAGCGGGTATATGCCTAACGTTATTTCTCCGGATGGCAGCATCCGTCAGGACAACTGGGTTGTGGTGCCCCGCCCGGCCGAAGGCGAATCGCTGGACATTCCGGCGGACGAGCCGGCATTGATCCCGGCGGATCTTTGGCTGGCCGGCTATGAGCACTTCACCGGAAGGCAGGATATCGGCGTATGGTTTGACAGCCACGACGAACCGGAGATCCTGGATGGCCGGGTCAATGAGCTGCCGGTGATTGCGGTGAATTTCCCGAAGTTCAGTGATGGCCGGGGTTATAGCATTGGCCGATTGTTGCGTGAGCGCTTTGGCTACGTGAATGAGCTACGCGCCATCGGCGATGTGCTGCTGGATCAGCTGCAGTTCATGAAGCGTTGTGGATTTGATGCCTATGTGCTGAGGGCCGACAAGGACATCACCAAGGCGCAGAAATGCCTGAACTTCTTCAGTCAGGGCTACCAGGCTGCAACCGACACCGAAATCCCTCTGTTCCGGCGTCGGGCGTCTTAGTTTTCAGACTTTAGAGTACGAAGAGAGAGGATTCACTTTCCAAAACACGCTCCTTGCGGCACCCCTCCGGGGTCCGGCCTGCAATCGTAGATTGCAGTCGTGCGGCTTTCGCATGAAGCTTCGCTTCATAAGCGCTCGGCCCCACCCATGTGACGCTTGGGCTCCGCCATCCATGGCTCCGCACAGTTTTGGAAAGTAAATCCTCTCTCTTCTATCCAAGCTTCGGAGTTCGGTAGGTCGGATTAGGCAAAGCCGTAATCCGACAAACAACACCAACCGGAAAGAATTACCTGGAGTGATCCAGAACAATCTTCCCGGACGATTCACCTTTCAAAAACGCCTTCAACGCCCCATCAAGCTCACCACGCCCAATATCACGAGCGGAAGCCTCAGTCTTCGGACATGCCCACTCTCCTGAGAATTTCTTCCATACAGCTTCTTTCTCCGCCAGCGGAATCTCAACCGAATCCACACCCAGCAGATTCACGCCTCGCAGGATAAACGGCAGCACGGTGGTCTGAAGACCTGGACCGGCGACAAGGCCGCAGCAGGAGACGGAGCCACCAGGCTGAATCTGCTTGAGTAGTTCCGCCAGCGGGCCACCACCCACGGTATCCACGGCGTTGGCAAACGCAGGTTTAACGAGAGGTTTCTTTTCTTCTGCCAGGGTTTCACGACCCACAACTTCCTTGGCGCCCAGAGCCTTGAGATCGTCCGCGTGGTCGGCCTTACCGCTAATGGCAACGACGTCGAATCCGAGTTTGGCAAGCAGCTCAACCGCAACGGTGCCAACCGCACCGGAGGCTCCGGAAACGGCGACTTTGCCCTGCTCCGGCTTGGCGCCCATGGTCAGAAGTTTCTGGACACAAAGCCCGGCGGTGAGGCCGGCGGTGCCATAGATCATGGCGGTGCGGGCATTCCAGCCGGCAGGCATCGGGACGCACCACGCGGCAGGCACGCGGATGTATTCGCCAAAGCCCCCGTCGGTGTTCATGCCGAGGTCGTAGCCGGTAACGATCACGGGGTTGCCGTTGGACGGTGTGCCCGTGGCAGATTCAACAACTTCACCGGCGGCGTCGATACCCGGTGTATGGGGGAAAGAACGGGTGACACCCTTGTTGCCGGAGGCTGACAACGCATCCTTGTAATTCAGCGAGGAGTGGCTTACCCGAATCAGGACCTCGCCATCGGGCAGGTCCCCGGTGCTCAGGGTTTTCTCGGCGCCGACATATTCACCGTTCTGCTCTTCAACACGCCAGGCTTTGAATTCGGTATTGGTTGTCATCATTGTTCCCCGTTTTCAGTGGTCTACTGGAACTTCTGGTTGCGGAAGGCACCCAGCACTTTCCAGACGGTGTGTTCAAGCGCTGCACTGGTCGCCAATCCGAGCTTTTCCGGAAGGGTGCGTTTGCGCTGGTATGCCACTGAGACTACGTCTGCGCGGTCGCAGGCTTCAATGAGATATTCGTCGGAGGTCTTGATCTCATCGATCAGTTTTACCTCCAGCGCCCGCTTGCCAAACCAGATATCGCCATTGGCAACCGCGGCTATGTCCAGATCCGGGCGTCGTTCGCTCACATACTCTTTAAAGAGTCCGTGGGTGTCTTCCAGATCTTCCAGGAATTTCTGACGCCCTTTGTCGGTGTTTTCACCGAAAATGGTCATGGTGCGTTTGTGCTCGCCGGCTGTCAGCACTTCAAAGTCCACGTCGTTCTTTTTGAGAAAACGGTGGAAATTCGGGAGCTGGGCAACCACGCCAATAGACCCCAGAATGGCAAACGGCGAGGCAACAATCCGGTCGGCAACACAGGCCATCATGTAACCACCGCTGGCCGCGACCTTGTCGACACAGGCAGTAAGGCGAACACCCTTGCTGCGAATGCGATCCAGCTGGGCGGCAGCAAGACCATAGGAGTGAACCAGTCCTCCGCCGCTTTCCAGACGAATAACCACTTCGTCTTTGTCCGGATCAACGATACTCAATACCGCGGTAATGGCACGGCGAAGCGGATCTGTATCACTGGCTTTGATATCACCGTCAAAATCGAGGACGTAAACACGACCACGACTGTCGTCCTGCCCACCGGTATCCTTTTTCGCCTTGGCCGCTTTCTTCTCGGCCTTCTGCTCTTTCTTCCGGGCCTTCTGGAACGCCTTGCGTTGCTGATCAGACATCAGCCTGGACTGAATCGTTTCGCGAAGTTTTTCGTATTTCTCGTTGAGCTTCCGGATCTTGAGCTCTCCCTCGCCCTCATGATCGCCCCGATCCTTCTGGGCGGCAGACATGATGACAGAGATCACCACCAGGGCCGCCACCACGAAAGTAACGATCTTGGCTAAAAACAAACCGTATTCTGTCAGGAACTCCAAAGTGCTTCTCCAACTGGATGTACAAAGGCAAGAGTGTAACTTACCGAATTTATGGTGATAAGGAGAGCAAAAAAATTAAAACAAGCGTTCGATCGATCTTGACAGAGCCGACCACTAACCATAAAGTCGGATTGCGAGGTCGGCTCCACCCGGGCACCCGATCAGGCTCGTGCAGCCAGGGACATCAAGCCGTCGTGATCATGACTAGACAACCATCAAAAGGGTAAAACAATGTCTGTAGCTCAGGTATTTGAACAACTCGAACAGAATTTCAACGCAGACGCAGCTCAAGGCCTGGACCTGGTATTCCAGTTCGACATCGAAGACGACAAGACCTATCACCTCGTCATTAATGACGGCACCTGCAAGATGCACGAAGGCGCTCATGACGATCCTTCCGTTACCCTGATCATGAACTCCGAAACCCTGCAGGGCATCGTTTCCGGCGAGACTGACGGCATGCAGGCATTCATGGCGGGTCAGCTGCGTGCTGAAGGCGATATGATGCTGGCAACCAAGCTGGGCGAACTGTTCAAGATGGGCTGATTGCCCCCGGCAAGCGCTGCTAGACAACCTGCGTTTCGACGCAGGTTTTTTTGTACCCCATATTCCTACTGATTCCAGAACTGGACGGCCGCCCTCGCCTGCTCATTAACCGGGACAGCGACCAGGCCCGACGAAGAAAGTTTTACCTCGAAAACAGCCCCATCCCGCATCGGCATGAAGGTCATGTTCCCGTCCACAGCCTCCACAAACGGCAAGTTGAACTGCTGATCCCACTGCCAGAGATCCGGCCAGATGCCCTCGGCAAGTCCGATCACAGTTCTTGGAGCAGATCGCTCCTGCTCGAGGGAAGTGTAACGCCCGCTCAATTGTTCCAACCGATAGCCCGGTGCAATATCAAGCCATCGGAAAGGTCCCGAAAACCGGATAATCCGGGCGTCGATCTGCCACTGATCCCCCTGAAGTGTTCTTACCGCGGCTATCTCACCCTGACTCTGGAGCGTGACCTGCCAGATCTGCTCAGCCTGTCGCTGCGTGGAAATGGTTGCAACGGTCTGCATGCCGACCAACGACCGGTAGCTTGTGAGATTTGCCGCAACAACGAGGGCATAAAGCCCGGCGAGAATGACGCCAAATACCGCCATTCCTTTCAGCCAGGCCAGCAACCAACGGGGGTGTCTGAAAAACAGCAGGCCCGCGATCACCATTACCGCGCCTGCAGCGGCCAGTACAATGGTGGCGAGCGTATGGGACATGAAACTACAAACCTACATCGTCCAGCGACGATTCGGCCAGCTTCAGCAGGTCAACGTTGCGGTCTTCGCTCTTGCCGATGCTCTCGATGTAGTATTCCAGCGAGGTCAGCGCGTCGGCAAGTGCCTCAAGGACCTGAGCCGCCGGGGCTTCCTTGGCATCCAGCAAACGCTCCTGAATAGAAGCTGCCACACGTTCAAGAACCCCAGCAGCCCCAGGGTCATTGACCATCTGCAGGCCACCCCAGATGCTGTGCAAGGTTGCAGGCAGGTTGGCCAGATGGAGTTTGTCGTAGTCGGATTCAATAAAGGCAGTAATCGCGCGCTTTGCGAGGGTCAGCGCTCCACGAGCCTCATCGGCAACCACATACAGCGCCTCTCGAAGATACACAGACTCTTCACGCTTGCGCTCGCCTCCGGCCAGTGCGTCAGTTTCCGAGGTAATGCCCCGGGTCACGATCTGCATCACGGCATCTTCAATGCCAAGCACGGAGTCAGCCAGACGGTATAGCTCATCATCACCGGGCAGCCGGGACTCTTCTTCCCAGCCGCGCAATTTACTCGCCTCTTCCCGCGAAATGCCCGCCAGCTTGTTCAGGTCCAGCATGACCAGCGTGTTGGCCAACCGCTCGAGGGCGTCAGCAATGGAAGACAATTCTGCCAGATCGGGCTCAATACCACGCTCGATAATGTCCAGTTTGTCTTTCAACTGGTTCAATTCATCCTGCAAGGCTTCTGACAGGGACTTGAGAACATCGCTGCCGGGGCCATACAACCTGCGCGCATGGGCCTCAAGCATGGAATCCGGGAAATCGGCCGGGGCGAGATGATAAGCGGAGAGCACCTGGGAAACTTCAGGGTTAGCGGAGCCACTGCGGTACAGCAGGTAGACCAGGTCCCGGATCAGCGAATCCGGCGCGTCTTTGCCAGTGGCGACCTTCCCGACGTAAACCACTTCCCGGGCGTATTTCTCAATCCGCATGAACATGCGCTTGCGAGCCTTGGTAAATACCATCGCCCGATCAAGCATGGTGTCCGCAACGATGCCAACGAGACACCACATCTGCCCCATAGGTGCACCCTGACACAGGCGCGCAAGACCCCGGGAAGCCCGCCCGATCAGCTTCTTGTTCACGACGTCGTTGCGGTCGCGCAGAATACCGAGAAGCGCCACCTGGAAGGTCAGGCGCATGCGCCGGGCCATGATCTCGTAATCAGCCTCATTGCCTTCAAACGGCTGCAAAGTCAGGCCGGCACAGAAATCGGGACGCTCCTTGACGTCGACATCAAAGAAACAGGACTCGGGATATGGCTTCTCCCGTCGGGCCTCCCGAAGATCATTGATCACAGGAAGCAGCAATTCGGGATGATCTTCCCTTTGCTGGTGGTAATACTCTACATAGCGACGAAGAATAAACAGTGCGCTATTAAGTGTGGTCAAGAGGATGTTTTTGTCGTCGTTCGCGCCAACAGGTACATCGTTGGCCATGGTGACTGCTTCCTGGCACAGCAGGGTGCCGCCACGAAGCTCCACCAAAATAAAGATGCCCCGCAACTGATTGATGAAATCAACACAGTTCTGGAGATCCTCACCCCTTTCGCGGTTTTCCTGAAAGCGTTCAAGGCTGGATTCTGCCTGCTTGATCGTCTGTTCTATTTCACTTTTGACCAGATCAAACGACTGCGATTTCGTCGCGAGAGACGACTGAACCATAAACGCTTCCCGTTAATGTTGCGGAGACTACCGCATCCTCTTTGGTGGTCACTGGTCCGGCAATAGCGGACCAGGCCTTTTTGTTCTGGGCCGGTTAACCCCTTTTCCGGCCAAAGCCAGTTCGCAAAAAACTGGCGAACTTATCATTACTTATAACATAAAACTCAAGTACCTCAAGAAAGGCGGAATGTAACATTTGGTACAGACCGACCCAGTTCTCATTCTGCGCTCTGGAGTTTGCCCCATACGGTTTCGCCGGCCTGTTTTTCGAGCAGCGACATGAACTCCTCATGGGCTTCATTTTCTGAACTGGAGGCGCGAACCACCGAGAGTGGCGCCCTGTCCGCGGGCAGCCTTCTGATGCCGCCGTTGCCGCCACCGTTTTCGGATCCCGCATCCAGTGACAACGCGGTCTGTCCACCGGTGAGCAGCAGGTAAACGTCGGCCAGGATCTCCGCGTCCAGCAAAGCGCCGTGGAGGTCACGGTTGCTGTTGTCCACGCCGTAGCGTTTACAGAGAGCATCCAGGTTGTTTTTCTGGCCGGGGTGACGGGCCCGGGCGATGGCAAGAGAATCGACAATTGAGCAATGCTCAGCGGTTTTGCGCACCGGTTTCAGCCGGGCGAATTCTGAATCCATAAAGCCGACGTCGAAGGCGGCGTTATGGATAACCAGTTCGGCCCCCTTAATAAATTCGAAGAACTCGTCGGCAATCTCGGCAAAACGGGGCTTATCCGCCAGGAACTCGTTGGTGATGCCGTGAACGGTTATTGCTTCGGCCTCGACCTCACGGTCCGGATTAATGTAAACGTGATAGTTGCGTCCGGTGAGCTGGCGCTCCATCAGTTCAACGCAGCCGATCTCGATGATCCGATGACCTTCGGCGGGATCGATACCCGTGGTCTCTGTATCCAGTACGATCTGTCTCATTACCTGTCCTGGTTGTCTGCTTTTATGCGTTGGAAAGCTCTTCGACACCGCGGTTGGCGAGCTCATCCGCCAACTCGTTGTCGGGAACCCCGGAGTGCCCCTTTACCCAATGCCAGTTGACCTTGTGGCGGGCGACTTCCGTATCCAGCTCGCGCCAGAGATCTTCGTTCTTGACTGGTTTTTTCGCAGAGGTTTTCCAGCCATTGCGCTTCCAGCCAGCCATCCATTCAGTGATACCTTTACGCACGTACTGCGAGTCAGTAAACAGCTCCACTTCGCAGGGGCGCTTAAGAGCCTCTAGCCCCCGGATGGCCGCCATGAGCTCCATGCGATTATTGGTAGTGTTGGCTTCGCCGCCGTGCAGGGTTTTACGGTTATCGCCGTAGCGCAAAACCACACCCCAGCCGCCCGGGCCCGGGTTGCCCTTACAGGCGCCATCTGTATACAGGATTACCTTGCCGGCCATTCAGTCTCCTGGTTCGGTTATCAATAATTCACTTTAACTTGTGTGGGGGCGTGCCATTCCGGTTGCAGCTGCGGGAGGCGCCAACAGTGCCAGTCCCCGGCAGGGCAATAACCTTGCTTTGTCGCCAGACAGGCCGTCTCGGCAGCCGTGCATGCACGCGTTTTTTGGCAAGGATACAGTAATAGGCGCCCACTGGCAGGAGCCGATTTCCGGACAGACGGTTGTCAATCCGGCTGACAGGTTTGCGGCCGGCGCGTTGCAGCGGGGTTCTGAAAAACCGGGTAACGGACGCCTCGACATTGAACCCCAGCAGGTGAAGCCAGTCTTCCATCCGCCCGCGCAACAGAAAACGACCGCCCCAGGGGCCTTCGCTGCTCCTGGTGATCAACTTGCGAGCGCCCCAGAGGCTGAGCGGGTTAAAACCAAACAAGGCCATGGTGCCCTCCCCCCTGAGTACTCGCGCAGCCTCCCGGATCACCTGGTGCGGGTAAGGTGAGAAATCGGCAGTATGGTGCAATACCACGAGATCCATGGAGTCACCGGGAAAGGCCAGTTCGTCGGCATCGCAGATGGCCACTCCGTCGGGTATGTGGGGATACCAGCGGGGCGCTGTCATGATTTTCTGGGAAAAATCCGTGCCCGTGGCCAGTGGTAACCGATGGCTTATGCCCACCTGTAACTGCCTGGCACCTGTCAGACGCTGGAGCTCGGCGTCAACAAAGCGCCTTTGATCCGCCAGCAGTGCCCGGCCCAGTGGGGTCTGGAACCAGCGCTCAAAGCTCTCATGTCTGGCGGAATAATCAACTGCGTCGGATTCACTCACCAATGCGCCACTCCCGGAAGCCCGAACCTGTGGTTGGGGCCTTGTATTTAATGCTCTATCATATCAGTCACATTCGATACGCACATGTGGGGCCCTATGCTGACCATTTCTGCCATACCCGCCTTCAGTGACAACTATATCTGGTGCCTTTCCGACGCTTCCAGCGGCAAAGCGCTGACCGTCGATCCCGGCCAGGCCCAGCCGGTTCTCGAACACCTGGCCGAAAACAGCCTGACACTCGATACCATCCTGGTGACCCATCATCACCCCGATCATGTTGGGGGTGTCAAAGAACTGGTTTCCCGCTTTCCGGATTGCCGTGTAACCGGTCCCGCTGATTCCCCCTTCAAGGGTAGCACCAACCTGGTTCACCCGGGCGATGAGGTGATCTGGGAAGACATCACCTTCCAGGTTCTCGGCGTGCCCGGCCATACCCTGGACCATATTGCCTATTTCACGGATGTCGAGGTAAATGGCCGGCCAGTCCTGTTCTGCGGCGACACCCTGTTTGTTTGTGGTTGCGGCCGCCTGTTCGAGGGTTCTCCGGAACAGATGCGCCAATCTCTTCAGACCCTGAGGGCCCTGCCGGGCAAAACCGCCGTTTATTGCGCCCACGAATACACCCTCGCGAATCTCCGTTTCGCCCGCAACTGGCTTCCGAATGATGAAGGGCTACGGGATTTCGAGCAGCAGTGTCAGAACGCCCGCAATGAAGGAAGGCCGACTGTTCCTTCCATACTTGAAGACGAGAAACGGCTGAATCCCTTCCTCCGCTGGGACGATCCGGCTGTGATGGACTCCGCCCGTGCCTATTGCGCCAGCCACGGCTTGCCGGCAGATTCCGAGAACGCCATCTTTGCGGCTATCCGCCACGGCAAGGATAACTTCTGACGCCCGGCGATACGCACTTAACAATTCCTCTCACAGCCGTAACGAGAGGTTTCTTGACCCTTTGAAAAGCGGTCCCATAGAATCGTTTCAACTTTGTGAACGTAAACTGTTAAATATGCCGGGCTTTCCGATTCTGAGTCCGGCCTCAACCTGAAACCGGATGTCTATATGTCGGTCAGTCGATTGTCGTTGATGTTTTTCGCCGGAGCCCTCGCGAGCGGCTGCAGTAGCCTGATCAACCAGAGTGAAGAAAACCCGCTGAACACTCAGGAAGTCACCGTTGCCGCTGGCGACGAGGGACTGAAAAAAGCCGTCGAGACCGGAAAAGACGGCGATGCTGCCCGCAATGAGCCACTGGACGAGGCTATTGCGCCTGAGCTGAAGGATGCCGCCAGGGATGCCCGCGAGAAACTCGACAATCCGGTTCAGAAAACCGCTGAAACAGAGGCAGTCGAGCAAGATCTTTGGGGTCGACTGCGCTCGGGATTTGTACTGGACCATGACATCGACAATGAACGCGTCCGGGACCAGCTGAACTGGTATGCCCGTCATCCCGGATACATCGACCGGGTGGTTGAGCGTGGTAGCCGCTACCTCCACTACATAGTCAATGAGACCGAAAAGCGAGGACTGCCGGCCGAGTATGCCCTGCTCCCAATTGTTGAGAGTGCATTTGATCCCTTCGCCTACTCCCATGGCAGGGCCGCAGGCCTCTGGCAGTTCATCCCCTCCACAGGAAAGTACTTCGGTCTGACCCAGAGCTGGTGGCACGATGAGCGTCGGGATGTTATTGCAGCCACCGACGCCGCCCTGACCTATCTTGATCGCCTCGCCAACCGTTTTGATGGCGACCACACCCTTGCTCTGGCCGCCTACAACAGCGGTGGCGGCACGGTCTCAAGCGCCATGCGCCGAAATCGCAACAGCAACAAACCGACCGACTTCTGGTCCTTGCAGCTGCCACGGGAAACGCGCCATTACGTTCCCAAGCTTATTGCACTGGCTAAAATCTTCGACAACCCAGGGGCCTATGGCATCGAACTGCCATCACTGAAAGACGAGCCCTACTTCGAGGTGGTTGAAACCGGCTCCCAGCTGGATCTTGCCCAGGCGGCGGAACTGGCCGGCGTGGATGTTGATGAGATCTACCTGCTTAACCCGTCTTATAACCGTTGGGCCACCTCACCGGACGGCCCCCACCGGTTGCTGGTTCCGGTTCAGAACGCCGAGAACTTCCGCACGGCACTGGCGCAAATTCCTGCCGATCAACGGGTTTCCTGGCGTAACTATGAGGTTAAATCCGGCGACAGCCTTAATTCAATTTCCCGGAAATTCTCCACGACACCGTCGGTACTCCAGCAGGTGAACAACCTGAACGGCGACCTGATACGGATCGGCCAGCGCCTGATGATTCCGTCCGCCTCCAAGGGTAGCGATGCCTACGCCCTGAGTGCCTCCCAGCGGCTTGAGCGCAAACAGGAGCGAAAGCGGGACGGAAACAAGGTTCGCTACACGGTTCGCAAAGGTGACACTTTCTGGGATATTGCCCGCGAGCACCGGGTTTCCGTTCGTGAAGTTGCCGCCTGGAATGGTATGGCACCCGGCGACCCGCTGATGCCTGGCAAGGAACTGGTTATCTGGTCCAAAACCAGTCAGCCCACGGTTATGGCCGCCAACAGTGGCCGTGGTGAGGCGATGGTTCGCAAGGTGGGCTACCGGGTGCGCAAGGGCGACTCTCTGGCCCGTATTGCCAGCCGGTTTTCCGTGAATGTGCGGGATATCGCAAGCTGGAACGATCTGAATACCGCCCGTTATCTGCAACCCGGGCAAAGTCTGGTACTCTACGTTGATATCCGAAACAGTCCCTGACGTGCGAGACTTATGACAAGAACACGGAAAGCCTCATCCCTTACGTCGTTTTTTTCAGCCCTGGCGTTCATTGCCACACCGCTTATTTCTCCGTTTTCTATCGCCGAAGAGGCAATGCCAGCACATGGCATTGCCATGCACGGCGAAACAAAATATCCGGCAGGTTTCAGTCACTTCGATTACGTTAATCCGGACGCCCCGAAAGGCGGCACGCTGAAGATGGCCGTCGTCGCCAACGGCTTCGATTCCTTCAATCCGTTTGATATCCGGGGTGTGGCTGCGGCAGGAATCAGCACCTACCTCTACGACACTTTGCTGGAATCCTCCGACGATGAGCCCTTCTCGGCCTATGGCCTGATTGCCGAATCCCTGGAAACCCCGGAAGACCGCAGCTACGTGGTATTCAACATCCGGGAGCAGGCGCGGTTCCACGATGGCGAAGCCATTACCGCCGAAGACGTGAAATTTTCTTTCGACACTCTCACCACCAGGGGACATCCCTTCTTCCGCAACTACTACGCGGACGTCAGTACCGTCACGGTGGAAGGCCCTCGTCGGATACGTTTTGATTTCAGCGATACCAGCAATCGGGAGCTGCCGCTGATCCTCGGTCAGATGCCGATACTGCCATCGCACTACTGGGCCGATCGTGAGTTTGGCAAAAACGGCCTGAATCCGCCGGTTGGCAGTGGCCCCTATCGGATAGGCGACTTCGAGGCTGGCCGATCCATCACCTATGAGCGGGTTGAGGATTATTGGGCCAAAGATCTGGGGGTCCGTACAGGCCGGTTCAATTTCAATCAGATTACCTACGACTACTACACCGATGACACCGTGGCTCTGGAAGCCTTCAAAGCCGGAAGTTTTGATTTCCGGCTGGAATCGTCCGCCAAGAACTGGGCCACCGCCTACACCGGTGAACGGTTCGAGAATGGCACTATTATCAAAGAGGCCATCGAGCACCACCGGCCCTCGGGCATGCAGGGCTTTGCCTTCAATACCCGGCGCAAGGTGTTTTCAGACCCGCTCGTGCGCGAAGCCCTGGCTTACGGTTTCGATTTCCAGTGGGCCAACAAGAACCTCTTTTTCGACCAATACACCCGTACTGACAGCTACTTCGAGAACAGCGACCTCGCTTCCTCGGGTCTCCCCACCGGCCGTGAACTGGAAATACTCGAACCTTACCGGGATCGGTTACCCGAAGATGTGTTTACCGAGGAGTACCAGCCACCCACAACCGAAGGTCAACAAGGGCTGCGCGAGAATCTGAGAACCGCCATGGAGCTGCTAAAGTCCGCTGGGTATGTCATCCGCGATGGCAAGATGGTACACGCCGAAACAGGCGAACCACTGGCGTTCGAAATCCTGCTGTTCCAGAAAAGCTTCGAGCGGGTGGTTCTACCCTTCAAGAACAATCTCGGCCGGCTCGGAATCGATGTTACCGTCCGCCTTGTAGACAGCAACCAGTATATCCAGCGGCTGCGGGAATTTGATTTCGATATGATCACTCAGGTGTTCGGCCAGTCGGATTCACCGGGTAACGAGCAGCGCGAATACTGGCATTCCTCCACCGTGGATGCCAAAGGCTCACGGAATTACATGGGCGTGAGCGATCCGGTGATTGATGACCTGGTGAGCATGGTGATTCAGGCGCCAGACCGTGAGGAGCTGGTGCATCGGGTTCATGCGCTGGATCGGGTTCTCCTGCACCATCATTATGTGATTCCCCATTGGCACCTGAGAAGCGACCGCGTTGCCTACTGGAACCATCTCCAACGTCCGGCCGAGACGCCCAAGAACGGTATCGACCTGGACAACTGGTGGGCGAAGCCCTGAGGAACACGCCGCTAAATGGGCATCTACATACTCAGGCGTCTGGCGCTGATCATTCCCACGCTGATCGGAATCATGCTGCTCAATTTTGTCATCGTGCAGGCCGCACCAGGCGGCCCCGTTGAGCAGCTTATTGCGGAAATGGAAGGCCACGGCGGCAGTGCTCTGGCCCGCGCCTCCGGCGGCGGCACCGGTGGTGAGGTAGCGGATTCCTCTGGCGATACGCGCGGCTCCCGCGGTATTCCAGATGAGCTCCTGAAGGAAATCGAAGTCATGTATGGCTTCGACAAACCGCCCCACGAACGCTTTTTCAAAATGCTTGGCGATTACGCCACCTTCAACTTCGGCGATTCCTTCTTCCGGGAAAAAAGCGTCATTGACCTGATTCTCGACAAGATGCCCGTATCCATTTCCCTGGGCCTCTGGTCGACACTCATCATTTACTTTATTTCCATCCCCCTGGGCATCCGAAAGGCCGTTACCGATGGCTCCAGATTTGATGTCTGGACCAGTTCCGCCATTGTGGTGGGCTATGCCATACCGGGCTTCCTGTTCGCCATACTGCTGATCGTGCTGTTTGCCGGCGGCAGTTATTTTGACTGGTTCCCGCTTCGGGGCCTGACGTCTTCGAATTTCGACGAACTCACCTGGTATCAGAAAATCGGTGACTACTTCTGGCACCTGGCGCTGCCGGTCACCGCGAATGTGATTGGAGGGTTTGCCACCCTGACCCTGCTCACCAAGAACTCATTCCTGGACGAGATCGGTAAACAATACGTGGTGACTGCCCGGGCCAAGGGGCTGGACCAGAAAGAAGTGCTGTACGGCCACGTGTTCCGGAATGCCATGCTGATTGTGATTGCCAGTCTTCCCGGTGTTCTGGTGGCCCTGTTCTTTACCGGCTCGCTCCTGATTGAAGTGATTTTCTCCCTGGACGGGCTTGGATTACTGGGCTTTGAAGCAGCCCTGAACCGGGACTATCCGGTAATCTTCGGCACGCTGTATATCTTCACCCTGATGGGACTCATCCTGAAGCTGATCAGCGACATCACCTATGTCCTGGTCGACCCGCGGATCGATTTTGAAAGCCGGGAGGGCGCGTGAGCTTCCGGTCCCTGACTCCGATCCAGCAGAGGCGACTCCGTAATTTCCGGAAAAACCGGCGGGGCTTCTGGTCCTTGTGGGTCTTCCTGGCGCTTTTCGGCCTGTCGCTGGTGGCAGAGCTGATCGCCAATGACTCTCCCCTGATTGTTTCCTACAAGGGGGATCTGTATTTCCCGGTGGTTCAGTCGGTGCCGGAAGAGACCTTCGGCGGGTTCCTGCCCACCGAGGCGGATTATCGGGACCCGTTCATCGCCGACGAGATAAGTGCCAACGGCTGGATGGTCTGGCCACCGATCCGCTTCAGCTACAACACCATCAATTACGATCTTGAAGTGCCCTCGCCGGCGCCCCCCAGTGCCGAGAACTGGCTGGGAACTGACGATCAGGGCCGGGATGTTGCCGCCCGAGTCATCTACGGTTTCCGTATTTCAGTGCTGTTTGGTCTGACCCTGACGATTGCCAGCTGCATTGTTGGTGTTATTGTTGGTGCCATCCAGGGGTTTTACGGCGGCAAGATTGACCTGCTGGGCCAGCGCTTTATCGAAATCTGGTCCGGTTTGCCGGTGCTCTACCTGCTGATCATTCTTTCCAGTATTGTCCAGCCCAACTTCTGGTGGCTGCTGGGCATCATGCTGCTGTTCAGCTGGATGGGACTGGTGGATGTGGTCCGTGCCGAATTCCTCAGGGCTCGCAACTTTGAGTATGTCAAAGCTGCCAGAGCGCTCGGCCTGGATAACCGCAAGATCATGTTTCGGCATATCCTGCCCAACGCCATGGTGGCCACGCTCACCTTCCTGCCGTTCATTCTTACGGGCGCAATCACTGGCCTCACATCCCTGGACTTCCTCGGCTTCGGTCTGCCCTCCGGCTCACCCTCCCTCGGTGAGCTGATTGCCCAGGGCAAGGCCAATCTGCATGCGCCCTGGCTGGGCATTTCTGCCTTTGTCTCGTTGTCGCTGATGCTCACCCTGCTGGTGTTTGTCGGCGAAGCCGTTCGCGATGCCTTTGATCCGAGGAAGAGCTGATATGAACCAACTGCTTCAGATCTCCGACCTCTCGATCTGTTTCGATCAGGGCCCCGCAGCGGTTGAGTCCCTGTCACTGGTCATTCGGGAAGGCGAAACCCTGGCTCTGGTGGGTGAAAGCGGTTCTGGGAAATCCATTTCCGCGCTTTCCATTCTTCGTCTTCTGGATCCCCGTCACGCCAGTTATCCCAGCGGGCAGATCCGCTACCGGGATGAGGACCTGCTGGCCGCCACCGAAAAACGTATGCGTCAGATTCGTGGGCGGGAAATCGGGATGATCTTCCAGGAACCGATGACATCCCTGAACCCCTTGCACACAGTAGAAAAGCAGATCGGCGAAACCCTGGAGCTGCACAAGGGAATGCGGGGGCCCCAGGCCAGGCAGCGGTGCCTGGAGCTCCTGCAACTGGTAGGTATACAGAACCCGGAAACCAAGCTGGGCGCTTATCCCCACCAATTGTCAGGTGGGCAAAAGCAACGGGTAATGATCGCCATGGCCCTGGCCAACGAACCAGATCTGTTGATTGCCGACGAACCCACAACCGCGCTGGATGTCACGGTTCAGAAACAGGTTCTGGAGCTGCTGCGGGATTTGCAGAAGAAGCTGGGCATGGCCATCCTGCTCATTACCCACGACCTGACCATCGTGCGACGCTACGCGGACCGGGTGGCGGTGATGGAGCATGGAAAACTCGTGGAAGAAGCCGATACCGGCACCCTGTTCGCAAGCCCGCAACACGCCTATACCCGAAAGCTGCTGGATGCTGAACCTCCGGAAGCACCCCTGGCCCTTGGGAAGCGGGCGGAGCCCTTGCTGGCCGTTGAACGCCTCGATGTACGCTTCCCGATCCGCAAGAGTCTACTGGGCAAGGTCAAGGAATCGTTTCATGCCGTGCAAAGTGCAGATTTCCAACTTAACCGTGGCGAAACGCTCGGTATCGTAGGTGAAAGCGGTAGCGGCAAGACCACTATAGGCCATGCCCTGCTTAAGCTTACCGCCAGCACAGGCAGCATACGCCTGGCCGGAGAAGAGCTGGCATTTCTGAACCAGAGGGAATTCCGGCCCTGGCGGCGGCGTGTCCAGATCGTCTTCCAGGACCCGTTCGGGAGCCTCAGCCCGAGAATGTCCATTGCCGAAATTGTCCGGGAGGGCCTGGAAATTCATGACGCGGATAACGCCGCAGAACATGATCAGAAAGTCATACGTGCGCTGACCGATGTCGGCCTGGATCCGGAGGCGCGGCACAGGTACCCCCATGAATTCTCTGGCGGCCAGCGCCAGCGCATCGCCATCGCCCGGGCGCTGGTGCTGCAGCCGGACCTGATCATACTGGACGAGCCCACCTCGGCCCTGGACCGAACGGTACAGAAACAGGTCATTGAACTGTTGAGAGATATCCAGACCCGTTATGGTCTAAGCTATATTTTTATCAGCCATGATCTGGCCGTTGTCCGCGCCCTGAGCCACAAACTGCTGGTGCTGCAGCATGGCCGGATTGTGGAGTATGGTGACGCGGCCGAGATCTTCCATACACCGCGCGCGGACTACACCCGTGAACTGCTGAACGCCGCGTTCTTTTACCAGAACACAACTACGACTATTTGAGCGTTACCCCTGCCAGAGCACTCAGGGATAATGCACCCAAATCAGGAACACAGGGAGAACGACCCATGGGAATCCTCAGTGGCAAAAAAGCACTGATCGTTGGCGTAGCCAGCAAACTGTCCATTGCTTACGGCATCGCCGAGGCATTCGCCCGCGAAGGCGCCGAACTGGCATTCACCTACCAGAACGAAAAACTCCAGCCACGGGTTGAGAAATTCGCCGAACAGTGGGGCAGCAAGCTGACCTTCCCCTGCGATGTGGCCAGCGACGAAGAAATCGAGAATGTCTTCAAGGAACTGGGCAAGCACTGGGACAACATCGACATTATTGTTCATGCCGTTGGCTATGCTCCGGGTCACGAACTGGACGGAAACTACGTGGACGTCACCACCCGTGAGGGCTTCCGCATTGCCCACGACATCAGCTCCTACAGCTTTGTGGCCCTGGCCAAGGGCGCTCGCAGCATGATGCACGAAGGCAGCTCACTGATTACCCTGAGCTACCTGGGCGCCGAGAAGGTTCTGCAGAACTACAACGTGATGGGCCTGGCCAAGGCCTCGCTGGAAGCCAACGTTCGCTACATGGCTGCCAGCCTGGGCCGTGATGGCATTCGCGTGAACGGCATTTCCGCCGGTCCGATCAAGACCCTGGCCGCCTCCGGCATCAAGAGCTTCCGTAAGATGCTGGCCGAAAACGCCAGGCGTGCACCGCTGCGCCGGAACGTGACCATTGATGAAGTGGGCAATGCCGCCGCGTTCCTGGGTTCCAACCTGTCCAGTGGCATTACCGGCGAGATCATGTACGTGGACGGCGGCTTCAACATCACCGGGATGGGCGAACTGGAAGAGTAAGTTTCCCTCACTCGGAAACGAAAGAGCCGGCTTTATGCCGGCTCTTTTTGTTAAACGGAGTGAAGTTTCATCAATCCTGGTCCATCGCCGACGCCACGGCTTCTACCCACTCAACGTAGGCGGTGTCGTCGGATTCGATGATTCGCGCCCCCACCAGAAAGCTCGACTCGTTGGGTCGGCACCAGACCACTTCTACCATTAGACTGAAAGGCTCCGCATGGTTGCCAAGTAAGACGCTCGCCGGCAGCAGAGCCCCCAGGGAAAGAGGCTCGTCAGCGGTCAGGCAAAGACCACTGGCGGATATATCGCGAATGCCGCAGACAAGCTCCCGCTCCTCGGCCCCGGCTTCTTCCGGCAATCCGGATTCAAGCTCGAGAATCGCCCGGGCTCGGGCAGTCAGGCGGTAATCGGCACGGTTATCCTGATCAACAGGCGGATCATTCCGGGTTCCAAAGCTGTAATCGTTATCTGCCATTGTTGTTTTCCTGCTTCGGCAATATCAGTTTCGGCCTACACGGATTCGGCCAACGACCCTGCTTAGGGTGTCATCAAATTCTGCAGAGGTTCCAAGAACCCGAATCCGGCCTTCCACAATCCCTTCAACCAGGGCGTCCTCGAGAAATTCGCGCCGGTTCAGGCCAAGACGGTCTACAAAAACCAGCTTTCTGGACGCATTGATGCGTACGGCCAGTTTCAGGCGGGCCGGTTCATCGGATGTTTCATCGGGTTCAACGACAATCCAGCCACCAAGCTTGATGGCGTCCACCTGCTTCTCGGCCAGCAGCGTTCTTTCCTTACGGATTCGCTCCTGTTCGGCCTGTTCATCGGCGATACGTTGCTCTTCAGCGGCTTGCCGCTGGCGCTCAAGCTCGGCTTCACGCTCGGCTTCCTCAGCCCTGCGCCTTTCTTCGGCGGCTTCTTTTTCCCGCCGCAGTTCCTCGGCGCGCAGCCTGGCAGCTTCCGCTGCCTGTTCCCTCTGCCGACGTTGTTTCTCACAGACGCGGGCAAGCAGTTCGACGGTTTCTGCCAATACCCTTCCAAAAGGTGTGAGCTTCGGCAATGGCCGGATCTGCTCCTTTTCCAGGGCGGCCTGGAATTCACCCCAGGTCTGCAGCCCCAACTTTACGCCGGCGCCGTTGGTCCAGAGGATTTCTGCCGATTCAGGTAAAAACGCATAGAAATAACGCCGCTGCTCTCCGGTGCCCTCGCCCTCGACAAACCACTGCCCCTCATAAGGTTCAAAGGCTTCTGCGGCGGGCACTTCGAAGGTCAGCCAGTTGCTGTCCCATTGGAAACTCCCCGCCGCCGGCAAAGCCTCCACAAGGTCCGGTGCCTCCCCTCGCAGCCTGGAAACCATGACGGATTCGATCCCCGACAGGGACTGCGCAGGCAGGGATTCGTCAAAAACACGTTTCCAGACGTCCAGGATACGATCGCCGATCTGTTCGCCCACGTGATAGAGCCGGTTACGGTCCTTGTCGGAAAGTGACGGATCACCAATCCAGACCAGCCACTCAAGCAACTTGCTGCCATGCCGAAAATTCTCGCCCTCGAGACCGGAATCCCAGATCGACTGTTTCAGCAAACCCTGCCAGTGATCAAGGATAAACCGGACAATCGGAAGCGGTAACTTGCGCCCCTGGAGAGCACGACCAATCAATGCCCGGGAAGACTGTTCTGCCTTACGCTGTTTGGCAGCACCCTGCTCTGTTTCGAGTAGCCGTTGGCGAAGTTTTCCAACCTGGGCGTTCCTCTTCTCAGCGTCTTCCTGCCAGCGATAACAGAATTCGCTCACAGGTTCCGTCTTGCCGGATTCGAAACTGGCAGAAACGGCTATTACCAGCGAATCAAGCTGATCCAGCAGAACTTTGGAGGAGCGGCCTCCGGAATCGCTCCAGCCGCGCCACTCCTGCAGGCTGTCCAGCCACTCCAGGAGAGCCTTGCTGAAAGCCTTCTTGCCCTCCAGATTCATGCGCCAGGCGAGATAGAAACGCAGCCTTGCCACCCGACGGGCCAGGCTGGGATGCAGACCGCTTGTTTTCAGAAAGACGTCCATAATGCGGTCAGCCACATAGGCCGCGTTCACCTGCCGGGCCGACCACTCCAGATGAACGGAGCGGATAACATGGGTCACCCGCTCATCGCGCTGCTCGGACCAGCAGGAAACCAGCAGCGGACGCCAGTCGCTGACAGCGTCTGGTTCGAGCTTGCCCGCCGGGTATGGCAGGTCAGGAACACGTATGCCGGCCAGGACATCGTCTATCTTGCCTGAAACCGTTGCAACGGAAGGCACATCCTTCAGTCTCTGCCTGTTTTGCGACATCCGTTCCCCATACCTAAGAAGCGTTGAAAAGGCCCTGTAAATGACGCAGTATAACCAACTCGCCGGGGTTTACCGCAACCGCACACCGGCGCTATTCGCGTTAATCTGCAACCCTGTTGGCATATTCTATGGTCCACCAGGGCTGCAACGATCAGAATCGGGGAAGCAGAACAACATGTCGGGCAACAAACTAGAGAATCTGAATGTGGCGAGCCAGGAAGCACTGATCACTCCTGAAGCGCTGAAGAAGGAGATGCCGCTCTCCGACAAGGCCGCAGAAACCGTCTCAAAGGGCCGCCAGGCCATCTATGACATCATGGATGGTAAGGACCACCGCCTGTTTGTCGTGGTGGGCCCCTGCTCCATTCACGATGTTGAGGCCGCCAGGGATTACGCCGCGCGCCTGAAGAAGCTTGCCGATGAAGTCAGCGATACCCTGCTGATCGTTATGCGGGTCTATTTTGAGAAACCTCGCACAACCGTTGGCTGGAAAGGTCTGATCAACGATCCGCACCTGAACGACACCTTTGATATTGAGCAGGGCCTTCACATCGGACGTCGACTGCTGTTGGATATCAACGAACTGGGCCTGCCCGCAGCCACCGAAGCGCTCGATCCGATTTCCCCTCAGTACCTGCAGGACACCATTGCATGGTCCGCCATCGGCGCCCGTACCACCGAGTCACAAACTCACCGGGAAATGAGCAGCGGCCTGTCTATGGCGATCGGTTTCAAGAACGGCACCGACGGCAGCCTGGACGTTGCGGTGAACGCCATGAAATCCGTGTCTCACCCCCACAGCTTCCTGGGCATCGACCAGCAGGGACAGGTGGCGATTATCCGCACCAAGGGCAATAACTACGGCCACGTTGTTCTTCGTGGCGGCGGTGGCAAACCCAACTACGATTCCGTGAGCGTCGCCCTGTGCGAACAGGCGCTGGATAAAGCAGGCTTGCGCAAGTCGATGATGATTGACTGCAGCCATGCCAACTCCAGCAAGGACCCGGCCATTCAGCCGCTGGTCATGCAGGATGTGACCCACCAGATCCTGGAAGGCAACACGTCGATCCAGAGCCTGATGGTTGAGAGCAACATCAACTGGGGCAACCAGTCCATTCCCGAGAATCTGGCAGATCTCAAGTACGGCGTATCGGTGACGGATGCCTGTATCGACTGGCCAACTACGGAAAAAGCCATTCGGGATATGCGCAACAAGCTGAAGGATGTCTTGCCCAAGCGCAAGATCGGCTGATCGAAGCATGATATAAAACGGGGAGCCTCAGCTCCCCGTTGTCATAACCCCACCTATCCAGTCCAGCCTTTCTCTGAGCGCCACCACGTGGCCGATAATAACCAGCGTTGGCGGCTGGACCGCTTCCGCCTCTACTCTCTCAACGATGTTGCAGAGATTCCCTGTAACCACACGCTGATCCCTCGTTGTCCCCTTCGAGACCAACGCCACAGGCATATCCTGGGACATACCATGGGCGACCAACTGCCGGCAGATGATCGGCAGGCCCACCAGCCCCATATAGAACACCAGGGTCTGGTTGTTCTGGACAAAGTCCTTCCAGGGTAGATCGCAGGTATCATTTTTCAGATGGCCAGTCACGAACCGCACAGACTGAGCGTAATCCCGATGAGTCAGAGGAATGCCGGCGTAGGCGGCACAGCCGGAGGCGGCAGTTATACCCGGCACAACCTGAAACCGGACGCCGGCATCGGCGAGGGTTTCAATCTCTTCGCCACCGCGACCGAAGATAAACGGATCACCACCCTTGAGACGAACCACCTTTCGCCCCTGTCTGGCCAGCTCCACCAGTCGCTGATTGATCTGATCCTGAGGCAAGGTGTGGTTGGCCCGCTGCTTGCCAACGTGAACCATCTCGGCGGTGTCCGGGATCATGGCCAGTATTTCCGGGGAAACCAGACGATCGTAGAGCACGACCTCGGCAGAGGTAATCAACCTCCAGGCCTTGAGTGTCAGCAGTTCAGGATCTCCCGGCCCGGCCCCGACGAGGGCAACCTCACCCGCGGATGTGTTCGGGTTCGAAGTAACCGGGTTAACCCTGTACCTTACTGGTGCAGGGGTTGCACCAACGCCCTTCCCTGGTGCGATGTCTGGCTTATCACTCATTGGATTCTGTCGACGCCTCCCATATACGGCTTGAGAACCTCCGGAACCACAATGCTGCCGTCAGCCTGCTGGTAATTCTCCATGACCGCTATCAATGCGCGACCAACGGCAAGACCCGATCCGTTCAGGGTGTGGACGGGCTCGGGCTTTCCGGTTTCCGGATTACGCCAACGGGCATGCATGCGGCGTGCCTGGAAATCACGGGTATTGGAGCAGGAAGAGATTTCACGGAACTTGTCCTGGCCCGGCAACCAGACTTCCAGGTCGTAGGTCTTGGCCGCCGAAAAGCCCATGTCGCCCCCACAGAGAGCAACAACACGGTAAGGCAGCTCCAGCAACTGAAGCACCTTTTCGGCATGGCCGGTCAGGGCTTCCAGCGCGGCGTCTGAATCCTCCGGACGAACCACCTGCACCAGCTCTACCTTGTCAAACTGGTGCTGACGGATCATGCCACGGGTATCCCGACCGTAAGAACCCGCTTCACTGCGGAAGCAAGGCGTATGGCACACCATCTGGAGCGGGAGCTCAGAGGCATCAAGGATCGAATCTGATACCAGGTTAGTGGCGGGTACTTCCGCAGTGGGAATCAGGTACAGTGGATGCTCGCCTTCGGTTTTGAACAGATCTTCCTCGAACTTGGGCAACTGGCCGGTTCCATAAAGGCTATCGGCATTCACCAGGTACGGTACGTAGGTTTCCAGGTAACCATGTTCGCGGGTATGCAGATCCAGCATGAACTGGGCCAGTGCTCGATGAAGCCGAGCCACAGGCCCTCGCATAACGGCAAATCGAGAGTGCGCCAGACGGGTAGCAGTCTCGAAGTCGAGGCCTTTGAGCCCCTCACCCAGGGCCACGTGGTCCCTGGGCTCGAAATCAAAGTTCCTTGGGGTGCCCCAGGTGCGAATCTCGACATTGTCGTCTTCGCTATCGCCTGCCGGAACATCTTCATCCGGTAGATTCGGGATACCGGCCAGGAAGGCGTTGAGTTCTTCCTGCAGGGTACGGAGCTCGTCCTCGGCTTCTGACTTCTGTTTTTTCAGGTCTTCCACCTCGTCCAGCAGCGGCTGGATATCCTCACCGGCAGCCTTGGCCTTACCGATGGACTTCGATCGCTTGTTTTGCTCGCTCTGCAGGGTTTCCGTGCTTACCTGAAGGGCACGACGGCGCTCCTCGAGCTGCTCGAAGGCGGCGGTATCGAATTTGAAATTCTTGATGGTCAGCCGACGGGCGATCTCTTCTGTCTGGGTGCGGACACGTTTGGGATCGAGCATGATTATCCTGAATCTTCCGGTTAGCGATGTTTTGAATGACTGGCCATTATACCTGCACTGGCGCTCGTGGCTACCGCAGCAAAAGACTCAGGTGTAGCGTTTGCGGGGGCTTTCAGCGTTGCGGGAATCCAGACGCTGGCGCTTTTCCGCCAGTTTGATTTCAAGCCCGCGGTTTACCGGCTCATAATACCGGCGCTGATGAATGGCCTCGGGCAGGTAGGACTCCCCGGCGGCGAAGGCTTCGGGTTCATCATGAGCGTACCGATAAGTATCCCCATGGCCCATACTTTTCATCAGCTTGGTGGGTGCATTACGCAGGTGTACCGGCACTTCATAGTCCGGGTCCTGGCGGATGTCGGCCATACACCGATTGAAGGCGTTATAAACAGCGTTGCTCTTGGGCGCCAGGGCCAGGTAGGTCACCGCCTGGGCCAGCGCCAGCTCGCCTTCTGGAGACCCCAGGCGTTCCTGAGCGTCCCAGGCTTCCATGCTTAGCTGCAGGGCCCGGGGATCGGCATTACCGATGTCCTCACTGGCGATCCGCACCAGACGGCGGGCAACGTAGAGCGGATCACAGCCGCCATCGAGCATTCGGCACAACCAATACAGCGAACCGTCCGGATCTGAACCACGAACGGATTTGTGCAGGGCCGATATCTGGTCGTAAAACACATCACCGCCCTTGTCGAAGCGGCGCAGACTGGTCTGCATGACCTGTTCAAGCTGATCGGCCGCGACACGGTCCACTCCGGATTCATCCGGCTCCGCAAGATCGGCCGCCACTTCCAGAATGTTCAGCGCACGGCGAGCATCACCACCAGACGCAGAGGCCATCAGGGTCAACACGTCGTCATCAACCCGCAGGCGCCCACCAAAGCCCTCGTCAGCTGTCAGCGCACGGCGTAACAGCTGGAGAATGTCCTCTTCCTCGAGGTTCTTGAGCACGTAGACCCGGGTCCGGGACAGCAAGGCGCTGTTCAGCTCAAAAGAAGGATTCTCGGTGGTAGCACCAACAAAGATGAAGGTACCGTCCTCAATATGCGGGAGAAACGCGTCCTGCTGACTTTTGTTGAAGCGGTGCACTTCATCCACGAACAGCAGTGTATCCCGGCCATGAGACTGCTTGCGATTGCGGGCCCGCTCCACAACGGCCCGGATTTCTTTCACACCGCTCAACACCGCAGAAACCGTCTCAAAGCTCAGGTCGCTGACGTTCGCCAGAAGTTGGGCAAAGGTGGTTTTACCTACTCCGGGAGGCCCCCAGAGAATCATGGAGTGAAGCTGACCCTGCTCAACCGCTCGTCGCAGCGGTTTGCCGGGCCCAACCAGATGGGCCTGGCCGACATAATCATCCAGGGTTGCGGGCCGCATTCTGGCGGCCAAGGGGCGGAAACCCGAGGATTCCGCGAACAGGCTGTCCTGCATCAGGCCCCGTCCCGGATAATATCCACACCCTCCGGGTAGTCGAGGGTAAACGCGCCGGCTTCAACCGGCTCGTTGAGCCTAATACGGTCAAAGCTCAGCACACTCAGCTGGGCCAGGGAGTCCTGCATGCGCATCTCCTGAAGCTCACCCTTGAAAAAGGTCAGTCTCAGGGACGTGAACAGGGAATCCGGGCTCCGTGGCTCCAGTATGAATTCACGGGTGTTGTCACCAATCTGGCGACCGGACACCTCGTAGGTTTCCTCCAGATTATCCACCTCACCACTGAGCAGGAGAGCCGGGGTGGATTGCACCCGGTCATCGAGATTGTGAATAGTGACCTGCTCCAGATCCGGGTCGTAGACTTCCACCGTCTCTCCGTCACTCACAATAAACTGCGAAAGGGGCGCGCTGGTTTCCCAGTAAAACAATCCCGGGCGCTTGGCTTTTAGCGAACCACGGGTTTCCTGAACCTTGTTGCCATTTTCGTTGACAACGATCTGGATGAAATCCGCCTGGTACGATTCGTAGCCCTTTAGCAACGAGGCCAACTCGTTCGCGCTATCGCTGCCCTCGCTCGCACTCACAGAGCCGGCAATAAGCACCGCCATGATCAGGGTGGCCAGGCATTTCATAAAAGATTGTCCCATTGCTTGTTACTCCTAATCTCTGGGTGGCGGCGGAGCCAGAACTTCACGGGCCCCGTTATGGCCTGCGGCGCTTACCACGCCGGATGCTTCCATGGCATCAACCAGGTTTGCCGCCCGGTTGTACCCGATCTTGAATTTTCGCTGCACCGAGGAAATCGAAACTCGGCGCCCTTCAGTGACGAACGCGACTGCCTCGTCGTAGAGCGCATCGCCTTCGCTGTCTCCACCGCCTTCTGAAAGGTTGGGTACCCCGGGCAGGCTCTCGCCTTCAGCGCCGTTGAGGACATCGTCCACATAGACGGGCTCGCCACGGGCTTTCCAGGCACTGACCACGCGGTGAACCTCATCGTCATCCACAAAAGCTCCATGCACCCGAACGGGCAGGCCCGACCCGGGTGGCAGGTAGAGCATGTCACCGTGCCCCAGAAGCTGCTCGGCACCGCCCTGATCCAGTACCGTGCGCGAATCGATCTTGGACGATACCTGGAACGACATTCGGGTAGGAATGTTGGCCTTGATCAGACCCGTTATCACATCTACAGAGGGCCGCTGCGTGGCAAGGATCAGGTGAATACCGGCCGCACGCGCCTTCTGGGCAATCCGGGCAATCAGTTCCTCAACTTTCTTGCCGACAATCATCATCATGTCGGCGAATTCGTCGATCACCACCACGATGAATGGCAGGGTGTCGAGTTCCGGCCGTTCCTGCTCGTCGTTGGCCAGATACTCGTCCGGCTTCCAGAACGGATCCAGGAGCGGTTCACCAGCGGCCACCGCATCTTTGATCTTGCGGTTGTAGCCCGCCAGGTTACGGACCCCGAGGCTGGCCATCAGCTTGTACCGGCGCTCCATTTCAGCCACACACCAGCGCAATGCATTGGCAGCCTCTTTCATATCCGTGACCACCGGCGCCAGCAGGTGGGGAATGCCATCGTAGATGCTCAGTTCGAGCATCTTCGGGTCCACCATGATGAAGCGGACCTCTTCCGGGCCTGCCTTCAGCAGCATACTCAGGAGCATGGCATTGACGCCGACGGATTTACCGGAACCGGTGGTGCCCGCTACCAGCAGGTGTGGCATCTTGGAGAGATTGGCAACCATCGGGTTGCCGCCAATGTCGTTACCCAGTGCAAGGGTCAGTGGTGAACTGGATTCCTGGAACACCCGCGCGCCAAGCACTTCGCTGAGCCGGACCATTTCCCGTTCTTCGTTGGGAATTTCGATACCGACCACGGACTTGCCGGGAATTACCTCGACCACCCGAACGCTCAGTACCGCCAGAGACCGGGCCAGGTCCTTGGCCAGATTGGAAATCTTGCTGACCTTCACGCCTGGGGCCGGTTTGATCTCGAACCGGGTAATGACAGGGCCGGGATTGACCTCGACAACTTCAACAGATACCCCGAAATCACCAAGCTTTTCCTCAAGCAACCGGGACATATGTTCGAGGGACTCTTCCGAGTAGCCTCTTTCCTTATGCTCCTCGGGCGGATCCAGCAGGGAAATTGGCGGAATCGGGCTTTCAATATCTTCCAGCAACGAAGGCTGCTTGCTGCCCTTGTCTTTTGACTGGGAAGGTTGTTCATCTTTCTTGAAGGGCGAAATCTTCAGCGACCGGCCGGCCGGCTGGGAAGCTGGCTCAGCCTTGGCGGGCTTCCCGTTTGCAGCGGGCACCTCATCACGAGAGCTGAAACTTTCGAGCCTCGCCGGTTCCGGGTCGACCTCGGCAGAGAAACCATCCAGTGCAGGCTCTTTTCGACCGGCTTCCGGCTTTGGAGCAGCCTTCGGGGCTTTCGGCTTCTTCGGTCCGAAACCTGGAATCCGCTGCCACCAGCGCGGTTTGTCGGAATCCGCTTTCTTCCGTGAGTTGTCCACAGCAGGCACACGGTCCTTGACCACCGGTGGCTCAGCCTTGGGTTCTGGTTTCTCAGGCTTCGACTTACCTTTGAACAGGCTCTTGATGGCAAGCCCCGTTCTGAGGGTCAACCCACCCACCTGATCCATCAACCAGAACCAGGACAGGCCGGTGGTGACAGTCAGTGCGAAGAGGAAGATGGCAATCAGCAAAAGCGTCGTGGCCGGCAGATTGAAAAACCGCACCATGGCGTCGGCTACGGCCGTTCCAAGCACGCCGCCCGAGGAGGCCCCGAGACCAAACACCGAATAAAGCGACAACAGGCTGGTTGCCGAGAGGAGGATCAGCAGGAAGCCACCAAACCGCATCATGAAGAGCGGCCAGTGCAGATCCAGGGAATCGTTACGCCGACGGATAAGCATCAACGCGTAACCGGCAATCATGACCGGGAACAAATACGCCACATGGCCAAAGAAGTCCATGAAAAGGCTGGCCAGCCAGGCGCCGGTGCGACCGGCATAATTCTGAACGCTGGTGTCATGGCCAATGCTTGCCCAGCCCGGATCTGAGGGGCTGAAGGTGACCAGTGCCATTGAGAGGTATATAGACAGGGCTATCAGCGCGATAACAGCGCCTTCACGGGCGCCCTGGGCTGCCAGACGGCGAAAGCGCAGCTGCTTCTCTGTCAGTTCCTGTGGTGCTTTCTTCGCTTTTGCAGATTCGGCCATGAATGCTCAGACGTTATCGGTGCTTGCGTTCCGAAGCGCCTGAAAGCCCCTTTCAAGATCGGTTTTCAGGTCTTCAACAGCTTCGATTCCCACGGAAATCCTGATCAGGTTTTCCGTAATCCCGGCCCGCGCCTTATCCTCCGGCGATAAGCGCCCGTGAGTCGTCGTGGCCGGATGTGTAATCGTGGTTTTAACGTCACCCAGGTTTGCCGTGATGGAAATCATTCGGGTGCCATCAATGAAGGCCCAGGCCTCTTCCCGCGCGCCCTTGAGCTGGAACGACAGCACACCACCAAATCCGGTTTGCTGCTTTTTCGCCAACTCATGTTGCGGATGACTCTGGAGCCCGGCATAGAAAACACGTTCAACTGCCGGCTGTTGCTCCAGCCACAGGGCCAACTCTAACGCATTGTCACAGTGGGCGCGCATACGAATTGGTAAGGTTTCCAAGCCCTTCTGAAACACCCAGGCGTTAAAGGGGCTCATGGTGGGGCCGGCCGAACGAAGGAAGCCAAAGACCTCTTCCATCAATTTTTCGGGGCCCACCACAACACCCCCGACGCAGCGGCCCTGGCCATCCAAGTATTTGGTGGCCGAGTGAATCACGATGTCTGCGCCCTGCTCCAACGGACGCTGCAGCACAGGGGTGCAGAAGCAGTTATCCACCACGAACAGAGCATCATTGTCATGGGCAAGCTGTCCCAGAGCCGCCATATCCGCCACTTCACAGAGGGGATTGGACGGAGTTTCAATGAACAGCATCCGGGTTTCAGGACGCACCGACGCCCGCCACTCTTCCATATCGGTCAGACTGACAAACGTGGTTTCCACTCCGAATCGGGCCATGTATTTCTGAAACAAAACGTTGGTGGTGCCGAACACACCCCGGGAGCAGATCACATGATCCCCGCTCTGCAGCAGCGCCATGCAGGTACTCAGGATCGCAGACATGCCGGAGGCGGTAGCAACAGCCCGCTCTCCGCCTTCCATAGCAGCGATTCGACCCTCGAAAGCCTGAACCGTCGGATTGGTGAATCGGGAATAGATGTTGCCGGGCTCATCGCCGCCAAATCGCGCCGCTGCCTGTGCTGCGCTGCCATAAACGAAGCTGGAAGTGGGAAATATCGCATCGCTGTGCTCGAGCTGCCCGGTGCGGATCTGCCCTGCCCTCACGGCCAGGGTGTCCACGGACATCCCGTCCAGGTCGGACTCCGGGATCCAGACAGTTTCTTCGCGGCGAAAAGTCATCTACATCTCCTGCCTGAAAGCGGCGTTCAGTCTTCGTCGTTATGCAAGTCGATAATGCCATTGTCCCCGTCAGCACCACCGGCACTCTCGGATCGTTTTTCGTCATTGCGCAAGCCGTCTATTCGGCTGAGGTAGGCTTCATCAACATCACCGGTCACGTAATCGCCGGTAAATACGGAGCACTCCCAACCCTCAATGTCATCGTTCACTTCACTGACACAGGTTATCAGGTCCTCCAGGTCCTGATAGAGCAGCCAGTCGGCACCAATCAGCTCCCGGATTTGCTCCACGGTGCGGCCATGGGCAATCAGCTCACTGGCGGAGGGCATATCGATCCCATAAACGTTCGGGTAGCGCACGGGCGGCGCCGCAGACGCAAAATAAACCTTGCGAGCACCGGCATCCCGCGCCATCTGCACAATTTCCTTGCAAGTGGTACCGCGAACAATGGAATCATCCACCAGCATTACGTTTTTGCCACGGAACTCCAGATCGATCGGGTTGAGCTTCTGGCGGACCGATTTCTTGCGCATTTTCTGGCCGGGCATGATAAATGTCCGACCGATGTAACGGTTCTTGATGAACCCTTCACGGAACTTCACTCCCAGACGGTGCGCCATCTGCATGGCTGAGGTCCGACTGGTATCGGGAATCGGCATGACCACGTCAATATCGTGATCAGGTGTCTCACGGAGTACTTTCTCTGCCAGGGTTTCGCCCATCCGCAAGCGAGCCTTATAAACAGACACCTTGTCAATAATGGAGTCAGGCCGGGCAAAATACACGTGTTCGAAAATGCACGGGTAAAGATGCGGCTGCTCCGCACACTGACGGGTATACAGGGTGCCGTCCGTTTCGATATAGACCGCCTCCCCTGGCGCAATGTCGCGCACCAAGGTGTAGCCTGCCGCGTTCAGGGCGACGCTTTCTGAGGCAATCATGTATTCCTTGCGGCCGTTTTCGTCCGTGCGCTCGCCGTAGCAGGCCGGCCGGATACCATTCGGATCCCGGAAGCCGACAATGCCATAGCCGGTAATCATGGCAATCACAGCGTAGGCGCCTCGGCAGCGCTTATGCACCGCACTGACCGCCGAGAAAATCTCGTCCTTGGTCGGGTCGAGTTTGCCCAGTTTCTGCAGCTCGTGGGCAAACACATTCAACAGAACTTCCGAGTCGGAGTTGGTGTTGATGTGGCGCAGATCGGTCCGGAACAAGTCCTTGCTCAGGTCATCGGCATTGGTCAGGTTGCCGTTGTGGGCCAGGGTGATGCCGTACGGGCTGTTAACATAAAACGGCTGGGCTTCGGCTGAACTGGAACTGCCCGCTGTCGGATAGCGAACGTGGCCGATGCCTACGTTCCCCACCAGTCGCCGCATGTGCCGGGTGTGGAATACATCCCGCACCAGGCCATTGTCCTTGCGGAGGAAAAACCGCTCATCCTGAAATGTCACAATGCCCGCCGCGTCCTGGCCCCGGTGCTGAAGTACAGTCAGCGCATCATAGAGCGACTGATTGACGTTGGAAGTACTGACGATGCCGACAATGCCACACATGGATAAGACTATCTCCGAGTGTTAAAACTGAATGTTAGCGGGACGCGGACGCGGGTTCCACGCCTTCCTGCTCTGTAACGGGTTCCGGTTCCGGCGCATTTTCCGGCGCAGGTCCCAAAAAGCGTGCAAATTCATCGCCCAGGGTTCGCCTGGACCAGTCTTCCACCACGGCCAGGCGATCAATAATAATTGAGGTTCGCCACCAGGTATCCTGGGCGAGCGGCGTATAGCGGGTGAACGCAATGGCAACAATCACCACCACCACACCGCGTAACAGCCCGAACCCCATGCCAAGCACCCGATCGGTGGCGGACAGTCCAGTGGCCCGAATCAGATGGCCGATCATGTTATTGATGATGGCCCCGACGATGAGGGTTCCAAAAAAGAGGATGGCGAACGCGGCGATGAGCCGGACCAGAGGCGTTTCAACCGTGCTTTCCAGCAGGGACTGCATCTGGGGATGGAAGGTTCGAGCCAGAATGAACGCCCCCACCCATGTCACCAGAGACAGGGCTTCCCGTACAAAGCCCCGCTTCAGACTGATGAGGGTGGAAACTGTAATGAGGGCGATAATGACCCAGTCAATCCAGATCAGCGCTTCCATTGAAAACCCGGTGGAGAAAAGGAAGCGCGAATTCTATCAGGAAACCGCGGCTCGCCAAACCGCAAGACACACATAAACCCGAACCCGATCGCTATTTTTCGCCGGAGGTAACCAGACTGTTCAGACCAAAGGCATCGTCCAATGCCCTCTTGGCGGATTCGGCTTCGGATTTGGATGCAAAAGGCCCACTGAAGACGCGAGTCAGTGTGGTGTCCCCGCGGACAACTTCCTGCAGATGAGAGCCATAACCTTTCTCTCGTACCTGGTCTCTGAGCCGGCGGGCATTATCGGAATTGCCGAAGCTTCCAAGCTGGACCACCCAGGCGCCTTCCAGGGAACGTTCATATTCAGCGGTTTCCGTAGCCGAACTCTCTGAGGCTTTTTCTTCAGTTTCGGCCGGAGCACTGGCCTGTTCCTGAGCAGGGGGCGCCGAGGGCTGCCCGCCGTCGGACGACTGTGTCACCTCGGAGGCTGCTTCGGCGCCGGGAGACTCCTCAAGAATGCGATATCCCGGGGAGTCACCGCCATCGTCTTCAACCGCTGGCGCTGCCACACTGCTATCGCTGGACTCAAGGCCGTAGGACGGCGCGGGCTCCAATTCGGAGTCGGGTGCTTCCACTTCGGGGAACGGTGGCTCCTCCGGAATCTTGATGGTGGTAGAGGTGCGCTCGGAATGAGGCTCATCAAAGAGCATAGGAACAAAGATAACCGCCAGGGAAACAAGGACCAGCGCCCCGATTATTCTCTGTTTCAGTCCATCCACGTTGCTAGGCTCCCAACTGTTGTGACTGCGCCCCGAGAGGCACCTGTCCGCAGATACTAACTGCCCGGAGGGCGGAACTCAAAGTGCTACCCGCCGCCATGGACAAAGTTTAAGGCCGGTTGTCTAGCTTCCGGCCGAATCTTCAGCCCTTAGAATTGCCCGCCCCTCGGCAACTGTGAAGAACGAGCCGAAAACGACGACTAGATCGTTCGGGGCCGCGCTGGAAAGCGACGATTTGAGCGCCTCTCCTACTGATTCAAAGGCCGGAGCATGACCGATGCCCCCATCGACCAGTCTTGACTGCAACTCCTGGCCGGATAGCCCCCTCGGCACTTTCAAGCTCGCCAGGTACCAGGCATCGACGACCCCAGCCATTGCTTTTCCGACACCTTCCACATCCTTGTCCGCCAGAGCACCGTAAACTGCATGGACCCGTCGGCCAGGGGATTTCAGACTACCCAGCTGTTCAGCCAACCATCCGGCCGCATGGGGATTATGACCAACATCCAGAAAAATATCTGGGGAGGACCCAAGGCGCTCGAATCGTCCGGGCACGCAAAGGCCTGAAAGCACCTGTTCGATGACGGAAACCGGGAGCTCCGGTTCAAGCTTGCGAATGGCAACAACTGCCGCTGCCACGCTTGTGACTGGCAAAGGCCCGGCGGGCAAGCGAACAACCTGATCGTGATAGTTCAGCAGCGCTGCCGGAAAACCGGAACCGCCCTGCTCCTCCCTGACCAGTCCATAGTCCCGCTCGAACAGGTCCAGATCGACTCTCTGGGCGACGGCCTGCTGAAGCACCGAGCGGGGCGGATCTGTATCGGCGTAAACCGCTGGGATGCCTGGTCGGAGCACGCCGGCTTTCTCGAATCCGATGACTTCCCGGTTATCACCGAGGAAGGCAACGTGGTCAATGTCCACAGAGGTCAGTATGACGAAATCGGCATCCAGGACATTCACCGCGTCCAGGCGACCACCAAGACCCACCTCCAGAATCCAGTCATCCAGGCCGGCCTCGGCAAAAGCGACAAACGCGGCCAAGGTTCCGAACTCAAAATAGGTGAGCGAGACGGATCCACGGGCTATCTCAACCGCTTCGAACGCCTTTACAAGGGCCTCGTCGGCAATCTCCTCACCATTCAGGCGTACCCGCTCGTTATAACGCTGCAGGTGTGGCGAGGTATAGGCTCCAGTACGGCGCCCTGCAGCTCGCAACAATGCCTCCACCGCCGCAACAGCGCTACCCTTGCCGTTGGTGCCTGCCACCGTGATGATGCGTGCCTGCGGTTTCCGACGGAAAAGCCGGCGCAAAACCACAAGTACCCGGTCGAGGCCAAGGTCAATTTCGGTGGGATGAATTGCTTCAAGATAGGCAAGCCACTGATCGACAGTGGCCCCGGCCCCCGGCGAAGCCGGAGGCTGGTCTGGACGGTTATTCGACGGGGGCATCTGTTTCAGGCTTTTCCGAAACTTCAAATTCAATGGGCTCTTCGGTTCCGGGACGCTCCTGACCGGTGAACTTGGCCAGCACATGAGCAATGCGCGTACGCATCTGGTGACGATGGAGAATCATATCGATGGCACCATGCTCCAGCAGGAATTCACTGCGCTGGAAGCCTTCCGGCAACTTTTCACGAACCGTCTGTTCGATGACCCGCGGACCGGCGAAGCCAATCAAGGCATTCGGCTCGGCAATGTTGAGATCGCCCAACATGGCCAGACTGGCAGAAACACCACCGAACACAGGGTCTGTCATTACCGAAATGTAGGGGATCCCCTCAAGCTTCATCCGCTCAAGCACAGCAGCCGTCTTCGACATCTGCATCAGTGACAGGATGGCTTCCTGCATTCGGGCCCCACCACTGGCGGAGAAACAGACCAGGGGAATCCGATGCTCGAGAGCGACATTGGCAGCCTGGACGAATTTCTCGCCCACCACCTGCCCCATGGAACCACCCAGGAAGCCAAACTCAAAAGAGCAGGCAACCAACGGCACCCCAAGCGTTGTGCCTCTCATGGCCACCAGAGCGTCTTTCTCGCCCGTGCCTTTCTGGGCCTGCGACAGGCGATCCTTGTAGCGTTTACTGTCCTTGAACTTCAGGCGATCCCAGGGCTCAAGCTCAGCGGCAATTTCTTCTCGCCCTTCGGGATCAAGAAAAACGTCCAGGCGACGACGGGCCGTGACCCTCAGGTGGTGGTTGCATTTGGGGCAAACATCGAGGTTTTTCTCAAGTTCCGGCTTGTAGAGAAAGGCGCCACATTTGGGGCACTTCTTCCATAACCCCTCCGGCACTCCAGTTCTCTGCTTGGATTCCGAGCGAATCTTGCTCGGCATGATCTTGTCCAGCCAGTTACTCATGATTTCATCCTGTCCTTTGACGCCTGTTTGCCCTCCTCCCCTTTAATCAGGAGGCGAGACTGTCCAGTGCTTCACGCATCGGGTGGAGCAGATCCGTCAATGCCCGTTTGAGCTGGTCGGTATCTGCCTGATTTCTGGCTATTGTATCGACCAGGACACTGCCAACAATTACACCATCGGATACCCGACCAACCGCTGCGGCGGTTTCCGCATCGCGGATTCCGAAGCCGACACCAACAGGAAGCGCGGTCAGTTCGTGAATGTGGTTAACTTTTTCAGCAACCTCATCCACGTTGATGGTGGCGGATCCTGTCACACCCTTGATAGAAACATAGTACACATAACCGGACGAGTGCTCACTGATTGCACGGATCCGGTCATCGGTAGTTGTCGGTGCCAGCAGGAAGATGGCGTCGAGATTTCGCTGGGTAAACAGCGGCGCAACTTCGTCGGCTTCTTCCGGCGGCAGATCCACGGTCAGGATGCCATCCACGCCGGCATCCTTGGCGGCGTCGGCAAAAGTCTCGTACCCCATGGCTTCCATTGGATTCAGGTAGCCCATCAACACTACCGGGGTAGCGTCATCTGTTTTGCGGAACTCCTTGACCATGGCAATTACCTGCCTCAGGGAGGTGCCATGAACCAATGCACGCTCGCAGGCCAACTGGATAACCGGACCGTCTGCCATCGGATCGGAGAAAGGCACACCCAGTTCGATAATATCGGCACCTGCTTTCACAAGCGTGTGCATCAGATCCACCGTGACATCGGGATGGGGGTCACCGGCGGTAATGTAGGGAATAAGTGCCTTTCGACCTTGTCCTTTCAGGGCCTTGAGGACCCCTTCAATTCGGCTCATGCCTGCTCCTGTCTATTTCAGATCTCGATGCCTTCAAGCTTGGCAACCGTGTTGATGTCCTTGTCGCCACGCCCGGAAACGTTGATAACGACGGTCTGGTCTTTATCCATGGTCGCCGCCAGTTTAATGGCGTAAGCCACTGCGTGCGCGGTTTCCAGAGCGGGCATGATACCTTCAACCCGGGTCAGCTTCCGGAATCCTTCCATGGCCTCATCATCAGTGACCGACACATAGTGCGCCCGCCCGATGTCCTTCAGCCAGCTGTGCTCGGGTCCCACACCCGGATAATCCAGACCGGCACTGACCGAATGGGTGCCCGCAATCTGGCCATTCTCATCTTCCATCAGGTAGGTTCGGTTGCCATGAAGCACACCAGGACGGCCCGCACAAAGCGGTGCTGCGTGTTTGCCGGTATCAATACCGAGGCCGCCAGCTTCGACTCCGTACAGCTCTACCGACTCATCAGCCAGGAACGGGTAGAACATTCCAATGGCGTTGGAGCCACCACCCACACAGGCCACCAGAGCATCCGGCAATTTCCCGGTTTTCTCGAGAGCCTGACGGCGGGTTTCCCGGCCGATCACCGACTGAAAATCCCGGACCAATAGTGGGTAAGGATGCGGGCCGGCAACGGTTCCGATGATGTAGAAGGTGTCATCCACATTCGCCACCCAGTCTCGCATGGCGTCGTTCATGGCATCTTTCAGGGTCTTGGTGCCGCCTTCAACGGCATGCACCGTCGCACCCAGAAGCTTCATACGGAACACATTCAGAGATTGGCGCTGTACATCTTCAGCACCCATAAACACATGACATTCAAGGCCAAGACGAGCACAGACCGTGGCAGTGGCGACACCGTGCTGGCCGGCACCGGTTTCCGCGATGATCCGTTTCTTGCCGAGAAAGCTCGCGAGCAGGGCCTGACCGATGGTGTTATTCACCTTGTGAGCGCCGGTATGACAGAGATCCTCACGCTTCAGCCAGATCTGGGCACCGCCGGTCTCGCGGCTAAGACGCTCGGCGAAGTACAAAGGCGTCGGCCGGCCCACATAGTCCGCCAATTCCTTATCAAACCGCGCCTGGAATTCCGGATCTTTCTTCAGGCGAGCGTACTCTTTCTCGAGCGTCATCAGGGAATCCATCAGAGTCTCGGAAACAAACCGCCCACCAAAGGCCCCGAAGTGACCCCGCGCGTCCGGCAGTGCGCTCAGCATTTCTTCAGTCAGTTTTACAGACACGGTGAACCTCTTTAATGAAATGAGAAATTTTCTGGATGTCCTTGATGCCTTTGTCCTGTTCAACACCGCCACTGACATCCACAGCCCAGGGTTTCACCTGCTTCACAGCGGCAAATACGTTATCAGATGACAACCCACCGGCCAATATGATGGGGAGCGGTCGATGGTCGGGAATCAGATCCCAGTTAAACGACTTCCCGGTACCGCCATACCGCTCCGGATCCCAGGCGTCTACCAACAGGCCGGATGCATTCTGGAACTCCCTGAAGGCCGCCTCTATCTGCCCCGCCTCACGAACGCGAATAGCCTTGATCCAGCGTCGCCCAAAACTGGCACAGAAAGCGGGTGATTCATCACCATGGAACTGGAGCAAGTCCAGGGGCACCTTATCTAAAGCCGCCTCGACGTCCTGTTTCGTCGGATTCACGAACAACCCAACAACCGACACAAACGCCGGGACGCGTATCGCCAGCTCCGCTGCCTGCTGCACGGACACGGAACGGGGACTCGGTTCATAGAACACGAGGCCCAGTGCGTCGGCACCGGATTGAACAGCGCCGTCAATATCCTCGGGACGAGTTAGGCCGCAAATCTTGACCCTGACGCTCATTGGCTCGGAACCCGCTGTTTGACATGAATGTGTGTTGGTGTGACCGGACTGTTCTCGGTCCTGCTGAACCATGGCCGCAGAAAACCCGGACCACATTCGGCTGCAGGTATCCCGAGCTCGTCGGGATAGCCCACGTCGACCAGATACAGACCATGGGGAGGCGCGGTTACACCTGCAACTGTTCGATCCTGCGCGACCAGTATCTCATGAATCCACTCCGGTCGCTGCTTTCCCGAACCAACCGCCATCAAGGCACCGGCAATATTCCGGACCATGTGATGCAAAAACGCATTGGCCTGCACGTCTATTACGACAAAATCCCGCTTCCGGGTTACCGATATACGCTCAAGAAACCGGATCGGGGTACGGGATTGGCAACCAGCGGCCCGAAAGGAGGAAAAGTCATGCTCCCCGGCCAGCACCTGCGCCGCATCATGCATGCGTTCCGCATCCAGCGGGCGGAATGTCCAGCTTACCTGACCTCTTTGAATACCAGGGCGCACAGGATGGTTATAGATTATGTAACGGTAGCGCCGGTAGGTTGCTGAGAATCGGGCGTGGAAATCGCCGATGCCATTCCCGGCCCAATGCACAGAAATGTCTTCAGGTAAGGCAGTATTGATACCCATAACCCAGGATCGGAGATTACGGACAGAAGAGGTATCAAAATGGGCAACCTGATAACTGGCATGAACGCCAGCATCGGTTCGCCCGGCACACACCAGATCAACCGGATGATCCGCCACCTTTGCCACAGCCCGGGTCAGTTCCGCTTCTACCGAACGGACCCCGGATTTCTGCAACTGCCAACCATGAAAACCGCGCCCATCATACTCAAACGCGAGCGCGACGCGCCCTGCCCCGATGGCGTTATCCGTGGTCAGTTGCTGGGTTTCGAGAAACAAGTGTGAATCCGGAAAGAGTGTTGCTGTAAAAACAAAGCGCCGGCATCTTGCCGGGACTTAACCCGGCGGCCGGCGCTTGCTACCTGTCACACCCGATTATAACGGATCAGGACAGATTTTTAAGGAGGTCCTGCGCCTCTGCTTTCTGATCTTCGTTTCCTTCCAGTGCGACTTCTTCAAGGATATCGCGGGCTCCGTCCGCATCACCCATCTCGATGTAAGCCCGCGCAAGATCAAGCTTGGTGGCAGCCTCATCGGTTCCTGAGAGGAAATCAAAGTCGTCTTCATCACCCAGCTCGCTTTCTTCTATATCAGCGACCTGTGACTTACCTGAACCATCGGAAACCGCATCAGAAGCCACTGGCAGATCCAGATCCTCTTCGGGCGCCTCCTCTTCAGTGACGGGCGCTTCGGGTTCTTCCAGTTCTTCAGTGATGCCCTGCTGTTCGAGCTCCTCGGCGCCCTCTACAGCTTGCTCGGGATCAGCCTCTTCCGCATCGCCCTCACCAAGCGTGTCTTCAAGACCAAGCTCCTCGTCAAGAGACGCTTCTTCGGTTTCATCAGGATTCGCTGAATCGGCACTGTCGGAAAACTCCTCCATCAGAGCCAGATCCTCATCAGAGACATCAAGCTCCAGATCGTCCAGAGAGGACTCTTCCATCTCGCTACCACCCAGCTCATCTTCTTCGCCGGCTACCTTGTCCAGTTCAGCATCGAGTTCATCCAGGAAGGATTCATCCAGCGAATCGATGTCTGCTTCGGCATCCGGTTCTGAGAGCTCTTCCGAAGACGTGTCCGACTTGGTGGTTGATTGCTCCTCCGCCAGATCAGCTTCGTCAAGGTCCCCCTCTTCCAGATCAAGGCTCAGGTCGTCTTCAGACTCATCAATTCCTGGCTCTTCACCCGTAGATTTTTCAGAGTCCTGCTCGAACTCGGAAGACAGGTCCCAGTCACCGGACTCTTCCAGTTCCGAGGCGTCTTCGGTGCCAACTTTTTCTTCATCAGATTCAAGTTCGAGACCCGACAGATCATATTCGATCATGTCGTCCCGGCTTTCTTCCTTGTCGTCCTCAGCCGGTTCATCTTCGGAAGACTTCTTGGTCTCGTGCTCCTCAAATTCTTCAAGCTCTAAATCCGACAGGTCGGTCTCTGACAGATCCGAGTCGAAATCTCCGAACTCATTCTCGGCGGGCTCTTCCTGCTCCGAATCGAACTGATCGGCCAGAAGCTCCTCGGATTCAGGCTTATCCTGCTTCTCAGCCGGCTGCTCACCACCGTCTTCGGAGTCGTAAGACGTAGCAAAGGAGTCTGAGCGCAATTGTGATTCAAGATCATCGATGCTGGGCATCGACTCTGCCTCTTCCAACCTTGCGCGCAGCTCATTGGCCGTCGTCAGTGCCTCTTCATCTTCCAGAGCCTCGATTTCACCGAACTGCTTCTCGAAGGATTCGCGATCCTGGGTGTCCGCGTAGACACCCAGCAGTTTCAGGCGCAGATCAGTCCGGCTTGGCTCCCGGGAAATTGCGGTCTCCAGGGTTTGCGCTGCCTGATCGTGGCGTCCGTAGGCAATGTAAGTGTCAGCCTCTTCCAGCGCATTACCGGCTGCTGATTCCTGATCTTCCTCGTCAAGACTCAGATCAAATGAGTCTGTTTCTTCATCGGTTTCACTGTTGAGCTGCTCATAAAACGCCTTTTCCCGGTTGGCATTGCGACGGGCAAGCAGCAGAAGCAACAACAGAAGAACAATCAGGCCGCCACCGAGGGCAATCTGATACATCGGATTTCCGGTAATGGCATCAATGACGTTACCCGGGAAACCCTTATCCGCTGCAGGTGCCTGGGGTGCCGGCTTCGGAGCGGCCTCCTCCGCCTGGACCGGTTCTGAGGCCGCTGGGGCTGCTGCGGCCGTCTCCTCACCAGTTTCGACAGCGTCCGAACCAGCTGACTCTTCCGCATCGGCCATGCCTGTTTCTTCTGGTGCCTCACCGGCGTCAGCAACAACCTGATCATCGGCTGTCTCATCAGACTCGGCCATTCCCTCAGTGTCATCGACCATGGCCTCAGACTCGGCCATATCCGTGGATTCGGCTGAACCTGCGGCCTCTTCCGTCTCTCTGGCCGTCATGTCTGCATCAACAGCTACGGGCCCCTCACCTTCAGCAGCTTCGTCTGCTGCAGCAATGTCTTCCGATGCCGCAGATTCGTCCGTTGCCGCATCGGTAACTTCGCCTTCAACGGGCGCCGCCTGCTCGGTCGGCTCTGCACCACTTGCTTGCTGCATTTCAGCCAGCTGTGTGTTCTTCAGCTCAAGCAGTCGCTGCAGGGTCTGAACCTGGTCCTGGAGATCATCTACGCGACTGTTCAGCTCCTCGTTTTCGCGACGGGCGCTTTCAAGCTCTTCCATAGCGACCGCTGTGCCAGCGTCAACGCCGCCCGGCAACTCACTGTCGCCACCCGCAGAGCCACTCTCGCTGGACTCAGTACCGGTTTCATCAGAGACCACCAGCTTCAGTTCATCGCCACCGGAAACAGCCTCTTGCTGAGTCGCAGGTTCGGGCTGTCGCTCAGCGGTTGCATCCACAGTGCGCTGGGGAGCCTGGAATTCCTGATTCTGCTGGGCAACCAAACGGGTAGCCTCGGCACGAGTGCGGCCCTGGATCTGATCAAGAGACGGAACGCGCAGAACTTCACCGCGCTTCAGTCGGTTAATATTGTTACCAATGAAGGCATCCGGATTAAGGTCCTGGATTGCCAGCATGACCTGCTGCATGGAAACGCTGTTGTCAGGACGCACACGAGAAGCGATGGTCCAAAGAGTGTCCGAAGCTCCCGTAGGCCCGAACGTATCGGCCTGATATCCGGTGCTCAGGGACCGCTCAGCCTGAGCCTGCCGGCGTACGGACTCGGCACTGCGAGTGGTGGCCGGCTGACTGGTAGTCTGGGTCGTGGAGACGGTTGGCGTGCTGACCTGCTCCTGCACACCGGACTCTTCGGCGTAAACAGGCGGATCAACAAGCACGGCGTATTCCCGCATCAACCGGCCACTTGGCCAGGTCAACTCAAGCAGGAAGTTGAGATACGGTTCCCTCAGTGGTTCACGGGAGGACACATTGACAATGAGACTGCCATCATTGCCGGTAACCACCTGGAACCGGAGCTTACTGAGAAACTGGTTGCGATCCAGCCCCACCCGCTCATATGCCTGTTCCGAGGCAATATTGACGAACACGTCCGCTGGATTGACGCCACGGCTTTGGGGCAGAACGATCTCTGCGTCCAGTGGCTCGTTCAGATAGGACTGAAGTTCTATTTCACCCAGCCCCAGGGCCTGTGCGACGCCGGATCCGAGCCCTCCCGCCAGAGCCAGGGCAACCGCAAGCTTGCGTACCTTCATGCTTTTTCCTTTCCAGTCTCCGTTATTCGTTACTGCTCTCTTTCAAACAGAATCGGACGAGGTTGGATGACTTCCGTCTGGATAATTCTCGTTATTATGTGTTCTTTTTAATTTTCAGTCCGGCAAGTATTGTTGATAAAACCTCTTTTATCAATCAATCAGCCGCAATCCTTGTACCATTTTTTTATCAATCGCGCGGAACTACCTAGCGCTCTTGAAAATAACAGGGGCGGAGGCTGAAATCAGCCTCCGCCCCCTCACCGGTTTACCGAAACCGGACACAGTTGGCATTTATTGCCTCTGTGTAACAATTTTTAACGCTCCTGAAGGATCCGGAGCATACGGCGCAGTGGCTCGGCGGCACCCCACAGGAGCTGATCACCCACGGTAAACGCTGAAATGTATTCCGGCCCCATGGTCAACTTGCGGATACGCCCGATCGGCACGCTCAAGGTACCGGTCACCTTCGCCGGAGTCAGTTCCTCAATGGTCGCATCGCGGTCATTGGGGATAACCTTTACCCAGTCATTGGCTTTAGCAAGGATCGACTCGATTTCAGAAACCGGGAGATCCTTCTTCAGCTTGATAGTCAGCGCCTGACTGTGGGAGCGCATTGCGCCAATCCGTACACAGATGCCGTCGATGGGAATCGGGTTATCGGAGCGACCAAGAATCTTGTTGGTCTCGACACCCGCCTTCCACTCTTCCTTGCTCATGCCGTTGTCGAGCTGCTTATCGATGAACGGGATAAGGCTGCCGGCCAGGGGCACCTGGAAGTGCTCGGTGGGGAAGCCATCCGAACGCATGGTCTCGGTCACCTTGCGGTCGATTTCCAGAATTGCGGAGGAAGGATCGTCCAGCTCGGTCTTGACGCTATTGTTCAACTCGCCCATCTGGTTCAACAGCTCTCGCATGTTCTGAGCGCCAGAGCCGGAAGCCGCCTGATAAGTCATGGGCGACACCCACTCGATCAGATCCTGCTCAAGCAGCCCACCCAGGGCCAGCATCATCAGGCTCACGGTGCAGTTACCACCGATGTAGTCCTTGACGCCTTTCTCGAGCGCGGCATCAATCACGTTTCGGTTGACCGGATCCAGAACAATAACGGAGTGGTCGACCATCCGCAGCGTGGAGGCTGCATCAATCCAGTAACCTTCCCAGCCCGCGTCACGGAGCTTCTGATAAACCGCGCCGGTGTAGTCGCCACCCTGACAGGTCACGATGACATCCATGGTTTTCAGAATCTCGACGTCAAACGCGTCCTGCAGAGGCGGAACGTCTTGTTTTCCCACGTCCGGCGCAGGCTTGCCAGCCTGGGACGTGGTGAAAAAGACCGGTTCGATATCGGCGAAATCGTTTTCTTCACGCATGCGTTGCATGAGGACCGAGCCCACCATGCCACGCCAACCTACAAGTCCAACTCGCTTCATGTGCGATCTTCAGACCTCGTTTTATGCCCGCCCCATGCCTTTATCGCTGGCAGGGACAGGATGGATGATCCCGCGGCAACTGCATCGCGTTGCCGTCGGGTCTCAAATACGCCTGTCAGGGCCTGATCTTTACAGCGCAGCCAGAACCGCCTCACCCATTTCCCGGGTGGACACCTTCTTTGCGCCCTCAGACATAATGTCTGCTGTTCGCAGACCCTGATCCAGGACCTTGCTGACCGCCGCTTCAATGGCTTCAGCGGCTTTTTCCTCATTCAGACTGTACCGCAGCATCATGGCAGCACTGAGGATGGTGGCCAGCGGATTGGCAATGCCCTGCCCGGCGATATCCGGCGCGGACCCGTGGCAGGGCTCATACATACCCTGCTTTTCCGAGTTCAGCGACGCCGATGGCAACATGCCAATCGAGCCGGTGAGCATAGCCGCTTCGTCCGAAAGAATATCACCAAACATGTTTCCAGTCACAATCACATCGAACTGCTTGGGTGCCCGGACCAGCTGCATAGCGGCATTGTCCACATACATATGGGACAGCTCCACATCAGGATATTCCCGACGCAGATCATTCATGATTTCCCGCCACAGAACAGTCACTTCCAGCACATTGGCCTTGTCCACGGAGCACAGCTTCTTGCCCCGCTGCTGAGCAGCCTCGAAAGCGACCCGACCAATACGACGAATTTCCGATTCGGTGTAGGCGTAAGTGTTGTAACCCTGGCGTTCGCCGCTTTCAAGCTCACGCACGCCGCGAGGCTGGCCAAAATAGATGCCGCCGGTCAGCTCACGGACAATCATGATATCCAACCCGGAAACAACTTCCGGCTTCAGGGAAGAGGCGGAGGCCAGTTGAGGGTAAAGAATTGCCGGGCGCAGGTTGGCGAACAGCTCGAGGTTGGAGCGCAACCCAAGCAACCCTTTCTCCGGGCGCTTGGCCATTGGCAGGCTGTCCCACTGGGGGCCGCCAACGGCGCCCAGCAGAATAGCATCTGCCTTGGTCGCCTTCTCAAGGGTTTCCTCCGGGAGCGGCGTGTCGGCTTCATCAATTGCCGCGCCACCTACGAGGCCTGACTCGAAATTCAGGTCGAGATTGAACTGATCATTGATCTTGCGAAGTACTTTTTCCGCTTCAGCGACAATTTCCGGGCCGATACCGTCGCCGGGAAGCATCAGGATTGTTCTGGGCATACTGTTTCCTTGTTCATTCCTTGATGTCGGATTACGCCTTTGGCTAATCCGACCTACTTGATTGTATTTCTACCGCGTCTATGTCGGATTACGTCTTCGACTAATCCGACCTACGTTTTGGATATTCCTGCGCGATGACAGGTAGGTCGGATTAGCGCCAGCGTAATCCGACAGCAAAATCAGCCGCCAGCGCCAAACAACCAGGGCGCTGTCTTCCGCCGGCTTTCCTCGTAGGACCTGATCAACTCTGCATCTTCCAGAGTGACCCCGATATCGTCCATGCCGTTCAGCAGGCAATGACGACGGAAATCGTCCACCTCGAACGTGAAGGTTTCTCCCGACGGGGTGGTCACGGTTCTGCCTTCCAGATCCACTGCCAACTGGTAGCCTTCGCTCTGCTCGACTTCCTTAAACAGCTGATCGACAACTTCCTCAGGGAGAACAATAGGTAACAGACCATTCTTAAAGCAATTGTTATAGAAAATATCGGCAAAGCTTGGGGCAATGATCACCCGAAAGCCGAAATCCTCCAGCGCCCAGGGTGCGTGTTCCCGGCTCGAACCACAGCCAAAGTTACGCCGCGCCAACAGTACACTGGCGTTCTTATACCGGTCCTGGTTCAGGACAAAATCCGGATTGATCGGCCGGGTGGAGCAATCCTGGTCCGGTTTACCCTCATCCATATAACGCAGTTCATCAAAAAGATTCGGGCCGAAGCCGGTGCGCTTGATGGACTTCAAAAACTGCTTGGGAATAATCATGTCCGTATCCACGTTGGAACGGTCCATGGGGGCGACAACGCCCTGGTGTTGCGTAAATGCGCGCATGGTTCTCTCCTGTGGATCAGTTCATCAGCTCACGGACATCAACAAAATGGCCTGTTACCGCGGCGGCGGCCGCCATAGCCGGGCTTACCAGATGGGTACGCCCGCCAAAGCCCTGACGGCCTTCGAAATTCCGGTTTGAGGTGGAGGCACAATGCTCACCCTGCCCCAGCTTGTCAGCATTCATGGCCAGACACATGGAGCAACCCGGATCACGCCACTCCAGGCCGGCTTCGATAAAGATCTTGTCCAGACCTTCCTGCTCCGCCTGTGCTTTTACCAAGCCGGAACCCGGGACCACCATGGCCTGCTTCAGGATCGGAGACACCTTACGCCCTTTCACCACGGCAGCGGCCTCGCGCAGATCCTCAATCCGGCTGTTGGTACAGGAGCCAATAAACACCCGGTCCAGCTTGATATCGGTAATCGCCATATTCGGCTGCAAACCCATATACTTCAGGGCGCGAACAATGCCCTCACGCTTGATGGGATCGGCTTCCTGTTCCGGATCCGGCACCTTGCCGTCAATTCCGGCAACCATTTCCGGTGACGTGCCCCAGCTCACCTGCGGCTGGATTTCGGAGCCTTCCAGCTCTACAACTTTATCGAACGTCGCATCGCTATCGCTGTGCAAGGTCCGCCAGTAGTCAACCGCAGCGTCCCACTGATCACCCTTGGGCCCGAACGGACGATTACGGACATACTCGATGGTGGTGTCATCTACCGCCACCATGCCAACCCGCGCACCGGCCTCGATGGACATGTTGCAGATAGTCATCCGGCCTTCCATGCTCAGCCCCTGAATGGCTTCACCACCGAACTCAATGGCGTAACCGGTGCCACCGGCAGTTCCAATCTTGCCAATGATGGCCAGCACAACATCCTTGCCGGTAACGCCCGGGCCCAGCTTGCCGTTCACCTTGACCAGCATGTTTTTCATCTTCTTCTGAACCAGGCACTGGGTGGCCAGCACATGCTCAACTTCACTGGTGCCAATACCATGGGCAAGGCAGCCAAAGGCGCCGTGGGTGGAGGTATGGGAATCCCCACAAACAATGCTCATTCCCGGCAAGGTCGCGCCCTGCTCGGGCCCGATGACATGCACAATCCCCTGGCGCTGGTCCTTGATCTTGAACTCAAGAATCCCGAACTCGTCGCAGTTCTTGTCCAGTGTTTCCACCTGGATCCGGGAAACCGGGTCAACAATGCCTTCAACACCCCGATCGCGGTCCGTGGTGGGCACATTATGGTCCGGTGTCGCGATGTTGGCATCGATCCGCCAGGGCTTACGCCCAGCCAGACGCAGGCCTTCAAATGCCTGGGGTGATGTCACTTCGTGCAGCAATTGGCGATCGATGTAAATCAACGCGGAGCCGTCATCGCGCTGCTTGACGAGATGATCGTCCCACAATTTGTCGTATAAGGTCTTGCCCGCCATTGTTCTCTCTCACTCTCTGGGGGTTTCTGGTTCTAACGTTTGTTAAAGCCATCTTACCGCCTGCGACCGGATAACCTCAATTCATGTTTTTTATCTTTGGCATCCGTTTTGGTTATACTTCAGTGAAGGTCCCGGGTTGGGAGAGCACTTTCAAAACACGCCGGCAAGCACATCCATGTGGGCTCGAATCGGGCCATCCCTGGCCCTCTACGGTTTTGAAAGTGCTCTCCCAACCCGCTCCCCAGACAATTGTGCAGCCCTCAATGCTGCCCGGGGCGCCTGGAGGGGCGGGCCTCACAAAACCGTGGAGCGCCAGGGATGGCGCGACCGAGCCCTACATGGATGTATTCACGGGCGTGTTTTGGGAGGTTTGCCCCTCCAGGCAACTTGCACCCAAGCTTCAGAACAAAGAGGACCATTCTGTGGACTCAAACGCATTAAAAGCTTTTCTGACCATTGTTGATCAGGGCTCCTTTTCAGAAGCCGCGGAAACCCTGCACCTGACACAGCCGGCCATCTCGAAACGCCTTGCCGCACTGGAAAACCAGCTTGGCACCAGTCTCATTGACCGAAGTCACCGTCAGATTCGGCTAACCGACGCTGGAAGCCGGCTATTACCTCATGCCCGCCGGATCCTGGATGAAATCCACAATGCCCGGGTAGCGCTGTCGCCGGACTCCGGGCAGGTTGAAGGCGAGCTGCAGATTATCGCCAGCCACCACATTGGCCTGCACCATTTGCCGAATTGGCTGCGTCGGTTCAAACGGGAATACCCCCAGGTATTGATCAACCTCCAATTCATGGAATCCGATGCCGCCTACGAGCAGATGCGTAAACGGAACGCCGAATTGGCGTTCGTGACGCTCAGCGACAGTATGGAACCGAGTTTTCACGTTTTCGCCCAATGGCCGGACCAGATGGTGTTTGTGGCTGGCGCGGAGCATCCTCTGGCCTCGCTCAGCAAACCAGCGTTGTCGGATCTTGCGGATCACCCTGCACTGCTTCCGGATACCAGTACCGCGACCTATCGGGTTGTAAGCCGGCTGTTTCTGGAGGCGAATCTGCATTTGAATCCACAGATGCCCACCAACTACCTCGAAACCATCAAGATGATGACCAGCGTCGGCCTGGGCTGGAGTGTTCTGCCCCTACGCATGGTTGATGAAAGCCTGAGAGTGCTGGACGTGGGCAAGCCGGTTTCGCGGGTCCTTGGCGGGATCGGGTTGTCCGGGAGACAGCTCAGCAATGCGGCCAAGGCGTTGCTGGATATTGTACAGGACGAGGAGAACGCCTGAGGCTCACCTCACTCCATGTTCAGGGGGTGGTCGCAGGCCCCGCCAGGTGATCACGATTGCAACGGCCATCGCGGCAGCACCACCCCAGAAGGCCGCCGACGTGCTGAAGCCATCCACCAGGAACCCCGATAGCCAGGCACCCAATGCACCGCCGGCGCCAAAAGTGAGTCCGCTGTACAGGGCCTGGCCCTGTCCATGGTGGTGTTTGCCGAAGAACCCCTGAATGTATTGAACCGAAATCGCATGCAATGCCCCGTAAGACGCCGCATGCAGCAGCTGAGCGAAGAGCAGCACTGCAACCACGTCGGTTACCTCGGCAATCAGAACCCAGCGGATCATGGTTAACGTCAGCGCGCCAATCGCAATCTGTCGAACCGTGAAATTTCGCGTTAACCGATGCATCACCAGAAACAGAGCAATCTCCGCTAAAACCCCCAAAGACCACAACAGACCAATCGAAAGCTTGCCGTAACCATGCTGTTCCAGGTGAATACTGAAAAAAGTGTAGTAGGCACCATGCGACACCTGAAGCAGGAAATTCATCAGGAAAAACGTCACCACCGCCGGGTGCGTAACAATTGCCTTCAAGCTGCCTTTCGGCGCCGGCGGCTTCCGTTCTCCCCGCTCTGCAGGAATCAGAAAGGCAGATACGGCAATGCCCGCAAACACTGGCAACAACAACCAAGGCAGATTCTGAATCGGCACCAGCTCCAGCAAGCCGCCCACCAGCGCCACCGCGCCAATGAACCCCACCGACCCCCAGAGCCGAACCCGCCCGTATCTCTCCTTGTGTTCGCCAAGGGTGCGAAGCGTGATCACTTCATAAAGCGGCAGGATCGCATTCCAGAAAAAGGTGAACGCCAGCATCACCAACAGCAGGCCATAGAACCCCGGCTCCATGAACACACCGGCGAAGAACAGCGAACCGGTGATAGCGCCGAACCGGACCAGACGAACCCGCTGGCCGGTTTTGTCACCTAACCAGCCCCAGACGCTTGGAGCAATGATTTTGGTTAGCTGGATCGTCGCCATCAGTGTGGCGATCTGAAGATAGGAAAATCCCTGGCCTTCTAGGTAGAGAGACCAGTACGGAAGGAGCCCGCCTAGAAGAGCGAAGAACCAGAAATAGAGGTTGGAAAGTCGAAAGTAAATAGCGAAACCTCTGTACGACTATCGAAAAGGCTTGGCGGCTTTGGCGGGGGCGGACTCCCAAAAATGTGGAGCGCCAGGGATGGCGCGACCAAGCCCTACACGGACGTATTTACGGGCGTTTTTTGGGAGGCCGCCCCCGCCAAAGCTGCTCCACCAAGGCTAAAAGCACGTATCAGAGCTGGCCAATCACCGGCGTAGAAACAGACACATCCGCATTCTGCCCACGATGCCGCAGGTAATGATCCATCAGCACAATGGCCATCATCGCCTCGGCAATCGGCGTTGCACGAATACCGACACAGGGATCGTGCCGCCCGGTGGTAATCACTTCACAGGGATCACCGTTTACATCAATACTCCGGCCCGGCAATCGCAAACTCGAGGTCGGCTTAAGTGCAATACTGGCAACAATCGGCTGCCCCGATGAAATGCCACCCAGCACACCACCCGCATTGTTTGAAAGGAATCCCTCCGGAGTCATTTCATCACGGTGCTCCGTGCCCTTCTGATCGATGCAGTCAAAGCCGGCGCCAATCTCCACACCCTTCACCGCATTGATACTCATCAGCGCATGGGCAAGATCGGCATCCAGACGGTCGAAGATCGGCTCGCCGAGTCCTGGCGGCACACCCTCGGCAACCACATTAATACGAGCTCCGATCGAATCACCCTCTTTGCGAAGTGCATCCATATAGGCCTCCATCTCGGCGACCTTGTCTGCATCCGGGCAGAAGAACGGGTTCTGGTGAACCTGATCCCAATCCAGCTTTTCCGCCTTGATGGGCCCCAGCTGCGACAGGTAGCCACGAATCCGGATGCCAAGGCGTTGCTCGAGAAACTTCCTTGCAACTGCGCCGGCAGCCACCCGCATGGCAGTCTCGCGCGCGGAAGAACGACCGCCTCCACGGTAGTCACGAACACCGTACTTGTGCATGTAGGTATAGTCGGCATGGGCCGGCCGGAACTGTTCGGAGATCTTGGAATAATCCTTGGAGCGCTGATCGGTATTCTCGATCACCAAACCGATCGGCGTGCCTGTAGTTTTGCCTTCAAAAACACCAGACAGGATTCTCACCTCGTCGGCTTCACGGCGCTGGGTCGTATGCCGGGAGGTGCCCGGTTTACGGCGATCCAGGTCCCGCTGCATGTCCGCTTCCGATAGCTCTAACCCAGGAGGGCAGCCATCAATGATGCACCCCAGCGCAGGCCCGTGGCTCTCGCCGAATGAGGTAACCGTAAACAGTTTTCCGAAAGTGTTTCCCGACATAATTCAGTATCTTGTTCAGCTTTTTTGAGAATTCAGATTAACTCGAAGCCTGCCACTGGCGCAGGTCCGGTTCGGTAATCAGAAAGACACCATCGCCGCCATTTTCGAACTCCAGCCAGGTTAGCGGCAGATCCGGGTAGGCCTCATCCATTGCTACCCAGCTATTACCAACCTCGACAACCAGGAGCCCGCCAGGGGTAAGATGCTCAGCCGCCCTCGCAATGATCCTGTGGGCGATATCCAGCCCATCTTTGCCGGCAGCCAGGCCGAGTTCAGGCTCGTGGCGGTATTCGTCCGGCATACTGGAAAAATCTTCCGCATCCACATAAGGCGGATTGCTCACGATGATATCGTAGCGGCCTTTAATATTTTCAAAGACATCCGATTGTACGGTACGAACTCGTTCGCGGACTCCGTGAAGTTCAATATTCGATTCTGCTACCTCCAGCGCATCTACGGAGATATCCGAGAGGTCAACTTCCGCTTCAGAAAAAACGGACGCCGCGCCAATGCCAATACAACCGCTACCAGTACAGAGATCAAGGATGCGTTCAACCGGCTTATCACCCAGCCAGGGCTGAAAGCCACTCTCGATCAGTTCGCCGATGGGAGAACGCGGCACCAGCACCCGCTCGTCCACATGGAACGGCATGCCCATGAACCAGGCCTCACCCAACAGGTAGGCCAGAGGCACCCGTTCGTTCACACGGCGGCTGATCCTTCCCAGGATCAGCTCTCGCTCTTCGCGGGTTAGCCGGGCTTCCAGGAACACCGTGTTGTTTTCCAGAGGAAGGTGCAGGCTGCGCATGACCAACTGAACCGCCTCATCCCAGACGTTATCCGTTCCGTGGCCGAAAAACAGGGGCGAAGCGGCAAACTGTGAGGAAGCGTAGCGAAGGTAATCCCGAACGCTATGAAGGTCGTCAATGGGGCTGGTCACAAACGTAAATCCTGTGCGAGAGCGTGTCAGCGCCGGATTATACGCTGTTTAGGCGTCCAACTGCAGCCCACCGGAGGCGGCCGCATGCAAATCTCTCAGATCGCCAGCGGGCCGGAGCTGTTCCGGCTTTCCTCAAACCGATCCAGCGCGGCTGCCATCCGTTCCCTGCCCAACTGAATCAATTCCGGGGCCTTGTGGTAATCGTAAGTTCGACAGGCATTTTTGGGAATATTAACCAATAAGTCCGGCGGATACCCGGCGATCTTGTACTGCACAAGCGCACTCTGCATGGTTTCGATGGTAAGGTTCATCACATCGAATTTGCCGATACCGAGCTTGTCCCAGTTGATGGTTTCGTGCTCTTCCTGACTCTTCTTGTCGGTCGGTTTCTTATCATGTTGCTTCTGGTGCTCTTTTTTATGCACAGCGCGGCTGATTTTCTCTTCCGGGCTGTCTCCATTGTCCGGTTTCCGGGCTGTCAGTGATTTCAGGGCGTCCCAGTCGAACCAACGCGATGCTTTCTCGCGGATGGTATCCACCCATTCATCCATGTCCGTGTTTTCGTCCTGTATGGGTGAAAAAGCGGCATCGGGAATACGTCGACGCCGATCATCCTCACCACTGAGGTTAACTGCGACAATCATGTCGGCATGAGAGGAAATGGTCGGGATGATTGGCAACGGATTGAGCAAGGCGCCGTCAACGAGAACCCGGCCATTAAGAACCAGCGGAGTAACAACACTTGGGATCGCCACCGAGGCGCGAATGGCCTGATCCAACGGGCCTTCCTGGAACCAGATTTCCTTATGGGCAAGCAGATCGGTGGCCACAGCGGTAAACGCAATGGGCAGATTTTCGATCCGGGTGTCACCCAGCATTTCCCTGACCACCGAAAAGATCTTCTCGCCGCGAATGGCGCCGACAGAATTGAAGGTAACGTCCAGCAGTTTCAGAACATCGAACTGGCCCAGGCCTGTGACCCAGTCCTTGTAGTCCTGCATCTTGCCGGCGCCGAACATGCCGCCAATCAGTGCTCCCATGGAGCAGCCGGAGATGGCAACGATGTCGTAGCCCCTCTCGACCAGAACCTCAATTGCGCCAATATGGGCATATCCCCTTGCCCCCCCCACTCCCAAGAGTCAGGGCAACGGTTTTTCCCGGCTTTTCAGAAGCACTACCTTTTGCAGGGTTTGCCGGCGCGTGGGTCGCCGAAACGTCAGAGCTTTGCAGCACCTTGGACACATCATCCCCGGCTTGACCCACCGGGGATTTGTCCTTGCGATCCTGGTCGTCGTCCTTTGATGAGCCCATGATCTCTACCTCGAAATGACTACCACTTCTACCCGGTCACCCTGTCGATCCGGACCATTGAAAACTACCGCAGGACCCACGATGATCATCTCTTGCTGGCTTTTGGGTACTCCGGTTTTTGATAACACTTCAGACAGGGACTCGGTGGCCTGGCGCGCACGGTCCATGGCCTCGGAGAAAGTTTCGTTTTCCTCCAACACAGAATAGCCCACCAGAGCGACGACCGCGCCTTCCTCCCGTGCGAGATCCGTTACCAGCCTGCGATCAGTCGCTTGCCAATTGAAACGATACGTGACGCCACCCTGCCAAGGCACGATAATCGGCCCCTCAACGCGCCTGCTCACACTGCCAAAGCCCGGGACAGTCGCACCGGCTTCAACCCGCAGGTGCTCCACCCAGGCGTATTCCCGAAGATTACCCCGTGTAACCGTGTAGATCAGAGTCAACCAACGGCTACCGTCCTCTGCAGCGGTGCCAGCCACCAGATAATCCTGCGTGGCATCCCGCCCCAACAACACAGCCTGGCCAAACACCTGGTTGGCCCAAACGTTGCTTCGCCCGCAACGGATACCTTCGCAGTCAAAAAGAATCTGTGCATTTCTTTGTCGCAGAATCCGCAGGTAATGGTCCCGAGCCTGTTCCCGACTGGAATCCCGCGCAATCTGGTACAGCCTTCCTTCGCCGGCCACAGGCAGTCTGGCCATGGTTTCGGAGCGGATTTCGTTATTAACCTCGCGAAGCGGACTGAACAATATCAAATGGCCCGAAGATTCGATCCTCACGGTATTTTCGAGCGTTGATTGCGGGAACGGCGCCGGCACATCTTCCGGGGCGGACATACCGATGGACGGCAGAACCAGCGAACAGACGGCTACGACAGCAAAACGGCTAAACAGTGATTTCAGCAAGCGATTACTCATTATCCAGAAATTGTCTGATGGCTGTTACAACCGGGCCGGTATCACCATCAAGGTGGCAGTGGTGACCCCCGGGTGCTTTCGCAATCTGGAGGTGCGCAATTGCTTCCGCGCGTTTATCCAGATCTTTTCTGTACGACAGAAGACCCTGATCGGCTCTAACAAAAAGTACCCGGGTTTCTATCGCTGCCAGCGAGGCCAGCACCTGCTCTTCGGTCATCATCAGTGGCGAGGGGTGCCGCAGCCGGGGATCGGTCTGCCAGATGTAGCCGTCTCCCTGGGGTTTCATATTACGTGGAATGAGCGTCAGCGCAGCTTCAGGGCTGAGCGGGCTCAGTCCGCCCTCCCGGGCTTTGGCTGCAGTGGCGATATCCGGGTAGACAACCTGCTTTCCGGATCCGGCAATGCGTTTCTTGATGGCTTTTCGGAGCTGAGGAATGATCTCTTTGACGGGACGACTGAGAGCGCCCAGGCTGTCGATCATCACCAGATTCCGAATCCGTTCAGGAAAAGCTGCCGCGTAGAGAGCGCCGACGATACCACCAAGAGAGTGACCAACAAGGTTGATCCTGCCATCCGGTGTTTCCTGGAAATAGCGCTCAACCAGTTCCGCCAGATCTGCCACATAGTCCATCAGCAGGTAACTCTGGCCTTCCGGGCGGTGTCCGGAATGGCCATGTCCGGCGAAGTCCAGGGCGTAAACAGGCCCGAGAGCAGTCAGTTCCGGTGCCAGCTTGACAAAGGTAAGGCTGTTGTCGAGCCAACCGTGCAGCATGATGATCGGAGTATTGTTGTTGGCTTCAGGTGTCGAAGGCCAACTGAGGCCGGCCAGGGTGATGTGCCGGAGCTTCCATTCGGACTCCCGGAATGCCGGGGCGGTTTCCCGGATGCCGCTGCCCTGCGGTTGGCTGCCGGAAGCCTCCGTGGGAATCGCCATATCGTTCATCCAGTTCCCGCCTTTACATTGTGTGGGTTGGGCGATCGGAACTCAGCGAGCCTGCCAGATAGGATTCAATCTTGGTGCGGGCGGTTTCGTCATCCCCGTTGAACTGGACGCCGATCCCCGCCGCCCGATTACCCTGGGCACCCTTGGGAGTTATCCATATCACCTTACCGGCAACCGGTATCTTCTCCGGTTCGTCCATCAGGTTAAGAAGCAGGAAAACCTCGTCGCCCAGTTGGTACTGTTTCTGCGTCGGGATGAACAGGCCACCCTGGCGGATATAAGGCATGTATGCAGCGTAGAGCACTGCTTTGTCCTTGATTGTCAGGGTGAGTATGCCACTGCGCGCACCAAATCCTGGCCCCATAACTGACACCTTTCTTGTAGATCGTTTTGAACGTTTTTCGGGATACAAAAATCCCTTTCATTCCGGAATCATAGCAGCTGTTGGCACCAAAGGCGCAATCCCGCGGGCAACGACCACCTATGCCGCCGGGCGTTTGACTGGCATCAGCTTTTGCCAGGCGATAAGAAGCCGACTCGCCTCCAGCTCTGGACTGGCGTTATAAACGCCCGCCGCCCTCGAATCCTTTACCATATCGAGCAGTTCATGGGCTCGCCAGGCAGGTGTGGTCCTGGCCAGGAAACCGAGCATATCCGACGCTTCGGTGTCCCGGGCACTGCCGCCAACAATCAGGCGGGCCAGATCTGCAGCCCAGGTTTCAAACAACCAAAGGGTATCTTCCAAGCCTATCGCCTTGAACGCCTTGGCGGCGTCACCCACCGGAATCCGGGATTTCATGAATTCCTTGAAGCGCTCCAGAGCCGTATCCCGCAGACTGATAAAGTCGCCGGTTGCATAGTCCAGAGCCAGCCTCGGCGCGTTTCCTGCCAACATCAGGGCTTTGGCCAGAACATCTGCAGACGGTTGCGCGTCTTCAGGAAGAGCGCGAACCCGACTCGCGAGCCACTGATTGGCCTCGTTGTTGGCGGGGACCGGAACAGTCAATGTCTGGCAGCGAGACCGAATGGTAGGCAGGACCGGACGCCCGCTTTCCTGTAACAGAATCAGGGTCACATCGGCCAGGGGCTCTTCCAGAGTCTTGAGCAACGCATTCGCCGCATTGATATTCAATTGATCCGCACGGTCAATGATCGCCACCTTGTGGTGTGCCACCTGCGGAGAAGCCACAGCGAAAGACGATAGCGCCCTCACCTGATCAACCTTGACCATACGGGATTTTTCCGGCGCATAAACCCGGATATCGGGGTGGCTGGCAGCCGCCAGGAGTTCGCACTGCTTACAGCGATCACAGGCAATCGGCTGACCGGACTCCCTGTTTAAAGGCTTTTCACACAACAACAGCCCGCCAACAGCCTCTGCCCAGGCCCGCTTGCCCACGCCGCGCTCACCCGCAAGGATAAGGGCGTGTGGGAGTCTGTCTTCAGCTACCCGGCTCTGGACGGTTTGCCAGGCGCGGCTGAGCCAGGGCATATCTTGGGCAATATCAGTCACGAGGTCTTCCTGTCCGGGTCCTGGATCTGCGCAATTGGCGCTTCCGTAGTTGGCGCTTCATAGTGGCGAGCAGGCGACGCATTCGCTTCAACTGTTCACCGCCTTCTTCGTCTTGACCAGCGCTATAGTAATGGCTGTTGACCATACGGGCAAAAAGCCTGGCCGAATCTGCAGCAGCCGGTTCCGCTTTCGCCAGGCGTGACGCCAGCACCGAAGGCGTTTCACCATGACGCACAGGCACCCCGGCACTGGCACACAGCCGGTGCCAGGTATCCACCACCCTCCGGAACGCATCACGCCTTTCTCCGCGCCGCATCTGGAAGGCTGAAATCAACCCGGCAATCAGCAAGCCGGCTCCAACAATACCGGCTGTCATGTACCCCAGCTCGCGCATCCCGAAACCACCAGGCAGCCTGGACATCAGGTCCATCTGGCTCTGCCCCTGGTAACCCACAACCCAGCGCTGCCACTGGTAGTTGATACGATCAAGCTGAAGGCTTGCCCATTGCACCAGGGCGACATCGGCGTAACGCTGGGGCGAGGCCCAGTTGTCCTCCAGAAAGGACCCTTCTTCGGCGACGGCGTCTCTCAGGCCGGACTCGATCCTGTCCGGCGCGATAGCCGCCGTGGGATCGATCCTTACCCACCCTCGCCCATCAATAAAGGCTTCTACCCACGCATGGGCATCATACTGGCGCACAATCAGGTAATCGCCCCCCGCGCCGCTTTCCCCACCCTGGTAGCCCACCACGACCCGCGAGGGAATGCCGGCAGCCCGTAAAACGAACGTGGTTGCACCCGCGTAGTGGGCGCAGAAACCGCGTTTTTCATCGAACAACAGGGAATCAATGCCGTCATCGGGCATGGCGGGTGGCCTGAGGGTGTAGAAATATTCTTGCTCGCGGAATCGCTCCAATAGAGTGCGAATAATCTGCTCGTCGCCCATTGCGCGACGCAGGTCCCGGGCAAGGTCGCGCGCCCTCGGGTTGCCATCCTGGGGCAACTGCAAATAGCGTCGCAGTTCTGCAGGATTCTGTGTTTCGGCATCAGAAACCTCGTTCTCCAATGCCAGCCGATAACGCACCGGGCTGTCAGCCGGTCGGCGAAACCGGAAAAGGTCGGCACTGTCTTCGAATACGTTGTCCGAGACAGCCCTGGAGTTCTCAAGCGCGAACGCCCAGCGCTGATCGGTTGGCTCCAGAAGAACGTCATACTGGTTCGGTTCGAGTTCTCCTATGCCGCCGTCAACCGCAACCCGGCCAAGAGGGCGAAAACCCTCTGGCTGCCCCTGGCGCCAGGTTTCGCCATCCAGATAGTCGAGAATCAGGCCTCGCCAGTACCGGTCGCGGTAGGCAGGCATTTCGCCTCCGAACGTTACCCGGAAGGCCCGCTCGCTACTCTGGGCAAGATTGGAAATATCGCCGGGTCGCATCGTATCGCTGATGCCCGTGCGAGCCTCACCCGAAACAAGCGGCACGCTCCACAAAGGCGACATCCGCGGGAAGAATACAAAAAGCAGGACCACAATCGGCAATGTCTTCAGACACATCCCACCGAGTCTGCGCCAGCCAGACGTCATTCCCCCGGGTAAATCCGGCGCATTCAACACCTGCAACCCCACTAGCAGTAGAGCTATGCCGGTGAAGTTGACCAGTGCCCAGAGAATCTCCTGATGGAACAGGAAATTCACAGAGGCCAGGTAGACGAGGATAAAGAAAAGCACATAAAAATCCCTGACTGACCGGGTTTCCAGCCATTTGAGGCCTACCGCCAGCACAAAAAAGGATGCGGCAGTATCCACTGTAAACCGCCCCTGAACCGTCGCAACATAAACACCGATCAGTACCAGCATGATCCCGGTGAGTAACAAGCGACCGGGAAGCCTTACCCGCCCGTATTGCGCCAGCCATCGCCATGCGGCCAATACTGCACAGGCGGCGATCAGCCACAGGGGCAGACGGTCCCACTGGGGCGACAGCAACAGGGCAAAACTGGCAATCAGCCAGAGCAAGGCCCTGGAAGGCAAATTGGTCGTTGCCCCTTCGTCCGACTCATTGCCTCTCAGGCGATCGATTAGACTCAAGCCTGCCCCTCCGCAACCCGCTGGGAGGTTGTTTCTCTTTGTTTCTTTCGCGTTCCATGGGGCTCAGCCATCGCATCCCGCGGCCGTTCCTCTCCCCAGGTTGCCAATACCCGGAGGCATCGGGCCGTATGGGCCGGTCCGGAATCAGGCTCAATGATCTGTCCGGGAAGATTCAATCCAAACCGTACACCGCTGCGGCCGCGTTCGTTCACCAGATACGCCAGGTAACTCAAGCGCAATTCATGGTCCGCTCCCGGGTAGGCGTTAAAATCCAGCCAGTAGGGACTGCCCTGTTCACCCTCCCAGTCGGCAACCACCATCTGCCCGGTTCGTGCATACCGCTTCCAAAGCACCCTCTGGCTCAGATCGCCCTCCCGCCAGGGCCGGATATCGGCGTGATCGTTACCTTCAACAGACCGTGCCTCTGCAGACTCCTCACCATCCTCGACGGTGCTGAAAGCCTCTGGCGCAGGAACCGGCCGTGGGAACACAACACCGGCTGACACCGGCCGAAGCCAGGACCAGGCCTTCAAAAGACCGAACGGAAAACGGGTTTCAATACGAACCCGGTCGGGCCGCAAATAGCCCCGATGAGCAGAATGAACCGGTAAAGTAACATCCTGGGACTGCCCTGAATGGACGTGCACCGGAGCAAGACCGGATTCCTCGCAAGAGAGCAGGATGGCGATGGCGTCATCACGTCCCGCCTTCAAACGAAAGCGGAAGGGGATATCATCGCCGGCGAAGCCCTCCCCCGGTTGAACCAGTGTAAGCTCCAGGCCAGACAGGTTTCGATGGGTTTGGTGCATGGCTCCAACAAATACCGCGCCCAGCAAGAACGTGCTCAGATAGATAAGGCTATTCTGATAGTTGATGCCAGTTAGTAGCATAATGACCAGCAACAGCCCGAATACCACGCCGGCGCCAGTCGGCAGAATAAAGATATTTTTCTGACTGAACGTCTGTAGATCGGACCGCGGAATCCGTCGGTTAATCCAGCGACTGAATCGGTTTCTGAACGGATTTTTCATAGTGTCACTGAGGCCCTGCGATGCCAAAAAAGTTCATGGTATTCGACCATGATTTTGCTGTGATTAGTAACAGTACCGAAAAATCAAAGATTCTGATCACAATCCCGGATCTTCCAGCTTGAATTCCTGTCCTACACACCGAATACTCGGCTCAGGGAGCGTATTTTTTAAACAAAAAGGGCCAGATTATGAAACGCCGACACCTGCTCACCACCGCCATCAGCGGTCTGGTTGTTGCTTTACCTGCCTTTGGTGGCGTTCAGACCATGACCTCGGACGAAATGGTGGAAACCTATGTGAAGGATTCCGCCGTTATTGTTGTGCCCAAAGAGCGGAAGAAATCCGACGCAGACCGGCAACGCATCCTGCGCTCCCTGACCATTTCCCCCGGCGAACCGGTGCTGACTGAAGCGGAAGAGGAAGCCTACCGGGACGCCCTGCAACGATACGTTGATGAAGGCAAGACCGATGCCCTGGAAAACGCCGAAGAGGAATTTCTACGGCGCGCCCTGCTCCTGCCCCAGGAAGAAATCGCCCGGGCACAGCCGCCGGCTGAGTTTACGCCAACGATTCCACCGATAATCTTCGGACAGCAGGCACAGATTCCGGAAGAGCCTTTTACACAGACGTTTCTTAACGATCAACTGGGAATTGGGTTTGATGGGCAAAATCTGAATTTCAGCATTGGTAACCCGCCGGGGATTGACCAGATCCAGGTTCCACAAGCTATCAATGAAGGGCCGGTTACGCTGACGCCGAGGCCCGGTGGTGGGTTTGATCTTTCTATTGCGGTGCCGGATCAATAACGCAGAATGCACTGATTCGATTGGAAAGCGGCAGCCAGGGTTGGCTGCCGTTTTTTATTGGCTTAAATTTTTATCTGGCCAATAAAAACGCCCCGCAGAGCGGGGCGTTTCACCAACTTTGGCTTTAGGTCAGATTAGTGACCGTATACAGCCAGCTTGGTGTCAGAGATGTGGAGGTTATCGATACCGATAGTACCGATGTTAGTTCCACCAACACGGGTCTCTTGGATGTTCACATCCATCAGCACATCGTCAACGTCTACGCGCAGGACATCCGCACGTGATCCATCAAGATTGTCACCTTTGTATACATCAAGGCGGGCAACCGCGAAGGATTTGTTGGCGCCGTTATTGCCGGAAGCAAGCGCAGCGAGGGTGCCTTCAAGTACCGGGTCTTCACCGTTTGCATCGTTCAGAAGCGCAGCAATCTCTGCGTCAGTGTATGTCTGACCGCCAGCGTTTGCACCTTGGATGCTCAGGCCGGTAATGCCAACCGCCAGGAAGTCTACCTCAAAGTCCATTTGCTCGACAGTGAAGGCAACATCCAGGTTCAGAGTGCCAGTGTTAGCACCAGCTGCGACGTCCGTGGTGTCAACGCGAATATCCAGAGCACCCAACAGACCCCAAGCTTTCATGTCGGAAATGAGGGTGGTGTTCTCGGAGTTATCCGCAGCGCGCAGGGACATCTCGCCAACCTGCATACCCCAGTCGATGGGCGCGCCAGTGTTTGAACCAACATGGATAACTGCGTCGCCATCTGCCGCAACATCAATATCGATCTTCAGGTCGTCCAGCAGATTGCTTTGAGTAGCCAAACCAGGAACAGCAACGGGGTCACCCGTGTTTGGGTCTGTAGGAATCAGACCACTCGCATTGGCACCGCCGATTTCGATGTCAGATACCGCGAACGTACCTTCATCGGTGTAGGTGAACTCGCCGATGGAAACGCGGGTTTCCAATTCGATAGTTACACCCGCCTGACCAGTTACGTTCCCCATTGCGCTATCATCCAACGCCTTGAGGTCTGCATTTGCTGCGAAAGGGGCAGCAGCGACTGCTGTAGCAAGAGCAAGTTTCTTCAGGCCTTTCATTATTATCTCCTTGAGTAAACTCTTTTTGATTGTTTTCCGAGTTTTATTTTTGTGAAGTTCTGTAACCTCACACCTCCATTTAAGATTGTTTTACAGTCCGAGTCCGTGAATGAACGCACAGTTCAGGAACCCTAAGCTACGGCTTGCGCCTGACACTCAGACACCCTTTTTCTTCTGGTCATAAAAGATCTGAAACGACTTTTCCTGCGACATAGCAGCTCCGAATGAGACATCCCCTTGGTCTAACTCAAGAGGAATCAATTTCAAGCCTGAGATGCCCAGTCGATGTTCATGCTCTACTACTACAACCCTCTGCTTCTCACCTTCTTTGGTTATGGTGCCTGGATAAACAATTAACGCGGCATCAATTTTATTGTGCCGGGCCAAAGACCGCAGGCTAGCCCTGAAAACTTGCAGCTTCGCTGAAGGAGGTGCATTTTCAGACTTCTCGTCCAACGTAACTTTTTTGAGTTTACGATCTTTAAGAACCATCCATGCCCCGGGCCCAAAAATCGCAGAGCTCTCTAACTCCTGCTCTAGATCAGACATGGATGCTTTTAGCATGGACGTAAGGTCCTTCTCTGCTGTTAACATTGCTGCCGCTAACTCCTCCCTCGTGAGCTTGCCGTCCGACAAAATGCCAGAATCGTTCGCTAGGTTTTCCTGGGAACTTGCTGTTACCGAAAACCAAGTTAGAAAAAGAAACACGAGAAAAACGCATTTAGTCGGAATTCTGTACATCGTCATATTTACTCCATATGGCGTGGAATGCTCTGACTTCCCATCCGGGAGAAGGCTTCCAATTTAGTTTTTATACTGGGGAGACTCTTCCAACTCGGCTAGAATGCCCATCAATTGGTAGACCGACACTAGTCGCAAAGAGCATTTTCATTAGATCAGCGAGTCCCCAAAACCTACAACGCCCGTTTTGTGTTCCATTTATCATTTCTCAAAGAATCCGGAGGGACCTTGAACCCGGCAACCATGCGTGAACTCACCCAGGAGGCCTACCATCGCCTGCTCAGCCATGCCTGCCGGGAAGCGGATTTCGCCTATATCGGGAGTGTCGGTAACGGCCCGGCCCGAGGAGTTTTCAGCGGTTTCTCTGCCGGGGCTCTCGCCTCAAAAGTGCTCCAATACCCTGTGCCTTCAGATTTCTGCTCCGATCACCTTGCCCAGAGCATGGAAACCCTCGTCCGCCAGTTCCAGATCGAACAGGAACCCAGCCCGGAATGTTTGTCCGGTGGCTGGATTGGCTTCCTCGGCTATGAACTTGGATATGTGCGGGAAGGTCGTCTCAGAGTGCTGTGTCCACCTGTGTGTGCTCCCCTCATTTCCGCAGGGTTCTACCTTTGGACTGCCAGCCACAATCGCAAGACAGATCAATATTGGCTCTGGATTCATCCGGGCTGCCCGGATGAGACGAGAAATTTACTTGAGCAGTGGTTAGACGCAGACGAACCAGCCGCAACCGCCGGTTGGGCGATGAATTCCCCGTTTCAGCCCAGGCAAACACCGGATGCCTTCAGGGCGAGCGTAGAAAGGGTTCGCCAATACATTGAAGCCGGAGATTGTTATCAGGCGAACCTCTCCCAGGAATTTTCTGGCCATTTCACAGGGGATCCCTGGCAAGCCTTTCAGGCGCTCTCGGATGCTAATCCTACGCCCTACAGCGGCTTCATTCGCGCCGGCGAGGCATCCATCCTGTCAGTTTCCCCCGAGCGATTTTTAGAGATACACGACCGAACCGTCACCACCAGTCCGATCAAAGGCACACGGCCGAGGGGCGACACTCCAGAGAGTGATTCCGCCTATGCCACTGAACTGGAAGGCTCCGAAAAGGACCTGGCCGAAAACCTGATGATCGTCGACTTACTTCGCAACGATCTGAGTGTGAACGCAAAACCGGGCAGCGTGAAAGTCGACAAACTGTTTGCCCTGGAGTCCTACCGCAACGTCCATCATCTGGTCAGCCACATCCGCGCCGAACTGGCCGAGGGTGTCACGCCCATGAAAGCCCTGTTTGACGCTTTTCCGGGCGGATCAATCACTGGCGCGCCCAAGATCAGGGCGATGGAAATCATCCGCGAGCTTGAACCCCATTGGCGTGGCCCTTACTGCGGCTCGATTTTCTATCGCGGACTGGATGGCACGCTGGACAGCAATATTGCGATACGAACCATGCTTTGTGATGGCCAGGGTACCATTCGTTGCTGGGGTGGTGGCGGTATTGTTGCGGATTCACATCCCGAAGCTGAGTATCAGGAGACGCTCGCGAAAGTCGGGCCTTTGATGCGGTTTCTGGAAGAGTTGGTTATTGAGTGACGCGAACACGGGGTCAGATGAATTTTTCATCTGACCCCGATTTAACCTGCTCAGGCGCTGTGGATCGCGCTGGCCTTAAGGAACTCCTGCTTGAGATCGTCAAAGTTATGTACCGCTGGGAAATGCGGAAACTCGTCAATCACATTCTGCGGAGCATGGAACAGGATGCCAGCTTCGGCCTGCCCCAGCATGGTGGTGTCGTTATATGAATCACCGGCAGCAATCACGCGGTAATTCAGCAGCTGGAATGCCCTTACGGACTGGCGCTTGGGGTCGCGTTGACGCAGCAGGTAGTTGGTGATCTGGCCGTCGTCTGCCACTTCCAGCTTATGACAAAGCAACGCCGGGTAACCCAGTTTCTTCATCAGGGGCATGGCGAATTCGTAGAAGGTGTCAGACAGAATCACCACCTGAAAACGCTCACGCAGCCAATCCAGAAACTCCCGGGCGCCGGGCAGCGGGTCCAGCTCCCCGATTACTTCCTGGATCTGGGGCAACCCGTAGCCGTGCTGGTCCAGCAGCTTCAGACGCTGCTTCATCAGCACGTCGTAATCCGGAATATCGCGGGTGGTTGCCTTGAGCTCTTCAATGCCGGTCTTTTCGGCGAACGCGATCCAGATTTCCGGGATCAATACTCCTTCAAGGTCAAGGCATGCCAGTTCCACAACGATCTCCTGCTTCAATTGGTTAAGGGCAACGTCGGTTTGTCCGTGTGCCGCTATTCGGAGCGTATGATAAGAAAAACCGGGCGGGATTGCATCGTAGAAGTGTAAACCCGGGCTCTTAAGCGCGGAATAACCATATAGATTGTCATTCCTTCAGGGTATGAGGCATTTAATGGTAGCCTTTTCGATCAGTTAGATCCTCTTGCACTCTCAGATAAGGCAATGCCGGGCCATGACCGATATTCAGACCCTGCGGGAAGAGCTCGAAGACCAGAGCCCCCGCTCGATTCTCAAAGCCGCCCTCAAACAGTACGACAACATAGCCATCTCCTTCAGTGGCGCGGAGGATGTAGTGCTGATTGAAATGGCACACAAACTGACCGACAACCTGAAGGTTTTTACCCTGGATACAGCCCGTCTTCACCCGGAAACCTACGAGTTTGTGGAGCGGGTGCGCAAGCGCTACGGCATCGAGATCGAGGTTCTGTTTCCGGATGCTCAGGAAGTTCAGGATCTGGTGAACAAGAAAGGTCTGTTCAGCTTCTACGAGGATGGACACAGTGAATGCTGCGGCATTCGCAAGGTCAATCCCCTGCGCCGCAAGCTGGCGACGGTTGACGCCTGGATTACCGGGCAGCGCAAGGACCAGAGCCCGGGCACCCGCAACGACGTGCCGGTTGTTCAGGAGGACACTGCCTTCTCAACCGATGATAAAACACTGATTAAGTTCAATCCGCTGGCTAACTGGACGTCAAAAGAGGTGTGGGATTACATCCGGATGTCCGAGGCGCCCTATAACGAGCTGCACGAGAAAGGCTTCGTAAGCATCGGCTGCCAGCCCTGCACCCGTCCTGTATTGCCCGGGCAGCACGAGCGGGAGGGACGCTGGTGGTGGGAAGAAGCTACCCAGAAAGAATGTGGTCTTCACGCCGGCAATCTGATCGCCCGGGACTAACCCGGGCACATACTACCCGCTCAGTTTCTAGTGAGTGGGTAGCTCGACATCCCTGAACAGTTCCTCGATTTCAGACCGGCTACCCTGATGGGAAACGGCTTCGTCCACCTTTTCTTTGGTAAGGTGGGGCGCAAAGCGGTGAATGAAGTCATACATATAGCCCCTCAGGAAAGTCCCCTTCCGGAAGCCGATTCGCGTGACACTGGGACGGAACAGCTTGCGGGCATCAAGCGCGACCAGATCCGTGTCGGTTTTGGGATCGAATGCCATACTGGCAACAATTCCGACGCCAAGACCCAGCCTTACGTAGGTTTTGATGACGTCCGCATCCGCTGCGGTGAATACCACCTTGGGTGTGAGCCCCTGGGACTGGAACGCCTCATCAAGCTTGGATCGGCCGGTGAAACCGAACACATAGGTCACCAGTGGGTACTCTGCCAGCTCTGGTAGCGTCAATTCCGGTAATTTGGCCAGAGGATGATCCTTGGGCACGATGACGCTCCGGTTCCATTTGTAACAGGGCATCATGATCAGATCGTTAAACAGCTCCATGCCTTCGGTCGCGATAGCAAAGTCCACCGCTCCGCTGGCCGCCATCTCGGAGATCTGCATGGGCGTACCCTGGTGCATATGCAGGGATACGTCCGGGTATTCTTCAATGAAACCGCTGATAATCGGTGGCAACGCATACCGCGCCTGAGTATGAGTCGTGGCGATACTCAGATCGCCCTTGCGCTGGTTGCTGAATTCCTGGGCGATTTTCTTGATGCCCTCAACCCGCCGCAGGATCTCTCCCGCCTCCCGGATAATGATTTCACCGCCCGGTGTAATGCGGGTGAGATGCTTGCCGCTGCGGGCAAACACTTCCAGCCCCAGTTCGTCCTCCAACAGGCGGATCTGTTTGGAGATACCGGGCTGGGAGGTAAACAGGCTTTGAGCGGTTGCTGACACATTCAGATCGTGATGCGCAACTTCCCAGATATAGCGCAACTGTTGTAGTTTCATTGAATCTGCTGCTCCCTGGAGATCGAAGGACCTTGTCGAAGAATACGCATAAAAATACAGGTTTTCATTCTTTTTTAATATAGGCAACTACTTTCACACAGTTTAGACCAAAATTGCATTTACGCAGCCTCTGATAAAACCCTGGCGTGGTTAAAGTGCCTTCATAGCCCTTGACTTGGTGATTACAAAGGACACAATCCTTTATGCCCTGTCTGGGCAATTCAACAATCCAGTTTTCAGGGAATCCATGCTGCTTACCACCAAGTTTCTCCGGCCAACGTCAGACTCGCGCGCGGTCAAGCGTGACCGGTTGAGCGCCCTGCTTGAGCCCCAAAGCCCCAAACGGCTGAATCTGGTGATTGCGCCGGCCGGCTTTGGAAAGACCACACTGGTGGCCCAGTGGTGCTCGCGGGTTGCCTCACCTACGGCCTGGCTTTCCCTGGATGAACACGATGATGAACCCCGGCGATTCTGGCAGTACGTCATCGGCGCCTTCGAACAGGCCGGACTGGCCGGTGCAGCCGAGTTGCGTAAACAGCTCACCCATCAAACCGATGAAACGTTCACCGAGACCATTACTGGCCTGATCAACACTCTGGCTCAGGATGGCAGCACCTGGTCGCTGGTGCTGGACGATTTCCACTTTATCGGAAACCCGGCCATCCACAGGCAGTTCGGCTATTTCACCGACTATTTGCCGCCGGAAATCCTGATTACCCTGGCGTCCCGAACGGAGCCACCATTGCCACTGGCACGCTGGCGCGTTCGCCGATGGATCCAGGACATACACCCTGGCCTGTTGGCCTTTTCTGAAGACGAATGCCGGCAGTTTTTTCGCGATACCATGGGGCTTGATATCACTGACGAGGATGTCCATGCCATTGTACGCAAAACCGAAGGCTGGGTGGCCGCCATGCAGCTATCCGCGCTTTCTTCGACATTTTCCGGGAAGGACGCAGCCAAATCCGGAAACCAGATCAATCTGGATGAGCGCTATATAAGCGATTATGTCCTGAGCGAAGTGCTGGAACAGCAACCCCGGGATATTGCGGATTTCCTGCTTGAAACCGCCTGCTGCCCCAGGCTCTGTGCGTCCCTGTGTGACTCAATCCGTGAGTCGGACGACAGCCAGGAGATGCTCGAAAAGCTCCTGAGCCAGAACCTGTTTCTGATTCCGCTGGATACCCGGAACGAGTGGTTCCGATACCACGACCTGTTCCGGGATGCGCTGTTGCTGAGGATCAGTCACACAGAGCCGGAGAAGGCAACGCGCCTCTGGCAACGCACTGTGGAATGGTTATTGGCCCACGGTCATGTTCAGGAAGCCATCGCCCAGATTGTCCGTCAGGAGGACTGGTCTTGGCTGGCCCGGGTATTGGCGGAACATGGCAACAATCTGATCCATGGTGGTTATCACCTGCCCGTGCTGGACTGGCTCGATGCCCTGCCACAGGAACTGGTAACCGATCATCCGCAACTCCAGATGCTCCGGATCTGGGGACTGTTCTTTGCGAATCGGGTGGACACGCTTGAGCCTCTGCTATCGGCGCTCGAGGATCTGCTGGACCGGCAGGTGGCTGATTCACATCCGGATGCCGAAGGGGCTCTGGGGTTGCAAAGCGAGATCTCGCTGATGCGCTCGTATTTAGCCCGAACCCGGAGTGACGACAAAAGCGCCGCCGACCTCACCCGACAGGTGCTCAGGGAAATAGACCACACCCGCATCCCGCTAAAGTCCGTGACCTATTATGGGCTGGGCCTTGATTGCTACGGTAAGGGTGAACTTACCGAGGCCGAGGACGCGCTCCAATCGGCCGTTCGTTACGGACAGCTTGAGCATAAACCCAGCACAGTGCTATCCAGTGGCGGCCTGTTGGCGTGGATTCAGTACAACCGGGGTGATATCGATCTGGCACTGGAAACCTGCACCGACATCCGGCAATGGGTAGACCGACACTATTCAGACCCCAGCCAACCAAGACTCATCTCCTGCTGGCAGAACAGCACCCTGTGTGAAATCCACCGGGAGCGAAATCATCCCCAGCTCGCCGCCACGCACCTCCAGCCTCTGCTGGAGCATGTTGAACGGGGCACGGAGCCGGGGCAGCACGTGATCATTCAATACGTTCGTGGTCACCTTGCCTTCAGCGAGGGTAAACTTGAGGAGGCAATTGAGGCCCTGGAAGACGCTTCCCAGACAGGCCAAAAGCGCCGCGAGCAGATTGTTTTCGAGCCGCCTGCCAGCACCGCTCTTCTTGCCCGGTGCTATCTTGCCGCCGGTCACCCGGAAAAGGCCCGTGCCAGCCTGGATTCCAGGCCCGACACCGAATTCACGAACCCGCTTCACCTCGAACAAAGCCGGATCAGCGAAGCTCGTGTGCTGGTGGCACTTAATCAGCCGGAGCGTGCCCAGGAAATACTCAGCGCCTTACTGAAACCGGCTGAACGCAATGCCCACAACCGTCACCTGGTGGAGATACTGTTGGTCTATGGCGAGGCCCTGGCACAACAGGAGCGGAAAGACGAATCGGAACAGATGCTGACCCGTGCTGTAACCCTGGCTTCCGAGGCCGGGTTCATGCGGCTGTTTGCCGAAGAAAGCCCGGAGCTTCGTACCCTACTGCTGGATCTGCCCGCGCTGAACTCACCTGGCAGCTGGAACGCCAACGTCAGGAAGATGCTTGTTGATCAAAGAGAGTCTCGTCAGATACACCTCAAAAGCAGCATAAGCTCAGGGGCCAGTGTGCCTGAACGTCCGGCAATTGATCCGGAAGCACTACCGGAACCACTCAGCCAAAGAGAGCTGGAAGTGCTGGAGTTGATTCACGAGGGGCATGCCAACAAGGAAATTGCCTCTAAAATGAAGGTCGCGCCGGCCACCGTGAAAGCACATATTCGCAACCTCTACGGCAAACTGGGCGTCGGTCGCAGGACCGAGGCACTGGCCCGGGCCCGGGATCTGGGGCTACTGGAAGGCTGACACCCAATCGACCAAAACTGTGATGAGCATCACATTTTGCCTCAACTATCTAAGCCCGCTACGCCCTTTGGACGATCCGTCTACGCCCTCTAATCCCCTATTATTATTCCAACGGTGAGGGAAACCTCACCAGGAATTCTGAAACTTCAGGCCTTCAGATTTCTTGTTCCGCGTTGTTTCGACGCCCGGGTTCGAAAGAACCCATTTGATGAGAGCCAACCCTCCGGGGGCGGCTCTTTTTTTATGGCTGAATGGTTTGTCGATGAGATCTAGCGTTCGATAATTCGACGGAACGGCGGCAAGGCATCCAGCAACAACTGCCCATACCGCCTGGCGATGATCCGTCGATCCAGGATGGTCACCCTGCCAGTATCCTGCTCGGTTCTAAGTAGCCGCCCAACCGCCTGAACCAGTTTGATTGAAGCATCCGGAACGGTGATTTCCATAAAGGGATTGCCGCCTCGCTGGGTTACCCATTCGGCCAGGCTCGCTTCAATGGGGTCATCCGGAACGGAAAACGGCAGACGGGTAATCACAACGTGGTGCAGGTACTTGCCTGGCAAATCGATGCCCTCTGCAAAACTGGCAACGCCAAACAGAACACTGGGCCGGCCCTCATCCACCCGGCTGCAATGCTGGCGAAGCACCTCACCTTTGGCCATATCGTCCTGGGTAATAATCAGGTCCGGATACTCTGGAGCCAGTGCATCCCGAACCTGCTGCATTTGGCGCCGGGAAGTGAACAATACCAGAGTCGCTTTTTCGCCGGCCCACAGGTCCGGCAGTCGTTTAACGAGCTCATCAGCAAAGCCGTCATCCGTCGGCATGGCGGACATCGCCGGCACCTCGACCGTCGCCATCTCGCCATAGCGGAATGAGCTGGGAACAACCAGGAAGCGGCTGCCCTGGGGTAATCCCGCCCGGGCATTCAGACGATCAAATCGTCCAAGTGCTGTCAGGGTGGCACTGGTGAGCACGGCCCCGTAGGCGCGGGACCAGAGCCGGGAGTAAAGGAGGTTGTCCGCCAGTACCGGTGAACTGTAAAGCGTAATGTCTTCGACATGGTCCCAGCGTTGACGCACAGCCCAGCGGGCCGGTGGCGGGCTTTTCTGCGCTGGCGGCCTGGATTCCTTCTCATCACCCGCTTCAGAATCCGTTTCTGACTCGCTGGCGGGTTTTGCATTGCCCTGCTCGCACCAGGCGGTCCAGAGTCTCAACTGGTCCTCGGCCCTTGCGTGGAAAGAGCCAATCACCGGGTACCAGGCTTCTGCGGTTTCCCGGTCAATCTCATGTTCCTTGCGCTCGTCGAATGCTCCCTGCAGTTCGTCTGCCAGAACGCCAAGCTGGCGGACCATATTGGCGGTGGCAATGCGGCTCTCGGCTGAGAGCTCTGCCATGGCTTCCGGCAGTTCACCCTCAGGATAGCGCCATTGGGCCGTCCGGCGCTCCTCGTTGAACTCCCACCCGGTATTCTGCTCGGCTTCCTCGTACACCCGGTTCAGCACCAGATCCACTTCCCTTGAGGCAGAGCTGATTCGATCCAGGGACTTGGCGGCCTGGGTGCCAGCCGCCAGGTAGGGCTGCATTTTCACCAGCGCCTGGGAAAGCTGTTTCAGCCATTGGCGGGTGGCATTAAGCGGGAGCGACGCCGCAAAGTGGTTCAGCGCTTTGTCCGGAAGATGATGAGCCTCATCGAAAATGTACAGGGCATTCTCCGGCTCCGGCAAAATCGCCCCGCCGCCCAAGGCCAGATCGGCGAGCACCAGGTCGTGGTTGGCTACCACGATATCGGCATCGTCGAGATCTTTACGGGCATCGAAAAACGCGCAGCTGTCAAAGTAGCTGCAATGGCGGTTGGTGCACTGCCGGTGGTCCGTGGTCACCTGTCGCCAGACATCGTCCGGAATCTGCTCCGGCCAATGGTCCCGGTCACCGTCCCATTCCCGTGAACCATAACTCGCCAGCATCTCTTCAAAGAACGCCCGGGTACCGGGTTCTTCATTCTTCGGGCCATCCAGCAGGAACAGAGGCATGGTGTCACTGTCGGTGTTTCCCTCATCGTGCAAGCGTGCTTCCAGTCGGGACATGCACAGGTAGCGACCCCGGCCCTTGGCGAGCGTCCAGTTGAAGTCCATCTTGCTGTGCTTCTTCAGGTCCGGGAGGTCCTTGAGCACAATCTGGTCCTGCAGGGCGACGGTCGCGGTGGATATAACCAGGGTTTTGCCCAGGGCTTTAGCCACCGGAATGGCGGCGATCAGGTAAGCGAGGGTCTTGCCGGTACCTGTGCCCGCCTCCACAACACAGGCCGCAGCCGGAGAGGTTCTCTGGCCATCGTTCTCTGTGATATCGCCCATGTACTTGGCAATTTCGGCAATCATCAGACGCTGACCATAGCGCGCCCGAATGTCCTTGCCGGCAAGCACATCGCGATAGCCTTGCTGGATGGATTGCTTGATGTCGTCGGTGAGTGCCATCAGCGGGGGCTCACCCAGTCCCGCACCACACCAACCCGGAAGCGGCGACCGTCGCGACTCAGCACCACACCCTCTTCGGTGATGTCGTCCACCCGCAGGCCTTCAAAGGTATCGCCCACCCGAAGGTAGGTATCGTTGATCATCACCCGGCGTGACCCAGGAGACGAAGAGTAAATATGGCTGTTAAAGGTCAAGTCGGGAACGCTCTTCTGGAATGAAAGCGGCAACTCTACCAGATGAGGCACACGGCCCGCCTGCTCCTGTTCCACCATCGGCACCGCGGTTTCGGATATTGCGGATGATGGCACAATAACCGTCGCCCGATCCCTGCTCTCCGCTACCGGAGGTTCTGAGGCGATCTGCGACGGCGTTGCCTCAACAGGATCGGGCTCCGGGATTGCCCCCGTCTCCGCGACGGGATCTTCTGATGTCGGTTCTGCCTCGGTCGCGGTCGGTACCGGCACAGGTTCAGGGACCGTCGCTTTCTCCAGGGCGGCTGGCGCCTCTGATTGTGACTCCGCAAACCACGGCAACGGCGTTCCCGGCCAGAACACAAAGGCCAGGACCGCGGCGTTCAGCAACAGTGCCAGCGACACCCAGAGAGCTGGTGACACCCTCTTTTTCTTCGGCCGGTGAATCAACTGCACCTGTTGGCCGAGGTCCGGAACGCGACCCTGCCGCCGCTCGGTTTCGGATTTTCGCAATGCGTCAAGAATGTAAGACATGATTACTCTCGACCATCCGACTGCGGGGGTTTAAGACGAGGGATGGAGGCTTCCAGATCATTGTTGATCTGGATGATGGTCATGGCGCCGGCAATGCCATCCACAGTGAGCCCACGTAATGCCTGATACCAGCGAACCTGCTCTTCCGCGTTCATACGTTTAACGCGGTCGCTCTCTGCACGGGATTTACTGTGCCGGTCTGCCAGATCCATCATTCGGGCGCCAATCCAGAGTTGTTCACCGCCACCATTGCTGTAGAAACCGTCCCCTGTAAGGTATTCCGGCAAGCGCCACAATACCCGATATTCTCCGAACCAGTATCGCTCGATACTGGCAAAGGACACGGTCTGATTGCCAGAAGGCATGGCAACCTCTGCCTTATTACCATTGAGGTGGCGGAGCACGACAAAACCCGTGTTGCCTGACTCATCCTGAAGCTGAAGCATTGCCGGACGATCAAGAAACTCCAGGCTCCGGCGGCTGCCCTGGCGATTAAGGCAACCCAGCCCATTTTCTCTGGCCCAGTCGCAGGCCACGGGTGCTTCCGCCGGCTGATAGCTCCGCCCCCAGATTCCGAAAAGTACCTGAAACGCCGACACCGAATCCAGAAGTTGATCCGGAACGGCCAGTTCGCCCGGCTCCGGCGGCTCTTCTGGCAAATTTTCAGACCCCTCACCCACTCTTTCCTGTTCTTGCTCCTGCTCTTCCAACCGTTCAACCGCGCCTTCAAGAGGCTCTGCCGACGAGTGCCCCGTCGAAGCTGAACTGTCGGGGGACCACCGCTCAAACAGCCAGGCGGTTCCGATGATAGCCACCAGAATCGAAGCGGCAACAACCAGGTACTGGGACCTGTCCGGCGACCGGCCTGATCGTGAAGGCGCGGGACCAATCGAGTGTCCCCGCACTTCCTTTGCCGCGTGGCGGATGTGATCAGCCGTGATTTCATGTTCCCCTTCGGCATACGCGCCCAGTAACGCCCGGTCGCTGATCAGATTGATCAGCCGGGGAATACCCTGGCTTTCGCGGTAAAGACGATTCACCGCCCGCTGCGAGAAAATATCGCCTCGCATACCGGCGACGCTGAGCCGGTAGCGAAGGTAGGCGGGCAATTCTTCCCGGCCGATGGCATCCAGATGGTACCGCGCGGTTACGCGCTGGTTCAGTTGGCGCAGCTCCGGAAGCGCCAGCATTTCCTGCAATTCGGGCTGGCCCAGCAAAACAATCTGCAGCAGTTTTTTCTCTGCCGTTTCCAGGTTGGTCAGAAGCCGCAGCTGTTCCAGTACCTCGGCCGACAGATTCTGGGCCTCATCGATCATCAGAACCTTGTGTCGCCCGGCCGCATGGGCCTTGAGCAAGTCCTGGTTAATCAGATCCACCAGTTCCTTGATGGTGGCACTGATCTCGTGGGGTATTTCCAGCTCATCGCAGATGGAGGACAGCAATTCCCGCGCAGAGAGCCTTGGGTTAAGGATCAGCGCGATATCTACGTTATCCGGAACGTTCTCGATAAAGCAGCGGGAAACCGTTGTTTTCCCGGTTCCCACTTCACCGGTGATCACGATGAAGCCGCCCTGCCCCTGAACCCCATACATCAGGTGTGCCAGCGCCTCCTTGTGGCGATCGCTCAGATACAGGTAACGAGGGTCTGGAGCAATGGAAAACGGCGGTTCGCGAAAGCCGAAAAAGTCGTAATACATATCAGGACGTACCGGAATCCGCGTTGCTGATCAGTCTGAGCTCGGCGGTGCGCCGGTTCTGTTGCTTGAGCCGCCGGACACACCGCTCCAGGGTTTTCGAGATACGGGCATGGGAACGGATCATGGAGATCTTCGGCCAGGTGGCCCGTTCGCCGGCCAGAATCATCTGCCGCACGTAGGCCGGATCGGGATTTGCCAGCATCCTGCTGTAATCCTTGAACGAATATGAGGGCGCAATGGTAACGTCTCCCGAATAGCGCTGGGCCATGATGGTGTAAAGCTGACCGGACATCTGCCGCAGAAGTTCCGGCCTGAGGCGTTTGCGCAGGTAGTCGAACACCCCCTGGCCATGAAACTGGATTTCGGATTTCAGCAAGTGCATGGGCAGGTTGCCAAGAGACAACTTTTCATCCCGTCCCCGCTGGCTCAGGAACGGCACCACGTGGGGATTGGTCTGGCTCACGATGGTGTAATTCACGTCGTACAGGTGCATCAAACGTTCAATCGGGAGGTCGCTGACAACCGAGCCATCCACAAACTTCAGGCGCGGCATATAGGGTAGCGTGTTGCCCTGAATGTCCTTTTTCATCAGGGTAACCGGCGGAAAAATACCGGGAACCGCGGCGCTGGCCAACACCGCACTCCAGACCATCAGGTAAGGCGAGGTGTATCCGCACAGCAGGCGGGCCTTCTGGTGGGCCTGAACCGGTGAGACACTCACATTGATCGAACGGCCAGTACGCTGGTAAGCCTCTTCAAAGGTGTATTCGCCGATATTCCCACGCAGGCATTTTCGAAGCTCTTCCTGATCCATGAGCCCGTCTCCGCGCACCGCACTGAGCAGGCCCCGCCACTTCCAGGCTTTCAGATTATGGTTTTCCGGCACCAGCATCTCCGGAATTTCCGCGTCCGTGTGTACACCAAGAATACCCGCGATAATGGCGCCAATACTTGAGCCGGCAATGACCTGAGGCAGAAGCCCCTTTTCCCAGAGGGCCTTTATTACCCCAAAGTGGAACACACCAAGGGTCGCACCGCCGCTGAGCAAAAGTGCGGGTCGACCAAAGCTGGTAAGGGTATCGCGGAAAAACTGAAGCTTGTCCGCAACGGGAAAACCGGGCACCGGTTGATCACAGAGATAATCCAGCGCTTCGCAAACCTGGGTGATGTATTCTTCGATCAGGTGTTTGGTGCCAACTCGCGACCGCGTGTAGAGCACCGGGTTGCCCATATTCCCAAGATCGTGGTGCAGTCCTTCCCGCAGAGCCCGTTTCAGACGTTCAACATCATTCTGCTGGCGATACTGTTTGAGGTTGCTCAGGCGGTCGTAAATCAGTTCATAGTGATAAAGGTCGGAGGCGAAATCCTCTTTCCACTCGGCGTTACCTTCCAGAAAGTCCAGTTCCAACGCTGCGGCCTTCCAGACTTCGTAGTTCGGCGCCTCCGCCAGCATTTTCCGGAATTTGGCTATTCTTGGATCCTTCAGCACCGCTGACCTCCTATCAATCCCGATGACGCTCAGAAATCATCGAGCATCAGATCCTCATCATCACCGCTGGCAAACGGATCGTTGACCACTTTCCCATCATTGATCAGGAATTCCCGACGCTGCAGGAACGCGTTTCGGACAAATACGTAGCTGTCGCCGGATATGAAGCTTTCCGCGGGAATCAAATCCGCGCGCTTATCAACTACCTGCACGGCCCGAGCGTAATAAACTTCCGGACTGTCCACAGTATCCCACGCTGATGGCAGCGCAAAGCCGTCAGTTGCAAACCCGGTAAAGTGCCTCGGCGTGGACGGGCCGAGAAACGGCAGCATAAGGTAGGGCCCGGATCCCGCGCCCCAGTATCCCAGGGTCTGGCCAAAGTCCTCGGGCCGCTCCGGGAGATCAAAGGCGGTTGCCACATCAATCAGACCGCCCAGGCCGAAGGTGGTGTTGTAGGTAAAGCGGCCGACAGCCACCACCGCAGACTCCCCTTTCAACTGCAGCACACTGTTGGTGAAGTTCCGGAGCTCAGTCAGGTTATTGAAAAAGTTGGTAATACCACGGTCAACAATCTGCGGGGTAAACGTCCTGTAGGCCTGCGCTACCGGCTTCAGGAACCAGCGGTCGATGGTCTCGTTGAAGGTATATACCTTGCGGTTCCAGTTTTCCCAGGGATCTTTCGGGTCAACCGGAACAGACCCTTCGGGAGCGGGCTGCTGCATATTCTGGGCGAAAGCCTGGCCCACTGGCAGGAATATGGCCAGGGACACCAACATGGTGAGCGTAAACAGCCGGCGCCGGATAAAAATGTGTTTCATCATCTGCTCTTGGGTTGTTTAATTCGTTTCAATTCGTCGAAAATACCGGCGCTACTTTTTTTATTATTAAACCGTTGTTCCGGAGAAACCGATGTCAGTACCGGGAAATCTTGTAAGCACGATTACCATGCCGCTCCGCTGGGGAGACATGGATGCATACGGCCATGCCAACAATACAGTCTACTTCCGATTTTTTGAGGAAGCGCGCATTGTATGGCTGGCCTCACTGGAGCTGGGCGGCCCCGAAGAACCGACCGGCCCGGTTATTATAAAGACCAGTGCCACCTTTCTAAAGGAATTGAACCACCCGGCAACGGTTGAGGTGAAAACATACGCCGACAAGGCGGGTAACACCAGCCTCGACACCTATCATTTGCTGACAGATGTCGAAACCGGCGCTGTTTATGCGGAAGGCTATGCGAAAATCGTGTGGTTCGACCGGGAAACACGTTCCTCGGCCCCGCTGCCAGACACCCTCCGGGCCCTGGCAACGACCTGAACCGGAAGACTCCTACCGGCGGCGTACCACCACGCTGCCGATGGAATAACCTGCCCCGAACGAACAGATTACCCCGAGATCGCCACTGACAAAGTCATCCTTGTGCTTGTGGAAGGCGATGATCGAACCGGCGGAGCTGGTATTGGCGTACTCATCCAGAATCACCGGTGCCTCTTCCTCAGTGGCATCGCGACCCAGCACCTTGCGGGCAATCAGCTGATTCATATTCAGGTTAGCCTGGTGCAACCACATGCGACGGAGATCATCCGGCGCCAGAGACAGGCTTTCCAGCTGTTTCTGGATGGTCTCGGCAACCAGCGGCGACACCTCCTTGAACACCTTGCGACCCTGTTGAACGAAGAGCTTGTCGGGTTTACCAACACCGGAATCATCGGCACGGTTCAGAAACCCGAAATTGTTCCGGATGTTATTGGAAAACTTGGTTTTCAGGCTGGTACCGAGAATCTCGAACCCCTGCCCCTCACGGGTATCTTCTTCGCGCTCTACCAAAATGGCTGTGCAGGCGTCACCAAAGATGAAGTGACTGTCCCGGTCCCGGAAGTTCAGATGGCCGGAACAGATTTCCGGGCTGACGACCAGAACAGAACGGGCAGTGCCGTTCTCGACAGAATTGACAGCCGCCTGAAGGCCGAACGTAGCGGAGCTGCACGCCACGTTCATATCGTAGGCAAACCCGTCGATACCGAGCGCTTCCTGAACTTCGATAGAAACTGCCGGATAGGCCCGTTGCAGGTTGGAACAGGCAACGATCACGGCATCGACATCCTGTGTCGACTTACCCGCCTGCTCGAGGGCCTCACGGCAAGCAGTCACAGCCATTTCGCATTGCACCGAGGGCTCCTCGTTGCTGCGATCGGGGATAAAGGGCTTCATGCGTTTGGGATCGAGAATGCCATCCTTGTCGATGACATGGCGGCGCTTGATGCCGGACGCTTTCTCGATAAACGAGGAGGACGATGGCTGCAGCGGCGTCACATCGCCATTGGCGATGGCGTCTGCGTTCTCCGCGTTGAACAGTTCAACGTACTGGTTGAAGGCTTCGACCAGTTCGTCATTATCAATGGTTGCTGGCGGTGTGTAGAGACCGGTCCCGCTAATAACGGCTTTAATCACGCTAACCCCACGTCATGATTGTGAAAACGGGATGACTGGCGTCCCGTCTGATTCGTTCATTGACCTACTGCCAGAAATACTAACACAGTATCGGGGTTTTGCCCGTCGGCTATCAGTCAGTAGCACCGGATTGGTGCAGCCTGCCTTCCTCAGACTCTGGTCTTTTCCCACTGCCGGTCCAGACGTTTCACCGACACGGTCATCACCGTGCCCAATTGCTGGGCAAAGAACGACACCCGGAACTCCTCGAGCATCCACCGGTACAACACCAATTCAGGATCCCGAATCCCCTGCCGCTGCTGTTCGTCCCGCTTTACCGCGTAGCGGGACCAGAGCGGCTCGATAGTGTGAAGAAACTCCCGCTCCCGGCCCATTTCCCGAGGCATCTTTTCAAGACGAATCAGCGCCGCCTCGAAGTAACGCCCGAATTCCGCCAGCCACTCAGGCGGTGTTTCCACCAGAAATCCGGGATAGACAAGGTTCTGTAGCTGAAATTTAAGATCGGCCATGCTGTTGGCCAGGGCGAGATTGATTTTGCCTTTCAACTGCTTCGCCACTTTCTGATAACCGGACATCGCCTGATACAACCGCTCGTCTGCCTGCTCCAGAGACGGGATGAAGTCGCCCCGGTGAGCGTCAAACACACGGTCGAAGTCCTCTGCTGTCCTCGGAACACCCTCCGCGAGAAAGTGCTGCATGGCCGTTGCCAGCAACAGATCATCCAGCAAGACTTTCGACTGGCCGACAGGAGCAAACATCAAAGCAGACTGCTTGAAACGCGGAAGTTTCCGCTCCAGGTCATCGAGCGTCCTGCCGAACCGGTTAAGAATCAGCCGGGCGATTGCCTTCCGGGTGGTATCTTCAGCAGTCAGCCGGTCCAGACAGCGTATCTGGCGCACTTGCTTGCCCAGATCTTCCAGCGCGGGATAGACGGTCACCTGCATGCCGCCCTTTTCCGTCTGGACCTGTTCGGGCAATGCTCCGAACCGCCATTCGGTGTACTCGCCGCTCGGCTCCGCCGCCGAATCATCTTTTGTCGCCGACTCAAGCGCCTGCTCGGCCTGCCCCTCAAGTTGGTGCTGCAGGTCAGACGTGTCGCGACTCTCTGCGATGGTGCGCCCCCCGTCGCCCATGACCCGCAGATTCATCCGGAGGTGCTTTGGTAACTCCGATTCCGACCAGGCCTCTGGATCAATCTGTACGCCGGTCATTCGTCGCAACTGCTCGCCCAGTTGAAGCGTTAACGGTTCGTTGGACGGCTGCAGGTTCTCAAGGGCTGCGTCCACAAAATCAGGCACAGGCACAAAGTTACGGCGCAACGCCTTGGGCAGAGACTTCACCAGGGCAATGCATTTCTCTCTCAACAATCCCGGCACCAGCCATTCCAGACGACGAGACGGAATCTGTTTGAGGGCCATCAGGGGAACCTGCAGCGTGACGCCGTCTTTTTCACTGGTGGGTTCGAACTCGTAGCTCAGCGGGTAGCGAACACCCTGCCACTCCAGATAATCGGGGTACAGGTCCGCGGCCTGGGCATCCACCGGCCGCTGGAGAATGTCGGCTTCGGTGAGCTCCAGTTCTTTCAGTTGCTCCGCTGAGAGCCCCTTCCACCAGGTCTCGAAATGCCGGCCACTGATGATGTCTGCAGGCAAACGTTCATCGTAGAAGGCCACGAGCACTTCATCGTCAACGAGCAGATCACGCCGCCGGGTCTTCTTCTCAAGATTCTCAACCGTGTCGAGCATCTCCCGGTTACGGGCTATAAAGGGCGCCTTTGACCGATAATCCCCCTCCACCAGCGCTCGCCGGATAAACAGATTCCGACATTCCGCCGGATCCACTTTGGCGTAGGGAATACGACGGTTGGCGACAATATCCAGCCCGTAAAGGGTGACCTTTTCGTAGCCCATCACCTGGGACCGCTTCTGCTCCCAATGGGGCTCAAAATAATGGTGTTTGACGATATGACCGGCGAGAGGCTCAATCCATTCCGGTTGAATGGACGCCACCACCCGGGCAAATACCCGACTGGTCTCCACAATCTCGGTGGCAACGATCCATTTCGGACCGGTCTTGGCTACCTTGGAGCCGGGAAAGATCAGCACCTTCCGGTTCCGTGTCGCCAGGTATTCCTTCTTTTCTACCTTCACGGCTACCTGGCCCAGAAGACCGGCCAGTATCGCCTTGTGCAGCGCTTCGTAACTGGCGGCATCCTTGTTGACCGCCAGCTTCTGTTCACGACAGATCAACGTCAGCTGGCGATGGATATCACGCCATTCCCGCATTCGCATCCAGCTCAGGAAGCTCTTCTGGCAGACCTTCTTGAGCTGATTCTGGGACATTTCCTGGCGTTGTTCTTCATAGAAATTCCACACGTTCAGCAGGGTGACGAAATCCGATTCCTTGTCATTGAACGGTGCGTGGGCCTGATCCGCAGCCTGCTGTTTGTCCTGGGGCCGCTCCCGCGGGTCCTGAATACTCAACCCGGCAATGATGACCAAGGTTTCCGCCAGACTGCCAAGCTCCGCCGCGGTGACCAGCATCCTGGCCAGGCGTGGATCGAGGGGCAGCCGCGACATGGTTCGACCAAGCCGGGTAACCCGGCGCTTGTCATCCACTGCACCCAATTCTTCCAGCAGCTTGTAGCCGTCGTTGACCTGACGCTTATCCGGCGCCTCCAGGAACGGGAACTGCCGAATTTCACCAAGCCCCGACGTCGCCATTTGTAGAATGACCGACGCCAAGTTGGTGCGCAGTATTTCCGGATCGGTGTATTCCGGGCGGTTGATAAAATCCGTCTCATCGTACAGCCGGAAACAGATACCCGGGGCCACCCGGCCACAACGTCCTGCCCGCTGGTTGGCGCTGGCCTGGGAAATGGGTTCCACCGGTAAGCGCTGGATCTTCGAGCGCACGCTGTAACGACTGATCCGGGCAACCCCGGTATCGATCACGTAGCGGATGCCCGGCACCGTTAGCGAGGTTTCCGCCACGTTCGTGGAAAGCACGATCCGTCGGCCCTTGTGGGACTGGAACACCCGGTTCTGCTCGGCATTGCTCAACCGGGAATAAAGCGGCAACACTTCGGTGTGCCGCAGGTCCACATGGCGCAGAACCTTGCTGAGATTGCGGATCTCCCGCTCCCCGGGCAGGAACACCAGCACATCCCCCGGTGGCTGTTTCTCGATGCGTTCGTGCTGCTCGATTTCATCCAGGGCGCCGAGAACGCCGTCCGTCCAGCCCTGGTCCCGATCGTCTTCATCGCCGGTCAGCGGCCGGTAACGCACATCCACCGGATAGGTGCGGCCACTCACCTCAATCACCGGCGCCTTGTCGAAGAATTCGCTGAATCGTTCAACCTCGATGGTTGCCGAGGTAATGATAACCTTCAGATCCGGGCGTTTGGGCAAGAGCTGCCGAAGATAGCCGAGCAAGAAATCGATGTTGAGACTGCGCTCGTGGGCTTCATCGATGATGATCGTATCGTAGCGGTCGAGAAACCGGTCGTGCTGAACCTCGGCCAGCAGGATACCGTCGGTCATCACCTTCACCCGGGACTGCTCCGAGGTGTTGTCGGTAAAACGGACCTGATACCCGATCTGCTGGCCGGTCTGCTCCCCGATTTCCTCGGCAATCCGGGCCGCCACACTGCGTGCAGCGATACGACGGGGCTGGGTATGACCAATCAGGCCCCGGATACCCCGGCCACTGTTCATGCAGATTTTCGGGATCTGTGTGGTCTTACCGGAACCGGTTTCGCCGGCAATGATCACCACCTGGTGGTTTTCGATGGCCTCCCGGATGTCGTCAACCCGTTCGGAAACCGGCAAGCCCTCCGGGAAGCTGGCTGGCTTATGCAGGGCATGACGTTGCTGAACCTTTTCCAGCCCTCGTTCCAGCCAATTCGCCATTTTCTCCAGGTCCTTCTGGCCCGGCTTTCCCTTGGTACGGGCAACGGTTTTCACGATGCGGGCGGCTTCCTGCTGATTGCAGGCATCCAGCTGCTCCATCATCGCTTTGACGGCCGCTTCGCCATCGGGTTTGGGTGTCGGTGTGCTCGGAGTTTCGGAACGGGTGTCTGTCATTGAATTGCCGGAATAGCGCTCACTCGGATTCGATTGGGCGACAGTCTATCGGGAAAGTCGGCTTCTTAAAAACGGAAAAACCCCGCCGAAGCAGGGTTTTCCTTGATCAACTGCCAGACAGGCTTACTTGTTGTTCGCCTCGTCCCGCAGTTCACGGCGCAGAATTTTGCCTACGTTGGTCTTGGGCAGTTCGTCACGGAACTCAAACTGCTTGGGTACCTTGTAGGCGGTGAGCCGCTCGCGACAGAATTCCTTGAGTTCGTTTTCTGTCACGCCTTCAGCCGCGGGCACCAGGTAAACCTTGACCGCCTCGCCACTCTTGCTATCGGGTACGCCAACGGCGGCACACTCGACCACCTTCGGATGGCTGCTTACCACATCCTCAATCTCGTTCGGGAATACGTTGAAACCCGAAACGATGATCATGTCTTTCTTCCGATCGACGATGCGGATGTAGCCATCTTCCTGGATCAGGGCGATATCACCGGTACGCAGGTAGCCGTCCTCGGTGAAGGATTTCTGGGTATCTTCCGGGCGCTGCCAGTAACCGCGCATGACCTGCGGGCCTTTCACACACAGCTCGCCAGGCTCGCCCAGGGGCGTCTCATTGCCCTCTTCATCGATGGTTATGACCTGCGTGGACGGAATCGGCAGACCAATGGTGCCAATCTGAATGGCGCTATGCGGATTAAATGTGACCACCGGTGAAGTTTCGGTCATCCCGAAGCCTTCGCAAATTTCACAACCGGTGACCCGCTCCCACATTTTGGCGGTGTCGCTGGTCAGCGCCATACCGCCGGACGATGTCAGCTTCAGACTGCTGAAGTCCAAATCCTGGAATTCTTCGTTGTTGCAAAGCGCAACAAACAGGGTGTTCAGGCCGAGGAAGGCGGTGAACTTGTGGTTCTTCAGTTCCTTCACGAAGCCCGGAATATCCCGCGGGTTCGGAATCAGCACGTTGTGGGCGCCGGCCTCGAGCATGATGCCGCAGTTCAGGGTAAAGGAATAAATGTGGTAGAGCGGCAGGGGCGCAATCACCACTTCCTGTCCCTCAACCACCATGTCTTCCATCATCGGGCGGGTCTGCAGCAGGTTGGCTACCAGGTTACCGTGGGTGAGCATTGCGCCTTTCGCCACACCAGTGGTACCACCGGTGTACTGGAGCACGGCAATGTCGTCCTGCTTGCACTCTACGGGGGTGAATTTCTCACGGGCGCCTGCACTGAGGACTGCCGGAAGCTTGTGCGCCTGGGGGATATTGAACGGCGGCACCATCTTCTTGACGTGCTTGACCACGGCATTCATCAGGGTGCGCTTGATCGGCGAATGCATGTCCGCGATTTCGGTAACAATCACGTGCTCAATGCCGGTATGTGGCAGCACCTTCTCGGCGTTCTCGGCCATGTTGGCAAGAACCACCAGGGCCTTGGCGCCTGAATCGTTGAACTGGTGCTCCATCTCCCGCGTGGTATAAAGCGGGTTGGTATTCACCACAATCAGGCCAGCCCGCATGGCGCCAAACACAACAACCGGGTACTGACTGACGTTAGGCATTTGCACAGCGATACGGTCGCCAGGCTTCAGATCTGTCTTGTTCTGGAGCCACGCTGCAAAGTTGCGGCTCTGGGTGTCGAGGTCACGGTAAGTGAGAGTTGCGCCAACAGCACTGAATGCGGGACGATCAGCATATTTTTTCACTGACTGCTCGAACACATCCACCATGCTTTTGTACTTGTTCAGGTCGACCTCGCGGGGCACGCCGGCGGGGTATTTATCCTGATAGAACTGCTCAAAATCCATCACCATCTCCTGTTTGGCGCTTTTGATTGTAATGATTTACCAATGTCAGGTTGTTCAAAAAATCAACCCTACAAAAGTATCAGCCTCAAAAAAGTGGGGAGAGAATAGCAGTTTTGTAACCGATGAGGTAGTTTTCGAGACTCTTACCCGAACACCTGTACTCAAATGACAACAGTGCGGAGCACGCGATGAGCGATACCCTTGATACCCTGGAAAATATCACCTACGACGAGCTGAACGAGGGCGACACCGCCACCTTTACGCGCACCCTCACCGAGGACGAACTGGTGCTGTTTGCAGCGGTCTCCGGTGATGTAAACCCGGTACACCTGGACTCCGAATTTGCAGCCGGCTCCATGTTCAAGGAGCGAATTGCCCATGGTATGTGGAGCGGCTCCCTGATCTCGGCGGCGCTGGCAACCGTAATGCCCGGCCCCGGTACCATCTACCTTGACCAGAGCCTGTCCTTCAAGCGTCCGGTGAAACTGGACGACACTCTCACCGTTCAGTTGAAAATCCTGCGCAAGGAACCGAAAGGCCGTGTCGTTGTCGAGTGCGACGTACGCAATCAGAACGATCAGAAGGTGGTCATTGGGGAAGCGAAGGTCATCGCACCATCAGAGAAAGTGTCGCTGCACAAACCCCGGTTGCCGAAAATCACCATCGAGAACTGAGCTCCCCGTATCGGGCAGTCCCCCCGCTGGCTGCCCGATTGCCTTATCAGCCGGGCAGGAAGTCAATCGGAAATCTGACCTTCCGGGCCTCAACATTGTCAGCCCCGAAATTGAACAGCCGCACCCGCATGGCAATCCGCTGTTCCAGCGTGGGGTGCTGGAGCTCTGAGCTGACCACCTCACAGGCGGACACCGAGCCATCCGGCTCTATGACCAGCTCCAACAACACCTTGCCCTCGAGGGTCGGGTCCTGCCGCAGCTCCCGCCGGTACATGGAATAGAGCGCCGTTTTCTGGGCATCGAATACTTGCCGGATATTACTCATTGCCCGCTCGCCAACCGATGGTTCGGCCTTTGCCGGCTTGGCGGCCACTTCTCGGGATTCCTCCTCGGGAACATCAACCGTTCTGACCTCATGCTCAGCCACAGCGACGGTGGTTTCCGGCGCCGGAGCATCTTCAACACCACCGCTTCCACTGAGGACTTGCTGAGAATCCCTGGGCGATTTCGTTGCTTCGGCCGCTGCCGGCTGGGTATTGACCGCAAACTCACGGGCTGGTGTGGGTTCGGGCGCCCTGAGTGAAGCCAGCTTGTCTCTCATAGCCAACAGACCGGAACGGGACGCTTTTTCCCGGGCCTGCTCGGTGGTCTGCTTCGGCTCGGATACGGCCTTAGGTTCGGGTTCTGGTTTCGGGGCAGGCGCAGGGTCGGGTTCAACCTTGGCCACTTTCGGTTCCGGCTGCCTTGGTTTCTCTTTCTTCACTTCCGGCTCTGGCTCAGGTTCTGGCTCGGGCTGGGCGGGTTCCGGTGTGACCAACGGTTTCGGCTTCTCCACCAGCCGCGCCAGCCGGGGAGGAACCTTCTCGGCCTGACTGCGCTCAACCTCCGGTACATCCAGCATCGGGATCAGGAACGCCGGCGGCAAAAACAGCGCCAGCATCAACAATACAATACCCGTAAATCTTCGACTCTCGTTGAGATCACGACTCCATGGCAGCCCCGAACGCTCTGTTGGGGAATATCCGTTCTCAGCCATTGCGGACCTCCCCTTCCACAGCGAGGCGCACCTGTCGATATTGTTCATCAACACAGGTCTGCATGACCTTGCGAAGCAATCGGTAATCGGTATCCCGACCCGCCATTATGGTTACCTCGAGCCCCTCCTCGGGAATTTCAGACCAGCGGTTGCGGCGCCAGGTAAGTTCTTCCGACAGACCGGCGATAAAGGTGTCACTGGTCTCAATGCCATCCAGTCTAGCCACTTCGCTCCCCTGGACCAGAATGGCATTGCCCGTTACCTGAACTGTCAGGCTCTCAACCGCCTCCTGTTGAGCCGTGGAATTTGGCAAAGGCACGTCTGCAGTGTTCTGCATCACCTTCACATCCGAGGAATTCACCATCAGGAAAAACACCAGGATGGTGAAGATGTCCATCAGCGACACCAGGTTCAGGCCCCCGGGCTTGTGCATCCGGCCGTAATGCCGACGAATTCTTTTCGCCTTTCGGGACGTTCTCATGCGCCCTCCCCTGATTCGGCACTGGCGTTTACGGCAAGCTGTCTGTCCTCAGGCGCATCCATCAGAGAGACATCAGGAAACAGCTCCCCCTCAACCACGCTGGCCGCAACCACGGCCGGATAAGAGCGGACGGTATCCATGGCCGTGACCAGCGTCTGGTAATCGACGTCCGGTCCGACTTCCAACACCACGTCGGTTTTATCCGGCACACGGGTTTTTATCTGCCGAAGTACCTGACGAAGGTTCGCAAAATCCTGCCCCTCCTGGCCCACGGGCAGCACCCGGATCAGACCGCGGTCACTGTCGGCGATCTCGATACCTTGCGGAATCAAAGTAACCACGAGCCGGAATTCCTCAGGCTCCGGCGCCTGCCCGGATTCCATACCCGGAAAGTTCAGCTCGATCATCCGGACCTGGCTGAACACCATGCCAAGCAACAGGACGGGTACCAGCACAATCATGAGATTGAGAAAGGCGGTGATATCCAGCTCCGGCGAACTAGTTAACCTGCGGTGACGGCGTCTCATGGTTCAGACACAATGTTCAGCAACTTCACCCCGGCCATTTCGAAACTGTCGACAATCTCGTTGGTGCGGGTTTGGAGCACCGCATGGAACATAAGCAACGGGATCGCCGACATCAGGCCAAAGGCCGTGGTGTTCATGGCCACGGAAATACTTTCTGAGAGCAGGCTGGCTTTCTGGGAAGGATCGGCCGCCGCCACGGCGGTAAACGCCGCAATAAGACCGATAATGGTTCCCAAAAGGCCGAGCAGCGTAGCGATATTGGCCAGGGTCGCCAGGTACTGGGTGCGTTTTTCCAGGCGCGGCAGCACTTCCATCAGGCCCTCTTCCATGGCGTACTCGATATCCTCTCGCCGGCTGTTGCTGAGCAACCGGCCAATACCGGCCCCCATGATCGAGGCAATGGCACTGTCGGAGTTGGTGGCAGCTTTCATGGCCCGCTGATAATCCCGTTTTCTCAGCAGCGGAAGGATGCCGCGCTCAAAGGCAACCCGGTTACGCCGCCGCACCGCCGACAGATAAAAGAACCGCTCAAGAGTGATGGCCAGCCCCAACGCCAATACGATGGCAATGGGGTACATGAAGGGCCCGCCTTCCTGGAAAAAACGTACGATGGTGTCCAGCATTATTGTTCTCCCGTTATTATTGCGCAGTCACTGCTGAGTCTCCGAGGGGACTCAGGATCATAGGGTTGAGGTTTTCGCGAAACAGACGGTGCCGCTCCAGGGCGACCGGATCAGCCGGACGGACCAGTTCCGGCGCCTCGTCATTGAGATCTGCCCTTGGCCGTCTTGGCAGGCTCGGCGCCTGCCAAGGCAATATGTAAAGTACCCGGGGCTCGTCTTCGCCAAGACTTGCAGACAGGCCCTCAACACTGAGCCTGACAGTGTCATCCTGATCCGCCTGCGCCTGGTTGAGGAACAGCACCTGAAGGCCGGACAACAGGAGCGCAGTAAAGAGGTTTTTAGAGGTTTTCCGGCTACCAACCATTTATTCCAGCCTCCTTTCCAGGTCCGCAATCCACCCGGCCACCTCCTGGTCGTCTGCTTTCGTCAGTTCCCGGTAACGGTTGTAGTGCGTGAGGGCTGTTTTCAGATCCAGCAGATAGAGCTCAGCAATCACCGCCAGATTGAAGTGCAGCTCCGCCACATCCGGTGAGTGGGCAATGCCTGTTTCCAGCAATTTGACGGCTTCGGCGAACCGGTACTGATCCTTCAGGACCAGCGCCAGATTGTTCACGGTAACCGCATTGGTCGGGTCCAATTCCACGGCTTTCTGCCAGGCGTCCACGGCCGCACCTTTGCGACCTTCCTCGAAGGCCTTGCGCCCTTCCTTTTCAAAGCTTGCCGCCATTTCCGGATCGGCTTTGACCGGCTCCTCTGGCTGCCGGACTTCCTGACCGGCACAACCGGCGAGAAACACCAGCAGCAGGAATGCCCAACACAGCCCTGCCTTACGCAACGGATTACACCCCATCGTTAGACTCCATGTTCCAGCTGAGCCACTTGACACTCCGCTCGTAACGTCCCGGGTGTAGTTCCGCAAGAACGCCAAGGCTGCGACCTATCCAGGCGTCATAGCCCTCTGATGTAATCCGGCGGTGGTTTTCAGTGTGCAGTTGAATGGCCTTCTCTTCGAAGGGATACGCCTCTTCTTCAAGCAGCATCTGGTACTGCATGGCCTCAAGCTCATTCAGGTCCGAAGGTACTGCGGATGTCATCAGGTCTTTGGCCAGGCCCCGGTAGAGCTCCGCGCGGCGGAACAACGACTCAGACAGAACGCGCTCCCCGCCGAGAGCTTCGGCATCCAGGAATCGCTGTCGAGCAGTTTCCAATGCCTTCTGCTTGCGCGCGAGAGAGTGCTCCAGAGGCTGACTCAGGCTGATGCTGGTAAACGCGGCAGCCGCACGGGCGCCAAGCACCAGAGAAGACCGGGATGCCCACTCAAGGGTGTCGGCACTGTGCCAGGCGCTGTCCAGCTCTGACCGGACCAGTGCTTCCCGCCAGTAATCCGGATCGTCACCGGTTTCTACCAGGCGATAACGAAAGGTCTGGAGCCGCTCATGTTCCGATCCGTCGCCAGCCTTCGGGACGGTAGCGAGATAGTCCCTGTACAGGGCATTCCGTTCCGCTACATTGCCCGCCTCATTCAGCAATTCCGCAGCCCGCAGCCGCAATTGCCAGGGGTTGGCATGATTTTCAGCGGCCTGCAGCAATTCGGATGCTGCCTGGGTGGGTTTATCGGACTGAATCCAGGCGTGTACCAGCTTTTCACTGATACCCGCAGTCAGCTCATGTTGCGGGTGGTCGATACGGAACTCCTGCAGGTCGACAACAGCGGCTGTCCAGTCTGATGCCCTGAGCAAGGTATTGGCGGCGTCGTAACGGGCCCGGATGGCTATTTCCGAGCCAGGTAACACTGAATCAACCCGCCGGAAATGCCCCACAGCCTCTCCAAGCTTGCCCTGGGATGCACCCACTTCCCCCTGGCGATAAACAGCGGTCGCCAGTTGCCTGCGAATGGCCGCCAACTGGTCGCCGGTCACATCCTTGAGCTGATCGCTCTCGGCAAGATCCAGCGCCTGATTCCAGGCCCGTTCCGCCAGTCCGAAATCACCTTCTTTCTGGCGGATCCGGGCCGTCACCTGCCAGGTCGCGTATCGCTCTGCCGGCGATGCCCCTAGGGCGGTAAGAACCAGCGAAGCATAGTGTAATCCCCGCTCATGGTTGCCGGCAGCAAGCCAGCGGGCAGCCAGATCCGCCATCAGGCCGGAACCCCTGTTATCACCCGCGAATCGCTCGTTAAAACGATTGGCTTCGACTGAAAGATCCTGCAGCCCGGGTCTGAATTCGGCAGCCCCGTTCTGCTGGTCGACGCCGTCTCTCAACAGGGTGACGGCGGCCCAGGCAGCATCAGCCGCCTCACTGTAACCGGGTGCTTCGTAGGCAGCCTTGCGAAAGTTATCCAGCGCTCTCGGAAAATGCCCGGCCTGCAGTCGGGCATCCCCGGCAAGTCGCAAGACCTCGCCGCTCTGGCCGACCCGGGGCGCCAGTCCTTCATAGTAAGTGGCGGCCTGTGCAAAGGCAGACTCAGAGTTTGCCACCTGCCCCTGTTCCGCCGAGCGGGCGCCCAAATCATAGTGATAGTCCGCCAGCCGTCTGCTGAAGCTCCGCCACTTGTCCTGCTGGCCCCCATTCAGCTTGGCGAAGGCGGAATCCACGCTATAGCTGTCGACGAATCGGGCTCGGGCCGTACGAACCCGGTCCGCGTCACCCGCCGCTTGCCAGACATCCACCACCTGCAACCGAAAGGCGGGAACGGAACGGTGATTGGGGGAATACTCGATGAACGCCCGGTTAGCGGCAACACTGGCGCTGGTCTCTCCCTGGATGGCGTAGTAGTCCGCGAGCCGGTCAAACAACAGGTGTTCCCAGGGGCGCGGCTGGTCCTTGTCCAGCCACGCAATGAGGGTGTCCGGCCCACCTTTTCGGGCTGCCATCAATGCCAGCACCCTGAAGGTATCATCGATGGTGTCCACAACGGATTCACTGACCGACTCAAGACTCTGTTCCTGCGGCAGAAACTCGTCCAGAACCTCGACAAAGGTGGCTGCGGCCCTGTTCCATGCAGACGGGCCCTTTTTGAACTGGCTCCAGCCAAGCATGTATCTGGCCTTGGTGCTGAACTCTTTGCTGTCGCCGGATTCAATCAATTGCCGGTAGCCGGTTTCTGCCTCAGCATAATGGCCAGCTGCAAAGGCGGATTCCGCCAACCGGAACCGGGCCTCCGGTACCAGAGAGGAATCAGGATAGAGCCCGACCAGCTGTTTCAGCCTCTGGATCGACGCATCCTGCTGTCCTGTAAGGGCATGGGCCTTGGCCATCTGGTAAAGCAGTTCATCCAGCCGCCCACCATAGGAGCCGCGCGCCAGAATGGACTCGTAGCTGCTGATCGCTTCGCTATAGACCCTTTCCTCTTCAGCCGGAGAAAACCCTATGTCTTCACCTGAACGGTCCCGGATATTGCTGAGGCGGTTAAGGGCATCAATCCGGACCTCTGGCTCGTCCGAGGTCTGGAAAAGGCGATGGTAACGACGAGCAACTTCCGAAGGCGAGATTGCCGGCATCGGCCGGCTTTCAAAGGTCAGGAACACCGGACGCATATCCCCGATGGTCTCGCCGTCCCGGCCCAGTTCCACACGAAAAGATTCCTGGGCCACAGCCGGCGCTACCAGCAGTAAGGAAAGGCAGAGGCTCTGAAACGGCCGGATCATGGTTGGGTCTCCTCCAGGTTCTGAAGGGCGAGATATTCATAAAGGTGAGCAATCTGCTGTTCGGTTTTGTCCAGAGCGAAGGCCATCTGCTGGTCCCTGGCTTCGACATAGTCGAGAGCCAGTTCGTCCAACGCCGTTTCAGATGTTTCAAGCAACTGACGAACAGACAACAACAGCATTTCGTTGCGCTCTGTCAGCGCAGCGGCAGAGCGACGTAACCGTTCCAGGATCTCCGGTTGCCCCGATGCCTTGCTCCGGACCTGACTCAATCGGGTCTGGGCATCCGAGAGGGTTTTCCGAAGAGCCTGGATGCGAGGTTGCTGGCCGGGCCCGGCGCTATCCGCGAGGCGCTGCAGCCGTGCACCGAGCTCTTCCCCCCGCGCATTAAGATCAGCGGTGCTTTGCCTGGATTCCTGCTGATGGATGCCGACCAGCTGTTCTCTCAGAGCACCCTGAAACACCTCAAGATCGTGATCATGGCGTTCAAGTTTTACCGCCATCGAACGAAGGGCTGCCACTCGCCCTGCAGCCCTCTGGACGTCAGGGTCCTCCATGAAGCCAAGAAGATAGGCCATCCGCGGCTGGGTCAGTGTGCGGCTGTCGGCCAGAAACCAGTCGACCCCGGTTTCCCGGGCATCGTCCACCAGGGTTTTATAGGCCCCCTGTTCCCGAATCTTTCCGGCCAGTTTGCGAAGGGTCACCCGTTCACTCTCGAATGCAGCGTTAGCGGCAAGGTAGGCTTCTCCGGCCTGCCCGAGATAGCCGGAAAGATCGTAGCCGCGCCCCATGCCAATCCAGGCGTCGGCAACCCCGGGGTATGCCAGGGGATATTTCCTGGCCCGATGCCAGCTCTGCATGGCGGCCCGGTGATTGCCCTTTTCTGCCAGGGCCAGACCATGGAGGTAAAGGGCCCTTGGCGTGTTGAAACTATCGAGATCGACCTTCTCCAGAAAGCTGATGGCTTTATCGAACTCGCCGTGCTGGTAGGCAAGGTAGCCCGCGCGGACCAGCAGATTATTCTTCAGGTGCTGGCTGCGCTCGGAATTGGCATCACCGTCCGACATGGCTAACGCCACCCGCAGCGCAACCAGCGCCCTGGCGGGGTTGAGATCGGTTTTCGCGTAATCGCTGGCAAGATTGAGGTAACCCAGAGCCGCCCAGTAGCCTTCTTTCATACCGGCCAGGATTCGCCCGGCCTCATCAGTACGGCCCGCGGTTCGTGCCTTCTCAGCATCTTCATAGAGTGCTTGCTGTCGTCCATCCCCAAGATCCACGCCGACTTCTCCGGCTTGCCGGAATTGCTTGAGACCAGAAAGGACGGCGTCCGGCATTGCCGGAGTGGCCGCCACGGAAAAACCGGAAACTGTCAAAGGCAACACAAACAGCAGGACCCGGAACATCATGGCGCCCTACTCCCATTCCATGAACGAAACCCGAGGTTCGTAATCGGGCGCCCGTGCTTCCAAGCTCATCTGCAGACGGAGCACACCGGGGCGTTTTCTGAACCGATGGGTGGATTCCCGCCGTACGAAATCATCATCGGCAGAGCGGGCAGTAATCACCGTTTTCAACTCATGCTCGCCGTTTTCCAGGTTCCCGGTGAACAACTGCTGGATGCCGCCGCGCTCAAGCGATGCCCGCTCTCTATCGGAATACAGGTGGGAAGCCACAGGCTTGCCATTAACGAACAGCTCAACGGAATCAAGGTCGAGGGCATCCCGGCTTTGAAGTGTCAGAAAAACTGCCAGCCGCGTATTGGCTGGATGAAGGACCTTCTGTTCGAGCGCGAATACGCGCTCGGAATGACTGGCGACCTCGGCACTCAGGCGCTCGAGCTCGTCGTCAAGCCCGGCCGCAGCCGTCGCTGGAGCAGACAGCAATGCCAGAACCACTGACCCGATGGCGAGTACCCTTTGGTCTGCTATCCGGCGTCTTTGTGTTTGTTGTGTGCCGAACATAAGCCTCCTGCCTCTGTAACTCATGCAAACTTCTGTAACAGATCGGCAGAAAGCGTAACACTTGGTAACTGCCAAGAACGGTATCCAGATCACCAAATGAAAAACGCGAGTCAGGCAATTGAAGATTCGGGAAAGTGTCGAGTAATTTGACGGTATTCAGAATGGGGAGGAATGTCAGAGCCAGGAATTCGCCCAACTGGATTTTTAAACGACTGTTTTAACAGCTTTTAATCCAACTGGCCCTGTATTTGCTCCTGGAAAGCGGCGGGAGTGCCTTCAGGCAACCCCGCTTGATATGCCGAGCTTTGCCGATGCTCTCAACCGCATCGGCTTTTTTTATTTACTCATGATCTTCCTGACCTCCCACTCCACCAGCCGGTTCGGGAGGGAGGTCAGTGAGTATGGGTACCCGGGATCTGTATCAGCAGGCTATCGCCGGCCGGTTCCCTCATGCCGGCAATGCCTCCCCTTCCCGGGACTCCCGGTAAAACGCCTCCAGCAGTGCCTGGGGTGTCAGCCCGGGGTTCTTCTTACGCAGGGATTCCATGCGGCGGTTTCCAGCCTGCAGGGCCTCGGAGGGCCTGGCCCACTGGTCTTCGGGAAGGGGCTGTGACCACTCGTGCAGCTCAACCGGGAGGCTCCTGGGGATCAGGTTGTTGACCCGCCATTCCGTGAGTTTGTGGGCCAGGTAGCGCTGGAAGAACCAGTCGCCCACCTTCTTCCACAGCCAGGCGCCCATGGGTTTTTCCCGACGGGCCTGGCGGCAGCTTGCCTTGTAATGGGCCAGGGTGCCGTAGTCCCGGGGATCGGGGCAGGCCTCCGGGCCGTCCTCCATGAACCAGCGAATACTTTCCCACTGGGCCAGACCCACGGTTTCATGGCCTACCGCCACGGACGCCGCCGCCTTCGCCGTTTCCGCGTGGTCCGGGTCCGGCACGGCCAGGGTCAGCATCGTGCGTTCGGTAAAGATCGAGGGGCCCATATCCTGCTGTTTCTGGACGTAGGCCACCAACTGCTCCCAGGGGTGATAAACGTACTCCAGGCGGGGCTTGTGTTTCTTGTGCAGGTGCAAGCCGATGAGGATGTAGGGGATGAAGACGAGACTTTCAAGAAATAACGCACCCAGGCTCCAATACACGAAAGACCTCTGAAATTCATCCAACGGGCCCTCATGAAGAAACGGAGCCATAACGCCGAAACTCGTAAAAAGATAGATGGTGTAGATCCCCACAGAAGCATCCCTGCCCCAAAACGGGATTTTGACCTCCTTCCCCCCCACCCAACACGGCATGGCCACTTCCCGCTTCTGGCGATTAAGCCGAATGGGGGGGCCTTCCTTGATGGCCTTATTGGTGTTGTAGTGGATCACTATGCCAAAGGGAGCGGTAAAAAACAGGCTGCCAACGACAGCTGCAATAGTTGGCTCCCACACAAACCTATCATTGTGCAAATAGAAGGCAATCGTGACGTATACCATTGCCAAACACAGCAGAATGCACAGGCTCAAAAACATCAACGACAATTCAGACGCAAACACCAGGCTCCCACCCTGCAGATCCATCCAGACCGGGTTCTTGCGGCGTATCCAGTCCGCCGGGTCCGACGGACGGGCACCGGAAGCCACCGGCAGGGGGCTCAGCGCCAGCAGATCTCCGTCAGCTGCCTTCCGGCGCTCTCCGGCTCTCAGGGGGTGATCGCTCATGCCTTATCCTTTTGCGGGCGTAGTGCCCGGTAGTTTATCAGCAAGGGTTCCAGCCGTTCATCAGGCCTCTCACGGAACCGCATCTGCTGCCAGACCTTGTCTTCGTTGGTTGCAATGTGGGGCACGTTGCCGCGCTCGCCCAGTTCGAGGAGGCAATGGAAGGCTTCGCCACTCCCCGGCAACCAGCGGGTAACGCCGTCCGGCTTATAGCGTACCGCGATATACAGCCGGTTAACGGCTTCCAGCTCATCAAACAACAGGCTCACCTGCAACGAAACGCCCCCCTGGTCACAGCCTGTGACCAGGAAGCGGTCGCGCCAGTCTTCCGATGACCAGGACCACTCCACGCCCTGGCGTTCCAGCACCACCCATTCCGCATTATCGGCCTTCAAGGCGGACACACCGGGCAGTGTCAGCCGCAGGGCACAGTACCGGAAACGCCCTTGGAGGGCCTCCCTTTCGGCCATCACACTCAGTTCGGGCTGGTAGACCACCTTGGCGAGCTGGTAGCGCTGTTCGTCGGCGGGCCAGCCCTTAGAGGCCTTGCCCCAGGCACTGCTTTCGCACCACGCCTGGAGTTCGCTTCGCTTGTAGCGGTTGTAGATGTATTGGCCCACCAGCACGAATAACGTGCCGGCCCACAGCCAGGCGTTCATTCCTCGAAGCAGGCCGCCGCCAAGTTGAAGCATACTTTTGTGAACTGATGCCCAGGTAACGTCGGCGGCTTGCTTCACAAGGACATGATAAATGCCCGTTGAGCCTGTCCAGGCTATACGGCCGCTCCCGAAGATAATCATTGAATCCCCGGCAAGAGTTACCCCTGCACCAACTTTGGAGCCAGTCGTGTTTTCCTGTTTTGTTAACTCCATAAACTGTTTAATACCATCCGCACCCGCCGCAAAAAAACCGCCCCAGGCCGCAATCGTTCCACCCCAGACGTTAGCCCGGGCAAGCCGTGTGAGCACCGTTTCCGCCTTGCTGACCGACTGGTAGTAGTAATTCAGCCGGGCGCTGGCAACGATGGTGCTGACACTGGCGACAGCGCCAATGGTCCCGAAGCCTGAGCCCAAGGTGTCCCATAGTTCGCCGATATCGCCATCCATTAACTTTTTCCAGGAGCTGGCGAAACCAGCAAAGCTCACAAGTCCCATAAATGAAACCACCCCAAGCCCCCCGATCCGCCTGGTGATGTCCATCATATCCTCGCCATGCACCAGGCCACGGGCGTGGTCGAATACCGCCTTCATGCCGGAGCGTTTCCTCAGGGCCTCCAGTTCCTTGATTTCCGCGTTGACCGCCCTCGCTTCTGCGGTGTTTTGCAGGCCGCCGAGCCGGAGGATACCGTCGTACTGGTTGCCCTCGGAAGGGATGAATTTCTGCAGCTTTTCGGCGGCGCCCTTGAATCGGGCTTCCTCCAGCTTCCTGGCATCGCGGAGCCTTCGAATCTCATTGTCGTAGCGATCTTTATGGGTACGCTGAAGGGGCCGTTTCCAGGCCTGGCGCTCGTTCTCCAGGCGAACTTCCTGCTGTTGCAGTGTTGCGTAGCGACGGGAGTAGGTTTCCATGTCGCTGATCAGGTCATCCACGATCTTCAACGTGGCCCCATCGGCAATCTCCAGGTCCAGCTTGAAAACCAACTGGTTGTCCAGCAGGTGGGCGCGCAGGCCCGGTTTCATCCGTTTGAACACGTCGTGGAGCCGCTCGTGCAGCCGTGCGCTGCTGGCCTTTTCCACCAGGTTAAACAGTTCCTGCCTGGCGGAAACCGTCAACTGGGCCAGCCGGTTGCTTAACTCGGCGCTCAGTGCCGGGGTCAGGGTCGCGAACCGGAGCTGCGGATTCTCGGACAGGGTCTGTACCCACTCCTGATGGGCCGAGGCGTTTTCGTGGGCCCCCACAATCGTGTTATACACGTCGAGCACCCTGGCAACCGAGCCGGTGTAGGCGGACGGGTCAATGTCGAAGGCCGCCAGATGCTGGTGCCCTACCTCACCAAAGTAGTAGGAGCGGATGAAGCTGTAATCGCCAGAGGCCAGGGCGTAGTCGTTCAGGACATTGATCAGGGCATTATCAAGCTTCAGGAAGGCGCTGTAGGCCTCTTCTTCCTGCCGGTCATAAAGGTGGCCGAACAAATGGTATTTCGGCAAAAGGGTTTGCAGCGAACCAATAATCGCCCTTTTTTCACGATCAAACCCTGCCAGCCGGGTTTCGGCACTTTCCAGGTACTCGTTCATTGCATCCACCTGGACAAAATCACGGATACCACGCTCGCCGCTCAGGCTGCCATGTTCCGCCTCATCCTGGCTCTTGTGCAGGGCTTGGAGTACCACCTCCAGGGTTTCCCGGGAGGTGGCCAGTTCATCCGCCAACCCGGAAACACGCTCGTTCTGTTCGTGGCGCGCCACCACCACATCGGCTGGCGAGTGGCGCACATCAAGGGGCCCTGCCTGGTAGCGTTTCGCCAGGTTGGCCACCCGTTTCCTCTGCTCGGCCGAGGCGTTGGCAATGCGCGCCAGTGCGTCTATCCGGTCGGGGTCTTCGGCCGTGCTTAGCAGCGCATCGACGAACGAGGCAACGGTGTTTTCGTCCAGTTCAATCAGGCTCTGGATAAAACTGGCGGAGTAGTAGCGGGCGTCCTCCCCGGCCAACCAGTCGGAATGGGCGGCATCGACGGTGCTCCATGCATCGAGAAGGTCATTGATTTGTCCGGTGAGGTCGTCCAGCAACAGGTAGGCATGGTCTTTGTCGTACTTGGCAAGGCGATGCGCAAAGGGTTCCTGGCCGCCCTGTTCGGACGGCGCAGCCCAATACCATTGTTCAAATGCCTGCCCGTCGGATGTCTCACCCGTTGCGGGATGAGCCAGATGTTGTTCCAGTGCTTCCTTGGGCAGCAGGTGCCTGGAACCCGCTTCCACACAGTAGCCTTCAAGATCAACCACGCGCATGACCTGGCGTCGATAATCCGGCCAACCCAGGAGCATGCTGCATTTCTTGGCCGTTAACTGGGTTTCGCAAAACAGCACCTCAATACGGCCCTGCCGGGGCACAACGATGGCGGGCTCGGCCGAGAGGCCCTGCCTCTGGTCCCGGGTGGCGTCGTCGCCTTCCCAGAGGCGTTTCTCCACGGAGCCCCCGGCGGTGATGATGTACTCCTGGAGGATGTCGGGGGCGCTGGAATGGAAAAGGTATAAATACCCGTCACGCACGGGGCGTACGCCAAGGGGCCGGAAATCTGTTTCGTGCAGGGGATCCATCGCCTGCAGTTCGGGCTTTTGCTCCACGTAGGCGTAGCGCACGGGGATGAGCTGAATATCGTCCAGGGTCAGGGGGCAACTGCCAATGGCCGTGGTGTCTGCCATGCTCATGCGGTCGGCTGCCGCGATGGGGTGGGTCAGGGTAGCTGTCATGGGGATTACTCGGTCCTTGAGTTTTCGTGGTTCCCTGCCAGGGCTGACTGGCGGGCAAGGGTCGCCGCTTCGCTCGCCAGGCGTTCAAAGCCGGCAAAGTCAGTGTCTTTCGGGGGTGAATCCAGCAGCGTCAGGATCTCCGGCGGAAGGTCCCCTAACCGTTCCAGGTGGCTGGAGTAACCAAAAACATTGGTCCATTGACCCTGGGCGCGCTCCGAGGTGTAGCCGCTATTCCTGGCACGGGCAAGCAGTTGGCCGAGCAATTGGGACCGACTGAACCGGCTTGCCAAGGTCGCCCAAGCGGGAAAATACGTATCAAGATGGCGTGTCATCTTTTTCAACAGGGACCACTCGTCCACTTCCCCGAGCTTGTCCACCTCCTGGTCCGACAACACCAACGGAAATCCAGTGCGGTTCTCTTCGGCCCCTTCACTGCCGGCACCACTGGCGACTTCCATGTGTTGCCATTGCCATCGGACGATATCCGGCAACAAGAGCGCCTGGACTCCGGAAAGCGTGGTACAAAACGCCTTTACTTCCGTAAAGAGCAGGCCTGCCACACCAGGATCAGCAAGCCGCAGGATAAAATCAGTGCCCGTTGAATGACGGACCTGGAGGTACTGCCTCAGTTGCCTTGCCAACGCATGAAGGTCCTGGGCGCTTTTGATCAGATACCCCCACCCCGGATAAAAGCCCTCAGCCAGAAACCTCTGCGCGAAGAGAGACTTGTCATTGATGGAAATAAGCAGTGGGGCGACATCGGCAAGGGCGTCCCAGCTCGTTCCCGCGTAGAGGTTTACAAACGCCGGGAACTCGTTGTCCTGGTATAACCGTTTCTCCGCATCGGGCAGGCTGAGGCCATCCACCAGCAGGTAGTTCCAGCACCAACCGTCTGTGGTGAGCAGGCCATGGTTCGGGGGCGTCAATGGTGGCATCATGAATAACTCCGTCATACGGCCGCCCTACACACGGCCGTTAACGCTTTGCCTTCACTCAGTGCCTGGCGCTGGGACTGCGGATCAAAGACCGCTCCCTTCCCGACATCCGCCAACGTTGTTTGGGCCACTTCAATCGGCCGGTCACCCTCAATAACCTGTGGCATTTTCGCCATCACCACATCCTGCCCTGAGCCACTGCCCGGCGAACCACCAGAATTGATCTTGATGCCCGGCCCCGACAGCGTTACACCACTCGGATCAAGCTTCAAAAAACTGCCACCCGCCGAAATGGTGATTTCAGCGCCGGCATCCAGCACCACTTTGGTTCCCGACTTGTGGTGTACTTCAGTGCCCGCTTCGCTAAATGTTCCCTGGGAGGATTTCTGGTGGAATGTGCCGCCTATGTTCTGGCTGCAATCGCCTCCGATGGATTCCCGCTGCTCGCCATCGACTGCGCGATGCTCGTTGCCTTTCACGTGACTGAAATCGTTGTTTTCGACTGTGCGGTGACTGTCGTTACGAATCACCTCCGTGCGGTTGTTCTCGGTGAGCAGATCCAGGTCTTTCTGGGCGTGTACGTAGATCTGTTCCTGATCAGCCTCATCTTCAAACCGCAGTTCGTTACTGCCCTCGCCCTTGTGGGTTTTCGTTTTCAGGGTGGTGCGGGTTTTGTACTCCGGCAGCCCATAGGGTGGCGTGTTGGTCACGTGATGGGTTCGGCCGGTGATGATGGGCTGATCCGGATCACCGTCCAGAAAGGAAACAATCACTTCGTGGCCGATCCTCGGTAGCGCCATGAAACCATACTGGCCGCCGGCCCAACCCTGGCTGACTCTCAGCCAGGCGCTGCTGTGTTCGTTATTTTTCGAGTAGCGATCCCACGGGAACCGGACTTTTACCCGCCCATGTTCATCACAGTGGATCTCCTCGCCTTCCGGGCCGGTGACAATCGCGATTTGTGGGCCGTCCATCAGGGGGCGGTGCGGCGTCTGCGGGCACCAGGTCAGATCTGCAGGTATGGCCTTGAACTGGTTGTGGTACGTGGTGGGTTCGCTGCCGCCTTCCTCTTCCAGAGCCTGGGGCTGCGTTCCGGTGTGGGTGATAGACGTTAGCAGCCACTCCCGATTGAGATTGTCACTATCGTGCTCGGTCAGTTCCACTTTCGCGCCGGGGCTGAAATCCGGACGGTTACTCTCGCCGGATGCGGTGCTGGCATCATTGCGAAGGGATTGCAGTCTGGCTTCGGTAAAAGGCTGGCCACTGGCGTCGGCCTTGAAGCGGCCGGGGTAGTCGTAGTGCTGATAGTCTTCCCGGTGCTTCAGATCGCCAGAAGCATGCTCATGCATCAGGGCATAGGCGGGATTTCTGAAGGTGTAATCCTTCATTGCCACGGAGGCCACCCGAACCCGTTCTTCATACCGGAACCGATACACCGCCGGGCGCTGGGTGCTGCCGCCTGCTTTGGCGTTGTATGCTGCCGGCTCCAGTTTCGGAGCATCGCCATGATGGTCGGCGATTATAAGCGCCGACTGGGTGTCCCCGTCCACGCTCCCGTGTTCATAGCGGTAATGCCAACCCTCTTCAGCCGCGAGGCGTTCGAGAAAGGCCAGGTCGCTTTCCCGATGCTGAACACAGTATTCCCGTTGCTCCGGGGTGCGCTTCAGATCGAAGACCGAATCGATAATGCCGCGTTCCTCAAGCAGAGTCCGCACGATCGTGTCGGTGCTCTGGGTCTGGAACATCCGGCTGTTGTGCATCATCCCAAGGCGCCAGAGCGGTGGCTGGATACTCAATTCATAGCGGGTACGCCGGTGACCGGCATCGCCCCGAACGAATTCGTTGACCACCCCGGTAAACCGCCGAAGAGGCATGCTGTCCTGCCAGATAACGAGATCTACTGGTTGCTCCAGAATCTCTGCAGCCTGAATGGAGGGGTCGGTACTGGCCAGCTCAAGACGACCCTGAAACACCTCGGACAGGCGCTCGGTCAGTTTAAAGCCAACCACTGAGAATAGATCTGAGGGGAATCCGCCAACACGGGCGGTAAACTGCAATCCACTTGCCTGGGGCATATCTTCGTTCCTTGAAAAAGATCATCCTGTTCTGGCTCATCCTGAGCCGAAGCCGATGATAACTTTACCGTCCCTGGAATATAACCCCCCTTAAAAGCGGCATGTTGGTTTGCAGCAACACTTTTTACTTGCTGAGTTGTTTCATGGCCGACTCGAGGCCTTCAACGGTTAACGGGTACATGTGATCGTTAACGAGCTGCCTGGTCATACCCAACGAACCACCGCTACCCCAGTAACTCTCCGGGAGCGGATTGATCCAGACGACCTTACGGAAGTGCTCGGTGATGCGCTGGAACCAGGTGGCGCCTGCTTCCTCGTTCCAGTGCTCTATCGAGCCACCGGGATGGGAGATTTCATAGGGTGCCATGGTCGCGTCGCCGACAAAGATCACTTTGTAGTCGGGCGTGTACTTGTGAAGAATGTCCCAGGTGCTGGTGGTTTCGTTCATCCGGCGGATATTGTTCTTCCAGACACTCTCATAGATGAAATTGTGGAAGTAAAAATATTCCATGTGCTTGAACTCAAGCCGTGCGGCCGAAAACAGCTCCTCGCAGACACGAACGTGAGGGTCCATGGACCCGCCCACATCGAAGAAGATCAGCACTTTTACCGCGTTATGCCGTTCGGGCACCATCTTCAGGTCCAGGTATCCGGCATTGCGGGCCGTTGAACGAATGGTATCGTCCATATCCAGCTGATCTGCTGCGCCCTGTCGGGCGAATTTACGCAGCCGCCTCAGCGCCACCTTGATGTTGCGGATGCCGAGGGTCACGCTGTCGTCCAGATCCTTGAACTCGCGCTTTTCCCAGACTTTGACGGCCCGGCCATGGCGGCCTTTTTTCTGGCCAATCCGGAAGCCTTCCGGGTTGTAGCCGTTGGCCCCGAATGGCGAAGTGCCGCCAGTGCCGATCCACTTGTTGCCGCCGGCGTGGCGCTCCTCCTGCTCTTCCATCCGTTTCTTGAAGGTTTCGATCAGCTCCTCCAGGCCGCCCAGAGAATCGATCTTGGCCTTCTCTTCCTCAGAAAGGTGCTTCTCGAATTCCGCCCGCAACCAGTCGTCCGGAATCAGGGCTTCCAGCAGATCGTCGAGATTCTCGACACCTTCAAAATAGGCCTGGAAGGCACGGTCAAACTTGTCGAAGTGGCGCTCGTCCTTGACCAGGCAAAGACGGGACAGGTAATAGAATTCCTCCATGTCCGCAAAGGCGAGCCGCTTCTGCAGGGCTTCCAGAAGGTCCAGAAACTCCCTCAGACTGGCAGGCACCCGTGCGCGCCGGACTTCAAGAAAAAAATCAATCAACATAAAACGTGACTCTTGCCAATGATCTTGCCGAGAATCAGCTGCGGCGACGGGCCATGAAGGCGAGCTTCTGCAACAGGTGCACATCCTGCTCGTTCTTCACCAGGGCACCGTACAGAGGCGGCAACGCCGAGCTGGTATCCTTCTCCTGCAACATTTTTGCAGACAGCTCGTCGGCCATCAGCAGTTTCAGCCAGTCAATCAGCTCCGAGGTAGAGGGCTTCTTCTTCAGGCCCGGGACCTTGCGCACATCGAAGAAGACTTCCAGGGCATCGCGAACGATTTGCTGCTGCAAGCCCGGGAAATGCACATCTACGATATTCTGCATAGTGTCATGATCCGGGAAGCTGATATAGTGGAAGAAACAGCGACGCAGGAACGCATCCGGCAGTTCCTTCTCGTTGTTACTGGTGATCACCACGATCGGGCGTTTCTTTGCCTTGACCAGCTTCTGGGTCTCGTAGACAAAGAACTCCATCCGGTCGAGTTCCAGCAAAAGGTCGTTGGGGAACTCGATATCCGCCTTGTCGATCTCATCGATCAGCAGAACCACCTGCTCGTCCGCCTCGAAGGCCTCCCAGAGCTTGCCCTTTACGATGTAGTTGCCGATGTCCTTGACCTTTTCATCACCCAACTGAGAGTCCCTCAGACGGGAAACCGCATCGTATTCATAAAGCCCCTGTTGGGCCTTGGTGGTGGATTTGATGTGCCACGGAATCAGCCTCATACCCAGACCAGCGGCCATTTCCTCCGCCAGCAGGGTTTTCCCGGTGCCCGGCTCGCCTTTGATCAACAGCGGGCGCTGAAGCGCAATTGCTGCGTTGACGGCCATTTGCAGGTCATCGGTGGCTACATACTTCTCGGTACCGGTAAACTTCATGCTCTGGTTCCTGTTGGTTACTTTTTCTGGTCTTTCTGATCAGGTTTCTTTTTCGGATCGTCTTCGGGTAATCCGGACTCGTCCTGATCATAATCGGGTAAATCGTCGAACTCGGACAGATCGAAATCCTCAAGCCCGAACTCTTCTTCGTCATCGTCTTCCTGCGCATCAGCGTCTGAGGGATCGGCGACATCCTCCAGCTCCGGGATATCCTCGTCCATATCCGCAGGCTCTTCCTCCACCGGAGTATCGGCCACCGGGATGTCCTCTTCCAGTTCATCGGCCGATTCCAACTCGGGTTCCGAAAGCGCTTCATCTTCCGCCTTCAGAGTGGCCTCATGCTCATCGATCACGGCTTCCAGTTCGGACATATCGTCCTCTGGCGCTTCCTCTGTGACCTCCGGAATCTCATCCGGTTCGGGCTCGCCGGCTTCCTCCGGCTCGACAACAGGCGCCGGGGCCGGCTCTGGTTCCGGCTCCTCCTGCAGATCCTCAAGCGTTTCGCGCTCAGCGGCGGCCTTCTCTTGCTCCTGCTGGCGCTGCTTCCGCTGGCGAAGTGCAAACCACACCAGGCCGCCAATCACTAACAGGCCACCACCTGCCGCGCCGACCATCCATAAAGGTACGGCAGAGGCGGTTTCCGTTTCTTCCGGCTCCGCGGGTGCCGGTTCAGGCTCCTGGGCCGCCGGCGTTACCGGCTCCTCTGCCTGGCTAACGTCGATGGGCGAAGCAATCGCTGGTTCAGGGTCGGGTTGCTCCGGCTCGGCTACTGGCGGCTCCGGCTCAGGCTGCTCGGTGGCGGGCGCTGGTTCTGTCACCTCAGGCTCCACCTGTTCAACTAGCTGATCGGCAGGCTCTGCCCCTTCAGGCACCGTGAACCCGACGGTAGCACTGAACTTGCGGTTGAAGGTCTGGCCGTCGGCGACCACATCAAAGGTGTAGAGGCCCGCAGCTGGCAATCGACTCACGGTATCCCGATAGGTGCCATCTTCCGGCGGCTGCTCACCACTCAATACTTTGGTTCCGCTTCTGCCATCTTCCGAAGTGATACTGAGGCTGACTTCAATCACACCCAGAAAATCAGGATTGGTGATTTTCTCCCCCTCTTCGAAAAAGCCAACCCGGAGTTCCAGTGGCTTGTCCACAGTGAACGTAGTTGGTAGAGGATTAACGACCATCCTGAGATCGCTGACCACCGTTACCCGGCTACCCTCGCCCAGCTCGCCATTGATACGCCACTGCCCGGCCAACGGCTCATTGACCGTGATCAGGTCATAGCCGGCTTCCCTTGCCCAGCGGACATTATCGGGGAATTCGGAGAGATTCACGGTCTGTTCGTCCGGGCGAACCAGTGCAAGCTCCCGTGTTGCCGAGGTCTCGGACTCCCCCCAGAAAATCAGGGCGGTAAATTCACGAACGCCTTCATCCACGGTGAAACCGTTGCCCTCAATCGGGATCTGCTCCTGGGGCACCGCCGTGTTCAGGGCCTGCAGGAACGCCAGGTTCAGTGCATCCGCCGTATCGGCCACCTGGAACCGGCCGCCGGATTCCGTCGCCAGGGCTTTCAGAAAGTCAGTATCGGCAGCCTCTGACAGGGCTACCGGGTGGAACGTGGCGCCCCGCTCTATGAGGTCCGCAACAATGGTGTCCAGAATCCGGTTTTCCTCTGCCGTATTGGCCGCCGGATCGTCGGAGATATCGACCTTGCCGTCAGTCAGCAGGATAAAGTGGGTACTGCTCAGATCGCCGTCAGTGAAATAGTCATCGCTTGCCGTCTCGATCGCCGCTCCAAGGTTAGTCCTGAGGGCGACCGAATTGATCTGCGCCGAGCGCTGAACGGCCATGTCGCGCCACGCGTCGGTCACTTCCCGATGCGGCACCAGCATGTTGACGTACTGCCCAAAGGTCCAGACACCGGCGGTGGCACCCTCCGGCAACAGCCGGGCGAGCAGTCGAACGGCAGGCTGACGCAGGTTTTCCGGATCGGTGTCTTTCATGGACCCCGAGATGTCGACAATGATCCGCACGTCCGACTGCGCTGGCAGCTGAACGTCATCACTTTCCTGGGCGTAAAGCCCGACAGGCAGGCTGAGCGCGAGGAAAACCGCAAACAGACCAAGCCATCTCGATGTCATCTCTCTCAAGGCATCCATCCTTTTCTTCTTTTGTTTTTCTGCGTTACTTGCGAACAAGACGGTAGCGAACCAGATCCAGGACCCAGACCAGCAGCATCACCAATCCGGCCAGACCAAGATTGAACAGGGCCCGGCCTGAAGCGTCGGCGTCGCCAAGAATCATTTCGTAACCGCCAAACAGCCAGGCCGGAATCCACCAACCGGCCAGATCCGGCGATTCAACCGGGGTAAGCAGCAAAGCCACCAGGGCTGCAAGAATCAGCGTCCGCATCCCGTAAAATGGAAGGAAACGGACCAGGCTCTTCATCATGTAAAAGAACACGACAAAGGCAATGGCGTAGGCGGCCCAGAAAATCCCGTAGGCCAGTTGTGCATCAGTATCAATCATTACAGGATCCAGTGAATGATGTGTTCTTCCCAGTCTTCTTCCGGCACGCGGTCCTCTGACATCACCTTGTGACGGATTGAAACGCCGGCCTCGTGCACCGAATCCGGATCCCCACTTCGAAGAGGATGCCAGTCGGCCAGGGGCCGGTCTTCAGCCAACGTCCGGTAGGCGCAGGTATACGGCAACCAATGGTAGTCGCTGACGGTATCCGGTGTCAGCACTGTGCAGCCCGGCACTTTCTGCAGCCGTTCTTCATAGACGGTGCATTGGCAGGTTTCCTCGTCCATATAACGACAAACCAGGTCGGTGTGGTAAACCTCACCAGTGTCTTCGTCTTCCAGTTTGTTCAGGCAACATTTACCGCAACCGTCGCAGAGAGACTCCCATTCCTCAGGCGTCATCTCATGCAGGCGTTTACGCTGCCAGAACGGCACCTGGGCAATCATGGATTGCGCTGGTCCAGCTTGCGTTTGAAGTCCACCACGTACCCTTCCTGCTCTTCCGGCATCTGGAGAAAGAAGTCCTTCTCGCCGATCGCTTCCAGAACCTGCTTGCCGGTGGTTCTTGCCAGCTTGCGGTCCGGTGTCAGCACCAGATCCATGGAATGGACCGGCTGCCCGAAGATACCCCGGAGGCTCTCGGGAAGCTCCTCCCACTTCTGCCCGCGGCGAACAAAAAGGTAGGTGTCGTTTTTCTTGCTGCTCCGGAAAACAGAGACAAATTCACGCTCTTTCATGACTTCAGTAATTCCTCGATATCAGCGCGAACCGGCGCGAGAATCTGCGCCCGCCAACCCTGGAAAAATTCGTGTTGCGCCAGATCGGGGTGCTGCACAACCTTCTCGAGACGCTTTCTGGGCGCCAGTAATTCCATGGGAATATCAGCATCTTCCGCCGCTTTTCTGAAAAGGCGCTTTAACTGCTTAAAGAATCCCTGCTGATCCCGGGACAAGGGTGGCGCGATCCTCTCAAGGGACGAATTATCCGCGGTCGATCCCCGGCTAACAAGTTCAATGAGAGTATCGCCGTACCGACGAACTGCGCCGGAGGGTACACCCTGAACGTTGGAAAGCTCCTTGAGGGAGCCTGGTAGCCGTTCCGCAATTGCAATCAATAGCGCATCCGCCAGCACCCGGTTCCTGGGCCGGTCACGCCGCTGACATTCCAGTTCACGCCAACGAACCAGCTCCCTGAGCACCCCCTGCTGCTGAGCCGAGAGCGTCCAGCCACCTCGCAGTTTCAGGTAGTGGTTATCCGGATCCTCCTGCCCCGCCAGCTCATCGGCAAAGCGAGCGGATTCCTCAACCAGGGCCGCCTTCAGTCCGCGATCGCGCAGCAATGTGCTGACCCACTGGTACATCGGCTCCAGAAAACGGATATCTTCAATGGCGTAGCGTTGCTGGGCATCGCTTAGCGGTCTCGCCAGCCAGTCAGAACGTGTGGCGGACTTGTCCAGCGTCTCGCCGAACAGGGTTTCCACCAGCCTCGCGTAACCCAGGGAAAACCCGGCGCCGGCCATTGCGGCACCGATTTGAAGATCAATCACACCGGCAGGCTCAATATTGAGCCACTGGCGAAACAGTTCCAGGTCTTCGCTCATGGCGTAAAGGAGCTTTGGGGTATTGGGATCCGCCAGGATCTCCCGGAAACGCCGGGATTGTTCGGCGACGGAAGGGTCCACTAGGCAGAACTCGCCGTCGAGACCCAGCTGAACCAGGCCCGGTATCGGGTAAAAGGTGTTTACCCGCTCGAATTCGGTGTCCAGAGCCAGAGGCCTGCCCGGCGCGCGATCCAGCCATTGGTCCAGAGCCTCCGGCTCCCGGACCCAATGGATGCTGGCCGGAGCCGGGGGAACGTCAACAGCCGCAGCGGCCTGGGCAGAAATATCCATAAATGTGCCTGGTAGGGTTATTCGGTCTGGTTCAATCGGAGAGCGGCTTGCGGCCGCGGAATGCGTGAGTCAGGGTAAAGCCGTCAACATAGCCCAGCTCGCCACCAACCGGAATGCCATGGGCCAGCCGGGTAATCAGGATCCCCTGGCCATCAAGACGGTCGGCTATGTAGTGGGCGGTAGCCTCGCCTTCCACGGTCGGGTTGGTCGCCAGGATCAGTTCCGTAACGCCCTCCTCGCGAATCCGCTTCAGCAGGCGTTCAATGCCTATTTCCTCCGGCCCCACGCCATCAATCGGTGACAGGTGCCCCATCAAGACGAAATAGCCACCCCGGTAATCACCAGCCTGCTCAATAGCCAGAAGGTCCGAGGGACTTTCCACCACACACAAGGTACCGGTACGCCGCTGGGGATTGTCACATATGCCGCAGATTTCGGTGTCGGCAAAGTTCTGGCAGCTTTCGCAGCGACGGACACCGTTCATGGCCTGGCTTAATGCGTCGGAAAGACGGGTGCCGCCGGAACGGCCACGCTCCAGCAAATGGAAAGCCATGCGCTGGGCAGTTTTCTGGCCAACTCCAGGCAGGCAACGAAGGGATTCTACAAGCTCATCAACCAGCGGGCTGAACGCCATGAAAGGTCCTCAAACGACTTCAGGATGAAATTCAGAACGGCATCTTGAAACCGGGCGGCAGACCCATGCCCGACATCATACCGGACATCTTCTCCTTCTGATTTTCCTCAACACGCCGAACGGCATCGTTTACCGCAGCGGCCAGTAGGTCTTCCAGGATGTCCTTTTCCTCAGACATCAGAGATGAGTCGATGTCCACTTTACGAACGTCGTGGCGGCCATTCATGGTGACTTTGACCAGCCCGGCACCGGCTTCGCCAGTCACTTCTGCCTTGGCGATCTCTTCCTGGGCCTTCTGCATCTCTTCCTGCATTTTCTGGGCTTTTTTCATCATGTCGCCCATGTTGTTCATCATATCTTATCTCCTGCTTGTCTCTGGCCTCGTCTCGGCCGGCCGGATACTCTCTTCGACTACCCGCGCCTCGAATCGTTCAACGATAGACTTTACGACCGGATCCTGGTGAATGGACGCCTCCGCCGCTTTCTGACGCGCCTTTCGCTGGCGTTCCTCATAAGCCGCCGGGGTATGAGGCCCCGGATTGCCCTGCTCTGTACGTAACTGAATGGAGTCGCCAAAGCGGTTTCTCAAGGCAGCCAGAATTTTTTCCTCATGCCGGCTGTTCAACAGCCTGGAGTGGCCCTCATCAATGGTCAGGGTAATCACATCGCCATCCCGCGACATGGCGCCGTGACTGGCGAGGTTACCGGGCATACCAACAATGCCAAGACTCCGGAAATCCCGGTGCCAAACGAACTCCCCCTCAGCTTCAGGGGCAGCTTCGGCCGCTGGCTCAGGCTCTGGTTGAGGCTCTGCAAAAGCGGGTTCCGGAGCCGGGGCAGGCTGAGCAGCTGGCTCGGCGGCAACTTCAGGTGCTGGTTCTTCTGTAACAGAAGCCTCATCACTTAAAGGATAGCTCTCTTCATAATCTCCAGCCGCCTCGGCCTGGGCGTCCAGACTGGCAAGCCAGGATGCATCCTCCTCCGCAATAGGCGGGGCAGCCGGCATCTCGGGCTCCGGCTCAGGTGTGGGCTCGGGTTCGGGCGCTGGCTGTGCAGGAACTTCGCTGGCCTCTTGGGCCGGCTCCGCGGCCACTTCCGTCGCCGGCTCAGAACGTGGCGATTGAGGTTCCGGCTGCTTTTGCTCTATTTGCGGAGTCGGCGCCGGGTCGGGCTCATCCCGTGGCTCAGAGGCCGCAGACTGACCGCCGGAGCTTATGGCGGGCGGCTCGCGCCGATCAGCCCCGGGGCGAAAGGCCAGCATCCGGAGCAACGTCATTTCGAAACCCATCCGGGCATCGGGCGTAATGGTGAGGTCTTTCCGGCCGATCAGCGCAGACTGATAGAAAAGCTGGGCGTCTTCGGCACTGAGCTTACGGGCCAGGGCCTGGACCTGCTCGGCATCGCCCAGGGCGTTATCGGCGCTGCCCGGAACCACCTGCTCCATGGTGACCCGGTGAAAGAGCGACAGCAGATCGGCAAGGATGACACTGTAATCCGGCGCAAAGTCCGAAATCCGGCTGATTTCCGCCAGCAAGGCGGGGCCGTCGCCTTCAACGAGTGCATTCACGATGCGCTCGATATCGCGCTGATCAATAGTGCCCAGCATATTGCTGACATCACTGGCCGACAGCTTCTGGTTGCCAAAGGCGATCGCCTGATCGGTCAGGCTCAACGCATCTCGCATACTCCCATCAGCAGCCCGGGCCAGGAGCCACAGGGCCGGTTCCTCGAACGGAATCTCCTCGGCACCCAGCACATGGCGGAGGTGGCCAGCGATGTGTTCCGGAGTCATGCGTTTGAGATTGAACTGCAGACACCGAGACAAGACGGTGACCGGCAACTTCTGGGGGTCGGTGGTGGCCAGCAGGAACTTGACGTGTTCCGGCGGCTCTTCAAGAGTCTTCAGGAAGGCATTGAACGACTGATTGGTCAGCATGTGCACCTCGTCAATGAGGTACACCTTGTAGCGGCCACGGGTTGGCGCGTACTGGACGTTATCGGTCAGTTCACGCATATCATCCACGCCGGTGCGGGACGCGGCGTCAATCTCGATCAGATCCACGAACCGGCCTTCCTGGATCTCCTGGCAGCTGGAGCATTCGCCGCAGGGATTGGGCGTAACGCCGGTTTCGCAGTTCAGGCAGCGGGCAAGCAGCCGGCCAATCGTCGTCTTGCCTACCCCACGGGTCCCCGTGAACAGATAAGCGTGATGGAGACGCTGGCTTTCCAGTGCGTGAATCAACGCCTGGAGCACGTGTTCCTGGCCCACCATATCCTCGAAGGTGCGTGGGCGCCATTTACGGGCAAGTACCTGGTAGCTCATGTTCCGCCAACTGCAGTTAAAAACGGCTCTAACCTTAGCACGGACAAAGATCTATAAGAAGCAGACTTGATCCCGGAAACGCACGCACAAGTGCCGCACATAAGTTCATGGCTATCAAGGATAATCAGAAGGAAAAACAAGCGAGGGGATAAAACTGGGGGTGACTCCATCAGCGACACCCCGGCACACAATTCCACCGCTGCGGCTGCTCCCTTCCGGGCCTGACCGGGTTCACGGTTTCATGTTGCGGAGGCACCAATGGAGCCACCATAACGGCGTTTCAGGACAATTCCCTGAAAGCGGCGCGCATATTAGCAAAAGGGTTTGCACACTACAATGACAAATCCGCACGCCGCCAGCATAGGCCTTATTATAAAGGCAGCGGCACCTCATCCTGGCGGAACCAGCAGGCCAGACTGTAACGGGTGCGGTTTGCCGGCAACACCTCGTGTGGGATTTCTTCGCTCATGAACAACGCCATGCGCCCTGCCTCGGGCAACACGGTTCCGCACACCTCAAGGTCGTTATCGCGATTGAACACCTGAAGGGCGCCGCCGTCGGCTGCCTGCCAGTCTTCGTTGAGGTAAAGCACCAAGCTCACCACTCGAGACGCCCTGCCCTTAAAGCTGTCCAGGTGCTGCTTGTAAAAGTCACCGCAGTGGTAGGTAGCGTAATGCGTTTCGAACCGCTTCAGGCCCAGAAACAGCCTCTGGTTCAGACCCTGACGAATCATCTCGAAGAATTCGAACAATGCTGCCTGAGGGGCAGTAACACCCTGCAGCCAGGCGATCTTGTCGCGGCGTACCGAACGGTCACGCACCAGATCATTGCCGCGGCCAATGCCGGCTTTTTTCATGGCATCGGTACGATCCAGAATCTGCACTTCCTGTTTCAGTGCCGCCAGCAGGTTGGCCCCCAGCTGTGATCGCACATCCAGCGACATCCAACCGTGCTCACTCAGCCCCGAAGCCAGCTCATCCAGCCAGTCATCAGGCAAGGCCGCATGTTGATCCGGCGCAGGGTCCATCAGCTGGACATCACTACCCGCCACCGCATCCTCGGCGCTCTGCAAAGGGGTCAAAAGGGGATCATGGATCGGGATGATTACCGGCGTTTCCATCGGCGGGCCTCGCGCAAAATTTGAGCGTATTTTAGGCGCAATTCTCGCCGGAGCGGCAGTTTTAATTTACTCTCTGTGTAGGGAAATACACTTAACCGGTTTCATTTAGCAGATAACCATGTCAGAAAGCAGTAACAGGCCACCGCTCTCACTCTCTCCGGGCCAATGGTCCTTCACGCGCTGGAAAACGATCGGGCAACTGGAAGCCCTTGAGGTACACCACCCTTTGTTCCAGGCCACCCTGTTTTTACAGGGCGCCCACCTGGCAAGCTTCAAGCCCCAGGACGAATCTGACTGGCTGTGGATGAGCCCAACCGCCCGCTACGAGCCTGGCCGTGCCATTCGTGGAGGCATTCCGGTCTGCTGGCCCTGGTTCGGTGATCCGGCCCGCAATGCGCCGGAAGTTCGCAAGCGCATCCATACCGACAAAGCCCACGGGTTTGCCCGCACCGCGCTCTGGAAACTGGAAGATGTCCGGGAGAACGCCCACGAGGTAGAAATCAGCCTGTCACTGGATGCCAATGAAGATTTCAGTGATGTCTGGGCCGGCCACGCACTCGCCCTGCTCACCTTCAGCTTTTCCATCCGGGGCTGCCAGCTGGCGCTGACCACCACAAATCTGGGCAACGATCCCCTGGCCTTTACCCAGGCGCTCCATACCTATTTACCCACCAGCGACATAACCCGCACTCGAGTACTGGGCCTGGGCAACAGCCAGTACATCGACACCCTGGATAACTGGGAATACCGCAACCAGGAGGGGCCGGTGTACTTCGAGGGCGAAACTGACCGGATCTACGAAAGCGGCGAGACCCTGACCATCGTGACACCCCGAACTGGCCGCAAACTCTCCGCGGTGGGCAGCGACTCAACCGTCGTCTGGAACCCGGGCCCTGCGAAAGCGGCAAAACTGTCGGATTTTCCCGATACGGCCTGGCAGTCCATGCTGTGCGTCGAAACCGCCAATGCCGCCAGCGATTACCGGGTGCTAAATAATGGGCAAAGCCACACATTGGGCGTATTCATCGGAAGGAAATCATGAGCCTGGCATCGTTTCTCAAAACCCGACTGGTTCCCGCGGAACTGGACGAGCATATCAACCGCATCCGCAAACCCATCGGGAGCCTGGGCTACGATCCGTGGGGCTACAACAACGAAGCCATGAAATACGGGCTTTCGCTCACCAAACAGATTTACGAGAAATACTTCCGGGTACAGGCGCACGGAGTAGAAAACATTCCCGCCGAAGGCCCGGTGCTGATTATCGCCAACCACAGCGGGCAACTGCCGATCGACGGCCTGCTGATTGGCTATGCCCTCGCCTCCAGGGAAAAAGATGCCCGCATTCCAAGGGCAATGATTGAACGCTTTTTTCCGACCGTGCCCTGGCTGGGCAACCTGTTGAATGAAGTGGGCGCTGTGCTGGGCGACCCGGTCAACTGCGCCAAGATGCTCGCCAACAACGAAGCCGTCATTGTGTTCCCAGAGGGCGTGCGAGGATCCGGCAAACTCTACCAGGACCGTTACCAGCTAAAGCGGTTTGGTAACGGCTTCATGCACCTGGCCATGAAGTACAAGGCGCCAATCGTGCCCGTGGGTGTGGTGGGCTGCGAAGAAACCATCCCGGCCATCGCCAACATCAAGCCCCTGGCAAAGGCCCTGGGCATCCCCTACGCTCCGGTTGCCATGCCCGTGGTGCTGCCGGCAAAGGTACACCTGAACTTCGGAGCCCCGATGTACTTTGACGATCTGGAAATCCCCGAAGAACAGGTCACCGATCGAGTGGAGAAGGTAAAGGCCGAGATCAGCCGGCTGATCGACAAGGGACTGAGCGAAAGGAAAAGGCTTTTCTGATGACCGAACAACCCAGACCGCACATTCTGATTACCGGCGCCGCTGGCGCCCTCGCCCAACAGGTCATCGAACAGCTCAGGGATACCTGCGACCTGGTCGCCGTGGATTTCCGGGAACAGGTCTACCTGGGCGACGACATCCCGAGCTACTGCATCGATTTCAACAAGCGGGTATTCGAGGACCTGTTCCGGCGCTACCAGTTTGATGGCGTAATCCACATGGGCCGGATCATGTCCAGCCAGCTCACCCGTATGCGGCGCTACAACGCCAATGTGATGGGCACCCAGAAACTGCTGGACCTGAGCCACAAGTACGGCATCAAGCGTGTGGTGGTGCTCTCAACGTTTCACGTATACGGTGCCGTAGCCTACAACCCCGCGCTCATTGATGAAGCGGCGCCGCTCAAGAGCGCCGGACTTAGTGCCGACCTCATTGATTCCGTGGAGCTGGAAAACCTGGCCAACATTTACCTGTGGCGCTACCCGGAGCTGAACATCACCATTCTGCGCCCCTGCAACATCGTGGGCCCGGGCGTGCGCAACACCATCAGTACCCTGCTGGCCAGCGAACGCGCGCCGGTGCTGGCGGGCTTTTCGCCGATGATGCAGTTTATCCATATCGACGATATGGCCGATGCCATTGTACTGGCGTATAAAAAACCGACACGTGGCGTGTACAACGTGGCGCCGCAGGACTGGGTGGCGTACCAACACGCGCTCAAGCTTTGCGGCTGCAAAAGGATTCAGGTGCCCTCCATCCCACCGATGATTCCGAAGATGATACTTGGCACCTTGAAGTTGAAGAGTTTTCCGTCCTATCTGATGGCGTTCTTCAAGTACCCGGTGGTGATTGACGGACGGGCGTTTGTTAATGAGTTCGGTTTTGAGCCCAAGCGGCCGCTGAAGGAGATTTTCCGGTTTTATCGGGAGAATAAGAGGCCGGTTTGATCAAACTGTTCAATTTTCGATACATCACACAATGATGAGCGTCACCTTTCTTTACACATCATCAATGCGGTCGGAATTGTTCTATTTCTAAACAGGAGGTTAGGGAATCTGGAATGGTACGTGCTTAGCCCTATGTGTTCATTTGACAAACCAGAAAGGCAGGTATGGATCATGTCCAAGATAAGACGTATTGGAACCGCTCTCGGGCTGGCAGCGTTGGTGGTTTCTCCCTTCGCCTCAGCGAACTTGCTTGAAAACGGCAGTTTTGAGCAGGCCCTGACTCTGAATCAGGACGGCGGAGGATGGGGCTATTTTGACCCAAGCGATGTCGACGGATGGTCAAGCGACACCAACGACATCGAGATCTGGAACTCCGGCTACAATGACGTTGATGCTCAGGACGGCACCCGCTTTGCAGAGCTGAACGCTCACCCGAATACGACCGGAAGCGCATTTACGCTGTTTCAGGATTTTGACACAGTCGCGAACGAGAATTACCACTTGACTTTTGCCTACAGGGCGAGGGTTGGTCAGGAGTCGTTCAACGTTACGGTTGCCGATCTCGATATGGATATAATCAACTTCGACACCGGCGTCTGGACCCTGTTTTCGGGCATGTTCACCGCATCCAGCGAATCTACCAGACTGATGTTCACCTCAATCAACCCGGATACTGAAACCCTCGGAAATTTCCTCGATAACGTTTCCGTTGTTGCCAAGGTGCCCGAGCCCGGAACCCTCGCGCTTCTGGGGCTTGGCTTGGCTGGGCTTGGGATCGCGCGCAGACGCAAGAGCTGACACTGACCCTAAAGCAATATAAGCCAGCGCTTAAAACCCGCTGGCTTTTTTACAAATGAGTTACCCTGACTTTCAAACAAAGCTATTCTTGGCAGGGAACTTTCATTTTTTTGGGGCATTGAAGCATGTTCAGCAACATGGACGTACTCAGCTACTCGTTGGCAGCGATTACGTTCGGGCTCCTGGCGGTACTGGTTGCAACACGATATCTTCGGCGCGGCGTCGATCGGGCGCTGGCACTTGCAGCTGCTGTAACCGCAATCTGGGCATCATCACTCGTCAGCCAAAGCCTCTGGGGATACCCTGGCTTCAATATCCGGTATCTTATCGAATTGATCCGGGACGCAGCCTGGATCTACCTGCTGTTTGCGTTACTCAAAGACGGTCTCAGGGAAAACAGGCTTACGGGCAGGGTGAAGCAGGTTCTTGGCGCCGGTGCGGCAACGCTGCTGGTGATTTTGCTGGGGATCGGACTTGCCGAGAATTTCGCCGGAATTAACGTCGCTACTGGCAAAGTCAAGCTGCTTGGCCAGATAGGACTCTCGCTCCTCGGCTTATCTCTGGTAGAACAGATCTGGCGCAATTCACCAAGCTTTGGGCGCTCAAGCATAAAGTATATCTGTATTGGTGTAGCCACCATTTTTGCTTTTGATTTCTTTATGTATGCAGACGCGCTGCTGTTCGGTCACGTTGCTGACCCTTTCTGGAACGCGCGCGGCTTTGTCAATGCCCTGCTTACGCCGCTTTTCGCCGTCAACGTAATTAATACACGGAAACAGCCCGTGGACTTTCAGCTGTCCAGGTCCGCCGTTTTCCACGCGGGTACACTTTTGTTTGCTGGTGGCTACCTGCTGTTCCTGGCGCTTGGGGGATATTACGTACGTGTACTCGGTGGCGACTGGGGAGACGCCCTTCAGGTTCTGTTCTTCACCATCTCCCTGGTTTTCCTGACAACACTCCTGTTGTCCCGGCGCATTCGCTCCAAACTCATGGTGCTCATCAGCCAGAACTTCTTCGATTATAAATACGACTACCGGGAAGAATGGCTAAAAATGACACGGGAACTGGCAGATCTGAGTGACGACCCTCCTCTGCCCCACCGGGTTATCCGGATGCTGGCAGGACTGGTGGAGAGCAATGCTGGAGCAATTTGGCTCATTGGCGAGCAGGATGCCTATGTGTTGAAGGCGGCCGTCAATCTCTCGATGCCGAAGTACACCATGATAGACAGCGATTCAGAGATTGTTCGATTTTTTCGGGATCGCGAGTGGATTGTAGACCTTCACGAATATAAATCAGATCCCGTGAGCTACAATCTGCTTGAAATTCCGGATGCCATTGCCAAGACACCCGACGGATGGCTCATTATTCCGCTTTACCTGGGTAATGAACTGTATGGAATAGCCCTGGTCGGCAATCCCTATGCCCGAGTGGAACTGAACTGGGAGAACTTTGACCTCATCAAGGTAGTCGCCCGGCAGACCTGTAACCTGCTGGCGCAGGCCGATGCCCAGAACCGTCTGTCGCGAGCCATGCAGTTCGAGGCCGTAAGCAAAGCCTCAGCATTCATGGTTCACGACCTCAAAACCGTCATTGCGCAACTTTCATTGCTGGTGAAGAATGCCCCCAAACATCGCAATAATCCGGCCTTCATTGATGACATGATCAACACAACCGATCATGCAGTCCGGAAGATGTCCAACCTTGTCGACCATATTCGCAAGCCAGATACAGACAATGTCGGCCTGATGAAACCGATAAATCTAACTGAGCTGATTCATAAGCTTGTTGCGAACCATCAGCATCGTGCACCCGCCCCCCGTCTGGACGGCGCCTTCCCTGACGTAGTCGTAAAGGCCGATACCGAACAGCTTCGCAGTGTTTTGAGTCACCTGATCCAGAACGCCCAGGACGCCACCCCCCCAGACGGAGAGATCACCCTGACTCTGAAGCCTGCTAAAGGCAACGTGGTGCTTTTCATCCAGGACAGCGGGAGCGGTATGACCGAAGACTTTATTAGCGACCAGTTGTTCAAGCCCTTCGAAAGCACTAAAGGGCTTACGGGAATGGGCATTGGAGCATACCAGGCACGGGAATATATTCAGAAACTTGGCGGCAATATTGATGTAACCAGCGAGCCTGGCATCGGCTCATGTTTTTCGGTGAGAATTCCTCTTGCTGACGCCTCTGCCATGGAGGCAAAACAACAGGCTGTACGGTCAATTTCTGACACCACTGACCGGAAGGAGAGCGCCAATTAACCGGCGCACCTGTTGATCAATGCAAACCGACATTGCAAAGTGCCAATGATCAGTTAAGAATCACGAATATGGAAACACTTTAAAAAAGGACTTAGTGCTGTTGTGACTAGACGACTCTTGATTGTAGAGGATGATCCAGGCCTACAAAGCCAGATGCGCTGGTGTTTCAGCGAAGACCTCGAAGTAGCAGTCGCCTCTGACCGGGATTCAGCGCTGACAGCGTTGAGGCGAGATGAGCCTGACGTCGTTACCTTGGACCTTGGACTTCCGCCGGATCCGGGAGGAGCGACCGAAGGCTTCAGCCTGCTTGAAGAAATCCTGCGCCTTGCCCCCATGACCAAAGTGATCGTCGTGACCGGCCGTGAGGACAAAGAGAACGCTGTAAAAGCAATTGGTATGGGCGCCTCAGATTTCTACCAGAAGCCGTTGGACGCCGACATACTTACCTTTGTTGTCAATCGTGCCTTCCGTCTCGCTGAGCTTGAAAAAGAGAACCGAGACCTGGCCCGGCAGGGCAACGGAACCAACATCAAGGGAATTGTTGCTGCCAGCCCACAAATGCTGACTATTTGCCGCACCCTCGAAAAGGTTGCCCCAACAGATGTGACAACACTGATAACCGGAGAAACAGGAACCGGCAAGGAACTGCTGGCCAAGGCTCTCCATGATCTTAGTCACCGTGCCTGCAAGCCTTTTGCCGCGATCAACTGTGCAGCGATCCCCGAAAACCTGCTAGAGAGCGAACTTTTTGGATTCGAGAAAGGCTCATTCACCGGCGCCAATCAGACCAAGAAAGGCAAGATTGAAAGCGCAAATGGCGGAACCCTTTTCCTTGACGAGATTGGCGACATGCCGATGGCGCTTCAAGCCAAGCTGCTCCGCTTTCTCCAGGAAAGAGTTGTTGATCGCGTCGGATCAGTAAACCCTGTTCCAGTGGATGTGCGAGTGGTCTGCGCGACCCACCGGGACGTCCGACAGCTGATCGATAGCGGTGAGTTCCGGGAAGATCTCTATTACCGGATCAGCGAAATTACACTGGACGTTCCGGCTGTTCGTGAGCGTGAAGGTGACGCCCTTGTGATTGCCCAATCGCTACTAAAATCCCTCGGCAAGCAAATGGATCGGCCCAACCTCGCTTTTACTGAAGACGCTATCAATGCAATCAATGGATATTCCTGGCCGGGAAACGTGCGAGAGATGATCAACAAGGTCAAGCGGGCCACCATCATGGCGGATGGAAAGCGAGTTACTGCCGAGGATCTTGAACTTCCTCTTGGCGAATCGAAATCTGATACTCAGCTGAACCTCAGACAGGTTCGCGAAGTAGCAGAAAGGCAGGCCATTATTCAGGCGTTGCGAACCTGCAATTTCAATATGGCTCAGGCCTCCCGATTGCTTGGCGTTACTCGCCCAACCCTCTATAACCTGACAGACAAATATCGAATCGACACCTCGCAGACAGTTACCGGTACCTGAATCGCCGGTACGGAATTCATAATAAGAGCTGATAAAACAAAGGAACTGGGCATGAAAGTATTCAAGGCAGCGCGAGTCACCCTTCTATCAACCGCCATAGCTCTCTCAGTCACCGCCTGCGGCGACAATCCACCAGAGATGACACACGAAGAAATTCAGTACATCAGTCATCTCGATCAGGCACGCTTTTTCCAAAGACAGGGAGAACTTCGGGCAAGCACACTCGAAGCACGTAACGCCATAGAGCTCCAATCAGACGAGCCTGATCCGTATTTCATCATACTGGAAAATCTACTTGCAGCCGGGGATGCAGAAAACGCAGAACGCCAGCTGGATCAGCTTTTAGCCGCCATGAACGAGCATGAAACAGACATCACTCCTGCGATTGAGAGCCAGGCGAGCCTCATCCGGGCTGAAGCAAACTTTCATCAAGGGGAATTCAAGGAAGCCCTTGCGGCTCTTCAGTCTGCCTCTTTTTCAGATCGCTCTAAACAACTGGATGCCAAGCTTCTTGAAGCCAAGATCTATCACGCTACAGGAGATCATCAACAGGCCAAAGAAGCCTACGAGGCCGCGCGGGATATTGATAACAGCTCTTCACTACCTCTAGTCGGTCTATCACGCCTGGCCTTTAGCATGGGTAACAATGAGGAGGTCACAGCCTTCCTTGAAGAGGCCGAAACTGTGGACCCAGCAGAACCAGAACTTTGGCTTTGGAAAGGCCAGCTCTTCCAGGCCAGAGAACAATGGGAACAGTCCGAAGAAGCTTACATCAGAGCTCTGGAGGACATCGGGCAATTTGACGTAATGACCCGCCGGAAATATGAGACCATGTCGTCCCTGATCACCGTACTTCGGGCCCAAGGTAAATCCTCTGAGGCCTTTGTGTACGAGGAAATCCTCGCCAAATCCGGGCCTGGAATGATCCGCAGCAGCCTGATTGCTGCACAGGAGGCCTATAACCGTGGGGATTTGAACGAAGCGGCACGCAATCTTGAGGAAATTCTTCGGCAGGCCCCAGGCCACACGCAAAGCAATCTGCTATTGGGAATAATTCGTTTTCGTCAGGGGCGGGTCGAGGATGCCGAGAAGCTGCTTACGCCCATCGTTGAGGCAACCGATTCTGAGGAAGCCAGTAAGCTTCTGGCAGCCACCCGGATCAAGCTACGCGATCCCGAAAGCGCAAAAGCGATTTTGGCGAACCTCAAGGATTCCGGAAGCGACCCATCGACCACCGCGCTTGCCGGAATTGCGGCTCTCGCCAGCGGTGATCTGGAAACCGGCGAAACACTAATACGGAAATCTCTTGAACAAAACCCGGGCAACCATGCCCTGAGGCTGCGCTTTGCACGCTACCTGACGGAGGTCCGCAAGTTTGATGAAGCGATTGAGAACGCTCAGACCGTTATTGAGGCTTCCCCGGATAACGACAACGCTCGCATTGTTCAGATTCAGGCCCTGGCTCGATCAGGCGGCCCAGAAAAGGCTATCAGCGCCGCAGATAGATGGATTGAGGACCGACCCTCAAGTCAGGCGCCGCTGCTAATGCGGGGTCAACTGGCGCTTGAGGCCGACAACCTGAAAGAGGCCGAGACCTATTTCGACAAAGCCCAAAAGGCCTTCCCCAATACATCGGCACCTCTGGTGGCGCTTGGCAATATGGAACTTACCCGGGAAAACGAAGACCAAGCACGCGATTACTTCAAGAGCGCACTTGAACTTGAGCCCGACAACCGCCAGGCCCTGATCGGTTTCAGCCAGGTCACCTCTCGTGATGAAACCCTTGCTTTGATGAACACTCTTTCAGACATCCACCCTGACGCCATGGGTCCGAAATTGCTGTTGCTGGATGCCGCACTTACCGAAGGCAATGATAAGCGTGCGGAGGAGCTCACGGCCCAATTACTGGATCGGGAAGAACCAGACCTTCCCTCCGCTTCAGAGCCAGCGGCCATGAATATTTATAGCGGTGTTGCGGCCCAAATCAGAGCAGAAAATCCGAAGAGGGCAGCCTCAATTCTTGAACGCGCTCGAGTACTGTTTCCAGAGAATGAACGCATCGCACTTCAGGCCGCAGACCTCGCATATCAGTCCGGGGAGAAAAATGCCGCGCGCGATATTATTCGGGAAATGAAGCGACTCCACCCCGAATCGGCTAACCCATACCTGATTGAGGCGTCTTTTTTCGAGCGACAAGGAGAGAATCGGCAGGCTTCGGAACTCTATGAGCTTGCTTTAACGAAGGACAATGCTGCCAACATACACGTTGGATACATCAGGTCGCTGCAAGCCGATGGCCAGACCGAGAACGCGTTACAAGCTGCCGAAAATGCGATCGAAGCCCATCCCTCGAACCCGTCTGTGTTAATGACATCGGCAATTCTCTTCCAAAATCAGCAGCAAATATCCAAGGCCGTGGCCGCTTACCAGAGCCTTCTGGAGTTGACGCCCTCAAACGTCGTGGCCCTCAACAATCTTGCCTGGATTTACCATGAAGATGGTGACGAGCGGGCCATGGAGCTCGCTAAGCGGGCCTATGAACTACAGCCAGAAAACGGCGCTATAGCGGACACATACGGTTGGATTCTGTTTAAATCAGGAAGGGCTGAAGAAAGTCTGCAGGTTCTGAAAAAGGCCCACGAACTCCAGCCCGATTCCCAAGAGATCGCTATGCACCTTGCAGAGGCTTACAAAGCAACTGGCAATACAGACGAAGCGAAGCGGATTCTGGAAAAGTTTGGTGGTCAGGGTTGATATAAACAGAGAGGCGATTCGCCGGTATCGCCTCCCGAGCCCTCACTGCTCGTCCCAGAGACCTGAACCGGCGAGAATTCCAGCAACCGCTTTATGCCCTTCAGGCGTCAGATGGCCTTCATTGGGGTGAAATAGTTGCTTTTCTGAGTTAATTAGATTTGCCAGTTCGGGCCCGAGATTTACCACACGGTATTCCCGGTCCTTGAGTTCACTCGACAACGCTCTTGCGGCGCTCTTCTGGTAAACCCCTGGAACCGTATTTTCCCGGAAATACCCGCTGCCGGGCATCAGAACGAACGCCATCTCACCACCCTGCCCTCTTACCATCGTCCTTGCCCTATCTGTCATAGCCAGGAAAAGGGCCACATCGCTCTTGAGACGCTCTTCAATATGTGACTGGAGGGCGTTCTCATCAAAGCCGATAATCGAGTTAATGCGCGTCCCGATCTGGGAATCAGCAAGAAGATCCTGCCAGATCGGATACAGGTCAAAGCCTTCCAAGATCGCTGAACTGACTGACATTGCCTGATACTTCGGGGTTTTCGCTTTCAAGGGAACCGGGCTGTTTTCCAGACGCAGGCGATTTCCATCCAGTACGTAATAGGGTTTTCCGTAACCAGCCTGCAACGGGAATGGGTAACGAATGTCCAACAAGTCGTTGCCAAGGTAGATCACCCACACCAATGTGTCCGGGCGATAACTCAGTAGATCGTCCAGGAGTATCAGTTGCTGGTCCGGAGCATAACCGGGCACGCTGAGGTTAAAAAAGTCTGTATGTGCCCCAGCAGCTGAACTATTGAGGAAATCCGGAAAGGTCTCCCCCTCATCAACGCCAAGCCCGAATGTAAAACTATCGCCAAGGAAGAATACCTTCTGGCTCTCCCCGCAAAATTCGAGAGCATCCCCACGAAACCCCAGTTCGTTCACCTGATACTGCACCTCAAAATCATGATGCCGGTGCTTGCCCTCCCAGCCGGGGTTTAGCTTCCAGCCAAGCCGGGAATCAAACAGTATAAATCCCTCATCCATGGATTCACTGCTTTGCATAGAACCGGTCATAGTCCTCAGAACCCACTCGAAGACTACCAGAACAATCACAACAGAAATTACGACGGTGACAATTCCGAACAGGGCATTCCTGACAGAGTTACCTTGTTTCATCCTCAGCTTCCTTACCAATTCAAGAAGTTTATGTTTCAGTGTCTCAAGAAATTTACAGCTCGGCTAAGTACTGTCGATTTTATTTACACTAACCTCCTCCCAACAATCTTACTTTGCTGTTTTAACAAGATATTTCCGTTCCGGCCTGGTTTTTGCTGCATACGGTACTGCATGTTCGCACAGCGAATTTAGCATTTCTGTGGAGCAAATCAGGACGATTATTATGAAAAATGCAGTAAAAGCCAGCCTGCTCGTTGGAGCCCTAGCCGCTCAACCGGTTTACGCAGATTTGATCAGTGATGCGTACGTTGGATCCGATGACCACGGATACGGCGACGTCATTTCAAACAATGCCGACAGAACGAAATTTGACATCACTGGCGCGGAAGCATCTCTCACAGGGAGTTTCCTGAATCTTTCAATCCAAACCAATTTTGTTAACCACGTGGGTATCTACCCCAACCTTACCAAGGACGGTCTCGGCGTTACTCTCGGGGACCTTTTCCTGGCAAGTGAATGGAACCCGGCCGGTAGCGCCTCTGATGGCTACAAATTGGACAACCACGCCAACGGAACCATCTGGCAATACGGCCTGGTCCTGAATGATCGTTCCAGTAACAATGGCGGTATTGCCAGTCTTTACCAGCTTACTGGCGCGACCAATGACGCAAACGCCATCCTTACCGAAGATGTGATGAGCAGCGGCGGAATTTTCCGGGACGGCCAGGAAACACTCGTCGATTTGGGCAATGAAACTGCGATCAGCACCGGGATCTCTGGCAGTTGGAGCATTGACTCAACCAACAACGTCCTGAATTTCGGCGTTGATCTGGCCGGCACCAGCCTCCTGTTCGGTAATGAAATTGCGTTTCACTGGAACATGACATGTGGTAACGACACCATCGAAGGCGCAGTTGACGTTCCCGAGCCGGCCACCCTTGGTCTTCTCGGGCTCTCGCTCGTAGCCATGTTTGGTCTGCGTCGCCGTAACCAGAAGGACGGCGAATCTGCCTGACCTGGTCATCGCGCTTAAAATCAAAAAGGGGCCTCCCAGGAGGCCCCTTTTTTCATTTCGTCAGAACAGCGTATAGATAAATGGGGCAAAGGCCGAACCCTGACTGAAAACAATCAGGCCACCCAGCAACATGAGCGTCGCCAGCAGCGGAATCATCCAGTACTTTTTCCTCGCCCGCACAAACATAGAAAAATCTTTCAGCAACTCCCACATCAGAACGGCACCTCCAGACTGGTCGTTGGATCGCTCTTTTTCCTGTAGGTCTCAGCGTCTGGCTCGAATGCTTTCGGAATTGGATCCTTTCCAAACAGCTTCATGATCAGGCCCATCGGACAAACCAGGAGAAAGTACACCACGGAGAGAAGTATCACTGAGTTAATACGCCCCAGCGGTTCAGCAATCTTCAGGAGACCTCGCTGGACTGGAGAGAGGGCAGAAGGCGCCAGAAAGGAAATGAACAACAAGATAGCCCCCGTCACCCAGGGCCACCACGGCCAGGAATAACTGAACAGCCATGGGAGAAACACACCAAATAGAACGGCGATGATAATAGCAAGACCAATTCCGAACTTCTTTAAATCTGACCTTTCCGCCGAACGTTCCATCCCTGCTCCTAATCCAGCTCGAATTGATCCACATGATCCATAAAGGCTTCCCTGCCAGACTGAGAGCCCTTGCTGAGCACAAAGTTCCCGACCACCAGGTAGTCCATGTCTGTAGCCATGAAGCAGCGGAACGCGTCTTCAGGTGTTGCGACGATTGGCTCTCCACGCACATTAAATGAGGTGTTTATCAAGACCGGACACCCTGTCAACGCCTTGAATGCGTGCAAAAGGCGTCGATACACAACGGACCCACCCTTGCCTACCGTCTGGAGCCGGGCGCTGTAATCCACATGGGTGACGGCGGGAATGGCTGAACGCACCTGTTTCAACTTCTGAAGCCCCGTAAGAGCCTCCCCATCAGCCGACTCGTGCCTGCGCGTCTTTGAAACCGGGGCAGTCATTAACATATACGGGCTGGTAAATTCGCACTCGAACCAATCCCTTGTATCCTCCTCAAGTACCGAAGGTGCAAACGGCCGAAACGACTCCCGGAACTTGATCTTGAGGTTCATTTTCTCCTGCATTCCGGGGAGGCGCGGATCACCAAGAATGGACCGATGGCCCAGCGCCCTGGGACCAAACTCCATCCTTCCCTGGAACCAGCCAACGACGTTTCCATCGGCAAGCAGCTTCGCTACCCTGGAACAAAGAGTTTCCTGGGTCTCTTCATCGAAAACCGCGTCAAACCGATTAAGGGCCGAACGAATATCCTCATCAGAGAACTCAGGGCCGAGATAAGCACCGTTCATACCATCAGGGCTGTCCTGTCGCCGCTGCGGATGCTCACCCGCATACCAGGCGCTCAGGGCGGCTCCTATTGATCCTCCGGCATCCCCGGCGGCGGGCTGAACCCACAAGCCCTTGAAGCCAGCCAGGCGAGCTACCTCACTGTTCGCCACACAGTTCAGAGCCACCCCCCCGGCCAGACACAAGTGCTCCATCCCCGTTTCTTTTCTGAGCTGGCGAGCCAGGCGCACGACACAATCGTTGGTTACTTCCTGAATGGACGCAGCGATATCCATGTGGGCCTGAGTCAGCGCATCGCTCTCAGGCGCCCGGACTGGCAATCCAAAGAGCTTCCCGAACCGCTCGTTCACCATGGTCAGCCCGGTACAGTAATCAAAGTAATCCATATTGAGCCGAAACGAGCCGTCGGGCTTGATATCAATCAACTCAGAGCGAATGAGCTCGGCAAAACGGGGCTCTCCATAAGGGGCAAGCCCCATTACCTTGTACTCTCCCGAGTTAACTTTGAAACCCAAATAGTAGGTAAACGCCGAGTACAAGAGCCCTAATGAGTGCGGGAAATCAATCTGCCACAGCGGCTCCAACCTATCTGAACTCCCCACCCATGCCGAGGTTGTGGCCCACTCTCCCACCCCATCCAGACACAGCACTGCGGCCTTCTCATAAGGGGATGGAAAGAAAGCTGACGCTGCGTGAGACTGATGGTGGGCAGTAAACAGCAGAGGCGGCAACGCTTTGCGCGCCAGCCCGGAGAGTTCGCACAACTGGGAGCGCAGCTCCTGCTTCAGATACAGCTTTTCCTTCAGCCAGACGGGCATGGCCTTGAGGAACGAGCCAAGCCCCTTTGGCGCAAAGCTAAGATAAGTCTCCAGAAGGCGCTCGAACTTCAGCAATGGCTTGTCATAAAAAACCACTGATTGGACCTGGTCCAGACCAATGCCGGCGAATTCGAGACAGAACCTGACTGAGTGAGCGGGAAACCCCGGATCATGTTTTTTTCGGGTGAATCTTTCTTCCTGGGCGGCGCAAAGTATGGTGCCATCACGTAACAAAGCGGCACCTGAATCGTGGTAAAAAGCTGAAATACCGAGAATATACACAGGAGAGGAATTGACGAAGTCATCATCCATGGAACACACGCGCCCTTGAGTTCAAAACAGCTACAGTAAAGCGCAATACCGCAGGGATTTCACTTGTAAAATTTACTGACGCCAAACAAAAACGCAGGATGGAGAGATCTCCACCCTGCGTTGACCAGCAATGCTAAATAAAGCCTGGCTTCAAGCACTTTGACTGCTCGTGACCATCAGGCCTTTGCGCGCTTCCTTAGCGAAAGACCAATCAGACCAAGGCCAAGCAATGCAAGAGTGCCAGGCTCAGGAACAGTGTACGAACCCTCGGTGATGTCGTTCGCACAGGTCATAGTCCAGCGCAGACCAATCTCTTGTGGATTGAGCGCGTCCAGACCAAGGTCGGCGAGAGCAATCTGGAAACTCAACATCGTGATCGTAGCGTTATTCCGGTCCTCTCCGGAAATTGACAGAGCTGAGCTACCCGCAACCGTACCACCAGATCCGAACCGCACTTCCTGGCCCGCACGAACGCTAGAGGCACCGTGGACATCTTCCGAATTTTGAATCGTGGCGCCCGCAAGGTTCATCAGATTTGCAGAACCAGCAAGCAAAGAGCTCACATCAACAGCATACTCCCAGGATTCACCGTTTGAGGAGTTATCATTCGCATACGGAGCAGCGCCAAACGGATTCCACCCGTCAGTACTGATAAACAAATCCCCATACTTCCAGCCACTGTGTTCCTCGAAATTGGTGGAAACATCAACGTAGAGATAGCTCATGTCGCTGGAAACATCCATGCCGAACACTGCAAAATCACGCGCTGCACCAAGAACATCACCAGCACTACCAGCACCGATATATTGGTCAGCACCGTCATCATCAATCGTGTAAGCAGCTGCTCCTGATGCTACACCGAACGACAATGCGGTCGAGAGTAATAGTTTGTTTAGCGGTTTCATAAGATTTCGTCCCTTTTCCCTGATTTCGAGGTTTACTACAGTCCTCACGCACTGAAAGGTAAGCAAACATTGAACCAGAAAATAATAAACCTTTGTATTCAATGCCCTATAAAAACACAGAGTGTTTCGCTACTTCGCCAATGTAAAGTTAACTGACGGCGCCTTTCCAAATGGAGTTAGAACAAGTAATCTCGGCATCGCATGACGATCAGTAGTACTGGGATGTACTCTGTACAGTAATTGGACCTAGAGGGATCTTGCAGTCTTGATTGAGTTTACCTCCCACCAATCGCCTTCGAACATGTGTGGACCAGTTAATGTTTGCTCCACGCTCCAGCAGGCATTTTCCATTTTTCACCCTATGGGTGAGGGTGCAGTATGAGCGCCAAGGTATTGTTATCCGGCTCTTTCCTGCGCTTGGTGGCCCTGCTGACGGGGATGGCCATATCCCTTTTCATGATGCCATTCCTGGTGAAAAGCTTGGGAGATCACTGGTATGGGCTTTGGGTTCTTGTAGCGAGCACTCTCGGATTCTATGGAGTGCTGGACCTGGGCCTGAGCAGCGCAACCCAGCGCTTCATTTCCCATGCGCTGGGGCAAGATGACAAACCCGAGATGAACAGTGTCCTGTCGAACTCGCTTGCGCTGTTCACCGGTATAGGGTTAGTTGCTGCAATCATTACAACCGTTATAGCTCTGGTTTCTCCCCTATTTTTTTCCAGCGCAGTCGATGCAGAAATATTCAGGAGTATTGTGCTGCTGATGGGTTTTGCGCTGGCTCTGAACTTCGTAATGAACGCCTACAATGGTGTCCTTGTCGCCTACTACAGGTTCGATATCCAGGCAAAAGTAACCTTGTTCAAGAATATATTTCGAGCTTTGGCGGTCGTTCTCGTATTTCAGGTCGACCCAAGTGTTATGAACCTCGCGTTAATCACAGTGTTGTTTGATTTGATCGGCCATTGGATCATACTCAGGTCGTCAATGAGGCAGGCGCCCTGGATTTCTCCGTCAGTGAAGCTTTTGTCAAAACATCAAATAAAACAGCTTACCGGGTTTGGTTGGTTCAGCTTTCTAGTATTTGTAGGCCTACAGATACGCAACAAGGGCCCTTACTTTATAGTCGCTTCCACGCTTTCCATCGCCTCAGTGACAGTGTTCCAGATTGCCAACCAACTGATTTCCTACCTCAATCAACTCCAAACCAGCGTTTTCGGCGTGTTAACCCCTTACTTTACGAAAACATACAGCCAGAACCATCGCGATAAGCTTAACGCTCATTACTTACTGTCACTCAAGCTCTCAGCGATCTCGGCCTCTGTCCTCGCAGGTTCAATGATTCTTCTGGGCAGGCCCTTTATTCACGCCTGGATGGGGCCTAGCTACGACGAGGCTTACCTTACCCTCATCCCTATTGCCATAGGAACCTACTGCGCCTCCATCCATGCCCCAAGCTTTCAGTTACTGCAGGCAATGGCCAGACATCGCTATTACTCTTATTTTGGACTTGTAGAAGGCATACTGATAATCGGAGTTGGCATCTGGGCGACCGAGGTCTTTGGCCTCATCGGTATCGGATACTCAATCGGGGGAATTCTCGGCGTAAGCCGTTTCCTGCTCATGCCCGTTATGGTCTCGAAAATCACAAATATTTCCTGGCGTAAGATTTATGCTGCGGGCTCCAGGGTTACGCTTTTGACTATCCTGGTACACGGCCTTATGTGGCTGTCTCTGGTTCAAATTGGAATTGAAAATCAGTTATTCATTGCGATGCCAACCGTCATAATGTTGTACGTTGTCGGGTTACCTGCCCTCCTTTACCTTTCACTGACTGCCATGGAAAGACAGTTGGTCGCTGGGATTATTCGGCAGTTTCTGAGGAAAGAAGCCTCATCAAGCTAGGCTCTCTCCTCAGAACTACTCTGTTTATTTTTCGAAAGGATGTTAAGACCGGTGCAGATGCGAATTGGGCATTTTATCGAAACAGAAGTCGCAGGAGGCGCCGAACAGGTACTGATTGACCTCGCTCGCTACGCGAACTCTATGCCACAGAAGTTTCAGGCAGTGGTTTTACACTTCGGCCACCCCTGGATTTCGGAACAATGCGAAATCTACGGCATTGAACAGCGTGTTATACCTTTCCGAAAAAACTTCAAAAGCACAATTCGTTTGCCGCTATTTGCGTGGGAATTTGGCAAATGGCTCAAGGGAGAGCACATAGACCTACTCCATAGTCACCTATTCGGGCCCGTAACAGGCGGAGCGCTCGCAGCCTGGGTTGCGAGCATCCCCCATGTTGGGACATTACATGACGTCTACATGATTGAGGAGAAGCCAGCGCGCATTTATCTGGTTAAGCTGGCTGCACTCCTTGGCACCAGACTCGTAACCGTTTCCAGAAATATGGAAAGTTTTTACCGGGCAAGAGCTTCTTTCCCGGACGATTCAATGATCACGATTTACAACGGGATCGAATTGGATGCCAGTACATCAAGAGCCCCCCAGCAAAAGGACCCCGTTTCCATAATTTGTGTCGGACGCCTCGTTTCGCTCAAGAATGTTGATCTGGTAATCAAGGCTGTGATGGCCGTCGCGCAACGCTATAAAGTCCAACTTTACATACTGGGAGACGGCCCGGAACGTCCATACCTCGAGTCCTTGGTACCCCCTGAGTTTGAAGAAACAATCTTCTTTTCAGGCGTCTCCAACGATGTATTCTCCTGGTTACAACGGTCCGACATTTTTGTTCAGTTTTCCTCAACGGAAGGACTATCACGCAGCATTATTGAAGCCACGGCCGCGGGACTACCATCTGTAGTAAGTGATGTGGGTGGGAACTGTGAGATAGTTGAACACAACGCTACCGGTTTTGTTGTCCCTGCGGGCAACTTGGGCGCTCTCATCGAGTCGATTACTAAACTGCTAGACGACAATAATCTTCGCCTCACCATGGGCGAACGGGGCATGCTTCGGGCCAAAAGGCTTTTTTCCAGAACGGCCAACAACGACCGGTATATTAACCTGTATCAACAGTTGCTTACCCTCTAATATAGTCTTTCAAATGTGGAAAGGATGCTATGACCAAAGAATTTAAATCGATCTGTGTAGTTGGCCTCGGATATATTGGTCTTCCCACTGCCTCCCTGCTGGGAACGAAGGGATTCGAGGTTCTAGGCGTTGACGTCTCAAAAGAAGTTGTCGACACAATCAATGCCGGGAAAATCCATATTGTCGAACCGGATCTCGACATCCTCGTGAAATCGTCAGTCAATGCCGGTTACCTCACCGCTTCACTGACGCCAAGGGAAGCAGATGTTTTTATTCTCGCTGTACCCACCCCATTTCAAGAAGACCATCAACCTGATTTGAGTTATGTCGAAGAAGCCACCCGGATGATTTCACCCCACGTGAAGCCTGGGAACCTGGTTATACTGGAATCAACCAGTCCGGTGGGCACTACCGAGCATACCGTCGCGAGGATTCTCCGTGAAAACGGACATGACGTCGGGAAAGACGTTCATGTAGCCCACTGCCCGGAAAGAGTGCTTCCCGGAAGAATCCTTATTGAACTCGTGGAAAACGACCGAATCGTCGGCGGGATAAATGCGAGGTCCACCGAAATAGCCGCAAACTTCTATCGGTCATTCGTTCGTGGGGAAGTTCTCGAAACCAATGCAGGCACCGCCGAAATGGCAAAGCTGACAGAAAATGCCTTCCGGGACGTCAACATCGCGTTTGCCAATGAGATGTCGATTATCTGCGATAGTCTGGGTATAGATATCTGGGACCTTATCAACCTCGCCAATCGCCACCCCAGGGTAAACATCCTGCAACCAGGGCCTGGGGTTGGGGGGCACTGCATCGCGGTCGACCCATGGTTTATTATCGCTAGCGATCCGGAAAACGCGAAGCTGCTGGAAACAGCCAGACTGGTTAACGACAAAAAACCTCAATGGGTCATCGATAAGGTTAAAGCGAAGGCGGCCAAATTCAAAAATCCGAAGATTGCGTGCCTCGGCCTCGCCTTCAAGGCAAACGTTGACGACCTGCGCGAATCTCCCGCCGTAAAAATAGTGCGGCAACTTCAGAAGGAAGCAGTCGGTGAGCTTCTCGTATGCGAGCCTAATATCGAAAAACACCCTGACTTACCCCTTCACAGCCTCAGCGACTGTATTGAGCAAGCTGATATAGTCCTTCTTCTGGTAGACCACAGAGAGTTCAAAGCCCTCAAACCAGCAGATCTGAACGAAAAGATTCTCATCGATACACGCGGAGCAATTCGATAGGTTCATGGAATGAAACGAATTCTTTCTATTTTCGGCACACGTCCCGAAGCCATCAAAATGGCACCAGTCGTAAAAGCTATTGAAGCGAGCTCGTCGCTGGAGAGTATTGTGGCGGTAACCGCGCAGCATCGACACATGCTTGATCAGGTACTCAACCTTTTCGAAATCCGTCCTGACTTTGACCTTGATATCATGAAAGCCGACCAGGACCTTTTCGACGTTACATCAAGAGTGCTGCTAGGAATCCGGGAAGTCATCAAACAGGCAAAACCTGACATGGTGCTTGTACATGGCGACACTACCACGTGCTTTGCGGCCGCACTGGGAGCATTTTACAGCAATGTTCCTGTTGGCCACGTCGAGGCCGGACTACGAACGGGCGATCTGAGTGCCCCCTACCCCGAAGAAGCAAACCGTTCCCTCGTAGCCCGCATTGCAACCCTCCATTTTGCTCCGACCGAGACTGCCCGTCAGAATCTATTGAAAGAAGGAATTAGCGATAATCGGATTATAGTAACTGGCAACACTGTGATAGATGCGCTGTTGATGACACGGAGTCGTCTCCGGGAATACGGGGAAGAACACTGGAAACACTATCTTGGTGAAGGGGCTTATCTCCGCATCTCACAAAGGCTGGGGAAGATGATCCTGATTACAGGTCATAGGCGAGAAAATTTTGGCCAGGGCTTTCTGGATTTCTGTACGGCCATTTCTAACCTTGCTGATCGTTATCCTGACTGGCTCTTTGTGTACCCGGTTCACCTGAACCCCAATGTTCAAAGACCCGTCCGGGAAATTTTGTCTCAGCATTCCAACATCTTGCTAACCACACCTACCGATTATCTGCCGTTCGTTTGGCTGATGAACGAGTGTGATCTGGTGCTGACAGATTCAGGCGGAATACAAGAAGAAGCGCCGTCTTTGGGCAAACCAGTCATCGTCACGCGAAAAGTTACAGAGCGCCCTGAGGCCGTTGAGGCAGGGACTGTCGTTCTAGTTGGAACTGATCAAAGACTGATTGAAGCAACGGTCACCCAAATCCTGACTGACACAAACACGTACCAGGCCATGTCTCGAGCCCATAATCCGTACGGGGATGGAACCGCTGCTCTAGCAATACAAACAGCACTAAGCGATTTACAAGCTGAGAATTCTAACCGGAACTTGTGACATGCGACTTTATTATTACAAAGATCCCCACGGTATCATTAACTTTGGGGACGACCTTAATCCTTGGATATGGTCAAAGCTTCTTCCAAACGGTTTCCTAGATAAAGACCAAGAACACCTCTTAGTCGGAATTGGAACTCTCCTAAATGACAATTTACCTAAATCAGCCTCAGTATCTGTCTTTGGCTCCGGGGTGGGTTACGGAACTCGTCCACCTGTCGTGGATACAAGATGGAAAATTTACGCGTTAAGAGGCCCTCTTTCAGCCAAAGCTCTGCAAGTCGCCGACGAGTACGCGATTACAGACGGCGCCTATCTGCTTCGGGGTTTAATCAAAGACTTACCTGAAAAGAAGTTTCGAGTATCGTATATGCCCCACTTTACTCTTTCCAGCGATTCCCAGAGAGATTGGTGCGAGAGCCTTGGGATACACTACATTGATCCGTCAAAAGACATCCATATTACACTTCAGGATATACTCAAAACCGAGCTCCTTCTTACCGAAGCTATGCACGGAGCGATCGTGGCGGATTGTTTTCGCATACCGTGGATTCCTGTCAAATCAAGTAAAACAATACTGGACTTCAAATGGATAGACTGGTGTTCCTCTCTAAGTATCGATTACACACCAATTAATATTGTTCCCATTTGGGAGAATGTACAAAATAAAGCTCACAAAGAATTCATCAATTTTTCAAAATCGAAAATTAATGAAAGGATATTCAAAAGAGCTATTGAAAAGCATCCAAGATCCCTGAGCGGGAATGAAATATCCAAACTTAGGTTTCAGCAACTTTCGGACAAAATTGTAGAACTGGTAGAGAGAAATGCTTAAGCAATCAGTTGACATGGGCAATCTAAGGGTAAGCACATTGATTGCAGCATTTAATGTCGAAAAGTACATTAGGGAATGCCTTGAATCCATTGACAGCCAGTCTTCGGCTCCAGATGAAGTTATCATAATCAACGATGGTTCGAGCGACAATACACTTAAATTAATTGAGGACTGGTCAAAACTAACAGCCATTCCTGCCACCATAATCTCTCAAGAAAATAAGGGCATAACAAAAACCAGAAATCGGCTATTAAGTTTAGCAAATTATGAGCTCATTGCGTTTCTTGATTCAGATGACTACTGGGAGAAGCACCACATTGAGAAAATGAGATTAGCATTCCATAAGCACCCAAACCTAGTATGTGTTTTCTCAGATGCATCTGCATTCAACAAAAACGGAATCGCAGAGAAGAGTTACCTATCGAGGTCAAACCTAGGTTGCTTTAGATATGAAGAGTCCGGCAGTCTGAGACTGCTGCAGGAAAGAATAACAAGATCGCTGATACCTGGGTGCTTTATTCACCTGAACAGTGCGGTCTTTAAGAAAGAAGATGCAGAGAATATTGGCTTTTTTGACGAATTTCTTCCACTTAGCGAAGATAGAGATTTCTTTATTCGTCTTTCAATAAACGATGGGTTGGCATATTACACGGACGTACATTCATTTGTCAGACAACATGACTCCAATAGTACCGGTTCTAAAAATAGACTTTCAGTTTTAGAAAAATCCGTCTCAGTAGCCAAAAAGATAAAAAATTCAAAATTTATATTACAAACAAGACTAGATCATCTAGAGGCAAGACGTGTGCTTCGAAGAAGTCTATTCAATTATCGCTATACAGCGTCAACAATGGGTATATCATCATATATTGGCGCGGGAGCTCTGCACGATTCTTGGTATAAAATTGTTTGGATCTTGGACATCAAATCATGGTTAAGAGCGTCGGTCGCAAGCCTGAGGCCTACAACCAAAAAAGGGTCCTGTTAAAATGAAGATTTTGTGGCTTTCACATTTGGTTCCATACCCTCCAAAAGGCGGGGTTCTCCAGCGGTCTTACTACCTCATAAAAGAGCTTTCAAGTCATCACACTGTCGATCTCGTTGCATTCAATCAGGCGGGTCTGATTTCCCCGCTATATAACGGCGACGTTGAAAAAGCTCTCGAAGATGCAAGGCAGCATCTTTCGACTATCTGTAATCAAGTTGAGTTCTTCCCGATTCCGAACGAGGCAAGCCGCTCCGGAAAGCTGGGGCTCGCGCTGAAGAGCCTCCTTACCCCGGCCCCTTACACCATAAACTGGCTACGGTCGAGCGAGTTCGAAAAATACCTTCATCATCTGACCAGCACTGAAGAATATGATCTTATTCATTTTGACACCATCAGCCTGGACATTTTCCGGCACTGCTTTGATGGCGTCCCCTGTTTTCTGGACCACCACAACATCGAATCACACATGTTATTGCGGCGGGCCCGCAACGAACCGAACCCGTTTAAGAAGCTCTATTTTTTCCAGGAGGGCTTGAGGCTTAAGCGATATGAAGAGCGAGTATGTCCCTTTTACGATGGCCATATAACTTGCTCCGATGTCGACACTGAACGCCTGAGAACCCTGACACCGAACTCAAGCATCAAGACGGTTCCCAATGGCGTCGACACCAATTTCTTCAAGCCCACAGGTCTTAAACACGAGGAGCGAACGCTCATCTTCGTTGGTACTATGAACTGGTATCCGAACATCGAAGCTGTTCTTTTCCTTTGTAGCCAAGTGATGCCTCTACTCAGGGAGCAGTACAAAGACATTACCTTAAAAATCATTGGCGCTAATCCTCCAGACGAAATCCAAAAATTCAATTCTACGACGACTGATATCAAGATCCTCGGGTTCGTGGATGAAATTCGTGACCACATTGAGAAAGCGACTTTATACGTCTGCCCAATAATGGATGGTGGAGGCACCAAGCTTAAAATTCTTGATGCACTCGGCATGGGCAAAGCTATAGTCGCTAATCGAATAGCGAGCGAAGGCATAGATGTAGTAGAGGGCGAGAGTATTGTTTTTGCGGATTCTCCCGAAGAGTATTGCAGTGCAATCATCAGCCTACTGAACGATCCCGCCAAAAGAGAGCGAATGGGGGAGGCCGCCAGAAAGCTCGCCATTGAGAAATATGACTTCAAGTCAATTGGACAATCACTAACCAACTATTATCTGGAAAGGACCGGCCACTAAAATGTGTGGAATCGCAGGATGCACCGTTCGAGGCATGAGCCAATCAAAGGTAGCGGGCTTGGCAGATGCCTTCATTGCCTCTCTGAAACACCGGGGGCCAGACGGGCATGGATTCTGGTCGTTTCCCGATACAGTTCTTCTTGCCCATACGCGGCTTTCGATTCAGGACCTTTCTGAAGCTGGCAAACAGCCCATGAATTCGGCCAGCCAGCGATATGTCATCTCTTTCAACGGAGAAATCTACAACTTTCCACAGATTCGAGATGAGCTCCAGCAGCAGGGAGTAACCTTCAAAGGTCACTCCGACACTGAAGTAGTTTTAGCGCTGGTTGACTCCATTGGTATCCCGGCAACCCTCGAGAGAATCGAGGGCATGTTTGCGATCGCGCTGTTCGATCAACAGACCGGAAACCTGACACTTGCCCGGGACAGAATGGGGGAAAAGCCTTTGTTTTATGGCTGGATTGGTGAGCAATTCGTTTTTGGCTCAGAGCTGAAAGCATTTCATGCCCTTGGTAAAAAGCTCACCTTGAACAATGAAATCATAGGAGACTTCCTTGCGTGTGGTTACATTCCTACGCCCTACTCGATCTTTAAAGACATATATAAGCTCACTCCTGGAACATACCTGACACTGTCACCGCAAGATCAAACCGGACGGCCACAAAAGTTCACCCCACTGCCGGGGAGCCCGTCAGGCCCGATACGATACTGGAACCTCCAGGACGTTGCCGCGGTGATCCCAGATCTTACGACATCTTGCAGTGCAATCAGTCACCTGCAGGATTGCTTAATGGAAACAACCAGCCAGCAGCTAGTGGCAGACGTCCCTGTTGGCTGTTTTCTCTCTGGTGGCATTGATTCTTCACTAGTGACTGCTTTGGCACAGTCGGTATCTTCAACCTCGGTTGATACGTTTACGATAGGTTTTGACGACCCTCAGTTCGATGAAGCCCGCTACGCATCAGAACTGGCGAGACATATCGGGACCAATCATCACGAAACCTATATTTCTAGCAACGATGCATTGGGTGTCATCGACGATTTACCAACGATTTACGATGAGCCGTTTGCAGACCCATCTCAACTTCCTTCCGTACTTGTTTCAACCATTGCCAAGAAGAACGTTACCGTTTGTCTATCCGGCGACGGAGGCGATGAACTCTTTGCCGGATATAACCGGTATGCCAGCACCTCAGCAATGATGGCGAAAACCAAACGGATCCCAAAACAAGTTCGCGAACGCCTTGGAAGCTTGCTGTGTAATATGAACCCCGGATGGATCGAGAAGCTATTGCCTTTTATTGGCCGTATTCCCGGTCTTAAAGCTGCAAAACAGGCCAACGTAGCCCTAAAAATTCGGAAACTTGGCTGGTTGATGCAAACAAGCAAACCGGAAGACATATATCTGTTCCTTCTGAGTTTTAATGGGCTGGACCCGGATCCAGAACGTTGCCCCGAGATTCTCAGGAAACGCGTGCTTGAGGCTTTCCAGAATCCGTGTGATTTCCTCGATACCGTAATGCTTCTTGATCAACTTAACTATCTGGTAGACGACAACCTCACGAAAGTTGATCGATCTTCGATGTCAGTATCGCTCGAGACCCGCCTGCCCCTGCTTGATAGAAAGGTTGTGGAGATGTCCTGGCGAATTGCGCCGTCGTTGAAACTAAACCAAGGGCAAACCAAGTGGCCACTGCGCCAGATTCTTTATCAACATGTTCCCAAGCACCTGATAGAACGCCCGAAAATGGGTTTCTCTGTTCCGCTTTCGCGCTGGCTCAGAAAGGAGCTAAACTACGAGGTAGGAACCTTGTTGTCCGGTGATCGGTTCAGGAATCTGATCGACCTGGATCATTACAGAGCACTTTGGGCGCAACATGATGGAGGAAGACGGGATAACAGTTTGTTGCTCTGGCCTGTGATTGTCTTATTGCAGTGGTTGAACGCAAACGAAGAGCGTATCGATGGTTTTTAGTAGTCATTGTGTTCTTTTTTGTACTGTGCCGAACCGATCAACGTCTGTCAGCGGCGATCGATCAGAATAGATCCCTCTGACCCAGGGCCCACTGAAAACGAGGGAGTTTATCCTATGTGTGCACTTACGCGCTTTCTCCTGCTGCTAACCCTAGCACTTGCCATGCCCTTGATCGCGCATGGCCAGAGTGCCGAGGAAATCGACCCCAATGCCCTCTACGTCGATAAAGATCATCCCAATGCCTCGGATGGAAATGATGGACGATACCAACAAATGGGTGGGACAGGTCCTCTCAAAACCATTCAAGCTCTTGTTGACGCCTTAAAACCTGGGATGACCGGCTATGTGAGGGAGTCCGTTGAGCCCTACTTTCAAGATCATAGAGCGAGTGGCGCGGCATTCGGCGGAGTAACATTTACGAGTGGCGGAGTTGAAGGGCAACCGATTGTCGTTGCTGGATACCCTGGAGAGCGACCAGTTATTGATCAAAAGTTAGGAATAAGCACCGATCAATCCAAGCCATTGAGCGCCTTCTTTATTTTTCGTGGCGACTATATCACGATCAGAAATTTTGAAATAACTCGAACCCGTTCATCCGGCATTTTTACGAATCCAGGCGCTGCGACAGGTGATCATATCAAGCATTTGATTATTGATGATGTACACGTACATCATTTGTACGGCGGTGACAATGTCGGAGGTATTAGGATAGATGGCTGCGAGTCGTGCGTCGTGAAAAACTCCACTATCCATGACATATACGACACGAGAGTATCATCTAACGAGCTGACACCAGAACCGTATGGATTGCACGCAGGTATACATGGCTACGGACCAAGGAACTCCACAATTGAGAAGTCTACATTTTTCAATTTAAAGCGGGCAGTTTATCAGAAGCAGCCCAATGAGTATGGTGATCCATCGAACGTTGTCAGACAAAGCATCTTTCGCAATGTTGGCGTAGCCTATTCGCTCGAAGTAGCAGGCTACAAAGCGCCGGCGGTGAACTCCGCAGGATTTTACGGAAATCTTGTAATAGATAGTGGAACTGCAGTAAAAGCCGTATTACACGAGACAGCCAGCCAATCCAAGGGTCTAAAAATTTATAATAACACTCTTTTCAACACTACGGTGCTCTCTTACATTCGCGGTATTACAAACGTAGAAGTTTTTAACAACATTGTGGTTGGTAGTGATGACTATCCGATTTATTCCGAGAGGACTGGGGCAGAAGAACTGGGAAATCAAACTCAATACAGCTTTGTGGACTACAACCTCTATTACGGCGTCCCAAACATCGCGTTGATAGACCGCTCTGGTGATTATTATTACTTTAGAGATTTATCGAGCTGGCAAACTGCGGTTACCGTATCAGATGCAGAGCACCTCGCGACAGATCCGGGTGCCAACAGCCTTTTTACAGACCCGCTATTCGCAGACGCTACCCAGGAGGATTTTCACACCCTGAATGATTCGGTTAAGGTCGCCGGTCGTGGGGGCCTTTACAGCAGCGAACTGGGCGTTTACGGACTGTTTGCCGATATTGGCGCGGATGCTGTCAGCGCTGCAATCGCTACCAAGTCTGCAGCGCCGAAACCTCCCACACTTCAGATAGACTAGGTCGCCAAGTTGAGAAATGGGAGCTGCTTTCAAGCTCCCTTTTTTTGATCTCCGCCGCACATGCTGTGGATCTTGCCAACATCCCAGCAAGGCTTCTTTCCGCCCTGGCTCCACAAGGTTGCTTCTGGTGAATTCACCTTAATGAACAGTTTTTCCGGTTGAGATGTAAAGCGACCATAGTCCGGATCGAACCTTTTGAGCACATTTTCGAGCTTCTCAGTAGTCTTAACTGGGGAAATGTTTTCAATGGCCCACTCTCTGGGCGAAAAAGAATCCCAGTTCTGAGAAAAGAAAATCAGCGTTTTTGGAAGATCGGATTCAGTTATGGTGACGCCGGTCTGTGAATTAAAGTACTCTTTGTTTACTCCGATATTATTTGATAATAATATGCCGGGCGTCCCAGCAAAAAAGCCCTCAAAAAGGCTCCGATTGCTTCCCTCCTTGAGGGAGAGCAGAATATTAACCTTTGATTTGTTGAGCAGAACATTAAGCTCAGGTTGCGAAAGCCCCTCGTAGAAAGTTATCTTGTCAGAGAGTTGAAAGTCACGAATCAAATCCAGTATCTCTTCACGACATTCTCCCCAACGGCCACAGACTAACGCTGCTTTCAACGTTACTCCCTGCCTGTCCAGGTCACGAAGCGCCTTGAGAAAGACATATTGCCTTTTGATCGAATTGAAATTGGCAACATAGATGACGTCATATTCCTTCTCAACAGCCTCGATCGGCCTGAATACATCCGGGTCTACCCAGTCACCTGAGCCGAATTCCACCGGCACAAGGTTGGTATCTAACGACTCAAGGAGTGATCTATCTTCGCATTCAGATGCTTCAACAATGATAGGTGCAGAAAGAGATGACCAGCTCAAAATCTCCGGAAGACAATAGCCCGCCCAACTAGGTTCGAGGACTATATGAAAATACTCCAACAATCGCTCCAGGTTAAAACGAGCAAAAGCGTCAGGAAATGTCGTGGTAAACTTGATGAGATACACCCCTTTCTCCAGTACTCCACCGGTCTCATCAATAACCGGGTCTTTAAGCACAATTGAACGTTTTTCAATCCATTCAGGAGAGGCATTTGCCTCTTTCAATACGACGCGCCTGCTAACTTCAACCAGATCTTCAAACCACAATCGGACAAGCACCCGGGAAAGCCGGCTTGGCCCTACTCGATCAGCTTTCATCAATAAGACAAGGCCATTATCCCTGACACCCACTGTCTTCAGGAGGTACGAACCCAGCGCCAAAACAGAAGATAGATAGCTACGTAAAGGAAATACAACGTAGTCTTTTACGTGCCACTTTAAATAGGCAAATCTGGTTCTGAGCCTCACGACAAATCGACCTGATTTCTTTCCAGGCATTCTTTGTAAAAACTTCTGAGAAGCTCAAAATAATAGTCTGGAAGAAATTCCCGCTCGTAACGCTCACGGGCTTTTTTGCCCAACGATTGTCGCAAGGCTGCGTCTCCCATAAGCGTATCAAGCTTCTTGGCAAGATCGCTTGAAGATCCCTTTTCAAACAACAGACCATCAACGCCATCTTCGATTACGCTAGGAATCCCCCCAACCCTTGAGCCGATTCTCGGTTTTCCCGCGGCCATCGACTCTAAGAGGACGCGTCCCATAGCTTCCGTTCGGGAAGCTAATACAAAGATCCCACAACTGCCAATATGTTCGGGCATATCGGCGGGATCAACGGCGGGGTGGTGGAAGATTTGCGGATGCCCCTGGAAATATTGTTCCAGAAATTGTTGGTCGGGGTAGTGCCCCAGGATTTTCAGTTTCCACTCCGGGTATTTTGGGGCAACAATTTTAAATGCCTCGATTAGAACATCGACCCCCTTGATCCAGAAAGGGTAACCCGCAAACAGAACAACCTGCTCCTCTCTCAGGTTCTCAAACCGATTCGCATCCACGAAATTCTGGAACCTCGATATAAGGGGGTTCCGGGGAAAGGGTCGGAATGAATCGACCTGGCCGTCGTACAGGAGCTTTATGCCGTCCGCGCGCTTAAGAACATACCTCTCGACATTCACCATTGAGAATTTCTTCAGGCGGCGTTTAAGAGGACTTTCGATGTCCATATAGATTGTGTCGTCGGTGTAATCCCCATTCACCTCAGTTACAAGCTTGACCTTAAAAAAACGGCAAAGAATAGCGCCGAGCAATCCTGTCTTGAGAGGATCATAAGTTATGAATAAATCATAGGGTTGACCGCTTTTTTGCGCTTTACGAAGGTAGCGAAAACCGAGCCAAAGAAACCCCAGAGTCGATCTTAGGGACCTTGGCTTTTGCTCGGATATGCAGTGTATATCCATTCGACCGTATTTTACTTGCTGAGCTCGCGGCCCAGCAGTTAGAACCGTCCCATAGAAATCCTTCGAAAGCATCTCACACCGCCTGCCAAACACATGTTCAAGGTTGTATTTTGGGCCTGGAGAGAGAAAAAAGATCTTTTTGCCTTGCGCCATCAACGGCTCCCTTTTTTGAGTTTCCCTTGCCTGGAATGAGGCAGGCATTCAGATTTAAGAAATATCCACCATGCTGCAACTGAAAAGCCGATAAGGTTCCAAAAAATCGGGTAGTACAAAACCGATATGAACGTAGCGGAAACCAAAAACCCAGTCATTGAAGCAAGCAGCGCCGTCGCAAACAACACTGTGGCTTCACTTTTCCTGCTTTCCTCGTCAATTCGTTGCTTTGACTGCGTCTGACTCAAGTATGTCTTTTTGTAGACTGACCTGATTCGCAAGCCTCTCTTGTAGAACGATACCGTGAGGGCAAAATATATCAGAATGCCCGCAAAACCCATTTCCGGAATCAGTGAGAAATACAGGGAATGACTTTGCCTTCCGGCGCGGCCCCTGGCACCTTCCTCATAAAAGGGGCTCAAATGGAAATATCTTGCTGAAGTCCAGGGGTAATTCTGGGGGCCGACACCGAATATGGGGTTGTCCTTAAAGATTTCCCAAGCGGTAGTCCAGTGAAGAAAACGAAGATTCCGGGTCGAATTCTCCTTATCAGTTATCGTTTTCATATCCGCAACATAGTCGTCGGGCACGAAATTCATTGCGACCCCGCCCAATACACCGGCCAAGATGGTTGATAAAAGGATATTCCGAACAGGCTTCTTCGAAAAAAGTAGTATCATTCCCACAACGGCCATCAAGCCCAGGAATCCGCCCCGGGATGAAGTCATCACGATTGCTGCGATCGCCAACGCGGCAGCCCCCAATGCTAGCCAACGCTTGAGTTGCCTCTCCCCAGACAATTTGTGGTAATACCAGCAAAAAGGCAGCCCAACGACCAGAAACAGGCAAACATCATTTTCATCGCCAACGAACCCTCCGGGCCCTCGCCCGCCGTTTAACAGAACCCAAACTGAAACGAGTAGAACAATATAAACCAATGACTCAAATAGCTTTTTTAAGGCTGATTCGCTATCAACCAATATCGTGGTCGCAAACACGACTGCCAGCGTCAGAAACATCGCCTTCGTAGCGTTAAACGCGTGATAGTTATTGTTTGCGAACGGCACATGAATCAACATCAAGACCCAGAATGTGAGTACCAGTAATAAAAGCCGATCTTTGGGAAGGTCTTTTGAGTAGACATACACGATACCCAGGAGGAAGATATTTAACAGAGCGGGGATCTTAAAAGGTCCCAGGAAACTCAGATAGCTGTCTTGAAGGCGAACATACTCAAAGAAGAGAAAAGCCAGTAGGGCCAACAGGTAGCGGCTCTTCTTTGCGAATCGGGCACGCTCTTTCCTTTCTAGAACTTCCATCGTTCTACTCACCCAACGACTCGATCAGCTCCAGATACACCCTGTTCTGAGCTGCCCTTGAGAACTCTTTTCGCTTTCTGAGTTCTTCCTGAGAAAGAGATTCTGCGTTGTGACGGCTTAAATCATTCAAGGCCAGAAGAAGCATTTCTTTCAAACGATTCAGGTTATCGTCAGATGCGTATCCAAAACCATTTCCTCTCACGAACTCTCCGGTCGAAGAGGTGTCTTCAGTAATTACAAATGACTTGCAGGGATAGCGGAGGTAATCAAACGTCTTTGCTGGAATCTGTAAAGGCTGCTGCTGAGCATAGCTCACCAGCAAGTTGGCTCGAGACAACTCCTTTTCGAGGTTGTTCGGTGGCAACATTCCATGAAGTAGCACCACATGCTCAAGATTATTCTCCTGAGCCCAGTCACGAAGGCTGTAACCATTCCAGGTTTCGCAGTTTCCATAAAGATGAAAACGGATACCACCGTTCTTGATTTTTCCGCATTCCATTAGCGATTTTATAGCCTTCAGTAGCGGAAAAGGGTTCCGGTTTGCATAAAGTTCTCCAGCAAAGGCGAGCTCAAAACCGCTTTCAAAGGGTGCCGACTTATCAATGAACTCTCCATCAAAACCGTTGTATACTGTATTAACGCGATAGCTATAACCTTCCCGTCTTGCTACATCTCTCATTTCATTTCCGAGAGCCTCGGTCGTTACTACTACCTGATCAGCTTTACGAAGGTAAAGTTTTTCCAACCAGTTTTCGAACGCTACCCTGTATGGCGCCCTACACACGGGTTTGACAAGCTCCCACATGTTGATGGGGTCCCGGATATCCATTATCCATTTTGCGTTGAAAAGGATGAGGGAAAAGCGAGCCAGAAAGTGGACCGACGCTGGAGGAGACGAACTGATCACCAAATCAAATTGCTGTCCTTTGATTTTCTGATAGATCAGCAGAAACATAGAAGCAAGCAACCATCCTTTGGTGGCGTTTAACATCGCTTGTCCCGATATGATCATGCGTTTGAGGAGGAACCTAAATGAGTATGTCCCATTGGGAGCATCTGGAGGCCTACCACTTTCTGGATTCCCACCATCATCAGCAGCTCTCGTAGGGCGTTGCTCTACTTCTTGTCCCGCACCCCTCGCAGATCTATTCAGCTTTTTAAGAAAAGCATAGGTAGGGTTTAACAATCCTGGCAGGTGGGGAGCTTGTATTATCTCAACAGAATCTTGCCATTGGCGTGTGCTTGCCGCCGGTTGGTCAACATGTTTCGTGGTGAGGACAGTAACCTTCCATCCGGCGGCCAGCATTGAGTTAACCAATTCCGTGGGCCGTTTGGCCCCCACCGAACGATCAGGGGAAAAATGATAGCTGACTACCAGAGCACGCTTCATAGCAACCTTTAATACATTCCATAGCGTTTAAGAGACAGTTTCAAAAAAGCCTCGCTTGACTTAGACTTCTGAGCATCGATTTCAGGGGTTTACCATGACTTTTCGAAAGCTAAAAGATTTGATTCGATCCGATTTGTACCGTTATTTTGGATCCTGTTCATTTTCTCTATTTTTCAAAGCCTATCTCAGACATCCCGGATTCCGTTACACCTTCTATCTCCGGTTCGGAGAATACTGTCATGATAAACGACATTTGAGGTATCTGATTTATCCTCTTGTAAAAATCATCCACAAACACCTCACGTTTCGCTATGGGATTTCTATACCCATAGGCACTGAGATCGGCTATGGCTTCTACATAGGTCATTTCGGAGGAATTGTGATTAACGGTCAATCTATCATTGGCAATAATTGTAACCTTTCCCAGGGCGTGACGATCGGCGAGATTCCATTTGGCACAAACGCCGGCGCTCCTGTTGTGGGGGACAACGTTTATCTTGCCCCCGGAGCAAAAGTGATTGGCGGAATACACGTGGGCAGTTTCTCAGTTGTGGCACCCAATTCGGTTTTGCACCGCTCAATTGATCAGCATTCAGTGGTAAGCGGAGTTCCAGCCACCCTTATCTCATGCAATGGGAGCGGTGGTTATATCCACAATCCTTTCAGTAACTAGGCCGCTTGCGTTCAAGATTTCCCGCTATTCCAAGGACATTCGAATAAATATCGCAATACTGCCTAGTCATTTCCCTTGCGGAGAAGCCGTGGCTTACCCTTTCATAACCCTGCTTCTTGCAAGATTCCAGTTTTCGGCTATCAGTTAGGAAGTCGCCAATAGCCTGCGCAGTCATATCCGAATCGTCCGGCTGAATTAAAGCACCTTGCTCCGAACTACTAAGCACGGACTTTACTTCTCCCACATCGGTAGCCACCACAGCGCAGCCTGAAGCCATAGCTTCTAGCAAGGAAATAGGCAACCCCTCGTTTCTGGACGGAAGCACAAAGATATCGACCAGCTTTAACAAATCACGCGCGTCTGAGCGGTGGCCAAGCAAGACTACAGTTTTTTCCAACCCCAAATCCTGGATTAGGGCTTCAAGACGCGGCCGTTCCGGCCCTTCACCTATGACCAAAACCTTAAAAGACAACTTTTGAAGTTCAGGCAATCTCAGAACCTTGTCAATAGCATTGACCAGCACATCAATGCCCTTCTCAGGGGTAAGGCTTGAAAGTGAAGCAACGAGCAATGTGTCTTTGTCGATATTCAAGCTGGAGATTAGGCGCTCACGATCCGGTTCAGACTTGCTAATAGAGTCAACATCAATCCCGTTTAGAATTAAAGACGTCCTGGAAGCAGGAACGCCTAGCCTGTTCATATCTTTTTGGATCTTGCTTGAAACAGCAACAACGTGCTGAAAAGTCCGAAGACTCAAGGCATCCAGAAGTGAATATATCCAGAGTTTGAGATTGGTCCGTTTCCAAAGATGATTCGTCGCGACTTTCGGCAGACTGATCCCCGCAAGCCAAACAAGAATATCTTCTTTGTAACCATGGCAGTGCAGAGCACTTACGGAATAGGATTCACAAATCAGGCGAAGATCGCTAAGAACCTTTCGAGAAGGGGTGCCGCCGCATTCCAGCTCAGTTACGCCAATCCCCATGTCGTTCGCAACTTTGTATAGCTGTGTGGTAGGGTCATTCGGATCCCTTAGCACGAGCAGAAACGCATCAACACCAAATTCGGCACTGTTTTTGAGTAGTTCCAGAACTACCTGCTCTGCTCCCAAAAGAGCACTGGAACTTCGAATATGCAGGACGCGAGGCCGGATCCCGACCGCCATATACAACTCCCTGTACCAATGGCTCCTGAAGTCATCAAACCTCGGAGAGACATTGCAGCGTTAGTAAACGACTGCTTCCAACTACAGGATATATTGATTGGCCTTCGCTTGGAATACTGTTGCCATGAACCTATTCCACAATTTTGACTTTAGTATCTGACAAATCACTTTTTACGTTATCGGTATCAACAACCCTGATTTGGAATGACCAGGAGCCGGTAGAGAGGTCTTCGATCATGTAAGTGGTCGTGGTCGGGTCTGTTACAGAAATCACCTTCGGCTCTGGGATGTCCGGAGACACCCGCATAGCATCAACAATGACGTACCCATTGGCCTGGTTTGTAACACTGACGCTCAATTCTTTGTCGCCCGGGATAACAGCTCCCAAGGGCTGCCAATCACCGCCGTTCGACCTTTGGTCAACCTCAACCATTTTCTCTACAATATTGCCGGCTTCGTCAACATAACGTAATTTATAGGCTGCATTACTGGCGCGGTTGGAAGCTGATGTCCAATTAGTCACGACCGCGTAGGTGAGACCCGGCTGCAGATCAGAGAAGACCCACTCCGCTCTTGACTCACCGCCCCCGCTGGCTACTGCCAGATAGTTTTCACCAATATAGCCACTCACGCTAGTGGATTCGGCAAATCCGATCCCTGCTCTACTGAATCCGGGATCGCCATTATCAATCGTCGTCTGCTCGGCACCGACGCTTCGCTTGTAAACGATCTCGTAACCTGCGATTTCCGAGATGCTGAGATCTTGCCCATTTTCTCGCTCGGTAGGTATCGTCCAATTCAGAAAGGCTATATTTGATGCTGGCAAACTGTCAGCGTTATTCGGATCGGAGGAAGCAAGAAACTCTTCATAATTTGAGTATCCGTCTGCATCCGCATCCTCGGACCGATCGTCCCTCAGTGGATCAAGACCATAGCCAACTTCAAAGGCATCATCGACTCCATCGGCATCACTGTCTTTACTGCTGGGATCAGTAAGTAATACAAACTCGTCCAGATTGGTCAGTCCGTCACCATCAAGATCATTATTCGCGTCCCCGCCATCATTGGGATTCAGACCATACTGTAACTCCCAGGCATCATCTATTCCGTCCGCATCCTTGTCAGGATTAGCCACGGATACTTCTTCAAAAAGAATAGCGTCTGCAATGACATATCCGTTGGCGTCGTCGCTTACCGTGACGCGCCCCGTTAATGCAGACATTCGGTATGTACCAAGTTTGAACCAGACTCCACCATTAACCGTTTGATCGACTGAGACTACATCCTGAACAAGGTTGTTCTTATCATCGAGGTGATGCACCGTGTATTTGACGTTCGTTCCGCGGTTGCTATGAGATGTCCAACGGGCGTAGACGTTAAAGTTCTTGATAATGTTCAGGTTCCAGGTTGCCTCACTTTCACCGGTACCACTTGGGGCAAAGGCATAATCATCCCCATAGAATTGACCTGAGTGGGAGGAGTTTTTCCAGTTTCCCACCTGAAAGTGCGCTACATCATTATTATCGACAATGTACTCTCCAGCTGTGCCAGATGCCGGAGCCTCCTGTTCGTTCGGATCAATCTCCGGTTGGAATGCGCAACCCACTAAAGAGCCAGCAATAGATAAAGCCAAGATGATACGGAAGCTGGACATAAACCTACCCCCGGTTACCATAAATGTTTAATCAACTCTTCTTCATCGTGGCACACTTTCGAGATTTTTACAGAGCCGATGTAGTCCAACATCTTCTATTAACGAAACGACTGCAACTCAATCGTTCTTTAGATTTCCAGAGCACCAATTTGCAGCGAAATCGTATCAACGGTCGATGGTTTCCAATTAACACAAGCTGAAAGACAGTAGTCGGAACTACCCACGACATCGAAAACCCAAAAGCCATTGAGCTGAAAAGGAGCGGTTCTGCCTTCAGACTCGTTGCAGCGCGGCAGCCCGGCAAAATCCAATTGCGAGCTGAGGCCGGCAAGCCCTTGCCCAGTGGCTTTCAGGTAAGCCTCTTTTCTGGTCCAAAGGCGAAGAAAACGCTGACCTTTATCCAGGCGATTGCCAGCCTCCTCTAACCAAAGCTTTTCTTGCGTAGAAAAAAAACGGTCGTGGATTGGCAGGCATGCAGGTAAAGCCTCACTTGACTCGATATCAACACCACATTCACCGTCCGATGAAAGAGCCAACGCAACGAATGGACCACTATGGGATATACTCACACCAAGACCACCGGGGTATTCAATTCTTGGTCTGCCCGACTCTTGGATTTGAATCGAAACCTCACTCGGCTTTATTCCATAAATCTGTGAGATTACCTCCCTGGTTATCAGGCGGCCCACTGCAAATCCCCAAGACGAAGGGCCATCTTTGAACGCCTTGAATTTTTCCATCTCCACACTCGAGAGCTTTTCTTCCAACGTAGCGTACTTGATGCTAGCCGCCCGTAAGTCCTGCTGAGCTACAACAAGCACAAGCCTATCGAGTTCAAGGTGCTTACGAACAGTCTGTGGTCTCGATAACATCAACTTCACCTTGTTTGTGATTTCTCGGCTTGCCGGCTAGCCTAGCTTGGGCTTTTTCACTAAATAGCGTAAGCTTTGACTATCGCCCCACAGATGCGACATACCTATTCGTGCAGGGCGCAGGGATGCTTTGGCTATTATGCGAAGGAACTACCGCAAGATGATTGTCGTTCGAAACAAGGATTACCTCCTCCTCTTAAGCATCTTTCTCTTCGCGGTAGCCTTTGCCCCTGAGTGGCGATCTTATTTTGACCTTTGGTACCACTCAATCGTTTATTCACACGGCTTCCTTGTTCTGGCTTTGTCGCTTTACCTGCTGTGGCGCCAATGGCCAGAGCTAAAAACGCGCTCGTTGAGTCCCTCTTTGATCGGTTTCGCGGCGTTGGTTACCAGCTGCCTAATGGTGCTTCTAGCAAAGGCGGCCGATATCAGGACGGTTACACTTTTATTACTCCCCTTCGTATTCCTTAGCTGGGGGTGCGCGCTTTGGGGAAGCTCTTTCATTAAGCTCTGCGGAGTACCTGTCCTTATTCTGGTGTATGCAGCACCAATTTGGGACGACTTTTCACCACTTTTCCAGGTGATTACGGTATTTGCGAACGAGTTACTGCTGTCGTTAGTCGACATCCCGGCTGAAATTCGAGAACTCTATATAACAATTCCCGGCGGCACCTTTTTTGTAGCCGGCGGTTGTAGCGGAGTTCGCTATCTTATGGTCGCGCTTTGTCTCGGTACAGTTTACGGCAATCTTTTTTATGGTGATGCTCGCCGCACCCTTTTTCTAACTCTGATCGCCGGCGCTCTCTCCATGCTCGCGAACTGGATTCGTGTCTTTGGAATCATAGTAGCGGGCCATATTACAGAAATGGAAACATCTCTCGTCGAAGATCATGAGACATTCGGATGGATTGTCTTTCTGATCATTGCATTGGTACCCCTGTTCTTTATTGCAAGAAAACTTGAAACGCGGGACACGGACATCGATCTTTTGCGTCAAGCCATGCCGAAAGTCTCGGAGAACAGATATCAAGATAGAAAAACAGCTCAAGCAACGGTGATCAGTTTTCTGATCGTTCTTGCCGTACCCACGGTTTTCTACTCGCAAACCTCGTTATTTGTTGAAAAGGATGGTGCCAGGCTGCCAAGTTTGCCGGTCGCCCCGAAAGACTGGCGTGGCCCGCTGCGTTTTGCGGATTTCTGGAAACCCAGTTTCCAGAACGAAGATATTGATCTCAGCGGAATCTACGTTTCGAAGACCCTCCAACAGGTTCAACTACAAATTACCGGCTACCACACACAAGGCCAAGGGAAGGAACTGATCTATCACAGCAATCGTTTGTACGATTCAGATGAGTGGAACCTGGTTTCGAGCAATATTTTACACTCAGGCCTAGAGGATCAAGGTATCAACGAAGTAAGAGAATCGATCCTTGAACGCCGAGACGGGTCAGAGCGCATCATAATCTGGTCGTGGTATTTCCTTGATGGATACCAAGGCCCATCGGTGTTGAAAACCAAGCTGATAGGAGGTATCCGAAAGCTCATGGGAGATGGAAGCGGAGCATTAATTGCGGTTGCAGCACGCTGCCCCAAAGATGGAGAGTGCAAGGCGCAAAGATCCGATATTAAGAGCCTCTTGAAAGCAATGAGTTTTAAGACAGATTGAGTTTACTAGTGCCGATAGCCTCACCCCGCGTCTCCTTTCGGAAAATAAGCAGCGATAAACCGAGCATGATAATCCATACGATATGCTTGGGTTCCGATACCTCGAATGTTTTTCTATAAATATCAATGTGGTATTGAGTCTCGAAAAACCCCCGGGAAGTCCGAAATGATGCATCGCCCTCAGTGCTTACATAATCAAAACTTAACTCTGAACCAAAGTTGCTTTGATTAACAAAGTAATCAAGCACATCTCGCTCGTTAAAGATAAAACGCGACTCAGTCCCTTCAACTGTTTTGTCGTATTCACGACCATCGAAAACAAAGCGGCCTCGGTCATACGCGCCGAAAACCGCGTTATCATCTGCGACAAGCTCCCAAAACAGAATCTCCACCGCCTCCAGCTTCAAAATGTAGTCGCCCGACTCCTGCCAATTTTCACCATTGGAAACCAAATGATCCTCGAAGAGAGACCATTCCTGCTGATCGAGAATAGTTCCCGCGTAGAAGCTATCGATATCCTCCCGAACTTCAGCATATAAATTCCTTGGGCTGGTAAGTTCATATGCTTTCCCCTGCTCGAAATGGGTATTCTGGGCATGAAATCCGGCGCCCAGGTATATGGCGTCGGAAATCTGAATGAGCTTTGAGAACGCCGGGCTGGAAAAGAGCACCATAGCCACGAAGATGATAGATGAATAATGACGTGTTAGTTGCATTGAATTATGCCTCCATGCATTTATATAGAATGACTTCCTAACCTAGATGATCCGTGATGCTCATCAACACAATTGCGAAGATTGTTCGCTGGGAACAAAAAGGTAATTGACCCCTACAGAGGCGTCGTCGGCAGCCAATAATTTGCCGTCCTCCTGGATCACCCACGGAGTATAATCCAGATCGAGAAAAACCTTGAATATCTCTTCTTTATCAACTGACACTTCGCTGTAAACAGCGGGCCTTACCGATCGTATAGTTGACAGTGCTCCTCGGAGAAAACTCAACTCATGTCCTTCAATGTCGACCTTTATAAGAGATATATCGCCATCAATACTGGTTATTAAATCATCAAGCTTGGCAGACTCTACCTCTATTCCGGCACTTGCCCCAGCGGTGTTGTCAATCCGTGCTTCACCATGAGCCGGGGTTCCATCTTCATAGGCGGGAATCATCATTCGCACAGCGCGGTTATGATCAGACAGTGCAAGCCTGAGAACCGTAACATTGTTACAGTTTTTGTATTTCAAGTTTTCTAGAAGAATCTTATACGTATTGGGAATAGGTTCAAATGCATAAACGTTACCCTCATGACCAACCAACTCAGACATGATCAAACTATACAAACCAATATTGGCGCCGACATCCAGACAGGTTCCACCTTGAGGAATAAACCTTTTCAAGATGGCGAACTCACTTTTGTCAGCAATCCCCCAGTTGCGCAAAGTCTTTCTGTAATACAGCGCCTTCAACCTCAGCAGAATGAATTGAGGAAGATTCCGATCCAAGAAATGCCTTACCGCTAACGTGTTCACATGACGAGCCTCGGTTTCGTGCCTTTGAGCAGAAATCGATAGCTTTATAGAGCCACGGAACAATCTCACATTTGATCAAAGGAACTGCCCCTATTCCGCTAGGCCTAAATCCAAAGCAATCTTCAGACGCACCCCAGTCATTCATTTGTGCAATATTTGATCTATCATAGACAGAGAAAAACCCACCGTCTAGCTAATCGGTGAAGTTGGTTTTTAGGACTTACAAGCGTGCTTTTAGAATCCGGGAAATCCTTGAAATCTGCTCCACAGAAACAGAGTCATGGGTGGGAAGGACCAGGAGCCGTTCGGCAAACGATTTTGCGTTAGGGAAGTCGGCTGGCTCTGGAGAAATCCCAATGGCGCTCGCAACCCCTTCGACTTCGGGTAGGGCCCGCCCATATAGCGCATTTACCCCAAGACCTTCATTCTCGAACAATTCCAGTAAACGGTCGCGTTCATAGGGGCTATTCATAAGAATCGGGTAGCGAAGCATCGGCTCGGAGTATCGAGCCATTAAAAGCGCATTTTCAGATTTGCATTTCAAAGGCAGCAAAGTGAAAGAAGAGGCGTTGGGCTCAGCTACAAGTATCCGGTCGTATTCTAGATGCCTCGGTGCGCGAGCCATAAATGCCCGTATACCGCTATTGAGTGGACCTTCCAAGGACTTTAGTGTCTGTATTTTTTGCAGGGGCTTGTAGCAGGTTTCTCCTAGCTTCAAAAATGGCAGGCGGGCCAGAAAAGAATAAGGGATTCGGCTCATCATAATATTGACTGCGACCCGTTTTACCGCCCACAAAAATGGGCCAGACACCGTTGAATGCTCTTCACCTGCCCAGTAACAACCTGCGCCTTTTGGTATAGAGTCTTTAACCAACAACGCACCGCCTCCCATCAGGTTAATAGGCTTACCACGGCCAAAGCTCTGAACGACACAGTCTGCATGGTGTTCTTGCGTTGATACTGGAGGAAAGCATTGGGCAGAATCGTCAATCAATCGTATTCCGCACTGTTTCGCAATTGCCGACAGTTGAGTCAGACGTTCCGGAATGCCGAGAAAGTTTACAGCCACAATTCCAACGGTATTGCCAGAAATCGCCTTCCTAATTCTTTCAAGGTCCATCCAGGGCCGGTTCTGTATGAGATCAATGAAAACCGGAACGGCACCCTGGGCAACGATTGCTGACACAAGGTCCGGGCAACCATAGGCCGGAATCAGCACTTCAGGCGTTCCCACTGGTTTTACCGACTTAATGGCGAGGTTTACTGCGACGGAAAGTGCGGACGTTCCGGAATCAAGGAATACAACTTCGTAGCCGCTGTGCCAATTCACCTGCACTGAGTCGGATGGCCGATAAGAAGGCACACGGTTTCCAACGGGCCTTAGTTTCAGAAAGCTAGCCACTGCCCTGCCTCCGGAAGGTTAAGTTCAATGCGGTCCTTGACGACCTATCTCTTGGACGGTGACCACACAGTCATCCTCTCACCCCGGAGAAAACGAAGGGTCGCATGAGCTATTGCGACGTTCACCTGGACAAAGAAGTAAGGAATCTTTACCACTGTTTTGTCTCGATGCGAGCTTGAAAAATACCCGAACACGACAATGGCGTAGAACGCGAGTTGACATAACATGGCCAGCGAGTAAATACCTCCACGATATGCCAAGAGCAACGTGCAGATTGCCAGTAAGACCAAAAACCAGGGAACGGCCCACCGCAGTATCTTATGGCTCCAAAGCTGAAATGCAAACCACCGGAATTTAAATGGATTTAGAGCCTCCTTGTGTCTCGCTGCAGCGGTCAACCCCCTTATTACTGTGCGCAGCTTACGCTGATATTCCTTCCCGGGATCCTGGACATCCTGATAGTAGCCAAGAACATCGGGCGCTGTAATCGCAACATACCCCAACGTCGCGCAATTCAAAGCCGTATTAAAATCACTGGGCGATAGAATATCCCACGCTTCACAGACTTCCTTTCTTGCCGCAAAGAACGATCCACTCAACCCAACCAGGCCAGCCCGTTGGGACTCCAAGCGACGCAGTAGCATCTCATACTTAACATATGCACCTTCGCCCGCAACGAGGCCATCGCGACTAATAAAACGATCTTCACTCGATACGGCTCCGACTGCCGTATCCTCAAAATGACTCACGAGTTTTTCGATGGCATCCGGCGGGATCCTTGTTGCGACGTCAGAAAAGACAAGGATATCTCCCTCGGCGGCACGAATTGCATGCAACTGCGCGTTTTCTTTGCCCTTCCTTTCTTCAGCTCTCGCAAGCTTTACTCCGTCGTTCTTGAAACTCCGTACTATCGCGTCCGTTTCATCAACAGACGCATCGGAAGCGACCACAACTTCCAACTGCGGATAGCTCAGTTCGAGACAATTAAGAATTTTATCCCTGATGCGCTCCTCTTCATTGTGGGCTGTGACAATCAGGGATACTCTCGGTGGTTGCGCATTGAGCTTTCGTTCAGAGGACCCACGCCGCGGTGTTAGCTTGAGGACAATCGGGTAGAGAAAATAACTGTAGACACTGCCTAGAAGGGCAACCCAAAACAACAACTCAAGCATTTTCATTAGCCCTGTTAGTATTATGCGATTCGATTTCCGCAAAGAACCTTTGAAGTATGTCCTGGACTGCCTCAGACTCCATGAACGAATTGTGCTCAACATCCACAAACTCAGTACGGACCTTCCCCAGGAGCACCCCCTCCCAACCGAGACTCGGTGCCGCATATACTGGGCCCCGCCCTTCTGGAGCGCGGATCAGCAGTACATCGCCGGAATAGATTTTGTCCCGATGCGTGTACAATGCTTTCTTATTTGACTCTTCAACCCAAAACGGACGTAATTGGTAGGGTAATTCGCGTCCGATGGCCCTATGAATATGTGTCGCAAGTGCTTTTCCATAATAGATTCCACGAGCTCTGATGCTCTCTATTGCCCTGCGAACAATGCTCGGGTCAGGGAAATAATCTGGATACTCTCGTGCGTGGGGTCCAACCGTATCAAGGAGTATGACCCAATCAACATCATGCCCCAGGAGTTGCAGCCTGTGAGCCATTTCTAACGCAATATTCCCACCCATCGATCCGCCCATTAATGTAAACGTACCCCGATAGCCTGCAGCAAGCAGTTCGTTTACATAATCGGCCGCCATTTGTTCAATGGTTTCCTGGGGCTTTAATAATCCATCAAGGCCCCGCGATTGGAAACCTACAACGGGCCGATTAACATCGCGGAAGTGACGAAGCCCACGATAGCTAAGAACATTACCGCCAACCGCGTGCACACAAACGATCGGAGATAATTCAGTCTTCTTGTCAACAAGAGTGACTAAACTGTTCCAGTGGGCTTGAGGGCGATAGGAATCCGAGTTGTTTGTTTCAGGGTGGCTGAGCACATTTATCTGCTCGGCCAAGGCTCTGATTGTAGACGTTTTTAGCAGAACGGCCAAAGGCAGATTCACACCGAAAGTTTTCTCGATCCGTGAGAAAACCTCTAATGCCTTAAGCGAACTCCCTCCAAATACAAAAAAATCGTCATGTCTTCCAAAGTCAGCTCTTCCGAGTATATCTCGCCAGATTTCAGCAAGCTTTTGCTCAAATTCACCCTGGAATTCTGTTTTACCCTGAAGAGGCAATTCACTCTGTTTCACTACTGGCTTGGGGAGTGAGGACTTGTCAATCTTTCCCGTAGGCCCGGTCGGAAGCTTATCAACCTCAATGATATGGGTTGGAACCATGTAAGCGGGAAGGCTTACATGCAGGACTTCATGAATTGCTTCAATTGCTCTATCGTATGGTGCTTCATTACTCCGCACGAAGTAGCAAACAAGTTGTTGTTCGCCTGAAGGTGCCCGCCAAGGCATGGTAAAGGCATGATCAGCAAGACCACTTCCTACTACCTTGAGCGTCACTTCCTCGGGTTCGATTCTGAACCCCCGGATCTTTACTTGATTATCAGCTCGCCCCAGAAACTCAATATTGCCATTACCCAACCACCGGGCAAGATCCCCAGTCCTGTATACCTTCTCAGGGTCATAATGCTCTATTACTGTAAACGCTTGCTTGGTGAGATCCGGTCTATTGATATAACCCAAGGCGACACCATCACCCCCTGCATAGAGTTCCCCCGGAATACCTATAGGGCAACGTTGTCCGTTCGGATCCAGGATATGAACGCGGGTATTGGCAATTGGTTTGCCTATAGGGACTGGAACAGGCACTTTGTCGGCATCTGACATGCTAAAACAGCAGGTAAATGTTGTATTCTCGGTTGGGCCGTAGCCGTTTACTAGTGTCAGTCCAGGATTACGCTTGAGCACTTTTTTGGCAAAAACCGGTGATAAAACTTCACCTCCGGTCAGCAGATAACCAAGAGAATCGAAAATGCCCGCCGCCTCTTCGGCGAAATAATGAAAAAGCGTAGTTGTCAGAAAAACACTGTTTACATTCTTAGCCTTCAAAATCCGTTCCATGTCTCTGGTCGTTAGCCTTTCCTGTTCAGGAATAACCAATACCCCACCATTCAGTAACGGTCCCCAGATCTCAAGGGTTGATGCATCGAAAGGGACGGGCGAGTTCATAAGGAATCGGGTTTCAGAATCGAGCTGCATGAAATCAGTGTTCTTTACCAGCCGAAGCACGTTCCTGTGCGCTACCTCAATACCTTTCGGATCTCCTGTTGAGCCAGACGTAAACATGATATACGCCCTTTCCATTGGCTCGATGGTTGGAAAATTCGAAGAGGCCGGGGAGGAAGAATGCGGCTCTATCTGCACTAACCGGCACGCGTCAGGGAATGATTCCTTGACGCTTTGTTGCAGAGAGTGGGCTAGGACGATCTTGGTTCCGGACTGAAGAATCATCTGTTCCAGTCGTTTGGCAGGAAATCCGGAATCCAGAGGAACATAGCTAGCCCCCGCTTGCAGAATCCCTATCAAAGCAGCGATAGTGTCAGGGTGGCGGCTCGCAATCACTCCAACAGGATCTCCTCTCAAGACACCCTGCTCTAGCAATGTCTCCGTGATACTTCCGGCCCGCTCTGCAAGCTGTCTGTAGGTCCAGCATTGGTCACCAAACTCAACGGCTGGGGAATCAGGATTACTGGACACTTCTGCACTAAAACAGCTAACAATGCTTCCATCTCTGGGGTAAGAGCATTTGGTCGTATTGGCTGCTGAGATAATGTCCAGATCTTCCTCTAACAGCATGCTGAGATTAGCTACCGGAGTCTCAGGGGCGGAGATAGCGCTGATCAGAAGCTCCCGGAAATGATGAGCCATCCTGGACAGCGTTTCTTGTCGAAAAAGTCCCGCGCTGCCCTTCAGCCGCAAACTCAATCCTTCCGCATCATAGTCCGCAAACATTGTTAACTCAGTTGGTCCGTATCCGGTATCGACCATCAACGGTCCCTCCAGACAATTAGTCGTTCCAATTGCCTCAGGTAGTCCCTGCTCATCATTAAACGAAAAGATCGCCTGGTACAACGGCGTCCTTCCAACGTCACGATCAGGATTTACGCTGTTCACCAGGACACCAAATGGCACCCTGCCGTGGCTTAGTGCGTCAATTGTTGTCTTCCGCGCACGACTCAAAAACTGGGAAAACGTTTCGCTACCGATAACCTTTTCCCTAACCGGCACAGTGTTCATAAACAGGCCGATCGCCTTTTCCCCGACTCCAGATTCGCGACCACTAACGGGAACGCCTACTACGTAGTCGCCTTGCTGACTGTATCGGTAAAGCCACACGAAGAACACAGCAAGCAGAATCTGAAAAGGGGTTGAATCCGTCCCCCGCGCGTATTGATTCAGTCTTTTGTAGGCTAATCTGCCAAGGCGTAATCCAGTTTGTATGCTCTCCTGGCTGAATTCCGGCGGGCGAGGATTGTCTGCTTTCACTTCCAGGTAAGGTGGCATTTCCTGAAAGATGGACTGCCAGTAGGCAAGGTCTTGCTGGCTATGCCCGGCTGGTGCGCGCAAGTATTTTTCAAATACATCCTCACAGAGAGCCTCATCATCGGACGGATGACCCTTCTCTACCTCCCCATAAATCTGCGCAAGGTCGCTCCAAAGCCGTTTCTCTGACAATCCATCAATGATCATGTGATGAGCAATGAACTGCAGAACATCGCCTGAGGGGAAACGGTGCAAAACAAACCGGATTAAAGGCTCGGAAGGAGAAAAACTGAACTCCTTCCTGGATTCTTTGCTCAGGATCTCTTCACGAGTGGAGTCTTCCGTTTCCCTACTAAAAACCGTTAAGGCAATACCCGGCGATGTAGCGTTTGTTTTCCATCCAACAAGCTTGCCATCTGAAATCTCAGGAAACATGCGAAAGGCGACATGCCGTGACTGAAGGGTTTTCAAAGCCTCAGAAAGGACTTTTTTATCCAGCCTGCCCTCCAACAGTAGAGCTTCAGATTCGTTATAGACACTTTGCGTTCCGTGAAGCACCCCCGAATACCACATACTCTCCTGCGCAGATGAAACAGGAACTAGACCCGATGGTTCAACCAGCCGGGAACCAGGAGGCTTTTGCATTGCTCCTCCTGGTTTATCATGAAGTTGCCGCTCAATGAGGTTCCAGTGCTCAAATAGATGCGGAGTCGCGAGAAATTGGACCGGTTCTATCCAGCATTTGTAGTCTTGCTCCGCGAGGACGCTTAAACGCGCTGCAGACAAGGAGTGTCCGCCCATGGAGAGGAAAGTAGCTTTGGCATGGGTAGGCGCTCTCCCTAAAACCTGCTCCCAGAGTTTCGCAAGCCCGCTCATTTCTGAGGGAACAGTGTTCACTTCCGGACTTGCTTGAAGAAAATTTTTCGGTAGAGATTCTCTGAGCTTTCGCCGATCCACCTTACGGTTGGGCGTTTCGGGAAATTCATCCACACGGAACCACACAGTTGGAATCATGTACGTGGGAAGAACGGATGAAAGCATCTTGGTTAGAGACTCATCATCAGGCGCTACCTTTGGTCGGATGAAACCAACTAAAACTGGCTCATTAATTTCATCATTGGTTTTGACTACTATTGCATCCTGGACTTCGTCAACCTGTCGGAGAACGGCTTCAATCTCTCCAAGCTCGATCCTGTGTCCGCGAATTTTAACCTGATTATCGAGTCGATCCAGATAGACAAGATCACCGTTGCCCAGAACGGAAACAAGATCGCCCGTGCGGTAGAAACGCTCAGCCCTTCCAAAACCGCTGGCGGAAACGAACCTGTCCTCGGTTAGCTCTGGGCGGTGGTAATAGCCAGGCGTCAGAGCAACACCGCCAATCCAGAGTTCACCAGCATCATTTTTGGGAACACGGTTTCCATTGCTATCACAGACTACGTATTCAATATTCGGTAATGGTTTACCAAGCGGAATTCGCCCGGTACTCAGATCTGCTTCTGAAACCTGATGACAGCTGGACCAAACAGTAGCCTCAGTCGGGCCATACATGTTCCAGACTTCCCCGGCGCAGGCGACAAGTCCGTTCGCAAGGCTCAACGGGAACGCCTCCCCCCCACAAAGCAACTTCTGGTGCCTTTGGGGCCGCCAACCGTAGTCATACAGTAATCGCCAGGTTGCCGGCGTAGCCTGCATCAGGGTCAGACGATTTTCATCAATGACCCGCGATAGCGATTGAGGGTCGAGGCTGTCTCGTTTTGAAACAACATAAACGGTGGCTCCGGCAATCAGCGGCAGGAACAATTCCAGAACGGAGATATCGAAAGAAATTGTGGTGAGGGCCAAAACCCGGTCTTCGGCAGCTATACCCGGTTTATCCGCCATCGCCAGCAGGAAGTTCATCATGGCTGCCCGGGTGATGGGGACGCCTTTGGGGCGGCCTGTCGAGCCGGACGTGAATATCAGGTAGGCGAGATCGTCCGGGCGCCATTCAGGAAGAGATCGGGCCTCAAGCTGGGCAGGTTTGTCCTCCACCACAAAGCGAACGGACGGATTGCTCGGGGGAAGGAGCGCCTCACTTTCCCGGTCTGAGATCACAGCGGCCGAATCGGAGTCTTCAATGATCACAGCGATGCGATCCGACGGAAATGCTGGATCGGCTGGAACATAGCATGCCCCGGCCCGAAGGATACCCAATAACACAGCAGGCAGTTCCAGGGCACGTTCCATGCACACCAGAACCTTGTCTCCCGTCTTTATGCCTTCTGACAGAAGCCAATACGCCCACTGCCGGCTCTGGAGTTCCAGTTCCCGGTACGTGAGAACATCTTCACCAAATACTACAGCGGTTTTTTCCGGCTTATCCTGGCTTTGATTGATAAACAGGTAATCGTAAGGAACTTCCGGCCAGTTCTGGGAATCTGACAGTAATTCAACTGGAGCGATGACCGAACCAATCGTCTGATTATCCCTTTGCGCTCTTTCCATTGAACATCCGATCTCAAGGGAGGTTTTTTACAATACCCGGACCAATTAGCCGGCTCATCCATACTGGCATTCGTTTCCAAATCGCAATTAAAAGGCGAAACTTTGGGTTGTCCGGATTCAACTCTGGCAGGTTTTTCCCTTCGGGCAACGCATAATCCCAGAACAGAGGGATTTCACTTGCACCCCATTGTCGCTTAAACCTTGAGGTACCCGCTCCCCTGCTACAGCGCCCAAAATCAAATATTTGATATTTGTTCTGAATCGCGTATTCAAGGATTCGCCAGTACATCAACATATTAATTCCGGTGTAATTCTCCTCGCGAATCGTCGAGGCCCAGGGTATCTCGAGGCGCCCACCCTGGCCTGCGATGAAAGCACACCCGACTGGCCGGCCATTCTTTTTAACGACCACCAGGCTGGCACCAGAACCTAGCTCTCTCAACAAGTTGGAGAAGAACTCCTTGCCGTAAACGGGTGTCCCAAGGTCTCGCATATTGCGGGCGAACACTTGATAGAACTGACTCAACAGTTCTTCCCCGCCGAAAACGACCTCATCCGCTTCCCGCTCGCCCCTGCGAATCTGGGCCCGGACTTTGGGCCGAAAACTGTTCCACAGGTCCTCTTTCGCTTCTGGAAGAGGTAGCCAGAAGGTCAGTTTATCGGTGCGCTTGGGAAACTTAAACCCGATATCGAAGGCGTGCCTCAGTTCGACATGAGCTACCCCGGTTTCATCTCGCCAGGAAACGGCATTATCGGCAAGTAAATCAGCCGCCTTCCGGTGGTTCGCCAGCACCCCGCCGTAATTGAAGTAGGGAACCGAGACAATAAAATCACCGAAAAGACGGCTTTTCATGCGCACCAGGGGCAAAACCCCGATAACACGGTTGTTTTCGTCCAGTGCGCAAAGATATCGGGTCTGATGGCCAGAGGTTGCTTCGATGAACCTGGTAGTACCTGTGGAATGCCAGATTGAACCCGCAGGGTGCGCCCGCACGTACGCATCCGCAGCAGCGAGGAACTCTCTGCAGGCGAACGCATCAACGATCCGGACTTCTCCGGCTACGGGGTTATCCAGGATTGGCGAGGGAACATCCGGCGTTCCGGGAAACCATGCTTTGGGTTGCTCGTCGACCGTTAATTGCTTTTTGAGCGTTTTCTGAAGTTCCTTGATCTCACTTGAGACCGTCTTCAGTTTGTTGATCAGTGAATCGGCATTGGCGCCCGATTTTTTGGCCACTCCGATCGCTCTGTTCAAATCACCCTTTCTGTCGCGGAGGTTCTCCAACTGCACTTTGAGCTGCCCGGTATCAGGGAATTCGCGATGTGAACCCATATCCGCCCCCTAGACTGAAACCGGTTCAGGGCGGAGTTCCACGCTCGATAGTACGTCTTGTACTGAACCAAAACGAAAATCGCCGAGAAGGGTTTCCAGCCGCCCCATGCATTTATCAAGGTTGTTGTAATGACGGAACCGCGAGAACGCTTTTACTTTCAGGCGGGGTTGGTCGGCGTCAATCTCCCAGGGGTGCAAATAGAAGATGAAAGGCTGCCCTGACCGATTGATTCGCCCAAGCCCCCAACGGCTCAACCAATAGGGGAAAAGACGAAAATACCCGCCTCCGGCAATGGGTAATCGGTAATTTCCCAATGGGCAGGTGGACAGAGGAAACTCGATCAGCGTGCCTCCATTCGGCGCGCGCAGTCGGTAAGGCTCATGAGGCGTCCCTGGCATGCCATAGCGGTCATGATGCACGGGGAAAATCGAGGAATCCCAGGTGAAGCCCTCCTCACACAGGATGTCGAGAGCCCAGCGGGATTGTGCCGTAATTGAATAACTGGCCGCCCGATAGCCGGTAATCGCTTCGCCAGTAATGTCCTCAAGGATACCCTTCGATTTGCGGGTTTCTTCTCGAAAAACTTCAGGACTCTGGTTATAGACAAGCTGATGACTGTATCCATGGCTGGCTATTTCATGGCCAGCATTCCGAATTCTTCTGACAAGATCCGGGGAACGTTCAGCCACCCATCCGAGGGTAAAAAAGGTTGCTTTCACGTCTTTATCCGAGAACAACTGCAGAAGACGGTCTGTGTTGGCTTCAACACGATACTCCATTGAAGGCCAATCCTCAGGACTGACTGCTTCGGATAACGCGGCTACCTGGAAATAATCTTCAACATCGATCGTTAGGGCATTCCTGATCACTTCCGTGTACTCCACTGCCTTCAGAGGCGCTTGAAATATTCATTCTGGGGAGGCTTAACTATTTCACCGGAACCTGTAATTCACTCCTACACTCACCCAGTTCTCTTCAAAATCATTCGCAGGAAGATCGCTTTCGCGATTCTCATGACCAATTTGAGCTGTCAGATCGAGGTCACTCGTTGCTGAATAAGTGATTCCCGTCCTTAGCCTCAGCGCCACGTCATCCTGGGTATTGACTTCAAAGCGAGAATACTCGTAATTACCGGACAGCTGGACGCTCAGCAAAGGCCTCAAGGGCTGACTGTAGGCAATATTTAAACCTGCAACATCTTCGCGGTCATCGGTGCGGAGGTAATCCGCCCTGTTTGCGTATAAACGAACGCTCAAGTCAGCATTATTGCTGTAGCTTTTATTCAAACCGGTGCTTACAGCTGTTACTTCTACTTCAGTCGTTTCCCGCAAATTGAAGACGAAGTCCTGAAACCGGATATCAAAGTCAGATGTTTGATCAGTAAGTTCCCGGCTGGCCTCAAAAAAGAATGCCAAGGATGAGGTCAGATCACGTTCAAGGAACAGGTCTCCTATCCAGCCATCCGAGCTTTGCTCGAAACTGCCGAAACGGCTGGTAAGCTCGCTATAACCGAGACTTCCACGAAATCGAGTGGCCGCCCACTCTTTGGACCAGTTGAACGAGGCCGAATCGGTATCAATCTCACCTCCTGTATCCAGTTCTGCCCTGTCTGCAGTAAAGCTTATTCCCCCCGAGAGGGTTGCATTGAACAGATGGTTCCAGCCTGCCGACCCGATGTATCTTTCGCTGTCTGTTTCTTCAGGTTCGCGAAACTCGGTATTTTCATAGTTTATCGAGAGATTGATCTGGTCCCGGTTGCTAATGGGAATAACGTAGCTGGGCCCTGTGCGGAAGACGTTTTTGAGAGTGCGGTTATCCGGAGTATCGGTTCCGCGCGAATCCTGTTGAACCTGCCTAAGATTATCGGACAACTGCCAGGTCAACCCTGGTCGTAGTTCACACAGCCCCCTGAATGCAAGGTCGGCATAGGTCTCAGGGTCATAGGTAGAATCTGCCCAGACCCCATAGCCAAGACTGCCACCCGTTTCTGACACGCACCTGCCCGGATCAGATTGGTGCTGAACAGATAACGTAACACGGGTTTCCGTATCGCTGAGTTCATTGTTCGCGCTCTGGGTGACGTTGTCACTGTATTTGGACTCTACGCCTCCCGATAAGGTTACAGGTTTGGCAAAAACATGCTGGGCACCAAGGCCAACACAAGCAAGCAAAGCGATGTGGCAAGCGTACTGAATCGTCCCGGATTTTCCTGGCCTATCCATTAATTACCGCTCCCACGAATTTATTCGAACTAAAGGCACTCGCAGCTTGCTCCAGTCCGGAACTGGTTATCTTGCCGTGAGGAACCACCAGCATCCCGTAATCACAAAGTTCAGTGAGTATTCTGGCATCAGGCGAGTCCGAGATAGGCGCTGTATCCAAAACTATAAAGCGATCTGGATAGCGCCGACGAACCGCCTGAAGGAATTGTTTCATTCGGAAAGACGTGAAAAATTCCGCAGGTGTCTCACGCCGGCTACCAGCCGGTATCAGTCGTAGACGTGGGATCCCCGTTGGGTAGAGAATCCGACCAATGTCGAAATCGGGGTCGTCCAGAAAATCGGTCAGGCCGTTCTCTGGCATGATATCCAGTGCTGAGTGTAAGGTCGGTTCCCGGAGATTACAGTCGATAACGAGCGCGGTTTTCGCATGGTCGAAGGCAAAGGCTGCAGCCAGATTCAGTGCAACGAACGATGAGCCAGCTGATTCGGACGCCCCGCTGACAACCAGAGTGAAGTTATTTCCGCCGGATATCTCAAGCAGTTTGGTTCTGAGATTACGGAATCTGTTCACAAGATCCCTGTTTGCCGATTCAGGATAGATTATCCGGCGCTCATCCAGATCCTCTTTGGTGAGCTTCCGAGGTTCCTGCATCCGGGCAATCTGTTTGCTCAGGACATACTTGTCGACGGCGCCAGGCCCCAATTCCAAAGAGCTCGGTACCAGCAGCCTGGAATCATTCCAGTCTGCTTGCTCCTCAACCTGTTTATCCTCTTGGGAGCGTTCCAGCTTTTTGTTAGCGTCAACATCTCTCATCAAATCACCCCAATGATGGTTGCGGCAGCGACAGCAATGTAGGCCGCAGCAACCAATGCCGACAGAATAAATACAGCAACGGTGATCCGCCTGTCACGACGCTTCTCATAGGGCGTCCGAACCACCGGTATCTGCTCAAGCACCGGGAAGTCAAACTCTTCCTCCACCTGACTACGCACTCTTATTCTGGGATCGACTTGAACCCATCCGATTGCCGCCCCGAACGGAGCCACAAGACCTATGAACAGGCCCGCCATGGCGAACATCTCAAACCTTGGCCCGTCCGGGGCGAGTGGGTATTGGGCTGTTTCGTTTATCCGGTAATTCAGGCCCTGACCTTCAATATCCAGGTGCATGGATACACGCGCTTTTTCTCGACGTTTCAGGAGGTCATCATAGATCTGTTTATTTACCTCCATGTCGCGGGTCAGCTCGGAGTACTGGGCCTTATTCGCCTGGATCCGCTCCATTCTTTCCTTCTGTTCTGAAATCAGCCTCTCAATGGAGCGAATGCGGGTTTGTATCGTCTCCATATCCGCTCGGGTAGTAACCAACTCGGATCGAACCTCTTGATAGACCGGATTGGCGACGCTCTCCCCCTGATTCTGATTCAATTCAGGAGTCGCCTCCGCCAGCGCCCTGTCACGCTGCTTGCGAAGCTCTGCCAGTTGCTCTCTCAGGATTACTATGTCCGGGTAAGAATCGTGGTATTGCAGTCGAAGGGCGTCAAGACGAGCCTCGAGCGTATTGATCCGCTCCTGAAAGGCATTTTCCGTTTTGCCTTGGCGAAGAGTGGGAGGCAGATTACTCAATTGTTGTTGGAGGGAATCAGCTCTAGTTTCAAGCTCTTCTCGCTCTAGCTGTGCCAGCTCAAGTTGACGCCGGAGGTCCGCCATCCTGTTATTGGCTTCGCCTTCTGTGCCATCTACGTTCCTGGAAAGAAAGTCCTTAAGGCGCCTCTCAACTTCTGCGAGCTGCTGCTCATAGCTCTTTACCTGTTTATCAATGAAGTCGTACGCAGCTCTGCTTTCAGAACGCTTGCGTTGATTATTCTCCTCGATAAACAGCTGCCCAAAACGCTGTGCCACCTTGAATGCGCGGATCTGCGATTCTGCCGTGTACTCAATACTGAAATAGGAGTCACCACGAGGCCTGACAATAAGATTGCTCCGCAAACCAGCGATTCGACCTTCAAGAACCTCCGGAGATGGCGACGCAGCGCCTTCACCAAAGATGTCCGGGTCCGTCGCTATCTGTTCTATGACGCTGCGCGACCAGAGGAGCTCCTTGGCAGCTGATGCCCGCTCATTTATTTCTGTCGGTACCGCACTTCCTTCCATCAAAGGCCTGATAATGTTTTGGTCATCAACGAAGATTACCACGCTCGATTCGTATTTGTATGGCCACAGAAAACCAAGCGCCAGAACCGCCGCACTCACAATTGCAAATAGCAGGAAGGACAGCCATTTCCGCGACCGGACTTCACGCAGGGCCTCTCGTGGCAACTGACTTAAAGGAAGAGCCATTTCAAATACTCACTCAGGAATCGATGGTCTTTCAGGGATCTATTCAGAAACTGCGCTCAGGGACGCTGATAATGTCGCCCGGTCGCAGGGAATAGTTTGTTGTGATGTCCCCATCACTCAGAATGTCTCCGAGACGAACAGGAATGGCGACCACTTCTCCCTCATGAACTCTATAGAGGCGGGTATCATTTTCGGCAGCAAATGGTGTTAGACCGCCTGAACCCAGCACCATATCAAGAACGGTCATCCCTTCACGGTATGGGACAGAGGTTGGTTGCTGGACGGCGCCAGTCACCCTCACCCGATTAACAAACTCGTTACTCCCCATGGAAGTAACAACAATGCTCACCTGAGGTTCGCGAATATATTGTGCCAATTGCGTCTCGATGGAATCGGCTAACTGTTGTGGTGATCTACCACTAGCCTGAACATCGCCTACCAGAGGCACAGAGATCTTTCCGTCCGGCCGGACAGGAACCGCTATGCTAAGGTCCTCATTTCTCCAAACGGAAACCTGAACGACGTCGGTTGGCCCCAGAACGTATTCTTCATTCTCTTGTGTCACCGGCGCCTCCAGGGCCCGTTGAATTCGATCGGGGGAGGATGACGGTGTTGAGGAGCAACCGCTCAACACGATCAAAGCCAGAACAGAGGCAAAACCATTCAGCAAAAACTTTGCGCCAGTCATATTCATTACTCTCTTTCTTCTCCGTGAATGGGAAAGCTGTAATCGACGAGAAAACTCTGACCCACAGCTACCTTGATCCTTTTTTGAACAATACCACCTCTACTGTCTGAATTATAACCAACAAATCCAGAAGTAAACTTTGGTTCTTGATGTAATAAAGGTCGTACCTGAGTTTCTCGCGAGTGTCCTCTTCATTGTCGGCGTACGCAAAGCAAAGCTGCGCCCACCCGGTCAGACCAGGCTTTACGCGATGTCGTTCATTGTAGAATGGAATCTTGCGGGTCAACTGCTCAACGAACACAGGACGTTCTGGTCTCGGCCCAACAAAAGCCATGCTGCCATTCAGGACGTTGAATAGCTGAGGCAGCTCATCAATTCTTACCTTTCGAATAAAATCTCCGACCCTGGTTACCCGGGAGTCGTTTTTCTTCGCCCATACTGCGCCATCTTTCTCAGCGTCGGTCTTCATTGAGCGGAACTTGTGGACCATGAAAGGTCTGCCGTTAAGTCCAACCCTTTCTTGACTATAAAACACCGGTGCTTTCCAGCCATCCTCAATCTTGATCGCGATAGCGGTCAACAACATCAATGGGCAGGTAGCAATAAAAAGCGCGCCGGCGGCAAGCAAGTCGAGAGAGCGCTTGCCTGCGCCAAATACAGAAGAAACATTGAAACCGTCCGAGAACACCAGCCATCCTGGCGTAATCATCTCAAGGGCAACTTTGCGCGACTCACGCTCATAGAAACTCGCTCCGTCGACAATCTTGATGCCTTCCATTTTGCATTCCAGAAGGTCCTCCATCGGCAGACCCTTTCGACGGTCATCGACAGCAACCACAATCTCGGCTACCGGGCTGCGCAGCACATAATCGTGAAGCGTACCCGGAAAGTTCAGCAGGTATTGTTGATCGACTTCAATAGCGGCATCCGGCATGGGGACAAACCCGGCCAACACAAATCCCTTCCTGTTAAATGGCGTTCTCAGATCCTCCAGCAACTGTCGGGCACGAACGCCGGCGCCCAGCACCAACACTTTCCGTTTGAACGCATCCTTGCCGATGACCGCAAAAAATACCGAACGAGCAATACCAAGAAGAAAAACACCAAATACCGAAGAGGTCGTCAGAACACTGCTGTCTCCCAGGTACCAAAGCCATTCACTTGAGGTAAACCAGGCAAAACCACTCAGTGGAAGCGCAATAACAACGGCCATGATAGTCCGGAGCATCATGCCGGACATGCCCTCCTCAACCCGGGACTGATGAACACCCAAAGCGACCATCACGACAAGGTTGAATATTGCAAAAACAACACAGGAAGGAAGAATAAATTTCAGATTAGCGCCGAAAAGCTCAACATCTCCAAAAAACCGGAAAAAGATGGCAAGTGCACAAGCCAGGACCAGGACAGCGCAGTCGATCAGGCCAAGAATGACGAAGGGGAGATGAATGTAGTGTCTAAACAATCTGACGTGGGCCACGTCGACTCCTTTTGCTGCTCACAACCATAAAACTGCATCCTTTGCGTTCTATACAGCGATTTCAGAGCAACAGTGTACTTCAATTTGGGTTTACTTCAATCGAGGGGACATAACCTTTTCGATGCATTCCGCTATTTGTAAACAAAACTGACAGGCCGTACTTCTCCGACCTGCCAGTTACGTTAACCTCTTCTTACGATTTCGCCTGCTTTCGCTTCCGCGACAGCGCGAGCCCGGTAATACCAAGGCCAAGAAGAGCCAGAGTTCCAGGCTCAGGGACCGTCACACGGCCAACGGTAACGTTGTCTATACCAATGCCATCACTGGTGTTGTTCATATTGAAAGAAAGCTTTTCAATAGAACCGCTTAGCGAAAAAAAGCTGAGGTAGTAGGTGTTTCCGGAGGATACGTTGCCATTCGTTCCAAGTATATTTTGAATTGATTCGGTGAAAACGTCGTCAATTCCGCTAACTTTGATATCCAGGGTGCCCCACTGGTCATTAGGGTCAGTAAGGAAGAAGCCAATGGCAGTAACACCGTCTATTGGCTTGAAATCGAAAGCTTGATGATCGAGGCTATCCAGATACTGTTCGTTGTCAGTGTCACTTGGCATCGGGAAGCGGCCGTAAAGGTCACCTTGCACAATCCCCAAACCTTCACCGCAAGAAAAACTCCCTTGATTACAGGATTGGCCATATTGATCCGGATTATTCTCAGAGGTAGAGAATTCGCCGACACCGGTATTGACTACCAGGCTTTGAAAGCCACTTGTAAGCCCCTCAAAACCTTCCGTTTGTCGGCTGGAGAGTTGGCCCCAAAAAAACTGCTCATCATCCTGGGTGGCGCCGGGGCCGCTAACGTAATGGACGATACTGGCTTGAGCGATGGACGAAAAAGCAAACGCTGATGCGACCGAGATGCCGGCCGCCAATCGAAGGAATGAAGACATCACCATGATACTGCTCCTTGGTACTTCCCTTTTTGATGTCTGCTCCTTGAAGCAAATTCGGGGCCGAAATTTTTAACCTATTACTTTCAATTAGTTAAACAAAAAATAAGCCAATGAGCTTAACGTTGTGTAAAAATTACTGACAGGCGGCCTCACTTGTCCCTTGTCCAACCTCGCTAAATGGTAAAAAGTGAAACAAAATCCTGTACGGCAGTTGCTTCCAGATCCTGCTGGTCCTTGCATATTGCGTTGATCTGATCACAGCGCTGAGCTGGAAACCGCGTGGCGAGGTTGTGGCGGAATTTATCTAACAGCAATGGCATTCCATCTTTTCTCCGCCGGCGATGGCCAATAGGATACTCAACGGCTACTTTGTCGGTGCTGCTGCCATCTCTGAAAAATACCTGGACCGCATTGGCTATTGAACGCTTGTCCTCCTCCAGGTATTCCCGGGTATAGCGCTCATCTTCAACGATCTCCATTTTATCCCGAAGGGTGTCGATGATCGGGTGAGCCTCGTGAAATGAATCCTCATAGTGTTCTGCAGTGAGAGTTCCGAAAATCAAAGGTACGGCTGTCATGTACTGCAAACAGTGATCCCGGTCCGCCGCGTTCGCCAACTTTCCAACCTTGGAGATGATCCGGATAGCCGATTCGTGAGTGGTAATAACAATCCTGTCGATATCATCAAGCCGGTCCTGTATCTCTGGATGAAGCGTTACTGCTGCCTCAGCAGCGGTCTGGGCATGGAATTCGGCCGGGAAGGAAATCTTGAAAAGGATGTTCTCCATTACATAGGAGCCAAAATTCTGGGGAATCGAGAATTCTCTTTTGCCCTCTGGCTTGAGCTTCTGATCTTTGTTGGTTTTGCTGAATAGTACGTCGTAGAAACCCCATTGCGGCGCTGTCAGCACTCCCGGTATTCCCATCTCCCCACGCATGGCTATATCGGCCAGCCTCACTGCCCTCGATGTGGCGTCGCCGGCGGCCCAGGATTTTCTGGAGCCTGCGTTGGGTGCGTGACGATAAGTCCTGAGTGATTGTCCATCTACCCATGCATGGGATAACGCAGAGAGTAGCTGCTGCCGGTTGGCGCCCATCATTTTCGCCGCAACTGCTGTAGAGGCGACTTTCACCAGCACTACATGATCCAGACCCACGCGATTGAACGAATTCTCAAGCGCCAGGACCCCCTGGATTTCGTGAGCCATGATCATGGCCTCCAGAACCGCTCCCATAGTCAGGGGGGCTTTGCCCTCGGCGACCCGTTTCTGCGAGAGGTGGTCTGCCACTGCCAATATGGCACCGAGATTATCCGATGGGTGACCCCATTCTGCCGCCAGCCAGGTGTCGTTGTAGTCCAACCAGCGAACGATACAGCCGATATCCCAGGCGGCTTTCACCGGATCAAGCCGGAAAGACGTTCCGGGTACGCGCGCACCATGAGGAACCACCGTGCCCTCAACGATCGGGCCAAGATGTTTCGTGCAGTCCGGAAAACGCAGAGCCAGAAGACCGCACCCGAGAGTATCCATCAAGCAGTAGCGAGCGGTGTTCCAGGCTTCGTCGCTGTCAATGCGATAGCCTAGAACGTAGTCAGTTATTTTGCTCAGGACTTCGTCATAATCGGGGCGTTCGTTTATATCGAATTGCGCAGACATAAACCGTTTTCCTCTTTTGAAGTCAGCTTTACGATCAAGACTAGTTGAATACCCAGCGGAATTCAGTGATCGCGGATCGGCTGATGTTGAAAAAATTTACACCTCAGTGTGTCATTTTTTAGACAGAAATCCCTATGTCACTGTTTATAATGTTGAATTTATTATTGGCACGAGTCTGGCTATCGAAAAGAATAGAGCAAGCGACTGCGTTGCTCAGGCAAAGGCGGGTTCGGAAACCTGTAAAAACAATTTTCAAGGAGATCTTCATATGAAAATCAAGCAAACACTCGCAGCTCTGCTTCTGGCGTGCTGCACGGCATTTGCGCCATTCTCAGCGTCAGCAGCTCCGATTACGGAATTGGCTCTGGTGGTGGATGCATCTGGAAGTATCAGTAGCAGTAACTGGAACCTCCAGATGAGTGGTTACGCTAACGCAATCAACAATGTGGTGCCCACTGACGGAAGCGTTGGCATTTCGGTCATCCGGTTTGCACAGACCGCAAGTGTCGTGCGGACCATGACGACGATTACCGACATTACCGCCAGGACAAATCTGGCAAACTTTTTCCTTGGTCTCAGCCAAAGCGGAAATGGTAACCTCACCTGTATTTCATGCGGGATAACCTCTGCTGAAGGCACGTTTAGCGGCTTAGCGCAACGTTCCATCATCGATGTTTCAACAGACGGTTTTAACAATGTGGGAACTGATCCTGCTGGATCTGCTGCCATAACCGGCACTTCAGCGTGGGCCGTGGAAAATGGCAATGCCGATGTAGTCAACGCAATTGGCATCGGAACCGGCACTGCTCCCGACTTCGCTTATGGACCGGGATCGTTTTCGCTCCTGGCGAGTAACTTCAACGACTTCCAGACTACCCTCGAAGAAAAGCTTCGTCGCGAGATTCAGGTTCCTGAACCCGCCACATTGGGCCTTCTGGGTCTGGGACTCCTCGGTGTTGCAGGTATGCGTCGCAAGAAAGCCTGACAGAAAGACCTGCACGATTGAGCCATAAGCAGAATGAAACGGCGGCCAAAAGGCCGCCGTTTTTGTTAGAACGTATCGCCAGGCACCATCACCCAACCTTCCATCAATACCCGCGCACTGCGGCTCATGATGGCTTTGGTTGCGGTCCATTGACCATCCACTTCCTTCGCTTCTGCCCCCACACGCAAGGTGCCGGAAGGGTGACCGAAGGTCACATGGGTTCGGTCGCCACCGCCTGCCGCAAGGTTCACCAGGGTTCCGGGAACCGCCGATGCCGTGGCAATTGCCACCGCCGCCGTGCCCATCATGGCGTGGTGGAGTTTGCCCATGGACAGGGCGCGAACCAGGACATCCACATCCCCTGCCCCGATGCTCTTGCCGCTTGAAGATACGTAATCCGACGGCTTCGCCACGAAGGCCACTTTCGGGGTGTGCTGACGGTTGGCGGCTTCTTCGATGTTCTGGATCAGCCCCATCTTCACCGCACCGTGGGCCCGGATGGTTTCGAACATTGCCAGGGCTTTGGGGTCGGAGTTGATGTCGTCCTGTAGCTCTGTGCCTTTGTACCCGATGTCTTCGGCGTTGAGGAAGATGGTGGGGATGCCGGCATTGATCATGGTGGCTTTCAGGGTGCCTACGCCGGGCACTTCCAGGTCGTCCACCAGGTTGCCGGTGGGGAACATGGAGCCTTCGCCGTCAGCCGGGTCCATAAATTCCACCTGCACTTCGGCAGCCGGGAAGGTTACGCCGTCCAGCTCGAAATCGCCGGTTTCCTGTACCTCACCGTTGGTGATGAGCACGTGGGCGACGATCGTTTTCTTGATATTGGCCTGCCAGATGCGGACGGTGCAGGTGCCATTCTCCGGAATCCGGTCTTTGGCCACGAAACCGCTGTTGATGGCGAAAGCGCCTACAGCAGCAGTAAGGTTGCCACAGTTACCGCTCCAGTCCACAAACGGCTTGTCGATGGAGACCTGGCCGAACAGGTAGTCGACATCATGATCCGGCTGGGTGGGCTCCACCAGGATCACGGTTTTGCTGGTGCTGGAGGTAGCGCCGCCCATACCGTCGATTTGCTTCTGGTAGGGGTCGGGACTGCCGATCACCCGCAGCAGGAGTTTGTCCCGGGCTTCGCCCGGGCTCTGGCAGGCTTCCGGCAAATCCTTCAGCCGGAAGAACACGCCTTTGCTGGTGCCGCCACGCATGTACGTGGCGGGGATTTTTATTTGTGGCTTGTGTGTCATGCCGCACCTTCCGATTGCAGGAAATCCTCGGCGAACCTCTGCAACACACCACCTGCGCTGTAGATAGACACTTCTTCAGCGGTATCCAGGCGGCAGACAACCGGAATGCGCTCGGTGCTACCGTTCTTCCGGTGGATTACCAAAGTGAGCTCAGCGCGGGGCGCCGGTGTGCCCTCCACGTCGTAGGTTTCGGTGCCGTCGATGCCCAGGGTCTTGCGGGTGGTGCCTTCCTCGAACTGCAGGGGCATCACGCCCATGCCGATCAGGTTGGTACGGTGAATCCGCTCGAAACCTTCGGCAACGATGGCTTCGACACCGGCCAGCGCCACGCCTTTGGCGGCCCAGTCACGGGAGGAGCCCTGCCCGTAGTCGGCACCGGCAATGATGACCAGCGGCTGCTTGCGCTCCATGTAGGTTTCAATGGCTTCCCACATACGGGTGACCTTGCCTTCCGGCTCGATCCGCGCCAGGGAGCCCTGCTTCACGTTGCCGTTTTCGTCCCGGACCATTTCGTTGAACAGTTTCGGGTTGGCGAAGGTGGCACGCTGAGCGGTCAGGTGGTCACCCCGGTGTGTGGCGTAGGAGTTAAAGTCTTCCTCCGGCACACCCATCTTGTGCAGGTATTCACCGGCTGCGCTGTTCATCAGGATCGCATTGGATGGCGACAGATGGTCAGTGGTGATGTTGTCCGGCAACACCGCCAGCGGGCGCATGCCCTTGAGGGTTTTCTCACCTACCATGCCACCTTCCCAATAAGGCGGGCGACGGATGTAGGTGCTCTGCGGGCGCCATTCGTACAACGGGTTGGTGTTGGCCTGCGCATCGCGAGTGATGTCGAACATCGGGATGTAGGTGCTGCGGAACTGTTCCGGCTTCACGCTGGATTTCACGATAGCATCGATTTCCGCGTCGTCCGGCCAGATGTCCTTCAGGGTGACGGGGTTGCCGTCTTTGTCGTAGCCCAAGGCATCTTTCTCGATGTCGAAACGGATGGTCCCTGCGATCGCATAGGCAACCACCAACGGCGGCGACGCCAGGAACGCCTGCTTGGCGTATGGATGAATCCGGCCGTCGAAGTTGCGGTTACCGGAAAGCACCGCAGTGGAATACAGATCCCGATCGATGATTTCCTGCTGGATTTTCGGGTCCAGGGCGCCACTCATGCCGTTACAGGTGGTGCAGGCAAAAGCCACAACACCGAAGCCGAGTTGTTCCAGCTCTGGCAGCAGCTTGGCTTCTTCCAGGTACATCTTGACCGTCTTGGAGCCCGGCGCCAGGGAGGTTTTCACCCAGGGCTTGCGAGTCAGCCCCAGTTTGTTGGCGTTGCGGGCGATCAGGCCGGCAGCCACCATATTGCGGGGGTTGCTGGTGTTGGTGCAGCTGGTGATGGCGGCGATGATGCAGGCGCCATCCGGCATCTTGCCCTCTTCCTGTTCCCACTCACCGGCAATGCCGCGTTCTGCCAGCTCGGATGTCGGCAGATGCGCATGGGGGTTGGAGGGGCCAGCCAGGGTACGGGTCACTTTGGACAGGTCGAACTTCAGCACGCGCTCGTATTCGGCGTTCTTCATGCTGTCGGCCCAGAGACCGGTTTCCTTGGCGTATTTCTCCACCAGAGCAACCTGATCGTCTTCACGGCCGGTCAGTTTCAGGTAGTCGATGGTCTGGCCGTCGATGTAAAACATCGCAGCGGTGGCACCGTATTCCGGGGTCATGTTGGATATGGTGGCACGATCGCCGACTGTGAGGCTGTCAGCGCCTTCACCGTAGAACTCCAGGTAGGCGCCAACCACGCGCTCTTTACGCAGGAATTCGGTAATGGCCAGTACCATATCGGTACCGGTGATACCCGGCTGCAGTTTGCCAGTCAGCTCTACGCCGACAATATCCGGCAGGCGCATCATGGACGCACGGCCAAGCATAACGCTCTCTGCTTCCAGGCCACCCACGCCCACGGAAATAACGCCCAGGGCATCCACCATCGGGGTGTGGCTGTCCGTACCAACGCAGGTATCCGGGAAAGCCACTCCATCGCGGTTCTGAACCACCGGGGACATCTTTTCCAGGTTGATCTGGTGCATGATGCCGTTGCCAGGAGGAATCACGTCCACGTTCTTGAACGCGGTCTTTGTCCAGTTGATGAAGTGGAAACGGTCGTCGTTGCGGCGGTCTTCGATCTGACGATTCTTCTCGAACGCGTCTTTCTCAAAACCGGCGTGCTCAACGGCCAGGGAATGATCCACGATCAGCTGGGTCGGAACCACCGGGTTGACCTTGGCAGGATCACCGCCCTTCTCGGCGATGGCGTCACGCAGACCCGCCAGATCCACCAGGGCCGTCTGGCCAAGAATGTCGTGGCACACCACGCGGGCCGGGTACCAGGGGAAGTCCAGGTCGCGCTTGCGCTCGATTAGCTGCTTCAGTGAGTCCGTCAGCACCTCAGGGTCGCAGCGGCGAACGAGTTGTTCCGCAAGGATCTTGGAGGTGTACGGAAGTTTTTCGTACGCGCCGGCCTGGATGTCTTCCACGGCCTGGCGGGTATCGAAATAGTCCAGGTCGGTGCCTGGTAATTTTTTACGGTATTCGGTGTTCATGGGCGCTCCTCAATCGGTACCCACTTGGCATCCGCCGGGCCGGTGTAATCGGCGCTTGGGCGGATGATGCGGTTGTTTGCACGCTGCTCTTTCACGTGGGCGGTCCAGCCGGATACCCGGGACATCACGAAGATCGGGGTGAACAGTTCGGTCGGAATGCCCATGAAGTGATAGGCAGAGGCGTGGAAGAAATCGGCGTTACAGAACAGCTTCTTCTCGCGCCACATAACGGCTTCACAGCGCTCGGATACCGGGTACAGCACGGTATCGCCCACTTCTTCCGCCAACTTCTTCGACCACTGCTTGATGATGGCGTTGCGCGGGTCGGACTCTTTGTAGATCGCATGGCCGAAGCCCATGATTTTCTCTTTCCGCTCAAGCATGCCCATCAGACCTTCTTCGGCCTCTTCCGGCGTCTTGAACTTCTGGATCAGGGCCATGGCTGCCTCGTTGGCACCACCGTGCAGAGGACCGCGCAGAGAACCGATCGCGCCGGTCACACAGCTGTGGATGTCAGACAAGGTGGAGGCACAAACGCGGGCGGTAAATGTGGAGGCGTTGAATTCGTGCTCTGCGTACAGGATCAGAGACACGTTCATCACGCGCTCGTGGAGTTCGCTGGGCTTCTTGCCGTGCAGCAGCTCCAGGAAATGGCCGCCGATGGAATCCACGTCGCTTTCAGTTTCGATACGAACGCCATCGTGGGCGAAGCGGTACCAGTAGGTGATGATGGACGGGAACACTGCCAGCATGCGGTCGATCTTGTCGTCCTGCTCGCTGAAATCTTCTTCAGTTTCCAAATTACCCAGCATGGAGCAGCCGGTACGCATCACATCCATCGGGTGCGCGTCTTTGGGGATCTGCTCAAGCACGGTTTTCAGGGCAGCAGGTAGACCGCGCAGGCTCTGGAGCTTTTTCTTGTAGGCATCCAGTTCCTGACGGTTTGGCAGTTTGCCGCGCAGCAGCAGGTAGGCGATTTCTTCAAACTGGGCTTTCTCGGCGAGATCTGCGATGTCGTAGCCGCGGTAGGTCAGGCCTGCGCCGCTTTTACCCACTGTACACAGGGCAGTTTCGCCAGCTACCTGGCCACGGAGGCCTGCGCCGCTCAATTGTTTTGCTTCAGCCATTGTTGTCTCCCATCGTTATCTTGTTTGGGGTGTCGGATTACGGCTTCGCCTAATCCGACCTACATAATTGATGCCGGAATTTTTGTAGGTTGGATTAGCCGAAGGCGTAATCCAACAAACCTCATTAACCTTTGCTCTGCTGGAACAGCTGGTCCAGCTTCTGCTCGAAATCGTGGTAGTTCAGGAAATCGTAAAGCTCCATACGGGTCTGCATCAGGTCTACCACGTCTTTCTGGTCGCCCTTCTCCAGAATGTTCTGGTAAACAGTCAGGGCGGCCTTGTTCATGGCGCGGAAGGCGCTGAGAGGGTACAGAACCATGTCGGCGCCGGCTTCCGCCAGTTCCTTACGGTTGTACAGCGGGGTGGCTCCGAATTCAGTGATGTTGGCCAGGATCGGCACATCGAGGGCTTCAGAGAAGGCCTTGTAGTGCTCAAGTTCCGTAACCGCTTCGGCGAAGATGCCGTCGGCGCCGGCTTCGATGCAGGCCTTGGCGCGCTCGATGGCGGCTTCGAGTCCTTCTTTCTGGAACGCGTCGGTACGGGCCATGATGAAGAAGTCTTTGTCCTCACGGGCATCCACGGCGGCCTTGATGCGGTCGACCATTTCTTCCTGGGACACGATTTCCTTGTTCGGGCGATGACCACAGCGCTTCTGGGCAACCTGGTCCTCAATGTGGACAGCCGCAGCACCGGCACGTTCCATTTCGCGGATGGTGCGGGCGATGTTGAAGGCGCCACCCCAGCCGGTATCAATATCGACCAGCAGCGGTACGTCGGTAGCTGCGGTGATACGGCGAACGTCCTCGACCACGTCGTTCAAGGTGGTCATGCCCAGATCCGGCAGGCCGTAGGAGGCATTGGCGACGCCGCCACCGGACAGGTAGATGGCCTGGTGGCCCACTTTATCGGCCATCATGGCGGCATAGGCGTTGATGGTGCCGACAATCTGCAGGGGCTGGTTGTCTTTGAGCGCCTTGCGGAAGCGGGCGCCGGGGCTGAGTTTGTTGGACATGGTGTTGGCCTCTTTCATTAAATGGAGATTTCGCCTTCCTGGATCTTTTTCTCAATGTTCTGTCTTGCTGCGTTGATATGGCGTTTCATCAGAAATTCGGCGAGTTCGCCGTCGCGCTGGGCGATGGCCTCGACGATACGGCGGTGTTCACCGAGAGCACGCTGGGGGCGCCCGGTGGAGGTGCTGAGACGGTAGCGGTACATCCGTACCATGTAATAAAGATCACCCAACAGCATCTGGGCAAGTTTGGTGTTGCGGCTGCCGGTGGCGATTCTGTGGTGGAAGTCGTAATCCCCTTCGGCCTGGTAATAGGCCTGGCCCTGCGCTTCGTCGATCATGCGTTCGTGGGTGTCGAGGGTAGCCTGAAGATCGGCGATTTCCTGATCGGTCATTCGCTCGGCTGCCTGTCGGGCCGCCAACCCCTCCATGACTTCACGTATGCGGTAGAGCTCCATCAGCTCTGAGGCGCTTACTGAAACCACTTTAACGCCGGCATGGGGGCGGCGCACCAGAAGACCACGGGATTCAAGACGGCCTAGCGCTTCCCGGAGAGGGCCGCGAGTGAGGTTAAAACGGGAGCAAAGCTCCAGCTCGCCAATCTTTTCGCCGGGCGCCAGCTCGCCCTTCACGATTGCCGTTTGCAGACAATCAAAAGCTTCATCGGCGCGCGTATAGGTGGTAGACAGTAACTCAGTCATAGTTTGTCAACAAAACCGGGTTGATTTTGAGAAAAGCTACGCCTGAGTGGTCATATTGTCAACAATATTGACTAAATTCAGCTTCAAATTGTTTACAATAGCTGTAATCAATCAATAGATCTGGCGTTGGGCAACCGGGGGTGGTGTGTACTGGTATAGCCAGGTTTCCGTGAGTGGCTCGCCGCCCAGCCTGAGATACAGGCGAATATTGATAGGTTCAACGGAGTCGTCCGGCACCAGGTCAAACATGGCCCGGTAGCCGCCGATTGCAGACAATGGTCTGGCGGACGTGATTTCGACCTCTCCCCTGCTCACACTGATAACCGGCTCCACATCCGCATCCTTACCGAGCATCTCCAGCGCGCCGCCGGCGAAATCAACAGCAAAGCGCCATGAGAAGTAGGTCCGCTTTTGTCCTACCACTCCGCCCAGCCCGGTACGGGTTGCTGTCACCGTGGCCAACTCATAGGGCTGTAGCGGCGCTTGCTCCCCCCAGTGCAGGCGGTAGCTGTAGAGATACTCCTGGCCCGGCAACAGGGGTTTTTCCGGGTGCCAGAAAGCAACGATGTTATCGAAGGTTTCATCCACGGTGGGGATTTCCACCAGGTCAACGCTGCCCCGCCCCCATTCTCCGCGGGGCTCCACCCAGAGGCTGGGCCGACGATCGTAAAACACACCGTCATCCTGGTAGTGGTCGAAATTCCTGTCCCGCTGCAACAGGCCAAAGCCGATCGGGTTGTTATCCTGGAAACTGTTGAACCGGAGATTGGTGGGATTCACCAATGGCCGCCACAACCACTCGCCGCTTCCGTTGCGTATGGCCAGGCCGTCAGAATCGTGTATCTCCGGCCGCCAGTCGTAGCCCATGCGATCGTCGTTTTCACCCACCTGGTACATGCTGGTCAGCGGCGCAATGCCTGCCCGGGTGATTTCGGTTCTGGGATACAGCGCGACATCGACATCCATGACCATGTTGCGCCCCGGGTCGAGCACAAAGGCGTAAGCGCCGGTGGTGCTGGGCGAATTCAGCAGAGCCCATACCCGGAGGAGCTGGCTGCCCGGTGCCGGCTTCTCCAACCAGAATTCGGAAAACCGGGGAAACTCTTCTTCGCCGGCAGTGCCGGTATCAATGGCCAGCCCTCTGGCCGACAGGCCGTATTGCATCTCGGAGCCCACCGCCCGGAAATAGCTGGCGCCCAGGAAGGCGGCCAGGTCCAGGGCAAAGTTGTTGTGGTAATGAACCCGAAAGCCGGCGTAGCCGAGGTCTTCCGGCAGATCGCCCAGAGGCTGCTCTCCGCTGTACCGGAACAGATCCTGTCGATAGGCCAGCTCATTGGCCTGGCCATCGATTACTTCGTGGATTTTTACGGGTTGTTGGAAATACAGCCCAAGGTGGAAGAGCTGAATCTGGAAAGCGGTATCGTCGTCTTGCCAAAGCGCCTTATCTGCGCGGAAAGCAATGGCCTGGTAATCGTCCCAGGAAAGATTTTTCAGGGATTGGGGCAATTCACCTTCATGGGATACGTACGCCTCGGCCGCCAGCGCCCGGGCGCGGCCCTTGAGCCAGGCGTAGCTGAATGCACGGAGCCTGCTGCCAGATACCGGTTGAATTCCGGCTCCATTTACCAGGGGCGCTAGCGGCAGGAAACCGACGCCTAGGATTCCGGCCAACGCCTTGACCACTGACCGTCTATCCACCTTGGTGACCCTTTCCATTTTTCCTCCTGTCTCTAACTCCGGCATCCGGCTCCGTTAGCCAGATACTGGGTCTTGCCTGGATACCTGCTCGTGACTTCTGCGGGTGATGCATTGGCCCCAGTAGCCCCGTTCAGGTGCACGCCAGGCGCCTTTATGCAGGTCAGCCAGGGACTGGCTGTCTCTAGCCAGGCCACTCAGTTCTGCACGACTCATCACCGATGGTCCCTTCTCAAGGCAGCGGTCAACGGCGACCATAAGCTTTTCGCTCCTCGGTCCTCTGCGGTGATCTTTTGCCAGAGCCCTGTGTAACCGGTTCAGGCCGGGATTGAGAACGGCCTGTTCAAAGGGACTCCATACGGAATCGCAAACGGGCTCCGAACGAAAAGTGCGCGCATCATCCAGCAATGGCAATGGAGGCTCGCGTTCCTCCGGTATTCTCAGAAGGCCCCAGGCCTTTAGTACGCTGCCCGGCCCGATTCTGCTCAGATAAACTGCGGTTGGAGCCGCCACCAACAACGGAATGGCAACTGGCAATGACCAGAGGAAAAACAGTTTATCCAGGCTCAATGCAAACGCCGACCAGCACCCACCAACGAGCATTCCGGGAAACTGCGTAACCAGCGCCTGCCGCCAGGTTGTTTCCTCCGTGCGGTTCTGGCCAGACCAGGAAAGCGACAAATTGAGCAACGCTGCCACAACATAACGGCTGTGTGCCCACATTCTTACCGGTGCCAACAGGATCGAGATCACTATCTCCAGCAACACACTGGCAAATAGCCGAAGGAATCCTCCAAACTCCCGGGTGTAACGGTGGAGAACAGCATCAAGAATGGCCAGGAATTTGGGCAGGAACAGCAGTGCGAAGGTGCTTAACGCCAACACCAGGGCCCAGTCCGGCCGCCATTCCGGCCAGAGCGGAAACGGCCCTTGATGACCTTCAGGAAAGTACTCGATTGGAGCCAGCGTCATTCTCGCTGCCTCTAACGTGGTCAGAACAAGGAAGCCAAACCACAGTGGGGATGCGAGGTACGCCATTACCCCATTGAGAAATGCCATCCGGTGAGCAAAGCGCAGTCCCGGCTCACGAAACATCACCCAAAGATGCTGGAGGTTGCCCTTGGCCCAGCGGTTGTCTCGGGACAGTTCATCAGCAAGCGTGGGAGGAGATTCCTCAAAGCTGTTGCCAAATCCCGTCTCGAGCCAGACTTCGTATCCCGCCCTGCCCATGAAGGCTGCCTCGACAAAATCGTGGCTCATGATCGGGCCACCAAAAATGCCGAATCCGCCCAGTTTGGGCAAACCACAATGCTTCATGAATGGTTCGGTCCGGAGGATCGCGTTGTGTCCCCAGAAAGCGGCGTCGCCCATCTGAATCGCGGCCAGGCCCGTAGCAAACAACGTTGAATAGAACCGATTGGCAAATTGTTGAACACGGGCAAACAGTGATTTCCCGTTGATGATGGTCGGATTGGTTTGCAGAATACCGACACCGGGTTCCCGTTCCATCAGCTGCACCATGCGCACAACCGTATCGCCGCTGAGCAGACTGTCGGCATCAAGTACCACCATATACTTGCACCGCCGCCCCCAACGCCGGAGAAAGTCTGCAACATTTCCGCTCTTGTAATTGAGGTTCACCGGACGCCGACGATAGAACAGTCTACCCTCGGCGCCCAGCTCTCGGGCGAGCTCATGCCACCGCCGCTGCTCCTCCAGCCAGACATCGGGATCACGGCTGTCCGAGAGAATATAGAACTCGAAATGCTCAATCCTGCCTGTCCGTTCAATGTCCCTGTACACCGCTTTCAGGCCGCTCAGGGTCCACTCTACCGGCTCGTGGTATATCGGCAGCAAAATAGCCGTTTTTGCCAGTGGCGTAGCGGCAAGGGCTTCCGGATTATGGCGCCGCAACAGCCCGTGACGGTCGCCACCGGTGAGGCGTAGCACAAAACCGAATACCGCCGTCCAGAAACCGACTGCAATCCATGCATAAAGAATGGCAAACAGCGCTGTCATACCCAGTTCGAGCCAGGTCCCTCCATGGTATGGAAGCACCCAGAGCAGGTAGTAGCTGGCTACGGCTGTCTGCCCCAGCACAAACAGGATCAGCAGGCTACGGCGAGCGAATGCAATGTGTCGCCAGCGGTAGCCTTGAGACAAGGTGGCGCCGGGAACTTCAGCCATGAGCGGGGTACCCTATGCTTCCGCGCAACAGCGGCGGAGCTGGCGCGGGAATCGTTTCCTCCACAACGGGGAAGTAGTTGGGAAGGCGATCCATGGCCCGGGCGAGTAACTGCGCTTCGCTGAAATCATTGGTCTCACCCTCCCCGCCCGTCTCCGCAAGGGCATCATCCAGCATTTTCAGAAGCTTGCGGGACATGCTTCGGTTCATCGTTACGCCGGATTCCGTCAAGTAGGTGGATACCCGAGCGACTACTTGCTGTAGCGTCTGCGCTGTCATCGTTGCCTCCTTTCGTCTGCCGTCGTCACTCAGATTTCGCCCGCAATCCGGTAGCGGGTGGCAATGAGTAAGTCCATGTTTCGGTTAACGTCTCACTACCCAGGCTCAGGAATCCCCTCAATGACAGCGGCTCTTCTTCAGAGGGTTTTGCAAGAATCGAGAGCCTCCAGGCATCAGTGGCAGGGATGTACTCTACAAAATGCTCTATTATCTCGACGCCTTTGCCACCCGAGACCTGACTGACCACGGCATCCTCTGGCCCCAGGGCGCTCAGTTGTTTGCCCTGAAAGTCGACTATGAACCGATAGGCTCCAACCTCATTGCCTCCGCCAGTACGGTTTCCATCTCCCACGAATGTGTGGATCGCGCGGCCTGAAGGGTGGCGGGATACTGATGGCGATCCGACGGCCAGATCGTATTCGAATCGGCGGCCTTCCCCTTTCTTCACGTCCTGATCCGGTTTCCAGAAGGCCGCAATGTTGTCATTGGTTTCTGCACCGGAGGGAATCTCAACAAGCACAACAGAGCCCGGCCCCCAGTCTTTAACCGGCTGAACCCAGGCGCTGGGGCGCAGATCGTAGCGTGCTTCACTATCCTGGAACTGCTGAAACTGCTGATTCCGCTGCATCAAGCCGAACCCCTTCAACTGCCCTACCTCGTGGAAATTCAGCTGCAGTTGCGATGGGTTGATCAGTGGCCGCCATAGCCATTCTCCAGACTGGCCATCATGAACCAGGAGTCCATCTGAATCATGCACCTGGGGCCGCCATTCTCCCCGGGGACGAAGTGTGTTTTCACCGTAAAAGAACATGGAGGTGAGCGGCGCCAGGCCCAACTGCTGAATATCGTCCCTGAAGAAAAGTTCAGCGGTTACACGAATCCGCGTACTTTCCCCTGGCTGAATCACAAAACGGTATGCACCGGTCAAACTGGGCCCGTCGAGAAGCCCGTACACCACCATGGTGTCACTGTCTGCGGCGGGCCGCTCCAGCCAGAACTCCTTAAAAGACGGAAACTCCTCACCCGAGGGCAAGCCGGTATCAACCGCGATACCACGCCCGGAGAGGCCGAACTGCTGCCCCTTGCCAATAGCCCGTAAATAGCTGGCACCACCAAAAACCAGAAACTGGTTCTGTACGTTCTTGCCATCGAAGGGAAAGGTGAGCTTGAAACCGGCATAGCCGAGATCAGCCGGGATGCGCTTGGCAAGCTCCGGCGTCGGGTAGTCAAAATCGGCCTTGTCGTAAGCGACCGACTTCACCCCCTCGCTATCAATCACATGGAGCTTTACCGCGTGGGCGTAGAAACTTCCCTGAGGGATCATCATTACCTGGAATGGGGAGCGCCCTGAGCGCCAGAGACTTGCCTCAGGTTTAAAGCGGATGCCCTGGTACACAGGGTATTCCAGCGCCTGGAGGAAATCCGGTGCAGGTTGTGGTTGCTGATAGCTTTTCCTGGCCAGCTCATTAGCCTTGCCCACCACATCCTCAAAGCCGAAAGCATTCGCCAGTGATGGATGGCAGGCGAGGAAAAACATCATCAGACAAGTTGTTGGTAGTCCTGAACCTTTCATGCACAAAATCCCTTGCTTTCCGTTGCTTGAATGTAGCACCTGATGGGCGCATCGCCTCAAGTGACATCTTCGTAACGGCTTTGAAAGGATTTTGCCGATTTTCCGGCGCCAGATTCAGATCCCCAGGGACATGGAAAGAGATACATCCGGACCCGCGGGACGACGCATGGCTTCTCCTGAGAGATCCAGAATCTGCCCAACATTCATGCTGGCATAGAATCCCCTGCCCTGGAGGCGAAGCGAGACCTCTCCGGTGCTGGCGCCAAAACCCTGTCCGTCAGTTACCGATGTCGGCGCCCACCCTTTGAGAACCGACACCGAGACATAGGAATTAACCGAATTGAAAAAAGGCAGGGAATACCCCGGACTTCTGGCATTCATGCGAACCCACCCACCCTCGGATACATACATGGACTGGCCATTAAACCCCTGCGACATGGAAGGGCCGGCGACCAAAAGGTATTCCGAGGAAGCAAGATCTTCCGGTGCCAACTGATATCGTCCGTCCAGCCCAAGATCCCAGGCGTAAAACGAACGGCTCAGGGATGCGCCCAACGTGAGTTTATGGAAGCGGGTGCGCTCAGAGGTAACTGCCGATACGCTAGTGGATTCACGGTTTTCCAGTCCCCCCATTGCAGTGACAAGGGTGCCAGCCTGAAAACCGCCGACCATTTCCGTCTTGCCTGAACATCGCACACCAAAGCTGGACAGCTGATGAGATGTATCCGAAACCCACACCGACTCTTCGTATCGGCGACTTGTACCACTGGAATGGCTGAATAGGCCGTCCATTTCAAAAGCGTTCCATGACCACAATGCCCGACTTCCTGATAGATTCAGACCGCTGTATTCGTCACGAGCATCGACTTGCTGCCCTGCTTTGGTGGTCACACCCCCATTTTCTGAATCTTCGACGGCGAGTGCAAAGTCAACGCCCGCCACCGGGAACGAGTAATGGAAAGTGAGAGACTGGAAATCCCCATCACTCTGGCGTGAAACCGAATCCCTGAAATCAAGCGAGATATCGTGGCGGGACAAAATCATGTTGCTGCCGGCCACGCGAAGACGCCCGTCGGCAGAGTCATTGGTATGGTCCGTGGCCCCGGAAAATTTGAGAGTGGAGGCGAGGTAGCTGGTGACAGACCTGAGCAGGTCTTCCGGGTACAGATTCCAGCCTGCAGGATTCAGAGGCAACTTCTCAGCTATCGAAACGGCGCTGGCGGGCGCGCACCAAAGCAGTGCAACCAGACAATAAATTCGCAAAACAAACGCCTCGGCCGGTCAGGTTCAGGATTACCAACACTTTAAAAGAGGTATGCGGTTTGGGCTATGGTTTTTTGCTAAAACTTACAATTTTAATCTTCCTAAAAACAGAGTGTTAGGGCGCCCTGTGAAAGTTGTATCTTAACGTTTCCAACCAGCCCTCGTGGGACACACAGAGATACTCACAGTTACAAATGTGGATGCCCCCTGCATTTGTCTCAACAACTTGGGTAAACTCGGCACACTTTGTGAAAGAACAACCGTTCATAGGCCAACGCAGAGGCGTTGAGCAGCCCACAGGGCGCGAAAACGACTATTAAAGGACGAATGATATGATCAAAAAATGCCTGTTTCCCGTCGCCGGCTACGGCACCCGTTTTCTTCCGGCAACCAAGGCGATGCCCAAGGAAATCCTGCCGGTGGTGAACAAACCCCTGGTTCAGTATGGTGTTGAGGAAGCCGCGGAAGCCGGTATTCATGAGTTCGGCTTTGTAACCGGTCGGGGCAAGCGGGCTATCGAAGACCACTTCGACATCAGCTACGAGCTTGAGCACCAGATTGCCGGTTCGGGCAAGGAAGACCTGCTGACCTCCATCCGTGATCTGATCGACCACAACAGTTTTGCCTTTACCCGACAGAATGAAATGAAAGGCCTCGGCCACGCCATCCTGACCGGTCGCAACCTTGTGGGGGACAGTCCCTTTGCAGTCGTGCTGGCCGATGACTTCTGCATTGGCCCCGAGGGTGAAGACGGCGTACTGGCGCAGATGGTCAAGCTCTACAACCAGTTCCGCTGCTCCATTGTTGCCATTGAAGAAGTGCCTGCCGACGAAACCCACAAATACGGGGTGATTGCCGGTGAATCCATGAAAGATGGTCTCTACCGGATCACCGATATGGTGGAAAAGCCGGCCCCGGAAGATGCCCCGAGCAACCTTGCGATTATCGGGCGGTACATTCTTACCCCGGATATTTTCGACATTATCGAGCGGACGCCGGCGGGCAAAAACGGTGAGGTCCAGATTACCGATGCCCTTCTCGAACAGGCAAAGAACGGTTGCGTACTGGCTTACCAGTTCAAGGGGCGCCGGTTCGATTGCGGCAGCATTGATGGCTTTGTGGAAGCCACCAACTACGTCTACGAGAATATCTACAAGAAAGGCAAGTAACGGATCCGGGGCGGGTTCAGCTGCCCAGAATCTGAAGAATCATTCGCCGGTTTTCCGCGCTCGTCCTGCGGAACCGGCGAAGCAATTCCACCTCTTCTGCAGTCAGCTGCACCTTCTCAAGCGCTTCCTCCAGCTCAGCCAGCGACTCCAGCAGCTCATCACTCTTGTCCAGGGCAATACCGGGAAGCTCAAGTTGCCCGTGGTCCTCAGGCCTCTCTGGTTCCCAGTGCTGAATGGGTTGCGCATGTTGCATGGCCATTTACCTCGTCATCCAAATCGGGATACTTGCCCCAATAATGCCCTGCGAAGTGAATCAATCCGGAAATGTAACGTACATATAGCTTTGCACACAATCTGCCTATACTGAAGATGGCAACAACTGAACAGGCGATTTATGGCGGCAAGAACCCTGGATATCGACTCGGCATGGGAGCTGGTGCTTAGCGCAGTTAACCGCAGCAATGTGACACTGCCATTGCCGGGAACTGACAAAGAAGCAGTAAAACTTAATGGCCACGGCGCCTGGCACCTGATGCAGCCGGCCACGGGCGAGGCAAAGGATCTGCTCTCGGTGTTTCTTCCCCTGTGTCGGCCTGTACCAGAAGATGGCAACCCCAAAGTCATCGGCCAGCTGGGCCAGAGCCTCGATGGGCGGATCGCAACGGTGACCGGTCGCTCCCGTTTCATCAACGGAGATGACGGCATTACCCATCTTCATCGGATTCGTGCGGTGTCGGATGCCGTGATCGTGGGTGCCGGCACCGCCTCCACCGACAACCCCCGCCTCACCGTGCGTCGCACCAGCGGGCGTAATCCGGTACGTGTTGTCATCGACCGTCACCGCCGCGTACCAGACAGCCATCACCTGTTTACCGACGGTGAGGCCCCTACCCTGCGATTGGTGGCGGGCCACTATGACAAAAGCAAGAACCCTTCGATCGATTCCGGCGTTAGCGAGATCCCCTGCCTTGGAGATGCGAACGCCGAGGAGCCCGTGGATCCAAAGTTCATCCTTCAGGTTCTGGCGGATCTTGGTTTGAAAAAGGTGTTCGTGGAAGGGGGCGGCGTCACCGTCTCCTCGTTCCTCAATGCGGGCTTGCTGGACCGGCTTCACGTAATGGTCGCCCCCATGATCATCGGCAGCGGCAGGCCGGCCTTCTCCCTTCCGGAGATCGATTTTCTGGATGACGCCCTCCGGCCACGGGCGCAGCTGGTGAACCTCGGCAGCGATATGCTCTTCGACCTCGATTTTTCCCGCGACACGAGGCTGGATTAGCGGCTGGTGAACAAAAACCCCCCCCCGGGCAAACTCGAAACCAGCACCAACGCCCCATACCCTACGCTAAGCGCCACCCCCTGCTCTGCCGGCAGCCCAACCATAGGCCACAGCACGGCCGCAGCACCTTCCCGAATCCCCCAGCCAGCCACGGTCAATGGAATAACCATGCTAAGCAGCAAAATACTGCCCAACCCGGCAGTCACCACCACAGATTCCACGCCATCAAGATAACCGGCTCCCCAGGCCAGGCAGAGAAACACCCCAAGATAGCTCGCCAACACCAGTAGCGAAGAGCCAAGCTGGACTGGCAATACGGTGCGATTCAGCAGCGACAGATACAGATCATGCCGAAGACGCTGCAGGTAACTTGCGATTGCGGTTTTCACTGCCATCCAGGCGCCCAGAACAACGACAACAGCGACAATAACCAGCCATTGCCCACCGTCCCAGGGCCCGAAAGTGAGATGCCCGGAACTGACCAGCCAGCCAACGGAGAAAGCGACAACCAGACCCAGCACCAACTGGCCGGAGAGTCGCTCGATGGCCACCCCGTGAACCGCAGACAAACGTTCACCAGCGCCGCTGCCATGGCGCCAGGCCCTGTTTACGTCGCCGAGGACGCCGCCCGGCAGGACCTGATTCAGGAAAGTGGCCAGATAGTACTCCCGAACCGCAACAGGGTACGCCAGAGGTAGACCAAGCCGTTCCACGGTATAGCGCCAGCGCCAGGCAGAAAGTGCCACCTGGAAAACCGTAAGCGCCAATGCAGGCAACAGCACATAGAGAGAAACACGGGCAAGCTCTTCGAAGAGCGCGCTGGCATCCACAGCGCGGACAACAAATCCGATGATCAGAACTGTGAACAGCCAACGGGCCGCCAGTCGCAACTGTCTTTGGCGCAGTTCCGTCAAGGCAACTCCCCGGGTGGCAGCGCCAGCAGATCCAGATGCCGGACAACAACCGTCAGTTTGCCCTCGGACAACTGACGGTTCCGCGTGTCCAGCCATCGGTTCAGGCGATCACGGTCGGTGGGCGACTGTTCGATGGCGGCGTCGGTCCATCCCTGCATCAGCATCCCCACCAATGCCTGATCCCCACTACTCAGGGTCCAGGGGGATTCCGCCAGCTTGACCCGATACCCTTCCTGGGTGAGCAGGTCTCTAAGAACGATGGGGGCTTCAGGCCCGAGGGCCGCGCCGGTGCCCTTGTCGCCATGCTGGTGCTGGTTCACCAGATTCCGAAGCAGCTCATCATCCGGATGACCTGGGGACACTTCAAAATGTCCTGCATAGCTCAGCACAATGAGCATCGCTGATTTCCTGTGCGCCGCCGCGTGGCTGAGCGTTTTCAGCCAGGGCTCTGAAACAAGATCAATCAGTGCTGACGCCGTGATCAGGCTAACCTCGGCAGGCAGGTGTTGCTCCATGTTCTCTGGTGACAACTGTACGGTGGTCGTCTCAAAGGGCACGTCCAGTATGTCCACCCGCTGTCTGGCCTCACGCAGTAGCGCCGCATCCTGATCCAGAGCCAGCCAGGTTTGCGGTACCTGTAAAAAAGGCACGAGGAACAGCGCATTGGAACCACGCCCGGTGCCAATATCGACAATCTGCACGGGGCAATGAATTTCGGGCGGCAGGCTATCGTAATGGAGGAGCAGCCACTGATTTAACTCTTCAGTCAGCTCTCTGGAACGTGCCCGATGATCTGCCGCCTCCCGCGCTGCCAGCCAATCGCTCGCAAACTCGGAGTGCTGGTGCAAGCTGGAAGGCAAACCCTGAAAAAATCGGAACGCTTCGCCGACGTCGTTAGCGGTATCCGCCCATGAGCGGATACGCCTTGATTCTCTGGCAGCCAGTTTTCGGGAATGGTCGAGTTGGTCCGGATGCTCAAGCCAGTTCCTGATCCGGGCCTCAAGGGCCCTGACATCCCCGGCACAATACTGAACCACTCCCGGCCTCGCAGACGTGTTGGCAAGGGCACCACCATCGGAAGAGATGACCGGCAGCCCCTCGGCCAGCGCCTCGTCGATCACCATGCCATAGCCCTCATAGAGCGACGGCAGTACAAAGAAATCAGCCTGCCCATAGAGATCGGCAAGTTCGGTCTCGTCCACTTCACCGACCAGTTGAATCCTGTTTTCGAGGCCAGCTTCAGCAATGGCCCGACGCACCTGATGGCTGTATCCCGGATCACGAGTGTCAGACCCCGCCAGCGTGCAATGCCATGGGAGGGCCTTCATGTGTTCCAGCGCTTCCACCAGTTGATGTTGGGCCTTTCTTGGTGACAGATGGGCGACGCACAGAATGCGGGGGCCATCTTTTTCAGAAGACTCAATTCGGGCTTTCGGGTTATTGGCTCTGGCCACACCCGGCTCAGCTACGCGAATGGCCTCGGTCGGCACATCGTAATCCGCCAGACGGAAAGCCGTGTGTTGGCTGGTGGTAATAACTCCCTTCACGAACCCCAGCGCCCATTTTTCAGACTCAAAGAACCACTGCCTGTCGGCCTCGCTGATGCCCGTCTCGTCAGCAAGGGGGTGATGCACAAGGGCAAGAAGATTCAGGCGATGGGAATGCTTTTCGAGGATCTCCGGCAGGCCACCCATCGCCAGACCATCGAGTACTACACAAGTGCCATCGGGGAAGCTCGCAAGCCTCTCATCCATCGCATTGCGGGCGACCCTGTCCGGGCGCGGGAACTGCCCGGGCAAACCGCTTACCCGGGCCATACAACCATCCTCGCAAAGTGCCTCCACCAACTTGCGGACATACCGGTAACCGCCAGTGTTCTGCTGCGGATCGCCCGGCACCAGAAACTCGACGGATTCCGGCGCGTCAGATTCCGGCATGGTAGCTGGCCCAGGCAATATGGGATTCAGAGAGGGTGACTTTCAGGCTGACAATTCCTTTACCCGTCTCGCCCAAGCGGCCCCCGTGAATGGCCGCCGCCATCCGGTCGAACACCAGCTTGGCCATGAATTCAGTGGTGGTATTGCGGCCTCGCAGTTCCGGCAGCTCGTCCAGGTTCTGCATGTTGAACTCGGAGAGAATATTCTTGAGAAGCTCAGAGGCCAGGCCAATATCCACGACCAGGTCGTCCTTATCCAGCTGGTGACGTTCAAAGGTCACATCCACCACATAGGTGGCACCATGGACCTTCTGGGCAGGGCCAAAGATCTCTCCGTTGAAGCTGTGGGCAATCATCATATGGTCCCGGACCGTCAAGCCGAACATAGTCTCTCCTTAGCGGGTAGTTTGGATTATCAGTAAACAACTCGATGGCAGAGAGTGTCCCGGCCATCAATGAGAATTCGTGCCATGGATTTTGGCAGGTCATCGAACCGGCACTCGCCGGTAATCAGCGCATCCAGCGCATCGTCCTGGAGCAGTTCCAACGCCAGTGCCAGGCGTTTGCGATAGTCCCACCGCGGAACGCGGGAGGGCACAATCTGGCCCACCTGGCTGGATTTAAGGGTCATACGCCGCGGATGGAATGCGGCACCCAATGGTGCAGGTACCAGCTGATCCCCGTACCAGCTCATTTCAACAATGGTAGCCTCCTGGCCAGCCAGCCCAAGGGCCGTTTCCAGGCCCGATGGGTGGCCACTGGCATGGATTACCAGATCGTGATCGTCGGCCCCGGGTCCGCTGCTGAAAGTAAGCCCCAGCTGCTCGGCGACGGCCTGTCTCTCTGGATTCGTGTCGATCGCGGTGACACGGGTTCCCGGAATGCGACTGGCTAGCCAGGCGACTAGCAGGCCAACCACACCGAGACCAACCACCGCAATCCGGTCACCGACCGCTGGTGCGCCATCCCAGAGGCCGTTGACAGCGGTTTCCATATTGGCCGCCAGAATCGCCCGCTCGGCGGGCAGGTCTTTCGGCAAAGGCGTTACCGCCGATGCCGGCACCCGATAGCGATTCTGGTGCGGGTACAGGCAAAACACGGTCTGCCCCACCAGCTCAGCAGGCCCTTCAGTCACCTTGCCGACGTTGGCGTAGCCGTATTTCACCGGCCACGGAAAATCCCCTGCCTGGAAGGGGGCCCGCATTGCGATGTATTCACTTCTCGGGACCCGACCATGAAAAACCAGTGATTCGGTACCCCGGCTGATGCCTGAATAAAGGGACTGAACAGTGACCAGCTCTCCTTGCTCTTCAACCCCGGGATTCGCCAACGGCGTTTCCTGAATCTCGCCTTTTCCGGCGCCGGTTACCCACCAGGCCCGGGCCATTGTCTCGGTGTTGGGAGTGTCAGGGGCACGTTGCACTTCAGGATCGCGTTGTACTTCAGGATCGCGTTGCAATGGGAGCTCCTTTCTTGGCAGTGTTCTCAGCGGCTTTTGTCGTCGCCCTTCCCGGGCTGAACCTTCAGGTCTGAACGCGGTCAATGCTCGTAAGCACACTCAGACATATCAACTATAGTCAGTGTACAGCGCATCCGGGGTGTTTGATGCCTGCAAACCTATACGCTGGAGTTCAGTGATGGATTCTAACGGCAGTTCAGCTTCACAAAAGGTTCCCCTGCCGCTGGACCTCGCCTGGGGGTTTGGTCTTGTCGCCCTGCTATGCCTGGCCACAGGCTGGCTCACCGCTCCACCCGATCTTTTCTATTTGCTGGCAGCCGCACTTTATCTGGGCGTTTGTGGCCTGGTTATCCGGGCCTGGCCCGAAACCCGGGACTTCGGCTGGGCCAACCGGGCAACCCTTTTGAGGGGCTGCCTGGTGATTGTCCTGGTGGCCCTGGCCCCATTTTCCGGACACCTGACTGACAGCCTCTGGCTGTATGGCTGGATGGCATTGCTGGCGCTGATTCTGGATGGAGTGGACGGCAAGGTTGCCAGAGCGACAGGATCCGAGAGCGACTTCGGCGCCCGGTTCGACATGGAGCTGGATGCCCTATTCATCCTCGGGCTCAGTATCGCCGTTCTGACACTGGGCAAGGCGGGCATATGGGTGCTGGCCCTTGGCCTTATTCGCTACGCCTTTGTTGCTGCCAGCCACTTCGCCGATTGGCTGAATGGGCCACTGCCGGACAGCTTCAGACGTAAGACGGTTTGCGTATGGCAGATCGTTACCCTACTTGTGGCGGTACTGCCGCCAGTCAATACGCTGTTTGCCACCACCACCCTTGCAACCGCCCTTGCGCTGCTGGTGTGGTCGTTCTTCGTGGATATTCACTGGCTTTATAAGAGGAGACATCACCATGATGTTCGTTAACCGGAAAACCCTTACCCACTCTGCCATTGCCCTGCCTGCGGCCCTCGCATTGAGCCCTGCAGCCATGGCCGAGCCGCAAAACTTTGTCGTTGATGACGAGCACTTCTCGATGTTCTTCGAGATCATGCACATCGGGTATGCCCCGGTGATGGGCATGTTTCGGGAAGTCGAAGGCCAGTTCGTTTACGACGAGGAAGCCAGGGAACTCAAATCCGGCAAACTGGTGTTCCAGAGTGACAGCGTGTTTACCAACCACAAAAAGCGGGACGAACACGTTCGAAATGAAGACTTCCTCGACAGCGAAGAGCATCCGGAGATCACCTTCACCGTCACCGACTTTGAAACCACCGGCGAGAACACCGGCAAAGTAACAGGAGATCTGGAGCTGCTGGGCCAGACCCGGCCCGTGGTTCTGGATGTAACCCTGAACAAATCTGACGTTTACCCCTTCGGCCACGAGGAATACACGCTCGGGATTAGCGCTTCCGCCACGCTGAAACGCAGTGAATGGGGCATGACCTATGGCCTTGATGGTCAAATGGTCGGTGATGAAGTGAAACTGCACTTCGGGTTCGAAGCCATTCGGGAGTCCGGCTGGCTCTGATTACTGATTGAGTGTTCCGGGCAACTGGAATGTGACCCGGCGCACAATGCGGACACATTCTGTTACACAAACAGGCCGGTTTTTTGGGCTGCGGCGTAATTCCCGTTATGTTTAGACCTACAACAACAAACAAGGGACCTGCCGCATGCCCGGTAAGGCAGCTTTACTGTTCACAATGGTAACCGCCGGTGTGGTTGGCACCGGGTATCTGCTTTCCGCCGACAACCACCGCCAATTCAGTTGGCTCACCGAGCTGGCCAGCACAGACGAATCTGGGTCTGTTCAGAACACACAGCCGGCAAAGCAACCGCCCAACGCCCCCACACAGCAACCCGAGCCTCCATCGGACAACGCCCTTGGCTTCATGCTGGCCAGCGTTGCCGACCAGTACGCCAAATCCACCCGTTTTCCTGCCTGGTCGGTGCCACTCAGCCCGGAACAGGCCAGCGCCTATCGTGGCAATCACTACGAGCCGGTCAGCCTGCCACTGGAGGGTAAAGGGCAATTCACGGTCACGCTTGAAAAGTACCGGTTTACAGAGGGCGAAGAGATCCTTGTTGCTGCAGCCATCCAGGGCCCTCAGGTGGTTGACCGCTCTCTTTCTGCAACCCTCGAGCGACCCGAAAGTCGGGATGCAGTCGCTAGCACCACACTTCAGGAAGCCGGTTCGCCGGGTTACTTCGAGGGCGTTCTGTCCGCCGACGAATCACCGGGTGAATACCGCCTGATCGTCGAAGCCCGACTTGACGGCAAACCGGTTCGCCATGCCTCAACGCTGACCATTGAACCTTACCTGGGCGACTTTGAGGGACTGGGCGATGCCCGCATCAGTAACAACAATCTGATTATCCCCGTTCGGTTCTCACCGGAAGATCCCGGCTTTTACGCGCTCTCGGCCCAGCTTTACGTCGGGCAGCGTCCGGTTGCCCAGCTGCAGATGGAAAAAAGGCTGGACAGCACATCGGACACCATCAACCTGAAGGCACACGGCACGGTATTGGCGAACCAGACCGTGGACGGTCAACTACAGCTGAAGAACCTGCAGATTCGCCAACTCCCCGCCAGGCCAGGTGACAGAACCAACTACGCGTTCGGCCCTGACGAGGGCTACACATTCACACCGCCGGACCTCGACAGTCTTACCGATACGCCGGCGGTGAACCCCGAATCAGAACAACGGGCGGCGCTGCTGCGGCAGCTTGCCGACAAGTTCTGATGGCAGAGCGTAAGCTCTGCGCCGGCTGACGCCGGGCTGTACCGCCAGAAATGGCGGAGAAACGTCTTTTGACAACAATAATTCAGCAAAGACGGAGCAACTATGAAAACAACAAAGATCGGAAGTGCCTGTAAGACCGCCCTGGCGGTCGCTATCACCGGCAGCCTCTTTGCCGGCACCGCCCAGGCCCAGCTGGCCGGGCACAATGTGATACTGGTGCACGGATTCCAGCAGGAAGACCTGGCCAATCCTCCCGCCAACCTTCAGGAAGTGAAGAGTGCTGGTGAGGACTATTGGCGCACCTTCTGGCTCTCCCGTGCCGAAGCCCGTATCGACTGGGGCAGTGACGGACGTGTTGAGGGTGGCATTGCCCAGCAGGCCTATGAACAGATGCGGCAGATCAGTCAGCAAGGGCTGTGCAATGACTACTGCATCGTCGTCTCCCACTCCACCGGTGATCTGGTTACCCGCTATCTGCTGGAAAACCAGGCTCGGTGGCTTCAGTCCGAGGGCCTTCAACCCCTGAAGATCCTGGCAGCCCTGGATTACTCCGGCGCCGGGGGCGGGACGGAACTGGCCAACCTGGCCCTGAGTCTTGCCTACAACGACAGCTGGTACAACTGGCCCCTCAGGGCGGCCGTCGAAGCCTTCACCGGCATAGAGCCGGAGCCCGGCAAGCTGGGCGTGGTAAATGACCTGCAGACCAACGCAGCTCGCAACCTGGCGGTAAGCCCGAATTCAATCCCCAGGCTGCGCTTCGTGGCCGGCGGCTCCTCCTATGGCGGTATCACCAAACCGTTCATCGCCGGCACCGACGATGGCGTGGTGCCCACCCATTCGGCTTGCGGTGCAACCTCCGCCACCGGGATTGATTCCTGCTCCTCCAGCATCAGCCTGGCGGGCAAGGTAACGAGCCAGAATGGCCCGGGCGCTCTGTACTACAACCACTACCCGGTGCTGATGAACGAGGACGTTACCCACAGCGGTGTGCTGGGCTCCGAGACGGGCAACATCTCTGTACCGGTAGTCAACAACACCACCCTCAACGGTCTGCAGGTGGACTTCGCCAGCCGCACCTACAACAAGCGCGCCTGGTGGCAGTGGTGGGGTTCCGGTGACCGGTACATTGAGGTTCCCGGCTCGGACCAGACGGATATGTCCAATCTGGTGTACACAACTCTGAATAACTAGACCCATCCGGACCATGTAAACGAAAGGCTCAGGGAAGAGCCACTTCTTGCCTCGGTAATTCTACCCATCTTTTCTTTTTAGTTCGCAAACTATACATTGGTTCGCTTCCCCGTTTGATTCACCCACTGCCGGCAAGCCATATCCGATGTCTGACACCCACAAATCCGATCTGCTCCTGATTGTTGTCACGCTGTTTGCGGCCATCAGCTGGATGTTCTCCAAAGAAGCAGTGCTGCTGATGCCTCCGCTGATGTTCATGGCTGCGCGGTTTCTGATTGCCGGCACGGTGCTCGCCTTTTTCGCCCGCCGCTCGCTGATGAGGTTAAGCGTGGATCAGCTTCGTCGAAGTGTGGGTGTGGGCCTGGTATTCGGCACCGCCATGACCTGCTGGGTGATGGGCCTGGTTCATGGCACCAGCCTGGGCGAAGGCGCTTTCCTGACCAGCCTGGGTGTGGTGATTGTCCCTATCATTGCCCGATTGGTGTTCAAGGAGGCTCAGCCTCCAAGTACGTGGTTGGCCATTCCCATTGCGGTTGCCGGGCTGGCGTTATTATCCCTTGAAAACGGATTCCGCCCGGAAGCCGGCCAGATTTTCTTTGTTATGGCAGCGACGATCTTCGCCCTGTACTTCAATCTCAATACCCGCGCAGCTAACCAGAGAACGGTGATTAACCGGCTGGGAAAGACGGTGGAAAAGCATCGGGTACCCGCCCTGCCCCTGACAGCCATTGCTTTGCTCACGGTCGGCATGCTGACTATGATCGAGTCCATGATTATGGAGCCCTGGCTGCCTACCCTGAATAACCTTTCGCCAATACTGGTCTGGTGGGTGGCGGCCAGTGCCGTCATTGGCACCGCCGGACGCTTCCTGCTTCAGACCCTGGCCCAGAGCCTGTCTACAAACAGCCATGGCGTCGTAATTCTGGTACTGGAGCCGGTGTGGGTCGCCCTGTTCGCTGCAGGCTGGTTTAGCGAGACCATGACCAGCATTCAACTGGCCGGCTGCGGTCTGATCTTCGCGGCACTGATCGTCAACCGCTGGGCGGTTCTGAGCAAAGTCATCAAGGAAAAACTCCGGAGCCGGAAAACCGCATAAAAGTGGTTGACCAGCATCGGCTGAATCAGTATATTTCGTCCCCGTTGCAGGACACAGGACCATAGCTCAGTTGGTTAGAGCGCTACCTTGACATGGTAGAGGTCCCCAGTTCGAATCTGGGTGGTCCTACCACTCCTGCGAAGAAAGTCAGTTACTTACATCCGCTGTAAGAACTGGCTTTTTTTGTGCCCGCAATTTCCCTGCTGCCTCCGTTACCTGCGCCCGTCATCCGGTACAGTGAGAAGTACACCTGTACGTCGGCGAGCATTTATGCTCACCTTAACTTTTAACGAGCAATATTGCGCAGAGCCAGGGAGGAGCCTATACTTTTACTGAACTATTCAGTAATGGGCCTATAGATATTGAGGGCCAGGAGAGGCAGCCATGCTTGGCTTGAAGCACCATCAGCCGTTGGACACTACCCCGCCCACCAATTCCGGACGCGTACTGACAGCTACCCATAGCACAGCAGGACTTCGCTGGTTATTCGAACACAGGGAGCACTGGGGGCTGACTATGGATCAACTGGGAATCCTTCTTGGTGGCATTCGCCGCAGGACGCTTACAGATTGGCAGCAGCGGGCCAATCGTGGAGATGAAGTGGAAGTCTCACGGGATACCATGGATCGAATTAGCCTGCTCCTGGGCATTCACAAGGCCCTGACACTGCTTACCCCGGCCGGACATGAGCAACTGGCGTATGAGTGGTTCCAGACACCAATCGAGCTTATGGGTCTGCAGGGAACATCGATCCGCGACTACCTGCTTAAGCAAGGGTCCATGGATGCGCTCTATTACGTTCGCCGGAACCTTGACGCGATGCGCGGATGAGAATATCAAAACGACAGGGAGTATGGGTTGAATCGTGTAAAGCCTGAATGGAAGCATCACCGGGTCATCCATAGCAAGCACCCTCCGATCGACTGCTTTGAAAGCCCCGACTCCATGATTCTTGCCGAGCTGGAGTCCGCCACCAGCGACCGTATTGCGCATTGGCCCCGTTACGTCGATAAAGCAGACTTTCGGGCCGGCCCCGGCTGGAGCCCCGTCATGGCGTCCTTCTGCTACCCCGCTGAGGGGCGTTTCAATACCAGAAACCGTGGGGCTTACTATGCGGGCGATTCTGTTGAAACGGCACTCCGGGAATGGGTCTACCATGCAGGCAATGTGTGGCGGGGCTTTGGTGTTGGCAACGATTTTTCAGCAGTGGTCCGTTGCTACAGTGGCCACGTGGCTAAACCACTGGTGGACCTTCGGAACCAGCACCAATACATGCATGAAACCAACTATGAAACCGGGCAGAAGGTCGCCGCGGATCTTCTGAATGCTGGTGAATTCGGGGTTCTTTATAACTCGGTCCGCAACCCGGGGGGAGAAGCCATTGCCCTGTTCCGACCACCGGCAACGACACCCGTTGTTCAGGCTGGCCACTATACGCTCTACTGGGATGGCCAACGATTTACCAAGTACGCCCGGCTTGAGGAGTTCAGACCGCTTTAGGCGGTTAGCCCTAGGGCTCCTCGAGGTTCTTTTCCTGCCCTACCAGGATCAATTCTTCCAGATCGAATCCTTCCGCCCTGGCCCGATCCCTGAACGCCTTAATCGCCTCTTCGCTGACTTCCGGCGTGCGTGAGAGAAACCAGAGATAGTCACGGTCGTAACCGGTCACATAGGCATACGAATACTCGTCTTTGTCGAGTTCGAACACCACGTAAGAGGCGTAAAAGGGCCCGAAGAAGGACACCTTCAGATGGCCTGTGTTTTCGTCTTCGACAAATACGGCGCGGCCGTCAGCTTCCTCCCATTGCTCTTCTTCGGCGTTATAGCCGCGGTTGATGACCTTGATGCTGCCGTCGTCGTTAAGGCTGTACTCGGCACGAACATTGGTGAGGCCGCGCTCGAATGAATGGTCCAGGCGGGCGATTTCGTACCAAGTACCCAGGTAGCGGTCACTATCAAAACCAGAGACTGGCTCAATGCCTTCCGGAAGGCTGGTGCAGCTGGCCAGACCCATAAGCCCGACTATCAGGAACCATCTTCTTAACGCTGCCATCATCGCTAAGGCTCCATTTTCGAGTAACAGATACAACAAGGGCCAGCAGTTTCTGGCCCTTGTTTTAAACGTTGTAGAAGTCCCGATACCAGTCAACAAACCTGGCAATCCCCTCCTCGACGGGAGTCGCCGGCTTGTAGCCTACGTCGTCGATCAGATCATCGACATTGGCATAGGTGGCGGGCACGTCTCCCGGCTGCAACGGAAGCAGTTTTTTCTCCGCTTTCTTGCCGACCCGCTCCTCGATAATCTCGATAAACCGGGACAGCTCAACCGGGTTATTGCTGCCAATGTTGTACAAACGGTATGGAGCCTTGCTGGTGCCAGGGTCCGGGGTTGCACCACTCCATTGATCGTTGGGCTCGGCAACATGATCCAGGGTCCGGATCACGCCTTCCACGATGTCGTCGATGTAGGTGAAATCCCGGCGGTGGTGGCCATGGTTAAAGACGTCGATGGGCTCGCCGGCGAGTATCTTTTTGGTAAAGATAAACAGTGCCATATCCGGCCGGCCCCATGGACCATAGACGGTGAAAAACCGCAGGCCTGTGGTTGGCAGGTTGTACAGATGGCTATAGGTGTGGGCCATGAGCTCATTCGCCTTCTTGGAGGCCGCGTAGAGACTCAGAGGATGATCCACGTTGTCGTGCACCGAGAAAGGCATGGTCTCGTTGGCGCCATATACTGAGCTGCTGGAGGCATATACGAGGTGTTTCACCTTGTTATGCCGACACCCTTCAAGGATGTTCATGAAGCCAACAAGGTTGGCATCCACGTAGGCGTGCGGATTCTCGATCGAATACCGCACACCTGCCTGGGCTGCCAGATGCACCACCCTTTCTGGCTTGTGCTCAGAAAAAAGCGCTTCCATGGCGGTTCGGTCTGCCACATCCTCACGAACCTCGGTGAAGCCCGCCTTGCCAACCAGGCGCTGCAGCCGGGCTTCCTTCAGATTCACATCGTAGTAGTCATTGACGTTATCCACGCCAATAACTTCATCTCCCCTGTCGAGCAGGCGATGCGCCAGATGAGAACCGATAAACCCGGCCGTACCAGTCACAAGAATCTTCAAGTGTCTCTCCTTGAAAGGAATGCCATCCTTAGAACGAAACGCCTGCACTCACGAACGGGCCACCAATCTCGACATCGAGGCGATCATTGTCATCTTCGTAATCAATGGACATCTGACGATAGCCCGCACGGAACTGGATCAATGAGATTTCGTACTGACCGTAGGCGTTGAAATCGTGCAGCGAGTCGCCGTCGAAGCTGATGAAATTACCTTCTGCCCCCACAGACAGGCCGGTTAACGGCAGATCGAAACGCGCTGCCAGGTAGGCCATGGGGATAACAGCGTCGACCTTCGTTTGGCTCGAAGGAACGCCGGTAAACGCCTCTTTAACAATCAGCTCACCTGAAAAATCGCGTGCGGTCAGGCCAAGATCAAGGTTTACCCAGTTATCAAGCACTTCGTAATAAAGGGTCAGATCCAGCTGTTCCAGATCCAAATCGGACTGGACCTCACCAGTAACGCCGTCGAAGCCAGCGAGACCTACATCGCCTCGACCACTCTGTTCAACCAAAGTGTAGTTCAACCGAACATTGGGCAACAGCGGCACCGGATGCTCAAGGTACAGGGAGGCATTGGCGTTGGTATCGCTATCGAGATTCAGATCGTTCTCGACATCCACAACATCGTTGTTGGTGGCAGCCTTACCGGAAAGATCGGAATCCCAGTAACTCACGCTGGCACCCAGACCAACCACGTCTGCCTGTGACAGAGGCGCCACGAGGATCAATGAACCACCTACAGCAAGCATCAGTTTACGCATGACACACCTTCTATTTGTTGTCTGTTTCGATCAGTCGAACTGGATTCCCAACCGGCGCCCGACTTCCTCGTAAGTCTCAATGACCTCGCCGAGGCCCTGACGGAAGCGATCCTTATCCATCTTCTTGCGGGTTTCCTTGTCCCAGATGCGGCAACCGTCCGGGCTGAATTCGTCGCCCAGGACGATCTTCCCTTCACTGCGACCAAACTCCAGCTTGTAGTCCACCAGCAACATACCGGCGGCGTCAAACAGGGCCTTGAGTACGTCGTTTACACGGTAGGTCAGCACTTTCATCTGTTCCAGCTCATCAGCTGCAGCCCAGCCAAAGCTGACGGCCAGCGATTCGTTGACCATGGGATCGTGGAGCGCGTCGTTCTTCAGGAACAGTTCGTAGGTTGGCGGATTCAGCTCCTGCCCTTCTTCTACGCCCAGGCGGCGGCAGAGGCTGCCAGCGGAGACGTTACGGACCACGCATTCAACTGGAATCATGTCCAGTTTCTTCACGAGCGATTCGGTGGACGACAGCAGTCCCTCGAAATGTGTGGGTACGCCCGCCGCCTCAAGTTTTTCCATAATGAACGCATTGAACTTGTTGTTCACCATGCCCTTGCGATTGAGCTGTTCCTTTTTCTCGCCGTCAAAGGCGGATGTGTCGTCACGGAACTCCAACACAAACCGGTCGGGATTGTCAGTCCGGTAGACGGATTTTGCCTTGCCGGCATAAAGTTCTTCGCGTTTTTCCATTGGGGTTCTCCGAAAAGCGGCCGCCCTGGGCGGCCTCTTCCTGAATCAGTATAGGTAATCGAATAGTTGCGCGAGCAAATCCGGCGTAGTACGGCTGCCGGTGTAGCCCGGAACCTCCTCGGCAGAGATGACAATGGCGTCGCTCTGCTGGCTAAGGCTCACTGTATGGGTATGCTGGGGTTCTTCCTTGTCGCTGAACCAGCTGAACCAGCCCGAATCCCGCTCATCTTCGGTGCGGAAGTCAACATGGAACCAGCCTTCACTGCGGTTAAGATCAACAACAGGAATTCCCGAGTCTGTCAGTGCCCGGCTTACTTCCGCCCAGGAGCGACCGTAATCAAGCTCCATGCGGATCGCGACCGCCTCATCATTTTCCGAGATCAGGCGGACAAGGGGATCGCTGACCATACCGGATGCAGCGCGGGAAAAGGATTTGGTTTCCTCCCGGGCCCTGAGGAAATCGCCCAGGTCAGACAACAGGCGTCTCTGCAATTCCAGCGCCTGCTCCGAAGGATCGGATACACCGGTCCAGGGGATCAGCTCTTCCGGCTGATCCGGAACTTCCAGTTTGCGCACCTGCACTTCGGTGGTCTTGCGTCGAACGCCGGGGGCCATACGCACCTGCAGGACCACTTTCTGTTCGCCGGCAGACGGGTTATCGGAAAGTTCTACCAGATTCCGGGCCCGCTTGCTGAAGTTGGCAAGTTCGGTCTGCAGGATGCCCAGTTGAGGGCTATCGAAGCCAACACCCAGACCGCGCTCGGAAAGGTAGCTGTTCACCGCCGGCCAGATTCTTCCAGGCACGTCGTTTACCAACAGCCAGAGCCGGCCATCGAGCTCTTCGATCACGTAGTTTTCATCCAGGATGTCCGAGGTCATGTCCGGCGGCTGCGGTATATCGGACGGATACATCTTGCTGGCATCGGCCGGCTGGACATCACGGATTGGCATGGTCTGGCTGAAGCGGGAATCGTCAGCGGTTGCCGGCAATTCCAGTGGCTTCCCTTCCTTCGCATTCACATAGCGTTCGGAACGATCTTCAACAAGACTGCATCCCGAGGCTGCTGCCAGAAGCAGCAGCCCGGATACCATAACAACGGGTTTCAACATCAGGGTACTACCGGTTCCTTTTAGAACCTGCATCAGGTTACTCCGGGGATGGGATGATTTAAGCAAACTCAGAGTACACCTGAGGCCTTGAGGGCATCTTCCACTTCGCCATGGAATTTTTCGCTGAGCGGTGTCAGCGGCAGACGAATGCCTTCCCCAATCATCCCCATGCGATGGAGCGCCCACTTCACCGGAATCGGGTTCGCCTCGAGGAACAGCTTCCGGTTGAGAGGCATAAGCAGTTCGTTAAGACGCTCGGTCTCTTCACGGTTTCCTGCTACAGCCGCTTCGCATAGCTGGGACATTGCTTTCGGAGCGACGTTGGCAGTAACCGACACGTTGCCCTTGGCACCGGCCAGCATCAACTCCGCTGCAGTGGCATCATCACCCGAGTAGACCGCTAGACGGCCATTCAACGCTTCGATCAGTTCAGCGCCGCGGGGAATGTTGCCGGTGGCGTCCTTGATTCCCACGATATTCGGGATATCCGCAAGCCGAAGCACGGTCTCGTTCAGCATGTCGCAGGCCGTTCGACCCGGCACGTTGTAAAGCATCTGGCTCATGCCGGGGACGGCTTCGGCAATAGCCTTGAAATGCTGATAAAGGCCTTCCTGGGTCGGCTTGTTGTAGTAAGGAACAACGAGCAGACAGGCATCGGCGCCAAGCTTGTGGGCTTCCGCAGTCAATTCAATGGCCTCACGGGTACTGTTACCGCCCGTGCCCGCAATAACGGGGATACGTCCGTTAACGCGTTTGATGATATGGCCAATGGTCTGGCAATGCTCTTCCGGGTCGAGCGTTGCGGATTCGCCGGTGGTGCCCACAGCAACGATGCCGTGCGTGCCGTTTTCAATATGAAAGTCTACCAGCTTGTCCAGATCCTCCCAGTGAATGTCACCGTTTGGATGCATGGGCGTGACCAGTGCGACAAGGCTACCCGTAATCATAAAAGCTCCGTCCGAATAAAACCGATATGGTAATGTTGGGCACGAACTGACACAAGGGAATTAAAGGAGATGTCATGCCATCAGTTGAGTTAAACAAACCCGTTCCGGATTTTGAAGCTCCGGCAACCGGAGACCAGACCATTCGACTGGACGATCTTAAAGGCCAGAATGTGGTGATTTATTTCTACCCGAAAGACAACACACCCGGCTGCACCACCGAAGGCCAGGACTTCCGGGACCGAATGAAGCAGTTTGAAGAACTGGATACGGTTGTTCTCGGGGTATCAAGAGACGGCCTGAAAGCCCATGAGAACTTCCGCGCCAAGCATGAGTTTCCCTTCCACCTGATTTCAGACAAGGACGAAGCCCTCTGCAACCTTTTTGACGTGATCAAGCTGAAAAAGCTCTACGGCAAGGAGTACATGGGCGTCGATCGCAGCACCTTCCTGATCGATAAGGACGGAGCTCTGAGAGCTGAATGGCGTGGCGTAAAAGTCAAAGGCCACGCGGACGAGGTCCTGGAAGCTGTAAAGGCGCTTTAGGCGCCTTTCAGGCGTCGCTGGTCTCGGTCAGCGGCGCAGACTCCTTTACCGGCCAGGCGGCAAACACAGCCTTGAGCATGGTTGCCAGCGGAATGGCAAAGAAAACACCCCACAAGCCCCAGATGCCCCCGAAGAACAATACTGCAACGATAATTGCCACCGGGTGCAGATTGTTGACCTCCGAGAACAGAATCGGCACCAGTACGTTGCCATCCAGCGCCTGGATAACACCGTAGGCCACCATCACCCAGATGAACTGGCTACCCCAACCGAAGGCGAACAGGGCAATCACCGCAACGGGGATGGTAACAACAGCGGCACCGATATAGGGAATAACCACGCTTAGCCCAACCAGCAGAGAGAGCAGTGCCGCATAGGGCATGCCCAGCAGTTTGAAGGCAATGTAGGTGGCGCCGCCCACGATCAGTATCTCCACCGCCTTGCCGCGGACATAGTTGGCGCACTGAAGGTTCACCTCGTGCCAGATCTGCAGCATCATCGGGCGCTGGGGCGGCAGCAACCTGGCAATGGAGCTAAGAAGAACTTCCCGATCCTTGAGAAAGAAAAACACCAGGATGGGCACCAGCACCATATAGATAAGCAATGCCACGAGATCTGGAATGCTGGACAGCGAGAAAGACACCAGCCATTGGGTCATATGTCCCACTTCGGTACTCACCTGGCTATAGACCGTGCTGACAGCCTCGCCGGAGATCAGGTGCGGGTACTGCTGCGGCAGCAGCTCAAGATAGGATTGCAGCTCGCGGATGATGCGCGGTGCCTCACCGGCGAGGTTACTCAACTGGGTCCAGATTAACGGTAAAAGGCCGAACAGAAAGCCCACGAGCACACCGAGGAACACCAGGAATACACCAATGATCGATACCGTCTCCGGCACACCCAGTTTGTTGAGCTTGGTCACCAGGCCCTGCAGAATAAAGGCTATGATCAGAGAGGCAATGGCCGGCGCAAGCATCGCACCAAACCAGATAACGAAGATGGTTCCCGTTACCAGAATAAGGAACAGGATGACGGCTTCTTCATCCGAGAAATATTTGTGGGCGAGACCGCGTAGTGTACTGATCATTTACAGCTCCGAATCCTTAACCGCCGCACTTTATCACAAACCGGTACTGCCCGGCGGACTCAGAACTGCTCATCAACTTGTGATCGGACAACTGCAGGAAGGCCGGGATATCGCGGGCCGAACCGGCATCCGTGGCAATGACCTCAAGTTCTTCGCCCGGCGCCATGCTGTTCAGTTCCAATTTGGTCTTCAGCAGAGGCATGGGGCAGCGTAACCCGGAGGCATCAAGCGTTCGATCAACCATACTAGCGATACACTCTCGCAAAAATTATAAGCGGATTTAACAAGCGGGCATTATGCCGACAGTGATAATGTATTGCATCACAATCCTCTTCAAGCAGGGGATCAGAACTTTTTATCGTAAACCGCTGTCAAACCGGCGACTCAGACCACAGGCACCCGGCACTACATGATTGTTAACCAACCCCGAACCCGAACGCTACCGTCACTGGCCGTCACCGCCCTGCTGGCACTGCTGCTCGTTGCCCTGACCGGCCACGCCCAGGAAAGCAGGCTACCGAGCATTGGTGGCAGTGGCGGAGGCCTGATCGCGGGCCAGCAGGAATCGGATATCGGCCAGCAGGTCATGGTGTCTATCCGCCGATCGGCACCCAGGATCAGCGACCCCCTCGTTTATGACTATTTGAGCGCCATCACCTATCGACTGGTTCCCTCGGCTCCGCTTCAGGACCGGGACCTGACCCTCGCGCTGATTGATAGCCCCGCCATCAACGCATTCGCAGTGCCCGGCGGTATTGTCGGCGTCAACGGCGGCCTGTTCCTCAATGCTGCAACAGAGCAACAGTTTGCTTCCGTCCTGGCCCACGAGCTTGCCCATCTTAGCCAGCGGCATTTTGCCCGGCGCATGGAACAACAGGAAACCAGCGCTCCGCTTACACTTGCAGGCATGATTGCCGGCATTGTGTTGTCGGCGGTCACCCAGTCGGATATTGGTTTTGCTGCCATTGCAGGAACCCAGGCTTTGGCGGCCCAGAACATGCTGGCGTATAGCCGGGCTCATGAACAGGAAGCCGACCGGGTCGGGCTCGACATTCTGGCCAGTGCAGGCATGGATCCTCGTGGCATGCCGGAAATGTTCGAAATCATGATGCGCCAGAATCGAATGCAGGGAAATCGCCTGCCCGAGTATCTGTCAACGCACCCCTTAACCCAGAGCCGTGTTGCCGACACCCGCAGCCGTGCCGAACAGTATCCGGACGAGAACATCCGGGACGGCCAGGAATACCACCTGATGCGCAGCCGCCTTCAGGTGCACTACGCACCTTCGCCTGATGTTGCCGTGGAAACCTTCGAGGCCTATCTGGAAAGCCCGGATGCCCAGAGAAACGACGCTATCCGATATGGATTGTCCGTGGCCTACCTCGAGAACAGGCAATACGACAAAGCCGTGGACATTTTGAACGACCTGCTGACCAGGAACCCCGGGCGAATCACATTTCAGGTGACGCTGGCGGAAGTCAGGCTGGCGCAAAATCGTATGGGCGAGGCACGGGATGTTCTGAAAGACGCACTGGCGAGGAATCCGGGGAATTATCCGATCATCCACACCCTGGCTCGCACCGAAATAGCAGACGGCAATGGTGCCGCAGCGGCTGAATACCTGAAACAGCTGACCCGTCAGTTTCCGGGGCAGGAACACCTCTGGCTGAAACTGGCCGAGGCCGAGGGTATGGCAAGGAACATTGTCGGCGTGCATCGCGCCCGGGCAGAGTACGACGTATTGATGGGCGATCTGGAATCTGCCCAGCGTCAGCTCAGGCAGGCGCAGGAGAAGTTACCCGCGGGCGCGCCGCAACGACAGATTGTGACCGAGCGACTGGCGGAAATTACCAGTCGCCTGCACGCGCGGGCCAACAGCTGATCAGGCGTTACCGGCAGCCTCGAGATTCATGTTGGCTGTAAAATCCAGCATACGCTGCAAAGGCTGCAGTGCTTTCTCTCTCAGCTCTGAATCCACGAGGACTTCCTGATCGCCCTGCTCCAGCACCTGAAGCAGATTCTGAAGGCCGTTCATGGCCATCCAGGGGCAATGGGCGCAGCTACGACAAGTAGCGCCATTACCTGCAGTGGGCGCCTCGATCAGCGTTTTGTTTGGAGCCAGCTGCTGCATCTTGTAGAAGATGCCGTTGTCGGTGGCAACAATGAACTTTTCATTGGGCAATGTCTGAACAGCGTGAATCAGCTGCGAGGTCGAGCCCACAACGTCTGCCATTTCAACCACCGCATCGGGCGATTCCGGATGCACCAGCACAGCCGCGTCGGGATAGAGCGCTTTCAGATCCTCCAGCCCACGGTACTTGAACTCCTCATGGACGATGCAGGAACCATCCCAGAGCAGCATATCTGCGCCTGTGGTTTTCTGAACGTAGTGACCCAGGTGCTTGTCCGGGGCCCAGAGAATTTTTTCGCCGCGGGCATCCAGATCCTCAACAATCGCCTGGGCACAACTTGAGGTAACCACCCAGTCCGCCCTCGCCTTCACGGCCGCAGATGTGTTGGCGTAGACCACAACCGTGCGGTCCGGGTGCTGATCGCAAAACTCGGCGAATTCATCGGCAGGACAACCCACATCCAGGGAGCAGGTTGCCTCAAGGGTTGGCATCAGAACACGCTTTTCCGGGTTCAGGATCTTCGCCGTTTCACCCATAAACCGCACGCCGGCAACCACGACGGTCGAAGCCGGGTGCTGGTTACCAAACCTGGCCATCTCCAGGGAATCCGCAACACAGCCACCGGTTTCCTCGGCAAGGCGCTGAATATCAGGATCGGTGTAGTAATGGGCTACAAGTACCGCATCCTGATCCTGCAGGGCCGACTTGATACGAGCTTCCAGCTCGGACTTTTCGTCCTCGCTGAGCGGCTTCGGCTCGGCGGCATGTGCCAGGTGTTCTTGAACAAGGATACGGTCTTCGGCGTATGTCATTACTGCGTCTCTGTGTTGCGTTAACCGGGGGATTATAGCATTCATGCCCGGCCTTCATGTTTCTGAAACAGTGCTATCACAAAGTTGTGATTTCGTTTTCTGTTACCTGTTTACCTAGGTAGGAACGTATACGCAAAAAAAAAGAGCCCGGAGGCTCTTTTTTCACAAAAACCCGCAGGTTTCTGTTATTTGGTGGGTCGTGAAGGATTCGAACCTTCGACCAATTGGTTAAAAGCCAACTGCTCTACCAACTGAGCTAACGACCCTGAACTGCTGACTGAAGCCGCGACTTCAATCCATACCGAATGACTCAGCCCACCCGGCATTTCGTGTTTGGTGGGTCGTGAAGGATTCGAACCTTCGACCAATTGGTTAAAAGCCAACTGCTCTACCAACTGAGCTAACGACCCAAACGAGGCGCATATAGTAATGATTTTTGGCCGCTGATCAACCCCTTTTTTTCAGGTTTCTCAACATTTTTGCCACGCCCGACAATCAGCCGTTCTAGGACTCCAGGAACTTCCGGGCCAGGTCCGCAGCGCTGCTGGATGGGTAATCCTCAATCACGGTTTGCATAGTGCGCCGTGCCTGATCCTTTTCACCCAGACGATCGTGGGTCACACCCAGCTTGTAGACGGCATCCGGCGCTTTACGGTGGTCTGAAAAGCGGGTGGCAACAATGGTGAACGCCTGCTTTGCCTGCTCCAGCTGCGGCTTGACGAGATACACCTCACCCAGCCAGTAGTAGGCGTTAACAGTCAGATCACCCTCTGGATACTCATCGATAAACTCGTATATCCGGCTGATGGCCTCATCGTATTTTTTCTGGTTACGGATCAGATCCTGAATCTGTTCGTAAGCCTTTCGCTCCTCCGCATCCGGCTGACGATATTCCCTTGCTGCCGGTGCTGACCCCGAAGCTGTGGAATTACTGGCTGTACTGGCCTCGGGCGCGGGTTGAGAAGCCACCTTCTCCGAGAGATCCAGAATACGCTGATCCAGATCGATATAGCGGTCACGCCCCTGCTGCTGCAGGCGGTTGATCAGGTGCCTCTGCTCCTCGACTTCGCCCTGGAGCCGCCTGACTTCACCCTGAAGCTGCTGGATCATGTAGAACAGCTCAGCTGTCGCCTGGCTATTATTGGCGTTGCGCTGAGTGTCCTGAGCTGATTGCGCCAGAGTAACTCCCGCATGCCCAAGGGCAAGCGGGAGCACCACTGTCGCCATGAGGATTTTTCTCATGGTCCTTCCTGTGTGATTACTCAAATACGAGTTCCACACGACGGTTCTGGGCCCAAGCACTCTCGCTGGAACCCATCACTGCCGGCTTCTCTTCACCATAGCTTACGGTTTCAAGCTGGCCACGTGAAGCGCCATTGACGATCAGGAAGCGCTGTACAGCGTTGGCACGACGCTCACCCAGAGCCAGGTTGTATTCCTTGGTGCCGCGCTCATCGGCGTGACCTTCGATACGCACGTTCTGACCGGGGTTGTTGGCGAGGAAGCGAGCATGGGCCACCAGCACGTCGCGGGCTTCCTGCTTGATTTCGGCAGTGTCGAAATCAAAGTAGAACACGGTAATTTCACGGAGAGCCTGCTGCTCCGCCTGCTCCCGCGCGGCCATGCGCTCTTCTTCGGTCATGGCTGAAGAAGAAACACCACCCTGATCATCACCGCCGTAAACGGTGGAACCGCCTTCCTGATCTACCGCAGAAACGTCAGAGCCGAACTCACCACCGTCTTCTGAGGTGCCACCGGTGGAGCTACAGCCCGCTACCAGGCCAACGGACAGCAACAGTGCGAACGCTTTTGATTGAGCCGAGAAAATCATATTTTCTTCCTTTCAGTTGAGTAACATTATTAATTGAACGATTGCCGACGCCGAAGGGCATGGGCAATCAGCGAACCAAAGGTCCCCAGGCAGGCTCACGGACATCCCCTTCGGATGCCGGCAAGCTGTAGGCTGCCCCACCATCCGCAGAAATAACCGTGAGCACGTTGCTTCCGTTCTGCCGGGTAGCGTAGATCAGCATCCGACCATTGGGCGCAACACTGGGAGACTCATCAGACTCCGTACGGGTAAGGATCGTTTCCTCCCCGGTTTTCAGTTCGGTACGGGCAATGTGAAATGCCCGGTCCCGCTGGTGAACGTAATAGACATATTTGCCGTCATTGTCGGGCCTGGGCCGGGCGTTGTAGCGGCTGCCGAAGGTGATACGACGAGGCTCCGCACCCGGTGTTTCCATATGGTAAATCTGGGGCCCGCCGGAACGATCCGAGGTGAAGAATATACCCTCGCCACTGGCGTCGTAGCTCGGTTCGGTATCAATGGCCCAGTGGTTGGTAAGCTTGGTCAGTTGCCGGCTATCGAGACTCATCCGGTAGATTTCGGCGTTGCCATCCTTCGAAAGGGTCATCAGTAACGACCTGCCGTCGTCGGACCAGGCCGGCGCCGAGTTCAGACCTGGAAAATCAGCAACCTTGGTGCGCTGGCCGGTTGAAAGCTCATGCACAAAGATAACGGGCTTTCCGGTTTCGAAAGAGACATACGCCAGTTTTTTCCCGTCCGGCGACCAGGCGGGTGACAGAATCGGCTCCTGGCTTTCGAGGCGAATCCGGGCACGCTTACCATCGACATCACTCACCTGCAGCCGGTAACGAGGCTTGCCATTGGCGGTATCCAGCGTGACGTAGGCGAGCTTGGTTGAGAAAGCACCGGGCACGCCGGTGATCGCTTCATACACCTTATCACTGATGTGGTGCGCCAGAGAACGTATATTGGAGGCGGGTGCTGCCGCTGTCTCGCCAAGAATCCTTTCTTCCCGGTTGACATCGAACAGCTCATATCGCGCCTGGACACGGTCACCGCTTCTGGTGAGCGAACCGACCAGGACGTAGCGCTGACCAAGCAGACGCCAGTCCCGGAAATACACTTCTTCCCGCTGGGATGGCAGGCTCAGCATTTTTTCCGGAGGCAAGGTACGGAACTCCCCCGTCATGGTCAGATCGGCCTGGACAACGCTGCCAACCTTGTCTCCCGCCGGCATCTGTCCCGACTCAGCGAAGGGCACTACCGCAACAGGAATGGCGGAATCCGCACCCTCGGTAATCCGGATCAACAGCTCGGCACGGGCTCCTGAAACCGCAAAGAAGATCAATGCAAGGACGGCGAGCAGTGTTCTGGACGGTTTGTACCAAATCCGATGTGTCATGGTGTTATCCGTATCCTTATCTCAACCGGCGTGGGTTGAATTCAATCGTAAACTGTCGGAAATACCGTTCAAAGGTATCCCGATCATTGGGTATCGGGTAACGGCTCAGTGAGCGCACCGCCCCCAGGGCGGAATTATCAAACGCAGTGTTGCCACTGCTGCTGACCAGACGCACTCCTGCAAGCTCCCCCGTTGGCAACAGGGTAATCTGAAGCCGCGCAGTCATATCCTCCGTAGCCGAGGATGGCGGATACCACGCCTGGCTCAATCGCTCCCTGATCAGTGCCTGGTACTTCTCGCTCTCCGACAGCATCTGAGCTTCCCGGGCTTTCGCGGCAGCCGCCTCCTGCTGGCGACGTGCTTCCTCTTCCCGAGCCTTTTGAGCCGCCTCCGCCTGGGCTTCAAGCTGTTGTTCCCGCAGCTTGCGCTCCGCCTCAAGACGTTTGCGCTCTGCTTCCTGGCGGGCCAGTTCTTCCTGGCGCTTGCGCTCAGCCTCTTCACGCTTACGCTGTTCTTCCTGCCGCCGCTTCTCCTCTTCGGCCTTTCGTCTGGCCTCTTCCTGGCGGCGTTTTTCTTCCTCGGCTTGCTGTCGAGCCCGTTCCTTGGCCTCCGCTTCTGCCTTTTGACGCGCCGCTTCTTCTTCACGCGCTTTCTGGGCTTCACGTTCCTTCGCCTCGGCTTCCTGACGCTCCTGCTCTTTTTGCTGCTGCAGCCGCTTCTGCTCTTCCTGCCGCTTCTGCTCAGCGATACGGCGAGCTTCTTCTTCCTGCTTTTGCCGCTCTGCCTCCTCGCGGCGACGCTGCTCCTCAGCCCGGCGCTCCTCAGCGCGCTTCTGCTGATCATCTGGCTCAACAACCGGACTCGGCTCCGGCTCTTGCTGGGTAATCAACCGTGCCGATATGCTTCTGGGCGGCGGCTCGTGATCGGTACTGGTCCAGGACCAACCTGCCAGCGCAATACCCAGAATCAACAGATGAAGCGTTACCGAAAGCGCCACCGGTGATTTCCAGGGTGGCACTCCGGTTGTGGTTACTTCGCGCTCGTGATCTCTCACAACACTCCTGCCCGCACCACGATCAATTGTCGTCTCGGGGTGATTCAGTGATCAGGCCGATACTGCTCGCCCCGGCACCCTGTAATTCCGCCATCAATCTGACAACGGTGCCGTAAGGAACGTTTTCATCACCGCGAACCAGGATCTCACTTGAAGCGCGCTGCGAAAGAATCTTGGAGATCTGTTCCCGTAAATCCCCAAGAGTCATGGGGTCACTGCCTTCATCACCAATTTCGACGTAGTAAGCACCGTTCGCATCCACGGAAACAATGATCGACTCAACGTCTTTATCTGCCTGGATCGGGTCCGAGGTAGTCTGAGGCAAATCAACCTTGACTCCCTGGGTCAGCATCGGAGCGGTGACCATGAAAATAATCAGCAGCACCAGCATGACATCAATGTACGGAACCACGTTGATCTCGGACATTGGCTTACGCCGGTTTTCCGGCATCATTCCCATGCCTTTCATAAAGCAGTGCTCCTAAGCTGATCCCTGCCCATGAATTTCCGTGCCATCATGCGGCACCCTTTTCGCTCTGGTGCACGCGACGATGGAGAATGCTGGAAAACTCATCGGCAAAGGTTTCATAGTTCTTCAGCAGTGCATCGGACATGGCCGAGAAACGGTTGTAGGCGATAACCGCCGGTATTGCGGCAAACAGGCCCATGGCAGTCGCAATCAGGGCCTCCGAAATGCCGGGCGCCACCGTGGCCAGGGTTGCCTGCTGAACCTGGGCCAGGCCGCGGAACGAGTTCATGATGCCCCAGACGGTACCAAACAAGCCGATGTACGGACTGGTGGAGCCAACCGTGGCCAGAAACGGCAGGCTGGCCTCAAGCCTCTCGTGCTCCCGGGAGAAGGCCACACGCATTGCCCGCTGGGTACCTTCCATAACCGCATCGGCATCCCGGCTTTGCTGGCGCAAACGGGAAAACTCCTTGAAACCGGCCCGGAACAGGGACTCCATGCCGGAAAACGGCGTCGGATCGGCATTCACCTCCCGGTACAGCTGGCCCAGATCCATACCAGACCAGAAACGCTCTTCAAACGCCAGTTGAGCCCGCTTGGCTTTGCGGAATACCTGCAGACGCTGGAAAATCAACGCCCAGGACATGACCGACGCCAGGGCCAGCAAAAGCATGACCAGTTGCACCAAGACACCGGCATTTGCAATCAGGTACCAGACTGAAAGTTCTGAATCCACTTCTTACTCCTGGCTCGTTCTGTTTATCGTTTCAGTGGGCTGGACATTCCTGGCCAGCAATTCCTGCATGTTTTCCGGCAAACGCCGGGGGCGGCCGGTATCGAGCGCAACGCAGGCGACCCGCACATTGCTATCACTCAAAACCTTGCGGTCGGCGGCCCGCAGGACACGCTGCCGAAAATCCATCCATACCCGGCCAAACGCCACCGGTTCGGCAGTGACAAGCAGCTCATCATCAAGCTTTGCGGCTACCGCGTAATGAATGTCCAGACGCTGCACGACATAACTGATGTTGTCTGCCAGCCCCGCCCTGAGGCCAACTCCGCAACTGCGTACCCATTCGGTTCGGGCCCGCTCCATGTAATGGAGGTATTTGGCGTGAAATACGATGCCGCCGGCATCGGTGTCCTCAATATAGACCCGGATCGGCAGCTCGAACCTTGCCTCTGGCGCCTGTTCAACCAAAAAGATCGTCCTCCCTGCCCGACTTCGGCGGAATGACGCCGAAATGCTGATAGGCGTTGGAGGTCACCATCCGTCCCCTAGGGGTTCGGACCATGTAACCCTGCTGGATCAGGAATGGCTCAAGTACATCCTCAATGGTGCCGCGCTCTTCACTGATCGCGGCGGCAAGGCTTTCAACCCCCACCGGGCCACCGTCGAACTTTTCGATCATGGCCAGCAGCAGACGACGGTCCATATGATCGAAACCCTGGTTATCCACTTTCAGCATGTTCAGGGCCTGATCAGCTATGTCAGACGTGATCCGACCGTCGGAGCGCACCTCCGCAAAATCCCGCACCCGACGCAACAGACGGTTTGCGATCCGTGGCGTGCCCCTTGACCGACGGGCAATTTCAAACGCGCCCGCCTCATCAACGGCAACCGAAGAGAGCCGCGCGGAACGGAGAATGATGCTGGTGAGATCCTCGGTGTTGTAGAACTCCAGCCGCTGCACGATCCCGAAGCGATCCCGCAAGGGCGATGTCAGCAACCCCGCACGGGTGGTGGCCCCTACAAGAGTGAACGGCGGCAAATCAAGCTTGATGGATCGGGCCGCCGGACCCTCACCAATCATGATGTCGAGTTGGTAATCTTCCATCGCCGGATAAAGGACTTCTTCGACGGCGGCGCTGAGACGGTGTATCTCGTCGATGAAGAGAACGTCACCTTCTTCAAGATTGGTCAGCATGGCTGCCAGGTCCCCGGCTTTTTCAAGCACCGGACCAGAGGTGGTCTTGATGGACACGCCCATCTCGTTGGCGATGATATTGGCCAGGGTTGTCTTGCCCAGACCGGGCGGGCCAAAAATCAGAACGTGGTCCAGCGCTTCCTGACGGCCACGGGCAGCGGATATAAAAATATCCATCTGCTCACGAACCGTAGGCTGGCCAACGTATTCAGCCAGCAAGGTCGGGCGAATGGCCCTGTCCTGTACTTCCTCGTATTCACCGGCCCGGGCCGAGATCAACCGGTCGGATTCGATCATGGCATCACCCATAGTGTGGGAATCAACATCGTGCCTCACGTTTGCCCGCTATTCCAGCGCAGCCCCAATTGTACAAAGGGGTTTGCAGGTGTCACGTTACGCTCTCTACAGGTTCACGACAGGTTTTCACGCTCAGGCCGGTATCATGTTTCGCAGGGCCAGACGGATGAGGGTTTCGCTGGTCATACCCTCCTCGGCCACTTTGCTGATGGCCTTGGCGGCCTCCTGGGGCTTGTAACCCAGTGCAATAAGTGCGGCTTCCGCTTCCTCGGTGGCCGCCGGCCCGCCAGCGGGACCTTGTCCGCCCGGCTGCACAACTCCTGTCGTCTCTGGCGACGTTGGCACAAATTGCCCTTCAAGTTGCACTATCCGGTCCGCCATTTCAATAAGAAGGCGTTCTGCGGTTTTCTTGCCAACACCGGGGAGTTTGACCAGTGAGGCGGAGTCACGGTTCTCAACGCAGCGAATGAACTGTTGGGCGTCCAGACCGGAAAGAATGCCGACCGCCAGTTTCGGGCCAACACCGTTGACTTTGATCAGCAGGCGGAACAGGTCCCGGTCCAGGCTGGAGGCAAAGCCATAAAGGCTCTGGGCGTCTTCACGGACGGCAAAATGGGTGTGCAGGGTGACTTCATCGCCGGTTTCCGGCAGGTGAAAGAAGGTGGTGTAGGGAATGTCGACTTCGTAACCCAGGCCGGCGCACTCAACCAGCGCCTGGCCCGGAGCCTTTTCAACCAGAATACCTCGGATACGACCAATCAAGTTGAATCTCCTGTCGCTCCTGGGAGCGGTTTATTGTTGTCGCACGCGACCGCTTCGGACCTTTCCGGCGCCACTGGCCACCCGCAGAATACTCTGGCTCATGTGGGCGTGGCACATGGCAATGGCGAGCGCATCGGCCGCATCCGCCTGGGGTTTGCGTGAGAGCGAGAGCAACACCTGAACCATGTGCTGCACCTGGGACTTGTCAGCGCCACCCTTGCCAACCACTGCCTGTTTTACCTGCCTGGCAGAGTATTCATGAACCGCCAAACCACTGTTGGCGGCACTGACGATGGCCGCGCCGCGGGCCTGACCGAGTTTCAGAGCGGAATCGGGATTGCGGGCCATAAACACCTGCTCAATGGCAAATTCTTCCGGCCGATATTCTCCGATCAGGGTGGCAAGGCTCTGGAAGATGGTCTGGAGGCGCTCCGCCATGGGCTTCTCGCCCACCCGGATACAGCCACTGTCGATATACTCGATGTGTCGACCATCGGCGCGAATGACGCCGTAACCGGTTATTCGTGATCCCGGATCAACGCCCAGAATTATCGCCACATCAATGCCCCTGACTGGTTAAAGCGATTCCATGATTTCGCCGGAGATATCCGCGTTGTGGTAGACATTCTGAACATCGTCCAGATCTTCGAGCATATCAATAAGCTTCAGGATGGTTTCTGCGCCGTCCCGATCGAGCTCCACTCGCGTGGACGGAACCATGGTTACTTCGGCATTGTCCGGCACCAGACCGGCATTGACCAGCGATTCCTTGACGTCCAGAAACTGCTCGGGCGTGGTCACGATTTCCCAGGAGCCGTCGTCCTGGGCCGCAAGGTCCTCGGCGCCAGCGCTGAGCACGGCTTCCACCAGCCTGTCCTCTTCCCACTCCGGACCGTAGCTGATGATGCCCTGTTTGCTGAACAGGTAGGCCACCGAACCGTCAGTGCCGAGATTACCGCCCATCTTGTTGAATGCGTGACGGATCTCGGCAACGGACCGGTTCTTGTTATCGGTCATGACTTCCACGAAGATTGCCACGCCACCGGGACCATAGCCCTCGTAGGTCAACTCCTCGTAGTTGTCGTCATCGCCACCACCGGCGCCACGTTCTACCGCGCGCTCGATGGTGTCTTTTTTCATATTCGCGGTGAGCGCCTTGTCGATAACCGCGCGCAGACGGGGGTTATCGTCTGGATTCCCCCCGCCCTGGCGTGCGGCTACGGTCAGCTCACGAATGATTTTGGTGAAGATCTTGCCCCGCTTGGCATCCTGTGCCGCCTTGCGGTGCTTGATGTTGGCCCACTTACTGTGACCCGCCATACAGCTCCTCCCTTAAATCACTGACTTACTCGTTGCCCTCTCCGGCTTCCGCCTTGTTGCCTTCAACCGGCTTTGACGGCTTTCGCAGACGGATATGCAACTCACGCAGCTGCTTCTCATCCACTTCGCCCGGCGCCTGGGTCATCAGACAGGTGGCACTCTGGGTTTTCGGGAACGCGATGACGTCACGGATAGACGTCGCACCAGTCATCAACATGACCAGACGGTCCAGGCCGAACGCCAGGCCACCATGGGGCGGGCAACCGAACTTCAGGGCATCCAGCAGGAAGCCGAACTTGGCTCGGGCTTCTTCCTCGCCGATACCCAGGATGCGGAACACCGCTTCCTGCATTTTCTCATCGTGAATACGGATAGAACCGCCACCCAGCTCGGTACCGTTCAGCACCATATCATAGGCGCGGGACAGCGCATTGGCGGGGTCTGCGGCCAGGTCTTCCGGGCTGCAGGAAGGCGCAGTGAACGGGTGGTGAATCGCGGTCAGGCCGCCGTCCGGGGTTTCTTCGAACATCGGGAAATCCACAACCCAGAGCGGTGCCCACTCGGAGGTCAGCATGTCCAGATCGTGACCGATCTTGATCCGCAGTGCGCCCAGGGCCTCGTTGACCACGTTGGTCTTGTCCGCACCGAAGAACACGATGTCGCCGTCTTCGGCACCTACGCGCTCCATGATGGCCAGAGCAATGTCATCGCCCAGGAACTTGATGATCGGGGACTGCAGACCTTCAACGCCCTTGGACAGATCATTGACCTTGATATAGGCAAGACCCTTGGCGCCGTATATACCGACGAACTTGGTGTAGTCATCAATCTGCTTCCGGGTCAGCTCACCACCCTTCGGCACACGCAAAGCCGCCACACGACCCTTTGGATCCTTGGCGGGACCGGCGAAGACCTTGAAGTCTACCCCTTCAACCAGATCGTTCACATCCAGCAGCTCCAGCGGGATACGCAGATCCGGCTTATCGCTGCCGTAACGTTGCATTGCCTCGGCATACGGCATTTGCGGGAAGGACGGCAGTTCAACCTCCAGCACATCCTTGAACAGCGCCCGGATCATGTCCTCGTTTAGCTTCATCAGGGTCTCTTCATCAATGAAAGAGGCCTCGATGTCTACCTGAGTGAACTCCGGCTGACGATCTGCACGCAGGTCTTCATCCCGGAAACACTTGGCGATCTGGTAGTAACGATCAACACCAGACACCATCAGCAACTGCTTGAACAGCTGGGGAGACTGCGGAAGCGCGAAGAAGGAGCCTTCATGGGTACGGCTCGGCACCAGGTAATCCCGCGCGCCTTCCGGCGTGGCACGGGTCAGGATAGGAGTTTCCACATCCATGAAGCCGTTGCTGTCGAGGTAGTTACGGATATAACTGGTTACCCGGGAACGGAAACGCAGGCGGTTGATCATCTCCGGACGACGCAGGTCCACAAACCGGTAGCGCAGGCGCACGTCCTCGCCCACATCGACATGCTCATCCAGCGGGAACGGCGGCGTTGCGGCGGCGTTCAGGATGCTCAGTTCTTTACCCAGAAGCTCAACCTGCCCGGTCGGCATGTTGTTGTTCTCGGTGCCGGCAGGACGACGACGCACCCGGCCGGTTACCTTGATCACGAACTCGCTGCGGACTTTTTCCGCAAGCGCAAAGCTCTCAGGGGTATCAGGATCAACAACCACCTGAGACATACCATCCCGATCCCGCAGATCCAGGAAGATAACCCCACCGTGGTCACGGCGGCGGTGTACCCATCCGCAAAGCGTGACTTCCTGATCGATGTGGGATTCGTTAATCCCACCGCAATAGTGACTGCGCATACCGGTTCCCGTTACGTTTAATGTGTTCAAATTTGTTGCTCGAAGTGCCCGCTGAAAATGCTGCGACCATAGCGGAAAAGCCGCCCATTATAAACACTATTGGCCCGAAAATCAGGCGCCCCTGAGGCGTAAATTGGAAGGCAGGATGACTGCGGGGTATTAGAGGACTAGAATGCTGATTTTTAACGGCAGAGGGATGGAGTCTCACCTTGGCAACCAGAGCGGAGCAGAAACTGAAAACCCGGCGGGCACTGATGGATGCGGCGCTCTCGCAACTGAGTGCCGACCGGGGCTTTGGCAGCCTGAGTTTAAGGGAAGTTGCCCGGGAAGCGGGAATCGCCCCCACGTCTTTCTACCGGCACTTTGCGGAGCTTGATGAACTGGGGCTGGCTCTGGTGGACGAAGGCGGCGTGGCGCTGAGGCAACTGATGCGTCAGGCCCGCAAGCGGATTGCCCGGGACGGTGGCAGCGCCATTTCCACTTCTGTGGAAACCTTCATGGAGTACCTGGGCAACAACGCGAATCTGTTCCGACTGATGCTGCGGGAAAGAACCGGGGTATCCAAGCCGTTCCGGACAGCGGTAAAGGCCGAGATTGATCATTTTGTCACCGAGCTGGCAGATGATCTTCGGCGGATCGCCGATGAACAGAACAGACCGCTTTCCGAAGCAAGACTGGTGGCCGAATCAATGGTGACGCTGGTCTTCAATCAGGGGGCCGAAGCGCTTGATGCAACGCCGGCAGAACGTGAAGAACTCAAGGCCAAGCTGAAAACCGAGCTCCGGATGATTCTGGTGGGCTCGCAGACTCTGGCAAAGCGCCAGTAGCCTGCACTGGGATTAAACGCCCGCTTTCAGTTCCGCCAGCACTGGCGCCAGTCGTTGCCGAACCTGCTCCAATTCCTCATCGGAATACGGTACCGGCGCCCGCTTGCCCCATATCGGGCCCGGCCAGGCCGGATCGCCCTCGAACCGCACGATGTGATGAAGATGAAGCTGGGGCACCATGTTGCCAAGGGCGGCGACATTCATCTTGTCGCCGCCGAAAACGTCCATCATGGCTTCACTGAGGGCCGAGGACTCGCGGACCAGCTGGTGCTGCTGATCCGCCGACAACTGGTAAATCTCCCGGATCCCGGCAACCGCCGGCACCAGGAGCACCCAAGGCCAGGTACTGTCGTTCATCAGTCGGATTTCACACAGCGAGGTGCTTCCAAGGCCCATCGTGTCGGCCTCCAGTCGCTCATGTAACCGGAAAACCACCGGCTCACTCATGATTCCCTCCCCATTATCTGCATTTACTCCGAGTGGAACCGCGTACGGCCACGGCCAATGGCGTAGTAAATGAGGCCGTAGCGCTCGAGCATTTCCGGCTCGTAGAGGTTGCGGCCGTCAAAGACCACTTGCTCGCGAATGGTCGCTGCAATGGATTCAAAGTCCGGCGAACGAAACTCCTTCCACTCGGTACAGATCGCCAGCACATCTGCACCCTTGAGAGCCTGCTCTTTGGTACCACACAGGGTCAGGCCATCCTGATCACCATAAATACGCTGGGTTTCTTCCATGGCCTCCGGGTCAAAAGCCTGCACCTTGGCACCGGCCTTCCAGAGATCTTCCATCAGAGTGCGGGAAGAGGCTTCGCGCATATCATCCGTATTTGGCTTGAATGCCAGTCCCCAGAGCGCGACGACCTTGCCATTCAGATCGCCGCCAAAGTAATGGCTGATCTTGTCGAACAGCACGTGTTTCTGGGCATAGTTCACCGATTCAACTGCGTTCAGCAAGCGTGCTTCATAGCCGCAGTCGCTGGCGGTTCGGGCCAATGCCTGGACATCCTTCGGGAAACAGGAGCCGCCGTAACCACAACCCGGATAGATGAAGTGATAGCCAATCCGCGGGTCGGAACCAATGCCCCGGCGCACGGCTTCAATATCGGCTCCCAGCCGCTCTGCCAGGTTCGCAATCTCGTTCATGAAGCTGATTTTGGTGGCCAGCATGGAGTTGGCCGCATACTTGGTAAGTTCCGCGGACCGCAGATCCATAAAGATCATCCGGTCATGGTTGCGATTAAACGGGTAGTAAACCTCCCGCAGCAGTTCCGCCGCCCGCTCGCTGTCGGTACCGACAACAATACGATCAGGCTTCATAAAATCGTTGATGGCCGCGCCTTCCTTGAGAAACTCCGGGTTGGACACCACATCAAAATCGAGCTCCAGACCACGACGGTCCAGCTGGGCGCGAACCGCAGCCCGGACCTTGTCGCCGGTACCCACCGGTACCGTGGACTTGTCGACCACCACCTTGTAGTCCTCCATGTGTTCACCAATGGAACGGGCTACGGCAGTAACATACTGGAGGTCGGCAGAACCGTCTTCGTCCGGGGGCGTGCCCACTGCGATAAACTGGAGTGTTCCGTGACGGACGGCCTCTTCGGTATCTGTTGTGAAGGAGAGGCGGCCCGCCTCAACGGTGTGCTTAACGATATTTTCGAGCCCCGGCTCATAGATGGGAATCTGGCCATTCTTGAGCTTTTCAATCTTGCCCTGGTCAACATCCATACACAGTACATTGTGGCCAACATCCGCCAGGCATGCGCCGGTGACCAGGCCTACATAGCCTGTTCCAAAAATCGTTATTTTCATCCTTTAAATCCCGATACAAATACAGAAAAGTTATTGGGCGTTGTCGGCTTTTTTCTTCTGCCAGATCGCTTCCCACGCCAGAGCCGTGCTCACAATCGTTTCCAGATTGTCGTAATCAGGCTGCCAGCCCAGGGTCTGGCGAATACGCGTGTTGTCCGCCATCAGCGCCGCCGGATCGCCGGCGCGGCGGCCCGTTTCGGTGACCGGAAAATCAACGCCGGATTGCGCCTTGACCACATCAATCACTTCCCGGACCGTAAAGCCGCGACCATAACCGCAGTTCATTACCTTCGAATGACCACCGTCTGCCATGTAGCCCAGCGCCATTACATGAGCCTTGGCGAGATCTTCCACATGGATGTAGTCACGAATGCAGGTGCCATCCCGGGTATCGTAATCGGTGCCGAAGACACCCATCCCCTCACGCTGGCCGGTCACGCATTCGCACGCCACCTTGATCAGATGCGTAGCTTCGGGCGTAGCCTGGCCCAGCAGCCCTTCCGGATTGGCGCCTGCCACATTGAAGTAACGCAGAATCACATAGTTGAGGCTTGAGGCTGCAGACAGATCCATGATCATCCGCTCGCTCATCATCTTGGACGCGCCGTAGGGATTGATCGGAGCCAGCGGCAGATCCTCGGTGAGCACCGTCTGCTCGGGCATACCATAAACGGCGGCGGTGGAGGAAAACACCATGTAAGGCACTTGGTGCTTTTCGACCGCTTTCAGCAGGTTCAGGGTATTGCGGGTGTTGTTGCTGTAGTACTTCAGGGGGTTGGCGACGGATTCCGGCACCACAATGTTGGCCGCAAAATGCAGAACGGCTTCAAACCGGTGACGGGAGAACAGATCCTCGACCGCCCCCTCATCAGCCAGATCGCCGACCACCAGTTCGCCGGCGGTCACCGCCCAGCGGTAGCCTGTAGAGAGGTTATCGAACACCACGATATCGTGACCAGCCTGGCCAAGCTGACGAACAACATGACTGCCAATATACCCGGCTCCGCCGGTAACGAGGACTTTCATAGGCGAGAACTACTCCTTCCCTGAATTCTGTTTACGCAAACGCCGGATCTCTGCCCGGCGCCGGCTGAAAAACTCACTGATCACCTGGCTGCACTGGCCTGAGAGAACACCGCCAACCGCCGTCACATCCCAGTTAAGGTGGGGCTCCTCAAGCGTTCGGCGTGCAGATTCTATTGCCCCGGCCTTGGGCTCACTGGCACCGTAGACAAGCCGACTGATGCGGCCATGAACGATAGCGCCCACGCACATGGTACAGGGCTCCAGAGTAACGTAAAGCGTGGCATCGGGCAGCCGATAATTGCCCACCCGGGCGGCGGCATCGCGCAAAGCCCGGATTTCCGCATGAGCCGTGGGATCGCAACCGGAAATCGGCGCGTTAAAACCAGCGCCGACTTCTTTACCGTCCAGAACCACAACAGCACCAACAGGCACTTCGCCTTTGGCTGCGGCTTCACCAGCCAGCTGCAGCGCTCGAGTCATCCAGTATTTGTCTTCCGCTGTCACCTCAGACATCGGACCCGATCACCCGCTGATTATTCCCACTCAATCGTTGCCGGTGGCTTGGACGAAACATCGTAGGTCACCCGGGAAACGCCGGTGATCTCGTTGATGATCCGGTTGGACACGGTTTCAAGCAGATCATAGGGAAGATGCGCCCAGCGGGCGGTCATGAAATCGATGGTTTCTACCGCCCGGAGGGCCACTACGTATTCGTAGCGGCGGGCATCTCCTACCACGCCTACCGACTTGACCGGCAGGAACACCGCAAAGGCCTGGCTGGTCTTGTGGTAGAAATCCGCGCGATGAAGTTCTTCCAGGAATATGGCATCGGCCTTGCGCAGGATATCGGCGTATTCCTTTTTCACTTCGCCAAGAATACGCACGCCGAGGCCCGGCCCCGGGAACGGGTGGCGGTAAACCATGTCGTACGGAAGGCCGAGCTCAAGTCCGATCCGGCGGACCTCATCCTTGAACAGCTCCCGCAGCGGTTCAACCAGCTTCATTTTCATGGTTTCCGGCAAGCCACCTACGTTGTGGTGTGACTTGATCACATGGGCCTTGCCGGTTTTGGAGGCGGCAGACTCGATGACGTCGGGATAGATCGTGCCCTGGGCCAGCCAGTTCACGTCCTTGATGTTGGCCGCCTCGTCATCAAACACGTCGATAAAGGTATTGCCAATAATCTTGCGCTTCTGCTCGGGATCACTCACGCCCTTGAGTTTCGACAGGAACAGGTCTTCGGCATCAACCCGAATCACTTTCACGCCCATGTTGCTGGCGAACATATCCATCACCTGGTCGCCTTCGTGAAGACGCAGGAGGCCATTGTCTACGAACACACAGGTCAGTTGGTCACCGATCGCGCGGTGAAGCAGCGCAGCCGTTACCGAGGAATCAACACCGCCGGACAGGCCAAGCAGTACCTTGTCAGTGCCGACCTGTTCACGAATCTGCTGAACCGCGTCATCCACAATTTTGGCCGGTGTCCAGAGAGCCTCGCATTTACAGATGGTCAGAATGAAATGCTCAAGAATCCGCTTACCCTGAAGGGTGTGGGTAACCTCGGGGTGGAACTGAACACCGTACAAATTCCGGCTGAGATCCTGCATTGCGGAAATCGGAGCACTCTCGGTGGAGGCCAGCAGCTCGAAGCCTTCCGGCATCGCCACCACCTTGTCACCGTGACTCATCCACACGTCCAGAAGAGACTCTCCAGCCGGCGTCAGGTGATCGGTGATATCCGCCAGCAGTGGCCCTTTGGCGCGAACCTTCACCTGAGCATAGCCAAACTCTCGCTTCTCGGAACTGGCAACGCGGCCGCCAAGCTGCTCTGCCATGGTTTGCATGCCGTAACAGATACCGAGAATCGGAATGCCGCGGTCAAACAACCCTTCCGGCGCCCGGGGACCGCCCAGCTGAGTTACTGACTCCGGACCACCTGCAAGAATAATCCCCTTGGGATTGAACTCATTGAGCTCGTCATCGGTGATATCGAACGCCTTGATTTCACAGTAAACGCCGATCTCCCTTACACGGCGGGCAATCAGCTGGGTGTACTGGGAACCGAAATCGAGAATCAGGATGCGGTGGTCGTGAATGTTCTGGGCCATGGAGTCCTCGGAGCTGAATAAACAACGCGGCCCTCTGGGGGCCGCGTCTGGTAGGGCAATGGTTAACCGATACGGTAGTTGGGCGATTCTTTTGTGATGGTCACATCGTGCACGTGGCTCTCACGCATGCCGGCGTTGGTGATGCGCACGAATTCCGGCTTGGTCCGCATTTCTTCCATGGTCGCACTACCGGTGTAGCCCATGGCCGCACGCAGACCGCCGACCAGCTGATGAACGATGTTACGCATCGGGCCCTTGCAGGCAACGCGGCCCTCGATGCCTTCCGGCACGAGCTTCTCGATACCTTTACTGGCATCCTGGAAATAGCGATCGCTGGAGCCCTGCCCCATGGCGCCAATGGAGCCCATGCCCCTATACGCCTTGTAACTGCGCCCCTGGAACAACTCTACCTCGCCAGGTGCCTCATCGGTGCCTGCCAACAGACTGCCGATCATGACACTGTGGGCGCCAGCGGCGATGGCCTTGGCAATATCACCGGAGAAACGGATACCACCGTCCGCAATCACTGGAACTCCAAGCTCCTTAAGGGCTGCCGCCACGTTGGAAACCGCTGAGATCTGCGGTACGCCGATACCAGCCACAATGCGAGTGGTACAGATGGAACCGGGACCAATACCCACTTTCACGGCATCCGCGCCGGCTTCTGCCAGGGCAAGTGCCGCGTGTGACGTGGCAATGTTACCGCCAATCACCTGAACATCCGGGAAGTTTTTCTTGATCCAGCTAACACGCTCGATAACGCCACGGGAATGGCCGTGGGCCGTATCCACAACGATCACGTCAACGCCGGCCTCGGCCAGTGCGGTAATCCGTGCCTCGGTGTCACCGCCGGTGCTGACCGCTGCTCCAACCCGCAGACGCCCCTGATCATCCTTGCACGCCAGCGGATAATCCTTGGCTTTCTGGATATCCTTCACGGTGATCAGGCCGCGCAGCTCGAAGTTGTCGTTGACCACGAGGACCTTTTCGATCCGGTGACGATGCAACAGTTCTTTCACTTCCTCGAGGCAAGCGCCTTCCTTCACCGTAACCAGCTTCTCTTTCGGGGTCATGATGTCCCGAACCAGCGTATCCATACGGCTTTCAAACCGGATATCACGGCCCGTCACGATACCGATCAGGTCGTGCCCATCTACGACCGGCAGGCCGGAAATGCTGTTTGCCATGGTGATATCGACCAACTCACGAACGGTGGTCTCTGGCGATACGGTAATCGGATCCTTGACAACACCACTTTCGAACTTCTTGACCTTGCGGACGGCAGCCGCCTGTTGCTCAACGGTCATGTTCTTGTGCATGATGCCGATACCGCCTTCCTGGGCCATGGCGATGGCCAATTCTGCCTCGGTAACGGTATCCATGGCGGATGACAGAAGAGGGATGTTGAGGGTGATACCCTTGGTCAGCTGGGTTTGCAGGCTAACCTCGTGAGGCAGCACTTCTGAATATCCGGGAACCAGCAGAACGTCATCAAATGTGAGGGCTTCTTCGGCAATTCGCAGCATTGGGATCCGCCTTTTGATCGTGCTAAGTTGGGAATTTCCGTGCCGTACCCGCGGCGGTACGACAAAGCAAAATCCTTAATCGATCTATTATAATGGGGCTCTCGGGGACAGTAAACCGGGGCGTTTTTAAGGTTCGATTGCATCTTTTTGAAATTTCGCTATTTTTACCCTTCCTTTTTTCGGCTATTGCGTATGTATAACGACGGATCAGGACCGGCGGCGCCGCATCTTCAGGACACCCGGCCCCGGGCGCTCAGTGTCAGCGAGCTCAACCACCAGGCCAGACATCTGCTGGAGTCCAGCTTCATGCAGGCGTGGGTGGAAGGCGAACTCTCCGGATTCTCACGCCCCTCCTCCGGCCATTGGTACTTTTCCCTGAAAGACCGCAAATGCCAGGTTCGCTGCGCCATGTTCCGGGGAATGAACCAGCGTATTCGGACATTGCCCAAAGAGGGTGATCAGGTTCGGATACGCGGCAAGGTGACCCTCTACGAGATCCGGGGCGACTTCCAGATCATCGTTGAGCATATTGAGCCAGCGGGGCTCGGCGCTCTGCAGCAGGCCTTCGAGGAGCTCAAGCGCAAGCTGCTGGCCGAGGGTCTGTTTGATCAGACCAGGAAGAAACCACTGCCGTCCCTGCCCCGGCACATCGGTGTGGTTACCTCCCCCACCGGCGCCGCGATACACGACATACTGACCGTCCTGGCCCGTCGCTGCCCCGCCATTCCCGTGACACTTTACCCCACGGCTGTTCAGGGCAAGGCCGCCACGGCCGATATTGTTGGCGCCATTGAAGCCGCCCAGAGCCACGGGGTTGCCGACGTGCTGATTATCGGTCGCGGCGGTGGCTCCTTGGAAGATCTCTGGTGCTTCAACGAAGAAGCGGTAGCCCGCGCCATTGCCGCTTGCCGGATTCCCACCGTGAGCGCGGTTGGCCACGAAGTGGATGTGACCATTGCGGATTTCGTGGCGGATCTCCGAGCACCGACACCGTCGGCGGCAGCTGAAAAGATTTCACCGGATCAGTCTGACTGGCTCAGACAGCTCCGTGAGCGGCAATTCCGTCTTTCCAATGCCATGAGCCTTGCCCTGAAGCGCCTTGGTACCCAGCTCGGGCACCTGGGTGCACGGTTGCGGGACCCGCGACGGGAACTTCTGGAGAAAGCCCAGCGGATGGATGAACTGGAACTGCGACTTCAGAAGGCTATCCGACAGCGCCTGACAACGGTGGGCGTGCGCAATGATCACCTACGCCAGAGACTGGTCATGCAGTCACCGCGCCGCCAGCTTTCTGATAGCCGGGAAGCCCTTCGGCGCGTGGGCGAACGACTGACTTCTATCATCCAGCAGGATCTGAGCCACCGCCGGGAAAACCTGGAACACGCGGCGCAGACCCTGAACGTGGTCAGCCCCCTGGCAACCCTTGGCAGGGGGTATGCGATCGTCCGCGACAACCAGGGGAACATCATCCGGGAAGCATCTGAAGTCGGCCCGGGCGATACCATTTCCGCCCGGGTTGCCAAGGGTGAAATGAAGGCAAAGGTGACGTCGGTCAAATCTGCAGAGGAAACTGGCCCCTAGAGCGCGCAGACTAAGCCAATGGTCTACTAGTCCATGATTTCAAACGGCCTAAAGTTGTCAGGAAACGTATTAAAACAACAACAGGCACGATGAGGTGGAATGTATGGACTACCACTCGGAGTTCCGGCGGTCGATAGACAAACCGGACGACTTCTGGCGTGAACAGGCGGAAAAAATTGACTGGATTGAACCGCCGAAAACCATCTGGCAGCCAACAGACAATGGCCACGGGGAGTGGTTCCCCGATGGCACCCTGAACACCTGCAATATCGCGCTGGATGCCAACATCCGCGCAGGCCGTGGTGACCAGAAAGCCCTGATCTACGACTCTCCGGTTACCGATACCCAGCGTTCCTACACCTACAACGAACTGACCGACGAGGTTGCACGCTTCGCCGGTGCCCTGAAAGACCGGGGCATCACCAAGGGTGACCGGGTCATCATCTACATGCCAATGATCCCGGAAGCCGTCATTGCGATGCTGGGCTGCGCGCGGATCGGGGCTATTCACTCTGTGGTTTTTGGCGGCTTTGCTGCCCACGAACTGGCCGTGCGCATTGATGACGCCAAACCCAAGGCCGTGATTACCGCCTCCTGCGGCATTGAAGTCGCCCGCGTGATCGAATACAAGCCGCTGGTCAACAAGGCCATCGATCAGGCCAGCCATAAACCGGAAACCTGCATTGTTTACCAGCGTCCCCAGGTGAAGGCCGACCTTCAGGCTGGCCGGGACCACGACTGGAACGAGTTGATGAAAACGGCTGAACCCGCCAACCCGGTGCCCGTCAAGTCAACGGATCCGCTCTACATCCTTTACACCTCCGGTACCACCGGAAAACCCAAGGGTGTGGTGCGTGATAATGGCGGTCACGCGGTTGCCCTAAACTACAGCATGAAGCTGGTCTATGATGCCAAACCCGGCGATGTTTACTGGGCCGCCTCCGACGTTGGCTGGGTCGTTGGCCACAGCTACATCGTTTACGCCCCACTGTTTGCCGGCTGCACCACAATCCTGTACGAGGGCAAGCCGGTGAAAACGCCGGATGCCGGCGCATTCTGGCGTGTGGTACAGGACCACAAGGTCAACATGCTGTTTACCGCTCCGACCGCATTCCGGGCCGTCCGCAAGGAAGATCCGGAAGCGGATCAGTTGTCACGCTATGACATCAGCTCACTGAAACGCCTGTTCCTGGCCGGCGAGCGCCTGGATCCAGCCACCTATGAATGGCTGAAGGAACATACCGGCCTGCCGGTTCTTGACCACTGGTGGCAGACCGAGACGGGCTGGGCCATCTGCTGCAACCCGGTGGGTATCGAATTGATGGCCACCAAACCGGGATCTGCGACCGTGCCCTCACCCGGCTACAACGTTCAGGTGGTGGACATGAAAGGCAGCCAGATGCCCGCCGGCGAGCAAGGCCAGATTGCCGTGAAACTGCCCCTGCCGCCAGGCTGCATGATGACGGTCTGGGGCGACGACGAGCGCTTCCGCAAAACCTATCTGGAACCGATATCGGGATTCTACAGTTCCGGTGACGGCGGGTTTATTGACGATGACGGCTATGTGTTTGTCATGGGCCGCACCGATGACGTGATCAATGTGGCCGGCCACCGTCTTTCCACCGGCGAGATGGAAGAAGTGGTGGCTTCACACCCCGCCGTTGCCGAGTGCTGCGTGGTAGGTGCTCACGATGACATGAAAGGGCAAATTCCCATCGGACTGGTTCTCATCAAGGATGGCGCAACCATCGACCATGACGAACTGGAAGACGAACTGGTGGAGATGGTTCGCGACAAGATCGGTGCCATCGCCTGTTTCCGTCGCGCCCTGGTAGTGGACCGACTTCCCAAGACCCGTTCCGGGAAGATCCTGAGACGGGTTATCCGTCAGATCGCTGATGGCGAGGAATACTCGGTGCCCAGCACCATTGATGATCCGGCCATTCTGGAAGAAATCAGCGAGCAATTCCGCCACTGACGGAAGCGCCCTGAACCCTGCCCGCCCCCGGTTAACGGGGAGCGGGCATTTTTTATTCAATCAAATCCCAAGCCGTTGTTTTTGCCGACAATAAAACCTGCATGAAAGGTGCAAAAATTTCGTTGACGCCCCCCAAAGTCGGTCTATACTGAAATTGCTGTGAAAATACAGCGGTATTTGGTGAATGCGTTTCAACGTCCTGCCGAAGTGCTCTTCGTTGCCCCTTCCTCAGTACTCTCTGGATTTCTCAGCAACGATTCCATGTGGAATTTTGAAGGTCCCGTGAGGGCAAATTACAGAAAGACAGGAAAGATCAATGTCCGATACTAAAACCGGCCACGTTAAGTGGTTTAACGAGTCCAAAGGCTTTGGCTTCATCGCTCAGGACGGTGGCAGCGACGTGTTTGTTCACTACAGCGCAATCAACGCAAGCGGTTTCCGTACCCTGACCGAAGGCCAGCAGGTACAGTTCACCGTAACACAGGGCCCGAAAGGCCCGCAGGCGGAAAACGTTACCCCGGTCTGAGGGTTTACGTTCCGTCCTTTGCCCCTCACGGGCATCGGAAAACCAACAAGCCGGCATTCGTGCCGGCTTGTGTCGTCAGGGCAGTGCGGTATCAGGCACCGGCTGTTTCAGCCTCCATTTCCTTCCTGGGCATTTCAACACCCACCGCCTGGGCTACCGCCGAAAACAGTGCCTGCAAAGTAGCAGACGTGGTGTCCTCTGCCAGTGCCGCTGCACTGCAATGCATACCGCTTGCGGTCAAGCGGATACAGGCCAGAGCGTTGGCATTAGTGCCCTCACCCAGGGCAAATTCGTCGTAAGCCTCGACGGCGATGGAGATACCAAAGCGCTTCTCCAGCGCCTCCGATACGGCCTCCACAGCGCCCAGCCCATGGCCATCCAGACGAATCGGCGACGCATCGCGACCCACTGACACCTCGGCGTGCACACCCTCTTCGTCACGGTGCAGGTCGTAGGAACGCAGAGCCCAGTCGGCGTGGACTTTCAGGTAGCGATCCTCGAACAGGCGATGAATGGTCAGTGAGTCAATCTCACCACCGTTGGTTTCCGCTTCTCGCTGCACCACCTTGCTGAACTCGATCTGCAGCCAGCGCGGCAGGCTGATGTTGTAATCCCGCTCCAGTACATAGGCGACACCGCCCTTGCCAGACTGACTGTTGATTCGCACCACTTCCTCATACCGGCGGCCGACATCAAACGGATCGATGGGCAGGTAAGCGACATTCCAGGTCTCCCCTTCCTTGCGGCGCGCCAGGCATTTTCGGATGGCGTCTTGGTGGCTGCCTGAGAAGGCGGTAAAGACAAGCTCGCCGGCGTAGGGATGACGCGGATGGGTGGAAATCTCGGTGCAGGCCTCGACTACCTCTACGATCTCTGCCATGCCGGACAGATCCAGTGTGGGATCAATGCCCTGGGAATAGAGGTTCATGGCCATGGTCACCAGGTCCATGTTGCCGGTGCGCTCACCGTTGCCCATCAGGGTACCCTCGACTCGGTCGGCTCCGGCCATCACCGCCAGCTCCGCAGCGGCCACGGCGCAGCCACGATCGTTGTGGGTGTGCACGCTGATGCTGATGTGCTCACGGCGCTTGATGTTGTCGCAGATCCATTCAATCTGGTCGGCGAACACATTCGGTGTCGCCATTTCAACGGTGGCAGGCAGGTTGATAATCATCGGCTGGCCCTCTTCCGGGCGCCAGACCTCACTTACGGCATCAATCACTTCCGCAGCGAAATCCAGTTCGGTTCCGGTAAAGCTCTCCGGTGAATACTGGAAGGTCCACTCGGTTTCCGGGTGGCGGGCAGCAATGTCACGAACCAGCTTTGCACCATTGACGGCAATATCCCTGATGCCATCGCGATCCAGTCCAAACACCTGCTCCCGCTGAACCGTGGAGGTGGAATTGTAGACATGCACGATCGCCTTCCGGGCGCCGGCAAGTGCTTCATAGGTGCGTTCGATCAGTTCAGGGCGAGCCTGGGTCAGCACCTGGATCTTCACATCCTCGGGAATGCGGTTTTCTTCAATCAGTTTGCGACAGAAATCAAAATCCGGCTGGCTGGCAGCGGGAAAGCCGATCTCGATTTCCTTGAAGCCCAGCTTGACCAGCAACTCGAACATCCGCGTTTTCTGGGCAACAGACATGGGCTTCACCAGCGCCTGGTTGCCATCCCGAAGGTCAACGGCACACCAGGTGGGCGCCTTCTCGATGACCTTGTCCGGCCAGCGACGGTCGGTTTTGGCAACAGGTTTGAACGCAACGTATTTGCGATGATCGAAAGCCATGCGTGTAATTCCTTGCGGTTTCGGGAATGAAATTATCAATGCGTACAGGTTAACGCGATAAAGCTGGAATTTGATTGCGAACTTCAACGGGAATGGGTACTTTATAATCTATAAATTGCCCACAAAATAGGATTCGTGGAATTTTATGGCTGAAAATCAGAAAACCCTCGTCAAAATTGACAAGATGGACCGTCGAATCCTCGAACACATCCAACAGGATGGTTCCCTGACCAACCAGGAACTGGCAGAGAAAGTCGGGCTGTCACCTTCACCCTGCCTGCGCCGTGTGAGGGCTCTCGAGGATGCTGGCATTATTGTCAGAACCGTCACTATTCTGGACCACAAGAAGCTTGGCCTCTCACTGACCGCGATCATACTGATTGGTATGGACCGGCATACGCCAGAGCGATTCGCGGCCTTTGAAGAGCAGGTGGCCGAGTACCCGGAGGTGCAGGAGTGCTACCTGATCACCGGCCAGGACGCCGATTACATGCTCAAGGTGGTGGTGCCGGACATGGACCACTACCACCATTTCCTGTTGAACCGTATCACCCGCATTCAGGGGGTCAGCGGTGTACATTCCAGCTTTGTACTCCGCAGAGTAATCGACAGTACCGCCCTGCCCCTGGGTTATCTTTCCTGATTCAGGCGACAAGCTCGCGAACGTAAGCCCGGGCCATGCACTTGAGTTCCTCCACCAGTTGCCGGCCCTGTCCCTCCGGGAGGGTCACTGCCAGCCGCAGCACAGTGCCCGCGGACCGTGGCAGCAACAAGCTTGCTGTCCAGCGCCGGGCGTCAGCGATCTGGGGGCATTCCTTTCTGAGCTTCTCGTCCAGGTCCCGGGCGTTGGTGTACAGCTCTCTCAGATCCAGCTCCCGGAGTTCCGGCATGGCCTCCACGCCGCTCCAGATAGCCGAACAGGCAGGCTCATCGCGGTAAAATTCGTAGAACTGATCAATGAGAACGTCTACCGCATCAACCACGCTCAGTTCCTGTAAACGCTCCCTCAGAGCACGTTCCATCTTCTCCACATGCTGTTCAGCAATGGCATGAACGATGGCCGCCTTGTTGGGAAAATACCGATACAGGGAGGCCAGGGACATTCCCGACTGCCGGGCAATGGCTGACATGCTGACAGCCTCGACGCCGGTCTCGTGAAAAATGGCGGCGGCGTGGCGAAGGATGGTGTTGACGCGTTCCCGGCTGCGCGCCTGGACCGGCCGGCGCCGCGGGGCCACATCAATAGATTCGTCGGTCATCATCTGTACCTTGTGCAACAGGCTCCGTACAATAATGGCCACTTTACGACAAATAAAGGCTTCGGCGGACCAACCGCCGCCTGTCCATTAGTCTAACACTTCAGATTTATTACAAACGGAAGACACGATGCGAGCAAGCCGTTACCTGATTGCCACCCAGAAAGAGACCCCCGCTGACGCCGAGATCATCAGCCACCAGCTGATGTTGCGTGCCGGCATGATTCGTAAACTGGCCGCCGGGCTTTACACCTGGTTGCCAATGGGCCTGCGCACCCTGCGTAAGGTTGAGCGGATTGTTCGCGAAGAAATGGACAAGAGTGGTGCCCAGGAAGTATTGATGCCAGCGGTCCAGCCGGCCGAGCTCTGGGAGGAATCCGGGCGCTGGACCCAGTACGGCGGCGAATTGCTGCGAATGAAAGACCGCCACGGCCGGGATTTCTGTTTCGGGCCGACCCACGAAGAGGTCATTACCGACCTGATCCGGAACGAGCTGAGCAGCTACAAGGAACTGCCGGCCAATTTCTACCAGGTACAGACCAAATTTCGGGACGAGCGTCGCCCCCGGTTTGGCGTCATGCGGGCCAGGGAATTTCTCATGAAGGATGCCTACTCCTTCCATCTGAACGCAGAGTCTCTGAACGAAACCTATGAGCTGATGCACCGCACCTACTGCGCCATCTTCGACCGGTTCGGCCTCGATTACCGTGCAGTACAGGCGGATTCCGGCGCCATAGGCGGCAACGCTTCCCACGAGTTCCATGTACTCGCATCCTCCGGCGAAGACGACATCGTTTTCAGCACAGAGAGCGATTACGCGGCCAATATCGAGAAAGCTGAGGCGGTAGCGCCGGGCGGAGATCGCCCTGCCCCGGCCGAGGAGATGAAGGAAGTCGCCACGCCAGACCAGAAAACCATCGAGGCGGTGTCCGCGTTGCTGGGCATTGACCCCACCCGCACGGTCAAGACTCTGCTGGTGAAGGCCGAAGCGGACGAAGACGGCAATTCCGGCCTGATCGCTCTGGTTCTGCGCGGCGATCACACCCTGAACGAGATCAAGGCCGAAAACCTGGCCGGCGTTGCCGAGCCTCTGACCATGGCCACCGATGAGGAAATCGAGCAGGCTGTCGGGTGCAAGGCCGGGTCTATCGGACCGGTAAAACTCAATGTACCGGTGATTGTTGACCGTAGTGCTGCCCACCTGGCGGACTTTGTCTGCGGCGCCAACCGAGAAGGCTTCCACCTGACCGGTGTGAACTGGGACAGGGACGCAACGCTTGACCGTGTGGAAGACCTGCGCAACGTGGTTGAGGGCGACGCCAGCCCGGACGGCAAGGGCACTCTGGAAATCCGTCGCGGGATTGAGGTCGGCCATATTTTCAAACTCGGCAACAAATACAGTACCGCCATGAACGCCACGGTTCTGGATGAGAACGGCAAGACCGTAATCATGGAGATGGGATGCTACGGCCTCGGCGTTTCCCGGGTTGTCGCTGCCGCCATTGAGCAGAACCATGACGACAACGGCATCATCTGGCCGGACGCCATCGCACCGTTCCAGGTGGCCATCGTGACCCTGAACGCCCACAAGTCACCCACGGTTGCCGAAGCCGGTGAAAAGCTTTATGAGCAGCTTCGCCAGGCGGGCTACGACGTGCTTCTGGATGACCGCAAAGAGCGCCCGGGCGTGAAGTTCGCCGATATGGAACTGATCGGTATCCCGCACCGGTTCGTGGTGTCCGAGCGCGGTCTGGCAGCAGGAACCCTGGAATACAAGGGCCGGCGGGATGCGGAGAAACAGGATGTGCCGGTGGCCGAAGCGCTGCCATTCCTGGTAAATGCCTCGCCCCGCAAAGGACTGTGAAAGGATCTTTGAATCCGTGCCCGCCTCCGGGCGGGCTTACCTCTGGCTACCCACGATCCCCGGCTCCATTTCCAGCGTTACCCCGAAACGGTCTGCCACCGATTGACGGATCGTCTCCGCAAGCTCGAGTATGTCGGCGCCAGTGCCGCCCGAGTGGTTAATCAGGACCAGTGCCTGCCGGTTATGAACGCCCACCCGGGCATTACGGAACCCTTTCCAGCCACTTTGATCAATCAGCCAGGCCGCGGCCAGTTTAACGCCGTGCTCCTGGGGATAGGCCACGATATCGGGGTTCCGTTCCCTGAGAGCCTCATAGGTTATGCTATCCACCACCGGGTTCTTGAAGAAACTTCCGGCGTTCGGAATGATGTCCGGGTCCGGCAGCTTGCGTCGCCGGATGGCCATTACGGCCTCCGCAACCTGCAGTGGGTCAAGGGCGGTTTCCGGCGTATCACCCAGGTATTCCTGAAGATCCCGATACCCCAGCACCAGGGGCCGTGAGCGGGACAGGCCCAGACGAATTTCAGTGATCACATAACGGCCCGGTGTCTGTTTGAACAGGCTGTCTCGGTAAGCAAACCGGCACTCCGCGTTTTCCAGAACTATCAGCTCGCCCGTATCACGATCCAGCGCCGTGACAGATTCCAGACAATCGCAGAGTTCCACTCCGTAGGCACCGATATTCTGCACAGGCGCGGCACCCGCGGTTCCGGGAATCAGTGCCAGATTCTCGATACCGCGATAACCGGCCCGGGCCGCATAAAGAACCGCCTCATGCCAGTTCTCACCAGCGCCAAGCACCAGGGTGGCCTTGTGATCCTGGATGTGCGCCCAGCGGCGTCCACGAATGGCCAGACGGACCACCAGGCCCATAAAGTCGCCGGCCAATACCAGGTTGCTGCCACCACCGAGAATCAGCACTTCGTGGTCTTCGGACGCAGCCCAGTCCAGGGACCGGGCCAACTCTTCGGCGCTGTGAACCTCCACGTAGAAGCGGGCCCTGGCCGGCACATGCAGGGTGTTCAGCGCCTCCAGTTCGACGTTTTCCCGGATCTCCGGCTGCTCACTCAAGCCAGGCGCCCCGGATGTCCGCCAGCAACCCCTCGCCAGCCTCGTTTATCAGATCAAGCACGGTTTCAAACCCTTCGTCACCGCCGTAGTACGGATCTGGCACTTCCTTATGCGCCGAGCGGCCATACTCCAGGAACAGTGCTGGCCGGGTGCCGCCGTTCTGATGCCAGAAATCCCTGATGTCGGCCAGGTTCTGGCGATCCATTACCAGTACGTAGTCGAAGGTATCCAGATCCTCTGGACTGAACTGGCGTGCCCGCAACCCGCTGATATCAATGCCCCGGCGCGAGGCGGCCTCCTGGGCCCGGGTATCAGGACTCTTGCCAATATGCCAGTGACCAGTGCCACAGGAATCGATGTGAACTTTTTCCGCGAGGCCAGCCTGCTCCACCAGGGAACGAAACACCCCTTCGGCACTGGGCGAGCGACAGATGTTGCCCAGACAAACGAAAAGTACCTTTACCGGTTCAGCCATTGTCGATCTCTCTCCTTTCCAGCCAGTTGCGGACCCGTTGCAGATCGGCTTCCGTGTCAATCCCGCCCGGCGGGTTCACGGCAGCCACATCCACGTGGATCCGGGCGCCGTTGTAGAGCGCCCGCAACTGTTCCAGGGATTCGGTAACCTCTGTGGGGGCAGGCGCCCAACTGACAAACTGTGCAAGCACCGAAGCACGGTAACCATAAATTCCGATATGCCGGAAATACCCCATATTGTGTGGCAAGGAGATGTCGACGCCCTTCAGCGGCGTACCCCCCTGCCACTGGTCCCGGGCCCACGGAATCGGTGCCCGGCTGAAGTAATGTGCCATCCCCTGGTGATCAAACACCACCTTGACCACGTTGGGATTAAAGACCTGCTCCGGGTCATGAATTCGCTCGCACAGGGTGGCAATGGCGGCTTCCGGATACAGCTCCAGGTTGTCGGCCACCTGATTGATCAGTTCCGGCGGAATCAGGGGTTCGTCACCCTGCACGTTGACCACCCGGTGGTCGGCCTCGAACCCGAGCGCCCGGGCAACTTCCTCGAGTCGGTCGGTGCCACTGGCATGATTCGGGGATGTCATGACCACCTCGGCACCAAAGCCTTCGCAAGCGGTGCGGATTCGGTCGTCGTCGGTGGCCACAACCACACGATCTGCCCGGCTTTCTGCAGCACGCTCGCAGACGTGCTGGATCATGGGCTTTCCGGCAATTTCCGCCAGCGGCTTGCCTGGCAGGCGACTGGAGGCATAGCGGGCCGGGATCACAACGGTAAAAAACATGAGGTAACTACCCTGATGGACTTGGGTTCAGCGCTTGTGCAGACGCTCATCGGTGGACAGGGTCCGGGCCTCTGTGGCCAACATCACCGGAATTCCCTCGCGGATCGGGAACGCCATGGCGTCCTGATAACAGACCAGCTCGGTTCTGTCCTCGTTAAGCTTCAGATCGCCCTTGCAGACCGGACAGGCCAGCATCGCCAACAGTTTCTTATCCATGTTGCTCACTCACTCGAAATCACGAAGTTATAGGCTCGGAACACTGGCGAACACGGGCCAGAAACGCATCCCGGAACTGTTCCGGCAACCTGGCCTCAACCACCAGGCTCCACGCATTCTCGGGCGCGAACTCCCGGCATTTCACCGCATCCTTTGCCGTCATGACAATCCACTCATCGGTCTCGGTTGTCAGATCTTCCGGGCGGAACCGGTGATGATCCGGAAAAGCCGTCTCGGTGACCGATGCACCCAGGGCCCTGAGCGTATCGAAAAACCGGGCCGGATTGCCGATGCCCGCTACCGCCTTGACCGTTTTCCCCTTCAGTTCTCCGACAGCTCTGCACGCCCCCGATTTAAGGTGGATCAGGGTCGCGGGCTCCAGAACCATGGAATAAATGGCCGGATGGTCAACGCCGACAAAACTCTCCAGAGCCTGCTCCGAGAGTCGCTTGTCGTTTACGATAACAAAATCCACGGAAGCGAGCCGGGAAACCGGCTCTCGCAGGGGACCGACCGGAATCAGGGCGCCATTGCCGATGCCCCGCTGCCCATCAAATACCGAGAGTTCGAGATCCCTGGGCAATTTGTAATGCTGTAGACCGTCGTCACAGATCAGCAAATCACCAAGGTTGTTCTCGATAGCAAAATCTGCGGCGCGTCGACGCTCGGGATCAACAACCACCGGACAACCGGTGCTGAGTGCCAGCATCACCGGCTCGTCACCGGCTTCGGCGGGGCTGGTATCTGCTGCGACAACCAGCGGGTATTGGCCGGCGTCACCGCCATAACCCCTGCTGAGGATGACCGGTCGCCAACCGGCAGATGCCAGTTCAGAGACAAGCCATGCGGTAAGCGGTGACTTCCCGGTTCCACCGGCGGTGATATTGCCAACCACAATAACCGGAACCGGAAGCGAGACATCCCTTGCGTCCCAGGCCGAACGGCGACGGGCCTCTGCGATGCTTCGGTACAACCAGGACAACGGAGCCAGAAAGCCCAGGGGCCGTTTACTGCCATACCAAAGACGTTCAACCAGCGAGCTTATGGCGGATTGCACCGCGCTCATGGCTGCTCGCTGAACTGCATCTGATGCAGCTGGGCGTAGGCGCCGCCAGCAGCAAGAAGTTCGTCGTGGCGACCGGATTCTGCGATTCGTCCGTTTTCCATCACCAGAATCCTGTCGGCTTTCTCGATGGTGGAAAGGCGATGCGCAATGACCAGTGTGGTACGACCCTGCATCACTGTTTCCAGCGCCTCCTGGATGTGCCGTTCAGATTCAGTATCCAGCGCCGATGTGGCCTCATCAAGGATCAGGATCGGGGCATTCTTGAGCAGTGCCCGGGCAATCGCGAGCCGCTGTCGCTGCCCACCCGAGAGCATTACGCCATTGTCGCCGATCATGGTGTCCAGGCCTTCGGGCATGCGGTCGATAAACTCAAGGGCGTGCGCCTTCGCGGCGGCCTCGCGAATTTCTTCGCGAGTACAGTGCCGGAGCGCGCCGTAAGCGATGTTGGCGGCGATACTGTCGTTGAAAAGCACCACATTCTGGTTCACCAGTGCAATCTGGGAACGCAGCCCCTTCAGGGAGAACTCCTTCAGCGAATGACCATCGATGCGGATATCGCCGCCGGTGTATTCATAGAATCGTGGAATGAGACTCACCAGGGTGGACTTTCCACTCCCAGAACGACCGACGAGTGCCACACTCTGACCGGCAGGAATGCTGAAGGAGATACCTTCCAGAACATTGTCGAGCTGGTCCCGGTACCGGAAGGACACCTCATCAAACTCGATGTCGCCCTCAACCCGATCCGGAGAGTAGGTACCCGGATCCTGCTCCGGGGCTTCATCAATGGTTTCGAAGACATCGTAGGCCGCTGCAACACCCTTCTGGATCTTGGCATGAACCGAGGTGACCTGACGGATAGGCTTTGCCATGGTGGTTGCAGCGGTGATAAAGGCAACGAGCTGCCCCGTGGTCATTTCGCCACGGATTTCCGGCGCGAGCATCATCCAGACCAGTCCGGCAATGGCGATGGCGACCAGTACCTGGATGACTGGAACGCTGATGGCCTGGGTGGATGCCATCTTCAGACTTTGCTTGAGGTTTTTATTGTTAACCTCTTGAAAACGATCGCGTTCATAATCCTCGCCGCCAAAGGTGCGAACAACGCGATAGCCGGTAATCGACTCTGAGGCCACATGGGTTATATCGCCCATGGAGCCCTGGATCCGCTGACTAATCTTGCGGAAGCGTTTGCTGGCATAGCTGACAACCGCGGCAATAAGCGGCCCCACCGCCAGGAAAATCAGTGTGAGTTTCCAGTTGGTGTAGAACATGTAGCCCAGCAGACCGACGATGGTCAGGCCTTCACGGAGGGTAATGGTCACGGCATTGGTCGTCGCCTCCGCCACCTGCTCAACGTTGAAGGTGAGCTTGGAGACCAGGCGTCCGGCTGCGTTGTCATCAAAATACCGGGACGGCAGTGTCATCAGGCGATCGAATACGTCATTGCGCAAGGCATTAATGACCTGGCGACCAACGTAGCTGATGAAATACTGGCTCAGGAACGTGCCGAGCCCCCGGAAAGCGAACACGCCTACAATAACCAGAGTGAGAATCAGGCGGTTCTGCTCGGTGGGGTTCTCGATAGCCGCTATGACGTATTCCATGGCCGCCGCCATGCCGGTCGATGCGGCGGCGTAGATGATGTTCCCAAGTACCGCCAGGGAGAAAGCCAGCAGGAAGGGCTTCACATAAGCGAGCAGGCGTTTGTAGGTTTGCCAACTGCCCGTTGGCAACCCGGCCGAGGGGTCGGGCAAAGGCTCGGTTACCTTCACTGGTTCTCAGCCTCCCGCTCAGTGGTAATACTGAGCTTGGCGAATCCCAGACGTCCGGCAACGTCCATGGCCCGAACCACAAACTCGTGAGGCGTGCGGGCATCAGCGGTGATTATGAAGGGAAGCGAATTGTTGCCTTCAGCCAACTCACGCACACCCCGTTCCAGCGTCTCGCGCCGGTTATTGACCAATGTCCGGTCGTTCAGGATGTACTGTCCCTCGGCATTGATCACCACATCAATCTGCTGTACTTCCGATGCCGGCGCGGGCTCGCCACTGGCCTCGGGAAGCTCAACCTGCATATGGCTTTCCCGGGTAAAGGTTGTGGAAACCATAAAGAAAATAAGCAGCAGGAACACCACGTCGATCAGTGGTGTCAGGTCTACCCCGACTTCCTGGCTTCTCTGGCGCTTGAACTTCACGGCGTTCAGGCTCCTTCCACGTCGATTTCGCGGTCTCCGTGTACTACCTCAACCAGCTTGATGGCTTCCTGCTCCATACCGACGACCAGCTCATCCACCCGGCGAATGAAGTAGCGGTGGCAGATCAGCGCCGGAATCGCCACGCTCAGGCCGGCAGCCGTGGTAATCAGCGCTTCGGAGATGCCGCCAGCCAGGTTGCCCGCGTTGCCAACTCCGGCCAGCTGGATCTCGGCGAACACCTTGATCATGCCAATAACCGTGCCCAGCAAACCCAGCAAAGGGGTAATGGTCGCGACAGTACCCAGCGGGTTCAGGAAGCGCTCCAGATCATGGATAACCTGGCTCGCCTCGTGCTCGATGCTCTCTTTCATGATTTCGCGGCCATGCTTGGCGTTAAGCAGGCCACCGGCCAGAATCCGGCCCAGGGGCGAGGAACCCTGCAGGGCTTTCAGCTTCCGGCCATTGAGTTCTTTTTTCTTGATCCAGCGCCATAACTCGTTAATGGTCTGGGGAGGCGCTACCCTGGAGGCACGAAGGGTCCAGATACGCTCCAGAATGATGGCCAGCGCCAGAATGGAACAGGCAACAATTGGCACCATGAGAATGCCACCGGCTTTCAACAGCTCGAACACGCTTGGTCTCCCTCATTGTTTGCAAGCCGCGCTACTTTAGCATAGCTACCGGTGGAGGCCACACCTGCAATGTCACGGTATTTTACATTGATCACGGGCAAGCCCCGGGCCGCCAATCCAGAACGGCGACCGATGGCGCATTTCCTTTAACGCCAACCGGTTATCCTCAATCGTCATCACGATGCTGCCGGAACAGGCTGTATTCAGCGATACGGCACCGATCCCGGCATAGCGGGCGGTAACCATCGGGTGAGGATGGCCATAACGGTGTCGATAGCCGGCGGTATAGATCACCTGACCCGGCTTCAAGGCCTTGACCCAGGCTTCGGAGGATGACGTTTTGCTGCCATGGTGGGGCGCGACAATCACTCGGGTAACCGGCGCCGGAAGATCCTCTCGATCAGCGAGATAAGCCAGATACCGGGCTTCCATGTGGTCGGTGATATCCCCCGGCAGTAGCCATTCGGTGCCTGATTCGGGATGGTATATCCGCAGCACACAGGACGCATCGTTACCTTCTGTCGCCCCCTCCCCCTGCCAGAATTCCAGCATCAGGCTGCCGAGTCTTTGGGATGATCGTTTGCAGCCCCAAACCGGCAGATCGGCAACCTGCTCTCTGACCGCTACCGGCTCGCCAGCGATGACTTTTCCGACTTCAATCTGCCGGGTCAATTCGGATACACCCCCGGCATGATCACTGTCTGCGTGACTGATCACCAGGGTATCAATCCGCCTGATGCCCTCGGCCTCAAGATTTGGCAGGAGGGTCGATTCAACAGCCGAGAATACACCCGGAACGGCAGGGCCTGTGTCGTAGACCAATACCTCATGCCCATGACGGACAAGAACCGACAGGCCCTGGCCAACATCCCAGACCCGTATTTCCGGCGCGCTCAAATAGGGATTCTTCACCGAGGTCGGGCCCGGATACATCAGCCATGACACGGCCGACAGAGCGGCAACAAGGCGAAATCTGGCAAACGGCATAAAAACCAGGGTCACAGTCAGCAACGCCCAACCCACAATCTCCGGAACACTGGCTTCAATGCCCGGCGCCTGCCACTCCGCGAACCATGTCAGCACGTACCAGAGCACGCCCAGAGTCCAATCGAACAGTGGCACAAACAGCTGGGCGGCGCCGGGCACAACGGCCGTGATCAACCCGCCCGCGACCAGTACTGGCATGACTACCAAGGATACCCATGGGATCGCTGCGAGATTTGCCAACAAACCAACCAGGGGCTGTCCTTGCCCAAATATCTCCAGGATTGGCCACAAACCGCCGAATACGGCCAGCTGCGCAACGACGAGCCCGGTCAACGAGCCGGTTCCCTCAAGCCGCGCCGAAAACACAGCAATCAGCACGGCGACAGCCGTGAACGACAGCCAGAACCCCTGATCCAGTGGCGCAAAAGGATCCAGCAGAAGAACAGCCACCAATGCAGCCAGAAAGGCCTGCCAAACCGGCGCCTGACGACTCATAAGAATCAGCCAACCGCCTGCAACCACCATGACCAGGGCGCGACGGGTCGGCACGGTAAAACCGGCCGCCAGGGCATAAATCAGGCAACAACTTAGAACCGATGCGAAGACAATCCAGCGTCTGGCCTCGTCACTGACCCTTCGGGCCGGCAACGCCAGCAACAGTCGCCTGCACAAAAAGCCGGCACCCAGCGCAACCAGCCCCAGATGCAGACCCGATATCGCTACCAGGTGAATGGTGCCGGTCGCCTTGAGTACATCCCAGTGCTTCTCTTCCATATAGCCGCGATGGCCAATTAAGAGCGAAGAAACCAGCGGAAAATGCCTGGCATCGCCAAACTGCTCCGTGGTCCAGTGTTTAAGGGAAAGATGGAGACTCCGGTACTGGCAATGCAGCAAACACCTGACCGTTGAGTCGACCTGAACACTACGGACGCTTCCTGTGGCCCGGTACCCCTTCCGAAAAAGCCAGTCCTCGTAGCGGAAGCCTGCAGGGTTGAGGCTGCCATGAGGGCGTTTGAGAGCGACTTCCAGCCGCAGGCGGGCCCCGGGAAGTTGTTCATTCCCGTGACCATACCAGGACAATCTGAGCAGGCGCGGCATCCTTGCTTCCTGCCCGGTTTCGATGGGAAGGTTGTGCCACTGGGTGACACAGAAACTGAAACGTAAACTGTTGAAGCTTCCTTTCGAAGGAATGTCGCACAGGTATCCCGAGACCGCGAGGCGCTCCCGTTCAAGACTGCTCGGAAGGGTGGTCGAGAGCCGTTCACCAGCATGCCAGGAGGCCCAGAGCAGTCCGGCAAGCAGGCCAAAGGCGAACACTGTTAACCGGGTGGCGACGGTCGATAAAGAACAGGAAAAGGCAAGAGCGAGCAGCAGTATCGCGGCGATCAACCATTCGGGAGGTGGCAGTATCGACAACCAATACAGTAAGATAACGCCAAAAGAGAAGGCGATCACGCCCACTACTGCTGAACCGGACGTGCCAAGAGAGCATGCCGGGCGGTTGATACTTCCGGACAATCCTTGTCCTCCTGTATGTCACAAACACCGGCGACATCCGATGAGCCGGTATATTAACTCCGTTTAAAGGCAGAACTTCCAATGCCAAAGAAGTTCATGAAACGCTATCTGCCCTCACCAGAGAAGGTGCAAGCGATGCAGTCGCTGAGCTTTCTGGGCGATATTCTTCATGAACCGAACCTATGGCACATTAACCGTCACAGTGTCGCCAGGGCGTTTCTGGTCGGTATCTGGTTCTGCTTTATTCCAATGCCCTTCCAGATGCTTGCGGCAGCCTTCTTCGCCATCTGGTTCAATGCCAACCTACCGCTTTCAGTGGTTCTGGTCTGGATCAGCAACCCGGTGACCATGCCGCCGATGTTCTATTTCAACTACAAAATCGGGGCCTGGGCCCTGGACCGTCCCGTACTCAGCTTTGAGTTCGAACTCTCCTGGTCCTGGATCAGCGAGCGGCTGCTGGATATCGGCATTCCCCTCTATCTCGGGTCCCTGGTGGTCGCAACGGTTTCCGCTTGCGTGGCCTACCTGATTATCCAGTATCTGTGGCGCCGGAAAATTCGCTCTGACTGGCAGGTGCGGCGCACCGCTCGACTCAGGCGCCGCCGGGCGGCTGATCAGACTTCCTGAATCAACCGGCCCTGTTCAAGCCGCATGACCCGCCCGAGGCTTCGGGCCATTTTCATATCATGGGTTACCATGACAAACGCAATGCCCAACTGATCCCTGAGAGACTCGATCAGTGCCTGGACTCCCTCGCCGGTATGTTCATCCAGGTTACCGGTCGGTTCATCCATCAGCACGCAGTCCGGCTCATTTACCAACGCACGCGCTATAGCCACCCGCTGACGCTCGCCCCCGGAGAGCTCGCCAGGCTTGTGATCAAGCCGTTCGGCAAGGCCAACCCGCTCCAGTAAGCTGCTTGCCTTGTCGCGCGATTTCGACACCGCCATGCCACCCAATGCACAAGGCATCATGACGTTCTCAAGCGCCGTAAATTCCGGCAGCAAGTGATGAAACTGATAGACAAAGCCCAGATGGGCGTTGCGAAACTTTGCACGCCGCGACTCGGAGAGCCGGTGAATGTCCTCACCACAGATAGAGATCTGGCCGGACGACGGCTTGTCGAGCCCGCCCAGAAGATTCAGCAAGGTTGTTTTTCCGGCACCGCTGCTGCCAACGATGGCAACGGTCTCACCCTGGGCAACTTCCAGTGAGATATCTGAAAAAATGGTGAGCTTTCCGGGGCCCTCGTTGTAGGTCCGGGTCACCTGGCGACAGTCGATCACCGGGGCAGAATGCGCCATAGCGGAAGGTTCCTTATTCATAGCGAAGCGCCTCCGCCGGATCCACCCTTGAGGCCCGCCAGGCCGGGTAAATGGTTGCCAACAAGCTCATGGCAAGGCCGGCGCCGCTGATTATGAAAACGTCCTGCCATTGCAATTGGGACGGCAGGTAGCTGATAAAGTAGACATCTGCGCTTAGGAACTGGTGCCCAAGCGCACCCTCCAGCCAGGAGATAAAGGCGCTGATGTTGAGTGCCCCGAACACACCCAGCGCCGTGCCAACGATGGTTCCGAAGATACCGATGACCGCTCCCTGAACGATAAAGATGCGCATGATCCGACCCGGCGTCGCTCCCATGGTTCTCAGGATCGCGATGTCACCGGTTTTATCAGTAACCACCATCACCAGCGTGGACACGATATTGAAGGCCGCCACAGCGACGATAAACATCAGAAGCAGGCCGATCATGGTTTTCTCCATGCGGATGGCCTGGAACAGATTGCCGTGGGTGCGGGTCCAGTCGGATACGTAGTATCGGCCGCCCAGGGCCTCAGCGGCCTGCTGCGACACCTTGGGCGCTGCGAACAGGTCATCCACCAGCAGGCGGACGCCTTCGGCCTTACCCCCGGTGCGCATTAGCTTGGCGGCATCATCCATGTGGATCAGGGTGTAGTTACCATCCAGCTCAGCCCCGACACTGAAAATGCCCTTGACCGTAAAACGCTTGAGCCTTGGCAGTACCCCTGCTGGCGTCACCGAGGCTTCCGGCAGCACCACGGTCACCTTGTCACCCACCTGAAGACGCAGGCTGGCCGCCATCAAGCGGCCGATGATGATGCCAAACTCGCCGGAGGCCAGATCATCCAGCCCACCTTCGATCATATGATTCTCAATGATGGACACCGTGCGCTCTTCTTCCGGCAGGATGCCATTAAGCATGACGCCACGAACATTCCCGCCCCCGGTGACCATGCCCTGCCCCTGAATGAATGGAGCCGCAGCCAGCACCCGGGGATGCTCCTGTACCCGTGCATCAACGGACTGCCAATCATCCAGTGGGCCGGCGCCCTGTATGGTGGCGTGGGGAACCATCCCGAGAATTCTCTGCTTGAGTTCCCGGTCGAAGCCATTCATGACTGACAGCACGATGATCAGCACCGCCACCCCCAGCATCAGCCCGATCATCGAGGTCAGGGAAATAAAGGATATGAAGTGATTGTGGCGCTTTGCGGCCGTGTATCGCAAGCCAATGTAAAATGATAAGGGTCTGAACATGAAGAGGTGCCTGTTGCTACCTTCAGGTCTGTCGTGGTCTGGTTTTCCCGAGTACCTTCTACCTTCCAGCACGGAGGGAAACTGCTAAACTGTTCTGTACCAATAAAAATTCAGCTTTCCGGAGCCGCGATGCAGTCGTCCGACACCCCAAACGAACCGGTGGACTATTCACCCGAACGCCGGGACTTTTACCGCATTGAAGACCGGATCGGCCTGGAGATCCGCAAGCTGGCCCCCGACACTCCACTGGACGGGAATGCCTTCGATGGTGACCACCTCGAAAGCCTGAAAGCTGAATTCAGGCGGTTGGACCAGGACGTAAAATCCCAGCTTGCCAGCCTTGCCGAAAAAGACCGGCTGCTTACCGGGCTGATCAAATCCCTGAATGGCAAGCTGGATACGCTTGCGCGCATTATGGCCTTTGAGCAAAATCCGTTGCAACCTGAGGACTGGCAGGAGGTGACCCTGAGCGAAGGCGGCCTGTCGTTCTCCAGTAGCACCCCTGCCTGGCAACCCGGAGACCGGCTTGCTGTCCGAATGACCCTGCCACCCGAACTTTTTCAGCCCCAGGCAATCGCCCGTGTTCTCGAGGTACACCCCGATTCTTCAGGCGGAGCAAGGGTCCACACCGAATTTGCCCGGATTGATGACGGCGATCGCCAACAAATCGCACGGCATGTGATGCGGTGGCAGATTCGACAGCGTCAAAAAGAGTAGACTGGGGAAAAACGGGTGACTTTTGCTAATCTTTTTCGGATATTACGCTTTATCCATGTCCTTCTGAGGACGCCAGTTTTCATGGAGACCCATCAATGAGAAAACAATCTACCCTGTTCGGCGCACTGGCAGTGACTGCCACACTGGCCTTTTTCCCGATGACGTCCGCGGTAGCTGAAGAAGTTCGCGTGCCGATTGGTGCCCAGGCCGATCGCGATCAGGCTAGCTTTCCGGGCTCCGGCATGAGCCAATCATCAGTCCGCGCGTCCTGGGGCGCGCCTATGGAGATTCAGGGCCCGATTGGCCAGCCACCGATTATCCAATGGCATTATCAGAACTTTGTCGTGTATTTCGAAGGCGACCGGGTTATCCATACTGTTCTCAAGCATAATCGCTGAAGGCCCGAGGGGCCTTTCCAGGTCGGAAATCCCCTTCTCATGTCCTGACGTTCAACCAATCGTTGGTTAGAATGGCGTCTTTTATGATTCAAGGTGACGTAGTGACAACCAAACGAGTGTTGCCCGCGGAATGGGCGCCCCAAAGCGCCGTAATGCTGACCTGGCCCCATCCGGGAACCGACTGGGCAGACCTGATCGATGAGGTGGAGCCAGTTTTCGAGAACATTGCCAAAGCCGTTCTCCGACACGAACATGTGGTTATCAGTTGCGAACACGTAACCCGTCTGCAGGAGCTAGAGCGGGACCTCAACCTCTACGCCGAGCAAAACAGTTTCCCGGGCCGTGCGAAGGCGGTTCCCGCGCCTGCTAACGATACCTGGGCAAGGGACCATGGGCCGATCACTATCCTGACTGACGACAGGCCCACACTCCTGGATTTCCGGTTCAACGCCTGGGGCGGAAAGTTTCCCTCGGAAAAAGACGACGCATTGAACAATCATCTGTTTAATGCGGGTGTATTCGGCACAACAGCGACACAGCAGGTGGACTTCGTACTGGAGGGCGGCTCCTTTGAATCGGATGGTCAGGGCACTTTTCTGACCACCTCGGAATGTCTGCTGACGCCGACCCGAAACCCGGCCATGGATCGCACAGCCATTGAGCAACTGCTATCAGAGGTATTGGGCGTGTGCCGGATTCTCTGGCTCAACCATGGCTACCTTGCCGGAGACGACACCGACAGCCACATTGATACCCTGGCCCGATTCTGCGCACCGGATCATATCTGTTATGTGTCCTGTCCCGACGTGGCCGATGAACACTACAGCGCTCTTGCGGCCATGGAAGAAGAGCTTCAGGAATTCCGTCAGGCCGACGGCTCCCCCTACAAACTGACGCCTCTGCCCTGGCCCGACGCCATATATGACGAGGACGGTGAGCGCCTGCCGGCTACCTATGCAAACTTTTTGATAATCAACGATGCGGTGTTGCTGCCGGTGTACGACGTGCCGCAGGATGAAGACGCCATCACTGTCATGAAAGAGATTTTCCCGAGCAGGGAGATTGTGCCGATTGATTGCCGACCCTTGATTCGCCAGCATGGCAGCCTTCACTGTGTGACCATGCAAATCCCCGCCGGAGTAGTCAGTTGATGAGCAGTGAATCGCGCAAGAGCCAGATCAATGTTGCCGCCATCCAGCAGGCCTGCAGCAGTGATAAGGCGGCCAGCCTCGCCGTTACCGAGAAACTGGTCCGCGAAGCCGCGGCCAGTGGTGCAGACCTGGTTATTCTCCAGGAACTCCACGCCACCCTGTACTTCTGCCAGACCGAAGACACAGCGGTTTTCGAACTGGCCGAGCCGATTCCCGGCCCCACCAGCCAGCGTTTGTCAGAACTGGCCCGTGAGCTGGGCATCGTTCTGGTTGGATCCATTTTCGAACGTCGCATGAACGGTGTTTACCACAACACCGCGGTCGTGTTTGACAGAGACGGCTCCATGGCAGGCCTGTACCGGAAAATGCACATTCCGGACGACCCGGGTTTCTATGAGAAATTCTACTTTACGCCCGGCGACGCCCAGTTCAATGATGGCCGCAGCGGCTTCACGCCCATTAATACATCCGTTGGCAGGCTTGGGGTGCTGGTGTGCTGGGACCAGTGGTATCCCGAAGCTGCCCGGCTGATGGCCCTGGCCGGCGCGGAGATCCTCATATACCCCACCGCCATCGGCTGGGATGTAACGGATGACCCGGATGAACGGGCACGCCAGCTGGACGCCTGGGTCACCGTGCAGCGGGGCCATGCGGTTGCCAACAACCTGCCGGTGGTGGCTCCGAACCGGGTAGGCACCGAACCCGACCCCTCAGGACACAGCGACGGCATTCGCTTCTGGGGCAACAGTTTTATCTGTGGCCCGCAGGGTGAGTTTCTGGCCCGGGGCGATGACAGCTCTGAGTGCATTCTGGCTGTAACCCTTGATCGCACCCGCAGTGAATCGGTTCGCCGTATCTGGCCGTATTTGAGAGACCGCCGTATAGACGCGTACGGTGACATCCTCAAACGCGTAAGGGACTGAGCCCGGAATGAAAAAACTGGTCGATACCGTAGTCAGTGAACTGAACCAGATACTCCTGGGCAAAGACCAACAGGTACGCCTTGCCCTGTGCGGGCTACTGGCCCGGGGGCACCTGCTGATCGAAGACATTCCCGGCATGGGCAAGACAACGCTATCCCATGCCCTCGCCAAGGTCATGGGGCTGAGTTACCAGCGGATTCAGTTCACCAACGACCTGCTTCCGGCGGATGTGCTTGGCTACTCCATGTACGATAAACAGGCCGGCAGCCTGGTATTCCACCCCGGCCCAATTTTCGCCCAAGTGGTGCTGGCTGATGAAATCAACCGGGCATCACCTCGCACACAGAGCGCTCTGCTCGAAGCCATGGAAGAACGGCAGGTGTCCATTGAGGGAGAGACCCGGCCACTGCCACATCCGTTCTTCGTGATTGCCACCCAGAATCCCATCGAACAGGGCGGCACCTACCCCCTGCCCGAGTCCCAACTGGACAGATTCCTCATGCGCCTTCGTCTGGGTTACCCGGACCCGCGGGCAGAGCGGGAGCTGCTGGAGGGCGAAGACCGTCGTGCCATGACCGAAAAACTCCCCACACTGCTCTCCCAGGCCGACCTGAAAACCCTGCAGGAAGGCGTAACCCGAATAACCGCCAGCCCAGCTCTTCTGGATTATGTTCAACGGTTGCTGGAACAAAGTCGGAGAATGCCCGGGCTTCTGTACGGGCTTTCGCCCCGGGCGGGACTGGGGCTGGTACGGGCCGCCAAGGCCTGGGCGTTGATGGAGGGTCGTCATCACGTACTGCCGGATGACATCCAGGCGGTCTTTCCCGCCGTGGCGGCCCACCGCCTCGAACAGGGCGAGTCCGGCAAAAGCGCTGAAAGGGTTCGCCAGCTGTTGGCAACCGTTTCCGTGCTTGAGTAAATAGCAAGGTTTTATAAGCGGAATTGGCCAAAACGAATGGCAGACCGCGCCTTTCATGTTAGCCTTTGCTCCTTTCCCCGAAGCGTCTGGCCCTGAAACCGGGCCCGGCAACGTACGGCTTTTTCAGTGAGAGAATTCCCAATGAGCGACACCAAACATTCCCGACTGATCATCCTCGGTTCCGGCCCCGCAGGTTACACCGCTGCTGTCTACGCAGCCCGCGCCAACCTGAACCCGACCCTGATTACCGGTATTGAAGTCGGCGGCCAGCTCACCACCACCACCGACGTCGACAACTGGCCCGGCGACAACGACGGCGTTCAGGGCCCAGAGCTCATGCAGCGCATGCTCAAACACGCCGAACGCTTCGAAACCAGCATCGTCTACGACACCATCAACGAAGCTGACCTGCGCAACCGCCCCTTCCGCCTCAAGGGCGACGGCGGCGAGTACACCTGCGACGCCCTGATCATCGCCACCGGTGCCTCCGCCATGTACCTGGGCCTGGAATCGGAAGAGAAATTCAAAGGCCAGGGCGTATCCGCCTGCGCCACCTGCGACGGCTTCTTCTACAAGAAACAGAAAGTCGCCGTTATCGGCGGCGGCAACACCGCCGTTGAAGAGGCCCTGTACCTGTCCAACATCGCCGACGAAGTGACGCTGGTGCACCGCCGCGACAGCCTGCGTGCCGAAAAGATCCTCCAGGACAAACTGTTTGAAAAAGCCGAAAACGGCAACGTCAAGATCGTCTGGGACCACACCCTCAACGAAGTCCTGGGCGACGGCACCGGCGTCACCGGTATGCGCATCAAAAGCACCAAAGACGACTCCACCCAGGAAATGGACTTGGCCGGCGTATTCATCGCCATCGGCCACAAGCCCAACACCGACCTGTTCCAGGGCCAGCTGGACATGGAAAACGGCTATATCCGCATCCGCTCCGGCCTTGAAGGCATGGCCACCCAGAGCAGCATCCCCGGCGTCTTCGCCGCCGGCGACGTAGCCGACCACGTCTACCGCCAGGCCGTCACCTCCGCCGGCTTCGGCTGCATGGCCGCCCTGGATGCGGAAAAGTTTCTGGATCAGCAAGACTGATTGTGCTTGAGTAAAGTAGAGGAACGCGAACTCAGGAGTTTGCATAGGCCGGCGGGAAACCGCTTCTGAAACTGTGCGGAGCCATGGATGGCGGAGCCAAGCCTACATGGATGTATTCACGGCGTGTTTCAGAAGCGGGTTCCCGCTGGCCGAAACTCCAAAGGCCCGTTAGCAACAAGATCAACGCGAACTAGGCAGTAAAAACCGGAGAAGGATGACCTCACTACCCTGGCTAGACCCGGACCAACTCTGGTTCCCCCCCGCCAACGAAGCCCTGGACGACCCGGATGGCCTTCTTGCCCTCGGCGGCGACCTTTCCACCGAGCGACTCATACTGGCCTACCGGAACGGCATCTTCCCTTGGTACAGCGACGACCAGCCCATTTTATGGTGGTCACCGAATCCGCGGTGCGTCCTTTTTCCGGACGAAATCCACGTTTCACGGAGCCTACGCCGCACCCTGAACCAGCAACGCTTCCAGGTAACCGCAGACAGACACTTCGGACGGATTATCCGCCTGTGCGCCTCGACCCGGGCCGAAGGCACCTGGATTACCGAAGAAATGATTGCCAGCTACTCAGAGCTCCACCGCATGGGCGTGGCTCACTCCATCGAAATCTGGAACCGCCGCGGCGAGCTGGCCGGTGGCATGTACGGACTGGCTATTGGCCGGTGCTTTTTCGGGGAATCCATGTTTTCCCTGGAGACCAACGCGTCCAAGGTTCTCATGGTCCACCTGGCGCACCAGTTACAGAACTGGGGCTACCGAATCATGGACTGCCAGGTTGAGAGCCGGCATTTGCTGACCATGGGCGCGCGGACTATTCCCCGGGAAGAGTTTTTATCTATACTCAGGATGAGTATCGACCAAAAACCGGATCAGACCGACTGGACCTTCCAATGGCGTTGGCCCGGGCCGGAGGAGTGAATGAGCAATCTCAGAACCCTGGTGTTCTTCGCGACGCCACCCCATGATTGCAGCTACCTGCCAGACCGCGAGGCAACCACCATGTTTGTGGATCCTCGGGCCCATGTCGATAAAAGACTCTACAGCCAACTCACCGCTCTTGGTTTCCGCCGCAGCGGATCGCATTATTACCGGCCCCACTGCGAGCAATGCAATGCCTGCATACCGGTTCGATTAAAAGTCGATGATTTCAATCCGGACAGAAGCCAGCGACGGGTGCTCAAGAAAAATACAGACCTGAAGTGCACCATGGTGCCGGCCACCTTCGCGGAAAGGTACTACCAGCTCTACGCCAACTACATTGAGCAACGGCACCAGGATGGCGATATGTACCCGCCCACCCGGGAACAGTTCACGTCGTTCCTGGTGGAAGGGGCAACCGACTCCTGGTTCCTGGAAATCCACAAGGATGAGCGGCTGGTGGGACTGGCGGCCGTGGACCTTCTGGACGACGGACTCTCGGCCATCTACACCGTTTTCGACCCGGATCTCGAAGACAGGAGCCTGGGCACCTACGCGATCCTGTGGCAAATCGAGGAAGCTCGCCGCAGAGGACTGCCCCATCTCTATCTCGGTTACTGGATCAAGCAGTGCCGAAAAATGAACTACAAAACCCGCTTTCGCCCGATCGAGGCGCTTCGAGACGGGCACTGGCGCGAACTGGACCCAGGCTAACTTTGCCAAACGCCGATAAATCAGGCAGAATTGCGCAATTTAAAATTACGAGAAGCATATCCAAACGAGGTTTCTACTGAATGCCGAAATCAGATGCCATTGAAATGGAGGGCGTTATTATCGACACCCTTCCAAACACCATGTTCCGCGTTGAGCTCAGCAACGGTCATGTTGTGACAGCTCACATCTCCGGCAAGATGCGCAAGAACTACATCCGCATCCTGACAGGTGACAAGGTCAAGGTTGAGCTGACTCCCTACGACCTGAGCAAGGGCCGCATCGTATACCGCGCCCGTTGATGCTCCCGTGACATCTGAAAAAGCCCCTTCGGGGGCTTTTTTCGTTAGGGCGTAAAAAAAACCGCTGCCGGTTACCCGGACAGCGGTTTTTCCTTGTTGAAGTATGTCAGACAGCCTCTGCAGGCTCGTCCTCGTACTCGAATACCAGCTCGTCATCACGAAGGTGGATGAAGACATCCCCGCCCTTCTCTGACAAACGCCCGAACAGGATCTGCTCGGCCAGCGGCCGCTTGATCTTGTCCTGGATCAGGCGCGACATCGGGCGGGCACCCATTGTGACATCGTAGCCCTTCTCGGCCAGCCAGGCCTTCGCTTCGTCGTCCACATGCAGAACCACATGCTTCTCGTCCAGCTGCGCCTGCAGCTCGGTGAGGAACTTGTCCACCACGTGTGTGATGGTGTCGATCTGCAGGTCACCGAACTGGATGATACCGTCCAGACGGTTGCGGAATTCCGGCGTGAAGGTCTTGCTGATGATTTCCATGCCGTCCGTGCTGTGGTCCTGCTCGCTGAAGCCAATGGAGCGACGGGCCATACTTTCGGCGCCGGCGTTGGTGGTCATTACCAGGATCACGTGGCGGAAATCCGCCTTGCGACCGTTGTTGTCAGTCAGCGTGCCATGGTCCATGACCTGCAGCAGCAGATTAAACACTTCCGGATGGGCTTTCTCGATTTCATCAAGCAGGAGCACACAGTGCGGGTGCTTGTTGACCGATTCCGTCAACAGGCCGCCCTGATCGTAGCCGACGTAGCCCGGAGGCGCACCGATCAGCCGCGACACAGTGTGGCGCTCCATGTACTCGGACATGTCAAACCGTACGAGCTCGATGCCCAGCACCTTTGCCAACTGCTTGGTAACCTCGGTTTTACCAACACCGGTCGGCCCTGCAAACAGGAAGGCACCCTCAGGCTTCTCGGGAGACTTCAGTCCGGCACGGGCCAGCTTGATGGCAGTGGACAGCGATTCGATGGCCGGATCCTGACCAAACACGGTCATCTTGAGGTCCCGCTCCAGATTGCGCAGCAGATCCTTGTCGCTGGTAGAGACGTTCTTCGGCGGAATGCGGGCAATATTCGCAACCACATCCTCGATCTCGGTGACGTCTACCGTCTTCTTGCGCTTACCCTCAGGCTGAAGCCTTTGACGGGCACCCGCTTCATCAATAACGTCAATGGCCTTGTCTGGCAGATGACGGTCTGTAATGTAGCGGTCGGACAGCTCTGCAGCTACCCGAAGGGCCTTGTCGGTGTACTTGAGATCGTGGTGCTTCTCAAAGCTGGGCTTGAGGCCCTTGAGGATCTGATAGGTATCCTCAACGCTCGGCTCGTTCACATCAATTTTCTGGAAACGGCGAGCCAGGGCGCTGTCCTTTTCAAAGATTCCCCGGAACTCCTGGAACGTGGTTGAACCGATGCACCGGATCTCTCCGGAGCTGAGCATGGGCTTCAACAGGTTCGAGGCGTCCATCACGCCACCGGAAGCGGAGCCCGCCCCAATGATGGTGTGAATTTCGTCGATGAACAGAATTGCGTGGTTCTCTTTCTTGAGCTCGGCAAGCAGCCCTTTCAGACGCTTCTCGAAGTCGCCCCGATACTTGGTTCCGGCGAGCAGAGCCCCCAGATCCAGCGAGTAGACTACGGCATCCGAGATGATGTCAGGAACCTGGCCATCGACAATGCGCTTGGCAAGGCCTTCCGCTATTGCAGTCTTGCCGACACCGGCCTCACCCACCAGCAGCGGGTTGTTCTTGCGCCGGCGCACCAGAATCTGGACGACCCGCTCCACCTCGTGCTCACGCCCGATCAGCGGATCAATCCGGCCCTGACGGGCCTGTTCATTCAGGTTGGTGGCATAGCTTTCCAGCGGCTTGGACTGACCGCCTTCCTCGCCAGCCTCATCATGGGATGCCTGGTCGTGACTCTCCTGGTCTTCCGCACCCTGGACGCGAGAAATGCCGTGGGACACAAAGTTCACCACATCAATGCGGGCAATGCTCTGTTTCTTGAGCACATAGACCGCCTGGCTTTCCTGTTCGCTGAAAATGGCTACCAGCACGTTGGCACCGGTCACCTCTTTCTTGCCCGAGGACTGCACGTGGAAAACCGCCCGTTGCAATACGCGCTGGAACCCCAGTGTGGGCTGTGTCTCCCGCTCACTATCACTGCTGGGAATCAATGGTGTGGTTGAATCCACGAATTCGACGAGCTCTTCCTGAAGCCGCTTGAGGTCTGCGCCACAAGCTTTCAGAACGCCCACTGCCGATTCATTATCCAGTAGGGCCAGCAACAGATGCTCCACGGTCATGAACTCATGACGCTTGTCCCGGGCACTCTTGAAGGCCGTATTCAGCGTAATTTCTAGATCTTTGCTCAGCATGGGCCACCCCAACGTCTTTCAGTCCGCACGTTCAATCTCGCAAAGGAGCGGATGTTCGCATTCCGAGGAATACTGGTTCACCTGTGCCGCCTTTGTTTCCGCGATGTCCCGGGTATATACCCCGCATACAGCTTTTCCCTGTGTATGGACGAGCAGCATCACCTGCGTCGCCTTTTCCTCGTTCATTCCGAAGAACTTCATCAACACATCCACAACAAAATCCATGGGCGTGTAATCATCGTTCAGAAGCACCACTCGATATCGCGCCGGACGCTTGAGAGCAGGCTTCTCGGGAGCAACGCTGAGGTCATCCTGTCGCCCCGGTTGTTCGTCCTCCCCCTGATTAAATACTAGTAGAGAATTTTCGATAGTCCGCATCATTCCTTACCGGTTTATCGGTGCTCCTGTTAAATGTGGATGTCCGCCCCCGGGTTTTCAAGCGGGGCATGAGATATTTATCAATACGAACATGATACCGCTTCCAGACTGCGTTCAACCACACATTCCCGGCATAGAAACTATTGACTCATCGCCATGATTGGTCGAAAGTTAAGTTGCATTGTAAAATAATGTAAATCCATGCAAGGATTGTGTAACAGGATTCGGACCGACTGTGCGACGGCACCGATAGGCAAACAAAGAATCAACAAGAACAGTGACAGCAAAAGAACAGGGGAGTTCATCATGCCAAGAGGCAAAGTCAAGTGGTTCAACAATGCCAAAGGGTACGGATTCATCATCGAGGATGGCTGCAGTGACGACCTGTTTGCGCACTTCTCTTCGGTGCAGATGGACGGCTACAAGACCTTAAAAGCCGGCCAGGCCGTAACCTTCGACAAAAAGCCCAGCGACAAGGGCATTCACGCAGTCAACATCGTCCCTGACGAACTGCCCGCCAGCAAGGGACAAACTGGCGCCAGCAGCGACTCTGCCGGGCAATCAGGGCAGCAGGAGTCAGGCCGGGACGGCTATCCGCCCCGTGCAGTAAACGCCTGATCGACTGTTACAATAAAGTAATCGCACCCACCGGTGGCCGCTGGTGGGCCCTCCTTTTTTTGTCCTTTAATCCCACTCCTTCTTGATCGACGTTAACGTTGCTTTGCCAGCGCCCCGCTTTGCAGTACCCTGCCTTCACCAAAGACATCAGAATTCCGGGAACCTATCAGCGCATGGCTGAACTCGTGCTTTTCAACAAACCCTTCCAGGTTTTGAGCCAGTTTACCGACGATGGCGCCTCCGGCGGTGAGTCACCGAGAGCCACCCTGGCGGACTACCTGCGGATTCCGGGCATCTACCCGGCCGGTCGCCTCGACTATGATTCCGAGGGCCTGCTTCTTCTTACCTCTGAAGGCTCACTGCAACACCGGATTGCATCCCCTTCGCTCAAGATGCCTAAGACATACTGGGTTCAGGTGGAAGGCGACATTACGGAAGAGGCGTTGAAACACCTGGCGACCGGGGTTCAACTGAAAGATGGTCTGACCCGGCCGGCTAAAGCCGCCAGAATACCCGCCCCTTCAGTCTGGCCCAGGGTGCCGCCGGTGCGCCATCGCGATACAGTTCCCACCAGTTGGATTGAGCTGACCATCACCGAAGGTAGGAACCGGCAGGTTCGACGAATGACTGCCGCCGTTGGCTTTCCAACACTCAGACTGATCCGATACCGGATTGGCGACTGGACGCTGGAAGGCCTGGATTCAGGAGCCCATCGAACTATTACCGTTAATCTTCCCGCTCCAGCAAAGTCACCTCGCCGCCGCAGTGCCGCCGGCGCCCGACCCAGGAGAAACCGCAAATCATGACCTGGACACCCCACGCCACCGTGGCCGTCATTGTAGAAGATGGTGCCGGCCGCTATCTGATGGTTGAAGAAGTCAGTGGCGGTAAGATTGTTTTCAACCAGCCCGCAGGCCATGTGGAGGAGGACGAAGCCATTCTGGATGCCGTTCGCCGGGAAGCCCTGGAAGAAACGGGCTGGGATATTGAGCCGTTACACTTTCTCGGCATATACACCTATAAGGCCCCGGCCAACGGAGTTACCTACTATCGGTTCTGTTATGCAGCCCGGGCCCGCACCCGCCTTACCGATCAGCTGGACGATGGCATCATTGCCGCCCACTGGCTGACCCTCGATGAAATTCGCGCGCTGGGCGATAAACTGCGCAGCCCGCTCGTGCTTCAATGCATAGAAGATTACCGAAACGGCCGGCATTACCCGCTGGACGTGGTAGTAGATGCGCAGACGGCACCTCCGGAAAGATGATAAACTCCCGGTTTTTTAGCCGGTAACAAAGCTGTCATGACCATCGCATCCGAAGCGCACTCTTCAACCAGCAATGCCAACACCCGCGTGATCGTCGGCATGTCCGGCGGCGTGGACTCGTCCGTGGCCGCCTGGCTGCTAAAGGATCAGGGCTACCAGGTTGAAGGCCTGTTCATGAAGAACTGGGATGAGGACGACGGCACCGAATACTGCACCGCCATGACGGACCTGGCCGACGCCCAGGCCGTGGCCGACGCCATCGGCATCAAGCTGCACACTGCCAGCTTCGCCGCCGAATACTGGGACAGGGTATTTGAGCACTTCCTCTCCGAGTACCAGGCCGGGCGGACACCCAACCCCGACATCCTGTGTAACAAGGAAGTGAAATTCCGGGCTTTCCTGGACTATGCCGTTACTCTCGGAGCAGACTATATCGCCACCGGCCACTATGCCCGTCAGCGACCGATTGCCGACGCCCCGGGCAAGGCCCAGCTCCTCAAGGGCCTCGATCCCAACAAGGATCAGAGCTATTTCCTGCATGCCGTCTCTGGCGACCGCATCGCGCGGACCCTCTTCCCGGTAGGCGAGCTGGAGAAACCGGAAGTCCGCCGTATTGCCGAGCAGCAGGGTTTCGTCACCCATGATAAAAAAGACTCCACCGGCATCTGCTTTATTGGCGAGCGCAAGTTCAAGGATTTCCTGAAGCAATACCTTCCGGCCCAGCCCGGCGACATCGAAACACCCGATGGCCAGAAAATTGGCCGGCACCAGGGCCTGATGTATCACACCATTGGCCAGCGTCAGGGGCTGGGCATAGGCGGCCTCAGTGAGTTCGGGGACGAGCCCTGGTACGTGGCGGAAAAAGATCTCAGTCGCAATGTCCTGATTGCAGTTCAGGGCAAGCATCACCCCCTGCTCTTTTCCCGGGGCCTGGTATCGGGACCGATTGACTGGGTCGCTGGCGAACCACCTGCAGGGACGTTCCGATGCAAGGCCAAAACCCGTTACCGGCAGCCGGACCAGGATTGCGAGGTTGTCGTGATCGAAGGCGGCGTTCGGGTAGACTTTGATGACGCCCAACGCGCTGTCACTCCTGGACAATCTGTTGTTTTCTACGATGGCGATGTGTGTCTTGGCGGCGGCGTCATTGAAGAGACGTGGCGAGACGGGGAACCCTTGCCCGCCCGCCTGACCGGAACCCGGCCCCAGGAAGAGACCGCATGAGCCGCTCCCTCAAGGATCAGACCCTGGCGCTGGCCGGGGTTTTTCAGGCCGCCAACCTGGTGCAGCAGATTGCCCACAACGGCCAGTGCAACGAGGCCAGCCTGGAAACCTCCATCCGCTCCCTGTTTGCCACCAATCCTGAAAACACCCTGGACGTCTACGGCGGCGAACTTCGCGACATCCGCGAAGGCCTTGTGACCCTGTCCTCGGTGCTTAGCCAGCAGTCCCGGCAGCAGGACATCGAAGTATTGCGCTATGCCCTTAACCTGGTGCAACTCGAATCCAAACTTAATCGCCGCTCTGACATGCTGGATGTGATTGGCAGTCGTATTGATCAGGCCAGGCATACCGCAAGCCATTTCGGGTACACCCACCCCAACCTGATCAGCAATCTGGCATCGGTCTATGCCGACACCATCAGCACCTTTCGACTGCGAATCCAGGTCAGCGGCAACCCCTCGGTGCTGCAGCGGGAGGAGAATGCGGCAAAAGTGCGTGCCCTGCTGCTCGCGGGCATTCGTTCCGCCGTGCTCTGGCGTCAGACCGGCGGCCGCCGCTGGCAGCTGATCTTTGCCCGAAAAAAGGTCATCCGGCTCGCCGGCGAGCTTGCCGAGGAAGCCAATCGCTCCCTGTACCACTGACGGCGCTGATTCAGTGCCTCCGGTGGTGTATGATATGCACCCCTTATTTTCTTTTGATCCGAATCTTTGATTACTTGAGAGGTTTTCGATGGAACTCACCGCCCTGACCGCCATTTCCCCGGTCGATGGACGCTATGGCAGCAAGGTCAGCGTCTTCCGTGAAATTTTCAGTGAATATGGCCTGATCAGGAACCGGGTAACCGTCGAGATCCGCTGGTTGCAGAAGCTAGCCGCTCATCCCGGGGTAACTGAGGTACCCGAGTTCTCCGCCGAAGCCAACAAAGTTCTGGACAGCCTGGTCAGTGAGTTCAGCCTTGAAGACGCCGAGCGCATCAAGGACATCGAACGCACTACCAATCACGATGTAAAAGCGGTCGAGTACTTCATCAAGGAGAAAATTGCCGGCGTTCCGGAACTGCACGCCGTCACGGAATTCGTTCACTTTGCCTGCACCTCCGAAGACATCAACAACCTGTCCCATGGCCTGATGCTGCGGGAAGGCCTGGACCATGGCCTCCTGCCGGCCATGGACCGCGTTGTCGACAAGCTGGCGCAGCTTGCTCACGACCACGCCGAACAGCCGATGCTGTCGCGCACACACGGCCAGACGGCCTCCCCCACTACCGTTGGCAAAGAACTGGCGAACGTGGTTCACCGTCTGCGTCGCCAGGTAAAACAGATCCGTGAAACCGAGTTGTTGGGCAAGATCAATGGCGCCGTGGGGAACTACAACGCGCATTTGTCTGCCTACCCGGAAATCGACTGGGCCCTGAATGCCCGGGAATTCATCGAAAGCCTCGGCCTCGACTGGAACCCGTACACTACCCAGATCGAACCACACGATTACATCGCCGAACTGTACGATGCCGTCGCCCGCTTCAACACAATCCTGATTGATTTGGATCGTGACATCTGGGGTTATATCTCTCTCGGCTACTTCAAGCAGAAAACCGTGGAAGGCGAAGTGGGTTCCTCAACCATGCCCCACAAGGTCAACCCCATTGATTTCGAGAACTCCGAGGGCAACCTGGGCATCGCCAATGCGCTGTTCAGCCACCTCTCCGCCAAGCTGCCCATTTCGCGCTGGCAGCGGGATCTGACTGACTCCACCGTACTGCGCAATCTGGGCGTTGGCTTTGCCCACAGCCTGATCGCCTATGAAGCCACACTGAAGGGCCTCGGCAAACTGGAAATCAACCCGGCTCGCCTCGATGAAGACCTGGACCATGCCTGGGAAGTGCTTGCCGAACCGATTCAGACCGTGATGCGCCGTTACAACATTGAAAAGCCCTATGAAAAGCTCAAGGCTTTGACCCGCGGCAAGGCAATGACGCCGGAAGTGATCAAGAATTTCGTGGAGAGCCTCGACATTCCGGAGCAGGCCAAGGCCGAACTGATGGCCCTGACGCCGGGCCGCTACATCGGTAACGCAGTCGATCAGGCACAAAACATCTGAAACTGGGAGTACACCCATGGACATGCTTGGCGGACTGACACCTTCTGAATTTCTGCGGGACTACTGGCAGAAAAAGCCGCTGGTTATCCGCCAGGCATTTCCCGACTTCCATTGCCCGGTCAGCGCCGATGAACTTGCGGGCCTGGCCTGTGAAGAGGGCGTGGAGTCCCGGATTGTGATCGAAAATGACGATGGCAAGCCCTGGCAGCTCCACAACGGCCCCTTTTCGCCGGACCGGTTCAGCAGCCTGCCCGAACAGGACTGGACGCTGCTGGTACAGGGGCTGGACCACTGGGTGCCCGATATTGCCGATCTTCTGGAACACTTCCGCTTCATTCCCAATTGGCGCCTGGATGACATCATGGCCAGCTTTGCGCCGAAAGGCGGCAGCGTCGGCCCCCACTACGACCAGTACGATGTGTTCCTGCTCCAGGCCCAGGGTCACCGCAGGTGGACGTTTGGCGGGCATTGCGACCACACCTCGCCCCGGGTGGAAGGCACCCCTCTGAGGATTCTGAGCAGTTGGGATGGCGAGGAAACCGTTACCCTGGCACCCGGTGACATGCTGTACCTGCCGCCGGGCATTGGCCACCACGGCGTGGCCGAGGACGACTGTATCACCCTGTCGGTTGGGTTCCGGGCGCCGACTATGGACGATATCCTTACCGGCTTTACCGACTTCCTGTGCAGTCAATCCGACGCTGCGGACCACCTGAACGATCCGGACCTGAAGGTCCAGGACAATCCCGGAACGATTCAACCCGATGTGGTCGACCGCCTGGAGAGTGTCATCCGGGAAAAGCTCGGGGACCGCCGGCAACTGGCGCTCTGGTTTGGCCAGTTTTCAACAGCGCCCAAGAGCATGGACATTGTTGTTCCCGCCGAGGAGCCTGCATCCCCCGAGGATGTTGCCGAAGCGATTCATGCGGGCGAACAGTTGCGCTGGAACGAGGGTTCCCGTTTCGCTTACTACGACTTTCCCAGTGAAACCGCCCTGTTTGTCGATGGCGAGCAGTTCCTGCTCAAGGGCGACGCCCGGCCGGTCGCTCCGTTACTCTGTTCTGCCGCCCGCGTAGACATGGCTGCCCTGGCCCGATTTACCGAAGATGAAGCGTTGCTGGGGCTTCTGACCACGCTCTACAATCAGGGCTCTGTTTACTTCGAATAGGCATTATGAGCATTCGGTTTCGCAAATACAGCTGGCAACTGGCTCCGGCATCCATCCGGGATATTCGCCAGCAGGTGTTTATTGAGGAACAGAAAGTCCCGCCGGAGCTGGAGTGGGATGAAACCGACGAAATTGCCGATCACTACCTCGCCGTGCTACCGGACAACACCCCCGCCGGAGTGGCCCGGCTGTTTTCGACCCTGGAAGAAACCGGCCACATCGGTCGCATGGCGATATTGCCCCAGTACCGTGGACACGGCATCGGGGAAGCACTGCTGAGGCACCTGATCGCAGAATCCGCCGACCGGTTTTCCGAGCTCAGGTTGTCTGCCCAGGAGCATGCCATTCCCTTCTACCAGCGTTCAGGCTTCCATGTCTGTTCGGGCGTTTATGACGACGCCGGCATTCCCCACTTTGACATGCGCTGCCTGGCACCGGATCTTGCCGCCGAGAGTCTCGGGACCAAGGACCAGCCGATGATTCTGGGCAGCGACACGGATTCATGGCTGTTTGACACCGAGGCCAGACTTCTGGGCCTGATGGATTCAGTGGTTGGCCAGGCCGGCCAGCGTATCTGGCTGTACGACCGCCTGCTCGAACATGACCTCTATGACCGGCATCGTTTCCGGGAGCTGATCTCTGCCCTCGCGCGCCGGCACCGGCTCAGTGAAGTCAGGCTGTTGATCCATGACGATAAGCCTCTGGTGAAACGGCGTCATGCGCTGGTCGAACTGATGCGCAGGCTGCCGAGCCGCATGGAACTTCGACTGGTCAACGAGGACTATCCGGTTGAGGACCAGCCATTCATTCTCGCGGATCGTGAGGGCGTGGTTTACCGGCATGACTTCTACAAGCCAGAAGGTTTCGCCAAGTTCTCGGACGGTGGCCGGGTAAAACTGCTGTCTGAGAATTTCCAGCGCATGTGGGATGCAGCTCGCCCTTCCCTGGAACTCAGGGAACTACCGCTCTGAGTGATGGGCCTGGGGCGCGTCCGGCGCTTCGAATCTGGCCCCGAACGGAGCAAATTCGGTATCTACCTCGGTAGCCACCTCAGCAATCAGTTTGCGCAGCCATTGATGATCTGCGTTGTGCTGCAACAGCGGGCTCCAGGCCATCTTCAGTTCAAACGGCGGAATCTCGAACGGCGGCACTTTCACCACCAGGTTCGGATTGTCTTTCTGCAGCCAGGCCGCCCGGGATGGCAAGGTGGCAATCAGATCGTGCTGCTCGGCCAACAGCATGGCCACCTGGTAGTGGCGGGTGAATACGGAAATCTGGCGCTTGCGGCCCATTCTCGAAAGTGCCTCGTCTACCCAGCCCAGGCGCTGAACATCCTTGGGGTTCACACCGACGCCAACGCCAAACCCGGTCTTGCTGACCCAGATATGGCTGGCGTCCAGATAGGTATCCAGGGTGAAGGGCTCTTTCAGTACCGGATTCCGGGCGTTCATCAGGCAGGCAAAGTACTCGGTCCAGAGGGTCTTCTGGTGAAAAGACTGCGGAATCTTGTCGAACCGGTTGATGGCCATGTCGAGCCGCCCCTGCTCCACATCCAGAAAGCTGACATCACTGGGAGTGAGTACGTCCAGGGTAACGTGGGGTGCCTCCTGGCGGATCCGTCTGAGAACCCGGGGCATCAGGCAGGATTCGGCATAATCACTGGCCATGATCCGGAACACGCGCTGGCTTTCCAGGGCAGAAAACGGTGTCTTGTCCTGCACGGCCTGTTCTATGTCCGACAGGATTCCCCGTACCAGTGGTTGCAGTTCCCGCGCGCGCTCCGTAGCCGTCATCCCCTCACTGGTTCGCACCAGCAGCGGATCACTGAACAGGTCCCGCAACCGCTTCAGACCATTGCTCATCGCAGGCTGGGTAATACCCAGGTGGTTGGCGGCCTTGGTAACATTCCGCTCGCGCAACAACACATCCAGGTAGACGAGCAGATTCAGATCAACACGGGAAATATCCACAAAAACTCCGGAACGCCAGAAAAACGGGAAAAGCCAAGCTCATTCACAAAAACAATATACATGATACCGAAGATTCACGTAATCAATCAGCAACACGAACTTTCACATTTGAAAACGGATCTGGAGCGGGATTTCTGCTAGTCTTTCGGATACTTGCTGAATAATATCGGTATTTTGAGGCCGGTTTATAGACCCGCCATCATTTGATCCTGAAGCCGGAGTCGTTACTGACAAAATGGATACCACTACGATCGTCCTTCTACTGGCGGCCATCGTTACCGTCTCGATTGTCATTATTGTGCTCAGCCAGATGCGAGAGCGCGCCCGTATTGAACGGGCACGCAAGATTACGGCCCAGGAAGACGCCTACAACAGGGCCAATCGGCTACTGACCGAGATTCCCGGCCAATATCTGACGGCCGATCTGAAACTGCTCTTGATCAAACGCATGGAAGAAGCCTGTGCGGAGCTTGCCGGCCTGAAGTCCAACCTGCCGGTCAAAGAGTGGCAGAACTCCGCCGCCGAACTGAAAACCCAGATCATCGAAAAGCGTGACACCACCACTCCGGTCAAGATTGATTCCGCCGAAAAATCCAATTACGTCAAGGAATTGCTTCAGAATCTGTTCAAGATGATCGAAGCCATGCACAAGAGCGGCCGGATTGATGCCGCCACCGCCAAGAAAAACCTGAAATATGTACTCTTCCTGGTCCACAAGACCCACGCAGACCTGCATGTGTTTCAGGCCCGGGACTACGTGCGCCAGAACCAGTTTCGGAAGGCCATCCACGCCTATCATCTTGCCAGTACCGAAATGGGCAAATCCCGCGACAATCCTCTCGCAATGAAAGCGGTCAAGAGTTTCCGTACCCGCATAAAGGAACTTGAGGCACTGAGTGCAGAGGGCAAGGAGAGTCCGCAGGGAGAATCCAAACTGGATCGAGAGTGGGATACCTTCCTCCACGACGACGAGTGGAAGAAAAAGGCCGATTACGACGACTGAAGGCACAGAACGGGTCGCCATTGCAGGCCCGCCAACAGGGACAGTGCAAACCCGTGAGCAAGGGCTTCAAACAACGACTTTCCTATCGACTGACTCGGGACACGGTACTGGTTGCCATGGCCCTCGGGCTGGTGCTGAATGTTGTCCAGATTACCCTGGATTACTTCAGCGCAAAGGAGTCCATGGAGAAGGAAATCCACGCGCTGATCGATATCAGCAACAGCCCAGCATCCCAGATTGCCTACAATATTGATGTCCGACTGGCGGAAGAATTACTCGATGGTCTGCTTCGCCATCCCGCCACCATCGATGCAAGGATTACCGACAACGACGACGAGACCATGGCTGCAGCCAGCAAGAGCAGTCCGGTGTCGCCCTACCGATGGGTCAGTGATCTGCTGTTCGGCTCCGACCGGGTTTTCCGTCAGGAATTGCAGGTTCCACAGCTAGAGGATCTGCCACTTGGGCACCTGATCGTCACCATCGATACCTATCACTATGGTGCGCTGTTTCTTCAGAGGGCCGGCTACACACTGCTCAGCGGGCTGCTGAAAAGCCTGATCCTGTCTGCGGCATTGCTGGCCATCTTCTACTTCGTGCTTACCCGCCCCATGCTCAACGTGATCAGCGCGCTCAGTCAGGTGCGGGCCAGCTCTCCCGAAAAGGTGAGGCTCCCGATACCGGCAAACCATCGGGAAGACGAGATCGGGACCATGGTTGGCATTATCAACCAACATCTCGAAACCATTGACTCGAGCCTTGCCCAGCTGCGGCAGGCTGAGAGTACCATGAAGAATTACTCCACCCAGCTTGAACAGGAAGTTGAGGATCGGACCCGGGAAATCTCCGAGAAGAACGATGCCCTGCAACGCGGTAACCGCGCCCTGGTGAAAGCCAAGGAAGATGCGGTTCGCCGGGCACGGGCAAGGGCCAACTTCTTGGCCAGCATGAGCCACGAGATCCGCACCCCCCTCAATGGCGTTCTGGGCATGCTGGGCCTGGCCCTTGAGGGCGAACTGGACCCGGCACAACGCAACCGGATGGAAATCGCCCTGAACGCCGGCGAGAGCCTGCTTGGTCTGCTCAACGACATACTGGACATCTCGAAAGTCGAGGCCGGCAAACTCAGCCTGGAAAACATCCCGTTCAGTGTCCGGCATCTGATCGAGGAATGCGCAACACTCCACGCCCAGCAGGCACGCCGGAAACAAATTCACCTGGTGACCGAAATCGACCCTGATCTGCCCGAAAACTTCCTCGGCGATCCGACACGGGTACGCCAGGTACTCAACAACCTGCTGAGCAACGCCATCAAATTCACCGACGAAGGTAGCGTGAAGATTCGCGCGGCCTATTCCGGTGGCAGCCTGAGAATCGACGTGGTGGACACCGGGATTGGTATGTCCAACGAAGGCCTGCACCGGATATTCTCTCCGTTTTCCCAGGCTGACGTGGACACCACCCGGCTTTATGGCGGTACTGGCCTTGGCCTGACCCTCTGCCGTCAACTGGTGGAGCGCATGCATGGCCAGATCCTGGTTGACTCCCGGGAGGGCAGCGGAACTCACTTCACCGTTACCCTGCCATTACCGATACACGAGGTGTCCGGAGAGCAGCATCTGCCGCAGGTGGACAACCAGCTAAAAGACATTGGTATTGCCATGGCCATCCCCGCCGATAATCCGTATCGTTCGGCGATTGAGGCTCAGCTTCGGAAGTGGGGCATTCCGATCCGCGGAGCAAGCAGGCACCCGGACGGAATTCTGTTGGCGCTGGCCAGTGCCGAGGATGAAGAAACCCTGGAATTTGCCGCCGATTGGCAAGGCGCCGGCGTCATTCTTGCCGACTTCACCGGAACCCTGCCCCCAGGGAAGGGGCGTCATCAGCTACTGTCACTGCCTTTACGGCGAGACGAGCTCCTACGCTGCCTGGGCCGGGCCGCGGGCCTGATTCCCGCTGACGATCAGCTTGCCTCCGCCATTGAACCAATTGAGCGTAACGGTACGGAATCTTCTCTGTCGATCCTTCTGGTTGAGGACAACCAGGTGAACCAGCTGGTGGCGACCAGCCTGCTGAAAAAACTCGGTCACCGGGCAGACCCGGCCGAAAACGGTCTAAAAGCCATACAGGCACTTGAGCAGAACCACTACGATCTGGTGCTTATGGATTGTCAGATGCCAGTCATGGATGGCTATGAGGCAACACAGAGGATTCGCCAGAACCCGGAATGGAAAGACCTGCCAATCATTGCGGTTACGGCCAATGTGATGCAGGGCGATCGCGAAGACTGCCTTGCCTCAGGTATGAACGACTATATAACCAAGCCGTACAAGCGAGACGAGCTCCGGTCAGTGATTGAGCGCTGGCGCCCCTCTGCCCCACCCTAGGGTTCAGGCCGTTAGCAGCTTCTCGATGTCGGCCCGGATATCTTCAGGTTTTGTGGTGGGCGGATAGCGGCGAACAACTTTGCCATCGGGCCCGACCAGAAATTTTGTAAAGTTCCACTTCACCTTCTCAGACCCCATAAGCCCCTTGGCTTCGCGCTTGAGAAAGCGGAATAGCGGATGTGCGCAATCGCCATTGACGTCAATCTTCGAGAACATGGGGAAATCGACACCGTAGTTCAGGCTGCAGAACTGGCTGATCGTAGCCTCGTCGCCCGGATCCTGATTCAGAAACTGATTACAGGGAAAGCCCAGGACCTCAAATCCTTTATCGCCCAATTCCTTGTGAAGGGATTGTAAGCCCTCGAACTGGGGCGTAAAACCGCACTTGCTGGCAGTGTTCACAATCAGGAGCACTTTGCCCTGATACTCTGCCATGCTTTTCTCGTTACCCTTGATATCCCGGACCTTGAAATCATAGACCGTTTCGCCTGCCATAAGGTTCTCCATCTGATGGTTTGCACTCTTCTTCAACCATTGTTCACAACACAGCCCAAAAAACCATGGCAATGCAGGCTCTATGGGGATCATTTTTAAAAACCGGTTCAGGTTTGTGAGCTAAATCTGCCTTATCAGGACACAATTCATCATAATTCCCCTGTTGCCGCCGGCCCTCGCTCCGCTAGAATAAAGGCCTGTCGTGTTGGCAGATGCCATTTTTCGATCTCAAAAGAAGGACGTCCGGGTCTTATGCAGAACTACTACAAATCCGCCAAGCTGGATAACGTGTGTTATGAAATCCGTGGCGTAGTTCTGCGGGAAGCGCGTCGACTCGAAGAAGAGGGGCATCGGGTACTCAAGCTCAACATCGGCAACCCTGCCGCCTTCGAACTGGATGTCCCTGAGGAAATCCAGCAGGACGTCATCTACAACATGCACCTTGCCCAGGGCTATGTGGAATCGAAGGGGCTGTTCTCTGCCCGTAAGGCGGTTATGCACTACTGCCAGCAACGGGGCGTCGACAAAGTCGATATCGACGATATTTTCCTGGGTAATGGCGTCAGCGAGCTGATCGTGATGACCATGCAGGCCATGTTGAACACCGGTGACGAAGTGCTGATCCCGGCCCCGGACTACCCCCTGTGGACCGCTGCCGTTACGCTTTCCAGCGGCAAGCCTGTGCACTATCGCTGCGACGAACAGCAGGACTGGTTTCCGGATATCGATGATATCCGCAAGAAAATTACCCGGCGTACCCGTGCCATTGTGCTGATCAACCCAAATAATCCGACCGGGGCGGTGTATTCGAAGGAGCTCCTGGAGCAGGTCATCGAACTGGCCCGCAAGCACAACCTTATCATCCTGTCCGACGAGATCTACGACAAGATTCTTTATGACGGTACCCAGCATATTTCCACCGCCTCACTGGCCGACGACGTGCTTTTCTTCACCTATAACGGCCTGTCCAAGAACTACCGGGCAGCAGGTTACCGTTCCGGCTGGATGATTGTCAGTGGTGCCAAGCATCGGGCAAAGGATCTGATTGAGGGCATCGACATGCTCTCCAACATGCGGCTCTGTGCCAATGTTCCGGCCCAGTTGGCCATTCAGACAGCATTGGGGGGCTACCAGTCCATTAACGATCTGGTGGCACCAGAAGGGCGGCTGTATGAGCAGCGGGAAACCGCCTGGCGAATGCTCAACGACATTCCGGGGGTAAGCTGTGTCAAGCCTCAGGGCGCGTTGTACCTGTTCCCGAAACTGGACCCGAAGCACTTCCCCATCGTGAATGATGAAAAGCTGGTTCTGGACCTCCTGTTGCAGGAAAAAATCCTGCTGGTACAGGGTTCGGCCTTTAACATTGATGACAAGCAGCATCTGAGAGTGGTGTTCCTGCCACGGGAAGACACCCTGGAGGACGCCATGGGCCGGCTCGGGAATTTCCTTGGCCAATACCAGCAATAACGGGGAAAACCATGGCGGATATTCACGTCGAGGAATTCTACAAGGATGCGGCGATTGCTCTGGTGCAGCTATACGGCGCATTCCCGCGTCGGATAAACCTGTTTGTCGAGGATATTGCCGGTCCGGATGAGCCGGACGAGTTCGGCCTCCACAGCAAGCGGCATATGGCCTGCTTTGGTGCCCTGCTCTGGCTTTCGGAGGAAGGCCTGCTCAGATACATCGATACCATCCGTCAGGAAGCGCTGGACCAGGCTGTGCTGACCCGAGACGCATTTATCCGCTTGAGTTCTCCAGCGCCGCAGGCTTTGGCCAGGGAGTTCGGAGTTCCCGAGGAAGGTTCGGCCAGCTCCCTGCCTCCCTCAGTCAAAGAAGATCTTTCCACTCACATTCATCTGATCCGGACAGCGCTGCGCAGCGGCAACTCCGCCCGAATCAGCCAGATCATGCAGACAACCTTCTTCGCGGACCGCGGCAATTATTAAATCACCGTAAGCTCGTTGATTGATTGAACCGCGGCCGCATATAACGGTCTGAATGACGGCTTTATTTTCTGCGACGAACTGATCAGGGAACCAACATGCGTATTCTGCTGTTTCTGGCAACCAACCTTGCTGTAATCCTTGTCGCCAGTTTCACACTGCGGCTGCTGGGCGTGGACAGCTACCTCGCCCAGAATGGTATTCAGTACGGCTCTTTGCTGGCTTTTGCTGCGGTCTTCGGATTCGCCGGCGCCATCGTGTCACTGCTGATATCCAAGCGAATGGCCAAGTGGAGCACCAAGGCCCGGGTCATTGATTCCCCGAGAACACCCGCCGAGCGCTGGCTGGTAGACACTGTGGCGGAGTTGGCCAAGAACGCCGGTATCGGCATGCCGGAGGTCGCTATTTTCCCGGCGTCCCAGTCCAATGCCTTCGCAACGGGCTGGAACAAGAACGATGCGCTGGTAGCCGTCAGCGAAGGACTTTTGCATCGCTTTAACAAGGATGAGATTCGGGCGGTCCTGGGCCACGAAATCGGCCATGTCGCCAATGGTGACATGGTGACGCTGGCGCTGATTCAGGGTGTGGTGAATACCTTCGTCATCTTTGCGTCCCGGGTGATTGGCTCGTTTGTCGACCGGGTGATTTTCAAGAACGAAAGCGGACATGGGCTCGGCTTTTTCGCGGTCAGCATCGTTGCCGAGATTGTCCTGGGAATACTTGCCAGTACGATCGTGTTCTGGTTCTCCCGCCGCCGGGAATTCCGGGCGGATATTGCCGGTGCCCAACTGGCTGGCCGCTCAGCCATGATCAGTGCCCTGGCGAGGCTGAAGCAGGAAAGCGAAGTGCCGGACCAGATGCCCGACAGCCTTCAGGCGTTTGGCATTAACCGGGGGGCCCGAGGCGGCCTGAGTGCCCTGTTCATGACCCATCCGCCACTGGAAGACCGCATACAGGCGTTGCAGAGCGCCAGACTGTAAACAAAAAAGCCGGGGTCTTATGACCCCGGCTTTCTTTTCGGAAGGGGCTACGATCAGATTTTCAGTTTGAACCCGATAGCCCGGAAACTGTCCTGCAGGGATTTGCTGGTGCCCTTGAGCTGAATCTTGAGGCTTGAGCACTCCCGACGAACCGGGTAGTCCCGGCGCAGTCTGTCAAACGCCGCACCCCGCTCTTCAGGAGAGCCTGTCATGGCGTTGCGAAGCCTTGCATCGTCCCGGCGCGGGTCGTAACAGGCCCGCAGAGCAATGCGAATCGCATCTTCTTCGTCGGCAGAGCTGGTAAAGGAAATCTTGCTGAGGGCTGGCTCCGGTAGAAACTGGCCTGCTTTTTTGCGAACCGGCAAACCGAGAAACTGGCTTAGAGCCTGATAGATCATTTCCGTTCCCTGCACCTTGCCTTCCAGGCTATATCCAGCAATGTGCGGTGTCGCCAGCCAGACCCGGTCAACCAGCTCGGGACGAATCCTCGGTTCCTGCTCCCATACATCCAGGGCCACAGTCGGCGGGTTGGCCTGTTCAAGACGAGCCAGCAGCGCTGACGAGTCGATGACCTCTCCCCGACCAGCATTGATAAGAAGCTGGCCGGCACTCAAGGCCGCAAGTTCGGCGCCCCCGATCATATGCAGAGTGGGATGGTCCCCCTCACGGGTCAGCGGAGTATGCAGGGACACCACATCACACTTCATGGCTTCTTCAAGCGCCACAAACTGCTGATCACCCTCTTCCTTGTCTGCTCTGGGCGGATCGCAAAGACGCACATCGAATCCAAGGCGCTCCAGCTTGTGGGCCAGCTCACCACCAACGTTACCAACACCTACGATACCGACGCTGAGCTGGGACCAGTCTGAAAGTCCGCGCCGTTCAGCATGCAGTGACAGCACGGACAACACATACTCGGCAACACTGTTGGCGTTACAGCCCGGCGCCGCAGAGAAACGGATCTCCGCCTGTTCTAGCCAGTCGAGATCGACATGATCGGTACCGATGGTGGATGTGCCCACGAACCGGACCCGACTGCCCTCCAGAAGTTCTCTGTTGACTCTGGTGACGGAACGAACCAGCAATATATCGGCGTCCCGGACATCCGCGTTCGACATGGTACGACCGGACACCCGTCGAATCTCACCGATATCGCCAAAGAAGGAGTCCAGTAGGGGAATGTTTTCGTCTGCTACGATCAACATGATGATGTCCGGCCCTGTCAGTTCCTGCGCTGACGCTGATTGCGACCACCCTGGCCACGACCGCCTGAACCCTGGGGGCGTCGGCCACGCTTGCGGGTGATCGGCGGGTTGTCCATCGGCGCCATGAGCGCCTCATCGGGCACCGCGGTCTTCAGTTTCTGGCTGATGTAGGTTTCGATGGCCGGGAGTGCAAAAGAATCGTCCTCACCGGCAAAACTGATGGAAACCCCATGCTTGCCAGCCCTGCCGGTACGCCCGATGCGGTGCACATAATCCTCGGCATTATCCGGCAGATTGTAGTTGAAGACGTGGGTCACGCCGTTCACGTGAATGCCACGGCCGGCCACATCGGTGGCGACCAGCACCTGGATACTGCCCTTCTTGAACTGGTCCAGGGTTTTAAGGCGTTTGTTCTGGGCAATCTCGCCAGACATCAGAGCCACCTTGACTCCCTGGTTCCTCAAGTCTTCTTCCAGGTCGCGGCACTGATCCCGGCGGTTGGCAAATACCAGCGCCTTTTCCACTTCCGGCCGTTTCAGGAAATTAACCAGTACCGGAAGCTTCTCGTCGTCGCCCACCAGGTAAACAGTTTGCTCCACCCGTTCCGCCGTTTTCTGTTCCGGCTCGATTTCCACGAACTCTGCGTTGCTCGTCCACATGGAGGCGAGATTGAGAACATCCTGGTTGAAGGTGGCACTGAACAGCAGGGTCTGGCGCTCCTCCTTGGGGGTGCACTTGCGGATGATCCGCTTCACATCCGGAATGAAGCCCATGTCGAGCATGCGATCAGCTTCATCAAGAATCAGGATGTCGAGCTGGTCCAGAAACACGTCCTGGGATCCGAGAAAGTCGATAAGGCGCCCGGGAGTCGCAACGAGAATGTCGACAATCTCGTTCTGCAGCTGGTCCCGCTGCTTGTCATAGTTCATGCCGCCCACAACCGTCACCACATTATGGCCGGTGTGCTGGCACAACTGCTCTGCGTCCTTGGCGATCTGCATGGCCAGTTCCCGGGTGGGAGCCAGTGCAAGCACACGGGGCTCAGAGGCAAATCGGTCTTTCTCGGGAATCGGGGTCTCCAGTAGACTCTGGATTGCCGTAATCAGAAACGCAGCGGTTTTACCGGTGCCGGTCTGCGCCTGGCCAATCAGATCTTCGCAGGCCAGTGTCCAGGGCAGTGTTTCTGCCTGAATGGGTGTGCAGTATTCGAAACCAATGGCGGTGATGGCATCCAGCAAACGCTTGTCGAGGTTCAGATCGCTGAATCTCAGGTCGCCGGTGTGTTTTGGGTCAGATGTCATAAAGTCTCAGTATTCCTGGGATGTCCTGATTCAGAATATAACGGAGCGATACGCCGGGCATCTTCTTGCCAGCGCTCTTCAAGGGCTTCTCCGGTACCATAAAACGTTGCCAGCGCATCAAAAAATGTCTGGGCCCGGTGCGGCAACCCCCGCACCAGATACTCGCCTGCCTGGTCCCGAACGTTGTGCCGGAACCGCTGTTCATTGGCGGCGCCAACTCCGGAGAGGTTGTCCACGCTGATGTTGAATCGGGAACCTGCAGCCACCGAAAACAACCATTCAATGGCCTGTGGCTTGACCTCGACCTGCTCGAAAGCCTCTTGTTGTTGCAGTGTACGGCCATCCGGACAGTACCAGTAACCATAGTCGTGAAGTGTGCGCCGGTGCTCACCAGCAATACACCAGTGGCTTATTTCATGCAAAGCGCTGGCATAATAGCCGTGAGCAAAAATAACCTGAGCGAGACCTTCGGGCCCGCTGGCAGGCAAGTATTCAGGTTCGTCACTGCCTTTGACCAGAACTGTCCGGTATGCTTCCCGGAAAAGGTCATTAAACAGCATGATAAGATCATTTGGACTGTGATTCATTGGGTGGCTATTGTGCGACTTTACCGCCCCCAATACCAGAGGGAACTTTGACAGCCCCCTCGTGTCCATTGCTGGCGTGATCCGGCAGCGATTGCGCTGTAACAGTCCGACTTGAAAAGACTCTACTTGAAGAGACACTAACCGGGAAATCGTACAATCAATGATGGCTTTCGCTGCAGTATCAAAGATGAAACGCCAATGGGCGAGTTCGCTTAGCCTGTTACTCGCACTCACCCTCATGCTTTGGGCCTCTTCGTCTGCCTGGGCCCTTGGCAGCAATGGGAGCTCCCTGTTTGGCGGCCAGGGCAACGAGTTCCTGCCTGTGGATGAAGCACTGCCCTTCAGTTTCACCACCGACGCTGACGCTGTCGTTCTCTCCTGGGATATCACACCCGGGCACTATCTCTATAGAGAACGGGTCAGCATCACCGCCACCGATCCCGATGTCGGGATCGGAGAACCGGCCTTTTCGGCGCCGGGAACGGTGACGGAAGACGAGTTTTTCGGCAAAACCACGGTATTTTTCGACCCCGTTGAAGCCCGTGTCCCGGTCTCGCTTCCCGCCGGCGCCCGGGAAGCCCAACTGCAGGTAACCTATCAGGGCTGCGCCAAGGCGGGGCTGTGTTACCCGCCCCAGACCCGGGATGTGCTTTTCTATCAGGGTAGTGGCGGCTCTGGCTCGCAGACAGCCTCGGCAGCCGGTTTTTCAGGAGGTGGCAGCGTACCCGTCGACACCGAGACCGCCACCGGTCTTGCCGGTTTTCTCGCCCAGCAATCCACCCTTGTGATAGCGGGGGTGTTTCTGCTACTGGGGCTGGGATTGACCTTCACCCCCTGCGTTCTGCCCATGGTGCCGATTATTTCATCGCTGGTTTCCGGCAGGAACACCCGAACCACGGGGCATGCCCTTCTCTTGTCGGGCAGTTACGTTCTGGGCATGGCATTGACCTACGCTGCAGCCGGCGTGTTGACCGGTCTGCTCGGGGCCAGCTTCAACCTTCAGGCACAATTGCAATCACCCTGGGTTTTGAGCGTCTTTGCCCTGCTGTTCGTGGTCTTCGCGCTATCCATGTTCGATCTGTTCGAGATCCAGCTACCCCGTTTCATTCGCGAACCACTCAATGACGCCAGCCACAAGCTCACCGGAAGCCGGGTTTTCAGCATCTTTGGTATTGGCGCCCTGTCTGCCCTGATTGTATCGCCCTGCGTATCGGCGCCGCTGGCTGGCAGCCTGTTGTATATCTCCACCACCCAGGACGCCGTAATCGGCGGAGTCGCGCTTTTTGCACTTGGCCTCGGCATGGGCATTCCATTGATTCTGGTGGCTGTCGGAGGCCGCAAACTGCTGCCAACTACCGGCCACTGGATGACCGCAGTGAAACACTTCTATGGTGTGATGTTGCTGGCGGTGGCCATCTGGCTGGTTGAGCGCCTGGTCCCGGGGTGGCTGGCACTGACGCTGTGGGGCCTTCTTGTTGCCATCACCGGTGTTCAGTTGGGCGCCTTTGATGCCGCTAAAGCGGGTTGGGAGAGAACACGCAAAGGCCTTGGCCTGGTCCTTTTCGCCTACGGCCTGGCTTTGCTCGCAGGCGCTGTGGGCGGAGCCAATGACCCGTTAAAACCTCTGGCTCCCTTTACAGTAGCCTCGGCGTCGTCCGGTACCGTTGGCACCGGAGGTCTCCAGCACGCGGATTTTTTGCGCCTCGAACAGCCCACTGAAATCCGGGCGATGTTGCAGCAGGCCCGGGAACAGGGCCGGCCCGTTTTGTTGGATTTCTATGCCGACTGGTGCATTTCCTGCAAGGTCATGGAGCGCAACGTGTTCAGCAAGCCGGATGTAGTCCAGGCGCTTGCCCCCTACACCTTGTTGCAGATCGACATGACCGACAACACACCGGAACAACAGGCCATGCTGGACGAGCTTGGCCTCTTTGGCCCCCCGGCCATCCTGTTCTACGGCAGCAATGGAGAAGAGCTACCCCGGCGGCGGGTACTTGGCGAAATGGATCGGGAGGAATTCCTTGGTCACCTCCGGTCGCTGCGCCCGGAGGTTTAACGCTATGGGCAGCTATTGCCCACGGCGTATCAGATAGATAAACAGGTCATCGTCTTCAGTCTGGTTTATCAACTCGTGACCAAGGAACTGGCAGAACCTCGGTATGTCCCGGGTCGTGGAAGGATCAGTGGCCAATACTCGCAACACACCACCGGGTTGAACATCATTGATCCGGTTATGAAGCATCATCACCGGCTCCGGGCAGAAAAGGCCGCGGGCGTCCAGCTCCAGGTCGTATTCGGTTGCGCTCACACTTGGTCTCCTGTCATTGAACCTGATTTTTCGTAAAAACCTGCTAAATTATTGTTTATAACAGTTAAAACACTTGGAGGTTTGTCATGATCCGGGTTCTGATTGAACGCCATATTGCTGAAACCCTGGAAGCAGCTTACGAAGAACGTTCGCGTAAGGTTCTACAGCAGGCTGTGAGTGCGCCCGGATTTATTTCCGGCGAAACCCTGGCAGACAGCCATGACCCCAATCACCGGTTTACCCTGGCCAATTGGCGATCTGAAGCGGATTGGGACCGCTGGTTTCACTCCGATGAACGCCGCGAGCTCATGCTGGAGCTTATTCCCATGATGGACGAAGAAGAACACATAACCGTTCTGGAGCAAAGCGCCTTCTAGCCAGTCCGCTCAATGAAACAGGTGATCTCTTCCCTGTCATGATACAAGTGGCGGGCCTTGAGACGAAAGCCGATGCCCGCCGCACTCAGGCCATTGACGAGAATGTCCCGACAGATCAACCACTCGTCGTACCGCTTTTTCATCGGCAACTTGAGATTGAATACCGTGTAACGACAAAGGCCCTCAGCAAGCCAGGTAACAGCCAGCTTTGCGGTTTTCCTGGGCTGATCCACAATATCGCAAACCATCCAGTCGATACCCCGTTTGGGGCGCCAGCCATAGCCATCCGCTTCCACATGCTCCACCTGCCCCGACGCCATCAGCTCGGCGTTCATGGGGCCGTTATCAACGGCGGTTACCATCATGCCCTGGCGCACAAGCTGCCAGGTCCAGCCTCCGGGGGCGGCTCCCAGATCAGCGGCTTTTTTGCCGCCACCAAGGTAGTCCAGTTCCTGATCAGGTGGCAGAAAGACCTTCCAGGCTTCCTCAAGTTTCAGGGCGGACCGGCTGGGCGCTGAAGCTGGCAACCGAAGTCGCGGTATACCACCGACATACCGGGCGCGGTTATCCGCCAGACTGAAACCGACAACCACCGAGGCGAAATCCGGCAGGAACACCTCGAGGCGGGCCGGGGCCGAAGCATTCTGGTCGGCCTTGAGCAGGCCAGCTCCTCGCAAGCCCCGGGAGAGAGGCGATACCCACTTTCGGGCAAAGTTACCAAGATCACCATCCGCGTTATTTTCCGACAACCGGACTTCCAGCCGCGCGCAACCGGGGTAACCGCGCCCGAGGCCCCTGAGCCCTGCTATCACGGCACCAACACGGTCCGCTTCCGGGAGACTGAATTCCCCCAGCACCACCATCCAGTCACGGACGAAAACCAGATCATCGAGGGCGACGCGCGCCATCAGATCATCCGGAGTTTCAGGCGCAGCCGGGTAGAAACGCACCAGCCCCTGATCTTTAACAGGCTCGAAATAGCCGAAGATACCCCGTTCCGCGGCGGAGTCGGTTATTTCACGGCCGGCTTCGGTTTCAAATCCGGGCCGGCAAAACACTAGAATCTGTTCCATGCATTTCCCGAAACAGGGTTGGAGACCAACCCGTAAAAGTTGAATCTGTTTAACAGCGCAGATTGTCCTCTCTGGCTACACTTCCCGCTCTGATAACCGCGGGAAGCCATGAATGACGTCCGTTTTGCGCTTGATTGCCATTCTCAGCCTTTTGCTGGTCCCTGCCCTGGCGTTGCCAGACGAAGGATCCGTCCCGTCCGGCTGCCCCACACTCGAGGCAACCGATCCTGCCGCCCGCGCTTCCCTGATGCAATATGTTTGCTATTACAGCGCCCCGCCGGGCGCGCCTGGCCATACGGCGACAGATCCGGAACAGCTTCCGGAGGATCTGGAGTGGACGCCGGCAAACGGGCGGGACCTGGTGTTCAGCCATACCAAATCCGTTTACTGGGCCCATCTGCACGTCAGAAACTCCGGGACTGAACGTGCCGGCTGGTACCTGAAAGTCAACTACCCCCTGCTGGACGAAGTTACATTCTGGCAAACCGGGGATGATACTACAGAGACACTGGTTACCGGTGATCAGCGTCCTTTTGCATCCCGGGCGGTAGACTACCGGTACTTTCTGCTACCCGTCACACTGGATGGCGGCGAGACCCGGTCTTTAACGATCCGGATCCATAGCAATGGCGCGCTGAACGTGCCGCTCAGTTTTGAAACTGCGGCAGAAGTGATTGCCCGCAGCAATCACCTGACACTGACTCACGGGCTTTTCTATGGAGCCCTGCTGGTATTCGCGGTCTTCAACCTGCTGCTCTTCTTCAGCTCCGGAACCGGTTATTACTTCTATAATGCGTTCTACCTTGCGGCACTAGGGCTCTTTTTGTTCGCCATGGGCGGATTCGCCAACCAGTACTTCTGGCCAGACAATGCCAGCTTTGCCAATACGTCCATTCCTCTGTCTTTGTCACTTTGCGCCTTAGCCATGATACTTTTTGGCCGGTCGTTCCTGGAAGTGGGCCGGGGAACCATCTCGGAGACCGTGCTCAAAGGTCAGGCCTGGTTCTGCATCGGGTTCCTGGCGCTGACACTGATCCTGCCCTACAACAAGACCATTCTGCTCAACACGGTTCTGGCGATGACGGTTATTTCGAGCCTGTTCATTATTGCGGCGGTCCGGTGGAGGCAGGGCTATCAACCAGCCATCTGGTACCTGCTGGCGTGGCTGATCATGCTCGTTGGCGGCCTGATATATGCTCTTGCGGCCTTCGGCTACCTCACCGACTTCCTGGCGCGGGAAGCACTGATGCAATCGGCGGTGGGTGGTCAGGTGATCCTGCTGAACTATGCCATGGTGCAGCGATGGCGCCTGCTCAACCAGAAACTTCTGGATGTGGAACACAGTGCAAGGACAGAGCTCGAATTCAAAGTGCACGAGCGCACTGCACAGCTCAGAAACACCATGAGGGAACTGGAAAAGGCCAACCGGAAGTTATCGACGATGAGTCTGAACGACGCCCTCACAGGCCTGCATAACAGAAGGCACCTGAATAACATTTTCCCCGAGCTGTGCGCCGAAGCCCGTCGAACCTCCCAACCACTGACTCTGGCTCTGGTAGACGCCGACCATTTCAAGAACATTAACGACACCTGGGGCCACGGTTTCGGGGACACCTGTCTTCAGTTCATCGCCGAAATGCTTACCCGACATGTAAAGCGCCCGAGGGATGTAGCTATCCGCTTCGGCGGTGAAGAGTTTGCGCTGCTGCTACCGGGAACCGATGCCTCAGGCGCCCTGAACGTCTGTACGGCACTGCTTGAGGATATCGCCAGTACCCCGCTTTTGTCGCCGGATGGTACCGAGGTAAGAATGACTCTGAGCGCCGGCATCGCATCACTCAACCCCGGCGAGACTCAGAACCAGCTGTTCGAGAGAGCAGATGAAGCGCTGTACCGCGCGAAAAGCAAAGGCCGCAACCGCGCTCAGCTATCTGAAGCTATTGAAGTGGAGTAAAGATCACGCTTGAAGCCGCTCATCCACGAAGATCCGGGTTTCCCGGGCAGCCGAGGAGATCAGTTCACTTTGTGTCTGTGCCTGGCTTTTCAGTGTCTGTAAATCGTGATTGCCACCTTCCAGCCAGCGCAAGTTGATGCCGTCCAGCTCCCTTTCACGGCCGGTCATTTCGGCCGGCTTGCCAAACGGGTCTCTTGTTCCCTGTAGCACCAGCATCGGGCAGTTCAGATCGGGGAAGTGTGCGGTTCGCCAACGGTCCATTTTCCCCGGCGGATGGAACGGATAACCAAAACAGACGACCCCATCAATGCCATCCCGACGGCTGGCCAGTATGCTCGCCATGCGGCCGCCCATGGACTTGCCTCCGACCAGGATCATGCTTTTGCTCCCAAGCTCTGCGCGAATCTGGTCAATTACCCCGGAAAAATACTCCAGCAATACCGGCTCCCGGTCGGGCGGACGTTTCTTTCCATCCAGGCGTCGTTTCTGCATGTAGGGGAACTCAAAACGAACCGTTCCAATACCCTCACGCTCAAGCGCCACAGACAGCTCTTCCATGAACGGCGAGTCGGCCGGCGCACCCGCACCGTGCGCCAGAATCAGTACGACTTCCGAATGACTTTCACAGCCTTTGGTCTTAATCAACTCCACGGAATTCACCTCATCCAATTAAGCGACTATCATTGCACTCAGGCAACACACATTCCCTGCGCTGAAACAACTCCAAGAACGGCACTGAAAAGGAAGCCATGTTGCTGATTTCGGCGCATTTGACGGATGTCAGGAGTTGACCTGAGTCATTGCAAACAGCTAATCGTTTCTCCATACTTGCGCCCGCATATTTCCCCACTTTAAACCCATTGGTAAGGCTATGAGCACAGTAAATGCAAACCTGACATACAACTACAAGGTGGTGAGACAGTTCGCCATCATGACAGTGGTATGGGGTATTGTAGGTATGGCGCTGGGTGTGCTGATTGCAGCACAGCTGGTCTGGCCGTCCCTCAACCTCGACCTGCCCTTTACCCACTTCGGCCGCCTCAGGCCGCTGCATACCAACGCCGTTATTTTCGGCTTTGGTGGAAGTGCCCTGTTCGCTACCTCCTACTACGTGGTGCAACGCACCTGTCAGGCCCGTCTGATTTCCGATAGCCTGGCGTCGTTCACTTTCTGGGGCTGGCAAGCGATCATTGTCTCGGCAGCTATTACCCTGCCGCTCGGCCTTACCTCTTCAAAGGAATATGCCGAACTGGAGTGGCCTATCGATATCGCCATTGCCATCGTCTGGGTGACGTATGCTCTGGTGTTCTTCGGAACCGTCATGAAACGGGCTACCCCGCATATCTATGTGGCTAACTGGTTCTACGGTGCCTTTATCATTACCGTTGCCTGCCTGCACATTGGTAACAACATGGCGCTGCCCGCCAGTGCTTTCAAGTCCTACTCCGCCTACGCGGGCGTCACTGACGCCATGATGCAATGGTGGTACGGCCACAACGCGGTAGGCTTCTTCCTCACCGCCGGCTTCCTGGGTATGATGTACTATTTCGTTCCCAAGCAGGCCAACCGTCCCGTTTACTCCTATCGTCTATCGATCGTCCACTTCTGGGCCCTGATCGCAACCTACGTATGGGCCGGCGGCCACCACCTGCACTACTCTGCCCTGCCGGACTGGGCGCAGACCGCAGGCATGGTCATGTCCCTGATTCTGCTTGCACCGTCCTGGGGCGGCATGATCAACGGCATGATGACCCTCTCGGGCGCATGGCATAAGCTGCGCACTGACCCCATTCTGCGCTTCCTGGTGGTTTCCCTGTCCTTCTACGGCATGTCCACCTTCGAAGGTCCGATGATGTCCATCAAGACTGTGAACGCGCTTTCCCACAACACTGACTGGACCATCGGCCACGTTCACTCCGGCGCCCTTGGCTGGGTTGCCATGATCAGTATCGGCGCGGTTTACCACCTGATTCCCAAGCTGTGGGGCGTCCAGGCCATGTTCAGCACCGCCCTGATCAACGCGCATTTCTGGCTCGCGACGGTCGGCACCGTGCTGTACATCGTTGCCATGTGGGTAAACGGCATCATGCAAGGCCTGATGTGGCGTGCGGTCAACCAGGACGGCACCCTGACCTACAGCTTTGTTGAAGCACTGGAGGCCTCCTACCCGGGCTACTTTGTCCGCTTCCTTGGTGGCGTAATCTTCCTGTCCGGCATGCTCATCATGGCTTACAACGTGTACATGACTGTTCGCCAGAAAGATGCGGTTGCGCAGGACAACGCGGCAACACAGCCGGCGTAACGGGAGAGAGATCAGATGAAACACGAAATAGTTGAAAAGAACCTTGGTCTGATGATCGTACTGATTGTCCTGACCATCAGCGGTGGTTTTCTTGCCGAGGTAGTGCCCCTGTTCTTCCTGAAAGAAACCAATGAGCCGGTTGAGGGCCTCGAACCCCTGTCGGCACTTGAGCTGGAAGGCCGGGACATCTACATCCGTGAAGGCTGCCATGTGTGCCATACCCAGCAGATCCGCCCGTTTCGGGCGGAGACCGAGCGGTATGGTCACTACTCCGTTGCGGGCGAGTTCGTGTACGACCGTCCGTTCCTGTGGGGTTCCAAGCGCACCGGCCCGGATCTGGCCCGCGTAGGTGGTCGTTATTCTGATGCCTGGCAGCGCCAGCATCTTTATGATCCGCGCAGCGTTGTACCCGAGTCGAACATGCCGGCCTTCCCGTGGCTGTTCGAAGACCGGGTAGATCACACCAAGACCGCCGCGAAGATGGAGACCCTCCAGACGCTGGGCGTGCCCTATACCGATGAGCAGATTGCAGAGGCTTCTGCCCAGGTAGAAGGCAAATTCGAAATCGAGGCTCTGGTCGCTTACCTGCAACAGCTGGGTACAGTGATTTCAGACAAACGGTGAACCCATGGATATTAATGAGTTACGCGGCATTCACACACTTCTGGTAATGGCGGTTTTCCTTGGAATCGTCTGGTGGGCCTACAGCGCCCACCGCAAGAAGGCCAACGACGAGGCAGCTCACCTGCCCTTCGACGATGACGACGTGGAAAAGCGTACGCTCGAACAGGAAAAAACGGAGAAAAAAGAATGAGTACCTTTTGGAGCATCTGGATCAGTGTGATCGTGCTCGGTACCGTTTTCGGCTGCTGGTGGCTGCTTTGGGCAACCCGCAAGAGCCAGACGACCGATACCGAAACCGACCGCACCATGGGCCATTCCTTTGATGGCATTGAGGAATACGATAACCCACTGCCCAAGTGGTGGTTCTATCTGTTCCTGGCTACCTGTATTTTCGCACTCGGCTATCTGGCGCTGTACCCGGGTCTTGGCAACTGGAAAGGTCTCCTTGGCTGGACCGCGGTCAACCAGTGGGAAGCCGAAGTTGCTGAAGCCGAAGAGAAATACGGTGAGATTTACGCCCAGTACGGCCAGACTCCGGTTCCCGAGCTGGCCGAGAACGACGACGCGATGAAAATCGGTCAGCGTCTGTTTGCCAACAATTGTGCGGTCTGCCACGGCTCCGCTGCTCGTGGCCAGGTTGGCTTCCCCAACCTGACTGACGACGACTGGCTGTGGGGCGGAACGCCTGAAGCAATCCTGGAAACCCTGCACAATGGTCGTATGGGTAACATGCCCGCCAAAGGCACCATGCCCGGCATGACCAACGAGCAGGTAGACCAGGTTGTGAACTATGTTCTTAGCTTCAGTGGTCGGGAAAAAGACGCCGAAGCTGCCAAGGCAGGCGAACAGGTCTTCGCACAGGCTTGTGTGGCTTGTCACGGCCCTGAGGGTAAAGGTATGCAGGCTATGGGCGCGCCCAACCTGACCGACAATACCTGGCTCTATGGATCAACCTACGAGTGGATCAAGGAGACCGTCATGAACGGTCGCCAGAACCAGATGCCTGCCCAGGATCGTCTGCTTTCCGACGATCAGATTCAGATTCTCGCGGCTTACGTCTATAGCCTCTCGAACTGAGTCAGCCGGCCGGGGGCAATCCCCGGCCCGGTCTTTTCAACCCTGTGTCTGCACTGCGGGCACAGGCTTGAAAAGATCAGCAGCCTAAAAGCCTGTTGCCCCGCATCACCATTTTTCTGGAGGTAACGATGAGCAGTGAGATTCCGGTCAAACAGGTTGACCCATCCTCTGACCCCTCCGACAACAACAATAAATCCGGAACCGTCGAGCTATACGCCAGCCGCAAGAAGATTTACGTCAAGGAAGTCAAAGGCTTCTTTCAGCGCATTCGTAATGTCAGCCTGACACTGCTGATGGGCATGTACTTTGCCTTTGTCTGGTTCACCCTGGACGGACAGCCACTGATTCATTTTGACCTGCCTGCCCGTGAGTTTCATTTGTACGGGGCCACCTTTTACCCGAAAGATTTCATCCTGCTCTCGGGAATGCTGATTATTTGTGCCTTTGGCCTGTTCTTCATTACCACGCTATTTGGCCGGGTCTGGTGTGGCTACACCTGCCCCCAGACTGTCTGGACCTTCATTTTCATGTGGGTTGAAGAGCGCATCGAAGGCAGCCGGAACAAGCGGATGAAGCTGGACAAAGCTCCCAGCTCGGCAAACAAGATCGCCAAGAAGTCCGCCAAGCATGGGGTCTGGCTCCTGATCGCCCTGGCTACCGGCCTCACCTTTGTCGGCTACTTCTACCCGATCCGGGAACTGATCGCAGACCTGTTCACCTTGCAGGCCAATGGCTGGGCCTATTTCTGGGTTGCCTTCTTTACCGTTGCCACCTATCTCAACGCGGGATGGATGCGCGAGCAGGTTTGTCTGTATATGTGCCCCTATGCCCGCTTCCAGTCGGTCATGTTTGATCCCAACACCCGTGTGGTCTCCTACGATCCCAACCGGGGCGAGCCACGGGGTGGCCGTAAAAAAGGCGTGGATCCGGCGGAGGCCGGGCTGGGCGACTGCATCGACTGCGGCCAGTGTGTCCAGGTATGTCCAACGGGCATTGATATCAGGGACGGGCTTCAGTACGAATGTATTGGCTGCGCACTGTGTATTGATGCCTGTGATGAGATCATGGACAAGATGAATTACCCAAAGGGGCTCATCCGTTACACCACAGAGAATGAACTGGAAGGCAAGACCTCGAAGCTCCTGCGGCCACGAACCTTTGGCTATGGAGCGGTCCTCTCGTTGATGATTGCGGCGATCATCTTCACAATCGCCACGCGAGTACCGGCCCAGATGGACGCCCTTCGGGATCGCGGCGCCCTATACAGCTTCAATGGCGAAGGGCGAATTGAGAACTCCTACACGCTGAAAATTGCCAATATGACAGAGGTTCCCCAGACCTTCACTGTGGCAGTGACTGGCCTGGAGGGGATCCGGATCCTGACTGATACCTCGGTAACCGTTGAAAGTGGTGAAAACCGCTCACTGCCGACCGTTGTCGACGTGCCTCCGGAATCCATTACTGAATCCAACAACGAGATCCTGTTCAGAGCCCAGTCCGAGACAGATTCTTCGCTGAGTCTTGAAACTGAAAGCCGATTTGTCGGTCCAACGCGCTGATTTCCGATCGCGCGGACCTGACCGTTTATACGAGACACTGAGTTATGACAACTGAAACACCCGTAGCACCCTGGTACCGCCAGCCCTGGTTCTGGTTCCTGCTGATATTTCCGGGCGCATCCATCATTTACTGCGCCGTCGCAATCACCATCGCGATCAACACTGAAAATGCGATGGTTACCGACGACTGGTCCAAGGAAGGACGGGGTATCAATATGTCCATCGCCCGCGACCAGAAAGCGGTGGACCTGGGAATGGAAGCCCAGATCGATTTCCAGAACCGGAACATCACCGTGGACCTGAATACCGTTGACGGCCCGGCAGACTTCCCCTATCTGATTCTCAATCTGTTCCATCCAACGCTGTCCGACAAGGACCGTACGATCCAGTTCCAGCAGGTTGCCCCAGGACGCTTTGCCGGCAAGCTCCACAACGACATCGACGGCCGCTGGTACTATGACCTCCGCGGCCCGGCCAACGAATGGCGTCTCAAGGGCGAAGCCTGGTTACCCTCTGAAAGCGGCATAACGGTCAAGGCCGGGGAGTCTGCCCAAGGTTGACCAGCCTGAATTGTTTCCACTGCGGTGAACCGGCAGACGGTGAGCCGCCCATTACCCTTGAGCTCGATGGCACAACTCGTCACTTCTGCTGTCAGGGCTGCAAGGCGGTTTGCCAGACCATCCATAGTGAGGGCCTGACCGGTTTTTACGATTTTCGGACCAAACCGGCGGTCACACCGAAGCAACTGACGACCGCCGAAGTGAATCGCCTGAGAGAACTTGACCATCCCCTGGTTCAGGAAACCTTTGTTGTCCCGGTTAAAGGCGCGCAGGAAGCTCAGTTGCTGATCGGTGGTATCACCTGTGCGGCCTGTATCTGGCTGCTTGAAAACCACATGAAGCAACAGCCGGGTGTCGTGTCCTTTTCGGTGAATCACACCACACAACGTGCCCGCCTGGTCTGGTCCCAGGATCAGGCGCCTTTGAGCGACCTTCTGATTGCCATCCACGAGCTTGGCTACACCGCCCGCCCCTATCAGGCAGACGAGGCGGAACAGGCCCTCAAGGCCGAGCACCGGTCCATGCTTATCAGGGTCGCCATCGCAGGCATAGGCTCCTTCCAGAGCATGATGCTGGCATTTCCCCTGTACTTCGAGCTGGTCAACGATCTGTCACCGGAATTTGTCAGCTTTTTCCGCTGGTTCAGCCTGCTGGTGGCCACCCCTGTGGTTGTCTATAGTGCCGCCCCCTTTTTCCGTAACGCCCGCCGGGATATCCAGAGCCGACACTTGACCATGGATGTGCCGGTTGCCATTGCAATCGGGCTGGCCTACCTCGCCAGTGCCTGGGTAACCATAGTTGGCGGGGACGAAGTCTACTTCGAGTCCGTGTGCATGTTTACCTTCTTCCTGCTGCTGGGTCGTTATATCGAAGTGCAGGCCCGCTACCGCGCTGGGCTGACCGGTAACGCCCTTGCAGGGTTCCAGCCCACCGTTGCCACATTAGTGAACGGTGAGGATACGGACATTGTTCCGGCCCACCAGATCCGACCCGGCGATATCGTTCGGGTTCGCCCCGGTGAGACTCTCCCGGTAGATGGAGAGATCGTGCGGGGAGAGTCCACCCTGAACGAGGCCGCATTGACGGGCGAGTATCTGCCAGAAACCCGCCACCCCGGGGACACCGTTCATGCCGGCAGTGTAAACGGCGAGAATCCGCTCGACGTCCGGGTGGTGAAGGCAGGCGCACAAACCCGGCTTTCAGGCATTCTCCGGGTGTTGGACCGGGTGCAGTCCGAAAAGCCCCAGGTCGCGATGATGGCCGACCGGATGGCAGGGAAATTTGTCGGACGGGTGCTGATACTGGCACCGGTGGTCTGGATAGGCTGGTGGCTGGCCGGCGCCGACAATGCCTTCGACATTACCCTGTCGGTGCTGGTGGTAACCTGCCCCTGCGCTCTATCGCTGGCAACACCGACGGCCATCACATCGGCGACAGTCAGGCTTCGCCGCCTTGGGTTCCTGCCTACCCGGGGCCATACCCTGGAATCGATGAACACCATTGATACCGTGGTGTTCGACAAAACCGGAACATTAACCCGCGGAGAACTCAGTCTCACTGGTACAAATGTTGTCGGCAGTATGGATGAAGAGACCTGCCTGAAGCTTGCAGCCGGCCTCGAGAAGTATTCCGAGCATCCGATTGCCAAAGTATTTCATCGGCGAACCACTGCTGCTGTTGAACATGTGGAAAATCATGTGGGCGGGGGACTTTCGGGGCAGTTTGGGGGCATGCGACTTTTTATCGGTCACCGGGGGTTTGTAGAGAGGCACACCTCTGCGCCAGCCCCACAGGTAGAACATCATCAGGGAATGGAGATCTGGCTTGCCTCAGACCATGAATGGCTGGCCGGCTTCAGGCTCGACGACCAACCCAGGGATGACGCCCGAGCGGCCATCAAGTCTCTTCAGGAAGCTGGCATTCGCACTGTTCTGCTGAGCGGGGACCGCTCCGGGCATGTTGAGCAGGTAGCTGGCATGCTGGGCATTGATGAAGCGATCGGACAGGCCTCTCCGGAAGAAAAGCTGGAAGTGCTGCAGAAGTTGGAATCCGAAGGCCGGCATATCATGATGGTTGGCGACGGGCTGAACGATCTGCCCTCCATGGCCGGTGCCGGAATCTCGGTTGCCATGGGCACAGCCGCAGACCTGACACAACTGAAGGCCGATGCGGTTTTGTTGAACGGCCAGCTACTGCAACTGGTCGAGGCCCTGAAAGCAAGCCGTCAGACACGGCGCATCATCAGGCAGAATCTCTGGTGGGCACTTGCCTACAATGTCTGCGCGTTGCCCCTCGCGGCGGCAGGCATGGTGCCCCCCTGGCTGGCAGCGATTGGCATGTCCCTCAGTTCCCTTGTGGTTGTGTTAAATGCGCTGAGACTCGGCAAGGCACCACCTCAACCGAGTCAGCACAATCCGGCGGTTGGCGCCCAGGCCCTGTCCTGATACCGTAGCCTTATACTCATTTCTGCGAGGTTTCACCGTGCAAATCGTAATGTTCCTGGTACCGGTGATGCTCATCCTGGTGGCCCTGGGCATCGTTCTGTTTTCGTGGGCGGTCAAGAACGGTCAGTACGACGATCTCGAAGGCCCTGCCCACCGGATACTCTACGATGATGACAAGGACATGATCCCGGACGACGCTCGCACCGATAAACCGGCTGCAGAGGAACAAACCTCGGAGCAGACAGCTGATGTCAGCAAGACCGCCACTCCGGATGAGGATAAGTCCCAGCAAGGATGAATCCGGAACTCTACCTCAGTTACCCGAGTGCCTTCCTGATCGGACTGCTCGGCAGCACACACTGCCTTGGCATGTGCGGCGGCATCAGCGCTTCCCTCTCCATGGCCTTGCCGGTGGGCCGGGGGTTCCGTTTCCGGCAAACGGTAATGCTTCTGGCCTTCAACTTCGGGCGCATCGGGAGCTATGTGCTGATCGCCACACTGGTTGCGCTGGCCAGTACTTCGGCCGCCAGCCAATGGGCGGCTGCGGGCCTTGTGCTTCGGACCCTGGCGGGGATTCTGCTGATCTTTATGGGGTTGTCCATGGGACAGTGGTGGCAAGGGATTCGCTACGTGGAGCGGATCGGTGCTCCAGTCTGGGCACGCCTTTCACCCCTGACCCGTCGCTTCCTGCCCGTGAATCACGGCGGACAGGCACTTGCGCTTGGTGCGCTCTGGGGCTGGCTGCCCTGCGGGTTGGTTTACAGCACATTGGGTTGGGCGGCATTGCAGCCAACGGTGGGCTCTGCCGCCCTCACCATGCTGTTTTTCGGGCTTGGCACCCTGCCCTCCATGCTGGCCACAGGGTTCGCGGCCAACTGGATCCGCGGCTTGCAGAGCCACCAGTTGTTCCGGAAAGTCACTGGCGGCCTGCTTATCCTGTTCGGCCTCTGGACACTGCCTTTCCTGCATCTCGCCGGACACTAACCGGCTAGATATTCAGTACATCCAGACGCCCGAAGTCCGTTTGTGCCTCAGGTTCCGCCGTCTGAACGGCCTGGCGCTTGCCCCCGAGGCGCTTGCCTTCCTTGAAATCGAAGAGATTGGTATCCGCCAGGTGCGAGGGTTCCACATTGCACATGGCGCGGAACATGGTCTCCAGCCGACCGGGGTGCTGTTTATCCCAGGTCTGGAACATGTCCTTGATCACCTGGCGCTGAAGATTCTCCTGGGAACCACACAGATTGCACGGGATGATGGGGAACTCCCGAAGACCCGCATAACGGGCTATATCTTTTTCCCGGCTGTACGCCAGCGGCCGGATAACCGTGTTGCGGCCATCGTCACTGTGCAAAACCGGAGGCATGGACTTCAGCTTGCCTCCGTAGAACATATTCAGGAAAAGGGTTTCCAGCAGATCGTCCCGATGATGGCCCAGGGCTATCTTGGTAACCCCGTGCTCCTCCGCAAAATTATAGAGAATTCCGCGGCGTAGCCGGCTACACAGACCGCAGGTAGTCTTCCCTTCAGGGACTTTTTCCTTAACAATACTGTAGGTGTCCTTCTCGATGATGTGATACTCGATGTCCATGGAGGACAGATATTCGGGCAATACCTCCTCCGGAAAGCCGGGTTGCTTCTGGTCAAGGTTGACGGCAATCAGCTCGAACGAAACCGGGGCGCTCTTCTGCAGGTTGAGCAGAATATCGAGCATGGCGTAGGAGTCTTTGCCACCGCTGAGGCAGCACATGACTTTGTCGCCGGCTTCAATCATCGAGAAATCGGCAATCGCCTGCCCGACTTCGCGGCGCAGACGTTTCTGCAGCTTGTTCAACTCCAGTTTCTGGCGGCGCTCCCGCTCTGGGTTGAGGGACTGTTCGGAACTGGCGATCATTGCTTCGGACATACCAACTACGTTCATAAGGCAAGTGGACGTGGGATTATACGCGTCACATGGATTCAGGGACAGGATACCGACATGGATATGTTGCAATCGAGTGAAGAGGTCGCGGGCAAACGGGAACAAAACCGGATCCGGAACCGCAGGGCGATCCTGCATGCCGCCCGGGAGTGCTTTCGAGAACGGGGGTACGAAAACTCGACCATCCGCGACATCGTACGCCGTACGGGCCTTGCCGCCGGCACTTTCTACAATTATTTTTCCAGCAAACAAGATATCTTTGCCGCCCTGCTCACCGACTTCCTGACCAACCTGAACGACAATCTCACCCGCCATCGGCGCTCGGCAAATACCACCGAGGATTTCATCCACTATGCCTATCTGGCCCTTTTCACCGCGACCGCCAGGGATCCACTGGTTTATGAGCTGGCGCATCGCAATGATCGTGCGCTTCGGGAACTGTTCGGTTCGGATATTCTCGGTTTGACCATGCTATCCCTGGAGGACGATGTCCGCGAGGCGATGGAGCGAGGACTGCTTCCCCGGATCGATCACGAATACCTGTGTGCCGCTTTTTTCGGCGTCGCCTACGAGACCAGCCTGACTCTCGCAAGACGCGCCCACAGCAACCCGGAGTCGGCGGATACTGAAGCGTTGACCGCAACCCGGTTTTCGAGCGCTCTGTTCATGGGCGGCCTTCCCGGGCTGGCTGCACTTCCCTGATAGCCGGGAGTGGCCTACCATGGGCTCTATGACAGACAGCCATTCCCCGATAAATGCCTCTTATCCCGGAGCAGAGAATGAAGATGACTGCCTGGAGCAGCAGATTCAGCACCTGCTGGTAGCCGTTGAGCACGAACTCAGGTCGGCACCGGCAGGCATGAACGAATTATCGCTGATCAAGGCGCTTCAGAAACCGCCATGGGAACTGCTTGGAGACGTTGTTTTCAGCGAACCGGAAAAGCTCTACCCGGTTCATTTTCTGTTGTTCCATGTACTTTACCGTCTCCGGGACCAGTTGTCCGAGGCCGGCGAGAGCCTCACGATTTCGCCTCTCAACGTACGTATCGAAGCGCAGACTGTGGTCAGTGGCGAGGGGGTGCCCGACAATGTCGACGCACTTCGCCATTTCTATCTGGACCTCTCTCAGTACCGCCTGCCAGAGGAAGCTATTCAACAGATGATGAATGATTTCTGGGCAGGAGCCCCTGGCCAGGCACCTGCCCAGTCCGAAACAAGGGAAGCAGCGGAAGCATTGGGCTTCAAGTCTGTTCCCACGGACTTTCCAACGGTCAAGAAGCGTTTCCGCCGGGCAGTGATGCACGCCCACCCTGACCGCGGCGGCAAGACCGAAACCATTCAGCATCTCAATCAGGCCTTCGCGGTACTGAAAGCCCATTTCCGCCATAGCATCTGACCGGTCTGTTCGAGCTGGCCGGAGAACAGAAACACAGGAGACGATATGCCGTTCAAAGTATTCCTGAAATTTTCCGTGACCGTCGCTGTTATGGCGACGGCCATCTCAGCCCGCGCGGACCTGGTTGTCCTGCAGTATCATCATGTCAGTGATTCAACACCGCCTGCCACCAGCACATCTGTGTCTCTGTTTGAAGGGCAACTGGATATGATCTCGGATCTGCAGCTGGAAGTTGTAGATCTGCAGAAAGGCACCGAAACAACGCTGGCTGGCACCGATGGACAAGGTAGTCGCATCGCTATTTCCTTCGATGACGCCTACGACTCCGTCTACCATACGGCGGCGCCGCTGCTGGCCGACAAGGCCTATCCCTACACGATTTTTGTAAACACCGAAGCGGTTGGCCGAAACGGCTACATGACCTGGGATCAGATTCGAGAGTTGGCCGAACGTCCGGGCGTAACGATAGCAAATCACAGCGCGGACCATGGGCACCTGGCCCGGAAGCCAAAGGAAAGCGAAAGTGACTGGCAGGCCCGGGTTACCAACAGCCTTGATTCGGCCCAGAAGGCCCTCGCCCGGGAGCTGGACGCGCCGGCGCCCATGTTCGCCTATCCTTACGGAGAATTTGACGAAGCACTGGAGCGAGAAGTTGCCGAGCGCGGCTGGTATGGTTTTGGCCAGCAATCCGGCGCCATTGGCCAACAAACCGAGAAAACCCGATTGCCTCGCTTTCCAATGGCGAACGCCTATGGCCAACTTGGGAGTCTTGAAAACAAACTACGCAGCAAAGCTTTCCCTGTTGATACCGGCAGACTTCCAGACGGCGTGATCTCGGAGAATCCGCCCACCCTGGTGTTCCCGCTCGCTGATCCCATTGATCCTGACCGGCTGACGTGCTTTGCCTCCGGCCAGGGACGTATCGACTTTAACGTGATTGACGGCAACGTGGAGGTGCAGGCACCAGAAACCTTCAACAGCCGACGATTCCGCTACAACTGCACCCACCCTGCAGGCGACGGCAGCTTCTACTGGCTGTCCCAGCAGTGGCTGGATCTAAGCAAACCTGAGGACTGAGACCTCATTCCTCGACCTGCATCAGGCCAATTTCACCGCGCCTGATGTGAGGGATTTTCCGGGGGCCATCGCCGGTTTCCATAACCGTCTGGCCCTCCAGATCCTGCTCTCGGGTAAACAGGACCAGCCAACGCTCCCCCTGGCGCGGAAACGCGGGAACCCATGCTTCCAGGTAGCCTCGCCGGTGCCAGTTCTCCGGGGTGAAATCCATAACCAGGTCTGTTACCAGCCTTAACGGTGCCATCGTCTCATCCAGAAACACCAGGGAGGGCACGAACACGCCGTCTTTTGCATAGGAGCGCAGGCGTATAACCAGACTGGCGTGCTTATCCGCATCCGGGAGCTCAACCAGTTGATAGGGGCTGGTTCCCGTGAGAAACGGATGGGTTACTGAACCGTCCGACAGAGTGACTCCAAACTCTCGTCCCGATTGCCACTCTTGCCGACTGGCGGCATCCATGGAATCGCAACAGGTGGCTGAAAACCGGGTAAAGAAGTCATCGGTTGGAGCCTCGATGCCGAGGATGGCGAAGGCGTCCGGGTCATAACCCTCTACCGGGGTCTGGTCTGCTCCATCGGGCCCCGCATGGTAAACGCTGGCTTCGGTGATCTGTACAGGGGGCGCAACCAGCCCTTTCTCAAGGTCAGAGCGGGTATCCGGCCGGTAATAGCTGACCCGTACATTACCTTCGGCGTCGCGCCAGGTGAAATAGGGCTGCCGCTCTCCGGGCCGAACGTAACCATTTTTTTCAAGCTCCCCGGCATCCGGGTAGTTTTCAAGTGTGTACTCGGTTTCCTCTCGCAGCTCTGACTCAGGGTCAGCCGCATTATCTGACTGCGCTGGTTCCACCGCAGCCCCCGGGTCACCCTGCTCTTGAGCGTCCTTGTCAGACTCCTTGTTCCCGGTTTCGGCGATGGGGGAATACCGCACCCTTCCCTGCTCGTCTACCCAGGTAAAATAGCCTTCCCGTTCCGACACCGTGGATCCACCAATCTGACAGCCTCCGAGAAGTGCTGCCAGAGAAAGGCACAAGGCTGATTTCCGTACAGAGCCGTTTATCACTGCGAATGACTACCCTTCGGTTATTGGCACCACTCAGAACTTGGTCCGGAAACTGAGACCTGCCATGACAACCCTCAGCGATGTCTTGATATCAAGGCCCGCATAAGGGTTGTAGATAATATTGGTGATGTTGTCGCAGTTTACGTTACAGCTGGTGTCCGCGGGAATCGACTCTATCGAGTGAAGATAGCTGAGGTTCATGTCAATTTCGGTGTCCTTGTCCCACTGGTACCCCATGCCGATGCTGTAAAGGTTTGCGCCACCGAAAGGTGCCATTACCTGTCGCTGATCATCCGGGATAACGGAATCCCGGATTTCCACACCGGCACGCAGGTCTAAACGGGAAGACGCATGAAACTCCATACCAAACGCCCAGTTCCACTGGCTCTTGAAACCCAGGGGCAGCCTCAGGGTATTCGGTGTGGCATTGTCCGGTGAAAGGATCCGGGCCGCATTGAGAAACTCCAGGTTGCGGTCAAACCGGAAAACGAAGGCATCCCACTGTTTGTAATCGGTCCAGCCAATGTCGGCGTTGAGGGTCAGTTTCGGGTGCACGTCAACACTGATGCCGGTCTGGAAATGCTGGGGGTACACCAAATCCATACTGACATTACCGGATTCCTTTGGCGCACCGGATGGCAGACTCAGGATCGCCGAGGTGATAGCACCCAGAACGGATCCGTTGACGCTCTGCCAGAAGCCTGACCAGTCTTCGGTGTACTGGATCTCGAAGGTGCCCTTCATGTTCATTTCGGCTTCCGAGGTGTAGCTTGCACCCCAGCTGAACCAGTCCGTCGGCTCCCACATCACACCTAGAGCATAGGTGGGGGACAAGGTTTCCTGGACATTGATGTTCAGGGCGCCAATGTCATCCCAGGGGCCGACGTTACCACCACAAAGCGCCAACCAGGGCTGAAGGGGCTCATCGCCACTCTCACAGTTGAAGGCGTCCTGCAGAACTTCAGCAACCCCCAGCAGCAGGTTGGGCGCGCGCATATACTGGTCCGCCGCGATGCCCATATGAGACAGGTGGATGCCTGCTCCTACGGACCAGTCATCGTTGATCTCGTAACCGACCGTCGGTGAAAGATAGGTGGTGCGCTGCAGCGCCGTGGCCTGGGGCTGGTAACGGCCTGGATCGTCCTTGTCGCGGTAAAAACCGGCCGCCAACGGCAGGTAAAAAGCATTACCGAAGGTCAGCTTGGAGCCAGGCGGATTGATGCTGATCCCCGCTGAAGGCGCAAGGGCCGGCCCGGGCGGCGCACGCAGAATACCGTATCCTGGCAAATACAGAGCCACATTGTTGGTGTGACTGTGGGTATTGGCAACCGGGTCCCGCTGCTTCCCCGTCTGAGGATCAATCTCCAGCCCGTCAATGCCGAAGATCTCATAGCCTTCCGGTGCGGTGAAGTCCGCGTCAATGTCCAGATAGACGCTCATCAGGTTCACTTCCAGCTGACGCCCGTCCAGTTTGGTCAGGCCAGCAGGATTGTAGTGAATCGCCATGATCCCAGGCGGATCGGCGGTCACGGCGTTACCGAGAGCCAATGCCTTGGGATGAATGGTTAAATTCTGCGCCAGCTGGGCCTGTGCGCCACAGGAGATGGTCGTGGCGATCAGGGCCGCGAGAATCTGACGGTTGTGGCTTTTCTGTCCCATGAAGTCCTTCCCTTCCCGTAGATCGTCAACGACACCAATCACTCTTTAAGACCGGAGAAGTTAATGGGCAGGGAGACCCCCAGGGAGAAGTCCGGCGCATCCTCGGTCAGGCCAATACCCAGGCTGGTGTTGACGATGGTGGTGTCGCTGACACGGGTACCCAGTGACATGCTCAGAAAACCCGTCATCTGGTCCTGGGCAACGGCCTGATCGCCATTGGAGAAGGTCAGAATGGTTTCATCGCTGTAGCTGAGCTGGGCCGAGATGCTCAGTGAAATATCGTAGGAAAGCGAGTAGGCAAAGCCAGCGGAACCGGACAACCCGAAACCGGGGTCCACTTCGGTCAGCAAACGTGCCCCCCGAACCTGCTGAAGGTCTTCAGCTGGCAGGTTGTAGGTGGCACTCACTGAACCAAACACCACCACCGGATCCAGAACCTTCGAAAGACTCGCCCCACCCCCGATAGAGTAATAGCCGCTGCCAGTGGACAGCTGCTCATTGATGTCTATCTCGTAGGGGCTGACGCCGGTCTTGGTGGACAGGGTTCCGAACAGAGTGGTCGACATCTTGCCCGGAACGTAGGCAAATGGCTGCCAGCGTCCGGTGAAGGAGATATCGCCAAAATCATAAACGTTGAGCTCGTCCTGGGTATCGTATTTAACCACCAGCGGAATACGGGTACCCACCGTCAGGTTATCCAACAGGCCATAATCGTAGGAAAAGGAATTGGTAAAGCTGTGAGTTGCCGACGGCACGACGTCCAGGTTTCTCACTGAACCATTGGTGATGGCCAGGTCCAGTCGCTGGTCCGCAGTGTAGGAATAGTCGAACGAATAATTCAGGGAGTGGGAGCCTTTCTTCTGCAAAGAATAGTTCTTCTCTGCAGCCTGGAACACTTCTTCAAGCTGTTGTGAAGCGTCCTCGTCTCCCTCCTGTTTGGCCAGCGCTTCCCGCGCCTGGTCCACACTCCCTTCCTGCGCCAGGGCCATGCCCGGAAGCAGACCTGCCGTGGAAACAAGGATAAAACCTCGCACAAACCAACGATTCATCCTGACTCCCTTATTTTATTTGTAGTGTTCCTGACCCGGGGATTGCCCGGCGAATTAGTTACGACGGTAGTGCAACTGCTTTCGGGTGTTTTCTACACTGCCGTCGGGATTGTTTTTCTGGCGTTCCAGCAGATTCTGGATCCGCCTCTGGGTGGACTCGTGAAACGCCGGTATCCGTTCCAGCGCCAGAAGGGTCATTGTCTGGTCATCCACGAAGCGAAGGTCCTCCTCCTTCAGCTCGAGGTTGTCCAGTGGCTTGTCACTGCCTGGAAAGACAATGAAGAGCACGTTGTCGTCCCATTTCTCCTCGAACTGGGCGAGGGTAAAGGAGATATTGCCGACCGACGGGTCTGCCAGGTAGGCGCGCCCGTCCCGGATCGTCCGTAACACCACGAAATGCTTGAAGCCCGCGTGATGGATCGGCACGATTGCCGGGTGATCAAGGTCCTTGAGGTCATCAATGGTGGCCCGGAAGCCACCTGACGGGTAACCGAGTGCCGTCACCAGTCGCTTCATGTCGAGCATGGAAAAAGCGCGGCGCTCAACAATGCGCTCGCTTTCGCCGTAATGGAGCAACCCCTCCATGACCTGTCGTTCTGACAAAGTCCGGCCCAGGTAGAAATTCAGCACGGTGGTCAGCGCTGCGCTTCCGCAGCTGTAGTCATAGGCCTGACGCACGATATTCCGGAATTTCTGCTCAACCAGCGGCTCGACCCTGACGTCGGACCGTAGCTCTATCGGGCTCGAATCCACATCCTGCTCGATGACGATCTGGCCCTTCTCAAAAGGCTCCACCACGGTCGCTTCCTGCACCATGGTGAATGTAAGAATGGATCCAGCGAGCACCAGCAGCATGTCAGACGAAGTCCCTGTTTTTATTGGCCACGTTATTAATCGGGTTACATGTTGTTACGGTAAGATACCGAAAAGCCTGCGCCCTTAAAGATAACTGTGCCTCAAATCTGTCGCTGCAGGAGGGGCCTTGCGGGGCGGATTTGAGAACTGGTTCAAGACGCTGACCGAGAAGGCCTCGGGAGTTGACGGAACGGCACAAAGCCGGTATCAACACCAGTCCAGACACTTAATTTCCTGATGTAGATCCTGATGACAACAACACTGAATCCGGGACAGATCACCTTTATCACTGCCAAGAACCAGAGCCCGGTGTCACCCCCCGCGCTGCTGCCAAGAGAGAAGTTCAACGATGTGCTGCATGGCCTCGAGCCGGTGAGTCTGCTTCTGGTTCATGCACCGGCCGGCTATGGCAAAACCACCACCATTGCCGAGCGACTGGCAAGTCTCGAGGCCCGTTCGGCCTGGTTCCGTCTGGAAACCAGTGATAACGCACCGGGCCGCTTTGCCGGATACCTGGCCAATGCACTGGCCAGAGTTACCGAGGGGAGCTGCCAACCGGTACTGGAACGACTTCAGACAGAAGGCTATGACAGCCTCGAATCCTTCCTGACAGATCTGCTCGCCGGTCTGCCCCAGGATGATGAGCCGCTCTATCTGGTACTTGATGACTATCACCTGATCACCAACGGCGAAATCCACGAGGCGCTGCGCTTCCTTCTACGGCATCTTCCTGGGTACCTGACTCTGGTTCTCATCAGCCGCACCATGCCGCCTGTGGGGGTAGCCCAGCTCCGGATGCAGGGGCGTCTGACCGAAATCACCAGCCGGGACCTTGGTTTTGAAGCGGACGAAGCCCAGCAGTATCTCCAGAGCCGGCTGCCGTTCGAGATTGCGAGAGAGGATATTGAGCGGGCTGTCCGAAGGGTTGAAGGCTGGATTTCTGCCCTGCAGCTGCTTTCCGCTTCATCTGCAACCAGTGTCGAATTCACCGAGTTTGTCGATCAGTTGGAACACGGAAACCAGAATATCTTCGATTACTTTGATGAGCTGGTGGGAAACGACCTGAGCGAACAGCAGCGGCGGTTTCTCATGCGTACCAGCATTCTCGACCGATTCAATGCGGGAATGGTGATGCGTGTTATGGACGATACCGACGGCCAGGCGCTGCTCAGTAGCCTACTGTCCATGGGGCTATTCATAACGCCCGTGGATAATTCCGCGCTCTGGTTCCGGTACCACCCTCTGTTCTCGGTGTATCTGCGTCATCTCCTGACTTGTACTACCCGTGAGAACCAGAGAGACCTGAATCAACGGGCCGCCGATGCCTGGCTTGAGCTGGACCATGCCGAAGAGGCTGCCAAACATGCCATTGCCGCAGAAGATCCCGAGCGAATCACCCGCGTACTGACCATCCACGGACGAAAATTCTTTACCGAGGGTCAGTTTCATCTGTTGCAGCGCTGCCTCGATACGCTGCCCCAGGAAATCATTGCGGAAGATCCCACTCTGACGCTGCTCAGGGCATGGGTTGCCCAGGGCCAGTACAAGTTTGATGAAGTGGAAAACTGGTTATCAGCTGCGGAAGCCCGTTTGCAGGCATCCATGAACGAGGACACTCAGCGGGCCGTTCATGGCGAGTTCAGCGCCATCCGCGCCCAGGTAGCCATGAATTATGGTGACGGCGACCGCGCCCTGACGCTTGCCCGGGAAGCCATCGAACAGGAAGCGCGTTACCTGCCCACATCCCGAGTGGCCGCGGCCTCGGTTATTGGTGAAGCGCTGTTTGTGCGCGGAGAACTTGAGGAAGCCCTGGCTCGCATGCAGGACACCGAGCATCTTGCCCGGGCCCATCAGGCCCACCAGAACGTTATTTGGGCGCTCTGCCAGCAAAGCGAAATCAGTGTCGCCATGGGGCTCCTGCAAAAGGCCTACAACATTCAGGAGCGCGCTTTCCAATACGCGGAAGAAAACCAACTGAACCATCTGCCGATCCTGGAATTCCTGTTTCGCATCCGCAGCCAGATCATGTGGGAGTGGCACCACCTGGAAAGTGCCGAGCGTTGCGCGCTTCAGGGCATCGAAATTCTTGAGGCGCAGGGGGAGCGCTGGTACGTGCAGAGCTACACGTCCCTGGCCAAGGTCGCCCAGGCCCGGGGCCGGCAGAGCCTGTGTGCGGACTACATTGCCAAGATCCAGAAAATGCTGGCGGCCGAAGACTACCACCTCGACTGGGTGGCCAACGCCCAGGCCACCATGCTGTCGTACTGGGATGCCGTTCGGGATCATGACTCAATCCAGCGCTGGCTCACGATTGCACCACTCTGTGAGCCCGCAAAGGCCACTAACCATTTTAATCAGTGCAATGGCCGCAACCAGGCCCGGGCATTAATCAGCCTGGGCCAGTACGAACTGGCCCGACCGCTCCTGGAAGAACTGACCGCGGTAGCGCGGGAATTTGGCCTGAAAACAGATCTGAATCGCAACCACATTGCCCTCGCCTACCTCTACTGGCAACTGGATGAGCGCGAACAGGCTCTCGATCATATGAAAACGGCACTGGAACTGGCGAGTACCACCGGTGCTGTCGGCAGCTTCCTTCGGTTGGGCAAGGAACTGATTGTTCTGCTCAAGGCGCTGATAAACGACGAAGCTATTGAAGGCATGGAACTTCAGCGGGCGGAGCGTCTGATTCAGCTGGCCCAGCAACAACGGGACTTCAGCCGCGCCATCCGGATCTCGCTGGATGAGGCCATCATTCAGGACATCATCGACCGGCCGGACGTGCCGGAACTGATCCGGACCTCCCCCCTCACCCGCAGGGAGTGGCAGATCCTCAGTCTGATACACGCTGGTCTTTCCAATGACCAGATTGCCGAGCACCTGAAAGTGGCCTCGACAACGGTCAAGACCCATATCCGCAGCCTTTATCAAAAACAGAACATCAGCCATCGTTCAGAGGCCATCGAATTGGCCAAAGATCTGCTGAGCAAGATTCAGGGCGATTAGCCAACCCCTGACTGCATGGAGAAAACCACGCCAAGAAGCAGATAACTAATCAGTGTCACCACGACAATGCCCATCAGATTGAGAGCAAACCCGGCTCTGATCATGTCACTGATCTGCATATGACCACTGGAGAACACGATGGCATTGGGTGGCGTAGCCACCGGCATCATGAAGGCACAGCTGGCCGCAATGGCGGCAGGCACGGTCAACAGTAGCGGTGACACCCCCTGACTCAGGGCCAACGCCCCCAGCAACGGCAGAAACGCCGCCGCCGTCGCGGTATTGCTGGTAACTTCCGTCAGGAAGATGATGATGCCCGCCACCAGAACAATCATGACAAGGGTTGGCAGGGCGCCGGCCACGCCAAGGCTTTGGGCGATCCATTCTGCCAGACCGGAACTGCTGATCACGCCGGCCATGGCCAGCCCTCCGCCGAACAGTAGCAGCACACCCCAGGGAATGCCCTTCGCGGTCTCCCAGTCGAGCACGAATTCGCGGGTACGGGTATTAACGGGCATGAGGAACATGGCAATAGCCGCTGCAATGGCAATGCCGGTGTCGCTCAACCAGGGCATGAGATTCTCGGATAGCAGCGGTCTGAATATCCAGGCGGCGGCGGTGATCAGGAACACCAGGGCAACCAGCTTTTCGCCCTTGCCCAGCGGCCCCAATGCGTCAAGCTCCTCCCGTATGGCCTTGCCACCGTCGCCGGAGCTGCCCAGCCCGAAGTCACGCCGGGTCAGCCACCACCAGGCCAGCGCCAGCATGACAACCGTTACCGGAACCCCCAGCAACATCCATTGAGCAAAGCCCACAGAAATACCCTGGTTTTCGCTCAGGTAGGCCGCCAGCAAGGCATTTGGCGGTGTGCCGATAAGTGTGGCAATACCACCGATACTGGCGGAATAGGCGATAGCCAGAAGTAGTGCTGTGGCGTAACGCCGAATGCCCTCGGGATTGTCATTGCTGTCCATCATCGCCACCACCGACAGACCAATCGGCAGCATCATAATCGCTGTTGCGGTATTGCTGACCCACATGCTCAAAAAGGCGGTTGCCAACATGAACCCGGCAATCTGCCGTCGGGGTTTACTGCCAACGGCCCTCAGCGTCATCAGGGCGATCCGGCGATGCAGGTTCCATCGCTGCATCGCAAGCCCGAGGGTGAAGCCACCCAGGAACAGGAAAATGATCGGATTGGCAAAGGGCTCGGTAGCCTCAGCAACCGTGCCAAGCCCGAGGGCGGGAACCAGCACGATTGGCAGCAAGGCAGTGGCGGGAATCGGAATAGCTTCAGTAGACCACCAGGTAGCCATGAGCAGCATCAACCCCAGCGCCGCCCAGGCTTCCGGGGCCATGGTTTCCGGAGGTGGGAGTATGGTGGTTGCCAGCAGAAATGCTGCCCCGAGGATCAGTCCGATGACCTGGCTGCGGGGCAGCCCCTCGGCCTGGTTGTCAGCTTTGAGCTCTTCGGACATACGGTTCTAATCCACCATTCGGACATTCAACATCAGCAGGCGAGCGAAACGTCAGAGCGCCTGAAGCTGGCGATCATGAACTCGCCCGAGCAGGATCAGGGCCAGAATGGCGCCGGACAAGGCCCAGGCCATATCCGACTGGGTATCCCAGACGTAGCCCTGTGTGCCCAGAAAGGCCTCGGCGGCTTCGTCACTTAGCAAGGCCACCCACCATTCAATCAACTCGTAAAAGGCGCTTACCGCCAGACAGAAACAGACGATGAAAAACGCCGCCCAGCGGCGACTGGAGAACACGTCGAAGCGAATGACCACTTCCCTGGCGACCATTGCCGGTATAAACCCCTGTGCCAGGTGGCCCAGCTTGTCGTAATTATTGCGCTCCCAATCAAACCAGTCCCGAAACCAGTCGAACAAAGGCACTTCCGCATAGGTATAGTGCCCGCCAACCATCAAGATGATGGCATGCACCAGAACCAAAACATAAACCAGCGGCGTGAGTGGATAACGGAAGAAACACCAGACAACCGCTGCGAAACCAACGGCGGCAGGCAGCACCTCCAGAACCCACGTGGCCCGGTCCGTGGGCCCGATGGCAGACCAGACAAATACAGCAAGAAAGACCACCACCCAGACTGCGGGTGCAAATCGCTGGTTCATAGCTTTCCTTTTTTCCGTGGTTATCCAGACGCCCCGGCGCGCAGGAAGTGTCCGTATCCAGATTCCCTGCCCAATGCAGCTTCCACCTCACCATCCGTTACCGCGGATCGGCCATTGATCAGCACTTCTCTGACACAGCCAGGGACCCGGTTAACCATTCTTTCCAGTCCGAAGTTTTCCATCTCGCCCCATTCAACCTGCTCCAGATCCTGATCAAGGCCACGGGGGTCAAGTACCGTTATATCGGCCCGGTCCCCCACTCTGATATGACCGGCATCAACACCAAGCCAATCTGCCTGTTCGCCGGTCAGCCGGTGTACAGCGCGTTCCAGCGACATGACCGGCTCACCCTCGCCATGGCTTTCGTGAACCAGCTTCAGAAACCTTAGAGGCAGGTTGTAGAAGGCCATATTCCGGATGTGCGCCCCGGCATCGGAAAAGGTGATCAGGGCACCGGGGTTGGCGACCATTTTCCTGAGCCGATCCTTTCTGTGGTTGCCTACCGTGGTGAACCAGCGCAGCGAACGGCCATGGGCTACCACCATGTCGAGAAAGAAATCGACTACATGGATGCCACGGTCAGCGGCAAGCTCGGCAAAATTGCGGCCGACCACGCTTTTATCCGGGCAATCGAGAATCACGGCATCGCCGAAATCCCTCTGCCACACCCGGGGCGAAAGCTTTTCCTTGTAGAATTTCCTGAATTTCCGACGGTATTGCTCGTCCTTCAGAAGTTCGTTGCGCTCCAGTTGATCCCGTATATCCAGGGCCATTTCACCGGCACCGAATTCTTCGAACAGCACGATATCCATGCCATCGGCATAGACCGTGAACGCTGTCGGGAGCAGCTGCCAGCGAAAATTACCACCAAAGCTGTTGGCCAGCCATCCGACCAGACTCGCCATCGGTTTGACCGTGGGGTTGCCCTTGAGGTCGATCATCGCAATGAGGGTTGTTTTCAGGGGCTTTCTCAACCAGCCCAGGGTCTCTTTCAGGTACTGGGTCACCTGCAACGGATTGGCCGCATTCGGTGCGCCCTGGTGCACCCGCCCGTAACGGCGCAAAAGTGCATTCAGACGGCTGACCTCCCGCCAGCGGGCGTAGGTGCTTGGCAGGCTCTTGGACCACTCCCGATCACCGTCCACCTTGTCCCATTTAAGGCACATGGTGGAAAGTCCGAGAAAACCTTCCTGCAAAGCCTCCTCCAGCAAGGCTTCCATCCGCTCCTGTTCATCGGTGGTCGGAGTCACGCTCCGGTCGGTGGCGCGATGCAGCCCCATAACGGCGGTTCTCAGATCACTGTGACCAAGAAAGCTGATGACATTGGGCCCCAGTGGATGCTGGTCCATGAACGCCACCCACTCTTTGGGGGTCTGCCAGGACTTGTACTGTTTCAGAATGGGCAGCACTTTTTCCCTCGGGACAGTTTCCACCCGGGTAAAAATATCTGAGGCGTCCTCCGGATCGGAACAGACCATACTCAGGGAACAGCTGCCGATCAGCACAGTGGTGACACCGTGACGCACAGACTCAGACAGGGACGGCGCTACCAGCAACTCGGCATCGTAATGGGTATGGGTATCGAGAAACCCGGGCGTCACCCAGCAACCGCTGGCGTCAATTGTGCGCGTCGCAAGGCTGGTGTCGGGCTGTTCATCAAATACCTTGGCAACCCGCCCATCCTTGACGCCAACATGGGCTATGCGTGAGGGGCCGCCAGTACCGTCAAAATAGCGGCCACCGATAATAAGAGTGTCGAACCGGTCCACCTTGAAAGGCTCCTTTTTGTTGTTTTCTGCCGTCAGTCTAGCCAGCAAGACGTGATATGTCCTCTCATTTCAACGGACGGGGCCGGCAATACGGGCCATTAACGAACCCTGATCTGGCTGCCATCTTCCAGCTGGCGATCCGGATGCCGGACCACACGGTCTGCCTCACCAAGACCATCCTGAATCACCGTATGGAATCCGTTTGTACGTCCCACCGACACGTTTGTGAGAACCGCTCTGTTATCGACAACGCGGAATACTTGATGCTGGCCGTCACTGACGAAGATGGCAGATTCCGGCACCTGAAGAACATTGTCTGATCGCCAGAGCAGAAACTCCGCATCCACCCGGTAGCCGTCTCCCAGGCTCTGCCACGCATCCGGAGGACTGGTAATGTCCGCAACGACCTGTACCCGTCTTTCCTCAACTCCAAGGGCGGACACATCCTCGAAGCCCACCGGCTCAACCCGTCGGACAACGGCATCCAGGGTGCCGCCACCCCATCCAGTGAGGCGCGCCTCAATACCGGGCCGGAGGTTCACGGCATCAAAGCTCAACACATCGACAACCACCTCAAGCGCCCCGGGGTCTCCCAGTTCCAGAATGGCTTCACCGGCCTGAATCACACCCTCACTTTTCCGGGCTATGCCGAGGACTGAGCCATTCACCGGAGATCTGACCGGCACACGCTCCACTGCGCCGTCGCCATTAGCCCGAGCAGCAGACACTTCAAGGCGGGTTCTGGCCGCTGCCAGTTCATGGGCCATTACTTCCTCGTCAAAGCGGGCGGAACGCAGAATGGCCTTTGCCCTGTCCGCAGCTGCCCTCGCCTGCTGCAAACGCTCGTCGGAAACAAAATGGTCATCACTCAGAGCCTGCAGGCGGGCCAGTTCCCGAACGGCCAGATCTGCTTCCGCCTCAGCGGCTGCGACTTTCTGACGAGTTGAATTAAGCGCTGAACGGGCCGATTGTACCTTGGCCTCCGCTTCTGCCCGGCTGCGGGCGTCGAGGGTACTGGCAGGCATGGGGTCCACCTCTGTCAGCAGCTCTCCCGGAATAACCGGATCCCCCACTTCCAGCAAGACCCTGTGTAAGTAGCCGGCAACCGGGGAAGACACCACGTAACGGTCCCGCACCCGGGTTTTTCCTTCTTCCTTGATGGTGATTTCCATGGGTCCACGGGTTACCGGCGCCAGGTCCACCCAAACCGGATCGGGCCGGATCGTGACCACAACTGCAGCAATGGCGAGCAGAACAAACACGCCCCAGAACAACCATTTCCCCGCAAACCCTTTTTTCGCCATGACCTCAGTTCACTCCCTGGTTGCTTCCGCACCTATTCCCGTGTTTTCAACACTGCTACCAGATCCAGCGCTTTCAGGCGCCACCAGGCAATCACCCCGGAAGCGATTGCCGATACCACCACGACCAGCGCGGACATGCCAAGGGTCTGGGTGGTTATGGTCAGGGGCACCCGGTACAGCTCGGTTTGCATGGCAGTAACAATCATGAGCGCCAGACCCTGGCCAATCAGCCAACCGAGCGGAATGCCCAGTAACAGCAATAGCGCAACCTCTCCCAACAATATATGCGCAACCTCATTATGGGTGTACCCCAGCACCCTCAGGCTAGCCAACTCCCGACCTTTCTCGGCGAGGGAAATCCGGATGGTGTTGTAGACCACCCCGAAGGCAATGATTCCGCCCATCAGGCTGTTAAAAAAGGTGAACGTCAGGAAGGTTCTCGCCAGGGTGTCATAGAAACTGTCCAGCATGGCCTGGCGGATGCTCAAGCCAAGCACCCCCGGTGTTTCACGAAGGCTGTTGTAGACTTCCGAAGCCTTGTCGGGCTCCAGGTTTATCATGGCCTGATTGATCAGGGGGCCGTCACCCAGCGCCCGGTTCAGGGCATCCAGATCCATGTAGGCACCGACCCCAAGAAACTCGCTGGTAATACCGGCGACCGGAACCATAACCGTTCGCCGGTCACCTTCGAGGAGCTCCAGCTGCAGAACATCTCCTGGCCCAACGCCCAGCTCTTCAGCCAGATAATCGGTCAATAGCAGCCCCTCCCTGGGGAGCGTGACCGGTTGCAGATCGCTGTCGATGACAAATTGCAGTCTCGCATCGGAGGGTATTCCGGTGACCGCACTTCGCCACTCCCTGTGGCCAGCAACCAGGCGGGCCGGCACAGAGCGGCGACCCTCCACGTACCGGATCCCGGCTTGCCTCTGCAAGCCGAACAACGCCGCGCTGTTAACCGGATCAATAAAGGTCGCAGCCAGATCCTGTTGCTGCACCCGTGCAAACTGCGTGTGCACCATCAGGGATACCGAATCGAACTGGAAGTTACCCACCATCACGATGGCGGTCGCCATGGCGACCCCACTCATGGATAACAGAGTCCGGACCGGGCGACGGGAAAGCTGACGCACAATCATTCGGGAGGGCTGGGAGAAGCGGATTCCCGACAGCAGCTTTTCCACTACGGTCACTCGGTACCTGGCGGGGCCTTCGGGCCTCATGGCTTCGGCGGGCGGCAGGGAGGCCGCCTGTCTGATGGCCCGCCAGGCACCGAGCCAGGCCACCGCGATGGTCAGAATACCCAGTAACAGAAGCCATAGAGGGTCGATACGGAACAACAACCCGGGGAATCGGTAGTAATCCATATAGAGCTCCCCCAGTGACCTCCCCAGCCAAAGCCCCAGGGCAAGGCCGGCCAACAAACCGATAACCGCAATCACGATGACCAGTTTGCTGTAGTGCCAGGCGATCTGGCGGTTGCTGTAGCCGAAGGCCTTGAGCACGGCAACAATATCCCGCTGGGTGCTTATCAGGCGGCCGATCACCACGTTCAGCAGAAACATGGCCACACTCATGAAAATGAGTGGAAACACCGTCGCCATGGTTTTCAGCTGATTCAGCTCGTCACTCAGGAAGCGATGAGAGAACTGATCATCCCGGCCAAAGGCTCCCGTCGCCCCATAACGGGCCAGGAGTCGGTCCAGGGCATCGACCACAGAGGCAACGGAATGCCCCGGTCTGAGTGTTAAAACCAGACTGTTGAATGCGCCCCTCATGTCCATGGCGGATTCCAGGGCCTCCCTGTTCATCCACAGCACACCATACCGCTGATAGTCCGGCAGCATGCCACCAGGCGGAATGACGTATATGAACTCCGGTGATTCAACAATGCCGGTCACAGTAAGTGCCTGGCGACGACCATTGATGATTGCCTGGAACTGATCACCCAGTTCTAACTCGTGCGCTTCGGCAAAGCTTCCGATGATCGCGACTTCCTGGCTGCGACCTGTGCCCGGAAGCCGACCCTGACGGATGAACAAGCGATTGACCTCGGGCTGGCCCTCCGGAGGAATAGACACCAATCGGGCCGACACCGGGTCCGGGAAGCCCGGCATTTCCAGTTTTGCAGCTCCCTCAACTCTCCCCTCGTACCTTGCTATGGCAGGTAATGAACCTATTTCCTTGAGGGCGTGGCGTGGCGCACGTTTAACGGGTGCAAACACATCGGCAAACTGGTGCTGATCGTAGTACTGGGCTCTGGTCGCCAGTAACGATGAATAGTTCACCAGCGACATCACACAGACACCCACGCCTCCGGCGATCACCAGCGCAATAGCCAGTACCTGGCCCCGCATCTGCCAGAGCTCGCGCCGTAGCTTGATATTCAGAACCGTGTTCAGACCTTTCGTGGCCATTTTTCTTCCATTTGGCCCCGTTACCAGGACAGCGTCCTGGGATCCTGGCGACGTTCGTTATGACGCTCACCACTGATATTGCCGTCGGAGAGCGTGATTACACGATCCCCCATGCCAGCGATGGAGGCATTATGGGTGATAATAACGGTGGTGGTGCCCGTTTCCCGGTTGGCTTTTTCCAGAGCTTCAAGAACCAGCACACCAGTGGCCGAATCCAGAGCGCCGGTCGGCTCATCGCAAAGAAGTACTTCCGGTCGTTTGGCAATGGCCCTGGCGATGGCAACCCGTTGCTGTTCACCACCGGAAAGCTGGGCGGGAAAATGGTCGATACGGCTCTTCAATCCAACCAGCTCAAGAGCTTCTTCGGGAGACATCGGATCGGATGCAATCTCGGTGACTGCCGCAACATTTTCCCGCGCCGTCAGGCTTGGAATGAGATTGTAAAACTGGAACACAAAGCCAACATGCTCACGCCGGTAACGGGTCAGTTCGCGGTCTCCGGCTGCACTGAGATCGATATCCCGATACCGGACCTCACCGGAGGATGGCACATCCAGCCCGCCAAGAATGTTCAGAAGTGTGGATTTGCCCGAGCCGGAAGCGCCCAGCATGACGACCAGTTCGCCGCCATAGAGATCCAGATCCACCCCACGGAGCGCATGAACCTGAACTTCTCCCTGATCATAGGTTTTCGTAAGGCCCCGGGTCTGGAATACCGCGGAGCCGCTCCTGGCTGCCTTTCCTGGCTCCATGGGTCAGTCAGTCTTCGGCACAGTCCACGCAAACCGTGGTGTAAGGCAGCACCTGCAAACGGCGGGGGTCGATGGCCTCGCCGCAGGATTCGCATTCGTCGCCAACACCGCTCTCTATCCGCGCAAGCGCGTGTTCAATCTGAGCGAGTTCGGCACGGGTTTCCGTTTCAAGCGAGTCGACCACCTCGTCATTCTGGGTCTGGGTAGCCTGCTCCTCGAAATCCTTGTCCAGCGCGCCACCCTCTCGATGCTGGTGAGCTTCATAACGGGAAAGCCTGGCCGTCAGGTCTGCCCTCAGTGTTTCAAGTTCGGATTTCCGGTCAGTCATGTGGCGCCTCCTGCCTTGCCTGGAAAACATGTTCCTACAGTAAAGCATAAGCTGAACCCGGGATTGATGCTTGTCAAAATTGCGTCATGCGGAGTGAGGCAGAATAGAGACCCATCAAACCTGTATGCAAAGGAGTTGTGACTATGAACACCGAGCTTTTCGAGAAAGCGACGCGACTGAATGAAACCCTGTTTGAGCAGGTAGGCAAGGCTGCCGAAATGCAGATGAACGCCTTCCGCCGCTATGCCGATGTCACCATGGAGCAGGCTAAAAAGGTGTCTGAAGTTCGTGATCTGGAGGGCCTGAAAAGCCTTACCGGTGATCAGGCGGAAACCCTGAAATCCCTGAGCGAGCAGTTCACGGCAGACTGGAAAGCCTGGCAGGATTATTTCAACGAGAGCCGGGAGCAGATTCAGAAGGTGTTCGAAAAAACGCCGGAAGAAACCACCAAAGCCAGCCCGAAAGCTGCCAAATAAGGGATAGCCATGTTCGGTCTGGATACGCTCGGGAAAGCTGTTGGTCAGCTCGTCAACGGTTTCGAAACCAACGTCCGTCAGGGGCAGCAGCAATTGGAGAAATTGCTGGGCGACGCTGGCGTCCTGGATGATGCAACGCTCTCCACGATGACGGAAATGTCCGATGCCTACCGTACGATGGCAGAGGACCTGCTACTCCACCCGCTCCGGTTCGCCGGTGCGGAACTGGATCTGGCTCGCAAACATGCCGCGTTGGGGTATTACACCCTCGCCCGGCTGGTGGGCAAGGATAATAAGCCCGTTGTCGAACCTGAGCCCGACGACCGGCGTTTCCAAGCCGAGGACTGGCACAAGCATCTGCCTTTTGATGTTCTCCACCAGGCGTACCTGATCAACTCCCGCACGTTCCTGAACTGGGTAGCCGGCATGGAGGGCATGCCCCAAGCCGGACGGGACCAGATGCTTTTTTATGCCCGGCAACTGACCAGTGCGCTGTCACCCTCTAATTTCCCTGCCACGAACCCGGAAGTGCTCCGGATTACCTGGGAACGCAAAGGGATGAACCTGATCGACGGTGGTCGCCAGCTGATCGAAGATCTGCGCCAGAACCCGTCCCTGTTCAATGTTGGAATGACCGATCGCTCCGCCTTCGAGGTAGGGCGTAACCTGGCCACCACCCCGGGCAAGGTGGTGTTCCAGAACGAACTGATGCAGTTGATCCAGTACTCGCCGACGACAGACACCGTCAACAAGCGCCCCTTGCTGATTGTTCCGCCCTGGATCAACAAGTATTACATCCTGGACCTGACCTCCAGAAACTCCTTTATCCAGTGGTTGGTTGACCAGGGACAGACCGTATTTATTATTTCCTGGCGCAATCCTGGCCCTTCCATGCGTGACAAAGGCTGGGAAGACTACATGGAACTCGGGCCACTGGCTGCCATGGATGCCGTTACCGAAGCCACCGGCGAAGAACAGATGAATCTGATCGGTTATTGCATCGGTGGCACATTGCTGGGCTCAACGCTGGCCTGGCTCAAGAAAAAAGGCCGTAATCCAGTAGCCAGTGCTACCTATCTGACTACCCTGCTGGACTTCTCGGACCCTGGCGGAATCGGTGTCTTCATCAACGATCACTCGATCCGGGGCATTGAGAAAATGCTGGAGCGCAAGGGCTACCTTGACGGTCGCGCCATGGCGTTCACCTTTAACCTGCTGCGGGAAAACGAACTGTTCTGGTCGTTCTGGACCAATAACTACCTGAAAGGCCAGAAACCGGCGGCTTTTGACCTGCTGTACTGGAACACCGATGGCACCAACCTGCCGGCCCGGATGCACAGTTTCTACCTGCGCCAGATGTACCTGAATAACCGGCTGGTGCAGCCAGACTCCCTGAGTCTGCTCGGTGAGTCCATCAATCTGTCCGAGATCGAGGTGCCCTCATTCTTCCTGTCCGCCCGACAGGATCACATCGCCAAATGGAAAACCACTTACAAGGGAGCACTGGCCCACGGTGGCGATGTCCGCTTTGTGCTGTCTGGCTCTGGCCACATCGCCGGGGTGATCAACCCGCCCTACAAGGAAAAGTACGGCTACTGGACCAATGACACACTGGTGCCGGATGCAGACACCTGGTTCGAGCAATCCGAACACCATCCCGGATCCTGGTGGCCCCACTGGCTTGAGTGGATTGCGCGTTTCTCGGACGGTGACGTACCCGCTCGTATCCCGGGCGAAGGGAAATTGCCTGCAATCGAGAACGCACCGGGTAGCTACGTCAAAGTCAAAGCTGCAGAGGCAGTTAAGCAGTAGACTTTTGGGTGGCTCGCGCTCCTGCCGGCCACCGCTTCTCGCCCCGCACCCGCCGTTGTGGCACTATTGCCCGCTCGATGACTGGCGGAGAAGCACCCGATGTTTTATACCACCCTCGCGGCGATTGCGGTCGCCATGATTCTGTTCGCCTGGCTGGGACTCAGAGCCCGGCTCGCAGACGGCGGTCTGGATGATTACGTAACGGCACGGAACAGTCAGGGAGCCAGGGCTTTGGGGCTTTCTTTCCTGGCCTCCGGGATGGGCGGCTGGATCCTGTTTGCCCCGCCGGAAGTAGGCGCGCTGGTCGGCCCGCTGGCACTGGCAGGCTATGCCCTAGGTGCCGCTCTGCCATTCATTGTGTTCGCCTTCTGTGGACCCGCCATCCGCCGCTTCCTGCCCGAGGGGCGCAGCATCGGCGAGTTTGCCAACGCCTGCTATGGCAATGGCGTGCGCCGCTATGTCTCGATGATCTCAGTACTTTACATGCTCTGCTTCCTGACCGCCGAGCTCACTGCCATCGGCGCCATTACCTCGCTGCTCTCCGGCATTGACGGTGGCGTCGTGGTCATTGGAGTTGCGGTTACCACGCTGGTATACACGGCTGTCGGTGGCCTCCGGGCAAGTATCGTTACCGATCAATGGCAGGCATTATTGCTGATCGGCCTGCTGGCGATTGTCAGTTTCGTCGCGCTTGGCAAACTCCCGGACGCAGCTCCCGCAGCCTTGCCCGACATCCCGACCTCTGGGGCCCTCAGCGTGGCGCTGACTCTGGTGATCGCCGTCACCGCCGCCAACCTGTTCCATCAGGGATACTGGCAGCGGTTGTGGTCAGCCCGCGACACCGATGCCCTCAGCCGTGGAGCACTGCTCGGCGGCGTAGTTACCATCGGCGTTGTCGCCGTTGTGGGCGGGTTAGGAATCCTGGCGGCCCTGAGTGGCGCGGACCTTGGCAATCCTCCGATTCCGTTCTTTGCCTTGCTGGCCGATGCCCCGGCCTGGCTGGCTTTGCCGGCCCTTATTCTGGCCATCACCCTGGTCGCTTCCTCGGTGGATACCCTGCAGAATGCGCTCGCATCCCTGGCGGTTACCGAAAAACAGGGCCTTTCCATTGTCAGTGCCCGATGGTTCACAGTGCTGCTGATGATTCCGGTGGTTCTGGTAGCCCTTCAGGGCATTTCCGTGCTCCGGCTGTTCCTGATCGCCGACCTGCTGTGTGCCACGGCGGTACTGCCTGTGCTGATGGGACTCTGGGGGAAAATGACCACCCGGGCGGCCATTCTGGGCTGTCTGGCAGGGCTTTTCGGGGCGATTCTGCCCGGCTGGATGTCCGGAGGCAGTTTGATGGCCGGCCTGGAAGCTGCGAGTTTCCCCGGCAGCATTCCAACCCTGATGCCATTCGTGGGTGCCCTTGCAGGCTCTGGTTTGGTCAGTCTCGCAATCGCAGTTGCGGCCCCGAAACGCTAGCAAGACGCTGTGCTGTCCAGTTGGTTAACTGGACAGCAATTCAATCGGATAACGGATCTTGGTCTGGTCGACGCCCGGCCGGGCCCCGAAATCCACCAGCCTCAGACGATTACAGATCTTGTTCTCCAGTGCCGGTTCGTTGAGGGTGGACTCCACGACTGAACAACTGGATACCGCACCGTTGGGCTCAATCACCAGCTCCGGCGTGATACTCCCCTGAAGCGAAGGCTTCCGTCGCAGCTCCCGGTTGTAGATGCTGTAGATCGCGGACTTGTTGGCGTCCATGGTCCGGCGCAACTCCTCCTTGCTCCGGGTTCTGGCAGCGGTTTCCTGCCGTTCATTGCGGGCTGCCTCTTTGACTGCAGCAACCCGTTCGGCTTCCGCAACTTCCGCGCGCTGGCGCTCAGCCAGGGCGACCTGACCGGCCTCCCGATTGAGCACTTCCTCGTTCACGCCACTGCTCTTGGCACTCGCGGTAGCGCGGGAGGCCAGCGTATCACCGGTTTTGCGAGCAATAGGCTCAGCTGTATTGGCAACCGGGCCATCCAGCTTGACCGACTCCGCCAGCGAGCTGAGCTTTTTCAGTTCGTTCCCCATTGCCAGAATACCGGTATTCTTTGCCTTTTCCCGCGCCTTGGCGACTTCCTCGGGCTTGGGTTCCGGCTTTGGCTCTGGTTTTTCCGCTACTTCTGGTTCAGGTTCAGGCTCCGGTTCCGCAACCACCGGTTCGGGCACAGGCTCCGGTTCGGGTTCTGGCTTAGCCTGCTCCACCGGCTTTTCCTCAGGTTTCGGCGGCTCGGGTTCAGGCAGTACCGGTTTTGGCGGCTCTTTCTTCTCAATGATCAGTTTTGCCAGCTGTGGCGGCAACGCCTCCTGTTCCTGCCTGTCCCGCTCAGGTAGTTCTATCCAGCTGACATAGCCTGCGAACGCAAGGAACAGCGGCACCACCACAACGGCCGCAGCCAGCAGACGTTTCCGCTCACCGCGCTCCTGATTCCAGGGCAATCCGTACCGATAATCCATAATGGTCAGGCTCCCTGTTCCGTACGCTGATTAACCGCCAGGGAAATGCTGGCATAACCGGCGTCCACACAGGTGGACATGATTTTCTTGAGCAGCTCGTAAGGCAGTTCCCGATCCGCAAGAATGGTAATTGGGCGGCCAGCATCCGGTGCAGGCGCCGACGAACGGCTGGCCTGGTAGTCAAGCTCCTGTTTCAGGGAGGGCTCAACCTGCCCGTCGAAGGTCTGGAAAGCGTCGCGTTTTACCACCAGTCGCCCGTTCACCAGGATGTCCCTGTCGGTTACGGTCAACGCTAAAACATCACCCGGGGGTTGTTGGGCAGTGGAATCCGGCAGTTTGATGGTGCTGTTCTGGTTCAATACCTGTACGTCAGAGGAGGAGTTCACCATCAGGAAGAACACAAGGATGGTGAAGATATCCATCAACGAGACCAGGTTCATCTTTCCCTGGCTCTTGTTGCGTCGATAGTGGCGCTTCAGACGACGGGCTTTCGCGGATTCTTTCATGAACTCACCTCCGCGGATCCAGAAGTCTTAACAGGAGCATCACCAAGCGAGATCTCAGGGAACAGTTCTGCCTCAACAACGCTGCCAGCCACGACAGCTTCGTAGGAGCGCACTGTGTCCATCACGGAGACCAGGGACTGATACGAGGTTTGCCGGGACGGCATGATGATCACATCCTTTTTGTCCGGCACCCGACTCTTGATTTCCTTCATGACATCCTTGAGCAGAACGAAATCATACTCGCCCTCGCGCTGGGGGATGTTCTTGATAACGCCGCCCTGGTTATCCGCAACGACCAGGCGATCCTCATAGATCACCACCTGGATCTGGAGCTCTTCCGCCTGCTCGGCCGAAAGGCTCTCACCGGTCGGGAAGTTCAGTTCCAGAACGCTGGTGTGGGCGAACACCATATTCAGCAGCAGTACCGGCACCAGCACAATCATGAGATTCATGAAGGGCGTGATGTCGAGATCGGCCTCACTTTGTAGGCGACGATGTTTCCGTCTCATGGCCTGACATCCTTCTGGCTGGTTATCAGGCCGGGCTACCGGCCGGAGTCGCTACCTGTGCCGGTGCAGCGGCGTTCTGGGCCTGTGGTTGGGCGACCGGTTTGTTACCAGAACCGTCGCTGAGAAGGTTCAGCACCTTGATGCCGGCCATTTCAAAACTGTCGACGATTTCATTGGTCTTGGTTTGCAGCAAGGAGTGAATCAGCAGCATTGGGATAGCCGACATCAGGCCGAACGCCGTGGTGTTCATGGCGACTGAAATACTCTGGGACAACAGACTTGCCTTCTGGGCTGGATCCGCTGCAGCCACGGCAGTGAACGCCGCAATCAGGCCAATGATGGTACCGAGAAGACCCAGCAGCGTGGCGATGTTGGCCAGCGTCGCCAGGTACTGGGTGCGCTTTTCCAGCCTGGGCATGACATCCAGCAGCCCCTCTTCCATCGCGTACTCGATCTCTTCGCGCCCCTGGCGGCGGGCCAGACGCTGAAGGCCGAAGCCGATCATGGTCGACATGGCACTACCGGATTCCTGGGTGTAATTCAGGGCGCCCTTCAGATCGCGCTTGGCAATCATCTGGTGCAGACGGTTGAAGTCCCGACGGTTGGTCAGTTTCTGGGCGGAAAGGTAAACGTAACGTTCAATGGCAACAATGAGTCCGATAATCAGCACAACGGCGATCGGAAACATAAAAAAGCCACCTTCCTGGAAGAAGCGAACGGCGGTATCGATCATTTTCTGGGCACTCCATGGTCCGGTTTTCAGATCAGTCTATGCGCGACCCTCCCCCGAGAGGGTAAGTTCGCGAAAGTCTGTGTGAGGGTTTGTTTAATCTTGCGCAGGAACACACTCAGGACGTGACAAACGTCACATTCTACTGCCCGATGGCGGCCTCCGTCTGTCTGATAAAGGCTTCGTGGTACTTGATAAAACGCTGGAATTCATAGCGCTCCAGGGGCCGAAGGCCCTGATCAACCATCAGGCGTTCCTCCGGCGCTCGCAACTCGTCCACTTCCGGTGGCTGCCAGGGCACCAGATACATCACCGTGGGCACTTCCTGATCGCCACGGATGCGAGTGCCCTCAATGGTTACCACCCCCGGGGCATCCTGGGCGTAGAGCATGGGCGCCGCAGGCAACAACGCGGAAGCGGCCAGAGCTATCAGCGCGAGACGTTTCATATCAGGTTATCCATATCAGATTCTGTTTTGCGCATCGAAGATCCAGTCTTCCAGTCTCGGGTGTGGCTCGCTGGCAGCTGATTGATAGCGCTCATAAAGTTCAACGGCGTCAGCAGGTTTACCCAGGTAGATATCAAGCAGGAAAGCCAGATTAAGAATCGCGGGCGCATATCCAGGATCCACGGCCAGAGCTGCACGGTAATACCGCTCTGCTTCATCAAATTCACCGGCGTTCCGGGCAATCACGCCCAGATGATTCAACGCCTGGACATGTTCGGGGTTCACCGCGAGCGCGGCCTCAAACCACCGTGTCGCGATATCGGTGTGCCCTTCCTGGAAAGCAATGATGCCAAGGTTGGCCATGGGTCCGGACTTTTCCGGATAGTCGCGGGCCAATTGCTCAAAACGGGACCGGGCTTCGGCAAGATTGCCCTGCTCCATGGCCTGGACCGCTTCGCTGAATGAGGCTTCAAGGACAGCCTGCTCGGCTTCTGCGTCAGACTCTGGCGGCGTCGGGGCCGTCACGCATCCAGACAGGGCGACTATCACCAAAAGACACAGTCCACAGGCCTTAATCGATTTCATAGACAACCCCCGAGGTCACTTCTTCTTTTCGGTAACGCCCCGGCAACAGGACTTTCAAAGCCTCATAGCTGCGCTTGACCCACTCATCGAAAATGCCCTCCCGGGCCCGCCGGATGTTCTGCTCGTGGACATCGATGGCGTTGTCCTCAAACGGGTAGGCCTGTTCTTCCAGCAGTAGCTCGTACTGGGCCAGTTCAAGCTCGCTCAATCCAGTGGGCCGCTCAGAGTCCATCAGGTCGGCACCGAGGCGTCCATAGATATGGGCGATCTGGTACCCGGCCTCGGTTGCAAACGACGAGAGACCGTAGCTGGCAGTTTTCTTGTAGGCATTGACTGCCCTTTCGAGTGCATCGGTCTTTGCTGTCATGCTCTGATTCAGCGGCAGAGTCAGGCGAATGCTGTCATACCGGGCAAGGGCATCGCGGGCGAGAATTGCAGAGGCTGACGCCGCAAGGTACCTCATGCGATCGTCCGCGGCGTCCAGGTCCCGGTCCACCGTTTCCATCTGCTTGCGCAGCCAGTAATCCCGTTTTTCGGTATCCCCCTCTTCCTGGTAGAGCTCGGACAACCGATTGGCCGCTTCCATGTAGACATCCGCCGGCTCGGGATGGCTGTTGGCGTAACTGCGCCAGGTGTCGATCGCCTTTTCCCGGTTGCCGGCCTGATCGTACAACTCTGCTGCAATCAACAGATTTTCTCTTCGCTCTTCCGGCGTCGTCGCCAGTGCCACCATTTGCTGAAGTTCGTCGGCTGCTCGCTCCCACTGCTCCGTTTCACGGTAGGCCAACGCCAGTTTTGCCGGGACCGTATCAATCAGTTCGTGATCCGGGAAAGTCCTCCGGAATCCGTTCAGCACACTGATAGCCTGATCCCAAAGACTGGCAGTTATAAGAAGTGAGGCAGCATCGTATTCCGCATTTGCCCGCAGAACGGATTCGGGAACGGCCGTGCCGACTCGCAGGAACTCGCTGACGGCCGCCTCCACATTGCCGGCATCAGCTAACTGCTCTGCCTGCCGATAGACCGCGGCGGCCAGATTTTCACGAACCCCGCTTCTGCGTTCATCGTCTTCAGCCATTGTCGCAAGGGCGTCACGGTAAGCCAGTTCCGCCTCCGCATATCGACCCAGTTCGGACAGACTGTGGCCAGATAACAACAAGGCTTCCGTTGTTAATTCGGCCGGAGGCGCCGGTTGCCAGGTAACAAGACGAGCCGCCATGTTGACTGACTCTTCCCAATTGTTCTGGTCAAACTCCCGCTGCAGTGCAATGTAATACACAGCCGGCGCCCGGGAATCACCTGGGAAAGCATTTGCAAACCTCAGTCGGTTCAACTGCTGTAGTTCCTGATAAGCCATTTGCTCAGATACGGGATCGTCGCCCCACGTCTTTGCGTACTCCCGGAAAGCGAGTACCGAAGCATAGCCTGCCTCCGCTGCTCGCTCGGGCACCTGGTCGCCGGGATAGTCATAGGCCACCCGCTCAAAAGCAGCGATGGCCGCCGGCCAGTCTTCCAGTTCCAGATAAGTCTCACCCAGGAGGAAGAGACGCTCGGGTGTGCGGGGATGATCCGGGAAAGTAGCCGCAAATTCGGCATAATAACTGGCGGCTTTGCGGTAGTGATCGTCCGCCTGCTGATCATCCGTGGCCTCCCCTGCCAGCAGGTACTGACGGTCTGCCAGTTCCGGCAACAGCTGTTCCAGCTGCTGTTCGATAAAACCGATCGCCGCAGGGTCCGCTGACTGCCAGTAATCGCTGTAGAGTCCGTAAAGGCTGACAAAGCCGGCCTTTCGTTCAGGGATGGTACGGGTGAAACCGGCGAGCTCCAGGGTATCGATGATCCGGATGTGGTAGCGTGGCGCCCAGGGGCTGGCCGGATGGTCTTCTATATAGGCCTCAAAGACATCGATGGCGTCACTGTATTGTTCCCTCTCGAGCAAAAGCTCGCTGTATCGGTCGTAGACCAGGATTTCATATGGACGCCCACCCGTCTGGCGGAACAGCGCCTGGAGGGTTTCCGCGCCGTCAAGGTAAGACAGCGACAACCCAACTACCCTGAATAAATCCTCTATCAGGGTCTGGCTACGCTGATCCACATCCGCAACCGGTTGCCCATCGGGCATCACCAGATCGAGCACTTCTACGTAGCTGAACAGGGCCTCCTGGTACTGCGCCTGTTTGAACAGGCTCCAGCCTTTCATGTAATGCGCGTTCACCAGGAACGAGGCATCGGCCAAGCGTTCCTGGCTGGCCAGGGTAACCTCGTCGAACGCCTGCTCGGCTTCCCGGTACCGGCCATCGATGAACAGCAGATCGCCCCGACGGAACTGGGCTTCAATCCAGTATTCTGAATCGGGGTAACGTTGGACCAGGGTATTCAGGGCCTCCAGCTGTTGAGGCGTCGCACCCCGAAGCTCCCAGGCCCTGGCAAGCTGATAGTAGATCTGATCATTGCCTTCGCGTTCTGGATATTCGGACAGAAGGCGCTGGTAGGCTTCAATAGCACCGGAGAGCTCATCGACGGCGGTATCGGCCATTTTCCGCTCCGCCCGCTGGAACTCCAGATCGGCCAGCCGATGCCGGATGGTGACCTGCTTCCGGGGATCGTCCACGAGTGGCAAAAGTGCCTTGTAGCTGTCCATCACCGTCTCGATGGAAACATCGCCCGCCGGGTCGCTACCAGCTTCTATACTTCCACTGGCTTGCCGGGTTTCGGTCGCCGGAAGCGCTGCCAGGGTGCCCTCACGGACCCGGGGCATTTCCTCGTCGCCGGCGGGCATCATCGACTGCAACATCTGGCAGCCACTGGCCATAACAAGGGCCCCCGCGATGACAAGTCCCTTAACGGTCTTTCCAATCGTCCGATTACTCATCCCCGGCACCTGCATTTTGCGATGCACGGAACAGCTGGTCCGCGAGTCTGGCCTGGGCATGACGGGAAGCCAACAGATACCCGTTCAGCTCCTCCTGCTGGGCTACAAGCATGCTGTCTACCTGGCTCAAGAGGGCTTGCCGGGCATTGCCCAATGCATCGGCAATCTCTTCCCCAAGGGTCGCGAGTTCCCGTTCACTGGCAGCGATGCGTCGAGCCAGTTCAGCATGGCGGGCGTCGTCGGCCATCAGGGTTTCAACCCGCTGCCGCTGAGCCTGAAAGCGATCCATTTCGCGATTCAGCTCCCGCAACTGTTTTTGCGCCGCCCAGCGATTCACGCCATAGTCATCCGCAATCCACCAGTCGAAGTAGGCACGCATCCTCTGATAAGTCGCACGCTGGCTGGCCGTGGTCGCGTCGTCAGGCAAGCCCGCCAGAGTTTCTTCAACCTTATCGAGCTTGTCTCTCAGCGCCTTCTGTTTGGAGGTCATGAAGAAACCGGCGTCTTCCTCCGTCAGTGCCTCAGAAATCTTCTCACTGAATTCCTGGTGCAACTGCTGCCACTGGTCCGCCTGCTGGTTTTCCAGCGCCCGACGGGTTTGGGCAATACGAACCTGACGCTGCTGTTCGCGGGTTTCCAGCATGACCCGGAAGGACTCGAACCGGGACTGCCGCTCGGCGACGAAGGACTGCATCCGGTAAAGTTCGTTCAGTTCCGCAAGGGCCTGCTGGAACGTTTCCGAAGCCAGCACTTCGGCCATGCCGAAATCGACCGGCTGAACCCGCAGTCGTCCGTAGGAATCTGTGAGAATCCCGTCACTATCGCGGCTGAAATCGAGCTGCGCCATCAAATTTTCTTCACTGAGCCGGTTCCGGATGTTATTGAGTTCCTCGATACGGGCCTGGTAATGATCGGCTGCCTGTTTAAACGCGGGCAATGCTTGCTGTGGTCTGTTCATCTGCTCAAGCACATAGGCCCGGGCAAACGGAACCTGCTGTCGCCACGGCAAGAACAGATCACGGTTCGAGAGGGTATCAAGGGCATGGAGTGCCCGCTCCGGCCTACCCTGCCCGGCCGCGGCTACGGCATAGTCAAACAGGGCCTGATCGGCGAACACCCCATTCAGGGGCATGTCCCCAAGAACCCCCAGGGCCGCGTCGAACTGGTTATCCCTGAGATACAGTCGGGCAAGTGACAGGCGGGCCCTGCCCAACAGCCCCTCGCGTTCTGCCTCTGGTTCGGCAGAGTCGGTAGACTGTTCAATGATGGCGATGAGTGCCTGCAGTTCCGCCTCGGCCGTGACGGCGTCTCCGGCAGCCAGGGCGGAAACGGCCGAATTGTACCGGAGGTAAAGGGACCAGATATCCGTGTCTTCCAGTTTCGCCCGGAGCGACGCCAAATCCGATTCGTCTCCGAACCTCGAAGACATCATGGCCAGTCGGGCTCGCAGATAAATCCACTCGCGAAACAGGTCATGGTTGGCCTCAGCCAGGATGTCACCATCTACACGCTCGAGATTCTCGCTGGCCAGGTCATGATCACCTTCCAGGTAGAACACCTTGCCCAGATAGAACCAGGCCTGATTGCGAACATCGGTCGAAAGTGTGCTGCCCGCACCGTCAGCACCGAGCAGTTCCGTGAATAATCTGCTGGCCTCACGGGTCATCCCCCAGGACAGCATGAGCCCGCCCTCTACCAGAGCCGGATGATCACCATGTCCGTCGATACCGCCTTGTTCCCGGGCAACCGCCAGCTGGGTCAGAGCCTCAAAGGCGTTGCCCTGATGGTATTCATAAAGTACCCAACCATACCTGAGGTCCTCCGCACGCTCCGGTTGGGGCTCATCGGCCTGGGCCGGAGCAATCATCGTCAGCCATAGCAAAGCACCGGTGAAAAGTACCGGGCCTGCCCGAAACGGCTTGAACACTGTCAATCCCACGACGCGGCTTACTCCCACTCCACGATGGAAACTGAGGGCTGGTAATCGGAGGAGCGATCCTCGACACGGATCTCCAGAGCGGCTGTGCCGGTGCTCTTTTCAAATTCCAGGGACGCGGCCTGCTTGTAGGGCCGCTGATCCGGACCGATTCCCTCAACAAACGCCGTCATCTGGTGGACTCCGGTCTTCAGGTTGCCCACGTACAGCCGCTGCATGCCGCCACGTTCAAGCGCTTTCGCCTGACGCTCGGTATAGAGGTGAGACGCAACGATCTCATCGTCGACCTTCAGCTTCACTGCATCAAGCTTCAGGAACTTCCCGGCATCCACGCTGAGAAACACCGCAACCTGGGTATTGGCCGGGAACAGCAGATCCTCTTCGAGGATAAACAGGTCCCGGTTCAGGCGGATCACCTTCTTCTTGAGAGCCTCCACCTGCTCGGCGACGGCTGTATCATCTTTCTCCGCGCCGGGATTGGTCTGGGCAAATGCGGGGGCTGTCAGGGCGAGGGTCAATGCCGCTAAAAGCACCGGAAATCGGGAGTTCAAGCAAGTGGCCATGGTCGTTCTTCCTGCATGCTCAGTATTCAAGAATCAACGACGCCCGGGTTACATAGGCATCGAAGGAATAAAGGGGTTCTTCGCCGGGGAGAAAGTCACCGGCTGCGGTGACATCCCGGAAGTTGTCATATTCAAAATTCAGCCAGTCAACCAGTAAGCTGAACTGGAGGCGATCGATGCCGGGAAGCGACGTCTGCTTCCATTCGTAGACCGCGCCCACCGCCAGGGTTGTCCCGGAAAGGGAGCTGAGTTCCTTGTCACGGGCCAGGTGTGTCTGGGAGTTCTCGAATGGGAAAAGATCGCTGTAAAAGTCCGCCTCGCTCTGGCTGTAGTAACGAATGGACCCCTCAAGGGTCCAATGCTGGTTCAATCCGTGCACGTATCCCAGCTCGACCGTGTGGGCGTTGATGCCCCAGGTATCGGAAAAATAACGGTATTCACCGCGAATTGAGGCGCGATACGGCAGATAGTAAAGCGCTCGCATGGCCACGGAGGTGCTGGTTCGGGTTTCCGGATAACGCTCCGGTTGATACAGGAACCCTGTGGAATCGTTCGGGTCGATGTAGCGGTTTTGTCGGTAAGGGTTCTGCAGGAAGCCCTCATCCGTGACTACCTCAAGGTCCAGGCCCACCAGACTGTTGCGGGTGACAACCTGGCTCAGACCCAGCTGATAGTTGCGACGATCGGCTTCCTCGCTGAAGGAATCGTTACCAACCCGGCCAACCTCATCCCAGCCACTGGCATAACCCATGGTGACCGTGGACATACCCCCGAAGAACTCCTGACTGACAGAAAAATAAACGGTATTGGCTTCGTAATCGTTTTCGGTACTGTTGGTAAAGCCAAGGCTCAGAATGGATTTGTCGTGCAGGTAATCAACGCCAAAGGTGTACTCGTTCCGCTCTTCCTCATAGGGGCTCGCCGTTGCAAGGACATCCACCGAAGCGGCCGAAACAGAGTCGACGTAGTACTGCCCCGAAAACGAAACCGACGAGCCAATACCCTTGCGCACCAGAACTGATGGGCCGTCAATGACCATGCCACCACCATCGTAGCGGTGGTAGAGAACATCCACGTTATCCACTGGCAAGGTCGCCGCAATCGCCTGATGCCCGAACGGCAACAGCGCCAGCAAAAAAAGCAACCCGGACCGCACCAACTGTCTTCTGTCAGTTGCAGCCACATCCACCTCCCGAACCGCCTTCCGCTCCCCGTGCAGACTCCCGGGACTGATAGACGTGGTGCATGTAGGAATCCGCTTTGCCATGACGACTGAGACTCATGACCGGATCCGCCAGATTATCCCGCTCGTAAGGTTTCACCCACGGCTTGACTGAACTGCATCCAGAAACCGCGAACGAGGCGGCCAGAAGAGCGGAGACAGTGAAGATCGACAAACTACGCATAAACGTCCCGTCCGAAAATTACTCGCGCACCAATTCGCGAATCTGCTGTTCGTACTCGTCTTCGTAGCCCGGCTGGTATCCGTAGTGGAGATAACGGGCATTGCCACTGCGATCAATCATCACGGTGGTTGGCATGGCCTGCACTTCATACAGTTCGCTCACCGAGCTCTCCGGATCGTAGAGGATCGGGTAATTCACGGGCACCTTGTCCAGGAAGCGATGCGCCTCCTCCCGGTTCTCATCCACATTGACCGCCAGGATTGTGAAGCCGAGATCCTTGTACTGGCTGTACAACTCATCCATCAGGGGCATTTCCTGGCGGCAGGGCCCGCACCAGGAGGCCCAGAAGTTCAGCATCACCACTTCACCACGATGATCCTCCAGCCTCAGGTTCTCCCCGGAACGGCTTTCCAGGGTGAAATCCGGAGCCGGAACATTGATTGCTTCTGCGCCTGCCAGTGGGCTCAGGCAGACCAGGATGCCCGCTACTGCCAGCGATTTTATGGATGCTTTCATAACCGTTGCTCCTGTAATCAGAAAAAGACCGACAGGCCAGTGCTGACCTCGGTGTTCATGGAGGTCTTCTCGGCCCCCAGAACATCAATGCGGTAGTAGTGCTGGCGCACACCAAGGTGGACTGCGACGCTGTCCGTCAACAGCACCTGATAGCCCGCCCCGGCATTCAGGGTAAACCGGGTATCACCGGCAAAATCTGTGGCTCCGGCCCCTGCGATCAGGTAGAAATTGGTGTTGAACGCATAGTTCTCAGTGAGGAAGGCCTCGCCCGGCAGCACGTTGTAACCCAGGTTAATGTTGTAATAGCTGTAATCCCGCTCACTGTCGGTGAGCACCTCCACGTTGCCGGCCAGCTTCTCGAAACTGGTTTCGCCGCCCTCCGCAAAGCCCACTCCCGCCTCGAAAAAGAAGGACTCACTGAGGTGGTAGGTGAGCTTGCCGCCATAAAGCAGCGACGACTCGAAGTCCTCGATATTGAGCACACCCACAAACGCGCCGATTTCAAAGTTCTCGGTGTCAATCAGCGCCTCGGTGACCGGCACCGGGGTAACATCCGGCTCGATCAGCGGCCGATCATCCTGGGCCTGGGCGGCTGCGGCTACGCATAGCCCAGCTCCGAGACACAGCGGTTTCAGAAAAAGATGCTTAGTCCGATTTTCCATTCTGTCGCTTCTTCGTTGGTGGACCGGGTCGTGAACACTTTGTAGTCCTTCACTTCGGCACGGATGAAATATCGATCGGTAATGTAGGCACGAATACCGAGTCCGGCATGGCCAATACTGTTATCCCGCTCTTCGGGCTGAGCCAAAGTGGCCTTGGGATCAACCCAGATATGTCCGACCCCGAGCGTAAAAAAGGGCGATACCCGCCAGTGCGGGAATGGCTGATGCACCAGATTCGCATTCACCATTTGAATCTCCGAGGCGCTGCCCAGGATCTGCGAGGCCCAGAGCTCGGCCGACAGGTTTCTCGTCATCCAGAAACCGCCGTAGCCTGCCGTGACAGCGGCACCATCAAACTCACCCATCATTAAACCAGCTTCGACTCGCCGGTTACCGAATGAATCGAAATCCGGTACCTGAAGATCCACTCGATTACCGGTGCCATCCACGGTCTGGGCGATATCAGCAACCGCAACCCAGCCTTCCCGGCCCCGGGCGTCCGTTACTTTGATCCAGCTGGTCTTGCGTTGAAGAATGGTCAGCCATTCCCCTTTCTCGCTGGTATGGAAAACCGGATAGCCAGTTGCCGGGCCGGTTCGCCATTCAATGTAAGGCTCGGTCACCTGCACTTGCGCCACGTCTTCTTCAGCCTGGCCCCACAGCCAGCCAGCCCAGCTCTGGGCCGGCAAAAATAATAGAAACATGAGAAAGGCAATGGGCATGGCGCGAGTGTCAGTCCTTGGATCAGTCTTCCGGGGCATCGAACGGATTGTTGAAATACTGGCCGCCAATATCCAGCCACTCTGCGATCAGTCTAAGTTCTGCAGGAGTCAGGAAATCCCTGTGAGTTCCCCCCTCGGCGAATACATCGAAGAAATCACTGGCACGGGCGCCGTTAACAGACATTGACGCTGGCACTGGAATGGTTACGAAAATGGGCTGCTCGTCTCCGTTGGCATCCAGAATTGGGTTGCCTTCTTCATCTCTCAGTATTTCTCCCGAATCCTCGAGTTCATCGACCAACGCACCATTCACCACCTCCTGCTTGTTATCCGGAAAAAGCAGTTCTCGGTAGGCATTGAAATGCAGCGGTTCATCGGGTGAAGGGCCATCGCCCAGATCCAGTTGTCCAGCCGGCACTTGCTGAGCGTCTGCCGCATCAGTGTCGGTATGGCAACTGGTGCAGGTGTAGTCATCCACGACCGTCATGGTGTTCGGGTCCAACACCTCCCGATTCAGGCCCCAGAGCGGGTGAATATGCTGCTCGTAGTTGATCACGATCCGGCAATTCGGCGCCCAGTCGGTGGCGCAAACGCCGGATACTGGCGGCGGTGTCTGCAGATCGGCATAGGCGTAGGCAAAGCTTTCAGGCTTGGGATCCACGGCATCTCCGGACCATTCATCGGCATAGATCACATCCGGCGTCGGCCGGCGAATCTCGTTGATGCGGGCAAACACCTGAGCCATGGTTTCACCCATGTCGGCAAACAGAGCCTGGTCGGTATTCGGAAACGGAAGGCTGGTGGTTGCGGCCCCACCCCACACGGACGATGGACCGGCATCCGGCCTGCCATGGGGTGTCGGACTGTTCGGGTTATGACACCCTGAACACTCGAGGGTCTCGCCTGGGCGCACCGTCAGCCAGTTCTGATGCCTGGCACCGATTCGCTGGCCTTGCTCATCCAGTACACTGATGGCGAATGCGACATTAGCCGGCACCGCCACCTTCACTGAGCCGTCCGGCTCGATCGGTACGTAACCCAGTATTTCCCGCATCAATTGAGCTCGGCTGCGGCCAAAAGCGCTGTTGTCGAAATCCCGGACATTCTCATCGGGAATGGCCACGGGTTTTTCCAGGCGAAGGAACCTGGCAGGCCGATCCTCCGGTGGCGTCTGCAGCGGATCGGCCATTGCAGCAATACCAGCCGGCGTGGTGTCTACTCCGTCAATATCATAGACACTGCGGATGTGCAGAACCCCGTAACCGGCATCCCCGAGGGCGCCCTCATCACCGGTAAACTGGGACTCAGGAATAAATCCTTCCAGGGACCGCTCCTTCATCAGTACGGCTTCATCGAACTGAATACCTTCAACAGGTGGGACGACTGGTCGCTGGGTTTCACTGGTGATATCGAGAAGCCAGAGACCGTAGACGGGCTCTGCGGGCTGGTATTCTTCGGATTGGAGGCGGTCTTCCGTGCAGTTAACGATCCGGTCGGTTGCTGTTTCCCGCAACCGGCAGGGTGTCCAACTCACCAGGTAACGGTTGGTACCGTCCAGCAGCGGTGAAACCGATGCATAGCTGCCTTTCAGCGACAGCTGCCCATCCAGGCCTACACCGGGCACAAGCGAGCGCTGACCAGAACCTTCGGTCCCGTCGGTGCGCAGGTTGGCCTCAACAAACTGGTCAACATCGACTTCTGCCAACACGGACGCATAATCATCACTCTCAAATGGCCTTAGCTGAACCAGCAGATTGCCACTGTCTGACTTGCGGGGCTGCAGATATTGAATATCGTTGGTTTCTGGTACCGAATCGTGAGAGTGACGACCGAAGAGATAGCTCAGGCCGGTGCCGTCAGGGTTCACGCGATAGAGGTTTACACCGTTGTTGCGGGTCTGGCCGGCATTGTCCCAGCGGCTGAACACAATGGTGCCATCATCGGCCACCATAGGGTCGAGGTCGTGGCTCTGGTTGAACGTGATCTGCTCAATATTCTGGCCATCATCGTCCATCACATGAAGAACAAACGCAGGGCTGTCACCCTCCTCGTCCAGGCCGGAATACTGGGGTTTGCCTTCATCCAGCAGCACCGCCTTGGAAATCCGCTGGCGGGTTGAAGAGAAAACGATCCTGCCATCGGGAAGATAGGCGGGCGCAACGTCCTGGCCAGCACGGGCAGTGACGTCCGAATCGATGATCCGACGCAGGGCGTCGGTACTAACGTCGTATTCCCAGATATTCCAGGTTGGCTGATCCTCGTCATCGGCGTCTTCGATCTCCGGGGCGCGCATGGAGAACAGCAATCTGGAGCCATCGTGGGATACGTGGAGATCTTTCACGTCGTAACGTAACTGGCCGTTGTCATCGAGGAATTGCGGCCCGGCGAACGCCCTGGAAGCAATATCCCGTGTTTCGGCGTCGGCGGTCGCGCTGGCCTTCAGAAGCAGTCGAGCACCGGGGCGAAAGGCGCTCGGGTCGGCCAGGTTGTCCTCCACCAGGGCACCGGTGTTCTCGTCAAAAAGCAGAGCCCTTTCGACATAAGCCACAGGGTTCTCGACAACAACCGGATCTGCCTGCTGGCTGTCACTGCTTGAAAGACAGCCAGACAGAGCGGCAAGCGAGCCAAGTGCGATAGCCAGGCGAGCACTGCGGGAGATATTTAGGCTGGGCGACTTAATTTCCAACGTGACAAACCCTGTTTCGGATGACATTCCATGACATAAATTAAGTCGGTTCCGTTGGCAGGCTCCAAGGGTTTTACGTAACGCAATGTAATAACGTGGCCTACGACTCAAAACGAAGGATATAGCAAGCCGTAAACTTTTAACAATTGTCAAAAAGCATTAATGTGCAAATGCTATCGATCACCGAGGGAAAGGACATGACCGCCCGGAACAGGATCAGGAGCCTCCTTTGCAAGGCTTGCAGTACCGCAGTTCTCGTCGCACTGATGTCTGGACAGGCAAGCCTTGTTCAGGCCGGCCCCAGAGAGCAGGCCAAACGAATCCACGACCGGATAGCCGGTGTGCCCCCTTCCGCCGACGTTCTCAACCAGATGGAAGGCGATATTATCTCGGGCAACACGATTGACGCCGCCTTCACTGCCATGGAGGACAGCGCCTTCTACGACGTCACCCTGAAGAATTTCGCCGCCCCCTGGACCAACGAGGCGATGTCAAAGTTCGTACCCCTCAATGATTATATCGCCACGGTGATTGGCCTGGTGCGGGACGGGGAAGATTTCCGCAAAGTCCTGTATGACGATGTGCTGTATATCGGAGATCCTTCCCTGAATCTGCCGAACTACTCCAACAGCAACAACAATCACTACGAATCCCTGGAGAACAGCGGGGCCAGCCTCAAGAACAATCTGATGAGCGTGAATCAGTCGACCTACACCGGCCTGCCGCCCTCTGCCACCGCGGGCGTCATTACGTCAAGAGCCTCAGCCCGAGCATTCTTCAGTGCGGGCACCAACCGTGCCATGTTCCGCTTCACGCTGATCAATCACATGTGCAACGACCTGGAGCAGGTTGCGGACGTTACTCTGCCACCAGACCGCATTCGCCAGGATGTGTCCCGCAGCCCGGGTGGTGACAGCCGGGTATTCCTGAATAATTGCGTGGGCTGCCACAGCGGCATGGACCCCATGACCCAGGCGTTTGCCTACTACGACTACGAATACGACGCCAATGCCGACCCTGATGGGGAGCTGGGCAGGCTCGTCTACAACGCCATGGGCGAAACGGATCCGGAAACCGGCTCCAGAGTTCAGGCCAAGTATCACATTAATGCTGCAACCTTTGAGCAAGGCTATGTGACACCAGACGACAGCTGGGATAACTACTGGCGCCAGGGCGCCAATCGCAGGTTGGGATGGGATCAGTCGCTCCCGGGCTCTGGCGCCGGTGCCAAGAGCCTGGGTAGAGAGTTCGCCCATTCCGACGCCTTCGCCGAGTGCCAGGTCAAGAAGGTGTTCGAGAATGTCTGCCTGCGACCTCCCTCAAACAGCGCAGACCGTTCACAGGTAAGCAGTATGGTTGCCAGCTTCGCAAGCCAGGGTTACGACCTGAAGCAGGTATTCGCAGAATCCGCCGTGTATTGCATGGGGGAGTGAGGACGCTATGAAAACACTTAAAGGAATTTCCATGAGCTCCCTCAAATCAGCGATTGCAGTCACGGCCCTGGCTTTCCTGCTTTCAGCCTGCGGCGGCGAATCCACGGAACAACTGCCGAATACCTCCCAGAATTCCGGCACGGTTACCTACAACGGGCCCCCACCCTCCACCGATGATGTGGCCAACTTCAAACGTACGGTGTGGGACAACCTGGTCACCCAGGATAAATGCGGCGCGTGCCACGGCTCCAATGGCCAGGCACCCACGTTCGTCAACGAGCAGGACGTGAACCTGGCTTATGCCCAGGCGAACTCCATCGTTAACCTGTCTGATCCATCCCAGTCCACTATGGTGACCAAGGTCGCCGGTGGCCACAATTGCTGGCTCCAGAGCACGTCAGCCTGTGTGGACATTCTCACCACCTATATTTCCAACTGGGCAGGCGGCTCAGAAGGCTCTGCCAAAACCGTTGAACTACGCGCTCCAGCGCTCAAAGAACCGGGCGCCACGGTTGCCCTGCCCAGCGACACTGGCCTGTTTGCCACAACGGTATACCCCGAACTCAGAGAGTATTGCAGCGACTGCCATGCTGATGGTGGCCAAACCCCTTACATTGCCAGTGCCGATGTCACTACTGCCTACGATCAGGCCAAAAGCCGTATCGATCCTATGAATCCGGGCGCATCCCGACTGGTTGAGCGCCTGCGCTATGACTTCCACAACTGCTGGGATGACGACTGCGAGGCATCAGCCGATTTGATGGAGCTGAGGATTCTTCAAATGGTCCAGGACCTGAGCGCCCAGCCCGTAGACCCGGCAATGGTTGCCAGCAAAGCACTCAACCTCCAGGCAGACGGTTTGCTTGCCAACTCGGGCGGACGGTTTGAAGACAACGTGATTGCCCTCTACGAATTCAAGTTCGGAGAAGGCCAGACCGCTTTTGATACCAGCGGCGTGTCGCCTGCGCTGGACCTAACCCTGAGCGGAAACGTCGACTGGGTTGGTGGCTGGGGTATTGACCTTGGCCCCGCAGGCGAAGACGAGCAGGGTTTCATGATCCCTGCGGGCAAGGCCCAGGGCAGCACCACCGCCAGCCGGAAGCTGCACACCCTGCTGACCGCCTCCGGCGAATACAGCATCGAGGCCTGGGTCGCCCCGGGCAACATCACCCAGGAGGATGCCCGGATCGTGACCTACTCCGGCTCATCCACCACCCGCAACGTCACCCTGAGCCAGTCGCTCCAGCGTTACGAGGTACTGCATCGCAGCACCACCAGTGATGAGAATACGCCTTTCGCGACCCAGGACGCCGACATGCTGCTGCAGGCAACCCTCCAGCACGTGGTGGTGAATTACACCCCGACGACCGGGCGCCAGATTTTTGTGAATGGCGTTCCGACCGGCGATGTCGACCCGGACGACGGCGGACTGTTGACAGAATGGGACGACAGCTTTGCCCTGGTACTGGGCAACGAGACCGATGGCAACTCCCCCTGGCAGGGTGCGATCCGGATGGTTGCCATCCACAATCGTGCGCTGACACCAGAACAGGTCCAGGCCAACTTCGAGGTGGGTGTTGGTCAGAAGTTCTATCTCCTGTTCGGAGTCTCTCACCTGATCGACGTGCCCGAGAGTTTCATCGTGTTCGAAGTCAGCCAGTTCGATAGCTATGCGTACCGGTTCACCAGTCCCTTCTTCATCAGCCTTGATGACACCGCCGAGCCATCAAACATTCCTCTGCGCGGCATGCGACTGGGCATCAATGGCAAAGAAGCGACTGTCGGACAGGCCTGGGCCAACCTGGACGTTGTCCTGGACAGCGGCAGCTATGAACCCGGCACCGGGCAACCGCTCTCCTCTCTTGGCACCATCATTGCGCTGGAAAACGGGCCCGAGAGCGATGAGTTTTTCCTGACGTTCGACCAACTGGGCGGTAACAACTTTGCCCGCTCGGAACCTTCTCTGCCACCGCAGCTGGAACCCGCTGACCTGCCACCGTCATCGGAGATCGGCTTGAAAACTTTTGACGAGATCAACGAGTCCATGTCGCGGATGACCGGTGTTCCCACAACCAACCAGGCTGTATTCAACACATACACCACGGTAAAGCAGCAATTGCCCACGGTAGAGACGATCCAGGGTTTCCTGTCATCTCATCAGATGGCGGTTACCCAGATGGCCATCCAGTATTGCGATGCCCTGGTCTCAAATGCGCAACTTCGGGACCAGATGTTCCCAGGGTTCGATTTCTCAGCACCGGCCAGCACCGCATTTGATCATGGCGGCAAGAGCCTGGTTACCGGGCCATTGCTGTCCCGGTTCGTGGGCAGCAACCTGGCATCACAGCCCGGTGATAGCGCAATCGAAACGGAGCTCAGCGAGCTCATGGATAGACTGACCAGCTGTGGTGCAGGGTGTGAGCCTGACCGCACAGAAACGGTCGTAAAGGCAAGCTGCGCGGCTGTGCTTGGCAGCGCCACCACCCTGGTTCAGTAGAGGAAGCCGATCATGTTTATACGCAAATCTCGTAAAAAGCCCCTGGTCAACGGCAGCCCACTGCTCCACGACGATCACGGCAAGCCAAGGACGCGCCGAGAGTTTATCGCACAAGGCCTGATGGCGGGCTCTGCGACGGTATTCGGTGCCTCTCTGTTCAGCCTGTTCGGAAACCCACGAATGGCCGCAGCTGCGCTTTCAGACGATCTAAACACTTTGAAGGAAAGCTGTGGCATAGCGGTTCAGGGTGCCGGCAAGATTCCATTTATCTGCTTTGATCTGGCAGGCGGTGCCAACATTGCCGGCTCCAACGTGCTGATGGGAAAATCCGGCGGGCAAATGGACTTCCTGAGTACCGCGGGCTACAACAAACTCGGGCTGCCGGGTGACATGCTGCCGAACGACCCGGCGTTCGTGAACACTGAGCTGGGCCTGGCGTTCCATTCCGACAGTGGTTTCCTGCGCGGCATCCTGCAGAGCACCAGTGCCGGCACCCGGGCGGCAATCGACGGCGCCATTATTGCGGCTCGCTCGGAAAACGACACCGGCAACAACCCCCATAACCCGATGTATGGCATTCATCGCGCCGGTGCCGACGGCTCCCTGCTCTCTCTTGTCGGTTCACAGAGTTCGGAATCCGGTGGTAACTCGCTGGCACCGATGAACCTGATCAATCCTGAGGTACGTCCCACGAAGATTGACCGGCCCTCAGACGTTACCGGCCTGGTGGACGTGGGCGACCTGATCGGCATTCTGGACCAGCAAGATGCTGTCGCCGTCATGGAATCCATCCAGCGCATCAGCGACGCCAAGATGAACCAGGTCAATACGGGCATCTCGACGGATGAAGTCGTCAAGGACCTTGTCCGCTGTGGCTATGTAAAGAGTGCCGATCTCGCCGACCGATTCGGCAACCCGGCGGATCTGGATCCGGAGTTGGATCTCGAAATCGTTGGCCCCACTGGCATATTCAGCCGCGATGAGTTCAACAGCAACCGCGAATTCCGCAAAACTGCATCTGTGATGAAGCTGGTTCTGAGCGGCTATGCCGGTGCCGGCACGATCACCATGGGAGGCTACGACTACCACACGGGTGAGCGCGGAACCGGCGAACGTCGTGACGAACAGGCCGGCCGTTGTATGGGGGCGTGTCTGGAGTACGCTGCTCGGGTGGGCATGCCGCTGATGCTCTACGTATTCAGCGACGGCTCGGTGTCGAGCAACGGCCGGATTGACGATTCCATGGACGGTCGTGGCAAGGGCGAATGGACCGGCGACAACCAGCAGACGGCCGCCTCTTTCTTCCTGGTTTACAACCCGGCAGGCCGCCCTACTCCGATTCGCAGGCAGATCGGCTTCATGCGCTCTGATGCGTCGGTGGAAACTGCCTCCAGTCCTGCGGCCAACAACGTCAACCAGTTGGTTCAGACCGTGCTGCTCAACTACATGGCATTGCACGGTGAACAAAACCAGTTCGGAACCCGCTTCAACGGCCACGGACTGGGCAATGGCACATCTCAGGACAGCCTTATTGCGTTCTCGAATGTCGTAAACGGCACTATCGGAAATTGACGGAAACCGCTCGTTCCGCCCCTAGTCTGTTTGGGGCGGAACGAGCCCTTCTGACACGTGCATCATGCGCTGATCGTCGATAACCACAACATCAATACCCGGCAAACGCTCGATCATCTCCAATCCCTTCGCAGGTCCGAGAACAAACACCGCCGTGGACAGGCCGTCGGTTGTCAGCGCGTCCTCGCCGATAATGGTCACGCTCTGGACGCCCTGAACCGATTTGCCGGTCTCAGGCGACAGGATGTGATGGACTCTTTCTCCCGCTTCATCCACGAAGAACCGCTCGTAATCCCCGGAGGTAGACACCGCCACGTCTTCCAGCGGCAGAACCACCGCGTTGCGCCCTTCTGAGCGGGGGTCTCGAATGCCGACGTACCAGGGCCGACCCCGCTTGTCACCCAACAGCCGCATGTCTCCGCCAGCACTCAGCCGGGCATGGCGAATGCCAAGATTGATCAGGCGTTCGATGCCCAGATCAACGGCATAGCCCTTGGCAATACCGCCCAGATCCACCCGGATGCCTGCCTGGCGGAATTCGACGGTTCGCGCATCCTGATCAAGAACTACATCCCGGAAATTCACCCGGGGCAGGCCAGATCGAAGCTCCTCCTCCGTCGGCTTTTTGCCGGCCCTGAAGTCGTATAGATAACCGACTGAGCCAAAGGTGATGTCGAAGGCGCCATCACTGAGAATCGATACCTCCCTCGCCTTTTCAAGCACCTGGAACAGACCGTCACTGACGGTAACGGGACCATTGGCGGCATTGCGGTTGAGTCGGGAGACTTCCGAGTCCTCCCGGTACCGACTCATCTGCTCATCAACCTGATGAAAAACCGCCAGCACCTCTTCCCCAACCCGGTTCGCCAGCGCTTTATCCTCTGCCCAGAACTCCAGCTCGACAGGCGTCGTCATGGCGGTATCGGAGAACCGATACCAGTCAGCGCTGGCCGTGCCCGCAAAGCCGGCAAGCCAGAGGCAGGTTACCAACACCGGGGCGCGCCATAACCACTCGCTAAATCCTTCATTACTCATTCTGGGTTCACCATGTCTGTTATCCACTCCTCATCACCATCGTTGGCTCCCCCCTCCTACTCCCCCCTCATCCCCCCGTCTACGCCAACAAAAAGTGGCGCAGGAGGATGAAGGGAAGGCGCGCCAGACGCAGTATGGATCGAGTCTATTTGGGTGGAATCCTATGACCACTTCAACAATAACAACTTCTCACCGCCAGAAGTACAAGCGAGGCTACATGATCAAGAACCCGGACTGGTGGCGTGGCGCCGTCATTTACCAAGTTTATCCGCGAAGTTTTTACGACTCCAATGGCGATGGTATAGGAGACCTGCCCGGGGTCACCGCAAAGCTGGACTACATCGCCAGCCTGAACGTGGACGCTATCTGGCTATCCCCGTTCTTTACCTCCCCGATGAAAGACTTCGGCTACGATGTCTCGGATTATCGCAACGTGGACCCTATCTTCGGAACTCTGGAGGATTTCGACGAGCTGATTGCCGAGGCCCACAAGCGGGACCTGAAAATCATGATCGATCAGGTGTTGAGCCATTCCTCAGACCAGCACCCCTGGTTTGTCGAAAGCCGTGCCAGCCGTGACAACCCGAAGGCAGACTGGTACGTGTGGGCCGACCCGAAATCCGACGGCACGCCGCCGAACAACTGGCTGTCGGTCTTTGGTGGCTCGGCATGGGCCTGGGACAGTCGCAGAAAGCAGTATTATCTGCACAACTTTCTCACCAGCCAGCCGGATCTGAACTTCCACAACCCGGAGGTTCAGGAACAGGTTCTGTCAGATGTTAAATTCTGGCTGGACCGCGGCGTCGACGGGTTCCGTCTGGATGCCATCAACTTCTGCTTCCACGACCCCAAACTGCGGGATAACCCTGCCAGCAAGGCTGTTGCAGAAGGCTCTATTGGCGTGCGCAAGGAAAACCCCTACGCCTACCAGTTCCACAAGTACGACAAGACCCAGCCGGAAAACATCGAATTTCTGAAGCGCCTTCGTGCTCTGCTGGACCAGTACCCGGGCACCACCACGGTAGGCGAAATCGGCGACGACAATTCCCTTCAGACCATGGCCGATTACACTAGCGGTGGCGACAAGCTGCACATGGCTTACTCCTTCGATCTGCTGACAGAGCAGCACGGTGCGGATTTCTTCCACAAAACCGTGAACACCATCGAAGGCAAGCTGACCGACGGCTGGCCCTGCTGGGCCATCGGCAACCACGATGTAGCCCGTGTTGCCACTCGCTGGAACGCCACATCGGAGCAGCAGCTCAAGGCCTACATGGCCATGCTGCTGACCCTGCGCGGCAGCGTCTGCATCTACCAGGGTGAAGAACTGGGGCTGACCGAGGCCGAACTGCAATACGAAGACCTTGTCGATCCCTACGGCATTACCTTCTGGCCGGAATACAAGGGCCGGGATGGTTGCCGTACGCCCATGGTCTGGCACCACGAGGAATCCCACGCCGGATTCTCCGATGCGCGCCCCTGGCTGCCGGTTTATGATGATCATTACAATGCGGCTGTCGCTGTCCAGCATGCTGAGGATAATTCCGTGCTGGCCGCTTACCGGGCGTTCCTGGACTGGAGAAAGGATCAATCCATCCTGCTCAAAGGGGACATAGAGTTCAGCAAGAGCCCGAAGAATACCCTGGTTTACACACGCAGTCTGGGTGATGAAACCGTGATGGTGGCACTGAACTTGAGCGAAAGCGCCGTCACCATTCCAATGCCCGGCGTTGGCTCACCTGAACCGGGTACCCCGGATTTCGTGGGCGGCCAGTGGCATGGCAAGGATCTGACACTCGGGCCCTGGGGCATCGACATCGCCCGGCTCTGACATTCAATGACCTAACAAGAAGACACGAGATATGGCCAGCGTCACTTTACGCAATATCTGCAAGAGTTATGACGAAGTCCAGGTAACCCGAGACGTTAACCTGGACATTCAGGACGGAGAATTCGTGGTCTTTGTCGGGCCCTCGGGCTGCGGCAAATCCACCCTGCTGCGCATGATCGCAGGTCTGGAAGACATTACCTCCGGCGACATGTACATCGGTAACGACCGGGTTAACAACCTGCCGCCCAAGGAACGGGAAGTGGGCATGGTGTTCCAGTCCTATGCCCTCTACCCCCATATGGACGTGGCAGAAAACATGGCATTTGGCCTCAAGCTTGCCAAAACCAACAAGACTGAAATCAATCGTCGGGTCCAGGATGCCGCTAACCTGCTGCAACTGGACAAGCTACTGGAGCGCAAGCCCAAAGACCTCTCCGGCGGCCAGCGTCAGCGTGTGGCCATCGGCCGGACCATTGTCCGGGAGCCTGAAGTATTCCTGTTCGACGAGCCCCTTTCAAACCTCGATGCCTCCCTGCGGGTCCAGATGCGCATCGAAATTTCCCGGCTGCACAAGCGCCTCGGCGCCACCATGGTGTACGTAACCCACGACCAGGTAGAAGCCATGACCATGGCAGACAAGATCGTGGCCCTGGACAACGGCACCATCGCCCAGGTGGGCAAACCCATGGAGCTGTACCACTACCCCGCTACCCGCTTTGTCGCCGGCTTTATCGGCTCGCCGAAGATGAACTTCATTGATTGCACCGTCGTTTCCGCCAGCAGCCAGTCGGCCACCATCGTCATGCCGGGTGACCACCGTCTGGAGCTGCCGGTGAACGGCGCCGAACTCTCCGAGGGCGAAACCGTCACCCTCGGGATTCGCCCGGAACACCTGAGCGAAGACCAGGAAGCCGACATGTACCTGCAAGGCGAGGTGCACGTGGTCGAACGCCTGGGCTACCAGACCCTGGTACATCTGGACGTCAATAACGTTGAGGGCGTCATCACCATGCGCACCGATGGCTCCAACCCGATTCAGGAAGGGGCCCGAATGACCCTGGGTATGAACGCCAACAAGTGCCATCTGTTCCGCCAGGACGGTACCACCTGTCCGCGCCTCTACCGGGAGCCCTGCATCGACTTCTAACCCACTCCGAGGGGCCTACCCGGCCCCTGTCTGATTCGATCTGTCGTCACCCTTAACGGGGTTACTCTTGGGCCGGTTCCGTCACGTACCGGCCCTTTTTTTGGGACCAAAAAAAGCCCGGTCAGCAGGGGGAATTAACCTGACCGGGTCGCGAAAGTTAACGCTGGAAGACGCAGAGATCGCGTAAAGAGAAGTCGCCTATCCTTTAACACCACCGGCCGTGAGGCCACCGACAATCCATTTCTGGCAGTAAAGGAAGATCACCGTGATCGGCAGGCCCGAGAGTACCGCCGCTGCCGCGAAATCTCCCCAAAGGTAGTTCTGTTCATACAGATACTGCTGGGCACCCACCGCCAGGGTCAGTTTATCGGTGTCTACCAGAAGCACCGACGCCATCGGGTACTCCATGATTGTCATGATGAACGCCAGGATGAACACCACCACCAGAATCGGAACCGACAAAGGCAGCAGGATATAGCGGAACGCCTGCCAGGTGGTGGCGCCATCCACGATAGCGGCCTCCTCCAGGGAGCGGTCAATAGAGTCGAAATAGCCCTTGATGGTCCAGATATGCAACGCCATACCACCCAGGGAGGCCACGATGACCGCACCATGAGTATTCAGCCCGAGCCAGCTGACGTGATTGCCAATCTGATCGAACAGGGCGTACAGCGCCACCAGGGAAAGCACCGGCGGGAACATCTGGAAGATCAGCATGGATTTCAGGACAAATCCCTTGCCGGCAAAACGCATGCGGGCAAAGGCGTAGGCACTGGTGGTGGAAAGTGCCAGGATCAGCACCGCCGAAACAACAGCGATCTTGATCGAATTCCACAACCACAGAAGCACGGGAAACGGTGGCTGCGTGGTAACACCATCTTCACCGGTGTAGGGAATACCCAGCGCCAGATACCAGTGTTCCAGCGAAGGATTCTCCGGCAGCAGGCTGCCGGCGGCAAAGTTACCGCTGCGGAACGAGATGGAAATAACCATCAGCAGCGGAAACAGAATGATCGCGATGAACGCCAGCATCCCCAGGTGGGATGCCAGCACGCGGTATTTGGTGGAGCGGGGTTCAACCATGGCCATAAGAAGCTCCTTACACCTTGATCTTGGACAGTTTGAGATTGATCAGGGACAACGCGCCCACCACCAGGAAAATTGCAGTGGCAATAGCGGCAGCCAGACCAAAGTTCTGTCCGGAGTCCTGGAACGCAATGCGGTAGGTGTAGCTCACCAGAAGATCGGTGGTACCTGCCGGCGTGCTCGCACCGATGATGTCCGGGGCGCCCCCGGTCAGCAGTGCAATCAGGACAAAGTTGTTGAAGTTGAATGCGAAGCTGGCAATAAGCAGCGGCATCAGCGGTTTGATGATCAACGGCAGGGTAATATTGAACAGATTGTTCACCGGGCCTGCCCCGTCCATGGCCGAGGCTTCATACAGGTCCCGGGGGATGGCCTGCAAAAGTCCCATACACAGCAACATCATGTAGGGATAGCCGAGCCAGGTATTCACGATCAGAATCATGGTGCGCGCCAGCGCCGGATCGCTGAACCAGTCCGGACGGATCCCGAACAGTCCCTCAAGCACCAGGTTGATCTCACCAAAGTTCTGATTGAACAAACCCTTGAACACCAGAATCGAAATAAAGGCCGGCACCGCGTAGGGCAGGATCAGCATGGTGCGGTAAAAGCCCTTGCCGCGAATCTGGTCCCACTGCAGCAGGTTGGCCAGCAGCAGGCCCAACGCCAGGGTAAAGACAACCGTGGCGACTGCGAACGAGAGCGTCCACACGAAAATCTCGAAGAATGGCCCGCGAATGGAGGGGTCGGACACCACTTTGAGATAGTTGTCCCAGCCGATATTGACCGTCCAGCCCGGCGACAGGGCATTGCCATCGCCGTCCCGGTAGAAACCGGTTTCCTGGTCCGGGAAATAGGTAACGCCGGTCTGGTTGTTGGTCAGGCTGCCATTGTCATGCAGCGTAAACTGGGGGTGAATCGCCGCGAAAGAGCGCAGGCTGGCCTGGCTTAACTCACGCCCATCTTCGGTGATCAGGGTTAGATCCGAGAGTTCACCCCTGAGCTGGATGATCTCTCGAATGGACAAGGGCTCACCCTGCGGCTTGCCCGACACCGGCAACACTGGTGCCGAGTGTTCACCCGCCTCCAGGTCTACAGGTGTTGAAGTCAGGTTCTGGTGCTCTCCCTCAAGCCAGAAGACATAGCCTTCTTCGGTCTTGTAGAGCTGGTAGTCATAGCGAACCGCTTCGGACTGATAGGTCCGGCTCAGGAGGTTTTCCTGCACCTGCTCGAAACTCAACAGATTGCTGGCGCTGTAATTGGTGAAGCCGATGCCCACGGTGTACATGAGTGGGAAAATGACGAACAGGCCCATGCCGGCGATGGCCGGAAAAATATATCGGTGCGCGTACAGCTTCTTGCTGACAAACACCGCAACAGCAGAGGCGGTGAGCACCAGAAACAGCATAGCAAAGACAAACTCGCGCTGGGCGTAGAGTGCCAGTATAAGGTAGAGCGCGGCGCCGACCAGCGCAGCCAGCGCTCCCCATTTGAGAAGTACTCGGGTCATGGAGTGTCTGCTTTCAATACCGGGAGAGGACAGGGTTTCCGTTATCATTGTAGTCAGCCCGTTAATGACCGTCGCGCGATGGCAACGGCGGATGTTCTTGCACGTCTCAGCGGGCCGGTGTCGGACGGAAGCATAGCCGTCCGACACCGGGTTACCCTTCTGCTTAGCGGGTAATTCGCTGTGCTGCTGCGTTCAGGGCGTCTTCAACGGACTGGCGTCCGGACGTGATGTTTTGCAGGGCCGGCCCCATGGACGACCAGAAGGCACCCATGGCCGGTACATTCGGCATGGGTTCGCCCAGCTGGGCATTCTCGAAGGTCGCCTTGATATTGGGATCGGAGGAGAGTTCGTCCATGAATTCCTTGTTGGCCACAGCACCCAGGGGAACGTCGTTATTCACCATTTTCAGGCCCTTGACGGAGAGCGCGTAGTTCTCCAGGAATTCAACCGCCAGATCCTTGTTGGGGCTGGCAGAATTCAGGGTCGCGGCCATAACGCCCACCATGGGTTTGCTGGGCTGCCCATCCACCGTCGGAATGGTGGTTACGCCGAAGTTGATGCCGCTCTTCTCAAGGTTGCCCCACGCCCAGGGGCCGTTGATCATCATGGCGGTCTCGCCCTTGTTGAAGCTGGACTCCATGGCGCTGTAGTCTGCTCCGCGGGGCATCACGCCTTCCTCGATCAGCCGGGTCAGCGCTCTGGCACCTTTGATGGCACCTTCGGTGTTCACCCCGGTATCCTTCACATCCACGGAACCATCGGCATTTTCACCGAAGATATATCCTCCGGCTGCGGCCAGCATCGGCCAGGTAAAGTAGGTATTGTTGTAATCCCACAGAATGGCGCGCTTACCGTCTTCCGCCAGCTTTTCATGAACGGCAGGAATGTCTTCGAAGGCGCTGGGAGGCTCGGGCAACAGATCCTTGTTATAAATCAGGCCAATAGACTCGACCGCCATCGGATAGCCGTACATCTTGCCGCCCACCGTGACCGCATCCCAGGTAAAATCATAATTGGCGTCGATGACGCTCTTGGACGGTTTGATCTCGGAAATAATGCCGCTCTGGGCCCATTCACCGAAACGGTCGTGGGCCCAGATGAAGATGTCCGGGCCATTGCCGGTTGCGGCAGACTGCTGGAACTTGTCGGTGGCGCTGTCCGGATGGGCGACTTCAACCGGGATACCGGTTTCTTGAGTGAACCAGTCCCCCACTTCCTGCAGGCCATCATAGCCCTTGTCACCGTTGATCCAGACCAGAAGCTTGCCCTCTTCAATTTCGGCATGGGCCGGCGCGGCAACACCGAAGCTGGCGGCAACAATGGAGGCGGCGAGTGTGCTGCGGATAAAAGTTCGACGATTCATCAGGTGATTCCTCTGTATGTTCTTGCCTTATTCTTGTTTTCCGGCCATTCACGAGGTTGTCGGGCCGGACTTAACGCAAACTTTCTTTTGCGAGTATTGGCACTGTGTGGCAATTCCCGGTAATAAGCATCACCCCTTATTTCATTCCCCGAGGCGTAGTAGAGGGGAGTAGACGGGCGTAGAAAATTCCTTCTACCACCCCGGGGTGGAGTCTGGTTTGATGGCATCCACAAGAATGAAAACCGAAACGGAGCAATTGCCATGACAACCCGCGCCAGACACCTGAAGTTCTCAGCTTGTATCGCCTCAGCCCTTATTACGGCCGGTTGCGCCTCGGGCCCGGGCAAGCCCGCGGTTGTGGCCGGGCCACCTTCAGCCAATGATACCAATGTCTTTTGCGAAGCCGCGTCAGCCGAAATGACGATTCCGGTCGGTTCCGCATTCCCGGACGGGACACTGGTCCGGGATTTCTACACAGGCAACACTGCCCGGGTTATCGACGGTGAGGTAAGCATGGCACCGGGTGCCAATGCCGAGGGGCTGGTGTTACTGGAATCAGTCGACGCCAAGGCGGGCCAGTTCACCTGGGCCGGGGCGACCGTCTATTTCGCCGTAACAGACCGGTTTGCCAATGGCAGGACCGACAACGACCTGAATTATGGTCGTCAACCAGACGGCAAGGATGAAATCGGCACCTTCCATGGCGGTGATTTTGTCGGCCTGACCCAGAAACTGGACTACCTGTCGGAACTGGGTGTCAGCGCGCTATGGATTACCCCTCCGTTCGAACAGATGCACGGCTGGGTCGGCGGTGGCGACCGGGGCGATTTCCAGCACTACGGCTACCATGGCTACTATGCCCTGGACTTCACCGTTCCAGATGCCAACTTCGGTACCCGGGAGGAATTCCGGACCCTGGTTCAGGAAGCCCACAAGCGAGGTATCCGGGTGGTTATGGATGTGGTCATGAACCATCCGGGCTACAGTACCCTGCAGGATATGCAGACCTTTGGGTTCGGCTCGCTGTTTGAAGGATTCGAAAAGCATCTGCCCGAGCGCTGGGGCGACTGGCAACCGGAATCCTGGGAAAACTTCCACGCCTATCATGCCCTCATTGATTACGACCATCCGGATTGGCGCAACTGGTGGGGCAAGGACTGGGTCCGGGCTGGTATCGCCGACTACGACACGCCGCCGAACGCCTCCGTGGATGCCCAGCGCGGGTCTCTCGCGTTCCTGCCGGATTTCAAGACCGAATCCGAACAGCCCGTGGATCTCCCGGAATTCCTGAGAAACAAAGCCAGCTCCAGAAGCCAGCAACTGGACGACGCCACCGTTCGGGATTACCTGATCACCTGGTTGACCGACTGGGTACGGGAATTCGGTGTGGATGGCTTCCGGGTAGATACTGCCAAGCATGTGGAACCGGAAGCCTGGCTGGCGCTCAAACAGGAGGCCCAGGCAGCCCTGGACGATTACCGCAGCCACAATCCCGACGCCAAACTGCCGGCAGAGGAATTCTGGATGGTTGCCGAGGTATTCCCCCACTCGGTCCGCAAGACCGCCTATTTCGATGCCGGCTTTGATGCGGTCATTAACTTCGACCTACAGGAAGAAGCCCGGGCCGGTGCACAGTGCCTGCCCTCCATGGAATCCATCTACAGTGATTACGCCAGCAAACTCCACGGGGAAGACGACTTCAACGTGCTGAGCTATATCTCTTCCCACGACACCAAGCTATTCAGCCAGGTTGCGGGTAACGACCCGGCGCTCCAGAAGCGGGCTGCGGCGGCACTAATGCTCACGCCCGGAGCGGTTCAGGTGTTCTACGGTGATGAGTCCGGTCGCGCGTTCGGGCCAACCGGTTCCGATCCCCACCAGGGCACCCGCTCGGACATGAACTGGAGTGCCATTGAGAATGGCGAGGTGTCCGGTATCCTTGAGCACTGGCAGAAGCTGGGTCAGTTCCGCGATCGTCATCCCGCGATCGGCGCAGGCGAGCACCGGTTGATCAGCCAGCAACCCTATGTATTCTCAAGAACCAACGGCGATGACCGGGTGGTGATTGCGTTCGGGAGGAAGTGACCTGACCATGAGTTATTCGAGATTTCTGGAAGACACCCCCCTTATTCCGGGCATGATGCGTCTGCTGGACCATCCCGATCTCTGCCAGCCGGCGAGGCTGGCAAAATGGATCCACGGAAGACTGGATGAAGGACTGACTGTCTTCGATCATGCCGACATTTACGGGGATGGCGAGTGCGAGCGTGTTTTTGGCGAGGCACTGATAGCCTCACCGGAACTGCGTCAGAAGGTGCAGGTTATATCCAAGGCCGGGATCGTGCCGGCCCATCGGGACTCCTCCACCTGGAACACCAAACACTATCGTGCGGAAGCTGATTATTTTTCCGGGGCAATCGACAAGTCACTCAGCCGGCTTCGAGTTGAGCAGATCCACACCTTCCTTATTCACCGGCCAGATCCGCTGCTGGATGCGGAATCACTGGCGAGAGCCCTGGAACGGGCCGTGACCGCCGGCAAGATTCAACATATCGGGGTATCCAATTTTCTGCCGGAGCAGTGGCGCTGGCTTCAGAAAAATACCGATCTGCCTCTGGTGTGCAATCAGAGCGAGCTTTCTCTCAGCCACTCAGAACCCCTGGTTGATGGCACCTATGAGGCCCATCTGAACGATGGGCTTCGCTGGCTTGCCTGGTCTCCGCTGGCCGGCGGCACCCTGCCCGGCTCGGTTCCCGAAAGCTTGCTTCAGGCCGCCGGGGAAGCAACCGGCCTATGCGAAACAGGATTGGCCATCGCCTGGCTGCGACAGCTTCCAGGCGCCCCCATCCCGGTTCTTGGCTCAATGCGTGAGGCCAGAATTGAGGCCGCGCTTGAGGGCGCCCGCACGGTCCTGCCAAGACCTCTCTGGTTCGCCCTACTGGAGGCAATGCGGCAAACTGCGGTGCCCTGAGGGGCATCGCAAATTTGATATAAGTCACCGACCTACAATTTGTTACCCAAAATTCCACTTTAGTCCCATTGTTGACTCCATAATCAGCGCTGACACTAGCTCTGCTTAACAAATAATCAAAAAAACGATTGGCAGCCCCTCCCCCCAGTGGCGCTGCAATTCCGGAGGCCAACCTGAATGAACGTCAGAAAAGTACTCTTTTCTGCTTGCCTGCTGTTGCTGGCGAGCACCACCGTCTATGCCGAAACTCTTAAAATCGGCCTGAATTATCCTCAAACCGGTCGTTACAAGGACCAGGGCCTGCAACAGCGCCTGGGCGCCTTTCTGGCCGTTGACGAAATCAACAAAGCCGGCGGTGTTATGGGCCGCCAGTTGGAACTGGTGATCAGAAATACCCGCGGCGAACCTGCCCAGGGTGCCAAGAACACCGCGGAGCTCATCGACCGTGAAGGCGTCCAGATGGTGTTCGGCGGCGTGTCCAGCGCCGTTGCCATTGCCTCTGGCAAGGCTGCGCGGGATCGCAACCGGATTTACTTTGGCACCCTCACCTACTCGAACGCCACCACCGGTGCCGAAGGTCACTCACACATGTTCCGGGAGCCCTACAACGCCTGGATGACCGCCAAGGCGCTGAGCCAATATCTCACCACCAATCACGCCGACGACGAATACTTCTACATAACCGCTGACTACACCTGGGGCTGGTCTGTGGAAGAGTCTGTGCGCAAGTTTTCGGGAACCGAGGATACCAACCGCCACCAGGGCGTGAAAACGCCTTTCCCCCGAGCGCTGATTACTGACTTCCGGGAGGCGCTGGAGCAGGCAGACGCGAGCGATGCCAAGGTTCTGATGATGGTTCTGTTCGGCGACGACATGGTGCGTGCCCTGAATGTTGCCTACGAAATGGGCCTCACCAAAAAAATGCAGATCGTTGTGCCCAACCTCACCCTCGGTATGGCACGTCAGGTGGGCCCCACCATTATGGAAGGCGTTATCGGCGGCTCACCCTGGGTATGGAACGTACCCTACGAGCTGAACTACCCGAGAGGAAAAGAATTTGTCGAAGCCTTCTCAGAACGGTATGAAATGCGGCCATCAACCGCTGCGGCCTCTGCCTACAGCATTGTTTACCAATACAAGGATGCGGTGGAACGTACCGGCACTACCAATACCGCCAGCCTGATCGAAGCCCTGGAGGGACACAGGTACACCTTCCTGAAGGACGAGCAGTACTGGCGGGAATTCGATCACCAGAACGTCCAGACGGTGTATGTGGTCAAGGTAAAACCGCGCAACACAATCATTGCTGACGAATACAGTTCCGATTATTTCAGCATCATCGATTCCATGCCCGGCGACCAGGCGGCTCAGACCCGGGAAGAATGGGAAGAGCGGCGCCGGGAGGCTGGCAAACCCCTCCGGCTCTGAGTCCACACTAAAAGATCCGGCGATCAGAACAGGTAATCGGTCGTCAGGATCTTCGATTGTCGTCCACGCACGATGCCGGTCACCAGGTCCCGATTGCTGTCACTGGACTTGGTGGCCACGGTTGTGCGGATCGAGAACACCCTCAGGGCATCCGATACCGACAGCGTACCCTCAGCGGAATCCTTTCGTCCGTTAAACGGCAGGGTATCCGGCCCCCTCTGGCACTGGGCATTGAGGTTGATCCGGCCTACCTGATTGGCAAGCAGATCAATCAGCTTGCCCACCGTGTCAGAATCCGAACCGAAGATACTGAGCTGCTGCCCGTAACTGGAATCCCGGACGTGCTCAACCACTTCCTGCTCGTCCGCAAAGGCTGCAACAGGAATGACCGGCCCAAACTGCTCCTCATGGTAGATGCGCATATCGGCGGTTACCGGGTAAAGCACGGCAGGATGAAAATACGTGCCATTGACCTCACCACCACCTTCATTGATCACCGATGCACCCTTGGCGACGGCATCGTCCACCAGCGCCCTGAGGAACCCGATCTTGCCCGGCTCGGGCAATGGCGTCAGCGATACCTCCTGCTCCCAGGGCATCCCCGCAACGAGTTCGTTGACGCCTGCCGATAGCCTACTGACAAACTGATCCGCAAGGGAATCATGGACAAACAGGAGTTTAAGAGCGGTGCAGCGCTGGCCATTGAAAGACAGCGCGCCAGTGACACATTCGTTGACGGCGAGCTCAAGATCCGCGTCTGACAGCACAATGGCCGGATTGTTGGCGTCCAGACCCAGCACAGCCTTCAACCTGTGGGGCTTTGGATGCATCTGTTTGAGCGCTGACGCACCCCGGTGGGTTCCTATAAAGGCGAACATGTCGACCTTACCGCTTTTCATCAATGGTCCGACGGTATCCCTGCCCCGTCCGAAGATAATGTTGATGACTCCCGGTGGAAACGACTTCCGAAATGCTTCCATCAGAGGGCCGATCAGGAGCACCCCGTATTTGGCAGGTTTGAACACCACAGTGTTGCCCATGATCAACGCCGGAATCAGCGTTGTGAACGTTTCATTAAGCGGGTAGTTGAACGGCCCCATGCACAGTGCAACGCCCACCGGTAAACGACGGGTCTGAGCCACCACACCACCGACGATTTCAAATCTCGATGAGCGTCGGTCGAGCACCTTCAACTCATGGATAGTATCGTTGATGTAGTCGCAGGTTCGGTCAAACTCCTTGCAGGCATCTTTTCGGGTCTTGCCGATTTCCCACATCAGAAGCTCTACCACGGCCTCCCGATGGTTGCGCATTTCCACGAGGAACTGTTCGACGTGTTCGATTCTATTGGCTACTGACATGCTAGGCCATTCTCCGCTGCCCTGACCGTAGGCCTGCACCGCCGCATCCAGAGCTTCGAGGGCGGCCGCCTCGTCCATCAGCGGCGTCCGACCGATCACCAGAGGCTGAGGTTCGCTTTCACCCTGCACGATAGTGCAGATCGGGCTGCGAACTTCTGCGAAAGGACCGTCCCAGGGGCGCAGTTTCCCCGCCACCAGGGTATGCGCTATTTCCACGCCGCCCCGACGAAACTGTTCGGGTACGTCGGTTTTTCTCGGAAAAAACGTGGTTTGCATCCAGCGTCTTGGCTGCATTTCCATCTCCATCAATTGGTTTCGCATTCGCCGGCCAGAATGCCGGAAGCCTCAGCCAGGGCACCGGCAATCGTTCCGAATTCGTCAGCATGCAGTGAGGCACCGCCAATCAAGCCACCATCAACGTCGGCAAGACTGAACAACTCGTAGGCATTGGCAGCCTTGACGCTGCCTCCGTATATCACCCGAAGCTCCTGACTGATGTCATCGGATGCCTCAGGTGCACTTTTCGCGATGAATTGGCGAATTTGCTGGTGCACCGCAGATACCTGCTCCGGCGTTGCGGTTTTGCCCGTTCCGATAGCCCATACCGGTTCATAGGCGATTACTCCGTTCGCCATGGCCGCCAGACCTACCTCGTCAATAACAGCCTGGATCTGCTGCTCAATGACTAGCGCGGTACGGTTGGACTCCCGGTCTTCCAGGGTTTCGCCCACGCACAGCACCGGCATGAGACCGGCACCAAGAACCGACCGGTAACGGGCGGCGACCTCCTGATTGCTTTCACCGAACAACAACCTGCGTTCAGAGTGACCCACCAACACATAGCGGCAGCCCATCTCCTGAAGCATGGTGGCGCTGACTTCGCCGGTGTAGGCGCCGGAGACAAACCCAGACGCATTCTGGGCACCAAGCATGATGCCGGTATAGCCCAACAGATCCCGCACCTGAAAGAGATAGGGGTGTGGAGGGCATACCGCCAGATCTATGGACTTGCGGAACATCCTGAGACGGGGCAGCACACGGACCATCAGGGCCTGGTTGGCCTGAAGACTGCCGTTCATCTTCCAGTTTCCAATCAGAATCGGTTTTCTCATGATGTTTCTCCCGAAAAGCGGTTTCAGGTATCCAGAGCGCAACGAATCGCGCCGACACCGGGATAAAACGCGTGAGCGCCAAGGTCCTGCTCGATACGCAGGAGGCGGTTGTACTTGGCGACCCGGTCTGATCGACAGAGTGAGCCGGTTTTGATCTGACCCGATCGGGTTGCCACCGCCAGATCCGAAATGAACGTGTCTTCGGTCTCACCGCTGCGATGGGAAATCACCGTGGTGTAGCCGGCATCCTGGGCCATACCGATCGCATCCAGCGTTTCTGTGAGGGTCCCGATCTGGTTGAACTTGATCAGTACTGAGTTGGCAATGCCCTTGCGGATGCCCTCAGTGATGATCGCGGTGTTGGTCACGAAGAGGTCGTCGCCCACCAGCTGCACCCGTTCGCCGAGCTTCTCGGTCAGCAGTTTCCAACCGTCCCAGTCGCTTTCATCCATGCCGTCTTCAATTGAGGCGATGGGATACTTCATGGCCAGGTCGAGCAGGTAATCCGAGAACTCTTCAGAGGTAAACTGTTTGCCAGCCCCGTTCAGGTTGTAGAGGCCATCTTCGTAGAATTCGGAAGCGGCGCAATCGAGGGCAAGGACCACATCGGACCCGGGCCGGTAACCCGCCTTTTCAACAGCGGCCAGAATGAGGTCGAGGGCCTCCTCGCTGGAACGCAGATTCGGTGCAAAGCCACCTTCATCGCCGACCGCCGTGGACAGGCCGTTTTTCCGGAGAAGCGACTTGAGGGCATGAAAGGTTTCCACACCCATCCGAAGCGCCTCGCTGTAGCTCGGCGCCCCGACGGGCTGGATCATGAACTCCTGGATATCAACGTTGTTGTCGGCATGAGCCCCACCGTTGATGATGTTCATCATGGGCACCGGCAGGATGCTGGGGCCGTTGCAGCCATAGAGCTCGGCAAGATACCGGTACAGAGGCTGTTGCCGGTAATTGGCACCGGCGTTGGCCGTGGCAAGGGATACGGCCAGAATCGCATTGGCACCCAGTTCTGCCTTATTCGGTGTGCCATCCATCTCGCACATGAGGCGGTCCATCACCAGCTGGTCAAACACCACCCGCCCCTCCAGGGCCGGTGCTATGCGTTCGTTAACACACCGGACTGCCTCCAGGACGCCCTTGCCGTTGTAGCGGCGGGCATCACCGTCGCGCTTTTCCAGCGCTTCCCGGGTTCCTGTGGATGCCCCGGATGGCACCCGGCCCTGCCCGACCACGCCGTTACGGAGTTCAACGTCCACTTCCACTGTAGGAAATCCCCGGGAATCCAGAATTTCCCGGGCCGTGACTTTTTTTATGTGTTCCATAGCGTTGTTCCTGTTCAATCATTGTTGTTTGCGAATTTATTTTTTTTGGATAACGAACATTAATTACATCTTAATATTCGTAAACGAACATCATCAAGCGAAAAAAACCGACCAATCAGACAAATTTGTTATATGGAAACGAAAATGATTACGAGAAGGAAAAAGGGCCGGCAGGGTTGGCCCCGGGAGGGGCTACCTTGAAATGCTTTAAAGGGGGGGGAACTATAAGCAACCGGCCAAAACCCACCGTGACAACGGTGCTCTGCCTGCCGCAACTAAAGGGTCCTGTTGCGGCAGACATTGCTCTTGCAGGAATCAGCTCGCTTTAGCGCGCCTCTTCCCAGGTTTTCAGCAGCTCATCATAGGCAACGGTTTTGCCTTGCGGCTTCTCGTTCGCCAGCTTCGGCTTGGGTGCGCCAGGCTGGTCCAGCCAGTACTGCGGGTCGCGCGGCTCGTTCAGCTTTGGACCACAGGTCGGTTGTACGTTGGCACGTTCAAGGCGCTCCATGACCCGATCCTGAGCCTGGGCGAGGCCGTCGAGGGCTTCCTGAGGAGTGGCTTCACCACTGGCCGCCTGGGCAATGTACTGCCACCACAGCTGGGCCAGCTTCGGATAGTCTGGCACGTTGGTGCCGGTCGGGGACCACTGCACACGTGCCGGGCTACGATAAAACTCCACCAGGCCGCCCAGCTTCGGAGCCATTTCAGTCATCGCCTCAGACTCGATGTCGGACTCACGAATCGGAGTCAGGCCGGCAATCGTTTTCTCCAGAGATACGGTCTTGGATACGGTGAACTGCGCGTACAGCCAAGCTGCAAGGCGACGTTTCTCAGGCGTGGAATCCAGGAAAGTCCAGGAACCTACGTCCTGATAACCCAGCTTCATACCTTCTTCCCAGTAGGGCCCACGTGGAGACGGTGCCATGCGCCATTTGGGGGTGCCATCCTCATTCACAACGGGCAGGCCATCCTTGATCATGCTCGCGGTAAAGGCGGTGTACCAGAAGATCTGCTGGGCAACGTTGCCCTGAGCGGGAACCGGACCGGCCTCTGAAAAGGTCATGCCCTGAGCTTCGGGGGGCGCGTACTCACGCAGCCAATCCACGTATTTCGTAGTGGCATAGACAGCCGCAGGCCCGTTGGTTGCGCCGCCGCGGCTGACGCTTGCTCCAACCGGATGACATTCCTCAACGCGGATACCCCACTCATCAACAGGCAGACCGTTGGGAAGGCCCTTGTCGCCGGCACCCGCCATGGAGAACCAGGCATCGGTAAAGCGCCAGCCGAGGGAAGGGTCTTTCTTGCCGTAGTCCATGTGACCGTAAACGCGCTCACCGTCAATTTCCTTCACGTGAACCGAGAAGAACTCGGCGATATCCTCATAGGCCGACCAGTTGACGGGAACACCCAGGTCGTAGCCGTAGATCTCTTTGAACTGTTTTTGCAGATCTTCACGTTCGAACCAGTCGGCCCGGAACCAGTAAAGATTGGCGAACTGTTGCGACGGCAACTGATAGAGCTTGCCATCAGGCCCTGTAGTGAAGTCGAGCCCGATGAAATCATCGAGATCCAGAGTGGGCAGAGTGAGATCTTTACCGGCACCGTTCATGATGTCTTCAACGGCCACTACCTTGCCATAGCGGAAATGGGTACCAATCAGATCAGAATCGTTCACGTAGCCATCGTAGATGTTGCGTCCGGACTGCATCTGGGTCTGGAGCTTCTCGATGACATCGCCTTCCTGAATCAGTGTATGGGTCAGGTTTATGCCGGTAATTTCCGAAAACGCCTTGGCCAGAACATTGGACTCATATTCGTGAGTCGCAATGGTTTCGGAAACCACATTAATGTCCATCCCACGGAATTGCTCAGCGGCTTTGATGAACCACTCCATTTCCTTGAGCTGCTCTTCCTTGCTCAGAGTAGAGTTCTTGAACGCTTCATTAACCCACTTTTCAGCCGCTTCACTGTATTGATCGGCGCTGACATGCAGGCTCAAACCCATGCAGGCGACACCAACGGCGGCGCTAAGCAAAAGGGTCCTCGGATATTTATTGTTGTTGAACATATCCAACCTCGTTCGTCTTTTTATGAATGGAACGAAACAGCCGGGTTTCGTTTCCGCAGTTATAGCGCTCTGGTCGCTATTCTTTTTTTACCGGAATCTCCCGTGATCGATTCCGATCATTAAATTAAAAATAGTTCGTTTTCGAAATCATTACAAGTCCCTTTAAAGAAATTTTAGGTCCGGATGTTCGCAAAAAGAACATAACGAACATCCGGTTACGGATTCACCCCCAGCGCAACAGCACCAATAGCCACACCACCGAAGCCGCGAGCGCAACCCATAACGTGATATCGCTTACAGCCAGGAAAGCCAGGTGTATGTACGCAGCCGAGAGCAATCCGATAAACAGCCGGTCACCACGGGTGGTGGCAATCGGCAGAAAGCCCTTCCTTTCGGTGCACGGGGAGACAATTTCGTAAACCGTCATTACTGCCAGAATTCCCGCAATCACGGCAAAGAAAATGGCAACGGTCGGTGTCCAGTTCATCCAGGCGATCATAAAACGTCTCCTTACACGCGTCCGAGGGCGAAGCCTTTGGCAACGTGGTTACGAACGAACCAGATCACCAGCAGGCCGGGAATGATGGTGAGTGAACCGGCAGCAGCCAGAACACCCCAGTCGATACCGCTCGCCCCTATCGTTCGGGTCATGATGGCACCAATCGGCTGGGCATCCACGGACGTCAGCGTCCGGGCCAGCAGCAGCTCAACCCAGGAAAACATGAAGGCAAAGAACGCCGTTACCCCGATTCCGGAGCGAATCATCGGCAGAAACACCTTCACGAAGAACTTTGGAAAGCTGTAGCCATCAATATAGGCCATCTCGTCATACTCCCGGGGTACGCCGGACATGAACCCTTCCAGTATCCAGACAGCCAGGGGCACATTGAACAGACAGTGAGCCAGCGCCACCGCAATGTGGGTGTCGAACAAGCCAATCGATGAATACAGCTGAAAGAAAGGCAGCAGGAAAACCGCCGGCGGCGCCATCCGGTTACTCAGCAGCCAGAAGAAAAGGTGTTTGTCACCCAGGAACTTGTAGCGACTAAACGCATAGGCCGCCGGCAGTGCCACAAGCAACGTAATGGTTACGTTTATGGACACGTAAATCATCGAGTTTATGTAGCCGTTGTACCAACTGGGATCAGTAAAGATGACGGCATAGTTATCCAGGGTGAAATTCTGGGGCCAGAGGGTAAGCCCCCCGAGAATTTCCTGATTGGTCTTGAACGACATGTTCAACAACCAGTAGATCGGAGTCAGGAGCAGCAGAATAAACAGCGTAATCCCGACGTTTTTTGAACGTGTCTGTCTCATCACACTCTCCTTATTTTTCTTTGTCGGCGTGCGTAATGGCGGTAAAGAAGAGCCATGAAATCAGCAATACAATGAGGAAGTAGATCAGCGAGAACGCAGCCGCGCGCCCCAGATCAAACTGCCCGATTGCCATGGTTGTCAGGGTCTGGCTCAGGAAGGTTGTGGAGCTGCCCGGCCCACCACCGGTAAGCACAAACGGCTCAATGTAGATCATGAAGCTGTCCATGAACCGCAACAGCACTGCGATGATAAGAACACTCTTGAGCCTGGGCAGCTGGATATACCGGAACACCGCCCATTTCGAGGCACGGTCAATTTCCGCCGCCTGGTAGAAGGCCTCCGGAATCGCCCTCAGTCCGGAGTAGCAGAGTAACGCCACCAGCGGAGTCCAGTGCCAGACATCCATCAACAGAACCGTCAACCACGCATCAAGGGTGTCTCCGGTATAGTTGTAGTCAATACCCAACTGATTGATCCCCCAGCCGAACAGACCGATGTCGCCACGGGCGAAGATCTGCCAGATGGTGCCAACCACGTTCCAGGGAATCAGCAGCGGAATGGCCAGCAGAATCAGACAGAGCGAGCCCTTGATGCCGGATTTGGGCATCATCAGGGCAACCCCGATCCCGAGAGGGATCTGGATCAAGAGGACCGCGCCAGAGAATATAAACTGGCGAATCAGGGAATCCTGCAGGCGCTCGTTGCTCAGCACCTCCTTGAACCATTCCGTGCCTACATAGAACGCCTGGCCCGGACCGAAAATATCCTGGACCGAGTAATTCACCACGGTCATCAGCGGAATCAGCGCCGAGAAGGCAACGAGCAGAAATACCGGCAGCACCAGCCACCAGGCTTTGTTGTTTTGTACCTTTTGCATCACTGTTGCTCCTGTATCAGGAATTCATCCACATACAGCTTCAGCCATTGCTTCGGGAACGAGAGATGAACCCGGCTGCCAATCGATGCTGCGAAGTCCTCACTCTGCCGGACTTTCATTTTCTCGTGGTCGAGCTGCACGGTAACTATCTTGTAGGTACCCAGATCCTCGACATCCAGGACCTCCGCCTCGAAGGTGTCGTCTGAAGCCACTGAGGACACTTCCACAAACTCAGGGCGGATTCCGATCTTGATGTTGGTGGACCTGGTCCGCTGCAGGACATCAACCTGCCAGGGTTCAAGTGCCACAACCGTGCCTCCGAAACACACGCCCCGGGGACATCGCTGTACCTCGATGAGATTCATGCCGGGACTTCCGATGAAAAAACCCACGAAGGTGTGGTTGGGCTGTTCGAACAGCTCCGTTGGGGTGCCGAACTGGACGATCTGCCCGCCGTACATCACGGCAATCTTGTCGGCAAAAGTGGAGGCTTCGAGCTGGTCGTGGGTGACATACACCATGGTGATGTCGAACTGCTCGTGAATCTGCTTGAGCTTGCGGCGCAGCTTCCACTTGAGTTGCGGATCGATCACCGTCAGTGGCTCGTCGAACAGAATGGCCGAAACGTCTTCCCGCACCAGGCCGCGGCCCATGGAAACCTTCTGCTTCTCATCCGCGGTCAGGTTCTTTGCCTTTTTGTAGAGCTTGTCCTCAATCTCCAGGACTTCGGCAATCTCATGAACGCGGGCCTTGATCTTGGAAGCTGGAACCTTGTTGTTCTTGAGGGGAAACGCCAGATTGTCGTAGACGGTCATGGAGTCGTAAATGACCGGAAACTGGAAAACCTGGGCAATATTTCTGTCTCGGGGAGACAGCTCATTGACACGCTTTCCGTCGAACAGGACATCGCCCTCGGAGGGCTGAACCAGGCCGGAAATAATGTTCAGCATGGTGCTTTTCCCGCAACCGGACGGCCCCAGCAGCGCGTAAGCCCCACCCTTGTGCCAGACGTGGTCGAGCTGACGGATGGCGTAATCGTCAGGGCCCTCGGGCATATCACTGTAACTGTGGGCGAGTGATTTCAATTGAATTTCAGCCATCAGACAGACCCTCCTGAAACCTGAGACGGTGTGTGCACCAGTTGTTCGTTATTGTCGAAGACGAACAGTTTGTTGATCGGCAAGTACACCTTGATTGGTGAGCCTGTGTGGTACTGATGCACGCCCATCAACTGCAAGACCATTTCGAAGTGACTGTTCTCCACATGCATGAAGGTTTCAGAGCCACTGATTTCGCTGAGCTCTACCTCCATGGACATTTCCAGATCATCGTCGCTGGTAGGCACCAGACCGATATGGCTGGGTCGGATCCCGAACCAGTAGTCACCCGGTTGAAGCTTGGCCAGCTCCTGGGTCAGCGCGTGGTGTGAATATTCGTCGAAGGTCACTTCGGTTTCAGAAACACGCCCGCGAATCATGTTCATCGGGGGTTCACTGAACAACTGTGCAGCGAGGGTGTTCACGGGGGCGCGGTAGACATCCATCACCGGGCCGGTCTGAACCACCTGGCCTTCGTGTAACAATGTGGTTGTGCCACCGAGCGCCAGGGCTTCGTTGGCTTCCGTGGTGGCGTATACCGCTATGCACTGCCGCTCCCGGAACAGGTCCCGCAGTTCCGCCCTGAGCTCTTCGCGCAGCTTGTAATCAAGGTTGACCAGAGGCTCATCGAATAGCACCAGCGTGGCATCCTTCACCAGCGCCCGGGCCATGGCAGTTCGCTGCTGCTGGCCACCAGACAGTTCCAGCGGGTAGCGTTTGAGCAGAGGGTCTATCCGAAGCATGGACGCGGTTTCTTTCACCCGGCGATCAATCTCGGACTCCGCCATTTTTGCAAGCCGCAGCGGCGAGGCGATGTTTTCGTAGACGGTCAGATTGGGGTAATTGATGAACTGCTGATAGATCATCGATATGTTGCGGCTCTGCACGCTCTGCCCTGTGACGTCCTCACCGTTATAGATCAGACGGCCGCTATCAGGCTTGTCCAGCCCGGCCATCAGTCGCATCAGTGAAGTCTTTCCGGCCAGTGTCCGGCCGAGCAGAACGTTAAAGGAACCTGCCTCAAAGGTGAGGTTGGCATCCCGGATATAGTCGACACCGTCGACCTCACGGGAGAGATTCTCCAGTGTTAAGGACATAGGCTTTCCTTTTTGTTCTTGTGGAAACGCACTCCGGGCCGATTTACACCGACCACGAAAATTCGATTTCGAATCTCCTTACGCAAGGGCTATACCAGATTTCGAAGCTCCGTAGGTAATTTCACCTACAACACTGTTTTACATAGCATTTTATTTTTACTCTAGTTTCTCATCCGAAAATACGAATGTTCGTTTAGCAATACTTTGTTCAAATTGAACATTGACGTGAACACCATTTGCACAGATGATTGAGCAACACCTTTGACACATTTGCCTGGGTTAGCTGCTCGAACGTCGACCAGAACAAAAAACGAATGCCAGAGTGACACCAGATGAGAAAAAACGAATATTCGGATTACCGGAGCGTTATTGCCGATTCGTGGAACCGGTGTATTGCCTGGGGCCTTGATCACGATCATGAGCCAACACCGCTGATGCCGGAATCTGCCAGGCTGGAAGAAATAAACCGCCAGTACAGCGAATTGCTCTCGGTGACCGAGGCTGAAGCTCTGCCCTACTACCGGAACGTACTTTCCAACAGCCGATGCCTCATTCTGCTTGCCGATCAGCACGCCACGGTCCTGAACAGCTGGGGTGATGAACGTATCACCGAGACCCGCCTGAAACCCTGGTTCCAGACAGGAGCGAACTGGCAGGAACAGAATTGCGGTACCAACGCCATTGGCACCTCGATTGCCGTCGGTGCGCCCGTCCAGATTCAGCGAAACGAACATTTCCTGAAAACGAACCGGAGCATCATTGGTTCTGCAGCCCCTATTTTCGACGCCCACAGGCAGATTGCCGGTGTTCTCAGTGTATTCAGCGACGCTTACCTGCCACAGGCGCACACCCTGGGCATGGTTCGGCTACTTTCTCAATCTGTCGAAAATCGCCTCATCAACCGTCAGTTTGGCCCCGATCATTTCCAGATAACCCTGAATACAACGGCGGATAACTTCGACAGCCCCTGGTCGGGAATCCTGGTTTGCGATGATTCCGGGCGGGTCATTGCGAGCAACCAGCGAGCGGACCAGTTACTGGGGATGAATACAGTCGAGGCCCGCCTGGATGAATTGTTTACGAGCCGCCGCAATCAAATTCTTGGCCATCCGGAAACCGAAACCTTGCAACTGACCACCCGCAGCAAGGTGCGACTGAGTGCCCGGATCAAACGCCCTACAAGGGTTGCCGATAACCCGGCTCGGATCAGTCCATTACCGCTGTCGAACGACGGCAGGTATTTAGATGAGTTTCTGGGTATCGACAACCTGGAGTTCGGTGATTCGGCAGTGAAACGTTGCGCCACACAAAGTCTCAAGGTACTTCAACGGGGTGTCCCGGTTCTTATCACCGGCGAGACAGGGGTCGGTAAGGAAGTGCTGGTCAAAGCCCTGCATCGGGCATCCCACCGCAAGGATCAACCACTGGTCGCGGTTAACTGCGCGGCCATTCCGCCGGAACTGGTTGAGTCGGAGCTGTTCGGTTACGAAGCCGGTGCCTTCACCGGCGCCCGGGCGCAGGGTTCGCTGGGCTTTATCCGGAAGGCTCACAAGGGCATTCTGTTTCTTGATGAGATTGGCGAAATGCCCCTGTCGGCGCAGTCCCGGCTACTTCGAGTGCTGCAGGAACGGGTCGTTACCCCGGTGGGCTCCACTGACAGTGTTCCTGTCGATATTCTGCTGGTTACCGCGACCAACCGACCTCTGGGCTCACGTATCGACAACGGCCATTTCCGGGCGGACCTCTACTACCGCATCAACGGCCTTTGCGTGGAACTCCCTGCGCTTCGAAACCGGGCCGACAGGTTGCCCCTGATACAAACCCTCTATTCGCAGCACCGGGATCCCGGCCAGTCAGAGCATCTGTCTCCCAAAGTTCTTTCCGCCCTGGAGAACCACCCATGGCCTGGCAACATCCGGCAACTGGTAAATGTGTTGCGGGTGGCGATCGCGATTGCAGACGGGGAGGACGTGCAGGTGTGGCACTTGCCGGAAGACTTTCTCGCGGAATTCGAGGCCACTGCCGGTGAGAAGTCCGAAACAGCGATCCTGGAGCCAGGTGTCGACAACGTTGAGGTGGAACCAGAAGATACACTTGCCACAACGCTCAAGGTCTATCGAAAATGCACAGGCAACGTATCTCAGGCAGCGAGAGAACTCGCTATCAGCCGCAACACACTTTACAAGCGACTGCGGGAATTGGGAGTTCGCTGATATTCGCTGCCGGGAAAGTCAGGGCTTCAAAGCTTTTCCACCGCCTGGATCCAGCCATCGTAAAGCTTGTCCCGATCCTCTTTGGTCATGACCGGCTCGAAATTCCGATCGCATCGCCATAATTCAGCGAGCTCCTCGAGAGATTTGTAAACACCTGCTTCTAGGCCCGCCAGGTAAGCGGCGCCCAGGGCCGTGGTTTCAACAAGCGACGGGCGATCCACCCGGGCACCAAGAATGTCAGCCAGAAACTGCAAAACCCAGTTATTCGCCACCATGCCACCGTCGACCCTGAGGTTAACCGGGCGAATGCCGTCTTTTTCCATGGCCTTCTGCAGATCCTTGGTCTGATAGCAAACGGATTGCAGGCCCGCCGTGACAATCTCCTTGATGCCGGTATCGCGGGTCAGACCAAATATGGCGCCTCTCGCATTGGGATCCCAATAGGGCGCCCCAAGCCCGGTAAATGCCGGCACCAGGTATACACCATGATCGACTGGCGTTCCCTCAGCCAGAGGCTCCGTTTCACAGGCATCCCGGATAAGCTGAAGGCCGTCCCGCAGCCATTGAATGGTGGCGCCGGCGATAAAGATACTGCCCTCAAGGGCATAAGTAGGCTTGCCATTCACCCGATAGGCCACCGTGGTCAGCAACCGGTGCTCCGATTGCAAGGCTTTGTCGCCGGTATTGAGCATCAGGAAGCAACCGGTGCCGTAGGTGCTTTTCGCCATACCGATACCGAAGCAGGTCTGACCGAACAGGGCCGCCTGTTGATCTCCAGCAATACCGAGCACCGAGGTTCCGTTAAGGGCTCCACCCTCTGTGATCTCTCCGAACTGATCGGCAGAGTCCATTACCTCCGGCAACAGCGATTCGGGAATGCCGAAAAGCTCCAGGAGCTCCGGATCCCATTTTTGGTTGTGAATGTTGAACAGCATTGTACGGCTGGCATTGGTGGCGTCAGTGCGATGCTCGCGGCCACCTGTCAATCGCCACAACAAAAAGCTGTCGACGGTACCGAAAGCTAACTCGCCGCGCTCCGCACGCTCCCGCACTCCGTCGACATTTTCCAGAATCCAGCGGATTTTGGTGGCAGAGAAATAAGGATCAATCAGCAGGCCGGTCTTGCTGTTGACCCAGGGTTCGAGCCCTTCACTTTTCAGGGACTCGCAGTAGGAGGCGGTTCGCCGGTCCTGCCAGACGATGGCGTTGTATACGGGCTCTCCGGTTTTGCGATCCCAGACTACAGTGGTCTCGCGTTGGTTGGTAATGCCTACAGCAACCACTTCACCACGATCACCACACTCTTCGGCCATTACTGCGTGACAGGTCTGCTGAACCGATGACCAGAGATCTTCCGGATTATGCTCAACCCAACCACTGGCCGGGAAGTGCTGAGGAAACTCTTGCTGGCGGGTGGCATGTATGTTGCCCTGCAAGTCAAAGAGTATGGCTCGGGAACTGGTAGTCCCCTGATCGATGGAAAGTATGTATTGGCTCATAGGGTTTCGACCTCGGTTTCTTATTTTTTCGCATTTTTACCTTTTTGAACATAAATGCCAAGTAGTTTTCACGGTAAGCGCGCATATTACCAGCCAACCCCTTTAAAAAAGCTGCATAACCCGCTGAAAACTACTAAACTTTGAGACTGTTTTCGGACGCACAGTATTTCGCATGATAAAAATGACAGAGCGGAGGAGGTTTTAATGGCACAGCGTCGCCGACAGGATCTGATTATGGAGCTGATCCAGCAGAACGGTTTCGTCACGACCGAACAGCTGGTAGACCAGTTCAAGGTTACGCCCCAGACCATCCGCCGGGACCTGAATGAACTCGCCAAGCAGAAAAAGCTCCGCAGACACCATGGCGGAGCGGGCATCGATTCCAGTACGGTCAACACCGCCTATCAAGCCCGCAAGATCATGGATCTAGAGGCCAAGGAAAGGATCGCTGAGGCTCTAGTGGAACTGGTTCCGGACAACTCCTCGATGTTCATCAATATCGGCACCACCACCGAGACTATTGCCAAGGCCCTGCTGGAAAAAAACAACCTGCAGATCGTCACCAACAACCTTCACGTTGCGTCCATACTTTCAGCCAAAGAAGATTTCCACGTGATCATTGCCGGTGGTGAGGTACGCAACAGGGATGGCGGGATTGTCGGCGAAGCTACCCGAGACTTCATCAACCAGTTCAAGATGGACTTCGGCATTATTGGCATCAGCGGTATTCACAACGATGGTTCCCTCCTGGACTTTGATTACCGCGAAGTCCGCGTCGCCCAGGCAATCATTGCCAACTCCAACCAGGTTCTTCTCGCAGCCGACCACTCCAAGTTCGGGCGCAATGCCATGGTCCGACTCGGCAGCATTTCCCAGGCCGATCACGTGTTTACGGACCAGCAACCTCCCGTGGAAATCCGCCAGCTGCTGACCGAACACAACGTACAACTCCATATCGTCTGATTGCTTTTCGCTTGCCCCTCTATCCGAAAACGTGAACGCCTCCGCTTTTTCGTTTTTTTTCTATTTTTTCCTTTACGAATATCTTTGGCTTTCGCATAATAGAGTCATACCGCATATTGAACATTGAAAAGTGCGCATGACAACAAAGCGTCTTTTCCATTGGCGTCAGGAGATGACCAACAATGACTATGGAGCACGATCAGTTTGACGTTATTGTCGTTGGCGGCGGAGTCAACGGCACTGGCATTGCCATGGACGCGGCGGGGAGAGGCCTGAAGGTCCTGCTTTGCGAAATGAATGATCTGGCATCAGCCACGTCATCAAGCAGCAGCAAGCTGATACACGGTGGTCTGCGCTATTTGGAACATTATGAATTCCGCCTCGTCCGGGAAGCTCTCGCCGAGCGCGAATCCCTGCTGCGCAATTCCCCACACATCATGTGGCCGATGCGCTTTCGATTACCTCACCGCCCTCACCTGCGCCCAGCCTGGATGATTCGCACCGGTCTGTTTCTGTATGACCATTTGGCAAAACGGGAAATCCTGCCGGGCTCCCGCTCGATCAAGTTCGGTGAGAACGATCCGCTGAAACCCGATATCACCAAGGGCTTCGAGTACTCGGACGGCTGGGTCGACGATGCTCGCCTGGTGGTTCTGACCGCGAAAAAAGCACAGCAGTTCGGTGCGCAGATACTGACTCGCACCAAATGCATCAAGGCGGAACAGGGCAACCGAGACTGGAAAGTCACCCTCCGCGACATGACCGATGAAACCGAAAAAACCGTGTCGGCCAAGGCCATTGTAAATGCCTCTGGCCCCTGGGTGAGCAGGTTATTCGGTGAAACCCTGTCGATGCCGGCCCCGAAAATGATTCGTATGGTCAAAGGCAGCCATATCGTGGTTCCAAGGCTTAACAAGGGCACCGAAGCCTACATTCTTCAGAATGAAGATGAGCGGATCGTGTTTGTCATTCCCTACGAGGATGAGTTCTCGCTGGTGGGCACCACCGACGTCGATTACGAGGGTGACCCGAAAAAAGCAAAGATCTCGCCTGAAGAAACCGACTATCTTCTGAACATCGTGAACTCCCATTTCAAGCGACAACTGGAGCCTTCGGATGTGATCTGGTCTTACTCCGGTGTGCGCCCCCTTATGGACGATGAGCAGGAGAATGCCCAAAAGGCATCACGAGACTACTCCTTCGAGGTCAATAGTGAAAAAGGGAAGGCGCCGCTGATTTCGGTTTTCGGGGGCAAGATCACGACCTATCGCAAGCTGGCCGAAGCCGCCACTGACAAACTGTGTCAGTTCTTTCCAGAGGCTGGCGGGCGCTGGACCAAGACCGGAGTTTTGCCGGGCGGCGACTTTGCCAACCACGAGGCACTTGAAGAAAAACTCAGACGAGACTTCCCTTGGCTCTCAGAGAAGGTGATTAGCCGCTATGTGCGCACCTATGGCACAACCAGCTATGACATTCTCCGGGATTGCCATTCGATGGACGATCTGGGCATACATTTCGCCGGGACGCTGTATCAGCGCGAAGTCGAGCACCTGATCAAGAACGAATGGGCCATGACGTCAGAGGATATTCTCTGGCGCAGGACCAAACAGGGGCTATACGCCAGCGACTCCGATATTGAAGCCCTGGAACGTTATCTGATGAAAACTGTCACTACTGAAACTCGCAAAACTGCTCTCCACCACAGCGCCTGAAGCTCTCTCAGGCATTTTTGCTCCGGCCGGATTCTATCCGCCCGGAGCTTTTTTACGCCGGAGTACACGGATAGGGGGAGGGCTTTCCCAAAACTCGCTGTAAATGCGTTCCTGTATGCTCGGCTCCGCCATCCCTGGGCTCCGCACGGTTTTGGGAAAGCCCTCCCCCTGCCCTCGGAAGCTTTGTGCATAAACTCCAACAAAAAAGGTTGAGGAATGACCCTCAACCTTTTCATTGCATCCCCTATGGTTGGAGGAGCAGTCATCTGGCATCAATCAGAACGTCAGCTGCGAACCAAAGATGATCGCATCATATTCGCCCTGCCCGTCACCCGTGCCCAGAGTAGTGTATTCCGCCATAAGGGTCAGGTGGTCTGTCGCCGCATACCGGGCGAAGAGCATGGTCAGATCGGTATCGTCACCGTCACCGGCAATAAAGTCGTCCTCGCCTTCACCATAGCTGACACCCAGCGTGGTTCGGTTGATCTGGTAGGTGGTTTCAACATACCACTGGCTGGCGTCTTCCTCGTTCGGGTCCAGGCGGGCCGCAAAAACGCCGTTGCCGGTACCCTGGGTCATGCCGTAGTTACCGCGAACACTCAGACCACCAAGTGAGACGGAGCCACCGAAATCGATACCGGACATGGTGTAGTTATCAAAAGCACCGGTTTTCGAGTCCACGTCCTGAGTGAAGCCACTGGACCATAGGGAGAAATTGTTGCCGGAGTACACCACGTTCGCTTCGATCCGGGGCATGGTGTATTCAGCGTCTGCCGCCGCTGGAAAATCTGCTTCACTAACCTTCGACGGACTGAACAGGCCAACTTTGAATTGCAGGCCGCCCAGGCTGTTGGAGGTATACATCACGCGGGGCGTGAAGTTGGCGTAGAAGTAACCGTTACCGATGCGCCCGGCGGTGGCTGCCACCTGGTCCGGCCCACCGATCAGGCCGACACCCAGCGCGCTGCCGTTATCACCAATAGCAGGAACCCCATAGATCCCGAAGCCCTTACCAATATTGACCTTGCCGAAATCGCCGGCCACGGCAATCTCGGAAACCCGGCTACGGAACTCGGCGTTGGCATCGCCCGGTGCAATGTTGGCGTTCATCTGGAAATGACCAGAGACTTCCAGGCCATTCTGGGTCGGCGCATAGATGTTGGTTTGCAGTGTTGCCGGATTAAAGCCGGTCGTGATGGTGAATGAATCCTCATCGGTTGGTTGGTCATAGTTCCCGAACACCGCAAAGATCGGAATATGCCCGTTAAAACCGGCTTTCCACCCGTTATCAGACTCAAAAGAAACTTCCGCCAGGGCTGGCGAAGAAACGCCTGCCGCCAGTAAGAGCGCGGCTGCCAGAGGAGCTTTTCGGAACGAGTGGTTGTTGGACGACGTTGGAACATTGTTATTTTCGATCATGTTAGCTTCCTGTTTTTGTTAGCGCTGAACGATCGTCGGCCACCCAAAACGTCTTGCGAAGGACATAGCCATGGGTGGCTAACTGCGTTAACGAACTGCCCGCTTTTCGTTTTAAGACGCAACAGTTCGAAACAGAACAAATCTAACGCCGAAAATCGGAAATGAAAAGTTTATGATCGAAAAAATTTTCGTTTAGACGAGCTTCAGAAAGGCAAAAATACCATAAAAACCACTTAAATTATTGTTTAATAGCACTTTAATCCAATAAACAACTGATCAATATTTTTTCGTTGACGAACCTTCTATCTAGTCATAAGATCGTTAATTGTACGAAAAGCAACAAAAACAAGAGACGATCATGAAAACATTTCTGCTATTTATCGGCTTGATGCTAGTGATTAGCCGCCCGGCAATAGCCGGCCCCCTCTTCGACTCGCTGTCCGATGAAAAGCGATCGCTCATCCGCACGCTGATCCAGGACCACTTTCCGGATTCGACCCTGTCGGGGGATGAACAGGCCGAAGAGCTGGCCTGGTTCGCCCACGCAGCCATGGAGCTCAAGGGAACCGAGATCTCGGTCCTGTCGGAACAACTGCCAACCCATGACTATGAAGCTCGGGTTTTAGCGCCTGCGTTTTCGAAGCTCACGGAGATTCCCGTAACTCACGACAGAAAACCAGAAGGCGAGGTCATCCGCCAGATCAACCTTCAGCGGATCATGGCTGCCAAAGGCCGTTACGACGCGTTCGTTAATGACTCCGACATGATCGGCACCCATGCTCGCAGCGGCTGGGCCCTGGCGCTCAGCGATTACATGGAGGGGGCAGGCAAACTGTTTACCCTGCCCACCCTTGCGCTGGAAGACTTCATCGGTCTGGAGTTCGTAACAGGCCCGGATGGCAAGATCTACCAGCTGCCCGACCAGCAGTTTGCCAACCTGTACTGGTTCCGCTACGACTGGTTCCAGCGGCCGGAACTGAGGGCTCAATTCCGAGAGCATTACGGCTACGAGCTTGGCGTACCCATCAACTGGTCGGCTTACGAAGACATCGCCGAGTTCTTCACGAACCACGTAAAGGAAATTGATGGCGAGCGCGTCTACGGACACATGGACTACGGCAAACGGGACCCGTCCCTGGGATGGCGCTTCACCGATGCCTGGTTTTCCATGGCAGGCGCAGGTGACCGTGGCATCCCCAACGGATTACCGGTCGATGAATGGGGCATTCGTATGGAGGGCTGCCATCCTGTTGGCTCGTCGGTTAGTCGTGGCGGCGCTACCAACAGCCCGGCGGCGGTCTACGCACTGGACAAATACATTGACTGGTTGCAGCGCTTCGCTCCGCCGGAAGCTGCGGACATGACGTTTTCGGAAGCCGGGCCCGTACCGGCCAGGGGACAGGTTGCACAGCAGATTTTCTGGTACACAGCCTTTACATCCGATATGACAAAAGAGGGTTTACCCGTCGTCAACGAAGACGGCACCCCAAAATGGCGCATGGCGCCCTCCCCCCGCGGCGCCTACTGGCAGGAGGGAATGAAACTGGGATACCAGGACGTTGGTGCCTGGACTATTCCGCGCGCAATGGGGGCTGACCAGCAGAAAGCAGCCTGGCTTTACGCTCAATTCACCGTCTCGCGCACCGTGTCACTGCAGAAAACCCTCTACGGCCTGACACCCATCCGGCTTTCAGACCTGGAATCGCCGCAAATGCAGCAAAGAGCGCCGGCACTGGGAGGCCTGGTCGAGTTCTACCGCAGTCCAGCGAGGACAGCCTGGTCGCCCACCGGAGTGAACGTGCCAGACTACCCCAGGCTGGCAAAGCTCTGGTGGCCAAACATCGCCGATGCGGTGACGGGTAAAGTCAGCCCGCAGCAGGCGCTCGATAACCTGGCTGCGGCACAGGACAGAACCCTGTCGGTCATTGAGCGTAATTTCCTGGCCGGTGATTGCGGCCCGAGAATGGCGGATGAAGAACAGCTAAAGGGCGAAGAGTGGTGGCTGGCCCAACCCGGTGCGCCGAAGCCTCGCCTGAGCAATGAAAAACCCCAGGGCAAAACCATCCGCTATGAGGACCTGCTCAGGCAGTGGGACATCGCGGGCAAGTAAACAACCTCCCGGCCTCAATCGGGCTCAAGAAGCTTGGCAACTCGACCCTGCAGCGCGGGCACCACTTCGCTTTCGAACCAGGGATTGCGGCGCAGCCAGAGGTTATTTCTGGGGCTGGGATGAGGCATAGGCAGAACGTCCGGCCAATACTCCTGCCAATGCTGCACATTGGCCGTGACGGATTTACGACAATCGGCCAGGTGCCAGGCGTGGGCATACTGGCCGATAACCAGAGTCAACCCGATATGCTGCAGACGATCCAGCAACAAGTTGCGCCAAGCTGGCGCGCACTCCGGCCGCGGCGGAAGATCCCCGGATTTTCCGGTACCCGGATAGCAAAACCCCATGGGCAGGATGGCGAGCTTTTGCTCGTCATAGAAGGTATCCCGGGTTATCCCCATCCATTGCCGAAGCCGATCGCCGCTGGGGTCGTTGAAGGGCAGCCCGGTCTCGTGCACTCGCCTACCCGGGGCCTGCCCGACCACCAGAATGCGGGCGCTTTCCGATATCTGTATGACCGGCCTTGGCCCACGGGGCAGAACGTCGGCGCAAATCGTACAGGCCCGCACGCGTCGAACCAGGTCGTCGAAGGGAAGCCGGGAAAGATCCTCAGTCATGAGCGTTCCGTCTTCAGGGTGATTGCATAAACAGACTTTTCTCGTAACGATAGAGGCACAATCACGACACAACAAGTCTCGAAGGACACATCATGAATGCCAAAGCAGGCCCTCTACCGCTGCCCGAAATCGATGTCGAAGAGTTCCGGAAAGTCGTTCGCACGCGCCGTTCCATCAGGCGCTTCACCGATGAGCCGATTCCCGAGACGGTGCTTGAGGATTGCCTGGAGCTGGCGACCCTGGCTCCCAATTCCAGTAACCTGCAGCCTTGGGAATTTTTCGTTGTCCGCACTCCGGCGCTGAAAGAAAAGCTTGCCCACGCCTGCCTTGGCCAGAATGCCGCGAAAACCGCCGCCGCGCTAATCGTGGTGGTTGCCCGACCCGATACCTGGCGGGCCCATGCGCGGCAAGCGCTGGAGGATTGGCCGGAAGAAAAGCTGCCACCCATCGTTGAAAAGTACTACCGCAAAGTCGCCCCCATTCATTACAACCAGGGCCCCTTCGGTATTCTGGGATTAGCAAAGAAAGCGGCAGGCCTTGCGGTGGGAATCACCCGACCTGTGCCCCGGGGCCCATACTCCACCTGCGAGATGAAAATCTGGGCCACCAAATCCACAGCCCTGGCGGCCCAGAATCTGATGCTTGCGCTCCGGGCCCACGGCTATGATTCCTGCCCCATGGAGGGTTTTGACGAGTACCGTGTCAAGAAACTGCTCAACCTGCCCGGGAAAGGACTGGTGACCATGGTACTGGCAGCCGGCCGACGGGCAGAAAACGGCGTGTACAACCGCCAGTACCGTTTTGATCAGAGCCAACTGGTACATTACCTCTGATCACGCGGCGGCAATCCGGCGTCACACCTCCGGATTGCCCAGTGCCTCGGCGGCTCCCAGCAGACCGGTGTAGGGCTCGGTGACCACATAGACCGGTGTGAACTCCAGCAGCGGACGCATTCTTCCTTTATCCTCAAAGCCATTACGGAATGGACTTTCCAGAAAGAACTCGAGGAAACGGGGCAGGATTCCGCCGCACAGGTAGACACCGCCAGTGCTCCCCAGGGTCAGAACCCCATTGCCGGCTGCCCGACCGAGGATTTCACAGAAATGGCGAAGCGTGTGACGAGCCAGGCTATCGGTGTTTTCCACCGCAGCCGAAGTGATTTTCTCCGGTGCATCCAGTGGGGCGGCCACGCCCTGAATTTCTGCGTGGGCCTGATACAGGTTCAGCAGGCCCTGGCCGCACAGAATTCGTTCTACGGACACGCGGCCAAACCGGGCCTTGAGAATCCGCAGCACAGCCATTTCGGTATCGTCCGTGGGAGCGAAATCCACGTGGCCACCCTCGGTCATTAACGGCACCCAGCCATGCTCAATGGGCACCAGGCCTGAAACACCGAGCCCAGTTCCAGGACCCATAACGAGTCTGGGGCGACGGCTGTCACCCGGGCCGCCACAAACATGCACCAGATGGTCGTCCGCAACGTGGGGAACGCCAAGGGCCATGGCGGTAAAATCATTGATTACCTTGAACGTGGACCAGCCAAACTGTTCCCGGACTTCTTCGGTATCGAAACGCCAATGGTTGTTGGTCATCCGAACCTGGGTACCGCGAACCGGTGAGGCAACTGCCAGACAGGCCCCATTTACCTCTGAAACCCCGACCCGGGCCAGATAATCCCGCACGGCGTCATCAAGATTTGTATATTCCCCACAGGGCAGAATCTCGATGGCACGAGGCTGCACGCTGCCCTGCTCTACCAGGGCAAACCGCGCATTGGTGCCGCCAATATCACCAACCAGTGAATAATGTGTTGCTGTCATGCCTCATGATTCCAGAAAAAGCTGGCCCCTTCCTCGGGATTGCTGGCAGCGCGACGCATCCAGCCAAACAACTCCCGACCATATCCGTGATGATACCCGGTCAGGTCGGCTTTTTCAGATTCCCGGCCGGCGAACTCCTGTTCATCCACGCGGATGGCAAGAACACCGTTTTCGGCATCCAGGCAGACCGTATCACCATTCTTGACCTTCGCCAGGGGACCACCATCCAGTGCCTCTGGGTACACATGGATCGCCGCGGGAACCTTGCCCGACGCGCCGGACATACGGCCATCTGTCACGAGGCCCACCTTGAACCCGCGATCCTGCAACACGCCAAGGTAGGGGGTGAGCTTGTGCAGTTCCGGCATGCCATTACTCTTGGGCCCCTGGAAACGCACGATCACAATGCAATCCCTGTCCAGGTCGCCAGCCTCAAAGGCTGCCTTGAGTTCGTTCTGGTCATTAAAGACAACGGCCGGCGCTTCAACTTTCCGGTGTTCCGGGGCAACGGCAGATACCTTGATGACGCCCCGCCCAAGGTTGCCATCAAGCACTCTCAGGCCGCCATCCGGCGCAAACGGTTCCGCAACCGGGCTCAGCACATCCGGGCGCAGGCTTTTTTCCGGCGCCGGCTTCCAAACCAGCTTCTCACCCACCAGTTCCGGCATTTCGGTGTATCGCTCCAGGCCAAAGCCCACCACGGTGTTTACGTCATTGTGCAGGAAGCCACCGCTCAGCAGCTCCCTGATCAGGAACGGGGTACCGCCTGCCTCGTGGAAGGCATTCACGTCTTCCTGCCCGTTGGGATAGATCCGGGTCATGGACGGAACCACCGAGGAAAGCTCGGCATAGTCATTCCAGTCGATGATGATCCCTGCCGCACGGGCAATAGCAATCCAGTGGATGGTGTGATTGGTGGAGCCACCGGTAACCAGCAATGCCACCAGGGCATTGACGATGCTCTTTTCATCCACCATGTCGCCCAGGCCGAGCTCGCCGCCGTGAGGCTTCGACAGTTTGATCACCTGCTCGGTTGCCGCCCGGGTGAGCTCATCGCGCAGCGGCGTATTGGGATTTACAAAAGCCGACCCCGGCATGTGCAGACCCATGACCTCCACCAACAGCTGGTTGCTGTTAGCCGTGCCATAAAACGTGCAGGTGCCCGGACTGTGATAGGACTTGCTCTCGGCCTCCAGCAACTCGTCCTTGCCAACCTTGCCCTCGGCGTAAAGCTGGCGAATACGCTGTTTTTCCTTGTTCGGCAGCCCTGAAGGCATGGGGCCTGCAGGAACCAGGATGGTGGGAAGGTAGCCAAAGCTCAGCGAGCCGATCAGAAGGCCCGGCACAATCTTGTCGCAAATGCCCAGTAGCATCGTGGCATCGAACATGTTGTGACTCAGGGCCACGGCGGTACTCATGGCGATGGTGTCGCGGGAAAACAGGCTCAGCTCCATACCCGGCTGGCCCTGGGTTACGCCATCACACATGGCGGGCGTGCCACCGGCCACCTGAGCCACGGATCCCATCCCCCGGGCCGCCTCCCGAATAAGATCCGGGAACTTTTCGTAGGGTTGGTGGGCCGAAAGCATATCGTTATAGGCCGTTACCATGGCCACGTTGGCCTTGTTCATGAACTTCAGGGTGTCTTTGTCGCCCTGATTACAGGCCGCAAAACCGTGGGCCAGATTGCCGCAGGACAGAGAACTCCGGTGCGGGGATTGGGCTTTGAGAGCATTCATGCGGTCCAGGTAGTCCTGCCGCGTTGAGCGACTGCGCTCGATAATTCTCTGGGTAACCTTGTCTACGGTCGGGTGCATGGTGGGCTCCATTGCATAATTTATTAGAGTGGTCGTTTTTAGACGTAATTTTACTTCCTTTTTTTGTCATTTCCACCGTTGAATCGTTCATTTCTTCTTTTTTTGTTGTTATATTTACTACATTACCGAGGTTAAGCGAACAAAAAACGACCACCCAAGGAGTCAGACGATGACAATCCGTATCGCAATCAACGGTTTTGGCCGCATCGGTCGCAATGTTCTCAGAGCATTGTATGAAAATAACTACCGGAGCCAGCTCCAGGTTGTTGCCATCAACGACCTTGGCGACGCCGAGACCAACGCCCATTTGCTCAAGTATGACAGCGTTCATGGCCGATTTAATGCTGACGTCAGCCACGACGCCGAATCCCTGACCGTCAACGGGGACAGGATTGCCATTACCGCTCTCCGCAATCCCGAGGAGCTGCCCTGGAAAGATCACCGTGTTGATGTTGTTTTCGAGTGTACCGGCCTTTTTACCAAACGCGACAAGGCAGCGGCACACCTGAAGGCAGGCGCCCGCAAGGTCATCATCTCGGCGCCCAGCCCCGATGCGGATGCCATGGTGGTATACGGCGTGAACCACGATACACTGACCGCCGACCACGACATCATTTCCAACGCGTCCTGCACCACGAACTGCCTGGCACCGGTTGTTGAAGCCCTGCAAAAGACCATTGGCATCGAGAGTGGCCTGATGACCACCATCCACTCCTACACCAACGATCAGAAGCTGAGCGACGTTTACCATTCCGATCTCTATCGCGCACGCTCTGCCACCCAGTCGATGATTCCAACCAAGACAGGCGCTGCCGCCGCCATTGGCAAGGTCATTCCGGAGCTTGACGGCAAACTCGACGGCCTGGCGGTTCGCGTTCCCACCATCAATGTGTCACTGGTAGATTTCGGCTTTATTGCCAGCCGGGAAACAACCGTGGAGGAAGTGAACGACGCGGTTAAAGCAGCCGCCGAGCAAAATCCGGTTCTTGGCTATAATATCGAGAAACTGGTAAGCGTGGACTTCAATCACAATGCGCTCTCCAGCATTTATGACGCCAACCACACACGGGTTCTGGGTCGTCACGTAAAAGTCATGGCCTGGTACGACAATGAATGGGGTTTCTCGAACCGCATGCTGGATAATGCCCTCGCCCTGATCAAGGCCGGCCAGTAAATCTGGCCGTCCCGGCTGATTCCGCTACTCTGTTCGAGACCATTTTGAAGAACCAAAGGACACCAACCATGCTCAGGCGTACCAAGATTGTCGCCACCCTCGGCCCCGCCACCGACTCACCGGAATCCCTCGCGGCCATTATCGCCGCCGGTGTAGACGTTACACGACTTAACTTTTCCCACGGCAGCGCCGAGGAGCACATTGGACGAGCCCGCCGCGTTCGCGAGGCGGCAGCATCACAGGGCCGGTTCGTCGCACTGCTGGCCGATTTGCAGGGCCCAAAGCTCCGCATTGCCCGGTTTTCGGAAAACAAGGTCACCCTCAAGGCAGGCGAGACGTTTATCCTGGATGCCGCCATGGATAAGGAAGCGGGCACTGAAGAAAGAGTCGGTATCGATTACGAGCAACTGATCGAAGACGTGGAACCAGGCGACATTCTTGTTCTCGATGACGGCCGTATAGAGATGGAAGTGCAGTCGGTCAATGACCACAGCATCACCTCCACCGTTCTGATCGGCGGCCCGCTCTCCAATAACAAGGGCCTGAACAAGCGCGGCGGCGGCCTGTCCGCTGAAGCACTGACGGAAAAGGATAAGCAGGACATCGTAACGGCCGCCAAACTGGGCGCGGATTACGTGGCGGTCTCGTTTGTCCGCACCGCCGAGGATATGCACATCGCCCGGCGCCTGCTGAAAGAGGCAGGCTCTGACGCGGGCTTGGTCGCGAAAATCGAACGGGCGGAACTTGCCGACGATGTCGAAGCCCTGGACGCGGTAATTGAAGCATCCGATGCCGTGATGGTTGCCCGCGGCGATCTGGCCGTGGAAATCGGCGACGCCCAGCTGGTTGGCGTACAGAAGCACATTATCTCCCGTGCCCGCGTTCTTAACCGTGCGGTAATCACGGCCACGCAGATGATGGAGTCGATGATCACCAGCCCGATGCCAACGCGAGCCGAAGTCTCAGACGTTGCCAACGCGGTGATGGACTATACCGATGCAGTCATGCTGTCTGCAGAAACCGCTGTGGGTGATTATCCAAAGGAAGCCGTGGAAGCCATGGTGCGTATCTGCCTGGGTGCAGAGAAGCATCCTTCCATGCATCAGTCCAAGCACCGGATTCACGAGAGCATGGAAGCGGTGGACGAGGCTATTGCCCTGTCGGCCATGTACGCGGCCAACCATCTTGAAGGCGTCTCAGCCATCATCTGCATGACCGAAACCGGCGCCACGCCAAGGCTGATGTCACGCATCAAATCGAGCCTGCCGATCTTTGCGTTTTCGCGCCATCACTCCACCCAGCACAGGGTTGTGATGTTCCGGGGCGTTCAGACGGTGCCTTTCGATTCTGCAAAGATTCCGAACGAGCGGACCAATGCGCTGGCGGTGTCGGAGCTGGTGAACCGCGGGGCAGTCAAGGATGGTGATCTGGTGGTGATTACCAAGGGTGATTATGTGAATGCCCAGGGTGGGACCAATACGATGAAGATTGTTCGGGTTGGGTCGGATATTCGCTGACTCTCTTCTATCTCTCCAGCCCGCTGTCGCTTGGTGTCTGACCTTGTAGCTTGAGGTTAAGTGCTGGGCGGCAGTGGGGTATCCCTTTCCAAAAACCGCTACGAGCACATCCATGTGCGCTTGGCTGTGGCCATCCTTGGCCACAGACATTTTTGGAAAGGGATACCCCACTCCCTCTCGCAAAGTTTTCAGTTATCGCTGTGTGACAGCTTTTCTAGCATTAAGAGCGTAATGTAGGTCGGATTACGCCTGCGGCTAATCCAACCTACGAAATCACGGAGACTAACGGCTTTATCGGAAAGTTTGACAAGCGCTTTGGGGCGGGGCTTCCGGGAATGTCGCTGGCCAAGGATGGCCAGCGCCAAGCGCACATGGGTGAGACCGAGCGTTTATGAAGCGAAGCTTCATGCGACAGGCGAACGACAGCAATCTATGATTGCTGGCTGGACCCCGCAGGGGTGCTCGTAGCGTTTCCCGGGAGCCCTGCCCCAAAGTGCATCCACTCCAAAACTTCCAGTCTGGGAAACCAAGTCAGAAGTCAGAGATCAGCCAGACTCCCCCGCGCAATCTCCGTAATCTGCGACCAGTCTTTGGCCGCCACCACATCAGCTGGAGTCAACCAGGTGCCACCAACAGCCTGGACGTTGCCGAGGGCCAGATAGTCTGCCGCGGTGTTGCGGCGGATGCCGCCTGTGGGGCAGAAAGTGACGTCCGGGAATGGCCCGCTGAAGGCTTTTAGGGCCGGGATGCCGCCGGCGACCTCGGCGGGGAAGAATTTGAATTCGCGGTAGCCGAGGTTATAGCCGACCATCAACTCTGAGATGGTGGCAATGCCCGGCAACAGCGGGGCTTCGGAGGTCACGCCGAATTCCAGGATGGCTTCGGTCACGCCCGGGGTGATAACGAACTGGGCGCCAGCGGCTTCCACCTGGCGGTACTGGGCAATGCTGGAGACGGTGCCCGCGCCTACCCAGGCGTCCGGGATGGCTTTGCGGACTTGTTCGATGGCTTTGAGGCCGTGTTCGGTGCGCAGGGTGATTTCCAGGACGTTGATGCCGCCATCAACCAGTGCCTGGCAAAGTGGCACGGCGTCTTCGAGATCTTGAATAGCGATCACAGGCACCAGGGGTGAGGATTGCAGTACCGCCCTGACGCGCTCGCGATGGTAATCGGAAAGTTGGTTCATGATTTTCTCCATAACAAAGATCGGGCGTTTCAGGGGCTCCAGAACACCTGGAGGCCAGGCTTCAGGAAAGCTCTGATGGGCATTTCGAGCACCTTGTCCGGTTCGGACATGGCCCGCTCGAGTGTCTGCAGCTTGTCCTCGCCCTTGAGATGCAAGGCGGTGAAGCGGGCATCTCTCAGGGGTGGCCATGTCAGGGTGATGCGTTTTTGGGGTTGCGACGCGGGCGTGGCGGCCGCAACGATTTCCTGACACTCCGGATCCATGGCGCCCTCCAGCTCCGGTGCGTCCGGGAACAGCGACGCCGTGTGGCCGTCGTTACCCATGCCCAGAATCAGCACGTCGATGGGCAGGGCCAGACCTGCCAGCTCGGCCTTCGACATCTCAAGGCCCTCGGCAGGTGTGGCGCCGGGCTGTTTGAGGGACAGGAATCGGGCCGACGCAGCTTTGTTCTGCAGCAGATGCTCGCGAACCAGGCGGGTATTGCTGGCGTCGTCGTTTTCATCCACCCAACGTTCATCCGCCAGCAACACGTCTACCCTGCTCCATTCCAGATCCTTGCCGGAAAGCGCCTTGAAAAATGGCAGCGGCGTGGATCCGCCGGATACCACCAGGCTCGCCCTGGGCGCTTCTCTCAGGCGGGCAGCCAGGAACCCGGCGACCGCATCTGCAAGATTCAGGGCCACTTCCTCCGGCGTTTCACCTGAACGGTCGCTGACACCCTCGGGCAAGCGAAGATCAGACATCCTCATACCAGCTCCTCCCGTCCCGGGTAATCATGGCGATGGAGGCAACCGGCCCCCAGGTTCCTGCGGCATAGCGCTTGGGTGGCTCACCACTGTCTTTCCAATTCTGGATAACCTGGTCTACCCAGCGCCAGGCAAACTCCACCTCGTCACGACGGACAAACAGGTACTGGTTGCCTTTCATCACCTCCCACAGCAGACGCTCGTAGGCGTCCGGAATACGGTCGGTGGCAAACGTCTCCGAAAACGTCAGCTCCAGCGGGCCCTGGCGAAGGCGCATGCCCTTGTCCAGACCCTGGTCCTTGGTGAGGATTTTCAGGGCCATACCTTCATCTGGCTGAAGACGGATGATGAGTTTGTTGTTGGCCAGGTGCTTCTGGTCCGGATCAAAGATGTAATGCGGCGCCGGCTTGAAGTGAATGATAATCTGCGACAGCTTCTCCGGCAGGCGTTTGCCGGTGCGGATGTAAAACGGAACACCGGACCAGCGCCAGTTGTCGATCTCGGCCTTGAGCGCCACGAAGGTTTCGGTGGCACTGCCCTTATTCGCACCCTCTTCTTCGAGGTAACCGGGAACCGGTTTGCCGTTACTGGTGCCGGCGGTGTACTGACCACGCACAACGTAGCTGTCCATCATGTCCGGAGTAATCTGCTTCAGCGCCTTGAGCACTTTTACCTTTTCATCCCGAATGCTGTCCGCGGACAAATCCGAAGGCGGGTCCATAGCGATCAGACACAGCAGCTGCAACAGGTGGTTCTGGATCATGTCGCGAATCTGGCCGGCCTTGTCGAAATAACCCCACCGGCCCTCAATGCCAACACTTTCAGCAACGGTAATTTCCACGTGTGAGATGTGGTTCTGGTCCCATTGGGAGGCAAACAGGTTGTTGGCAAATCGCAAAGCGATCAGGTTCTGAACCGTTTCCTTGCCCAGGTAATGATCAATCCGGAACAGCTGGTTCTCGTTGTAGACTTCACCCAGCTCGTCGTTGATCACCTTCGACGACTCCAGATCGTGACCGATCGGTTTTTCTACCACCACCCGCGTCTTCTCGGTACAGCAACTGGCGGAGCGCAGGTTTCGGGCTATGACGCCATACATGGACGGCGGGGTTGCCATATAAACAATAAGCTCATTGTTCGCGTCATCACGCCACTCGTTGAGCACACCGAAAGCGTCCGGTTCGTTAAAATCCAGAATCTGGTAATCAACCCGCTTCAGAAAGGACTTGGCCAGTTCAGCATCGAACTCTTCTGGCTTTACATGCTGCTTCAGCTTGTCAAATAACTGCTGGCGTACGGTCTCGGTATCCGCCTCTGTGCGGGCAATAGCCAGCACCCGGCTACCGTCAGCCAGGAGGTTGGCGCGCTCCAGCTGGTACAGGGCCGGAAACAGTTTTCGCTGGGCAAGGTCACCCAACGCTCCGAATAGCATGAGGTCACAACGGGTATTAATCTTGTTGACCATTGGTTCCTTCTCTCTGGTGGGCAGCCCGTCGCAAAAACTCGATGACAGGCATCAATGTAGTAATTTTAAACAAATAATGACATCCAAAAATCAATTTTCCAAGAAAAAACTGCGTCTCGTGATACTTTTACTACCCCAAAACCGGTAAAAAAGCGGTATAATCACCGCGTTTTCAAGACAACGACCGCCCATGATTCAGGGAGTACCATTGATGGCCGCGAACCAGGCGCACCGTGACGACAATCTGCTTGAGGACATCCAGTCCAGGCTGGAGACCCTTAACAAATCCGAGCGGAAAGTGGCCGAGGCCATTCTCCGCGACCCAAGCGCGGCCACCCGTTACAGCATAGCTGCCCTGGCCAGAGCCGCCGACGTCAGCGAGCCAACGGTTAACCGTTTCTGCAGGGGGTTCTCGGCCACAGGCTTCCCGGATTTCAAGATCCGCCTCGCCCAGAGCATCGCCACCGGCACCCCCTATATCGGCCAGAACGTCGAGCCTGACGACACCGTTGCCGAATTCGCCGACAAGATCATGCTCAGTACCATTGCCAGCCTGGACAAGGCCCGGCAGGCGCTCGACCCGAAAGCCCTGGCCACTGCGATCGATTACCTGATCCAGGCCAAGCAGATCAATTTCTTTGGTATGGGCGGCTCTGCTGCTGTGGCGATGGACGCCCAGCACAAGTTTTTCCGCTTCAATATTCCGGTCATGTCCTACGACGACGCCCTGATGCAACGCATGGTTGCGGCCGGCGCCAACGTGGGTGATGTCATCGTGCTCATTTCGTATACAGGCCGCACCCGGGAAACCGTGGATATCGCCCAACTGGCGCGGGCCAACGGTGCTACTGTGATTGGCATCACCAATCCCGACTCCCCACTGGCAGAAAGCTGCACGGTGGTGCTGGGCGTGACCGCTCCTGAGGACACCGAGGTCTATATGCCAATGTCCTCACGCATCATTCACCTGAGCGTTATCGACATCCTCGCAACCGGCGTAACCCTGAAACGCGGCGCGGACTTCCTCGGGCACCTCAAGAAGATCAAGGAAAGCCTCAAGCCCACCCGCTTCCCGCCGAACTGAGAACGACTGCAGGAAAGATAGCAAAGCGAATAACGGAGGGGCTCATCCTCCTACGCCCCTCCTCCCCCTGAAAACTCACCCCCCAAATTCTTTGGGGCGGATGATGTACTAACCCCTACGTTACAACACTATGAAATCCGGTTTCCCAATGTCTGATTGGCAGAAGCTGCAATCGCGGGAACCGGAAGCCTGATCCGGCCATTGCCGATCCAGTTTCGGCATCCGGAGATTCCGCTTCCCTGACATTTAAAAAATGACAAAAAGCACAGGACACAGATGATGCAAAATAAAAAGCGCTTTACTGCAAACAAGCTTCCCCTGGCTGCAGCAATCACCGCCGCAGTCCTGGCAACGCCAGCCGTTGCCGTTGACTTCCACGGTTATGCCCGGGCAGGCGTGTCCACCAACATTGGCAGCGGTGGCGAGCAAACCTGTTTTGGCAGCGGCTCTACCGGCCACTACGTTGGTCGTCTGGCCGATGAATGCGACACCTATTCTGAACTGGCACTTGGCGACGAACTGTTCAGCCAGGACGGCAAAACCTTCCGGTTTGATTCCATGCTGGCCTACAGCGCTAACCGCCAGGGCAACGACTACCAGGCCCTGAACGGCTTCAACAACATCAACAACGTGGATTTTGGCAATCAGGAAACCACGTCGAACAGCTCCGACCCCTACGGCGGTGGTGACATTGCACTTCGCCAGCTCTATGTCTCCGCCAACAACGTGATTGAATCGCTGCCCGGCTCCACTCTCTGGGCCGGTAAGCGCTTCTACAAGCGGAAGGACATCCACCAACTGGACCTGTTTTACGTCAGTAACGCCGGCTATGGCGCCGGTATCGAGAACATCACCGCAGGCCCCGGCCAACTCTCACTGGCCTACACCAACTCCGATACCAGTGATGGCGACAACTTTGTTCAGAACAACAAAGTCGACGTGCGCTACTCCTTCCCTCTGGCAGGCGGTAACAACCTCGAGCTGATCGGCATTTACGCCATGGCCGACCTGACCGACGCCCAGGAAGACGCCGGCGTAAATGATGAGAACGGCTACTTCTTCACCGCAGAATTCTCGTCCGGCGTGATGGGCGGTTTCAACAAATTTGCGGTTCAGTACGGTGCTGATTCCATGGGCTTCGCCCTGGCGGAGAATGCCAGTGGTGGCCGGGTGGACAACGGCAACGTGGCCGGCTACTTCGAATCCAGCTGGCGCGTGCTCAACCACGGTGTGATCAAACTGGGCAAAGGCTGGGATCTCGGCCACTCCGTTGTCTACGAGCAGGCCGAGTCTCATGACCCGTCCGCCAAAGACGGCGAACGCCTGAGCATTGTTGCGCGCCCGATCTACAACTGGTCGCCAGTGATGAGCACCGCAATCGAAGTGGGCTACAGCGACACCGACCGCCCCTGGTTCACCGAATCCCAGGACCTCGGTAAATTCGCGATCGCCCAGCAGTGGCAAGCAGGCCCCGGATACTGGGCGCGCCCGGTTATCCGAGCCTACGCCGCAACCTTCTTTGGTGACGAAGCCGAAGGAGCTCGCGGTGGTGAAGGTGTCGATGGAGATATCCAGATCGGCGCCCAGATCGAAGCCTGGTGGTAAGGCTCTAAAACCCACACTCTCGTTGGACCTCCTCTGGGCCGGCTTTTGCCGGCCCCTTTTTTGCCTGCTGAACCGTTTCTACTACCCCAGCACCATTCCATCTACGCCCCGAAAAATTGCCCGCCGAAGGATGTTCTTCCGGCTTTATCACGCAACTATGAAACTGACCCGAAAGGGTTCAAAGCCAAACAAAAACAATGGAAAAGGGGATTTCCCATGCCTGAGCAAAAACTGGTTGCAGGCAGCCTGGCACTGGCGTTTTCGCTGGCGCTGGCCGGCTGCAATTCCGGAAGCGACAGCGCTGCGCCGGACGACGGCACCGGTGGTGGCGGCCAGACCGACACACTGCTGGAGCCGGGTGAAAACGAAGCACTGCTCTATTACAAACGACCTGACGAAAACTACAGCGGCTGGGGCCTGCATCTCTGGAACAACCCCGCAGATGGCTGCGACGGTCTTGCCGAGGGGGTTCCAACAGAATGGAGCAGCCCACGGTTGCCCGATGGTGTCAGCGACACTTACGGAGCCTGGTACCTGATCCCGATGCGCGAAGCCGGAGAGTGCATGAACTTCATCATGCACAAGGGCGATGAAAAAGATCTGGGCGGCCTTGATCACCGCTGGCACTTCGGCTCGCTCGGCGACCGAATTTTTACCCTCAGCGGCAGCCAGGAATTGTCACAAAACCCGATTGAGGCAGAGGCCGTAACCATCGCCGGGGCCAAGGCTCACTGGCTCGATGAAACCACGGTTGTGATCAAGGACGCAGGTAGCCTGGCCCGGGTTGAACTACGGCACGACCAGAATGCGCAAATCAATGTTACCGAAAGCGAAACGCTCGACGGGGGACAGTCCCTGGCACTATCGGCAACGTCCCTTGCTCCTGCCCTTGCGGAAAAATTCCCGCACCTGAGTGACTGGCCGGCCTTTGAGGTTCAGGCAGGCAACTCGGACATCAAAGCGGCCCTCAAAGGCCAACTGGTGGCCGCCGGCTTCAACAGTAGTGACGATCTGGTCATGGCGACCGGCGTCCAGATTCCGGGGGTGCTGGACGATCTGTTTGCCTATAACGGGGAGCTGGGTGCCGTGGTAAACGGCGCAGACGTAGACTTCGCCGTCTGGGCGCCCACCGCACAGTCTCTGCGTCTGCACGTTTTCGACGATTCTGGCACTCTGCTTACAGGCTACCCGGTCAGCATGACTGAAACCGATGGCGTCTGGACCCACAGCGGAAGTTTTGCGGACCTCGATCAGCAGTTCTACCAGTACGAAGTGACTGTCTACCATCCCAGAACGGGGGCCATCGAAACCACCATGGTTTCGGATCCCTATGCGCTCAGCCTCTCAACCAACGGCGAGTATGCCCAGGTTGTGGATCTGGAGAGCAACCACAAACCGGCTGGCTGGGATTCTCTGTCAACACCGGCCATGCTGGCGCCGGAGGATGTGGTTGTCTATGAGACCCACATTCGTGATTTCAGCGCCACCGATGAAACCCTGGATCCGGCATTGAGGGGCAAATACCGTGCATTCACCGCACCCGCAGACGGTAGCGTCGACAGCGTCGCACACCTGAAATCCCTGGCCGATGCCGGCGTCACCCACCTCCACCTGCTTCCCGCTTTCGATATTGCCACCGTCAACGAGGACCCCACCGCGGTGGTCGACATCAGTGATGACTTCGGCCGTCTTTGCGATCTTTCCGACGATACTGCCAGCGCCTATCAGTCATATTGCGCCAGTGGCAAAACGATTCGTCAGGTGCTGGCTGAATTTGATCCGCTGACCGGCGACGCCCAGGCTCTGTACAACACCTTCCGGGACCTGGACAGCTTCAACTGGGGGTACGACCCGGTACACTTCACCGTTCCGGAGGGCAGCTATGCCTCCGATGCGGACGGCACCCAGCGTATTCTGGAGTTCCGGGAAATGGTGCAGGCGGCGACAGCACTCGGCCTGAACGTGGTCATGGATGTGGTCTACAACCACACCAACTCATCCGGGCTTGCCGAGAATTCCGTACTGGACAAGCTGGTCCCGGGGTATTACCACCGCCAGAATCCGGAAACCGGAGCGGTGGAACAATCCACCTGCTGCGAGAATACCGCCAGCGAACACGCCATGATGGAAAAGCTCATGGTGGACTCACTGGTGACCTGGGCGGACCATTACAAGATCTCCGGTTTCCGCTTCGACCTCATGGGCCACCATATGCTCAGCAATATGGAAAAAGCCCTTGCAGCGGTAAAGGCAGTTGATCCGGACACCTACTTCTACGGGGAGGCCTGGAACTTCGGCGAAGTGGCCAATAATGCCCGGGGCCAAAACGCCATCCAGTCGAATATGGCAGGCACCGGCATCGGCTCTTTCAACGACCGGCTCCGGGATGCCGTCCGTGGCGGTGGCCCATTTGACGGCGGCGATGCCATACGCGCCAACCAGGGCTTTGGCAATGGGCTCTTCACCTTACCGAACGATCGCAACAGTGGCAGCGAAGACGAGAAAAACCGCCTGCTGCAGCTCAGCGACTGGGTGCGCATCGGTATTGCCGGCAGCCTGAAGGATTTCAGCTTTGAGACGGCCAACGGCGAGATTCTGAGTGGCGCCCAGATTGATTACAACGGGCAGAATGCCGGCTACACCGACGATCCCCAGGAAATCATCAACTACGTCTCGAAGCACGACAACCAGACCCTGTGGGACAACAACCAGTACAAGGCAGATTATGCCGCGACCACTATGGAGCGGGCACAGATGCAGGTGATCAGCCTGGCCGTACCCATCCTCAGCCAGGGCATCCCATTCCTGCATATGGGTTCGGAGTTGCTGCGCTCAAAATCCATGGAACGGGACAGCTACGACTCCGGCGACTGGTACAACGAGGTGGACTTCAGTTACCAGAGCTCCGCCTGGAATCGGGGTCTGCCACGCCAGGACAAGGACGGCTCGAACTGGGACCTCATCAGCGAAGTGATTCAGTCCGCAGGAGCCGGTGCAGCGCCAACGCCTGAAGCGATTGCCTACACCAACGAACAGGTCGGTGAGCTTCTGACCGTGCGCAGGGACAGCCCGCTGTTCCGCCTGCAGACGGCCGAGGCTATCCAGAATCGGCTGCACTTCCTGAATACAGGCTCCGGGCAGATTCCAGGAGTAATCGGTTACAGCCTGCTGGATGACACCAGCAACGACCTTGCAGATCTGGATGCCGCCAACGACGAGATTGTTGTTGTGATCAATGCCAGCAATACCACCCAGACTCTAAGTACGGCGCTGACCGGCACCTTTGCTGTCTTGGCGGACACCTCGCCAACCAGCACGGCCAGCGCGTCGGGCGGCGATTTCTCCGTTCCCGCACTGTCCGTTGGCGTCTTTGCCCGCTGACCGGCGGGTACTGGGACCACCAAACAGCCACCGGGCCACCCGGTGGCTTCTACAAAAAGAAGGAGAACACCCATGAACATGAAACTCCACACTCTCGCCCTGGCTTCCGTTCTGGCCGTCACCGGTTGCGCGACGACCGGGGGCGAGCGAGACTACAGTGACTCGCTGTATCTCAGAGGCCAGTTTGCCTGGTGGGATGCACTGCCAGAGTACAAAGTGAAGAAGGTCGACAGCGGGCTGTACCGGACTGAAGTGGAACTGAAAGCGGACGGTCAGCCCTACGAATTCAAGTTTGGCGATGCCAACTGGAGCAGTGGCACCAATTGTGGCTATCTCTCAGAGGCCGACGACAAGGTGGTTGAGCTGGACAAGCCGGTAAACGCTAACTGTTCCGCCGTGTTCGAGAACTTCCGTTTCACACCACCGGAGTCGGCGGTCTATGGCTTCTATTTTGACACCTCCGGCGAAGTGCCACAGGTCTATATCAAGAAGGCCGAATAACAGAAAAGCCCGGGCATTCGCACCGGGCTTTTCATCTCTCGCGGGGCGCCATTCGGCGCCCTTTTTTATGGAGCAGACATCAGGGTCTCTCGACTTCCGCCCGGTTCCTCAGGAACTGCTGGTAGGCGGCGTATTCACGCTGCCCTTCAAGCGACGCCAGGAACTCACGGAGCTGGTTCAGCTCAGTGCTTTCTTCGGCCACCTGACCGTCGGTGACCTCATCCAACGCGATCACAGCAGCTGAATTGGCCGTAACAGCCTTGCCGAAACGGGCGTTATCCGCAGGACGGGGCAGAGAAAAGACCTGTTGCAAAATGGCAGGCCCAACATCCGAGGAGTTCCTGGCAAGGCCTTCATAGCTCGACCATTCACCAATACCCTCAGGGGTCTCGCCCGCTTCAAGGTCAGCGATAATCATATCGGCCCTTTCAGAGAGAGCCTCACGTGTCTTGCGCTGCTCAAGTGTGGTTCGGATCTGACCACGAACCTCGTCCAGCGGCAGCTGTTCGGCCTCATGGTACTCCCGAACCCGCGCGACAACGGACACGTTGTCACCGACATCAATCAGCTCGGTATTGTAGCCCGCCTCCAGAACATCCTCGGAGAACAGCTGCCGAACCAGGCCGGCATGATCAAACGGAGCCTGACCACCTTCGCGGGTAATGCCGGTGGCCTCACGCACCTCCAGACCGAGCTCTTCCGCAGGGCCGGCCAGATCATCGGCTGCATAGGCAGAGTCGGCGAGCTCGGCACGAACTTCCGCAAAACGCTCCCTGGCCTGTTCACGAGCCAGCTCACGACGCAGTTGCTCTTCCATTTCGGCCAGAGACGGCACCTCTGACTCCCTCACATCTTCCAGGCGGATCAGATGGACACCAAATGACGTACGAACCGGCTCGGAAATTTCCCCCTCTTCAAGGGCAAATAACGCTTCCTCGAAAGCCTCGGCATAGATTCCCCTGCCGGCATAACCCAGATCGCCGCCTTCCTCAGCGGAGACGGTATCGATCGAATACTCCCGGGCCAGATCGGCAAAGGACTCACCGGCCGCCAGGCGCTCCTGGATAGTCGCCATGGTCTCGTCCGCATCGCTGCCCTCTTCGATCAGGATATGAGCCGCACGACGCTCCTCGCTCGCCAGATCAGCCGACCGCTGCTCGTAATAGGCCTGAAGCTCCGCATCGTCAATTTCAATGCTCTCGGCAAGGGCACCTTGGGACAGGGTGATATAGGCTGCATCGACCCGCTCCGGCTTCTGGAATGCCCCTGAATTCTCTTCATAGAAGGCTTCAATATCAGCCTCAGTAACCGAGATAGTGTCGGCCACTGCGCTGGCAGGAATATCCAGCACCCGGAAACTGCGGGTCTGATTCTGGATCTGGAGCAGTTGCTCGGCGTTCTCATCCGCCACCAGGCCACTCTGGACGATGCCTGCACGGATCTGGTTAACCACATACTGCTTGCGCATGGCTTCGCGGAATTCGCCGACACCCATGCCCATGTTGCGCACCGTGGAAACGAACCGGTCGCGGTTAAACTGTCCGTCCACCTGGAACTGCGGCATCTGGGTAATCAACGCATCGATATCGGTATCATTGAGTTCCAGACCCTGGGCATTGGCATCCTGGATCAGGACCTGCTCCTGGATCAGGGAATCCAGTACATCCGTGCGGATCTGGTCTTCGTTAAGCATGGAAGGATCGGGAGTTTCCATTCTGGATAGCCTGCGCTGGCTCTCCATCTGCACCACGCGGAGAAACTCCCGCTCGGTAATATCCTCGCCATTGACCGTTGCCACTTCAGGCTCGCCGGAGAAGCCGCCAACAATGGCGTCCATTCCCCAGATGGATAGCGACACAATCAGAAGACCAATGATGATCTTGGCAATCGTGCCCTGGGCATTTTCCCGAATATCTTGAAGCATGTTTCTCCCGGATCCCTGTTCAAGGTCGTGCAGTGTTATTCGTTTGAGCGCGCTGTTACGGGCGGACTTAACGTAAAAAGGCGCACCCGGTCTGGAATGCGCCTTGAATTCTTCTTGGGTGGCTCCCTGTGACAGGAGCCACCGGAGAAAGAACCGTTACTTAACGGCGTCTTTCAGGGCCTTGCCTGCTTTGAACCCAGGCACTTTGGAGGCCGGAATCTTGATCTCGGCACCAGTCTGCGGGTTACGACCGGTACGAGCAGCACGCTCTTTAACGGAGAAGGTACCAAAACCGATCAGAGTTACCTGATCGCCTTTTTTCAGGGCACCGGTGATGGAGTTGGTCATTGCGTCCAGAGCACGGCCAGCGGCGGCTTTGGAGATATCTGCGGACTCTGCAATTGCATCGATAAGTTCGGACTTGTTCACACTAAACCCCTTCGATTTCAGGTTGAAGATGTTATAGGTTGGTTTGTTTTTTCTCGGACGTTCTCGACTATCGCATAAGCGGTCAGAGAATTCCATTCTTCAGTTTTCTTATTCCTTTCGGCTTTATACCGGCATTCGGAATAGGCACTAACTGCGCGGGAGCCCTTGGTATTGGCTGCTTCACGGCGAAACAGTTATACCAATGGGCTCTCAGGCATGTCAACAACTCATCAAGGCTTTAATGTGTATTTATGCGTTCTGACGCGTCACCTTCTTCATCACGCGGCTTACCAGACCCGGTTTCCGGGGATGAATCTTCCGCCCTGGGCTCGGGCGGATAAGCCAGCGCAATATCCAGCACTTCGTCAATCCACTTCACCGGGCGAATCTCCAGCGATTCCTTGATATTCTCCGGTATCTCCTTGAGATCCCGGACATTTTCATCCGGAATAATCACCGTCTTGATGCCACCCCGGTGCGCCGCCAGCAGCTTTTCCTTCAAGCCGCCGATGGCCAGTACACGCCCGCGCAGGGTAATCTCACCGGTCATTGCCACGTCGGCGCGAACCGGAATCTTGGTCAGTGAAGAAACCAGCGCCGTGCACATGCCGATACCCGCACTCGGGCCGTCTTTCGGTGTTGCACCTTCCGGTACGTGGACGTGCAGATCGTGTTTCTCGTGGAAATCATCCGCAATACCCAGTCCGGGTGCACGACTGCGTACCACTGTCAGGGCCGTCTGGATGGACTCCTGCATCACATCACCCAGGGAACCGGTTTTGACTACCCGGCCCTTGCCCGGTGTGAGTGCACATTCAATGTGCAGCAGTTCGCCGCCAACCTGGGTCCAGGCCAGACCCGTAACCTGACCGATCTCGTTCTTTTCCTCGGCGAGGCCGTACTTGAATTTCTTGACCCCTGAGTAGTCTTCAAGCATGTCCTGACTCAGGGTCACAGATGCCTTCTCGCCACTCTCCACGTGGTCGCGTACCACCTTACGGCAGATCTTCGCAATCTCGCGCTCCAGGCCACGCACACCGGCTTCACGGGTGTAGTATCGGATCAGGTCCCGGAGGGTATCCTCGGGCAGCTTCAATTCGTCCTTGCGCAGCCCGTTTGCCTTGATCTGCTTGGGCAACAGATACCGCAGGGCAATGTTGACCTTCTCGTCCTCCGTGTACCCGGGAATCCGGATAATTTCCATCCGGTCCAGCAGCGCCGGCGGAATGTCCATGGAGTTCGAGGTGCACACGAACATCACATCGGAGAGATCGTAATCCACTTCCAGGTAGTGATCGTTGAATGTGTGATTCTGCTCCGGATCCAGAACCTCAAGCAGCGCTGATGCCGGATCACCGCGGTGATCCATACCCATCTTGTCGATTTCATCGAACAGGAACAGCGGGTTTTTCACGCCCACCTTGGACAACTTCTGCAGAAGCTTGCCCGGCAGCGCACCGATGTAGGTTTTCCGGTGACCACGGATCTCGGCTTCATCCCGAACGCCACCCAGGGCCATGCGGGTGTACTTCCGGTTGGTGGCACGGGCGATGGACTGCCCGAGCGACGTTTTACCAACGCCAGGAGGCCCAACCAGGCAAAGCACCGGACCCTTGACCTTCTTCACACGGCTCTGAACCGCAAGGTATTCCAGAATGCGCTTCTTGACCTCATCCAGGCCGTAATGATCCCTGTCGAGGATTTCGCGGGCTTTCTCGATGTCGTGACGGACACGGCTGCGCTTCTTCCAGGGAATCGCCAGCATCCAGTCGATGTAGCCACGCACTACGGTAGCTTCCGCAGACATCGGCGACATCATCTTGAGCTTGTTCAGTTCGGTTTCGGTCTTCTTGCGGGCTTCTTCCGGCAGACCAGCTTCCTCAAGCTTCTGCTCAAGTTCCTCGAAGTCGTTGTTGCCTTCGCCCAGGTTACCCATCTCCTTCTGGATAGCCTTCATCTGCTCATTCAGATAGTACTCGCGCTGGCTACGCTCCATCTGCTTCTTAACGCGGCCACGAATACGCTTCTCGACCTCGATCAGGTCGATCTCGCCATCGAGCTTGCCCAGCAGCAGGTCCACGCGCTTGCGGATATCCAGCGCTTCAAGAAGCTCCTGCTTTTCGGGAATGCGCATTTCCAGATGCGCGGCCATGGTATCGGCCAGACGTTCCAGCTCCTCAATACCCGTGAGAGCATTGGAAACTTCGGAGGGCACCTTCTTGGACAGCTTTACGTACTTCTCGAACTCGTCCATCAAGGTCTTGACGAGCACTTCCTGCTCACGCTCAGGCAGCCCCTCTTCATCCATAAGGACAGCGCTACCGGACAGGTATTCGCCCTCAGTGATATCGCTGATAGTGGCGCGGGCATTACCTTCCACGAGCACCTTGACGGTGCCGTCGGGCAGGCGGAGCATTTGCAGGACCGTGGCCAGAGTGCCCATCTCGAACACATCCTTGGGACCAGGTTCATCGGTGGAAGCATCTTTCTGGGCTACCAGGAGGATTTCCTTGCTTCCTTCCATCGCGGCTTCAAGAGCCTGAATGGATTTTTCACGGCCCACGAACAGCGGGACCACCATGTGCGGAAACACCACCACGTCACGCAGCGGGAGCAGCGGGTATTCTTGCACGGCATTCTCGGGTATACGGGTCATTGGGAATCCTCTGACGGTATTTACTTCAGCATATCACCCTTCATTGGGGCGCCCGCAAAAATTGCAATATTTTTACCAAACGAAACAGGGCAGGAATATCGGGATACAAAACGCGAAAAGGGGCGTCACCGCCCCTTTTCATTTTAACCACTGAACAGCCTTCAATCCTCGGGCACAGCCTTGGCGTGATCACTGCTCGCGTAGATCTTGAAGGGCTCGGAGTCCCCGCTGATTACACTCTCGTCGATCACAACCTTGGTCACGTCATGCTCAGAAGGAATCTGGTACATGGTGTCCAGCAGCGTGGCTTCCATAATGGAACGCAAGCCCCGGGCGCCGGTCTTGCGCTCCATGGCCTTCCGGGCAACAGCCCGCAATGCGTCTTCCCGGAAATCAAGCTCAACCCCTTCCATATCGAACAGTTTCTGGTACTGCTTGGTCAGGGAGTTCTTGGGCTCGGTCAGAATCTGCACCAGCGCTTCCTCGTCCAGCTCGTTGAGAGTGGCAACTACCGGCAAACGACCCACGAACTCGGGGATCAGACCGTATTTCACCAGATCCTCGGTCTCCACGTCCTTGATGACATCGCCGGTGTTCTTGGCGTCGTCCTGACTGGCTACCGAAGCGGAGAAACCGATGCTGTTCTTTTCGGTACGCTCGCGAATGACCTTGTCGAGCCCGGCAAAGGCACCACCGCAGATGAACAGCATATTGCCGGTATCAACCTGCAGGAACTCCTGCTGCGGATGTTTGCGGCCACCCTGCGGCGGGACCGACGCAACGGTACCTTCAATCAGCTTCAACAACGCCTGCTGAACACCCTCACCGGAAACATCCCGGGTAATGGACGGGTTGTCTGACTTGCGGGAAATCTTATCGATCTCGTCAATGTAAACAATGCCCCGCTGGGCCTTGTCGACATCGTAATCGCACTTCTGCAGAAGCTTCTGGATAATGTTCTCGACATCCTCACCCACGTAACCGGCTTCGGTCAGCGTGGTGGCGTCGGCAATGGTAAAGGGCACGTTCAGCATCCGCGCCAGGGTTTCTGCAAGCAGCGTCTTACCGCTACCCGTAGGACCGATCAGCAGGATGTTACTCTTGCCGAGTTCCACATCACCCTTGCCTTCACCATAACGAAGACGCTTGTAGTGGTTATAGACCGCAACCGACAACACCACCTTGGCGCGATCCTGGCCAATGACGTATTCATCGAGAGTAGTGCGGATCTCGGCCGGTGTAGGAAGGCGATCGCTCGGCTCTTCCTGCGCATTCTCCTGGATTTCTTCCCGGATAATGTCGTTGCACAGGTCGACGCACTCGTCGCAGATGAACACCGAGGGCCCTGCAATGAGCTTTCGGACTTCATGCTGGCTCTTTCCACAAAACGAGCAGTAGAGCAACTTGCCGTTATCGTCGCCCCTGCCGTTTCTTTCATCTGCCATTGAAATACCTCTGATCTCGTTTTGCCGGCGTCACTGCCTGATACGCCGGCCAAGTATGATGCGATTACTTCCAGTATTATTTATTCGGTACGCGCTTATCAAGTATTGAATCAATCAGTCCATACTCTTTCGCCTGGCCCGGATCCATGAAGTAGTCACGGTCGGTATCCTTGGCGATCGTCTCCAGATCCTGCCCGGTGTGATGGGCCAGAATGGAGTTCAGCGTGTGCCGGATCTTCAGGATTTCCCGGGTGTGAATCTCGATGTCCGTTGCCTGACCCTGGTAACCACCCAGCGGCTGATGAATCATCACGCGGGAGTTGGGCAGACAGGCCCGCTTTCCAGCGGCACCGCCGGCGAGCAGAAACGCGCCCATGCTGGCCGCCTGGCCGACGCACAGGGTCGCAACGTCCGGTTTGATGAACTGCATGGTGTCGTAGATGGACATGCCAGCAGTTACCGAGCCACCCGGGCTGTTGATGTACAAGTGAATATCCTTGTCCGGATTTTCAGACTCCAGGAACAGGAGCTGGGCCACGATCAGATTCGCCATGTGGTCCTCGACCGGGCCCACCATGAAGATCACCCGCTCTTTGAGCAGACGGGAATAAATGTCGAATGACCGTTCGCCGCGAGCTGTCTGCTCGATAACAATCGGTACCAGTCCGGAATTGGTAACCATTGCGGGACCATCGATTGGTTTCTGCGTCATGATGCGCCTGAACTCCTTATGGACAATGGGTCGTGGACTCGCGCCACGGCAGTTTCAGTAATGTTGCACCCCATACTTTGCCAGCAGCAGCCCCAGATGAAAACAGCCGGGCATGCCGGCTGTTCTCGGGGTCGGCCTTCGGGACCGGCTTTTACGCCGGACCCGGGCAAAATCAGCGCTGGGGCTGACCGGCCTGAACGGCCTCTTCGTACTTGACCTTCTTCTCTTTGACCTTGGCCTGCTCCAGCACATGGTCAACAACCGCATCTTCCAGGACAGAAGACTCAATCTGGGACTTCTGCTCCGGGTTGCTGTTGAAGTGCGCAACAACCTCTTCCGGCTGTTCATACGTAGACGCGATTTCCTGGATCTTTTCGTCTACCTTCGCCGGGTCGGCCTTCAGGTCGTTCTTCTTGACCACTTCCTGGAACAGCAGCCCGGTCTTCACGCGACGCTCAGCCTGCTCCTGGAAAATTTCTTTCGGCAGCTGCTGGAAATCAACCTGGCCACCGAAACGCTGAACGGCATCCTGACGCAGGCGATCGATTTCCTGATCAACCAGGGCAGCCGGAATATCCAGCTCGGTGGTTTCCAGCAGTCCGTCAACAACGTCGTTCTTGACCTTGTTGGAAACCGCCTGCTTGAGCTCGCGCTCCATGTTCTTTTTGACTTCTTCGCGGAAAGTCGCTTCGTCTTCGGCATCGATACCGAACTTCTTGAAGAATTCGGTGTCGAGTTCCGGCAACTGCGGCTCTTCAACCTTGTGAATCTTGATCTCGAACTTGGCCGGCTTACCTGCCAGATCTTCGTTGTGGTAATCCTCCGGGAAGGTAACCTCGATTTCCATGTCTTCGCCGGCCTTACCACCAACGATCGCCTTCTCGAAGCCTGGGATCATCTGACCGGAACCCAGAGTCAGACGATGGCCTTCAGCGGCTCCGCCTTCGAATTCTTCACCGTCGATGAAACCTTTGAAGTCAATGGTCAGCACGTCCTTGTTCTTCGACTTGCGCTTGACTTCTTTCATGGTGGCCTGCTGACGACGCAGGTTGTCGATCATGTTGTCGACGTCTTTGTCGGTGATCTCGGAGGTCAGCTTTTCGACTGAAATCTTGCTCAGATCGCCCAATTCGATTTCCGGCAGCACTTCGAAGATAGCAACGAATTCCAGGTCTTTGCCCTCTTCCATGGTCTTCGGCTCAAACTTCGGCCAACCTGCCGGGTTGATATCCTGTTCCTGCAGTGCCTTGATGTAGTTGTCGCGCATAACCTCACCAACGATTTCCTGGCGGACGCTGTCACCGAAACGACGTTTGACGACGCTCATGGGCACCTTACCCGGACGGAAACCGTTCAGGCGCACGGTACGCGCGGTTTCCTGCAGGCGTTTCTGGACCGCCTGGTCGATTTCCTGGGCGGGCACACCAATCGTCATGCGACGCTCGATGTTGGAGGTCGTTTCAACAGACACTTGCATGGAAGATCCTCAAATTACAGGTTCGGTATGTGAATGAAATTAAACCCAAAAGTCCGATTCCGGGGGAATTCCCGCAAAAGGACCGAAAATTAAAAGCCGGTAGTTTATCATGCTTTGCACCGCCGAGAGAATCACCCTGCTGTGCAGTTTGATATCACTTAAAAACACGGCTGGTAAATCGGGTAAAAAAAGAGATGGGGACGAAACAGAAAAAAGAAAGGGGTGGTGCGCGAGGAGAGACTCGAACTCTCACGGGTTGCCCCACTGGAACCTAAATCCAGCGCGTCTACCAGTTCCGCCACTCGCGCACAACAGAATGAAGAATGCCCGATGGCCAGAGTGCCATCAATCTATTCAACAAACGCGGAATCAACTCTTAAAGAAAAGTGGGGTGGACGAAGGGGTTCGAACCCTCGACCGCAGGAGTCACAATCCTGAGCTCTACCAACTGAGCTACGTCCACCACATCGGGACATGCCTTTACTTTTCAACTTTGCTGGTTACGGTCGCTCCGGCGCGGACCAAGCCGACGACTTGATGGCGCGCCCGGCAGGACTCGAACCTGCGACCACCCGCTTAGAAGGCGGGTGCTCTATCCAGCTGAGCTACGGGCGCTTGACCGTTCGCCCACCTGAACATCCAGAAAATGGTCGGGGTAGAGAGATTCGAACTCCCGACATCCTGCTCCCAAAGCAGGCGCGCTACCAGACTGCGCTATACCCCGTTTGAACTGAACAACAAGTGCCTCAGCAAAGTTGGCGCGCATATTACCGGCGCCGGAGGGTTCCGTCAACACGGATTTCCAAATTCCCTGAAACAACAGTCTCTTCAGTGACAAAGCGCGTTGCCGAAAGTTCCTCCAGGCCACGCCACCCAACCGTCCAATTGGAGTTCGCATGGAAGCATGAGACAATGCCCGTCCTTCAATTTACCGATGCCCAACCGACAAGACGAGACATGACCGCCAAACTGATCAACGGAAAAGAGATTGCCGCCGAAGTACGACAGCAAGTCGCCGCAGGGGTGGAAGCAAGAACCCAGCAAGGGCTGAGAGCCCCCGGGCTGGCAGTTGTACTGGTCGGCAACGATCCCGCATCCCATGTGTACGTGGGAAACAAACGTAAGGCGTGCGACCAGGCCGGAATTCTCTCCCTCTCATATGATCTGCCGGAAGACACCTCCCAGGAAGCGCTTGAGGCGCTGATTGATGAGCTGAACGAGAACCCCACCGTGGACGGGATCCTGGTGCAACTCCCCTTGCCTTCGCACCTCGATGCAGATCCGATTCTGGTGAAAATCCGGCCAGATAAAGACGTTGATGGCTTCCACCCATACAACATCGGTCGCCTGATGCAGCGCAAACCCACCCTGCGCCCCTGCACACCGGCTGGCATCATTACCCTGCTCGACAGCATTGACACGCCCTACAAGGGCCAGCATGCCGTGATTGTGGGCGCTTCCAACATTGTCGGCCGCCCCATGAGCATGGAATTGCTGCTCAAGGGCGCCACCATTACCGTCTGCCATCGATTCACACCGGATCTCGAGAAGTTTGTGCGGGAGGCGGACATCCTGGTAGCCGCTGTTGGAAAGCCCGGCCTGATCAAAGGCGATTGGGTGAAACCGGGGGCAACCGTGATTGATGTGGGCATCAACCGTATGGAAGACGGGAAACTGCATGGCGATGTGGATTTCGCAGCCGCGGCTGAACGAGCGGCCTACATCACGCCGGTTCCCGGTGGTGTGGGGCCGATGACCATCGCGACCCTGCTGCAGAATACCCTGTACGCCGCTGACGTGCTGCACAAGGACTGAGCTTAGGTGTTGGATTACGGCTTCGCCTAATCCAACCTGCGGAAGGGAGCAGTCTGTCAGGTAGGTCGGATTAGGCGAAGCCGTAATCCGACAAGCCACAAAAAACCCCGCCGAAGCGGGGTTTTTTGTGCGCAGCGCTTACTGCCCGTACTTGGCTTTCGCCTTCAGACGGTAGGCGTGCAGCAGCGGCTCGGTGTAGCCGTTCGGCTGCTCCCGCCCCTTGAGAACCAGGTCCAGCGCCGCCTGGAAGGCGACGCTGTCGTCAAAGTTCCCGGCCATCGGGCGGTAGGCCGGATCACCGGCGTTCTGCTTGTCGACCACCGCAGCCATGCGCTTCATGGTTTCCATGATCTGCTCTTCGGAGCAGATACCATGGTGCAGCCAGTTGGCCAGCAGCTGGGAGGCGATACGCAGAGTCGCACGGTCTTCCATCAGTCCCACATCGTTGATGTCAGGCACCTTGGAGCAGCCAACGCCCTGGTCGATCCAGCGCACAACGTAACCGAGGATACCCTGGGCATTGTTGTCCAGCTCCTGCTGGATATCTTCGGCGCTCAGGGACGCCGGATCATCCATTACCGGTACTGTCAGGATATCTTCCAGAGCCGCGCGTGTGCGGCTTTCCAGCTGCTTCTGGACGTCAGCCACGCTCACCTGATGGTAGTGAGTGGCATGCAGCGTGGCGGCAGTCGGAGACGGAACCCACGCAGTGTTGGCACCCGCCTTCGGATGGCCGATTTTCGCCTCCAGCATGCCGGCCATCAGGTCAGGCATGGCCCACATACCCTTGCCGATCTGGGCAACACCACGGAAACCGGTTTCCAGGCCGATGTCCACGTTCCACTGCTCGTAGGCATTGATCCAGGTCGCCTGCTTCATCGGGCCTTTGCGGATGAACGGACCCAGTTCCATTGAGGTGTGGATCTCGTCGCCGGTACGGTCCAGGAAGCCTGTATTGATGAACACAGCACGCTCTTTGGCAGCATGGATACAGGACTTGAGGTTAACCGTAGTGCGGCGCTCCTCGTCCATGATGCCCACTTTCAGGGTGAAGCGCGGCAGACCCAGCGCATCTTCAACACGACCAAAGAATTCATTGGTGAACGCCACTTCTTCCGGACCGTGCATCTTCGGCTTCACAATGTACATGGAGCCTTTGGTGCTGTTCTGGAACTTGCCATTGCCCTTCATGTCGTGAATGGCGATCAGCGAGGTGATCAGGCCGTCCATGAGGCCTTCCGGCACTTCGTTGCCGTCTTTCAGCAGGATGGCCGGGTTGGTCATCAGGTGGCCGACATTACGGATAAACATCAGGCTGCGGCCTTTCAGGCTCAGCTCGCTGCCGTCCGCCGCTGTGTAGGTGCGATCCGCATTCATCTTGCGGGTCAGCTGCTCACCACCTTTTTCAAAGGTTTCCTGCAGATCGCCCTTCATCAGGCCCAGCCAGTTGCGATAGGCCAGCGCCTTGTCGTCAGCGTCTACGGCCGCTACCGAGTCCTCGCAGTCCATGATGGTGGTCAGTGCAGACTCCATCAGTACGTCTTTGACGCTGGCTCCGTCGTCTTTACCAATCGGGTGGCTGGCGTCAATCTGGATCTCGAAGTGCATGCCGTTCTTGACCAGCAGTACGCCGGTAGGCGCGTCAGCAGCACCGGTGTAGCCAACAAAGCCGGCTTCGTCTTTCAGGCCGGTGGACTCACCGTTCTGCAGCTTGACGACCAGCTTGCCGCCTTCAACCAGATACCCGGCAGCATCTTTATGGCTGCCAGAGGCCAATGGCGCTGAGCTGTCGAGCAGGTTCCGGGCCCATTCGATAACTTTGGCACCGCGAACCGGGTTGTAACCACGGCCTTTTTCAGCGCCGTCTTCCTCGGAAATGGCATCGGTACCGTACAGGGCATCGTAAAGGCTCCCCCAGCGCGCGTTCGCCGCGTTGAGAGCAAAACGGGCATTCATGATCGGAACCACCAGCTGAGGGCCGGCCATGGTTGCCACTTCCGGGTCAACATTGGAGGTGGAGATCTTGAACTCGGAAGGCTCGTCTACCAGGTAACCGATGTCTTTCAGGAAAGACTTGTACTCGGCCATGTCCAGCTTCTGGCCCTTGTGGTCGCGGTTCCAGCTGTCCATTTTTTCCTGGATAGCATCACGCTTGGCCAGCAACTCACGGTTGCGTGGCGCCAGCTCGTTCACGATCTTGTCAAATTCTGCCCAGAATTTATCGGCATCGATTCCGGTGCCCGGGATCGCTTCGTTGTTCACGAAATCATACAGATTCTTTGCGACCTGAATGCCGCCGACTTGTACGCGTTCTGTCATCGTTGTCTGCCTCAGTGGGTTACGTTTCCCGACTCCCCCTTCATCTTGAGGGGGCATTCTAATTTGAGCGCCGCATTGTAAGGGAAAATCCTTACAAGATCATTCCTGCAGGCACAAAACTGGTCTGACCAACCAGCAGCTCCCTGAAATTCAGGCTTTACGCCAGGTTGTCCCCTCTCGGGAATCGTCCAGAGTAATACCTTTCTCGAGGAGCTCGTCGCGGATCCGGTCGGCCTCCGCAAAATCCTTCGCCTTGCGGGCATCAGCCCGGGCCTGGATCAGCGCTTCAATGTCCTCGGCGCTGAGCTCACCACCCGTGTCCGCCTGGAAGAACGCCTCTGGGTCCTGCTGCAGCAGACCCAGAACACCACCGAGCCTAACCAGAACCGCCGCACTTTGCTTGGCATCGTCTTCACGACCATCGCGGCGATGCTGATTGATTTCGTTGGCAACCGCGTGCAGAACGGCAATGGCTCCGGCGGTGTTGAAGTCATCGTCCATCGCCTCGGCAAATCGCTGGTCATGCTCGGATTCCGGCACATCCGCGGCCTTGGCAGGCACAATACCCCTCAGCGCATGGTAAAGCCGGGTGAGCGTGCGGCCGGCCTCGGCCAGATTTTCCTCGGAGTAATCCACCTGGCTGCGGTAGTGGCTGGAAACCAGGAAGTAACGGACCACTTCTGCCGGGTACTTCTCCATGATTTCACGGATGGTAAAGAAGTTGCCCAGGGACTTGGACATCTTTTCCTTGTTTACCCGGATGGCACCCGCGTGCATCCAGGTATTCACAAAGGTATGGCCGGTGGCACATTCCGACTGGGCGATCTCGTTCTCATGATGCGGGAACAGCAGATCCGGGCCACCACCGTGAATATCGAAGGTATCGCCCAGGCAGCAGGTGGACATGGCGGAGCACTCAATGTGCCAGCCGGGACGACCATCCCCCCAGGGCGAAGGCCAGCTGACCTCCCCTGCCTTTGCTGCTTTCCACAACGCGAAATCCGCCGGGCTGCGCTTGGCTTCCTGAACATCAACCCGCGCGCCCGCCAGCAGATCCTCGAGCTTTTTCTTGCTGAGCTTGCCGTAGTCATCGAAGGAATCCACGGCAAAGTAGACATCGCCATTGTCCGCCGCGTAGGCGTGGCCACTGGCAATCAGCTTGTGGATCATCGCGATGATTTCGTCGATATACGCCGTAGCCCGGGGCTCTTCATCCGGAGACAACACACCAAGACGGGCTTCGTCTTCGTGCATCGCCTTGATCATCCGGTCCGTGAGCTCGTTATAGGGCTCACCGTTCTCATCCGCACGGCGCAGGATCTTGTCGTCAATATCGGTGATGTTGCGAACATAGTTTACGTCGTAGCCGCGATGACGCAGGTAACGGGTAATCACGTCAAAGGCTACCAGCACCCGGGCATGGCCCAGGTGGCAGTAGTCGTAGACTGTCATCCCGCAGACATACATCCGGACCTTGCCCGGCTCAATCGGCCGAAACTCTTCCTTCTGCTGAGTCAACGTGTTGTAGATGCGGATCACTTGCCCCCCTTACCCCAGGAATCCCTGAGCGTAACAGTGCGGTTGAATACCGGCCGACCGGCAGCTTCGGTATGGGCCTGATCACAGAAGAAGTAGCCTTCCCGCTCGAACTGGTAGGGAAGATCTGTGCGGGGCGCGGCCAGGCTCTTCTCGACCCGTGCACCTTTCAGAACCACCAGTGATTCCGGGTTCAGGTGATCCATCAAATCCCCTTCCTTGTCGCTGTCTGGAGATTCGTGATTGAACAGGCGGTCATACAGATTGATGTCTGCTTCCACACTGTCGGTGGCCGAAACCCAGTGAATCACGCCATTGGGCTTGTAGCCTTCGGGGTTAACGCCCAGGGTGTTAGGATCGTACTCGCACTTTAGCTCGACAATCTCGCCGCTGTCGTCGCGGATTACTTCCCTGCAAGTCATTACGTAACCACCCCGGAGGCGTACCGCCTGGTCCGGTGCCAACCGCTTCCACTTACGCGGCGGTTCCATTTCAAAATCGTCGCGATCGATAAACAGGGTCTGGGTCCAGGGCACTTCCCGCTCGCCCATATCCGGGTTCTGCGGATGCACCGGCAGGGTCAGGGTTTCGCTCTTGTCAGCCGGGTAGTTTATGAGCGTCACTTTCAGCGGCCGCATCACACACATGGCCCGCGGCGCGCGAGTGTTGAGATCTTCCCGAATGGCGTGCTCCAGCATGCCTACATCCACGGTTCCGCCGGCCTTGTTCACGCCAATCATGTCGCAGAAAGTTCGGATGGATTCCGGCGTATAACCGCGCCGGCGCATGCCGGAAATGGTAGGCATACGCGGATCGTTCCAGCCATCAACGACACGCTCATCCACCAGACGCTTGAGCTTGCGCTTGGAGGTGATGGTGTAGTTCAGATTCAGCCGGGCAAACTCGATCTGACGCGGATGGCAGGGGCCGGAAATGTTATCCAGCACCCAGTCATACAAAGGCCGGTGGTCCTCAAATTCCAGCGTGCATAGGGAATGGGTAATTCCTTCCATGGCGTCTGAAATCGGATGCGTGAAGTCGTACATCGGGTAGATGCACCACTTGTTCCCAGTCTGATGGTGCTCGGCGTAACGGATGCGATAAAGGATCGGATCCCGCATGTTGATGTTCGGAGAGGCCATATCAATTTTCGCCCGCAGTACCAGTTCGCCGTTCTGGTACTTCCCATCCCGCATATCACGGAACAGCTGCAGACTCTCTTCCACCGGGCGGTCACGGTAGGGGCTGTTTCTGCCGGGCTCTTTCAGGCTGCCCCGATATTCGGCCATTTCATCGGCCGTCAGGGCGCAGACGTAGGCTTTGTCCCGGGTAATCAGCTCCTCGGCAAATTCATAAAGGGCGTCAAAGTAATCGGAGGCGTAACGCACGTCCCCGGCCCACTCGTAGCCAAGCCACTCCACATCCTGCTTGATGGCGTCGATGTATTCCTGGTTTTCCTTTTCCGGATTGGTGTCGTCAAACCGCAGGTTACAGTCGCCGGAAAAGGTCTCGGCGATGCCAAAGTTCAGGCAGATCGATTTGGCATGACCGATATGCAGGTAGCCGTTGGGCTCCGGCGGGAACCGGGTGACCACCTTGCCGGTGTGCTCACCGCTGGCGATGGCGTCTTCGATCAGGCTCTGGATAAAGTTGTGGGCTTTCTTCGACTCGGCGCTCATACAATCTCTGTTAAAAGGGGAGTGAATCTTAAACCGCGTATTATACTCACAAATCCTTGCCGGACTCATGCATAGCGGGAAACTCTTGAGTACAATGGGCACGTTAACGTACCCAACCTTTCTGAACAGGAAAACCTGATGATTCTGCTGACAACCAACTACGGTGACATCAAGCTGGAACTGGACTACGACAAGGCACCGGAAACCGCCAAAAACTTTGAACAGTACGTTCGCGACGGTTTTTACGATGGCCTGATCTTTCACCGTGTGATCAGCAATTTCATGATTCAGGGCGGCGGCTTCGAGCCGGGCATGACCCCACGTAAAACCCGCGACTCCATCCAGAACGAAGCCGATAATGGCCTGAGCAACATGCAGGGAACCATTGCCATGGCACGAACCATGGACCCGCATTCTGCTACAGCCCAGTTCTTTATCAACGTTGAGAACAACGGCTTCCTGGACCACACAGCCAAGAACGCCGAAGGCTGGGGCTACTGCGTGTTCGGCAAAGTCGTCGAAGGCATGGACACGGTAAACGCGATCCGCGCCGTTCGCACCACCATGCGCGCCGGCCACCAGGATGTGCCAGCGGAAGACGTGGTTATCGAGAAGGCCGAGGTTCTGGAGGGCGCGTGACCACGCTGTTTATTTCAGACCTCCACCTTGAGGAATCCCGTCCGGATATCACTGAGGCGTTTCTCACATTTCTTGACGAGAAAGCCAGGGGTGTCGATCAGCTCTATATCCTCGGCGATTTCTTCGAGGCCTGGATCGGCGATGACGAGCGCACGCCGCTTCAGGAGCAGGTCGCTGCGGCCCTGCGCAAGCTTCGGGACAGCGGCACCGATATCTTCCTGATGCACGGCAACCGGGATTTCCTGATCGGCCAGGACTTCTGCGACCGGGCCGGCGCAACGCTTATGGACGACCCAACGGTGATTGATCTGCACGGCACCCCTACTCTGCTGATGCATGGCGACAGCCTGTGTACCGCCGATGTGGAGTACCAGAAATTCCGGGCCAACATGCGTAACCCGCAGTGGCAGCAGATGATTCTCCAACGCCCACTGGAAGACCGACAGCAGATGGCCCGCCAGCTTCGGGAAATCAGCATGGCGAAAAACCAGGGCAAGGAAGAATTCATCATGGACGTAACGCCCGAGGAAGTCGTGAAGGACATGGAAAAGTACGGGGTTCAGAGACTGATCCATGGCCACACCCATCGCCCCGCAGTGCATGAGCTGACCGCCAACGGCTCGCCGGCCAAGCGCATTGTTCTGGGGGATTGGGACAGGAACGTCTGGTGGCTTGAGGCGAAACCGGGCGAAGAGCCCGAGTTGAAAAAGCAGCCATTATAAAAAAGCCGGGCAAATGCCCGGCTGTTCTAACCTTGGCTTCAGTGCGCCAGTATCTGCTGCAGGAATTTCTGAGTCCTTGCTTCCTGTGGGTTTGTGAAGAACTCGTGGGGTGGCGCCTCCTCCACAATCTCACCTCCATCCATAAAGATAACCCGGTCAGCCACCGTCTTGGCGAAACCCATTTCGTGAGTTACGCAGAGCATGGTCATGCCACTGCCCGCCAATTCAATCATTACGTCGAGCACTTCCTTGATCATCTCGGGATCCAGAGCTGATGTTGGCTCATCGAACAGCATAATCTTTGGTTTCATACACAGGGCCCTGGCGATAGCCACACGCTGCTGCTGACCGCCCGAAAGCTGCCCCGGGAATTTGTTAGCCTGATCCGGGATCTTGACCCGCTCAAGGTACTCCATCGCTGATGCCTCCGCTTCCTTTCGGGGCGTTTTTCGCACCCAGATAGGCGACAGACAGCAGTTTTCAAGGACGGTCAGGTGCGGGAAAAGGTTGAAGTGCTGAAACACCATGCCGACTTCCCGCCGAACCGTATCAATATGGCGGACATCATCGGTCAGCTCGATACCATCAACAATGATTTTTCCTTGCTGATGCTCCTCCAGCCGGTTAATGCAACGGATGAAGGTGGATTTTCCCGAGCCGGACGGCCCACAGATAACAATTCTCTCGCCCTGATCAACGGTCAGGTTGAGATCCTTGAGAACATGAAAGTCCCCGTACCACTTGTGCATTCCCTCGACCCGGATAATGCCAGGCTTTTTGTCCGACTGGGCTTGCGACTGGGTCTGCATTTCTGAAGTTTGTGTTTGGTCTGTCATAGAGTTACCCATCAGGTCTTATGACCGGTGTCGAGTTTTCGTTCAAGATTCTGACTGTATCTGGAGATGCCGAAGCAGAAGACCCAGAAACAGAACGCCACAAATACATAGCCCTCGATGGCAACATTCTGCCAGGCGGGATCAGTAACCGTAGACTGGACCGTCCCGAGCACATCAAACAGGCCGATGATCAGTACCAGCGTGGTGTCCTTAAACAGGGAAATGAAGGTGTTCACGATACCCGGAATAACCATTTTCAGGGCCTGGGGCAGGATTACCAGGCCCATTTTGCGCCAGTACCCCAACCCCAGAGCATCAGCAGCCTCGTACTGGCCTCGAGGAATGGCCTGCAAGCCACCGCGAATCACTTCCGCCATATAAGCGGACTGCCACAGTGTTATGCCGATCAGGGCCCTGGCCAGCTTTTCGAAATTCACACCCTCGGGAAGAAACAGCGGCAGCATCACCGAAGCCATGAACAGGACCGTGATCAACGGAACCGCCCGCCATACCTCAATGAAAACCACACAGATCCCACGGATGATGGGCATCTCGGAGCGCCGGCCCAGCGCCAGCAGTATGCCGATGGGCAATGACGCAATGATCCCGATGTATGCCAGGATCAGGGTGAGCATCAGACCGCCCCATTTCGAACTCTGCACTTCTTCCAGGCCGAAACTGCCACCGGGAATCAGGAAGTAGCCGACGATGGGCAGACCGAAAATACCGAAAAGCCCGAGCCACTTACGGCCGGGAAAGCGCTCAACGAACTGGGGCACAAAGGCCACGGCCAACAGCAGGAACATTACGTCAACCCGCCATTGCAGTTCATCGGGGTAGAAGCCGTAGATAAAGAAATTCAGCCGCTGGCTGATGAACAGCCAACAGGCACCTGCTCCTGTACAGGCGCTCGGATCGCTGCCAACAAAGTTGGCGTCAAGGAAAAACCAGTTAAGCAAGGGCCCGATACTGGTCACAAGCAGATAAGCCACAGCCAGCGTCAACACCGTGTTGAACCAGCCAGAGAACAGGTTCTCCCGCATCCACTTGACCGGCCTGAGCGCCTTCTTGGGTGCTTTCATGGTTGACTCGGTCATCATCGCTCCTTAATGGCCACAGCCCGGTTATAGATGTTCATAAACAGCGAGATCAGCAGACTGATGGTGAGATAGACCGCCATGGTTATGGCAACAACCTCGACGGCCTGCCCCGTCTGATTCAGCGTAGTGCCCATGAAGACCGCCACGAGATCCGGATAACCGATGGCCGTTGCCAGGGAGGAGTTCTTCACCAGATTCAGATATTGACTGGTAAGTGGCGGAATGATGACCCGCATGGCCTGGGGTATAACCACCAACCTGAGGGTAAGGCCATTGGGCAGCCCCAACGCCTTCGACGCTTCGGTCTGGCCCTTGCTTACCGAAAGAATACCGGAGCGGACGATTTCAGCGATGAAGCTGGCCGTGTACAGAGACAGTGCAATCCACAGGGCTGCCAACTCCGGAATGATGCTAATCCCTCCGCCAAAGTTGAACCCCCTGAGCGCTGGCAGATCCCACTCCAGAGGCCGACCGGCCACGAGATAAGAGACCACCGGTACCAGCACCAGGATAGCCACGCCGACCTTGAAAGTCGGGAAGATCTGTCCGGTAGCCAACTGGCGTTTTTTGGCCCAGATCCGGATCCCAACGACAGCAGCAATGGCAAGCAGAATGCCGCCCCAGACAATCCCGAATCCTTCCTGAGTCATCGGCTCAGGCAGATACAGTCCACGATTGTTGAGGAACAGTGCGCCACCAACATCAACACTCTGGCGCGGTGACGGAAGATTGCTGAGTACGGCGAAGTACCAGAAAAAAATCTGCAGCAGTAGCGGTATGTTTCGAATCACCTCGATGTAGACCAGCGCCATCTTGGCCACCAGCCAGTTACTCGAGAGCCGCGCCACACCGATAATGAAACCGAGAATGGTAGCGGCGACCACACCCATCGCGGAAACAAGCAGCGTATTGGTCAGACCGACCCAGAACGTTCGGCCATAGGACATGGTTGCATCGTAAGGCACCAGATTCATGATGATGCCAAACCCGGCGGTTTCATTCAGAAAACCGAAACCGGTACTGATGCCACGGCTTTCCATGTTGGAAAGCGTGTTATCGACGAGAATCCAACCGCCCCAGAACACAAGGGCAATGGCTATCACCTGAAAGAAGAGAGAGCGGACCCGCGGGTCATACCAGGGCTTCGGCCCTGCAGGTCGGGTATCAATTGTTTGTTTTTTCATGGAGTGTCCTGAACAGCTTCCCTGTGGTTTACAGCATCAGAGATAACGGCGAAGCCTCCATTACAGAGACTTCGCCGCAGGCTTTCAGGTCTTAACGGACTGGCGGGGCATACAGAACACCACCATCAGTCCAAAGCGCATTGATTCCGCGATCCAGACCCAGAGGGGTATCCGGACCTACGTTGCGCTCGTACATCTCACCGTAGTTACCGACCAGCTTGATTGCCTGGTAACCGAAGTCATCGGGCAGTCCAAGCTTGGCACCCATGTCACCGTCAGTACCCAGCAGACGCTGAATGTTCGGGTTATCGGACTTCAGCATGTCGTCGGCATTGGCGCTGGTCACGCCCAGCTCTTCGGCGTTGATTTGCACGGCGAGCACCCACTTGACGATGTTGAACCACTGATCGTCACCCTGGCGAACAACAGGACCCAACGGCTCCTTGGAAATGGTGTTCGGCAGAATCTTGGCTGAACTCGGGTCAGACAGCTTGGAGCGCAAGGCCGCCAGCTGCGAGCGGTCTGAGGTCAGAACGTCGCAACGACCTGCGGCAAAGCCCTGAACGGTTTGCTCTGAGGTATCGAATACGATCGGCTTGAATTCCATGCCCTTGGCACGGAAATAATCAGACAGGTTCAGCTCCGTGGTGGTACCGGCCTGGATACAGATGGTGGCACCGTCCAGTTGAGTGGCGTCGTCCACGCCAATACCCTTGTTGATCAGGAAACCCTGCCCGTCGTAGTAGTTCACACCTGCGAAGTTCAGGCCCAGAGAGGCATCCCGGGTCAGTGTCCATGTAGTGTTACGGGAGAGCATATCGATTTCGCCAGACTGCAGGGCGGTGAAACGCTCCTTCGCGGTCAGCGGCGTAAACTCAACGGCGTTCGCGTCACCGAAGATGGCTGCGGCCACCGCACGGCAGGTGTCCACATCGATACCGGTCCAGTTACCTTTTTCGTCAGGCTGAGAGAAACCTGGCAAACCGCTGGTCACCCCACACTGGAGATGGCCTTTTTCCTTGACGTTTTCCAGAGTGGTGGCAGCCATGGCTCCAGTGGCCGTGAACGTGCCTACCGCCAGAGCAATCCCCAGGGCAATCGATTTCGTCTTTCTCATTGTCTTTTCTCCGAACATCAGTTGGTTTTTCGCGACGTGTGACCTCAGCAATTTGCGAGCCACAGACCATAAACCCATGATTTATATTGTTTTTATCCGCCACCGAAGCGTTACAGACAGATCTGGAACGAAGTGGCGCTGCTTCATGCACTGATACAGTGCCCTCACTGCGACCCTATGCGCCGAAAAAAGGCAGCATTAGGGCCTTGCTCCTTAAAAGTAGAACAAGGTTCGGTAAATGAACTAGTTTTTATGCAAAATTATTCGGAAATTTTGAAGACAGGAGGCTCTTTATAGGTCTCGAGACGCCTCAGCCATCCGGGCAGCCAGCGCTCTCGTTCGATTGGATCCTTTGCGTTTTCAGCCCTGCGTGTAAGAACAGTGCCGGCGGCCTCCCGAAATTGCCCAAGAGCATTCCGGTCAGGTGAGCCAGACATTTCCAACAAGACTTGCAGCAGCCCCCAGCCTTGATCGTTGTAGCGTTCCGTAGAGGAAAGCCCCTCACCCTTGAAATTCACATAGTCGATGATGGCGTAGACGCCGCCGGGAGTCTGACTAAGCGCTTCAAGCCTGTCAGCCACGTCTGACTTCCGATCATCCGGAGCGGCCTCAACAATCCTTCCAAGCGACTCTCTGGCGCGCCGGAAGATAAACTCAGCCTGTATTCCCTGGGTTCCGGCCAGAAATTCACGCAGTTCCGCGAGCCGGGGCGAGTCGTCGACAGCCAGGAATTCCGCTTTTTCGCTCCAGGGCGCATCGAAGGGCTCCAGAGCCAGCAGCCATTCGGGAATATTGACTTGCCGTTGTTCCATGTATTCCATCAGCGCGGGGAAACTCTCGACAAAACGACCCTCAACGCCCTTCGGATACCAGATGAAGTGGCCAATCCCGAGCGATGGGAACGCCTCACCATCGTTCCAGTGGACCAGGCACTGGAAACGACCGGCACACTCGTTCCGAAAAATCTGTTGTCCCACCCAGTCCAACTGGGCAGAAGTCAGTGCCAGGGATATATCTCCGGTCTGCAAGTCTGGATTCTCCGCATCCACTTTGCCGGACTCGGCCGCTGGCGCCTTTTCGTCAGAATCGCAGCCAGCCAGACCCAAAAGACCTGCCAATAAGATCACTCCGAGGGATTTGAAAACCAATGATTCACTCCTGATAGCCGGGTTGTTTCCACAATCAATAACATAGTTGGCAAGGTTCCGGCAGGTCGCTATTCGTGACGTAACGCATCAATCGGGTTCAGCATGGCTGCCTTGCGAGCGGGGAAGTATCCAAAGATAACGCCGATGGCCACCGAGAAAGTAAACCCGACCGCCATAACCGCTGGCGAAACAACAAAGGGCATGTCCAGTTGCCAGGTGACAAGCCAGGTGCCCCCAACCCCGACAATGAGACCAATAATTCCACCAAGGGTGGACAGCGCAATGGACTCGACCAGGAACTGGGTCAGCACATCCCGTGCCCTGGCCCCGATGGCGAGGCGAATGCCGATCTCCCTGGTGCGCTCGGTGACCGAGACCAGCATGATATTCATGATCCCGATACCGCCGACCAGCAGGCTGACCGCGGCAATCGCACCGAGCAGAACCGTCAGCGTGTTGGTGGTGCTTTCCAGCGTCTGGGCAATATCCTGGGTATCCCGGACATAGAAATCGTCGGCCCCACCTGCCGCTGGATTGCGCCGCTGCCTCAACAGGGACTCAATCTGGGCCTGGACCAATCCTGTCGTGCCATCCACCAGAGCCGATACATAAATGGCGCTGACGTCCAGCTCGCCCACCAGCCTTCGCTGCACCGCCTTGACCGGCATGAGAATGATCTTGTCCCGATCCTGGCCCATGGACTCGCCCTTCTCTTCCAACACACCGATCACCCTGCATGCCGTCCGGCCAACACGGATATTCGCTCCGAGGGGTTCCTGCCCGAGAAACATCTCCTCGATCAGGGTCTTGCCAATGATGCACACGGCAGCGCCGGCAGACTGTTCACTGTCCTCGAACTCACGGCCATAATTGAGGTAATGATTGCGTACGGCGAAATAGTCATTGGTAGTGCCGATGACCGGGATGGTGTCATTGGCATTTCCGATGACCACGGTGGCACTGGTGGTGAGCGCAGGGGCGACCAGAATGCCAGCCACTTCATTGCGAATGGCCTCCACATCGCCCAACTCGAAATTCTCCGCACTGGTGCGCAGCCCGCCGGGACCCCGCTGGGCGGTACCCGGCATAACGAACAGCAAGTTGGAGCCAATGCTTGCGATCTGTTCAGTTACGCTTCGGGTAGCCGACTGCCCCAGATGCACCATGGCCACCACACTTGCCACCCCGATAATGATGCCGAGCGTTGTCAGGAACGACCGTAGCTTGTTTCGGGCAATGGCCTGTACCGACATGCCCAGGGTATCCAGGGCCCTCATGGGATAACCTCGGACGGCGTACCATCCCTGACCAGCTTGCCATCGGTGAAAAACAGAACCCGGTCCGCGTATCGGGCAATATCGGGCTCATGGGTCACCATGAGAATCGTAATTCCCCGCTGTTCACGAATGGACACAAGCTCCTTCATGATCTCTCCGGCCATGGCGGTATCGAGGTTGCCCGTGGGCTCATCCGCCAGCAAGAGCGGAGGCTCCGTTACCAGGGCCCGTGCTATCGCTACCCGTTGTTGCTGACCACCGGAAAGCTGGGACGAGGTCGCATGCGCCCGATCCGCGAGACCAACCGTGGTAAGCGCCTGCATCGCCAACTCATGACGCTGCGCTGGCCGGACGCCCTCGTAAATCAGCGGCAGTTCAACGTTACTCAGGGCACTGGTGCGAGGCAGCAGATTGAAGCTCTGAAACACAAATCCCATGAAGTTCCGGCGCAGCAGGGCTAGTTCGTCCCGGTTGAGGCCGCCCACCTCCACGCCCCGGAACCGGTATTCCCCGGAGCTGGGCACATCCAGGCAACCCAGGATATTCATACAGGTGGATTTGCCCGAGCCCGACGGCCCCATGATGGCAACAAACTCCCCGGCCCGAATATTCAGGCTGACGCCATCCAGGGCACGAACCTCGGTCGCGCCGCTACCGTATATCTTGTAGATGTCGCGCGCCTCCACAACGCATGGCGAGGATTGCGAAATTTCAGACACACCGACATTAACTGGTCCCATCACGGAATTACCGCCGACTGCACGCCGGTTATTACCGCCTCACCCTCCGCCAGCTCGTCACCAGGCAACTCCGTGTAGCGTCCATCGGAGGCCCCCGTTTTTACGACCACCCGGGTCGGCGCCCCGTCTCGCAGCAGCCAAACAGTGTTTGAGGGGCCGGATCGATTTGAGCCACCCCGGGCACCGGGGTGACTGAACAGGCCACCACCGACGCTATCGGTTGCCGGCGGGGTAAAACGGAACGCAACATTCGGCACCCGCAGAACATCCTCACGACGGCCGGTTTCGATGATTGCGGTGGCCGTCATGCCCGGTTTGAGCAAGCCCTCGCTGTTATCCACGGAGAGAACGGTGGTGTAGGTGACCACGTTGTTGTCGACGGACGGGTAAAGGTGAACCTTCAGCACTTCGGCGGAAAATGCCTGGCCCGACCAGGCATCCACGGTAAACGTTGCCGTCTGACCAGCTTCCACCATCCCGACATCTGCTTCATCCATGGACACATGCAGCTCCATGGCTTTCAGATCTTCCGCCAGCAGGAACAGCACCGGTGTCTGGAAACTGGCCGCCACGGTATTGCCGGGCTCAATACTTCGCTGCAGAACCACACCGTTGATGGGCGAGGTGATCACCGCTTTTTCCAACCGGGTCCGGGCCTGAAGCACCGACGCATCCGCCTGCCTCACCGATGCCCGGGCATAGGCCAGCTTCGCTTCTGCCCGCTTGCGGGCCGCAATGGCAGCATCCAGCTCCGCCTGAGCGCTGGTGCCCCGCTCACGCAGTGCGCTGATCCGCCGTTCGTCCACCCTTGCTTCTTCGAGAGTCGCCTCAGCCTCCGCCACCGACGCCCGGGAAAGGGCAAGCTGGGCTTCCGCCTGTTCCAGCGCCACCGCCAATTCATCGGTGTCGAACAGCGCCAGAACCTGTCCTTCAGTCACCTGATCGTTTTCTTCCACCAGAACCTGCGTAATCAGCCCCGATATTTCTGCACCCACAGAAACCTCACTCTTGGGTTCAAGGCTTCCAGTGGCAGTGGCCGTCATCACCATGTCGCCCCGGTCCAGATTGTGGGTCTGCCAAAGCACCTCGCCATCATCTGGCCACAGCCACAAACCAGCGAGCGCCAAAACCGCCATCAGTGCAACTAGCCAGGCGAAGCGGCCAGCCCTTCCCCGCTTGCGTTCCGAGCGAATAACCCGACTGACCTCAGCAGCCATTTCCTGCCGGGTTGAATCCTTTTCCTCTTCCATCAAGCTCTCCTTCCAATCGGAAGCCCAGGGCACAAACTTGAGGGCCCTCAATAGGCATTACGCTGAACAGGCTCTAGATTGCAAGCATGGATCGTAAATTTTTAGTCAACGCATCAGAGCCATCAACCTTTCCGCCCACAAAACGAAAAAGGCCGGGATTTCCCGGCCTTCTTCGTTTTTGTCGAACTTGATTGATCGATATCATTAACCTTGGACTTCTCGGACTTTTAAAAGCCTCCTGCCAAGCATCACCCGACGAGATGCTCAGAAAGCTTCGCCCTGATTTCATCCGGAATCGGCAGGGCTTTCTCTGTTTCATAATCGAAATGAATCAGCACGGCGACGCCCCGGGCAATCTGCTTGTCGCCCTGCCAGGCTTCCTGAACCACATGGAACGAGGAATTGCCGATCTTGCCGATGCCTGTTTTGATCTTGACCGGAATATGCCAGTAGCTCTGGGCCATCAGATCAATCTCCAGCCGCGCAATGATCAGCGGCCAGGTCTCCGCCTCAAGGGTGGGATGAAAAATCCGGAAAACCGGCGTTCTGGCCTGCTCGAACCAGACCGGTAAAGTGGTGTTGCTGATGTGCCCGAGGGCATCGGTATCGCTGAAACGTGGCTCCAGCTCCAGATGAAACATAGCGGCTTCCCCTTTCTGAAAACCGCCTACTATACACCGGCCGGACACAAACACCCCAAATCTGCGACTAAGGCACGAGGCGAAGCACCCGGCCATCCGCGCTGTCGGTGAGCAGATACACCGCACCCTCGGGCCCGGTGGCGACATCCCTAATTCGCTCGCCGAGCTCTTCGAGCATCGTTTCCACGTCGCTTGCTTGCCGTCCGTCCAGCGTCACCCGATGCACACTTCTGTCGGCAAGCGCACCAACAAGCAGGTTACCCTGCCAGTCTGGAAACAGCTCGCCCTGGTAGCGGGTCATGCCTGAGGGCGCGATTGAAGGCGTCCAGTGCAGCAGCGGCTGTTCCATACCTTCCCGCTCAACAAAGGGCGTGATCATCGCTCCGGTGTAGTCTATGCCGTGAGTGATCACCGGCCAGCCGTAGTTGTGCCCCGGCTCGATGATGTTGATTTCATCCCCACCACGCGGTCCGTGTTCATGGGCAATCAGAAGGCCCTCAGCGGAGTCGTAGACCAGCCCCTGCACATTGCGGTGCCCGTAACTGTAGATTTCCGGAAGCGCGTCGTCCCTGCTGACGAAGGGATTATCGGCCGGAGCCGTGCCATCCGGGTTCAGGCGGACAATCTTGCCGAGATGACTCGACAGGTCCTGCGCCTGCTCACGGTAGTCGAATCCATCCCCAAGGGTGACGATCAGCGTATCATCCGGAAGCCAGGCCATCCGGCCACCGTAGTGGGCACTGCCCTGTTTCGCTGGTTTAGCCCGGAATATCTCGACAACGTCTTTCAGAGCCATTCCCTGTAACTGACCACGGGCAACACAAAGGTGATTGGCAGATGCGGTACCGCAGGCGTAGGCGAGAAATACCTCCTGGTCAGTCTCGAAATCAGGCGACAACAGAACATCAAACAGGCCTGCCTGGGCGTCATTGAAAACCGTCGGCACACCGGTAATCGGCTCCTGGCTCAACTCCAAGTCCGCCGAGATTCGCCGCAGTCGCCCTGCCCGCTCGGTTACCAAGGCGCCACCGTCAGGAAGAAATGCCAGTGACCAAGGATGCTCAAGGCCAGACACCAATGTTTCAACGGAATAACTGGCGACGGATTGGGCCTTTACCAGGCCCGGCTGCCAGCCAAGACCAACCGCAAGACAACAGATCGCCACAGCTGGCACTGTGTTGAGACCACTCGCCTCCTTGCGAGAAGCGGTCAATCGGGCAAACAGCCACCCGGCGAATACCCCTGACAGCAGCATTGCAATCAGGCCGCCCGGGGATCGGGTTGCGGCGATCAGCGTCGGCATTGGCAACATCGCGTTGACGGTTGCCAGCGCAACCCATAATCCGGCTCCACCGGCCAACGCACAAAGCGGAGATCGCCAGCCCGGCCCCATCAACCGGGAGAATCCTGCGGCAGCTAGCTGGGAGACCAGAAAACTGACTCCGAAGAGAATCCCATAAACAGGCGCGAAGGATCCCAGGTCATGAAGTGTGGCAGAAATTCGTGCTTCAACACCGATCTGCACACCTATTTCCTGAAGCGCCAGCAGGTTGAACTGGGTCTGCACCACGGTCCCGAGAATGACACCGACCAATAGCGCAATTGTAAAGCTCACCAGGATCTTTTTGTTTTTGTGCATGCCTGCCATCACTGTCGTCTCCGGAGTTTTCCCTTTTATACGAACACTTCCGTCAGATACAAACACAAAAAAGCCGGAGCATCACGCTCCGGCTTATTCAGAGGTGGGTTACCCCTGCATACTCACTGCTCCACAAAGGCCCGCTCAATCACGTAATGCCCCATGTCGCCACCGCGGGCTTCCTTGAATCCCATGTTGTTCAGGATAGCGCAGGTATCCTTGAGCATGCTCGGACTGCCGCAGATCATGAAACGGTCGGTCTCCGGATCGAAATCCGGCAGGTCCAGATCACGGGTGATTTTCCCGGTTTCCATGGCATCGGTCAGCCGGCCCTGATTACGGAACTCTTCGCGAGTGACGGTAGGGTAGTAGACCAGTTTGCCCTTCACCATCTCACCGAAATATTCGTTCTCCGGCAATTCTTCGATTTCCTTCTGATAGGCCAGCTCAGAGACGTAACGCACGCCATGAGTCAGGATCACCTTGTCGAAGGCCTCGTAGACCTCGGGATCCTTAATGATGCTCATGAACGGTGCGAGCCCGGTGCCAGTGCTGATCAGCCACAGGTTCTTGCCAGGCAGGAGATTGTCCAGAATCAGAGTTCCCGTAGGTTTGCGGCTAACCAGAATCTCGTCACCCACCTGGATCTTCTGCAGGCGCGATGTCAGTGGGCCGTCCTGCACCTTGATGGAGAAGAACTCGAGCTCTTCCTCATAGTTGGCACTGGCAATACTGTAGGCGCGCATCAAGGGCTTACCCTCTGTCTCCAGACCAATCATGACAAAATGACCGTTCTTGAAACGAAAGCCCGGATCCCGGCTTGTGGTAAAGCTGAACAGGGTATCGTTCCAGTGATGAACGCTGGTAACTTTCTCTTTGATCAGGTTGCTCATGAAAACCTCTTGCCTGTTCGATACGCTGTTTTACGGCGAATGATTTAACTTTGGATTGCGCTTAGTCTAACCCGGCACTAACCTATCGGGAAAATGGGATATTCTCATAACCTTATTCGAGCGAGCCGATTAAGAGCTAAAAGTTATGAAATACAGTTTCCGACAGCTGGAAGTTTTCCTTGCAGCGTCGCACTTCCAGAACATCACCCGCGCTGCCGAATCGCTGGCCATGTCGCAGTCAGCAGCCAGCAGTGCACTGAAAGAACTGGAAAACCAGTTCGACATCCAGCTGTTCGATCGCGTTGGCAAACGGCTCCAGTTAAACGAACTCGGGCGGCTTTACCGCCCGAAGGTGGAAGCCGTCTTGGCCCAGGCCAATGAACTGGAACAGGCCTTCAGTAAGCACACGGAAGTGGGTGCTCTGAAAGTTGGCGCCACGCTTACTATCGGAAACTATCTGGCCGTGGGTGTGATGGCCCAATACATGAATACCCCTACCCACCCCAGAGTCTCCCTGGAAGTTGCCAACACCAGCACCATTGCCAGACGTGTCAAAGACTTCGAGCTGGATATAGGTCTGATCGAGGGGGAACTGCAATCATCAGAGCTGGATGTGTTGCCCTGGCGAGGCGACGAACTGGTGGTGTTCTGTTCGCCCAGCCACCCCCTGGCGAACCGGGATTCGCTCTCGGACGAGGACCTTCGCAACGCTACCTGGATAATGCGGGAACAGGGGTCAGGCACCCGCCAGAGCTTCGAGCGAGGCATGCACGGACTGCTGCCGGATCTGAACGTGCTATTGGAACTGGAACACACGGAAGCCATCAAACGGGCGGTCGAGGCAGACCTGGGCATTGGCTGCCTGTCTGAAGTGGTGCTGGCCGACGCCTTCAAGCGTGGCAGCCTGGTGCCGCTAACCGTCCCGGCACACCGACGGTTTGATCGCCAGTTCTACTTCATCCTGCACAAGCAGAAATACCGCAGCGCGGGGATCGACGCATGGATAGAGCTGTGTCGGCAATTACGCTGAAACCGGCCCACTGTGGAACCGGAACTCGGTATCCGGCTCCTCGATCAACGCCTTCTCAAGCGCCAGAAATTCGCCGACGCGCGCCTCGATAGGCCCACCGGCGGCCTGCTCGGCCAGCGACAGATAATCCTGATAATGCCGGGCTTCGGATTTCAGGAGACTGGTGTAGAAATCCGCCAGCTTCTCATCCAGGAACGGAGCCAGGGCGGCAAAACGCTCACAGGAGCGCGCTTCGATAATGGCGCCAACAATCAACACATCCACCAGACGCCCGGGATCTTCTGTGCGAACTTCCTGTCTCAACCCTGCGGCGTAACGAGCCGGCGTCAGGTGACAATAATCCACGCCCCGCTTATTCATGATCGCCAGCACCTGCTCGAAATGCCTGAGTTCTTCCCGGGCCAGCCGGGACATCTTGTACAGCAGATTGGTATTGTCGACGTAGCGGTACATCAGGCTGAGCGCTGTGGAGGCGGCCTTTTTCTCGCAGTGGGCGTGATCGATCAGCATCAGGTCCTGATTAGCCAGGGCGTTGTCGATCCATCGTTGCGGAGTCCGGCATGGCAGGAAGTCGTGAATCTCTTGCAGTGCGTCGTTCATGGCTCAGTATATTGATTGATTTGCGGCCGGCGAGTATAGCGCACTTAACAGATTCCTCCGACCTCTGTCCAACTTAACTTTATAAGGGGTTTCCTATAGAATGCAGCGCCAGATTAAGGAGTCTCTGAATAAACCCTGAAACCCCATCGGTGATTTGAGGCATTATTCAGAGGCTCCTGCGGCCTTTCCGCCAAAACCTCCCGCCAAGGCATGAAGCCAACGGCGCGGGACATTCCAACTGATGAGGGTCCATATCGTGTTAGAAGCCTATCGTGAACACGTTGCTGAACGTGAAGCCCTGGGTATTCCTCCCAAGCCCCTGAACGCCGAGCAGACCGCTGCTCTGGTCGATCTGCTGAAAAACCCGCCGGCCGGTGAGGAAGATACCCTGGTGTATCTCCTGGAAAACCGCGTACCGCCGGGCGTGGATGAAGCCGCCTATGTGAAGGCCGCTTTCCTGACCGCCATTGTTAAAGGCGAAGCATCCTCTCCCCTGCTGGACAAGCAGAAAGCGGTGAAGCTCCTGGGCATGATGCAGGGCGGTTATAACATCGCGACCCTGGTTGACCTGCTGGACGACTCCGAACTGGCTGAACTGGCCGGTGAGCAGCTCAAGCGCACTCTGCTGATGTTCGACGCCTTCAACGATGTGAAGGAAAAGATGGACGCAGGCAACACCGTTGCCAAGGCCGTGGTTGAATCCTGGGCCAACGGCGAGTGGTTCACCAACAAGAAGAAGGTGCCCGAGAGCACCAAGATGGTGGTGTTCAAGGTCACTGGCGAAACCAATACTGACGACCTGTCCCCGGCCCCGGATGCCTGGTCCCGCCCGGACATCCCGCTGCACGCGCGTGCTGCCTATAAAATGGAACGTGATGGCCTGAAGCCGGAAGAACCCGGCGTAACCGGCCCCATGAGCCAGATCGATGAGATCAAGTCCAAGGGCCTGCCCGTTGCCTTCGTTGGTGATGTTGTCGGTACCGGTTCTTCCCGTAAGTCTGCCACCAACTCCGTTCTGTGGTTCTTTGGTGAGGACATCCCGGGCGTTCCCAACAAGCGTGCCGGTGGTGTCTGTATCGGTAACAAGGTTGCCCCAATCTTCTTCAACACCATGGAAGACGCCGGTGCCCTGGTTTTCGAAGCTCCGGTCGACAACATGAACATGGGCGACGTTATCGAGATCCGCCCGTATGAAGGCAAGATCCTGAACGAGGCCGGCGAAACCATCTCCGAGTTCAAATTCAAGTCCGACGTAATCCTGGACGAAGTTCAGGCCGGCGGCCGTATTCCGCTGATCATCGGCCGTGGCCTGACCGCCAAGGCTCGTACAGCACTGGGCATGGGCGCGACCGACCTGTTCCGCCTGCCGAAAGATCCCGAAGCCGGCACCAAAGGCTTCACCCTGGCCCAGAAGATGGTCGGCAAAGCCTGTGGCCTGGAAGAAGGCAAAGGCGTTCGTCCGAACACCTACTGCGAGCCACACATGACGACAGTCGGCTCCCAGGACACCACCGGCCCGATGACCCGGGACGAGCTGAAAGACCTGGCGTGTCTGGGCTTCCAGGCCGACCTGGTCATGCAGTCTTTCTGCCACACTGCTGCTTACCCGAAGCCGGTTGACGTGGAAATGCAGCACACCATGCCGGACTTTATCCGTACCCGTGGCGGTGTTTCCCTGCGTCCGGGCGACGGTATCATCCACTCTTGGCTGAACCGCATGCTGCTGCCGGACACCGTGGGCACCGGTGGTGACTCTCACACCCGCTTCCCCATGGGCATCTCCTTCCCGGCCGGTTCCGGTCTGGTTGCGTTTGCCGCTGCAACCGGCGTTATGCCGCTGGATATGCCGGAATCTGTTCTGGTTCGGTTCAAGGGCGAAATGCAGCCAGGTATCACCCTGCGCGACCTCGTACATGCCATTCCGCTGTACGGCATCAAGCAAGGCATGCTGACCGTTGAGAAGAAAGGCAAGATCAACGAATTCTCCGGTCGCATCCTTGAGATCGAAGGTCTTGAGCACCTGACCGTAGAGCAGGCTTTCGAGCTGTCTGACGCGTCTGCCGAGCGGTCTGCTGCTGGCTGCACCATCAACCTGTCTGAAGAGTCCGTGGCCGAGTACCTGCGCTCCAACATCACCATGCTGCGCTGGATGATTGCCGAGGGTTACGGCGATCCTCGTACCCTGGAGCGTCGCGCCCAGCAGATGGAAGAGTGGCTGGCTGATCCGAAGCTGATGCGTGCCGACAAGGACGCGGAGTACGCCCACGTAGTGGAAATCGACCTGGCCGAAATCAAGGAGCCGATCGTGTGCTGCCCGAACGATCCGGACGACGCCCGGACGCTGTCCGAAGTGGCCGGCGACAAGGTAGACGAAGTGTTCATCGGTTCCTGCATGACCAACATCGGTCATTTCCGTGCCGCCGGTAAGTTGCTGGCGCAGAACAAGGAACCCCTGAAGACCCGTCTGTGGATGTCACCGCCCACCAAGATGGACCAGGCTCAGCTGATGGAAGAAGGCTACTTCAACATCTACGGCACCGCCGGTGTTCGCACCGAGATGCCGGGCTGCTCCCTGTGCATGGGTAACCAGGCGCGTGTGGCGGCCAAGAGCACCGTGCTGTCTACCTCCACCCGTAACTTCCCGAACCGTCTGGGCGATGGTGCCAACGTGTACCTGACCTCCGCGGAACTGGCAGCGGTTGGCGCGGTACTGGGCAAACTCCCCTCCGCCGAGGAATACATGGAGTACGCCAAAGACCTCAACAGCATGTCGAAAGAGATTTACAAGTATCTCAACTTCGACCAGATGGAGAACTACACCAAGAAGGCCTCTGAGGCGAACGTTGCCTGAGCAGTGACTTTTAAGGTTTAGCTCCAAAAACGCCAGCCCTCGGGCTGGCGTTTTTTTATGCAACATGGTTCGCCATAGACTGTTCAACGCGTGACTTGTTGGCAATCAGTAAAAAACCAGCCTCGCCAGAATGGCCGCTACCATCACCAGGGTAATCAATTTAATCCAACGCGCTCCGCGTTTGCTCATATTCACTCGGGTAGCAATAAAAGCACCGGTGATATTACCCAGCGCCAGCGTCAGCCCCACACCCCAGCGAACCTGGTCGTTGAAAGCGAAGACCACCAGAGCAGCGAATGTAAAAGGCAACACGATCGATACCTTGAGCACGTTCACCTGGCGCAGGTCGATCTTGAGCATGTGGTAAAGCACCACAATGAACAGCACGCCAACACCTACCTGAATGAATCCGCCGTACATGCCAACGACGAACATCGCCAGATAAATGGCCGGACTGAGACGCTCCGGGGTCAGCGGCCGGGTACTGAGCACCGGTTGCGGCAGAAGCATAAATGCGGAGGCGCCGATCATGGCGGACACCAACACCCACTCGAAGACAGTGTCCGATACCCAGGTAGCAATCCAGGCGCCCAGAAGCGAACCGAGAACTGCGGGAAAGGCCAAATGCAAACTAACGACCAGGTTGCCATGCCCCATCCGGTAGAAGCTGCCTACTGCAGTGATACTCTGCAGCGTTATCGCCACCCTGTTAGTGCCATTGGCCACTTGTGGCGGCAACCCCAAAAACATCAATAGCGGCAGAGTCAGCATCGATCCGCCAGCTGAGAGAACGTTAATAAACCCGGCAATGCCACCGATCGACAGTAATGCCAGGACTTCCAGAACAGTCACTCATCGCGCTCCGTTGCGGATTGGGGCGTCGCCACAAAAGAGACGAACGATCCGGAATCATTATGACCAAAAAAAGGACTCCCGCAGGAGTCCTTTTCACTTCTTCAAACGCGCTTGGCGCGATTTTCTTTACCGCTCGATATGCTGATACTCGCCGGCATCGGCGGTTACCGAGCTCACTACCAGGATTGCGATGAAGGCAGCAATGAAGCCGGGAATAATCTCGTAGACACCTGGTCCACCCATGAACGAGCCGTTCCAGCCCATTGAAATCCAGATCATGACCGTGGCCGCACCGACAACCATGCCAGCGATGGCACCTGCGCCGTTAGTTCGACGCCACATCAGCGACAGGATAATCAGCGGACCGAATGCAGCACCAAAGCCTGCCCACGCGTTAGCAACCAGGGCCAGAACCTGAGAGTTCGGATCGGAGGCGATGACGGCTGCCACCAGACCAACAAGGACAACGCACACGCGACCGATATTTACGCACTCCTTGTCAGTTGCTTCCTTACGCAGGAACAGACGATAGAAATCTTCTGTCAGTGAAGAGGAAGATACCAACAGCTGACTGGAGATGGTACTCATCACCGCCGCCAGCAGAGCCGCATACAGGAAGCCTGTGATCAGCGGGTGGAACAGCATGTCTGACAGGATGATAAAGATGGTTTCCGGATCCTGTACGTCCATGCCATTACGGATAGCGTAGGCACGGCCGAATACGCCCAGAGAAATCGCGCCGATCAGGGAAATCAGCATCCAGCTCATACCGATGTTCCGGGCAACCGGTACATCCTTCAGGGTGCGGATGGCCATGAAACGCACGATGATGTGGGGCTGACCGAAATAACCCAGCCCCCAGGTAACGGCAGACAACCAACCAATAAAGGTTAGCCCCTCCGTCCAGGACAGCAGCGTGGGATCAACCTCGTTCAGGGTTTGAGAGGCCTGGGCGAAACCGCCACCGCCTTCACCAAACAGCACAACCGCGGGCATGATGACCAGAGCCAGCATCATGATACAGCCCTGTACAAAGTCCGTCATACTCACGGCCAGGAACCCACCCACGACGGTGTAAGCCAGAACCACACCCAGGGTAATTACGATGCCTGCTGCGTAATCACTCATGCCACCGAAGTTGAAAATTCCGGCGAATGCGCTCTCAAACAGCTTGCCGCCGGCCACCAGGCCTGACGCTGTATAGACCGCGAAGAAAATGACAATAACGATCGCCGAGACGGTGCGCAGCGACAGGGCCTGTGTCGGGAATCGATTTGCCAGGAAAGACGGGATGGTGATCGCATTGCCATAGTGAACGGTTTGTTCACGGAGGCGGGGCGCAACCAGCGTCCAGTTAAAGAATGCACCTACGAGCAGGCCAATACCAATCCAGGCAGATCCCAGACCCGACGCAAACAGCGCGCCCGGCAGACCCAGAAGCAGCCAGCCACTCATATCAGAAGCACCTGCCGAAAGCGCAGCCACCTTCGGACTGAGGGCTCGGCCGCCCAACATATAGTCTTCGGACGAAGACGTAGCTCTGCGCATGGCATAAACGCCGATGGCAATCATGAGCGCAAAGTAAGCAAATAGACTGATCCAAACACCAATAGCCATAGGGGCTCCTCCGGTTTAATGAGTCGGAATAGATCCGCTCGCAAAGCACATGGCTGACCTTATGCCAACTCGCTGCACTATTCTTCTTTTGTTTCCGAGTTCCATCTCATTTGAAGCAGGGAATTTCCTTGTGATCACTCCCTGAACCTGAGTACGCAAAGAACATTTGCGACTCTCGCCCCGCACGCTCGCGTGAGACCGGGCTCCAGTCGCTATAACTTAGTATTAGTGCGGATTTCAGGCTTACGAAATCCTACGATTCTTTTGCACAATCCTACGGGACTAAGGAACTGACCGGCCAAATCAGGCCACACTCTCGCCAACCTGCAATCTTGATGGCGTGGTCCCCTTGTATTTCCGCAAGGCATTTGTCAGCGCGCTTTGAGACGAGAAACCCGATCGGTAACTGATTTCGGACACTGTCAGGGTCGTTGTTGCGAGGAGGTTGGCGGCCTGATCGAGTCGTGTCTGTAACAGAAACTGGTGCGGCGTTATACCTGCCACCTCCCTGAACACCTCATGGAAACGGCTGACACTGAGGCAAACCTCTCCTGCCATATCTTCGACAGTAATCTTCTTGTGGAGATTTTTGAGAATGTAGCGTCGGACTGTATCAGGGCTGATAGCATTCCGGTTTGACGTGAAGGACTGGCCATCTGTGATCCGGTCAGCCATACAATAGAGAATGCTTGAAGCCAGGTGCTGCTGGAGCGTTGTATGATCGGGCGCTCGGTCAAACTCGCCAGCGGCGAACTGGACGAGACCATGTAAGCGACTATCCATCTGCAAGGTTCGCGGCTTTTCAAACACCCGCATCATGCGCTCGTAATCGGCGTGGGCTGGAGAATTGACGGCAGGCATAAGCGGATCGAGATTGATCACCAGAACATGATTCTGGTCATTACCACGATAATCGTGTCGGGCTTCCGTGGGCACCAGGTATGCTCGCCAGGTGTCCAGATAAGCCCCTGCCCCATCAACGCTTAACTCGGCTTCGCCCCGCACCCCGATGACAATCTGGTGGTGTTCATGCCAGTGCTGATGCGCTGCCATGGGAAGCTTCAGAAGTTTCGCGTTAACCATTAAAACTGCCAGCGTTTAACTGAGAATGTTCCTCAATTAAAGCAGAACATTACAGAAAGTGCACGAATGGAACAGAAACATCGGGGAAACTCGCAGCTCTCAGCGCACCGCTGAACGGCTCAACCACTGCTTCAACAGTCCCGAAACCTGCTCAGAAACCTCAGCCAGTGGGCGCGAGGCATCAATTACCTGATACCTGGCGGGCTGCGCCTTGGCCCGGGCAAGATAGGCATCTCTGATTCGCTGAAAGAACTCCAGATCTTCCTGCTCGAAGCGATCAAGTTCTCCCCGCTTGCGGGCCCTGGCCATCCCTGTGTCCACGGGGGCATCCAGAACAATCACGTGATCCGGACGAATGTCGCCCTGCACCAGAGTTTCAAGCAGGGCGATTCGTTCCTCCGGAACGCCGCGCCCGCCGCCCTGATAGGCAAACGTCGCATCGGTAAAACGGTCGCACAAGACCCAGTGACCGCGCTCAAGCGCCGGCAAAATCCGCGTGTGCAGGTGCTGGGCCCTGGCAGCAAACATCAGCAACAGCTCGGTGATTTCATTCACCGGCTCATCCCGGGGAGCCAGCAGGAGTTCGCGGATGGACTCAGCCATGGGCGTGCCGCCAGGCTCCCGGGTGACGATATAATCGACACCGATCTGATCAAGTGTGCTGGCTGCGTTCGTCAACTGAGTTGACTTGCCAACCCCCTCGGTACCCTCAAATGTTATGAACTGCCCACGAACCGTCATCCCGCATCCTCATCGGAGTCGTTGTTCTGTGGTGCAGGGGAGGAACGGTAGTCGTCACGTCTGTTCAACTGGAATTCACGCACGGCTTTCTGGTGCTCCGACAGTGTGCGCGAAAACTTGTGCGTGCCATCACCCCGGGCAACGAAATAAAGTGCATCACCGTCATCCGGATGCAGGGCCGCGTGAATGGATTCACGGCCAGGGAGGGCAATGGGCGTGGGAGGCAGACCATTGATTCTGTACGTATTGTAGGGTGTATAGGTGCGCAGGTCCTTGCGCCCTATCCGCCCCTGATAACTATCGCCCATGCCGTAGATGACCGTGGGGTCGGTTTGTAGCCGCATTCCTTTCTGCAGGCGGCGGACAAACACGCCGGCAACCTGATCCCGCTCGTGGGGCGCTCCAGTTTCGCGCTCTACAATCGAAGCCATGATCAGGGCTTCGTATGGGTTATCGTAAGGAAGCCCTTCTTCCCGCGCAGCCCATTCCTCGGCCAACACTGTTTCCATCCGGTTGAAGGCCCGCTTCAGCAGGTCGAGGTCAGATTCGCTACTGGTAAAGGCGTAGGTATCCGGAAAGAATCGCCCTTCGGGGTGCTCGCCCTCGGCGCCAACAGCTGCCATGATCTGCTCAACAGTCCACTGGCCAGTGACCTTCTGAAGCCGCTCAGCCTGGGCCAGAGCCGATCTCATGTCCTTGAAGGTCCAGCCCTCAATGAACTGTACATACCAGTGCTTGGTATCCCCCGACACCATGACACCGATCATGTCCCTGGGGCTCATGCCACTGAGAAACTCGTATTGGCCAGCCTTGATCCGGGTCTGCCCGGGTTCGAGCCGACCGTACAGCCTCAACCACAGCCGGTCGGAAACCAGCCCCTCGGCCTCAAGCCTACCAACCACTTCAATGAAGGAACTGCCCTGGGGAACATCAAAAAGCAGCGGCTCTTCCAGTATCACCGGCTTTTTCAGGCCTTGCAGACCCTGCCACACCCAGAGGCCTGTTCCTGCCGAGGCGAGGACGGCGACACAAACGCACGCAAGCAATAACTTCTTGAACAAACGATTTATTCCAGTGTTTCGAGAGGATTGAAGATTGTCGCAAGTCCGCTATCGACAGGCAAATCATGACCGGCAATAGTGCGAACCGGAACAATACCCAGCACGCTGTTCAGCAAAAAAATACCCTGGCAATTCGGGCCAAGCACATCATTTACCGTGACCGGACGCTCTGTCACCGTCTCCCCCCTTTGCCTCAGGCGTTCCAGAAGCCATTGCCTGAGCACACCGGCAACCGCCAGACTGGATGCCGGCGGCGTCACCCAGCCACCTCCCTGACGAAGCAGAAGATTGGTACGGGTGCCTTCGACCAGATTGCCATCGCGATCCGCCATGATCACCTCGAACAGCGGGGGCCCGAGTTCCGCAGCCGCCAGTACTTGCTCAAGCCGGTTCAGAGACTTCATTCCGGCCACTAACGGATTGACCGCCAGCGGTACTTTGGAGAAATCAACCGCCACGCCTGCAGGATCGGGCGCTGGCGGCAGAGGTGATGCGGAAACCAGCAGATTGGGCTCCATCCCGGGATCCGGGCGATACCCTCGCCCGCCACTGCCACGGGTCAGTGTCAGCTTGAGGATCCAGCCATCTGCCTTGAAACGATCGGCGAAACGTTGCGCCGCCTCGACGCAAACGTTGGCGAGCTCTTTCCGGGAAACCTCAATACCAAGTCGCCCGGCGTCGCGCACCATTCGTTCCAGGTGGCGGGACAACAGAACACCTCTCTGCCCCGACATCCGGATAGTTTCGAACAGCCCGTCACCATAGGCAAGCCCACGGTCATCGGCGGGCAGGCCGCCCTCATCGGCCCAGTAAAGACGAAACACAGCGATTATCAGCCTTCGTAGCGACGGAAAATCAGGGTTCCATTGGTACCACCGAATCCGAACGAGTTGGACAGCGCCACCCGAACATCGGCCTGACGACTCTTGTGGGCCACGAGATCCAGATCGCACCCTTCATCGGGATTGTCCAGATTGATGGTTGGCGGCAGCACGCCATCGCGAATGGCCATGACCGAGAAGATTGCTTCCACCGCACCGGCGGCGCCAAGCAGGTGCCCGGTCATTGATTTGGTGCTGCTCATGGCCAGCTTTTCAGCATGCGCGCCGAACACCCGCCGAACCGCAGCCACCTCGGCGACGTCACCGACCTGCGTGGAGGTACCGTGAGCATTGATATAATCAATTTCTTCCGGTTTCAGGCCGGCGTCACGCACGGCATTGGCCATGGAACGGGCCGCGCCCTCACCGTCCTCCGGTGGCGCAGTAATGTGGTGGGCATCGTCACTCATCCCGAAGCCAACCACTTCGCCGTATATCGTGGCACCGCGCTGTTTTGCGTGTTCCAGCTCCTCAAGAACGACCACCCCGGCACCGTCGCTGAGGACAAAGCCGTCCCGATCTTTGTCCCAGGGGCGGCTGGCCTTTTCCGGTTCATCGTTGCGGGTAGACAGTGCCCGGGCAGCGGAGAAAGCAGCCATGCCGGTACGTGTGGTTGCCATTTCCGACCCACCGGCCAGCATCACTTCGGCGTCACCATAGGCAATCGTACGGGCCGCATAGCCAATGTTATGGGTACCGGTAGTGCAGGCGGTAACAATTGCAATGTTCGGGCCCCGATAGCCAAAACGGATAGCAGCGTTCCCGGAGATCATGTTAATGACAGAGGCTGGCACGAAAAACGGCGAAACCTTTCGGGGCCCGGACTTGTCCATGGTGAGAACACTTTTCTCGATATACTCGAGGCCACCGATGCCAGAGCCAATGGCTATACCGACGCGCTCCCGGTCAAGCCCGTCAAACGACTCAAGGCCGCTGTTGTCCACCGCCTGTTGGGCGGCAATCAGGCCATAGTGGATAAAGGCGTCGAGCTTCCTGGCGTCCTTGGGAGAAAGGTAGGACTCCATATCCAGGTCCCGGATGGCCCCTCCAATCCTTGTGTTATAGGCAGACGCGTCAAAGCGATCGATCATACCGATCCCGCTACGTCCGGCCTGAATAGCTTCCCAGGACGACTCCACGCTATTGCCGACCGGAGACAGCATGCCCATTCCTGTAATGACAACTCGCCGTTTAGTCATAGCCTGTTGCACCTGATCTTGTCCGAATGAATCTGAACGCAGATTGAACCTGATTATCAGCCAATAAAAAAGCCGTCCCTCGCTGTTTCACAAGGACGGCTTTTTGCCTGGCTTTCTTAAATGCAGAGTATCAGGTGTGCGCGACGATGTAGTCGATCGCGTCCTGAACACTTGTCAGCTTCTCGGCTTCCTCGTCAGGAATCTCGGTTTCAAATTCCTCTTCCAGTGCCATAACCAGCTCAACGGTGTCCAGTGAGTCAGCGCCAAGATCCTCTACAAAAGAAGATGAGTTCTGAACCTCGGACTCTTTAACGCCCAACTGTTCACAAACGATCTTCTTCACGCGCTCTTCAACTGTACTCATAATGTCCTCACTTTGTGTGTCAACCAAGCAACTCTAGTGCTGCCAGTTTAGTTTAAACCCTACCTGCAAACAAGCAGGGATTCTGATAAACATGTTGTGCGACAAGGAGTTGCGCACAGACCCCGACTGGGGCTTATCCCATGTACATTCCGCCGTTCACGTTGATGGTTTCACCCGTCACGTAACCGGCTGCATCTGATGCCAGGAAGGCAACTACGGCTGCCACTTCTTCCGGCTCACCCAGACGACCCGCGGGTATGATTTCCAGCATAGTCTCGCGCTGCTTGTCGTCCAGTTTTTTTGTCATATCCGTGTCAATAAATCCGGGAGCCACACAATTTGCAGTGATACCCCGGTTCGACATTTCTTTGGCCAGGCTTCGGGTAAACCCTTCGACGCCAGCCTTGGCAGCGCAATAGTTGCCCTGCCCCGGGTTGCCCATACCGGCAACCACCGAGCTTATATTAATGATCCGACCCCATTTAGCCTTCGCCATGCCGCGAAGCACGGCCTTGCTGGTGCGGTAAACACTGGAAAGATTGGTTTCCAGAACTGACGACCAGTCATCGTCCTTCAAACGCATCAGCAGATTATCACGGGTAATGCCGGCATTGTTGACCAGAATCAGAGGTGCGCCGGATTTTTCTGTCAGCTCTTTCAGACCTGCTTCTATGCTGGCGGGATCTGCCACGTTCATGACCATGCCATAGCCTTTGTAACCGGCCGACTGGAGATCATTGGTGATGGATTCGGCACCGGCCTCACTGGTCGCCGTACCGACGACTTCAGCACCCTGCGCAGCCAGCGCACGGGCAATCGCCTGGCCAATACCGCGGGTTGCACCGGTTACCAGTGCGGTTTTACCTTCCAGAGACATGAATAACTCCCTTTCGTTTCAAGACTGGCCGAAGGCGTCCAGCGCCTTCGCCAGCGAATCCGGGTCTTCGATACTGTGAACGGCCAAAGCCCGGTCGATACGTTTGGCAAGCCCTGCCAGGACCTTGCCGGTACCGCACTCAACGGCGACTTCGACATCATTGGCAACCAGAGTACGCACAGAATCCGTCCAGAGGACCGGTGAATAAAGCTGCTTGAGCAGGTTGGCCTTCAGTGTAGCGGATTCGGTCTCGGCGGCGGCGTTAACATTTTGTATAACCGGGATGACAGCATCATTAAAACGCACATCTTCCAACGCTTTTGCCAATTCCTCGGCAGCGCCCTTCATCAAGGCGCAGTGGGAAGGCACGCTGACCGGCAATGGCATGGCCTTGCGGGCGCCTTTTTCCTTGCAGGCGTCAATGGCGCGCTCAACCGCGGCGGCCGAGCCAGCAATGACGACCTGGCCGGGAGCATTGAAGTTAACCGCAGAAACCACATCACCCTGAGCCGCTGCTTCACAGGCTGAAACAACGTCGTCGTCCTCAAGACCCAGGATGGCCGCCATTTTGCCTTCCCCGGCCGGCACGGCGTCCTGCATGAGCTCACCCCGCAGGCGAACCAGCTTTACCGCTTCCACAAAGTCGAGGCTCTCGGCGGCGACAAGGGCGCTATACTCGCCCAGACTGTGACCGGCAAGGAAATCCGGCGCACTGCCACCCGCCACAAACCACTGCCTCCACAGGGCAACACTGGCCGTAAGCAGCGCAGGTTGGGTAACCATGGTTTTGTTGAGCTCCTCGGCCGGGCCCTTCTGGCAGAGCGCCCAGAGGTCGTAGCCAAGCACATTGGAGGCTTCGGCGAAGGTTCTGTTGATAATGGGCCAGGCTTCAGCGGCATCCGAAAGCATGCCCACTGATTGCGACCCTTGTCCTGGAAAAATAAAGGCTGATTTCATAAGCGGGATCTTATCGTCATTGGGTGGTTACGTGAGATTAGCCAATAGTACAAGTTAGGCCAATTATCCGCGAACGCGTGACCAAACCGGGACAGACTTTAGTCTCAGGTACTCAAAGCATGAGATCGTCGAGACGCTCATTAATACGGCGGGGTACTTCCAGCTCAACTTCCCTGACAGCCTGGCGAATGGCGGACAACACAGCGCGTTCGTTGGCGTTGCCATGACTTTTGATCACCACACCCTGAAGGCCGAGGAGACTGGCACCGTTGTGGCGGGAAGGATCCATCAATTGCAGAAGCCGACCGATAATCGGCCGGGCAAGCAGGCCAACCAGCCTGCCGTAGAGATTTCGGGTGAAAGCCTGCTCCATCAACTCAATCAGCAGTCCGGCAACGCCCTCGCCGGTTTTCAGGGCGATGTTGCCGACAAAGCCATCACAGACCACCACATCGGCCACGTCCCGGAACAGATCACTGCCTTCTACATAACCGATATAGTTGATGGTATCGCACTGGGCCAGCATGTGAGATGCCAACCGTACCTGCTCATTCCCTTTGATTTCCTCCTCACCGACGTTCAGCAAGGCAACCCGCGGCTCCGCCTGGCTGCAGATGGCAGACGCCATCAGTGAGCCCATCAAGGCATACTGATAAAGGTTTTCGGCTGTGGAGTCGACATTGGCACCCAGGTCAAGGACGTGGCAACGTCCACGCAGCGAGGGAATCAGCTTGGCGATGGCGGGGCGCTCTATGCCCGGATACATCCGGATAATGGTGCGCCCGAACGCCATCAGCGCACCTGTGTTCCCGGCGCTGACACAACCCTGGGCTTCATCGTCCCGGACGAGGCTCAGCGCGATGGCCATGGAGGAATTTTTCTTGTGACGAAGAGCGTGCGAAGGGCGCTCGTTCATGCGCACCACATCCGCCGCTTCAACGATGCGGATTCGGGCATGCCCTTCACGCAACAAAGCCTCAAGCTCGCTCCGGATTCCCACCAGAACGATGCTCAAGGCTTCGTTTTCGCGCACCGCCTGCAACGAAGCGGCAACCACAACGGCTGCGCCGCGGTCGCCACTCATGGCGTCAATCGCGATGGTGACCGGTTTCACCGTTCTGCCATCCGATTCCTGGCGATGCATAGCGGCAACGAGATTACTCGTCGCGAGCTTCGATTACCTGCTTGCCACGGTAGAAGCCGTCCGGAGACACGTGGTGACGACGATGAACTTCACCGGTGGTCGCATCAGTGCTCAGAGCAGCGGCGCTCAGGGCGTCGTGTGAACGGCGCATGCCACGCTTGGAACGGGTCTTACGGTTTTGCTGTACAGCCATGATTATGCTCCTGACCTGTTAACGTAAACTTTGTCTTGCTGAATAAGTAACGTCTGTTCGTTAAATGTGCGCCGGTTTCCCGAGGGACACCCGCGCCCGGTTAATGCTTTGTCTTCTTGAGATCCGCCAGGACACTGAACGGATTCTCGCCCGACTTTCTCACCGGCTCAGCCCCGGAGCCGTCAGGCTCGTAAGCTTCCAGATCTTCCCGGGCCGGACACTCGTCCCGTTCGTGAAGCGGGAACGGTGGCAACACCAGCAAAAGCTCATCTTCCACCATCGACCAGAGATCCGCGGTGAAATCATCGGTCAGAAATGGCTCGAGCTCTTTCGGTAGCTGTTGCGCCTGCTCGTCACTGGTGACCAGCCCCAGCTTGAATTGGGAGACCAGATTCACGCTCATGGCCCCCATGCACCGCTGACATTCCAGATCCACCGGAGCGGCCAGTTCACCCGAAACAACGCGACGCCGCTCGCCATCCATAAAGAAAGACAGCTTCACCCGGCACGCAGCGCCTTCCGAGAACCCGAAAACCGCTTCGCGAAAACGGCCAAGCCCGCTGATGGGAATCTCTCCCTCCAGTGTGCTGTTCTGTTCCGCTAACCGGTAAGGATCAACAGATTTGGGCAACTCGGCGTTGGACGCGTTTGACATAGGCGCGCAATTTTAGGGGCGCAGCCCGCTGCTGTCAAAGACTTCGTTGCTTTTTCACAAGGGTTTCCGTGCAGATAGGTGTAATTTACGATAACCGCACCTCAGATACGCTAGCCAGGCACTCACAGGATACTACTATGACCCGAAAACCGCTTTTACTGGCATCTTCATCACCTTACAGAAAGGCTCTACTCGACCGGCTGGGCATGCCCTTCACCTGCGCCAGCCCCGACATCGACGAATCACCACAACCAGGGGAATCCGGGGAGGCGCTCGCCACGCGACTGGCCGAGAACAAGGCCCGGGCACTGGCGGATCGCTTCCCCGGCCATTGGATCATCGGCTCCGACCAGGTGGCCTGCCTGCCGGATGGCTCGGTGCTGAGCAAGCCCGGCAATCATGAGCAGGCAACCAACCAGCTACGCCAGAGCAGTGGTCACAGAGTCCTGTTTCTTACCGGCCTGGCGCTGCTTGACGCCGATTCCGGAAAGCTCGAGAGTCTCTGCGAGCCTTACAACGTCCGATTCCGTGACCTGACTGACGAGGAAATAGACGCCTACCTGCTGCATGAGAAACCCTACGACTGCGCCGGCAGCTTCAAGATGGAAGGCTTTGGCATCACACTGTTTGACGCTCTGGAGGGCCGAGACCCCAACAGCCTGGTTGGACTACCCCTCATTGCCCTGAACGATATGCTGCGGCGCTGGGGCCGGAATCCCCTACTGGAAAACCGGCCTGAGCCCGGAAAAACTTAACGCAGCTCGAGACGGGACTCGACCAACTGACTGGCAAAGCCCTCACCAAAGGCAACGCCAAGCTGATCGACAATATCCTGGAACGGCGACTTGCGGCGACTGTAGTCCACAAGCTTCTCCTGCCCGATGATCTGCCGGGCCACGTGTGAAGCACTGCCAAGCCCATCAGCCAGCCCTAGCTCAACGGCTTGCTCGCCACTCCACACCAAGCCACTGAACAGCCGCTCGTCATCCGCCAGGCGATCACCACGACCCTGCTTGACTGCAGCAATAAATTGTTGATGGGTGTTTTCCAGCACGCTCTGCCAGAACGCTACCTCTTCTTCCTGCTCCGGAGAGAACGGATCCAGGAAAGCCTTGTTTTCACCTGCAGTATAAAGGCGGCGATCGACGCCAATTTTCTCCATTACCTCGGTGAACCCGAAGCCACCAGCTACTACCCCGATCGAGCCGACAAGACTGGCACGATTGGCGTATATTTCATCCGCAGCCGCAGCAATGTAGTAAGCCCCGGAGGCGCCAATATCCGAGATCACGGCGTAAACCTTCTTCTCCGGGTATTCTTCCCGCAGGCGATTGATCTCATCGTAAACATAGCCCGCCTGAACCGGGCTACCGCCCGGACTGTTGATGCGCAGGATCACGGCCACCGAGTTTGGCTCTTCAAAGGCTGTCCGGAGAGACCCAACAATATTGTCTGCGCTTGCCAGCTCGTCTGCAGCGATCGGACCGTTAATCTCCACCAGAGCAGTATGCTTTCCTGCCACCCCTTCAAGAGACTCGCCAAGGGGAAATTTGAACATGAACAGCAAGGCGATCAGGTACCCGAAAGTCAGGAACTTGAAAAAGATACCCCAACGCCGGCTTCTGCGCTGTTCGGCCTGCAGCGACATAACCAGCTTTTCGATAAGCTTCCAGTCACGGCCTGATTCGGGCGGAAGCTTCGGAGACTTACGCCCGAAAAACGGTTTACTCTCTTTCTCCGGCTCCACCGGCTTGTCACCCCAATCGGCAGACTTGTCAGATTCCCAGTCACTCATGCTCGCTTCCTGTCAGCAACTTCAATGAATTCGGCCCGTTTACAGCCCGAGCACCCGACGAAGGTCAGGCACGGAATCAACGATGGCGCGCGGGGAATAATCACCCAGCACGTCCCGCTTATGCACACCCCACTCCACCCCGATGGAAGGCATGCCAATACGCTGGGCCATTTCCAGGTCATAGCGGGTATCACCAATCATCACGGCCTCTTCCGGCTCAATGCGGTAGAACCGGAGAATTTCCTCGAGCATGGCTGGATCGGGCTTTGAGCGCGTCTCATCGGCGCATCGGGTAATCTCAAAGTGGTCGCCAAGACCGCTGGAAACCAGGGCAGAATCCAGCCCGCGCCGGCTCTTGCCAGTGGCAACGGAACAGCTGCGCCCGGCTCCGCGCAGATCTGCAACCACATCAGCCATCCCCTCAAACACGTTCTGGGGTGTTGTCACCTTGCTGAAGAAATAGCGGGCATAGCCGTCTCGGATACTGTTCATTTCTTCCCGGCTGATGCCCGGATAAAGCTTTTCCAAAGCCTCGACCATGCCAAGACCGATGATATCCCGGTAAGCTTCACGCTCCAGTTCGGGGTAGCCCAGATCGGTTGCGGCCTGGTGCAGGCTGTCGGCAATGTGCTCAACCGAGTCCACCAGGGTCCCGTCCCAGTCAAAAATAACCACTCTGACGTTCATTGATCGGATCCTTTAAGACGCCCAGAAAGCTTCCTGAGCACGTCATTGAATGCATCGTCGTAGGGCGCCTCCAGGCGCATGGCCTCACCGGAGACCGGCAAAGTGAACTCCAGGGCCCGGGCATGCAGCATCAGTCGCTGACCACCAATAGACCGGAACGCTTTGAGGCTGACATCATCCATATACTTGTCGTCACCCGCAATCGGATGACCCGCCCAGGCACTGTGAACCCGGATCTGGTGCGTCCGCCCGGTGATCGGCGACGCCTCCACCAGGCTATATCCGGCATAACGCTCCAGACAGCGGAACGTGGTCAGGGACGCTTTCCCGGCATCGTCTACCTTCACGCGGCGCTCGCCATTGGGCATCTCATAGCGCAGCAGCGGCACATCAACCCGGTCGACACTGGCCGGCCAGTCACCGGCAACCAGCGCATGATAGTGCTTGCGGATACGCTTCTGGCGCAGCTCATCCTGAAGAAAACGCAGTGCCGATCGCTTCTTGGCCACCATGACCAGGCCGGAGGTATCGCGATCCAGACGGTGAACAAGCTCCAGGAATTTTGCCGATTGGCGAGCCGAACGAAGCACCTCGATCAACCCGAAACTCAGGCCACTGCCACCGTGAACCGCAATCCCGGATGGCTTGTTGACCACCAGCATCTGGTCATTCTCGAACACAATGGCCGATTCCATCACGCCCTGAACCCGGGATCCGGGCGCCACCGGCTCGGGTTTTTCCTTGCGGGTTACCGGCGGTATACGTACTTGATCACCGGTATTCACGCGGGTATCCGGCTTCACACGCCCCTTGTTAACCCGCACCTCGCCCTTTCGGATGACCCGATAAATAATACTCTTGGGCACACCACGAAGCTGCGCGAGCAGGAAGTTGTCCACTCTCTGACCATCGTTATCCTCGTCCACCGTCACCCACTGAACTCCGTGACGAACCTCTCCATGCGCAGCCGCGTTGTGGTCACCGCTTGCGTTACTCGTCTTGACCGGCTTTTCGGGCCTGGCTCGGGCTGGCTTCTTGCTCGCAGACTTTCGGGACATGAAGTTCCTTGGGTGATGGAGTGACTGCAGGATTGAACGGCTGCATGAATACTGTTATATTCCGGCGTGCTCTGCCGTTTGTCTACGGCCTGACCAACTCAAGTCAGAAGCCGGAGCGGCAGAAGTATACCGACACTATTCGAGAGTTTGAACGCCGTGCACCCAATCACTACCGGGAACGGCGAGAGAAATGCTCCCGGAGGACCAGGACAGATCTTCCTGAGACTGCACCCTGTACCCGGGAGAGAGAAAAACCGCGCAGAAAACCGCGGGCGACATCGCGAAGAATCATTGCCACCCAGGGCCGGGCCGTCCAGCATACGAATACGACGTGAGACCCAGGCACCTGAGTGAACCTGAAAACGGATAACATGCGTCAACAGACACGAACCTTACACGACCTCTCCCTGCCCACAGGCAGCCGGATCGTCGGCGTTGGTCTCAGACCGATAGGATCACACCCCCGAAGGGTCTGATTCGTCTGGCCGCCGGTCCGCCCTTGATGTAACAGGGCCCGCGGCACGCACATCCTGCTTCGCTGATGCGAACCCCTCCGGTTTTCTGTCAAATTAAACGACAGGAACTCTTTCTTTCCATGAAAAGAATGCTTATCAATGCAACTCATCCTGAAGAGTTGCGCGTCGCCCTGGTTGACGGCCAGCGTCTGTTTGATCTTGATATCGAATCCAGCTCCCGCGAGCAGAAGAAAGCCAACATCTACAAAGGCCGCATTACCCGCGTTGAGCCCAGCCTTGAGGCTGCCTTTGTGGATTTCGGCGCCGAGCGCCATGGCTTTCTACCGCTGAAAGAAATCTCCAAGGAGTACTTCAAGAAGTCTCCCGGCCAGATTGAAGGCAAGATCAACATCAAGGACGTGGTGTCCGAAGGCCAGGAAGTGATTGTCCAGGTCGACAAGGAAGAGCGTGGCAACAAGGGCGCAGCCCTCACCACCTTTATTTCCCTGGCCGGCCGTTATCTGGTGCTGATGCCCAACAACCCCCGTGCCGGCGGCATTTCCCGCCGAATTGAGGGCGATGAGCGGGCCCAGCTTAAAGAGGCGATGAACGACGTCCAGGTGCCGAAATCCATGGGCATCATCGTTCGCACCGCCGGTATTGGCCGTAGCACCGAAGAACTTCAGTGGGATCTGGATTATCTGGTGCAGTTCTGGGAAGCCATCACCCAGGCCGCTGGCGAGCGCAAGGCCCCCTTCCTGATTCACCAGGAAAGCAACGTTATCATTCGCGCGGTTCGCGACTACCTTCGCCAGGACATCGGCGAAGTCCTGATTGACGCCAACGGGGTCTATGAAGACGTTCTGAGTTTCGTTCGTGCGGTCATGCCCACCTTCGAAAACAAGATCAAGCTGTACAAGGATGAAATCCCCCTGTTCAGCCGCTATCAGATTGAAGGCCAGATCGAGACGGCGTTCCAGCGTGAAGTGAAACTGCCCTCCGGCGGCTCCATCGTGATTGACCCGACTGAGGCCCTGGTTTCTATCGACATCAACTCCTCCCGGGCCACCAAAGGCCAGGATATCGAGGAAACCGCTCTCCAGACTAACCTGGAAGCGGCCGAGGAAATTGCCCGCCAGTTACGCCTGCGTGACATGGGCGGCCTGATTGTCATCGATTTCATCGACATGACGCCGGCCAAGCACCAGCGGGAAGTTGAGCAGAAGATGCGCGAGGCCCTGGAAATCGACCGGGCCCGGGTTCAGGTAGGCAAGATCTCCCGATTTGGCCTGCTGGAGATGTCCCGACAGCGCTTGCGCCCTTCCCTGGGCGAGACCCGCAGCGAAGTCTGCCCCCGGTGTGAAGGCCAGGGCACAATCCGCGGCATTGAGTCCCTCGCCCTGAGCATCATGCGCCTGATCTACGAGGAGTCTTCGAAGGACAAGACCGGCGAAGTGCGAGCCGTCGTGCCCGTTTCTGTTGCCACTTTCCTGCTCAACGAGAAGCGCAAGCAGCTGGCCGACATTGAGGCCCGGCAGGAAGTCAGCGTGGTGGTGGTTCCGGTTCCACACATGGAAACCCCACACTTTGAAATCATCCGGATGCGTCAGGATGAAACCACGCCCGAGCATATCTCCAGCCACCAGGTGGCCCAGGAGTACAGCGAGCGTGAAGAGGAAATCTTTGAGGCCCCGACCCCTGAAAAGCCGGTTCGTGAGCAGGCCGCTGTGAAGGCCATCCGGCCCAGCGCGCCCGCGCCCACGCCCACCCCGGCAGAACCGAAGGCCGCCGAGACGGCCGAGCAGGAAGAGGGCCTGTTCCGCCGGCTCGGTCGAAAGATCTCCGCTTTCTTCAGTGGCGAGGAAGAGCAAAAGATCGAAAATCGCGACCAGGGCAAAGGCCAGCGCGAGGATCGCCGAAACCAGGGCCGTCAGGATCGTCGCAAATCCCGGGTAGCCCGCGGCGACGACCAGCGTTCCGGTGGCAACCGCACTGGTAACGACCGTCGCCAGGGTGGCCAACAAGGTCGCGGTGACGACAACCGTGGGCGCGGACGCAACCGCAATGATGAGCAGAGCCGAGGCAACCAGAATCGCCAGAGCGCAGACAACAAAGGCTCGGATAACCGCGGAGGCGATAACAAGGGCGCTGACAACAAAGGCTCTGATAACCGCCGTGACAACCGTCGCGACAACCAGAGCCGTGGCCGCAACAGACCCCAGCGGGACCAGAAAGACAACCGCGATCAGAAGGATCAGAAGGATCAGGGCCCGCAGGATAACGCAGCCAAGTCCGGTCCGGCTGACAAGTCCGGCACGGACGAGAAGCGCCGCAAGCCACGTCGCCAACGCAATCGTGACGGTTCTCCCTCTGAAGCACCAGCTTCCTCACCGGCGGATCGCAAAGCCGCCCGCAGCGAGAAGCACCAGAAGGATACCCAGCCGGAAAAAGGTCGTGACGATGCCAAGGTGGAAGTAAAAGCCGAGCAAACGCAGGGAACTGCCAGCAAGGCGGTGGCAGCCGAAAAGTCCGAGCAAGCCGAAACCCGGACCGAGACAGCGCCCGCTGCCAAGGAAGAGCCGAAAACAGCGGCAGTCCAGCAAGAGCCTGAAAAGGAGCAGAAGCCTGAGCAGGCATCTGCAGACAAGGCGGCTTCAGACAGCAAACCCGAGGCAAAGCCGGAAGAGGCGGCAAAAGTCGCCGACCAGTCAGCTGAAAAACCGACTGAAACGCCTGAAGCAGATAAAGCGAAAGCTGAGAAGCCTGAAAAAGCAGAGCCGGCCAAGGCTGAAAAAAGCTCCGAACCTCGCCAGAAGTCTGAGGTTAAAGGCGAAAAAGTTGCCGAAAAGGCTCAAAAAACTGCCACGGACGCAGCGCCTGCCAAGAGCAGAGCCGCCGCTGATGAGCAGAAACCGGTGACCGACCAGGCTCCGAAAGAAGAGACCGCCAACAAGCCAGCGCCGGAATCCAAGGCAGCCCCCAAAGGCGAACAGACGCCTGCGGCCAAAGAGCAACCTGTGGAATCAAAGGAGGCGCCCGCGCCGAAGGCCAAACCCGAGGCGGCGGCCAAACCTGAAACGGCAGCCGAATCCGAGAAAGCTGAAAAGCCAGCGGAGAAGAAGGCAGTAACCGAGAGCCCGGCTCCCGACGCCCAGCCGGAGCCGAAGCAACCGGCACCTGCAAAGGCTGAAGCTGAGAAGGCGGTGACTGAAAAGGCAGAGCCGAAGCAGGTCGAAAAGCCTTCAGCTCCGGAAACAGCAGCGCAGGACACGCCTACTGAAGCTCCGGCAGTTGACGTTCCGGTGACGCCGGGCCGCGCCTACAATGACCCAAGAGAAGTCCGCAAGCGCCAGAAGGCTGCGGAAGAGGCCAAAAAGGCCGGGAGTAACTAACTGATGCTATCGAACTCCGACATTGAAGCGCTGGAAGACATCCTCTTTGCCGAGCCCTGGGGCGATGATGCCCTGGATTTCTTCGGTTTCCACGGGGTGGTCTGTGCCAGCGTCGTCGGCCCGGCTGAACTGAGCGCGGAAGAAATCTTTCGCCTCGCCACGGGCGCCGATCAGGTACCCGACACCGGGATTCCCGAGGTGTTCAGGCGTTGCTCCGCCCAACTGGCCAATGACATGGCCCATGCCCTGGATATGGGGCAGGCCCTGGAATTGCCGGAGCCGGAGGACGGCGATCCGATGAACGCACTGGAAAACTGGTGTGCCGGGTTCGTGGATACGTTCCTTGAACACGAAGAGCAGTGGCTCGAAGCGGCCAGCGAGGAAGAAACCGCCGATCTGATGGTGCCTATGCTGACCCTTTCGGGACTGTTCGATGACGAGGACTTCCAGAAGGTTCGCAACAGTGACAAGCTGTCCCGGCAGATGGCCGATGCCATTCCGGACTCACTGACGGACCTGTACTTGCTGTTCCACGCGCCGGATTAAGCCGGCGCGCCGCTCAGAACAGGTTGTCTGAATGAATGCCAGACCGGCTCAAGCCCGTCTGGCATTTTCATGATACGGCCAAGTTCACACCAGGGAGCGCCAGGAAAGTGAAAATCACTGCCCTGAGATGCCAACAGTTTCTCTTTCCGGCACAGCTCTGCCAGAAAGCCCAAATCGCCACTGGACTGACCTGAGGTAGAGACCTCAATTGCTTGCCCCCCTGCCCTTCGGAAATCCGCGGTCAGTTCCCTGAGCTTTGTTGCCGTAAGCTGATATTTTCGGGGATGGGCAAGAACCGCAATGCCACCCGCCTCGGTAATCCAGCGAACGACCTCTGGAAGCTCCGGCCAAAACGCCTTTACATCACCAGCCTTACCGTTGCCCAGATATCGCTTGAATGCCTGGGCAGCATTGCGAACCACGCCAGCCTCTGTAAGAACCTGAGCAAAGTGCGGGCGCCCCGGAACATCGCCGCCGGCAGCCTCGGAGGCCTTACCGAGAAGATCATCAACACCAAGTTTACCCAGCCGCTCAGCGATCATTCGTGCACGAGCCCAGCGATTGTCATTTTGCCGCTCCAGAGCCTGCCGGAAACCGTCTGCCTCAGAATCAAAATCGAGGCCGACGATATGGATGGTGCGGCTTTTCCAGAGGCAGGAGAGCTCAACCCCCGGAATCAGCACGATGCCCTGTGCCTGCGCAGCCGCCTGCGCTTCGGCAAGTCCCGCGATAGTGTCATGGTCGGTCAGGGAAAGGTGGGTAACGCCGCGACCGGCCGCACGCTCAACCAGCGCCGCCGGTGATAGCGCGCCATCAGAAGCCGTGCTGTGGCAATGCAGATCAATGCACAAATGCGGGTCTTGCGGTATAGTCACAAAATATCCTGAATCATCAGATAACTGGCGGCATGCCATGGATTTACAGTGTACCAGCCAACCCCGGCGCGACACGACCGCTGATTATCTGCTCGATTACCTCGTATATGAAAGTCATTACGGAGAGCTGAATGTATTACGCGATTATCAGTGAAGACGTCGAGAACAGCCTGCCGTTGCGCCAGTCCGCCCGCCCTGCACACATCGAGCGGCTGCAGGCTTTGAAAGCAGAAGGACGGTTACTTGTTGCCGGACCTCATCCGGCACTTGATACACCCGAGCCCGGCGATGCCGGATTTACTGGCAGCCTGGTGATCGCGGAATTCGACTCTCTGGAAGCAGCCCAGGCCTGGGCGGATGCCGACCCCTACGTTGATGCAGGCGTCTATCAGAACGTTGTCGTGAAGCCTTTCAAAGCCGTTCTGCCGTGAGCAGAAGGCCAGGCTGCATGAGTTTATTGTAATGATGGCTCGCTTGCACGGCGGGGCATCTGTGACAAAATTGCGCTTTTAATCACGCTCAGATTTCAACCGAAGAATTTCAGGGAACGTAACCAGTGACGCTTTTTCGCCTCGCCATCAGTGTATTGTTCGCAGTGTCGTCCATTGCCGTTGCCCAGGCCAAGACTGTGTGGGTGGACGACCAGTTGTACCTTCCGGTGAGGTCCGGCGCGGGTTCCCAGTTCCGGATCATCGAAAACGCGGTGCCCAGCGGCACACCGCTGGAAGTGATCGAAGCGTCGGATTCCGGGTATACCCTCGTTCGGACCCCGAAGGGCAACGAAGGCTGGGTATCCAGTCAATACCTGAGCGAAACGCCCATCGCCGCAGACCGCCTTCGGACAGCCAATCGCCAACTGGAAGAAACCCGCGCGGAGCTGGCCCGTGTCAAGGAGCAGCTGTCAAACGTGGTTAGTGAGCGAGACTCTCTGGAAAGCTCGGAGGCCTCCCTTTCTGACCGCTCACAGGAGCTCCAGGAAGAGCTGCAGCGGATCAAGAGTATCGCCGCCGATTCCATCAACCTGGAACGTCGTAATCGCGAGCTCCGTGAAGAAAACCAGAAGATTCGCAACGACCTTGAGGTACTTACGGCCGAAAACGAACGCCTTGAAGCCAGCAAGGAATACGACTTCATGCTGCTGGGCGCAGGCCTGGTTCTCGGTGGAGTGCTGCTGGCACTGATCATCCCGATGCTCAAACCGACAAGAAAAACCGACAACTGGGCCTGATGCCATGAAGGATTACTCGGAAAAACGCGATTTCCACCGTATGCAGGTAAACTCGGAGATTGAGATTACCGATAGCCAGGGCAATCGCTTCAAAGGAGTTTGCCGCGACCTGAGCGCCGCTGGCATGCAGCTATACGTCGAGCGGGAGGTGGCCGTGGGAGAGGAACTCCAGACGGTTCTTCACCCCAGCAGTGATCAATTCCCGCCACTGGAAACCGTTTGCGAAGTCATTCGCTGCGAGCCGGAAGGGGATGGATTCCTCCTGGGAACAAACATCAGCGAAGTCACTCGCTGAATAAAAAAACGGCGGCCATTGGCCGCCGTTTCTGTCTGTGCCGGCAAAAGCCTCAAACCAGAGGCTTCTCCGAGACGATGATGCCGTTGTTATCGGCGTAGACGTAGTGTCCGGGATGGAAGGTTACGCCGTGAAAGGTGACCGGAACATTCAGGTCACCAAGGCCACGCTTCTCACTCTTCCTGGGGTGGGTTCCCAGGGCCTGGACACCCAGAGCTGTATTGCCAATCTCATCCACGTCGCGCACGCAGCCATAGATGATAAGACCGGCCCAGCCGTTGCCCGCCGCTTTTTCAGCCAGCATGTCACCCAGCAGCGCATGGCGCTTCGAGGCACCACCGTCCACGACCATCACACGACCGTTTCCAGGTTGACCAACCTGCTCTTTCACCACGGAGTTATCCTCAAAGCATTTCACGGTCACAATCTCGCCGCCAAAAGCCTTGTTGCCGCCGTAGTTATTGAACCCGGGTTCAACAACCTGCACTTCCGGAAATTCGTCACACAGATCCGGGGTAATTATCGTCGTCACGTTGTCGCTCTCCTTATCCTGGAAATGAACTCAGTCGATTTTCTCGTCGGCCAGGAAGAACCAGGTATCCAGTACCGAATCCGGGTTCAGTGACACCGTATCGATGCCCTCATCCATCAGCCACTTGGCAAGATCCGGGTGATCCGATGGCCCCTGCCCGCAGATCCCGATGTACTTGCCGGCTTTTTTGCAGGCCTGGATAGCATTGGACAGCAACGCCTTGACCGCATCGTTACGCTCGTCGAACAGATGGGCAATGATGCCGGAATCCCGGTCCAGCCCCAGCGTCAGCTGGGTCAGATCGTTGGAGCCGATGGAGAAGCCATCGAAGTGTTCCAGGAACTGATCCGCCAGCAGCGCATTGGCTGGCAGCTCGCACATCATGATCACCCGCAGACCGTTGTCACCGCGCTTGAGCCCGTTTTCCGCCAGCAGATTCACTACCTGTTCCGCTTCACCCACGGTGCGCACAAACGGAACCATGACTTCCACATTGGTCAGGCCCATCTCGTTGCGCACTTTCTTCAGGGCGCGGCATTCCAGCTCGAAGCAGTCCCGGAAGGTGTCAGAAATATAACGGGAGGCACCCCGGAAACCGAGCATCGGATTCTCTTCATCCGGCTCATACAGCGTACCGCCGATCAGGTTGGCGTACTCGTTAGATTTGAAATCCGACAACCGCACGATCACCTTCTTGGGCGCGAATGCAGCGGCCAGTGTAGAGATGCCTTCCACCAGCTTGTCGACGTAGAAATCCACCGGAGAACTGTAGCCGGAAATGCGTTTTTCGACCGTCTGCTTGATATCCCGGGGCAGCCCGTCAAAGTTCAGCAGTGCCTTGGGGTGAACGCCGATCATCCGGTTAATGATGAACTCAAGCCGTGCCAGACCAACGCCCTCGTTGGGTAGAGCCTGGAAATCAAAGGCCCGGTCCGGGTTGCCCACGTTCATCATGATCTTGAACGGAATGTTGGGCATCGAGTCCACGGTGTTTTCCCGCAGTTCGAAATCGAGAGAGCCCTCATAGATCATGCCGGTATCACCTTCGGCACAGGAGACAGTCACTTCCTGGCCATCGGTCAACAACTCGGTGGCATCGCCGCAACCAACCACGGCCGGAATACCCAGCTCGCGGGCAATGATGGCCGCGTGGCAGGTACGGCCACCGCGATCGGTGACAATGGCGGAAGCCCGTTTCATGACCGGTTCCCAGTCCGGGTCGGTCATGTCGGTGACCAGCACATCGCCGGCCTGAACACGGTCCATTTCCTTGATACTGGTAATGATCTTCACCGGACCGCTACCGATCTTGTGGCCGATACTACGGCCTTCCACCAGGACCCTACCGGTCTCTTTGAGCAGGTAACGCTCCATCACATTGGCGGAAGCACGGCTTTTTACTGTCTCAGGGCGGGCCTGAACAATGTAGATCTTGCCGTCATCACCATCTTTGGCCCACTCGATATCCATCGGGCGCTGGTAGTGTTTCTCGATAATCATGGCCTGGCGGGCCAGATCTTCCACCTCGGCATCGGAAATGCAGAAGCGGTTGCGGTCTTCCTGTTCAACTTTCACCGTTTCCACAAACTCACCTTCACCAGGCTTGGTGTGGTAAACCATCTTGATGGCCTTGCTGCCCAGGTTGCGGCGCAGAACCGCCGGCCGGTTGGCCTCCAGTGTGGGTTTATGCACGTAGAATTCATCGGGGTTCACGGCACCCTGCACAACGGTCTCACCCAGGCCGTAGGAAGCGGTAACAAACACCACGTCACGGAAGCCGGATTCGGTATCCAGGGTGAACATAACGCCACTGGCGGCTGTTTCACTACGTACCATCTTCTGGATGCCGGCTGAGAGTGCGACCATCTTGTGGTCGAAGCCGTGGTGCACGCGGTAGGAAATAGCGCGATCATTGAATAGCGATGCAAACACTTCCTTTACAGAGGTGCGAACCTGCTCAAGGCCCACCACGTTCAGGAAGGTTTCCTGCTGGCCGGCGAACGAGGCATCTGGCAGATCCTCCGCGGTAGCAGACGAACGAACCGCAACTGCCATGTGCTCATTGCCATCCTGCAGGGCCGCAAATGATTCTTTCAGGGCATTTTCCAGCACGTCAGGAAAGGGCGTCTCGATGATCCACTGGCGGATTTTCGCGCCAACCCGGGCCAGGTCGTTAACGTCGTTGATATCCAGGGCATCCAGAGCGTTGTCAATGCGCTCCTTCAATCCATCCGTAGCGAGAAATTCGCGATAAGCGTGCGCTGTAGTGGCAAAGCCACCCGGAACGGTAACACCTGCGTTGGCGAGATTACTGATCATTTCGCCGAGTGAGGCGTTCTTTCCGCCTACCCGATCGACGTCGGACATTCCCAGGTGATCAAACCAGATAATGTAATCTTCCAAAGCATGTCTCCCTTGAGTCTGTAAAGCTAAGAGCAAAATCGGGCCAGCGGTATCAAGCAGTAAAACCAGACAATATCCACTGCGGAGTCTCGAACTTGGCGTGTATGATACTGTAACCTGCGGAAATTACCTAGGCCACCAAGCCAGGAATCAAGGAACCAAGGAACCGGACGATACAGCATGAAACGCACTGCTTTTTTCATTTCTGATGGCACCGGCCTGACAGCCGAAGCACTGGGGCACAGTCTTCTGGCCCAGTTCGAAAAGATCGAATTTGAACGGGTCACCGTTCCCTATATTGCGGACGAAGAAAAAGCCCGGGAAATGGTCAAACGGATCAACAAGGCGGCCGAGACAGATGGCGCCCGCCCGCTGGTGTTCGACACCATTGTAAACAGCGATATCCGGGAAATCATCGCCACCGCCGAAGGCTTCATGGTGGATATTTTCGGGACCTTTCTCAAACCCCTGGAGCAAGAACTGCAGTCCTCCTCGTCGTACACCGTGGGTAAGTCCCATGCCATCAATAACGAGGGGAGCTATGAGCGCCGGATTAATGCGGTGAACTTTGCGCTGGATAACGACGATGGCGCGCGCACGCGGCATTACGATGAAGCTGATCTGATCCTGGTGGGTGCTTCCCGAAGCGGGAAAACGCCCACCTGCCTCTATCTGGCGCTGCAATATGGTGTGAAGGCGGCGAACTACCCGATTACGGAAGAAGACTTGGCGGACCAACAGATCCCCAAGGCGCTCAAACCGCACAAAGAGAAGATTTTCGGGCTGACCATCGATCCGGAGCGCCTGGCGACCATACGCAACGAGCGCCGGCCGAATTCCCGTTACTCATCCATAAAGCAGTGCATGCATGAGATTGAGGAAATCGAGTTGATGTACCGGCGTGAACGGATTCCGTACCTGAACACCACGGCCTACTCGGTGGAGGAAATCTCCACCCGAATCATGGTGACAACAGGGCTGAAGAGACACCGCTAAGGGCATCAACGACCCGGGAATGGGTCAGAATAGATAGGGGAAAATCAAAACGGGGTCAGATGAACACTTCATCTGACCCCGAATTCAAGGCCTGCTCTAAAGCTCCTGAATAGCCAGGCCCAGCTTCTCCGCCCTGGCCCGGTTTTCCGGGCTGGTAACCACGGCGGTGCTGGCTTTCTCCGGCACCAGCCAGGTTCTGGCCACGCGCTTAAGATCATCCAGGGTTACCGACAGCACCCGCTCCCGGAACCTGGCACGCTGTTCCGGGGTACGGCCAAACAGCTTGTTGTGGAAGGCATGACGGGCCGCACCCGCGGGAGACCGGGGCCTGTCGAGCTGGCCAATAACACCAAGAATCGACTCTTCCAGCTCCTGATAATCGTGGTCGTTGTCCTGCAGCCAGGCCAGGGCCGCGTCGAAATCGTCCAGCGTTTCCTCCAGTCGCGGATCACGGTAGGAGAAGAACCGGAAAGTCCCGTTCACACTGTCCTGGCCGGCGCCACCGCCGTAGGCACCGCCCTTTTCACGGATGGCACGGTGCAGGTAACCATTACGCAGGAAGCCACCCAGCACGGTCAGTGCCGCCGCATCCGGATGATCCACGGCTACGGTGCTGTAGGCCCTGGAACAGAAGTTGACCTGGGTAGAGGTCAGCCAGGCCTCGCGGGTTGTGTAATTGACCGGCTCCATTTTCCAGCCGGAGACACCCGCTTCGGAGGCGTCACGCCAGCAGGACTTCAGATCGTCAACCATCGCCGGGAGCTGGTCTTCTTCACCAATCACCAGGAACTCGCGGCCCTGTTTGCCAATCTTCTCGTGCAATGCGGAAAGCTTGTGGCACAGCGCCGTCAATTCCTCAGGATCTTTCAGGGCCTGATCCAGCTGCTTGGTGCCGCGAATACCGGCAAGACCGCCAAGCCGGAACGACAGCCAGGCTCCGGGGCTCATACCCTGGGACGCCGCGCCCATGGCCAGGGCATGACCACTACCGGTTACTGCCTGCTCGCGACGGGCACGGATCTGGGCAATGATCTCCCGGATTCGCTCTTTCTCATCGAAGCGGGCACTCGTGTAGACATCCCGAAGTAGACGGGTTAATTCACTGCGGTTACGGGCCAGCGCCTTACCATTGAAGATGATGTATCCGGACAATTCCTGAACATCATCAATACGGCCTTTGGCGCTGAATGCCGCGCCGATACCACCGGACTCCGCAGAAATACGGTCCTGCATCTGCAGATAGTCCAGATCCCCACAACCCACTTCGGAGATCAGGGTGGTGTAATAAGGCACCAGCAGAAGCTCCTCTTCGGTCAGGGCCGGCACCGGGACAACAATCTGTTCGTAAACCAGACCATTGGTACCACGGGCATAAACGGTCGCCGAAATGTCGCCGTCGTAGCGTCCTTCAGGCTCAGGCATCTGCAACGGCACATCAGACAGATCCACTTTGGGCAGGATGGAATCGTCGTCCTTTTGCATCTGGCGTTCTTCCAGTGCCTTGGCCCGGTCTACAATCATCCGTACTTCATCGTCGGTCAGCTCGGCCTTGCGACGGGCCAAGGCTTCACGGATCGCCTCCTGCCGACGAGACTCGAGCTTTTCGTCCGGACGCAGAGTCAGAGTGACCCGGTGTGGGTTCTCCAGAAGCTTACGGCGGATCAGATCCGGCACGTACTGCGGATCCCGGATCTTTTCCCGGAGCGTTGCCAGAACCGGCTCCAGATCCAGCAGTTCGACGGGGTCTCCACCGTGCACCATGGGCGCGATGGCGCTCATGATCAGCTGCAGACCATAAGGGAACTGATCACCTGCGATTTCCCGCTGGTGCAACTCGAGCTGATGCAGGATGGCTTCCAGCCGTTCCTCGCTGACGCCCTCTTCCACCACCTTCAGAAGCGTGGACTCAAGCAGCGCTTCCAGATCCTTGTGCTTGTCCGGCTCACTGCCTTCGATGCCGCAGACAAAGGTCATCTCACGGTTGGAATCTTCCAGCCCGCACATGGGCGACGGCGCATGCCCCAGGTCCGTGGTTTCCAGGGCCCGCATCAGCGGCGAGGCGCTGTTTTCCAGCAGAACGGCAGACAGCAGCTGCCCCTCCAGGTTTTCCTGCAAATCGAAGCTGTGGCCCAGAAGCCAGCCCACCACGATGTGGGTCTTGTTGTCGGTGCCCTCGCCTTCATTGACAGCGTAGCCCTGCTCCACTCGCACAGGTGCAAACATGCGCTTCTCATCGCGAACCGGCAGATCGATGTCCAGTCGGTCGAACCGTTTCAGTGCCAGCTCTTCAAACTTTTCATGGTGCTCGTGAGCCGGGATATCACCGTAGGTAGCAAATATCGCATTGCTGGGGTGGTAGTGATGGCGATAGAACTGCAGCAGGTCGTCGTAGCTCAGGTCGACAATGTGATCAGGCTCACCGCCACTGTTGTAGTGATAGGTCGTGGTCGGGAACAGATGGCTGCTCAGGTTCTGCCATAGCTGAGAGGTCGGCGAACTCATGGCGCCTTTCATTTCGTTGTAGACAACGCCCCGATACACCAGATCAGTCGAAGGGTCTTCCGGTTTGTCGAACTCCAGGCGGTGACCTTCCTGGGCGAAATCCAGCGGATCCAGCTTGGAGAAGAACACGCAGTCCAGATAAACGGACAACAGGTTGTCGAAATCTTTCCGGTTCATGCTGGCGAACGGATAGGCCGTCCAGTCGCTGCTGGTAAAGGCATTCATGAAGGTATTCAGTGACCGCCGGATCATCATGAAGAACGGGTCACGGACCGGATAACGCTCACTGCCACACAGTGCGGTATGTTCGAGAATGTGGGCTACGCCGGTGGAATCCATCGGGAAAGTCCGAAGCGCCACGAAAAATACGTTTTCGTCGTTATCGGCTGCCAGATGCAGGTGCCGGGCGCCGGTCTTCTTGTGGCGATACTCCTCAACCTCAAGGTTGAGCGTTTCGATCCGGTGACTGCGAAGCTTCTCAAAGGCCGGATGGGTTGCGTTGTCGATCACTGCAGCCATTCAAACTATCCTGTCTTTAAACAATTGGAGAATTGTAGGGTAACACGTAGTATCGATTATCATGCATCACTCCAGTAGCCATAAGGTACCCCACCCGTCCATGACAACACCTGCACCTCAATCAAAGGCTGTTGACGCCCCGGAAGTAGCCGCCTATTGGGCAGAACGCCGCCGTTATCTTGACCGGATCCGGAAAGTACCGGAAATCAGACAGCGTTTCTGGCGGGAAGTTGCCATTTACCTGCTTCGCCGCTTGCTCTGGTCGTTCGGATTCTTCCCGGTTTTTATCGCCTTCTGGGTACCGTTCGTAATGGCCAGCTTCAATCCGGTTGTCCTCGCTTCAGATCTGATTCCACTGCTGCAGAACTTCGTCGATTCCAACCCGGAAGTGCAAGCCACCACCATCAGCACGCTGGTCATTGCCTGGGCTTCCATCGGGTTTTTCTTCCTGGTGTTCGATTTCGTGCTCACCCCATTCAAATCACCCTATGAGTACGAAGCCGATGTGTACATGAGATCATGGGAGCAACTCAACCATGACCAGCTTCCGGACAAAGTGTGATTTGGCCTGCATTCTCGGTAACTCCCTGACACTTTCTGTTACATAGCGTTGCAGTCACTGGGTAAGATGAACCGGTAGACAGAATTCCAAGAATGCAGGATCAAGAGGTTCCGTCATGGTCGATTTCAGACCGCTTCTATTCGCCAATGCCCTGGCACTTATGCTGCTGGTTACCGCCGGATTCGCATCGGTCCGGGATGATCTGCGGATAACGGAAACCTTCGAACCGCCCGCCGCTGAACAGGTGGTTGCCGCCGTAGCCGCTAACCCCGAAACCAGCACGCCACCTGAACCTGCTTCCAAAGTATCCGCCAAAGCCGAGCCACCTGCCCCGGAAGTCCGTTCACCCGTGGTCGACACTACTCCGTTTACTGTTCCACCCATGCCGGAGAACCCGGAAGTACTGGCAGTGGCTGAACCGCCGGCAGCGATGGCAACGCGCACAGACGCAGCCCCTACAACTCAGAAAAAAACCGTAAAACAGCAGCAACCGCAACCCCCAACGCAGGCTCTGCTGGTACTCCGCTCCAATGTAGTCGGCGATCAGGTCACCATTAATGGCAAGGAATATGGCGCGACCCGACTGGATCTGAAGCTGGATCCTGGCCGGTACGAGGTCACCATCAGCAAACCCGGCTTCAAGCCCTGGAACCGTACGGTTGCCCTGGAAGCCGGCAACGAGATGACCCTGGTGGGCAAGCTGGAAGCCTTTACCACCGTGAATTACCGTAACGGCACCTGGATTGGCGGCGTGAAAACCGGTGACGGCACCTATCAGGATGCCGATGGCCTGCGCTACGAGGGCCATTTTGTAGACGGCCAATTCCACGGCCAGGGCACCGCGTGGTATCCCGATGGCAGCCGTTACGAGGGAGGCTGGTCGGCCGGCAAGCGCGAAGGCGAAGGTGAGTGGCGCAGTTCCGACGGCTCCCGCTACTCCGGCGAATTCCGGGCCGACCAGTTCAATGGCAAGGGCACCCTGACACTGGCAAACGGCGACATATTGACCGGCCACTGGCAGGACGGACAGTTAAACGGCCACGGCTCCCTGACCACTGCAGACGGCATGCTCTATGTTGGCGGCTTCCGGAACGATGAATTCCACGGCAGCGGCACACTGACCTACCCTGACGGGCGCCACTACGAAGGCGAGTTCTCCAACGGCGCCTTCCACGGCACCGGGGCCGAGGTCTTTGCCAGCGGCAAGAAATACGAAGGCCAGTACATCGAAGGGAAGTTTCATGGCAAGGGGTTGTTAAAGAACCCCAATGGCAGCTCGATCGAAGCTACTTTCCGTCATGGCGAGCCTTACGGACAGGTACGCCTGACCACGGCGGCAGGGGAGATTTTCACTGCCCGAACCACTGAACCCGGTGTCTGTTATCGGGACAAGAGCTACCGGGCCACCGAGTGCCCGAAACTGGAAGGCTGGTAATCACAACGGCCCGATAACAAACGCGTTTGCAGTAAACGATTGAGGTAGTGACATGGCGATCAAAAACGCTCTGCTGGTAGATGACTCCAAGGTGGCACGATTTGCCCTGAGCAAACTGCTGGAGAGTCGCGATATGGAAGTCAACATGGCTGGCTCGGCCGAAGAAGCCCTGGATTTCCTCAACAGTCATGGCCGTCCGGATGTTATCTTCATGGACCACCTGATGCCCGGAATGAACGGCGTGGAAGCCACCAAGGCCATCAAGGGCAATCCCGAGACCGCCGGCATCCCCATTATCATGTGCACATCCAAGAAATCGTCCTCGTTTATGGAAGAAGCGAGGAACTTTGGTGTTTACAACATCCTGACCAAGCCACCGCAAACCGAGGGACTCAGAGAAGTTCTTGATCAGCTGGCCAGCGATGTTACAGGCGGAACCCTGCCGGAACCGCCCGCTGAAACGGCCGCTTCCCCGGGGGACGAGGACGAACCGCTGAACGTGCCAGCAGATGCGTCGGTGGAACTGTCGCCCAAGACCGGCGATGCAGCCGGTCGCAGCAACCCACAAGCCAATGTAGTTCCGCTGACCAGCGAGCTCATTGAGCAGATTGCCCGTTCCGCGGTCAAAACCCACATCAACAACCGCCTGCACGAACTGCTCAGCTCACTCTTCGACGAACAGTTCGACCATTTGAAGCGGGCCCTGGATGAATCCCGCAGCAAACAGGACTCAACTATCGAGGAACGCCTGAACGCCCTTACCGACATGGTCGACGAGCGCACCAGAAACCTGCGCGACGAAGTCGCCGCCGAGGTCAACCTCAACCTCGGGAGCGAGCTGGCAGTACTCAAGAAGGAGCTGAAAAAGAACTCTGGCTTTACCAGCGAACACATGGCCGAGCTGAAAGACCACATCACCAGCGTGCAGACGATTGATACGGAGTTCTGGCAGACCCTGCAATCCGAGGCCATTCAGCAGGCCCACGAGATTTCCCGGGAAACGGCCGAGGACATTGCCCAGCGCACAATCGACCTGTTTGTTGCCCAGCAGCGCTCGGCGGCGTCACGGATCTACACCATTGGTCTTGCCGTAAGCCTCGGGATCTTCAGCGTCGGGATTGCCTGGCTGTCGGGCCTGTTCGGCTGAGCAGCGCCCGGATTCTGTGCCAGTCTGCCGGGGTGTCGACATCGTCGTGGACCCCCGGAATGTCTACCCGGGTTGCCCGCACCTCTGCCAGCAGGCGCCCGGCGCCCCTATCCCCCTCCAGATCCAGTACCAGTGGCCAGAGCCAACGCGGCAAGTAGGCCGGTACGCCCGGCAGGCCACCGTAATCTGCGGCAATGGGCTGTTCCGGTACGCAGCGGGCCGCCTTGCCAAAAGCCTCAAGGGCGTTCAGGTCCAGTAACGGCTGGTCCGCTACCAGAACAAAAACGCCCTTCACCGCCGGCCCCAGGCTTCGAAGCCCCGCAGACAGCGATGCCGACATGCCCTCGTGCCAATCCGGCGCCCGCAGCCAGGAGGAAGGCTGGCGTCGACAACGAAACCGGATCAGGGGATACCAGGCCCCGCACACTACCCGGACATCCGGGCTCAAGACCCGGCCCTGGCCAATGGCGGCGTCCAGAAGTGTATGGTTGCGGGAATCCGTCTCTGCCCGGTTGCCAGGCATCAGGGGCAACAGGGCTTTCGGCCGGCCAAGGCGACTGGAAGCACCGGCAGCCAGTATCAGTACCGGGAATTGCTGATCGTTGCGCTTGTCGAAGTTTAAGATGATGAGCTCGATGCAAAAAGAAATGGAGCGCTGGCCAGCCGCCAGACTGCTGTATTCGGTGATTTTTGCTAGAATTCGGCCATCAATCAACCATACCCGCCTGGAAATTTGATGAACCATCTGTTTGTAGACAACCTGACCGTTATCGATTTCGCCTACCTGGACCCGACCCGGGGGTTGGTGGGTGAAAGCTGGATTGCGGATGTGGTGCTTGGCGGGGAGCTGGACGAACAGGGCATGGTGTTCGACTTCAGCAACGTAAAACGCACCATCAAACGGGTGATCGATGAGCGTGTTGACCATCGCCTGGTGATTCCCCGTGGCTACCAGGGACTGTCCTGGAACGAGGAACAGCCGGACACCTTTACCTGGGCACTCACCGATGGCAGCCAGATCATTCACCGCTCGCCGGACGAAGCCATCGTCTGGTTGTCCGGCGACCGGGTTGTGCCTTCGGCCGTTGCCTCGCTGCTGGAACAGGAAATCAAGGCGGTGCTTCCGGGCAACGTGATTTCCGTGGAGATCAATCTGCGGGAAGAGGAAATCGACGGCGCCTACTATCACTACGTACACGGCCTGAAGAAACACCTGGGCAACTGCCAGCGCATTGCCCACGGCCATCGCTCACCGATTCGTATCGATCGTAACGGCCACCGCGATTACGATCTGGAATGCCGCTGGGCGAAGCTCTGGCGGGATATTTACATGGGTTCCGAGGAGGATGTGGTGCGGCGCCATGTGGGCGACGACGGCGTTCGCTACGTGACCTTCGAATACGAGGCCAATCAGGGGGAGTTTGCGCTGACCCTGCCGGAGGAACGCGTATACATGCTGGATACAGACACCACGGTGGAACTGATTGCCGCCCACATGGCCGACAAGCTCAAGGTGGAGTTTGCGACGGACACCATCCGGGTGAAGGCTTATGAAGGTGTTGGCAAAGGGGCCATTGCCGAACGTTGATCGGATTCGGGGTCCGATGAAAATGTCATCGGACCCCGGTTTTGCCTGGCCTGACATTCAGGCACAAAAAAACCGCCAGAAAGCGGTTTTTTTGATGGCTATCCGGTGGACTAAACCGTCAAGCCGTATTGGCGTCCCCTAGGGGGTTCGAACCCCTGTTGCCGCCGTGAAAGGGCGGAGTCCTAGGCCACTAGACGAAGGGGACTAGAAATTGGTGGAGCCAGGCGGGATCGAACCGCCGACCTCAACACTGCCAGTGTTGCGCTCTCCCAGCTGAGCTATGGCCCCTCAACGGCTGCGTATATTAAGGATCCGCCCTATGGGCGTCAACCTCTGAAACACACTTTTTTTCAGTTTTCTGAACATCCTTGTTCAAGCCGTTTATTAATTCACCAAAGCGGTTAATGAATACCCAGAGCCGCGTATTCTTTTTCCACCTTCTTGGTTTCCTTCTTGGAGAAACCACCCATCACTTCCAGCGCATGCCGAAGCCTTGAACGGGTCATGTCCGGGCCCAGAAGTTCCATGGAGTCCATCACAGACCAGGAATTCGGCGTACCGGCAACCGCCACAAAAATGGAGAACATGAAATCTCCCATCTTCAGGTCCATGGCTTTGGCCAGGGCCTTGATGTCCGCAAAGATGGTCTCCTTGCTCCAGTGGCGCTGTGCTTCAAGCTTCCAGAGCGTAAACTGCAGAACCCGCTTGATCTGGGCCTCTTCCAGCTTGTTATGGGCAAAGTCCTCCGGCTTCAGGTTGAGCATGCCGGAGAACATGAACTGGGCCATGGGCGCCACATCCGAAAACACCTCTGCCCTGCCCTTGATGTGAGGCACCAGAGCACGCAGGGCGTCCTCGTTAAACCACCACTGGCGCATCCGCTCCATGAACTGCTCTTCAGTCAGCTCTTCGCGCAACCACTGGCCGTTCAGCCAGCGAAGCTTCTCCACATCGAATACCGGGCCACCGAGAGAGACACGCTGGATGTCAAAGTTCTCGATCATCTCATCCAGGGTGAACTTTTCCCGCTCGTCGGGCATGGACCAGCCCATGCGCCCGAGATAGTTGGTGACGGCCTCCGGCAGAAAGCCCATGCGCTCATAGAAATTGATGCTGGTGGGGTTCTTGCGTTTGGACAGCTTGCTCTTGTCCGGGTTACGCAGCAGCGGGAGGTGACAGAGCACCGGCATATCCCAGCCAAAATACTGGTACAGCAGTTTGTGCTTCGGCGCCGAGTTGATCCACTCCTCGCCCCGCAAAACATGGGTGATTTCCATCAGGTGATCATCAACCACGTTGGCCAGGTGATAGGTGGGCATGCCGTCGGATTTGAGCAGGATCTGGCAATCCACCTGGGCCCAGTCAATCTCGATGGTGCCCCGGAGCATGTCGTCAATCTCGCAGACGCCCTCGTCGGGCACTTTCATGCGAATCACATATGGCTCGCCCGCGTCGAGGCGCTGCTTCACTTCGTCCTCGGGCAGCTCCAGATCACCCTTTATTCCCGGGTTCAGGCCCTGGGCTTTACGTTCTTCCCGAATGGCCTCCAGCTCTTCCGGTGTACGGAAGCAATAAAAGGCGTGCCCGGCGGTCACCAGGTCCTCGGCGTACTGACGGTAGGAGTGCTTGCGCTCGGACTGGCGATAGGGGCCGTGGGGGCCACCTACATCGGGGCCTTCATCCCAGTTCAGGCCGAGCCAGCGCAACGCCTTCAGAATGTCCTGCTCGGATTCCGCGGTACTGCGGGCCTGGTCGGTATCCTCGATACGCAGGATGAACTGGCCGCCGTGCTGACGGGCAAAGCACAGGTTGAACAGGGCCACGTAGGCGGTACCAACGTGAGGGTCACCAGTGGGTGACGGAGCAATTCGGGTACGTACAGTCATGAAACCTTCCTGAAAAATCGGTGGCCGTTTGATAAAGCGGGCATTATACCGGCCATCGTCAGGTTTCGCATGATCAGGAAGTTAACGAGCGCACCACAAAGCACCCGCGGAAAGTTTCTTTTGCCGCCGTTCGGCTCGTTTGTTATATTATAACATTACAAATTGCATCGCAGGATCTGATTTATCATGCGCGTTCCCGGAAAAGCACTTTCTCTGGCACTCGGTGCCGGCACCCTTTTGATCAGCGGCGCTCTGCAGGCCGAGACCCGTATTGTTGCTTCCATCAAACCGGTTGAGCTGATTGTCAGCGCGATCGCCACGGAAGACATGCAGACAACGAGCCTCGTTCCGCCTGGCTCCAGCCCCCACAACTACAACATGAAGCCATCCCAGCGTCGGGCACTGGAAAACGCCGACGTCATTTTCTGGGTAGGCCCCGACATGGAAACTTTCCTCAATCGCCTACTGGCCGGCCCGGAATTCAGCAACCGAACGGTCGCACTCATGGATGCTGAGCAAGAGTCCGGGGAAGATACCCACGACGAGCACGGTCACGATGAACACGCGGACGACCATCATGGCCACGCTCATCAGGAAGAGGCGAAGGAAGAAGAGCACCACAACGACAGCCACGGGCACGGCCATGATCATGGTGACGGTGAGGATCCGCACATCTGGCTGGATCCCGAATTGGCCATCGAAATGGCCGAAACGATCCGGGAGGCCCTCTCGGCACAGGAAGGCGTTGATGCTGCCGCACTGAACGAAAATTTCGAGCAGTTCAAAGTCAGCGTTCGGGAAACCGATGCCAGCATTCGCGACCGTCTTGCGCCGGCACATGACATCAGCCTATTCGCCTACCACGACGCCTTTACCCGGTTTGCCGACCACTATGGCCTGAAACTCGAAGGCGTTCTTACGCTCAACCCGGAGCTCTCGCCGGGGGCACGCCATATCGCAGAGGTTCAGGAAAAGCTGCGCAACGCCAACCACCCCTGCCTGCTGACCGAACCGCAGTTCAACCGGCAGTGGTGGCGCTCGATCACCGAGAACCTGGACGTTACCTTCAGCACCTGGGACCCTCTGGCCACCGACATCGAAGCCACGCCCGAGGGTTACAACAACTTCCAGCAAAGCATTGTCGACGCGGTGCTCAAGTGCCTACCAAAGGATACTGAGCATTAACGGAATGGTGACGATGGCCAGCAAGGTCTGGCCACTGATGATGCCCGCCATCAAGGGGGCATCACCGCCAAGCTGCCGGGCCAGAATATAGGCTGAGGTGGCCGTGGGAAGCGCCGCCAGCAGAATCGCCACCTGCACCATCAGGCCCTCAAGACCCAGCAACATTGCCAGCCCGGCAGTCATCATCGGAAACCCAACCAGCTTCAGCGCGGATGACACAATAAACGGTAGGGAAGCACCGCGCAGGGCTTTCAGTTGAAGCCCGGCACCGACCGTCATCAGCCCCATCGGCAACGCCAGATTGCTGAGAGGCTCTAGAATACCGCCGATCAGCGGATGAAACCCGATTTCGAAGAAACTCCAGAAAACACCAATCACCGAGCCCACAATCAGCGGATTGGTCACGATCGCCTTGAAAACCGGCACCAACCTCACCGGCCCTTCCGTGGCCACCAGCGAAAACATCAGTATGCAAAGCAGGTTCAGCAAGGGCACCATGATGGCCACCGCAATCGCCGTGAGTGAAAGGCCCTGATCCCCCAGCAGCATGCCACCCGCGGCCAGACCCACGTAGGAATTGAACCGGATACTCCCCTGGTAAACGGAAGAGAAAACCGGACCAGACCAGCGCCAGAACCACTGTGCAAATGCCAGGACCAGCGTCATCGCAATCAGCATGGTACCGATCAGCAAGGCAATGTCGCCATAGGCGGAGGCCGGCAACCGGGCCTGCCCCAGCTTGAAAACCAGCATGGCCGGGAACAGCACGTAGTAGGTAAACCGCTCCGCCTGAGGCCAGAAATCACCACCCGGAAAGTCAATCCGGCGGAACACATGCCCGAGCATGATCAGCACAAATACGGGCAAAAGGGCCTGTACCATCAGGGGCATAGTTATTAACTCCGGCGCAGCTTTTTCATTACGGCACGAGTCACTGCCGTCGGCGACGAGCGGGCAATCGGCCAGAGGATTTTGAACTGATTGGAAACCGGCCTGTGAAGTTGCGGTGAGCACACCTGCTTCCAGACCTCAGCGGCAACCTCAGACGGCACCAGGTTAACCCCCAGGCTATCGAACAAACGCGACGCTCCGGCATTGGCCTGAACCATCCCCGTATTCACAAAGGGCGGCATCAGGTCGCAGACGCGAATCCCATGCACTTCCCATTCGATGTCCAGGGCCTCTGTCATGGCTCGAACCGCGTGCTTGCTGGCCGAATAGGAGGCGAAATCCGGAGTTCCATATGCCGCTGAGGCCGAACTCATGTTCACAACCACCGCACCGGAGGCAGCCTTGAGGTAAGGAAAGGCAGCGTACAGGACATTCATCAGGCCAATCACATTGATTTCAACGATCGCGCGATGGTCAGCAATATCAATGCTTTCAAAGGGACCTACTCTCAAAATGCCGGCGTTGTTGTGCAGCGCATCGATGGTTCCCCCGGTTAATTCAGCGAATTCTGACAGGGCCCCAGCGACAGCCTTTTCATCAGTCACATCGACGATATGAGTAGAGCATACTCTCTCACCCAGCTCGGCCTGCAGACTCTCGAGCGCTTTTTGATCCCGGTCTGCTGCGCCGACAAACCAACCTTTTGAGGCGAACAGACGCGCTGTTTCCAGGCCAATTCCGGCACCTGCACCGGTAACGAATATGGATTTGATCAAGGTTACTTTTCCTTTCGAGATCACTGCCAGATGAATCCGATCAACGTTTTCTGCACATTGCGTTTATCACACCTTTTGTTTGCAAACTCCAACGCAAGGAACGCGTTATGAACTATACATGGCCTGTAAAGGCCGCTGCACTTTTAACGTTCCTGGCAACCTTCCTGACATTTTCAACGACTGGCTCCGCTGGCTGGTTAAATGCGCATATGGAAATCTATCCAGATTGCACAGAGGCATTGACTCTTCGGAGCAGTGAACTTCTTGATCTTACCCGCAACAGCGAACTGTTCGTTGTTATGGCCGAACCAGAGAGCGATGGCATGGACGCCATTCTCGCGTTGCGCCATGGTTTTCATGGCTCAATTTTCGATATCGATATCCTGAACGATAACCTTCCTCTTGCAGACCAAACTGTTCAGTTTACTGGCACCGTCGTTCGCCGTGATGCCAGCATTCCAGAGCGTGTTCTAGGAAGATCAGGGGGAGACTCATTCTTCTTTGTTTTGAGACTGACAGCGGGTAACTTCCTTCTCCATCCGGATTCCTTTGATCACTCCCGATTTCCGGTTTGCGAAGCGCTGCTCGAGGACCTGGATTAGCCGTTTCGCCAAAGCCCTACGGAAATCAACCGGCCAACCCTGTTAAACTATCCCGCACTCGGAAACGTACGTCGTACACGATTTTTTCAGTCAATCAGGTAACCGTAATGCCAGCACTACCATCACACGCCGCCGCAATGAACGAATCCGGCCTCTCCCGCCGCTTCTGCGTGGCCCCGATGATGGACTGGACCACCAGTCATTACCGTTATCTGGCGCGCCAGCTTAGCAGGCATACCCTGCTCTACACCGAAATGGTAACCACCGGCGCGCTGATCCATGGCGATACGGCACGTTTTCTGCGCCATGACGAGGCAGAGTACCCGCTGGCCCTGCAGCTTGGCGGCAGCGATGCCGGCGAACTTGCCCACTGCGCCAGGCTGGCTCAGCAATACGGGTTTGATGAGGTCAACCTGAATGTCGGTTGCCCCAGTGATCGGGTTCAGAACAACATGATTGGCGCCTGCCTGATGGGCCACCCGGACAAGGTGGCGGAGGGTGTACGTGCCATGATTGAGGCAACCGACCTGCCTGTCACCGTTAAGCACCGGATCGGTATTGATGGCCGTGAATCCTGGGACGATCTCTGCGAATTCGTGGAAAAAGTGTCGGACGCTGGCTGCCGGACGTTTATCGTGCACGCCCGGATCGCGATTCTTGAGGGCCTGAGCCCCAAGGAGAACAGGGAGGTCCCGCCGTTGAAATATGATTGGGTTTACCGGCTGAAAGCGAAATACCCGCACCTGGAGATCATCATCAACGGCGGCATCAAGACCTTCGAGGAGTGTCACGAACATCTTCGGCACACCGACGGCGTGATGCTGGGCCGGGAGGCGTACCACAACCCCTGGCTGCTGGCGGGCGTTGACTCGGAGTTTTTCGGGCAGACTGCGCCGGTGCAGAGCCGGCATCAGGCGCTTCGGGCCATGCTTCCGTTTATCCAGAGCGAGCTTGAGCGGGGCGTATTCCTGACCCACATGTCCAGACACCTTCTGGGCCTGTTCCATGGCCAGCCTGGCGGACGACAGTTCCGCCGCTATATCAGCGAAAACGCCCATAAATCCGGCGCTGGTCTGGAAGTTATCGAGACTGCTCTGGAAAAGGTGCGTGAGCCGGCGGCGCCGGAGATTGCCGAAGCTTAATCGCAGGCAATGGCTACCATACCTTTTGTTGTCTTGTTCCTGTCAGAGCGGCCCGTTATTGTAGGCATATAGCCAGCGCCCGGGATTCGGGCGCACCAATAACAGATCAACCGGGACGACAGGACGAATGACCAGCAAGCTCGACCAACTGAAGACCATGACCACAGTAGTGGCCGATACCGGCGATATCGAAGCCATTGGAAAGTGGCGGCCGGAAGATGCCACCACCAATCCATCCCTGCTGCTCAAGGCTGCCGCCTCTGACGCGTATCGCCCTATGCTGGACAAGGCTGTGGCCGAGGCACGCAGGCATGGCGGCTCAGACGCCGAGCAGCTGACCATGGCCACCGATATGCTGGCCGTACTTGCCGGCCGTGAAATCCTGAACCTCATTCCCGGGGTAGTTTCCACCGAGGTGGATGCCCGGTTGTCCTTCGACACTGTCGGCACTCTTGAGCGCGCTCGCCGTCTGGTTGAGCTGTATGACAAGCAAGGTGTCGACACCAGCCGGGTGCTGATCAAGATTGCTTCCACCTGGGAGGGCATCCGTGCCGCCGAGCAACTGGAGAAGGAAGGGATTCGCTGCAACCTTACGCTGCTGTTTTCTTTCATCCAGGCTGCCGCCTGCGCCCAGGCCGGCGCCTTCCTGATTTCGCCCTTTGTCGGTCGGATTCTGGACTGGCACCTGGCCAGCACTGGCCGAGACAGCTACCCGGCGGCAGAAGATCCAGGGGTGCTTTCAGTCTCCCGCATCTACAATTACTACAAGGCCAACGGCTTTAACACGGTGGTGATGGGAGCCAGTTTCAGAAATACCGGCGAAATCGAAATGCTGGCAGGCTGCGACCGCCTCACCATAAGCCCTGCCCTGCTGCAGGAGTTGCAGGACGACCAGGGTGACCTGCCGCGTCGACTGGTCGCCGACACCGCCAGCTCACCGGATCAGTTTGGCACCATCGACGAGAAGCTGTTCCGCTGGGAATCCAATGAAGACGCCATGGCCACCGAGAAACTGGCCGATGGCATTCGCCGGTTCACAGCTGACCAGATAGAACTGGAAAACCGGGTCCGGCAGCTGGCCAAGGCCGCCTGACTGCTCAACTGAATTCGAACGCAGGAGTAGGACTGTCCGATCATGATCGAAAGCCTGAAAAAACTGTTTGCAGCACCGGAAGCTGAAAGCGAGAAACCGGATTCTCATCAATTGGCCGTGGCTGCAACTGCCTTGATGGTTCAGGTTTCACGGATCGACCAGCATGAAGATGAGCGCGAGCTGCAGGCCATCGTCGATGGCGCGGTGAAAGCGCACCAGGTCACCCGGGCAGAGGCCGAAGAGATTCTTCAGGATGCCCTGAGCCACGCAGACGATGCCACGTCGCTCTATGAGTTTACCGGGCAGATCAACGAGTGCCTGGACCAGGAGGGCAAACAGGCCCTGCTGGAGAGCATCTGGCGGGTGGCCTTCGCGGACGGTCGCATCGACAAGTACGAAGAACACCTTATTCGCCGCATGGCAGACCTGCTGCACCTTAATCACCGGGAATTCATGCAGGCGCGGCACCGGGCAGAGGACGCCGGTTCTTAAAAGGAGACCGTATGTTAGCCATTCTTCATCCGAATACCGCTCTGGACAGCGAAGAATACCGACAGACCATGCACTACCTCGAGAATCTTCCGAACGTCTCGGTTCGGGTTCATGAGGTTCAAGGTGCTACCCAGAGGCTGACCGAGATTTATCTTCTCGGGGACACCAAGCCCCTTAACAAGGAAGAAATCGAGGCGCTACCTGCGGTTGAACGGGCTATTCGCATCTCGGATGACTACCGCATTCTCGGTCGCCACCGGGATGATCGCCGGCAAAGCGGCTTCGCCTACAACGGTGTGGAGTTTAATCAGTCCAATCTGAACATTTTTGCGGGCCTGTGCGCCGTCGATGTGCCCGAGCATGTCGACATGATGATGCAGGCTCTGGAAGACAATGGCGAGGTGTGCACCCGAATGGGCGCTTACAAGCCCCGCACCAACCCCTACTCGTTCCAGGGCCACGGCAAGGGCTGCCTGCCCTGGGTGTTCGAGAAGGCGGGCAAGCATGGCATCAAGGTAATCGCCATGGAAATCACCCACGAGAGCCACATTGAGGAAATCGACACTTGCCTCGAAAAGCTCGGCCGCCCTACCGGCGTGATGCTGCAGGTGGGCACCCGTAATACCCAGAACTTCGAACTGCTGAAGGCCATTGGCCGCCAGAGCACTTATCCGGTACTGCTCAAGCGTGGGTTCGGGATCACTCTTAATGAGTCCCTCAACGCCGCCGAGTATCTGGCCAGCGAAGGCAACGCCAACGTGATCTTCTGCCTGAGGGGTATGAAAACCGAGGCCGGCCAACCCCACCGGAACATGGTGGATTTCGCCCATGTTCCGGCAGTCAAGCGCCTCACCCGTATGCCGGTGTGTGTAGACCCCTCCCACTCCGTTGGCAGCCGCGAACAGTCTCCCGATGGCATTCTGGATGTGATGCACGCAACGGCACAGGGCGTGATAGCCGGTGCCAACATGGTGCTGGTGGATTTCCACCCCAAACCGGAAAAAGCGCTTGTGGATGGGCCCCAGGCGCTGCTCATGCACGAACTTCCGGCGTATCTGGAAGACATTCGCCTTTGCCACGACACCTGGAAGAAGCGCCAGGCCATTTACCAACGGCTGAAGGATGACACAGCGGAATGATTGTCTACGGACACAGAGGCGCAAAGGGAGAGGCACCAGAAAACACCCTTCCCGGTTTTATTCATGCTTATCGGCATGGCATCCGGCATTTCGAGCTGGACCTGGTGCTTTCGAAGGACGGCAAGCCGGTTCTGGTGCATGACCTTTCAGTAGACCGCACCACCAGCCAGAAAGGCAGCATCAGCCAATACACCGCCGCCGAGCTGGCAGCCATGGATGCGCGCAGAAACACCAGCTCCTGGCCGACACCCACCGGAATTCCCGCGCTGGAAGACCTGCTGGACCAGTTCGACGACCTCGAACACCTGCAACTGGAAGTCAAGAAGGACACACGTCAGCGGCTGAATATTCTCAGCAATCGGCTGACGGAGGTTATACAGCACCGCAACCTGTACCAGACGGTGGCCATAACCTCTTCCGACACCTGGTTTCTGAAACAGATCCGGCGGCGAAACAGGAACATTCGCATTGGCCTGGTCACAGAACGGAAGTTTCCCCGACCGTTGAGCATGGCGAACCGACTTGGCTGCGAATACCTCTGCATCAACTGGAAGCTTTGCTCGAAAACGCTGGTTGAACAGGCCCATCGCCGGGGAATGCATGTGTCTACGTGGACGGTGAACCGGATTCACGACATGCTGCAACTGGAAGAGATGGGGGTGGACAGCATCATTACCGATTATCCGACAAGCACCCGTATGTTTTTTGATAACCGGGCCAGATCGGCACTGTCTTTACCACAGAGTCACGAAGGCGTGTCGGCCAACCAGGAGGCTATGTCAGCGGGCTGAAACCAGCAGATTGAAAAATAAAAAGGGGTCAGATGAGCATTTTCATCTGGCCCCTTTTTCGTAGACAGCCTAGAAAATTCTGTTCAGGCCATTCAATGCGGCAACCCGGTAGGCTTCCGCCATGGTCGGGTAGTTGAACGTGGTGTTAATGAAGTAGTTCAGAGAGTTAGCCTCCCCTTGCTGATTCATTATGGCCTGGCCGATGTGGACGATTTCTGCCGCCTGGTCACCGAAACAGTGGATACCCAGAATCTGGCGGGTCTCCCGATGGAACAGGATTTTCAGCATGCCTACCGCTTCTCCGGTGATCTGCGCACGGGCAAGATCCTTGAAGAACGCCTGTCCAACCTCGTAGGGCACCTTGGCTTCGGTCAATTCACGCTCGGTTTTGCCAACGGAACTGATTTCCGGAATGGTGTAGATCCCGGTCGGCACATCTGACACAAAGCGGAAGTACTCATCGTCAACGATATCCGAGGATGCCGAGCGGCCCTGGTCGTAGGCGGCACTTGCCAGACTCGGCCAGCCGATTACATCGCCCGCAGCGTAGATGTTTTCCACCTCGGTGCGGTAATGCGCGTCGACGGCCAGTTGGCCGCGGCCGTTGGGCACCAGACCAATATTCTCCAGACCCAGCTTCTCAGTGTTGCCACTGCGCCCGTTGCACCACAGGAATGCATCTGCGCGGATTTTCTTGCCGGACTGTAGCGACAGCACTACACCATGATCATCACCCACAACCGACTCATACTGCTCGTTGTGGCGTACCAGAACACCGTTATTGCGCAGGTGGTAACTCAGGGCGTCCGAGATCTCGTCATCCAGGAAGGACAACAGCCGGCTACCCGGGTTGATCAGATCCACTTTCACGCCCAACCCGGCAAAAATCGAGGCATATTCTGAACCAATAACGCCAGCGCCATAGATAATCAGGGTTCTCGGAGTATGGGAAAGGTTCAGAATGGTGTCTGAGTTGTAGATTCGGTGGTGGCGAAAATCCACGTCCGGCGGCAGATAGGGCCTGGAGCCGGTCGCAATGATCGCCTGTTTGAAATGCAGGGTTTCCGAGGACTTGCTGCCACGGACTTCAATACGGTTCTGGTCGATGAAAAAGGCCCGACCGTTGATGAGATCGACCCGATTACGGGAATAGAACTGGGTCCGGAGTTTAACCTGTTTGCCAATAACCTTCTGGGCGTTCTGAAGCACACGGGGGAAGGAGAACCAGCGAGGCTCGCCAATGTCCCGGAACATCTGGTTGGTGTTGAAGGTAATGATCTGTTTGACGGAATGACGCAGTGCCTTGGACGGGATGGTACCCCAGTGAGTGCAGTTACCGCCGACGGTAGGCTTATCCTCGATGATCGCGACACGCTTGCCGTGTTTCGTCGCATTCATCGCCGCGCCTTCGCCGGACGGACCGGCGCCGATAACGACGACGTCGTAATGATGTTCTGCCATGCGCGCAGTGACTCCTTATCTACGTCGTGAAAAGATGATTGTAATTGTCAGAAACAGATCAGTGCTTGCTGGTCTTGCTGGCGTCGTAAGCCAGAGCCTCGGGCTCTTTACCTTCGTTGGCCAACCGCTCGTTTTCTTCTTCGCACTTCTGGGTATTACCACCGCAGATATCACAGGACTGGCTGATACCGAGCGCGCCAATCCCGCCGCAGGTTCCACTGATGGGCTTGCGCCCCAGAATTACGCCGATGGACATGGCTGCAACCAGCAGCACTACAATAAACAAAACCAAAAGAAAGGTACCCATGTTGCCCTCCCCTCATTGAGTCACGTAGGACGAAAAAGCCGGCGTCTGGTGCGTCTCGAAGCCTTCTTCCGTCCTGACAATAAAATAGGCCGGGATATTTTCCCTCACCGCGAGCTCATTGGCCCGCTCGTAGCCCATCACATTAAAGCCAGTCGCCAGAGCATCTGCCGTCATACAGTCGTCCGCGATAACGGTGACCGATGCCAGCTTGTGCGCAATCGGCTCACCAGTAGCAGGGTCTATTGTATGGGAATAGCGACGCCCTTCCGATTCGTAATAGTTACGATAATCGCCCGATGTTGCCATAGCGCGTGATTCCAGCGCCACCACCCGGTTTACCTCACGTCCCTCGGACACCGGCTGTTCGATGGCCAGGCGCCAGGTGCTGCCATCCGGTTTTCGGCCATTGACCCGAACCTCTCCGCCGATCTCCACCAGATAGGCCTCTACGCCTTCACTTTCCAGGAAGCGGGCTACCGCGTCCACACCATAACCTTTGGCAATAGCCGACAGATCCACATATTGCGGTGGTGTCGCACGCACCGCGGGCGGATCTGCCCGAAGATCGAGCTTTTCGAAGCCGGTGGCGGCAAGAGCATTGGCAAGCGATTCTTCCGACGGAATCTGTTCCGGCCGTGCCTGGGGCCCGAACCCCCACAGATTCACAACCGGCCCGATCGTTACATCAAAGGCGCCGCCGGTCATCGTCGAGATCTCTTGGGCTTTCTTGAGAACCTCGAACAACCCGGCTGAGACGGGAATCCAATCGGATTGGTCGGTCCGTTGATTGAAAAGGGACAGCTCCGAATCGTCACGCCAGGTCGACATTGACGCGTCAACGCTTTCCAACACCTCGTCAATGCCACTGGCCAGAGTTTCAAGCCTGGCCTGATCCTCGGTCAATACGACATTAATGTGATAACTGGTGCCGAAAACAGGCCCGGAGATTTCCCAGATTTTTTCTTCTGGCTGAAACGAACAACCCGCCAGAACGGCAAAGACCAGCGCTGTAAAAGCGCTGGCCAGGGCCACCCTGGCGGGTCGTACCATGCGGGATGTCATCAGGACTGCTTAGCCTCCAAAGTCATCCAGCATGATGTTTTCATCCTCAACACCAAGATCCTTGAGCATCTTGATGCAGGAGGCGTTCATGATTGGGGGCCCACACATGTAGTACTCGCAGTCTTCCGGAGCCGGGTGGTCCTTCAGATAGTTTTCGTACAACACGTTATGGATGAAGCCGGTAGGCCCTTCCCAGTTATCCTCGGGCAACGCGTCGGAAAGCGCAACGTGCCACTCGAAGTTGTCGTTCTCTTCCTGCAGCCCGTCGAAATCTTCCACGTAGAACATCTCTCGAACGCTTCGGGCACCGTACCAGAAGCTGATCTTGCGCTTGGAGTTCAGGCGCTTGAGCTGATCGAAGATGTGGGACCGCATGGGCGCCATACCGGCACCACCACCGATAAACACCATTTCAGCGTCAGTCTTCTTGGCGAAGAACTCACCGAACGGCCCCATCACGGTCACCTTGTCTCCCGGCTTCAGGTTGAACACGTAGCTCGACATGATGCCCGGATTGTGGTCAGTGCCTGGAGGCGGTGTGGCGATACGGATGTTGAACTTGAGAACACCCTTCTCTTCCGGGTAGTTCGCCATGGAATAGGCCCGGATGGTCTCTTCCTTGTTGACCGCCTTGTAGCGCCAGATGTTGTGCTTGTCCCAATCTTCGTGGAACTCTTCCTCGATATCGAAATCCTTGAAGTCGATCTCGTAGGGAGGACACTCGAGCTGGACGTAACCGCCGGCCCGGAAGTCAACTTCCTCGCCTTCCGGCAGCTTGAGCACCAGCTCCTTGATGAAGGTGGCCACGTTGTGGTTGGAGACAACCTCGCATTCCCACTTCTTGACGCCGAAGAACTCTTCCGGCACTTCAACCTTCATGTCCTGTTTTACAGGAACCTGGCAGGACAGGCGCCAGCCCTCTTTCTCTTCACGATTGGTGAAGTGGGTCTTTTCCGTAGGCAGCATGGCACCGCCACCTTCCAGGACCTTGCACTTGCACTGCGCACAGGTACCGCCGCCACCACAGGCAGATGACAGGAAAATACCACTGTTCGCCAGAGTACCGAGCAGCTTGCCGCCGGCTTCGGTCTTCAGCGTGTGTTCGGGATCATCGTTGATCTCAATGGTCACATCACCGGTGCTTACCAGCCTGGACCGGGCCGCAAGAATCACTGCGACCAGGGCCAGAACGATAACGGTGAACATGACCACGCCGAGAATAATTTCTGTATTCATGGTCTCGCCTTTTCGTTAAACCGAATCACCGGGTGAGTTACAGTGAGATGCCGGAGAAGGACATGAAGCCCAGGGACATCAGACCAACAGTAATGAAGGTGATACCCAGACCGCGCAGGCCTTCCGGAACGTCACTGTACTTCAGCTTCTCGCGAATCCCCGCCAGGGCAATGATTGCCAGGGCCCAGCCGAGGCCGGCGCCGAAGCCATACACCACACTCTCGCCAAAGGTGTAGTCACGCTCCACCATGAACAGCGAGGCACCCAGAATGGCGCAGTTCACGGTAATCAGTGGCAGGAACACACCCAGAGCGGCGTAGAGCGCCGGGATATACTTGTCCAGTACCATTTCCATGATCTGGACAATTGCCGCGATTACACCGATATACGTCAGCAATCCGAGAAAGCTCAGGTCAACGTTCGGCAGACCTGCCCAGTCCAGGGCACCTTCACGCAGGATGCTGTTGTACAGAAGGTTGTTCACCGGAACGGTGACAGTGAGCACAACCACGACGGCAATGCCAAGGCCCGTTGCGGCCTCGATCTTCTTCGAGATGGCCAGGAAGGTGCACATCCCCAGGAAGAAGGCCAGCGCCATGTTTTCAACGAAAACAGCCTTCAGAATCAAGCTGATATAATGTTCCATCAGAAGGCCTCCTTGGCAACATGGCGGGACATTTTATAGTCCGGCTCTTCAACCTGCTCCGGCTTCCAGGTCCGCAGACCCCAGATTGCCAGGCCGATAATGAAGAACGCACTCGGCGGCAGCAACAACAGACCGTTCGGAATGTACCAGCCACCTTCGTTGACCACCGGCATCAGGGAAACACCGAACAGGGAGCCGGCACCCAGAAGCTCGCGGAAGAAGGCAACGAAGATCAGGAGTACGGAGTAGCCCAGACCGTTACCAACGCCGTCCAGGAAGCTCAGCCAGGGGCCGTTCTTCATGGCGAAGCCTTCCGCGCGGCCCATAACGATGCAGTTGGTGATAATCAGACCAACGAACACCGAGAGCTGCTTGGAAATCTCGTAGGCATAGGCCTTGAGCACCTGGTCAACCACGATTACCAGAGAGGCGATAATGGTCATCTGCACGATGATCCGGATGCTGCCCGGAATCTGGGTGCGAACCAGGGATACTGCCAGGTTCGAAAATGCGGTAACGGCAATAACCGCCGCGCACATAACAAGTGTAACGTTCATGCTGGTGGTAACCGCCAGCGCTGAACAAATGCCCAGGATCTGCAGGGCAATCGGGTTATTGCTGAAGATCGGTTCGAAGAGAACCTGTTTGGCTGATGCATCTGCCATGATCAGACCTCCCCTTCACGAAGTTTTTGCAGGAACGGCGCGTACCCGCGGTCGCCCATCCAGTAGTTGACCAGTTGCTCAACACCGCGGCTTGTCAGCGTCGCGCCAGAGAGAGCATCAACCTTGTGCTCCTTGTCCTGGGCGTCTGAGCTTACACCGCCCTTGACCAGGCGCACCTGAGGCTCGGAACGGTCTTCATTGTAGACCTCCTTGCCAACCCACTGGCGTTTCCAGCGCGGGTTGTCCACCTCACCACCAAGACCGGGGGTTTCTGCATGAGCATAGAACCCGAGACCCTCGATAGTGTTCAGATCGCCCTCAAGGGAAATGAAGCCATACAGCGTTGACCAGAGCCCGTAGCCGTGGATCGGAAGAACCACGCGGTTGATCTGGCCGTTTTCACTCATGGTGTAGACCTTGGCAACATTCGGACGGCGCTTGATACCGGCCTTGTCTTCAGAAGACGGAATGTTGGTGGACATCTGGGGGTCCGAAGCAGCCTTGTACATGTCGTACTTCATGGGGTCCTGGACACCCACGTCGGAAGGCTCGACGAATTCACCCGTGTCCAGATCGACCAGCCGGACGTCAAAGCGTGCGAACGCCTCTTCGATCTGCTCAGCGCTGGAGCCAGATTCCAGCATGCCGGCCGCAGACAGAATATTGGTCTTGATATCCAGGTTCTGGTTCTGGATCTGGGCCGGGCGAAGCAGAACTGCTGCCGTGGATACCACGACAGAGAACACGATACTCAGCACCAGCGCAACGACCAGCGTGCGGGAGACAGTTTCTTTAGCTTTAGCCACGTGCAAGCCTCCGTTTGATGTTGGCCTGAACCACGTAATGGTCCATCAGCGGCGCGAACAGGTTAGCGAACAGGATGGCCAGCATGATGCCTTCCGGGAAGGCGGGGTTGATCACGCGGATCAGGACGGTCATCACGCCCACCAGTATGCCGAAGCACCAGCGACCGGTATTGGTCATCGCCGCGGAGACAGGATCGGTAGCCATGAACATCATACCGAAGGCGAACCCGCCCATGACCAGATGCCAGTGTGCCGGAATCGCAAACATCGGATTGGTTTCTGACCCGATAATGTTCAGCAGCAGGGACATGCCGATCATACCGATCAGAACACCACCGACAATCCGGTAGCTGGCAATCTTCATGGCCAACAGGACCAGGCCGCCAATAAGTACCGCGACCGTTGAGGTCTCACCCATGGAACCTTGAATCGTACCTACAAATGCGCTCATCCAGCCAATTTGGGCTTCCAGGGCTTCCAGGCCGCCACTTGCTGCCCAGCTCAACGCCGTGGCGCCACTGAACCCATCAACCGCGGTCCACACTGTGTCACCGGAAATCTGGGCCGGATAGGCAAAGTACAGGAACGCACGACCGGTCAGGGCCGGGTTCAGGAAGTTCTTGCCGGTACCGCCAAACACTTCCTTACCGATCACCACACCGAAGGTGATACCCAGGGCCACCTGCCAGAGCGGGATGGTGGGCGGGCAGATCAGTGCGAAGAGCACCGATGTAACGAAGAAGCCTTCGTTCACTTCGTGACGACGCACGGTGGCAAACAGCACTTCCCAGAAACCACCGACCACGAAGGTCACGAAGTAAATGGGCACGAAGTAGGCCATGCCGTAAACGAAATTATCCCATACACCAGCACCGGCACCGGTGATGGCAAGTGCCTGAATAAAGGCAGTCCGCAGGCCGCCGTCAGCGACCATGGCATCCGGATTGGAAGCCAGGAAACTGTTGGCCTGGTAGCCGATGTTCCACATACCGAAGAACATCGCCGGGAAAGTACACAACCACACCGTGATCATGATGCGCTTGAGGTCAACGCCGTCACGCACATGGGCAGTGGTTGAGGTTACCTTGCCGGGAGTGTAGAAAATGGTATCCACGGCCTCATACAGAGCGTACCAGCGCTCGTACTTGCCACCCTTTTCAAAGTGATGCTCGATTCCATCGAGAAACTGTCTGATAGCCATCGTATTAGCCCTCGATCTCGATTCGGGTCAGGTTCTCGCGGAGAATCGGACCGTATTCATATTTGCCGGGGCACACAAACGTGCACAGCGCCAGATCTTCTTCATCCAACTCCAGCGCGCCAAGCTTCTGCGCCATCTCTGTGTCGCCGACGATCAGCGAACGCAGCAGCTGGGTCGGGAGAATATCCAGAGGCATGATCTGCTCGTAGGCTCCTACCGGAACCATTGCCCGCTCACTACCGTTGGTAGTGGTGGTGAAGTTGAAAAGCTTGCCACTGGTCAGCTTGGACAGATAGATATTGAGCACCGAGAATCTGTTGGGGCCCGGAGACAGCCAACCCATGAACTCGCGCTTGTTGCCTTCTTCTAGTACGGATACCTGGTTGGCAAACCGTCCAAGGTAGGCGCAGGGGCCATCGCCGCGACGACCACCGAAAACAGAGCCCGAAATCGCCCGGATCTCGCAGTCTGTGGCAACTTCGCCCTCCAGAAGTTCCTCGAGGCTGGCACCCAGACGGGTACGAACCAGGCGAGGCTTCAGCGCCTTGGGGCCACCAATCGCGACAATACGCTCCACCGGAACCTCTCCGGATTCGAACAGTTTGGCGATGTCGATGACATCCTGATAATTGATGCTCCAGACCGTCTTGCTGCCGGATACCGGATCCAGATGATGGATGTGGGTACCAACGTTGCCTGCCGGATGCTTGCCATCAAACTGGTGCACCTCAACAGCGTCAGATTTGGGTACCGCCACGTTGGATCCGGGCTTGCCGGTAACAAACACTTTGCCCGTGGTAAGCTTGGTGAGAAGCGTAAGGCCTTTTTCAAACGCCTGGCTGTTCTCGCCAATGATCACCGTCGGGTCCGCTGCCAACGGATTGGTGTCCATAACCGACACGAAAATGGAGTGAGGGGCGGAGTCGATCTCCGGAACCTTGCTGTAGGGGCGCGTCTTGAACGCCGTCCACAAACCGGATTCCACAAGATTATCAACCACCTGCTGGCGTTCCAGGCCGGCAAGATCCGCTTCGGTGTAGCGGGCAAAGGTCTCAGCCTCATCGCCATCGATTTCGATAACGATCGACTGGAATACCCGACGCTCACCACGGTTAATCTCTTTCACCACGCCGGCGGCGGGTGACGTATAACGAACGCCTTCGGTCTTCTTGTCCGTGAACAGCAGCGTACCGCGCTTGACACGGTCCCCCTCTTTCACAGCCATCGTCGGCTTCATGCCGATGTAGTCAAAACCGATCAACGCCACGTGGCGAACGGGTTTGCCGTCTGTAATGGTCTGTTCGGGAGCGCCGCTGATGGGAAGATCCAGGCCTTTTTTGATCTTGATCATTAGCCTCATCCAATCATCAGAAACTTTTCAATGGATTCGTAACGTCCGACACCTGCGGCCCAGAAAAACCATGAGAAACGGAGTGCCAGACGTACCCAAAATCGCGCCAATTATAGAGATTAAGGAATCCTATTTCCACCAGAAACCAGAACCGGTTAAGCGTCGACAACCAAACGACCCGGCTTGCTGGCCGTAAAAACAAAAACCCCGACAGCAAACGCTATCGGGGTTTTAGAAACCGTTACTTCACCGGATCGGTACGATCTGCTCAGTCTCTCGCACGTTTGGGGAAGATCGGGTAACTTACGCCGGCCATCTGGTTGACCACACGAATTACCTGAGCGCTGTAACCGAACTCATTGTCGTACCAAACGTACAGGATCAGGCGCTTGCCGCTAGCGATGGTTGCCTGGGCATCAACGATGCCGGCATGGCGGGAACCGACAAAGTCGGTGGAAACCACTTCCGGGGAATTCACGAAGTCGATCTGCTTTTGCAGCTCTGAATGCAGAGCCATATCCCGCAGATAGTCGTTCACACCTTCGACATCAACGTCTTTCTTGAGGTTGAGGTTCAGAATCGCCATGGAAACGTTCGGCGTCGGCACCCGAATCGCGTTGCCTGTCAGCTTACCTTTAAGTACCGGCAGCGCCTTGGCAACGGCTTTGGCAGCGCCTGTCTCGGTAATTACCATGTTAAGGGCAGCACTGCGTCCGCGACGGCTTCCCTTGTGGTAGTTGTCGATCAGGTTCTGGTCGTTGGTGTAGGAGTGGACAGTCTCAACATGACCGTCTTCGATGCCATACTCGTCTTCAATCGCCTTAAGCACGGGCGTGATGGCATTGGTGGTACAGGAGGCTGCTGACAGGATCTTGTCTTCGTCGGTAATCCAGTCGTTGTTGATACCATAAACGATATTCTTGATATCGCCTTTGCCCGGTGCGGTCAGGATCACGCGGCTGACACCCTTGGATTTGAGGTGCAGACCAAGGCCTGCCTCATCGCGCCACTTACCGGTGTTGTCGATAACGATAGCGTTATTGATGCCGTAATCGGTGTAATCCACCTTGTCCGGCCCATCAGAGTAGATAACCTTGATATAGTTGCCGTTGGCAATCAGGGCGGATTCCTTCTCATCAACGGTAATGGTGCCATCGAACGGACCGTGTACGGAATCACGGCGAAGCAGACTGGCGCGCTTCTCGAGATCGTTTTCCGCACCGCCCTGGCGAACCACAATCGCACGCAGACGCAGGTTGTTACCGCCGCCGGCTTTCTCGATCAGGATACGCGCCAGCAGACGACCGATACGGCCGAAACCGTAGAGAACGACATCCTTGGTGTCGTTATGAGCGTCTTCTTCGGACTGAGCGGCATACTGCCCAACAACCGGCCCGATTTCGCGCTTCAGGAATTCGGTCAGGTCGCCGCCTTCCTCTTTGAACTTGACCGCCAGCTTGCCGATATCCACATGGGCGCGGCCCAGATCAAGCTTGTCCATGGCCTGGAGGATCGGCAGGGTGTCGTGAACAGAGAGCTCGCTGTCTTCAACCTGGCGCACAAAACGGTGGGCGCGGATAATGTCGATAACCGACTGGTTGATAATGGCGCGACCGTATACAGAAGTAACCACATTGTTCTTGCGGTAGAGGCGGCCGATCAGCGGAATCATGGCTTCCGCGGTGGATTCTCTTTCTGTCCAGTTGGACAGGTGCTGATTGATCTGTTCGTGACTCACGCTTGGACCTCTGCAGTTGGCACTGGGAAATTGGGGCGCACATTATCCAACTTAATCCGGCCGACCGCAAATACGCCAGCCCATGACCTTCGTATAGGTCCCGCCTGTCTATAAAGCAAGCGTCGCCCCGAATATCGGCGCCATGACAGTGTCAACCGCGAGCGTTAGAATACGCGCCACACCGCCGCCCGGAAATACATATCAGGAGAACCAGATCGCCCATGAGCCAAGGTGCCAGCACACGCCCGTCGCCCCCATCCATGATTGCCCCGGAATTCCCGACCCGGCCGGCCGACCACAGGACATGGGGCCAATTGCACGGCAGCACTGACGCGCTGGCCATCTGTGAGAGTGCGCGCGCCCACAAGGGCCTCACTCTGGTGATCACCCGCAGCACCGCCGATGCCATCCGCCTTGAACAGGCCATGCGCTTCTTCCTCGGTCTGCCCCCGGAAGAGGATGGCCCGGCCGTCAGCGATGACGGCCTGGAACTGCTCTCACTGCCAGACTGGGAAACCCTGCCCTACGATCTGTTTTCGCCCCACCAGGACATTATTTCCCGGCGAATCCGGACACTACACCGCTTGCCGTCAACCAGCCATGGCGTATTGGTGGTTCCGGCAAGAACGCTTATGCACAGGCTTCCACCGGTTAACTACCTGCAGGGCAACACTCTGCTACTGGAAGTGGGGCAGTCCCTGGATATCGAGAACTGGCGAATGCAGCTGGAGGCCGCAGGTTACCGGCATGCCGAGAACGTTTACGAACACGGCGAATACGCGGTCCGCGGCGCCATACTCGACATCTTCCCCATGGGGGCCAGCCAGCCCTACCGGATTGACCTGTTCGATGATGAGATCGAAACGCTCCGGACCTTTGATCCCGACACCCAACGTTCGATCGACCGCATTGACCGTATCGAGTTGCTACCCGCTTTCGAATTCCCCTGGCATAAAGAGGCGCGTTCCGGCTTCCGCAGCCGCTGGTTCGAACAGTTCCCGGATGCCGACAAGGACACGCCCATATACCAGGACGTAACACACGGCATCACTCCGCCGGGGATCGAGTACTACCTGCCCCTGTTCTTCGACGAGACGGCAACCCTGTTTAACTACCTGCCGGGGGCGACCCATGTTTTTACTGCCGACGGACTGAACGATGCGGTCAGCCATTTTGACAGCGAAACCCGCAACCGGTACGAGGACCGGCGCCACGATCGCCTGCGGCCGATTCTGCCGCCGACCCGTCTGTTTCTGCAGCAGGAAGAGCTGTTCGGACACCTGAAAGCTTTCCCCAGGGTGACAGTCTCCTCAGAAATCCACGAATCCGCCGGATCGGTGAATTGCCCCACAAGAATCCTGCCGGATATCGCAATGGATGGTCGGGCCGCAGATCCTGCCGGTCGTCTCAAGCGTTTTCTAGGCGAGTTCGACGGCCACGTATTGATCTGCGCCGAGTCCTCCGGTCGACGAGAAGCCCTGATGGAGAACCTTGGCGAACAAGGCCTTGAGCTGAAAACCCTCTCTGGTTGGCAGGCCTTCCTCGAAAATAAAGAGAGCCCGCTGGCCATCACCATCGCTCCGATGGAGCAAGGCCTCGTGCTACCCGAGCATTCCGTTGCCCTGATTACCGAAACGGCCCTGTTCGGAGAGCGGGTTCTGCAGCGCCGTCGCCGTGAAAAACCCACCGAAACCGACGATGCCGGTTTCCGGGACCTGTCGGAATTGAGGATCGGCGCGCCCGTGGTCCACATTGACCACGGCGTGGGCCGCTACCGTGGCCTGGAAACCATTACCGTTGAAGGCGAAGCCAGCGAATTTCTGATGCTTGAGTACGCCGGCGGCTCCAAGCTCTACGTGCCAGTGTCCAGCCTGCATTTGATTTCCCGCTATGCCGGCAATGACACCGAGCATGCACCGCTGCATAAACTCGGCACGGATCGCTGGAGCACCGCCAAACAGAAAGCCCTCGAGAAAATCCGCGATACCGCCGCCGAGCTACTGGACGTGTACGCCCGCCGGGAGGCACGCAAAGGCTTCAGCTTCGAGGATCCGAAGGAGGCCTACCGCGCCTTTGCCGCCGGCTTCCCGTTCGAGGAAACGCCGGACCAGCAGGTCGCCATTCAGTCCGTGTTCGAGGACATGACCAGTGAGCGACCGATGGACCGCCTGGTATGCGGCGATGTGGGTTTCGGCAAGACCGAGGTCGCCATGCGCGCGGCGTTCATGGCGACCTGGTCCGGCAAACAGGTGGCTGTACTAGTCCCCACTACCCTGCTGGCCCAACAGCACTACGAATCGTTCCGGGATCGCTTCTCCGATACCCCGGTACAGGTCGAGCTGCTGAGTCGGTTCCGCACCGCCGGCCAGACCAGCAAATCTCTGGAGGCTGTTGAGAATGGCAAGGCAGACATCGTCATCGGCACACACAAACTGCTTCAGGGCGACATCAAGTTCAAGAATCTGGGTCTGGTCATCATCGATGAAGAGCACCGTTTTGGCGTACAGCAAAAGGAAAGGCTGAAGGCGCTGCGGGCAGAAGTGGACATGCTCAACCTGACCGCAACTCCGATTCCGCGGACCCTGAACATGGCCATGGGGCACCTGAGAGATCTTTCTATTATTGCAACACCACCGGCACGGCGACTCTCGGTGAAGACTTTCGTTCGCCAGAAAGACAATGCCATGGTCAAGGAAGCCATTTTGCGGGAAATCCTCCGTGGCGGTCAGGTCTATTTCCTCCATAACGATGTGGCAACTATCGAGAAAACGGCCGAGGATCTCCGATCACTGATTCCCGAAGCCCGGGTGGGTGTAGCCCATGGCCAGATGCGGGAGCGGGATCTGGAAAAGATCATGTCGGACTTCTACCACAAGCGCTTCAATGTCCTTGTGTGCACAACCATCATTGAAACCGGCATCGACGTTCCCAGCGCCAACACCATCATTATCGAGCGAGCCGACAAATTCGGCCTGGCTCAGCTGCATCAGCTTCGGGGCCGCGTGGGCCGGTCTCACCACCAGGCCTATGCGTACCTCCTAACACCACCGCCGAAATCGATTACGGCGGACGCAAAAAAGCGGCTGGACGCCATCTCGGAGGCCCAGGACCTTGGCGCCGGCTTTATGCTGGCCACCCACGATCTGGAAATCCGGGGCGCGGGCGAGTTGCTGGGTGAAGAACAGAGTGGGCAAATCGAGAGCATCGGCTTTACTCTTTATATGCAGCTGTTGGACGAAGCCGTCAAAGCCATCCGGGAAGGCCGAACACCCAACGCCGACCTGCCCCTGAGCCACGGCACGGAAATGAACCTGAGAATCCCGGCACTGATTCCCGAGGATTACCTGCCGGATGTCCATAACCGCCTGATGCTTTACAAGCGGATTGCCAGCGTTGACAGTCCGGACGCATTAAAAGAACTTCAGGTTGAAATGATTGACCGGTTCGGTTTGTTACCGGATCCGGCAAAGAACCTGATCCGCCAGACCGAGCTACGTCTTCGCGCGGAAGCCCTGGGCATCGTAAAAGTGGACGCCGGCAAGGAATGGGCGCGGCTCGAGTTTGGCAGCTCGACACCGGTGGACCCTCTGGTTCTGGTTAAAAAAGTGCAATCCTCACCGGACCAATACCGGCTCGAAGGTGCCAACAGCTTCCGTTTTCGGCTGAAGGATGCGACAACCGGTGGTAAACTCGACGGCATTTCCCGGATGCTTGGCGAGCTGGAGCCTGCAAAAAGTGACGCGTCCGGCTCATGAATAGCCGACCAACATGTGGAGTACGACCCTTGCAGATTGACGGAATTCGCTGGTGCCGATACCCGACCCGGGCCTTCCTGGCCGCCCTCCTGCTGAGCTTCGCAGCCACAACGGCTGCCCAGCAGCCCGGCCGGGCAGCACTGCCCCTTGAGCCCGGCACCCCCATTCCCGACGACTACTACCGCGCCGAGTTCGTGATTCTTGAGCGAATCATTGAGCCCGAGGCCGTGAATGAGCGAATGTCTGGCCGCACGGTAGATGAGCCGACGGAAACAGAGGAGATTCTTTGGTCAGCGCTTGAAGATGGCACCATGCAAACCACCCTGGAACTGGCGCCCCGGCAGGATCTTCATCTTGCCAGCGCCGCGGCACGACTTGAGCGCAGCGGCCGGTACCGGGTGCTCGTCGCTGCGGGTTGGTACGAGGCGTTCCCACCGGATTACGAGGGCACCCCTTTAAGGATTGAGACGGGCGACTGGATCGAAGGAGCTCGAACTCGCGAGGTGGAGGGCCACATCACCATCGACCGGCAGCGCTACCTGCACGTCAATGTTGACCTCAACCACTGGCAGTTGGCGGAAGACGCTCCAGCGCTGCCTGCAGACGCTGCGACTGGAACGCCCCAGGAGACGCCCTCACCCACAGAAGCGTCTGGCACTCAGGATACGGCCGCCGCAGCGACAACCGGTGAATCTGCAGCTCAGCAACTTCCTGTCCTGGCTGAGCCTGCCCCGCTTGAGCTATTGACCTGGATCCGGGAAACCCGCCGGATGCGCAGTGAGGAAATCCATTTCCTGGACTCCCCCACTATCGGCGTGCTGGTGTTCTTCAAGAAGATTGAGGCAACGGAGTAAGCACACCAAGGCCGGCCATTGAGACCTCAAGAATCCGTTTGACACCGGACATTCCCTGCTCGATGGCCGCCTCAATCTCCTCCATGGTGATAATGTGGTCGGATTTGCCGGCCGCCCAGTTTACCACCAGCCCGAGACAGACATAGCGCATACCCAGTTCTGCTGCGAGAGCCGCTTCCGGCATACCGGTCATGCCCACAAGATCACAGCCTTCACGCTCCATCCGGATAATCTCCGCCGCGGTTTCCAGCCTCGGCCCCTGGGTTGCGCCATACACCCCAAAACCCGAAAACGGCACTTCCTCGGCACCGGCAGAATCAATAAGAATCTGGCGCGCACTCTCATCGTAAGGCCAGGTGAAATCAATGTGGGTCACCGAGTCCAGCTCACCCTCAAAGAAGGTGCTGGCACGACCCCAGGTGTAATCAATAATCTGGTCGGGAATAACGACTTGGGCGGGCCCCATCTCCGGGTGGATCCCACCGACGGCGTTGACACCGACTACCGTTCTGACGCCAGCATCATAGAGAGCCTTGAGATTCGCCCGATAGTTCACCTGATGGGGTGGAATACGGTGCGGATTACCATGGCGCGACAGGAAGATAACCGGCTGATCGCCAAGTAGCCCCTCTACCAGTGGCGCAGATGGATTTCCCCATGGTGTTCCAACCTGCTTTTCATTGGTAATTTCCAGGCCTGACAGCGTGGTCAAGCCGGTGCCACCAATGATACCAACAGGGTGCATTTTCTCCGGTGACGTCATTCTGAATCTCCTGAGTCTTCCACATCTCCGGTTGTCTGACGATTCTGCGACTTCTCCGCATTCTTACCGGAAGCAGCTTCCGCGTTCTTATCCGATGATTCATCTGACTGCGATCCGGACAGCCGCACGCCGTCCGGAAGATGCAGGGTACGGGTCGGGAAAGCCACTTCGGCACCGTAACCCTCAATAATGTCGCTGATTTTCAACAGCACGTCCTGCTTCACCTCATGGAATGGCACCCATTGGGTGGTTTTGGTGAAGGTGTACACCATGATATCCAGAGACGACGCATTGAACGCCAGGAAGTTCACAATCAGGGTCTGGTCGCTGTCGATGTCCTCATGCTGCTGCAGCATGGCCTTGATGTCGTCAACAATACTTGCCATCTGCCCGACATCGGCATATCGGATGCCAATCGTTTCATAGATCCGGCGATTGGTCATTCGGGAGGGGTTTTCCACCGCGATGGTGGTGAACGCCGCATTCGGCACATAAAGCGGACGCTTGTCGAAGGTGCGGATTGTGGTCAGGCGCCAGCCGATATGCTCGACCGTGCCCTCAATGTTCCGGTCCGGCGACCGCACCCAGTCCCCGACCTTGAACGGCCGATCCAGGTGGATGATAAAGCCGCCGAAAAAGTTGGCCAGAAGATCCTTGGCGGCAAAGCCGACAGCGATACCGCCTACGCCGCCGAACGCCAACACCCCGGAAATGCTATAGCCCATGGACTGCATCGAAATCAGCACTGCAGTAATAATGACTACGGCCCTGGACAGCTTGCTCACCGCATTGACGGTGGTGTAATCCATGGGCTGCTTCATTTTCAGAGGAGAAACCAGAATCCCCTCTGCTTCCTTGATCAGTCGCAAAACCGCCCACACCAGGACGAAGATGAAACCGATCTGCAGAACAGACTCATTGGCCTTGAAAATCTCTGCGTCCGAGTATTTGTGAGCTACCTCCGCAGCCCAGTACACGCCCTGAAGCCAGACGAACGCCACGGCCGGCTTGCGGGCTGCATGCAATAACGCATCGTCCCAGAGGTTTTTGGTTTGACTGAACTTGCGCTCCAGAGCGCCGATGATGTGGCTGGCGATGTACGCCACCGTGGCCGTTCCGAAAACCAGCGCAAACACGACAATCCCGACGCGCCAGGCTTCCGAAAGAAGCCCGAAATTCTCGATCCAGCCATTCACCACGGCCATAACATCCCCGATCATCGGATCCCTCTGGTATCTTCAGGTTTATCGAATGGAAACAGCTGTTCCCGGACCGACGCGATCAAACAGATCAATAATGTCTTCATTACGCATCCGCACACAGCCATGGGACAGCGGCACTCCCATAGGCTCGCTGTCCGGTGTGCCGTGAATGTATATGAAGCGGCGGAAAGTATCGACACCCGGCCCCCTGTTTCTGCCCCACTCACGGCCGCATAACCAGAGAATCCGGCTCAGTATCCAGTCACGGCCGGGGTTTTGCCGGGCAAGTTCGGAGCTATAGGTTTCGCCTGTCGGGCGCCGGGCACGAAATACCGTTCCCACCGGAAGTCCGGCGCCAATACTCGCGCGAATATAGTGCTCGCCTCGTGGGGTACAGCCACTGCCATCGCTCTCACCCGGCCCGTTAAGCCCGGTGGAAACCGGATAGGAGGCAACAAGTTCTCCGCCTTCGGTTTCAAGCCGCAGGCACTGGAGGGTCAGATCAATGTCGATGCGGAGTGATGCAGGATGCGTCAAAACCGGTCAGGCTCCCGTGGAGGTTCTAGGGGAAGCCTAACCGAGAGAGAGGAACTCAGGCAACCGAGACCTTGCTGCCGGCCGGCGGAATCAGCATGGCGTCTTCTGCCTGCATGCCGGCGGCCAGGAAGGGAACCAGTCGGGCGGCAATTTCCTGAACAGTGGTTTCCACGCCCAACTTGTTCTGAAGGATATCCCTCAAGGCATCGCTGCTGGACATGGTAAACGCCGTTGCCCCCAACATGAACTGGATGCGCCAGTATCGATCCACCGAGGACAGCTGCGGGGTCGCTTCCTTGAGCAGCCGCATGAAACGGCTGAAGGGCTCGCTGTATTCCTGCTCCAGGAACTTGCGTAAATGCCCCTGGGACTGGGTGTAGGCAAGCCCGAGCAGGCGCATGAAGATAGAGATACCCTTCTCGTTGCGCTGGGGCATTCGCACCGCGCTTTCCGTAAGCGCCCAGAGTGTCTGATTCAGTGTTGGCGGCTTACCGTCACACCGTTCCTCAAGCTGATCAAAGGCGTTCTCCAGCGTTGCTGAAAACGGCGTAAGAAAACGCGCGAAAACGGCGTGGATCAGGGCGTTCTTTGAACCAAAGTGGTAATTGACAGCGGCCAGATTTACTTTAGCCTTACTGGTAATCATTCGGAGCGAGGTTTCCGAAAAACCCCGGTCGGCGAACAGCTCTTCGGCTGCATCGAGAATCCGGTCAACGGTATCAGACTGCGCCATTTTGTTATCAATGCCTCTAGCAAACGTCTGTTTGAAACATACGTTTGAAGCGCATCGCTGTCAAGTTCTGGGCTCAGGCTCTGCTGCCACTTCCTCCCACCCCTGATCAATCGCTTCCTGGTTGCCCTCGAAAAAAGCTTTCTGAACACGGCTGTACGCTTTCTCTGCTTCCAGCAGGTAGATCAGGTAAAGACGCACATGCTCCCGACGTGTCAACTGCCGGGACAGGATGCGATTCTCGGACAACCTCAGAAGATGACTGAACCGGGTATTCTTCAGCGCAGGGTTGAAATCCGCCATCCTGGCGCATTGCCAGATCAGGCCATCCGAGCCCTCCAGATGGGCAACGTGCTGCCTTGCCTCCCGGAGCATCCGCTGGCGTGTCATGATCAGATCAAGATACGAGGGTTTGCTGGTGTAGATTCTGCGTACCGCCGGTATTCCCAGCAACAGAATGATCACAAAGGCGCCAAAGCCGCCGCCTGCTATCCATGCCGGCACAAACCCGGTCAGACCGCTCAGAAAGATGGCTGCGGCGATCAAGGCACTGAACAACCAGAGGTCCCGACCCCGACGCGCCTCGGCCATTGTAAAGTTGTCCGGCCAACCGTTCATGGCCAGCAGGTCGAAGTCCATCAGCAGCACCCGGTCGCACTGTCGCAGCATCAACCGGAGTTTGCGTTGCCGGGATTCGGCCAACACCCTCTCGGTCCCGCTACTGCCCTCATTTCGGAAGCCCTCACTGCCCGACGATTTATCCGGCTCTTGACCGGTGTCCGGAACCTGATCGGCTGGTGCTGTTTCTGCAGCCTGGCTGGTTGATGCCGGTGCCGAAGCCGGGGCATCCGCCGTTATGGGCGCTGGCACCGGATCGGCCGCCCGGCCCGGCCTCAGCACCGGTGCCTGCGTCGGCGCGTTCGCCTGGGTAGCAGCCTTTCTCTGATTTTCAGCCATGGCAGATCGTCCGGATTCAGGGGTTTAAACAGGTATCGACCGTCGCATCAGATACTTGAATTCCCCCTGCTCCACCTTGGCATTGATGAGTCCGCTCGCTATCCTTGCTGTCCTGCCGGAAAGGCAACCGCATACCACACCAAACGAGGTCAGGATTATGTTCACAGGCATTGTCCAGGGCATTGCAACCATCGAAGACGTCACTGCCGAGCCCGGACTGAGCACTTTTGCTATTCGGCTGCCAGCAGACAAAGCCGGCGGGGTGTCCATTGGCGCTTCGGTGGCAATCAACGGCACCTGCCTGACCGTTACACGCCAGGACGACAGCGTGCTTTATTTCGATGCCATGCAGGAAACCCTGAGACTGACCACGCTGGGGGACCTGAAAACCGGAGACCAGGTCAATTTCGAACGGGCCGCCCGGATCGGGGATGAAATTGGCGGCCATTTGCTGTCAGGGCATATTCATACGACAGCCCGGATTGTCGAAATCCTGAGACCGGAGAACAACGTCACCCTCTGGTTTGAAGTGCCCGACGAATGGACACGCTATATTTTTCCCAAAGGCTACATCGCCATCAACGGCGCCAGCCTTACCATCGGCGAAGTTCGAGGTAACCGGTTCAATGTCCATCTGATTCCGGAGACACTGAGGGCCACGACCTTTGGCACCTCTGACGAAGGTCAGCGTGTGAACATCGAAATAGACAGCCAGACCCAGACCATCGTCGACACCCTGGCCCGTATGGGTTACGACCGCCCGGCCCCGACGCTTTAACTCATGTGGCCCTTCAGCGGTTGCCGGCCCGGAACACCACGAACTTGGGGCTGGCATCCAGCTGTTCTACCAAAGAAAAATAGCGCAGAAGGCTTCGGTGATAACCCAGGTGGCGATTTCCCACCATGAGCAAGTGACCACCTGGTTTGAGGTGTTGAGAGGCCTGCTCAAACAACCGCAGGGCAATATGGTCACCGACCACACCGCCCTCATGGAACGGCGGATTCAGCAGAATCAGATCGCAAGCGTCCGAAACTGCATCAATGCCGTCGCAGTGAGAGAAAATTGCGTTGGCCTCCGGGAACGCCTGCTCAACATTACGGCGGGCACTGAGCACAGCCTGGCTTGAAACGTCGCTGAAACCCAACTGTAAGTCTTCTCTTTCCGCCAGCACCGCCAGACCCAGCACACCATTGCCACAGGCCAGATCCAGTACAGAGTCGCCTGCCTGTAAAGTCGTTACCGCTTTCGCCACATGGGGCAGAAGTAAGCGGCTACCGATATCCAGTTTTTCCCTGGCGAATACCGCGGGCAATGCCTCGACTTCCACAGCGCCGTTCCGACCGTTTACTGCATACCCCTTCCAGGTACCTGACCAGCCCGCCAGATTCGCAGTACCTTTCCGGCAACGAATTGCCCGGGCCTTTTTTCGCGCAGGCAAAACCTGCTCCGTCTGCACCGCCCCGGCAAACACCTCGACACTTTTCGCCGGCAGATGCTTGATCATTCCTCCTGCCAGCAAGACACCGGAATCCGCCATCACGCTGTTGAGCCAGCGCAGCAACCAGGCCAGATAGTCAGCCTGGCGCGGTATTCTCAATACCACCAGGTCGAATGGGCCCGCCGGCGGATTGATCCAGCTATAAACCGGCTCTGCTGCAGGAAATGCGGGATTCAATGCGACATTATTTGCCAACGCGCCTGGCAACACAGCGCTGTCGGCAACGATGGTGGGAGAAAACCGAGAGAGACCCAATGCAAGTGCCCCGAACTGATCATCCACTATCAGGACCCGGGGCTCATCAAAACCGGCTGCGGAATCAAGAGCAGCCTCCAGCAGCAGCTCGTCCGCTGCATCCCACGCCCTCAGAGTCGGATCACCGGTACCCGGGCGGCTTAGGGTCAGCCTGCCCTGAGAGAAAACGAGTTCAGCAGTTGTCATTTCGGGCATCCTGGAGGCTTTTTGTCACAAAAGCGCCATTCTAGGCTGTTTATTCTAGAAATTAACCCTAACGTGGAAGGTGTTCACGCTGAACATCCCTTTTCCGGTTGGCTCCGTTGTTCTGGACGCGAACCTCTTGCCCCTCACCCCAGGGGCTTTTTTTTGCGTTCAGGAACGACGAAACGCGCGATAGACGGTAAATCGTCGATCCTCCCGCAGGCGCTCAACCGGGCCGATGCAGCGTTTCATCAAAGGCTCATATGGCAAAAAGCTGTTCGCCACCAGGCGCACCTCACCACCCGGCGCCAGATGACGCACCACCTCTCGAAGAAAGCCTTCGGTCATCGACAGATCGGTTCTGACTCCGGTATGAAATGGGGGGTTGCTCAGAATAACGGGCCAGGTGCCTTCGACCTCAGATAGGCCATCCGACGCCAGAATGCGCCCGGAAACACCGTTGCGCTCATAGGTGGCCCGGGCACAGATAACCGCCTGGGACTGAACGTCGATTCCGTCGACCGTTACCGCGGGTTGGTTCTGCTGCTCATGCCAGCGATGCAGCCAGGTACCAAGGACACCCGCGCCACAGGCGAAATCCAGGACAGAGCCGGGGCGCAATGGATTCTCGTCAAGCGTCTCCAGCAGCATGCGAGTGCCCTCATCCAGCTCGCCGAGGCTGAAAATGCCCGGCAGCCCGGCAACTTCCAGGCGCACCGATTTGCATTCAATGCCCGTCCAGGTCATCCATTGCTGAAGCGAGAATTCGGGCAGCGGTTCGATAGGCTCGGCACACCAGACCTGGCAATGTCTGGCACTGTCAATCTTGGTCGCTTGCGGCGCCACGGCCTTGAGCTGTTTAACAGCCCCGGCAATGCCTTCTTTTTTCTCTCCAACAAGCACCAGCCGGGCGCCCTGCGCTGCCAGCCAGCGTGCCAGGGCAAGGCGCAGATCAAGCTCTGCCCGGGCCTTGGGCAGAAACACAACCAGGGTGTCAAAGATGCCGGCTGCCAGTGCCGGATCGTCATAGCCGAAACAGATCTGCCAACCCTCGTTCCCGGCAAGCGCGACACAGACACCGGCATGCTCACTCATGGCCATACCGCCGGCAGGCAGATCGGCCAGCAGCCCATTGGCGGCTACGCCCAGCAGGGCCACCCGACCCCGCAAGAGGTGGCGGTTTCGCAACAGGACTTCATGGGAGTTGGGCAATGACATTGATTGGCTGTTCCCGCGTGGATGGTTCGGAAACGGGATACTCTAAACGGAATGAGCCCTCGCGTCTCCCCTGCAAGGTGGAGACCGGAGGGCTTTCAGAGGGTAAATACCATGGCAAACTCAGTCACTTGTAGCGTGCAACCGTACCAACCCTCAAGGCATCTTCAGGAGACATACCCCAGTCTTCCGGCTGGCTGGCATCAGAAGGTTTCCGCCCCCGACCCCGTTGCTCCGGGTCGACAGTAACGTCTTTACGCTGGTTCAGGGCTGTCAGGGCTTTTTGCATCAGTTCTTTCATGGTCTACCTCCTCGCTTACTGCAGGATCTACTCTAGCAAAGCGGGAGGTGACCAACTGTGATGACGCCGAGGGTCAGGAAGTGACGCTCATCACGAATTTTTGACGCAATTTTACATTCTTTGCTGGACGCTTTTCTGACGCCCCGAGCGTACCGGTCTCTGTACCAACTCGTCGATACTGTTCTGCCTGACCTGTTCACGATCCTCCTCGCTGGCGACCGACAGCCCCATATCCCGGAGAACCCCGTCAGCCACATCGTAGACAAAGCCATGGACCGTGAGCGGCTGGCCCCGCTTCCAGGCTTCCTGAACAATGTTGTTCTGGCACACGTGCCCTACCTGCTCAACGACATTGAGCTCACACAGACGATCGACCCGGTCCTGGACGCTTGGCAGATCATCCAGTACCTGCTGGTGCCGATCACGGACATCCTGAACGTGGCGAAGCCAGTTGCTGATCAGCCCAAACCCTTCATTGAGCAATGCCGCTCTCACACCGCCACAACCATAGTGACCAACCACCAGAACGTGTTTCACCTTCAGCACTTCAATGGCGAACTGCAGTACCGACAGACAGTTAAAATCCGTGTGGACAACCACGTTGGCCACGTTCCGGTGAACAAACAGTTCCCCGGGCAGAAGATCGACGATCTGGTTGGCCGGTACGCGACTGTCCGCACAGCCGATCCATAGGTATTCCGGTGCCTGCTGATTCGACAGGCGGTGGAAAAACTGCGGATCCTGGGCCTTGATGCCATCCGCCCAGGCCCGGTTTTTTTCCAGAAGATGGTCAAGCTGACCCATTATCCCACTCCGTTTGATGATTCCCGATCATCGATTGAACGGGAATGCGGATTTCAAAGCAATACTCAGTTGGTCTCAACCTCTGCCTCAGCGTGTGGCTGGTGCATTGTACTCTGGGCCAGATCCAGCAATTCGCGCAGGGCCACCGAGAACATGGCGTATTCCGGCTCCCGCACTCCCTTGAGCTCCGACAGCATGGATTTCCAGCGATCGATCATCTGCTGATGGCGCGACAGCCAACTCTCCACGCAGGCAGGGACGTCTTCTGGTTTCTCCGCCAGTTTCAGTACACCGGTGGTCAGCGCCCGCTGCTGCCAGTCCAGGTCCTCACGGAAACTCTCCCTGGCCAGTGCCTGCCAATGGGATGCAGGTGTGAGAGCGGCAATGGCGCTGGCAAACCAGTTCAGATCCAGACGATCACCCAGCTCATAATAAAGATTGGCAACGGTTTTCAGTGGCATACCGGAGGCTTCGTGGGCTTCTATTATGCCGAGAGACGAATACAGGTGGCCTGTGCCCGACACCACGGAGGCCAGCTCTGAAGGCAGACCTGCATCCACCAGGGCCTGATGTCGTTTTTCCCAGGTAGTTTTGGCCTGGTCACCAAGATACTCGGGCAAGCCGGCGGTAATCGCCCAGACGCTGTCGGCAAAGCGCTCCATATGGTGCTGGATGCTGAGCTCCGCACGGCGGTTGCGCAACAGCCAGCGCACCGACCGGCGCATCAGACGCATGAGGTCCTGCATCAGCTCCATCTGCAGTTGGGCCGGCACATGAAAATCCAGAGCCTCAATCCTGTCCCACCAGTTATCAATGCGGAACACATCCCGGGCAATGATCCAGGCCAGTGCAATGGAGGCTGCATCGGCGCCGGTAGACTGATTCAGACGCTCGACAAAGGTAATCCCCATGTGGTTGACCATGTCGTTGGCAATCTGGGTCGCGATGATTTCACGACGCAGTTGATGCTCTCCCAGCTCCTTGGAGAATTTCTGGGTCAGGTCCCGTGGAAAAACCTTGTACATCTCACCGGCCAGCAACGGATCGTCAGGCAGAGTGCTCTCGATCAGGGTCTGCTTAAGATCGCCCTTCACGTAGGAAATTAAAACCGACAGTTCCGGCCGGGTCAGCCCCTTCTTGTCGAGCTTGCGCTCGGACAGGGTTTCATCATCCGGCAGGAATTCAAGGGCCCGGTTCAGCTTGCCCTCGCTCTCAAAGGTATTCATCAGCCGGCGGTATTCCTCCAGCCGGGTCGCTGCATCCTCACTGGCGATGCTGATAGCCTGGGTCTGACGGTAGTTGTTTTTTAGTACCAGATCAGCAACGTCGTCGGTCATCTCCTCAAGCATGATGTTGCGCTGCTTGTTGGTCAGATCGCCCAGGGCCACGGCCCGGTTGAGCAGGATCTTCATGTTGACCTCATGGTCGGAACAATCCACGCCGCCGGAATTATCGATGAAGTCGGTGTTCAGACGGCCGCCACGGAGGGCGAACTCAATCCGGCCGAGCTGCGTCAGGCCAAGGTTGCCGCCCTCACCGACCACCTTGCAGCGCAGTTCCGAACCATTGATCCGCAGACCGTCGTTGGCCTTGTCACCCACGTCGCCATGGGATTCGCTGGCGCCTTTCACATAAGTGCCGATTCCCCCCACCCAGAGCAGGTCTACCTGGGCCTTGAGAATATGGGAAATCAGCATGTTTGGCGGTACCCGGTCCGATTTGATACCCAACAGCTTCTTCATTTCCGGGCTGACCGGGATGGACTTGGCATTCCGGCTGAATACGCCGCCCCCCTTGGAAATGAGTTTGCTGTCGTAATCAGTCCAGGCGGAGCGGGCGAGCCCGAACAGTCGCTTGCGCTCCCTGTAGCTTTTCTCCGGATCCGGCGCGGGGTCAATAAAGATGTGCACGTGGTTGAAGGCCGCAACCAGCTTGGTCTTCTCCGAGCACAGCATGCCGTTGCCGAAGACGTCGCCGCCCATGTCACCAATGCCGATGGCGGTGAATTCATCCAGTGCCGGATTGATGCCCATCTCCCGGAAGTGACGTTCTACCGATACCCAGGCACCCCGGGCAGTAATGCCCATTTTCTTGTGGTCGTAACCATTGCTGCCACCAGAGGCGAAGGCATCACCCATCCAGAAGCCGTATTCTGCGGCCAATCCGTTGGCAATATCCGAGAAGGTTGCCGTGCCTTTGTCAGCTGCCACAACCAGATAATGGTCATCTTCGTCATGGCGGATAACCCGTTCAGGTGGGGCAATGCCCGAATCCACCAGGTTATCGGTGATATCCAGCAACCCCCGGATGAATGTCTTGTAGGCCTCGATCCCCTCGGCCTGAAAAGCCTCCCGGTCTGAGGGATCCGGCAGGCGCTTGGCCACAAAACCACCTTTCGCGCCAACCGGAACGATGACCGCATTCTTGACCTGCTGGGCCTTGACCAGCCCCAGGATCTCGGTGCGGTAATCCTCGAACCGGTCAGACCAGCGCAGGCCACCGCGGGCGACTTTTCCACCCCTCAGGTGCACACCCTCAACGCGAGGTGAATACACGAAGATCTCGAACATCGGCATGGGCAGAGGCATGTCCGGAATCCGGGATGGATCGAACTTGACACTGATGTAGGGCTTGGGGCCGCCAGCCTCGTCAACCTGGAAGTAGTTGGTTCGCAGGGTAGCCTGGATCAGCTCGAGGTAGAGCCGAAGCACCCGGTCCTCACTGAGATTCTCGACATCCTCAAGACCGGCATTGAATTCGATTTCCAGTTTCTGCTGGGCCGCCTGGCTCTTGCCGGGGCTCTGGTAGCGCTCCGGGTTGAAGCGGATCTCGAAAAACTCCAGCAGCAGCCGTGTCAGCTCAACATGATTCACCAGAGTGTTGGAAATGAAGGTCTGACTATTGGAGAACCGGATCTGACGCATGTAACGGGCATAGGTCCGTAGCAGCGCGATTTCACGCCAGCTCATGTAAGACGACAGGAGCATTCGGTTGAATGCGTCGTTTTCCGCCTCGCCGTACCAGACCCGGCGGAAAAGTTCCTCGAAGATTGGCCGGATACGGTGAATGTCCACGACATTGCCGGTGTGGGCCTGGAGGGTGAAATCGTGGATCCATACAGTCTTATTGTGCCGGTCAGTCACCTCGAAGGGGTGCTCACCAATAACCCGGAAGCCAAGATTATCGAATATCGGCATAACATCCGACAGGGGCAGCGGCTCGTCCGGATAGAAGAGTTTGAAATGCAGCGTGCTTTCGTCCTCTTCCAGAGCCCGGTAGAAACTCATGGCCAGATCATGGTTGTTAGCCGATGCCGCAATGTGCTCCAGATCGATGGCCGCCCGCCTGGGCGAAAACATATCGGTATAACTGGCCGGGAAACCGCCCGCCCAAAGCCGGTAAAGCTCATTCCCCTGCTCTTCACCATAAGCCTCGCTCAGGGCTTCGGAAAGACCGTCACGCCAGGACTGGGCAAGCTCGATGACCTTTTCACGGATCTCAGCCGTGGGCAGTTGGCGGTTCTCAACCTGGGGTACCCGGATGGTGAACTGGACCCGCGCCAGCACCGACTCGGAAAAGTGCGTTACAAACTCCACATCCTCGGCTTCCAGCCGGTCGACCAACACCTGCTCTACCTTCAGCCGCAATTCGGTGTTGTAGATGTCCCTCGGGAAAAACGCCAGGCAGGTAACAAACTGGCCGTAGACATCTTCCCGCATGAACAACTCGATGCGGCGGCGCTCCTGGATATACAGGATACTTTTTGCCACCTTGAGCAACTCGTCCGGCTCAATCTGGAACAGCTCGTCCCTGGGATACACCGTCAGGATCTGCTCCAGCTCCTTACCGGCGTAGTCGTCACGGAGGAACCCGGACCGCTTCATTACGCTCTGGAATTTACGACGCAGCAGGGGAATTTCGTCGGGCCGCTCGTTGTAGACCCGGGCGGTGTAAAGCCCGAGGAAACGGCGCTCACCAACCACCTCACCCTTGCTGTTGAACTTCTTGACGGCAATGTAGTCCGGGTATGCAGGGCGGTGGACCCGCGAACGCTGGGCCGATTTTGCGAAGATAAAAATATCGTCGCTCCGGGTCATTTCATGGCGGGTACGCTGTGGCAGTTCATTCAGGCGAACCCGGTCCGGGCGTTCGTTATTGACCCGGAGGATACCCAGCTCCGAGTTTGCAACCCGCCGTACCACCATGCCGCTTTTATCCTTGGCAAAGTCGTACTCGTCATAGCCAAGAAAGGTGAAATGATCCCGGGCCAGCCATTCAAGAAACTCCCGTGCCTCTTCCTTCTGCTCTTCATTGATGCCTGCGGTGGTGCTGTCCAGCTCGCCCAGAATCTCGTTCACCTTCTCGGTGACGATCGGGAAATCGCTGACTGCGATCCGCACCTCATGCAGCACATTCTGGAGCGCATCTTCCAGATCCCGAAGATCCTCGGGATTACTGTGTCGATCAATCTCGAGGACAATGAAGGCCTCGTAGGCCGAGCCAGAGGCTTTCTTTTTTGTGGTGTGCAGTTTCTTGAGCTTGCCGTCCTCGGCTCTCTCCACCTGCAGGATCGAGTGCTGGATGGAGTGAGTACCGATTTCGCGCTGGTTAATGGCAATGCGCAGGGAATCGATCAGAAACGGAATGTTCGGGTGCAGGATGAACACCACGGTGTGGGTCGACTGCCAGCCGTCGCTCTCCAGATCAGGATTGAATACGGCAACGGGCGTTTCTTCGGCGGACCGCTTCTGCAGAAACTGCCATGCGGCAAGGACGGCACCGTAGGTATCTGCAAATCGTCGACTGACCAGCTCCTCAAGTGGAATATGAGCATAATGCTGCTTGGCAAATTCGCTGATTTTCTTGGCTTCGGTTTTAGAAATCTTCTTTGCGAAAGCGTCAGCCAACTGTTCAAAGAATTGATCCTTGCTGGCCACTGTCAGCGCATTCATGGTCGACCTCAGTTAGTGTGAAATAAACGTAATCGGCGTATCGTCACATAAGCATAGTCAAACCCTTGATTTTTGCCGGCCAGACGCCAAAACTTCGGCAACTACCTACGCACGATACGGGTTTCTCCGGAAAATCCTCAGATACAGAGGGCAGTCATTTCCAATGTCGCTACAGCATACGTTCGGTGAGTTACGGGAACAGTTAGCCAAACGGATAATCGGGCAGGAAAAGCTGGTGGATCGTTTGCTGATCGCGCTGCTTGCCGACGGGCACCTGCTGGTAGAAGGCGCGCCGGGGCTGGCAAAAACCACCGCCATCAAGGCCCTTGCCGACCACCTCGAGGGTGACTTTCACAGAATCCAGTTTACCCCGGACCTGCTGCCTTCCGACGTCACCGGCAGTGAAATCTACCGGCCGGAAACGGGGCAGTTCGAGTTCCAGCGCGGCCCGATCTTCCATAATCTCGTGCTTGCGGATGAGATCAACCGCGCGCCCGCCAAGGTACAATCCGCCCTTCTGGAAGCCATGGGCGAACGACAGATCAGCGTGGGTATGCGCACCTTCCCCCTGGACCGGCTGTTCCTGGTTATGGCGACCCAGAACCCGATCGAGCAGGAAGGCACCTACCCATTACCTGAAGCCCAGCTGGACCGCTTCCTGATGCACGTGGTCATCCGCTACCCATCGGCGGAGGCGGAGAAGGCCATCTTGCAACTGGCCAGGAACGATTATCGCCATGGCCTGCCCAAAACAGACCTTCGCCTGACGGCAGACCAGGTGTTCGACGCCCGGGCGGAAGTCGCGAACATCTATATGGCAGAACCAGTTGAGCAATACCTGCTGGCCCTGGTGCTGGCAACCCGTGATCCGGCCGCACTGGACCCGGAACTCGCCCGCTGGACTGCCTTCGGCGCCAGCCCCCGTGGCACCATCGCCCTGGACCGCTGTGCACGGGCACTGGCCTGGCTCGACGGCCGTGATTACGTAACCCCGGACGATGTCCGCGCCATGGCCTTCGATGTGCTCCGCCACCGCATCCTGCTCACGTTTGAAGCAGAAGCCGAAGGCATGACCGCCGATACCGTCATCGAGCGGCTGATCGAACGTGTTCCGGTGAGCGCCTGAAGCCATCGACGGAAGCAAGACACGGGAGCCGTCAGGCATGGGCAACACCGAAGCAATAACCCACATCGGCCTACCGGATCTGATCCGCCTGCAGGCAGATGCGCGGGCACTGAAACTGCCCTCTGCCCGCCCGGTGCGTTCGCGGCAGGCCGGCTTGCAGCGCTCGCCACAGCGCGGCAGAGGTATGGCGTTTGCCGAAGTCCGGCTTTACCAGCCTGGAGATGACATCCGCAGCATCGACTGGCGGGTAACGGCCAGGCGCCAGGAACCGCACACCAAACTCTATGAGGAAGAACGGGAGCGGCCCGTGCTGCTCCTGTGCGATCTCGGCCCAAGCCTGTTTTTTGCCAGCACCGGTGCCTTCAAACAGGTTCGCTGTGCCCAGATCGCCTCCATTCTGGCCTGGCTGGCGTTGTGGTCCGGAGACCAGGTGGGGGGCATTGTTTTCAATGGCGAGGCCCTTAGCGTCCTTCGCCCTGCCCGTCGCAAGAAGTCGGTGCTGCGGTTCCTGGACACCCTGGACCAGCAGCAACGAAGGGATAACCGGACGCTGGCACCGGACGAACAGCCCGGCCAGTGCCGGCTGGACACGGCACTCACTGAGGCCCGTCGGGTCGCCCATACCGGCAGCCGGATCTTCGTGATCAGTGATTTCCTGGATATCTCGCCAGAGACAGGCACTCTGCTCGGCGCCCTGGCCCGCCATAATGCTGTCAGCGCCCTGAGAATCGTGGACCCATTGGAGAAACAGCTGCCGAAAAGCGGACGCTTCGCGGTGGCCGGTCCGGACGGCCCGGTGTGGTTCGACGCCGGAAACCCTCGGTTCCAGAGGGCCTGGCATGAGAAGGTCACCAACCATGAACACCGATTGGAGGAATGTTTCCGGACCTCCGGGGTGACCATGGCAGAGGTATCCACCGCGGAAGATCCCGCAGCCACTCTGAAGTCACTACTGGGGCCGGGAGGGCGGATCGGATGAACCCGCAGGATCCGCTCAGCCAGCTCAGGGATATTCACCTGCCCGAGACCGGGGGCTTCTGGCCCCCGGCGCCGGGTTGGTGGATTCTGGCCGTATTGATGATTGCGGCGCTTGCAGCCCTGATCTGGCTGATCCTGAAGCGACGAAAAAGGAATCGGTGGCTCCGATTCGCCCGGGCCGAGCTTGCCAGACTGGAACGTTCAGCCAGCCCCGACCCCTCGTGGTTTGCGCAACTGAACACGCTGCTAAAACAGGCCGCTCGTGAGCGCTACCCGGACCAACACCCGGAAGCGCTGTCTGGCGATGCCTGGGTGGAGTTTCTGCTGACCACCGCCCCCAGGGACCGGATTGCCTCCCGACCGGTTGCCGAGGCACTGGTCTCCAGTGCCTGGCGTCCCAAAGTTTCCGCTGAGCCCACCGAGGCGCTGGCGTTCGCCCGGTTGTGGCTGGGAGGGCAGAAATGCTGAATCTTGCCTGGCCCTGGGTACTGGTTCTGGTGCTGTTACCGCTGGTCCTGAAATGGCGCAAGCCCGGAGGACAAGCGGTCGACGCGCCGGTGCTGCCGGTCGGCCACTGGCTGTCGGACCTGCCCGGCGTGAGTCGTCGGGGCAATGCTGTTCCACTCTGGCAGCAACTGTTGCTGTTTCTCATGTGGACGCTTCTGGTAATCGCACTGGCACGACCCCAGCATGTGGGAGAGCAGGTACAGATGCCGGTTTCCGGCCGCGATCTGATGCTGGTTGTCGACATTTCTCCCAGCATGGATGAGCAGGATATGGTCCTTCAGGGCCGGAGCATTAATCGCCTACAGGCGGTCAAACGGGTACTGGATGACTTCATCTCCCGCCGCCAGGGTGACCGGCTCGGTCTGATCCTGTTCGGTACCGAGCCCTATGTGCAGGCGCCCCTCACCTTCGATCTTGAAACCGTCAGAACCCTGATGCGCGAGGCGGGCCTGGGAATGGCCGGGCGCGCCACCGCCATTGGCGACGCGGTGGGTCTGGCAACCAAACGGCTGAGAAACCGGCCCCAGGACCAGCGCGTTGTGGTCCTGCTCACCGATGGCGCCAATACCGCCGGCGAAATTACCCCCGACAAGGCCACCGAAATCGCCGCCGCCGCCAGCATTCGACTGTACACCATCGGCATTGGCGCCGAGTCCATGGTGCAGCGCGGTCTGCTCGGCTCGCGCCGGGTTAACCCATCCAGGGATCTGGACGAAAACCTGCTGACCCGGATGGCCCAGCAAACCGGTGGAGAGTATTTCCGGGCACGCAGCCTGCCGGAGCTGGAACTCATCTACGAGAGCATCGATCAACTGGAACCTATCGAGCTGGAGGGCAAGTTCTTTCGGCCAGTGACCGAACTCTATTTCTGGCCCGCCGGCCTGGCAGTGCTTCTGTGGCTGTTCCTGTTCCTGGTTCGCCACGGCCGGGAGCTTGTTGCTGACTCCCGCCGGAGCAGGAAGGAGGAGGAAGCGAATGTGGGCTGACTTTCATTTTCTGCGGCCATTCTGGCTATTGCTGCTCCTGCTATTACCGATCCTGTATCTGGCATTCCGGCAAATGCGTCTGGGCGACAGTGGCTGGTCCCGGCTGATTCCGGCCCGTTTGCTATCGCCGCTGATTCGTCATGATGGCCGCTCGGGGAAAGCGACAAAGTCGCCTCTGGCCCCGGCCGTCGTTGCCCTGATCATTCTGTCCGTGGCGCTGGCAGGGCCCGCCTGGCGGGAGGCACCCACCCCACTGAAACAGCCGGGCGACAGTCTTGTGATTGCACTGGACCTCTCCCTGTCCATGCTGGCCACGGACGTGGAGCCTGATCGCCTGACCCGGGCCAAACGGAAAATCCGGGATATCCTCGAGCTTCGGGAAGGCAGCCTGACCGGCCTGCTGGTCTTTTCCGGCGACGCCCACGTGGTCACACCGTTAACGGATGACGGCCGCACGATTGAGGGGATGCTCAATGTGCTGGACCCGGTCATCATGCCAGCCACAGGCAATCGGGCAGACCTCGCAGTTACCCGGGCAAAGGAATTGCTCCAGCAGGGCGCCCCAGGGGAGGGCCGCATCCTGCTGATCACTGACGACATCAACGATCGTTACACCGGGACGATCCGGGAAACCCTGTCTGGTACCGGTTACGTGCTTAATACTCTCGTTGTCGGAACCGAGGAGGGTGGCCCCATCCCCCTGGCCAGGCGCGGATTTATCCGTGAAAACGGCGACATTGTGATCAGTCGGGCCAACCCGGAAGGGCTGTCGGACCTCGCTCGCAGCACCGGCGGCCAGAGCCATGAGCTGACCCTGGATGATACCGATGTTCAATCCCTGAACCTGAGCCCAAAGGACGGTGACGACTGGCAGGCATCAGAAGACGGCCTAACGGTCAGTCGCTGGCAGGATGACGGCTACTGGCTGCTCTGGCTCGCCCTTCCCCTGGTTTTGCTTGGCTGGCGCCGCGGTGCCTTCAGTGCCTTCGCCCTGATCCTGTTGCCGATCTGGCCACAGCCGGCTGCCGCCATAAGCTGGGATGAACTCTGGCAACGGGAGGATCAGAGAGCCCCTGAGCTGATTGAGAAGAGCCCGGAAACAGCCGCCCGACAGCTGGACGACCCGGAATGGCGGGGTTCCGCACTGTATCGTTCCGGCCAGTTCGATAGCGCTGCTCAGACGTTTGCCCGGTCACAGGGCCCGCGTGCCAGTTATAACCGGGGCAACGCACTGGCCCGTACCGGCAAACTGGAAGAGGCTCTGGCCGCCTACGATGCGGCCCTGGAAAAAGCGCCTGACATGGCGGATGCCCGACACAACCGGAAGATTGTCGAGGAACTTCTGAATCAGCAGAAGCAGAGCCAGGAAGGCAGCCAGCAGGATTCGTCGGACTCCTCCAGCAACGAGGGAGGCGAAGGCGATCAGCAACAAAACCGTCAGAATCAGGATGGAAACAGTGAGAGCGAGAATTCCGGCAACTCAGGGAATAATCAACAGCAAAACCCTGAAAACAGCCAGTCCTCGCCCGGCAACCAGGATCAGCCAAACAATCAGTCCGATGAGCAGAATCAGCAGGAGCCCGGTGAGGAAGGCAGTCCCGAGCAGGCCTCCGGCGAGGGGGACTCACCGTCAGGCCAGGCGCAGTCACCCGCCCCGATTTCAGAAACGCCGCTGACCCAGAGCCAGGAACAATGGCTCAGACGGGTGCCGGACAACCCGGGCGGCTTACTGCAGCGCAAGTTCCTGCAGCAGTATCAACAACGCCAGACTCCATCCGATGAGGGCGATACACCATGGTAAAACGGCTGATTACACCCGCCGTCTGTCTGTTTCTGCTGACGGCGCTCTTAACAGTAATCTGGCTGCCGGCCCAAGCACAGACACAGTCACAGCAACTGACGGTCGAGCCAGACCGGACCCGCCTCTACGAGGGTGAGGTCCTCAAACTGACCGTGAAGGGCAGCATGGAGATCGATATCAACCTGGGCAACCTGTTTGACTTCGACATGTCCAACCTGCCCAAGCCTGATATCGAGAAAGTGGAACCAGATTTTGAGATTCTGGCCCAGAACCAGCAATACAGCATCCGCACCGTGAACAACCAGATGGTGGGCGAGATTACCTGGACCTACCAGCTTGCACCGAAAAACACCGGTGAGCTGACCATCCCGGCGCTCACCTTTAAAGGGGCAGTGTCAGAGCCGGTAACGGTGGAAGTGGTGGATGGCTCACCACCGGATCAGGCCGCTCCTGGCCGGGACAGCTTCATCGAGCTGTCTGCCGACAAAGATGAAGTGTATGTGCAGGAGCAGTTGATTCTGACCGTTCGGCTTTTCTTCCGGGGCAACCTTATTCGTGGAGAGCTATCCGAGCCTACCCATCCCCATGCCATCATTGAATCCCTGGGCAGGCAGCAGGAATTCTCACGCTATCGCGACGGTGTCCGATATCGCGTTGTGGAACGCCGGTACGCGATATTTCCCCAGCGTCCGGGGACTCTGAAACTTCCTCCGGTCCGGTTCGAGGGCCAGGCCAGAGACGCTTCCGGCAGCCTCCGTTTTCTGCGGGACAGCGAAGAGCTCTTTGAAGTGCCGGTCAACGATGTACCTGCACAATTCAGTGGTGAAACGTGGCTGCCGGCAACCGGCTTAGCGCTTGAGGAGTCCGGGCTTCCGCCGACTCTGGAAGTCGCCACCGGCGAAAACATTACCCGCGAAATCAGGCTCACGGCAGCGGGACTGCCCTCGGAGGCCCTGCCTCCGTTGCCCGATGCCGTACCAGACGGCTTGAGAAGTTATCCCGAAGAGCCGGAGCGCCAGACCGAAACCACACCCGCTGGCCTCACATCCTCACTGAACCAGTCCGTGGCTCTGGTGCCCGTTGAGGCTGGCCAGATGACTCTGCCGGCCATTCGAATAGCCTGGTGGGATACGGAAGCAGACCGGGAACGAGTTGCCGTGATCCCGGAGCAAACACTGACCGTGAAAGACCCGAATACCGTTGCCGCTGCGTCGTCTCCGCAAAGCGACCAAGGCAAGGCAAGCCCGGAACCGGGTGCCGCCACCACTGACCCCCCCGCTAGCCCGCCATCGGACGAAACCGGACCCTGGCAGTGGCTAGCAGTGGTGCTGGGATTTCTCTGGGCCGGAACACTGTTGGCATGGTGGTGGTCAGGCAAAGCCGGGAAAGCCACTCCGGCACAGACTGACAACCGGGATGAAGATACCGCGTTCGACCGTCTGATCAAGGCCGCGAGGGACGGCACAGCAGAGACACCGGAGCTTGTGGTGGAGTGGGCAAATATGCACTCGCCCGGCCACGGCTTCCGGTCTGCATCTGACGTTGTCGATCACTTCGGCGACGAGACACTGGCCACGGAACTCAGAAGGCTTCAAGCCCGGCTTTTTGCGCCCGGGCACGAGAACGACACCTGGGATGGTCGGCCATTGGCGCGGGCCCTTGAGCAGATCCGGAGGCACAGGCAGGCCCAAACCAGCGCCGATCTGCCTCCGCTCTACCCAAGAGGCCTGTCCTGAGTATTAATCGATCAGCTGCTGATCGATTACAACCGATACCGGCGTGTCCTGGCTTTCATTAACAGCTATGGGCCCGTCGGTGCTGCCCTGCCAGTCACCCGCCTGGGCGCTAACACTGCCGGAACGACTGAGACGAGCCGTTACGACAACCTCGTCAACACTGGAAATCGTGGCCTGTGGTGACATTGCGTACCGGTCGTCCAGACGGATTTCCACCGGCAGCTGATCGGCCGTCAACCGAGCAACGGCCAGAGGTGGCCCCTGCCGAACATTGGCCTGACGGGCAAACAGGAACAGCGTGGTATCGGCCGGCACCTGATCCAGGAAGTCCTCGGCAAGAGTCACACGAACGGTCACTCCGGCCCCGGCTGCTTGCGCTTCGGCCATCTGGGCCGGCGGTTCCTCCCCGAGACGGGCGTAGGCTTCACGAATCCCTTCCTGTATGGACGCAATCTGCGGGTGGTCTGGCGCAACGGTTTGTATTCGCTCCCAGTACTCTATGGCTTCCCGATAATTCTCCTGACTGAAGGCATTGATGCCCAACAAGCCCAAGGCATTAACCTCATCCGGGTTGAGCTCACGGGCCTGTTCAATGGCAGCCGTAACCTCTTGCGTCATGGCACCCTGACTACCGAAGAACAGCGCCTGGGCAGAAAGACCATAGGCAACGGCTTCTGCCCTGTCATCGTCATTCACACTGTCCGCCAGCTGCCGGAATGCCCAGGCCGCGTCGTCATAGCGCTCCAGGCGCATGTAGGTGCGCCCGAGCATCGCCCAGCCCTCTGGATTATCCGGGCTGGCCTCCAGCCGCTCTCGCAGTTTCCCGGAAAGCTCAATCATCTGGGCCTGTCTCGAACCGTCGGTGGCGCCCATTTCCTGCATGGTGATAAATTGCTCAACCCGGTCCATCGCCCCCCAACGCTCATACAGGTAAACGGTAGCCGCCGGGATCAGAAGAATCGACACCAGCGCCACTGCCATGGCGCTCCGGCGACCGCTGATCACGGGCCTCACCTGTTCCTGCTCGGGGACATCATCCAGCATGCTCCCGGCGAGCTCTTCCTTGAGCTGGCGGTAGTTCTCGTCGTCCAGAATACCGGCCTCGTATTCACTATCGAGCTCCTTCATCCGGGAGCGGTAGGCCATCAGATTCTGGTTTTTGAGATCGGTCTGTTTTCGTGCACCAAGCCGATGAAAAAAGACCGGGTACAGTACAAACAAAAGGGCAAGAATGATCAGTACCGTTGCGGCAATCCAGAAAGTGTCAGTCATGGAGTATCAGTCACAGGTTCAGAATTAAGAATGAGGTAGCAGCCAGGACATCCCGGGCAAAGCCAGCTTCAGGACGGCTTGTCCTCGTCTGTCAGCATTTTGTCGACCCGGGCTTTCTCCTCGGCACTCAGCGCCGGGCTCTCCTGCCCCACCCTCCGGGAGCGGATGACCACACCGGCCACCACCAGCAACCCGCCGAAGACCGCAATGGCCGGTGTCGCCCAGAGCAGGAACGTCCGGCTGTCAAACTCCGGCTTGTAGCGAACGAACTCACCGAACCTGCCAACCAGGGACTCAACAATCTCCTCGTTACTGGCACCGTCTTTCATCATCCGGTAGACGACGTCTCTCATGTCCTTGGAGATGGGCGCGTTGGAGTCGGCAATGTTCTGGTTCTGGCATTTCGGGCAGCGCAGTTCCGCGATCAGGTTCTGGTAGCGCTGCTCCTGGGCCCGATCGGAAAAATCATAGACATCAGCAACGTCGGCCGTCGCCAGGGCCGGGAGAAGCAGAGCCAATACCAAACAGACGATTCGCACCATCAGCCATTCCCTCGAACGTCGTTGATCACCGGCAGCAACGTCTGTTCCCAGACTGTCTCATTCACCACACCCACGTGGCGATAGCGGACCACACCACCGGCATCAATCACAAAGGTTTCCGGCGCGCCATAAACCCCCAGGTCAAACCCGAGGGTGCCCCGTGGGTCATAGATGGTTTTCCGGTACGGGTCACCCAGACGGTCGAGCCAAACCAGGGCATCTTCGCGATTGTCCTTGTAGTTCAGACCAATGATGTTGACGCCTTTCTCCTCGGCAAGCCACATCAGGTCGTCGTGCTCATCCTTGCAGGCAGGGCACCAGGTGCCCCAGACATTCAACAGCGTAACCTGCCCCTGAAACAGGCTTTGATCCAGCATGGTCTCCGGGTTGTGCAGATCCTTCAGGCTGAATTCAGGAACCGGTTTGCCGACCAGGGCCGATTCAAGCTTGGTCGGATCCTTGCCGATGCCCGCGAACAGCACGACGCCAACAACAAGGGCGATCAGCAGCGGCAGAAACAGCAGAAACCGTTTCATGAGGTCGCTCCAGCGGATGTCGCAGAACCTGTCTCGGGCGCGGCAGTGCCGACCTGCACCTTCTTGTCAGCTCCCTCCCGGATCCGGTAGCGGCGATCAGCGATAGCCAGGAAGCCGCCGGCGGCCATAAACAGGGAGCCCAGCCAGAGCCAGCGAACAAGCGGCTTGTATTGCAGCCGGATGGCCCAGGCCTCGTCGGTGATGCGCTCACCAATGGCCACGAAGATATCCCGGAACAGACCGGCGTCGATATCAGCCTCGGTCATGACGCTCATCCCCACAGAGTACTGGCGCTTCTCGGGATGAAGCACGGAAACACGCTCGCCATCCAACATGACATCGAAGGTGCCGTACTGAGCCGTAAAGTTAGGCCCCTGGCGCGCGCCGATATCCCTGAACACAAACTGATAATCGCCGACGGTCGCGACATCGCCGGGTACCATGCGGACATCACGCTCGATGCCGTAGTTGGAGACCACCGTAGCGCCCGCCATGGTAATGGCCAGACCCAGATGCCCGAGTACCATGCCGTAATAGCTGCGGGACTGCCGCTTCAGACCGTGCAGGCGGCCCTTTCGGGAAGAGGACTTGTCCCAGAGATCCCAGAAAGTGGCAACCGTTACCCACATGGCGGAGAAAATACCGAGGAACGCCCAGGGCTTGAAGCCGCCGTAACCGATCAGAACCGCCGTGGTGGCGACAATGCTGATTGCCAGGGGCCACAGAAGCTTTCGTGCCAGCCAGCCGCCATCGGTTTTCTTCCAGCGGGAGAAGATGCCGGCACCCAGCAACAGGCCGGTCGCCACCGCCAGGGGACTGAACGTCAGGTTGAAGAACGGTTCACCGATCGACAGCTTGCCCAGTTCCAGATAATCAAGAACCAGCGGATACAGCGTGCCGACTGCCACCAGAAGCGTGGCGGATACCAGCAGCACGTTGTTGAGCAACAGGAACACTTCCCGGGACAAAGAGCCATAACGGGAGCGGACGTGCACCACCGGTGCCCGGAACGCATACAGCGCCAAACTGGCTATCACGGTCACTGCCAGCAGGGCCAGCAGGAATGTACCCCGCTCCGGATCCGAAGCGAAGGCGTGAACCGATGTCAGCACGCCTGACCGGACCAGGAAGGTGCCGAGCAAGCTGAGCGCAAAGGTGACTATGGCCAGCAGTACCGTCCAGCTCTTGAACACACCGCGTTTCTCGGTGACCGCCAGCGAATGCATCAGGGCGGTACCGGAAAGCCAGGGCAACAGTGAAGCATTCTCGACCGGGTCCCAGAACCACCAGCCACCCCAGCCGAGCTCGTAATAGGCCCACCAGCTCCCCAGGGCAATACCGAGGGACAGAAACGCCCATGCAACCGTGGTCCAGGGCCGCGACCAGCGGGCCCAGGCGGCATCGAGACGGCCATTGATCAGGGCGGCAATGGCAAAGGCAAAGGCCACGGCAAAACCGACATAGCCCATGTAGAGCATCGGCGGATGCACGATCAGCCCGAAATCCTGGAGCAAGGGGTTCAGGTCCGCGCCATCGGCGGGCACATTGGGCAGCAGACGGTCGAACGGATTGGAGGTGATAACGATAAATAGCAGGAAGCCGACACAGACCATGCCCAGCACCGACAGCACCTGGGAGATCATCACCGCCGGCAGGCGCCGGCTGAAGATAGCGACCGCCAATGTCCAGCCCGCCAGCATCAGTATCCAGAGTAGCAGCGAGCCCTCATGACCGCCCCATACAGCGCTGAACTTGTAATACCAGGGCAACAGGCTGTTGCTGTTATTGGCTACATAGGCCACCGAAAAATCGTCAGTTACAAAGGCATGGGTCAGGACGGCAAAGGCAAGCCCCACGAACACAAACATGCCGGATGCAAGTGGCCTGGCGAAGGCCTGAAGATTGTCCCTGCCGGTCAAGGAACCGGCCAGGGGGACTACGGAAAGGAGCACTGCCAACAACAGCGCGAGAATCAGTGCAAGCTGTCCGAGTTCGGGATACATCAAAGGCCTCCAGAAACCAGGCTGTTAGATAAAACGGTTAGTAGGACACGGTTTCCGCACTGCCACTGGCTTTATGCTGGCCCTTCGAGGCCTTCTCCAGTGCATCCGCGACTTCCGGCGGCATATAGTTTTCATCGTGCTTGGCGAGAACCTGATCGGCCACAAAGCGACCGTTTTCATCCAGTCGGCCCATGGCAACCACACCCTGCCCCTCGGCAAACAGATCCGGAAGGATACCGGTGTATTGAACCGGCACAGACGCGTTGAAGTCAGTCACCTTGAACTCAACCATCAGGCTGTCCGGATCACGCAGAACAGAGCCCTCCTCGACCATGCCACCGGCCCGGATTCTGACATCCACCGGTGCTTCACCGGCGGAAATCTGGGTGGGGTCATAGAAGAGGTTGATGTTCTGGCGCAGCGCATAAGTCGTCAAACCCACAGCAATGGCCAGTCCCACCAACAGGAACAGAACAATGGTCAGCCGCTTTTTTCGGATTGGATGCATCAGATATCTGCCTTTCAGTCTTGGGAAACCTTGACGCGGGTGAAGGACGCAGTCGAAGCTGACGCAGCCTGCGAGTCCTGCCGACCTGCCTGGAACTCATAACCGCGACGGCAGGCCTCAATGGCGGCTTTGCGGCGACGCAGAGACCAGACCATAAGGCCGATCATCAGCAGGAAAAATGCGGCATAACAGGCCCAGACATAGGGCCCGTGACCTTCCATCACCATGAATGCCGAAAAGGAATCAAATGCCATATCTAGCCCCTCCCGGCCAACACGTAATCTTTAACCCAGCGCGTTCTCTGTTCACGTAGTAGAATCTCTGTCTGCATACGCAAACAGGCGAGCCAGCCAAACAGCAAGTACAGCCCAAGCACAGACAGGAGCAACGGCACCCACATTTCTGCCGGCATGGACGGCTTTTCCGTCAATTTGAACGTCGACGGCTGGTGTAGCGTATTCCACCATTCAACGGAGTACTGGATAATCGGTATATTCACCACCCCGACCAGAACCAGCACGGATACAGCCCGTGCCGCAGATTTTTCATCATTGATGGCCCTGTCCAGGGCAATCACGCCGCCGTAAAGGAACAGCAGGATCAGCATCGAGGTCAGCCGGGCGTCCCAGACCCACCAGGTTCCCCAGGTGGGCTTGCCCCAGACAGCGCCGGTAAACAGTGAAAGAAAGGTCAGAACCAGACCCACCGGCGCGACCGACTTCACAAACACATCGGCCAGCTTCATGCGCCAGACCAGGGTGACAACGGCTGCCACAGCCATCATCACGTAGACCGACTGGGCGAGAAAGGCCGTGGGCACGTGAATAAAAATAATCCGGTAACTATTGCCCTGCAGGTAATCCTTGGGCGCAAAGGCCAGCCCCCAGACAATGCCCGCCATCAACAGCAGGATGCCACCAGCCAATAGCCAGGGCATCAGCCGGGCTGCAATCCCGAAGAACCATTTGGGAGAACCCAGCTTGTGAAAAAATTGCCACATCAGATGGTCACCGTCCTACCGTTACCTTGTTTTACCCGTTAGACAGGCTAATACGCAGCGCCGCTGCCGATGCGAAGGGCGCCAGAGTCAGTGCCAGCACCAGAAATGCGCCCATCAAAGCGAGATAGGCACCCACTGGAGCGCCCTCCGCAGCCGAAGCCACCGTACCCGTTCCAAAAATCAGGACGGGAATGTACAGCGGAATGATCAGCAGGGACAAGAGTACCCCTGCCGACCGTAATCCTAGCGTCAGTGCCGCGCCGATTGACCCGATAAGGCTCAACACCGGTGTACCGATCAGCAGCGTTAGACACAAAACTCCGATGGAGTTCCCGTCAAGATGAACCATTACGCCCAAAACCGGCGTTAGTACCACCAGCGGCAAGCCGGTTAACACCCAGTGCGCCGCTGTTTTCGCCAATACCAGCAGAAACAGGGGCTGGGGCTGAAGCACGAGTTGCTCAAGCGTGCCATCGTCAAAATCATGGCGAAACAGGTGGTCCAGCGACAACAACACCGATAGCAACGCAGCAACCCACAGGATACCGGCTCCGGCCTCCCGCAGGAATGACACTTCCGGGCTAACCCCGAGAGGAAAAAGGGTTACGACCATGACAAAGAACAAGAGCGGATTGAGCAAATCCTGCCTTTGCCGGAAAGCCACCCTCATATCCCGGGCGAACACCGCCTGCATCGCCGCCAGTGCGCCGACGGTATCCTGGCGCAAAGTCAGTGCCGGTCGGCAATCAGCATTCATCGGTCGACCCTCCGCCCAACACAATGCGTTGCATACCGGGTAATCTGAGATCGTGATGGGTCGTCACTACCACCGCACCTCCCTCGGCAGCCCGTTGTTGAAGCAGCTGTTCAATGGCGCTGACACCGCTGGCATCAATGGCGGTAAAAACTTCATCCAGCAGCCAGAGCGGCTCGTCGGCAATCAACAGGCGCGCCAGGGCAACCCGTCTTTGCTGCCCCGCAGAAAGATTGCGACAGGGCACATCCTGGAACCCGGCCAATCCGGTACCCTCGAGCGCCTGACGCAGAACGGGATCTGGCAGCGGCCGCCGCCCTGCCGTCAGTGCCCGGAGATTCTCCATCGGTGTTAGCAACGGCTTGATGCCCGGCCGGTGGCCAAGATACAGGGTATTGCGGAGGAATTCTTCCCGCTGGGCAGACCTGGACTTGCCGCACCAGAGCAGATTGCCGGACCAGGCGTCGTTCAGGCCAGCCAGCATTCGCAGCAGCGTGGTCTTGCCGGAGCCGTTCGGCCCCTCGACACGGGTGACCGTACCGGGCAGTATGGAGAACGACAGGTCACGGAACAGGATCCGTTCATCCCGCTCGCACTGCAGATCGACAGCCTGTAATAACGGCTCAGACATCAGGGCCCCGTAACCAGGATGATGCGCGTGAAGTCGGCATCGGGTGCATTCGTGACAGCGGCGGCCATGAATAGTGTTCGCGCATGACCTGCCGGCGCGCCGTATTATAACGAAAGTGCCGGCGGATTACTCTTGTCCAACATCAAATCAGTGACGATGAAACTACCCAACGGACAACAGCCCCCGACACCTCCAGTGCAGCCTGCAACGCAGACTTCCCGGCCCGCAGTCACAACCGAAGCGGCCCGCGAGCCTGTGGCTGCATCGGCACGGCAACTGCTCGATCAGCTGCAGCTGACAAACCGGGAAACCACCCTGGCCCGGGTGGCAGAAGTCATCAACCGTCAGGGCGGCAACGGTGCAGATCTGTTATTGGACATTCGGGGCAAGTCGCTTCTCGTCCAGGCTGCCGTCGGCAAGACCGAACTGGCGATCGGTGATTGGGTAAAAGTGATGCGGGCCGGCAATGAGCTGCAGCTGATGGGCAAACTGGCTCCCGCGCCCGAAGCCGGTATCGCCCGTGCCCTCGCCCAGCGACTGCCCTGGCAGCAAACCCTGGACGCTGGTCTGGCCAGACTGATGGGCACGCTGACACAAGGCCTCCGCCAAGACCCCCTACCGGGCCAACTGCCCTCATCGCGCCCCCCCCAACCTCTTCCGGAGGCCGCCAGGCAGGCTATTGAACAAATGGTGGCGAGGCTGCCTTCGGGGAACAGCCTGACTCCCGGTTCTGGCAGCCAGGACACGACATCGCAACAGGTCCGGCAGTGGCTTTCAGAAAGTGGCCTATTCGCCGAATCACGCCTGGCCCAGACACCCTCTGCCCAGTTACCCGATCTCAAGCTGGCGCTTGCCAGGGTGATCACCGCATTGCTTGCCCAACAGGGTAGTACACCGGAGCACTTCAACCGGCTGACACCAATCTCGACGCCAGAACTCATGCAGGCACCACTTCAATTTCCGCAACCACTGGCCACACCCCAGGCCCCCGGCAGTGGCGAAGCACCCAGCGTCGGGCAGATGCTCCGCCTGCTGGCCGGAATGCTCAATCGGATCACCGTCAACCAACTGCACAGCCAGGTACTTACTGCCCGTGGCGGCGGCGATGCGGCCGGTCCCGCACCTGCGTCTACTCTCGTGCTCGATCTTCCATGGCTGACGCCACAGAACGAGCCGAGGCTGGCGCAGGTCCGGATCGAACAATACCCGGACAAGGGGGAGTCAGAAACCAGATCCGCGAAAACCGCCACAGCCGAGTGGCGGCTTTCACTGACCATGGATCTGGATGAGGCTGGCCCCCTGCATTTCGATGTTGCCCTTCGCCAACAGGCAGTGAGCGCCCGGGTCTGGGCAGAAAAACAGACAACCCTGCGTCAGGTGAACCAGGAGCTTCCCGCGTTGCGGCAGAGCCTGACCGATCTGGGCCTGGAAGTGACAGACCTGGATTGCCGCCGCGGCACACCTCAGAGCAGCGTAACCCGACTCGAACACAGACTGGTGGATACCCGGGCATGACATCAGAGACCGAACAGCAAAGCAGAGCAGCCGTTGCGCTCAAGTACGATGGCGAGAAAGCGCCGACCATCAGCGCCACCGGCACCCACGAGCTGGCGGAGGAGATCATCCGCATCGCCCGTGAGCACAATGTTCCCCTCTACGAAAATGCGGAGCTGGCCAGCATTCTCGCGCGCCTGTCCCTGAATGAAGAAATTCCCGAGTCGCTGTACCGGATTATTGCGGAAATCCTGGCGTTTGCCTTCCACATTCGGGGGCTGACTCCCGAAGACCGCAAACCCGGCACGCCATCGGATGACTCAATGAATCAGTGAGCGCAACGCCCAGGCCTGCTGCCAGTTGTCGCCACGCCTTGGCGCCACCGTGGTTTCAAAGTAATGGCGCAACCGGCGCCGATCCTCAGGCTGGTCCTTGAGGGCTGACCCGATAATGTGGTGCATCAACTGTTCAACCGTGATACTCCCGCCACCGTAGTACCAGGCATTGAGGCTGGCCGCATGGGCAACGGAAACGGCTTCCGCCGTGGACAGCGCTGAGCCGGCAAGCCGGTCGGTACTGCGACCGTCCAGAGTCTGGCCATTGCGCAGCTCGTGAAACATGGTCACCAGAATCTCGATCACCGCCTCATCAAGCTCCACCTCGATGCCAGCTCGGCGGTTAGCCCTGTTGACTTCGCGAAGCACCACGCCCATCTCGTCGGCCAGATTTCGGATCGGCCGGATTTCTTCAAAGTCCATCCGCCGCTTCAGCGCGGCACTCATCCGATGGACACCCTCATCGATACTGTTGGAGGTAGCGATGACGTTGAAGCCTTCCCGCGCCAGCACCACACCGTCGTCACCCGCCAGCTCGGGAATCACCGCGACCCTGTCGGACAGAACGGAGAGCAGCGCATCCTGCAGCGCCTGTGGGCAGCGGGCGATTTCTTCAAACCGCACCATTCGCCCCTCCATCATCCCCCGCAACAACGGGCTGGGTACCAGCGCTTTCAAACACGGGCCCTCGGTATGCAAAACCGCCTCGTTCCAGCTGTACAGCAGTTGTCCCACACTGTTCACCGCCCCGCCCTGAAGGGTCAGCGTAGAGCTGCCCGAAATGGCGGCAGCCAGCAATTCCGACATCCAGGATTTGGCCGTCCCCGGCTCACCGACCAACAGGCAGCCGCGGCTGGTGCACAGGGAAATGATGATACGGACCACCATGGCCCGGTCGGCAACGAACTTCCGCTCAATGCCAAGCTTCTCATCCCCCATCACGAACTTTTCCACCGCCCGTGGCGACATCAACCAGCCGGGAGGTACCGGGCCATGATCCATACTCCTGAGCTTGTCCAGCTCCGCAGAGTAGACTACCTCCACGGGCTCCCGCTGGGCCGCCTTGTTAACAGATTGCTTGTTGCTCATTCCTGACTCCTGCGGCCGCCACGAACTTCCGGTGCCATGCGCTCCCTCGGGAGAATCCGCGGCAGTTCGGAAAGCGGAATAATGCCTTCAATTACATGATCCAGAGCGCTGTCCCGCATAGTCACCAGCCCGGCATCAAGAGCTCGCCAGCGCAGCTCCCCAATGGGAGGTTGGCTGGAAATGGCGTTCCGGATGTCCGAATCGACTTCCATGTACTCGACAATTGCCACTCGACCCTGAGTACCCCTACCATTGCATTTATCGCAGCCGGCGCCTTCAAAACAGCGAAAATCTGCGGGCGGGCCATCCGGAAACACCTCGGACAGAATCACCGGATCCGGCTCTGCGGGCTGACGACAATGCTTGCAGATACGCTTGGCCAGGCGCTGGGCAATAACGGCCAACAGCTCACCGGCGATGGAATTCGGGTGAATGCCCAGATCGTAAAGCCGTTGCAACGAATCCACCGCGTCGTTGCAGTGCAGCGTCGACAGGACCACGTGCCCGGTCTGGGAGGCCCGTATCGCTTCCAGAGCGGTTTCCTGGTCCCGAATCTCGCCCACCAGAATCACATCCGGATCTTCCCGAACAAACGCTCTCATGGCGTCGGCGAAACCAAAACCAATCTCCGACCGCACCCGGGTTTGCTGGATGTTATCGATGGAGTACTCGATGGGATCTTCCACCGTAATCACTTTCCGGCGGCCATCATCGGCCAGGGTCTGCAGGCCGGCATACAGGGTTGTGGACTTGCCGGAGCCGGTCGGCCCCACCACCAGTACCAGCCCCGCCGGGTTGTCCAGCAGTCGCTGATAGCGGGCCCCGATCAGCGGTGACATGCCAAGCTCGGCGATGGTCATGGCGCGGCCGGTCTGCGGCAACAGCCGGATAATCGCATGCTCGCCATGCAGGGAGGGCTGGGTCTGGATACGCAGGTCGTAGGCCATATCGCCAAGCTGAAGCCGGGATCGCCCACCCTGGGGCAGTCGATGCTCGGCGATGTTCAGTTCCGCCCGCAGCTTGATCACGTTAATCACCCCTTTGATCTCCCGGGGCGACAACTGGTACTGGGGCAGATCATGGAGATCACCATCCACCCGCAGGCGAATGCGAATCCGGTCACTGTATTGCTCAATATGGATGTCGCTGGCTTTTTCGCTCACAGCATCCAGCAAGATCGCTTCGTAGACAGACACCAGGTAAGGACTGACGTGCTTGTTTTTCGGATCGTTGCCCAGCAACTGATCGGTGCCGCCGGTCGAATTGGCCTGCGGCTCCTGGCCAGGCCCGTGATCCGCTGCAAAACTCCGGCCCTTTGCGGTCAGATCCAGCGCCGACCAGAGGCGGCGAAAATCCGTCGGTGTCACCAACAGGCAATCAACCACCTGATTGGGGCTCAGCCGTTCGAGCTGATCCGTGCGCGCATCCGGATCATCGGTCACAACCGTGATCCGGCCATCTTCCTCGGCAATTGGAACCAGACGGGAAAGGTCGAGGAATGTACGGGAGAATCGCCGAAAAAGTGCCGGGTGGAGGTCGGGCAGAATCTCGTCCGCGTCGGTGAAGGTCATTCCGCGCTGCCTGGCAAGAGAACGATAGAGATCGATCTCTTCAAGATTCAGTTTGCGCCGGAGAACTTCAAGCAGGCGGCAATTCTGCTTCGCTGCTTCTGCCTTTGCCTCGGCCAGGATCTTGTCATCCACAAGGCCCTGATCGATGAGGATCTGTTCCACATTACGATTGAAATCGACCCAACCCAGGGTCCTCACCCGCTCCAGTCCCGCGTCACGACGCACAAACATGGCGAGGCTCGGAACAGGTCCCGCGCGACCCTCGAGGCAAACCAGGTGCCCTCCTTGCCGCACCAACCGGGCCAGAACACGACGCTCTGTGATGAACGTGGTGCAGAGTACAAGATCGCATAGCGGATCGGGCTCCGGTGCTTCTTCCGCACTGGCGACCAGAACATCCACATTATGCAAACCGAGCCGGAAGAAACGCTCCCTGGCGGCCTCAGCGACAACGGCATTCTTTTCCAGGTAGATCACCCGATGGGCCAGGCCTGAAAGCACGGCAGCCAGATAGCCGGAACCTCCGCCCACGTGCATGACCACCTGATCCGGTTCGATTTCTGGCAACAGTGAGAGAATGTGGCTGACGGTTTCTTCGCGGGGAATGGAGTGGCCGGTTATCGAGGGAACCAGATCAGAACCGGAAACAAAATCATGGCGGGATACAGATCGGAGGGCCTCAAGGGCCCTCGGATAAACTCTCTTCATTCAGCAGCGTCCGTAACGGCATGGTATCAGGCCGCCTGACGTTTTCTGAGTGCTGACACCAGCTCGGCCTCGGGACGGGAAATTCCGCACGTGTTCATAAGATCGTCGATATCGGCGCCGAGATCAACCAGTCTTGAGGCTTCATCGTAGGAGATGCGCAGCGGATCGTTCTGACGCATTTCATCAAGCGTGGTCCGCAGTTCGTGCAGTTGGCGTTCACAGGCTACCAGCCGCTGCCCTACCCCCATGCTGCCACTGGTGGTGGCATGCAGTTCCCGGCCAAGAGTGTCGCAGCGTTCTTTCAGGGTTGCTCTCAGGCTGCGCACCTGGCGTCCGAGCACCAGGCCCTGAACGAAAACCAGAGACAAGGCGGCAACAGTCAGCGCCCAGGGAAGATACGAAGGAATTTCTGCAAACATGACGGATGTCTCCCGTTAATTGCCACGGAAGGCATCCATCTTCAGGCCCGTAACGGGTTGCCCCGGATTACAGTGCCGCGATTTCAGCCCACTCGTGGTCTGACAGCATCTTGTCGAACTCGACCAGAATGATCAGTTCGCCATCCTTGTTGCACACGCCCTGGATAAACTTGGCACTTTCCTCGTTACCCACGTTCGGTGCGGTCTCAATTTCGCTGGCTTTCAGGTACACCACCTCGGCCACGGAATCCACCAGAATACCCATTACCTGATTGGCGGATTCCATCACCACAATCCGGGTGGCGTCGGTTACTTCCGCATCCGCCAGGCCAAAGCGCCGGCGGGTGTCTATGACCGTAACCACGTTACCCCGAAGGTTGATGATGCCGAGCACATAATCCGGAGCGCCCGGAACCGGAGCAATCTCCGTGTATCTCAGCACTTCCTGAATCTGCATGACATTCAGACCGTAGGTCTCATCATCCAGCCGGAAGGTAACGTACTGCAGTACCTGATCGTCCTGGGCCTGATTGGTTTGTCCGCTCGGGGATGCCATAGCGATGTTTCTCCTCTTGGGCTGCCCGGCGGGCAACCTGATCGTCAAAAAAATATCATCAGTGCCCAATACTATAGTTAAGGGCACAAACCGTGCCAGCACGGCTCGGTTTCATTCAGTAACCGTTGTTTGCGTCAGCTCAGATCCAGATGGTGCTCTCTTTCCGCCCGCACCAGCAAGTCTGCCATGGTACGCACGTCTATCAACGCGCACATCTGGTCAATCACCGTCCCGGCCAGCCAGGGACGCTTACTGCGGGCAGTCCGCCATCGAACCTCGTCCGGGCGGAGCGTAAAGGATTGGGCCACGTCATCACAGGCCAGCCCCCAGTCGCTGTTATCAAGCCGGATCACGAACCGGTAGTTGTCTCGGGCACCAGGCGGCACCCGCCCCGCCATAATCCATTCGGCGGAATCCACCACCCGCAGGTTCTGGTCCCGGTCAGGGCGAATGCCCATATACCAGCGTGGACTGCCAGGAATCGGCCGAATCTCTTCCTCAATACGGTGAATGGCACCGAGCAGAATCAGTGGCACCGCCAGCTGGAGCCCGGCAACCGTGAATATGAGGCACTCGAAAGGCTGCTCTGACCATTCCGGACGGGAGGGTGGCGCAGCCGGCTCTGGCTCTGGCTGTGGCTCAGGCCGAGCCTCCACTTTTGGCTTCGGTACCGGCGCTTCCGGGGGCGTACGCACCACTGGGCGTGCTGGTTCTCCAGGCTTCTCCGGGGCCGGCCTGGGCGCTTCGGGCCTTGCCGCCGGTTTTTCGACGGTTGTTACCGGGGCCGGACTTGGTCGGGTTGCTACCTGAGGCTTCTGGGGTGCCGGCTTCACCGGTTCAGGCGCCTCGACTTCCTCCCGTAGCGCAGTGTCAGTGGCCGTGTGCAGCAGTTCGTCAAGGTAACTGGCAATGGCGGTTTCCGGGTCTGCCAGCCTTGTCAATTTATCGTCAGCCATGCTGACGCTCCTTCACCGTGCCCACCCGGGACATGAGATCGTCCAGCAGATGGCTGTAGGCCCGGACACCGTGAGTTTCCGCATCCAGTGCAGAGGGAGTAATACCGCCCTGGCTGGCATCCCGGAACTTGGTGTCCACGGGAATGGCAAACTGCCACAGGGACTCACGATAGGTTTTTCGCAGGAGGTTCAGGCTCTTCACCGATGCCTGGGTACGCCGGTCATACAGGGTTGGCACAATGGTGTAGGACAGCTCGTTTTTCTGGGAACGCATGATCATCTTCAGGGTATGCAGCATGCGTTCCAGGCCCTTGATGGCCAGAAATTCGGTTTGCACGGGAATAATCAGGTGCTGGGCCGCCGCCAGGGCGTTCACCATCAGGACCCCAAGCGAGGGGGTGTTATCCAGCAGGACATAATCGAAGTCATCCCAGAGCTGAGCCAGGGCTCGGGATATGATAAGCCCCATGCCCTCAACGCCGATCATCCGGCGCTCAAGTGTGGCCAGGGCCGCACTCGCCGGGAGCAGGGACAGCCCCTTGCAACTGGTTTCGGTAATCAGCTGGGCCGGAAGTCCCTCGGGCACCTTGCCCTGGTGCTGGAACAGATCGAAAACGCTGTGGGTAATGGTGTCCGGGTCGTATCCAAACCAGCTGGTAAGCGAGCCATGGGGGTCGAGATCCACAACGAGAACACGCTTGCCACGCTCGGCAAGCAAGCCGCCCAACGCAACAACACTTGTGGTTTTACCGACACCACCTTTTTGATTGGCTACTGCCCAGATTCGCACGCTTCGATTCTCCAGAGAACACTTCGGTGTGGCCGGCAATCACTGTGGCCACCGTCCCGGTTATCGGCCATTCCCCGGGCAACTTGAACAAATCGCACCGGGGAATGCCGGCAAGCTCTTGCCGGCGCCTTTTTGTTAACGGGGAGTAATACAGGAACCATGCCAATGGCTCTATACGCATCTGCCGACGAGCTGTTCAGCGCATGGCGCCGCGGATACTGGCGTCACGGGAAATCAGCAATACCACCCGGCGATTTCTGCGCCGCCCCTCTTCTGTGTCATTGCGGGCAACCGGCTGATACTGGCCATAGCCCACGGCCGCCAGACGCTCCGGCTCGATGCCCTCCATCACCAACATCCGTACCATCGACGCCGCCCGGGCCGCAGACAATTCCCAGTTGGAGGGATAGCGGGAGGTACTGATCGGCTGGTTATCGGTGAAGCCTTCCACTTTGACCGCGTTGTCCCTGTTATTCAGGACAGTGGCGATCTTCTCGACAACATCAAACGCGTCGTAATGGGGCTCTGCGTCGCCGCTGCCAAACAACAGACTGTTGGGCAGATTCAACTCCAGCCACTCGTCACTGGTCTCCAGCGACACCACCCCCTGGTTGATCAACTCATCGAATTCCATCGACAACTGGTCGGCCATGGCCCGCAGCGCTTCCGTTCGGGCCTGGGCGTCCATCTCCGGATTACGGGGGGCTTCGGTCACTGCCGGCGGAATGACATTCTCTGCAGGAGCATTATGTGATCTTTGCGGCTGATCGCCAATCTCAATGGGCTGGAAAGACCGCTGGGGCGCGTTAAACACACCGGTCAGGGTTTCCGACAGGACTTTGTACTTGCCTTCGTTGACGGACGATACCGAATACATCACCACGAAAAAGGCGAACAACAGCGTGATGAAATCCGCATAGGAAATCAGCCACCGCTCCTTGTTGTGCAGATCATCCTGGGGTTGCCTACGGCGCCGCATAAGTTGGCCTGCGCATGCTTACTGCAGGAAGCCCCGCAGCCGCAATTCGATGGATTTCGGGTTTTCACCCTCGGCGATGGCAATAATGCCGTCGATCATCATGTCCTCGTATCGGGTACGTTCCCGCACGATACCGCGCATCTTGTTTGCGACCGGGAAGAACAGCAGGTTGGCCAGGGCCACACCGTAGATGGTGGCCACAAAGGCGGTCGCGATCCCGCTGCCCAGGGACTGTGGATCCTCCAGGTTCGTCATTACCTGGATCAAACCCATCACAGCCCCGATGATGCCGATGGTCGGCGAGTAACCGCCCATGGCCTCGAATACCTTGGCAGACTCCAGATCACGCTGCTCACGGGACTCCAGGTCCACCTCCATGATGCCTCGGATGGTCTCGGTTTCCGCCCCGTCCACCAGCAGTTGCAAACCCTTGCGGGCAAAGGGTTCAGGCTCGCGCTCGGCAAGACCTTCAAGGCCCAGCAGGCCCTGCTTCCGGGCCTTGACACTCCAGTCGATCACCTTGCCGATACCATCTTCCAGATTGATGAACGGCGGAACGAATACCCAGCGCACCTGGGTAAAGGCCCGTTTGAGCATGGGCCAGGAGGTCTGCAGGATGGTCGCCGCCAGGGTACCCCCAATGACGATAATGGCTGCTGGCCCGTTGAACAGGGAGCTAACGGCCCCGCCCTCGAGCAGATTACCGCCGAGTATGGCGGCAAAGGCCAGTATGACCCCGAGGAGACTCAGGATATCCATCAGCAGACACCTTCGACCAGGCGTGGCCCGATTTCGTCCAGCGACAGAACATCATCGGTCAGCCCTGCCTTGGCAACGGCCATGGGCATGCCATAGATAACCGACGACTTTTCATCCTGGGACCAGATGTCGGACCCGCTCTGTTTCATCATCCGGCAACCTTCTTTGCCGTCCGAGCCCATGCCGGTAAGAATGACACCCAGCGTCTTACCCGGAAAACTCCTGGCCAGGGAACCGAAGGTTACGTCCACACAGGGCTTGTAATTGAGCCGCTCGTCGCCCGGCAGGATACGGATCCTGGCCTGACCGCCCCGATTCTCGACCATCATCTGTTTGCCACCGGGTGCCAGCAAAGCAAGGCCGGGCCGCAACACATCGCCATCCTGCGCTTGCCGCACTTCAATCCGGCAAAGCTTGTTCAGGCGTTCAGCGAAAGCCGGCGTAAAACTGGCCGGCATATGCTGTACCAGTACGATGGGTGCCGGGAAAGTGGCGGGTAACGCGGTCAGCACTCGTTGCAGGGCAACTGGTCCGCCCGTCGAAGTACCAATACCAACCACCGCGTAATGCTTGGCGGCGCCTCGCCGGGCATGGCGCCTCGGTGCTTCGGCGTCACTCGGGGAACTGGTCGGGGCTGCAGGGCTGTGTGTGTCCGGGCGCTGGCGCGGCGTGATGTCCGGACGAGGACGTGCCGTTGTGCCTGGTGCCCGGGAAGCGGGCGCCGACGGCTCAGGACGGGCCGGAGCAGCAGGCCGGTTGCCGGGGCGGCTGCCAGCCACGTCAAGAATTCGATCGATCAGGATTTTCTGGAGCTGGCTGTTGTCCCGGGCAATTTCTTCAAAATTCTTGGGCAGGAAATCAACGGCACCCGCCTCGAGCGCGTCGAGGGTCACCCGAGCGCCCTCGTAGGTTAGGGAAGAGAACATGAGCACCGGAGTCGGATGCTTGCGCATGATTTCGCGCACGGCGGAGATGCCATCCATCACCGGCATCTCGTAATCCATGGTGATTACGTCTGGACGCAGTTTTTCAGCCAGCTCCACGCCTTCCCGACCGTTGGTAGCCGCACCAACCACCTTGATCTGGCCGGAGCTGGTCAGGATTTCCGTCAGCCGTTTGCGAAAAAACCCTGAATCGTCAACGACCAGGACAGAAACTGTCATCCACTTCTCCTACCCAATCCATCGTTCTCCGGCCTTCTCTGGCCACAGTCACCTGAAGTCCCGGCTCAGCCGTAGTGTTGCAACAGGCTTGGTACATCAATAATCAGCGCAATCCGGCCGTCGCCAGTGATGGTGGCGCCGGCCATTCCCGGCGTACCCTGAAGGGCGCGCCCGAGGGGCTTGATCACCACCTCTTCCTGCCCGACCAGCTGGTCGACAACAAAACCGACCTGTTTGGTCCCCATGGCCACGATGACCACATGGGCGTTTTCAGGCACTTCCTGGGAAGTGCCGCCACGAACCAGCCATCGCTTGATATGGAACAGCGGGAATACCTTTTCCCGAACCACAATGCACTCGCGGCCGTCGACGATATTGGTCTTGGTCAGGTCCAGGTGGAAGATCTCGACCACATTGACCAGCGGCAAGGCAAAGGACTGGTCCCCGAGCATGATCATCAGGGTGGGCATGATGGCCAGCGTCAACGGAACCTTGATGACAATCCGGGACCCCTTGCCCAGTTCCGATTCAATGCTCAACTGGCCATTGAGCTGGCCAATCTTGGTTTTCACCACATCCATGCCGACACCACGACCGGAGACATCTGAAATCTGGTCTTTGGTGGAAAATCCGGCCGCGAAAATCAGATTGAAGCACTCGGAATTGGTCAGGCGATCAGCGGCATCCTGGTCGTAAATCCCCTTCTCAACTGCCTTCCGGCGCAGCACTTCCGGATCCATGCCGGCGCCGTCATCCTCTATGAACAACAGGATATGATCCCCTTCCTGCTCGGCAGACAGGGTAACGGTACCCTGGCGGGGTTTACCTGCTTTCTCGCGCACCTCCGGGGCTTCGATCCCGTGATCGACCGAATTCCGGACCAGGTGAACCAACGGATCGGACAGCGCTTCGACCAGATTCTTGTCCAGGTCGGTATCTTCACCATGCATCACCAGGTTGACCTCTTTCTTGAGGTTCCTGGCCAGATCACGGACCACCCTGGGGAAGCGACCAAACACCTTCTTGATCGGCTGCATACGGGTCTGCATCACGGCAGACTGAAGATCGGTGGTGACCACATCCAGGTTGGACACCGCCTTGTGCATGTGCTCGTCTTCGCTTTCGTTGCCCAGACGCTGCAGGCGATTACGCACCAGCACCAGTTCGCCCACCATATTCATGATGTCATCAAGGCGCTTGGTGTCGACACGAACCGTTGTTTCCGCCGCAGGCGCGTTCTCGCGAGCGGGCATGGCAGGTGCGGCAGCGCCTTTGGCTTCCGGCTTTTCGGCTGGCTTAGCGGCCGCCTTCGGCTTGGCCGGCTCTTTCGGCGCGGACGGCTCTTTCGGATCCGCGGACTGTCCTGGAGCTGAAGGCTCTTTCGAAGCTGAAGGCTCTTTGGAAGCTGAGGGCTCTCCCCCGGCGGTCGGACTTCCTCCTTTGCCGTGAAGATCGTCCAGCAGTTTTTCGAATTCGTCGTCAGTGATCAGGTCATCGCTGGCACCGCCCTCTGCCTTGGCGGCCGGCTTTTCTTCTTTGCTGACAGCCTCTTCCTCGCCCGCAGGTGCTCCGGCAAACTGCCCTTTTCCGTGTAACTGGTCCAGCAGCGCCTCGAATTCGTCGTCGGTAATCTCGTCGTCTCCGGAACCCTCCTGGTCACCCGCAGCCGCTCCGGAGCCTGAAGCTGGTGCCTGGCCTTCGGATTTTTCGTCCTCCAAGGCATCCAGAAGCTGTTCGAATTCGTCGTCGGTGATATCACCACCGTCTTCTGCCGGTTCGTTCTCTTCATGCTCAGGTTGAGAAGCAGCGGCGGGTGCCCCCTCGCCCTCCGGCTGGGCCAGGGCATCCAGGCGTGCAATCAGTTCGTCCGGGGCTGGTGTCAACTCCTCGTGATTGCGGACCTGCTCAAACATGGCATTGACGTTGTCCAGGGCTTCCAGAACCACGTCCATTAACTCAGAGTCCACCTTGCGCTTGTGATTGCGCAGGATATCAAAAACGTTCTCGGCGGAATGGCAGCAATTCACCAGTGCTTCAAGCTGAAGGAAGCCCGCGCCGCCTTTAACGGTGTGAAAGCCACGGAAGATGGCGTTGAGCAGATCACTGTCGTCAGGATGTTGCTCAAGATCTACCAACTGCTCTGACAGCTTTTCGAGGATTTCGCCGGCTTCTACCAGGAAGTCCTGCAAAATCTCTTCATCAGCATCAAACGCCATGCGTTACCCTCTTCATTCAGAAACCGAGACTGGACAACAGGTCGTCTACGTCGTCCTGTCCCGAAACTACATCTTCACGCTCATCGGCCTTGATCTGGGGCCCGACGCCCTTCTCCGCAGACTCTTCTTTTTCTTCAATCTGGTGCACCGTGCCCGTGAGCTGGTCCACATGGCTGGCCATCACCACCAGGCTGAGCATCTGTTCCTCAACCTCTTTCACCAGGGCAGTGACCTTCTGGATAACCTGCCCCGTCAGATCCTGATAATCCTGGGCCAGCAGGATTTCCGACAGGTTGCTGTACATGGTGTCAGCGTCGGTAGCCATACTGACGAAAAAGCGATCAATCCGGCCATAAAGCTCCCGAAACTCGGCCGGCTGCATTTCCCGGCGACGCAGACGCTGCCACTCATCGCGCAAAGCAGCGGCCTCGTCCCGCAGGGCATTGGCCACGGGCATGGTTTCCTCAACCAAATCCATGGTCCGGTTGGCCGCTTCACCAGTCATCTGCACGACGTATTCGAGGCGATCGGAGGCATCTGTCATCATTGACAGTGCTTCCTGCTGTTCGGCGTTACGGGGATCAATCTGGAAGTTCCGGATTGCTTCGTGCAAGCTCCGGGTCAATCGCCCGACCTCGCGATACAGACTCTGATCCCTGACCTCACTGAGTTCATTGATCAGGGTCATGGCTTTGGCATAATCACCCGCATCAACACTCTCTGCCAGTTCTGCTGCCTGCCGCTGGAGCTTTTCCGTCACCTCCGGTTCAAGGCCCCGATGGTTCTTTTTGCTATCGCTCATGAGAGCCATCCGACCTCTGGTTACTGGATTCTTTCAAAGATTTTCTCAATCTTTTCCTTGAGCACCGCGGCGGTGAACGGTTTGACAACATAGCCGTTCACGCCCGCCTGGGCAGCGGCAACAATCTGGTCCCGCTTCGCCTCAGCCGTTACCATCAATACCGGCAGGGTTTTCAGGTTCTCGTCCGCCCGAACGGCCTTGAGCAGATCGAAACCGGACATGCCTGGCATGTTCCAGTCGGTGACCAGAAAATCGTACTTGCCGCTCTTGAGCATCGGCAGAGCTGTGTTGCCGTCGTCTGCTTCATCGGTGTTGGTGAAGCCCAGATCACGCAGCAGGTTCTTGATGATCCGTCGCATTGTGGAGAAATCATCCACAATGAGGATTTTCATGTTTTTGTCCAATGGGACCTCCAGTTAGTAACACCCGGAATTCGTTTGACCTTCGCGTTCAAAGTCTAGCAGGCCGCTGTTTTAACCGCTTATTGTCAGACCTTTGCTTCGGTTGTAAAGCATCGGTTACCAAAAACTACAGACTGCCTCTTCGAGGACACAGACTGAACGCAATCAGCTGTCCGATTCCTGGCGCCAATCCGACAGCCGTCCCCGAAGGCGCAGGGCCGCCTGGCTATGAATCTGGCTTACCCGGCTCTCGCTGACGCCAAGCACTGCACCAATCTCCTTGAGGTTCAGTTCTTCCTGGTAATACAGGCTCAGCACCAGTTTTTCCCGTTCCGGCAGGTCTTCAATGGCCTCAGCGAGGCTGCGCCGGAAGGCATCGGAGGACAATCCCTCAAGGGGATTATCCTGCGTCTCTGTCTGTTCTATCGGCAGCTCTCCGGATTCATTGAGCTCATCGAGGCTAAAAAGTCGGCCGCTGTTGGAATCGGAAAGGTAAGAGTGATATTCCGCCAGCCCCATGCCCAGCTCCTCGGCCACTTCCAGATCCTGAGCTTCACGACCCAAACGGTCTTCAACGGCCTTGATAGCCTGGGAAATACGGCGGGCATTGCGATGGACGGAACGGGGAACCCAGTCGCCCTTGCGGATTTCATCCACCATGGCCCCGCGAATCCGGATGCCGGCGTAGGTCTCGAAGGTTGCACCTTTGGTAGAGCTGTAGCGCTGGGCTGCCTCAAGCAGGCCGATCATGCCGGCCTGCATCAGGTCTTCAAGCTGAACCGAAGCAGGCAGGCGGGCCATCAGGTGAAGGGCAATTTTCTTGACCAGCGGCGCATGCTGCTCAATGAGCTGTGACGGCTTCTGCGCACCCGACTGGTTATAGATTCCGAGGTTTTTCGCCAATGTCATGTATCCGGGTTTTTGTTTGACTGGATCCGATTCAGACTTCGACGAGCCGCTCCACAAAAAATTCCAGATGCCCGCGGGGAGAGGACGGCAACGGCCAGCTGTCTACCTTATCCGCCAGAGCCTTGATAGCCAGTGACGCCTTCGCCCTGGGGTAGGCATCCAGCACTGCACGCTGTCGCTGAACCGCTTTCTTCACAGCCTCATCGTAAGGCACCATCCCGACGTATTGTAGTGCCACATCCAGGAAGCGCTCGGTGACCCGGGTCAGTTTTTCGAAAAGATGCCGGCCTTCCTGCTCGTTTCGTACCTGGTTGGCAAGGATACGGAAGCGGTTGGTACCGTAGTCACGGTTCATGAGTTTGATCAGGGCGTAACAGTCGGTAATCGACGTGGGCTCGTCACAGACCACCAGCAACAACTCCTGGGACGCTCTCAGAAAGCTGACCACCGATTCCGAGATACCGGCAGCGGTATCCACGATCAGGACATCAATCTGATCCCCCAGCTCGCTGAACGCGTTAATCAACCCGGCATGCTCCATGGGGCTGAGCTGGGTCATTCTCTGGGTACCGGAGGAGGCAGGAACAATCTTGATGCCGCCGGGACCATTCACCAGAACGTCCTTGAGATCACAATCGCCCGCCAGCACATCCTGAAGATTACGGTTGGCGGTAATACCAAGCAATACGTCGATATTGGCCAGCCCCAGGTCGGCGTCGAGCAGCACCACTCTCCGGCCTTTCTGCGCCAGGGCGATTCCGAGGTTCACCGACACGTTACTTTTGCCGACTCCACCTTTGCCGCCGGAAACTGCAATCACCTGTACCGGTTGTGCTTTGCTCATACTGTTTTTTGTCTCTCGCCACGTCTAGCCGGGGGCTGTTGTTCGGACGCTCGCTGTTTGTTTGTCCGGTCCGGGGTTCATGAGTTCAGGCCCCCTCTGCGACCGCCTGCTGTTGCTGGAGTGTTTTAAGCCGGTCCACGGCCAGCCGCACCAGCGGAACGGCTTCTGCGTGGTGCAGGTCTTCAGGAATTTTCTGCCCGTCTGTGTAATAGGCTACCGGCAGACCGGTTTCCATCACAAAGCCGAGAGATTCACCCAGTGTGAGGGCTTCATCAATCTTGGTCATCACACAGCCCGCAAGATTTGCCATCTTATAGCAATGCCAGACGGATTTCATGATGCGCGGCTGACTGGTTGCCGAGACTACCAGATGCGTTTTGATATTGTGATGGCTGCGAGCCAGTTCGGCCAGCTGTTCCTGATACCCCTTATCCGCACTTGTCAGCCCTGCGGTATCGATCAGTACCAGGTGACGGTCTGACAGCTCGTCCAGAATATCGTCGAGACTGTGGCTCTCGTCCACCACACGAACGGGCACATTCAGGATGCGCCCGAAGACAAACAGCTGCTCATGAGCGGCCACTCGGTAGCGGTCGGTGGTTACCAGTGCCACCGAGTCGGAACCGTGCTTCAGCACGTAGCGTGCCGCCAGCTTGCCAATGGTGGTGGTTTTCCCGGAACCGGTGGGGCCCACGAGCGCGTAGGCGCCACCCTCATCCAGCCACTCCATGCGGGAGGTCCGGACACCAGTGCACAACATTTTGAGGGACTGTTTCCAGCCATCCTCGAGGCGCCCGGCCTTGTGGCGACGGGAAATTGAGCCCGCCAGTTCGCTGCCCAGGCCAAATTCCTGCAGGCGCTCAGCCAGCCTCTGTTGAACGGCGGTGGTTGCCGAAACCTCCGGCTCCGATTCCGGCCGGCGGCCCTGCATCATGTCCCGCAGGGAACTGATCTCGGCTCGCATCTGCGCCAGCTCATCGGGATAGGCTTCCCTCGGAGCGCGGGGCATCTCAGGCTCATCAAAACCCGCACCCAGCGATTCCTGCACCGCCGCAAACGAGGCTCCGGCATAGCCGGCGCCCTGGGACGCCCGTTTTTCCCGGACCTCCCGAATGCGATCCCGAGACCGGCCCAGCTCGTCTTCAAGACGGCGGTGCTGGTCGGCCTGCATTTCGGCAAGTCGGGAACCGTTGGTCGCTTCTTCAGCCTGATTTCCCAGGCGCTGACGCGCCATGTTTTCGTCATAGTCCAGCGCCGTCACAATTTCGACACCGCCATCGACCCGACGATTGGAAAGAATCACGGCATCCGGCCCCATCTGTTCACTGACCTGCTTGAGCGCCTCTGCCATGGTCTGAGCAAAAAACCGTTTTACTTTCATGATGCCTCTTCCTCCACCGGCAACGCCGTGCCGGCGCTGTCCGCTCTGTCATCCGCGCCGTTACTGGCCAACGGACGCCACGATCGTAATCTGTTTGTTATCCGGAATTTCCTGGTACGAGAGCACGTGCAGGCGCTCTACCCCATAACTGGCAAACTTCGCCAGTACCGGCCTCAGGGGCCCGGACACCAGCAGAATGGCCGGTTTGCCGAGCATCTCCTGGCGCTGAACGCTCTCCTGCAGGGAGCGCTGGAGCTTTTCAACCATATTCGGCTCCAGAACCAGGCCAATATCTTCCTGACCGCCGGATTGTTGACTCTGCTGAACTGACTTTAGCAATAACTGTTCCAGATCCGGATCCAGGGTGATGACCGGTATCTCCGATTCGTTGCCGCAGATACTCTGAACGATCATCCGCCGCAGGGACTGCCGGGCTACCGTGGTCAGCAGCTTCGGATCCTGGCTCTTCGGATGCACGTTCACGATGGCCTCGGCAATGGACCGCATATCCCGGATCGGCACCTCCTCCTTCAGGAGGTTCTGCAGTACTTTCAGCAGCAGACTGATGGAAACAGTAGTGGGCACCAGTTCCTCGGCCAGCTTCGGAGAAATCTTCTCCAGCTGATCCAGCCACTTCTGAACCTCCTCGTGGCCCAGCAGTTCGTGGGCGTGTTTCTGCAGCACCTGGTTCAGATGGGTGGCGACCACCGTACTGGCATCAACCACGGTATACCCCAGGGTCTGGGCCTGGTCTTTCTTGTCCGGCTCAATCCAACTGGCATCCAGACCGAACGCCGGATCCTTGCCTTCAATGCCCTCTATCTTTCCGAATACCTGGCCAGGATCGATGGCCAGTTCGCGGTCTGGATGGATTTCCGCCTCAGCGATGGTCACGCCCATCAGCGTGATGCGGTAGACGTTGGGCATCAGATCCAGGTTGTCTCGAATGTGGACCGAGGGCATCAGGAAGCCCAGATCCTGGGAAAGCTTTTTACGAACACCCTTGATGCGACTGAGCAACTGGCCACCCTGGGATTTGTCGACCAGCGGAATCAGCCGGTAACCCACTTCCAGACCAACGATATCGACGGTAGACACGTCGTCCCATCCCAACTCTTTGGTCTCTCCGGGTGCCGGCAGCTGACGGCCCTGATCGCCCCCTGCGTCACCGCCCGGCGGCAGATCACGACCCGCAGGCCGCGGTGCTGCGCCGCCAGCGCCCCTGGCCGGAAACGCGCCCTCTTCCTCAACGGTTTGTCTCTGGTGCTTCCAGATATACCAGGCAGCTCCCGCTGCCAGCGCACCCAGACCGAGGAAGGCTACGTGGGGCATACCGGGAATCAGGCCGAGGATAATCAGGATCGCGGCTGCTATAGACAGCGCCTTGGGTGCACTGAACATCTGCTGAAGGATCTGGCCGCCCATGTCCTGGCTGGAGGTAACCCGCGTCACCATGATCGCCGCCGACGTGGACAGCAGCAGCGAAGGAATCTGGGCCACCAGGCCGTCACCAATGGTCAGCAGCGCATAGCGCTCCATGGCCAGCCCGAAATCCAGGTCGTGCTGGAGCATGCCGATGGCAATGCCGCCAATGATGTTGATGGCGAGAATCAGCAGACCGGCAATGGCGTCCCCTTTCACAAACTTGGACGCACCGTCCATGGAGCCATAGAAATCCGCTTCCTGGGCAATCTCGGCACGCCGATGCTTGGCTTCGTCCTGATTGATCAGCCCGGCGTTAAGATCCGCATCAATGGCCATCTGCTTGCCGGGCATGGCATCCAGGGTAAAACGCGCACTCACCTCGGACACCCGGCCGGCACCTTTGGTCACCACCAGGAAGTTGATGATCATCAGGATCGCAAACACCACCAGGCCCACGGCATAGTTACCACCGATCAGTACCGCACCGAAGGATTCAATCACCTTACCGGCGGCATCACCGCCCTCGTGGCCGTTCAGCAGAACAATCCGGGTGGAGGCCACGTTCAGGGCGAGACGCAGGAGCGTGGCCACCAGCAGAACTGTTGGGAAGGAGGCAAACTCCATGGGCCGCAGTGCGTACACACAGACAAGCAGAATGACAATCGACAGGGTGATGTTGAAAGTAAAGAACACGTCCAGCAGGAACGCCGGCATGGGCAGAATCATCATGCCCAGCAAACCCATCAGCATGATGGGAATGCCCAGATTGCCCCGCGTCAGGGTTTTGACGTTATTGAGGACTAAAGCTCTGTCCATGCCGGATACTTCTCCGATTGGCCGTGCCTGCAGGCGTTTTAAAGGTCGAAAATCTGACACCGGGGCGTCGTTTGGAAGGGTTATCGCAAGATCCGTACCAGCCCTTAGTGGATTTCCGTGAACCTGCCATTTGCGGCCTGACTCCCCTTGCCAGATGCGGTATCCTTGCGCCATTTGATCGCGACGCAAAAATTCCAACCAGACACACAGGTGACCCCATGCCAATCCACGAGGTAAAACACCCTCTGATCCGCCACAAGCTCGGCATCATGCGCCGTGCGGATATCAGCACCAAGAATTTCAGGGAGCTGGCACAGGAAGTTGGTGCACTCCTGACCTACGAGGCCACCAAGGATTTCAATCTGCAGGAAAAGACCATCGAAGGCTGGGCCGGACCGGTTAACGTGGAACAGATTCACGGCAAAAAAGTCACCATCGTTCCGATCCTGCGGGCCGGTCTTGGAATGCTCGACGGTGTGCTCAGCCTGATTCCGGTGGCCCGGGTGAGCGTTGTCGGTCAGATCCGCAACGAAGAGACGCTCGAAGCCAGCACCTACCTGGAGAAACTTGTGGGCGAACTGGATCAGCGCATGGCCATGATTGTCGATCCGATGCTCGCCACCGGCGGCTCCATGATCTCCACCATCGACCTGCTCAAAAAGGCCGGCAGCACCGAGATCCGGGCCCTGGTTCTGGTTGCCGCTCCCGAAGGCATTGAAAAGGTTCTGGAGAAACACCCGGACGTGTCTATCTACACGGCGTCTGTCGACGAGCGCCTGAACGATAAAGGCTACATCCTTCCGGGTCTCGGCGATGCCGGTGACAAGATCTTCGGTACCAAGCAGAAGGACGTTTAAGCATGCAGGACCATACCAACGACCCGGTCTGGAAACAGGCCATTGCCGGCTCACAGATGCTGCTGGTGGCCTTCGGCGCACTGGTTCTGATGCCCCTGATTACCGGCCTGGATCCCAACGTGGCGCTGTTTACCGCCGGTCTGGGCACCCTGATCTTCCACATAGTCACCGGCGGCCAGATCCCGATTTTCCTGGCCTCGTCCTTCGCTTTTATCGCCCCGGTGATTGCCTCTAAAGGCCGGTTTGGCATGGAAGAAACCCTCGGCGGTCTGATGGCCGCGGGTATTCTCTACATTTTCCTGAGCGGCCTGGTACGCCTGCGGGGCACCGGCTTTGTCCGTCGCCTGCTGCCGCCCGTGGTCATCGGCCCGGTGATCATGACCATCGGCCTCGGACTGGCTCCGGTTGCGGTTCACATGGCCTCGGGTCGCACCGGTGACGGCGCCACCCAGCTGATCCCCTACGACACCGCCATCTGGATCGCCATGATCTCTCTGGCCGTGACCATCATCATGTCGGTCTGGGCCAAGGGCATTTTCCGGCTGATTCCGATCATGTTCGGCGTGATCACCGGCTATATCCTGTCTGCTTTTGCCGGCATCGTGGATACCACCCCGATTCAGGAAGCCGCCTGGTTTGCCGTCCCCAACTTTGTTGCGCCAGCCTTCAGCTGGGGGGCGGTATTGTTCATGATTCCGGTGGCCATTGCCCCGGCCATCGAGCACATCGGCGACGTACTGGCCATCGGCAACGTGACCCGCAAGAACTACCTGGAAAAGCCGGGCCTGCACCGCACCCTTCTGGGTGACGGCCTGGCCACCAGCGCCGCCTCCATGCTCGGCGGGCCGCCCAACACCACGTACTCGGAAGTCACCGGCGCCGTGATGCTGACCAAGAACTTCAACCCGAAGGTCATGTGGTGGGCTGCCTGTGTCGCCATCGTACTGGCCTTCGTTGGCAAGTTCGGCGCGGCACTGCAGACCATCCCGGTCCCCGTCATGGGCGGCATCCTGTGCCTGCTGTTCGGCTCCATTGCCGTGGTTGGCCTTAACACACTGATCCGCCACCAGGTGGATCTGTCGCAGTCTCGCAATCTGGTTATCGTGGGTGTCACCCTGGTGTTCGGTATTGGCGGCATGGTTCTTGGCAACCTGGAAGGCATTGCGCTGTGCGCAGTGGCCGCCATCATCCTGAACCTGATACTCCCCGGCAGCCGCGAGGCATGGGGTAAAGCCGTTTATGAGCAGAAAACCGACTGACAGCTCCGGCATCAGTTTCACTGCCCTCTATACCGGTGCCGTCTGGCACCGGTATGGGCTTTCTGACGACACCCTGGCCACGGAAAAAGGCCGCTGGCTTTACCGTCTGATGACCCCCTTTGAAGCCGCCAGCAAAGCGGCCATCGGTGGCAACATCCGCACCTTCCTCCTGCAAAGACATCTCATCATTGATCACCTGATTGAACAGGCTATTCGGGATAAAGGCATTACCCAGGTACTGGAAATCGCCTGCGGCATGTCGCCCCGGGGGATTCGCTTACGGCAGAAGCACTCCCTACTCCACATGGTCGAAGCCGACCTGCCCGACATGGCCGCCCGCAAAGCCCTCCGCCTGATGGCCACGGGACGACTGGGCGACCACCATCAGGTCACACCGATTGATATCCTCGCCGACCACGGCGAATACCAACTGGAAAAAGTGATCGACCGGGTATTCGAGAATTCCGGCCCTGTGATCATCATCACCGAAGGCCTGACCAGCTACTTCTCACTGGAGACCATCACCGAGTTCTGGCGCCGACTGGCCGCCGCCATGGCCAAACGCCCGGGTTCGGTTTACCTGTCCGAGAGCTATTACCAACCCCGCCAGCCGTTGCTGAACACTACCCTCAAGGCCCTCGGCGGCATACTCGGAGCCGCCACTCGCAGCCAGGTATCGTTCCACTTCCAGACCGATGCCCAGGCCCGGGAGCACTATCTGTCCTGTGGTTTTACCTCAGCCACGGTGCATGATCCGCGGTCCTGGTATGGGGTGCTGCCTATTCCCGAAAGCCGCGGGGAGCCGATGGTTCGGGTTATTGAGGCTGGCTGCTGATCTTGCCTTCGAGTCCTGCCCTAGCCTGCTGATTCGGGGTAAGAGGTATGTGGGTCTGCTTCCCAAAAAACGCTACGAGCACATCCATGTGCGCTTGGCTGTGGCCATCCATGGCCACAGACATTTTTGGGAAGCAGACCCACATACCTCGCAAACCTGACAGGAATTCGCCAAACCCACGTAGGTTGGATTAGGCGAAGCCGTAATCCAACAAACATAAATGAAATCGAAATAGCAGTGTCGGATTACGGCTTCGCCTAATCCGACCTACGGTCAACATTGGTATTTTTCAGCGATATCGAAGGGGTTTGATAAGTGGTTGTGGGTGGCCTTTTCAGGACTGTCTGTGGCCATGGATGGCCACAGTCAAGCGCACATGGATGTGCTCGTAGCGTGTCCTGAAAAGGCCACCCACAACCGCGCTATCTCCCAAACCCGCAGGCTACCAAAAGGAACCCAACTCCAAACTCAGACATCCCGCCGCAAATCCGAAGGAATCGGGAAGTCAGGCATACCGGGCTTAGGCCCACGCCCCTTGCGGAACTGACGCAGCTGGAACACATAGGCGAGCACCTGGGCAATGGCCATGTAGAGGCCATCGGGAATCTCTTCGCCGATGTCGGTGTTGTGGTACACCGCCCGGGTAAGCGGCGGCGTTCTCAGAATCTCGACTTTGTTCTCACGGGCAATCTCCATGATCTTGAAGGCCACCTCATCGGCCCCCTTTGCCACCACAATTGGCGCAGCCATGGCCTTCTGATCGTATTTCAGGGCAACGGCGTAATGGGTCGGGTTGGTGATCACCACGTCTGCAGTGGGCACGTCCTGCATCATCCGGCGCTGGGCCATTTCACGCTGGAGTTGGCGGATCTTGCCTTTGACCTCCGGCTTGCCCTCGGTGTCCTTGTATTCGTCTTTCACTTCCTGCTTGGTCATGCGCAGTTTTTTCTGGTGATCGTAGATCTGGAAGGGTACGTCGATCGCCGCGATGATGATGGTGGCGCAGGACAACAGGAAAAAACTCCAGGCGATGGTCCAGAGCACGTGCTCCATGGCCGGTACCACCGGCTCCTCGGCAATGGCCAGCAGGTCCTCCGTGCGCAGATCGAGGATCAGGATGGCCAACGCCATAACCAGACCGACTTTCGCGATGGCCTTGACCAGCTCAATGAGAGAGCGCGCTGAGAACATGCGGCCGAGGCCCTTGATGGGATCCATGCGATTGAGTTTCGGGGCCACGGCTTTGCCGCTGATCAACAGACCGCCGATGCCGATGGAACCGAAGATAGCGGCGATCAGCAGCAATACCAGAATGGGCGAGAGGGCCCAGGCGGCTTCCTTGGCGGATTCGATAAGCTGGACGCTCATATGGCGCATGTCGAAGATGGCGGAGCGCTCGATGACAAAGCTGTCGCGCATGATGGCTTCCAGCGACGCACCCAGGCTGGCGCCGAACATGAGCATGCCGCCGGCGCCGGCCAGGAGCACAGCCATGGTGGCCAGCTCCTTGGAACGGGCAGTCTGGCCCTCCTCCTTGGCTTTCTCAAGCCTTCGGGGAGTGGCCTCTTCCGTTTTTTCCTGACTGTTGTCGTTTTCTTCGGCCATGAGTCTTTACGGCTGCCCCTGCAATCCCCGCATGAAATCAAAGGTCTCTCGGGTGTACTGATCGAAGTGCGGCAGAAAATTGGCGTGCAACACCCATATGGCAAACAATCCAAAAATCAGGCCAATCGGGAAACCCAGGGCGAAGATGTTCATCTGGGGAGCGGCGCGCGTCATGACACCAAAGGAGATGTTGACGATCAGCACGGCGGTAACCGCCGGCAACGCCAGGAGCATGGCGGAGGCAAACATCCAGCTGATCCGGTGGGCCAGTTCCCAGACGCCGGTCTGCCCCAGGCCTTCCATGCCGATGGGCAGGGTCCGGAAGCTTTCGATAAAGACTTCAAAGGCAACCAGGTGGCCGTTCATGGCCAGGAACAGCAGGGTGATGGTGATCGTATAGATCTGGGACAGTACGGGCACGTTAACGCCGTTGGCCGGATCAACCATGGAGGCGAAGCCCAGGCCCATTTGCATGGCGATCATCTGGCCGGCGATGACGAAGAGTTGCCAGAGCGCAGTGAGCGCGAAGCCCATGCCCACGCCAATGAGGATCTGCTGAAGCGTGATCACTACCGCATCAGCGCTCAGCGCTTCTACTTGAGGCACGGGCGGAATCATGGGTGCGATGAGGATGGTCATCAACAGAGCCAGCCCCAGGCGGATTCTTGCGGGCACCAGTTGGGTGCCGAAGATAGGAATCACCATCAGGAAGCTGGCCAGCCGGAAAAGAGGCCAGAGATGCTGGCCGACCCATTGGCCGATAACGTCCGCGCTGATCTCCGCCGGTATCATCCGTCAGCCGATCAGGTAAGGAATATTGCCGAACAGCCGGTTGGCGTGGTCCAACAGCTGCGTCAGCATCCAGGGGCCCCAAACGATGATAACGATCAGCGTGACCAACAGGCGAGGCAGGAAACTCAGGGTCTGTTCGTTGATCTGGGTGGCGGCCTGAAAGGTACTGACGACCAGGCCGATAACCAGACCGGGGCCGATGATGATTGAAGCAAGGAGGACAATCATCCAGAGGGCTTCGCGCAGGATGTCGATAACGGTTTCCGGAGTCATGACGCCTCCTATATTCCGTAACTGGCAGCGAGGGTGCCCATGATCAGGGCCCAGCCATCCACCAGTACAAAGAGCATAATCTTGAACGGCAGGGAGATGATGATTGGCGACAGCATCATCATACCCATGGCCATGAGCACACTGGCCACCACCATGTCGATAATCAGGAACGGGATGAACAGGATAAACCCGATCTGGAACGCGGTTTTGAGCTCACTGGTCACGAATGCCGGCATCAGTATCCAGAAAGACACGTCCTGCGGGGTCTCGTACTGCGTGTCGGAGATTCGCATAAACAGGGCCAGGTCACTCTCACGGGTCTGCTCCAGCATGAATTTCCGGAACGGCTGGCTGGCCAGCTCGACCGCCTCCAGGGAGGTCACCTCTTCCTGCATATAGGGTTGTAATGCGACCCGATTGGCCTCCTCCAGCACCGGCTTCATGATAAAGATGCTGAGAAACAGGGCCAGCCCAAGAAGTATCTGGTTCGAGGGCGTGGATTGCAGGCCAATGGCCTGACGCAGGATGGCAAACACAACGATGATGCGGGTGAACGAGGTCATCATCATGAGCATGGCCGGCAGGAACGTCAGCGCAGTCATCAGCGCCAGGATCTGCAGGGTTACCGAGTATTCCTGAGCGCCCTCGCCTTCTCCGGGCGTCACCGTGAAAGCCGGTATACCGGGGATACCGGAAGGCTCCTGAGCCAGTGCCAGAGGCGCCCAGATAAAGCCTGCCAATACGATCAGGGAAGGAAGAACTCGCTTGATGGTTGCGGCAAGCATGGGGCTAATCGTTCCTTGTCGGGGAGGTCCAGGATTTGCCGATCATGCCCTGCAGGCGACGGGCAAAATCACCGGAACCGGCGCTGCCGGCCTCGACAACCGGCTCGTCAAACACATGCAGAGTCCGGATCGCTGACGGGGTAATGCCCAGGAGAATCTGCTGGCCGCCCACCTCAATTAAAGCAATACGCTCCCGGGCGCCGATGGCCATCACCGACACCACCTTGATGGCGTTGTTGTTCATGCCGGTCATTCCATTCATCCGCCGGATGATCCAGGCGCAGCCATAGATCACGGCAACCACCGCCACCAGACCCAGCCCGAGGCTGACAATGGTACCGAGGGTGTCCGGGGCTCGCACCGGGGAATCAGGCGCAGCCGTCTTTGCCGTTTCCTGGGCAACGACCGGATTGATCACAAGCAGCGCCAGTGCCGCAGTCAGTCTGGACCACATGTTACTTCTGCAACCGCTTGATGCGTTCGCCCGGGCTGATCACGTCGGTGAGACGGATACCGAACTTCTCGTTCACCATGACCACCTCGCCGTGGGCAATCAGGGTGCCGTTTACCAGCACGTCCAGAGGTTCCCCCGCCAGCCGGTCAAGCTCGATAACCGAGCCCTGGTTGAGCTGCAGCAGGTTCCGTATCGGGATCTGGGTGTTGCCTACTTCCATTGAAATAGTCACCGGTATGTCGAGGATAACGTCGATATCCGGAGCCGGGCCGCCACCCTGGACGGGCTCGCTTCCGGTATCAAACTCCTCCATGGGGGCAGCCTGAACGTCATCTTCGCCCTCACCGGTCTCGCCGGCCTCTGCCATCGCAGCGGCCCACTCGTCTTCGCGTTCGCCCTCATCACCGGACTCTTCCATGGCGGCTTCCCACTCGGCAGCCAGCTTTTCGTCTTCGCTGAGTTCCTGCTCGTCTTTCTTGTCGTCGTCAGCCATTTCGTCCCACCTTCAATTGTTTCTTTACCTTGGGCACTGATGCCCGTTCATGAATTCGCAGTGCCAGTTTTCCGTCACGGGTACCCAGCGTTGCCTTGTAGATCGGGATTCCATTGGCAGTGACCGTCAGGTGCTCAGGAATCTCCACCGGGATGATGTCGCCGGCTTTCATCTTGGCAATGTCCCGCAACGATATCCGGCGGCGACAGACCGTGGTGTTGATCGGTACGTTAACCTCTTTAATGTCTTCCTGGAGCGCGTTCACCCAGCGCTCATCAACATCGTCAATATCACTCTGCACCCCGGCATCAAGCACGTCGCGAATAGGCTCGATCATGGAATAGGGCAAGGCAAAATGCAGCTCACCACCGCCGCCGTCAAGCTCAATGTGGAAGGTGCTGACCACCACCACTTCACTGGGGCTGACAATATTGGCCATGGCCGGATTGACCTCCGAGCTCAGGTACTCGAAATCCACCTTGAGTACCGCATGCCAGGCTTCCTTCATGTCATGGAACACCTGATCCAGGACCATCTGGACAATACGGGTCTCGGTCGGGGTGAACTCGCGACCCTCGATCTTGGCGTGTCGCCCTTCCCCACCGAAGAAATTGTCGACCAGTTTGAAGACCAGCTTGGCATCCAGTACGAACAGCGAAGTGCCGCGCAATGGGCGGACTTTGCACAGGTTGAGACTGGTGGGCACATACAGGGTGTGAATGTACTCGCCGAATTTCATGATCTGGACGCCGCCGGTGGAGACATCGGCATTGCGACGCATCAGGTTGAAGAGACTGATTCGGGTGTAGCGGGCAAACCGCTCGTTGATCATTTCCAGGGTCGGCATCCGGCCCCGCACGATGCGGTCCTGGCTGGCAAGGTCGTAGGACTTTATGCCGGTATCGTCAGTCTCTTCGTAGGTATCAATGTCACCGTCGTCCACCCCATGGAGGAGGGCATCGATTTCATCCTGTGACAACAAGTCCTGCATACGTAGTCCTGCCCCTGAAGTACCGTGGCCCGTGCGCTATTGCACGACAAAATTTCTGAATAACACCCGTTTGATGGCGGGCTCGCCTTCCTGTTCCAGCACCTGATTAACCGTGGTCAGCATCCGGTCGGCCAGGCTGCTCCGCCCCTCGGGCGTCTGCAATTCATTGAAATTGCTGCTCCCAAGTACCGTCACCAACTGGCTTCGAATCAACGGCATATGCAACTTGGCAGCTTCCAGTGCCTGTTGATCTGTGGACTCAAGCGCCAGATAAACCTGGGCATACCGCTGGCGACCTTCCGCCTGAACGGTGGTTACCACCGCCTTGTCTATCAGGTGGTAGCTGCTAGGTACAAAGGTTTCCTCTGCGGTTTCGGCCACTTCGCCTTCGTCGTCCCCCATGCCCGGCAAACCGTCACCAAGGAACCAGAGGGTGCCCACGACAGACAGCACAATCGCCAGGATTACCACCACGACCAGCATGATGATCAGCTTCAGTTTCCCTTTCTTGGCGGGAGCCGCTTCAGATTTGTTATTTTCAGCCATAGTCTTCGATTTGCCAGAAATCCGTCAGAGGAAGCGTTTTTCCGTGACTTTTCAGGATTGGATGCAAAGGGCGGGCCAGAATACCCAACCTTCCCGTTCAGAACAGCAGTTTAGCGTTGCCGGGAAGGATGGGCAAAGGAGATTGAAAGAGAACTTCGGAGGGTGTCAGGCGAAGATGTCTACTTCGCCTTTCCAGCTCAGATCGAGGCTGCCGGAGCTGACGTTTTCATCGTCCTGATCGCCCGCGACCAGCGACGTCGAATCTGCACCGGAACCATCACCATCTCCGGCTCCCTGCTCGCCGGTCTGCTGCCGTGGCGAATCAGAAACGTCGAAGCCGGCCAATGACAGCCCCTGCTCACCCAACATGTCGCGAAGGCGATGGGAGTGCAGTTCCAGCTGATCCCGGACCACCGGGTTCGCGGAATGGACAGTAATGTTCGCTTGCTCGTTCTGCACCCGCACCTTCACCTCCATGGGCCCCATATCCGGCGGGGTCAGGTGGATTTCCGCAACCGACATGTTACGGGCGGTCAGCCAGCTGAGCTTGCCAACCAGCTTGTCACCCCATTCAGCATGACCAACCGGCACGTCGATGGACGTGGCATAACCTCGCAGAGGCGCAGCGTTCTCGGCTGCCAGTTTGGCCGCGCCATTAGCGCCACTGGCCACCTGCTGGGAGACGAGATCCATGGCAGACTGGAAGCGGCCAGAGCCGAGCAGCGAACCGGAATCCGGGTTTCGACCGGTATCGGTGAGTACCGAAGCCTTCATGGCGTCCGTTAATGTGGCATCGCCGGTGACGACGCCGGCAGAGGCCTGGCCGCTCTGCCCGGGTGTGGACGAGAGAATGCCATTGAACATACCGCCCACGGCTGCAGGCCCACCCGCCGAAGCACTGGCGCCGGCTCCAGGGCCGGTTGCCGACAAGGTCGCCTCACCGGAACGACCGGCTTGCGGGCTCAACCACGACTGCAGCTCGGCAAAAGTCAGAGGCAGTGCAGTAGGCTCTGAACCGGCTTCATCACTGGCAACGCCCTGCTCACCGGATTCCCGAGGCTCGGTCCCCGCGGCCGCGTCGGGCTTCTCGCCAGACTCTGCCCTGGCGTTCGAATCGGCTTTGGCATCCGACGCATTATCCTGGGCGGACCGGGATTCATCAGCAGCCTTTGCATCGGCGTTGCGATCCGCTTTCTGGCGGTCCAGCCGCTTCTGCTCCGCCTGGGAGACAGATTCAAAATCGTTTTTTCTGTCAGCCGGATCCCGGCTGTTTCCGGATTTGGACGGGCCGGGATCATTTTGTGTCCCGGGCGCGGGGGTTTGGGGAAGAACCATCTGGGCCATGGCAACCTCTTGCCGCTTTTATCGCATTGTCGCCCTCACCTTGCCGGACCTGGCCGGTGTTTGGGCGGTTAATCCACTCACTGCGAAAGACAAAGCAATTGTGATGCCAGAGCACACCGGCCCTGCCTGGCCAAAGGCCTGAGTTGGCGAAAGCTATCGAACCAGCATTCCATCCAGGCGCCCAATCACCTGCTCGAATTCCCGGTCAATCTCATCCAGCAGACCCGGCGCGTCTTCCAGCCGGGACTCTTTTCCGGCCATCTCGGCCTTGAGACAGATTGCGCCAAGCCTGGGAGCACCGATATTGATGCAACTGCCCTTGAAACTGTGGGCCGTCTTCGCAAAGGCATCACTATCCTCAGCCTTCAGGGCTTCCCGCAGCGCCTGGATTCTGTCCCGGGAATCTGCCAGATAGGTCTGTATCAGCACTTCGAACTCATCTTCCATGACGTCCCGAAGCTCAGCCAGTGCCTCCTCGTCCAGATGTGGTTTATCAGTCATCTCGATTCTCCGCTGTTCGGGCGAACTGCCAATCATAAACAATTTCAACATGATTGCCCTGTTCATGAAACCTGATGGTCTCAGCGAGACGTTTCAACAGCAGCAGGCCCCGCCCTGCATAACGCCCGCTCATCGTCGGGGAGATACCAGAGGCCACACTGGGATGATTCCGGAAATCAAACCCATGGCCACTGTCCTCGCAGACAACACGAAGCCGGCCGCCATCCGGTTTCAGGGAATGATGAAGTGTAAACCGGATGTAGTGTCCCTCAACGTTGGCCAGCCGCCGATTGCGCTCGGCATAATAGCGGCCGAAGCCCTCCGGTGAGTGTTTCCATTCAGACGGTAGTTCAAGAACACCATGTTCCAGAGCGTTGTTGTAGAGTTCCGCCAGCAAGGTGTAAATTTCTCCGCTTTTACGCCGAAGACCTGGCACTTCCATGCAGATGTGAAGCAAGAGGGGCAAGGGACTGAACTCGCCGAGAGTCCGCTCCCGGACTTCATAGGTGCAGCGCCACTCCGCAGGCCCGGCCAGGGCAGAGGGCACCGCGCGGTCCGGCAGGCCAGCGAAACCGGCCTCATCCATCATTTCCAGACAGCATAGGGTCAGATCGTCGCCATCTTCAAAGGTACCGGTAAACCGGTGAACCGCGGACATCATGGCGTCGAATGGGTGGTCACCTGCCTCCAGCCGATCAAGCGTTCCAGTGACTCCCTCCTCGCCGAAGACCTTGCCGGCACTGTCAGCAGATTCCAGAAAGCCATCGGTCATCATAAGCACCCGATCACCCGGGGCGGCACCGACCCTTTCGAAATCGGCATTGAACTGATCGGGCGAGAGGATACCGAGTGGCAGGTGCCGCGATGGCAGCGCCAGGTGCTCTCCTGAGGGCCGGATCAGCCATCCATCGGGCAGACCGCCGTTCCAGATCTGCACCTGATTGAGTTTGAAGTCGGCCTCGATCATGGCGCCACAACAGAACATCCCGGTGGGCAGGATCCGTTTGAGCTTCTGGTTTATCTCGCGCAACACGTCCTGGCCGTTAAAGCCTTTGTTGGCCATGCCGTAGAAGATCTCGGCAACCGGCATGGCACCAATAGCCGCCGGCAGACCATGGCCGGTGAAATCCCCCATGAAAATCAGCATCCCGCCTGCGGGCCGTGGCGAGGCGAACAGCACATCGCCATTGAAAATGGACTGGGGCGAAGCGTGATAACGAATGTTGACGGCATCCAGGCAACCGGAGTGAGCAACGTTGTCGAATACCCGCTTGGCAATTTCCTGCTCTTCGGTCAGCTGTCTGTTCCGTTCCCGGATCAGATCCCGCTGATCCGACAGGGTCTGGTGCATCAGCCGCATCCGGTTGAACGCTTTAATCTTGGCTTCAATGATAATCCGGTTGTAGGGTTTGCCCAGAAAATCATCACCACCTGCCTCCAGGCAACGGGCCAGCGCGCCAGCTTCAGAAAGGGAGGTCAGGAAGATCAGTGGCACCAGCCGCTCGCCGGCCAGAAATTTGATCTGACGGGCAGCCTCCATGCCGTCCATGATCGGCATAAGGGCATCCAGCAGAACCAGATCCGGCGACTCCTGCTGGAATACCGAGACTGCATCCAGTCCGTTGGCCACGTCCAGAACCTCGTGCCCGAGACGCTTCAGGAGTGTTTTGAGGATAAGGCGGTCGCTGTCCGAATCGTCAGCGATGAGTATTCTCAGAGGGCTGTTGTGTTCTGCAACGGAATCATCCATGACTACTCCGGCAGTCCGCGAGCATCAGCGGATGTTGAACAATTGCTCGAAATTGGAGATGGAAAGAATCCGCCGTACATCGTTATTGCAGTTTTCGATCACAATGCGGGCGCTGTCTCCCCCGGCGTAATCCCTGAGCAGCAACAACATACCAAGGGCCGAACTGTCCAGATAGGTGGTGTCCGAGAGGTCCACAATGTAGTCGCGGATATCCGGATCACCGTGCTCGTAGGCATCCCGGAACGCCTGGTGGGTACTGAAATCAAACCGCCCCTCGATTCTGATAACAAGGGTCTGACCGTCATCATCGCGGCGCGTCTGAATCGGCATTCCTCAACCTCCCAAGGTATCAAGAGCAGCATTCAACCGGCGTTCTTCACCGGTCCTTCTTCGGGTAAGGATAGCTGAGTGGACTGATTTTGCATCCGTATTTGCTTGATGCGGAGCAAGATTCAGCGTCGACGGCGGTTAAAGGCCCGCCCGGCCGCCTCGTCAGAGAGCTTTTGTTCGCGAAGATCCTGCTCTTTCTGCTCCTGTTGCCGGCAGGTTTCGATGTACTTTTCCATGCCGCGCCGCCGTTCCCAGGCCTGCTGCCATTCCAGTTTGCGTGCCTCAAAGACCTTTTCTGCCTGGTCCAGCTGTTTCTGCTGCTGCCGGATCACCTGATCCAGTTGCGCGATAAAGGCCTGCCAGGCCTGGAGTCGGGACACCTGCACCACACCCTGCTGACTGTTTCGGATCTGATCCCGGTACTCCTGCTGGTAACGGTTCAGGTTCTGCACCTGTTCGCGCTGCTGTTCAGCCAGCTTTCGGGCCTCTCCCATGCGTTCCAGAGCTTCCTGTTCCTTGCGTTCTTCAAGTGAAAGAACAACTTCCAGCCGCCTGGATCGCAGCATCAGGCGTCACCCCCGCCGGGGCCGGCTGCCGGATTTGGAACCGCCGACTTGCGCCGCTCGGGGGACCGACGTTCCGGCACCACCGCCAGCAACTGCTCGACACTGTCTTTCAGCGGGGCGCTCTCATTAAGCCCCTGCTGCAAAAACTGGCGCATATTGCCTATGTGCGTGATGGCAAAATCGGTCTCGGGATCGGAGCCCTTGACGTAGGCGCCTACGGAAATCAGGTCCCGGGCCTGCTGATAGCGGGAATACACCTGCTTGAACCGCTGGGCCCTGGAAAAATGTTCGGTCTCGGTAACCTGGGGCATCACCCGGCTGATGGACGCTTCCACGTCAATGGCCGGGTAGTGGCCTTCTTCGGCAAGCCGACGGGACAGTACGATATGGCCGTCCAGAATCGCGCGGGCGGCATCGGCGATCGGGTCCTGCTGGTCGTCGCCTTCCGTAAGCACCGTGTAGAACGCGGTGATCGAGCCGCCCCCGGGGCGGCCGTTACCGGTTCGCTCCACCAGTTGGGGCAGCTTGGCAAATACCGAAGGCGGATAGCCCTTGGTCGCCGGCGGCTCGCCCACGGCGAGGGCGATCTCCCGCTGGGCCTGAGCATAGCGGGTCAGGGAATCCATCAGCAGCAGCACCCGTTTGCCCTGGTCCCGGTAGTACTCGGCAATCCGGGTGGTCAGCATGGCGGCGCGCAGCCGCATCAATGGAGAATCGTCGGCCGGCGCAGCCACCACCACCGAGCGGGAAAGCCCCTCCTCACCCAGTATGTCTTCGATAAATTCTTTTACCTCACGCCCCCGTTCACCAATAAGGCCCACCACGGTGATGTCGGCATCGGTGAAGCGGGTCATCATGCCCAGCAACATACTCTTGCCCACGCCACTGCCGGCAAACAGACCGAGACGCTGGCCCTGGCCGACGGTCATCAGCGCGTTTATTGCCCGGATACCAACATCCATGGATTGTCGCACAGGGGCTCGATTCAGCGGGTTGATGATATCGCCGGTAAGCGCAACGCGGGCTTCGGCCTGCAGGGGCCCTTTTCCGTCCAGGGGCTCACCACTGCCATCCACCACTCGGCCGAGCAATTGGGGTCCTACCGGAACGCGGCTGGCGGCGGACAGGGGCACCACCCTGGCACCGGGTTTGAGCCCTTCAATCGCCGTGAGGGGCATCAGATACACCCTGTCATCCTCGAAACCCACCACCTCTGCTTCCACGTTGCCGGTGTTCTGGCCGAAGATCACGCAACGGTCACCAACGACCATGGGGCAGCCGACACATTCGAGGGTGAGGCCGACCATGCGGGTCAATCGGCCGGAGAGCTCAGGTTCAGGTTCGTTACCCAGAAAGCCCTGGAAGCGGTTGAGGCGATCAGCGAGATTCGAGGTCATCACCGTCACCTCCATCTTGCGCCGGCTTCGGGTCGTCTTCGGAGCCCCCGGACTCATGAGAATCCAGTACCTCTCGATGGAAGCCCGTCAGGTCTTCCATCATGGAATCCAGGTCCTCGGTCTCTCCGCTTTCGCTGTCGTTCATCTGCTGGTCCAGCATGCTCTGGACCGCACGCTGGAAGCGCTTTTCGACGGTGAAATCCACCAGGCTGTGGCGGGTTTCCACCTTGCAGCCACCGGGCAGAATACTGGCATCTTCAATGACGGAAGCGGACGCTTCCAGGCGAGCGGTCACCTCGCGGACCATCTCGCAATCTTCGGGATTTATGTGGATGCGGATGTTCTCGGCGGTGGAGGGCAAAGCCTCCATCGCTCGGCGAACCACATGGCGGATCTGGGAGGAGTCGATGGTCAGTTCACGATAGACCACCGCCCGCGCGAGAACTGTGGTCAGATTGACCAGCGAGGTTTCAAGTTCGTCCTCATGCCGTTTGATTGGCAGCAGCAGCTCACCCAGCAAATGTTCGAGACGGTCGAGTTTGGTGTCGATTTCCTTGCGGGTGTCGTCGTAGCCCTGGGTTTTGCCCTGCTCCCTGCCCTCTTCCAAGCCGGTTTCCAGACCTTCCCGGTGCCCCTCTTCCCTCCCGGCTTTCAGACCGTCCTCGTAACCCTGGTCACGTCCCTCTTTGTAACCGTCCTCACGGGATGCCTGACGGATCTCGTCAATGTCGGCCGCCGTCAGAGGTTTAACCTCCCGCTCCTCTTCCCGGGCTACTTCGTTGCCACGGGCATCCAGCAAAGGCAACTCCCAACGCTCATAGGCAGTCAGCTGCTCCTTGGGAATCCGGTTGACATCTCGGGTGGAATCTTTCATCACATCATTTCTTCGCCGGCACCGCCGAGGGAGATTTCGCCGGCCTCAGCCATACGGCGTGCGATGGTAATGATATCTTTCTGTGCCGATTCAACTTCGCTAACCTTAACCGGCCCCTTGGCCTCAAGATCATCCTGCAACAGTTCCGCAGCACGCTTGGACATGTTTTTGAAGATCTTGTTCTGAACCTCCTCGTCGGCGCCTTTGAGCGCCACCACCAGCACTTCCGAAGAAACTTCCCGCAACAGAGCCTGGATACCGCGATCGTCCACTTCCTTGAGGTTGTCGAACACGAACATAAGGTCTTCAATGGTGCTGGCAAGGTCCGGATCCATATCCTTGATGGAATCCATCAGATTGCCTTCAATGCTGCGATCCATGAAGTTCATGATGTCCGCTGCCCGCTTGACACCGCCAATACGGCTGGTCTGGGACGCGGCACCGCCGGAGAACTGTTTCTCCAGAATATCGTTGAGCTCCTGCAGCGCCTGGGGCTGGATACTCTCCAGTGATGCCACCCGCATCATGACGTCGAGGCGCACTTTTTCATCGAGGGTGCCAAGAATTTCCGCCGCCTGATCCGGGTCCAGATAGGAAATGACAATGGCCTGAATCTGCGGATGCTCGTAGCGAATGATGTCACCCACGGCCCGGGGCTCCATCCATTTGAGGGTATCAAGGCCGGTGGTGTTGCCGCCAATCAGGATGCGATCGATCAGGCTCGATGCCTTATCATCGCCCAGGGCCTGGGTCAGCATCGTCCGGATGTACTCATCATTGCCGACACCCAGACCGGTCTGGCCGCCCACGGCATCAACAAACTGGTTCATCACGTAGGTGACTTCGTCCTTGCTGACATCCTTCATCTGGGCCATGGCCACGCCCACGCGCTGAACCTCCTTGGGCCCCATATGCTTGAGGATCTCAGCCGCGTCCGCCTCGCCCAGTGACATCAGCAGGATCGCAGCCTGCTCCACACGCGGAATTTTCCGCTGTGGCTTCTTCGGCTCACCGCCACCCTGTTGATTGGCTTGCTCAGTCATCGACATTCACCCACTGGCGCATTACCTGTGCGACCCGCGCCGGGTCCTCGGCAATCAGACCTTTCAATGCGTTCAACTGCCTATCATAACCGTCTGTGGCACCCGGCAAAAGCAGATCATCCTGGGCGGACATGGCCTTGCGCAATTCATCTCCGCCCTCGATATCGTCAAGGCCACCGTATCCGCCGCCGCTACCGGAATCCAGGCCGCGCTCACGCTGACCACCGCCCGACAGGCTCTTGAGTGTGGGGCGCAGCAGCCCTAACACGAGCACCAGAATCACCAGGCCTGCCAGCACCTGTTTCATCAGGTCCCAGAACCAGGGCTGCTCCCAGAATGCCGGGGCTTCAAATTCAACCGCTTCTTCCGGTGCAAAAGCGGTGTTCATCACGGTAACACTGTCTCCCCGGGCGGCAGAATAACCCACCGCGTCCCGCACCAGCATGCTCAGGCGCTGCAGTTCCTGCTCCGGCCAGGGCTCGTAGCTGACTTCGCCAGTCTGGGGATCGACGACTTTCATATCATCCACTGCAAGAGCGACAGTCACCCGTTTCACCCTTCCCAGCTCCTGGCGTCTGTAGCTGACCGTGCGATCCATTTCATAGTTGCGCGTGGATTCCCGACGAACATTTACCGGCGCGGGAGCGGCCCCTTCGCCATCACCACCAGCAGCCTGCTCGGGCACCGTCGCATCGGCCGGTGGCTGGTTTGCCAGTGCACCGGGGATGCCGCCCTGGGCACCGGCAGCACGCTGTTCTGTAAGCTCACGCTCGCTGCGGACCGCCTGTTGTTCCGGATTGAACAATTCCTCTGCCTGCTCTACCGAGGAGAAGTCGAGATCTGCGGAAACTTCGGCGCGATAACGGCCATCACCCACAATCGGTCCAATCAAGGAGGCCACCCTGCGGGTCAGGCGCTCCTCGACTTTGGCGGTGTATTCATACTGGTCGGCCATCTGGTCCGCACTGCTCTGACTTTCCTTGCCAGTCAGCAGATTGCCGTTCTGGTCGACAACGGTAACGTGTTCCTTGCTCATCATCGGAACGCTGCCGGCAACCAGATTTACAATGGCGTTGATCTGTTCCTGTTCCGGACGACGGCCAGCAAAGACTTCAAGAAATACCGAGGCAGACGGGTCGCGGGCATCGCGGACAAATACGGAGCGCTCCGGGATTGCCAGGTGTACACGGGCATTCCGGACACCGCGCATGCTGGCAACGGTGCGGGCAAGCTCACCCTCGAGCCCGCGTCGGTAAGAGATGGTTTCCATAAACTGGGACGTGCCGAGACCTCGTTCCTGGTCCAGCAACTCGTAGCCCATGGTTTGGCGATCCGTGACGCCCTCTGCCGCCAGCTTCAGCCGTGCGTTGTAGACCTGATCCGAAGGAACCAGTAATGCGCCGGTGCGCGGATCCATCTTGTAGTCGATGCCGTTGCTTTCGAGGATGGTGGTCACATCCTGGGGGTTGTAGGAGGAGAGATCACCCACCACAGGCTGATAGTTCGGCTCCTGGGCCCAGAGTACAACGGCCAGGCCCAGCGCTACGCTGGCGGCAAGCCCCACCATCAGGCCGATCTGGCGCAGCAGGTTGAGGCGGTTGAACCCCATGAACAGGTCGCTACGGCTCTCTGGCGCGTCGCCCTCCCGGGCTGCCGGCATGTTGGAGGCGTTGGTTTCTGCAGGTACGCTGGCCATGACTCTGCTCCGTTATCAGATCGGCATGTTCATAATGTCTTCGTAGGCCCGAACCACCCGGTTACGTACCTGGGTCAGTGCTTCGAAGGAGACAGAGGATTTCTGGGCGGCAATCATCACACGAGTAATGTCCACGTTCGGGTCGCCCATATCGTATGCGGTTCGTAGATCCCCCGCGGTTTTCTGGAGGTCGTTCACGTTGTTCACAGCATTGCTCAGCATGTCATTAAAGCTGGGCGTCTCCTGAGTTTCCTGAACCTGGCGAGGGCCGTCTATGCGGCCACGAACCGATTGATCCTGTTCGACCCGCTGGTTCTGCATCATCTGGGAACGCAGGGACCGGATATCGGACAAAACACTGTTAATGTCGGCGCGTTGAACCATAACTCTCTCCTGGCTCCGCCCTCCCCGGGACGGCATTGCTCTTGGGGTGCTGTTAGTCCCGGTAAAGCAATTGGCAGGCCAAGTAGTTTTTAATATTAAATATCATACAGTTAGCAAACTTCCTCCTGATCCGGAAGAAATCACTGACGGACTTTTGACGACATAAAAAATGGCACCCCGAGGGGTGCCAATGAAGGAGTTCGTCTTGCAGGGGGTCAGACCAAGGCCATTTCGGCGTCCAGATCGATTCCGGCGTCGCGCATCTGGGCCAGCTTGTAACGCAATGTCCGGGGGCTGATCCCCAGCTGCTCTGCGGCCCGATTGCGACGTCCACGCTCTTTCCGAAGTGTCTGGATAATAATACGGAATTCCTGCTGCCTCAGATCATCTCCCAGCGAAACCGCGCCTTCAGGCTCATCTACCTGCCCATGAGGCGGCTGATCGTAGGTGGAAATACCGGAGTCTGAAATGCCCGCCGCGTCCGCGGTGTTGCCACCGATTGCGGGTGGCGAAGCCGGCTCCGCGCTGCGAAGGTCCGGTCGGCCGGTGATGCCCAGCTCCAGACACAAATCGCCCGAGTGAATGACATTGCCCTGGTGCAGTACCAGGGCTCGCTGAATGGCGTTATCCAGCTCCCGGACATTCCCCGGCCATTGATGATTCATCAACGCGCTTTTTGCGTCCTGGCCAAAGGTAATACCGGTCAGCTTCATTTTTCGGCAATGCTTTTTAAGCAGCGACGTGGCCAGCGGCATGATATCCAGCGGACGCTCCCGGAGCGGCTGACAGTGCATCGGAAACACCGTCAGGCGATAGTAAAGGTCTTCCCGGAATTTGCCTTCGCGAACGTAATCCGCCAGATCCCGGTTAGTGGTCGCCACCACCCGGACATCCAGACTGATGGTCTTGCGACCGCCAACCCGCTCCACTTCCCGTTCCTGCAAAACCCGCAACAGCTTGGACTGGAGCCCCAGATCCATCTCCGAAATCTCGTCCAGAAGAATGGTGCCGCCGTTGGCCTGCTCGAATTTGCCCGGCGAAGAGGCAACGGCACCGGTAAAGGCGCCTTTCTCGTGACCGAACAGAATGGCCTCCAGCATATTCTCCGGGATCGCCGCACAGTTGATGGCCACGAACGGCTGATCAGCCCGGGGTGACTGCTGGTGAATAAAACGGGCAAGCACTTCTTTACCGGTTCCGCTTTCACCGGAGATCATGACCGTCGAGTCGCTGCCGGCCACTTTGGTCGCCAGCTGGAACATGCGCTTGCTGATCGGATCCTCGGCCACTGGCTCATCGCTGGCTTTTTCACGTCCGCCGCCAACAATCTTGCTGACAGCATCCACCAGGAACCGTGGCTCGAACGGCTTGACAAGGTAGTCGATGGCTCCGGCCTGCATGGCAGAGACCGCATCGCTGATCTGGCCATAGGCGGTGATCAGCATCATTGGCAGCCCCGGATACAGCCGCTGTACCTCAGCCAGCAACTGATGTCCTGACAGACCCGGCATGTTGACATCGCTGACCACCATATCCACCGGGGACTCTGCCAGTCGCTCAAGCGCTTCGCTGGCATTCGACGCTTCCCGCACCCGAAATTTTGCCAGTTCAAGGGTGGTTACCAGCGCTTCCCGCAGGTCATGGTCGTCCTCAACAATCAGAATCTGGGCCTTAGCCATGGTTGCCTCCGATCAGTTTCTGTTACGTAATTGCGGTAGCCGCAAGGTAGCGATGGCGCCGCCCTGGTCCGGCGACTCAATAGAAAACCGCCCCTGATGCGCCTTGATGACGGCTTGCACGACCGCAAGACCGAGCCCCGTGCCATGGGACTTGGTTGTGTAAAATGCTTCTGTTAACCGCGCCGCGTCCGAGGACTCGAAGCCCGGCCCGTTATCCACAACGCGAATGACCAGCTCGCCGGTTTCTTCGGTTACCCGAACAGCAACATGGGTCGCGCCGGCTTCAAGACTGTTATTTACAAGATTGGTACAGGCGCCTACGAGGGCGTCCCGATTGCACATGAGACGACAGTCGCTGGAGATTTCATTCTGGAGCCTCACTTCTGCCCCGGGAGCCGGCTTCAACCCTTCCACCGCTGAAGCCAGCGCCGAAACCAGCTTGCCGGCAGACAGCTCCTCCGCCAGCCGGGTTTCGCCCCGGGCGAAAATCAGCATATCCCGCACCTGCTGCTCAAGGTGGGTCAGGCGAGACATCAAACGAGAAGCACAGCGCTGACGCATTTCCTCGTCGAGATCTTCCTGACCAAGGTGACCGCCATAAAGGATAGCGGCAGACAGCGGGGTGCGAATCTGGTGAGCCAGGGATGCGACCATCTTACCCATGGCAGACAGGCGCTGGGCGTGTGCCAACTGCGCCTGAAGATGCCGGGTTTCTGTCAGGTCGGTCAGCAGAATCAACTGGCCGGGCTGGTTTTCCATGGTCCGGATCTCGATGCTGACCCTGCGGCCATCTTTCAAAGAGACCTCGTGACCGTCGTCGCGCCGGGGCGCAAAACAGCGATGGATGACATCCACCCATCGGGCGCCATCCAGGGGTTCTCCCAGAAGCGCAATGGCCGCCGGATTCGTCTGCGTCACCACGCCCTGGCTATCCAGAACGACAACGCCGGCAGGCAGTGCGTTCAGCAACGTAGACAGGCGGTCTGCCAACTGCTCTTTCTCTTCAAGCTCCTGCTGACGCTGAAGCGATTCCTGATTCAGTTCGCCAGAGAGCTGGTTAACCCGCGACTCAAGGGTTCGGTACGAGTCAGTAATCTGTCGCGACATCCGGTTGAACAGTTCCAGGGCGGAATCCACCGCCGCGTCGTCCTGCTCCGGAAACAGGGCCGTAACCTTGTCGTTTACATCCGCCGCAGCGTTGGCGTTGGCTTTCGCGCCGCCTGCGCCGGACTGAAGAACAAACTGTGCCTGACTCATAACCTGACTCCCCGATCGGCCCTTCAGTTCGGACCCAATAGTTCGGATACTTCGTTTGCAGGTCGTTAAGCCAGCACCGTGCCAACTTCATTTTTTCTATATATTTCAGCAGGAAAGAGAATCCAGAAAGAGAGGGATGACAATTTTACGTCGGTCAGAAATGGATACGGCGCCTCAGGTTACGAACCTTTGACGCCGTTTAATGTGCTTCAGAATCTGGAAGATCCAGCTCAGGATTCCTCAGATTCCTCTTCCCGTAGCCCGTACTTGCGAACCTTCTCTACCAGAGTGGTGCGACGGATCCGCAGCTTCTCGGCGGCTCTCGCCACTACACCGCCGGCTTCGTCGAGTGCCTGCTGGATCAGCTGCTTTTCAAGGTTGGAGAGGTAATCCTTGAGGTCGATACCGTTCACCGGCAGCAACGCCGGGGCATCCAGACCCACCAGACCGGGAATACCGGAAGGCATCCCGGTGTCCTCTACCGGACGGTTTTCATCGTAGTCGTCAATATAGCGGAACTTCTTGGGTAACTCCTGAACGCCGATTACGCTGTAGGGGTGCATGATCGACAGGCGTTCAACCAGATTGGCCAGTTCACGTACGTTACCAGGCCAGTCATGGCGACACAGGCTCAAGATCGCCGCCGAATTCATCCGCAGCGAGCCCCGCTTCTCTTTTTCCATCCGGGAAATAAGCTCGTTGATCAGCAGAGGAATATCTTCCACCCGATCACGCAAAGCGGGCATCTCGATGGGGAACACGTTCAGGCGGTAATACAGATCTTCCCGGAAATCTCCGGACTCGATCATGTCTTCCAGATGCTTGTGAGTGGCGGCAATGACCCGGACATCCGCCGACTGGGTCCGATTACTACCCACCCGCTCGAAGGTACGCTCCTGCAAAACCCGAAGAATCTTCACCTGCATGTTGAGCGGCATGTCACCGATCTCATCGAGAAACAGAGTGCCACCCTCGGCCATCTCGAAGCGCCCTACCCTGGCCGTGATGGCACCGGTGAAGGCGCCTTTTTCATGGCCGAACAGCTCGCTTTCCAGAAGCTCCGCCGGAATGGCGCCACAATTGACCGGAACGAATGGTTTGTCCCGCCGGGAAGAATGGTAATGCAGGTTGCGGGCGACAACTTCCTTGCCGGTACCGGACTCACCGGTAATAAGAACGCTGACGTCCTTGTCCGCCACCTGCTCCATCAGCTGGCGTACCTGCTGGACTTTTCGGCTGGTTCCCACAAGGCTGCGAAAGAGCTGAAGACCGCGCTGCTGGCCGCGCTCCCGGGAACGGCTGAACTGGTCCCGGTATATCTGGGCCCGGTAGAGGGAATCAACAAACTTGGTGTAATTGAGCGGCCATTCCATGCGCGCAATGATGCGCGCGCTGGCATCATCGGACAGGCCCTTGAGTTCAGGATGCCCAACAACCAGCAACGGAACTCCCTGAACCGCATTGCTCACAACCGTAATGGCCTCGGTGGCGCCAGCATCCTCTCCGTTCACCACCGCGACTGCAACATCTGAAAGCCTATCCTCGTCGCCGCTGTTCAAAAGTGCCCTGGCTTCATCGCCGGCAAGGACCTGCTCCTCGCCGATGAACTCAAGAATGGTGACCATGTCCCGCAATCTTGAATCATCCTCGCTCAGCACCAGCACTTTGTTATTTTTAGACATTCAACCGAATCTCTTGAGGGATTTGTGCGGTATTTAAGACTGTAAGGACGACAGAGTCAATTTTATGACGCTATTTTGGTCGACTCGAAGAGACGTTCTGATAGGCCTTTGCTGCGCTCCGATTCCGGTTTACTCCCTTGAGTCCGTCTTCCGCTTCCTTGCGGGCAATGCGGGCAGATTCATCCGCTGCGTCAATAAACTGCTGCAACTCCTGCAAGCGGACCCTCACCGGCTCCGCCTCGACCTCTCCCGCCTCCAGGGCAGCCATCAGGGGCTCGACTGCCGGCTTCACCTTCTCGTTGAGACTGGTCATCGTTTCCCAGTCTTTGTCTGCGAGAGCACGACCAAGATCGGCCATCAACTGGTCGAGATGATCGAGGTGAGTCTGCGGGTCTGCCATGTCGGTCTCCTTGGGAATCAACGGCGGGCAGCACGACGGGCGGCTGAGGCAGTAAATTCACTGCCCCGGAACCCGGGACTGAAATCATACGCCGGGAAACCATCATCCAACCCATCAATGTAGTAACGCTCCGCCTTCAGGTCATAGGTCATCTCCATGGTAGTCCAGAAAACCGGCTCACTGTAATAGCTGATGTTGTGGGCCTCGGACACACGCCACAGGTTTCCGTCCGCATCGTATTCCTCGGAGGCCAGAATCTGCCAGCTATCTTCATCCACGTAGAACACGCGCCGATCATAGATGTGGCTGATACCAGTCCGACGTTTCGCTTCCACCACCCACACCCGATGAAGCTCATACCGGGTCAGCTCCTGATTGATATGGCCCGGACGAATCACGTCATCGGCTTCCACCTGAGGACCGTGCAGTTTGTAGGCATTGTAGGGTACGAACAGCTCTCGCTTGCCTTTCAGCTCCCAGTCGTACTGGTTAGGCGCACCGTTGTACATATCTTTCTGGTCTACCGAACGCAGTGACGATGAATTCGGCAGGTCGGTCTCGTAGGCCAGGTTCGGCGATCTGCGGAGCCGGCGGGAGCCGGAATCATACCGCCAGGCCAGACGCGGCGACCGCACCTGATCAAGGGTTTCGTGGACCAGCGTAATGGTGCCAGCCAGCGACGACGGCGCAATGGTGTCTGTCTTCAGGTAGAAAATCTTGTTATCGATTTCCGCCAGTTCCGCTCCTTTCTGGCTGTACGCAAAAAAGTAGTCGTAATCATTGATCACCGGGTTGTAGGAGCCATCCCTCTGGGGCGTCGCAGATGCACTGCGCAGGGAAATCTCTTCGCCCCGGTAACGCAGGATGTGGTTCCAGATGACTTCCAGGCCGTCTTTTGGGATTGGGAACGGGCTGGTCATGATGGTGTCGCGGACGCCGTTACCGTTATCCAGCAACTGTGCTGTCAGCGCATTCTCACGAAACTTGTCATAGACATGCTCCGGAAACGCCGCCGTGCGGCGAGTCTGGTAAACAGGCATGAAGAATTCAGGCCCATACTTTTCCAGCATCGCGATATGGCCATCTGAGAGCTTGTCCCGGTACAGGTCAAGATTGTCGGAGGTTATGACAAAGAGGGCCTCATCTCCCGGAAAGGGATCTATTTCAACCTGGCCCTTGCGCCAGCCCTCCGGAGGTGTGGCAAGACCTCCCGTCCACTCTGGAATGCTGCCTGAACGGTTGCCTTCCCTCTCGGCTCCAACCGGCGTGAGGTCGCCACCCAGCCGCTCGGCTTCGGCGGTCGTGACTTTGGACAGAGCCTGTCCAGAAAAACCGAAAAAAACCAGGGCGACACCTGCAACGATGTGGCTTCGCATCCCTTACACCTCCAGAAATTCATGCTGTTGGGTAGCCGCAACGATCAGAACTCGCACAGCCGGGCGCCTTTTTGCCAAATTCAAACGGTCGTTTCAAGTGAATGTTTGTATTTTATTGTGAAACCTGTCTGCACAGACAGTTGAAGAAATTTGCCACCGAAAATGGTATAGTGGCGAATTAATTTTCCGGGGTTACACCCGCGCTGGGGGATTGAAGGTATTCCATGGCCTCGCAATGGCACTCACTGGTTTCGCAAAAGCTCTTTCTCGCCCGCACCCTGCTGGGGCAACTGGACCGGCCAACCGTCGAGGCTGAAGGGCAATCTCCTAACGAAGCAGAACAGGCCTTGCGTAGAGAGGCAGCGATTCAAGGAGCGATTGAACTCCTCCTCAGATCCCGGAAATTATTGCTGGTGATGATCGCCAGGCTGTACCAGAAAAAGTCCGAAGAACCTGCAACTCTGGATGAACTGGCCTCTCTGATCGGACCGGAACCGAATGAAATAGGTCGGCTGAGAGAGCTGGAACAGCGCTCGGGAAGCTGGTGGAACCACATGGAACAACTGGAACGCTCACAGAGCCGACCACCGGCGACCAAAAAAACCGTCAGCGCGGAGAACATCATTGCGGTGTCCGCCGATTCCGGCCCGGATCGATCCGCGACGGCGTTGCTGAAAACACTGAATGCCGTCAAACATTTTGCCGACGATCTGGAAGACCAGCACAGCGAGTGGTAAATCACTCCAATCGCCTGCTTTCCAGATCGTTTTAACTTGAAGGTTTACTGAATGTCACCATCGTTTTTTGAAATCGTGCAACTGACCAACGGCGATTACGCCCTGCGCCGCATTGATGATGACAGTGCGCCGCTGGTAAAGATCTCTTTCTCGGAAGAAGCCCGGGAAATGATGGAAGACCGTGATATGTCCGTCGCCAAAGCAATGATCGCCGCAGGCATTGAGGCTGTGGGCAATGTTGCCCACGATATCGACTGGGAAGATGACGAATTGGACGCTTCAGACGCCCAGCCCTCCTACACTCTCCACTGAGCGACTAACGCTGCCTGAGAACGACCCCGTGACTGCTGCCTTCGGCAGAAGCTTTTTGCAGGGATTCCAGGGCAGCTCGCCCCAGTTTACGGGTCCACATGACCACCGCATGGCACGTACCCGCGCTGAGGGCTCGCTCGGCCAGCTCCTGAGCTGGATAGTCCGGTGTTGAACGAAGCACCAGCAACTCGCCAGCCACGATCCCATGCATTTTTTGCCACTTGCTGACCAATGCCTGAGGCGGGTCGATCCAGGCCAGCCAACGCTTTTCCTGGTTCAGTTGGGTCAGCATGGGCAGCAGCAGCTGGAAGTTTTCTACCTGGCCCTCCGGCAGGATAATTTCCGTTACGTTGCCGGCGACCTTGGCTTCGGTGGGTTCCGGAGAACGTCGGGCGCGAATGACAGAACGTCGCTCGCGGGCGGCGGTTGCCGGCACTGAACAGGACAGAGCATTAGGATTGTAGGCCAGATTCTGATTAAAGCTCATTTGTTCCATAATTCACCCGTTTTCAATCTATCTGAGGCTATCCGGACTGATCAGTGCAGATCAGAGCGGCGGATAACACCGACACCCAGACCTTCGATGAACAATTCCTGCTCTGTCAGGTCTACTTCGATGGGTTCGAATTCTTCGTTCTCGGCAATCAGGTAGACTTTCGAGCCTTCCTTACGGAAACGCTTTACCGTGACCTCATCGCCAACCCGGGCAACGACCACCTGGCCATTGTGAACATCCTGTGTGCTGTGCACCGCCAGCAAGTCGCCATCAAGAATGCCAATATCCTTCATGCTCATGCCCCGAACCCGCAACAGGTAGTCTGCCGAGGGCGAGAAGAACTCAGGCCGGAGAGTGCAGTGATCCTCAATGTGCTCCTGGGCGAGGATCGGACTACCGGCCGCAACCTGCCCGATAACCGGCAAACCCAGATCTTCTTCAGCCTCAGGCAGACGGATACCGCGGCTGGCCCCGGGCACCATCTCGATGGCCCCTTTACGAGCCAGCGCGCGAAGATGCTCCTCTGCTGCATTGGCCGAACGGAAACCCAGTTCCGCCGCGATTTCAGCGCGAGTTGGCGGATAGCCGGTCTCATCGACGTATCGGCGTATGATATCCAGTACCTGTGACTGCCTTGCTGTCAGCTTCATCAAGCTACTCCGCTATATCGGGGCCTGGGCCGGAATTCGCTTTCCGGAAAAACCGCACCGGGCGCCCTGTTTTTTTATACAGTAAACTGACTATATACAGTGTTTTATCCAGTGTAAAGTCAGGCCCATGATTTTCTTGCATTCGCTTAACGATGATGATCTCCAGCCGTGTGATATGGTTAACGCACGAGTCCTCACGAATCAGGGAGCACCATGACCCAAGCCAGTGCCTGCAGGATGCCTGACATCCTGAAGACAAACGAAGGGAAGGAACGCCGGGTTGGCGTCGAGATCGAGCTATCCGGCCTGGGCTACGATGAGCTGGTCACATTGGCCGCCAAACTATTGAAAGGTACCCCGGTACTCCAGTCACGGTACGTGACAGCACTGCAGACAGAACTCGGCGAATTCACGGTGGAGCTTGATTCCGACCCTATCAAGGATCTGGATTTGACCGATGGGCGACTTCCTGAATCGATCAGGGAACTGGGTGGCCAGGCGATGGATGTGATTGATGCGGCCGCAGAGCGTGTTGTGCCCCTGGAAATCATCAGTCCACCCCTGCCATTTTCCAGCCTGGATGCCATCGAATCTCTCGTTGACGACCTCAGGAAGGCCGGTGCGCTGGGCAGCCGGGATGCCATCTATTTTGCCTTCGGACTGCAGCTGAACCCGGAACTGCCGGATCTCAGCCCGGAGACATTGGTCCGCTACTTTCAGGCGTTTGCTGCGCTGTACGACTGGCTCAAGCACCGGCATCAACTGGATGTCAGCCGCAAATTCACGACCTACATCGAACCCTGGCATGGTCGCTACACCGAGCTTCTGATGGAAGATAACTACCAGCCAAATCTCGGCGAACTGATGGAGGACTACCTGGAGTTCAATCCAACCCGCAACCGTGCGCTTGATCTGCTCCCGCTCTTTGCCCATCTGGACAGGGAGCGCCTTGAACGCCATGTTCAGGACCCGAGGATCAAGAGCCGGCCAACCCTGCACTACCGCTTGCCGGATTGCGACATCGATAATCCCGACTGGCATTTTTCCACCGTGTGGAACGATTGGACCGTACTGGAGCAACTGGCCAACAATCCGGACGACCTGGCCGACATGCGGCGACTGTTCCGGGAGCGGCGGAAACTCAACCTGCATAACCTGACCCACAGCTGGCAGGAAACTACCGAAGACTGGCTGGCCAAGAACGGGTATGTCTGAACAGCATTCGGAACAGGAGCTTGAGGTTCCCGGCCTGACCATCGGCATCAGCGGCCCCGCCCGCAAAAGCCTGGCCCATCGTCTGATCAGCCTTGGACTGCGTCTTCACGGCGCCCGTACCCATTACATTCGTCCCGGATCACGGGTAGCCGTAGCCATGCTGGATGGCCTGGTACTCTCCGGCGGCACCCATGTCCATCCAGAGCGATACGGCCAGGAACCCCGGGTTACCGCTCACTATGACCGCAAACGGGATGCAACCGATCAGTCGCTGCTTGAGCAGGCTGAGGCCATTGGTATTCCCGTGCTCGGGATTTGCCGCGGTGCACAGTTCATCAACGTTTTTCATGGCGGGTCGCTGTGCCAGAACGTGACACCGCTGAGGTTCAATACCCGACATCGCCCGTTGCTATTGCCCCTGCAAACCGTGCGTCTGGTCACGCACAGCCGGCTTGAACAAGCGATGCGCTCGCCGGTGATCGGCGCCAACCGGATTCACAGCCAGACAATCAAGCGCCTGGGCCGGAATCTGCGTGTGACCGCCGTGGATAATGACCTTTTCGTACAGGCCATTGAAAGCACAGGAGGCCAGTGGCTGACAGGTATACAGTGGCATCCTGAATATCTGCTCTACCATGGTGGGCACCGGCGCATCTTTGGCCAGTTCGTGGATGCCGCCCGCCGATTCAAACTGGCCCGCCTGGAGCCGCAAACCGGCGATGCCTGATAATCTAACTGTTTCCAAAGGAGGAAAAACCATGAATGGACGGAACCCCAAGCCCCGTTTAAACCGACAATCCTGTTTTCTTCTTTCCCTGGCACTCACGTTGCCGGCTGCAGCCCTGGCGGGCGAGGTCACACTGACCGGCGAGGGCAGTGTTCGCTATGAGCCCGACAGCGCCCGGCTGCAGTTTACTGCCAGTGCCGAGCACGCCCTTCCCCAGAAGGCTACCGAGCGGGTGGCTGCACTGATGGCGCAGTGGCGTGAGGGCATTACCGACTACCGGGATCAACTCAACGATTATTCCGACGCAACGGTCAACCTGTACACCCGCACGCTGCCTGCGCAGGAGCGCGGCGAGGAACCAGAAAAACAGGCGGTAGCCTCACAGACCATAAGCTTCAGCATCAATGATCTGAGCCTGTTAAACCCGCTGATCCGGGAAGCCCAGGACGTGGGTCTGGATTACCAGCTTGGGCCCCATCAGTTCTTCCACTCGGATGAAACCGGTATGGAACAGGAAGCATTGGCCAGAGCCATTGCCGACGCGCAGGCCAGATGCAGATTTGTAGCCAGCCGGCTCGACCAGACCTGCGGCGATGTAGTCACCATCAACATTAATGGCGGGCATCGGCCGGTGCCGTTGATGATGTCGGAAGCCAAATCAATGTCAGATACGGTTTCAAGCGTGGGCGAGCGCGAGATCCGTGCCTCGGTGAGTGCGACCTTCGAACTGGACTGAGGTCAGAAATCCCGGGTGTAGAAAATATCCAGGGAGGCCGCCAGCCCGCTGGCAGCCTCCAGGTAAAAGTACCGGCCCAGATCGTAGCGCAGGGCAACGGTCGTGATCGGCTCGAAGATGCCGACACCATAGCGCACGCTCAGCTCGTCGGTCAGGTAGCCGCTGGCTACCACCGAAGTCTGATCACCCGACCCCTCCGCCTCGAGGGTGAGTTGGCGAATCCCGAACTCCTCACCAATCTGCCCGGTCACCTTGCTGGCCTGGGTCAGCCCCAGTGAAAGCGCAGCCCGGCTCATCTGGCCTTCGTCACCCTGGCTCTGGGGAGGCCTGCCAAGAATCACGTAGGAAAGCGCATCAGTCTGTGGCATATCAGGATTGGAGAACACCTCAGTCTCCGGCGATTGCACCGGGCCAGTCAGACGGATACCGGCAACCACGGTATCCACCCGCCGCACTGCTTCGATATCGAGGTAGGGTTGAGCCAGGTTACCAACAAACAGCAGCCTGGCACGCCTGAGTTCGAGCTCCTGTCCATAGGCCTCATACTGGCCATTGACCAGCTGGAGCGTTCCCCGGGTGTCCATATCGTTGCTGATCCGGAGGGAGCCCTCGAGATCGCCGGTCACCCCGAAGGCCGAAAAAGTCACCTGATCTTCACCCACCACGACATTCACATCCATGTTGAGTGAACGGACCACGGGTTCCTCCCGTTCAACACCCACGATGACTTCGTCTTCAGAAACCGACACGGCCTGCTCAGGCAAGCCCTTTATTTCAATGTCCCCTCTCGGGACTGCAATCTGCCCGGCGATCTCCAGCGCTCCTTCACTGAAGACAAGGGTCAGATCCGGCTCCACCTCAAGCTGGGCATAGGGTTCCACATTGAACGGCACCCGCTTCCCGGAGATTGTGATTTTTCCCTTCGGCGCCTGCTGCCAGTCAACCTCGCCATCGAGAATGGTCTGACTCCGGGCATTGCTCTGGATTCTGCCGCTGATCTGTGCCGAATAGCCCGAGAATTGAATACTGGCAATCATCTCTTCGATGGGCACCGGCAAACGGGGATCTGAAACCCGGCCATCCACCAGGTGCAATTCGCCGGTCACGGCCGGTTTCATCAAGGGACCCGAAAGCTTACCCTGGCCGTTCACCCGACCCGCGACCTCATCAAGCCCAGACAGCAGACCTGCAAGTGCGATATCCAGCCCTTCCAGGCTGAAAGAACCCTCGACGTTGCGACTTTCTGAGTTCGGGTCCAACCCCATATCCAGAGAAAACCTGCCCAATTCGGGGCCGGAGAGACGAACAGCAACATCGGCCTGTTCTGGCTTGAACGTAACCTCCGTGGTCAGGGCATCATAGACTAACGATTCCCATTCACCGTCTACCAGCAGCTGAAATTCGCCATCACCGGCATCAAGATAAATACGACCGTCCGGGCCTTCAGCCATGGTTGTAAAGTCGACCTCGCCGTTTAACCGCGCGTTCCATCGCACGGTTTCCGGCAACAAGGGTGCCAGGGCCAACGTCGGGAACCGGTCAATTCGGTAGGCAATATTGGGTACAGGCAGCAATGTCTGATCGTCGGCGCAAACAGTGCTCTGCTGCCACCGCCAGCAATGGTTACCAAAGGTCAGCTCACCGTCGGCTCCATAGGCCAGTGTCGCTGGTGACTCCAGTTGCCATCGCTGGGACTGTTCCGGAAGATTTATCAGACCGCGTAAAAGCTGGCCCTGCCAGGTTTTCCATTCAGCACCAGCCCCACCCTGAAGCGCCAGCTCCAGGTCTGCGTCGGAATGCTCAGCGCTCAAGTTCAACGTGTGCCGCCCCTGCGTGCCGTTCGCCTGGAGCGTCAGCGTTTCAAGCTCCTGACCAAAACCTCCGAGGTTCTCGGCCTGCAATCGGCTTGCAAGCCTTAGCCCGTCTTCCAGCTCGGCCTCCAGGCTCAGTGTTTCAATACTCAGTTGATCCTGCCAGGCGAGGTTTTGAGCACTCGCCTTCAGTTCTCCCAATGGTCGCTCCGGCGTTCCCTCTGCCACCAGCGTCGCTTCCAGATTGCCACTCAGACCAGGCAGGACGATCTCCGGATCGGGCAGGTTCAAAACCAGATCACCCCGTAACAGATTGCCCCAGGTGCCACTTCCCTCCACCCGGTTGTCGCCAATGGCCAGACTCAGCCCGGACAACTCCCAGCTACCGGATGAGGTATCAAGGCGGCCTTCGAGCGACGCAGGGCTGGAACGCCATTCACCCTCAAGGTTCCAGTTGGCGTTCATGGCAGGTATGGGGCCATCCCCGAGCTGCCCTTCGGTCGTCACATCTCCACTCAGGCTGGCTTCAAGAACGGGCACCCAGTAACCCGGGTTGAAATTCTGAAGGGTCAGAGCCGCCTGCCAGGATAGCGGCCCGGAAAAGTTCACCGATCCCTTTCCGGCAAGCGACCCGGCGCCGGTGCTGACGCTCAGATCGGTCAGTGTGGTTTGCTCGGTGTCACCATCGACAGTGGTCGACAGCTCGGCACGACCCTGAGGGCCATCAACACCGGCTTCGAGCTCCGCGTGGTAGCTTCCCTCCCGCCAGGAAATGGTGCCATCCAGCGACCGAAGCGCAACTATCGGCGGCTCAAGGTCCGGGACCAGTGTGTACCAGGGAAACCCGCGCAAGCGGACATCCGCGCTGGCGTCCAGGCCCTGGCTCCATGCCACACGTCCGTTGGCCACCAAGGTATCCCGTTCGCCGCCATTCTTTCCATCAGTGGCCAGTTCAATACGGATGTTCTCAGCCGCCTGCGTGGTCACGAGGCCCTCCAGCGCCAGGTTCACCGGCCCCGTTGTGCCGGGCAACCTCGCCTGGCCCTGGGTGCGAAAACCTTTCTGCAGGCTGCCACGGGCTTCCACAGACCAGTCGTTGAGCACCAGGGTCTCCGGCAGCGCCTCAACAGCCCGGAACTGATCCGAGGTTATCCGAAGTCTTGCCGGCAAGGTTGGATCCAGCGGTTCGACTTTCCCCGCAAGTTCGGCATTCAGGTAGCCACGGCTGGTGGCCGCTACCATCAGATCTCGCACGCTGCCTGAGAGTGTCGCGTCCAGAGCCCACTTGTCACCATAGGGTGGTGGAATATCTGCCATGACCTTCAGATTGATGGGCCAGTCACGTCGGGTTTCTATTCGGCCGTCGGCAGAGACCGTGTAATCGCCCAACTGATACCAGGCGCGCTCAATGGTCCAGTCAGCGCCGGATCCACCGGCATCCAGCTCAAACCGGTCCCAGATCCTGTTGCCATTGAAGGTGAAAGGCCCCATCCGGACGCCGCTGATATTCAGGGACAGCGGAAGGTCCACACCCGGCAGCGTGATGGCGCCCCCAGCCCCGGATTTGTCGGCCGGGGGCAACTGGGTGACCTCGAGCGTCTCTGCCTTCAGACTGTCAACACACAGCTGCTTTCTGAACAGGCAGGAAGGCGACCAGTCCACTAGTGGAGATACAACGATTACTTCAACCCCGTAGCCACGCCATTGCAGGCGGTCAGCTTGCCACTGCCCAAACAGCGAGCCACGGTCATTCTCAACCTGCAGTCCCGGCACCTGCTCAATCACCCAGGCGGTTCCAGCCTCGGACCGCAGGGCCAACAAAACAGCCGCCAGCAACAGTACAGGTACGAGGAACAAGATTCCCAGACACACAAGCAGCCAGAAACGAACGCGGCGCGGATTGGCCGGCTGTTCCTGGTGGTTGTCTTCCGATCTCTCTGGTATCTGTGTCAAAGCTCGGGCCCCATGGAAAAGTGAATCCGCCAGTCCCCACCAAATTCCCTATCCAGCCCTTTGGCAATATCCAGCCGCAGCGGACCGACCGGGCTGATCCAGCGAATGCCGATCCCGGCGCCAGTTGCCAGGGGATCGTTCAGATCGTTAATGGCATTACCATGATCCACAAACACGGCGGCGCGCCATTTATCGGCAAACTGGTACTGATACTCACCGCTGCCCACCATCAGAAAACGGCCGCCCACCGGCACACCGTTATCGTTTTCAGGCGACAGGGTTTCATAACCGTAGCCCCGGACGCTTTGATCACCACCGGCAAAAAAGCGCAGGGACGGCGGCACATCTGAGAACCGATTTGTGGCAACGGCTCCTGCCTGAAAACGGCCGACAAAGCGGTGCCTGCCGGCAATGGTAAACAGCCCCTTTACCAGGGCGTTTACGTGCAGAATGTCCACATCGGAGAGCACAGCCCGATGAGAGCCGGTAACATCCAACTGCAAACGGTAGCCGCGGGACGGGTCCAGGGGTGAATCCGCGTGAATCTTCGAGTAACCAGCGCCCGGGAGTAGAAGTGTGCTCGTGCCTTTCTCATCGTTGCCGATATTGAACCGTTCACCTTCCCAACGTAATGAAAGAACCTGGAGCCAGCCATTATCAAGCTCATGCTGCCACTGCTGGCCCAGGGTCAGAAGCTCCGATTCAACATTTTCGATATCCTCCCGCTGATATCCAGCAGTCAGACGGATCAGATCAGTCATGGGAGGATCCAGAGGCAACTCGTACCAGGTGCTCAGATTCTGACGGGGCACCGAAAGCTCTGTTTCCGCCCCCCGCTTGTGGCCCATGGGATTTATCCAGTGCTCCCGCCAGGTACCCCGGAATCTGGGGCCAACGTCAGTCGAAAACCCGACACCTGCAGCAACAGAACGCGCGTCGCGCCGAGACAGGCCAACACGAACAGGAATGACCCCATTTTCGGCGTCCGCCGGTGAGATATTGACATCAACATTGCTGAAGTAACCGCTGTTCAGAAGGTCCTTGTTCAGCCGCGCAATTTCGTCGGCGTGATAGGGCGTTCCCGGTTCGAAGGTGACAAAATCCCTCAGAAGCTCAATCTCGAACCAGTGCCCTTCTTCAAAAGTGACCTCCCCCAGCTGATATCGCTGACCGCTCTCATAAATGAGGGTAATTTCGGCGCTGCGCTTCGTCGGATCCACTTCCAGAGTGCGGGTGACAAACCTGCCGTCGAAATACCCCCTACGGCGGGCACGGTTCTGGATGGTGTCCCTCAGGTTAGCGTAGTCGCCGTGATTGAGAATATCGCCTTCTGCCGGATGCGCCGGCAGATCAGAGGTAAGCCTTGCATCTGACGCAGCAGCCCCTCGGATCTGGACGTTCCGGGACGTGACTTTTACTGGCTCTCCGGGGGTAATGGACAGGATGAGAGTCGCGGTTGTATCCGAGTCGCCCTCTTCAATCCGCCAGTCAATCATGGGCCCGTAATATCCCAGGGCTCGTAAGGCTTCCCGAGCCTGACCGACAGCCGTGGAGGCATACCGTCTCAGGTTTCCGGCGCTGCGACCTTCAACTTCACCAATAAAGGCCTGAGCGTTTGATTTCAGCTTCGGATAGTCCCCCTCCATGTTCACCACCACCTGTTGCGCACCAACCCACGCAGGCAGACAGCACAGCAAAGTGATGAGAAGCCGGACCCGGCCCGAATTCACGACTTGGTAGATTGATAGCATCCGGCTATTTCAATGTTGGTGGTAACAAGAAGGATTTCCGTTCAAGCGTGGGAGTTTAATGGTAGAGGGTCAAGTTAATCCATGGTTGGCCCTCCGGCATTCTTTGAGCGGCGTCAGGGCGAGTCGTTTGTGGCGTCGAAATAAGCTAACCTGTCAGATACTTAGCAACAGACCGGACCTTGGCGAATGCTGAAGATAAATCGAGAAAACCTGAAATCCAGCCACCAGCTTATCTGGTTCATCATTGACTTCCTGATGCTGGGCCTGCTGATCATCAACCTGGCGTTCATCATCTGGGACTCGATCTATAATTTTGTCGCCGTCCAGAACCTGCTCAAAGAACATGCACCGGCCATCCAGTCCGCTTACCACCCCATTCACGAACGCTTCATTTTCTACGATCTGATCTTTGTCAGCATCTTCCTGACCGAGTTCTTTGTTCGCTGGGGCTACGCCATCAAGGCCAAAGTCTATGACCGCTGGTACTTTTACCCGTTCATACACTGGTATGACCTGGTGGGGTGTATTCCGGTAGGAAGCCTGCGCTTCCTCCGTATTCTGCGGGTAATCTCAATCATCTACCGCCTGCACCAGTACAAGATCATCGATATCACCAGCACCAAGATCTATCGATTCGTGAATTTCTATTACGAAGCCTTTATGGAAGAGCTTTCGGACCGCATTGTGCTCAAGGTGCTGAGCGGCGTGCAGCAGGAGGTTAAACGGGGCTCACCGCTGTTCGACAAGATCCAGGAGGACATTCTCTACCCCCGGAGGGACATGCTCTCCGACTGGATCTCCAAGCGGGTTGCCGAGGCGGCCCAGGAAGGCTATGTACCCAATCGAGGAGCGCTGCGTAGCTATCTGGAGGACCGGGTCGATAACGCCCTCAAACAGAATCTCGAACTATCACGACTGAAATATCTGCCGGTGGTGGGCCCCACGATTCAGGAAACCCTGGAAGAGGCTGTGGGGGATATCGTCGCCCACGTTATACACCAGATTCTCGAAGATCTGGCCTCAGCCTCCAACCACGCCTTCATTGAAGACATCGTCAACGTATTCCTGCCGACACCCGGTGAAGTGAGAGCCGACGAGGCCCAGAACGAGGCGCTCATCAATCTGATTGTCGAAATCATCGACGCGATCAAAGGACAGGTAAAGGTAAAACACTGGCGATCAGAGTTGCCCTGACAAACCGGCGAGATTTCCAGGAAACCAACAACAAAGAGAACATCCATGGATGCATCGCAATTGCCACTGCACTACCAATCCGCCCATGACCTTTTGGCACAGCTTGAGGCCGGTACCCTGACGAGCGAGGCTCTGACCACTGCCCTGTTGAACCAGATCCGCGAACACAATCCGGCCATCAATGCCGTTGTGACCCTGGATGAGGAGCGGGCACTCGCCAGTGCCCGTCAGGCCGATGAGCAGCGTGCAGCCAACGCGGTAAAAGGGCCCCTGCACGGGTTGCCACTCACCCTGAAAGACACCTGGGAAGTGGCGGGCCTGACCTGCACTGCAGGCGCACCGGCCCTCAGAAACCATAAACCCGAATACCACGCTGACGTTGTCCAGAGGCTCGAAGACGCGGGTGCCATTATCCTGGGCAAAACCAATGTGCCCATCTATGCCACCGACCTGCAGAGCTACAACAAACTGTTCGGGGTAACCAACAACCCCCACAACCCGGCGCACACTCCCGGGGGCTCCTCGGGCGGCGCGGCGGCTGCCCTGGCCGCCGGCATGACGCCCCTGGAAGTGGGCAGCGACCTGGCAGGCTCCATACGCACACCGGCCCATTTTTGTGGCGTTTTCGGCCACAAGCCCACCCGCTCCCTGGTCTCGTTTCGCGGTCACATTCCCGGACCGCCCGGCACCCAATCCCGACCGGACCTGGTCGAGGGCGGCCCGATGGCGCGTAACGCCCGGGATCTGGAGCTCCTGCTGAAAGTCATTGCCGGGCCCCGGCCAGCGGAAGAGCGCAGTTGGACGCTCCAAATGGCACCATCAGCACTTCAAAGCCTCGACCAGGCTCGAGTGGGTTTATGGCTGGAGGATCCGCTGTGCCCGGTAGAGCAGGAGCTGACCGAGGGCTATCAGGCCCTGGGCAGGTCACTGTCTGAACGGGGCGCAATGGTCACCGAAGCCAGCCATCCTTTACTGAGCCTCGAGCACATCCTGCCCGCTTACTTCAATTTGCTCGGCGCTCTACTCAGCACATCCCTGAAACCCGCCCAGCGCAGGCAGATGAAATGGATCGCCCGACTGGAACCCTGGCTCAAGTTCCTGGGCCCGATGACGCCGTTTATCGGTGAATACGGACGAGGCGTGAATCAGCCGGTCTACCAGTGGATGGCCTGGAGCGAAATGCGGGAGAAAATGCGGGCTGAAATTGAATCGTTATTTCAGGAAGTGGATGTCCTGCTTACCCCGGTAACACCAACCACCGCCATCCGGCATGACCACACCCACCCGGTCTTCAAACGCCGAATAACCGTCGCCGGCCAGCCACGGGCTTACATGGACCAGTTCTGCTGGATCGCCCTCGCCACCCTGTTGGGCCTGCCCGCGACATGTGTACCCATTGGACGGACGAAAGAGGGCCTGCCATTCAATGTCCAGGTAATTGGTGCACCGGGGATGGATCTGACCACGATCGGGTTTGCGGGACTGCTGGAAGAGGCCGGGCTGGCTGGGTTTTTGAGGCCCGAGGGCTTCTAGATAATCTCTAGAGTAAAAACGAGAAAAGCCGGCTCTAGGCCGGCTTTTCTCATGTTGGTAGCGGGGGCTGGATTCGAACCAACGACCTCCGGGTTATGAGCCCGACGAGCTACCAGACTGCTCTACCCCGCATCAAACTGGTTGTTTCTCAGGGAACCCCTGATCAACGTGGCGCGCATGATAAGGGCTGTGACCGACACTGTCAAAGGAAAGTTCCAGTTTTCCAAAACTTACCTTTCCAGAATCGCAGTAACCCCCTGTCCGCCGGCGGCGCAGATGGAAATCAGGCCTCGACCACTGCCCTTCTCCTCCAGCAACTTGGCCAGCGTCGCAACAATGCGGGCACCGGTGGCCGCGAAAGGATGGCCGGTCGCCAGGCTGCTGCCTTTGACGTTGAGTTTGTCGCGGTCAATGCTGCCCAGAGGCTTGTCCAGACCCAGGCGGTCCTTGCAGAAGGCCGAATCTTCCCAGGCTTTCAGGGTACAGAGTACCTGAGCAGCGAAGGCTTCATGAATTTCATAGAAATCGAAATCCTGAAGGGTCAGCCCCGCCTTCTCCAGCATCCGGGGCACCGCATAGGCAGGTGCCATCAGCAGGCCTTCTTTCTTGTCCACGAAATCGACCGCAGCTACTTCGGAGAACGTCAACCACGCCTTGACCTCGTAATTATTGGCCTTGGCCCATTCCTCACTGGCCAGCAACACGCATGAGGCGCCATCCGTCAACGCCGTGCTATTGGCCGCGGTCATGGTGCCATTCTCCCGATCAAAAACCGGCTTGAGCGTCGCCAGTTTCTCCAAAGAGGTGTCCGGCCGCAGAATATTGTCTTTCTCCAGGCCCGCCATTGGTGTCAGCAAATCGTTGAAGAAACCCTCCTCATAGGCTTTGGCCAGCTTCTGGTGGCTCTCAAAGGCCAGCTTATCCTGATCCTCCCGGGCAATATCCCACTCCTTCGCCGTCACCTGGGCATGCTCGCCCATCGACATACCGGTGCGGGGCTCGCCATTTTCCGGCACCTCCGGCTTGAGATGGCCCGGCCGAAACCTGGCCAGAATCTTCAGCCGCTCGCCTGCGGTCTTGGCCCGGTTCAGATCCAGCAGAATCTCCCGTAGCCCCTCACCCACGCCAATCGGCGCATCGGACGTGGTGTCGGTTCCTCCGGCTATGCCACACTCGATCTGCCCCAGGGCAATCTTGTTGGCTACCAGAATAGCCGCCTCCAGCCCCGTGCCACAGGCCTGCTGGATATCGTACGCCGGCGTCTCCGGCGCCAGGCCACAACTCATCACCGCCTCCCGGGTCAGATTAAAATCCCGCGAATGCTTGATAACCGCCCCGGCAGCCACCTCACCCAGCCGCTGCCCCTCAAGACCGTACCGATCCACCAGCCCACGCAGCGCCGACGTCAACAACTCCTGATTACTGATCTTGCTGTACGCTGTATTGGAACGCGCAAACGGAATCCGGTTACCACCCAGCACCGCCACGCGGCGAATACCCGAAGGCGCAGCACTGGTCTTCTTCGATGTGGCGGTTTTCTTTTGAGTCGTTTTCGGTGCCTGTGCCATGATCAATCCATTCCTTTTATGAGATATCTGCGATGCCCAAAGGAGCAATGGGGTTGGGCTTTCCAAAACCGTAGAGCGCCAGGGATGGCGCGACCGAGCCCTACAGGGACGTATTCATGGGCGTGTTTTGGAAAGCCCAACCCCATTGCTCCCTGCACCCAACCTGAAAACAAGTGTAGCGACAACCGACAACGCCTCATTGGCACCCCTGACAACACCCTACAGGCATTGAGTCAATCCAAAAACTATCCGATTCTTTACCCTGTAGGACGATTCGCATCCAGCAACCCGAATGCAAACACAAGGAAGCCACCCATGTCTGACCTCTATCTTAGATTAGTAAACACCCCGGTAGGCAAAACCGCCGCACAATCCCTGGGCCTGCCCGCTCCAGTCCCCCTGAAACGCCTCAAACGGACCGACCAGCCCTTTATTGAAGGCGACGTGCTAATTGGTGCGGCAGCCGGCGGCAAAGCCATCGCGACCATTGGCAGCACCCTCAGCGCCAGTGCCGCCACACTGCACCACGCCAGCGGCAACGACCGCCTGAAAGACTCATCCAAAGCCGGTAACAAAGCCCGACCACTGGATCTGGGGTCGGAAATCGGCCATAAATTTTCGGCCCTGGTGTTCGACGCCACCGGCCTGAAAGGACCGGACGACCTCCGGGCCCTTTACGATTTTTTCCACCCCACCATCAAAAAACTCGGCAGTAACGCTCGCGTTCTGGTCATTGGCCAGACCCCCGCCACCTGCAGAAAAGCGCCCCAGGCCGCTGCACAACAGGCCCTCGAAGGATTTGTTCGCAGCGTGGGTAAGGAAATTGGCAAAAAAGGCTCCACGGCGAACCTGCTTTGGATGGCGCCCGGAGCAGAGAACCAACTGGATTCCAGCGTGCGATTCTTCCTCTCTGCCCGCTCTGCCTATGTATCGGGCCAAGTCGTCAAGATCGGCAAAAGCGATCCAGCGCCCGCGACCAACCCAGTCGCCCCACTGACCGGAAAAGTCGCACTGGTCACGGGCGCCTCCCGTGGCATCGGCGCCGCCATTGCCGAGACCCTGGCGCGGGACGGCGCCACCGTTATCGGGCTGGATATTCCGCCGGCCATGGAGGATCTGAAGAAAGTCACATCCGCCATCAACGGCAAGGCTCTGGCCTGTGACATTACCGACGACAAAGCACCAAAGCTGATCGCCGACTTCATCGAAGAGCATTTCAGCGGGGTTGACCTGGTTATTCACAATGCGGGCATTACCCGCGACAAAACCCTGGGCAACATGCCGGAGCACTTCTGGGACATGACCATCGCAGTGAACCTGACCGCGGAGGAGTTGATCGACGAGGAGCTGGCAAAGCGAGAGCTCATGAAAGAAAACGGACGCATTGTCTGCATTTCTTCCATCAGCGGAATTGCCGGTAACTTCGGGCAGACCAACTACTCAACCGCCAAGTGCGGGGTAATCGGGTATGTGGAGGCCATGGCCCGGCAACTGAAAAACGGCGTGACCATCAACGCCATTGCCCCCGGATTTATCGAAACCCAGATGACGGCGGCCATGCCGGTCACCATCCGCGAGGCCGGTCGCAGGATGAACAGCCTGTCCCAGGGTGGACAACCGGTGGATGTGGCCGAAGCCATCGCCTGGTACTGCAGCCCTGCGTCCAATGGAGTGAATGGGAATGTTGTGCGGGTTTGCGGGCAGTCTTTGATTGGTAAATAAAAAAAGGGCCGATCCTTGCGGATCGGCCCTTTTTCGGAATTTTGGTGGGTGGTACTGGGATCGAACCAGTGACCCTCGCCTTGTAAGGGCGATGCTCTCCCAGCTGAGCTAACCACCCGGGTATACTTCTTTAATAAAAATGGCGGAGCGGACGGGACTCGAACCCGCGACCCCCGGCGTGACAGGCCGGTATTCTAACCAACTGAACTACCGCTCCGCATCAATTCCGGCCCTCGGGCCCGAACCTGAAACCGGATGGGGTGATCCGGTGATGCATTTGAAAGTGGTGGGTGGTACTGGGATCGAACCAGTGACCCTCGCCTTGTAAGGGCGATGCTCTCCCAGCTGAGCTAACCACCCACTTTCAAGCCTTTCAAAGGCCCTCACTTGCTGGCCAGCGTTGCTGTCTCAACCAAGTGAGAGGCGCATTTTAAGCATTTGGCTGGCGGTGTCAAATATTTTCCCTGAATTTTCTGAAAAAACCTGCAAGCCATTCAAAAGCGTACGGTTTTTGAGCAAATTCACTTTCGCCGCGAGCCCTTGCCCGCCGCTTTAACTGCTCGCACAACCGGACGATCCTGTCCCGCCTGCTGCGCTTTCTCCTGAAGGGACAACTCGCTGACACGGCTGCGCCTGTCTTCCGGCACGGCCCGGTTGGCCAGGGAACAGTTCAGGTCATCCAGCCGCTTCTGCAGATCACCCCAGCTATCGAGAAGTTGAGGGACAACATCGTCTGCCAGTTTTTCAAATCTGAGTCTGAGAGAATCCTTGAGCGCCATTGTTTTCGAATATCCCGAGTCTTTCACCTGTCGTCAGTGTAGTCAGCACTCAGAAAATCCACCAGCCGCCGCCGGATTCTGCTTCTTCCCGCCGCTCACGCTCCAGCTCCAGTTCCGCGTATTCCTGCTCCAGTTTCTTAATCTTTCGATCTGTCTCCAGAGGAACCGTGGGGCCACCGCCGAATGGCCAGAACCAGGAAGCGGATTCGTACTTGCCCTCTTCCCGCAAGCGCTCAATTTCAAGCTCCCGCTCCTCTTCCAGCAATACAAGTTGCCGCTCGTAATCCTGGTCTTCGTTCACTTCCACAATCGAGGTAGCCGCGTGGTTCGGTGCCAACAGATCACTGTTGAGGAATTGCGTGGAAACGATCTCCTCTGCCTGCATGGCATATTCCCGCGTCACCAGTTGGAGGTCGCCCTGAGTCAGCGGGTGATCCGGATCCAGGTCCGGATGTCGCTGGCCCGGCTCCGAAAGCTCGTTATAACGCAGGTAATAGATCTGGCCTGGCTCGACTTCCAGCGTGGCATCGGCGATCAGGCTCAGACTGAAAGAGTTCATCCCCTCCAGCCCCAGCAACGGCCGGCGCATGGCAATATGACGCTCTCCGGGACTTACCTCCAGCCAGGTGAAGCTGTCGTTGCGGATGTTGAAATATTGGGTGTCGTCAATGTAAACACTGGGAGCTTCGATCTCATCGGCCGCCCACTGGGAATGGGTCCGGTAGAAATACAACACGGCGTTGCGCCGGTCCCAGCTGTCATTATCAATGTGGACGAAATCATGGCCGGAAACCGGGTGCAGGAACGAACCGACGCTTTTACCAATAGACTGATAAACCGTACACCCCGACACCGCCAGCAACAGAAATACCACCACCAGCGGCCGGAGAACGGGAACAACGGAAGGCACTCGGGTTTTCATTGTTGTTAACTCTTCATCCTGATTGCGAGTTGCCTGATCATAACAACTGCAAATCGCCAGAAATGAGAGCTACCGCAAGGGATGGCTACAAACCGTTACAAAACCCGAAATGCCTAAGACCAAAATGCTCTGCGGGCCAGTTACTGCCCGCTGACCTGACTCCGCAGCTGATTCACCTCTTCAGACAGCCGAACCAGACGGGAAGTCAGCTGTGAACGGGAAGCATCGATGGACTCGACCGTTCGCTTGAGGCTGGCCACATCATTCCGCAGTGCCTGAACCCGGCCATCCCCGGCAAGCTCATCCGTCTCCCGCTCCAGGGCCGAAATCCGCCCTTCCATGCCACTGATACCGAGCTTCTGCTCCTGCTCAAACCGCCGGATACGACTTTCGATGACCTGATCCACATCCGCCAGCTGCTGACTCAGTTTCGCCAACTGCTCCGTTGCCTGCCGGTTGGCATCCTGCAGTGCTGTGATCGACGTCTCCGTCTGCTGCTTCAGAGCAGCAATATCCGCTGAAAGCGACGACCGAACCTTCTCTACCGACGTCTCTAGAGCGCCAATAGACTTCTTACCCTCCGCAAGGCCGGATTCCAGCGCAGCAATCCGCTCCTGCTGTTCATCCAGACGCTTCTTGTTGCGCTCATTGGCAATCGCCCAGAGCTTCCGGATCTCACTGTCCGCCGTATCAAGACGCTTTTTATTCGCTGCCAGTTGGTCCTCCAGCGATGCGCCCCGCTCCTGCAGGTTCTCCCCCGTCTCCGAAAGCTCACCCTCAAACCGAGCCAGCGCCAGCTTGCTCTGCCGGGCCCAGTAATCCGCTTCCTCAAGCTGACCTTCCAGAGCCTGAACCCGCTGTTCCTGGGAATACCAACCCGCGCCGGCTGCAACGGCCAGCACAATCAGCAGTACCCAAAGCATTGGCGAGCTACCGCGACCATTGCCGCCGCTGCCCCCATTACCGCCCTTGCCGCCTTTGGGAGGCTTCGTTGGTGTCGACGGTTCGCCTTTCCCTCCGGACGCTGGTCTGGACTTTCTCTCCGCCGGCTTCTTCGTCTCGGCACTACCAATCGGTCGTTCAGCCCTCAGCTCATCATCATCTGGACGGATGGGTTCCATTACAGCTCCTGACTATGGACGGTTAAAACAATAAGGTCCGATAATACCTGTACTTACTCGCAGGTAAAAATGAAGCTGCGCTCATGCTGAATCTTCCAGAGCGTTCGGGGCGGAGTTGAGAGGCCTTTTCCGGAAATGTCTGAAGCCAAGGATGGCTTCAGTCAAGCGCACATGGATGTGCTCGTAGCGGTTTCCGGAAAAGGCCTCTCAACTGCGCCTTCCGCCGAGGTTTGTTGCATGGTAGGTAGCCAAAACATACAATGGCCGGCTTTCCAATTATCACAGGACTGTTGCATATGCAGCCGCTTGTAGGACTCATCATGGGCTCCAAATCTGACTGGCCCACCATGGAACACGCCGCCAACATGCTCGAAAAACTCGGTGTGGCCTATGAAACCAAAGTCGTCTCGGCCCATCGCACCCCGGATCTGCTGTTTGACTACGCCAAAACAGCCGCAGACCGCGGTCTGAAAGTCATTATTGCGGGCGCCGGCGGCGCAGCGCACCTGCCGGGCATGGTTGCGTCACAAACCGCCCTGCCGGTCCTCGGCGTACCAGTTCAGTCCAAAGCCCTGAACGGTCTCGATTCGTTGCTGTCCATCGTCCAGATGCCCGGCGGCATCGCCGTCGGCACCCTGGCCATCGGCAAAGCGGGCGCCACCAACGCTGGCCTGCTGGCAGCGCAGATTATCGGCACCTCCGACGACAACGTTCGCAAAGCCGTGGAACAGTTCCGGGCAACACAGACCGAAACGATTCTGGACAATCCTGATCCCCGAGATCAATGATTCAAGTTGGGTGAAGGGAGCCTTCGGCGGGAGCTTTTCCAAAACACGCTACAAGCACGTCCATGTGCGCTTGTTTCGGGCCATCCTTGGCCCTCTACAGTTTTGGAAAAGCCCCCACCAAAGGCTCCCCCAGCTATTGGTGGCATCCCCAACCTTGTCACCAGCACAGTCAGAAGCCAGAAGATTAATCGCGGAAACCAGGCAGGAGAACACAAATGAGAATTGGTGTACTGGGAGCCGGCCAACTGGGAAGAATGCTGGCACTGGCCGGATACCCACTGGCCAAGACCTTTGTTTTCTATGACATGTCCGGCAGCCCCAGTGCCGGCCTTGGTGAAGTCATCATCGACCGGGACGGCGAATACCTGGACGACTTCCTCTCCAGGGTTGACCGCGTTACCTATGAGTTTGAACACCTGCCGGTGGACGTCGCCGAGAAAATTGCTGCCCACAAACCCGTGCATCCCTGCCCCCGGGCCCTGCAGGTATGCCAGAACCGGGAAGCCGAGAAAACCCTGTTCGGCCAGTTAGGCATCCCGACGCCGGAGTGGAAAATTGCCGACAGCGCGGCTTCACTGAAAGCCGCTGCCGAAGAACTTGGCTGCCCGGTGGTGGCAAAGTCCAACACCGAAGGTTATGACGGCAAAGGCCAGGCTGTGCTCAGAACACCCGAGGAGGCAGAAGCCGCCTGGGAATCCATCGGCCACCCGCGCCTGATCGTGGAAAAGTTTGTGGACTTCCACCGGGAAGTATCGATTATCGCCATACGCGCTGAAGACGGTGAGCTGGCGTTCTACCCGATGGCGGAGAACACCCATCACGATGGGATTCTGCGTTACTCGATTGCTCCGGCACCAAAACTGTCGAAGCATGTTCAGGAAGATGCCGAGCGTTACATCAAGGCACTGCTGAACGAATTGGATTATGTCGGCGTACTAACACTGGAGCTGTTCGAGACAGCCGATGGCCTGGTAGCCAACGAGATGGCCCCCAGGGTTCATAACTCCGGGCACTGGACCATTGAAGGGGCGATGACCAGCCAGTTTGAGAACCACATCCGTGCGGTGAGCGGACACCCTCTTGGGAATGTCGCGCCCCGTGGCGTAAGCTGCATGATCAATATCATCGGCGAGCATGGCGACATTGACCGCATCCTCGAACTGCCCTATGCCCATGTTCACCTCTATAATAAAGGTGAGCGGCCGGGCCGGAAGTTAGGCCATGTGAACATACTGGCCGACAGCTACGAAGAACTGGTGTGGCGGGTGAAGAACTGCGCGCAGTTCCTGCCCGGCAGCCCCGAGTTTAAAAGTTCTTTAACACCAAAGGGTTGATCTGAAGCAAATCGACCCTATATTGGGTTCACGTACATCAACATAAACAGAGAGACAGGGAGAACGACCTCATGGCATTTGAACTTCCCGCACTGCCTTATGAAAAGAACGCACTGGAACCGCACATCTCTCAGGAAACTCTTGAGTACCATTACGGTAAGCATCACAACACCTACGTCACCAAGCTCAATGGCCTGATCGAAGGTACTGACAACGCCAACAAATCTCTTGAAGACATCATCAAGAGTGCCAGCGGCCCGCTGTTCAACAACGCCGCACAGGTCTGGAACCACACCTTCTACTGGCACTGCCTGAGCCCGAACGGTGGCGGTGAGCCGACCGGCGCAGCCAAGGAAGCCATTGAGAAGGCGTTCGGTTCTTTCGAAGACTTCAAGAAAGAATTTAACGACAAGGCCGCCAATAACTTCGGTTCTGGCTGGACCTGGCTGGTGAAGAAAGCTGACGGCAGTGTTGGCATTGTGAACACCAGCAACGCCGAAACGCCGCTGACCGGCGCCGACAAGCCGGTGCTGACCGTCGACGTTTGGGAGCACGCTTACTATATCGACTACCGCAACTCCCGTCCGAACTACCTGGAAGCGTTCTGGAACCTCGTCAACTGGGATTTCGTGAACGAAAACCTGGCCTGATCCAGGTTTCGCTCCCAGACATAGCCTGTATAGGCTGCGTTGAAACGCCCGCCCCTGGCGGGCGTTTTCGTGTCTGTCATACCTAAGCAATTACAATTTGATACAACCACACCCTGAAATCTTTGAAAAAATCGCCGATACTCCATGAAGATATCGAAACTCTGAACCATACTTAGCAACAATAATCAGGGTGAGGCCCCAAGCACATCGCCCGAAGTGCGACATTTTCGCCCTGAACAGTGCGGAACGCTCGTCCTGCATAACCGGAATAAGACAGGCTTGAATGCAAAACTCCTTCGAGGTTGAACATCGCCTGGGCTATCGAATCTTACGGTGGATTCTTGCCGTGGCCCTTGTCAGTGGCGTAATTGTCAGCACCATACAGGTCATACTGGATGCTCAACGCGTGTCCAGGGGGCTGGACAACGACGCCGAGCAGACCATCGCTATGGTAAAAGACGCCGCTACCCAGGCAGTGTTCAGCATAGATGCCGAACTCGCCCAGCAGGTGGTGGACGGCCTCTTTGCGAAGGAAGCTATTCATACAGCCCGAATTGTTCATCCGGACGGCGAGCCACTCGGGAATCGCGACCGCCCGTTGCAGCATACCGCCTTTCGCCCGGTTACCGATCCCTTCTTCGATGCTGAACGCATGTTCCGGGAACCACTCTTCCGTGAAGGCAATCCGGAGGATGTCTACGGCTACCTCGATGTTCATTACGATACGGCACCGGCTGCGCGTACCTGGCTGGACCGGGCGGCGGTCACCTTCGCTTCCGGCATAGCGACGGCCCTTATCCTCGGGATGGTGCTGTTCTATGTTTTCCATCTGCTTCTGACGCGCCCACTTCTCAGAATTGTCAGCTCCGTAAAGCAAGTCGACCCCGCTCACCCGGATGACCGCCTGGTCACTACGCCACCCGGCCACCAGAGCGACGAGCTGGGGCTGTGGGTAAACGCCACCAATAATCTGCTGGTCGCCATTGGTGACAGCCAGAAACGTCATCGCGAGGCAGAGGATCGGGTAAGCCGCCTGTCCCGCTACGATCAGCTCACCGGCCTGCCCAGCCGGGATACCTTTATGGAATTGCTGGTGCGGGACATTGAGGAGGCCAACAAACGCAACTCACAGCTGTCCCTGATTGTCTGCGGCATCGACGACTTCAAGTCGGTGAACGAGCAGTGCGGTTTCCGCTCTGGCGATCTTATCCTGCAGACGGTCGCAGACCGGCTGACCAACAAACTGGACAACGCCAGGTTTACCATTGCACGCCTGGGCAGCGATCAGTTCGTGATTGTTCAGAAAGGACTCCGGGACGGATTCCAGGCGGCGGACACGGCCGAACGAATTCTTGCCTGTATCAGCGCCCCCATGCTTGTTGAAGAGCAGAGCATTTCCATGACTGCTACCATGGGTGTTGCGCTGTACCCGTCTGACACCAACCAGGCAGACCGGCTGCTGCAAAGTGCCGAGCAGACCATGACCCTGGCCAAGCAGAACGGCCACAACCACTTCCAGTTCTACGTTGCCAGCATTGACCAGGAAATCCGGGACCGAAAGCAACTGGAAAAGGATCTGTCCCAGGCACTTGCAAACCACCAGTTGCACCTGGTTTACCAGCCCCAGATCAACCTTGAAAGCAAACGTGTAATCGGGGCCGAGGCGTTGCTGCGCTGGGAACACCCGGCTCGCGGCATGGTTCCTCCCGACTTTTTCATTCCGGTCGCCGAAGCGAACGGCTCCATTGTTGAAATTGGCCAGTGGGTTCTGGATCAGGCCTGTTGGCAGGCGGCACGCTGGGCATCGGATGGCACTCCATTGCGCATTGCGGTTAACCTCTCAGCCGTTCAACTGCGCCAGGAAACCATCGTCGATGACATCCTCGACACCTTGCGACGACACAAGATTCCTGCCGGGCGACTGGAGCTTGAGGTGACCGAAACCAGCTTCATGACCAACCTCTCAGATGCTGTGGCCAAACTCCACAGGCTCAACAAGGCCGGAATCAGTATCGCCGTGGACGACTTCGGAACCGGCTACTCCTCCCTCACCTACCTCAAACAGATGCCAGTGCAGCATCTGAAAATCGACAAACAGTTTATCCGGGACCTGCTGGTTAACGAGGAAGACACCCGAATCGCAAACACCATCATCGATCTTGGCAAGAGTCTGAATCTGTCAGTGGTTGCTGAAGGTGTGGAAACGGCAGAACAGGAATACTACCTGAGTCAGCGCGGCTGCCAGCTGGCCCAGGGCTATTTCTTCAGCAAACCATTGCCGCCGCGTGAATTTGAGACCTTCGTAAAAGGTTTCCACGAGCAAATCGTGGAAAATAACGCCTGACCCATTACCCTGAGGAGTTGCTATGGGAACTACCGTTATCGGCCTGATCGTTATTGCCGTCGTTGTTTTCTACCTGGTCTTTATCTACAACCGCCTGGTTTCCCTGCGCAACCAGTTCAAGAACGGGTTTGCCCAGATTGATGTGCAGCTGCAGCGCCGGCACGACCTGATTCCGAACCTGGTGGAAGCAGCAAAAGCCTATCTTACCCATGAGAAAAGCACCCTCACCCAGGTGATGGAAGCCCGCAACAATGCGGTCAGCGCCCAAAAGGATGCCGCCAAGGATCCAGGCGACGGAACCAAGATCCAGCGCCTGGGCAGTGCCGAAAATCTGTTGACCAAGGCGCTTGCCAACTTTTACGCCGTGGCGGAGAACTACCCGGAGCTGAAGGCCAACGAAACCATCCAGCAACTGATGGAAGAACTTTCCAGCACCGAGAACCGCGTCGCCTTTGCTCGCCAGGCCTATAACGATGGCGTAATGAGCTACAACATTTTCCGAGAGCAGTTCCCCAACAACGTGATAGCCGGCATGTTTGCGTTCAAGGAAACGTCGCAACTGGAACTGGAATCACCGGAAGCCCGTCAGGCACCGAAAGTGGCCTTCTGAGGCCCTGAGGCATGGCTCACCCCGGTTTCTTTCAGCGCCAGGCCCATGCCCGGCGCAACACCAGTCTGCTGGTCTTCCTGTTCCTGACGGCGGTCGCGTTTATTACGCTCGCCGTCTGCCTGGTGGGTTATTTCGTGACCCGCAGCGAATCCTCCGGCCTCGCATTCCATCACTGGTTGCTCTCCAATCACGGTCTGTTAACGGCCGTTACCGTTGTCGGACTAATTGTACTGGGTTCCCTGCTCCGCTGGGTCGACCTGGCCGGCGGCGGCGACCGGGTTGCCAAAATGGTTGGCGCGCGACCGATTGATCCCGATACCCGGGACAGTGACGAGCGCAAGCTGCGTAACATAGTCGAGGAAATGGCCATTGCCAGCGGAGTTTCGGTGCCGGAGCTCTACGTAATGGACCAGGAAACCGGCATCAATGCCTTCGTGGCGGGCTATACGCCCGGCGAAGCCGTCATGGTCGTCACCCACGGAGCCATCACCCAGTTGTCCCGGGACGAACTGCAGGGGGTGGTTGCCCACGAATTCAGCCATATTTTCAACGGGGACATGCGGCTGAACGTCCGGCTCATTGCCCTTCTTGCCGGTATCCTGATGATCGGACAGATCGGCGGCTTCCTGCTTCGGGCGTCCTTTTACCGTGGTCACCGAGTGGGCCGGTCCCGGGACGGGCGGGCCCAGGCGGCCATGGGCATCATTGGCATCGCCCTGTTCGTCATTGGCTATGTGGGGGTATTCTTTGGCCGCCTGATACAGGCAGCTGTTTCCAGACAACGGGAGATGCTGGCGGACGCCTCTTCAGTCCAGTTTACCCGCAACCCTGAAGGGATCGCCGGCGCCCTGTTCAAGATCGGCATGAAGGGTGGCTATCTGGACACCACCAGCCACGCCAGCGACATGAACCACATGTGTTTTGGCGAGAGTGCACGGATGAAGTTTACCTCGCTTCTGGCATCCCATCCGCCGATCGACGAGCGAATCAATGCCATTCAGCCGGGCATGCTGGCCAGATTGCGTAGCCGGCTTCGGGATACCGAGCCAGGTGCCGACCTTTACCGCGGATCTGCGCCTGCACCGGAAGCCGGAGCAGCGGGGTTCACCGGCGCGGCATCCGACATCCTCGGGCCGGTCACCGGTAAGAGCGGGAGGACATCACCCCTCGCATCCAGCCCGGAGAAGACCATAAAGCCGGGCCGGAAGTTTTCAGATCAGGTGGGAACCATAAACCGGCAAAGTGAAGATTTCGCACTGCGCTTCCTCGAGCGCCTGCCAGCCACCTTTCGAAACCTGCTGTACACCCGTGCCGGGGCCGCCCAGCTTTGCTATGCCATGCTGATCAGTGAGCTGCCACGCCCACAGCAAACGGAACGACTGGACCTGCTGCCGGCTCACCCGGTCTTGGGCAGCCAGCCGGAACTTCTGGAGAAACTGTTGCCCGCCCTGAAAACCATTGGTGAAGGCGTCCGCTTCCCTGCTCTTGAGCTGGCCATGCCGGCGCTCCGCAAGCTGGACCCGGAAGAACGGGAGATGCTGATTACCAACGTCCAGAAACTGGTTGCAGCGGATAACCGGGTTACCCTGTTCGAGCTGGCCCTGACAAGCTTCCTGTCCCGCCATCTGGGCGATGAGGCAGCCAGAGTAGTACCGGTCCGCTACAAGAGCTACAAGCCCGTCATGCCGGCCCTGCAACGCCTCCTCAGCCTGATGGCACGGGCTGGCTCTGGGTCCCAGGCTGACGCCGAAAAACTGTATCGGGAAGCCATGGCAGGCTTCATGAATGCGAAGGATGCTGTGGAACCGGTTCTGGAGAAAGTCACCATGCGCCAGCTGCGGGAGGCATTGACCGCGCTGAACGGCCTCTCGCCGCTACTGAAACCGGCGATCATTGATGCCTGCGGGCACTGCATCAACCGCGACGGCAAAGTGGAAACCCGGGAGTATGAACTGATGCGTCTGGTGGCGGACCAGATGGACTGTCCGATGCCGCCACTGGCTGCCTGAGAGCTTACTGGACCCGGGAGCTTCCGTCTTCAAACAGCGCGTCCACAGTCGGGCGCTGCTCTTCAGTCGGGATACCCAGCTTCTCACGGATGTTCAGATTGACATCCCATAGCTGATTGAACTTGTCGGAGGTGGCCGCAACGGCTTCCTCCTTACCCAGCATGATCTTGGGGCGGAGGAACACCAGCAGGTTACGCTTCACCCGGCGCTCCGACTCCGACGAGAACAGACGCCCGACAAACGGAATGTCACCCAGAAGGGGCACCTTGCTCTTGTTGACCTGATAATCATCCCGGGTCAAACCACCCAGTACGATGGTCTCTCCATCATCCGCCAGCACCGTGGTCTTGATTTCCCGTTTGTTGGTGACGATATCCGAGGCGTTCTCGATACTGTCTGCCACGCTCTCAGTGGTCTGCTCCACCACCAATCGCACCAGGCCATCGGCACTGATGGTCGGGGTAACCTTCAGTGTCAGACCGATATCTCGACGCTCGATGGTGGTAAACGGATTTGTGGTGCCATCACCAGTGACGGTGGACTGCCCGGTGCGGAACGGCACGTTCTGGCCCACGATAATTTCCGACTCCTGGTTATCCAGGGTAATGATGCTGGGCGTGGAGAGAAGGTTTGCAGCCGCCGAGGTAGAAAGCGCCTGCAGGAGAATCCCCCAACTGACGCCATCCTCGTTTCGCTGGCCGGCGCCGACGGTGATACCGCCCGTTGCGGGCGTAATGGCGGATCCGGTCAGGATCGCGCTAAGCACTTCACCCAGGCTGCGACCGACGTTACCGAAGTTGGTGCCGGCGACCGGCGTGGATTCGCCAGATTCGTCACCCACGGCAACCTGTACGCCCAGATCCTCGCCCAGTTCGTCACTGATCTCGACAATGGCAGCCTCAATCATTACCTGAGCACGACGCACATCCAGCGCTGCGACAATCTGTTCGGCTTCCTGCATCAGAGACGGCTCTCCTCGAACCACCAACGCGTTTAGCCCTTCATCGGCAAAGACGGCGAAGCTGCTCTGCGGTTTGGCGGCACCGCTGCCTCCTGAACCGGCACCTTCTTTCACCAGCTCGCCCATGACCCCCTTGAGAATTTCAGTGAGGTTTTTGGCGTCGGCGTGTTTCAGCCTCAGGACCTTGGTGGTGCCGCCGGTTGCCGAAGGTTGATCCAGTTGCCGGATCAAGCCGCGCATCTTGTCCCGGAAGGTCTCATCGCCTCGCAAAATAAGACGGTTACTACGCTCGTCTGCGGTTACGCTGTATTTTCTGGCGGCATTGTCGCCGCCGGCCCGGCCCAGTTCATCGGGGGCCAGTTCCTGTAGCAGCGTCACCATATCGCCCACCCAGGCTTCCTGGAGCTGAATGACTTCCACTTCGTACTTGGAGGGGCTATCCAGCTCCCGGACAATCTGCTCGATACGCTGGATGTTTGAAGAATGATCGCTGATGATCAGCGCGTTGGCAGCGGCCACTCCGGCCAGATGACCATATTTCGCCACCAATGGGCGCAAAATGGGCACCAACTCGAGGGCATTGGCGTTGTCGATCTGGATGACCCGGGTAATCAGCTGTTCAGAGGGCGTTTCGGGAAACCGCTCCAGGATTTCCGCGGACTGCTTGGCATCAACCTGCTGCACCACCTTGATCACTTCTTCGCCTGGAATGGCGGTAAAGCCGTGAACATTCAGAACTGCCAGGAACAGATCGTAAATCTCATCCTTGTTCATGGGTGCGCTGGAGAGCACGGTTACCTTGCCCTTCACCCTCGGATCCACCACAAAACTGTACCCGGTAATATCAGCCACCTGGGTCACAAAGGCGCGGATATCGGCGTCTTTAAGATTAAGCCGCCACGTCTCAGCTTCCTGCCCATGCGCCATGGACATAAAGGGAAGGAGAACAAGCAGGACAATGGCCCGCAAAAGATTGATCTTATGGTTATACATCTGGCGATTTCGTCCTGTTTCGATGAACCCGATCAGCGCCACTGTTCGGGTATGGCATAACTGATGGTGAGGATGGATCCGTCACGCTCTATTTCTATCTCCAGCTGGGCCTGGCCACGCCAGTTCTCAAGCAGGGCCTTGTCCTGGCTGATATCACCCAGCCGCTGGCCGTTGATCGCTGTTATGACATCACCGGCCTGCAGGTTGACGGCATTCAGCATGGCATTGGAGCCGTCGTATACATAGCCAGACATGCCGCTGTCATCCACCGGGCTCAACCCGAAAGGCGCCAGTGCGGCAATGCCCTGACTGTCGATCTGTTCGCGGGCGCTGGCCAGGAACTCGTCCGGTGATGATTCTGCCGGCTCGGCGGCCACCTCTGCAACCAGATCTGACGATACCTGCTCTTCAAACGTCAGGGTCTCGTATCGTCCGCCCCTACGAATCAGAATTCGCCCCGGCTCTACTTCCGCCAGCTCGGCACTGCCGGGCAACATTTCCCCTACCCGGTAATACGCCGTTTCACCATTGCTTCCAGCAACTATAGCACCGGAGTCCTCCGGGCGCTGTGCTACCAGTACCCCTTCGAGTCGAAGCCGAAGGCGGGTTTCCGGAGCCGAACGCCGAACGGCTTCCGCCACCTCAACCGGCCGCTCCGAACGCCCGAAAAAATCATAGACTGACATGGAGGTGGTCAGACGGCTGCCCGCAGCCATGTTCCCGGCGCTGCTTGACGCTGGCGCGCTGGGAACCGGCCTGTCGTCCCAGGCGAACAGCCAGGTCACACGGGCGAGGGCGACAGCCAGATACACCACCAGCACCATCAGCAACAGGTTTGCGAGGACCCGCGAAATCCGGCTCTGGGCCGGGGTACTCAACAGAGCCATACTATCGCGCCCCCGGTACAAGAGGCTGGCGTACCCGGAAAACCACATCGCCGGGGCTGGCAGAATCTGGCCAGGGCTGGCCGGCAAGGTCCACCATACGTTTGTAGACACGCAGTTCCATCATTCCGTTCCAGAACACGGTGGCATCTGCTGCAGGCCCCTGCCCGCCCTGCTCGGACACGGTCAATGCTACGCCACCCTGGGTGGTATCCATGCTCGCCTGCATGGGCGGAAACTCCGCCTGCCCGCGTTGATCTCCATTGGCCAGGTCACCAGGCCGCCATCCCAGCGCCCAAGGCCTTCTGCCCGGGTAATCCGGTTGTCGACCCAGGCCATATTCAGCCGGTCGATCATGACTTCGCCTTCGATCATTGCACCACCACTCTGGCGGATCAGGTCTTCAAACTCGGCAACCATAACCCGACCGTTGGCATCCAACTTAGCGCTGGCAGGCCAGCCGATCGTAACATTACCGTTGAGCGACGATTGTGACGATTCCACGGAAATTCTGGCGGGCCACTCGAGACGGGTAACAGAAGGCATGTGAAGACGCCAGTCAACACGTAGCGGAAAACCGGCAACAACAACTCCGGCCTCTCCATCCCAGAGTTTCCCGGCAACCTGTTGGACCTGCACTTGGGGAGGCAAAGATACATGGGCAGAGGCCTGCTGCCAGACCCATCCCGCCGGTACCAGAAAGACCAATGACAGCAGATAAACCAGAGCGCCCAGCAGCAGAAGCAGGAATACCTTGCCGGGGCGAAGAAAGGATTTGGGTTCAGCGTCACTCATTCGGCGTTGCACAGATAATGGACCGGAAGCCGAGTCTAGCAAAGGCATGGGGCAAGTTCATGACAAAAAAACAAAAACCCCGCGTTAGCGTGAACCAACGCGGGGTTTTTCAGGGGCCAGGATCAGGCCGGCATTACATCATGCCGCCCATGCCTCCCATGCCGCCCATTCCACCCATGTCCGGCATGCCGCCGCCGGCTTTGTCGTCTTCCGGCTCATCCGCAACCATCGCCTCGGTGGTGATGATCAGGGAAGCTACGGAAGCGGCAGCCTGCAGAGCGGAACGGGTGACCTTGGCAGGATCCAGGATACCCATTTCCAGCATGTCGCCGTAGGCTTCAGTTGCTGCGTTGTAGCCGAAGGAACCTTCGCCTTCGCGAACCTTGGCAACCACAACAGAAGACTCACCGCCTGCGTTGTAAACGATCTGACGCAGAGGCGCTTCCATGGCACGACGCAGGATGTTCACGCCGGCTTTCTGCTCTTCGTTGATGGCGTCTACCTTGTCCAGAGCCGCGATGGCACGGATCAGGGTAACGCCGCCGCCCGGCACGATGCCCTCTTCAACCGCAGCGCGGGTAGAGTGCAGCGCGTCTTCAACGCGGGCCTTCTTCTCTTTCATTTCCACTTCAGAACCGGCACCAACCTTGATGACGGCAACACCGCCAGCCAGCTTGGCAACACGCTCCTGCAGCTTCTCCTTGTCGTAGTCGGAAGAGCTGTCTTCGATCTGCTTGCGGATCTGCTCAACGCGAGCTTCGATGTCCGCCTGCGCACCAGCACCGCCGATGATGGTGGTGTTTTCCTTGGTGACGTTCACACGCTTGGCCGTGCCCAGGTCATCCAGGGTGGTGTTCTCAAGAGTCAGGCCGACTTCTTCAGAGATTACGGTACCACCGGAAAGGATCGCGATGTCCTGCAGCATTTCCTTGCGACGGTCACCAAAGCCAGGCGCCTTAACGGCGTTAACTTTCACGATGCCACGCATGTTGTTCACTACCAGAGTAGCAAGCGCTTCGCCTTCGATATCTTCAGCGATGATCTGCAGCGGCTTGCCAGCTTTGGCAACAGATTCCAGCACCGGCAGCAGTTCGCGGATGTTGGAGATCTTCTTGTCTACCAGCAGGATGTACGGGTCTTCCAGCTCGGCAGACATGTTGTCCTGGTTGTTGATGAAGTACGGAGACAGGAAGCCACGGTCGAATTGCATACCTTCAACCACGTCCAGCTCGTCTTCCAGGCCACGGCCTTCCTCAACAGTGATCACGCCTTCCTTACCAACTTTCTGCATCGCATCGGCAATGATCTTACCGATGGTCTCGTCGCCGTTGGCAGAGATGGTGCCAACCTGGGCAATCATCTTGCTGTCGTCGCAGGGCTTGGCCATCTCGCGGATCGCCTTTACAGCCTCGGTGGTGGCTTTGTCGATGCCACGCTTCAGATCCATCGGGTTCATGCCGGCAGTAACAGCCTTCACGCCCTCGTTAACGATGGACTGGGCCAGAACGGTTGCAGTGGTGGTACCGTCACCAGCCGTGTCGTTGGCCTGGGAAGCCACTTCTTTCACCATCTGTGCGCCCATGTTCTCGAACTTGTCTTTCAGCTCGATTTCCTTGGCTACGGAAACACCATCTTTGGTGATGGTCGGCGCGCCGAAGGATTTTTCCAGAACCACGTTACGGCCTTTCGGGCCGAGGGTCACTTTAACCGCGTCTGCCAGAACGTTGACGCCCGCGACCATGCGCTTACGCGCGCTATCACCGAATTTAACGTCTTTTGCTGCCATGTCTTCTATTCCTGTTCGTTAAACCGAAGTCGTTGAATCAATCGGATTAATGAGAGTTCGTGCGATTCGCCTCAGCGATCACTCAAGCACGCCGTAGATGTCGCTCTCGCTCATGATGAGGAGCTCTTCGCCGTCGATCTTGACGGTGTTACCGGCGTACTGGCCGAAGACCACGGTGTCACCCACCTTGACCGCCAGTGAGCGGGTTTCGCCGTTTTCCAGGATGCGACCGTTACCAACGGCAATCACCTCGCCCTGGGAAGGCTTCTCTTTGGCGTTACCCGGCAGCACGATGCCACCCGCAGTTTTCTCTTCTTCTTCCTTACGGCGCACGACAACACGATCGTGTAGCGGACGAATTTTCATTGCTCGGTTTCTCCAATAGTCAGATTAATGTGGCAATGACATTGTTGATGTAAGTCGGACAGGCAAAGCCTGAACCGACAAATTGCCCGGCTGGATAACCAACTGTTTTCAGTGGAAATCAGCCCGCAGCGAACTTGTGGTTCCTATTTGGGGTAGCTGGCAGGTGTTTTCAACACCCCGGAGAGAAAATTTTTTCACTTTTTTTCGATCCGGTCCCGATCGGATTCCGTCTCGTCCTGATACTCGCCTTCGATGATGTCGCCGTTACTGTCCCGGTCAAACGGCCGCTGGCGGCCAAACGGGTTTTCACGGCCACCAAACGGATCCTGTCCAAACGGATTCGAACCACCACCGGCACGAAAATAGAAGCGGCTGCTACGGTTCTGACCAGCCACGACCATGCGCTTCAGAGCCTGGGCTGCAAGCCAGTGGCGAGTGCCCGGGATGAGACACAGAAAGCCGACCGTATCGGTAATAAACCCCGGCGTCAGCAACAAGGCACCGCCAATGGCCAGAATCAGCCCCTCGGCTACCTCTTTGGCGGGCAATTCACCACTGTTCAGCCGCTGATTGGCCCTCAACAGCGTTGCCAGGCCCTGCTGGCGAAGGAGCCACGCACCAATCACGGCGGTCAGCAGCACCAGCCCGACGGTGTTGAGTACACCAATCATGCCGCCGACCTGGATCAATACCGCCATCTCGGCGATTGGCATGATAATGAATAAGAACAGAAACACAGACATCGGGACCTCAGGGTCTGAATGTGGCTTTAAGAAGGTCTGGTATACTCCACACCCTCGAAATTAGAAAGGCGGCTCGCACAGGTCAAGAGGCGTCGCCAGAGCAGCCCCTCCGTGGAATGTTGGAGGCCAAGGATGGCCGGAAACAAGCGCACATGGACGTGCTCGTAGCGGTTCCACGGAGGGGCTGCTCTGGTGACGCTGGCACCCATGCAGAAGGCGTCAGAATAAACTAAGACGCACAGCAACCGTAAAACCACCTGATAACAGTAGTTAGGGCAAAACATGAAACTTCAAGATTCCGTGATAGCAATCACTGGCGGCGGCCAGGGCCTTGGCCGCGCCATGGGCGAATACCTTGCCGCCAAAGGCGCAAAAGTCGCGCTCATCGACCTGATGCCGGAGAAGCTGGACGAAGCCGTCACCGCCTGCGTGGCCGCGGGCTCCGAGGCCAGAAGCTACGTCTGCAACGTCGCCAAAGAAGAAGACGTGGAGAGAACCTTTGAAGCAATCGTAAAAGACTTCGGCCACCTCAATGGCCTGATCAACAACGCCGGCATCCTGCGGGACGGCCTGATGGTCAAAGTGAAGGATGGCGAAGTTGAACGCCGCATGGAACTGTCCCAGTGGCAGGCCGTCATCGACGTCAACCTCACCGGCGTATTCCTCTGCGGCCGCGAAGCCGCCACCCAGATGATCAAGAACGGCGACCAGGGCGCGATCATCAACATCGCCTCCATCTCCCGCGCCGGCAACATGGGCCAGAGCAACTACTCAGCCGCCAAAGCCGGCGTCTCCGCCCTGGTTCCCGTCTGGGCCAAGGAACTCGCCCGCTACGGCATCCGCTGTGCCGGCATCGCCCCGGGCTTCATCGAGACCGAAATGACCGCCTCCATGAAACCGGAAGCCCTGGAAAAAATGACCGCAGGCATTCCGCTTAAGCGTATGGGCAAGCCGGAAGAGATTGCCTCGGCTGCGGCGTTCATCTTTGAGAACGACTATATGTCCGGACGGATGCTTGAGGTGGATGGGGCTCTGAGGCTGTAATCCCTCAGATCCATCAGAGAAGTGAGGCCAGCTCAGGGACGAGCCGGCATACAGCTAAAATACTTTACATAACGAAAAACAGAGACGATAATGTAAATTATTTTAGCCAAAAAACAGGCCGGCAATGGATTTTCAGACCCTCGGACACGAAATCTCTGCATTCCGCCAACAACAAGGCGTCTCCCAGCAAAAAATGGCAGACCACCTCGGCATCTCTCGCGCCACAATCAATGCGCTGGAAAACGGGCGGTCTGGCGACATCGGCATCCGCAAGGTTATGAAAATACTCGACTACCTGGGTAAGGAGCTGGCTGTCCGGGACAAGTCTCCATTCCCGACCCTGGAGGAGCTGCGTGATGAGCGATGAGTTGGACGTTCATGTAAATCACAGGCCTGCCGGGAAACTGTTCCGCGAGTCAGGCGAATTTGTCTTCAGCTACTCCGAGAAAGCCAGTCCCGCCGCCTTCGTCTCGCTGACCATGCCGGTCCGCAAAAAAGATTATAGCCACCCCCAGCTGCACCCGGTTTTCGAGATGCATCTGCCGGAGGGCTACCTGCTGTCGGTAATCAAAAAGCAGTTTGCCAAACTCACGGATACCGACGACTTTGGGCTTCTTCGACTCCTTGCGCCGAATATACGTGGCCGGGTCGAGTTCAACCCTGATGACCACTCCGGAGAGTACTCCTTAAGTCTCGACAAACTTCTACATTCTGATAACCCCGCCCTGTTCGAGGAACTGGTGTCACGGTTTGCGCTTCGCTCTGCTTTAAGTGGCGTACAGCCCAAAGTCCTCGCGACACTGGAAAACAAGGCGACACTCCGGCTCGAAGACTACATCGTCAAAGCCTGGGGCCCTGATTATCCGGAACTGGCTCTCAACGAATACTGCTGCATGCTCGCCTGCCAGTACGCCGGAATTCCCGTTCCCGAATTCTATCTATCGGATGACGAATCCCTGTTCATCATGAAGCGGTTCGATTTGAAAGACGGCGGCAAGGCGCTTGGCTTTGAAGACATGTGTGTGCTTCAGGCAAAACAGCGGGAAGAAAAGTACACCGGCAGCTACGAGCAAATTGCCAAAACCATCAAAACGTTTGTTAGCGCAGAGAACAAGAAAGCCTCCTTTGAACAGTTTTTCAAGATGATGGTCCTGAACAATATCCTGCAAAATGGCGACGCCCACCTGAAGAACTTTGGCCTGGTCTACGAGAGCATCGATTCCATCAGACTGGCGCCAGCCTACGATGTCGTGTGCACAACCGCCTATATCAGGCAGGATATCTCCGCTCTCACCCTCATGGGTAGCAAGAAATGGTGGCCCAGAAAACACATGGAGCGGTTTGGAGTTCAGGTCTGTGACCTGAGTGCGATCAAAGCCAGAGAGTTGTACGAGGAGTGCCTGAGGGCAATTGCAAAGGTTCACCTCTATATCGCGGACCGGCTTTCACGGGAACCTGCCGGAGAAAAAGCGGAGCTGTTGGCTCACCTCCAGACGCTTATTGCCAACGAAACCGCGACATCGAAACCCGCCCATCGGTGACTTCGACACCTTCAGCTTCAAGGCGGCTTACCTGCTCCCGGTATTTCTCGGACCCCACGGGAAACGCAATCTGGCCGTTACTGCGAATCACCCGATACCAGGGCACCGCATGCCCTTCTGGCAGCTTGCCCAACGCCTTTCCGATATATCTCGCCTGACGGCCCAGTCCTGCCATCTCCGCAACCTGGCCGTAACTGACCACTCTCCCTTTTGGGACGGCAAGTAAGACTTGCCAGATTTTCTGGTCTTTGGTTGGTTCGACCATCAAGGGCTTACCGCTTCTGCATCAGGCTTTGATTCATTGCGCGGCGCCAACGCATCCAGTCGATGGCCATTTCGGATCATGAAAATGGCCAACAGAATCGCAGGCACGCCCATTATGCCGGCCACCAGGAAGAATTCGGCGTAACCAAAGCCCGCCACCACAATGCCGGAGAACCCACCGAGAAACTTGCCAGGCAGAGTCATCAGAGAACTGAACAGGGCGTACTGCGTTGCCGTGAACGAGGCACTGGTCATACTGGAGAGCCAGGCAATCAGGGCCACGTTGGCAATGCCGCCACTGAGGTTATCGGCGCTCACCACCGCAGCCAGGGTAACGATGTTGGGCGGATACTGGGCCAGGACCACGAACAGCAGGTTGGTGGCGGCCGTCATGATCGCCCCCAGCAGAAGAATCCGGCGAACGCCGTAGCGAACCACCATAACCCCACCAACCAGCGAGCCGGCAATAGTCATGAAGAAGCCGAAGATCTTGGTCACATCCGCTACCTGGGTTTTGCTGAAGCCCATGAAGTCCAGGTAGAAGGGATTGGCCATGACGCCCATGGCGATATCGGAGATCCTGTACACGGCAACCATGAGCAGGATGACCAGCGCCAGTTCCTTGTACCGGCGAAAGAAATCCAGGAACGGGCCGGCCACAGCGGCATAGAACCAGCCAACCAGCCTCGCCAGGCGCGGATTCAGATGGGTGCGCTTGGCGGCCTCCTGCTCAATCTTGTGAGCAATGTCCTGGGCGGCGGCGAAGTGGTTCACGGTGGGCTCACGCACGATCAATACGGTGAGTGCGCCAACGCCCACCAGAGCGGCCATCACCTCATAGGACACCTGCCAGGACCAGAACTCCGCCAGGTAAAGAGCGCCGGCGCCGGCCACCAGAAGCGCCAGACGATAACCGAAGATATACGTCGCAGCCAGCGCCGCCTGCAGCCGTTCCTCGGCAATCTCGATGCGGTAGGCATCAATCGCCACGTCCTGGGTGGCCGAGGAAAAAGCAACCAGCAGGCCGCAAAGAGCCATCATTTCAGGAGCTGCCGTGGCATCCACGTGAGCCATCAGATACAGCCCCGTAGCAATACCCGCCTGTGCAAAGATAATCCAGCTTCGCCGCTTGCCCAGCAGGCGGTCGAGCAGCGGCAGTTTCAGGCGGTCCACAACCGGCGCCCAGAACACCTTGATGGAATAGGTAATACCCAGCCAGCTGAAAAACCCGATGGTCGCGGTTTCCACCCCCACATCCGCCAGCCGGGCATTGAGAGTGGAAAACACCAGCAGGAACGGCAGACCCGCCGAGAAGCCCAGGAACAACAGGGCGATCACCTGCCAACGGGTGTAGGTGTAGAGCGTATCCCGAATCAGGGTCAGGCGGGTGCCGGTTAAGATGGTGGAGCCTCCGGATTAGTCGCGGAAATTATTGAACTGCAGCGGGATATCCAGCTCAGCTTCGCGCAGCATGGCGATGGCTTCCTGAAGATCATCCCGTTTCTTGCCGGTCACTCGCACTTTGTCGCCCTGGATACTGGCCTGGACCTTCATCTTCTGGTCCTTGATCATCTTCACAATCTTCTTGGCCATATCGGTTTCAATGCCCTGCTTCAGCAGCAGGTGCTGTTTAACCAACTTGCCGGACTTGCTGTCACCGTCCTCGGCCAGCGCGCGAGCATCGATATTACGCTTGGCAAAGGCCATACGCAGCATGTCCAGCAACTGCTCAAGTTGGAACTCCTGCTCGGCACTGATGGTAATGCCCTTGTCGTCCAGCTCAATGTCGGCTTCAACGTTCTTGAAGTCCCAGCGATTGCCCAGTTCGCGCTTGGCCTGGTCAACCGCATTGGTGACTTCGTGCATATCGATTTCTGAAACAATGTCAAAAGAAGGCATGGTCGTTATTCTCCAACAGGGTAAGAAGGTATACTTCTTCAATTTGCTGGGGATGATACCAACCCCCGGCATCTCTCGCACCTGACAACGGACTGCTAAAAGTAGATAACAATGCCAAATCTGGACCTTCCCATCCTGGTAGTAGACGACGCGAAATTCAGCAGTATGGTGGTTGGCCGCACGCTGCGAAATGCCGGATATCGCGACGTACGCATCGTGAATAACGCACCGGAAGCCCTGCAGTTGATCGAACAGCGCCCGGTAAGCGTTCTGATTGCCGACTGGCTGATGCCCGAGATGGATGGCCTGGAGCTGACGGACCAGGTGCGACAACAGGACGAGCAGAACAATCACTACACCTACGTGATCCTGCTCACGGCACGGGAAAGCGTCGAGGCTCTTTCAGAAGCCTTCGACCGGGGCGTGGACGACTTCATCTACAAGTCCGACATGACCAAGCAACTGATCCCCCGCATCTTTGCCGCAGACCGAATGGCCGACCGCCAGAACACCCTGCTCCGTGCCAACTCCCTGCTCATCGAAAACAACCGGGAGCTGGAATCCACTAACATCATTGATCTGGAAACCGGTCTCTGCAACACCAAATACGGTCGCGAGCGGCTGACCAAGATGCTGCGCCACGCCGAATCCCGCGGCGGCTGTTCTGCCTACGTACTGTGCGGCATTCGCAACTGGCAGGAACTCAAGCGCAAACACCCGCCCACGGTGATGAGCGAACTGGCCATCGGCATTGCCCGCCGGCTGAGCACGCTGATTCGCCCCATTGATGCCCTGTGCCGTGTGGGCGACAACCAGTTCGCCATCATTGCCTACTTCCCCAACAGCGACCACTGCACCACCACGGCCTTCCGCCGCGTGTTCGACGGTATCAACCACAAGGCCCTGAAAACCACAGCCGGCTATATTTCTGTGGAAGCCGGCATGGTGCTGTGCAAAGCCGACGCCCAGAACGGCACCCCCTCAATCCAAGACATGGAGCGGGCAGCGGTGCAGGGGCTGGTAGATGCCTATGATACGCGTCGGTTTACCGAGACTGCGCCGGAGATTGGAGCGACCGCCTGAACCGGCATCACATTCGGTAACACTGATACACACTTCACAAACAGACAGGAAGGCGCGGAAGACTTATTCTGCAATTGTGGATTTAAGCAGTATCCCCCATGGTGGAGGAGCCGAGTAGTACCTCCGCCGCCATATGGGGAATCGAATCCACCGGATTAACGAATTTTTCAGGCACTTTCGTTCTTTCCTTGTTTTTTAGGCCAGCTTTTTAGCTGGCCTTTTTATTTTCTGCTCCAGACGTTTACGCACCAGTTCCGTTATACTCCAACGATAACGACTCCAAAAACAGTGCTGTAACCATGAAAACCCTCGGAACCGCCTCCGTCGCCGCCCTGCGCCAATACGTTCGTGCTGCCGAATCCGCCGGCGTGGACATCAACCGCCTTTTCGACCAGGCCGAACTGGACCAGAACATCCTCGACACCGACGACGGCCGCATCAATGGCGAGCAGTTCCAGCACTTTATTCATTTATTGTGCGAACAAACCGCCAACCCCATTCTGGGTCTGGAAACCGGCGACTTTGTTCAACCTGGCTCCTACAGCGTACTTGGCTACATCACCATGAGCTGCGCCACACTGGGCGAAGCCGTGGCACGCATTGCACCGTTCGAAAAACTCGTCGGAGACATGGGAACCACCAGCCTCGCCATGAAAGGCGAAGACATCAAACTGACCTGGAACTGCAACTACACCGATCCCATCGTCCGGCCGCAACTGGTGGATAACGTGTTTGCCTCCTGGGTGAACTACGCCCGCTGGCTTGCGGATAATCAGGAAGCCTCCCCCAGCTCGGTAAAACTCCGCCGATCCTCGCCAGGTTCAGAATTTGAAACGGCCTACCAGGAACGCTGGCACTGCCCGGTCACTTTCTCGGCCGAAGAAGACAGCATCACCCTCAAGAAAACCCTGCTGGAAACCCGACTGAGACAACCAGACCCCCTGCTCCGCAAAACCCTGGAAGCCCACGCCCTGAGCCAGCTCGCCTCCCTGGATACCGACAGCGACCTGACTTCGAAAGTCCGCCACAGCATCCAGCAACAACTGATGCACGGTATCACCCGACAAGACATGGTGGCCGAAGATCTGGGCATGACCAGCCGAACCCTGCAGAGAAAACTCGGCCAGGAAGGTGTGTCTTACCAGAAACTGTTAGATGAAGTGCGGCAAAAAATGGCCGAAGACTATCTTCGCAACAGCGAGTTGGCCATTCCGGATATTGCACTGAGGCTGGGGTACAGTGAAACCACGTCGTTTCACCGGAAGTTCAAAGCGGTAACGGGGAAGACGCCCGGAGAGTTCCGGGCGTCCGTAGAGCAGACTTAAAGCTTGCGGCCTTTGCCAGCAGCAATCCGCAGACGCAGCGCATTCAACTTGATGAAGCCTTCCGCATCCTTCTGATCGTACGCACCCTGATCTTCCTCAAAGGTGGCAATCTTCTCGTCGAACAGAGAATCCTCAGACTTACGGCCAACCACATCCACATTGCCCTTGTAGAGCTTCAGGCGAACAGTGCCGTTTACATAGTGCTGGGTCTGATCGATCAGCGCCTGCAGAGCCTCGCGCTCTGGCGACCACCAGTAACCGTTGTAAATCACCTCGGCGTAGCGCGGCATGATACTGTCTTTCAGGTGCGCCACTTCGCGGTCCAGGGTGATGGACTCGATGGCGCGGTGGGCACGCAGCATGATGGTACCGCCCGGGGTTTCGTAACAGCCGCGGGACTTCATGCCCACGTAGCGGTTCTCGACGATATCCAGACGGCCAATGCCGTTGGCACCCGCCAGCTTGTTCAGGGTTTCCAGAACCACGTGGGGCTTCATGTCCTGACCATCGATAGCAACGATGTCGCCCTTCTTGTAGGTCAACTCAACGTAAGTCGGCTCATCCGGCGCGGCTTCCGGAGACACACTCCAGCGCCACATATCTTCCTCGGCTTCCGCCCAAGGATCTTCCAGGTTGATGCCTTCGTAAGAGATGTGCAGCAGGTTGGCATCCATGGAGTACGGGCTCTTGCCCTTCTTCATTTCCACCGGGATGTTGCGCTCTTCGCAGTACTTCAGCAACTTCTCGCGGGAATTCAGGTCCCACTCACGCCAGGGTGCAATCACCTTTACACCCGGCTTCAGCGCGTAGGCACCAAGCTCGAAACGCACCTGGTCGTTACCCTTGCCGGTTGCACCGTGGGAAATCGCATCGGCGCCGGTTTCATTGGCGATATCGATCAGACGCTTGGCAATCAGAGGACGGGCAATGGACGTACCCAGCAGGTACTCACCCTCATAGATGGTGTTCGCGCGGAACATCGGGAACACGTAATCGCGCACAAACTCCTCGCGCAGGTCCTCGATGTAGATTTCCTTAACGCCCAACGCCTCGGCTTTCGCCCGCGCTGGTTCAACTTCCTCGCCCTGGCCGATGTCGGCGGTGAACGTCACCACCTCACAGTTGTAGGTATCCTGCAACCACCGAACGATTACGGAAGTATCCAGGCCACCGGAATAGGCCAGCACCACCTTTTTGATATCAGACATGCCCTTGCTCCAGACTGAACAGAATGGATGTGTTGAAAATAAGGGCAGTATTGTACGGGAGAGCGGGGGGAATGGCTATTGGGCCGGGGTATTACCCAGCCCAATAACCGGAGATAGCATAGCAATCAGCTCGTCGCTTCACACAGCCTGCTGTTGGCCGCTTACAGCTTCTTCGCGAATGCCATCCCAGCCTTCTTTGATGGCCCGGAGCAGATCAGCAACCTCATCGAGCTTGGCAACGTCATTCTTCGCATTCGCCTCGAACAGGGTCCGCTCCATGTAGTCATAGAGACCTTCCAGGCGAACAGCCAGGTCGCCACCCTTCTCAAAGTCCAGGAAGCTGCGCAAGCCGCCAATAATCTCAATGGCCTTGGAAATCAGCTTGCCTTTGCCTTCATAGTCCTTCGCCTGCATCCGCGCCTTTGCCATGTTGATGCGTTCAAGAGCACCGTTGTACAAAAGCTGAATCAGCTTGTGAGGATCGGCATCGGTGATGCTGGTTTGGGTGTTTACGCGCTGGTATGCCTGTAAACCGTTCATATCAGACCTCTTTGTTCGCTAACCGGCTAACGCCGATCAGTTGTTGTTCCGGTTGTTTTGGGGTGCAAGCGCTGCAAGCTGCTGGCTTACGTAGTCTTGGGTGCTGTTGAGCTGCGAAATCAGTGAGTCGGCTGCTGTGAACTGGCTTACGAGGCGCTCACGATAAGCTGCGATTCGCTCTTCCAAACGTGCCTGATTCTGCTGAATCTGCTCAAGGTCACGGTTAAGGCTTTCTGTGCGTGATTCGAGAGCACCGTCGGCGCCAACGAAGCTGGTCACAAGATCAACTGTTCGCTCTGCGACACCTTCTACAAAGGTAATTGAGCCGCGATTTCCGGTCTGATCGCCCAGAATACGAACCTGAAGCCCGGACGCTCCACCACTGCCATCATCAAGGAACAGAACCTGACCATCTCCTTGGGCTGTCCGACCACCAATCGTACCTGCGACATCGGATCCGACTGCTCCAGTGGCAACCGCCAAGCCATAGGCGGCCCCGTCTTCAACAGAGGTAATACTGACATTGGAGCCGCTGCCGTACTGGGAGGAGGTAAACGTTAACTCACCTCCAGCCCCTATACCCACCTGAACTGAGCCACCTGAGGCGCTGAGTGCATTATTAGCATTGAGCTGCGCCTGGAGCTCATCCACCAATTCCTGAGCGGAATTATAGGTTTGCTGGGTCAACTGAACGCTGACGGTCGTTTCGCCATTTACCAGAAACGTTAACTCATCGTTGCTTCCGTCAATTGTGACCGGGGCAAAAACGGCAGAAGCTCCCACCAGACTTCCCTGAGTCGCAGCTTGGGTGATGTTGATAGCATATTCGCCGGGTTCGGTATTTACCCCGCTTCGTACAAACTCAACCTGGCTGTCACTTGCGCGCCCCTGTTCGGCAAACAAGGCAGTAACATCGTCCGGATTATTCTTCAACTGCTCTTGAAATTTCGCCCTGTCAAAATCAAGACCTCCCGTCTCAAAGTTGGTGGTGATACCAACGTCGGCCAGACTCCTCACGCTTGCCCCTTCGAGGCCAGGAACGACCCGGGTCAGAATCTGGCGGAGCTGATTTTGAATCCCCCTGACTGTTCTGTCTCCATTGAGAAGCCCGCCTACGCCAGCCTCTGCATTGAAGCCGGCAAGGCTGTCAATCGTCGACTGAAGAGAATTAAATTTGTCGACAAACCCTGCCACACGATCAGCGACAGCGCCGTAGTCCTGCTGAACCTTAACAATGGAAGTTCCGGTGGCTGCGATATCGAAGGTAAGACCATCAATAACATTTTCAAAGTTGTTGGTAGAACGAGTGACTTCGACTCCGTTTATCTTCATGACCGCGTCAGAGGCGGCGATCGTTTCGTTCAAACCAGAATCGGCATCCATTCCCGTGTTGAAGGCAAATCGCGAAAGTCCCTGGTTATCAGTATCGGTACCGCCTGAATCCCCGGAAACGGAAATACTCACAGCATTATCTGTACCCGTCTCATCGGCAGACAGAACCAGCTGGAAACCATTGCCTGTATCGATTACGCCAGCTGATACCCCAGCCTCCGCCTCATTAATGGCGTTGGCCAGTCCCTGAAGCGTGTCATTGCTGTTATCAATCGTAATATTCGCAGTGTTGTTGCCAACGGAGAGAGTTAGCGTCCCCTGGCCAATACTTGTTGAGTCCCGGTCCGCAAAGACGTCCCGAGACGCGAGCGCCTGCGCACTTGCCAAACTGGTGACTTCAACACTGTAGGTGCCGCGGTTGGCTTTGGAACTGTCCACTGTCACCGCTATGTCTTCATTGGACGAGCTCGCCGAGAAGGCCTGCAGGTTATCTGGGGCACTCAGTTGCCTCATGGGGAGGCGTAGTTCAGTGATGGCACTGCGCAGCTTCCCGTAAGCCGAGATCAACGCCTGAGTCTGTTCCGTTTTCTGGGCAAGACGGTTCTCAGTTGGGGCCCGCTCAGCCTGGACCAACTGATCAACCAGGTCCGACGTCAACACGCCGGAACCGATACCCAAGGATGAAATACTCGCCATAACTGTGCCTCCTCAAGGGGGCTAATCCACTCACTGTTCAGGTTATCGGCAAAATGCGGCAAAACTTTGCCTTTTTCTTTTCCCGATTTGTAACAGCTTGTAAAAAACAAGCTTAGCTCATAACGCAGAACACCGCCGGACCCAGTCGGGTGCGGCGGTGCTGAAATACCGATGCTTACATCACTGCATAAGCGGCAATCACTTACACTTTGATGTTAAACAACGTCAGCGGCTCATCCTGCTGCAAGTTTTCTGCCAACCTCATTGCCACTTCATCTGGAATCTGGCGAATAACTTCCTGGGTTTGCTGATCCACCACGCGGACAACCGTCTGACCCAATTCGTTATTCACTTCAAATTGCAGATCCCGCTGGACACTCTGAACATAATTGTTCAACTGAGACACCGCATCATCAAGCTCTTCTCGCTGAGCTTCATTCTGCTTCTGAAGCTGTTCAGCTCTCGAAACATCCTGAACTTGAGAAGCTTTAGATGTAGGCGCAACGCGTCCCGCTGTCGAAGAGGCAAGGTCGGAGGCATTCCTGCCTTCGGCCTGAGATGACGAAATTGCCCGAGCCGGTGCTTGGTCACTGGCACGAACCAGCTTCAGATCCGGGCTGTTCAGGTTAACGTCATTCATAGCTTACCTCGCTATCCTAAAACGGCGCTAAGCCGGAACCCGCAGGTTCCGGCTAGTACCGCTATGCCCCAATTACTGCAGGAGGGACAGAACCTGCTGCGGACGGGCGTTCGCCTGTGCCAGTACTGAGATACCAGCCTGCTGCAGAACCTGGGACTTGGATAGTTTCGCTGTTTCAGCCGCGAAGTCTGCGTCCAGGATTCGGCTGTTTGCAGCACTCAGGTTTTCAGAGGTGGTCGCCAGGTTAGCAATTGTGCTTTCGAAGCGGTTCTGAGCCGCACCGAGATCAGCCCTAATACCACTGATTTGCTCCAGTGCGGCGTCAGCAATCTCAATCGCACTGTTGGCGCCGGCAACTGTTCCGATATCAATAGAAGACACCGACTGCAAGTTAGAGCCAACCACGGTATCAGCCGCAACGTTCAAAATGCTGCCTGCAGTCTCCGCCACTGAGGAACTGACAGAAAATGCACCAGATGATGAAAACTCAACCGAACCTGAAGCAATAGTACTATCAGAGGTACCAGCTGTGAGTGTGACAGCTGAAGGATCGCCACTGCCTTGAAGTGTAGCGGTACCAGTAGCATTACCGGAGTTGGCAAAATTTTCCAATCGGATATCTTTACCATCGGCCTGAGTCAGGGTAATTTCACCCCCGTTGGCTTCGGCAGTGATGCCAGTCGTGCCGGAGGTATCGTTGATGGCTTTTGCCAGAGCGCCGAGATCCGTTGTAGTGACCGCCGCAGAGATAGTGGCAGTATCACCACCACTTCCCAGAGTGAATGAGACTGTGCCATCATCCGAGAGGCCAGCAAACGTCGCTGTTGTGGACGCTGTAGCTGTCACGCCGGTGGTTCCAGTTTCTGCGTTCACTGCCGCAGCAATCGCTTCAGCAGTGTCGCCTTGAGTAAGGCTAATGACTTTAGAGCCTTCGGTACCAGATACGGTGATGTCCTGGGTAGCAATAGTATTATTTGCTACTGTCGCCACATCAGCGGCGGCTACAGCAACAGAACCCGTACCTTGGCTGACAGTAGTGTCACTCTCGCCAGAAACGGTGTTGTTACCGATATCTGCACCGCGCGCGCCAGTGATTGACACTGAAATTGTCTGATTGGCGTTCGCACCAACCTGAAATGACTGGGCTGTAAAGCTACCATCCAAGAGATTCAGGCCGTTAAACTGTGTAGTGCTTGCAATGCGATCGAGCTCTTGCTTGAGCTGGTTTACTTCGCCTTGAAGCGCAGAGCGGTCTGAAGACGAGTTTGTAGAGTTAGCGGACTGGACCGAAAGCTCACGGATACGCTGAATGATGTTGGTAGTTTCTTCCAAAGCACCTTCTGCGGTTTGCGCCAGAGAAATACCATCGTTCGCATTCCGCTGAGCAACATTCAAACCAGAAATCTGTGATTGGAATCGAGTAGAAATCGCCAGCCCTGCCGCATCATCTTTTGCAGAGTTAATCCTCAGACCTGAAGACAAACGCTCCAACGCCTGATTCGAAAGTTCTTGAGACTTGCTCAGCTGATTCTGAGCGGACAGTGACGCAACGTTAGTGTTAATACCGAGAGCCATTATGCTTCTCCTTCGACTGGTGTCGTTATTTCATGGAAAAGGTCTGGCGCCCTTTTTTCACTTTGGGAGCGCCGCCCTGTTACACCGCTTAACGGCCCCCCATTCCCATCCTTTAGAAAAAAAAGCCCAAATTTTGTAAAGGAATGTAAAACCGTTTAAAAAGCGGCAAACGCATGCCAGAAAAAAGAATCCGAACACGTAACGATCAGTCAAAAAACACCCAATCTATATATTTTTTATCTTTATTTTCATAGCCTTAAAAGCATATTACCGAAAGTGGCACGCCCTTCGCTTACTCAGATAAAAACGGCAATCAAACGAATACCTGCCGGTCGTTCGTTTCCTGTTTTCGGAAAAAACGAATAGCCGGCACCTCTGAGCAGGGAGAAGAGACATGCCTCAGATCATCAACACCAACATTGCGTCACTCAACGCGCAGCGAAACCTCAATGCCTCTCAGGAAGATGCCAACGTTGCACTTCAGCGTCTTTCTTCGGGTTTGAGAATCAACTCTGCCAAAGACGATGCCGCAGGCCTTGCGATCTCCGAACGCTTCACCTCTCAGATCAAAGGCCTCAACCAGGCAATCAGGAATGCCAATGACGGCATTTCTCTTGCTCAGACGGCAGAAGGCGCCCTTGGCGAGTCCGGCAACATTTTGCAGCGCATCCGTGAACTGGCGGTTCAATCTGCTAACGCCACGAACTCGGCTTCGGACCGAAAGGCTCTGCAATCTGAAGTGAACCAGTTGAAAGGAGAGCTTGAGCGAATTGCCACTACCACTGAGTTCAACGGACTCAAGCTGCTGGATGGCACGTTCCAAGCCCAAAAATTCCAGGCGGGCGCTAACGAAAACCAGAGCATTGCAGTTTCTATTGAGGGAGCTCGCACAGACGACCTTGCCAACAATACGCTCTCAGCAGCCAACGCAACTCTTAACCAGGGTACAGGCTCTACTACGGCAGCCAACGCTACGCTCCCGGCGCAGAACACGATCGGCGCTCAAAACCTCACGATTTCGAGTTCCCTGGACAGCCAAGTTGTACCAATCACCGCCGGAGATACTGCTGAAGATATCGCCGCCTCCATAAATGATATAGCGGCGACCACGGGTGTTAACGCTACCGCACGAACCTCCGCGACCCTCAGCAATACTGCAACGACACCGATTGCAGTGCCACAAACCGTGTCACTCACAATCTCAAATGGTAGCAGTTCAGCAACGATCTCAGCGCAGATTACAGATGCCAATGACCTGTCCGCCATTGCTCGAGAGGTAAACGCAGCTTCGGGCAAGACCGGCATTACTGCCGAAGTAGAAAATGACGGCAGTATCACGCTGGTTCAAGAACAAGGCAAGGACATAACCATTGAAGACTTTACTGCTACCGGTGCACAGCAGCTGGCGGTTCAGGGAAGTGGTGACCCAAGCGCTATTGAACTGACAAGTGGCGCTGCTAATGCTACCCGAATCGCTGGCGAACTGACTCTCGATTCATCGGTAAGCTTTGCAGCCACCTCAGACGCGACTCTGGCAGCAGGCAGTGTTCTGAATAGTGCCCAGAACATTGCAGCGGGCTCCACTCCAGAAGCCGTATCAGGAATCGACATCAGCACTGTTGATGGGGCAACCAGCGCCCTTGCCGTTGTCGATGACGCCCTGGAAACAATAAGCGGCATCCGCGCCGATCTTGGTGCCGCCCAAAACCGACTTGAGTCCACCATCGCGAACTTGAGCACCACGTCCGAGAACCTGTCGGCGGCCCGCTCCCGGATCCGGGATGCAGACTTCGCCGCCGAATCCGCCGAATTGGCCAGAACCCAGGTCCTCCAGCAGGCCGGGCTGTCCGTTCTGGCCCAGGCCAACGCACGACCGCAGCAGGTTCTGCAGTTGCTGCAGGGCTAATGAGGCAGACCGGGTGATGTCGGATTACGCCCCAGGCTAATCCGACCTACTTTTTGATCGCAGTGACTGCCGCGGCAGGTTTTACGAGGTGTCCCATGCAAGCCAAGCATCAAGTTCAGGTATCCCAGTCCCAACAGGCCCAGGTTGCCCGCCTGCTTCTGCAGGCCAATCTTGCCTACGGAGAGTCCAACAGCAACGGCCTCAGCCATATCCAGCGGCTGAAGGCCCGGCAGGAATGCCGGGGTTATCTGAACGAAGCGCTGGCTCTGGAGCCGGAGAATGCCGGTGGGCTGGGCCTGCTTGGCCGCGTGGAGATGGACGACGGGCAGCTTGAGAAGGCTCATACCCTATTCAATGCCAGCCTGAACCATCAGCCGGACCAGGCGCAGCAGTACTGCAATCTGGGTTACTGGGCGCTTAAAACCGAGCGGCCGGCGCTTGCAGAGCAGTATTTCCTGCAAGCCCTGGACTGCGACCGGCAATCTGCCGCCGCTTTCTGCGGTGTTGCCCACGCCAAACGGTTGCAGGGACAGTTCGATGTGGCCTACTTGCATTATCGCAAGCTGCTGGAAACCGGCGCCGAATGGGATTCCGTCTACAGCGGCATGCTCACCTGCGCCCAGCACCTGGAAGTGAACAAGGCGGATTCCGCCCTCGCCCATGATGCTATTGCCCTTCTCCAGCGGGATGGTTTGCCGCATCAGGAGCTGGGCCGGTTTGTCGGCGCGATCATTCATCAGCAATACGATCTGGATAACCCGGATGCTCAGATTTTCCTGGATGCCGCCAGCGAAGATGAACTGCTGATCCTTGCCCTCCAGAAAACCCTGATGCCCAATCCGGCGGTGGAAGAGCTGGTTACCCTGCTGCGTCGGGCGATCATTGCCGAAGTCGCACAAACCGTTGAACTTCGGGACGAACTTCAGCGCCTGACGCTGGCCATCGCTCAGTACGCCGACAGAACCGGCTATGCCCTGGCAGCTGAAGACGATGAAGAGCGACTGGTCTCTGCCATCAACGACAGCATCCAGGCCCAGTTTGCCCTCGGCGAGGAGCAGGATGGCCTCATCGGCTCGCTGATGATCAGCGCAATGTATGGCGCCCTCTTCCACCAGCCCTTCGCGGTACAACTTGGCCAATGGAACCTGGTGGACTGGCCTTTGGCATTACAGCCAGTTCTGGCTGTCAGCTATTACGATCGCGCCGAGGAAGAGGCGATCAAACAGAATTTCGATGAGAAGGCCGAAGAGCTCTGTTTGGAGAAGACCGATGTTCCCCAAGCATGGCCTTCATGGTCCCAGTTGGCCTACCGCACCGAAAGCAGCCTTAAAACACTGATGGCCACCGAACTGGGGCTGGACACCGACAATCTCCCGGCGACCCTTCGGATCATGGTCTGCGGTGCGCAGGCCGGCCAGCGGGCGATGGAACTGGCCAGCTATCTGGACGATGTGGAAGTGATCGCGGTGGATGAATCCCTAGCCAACATCGCCAAAGCCACGCGCATGGCGAATGAGATGGGCAGGGACAACATCGTGTTCTGGCCCTGGTCCATCGCCCAGCGTTTTGTGGCCGATGGCCACCAGGTGCACTGGATTGAAGTTGGTCGCCTGCCCTCATCGGCCATGACCACCCTGTCTCTGGCGGCTCTGGTTAACCAGGCCACCGGCTCCGGCGCTGTGGTGCACATGCACACCGCCATTGCAGAACAAACCTCCGGCGACAAACAGATTCGCAAACTGGTTGCCGAGCACAAGCTCCAACCCACCCGCCAGACGCTGCGCCAACTTCGCCGGATGGTGCTTGCCAATAGAAACGATACCGCCTGGCAGGAACTGACAGCCGACGCCGATTTCTACAGCCTCGGCGGCTGCCGCGACAGATGGTTCCGGCCGCAGGATACCTCACAACTGAAAGAGTTGATGGCCATGGCGAGTAACGAGGTGGAATGGAAACTGGTGAAAGCGCGGGATGTGGATGGCCACAGCCTGGCAACCGGGCCGGTTCAGAAGCAAATTCAGGCGGAGGCACTGGGCAGTGAGGTGCAGAGCCTGATGGGGCAGAGTTTGAGTGTTTATTTCGTGAAGCGGCGGTGAACGTGAACCCGAGGTCAGATGAGCTTGTCATCTGACCTCGCCACCGGATCCCGATTCTCAGATGTAGGGAATCAAAGACTCCCCATACAAATGCAAATCCTCAAGGATATGCCGCCTCTCCGGCGTCAATTCCGGGTCCGCTGCCAGGCGCTGTAGCTCCTGGGCATACGCCTCCAAAGACCGCCAGCCCTTCTTCGGGTGCATTAGCCTCTGGCTGCGAAACTCCTCCCATCGCTCCAGTTCCTCACCCATCAGGCTGCCCGGATAATTGCGCGCCCGATAACGAAACAGCAGTTCCTGCAGGCGATCATCTTCGAAGGTCACATCCAGCTCGCCCAGGGTTTCCAACGGCTGCTCCAGCACCCAGTTCAGCTTCTCCCGGTCAGTTTTGCTGATAAAGCCGCCAGCATAGAGCTGTTCGTCCGGGTCTGTGAGGTCACTTTCGTGGGGCTGATCGAAGGCCTCGGCAATCCTGGCTGGTAGATCCTGGGCCTTGCGCAACATGGCCAGGTTGGCCCGTAGAGTATCACCATCCAGCGCCAGTTCTTCCAGGCGTTCCTGCGAGAGCGTGGAAAGCATGTTCGCCGGCGCCAGCACCGGGCACTTGTTCAGTTGCACCCCTTTCAGTGGAAAGCGGCTTACGCCCTCCCCCAATTCCGCCTGGGAAGTAAACACCCGCTCACGAATCTGCTCAGGGCTGGCGTTTATCAACTCGCTGGGGTCTTCACGCAGGTCGTAAACAATCACCAGGTTCTTGTTGGTGGGGTGCTCGGCCACCGGCGCCACCATTGCGCAGCAACCCCGGCTGGCCGGGTACTTGGCGGATATGTGGAACACCGGCTTCATGGTGGCGGTGTCCAGCATCGCTCGGGCAGAGTGTTTGTCCTTGTTCTGCAAAACAAAATCAAAGAGCTTTGGCTGTTTCTCCTTGATCAGCTTAGCCACTGCAATAGTTGCCTCAACATCCGACATGGCATCGTGGGCCGCTTCGTGGGCGATGCCGTTGGCAACGGTCAGCTCCTCCAGTTTGAAACTGGGGCTGCCATCTTCCTTGCGGGGCCAGTTGATGCCCTCCGGGCGCAGGGCATAGGTCAGGCGCACCATATCAATGATGTCCCAGCGGGAATTGCCGTTCTGCCATTCACGGGCGTAGGGATCGCGCAGATTGCGGTACAGGGTGTGGCGGGTAACCTCGTCGTCGAAGCGCAGACTGTTGTAGCCAACCACACAGGTACCTGGCTGGCTGAAAGCTTCGTTGATCTGGGCGATAAACTCGGCCTCCGGAAAACCGTCTTCCAGGGCTTTTTGAGGAGTAATGCCGGTGATCAGGCAGGCCTCTGGCGCTGGTAAGTAGTCATCGGCAGGCTTGCAGTAGATTACCAGCGGTTCTTGGATGATATTGAGATCCGCATCCGTTCGCACGCCAGCAAACTGGGAAGGCCTGTCGTGAACCGGGTCTACTCCGAAGGTTTCGTAATCGTGCCAGTAAAACGAGCGGATCAAGGGACTAAGCTCCTGCCGAATGGGTTAAACACTGGCAGGAGTTTAGCATTTAAAACAATTGGGTACCCATATCGTCCCGATGGGTCTGCAGCCGATCTACGCCTTGGGTAATCAATTGGCTCATATCCACTTTCATGTTCGTGGGCAGATTGATAAACACCCCTTTGCCAGCGTTGATTACATTGGCACCGTCCGGGCTCTGCCAGTCTACCCCTTCTCGCTGGAAACCAATGAAGAAATCGCTGGTGAAATCGGTAACGCCATCAACGCCCTCTTCGCCCACATACAGTGACTGAAGGTGCGTCAGAGGTGCGCAGTTAGTGCCTGACGCACAGTCCGCCGTTCCATCATCGATGCCGATATGGCTGGCCCGATAATTGGTGGCCTGGGTGTTCTCATCAAAAAGCGTAGCGTCGAATTCCTGCCCGGAGCCGTCCACCAGCTTCAGGCCAATGTCGCCACTGAAACTGCTGGTCAAAGAAGAAACCGAACCTCTCGCCTGCCCGAACCCCATACGAAAGCCCGAGAGTTTCCCCTCGGCAGGGTCTTCCGCCAGCTCGATATAAGGTTTGAACGCCTCGAAATGAACGGTGTCTCCGGCACTGTAGGTTCGGCCGTTGAACTGCTCGCCGTCATTACGGGCAATATGGCCCAACGCCACATGCTGGGCAGCGAAGTCCACGCCGCCATCAATCTCACCGGCTTGCACGTCATCCACGTTCATCCGGGTTTCCACATCCATGGTCAGCGTCATACGCGTGAACGCGTGGGTATCCCCCGGTATGTTCTCGATCTGCATAAAAGCCTGCCCTGTCACCTCACCCATTGTTTCCTCAGAAATGGGCTTCAGCTCGGCCTGGGCAACGGGCGCAATACCCAGGCAGAACAGGGTGACGGCAGCGTATCCATACGCCTGCTGTCTCATAATGTCGTGTCTCTGAAGTAATATTTTTGAGCCAGTTTCCGACGCCCGACTCCACTGCAGCCCGGTTTGTTTTTGGTTTTCCCGGTGCTCACAGGCGGCAGGGTTTTACATTATTTTTTATTTGCCGCAAGCACACTATAACCAAGGCAGATCGGCCAATAGAGTGAGCAGAGTCACAATCGCCGTTTACAATTCAGTAATACTCAACCAACTTTGAATACAGTCACAAAACCTTTGGCTTAATATACTTACAGCACCTTACCGATTGTTACGAATGCTGTAGCAAACGTGTACATAACAAAGACTACTGGTATACTTTCGCACCTTATGACCAACCCTCTACGGCCCCATCAATGACCACCCGCATTCTGATCTGCGACGACTCTGCCCTTGCCAGAAAGCAAATGGCCCGAGCCCTGCCAGAAGGATTGCGTGGGGATGTCAGCTTCGCGAAAGACGGTGTGGAAGCATTGGAGAAGTTGCGCCGGCACGAGGCAGAGCTGATGTTCCTGGATCTGAACATGCCGGAGATGGACGGCTATCAGGTGCTGGAGCAGGTTCGCAGGGAAGATTTGCCGGTCATGACCATCGTGGTTTCCGGCGATATCCAGCCTGAAGCCCGGGAGCGGGTAAAGAAACTCGGCGCCCTCGACTTTATCAAGAAACCCACCGAGACGTGCATTGTGCTCGACCTACTGGTGGAATACGGGGTGTATCGCCCCGGAGAACTCGAAGACACAGCGCTGCAGGACACCAGCCTCAAAAGCACAGGCAGCCCCGCCCCGGAGATCTCCGTTTCCCTGAACGACTACCTGCAGGAAATCTCCAACGTCGCCATGGGCCGATCCTCGGATCTCCTGGCTCGCCTGCTGCGTGTCTTCGTTAAACAGCCGATTCCCAAGGTCGCCTTCCTGGCCAACTCCGAACTCCACATGGCGATTTCCTCGGTCAGCGACAGCGACACGTATTCGGCCGTGTGCCAGGGGTTCACCGGCGCCGGAATTGCCGGGGAAGCGCTTCTGTTGTTTGCAGATGCCAGCTTCCGGGAAATGGCAGAGATGCTTCACTACGACACCCTTGAGGGTGAAGCGGTGAATGTGGAAGTGCTGATGGATATGTCCAGCATTCTCTTCGGCGCCTTCCTCAAAGGCATCGGCGACCAGCTGGACCTGAAACTCGGCCTGGGCCACCCAACGGTGCTTGGCCAGCATCGGCAGATTACCGAATTGCTTGAACACCACAGTTCCAGGGAAGAACAGCTGCTGTGCATCGAAATCTGCTACACCCTGGAAGACAGGGACATCGAATGCGACATGCTGATCCTCCTCACCGAGGATTCAGTGCCTTTTCTCGAAGATCGCCTGCAATATCTGGTGGACTGACTCATGGCCATAGAAGAATCTGAAGCCAACACCTTTCACTGGCTGATGGACATGCTGGAATCCGTGGAAGTGGGCCTGGTGGTGCTGGACCTGGATTTCAAAGTCGAAGTCTGGAACGGATTCATGGAAAACCACAGCGGCATCACCGCCAGCAAGATCCAGGGCCAGGTACTGTTTGATGTATTCCCGGATATCCCCCAAGCCTGGCTGACCCGCAAAGTGGACGCCGTAGCTTTGCTCAACACCAAAGCCTTTACCTCCTGGGAGCAACGCCCTTACCTGTTCCAGTTCCGCAATACCCGGCCCATCACCGGTACCGAAGAGTACATGTTCCAGAACCTGACCATCAGCCCGCTCTCCGGCACCAACGGGGAAGTCGAGAAAGTGTGCCTGATGGTGTACGACGTTACCGACATCGCCAGCAGTAAAATGGCTTTGGAACGGGCCAACGAACAATTGGCCAAACTTAGCATGACAGACCGCCTCACCGGCCTGCTCAACCGGGGCACCTGGGAAAACCTGGTGGATGCTGAATTCGAACGCTTCCGCCGCTACGGCCACACCACCAGCCTGGTAATGTTTGATATCGACCACTTCAAGCCGGTGAACGACACCCACGGCCACCTGGCCGGGGATGAAGTAATCAAACACACCGCCAGCATCACCCGCAATGCCATCCGCCAATCCGACAGCGCCGGCCGCTACGGTGGTGAGGAATTCGGCATCATACTGCCGGAAACAGACGCCGAGGGCGCACGCATCATCTGTGAGCGAATACGGGAAACCATTGAACAAAGCGTGGTGGAAACCAGCGTGGCACCGATCCGCTATACCATCAGCATTGGCATTGCCCAGTTAACGGAAGAGCCTGAGAACTATATGCAGTGGATGCAGCAGGCGGATGAGGCGTTGTATGCGGCGAAGGAAGGTGGTCGGAATCGGGTTGTGGTGGGTTAAAAGCCCCTCTCCTCGAAAGGAGAAGGGCCAGCTGACATCAGTCCTGCTGCCAGCTCTGTACGGCTTCCTTACCATGCTTCTGACGCCACTCGTTCAGCGTCTTGTGATTGCCACCACGGGTCTTGACCACTTCACCGGTGTGCGGGTTCTTGTAAGTCTTCATCGGGCGCTTCGGGCGGCTGCCAGCCGTTGAATCGATCTTGCCGCCAGCCACTGAGGGATCAATCGCAGAGAGAATCTGAAGTACATCCTTCGGCGACTTGTCATACTCCTTCATCAAGGCGCGAACCTTGTTTTCAAACTCCAGTTCACCTTTCAGAGCCTGGTCTTTTTCAAGCTGTTCCAGCTCTGCAGCAAGCTTTTCCATAAGCTGTTTTTTCTGGTAATAGTCGTTAATCTTTGCCATGGAATTAAAACCTTATTCAAATAGGGGTTTTAAAAACTTAATTGGAGTTGACCAAAAGTCAACCAAGATAATAATCAAATAAATGTGATCTGGCAAAATTATTTATTTACGAGCCTTTAATAAAAAAAGCCAGTCAAGTTGACCGGCTTTTAAATCACACTCTGTACAAATTTTGTACTTACAGCCTGAGATCCGCTTCACCCAACGGCAAAACCCCCTTCAGATCAAACAGAACACCATTGTCTTTCAAATAAGCTCGCAGCTCTTTTGAAGATTTGGCGGCATATTCACGATGGGGCACCGCAAGAAATAGCGCATCATAATCTCCGGATTTCGGTGACTCCACCAGAGAAATACCATATTCATGATCGGCTTCGGTATTATCCGCCCAGCAGTCCGTTACATCCACGGAACAGCCGAAATCCTCCAACTCTCGAATAACATCAATCACCCGGGTGTTCCGCAAATCCGGGCAGTTTTCCTTAAAGGTAAGACCCATTACCAGCACTTTTGATGATGCCACGGTATGCCCGGCTTTAATCATTGCCTTAACCAGTTCGGCTGCTGCATAGGGGCCCATATTGTCGTTTACCCGCCGGCCGGACAGAATAATTTCAGGATGGTAACCAATAGCCTGGGCTTTGTGAGTGAGATAATAAGGGTCAACACCAATACAGTGGCCACCTACCAGGCCGGGTTTAAACGGCAGGAAATTCCACTTTGTGCCCGCTGCCGCCAGCACTTCATGGGTATCAATTTTCAGACGCGAGAAAATCATCGAAAGCTCATTCATCAGCGCTATATTCAGATCACGCTGGGTGTTTTCGATAACCTTTGCCGCTTCTGCCACTTTGATGGAACTGGCTTTGTGAGTGCCTGCGGTAATAACACTGGCATAAAGCGCATCCACTTCATCGGCAATTTCCGGAGTGGAACCAGAAGTCACTTTCATGATGCTGGTTACCCGATGCTCTTTATCACCCGGATTTATTCGCTCAGGACTGTAACCGGCAAAGAAATCCTTGTTAAACGCAAGACCGGAGACTTTCTCCAGTACCGGCACGCAAACCTCTTCCGTGGCGCCGGGATATACCGTGGATTCGTAAATCACAATATCGCCCTGCTTCAAAACCTTGCCTACGGTTTCGCTGGCTTTTACCAGAGGGGTTAAATCCGGAGTTTTGAATTCATCAATCGGAGTGGGCACAGTGACAATATAAATCTGGCAATCGCGAATGCCTTCAAGATTATCGGTAAAAGACAAACCCGACGCAGCAGCCAGCTCTTCTCGGGACACCTCACGGGTGAAGTCCACACCATCTTTCAGCTCGGCAATACGTTTGTTATTGATATCAAAACCGACAATTTCCCGTTTTTCGCCAAAGGCAGCTGCAAGAGGCAGCCCCACGTAACCCAGACCAATAACTGCAATTTTCTTCATTTGAATTCCTTTCCCCAGAAGCAAAACCCGGCGTCGATCCGCCCTACTCAGATGGGATAATTATGTCTGTACCAGTCAGAGATTGAAAACACCTTTTCAACGCCAGTTTGGCGCCCGAATCACCGTGGACAATTCGAATCTCACTGGGAGGTACAGGTATACCTGTTACAAACTCCACAAGATCCGATTGCCCCGCATGGGCCGAATAGCCCCCGACCTGATGAATCCGGGCCCGGATATCGTAGCGTTCATCATCCAGCTCTACCCAGCCACCGCGAGGCCCATAAGTCAGAATATCCCTTCCTGGCGTGCCCGCGGCCTGGTAGCCCACAAAGAGTACATCGTTCCGCTTAGCCCCCAGCATCGCCTTCAGGTAATTCACCACCCGGCCACCGGCGCACATACCGGAACCGGCCAGAACCACACAAGGGCGATGGGAGCGGGCCAGGTAATCCACCGCATTCAGGTGGTCTTCGTGGGAATTGATGACCGTGAGTTGCTCAAAAGAGAGCGGATGCCGGCCCTGGCGCACCAGGTCTGTGGCCTCAGCATCCCAGTAGGGCTTCAGGTCTCGGTAGATTCGGGTGAATTCCGCAGCAAGGGGCGAATCCACGACGATTTCCAGATTGCTCCATAGCTCTCCGCCAAACTCATGAATCAGGCCCTCAATCTCATAAAGCAACTCCTGCGTCCGCCCAATACTGAACGCCGGCACCAACACCGTGCCGCCATCTTCCAGGGCGTGCTCGAGCACCGCCTTCAATCGATAGCGCCGCGTTTCCCGATCCTCATGGTCCTTATCCCCATAAGTACTCTCAATCACCAGCCGGTCCGCCCGCTCCGGGGATTGGGGCGCCGGCAGCAAGGGTGCATGGGGCGCCCCAAGATCGCCACTGAACACAATCCGCTCTTCAACATCCCCCTCTACCGCATCACACTCCACATAGGCCGAGCCCAGAATATGCCCTGCTCTCTGCAGCCGAACCGACAGCGAACAATCTCCCTCAGCAAACACCGAATGCCACTGGCCATAAGGCACCGGCACGAGGCGGGAACGAATCAGCCCCAGCACCCGCTCAATCAACTGCCGGTCGCGGGTGAAGCCGATTTTCAGGGCATCCTCCAGAATCTCCGGCAGCATAATGGCTGAAGGCTCGGAACAAATAATGGGCCCGTCGAAACCCGCAGCCAGCAAATAGGGAATGCGCCCTACGTGGTCGATATGCACGTGGGTGATCACGAGGGCCCGGATATGCTTGATAGGGAAATCAATGGAGAGATCGGAAGCGGAAGCGCCGCGGCCTTCGTCCTGCCCCTGAAACAGGCCGCAGTCTATGAGGATGCCGCTCTTCTGGGCCCCTTGGCCAAGGGTAAGTTCGTGGCAGGAGCCGGTTACGCCAGAGGTGGCGCCGTGGTGCAAAATATCACTCATGGTCAACATTCCTTGTTGAAAAACGAAAACGGGGGCATTTAAGCCCCCGCCACTGAATCGCGAACTGCCAATCATATACTATGCCAACGGCAACCTACGGACCTTGTCCGCATTACTTATCTCTCCAACCCGCTCCTGATGGCCATTGCACCAAACCAGATCCGCCACCTCCCCATTGTGGGCAAATCCTGTGGGCGCCATTTTGAGGATCTTCATAATCTCATCGCAGTCAAATTCATGGCTTGCCCGCATTAACCGGTTCAGCGTCTGCTCTACCTCACCCCAAGCCATCGAGACCTCCCTTGCCATCATTATCCGGGGGTGAGCCGTACCCTGCGGGTTGTCGCCAATCAACAACTCCTCATACAGCTTTTCACCCGGCCGCAGCCCGGAGAAGACAATTTCGATATCCCCATCCGGCCGCTCATCTGTTTTCTCCATCAACCCCATCAGGTGAATCATCTTGCGGGCGAGGTCGGCAATTTTTACGGGCTCGCCCATATCCAGAACGAAAACTTCGCCACCCTGCCCCATACTGCCAGCTTGAAGCACCAACTGGCTGGCTTCGGGAATAGTCATGAAGTAGCGGATGATATCCGGATGTGTAACGGTAACTGGTCCGCCATCGCGAATCTGGTCCCGAAATAGCGGAACTACCGAACCGGAAGACCCAAGCACGTTGCCAAACCGCACCATGGAAAAGATGGTGTCTGACTGCCTCTGAGCCAGGCCCTGCAGAACAAGTTCAGCCAGACGCTTACTGGCACCCATCACATTGGTTGGACGCACCGCTTTGTCAGTGGAAATCAAAACAAAGCGCTTCACCCCAGCGGCTATCGCCGCTTCCGCAACATGGAAGGTGCCGAACACATTATTCTGAACACCTTCAATAATATTGTGCTCTACCAGCGGCACATGCTTGTAGGCCGCGGCGTGGTACACCGTCTCTATGCCAAAACTCCGCATTGCAGTTTCGCAGCGACGACGATGGGTAACACTGCCCAGCAACGGGTGGATCTCTACCCCAAGCGCCTCAATCTGATTGATCGCCTGAAGCTCGCGCTCAATTGCATAGAGGGAAAATTCGGACTGTTCGAACAGCACCAGCTTGGAGGGGCGATGCTGAATGATCTGGCGGCAGAGTTCCGAACCAATCGAACCTCCGGCACCGGTTACCATGACCGCTCGGTCATAAAGGCTCCTGGCCACCTGAGCGTTGTCAGGCTGGACCGGATCACGCCCTAACAAATCTTCTATCTCCAGGTCCCGGATATCGTTAATACGCGCCTGGCCAGCCACCAATTCAGACATTGTAGGAACGGTCTGTACCGGAATAGCCAGAGGCTCAAGCCTTTTTAGAAGCCGCTTGCGATCAATTCCTGAATCAGCATCCAATGCCAATAATAGCCTTTTAATCCGGTGTTCTTTTACAACACGCTCGATATGGCTAATGTCATACACTGGGATGCCGTTCACCAGCGCCCTGTGATTAGCCTTTAAAAGTGAAATAAATGCGCAGGGGTGGTACTCGGTTCCTTGGTCCAACGCATTGGCCAATTGGAGCCCCGTTTCGCCGGAGCCTACGATTCCGACGAATTGCTTATTCTGGTGCTTTGGACGGTTAACCAACATTCGCACAGTCATTCGAGTACCGCTGACGAAAATAAATGCCAGTGCGCCGTATATTATTGGAACCGAGCGAGGCACCAGTACCTCAAGCCAATACCCCAGTAAAATCAGAGTAATAGCCGAAACAAAAACACCTGTGATCACCGTGATGAAAGCACGGTCGCTCAGATATCGAATGACAGCCCGGTAAAGGCCCAGCCTCACAAATACTGCAATCGTAATAATTACTGTCAGCCCGGAAACGATAAGCTGGCCTCGATCTGGGACCCAAAACTGTTGTTCAAGACGGAGCGAGAAAGCCGCCCACAGAGCAAATAACAGGACCCCAACATCGGCGAAAACCGATATCAATCGCTTGTAAACCCGGGATAGATTAAGGAATTTCTGAAACATGGTTGTCCTTTACCAGCTAAATAGTACGAGGGCGCTTACTATTATAAGACATGAGGGGCAGAAACGGAGCTTTGAGCCCGTCAGTCAATTTGTCCGGGCACCCTGTCGCCGGAACCTTTGCCGGAGACCGTCATCAGTATATATTTGAAGTAGGCGGGTACGGTCAGGTTCTCCAGCATTTTCTTGTCAGTTTCTGCCAACAACCTGGGAGTAGACATGTCGATGTCATTCACCTGCGCTAACCCAGTAATACCCGGCCTCGCGGCCAGTACACCACGTGTCTCACGCTCCTTAATCAGTTCCTCTTGATTAAAAAGGCAAGGCCTTGGGCCCACAAGGCTCATCTCGCCTTTCAACACATTCCAGAGTTGCGGTAGCTCATCCAATTTGGTGCGACGCAAAAATCGGCCGAATGAAGTTATTGAAGAAGCGCTTGCTAAATGACTTGCAACGGAGGCGGTCTCTTTGGTCATGGTCCGGAACTTGACCAAAGTAAAAGGTCGCTTATTTCGGCCGACCCGCTCCTGTCTAAAAATGGGAGAACCTGTATCGAAGAAGCCGACAAAAAATAAAAGCAGTAACAATGGCAAACCGAATGCCAGCCCAAGGAGAGCAAACAAAAAATCAAAAATACGAATCACATCGAGTCCCTAGCAATCATAAAAGCACCTTCGTAAGCCATCGTGCACACTCAGCGGAGGTTCCCAGCCAAGCAAATTTTGGGCTTTGGAAATATCAACCTGCAAAGAATCAAGCAAACGCCGAGCGACCGGCTTTTTTCCAAGTAGGGCTGCACCAGCCATTAGTAGTCCAGCGGGTAAGGGTATCAGCCTAGATGGCTTTCCCATTGCCACGGCGACAGCCCTTAGTAGCTCAGTTGTCGACAGATCTTCACTATCACCCGCGAGAAAAACCTGATTAGCTGCGGCAGGATGGGAAATACAGGTAATGATCAAATCCACCAAATTACCCAATGCCACCAAAGAGCGCTTATTGTGAACGGCACCCAGAGGCAATGGTAGGCCTTTATCGACCAGCCGTATCATGCTCGCAAAGTTACCTTTTACACCGGGCCCATAGACCAGAGGCGGACGGATTATCACTACCTCCATACCAGTCTCGGCGGCCAATTCGATCAAGCCTTGTTCGGCCTCGAGCTTCGAGAAACCATAGGGATCTTCCGGAGAAGTCATCTCATCCGCCCGAAAGGGACCACGGCCCGAGGTGGACTCACCATTTACCTTTATAGTACTGAGAAATATAAAGCGCCTGACACCTCTATCCGCCGACTTCCTCGCCACCGCAAGAGTCATGTCCCGATTGATCTTTCGGAAAGCCGAGAGCGGATCTTCCGCCGTATCCTGCATTTGGTGCGCACGCGCAGCACAATGGACGACAACATCAGCCCCGTTGAGCGGTTTTGTCAAAGCCAATGGGTCTTCAAGCGAGGGTATCGTAACGACCGGAAAGCCGAAATCCTCGTCATTTCGACAAATGCCCAGCACTTGCTCACCCTCAGACTGTAAACGCTTAGCCAGGGCGCGACCAACAAACCCGCTGGCACCAGTAACAACGATCTTTCGACTCATTCAACCAACGTCCTGTCGAGAATAGTATGGCTCAGGTGTTCAATAAAACATTCGAAGCTCAAACCCCGCTTCAATTCGGCGCGGTCGCGGTCTAGCTCATCAGTTTCGATATTACCATCCTCAATTCTCGCAAAAGCATTTGTCAACGCCCCAGCGTCGGGCTCCACAACCACGCCAAGTCGGTTCGAAGTTACCCATTTTGCTACGCTAGTCTGTTCGCCGCATACTGCAAGAATGAAAGCACCGGAGAACACGTAGGAGGACGACTTACTAGGGAAGGCATATCGGGTAACCTCATCTTCGATCGGTAGCAGCGCCCACTCGTAATCAGCATTCAACTGGGCCGCCTCTGTCGCTGAAATCAGCCCGTCGTAACGCACCTGGGAATACTGATTTGCCAATTTTTTCAATTTTGGCGCGAACACTCCGCCACCGGCAAACGCAAACTCAAGCGAGCCACCAGCATCCAGATACCGCTCAATCGCATCGACCAAAAGCGGAATGCGTTGCAGCCGGCCGGCGTTTCCGCAGAACGAAAACCCTCGTCTTTTCGTCGACACCGGATCAACGCCTTCGAAGGATACAGCGGGATTGCTCAGCACAACGATTTCAGCATGTGTTCCCGATCGGCTGTAAATTTCATCGGCCATTTCCTGTGTAATAGTAATCAGCCTGCTAGCTTGTCGCATCACCAGACCATCAATCCACCGCAAGCACCGGTAAACAAGAGGGTTTACGGGAACTACCACGTTTGTGGCCTCAGGATGAATATCCTGTAAATGGTATATATAGGAAGCACGGAAAAGCTTTGCATATACCATAACAATAAACGGAACCACCACTGGCGGATCAGTAGAGACATATACCTTCCGGGGCCGGGTCCAGAGCAGCACACCCATCACCCAAATCATAAAAAAGGCAGCATCAACGATCCGGCGCGCAATGCCACTGGCAGAGGTTGTCCAGGCTTTACATGGATAGAACGCCACACCTTTGCCGCGCCCTTGCTGCGAAAGCTTAGAGCGGATATCAGCGTGGTCCTGAAGAATCACAGAGACGCGAAGTTCACCAGCGGCATTTTCCGCGAACCGCAACAATGCCTCTCCAATAACTGGGTACACGGGCCAGAAACTGCGGTTAATAATGGCTAGGTCTGAACGGCGGGGCAGTGGATAAGTCATGAGGTTGAAGTCAATACTTTTTCCAAACTACCCGATTCACATAATCAGTGTAGCTATGAATGATTCGTACCACTTTGTCAGAGACATTGGGCATGCTGTAATCCCCAACTAATCGCAGGCCTCTTTTCTCACCGCGGGCCTGGGTTTCAAGAATCGACAGCCCCTGCCTGACTCTTTCAACGTCCAGACCAACCATCATAACGGCAGCCTCTTCCATTCCTTCAGGGCGTTCGTGGGCCTCACGAAGATTTAGTGCAGGAAAATTCAGAATCGATGACTCTTCGTTGATCGTACCGCTGTCTGACAACACCGCCCGAGCCGAGAGCTGCAGTTTCACGTAATCATGAAAGCCTAACGGCTTCAAAAGCTGGACCTTATCGTGAAATACCGAGCCCGTGGCATTGATGCGATTCTGGGTTCTCGGGTGCGTGGACACGATCACCGGCAAGCTGTAATCCTCGGCGACGCCATTCAACGTTTCCACAAGGCGGGTAAACGAGCGCTCGGATTCTATATTCTCCTCCCGATGAGCGCTCACGACGAAATACTGATCAGCCTTCAACGAAAGCCTATCCAACACATCAGACGCCTCAATGCGTTGCCGGTAGTGATTCAGCACCTCGAACATCGGGCTACCGGTTTTGATCACCTGGTCCGGAGCCAAGCCCTCTCGCAGCAAATACTCCCGAGCAATGCTGCTGTAAGTCAGATTGATGTCGGCCGTATGGTCCACGATCCTCCGATTAGTCTCCTCGGGTACCCGTTGGTCGAAGCATCGGTTGCCCGCTTCCATATGGAAAATCGGAATTTGTCGACGCTTGGCTGGGATTACAGATAGACAGCTGTTGGTGTCACCAAGCACCAGTAAAGCCTCCGGTCGCACCTGTGCCAGAACTTCATCAATCGCAGAGATCAGGTTACCAATAGTGTTGGCAGCCCCCTTACTATCTGTCGCGCTATTAAGGAAGTAATCAGGTTTACGGATATCCAGGTCGTCGAAAAACACCTGATTCAGTTCATAGTCATAGTTCTGCCCAGTGTGCACCAGGACATGTTCACAGTGCTCATCCAGCCGGGACAACACCCTAGATAACCTAATAATCTCAGGCCGGGTGCCAACCACTGTCATTACTTTCAGCTTATTCATGGAGGATCTCAGGATTCAGGAAGAATTAATCAAAGAGGACAGGCGTAGGTGTCTGGATTGTCGCGATCAAAAATCTCATTGGCCCAAAGCATACAAACTAGCTCACAGTCACCGATGTTTGTGATGTCATGGGTCCAGCCAGGAACAGTTTCAACAATTTCCGATTTATCTCCCTGTGTCACCAACTCATATTCTTCACCCGTCTGCATATGGCGAAACTTGAACCTTGCAACTCCAGAGATCACCAGAAACTTTTCCGTTTTAGAGTGATGGTAATGTCCGCCTCGAGTGATTCCCGGGTGGGCCGTAAAAAATGAAAACTGACCACAGTCTGGTGTTTTCAACATTTCGACAAAGACACCACGCGCGTCACCATGCTGCGGCACAGCGTAAGAAAATTGCTCGGGCCGAAGAAAACTCAGATAGGTGGAATACAGCGCTCTGGTAAGGCCTGCGCCAACTCTAGGCGTCACAAGAGTGTTGCGACTGTCTTTAAATCCTTGAATAGTCTCTGCGAGCTCACCAACACTGGTGGCGTACTCAGGATAAACCAGTTCAAAGCCTTCAGAATCGCGGTTCGGCAGTGCACCGTCCAAGAGCGACAAAAAACGCGTAACAACATCGTCGACGTACACGAGTCGCAAAGGGGCACTCGGATTATCTATAGAGATCGGCAGCCCCTGTGAAATATTATTACAAAACGTCGCAACGACTGAATTGTAGTTCGGACGAGACCATTTACCGAACACATTGGGAAGACGGAACACATGCACCGCCACATCGTGTTCACGGCCATACCCGAAGACTGTAGTTTCAGCGTCGCGCTTGCTGCAACCATAATCATTGTCAAGCGCTGCCTGGGTTGATGATGAGAACACGACTGGAACCGCTTCACCTTTTTTGGCCCTGGCCGACAATCTTTTGCAAAGCCAAGAAGTCAGATCAACATTTCCCTTCCGAAACTCTGTAGCATCTTTCGGGCGATTTATGCCCGCTAGATGAAACACAAAATTGGCTCTAGCGATCGCAGTTTCGAACTCTTCCAGCGACGACTCCCTCGAAATCAACAATAACTCAATATCCGAGCGCTCAGCCAAATGCTGCCTCAGATTTTTTGCAATAAAACCGTTGGCGCCGGTGATCATTACTCGCATAACGTTCAATCCTGGGGTTGCGCATTTTCGCCACGGACGATGGCGCGAATGAAATCCAGCTTCATCAAAAGTTCCTGCATGCCTCGAATGTCTAGGCGAGTTGTATTGTGAGAATTATAATCCTGTGCTTCAGAAATCTGCTTTTCCCCCTCTTCCACGAACTTTCCGTAATTCAGATCTCTTAAATCCGGTGGAATCCGAAAGTACTGCCCCAAATCCTCTGCAGCAGCCATTTCCTCTCGGCTCAGCAAGACCTCAAACAGCTTTTCACCATGTCGGGTACCAATCTCACGTACTTCATGTTCTGGCCGATCCAGTAGGCTCGTTAATGCATAGGCCAGAGTCTGAATCGTGGCTGCAGGAGCCTTTTGCACAAAGATATCACCGGGATTGCCATGCTCGAACGCATACAGCACCAAATCCACCGCATCATTCAGCGTCATCATGAAACGAGTCATATTAGGATCAGTTATAGTAATCGGATGCCCAGACCGTATCTGATCAACAAATAATGGAATTACCGATCCCCTAGAAGCCATGACATTACCGTAGCGTGTTGCACATACTACGGTGTTGTTGGAGCTACGAGATTTTGCAACGGCGACTTTTTCCATCATTGCCTTAGATATACCCATTGCATTAATCGGGTAAACCGCCTTGTCCGTTGAAAGGCATACAACTCGTTCAACGCCACTGCTGATTCCAGCTTCGAGAACGTTTTCGGTTCCAAGCACGTTGGTTTTCACCGCCTCCAACGGGTGAAACTCACACGAAGGCACCTGTTTCAGAGCCGCTGCATGGAATATGTAATCGACGCCTCGAACAGAATTTAGAACGGATTGATAATCCCGAACATCGCCAATATAGAATTTTAATTTTGACGAACGATACCGTTTACGCATATCGTCCTGTTTCTTTTCATCACGACTAAAAATGCGTATTTCCGAAATATCTGTATGGAGAAACCGGTCCAATACGGCATTTCCAAAAGAACCGGTTCCGCCAGTAATCAACAGTGTTTTGTCTTTGAACATAACCTTACCGCAACCCATTTAAATAATCCGAGTGTAATTTCTGATCAGAGCTGGAAAACCTCATTTTTAAAACCTTTGCAGGATTCCCAGCAACAATGGAATAGGGAGCGACGTCACGTGTAACAACGGAACCTGCTGCCACAATCGCCCCATCACCAATCTGTACACCATTTAAGATAGTGGCCCCGTACCCGACCCACGCATCTTTACCAATTACAGTGGTCCGCCAATGTTCTCGACCACTGTCACGCATCAATACAGCAGGTGAATCAAATGAGTGGTCGCCACCTACAATCGCAACATTACCTGCAAGCATCGTATAGTCGCCGATAACTATAGACCCATCAAGATAACAACCACGCCCTAAGAAGCAGTAATTTCCAAGGACAACCTGGTCAGGATAAATGAAAACGCCGGAAGCGATGCGGCAGCAACGACCTGTGGATTTAAATTTATAAATGAAGTTCTTCTGGACATTGAATAAAACGTACAACGCGAAGGACTTCAAAAGACTTTTTAATGAGAACATATCTATCACCGCTGAATCGAGCCAGAGGTGTCGAACTCGTCTAGGCTTTCTCTTATTTTCTTGATTTCCGAAGATTCAGCAAATTGGTTATCAAACTCAGAAAACCACCGATCAAAAAACGGAATCTTTCTCACAAAGTCGACGAGTGGGAATTTTTTTGTAAGTCGATATAGGATGAAAACTGAAAGAACCGAAAATGAAATCACTTTGGCACGAAAAAGATGCTTATTCGAAACTGAAAAGTCCTGACAAGCTTGATTCATCAACATTTGCTCAGCATAGTTAACCAATCTTTCCGAAGCGATTGAACCATCAATATTTTCATAATAACCAGCCACGTCTTCATTTCTAAGGGGCAAATCCTGAGCCTCTGGCGAGGACCTGAGGTATTCGAGGAACTGATCTTTCGAGGTTAGAAACTTAGCCCTCTTTAATAGAACGCTATCGAAATAATCCGGTAGGTCAAACGGGCGTAAAATCTGGTAATGCTTTTTTAGGTAATGCGACTCAACAACTGTTGTTGAATACCAGGAAAGTATTGTATCCGCTGCCATAATCCATTGCTTGGCGGAACCAAAGGAAATAACTCTGAAATTATTATATTTATTTGCGAGTTCATATACCTTGTCCAGGTTGAGCTCATCAGGATGAGGACGATATATCAGTATGCTACTTGGATTCTTGTTCAACGCTTGCTCAAGCCAGGTGAGGACCTCGTTTCTCGATTTCGAGTGAATTTCCACGAAGTCTTCGAGATTAGATCCAGCAACCGATTCATTCATGCGAAGTCTGTGCTCCGAAATATCGGCGTATGTGAAACTCGAAAGGAAAAGACTCCAATCCTGACCCTTTTCTATACCGAACGCCTTGGCTAACTTTCTCTTTTGTTCAGCACAGTAGCCCTCGTCCACCCCACTCAATAAATCAAGATGTGGCGCTCCGATTGTAAGAAGATTCTCCGATGGAACTCCAAAATCTCTAAGGCGATCGAAGGTCGTCCGTCCCCAGCAGATGTGGACAGCATTCATCGCCGTTCCAGATGGGTTATGGTGTCCAAGTCGCTCCCATTTATCGGAAAGAACCTGTTCATACTGAAGATTGAGAATAAATCGTGGTCGCCCGTATCTAGCAATCAACCTTGCTACGCTTAGACCATTATATAAATGGGGAACCACTAGTATATCTGGTCCAGCACTTAAAAGATTAAACCCAAACCCCCAATAAAATTGTACCACATTGCATTCAAAGCCAGCCTTTTGGAACTTCTTTTGCAAAAAAAGAGCAGTCTCTAGCTCTCTATTTTTCCTTTCATAGACGATCAGGACTTTCATTTTCAACAGAAGACCTCTTTAAAAACATTAAGCATAGCAAAAACAACACAAACTGGGACTGGTGAACATAATTTGGAACGAATATCGCCACCAAATAAACTAGATTCAGAATTAAGAACGTAAACAATAAAATTAGAGTTAAAAAATATTCTCGAAACGAAATGGCCTTACTGCTCAGACCAAAAGACCAGATTAAAAAAACAACGAAAAAAGGAAAGAATAAGAGGCCATTTTCATAAACAACACTTACTAACCCGGAGTGGCTTTTTAAGTTAAAAGAAACACCATTATAAAAAACTTCCACCTCTTTAAAAGAGCTTCCGAAACCGTAACCAAAAATAATATTGAAAAAATTTCCGGAAACAAGCTCATCGATCAGATACAAAGAAACCGCGTTTCTCAAAAAATAAGATGTTTCTCGGTCAAAAATTTCCAAAATAATCGGCGAAAAATATAATATCGCTGAAGAAATTCCGGCTGACATTATCACGAGTACACCAAGAATCGAAGAAGAGATTCGAGAAACTTTTCTTGTCTTAATACGTGAATTGATACGAGAAGAAAGCCACAAGAAAACAGCAGATAAATATAAAAATATAGTTATGGAAAAGGCTTTCACTTGAATCCTCAAATCTTCGGTAAAATAGAAAATCGAGATGAAAATCCAACAAACATAGAAGGCATACAATAGAAAATAAAAGAACGGCTTACAGTTCTTGTCAAAACCAATGACAAGGAACAAAGCGATAGTCAGAAATGGAAGCACGTTCGAAAGAATTACATGCTGGCTTTTATTAATAAAAATAACGCTGAAAAAGTCAACGAAAAGATAGAGAATTATCGAATGGAAAAGCACTCCTTTTATGATCGAAATCTGCTCATCCCTAGAAAAATCCCCATAGATAGAGACGATTAATGGCGCAAGAAGCAAACAAAGAAATGGCACAAATGAGAACTCAGCTTCCTTGCTATTAAAAACACCATTTAGCAACTGAAAGGAAAGATATGATAGATATATAAGAAAAAGAGCAATCGAGACTTTCGAAAACGTTTTTTTATTAATGAATATAAGCAAGAAAAAAGATATGGAGAATAACGTCGCATAAGACCCAACAACCGAAAACCCGAACTTGTACGCGCTCATATATAAGATGTCAACGCTGTTCATCATCACAAAAATGATTACAAGCAAAGATCTCACCGCTTTTCTTTTACTCAAAGCTACGGTCATATAAAAGGTATTACTTTGAAAAAGGGAAAAGGTTATGTACTTCCGCAATCTTTGGCTCTAAGAACTATATAATTCGGCGCTTACAAGCAAAATCCATCGTCAACCACTATATTCTGGCCACAAATGTAAGACGAGAAATCCGACAAAAGGAAAACTATACTGCCGGTCACATCCCCCTCATGCAGAAGCCCTTTGCTCCGGCATCGTTTATTGTAGGCGATCTGAAAAGACTCCGGCTGACCTGCACTTATGCCACCGGGACTCACTGTGTTCACCCTAAAACCTGACCCCTTCATTAGAGACGAGAAATATGACCCCAGATGAACAACGCCCGACTTGATCGCCGCGTATTCTACCGGCATCGTCATATTAGTATTCTCGTATATTTCGAAGTCCGGAGCGACTACGCCATATATAGACGCGAGATTTACCAACGAAAAGTCAATCTTTTTATCGTTCGAGTACACCGCGCATTGCTGAGTAAATAGGAAGTATCCACCCAGGTGCAAACCTACATTTTCACAGAAATCACTATAGGTGACGTCGAGTGCTTTTCGCCCGTACCGCTCATTTCTAGGATAAGCCGCGTTAACTGCGCCGGCCACTTTCCCCCATTTTACTTCAGCAGATGCAAATACGTCTTCAACAGATTCTTTTTTACCAATATCAACTTTCACCGGAAGTATTTTACTGTCACCCAACTCTGAGATAAGGTCATGTAGTAAATCGGGATCTATATCTGCAGCAATTACGCGTCCACCTTCCTTCACTACAGAACGAACAATTTCCCGTCCCAACAAGCCTCCGGCGCCAACAACAAGTATAACTTTATTTTCCAATAACATTCTTGACCTCGGCGTAAAGCAATTCAGCAAATTTGAAATCCAGGATGTCATCTATGTCAACGGCTCGCTCTTTCGGTACGACTACAGATTTGAGCCGCCCCTCAAAGAGCCCATTCCGCTGCATGATGAAACTCTTTTTCAGGACATAGGCTACAGTCGTAACATCGAAAGCCTCTGGGGTATCCTGCCGCCGGACATACCCATCAGAAGGACATAGAATCGAAGTAGACCCGTCCAGTTCTCTGGAAACCATATTGAAAAAGGGGCTTCTGGCTGCAGGTGTAACCGTGATAACAGCATCTGTTTGGAAGTTCAGTGCGTTTATTGCTGCTTGAACATCATGAGTCGATCTGAGAGGACTTGTGGCGGGAAGGCTCAGGAAAGTATCAAATTCCTCTCCCAAGTCTTCAAGGTATTGAATAGCGTGGCGCCACGCTTCCCACTCTGGCGATTTATCGCCCGCCAGTTCCTCAGGACGATCGATAACTTCTGCACCATATTGCTTCGCTACGCGCTTTATCTCGGAATCATCAGTCGAAACAAATACCTTCGAAACTTGCGGGAGTGCTTTCGCCGTATTTATTGAATGGCCGATTAAAGGCACGCCGCCCAACGGGAGGAGGTTTTTCCGGGGCAAACCTTTGGATCCGCCCCGGGCGAATACAAATGCGTAGATCTTGCTCACAAGGCCTCCTCCACTTCAGTCCAAGCAGATTGATCACTGGACATCCTTATAGATTCAACCAGTCGCATTACTTGCATGGACGAATCCAACGTAGATTCAAAATCTGCTTCTGCCTTTATGAAGCCAATGAACGCAATCATTTGGTCAATGTACATCTGATTTCGGTCATAGTTCGGATCTGCATACACCGTCTCGGTACTACCATCCGCATGAAAAAGAAGTACCTTATTTGCTATCAGGTCCCATTCAATGGTGCCGATGGCACCAACTGCCTTAAAGCGCCGGGTGGGATGACGCTGCAGGAAGTCGAGGTGCACGTGGACCAACTGGCCTCCGCTTTGCTGGAGTAGGACATCTACAGTGTCCTCCACGTCAATCTCCAGGCTACCGGCGTTGCGAACGACGCCCAATGCGCGAGAGAACGGGCCGAAGAACCAGTTCAAATAGTCTAACTCATGGCTCAACTCCAACAGTGCGCCGCCGCCAAGATCTTTAATTGCTGAAACGCCCTTGCGATAGTCGCTTCCGGGGCGCCAATCTGGCAGGAACTGCCCCACTTCCGCAAATGCAGTGCTAATTGGTCCCACTGCCGCATCATCAATAAGCTTTTTCACTATTTGTGCCGCAGGCATGAATCGCAAGTTGTAGGCAACGCCAATGCGGGCGGTATACCCACGCAGTTTGGTCGCATCAAGTTCACGAACTGAGGCACAGAGGGGCTTTTCGATTAACACAGGTATGTTCGCGGCCAACAGCTCATCCGCGTGGCTTAGATGGTAGGGTGCGGGTGAAGCTATCACCGCAAAATCCGGTTTTTGCCTGACAGCGGTGGCTAAGTCCGATAAGACCTCGGAAGCGCCGACCTCGGCAGGATCAAGCATCCGGCCTGAAGCACTGACACAAACCACGGATAAATCCGGGAACAGATGTCGCAAATTTGCGATGTGTCTCTTCGCGATACTTCCACTTCCGACCACCAGAGCTCTCTTAAGGGGGGTGTCACTCATAGAAGCTCGACTTCTTCTTGTGCTTTCTTGAAATCGTCCATTTTGCCAATGTCGAGCCAGTATTCATGTACCGGAAACATCGCGACTTTTTTGGCAAGATCAATCTGTTTTTCCAACAAGCTTGGCATATCAATTCGTTCGCCAGTCTCGACGCAACCCACCAGTTCCGGCGACACAACGTATATCCCGGCGTTAATGAAGCACTTCTGAACCGGCTTCTCCTCCATACTCTGTATATAGGTGCCGTCTGTTTGAACAACGCCATAAGGAACCCGGTGCTCATACTCACGAACACACATTGTTGCAATACTGTCATGTTCAAGATGGAAGTCCAGGAGTCCACGGTAGTTCACTGTGGTGAGGAGGTCGCCGTTCATCATAATCAGTGGGCAGTCAATCTTTTCCTTGGGCAACAGTCCCAACGCCCCGCCCGTTCCAAGGGGCTCTTCTTCATGAACATACTCGATATTAACACCCCACTGAGACCCATCTCCAAAGTGCTCTCTTATCATTTCCGGCAAATAATGCGTTGAAATGAAGAAACGATAAAACCCTGCCTTGGCCAAGCTTTCCAGTATCAGTTCAAGAATCGGTTTGTCACCAACCTTTAGTAGGGGCTTGGGACACTCGTTGGTCAAAGGTTTCAAACGAGTTCCGAATCCGCCTGCCATCAGAAAGACCGGGTTTTCGACCGTTCTGCGCTCCATTAGCCCATGCAAGGTTTCAAGCCCGACGACTCGCCCTTCTGAATCAAGTAGCGGGATCTGAAGTAATTCGAGATCTTCCATTACGGAGAGGATCTTATCCTTAGACCAGTCAACATCAGCCACATGGGGCTTAGCGCACATCACATCCCTAACAGGCGCGGTCAGCGGAATATGCCGCAACAAGGCGCGACGGATATCGCCGTCGGTCAATGTACCCACTAACTTATCGTGGTCCTGCACTATCAAGGCAATTCGCAGCCCACCTTTATCAAGAACTGCAATCGCGTCTTCCAGCGGCAAATCCGGCTGGATAAGTACGTTCTGCCACTTTTTCATGTATCAAGTATTCCGTTTGCAAAAGGAATTGGTGTTCCGGGGCCTTAGAGAACGTCTTTGGCTGTCAAAGACCCAGCTTTTATGAAGGTTTTTGGCGCTACTGTCACTCCGTGGGTAATCGTTGCACCAGCACCAATAAAGGTACCGGCACCAACACTTGCATCGCCACAGAGGGTAGCGCCGGGTGCGAGGTGACAATGCTCTCCTAAACAGGAATCATGATCGACGGAGCTGCGGGTGTTAATGATCGTATTAATTCCGATCCGTGCGCCCGGTTGTACAACACATCCCGCCATCAGCTGGACGCCGTCGCCTACGTGAGCGTCGTGAGAGACCCAGGCAAAAGGGTGGACGAGAGATGGGAAGTGAAAACCCAATGCTCTGAAACGCTCGAACACGCCCTGACGAATGCGACTTCCGGGCATCATTCCAATTCCATTGAGCAATAGAACCGTTTGTGGGTTTACCCCAGACAAATATTCATCCCCTCCGAGAGCCTTCAAGCCATTCCAGATCTCGCTGTGTGTGCCCTGAAACTTCGGGTCGCAGACGCCGAGGATGTTGGCACCGCACAGTTCTGCAAGTTCCCGTACAACCTTCGCATGCCCGCCCGCCCCTATTAAAATACAATCTCTCGACAAGAGGTCGGCTGCCAACACCTGGGTCACTCTGGCACATCTCCCTCTGAGTAGGATTCTGAGGCAACTTTGCCCACCATATCCCAAAGCCCCATTGGAGAAACCCCCCGTCCACAGCGGGCCGTGGATAATGCACCTCGCTCGATTTTTTCGCCTTTTTTAACTGGCTCGCAAAAAATCACCTGCTGCCGTGCTGCCTCACGAGTATCCCACTCGCTGGGCTGCGGTTTTTTAATACCGTCACCGAGGGCCCGCTCAACATCTCGTAGGGCGCGCACCAAATCGTAAAGCTCGTCCGGCTCCAGAGAAGCCCTGTGATCCGGGCCCGGCAATGTGCGGTCCAGCGTGAAGTGCTTCTCAATAATGGTTGCTCCGAGTGCTACGGCAGCTGTAGGTATAACCAGGCCCTGCGTGTGATCAGAGTAGCCAACAGGCAAACCGAAAGCGTTTGCGAGGGTCCCCATGGCATTGAGGTTCACCTCTTCAATCGGCGTTGGGTATTGCGACGTACAATGGAGCAACGAAACCTTGCCTTGCAGAGAAGCCTGAACGTCCGGATTGCTCCAGAAGCGCCACACTTGCTCGAGACTTTCCGGCTCTTCTTCGTGAGCATAGCCAAATGCGACGATGGCAAGCGCCTGTTCAATTTCACTCAGCGTCGCCATGCCTGTAGAGATGATCAGTTCCTTGCCGGTTTGGGCAAAAGCCAGCAATAGCGGACCATTGGTGATCTCCCCGGAAGGGATCTTGTAATAGGGAAGGTCCAATGTTTGCAGGAAAGCCAGGCTCTGGAGATCAAAGGCTGTTGATATGAATGTTATATCCAGTTCCCGTGCGTACCGCTGGAGCTCGAAATGCCATTCGGTTGGCAATTCCAGTTTTTTCAGCATATCGAACTGGCTTTCGAGCGCATCCGTGGTCGCTTGCTGATATTTCGCTTTCGGCGCTGTAAGGGCTGCCAGTCGCTCTGCGTTAAAGGTCTGGAATTTAACGGCATCGGCACCTGAATCCGCTGCTACTTTGACCAGTTCAAAGGCCATGTCGCGATCGCCGTTGTGATTAACTCCTGCTTCTGCAATTACTCTTACCATTCAAATCATTCCTCGTGGGCCCAGGAAATGTCATGAAAGCGTTTTGCTCCAGTGGCCCGCTGATTTTTCAGAATATCGACAATCTCTGTCGACGTATCACCACTGCCATAAGGGTTCTCACAAGTTTCTGAAATCTTCTTGGCTGAAGGTGAAAGTGCCTTACGGATGGCCTGGGTGATGTTATCTTGGGATGTCCCACAGTGAATAACTGAGTCTGCTGCAAGCCTTCCTTTTTGACGCACACCAATATTAACCGTCGGTCTTCTGAGAGAGGGAACTTCAATAACACCACTGGAAGAATTGCCAATCACACCATCGCTAAGGTCAACCGCGCTCAGATAGCACTGCATACCAAGCGAGGGTACCGCAAACACTCTGTCGGGATGGGCAGTAGCGAATTGTTCGAGCATCTGAATCAACCGATGCCCGCCATCGTCTGAATTGGGATAGGTGAGCAAAACCTGATGGTCCGGGAATTCATCAAGGGCTGACAAGAGGTTTCTGAAGGTATCTTCGCTATCCTCATTCCCCGCAGTTACCGGATGATACGTCACGAGAAAAAACGGGTGTTTGAGATCGGTCTGAAATTTCTGGTTAATGGTGCTCAACGGAACACGTGGGACCGTGCAGATATTCTCAATTCCCAACGCTCCCACGTTCCAGACGCGCTCGGGATCCTCCCCCATCTGAATGACCCGTAGCCTGTACTCTTCCGAAGCGACAAAATGAAAATGAGACAGCTTGGTAATCGCATGCCGGATCGGGTCATCATAAGCACCCTCAGTCAGCTCACCACCATGAAGGTGAGCAATTGGAACGCGCATCACCGCAGCCACTTGGGCAATTGCAAGCGCTTCATAGCGATCACCCAGAATCACCAGGCAGTCAGGCTGGAGGCGCTCCAACGCATCTGCAAACCCGAGCACCCCAACCCCCATAGATTTGGCAATGCCACAGCTGGTGTCAGATGCCAGCAACATTTCTACCTTGGCATCAATGGTAAACCCATCGTCCTCTATCGTTCGCCAAGTCTCTCCAAACTGAGGTGCGAGGTGCATACCGCTTACAATCAACTGCAAGCGCAGCTCTGAATGCGCTTCCAGTTTTCTGAGCAAGGGATATAGCAGGCCATACTCTGCTCGGGTTCCGGTGAATACTGCGATCTTTTTCATTTCTGGACCGGCTTTACGCTGCTGGGAAGATTTACCAGGCGCTCGGCTATGCTCCTTGAGGTGCGAAGGTCTCCCCTGGGGCAGTGGGAATACATTGGCAAATCGCACATCAGTTGCCAGACTGGACGAGTCATTACGTTTTTGGCATTTGTACGCTCGAGTAGATGGTCTCTTGATGACTGGTCCGGGCAGAGAACCGCGTTCAGCCAGAAGTTGCTCCTGCAACCATCGGGCTCGTCCACAAATTGAAACTCCGTGTCTTTGAGGAGCAATCTATACTCCCCTGCCAAGGCCCTTTTCTCAGCCAAAAACTCCGGTAATTGCTCCATTTGGGCAACGCCCAACGCAGCATTGATGTTGGGCAACCGATAGTTGAAACCTACCTCGTCGTGAACGTATTCATAGGGATGCGGCTTTTTCGCGGTCGTAGTGAGATGCTTGGCTCGCTGGCCTGTTTCCGCATCACAGAGAATCATGCCACCGCCACCGGTGGTAATGATCTTGTTTCCGTTAAAGCTCACCGCTGCCAGTTTGCCAAAGGATCCAGTATGACGACCCTGATAAAAGCTGCCCAAGGATTCTGCCGCATCCTCAACCAAAGGAATGTCCCATTTTTCGCAAACACGGACTAGACCGGCGAGATCAGCGGGGTGACCGAAAGTGTGCATTGGCATGCATGCGGAAATCCTTCGGCCGGAGGCTCGATCAACGCACTCACCCGACTCGTTCTTGCTGGCGAAGTTTTCCAACCAGCTTTCCAGAGCATTTGGGCTGAGCCCAAGGGTAGCCTCGTCAACATCAATAAACAGTGGAACTGCGTTACAGTAGTGTATTGCATTGCATGTGGCGACGAAGGTCAGTGCCTGAGTAATCACCAGGTCTCCCGAAGAAACGCCTGCTAATCGGAGGCTCACATGGAGTGCGGCGGTTCCGTTTACCGTAGCGACCGCTGCTTGTGTGCCAGTGTAAACAGCCATGTCCCGTTCAAAACGATTGACATACTCCCCAACACTGGAAACAAAAGTCGAATCGATTGTGCTGGCAACATAGGCTTGCTCGCTGCCCTTGAAAACCGGCGCGTGTAGTGGAATGAATTCGTTGGTTCCGTAATGGTGCTTCACGAACTCAACAAGCCGATTTACCGACACTTCAGACATTATAGATTCCAGCCTTGTAGTGCTTAAGATTATCCGGGTTTGTAAACCACTCCACGGTTTTCCTCAAACCCTCCTCAATTGAATGCTCAGGGGCGAATCCAGTCAAATCACGGATCTTGGCGTTCTCTCCCCAAAGACGGAACACCTCTGATTTTCCTGGCCGAATTCGTTGTTCATCAGTAATGAATTCAACATCGCTTTGCATTATCTCCCGTATCAACTTCAGAGTATCGCCAACTGAAATCTCGAAGTTCGAGGCAATGTTTACCGTTTCACCGATTGTTTTCTCAGAATTGGCCAGCGCGAGAAATCCCCGGCAGGTGTCTTCCACATAATTGAAATCCCTGGTGGGCGACACATCTCCGAGCTTGATTGATTTCTGGCCAGCAGCAATCTGGGTGATAATCGTGGGAATCACCGCTCTGGCGGACTGCCGTGGACCATAAGTGTTAAATGGGCGGGCGACAGTCAGCGGCAGGTCAAACGCATTGTAGAAACTCATCGCCATCGCATCAGCGGCGATTTTGGATGCACTGTAGGGAGACTGCGGCTGAACCGGGTGCTTCTCATCAATCGGAACATACTGGGCAGTGCCGTACACCTCACTGGTGGAGGTGTGAATCACTCGCTTCACACCATTTTCGAGCGCTGCCTGGCAAATATTCAGTGTTCCTTTGATGTTGGTATCGACATAACTATCCGGTGCCACATATGAGTAGGGAATGGCAATCAGTGCGGCCAAGTGGTAAACAATATCTACACCCTTGGTGATATGTTTGCAGTAATGTGGATCACGAACATCACCGTTTAGTACCTCTATCTCGTCCAGACAATCGATATTTTCGAGCCAGCCCCAATAATTGAAGGAGTTATATTGAGACAAAGCTTTTACTTTATAACCTTCACGAACAAGAAGTTCAGTGAGATGAGACCCGATAAATCCATCAGCGCCGGTTACCAATACAGTTTCTTTCATAATAATAAAGATCCAATTCCAAGATTACAGAAGCAAGCTTTACGCGAGTAGAAGCTCTCTGCGAGTAGTGAGCCATTTCCAATATTTCAGGCCTGTAGCAGTAGCACTCCCCACAACCATTGCAACAGTGACTGCCCAATATTCAGAGTGAGAGGCAAGAATGAACAATGTTAATCCTGCTGCCATCAAACCAACAACATTTGCGGCAATAATGCTGCCATCCCTTGTCGTAGTGTAGAGCCCATACTGAAATACATAGCCAATGATAAAAATGGCCATGGCAAAGATAACAGCAGCGAATAAAGGAAGATTTTCTGCATAGACCCTCTCTTCAAGGAGAGGAAAGATTATTATTCCCGCAAGCCCGGCGCCAACCGTCAAAACTGCAAGCCACAAAACCGACTGCCTTGCCAATTTTCTGTAAGAGACTTGGAACTCACTGAGATTGTTCTCTTTGTACGCCTTCATCATTCTCGGGTAGTAGAAGACAAAAACACCTGATTCCATAAAAGAAAGCATCGCGGATGCTACCCCCATGTAGACACTGTATGCGCCCAGAAGAGCTAAACCATTCAGAGCCTCGAAGGCGTATCGATCAAAGGTGAACAAAGATCTGACAGCCACGGAAGACAAAAGCAAGGGCACAGCAATGATCACGCCTGCTTTTACCCAGCGCCAATCAAGCCTTGACAATGCTCCTGCCCAATCCAACTTCAACAGTGGCCACACTCCAATAAGTATGCTGCTAGAGGTACCTATCATCCAGAACAGCAGCAGATCAGCAATATTTCTGAAGTTTGGCTCCAGCCACATTGCTAATGTAAAGCAGATTGCCCAAAGGGCCTGCTTTATGAAGATGATCAGAGTTGCCAGCAAAGGTCTTTCAATTGCAACAAGCAACCTCATCAATTCGGTTGAAAGGTGCTCCAGAACCACCAGACAGAAGAAAGACGCCATGACGGTCCAGGGCAACACTCCCATCAGAAACAGAATACTTGAGGCAGGCAGAACGACAAGATACAGCAGGCAAAAGAAAACCAACTGACTGGCCAAAAGACCCGACCACTCGGACTTAGGCCTCGCTACGATGTCACGCGTGCTGTAGGTATAAAACTCGAAACCAACAAAATAGATAGAATAAAAAACTGTGACCGTAATGAGGCCATACAAACCGACTTTTTCGGGTGGCAGGAAAACCGCCAATGACAAAATGAAGGCAAACTTTACAGCTAATGTCAGAGCCCGCAGGCTCAGGTTGAACAAACGAATTCTCATTCAGGCTGATTAGTTTTTTCAGGAGTCTTTCGTCGCCCACTCCTCACGAAAGTACACACAAAAATCACAGCAACGCCCAAAATCGCTCCTAACATCACCGAAAGTGCCACAATCAGACTGCGCTTTGGTTCACTCTTCTCTTCAGGAATAACGGCAGGATCGACAGTCTCGAATACATATTCTTTCTGAGCATTTGCCAACATTACAGTGCGGGTCTCGCTCTCAATCAACTGATAAAAGACCTGCTGCATCCCAGCTACATTCGTATCATTCAGTTTCTCTTCAAGATAAGAAATCCTGGCATTGGATTCATCGACGTCTTTTCGACGCATGTACTCGTTAATATCCGCAACCAGCCACTCAGCCCACTGCTGCGAAGCTACCGGGGACATGCTTCTCACCTTCAAAGTTATCATTCCACTATCTTTATTATCACTGACACTAATATGCTCATGCTTTAAAGCATTCACAAGCTCCCAGTCAGTCGGCTTGAATGTCTTTCCCGACTGATCGGCGAGCCACTGTTGGGTATCAGGATCGTAAACTTCTCTGTTGAAGATCCAGGATTTACTGGCTTCATTCCAACCAGAGGTACCTAGCAGAGGAACTTCAAGCTCGTGACGTTTTACGAAATCTGCTAGAAATGCCCTGGATTGCAATACCTCTTTTGCAATCACCGTCTGGTTTGAACTGCCACTGCCAATGTTAATGCCAGCGAGGCTTGCCAAACCACCAAGCTGCCCACTTATACCGTTTAACGACCCCTCTTCATTTGCTGGTGCCAACAAAACGCTAGACTGATAGATATTTGGCTTTTGAAGAGCGTAGGCAATGCCTGCAATGGCAAACACAAGAGTTACTGCGAGGATCAACCATTTGCCCGCCCATAGCGTCAGGAAAAGTTCACGAAGATCAATTTCATCATCTTTGTGAGGGTGGACGTCAGGAGTCCCATTTAGTTTCTCATAGCCACTCATTACAGATTCCCCACTGCCGCTGCACCAAGCGCCATCTGATAAACAATCTGGCTCACGTTTGTCCAAAGCTCCAGCTGGTTCAGGCGGTCCACGTCAATCGGCATGATGATCGTGTCTCCCGGCTCCAGTTGCTTGCTGCGGCCACCAAACCATCTGCTTTTCTCTGGCAGCATCACGGAGCCGTCTGCCTTCACAACGTAGACTCTGCTGTCATCCGCCTGGCGGGTTGGGCCGCCGGAGCGTTCCAGATAGTCATCCACGGTGAGGCCGGACTGATGTAGGTGACTGGTCGGGAACTGCACTTCCCCAAACACAGAAACCGACTGGGGTATGTTCGGAACACTTAGGGTATCGCCATCCTGAAGCCGAATGCTCTGATAACCCTCATCCTGCATAACGGCAGCAAGGTCGATCACCATCCGGCCTACAGGGCGGCTGTTCTGCACTTCTTCCAACAAGCCTTGAACCTGCTGCACCCGCTGGGCGTTCTGCCCACCGAAGGTGTTGCCCTGGAGCTGGACACCCAGGAGGTCACCTTGCAAGCGTTCTTTAGCCTCTTGCAGGCGCTGGGCCTCCAACCGGCGAAGCTTTTGGCGGGTGAACACCGCTCCTTTCGGGAATGCGTTCTCGGTCAGTCCGCCCGCGCGGAGAATAACGTCCCTCAGGGTCTCCCCTTCACCAAAGGTGTACTCTCCCGGATAGCGTACCTCACCAGAAAGGGTGATTCGGTATTGTTTGTCAAAATCTGGAGTAGGCTGAATCAGGATAGAATCACGGCTTTGAAGTGTTTGACGCGTTTCACCAGCCATTACATCCGCCAACGCAATCTTGCGGGTGATCACTCTGCGGTCGCCCTCTTCTGCAAGCTCCGATCTGGCCAGTTCCGCCGAAAGCAGGGATGCTGAGTCTTTCAGCCCTCCAGCAAGAGCAATCACATCGGCAAGTCCGCCGTTTTCAGGAATCGGATAGTCACCCGGGTAACGAACTTCGCCGGATATGGTGACAAACGAGGCAGGATCGAGCGGCGTTGCCTGAATGCGCAGCTGCTTCAATAAACCTGGTAGCAGTTTGTCGCGCTTTGCATCCTGCAGTTGCCGGAGCTCATCCTGTTCGCTTTCCGTTAGTTGCTCCCGCTCCAGCATAGCGAGCCAACGGCGCTCTTCGTAGTTCTGTTGGAGTTCCTCCCGCTGTTGGGGGCGCAGATTCGCCAATTGTTTCTCAGAAGGCTTGGAGATCCGCTCCCCTTTTTTCAGGCGTTCCTGCAAATCCTGGTATTCCTCATATCGCAGCGCCCTTTCATCAAGTTCTGTTTTCTCCAGATCAGAGAACACGAACAGTTGGTCCCGTTCCGCAAGGATCAGATCGGCTTCACTGCCAGGGCTGCGAAGGGCATCTCGCAGATCAATCACCAAGGTGCTCAGGTGATCATCTGCGGACTTTCTTACGAGAAGAGCTACATCGCGATCTGCCGCAGGCAGAAGATCGTTTCGGAGATTATTGAGGACAGATGACACCCTCATGCCGGGCACGAATGCATAGCGCCCTGGCCGCGTGGCAGCTCCACGGATTTCGATATACTGGCCAGTAATGTCAGCAATAGAGGCAATGGTGATGCGATCCCCTGGCAGCACCCGAGTACTTTGGCCCTTCTGCTCCGTGTAATCCGCTTCTGCGATGATTCTCAGGAAGTCTTCATTGGTGCGCTCAATTTTTACTCGTTCCGGGTAAGCCTGCGGTGTAAGCCCCCCGGCCAGGCGCACCAGCTCTTTCAGGCTGGTTTCATCTTCCAGTTCGTAAAGCGCGGGCCTGTAGACTTCGCCATCAATGCCTGCTCGTTCGCCTACCGGTGGTATGAAAACAACATCCCCTGGCTGAAGGCGGTGATCGCCGGAGCTATCGCCATTGAGAAGCAGATCATACAGATCCAGGGTGCCGATAAGCTTGCCGTTGCGCTTATGCTGCACAGCACGCAGGGATCCAGACTGCTTTACCCCGCCTGACACATACAGGGCGTTGGTGATGGTGGAAAGCGAGCTTACCATGTAGGAGCCGGGGTTTCGGGCCTCGCCAAGAACGAAGACTCGCATACTGCGCAATTCGCCGAGAGAAACACTGGCCTGTACGCCGATGTATTGCTCGGAGACCAGCTTCTGGATTTGCTGGCGCGCTTCATCAAAGCTAAGGCCTGCAACGCTGAGAGGGCCGGAATTGGGGAAGCCAATGGACCCTTCACGGCTCACGGGCAGTTGCAACTGCTGATTTTCTTTGCCCCATAACTGGATGCGCAGCACGTCGCCGGGGCCAAGTGTGTAATCGTTTGGTACGGGGATTTCTGTTACCGGCGCAAAGGTGGTCGGACTGCCTGCAAACAGGTCATACCCGAATGGTTTCAGCCCACCGTTCTTGCGAGCCCGCTCTTCCTCTTTTTCCTGCTCTTCCCGTTCTTTCTGGGCTTTCCGGCGCTCGTCATCGCCATTGCCACTTTCGGACTCGACAACCTCAATATTTTCCGGGCGTTGCTGGCTCTGGCGGCGACCCTGAATATTATCCAGGTCTATGCCGTACTGCCGAGCCAGGGCTTCTTGCTGGGCCCTTGGCAGGTTTTTGAACTGCTCAATCTGAGACGGGCTGATGGATTGGGCGGCGGCAGCCATTGGCAGTAGCAGAGCCAGCGGGAGCAATAGATTCTTAAGCTTCACAGTTATAAATCCGGCGGTTTGGTTCGGTAAAATTTAGAATCGGTAGGTCCAGGTGGCGCCGAAAGACCATTGGTCTTTCTCGCCACCCAGGTACTGTATTTTCTTGTCGGTGGCCTGGAGGTTCATATCCAGCCAGCCATTTAATAAACGGGTTCCGTAGCCGAGATCAAGAATGGCGACGTTCTGGTCGCCGTCGGGAACGGTGTAAAAGATATCTTGATCGGTTACAACGGTGCGGTTTTCGCCATCCTTATTCAGTCGGGCGTAGGTTACCTTGGCCGTCAAATTGGCACCATTGTCGAAAAAGTTCAGAGCTCCCAAGGTAACGGCTTCTGCATCGCCATCGAAGCTAGCTGCCATGCTGCGGCCGTAATAGCGATAGCCGGAGCGGTAACGGGAGTGATCGTAGGTGATGTTGGGCATGGCGTCGCCAAGGAAGTCATCCGCCAGGGTGTTGGTGTATTCAACAAACCACTGCTGGTCAGCTTTGAATAACTGCGTCGTCCAGTCCGCGCCCAAAAGCCAGGACTTACGGGCTGGAAAGGCTCCGGCTTCGTCTTCGCCCATCATCTGGGCGTATAGCCCCATGGATTGCTGGCCAATTGCGAATCCGTAGCGGGCATCAATGCTGGCGAGCTGGTTGCCCGGGTCGTTTTCCTCAAGCTGGCCGTTATCGCGCCCGATCAGGGCGTTCCAGATGGTTGAAGCGCCTTCAGGTCGCCCCTCTCCACCAAACATGATGGCCCGTGAAAGACCAATATCCAGGCCATCGATCGGGCGGAACGTGAAGCGCATGCCAATCAGTTTGGCATCGGGTACCGCACGGTCACTCTCATATTGGCCGGCAAGCGCTGTGAACTGCCAGGGGCCGACCCAGCTTAACCATGGGGTTTCGAAAGCGTGGGTGTTGTTCCGGTTAATCCAGAGCGCCGGCATGGGACGAGCGTTGTTGGAGAGAATGAGACTGGATTGCCAGCCTGGGCCCCACCACCGGTCAATGGCCCCAGCGCCCAACACCCAGTTACCTGCAGCCGCAGCCAGGTAGCTACCATCCAGCCGAAGCTCTTCGTCATCATCGCTTTCATGGGCGTACGAGGGCTTAAGCCCCAGGGCCCATACTTCGCCCTGCCACTGGAGGTTGATCGCCGTGCCAGCTTTCGCAAGCGGATTCTGGTCAAAACCGCGAACTCCGGGTATCTCGCTGCTGCCATAAAGGCTGTACTCGCCCCGGAAACCCTGCTGGGCCTGTTGTTCTTTTTCGAAGCGCAGGTAGGCGGCAGCGGAGCCCACCGCCACCTGATCAGCGCTGACACTATCCTCCAGGCCACTGTGGACCGTACTCCACATCATCGGCCAGGTGCTGATGGTGCGATCCATATGGCCGCGGTCTGCCAGTTTCTGGGCCGCAAATCGCGCCCGAGAGTCGCCTGGATCAAGCCAGGGAGCGGCCGGGAGGGCAACACTTGTCAGACACGCTACCGCCCCACCGACCAGGGCCCAGTGTTTTAAGGTCATAAAATTGGATTGTCTGAAAAGCGACAGGAAACAGGCAAAAGGAAGGGGACAACTGACTCCCAACTGTATCCTTGTCGGTAGATGAATGAACTGTTTCAGAAGCGTGACGATTTTACGGCAATGTCTATGACAAGCAAGTGACAAAAAGTCTGACACATTGGTTATCATAGGGTTATCGGGGTAAAGATTTGTTAAAGGTTTGGAACCTCAACCTTATCGTCTACATTTCGTTCAGATTGGCTCTTACCAAGCTTACAAACTCGGCAAAAAACGATAGAAAAATGCCTGCCATCAAACCCAGCATGGCAGCCAAAACCACGATCAGGCTCCGCGCAGGGCCTTTTCTTTCTGACATCTGGCGATTGAGCACCAGAAGTTCTGCCGGCTGGATCGAGCGCAGAAGCACCTCAAGGGAGAGGCGCTTATTCACTACGTCGGCAATGGCAACGCCCGCATCCCGCGAAGTCTCTAACCTGTCGATGGTTGAGGCCAAAGACTCGATCTGTCTTTCCAGGTTTTCTTTGAGGGTAGATACTGCAACAGACTGAGCCTGCTCCAGCCTATCAATGAGCTGACTGTGGATCTGCTTAACATCGTCAGACTCCGACGGTTCTGCCTCAGAAACAAGCCGGACTAGCCCCGTATTCTCCGGATTCGAAAAGACCACATCGAAAGGAACTGGCTGGTCGTGCCCTGCGCGGTAGGTGGCCTCAATTTCAGGAAACCAATGATTTTCAAGCGTGGCGATCACCGTGGCCGGTTTTTCGACAAAGCCCCCAGCATCCTTTTCTGCCAGCTTGAACAAACTAACGTAGTCGTACTTCTCGGGCGCCAAAATGGCATAAAGGATGCCAGCCACAAGTGTAACCAGAAACACGACGTAGAAGATTCGGCGGCGCTTCAGAAAAGTGGAAGCCAGGTCTACAAGACTGATCTCATCGTCAGGTGTATGTTGAACTGAGCGCTGTCGTTCTTCCATATCAACTTATCTTTCCTACTTGTTATTGGAGCGGCACACCGATTACAGCTTAAGATCAGAGCTGCGATTCAGCTCCACGGCAGTACCTTTAGTTTTTTATAGCAGAGACCGGAACTTTTACCTTCTGCTGCTTCTGCATGAAGTTGATAAGCACTATCGCGCGGGCTTCGCCATCATAGGACTGAAAAATGGCATTGATGCCTTCAAATGGCCCTTCATGCAGCTGCACGGCCTGGCCAGGTTTGATACCGCCCTGCTCTGCTACGGAATCGAGACCATCCTTTATATGATGGATCACATCGTCACCGATGGCCGCGGGCTTGTTAGCAAAACCCACAATCCTCAACACACCGCGAGTAGAGCGCAGTTTTGCCCACACGGGATCCGATTGTTCCAGATTCACGAACAGGTAACCCGGAAACAACGGCTCAAGCTTCTTGGTGCGCTTGCCAGCCCTGATTTTCTCCACCGTAATTTTCGGGTAAAAACAGGTAATACCCTGATTTTGAAGATGCTGCAGGGCGCGGTCACCCTGCGCGGGCTTGTACTGAAGTGCGTACCATGTCATGGCTGCGGAAGATACCAGCTTCCCGCCGCAATGAAATACGGATTTAACACATCTTGTTTACCGTATTTCAGTGGCTGGCCATCTACCGTTTGCACTTTCCCGCCGGCAGCCACCAGCACCGCCTGCGCTGCGCCCGTGTCCCACTCGCAGGTTGGCCCCATACGCGGGTAAATATCGGCGTGGCCCTCGGCAATACGGCAAAACTTTAACGAGCTTCCAGCTTGCACAAGTTCGTGCTCTCCGAGCTGATCGATAAACGCTCTGGTTTCCGGGTTGAGGTGGTTCTTGCTAGCCACCACACGTTTTACATCTTTGGGCTCCGCCACCCGAATTCGGTGAACTTTGCCAGTTCGATCACGCATGTGGGCACCCTCACCTACCACTCCCCAGTAAGCTTCTTTCAGGGCCGGAGCGATGACCACGCCCATAACCGGCTCACCGTCCTCAATCATCGCGATGTTGACGGTGAACTCACCCGTACGTTGAGTGAAGTCCTTGGTACCGTCGACAGGGTCCACCAGCCAGAACCGGCGCCAGTGTTTGCGCTCTTCCCAGGGGATATCCCTCCCCTCTTCCGAAAGGATGGGTATATCCCGGCTAATTCTGCGCAGCCCGTGGGTGATGATGTCGTGGGCGGCGGTGTCTGCGGCCGTGATCGGAGAATCGTCTGCTTTGTAGCTCACCTTGAAATCAGACTGGTAGATATGAAGCACTTTTTCGCTGGCTTCGTCTGCTACCTTGATGACATCCGGGAGAACGGAGCTGTAATGCATGCGATTCGCTTCCTGCTTCAGATCAAAACGTTATGAACTATGATGGGTAATAGTAACACTCCCTTAACAAAGAACCAGAAGGACGCCTCTATGAAACTTCGCTTCCTTGGCGGCACAGGAACAGTTACTGGCTCACGCTACCTGCTCTCGGACGAGAAGCACCGGGTACTGGTAGACTGCGGCATGTACCAGGGCGTGAAAACCCTGCGCCGGCGTAACTGGGCGAAGTTTCCGGTGGATCCTTCCACCATCGATGCGGTGGTGCTTACCCACGCTCATATTGACCATTCCGGCTATCTGCCAGCCCTCGTAAAAAACGGCTTCAAAGGCAAGGTATACTGCACCAAGGCCACCCATGAACTGTGCAAGGTACTTCTGCCGGATGCCGGCTTCCTGCAGGAGGAAGATGCGAAATACGCCTTCCGCAAAAAGTTCTCGAAGCACGAGAAGCCGGAGCCGCTGTTTACCGAGAAAGACGCCTGGGAAGCTCTAAAACATTTTGAGTCCCTGCACTACCATGAGACGTTCGAGCCGGTGAAAGGGTTCCAGGTAACCTTTACTCCGGCAGGCCATATTCTGGGATCATCCTGTGTGCACGTTCATCACAAGGGCGCAGACAGAACGGTTGTGTTCAGCGGGGACGTGGGGCGACAAAACGACATCATCATGCGGCCGCCGGAGCCGCTGCAGAAAGCCGACGTGCTGGTGTGCGAATCCACGTACGGGGATCGCGCCCATGGTGAAACAGATCCGGAAGCGGAGCTGGCCGAAATCATCACGAAAACCGCCGGGCGCGGCGGCATTGTGCTTTTACCGGCGTTCGCCGTTGGCCGGGCGCAGATGCTGCTTTATGTGATACACAAGATTATGGGAGACGGGAAAATCCCCAAGCTTCCCGTGTTCCTGAACAGCCCAATGGCCATCAAGGCTACAGAGATCTTCTGCAAGCACCACAAGGAACACAAGCTCAATGCGGCCCAGTGTGAACTGATTGATGAGAAAACCCAGTTTGTTCGCAAGGTGGAAGAATCGATCGAACTGGACGCGGTGCGCTACCCCTGCGTGATTATATCTGCCAGCGGAATGGCCAGTGGTGGGCGGGTGCTGCACCACCTGAAAACACTGCTACCGAATCCTCGGAACAGCATCGTGTTTGCTGGCTTCCAGGCACCGGGTACTCGTGGTGATGCGTTAGTGAATGGTGCGGAATCGGTGAAGATTCATGGCGAGTACTGGCCGGTGAAAGCCGAAATTCATAACCTCGACTCTCTCTCCGCCCATGGTGATTACAACGAGATTCTAACCTGGCTGGAGCAAGGTTCACTTAAGCCGGAGAAGGTGTACGTCACTCACGGCGAGCTGGTTGCGAGTGACGTAATGCGCAAGCGGATTTGCGAAAAATTCGGCTGGGATGCAGAGGTGCCTGAACTGTTTGAAGAAGTGGAGGTTTAAATAACGGTACAACCTAATGGGCTATACCTGTCTCTCCAGTTTGAGGCACCGCTTGTATCAACCACACAATTCCAGGTTCCGTTGACCGTGCGTTCGAGCCTCAACACCAACCCCGAAAGGTCGCCGTGTGCATTGCCGCCCATGGTCACCTGGAGGTGCCCAGAACCGTCAGGATTTAACACTGCTATATCAGTCGCCGGGGTACCCGTAGTTAAGGGTGAAGGGGAATAACCGATATCGGAGTTTGCGAGCGTACCGTTCCGGACAAGGCGCTCCTCCACGGCCGACTTGTAGGCGGCTAGTTCCCCAAGCGCCTGATTAATTTGAGATTGCATCACGTGCCCCTGGTAGGCTGGCAACGCAAAGGACGCAAGAATCCCTATGATCGCAACAACGATCATGAGTTCAATAAGGGTAAAACCACGATTTTTTGCAGACATGCCTTGTATTCCACAGACTCTACGATACCTTGGGATGAGCAAAGATCGGACCAAAGTGTTTGCGAATCGGAGAAGAGTCTCTTGCTTCGCGTCCAGGCGGAATTTACGGAGCGTTACCTCGAGGAAAGTTTCCGTGAAACCAGAAGCGCGGCATTGTTGGCTGCTTTAGCTCCTCTTTGTAGTAAATCTCATCGGTCCTCATATCAACATAATAGGAATGAACCTGACCCAGCCATAGAAGCCAAAGCAAGACAATCAGCGGCGCCAAAAAGGCGGTAAACACAAGCCTCCCACTCGATTTTGGATTCGCTTGCACTCCTCGCACCTCAAACAAGCCGCACGGGACAATTAACGCCCAGAAGCCGGCCAGTACCAACACTCCAACCAACATTGACCCCGGCGCTATGAATACTGCGGACACGCCCGCGTGTACCAGCGCTCCAATCACGGAGGCAGCAACGCCACACAACACATTGATATCTTTTGTTTCGCCTTCCAAAAGCAAGGTGGTTCGGCGCTTCCAGAAAAGGAAGGTGCACTGAACCGCAAATATGGCGAGCAGGAAGACTTGCAGCCACCCATACTCGGCAGCCCACATCAGATACATGTTATGCGGGTGCCCAAACTTGCTGCTTTCTGAATACTCCTGAGTAAGAAGATCGTGGGTTAACCAGGATTGAGGCCCCATACCGAATGGGAAATGCTGGATACTCATTTGCCACGCTTCCCTAAAAAGCGGCAACCTCCCGGAGCTGGTAGCGTGAACGGAACGTAACTCTGTTTCGCCTAAAAGCAGCGATGGCACCAAGACGGAAAGGACTAACCAAATCGCCCCACCTGCCAAGAGATAGGCGGTGAATTGCCTTAACCAGGGCCAGCTTTGCCGGCCAAAGCAAAGTGCTATGATTAGCACACCAGTGACAACGCCAACAATTGATCCGCGAGAAGCAGACAAGAAAATAATCCACCACCAAATCCCGGCCCCTATAGCGACGAGGGAACGCCAAAGCCGGTATTCTCGCAATGGGCCAATAAGTACAGCCAGTGGCAGAATTGGCAAAAGCCAGGTGGCAACATGACTCCAGTACCTAATATTTACGAAGCCCCAGGGAATCAAATCTGAAAGATCTGCCTGGCCATCTGCCAATGCAAACAGGTACACGTTGACCGACATGGCGCCATAGAGAAAGCACGAAGCCGCAGCAACGGAAACGAAAATCTCAAGGTAGCGATGGACCCGCCCCTGCATAGCCAGAACTAAACCAGAAGATACAATTGCAGCGAAATAAAACGAGTAGAGGCCTGGCTCCACAAAAGCGTAATCCTTTTCAAAAAAACCAAGCGAAAGAATAGGAAAACCGAGAATAAGCGCAATCGCAGGTAGCAAGGTTTGCGTGAGTTTCCCCGACGGGAACCCTTTGAATAAAAGCAAAATAGCGGCGGCGCACGAAACAAAACCAGTTAAACCCACCAAAAGAAAACGCTGATCCGCGTACGAACCGCCATAGGTGGGGAGAAAATCCGCGAACATCACGGCACACAAACAGAGGATTACTGCGCACCCAGCCACTGCGGGCACTATCTGATCAGCTCTCAACCTTTTAGCCCTCCAGTTAGCCGGCTGGTGACCCCCAACACAAATTAACTGATGTGGTGGTCGTCGCAACAAAAAAGCCCGGGGCCTAAGTCCCGGGCTTTCTTTACTTCCGCGCTGATTCTGGCGAATCGTGGCGGAGACTACTTCTCAGCTATCGTACATTAGGATACCGGGCAGCCTGCAGGTGCGTAGCTGTCTTTCCAACCGCCACCAGCTGCAGGGGCAGTGATGGTGCAGGTATACGCGCCGTTGGCACTGCGAGACACAGTAATGATTGCGCCGCGAACTGCAGTAGAAGCGTCGGTACCCATTTCGGCTTCCCAGGACAAGGTCGCCAGGTTGCCGTCGTTAATGGTCAAGCCAAAGTCAGGACCAGTGTTTGCGCCGTCAACCAGATTAGAACCAGTCCAGCCAATGCCGATTTCACGCGGATTTACAGTAAGATCGTCTTCGATTGCAACAATGCCGCCGCTGTTGAAGATACTTTCGGCGTTGGATTTCAGTGCGTTAAGTTCACCCACCAAGCGGGATACCTGTGTACGGGCGGTGTAGTCCTGATACTGCGGAATAGCAACAGCAGCCAGGATGCCGATGATCGCAACTACGATCATCAATTCGATCAGTGTAAAACCCTTCTGGGCGTGGTTGATTTGAATATTCTTCATTGTCGACCTCTGTGTTTGACGGTTATCAACTCTCAATGGCCCGGGCCCGGTGGAGCCGTGCCCCGCGACCGGTCTTTGAGCCTGAGCGATTCAAAGCAGCTGGCGTGCCAGTTTTGAAACTTACTGCTTTAAGGCTTTATTTTCAGTCCTCTACGCTCTCCAGTGTCGCCGAACATGACCCTATGGAAACAGATCCGCAGCGACAGGATACGTCACCAGGTGACGATTTTTGTCAGTTCCGAGGAGCGTTCAATTGATTCATTCCAGATAATCGTCACTCAATGAATACAGAAAGCGCCTTTCCAAACCAACACCAGACATCTAAACTCAGTGTCATTGACAAAACACCCGATTCAGCAACTTAGGCAGCTTTTTTTAATCGATTTATGTCTACCAACAAAACCAACGTGACTTTAACCGGGCTGGCCAGGCGCTTCGTAGATGATGGACTTCTTGATGAAGCCACCGCCAAGGACGCATTCCTCCAGGCTTCGCAGAATCGTATTCCTCTAATCACCTACCTTACCCAGAACAACCTGGCAGATAGTTCAAAGCTGGCATTTTCTGCTGCCATGGAATTCGGGGTTTCAGTACTGGATCTTTCGGCATTTATGCCGGAGATGATGCCGGACAAGGTGGTGGACGAGAAGCTGATCCGCAAACACAATGCGCTTCCCCTATATAAACGAGGGAACCGACTGTTCATTGCGGTTTCGGACCCGACCAATATCCAGGCACTGGATGAGATCAAGTTCAATACCGGCCTGAGCACAGATGCGATTTTGGTAGACGACGCAAAATTGCGGGAGGCCATCGACAAATATCTGGAATCCCATGACACAACGATGGGAGATCTGGATGATGCCGACCTTGAGGGCGTCGAGACGGAGGGGGGCGAACAGGAAGATGACGATGGCGCCGTAACTGCCAGCGATGTCGATGACGCTCCAATCGTAAAATATGTGAACAAGATGTTGCTTGATGCCATTCGCGGTGGCGCGTCGGATATCCACTTTGAACCGTACGAGAAGATCTACCGCGTGCGCTACCGGACGGATGGCATTCTCAAGGAAGTTTCTCGACCCTCTATCAAGCTTGCACCGAAGATCTCCGCCCGCGTGAAGATTATGTCGCAGCTCGATATTTCCGAGCGTCGAGTGCCCCAGGATGGCCGCATCAAGATGAAGCTATCCAAAACCAAAGCCATTGATTTCCGGGTGAACACGCTCCCGACTCTGTGGGGCGAAAAGATCGTACTTCGGATTCTGGACCCGAGCCAGGCAAAACTGGGCATCGACGTACTCGGGTACGAGGAAGACCAAAAGAAACTTTATATGGATGCCCTTGCTCAACCCCAGGGCATGATTCTGGTAACGGGCCCTACCGGTTCTGGTAAGACCGTTTCCCTTTACACCGGCCTGAACATCCTGAATACGCCGGGCATCAATATTTCCACTGCTGAAGACCCGGCGGAAATCAACCTGGAGGGCATCAACCAGGTAAACGTGAACACAAGGGTCGGGCTAGGTTTCGCGGAGGCCCTGAGAGCCTTCCTACGCCAGGACCCCGATGTGATCATGGTGGGTGAGATTCGGGATCTCGAAACGGCCAATATTGCTATCAAGGCTGCGCAGACTGGCCACCTGGTTCTTTCAACCCTACATACCAACAGTGCAGCCGAAACACTCACCCGGATGATGAACATGGGCGTGCCTTCGTTCAACATCGCTACCTCCGTAAGCCTGATTATTGCCCAGCGCCTGGGCCGGCGGCTCTGCAATTCCTGTAAGCAAGCCTTCGATGTTCCCAAGGACGTGCTTTTGGAGGAGGGGTTCACACAGGAACAAATTGATACAGGCTTCACGTTGTACCGCCCCAAGGGCTGTGATAAATGCAATGGAGGATATAAAGGCCGCGTTGGTATCTACGAGGTGGTCAAGATTACAGACGAGCTGGCGAACATGATTATGGAAGAAGCCAGCTCCATCAAAATTGCAAAGCAGGCTCAGGCAGAAGGCTTCCGCAACTTGCGACAGTCCGCACTCATGAAAGTGATCGAGGGCGTGACAAGCCTTGAGGAAGCCAATCGCGTGACGAAGGATTAAGCATGGCAGAGAAAGCACAAAAGCTGGAATCGTATATTTGGGAAGGCAAGGACCGTAAGGGTAATAAATCCAAAGGTGAACTCACCGGTTCTAACCTTGCGCTGGTGAAAGCGCAGCTGCGCAAGCAGGGCATTATTCCAGACAAGGTGAAGAAAAAGCCCAAGCCCTTGTTCGGCGGCAGCAAGAAAATCACTCCCTTTGATATTGCCATGCTCACCCGCCAACTGGCCACAATGATGAAAGCGGGTGTGCCGCTGGTTCAGAGTTTCGACATTGTTGCCGATGGCCTTGAAAACAAGGGCCTTCAAGAGCTGGTGATGGGTATTCGGAATGACATTTCTTCAGGTACTAGCTTTGCCGGCGCGCTTCGCAAGTACCCGCGGCATTTCGATGATCTCTACTGCAACCTCGTCGATTCAGGTGAGAAGGCCGGTGCACTTGAGGCCATGCTGGACCGGATCGCAACCTACCTGGAAAAGACTGAAATTTTGAAGAAGAAAGTCAAAAAAGCAATGACTTACCCTGTGGCCATTATCGTGGTCGCGATCATTGTTACGGCGATTCTTCTTGTTAAAGTCGTTCCTCAGTTCGAGAGCCTATTCCAGGGCTTCGGGGCCGAACTACCTGTTTTCACACAGATGGTGGTTGGCTTATCTGAATGGATGCAAAGTTGGTGGTTTGTTGTTCTGCTTGGAATAGTGGGCACCATTTTCCTCTTCAAAGAAGCGAAACACCGCTCCAGAAAGTTTTCTGACCTGGTAGATAAATACGTTCTTAAACTTCCAGTTGTGGGCGAAATTCTCGACAAGGGTGCTGTTGCGAAATTTGGCCGAGTTCTTTCCACAACCTTTGCGGCCGGTGTGCCCTTGGTGGATGCTCTGGACTCTGTAGCCGGAGCTACCGGCAATGCGGTCTATCGCGACGCTATCGAGCGGATTAAGAATGATGTGGCCAGCGGCACACAACTGCAGGCATCCATGCGCCAACAGGATATCTTCCCGGTAATGGCTGTTCAGCTAACCGCTATCGGCGAGGAATCCGGTAATCTGGATGAGATGCTCGGCAAAGTGGCGGAACACTACGAGGCGGTAGTAGACGATATGGTCGATAACCTTACTGCCTTGATGGAGCCGATCATTATGTCGGTGCTGGGCGTGCTGGTAGGTGGTTTGATCATTGCCATGTACCTTCCGATCTTCCAGATGGGTCAGGTTGTGGGTTGATGCCGGCGCTAGACACATTCCTGACGACACCCTGGCTTCTTTACGTTTCCGTTATATTCTTCTCCCTCTGCATCGGCAGCTTCCTGAATGTTGTCATTCTGAGGCTGCCGAAAATGATGCACCAGGACTGGCGCTGCCAGTGCGAGGAATTCCTGGAGCTGCCCGAGAAGCAGCGTAAGGAAGAAGAACGGATTACGCTTTCCAAACCGGCTTCCACCTGCCCTTCCTGCGGCCATGGCATTCGGGCGTGGGAAAATATTCCGGTGGTGAGCTGGCTGGTTCTTCGGGGCAAATGCGCTTCTTGCAAGGCGCCTATCTCGCCCCGTTACCCGATCATTGAGGCCGTTACCGCGATTTTCTCGGTGGTGACCATTGCTGTCATCGGGCCGAACGAATCGGCGCTTTGGGCCCTTCTGCTGGTTTGGGCTCTGGTGGCCCTGACCGTGATTGATTTCGACACTCAGCTTCTGCCGGATAGCATCACCCTGCCCTTGATGTGGCTGGGCCTGGTGCTGAATTACTTTGGTGTGCTTACGGACTTCAACAGTGCTTTCTGGGGTGCAGTGGCCGGGTATCTCTCGCTTTGGTCGGTTTACTGGCTGTTCAAGCTGGTTACCGGCAAGGAAGGCATGGGGCACGGGGACTTCAAGTTGCTCGCCGCGCTTGGTGCGTGGCTGGGGTGGCAGTTGTTGCCGGCGGTTATCCTGCTTTCCTCGGTGGTTGGGGCGGTTGTGGGTATCAGCCTGATGGTGTTCAAGAAGCATGGGCGCGAGGTGCCGATTCCGTTTGGGCCGTATCTGGCAACTGCCGGGCTACTCTGTTTGTGGTTCGGGACTGAAATTCAGGCGTTCTGGTACGGATTCCTGGGAGTCTGATTCATGAAGATTGCTGGCCTCACCGGCGGAATTGGTTCCGGGAAATCCACTGTGGCTCGCCTGTTCGGCGAACTTGGCGTGCACTGGGTGGATGCCGATGATGTTGCCCGGGAGGTGGTTGAGCCCGGTACGCCAGCGCTTGCTGAGATTACCAAGCACTTTGGGGAGGAGATTCTCACGCCCGAGGGTGCATTGGATCGTGCGCAGCTTCGCGCAATTGTCTTTCAGGAGCCGGAAGAGCGAGTTTGGCTGGAGTCGCTGTTGCATCCGATCATCCGCGAGGAATTGATTCGGCAATTGAATCCGGAAAACTACCAGCTCCCCTATGTGCTTCTGGTTTCCCCTCTCCTCCTCGAGACCGATCAACACGAACTGGTTGACCGCATTATCGTGATCGACGTGCCCAGGGACGTTCAACTTGAACGCACCATGGCTCGGGACACCAATTCCCAAGAGCAGGTTGAACGGATCATTGCGGCTCAGATATCCCGTGAAGATCGGCTGGCGCGGGCGGATGAGGTGATTGATAATGACCGCCCTCTGGATGATGTAACGCGTCAGGTGCGGGAGCTGCATGAAAGGTTGCTGGTGGAATTTGGCTGACTGTTTTTTCCGCTATCGTTTTGCAGGTCTTGCGGCTGCACTCTTCCTGACACTCTCTTCCCCAACCCACAGCATCGAGCCGGTGTTTGAGGTTCGGGAGCGCTCTGTGGCTGAGATTCTGTCTCCGGCACAGCTCCCGATCGGCTTCTACACATTTGAGCCAGATGAATACTGGGCCGATCCGCGGGATTCCTATTGGCTCAAATTCAGCAACTGGGTGCTGCGGCAGGAGCGCCTTCACGGGCAGAAGATCCAGTCGGTTGGCCAGTGGGCAGACCGGACGCTTTCCGGCAGCGCCCAGAGCCTCCCCAATAATGAGAGCTATCTGCGGGTTGGCTTTGCAACGGAATCCGAATATGGAGACCCGGCACAGTTTGAGCCGGAGGCGCGATTTCGGCTGGATATTCCCACCACCGAGCGAAAACTGCGGCTGGTTATTGAGAGCGAAAGCGAAGACCTGATCCCACTCGGCGAGCGCCAGCGGGACCGGCAGCTTACCGAGCCGGAACGCTCCGATACGGAAGCCACGGGTGCGCTGCGGTACCTGACCCAGATTGGCGATGCCATCAATTTCTCCAACGATGTGGGTGTGCGCCTGCGGCTCCCTCCGGATGCCTTCTGGCGGGCAACGGCGGAGAAACGCTGGCGCCTGGACGACAAGTGGATCCTGAACGCTCAGCAGCGGTTCTATTATTTTCATCAAGACGGCTGGGGCGAGCGAACCTGGATTGGCGTTGGGCGCCCGGTTGGCAATGACTGGTATTTCCGTTCGTCTTCGGAACTGGAGTGGGTGCATAACGACAAGGAATTCGTGGCGGGCCAGATCTTCAGCATGCGTAAGCGCATGAATAACCGGCTGATCGTAACACCGAGGCTGGGCCTGCTGGGGGAAAGCAAACCTTCCTGGCGCACCACCTCCGCGTTCACAGATCTTACGTTTCGCTACCGGCTGCACAGCAACTGGCTATACGCGGAGCTGATTCCCGCGCTGGAATTCCCCCGGGAGGAAAGTTTCAAAGACCGGGCTTCTGTGGTGTTCCGGGTGGAGATGTTTTTCTCCGGTACTATCGAGGATGATCGTTTGTAATGCCAAGACACCCCTCAAAGCCAGCGGCCGAGGCCCTTACCCTTACGCCGATTGCCATCACACGCTCCTGCTTTCAGGACAAGTTCGGGGTGCCTCGTCAGCCAGGGCTGACCCGTCATGCCCGGGCCGACCTGATCATCCAGCCACCGTTTGACCGGGAAGATGCGTTCCGGGGGCTGGAGACCGCCAGTCATCTGTGGCTGACTTTTCAGTTTCACGAGGCAGTGCGGGCGGAATGGCGGCCAGTGGTGCGCCCTCCCCGGCTGGGCGGCAACCGCAAGATGGGGGTGTTTGCCAGCCGCTCACCGTTTCGACCCAACAGTCTCGGTCTGTCGGTGGTGCGCAATGAGGGGCTGATTCGCAGAGATGGCGAGCTCATACTCCGCATCAGCGATCATGACCTGATCGAAGGCACACCGATTCTCGATATCAAACCCTACCTTCCCTTCGCCGATTCCGTGCCCGAGGCCACCCTGGGCTGGGCAGATTCTCCGCCCACGGAAAGGCTGGAGGTGGTTTTTCTGCCGGAAGCCGAGACGCAGATCCGTCAGCTCTCATCGGAAGACTATCCGGAACTGCGCCCGCTGATCGAGGATGTGGTCGCTTACGATCCACGCCCCTCCTTTCGCAGAGGGCGGGATGAAGAGCGCATTTACGGTGCGCATCTGTACGATCTGAACGTGCGATTTCGATTCGTGAATGATCATTCACGGAAACGTGTCGAAGTGCTGACGGTCTGTTAAACTGCTTTTGGTGATTTTGTAGTCGACACAGGGAATTTGTGCCTTGCCTTCAAAACGGCTCTTCAAACGATTGGGAATACGGCCATTGGCGGCAAGGTTGCTCGCCTACGTATTGCTGTTCAGTCTGTTTCTGTCTCTGGTGGCAACCGGCGTTCAGCTGATCGGCGAATTCGAGCGGCGGAAGACTGATCTACTGAACGATCAGGCTCGAGCCGCCGAGCTGGTTTCCGGGAGTATGAGCAACAACATCTGGCTGATGAATTTCAGCGAGGTGGCTAACAGCCTGGATGATATGAAGGCGGTACCCGCTGTCCAGTACGGTCGGGTGGTGACCAGCACTGGTGAAACCTTCAGTACCGGCACCTACCCCGAGGGTCGGGTGCTTTCCCAGACTTTCCCCCTTGTGTTCGACCGTTCCAGCACCCGCAGCCCGGAGAACGTGGGTACACTGACAGTTACCTCCTCCATCGACCAGATATACACAGATCTGCGCAACCGTGCCCTGCTGAACCTGCTGTTCCAGTCCATCGTGGTCATGCTGGGCACCCTGGGACTTCTGGTGATCGTTCGTCTGACGCTATCCCGGCACCTGGAAGCCATGGCCGATTACGCCGCCCGTCTGAACCTGGACGCGCTGGTGGACCCGCTGAAACTCAAACGCAAAAGCCGGAAAACGCCGGACGAGCTTTCAGAGCTGGAGCAGGCCCTGAACAAGATGCGCCTGCAGATCCTTGAGGACACCCGTTCCCTGCGCCAGACCACGATTCAGTCCCAGGGTGAGCGGGACGAGGCGGTGCGGGCCAACCACGCGAAGAATCAGTTCCTGGCCAATGTCAGTCACGAGCTGCGCATTCCGCTGCAATCCGTGCTGGGTTACGCCAACCTGTTGACCGACACGCCCCTGGATCAGGAGCAGCGGGAGTATGTGCAGACACTGCTGAGTGCCTCGGAGAGTCTCTCTGCCATCATCAACGACTTGCTGGATATTTCCAGCATGGAAGCCGGTAAGCTGATACTGGACGACATTCCCTTTGATCTTCGGGAAACCCTGAATGATCTGGTGCACATGCTTGGCGCCCGCGCCCGGGAAAAGGGGCTGGCGCTGGAGCTTCGAATTGACGAGAACCTGCCCTGGGCCCTGAAGGGCGACCCGGTGCGACTCCGCCAGATCCTGCTGAACCTCACCTCAAACGCCATCAAGTTTACCGATTCCGGCCATGTGCTGATCAGTATCGAGGTGCTGGGTCGCCGGGACGACAAGGCACGCCTTCGGATTGCCGTGGAAGATACCGGTGTGGGAATTAACCCGGAAGATGTTCCGCTGGTTTACGAGCCCTATGTGCAGCTTGGCCAGCAATTCCAGCGCCAGTTACCCGGTGCCGGCCTGGGCCTGACCATCTGCCGCCAGCTGGTTGGCCTGATGGATGGCTCTATGGATCTGGAAAGCCGCCCCGGCGAGGGCTCCACTTTCTGGATGGAGCTGACACTGCCCGTAGCCCCGGAGAACGCTGCCCGGGTTCGGCCGGACACCCGGATGGTGAAGAATCGCAGGATTCTGGTGGTGGATTCTTATGAGCTGTCCCGCAAGATCACCCTGGAAATGCTGTCCCGGCACGAGGTGCACATTGAGGCGGTGAAGTCCGCCGGCGAAGCACTAACGTCCCTGCGCACGGCGTTCGATGGCCAGCAGCCCTTCGACGCGATTATCCTGGACGGTTTTGTGCCGGATATGGACAGCGACCTGCTGTGCCGGCAGATCCGTAGTAATCCGCTGTGGTCGGATATGCGCCTGCTGATTCTGTCATCCAACCCGCAAAGGGGCGATGCCGAGCATTTCCGGCAGGCCGGCGCCGATGCCTTCCTGAGCAAATCTCTGCGGGAATCCTGCCTGACTCCCATTCTTAACCAGTTGTTTGCCGATGCCGCCAAGGATGAACGGCGTTTCCTGACCCGGTTTTCCCTGCAGGCGGTTAGCGACACGGCCCGGCGCCGGGAACTTCCCTGTGGCCGCATGAAGGTGTTGCTGGTTGAGGACAATCCAGTTAACCGTACCCTGACTCGCCGACTGCTCGAGAAGCTCGGCTGCGACGTGATGACCGCCAACGACGGCGAGGCCGCAGCCAGCCTGTGGCAGTGGCATCCCTTCGATCTGGTATTCATGGATTGTGTAATGCCCCGCGTGGATGGTTTTGAGGCCACCCGCCGCCTCCGGGAGTGGGAGAAAACCCACAACCGCGTGCGAATCCCCGTGGTCGCCCTGACCGCCAGTGCCATGGAAGAAGATGAGGAACGCTGCCGCCGTTGCGGTATGGATTCTTTCGTTGCCAAGCCTGTCAATATTGAAATGCTGCGGGCAGTACTGGAACAATATTGTCAGGCGTCTGCTGCCTCCTGAAAGCTGTTTGCTTGAATCAGAGCACAGACATCCAGACACGTTTCCAATACCCGAAGGCAACCATGAACGTTGAATGCCCAACCTGTAAAAAGTCCGTGGAATGGACCGAGACCAACCCCTGGCGCCCTTTCTGTTCCGAGCGCTGCAAACTGATCGACCTGGGGGCCTGGGCCAACGAGGAATACCGGGTACCCGCAGAGAACGCATCACCAGAGGATCTGGACCAGGGCGGCGAGACCACCCGGCACTGACCTGCGAAAAATGAAAGTTAACGGGGACTTACTGGCATTTAAGTTGAGTGGCCCGGTACACCCCGTTAACATACCGCCAATTCTGCTAAAAACGTAACGAAGGTGCACACATATGAAAGCGTCCCGGATTTCCCTGATGGTTCTCTCACTGGCTGCCGCGCCTGCCTTTGCAGGTGATGTCGACCTCAGCCTCACCAACGATTCGGTGAAGGGCCAGGTGAATTTCTTCAACACCAACAATGATGTCCAGCTTGGCACCGGCTACACCTATCACGAAGGTGGCCGCGACATCTTCAACGCGGATTTCCACGCCCAGGGCCGCACTGCTATCGGTAACCTGCCGACCACTGCCGGCATCGGTATGCGTGGCATCTTCTGGGATCAGAGCCGTGCCGACGGTGGGGCTCTGGGTCTCGGTGGTTTCGCCACCGTGAACATCCCGAATGTGCCCGGCCTGTCCTTTACCGGTGGCCTACACTACGCGCCGAGCATTCTCTCGTTCGGCGATTCCGACGATATGACCAGCCTGGAGCTGCGTGGCAGCTATCGCGTTATCCGTAACGCCGAGCTCTTTGCCGGCTACCGTTATCTGAACACCGATATCGAGAACTCCTCACGAGACGTCAACCTTGATGAAGGCGTTATGGCGGGCATGAAGATTTTCTTCTGATTCCCGGCCTTTCCGAAACGGGCCTCGCCTTGTAGGCCCGTTTCCTGTTCTCTCCATACCCCTTTCGTGCTTTTCCTCACGCTTTCCCGAGAATCCGACTGTTAGACTGTTTGCCTGTATTTTCTGCACGGATAGCCAGGCATGCGTTTCACACTCGGTTTATTGCTCTCCTCAACTCTGTTGCTCACCGCCGGATGCGGAAGCGGCGAAGACGCCATTGAGGGCGCGGCCAGCCAGCCCAACGACTTCGCTGGAAACAAGAATCCGGTTGATGATTTCAGCTCCGGTAGCACCGGCGATTCCAACAACGCCGGTGGCCTTGCCAGCAATGAAGTCCGGGTGACCATGGAAGTACCGGGTGGTGTCACCAGCGAGGGCGAGCCTACCCGCCGCAACCTGAGAATCGTACAGCCGGACAGGGTGAGTGTTTACTACACAAATCAGGCCCTGTCTGTGCTTGATGAACCCGCGATTTCCACCCGCACCGACAGCGAAGGCTTCACCATTATCGAATTCACCAACGGTCTGCCCCTGGGGCCGGATGTGATTATTGATGCCAGTTACGGCAATACCCGCATGCGTGCCCTGGCCGCCGATGCCGACCGGGATGTGAAGGTGAACCCATTTTCCGAGTATCTGGTGCGCAACACTCTCAGCAGCTACACGGCAGGTGAGTTCCAGACCATTATGGATTGCGTTGCCGATGAGGGTGGCGAGCTGTGCCTGAACAAGTATGTCTGGTCTACCCTGGCCGATCAGGTGCACGACTTTGAAATTGATATTCCTTCGAATGTTGGCCTTGGTGGTGCTCTGGATGTTCTGGAAAACCGGGGAGACTTCGCCCGGTACGTAAGCGCCATGGCCGATTACGCGGTATTGGACGAGACCTCCTCGGGCAAGATCAGCGCCAGTTCCGCGGACTACAACTCGGTATTCCTGGGCATTGAGCTGGGGCAGACGTTTCTGGAGCCATCCATCAGTGGGTCGGGACAGTGGGGCGTTCGCACCGCACAGGAAGAGGTGCTTACGGACGTTAACGGCACCGGCTATGTTTACCCGGCCCTGACGCTCACCAGTTTCGATGCTTTCAATATCCGCGTTACGTCTCTGGCAAACGATATCCCTTACGACCGGGAAGCCCTGATTCATCAGGAGGGTAACAATTTCTTCGTGCGTGGCTCCGAAGACTGGGAACGCAACACCCACTCATCCTCACCCGGGGCGGCCACATTACTGGAAGATACCCGCTTGCTGGCCGGCCGGGCGCTGTTCCAGAGCATTACCGGCCGTGGCAGCTCGAAAATCATTGGCTGGACCCGCAATCCCTACTACCTGGATGCCTTCACCAGCGCTCCCGTGGATGAAACCACGGGCCCGGACCGGGTAATCACCGGCTATTTCAGTGCTGGCAAGGCTATCGAGCTGGAAGCTGACGGCGACCAGTTGCGGCGGCTGGCTACTCTGGAAGACCAGTATCTGTCGGTTCTTGAAATCAATCTGCTTCGGAAGGAAGGCTTCGACGCGGACGCCCTGAGTGGGCGCGAATACAACACCCTGTACCTCGGAACCCGGTTCAGCGACGAGACAACCCCACTGGCCATCGAAGCAGGCGTGGGCCAGTGGCAGGTTAATGGCAGCACAGTCAGCCAATCCCAGAGCTTTACAACGGTGCAACGCGGTAACTCAGGCAATGTCACCACCGACCCCACCGGCACCCGAACAGAATCCTGGACCCTGAGCAACCGAACTTCGCGGCTCAGCAAAGGCGATGTGGATATTGGCCGGCTGAACCTGGACATCACCACCGCCTCCGGTGATTTCTCGCAACCAGACATCGGTATAGGCGCCAGCACACCGGACGGCACCCTGATGGCGTTCAATCTGGACGACAGCCCCCTCGGTGACGGACTTTTGATCGCGGCAGAGCAAACCGGCAACAGTGCACCCGCCACGGGTCAGTTCCGGCTTCAGGGCATAGCCTTCGCCCTGTCACCGGATACAAACCGCATCCGGCATTTTGACAATGCGTTGCTGACCATTGATTCCTCCAGTGCCGCGACGCTTTCGCCAATCGCCCTGACCAGTACCCACTCCGTCGCCAACGAGACGGTTACAAAACCGGCTCTTGAGAACCTGCCGGACATCGCCCTGACCTACAGTCAGTCCGGCGATGGCCAGGTACAGTTCACCGCCGGGAACCTTGTACTGGAGGGCTTTCATACCGACAGCCAGGACCAGTTCTACCTGCGTTTCCGGACCACCGGGGGCAACGAGGAGCAGATCGGCCTGGTCATTGCGACCCGCCTGCCCTGACCGCAGAACCGGCCGACCAAACCCAACAGGCAGACGCTCTCGTATAACCTGTTATAATTCTTGCCATATCGACTTTAACGAGAGGTTTTATGTCTGCGGGTAAACGGGCGGTCATGCTGATGATTCCCCTGATTGCGTTTGCGATCGGGGGTGGTTTCTATACGCCACAGGCGAACGTTGACCAGGGCAATTCTGATAACTCTGGATCCGAACCTGCATTATCCTCCCTGCCACCGCTGCCCCATTGGGCCAATGACGATCTGCCCGACTTCTCACAGTACCGGGACACCACCGAGAAAAAAGCCGCGTTCTTCTCGTTTCTATACCCAAGGATTGTGCTGGCTAATTCCCGGATTCTGATTGAACGCGACTACCTGGACAGCCTTGCTGACAAGGACAAGCTGACCAGCAAGGAATACAACTGGCTGGCCCAGCAATCCGAGCGGTTAAGGGTGGACGCCGAGCCTGGCAGCGACGAGCAGTTTGCGCTTTTACGCAAGCGCCTGGACGTAATTCCTCCGTCCCTGATCCTGGCCCAGGCTGCCAACGAATCCGCGTGGGGCACCTCCCGGTTTGCCACCAAGGGCAACAATCTTTTTGGCCAGTGGTGTTTTTCCAAAGGCTGCGGTCTGGTCCCCCTCAGTCGTGCCGATGGCGCCAGCCATGAGGTGGCCAAGTTCTCCTCGCCTTACCGGTCGGTTCGGGCCTATATCCAGAACCTGAACCGCCACCCCACCTACCAGCTGTTGCGGGACGTTCGGCTAAAAGACCGCCGTAACAATGCTCCTTTGTCCGGCCTGGAACTTGCTGAAGGCCTGCTCGGCTATTCCGAACGGGGCGAAGAATATATAGAAGAGATCCGGGCAATGATTCATTACAACAACCTGGAATTCTATGACGACGATTTCCGCAACGTGGTCCGTAACCTGGAACCGGGCAGCCTTGAGCAACTGGCCTCCACGGAAGCGGCAACCGGCTTGTTGCCCCGCCAATCATCACTGACTACCAACCCGGCTGAAGGTTAGAGACCCTACCCCATGCTCGATTTTCTTCCCGCGCCGCTGAAGGGGACTTTGGCGGCCCTGCTTATCCTGTGTAACACGTTGGTGCTGTTTCCTGTTCTTCTGGTATTCGCCCTGCTTAAACTCGTGCTGCCGATTACCGCCATTCGCAAGGGCTGCACGGTGATCCTGAACAACATCGCGTGGGTCTGGATCGGATTCAACAACCTGCTGATGGATCTTCTGCACAAGGTCGACTGGGATGTGCGTGGGGTTGAAGACCTCAGCCGGGAGCACTGGTATTTCGTCACCTGCAACCACCAGAGCTGGGCCGACATTCCCGCCATTCAGTATGTGCTCAACAGCCGGATCCCCCTGCTGAAGTTCTTTCTGAAGAAACAGCTGATCTGGGTGCCGTTTCTCGGGGTTGCCTGGTGGGCACTGGACTTTCCCTTCATGCATCGCCACACCAAGGAACAGATTGCCAAACGCCCAGAACTCAAGGGCAAGGACGTAGCAGCCACCCAGGCTGCCTGCGAGAAGTTTCGCTACACCCCGGTGACGATCTTTAATTTTATGGAAGGCACCCGCTTTACACCAGAGAAGCACGACCGCCAGAACTCACCCTACCGGCACCTGTTAAAACCAAGAGCAGGTGGCACCGCGTTTGTGCTGGGCGCTATGGGCGAGATGATCCATACCATGCTGGATGTCACCATTGTGTACCCGGACGGCCGCGCGGGCTTCTGGGATTACCTGTGTGGGCGGATTCGCAGGATTATTATTGAGGTGCGTACGCGCGAAATTCCCGCCGAGTTTTTGGGGATGGATTACGAAAACAACCGGGAGACCCGGGTCGCGTTTCAACGCTGGGTAAGTGAGATCTGGGCCGAGAAGGATGCGCGGATTGATGAGCTTAAAGCAGCCCCAGCTCCCGGGCCCGGACAATAGCCTGAGTGCGGGATTTCACTTCCAGCTTGGCATTGATCCGACGAGCGTGGGTTTTCACCGTGTGAAGGGAAATGTGCAGTTTGTCGGCAATTTCCTGGTTTGACAGTCCTTTGGCAATCAATTCAAGCACGCCCTGCTCCCGCTCGCTGATCGGTTCCGCCAGGGTGTCAGCACCGGCTGCACCGACCCGCAACTCGAACAGCTCGCCCAATGCCTCCTTGAAAGCACTCTCCGGCAACTGGCCAAAGCCTTTTGCCATCAGTTCCTGCAGCTCACTGCGCAGCTCCCGGAAGGGACTGATGAAGTGCTCTGCCCCCGCCTCGGTAACCACGGTGGACAGGATCTTCACGGCAACCACCGGCCCCTTTTCATCCAGAACGATCACCGCCTCCAGCAGGCGCATGTGCAACTCCACGCCCCAGGGAATGGCTCCTTCGTAACGCTCCCGGATTCCCTGAAGGGTTTCCCTGGCTTTAATAAGGTCACCGCGAGCCAGGTCGACCCGCACCTGAAGGCAATCCAGAAGCCCCGGCATCATCGGGAACAGCTCTGGCACGCAGCCAGCCTCCCTATACGGAGCCAGCTTACGAACTGCCTGATGGGCACTGTCGATCTGGTTCTGGGAGAGCCAGCAATTGGCTTTCAGGGCCTCGAGCACGGGTACGAACAACGATTCGTCAACCTGCCAGGAATGCATGGTACGTTCCGCCCGGCCAATCCATACAAAGGCATCTTCAAGCCGGCCCTGGGCACGGCACATCAACACGCGGATTGTCATTGCCAATAGCAGACCCAGATCGCGGGTCTGTTCGGCATGGCGCCCGCAGGTAACCAGCAACCGGTCGGCCTCGGCTTCCCGGCCCTGGTGCCAGAGCACCAGCACCAGATTCAACTGCAGCCGGGTTTCCCCAATTCGGGCGGGGCGAGAGAGCTCCTGCATGGCAGTATCGAGGCCGGTGCGTAACAACTGCTCTGCGTGTTTCAGGGCGCCTTTGCCCAGTTCGATCCGGGCATGGGCGTAAACCGCCAGGGCTTCTGAACCGGAATCCCCTGCTTCCCTGGCAAGTCTCGAGGCTGCGCGATTCGCTTCCCGCGCTTCCTGGAACCGACCCGCTGCACACAGGGCACTGGAGCGTACCATCTGGGTCACCAACTGGCCCTGGGTACTGAGCTCGCCTTCGGCCAGGGCCCGATCCGCCATTTCCAGGGCCGGGCCAACACTGCCCTCACCCCGCAAGATGAAAGCTTTCAGAGCACAGATCCGTGCGGCCTGCTCTTTCTGGTCAGGCTCAGGCAGACCATCAATCAGGGCTCGGGCCTGGCGGAACTGGCCGCCAATCGCATGAACCCAGCTGTAGACAATTCTGAGACGCACGCTCCGTTCCAGCAGCTGTGCCGGCAGACTCTTGCGAAGGCGCAAGAGTGACGCGGTATCCTGCCCCAACAACAAAGCCTCTGACCCTTCAGAAGCAATGCGGATAACTTCCTCGGCATCGCCAGCCAATAGCGCGTATTTGAGTGCTTCCGGGAACTGGTCGCGAACGCCAAACCACCGACTCGCCTGCAGCATTCGCTCCGAATAACCAGCCATTACCGGTGACTTCAGCCATTCCTGCAACAAAGGGTTAATACGGTACCAGCGCCCACGGCCCGGCATGGACTTCAGCGGGAGCCCCCGCTCAACCGCCTGAGAGGGAACGAAACCAGTTTCTGGGAGGAGCGGCTCAAGCGCCAGGAACAATTCATCGGAACAAAGCTCAAGTTCGGCAATGCCGCGCATGGAACGCATCTGACCCGGTGTCAGGTTGCCAAGGACCGATTCCTTGAGAAAGCGTTCAACGCTTGGTGTTTCCTGAATCGGTTTCCTTTCAATATTCTGGTAGACCTCTCGGCGATAAAGCGCTAACGGCGTCGCCCAGCCCTCAGTCATGTCATAGAGATTATCGACAGCAACACTGGTGAGTTCGCTGTTTGCCGTGGCCGACCTGAAAAACTCGAAGGTTTCCGAACGGGAGAACTCGAGCGTTTCTGGCCCTATGCGGATGAACCGATTTTCCAGCTCGAGACTGTGTGTTTCGAAAGGCAGTGCCTTGCGCGAAATCAGTACAATGGATGAGCCTGCCGGAAAATCAGTAACCAGTTGCTGAAGCAGATCCACAACCGCGGGGTTGCTCAGGTTCTGGAGGTTGTCCAGCACCAGTACCCGTGGCTGACCGGAAGTTTTGCGGGCCAGCGCAACTTGCATCATCGACAGGGTATCCGAGAAGGTCGCGCCACTCTGCAAGCCCTGTTCAGGGGTTTCTGGCAGGTCCAGGGCGATGGCAAGCAAGGTCAGAAAGCGGGAGGGCGCATTATCCTGGGAGTTAAGGGCAACCCACCGAACCTGATCAGCGGTCATGTCTGCGCTGCCCAAGGCATTGACCACGGCGTGGGATTTTCCGTAGCCACAGGGCCCTTCTACAAAAAGCACGCTCCTGGAGGTCAGTGCTTCAGAAATCCTGCCATTGAGCCTAGGCCGGGCCAGTGAATCCGACGGAACCGGGGGGATCTGAATTCGCTGCCTGAGCAGATCCCTGACCAGCTCACCTCGCTGAAGACCACTATTCGCCGACTGAAATTCATCGTTGGCTGCACAGCCATCATTGAATGGTTTCACGCACTGCCCCATTTAACTCCGGCCTGTACTGCCTTGAAACGCCGGAAAAGTGGATCTCGCTAACTCTTTTTATCGACGACCAACATCGGGTACGCCTTTAGTATGATAGGAAGGTTAAACCAATTGAGGGGTGGGCTGCAAAATTTTGACGTGAAAGGGTTTTCTCAGGTGTAAAAAAAACGGCGGGCCCAGGGGGGGCCGCCGTTTTAGAGTCTTCTGAAGAACGCTTACCGGGTACCTGCGCGGCGTAGTGCGGCCGGCGTGTAATCCCTGGAGCGACGCTCAACGCCGAACTCGTACGGGTTCTCTTCTTCGTTGGTCAGACCAAGCGCGAGGTAGCGGCCAGAGAGCAGGTCGTACAGAGTCTCAATGGCGTACCAGGGCACGTTCTGATCATAGAACTGCATGTTGTGGGCTTCGGCAACGCGCCAGAGCTCGCCACGACCGTCATAGTGATCAATGACGGATGCCTGCCAGGAGTCTTCATCAATGTAGAAGTCACGCTGTGCGTAGATGTGACGGGCGCCTTCTTTCAGGGTTGCCCGCACGTGCCATACGCGGTGCAGCTCGTAGCGGGTGTAGTCCTGATTGATGTGACCAGCCTTGATGATCTGGTCATAGCTCAGGCTGCGATCGGTCAGCTTGTAGGAGTTGTACGGAATGTACATTTCCTTCTTCCCAACCAACTCCCAGTTATAGCGGTCTGGAGCACCGTTGAACATGTCGAAGTTGTCCGAGGTACGCATGCCATCAGACGCGGTACCTGGTCCGTCGTAAGCAACCTGCGGTGCGCGACGAACACGACGCTGACCGGCGTTGTATACCCACGCACGGCGTGGCTCAGCAACCTGGTCGATGGTCTCGTGTACCAGCAGGACGTTACCTGCCAGACGTGCTGGCGCGGTGATGGCCTGCTTGAAGTAGAACAGTACGTTCGGATCCATTCCCGGCTCGTAGTCTGCCAGGTATGTACGCCAGGTCAGCTCGTCCTGGAACTTCACTACCGAGAAGTCACCACCCTCGGTCGGGGTTACCTGGCCAACATTACGCTGCACAGAACCGCCGCGGTAGCGGGTAATGTGGTTCCAGATCGCTTCCAGACCGTTCTGGGGAATCGGGAACGGAGTGGCGGACTGATAGTTGCCGAGACCGTTACCATCCTTGATCAGCTCAACCGTGGTTGCGTTCTCGACGGTCTGCTCCATCACCTCTTCAGGGTAAGCGGCAGTACGATGGGTTTCGTACACCGGCATGAAGTAGTCGTCGTATCGCTCAATCATGGCAACCTGCCCCGGGGACAGGTTGTCTTTGTATTGCTCGACGTTGCTCTGATCAATGGTGAACTTAGGCTGCTCATCCGCGAACGGATTTACATAGATACCATCACCCTTGTAGCCGGGAGGCGGCGTTGTCAGACCACCGGTCCAGGCAGGAATGGCGCCACCGTTACCGGCTTTTTCTGCACCCATCGGTGTCAGCGAGTTTCCCAGCTTGGCCGCTTCTTCAGCAGAAACCGCACCCCAGGCCTGGCCGGCAAACATGCTCGCTGCCAGTACGCCTGTGGCCAGTAGTTTCTTGTTCAGTTTCATTTAAATTCCCTCGTTCAACGAATTCTTTCCGGGTTCAGAATGAGTATGAAACGCTAGCACTCACGAAATCGCGGTCAGTCAACTCGTTATACGGCTTGCCGCCGAAAAAGTTTGTGTAACCGATGTTGCCGGTAATCTTGTTCTGGTAGACCGCTTCCAGCGACAGACCAATGGCCTTGCTGCCTTCGTTGAAAGCACCACCCGGTTGCGGGCTGTAACCTTCCACATCATGGCTCCAGGCCAGCTGCGGCGACAGGTTCACACCAGCCAATGCGTTCGGATAGCTCCAAACCAGACGCGTACGGTAACCCCAGGAGAAGTCGGTTGTGAAGCCATCGTTTTCGCAATATGTGTCGTTTATATTGAGAAGAGGGCACGCATCAGCACCGCCTGCACTGGGAACAGGGCCTATGCCAAATGTTCCTGAGCGACCGTAACGGGCTTCATCATAGCCGGGAAGGTCGTGAACATAAGTGGCGCCAAACTCTGTTATCAGTGAAAGACGGCTTGCACCCATAACCTGGTCGAAGAATTTGATCAGCGTGAACTGTGCTTGCGAAACATTGAAACGATCATTGCCTGAGACCTCGGATCCTGGAGCTATCGTGCCGCCCGCTTCTTCCAAGCGTTGTTGCTCTAGCAGACTCACCACGCTTCCATCGATCGGGTTCCTCTGTTGCAATCCCCCGTAAATCAGCTCAAAAGCGTTCCATTGCAAAGGCACATTGTCACGGAATGAATATTCAGCACCCAACGACCATCCGCCAGGCGTCGTTGTGTTGATACTGATGCCATAGAGGTTGATGTTTTCTGGGTATTCGATGAAGTAAGACGGAAACTGCTCGTTCGTATCTTTGATGGTACCGCTGACGTAGGGCAGCCGGCTGTTGTACTTGATGTAGTAGAAGCCAAGTTCAGAATCATTTAGCTCTGGAACGTACCAGCGCAACGCTACACCGAATTGATCTTTTGAATCAGCTTCCTTGTCACCGAGTCGAGGTGCTATAAAACCTTGGGCTTGGGCTTGGGAGTCGGGAAGCTGCCCAGCCAGAAGCACCGGACCGCAGCCATCAGCTGCGAAGTCATTGGTTGAGAAGAACGTACCGCAGTCATCCGGACGAACCGGTTCCCAGTCAGCCTGAACGAAGGTTTCGATGGTTACGTTCTCTGTAATACCGGCAGACATGTAAAACATTTCAACCGGCAGCAACGCATCTTTCAGTTCAGAACCAGGTGCGCGGAAGGCAGGGACATCCACAGGGTTGATTACGTTGATACCACCCGGGATAAAGGTGCTCTCACCCCAGCTTACCACCTGTTTGCCATAGCGAAGGCTCACGGGGACGTTGCCAAAATACCAATCAGAGAAGACGTAGGCGTCAAGAATCTCACCACCGGACGCATTGTCCTTGGCCTCGGGGTTCAGCTCGCGCTGCTGGCCAACGTAATCTACTGCCCTGCTCTCGTCTTTAAGTTCGAAGTCGTACCAGTAACGACCACGCAGAAGACCGCCGACCCGGGTCAGGTAGGGGTTGTCGACGTAATAGTTCAGATAAAGTTCACTGTTGCCCTTGACGATTTTGGAGTAGGTATCCCCACTTTCGAAGTTGAGGTTACCGTCGTCATAGTTATTTGTGGAGGCACCAATATTCTCGAGGGAACCACCGGGGGCGTACTCGGGACCTAGGTTGCCTTGTGCGATCAGACGCTTGTCGCGATCCTCGACCCGCCAACCCGCACCCGCAGAAAGCGTGGTGTTGAACTGGGCTTCCACATCACCCAAATAGAACGAATAGGCTGTCGCTTGACCGGACATGCCGGCTGCAACTGCCACGGCCAGCGGTAATTTGGTCCAACGCTGCCATTGATGTGTTTTTCTTGTCATTGGAAGGCTACTCCATTGTTGTTCTGAGTCGCTGCTCTGATTATTGGTGTTCACGATGTATTGGAGGCTTCATGCACAGTGCTCGTGATGTTGGCACTATAGCTAACGCCTTCGGGCGCTTTGATCAGTCAAAAGTATGATTTTGCTCTCACACCTCTATTACCGCCGCTTGCTGCCGGGTTTCTTCGCACAGAATCACTATAGACAACAAATTTGGATGCAACCACTTTGGTTTTGGTGGTTTTTCTGGCTTTCGTGATGTTTTCAACTTGGGTGGAAGCACTGCCGCCGGGGTGGGGCTTCCGGGAACCGCTACGAGCACATCCATGTGCGCTTGGCGTCGGCCATCCATGGCCGCCGACATTCCCGGAAGCCCCACCCCAGCGTCAGCGCCCCTTGCCCAACTACCGGAGCAAAAGAGCTATCAAGATTCCCTTCTTAGAGCATCTCGATAGCCATGGCAGTCGCTTCACCACCACCGATGCAGAGAGCTGCGATGCCTTTCTTTTTGCCGTAACGCTGGAGGGCGTACATAAGAGTTACCAGCAGGCGGGAGCCGGTGGAGCCGACCGGGTGGCCCTGTGCGCATGCGCCGCCGTGGATGTTAACTTTCTCGGGATCCAGGCCGAGTTCGCGGATGGGCATCATGGCGACCATGGCGAAGGCTTCGTTGATCTCGAAGAGGTCTACGTCGTCTTTGCTCCAGCCGGTTTTACCGAACAGGGTTTCGATGGCGCCAACCGGAGCGCAGGTGAACTCGGAAGGATGCTGGGACTGGGTGCTGTGGCCAACGATGCGGGCGAGCGGCTTGAGGCCGCGCTTTTCGGCTTCGGACTCGCGCATCAGGAGCAGCGCAGACGCGCCGTCTGAGATTGATGAGGCGTTGGCAGCTGTGACGGTGCCGTCTTTGGCAAAGGCCGGGCGCAGGCTCGGGATCTTGTCGATGTTGGCGTTGTGAGGCTGCTCGTCGTCTTCAACAACCACTTCGCCTTTACGGCTTTTCACGGTTACCGGGATGATTTCGTCTTTCAGCAGGCCTTCCTCAATGGCTTTCTTGGCTCGCGTGAGGGAGGTGATGGCGTATTCATCCATTTCTTCCCGGGTGTAGCCTTTCTTGTCCGCCATTTCCTGGGCGAAGGCGCCCATCAGGCGACCGGTTTCGGCGTCTTCCAGACCATCCAGGAACATGTGATCCTGGGGCGCCTGGCCCGGGCCCATGCGGTAGCCGCTGCGGACGCCCTGCAGGATATAGGGGGCGTTGGACATGCTCTCCATACCGCCGGCAACCATGATGTCGTTGCTGCCGGCTTTGATCAGGTCGTGGGCGAACATGGCGGCTTTCATGCCTGAGCCGCAGAGTTTGTTGATGGTGGTGGCGCCGGTGTGATCCGGAAGACCGGCCTTACGCATGGCCTGGCGCGCCGGGCCCTGCTTGAGGCCGGCGGGCAGAACGTTGCCCATGATGACTTCTTGCACATCCGCAGGCTGCAGGCCAGCGCGTTTCACGGCTTCAGTAATGGTAAGGGCGCCCAGGTCGGTGGCGCTGACGCTGGCCAGGCTACCCTGAAATCCGCCCATGGGGGTGCGTACACCGCTTACGATGACGACGTTGTCTGTGCTCATTTCTGAATCTCTCTGTTGGTTGTCTGGTAGTTTTTATGGTTTATGCGGCGCTTCAAGGTATTCCCGGGACTGCATTTCGAGCAGGCGGGATTCAGTGCGCTCGAATTCGAAGCCCAGGCGGCCGCCGGTGTAGAGCTCGGTAATCGGGGCAGCTGCGGAGATAATGACTTTGACGTTGCGGTCGTAGAATTCGTCAATCATGTTAATGAATCGGCGAGCCTGGTCGTCTTTCTCTTTGCCAAGAACAGGCACATTGCTGACGATGATAGCGTGGAACTGCCGGGCCATTTCGATGTAATCGTTCTGGCTCCGGGGGCCATCGCAGACGTCTTTGAAATCAAACCAGACCACGTCGTCTGCGTGAGCCTGGGCCGGAATTTTACGACCGTTGATTTCCATGGTTTTGCTGTGTTTGCCAGCCTCAACCGCAAGCGCATCAAAGCTTTTGCGAAGGCTGACATCCGCCTCTTCATCCAATGGCGAGTGAAAGAGCTCCGCCTGCTCCAGGGTTCTCAACCGGTAATCTACCCCGCCATCCACGTTGACCACGTCGGTGTGCTTTTTGACCAGTTCGATAGCCGGGAGGAACCGGGCGCGCTGGAGGCCATCCTTGTAAAGACCATCCGGGACGATGTTGGAGGTACACACCAGGGTGACGCCGCGGCTGAACAAACCGTCCATGAGGGTGGCGAGAATCATGGCGTCGCCAATGTCGGACACGAAGAACTCGTCGAAACAGATAACCCGGGTTTCGTCGGCAAATTTTTTCGAGACCAGCTCCAGGGGATTTTTCTCGCCCTTGAGCGATTTGAGCTCGCTGTGTACCCGCTGCATGAAGCGGTGGAAGTGAACCCGCATCTTGCGATCAAAGGGCAGCGACTCGTAGAAGGTGTCCATAAGGTAGGTTTTGCCCCGGCCTACCCCGCCCCAGAAATACAGGCCCTTGACCGGCTCTTCCTTGCCTTTCTTGAGCTTGCGGAAAAGTTTGGCCTTGGGCTTGCTACGATCCCTTTCGGCGTCCACCAGTTTGTCGTACAGTGACTGAAGGCGCTTGACCGCATCTTCCTGGGCCGAGTCCTTCTGGAAATCCGGGCGTTCAAGATCCTTCTGGTAACGTTGCCAAGGGGTCATGGTCGCACTGGTTTCGGAGGACATCGCAGCTGTCATCAAGGTATTCCCGGAAGTTGATCGTAAATTTGGGCGCCGTATTGTCTCGCATTTGGCGATTTTTCGCCACGTTGGCCGCCTGTGCAGCAATACGACGATTGGCGCAGGCCACAATCATGGGATGATGGAGCCTGGGGCGTTATACTGGCCTGACAGGGGCTTGGCTCACTTCTAGGTAAAAGGACGACACAGCATATGACAAACCTGATTCTGGCAGCGATTGCCGCATTGGTTGTTGGCATTGTCATCGGGGTATTTGTTGGCCGTTCCGGGCAGGGAACGACGCTTCGGCAGCGCCGGGCGGAACAGCAGATTGAGGAACTGAGAAGCGAATATACCCGCTACCAGGCCCAGGTGAATGAGCATTTCATGGAGTCGGCCCATTTGCTGCGCCGCTTCAACGATGCCTACCGCGATGTGAACCAGCACATGGCCCGCGGTGCCAACCGTCTTTGCAATGACGAAGACTGGATGGAGGAGTTGGCGCAGGAGACTTCCAAGAAGCGCCTGGAGGAAGTCCGCGAGGACGCTTCCGAGCCGCCACGGGATTATGCACCAAAGACGGATCCGAAGGATTCCGGCACGCTTGCTGAGGACTTTGGGCTCAAGAAGGGTGATAAGGCTCAGCAGGCCTGAGTTCTTTTTTTGTTCTAGCGGAAACTTGGGAGTTTAGTCTCGATAAGACTTCTAAGTTCGGCGAGGGACCGGGGTAGTCACCCCTTTCCGAGAACCGCTACGAGCACATCCATGTGCGCTTGACGTCGGCCATCCTTGGCCGCCGACATTCTCGGAAAGGGGTGACTACCCCGCTCCATCGACTCTGTGCAATTCGCATCAAGCCTTCGTCTGACCACCTATTCGCGATCAGACCGGGTTATCGCAATCGATGAATTTGTGGTCAACGCCAAACTCCTCAGCTAACGCCCTCCCGAGCGCTTGTACACCGTAACGCTCGGTCGCGTGGTGCCCGGCAGCGTAATAATGAATGCCACATTCTCTGGCTGTGTGCGTCGTCGGTTCAGAGATTTCCCCGCTAATATAGGCGTCCAGGCCAGCATCGAGAGCAGTGTTAATAAACCCCTGTGCAGCGCCGGTACACCACCCTACCCGTTTGATCGCAGTCGGACCTTCGCCAACCCAGAGCGGCTCGCGGTGAAGCTGTCTGGCGATGTGAAGACCGAATTTCTCGGGAGACATTGCTTCTTCCAGCTCGCCTTCCCACACCAAACCGCCTAACGGGCGCGGATTCTTGATGTTAAGAATGTCCGCCAGCTGACGATTGTTGCCATATTCGGGATGGTCATCCAGCGGAAGGTGATAGGCGACCAGATTGATATCGTTGTCGAGAAGCTGTTTCAAGCGTTCGCGTTTCATGCCCTGGATTCGCTGGTCCTCACCTTTCCAGAAGTAACCATGATGGACCAGGATCATATCGGCGTTTGCTTCAATGGCGGCTTCGATCAAAGCCTTTGAGGCCGTCACGCCGGAGATGACGGTTTTAATGTCCGACGTGCCCTCAACCTGCAGGCCATTGGGACAGTAATCCTGGAAATTATCGGGCTGGAGCCATTCGTTGATTTTCTTGAGAATCTCATTTCGACTGGCCATAAAAACTCCATTCTGGACTATTTCCGAGAAGTTCGATGAGAGAGGCAGATCCCCCTTCCCGGGAATGTCGCCGGCCATGGATGGCCGGGGTCAAGCGCACATGGATGTGCTCGTAGCGGTTCCCGGGAAGGGGGATCTGCCTCTATCTACCCGCCAACTTAGCAGGCTAGAGGGACCGGAGACCCCCGATCAAAGCATCGTTCTGCTCAACAGTGCCGATGGTGATGCGCAGGAACTCGCTGATTCGGGGCTTGTTGAAGTGCCGAACGATAATGCCCTGCTCACGAAGGCTCTTCGCCAAAACCTCACCAGGCTGCTCTTTATGACGGGCAAAGATAAAGTTTGCCTTTGAGGGTAACACCTCGAACCCAAGATCCTCGAGGGCAGCAGTTACGCGCTCGCGTTCGGAGATCACGCCATCGCAGCACTTCCGGAACCAGGCCTCATCTTCGTAGGCCGCTTTCGCACCAGCCAGGGCCAGGCGGTCCAGCGGGTAGCTGTTGAAGCTGTTCTTGACCCGGTTCAGAGCCTCGATCAGGTCTGGATGGCCAACGGCGAAACCTACCCGCAAACCGGCTAGTGAACGGGCCTTGGAGAGCGTCTGAGAGACCAGCAGGTTCGGGTATTTGTCGACCAGGGTGATCGCCGACTCGCCACCGAAATCGATGTAGGCTTCATCCACAACAACGACACGATCCGGGTTGGCAGCCAGGATTTCTTCCACATGCTGCAGCTCGAGATACCGCCCGGTTGGCGCATTCGGGTTCGGGAAGATCACTCCGCCGTTGGGCTGCTTGAAGTCATCCGGGTTGATTTCAAAGCTTTCTGTCAGCGGTACTTTTTTACTCTCGATCTTATAGAGGCCGCAGTAAACCGGATAGAAGCTGTAGGTGATGTCCGGAAACAGGATCGGTTCGCCATGCTGGAACAGGCCAAAGAAGATGTGGGCCAGGACTTCATCGGAGCCGTTGCCGAGGAAGATCTGTTCGGGCTTTACCTTGTGGTAAGCCGCGATAGTCTGGCGCAGGCTTTCGCCTTCCGGATCCGGATAGAGGCGCAAGCCGTCGTTCAGTTCGGCCTGGATGGCTTCGATGACTTTTGGTGAGGGGCCGAAGGGGTTTTCGTTGGTGTTCAGCTTCACCAGGTTGGCCATTTTTGGCTGTTCGCCCGGTACGTACGGAACCAGATCGTTTACCAGGGGGCTCCAGAATTTGCTCATTTTAAACTCCGAGCTGACGGTCTGGTGGTGACCACCTTTCCGGGAAACGCTACAAGCACATCCATGTGCGCTTGTTTCGGGCCATCCATGGCCCTCTACATTCCCGGAAAGGCGGTCACCACCATCCCTGCATACATAGGGGGTATAGTCTTTTTAATCTTTAATACGATATTCCGCCGACCGGGCGTGAGCGGTTAAGCCCTCGCCACGGGCCAGAACCGACGCCACACGTCCCATGCGGTCTGCACCGGCAGCGCTGAAGCCGATGATGGAGGACCGTTTCTGGAAGTCGTAGACGCCCAGGGGCGAGGAGAACCGTGCGGTGCCGCTGGTGGGCAGCACGTGGTTCGGGCCGGCGCAGTAGTCGCCGAGGGCTTCTGCGGTGTAGCGGCCCATGAAGATGGCGCCGGCGTGGCGGATGTCTTCGAGCATGGCCTCGGGGTCTTCGACCGACAACTCCAGGTGTTCCGGGGCGATGCGGTTGGACACTTCGGCGGCTTGTTTCAGGTCGGCGACGTGGATCAACGCGGCGCGGTCGGTCATGGAGGTGCGGATGATGTCGGCGCGCTCCATGGTTGGCAGCAGTTTGTTGATACTGGCTTCGACCGCATCCAGGAATTCGGCATCCGGGCTGATCAGGATGGACTGGGCCTGCTCATCGTGCTCTGCCTGGGAGAACAGGTCCATGGCGATCCAGTCGGGGTCGGTTTTGCCGTCGCTGATCACGAGGATTTCCGAGGGTCCGGCGATCATGTCGATGCCGACAACGCCGAAGACTTCGCGCTTGGCGGTGGCAACGAAAATGTTGCCGGGGCCGACGATTTTATCAACGGCCGGGATGGTTTCTGTGCCATAGGCAAGCGCGCCGACGGCCTGAGCGCCGCCGACGGTGAAGACCCGGTCAACACCGGCAATCGCTGCGGAGGCCAAAACCATGTCGTTGACCACACCATCCGGTGTCGGAACGACCATCACCACTTCGCTGACACCGGCAACTTTCGCGGGAATGGCGTTCATGAGCACGGATGACGGATAAGCGGCTTTGCCGCCGGGCACGTACAAACCCGCCCTGTCCAGCGGCGTGACCTTCTGGCCGAGCACGGTTCCGTCTTGGTCCTCATACTGCCAGGACTTCTGGTTCTGGCGCTCGTGATAGTCACGGATCCGCTCAGCGGCTTTTTCCAGGGCCACGCGCTGGTCCCGGGGAATCGCTTCCAGAGCCTTCTGCAGTCGGCTCTGGTCCATTTCCAGCTCGGCGACAGAGCCAACCTTCAGGCGATCGAACTTCTCGGTAAACTCCAAAACCGCCTGGTCACCACGGGTTTTCACCTCATGCAGGATATGACGCACCGACTCGTTCACCTGATGATCAACGCTGTCGTCCCAGGCCAAAAGTTTGGCCAACGCATCATTAAAGTCACTTTGGGAAGCGTTCAGTCGGGTGATCTTGGCGGTCATAACTCAAATCCTTTATGGGATTAACGACTAACTGACTCTGGCCGGCCCTGACATTAGGTCCGGCGTTTATCCACAGCTGCGGACATCTTTTCGATTATGGGGTTAATACGCTCGTGTTTCATCTTCATGGAGGCACGATTGACAACCAGCCGGCTGCTGATATGCTCAATCAGCTCTCGGGCTTCAAGCCCATTCGCCTTCAGCGTATTGCCGGTATCCACAATGTCGACGATCTCATCAGCCAGACCAAGAATCGGTGCCAGCTCCATGGCGCCGTAGAGCTTGATGATGTCCGCCTGCCGTCCCTGGGCCGAGTAGTACCGGCGGGCCAGGTTGACGAATTTTGTGGCCACCTTGATACGACCGGATGGCGGAGTCTGATCTTTCGGGCCGGCGGTCATCAGGCGACAACGGGAAATATTCAGGTCCAGTGGCTCATAAAGACCTTCGCCACCGTGCTCCATCAACACATCCTTGCCGGTTACCCCGAGGTCGGCCCCGCCGTACTGAACATAGGTCGGCACGTCGGTGGCACGGATGATCAATACCCGCACATGGGGATCCGTTGTCGGGAACACCAGTTTGCGCGACTTTTTGACGTCGTCGATCAGCTCAATGCCCGCTTCTGCGAGCAGCGGCAGGGTCTCTTCCAGGATTCGTCCCTTCGACAAGGCGATGGTTATGGAATCTGTCATGGATTCTTCCGGTTTCCCGTATTGTCTGGATGGATGTCTTTCACGCTGGCAGGCGGCGGATAGTGGCACCCAGCAACTGCAGTTTCTCTTCAATACACTCGTAACCGCGGTCAATGTGATAGATGCGATCTACGATGGTATCGCCGTCAGCCATGAGTCCGGCAATAACCAGACTGGCCGAGGCCCTCAGGTCCGTGGCCATGACCGGAGCGCCGGTGAGGTGGTCCACGCCCTTGATGATGGCGGCGTTGCCCTCAAGCGTGATATCCGCACCCATGCGGATCAGCTCCTGCAGGTGCATGAACCGGTTCTCGAACACGGTTTCCACGATGGTGCCGGTGCCCTCGGCCACCGCGTTCATAGCGGCGAACTGCGCCTGCATGTCCGTGGGGAACGCCGGATAAGGCGCGGTACGAAGGCTCACCGCTTTCGGGCGATTGCCTTTCATGTCCAGCTCAATCCAGTCCGGGCCGGTATTGATGTGGGCGCCGGCTTCTTCGAGCTTGAGCACAACCGCTTCGAGCAGGTCCTCCCGGGTATCCTTCAGCTTGACGCGACCGCCGGTTGCAGCGGCAGCCACCAGGTAGGTACCAGTTTCAACCCGGTCTGGCAGCACGTTGTAATGGCAACCGTGCAGGCGCTCAACACCGTTGATTTCGATGGTGGCGGTACCGTGACCTTTGATGTCTGCACCCATGGCAATCAGACACTCGGCAAGGTCGACAACCTCAGGCTCGCGGGCGGCGTTCTCCAGGATGGTCTTTCCGTCTGCCAGGGCAGCGGCCATCATCAGGTTCTCGGTGCCGGTTACGGTGACGGTATCCAGGAATATATGGGCACCCTTAAGGCGACCGTTGGTCTTGGCCTTGATATAGCCATTTTCGACCTTGATATCCGCACCCATCATTTCCAGGCCATGGATGTGCAGATTCACCGGACGACTACCGATTGCACAGCCGCCCGGCAGGGATACTTCTGCCTCGCCGAAGTGGGCAACCAACGGACCCAGCACCAGGATAGAGGCACGCATGGTTTTAACCAGCTCGTACGGCGCATGGAAATGCTTGATGGTATTGGCGTGAATCTCCACGCTCATTTTCTCATCAATAATCACTTCAACACCCATGCGGCCAAGAAGCTCGATCATGGTGGTTACGTCGTGCAGGTGCGGCAGGTTGCCTACAGTCACCGGCTCGTCCGCCAGCAGGGTTGCTGCCAATATAGGCAGTGCGGCGTTCTTGGCACCGGAAATCCGGATCTCGCCATCCAGGGGCTTGCGGCCCCTGATCAGAAGTTTATCCACAATAAATGTCCTGTTTTTGTTCGGGCCGTTCAGCCCTGGCGCTCAGCCCATTCAGCCGGAGTAAATGCTTTCGGATGAAGTGCGTGAATTGAGCCGTCCATGATCTGTTGGAACAGCGCCTTGTTGATCAGTTGCTGGCGTTTGATGGTCGGCAGGCCTTCGAAGACATCACCCACCACGACGACCAGATAATGGGTACCATCAACCTGTACCTGAACTTCGCAGCCGGGCAATGCTTCCTTGACCAGCTCGGTGACTTGGGTGGCATCCATAGAAAATCCTCGGGTGTTTTGAAATCAGGGGCGAGATTGTAACCAATTCCGGAGCTCGGGTCAGCTTTACTGTCCGGTAAACAAAGGGGCTGGGGCCGGAAGAGTCAGTGGGCGGGATGGACGGATTCCGGACCGAACCCCGCGAACTGGTCATCAAGGTTGCTCAGGGCCGCCAGAGAGGCAAGACGGCCGCTGACACCCCGGAACGACAACGAAATACCTGTCTGACGGGCCAGGCGTTGCCAACAGAGCAACATGGAAAGAACCACGCTGTGGGCGGTGATCAGACCATCGAGGTCGACCACCAGATCGGCAGAAACCGATCGGATCAGTTTCTCGCCCTCTTTTCTGAGGCCAATGACTGTATCTGTGGTCACCTCGCCCGAGACGACCAGAGCTCCGTCGGCGAGCTGGACCCGAGGTAGCCCCGCAGTCATGAGTTGTCCACTTCCTGCTCAAGGTTCAGGGACTCAACCGCATCGCTCCAGCCGTCGATGACTACCTGAATCTGGCCGCGGTTTTCTTCCATTTCCTGACTGAACCTATCCCGGAAAGCGAGACCTATGTTCACGCCCTCAACGATGACATTTTCCATCAACCATTTGCCCTCGGAGTTCTTGTACATCGAGTAGGTCACCGGGTAACGGTTCCCGGATGCACTGATGACCTCCATCTGGACAGAAGCGCGGTCGTCGCTCTGGGGGTTAATGGTCGCTTCCTTGACCTGTATTTCGAAATTTTCCGCATTGACGAGAGCCTGCGCGTAGCTGTCAAACAGGCTGCGCTTGAACTTGACCACAAACTCGTCCCTCTGTTCGGGCGTGGTCTGGCGGGCATAACGTCCCATCACCCGCGCCGCAATGCGGCGGAAGTCCACGAAATCCGTCAGGGCCTGATCCATGCTCTCATAAAACGCTTCAGGGTCACGCTCGTAAAGGCCTCGCTCTTCGTTGAGCTTTTCAACGAGCCGCTGGGTGTTCTCATCCACATATCTGCGGAGATCTTCCGCCTCGTTCGCCTGTGCCGGCGTAACCAGCACCAGGGCCATCAGAAGGCCAAGCAGAATGTGGTGTTTCAGTGCAAACATCAGGATCTCCTGTTGAATCTTCCCGGCCCGAATCAGCGGCCCGATGCAAAGTTACTGATAAGCCGTTCCAGATTCATGGCCGACTGTGTCGAATAGAAGGTGTCGCCTTCTTTCAGCGAATCCATCTCGGCGCCAATGGATATATCAATGTACTGCTCTCCGAGCAGACCGGATGTACGTATAACTGCGGAACTGTCGGCAGGGATGTTGTCGACATCCGAATGAATCGACATTTCCACCCGGGCCTGAAACGTCTCTTTGTTAAGACTGATGGATTCGATGGTGCCGACCGTTACACCGGCCATGGAAACTCGCCCCCGTGGCGTAAGCCCACCGGTATCGTTGAAATTGGCGTAGATGGTGTAGGTGCTCTCAGCCGATTTCGGCGACAGCCCGCTAACCTGCAGGGCAAGGAAAAGCAGTGCTGCGCAGCCTGCGATCATGAAAAGGCCGACGATAATTTCAGTGGTTCTCTGTGCCATTTCCGGCTCCGGTATTATCTCGTTAATCGATGATTCAGAAATCGCCAAACATGACAGCGGTCAGAACAAAATCCAGCCCCAGCACCGCCAGCGATGAGTACACCACGGTCTTGGTGGTCGCCGAACTGATACCTGCCGATGTCGGCACACAGTCATAACCCTGGTAAACCGCAATCCAGGCGCAGACAAAGCCGAAAACAACGCTTTTGATGACGCCGTTGAGGACATCATCGACAAAATCCACCGACGACTGCATGTTGCCCCAGAAGGAGCCTTCGAACACGCCCAGCCAGTCTACACCCACCAGCATACCGCCCCAGATGCCGACCACCGAGAAAATCACCGCAAGCACCGGCATGGCAATAAACCCGGCCCAGAGCCGGGGCGCAATGACCCGCCGCAGTGGGTCCACGCCCATCATTTCCATGCTGGACAGCTGCTCTGTGGCCTTCATCAAACCGATCTCTGCCGTCAGCGCCGAACCCGCCCGGCCCGCAAACAACAACGCAGTCACCACGGGCCCAAGTTCGCGCACCAGGGTCAGGGCTATCATCTGGCCAATGGCCGCTTCAGAGCCGTAATCGCTGAGGATCGTGTACCCCTGCAGCCCCAGCACCATGCCGATAAACAGACCGGACACCACAATTATGGCCAGGGACAGCACGCCAACGGCGTACAGCTGCTTCAGAAGAAGCGGAAAACCGGTCGCAGGCCTGGGCACACCGCCCAGAACGCCCGCCAGGAAACGACCTGAGCGGCCGAATGACGAAACAATATCAAGCCCGAGACGCCCAAATGCCGCGATTCTCTCGATCAAGACACACCTCCGGACAACCCGAAGTCCTGGGCGGCGCCCTCGGCTGGGTAATGGAATGGAACCGGGCCATCCGGCTGCCCCTGGAGAAACTGCTGGACCTGCTCGGAAGGATGCGCCCGCAACTCTTCCGGCGTGCCCTCACCAATTACCTTGCCGTCCGAGATGATGCAGGCGTAATGGCAGATGCTCAGGGATTCAGGAACATCGTGGGAGACCAGGACGCTGGTCAGCCCCATGGAACTGTTCAGATCGCGGATCAGTTTTACCAGAACGCCCATGGCAATCGGGTCCTGGCCGGCAAATGGCTCGTCGTACATGATGAGCTCCGGATCCAGGGCAATACTGCGGGCCAGGGCCACCCGGCGGGTCATGCCGCCGGACAACTCCGAGGGCATCAACTGGCGGGCACCACGCAAACCAACGGCCTCCAGTTTCATCAGAACTATGTCGCGGATCATGTCTTCCGGCAGTTTCGTGTGCACCCGCAGCGGGAAGGCCACATTCTCGAACACGCTCAGGTCGGTGAAAAGGGCCCCGCTCTGGAACAGCATGCCCATCTTTTCCCGAAGACTGTAAAGAGCCTTGCGCTTGAGCTTCGGAACCTCATGACCATCCACCACAACACTGCCGGAATCCGGCCTGAGCTGACCGCCAATAAGACGCAGCAGTGTGGTTTTGCCGGTTCCGCTGGGGCCCATAATGGCGGTAATTTCCCCACGGGGAATATCCAGGCTGACACCGTCGAAGATACGGCGCCCGGAGCGGGAGAACACGACATCCTTGAGCGATATGTAAGCCGGTGAATCCATAGTCCTTACCTTTTAAAGAGGGGCTACATTATGCCAAGGAGCGCCCGAGCTCAATCCAAAGAGCGCAAAATGTCCTGATAGCAATGATCAGTTTGACTGAACTTTCAGTAACCGGGCATCGTTGCCGGGTGAAAATGGTATACTCTGCCCAACTTTTTAAATGTCCCGACAGCCAGGCCGAAAGCCCGATGACCGAACAGACTCCCAGCGATTTCCGATCTTCTGCCATCCGCGCCATCCGCATCGAGCGCGACGCCATTGATGCCCTTGAGGGCCGGATCGACGACCAGTTCACGCGGGCCTGTGAAGTTATCATGAACTGCAAGGGCCGCGTGGTCGTGACCGGCATGGGGAAATCCGGCCACATTGGCAACAAGATTGCTGCCACCCTGGCCAGTACCGGCACACCATCGTTTTTCGTGCATCCCGGTGAGGCAAGCCACGGCGATATGGGCATGATCACGCCTCAGGATGTGGTGATCGCCATTTCCAATAGCGGCAACACCAGCGAGGTGATCACCATTCTGCCGCTGATCAAACGCATGGGCGCCCCACTGATCAGCATGACTGGCAATTCCAACTCCACCCTGGCCCGGGAAGCCGTCGCCAACCTGGACGTCAGTGTCATGGTGGAAGCCTGCCCCCTGGGCCTGGCGCCCACCTCCTCAACAACGGCCACCCTGGTCATGGGCGATGCACTGGCAGTCGCCCTGCTTGAGGCCCGCGGCTTCAGTGCCGAGGATTTTGCGTTCTCCCATCCCGGTGGCAGCCTGGGACGCCGGCTGCTGCTCCGGGTGTCCGACATCATGCACACCGGTGACCAGATTCCGGTGGTCAATGAGGGAACGCTCTTGAGTGGCGCACTTCTTGAGATCTCCCGAAAAGGCCTCGGCATGACCACCGTTGTCAACGAAGAAGGCACTCTTACCGGAATATTTACGGACGGTGACCTGCGCCGGACTCTTGATCGATCGGTGGATATCCATAATACGCCTATCAATGAGGTGATGACCCGGAATGGCAAAACCATCCAGGCCGACCACCTGGCGGCGGAAGCGCTGAATATCATGGAGGAAATGAAGATCAACGCCCTGCCGGTAACGGACGATGGCGGCGCCCTCATTGGCGCCATCAATATGCACGATCTGCTACGGGCCGGCGTAATCTAGGGGCTATGAGGAGCTATTTGACATGAAGCACCAATGGCCGGACTCCCTGCTGGCAAAAGCCGCCAAAATCCGCCTGATTGCCCTGGATGTCGACGGTATCATGAGCGATGGCAAGCTTTACTTCAGCGCCAACGGTGATGAACTGAAGGCATTCAACATTCTGGACGGTCTGGGATTGAAACAGCTTATGTCAGCCGGCATTACCGTGGCCGTTATTACCGGCCGCCGGTCGCCATTGACCGAGAAGCGCATGCGGGATCTGGGCATCCCGCACCTGATGCAGGGCCGCGAGGACAAGAAAGTAGCCCTGCAGGAACTCGTCAGCACCATGGATATCAGCCCCGAAGCCATCGCCTATATGGGCGACGACCTTCCAGACCTGCCGGCGTTGAGGTTCGCCGGGCTCGGCATCACCGTGCCCAATGGCTACTGGCTGGTGCAGCAACATGCCGACTACTGCACCCATGCCCGGGGTGGCGAAGGGGCGGTGCGGGAAGCCTGCGACCTGCTGCTGACTGCCCATGGCAAGCTTGATTCTGCCCTTGCGCCCTACCTGGAGCCCGAGGCATGAACTGGCTCCCGGACCGGCCCTGGCTGCGAACACTGGCACTCGCCGGCACCGTGGTGGCAGCGGTCTTTTTGCTCTGGCAAAGCGATGAGCCACCGGTCATTGATGATGATGCCGCGGCGCTGCGAGGCGATGCCGAGCCAGACGGCTTCGTGGTGAATGGCAAGTACACATCCTTCAACGAATCGGGCAACCTGAAGATCCGGTTCTCCAGCCCCCGCATTGAACAGTTCGAGGAAGGTAACCTGGCCACCATGGAATCTCCCCGCGCCGAACTTTATGGCGGCGAGAGTGCCCTGCCCTGGATTGTTGAAGCCGAGAATGGCAGCCTGCTGCAGAACCAGAATCTGGTGTACCTGACGGACAATGTCCGGATTCAGCGCACTATTGGCGAACGGGACGCCACCCTGACAACATCAAGCCTGACCCTGGATAACGACCGGGGCATGGTTTATACAGACGCACCCGTAGAAATACGCGACGTTACCGGCATTACCCGGGCCACGGGCATGAAAGCGTGGATAGACGAGCGGATTCTGGAACTGAACTCCCAGGTGGAAGGACGCTATGAAACCGGAAACTAACCGATACCGGAGCCTGCTGGCCGCTCTGCTGACGGTCGCAATGATCGGCCCGGCGGCCGCTTTCGATCTTGATTCCGACACCCCCATCAAGGTCACCGCCGACAATGCCCGCCTGGATGACGGCCAGGGTATTGCCACCTACACCGGGACTGTGGAGCTCGAGCAGGGCAACACCCGCCTGAGTGCGGACCGTGTGGTGCTGTATCGCACAGAAGACGGCCTGAGCCGGATCGAAGCCTCTGGCACTCCTGCCAGGTACCGGCAGCCGGCGCGGGATGGCGAGAGCGAAACCGATGCCCGTGCAATGAACATTACCTGGTCGGCTACAGACAGCCGACTGACCTTTGAACGGGAAGCAGTCATCGAGCAGAATGGCAACCTGTTCCGTGGCGACGTCATTCACTATGATACCGCTGGTCGGGTTGTCACCGCTGAAGGCGGGGCAGACGCTGGCGAGGGTGGCGGCCGTGTCGAGATGGTGATTCAGCCACGCAGCGCCGACAGACGCACTGATAGACAGGAAACCGATGGCAGTTCTGAGAGCCAGTAATCTGGCAAAGAGTTACAAACAGAAAAAAGTGGTAATCGACGTTTCCCTGGAAATCCGCAGTGGGGAAATTGTCGGGCTGCTTGGCCCCAACGGCGCCGGTAAAACCACCTGCTTCTATATGATCGTCGGGCTGGTCCCTGCTGATCGTGGCCGTATCACGATCGACAGCCGGGATATTACGCCCCTGCCCATGCACGGCCGAGCCCGCCAGGGTATTGGTTACCTGCCCCAGGAAGCCTCGGTGTTCCGCAAACTGTCGGTACGCGACAATATCATGGCCATCCTCGAAACCCGCCAGGGTATGGGCAAGGCCGAGCGGGAGAAAAAACTCGAGGAGTTATTGGAGGAGTTCCACATAACCCACATCCGGGACAGCGTTGGTATGGCCCTGTCCGGCGGTGAACGGCGACGGGTAGAGATTGCCCGGGCGCTGGCCATGGAACCGGCCTTCATTCTTCTGGATGAACCCTTCGCCGGTGTCGACCCCATATCCGTCAGTGATATCAAGCACATCATCCGGCACCTGCGGGACAAAGGTATCGGAGTATTGATTACCGATCATAACGTGCGAGAAACCCTGGACATCTGCGAAAACGCCTACATTGTGTCCGGCGGCCATATCATCGCCTCTGGCAATGCCGATGCGATCCTGGCCAACCAGCAAGTCAAGGAAGTCTACCTGGGCGACGAATTCAGGCTGTGACACCGAATGGCTCATTGTTTTGATGATCTGTAGCAAGTAAACTCGGCAAAGAACTTGCTAGGGTAAAATAAAACTACGGCAAGTAACCGGCATATATAGATTTTTTCACGACTTATGACACAAAGCGCTGATGAGTGACGGATCCTGAACCATGGTTATGAAAGCCTCCTTACAGTTAAAGCTGGGTCAGAGCCTGACCATGACGCCCCAGCTGCAACAGGCTATCCGGCTTCTCCAGCTCTCCACCCTCGACCTCCAGCAGGAAATCCAGCAGGCACTGGAATCAAACCCAATGCTGGAGACTTCCGAGGACGACGATCAGAACGATGCAGCTACAGAGAACGATGAGCGCGAAGCCAACGCCACCGAATCAGCTGCTGAAACCGCGCCGGAACCGTCCAGCGACTGGGACGAATCGGAAAACGGCCCGGACTGGTCTTCTGAAAACGACATCCCGGACAACATTCCGGACGACCTGCCGGTAGACACTGCCTGGGACGACATATACCAGTCTGCACCCGCCCCGGCCGCCCGCAATGACGACGAAAACGATCACGATTTCGAAACCCGAAACTCGCCCACCGAAACACTTCAGGATCACCTGGAATGGCAGCTCAATCTGACCCCGCTGAGTGAACGGGACCAGGCCATTGCCCATGCCCTGATGGACGCGGTGGATGAGCGGGGCTATCTCACCAGCCCGCTGGAGGAAATCCACGCCGGACTGCTGGATGAGAACGAGGAAGACCCTCTTGAACTGGATGAAGTGGAGGCCGTCCTGCACCGCCTGCAGCACTTTGATCCGCCCGGTGTGTTTGCCCGGGACCTTCAGGAATGCCTGCTGATCCAGCTCAACCAGCTGCCGCCAGACACGCCCTGGCTGGCCCAGGCGCGACTGGTGATCACCCATTACATTAACCTGCTGGGCAACCGGGACTACGCACAGTTGCTGCGCCGCAGCCGCCTGAAAGAGGATCAGCTCAGGGAAGTCCTGGCATTGATCACCGGTCTGAACCCGCGGCCGGGTGACGTCATTGACCGCGCCGAACCCGACTACGTCATTCCGGATGTCATCGTTCGCAAGCACAATGGCCGCTGGCGCGTTGAACTGAATCCGGAAATTGCACCACGCATCCGGGTCAATGCCAGCTATGCTTCACTTATAAGGCGTGCGGACAGCAGTGCAGACAACACCTACCTGCGTGATCAGTTGCAGGAGGCCAAATGGTTTATCAAGAGCCTGCAGAGCCGCAATGAGACCCTGCTGAAAGTGGCGACCCGTATTGTCGAGCACCAGCAGGGATTCCTGGATCACGGCGAGGAAGCCATGAAGCCGTTGATCCTCTCGGACATCGCCCAGGCGGTAGAAATGCATGAATCGACGATTTCACGGGTAACCACCCAGAAATACATGCATACGCCCCGGGGCATTTTCGAGCTGAAGTATTTCTTCTCCAGCCATGTCAGCACTGACGAGGGTGGAGAATGCTCCTCCACGGCCATACGCGCGATGATCAAGAAACTGATTGCGGCGGAAACGCCCAAAAAGCCGTTGAGCGACAGTAAAATTGCAGCCATGCTAGGGGAACAGGGAATCAAGGTTGCGCGACGCACCGTTGCCAAGTACCGGGAGGCCATGCACATTCCGCCGTCCAACGAGCGCAAGCGGCTGGTTTGAATACCCCGGGGCGGGACGCAACACCGTATTCGCCGGCGCACAATGCGCCAGCACCCAGACCGGCTCCCGGGAGCCGGCATGATGACAACAGGAGACGCCTATGCAACTCAATATTTCAGGCCATCACGTAGAACTGACTCCCGCACTGAAGGATTATGTTTCCGAGAAGTTCGAAAAGCTCGAGCGTCACTTTGACCACATCAGTAACTGCCAGGTGACCCTGGAAGTGGAAAAGGTGCGTCAGATTGCGGAAGCCACGTTGCATGTGGTTGGTGGTGAGATTCACGCAAAGGCAGAAAACGAGGATATGTACGCAGCCATCGATGCCCTCATCGACAAGCTGGACCGCCAGATTCTCAAGCACAAGGAAAAGAATGTAGACCGGATGCACGGAAACGGCTCTCGCTAACTGGCTGTTTTCATGCAATTCATCTAATCGAGCTGCGACATGAGCAACATGTCGCAGCCTTTTTTTTAACGGAAACGCAGTCGATCCATGAGCGACACATCCCTGACCATAGACAACATTCTTGCGCCGGAGCTCACCCTCTGCAGGGTAGCTGCGTCCAGCAAGAAACGGGCCCTGGAGTTTATTGCCGAGCAGATAAACCATCAGGACAACACGCTCAGCGAGACCCAGCTTTTCAACAACCTGATTTCCCGTGAGCGCCTGGGCAGCACCGGCATTGGCCAGGGAATCGCCATTCCCCACTGCCGCCTGGAAGGCCTTGATCACGTGGTGGGCGTACTGATGACGCTTGAAGAAAGCGTTGAATTCGATGCTATCGACAATCAGCCGGTGGATCTGATTTTTGCCCTGATCGTCCCAAAAGAGGCAACCAGCGAACACCTGGAGCTGCTGAGCCAACTGGCGGAGAAGTTCAATGAGCGGTCGTTCTGTGATCGCCTCCGGCAATGCGAGGACGCCAGCACGCTGTACCAGCGCATGACCGCCTCAGGCGGCTGATATTCATTGCAGTGGAGGTAGTTTGGTCATGAAGCTGATCATCGTCAGTGGCAGGTCTGGTTCAGGCAAGAGTACCGCGCTTCATGTGCTGGAGGACCTCGGGTTCTATTGTATCGACAATCTTCCCATTGGCCTGCTTTTCCCCCTCACCCGGGAAGCGGCCAGCCAGACCAAGCCTGGCCGGCTGGGCAAGATGGCCGTCAGTATCGATGCCCGCAACCTTTCCGGTGAACTGGCCAATTTCGAAGAAATTTACCGACGCCTTCAGGAGACCGGGGTTACCGTTGAAATTATCTTCCTGGATGCCGACGAGCAGTCTCTGCTTCAGCGTTTCCATGCCACCCGCAGAAAGCATCCGCTGAGTGACGACAGGACCTCCCTGCGGGAAGCCATTACCAGCGAGAAGAAGCTTCTTGAGCCGCTCTCCAAGCTTTCCGACCTGTATGTGAACACCACGGGCATGTCCATGTACGAACTCCGGGACATGGTGAAGCAACGGGTGGTTGGCCGGAAAGACCAGGAACTGGCCCTGCTATTCCAGTCGTTCGGCTTCAAACACGGTGTTCCGCTGGATTCCGATTACGTATTCGATGTCCGATGCCTGCCGAACCCCTACTGGGATACGAGCCTCCGGAAATACGTGGGTACGGATCAGCCAGTGATCGAATTTCTGGAAAAAGAACCGGCAAGCCGGAAAATGATTGATGATCTGAAGGCATTTCTGGATACCTGGCTGCCTTCCTTCGCAGACAGCAACCGAAGCTATATGACCATTTCCATTGGCTGTACCGGCGGCCAGCACCGGTCGGTGTATGTGTGCGAGCAGTTGGGTGAGCACTTCCGGCAACGTTACAACAATGTGCAGGTGCGCCATACCGAACTGCCACACCTGCAGACCCGGGAAGAGATCTGATCGCACCATGATTCGCCGCCCGATTACCATTATCAACAAACTGGGCCTGCATGCGCGCGCCACCGCAAAGCTGGTTGCCACGGCGTCCGAGTTTGATAGCAGCGTGCGAATAAGCGGCAAGGGCCGGGATGTGGACGCAAAGAACATCATGCAGGTGATGATGCTGGCAGCCAGCCAGGGAACCGATGTGGAGCTAATTGCCGACGGTCCGGACGAGGAACAGGCCGTTGAGGCACTGGTTGAACTGATCAACGACTATTTCGGCGAGGGCGAGTAATCCCCCTTCCGTACGGCATTCACCTACAACTCTTTCTCACCGATAGCGCCTAACTCCGCTATAATACAGGCGTTTTCTGACGCCGGGTGATTCATGACCGATATTCTGGAAAAAAGCCAGGCCCGCCAGCGCCTTCGCTCCCTGAGCGAAGCCCTGGACAGTGGCGCACTGAAGCAGGTTGCCCGCATCCTGAACGGTGGCCTGAGCCCCAGTGATATTGCCCATCTGCTGGAATCCTCCCCGCCCCGGCAGCGTGCCCTGCTGTGGAACCTCGTCGACAAGCAGCTGGAAGGGGAAGTCCTCCAGTACCTGAGCGACGATATCCGTGGTTACTTCCTGAGCCAGCTGAACGCCCAAGAACTGGCGGATATTATCGAGGATTTCGAGTCGGACGACCTGGCCGACTTGCTGCAGCAACTGCCGGACACGGTGATCCAGGAAGTACTGGACACCATGGACGAGCAGGACCGCCAGCGGGTGGAGGAAGTGCTCTCCTATCCGGAGGACACCGCAGGCGGCCTGATGAACACGGACACCATTACGGTGCGCCCGGACATCAGCATTGACGTTGTACTGCGTTACCTGCGCAGGCACCGCACCCTGCCACCCATGACCGACAGCCTGATCGTGGTCAGCCGGCGGGATGATTTCATTGGCATGCTGCCCATTACCAAAATGCTGGTATCCAACCCCGCTTCCACCGTGCGGGAAGTGATGGATACCGACATCGAGCCTATTCCCGTAAGCCTCTCCGACACCAAGGTAGCGACATTGTTTGAACGCTACGACCTGATCTCGGCGCCGGTGGTGAACGAGGAAGGCCGACTGCTGGGGCGCATCACCATCGATGACGTGGTTGACGTTATCCGGGAGGATGCGGACCACTCACTGATGAGTATGGCGGGTCTGGACGAAGACGAGGACACCTTTGCGCCGGTCTGGAAGACATCGCGCCGCCGTGCCATCTGGCTGGGGATCAACCTGATCACCGCCCTGATCGCATCGGCTGTGATCGGGTTATTCGAGGAAACCATCGCCAAGGTCGTGGCCCTGGCGGTACTAATGCCCATCGTCGCAAGCATGGGCGGCATTGCGGGCAGTCAGACCCTTACCCTCGTCATCCGCGGCATGGCTGTGGGGCAGATCAGCGGTGCCAACGTCCGCTGGTTGCTGAACCGGGAGTTCCTCTCGGGCATCATGAACGGAATGCTCTGGGCCGCCGTTGTAGCCGGCGCCGCGATGCTCTGGTTCCAGGATGTGCTGATCGGTGCCATCATCGCCGCCGCACTGGTGATCAATCTGGTTGCCGCGGCGCTGGTGGGCACGGTTCTGCCACTATTTCTCAAATCGCGTAATATCGACCCGGCCCTGGCAGGCAGCGTGATTCTCACGACCGTTACGGACGTAGTCGGGTTCATGGCCTTTCTTGGCCTTGCGACGATTTTCTACGCCTAGCAATGTGTCGGATTACGCTTCGCTAATCCGACCTACGGTTGGCGCGGATTTCTATGCTTGATCGGGTGTCGGATTACGCTTCGCTAATCCGACCTACGGTTGGGTGCTCTTTTTTTGTAGGTCGGGTTAGCGCAGCGTAACCCGACAATCAGGCTGAACTTATGAAAGACGACAACGAAACACCAGAATACGACGGTCCCAGCAAATCCCAGCTGAAACGGGAAATGCACGCCCTGCAGGATCTCGGCAAACGGATGCTGGACCTGAGCAACGACCAACTGGAAACGCTGCCGATCAGCGACACCCTTCTCGCTGCGATAGAAGAATCCCGGCGTATCCGCCAGAACGAGGCCAAACGCCGGCACCTGCAATATATCGGCAAAGTCATCCGCCAGGAGGACGATCCCGAGGCCCTGGCGAAAGCCATAGACGCCTTTGATGCCGGTAGCGAGGAACACACCCGCAGGCATCACCTGGCGGAGCGCTGGCGGGACCGAATGATTGCCGAGGGCGACTCAGTCGTTGGCGAATTCTTCAGCTACTGCCCCAGCGCCGATATGCAGCATCTGCGCAACCTTGCCCGCAACGCCCGGAAGGATGTGGAGAAACAGAAGAACACCGGCCAGGCCCGGAAACTGTTCCGCTATCTTCGCGAATGCATCGACGACGCCGAGGCCATGTGAGCGTTTGAATCAGCCTTTGAGCCGACGGTGCTCCCACACAGGCATACGGGTGCGCAGATTGGCTACCTGATCTGAATCCAGCTCGGCGGCAACCACGCCCGGCCCTTCGCCCATTTCCGTGACCACCCGGCCCCAGGGATCACAGATCAGACTGTGGCCATAGGTCCGCCGGCGCTCGCTGTTCTGGCCACCCTGGCCCGGCGCCACTACCCATACCTGGTTTTCGATGGCTCGCGCCCGGATCAACGGATACCAGTGGGCGTCGCCGGTCTGCCAGGTAAAGGCGCTCGGCAGGCAAACCCAGTCCACTTCCTGCTCTCGCAATAACCGGAACAGTTCCGGGAAGCGCAAGTCGTAACAGATAGCCAGGCCCAGCTTTCCGGCGGGCGTATCCACGGTCACCACCTGGTCGCCAGGTTCGAATGTGTCGGATTCCCGGTACTGACCATGGGCGTCTTCTACCATGGCATCGAACAGGTGGATTTTGTCGTAGCGGGCAACTTCCCTGCCCTGGTCGTCAAACACCAGACAGGTTGCCCGGACACGATCGCCGATCTCTGAACCATCCGGTCGCTTGGCCACAGGCATTGATCCGCCAACGATCCAGATTCCCAGTTTTCGGGCCTGTTCCGCGAGGAATGATCGGATGATGGGTTCCGGGCCCGCTTCCCGGCGACCACAATCAATCATCTGGGAAGTGGCCAGGACCGCGAAGTTTTCCGGCAGAACCGCAACAGACGCGCCCTCTGCGGCGGCCTCGGTCAGCAGTTTTTCCGCTTCGGCCAGGTTGGCCTCAATATCATGGCCGCTGACCATCTGAATGGCTGCGACCCGGTTGGAAACACGCTTACTCATAACTGCCTCCACTATTGCCGAACAGAAAAATCACTCGCCGGTATCAAATACCCGCTGCAGATCCACTTCAGGCTCATCCCATGTACCAGTCACACTGTACGTTGCGCTGGTCAGCTTGCTCAGAGGATCGCCCAGAATCTTGTCCAGCACAAACAGGGCGCCGCCAATCGGCGCTCCGGCCCCCATAAGCAAAGCGGCCAGGGGCAAGTTCTGGGTCAGAGGTAACACTACCACAAGCCGCATATCCAGCTCCTCCCTGGCCATGTTGGTTGTGCCGCTAAGTTTGAAGGCTCCCGAAGGGCCGACAATCTGCAACTCCGGATCCATGGTCAGCAATCCATTAATGATCTGCGCCTTGCCCGAGATCGCGTCAAAGGCCACCCCCCGTTCGTACAGATCAGAGAAGTCGAGCTTCAGCCGGCGCCAGAGGGTGTCGGAGTTCAGCAGATTGAAAACCCGGAACAATTGGGCCGTGTTGTTTCGCTCAAGGATCACGCCCTCATCCAGCCTCAGGCTTACAGAGCCACTGAGTTCCGGGATGGAAAACTCATCCGGGCGGCCGGGCCAGTCCAGATCCAGCTCGATATTGGTACCCTCGTTGGTGACCGGCATTTCTGCATTCAACAATTCATTCAGATCCGCCAGGGCGCCGCCGGTGATTGAACCCTTGAACCGGCTGGTTTCGCGGTCTCCGACTATGCTCCAGGTCATATCTCCCAGCAGTGTCAGGGAATTGAGGCGACCCTCAATGTCGTTCACTTTCAGCCGGAAGGGTTCGGGACGAAGCCCGAAAGCCCATTGACCGAGGGATTCCTCGTTCAGCTGAAGCTCAGCGATCGACACATCAATATCCGGCCAGCTGCCCATGTCCAGCGCCCGGAAGGCTTCCAATTGCTCTTCCAGCGTCAGTAGTTCGGGCGAATCATCACTGGGTGTCTCGCTGCGAACGAGCCGTAGCACCTGAAAATCGGCCTTCACCGTATCGCCGTTCTGCGGGATTACCAGCCGGCCTTCGGCGCGTTGCGAACGGGTGTTAACCACCCATCGGTCATCAAGATCGAGCGCATTGATATCGATGTCGGTCAGCGCCTGGTTACCAAGATAAAGGCGACCCAGGCGCAGATCGAATCCGGTTTCTTTCCACAACAGATCGAACGTGGCCCGGTTTTCCCAATCACCGGTAATGCCGAGACCGCCAGAAGCCGATGGATTGATGGTTGCCCGCAGCGGCGCGGCCTCACTCGCCGCTTTTGACAGAGGTTCCGGCCAGTCCACCGACAAGCCCTCAAGGCTGGAGCGCACCCGAATGCCGGATGTTGACTGGGCCCCCACATCCAGTTCGGCGATATAGGCAACCTTGCCCTGCAGGCCAAATCCGGAGTCGGTTGACAGCCCTGCTTTGGCGAACACGCCGGGTACCGGGAGCGAGCCGGACTGGCGGATGCTGAGTGCATTGCCGGCGCGGGCCTTGCTGAAGTCTATGGCTACCGGCTCACCGAAAAACTCCGCCGTCAGGGGACCACCCGAGAATCCGTCTTCACTGTGATAGGCCAGCTCACCACGAACCGATTGCCAGGCCAGCCCCGCAGCCGGATAGGTTACGGAGCCCTCCTCAACGGCAATGTTGGCCTCAACCACAGGCGGCTGTTCCGAGCCCAGCGGTAGATCAATGCCCAGATCCAGCTGATACTCACCACCATATTGCAGCTTCTGGGCCTCTGTCCCTGCCATATCACCCAACGGGCTGTTTGCCATCCAGTAACCAACCGACTCCCCGGGCACCAGTGCCGAGGTGTCCACTCTTATCCGGGTGCCTTGATCGGAGGGAATCACGCGAACCGTTCCGGGATCGAGATCCAGGCCCCCGGTCCGGCCGGCTTCAAGACGGACCAGGGTGTTCCCATTGTGAACCCTGACATTGCCCCGGGCACCAGTGACTTCCGGCCATGCGTCATCATAGCGGACGGATGCCTGATCAAATTCATAGATCATGGAGGTGACAAAAGCCCCCTTCGGCGCATCCGAGCCTATCTGGCCGTGGCCAAAGAAGGTCCCCGAAGTGATATCTGCTTCGAGAATGGCCGTGGTAAGCCAATCATATAGCCCGGGGTCGACGGCTTTGACCGGAACAAAATCCGCCAGCATTCCGGCGTTGCCGTTTTTTACTGAAACCCTGAGGCCAAGGTTATCCTCGCCCTCGCGGTCCATTCTCAGGTCAAAAGCACCGTCGAGCTCTGTGGCTTCGCCATAGCGCATCTGAACACCGTCCGAAAACACGCGGGTAATGGGGCCATCCAGTTGCCATGCCACCTGGCCGTCCAGTTTCGGAAATGACCACGCGCCAGCGAAAAGCTCCGGGAATTCGAGTGAGGCAGGCGACTCTCCGGCTGCAACGCGAACATATCCCTTTTGTCGGTCGAGAAAGATGTCTCCGTTGACCGAGGCGACGCCCGGTGCACCGCCGTGGGCCCGGATGCTGACCTCGCGCAAACGTCCCGAGAGTTCAAAGTCCTCTGGGGTGCCCTCCGGAAAGAATATTTTCAGTTGATCCAGAAAGCCACCGGGCCGATAGTTGCGCAAAGCTCTGAGTGCACGCTCCGGCAATATCGGGAGCCTGGCCGCCAGGCGGCGGGTAGGCGCGAGCGGCAGGGCGTCGGCAATGACGGACATACCCCCTTCAGAGGGTGCCAGGCGGAGACTGAAGGGAGAAACCACGTCCCCGTCCCAGGTCCATTGGAGCTGCTTCAGATGCCACTCCCCGAGGGCTAAGGCGCCGGACTCAACCACTGTCTCATCGGTCATCACCGTATCGTGGCGACGCCAGCCAAATCTTGCCTGGATGTCTTCCAGGGGCGCCAGGGATTCATACCCGACACCCAGTTGCAGGTAGGGTGTTTGAACCGTTCCGGTCACCTGTTGCAGAAGGCCATTGCGGAACGTCAGCCAGGCCTCACCGCCAAGATCAAACCCCTCCACCCGGAGCGTCCGCCACTGGTACTCGTCGATGAGTCCATCAAACAGCCGGCCGGAATCCACATCAAGGTACAGCTGACCGGTAAAGTCGCCCCTGAAAAAGTGCCGGCCTACGAGGGCAAAGCTGGCCAGCTGCTGGGTGGTTCCCGACTGCATGGCGCGGCCCGATGCATGGAAAAGCCCACGGCGGTAATCCAGGTCCAGTTGGGGAATATCCAGGTGGCGTAGATTGCCCTGATTGTCCCGGATGCCCAGATTGACGCGGGTAATCTTCACGTAGGGGTCAGACAGCCAGTTGCCGGCAAGCTCCAGCCACTCCTGCAACTGATTGCTCACCGGTTCCGGTATTTCTGCCCCTCTGACAGCGACATCGCCACCCCGCTCCTGATTGACGGTCAGCTCCAGGCCGTCTGCCTGAAAATCCTCAAAGACGATTCTCAGACGGGTCAACGAGGCGAGCGCATCAAAGCGGATATTCAGATGCTGGAGGTTGGCAACAACAACGCCGGTGTCAGGATGGCTGACCTGAATATCGCGGGCTGTGAATGCAGGATCTAGCCAGTACCATTGGGAGGAAAGACGTCCGATACTGACATCATGGCCCAGTCGATCTGACAGCTCCCGAGCCAGATCATCGCGAAAGCTGTCCACATTCTGTGTCAGCTGGCGACCGAGCCCGGCATAAAGGGCCAGGAGCACCAGCAGCGCCAACAGCATCCACCAGATCAGGCTGGCCAGCCGCGCCAATAGCCGAACCGGAGGGCTCTCAGGCAAGTTCTCCGGAAGCGGCGGTTCGTGATCAGCAGAGGACATCCGGGCCCCTTAATCCAGTAACCGGCGCAGTTTCCCGGGCTCAGAGCAGAACAACATCGTACTGCTCCTGGCTGTAGAACGGCTCCACCTGGAAGCGAATGGTCTTGCTGATGAAGGTTTCAAGATCGGCGACGTTGTCGGATTCTTCATCCAGCAGGCGATCCACCACACTCTGGGACGCCATCACAAGATAGCTTTCGGCATCGTAGGCGCGATTGACCCGGAGAATTTCCCGGAAAACTTCATAGCACACGGTTTCCGTGGTTTTCAGGAAACCGCGTCCGTCGCAGATCGGGCAGGGTTCACAAAGCACCTGGCCGAGGCTCTCGGTGGTACGCTTGCGGGTCATTTCCACTAGGCCCAGCTCGGACACCCCGGTGATCTTGGTCTTGGCGTGATCCCGCTCAAGCATTTTCTCCAGCATCCGGTGCACCTGACGCTGATGCTCCGGGTCTTCCATGTCGATAAAATCGATGATGATTATGCCGCCCAGATTCCGCAGACGCAGTTGACGGCTGATGGCCCTGGCGGCCTCCAGATTGGTCTTGAAGATGGTCTCTTCCAGGTTCCTGTGCCCCACAAACGCGCCGGTATTGATATCGATGGTGGTCATGGCCTCGGTCTGATCGATGATCACATAACCACCCGACTTGAGCTGGACCTTTCGGCTCAGGGCTTTCTGGATTTCATCTTCCACCGAGTACAAGTCAAAGATGGGCCGCTCGCCCGGGTAGTACTCGACCTTGTCGGCAAATTCCGTAACGAACTCTTCGACAAACTCCATCACCCGCTGATGACTCTCCCGGCTGTCGATGCGTACCTTTTCAGTCTGCGGCCGGATCAGGTCCCGGATTGTGCGGATGAACAGAGGCAGGTCCTGGTAGACCACGGCAGGTGCCTGAACCCGGGAAATCCGCTCATGGATGGACTGGCTTAACCGGTGCAGGTAAGCCATGTCGCCGATCAGATCTTCCGGAGGGGCTGCTTCTGCGGCCGTCCGGATAATATAACCACCCTGAACGTCTTCATCTTCCGCTGCTGCCTCTTCAACCAGGGTTTTCAGGCGCGCCCGCTCCGCGTCGTCCTCAATCCGCTGGGAAATACCGACGTGGCTGACACCGGGCATGAAAACCAGATACCGGGACGGGATTGAAAGCTGGGTGGTCAAGCGGGCGCCCTTGGTGCCGATCGGGTCCTTGGTAACCTGAACCACCAGGGACTGCCCCTCTCGAAGTAAACTGCGGATATCGGGAACGGTTTTGGGGGTGTCGGCAGGCTCATCGCCATTGGACTGACTCGGAACCACATCGGAGGCATGGATAAATGCAGCCCGTTCCAGACCAATATCGACGAACGCCGCTTCCATGCCCGGCAAAACACGCACTACTTTGCCCTTGTAGATGTTCCCGACAATGCCTTTCCTGCTGGTACGCTCTATGTAGGCTTCCTGCAGCATGCCGTTTTCTACGAGGGCCACCCGCGTTTCCACCGGGGTGACGTTGATAAGAATCTCTTCACTCATAATGTTTGGCTCTCCAGACTGCGCGGCCAGTTTTTCCAGACCGGGTAACCGGCACCAGCCAGCAATGCGGCGGTTTCCTGCAGCGGCAGACCAACCACGGCACTGTAGCTACCCCGTAGCTCATTAACAAAAATACCACCAAGGCCCTGAATTCCATAACTTCCGGCCTTGTCCATGGGTTCGCCGCTGGCCACGTAGGCTTCGATCTCTACAGTAGAAAGCTCCCTGAAACATACCTCGGTAATGACCAGAACCGACTGGCACTGCCCTTCAGTGGCCAGCGCCACGGCAGTCATTACCTGGTGGGTGGCACCGGAGAGGCGGACCAGCGTTTCCCGGGCATCGGCCGGGTCTGTCGGCTTACCGAGTATTTTGCCTTCGAGCACCACGGAGGTATCTGACCCCAGAACCAGGCATTCCGGCGAAGACCCGGCCACAGCCAGCGCCTTCTCCCGGGCTAATCGTTCCACATAGTGTTCCGGGGTTTCATCGGGCTCTGGTGTTTCGTCGATGTCTGCAGGACGAACCGAGAAATTCAGGCCGATTTGCTGCAACAGCTCCGCCCGGCGCGGCGAAGCCGAAGCGAGAATGATTGATGGCATGGCTAACCCAGTTTGCGGTTAATGTTGTCCAGCAAAATACAGAATACCGGCCATACCAGCGCGCTGGTCAGGGCCGGCCAGAGATAGCTGAAACCGGCATCGTCGGCACCCAGCAGCTGCTTCACGAAATGCACCAGCATCTGATTGATGCCCAGCAACAGGAACACCATCAGGCACTGCTGGGGCATCGGATACATACGCAACCGTTGATGAATGGTGAGTACCAGAAAGGCGATCAGCGCCATGGCCATGGCATTCACGCCAAGGGGTGTGGCTTCCAGCACATCGAGCAGCAGGCCCAGGCACCACGCCAGCAGGATGCCAAACTGGGCCGGAGCCCTGAATGTCCAGTAGAAAACAACGAGCCCCAGCCACTCCGGGCGGAATTCGAACCACCCCATCGGGAACAGGGAAATGCTGAACACCAGGGCAACAACCACTGAGAGCACGAAAACCGGGTAGCTGATTACCGATAACATCAGTCCTGCCCTCCCTGGCTGTTTTCTGCGCCAGCGTTGGCAGCAGACTCGCCCTCATCGGTCTCGGCCTCTGCCAAAGAGGCGTTCTCAGGAGGAAAAACCACCAGCACCAGACGGCTCTGGTTCAGCTGCGCCTTGGGAGTGGCTTCGATAGACACAAAGGGTTCGCCCGGCTCCTTGGAAATGCGGCTGACTTCGGCGACCGGATAGCCCCTCGGAAACCGGCCACCAAGGCCGGAGCTGACCAGCAGATCGCCTTCACGGATATCGGCCGTATCCGGCACATGAACGAGATCCAGGGTATCGGTATCGCCGGTGCCCAGCAGGATTGCCCGCAAACCGTTGCGCACTACCTCCACCGGCACTGCGTGGCTGCTGTCGGAGACCAGCAGCACGCGAGAGGTGATCTGGCTGCTCTGCACCACCTGCCCCATCAGACCATGGGCATCAAGAATGGCCTGACCTGCCGACAAGCCGTCGCTGCGACCCTTGTTGATGATAATTTCATGGGAAAAAGGATCCGGGGAGACACCGACTACCTCACCCACAATAACCCGGTCATCGAGCACTTCGGAGGAGTTCATCAGGCGGCGAAGTTCGTTGTTTTCAGACGCAAGAGCGGCGTATTTCAGGGCACGACGTTCGAGAATCAGCAAACGGGCCCGGAGATCTTCGTTCTCTTCCTGAAGATCCTGTTTGTTTTCAAACAGTCCGGCAACCCAGTCAGTGAACTCGTAGGGTGCATTGCCCAGCCAGTACACTGGCGCCAGGCCGGTTGCGATGGTACTTCGCACGGTTGAGAGCTTGTCGAAACGCGCATCGGCAACCACCAGGGCTGCCGATACGAGTAGAACAATGAGGAGTCTGAAGCCGGGAACAGGCCCCTGGACGAAGATGGTTTTAATGGCGAGCCCTCCCCACAGGATTATCCCTCCTGGGAGAACATTCCGATGCCACCCCGATCAATCACTTCCAGCGCCTTGCCGCCACCACGGGCAACACAGGTCAGCGGGTCTTCAGCGATGATCACCGGCAGCCCGGTTTCTTCGCTGATCAGCTTGTCCAGCCCGCGCAGCAGTGCGCCGCCACCGGTCAGAACGATACCGCGCTCAGCAATATCGGACGCCAGTTCGGGCGGAGACTGCTCAAGAGCGCTTTTGACGGTCTGAACGATCTGCGCCAGGGATTCCTGCAGCGCGTCGAGAATTTCTTCGCTGTTGAGGGTGAATGCCCGGGGGACACCCTCGGCCAGGTTGCGGCCACGAACATCGATCTCGCGAATCTCGAGGCCTTCGTAAGCACAGCCGATTTCGTGCTTGATTCGCTCGGCGGTGGAGTCACCGATCAGGCTGCCGTAGTTGCGGCGCACGTAGGTAACAATGGCTTCGTCGAACTTATCGCCGCCAACCCGCACGGATTCTGCGTAAACGATGCCGTTCAGGGAGATAATGGCGATTTCGGTAGTACCACCACCAATGTCGACGATCATGGAGCCGCTGGCTTCTTCGACCGGCAGGCCGGCACCGATGGCGGCGGCCATGGGCTCTTCGATCAGGAAGACTTCCCGGGCGCCGGCACCAAGTGCGGACTCTCGAATGGCCTTGCGCTCTACCTGGGTGGACTTGCTGGGTACACACACCAGCACCCTCGGGCTCGGGGTAATGAAGCTGTTCTCATGCACCTTATGGATAAAGTGCTGGAGCATTTTTTCGGTTACCACAAAATCTGCAATCACGCCGTCTTTCATGGGGCGGATGGCGGTGATGTTGCCCGGTGTACGGCCGAGCATGCGCTTGGCTTCGGCGCCGACAGCGGCAACCATTTTCTGGGAGTTGTTGGTGCGAATGGCCACTACCGAGGGCTCGTTCAGCACGATTCCGCGCTCACGCACGTAGATCAGGGTGTTGGCGGTGCCCAGGTCGATGGACAGATCGCTGGAGAAGATGCCTCGGAGTCTTTTTATCAACATTCGTGTAGTTTCAACCTGAGAGTTGCAGTCGCAAAGAAAAGATGCGGCAACTTTAGCAGTGAGCACCCCTGCAGGCAAGGCGCGAACGGGCCTCACGCCTTACGGTTCACACATTTACCTTATGGGCTGGGGCCTCCCGCCATTGTTCGAATCTGTTACCATACTCGCTTTGGTTTTCTGGCCTTGGTGAAGGGCCATTCGGGGAATCCTTTTCAAAACACGCTACGAGCACCCGCAAGCGGGTCCGGACAGCAATCACAGATTGCAGTCGCGGCGCGGCACGCGAAGCTTCGCTTCTAAAACGTTTGCTTCGCCCATGTGGGCTTGTTTCGGGCCGTCCCTGGCCCTCAACAGTTTTGAAAGGGAATCTCCGACCGGCCCCGAACTTCAGAAGTGCCTTCAATCTCTAAAGATTTATTACCGACATTTCATTTATCTGGGAGGCAATGCGTGACCATTTCCCGTGAGGACATTGAGAAAGTCGCTGTGCTCGCCCGCATTCGTGTGGATGACGAGCAGGTTTCGGCTCTGGAGAAGGATCTGGGAAATATCCTGGATCTGGTGGATCAGTTGGGTGCTGCCGACACCGATTCGGTTGAGCCCATGGCCCATCCGCTGAATGCGGTCCAGCGCCTGCGCGCTGACGAGGTAACCGAGACCAATCAGCGGGAGGCGTTCCAGGCGATTGCGCCGGCTACCGAGAACGGGCTTTATCTGGTTCCCCGAGTGATTGAGTGAAAGGACAAGTCATGCATAACAAATCCGTAGCAGAGCTTTCCCGGGAGCTGGAGAGCGGCCAGGTTTCCAGCGTGGAGCTGACCCAGGAGTTCCTCGACCGCATCAAGCGGGAAGATTCGAAGTACAACAGCTTTATTACCGTGACCGAAGAGCAGGCCCTGGCCGATGCCCGGGTCGCGGATGAGCAGCGGGCGGCTGGGAATGCGACGCCCTGGACGGGGGTTCCGTTCGCGCACAAGGACATTTTCTGTACCAACGGCGTGCGGACCACTTGCGGTTCGAAGATGCTGGAGAACTTTGTTCCGCCCTATGATGCCACCGTTACGGCGAATTTCCGCCAGGCGGGTGCGGTGTGCCTGGGCAAGACCAACATGGACGAATTCGCCATGGGGTCGTCCAACGAGAACAGTTTTTTTGGCGCAGTGACCAACCCCTGGGGATTGAATGAGGGCAACAAGCGAGTGCCGGGCGGTTCGTCTGGCGGGTCGGCTGCGGCGGTTGCTGCTCGACTGGTCCCGGCGGCTACCGCCACGGATACCGGCGGCTCGATCCGTCAGCCAGCGGCACTGTGTGGTGTTACCGGGCTGAAGCCGACTTATGGCCGGGTGTCCCGGTACGGGATGATTGCCTTTGCGTCCAGCCTGGACCAGGGCGGCACTATTGCCCGGAGCGCAGAGGACAATGCGCTGATGCTGAATGTGATGGCAGGCTTTGATCCGAAGGACTCAACGTCGATTGACCGCGAGGTGCCGGATTACACGGCCACATTGAACGAGCCACTGAAGGGCCTGAAGATCGGCCTGCCGAAGGAGTACTTCAGCGACCAGCTCAGCCCGGCGATGGAGCAGCAGGTTCGCAACGCGGTAGCCGAATACGAGAAGCTGGGCGCCACCGTTAAGGAGGTGTCGCTGCCCAACGCGAAGCTGGCGATTGCGGCCTATTACGTGATTGCGCCGGCAGAAGCCTCCGCCAACCTGTCACGGTTTGACGGTGTGCGTTATGGCTACCGCTGCGAGGATCCCAAGGATCTGTTGGATCTTTACACCCGCTCCCGCGCGGAGGGTTTTGGTGCCGAGGTGAAACGTCGGATTCTGGTTGGCACCTACGCCCTCTCTGCCGGCTATTTTGATGCCTATTACCTCAAGGCCCAGAAGGTTCGCCGGCTGATCCAGCAGGATTTCATCAATGCCTTCAAGGAAGTGGACGTGCTGATGAGCCCGACCACGCCCTCGCCTGCCTTCATTCAGGGCGAGAAGACCAGTGATCCTGTGACCATGTACCTGGAAGACGTGTTTACCATCGCCATCAACCTGGCGGGCGTTCCGGCCATGTCGGTACCGGCTGGTTTCGTGGACGGTCTGCCGGTGGGTTTGCAGATCATCGGGGATTATTTTTCTGAGGCACGTTTGCTGAACGCCGCCCATCAATTCCAGCAGGTGACCGACTGGCACCAGCGTGAACCGCAATAAGCCCGGGACAGGAGAACGAGTATGCAGTGGGACGTTGTGATCGGGCTGGAAATTCACGTTCAGCTCGCCACCAAGACCAAGATTTTTTCCGGCTCCAGCACCGCTTACGGCGCCGAGCCCAACACCCAGGCCAATGCCGTTGACCTGGCCATGCCCGGCACTCTGCCGGTGCCAAACGAGCAGGCGTTCCGCTATGCGGTCATGTTCGGCCTGGCAGTGAACGCCGAGATCGAGCGCCGATCGGTTTTCGAGCGGAAGAACTATTTCTACCCGGATCTGCCCAAGGGCTACCAGACCACTCAGCTGGAGCGGCCGATTGTCGGTCCCGGTTACGTGGATATTGATCTGCCGAACGGTGGGACCAAGCGCGTTCGCATTCACCACGCCCACCTGGAAGAGGATGCCGGAAAATCCCTGCATGAGGATTTCCATGGCATGACTGGCGTCGACCTGAACCGGGCCGGCACACCGCTGATCGAGGTGGTCACGGAACCGGACATGAACAACGCGGAAGAAGCCGTAGCATTTGCGAAAAAGCTGCACGGCATCGTGACATCCCTGGGCATCTGCGACGGCGACATGTCCCAGGGCTCCATGCGTTTCGACGTGAATATTTCGTTGAAACCGAAGGGGTCCGACACTCTGGGCACACGTACCGAAACCAAGAACCTGAACTCGTTCCGGTTCATGGAGCAGGCTATCGCCCACGAAGTCGAGCGGCAAATGGACGTTCTGGAAGACGGCGGCAGCATAGTGCAGGAAACCCGCCTGTATAACGGCGACCGTGACGAATCCCGCTCCATGCGCACCAAGGAAGAAGCCAACGACTACCGCTACTTCCCCTGCCCGGACCTGCTGCCGGTGGAAATCGATGATTCCTTTATTGAGGAAGCTCGCAACAGCCTTCCGGAACTGCCGGACGCTCGCAAAGCCCGCTTTATGGAGCAGTACGGTCTGAATGACTACGACGCCGGCCTGCTAAGCGGCGACTCGAAACTGGCCACTTTCTTTGAGGAAGCTGCCAGCCAGGGCAAAGACGCAAAACTGGTCGCCAACTGGATCCAGGGCGAATTCTCTGCGCGCCTGAATGCGGAAGAGAAATCGGTTGCCGACTCGCCCATCAGCGGCGCTCAGCTGGGCGATCTGGTGGTACGGATTGCCGACAACACGATCTCATCCGCCGGCGCCAAGAAAGTCTTCGAGGCGCTATGGTCCGGTGAGAACGACAGCGTTGACGCCATCATCGATGCCAAGGGTCTGAAGCAGGTGTCTGACACAGGTGCTCTGGAAGCCATGGTGGATGAGGTTCTGGCAGGTATGCCGGATCAGGTGGCGCAATACCAGAACGAAGAAGACCCCAAGAAGCGCAAGAAGATGCTTGGTGGCTTTATGGGGCCGCTGATGAAGGCCTCGAAGGGTCAAGGGAACCCGAAGCTGTTCAATGAGATTCTTGTTCGCAAGCTTGGGGGGTGACCCCTTTGGCTTGGGTCGTGGTTTCTGGCTTCGGCCCTAGCCTGTTTGGTTCGGGGGGCAGCCCTGGCAGGTCACTTCTCCCGAAAACCGCTACGAGCACATCCATGTGCGCTTGGCTGTGGCCATCCATGGCCACAGACATTTTCGGGAGAAGTGACCTGCCACGGCGTGATACCCCGCAGGAAACGCCGGCAAGAACACACCGTAGGTCGGATTAGCGAAGCGTAATCCGACATCTTTGAACGGCCGACTCCTTTGTCGGATTACGGCTACGCCTAATCCGACCTACTGGTCTGACGCTTTGTTGAATTGGGCTGCGCTCAGTGGACAAGCTTGCTGCCTATCCCCGATAGTTCTGAGGCCTTGGCGGGGTGTGCCTCCCAAAAATGTCGGCGGCCAAGGATGGCCGACGCCAAGCGCACATGGATGTGCTCGTAGCGGTTTTTGGGAGGCACACCCCGCCGAGGCCCACCCCCACATTCAGAAGGCTAGGTGCCCAAGCCGATCAAAGAAGCCGAGCCCAAAGATCGTGCTCATCGGCATGCTCAACAACCGCCTGAACGATTTCGCCTGGCACAAGGTCGGTCTCATCGTTGAGGTAAACCATGCCGTCGATTTCTGGCGCATCGGCCTTTGAGCGACCAATGGCGCCTTCCTCATCGACCTCATCAATCAGCACGTCGATCGTCTGGCCGATTTTGGCCTGAAGGCGGGCAGCGGAGATCTCTGCCTGTTTTTCCATGAACCGGGCCAGGCGCTCTTCTTTTACTTCCTCCGGAACCGCACCCTCCAGTTCGTTGGCTTTGGCGCCTTCGACCGGGCTGTATTTGAACGCGCCAACACGATCCAGTTGAGCCTCGTCGAGCCAGTCCAGCAGGTACTGGAAGTCTTCCTCGGTTTCACCAGGGAAGCCGACGATGAAGGTGGAGCGGATGGTGAGCTCGGGGCAGATTTCCCGCCACTTGCGGATGCGTTCCAGGGTTTTGCTGTCGTGGGCCGGGCGTTTCATGGCCTTGAGGACTTTCGGGCTGGCGTGCTGGAACGGGATATCCAGGTACGGAAGGATCTTGCCTTCGGCCATGAGGGGAATGATGTCATCCACGTGGGGATACGGGTAAACGTAGTGCAGGCGCACCCACACGCCCATTTCACCGAGGGCTTCGCAGAGGGACTGCATTTTGGTCTTTAACGGACGCCCTTGCCAGAAGCCGGTGCGGTACTTGGTGTCAACGCCGTAGGCCGAGGTGTCCTGGGAGATCACCAACAGCTCTTTCACACCTGCGTCCACCAGGCGCTGGGCCTCATCCATCACATCGCCGATGGGCCGGCTGACCAGGTCGCCGCGCATGGAGGGGATGATGCAGAAGGTGCAGCGGTGGTTGCAGCCCTCGGAGATTTTAAGGTACGCATAATGCCTCGGGGTCAGTTTGATGCCCTGGGGCGGAACCAGATCGGTAAAGGGGTCGTGTTGTTTCTTCTGGGGAACAAACTGATGAACTGCGCCGACCACCTCTTCGTAGGCGTGGGGGCCGGAAACGGCCAATACACCGGGGTGAGTGTCGCGAATCTTGTCGGCTTCCACACCCATACACCCGGTGACAATCACCTTGCCGTTTTCGCTGATGGCCTCGCCGATGGCATCCAGGGATTCCTGTTTGGCGGCATCGATAAAGCCGCAGGTGTTCACTACAACGATATCAGCGTCGTTATAGGTGGGCACGACATCGTAACCGTCCAGCCTCAGTTGAGTGAGGATGCGTTCGGAGTCTACGAGAGCCTTGGGGCAGCCGAGGCTGATGAAACCGACTTTGCCGTTACCGGAAGCGACGGGGTTCTGGGTGTTATCTGTCATAAAAGGTTTGGAATTCCCGGAGCTCTGCGCGAGCCCACAAATGAATGAAGGGCGGTATTTTACACCAGCTACGGGACCGGCTGCAGCAAAAGTCCGACCAGCAAATCCATAGGAATAATCTGACAGACGTCAAAATTTGTGACGTCTTGTTCAGAAAGATTTAACAAATCTGCCACTATAGACGGCAGGCTTCTTGCTGATCACAAAGTAAACAACTACACTTTCATGCGTTTAAGTGTTTTTCTGGAAGAGATTTATGGGAAAGGCAGCCTCATTTGCAACCAGACACGCCAGAAGAGTCAACATGAAACCTGTCGCCGCCAAACTGAATTTGCGCAACCAACAGCGGGTGGACGTAGCCACCGACATTACTATTGAGAAACCGGACGGCTGCTGCCTGACCTGTTCGGTGTCCAATCTCTCCCGCACCGGCGTGATGATTTCCTGTAACCAGGAAACGGTGAAGCAGCTCATCCCCGAGCAAAAGGCGCCGGCTCCCGGCAACTGGATTGCCGTGAAGACGCGGTTCGCCGTACCGGTGGTTGCCACACAGCCAGTCTCTATTATTGCCGATGGCAATATTGTCCACATGCGACGTATCGCACGGGATGAATTTCAGCTCGGCATCCAGTTCGCAGAGTTTGAAGGCAACGGCTTCGATTACGTCGACCGCTACGTCGCCAAGTTGTTGGCCGACTCCCGCAATCCGGCCTGAGCTTCCAGCCACGGTTCCCTTAAGCCCAGAGCCCGCCACTGCTATATTGTTATAACGCCAATGTCTAGTTGGCCGTCTTCTTATGCCCTTACCCCCTCTGGTATAGTTGCCGTATTCATTCGCATAGCCAAACGGCCCGCACGGCGGCAACGGATTATCATGACCACATACAACCTCACGCACCTGAAACAGCTGGAAGCGGAAAGCATCCACATCATCCGGGAAGTGGCAGCCGAGTTCGACAATCCGGTAATGCTGTACTCCATCGGCAAGGATTCCGCGGTAATGCTCCATCTGGCCCTGAAGGCCTTCTACCCGGGCAAACCACCCTTCCCGTTGATGCACATTGATACCACCTGGAAATTCCGGGACATGATCAAGTTCCGGGACAACGTCGCTGAGAAGTTTGGCCTCGACCTGATCGTGCACACCAACCAGGAAGGCGTGGACCAAGGAATCGGGCCGTTTACTCACGGTAGCGCGAAGCATACTGATGTCATGAAAACCCAGGCCCTGAAACAGGCGCTGGACAAGTACAAGTTCGACGCAGCCTTCGGCGGTGCCCGCCGCGACGAGGAAAAATCCCGGGCCAAGGAACGCGTGTATTCGTTCCGGGATGAATACCATCGCTGGGACCCCAAGAACCAGCGGCCGGAGCTGTGGAACATCTACAACGGCAAGATCAACAAGGGCGAGAGTATCCGGGTATTTCCGCTGTCCAACTGGACGGAACTGGATATCTGGCAATACATCTACCGTGAGAACATCGACATCGTTCCGCTCTACTATGCCGCCGAACGCCCGGTAGTTGAGCGCGATGGCACCCTGATCATGGTGGACGACGACCGCATGCCATTGAAGGAAGGCGAGAAACCGATGATGAAATCGGTCCGCTTCCGAACACTGGGCTGCTACCCGCTGACGGGCGCCATCGAATCCGAAGCCAACACGCTTCCGGACATTATCCAGGAGATGTTGCTGGCCAAGAGCTCCGAGCGCCAGGGTCGGGTAATTGACCACGATTCAGCCGGCTCCATGGAACAGAAAAAGCGGGAAGGGTATTTCTAAGATGTCACACCAGTCTGATCTGATTGCAGAAGATATTCAGGCCTACCTGAAACAGCACGAGAACAAGGAGCTCCTGCGCCTGCTCACCTGTGGCAGCGTGGACGACGGCAAGAGCACCCTGATCGGCCGCCTGCTCCATGACACCAAGATGATCTACGAAGATCATATGGCCAGCCTGAAAACCGACAGTGCCAAGATGGGCACCACCGGCGAGAAACTTGATCTCGCCCTTCTGGTGGACGGCCTGCAGGCCGAGCGGGAACAGGGCATCACAATCGATGTGGCCTACCGATACTTCTCCACCGACAAGCGCAAGTTCATCATTGCCGACACCCCGGGCCACGAACAGTACACCCGTAACATGGCCACCGGCGCCTCCACAGCGCAGGTTGCGATCCTGATGATCGATGCCCGCCACGGCGTGCTGACCCAGACCCGTCGGCATTCCTACATCGCTTCCCTGCTTGGTATCCGCCATATTGTGGTGGCGGTGAACAAGATGGATCTGGTGGATTTCAGCGAAGAGCGCTTCAACGAAATCAAAGACGATTACCTGGCGTTTGCCGCCAAGCTCGGCCTGAAGGATATCCGCTTCGTGCCGCTGTCCGCCCTTGAAGGCGACAACGTGGTGAACAAGAGCGAGAACACGCCCTGGTTCACCGGCCAGCCCCTGATGGAAATTCTGGAAACGGTAGAAGTAGGCCGGGACAAGAATCTGGAGCATTTCCGCTTCCCGGTTCAGTACGTTACCCGCCCGAACCTCAATTTCCGCGGCTTCTGCGGCACCATCGCCTCCGGCGTGATCCGCCCGGGCGAACAGGTCATGGCCCTGCCCTCACGTCGCACCAGTACAGTCAAAGAAGTTGTAACTTTCGACGGTAATCTGGAAGAGGCCTATATCGATCAGGCGGTCACCCTCACCCTGACCGACGAAATCGACATCAGTCGCGGCGATATGCTGGTAAAAGTCGAGGACGAGCCGGAAGTGGGCAACCGCTTCAACGCCAACATCGTCTGGATGACCGATGCGCCACTGGAAACCGGCCGTCTTTACGATATCAAGCTGGGACCAACCTTTACCTCCGGCGCGGTGAAAAAGATTCACCACCAGACCGACGTAAACACCCTGGAACAGCAGGCCAACCCGAGCCAGCTCCAGCTGAACGAAATTGGTCTGTGTGAGCTGACGCTGAACCAGCCGATCGCCTTCGACGCCTACCAGCGAAACCATGCCACCGGCAGCTTCATCGTGATCGACCGGCTGTCCAACGTCACCATCGGCGCAGGGATGGTTGCGGGCCTGGCTGATTCCGGCGAATCCCTCGATCCGGTCTCGGTAGAAGAACGCGAACGCCGCCTGGCCCAGAAGCCGGCGATCATTGCCTGCAATGGCAAACAGGCGCCGGCACTGGCCCTCGCCGTTGAGCGTGCGCTGTTCGACCAGGGCAAAACGGCCGTGGTGGTCACCGAAGAAAACGCCGGCGATGCTGACGAACGCCGCCGCGTGGCCCAGCTTCTGACCTCCCATGGATTGGTTGCCATTGCCGTTAACCTCGGCACTGACGTAGCCAACGCGGGGGCAACTGCAGACAGCGAACAGGAGATTCCTGAGGCTGTTAGCAAACTTGTGCAGGAGTTGATTCGCAGCAAGCGGGTCTAAGCTTTGAACTGACTGGAGATATCCCTACTTCGGTGGCTGGCGCCGGGGTGGGGGTATCTTTTTCTTTGTGAAAAGCAACTCGCTTCGCTCAGACATCTTTTCCCGGCAGAAAAAGATACCCCCACCCCGTCGCCGACATACCTTGGTGTTAATTCCCAAAACCAAAGCACGGTAAACCACCCGTTCTTTTTTGGCGGAACACTGAAAGGCCCGTGGACGTGGGGTAGGTTATTCTTTTTCTCTAGAAAAAAGATGTTTGAGCGAAGCGAGTTGTTTTTTCGTAAGAAAAAGAATGACCTGCCCTGCGGCCCTCCCGCAAACCTTCAGGCTACCAATGAATCCGCCACCAAATCGTGGCAGAATCCCGCCTCTCTGAGTTAACCGAAACAACGAACAGGAGCCAAAATGGCCATCAAACACCTCCGCACTGCCTTCGCCAGCCAGTACCAGCCGGGCCAGCCTGCCCGCCTAGTGACCGGCGAGGCCCTGCAGGAGCCCGGTGGCGATTACGAGGGGCTGCACAAGCAGATGAAGCGGCTGTTCAACAGCAAGCCTGGTAAGAAGTATGGCCGGTTTTCTGAGGATCTGGGCGAGTGCCCGTTCAGCGCCTGGTTGAAGGACTACCTGGAAGACAAGCAAACCTTCGGCGCCATGACCGACCGCCTGTTTGGGCAATGGCAGGAGCTGTTGACCGGCAGCCAGGAAGAATTTGATGGCCATCTGATGGTCGTCCACGATGCCCTGGCGGACGCCGAGGTTGTTTACCTGTTTATTCTGGAAACCGACAGTGCCATGCGTTTCGATGGCAACCAGTCACTGGATGCGACAGACGTCCTCAGCCTTTCCCGTTTGAACCTGGCCGTTCGCATCGAGCTGGAAGACTGGCGAGGTAACAACCCGGCGGAAAACTACCTGACACTGGTCCACGGCCGTGGCACCGGGGAGCCAGGAGAACTGTTTATTCGTTTGTGCGGGTTTACCAATCAGGTGGATGTGGAAAAGGAAACCATGACCTTTCTGGATGCCGTGGAGGCCTTCGCGAAATCCTCGGAACCCGAAAAAGCCGGCGAGGTTCGCAACAAGGCTTATGAGTTCTGCAAGGAGCAGCATGCCCTGGGCGAGCCAGTGGAAATTGAGGCGCTGTCTGGCTATCTGGACGAGAGTGAGCCGCAGCGGTTCAAGGAGTTTGCCTCGAAAACCGCCGAACTGCCTGAAAGCGGAGTGCTGCACCCGGACCATCGCAAGGTGAAGAAGCTGGTGCGTATTGCCGGCTCCGGGGGTGGCATGAGCGTGTCGTTTTCATCCGACCTGGTGAATCAGGCGGTTTACTATGACCGTGACAAAGACGCGTTGACGATTACCCGGCTTCCCAAGGCTTTGCGGGAGCAGCTTCAGCGGTATCTTGAGGCTCGCGAGGAGTAATATTTGCCGGGTCGTCCCGTCTGCGGCGATTGGCCCGCAGTTTGCGGACCTCCTGCATCCAGCCCACGCCGTCGATCAATTCGCCGGTTTCGGGATCGATGGGCGGGTAAGGCAGGTTGCGGTCGTCGCAGTAGCGTTTGACCGTGGGCTGGCACCAGCGGAACAGTAGACGGTTGTATTCGTCGTCCGGCAACCGGCGCTTGTCGAACATACCGGCCAGTTTTCTTTGTCTCTGGGCTTCGGACAGAATAATGGCGCAGGCGGACGAGACGTTGAGCGACTCCACCATCCCCATCATCGGGATCACAATATGTTCGTCGGCCTGGGCCGCGGCATCGGCGCTAACGCCATCCACCTCGTTACCCATAATCACAGTACAGGGCACCGTGTAGTCCGCCTCTCTGAAATCAATCGCCCGGTCGGAAAGCTGCGCGGCGTATAGCTTGTGGCCCTGCCCTTTCAGACTTTCAATCGCTTCGTCCATGCTGCGGTGAGTGTGGGTGGTGACCCAGTTGTAGCTGCCACCGGCGGTTTTTCGAAACGCCCGGAAGCCTTCCTTCGGCCAGACCACGTGCATGTTGGCAAGGCCAAATGCGTCGCAGGAGCGGATGATGGCGGACAGATTCCGGGGTTTGTGCACCTGGTCGGTGAGGACGCTCAGATCCGGTTGCCGGGTGTTGAGGGTTTGTTTGATTCGGGCGAGGCGTTCGGGGGTCATGATCGTGTTCGGGCTTGATTGTCGATTTAAAGAATCAAAAATAATACCACAAGCGGACTAGCAACTAGCCGAGACAAAGGTGGTTGAAGTTTAAGCACCCCGTTATAATACGCAGTTCCTTTTTGCTGGCGCCCCGTTTCAACCATCCAGTTCCCGGCGCACCATCCACCAGATTACGTGAGACCCATGGCCAAAAAGCTGTACATCAAAACCCACGGCTGTCAGATGAACGAGTACGATTCTGCCCGCATGGCAGACCTGCTCAAAACCGGTGAAACCGTCGAAATGACCGATTCACCCGATGACGCCGACATCCTGTTGCTGAACACCTGCTCCATCCGGGAAAAAGCCCAGGAGAAGGTGTTTCACCAGCTTGGCCGCTGGAAAAAGCTGAAGAGCAAAAAGCCCGAAATGATCATCGGCGTCGGCGGCTGCGTGGCTTCCCAGGAAGGCCAGGCCATCATTGACCGCGCACCCTACGTGGATATGGTCTTTGGCCCACAAACCCTGCATCGCCTGCCGGACATGATTACCGAAGTGCGGGCGAAGGGTAACGGTGTTGGCGTGGTGGACGTCAGCTTCCCGGAAATCGAGAAATTCGACAACCTGCCCGAGCCCGGCGCAGACGGCCCTTCCGCGTTTGTTTCGATCATGGAAGGCTGCAGCAAGTACTGCACTTTCTGCGTGGTGCCCTACACACGCGGGGAAGAAGTTAGCCGCCCGGCCGACGACGTAATCGCCGAGGTTGCCCATCTGGCCAGCCAGGGTGTTCGGGAAGTGAACCTGCTGGGCCAGAACGTGAACGCCTATCGGGGCGAAACCCACGACGGCGACACCATGGACCTGGCGGAACTGATTGAACTGATCGCCACCATCGACGGCATCGATCGCATCCGTTACACCACGTCCCACCCGGTAGAGTTCTCGGACGCCCTCATCGACGTTTATGAGCGTGTTCCAGAGCTGGTCAGCCACCTGCACTTGCCGGTCCAGAGCGGCTCCGACCGTATCCTGGCCGCCATGAAGCGTGGCCACACGGCCTTGGAGTACAAATCCAAGCTCCGGCGCCTTCGAAAGATTCGCCCGGATATCAGTTTTTCATCGGACTTCATCATCGGCTTCCCGGGCGAAACCGAGAAGGACTTCGAGGACACCATGAAGCTGATCAATGACATCGGCTTCGACATGTCCTTCAGCTTCGTCTATAGCGCCCGGCCGGGCACACCCGCGTCGGACCTGCCGGACGAGACGCCGATGGACGTCAAGAAGCAGCGTCTGAGCATCCTGCAGGATCGCCTGAATCAGAATGTGATGGATATCAGCCGCAAGATGGTTGGCAGCACCCAGCGGATTCTGGTGACTGGTCTGTCCAAGAAGGACCCCGGCGAGTACGCGGGGCGTACCGAGAACAACCGGATCGTGAATTTCCGGCATGAGAATCCGGAGGTTGTTGGGCACTTTATTGATGTCGATATTGTGGAGGCCTATCCCAATTCTCTTCGCGGGGTGCCTGTGAGCTCGGAGTTGTTTTAGGCCTGGTTTCGTATTCGTCTGAGACTTGGAGTGGGGCGAGTGATGGGGCTCCCCTCCCAAAAACCGCTACGAGCACATCCATGTGCGCTTGGCGTCGGCCATCCTTGGCCGCCGACATTTTTGGGAGGGGAGCCCCACCACTCTCCGGCGGCTGCACAGCCGTCTGCCTGGTGCAAGCTTCGTATGCGTGGGCAGGGTTAGACGGGGTCGCAATCCAATAATGTGCCTGTAACCAAGAAATTTTACGGATTACGCCTCGGGCGAAGCCAGACTACTTGTTTTTTCACATTCGGACCTGCACATAGATTGATCAGGGCGAGGGCCGGAAGGTGTTTCCAAAAACGTGGAGCGCCAGGGATGGCGCGACCGAGCCCTACAGGGACGTATTCACGGGCGCTTTTTGGAAACACCTTCCGGCCCTCGCCCGTTTCGCCAACATCAGATACTCGTTCTCCCAAACCAAAACGGAGCACTTTTGAACGCCAACGATCACAGACAATTTGACCTGCACCCGGTGGACCAGCGTCGGCTGGCGACGCTTTGTGGCCAGTTTGATGAAAACCTGAAGATGATTGAAAAGCGCCTGCATGTAAAAGTCGGCAGGCGGGGTCATCATTTTCGGGTGGAAGGGGAAACCGAGCATGTGGCGGCGGCCGTTGAGGTTATCCGGCATCTGTATCGGGAAACCGAGGCCACGGATGATATTCCGCCGGATACTGTGCATCTTTTTATCCGGGAAACCGGCTTTGAGCGCCTGCCGGAGGACGTGCCCTACGATGGCGCTGTGACGGTTATCAAGACGCCGAAGCTGCAGGCTAAGCCTCGGGGCGCGAACCAGCAGAAGTATGTTCACAATATCCGCACCCACGATATCAACTTCGGGATCGGGCCGGCGGGTACCGGCAAGACCTGGCTAGCGGTGGCCTGCGCGGTTGAGGCCCTGAAAGACGAGCAGGTGAAGCGGATTTTGCTGGTTCGGCCAGCGGTCGAGGCCGGCGAGAAGCTTGGTTTCCTTCCCGGCGATCTGGCCCAGAAGGTGGATCCGTACCTTCGCCCGCTGTACGACGCGCTGTATGAAATGCTGGGGTTTGACCATGTCACACGGCTTATCGAGAAAAGCGTGATCGAGATTGCGCCGCTGGCGTTCATGCGGGGCCGTACGCTGAACAACTCGTTCATCATTCTGGATGAAAGCCAGAACACCACCCGGGAGCAGATGAAGATGTTCCTGACCCGGATCGGCTTTGGCTCTACCGCCGTTATTACCGGCGACACTACACAGGTAGACCTGCCCCGCGGCCAGAATTCCGGGCTGATTCATGCCGCAAGTGTTCTGAGCAAGGTGCCGGGCATCGGGTTTACCCGGTTCGAAGCGAAAGATGTGGTACGTCACCCGCTGGTACAGCGCATTGTCGAAGCCTACGATTCCTTTGATGACGGGAGTGCGACTGGCCAGTGAGCAAGTTGACTGTGGATTTTCAACAGGTTTTTGAAGCGCCGGGTATACCTTCGGAGTCGCAGGTTCAACAATGGGCGCAACTGGCCTGGCAGGGTGAGGATCCGTCCGAGGTGACGGTCCGTATTGTTGGAACTGAAGAAAGTCAGGCCTTGAATCATCAGTACCGGGGGCGGGACTATCCGACCAACGTGTTGTCCTTCCCATTTGAGGCGCCAGCCGGTATAACGGTGCCATTGGCCGGAGATCTGGTGATTTGTGCGCCGGTTGTCGAGACAGAGGCCAGGGAACAGGACAAAACCCTGGACGCCCATTGGGCTCACATGGTGGTGCACGGTATGTTGCATCTCCAGGGTTTTGATCATATTGAAGACGATGATGCCGAGGTCATGGAAGCCCTCGAAATCCGGCTGCTTGCGCAGCTTGGATTTGGCAATCCCTACGAAGCAGAGGAAACGGAACAAGACTCATGAGCGACGATCAGTCGAGTCGCAGTCAGGGCGGCAAGTCCTGGCTGGAACGTATATCACAGGCCTTCTCCAGCGGGCCTGAGTCCGTCGAGGACGTGCTGGAAATCCTGCGGGACGCCGAGTCCCAGAACATCATCGATGTTGATGCCATGAGCATCATCGAAGGTGCCATGCAGGTGATCGACATGCGGGTCGATGAGATTATGATCCCCCGTTCGCAGATGGTCACCGTCAAGGCATCCCAGGAGCCCAAAGAGTTTCTGGGCGAAATCATGGATTCCGCACACAGCCGTTTCCCGGTCATCGGGGACAGCCAGGACGACGTGATTGGCGTTCTTCTGGCCAAGGATCTGCTTCCCCTGGCCCTGAACAATGATCTGAACTGGAACCGTATCCGGGAAATTCTGCGCCCGCCCACCTTTGTGCCCGAGAGCAAGCGTCTGAACCAGCTGCTCAAGGAGTTCAAGGAAAACCGCAACCATATGGCCATTGTGGTGGACGAGTACGGCGGCACTGCCGGGCTGATCACCATTGAAGACGTGCTTGAACAGATTGTCGGCGAAATCGAAGACGAGCACGATTTTGATGAAGAAACCCACATCAAGGCCCGGGGCGATGGCAGCTACGCCGTGAAAGCGGTGACGCCCATTGATGATTTCAACGAGTTCTTCGAAACCGAAATGGACGAAGAGGAATTCGATACCATTGGTGGCGTGGTTCTCAAGGAATTCGGACACCTGCCCAGACGGGGCGAATCGGTTGAATTCGGCGGCTTGCGCTTTACCATTGCCAACGCCGATAACCGCGTAATCCGTCTGCTGCAGGTAACCCGAAGTGACCAGTGACGCCACAAACACCAGAGCGCTGAAAACCCCGCTTTCCTCCAACGCCTGGTTGGGCGCGGCCGCCCTTGTGGTTGCCGGCGCCCTGCAAACCCTGACCTTTTCTCCGTTCAACCTCTGGTGGCTGGGCCCGGTCTCGGTCCTGCTGATCCTCCTGGTTACCGTACCACTGGCACCGGAGAAACTTTTCCGGGCTGGCTGGCTTACTGGCCTGGGGCTGTTTGGGAGCGGCGCCAGCTGGGTCTACATCAGCATCAGCGAACATGGCAACACGGCAATTCCCGTCGCCATCCTGTTGACGGTTCTGTTCGTGGCGGGCCTCGCGCTGTTCCATGGTCTGGCCTTCTGGTTCTGGGGCAAACTGGCCAAGGACAGCCCTGCCCGGCGCCTGATCCTGTTTCCGGCCATCTGGATTCTTGGCGACTGGCTGCGGGGCTGGCTGCTCACCGGCTTTCCCTGGCTGTATCTGGGCACCGCACACACTGACGGCCCGCTCGCCGGGCTGGCACCTCTGACCGGCGTCCATGGCATCACGTTCTGGATTGCTGCCACCGGTGCCGCATTGTACGGCGGCTGGTGGCTGCTGAAACACCTAAAACCGGTTGCTGCGGGCGTTACCCTCGTTGTTGCCCTGATTCCCTGGCTGGTTGCCCCGGCCATGAACCGCCTCGACTGGACAGATTTGAGCGAAGACGCTACAACCTTTGCCGCCATGCAGGGCAATATTCCCCAGCAGATCAAATGGGACCCGGAGTTCCTGAAGGACCAGATCGTCACCTATCTGAGCATGACCGAAGACCATTGGGACACGGATCTGATTCTCTGGCCGGAAACCGCTATTCCCATCCCCCAGGATCAGGCCGGTAAAATCATCGACCACATCAGTACAGAACTGGGTGACAACAGCACCCTGATTACCGGCATACCCTGGTACGGATTCAGCGACCGAATTGAAGATTTCACGTTTCACAATAGCATCATGGCCATCGGCAACGGCGAGGGCATCTACCACAAGCAAAAGCTGGTGCCATTCGGGGAGTACGTGCCACTTCAAAGTGTGTTGCGGGGACTGATAGGTTTCTTCGATTTGCCCATGAGTGATTTCAGCCGGGGGCCGGAGTGGCAGGATCCGCTCAAGGCCAATGGCGTCAATGTGATGCCCTTCATCTGCTACGAGGTCGCCTACCCGGATTTCGTGGCCTTCAACGCCCGGGGCGCGGGCTTGCTGCTCACTATCAGCAACGACGGCTGGTTCGGCGATTCCATTGGCCCGCTGCAGCACTTGCAGATCGCCAGAATGCGGGCGTTGGAGACCGGCCGTTACATGCTTCGTGGCACCAACAATGGCGTAACGGCGATCATCAATAATCGGGGCGAGCTGACCGAAACCATCCCCCAGTTCGAGCGCGCCACCCTGACCGGCGAGGTGTTCACCGCCACTGGCAGCACGCCCTACATGCAGACAGGCTCCTGGCCAGTCCTGACCCTCGCAGTTATTTTGATCGTGTTTGTCCGGGAGCGGATCATTCCTCCTGTTTCGGCCAGCGGCTCGTAACCCGCTCGTAGTAGTGGGAGCCGCAGGCTTCACAGGGTTCCAGGTGGCTGGTGGCTGTCAGACACCGCATGTGCCCGCAGTTGAGGCACTGGAACATACCAGCGGTGGCCACCTCGCCCGAGATATACTGGCCCACTTCCTTGTTTTCCAGTTTCTGTTTGAGCTCGAGGAAGTCGACGACGGTTTTATCAGCAACCGATAACAAACTGTCAGCCAACTGGTGCTCCAACAGCGCGATATCAAGCTGCAACCATTCACTCAGGCCTTCGCCGGTCTCCTCGACAAAATGCAGAAGATGTTCAAGATCCCGCTGAAGATAGGCACCCAGAAGGTCTGCTTCTTCGCGGGTCATTTCCTCGAGCTCATACTCAAACTCGACCGCCTTCTGCACTTCTTCCTCAAGGGTCTGGAGCGACGTTTCCTCCAGGTCGTGGAGACGCGCTTTCACCCGCTCCAGCATACGGTCGTAAACTTCCAGTGCCTTGCCTGAGAGATGACTTCTTTCTGGTTGTGTCATATTGACTCCTTGATACCGCAAATCTGGGTGCAAGAGCCGCGCTGGGGGCGTTCTTGCCGGGACGCGCTGTAAATACATCCCTGTACGCTTGACTGCAGCATCCATGCTGCAGACAGTCCCGGCAAGAACGCCCCCACCACGTCTCCCAAACCTCGGGAACACGCCTGTTGGATCCACTTACTTTGTTTGGGGTTCTGGCGGGTGTGGCTCCCCGGGACTGTGAGCAGCAGGGATGCTGCGATCAAGCCTACACGGACGTATTCACGGCGTGTCCCGGGGAGCCATACCCGCCAGAACCTTCCCCATAGCTATAAGTCTGGCACAAGAACAGAAAATTGGCAGACTACCTGTAAAGGCTAGTGTGCGTTAGAATGTTCGGCCCGCTCCGGACGTGATTTTGACACAGGCTTTTATTTTTCCACACAAGGTAATTTCGGTAATGGCAGGAATGGACGAGCAATACAATCCCCGTGACGTAGAACAGAATGCCCGTAATTTCTGGGAAGAGAACAAGACCTTCACGGTTAAGGAAGAACCGGGCAAACCCAAGTACTACTGCCTGTCCATGTTCCCCTACCCCAGCGGCAAGCTACACATGGGGCATGTCCGTAACTACACCATCGGCGATGTGATTTCCCGCTACCAGCGTATGCAGGGCAAGAACGTAATGCAGCCCATGGGCTGGGATGCTTTCGGCCTGCCCGCTGAGAACGCCGCCATTGCCAACAAGACTGCTCCGGCCAAGTGGACCTACGCCAATATCGAATACATGAAGAACCAGCTCAAGCAGCTGGGTTTCGGGTACGACTGGGACCGGGAGCTGGCGACCTGCAAGCCGGACTACTACCGCTGGGAGCAGTGGTTCTTTGCCCGCCTGTATGAGAAGGGCCTGGTGTACAAGAAGATGTCCACGGTGAACTGGGACCCGGTGGACCAGACGGTTCTGGCCAACGAGCAGGTTGTTGACGGCCGGGGCTGGCGTTCCGGGGCATTGGTGGAACAGAAGAAGATTCCCCAGTGGTTTATCCGCATTACCGATTACGCCGAAGAACTGTTGAACGATCTGGATGAGCTGGAAGACTGGCCCGAGCAGGTCAAGACCATGCAGCGCAACTGGATCGGCAAGTCGGAAGGTACCGAGCTGACCTTCCCGCTTAAAGACCGTGACAGTGGCCTGACCGTTTACACCACACGCCCCGACACCCTGATGGGCGTGAGCTACATGGCCGTAGCCGCAGAGCATCCTCTGGCCAAAGAGGCGGCGGAGCGTCATCGCGATGTGGCTGAGTTTGTCGAGGAGTGCCGTAACAGCAAGACCGCGGAGGCCGAGCTGGCAACCATGGAGAAGCGCGGCATCGACACCGGTTTCAAGGCTGTCCATCCGCTGACTCAGGAAGAGATTCCGATTTGGGTCGCCAACTTTGTTCTGACTGATTACGGTACCGGCGCCCTGATGGCGGTTCCGGGCCATGACGAGCGGGACCATGAATTTGCCCGCAAGTACAAGCTGCCCATCAAGCAGGTTATTGCCGCCCGCGATGGCCGTGAAATTGATGTTCAGGAAGAGGCGTTTACCGAGAAAGGCACGCTGGTGTCCTCGGGCAAATACAGTGGCCTGACCAGCGAAGAAGCCTTCGACGAAATCGCAAGCTACCTGGAAGAACACAAAATCGGCAAGCGCACTGTGAACTATCGCCTGCGCGACTGGGGCGTATCCCGCCAGCGTTACTGGGGCGCGCCGATCCCGATGATGACACTGGAAGACGGCACCGAGATGCCGGTGCCCGATGACAAGCTGCCGGTTCGCCTGCCAGAAGATGTGGAAATGGACGGTGTCCAGTCCCCGATCAAGGCCGACCCCGAGTGGTGCAAGACCGAATTTAACGGCCAGCCGGCGACTCTGGAAACCGACACCTTTGATACGTTCATGGAGTCTTCCTGGTACTACGCCCGGTTCTGCAGCCCCAATTACGATCAGGGTATGCTGGACCCGTCCGCCGCCAACTACTGGCTGCCGGTGGATCAATATATTGGCGGCATAGAGCACGCGATTCTGCACCTGCTGTACGCCCGCTTCTTCCACAAGCTGCTGCGGGACGTGGGCCTGGTAACCAGTTCCGAGCCATTCAACCGGCTGCTTTGCCAGGGCATGGTCCTGGCGGAGACCTACTACCGCGAAGATGGCAAGGGCGGCAAAGTATGGATCTCGCCCGCCGACGTGACCGTAGAGCGTGACGAAAAGGGCCAGCCTGTTCGGGCGGTGCATAAGGAAGATGGCGAGCCGGTGGTATCCGGCGGCGTCACCAAGATGTCCAAGTCCAAGAACAATGGTATCGATCCCCAGGCCATTATTGACGAGCACGGCGCCGACACTGTTCGCCTGTTCATGATGTTTGCTGCGCCCCCGGAACAGTCCCTGGAGTGGTCTGACAGCGGTGTCGAAGGTGCCCACCGTTTCCTGAAACGGGTCTGGCGCCTGGTGAACGAGCACGCCGCGGCTGGTGATGCGCCGGCTGTGAACGCTGCCGACCTGAACGATGACCAGAAAAACCTGCGGCGCAAGACTCACGAGACCATTGCAAAAGTCAGTGACGACATCAGCCGTCGGCTGACCTTCAACACTGCCATTGCGGCCGTGATGGAGCTGCTCAACGATGTTGGTAAGTTGCAGGGTGACGAACCACAGACCCGGGCGGTCCGCCAGGAAGCCCTGGACACCGCGGTGCTTGTACTGTCGCCGATCGTTCCGCACATCTGCCATACCCTCTGGCAGGCGCTCGGGCACGAGGAGCCAGTTGTTGATGCTGCCTGGCCAAAAGCCGATGAAGCCGCCATGGTTCGCAGCCAGATCCAGGTAGTACTGCAGGTGAATGGCAAGGTACGAGCCAAGGAAGATGTGCCTGCCGATATCAGCAAGGCGGACCTGGAAAAACTGGCGCTGGAGAACGAGAACGTTATGCGTTTTACCGAGGGCGCAACGGTACGCAAGGTTATCGTGGTGCCTGGCAAACTGGTGAACGTGGTGGCTAACTGATATGTTCCGGCACTCCGCTCTGAAATCCCTGGCAAACCTGATGCTGATTGCTGTGATGGCGGTGCTGCTTGCAGGATGCGGATTCCAGTTGCGGGGTGCGCCACCGGTTTCTTCAGCCCTTGAGCCGCTGGCCGTGAATTGCTCATCACAGGTGCCCGAAACCCTTTGCCGGTCATTACGGGAACAGCTCAGCCTTGGCAACGTCAGCCTCGCGCCGGTTGCGGACGCCGACTACATTCTACGGTTGAAGAACTTCGAGCGGGACCGTCGCGCAAGTGCCATCACGGCCCAGGCGGCGGCTGCAGAATACACCCTGCGTCACTCCGTTGACCTTGAGGTGATCAGCGCAGACCGGGTTCCCATGGTAGCCGCAACACGCCTGACCACCAGCGAAAGTTACCGGTACGACGAAACGAACGTTCTGGCAAGACAGCGGGAAGAGGAGACCCTGCGCCAGCAAATGGACGATCGCCTTGCACAGCAGGTGATATTCCGGCTGGCACCTTTGACCCCGCAGAGAATCGACGCCATCCGGGCAGAATACCAGCGTAAACAGGAAGCCGACGCCCCAGCCACAGGCCAGCCATGAAGACCAACCCGGGACAGTTATCCCAGCTTCTGAAAAAGGGCCTCTCGCCGGTCTATCTCATTTCCGGTGATGAACCCCTGTTAGTGCAGGAATGCTGTGATCAGGTTCGAAAGGCCGCAAAAGACGCAGGCTTTCATGACCGCCTGACCTTCCACGCCGACCATCAGCTGGACTGGAATGCCGTTGGCGAAGAGTTCAGTGCTATGTCCCTGTTCGCAGAGAGACGGCGTATTGAAATTCATCTGCCGACTGGCAAGCTTGGCGACGGTCGTGCAGTTCTGGAACGGGTGCTGGCTGATCCCCCCGAAGATATCATCCTGCTGCTGATCAGCGCTCGCCTGGACGCCGCGGAGACCCGCCGCAAATGGTACAAGGAGCTTCAAGGTAAAGGCGTACACGTACCGGTGTGGCCCGTTGATGCTGACAAGTTCCAGGGCTGGCTCCAGCAGAGGGCCAGCAACCGCGGCCTCAGCCTGACCAGGGGCGCCCTGGCCATCATGAGCGAACGCCTGGAAGGCAATCTGCTCGCCGCCAGCCAGGAGCTTGACAGGCTGTCTCTGCTGGCAAACGGCAACACCATCGATGAGGAAACCGTTGAACAGGCGGTCCAGGATAGTTCCCGGTTCAATGGCTTTGAACTGGTGACGGAATTGATCAGCGGCCGGGCACCTCACGCCGGCAAGATGATCACCGTTCTGCAGCAGGAGGGAGAAAACCCGCTGGGCCTTTTGTCTGTCCTTAGCCGCGACCTGAATCTCTTGCTGGAGCTAAAGTCCTCAGCCGGTCAGTCGGAGAATCCCGCGGCATTCCTGAAAAAGCGAGGAGTGTTCCAGCCCCAACGGGCCCGGGCACTGGAGCAGGCCGCACGCCGACTGAACCGCTCCCAACTGAATGAGGCTATCACCCTTTGCAGCCAGATCGATCGGGCCGCGAAAGGTTTCGATCCCCTGTCGCCCTGGCATTATTTGCGGGACATGTCCGCCCTGCTCGCGGGCCGTTCCTGATCTGCATCAAACTCCGCTCCCTTTGTACTCTTTTGGCGGGCCCAGCCCCTTGACAGTTTTTTACAATCGGGCGCATTGTAAGCACACCAACAATCCAAGGAGGTGCTTGATATGAGTCTTCAAGAAGAACTCAAAAAGCTGTCGGAAAAGGTAAAACAATACCGGGATGAAGCACGCGTCCAGATGCATCTGGCCCGTGAAGACGTTAAGGACGAATGGGAGGATCTCGAACAGGACTGGGATCGTTTCAAAAGCAAGATAGATGAAGTGCTGCACGATGCCGAGAACGCCTCCCAGGAAGCTCGCCAGACCGCATCAAAACTTGGTGAAGACCTGAAAACCGGTTACCAGAACATTCGCAACAAACTGAAGTAAAACTGTTAACCCGTTAACACTACGCCACAAATTTCTACCACAGAGGCTCCGCGCTTTGGAGCCTCTGTGCCATACTTCACAGTATCAGTGAACAAAGCGTCATAGTTTTGACCCGCCTGATCAAATCCTGACCAGCCCTGATCAATAGGGCCCGAATTACCAGGACGCTTGAGCACACTGCGAGGTATAAAAGGCGTATGAAAAAATTCTTACTGATACCCACTGCACTCTGTCTGTTACTTACCACCACCCTCGTGATTGGCCAGAATACCCGGTTCAGCGATCCGGAGACCGTTGTTTCCGATCACTTCTGGGGCGACCTCTACGCCAGTGGCGGCAACTCCTTCTTCTGCAACACTGCTTTCACAAGCAAAGGTTTCGTGCTGACAGACGGCTACGTATACCCGCTGGCTGATGTCCGAAGCGCACTCGACTGTGGCACCTCGCGTGAATGCGAACAGGACAATCGCTATCGTCAGATCGCGTCTGACATGCATAACATGATACCTGTGCGCAGCCGGACGGAGATGGGCCGGCGCAACGCCCGCTACGAGGACCTGGGCTCATCGGTCAGCAAAGACGAATGCGGCATTCGCCAGAGCGCCCAGTTCTTTGAGCCGCCGGTGCGGGTCAAGGGTGATGTGGCGCGCACGGTGGCCTACATGGTCGACACCTATGACCTGCCCTGGCTTGGCTCATCCGCGGTATTCAAGGGTTGGAACCGGCTGGACCCGCCAGATGATGGCGAACTCACCCGGCACCGGCGCATCGCCGAAATCCAGGGCAACGACAACCCCTTCGTTACCAATCCGGACCGAATGGAGCGACTATAAGGTTTTGAAGCATCAGGCTGATAATTCGTTAACCACAAAAAAACAGGCCCGAGGGCCTGTTTTTTTACGTGGCTAATTACTGTCGGAATCAGAATTCCTCTGCAGTCAGCGCCATCATGGAGTCACTACCGCTACGAATACCTTCAGCCAATGAAACGGTCTTTGGCAACAGGCGATCAAAGTAGAATCGCGCTGTCTTCATTTTTCCGCTGTAGAACCCGGAGGTATCTGCATCCGCCTGGGGCGCAGCCGCTTTGACGATCTTCGCCCACATATATCCCAGTGCGGTCAGGCCGAACAAATCGAGGTAGTCCACAGACGCTGCACCAATGGCATTCGGGTTATCGCCAGCCTGCTTGATCACATGCTCGGTCACGTCGTCGAGCCGCTCGACCGCTGCGGCAAGTGGCTCAAGGAACGGGCGCAGATGCTCGTTACCACTGTTCTCCTCGAGAAAGTTTGCGACGTCCTGGGCAAACAGCTCATAGAGCTTACCCTGGCTGCCGACCACTTTCCGTCCCATCAGGTCCAGTGCCTGGATACCATTGGTTCCTTCGTAGATCTGGGTAATGCGGCAGTCACGAACCAGTTGCTCCTGGCCCCACTCGCGGATGAAACCATGGCCACCGAAGACCTGCTGGCCCATGATACAGGCATCCAGGCCGCGATCGGTCAGGAATGCCTTGGCGACCGGGGTCAGCAACGCCACCATGCCCTCAGCGTGCTTGCGGCGTTCATCATCCTCTGCGTACTTGGCGATATCCAACCACTGGGCCACGTAGGTTGAGAAAGTACGACCACCTTCCACATAGCCTTTCATGGTCAACAGCATGCGTCGCACATCCGGATGCACAAGAATTGGATCTGCTGCTTTTTCAGGCTGCTGAGCGCCGGTTGGAGCGCGGCTCTGGATACGGTCCAGGGCGTACTCACGGGCACTTTGCAGGGAGGCCTCGGCAGCGCCAATGCCCTGGATACCCACGCCCAGACGCTCGTAGTTCATCATGGTGAACATGGCCGCCAGGCCCTTGTTCTCTTCGCCGACCAGCCAGCCTTTGGCGCCATCAAAGTTCATGACACAGGTTGCGGAACCCTTGATGCCCATCTTCTTCTCGATGGAGCCGCAGCTGAAGCTGTTACGCTCACCCAGGGAACCGTCTTCATTTACCAGGAACTTGGGCACGAGGAACAGGGAAATGCCTTTCGGGCCATTGGGCGCGTCCGGCAGCTTGGCCAGCACCAGGTGGATGATGTTCTCCGCCATGTCGTGCTCGCCCCAAGTGATGAAGATCTTGGTGCCGGTCACGTTGAAGGAGCCGTCATCATTGGGCTCGGCCTTGGTGCGGATAATACCGAGATCGGTGCCGGCATGGGGCTCGGTCAGATCCATGGCCCCGGACCAGACGCCGGAATACATGTTGGGCAGGTATTTTTCTTTCAGTTCCTGACTACCGTGGGCATCCAGGGCGAGACAGGCACCTGCCGTGAGCATGGGAGCGAGGCCAAAGGCCATGTTGGCACCCTGCATCATTTCTTCGAACTGGGCGACCAGGGTCTTGGGCATGCCCATACCGCCGAAGTCCGGGTTGCCGCCGAGGCCGTTCCAGCCGCCCTCAACGATGGTCTGGTAGGCTTCCTTGAAGCCGTCCGGCGAGGTCACCTCACCGTCGTTCCACTTGCAGCCCTGCTCGTCACCCTCACGGTTCAGAGGCGCAAGTACACCACTGCTGATCTTGCCGGCTTCTTCAAGAATCGCGTCCGCCGTTTCCGGGTCCACATACTCGGCAACTTTGGGCAGTGAGGCCCACAGCGCGGGGGCATCGAAAACCTCATTCAGAACAAAACGCATGTCACGTAGGGGTGCCTGATAATCAGCCATCTAAAACTCTCCAAAAATTCTGTCAGTCTGTTCAGGTGGCAATGGGGCCGTCATTCCGGCCAGTCACACCTGCTCGGGCTATGTGTCCGCTGAAGATTATTTTTATGGGCGCCTATTCTACCCCAAAAGCGGACCGCAACTCATGAAAAAAGCCCGCCTCCGGGGAGCGCGGGCTTTCTGTCCTCTGGAACCGTCCTTCGGTGCCCGCGCCTTAGATGACGAAGGCTTCCTCCGGCATGTCCATCAGGCTGTCAGCGCCAGCCAGCATGCTCTCAGCGTGTCCCTTGGCCCGGGGCAGCATACGCTTGAAGTAGAAGCGCGCGGTCTGGATCTTGGCGTTGTAGAACATTTCCTCGGTAGTGCCCTCAACCATCTTGTCCAGGGCAACCTTGGCCATACGGGCCCACAGGTAGGCGAATACCGCGTAACCGGAGTACATCAGGTAGTCCACGGAGGCCGCACCCACTTCTTCGCGGTTCTTCATGGCAGACATACCAATCTTGGTGGTCAGCTCGCCCCATTCCTTGTTCATGGCCGCCAGCGGCTCGATGAATTCCTTCAGCTGCTCGTCTTCCGCGTTTTCCTTGCAGAACAGGTGCACCTGCTTGGTGAAGCCCTTCAGGGATTCGCCCTGGGTCATCAGAACCTTGCGGCCCAGCAGATCCAGCGCCTGGATGCCGGTGGTGCCTTCGTAGATCATGCCGATGCGGGCATCACGAACGTTCTGCTCCATGCCCCACTCGGAGATAAAGCCGTGACCACCGAATACCTGCATGCCCAGGTTGGCTGCCTCGTAACCGATTTCGGTCAGGAACGCCTTGGCGATCGGTGTCAGGAAGCCCAGCGCCTCATCGGCCGCCTTGCGCTCTTCTTCGGTCTTGCCGCTGTGAACAACGTCTGCCTGCTGCGCGGTCAGGTAAATCAGGGCACGGGCGCCTTCGGCAACCGCCTTCTGTGTCAGCAGCATGCGACGAACGTCCGGGTGAACAATGATCGGATCGGCGATGCCTTCCGGATTCTTCGGACCGCTCAGTGAACGCATGGCCAGACGCTCTTTGGCGTAGGCGAGTGAACCCTGGAAGCCCAGCTCGGCGGCACCCAGCCCCTGGATCGCGGTACCGATACGGGCGGTGTTCATGAAGGTGAACATGCAATTCAGGCCTTTATTCTCCGGCCCGATCAGCCAGCCCTTGGCGCCGTCGAAGTTCATAACGCAAGTGGCGTTGCCGTGGATACCCATCTTGTGCTCGATAGAACCGCAGGAAACGGCGTTGCGCTCACCAGCAGAGCCATCTTCGTTCGGCAGGCACTTGGGCACGATGAACAGGGAGATGCCCTTGGTGCCTTCCGGTGCGCCCGGCAGACGTGCCAGAACGATGTGGACGATGTTCTCGGCCATGTCGTGCTCACCGGCAGAGATAAAGATCTTGGTACCGGTGATGGCGTAGGTGCCATCGGCATTCGGCTCTGCCTTGGTGCGCAGGGTGCCAAGATCGGAACCGCAATGCGGCTCGGTCAGACACATAGTGCCGGTCCACTCGCCGCTGATCAGCTTGGTGAGATAAGTCTGCTTCTGCTCTTCGGTACCATGCTCTTCAATGGTGTTGGTTGCGCCGTGGCTCAGGCCCGGGTACATACCAAATGACCAGTTGGCGGTACCGACCATCTCACTCATGACCAGACCGAGGGAATGCGGCAGACCCTGGCCACCGTAGTTGGGATCGGCCGTCATGGACGGCCAGCCACCCTCGACATATTGCTGGTAAGCTTCCTTGAAGCCAGTCGGTGTCTTTACACCGTCTTCGCTCCAGGTACAGCCTTCCTTGTCACCCACCTGGTTCAGCGGAGACAGAACCTGCTCACAGAACTTGGCACCTTCCCCGATAATGGCATCCACCATATCCGGAGTAGCGTCTTCGGCACCTTCCAGGTTGGCGTAGTGCTGCTCACTGTTCAGCAGCTCGGTCATTACGAATTTGATGTCACGCAGGGGCGCTTTGTACTCAGGCATGGAATCCACCTCGGTTCTCGGTCTCAGCTGAATCAGGTTTGACAGCTTCTGGCCTTGGGTTTGCTCAGACACCGCAACGCAGTGCGCTGCAGCCTTAATTAAACACTTGTTTGAAACATACGTTTACAGGCACAGAATTGTCAATAGCCGGATGCAAAATTTGTGTTGCGATCTGTCACCGGATCATGCGCCACTACAGTGCATGCAGCCGGATCACAGGTATAAGTGCCGGATATCTATGGAAGGACCTGGGAGTTGGAAAATAACCGGTCAGGCAGACACCGGTTCGGAGGAGGGAGCACGGTTTTCGTCACCGCTCTGATCAGCTTCTCCCATGGCGGAAACCTCACGATAGGCATCGCTAGCAGCCCTTGATGAAGTTCCTGTTTCGGCGGCGAGCTCCGACTGGGCCTGAAGCATGATCTGCATCGCCTGAGCAGCTACCGCACGATCCTGACCGGAGGGTTCCGCCGGCGCCATGGCCGCCGCCCGGACAATCCGCATCTTCTCGATAGTCGCCTGGGGATCCCCCTGAACGGGAGACAAATCGATAGAGACTTCACCACCTACCGCATATTGCGCACCGTCCGGCCCGCGCTGATAGGTGAAAGACATGGCACCCGCATACTGACCGCCAACCGCCTGGTGCGCGGCTTCGTGGGCACGAACCTCACGGTCCCGTGCTTTCAGCTCGGTGAGTTGTTTCAACTCTTGTTCAGACAGGCCCTGCGGGTTATCGGAATTCTGGCCATCAGGTTTCGACTGGGGGTTTTCCCGTGCAGACTCGGCTTTACCGGAAGCCTCAGTGGATCTGGCTTCAGCAGCAGGCGTCTCGGGCTCCGCCGCTGCCGAACCAGTTGGCTGGACCCGTGGCGACACCTGCCCTTGAAAAGAGACCCCGGGGGAAAATGGAGGAACAGGAGGGAGAGAGGAAAGCACGAGCTCGGCGCCCTTTCAGCTATCAGGCCATGATATCCAGGAGTGTTCCAAGTGTTTCGTCCGCGGTTTTTACCACCTGGGCGGACGCTTCAACACTGCGCTCGTAGATCTTGAGATCAACAATGGGCTCAACAAGACTGCCCGCACCTTCTGCGGTTCCCTGGGGTCCATCGGTGCCAGCACGGGCAATCTTGCGGGCGGCATTCTCCATGCCGACCATGCCATCCTGAATACCCTGGATCCCAACTGCGAGAGTGTTACTGATCATAACTGCGCTGCCCGATGACCATTAATTGACTTAATTAAGCCACATATCTGGTCAATTTTCAAACAGCCCATCAATATTAAGATAACCAGCAAGCATTTCCGGCCGCGCCTGCTCCAACCACGGAAGAATACCCAGGCAGGGCGCCCCCATGTGGTTAACCAGGTAATTCAGGGTGTCCTGCTCGCAACTCATGGGCTCGGATTCGGTACGATTCGCAACCCACCCCGCCAGCCGCAAACCGTCATTCCTGATAGCTTCCGCCGTCAGCAAGGCATGGTTGATACAACCCAGGCGGAGCGAAACCACCAGAATAACCGGCATGTTCAGCTGGCGCGGAAACTCCGAATAGGTTTCCCGATCGTTGAGAGGGACCCGCCAGCCGCCGGCACCCTCCACCAGCAGCATGTCTGCGGGACGAATCTGCAAACCACGGCAGAACCCGACAAGGCGGTCGGAGGTAATGTGACGCCCGGCCTGCTCAGCGGCCACGTGAGGGGCAATGGCCGGTTCCAACGCCACCGGGTTGATCAGTTCATAGGCCAATGGCTCCGTAATCGCATTCTGCAAAATCAGGGCATCTTCGTTGCGAAGGCCTTCGGGCGTTCGATCGCAACCAGACGCAATGGGCTTCATCGCCAAGGTGTGCTTCCCCATGGCCCTGGCCGCGTGAAGAATGGCTGCGGATACCAGAGTTTTTCCAACCCCCGTGTCGGTGCCCGTTACAAAAAAGGATTGCTTGGCCATTATTATTCCCAGTCAACGAGTCCTATGGTTTCTGCCAGTAAATCCAGGCAGCTTCATAACTTGCCATGATAGTGCCGTCCGGCTCTTTGGGGTACTGCCTGCACATTGCTCGCAATCTCCCGGGTGCCGTGACCGCTCTTCGCCGACCAGCGCCGCGAAAACCCGCCCCAAGATGGCGAAGCTCACCAGCCAGGGCGATCGGCGACTCGTAGGGTAAACTGATGGTGCGGCTTTCAACAACGGCATCCGGCAACTCGGCACGCACCTTGGCCTGCAAGGCAAGCTCGGTCTCGAAACGATTTACGTGCTGATGATCAGGGTCCGCCGCATGCCAGGCCGCTTTCAGCTCTCGAAGTGTGCCATCCAGCAGCGTGGAGACCATGAGAAATCCACCGGGACGCAGAATCCGCTGACATTCCTTGAGCACCGCACGGGGGTCATCACACCACTGAATCATCAGGTTGCTGAAGATCAGGTCCACACTGTCACTGAGTAAAGGCAGATGCTCCGCATCGCCCACAATCCAGTCAATTCCTCCAGGCCCATTCTCACGAGCCCGCTCCAGCATACCCAGTGACAGATCAACACCGACCAGCGCTCCAATGAGCTCAGTATCAGCGAACTTGCGGGTAAACCAGCCTGTTCCACAACCAAGGTCCAGGACGGTCGAATCGAATTTCTGGCCTTCGCGGGACTGGAGTTTTTGCAGCATGGTATTGCCCATGAAACGCTGCAGCCTTGAGGCACTTTCATAGGTGTCACTTGCAGTGCCAAACCCTCGGGCAATATCCGACTTCAGCGTTTCAGAGACACCGGCCGATGCACCCGGCGGACAGTTCAAAGCGCCCATGACAAAGCCTTTTGCGAGGCAAAGAACGCTTGAATGGCGCCCCAGCAGTCCGACGCCGAGCAGCCGCCTGGCCAGTGCGCCATCCCGGGGATGACCGCATGGCCACTTGAAGCGGGAAGCGAAAGATCACTGGCCCCGGACCTGACCACAATGTCGTTTTCACCCATCACATGGAGGGCCGGCGTGACAAGTGAACGCCATAAAGCCCTCTGGTCGCCTGTTTCCAACCAGGCAAGACTCTTGCAGAGGTGTTCGTGAGAAACCAGGGTGCCTTTTTCGAGCCAGGGTTTGAGTCTTTGCCGCTCCCCTTTTTCATGGGCAGCGCCGTTAATCATCAACAACAGAAAATGCAACCAATACCGCTGGGGGTCCCGCCGGATACCCAGGGCGAAAGCCCGGAAATCCCCTGCAGGCATTCCATGGGGCCAGCTTTCATCGGCAACAAACTTGGGAAAACCACCCAGCGTTATGGCGCAGGATACCGCGCCGGTCTGCCGCGCGGCGGCCTCCATCACAACCTGACTGCCCAGGGACCAACCCATCCAGACCGACGGCTCCGAATACAGCGACAACAGCTCATCGGTGACTTCTGAAAGAGAATCGCAACGGGCCAGTAACTCATCGTCGAGCGACACCGGCACCACTTCCCCGGGCCAGTAACCATAGAGCTCCGACAGCATCTCTGCGCGAACACCCCAACCGGCAACCACCACCAGGCGTGGACAGACCTTACCGGAACTCATATCGCCACGTCCGTCTTTTGAACCAGATGACGGCACTCGGAGAGTACGCTCAACAGACAATCGAGATTCTCCTGAGAATGTGCGGCACTGAACGTAACCCGCAAACGCGCCTCACCTACCGGAACCGTGGGCGGGCGAATCGCCGAGACCAGAAGACCTTGCTCCTCCAGCGCCTGACTCAGTGCCAGCGCATCGTGATTATCGCCAATCATGATCGGCTGGATCGGCGTACGCGACGGCATCAATTCATACCCCATGGCGGAAGCCTCCCGCCGGAACCGCGACACAAGCCCCAACACATGATCACGACGCCCCTGATCCCGCTCAATGAGATCCAGGCTCGAAATGGTCGCCACGGCAAGCGCTGGCGGCATCGCCGTCGTATAAATATAGGTCCTGGCCTTTTGAACCAGATAATCCATCAGCATCGACGGTCCGGCCACGAATGCGCCACTGGTTCCGACCCCCTTGCCCAGGGTGCCAATCAGCACAGGTATATCCTCTTCGGACAACCCCGCTTCAGCAACACTGCCCCGCCCCTCAGGCCCGAGCACACCAATTCCGTGGGCATCATCAACAACCAGTAGTGCATCATGAGCCCGACAAACCCGAGCCAACTCCGCCAAAGGCGCAATGTCACCATCCATGCTGAACACACCGTCTGTTACCACCAGCTTGTGCCCGGACGTCTCTGCCAGCATCGCCTCCAGCGCTGCTACATTACCGTGGGCATAACGCCGAACCCGGGCACGGCTAAGAATACAGCCATCGATAATGGAGGCGTGGTTCAGCCGATCCGAAAAAATCGTATCGCCCCGCCCGGCCAGCGCCGAAATAACCCCCATATTCGCCATGTAGCCGGTCGAGAAAAACAGCGCAGAGCTGCGACCGGTGAACTCCGCCAAACGAAGCTCCAACTGGTGATGGGCATCATGGTGCCCACAGATCAGATGAGAAGCTGCGCCCCCGAGCCCTGTCTCCGGAAGCGCATTGCGAAGTGCGTCGATATTGGCAGGATTATTGGCAAGGCCAAGATAATCGTTGCTGCAGAAAGACAGCAGAGGTTTGCCGTCAGCAACAAGAGAAGGCTTCTGGGGGCCGGTTACCTGTCGGCGCGTCCGGTAAAGCCCAGCGTGTTTACGTTCTTCCAGTTCAAGGGCAAAGTCCCGCACGGGCATCGCTCCAGGTTAGCCGTTGCACTTTGGATCAGATTAGATGCCATGAAGGCACCCGAAGGTTCGGGCGGGCTGCGTGCAGGGCTCTCCGGGATTGTAGAGGGCCAGGGATGGCCCGAAACAAGCGCACAGGGACGTGCTTGTAGCGTATCCCGGAGAGCCCTGCGCGCAGCCTGCTCCCCCGAGCTTCAGTAATTCATTGTAAAATCAGGCAGATTCCCGGGTAGCGTCATAGAACATATGACGAGTCGCCTCATACTCCACGGCCTCGGCAATCGCCTCCTCTTCCTGCTCCTCGGACGCACACTGCTCCCGCTGTTCAGGCCGGATTCCCAGACGCTTGAACAACAGCATATCCGCATCAGCCTCAGGGTTGGCGGTGGTCAGCAGCTTCTCACCGTAGAAGATCGAGTTGGCGCCAGCCATGAAACAAAGAGCCTGCATCTGCTCATTCATGTTCTCACGGCCCGCCGACAGACGAACGTGGGAAGCCGGCATCATGATCCGCGCCACCGCAATAATGCGGATGAACTCGAATGGATCCAGATCTTCCACATCCTCCATGGGCGTACCTTTCACCTTCACCAACATGTTCACCGGCACACTCTCCGGATGATGAGGAAGGTTTGCCAACTGCATCAACAGACCAACCCGGTCATCTTCATCTTCGCCCATGCCCATAATGCCGCCGCAGCAGACTTTCATGCCGGCCTTGCGAACATTGTCGAGCGTGTCCAGACGGTCCTGGTAGGTGCGCGTGGTAATGATGTGACTGTAGTACTTCTCAGAGGTATCCAGGTTGTGGTTGTAGTAATCCAGCCCGGCATCGGCCAGTTCCACCGCCTGCTCTTCTTTGAGCATGCCAAGCGTCATGCAGGTCTCAAGCCCCAGGGACTTCACCTGTTTGACCATGTCCAGAACATAAGGCATATCTTTCTTGGAAGGACTGCGCCAGGCGGCGCCCATGCAAAACCGGGAAGCCCCCTTCTGTTTTGCGGCCTTGGCTTCCGCTACCACCTTTTCAATTTCCAGCAGCTTTTCTTTCTCAAGGCCAGTGTTGTAGTGACCGCTCTGCGGGCAGTACTTGCAGTCTTCCGGGCAGGCACCGGTCTTGATTGACAGCAGAGTGCTTACCTGCACTTCATTCGGGTCGAAGTGCTGGCGATGCACGCTTTGGGCACGGAACAGAAGATCGTTAAAGGGGAGCTCAAAAAGCTCGCGGGCTTCCTGCAGTGTCCAGTCGTGGCGGAGTTCTGTAGCGGTCATGTAAAAGTCCTGTTAACCTTTCCCGGTCTCTGGGTTTACGGATGAATCAGATGATAAAGGGACTGAACTGGCTGTCAACCTTCATGGAACAAAAGGTTAACAGCGTAAAGCAGGGCGGACTCTGCGTCGCCTGCCTTTCCCCCAACGCTTTCAATGGGTTATGCCAGCCTTGCCGGGACGATTTACCAGTTAACCGCTGGCACTGTCGCTGCTGCGCCCTGCCCCTGGCTTATCCATCCTCGGAACTTCTCTGTGGCGACTGCCTGAAGCACCCTCCACCCTTCGAGACGTCCTTTGTTCCCTGGCGTTACCAGTACCCGCTGGATGGCATGATTGGCCGTTACAAATACAATGGCCAACGCAAGTTTGGCCGGCCGCTGATGTCGGATTTCGCCGGCTTGCTTGAGCAGGCATTAATGGATGGCAGCATCACGAGGCCTTCGGCGTTGGTGCCTGCACCAATGGATGCCCGGCGACGACGCCGACGGGGATTCAATCAGGCTCAGGACATTGCCGAGACTATCGGGGGCCAACTGGACATCCCCGTGGCTACCGGGCTGGTGGAGCGCGTCCGGCGGGTTCGGGCGCAGCGAGAGTTGAACCGTGAGGCGCGGCTGGCGAATCTGCGCGGGGTGTTTGAGGTCGTTTCGGAGGTGCCTGAGCGGGTCGCCATTGTTGACGATGTGGTGACGACGGGGGCGACGGTTCGGGTTTTGGCTTCGGTTCTGAGGGAGGCCGGGGCCAGGGAGATTCAGGTTTGGGCTTTGGCGCGGACACCCGGTTAGTGCGATTGACCGCATTTACCTCGGAGCATGCGCCGGGCGGGATAGCCTTCCCGGGATACGCTACGAGCACATCCATGTGCGCTTGTTTCGGGCCATCCATGGCCCTCTACAATCCCGGGAAGGCTATCCCGCCCGGCGCCCAAACTTCATAGGCAGCTGATCAAGCCAGCTTTTTCTGAACAAAATCCGCAATTGCCAGGCAAGATGTCAGTCCAGGCGACTCAATGCCAAACAGGTTAACCAACCCAGTCAGACCATGATCTTCAGGTCCATCGATTCGGAAATCCGCAAAGCCACCATCAGGCCCCGCCAGCTTGGGGCGGATGCCGGCATAGGCAGGTAGAAGTCTGGCCGGGTCGAGGCCTGGCCACCATTGGCGGATGCCTCTGGCGAAGGTTTCCTGGCGGTTTGGGTCGACCGTATAGTCTTCCGTTTCGATCCATTCCACGTCGGGGCCAAAGCGGGCCTGGCCGGCGAGGTCGAGGGTGAGATGAACACCGAGGCCACCGGGTTCCGGGACCGGGTAGATCAGGGTTTTGAACGGTGTTCGGCCGCTGTAACTAAAGTAGACGCCCCTGGCGAACCACTGCCGGGGTTTGTATTCATCAGGCAGGCCGGCCCAGGACTTTGCCAGCGGGACAGCGGCGAGTCCGGCGGCGTTAACGACGTTTTTCGCTTTCAGAGTCAGCGGATGGTCGCCTCCCACGTGGAGACGATGCCAGTGGTTGTCCGATTCAGCGGCCACCACGGGTGACCGGAGAACGAGTTGGCCGCCGGCATCCTCTAGCTCTCCGAGCAAAGAGAGCATCAAACCATGACTGTCGACGATTCCGGTTTCCGGCGACCAGAGACCTGAACTGGCGCGGATTTCCGGGATTTCACGGGTGATTCTGTCTGGGTCATGCAGGGCCAGCTCTACGCCGTTGCGCTCTGCAGCGGCCTGAATATCCCGGAGTTTGCCATTCTGTGACTCGTCTGCCGCTACAATCCATTTGCCGCATTTCCGGTGCTCGACTTTATGGCTCCGGCAGTATTCGTAGAGCCGCTGTCGGCCTTCAACGCACAGTTCCGCTTTCAGTGACCCTTCCGGGTAGTAGATGCCGGCATGAATGATTTCGCTGTTGCGGGAGGATATGCCCTCACCAAAGCGGCTCGCGGCTTCCAGTACAATCACTTCATGTCTGGCTCTGGCCAGGGCTCGGGCAATGGCAAGCCCAACGACACCGGCGCCGATTACAACGGTCTGGTTTTCAAGGACTTCTGTCGACACTTACGCTTGCCCCGGCTCAACTGACAACGCACTGAGCTTACCCCATCCTGCCATCCCTGCAAAAACCGGCCCGGGAAGGCTCAACACATTACTCGAGAGCCCATACCGGTTATACTTGCAGCCGGAAAGTAGTGCATGGAGCCCGGCTTATGATGTCTGACAGGAAGCAGTTTGTTCTGGTAATGGTGGTGGCCGCCCTGTTTGTCGGGTGGCTCGGCTGGCGTGGCTTTGAGGTAATCAGCCTTAATGAGCGACTGAAATCCGATGAAGTAGTTGCCAGCTATCCCTACAAGCACCGGGTGCTCCGGGTGGAAGGTGACACTGCCATTATGAGCTCTTTGCGGTCCCACACGACATCGACCCACAAGGCCCTGAGTGCGGTATTTCCGAGCATGCGCAATCTTGGCGACAGCCATCGGGACTGGCAGCGGGCAGAACGCGAGCTGGCGCAGGTGCAGGCCCGTGCCGGGGACGTGGTTCTTGGGGCGTCTGGCATCAGTCGTATCCGCTGGGAACTGGATGAAAACTGGTACCATCTGCAATCCATGAAATCCAAATACGATACAAGGCTCTGAAACGTCCCTTTATGACCCATGACCCCACAGTTGCGGCATCCTCCCACCCCTATGACTCCCTGACGCCGGATACCATTCTGGATGCGATGGAAGAAGCCGGGTTTGCAGTAAGTGGCCGCCTTTTCGCACTGAACAGCTATGAAAACCGGGTTTATCAGGTGGGGCTGGATGAGGGGGCACCGGTCATAGCCAAATTTTACCGTCCCGGTCGATGGACCGAGGCGGAAATCCGGGAGGAGCATGACTTCACCCTGGAGCTTCTGAAGGCGGACATTCCCGTGGTAGCCCCAATGAAGCTGGCTTCCGGAGACACCCTGGGACGTCACGGCGAATTTCTGCTGGCGGTGTTTCCTCAGCGTGGCGGCCAGGCGCCAGACACCAGCGTGACTGACACCCTCTACCGGCTGGGCCAGTGGCTGGGCCAGATTCACAACATTGGCGCCAGCAAACCGTTTGTACACCGCTCCAGCATGGACTTGCTTGACGGTATTGACGCCAGCAACCGGCTTCTGCTGGAAGGCGGCTGGATTCCGGCGGACCTCAGGCCCGCCTGGGACAGTCTGATCCCGGACCTGCAAAGGCTCTGTGCCGCTCGAATTGATGAAGCCGGCCCGGTGGAAACCCTGCGGCTTCATGGCGACTGCCATGCCGGCAATATTCTTTGCCGCGATGAGCAGATGCTGTTCGTGGATCTGGACGATTGCCGAACGGGCCCTGCTATTCAGGATATGTGGTTGCTACTGAACGGCGACGAGTTCGAGCGCGGCGCCCAGCTTGGCGAATTGCTGGAAGGTTATGAAATGTTTCGTGATTTCAATCGTCGTGAACGCCATCTGATTGAGCCCTTGCGCTGCTATCGACAGATCGCGCACTGTGCCTGGCTGGCCAAACGCTGGGATGATCCCGCCTTTCCACGCTTTTTCCCCTGGTTTGCCCAGCCACGTTTCTGGTCAGACCAGGTTCTCTCGCTTCGGGAACAGCTATCCGCCCTGCAGTCCCTGTCCATCACGGTGCCGGGGCAGTACTGAACAACACTTTAAATTCGTTTGATTCGAGGTAGGCATGAGCCAGAATGAGGCCCGTTACACCGTCCGCAGCCTGATCGTAACCGCTCTGGTTGCGGTCATCGGTACCGTTCTTGCGCTGGAAATGAGTGGCAGGATCAGCCACAGCGACAACAAGGACCACATGCCGGTTGGCGATTTCCAGGCCATTCATGTGACCGAGGACGATCCGTTCCGGATGTCACCCAAAGCGTCGGAATTACATGCGGTCTGCGAAAATGGCTATCTTGCCATTGCCGCCGATGTGGACCCGTCGTTCCGGGGAATCCTGGTGGACTATAAAAACCGGGGCGTACGCTGCTCCCGGCCATCACCGACAGGCCCTGCCGTTCCACCCTCCCCCGAGGTACCAGATTCCAATGGCTAAATCCCGAAAGCCGTCGGAGGCACCCGAGCAGGTGACGGACCGGCTATTTGCCACAGAACGCCGGCCGGAGGATTTCCGATTCGATGCATCGGTAGCCAGGGTGTTCCCGGACATGATTCGCCGTTCTGTTCCGGGCTACACCACCATCATTCCGATGATCGAGGTGATCACCGAACAATACGCCCAGCCAGCCTCCCACTGCTATGACCTGGGCTGTTCCCTGGGCGCCTCAACCCTGGCGATGCGTCACGGCATTTCCCATGGGGATTGCACGCTTGTTGGCGTGGATAACTCCAGCGCCATGATCGAACGCTGTGAGCATTACATTGCCCTGGACGACAGCGCCCTCCCTGTCACCCTGAGGTGTGAGGATATTCTGGACACCGAACTCAGCAACGCCTCGGTAACTACGCTGAATTTCACCTTGCAGTTTGTCGATCCGGAAAAACGGGCCAGTCTGCTAGAACGAATTGCCGATGCCACACTTCCCGGTGGCGTGCTGATCCTGTCGGAGAAAATCCGCTTTGAGTCCGAAGACGAGCAGGCCGTTCAGACCCGGCTGCACCATGAATTCAAGCGCGCCAACGGCTATTCGGATCTCGAAATCAGCCAGAAGCGCACGGCCATCGAACAGGTACTGATCCCCGAGACACTGGCCGCCCACAAGGCACGACTGCTGGCGGCGGGCTTCAATGATGTGGTGGTGTGGTACCAGTGCTTCAATTTTGTTTCCATGCTCGCCATCAAGGCCAACCAAACCATCGAATGACCATGGCAGATTTTGACTGGAAAGCCCGATTCGGGCCAATCACCAATGAACTCGCCGAAGACGGCCTGGATCACTGGGCCACTTTACTCCGGCAGCAACTGGTTCACCGCTTCGAAGACCGCCCCCATGGCGATCTGGATCGCTGGCAGGCCGCCCTGGACCGCCTGCCCAACCTTGAGCAGGTGGAGGCGCGGCTGGACCGCTCTGCCATTACCCTGACCTCCTCGCAGCCCCTGACCGCGACACAGCAGGAACAGCTGGAGCTCGGACTGCGGGGCCTGATGCCCTGGCGCAAGGGCCCCTTCGATTTTTTCGGCACCTACATCGATACCGAGTGGCGCTCTGACTGGAAGTGGGACCGGGTGTCTCCCTACCTTTCAGACCTGGCCGGTCGCCGAATACTGGATGTGGGTTGTGGCTCCGGATACCACTGCTGGCGCATGCTGGGAGAAGGTGCGGGCCGGGTGATTGGCATCGACCCGGGACTCCTGTTCCTGTTCCAGTTCTTCAGCGTCAAGGACTACCTCGGCGACGTCCCCGTCGACCTGCTGCCGATCAGAATGGAAGATCTGCCGGCAGATCTTGAAACCTTCGACACCACCTTTTCCATGGGTGTCCTTTATCATCGTCGCTCTCCGCTGGACCATCTGTTGGAGCTCAAGGGAACACTTCGCCGGGGTGGCGAGCTGGTGCTGGAAACACTTGTGGTTGATGGCCCCGAGGGCTTCAGCCTGATGCCCGAGGATCGCTACGGCCAGATGCGAAATGTCTGGTTCCTGCCCAGCTGCGACACACTGCTGCGCTGGCTCGACCGCACCGGCTTCCGCAATGCCCGGGTGGTGGATGTAACCGAGACCACCACCGAGGAACAGCGCAGTACTGACTGGATGCGCTTCAATTCCCTGCAGGACTTTCTGGATCCAGACGACCCGTCGAAAACCGTGGAAGGATACCCGGGCCCGCTTCGGGCCACTGTGATTGCCGAGAAGCCCTGAACACAAAAAAACCGCCGTGCCTTTCGGCAGGGCGGTTTTTTCATCCTTCAGCGATTACTCGCCGAATGGATGACGAAGCGTAATGGTTTCAATACGATCCGGACCGGTTGAGATCACGTCGATTGGCGCCTCGATCTGCTCTTCCAGGAAACGGATGTAGGCCTTGGCATTCTCCGGCAGCTGATCAACGCTGGTCAGCCCAACGGTGCTCTCACTCCAACCCGGCAGCTCCTCGTAGACTGGCTCGATGTCCTTGTAACTGTCGCAGCCAATGGGCGGCCGGAAAATCTCGCCATTCGGGGTCTTGTAACCGACACACACCTTTACGGTCTCGAGTCCGTCCAGCACATCGAGCTTGGTCAGACAGATGCCGGACACGCTGTTAATCTGGATAGCGTGGCGAAGAGCCACGGCATCGAACCAGCCACAACGACGGGCGCGCCCGGTTGTGGTTCCCACTTCGTTGCCCTTGACGGCCAGATGCTGGCCCATATCGTCAAACAGTTCGGTGGGGAACGGACCGGAACCAACACGGGTGGTGTAGGCCTTGGTGATACCCAGCACGTAATCCAAAAACAGCGGGCCGAAACCGGAGCCAGTGGCGGTGCCGCCGGCGGTGGTGTTGGAAGAAGTCACATACGGGTAGGTACCCAGGTCGATATCCAGCAGTGAGCCCTGGGCACCCTCGAACAGGATATTCTCCCCACGCTTGCGGAAATCGTGCAGCATGTCAGTGACATCCGCCGCCATGGGCAGAATTTCCTCACCCATCTGTTTCAGCTCTTCCAGGGCTGCATCAATGTCTTCAGCTTCTTCCTTGAAGTACTCGGTCAGAATGAAGTTGTGGTACGACATGATCTCCCGCAGCTTCATTTCGAAGTCAGCAGGATTGCAAAGGTCACCCAGGCGCAGACCGCGGCGGGATACCTTGTCTTCATAGGCGGGACCGATTCCGCGACCGGTCGTACCGATCTTGTCGACACCGCGCGCTCGTTCACGGGCCTGATCAATGCGGACATGGGTACGCAGTATGATCGGGCAGGCCAGGCTGATGCGCAGGCGATCGCGCACTGCCACGTCATTGGCTTCCAGCTCCCGTACTTCTTTCAACAGGGCCTCGGGTGACAGGACGACACCGTTACCGATCAGGCAATAGACGTGCTGCCGCAGGATACCGGAAGGAATCAGGTGAAGCGCTGTTTTCTTGCCGTCAATTACCAGGGTATGGCCGGCATTGTGCCCGCCCTGGAAGCGAACAACCGCAGCGACCTTGTCAGTCAGCAGGTCAACAATCTTACCCTTGCCTTCATCACCCCATTGGGTGCCCAGCACAACAACGTTTTTACCCATGATTCTCTCTCAATGCGGCTGCCCCGCAGGACAGGCGTTTCGCAAGTTTACCTGTAAATGAATTCACCGAGGCCCGGGGGCATCAGCCCAGCTTCTGCACGACCCATTGGCCGTTCTGTTTAACCAGCTCCCGGTCACAGCCTCTGACGGCCGGATTAACACCCTCGTCTTCGGGCAGGGCCCGGACAACGGTTTCTGTCATTCTCAGACCGGAGATCACGCCCTCAAGGGCGGGATCGTCATCCGCCGGTGCCCAGACAGCACCCGCTTTGCGTGCCACCCGTTCTCCGAGCGAGACCAGTGACCGAATATCGAGACTGAACCCGGTTGCCGGGCGAGCCCGGCCAAAATCACTGCCAATGGCATCATAACGACCACCCTTGGCCACGGAATCACCATGGCCGGGCACATAGGCCGCAAAGACCAGCCCAGTATGGTAGTTGTAACCACGGAGCTCACAGAAATCGAATCCGAAACTGATGTCCGGGTAATCGCGTCCCAGCATGTCAGATACACGCCCCAGCTGATCGAGTGCGGCATCAAGACTGTCGGACGCCCCCTGCAGGATCCTGCGTGCTTCGCTCAAGGCTTCCGGGCCACCGCTGACACGGGCAAGGTCTCGCAGGCGAGCGCCAGCAGAGCCAGACGCACACTGACCCAGCAGTTCGTCAAGCTCGGGAACCGATTTGCGGGCCATGGCATCGAAAATGGCGCTCTCAGTGTCCCTGTCAAAATCCGCCTCGCCGATCAGGCTCTCGTAGATGGCCACATGGGCCAGATCCAGATGGATACGCGGCAAACCGGCCACCCGGAGTGTTTCCAGCATCAGGCTGATCACTTCCATGTCCGCCGCTTCCGAGCCACTGCCAAACAGTTCGCAGCCGGCCTGGATGGGGGTGCGGCCTGTCAGCATATGCCTTGGACGGGTATGGAGTACGTGCCCGGCATAGCACAGGCGAGTGATCCCTTCCTGACCCAGTGTATGGGCATCAATGCGGGCGGCCTGAGGCGTCATATCGGCGCGCACACCCATCATGCGACCCGTCAGTTGATCGGTCAGCTTGAACGTCTGTAGCTCCAGATCATGCCCGGTTCCGGTAAACAGGGATTCGAGATATTCAATGAGCGGTGGGATTACCAGCTGATAACCCCAGCGCTGGCAGGTATCCATTACATCCCGACGCAGGGATTCGATCCGTCCGGCCAGGGGAGGCAGAATATCCTCTACCCCGTCTGGCAGTAACCAGCGATCAGATACTGTCATGAGATTCCGTTGTCCGTTATATCCGCTCCGGCGCAGTCGGCGGGGGATCACACAGGATTTAAGGCGGCACTCGTTAAAAAGCCCGACACAAAACCGCCAGAATTTTACACGGTTGGCGGGCACAAAAAAACCGGAATACCGAGGTATTCCGGTTTTTGCTATCGGGCTCCGATTTACTGGGCGCCCTGGGGGTCGTTCAGGAATTTCATAAACGCGCTGTTGGAATCGATCACCATGATGTCATCCTTGCTCATGAAGGTGTTGCGATACGCCTGCAGGCTGCGGTAGAAGCTGTAGAATTCCGCGTTGGAGCCATAAGCATCGGCGTAGATTCTGGCAGCCTCACCGTCACCTTCACCCCGGGTTTCTTCTGACTGGGCGAAAGCCTCCGCAAGAATCACGGTTCTCTGGCGATCTGCATCAGCCCGAATACCTTCGGCCAACTCACGACCACGGGAACGAAATTCCTGAGCCAGTTTCTCGCGCTCTGTCGCCATCCGGCGGTAGACGTTTTCGCTGACCTGACCCGGGAATTCGATGGCCTTGACCCGGATATCCAATACCTCGATACCAAATTCGCTCTGGGCTGTCTGGTTTACCCTGTCCCGGAGGGTATGCATGAGCTCATCCCGTTGACCCGAAACCACTTCAACCATGGTCCGGATACCGAACTCGTCACGCAGCCCGTTATCGACACGGGAGGCAAGCAGAGACTGGGCACGGAACTCGTCACCGCCCGTCGCCCGATAGAACTGGTCTACATCCCGGATCTTCCAGGCAATATAGGAGTCCACATCCAGCGGCTTCTTCTCCACGGTCAGATACTGCCGCGATGGCAGATCCATGGTCAGAACCCGAATATCGAATTCACGCACCTGGTCGATGACCGGAACCTTGAAATGGATACCCGCCTGGATGTCGGTTTCTACCAGCTCACCAAACCTTAGCAGAACGCCCCGATGGGTTTCCGGAATGATGTACACACTGGACAGCACCAGCAGGACAACGATAAGGGCGCCTGCAAGGCCCACTACACCTTTAGGTCCCATAATTATCTGCTCCTCCGAACGGTAGTATCCTGCCTGGTTCGCAGTTCCTGAAGAACCTGATCAGTCAGGGTCTGGATGTCCACACTGCCCTGGTTGCTGCCGGAAGAAGATCCGCCGGTGCGTGGCAGGGAGCCCTGGGTCAGGCGATCAAGCGGCAGGTACATCATGTTGCCGCTGCTCTCCGTATCCACCAGGATCTTGCTGCTGTTGGCCAGCACTGTCTCAAGGGTCTGCAGATACATCCGCTCGCGGGTAACGGTCGGAGACATCTGGTAAACCGCCAGCAACTCGTTGAAGCGCGCAGTTTCACCTCGCGCCCGCTCAATAACTTCCTGTTTGTAGGCGTTTGCTTCTTCAATCATGCGTTGCGCCTGACCACGAGCCTCCGGCACGACCTTGTTTCGGTAGGTTTCGGCTTCTTCCTTGACTCGCTGCTCATCCTCACGGGCACGCTGTACCTCACGGAAGGCATCCTGAACCGGCGCGGGAGGCTGCGTGCTCTCCACGTTCACTCGAACCAGCTCAAGACCAGTCCCATAGTCTTTCAGGAATGTCTGCAGTCTTTGCTCAACACGAACAGCCAGTTCCGCACGACCTTCAGTCAAAACGTCATCCAGAGTAGAACTGCCGACCTCATGACGAATCGCGCTGTCGGTCGCGAACGCCAACGCCTGATTCGAGTCCCTGACGTTCAGCACATAGGCTTCAGCATCGCCAACGCGATACTGGACCTGCAGATCAACGGTCACCAGGTTTTCGTCCTGGGTCAGCATCTGGCCGCTGGACTCAGCAGTCCGAACGCTGGTTACTCGCACCTTGGTCACACTGTCGATCAATGGCACCTTGAATCTCAGACCAGGATTCGCGGTCTGGTGGTATTCACCGAATCGAAGCACAACCGCCCTTTCCTGTTCGTCCACGGTGTAAAACGACTGGAAGATGACGTAGCCGACCACCAGGATGCCTGCCAGCGCGAGGATGGCCCCGAAGCCGCCGGCGCTTCCGCCGCCACTGCCACCGCTGCCGCCGGATTTACCACCCTTTCCGCCGAGCATCTTGTTGAGCTTGTCGAGACCCTTTTTCAGCGCCTCATCGAGGTCTGGCGGCCCCTGATCATTGCCGCGTCGACCACCACCGGTACCCCAGGGGTCATTGTCGTTACGGTTTCCACCCGGTTCGTTCCAGGCCATAGTGCTCTCCGTTACTGACTTATAGATAGAATGGCTGCAAATACTAGGGATTTATCTCCGCCCCGGCAATAGCCGTGGCGGTTTCATGCGCGTCCAGCGTCCAGCCTTACTGACTTTTCGTTAACTCCGGCCCGGCTGAGCAGTTGCTGCCAGTCCCGATTCTGCAATCGCACCTCGACAACCGTATCGCCGGAATCGCGGTACTCCTCGCTCAGTACCGATCCCGCTTCATGTAGCAGCGCCCGCAACTTGCCATCCGAGGGACCGAGGAGAACGAAGTGGTGAACAACATCTTCTGCGACCCGTTCAACGATTGCATCGAACAGGCCGTCGAGACCTTCACCGGTTACCGCTGACACCCAGGCCCGCACCGGAACACCGTCTTCATTGCGCTCAACCCGTGGTGTGAAGTTTTCCAACAGATCAATCTTGTTGAACACTTGCAGCATGGGAATCTCATCTGCACCGATCTCGGCCAGAACCTCTTCAACCTGCCCAATATTCTCGTCGCGACGCGGATCGTGGCTGTCGATGATATGCAGCAGCAGAGTTGCCTGCGTGGTTTCCTCCAGCGTGGCCCGGAACGCCTCAACCAGTTTGTGCGGAAGATGCCGGATGAACCCTACGGTGTCCGCCATTACGACCGGCCCGATATCCGGAAGTTCCAACCTCCGCAGAGTCGGATCCAGCGTGGCAAATAGCTGATCTGCAGCATATACGGACGAAGTGGTAATACGGTTGAATAATGTCGATTTACCGGCGTTGGTGTAACCAACCAGTGATACCGTGGGAATGTCGGCCCGCTGACGAGCTCTTCGACCCTGGTTTCGTTGGCGACGCACCTTCTCGAGGCGCTTGTGGATGGACTTGATCCGCTCCCGCAAGAGACGGCGGTCGGTTTCCAGCTGGGTTTCACCAGGCCCGCGAAGCCCGATACCGCCTTTCTGTCGCTCAAGGTGGGTCCAGCCCCTAACCAGGCGCGTGGACATGTGCTCAAGCTGCGCCAACTCCACCTGAAGCTTGCCTTCGTGAGTCCGTGCCCGCTGAGCGAAGATATCAAGAATCACACCGGTGCGGTCCAGCACACGGCATTTGAGCTCATGCTCAATGTTGCGCTCCTGACGCGGACTCAGCGCGTGATTGAACAGCACGACGTCGGCTCCATTCGCAGCGACCGCATCGCGAATCTCTTCCAGCTTGCCCTCACCGACGAAAAATCTCGGGCTGGGCTGCTTGCGGGACCCGGTAACGGTGCAAACCGGCTCAACACCGGCAGATGTTACCAGTTCCCGGAATTCACCGGGGTCTTCGGTGCCATCGTGGGCAGTAAAATCGATGTGGACGAGTACTGCGCGCTCACCGACATCAGGACGTTCAAACAATTGGCATCAACTCCGGGGCAATCAGACTATGAGTGTCATAAAAACAAACACCCGCGGCCACAAGACCCCTCAACAGGACCTTATGGAGCGCGGGTGGCAAGACCGGGAAGCGGATGAATCAGTCTTCAGACTCGCCCTCTCCTCCCGGCGCCTGCTGCGGAATGCGAACATTGCGGGCAGGCACCACAGTGGAAATGGCGTGCTTGTAGACCATCTGGCTGACAGTATTTTTCAGCAAAATCACGAACTGGTCGAAAGACTCGATCTGGCCCTGCAGTTTGATGCCGTTGACCAGAAAGATGGAAACCGGAATGCGTTCCTTGCGCAATGCATTAAGGTAAGGGTCTTGTAACGAATGCCCTTTTGACATGTGTTTTCTCCTGTTTTTAGTAAATGCAGATCGTCATTTGTCAAATTTAAATGTGGTGCGAAGTCGGATTTTTTTCAAGGCTGCCTCAGCGATAAGTTTGTCGTCGCTGTCCAGCCAGTCCACATCCGACCACTTGCGCAACCAGGTCAACTGCCGTTTGGCCAGCTGGCGTGTTGCTGCCACTCCCTTGCTGACAAATGTCTCGTAATCATCTTCCCCGGACAAATAACTCCAGGCCTGACGATATCCGACACAACGCATGGAAGGGAGATCAGGGTGCAAGTCTTCCCTGAGCATCAGTGCCCGCACTTCGTCGAGAAAGCCTGCATCCAACATTTTCAGAAAACGCAGACGAATTCGCTCATGAAGCACTCGCCGCTCCGGCGGCATCATGGCAAGCTGAACCACAGTATACGGAAGCAAAGATGTTTCGTCTGCCTGCCAGCGAGTGAAATAGGTGTAATCCTCAATATCGCCGCCTTCCGCCGCTGCCGTGGGTTGTCCGCCCGAATCGGATTCGGCCTTCCAGAATTCGGAAATCGGCTTACCGGTGAGACGCAGGACTTCCAGGGCCCGCATCAGACGCTGCCGGTTATTGGGATGGATGCGCTCCGCTGCGACCGGATCACTGCCCCTTAGTTCCTCATGCAGGGCCTCCCAGCCCCGATCTTCGGCCTCTTTTTCCAGGGCCAGTCGCACGACAGGACTTGCCGAAGGCAGACCGGACATACCATGGAGCAGCGCTTTGAAATACATCATGGTGCCGCCTACGAGCAGGGGAATTCGGCCAGCAGCCGTTATTTCCGCCATCGCTGCCAGGGCGTCCCGACGGAAATCCGCGGCGGAGTACGTTTCCGCCGGATCGCAGATATCAATCAACCGATGGGGTGCGCGGGCCAGTTCGGCAGCGGTTGGTTTGGCCGTACCGATGTCCATGCCACGATAGATCATGGCAGAGTCCACGCTGATAATTTCGCAAGGCAGGTGGTCACAGAGCGCCATGGCCAGGTCGGTTTTACCCGAGGCCGTGGGGCCCATCAGAAAGATGGCAGGGGGCAGCGACACCTCAACGCCCCCGTAGGAACAGCTTGTCCAGTTCAGACATGGTCACCAGGGTCCATGTCGGCCGGCCGTGATTGCACTGGCCGCTCCGCTCGGTCGCCTCCATATCCCTGAGTAGCGAGTTCATTTCAGGAATGGTCAGCTGCCGATTGGCGCGCACGGACCCATGGCACGCCATGGTTCCCAGCAATTCGTGGGTCACCGCTTCAACCCGGTCACTCTGTCCGTGCTCAATCAGATCGGCCAGTACGTCACGCACCAATTGCTCGGTATCGGCACCACGCAAGAGCGCGGGCACCTGCCGCACCGCCAGGGTCTCCGGGCCAATGCGTTCAATCTGCAAGCCGAGTTTTTGCAGTTCTTCACCATGACTCTCGGTGAGAGCTGCCTCTTTCTGGCTGACAGCCAGGGATAGCGGCACCAGCAACGGCTGGCTTTTCAGATCCTGCTCGACGAGCGCACGTTTCATCCGCTCGTAGGTAATGCGTTCATGGGCCGCGTGCATGTCCACCACGATCAGACCCGCGCGACCCTGGGCAAGAATGTAGATCCCATGCAGCTGGGCAATGGCATAACCCAGCGGCGGCTCCTGATCACTATCAACGGGAGGCGTGGGCATTGGCGTAGCAACGCCATCGCCGGAGGGCATGGGCTGTTGCCCCTCGCTACCGCCGCCGGCATTCAGGGATTGGTAGAACGCCATCTGATCACTGGCGCGCCATTCCTGTTGCGGCTGGGACTGACCACCAAAGCCGGCACCGGAGCCACCCGGATGGCCGTAATTTGGCATCGCTGGCTGGCCGTTCCAGGAAGCCTCCGCCGGAACGCCTGCTGCAGGAGCCGGTTCATGGGCCTGGGCCGACGCTTCGCGACCGAAGGATTGGGCCACCGCACCGCGAAAATGATCGTCCGGCCGAACATCGGCCAGCGCCTTGTGCAGAGTTCTGAAAATGAAATCGTGGACCAGGCGACCGTCACGGAATCGGACTTCGTGCTTGGTCGGATGGACGTTCACGTCTACGGTGGCGGGATCCACTTCGAGATAGAGCACAAACGCCGGATGCCGGTTGTTATAGAGTACGTCCCGATAAGCCTGGCGTACGGCGTGGGCTACCAGACGGTCACGGATCACGCGACCGTTAACGAAAAAATACTGCAAGTCGGCCTGGCTGCGTGAAAACGTGGGAAGGGCTACCCAACCCCAGAGCCGCAACCCGGTGGCTTCAGCATCGATAACCACCGCGTTATCTATGAATTGCTGGCCACACAGGGCGCCAATGCGCCGCTCCCGGTCGAGAGGCGATTCGGCCGGCCTCAGACTCTGAACAACACGCTGATTGTGGCGCAGGGTAAAACCGGCATCAAACCGGCTCAAGGCCTGCCGGCGCACGCACTCTTCGACATGATTGAATTCGGTTTTTTCGGTGCGCAGGAATTTACGCCGGGCCGGGGTGTTAAAGAACAGATCCCGCACTTCCACGGTCGTTCCGACCGGATGAGCGGCAGGCGAAATCCGGGCGTCCATTTCACGGCCTTCGACTTCCACCCGGGAAGCCGCTTCCTGCGACTCGGTTCTTGAAGTCAGAGTGAGCCGGGAGACAGAGCTGATACTGGCCAGCGCTTCCCCCCGAAAACCGAGGGAGGCCACGGCCTCAAGGTCGTCAAGGCTGGCGATCTTGCTGGTGGCGTGACGACTCAGCGCCAGAGGCAGATCGTCTTCCTCAATACCACTGCCGTCATCCCTGACGCGAATCAGCTTGACGCCGCCCTGCTCGACTTCAACATCGACCCGGTTGGCACCGGCATCCAGGGCGTTTTCAACCAGTTCTTTGACGACAGACGCGGGGCGCTCCACCACCTCACCCGCGGCAATCTGGTTCGCGAGCCGTGGTGACAGCAATCGAATGGGGGGCATGTTACGGAAAAACCTCTTGATCAGGACGCGGGAATACGAATGGTTTGTCCTACCATAACACGGTCGTCCCGAAGGTCGTTAAACTGCATCAGCTCACTGACGGTGGTCTGGTTCTTCCGGGCTACGCCGGAAAGCGTATCGCCGCGCTGTATGCGGTAGTGACTGATACTGTTCCCGCCCTGGCGATTCTGTTTTTGCCAGGCCAGAAGCGTCCCGGGAGGTGGAGTCTTCTGGAAGTAGTCATCAATGCCTTTCATGATGGCGCCGGCCAGCTTGTTGCGGTACCACTCGGTGGCCAGATTTTTCTCTTCCTGGGGATTCGAAATGAATCCAGCCTCCACGAGAATGGAGGGGATGTCCGGCGACTTCAGAACCGCAAAAGCGGCCTGCTCGACGCCGGGCTTGTGCAACTTCGCCACGCTACCAAGCTTGCCGAGAACCGAACTGCCAACCCCAAGGCTGGCATTGATACTGGCTGTCATTGAGAGGTCCAGCAAAACACCGGCAAGCATGTCGTCCCGGCCATCCAGAGACAATCCGCCGGCACCACCGATCAGATCAGACCGGTTCTCACTGTTGGCCAGCCATCGGGCCGTCTCACTGGTGGCACCTCGCTGGGAAAGGGCGAACACCGAGGCCCCTTTGGGCTGTGGTGTCCGGAAAGCGTCGGCGTGTACCGATACGAACAGGTCGGCATTGTATTTCCTGGCCAGAATCGTTCGATTGCGAAGGCCAATATAATAGTCACCGGTCCTGGTCAATTTGGCGGTATATCCCGGCCGATCATTGATCAGGTTGGCCAGGGTTTTCGCCATTTTCAGAACCACATCCTTTTCACGGGTTCCCCGGGGACCAATGGCACCAGGGTCCTCGCCGCCATGCCCGGCATCGATGACCACAATAACGTCCCGCTTCCCGGATGAATCCTGGGTAACGGTGGGCGTTGTGGCCTTCTCCAGACGGCTGCCACTTTCGTCAATCAGATCGACCACCAGCCGGTGGCCATACTGCTGGTTCGGCTCAAGCTGAAAGCTCCGTGGCTTGATGTCGGCCTTGAGATCCAGGACCACGCGTAAATCTGTACCGTTCCTTGGTGCGCTCCGGATCCGTTTGATCGGGCTGCCGGAAAGATCCAGACCGGAGAAATCGGTCTTCAGGTTCGCATTTTTCAAATCGATAACCAGCCGCGCCGGACTGCTCAGGGAGAAAATGTTGTGCTCTACCTGCCCGCCGGTATCCAGAACCAGCCGGGTATGATCTGGCGCGGGCCAGATACGCGCACTCTCGACCTGCGTTGCAGCCGAACCGTGAAACGCCAATGTCGCGAATAGTATCGCAATCGGCCAGATCAGTTGTTTACTCAGCTTTGCACAATTCATAAAGCTTACCTGCCAGTCTATTGCCGGTCTCGGTCTCGCTAATGCGCCGGACCAATCAACTCCAGTTCATTCAGCAATTGGGCGCCCAGTTCTGAGCGGGCCCTGATCACCACGGAACGTCCTTCGCCTTGAGTCTCGAGATGAATTTCCAGATCCGGCTCGGGCAATATACCTGCCCCTCGCTCAGGCCACTCAATCAGGCACAGGTTGTCACCGGAGAAATAATCCCGGATGCCCATATATTCCAGCTCTTCAGCATCGCCCAGGCGATACAGGTCGAAATGGTAAGTCGGTGGATTCAGGTTTTCATAGGGTTCCACCAGTGTGTAAGTCGGGCTCTTGACAGCCCCTTCGTGCCCCAGCCCACGCATGACACCACGACTGATGGTGGTTTTCCCCATACCGAGCTCACCATCCAGATAGATCACCAGGCCGTGGCCAGATTCTGCGACGGTTCTCGCCAGTTCCCTACCGAGATGTTCGGTCTCCGCCTCGTCTTCCAGAAAAACCCGACGCTCATTACCCATAATGCTCATGACTGTTCCGCCCCCGGAGTCTTTTCAGACTCCCGAAAAACCAATGGCAGCGCGTCGATAACATCGGTCGGTATCAACCCGATGAACCCACTGTCTTCTGAAGCTCTGTCAGCAGCAGCGAGGTGCACCACTGCCCCGAGCACGGCGGCTTTTTGCCCATCACCAATCTGTCCCAGAACCGCGCCGATAATACCCGAGAGCACATCCCCCATACCGCCGGTGGCCATGCCGGGATTGCTGCCGCTGATAACATCAAGAGCGCCGCCTTCAGAGGCGACAATGGTGCCCGCGCCTTTCAGCAGAACGGTTCCGCCATAAAGTGCCTGCAGTTTTCGGGCGGCGGCCATCCTGTCCGCCTCTACCTCCGGCACCAGACAATTCAGCAGCCTGGCCGCCTCACCCGGATGAGGTGTCAAAACGTGATTATCTGCCGGTACGGCAACCCGACCGGACAACAGGTTCAGGGCATCCGCATCCAGCACCCTTGGTTTGCCACTGGCAATCACCTGCTCCAGCATCTGCTGCCCCCAGGCACTTCGCCCGATACCAGGACCGCACACTACAACCGAGGCGGCGTCCAGCAGCGACGGTAATTCAGAGCCATGGATCAGGCCATGAACCATGACAGACGGACATCTGGCCAGGGCGGCCGTCACGTGCTCAGGGCGTGTTGCCAGCGAGACAAGTCCTGCCCCGGAGCGCGCTGCGGCCTCTGCCGCCAGCAGGCCGGCACCGCCATAGCCCCGATCGCCGGCTACCACCAGTACATGCCCGAACCGCCCCTTATGGGCGTTGGCAGGCCGGGGCGGCAACCAGGACATGACGGAATCCCAGTCACGACGGCACGCCACGGGTTTTTGACCACTACCGGCGACACCATCTTCTGTATCCAGGGATTCGAAAACCACTTCCCCGCAAACCGCTGGGCCTTGCCCTGTAAAGAGGCCGGCTTTGAGCCCGATAAAGGTCACCGTCATGGCCGCATTGACCACATCCCCTTCGGCTGCTCCGGTGGTGGCGTTCAACCCGGACGGCAGATCCACCGCCAGGACTGGAGCAGGCGCACTGTTACACCGGCCTATCAGAGTGGCAAACGGCTCCCGGGGTGCGCCGGACACGCCGGTACCGAGCATGGCGTCTACAATCAGCCCGGCACCAGCAAACAGATCATCCAGTGATGATTCGCTGAGAGCCTCCAGCTCGAGGACTTCAACACCGTCCGCCAGGGCCTTTTGACAGGCCTTACGGGCGTCACCGGACAGTTTTTCGGTTGGCGCGACGGCGATACAGCTCACCTCCAGGCCGTGCCTCCTCGCACTGGCTGCAACCAGGTAGCCGTCACCGCCATTATTACCCGCACCGCAAAGTACCAGAACCGAGCCACAGTTACGCCAATGCCGCACCAGACAACGAAAGGCTGCATGGGCAGCAGACTGCATCAGCTCAAAACCATCAACACCTTGTTGATCAATCACATAGCGATCAATCTGCCTTACCGCATCGGCGGAAAACAGTGCGTCTGGTAAACTGTGCCCAGCGGACGGCGGCATGAACCTTTGCTCCCGTTACAGAAACCGGTTTAAGAAAATTGGCCAGATACCTGTAAAGCATAGCAAAACAGTGGAAAAGGTCATAACTTAATCAGATTAAATATCCGTACCCGGGTTCGCGAACGAACTCCAGCACCGGCAGTGACTATGAGCCCCACATCATCAAGCACCACAACACACCCGGAACTCGCTGACCTGCCAGCACTTATCCGCCAGTGGGCGGCCGAGCTCGGGTTCGCCGATGTGGGCATTACCACCGCAGATACCGGCGAGCACGCGAACCATTTGCAGAACTGGCTGGCTGCGGGTTATCAGGGCGAAATGGACTATATGGCCCACCATGGTGACAAGCGTTACACGCCCACTTCCCTGGTGCCGGGCACCACTCGGGTGATTTCTGTGAGAATGGACTACCTGCCCTCACCGGACAGCCCGAAAGAAGCGCTTACTAACCGCGAGGGAGCCTATGTTACGCGCTACGCTCTTGGGCGGGATTACCACAAGCTGATTCGAAAACGGCTTGCACAGTTGGCAGCCAGGATTGATGAAGGCGTCCGCGGATACGACTATCGGGCGTTCGTGGACAGTGCGCCGGTGCTGGAGCGCGCCCTGGCGCAGAGGGCGGGTCTGGGCTGGATCGGCAAGAACAACATGCTGATCCACCCGAAGGCCGGCTCGTTCTTCTTCCTGGGGGAAATCTTTACCAGCGCGCCCCTGCCCACAGATGAGCCCTTTGAAACCGATCATTGCGGCACTTGTTCTGCCTGCCTCGAGCTCTGCCCGACAGACGCGTTTGTTGGCCCCCACAAGCTTGATGCCCGACGTTGTATCAGCTACCTGACCATTGAGCTCAAGGGGAGCATTCCTGAAGAGCTGCGGTCACTAATGGGCAACCGTGTCTTCGGCTGCGACGACTGCCAGTTGGTGTGCCCCTGGCAGAAGTTCAGCAAGCCCACCGGGGAGAAGGATTTTCAGCCCCGGCACGGGCTGGACAACAGTTCCCTGGCAGAACTCTTTCTCTGGACGGAGGAGCAGTTCCTGAAACGTACCGAGGGATCCGCGATTCGGCGAACGGGCTATGAGGGCTGGCTTCGCAATCTGGCGGTCGGGCTGGGCAACGCGCCCTCAACCATTCCGGTGATCGAAGCCCTGAAACAGCGGGCAGACCACCCTTCAGAGATGGTCCGCGAGCATGTCCAGTGGGCCTTGAGGCGGCACGGCCTATAGTTTGAAGAACTGTTCCCGATAATGGCGCAGTTCGTTGATGGAGTCGCGGATGTCGTCGAGGGCAAGATGGCTGCCCTTCTTTTTGACGCCGGCCAGGACATCCGGGCGCCAGCGACGGGCAAGTTCTTTCACCGTAGATACGTCGAGATTCCGGTAGTGGAAGAAGTCTTCCAGTTCGGGCATGTATTTGACGAGGAACCGGCGATCCTGGCCGATACTGTTGCCGCACAGGGGTGACTGGCCCTTTTCTACGTGCTTTTTCAGGAATTCGATGGTTTGCTGTTCGGCTTCGGATTCGGAGATGTCGCTTTCCTGAACGCGTTTGGTGAGTCCGCTTTCACCATGGGTTCGGGTGCACCATTCGTCCATGGCATCCAGAAAGGATTGTGGCTGATGGACGGCGATAACCGGTCCTTCCGCGACTATATTAAGTTCTGAATCGGTGATAATTGTGGCCATTTCGATGATCCGTTCTTTTTCGGGATCCAGGCCTGTCATTTCCAGATCGATCCATACGAGGCGATTATTGCTCTCTGCCATTGTTTTCCTAGCCTTCTAGATTCGAGTTCACGGCCGTGGGGATGTCATTCCGGGAAACGCTACAAGCACATCCATGTGCGCTTGGCGTCGGCCATCCATGGCCGCCGACATTCCCGGAATGACATCCCCACGCCCGCGTGCAAATTGGGAGATATACAAAATAGGCGCCGCTTCCGGCAAATACTATCGGGATTGCGTCGGTTTGATTTGTCTTTGTATTGTGGACGATTAACGTATGATGTAACACCTCACGCACACCAAATTTGGCACCAGCTAACTACATGGCAAAACGGCGACTGAACAAACAGCAGCAATTCCGCATCAAGAAAGTCCAGGAAGAGCGGGCGGCCCGGGCGGCGCGCAAGGAGAAGAAAGTTCAGGAGCAGGCTGATGCCGGGGAGCTTGGTCCGGAGCAGGAAGGGCTGGTTATTGCCCACTATGGCCAGCAGCTGGATGTCGAAGCCCTTGAGGGTGATCAGGTCGGTGACGTGGTGCGGTGCTTTGTTCGGGCCAACATTGATAGCCTGGTGACCGGTGACAAGGTTGTCTGGCGGCCGGGCAAGAATGAAACCGGGGTTATTGTCGCCCGGAGTGAGCGTCGCAATCTGCTGCAGCGGCCGGATAATTTTGGCGCCCTGAAGCCGGTAGCCGCCAATATTGATCATATTATTCTTGTGATCGCGCCGGAGCCGGAGCCTCACGATAACCTGATTGATCGGTATCTGGTGGCGTCCGAGATCACGGACATTCCGGCGGTGATTCTGTTGAACAAGACGGATCTGATCAACGAGAGGAATCAGGAAAGTATCGATGCGCTTCTGGGCCGCTATGCGAGCCTGGGTTATGAGGTGGTGCGGACGTCTGCTGCCGAGTCGGGGGATAAACCCTCGCCGGAGGTTGAGGCGTTGGTGAAGGATCAGACCAGTGTGTTCGTAGGTCAGTCCGGGGTGGGCAAGTCATCCATTATCCAGACTCTGATGCCGGATGAAGCCATTCGCGTTGGAGCTGTGTCAGAGAGCACCGGCAAGGGAATTCATACCACAACCACGGCCAAACTGTTCCACCTTCCGCTCGGTGGCGAGCTGATCGATTCTCCAGGCATCCGGGAGTTCGGGCTCTGGCATATGACGCCGCAGGAAATCGAGTATGGGTTCCGGGAAATCCGGGAGGTGATTGGCACCTGCAAATTCCGCAATTGCCGGCACATGGGTGACCCCGGCTGTGCCATCGACAAGGCCGCTGATGAGGGGAAAATCAGCCCGGAGCGGCTGAAAAGTTTCCACCGGATTCTGCAGGACATGACAGAGCAACAGGCCCGGGGGCTTAAACTGGACTGAGGTCCCCGGCTTTACCAGTTCAGCTCGCCCGGCGCAGGCTCCTCCTTCTCCTGCAGCCATTCACCGCTTTCCAGGCGCTCACGGGCCGCCTCCCGCTCTTCCTCAGTCGGCTGGGTCAGATCGATCAGGGGCTCATCCGATTGGCCGGCGCTGCTCTGGATGTTATCGACGGTTTTCTTGTTCAGGACGATGATGGAGATGCGGCGGTTCACCGGCGCATTCGGGTCTTCCTTATCGAACAGCACGGAATCGCTCAGCCCCACAACGCGGGCAATCTGCTGCTGACGGACGCCGCCGGCAACCAGGGCTCTTCGGGCAGTATTTGCCCTGTCTGCTGACAATTCCCAGTTGGTATAGCCGGGCCGGCCGCCGAAGGGTGTTGAGTCGGTGTGCCCGGTAATGCTGAGCTTGTTATTTACGGAGCCCAGGGTCTTCGCCAGTTCAAACAGAATATCCTGGGAGTAGTACTTGAGCTCGGCCCGGCCGCTGTCGAACATGGGGCGGCCTGAACGATCGACGATCTGGATGCGCAGGCCTTCGTCGGTGATATCGATCAGCAACTGATCCTTGAACTCCTGCAGGGTCTGATTCTGCTCGATGCGATCCTTCAGCTCCTGAAACAATTCTTCCATCCGCCGCTGCTCCAGGGTTTCAGAAAGCTCATCTACCACCTGGTCTTCGATCTGGATCTGACTGGACTCGATGTCCGGACTTGCCTCGTTGACCACCGAAGCACTGCCCTCCAGATCAACCGGGTTCGGGGATCCACCCTCGGTAAAACCGACCGGGTCCTTGAAATAGCCTTCAACCGCTCTCTTCTGCTCTGGCGATGCCGTCGCGGTTAGCCAGAGCACCAGGAAGAACGCCATCATGGCGGTGGCAAAATCGGCAAACGCGACTTTCCAGGAACCACCGTGATGGCCCCCGACAATCTTCTTCTTGCGTTTGATGATGATCGGCTGTTCTTCCACGAATCGGCTCCGGGGTCAGGTTCTGGCGGTATTACTTGGAGCGAACGTGATCGTTCAGTTCCTGGAATCCGGGGCGTTTATCAGTCGGCAATGCTTTCCGGCCGAACTCGATGGCCATCTGGGGTGCCTGCCCGGAAACGGTCGCGACAATTGACGATTTGACGCACTCGTAAGCCTTCAGCTCGTACTTTGCGGCATGCTCCATAGCAATGGATGTGGGGCCCACAAAGCCGTAGCCCATAAAAATACCCAGAAACGTACCCACCAGGGCAGCGGCCACGCTGAGACCGATCTTTTCGGGCCCTTCGGTAAGGAAGTTCATGGTAATCACAATACCAAGCACCGCGGCAACGATGCCGAGACCGGGCAGCGCATCGGCAATCTTGTTGACCGCGTGGGCAGGCTCTTCAAGCTCGTGCTGACGACTGTCGATCTCGTTCTCCATCATGCCTTCCAGCTCATGGGTTGCCATATTGCCAGAGCTGATGATGCGCAGATAATCGGTGATAAAGGCCAGCAATTCCTTCGATTTCATGATGGCCGGATAGCGACTGAAAATCTGGCTGGACTCGGGATTGTCGATATCTTCCTCGATCGCCATCACACCCTGTTTACGGGACTTGTCGAAAATCTCGTACATCAGGCTGAGAAGATCCATGTAGAAGGATTTGTTATAGGGTGAGCCGGTAAGCAGCTGAAGCCCTCTACCGAAAACCTCTTTGAGCGTGTGCATGGGATTGGCAATAATGAACGACCCCAAAGCCGCCCCGAAAATGATCAGCACTTCGGTTGGCTGCCAGAGCACCATCAAATTGCCGCCATGGAGAACATAGCCAGTCAGTACGCTGGCCAGAACAATAATCCCGCCGATGATCAGTAACATGGTAACTAAACACGCCTTATATTCTTGGTTATCGGCCGGAGCCGGAAGCTGTCACGTAAAAGGTGACCTGATAATAGCAAGGCCTCGCCCGAACCGCGAAGTCGTGAAACAATTTCTATACAGGTGGCAGTCTTTGGTAAACTTCGCGCCTTTGAGCGCAAAGGATCACATTTAATGTTCGACAAGCTTTTTGTTCTGAGCCAGTACATCACGCCGCAACTGGGGGTTTCCAACCTGGCCGGCCGTCTGGCCGACAATAACCGATCCCCTGCGCTCAAGAACCGGGTCATCAAATGGTTTATCGGCCGCTACGGCGTAGACATGAGCGAAGCCGCCGAACCGGATCCGGAAGCCTACTCCACCTTCAATGCGTTCTTTACCCGGGCTTTGAAACCGGGCATCCGCCCCTTGGCGGACGGCGAAAAAACGCTCGTCAGCCCTGTCGACGGTGCCATCAGCCAGCTGGGGCAGGTGACCGGAGACCGGGTTTTCCAGGCCAAGGGCCAGTCTTTCAGCCTGAGTGAGTTGCTGGGCGGCGACGAAGCGACTACGGCCCCGTTTGCCAATGGCGAGTTTTCGACTATCTATCTCTCGCCGAAAGACTATCACCGCATCCATATGCCGATGGCGGGTACGCTGAGACAGATGATCCATGTTCCCGGCAAACTGTTCTCGGTGAACCCGGTGACTGCCGAGAATGTCCCGAATCTGTTCGCCCGCAATGAGCGGGTTGTCTGCATCTTCGACACCGATTCCGGTCCCATGGCCCTGGTGCTGGTTGGCGCCATGATTGTCGGCAGCGTGGAAACCAGCTGGGCAGGTGTCGTTGTGCCCGGCAGTAAGCAGGTTACCTCAACCCGATATGAAGGCGAGCAGGCCATCAGATTCGCCAAGGGCGAGGAGATGGGCCGATTCCGCCTTGGCTCCACGGTTATTATGGTTATGCCCGAAGGAGCCGTCACCTGGAACAGCGACCAGGTGGCAGGAAAAACCGTTCGCATGGGCGAGGCATTCGGCGCCCTCGCTTGATCACGCCCGTTCGAACGGAAACGCCAAAACCTCACTGATATCCTGAGCCCCGAGCTTGAGCATCAGCAGTCGGTCCAGCCCGAGCGCCACGCCGGAGCACTCGGGCAATCCTTGCTCAAGCCCGGCGAGAAACGCCTCATCCAGCGCCATTTCACGCTTACCGGAGCGCAAGCGCTGCTGATTATCGGCCTCCAATCTCAGCCTCTGCTCTTTTGGATCGGTCAATTCCCAGTAGCCGTTACACAGCTCCAGGCCGTCAATATAAAGCTCGAAGCGGTGCGCCGTTTCATAACCATGTGACCGTGAGACCCTGGCCAGCGACGCCTGCGACGCAGGATAGCCGGTTATGAACATGGGCTTATCCCGGCCAAGATGCGGCTCGACCGCAAAGCTCATGAGCAGATCGAGGCAGCCATCGCGGCCAAGATCCGCCAGCTGCTCAGGCTCCAGCCATTGCTCACAGCGCCGCATCAGTTCGCGATCGGTTGCGACAAATGGATCGATATCTGCCCAGTGCTTCAATGCGTCCCGATACTGAATAACGACGGGCCGCTGACACCCCAGCCAGCCGCAGACAAGATCCGACACCTCTTCCATAAGAGCCAGGTCATCAAATCCCGTCCGATACCATTCCAGCATGGAAAATTCAGGGTTGTGACGACGCCCCTGCTCGCCATCGCGGAATACCCTCGAGACCTGATAGATCGATCCACAGCCGGCCGCAAGCAGGCGCTTCATGTGGTATTCGGGAGACGTCTGGAGCCAGCCCCCGGTCCGGGAACCGGCAGTGACCTGCGCATGAATGCCGTCTAGATTGACGTCGGTAACGCCGCACCGGCCCAGTACCGGCGTTTCCACTTCCAGGACCCCTCTTTGCGCAAAAAAGCCGCGCACAAACTCCAGTTGCTGTGCACGGCTTTTCAGGGCAGCCTGCGAGGCAGAGGGCTGCCAGACAGGTTCGCGGGTCATGACCGGATCAACTGCTCTTCACCCGGCTCACGTATTCGCCGGAGCGGGTATCAACCTTGAGGACTTCACCGATGGTAATAAACAGCGGTACGTTGACCACAGCACCGGTTGAGAGAGTCGCGGGCTTGGAGCCACCCTGGGCGGTGTCGCCCTTCATGCCCGGGTCGGTATCAACCACTTCGAGTTCGACAAAGTTGGGGGGCGTTACCGAGAGCGGAGAGCCGTTGTAGAGCGTTACGGTGTAGACGTCCTGCTCTTTCAGCCACTTCAGTGCATCGCCAACCGCCTTGGCATCCGCCGGGTACTGCTCGAAGGAGCCATCAGTGAGCATGAAGTGCCAGAACTCACCGTCGGTATAGAGGTATTCCATGTCCTGATCAATGACATCTGCGGCTTCCAGACTTTCGCCGGACTTGAAAGTGCGCTCCCAGACCCGGTTGGTCATGAGGTTACGCAGCTTTACGCGGTTGAAGGCCTGCCCCTTACCGGGTTTGACAAACTCGTTCTCGAGAATGATGCAGGGGTCGCCATCCAGCAAAACCTTAAGACCGCCGCGAAATTCATTGGTAGAATATGAAGCCATGAAATGTCCACCTGACAAAAAGCTGTTTAGAATTCGAAGGGCGTTATGATACAGCGAACCCCCGCCCGTATAGAAGCCCACCTTTGCGACCATGAACATCGCAGCTGGCAGCAATTGCTGTCGGACTCCGTGACATCACCGGAAGAGCTACTCCGTCGCCTGGAGTTACCCGAGGAGCCGTGGCTGTCGGCGGCACGACAAGGTCACCGCCTGTTTTCGGTTCGCGTGCCCGAACCGTTTCTTGCACGCATGGAAAAGGGCAACCCGGCCGACCCCCTGCTCAGGCAGGTGCTTCCCCTTGCGGAAGAAACCGCGCACGCGCCCGGCTTTATCAGTGACCCGTTGGAAGAGTCGGGCGCCATTGCCACCACCGGGCTCATCCGCAAATACCGCAGCCGCGCTCTGCTTATGGTGACCGGGCAGTGCGCGATAAACTGCCGGTACTGCTTTCGCAGACACTTTCCCTATGATGAACAACGTCTCAGCCCGGACGACAGGCAACGGGTGATTGACACCCTGGGCGCCAGCCCGGAAATCAATGAAGTTATTTTCAGCGGCGGCGACCCCTTGGCTGTCAATGACCGACTTCTGGCTCAATGGGCAACGGCAATCAGTGGCATACCCCACATTCGCCGCCTGCGCCTGCATACACGCCTGCCAGTCGTTATTCCACAAAGAGTCTGCGACGAGCTCTTGAAATGGCTTTCAACGACGCCACTGCAGGTTATTATCGTGTTGCACATCAATCATCCGGCGGAATTAGATACCGCCACGCGCCGCGCCCTGGGGTACCTGCGCGCAGCAGGCGCAACGCTGCTCAACCAGAGCGTTATCCTGAGGGGCGTGAATGATCGTGCGTCGGTGCTTGAAGAATTGAGCGAGGCTCTGTTTGAAGCAGGCGTCCTGCCCTACTACCTGCACGCATTTGACCCGGTAGAAGGCGCCCACCACTACGATGTGCCGGACGAAGAGGCGCGAAATCTGATGCGTGAACTGCTGTCGCGCTTGCCGGGGTTCCTCGTGCCGAAGCTGGTGAGAGAGGAGCCAGGCAAGGAAAGCAAGACCCCGATCAACCTGTTCCCGTGACCGGTTTCGCAAAAAACGGCCCAAATTCACTTGTCAAAGATTGTCAACTCATGATCTTCTCGCTTTTTACGACTGGTTTGCTACTTTAAAGTCCAGTAACGTTGAAGATAAAAACATGTATTTACGGCGTTTTCCTGACAGGCCGGCGGACATTCAGTAGCCCCCGGCCGGGCAGGGCCAACCCCGGAATACCACCTGTGGTCCAGACATTGGCATGCATTCATGGAAGGTAAGACCCTGAAACCTGATCTCCGCGTTCCCGAACAGAAAACGGCCAGCCTGTCGTTCTGTGACACGACGCCCAAGGCGTTCCGGGTCTGGATCGACCAGCTACCTATGGCCAATATCGGTGAGGTATCACGGCAGCTCTACCATGCCATTATCGAGTTGAATCACCTCTTCCTGGCACCCCAGCAGCGCATGCAGTTCCTGGAACTTATCCGGGAAAAGATTCATTTCGTCTGCAACGAGCTTTCCCGGCACTACCTCGGTCTGGCCGTGGCACTGCCTGAAAAACAACGGAAAATCGCCAATCTGTCCCAGGCGCTTCAATTGCATCTGGCCGGCGGTTACAAGCTGTGCGTTCTGGAGTTCATCGACAATGGTGGTCTGGACAAGAATCGCCGCCAGATTGCCACCGCCGCGCATCGAGCCATTTCCGAGCTTTCGGCGACCATTCTGAGATCACATCAGCTTTATTGCCCCAGCCCTGCACAGAGCTGGCTTGAGTGTCACCGGTTGTACCGGTTCGCCCATCGTAACAAGCTCTCTGTGGTTCAGGTGGAGGACGACACGCTTCAGCATCGTCGTACCAGTTCGGTCGCCGACGCCTATAAACGAATTCTCCTGCTCGGCTGCGCCCGCCCCAATCAGCTGCGCCAGGCTGAACTCTTGCATGTCTATGAACTTTTCGAATCGTGGACTGACCACACCCGATGTGGGCCGGATATCGGCGACGACAGTCTCTTCGTAATCAACATGGAGCGGGACAATCCACCGTTTTACCGCAGTCTTCTCGAACAGAAGCCCGGCGATGAGAGCTTCGGTTTCGACACCCGGGATCTCTCGGCTATGCTCTCGGAAACGCTGCATGCCCGGCGCGAGCATAAAGAAACCGATCACGAGCTGAGGGTGCCGGCAAAGGTCAGCGACACCCTGCTCACCCATCTCAGCCAGGCCCTGGGCATTCTCGCCAAGCGAAACTTCAATCGAATCGCCAGCCAGGGGTCCCTGGAAGTCTGCGTAGGACTGACAGCTGCCCACTACTTCATCGCCGGCGAGAAAACCTTTACCGAATTCGTGAATGGCAATGACAACGGCCATCATGAGGAAGAGAATCTGTTCGTGCGGTCATCACGCCAGAAACAGGACGCCTGGTCGGGTGCCCACGATGCAGGTCCAAGCGACGAAAGGCTCCATGCTGCCGATACGCCTATCAACTTCAAGGGTTCCTATGGCAACTCGCAGGCGCCATCGACGGACAGGAACCGGCCAAGATCTCACCATTCCCTGTTGATCAATACCAGCCCCGGGGGCTACTGCGTTGCGTGGGAAAGCAATGTTCCCCCCTCATTGCAGGCCGGCGAAGTGCTGGGCGTTCGGGAACAGAGCACCCACCCCTGGAGCGTGGCTGTTGTCCGCTGGATTCGTCAGATCAAGAACCAGGGCACCCAGGTCGGTATTGAACTACTGGCCCCCAGCGCTTCACCCTGTGGCGTGCGCCTTATCCAGAAAGTGGGCAACAGCAGCGAGTATCTGCGTGGCTTGCTTTTACCTGAAATCAGCGTAGTCAACCAGTCTGCCACGCTGATCACGCCTCGCCTGCCATTCCAGTCCGGGAGCCGCATCTCCCTGCTCCATGATGGCCGGGAAGATCAGGGTCAGTTGTCTCGCAAGGTGTCCTCCACTGGCAGCATCAGCCAGTTCGAACTCAAGCTGCAGAACGCGGCAACGCTGAATGCTGGCGCACCGCCTGCATCATCCGGAGCCAGCGAGGACGAATTCGACTCGCTTTGGCCATCTCTGTGAGGTCTCCAAACTGAGACACCGGAAGCCCGCAGAGGGTTGTTATTGATCGGCAACCCCTGCATCATTCAGCGTTAGTGAATGAACCGTGTATCACGAGACGCCCTTCGAATGCAGAAAAAGAACGCGACCGTACACCTGCTGATTCTTGACCCATCGCAAAACGATGCCGAATCCCTGGTCAGCCTGCTCCGCAACTCCGGTAAGGCCACCCGAGCCCACAGAATCACCTCGGAAGAGGACCTGGAAGAGACGCTGAAGGCCGGTAACTGGGATCTCCTTCTCGCCCGCGACCTGGACCAGGAATTCTCGGCCGATGATGCCCTCGCCATGATCCGCCGGATGGACAAAGACATTCCGTTTATCCTCCTGACGGAGGAGGAAAGCCGCGAACGCACGGTCGGAATAATGAAGGCCGGCGCCCAGGACACCGTGTCGTCCGAGCATAGGGACCTGATAGTGCTGAAGGTTAACCGTGAGCTGGCAGCCCTCGACGAACGCAGAAGGCGTCGTGTCCTGGAATCCCACCTCCGGGAGGCGGAACAGCGTTGCCAGTTACTTCTCGAAAGCTCCAAGGATGCGATTGCCTACATTAATGATGGCATGCACATCTATGCCAACCAGTCGTACATGGAGTTCCTCGGGTACGACGATATTGACGATCTTATCTGCGTACCGGTCCTGGACACCCTTACTCCGGAAAGTCAGGAGAAGTACAAGGAGTTCACGAAGTCATTTGCCGAAAAGGGTGAAGACGGCATGACCTTGAACTGCACGGCACGACGCAGTGACGACCACGAACTGAACGTGACCATGTCAGTCTCGGCTGCCACCTATGACGGCGAGGCCTGCACGCAGATTGTGCTGCAGCCAGAGCACAGTGATGCAGAACTTGAAGAAAAACTTCGCCAGATCAGCAGTCAGGACCTTTTGACAGGTCTGTTTAACCGTCAGTACCTGATGGATGCGCTTGCTGAAGCGATTGCCAATGCCGGCAAGAAGAACGAGACCGGTGCACTGGCCTACATCGCCCTGGATAACTTCATGAGTATGAAGGGCCAGGTGGGAATTTCCGGCGCAGACCTGCTGCTGGGCGATCTGGCAAACCTGCTCAAGGAGCAGGCCGGTGACGACCTTGCCCTGGCCCGATTGAGCGACGATGCCTTCAGTCTGCTGTGCCAGCCCTGCGACGAAGGCACCATGAAAGAACACGCCGAGCGCATCCGAAAGGCGGTAGAAGACCATCTGTTCGACATCAATGGTCGCACGGTCCAGTTGACTGTGAGCATCGGTGTTGCGGCAATTACCGAGAATTCTCCGAAAGCTGAAGAACTCATGGCCCGGGCCCATACCGCCTCGGCGGAAGTGCGCAAGCTTGAGGGGCATGCCGAGGGCAACGGTGTGGTGGTCTACAACCCCGCCGACTTCGAAACACTGGATCAGAGCAATTCGGTAGAAGCCATCCAGAAGGCCCTGGAAGAAAACCGCTTCCGACTCCTGTTCCAGCCGATCATCAACCTGCGCGGCGAAGGAGAAGAACATTACGAAGCCTTCGTACGTATGCTCGACAAGGACGACGAGGAAGTCTCACCGTATGACTTCCTGCCGCCAATGGGACCGAGCGACACCGCGATCAAGATCGACCGCTGGGTCATCCTGCAGACCATCAAGCAGCTGTCCAGCCATCGTTCACGGGGTCACGATACGCGCCTGTTCCTCAATGTGACGGCCGAAACCCTTCAGGATAAAACCTTCACTCCCTGGCTGAGCGTTGCCCTGAAAGCCGCACGGCTGCCGGGCGACTCCCTGATCTTCCAGATCCGTGAAGGCGATGCCAACAATTACATGAAGCAGGCGAAAGACTTCACCAAAGCGGTCCACGAGCTTCACTGCAAGGTATCCATCGCCCAGTTCGGCTGCGCCCTCAATCCGTTCAACACCCTGAAGCACATCGATACAGACTACGTGAAAATCGATGGCTCCTTTACCGAAGAAATCCAGAAGAGCGATGAGGCCAAGGAACAGGTCAAGGAAATGGTCAAGAGCCTGCAGTCAAACGGCAAGCTCACCATCATTCCGTTGGTGGAAAATGCCGGCGTTCTCGCCACCCTCTGGCAGGCTGGCGTGAACTATATTCAGGGTTATTACCTGCAGGCGCCGGTTCCCGAAATGAACTACGACTTCGGCGACAACTGAGCCTGAACGGCTCAGAAGTCGGCGTTTTCCAGACTCTGGTTGGTTTCGCTCTCACGGAAACCAATCAGATAGAGGATTGCGTCCAGCCCAAGGGTCGAAATGGCGTGACGAGCAGATTCCTTCACCAGTGGCTTGGCACGGAAGGCCACACCCAGGCCGGCCTGGCTCAGCATGGGAAGGTCATTGGCGCCATCACCTACCGCGATGACCTGCTCCCTTGAGATGTGCTCTTTCTCGGCGATCTCCAGCAGCAACTCCGCTTTACGTTTGCCGTCCACGATCTGCCCAGACACCCGGCCGGTCACCTTGCCGTCCTCAATCTCCAGCTCGTTGGCGTAGATGTAATCGATACCCAGTTTCCGCTGCAGATGGCGGGCGAAGTAGGTGAACCCACCCGACAGTATGGCCGTGCGATAACCTAGCGCCTTCAGGCTGAGAATCAGGTGCTCGGCCCCCTCGGTCATTCGAAGCCGGGAGGCGATGCCTTCGAGCACCGACTCATCCAGCCCTTTCAGAAGCGCGAGACGTTCGGCGAAACTCTGACTGAAATCCAGCTCGCCCTGCATGGCCCGCTCGGTAATCTCCGCCACCTGCTCGCCCACGCCGGCTTCCGTGGCCAGCTCGTCGATCACCTCGGCTTCGATCAGCGTGGAGTCCATGTCAAAGACCACGAGACGACGATTTCGCCGGAAAATGGAATCCTCCTGGAAGGCGATATCCACATTCATTTCGCCGGCAATATGGAGGAAATCCGCTCGCAACTGCTCAAGATCCGATGGCGTGCCCCGCACCGAGAACTCGACACAGGCAATGCGGTTGTCGGAGGCGTTCAGCGAAGGCCTGGCAGACAGCCGCGAGATATTATCGATATTAAGACCATGGCGAGCAGTAATGGCGGAAACCTTGGCAATCTGCTCGGCTTTGATATCACGGGCCAGCAGGGTGACAATGTAACAGGCGCGGTTCCGGGCCGCGGCCCAGGATTGGTATTCCTCCACCGTGATCGGCGCAAACCGTACCTGCAGATCCAGGGCATGGAGCCGGAACAGCAGATCCCGAATCACAGGCGAGGATTTGGATTCATCCGGAATCTCGATCAGGATGCCCCAGGTGAGGTGATCGTGAATGACCGCCTGGCCAATATCCAGGATGCGCACATCGTAGCGCCCCATGATGCCGGTTATTTCCGACGTCAGGCCGGGCTTGTCACGCCCGGAAACATTAATCAGTACCAGTTCACTCACCGTCGGCACCCTCACTGTCAGAGCCTGCCTCTTCCTGCGCCCGGGCAGCGGAAGGAATCACGTCAATGCCATCAACCCGTTGCAGCCCCCTGGGCAGCTTGTGGCCACGACGGCCCCGCTCTCCAAGATAGTGTTCAAGGTCACTGAACTGCAGCCCCATCTTGCGCTTGCCCGCCCGTATCTCCAGCTGGTCGTCCTCGGCAAATACCGCCACTGCCACCACGTACTCTTCACGGTTCTGGACCCGGGCAGAAGGAATGCTGATGATCTTGTTGCCCTTGCCCTTGGCCAGTTCTGGCAGTTCGCTCAGGGGGAACACCAGCATACGGCCCTCGTTGGACACCGCTCCGAGATACAGCGTTTTCTCGGTGGTCGGTATGGTCACCGGAGGCATGATCCTCGCCCCCTTGGGAACACTGACGACCGCCTTGCCATTGCGGTTCTTACTGATCATGTCGTTGAGCGATGTCACAAACCCATAGCCACCATCCGTAACCAACAAGGCCTTGCGGGAAGGATCCCCCATCAACAGACCGGAAAAACTGGCACCAGATGGTGGATTGATCCGCCCGGTCAGCGGCTCGCCCTGGCCTCTGGCAGACGGAAAACTGTGAGCCATCAAGGAATAGGCGCGTCCGGTAGAATCCAGGAAGATCGCCTGCTGGTTATTGCGTCCCCGGGCCGCCAGGGAGAAACGGTCGCCGGCTTTATAGCTCAAGCCTTCCGGCTCAATGTCATGCCCTTTGGCGGCGCGAACCCAGCCTTTTTCAGACAACACGACGGTCACAGGATCGTTCGAAACCAGATCCACTTCGCTGAATGCCCGGGCCTCCTCACGCTCGACAATCGGCGAACGGCGGTCATCGCCAAAGGTTTCGGCATCCGCTTGCAGCTCACTCTTGATCAACTCACGCAGGCGATCTTCAGAACCCAGGATTGACTGGAGCTCATCCCGTTCAGCCGACAGTTCATCCTGTTCGCCCCGAATTTTCATTTCCTCAAGCTTGGCCAGGTGGCGCAGCTTGAGCTCCAGGATGGCTTCAGCCTGATCGGCGGACAACCCGAAACGGGCCATCAGCTCGGCCTTGGGCTTGTCTTCGGTACGGATGATTTCGATCACTTCATCAATGTTGAGATAAGCAATCAGCAAGCCTTCCAGGATATGCAGCCGAGCAAGAACCTTGTCCAGACGGTGCTGGAGCCGGCGGATAACGGTAGTGCGCCGGAAGGTCAGCCACTCCGTAAGGATCTGGTGCAAACCCTTCACGCCCGGCCTGCCGTCGTTACCGATCACATTGATGTTGACCCGGTAGGTTTTCTCAAGATCGGTGCTGGCGAACAGGTGCGCCATCAGGCCATCAAGATCAACGCGGTTGGACCGGGGCACGATCACCAGGCGGGTCGGGTTTTCATGATCGGATTCGTCACGAAGGTCGGCCACCATCGGGAGTTTCTTGGTCTGCATCTGATGGGCGATCTGCTCCAGCACCCGATTGCCAGATACCTGATGCGGGAGGTCCGTAACCACAATCTCACCGCTCTCCCGGATCCATCGGGCGCGCATCCGCAGGGATCCGCGGCCAGTTTCGTACATCTGCCGGATGTCCTTCCGAGGGGTAATGATTTCCGCCTGGGTCGGAAAATCCGGGCCCTTGATGTGTTCACAGAGTTCATCAACTGTCGAGTCCGGCTGGTCCAGCAGGCGTATGCACGCTGCGGTGACTTCGCGCACGTTGTGCGGTGGGATATCCGTGGCCATACCAACAGCAATGCCGGTGGTGCCATTCAAAAGCACATGGGGCAGCCGGGCAGGCAGTACCGAAGGCTCTTCCATAGTGCCATCGAAGTTGGGCACCCAGTCTACGGTGCCCTGCCCGAGCTCGCCCAAAAGCACTTCTGCGAACGGCGCCAGACGGGATTCGGTGTATCGCATGGCCGCGAAGGACTTGGGATCGTCCGGGGAGCCCCAGTTCCCTTGGCCGTCTACAAGAGGGTAGCGGTAGGAAAACGGCTGGGCCATCAGCACCATGGCTTCATAACAGGCGCTGTCACCGTGGGGATGAAATTTACCCAGTACATCGCCCACGGTGCGAGCGGACTTCTTGTACTTCGAGGTGGATTTCAGCCCCAGTTCGGACATGGCATAGACAATTCGCCGCTGAACCGGTTTCAGGCCATCGCCGACATTGGGAAGTGCCCGGTCAAGAATGACGTACATGGAATAATCGAGATAGGCCTTTTCCGTGTAATCCCGGAGCGAAACCCGCTCGAAGCCTTCATCCGTTGTCTGAAACTCTGGCATGGATGCCTCTTTGATTGCCTGTATTGCCTGATTGGAATAATGTCCGTGATCCTACTCCCTGCGCCCGGATTAATCACCGGTTAACAGGAGCGCACATTATATGGAGCGAGGCGCCGATACACCAACAACCTGCGGATTTATTGGCCAAAAACGGCCACTTGTCGCACAGACAACTGATTCCAATAGCGGAATTCCCGCATGGAGAGTCCGTAAGGTGGGCCGTATTCTCCACTCCAGTGAATAGAAGACCGTTTTACTTCTCTAACAAGCGGAACACTATGAAACCCAACATCAAAGCCTGCGGGCAAGCCATGGTGACAGCCTTGGTAAATGCAGTTCTGGCGGTGACGCTGATGCTTCTGGTCGAGTTTGCTATCAGCGGCAGTTTCCAGATTCCCGAGACCTATCTCTGGGCAGGATTACTGATCTGGGTCGTTATTTTCGCGGGACAGTTCTGGCGCCAGAGGCACCTTTGCCGATCCGGTGACACCCACCGGGAATCACCGGACCCTTCCTGATAGCTTATCCCCGCTCCCGGCGAGAATCCCATCTCATTGACCGGGAGCAATTACTCTACTGTTTCTCAAATCAAACGTCCTCCCGGTGCTATATTGATTGGCAATAGGCCATTCCGACAACGCGGGAGAGACGTATGGATTTTGGTAAACGCCTGGGACTCCGGGTTAAAATTGCTTTGCCTTTCGCTATTACGGCTGTCGCCCTGGTTGTTATCGGACTGTTTGCCGTCAGCACCGTCCGAAACCTGGTATCCGACACTGACAATATTGCCGAAACCTATCTGCCTTCCGTCAGCGAAATCCTCAACGGTGACCGGGATCTATATCAAGCGCTGGTTGCCCAGATGGCCTATGTGGACGCCCAGTTCAACAATGAGGAAGGTGAGAATTACCTGGCCAGTTTTGATGAAAATGCCGGACAGGCCTTAGACCGCTTCAACAAGGCGGTTGAAAGGCTTGAGGGTACGGGCGTCTCCGATGTTGCTAGAGGATTCGATGCCGCCTATCAGCGCTGGCTGGGATCCGCCCAACGGATTCTTGAGCTTGCAGAAGCGGGGGATCCAGAACAGGCAAGGGCGCTGGCAGCCAGTGAAACCAACAACCTCTTCGACGATCTCAGGCAATACTTTGACGAGGTTGGCGCCCACGCTGATGCCCAGGCCCAGATTCGGGCCGGTGAAGCCTCTTCGGAGGGCCAGAGCAGCTCCGTCACGATTCTTCTGATAACCGCGATTGCCATCCTGATCAGTATTGGACTGTTTGCTGTATTCCTGAAAATGATCATAGGCTCTATCACGGCGCTGCGGGATCAGCTTGACAATATTGCCCAAGGAGAAGGCGATCTTACGGAGCGGATTCCCGTGGAAATGGATGATGACCTGGGCAAACTCGCGAAAAGTTTCAACCTGGTCCTGGAGAACCTGCAATCCATGATTGGCTCCATTCAGCAGTTGACCCGCGAACTTGGAACCGGAGCCACAGATCTTGCCCGGGCGGCGAAGGACAACAACGATGGCGTGACTCGACAGACCGACTCAATTTCCATGGTCGCCACTGCCATCAACGAAATGCAGAGTGCGATCGAGGAGGTTGCCGGTAATGCCTCAAGAGCCGCCGAAATTACCCGGGAGGCCGAAGAAAAAGGCAGGAACGGCGCTCGTATTATCCGCAGTTCTTCAGAACAGGTTCACCGGCTGGCAGCCCAGATTTCAAAAGCAGTGGACGTAATCCGCAAGCTATCTGATGATTCCGACAACATCACATCCGTTCTGGACGTGATCCGGGGCATCGCAGAGCAAACCAACCTTCTGGCACTGAATGCAGCTATCGAGGCAGCACGTGCCGGAGAACAGGGAAGAGGTTTTGCGGTTGTTGCCGATGAAGTCAGAACCCTGGCAAAACGCACCGGGCAATCGACAGAAGATATTCAGACGATGATCACTACCCTGCAGACTGGCGTTGCCGACATTGTCTCGGTGATGGAAACGGGCAGCAAAGAGGCAACCGAAACCGAAAAGCTGGCCACCGATGCGGAAAAAGAACTTAAGGCCATTCTCGAGGCGATGGCCAACATCGCGGATGTAAACACCAGCGTGGCATCAGCCACTGAAGAACAGACTCAGGTGGTGGACGAGATCAATCGCAGCATCACCGAGATCAACGATCTGGCGACGGAAAGCGCAAACCGGTCACGGGACATTGACGGAATAAGTGAATCCCTTGAGGGCTATGCGAGGGAACTGGAAAGTCAAACAGGCAGATTCCGGGTCTAGGCCCGGAATCTGACGCTGGCAGGGTCAGCCAGGATTACTGCCGGATACCCTCGACAGAAATGATGATCTCAACGGTCTCGGAGGCCTTTCCGAGATCCATCGGAATACCAAAATCTTTCAGGCGAAGCTCGGTTTCCGCCTCAAAACCCATGCGATAGCCACCCCAGGGGTCTGCGCCGTGGCCCAGCATTTCGGCATCGAGGGTAACTTCTTTGGTCACACCACGGAGAGTCAGGTCGCCGATGATATCGGCCTCGCCTTCTTCATCCAGGACCACTCTCTTACTCTTGAAAGTTGCCTGCGGAAATTCGTCAACATAAAGGAAGTCTTCGCTGCGCAAGTGTTTGTCGCGCTCAGCGTGATTGGAATCCACGCTACCGGTATCAATAGTCACGTTAACAGTGCTGTTTTCCGGATTTTCGGCGTCATATACAAATTCACCGTCAAAATCGTTGAAACGCCCGTACAACCAGCTGTAGCCGAGATGGGAAATCTTGAAGGTGACGAATTGGTGGGCGCCTTTGGTATCAAAAGCATAGGTACCACTGTGCTCGTTGGCATGAACTGCACCAACAAGCGCCATCGACACGGCAGAGGCAAGCAGAACTTTTTTCATAATTTTCTCCCTTATTTCATTGATGCCCGACTCCCGGGCGTTAGACGATGAATAAACAACCGGCAGGCGCTCACTTCCCTAACATACGCCGTAATGTGCGGTCACGATCAAACAGGTGGTGCTTGAAGGCGCCGGCCGCATGAACCGCAGCCAGGCCCACGATTGCCCAGGTAGACCAGTAGTGAACGGTTCCGGCGATGTCTTCCATGCCCTTGATCTGGCCGGTAACTGATGGCACCTCAAACCAGTCGAAAACACTGATTGAAGAGCCATCCGCCGTCGAAATCAGGTAGCCACTCACCATTGCAACGAAAATCAGCACATACAGCAGAAGGTGGGCGATGTGCGCGCTGCGGATCTCCCAGCGCTTATGGCCTGGCAGTGGCTCCGGCGAGACGTTGCCCACTCTCCAGACAACCCGGAAGAGCATGACCATCAAGAGCAGGATGCCAATGCTGCGGTGGATATCCGGTGCCCTGCGATACCAGTCGTCGTAGTACGACAGGTCCACCATCCAATAGCCAAGCCCGAAGAGGCCAAGGACAACCAGCGCAACAAGCCAGTGAATAGTGATAGCTACGAGACCGTAGCTGGCCGGAGTGTTCCTGATTTGCATGATGAAAAATTAGCCTGTTCCCTGGTCAAACGATGAGCCCAAGTCTAGAAACTCGGACCGACGAAGAAAATCAAAATCTTTTGCAGCGTTACATCAGAATTTCTGATCATGCCCCGCCCTTTTGCCTTTGGTCGCATACGGGTTTTACGGATTGTTCAAAATTATAGCAACGATAGACTTATTACATATTTGGATGCCCCGTCTGGGGCCTCATTGACCGAGAGGACAGGACATGGAACTCGAATTCGACGAAAGCGTGGTTGTACCCAGCAATAACTGATTCTCTGGCGGTCCGCCCGGACCGCTGGGCTTTTCCTTCCCCTTTCCCTTTCCCTTTCCAGACAGCGAAAGATACAAACCGTTTCCAGTTTCTACATGAAACAGTGGTAATAAACGCGTTTTTTTGGCAATCTTCCCTCCAACTATCAGTAACTTCGCGCGATTTCACACGCCATCTGTACTGATAAAAGACAGTTCAGACGCCAGACTGGGGCGGCTGATGCGTTCGTTTAATTAACCAGAATCGTCTATGTCGAAACGGCTCCCTGAAAAGCTGACAGCTCCGGAAGTGGAACTGTTATCCCCTATGCTGAACAGGGAAGGTGACACATGGACCGCCGATTTTCGCGGACTGACTCTCAGAACCGCGCTCCAGCCCATCTACAGCATTTCGCACAAGCGCATCGTTGGCTATGAGGCGCTGATCCGGGCCTTCGATACCGATAACTCTGCAGTCCTCCCGCTCCATCTTTTCCAGCTACCGGCCTCGGAAGCGGAGAATCTGCTCCTTGATCGCCTCTGCCGCTACCTGCATATACGCAATTACAGTGGCATCCGTGACCAACTTAACTGGCTCTTCCTCAACGTATCGCCGCAGGTGGTGACCAGCGGTAGTCAGGCCGATTCGTTTTTTGGTCAATTGCTTGCCAAAACCGGCCTGCCTCCGCACCGCATTGTCATGGAAATCGTCGAGCAGCCAACAGACGACGCAGAAAGGCTGCGGGAAACGGTTGCCTACTACAAAAAGCTGGGCTGCCTTACGGCCATCGATGATTTCGGCGCCGGCCACTCCAATTTCGAGCGAATCTGGAACCTGTCGCCGGACATCGTGAAACTGGATCGGAAACTTCTGACCCGGGCGACAGACGATCACAAGGCCCGACAGATTCTGAACGGCATTGTGTCACTGCTGCACCAGTCGGGCTGCCTGGTTCTGCTGGAAGGTGTGGAAACCCGGGATCAGGCAATGATTGCCATTGATGCTGGCGTTGACTTCGTACAGGGTTTCTATTTCCGCAGGCCAAGCACCGACCTGGATCAGCTGACCCATGCGCCCGCGGACTTCGACCACCTGTTGCAGGAATACAAGACCCGCAACCAGGTTACCCTGGACCCGACACGGCAATTAGTGGATTTTTTCAGTGGCTTTTTTGACCATGCCATCACGAAGCTTCGCAGCGGAATGAGTATGCAACAATCCTGTCTGGAGCTGTTGAACCATCCTGCGGTCTCCCGCTGCTATCTGGTCGATGACAAGGGCGTCCAGATGGATGACACCCTGGTTTCCGACGCCGGCACCCGCAGCATGGACCCGCGCTTCAAACCCCTGGAAAGCACCAGCAGCGCTGACTGGTACCGCCAACAGTATCTTCGCCAGGCTTTGGCCCAACCGGAGAGCCTGCACGTCACCGCACCGTATCTCTGCGTTACCGGGGCTTATATGTGCGTCACTCTGTCACTGGGATATTATCAGGATGGCAAGCTTCAGGTGCTGTGCTGCGACATTCTCGCCAACCCGACGGAACAGCCTTTATAAGCTGAGGCTGATGTCGTACACCAGGGCGATGACCACCACCGTGACGGCACCAATAAACACGTTCATTGGCAGCCCTACCCGCACGAAATCACTGAACCGGTAACCGCCTGGCCCAAACACCATCATGTTGGTCTGATACCCCAGCGGCGTTGCAAAACTGGCCGAGGCGGCCATCATGACGGCTATTACAAACGGCTCGGCAGCCACGCCCATACTGGTCGTCATTGAAAGAACGATGGGGATTACCAGCACAGCGGCTGCGTTGTTGGTAATAACCTCGGTCAGCACCGACACCACCAGATAGACCAGCAGGATGGTTAACAAGACGTTGCCCTGACTGAACTCAAGAATGCCTTCGGCAACAAAGCCTGCCGCGCCGGTCTGCTCCAGGGCCGCGCCCATGGCAAAGGAAGCGGCAATAGTGAGAATGACCGGCACATCCACCGACTTCTGCGCCTGGCCAACCGAGCAGCAGCCGGTCAGAATCATTCCCGCTGCGCCCAACAGTGCCGCGTTGAGCATACTCAGGGTGCCACAGGCAGCGAGGCCCACCAGCACCAACAGGATTCCCCAGGACAGCCAGGCCCGGTCATGCCGGGGCGTCTCGGTTTCCAGATCATTGATCAGCAGGAAGTCCTTGTTATAGCGCTGACGGCTGACAAACGCGGGACGAGCTTCCAGAAGCAGAACATCGCCGGGTTTTAGACGAATATTCCCAAGGTTGCCGGAGACCCGCTCCCCGCCCCTGGCAACGGCCAGGACAACAGCACCGTATCGGTCCCGGAAGCGCGCGTCCCGAATGGTCAGGCCGAGTACGTCAGACTGGGGCGACAATGCGGCCTCCACCAGCCGCCGCTCGGCCCTGTCCTTGCTAAGACTCGGCTCATCCTCGTGGACCGAGGGTACAATGCCATTAATCCGCAGAAGGTCTGAAATCGCCTGGGTATCGCCGGCAAACACCAGTCGATCGCCACCCCGAAGCCGCTCTTCCGACGGCACAGCGGTAACCACGCTGCCATCCCGCTCAATCTCGACCAGATACAGCCGTTCCAACTCCCTTAGCCCGGCCTCACCTACGGTCTTCCCGACCAGGGGGCCGTCGAACGACACCGCGACCTCCAGAGTAAATTCCCTCATGGAACCGAATTTCTGCTGGTCCTTGCGGTCCGGCAACGCTCTGGGCATAACCAGCAGGAGGGCCGCAACACCGATGATGGCCACAGGCAGTCCGACGGCCGTAATGGAGAAGATCGAGAAACCCTGCTCGCCGGTCAGTTGCTGGTACTGACCATTAACCACCAGGTTGGTGCTGGTTCCGATCAGTGTGAGGGTACCCCCGAGAATGGCGGAATAGCTCAGTGGAATCATCAATTTCGACGGCGAGATACCGATCTTACGGGACCATGCATGCACCGCAGGAATCATGGTGGCGACGACCGGGGTGTTGTTGAGAAAACCACTCAGAAGGGATACCGGGAGCGCAATCCGGGCCTGGGCAGACCGGACAGTCTTGGGATTGCGAAGCAGGTGATGCACCAGTAGATCGACACCACCGGAATGATGAATGCCCGCTGCCACCACGAACATGGCGACAACGGTGATCAGACCACTGTTACTGAAGCCGGCAAGAGCCTGATCCGCTGAAACAATTCCGCTGGCACTGAGCACCACAAGCACACCCATCATCACCAGATGGGGCGCAAATCGCCCTGCACTCATCAGTATCAGCGCGGTGCCTGCGAGGCCCAGCGCAAACCAGCCCTGCCAGTCCATCAACGGTTCTTCCCGATCAGAAAACTGGCAGGATAACGAGTTTACGGAATACAGAGAAAGAATAAAGGATGCTGTTTATAGCACCTTATAGAATATTAAACTTCAATGTCCGCCATATTGCCATAGGTCTCAAGCCACGCCCTTCGATCCGATGCGCGCTTCTTGCCTAGCAGCATATCCATACGGCTGTCGGTATCGTCACCGTCTTCGATGGTCAGCATGACCAGGCGGCGAGTGTCCGGCGCCATGGTGGTTTCACGCAACTGAAGGGGGTTCATCTCACCCAGGCCCTTGAAGCGGGTCACCGAAATCTTGCCTTTGCGCTTCTCAGCCGCAATACGGTCGATAATGCCCTGCTTTTCGTGCTCATCCAGGGCGTAAAAGGTTTCTTTGCCCAGATCCACCCGATAAAGTGGCGGCATCGCCACAAACACATGGCCGGCGGCAACCACAGGGCGGAAGTGTTTTACGAACAACGCGCACAGCAGCGTGGCAATGTGAAGGCCATCCGAGTCGGCATCAGCGAGGATGCAGATCTTGTTATAGCGAAGGCCATCCAGCTGGTCAGAACCGGGATCCACGCCGATGGCAACGGCAATATCATGCACTTCCTGGGACGCCAGGATCTCGCCGGAGTCCACTTCCCAGGTATTGAGAATTTTGCCTCGCAGCGGCATAACCGCCTGAAACTCCCGGTCCCGCGCCTGCTTAGCAGAACCCCCGGCCGAGTCACCCTCTACCAGGAACAGCTCGGAGCGGGCGGTATCACCGCCGGAACAGTCTGCCAGCTTGCCGGGCAGTGCCGGGCCCGAAGTGACCTTCTTCCGGGCAACCTTTTTACTGGCTCGCAGGCGGCGCTGGGCATTGCTGATAAAGAGTTCCGCCAGCGCCTCAGCGACATCGGTATGCTGGTTAAGCCAGAGACTGAAGGCATCCTTGACCACACCAGAGATGAAAGCAGCCGCTTCCCTGGAAGACAGGCGCTCCTTGGTCTGGCCGGAGAACTGAGGTTCCTGCATCTTGAAGGACAAAACATAGGCCGCCCGCTCCCAGATATCCTCCGGAGAGAGCTTCACGCCACGAGGTAACAGGTTACGGAACTCACAGAACTCACGCATGGCCTCCAACAAGCCGGTACGCAACCCGTTCACATGGGTTCCGCCCTGGGCCGTGGGAATCAGGTTAACGTAGCTTTCCATGATGGCTTCGCCGCCCTCCGGCAGCCACTGGATGGCCCAGTCCACCGCTTCCTTGTTTCCGGAAAAGCTCCCGGTAAAAGGTTCCAACGGCACCACTTCGATGTCCGCCAGGGCCGTGCGCAGATAGTCCCGCAAGCCGTCCTCATAGAACCACTCGTCTTTCTCACCGGTTTTTTCCTGCAGGAAGGTCACCGTCAGGCCCGGGCAGAGAACCGCCTTGGCCCTCAGGTTGTGGCGAAGCCGGCTGACAGAGAAATTGGGGCTATCAAAATAGGTCACGTCTGGCGTGAACTTCAGTCGGGTACCGGTATTACGCTTGCCGACGGTATCAATCACTTCGAGCTCAGACGCCTTGTCACCATTGGCGAAGGTCATCCGGTGAAGCTGGCCATCCCGCTTGATAGTCACTTCCAGGTGGGTGGACAGTGCGTTTACAACGGAAACACCGACACCGTGGAGGCCACCGGAAAAGTTGTAGTTGCCCTGGGAGAACTTGCCGCCAGCGTGGAGGCGGGTCAGAATCAGTTCGACGCCAGGCAGGCCCTCTTCTTTGTGAAGATCCACCGGCATGCCCCGGCCGTCGTCCTCAACGCTTAGCGAGCCATCGCTGTACAACACCACGTCGATACGCTTGGCATGGCCTGCCAGTGCCTCATCCACACTGTTATCAATGACTTCCTGCGCCAGGTGATTGGGCCGACTGGTGTCTGTGTACATCCCCGGACGCTTGCGCACCGGATCCAGGCCGCTCAGTACTTCAATAGCATCGGCGTTATATTGTTGCTGGCTCATGGGCAGGAACTGACTCCGCGATTGATGTGAAAAGCTGAGCCATAGCTTAGGGATTCGTGACGAAAGATCAACGGTTGTTTTCGGCGCGGGTGATCTGGATATCGTCCCAGCCTTCCGCAGTCACAGCGATGACTGCGCAGGGGGTGGTGAGCGCCTGGGTGACGATGGTTCCGGGGTCCGGTTCGGCCACTCTGACCCTCAGCTCCAGGGTTCCGCCACGGATCTCAGAAGAGTCAAGGGTTACGCTATAACCCCCAGTTGGCTTCTGACCAATAGCCGCCAGAACGATGTGCTCCCTCTCAAACTCTATATTCTTCAAAGACTCAAGGGAGAGATTGCGCGCCGGCAAAGCTTCCAGCTTCTCCACGTCTTCGATACTTTTCAGGTGAACATGACCGGGAGCCGTAAGACCGCAGTGTGCTGACTGGGTAATCTGGCGTGCCAATGGCCCACCTTCTGCGGTTTCCGAGCGACTGCTCGCACATCCGGATGCCAAAAGCGTTGCAACCAGAAGACAAACAGCGCGAATGTGATTGGGCATCAACGTTTGGTCTCCAGGGTTCTCACTGGTTGAGCAGTTTGGTTTTCATCATTTTTCAAACGATAGCCTTCGAAGCCGATGCGAGGCAAACCCATCGAAGCAATGGTAGGGCGCCGGAAGCTTGTGCTTAGACTGACTCCGGTAACCCGTTCTTCCCCGATAACGATCTTCTCTGGCAGACCATTTACCGGATATTCGGCGCAAGCTTCACCGCTCTCACAGATAAAGCCGTTGTTGTCCATGTCCGTTCCAGCCACCAGGAAATACTCCCCGGGCTCTATGTCATCGAACGAGAAGCTGTAGCTTCCATCACGAGCGGTCACCACGCGCTGCTCTATGGTTTCACGGCTTTCATCAGGGCTTACCAGCAATACGTAATGGCGACCAGCGTCTCGCTCATCAGCCAATTCCCTGAGGTCTATCGACACTGGAATCTCCAGGGTTCCCGTTTCGCCACCGGCACTGTAGTCAATCTGAATCGTCGTGGCATAACTCTGCCCGTCAACGACATTCTGCTCCACCACCGAGACGGACACCGAGCTGGGCAGAGGACTGCCAGGTGAAAGCACCGGATCGAGAGAGATCAGATCAGAATCGAAGGCAACGCTATTAACCTCGACCGATTCGCCTTCGGGGTAAACAGTAAAATCAAGTTCGCTATTGAAGCGCGCGCGATCGAACTCGATGGCGGAAGGCGAAGACAATACGATCGTGCTCACTGACCCGTCGAGGGCCACGTCGACTGACTTGAGCGCGTTTATCAGACCGGCTCCATATTCGGTATCGTTGCCAACGTTCTCTGTCAGCACACCGCTGGCCAACCAGGCTCGAAACTGGCCGGGCGTAACTGCAACAGGGTTTGCCCCTTTCATCAAGGCATAAACGCCCGCAACGTGCGGAGCCGCCATTGAGGTTCCCTGCAATCCGGCATAAGAGCGAATGAATTCGCCACCATCGTCAACACCCCAGGTACTGATAACCAGATCGGCATTGCCATCCAGATTCGCGTCCCTGGTCGCATCTCCACCCGGTGCAACAAGGTCCACGGAACCGCCAAAATTGGAGTATGAAGCCCGTACCTTGCCCGCATCCACTGCGCCAACGCCAATGACTCGCTCAAAGGCGGCTGGATAGGTCAGCTCATCGGTGCCCTGATTGCCTGCCGCAGCGACGACCAGTTTTCCATTTGAATCTGCCCGGTTTATGGCCGCCTCCAACACGGTGCTTGGGCCAACGCCCCCAAGGCTGAGGTTTATAACATCGATATCGGGGTTGTCGGCGGCCCAGTTTATCGCTGCAACCAGATCATCGAGAGTGCCCGCTCCATCGCGCCCAAGCACTCTGACGGGCCAAAGTGTAGTCTCCGGCGCAACGCCATCCACGCCGGCAGAGTCCTGCAGCGCAGCTACAATGCCGGCAACATGGGTCCCATGGAAGTTGCTGCTCTGAGGTTTACCGTCGCCTGGGTCAGCCGGGTTGTTGTCATATCCCAACGGATCGTTGAACTGAGGATCTATATCCACATCGGCTGACACGTAATCGAGTATGCGTCCGGAATTGAACGGCACGACATTCGCATCCAGATCAAGATGCCAATCGCCGTAGGTTTGGGGAGTGGACGTAAACAGGCCGGTATCCATCACAGCGACCCCGACAGAGTTGCCTTGGCTCGGTGCGGCCTGCCAGGCAAGCGGCAGACTGATGAGGGGTAAATTCCACTGCAGAGATGAGAGATCCCGGTCCGCCTGGGCCCGGTAGATATAATTCGGTTCTGCAACCTGAACTCCGGGCTCCGCTTTCAGTTCGGCGATCCAACGAAGCGTCTCACGCCGCAGGCCACCAGCAGAGCCGGACGATTGGGAAGCGACTACGCCAACAGAATCACGCCTTACCAACCAGGCGCCCTGCCCCAGTGATTTCGCGGAAGAGGCCGACAAGGCTCCGGCGAGGCCCTGCGGCCCCATGCTACCCTGCTCTTCCGGTGACATCAGGACAATAGCTTGGTCCGGCACGAATTCCGGCTGGCTGTAGTGAGAACTCTGGAAATTGGTGACGCCGGCAGTCGAAATAGACAATACGTATCGGAAAGGACCGCCACCGGTGGTGCTGAGGCTTATCTGTGTGGCCCCATCAGCAGGCGCACTTACCATCAAAGGCGTATCGCCTGCCCCCGAAACCGAATCCGAGGCACCGCCCTGTTCAACTGACAGCGTAATCTCGGGGGTTGGAAAATCCGAATCCCTGAAAACCTGCACGGCAATCGTGCTCCCCGCTGCGAGATCAGCGCGGAAAACATCCTGTGCATCGGTTACATACTCAAATACAAACTCGCCGGAACCGGGATAGGTGCCAGAGGTAGCGCTCAAATAGCCTCCCAGGATACCAGTTGAAGGCACTAACTGAGCGGTGGTGGATGAATCGTTGGAAATCGCCTCATTAAGCCGACTGTCATCCGCCGTATCCGAGTCCACTCGCGTTCCACTTTCGATGGTAATGGTGCCGCTCAGACCGGGCTCCTGAGAATCCAGGCCATCGCCACCGCCACCACCCCCGCAACCCACCAGTGAAAGCAGAGCCAAGAAAACCGGGACCAATTTCGAGGGGGCAAGTGAATTCATATGTCAGGCCACTGGCAGCAAGTCGATTGTATTTCCTAGGGTATACCAAACACGCTCCACGCGAGTGTTCGGTTTCGTTCAAACTACGTTTCCTCTTGTATTCCAGATGCAAAAAGCCGCCTGAAGTTTCCCTCAGGCGGCTTTCTTTATCTCATCTCAACATTACAACGCGTAGAACAGCATCGGCACAAAGGCCACGAACAATAGTGTTGGCCCCATCACAGCCAGAGGTAGCAACAGGCGCTCATAGCGATGCCAGAACGTACCGGTACGTTCTGCCGCCAGCACTTCCGTCTCGCCCACAACCTGACGGGTCAGCAGATGGTTCAGTGCCACCGGCGGGCTCAGATAGCCAAGCTCGAACGCCACCAGGCAGACAATCCAGAAGTGCAGCGGATCGATACCCAGTTGGATTGCCGGCTGGGCAATGGTAGCCGACACCAGGATTACCGCGCCGAACGGGTCCATGACCATTCCGATTACCGTAAGCATAACCACAATCACCAGCATGGCGATCCAGGGACTGGTGAGGTCCTCCGGGAAGAGCGCGTGAACTATATCCGAGCGTTCGAGGATACCCCCGAGGCAGATCGAAAACCCGATGAGCGCAAGCAGGGCTCCGATATGCACCGCTGAATCGCTGGCAGCGGCGGAACTTCGGCTCCAGAATGCCTGAGAGCGGGTCTGGCCCCGGTCCTCACTGCTCCGGCCGGAATCCAGGAGGACCAAAGCAAGCATGACCAAGGGCAGGATCAACGGGGCGCTGTACTCGTTGAACTTCAAACCCAGAACAATCCAGATCGACAGGATGACCAAAGCAGCCACAACCACATAAGGCAGCAATGCCCGGCTTTCACCAAGGGCTGCACGGAAGGCTCCCGGCGCCGGACGAGGCTTCCAATTGCCCTGGGTCTTGCAGACAATCAGCGAGAACAGGGTTGCCGACATAATGAAGACCCAGAAACCCCAGCTGTACATCTCTGTGGTCGTGACTTCTTTATTAAGTGCAGCCACGACAACAATCAGCAGGCAAGGATTCAGCACTACGCCGAGGCTGCCCGACATGGCGGTCGTTGCCAGGGACAGCTGGCGCCCTGCCCCGGCACGGCGGAGTTCGTCATAAACAACGCCACCCACGGCCAGGATGAAAATGCCCGATGCGCCGGTGAACGCGGTCGGAAACGCGGTTGCGAAGATGATCACCGAAGCCAGAAGCGGTGCAGGAAGATTGAAGGGCTTGATGAGGTTAAGCAGAAGCTCGGGAATGCGGGTCTGCTTCAGCATCATGCCCACCAGCACGTAAAGGCCAATGTTGATGAACATGGACGACAGGTTGGACATCATCCCGAAATAGATGGCCAGCCCCGAGGCGTAACCGTCCACCAGGAAGAAATAACTCATGGCGATCAGGCCCATGGCACAGTAGAGCGGCACCACGAGACCAGACGAGGCGGAAAGACCGCCGGGACGAATTCGTTTCGGAACGTTCAGAAACCGGACGGCGTTAATCACCATGAACAGGCCGAAGACCCCACCCCAGGCGTACTGCAGACTCATGGTGTCTTCCGAACCCGGCGACGTGGCCAGTTTCCCAAGATAAGCGTTCAGCGACAGCAGCATCAAGCCATTAACCACAAACTGCACGCCCTGGCTCAGCCGCCATTCGGCACGATTGCGAGGCAGGCGAAGTGCAATGTGGTCGGTATCCAGTGCAGCGATTGCCGCAGCCATCGCGAACATTGCGATAAACAGGTACTTGGTAAGCTCAATGTTCTCAAGCAGGAAATTCGCAAGACCCTGCTCTACTGTCTTGAACGCCCCCAGGGCTGGCGTGGCGTGCGCAAGGTTCTGCTCATAGACATCGTATTGCTGCTGGCAGAGCTCCAGATTGCTCTGGAGGGATTTGCGAATGGCTTCCGGATTCGGCGGTGAACTGAAAAGGTCATCCGGGTCCGGCTTGTAACTGGCCACCCGGCGGGCAACCTCGGCGTCGATATCCATCTCCAGTTGGCACGAGGGCTCCGTGGCATCCGGATTCAGCAAATAGTAGTTTGGCCACGTCTGCTCGCCGACCCAGAGCAGTCGGGAATGCAGGGAATTGCCCATCCCCAACAGCAACGTAAACAACAGCAAGAGCAGAAGAACGGCCCCGTACATCCGATGTACGGGGTAGAGGGTCCTTGCGGCCGGAGCGGTAATTGCTCGCCAGTTCATGATGGATCCGCCCAGTTATTCGCGGTTGGCCGCAGTGCACTCGGCAGCAGCCGGGTTACTTGCACACCGGATCTTGCTGAGCAGCCCCATCATTTTCGGGTGATACACATCCGGCGCACCGTTCAGGCCATCGCGCATCTCGATACGGTTCTCCCGGAACATTTCCTGATAGCCGCGGATGTCCTTTTCAGGAATGCGTACCCATTTTTCTTCAGGAATGGCCGCTTCCTGGCCCTCGATCAGGCCCATGGCCTGCGGGAACATGTTCCAGGCTACTTCCCGGGCTTTCTGGGCCGTTTCATCGTCCAGCACGTCATCACGGGCAACCATCTGAAGCGTCAGCTGTGCCAGCGGATAGTCCACAACCCCGCCGTTGTCGCCAATGCCCTTGTAGAGCTCCAGAGCTTCGTAAGCAAAAGCCGGCGCGTAGGCGGTATCCACCGAACCGTTGTTAAACTTGCCGGCGAAGTTGGTGATGTCGGAGGGCACGACCGTGGCCTTGACGAAGTTCACCATGTGAATTGCGTCTTTCTGGTAGTCCAGGGTTGCCATACGCTTGCCGGCCAGCTCGCCGGCGGTATCAATACTGCGATCGTTTACAAACAGATAGCCGGCACCGACAGGAATGATCCCGAGCACTTCGTAACCGTTATCCTTCATTAATGGTGCTGCTTTGGGCTGCGCCAGAGTGGCCAACAGGGTTTTCAGGTTGTCGTAGGTGGGAAGAGCTCCCACGGCGCTGATGCTGCCCGTGAATTTGTTGAATGGACGAATCCGGATGTCGGTGGCGGCAACCGCATCACATTGCCCGGCATTAAAATCACCAATCGCCACACCTTCATCGGTGTAGGGTTTCAGCTGGAAATCCACGCCGTGACCTTTCATCTCCAGGGCATAGTCTTTGACGAAGTTGTAGAAGTCTCCATTGGCGCCGATTACATCGAACACACACATGGATACAGACTGCGCCGATGCCAGAGGAGCGGCGGCGACAAGGGCCATGGCTGTCAGGGATTTGCGGATCATAACGACCTCCGGGTCATTCTTGTGTTTGTCAGTTTTCAGAGGATGTCGGCAACCTGCTTTACAGCAGATCGTCCAGATTCATGGTTTCGACGTTTTCGGTTTGCCGCTCCGGGCTCATCCTGCCGAAGAAGGATTGCGGCGTCCGATAGCCGTAGTTGGCGGTCCAGTGCTTGTCGGAGGAAAAGCGAACCACTCCGGCCGCGACTTCATCCACCAGACGGTACTCGTCCCAGACCTCAATAGTTGCATCGGCCTCGGCGAAACTGGCGATGGCTTCCTCAAGCTTTTCCGGCCGGCCAAATGTTTCGGCGGCGACAGCCTGGAGCGCGTGCGGAACCCGCATGCCTTTCTCAACGCCCAGCTCCCTGCTGTGTTCCAGCACCTGCCAGGGATCCGGCGCCAGCGCCGGACGGGTATCTGGCAGCAGTAGCCAGACCAGGGCCCGGATGGCATTGGGCATGCCGCCCCACTTTTCATTGTCCAGACAGGTAGCGGCACGCTCGGCCTGGGGAGCTATGTTCCTGGGTACTCCGGCCATGGCGCCGGAATTGGCATCGTTCACGATGGCCTGCATGCCAGTCAGCAAACCGAGCAGAAAGGTAATTTCATCCTGCTCGCTAAACAGGAATGGGCACTCAAGGGGTTCAGCGCCGGGATCGAACTCGTAGGCGGCCATCGCTCGCTGAAAGGACGCATAGCGACGCTTCGCAGTCAGTGCGTTCAGGCGTTTTGCCACTTCCCTGGCGTCCTTGGCCGCTTCGACATCGCCCTCGTAGTCCGCTCTGAGGTAGGCGAGCTCCGCCTCCCAGGCTTCATACTCGGCGCAATTGCCTGCCAGGAGCATCAGCAAGGAGCCGGTGCTGTCAGGAGCATCGGTCACCCGTGAGAAGGAATAGAGCAACGGGTCAATGCCCTCACCCAGCGCACAAGCCATCTGGGCGTCGGACATCTGCAGTACGTAGGGCGTGGCTTCGCCCTCCGAGTAATTGGAGAGTACAACGCCGGTGGTGGTGTAGATGGGATTTGCCGAGCATCCTGCGAGAACGACAACCGCCGCCAGCGAGAGAGCCTTGAGGCGAGCCGCAATAAGGTGCGGTCCGAGCTTTGCCAGAGAGGAGATCATATTTCACCCTGCATCACGTTGTTTTTGTTTGGCCGATCTGAACTCGGTTTTTGTCAACGGGTGCAAGAATGCGGTGAAAACTGTCCTACAAAAATGGCTCGAATGCCGATTTTGTTATGCCGATCGGGCCAATGGCCCGGAAGGAAATGGATTTCGCACGATTTTCTTGATTTAAAACAATGACTTTTGAAAATACCAGTCCGCTTACAGTGCCATCATCGCCATCACCTGATCGGTCAGGCCATCCAGTGTCAGGCCTCCCCGCTCTGGCTTGTACCAGGTTACGGTCCAGCTGAGGGCGCCAGTCAACATCCGTCGAACAACGAAGGGATCCGCCTCCAGGGCGCCCTCGTGTTTCAGCGATTCCAGTACATCCAGCCAGAGCTTCTCGTAGATATCCCGGAGTTCCAGCACTTCAACCTGGGAAGCGGCCGACAGACTCCGCCATTCGAATACCAATACCGCCATGGCCTCACCGGTCTGGCCATTGATCGACTCCAGCTCGGCACGGACCAGACCCCGCAGCTTCTCTCTGTTGGTATCGGCAGCCTCCAGAGCCGCCTGCATGAGCGCCGTATTCAGCCGGATGGTTTCGACCATCACCGCTTTGAGAATCTCTTCCTTGGTCCGGAAGTGATGAAACAGGCTGCCAGACTGAATACCGACGGCGGCGGCCAGATCGCGAACCGTGGTCCGTTCATAGCCCTTTTCCCGGAACAGCCGGGCGGCCTCAGTGAGCAGGCGGCCACGGGCACCACTGGGGTCTGACACAAGGTTTTCAGCGATCAGCGACTGGAGGATCTGGTTCTGGCTCACTAAAGCTATCCGGTTGGCAAAAGAGGCCTTTAATTCTACCTTAAACTTGCCTATTTACAAACCAAGCGCTTGCTTGGTATCGTCAACTTCATCGTGAGACAAAACCGCGATTGCCGCAGGTATCGAACCGGCAACCATAGACAGGGCATAGACAAGGCACAGAAACATGGCTGAATCCCCAAAAACCGTTCGAATCGGATGCTCCGCCGCTTTCTGGGGCGATACGGAAACCGCCGCCGGGCAACTGGTTCATCAGGGCAACATCGACTATCTGGTGGCCGATTATCTGGCCGAAATCACCATGTCCATTATGGCTGGCCAGAAAATGAAGGACCCGACCCAGGGGTATGCGCGGGATTTCGTCCAGACGGTCATGGGCCCCTTGCTCGGTGACATCAAGGAAAAAGGCATCCGCGTTCTGGCCAACGCAGGCGGCGTGAATCCGGTCGCCTGCCGCGACGCCCTGCAGGCCCTCTGCGAAAAGGCAGGCGTAGAGATGAAGATTGCCCTGGTGATGGGCGACGATCTGCTGATGAAGAAGAAAAAGCTCGCCGACATGGGCGTTACGGAGATGGGTTCCGGCCAGGCGATACCACCGATGATGGTCAGCCTGAACGCTTATCTCGGTGCGCCTGGCCTGGTTGCCGCCCTGGAACAGGGTGCCGACATTGTTATTACCGGCCGGGTTGCCGACAGCGCACTGGTGCTGGCGCCTCTGGTGCACGAGTTCGGCTGGAGCTGGCAAGACTACGACAAACTGGCCCAGGGTAGCCTGGCCGGGCACCTGCTCGAGTGCGGTGCCCAGTCCACCGGCGGCAACTTTACCGACTGGGAAGAGGTAGCCGGAGGCTACGCCAACATGGGCTTCCCGATCGCCGAAGTGAGCGGCGACGGCAGCTTTTTCATCACCAAGCCCGAAGACACCGGCGGCCTGGTCAGTCGGGGCACTGTGGCCGAACAGCTGGTCTACGAGATTGGCGATCCCAGAGCCTACCTGCTGCCGGATGTCACCTGCGATTTCACGGGGGTTGAACTGGAGGAAACCGGTAACGACCAGGTTCAGGTTCGGGGTGCCCGAGGGCTTCCGCCCACGGACAGCTATAAGGTATCGGGCACCTGGCCGGATGGATTCAAGTGCACGGTCACATTCCTTCTGGCTGGCATGAACGCCAGGGCCAAGGCACAGACGGTGGCCCAGGCCATTCTGGCCAAGACCTCACGCATGTTCAGCGAACGCGGCCTGACCGATTACAGTGAGACCAGTATCGAGCTACTCGGCACGGAAACCACCTATGGCGCTCACGGTCGTGGCGAGGACTGCCGGGAAGTGGTGGTGAAGATCAGCACGGCCCATCCCAAGAAAGAGGCCCTGGTGCTGTTTTCCCGGGAAATTGCCCAGGCGGCAACGGGCATGGCGCCGGGGATTACCGGAATTGTCGGGGGGCGGCCCACGGTGTGGCCGAAAATCCGGTTGTATTCGTGCCTGGTGCCGAAAACAGAAGTTGAGGTATCGGTGGATCTCGGTGGCGAGCGGCAGACCGTTGAGGTTGAGACCAGCGGCGGTTTCAATAATAGCGATCTCCAGCCCCAGTCATTCACACACGAGACAGGCACCACGGATACAACCGTGCCGCTGGTGAAACTTGCCTGGGCCCGGAGTGGCGACAAGGGTGACCACACCAACATCGGCGTGATCGCGCGGAAACCGGAGTATCTGCCCTTTATCGAGACAGCATTGACGGAAGCGGCCGTTGCCGACTGGATGGCCCATACCCTGAATCCGGAAACCGGTCGGGTCACTCGCTGGGCCATGCCCGGGTTGCATGCCATCAATTTCCTGCTGGAGCACAGTCTTGGCGGCGGTGGCGTGGCCAGCCTGCGGATTGATCCCCAGGGGAAGGCGTTTGCCCAGCAGCTATTGGAGTTTCCGGTGCCTGTTCCTTCAAAGATCATCAACTAATAAACCATGGAGCACGCGCTCGGGCCGCTGGCCCCTCCCGGGACACGCTGTGAATACGTCCCTGTAAGCTTGATCGCAGCATCCCTGCTGCTCACAGTCCCGGGAGGGGCCAACGACCCGAGCGCCCGAACATTGGGAAAGGTTTTCGAGAAATGAGCTATCAATCTGTTTTTCATCCGGACCTGTTTAAAGGCCAGGTGTTTATCGTTACTGGCGGCGGCTCCGGCATCGGTCGGTGCACGGCCCATGAGCTTGCTGCATTGGGTGCGCGGGTTGCCCTGGTGGGCCGCAAAGTCGAGAAGGTGGAATCGGTAAAAGCGGAGATCATCGAGGACGGCGGTATTGCGTCGGCTCATGTCTGCGATATCCGGGAAGAGGAATCGGTAAAAGCCACCGCCAAGGCGATTATTGCCGAACATGGCGGCCTGAATGGTTTGGTGAACAATGCCGGCGGGCAGTTTCAGGCACCGCTGACGGGGATCAACCAGAAAGGCTGGGAGACGGTGGTGCGCACCAATCTGACCGGCGGATTTCTGATGGCCCGGGAAGCCTACACTCAGGCACTGTCCAAAACCGGGGGCGCCATCGTCAATATCGTGGCCGATATGTGGGGCGGCATGCCCGGCATGGGGCACTCCGGTGCCGCCAGGGCCGGGATGGTGAACTTTACCCAGACAGCCGCAGTTGAATGGGGCGCTTCCGGCGTTCGGGTTAACGCGGTTGCTCCGGGCTGGATTGCTTCCAGTGGCATGGACAATTACCCCGAGCACATGAAGCAGTGGATCCGCAGCCTTGGCGATAACGTGCCCATCAAGCGGATGGGTACCGAATCCGAAGTCAGCTCGGCCATCTGCTTCCTGCTCAGTCCGGGGGCGGCGTTTATCAGTGGCGACTGCCTGCGGATCGATGGCGGCGCCTCCCAGGGTGGCCGGGTCTGGCCGTTGCCGAAGGCCAAGAACAACGAGCCCTACAACGGCTTTCACCGGGCCATCACCCCGAAAGTTCTGAGCGACGACTGAGGAGCGAACATGCAGGTACTTGAATCCACCGTAACCTCCCAGTCCGACGACTTCCGCGCCAACGCCGAAGCCATGGAAGCGCACATCACCGCGTTTCGAGACGTGGAACAGAAGGTGCTGGATCTGGCGGAGGCCGCCCGGGAGAAGTTCACCAAGCGGGGCAAGCTGCTCCCCCGGGACCGCATCAACCGGTTGCTGGATCGTGGAACGCCGTTCCTGGAACTGTGCTCCCTCGCCGGCTATAAGATGCACGACGACAAGGACGGCAGCATGGCCGGCGGCGGAATCATCGCCGGTATTGGCTATGTCAGTGGCATACGCTGCCTCGTCGTTGCCAGCAACAGCGCTATCAAGGGCGGCACCATTACCCCGGCAGGCCTGGACAAGACGCTGCGGCTGCAGCAGATCGCCATGGAGAACAAGCTCCCTGTCGTGTCCATGTCCGAAAGCGGCGGCGCCAACCTGAATTATGCTACAGATATTTTCGTGCTGGGCGCCCGGGGCTTTGCCAACCAGGCTCGCATGTCTGCCGCCGGCATTCCCCAGGTAACCGTGGTCCACGGCAACGCCACGGCAGGCGGCGCCTACCAGCCGGGCCTATCTGATTATGTGATCGTGGTGCGCGAGCAAGCCAAGATGTTCCTCGCCGGCCCACCGCTTCTGAAAGCAGCGACCGGTGAAGTTGCCACCGACGAAGAACTCGGCGGCGCGGAGATGCATGCCACGGTGGCAGGCACCGCCGAATACCTGGCCGAAGACGACGCCGATGGCATCCGCCAGGCCAGAAACATCCTCGAAGCCCTGCCCTGGAACGAGCAGTTACCACCGCAGCGAGAGCTTCAGTGGGAGGAACCTCTCTACCCGGCCGATGAATTGCTGGGCGTGATTCCGGCGGATTCCAAGAAACCCTACGATGTTCGCGAAATCCTTGCCCGTATCGCCGACGGTTCCAAGTTCATGGATTTCAAGAACGAGTTCGACGACCAGACCGTGTGCGGCACCATCCGGATTGAAGGCCATTCGGTCGGCATCATCGGCAACAACGGCCCGATTACGCCAGCAGGCTCCGCCAAAGCCGCCCAGTTTATCCAGCTCTGCGACCAAGCCGGAACGCCGCTGCTGTTCCTGCATAACACCACCGGTTTCATGGTGGGCACCCACTCGGAGCAGAACGGCATCATCAAACACGGATCAAAAATGATCCAGGCCGTGGCCAATTGTCGGGTGCCAAAGGTCGCAATTGTGATTGGTGGTTCCTATGGTGCAGGTAACTACGCCATGTGCGGGCGCGGTTTGGACCCCAGGTTCATTTTCGCCTGGCCCAACAGCCGAACCGCAGTTATGGGCCCGGCACAGGCCGGCAAGGTGATGCGCATCGTGGCAGAAGACAAGCAACGCCGCGGGGGCATGGAGCCAGATCCGAAGACATTGGACTTTCTGGAGCAGGCCACGGCGAAGAAACTGGAGGAAGGCTCAACGGCGCTGTTCGGAACGGCCCGTTTGTGGGATGACGGGCTGATCGACCCGCGGGATACGCGGCGCGTTCTGGCTCTGGTTCTGGACGTTTGCCGGGAAGCCGAGGCTCGGCAGTTGCGGCCTAATACGTTTGGGGTGGCCCGCCTGTAGGCTTTCTGGGTTTGGTGGGGCCCGCCTCCAGGCCTTCGAGCTTTGGGGCTGGAACCGGGGCAGAGGGCTTCCCAAAAAACGCCCGTAAATACGTCCCTGTAGGGCTCGGTCGCGCCATCCCTGGCGCTCCACGTTTTTGGGAAGCCCTCCGCCCCGGTTCTCGTCGACCACGAGTTATCGTTTTGGAAGAACAACAAAACTGCCAGCAGGCAGCAACAAATTTACAGACATAGGCAGGTGTGTGGGGCCGCTTCCAGAAAATGTCGGCGGCCATGGATGGCCGACGCCAAGCGCACATGGATGTGCTCGTAGCGGTTTTCTGGAAGCGGCCCCACACACCTGCCACCCAAGCTATAGAACGTGCACCGAAACAAAGAAGGCACGGACTCTCTACCAGCAGGAGAACAAGAAAGTGAAATTCACAGCCGAACACGAAGCCCTTCGAAAAACCGTCCGCGATTTCGTGGAAAAAGAAATCAACCCCCACTGCGACGAATGGGAAGCCGCCGGAGAATTCCCGATTCATGAGCTGTTTAAAAAGCTCGGCAACCTGGGAATTCTGGGCATCCAGAAGCCGGAAGAGTATGGCGGCATGGGGCTGGATTACAGCTACAACCTGGTAGCGGCTGAAGAGCTGGGCATGGCCCATTGTGGTGGTGTTCCGCTGGCCATTGGGGTTCAGACCGACATGTGTACCCCGGCCATCTCCCGGTTTGGTTCCGATGAACTGAAACGCAGCTTCCTGGCCCCGGCCATTGCCGGCGACATGGTGGGATGCATTGGCGTCAGCGAGGTCGGCGCGGGTTCTGATGTGGCAGGGATGAAAACCACCGCCAAGAAAGACGGTGACGACTACATCATCAACGGCTCCAAGATGTGGATCACCAACAGCCCCAAGTCCGACTTCATCTGCCTGCTGGCCAACACCTCGGACGACAAGCCCCACAAGAACAAATCCCTGATCGTGGTGCCCACCAAAACCCCGGGCATCTCCTTCAGCCCGCACCTGAACAAACTGGGCATGCGCTCCTCGGAAACCGCCCAGATCTTCTTTGACGACGTCCGTGTGCCCCAGCGTTACCGCATTGGCGCCGAAGGTACCGGTTTCATGATGCAGATGCTGCAGTTCCAGGAGGAGCGCCTCTGGGGTGCCGCCAACGTGATCAAGGCGTTGGAAAACTGCATCACCAAGACCATCGAGTACTGCCGCGAGCGCAAGACCTTCGGCCAACCGCTGATCGATAACCAGGTCATCCATTTCCGCCTGGCTGAGCTGCAAACCGAGGTCGAGGCCCTGCGCGCCCTCACCTATCAGGCTTGCGAGCTACACGTTGACGGCAAGGATGTGACCCGTCTGGCGTCCATGGCCAAGCTCAAGGCCGGGCGTCTGGGGCGTGAGGTAACGGACAGCTGCCTGCAGTACTGGGGCGGCAACGGTTACATGTGGGATAACCCGATTTCCCGGGCACACCGGGATGTTCGGCTGGTGTCCATTGGCGGTGGTGCCGATGAAATCATGCTCGGGATTATCTGCAAGATGATGGGGACTTTGCCGGGCAAGAAGCGCGACTGACATACGGTGCATGGCCGTCAGGCCGGTAGTTCTGTCCAGGACACGCCCGCAAGTACGTCCGTGTAGGGCTCGATCGGGCCATCCATGGCCCTCAACGGTCCTGGACAGAACTACCGGCCTGACGGCCCCGAACTTGGGTTGTCGGATTACGCCTTCGGCTAATCCGACCTACGAATCGACAGGCTCTGAAAGCGTGCTCGCTCCATGCCTGAATAGTGGAGTTATGTATGGATCAGCTACCACATTGCGAAACACTTTTACTGGAAAAACAGGGCCCTACCCTGTTCATCACCATTAACCGCCCGGACCTTCGAAACGCCATGAGCCTGGAAATGGTGGCGGAGCTTTCGGCTGTACTTACCCAGATCGAGAGCGACCTGCACATCCGCGCCGTCGTAATCCGGGGTGCCGGTGGTCATTTCTGTGCCGGTGGCGATATCAAAGACATGGCAGGTGCCCGGGGCCAGAAAGCAGCCGAAGGTGAGGCCGATCCGTTCTACCGCCTGAACCGGGCCTTCGGCCAGATGATCCAACAGGTCAACGAATCTTCGAAAGTCGTTGTCGCGGTCACCGAAGGTGCCGTCATGGGCGGCGGTTTCGGCCTGGCCTGCGTTTCTGACGTTGCCATCGCCGGGCCGACGGCAAAATTCGGCATGCCGGAAACCTCCCTCGGCGTCATTCCCGCCCAGATTGCACCGTTCGTGGTTGAACGAATCGGCCTCACACAGGCCCGGCGACTGGCCCTGCTCGGTTTGAGAATCGATGCGAACGAGGCTTGCCGTCTTGGCATCGTTCACCAGGCGGCATCTTCCGATGATGAACTGGAAGAGATGCTGGCCAGCGCTCTGGATCGTGTTCGCCATTGCGCTCCGGTTGCTACATCTGAAACCAAGGCGTTGCTGCACCGGGTTGGTCATGAGCCGATGAGCGGCCTGCTCGACAGCGCGGCTGAGAAATTCGCGGAAGCTATCCGGGGAAGTGAGGGCACGGAAGGCACCATGGCCTTCATGCAGAAACGCGCACCGGCTTGGGCAGAAAACTCCGAATGACGCGGAGCGAGGGCGGGAGCGGTCTGGCTGCCAGAAAATGTCGGCGGCCATGGATGGCCGACGCCAAGCGCACATGGATGTGCTCGTAGCGGTTTTCTGGAAGCCAGACCGCTCACGGCCTCGCGGCGTACTCCAACAGGGGAAAACAAAAACATGTTGAGAAAACTGTTAATAGCCAACCGAGGCGAAATCGCAGTTCGGGTCATCCGCACAGCGAAAGCCCTGGGTTACCGCACCGTGGCCGTCTACTCCGAAGCCGACGCCAAAGCCATGCACGTGGAAATGGCCGACGAAGCCGTCTGCATTGGCCCGGCTCAGGTATCCGCCTCCTACCTGAACAGCGATGCCATCCTTGATGCCGCCCGCAAAACCGGCGCCGACTGCATCCACCCCGGCTACGGCTTCCTCTCCGAGAATGCTGCCTTCGCCAATGCCTGCAAAGACGCCGGCCTGGTCTTCGTTGGCCCGCCAGCCTCCGCCATCGAACTGATGGGCAGCAAGCGCCGATCCAAAATCGCCATGCAGGAAGCTGGAGTGCCCGTGGTGCCCGGCTATGAAGGTAACAACGCCAGCGACGACGAACTCATTGCAGCCGCCAAAGACATTGGCTATCCCCTGATGATCAAAGCTTCCGCCGGCGGCGGTGGACGCGGTATGCGCCTGGTTGAGAGCGAGTCAGACCTGGCCGACAACATCAAGCGGGCCCGCTCCGAGTCGAAGCAGGCCTTCGGCGACGACGAGTTGATCCTCGAGAAAGCCGTGATTGAACCACGGCACGTGGAAATCCAGATATTTGCCGATTGCCACGGCAACGCCGTCTATCTGGGCGAACGGGACTGCTCCGTGCAGCGCCGACATCAGAAAGTGGTTGAAGAAGCCCCCTCCCCCTTTGTGACACCCGAACTGCGCCAGGCCATGGGCGAGGCTGCGGTCAAAGCGGCCCTGGCCTGCCATTACGAAGGCGCTGGCACCGTCGAATTCCTGGTGGACAAACACCGCAACTTCTATTTCCTGGAAATGAACACCCGCCTGCAGGTGGAGCATCCGGTCACCGAGCTGATTACCGGCCAGGACCTGGTGGCCTGGCAGCTCACCGTTGTCGAGGGGCTCCCGTTACCCCTGGCCCAGGACGACATCCGCCTGAATGGCCACGCCATTGAAGTACGGCTCTACGCGGAAGACCCTGCCCAGGGTTTCACGCCCCAGACCGGCCCCCTTTATGCCTTTGAACCCGCCGAGGGGGAAGGCCTTCGATACGATACGGGCGTTCGTTCCGGAGACAACATCACGCCCCATTACGACCCCATGCTGGCGAAGGTCATTGCCTGGGGCCAGAACCGGGACGAAGCCCGTCGCCGCCTGATCCGGGCCCTGGAGGACACCACGGTGTTCGGCGTTACCACCAACCGCCACTTCCTGAGCCGTATCATTGCCAACGACACTTTCGGCGCCGGCGAGGCCACCACCGCCTTCCTGCAGCAGGCTTTCGGCGATGATCCGTCCCTGCAGCCGCAGACTCTGGACATTCGCCAACTGGCCCTGGCCGCCTGCGTACTCGACCATGGCAGTTCAGGCCAGAGCGCCTGGAGCAATGCGCCGGCCACCATGACACCCATCAAGCTGGAAACCGGCGAAACCACCGTCGAGTTACTGGCTACCCGCAGCGGCAACCGGTTGTCTGTCAGTATGGGTGAAACCCGGCATTCCCTGGTACTTGAAGGCCAGCGCGATGGCCTTTTATGCATTATCGACAACGGCGTTCGTCAGACTTGCCAATATCACCGCCAGGGCGATTCTCTATATTTGCAGGCGTTCGGGCAATCCTGGTCGGTGCGGGATGTTACCCACCAGCCTGCGCAGGGTGCTGGGGGTGCCGGCAGTGGCCGAATCCAGGCAACCATGGATGGCGCCATCATTGATGTGTTGGTCGAGGCTGGCCAGAGCGTTCGTCAGGGCGATACGCTGGTGATACTGGAAGCCATGAAAATGGAGCATCCGGTGAAAGCCGACCGAGACGGCATTGTCGGCGCGGTCCAGGCCAGCAAGGGCGACCAGGTGAAACGAAGCCAGTTGCTGGTTGAGATTACCGCCAACGAGACGGCCGAACAGGAGAGCAACGCATGAGCACATTGCGTAACCGCACCGTTTTTATCACCGGCGCCAGCCGGGGCATTGGTCGGGCCATTGCCCTCGCCTGTGCCCGGCAGGGCGCCAACGTGGTGATTGCCGCGAAATCGGACACGCCACACCCCAAACTGCCCGGCACCATTCATACGGTGGCCAAGGAAGTGCGTGAAGCCGGCGGCCAGGCATTGCCACTGGTTCTGGATGTCCGGGATGAGAAGCAGATTCGCCAGCGTATCGATGAAGCTGGCGAACATTTTGGCGGCATTGACGCGCTGGTCAATAACGCCGGTGCGATAAAACTGACCGGGGTGGAAAACCTGAAAGTCAGCCGTTACGACCTGATGCATCAGGTTAACGCCCGGGCCGTCATGGCCTGCAGCCAGGCCGCCCTGCCCTGGCTAAAGGAGTCGGACCAAGCCCACATCCTGAGCCTTTCGCCGCCCCTCAACCTGAATACCCGGTGGTTCGCCCAGTATGGGCCCTACACCACCACAAAATACGCCATGACGATGCTGAGCCTGGGCATGGCGGAGGAATTCAAGCGTTACGGCATCGCAGTTAACACACTGTGGCCGAAAACCCTGATCGCCACGGCGGCCATCGAGTTTGAAGTGGGCGGCCCGAAGATGATGGCCCAGGGCAGGAAGCCGGACATCATGGCCGATGCCGCCGTCAGCATCCTGAACCGGTCGCCTGACACCATGACCGGCCAGAACCTGATCGACGAGGACCTGCTCAGGCAGGACGGTATTACTGACTTCGAGCATTACCGGTACGAACCGGGCGACAAGCCCCTGATGCCGGATCTGTTTCTGGACTGAGCCCGAGGCATGCGTTGTTACGGGCCCATAGTCCACACAATAAAAGGGACCAATGGAAAGACCATGAGCCAAGACAACGTATCCGCACTGGACATCGCCCGCAGCCTTCCCGGGGTTTTTCGTCGACTACCGGCGATTACCCGGGGCCTCTACTACTACGCCCTGAAAAACGAAAACCGGGAGCTCACTCTCGGCACGCTTGTCGAAAACAACGCCCGGAATGTGGGTAACCGGCCAGCCATTCTGTTTGAGGACCGTTCAATCACCTGGAGCGAGCTCAACGGCTGGGCTAACCGTATCGCCCGCTACCTGCAGGACCAGGGGCTCGCCAAAGGCGATGCCATCGCGGTATTTCTGGAGAACCGTCCCGAACTGCTGGCCGTGGTGGCCGGCGCCGCCAAACTCGGCGTCGCCTGCGCCATGCTCAATACCTCCCAGAAGGGCAAAGTACTCGAACACAGCATCAACCTGATTAAACCGAAATTGGTTGTTGTCGGCGAAGAGCTGATGGAGGCCTTTGACGGCATCAAGGCAGAGATCAACACCGACCATCCGCAACCATTCCAGTTTCTGGCAGATACCAACACGCTAAACGCCTTTGGCGAAGCGCCGGTCGGCTACACCAACATGGCCGGAGAGGTGAGCACCTTCAACAGCGATGAGCCGGTTCTGAGCGATCCCCCGACAATGGGTGACACAGCCATCTACCTGTTCACCTCCGGCACTACCGGCCTGCCCAAGGCCGCCCCGGGCTCGCACCGAAAGTTCATCAAGGCCTATGGCGGCTTCGGCCTGATGTCTCTGGCGATGAAGCCGGAGGATGTTCTCTACTGCACCCTCCCCCTTTACCACGGCACCGCACTGCTGGTCTGCTGGGGCTCCGTACTGGCCGGCGGCTCCGCTATTGCCCTGCGCCGTAGGTTCTCCGCCAGCGCCTTCTGGGACGATGTCCGCCGCTACCACGCCACCACCTTCGGCTACGTCGGCGAACTCTGCCGCTACCTGTTGAATCAACCACCGAGCGAGCAGGACCGGAATCACAGCCTCACCAAAATGATCGGCAACGGCCTGCGGCCCTCCATCTGGAAGGAATTCAAGGAGCGTTTCGGCATCGAAACCGTGGCGGAACTCTATGCCTCCAGCGAAGGCAACATCGGCTTCAGCAACTTTTTCAACATGGATAACACCGTGGGTTTCTCCACCGCCCCGTACAAGCTGGTGAAATTCCACGATGGCACCCGGGATCCAATTCGTGACGACAAAGGCTTCATGAAGGAAGTGGCCAAGGGCCAGCCCGGCCTGTTGATCGGAGAGATCACCGAGAAGTGGTCATTCGAGGGTTACACCCAGAAAGACGCCACGGAAAAATCCATCCTCCGCAACGCCTTCAAGAAAGGCGACGCCTGGTTCAATACCGGGGATGTCCTTAAACAAATCGGCTGCGGCCACTTGCAGTTCGTTGACCGCATGGGCGATACCTTCCGCTGGAAAGGCGAGAATGTCTCAACGACGGAAGTGGAAAACATCATCGACGGTTCCGGGATGGTGGAGGAAGCCATCGTCTACGGCGTCGAGATCCCCGGCACCAACGGCAAGGCTGGCATGGTGACGCTGGTTCCTAAGAGCAACGGCACCTCGTTCGACGTCAACAAACTGTTCACGTATCTCCGGGATAACCTGCCGGCCTATGCAGTGCCGGTGTTCGCGCGAGTAACCCACGCAATCGAGAAAACCGGGACCTTCAAGTACCGGAAGGTGGATATCCAGAAAGCGGGTTATTCGCTGGGAGACGGCGAGAATGTCTATGCCCGGTTGCCCGGGACTGACGGGTATTCCCTGCTGACTACGGAGCTGGTTTCGGAGATTAACTCGGGTTCGGTCCCGTTCTGACTGTTTCGTTTGGTTTTTAGTCCTGACCTAGCCTTCCAGGCTTCGGGGTTGCCAGCTTCGAGCCGTCTGCCCAAAAACCGCTACGAGCACATCCATGTGCGCTTGACCCCGGCCATCCATGGCCGGCGACATTTTTGGGCAGACGGCCCGAAGCCGGCGATCAAAGCTCAGAGTTATAGTCCAAGGAATTTTCACATCGGATTAAAAGTCCAGTAGGTCGGATTAGGCGCAGCCGTAATCCGACAAAAAACACACCGACCTATTAGATTCGTTGTCGGATTACGACTTCGTCTAATCCGACCTACAGACTATAACTCCAAAGCTGGATGGTGAGAGTGGGCGGCCCCTCCCAAAAATGTCGGCGGCCATGGATGGCCGACGCCAAGCGCACATGGGTGAGGCCGAGCGTTTATGAAGCGAAGCTTCATGCGACAGCCGAACGACAGCAATCTGTGATTGCTGGCTGGACCCCGTAGGGGTGCTCGTAGCGGTTTTTGGGAGGGGCCGCCCACTTTCACCCACTCCAAGCCCCAGAAGGCTGGGGCAGGAGCCAGACCAGACTCAGGAGCCGACCTTCAACACCACCTTGCCGGTCGCTTTCCGCTCGGTCAAAGCCCCCAGTGCCTTTGCGTAATCCTCAAATTCGTAAACAGCACTGATCTTCGGATCAATCTTGCCTTCGGCATAGAGCTTCATCAGCTCCATCATGTTCTGGGCACTGGCCTCCGGTTCGCGCTGGGTGAAGCTGCCCCAGAATACGCCGACCACGGAACAGCCTTTCAGAAGGGTCAAATTCGCCGGGATCTTCGGGATGTCACCGGCGGCGAAGCCAATGATCAGATGACGGCCATTCCAGCCCATGGCACGAAGAGCCTGTTCGGTGAAGTCACCGCCAACCGGGTCGTAGATCACATCCACGCCCTTGCTGTGGGTTAGCTTCTTGACCGCGTCTTTGAGAGGCTCTTCGGTGTAGTTGATCAGCTCGTCAGCACCGGCTTCCTTGGCAACCGCAAGCTTTTCGGCGGAACTGGCGGCCGCAATCACCTTTGCACCCATGGCCTTGCCGAGCTCGACCGTTGCCAGACCAACACCACCACTGGCACCGAGCACCAGAAGCGTCTCGCCAGGCTGAAGGTTGCCGCGCTGTTTGAGCGCGTAATAGGAGGTGCCGTAAACCATGGTGAAGGCGGCCGCCTTCTCATCAGACATGCCATCAGGAACCGGCAGGAGGTTCTGCTCCGGTACGATCACTTCTTCTGCAAAGGCGCCATAACCGGTGAGCCCTGCGACACGATCGCCCACTTTGAAACGGGTTACCTTGTCGCCAACCTCGATAACCTCACCCGCCATTTCACCACCCGGGGAAAAAGGCAGGCTCGGCTTCAGCTGGTATTTGTTTTCAATAATGAGGGTGTCCGGGAAATTCAGGCCGGCGGCTTTTACGCGTACTTTCACGCCGCGGCCTTTCACCTCAGGACTGGGAACATCTTCGATGACCAGCGTCTCGGCCGGACCATATTCCTTGCAGAGGATGGCTTTCATGAACTCTCCATTTTTGTTTGATGGGGTTCCAGGCGGCTCGCGCCTGTGATGGTTATCCGTCAAGCTAAACAGAGTCTTATCATGAAGCAAATAAAGTTCTTTTATCCAAACGCATAAGCCAGGCTTATTTCTTACAGCAATTCCATCAGAGCATGGTCCCGCCGATCACCAGAGCCCCGACCAGAACCAAGCCGGCCACAATCAGGCCCACTTTCATCCCGGAGGACAACACCTGGGGCGCATCGCCGACGGATTTACGATCGTCCCGACTACCCAGATTCTGATCCTGGCTGGAGTTGCGTATGAGTTCGATCATTTTCTCACACTGATCCGATGTGAAAGAGGAAGGCTCGAAGGATTCCAGCCCCTGCTCGTCCAGAAACTTCCGGACATCCCGGGACAGCGGCACATACTTCATAGACCAGTTGCTAAAGGTCCGACCGGACAGCGGTTCCTCAATAAGAGTCACTATATTCCGATGGCGTTCGTCTTTCAAAATGCGTTCGTAGGTCCTCCGTACCGCATCCTCATCACCTTCCAGGTACTGGAAAAAACGATTGTTACCGTAATACAGGCCGCCGACCAGCTGGTCCTTGGCGTTGTTTTTTCGGGAGGTCATCAGGATTCGCGCAACGTGAGGCTCCACCCCTTTTTCCACCGGCTTGGCTTCGAACGTGGCTTCACTGGCATAGGCCAGACGCATCAAGGACATAGCAACTCCGTACAACAGGATAGACGTAAGATGAATCCAAGATACGTCTGAACGTGTCGTTATGGATCACAGTTCCGGGTGGCCACAAACCTGACAGGTCCGATCCGTAGATGAAAGGAGGCGCTTTTTCCGCTATCCTCGGCGCTCAAAACCAGGCCATCAGGCCATTCTCCGCCTCTCCCGGGTTTCGCCATGCTCGACATCATCTACGTACTTGAAATGATAGGAATCGTCGCGTTCGCGATTTCGGGCATGATCGTGGCGCGCTCCAAGAATATGGATCCTGTGGGCGTGTTTACCATCGGATTTATCACGGCTCTGGGCGGCGGAACCCTGCGGGACCTGATCATGGACAACCACCCGCTCTACTGGATCAAGCATGAAGAACAGCCCATGCTGATTCTGGCGATGGCAATTGTCTTCAGTTACTGGAAGCGGGCGGAGCGGCTTCGGGAGTCCAGAATCGTATTTCCGGACGCTATCGGACTCGGGGTGTTTTCCATTCTTGGTGCCCAGCTGGCACTCGACCTGGGGCACTCCTGGTTTATCGCCTCCCTGCTCGGGGTCATGACCGGCACCTTTGGCGGTGCACTACGAGACACCCTGTGTAACGAAGTGCCCTACATATTCCGCAAAGACCAGATCTACGCGTCCATTTCCTTTGCCGGTTGCTGGCTGTACTTCGTGTGCCAGTGGTTCCTTGATAACGAAGCTCTGCCCCTGACCATTGGCCTGCTTTTCATCGTGATAGTGCGCATGCTGGCCGTGCGGTTTGATATCCGGCTGCAGCGGGATCCTCGCAGTAACTAGCCACTCAGTCAGTCTGACGAACTGTCAATCATCCCTTGGCCTGAGACAGATGAGCCGGTAATATTGCCGTTTTTTCACGCAATTCACGATTTCCGCACAGACCAGACTTCCAAACACTAACTTTCAGCATCCTGTGAGGCAGACACCCGTCATGCTTGAACGACTGTTCCAACTCCAGGCCCACGGCACCACTGTTCGTAAAGAAGTGGTTGCGGGCATTACCACCTTCCTGACCATGGCGTACATCATCGTGGTCAACCCGAGCATCCTGTCGTCCACCGGTATGGATTTCGGGGCTGTCTTCGTTGCTACCTGCCTTGCAGCCGTTATCGGCACCCTGATCATGGGACTCTGGGCCAACTACCCGATCGCTCTGGCGCCGGGCATGGGGTTGAACGCCTTTTTCTCCTTTACGGTTGTTGGCAGCATGGGCTACAGCTGGCAGGTGGCGTTGGGAGCGGTGTTCATTTCGGGCTTCCTGTTCTTCCTGCTGAGCATTTTCAAGGTCCGCGAATGGATCATTAACAGTATTCCCATGTCCCTGCGCTTTGGCATATCCGCAGGCATTGGTTTCTTCCTGGCTCTGATTGCGCTCAAGAACGCCGGCATTGTGGTGGATCACCCAGCCACGCTCGTGGGGCTAGGCGAAGTGAAGGTTGCAGAGAGCCTGCTGTTCTTTGGCGGCTTCTTGTTGATCTGCGCGCTGTCGTTCCGTCAGGTCACCGGCGCCGTCATGATTGGCATTATCGCGGTTACCGGCGCTGCCATGGCGCTCGGAATGGTGGAGTACAAAGGCTTTGTTTCCGCCCCGCCCAGCCTGGCACCGACCTTTATGCAGCTGGATCTTGCCGGCGCCCTGAATATAGGCATGATCAGCGTGATCTTTGCGTTTCTGTTTGTCGATTTGTTTGACACTTCCGGAACGCTGATCGGTGCCGCCCAGCGCGGCGGGCTGCTGGACAAGGACGGCAAACTGCCGCGTCTTGGCCGTGCCCTGATGTCAGATTCGGTTGCGACCATGTCCGGTGCTGCCCTCGGTACCTCCACCACCACCAGCTACATCGAGTCCACGGCGGGCATTTCCGCCGGCGGGCGTACCGGCCTGACAGCTGTGGTTGTTGCCGCACTGTTCCTGGCGTGTCTGCTTCTCTCACCCATTGCCAGCATCATTCCGGCCTACGCCACTGCTCCGGCACTGCTTTACGTCGCGGTTCTGATGGCCAGCGGCCTCAAATTGATTGACTGGGATGACGTAACCGACGCGGCCCCGGCTGTGGTCACCGCCCTGATGATGCCGCTGACCTTCTCCATCGCCAACGGCATCGCGCTGGGATTCATCACCTACGCCATCCTGAAGGCGTTGAGCGGTCGCTGGGCGGATCTGAACGCCAGTGTTGTTATCATTGCCGTTGTCTTTGTTCTGAAATTCATTTTCCTGGATGCGGCCTGATCCGCATCCAGAGCATTAACCGGAACGTCTATGGATTATTTTTCTGAGAGCATCAAAAAGGCTATTCGCACGGTCCCGGACTGGCCGAAGCCCGGCGTGGCCTTTCGCGATATCACCACGGTACTGCAGGACAAAACCGCTTTCCGGAAGCTGATTGATGCCTTCGTACACCGGTATCATGGCCACAAGATTGATGCGGTAGCAGCGGTAGACGCGCGCGGGTTCATCATCGGCTCGGCACTGGCCTATGAGCTCAACGCCTCCCTGGTGCTGGTCCGCAAGAAAGGCAAGCTGCCCTTCGATACCCTGGTGGAAGACTACGAGCTTGAATACGGTACCGCCTCTGTTGAACTGCATAAGGATGCCTTCAAGCCGGGTGACAAAGTGGTCCTGGTGGACGACCTGATTGCCACTGGTGGCACCATGCTGGCGGCTACCCGCCTGATCCGCCGGATCGGCGCAGAGATTGTGGAAGTGGCAGCCATGATTGATCTTCCGGATCTCGGCGGCTCACGCAAGCTGCAGGATGAAGGGCTTCAGGTTTATACTGTCTGCTCGTTTGAAGGGGAATGACCAACAGCAAACAGGAGGCGACCATGCCGGGTTACCAACACCACTGGAAAGACGGCACCCCCGTTCACCTGCCACTGGGGAAGATAGTCTGCATTGGTCGCAATTACGCCGAGCATGCCCGGGAGCTCAACAACCCGGTGCCGGATGAACCCCTGCTGTTCATCAAGCCCGCCACCTCGGCCGTACATATCACCCGCCCCCTGAATTTCCCGAGGAACCAGGGGGCAGTTCACTTCGAGACCGAACTGGCGGTTCTTATCGGTCGCCCCCTGACCCGGGCATCGGCCAGTGAGGCCAAAACCGCCATCCTCGGCTACGGCCTGGCTCTGGACCTCACCTTGAGGGACCTCCAGACCACGCTGAAAGAGAAAGGTCAGCCCTGGGAACGCGCCAAGGGATTCGATGGCGCCTGCCCCCTGTCACCGTTCGTCTCCGCCGATAAGTTTGCCGAGGGTCCCATCCACTTCACGCTGGACATTGACGGCAGCCGCCAACAAACCGGCGATACCGGTGACATGCTGAACCCGATCGTGCCCCTGATCGCTCACATCAGCAGCCAGTTCACTCTTCTGCCGGGCGATGTCGTTCTGACCGGCACGCCCAAAGGTGTTGGTCCACTGAGCTCCGGCCAGACGCTTTCCCTTGAACTGGAGGACCTGCTGTTCGTGGAGACCAAAGTGGTTTAACGTGCAGGGCCGGCTAAACCCAAATCCGGTCAAAGGCGTACATCTGTTTATGGCAAAGAAACCGGTAACCTCCAGACGTGGTCGCTTCTTCAAACTCGCTGGCATGACTGCCTCTGTCGCAGGGCAATATGCAGGACAGCGGGCGCGACGACTATTCCGCTCAGAGAACGATGAAGGCGCCCAGAGCGAAAGCTATACCCGCATGGCCGACCAGATTGCCGACACCCTGGGCGAACTGAAAGGGGCGGTCATGAAGGTGGGACAGATTGCCTCCCAGACTCAGGATTTCCTACCCAAGGAATTCTCGGACGCGCTGGAAAAGCTCCAGAAAGAAGCGCCGCCCATGCCGTTCGAAGTCATCGTCGGCCAGATCGAATCGGAACTGGGTAAACCGGTATCCGAGCTCTTTGAATACCTGCAGGAAAAACCCTACGCCGCCGCTTCCATTGGCCAGGTGCACAGGGCCCGGCTTCACGACGGCACCGATGTGATTGTAAAAGTTCAATACCCGGGCGTCGACGAATCCTGCGATTCCGATCTCAAACAACTACGCATGGCCCTGAGACTCGGCGGCCTGCTTAAAATGCCCAAGGAGTCTGTCGACCGGTTGTTCGCTGAAATTCGGGAGCGGCTCAAGGAAGAACTGGATTATGAGAACGAAGCCAGAAATATTGAGCTGTTCCGCCAGTTCCACAAGGACCAGCCCTGGGTTCTGATACCTGAAGTCGCGCAAAGCCACTCAACCCGCCGGGTTCTCACCATGGAGCTGGTTGAGGGCGATCACGTCAGCAAGATCACAAAAGAACGCTACGACCAGGACACCATCAACCTGATCGGCCACCGGATCTTCACCCTGATGGCGGATCAACTGTTCCGCTTCCAGTGCATCCATGGCGATCCCCATGCCGGCAACTTCGCCTATCGGCCGGATGGATCCATCATCATGTACGACTTCGGCTGCGTGAAAAAACTCAAACCGGAGATCATCGAAGCCTACCGGAACGCACTGGTTTCAGCCCTGGATGAGGATTACGAAGCGCTGGATCGCCACCTGATTGACCTTGGCGCGAGGGTCGGCAGCCAGCCAGCCGTGGATGAAGCCTACTACGCCATGTGGCGTGATATTCTGGTGGTGCCTTTTGAAAAGCGCGATGTGCCCTACGACTTTGCCGAGGCCGATATCCATAAACGCGTGGCCGAGAAAACCAGCACCGTGTTCAAATACCTGGACTACTTCAAGCCGCCGGTGGAAAGCATCTTTATAGACCGGATGATTGCCGGTCACTACTGGATGCTGAAGCGGTTGGGGGTTCAGGCGGCGTTTCGGGAAGAGCTGGAGAAATACCTTCAGACTTCTGAGCAAATTGCGTCGCAATGAGGAGAGTTATTTCAGACTATCCACCCACTCGGCAACGCCCTCAGAAGCGCCATTGCGAATAACCTTGGCTCTCGAAACCGAGGCCGGCTCGCCCGGGTCGATTACCGTGATTGGCACATCCAAATCCACTTCATACACCAGACCGGCCGCAGGATAGACCTGGAGAGAGGTCCCAACGATCAGAAGATGATCGGCCGTACGGACAATTTCGGCGGCTTTTTCCAACATGGGAACTTCCTCACCGAACCAGACGATATGGGGACGAAGCTGGGCGCCGCGATCGCAGGTGTCACCGGGATTGATATCACGGTAACCGATGTCGTAGACGAGCTCAGGATACTTTGAGCTCCGGGCCTTGGTCAGCTCCCCGTGGAGATGAATCACGTTGCTGGCGCCACCGCGCTCATGGAGATCGTCCACGTTCTGGGTAACAACCGTCACCCGGTAGCGCTGCTCCAGTTCCGCCAGCAAGCGATGGGCCTGGTTGGGTTGGGCGGATGCCAGCTGGCGGCGGCGGTCGTTGTAGAACCGCAGTACCAGCTCCTGGTTCCGGGCAAACGCCTCGGGTGTCGCCACATCGTAGACACTGTGCTGCTCCCACAATCCGCCGTTATCCCGGAAGGTGGAGAGGCCGCTTTCGGCGCTGATGCCAGCGCCTGTCAGTACAACGATATGGTCCTGCATCAGTCGAAGATCTTGCCCGGGTTCATGATGCCATTAGGATCAAATACCTGCTTGATCCCTTTCAGATAGGCGATTTCGGCCTCACTGCGGGTGTACTTCAGGTAAGGCTTCTTGGTCATGCCAACGCCGTGCTCGGCAGAGACGCTGCCCTGGTAGCGCTCGACGATCTCGAACACCCACTTGTTGACCTGCTGGCACTTCTCGAAGAAATCCTCGTTGGCCATACCCTCGGGCTTGAGGATATTGAGGTGCAGGTTACCGTCGCCGATGTGGCCAAACCAGATAATCTCGAAGTCCGGATAATGCTCGGTGACCACCGCATCGATTTCCTGAAGGAAACCGGGCACTTTGGAAACCACCACGGAAATGTCGTTCTTATATGGTGTTCGGGGTGCGATCGACTCGGAAATCCGCTCCCGCAACTGCCAGAGATTCTGGGCCTGGGTTTCGCTCTGGCTTATCACGCCGTCCAGCACCCAGCCGTTCTCCACGCACTGCTCGAACAGCGCCATGGCGTCGTCCATCACCTGATCGGAAACGGCTTCAAACTCCAGAAGCGCATAGTACGGTGCCCCCGTCTCAAAGGGCGCCTGTACCTGGCCATGGGCCAGCACATGCCCCATGGCCTGATGGGAGAAGAATTCGTAGGCGGTGAGGTCAATCTTCTTCTGGAAGGTTTGCAGCACATCCATGGTGTTGGTCAGGTCGTTCAGCCCCAGCACCAGTACCGTGAGGTTGTCCGGTTTCCGGGACAGCTTCATGGTAGCTTCGGTGATAAAGCCCAGAGTGCCCTCTGCGCCGATAAACAGGTGCCGGAGATCGTAACCGGTGTTGTTCTTCTCAAGATCCTTGTTCAGATCCAGGATATCCCCCTTACCAGTCACAACTTTGAGACCGGCGACCCAGTCCCGGCTCATACCATAGCGAATCACCTTGATACCGCCGGCGTTGGTGGACAGATTACCGCCAAGCTGACTGGAACCGGCCGAGGCAAAGTCCACCGGGTAATAGAGGCCGTTATCCTCAGCCGCATTCTGCAGCTGCTCAGTCACAACGCCGGCCTGGCAGCGAACTGTCCGATCGCTGGCGTTGAAATCCAGGATCTGGTTCATGTTGTCGAACGCCACAACCACTTCACCATTGGCGGCCACGGCACCGGCACTCAGACCTGTCCGGCCGCCGGAAGGCACCAACGCCACCTGATTCTCGTTGGCGAACTTCACCAGCGCCTGCACCTGCTCGGTGGTTTTGGGCAAGGCAATCGCCAAAGGTTTGGGTGGGTAGATCTTGGTCCAGTCCTTGCCGTAGGTATCCAGATCCGCCGGGTCGGTCAGCACCTTGCCGGGTGCATCGCCAGTAGCCATCAGGTCTTTGAGGGAAGCAATGATCTGTTCAGAATTCATGGGCTATTCGGTCTCGTCAGGTTTCGGCCGGAGCATCCTGCAACAGGAGTCACAGACAGTTGATTCAGGCAAACCGGCGCGCTGTGAAAATCTGCGTTTATGGTATCATACCGGCCCTGTTCTGTGAGCCAGCCCCGACGATCACTGGCCACAGGTCATTTCACGTGACGAAAGGTTCGGAAGCAAGCCCATGTCAAATACGTCTCTTGAGAAGAGCAAAATCCGTATCCTGCTGCTGGAAGGCGTCCATCAATCTGCCATTGATACCCTGAACGCTGCGGGCTATACCAACATCGAGTACCTGTCTCACTCGCTGGCCGAGGAAGAGCTGATTGAGAAAATTGCCGATGCGCACTTCATCGGTATCCGCTCGCGCACCCAGCTGACAGAGAAAGTATTTGAAGCCGCCAACAAGCTGGTGGCCGTGGGTTGTTTCTGTATCGGTACCAACCAGGTGGATCTCCAGGCAGCCACCCGGCGCGGCATTGCCGTATTCAACGCGCCCTTCTCCAACACCCGGAGCGTTGCCGAACTGGTTCTGGCCCAGGCCATTCTGCTCCTGCGCGGTGTTCCAGAGAAAAACGCCAAAGCCCATCGCGGCGAATGGCTGAAGTCCGCCAAGGACAGCTACGAAATCCGCGGCAAGAAGCTGGGCATCATCGGCTACGGCAACATCGGCACCCAGTTCAGTGTCCTGGCCGAGGGCCTGGGCATGGATGTGTATTTCTACGATGTAGTGTCAAAGCTGTCGATCGGTAACGCCACTCAGGTGGGCACGCTCCAGGAGCTGCTCAACATTGCCGACGTGGTCAGCCTGCACGTGCCGGAAACACCGGCCACCAAGTACATGTTCAAGGCCGAGCAGTTTGCCCAGATGAAGCCCGGCAGCATTCTGATGAATGCCTCCCGTGGCACGGTTGTCGACATTGATGCCCTGGCCGACGCTCTGCGCAGCGGCAAACTGCTGGGCGCCGCCATCGACGTATTCCCGGTGGAACCCAAGTCCAACGACGAGGAATTCGTGTCTCCGCTACGGGAATTCGACAATGTGATCCTGACCCCACACGTTGGCGGCTCCACCATCGAAGCCCAGGAAAACATCGGTCGGGAAGTGGCGGAAAAACTGGCCATGTACAGCGACAACGGCACGTCCGTTTCTTCCGTGAACTTCCCGGAAGTGGCCCTGCCGTCACACCCCAACCAGCATCGCCTGCTGCACATTCACGAGAACGTGCCGGGTGTGATGTCCGAAATCAACCAGGTATTCTCCGAGAACGGCATCAACGTGTGCGGTCAGTACCTGCAGACCAAGGAAGACATCGGTTACGTGGTAGTTGATGTGGACAAAGAGTACGGCGAACTGGCACTGGAAAAGCTGCTCAAGGTGAAGGGAACAATTCGCTGCCGCGTCCTGTTCTGATTCACGGCCTGGCATAAAAAAACCGGAGCAAATGCTCCGGTTTTTTTATGCCAACGAAGCGCCCTGCTTACTGCATGGGCACCAGCGTCAGCTCAACACGACGATTCTGCTCGCGACCCGCCGCGGTATCGTTGGACGCCACAGGGTAGCGCTCACCGTAACCAACAGCACGGGTACGCTTGGGCTCGATGCCCTGATTCAGCAGGAAGTCACGCACAGAAGAAGCGCGACGCTCACTGAGCAACTGGTTGTAGCTGTCTGAGCCAGAGCTGTCGGTATGCCCCTCGATCTGGATAATGGTCTTGTCATATTCCTTCAGAACCAGCCCCACAGACTCCAGGGTGCCACTGAATGACGGTTTGATCGTCGATTCATTCAGGTCGAAGGTGATATTGCCCGGCATCACAAGCTCAATCTCATCACCGTTGCGCACTACACGAACACCGGTGCCTTCCAGCTGGCGACGCAGCTCGGCTTCCTGCTTGTCCATGTAGTAACCGATCCCGCCGCCAATGGCCGCACCACTGGCTGCGCCGATCAAGGCCCCTTTTCCACGATCACTCTTACTGGAGGTTGCCGCACCAATGGCAGCGCCGCCAATGGCGCCAATTATACTGCCCTTGGTCGCACTGGAGGTTTTCTCCTCGCCGGTGTAGGGGTCATAAGTCATGCAACCACCGAGACCGACAGTGGCCACTGCAAACGCGAGTATTGTCTTTTTCACAACTATCTCCTGTGCCTGATGTTCCTGGCAGAGACCGCTAGCGGGTCTGTGATGCCGAGTTCGTGAATGTATCAATGATGGTATTAAATACGGTTGCCTGTAAATCCTGAGCTTCGTTCACAAGATGATGACGTCCGTCAGGGATCTTCAGTTCCTCCACCGAGGAAAATTTATTCCGGATTATGCGCAAATTGTGCTGCCAGTCGACGGTAAGATCCTTTTCACCCTGCACGACCGTTACCGGAAAGTCGACAGGCCGGGCGGATTCGATGTGGGGCACCCACTTTCGCAGTGCACTCACCCAATCCACATGCACCGCCCTGGCCTGGAGGGGATCATGCTCCCGCAAAAACCGGAGGAATCGACTATTGCCACTGTTCTCCGCAAACACCCGCCGCCACCGGGATATAAACGGTTTTGCGATGCTGTGAAGTACCTTGGCTCCCAGCCAGCCCGCAGGTCTGACCAAGGGCGCCAGAAGCACCACTTTCCGGAAGTCGGAGGTCTGCTGGTTGTGCTGGTTGGACAACAGGTAGTCGATCAGGATCGCGCCGCCGGTGCTCTGGCCAACCGCAAACCAGGGCTGACGCACCTTTTCCCTGACCTGAGCCATAACGTCTGCCAGAACCCCCTGGTACTCCAGAAAACTACCAATCGCCGCCGGCGTGCCGCTGGAAAGGCCGTGCCCCGGCTGATCGTAGGCGAGCACATCAAAGCCGGCTCCCAGACAACGATCAATCAACTGGCTGTACAATCCGACATGATCGAAATAGCCGTGCAGAATAAACACTGTGCCACGCTCAATTGCCTGCTCTGGCAACCGGAAATAGTGCACCATGACCTCATGATCGCACGCTTTGACATAACCCTGGTGGTATGCCACATCCGGATGCTCTACCCAGAGATCCAGGCCGTAAAAGCGGCAATAGGCCACCATTTCATCACTGAGATCCCGCGAGCAGGCCGGGTCGAACGGTTCGAGTCTGTCCAGGAGCGAGTGTCTGTCCCAATCCGGTATTTCTATGGTATCTGTTTTCCAGTACACGTAGAGTTAAACGCCTGTCATGAATGAGTTATGAATTTTGGCTTCCAATCCTAACCCATAGCAGGGGAAAGACACAGATGTTGCAACAGCTTCTGGAGACTGCGTTGCGCCAGACCATGAACCGGTTGGTCAGACCGGTTCTCACCCCGGCAGTACCTGTTTCACTCCAGCGACGCATTGTGCGCCAGGCTTACCGGAGTTCCATGCCACCGCGGGGGGCAAGCTTCGAAAACACCACAGTGGGCGGCATTCCGGCCATCAGCACCAGTTTTGGCAACAACCCTCACGGCGCTGTTCTCTATCTGCACGGCGGTGGCTATATTATCGGTTCCTCCAGCACTCACCGGGGCATAACCGGACACTTGGCCAAAACCAGCGGTTGCACCATCGTCACACCGGATTACCGACTGGCGCCCGAATACCCATTTCCCGCCGCTCTGGATGATTCGGAGGCTTGCTGGAACGGACTGCTGGCGGAGGGCTTCAAACCGGAGCAGATTGCTATTGCCGGCGATTCCGCCGGTGGGGGCCTCGCCGTTGCCCTCGCCATGCGGCTGCGTGACAAGGGCCAGCCGCTTCCGGCATCGCTCACGGTGCTTTCACCCTGGGTAGACCTCACTCAGGAAAAGCTCTACGCACCCGAATGTGAACCGGTGCTCCAGGCCAGCTGGACCAGCAAGGCAGCCCATCTCTATGCCGGCCAGGAATCCCTGACCAATCCGTTGATCTCACCCGTGTTCGGCGATTTGAGCGGCTTGCCACCCATGCTGATCCAGGTGGGCAGCCAGGAAATCCTGCTCAATGATGCCGAACGGCTGGCCGAGGCCGCAAACCGGCACGATGTGGAAACCCGCCTTGAGGTTTATAACAGCCTCTGGCACGTTTTTCAGGTGCATAGCGGGCAACTCGACCGGGCCACGGCCGCGATAGAGACCGCCGGTGAACACATCAAACGTCATCTGGCAGGCTGAGCTCACCCCGCGCCAAGGCCTCTTTCCTGGGCCGCGGCCACTGTTTTATGTGCCACTCCAACCGTGAAGCACGGCTTCGGTCTCCGGCCGGCGCGCTGAACACCAGCTCAAGCGGCCCCTTGCCCCTCAGACTACGCGCTCCCCGGGGAGCGCCTCCCTGATGTTCATTGAAACGCCGGTCAACGTCAGTGGTTATGCCTGTATACAGGGCCCCCCGTGCGGTTCGCACCATGTAAACAAACCAGCTAGCCAAGGTTCAGGGCCTCTTCCCGGTCCTTCACTTTTTTCTGCTGGATCCAGAGCCCCATCATGATCAGGACCAACCCGATGTAGGTGGAAGGCAGGATATGCTCACCCAGAATAAAATAGATAAACACCAGTGAAAGGAATGGCGAGATAAAAATCAGGTTGCTGACCTTCGAGGTGTTCTCCGCCTTCTTCATGGCGTAGGACCAGAGCACGAAAGCGATGCCCATCTCGAACACGCCAACATACAACGCAGCAGCAAGCGACGTTCCGGTGGTAAAGTTCAGGCCCTCCGTCCACCAGCAAATCAGAAGAATCACCGGCAGCCCGCACAGAAAATTCAGGAACAGGCCAACCACCGGATCACGGGTATCCCGGGTGGCAATAATCCAGTAGGACGCCCAGACCACAGTACTGCCCAGGGCGAGAGAAACCCCGAGCGGATCCTCGAAACTCAGGGAAGTCACGGCACCACGGGTGGCAATCACCACCACCCCGGCATAGCAGATCAGACCTGCAACAATATCCAGCTTGCGCAGCCGATGCCCCAGAAACGGTACCGACATATAGGCCAGCACCAGTGCCCAGGTGTAGTTCAGCGGTTGCGCCTCCTGGGCCGGCAACCGGTCAAACGCGCCGAACAACAAAAAATAGTACAGACAGGGATTGATCAGCCCCATGCCAAAGGACTGGGCATACTGTTTGCGACTGAGTGAAAACACCAGATGCCAGCGCCCCTGAAGCATCAGAATAATGGCCATCACGACTACCGACGCGGTGCAGGCAATCAGTAGCATCTGAACGGGAGCCAGCTCTCTCAGGGAGAGCTTGAACGCGGTTGCCACCGTGGACCATAACAGCACGGTACCCAGGCCATAGAGCATCGCCTGCTTCTGGTTTTTCATTCATGGCCTCCTGCCAGCCACTGACACTCCATTGATTTTCTCCTTTCTCCACGGGATTGTTTGGCCGACAGTGTAATCCAATCGAACCCTGTTACCCATGGCAGTGAGCATTCTTGTGTTACCTTGTATATCAATATCAAACAAGGATTGAGAAAACTGGAGTCCCCCGCTATGCCCAACACCCGTTTCAGGTTCTGGCCATTGAGCCTCGCATTGGCCATTGCACTGACCGGTTGCTCAGACAGCCAGACCGATCGTGGGGACAAGACGTCCGAGGCTCCGGAACCCCCTGAATACCCCGTAACCTGGCGCTTTGCGCTGGAGGAAATCGAGGGTAGCGTTCAGCATGCCTATGCTGAAGCATTAAAAGAACGCATTGAAGAGCGCTCCGATGGCAGGATCGAGGTTGATATCTTTCCCTATGGGTCTCTGGGTACTTCAGCTCAGCTTACTGAGCTGGTACGGAATGGCTCGGTCAGCCTTGCCTTCGCCTCCCCCGGACACCTTGCCAACACCATCCCGGAAGTCGGCCTGTTTACCCTGCACTATGTTCTACCGGACAACGCTGACGTAACCCGACAGGTTCTCGCGAGCCCGGAATTGCTCGATCTGTTCGAGCAGCCCTACGCCCGGGAGAACATGAAACTTCTGGGCTTTGTACCCGAGGGCTGGATGGCGTGGACCGCCAACAAGGCGCTCCGCACACCGGAAGACTTCGATGGCCAACGGATCCGCACCATGACATCCGATATGGCCGAGGAAGCGTTTCGCGCCTATGGCGCCGAACCGAGCCAGATCCCCTATTCGCAGGTCTACAGCGATCTGCAACTACGCAAGATTGATGGCCAGAGCAACCCCGTTTTTGCCATCGAGGAAATGGACTTCTATGAAGTCCAGAGCACCATGACGCTCGCAAGGCCAGCGCAGTTCGTTGCTTCAGTGGTTTCGAATCTTGAGTGGTACAACGCATTACCGGAAAACCAGCAACAATGGCTGGATAATGGTCTCAATGATGTTGCACAGGTTGCCTGGGAGACCCAGGAGGAACTCAATCAGACCCGGCTGGAAAAAATGCTGGAAGAAGGCCACCTGAAGGTCGTCCGCCTCACCGATGCAGAGCGGGAGGCATTTCGGCGAGCCAGCTTGCCGGTGCGTGACATCTATCTGGAGCGCACTGGCGAGAGTGGGCAGCGAATTTTTGAGCGGTTATACCAGTTGATTAACGACACCGAAACCGGAAGTCAGGGTTCAGCGGGTTCCGGCGACGGGGGCTGAGACAAAACCAACGCCTTCAGCTGCCAGAGCGCTTGCCCCCAGCGCAGTCAGTTCAGAAATAAATCGGAACTGGTCCTTCAGATCAATCGGGTAAGCCTTCAGGCGGTAACACATGCCCCAGGGATTATTGGAAACCACAACCACTACGGGCCGAAATGTCCGGGTGCGGGGGCAGGTGTATGCCACATCCCGCAGCAGATCCATAACCCGGCTGACATCGTGGTGGGGCTCAAGATTGAATTCCGCCACACACATCAGGTTGTCTGTGCCATCGTTGCCATTGGCAATCAATGACGCCCAGAGCTTGCTGTGCGGGATCACCACTACCGTGTCATCTGGCGTTACAAGCTCAGCGGCACGGGTACCGATCGACCGCACTTCCCCGTATTTTCCATCCACTTCAATCCAGTCGCCGGGCCGGTAGGGCATCTCATAGAGTGTAACGATGCCTGCGATCAGGCTGTTTGCATAATCCTTGAAGGCAAAGCCCAGCGCCAGGCCCAGCGCACCAAAGATGGCCACCATATTCTCGAACGAGGGTTCCACAAGAATCGGAACCACTACAATGATGGTGACCACTATGATAATCAGGCGAAGCAGTGGTACCGATGCGAGCACGTAAAACCGGAGCTTGCCACTGAGTTTCATCGCCACTTTTGGAAACAGTTTCTGAATAGCAATGGTCAGCGCCGTCGCCAGAAGTACCACCACCAATGCTTCCAGCAACGCCGTGGAGGTGATGGCTGAGAACGCTTCCTTGATTCCAAGATCACCCATGATTCATCTCCTAAAAGCTGTCCACCGGAAAGCCCCAGCCTTGCAGGTGTCTCCGTACAGAAGGATATCCAAGCGCGGAGACCTTCCAGCAATTGCCAGCTTCCGTTTGTTCAATCAGGTCTGATCGGGCCAGCCGGGCCAGCACAAAACCCAGCTCAGGTTCCCGGATACCCGTCACCAGCCCGAGCAACGAGGCATCGAGTCCGTCGTGCAGGAGCAATGCATGCAGCACCAGACCAATACTGTCGCCCTGAATCTGCGGAACAACGGGCAGGCTCAGTTGGTCAAAAGGAACAACCCAGCAACGTACACAATCGCCTCCTTCAGCAGGTGGTTCCTTGATATTCTCCGTTTCTGCTCTGTCTTCGGGGCGCGCCCTGAGTGACTGCTGCCAGATTGCGAGTGCAACCCCCGGATTTCCCCGCGCAACGGATGCCAAATCCCGGAGAAATCCACTGTGCTTTCGTTTTTTTCCATCCACCGTATCCGCCGTCGGCAAGACATAGAGGCCATCATCAGCCATCCGCGCAATCACTCCCTGCGCTCCGGCGCCTGAAGCGAGGTATTCAAACCAGTCTCCGAGCATGGCGGCTGTCATTGGCGCCGGAGTCAGGGGCGCCAGGTGAGCCGCCTCAAAGTAGGACGACCAGAATTGCCAGCACCAACTGGAACAACCGATAAGGCCACGGGCAAGACCGCCAGCGGAAACTCGCCGGAGCAATTCACGAATCAGCGCAAGGCCCGATAAATGACGGAGCCAGAAATCTGCCAGCTCCGGAATGACCCAGGGCCGGGAAAGATCCTGCCTGTCCCACCAATCCCGAGCACCCTGATCGTCAAGTAGCAGATTTTCGGGCGGCCGGATCAGGGTCCATTGGCCTGCCCCGGCGCCATTCTCCGACCGGAGCTCCGGAAAATGTTCAAGGGCCGACCGCACCCCAAAAAACGGGGGAGCCACAAGAAAGGTCATGTTCCTGCTGGCATCCAGAGCGTTCGATATAGCGCCTGCCAGACTTGAGGCATCCGGCAACGGAGCCAGGCTTTGCAACTCAGAGCGGTCCAATTCTGGAAGGTTATCAAGGCTCTTGAAGGTCTCGTCTTCCTTCGCAACACCAGCACGGATCTGTGCCAGAATATGACGAAAAGCGTCTTTCAGTGAACGCCTGACAGATGTTTCAGGCGTATTCCACTCATCTACGGGAATTAGGCCACCCCGAAGACACGTGCTTTCAATCTCTTGAACCGGTTTCTCTGTCAATCAAATTGCTCCTTCAGACCGCCAACCGGCCGGACTATTCAGGCACCAGCCACTCAACTCCGTGAGACAGATTCAGAGCCTCCGGGCCGGAAATATCATCCATCATTACAGACAACCGGGTATCGAATCCCCAGGGCGGATTAATCACCAGCAGCCCCGAGCCCGTCATGCCTCGATCCGGCGGAGTGCGCAGATGCACCTCACTGCAAAGCACCTTGCGTACGTCGGTACGCTTGACGGCTTCTTTCAGCTGCACCTGCGAGCCACTGGTTAGTATCGGATACCACACAAGATAAACCCCATGCCGGCACTTCTGCCATGCTTTTCCCAGGGTTTCAGCAACCTCAACGTAATCAGATTTGATCTCATAGGAAGGATCGATAAGCGTGAGGAGCCGCGGCTGTTTTGGTGGAAGCTGCCTGAGCAGCCCCGCAAGGCCATCCTGCCGAAGCACTCGAATCGGCGCCTCCGAAGCCCAACCCACCAGCTGCTCGCTCTCGCTCGGATGGAGTTCGAAAAGCGTCAGCGCGTCCCCGGCCCTGAGAAAGTGCTGGAACCAGGCCGGAGACCCCGGGTAAACGGAAAGTTCGCCACTACCGGCATTGAATCCTGCCAGGACATCCAGAAACGGATTCCAATCCTCGGACCGAAGCCGATCTTTGGCGCTCCACAACTTCTGGACACCATCGTCGGCCTCTCCCGTCTTCCGGGCCCGCTCACCTCGCAGATCGTATATGGCGCTTCCGGCATGGGTGTCGAAACAGGCAATGCCGGATGACTTCGCCTGCATCATGGTCTGGACCAGTACCAGGGCCCCATGTTTCTGGACATCAGCGAAATTGCCGGCGTGGAAGGCGTGCAGATAACTCAACATACAAGAATAGCTCCCTGGTGACGGGGCCATTAAGCCCGATCACGGCTGCCCAGGGCAAGAGCACTATCGTCAATCCTGATCACACTGGTCCTTTTCCCGCTTGCGTTTTCATATACGGGCAACCATAATCCTGAACGCTAATATTTATCATTCGCGCCACGATTACCCAAACTTGGAGAAAGGAATGACGTCCATGTTTCGTCCAGCCCCGCTGGCATTAACAGTAACCGCTCTGCTGACTGCAGGCTGCGCCAATCATCCCTGGTCCGCCGAAGACTCTCAGCCGGCAACCAAAGCCTCAGTGGTCAATCACTACGCCGACCTGGCTCACGCCAACTATGAAGATGCCCTGACCACAGCACGAGCCCTGGACGAAGCCACCGATCGACTTATTGCCAACCCGACCGAAGCCAACCTGGCCGCCGCAAAAGAAGCCTGGCTTGCGGCGCGAGTCCCCTACCAACAAACCGAAGTGTTCCGCTTTGGCAACGCCATTGTCGACGACTGGGAAGGCCAACTGAACGCCTGGCCGCTGGACGAAGGCCTGATCGACTACGTGAAGGCGGACGGATACCAGCACGAACTGGGTAACGCCGGAGCAACCGCCAACATCATCGCCAGCGACAGCATCAACGTCGGCGGGGAAACTCTGGACGTGTCCTCACTGTCTCCGAGCCTGCTAGCCGATCTGAACGAAGTGGGCGGGTCTGAAGCCAACGTCGCTACCGGCTACCATGCCGTTGAATTCCTGCTTTGGGGCCAGGATCTGCATGGCTTTGAAAGCGGTTCCGGGGAGCGTCCGGTCACGGATTACGCCAGGGGTGCTGATTGCACCAATGGTAATTGCGAGCGTCGTGGCGAATTTCTGGATGCAGTGACCGACCTGCTGGTATCGGATCTGGAGTGGATGGTAGCCCAGTGGGCGCCGGGCGCCGGCGACAACTATCGCGCCCAGCTGACGGCGGCTGACGCCAACGAGGGTGTTCAGAAGATGTTGTTCGGCATGGGCTCCCTATCCCTCGGTGAGCTGGCCGGTGAGCGCATGAAGGTAGCCCTGGAAGCCAACTCTTACGAGGACGAACACGACTGCTTCAGCGACAACACCCATAACTCCCATTACTACAACGGCCAGGGCATTCAGAATGTCTATACCGGCACCTACCGTCGTGTGGATGGCAGCCTGGTAACAGGTCCTTCCCTCTCTGATCTGGTTCAACAGAGCAATCCGGAACTGGACGCCCGCCTGAACAACCAGCTGGACGCCTCCATGGAAGCCCTGGCTCTGATGAAGGCTCGTGCAGAGAGCAGCGAAAATCCGATGGCCTTCGACACCATGATTGCACCGGGTAATGCCGAGGGAACCCGTATCGTCAACGGTGCCATCATGGCGCTGGTTGCACAGACCGGCTCGATCGAGCAGGCCGCGCGGGACCTGGGTATTGAAGCCCTGTCTCCGGATGATGCCGGTCACGCGTTCTGAACATGATGAGGCAGCTTGCTTTAATCGGGGCGCTGGCAATCGCCAGCGCCCACGTTACCGCCCAGACCCACGCGGGCTACCCAATCCAGACATCGCCGGCAACAGGGGGCGGTGGCACGGTACAACAGTCAGACACCAACGCTTACTCGCTTCCCCAGGGCAACCTGTCCATGACCAGGCGTCTGGATTTCAGCGTCGGAAACAGTTTCTTCCGGAACCCCTGGGTCGAAGCCCCGGCAAGCACTGATGCCCGTGACGGCCTGGGCCCGCTGTTCAATACCAACTCCTGCCAGGGATGTCATATCAAGGATGGTCGTGGACATCCCCCTGGTGTCGACGAACCGCCGGTGTCCCTGTTTCTGAGGCTGGCAGTTCCCGCTGACCCGGAGCGGGACGCCGAGATTCTGCGCAAGCACGGTTTTAAACCGGCGCCGGTATACGGCAGCCAGTTGCAGACCGCTGCGCTTCCCGCTGCAAAACCGGAGGCCGATCTGATCATTGAATGGACGCCGGTGAAAAAAACCCTTGCGGACGGCACTGTTGTTGAACTGCGCAAGCCTGTGTACCGCATCGAAAACCCAAACTACGGACCGCTGCCCGAGGACCTGCTGGTGTCACCCCGGGTAGCGCCGCAGATGATCGGAATGGGTCTGCTGGAAGCCATCCCCATTGAAGATTTGCAAGCTCTCCATGACCTTGATGATGCGGACCAAAACGGCATCTCCGGAAAGCTTAACCAGGTCTGGGATCTGGCAACGGAACAGACGTTGCCCGGCCGATTCGGCTGGAAGGCGGCCGAGCCAGATGTCCATCAACAGAGCATGGGTGCCTTCGCCGGAGATATGGGCCTGACCTCTACTCTGAAACCCACAACCGACTGCATGCCCGAGCAGCATTGTGAGCGATTCACTCACGGCGGCGATCCTGAGGTCAGCGACAAGGTCGCCAACTTCGTGACCTTCTATGCCAAGAGCCTCGCCGTTCCGGCCCGGCGCAATCTTGAGTCCGAATCCGTTCAACGAGGGGCAGAACTGTTCAACGAAATTGGCTGCGCGGGCTGTCATACTCCGCGACACCAGACGGGTGAGGTTGCTGACCGCCCGGACCTGAGCAATCAAACCATCTGGCCCTACACGGATCTGCTGCTCCACGATATGGGCCCAGCCCTGGCGGATGGACGTGATGAATTCCTGGCCAATGGCAACGAATGGCGAACGCCGCCGCTCTGGGGCATTGGCCTGGCCCAGGTGGTGAACCCGCAGGCCGGGTTCCTGCACGACGGTCGCGCCCGCACACTGGAAGAGGCCGTGCTCTGGCATGGTGGCGAGGCCCAGGCGGCCGCCGATCGCTACCGCCAGATGTCGTCGGAGGATCGCACGGCCCTGATCGATTTCCTGAATTCACTCTGAGGATCCGCCATGCACCCGATCACCAGACTTATGTGTACATCTATTCTGGCCGTGCTTTCGCCTCTGACGTGGGCAAACGATGCCAACGCCCAGGCCCGTCATCAGTGGCATGAGGGCATTGCAAACGGCTACGAGGCGTTGTCATCGGAGACCGCCGACCTGAACATGGCGGCCCGAAAATATTGCAACGCGCCTGCACCAGATAGCAGGAAACTACTGGAAGCAGCCTGGCTTGACGCTTTCCTGGCCTGGCAACGGGTGCGTTTCGTCGATTTCGGCCCGGTGGAAAACAACAATCTATCCTGGCAGTTCCAGTTCTGGCCGGATCCAAAGAATCTGATCGCACGAAAAGCCGCTTACCTGATCGGAAACGATGAACCGATCACTCCCCAGGTGATCAGCCAGTCCGGTGTCGCTGTGCAGGGCTTCCCGATGATGGAATACCTGCTGTTCGATCAGCAGCTCAATGCCGGGGACCATGCACTGCCTGCCGCCCGGACGTGCGAACTGCTGACCAACGTGGCCAGGCATGCGAAAAGCAACAGCGACGAGTTGATGGACGGATGGCAGGCTTTTCGGCCGCACTACCTGGAGACCGATCAATACCACGACACCACAATCCGCGCGGGGATGGCTGCGCTGGAAATCCTGGAAGAACGCCGTCTGGCCCAGCCCATGGGGCTTCGCGGCAACGGCAAACGCAATCCCTACATCACGGACGCCTGGCGTAGCGGCAACACCCTGATGACCGTTGAAGCCACTGTGGATGGGCTGCGACAGTTCTTTTTGCCGGGGCTCGCTACATTACTGGAAGCGATGGGGAAGTCCGATCTGGCGACGCGCATTCGCAAGCAATTCAGCGAGGTTCAGCAGAACTTTCCCGGCGCCCATCTGCCCATGGCAACCGCCCTGAACGAAGAAGACCAATTCCGGGTCCTGCAGAGCCTCTATGTCGATATTTCCCAGTTGGCCACGTTGGTCAATGACCAGGCGGCGGTTGCTCTTGGCGTGGTAAGAGGCTTCAATTCAAGCGATGGCGACTGAGGAGGCTGATCGTATGCTGTTGAACCGCAGGGCCCTTGTCAAAGCGTCCCTTGCCGGCGGTATTTCCGTGGGCCTGACCGGCTGCTCCCTGCTTCCCGGAAAAGCCTCGGGCCAACCTGACAGCTATGTCGGCGCCGTTGGCTTGCCGGACGGCAGTTTTGGAGTCAGCGCCTTCGACCGCAGCGGCAGCATCCTCTGGCAGACTCCGGTCGAAACCCGCTGCCACAGTGGATGCAACCGGCCTGGCATGGGTGAAACCGTCTTCTTCGAGCGCCGCCCCGGATGGTCGTTCTACGTGTTCGATGCCACTGCCGGCACCAGAAAACACCGTGTAGGCGCAAAAGCCGGCGAACACTTTGTCGGCCACGGGATTTTCTCGACCGATGGCCGCTGGCTGTACGTCACGGCCAGCCGGTACGAAAAGGGCGAGGGAATTATTGCGGTCTATGACGCCGAACAGGATTACCGGCGAACCGATACCTTTGATCTGAATGGCATCGGCCCCCATGAACTGACCCTGCACCCGGATGGCGAAACCCTGGTGATCGGGCTTGGCGGAATCCTGACCCACCCGGATTACGACCGCATGAAGCTCAATCTGGAGACCATGGATCCTGCCCTGCTGCTGATGGATCGTCATTCTGGCAACATCGTTGGCCGCTTCAAGCCGCCCCATCATCAGCAAAGCGCCCGTCATGTAAGCGTCAGCAACAGCGGACGTGTGTACGTGGCCTATCAGTACCAGGGGCCTCTCTATGAAACGCCGCCTCTGCTGGCGCGTCTTGAGAAGGGAACACTGCGCGAATACCGGTTTGACGAAGACACCCAGATAGCCTTGGCCAACTATATTGCCAGCGTGGTTGCCCACCCGGAAAACGACTTCGTTGCTGCTGCCTCGCCTGTTGGTGGCACAGCCATTGTCTTCAGGGGCAGTACCGGTGAACTCGTCAACCGCGTCTCCATAGCCGATTGCGCTGGCATCCAGGCCCTTGCCGGAGGCGACTTTCTGGTTTCCTCTGGCCGGGGAAAACTGGTTCAGCTGGGCGCGGCCACACCCGCCAGGGAACTTGCAGACCTCCCCGTTCACTGGGACCACCATCTGGTCTGATTGCCCGCAACTGCCGTACTCCGGGCTTAAGGATGCCGGGCAACACTGGTATCCTTCCGACTCATTTTCCGGAGGACAGCGGTTTGCCCGAGAGCAGAAAGGACACCATCGACCAGCTTTACAGCCTGATTGCCAACGAAGAAGATGCACGGGTCTGTAAAGACATACCGGAGGAGGCCTGTCGCGAGGTACCCCGTAATTTCTTCCTGATTCTCGCCAGCAACGTCCTGACCAAGCTGGGCGACCTGCTGATCAGCCCCAAAACCGTACTGGCCTGGCTGATGAGCGCCATCGGAGCACCCGCCCTGGTGGCCTGGCTGGTACCGATCCGGGAATCCGGCTCTCTAGTGCCACAAATGGTGATTGCAGCCTGGGTGCGCCGCAAACCTGTCCGCAAGTGGTTCTGGACCCTCGGAAGCTTCGGCCAGGCCGCCAGTGTTGTGGCCATGGCGGCCAGCATCTGGTTTTTCGAGGGTTATGCCGCAGGTTCCGGGATCATTGCAGCCCTCATTATGTTTTCCCTCGCCCGCGGATTCTGCTCGGTGTCCATGAAAGATGTGCAGGGCAAATGCATCCCGAAAACCCGGCGGGGAAGACTCGGCGGGCTGGCGTCCACCATTGGCGGCACCGCCACCGTTGTGTTGACCGCCCTGCTGTTCTGGGAACGCGGCGACCCGACGATTGCCTTTTACACAGTGCTCCTGCTTCTGGCAGGTGTGCTCTGGGTGATTGCCGGTTTTCTGTTTGCCGGAGTGGAAGAGTACGAAGGTGAAACAGGTGGTGGCGGCAACGCCATCAACGAGGCGTTCCGGAGCCTTTCCCTGCTCCACGACGATGTACCCTTCAGAAACTTCGTGATCACCCGAGCGCTATTGCTCTGCTCGGCCCTGGCGTCGCCCTACTTCGTGGTCCTTGCGCAGAAAGAATCCGACATTGGCTGGATGCTGGGTATCTTCCTGCTGGCCAGCAGTCTTGCCAGTTCGCTCAGTGCCAGCTTCTGGGGCTGGGCGGCGGACACCTCCAGTCGAAAAGTCATGATCCGTGGCGCTGCAATGGCCAGCGGTGTGTGCCTGATCGTCGGCTTCACCGCGCTCTTTATCGGGACGGAAATTGGCAGCGTCTGGTTTTACCCGATCGCCTTTTTTGTGCTGAGCATTGCCCATGCGGGCGTCAGGCTGGGGCGCAAAACCTATCTGGTGGATATGGCAGGGGGTAACAAGCGCACCGATTATACTGCAGTGAGCAACACGGTCATCGGTGTTCTGCTGCTTGTTACCGGCGGCCTGACCGCCCTCATATCAATGATTTCAGAGGTGGCGGTCATTATTGTCCTGGGCCTGATGGGGCTGGCCGGGATGGTCAGTGCCATACGGCTGAAAGAAGTCACCGAAGACTGAAACGAAAAGAGCCGCTTTGGTAGCGGCTCTTTTCATTCTTGCCTGAATGTGTATCAGGGCACTGACACGTCCGTTTTGCTCGCACAAACCGCGTGCACATTAACTTCATTGAGCAAAGACAGTAGCGATGGCGCAAACTCAATTTCAACGGAATCAAAGCGCTGCTCTGTCTGGAAAACAAGGAAGCTCGTGTCTGCTCCTGCGAGAAGACCGGACGCACCCAGCAGATCGAGATCCAGCACACCAGCACCAGAGCTCTCTTCCTGAACTTCCCCGTTAAGCCTGGTTCTCACGATCAGATCGCCGCCCAACAAGTCAGCCTGCAAAGCCTGAGCACTTTCGCTGAAGGCCACACCAAGAGCATTTGCACCAGGGTAGGCAAAACCTGTGGTCGTCGCTACCCGCAAAGTCACAGTCGAAAGCCCCAGCAGATCGGTGTTCTGCATCGTCGCCACATTGGAGAGATCACTGTCTACCACATTGCCCGGAGACTGGACGTCGCAAAGAAGCCCAAACCCAAGCAGGCATCCGGACAGGTCTTTGGAGGCCTGGGCTGACAGATCTGAGTCATTGGCGAGCAACGGTGTAAACTGTTCACCGTTAATTCCGCAGGCATATTCTGCATCGTTTACAAGATCGCAGGCATCTCCGATGCCGTCACCATCGGTATCGGACTGATCGGAGTTGGCGACTCTAGGACAATTGTCTAGAGACTGACCGAGTGCGTCCTCGTTATTGATACCGTCACCATCTACATCAGAATCGCAGACGTCCCCGATACCATCGCCGTCGAGATCCTCCTGCCCCGGGTTCGCTATGGCAGGACAGTTATCGGCGCCGTCCGGAATACCATCGCTTTCGCCATCATTTTCACAGGCGTCGCCAACGCCATCACCGTCAGCATCTTCCTGACTCACGTTTGCTACCAGAGGACAGTTATCGCCTCCGTCAGCGGAATCAATAACACTGAAGGTTCCGTCGCCATCATCAGCTTTGTCCGCGACCGTATCGCCATCGGTATCGGTGTCGCAGGCGTCTCCGATCGAGTCAGCATCAAGATCGGACTGACCATCGTTCGGCGCCAAAGGGCAATTGTCTCCTCCGCTGGAAGGCGCCAGTGCTGAGAAACTCCCGTCCCCATTATCTACCTTGTCGTCAACGCCGTCGCCGTCAGCATCGGTGTCACAAACGTCGCCAAACAGATCTGAGTCCCGGTTCGCCTGATCGCTATTAGCAATATCGGGGCAATTATCCGAGCTATTCAGGATGCCATCGCTGTCCAGATCATTTGACGTCCCTATATCAGTATCGCAGGCGTCATCGACTCCGTCAGCGTCCGCATCTACGCCGGTGTTGGCAACAGTCGGGCAGGAATCCTGATTATCGGGAACGCCATCCTGATCTGCATCAAATACCGTCGTGCCACCATCGGAGCCGGAATCATCGGCTAACTCGGCTGGACTGCTGTCGGATCGGCATCCCGTTAAGCCGAAGATCAGAGCAACCAGAACTACCAAGGACCATCTCATTGTTCTTGAATTCATCTTTTCCACCCCACGCTCACTCGGAAATCACGTTGAACTCGACACGACGATTGCGCTCTCGTCCTTCTTCGGTTCCATTACTCCGGACTGGTCTGGCTTCGCCATACCCCTTGGCTTCCAATCGTTCCGGGCCTACCCCCAGATCAACCAGATAGTTGCGGACAGAGTCAGCCCGTTCCTGGGAAAGCGTGAGGTTATAGCTCTCCGCCCCAACGCTGTCTGTATGCCCTGCAAGTTCAACCCGAAGATCAGGCTGGCCCTTCAGGGCATCCGCGGTCTTAACCAGGATGTCCTTTGCATTGGCCGTCAGGCGAGCAGAGTTAAACTCGAAAGAGACACCCAGGAGAACAACGCTCTGCGCCTTGTCAGTCTTAACACAGCCAACCGAGTTCACCTGCAGCCCTTTGAGCGTGTTCGGGCATTGATCTACGCCATCAACTACCCCGTCCTCATCTGAATCCGCCATTCCGACAAGCTTCTCTTTCTCCACAACCACTGGTTTCTCGATGTACTGGACCTTTTCAACAACCTGGCGCTGCGTAGCCCCCAGAGGGAGGGTTATTCCGGCTGAAAGGTGGACATCTGAAAGGCCATCGTCAAAGGAGTCGTACAGATATCTGACCTCGGCCCGGAACCTCAGCCCGAAGTCAGTAGTAGGCGACGTCAGAAAACCCGCACCGAGGTTCCCGTAACCGCCAATTTCGCTGTCGTCATGATTCGCCACATCGTTCCTGGAGACGCCAAGCCCGGCGAGTGCAAAAGGCGTGAAGCCTTTGTTTCGAAACAGCCGATAAGACATATCGATGCCAGCAGCTTGATGGTAATAGTCCGTCAATCCGGTACGCCCTGTTTCAAAGATACCGGCAGAAACCGTTGGCTCCAGCCACCAGTATTCTCCCAGCTGTTTACCGTAGCTAACTCTGAACGCCGTGCCGTATTCATCCGTTCGATCATCATCCGGGATGATGTAAGATCCCATGATCGACAGGTCGTTTCGGTATTCCAGCGTCTCTGCAGCAAGCCCTGCTGAACCGAACGCAAGGAACAGGATTGGCAGCGGGGTGGATAGTTTTCGTGCTCTACTCATGCTCTCAATTCCTCTCTTGTTGTCATTGTCTCCACCCCGGAAGAGAGGTATGCGATCAATGCGCTTCGAGGTTAAGAAAGCTGGTGTGGTGGCACGATGGCCGAAATTTCCAGGATTCCCGTCAAAAATGACACCCTGTGGGGCCAAGAAGATTCATGTCGAGGAGGCCCAAAACAATAAGGCTTTGATTGTCAAATGGATGTGGTAACAGGCAAGCGGGGAGTGCGAATGCCCTTTCTAGAACTGAATACTGTCAGGCAAACGAAATTTTACATTGCCTGACAATATTACTCGAAATGCTTTCCAAACGTTGCGATTCGTTCAGGCGGGGGGTTTACCGTCATTCAGAGCCAGGGCCCCTTTCACAATCCGGTAGATGATCCAGATAGAAATACCAAGGAGAATAAACCAGCCGATGATAATCGGCGTGGTCACTATGCCAATCACGGTCCAGAGCAGGCCGATCCAGAAGGTGCGAATCTGCCAGCGGAAGTGCCGCTCCACCCAGGTATTACGTACGTCGTCCAATTTGACGTAGTTGATGATCACGCCCACCAGACCGGTGATGCCTCCTACGAAAAAAGACAGCGCCTGAAGGATGTAGACCACCACCGCCAGGTTACGCGCCGGGTCACTTCGGCGGGAGGCGGGGTCCGTGTCGGCAGGAATAAACTCTGGTTCGGCCAAGACAAGTCTCCTATTGATCTGTTAACCCGAGTCTACCACAGGCCCCGTGACCGAAAATCCTGCCGCGGTCAGTGATTGTCCGGACGGTAACCCAGGCGGAAACCGCCCCAATGCTTGCCATTCACATAGATCGGCACTGAGAGATCATGCATGATTTCGCCGGTATCTCGACGGTAGGTTTGCAAAAGCATGTTCTCGGTGTGCGTTCCACAACGGATGCCTGTCCGGTCGTTGAACAGCCGCTTGCTCCGGCTCTTCACCAGATCCACCTTCGGATCTCCGGTCGGTGCGTGGGCGAAATCCCGGTTGTGGGTCGGTACATACCCGTCAGGCGCAGCGGCTATGGCAAAGACGATGGCCTCATGTGCATTCTTCACCTGCTCCTGAATGGCCGGCAGATACTGGTCGGTAAACGTGTCAAAGCTGCTGGAGTATTTCGGAGGATGCGTGTTCGGTATGGGAGTGCGCTTCTTGTCGAACAGCGCGCTTTCGGAAAGCTTGCCTTCGCGGATGGCCTGTTCAAAGAGCTGACCAATCTGGTCAGCACCGGCCCTGGCCTGATCGAAGAAGGGGCGGTGATAGCTGGCTTCGCTGTTCAAGGCGAATGAAGCATTGGCTTTCTCCGCCAGCTCCATAAGCGTCGCAGCCTGTTCTGCGAGTGAAGAAACACTGGTATCACTTTCGGAGATCTGGTCCCGCACCGTTTCAATGGCCGAAAACACCTGGGCCAGGCTCTGCTCGTTGTTCTGGTCGATCTCGGCAATTCGGGCTACTTGCTGCTGAACCCGGTCCGACTGAGAACTAATCTGGTCCAATCGCTCGCCCACGCTCTCAACAGAGGTGAGCCCCTCCTCGATGCTGCGGGCGAGGTCTTCAATGCGGGACACGATCAGCGTGGTATCGGACCTTATTTCTTCCAGAGTTTCCGCCACTTCCCCTGTCGCCTGGGCGGTTCGACCAGCGAGCTGGCGCACTTCGTCGGCCACCACCGCAAAGCCGCGACCCTGGTCACCTGCCCTGGCCGCTTCGATGGCGGCATTGAGGGCAAGCAGGTTGGTTTGCTCTGCAATGCCCTGGATCGTGGTGGTCACCCCCTGGATCTTGTTGGACTTCTCGTTCAGCTCCTGGATCAGGCGCAGGTTTTCCCCTGACTGCTGGTGCACCGCCCGCACACTGTCTATGGCAGAGATCAGGGCTTCACGACCTTCGGTGCTGACCTGTTTGTTCTGCAGTGCCATGGTGGCTGCATCCGTGGCCTGCTCCGAGGACTCCCGGACGGTCTCGGTGATTTGGCCGGCGTATTCGGCCATCTGGGCGGTTTCTTCAACCTGTCGGTCAAGCCGGAGCTTCAGTTGATCGGCTGCAAAAGACACCTGGGCCGCGGAGATAGCGTTCTTATCGGCGCTCCCGGACAGCGTCTCCACCAACGCACGCCCCGCCCTGGCATCGGCAAGCAGTTGGCGGCACTGGGCCTGCAGCGGATGATCATCAGCCAGAGTGCCATCATTCAGCGCTTTGAGGCCTCGCTCCGTTGGCTCCAACACCCTGACAATGAGGAAGCCGCCAGCAGCCACCAGGCCGACGACAAGCCCGATCAGAATCGACGCAGGTTCCAGGCCTAGCAAAGGCGCCACCACTGCACAGACGACTGCAAGAACAACGGCAACCGCCACCCCCCATAGAACTGAAGCCCGATCCAGTAAGCCCATAGAAACCTCTTCTTTTTCGTTGCTTCTGCAAACATTTTGTTATTAAAGGCCATTGTGGAGACTAAAGAATTGACATGAGTTTATAACTCATACTTTAGTGTATTTATTAGTCATATCGGCGGGGAATAGCGTTTCTGAAACAAAAAACCGCAAACCCGACTCACTCTGTTACCGAGCGGGCCGGGTTTGCGGTGTTCAGATGACTACTTCGGCGTTGGCTCAGGCGCCAATAATGCCTCCGTCGTCCTTGGTAACGATGACAGTTGCATCACGCGGGCGCGGATCATTGGAATCCGGCCAGTTACCGTCAGGGTGCTGGATGTTGACGAACATGGTCTTCACATCCGGCGTGGAGACAACGCCGGTAACCTCACAACCAACGGGCCCAACAAAGAAGCGCTTGATTTCACGGGTCTCCGGGTTGGCAGCCAGCATCATGTTGTTCTGGTACGGCGCGGCATCAGAGCCGTCGGTCTGGATCCAGAGACGACCGTTGTAGTCGAACCACAGGCCATCCGGGCTGTTGAAGATGTTGTCGTCGGTAAGAGATACGATGACCTCGTCATCAACCACGGTTTCCGTACCCTGCTCGCCGGCGAACACGAAGATATCCCAGTCGAAGCTGGTGGCGGTGTGGTCGTTGCCTTGCTCGCTCCAGCGGATGATGTGGCCAGTGCGGTTATTGGCGTTCGGGTTGGCCGCGTTAACCTGTTCCTCTGTCCGGCGGGAATTGTTGGTCAGGGTGAAATACACCTGGCCTGAATTCGGGTCAACCGCACCCCATTCCGGACGGTCCATCGGGGTTGCACCGGCAATATCGGCGGCCAGACGTGTGTTCAACAGAACATCAGCCTGGTTCTCGAAGCCGTCGAAGGCGACGTCGCCAACCGTGGTTCCAACCGCAGCATCAACCTTGGCCTTGAACTCGGCATCGTCGAGGTCCAGAGACAGCCAGTCGCCGGAGCCGTCATCGTTGAAGCGAGCAACGTACAAGGTGCCTTCATCGAGGAGGTATCCACCCGCTGTGGCGGCGTAGTAAGGCTTGGACGATACAAACTTGTAGATGTATTCGAACCGGGAGTCATCGCCTGAGTAACAAACCACCGGCTCGCCTTCCTTGACCGGGGCGAAGATCACACCCTCGTGGCCGAATCGGCCCAGAGCAGTGCGCTTCTGCGGCTTGCTTTCAGGAGTAAACGGATCGATTTCAACCATGTAGCCGTAAGTGTTGGCCTCGTTGCGATAGTCATCGGCAGCTGTTGCGCCAATAGTGCTTACATTGAATCGAACGTACTGGTCCTCAGCACTGTCGGCCAATTCCCAGTCATAACGACTGGAACTGCCCACGCCGTGGCGGGTCTGCTCGCGGGGCTGTGATTCGTCACTGTTGGCAAAATAGCCGTGCCAGTTTTCTTCAGCCGCGAGGTAGGTTCCCCAAGGTGTCGGCCCCATTGCACAGTTGTTAAGCGTGCCGCGGGTCTCGGTTGCATCCGGGCTGTACTTGGTGATCAGCTTGCTGTAGCCGCGAACCGGTCCACGAATATCCATCTCGGTGTTACCGGTGATACGACGGTTGAATGGGCTGCCAAACACAATGTCCCACTTGCCGTTGGTGTCCCGCTTGATGTGTACGACAGAAACACCGTGAGCTGCGATTTCCTTGCGAACTTCGTCCGCAGGGCGCATATCGTTCACATAGGTGGCTCCGTTGGCATGCAACGCGCCCTGGGCGATGTACTCATGGTTCATCACCAAAAGGCCTTCGGTTGAACTGTTGCCGCCAGCCTTCTGGTCAATCGGGAAAAAGTGCACGCCGTCGTGGTGCATGCCCACCTGCTGCTCCTGCTCCGCACCGGTGTTGGTGCCATCAGGCTTATATTCAGGGTAAGACCCGGTGATGGGAGTGCCCCAGGGGAGGAATGTTTCGGAGGAGTAGCCTTCCGGAACAACCACCTCGTTGGCCGTTGATGTCGGGACCGCCTTGAAGCCGATATCCGTGCTGGACACGTTGCTGCTGGTGGTACTGTCGTCGCTGTCGCTGCCACAGCCGGCCAGCCCCAGACCCATGACGCTGGCGAGAGCAGCACCTACGCTGCCTTTCATCACGGTACGGCGCTGCATGCGCGCGGCCAGGACCTGGTGAAAGGGGGTGTTTTCAGTGTGGTTGACTACCGGCTCGTAGTTGGGATCCAGGTAATTGGGATCAAGGTCGTGCTTAGCCATGTTATTGCCTCTCTCAAAAAAACAGCGGGTCAATGTTGTTGAGAGGCCAGTTTCGGCGGGAAATATGACAGTAAGCGGAAGTTAAAAAGACAAATTCGTTAACATTAGTTTACAAGGGCTGGCGCCGGGGCACCGACCGCTCCGTGCAATTTGTTGCGGCGGAGCGGTCAGTCTACTCAGTTACTGCTGGGTGGCTTCTTCATAGCCTTCTTCGATTGAATCGCCAGCTTCTTCGGCAGCATCGCCCATGGCTTCACCGGCTTCCTCTGCGCCTTCCTGCAACTCGCCCATTGCACTTTCATCCTGGCCGGTGGCTTCCTCGACAGTTTCCTCAGTGGAATCTGCCGCGTCCTCCATCATGTCTCCGGCGTTATCTGCAGCCTGCTCGACATCCACCCCTTCGTTGTCTTCCGAGCTGCAGGCAGCAAGGCCGAGTGTCAGAACCATCAAAAGCGCACTCAGTGTGAGCTTGTTCATACCATATCCCTCTGTTGGTAAGTATTTACAACGGAGCACAGGGTACGGCGAGAGCTCTGATAAACACAATTACCGGCCGATTACCCTTTCGTTACCCGGCACTGTCAGAGAGCACTTGGCCATCAATGGTGATCACGTGATCAAACGGGAGCATGATCCCCCGCCCGAGTAGTAGAAAGTCCTGACCGGCCCGACTGAACAGCTCGCGAATAACATCATGAACCAGGCAGATCTGGCCGGCGCTGTCGCGGTAGACAACCTCAGTCAGCCTGCCAGAAGACAGGTACTCCCGAAGTATCCCCTGAACAGAGTACGAAGCAGTGGCAGAAGAAGGATTAGGCATGGCTGATTCTTCCTTGTGATCAAGCTCTTCTTGTCTAAATCAGTCTGGCCCAGAAACCCGCTTTCTGCCAAAGAAATGCCATTTGTCATTTCGAGCCAAGGTTCTTTCAGGCGCTGGACGACCGTTGCATTGCAAGATTGTCCGACATAAATTACAAAGACGCGCACCGAACGGGAGAAAACAATGAACGCCAAAACCCCAGACAATCTGCAATCGCACCAGATCACATCACCTGTCGAAAAAGACGCTACTGGCACCTGGAAAGACCCGAAACGCTACATGTGGCTGCTCGGTCCCGCCCTGCCGGGAATCGGGCTTGCAGCGCTGACCGGCTACGCCCTGGCCCCGAAAAAACTCAAGGCCCTGGCCTGGACCGGACCGGCCCTGGTGCACGGCATTATTCCTGCCCTGGACCGTGCCATCGGGGAGGATCAGAGCAACCCTCCAGAATCCGCAGTGAAGACACTGGAGCAGGACAAGTACTACGACCGGATTGTGAAGGCATTTATTCCCACCCAGTACGCCATGACCTTCATGGGTGCCTGGCTTGCCAGCCGCAAAAGCACACCGCTGGACGACAAGATAGGGCTGACGCTGACGGTCGGCGCCATCAACGGTGTGGGCATTAACACGGCCCACGAACTCGGCCACAAGTCGAACAGACTGAACAAGTTGCTGGCGATGGCAGCCCTGGCGCCCACGGGCTACACCCACTTTGTTGTTGAGCATAACTTCGGCCATCACAAACGGGTGGCAACGCCGGAAGATCCGGCCAGCAGCCGCATGGGGGAGAGTTTCTGGAAGTTCCTGCCGCGCACAGTGGTAGGTGGTATCAAATCGTCCATCAAGATCGAGAAGGCAAGACTGGCCCGCAAAGGCAAGGGTTTCTGGAGCCTGGACAACGAGCTGCTTCAGGGCTGGGCCATGAGCGCTGGCTTCTTCGGTGCAACAACGCTGGTTTGCGGCCCGAGAGCGGTTCCGTTCCTCGCGGCGCAAGCGGTATACGGTGCCAGCCTGCTGGAAAGCGTGAACTACATTGAACACTATGGCCTGCTGCGCCAGAAGGACAAGCACGGCAAGTACGAGCGAACCCAACCGGAACACAGCTGGAACAGCAATCACATTGTGACCAATCTGTTCCTGTATCAGCTGCAGCGGCATTCAGACCATCACGCTCACCCTCAGCGCAGCTTCCAGGCTCTGAGGCATTTCGAGAAGGCGCCGCAACTACCCGGTGGTTATGCCTCGATGCTGTTGCCGGCCTATCTGCCTCAGTGGTGGTACGAAACCATGGATAAGCGGGTGATTGATCACTACGAGGGAGATCTGAGCAAAATCAACTGGGATCCGGACCGGAAGGAGGAGCTGATGGCCAGGTATGCGGACTACGCTGCTGAAGTAGCTGCTGAAGCGAAGGCTCGCCGAGAATCCGGGAATTCCGAGGCTGCCTGAATATAGCCGCCTGCCAGCTCGGGCCCCAACCTTCAGGGTCGAGTGCAGGCGGCCGACCAATGACCCCTGCCGGGAGACGCCGTAGACCCATCCATGGGGGCTTGATCGCAGCATCCATGCTGCTCACACTCCCGGCAGGGGTCATCGGTCAGCCGCAGCCAGTTCTGGTGGGGTAGTCCTTACTGCTGAGGCGCACAGCCTAACGGCCCTTGAACACAGCCTCCCGCCGTTCCAGGAAAGACTGAATTCCCTCTTTGACATCTTCACTGGCCATGACCGGCTGCAGGTCCGGGAACAAACGCTGTTTCGCAGCCTCCTGTCCCTCGCTGACAGCGATTTTCGAGGATTTCAGACTGCCTTGCACACCCAGCGGTGCAGCCTTGGCAATTTTCTCAGCGATTTCCAACGCAACGTTAAACTGCTCGCCGGGTTCCACCAGTTCCTGAATCAACCCCCACTGATACGCCTGATCGGCGGTCCACTCATCGCCAGTCAGCAGGTAACGCTGGGCATTGCCCCAGCCGATTTCGCGCTGCAGGCGGATCGTGGCTCCGCCGCAGGCAAAGATGCCGCGTTTGACTTCCAGTTGCGCGAAACGGGTGCCTTTGGCGGCGATGCGCACGTCGGTGTTGAGCATCATCTCAACGCCGCAGGTGAAGCAGATACCCTGGGCGGCGAAGACCACGGGTTTGCTAAGCGAGGGCCCAGTGATATGGAACGGATCCAGTTCGCCCTCACCCGGTTCGATGCCCTTGCCGTTGGCAAACACGCCCGCCCAGTCGTCCAGTTGCAGGCCGCTTGTGAAGTGGTCGCCTTCAGCGTACATCAGACCGACCCGGAGCTCCGGATCGTTTTCCAGCTGGTAATACGCCGCCGCGATCTGGTGATACATCTCGCGGTTCATGGCGTTCATTTTTTCAGGGCGGTTCAGCCCGATCAGCAAAATGTGGCTTTTCTTTTCAACACTTACCAGAGCCATAGCTCTCACCTTTTATATATTTCTCTTGTCTGCAGGCTGCACCCGGGTCTGGGCGCAAGCGGCCGGGATCGCTTTCCGGGACCGTCTGTGGCCAAGGATGGCCACAGTCGAGCGCACAGGGATGTGCTTGTAGCGTGTCCCTGAAAGCGATCCCGGCCGATTGTGCCTACTCCGAAGTCAGAACCAATCGGCCTTCATATTCAGGCAGGTATCGTCCTGATTGCGCAGCAGAACCAGATCCTGGGCCACGGTTGGCAGTTCCCAGTGGAAGAAGTACTGGGCCGCCTGCAGTTTGCCCTGGTAGAAATTGCGCTCCTCATCGGTGTTCGCAGAACCCAGGGCATGGGCTGCAGCATTCGCCTGGCGAAGCCACATCCAGGCAACGATGATGTGCCCGAAAAGGTGCAGGTAGCAGGAGGCGTTGGCCAGGGTCTTGTCGGGATCCCCTTCCATCAGGGATTTACCTAAACTCTGAGTAACTTTCACCGCTTGCTGCAGGGTTTCACTCAGGGACAGCGCCCACTGCTGGCAGCGATCGGTGGTGGCTGCCTGCAGATCCACCTGCATCTCCTGCATGAGCAACTGCAGACCGTGACTCTGATCCTGCCAGATCTTCCGGCCCAGCAGGTCGAGGGCCTGGATACCATTGGTGCCCTCGTGGATCGGGTTCAGGCGGTTGTCGCGCCAGCATTGTTCTGCCGGATACTCACGGGTGTAGCCGGCGCCACCATATACCTGAATGGCCAGATCGTTAGCCTTGGGGCCGTATTCAGAGGGCCAGGCCTTGATGACCGGGGTAAGCAGGTCCAGCAGCTTTCCGGCTTCCTGGCGTTTCTGTTCGTCCGGGTGGGTGTGCTGGTCATCCATCAGTCGGGCGCCATAGAGACACAGGGCCAGGCCGCCCTCGCTGTAGGCTTTCTGAGCCAGAAGCATACGCCGGACATCGGCGTGATCAATGATCGGTACCTGCGGGCTTTCCGGGTTCTTCTCGCTGGCCTTGCGGCCCTGCAGCCGGTCTTTGGCGTATTCCAGGCTGTGCATGTACCCGCGATAACCGATCACGGCAGCGCCGAAACCCACGCCAACCCGCGCTTCGTTCATCATCTGGAACATGTATTTCAGGCCCTGGTGGGGCTCGCCGACCAGGTATCCATGACAGGGGGCGTCGTCACCGAAGCTGAGTGCGGTAGACGTGGTTCCCCGGTAACCCAGTTTGTGGATCAGGCCAGCCAGACTCACGCCGTTGCGCTCGGTGGGGTTGCCTTCGTCATCCACCAGGTACTTGGGCACGATAAACAGGGAGATGCCTTTCACGCCTGCCGGCGCACCTTTGATCTTGGCCAGCACCATGTGAACGATGTTATCAGTGATGGACTGCTCGCCACCGGAGATATAAATCTTGGCGCCCTTGATCAGGTAGTGCCCTTCGTCGGTGGCGGACGCCGAAGTCCGGATATCCGCGAGGGACGAGCCGGCGTGGGGCTCGGTCAGGGCCATGGTGCCACTGAAACGGCCGCTGAGCATATTCGGCAGGAAGGTGGTTTTCTGCTGTTCATTGCCAAAAACCCGGATCAGGTTGGCGGCTGCTGTGGTCAGGAACGGATAACCGGCGGTGCCCGGGTTGGCCGCGGTGAAGAACCCGTTGCAGGCGGCCATGACCGATTCGGGCAACTGCATGCCACCCAGTTCATAGTCGTAACGTCCTGCGATAAAGCCTGCCTGCGCATAGGCATCAAAGGCTTCCTTTACCTGCGGCAGCATCTCGACCTGGCCGTTGACGAACTTCGGTTCGTCTTTGTCGGCAGCGCTGTTATGGGTCGCGAATTTCTCCCGGGCCATCTTGTCGGCGGTTTCGATGACGGCATCGAAGGTGTCGCGGTTGTGTTCGCTGAAGCGCTCGCGGGTGGTGAGGTTTTCTGTATCGAGGACTTCGTATAGCTGGAACGCCAGGTCGCGGCGGTCGATCAGGGTGTCGGTCATGCTTGGTCTCCTGTTTGTTGTCGACAGCCTCTCACAACTGGTTTTTTCTGGGAACCGGCGTTTATGACATAATTATGGTCGATATTGCCACACGCGGTTCTTTTTCTAGTTGAACCCATGTTTGGCGACCGGCCACCAGCGAGGCATTCCCTCCCGGGACACGCTGTAAATACATCCCTGTACGCTTGACTGCAGCATCCATGCTGCAGACATTCCCGGGAGGGAATGCCTCGCTGGTGGCCTGCTTTGGAGTTTGCATGCGAACAGTTTCAGTTATTGGTTTCGATGGCGCTTTAGCCAGCGCCATCACTGGCATTATTGATCTTTTCCGTCTTGCCGGAGTCACTTGGGCGCGGATTAACGATGAAACGCCGGCACCCCAGTTTACAACCCGACTTCTGACAAAAGATGGAGCCCCCTGCCGTTGCATTAACGGGCTGACCATTCAGCCAGACGGGGCCTGGAATGATCTGCTGCCGGGCGACGAGAGTGATCTGGTGGTGATACCGACTATTGGCGGCCCGATTGATGTCATTCTGGCCGGAAATTCGGAGCTCATTGAGTGGCTCAGCACTTTTCGGTCTTCAGACGCCGGGCAGGTGCGGGTGGCGAGTAATTGCACCGGCGCATTCATGCTTGCCGAAGCAGGGCTACTGGATGGTCGGCAGGCGACTACCCACTGGGGTTTTAGTCATCAGTTCCGGCAGCGTTTCCCGGCAGTGAACCTGCAACCGGACAAGCTGGTGACGGTGGACGGTGACATTGCCTGTGCCGGGGGCGGCATGGCCTGGTGGGATCTGGGGATTTACCTGGTAGAACGTTACACAGGGGCTCAGGTTGCGCGGGAGCTGGCGAAGGCGTTCGTAATTGATGCGGGGCGGACCAGTCAGGCGCCTTATAGTGCCCTGCAGGCTCGCCGTTACCATTCTGACGCGGCCATTCTTAAGCTACAGGACTGGCTGGATGGCCATTACAGTGAACCCATAACCCTCCAGCGCCTGGCCTCATTAGGCGGACTGACCGAGCGGTCTATGATTCGCCGATTCAAGGCTGCAACCGGCGACACGCCTACCGGGTACCTGCAGCTTCTGCGGATTGAGGTGGCCCGTCAGCATTTGGAGAAATCGCGTTTGCCAATTGATGAAATCACGCAATTGGTAGGCTATGAGGACGTGAGTTCGTTCACTCGCCTGTTCCGCAAACATACCGGGCTGTCCCCGGGCGCCTACCGATCACGATTTGTCAGGTAATGTCCGCATACCCATGAATGGCCCGGGTTATGCATCGGTTTTCATTGAAGGCCAACATCCGGCCTGAAACGTAAAGAATACCGACAGGTGTCACTATGGGGAGGTCCGCCATGAACGCACCGATCAGACAAAGCCAGGCAGACATTCTGAGCAAGCTGTACAATATGAAGCGAAAGCAGATCGAGCAAGCATTGCAACAAGGAAACAGCCTTCGGTGTCAGGTACTTGAAGCGGAAGCCGAGGCTATTTTCAATGCCTTGAAAGCAGCCCGTTAACCATTCCAGCCCCGTCTATCCGGAGCCATACTTCTTCAGACGACGGCTCCAGCGCTGCTTCGCATACCGGCGAAGGTTAGAGACATTATCGGTTTCATCCATGATTTCGGTGCCCAAAAGTGTCTCCAATATGTCCTCCAGCGTCACTATTCCCAGCCAGGTACCCAGTTCGTCATAGACCACGGCCAGGTGTTGCCGTTCTCTAAGCATGTCCGAGAACAGGAATTCGATGTTGGTATTGCCTTTCACGCGTTTGGTCTTGCGCATGTGTTCCAACAGGTCGACATCGGCATCCAGGTTGATCAGATCTGCCCGGTGCAGGTACCCAAGCGCCTCGCCTTCTTCATCGATTACCGGATAGCGGGAGAACGGTGATTTTCTGACCTGCTCCCTGAACTGTTCGTAAGTGATGTCCGGGTCGACGTATTTGCACACCGTTCGAGGCGTCATTACTGAACTGACCTTGATCTCGTGGAATCGCAGGACGTTATGGATCATCCGTCGTTCGTCTTCGTCCAGGGCCTGCTGATCCTTGCCTATTTCTGCCAGGGCGCTGATCTCGGCACGGATATCCGTGTCTGCCTCACCCGATGCAATGCGGCGAGTGACCTGTTTGGACAACCAGATGAACGGCAATAGCGCCTTGATCATGAACCCCAGGATGGCCGGCAGATGGGGCGCAATGCTGCGCCAGTACTTGGCACCGATGGTTTTGGGAATGATTTCTGAGAAGATCAGGATCGCCAGGGTCATCACGGCGGAGGCGATCCCGAGCCAGGCTTCACCAAATACCACCGTTACCTGGGCCCCGACACCGGTTGCGCCGACCGTGTGAGCAACGGTGTTCAGTGTAAGGATTGCAGACAGCGGATCATCCACATCGTCCTTCAGTTTGCGCAACCGGGCGAAGAGCTGCGGCTTCTCTTTCTTTAATGAAGCGATGTAGCTCGGAGTCACCGAAAGCAGCGCCGCTTCAAGAATGGAGCACAAAAAGGAAAAGCCAATCGAAAGTACGGCGAAGGCAATAAGTAATGTCATAGTTTGGCTGCGACTTCCGTTCCCTGCCGGATGGCTCGTTTTGCGTCCAGTTCTTCGGCAACGTCTGCGCCGCCGATCAGATGTGCGTTCACCCCAGAGTCCGACAACTGGTCGAAAAGTTCCCGGAACGGTTCCTGGCCGGCGCAAATAATCACGTTATCCACAGCCAACACCCGGTTTTCAGTCACTTTGCCGTCTTTGTCGGTTACGGAAATATGCAGCCCCTGGTCGTCAATCCGCTCGTAGCGACAACCCCTGAGCATTTCCACTTCGCGATGTTTCAGGCTGTTGCGGTGAACCCAGCCCGAGGTCTTGCCCAGGCCTCCGCCCACTTTGCCGGTTTTTCGCTGCATCAGGTAGATCTTGCGGGGAGATGGAGTCGGCTGGCGCTCGGCCAGCCCTCCGGGGCCATCAAAGTCCGGGTTGACGCCCCACTCCGCCTGCCAGTCGGCAACGCTGACCTGTTCGCCTTCCGGATGATGGCTGAAGTCGTGGGTGAGGAATTCGCTGACATCGAAACCTATGCCGCCGGCACCAATGACCGCCACGTTCTTGCCCACCGGTTTGTTGTGACGAAGCACATCGAGGTAACCGAGCACCTTCGGGTGATCTATACCCTCGATTTTCGGTGTTCTTGGTTTCACGCCGGTGGCGATCACCACGTCGTCGAAACCCTGTGCCTTCAATGATTCTGCATTCACGCGAGTACCGAGCTGAAGATCAATCTCCAGCAATTCGATCTGGCGCTGGAAGTAGCGAAGGGTTTCGTAAAACTCTTCCTTACCCGGGATGCGCTTGGCGTAGTTGAACTGGCCGCCGATCTGGTCATCCGCTTCGAAAAGCGTCACTTTGTGGCCCCGTTTCGCGGCTGTTGTCGCCGCGGCCAGCCCCGCAGGTCCGGCGCCTACCACGGCAACCCGGCGCACAACGGGCGCCACCGTCAACACCAGCTCGGTTTCGTGGCAGGCTCGCGGGTTTACCAGGCATGAGGCCCGCTTGGCCTGGAAAGCATGATCCAGGCAAGCCTGGTTACAGGCAATGCAGGTGTTGATTTCATCACTGCGGCCCTGCTCGGCCTTACGCACGAACTCGCTGTCTGCCAACAGGGGCCGGGCCATGGACACCATATCGGCCTTGCCCGAGGCGAGGATTTCTTCCCCTTTTTCCGGGGTGTTGATGCGGTTGGTGGTACACACAGGGATATCCACTTCGCCATAGAACTTGGCGGTTACATCGGCGAAGCCGCCACGGGGCACAGAGGTGACGATGGTGGGAACACGCGCTTCGTGCCACCCGATACCGGTATTGATGATAGTGGCTCCAGCCTGTTCGATGGCCTTGCCCAGAGTTACGATCTGGTCCCAGGTCTGGCCACCCTCAACCAGATCCAGCATCGACAACCGGTAAATAATGATGAACTCCGGCCCGACGGCTTCTCGCATGCGCCGCACAATCTCCACCGGGAGGCGCATACGGTTCTCGTAGGGACCGCCCCATTTGTCCGTTCTCTTATTGGTGCGCTCGCACAAGAACTGGTTGATGAAATAGCCCTCAGAGCCCATCACTTCAACACCGTCGTAGCCGGCGAACTTTGCAAGTTTCGCGGCACTGACGAAATCGTTGATCTGTCGCTCAACCCCCTTGGACGAGAGAGCGCGAGCCTTGAACGGGCTGATCGGCGCCTTCGTTGCGGATGCAGAGACAATCAACGGCTGATAGCCATAACGCCCTGCGTGCAGAATCTGCATACAGATCTTTCCGCCAGCCTCATGCACCGCGCTGGTCACATGACGATGCAGCAGGGCTGTGGCCCGGTTGTTCATGGTTGAGGCAAGCGGGGCCAACTGACCGACCAGATTGGGCGAGAAACCGCCCGTTACCATGAGCCCGACACCACCTTCGGCCCGCTCGGCGAAGTAACGGGCAAGCTTGTGAATGTTCCAGAACCGATCTTCGAGCCCTGTGTGCATGGACCCCATCAACACCCGGTTCTTCAGTTCGGTAAAGCCGAGATCGAGGGGTTTCAAAAGGTTGGGGTAGATTTCGGTCATTGGAGTCTCTCAATAAATATTTATCGCGAGTATACACTTGATCAATGGCAAGTTGACTTGACCTTCCAGACGGGGCACGTATCATCGGCAATCAAGTTTGACTGACGGAGCAACCATGACCGCAAGGTCCTTCGGCTGCACAAGAGTTACCCGCCCACCTGTTACCGCTGACATCGCGCGGCACCGGGGTCGTCTACCGTACTTCCCGGACCCGCCTGCTTTCCGCTGATCCACCCCACCCCCTATGCCGTAGTTGCATCGGCGCTCAATGTGCAGGGTGGCTGGCCGGAGACTAGACTCAGGCAAACATGCCTTCAATACTCACGTAAAAGAAAACCAATAACGAGGTTGCGATGTCGCTACCGCTGGTTGTTTTACTGCCTTTTCTGGGTGCTATAGCCGCACCCCTGTTCGCCCAGGGCGGCAGAACGGCGATTGCCGTTGCATCTTCTGTACCCGCGCTGATCGCACTCGCAGCCCTGTTCCCTCATTGGGAAACCCTGGCCGATGGCGGCGTGGTGCTGCACAGCTACGAATGGCTGCCGGCCCTCGGCCTCTCCTTCAGCTTCCGGCTGGACGGACTGTCTCTGCTGTTCGCCCTGCTGATCCTGATTATCGGGCTGCTGATCATTCTTTACGCCCGTTATTACCTGAAGGCTTACGAGAACGTCGGCAAATTCTACGCCCTGCTGCTCTGCTTCAAAGGTTCCATGCTGGGCATCGTGCTCTCCAGCAACCTGCTACTGATGATGATTTTCTGGGAGCTGACCAGCCTGACCTCGTTCCTGCTGATCAGCTTCTGGACCCACAAACAGGACGCCCGCCGGGGCGCCCGGATGGCGCTTGCGGTGACCGGTGGTGGCGGTCTCGCGCTGCTGGCCGGCATCCTGATTATCGGCAACATTGTTGGCAGCTTTGAACTCGATGCTGTGCTGGCAGCCGGTGACCAGATAAAGGCCCATGCCATGTACCCGGTCGCCCTGACGCTGGTTCTGCTTGGGGCCTTCACCAAATCAGCACAGTTTCCGTTCCATTTCTGGCTACCCCATGCCATGCAGGCGCCTACCCCGGTATCGGCCTACCTGCACTCGGCCACCATGGTTAAAGCCGGCATCTTCCTGATGGCCCGGCTCTATCCGGCGCTGGCAGGCACCGAGCAGTGGTTCTACATGGTCAGTTTTACCGGCATGGCCACCCTGCTCATTGGCGCTTACGTCGCCATGTTCAAGCATGACCTGAAAGGCCTCCTGGCTCATTCAACGGTTAGCCACCTGGGCCTGATTACCCTGCTGTTTGGCATGGGTACTCAGCTTGCCGCAGTGGCAGCCGTCTTCCACGTTATCAATCACGCCATATTCAAGGCCTCCCTGTTTATGGCCGCCGGCATCATCGACCATGAAACCGGCACCCGGGACATGCGCCGCATCAACGGCCTTTGGCGTTACATGCCTCACACCGCGACCCTGGCCATGGTGGCCGCTTCGTCCATGGCCGGTGTTCCACTGCTGAACGGATTCCTGAGCAAGGAGATGTTCTTTGCCGAATCCCTGGAGCTGAATCTCCCTGGGCTTATAGCCTGGCTGCCGCCTATTGTTGCAACCCTCGCCGGGATTTTCGCAGTGGCTTATTCGGCCCGTTTTGTCCACGATGTTTTCTTCAATGGGAAGCCGGTGGATCTTCCTATCTATCCACCCCATGAGCCGCCGCGCTACATGAAATTTCCAGTGGAGATCCTGGTTTTTGCCTGCATCATGGTGGGCGTCTTCCCGGCGGTTTCTATCGGGCCGCTGCTTTATATGGCCGCGTCCGCCACGCTTGGCGGTGATGTTCCGGAATACACCCTGTCTGTCTACCATGGCTTCAACCTTCCGTTGCTTATGAGTTTCGTTGCCTTTTTTGGCGGCCTGCTCATGTACAGTCAGCGTCAGCGCTTCTTCGACTTCCACGCCCGGTTCAAGGAGATTGATGAAAAAGCTGTCTTCGAAGCGGCCGTTCTGAGGGTTGTCGATCTGGCCAACAGGTTCACAGCGCGAGTCGAGAACGGCTCGCTCCAGCGATACGCCATGTTCCTTCTGGTAAGTGCCATTGCGGTCGCAGCCATGCCGCTTCTTGGTATGGGTCTCTTTATTGGTGAAAACGGGCTTGGCCCGGTAGATCTGCCGACAGCTATTGCGGCCGGGTTGCTTATCCTGTGCGCCCTGACAACAGCTGCCCTGCACCGGCAGAGGTTTTACGCGCTGGTTCTGTTGAGCGTGGTGGGACTTTTTGTGGCCCTGGCCTTCGCCCGTTTCTCGGCACCAGACCTGGCTATGACCCAGCTGTCTGTCGAAGTGGTGACCATTGTTCTGCTTATGCTGGCCATCTTCTACATGCCTTCCTGGACGCCAATTGAAACACCATTGAAAAGGCGTCTCAGGGACATTGCTATTGCAGCGGTCGCTGGTATTGGCATGACACTGGTCACTCTGGCCATGCTGACCCAACCGTTCAGTTCAATATCTGATTTCTTCCTGGAAAACAGCAAAACCGGCGGTGGCGGCACCAATGTGGTCAACGTGATTCTGGTGGACTTCCGGGGCTTTGATACCCTCGGCGAGATCACCGTTCTGGCCATTGCGGCCCTGGGTATTTACGCCATGCTCAAGAACACCGCCCTGACGCCGCCGCCCAGCGACGGCGAAGGCCACGCATGGACGCGGGACTCCCACCCGCTGATGCTGCGGCTGATTGCCCGGCCCATGCTGCCACTGGCACTGATGGTTTCCGCGTTCATTTTCCTGCGGGGCCATAATCTGCCCGGCGGTGGTTTCATCGCCGGTCTGGTTACCTCGGTTGCCCTGATCCTTCAGTACATTGCCGCTGGCATGAACTGGACTCAGGATCGAATTTCCTTCCGCTACCATAACGTCATCGGTCTGGGTCTGCTGTTCGCAACCGTTGCCGGTGCCGGAAGCCTGGCCTTTGGCTATCCGTTCCTGACCTCCACGTTCGATTACATAACCTGGCCGGTGGTCGGCAAGTTTGAGGTCGCGTCCGCCCTGATATTTGATCTGGGTGTCTATCTCACCGTGATCGGCGCTACCCTGCTTGCGCTGGTCAGTATCGGCCGGATATCTCCCCACTCCGCCATTAAGAGTAAAAAGGAGGGTGCATAATGGAGCTTGTTTTCGCGCTGGTCATTGGTGCCCTGACGGCATCCGGCGTTTATCTGATTCTGCGGGCTCGCACCTTCCCTGTGGTGGTGGGACTGACCATGTTGTCCTACGGGGTGAACCTTTTTCTCTTCTCCAGCGGACGCCTGGCAACGGGCGAGCAACCGGTCCTCGGTACCGCGGCAAGCTATTCCGATCCGCTGCCACAGGCACTGGTATTGACGGCTATTGTGATTGGCTTCGCCATGACCGCGTTCGTTGTCGTCCTGTCACTGCGCAACCTGGCCGACAACGAGGACGACCATGTGGATGGCAAACAACCCTACAAATCGCCTGCTCCGGAAGAAGAGGAGGTGACCGGTAAATGAACCACTGGCTCACCGCTCCTATTCTGATTCCGCTGCTAGGCGGCATTCTTCAGGCTTTCATGGGCTATGCGCCCATTAGCCTTCGCCGCACGCTGGCACTGGCAACAACCGTCCTGATGCTGGTTTCTGCCATCGTGCTTCTGGTGCTGGCAGACGACGGCAGCTATCGAATCTATGCATTCGGCAACTGGCAGCCACCGTTCGGGATTGTATTGGTCCTGGACCGCCTGGCGGCACTGATGCTGATCATGACGGCCGTTCTGGGCCTGTTCTGCCACATCTATTCGATCGGCGGTGCCGACGAAGGCAATCGCCAGTTCCACGCTCTCTTCCTGTTCCAACTGATGGGCCTGAACATCGCTTTCCTGACCGGCGATCTGTTCAACCTGTTCGTTGCTTTCGAGGTGCTACTCATTGCCTCCTACGGCTTGTTGATGCATGGCGGGGGGACGATCAGAACCGTTCCAGGATTGCATTATGTTGTATTGAACCTGATTGGCTCTGCGATTTTCCTCATCAGTGTCGGCATGATCTATAGCGTCACCGGCACCCTGAACATGGCAGACCTGGCGATCAAGATCCCCGAGGTTTCCGGCGAGGGCCTGAATATCGTCAAGGCAGGCGGCATGCTGCTGCTGGTGGTCTTCGGTCTGAAAGCAGCCATACTGCCCCTGTGCTTCTGGCTTCCCCGGGCTTACTCAAAAGCCACTGCACCGGTTGCCGCACTGTTTGCCGTGATGACTAAAGTTGGCATCTACGCCATTTTGCGGGTGTATCTGTTGATCTTCGGCGACGATGCCGGCGAACTGGCCAATCTTGGTATGGACTGGCTGTTCCCGGTTGCCCTGGCTACCCTCGCCATGGGTGTTATCGGCGCGCTGGGATCCGGTAGTCTGAAGACGTTGGTCGCCTGGCAGGTCATCATTTCCGTGGGCACATTGCTGGCGCCAATTTCGCTAGGTTCCGAAGCCGGCCTCTCTGCTGCCCTGTTCTATCTGTTAAGCACGACCTGGACGGTGGGTGGACTGTTTCTTGTCTCGGAGCTGGTGGCCAACCAGAGAGGCACTGCCCGGGACCGCATCATTACCGCCCCGAAAATGCAGAACCGCACCTTCCTGAGCGTGCTGTTCCTGATTGGCGCCGTTGCCGCAGCCGGTCTGCCACCACTGAGTGGCTTCTTCGGCAAGGTACTTATTCTGCAATCCGTGCAGTCGGGAACCGAAATGGCATGGCTCTGGTCAGTACTTCTGATCGGCAGTTTCCTGACCGTTATCGCGTACAGCCGCGCTGGAAGTATTGTTTTCTGGCGTACCGTGGAAGGCCATCTGGAAAAGCCAGACCCGCTCAACGGCCGGATTTCTGTTGCAGCCGGAGCACTTACCGCACTGGCAGTGGTGATAGTTGTGCTCGCCGGCCCGATTACCCGTTACACCGATGCCACGGCAGAACAGCTGCACGATAGAGATGCCTATACTGAGATCCTGCAAACCAAGATGGTCAGGGAGGATAGCTAATGCTTGATCGCCTCAGTTTTCCCCAGCCCTGGCTGAGTTTGACCCTTTTTATTACCTGGCAGTTTCTGAGTGACGGCGTCAGCGGCGGCAGTGTTGTCCTCGGCATCATCCTGGCGTGGGGTATACCCCAGATGACACAGGGTTTTTGGCCTGATCCGCCTGCATTCATCAAGGCCTGGCGAATGCCTGCGTACCTTGTACGAGTTGTCTGTGACATTGTTGTGGCCAGTTTCCAGGTGGCAAAACTCATTCTCAGCCCGCGTCCGGCACGCCCTGCATTCGTCTGTTATCCCCTGGAACTGGAGCACCCTCTGGCCATCACCATTCTGGCCAGCACAATCTCGCTGACGCCAGGAACCGTAAGCGCTGATGTCAGTGATGATAACAAGCTGCTGCTGATTCACGCTCTGGACGCAGAAGATGACCAGGAGGTCATCGACACGATAAGAGCCCGTTACGAGAAGCCTCTGCTGGAGATGTTCCAATGATGGTTACCGCTCTCTACATCACCATTGCCATGGTCACGCTGGCGGTACTTTTAAACGTTTACCGCCTGTTCAAAGGCCCGGACGCGCCGGACAGAGTGCTGGCCCTTGATACGCTCTATATCAATGCCATCGCTCTGATAATCCTGCTGGGCATCACACTGGGAACCCGTATGTACCTTGAGGCAGCCCTACTTATTGCCGTTATGGGCTTTGTCGGAACCGTTGCCATGGCCAAATATCTGAAACGGGGCAGCGTCATTGAGTGAGCCCGCACCAGACAAAACCCTGTTTTTGGGAGGACAGATCAGATGAACCCATACGCTGAATACGCCATCGCCCTTTTGCTGTTGATCGGGGGTGCGTTCACCCTGATAGGCGCCATTGGACTTGCTCGCCTCCCGGACTTTTTTACCCGCCTGCATGGGCCCACCAAGGCCACCACGGTCGGAGTAGGTGCCATCGTGATCAGCTCGGTGATCTACTTCAGTACAGTTGGACAGGGCATCGGCATTGAGGAATTCCTGATTACGGCCTTTCTGTTTATGACTGCCCCCATAAGTGCCAACTTCCTGGCAAAATCAGCCATGCATCTGAAGGTTAAGACGACAGAAAATTCTCGGGGCCAACCCTGGGACCAATGAGTCTACCGACTATTTTTTAAGAACCTTTTTCACCAAGGAGTCGTATTAAATACTGGTTTTAAAAAACACCGTTAACCGCAGGACGTTTTAACTTGGGTCGTAAAGGAGCACCCTTGCATGATGTTACTGGCTGTTCTTTCGGGATTTTTGCTGGCGGTGGCGGTCCCAGCGCTCTATCGCGTGGCAGGCAGACACATCGGCTGGGTGCTGGCCCTGCTCCCCGCATTGCTCACAGCCTATTTTGCCAGCCTGATCCCTGCGATCAGCGGCGGTGAAAGTCTCCTGATTCGGAACCAGTGGATGCCGGGCCTCGGCGTCTCCCTTGATTTCATGGTTGATGGCCTGTCGCTGGTCTTTGCTCTTCTCATCAGCGGTATCGGCACGTTCATCCTGATCTATGCCGGCTCCTACCTGAAAGGCCATAAAGACCTCGCTCGCTTCTACGTCGTCATGCTGTCGTTCATGGCGTCGATGCTCGGTTTGGTGCTGTCCGACAACCTCATTACTTTCTTCGTATTCTGGGAACTGACCAGCATCACCTCCTACATGTTAATTGGCTTCAACCACGAGGACGCGGAAGCCAGAAAATGTGCCTTGCAAGGGCTCTTCGTTACAGCGGGAGGTGGCCTGGTATTAATGGCCGGATTGATTCTGCTGATCTTTATCACCGGCAGCTACTCGTTTTCCGAAATACTCGCATCCGATCTGGCGATTCACGAACACGGTTACTACACCGCAGCGGCAGTTTGCATACTTGTCGGAGCCTTCACCAAGTCCGCCCAGGTCCCTTTTCATTTCTGGCTACCCAATGCCATGGCTGCGCCCACACCCGTTTCTGCCTATCTGCACTCGGCGACCATGGTCAAGGCCGGTGTCTATCTGCTGGCACGCATGAATTCCTCCATGGACGGGGATGCGCTCTGGAGCAACTCCCTGATGTTTTTTGGGGCTGCAACCATGCTCACCGGGGCTTACCTGGCCTTCAGCAGCACCGGCATCAAGAAGGTGTTGGCGTACTCAACGGTTATGGCTTTGGGCACCCTTACCATGCTGATCGGTGTTGGAACGGAGAAGGCTATCATCGCCTTCGTATGCGTTCTGGTGGCCCATTCCCTGTACAAGGGCGCGCTGTTCATGCTCGCAGGTGCCCTGGACCACGAAACCGGCACCAAAGACATCACGAAAATGGGCGGTCTCTGGCGCAGCATGCCCAGGACTGCACTCATTACCTGCATGGCGGCACTGTCTCTGGCAGGACTTCCCCCACTCTTTGGCTTCGTGGCCAAGGAACTGATGTTTGAGTCGGTCATCAATTCGCCAGCGTGGTCCTGGGGATTGCTGGCAGCCGCTGTCGCGTCTTCGATCCTGGTTGTGGCCGTGGCGGGACTGGTTTTCCTGAAGCCGTTTTTCGGTCCCGCTCGCACTACCCCGAAGCAACCTCATGACGCGCCCTTCGCCATGCTGATTGGCCCGGCAGTATTGACCCTGCTGGCCCTGATTCTTGGCGTGGCGCCGTTTTTGCCGGCACCGCTCGTGCTGGATGCAGCCGTATCCTCAGTCTATGGCAGCGGCGTACAGACCGCCCTGGCCCTGTGGCACGGAGTGAATGTCCCGTTGATACTGTCTGGCATCAGCCTGCTGGCAGGCTCACTGCTTTTCGTAGCCTGGCAGCGACTGCATCCGACACTTCATGCGGTCAACACAGCCGGCGGTCGCGTTGGCCCCGAGGCGGGGTATTTCCGATTCATGCTCGGGATTACTCAGATCGCAAGCTGGCAAACACGTGTGTTGCAGAACGGGGTACTCGGTGTTTACCTGCTGATCCTTGTGCTTGTGACCTTCGGTCTGTCCGGCTACACACTCTTTACCCGGCAAGGTTTCCAACTCGATTTCGATTTCAGCAATGGCTACTTCTATGAGTTTGGCATCGCTCTTCTTATCGTCGCGGCAACCGTTTTTGCCAGTGTCACCCGGTCCCGGCTGGGCTCCGTGGCCTCCGTCGGTGTGCTCGGTTTCGGGGTGGCCCTGATATTCATCCACTTCAGCGCGCCGGACCTTGGGATCACCCAGCTGCTGGTGGAGACTCTCACCGTCATATTGCTGGTGCTGGTGCTCTTTAAACTGCCGCCATTCGTCAACCTGTCATCGCCCTGGGAACGTTACCGGGACCTGACGGTCGCAGTCTTTGCGGGCGCGATCATGACCCTGCTGATGCTTGCGGCACTGGACATCCAGTACTTCGACAGCATTTCCAGTTATTACATTGAAAACAGTTACGGCCTTGCCTTTGGCAAGAACATCGTCAACGTAATTCTGGTGGACTTCCGCCAACTGGACACCCTGGGAGAGATCTTTGTTCTGGGCCTTGCCGCTATGGGTGTCTACTCAATGGTCAAACTCCGGGCGGAGGACCAGCACAAGGCATGAAGACGAACACGCTCATACTCCACACCGCGGCTCTGGCCATCATGCCGCTGCAATTGATGTTTTCGGTTTTCCTGCTCCTGCGGGGACACGACGAACCCGGCGGCGGATTCATTGGCGGGCTGGTGGCGGCCAGCGCTTTTGTGCTCTATGCCTTCGCCTTTGGGGCAGAGTCAACACGCAAGCTTCTGCGTGTCAGCCCGAGGGATATTCTTGCAGCAGGATTGCTTTTCGGTCTCGCCTCAACCATCCCGGCCTTCTGGACGGGCCAGGCCATGCTTACGGCACTCTGGTGGGAGGTTCCGCTCCCCGGTGACGGCTATCTCAAACTATCAACCGTTCTGATTTTCGACATTGGCGTCTACCTGGCGGTTCTGGGCACGCTGATGACCTTTGTGATCAGCCTGATGGAGTCGGACGAATGAACCGGGCACTCATTGACAGGGAGGTAGCTCAGTTATGGAAACCTTGATGGCCTACGTCGTTGGGCTGCTTTTTACAGCCAGCATATACATGATGCTGCGCCGCTCTATCGTCAAACTCGTCATTGGCCTGATTATTCTGAGCAACGCGGCCAACCTTCTGATCTTCGTCGTCGCGGGTTTGACCCGGGGCGCGCCACCGCTGATTCCCGAGGGGGCGAGCGAAATAGCCGGAACGGTAGCTGATCCACTGCCACAGGCCCTTATCCTCACCGCCATTGTGATTGCTTTCAGCGTCCTGGCGTTCGCCGTGGTTCTGATCCGTCGTGCCTACGAGGTGGTCGGAACCGATGACCTCGACAAGATGAAGGATACGGATACTTGAACCCGGAACTCGTTCTCCCGATCCTGATACCCCTGACAGCCGGAGCTCTGTCCCTGGCGTTCTGGCGCTCCGTCAAGCTCCAGCGGGTCCTTGCAGTTATTGCCACCGGGCTCTTGCTCGCGGCCGGCATCTGGCTTCTACGCTCAACCATCGCGCACGGCTTCCTGGTGGTGGAAATGGGCAGTTGGCCTGCGCCCTTCAGCATCGTGCTGGTGTCCGATGTTCTTGGCGCCATCATGATTGTGCTCACCGGCATTATCGGCCTTGCCATCGCGATCTATTCGCTGGCCTCAACGCCGAAAGGTCATGAGAAATTCGGTTATTACCCCCTGATGCACCTGCTACTTGCAGGCGTGGCCGGGGCCTTCCTGACTGGCGATATATTCAACCTGTTCGTCTGGTTCGAGGTGATGCTGCTCGCATCCTTTGCCCTTCTGACCCTGGGTGGGGAGCGCGCCCAGATGGAAGGCGCCATCAAGTATGTGACCCTGAACCTGTTTTCGTCGGCCATCTTTCTATCTGCCGTGGGCTTGCTGTACGGCATGGTGGGCACCCTGAACATGGCGGACATCGCTCAGAAGGTAAACAGCGTTGACGACCCCGGCATGGTTACCGTTGTCTCCCTGCTGTTCATGGTGTCGTTCGGCATCAAGGCCGCGGCGTTCCCGCTGTTTTTCTGGCTTCCTGCCTCCTACCACACCCCACAAGTTGCCGTTTCAGCTTTGTTCGCGGGGCTGCTTACCAAGGTCGGGGTGTACGCCCTGTACCGGGTATTTACGCTGATTTTTACTCAGGATGTCGCGTACACCCATACCATACTGCTTTGGGCCGCTGCCTTCACGATGTTAACGGGCGTGCTCGGAGCCGCAGCGCAGTTCGAATTCCGGCGTATCCTGTCTTTCCATATCTTCAGCCAGATTGGCTATATGCTTCTTGGGCTTGCGTTATTCACGCCTCTGGCACTGATAGGTGGTGTGTTCTATATCATGCACCACATCATTGTGAAGACGAACCTGTTCCTGGTGAGCGGCATTACCTACCGTCTGCTGGGTAGCTACGAGCTGAAAGACCTGGGCGGCGTTTACCGTCAGCGCCCTTACCTCGCTCTGTTGTTTTTGATTCCTGCATTATCGCTCGCCGGCATTCCCCCTTTGTCCGGCTTTTTCGCCAAATTCATTGTGGTTCGTGCCAGCCTGGAAGCCAGTGAGTATGTGGTCTCGGCGATCGCCCTGCTGGTTGGCTTGCTGACCCTGTATTCAATGATCAAGATCTGGGCGGAGGTTTTCTGGAAAAAACTGCCAGATCATGTAACGGATGCGAGCAGGCTCAATGGCGAGGTAAAGGACAGAAACAACTGGGCCTATTATGTGCCTGTCGTCGGGCTAGCCGCATGCACGCTGATTATCGGCCTTTATGGGCAGCCCATTTACGTCCTGGCCGAAACCGCCGCAGACCAGTTGATGAACCCGCAACTTTACATAGAAGCGGTTCTTGGAGGGCAGTCGAAATGATCGGTCTGTTCTGGAACGTGCTGCTCGCAATCGCCTGGGTGGTTCTCAGTGGCAGCGTCACTGCCATGAACCTGCTGGCCGGTTTCTGTTTTGGCTACGTTGCGCTCATGGTTCTGCAAAACCAGGTTCCTGCTTTGAAGGGCTACTCCCGTAGGATTCCGCGATTGGTCGCCTTCCTGGCCTTTTTCCTGAAGGAACTGGTGAAATCGAACTTGCGCGTTGCTTACGACGTCGCCACACCGGTTTGGCATATGAAGCCGGGTGTTATCGCGTTTCCACTCGAGGCAAGTACCGATATGGAGATCATGTTTGTCAGTAGTGTCATCTCCCTGACTCCCGGCACGCTAAGCCTGGATGTTTCCGATGATCGACGGGTGTTATTTATCCATGCCATGTTTCTTCAGGACGAGGAGCAACTCAGAAATGACCTGAAGGAACTGGAGCACCGAATCCTGAAGGTTATGCGCTAGGGGGCCGCCATGCTTGGAATCGCCATTAATATCGTTTATCTCATGCTGTCCCTGGCATTGCTCTTTGCCTTCATCCGGTTAACCCGTGGCCCTTCCCTCGCCGACCGGGTCGTCGCGCTGGAACTGATTGCATCCGTGGTGGTTGGCTACGTCGGAGTTCATGCCATTGATACCGGGGTCTCCAGTTTTCTTGATGTGGCTATCGTGATATCCCTGACGGCTTTCCTCGCCGCCATCGGGTTCGCCAGATTCTTGGAGCGGGGAGGCGTCAAGGATGAGTGAAATCTTCGTTTCTATTCTTTTGCTGGCAGGCGCTTCGTTCATGGTGCTTGCGGCCATCGGCATAGTGAGGCTGCCTGATCTGCCAACCCGCATGCATGCTTCCACCAAAGCAGGAGCAATGGGCGCAATATTGACGATGGCCGGAGTGGCACTGCATTTTTCCGACAGCGCTGTGGCCGCCCGGGCAATCGCCTTCATCGTGTTTATTCTGTTAACGGCGCCGATTGCTGCTCATGTCATCGGCAGAGCCGGCTATTTCACCGGTATAACGCTCTGGAGCGGTACAACCAAAGACGAACTGCGTGAGCGGTACGATCCAGACAGTCACAAGCTCAGTAGCGGGCTTGAGAACAAAACAGAGCGAGCAGTTTCGTCCAGGGACGAGAACGCCTCAGACTGATGATTTGTCATTGGAAGTGCACGAAATTCCCGTATAGTAGGCCTCCAAACTTATTCCAGGAGCCCAGCACATGCTGAAAGTAAATGAATATTTCGACGGCAAGGCAAAATCCATCGCCTTCCAGACGTCCACTCTGCCTGCCACGGTCGGAGTTATCAGCCCGGGTGAGTATGAGTTCGGCACCAGCAAGAAAGAAACCATGACCGTCATCAGCGGCGCCCTCACTGTCTTGCTCCCGGGCATGGAAGAGTGGATGACCTATGGTGCTGGCGAAAGCTTTGACGTCGCGGGCCAGGCCAGCTTCAAGGCAAAGACCGACATCGACACCGCTTACCTCTGCACCTACGAGTAAGACTGAAGCCCTAAAAGGCGCGTCCGCAGAGCGAAACGGAATTTGCATCTAAGCCACCGTTCGCTCTGCATTTTTTCACTATTACCGGTTCCTGTTTCAGCCAAACTGTGTCAGATTTATTCCTGTTTCTCGCGATAACACCAACAACTGGGAAAGAGGAAACAAGCAATGGCACAGACCCGCATTCTACCCCCGGCTGAAAACGCCTATGAGTACCCGCTGCTGATCAAACGACTCCTGCTCTCAGGCCCCAGGTACAATCCTGACCAGGAAATTGTCTACTCCAACCGCAGCAAGTACACCTACACCGATCTGGTCGAGCGCATCCACCGCCTGGCAAACGCGTTGACCGATGCCGGTGTAAAACCGGGCGATACCGTTGCGGTAATGGACTGGGATACCCCACGCTATCTGGAGTGTTTCTTTGCCATTCCAATGATTGGTGCCATTCTGCACACGGTCAATATCCGGTTGTCTCCGGACCAGATTGTTTACACCATGAACCATGCCGAGGACGATGTGGTTCTGGTGCACGATGACTTCCTCCCGATCATTGAGGCGGTCAAGGGCGAGATCAAAACGGTCAAGACCTGGATTCAGCTCACCGACAGCGAGGCCGCGAAACAGGCTCCTGTTGAAACCATCGGCGAGTACGAGAGCCTGCTGGCCAAGGCCAATGATCAGTTCGACTTCCCGGATTTCGACGAAAATAGCGTGGCAACCACCTTCTATACCACGGGTACCACAGGTAATCCGAAGGGCGTTTACTTCAGTCACCGCCAGCTGGTACTGCACACGCTGGCCATGACAGGCACCGTGGCGTCATTCGATGAGATGCCTCTGATGCGCTCCTCGTCGGTGTACATGCCGGTGACCCCCATGTTCCATGTGCATGCCTGGGGTGTGCCTTATGCCGCCACCATGATGGGCATCAAACAGGTGTACCCCGGCCGCTATGAGCCGGAGCTGCTGGTCGATCTGCTCAAGGAACACAAAGTGACCTTCTCCCACTGCGTGCCCACCATCATGCAGATGATGATGGCCACCGAATCCATCAAGACAGCCGATCTGAGCAACTGGCACGTGCTGATCGGCGGCAGCGCACTCACAAAAGGGCTCTGCGATGCCGGGGCCAAGCTCGGCATCAAGATGTACACCGCGTACGGTATGTCTGAGACCTGCCCGCTGCTCTGCGCTTCACACCTCAAGCCCGAGGATCTGGAGCTGCCTCTTGAGCAGCAAACGGCAATCCGTGTGAAAACCGGTATTGCAACGCCCATGGTTGAGCTGGAAATCGTCGACCCCGACGGTAACCCGGTTCCACATGATGGCGAGGCCAAGGGCGAAATCGTGGCCCGCGCACCCTGGCTGACCCAGGGTTACTTCAAGGAACCCGAGAAAGGCGAACAGCTCTGGGAAGGAGGCTGGCTTCACACCGGCGACGTGGCTTCCATGGAGCCGGACAACACCATCACCATCAAGGATCGCATCAAGGACGTGATCAAGACCGGCGGTGAGTGGCTGTCGTCACTGGACCTGGAAAACCTGATCAGCCAGCATCCGGCCGTGGCCGGCGCTGCCGTGGTTGGCGTACCCGATGAAAAATGGGGCGAACGGCCGCACGCGCTGGTGACTCTGAAACCTGGTGAGCAAGCCAGTGCCGGGGATATCCAGAACCACCTGAAGCAATTCGTGGAAAGCGGCGAGATCAATAAATGGGCGATCCCCGAGCATATTGATTTCGTGGAGGATATTCCCAAGACCAGCGTTGGCAAGATCAACAAAAAGCTGATTCGGGATCAGTTGCAGTAAACCGTCCGAACGCTGGAAACCGGGGTCAGATGAAGGCTTTCATCTGGCCCCTTTTCGGTTTTATAACCCGGAGAAGGTAAAATCTACGTCCGGCGTGCGGCCGTCAATGATGTCCGCGAGTGCCGCGGCAGAGCCACAGGAATGGGTCCAGCCCAGGGTACCGTGCCCGGTATTCAGATACAGGTTGGCAAAGTGGCTTTTTCCGATGTAAGGCACATTGGAGGGGGTCGCAGGCCGCAGACCGGTCCAGAATTCCGCCTGGTCCCAGTAGCCCGCTTCGGGCATGACTTCCGCCGTCCTGCGGACGATGGCTCGGCAACGGGTGTAATTCAGTTTTCGGCTGTAGCCACTGAGCTCCGCCGTACCTGCAACTCGCATGCGGTCCCCAAGGCGTGAGTAAACCAGCTTGTACTCATCGTCGGTCAGGCTGACCTTGAACGCCGCCTCCTCGTTTTTCACCGGCACGGTAATCGAATAGCCCTTGGCCGGGTATATGTTGAGGAAAATACCCAGCTGCCGGGCCAGAGCTGCACTGAAGCTGCCCATACTAAGTACATAGGCATCCGCTCGGAGCGTCTCATGATGGCCTTCACGGAGAGTCTGGACCCCAAGCACCCGCTCTCCGGCGCGCTCAAAACTCAGAATTTCTGTGCCGTAGCGGAACTCCACCCCGGCTTCCGCGCAACGGGTGGCCAGATTCTGTGTGAACAACCGCGCATCACCGGATTCGTCTTCAGAGGTGTAGGTTGCCCCAGCGATCCGATTGCGGATCGGCTTGAGTGCCGGCTCGAGTTCAACCGCCCGATCGGCATCAATAACCTGCCGGTCACAACCCAGATCCTGCATGATCCGGGTAGGCGCCATGGCGCCATCAAACTCGGCGGGATTGGTGTAGAAATGCAGGATCCCCTTCTCGAGGTGGTCGTACTCTATGCCGGCTTCCTTACGCAGAGCCTGCAACTGGCTTCGGCTGTAGGTGCCAAGGTTCACTATCTGGCGGATATTGTGAGCGGCCCTGGCCGACGTGCATTGTCCCAGGAAAGAAAGCGCCCAGCGCCACTGGTCCGGATCCAGCTTTGGCCGGAACAGTAACGGCGCGTCCAGTCTGGTCAGCCATTTCAACACTTTCAGGGGGGCTGATGGATTGGCCCAGGGCTCGGCATGGGATACCGAGATCTGACCACCATTGGCATAACTGGTTTCCAGGCCGGCCTGATTCTGGCGATCAACCACGGTGACCTGGTGTCCCTGCTTTTGCAGATACCAGGCCGTGGTAATGCCCACAACGCCTGCGCCCAAAACCAGTATATGCATGCTTGCCTCCGGTCGAACGGATCCTGCCATCCCCAGGGATATACCCCGGGGATTTCCGGCCAGATTCCGGTTGATGTAAAACTCGGGATTCGTTGTTCGAGGGCTCTATTGTAACGTGAGCAAGGGGGAATTGCGTGTTATACCATTAGCCACCAGCGCGCTTGACCGTCCACCCCTTCTGTTCCAGCAATGGAATCAGAAGATCTCTCTGGTCGCCCTGGATTTCGACCACGCCGTCTTTTACCGTGCCTCCGGTGCCGCATTTCGCTTTCAACACCTTGGCATAGGCTTTGAGTTCTTTGTCATCCAGCGGGATGCCGGTAATCAGGGTGACACCCTTGCCTTTACGACCTTTGGTTTCCCGGCTCACCCTTACGATACCGTCTCCGGCGGGCCGTGATGGCGCAGTGCAGGTGCATTCATTCACCGGGTTGCGACAATCCGGGCACATACGCCCCTGCTCGGTCGAAAAAACCAGACCGCCCTCGGATCGCTTCTTCATTCCGTCTCCGTGCTATTCCGGTCTTGCCCGGCCTTTCAATCAAGACCGGGAGGGTACTTGGTAAACATTTCAGCCACGACCTCGTCAATCAGTTCCCTGCGGGTCTCGGGTGACTGGTTTTCATTCAGATAGCGACGGCTGGCGGCCCGCCAGACAACTTCTTTCGACTTGCTGTCTGCCAGCTCTACAACCAATTTTCCCTCTTCAATTTCACGCACCGGGGGCGGTGCGGACAGGGCCCAGCCGAAGTTACCGCTGCCGAAACCAAAACCCAGTCCCAGTCCCGTCTGCTCAAGACGCTCCTCGGGCACGATCTGCCAGCTCACCAGCAAGTCGGCCTCTGCCTCAGGGACCTGTTTCAGCGCTTTGCGATTCAGCTCTCGCTCAACGGCACTGCGCACCCGAGTGCCGTCGAGCGAGGTAAAGGATGACGAGCCGTTACCACTGGCAAACGCCCAGGATGAATAATTTCCAAAAACCACGGACGAGTTATAGTCGGTCACTACATTGCTGGCGCAACCGGTCATGGCCAATGTAACAACCGCCAACATCAGAAAACGCATCATGATTTCTGCCCTCAATTCAGAAGAACGCTCTTTAAACAGTATACGCGTAGCAGACGTGTGACGATGCCCCCTGGATCCATCATCTTTCAAAACTGTAATCCAGCTTATGGGCATCGCAGAAAGCCCCGAACTCTGCCTGGCAGTCCTCCGGAACCAGTACCCGCGCACGAACGGATGCCCCATAATCGACAGACTCCACCGATGCACCGTTAACCTCACACCAATGGCGCAGGGGCTGTTCATCGGCAAAGGAGAGGGAAACCAGCACATCCGTCATGGGTTTCTGCACCACGCGGTCAACCGCTGACAGAACACTCTCTGCTGCCCCGGCATAGGCCCGCACCAGTCCGCCGGCACCCAGCTTGATACCGCCAAAGTACCGGATCACCATCACCAGGACATCACCCATATCCTTGTGCTGAATCACATTCAGAATCGGCTTGCCTGCCGTTCCGGAGGGTTCGCCATCGTCGTTCATGGCGGCCTCGGCGGCAGAACCGGGGCGGCCGATCTGGTAGGCCCAGCAGATATGACGGGCGTCCGGATGATCCTGATGCGCCTGCTCCAGCCACTCCTTTACTTCCTCCCGGGAACCCACCGGGGCCACCCGAGCAATGAACCGGCTTTTCTTCACTTCCGTTTCACGCTCAAGGTATCCTGCGGGAACGGGGTAATCTTTTTTCATGGACAACGACCTATGGCCTCTGACGGCGAGTACAACAACCCGGGCACTGCCAAACCCGCAAAAATTCGCAAAGCAGCCTGCGGAATCCGCTTTGACGAGGACGAGTTGCAGGAGGGTATCGACTTTTCAGGGGCAGAGAAACTGAAACCCTCCGATTCGGAGCCCGAATCAGCCGCCCCCGAAAAACACCGGCAGACGAACCGTCACCCTTAAGCCACCACGCTCACCGGCCTCTGCTGCTATTGAACCATCGTGGGCAGCAACGATGTCCCTGGCAATAGCCAGCCCCAGTCCCCAGCCTTTGCCTCCGCGGGACTTATCGGCCCTGAAAAACGGCTCGAAAAGCTGATCCATAAGCTCCGGCGGGACGCCCGGCCCTTCGTCATCCACCGCCAGACTGAGCCAGCCACCTGAGACCGTCACACCCAGATGGACGGCCCTGCCCGGCGGCGTATGATCAAGGGCATTTTGCAGGATATTGTCGATGGCTCGCTGTAGAAGGCCCTCGTCGCCGAGAACGGATACTCGTGCGCTTTCCTGTGACACAACCAGCTTGCAGTCCACACCCTGGTGTTCGGCGTAGTCTGCAGCATCCTGGAGCACCTGGTTGATTACGTGCACGGGCCTCAGGGGTTCCCGCTCAATATCACCGCCAGCGTCAGTCACCCGGTACAGGGTCAGGATCTGTCCGGTCATGGTTTCAAGCCGCTCGTTCTGGCGCAGGATACTGGCCATCAGCTCCTCATCAGCGCCGGACTCGTTCGCCAGTTCAATGGCGATACGCTGGCGGGTGAGCGGCGTTCGGAGATCGTGGGAAATATCCCGGAGCAGGTATTTCTGACGATCCAGAAGGCTGCACAGCTGCTCTGTCATGGCATTGAAGGCGGTCGCCAACTGCCCAACCTCATCCCTGCGCTGTGCGATCTCATCACTGACCCTGAGAGAGTTATCCCCGCCCGCAATCGCCCGGGCCGTGCTCTCCATATGCCGCAGCGGCCTTGATACCAGGCGGGCGATCCACCAGCACGCCAGGGAAATCATCAGCAAGGCCAGCCCGAACTCTATAGCCCGGAAGAACCTGGGGTTGAGCCAGCCAGCGCCCTGCACCCGGGGCCAGGCCACCAACCTGTAACCGCTGCCAACGTCCAGAACCGCCGGTTTCTGCGGATACCATCCGGATTTCATGCGGTCGCGAATGAACGAAGGCAGCTTGCCATCGTTCTCATCCTGTTCGAGCAGCACCAGAAACAGTTCAAGGCGCTCGCCCTCATCCCGCAGAAAGCGCCAGGCAGCACCTCGATCACCGGACTCACGGATTGCGATCGCCTCTTCGGCCAGATCCCTGAGACCTGCCTGCCGCTCGATCGCCTCCCGTTCCCGGTCGAGAAGCATTCTGGTTGCCAGATTGCTGGCCACCACGGTGACCGCCATGGCCAGCCAGATCGAGAGGAAGATCCGCCAGAACAGGGGGAACATGGGCCGCTGCTTCATTCAGGCACCCGATAGCTGTAACCCAGCCCGCGAACGGTTTCGATACGGGGCGGATCGTCGTTCCCCAGCTTCTTGCGAAGGTTACTGATGTGCATATCAAGGGTGCGGTCGTATGCCTCCAGCCGGCGGCCAAGGGCCCACTGCATGAGATCGGTTTTGCGGACCACGCTGCCTGCGTGCGCGAGAAGCACTTGCAGAACTTCGTATTCGGTGGCCGTCAGCTCCATGACAACATCGTTCTGGTATATCCGGCGATGACCGGGCTCGACCCTCAGGTCACCATAGGTCCGGGCAGCATGGACTTCGGTTTTCTGGTCCCAGGCAATCCGTCGCAACAGTGCCTGCAGGCGAGCCACCAGTTCCCGTGGGTTGCAAGGCTTGGGAATATAGTCATCGGCACCGACTTCAAAGCCCACGATCCTGTCGGTTTCATCGCCCCGGGCCGTCAGCAGCACAACCGGCAGATGAGTCTCTGCCCTCAATTCCCGCAAAACCTCAAGGCCGCTGATGTCCGGCAGCATAATGTCGAGCACGACGATATCGCAGCCCTGGCCAAGCGCCAGAGCCAATCCGTCCCGCCCGTTTGCTGCCTCGCGGACGGTGAAACCCTGATTGGTCAGGTAACGGGCAAGCAGTTCCCGCAGTTCATCATCGTCTTCGACCAGTAACACCCTGTTCTGCATCTTGCCTCTCCACCTGTCGTGCCGGCCACCGTTGCTGCCTGAAGTCTAACACGCTCGAGGCAAGTCGCTGATTCAGCCTTTCCCACTTTGCAGAACCTTTACACAGGCGTATCCCGGGCTTTAGAGCGTGATGAAGGATGATCAGAACCTGTGTTCTGACGTATGGTATCGGGTACACAAAGGAGTTTTCCCGCACCATGCCAGAATCCGGACCAGCGACTTTTTCCCTGGAAACCTGTTCCAGTATCAATGACATTCCCGCACGAGAGTGGGAGCGACTGGCAGGATGCACCAACCCTTTTCTTCGCTACGAGTTCTTCCAGGCTCTGGAAGAGTCCGGATGCACATCGGCAGCCACAGGCTGGTCTCCGAAACACCTGGTGTTCAAGTCGGATGGCAGAATCGTCGGCCTGGCACCGGCTTACCTGAAAAGCCACTCCATGGGTGAATACGTTTTTGACTGGGCCTGGGCCGATGCCTACCAGCGACATGGCCTTGCCTATTACCCTAAGCTGTTGATCGCCATCCCGTTTACGCCCTCTGCCGGCCCCCGGTTGCTGCTGGATCCGGGCCTGCGAGAACAACTGACACCAGAACAGATTCATGACCTTCTGGACACGCTGACCGACAAACTGGGCGCCCACTCCTGGCACCTTCTGTTCCCCGACAGCGAGGACCAGAAACTGCTCCACCACGACCGGGAGTTGCACCGGATCGGATGCCAGTTCCACTGGCACAACCACGGTTACGGGAACTTTGATGGTTTTCTGGCAGCGCTGACTTCCCGCAAGCGAAAATCCATACGCAAGGAGCGCCGCCAGGTTGCCGAACAGGGCATTTCCTTTACCCGCTTCCACGGCCGGGGCATTCCGGAACATGTGCTGTCTGCCTTCTACGTATTTTACCGGGCCACCTACCTGAAACGGGGCCAGCGGCCTTACCTGAACAGGCGCTTCTTTGAACTGCTTCTGGAGCAGTTACCCGAGCATGTGCACCTGGTCATCGCCGAGCACGAAGACGAAATGATTGCCGGAGCCCTGTTTCTGGCGGGCAAAACCACCCTCTATGGGCGCTACTGGGGATGCCTGGACGAATACAACCACCTGCACTTCGAAACCTGTTATTACCAGGGCATCGAACTGGCTATGGACCTGGGGCTGAGCCATATCGACGCTGGCGCCCAGGGTGAACACAAACTGGTACGTGGCTTTGAGCCGGTAATTACCCATTCATGGCATGGAATTCGGCACCCCGGCTTCCGCGAGGCCATCGAGAACTTCACCCACGAAGAAGCGGAACACGTGCTCGGTTATTTCGAAGACGCCAAATCCGTTCTGCCCTTCCGTCAGCAGGAGCAGGATTAGCTTCTATACTGAATTACCATACAGGAATTGCGCGGGGGTCAGAGACTATGGATACAGACCCATTATGGAACATGATATCGGCAGACAGCCTCCCTCTGCTGCTGGGTGCGGGGGCTCTGGTGCTTGCGCTCATCGCGCTGTTTCTCGGCTCGGGAGCACGGCGCCGCCACCAGGATCAGATGGCAGCGCTGCGCGAGCGATCTGACACACTGTGGCGGGAGGTTGACGACATACGGGTCGCGCAATTCAACCGTCCCGGTGAGGCGGGTAACGGCGTGGCGGGCTCGTCGGTCGAGGAAGCCCGCTACCACACTGAAGTGGAAGCCTACAGCAAGATCTGGCCCCAGGTTTGGCATCTCCACGAACGCCTGGGCATGTTCCTCAGGGCGGTTGAAGCCGGCGAAGCCGCCGGTGAACTGAGGTTGGAAGCCCGCAATGCCGCCCTGGAGGCACGCAATCTGTTGAACCGGAACCGCCCCTTCTGTACCGAATCCGTCGAAGAACTGGTGACCCGGCTCATCGATGCCGAGATCAAGGCCCACCTGGCGGCCTGCCAGTATCTGGATCTGCTCAAAGACGTCTCCAGCGCTTCATCCAACCATGACCGCCGGGTACTGCAGGACAAATGCCACAGCCTGCATGAGGGCGAGGCCCGGGAACTGATGAACCAGCTGGCTTCGTCCATCCGGCACCGAACCATCAGAGGCGTCTGAGTCCGGCCGAACCCATAATGGATGGGTCAGACAGCGACTTGCCTGAGGGTTTCAGCCTGCAGATTCTGCAGGTATTCGGTGAATTCCACAGGAAACGCCTCTGCCGGCTGCAACGCTTTGAAGGGTCTGGGCAGAGCGGCTACGGCGTCACTGGCTCGTGATACCAGGTCATCAAGGGGAGCCGGAAAGCCGGGTAACAGCGCTCCATTCGTCATAACGGTCTCCAGTAGTGGCGAACCATCAACCTGTTCGCCAATCCCTGCAATGACGTCGCCCCTGGCCAGACCACTGCCATCGAACTGCCGGAATACTTGCTTTGGGCCCGGCCAGGAGGTCTTGCCCGAAGAGTTCTTCATCTTCGGTTCACCCGCGTACTCGGTTAATTTGTAGGCCAATTCAAGGGCGGGGGCGTCATTCGCTGCGCCGATAGCGGTACCGACACCAAAGCCATCAATGGGAGCACCCGCCTGCAGAAGCGCGGCAATCCGATATTCGTCCAGGCCGCCGCTGGCCATAATCTTGATGCCCCTGAAGCCTGCATCGTCGAGTATTTTCCGGCAATCCCTGGATTCTTGCTCAAGATCTCCGGAATCGATCCGGATTCCTCCAATGCGCACATCGGGCTCCTGCCGGAGCCAGTCAACAATTCGCCTCACCGCACGCCGAGTGTCGTAGGTGTCAACAAGGAGGGTGGTGCCCGGATACAACCGCGCATACACCTTGAACGCCTCCATTTCGTCCGGGTAAGCCTGCACAAAGCTGTGCGCCATAGTGCCACTGACGTCCAGGCCATAATCCAGCCCGGCAAGGACATTGCTGGTACCGGCCAGTCCCGCCAACCGGTAGGCCCTTACTCCCCTGTGGGCAGAATCCAGGCCATGCATCCTTCGCATGCCAAAATCCACCACCGGCTTGCCGTCAGCGGCAAACGTCAGGCGAACCGACTTGGACGCCAGAACTGACTCCAGATGGACATAATTCATGATCAGGCTTTCCAGAAGCTGCGCCTCAGCAATCGGCGCGGTAACTTCCAGAATCGGTTCCTGCGGAAACAGTGGCATTCCCTCTTCTACAGCACGGATACTGCCGCTAAAGCGAAATCCCCTGAGCCAGTCCAGAAACTCCGGCTGAAAACGATTCAGTTGCCGCAGCCGATCTATGTGGTCTTCGGTAAACCGCAGTTGACCGATAAGCTCGGCGATATGCCGCTGGCCACAGGCGAGAACAAAATTACGGTTCTCTGGCAATTCCCGGAAAAACAGGCTGAAAACAGCCGTGTCAGCCATGCCTTCGGCCCAGTAGGCCTGGGCCATGGCCAACTCGTACAGATCCACCATCAGAGGAAGATCTTCCTGTTTAATCAAAGTTCCTCCTCACATTTCCCGGAAAATTCAGCCTATGGCTGCACCTGCGGCCCGGAGTTCCTCAAGCACCTTGGAAGCGCCTTCCTGATCAACCGCCCGGGTGCCGTTGGCAATCAGCTCGATATCGAAACCGTATTTCAGCCCATCCAGAACCGTAGCCCGAACACAGACATCCAGGGCCAGCCCCGCAATCCTGAGGTAGCGGATACCGTGGCGATCCAGGAATGTGTCCAGTTGGGTTCCGTCAAAGGCCGAATAGGCATCGGTGTCAAAACCGGTGCCCTTGCTCACCCGAACCGCATCCTCAGGTAGCTGCATACCAGGATGAAACGCCGCTCCTTCAGTATCCTGAATGCAGTGGGGCGGCCAGGGGCCGCCTCGCGCCTCAAAACTGGCATGGTCGACGGTATGCCAGTCGCGGCTGGCAATTATCATCTGGCCTCCGTCCGAGGCTTCACCAATCAGGCTATTTACCACGGTCAGGATCTCACTGGCGCCCGGAACAGCAAGGCTTCCGCCTTCACAGAAGTCGTTCTGAATATCCACAAGTAACAAGGCACCGTTGGTATCGGGCATGTAGCACCTCCCGGACAACCATCCTTACCAAACTCAACTGTTAGCGATACGAAACCCGACTTTCATCACGACCTGGTAGTGACCGACCTTGCCGTCAACGATATGGCCTCGGGTTTCGGTTACCTCAAACCACTCCATGTTGCGGACGCTTTTTCCACATTCCTCAAGTGCGTTTTCGATTGCATCTTCAATGCTTTTCTTCGAAGAACCGACAATTTCCACTTTTTTGTACACGTGATGGTCAGACATAAAACCCTCCTGAAACTTGCAGCTTGTATCTTTGAGCCTAGAAGAGAAGCCTGATGCCGGCAAACCAAGGCCCAGCGCCGTCCTCATCCGCCAACTAACGGGTGACGTATCTGTTCGCTACAATCAATACAGTGATCCGGAACTTTCTACGGCCAAAGGGTTCCGGATATCCTCACGCTTGGGACTGGGTTCATGAAACGATTTCTGAAATACACCGGCTGGTTGGTCGGTGCCGTACTCCTGCTGCTGTCCGGCCCGATCCTGCTTGCCACGAGCGGAAGCCTGCAGGGGGCTGAGAGCTGGCAAACAGCAACCCGGGAGAGTGCCCGGATTGCGCCTTTGCCAGAGCAGGCCGAGGAAGCCATCGTTCAGGTGTATGGCGCCCGGGCCTGGAGTTGGCGGGGTTACTTTGCCGTCCATACCTGGATAGCCACCAAGGAAAAAGGCGCCAGCCACTACCGTGTTCATGAGGTAACCGGATGGCGCAGCTACGTGGTCAATTCCCGCCCGGGTGAGCCGGACAGGCACTGGTACGGAGCGAAACCGGAACTCTATGCCGACATCCGCGGTGAAGAGGCCGAAAAGCTTATTCCCGACATCTACCAGGCGGTGGAATCCTACCCCTACCCGACCGAATATGAAGCCTGGCCCGGCCCGAACAGCAATACCTTCGTGGCCTGGGTAATACGGGACGTTCCGGGGCTGGATGTTGCCTTGCCCAACCATGCCATTGGTAAGGACTTCCTCGGCGACCGAGTGATAGCAGAGGTTCCGGGTGGCACTGGCTATCAGTTCTCGTTGGGCGGGTACTTTGGTGTACTAGCGGGTATTCGGGAAGGCCTGGAGTTGAATCTTCTGGGCCTTTCCTTCGGTATCAATCCGCTGGCTTTGGGGGTCAAATTGCCGGGCATCGGCGAATTAGCGCTAAGAAACCCCAATCCGATGCCCAAGCCCTCCATGGAGTAAACAGACGGTCCGGCCGGGGGCAAGGCTCCCAAAAAACGCTGTGAATACGTCCGTGTACGCTTGGCTCCGCCATCCCTGGCTCCGCACATTTTTGGGAGCCTTGCCCCCGACCGGCCCTGCCTCGGAGTCGATCGCTACAAGCTGGCAAACTCCAGATACCGGCTCGCCGCCTGCTTCTTTTCGTCCTGGCTATTCAGCATTTCCAAACGCATCTTGTCGATCAGCTTCAGGTAATCCACGATCGGCGACTCGGGCTTGCCGGATTCTTTCGACTCTTCGATAAACGCCTTCTGCTTCTCGCGGATTTCGTTGAGCTTCTCAAGCGCCGAGCGGATCGCCTCCACCCGCGCCTCGACAAGGCCGTTACCACCCCGATCCGGCGAACCACGATCGCTACTCAGCACAGTCTCCGCAGCCGGCGCGTCGGCGGTGTTCTGCTCCGCGAGGTCCATTTCCTCCAGGGTGCGGACCTCACCGTCGGTGGTCAGGTAAATGCCGGAACTCTTGATCTGGCCGAGGGGTACACCCTGGCTGTTGGCGAGGGTGAAGCGGTCTTCGACATTGTCCACGTATAGGGCCTGAACCCCGACCTCGCCAAGGGATTTGAGAGCCTGCGAGCCATCCGCGGTTTGCACCCAAACGGACAGCGACTCAAAGATCTCATCATTGGCATCTATCCAGCGGTTGCCGTCGTCGTCGAACCTGGCCAGTTCGCCGAAACCGGAACCGCTCCGGGGACCGAAAAGTTCAGTGCCATCGTCCACCTTGCCGTTGCCATTGCGGTCCAGCACCAGGTAGCCGCTGCCGCTGCCCAGGGAGGCGAACTGGCCGGTTTCTCCATCACCGTTCAGATCGAATTCAAACAGCGTGTCAGTCAGGCGCGCGGTAGCATTGCCGAAGTTTATCACCAGAGGATCGGTGAGCGGCCGCTCCTGGATCTGGACCAGCTCCGAGTACTCGTAGGTTCGGGACTGGGACTGTCGCAGGGAAAGTGTGAAATCAATGGTTTCGCCGTTTTCGAGGCTTATGGTGCCGGTGGAGGCAAAGCTTCTGGATTCGCTCTCCGAGTAGAACATGTAGCGCCCGGCTGAAACTGAGAGGCTGCCGCGACCCTCGACGCCGGCATCACCGCCCAGAGCCGCACGGCTCACACTCAGCGCCTGTCGGCCCATCAGAAACAGCTCCGAGGTTTTCTCGGCGAGCTGGGCACTGGTGAACACGCTCTGCTGACCGTTGCCGGTTACCGTACTGCTGCCGCTGAAAGCGAGTTGCTCCTGGCTGCTGTAACGGTAGGCGGCCTGGCGCATAAGTGTCAGCTCTGAGCCCACTGCATTCGCGTTGGCCTGGGGCGCAGCCGGCGCTTGTCGGCTAATGCGCAGTTGGGTGCTGTCGAAAGCCGATACCTGGCGGGAACTGTCCTGGAAAAGCGAAATCTGGCTGGAGGAAATCATGGCTTTGGGTACCTGTAATCACTACACAGGTGTATCGGCCGGGAGACGCCAGACTTGAGCAGTTTTTAAGCACTTCAGATTCGAGAGGTCAGGTCAGATAACGAACGATACCGGCGGCAGCAATGCCGGCTGCAATGGCCGGCAGAGGCTTGCGTAATACCAGCATGGTAACGGCAGTCGTGATAAGGGCCGCCAGTGCTCCGGCGTCACCAGTCACCGCCATGGGCACGATAATGGCAATCAGGACTGAGCTGGCCATGGTATTGATGAAGCTCTCAATCCGCGGATTGATCTTCACGAACGACATAACGAACGCCCCACCGAAGCGAGTCACCAGTGTGACGGCCGTCATGACCGCAATCAGGAACAGAATGCCGGCCGTGGTGGTTTCAACAGTCATGGTCGCTTCCCTCCACACCTGCAGCTTGCTTGCGTTCAAGCCAGAAGAAGCCAATCGCGCCGCCCGCCAGGGCACCGACCACCACATGGGTGTTGGGTGGTAGCCATCGCCAGGCCGCCAATGAGGCCAACGCCGCAACGGCCCAGGCTAGTAGTACCCTTGGGGACTTTTTCCCGCCCAACGCCATTGCCAGCAGGAAGCAGCCGAGGACCATGTCCAGCCCGAGGGCTTTGGGATTCTGTAGCAGCCCACCAAAGTAGACACCCAGGCCCGTGCCGATAATCCAGGCCAGCCACAGCGCCAGGCCACCACCGAGGATCACCTCCAGGTTGCGCCGGCCACTCTGATATTCCTGGGCAGAGACAGCCCAGTTGGCGTCTGTCAGCAGCAGCAACAGACCATAGCGCTTACCCGGCGAGACGTCCCTCAGCATCGGGTACAACGAAGCGCCCATGAGCAGGTGGCGGGAGTTGATGGCGAAGACCACAGCAATCATCGGGAGGACAGATACTTCGGCGCCCCACATGTCGACGGCTGCAAACTGGGACGCCCCGGCAAAGACCGTGGCACTCATCAGCACGGCCTGTAGCGGTTCAAGGCCTTTCTGGGTAGCTGCCAAACCGAAGGCAGCGCCAAACGCCACCACAAACAATGAGATGGGAAGTAGCCGGAAGAACTCCACCCGCACCCGGGCCGGCTGCAGCTGATAAGGATAGGAAGCGACAGACATCAGGGGAAACTAGGCCAGTTTCCCCGATAGGCGTATAGGTAGTTCCCGAAGAAACCACCAAATCTGAGACTAATGGACGAGGTGTATGCGTCCGTCTCCTGCTGCAAACGGATTGTTGAAACTGCTGCCCTCGCCCTGCAATTCTGCTTCCGGATGATTCCGGGCCATCAGGCGCTTCATCTGTTGTAAGTCGGGCCGTGGCACGTCAACCATGACCAGATGACGGCCAGCCTCAATGTCACTGTGGTATTTGCGGATTCGGTAGTTCTCGGTACCAATGCCGCCAAAGCCCCCGAGCCAGCCGCCTGCAATGATGGCGAACGCACCCATGGCCACATAGGCTGCGAGTGGCCACCCAAGACCTCCCCAGGTTGCCAGGGGTACGACGAAAAACAGTGTGAAAAGTGCGCCAATGATCATGCCGCGCTCAACAAACCTTGGCAGATCGGTCCTGTCCAGCACACTGGCTGAATGCAGTCGATGGGTATACAGGCCGGCTTCATCCTTGCTGACAATGTGAAAACGCCAGTCTGTAATCCCGCGTTCGTGAAGGTCTTGTGAGATTTCGTCGAGACTGTCGATGGAGTCCACAAGATAAAAGAGCCGTTTCATGATTCACCTCCTCTGAGCAAATCTGAGAAAGACACCCTGTATTGATTATAATTTAACCAGAGCCGGTAACCCCATGATTGCTGGAACCGTTTTACGATAAGCCGGGACAGCATATGCCGCCTGTTTCTAATCGTTCACTTTTGCATGTTGACGTTAACGTCAATTGCGGCTAGTTTGTTTTTCGTCCAGCCCCAAAAGGGCATCCTCCATCGGAAATCCCGATGGAAATATCGGACACCTGAAATCGGAACGCCGGCCATAAGCCGGTCGACAAGAACAAGATACCCGCTCACGCCGAGATCCGGCCCAGTGGGAAAGGATTTCACAATGCTATTCAGCCATCCCGAGTTCGATAACCACGAACATCTGTCCTTTTTCTGCGATCCCGAAACCGGTCTCAAGGCCATAGTTGCTATCCATAACACCTCCCGCGGCCCTGCACTGGGCGGCTGCCGGATGTTTCCCTATGCCTCTGATGAAGAAGCCCTGCGCGATGTCCTGCGACTGTCACGGGGCATGACCTACAAATCCGCCCTGGCCAATCTGGATCTGGGTGGCGGCAAATCGGTGATTATTGGTGACCCGCGCAAACAGAAAACCGAAGCGCTGATGGAGGCCATGGGGCGTCATCTGGAAAGTCTTGGCGGGCAGTACATTGCGGCGGAAGACTCCGGCACCAGCGTACCCGACCTCAAGGTAATGGGCCGGCATACGCGCCACGTGGCCGGAATTGCCTCACGCACCGGATTCGACGGCAACCCCAGCAACGGCGATCCATCACCGGCAACCGCCTACGGCACCTTTATCGGCCTGAAAGCAGCGGTAAAACACAAACTCGGCCGCGAAAACCTGAACGGGTTGAAGGTGGCCATCCAGGGCATCGGCAATGTCGGCTTCCGGCTGGCCAGACACCTGAGGGACGCCGGCGCTGAACTCTGGGTGTATGACATCCACGAGGACAATATGCAGCGGGCGGTGGATCAGCTGGGGGCCAGACCGGCAGCGGCCGAGGACATTCTGTCCCTGCCGGTAGACGTGGTTGCGCCCTGCGCCATGGGCGCGGTATTGAACGACAACAGCATTCCCCTACTGCAGGCCCGCATTGTCGCCGGCGCCGCCAACAATCTGCTGGAACACCCGGAGCACGATGCCATGCTGCGGGACCGGGGCATTCTCTATGCACCGGATTTTGCCATTAACGCCGGTGGCATCATCGATGTGTTCTACGAGCGCACCGGGGCCACACCGGAAACGGTTCGTGCCCACGTTGAGACCATTGGCGACACCCTGACCGAAATCTTCAACCGTTCCGACCGCTCGGGGCGCCCCACCGGGGAGATCGCCAACGAACTGGCCGAAGAACGGTTCAAAAAGCACACCGCCGGAGCCAGCCTGGCGCCCGAGCGGTTGGCTCGCACCGGCTGAGCTGACACCGGCGCACCCCTCAGGAAGCTGCAGATAGCTGCAGCTTCCCTCTTAAACCCTGATACAAAAACAAATACTCCGGGAGATAGTTATGTCTGTTACTTCATCAGATTCCGCCAGCCATTCTGGGGCGCTCGAAGGCTCCTCTGCGGCGCTTGAAGGTTCAAACGCCCAACGCGGGCTCTGGTCATCACGCCTGGCCTTTATTCTTGCCGCTACCGGTTCCGCCGTGGGCCTTGGCAATATCTGGAAGTTTCCCTACGTGACCGGCGAAAACGGGGGCGGCGCCTTCGTGCTGGTGTATCTGCTGTGCATCGCAGTCGTCGGTATTCCCATCATGATGGCGGAAGTCATGATTGGCCGTCGCGGTGGCCGAAGCCCCGTCAAGAGCCTGAGCCTGATTGCCGAACGGGACCGCCTCAACCCGGCCTGGAAGCTGGTTGGTGCCATCGGTATTCTGGCGGGCTTCCTGATTCTCTCGTTCTATTCGGTCATTGGGGGCTGGGCCATTTCCTACGTGGGCACAACCGCCAGCGGCCAACTTACCGGCCAGACTGCCGACGCCGTCGGAGCCATCTTCTCCGGACTTCTCAGTGATCCCACCACCCTGCTCGCCTGGCATACTCTGTTCATGGCGCTGGTGATGGTTGTGGTCGTGCGGGGTGTTCGCTCGGGCCTTGAGCGGGCGGTCAGCATCCTGATGCCGGCCCTGTTCGTGCTTCTGTTGATTGTTGTGGGCTATGCGATGACAACCGGGCACTTTGCCCAGGCTGCGGCGTTCCTGTTTCAGCCGGATTTCTCCAAGCTAACAACGTCCGGGATCCTGGTGGCGCTGGGCCACGCATTCTTCACCCTGAGCCTGGGTATGGCGGTGATGATGGCCTACGGCTCCTACCTGCCCAAGAATATTTCCATTGCCAAGACCTCCATCACTGTGTCGGTCATCGACACCGGTGTGGCGCTGCTCGCAGGCCTGGCCATTTTCCCGATCGTGTTCGCCAATGGTCTTGAACCAGGCGCTGGCCCGGGGCTGATCTTCCAGACCCTGCCGCTGGCCTTCGGCCAGATGCCCATGGGCTCCCTGTTCGGCACCCTGTTTTTCGTATTGCTGATCTTCGCCGCCTGGACATCAGGGATTTCACTGCTGGAGCCCATTGTGGAATGGCTGGAGGAGCGTAAAGGCATGAACCGCACCGTCAGCACACTGGGCGCAGGTTTTGTCTGCTGGGGACTGGGTATCGCCTCGATTCTGTCCCTGAACCTCTGGTCCGACTTCGCACCCCTGGGCTTTGTGCCTATGCTGGAAGGCAAGACCATTTTCGACCTGCTGGACTTCTTCACTGCCAACATCATGCTGCCCCTGGGCGGCTTGCTGGTTGCCCTGTTTGCAGGCTGGGTGATGTCGCGCGAGGCCATGAAGAAAGAACTGGCGCTGTCCCCGGGCATGTTCAACCTGTGGCTGATCACTGTGCGGTTCATTACCCCGGTTGCCGTGGCTGTAGTATTTATCTACAACCTGATGTAACCACCGCTATAACTGATCGAGGGAGGCCTTCAGGGTCTCCCCGATCCTTGCGTTCAGTTTCAGATCCACCAGATCCTCCGCCCGTGTCCGCCCCAGATTCAGGGTGGCAATGGGCTTGTTCCACTCGTTGGCGTACCGGCAGAAACGGAAGCCGGAATACACCATCAACGACGAACCAATCACCAGAAGGCCATCACTGGCTTTGAGCGTATCCAGGGCCGAATACACCCGGTCTTTGGGAACAAAGTCACCAAAGAACACCACATCCGGCTTCAGAATCCCCTCGCACTTCGGACAGTCCGCCAGCCGGAAATCCTCGAAATCCACATCCAGATCGGCGTCGCCATCCGGTGCCGTATCGGCGGTATACTTCTGGAACCCCGGGTTCAGATCCGCGCAGCGATCGTGCACTTCATCCCGAGGGCAGCGGTAGTCGCAACTCATGCACACCACCTCATCGGCCCGCCCGTGCAGATCCGTCACCGCCCGGGTGCCTGCCTTCTGGTGCAACCGATCCACGTTCTGGGTAACCACCAGGCTGCTGTGGTTGAGCAGTTCCAGGTCTGAGATGTAATGATGGGAAGGGTTGGGCCTGGCATTACGCATCACCGGCCAGCCAATCAGGCTGCGACCCCAGTAGCGTTGGCGGGTGTAAACATCTTCCATGAACGCCTTGTGCTGAACCGGCTGCTTGCGCTTCCAGGCGCCATCGCCATCCCGGTAGTCCGGAATACCGGAATCCGTACTGACCCCAGCACCGGTCAGAATCAGCAAGCGAGGGTGGCGATGGATAAACTCCGCCAGCAACGCCCCGGCCTCGTTCGGTTCATGCAGCACCGGCGGCTGATCCGGCTTAGGCAGACGCTGGCTGGAGCTGAAGGGTCGGCTGCGGTGCGTGGTCAAAGACATACAGACTCCGGTTTCTCAACCCGGCTTGCGGGCCACATACACGGTGTTGAACGATTCCCTGTTCTGAAATGGATTGAAGAAGGATACGACATGGCAGGCCACATCGGTGAACACCTCGTTGAGAACGGCCATGAACTCGTCATCCTCGCCCTCGTTCGACCACATGGCAAACACCCCTCGGGGCTTCAGTTGCCGGGCCATCAGACGCAGGTTGTTGGCGGTGTAGAAGCTGGCACTGGAATCGTGCAAAAGCGCCCGGGGTGAATGGTCGATATCAAGGAGGATGGCATCGAATTGTTTGCCGGGATTCTCCGGTTCAAAACCACCAACCTCAGGATCTGCAACCGCAAGATCGAAGAAACTGCCATGAACGTAGCGGTTCCGAGGGTCGGCATTCAGATCTTTACCCAGAGGCACCAGCTCCTGCTGATGCCAGCCGATGACCGGCTCCAGGTATTCAACCACCAGCAACTCGGCAACCCGCTCATGCCTGAGCGCCGCAACCGCGGTGTAACCCAGGCCCAGACCACCGACAACCACACTGAGGTCGTCACCCTCGGTTTCCCCCAGCCCGATATCCGAGAGGGCCACTTCGGCATCCACGAACATGCTGGACATCAGGAATTCCTCGCCCAGCTTTACCTCGTAGATATCCCGGTCACCAATGGCCGGAATCCGCCGCCGGCGCAGGGTGATCTCGCCAATCACCGACGGTTGGCTGTCAATTTGCTCGAAAAGCAGTCCCATTTGTTGTGACTCTTCTGGTTGGTCTGGTTTACAACTGTGCCGTTATTTCTGAGTTAACCGCTCTGGCCTTCAGATCCGTGCATTCGCCGGTGGGTAGGGCTTTCCAAAACACGCTCCTTGCGGCACATCCATGTGACGCTTGGGCTCCGCCATCCCTGGCTCCGCACAGTTTTGGAAAGCCCTACCCACCGGCTCCTGATCCTACTCCCCTGTATCCGGCGAGTTCTCCACGCAGTTAACGAGGATCTTCCGCATCTTCTCCGCGCCCAGTTCTTCCATCAATCCGATGTTTCGCTCGGGTATTCCATCCACATCCGGATAACTGTCAATCGCGGCTTCCAGACTCGCTTCCCTTAATAGGTGTAGCATGGGAAACGGTGACCGATTCGTGTAATTCTCCGCCGCATCCGGCGCGGTGCCTTCAAACTGGTAATCCGGATGGAAACTGGCAATCTGGTAAACGCCTTCCATTTCCAGATACGCCAACAAACCATCGGCCGCATCCAGAAATTCATTGTAGGGCCCGAAATCCTGCAATACAGCCGGATGAATCAACAGTGTGGTTTCAATCTCCGGCTCGTCGTCCAGCCGCTGAAGCTCCGAGTGCAGGGCCTGTAACAGCTCGTCTTCCGTTTCGGCTTCCGACACCACAAACCGAACCCGGTTCCGCACCAGTTCCCGTTTGGCGAACGGGCACAAGTTGTAGCCGACGACGACGTCTTCGACCCATTTTTGGGTTGAAGCGATAATTTCGGTCTCGCCCATATCTTTTTCCTTTGTTAGTCGAAGGCCGCTCACAGGCACGAGCGGGCGGGTGGGTAGGCCTTTCCAAAACTGTGCGGAGCCATGGATGGCGGAGCCCAAGCGCCCCAGGGATGGGCCGCAAGGAGCGTGTTTTGGAAAGGCCTACCCACCCGTACGCAAACTCCTAAAGCCCGAATCAATATGCTTAGAGGTACCCCTGACTCCGAAGGTAATCATCATAAGAACCACTGAAGTCAGTCACCCCATCAGCCTTAAGCTCAATAATTCGAGTCGCAAGGGAAGAAACAAACTCCCGATCATGACTGACGAAAATCAGTGTACCCGGATAGTTCTCCAGCGCCAGGTTCAGCGCCTCGATGGACTCCATATCCAGGTGGTTCGTAGGCTCATCCATCAGCATCACATTGGGCTTCTGCAGAATCAGCTTGCCGAACAGCATCCGCCCCTGCTCACCGCCCGAGATCACCCGCACCGATTTGCCAATATCATCGCCGGAGAACAGCATGCGACCCAGAGTGCCGCGCACCAGTTGTTCGCCGCCTTTGGTCCACTGGGACATCCAGTCGGTCAGGGTCTCATCGTCGGCAAAGTCTGCCGTGTGGTCCTGGGCGAAGTAGCCCACTTCCGCGCTGTCGGTCCACTTCACCTCGCCGCTGTCAGGCGTGTAAGCGCCGGCCATGCATTGCAGCAGAGTGGTTTTACCGATGCCGTTGGGGCCAATGATGGCGATTCGCTCGCCGGCCTCGACCTGTAGATTAAGATTCTTGAACAGCGGCTTGTCATCGAAGCCCTTGGTCATGTTTTTCAAAGTCACCGCCTGGCGGTGCAGTTTCTTGCCCTGCTCGAAACGGATAAACGGGCTCACGCGGCTTGAGGGCTTCACCTCTTCCAGCTGGATCTTGTCGATCTGGCGGGCGCGCGATGTGGCCTGTTTGGCCTTGGAGGCGTTGGCCGAGAAGCGGCTGACAAACTGCTGCAGCTCGGCTATCTGGGCCTTCTTCTTGGCGTTATCCGACAGCATCCGCTCGCGGGCCTGGGTGGCGGCAGTCATGTATTCGTCGTAGTTGCCGGGGAACAGGCGCAGTTCGCCATAGTCCAGGTCCGCCATGTGGGTACAGACACTGTTCAGGAAGTGGCGGTCGTGGGAGATGATGATCATGGTGCTGTTACGGGCCACCAGAATGTTCTCCAGCCAGCGGATGGTGTTGATGTCCAGGTGGTTGGTAGGCTCGTCCAGCAGCAACACATCAGGATCGGAGAACAGAGCCTGGGCCAGCAATACCCGCAGCTTCCAGCCCGGTGCCAGCGCACTCATGGGGCCGTTGTGCTGCTCCAGCGGGATATCGAGGCCAAGCAAGAGCTCGCCGGCGCGGGCATCGGCGGTATAGCCGTCCATTTCGGCGAACTGCACTTCCAGGTCTGCCACGACCATGCCGTCTTCTTCGCTCATTTCCGGCAGGGAATAGATCCGGTCCCGCTCTCTCTTGACGTTCCAGAGTTCCTCGTGCCCCATGATCACGGTATCGATGACTGAGCAGTCTTCGTAGGCAAACTGGTCCTGGCGCAGTTTACCCAGACGGACATTGGGCTCCAGCATGACCTGGCCGGCCGAAGGCTCAAGGTCGCCACCCAGGATTTTCATCAGTGTGGACTTGCCACAACCGTTGGCCCCGATAAGGCCATAGCGGTTGCCGTTACCGAATTTGGCGGAGACGTTTTCAAACAGGGGTTTAGCCCCGAATTGCATGGTGATATTGGCAGTGGAGATCAAGAAACAAACCTGTCGATGTGGGGCCGGCAAGGCGCCGGCGAAAAGAAAGCCGGCATTGTACAGGTTTGCAGACAAGACCGTGAGGCCGCAGAAACACGGATAAAAAGGCTTGCCTCTGGCGAGCTGTGCGGGCAGCATTCCCGTTCTGATGTACCCATTCATCCGACACAAGGACATTGATCATGGCACAGGCAACAGCGCGCCACATTCTGGTAGACAGCGAAGCAAAATGCGAAGAACTGAAAAAAGCGATTGAAGGCGGGCAGGACTTTGCCGAAGTGGCGAAGCAGCATTCCTCATGCCCCTCCGGTCGTAATGGCGGTGACCTTGGCTCTTTTGGTCCGGGCCAGATGGTTCCGGAGTTCGACAAGGCGGTATTTAACGGCGAAGTGAACACCGTCCTCGGTCCGATCAAGACCCAGTTCGGCTATCACCTGCTGGAAGTTACCAGCCGCAGCTGATGATTCCTGGTTTCATACCGGGAATGCCAATCACCGGCCGGCAACTACCATGGCTGGCCGGTGCTGCTTCGCTGCTCATTGCGCCCTTCCTGTTTATTGGCGGGCCGGACTGGGCCTCGGGGCCGCTCCTCAAGTCGGCCTGGAACCTTGGCCACATCCTTCTTTTTGCGTTGCTGACACTGACCTTCAGGCCCTGGCTGTGGTTGAGCGGCTGGCGTCTGTGGCTGGTCATTACCGCAGTAATTCTGGCTATCGGAATTGGTATCGAACTGATCCAGGGCGACCACAACCGCGACATGGACGGTCGGGATCTGCTGCGCAACCTGATTGGCGGTTGGTTGATTATCGCTTGGCGCCCAGTATTACTGTCGGGGAAACGAACCTCCGCCCGCCAATGTCTGATCACGACGGCAGCCACGCTGCTGTTGTGTTTCGAATTGGGCTCGACCGGGATCGTTGCGGCCCGACAGTGGCAGGTTCATCACCAGCTTCCCCTGCTCTATGACTTCAGTCATCAGAACCCGGAACCCTTCTGGGCGGGCAGGCTGGCGGTCTCTGTCAATCATTCAGTGAATCACCCGCACAGCCTGAAGATCGATCTGGGCACGGCAACCTACTCGGGGGTCTCGCTCAATAACCTGCCAGCCGACTGGCGGGGTTTCGAGAGACTGACCATAACGCTGTTCAATCCTTCAACGGAACCTCTGGCACTGACGCTTCGAATCAATGACGTGGCCCATGACCGCAGCGACCATGACTACAATGACCGTTACAACGCGCGCCTGATCCTTGGCCCCGGCTTCAATACTTTCACGCGGAATCTGACTGCCATTGAAAACGCTCCGGATAGCCGGACCATGGACATGTCGAAAATCAGGCGAATAGGTCTCTTTGCCGTTCGTCTGCCCGAGCCGCGAACCGTTTACCTGTCAGATCTGCGACTGGATTAGCCGAGCGTCCAGGGGTTGTCGGTAATCGGTTCCGCTCCGTTTTCGGTAACCAGAATGGTTTCGCTACAGCCAATGCCCCACTGCCCCGGGATACGCAAACAGATGGGCAGATGGAAGACCATGCCGGGCCGAAACTCCATGTTGCCGCCCCTGGCGATAAAGCCCGAGCCCTCCACCCAGGAAGGGGGAAACTGGGCGCCAACCGTGTAGCCAAACACGCCGGAGAAAAATACCTTGCCTGCCAGCGGCTGGAGCGCTTTTTCGGCGTCCTGGGCGGCCTGATCAAAGGTGACCCCAGGCCGGGCAGACGCCAGGAGAGTATCCACAATCCGACGGCAGCCGTCGTGAACCTTCTGCATTTCCGAAGAGGGCCTGGCTCCGGCCACCACGGTCTGCATCATTGGTGCGGTGTAGCGGTGCCACGCTGAGCCGAATTCCAGAAACACCGGATCGCCCTCCCGCACCACCGTGCGCTTGTGATTGCAATGGATCACGCTGCTGCGCCGGCCGGTAACGACAATCGGCTGCATGCTCATGAATTCACTGCCGGCCTCCAGCAGTGCCCGGGCGCCTTCTGCAGCAATATCATTGTCGGTGACTCCCGGGCGAACCGCTGCCACAGCTGCCTTCAGGCCATCAGCGGTAATTCGCGCGCTCTCCCGCAGAAAACGGATTTCGGCGTCGGACTTGACGATCCGGATCTGCTTCAACAAACCACCATTGTTCAGAAATCGCACACCCGCCATCCGTGCCTTGAGGCCTTCCAGCACTCCCTGACGAAGGGAGCCGTGCCAGGCATCAATGCCGACCGTTTCAACGCCATCGTTCAGAACCTGCACCAGGGGCTCCAGCACTTCACCGATGCCTTCCCACCGGTATCCGCTGACCCGCGCAACCCGGGTGGTCACCATGGCCGGGCCCATTTCAATGGACGGCACCTGCAAGAGCATGTCCTCCTGTGTAACCACAAGAGCCACATGCACAGACACCTCAAAGGTGCTGTAACCGGTCAGGTAAAAAATATCCGAGGGATCGGTCAGCAGCAGGGCGCCAAAATCCTCCTGTGCCATGCGATCCCGGACACGAGCCAGCCGCTCCGCAAACTCCTGCTCCGGAAACGGGCACTCCAAGCCCCTCAGTTGTGAGGACAAGGCTTTTTGATAGGCATTGAAATCCATAACGACACTCCTCACTCGCATATACTAGGGAGATTGGACCCTATTCTGGCTTTGCACAAATCGCACTCACCGAATACTTCAATAATCGGGAGAACCTATGAACCGCAAGCAACAGAGCGATGGTGCCGTCCAGGTCAGCGTCGAGCTGGGGGCGCTGACCAGCATTGCCGACGACCCGCAAGTGGCAGTGCGGGTCGGCCCCGTGGTTGCCTCCCTGGTGAACGGTGTATGCGGCGACCCGTTGTTGCAGCTCAGGCTACTGCATCAGTCCCGCAGCTTGTTGTTCGATCTGGGCGATACCGGTCGCATGCCGCTCCGGTCTGCGCATCAGGTGACCGACGTTTTCATCAGTCACTGCCACGCCGACCACATCGGCGGTTTCCTGTGGTTCCTGCGCAGCCGGATCGGTTACTTTCCGCCGTGCCGGCTGTTCGGACCTCCAGGGTTAATGCAGCACATTGCCGGCATGATCAGCGGTATCCTGTGGGATCGCGTGGAGGATCGAGGGCCCAGGTTCGTGGTTCACGAATGGCACGGCGACCACCTGAAGCGCTGGAGAATTACTGCCGGCGATCCGGCGCCCACCGCTCTGGAGGACCAGGCCACCCCTGACGGGGTGTTGGTGCGGGAACTGGAGTTTCAGGTTCGTGCTGCCCTGCTGGACCACGGCACGCCTGTACTGGCTTTCGCCTGGGAACCCTTCGGCAAGCTGCAGGTACGCAATGAGCAATTACAAGCTGAAGGCCTGAAACCCGGCCCCTGGCTACACGACTTGAAAATGGCTGTGTTGCGCCAGCGGCCGGATGAACTCATCTCGCCAGACGCCAGACGCACGTATCGCGCCGAAGACCTGGCCCGCAAACTCCTGATTCAGGCGCCGGGAGAAAAGATCGCCTACGGCACGGATTTCGCCGATACGCCCGATAACATCCGCAAAATGACGGAACTGGCTCAGGGCGCCCATACGTTGTTCTGTGAAGCCTCATTCATGGCTGCGGATGAGGAGCAGGCCCGGCACACCCACCATCTCACCACCAGGGCCTGTGCCGGCATCGCCGAGGCGGCACAGGTCCGGCAACTGATTGCGTTCCACTTTTCCCATCGCTATGACCGCAAGCGTGACCAGGTCTACCGGGAGCTCGGGGAATTTACTGACCGCCTGGTGATTCCGGGCTGAGAAAACGGGACATCTGTTTGCCGATGGTTTCCACGGGCTCGGTTATGGCTTGCTGGATGCTGTCGGTAACAACCTTCGAGAAGGCTGAACCGGCCGGACTCTCCAGGAACTGCAGGTACAGCTCCATCTCCTGGCCACCAATGTTCTGGTAGGTATAGAGATAGCTGTCGTATACCTGCTGCCCAACAACGCCTCTGAGCATGCCGCGCTGGCTTTCAATGCGTTGCCTCAGCTGTTCATAATTGGCTGAATCACTGCTGAACGCCGCCATGGCGGTTGCCAGCCCGAGCTGGACGGCAATTGTGGTATCCACCGCGCTTTCTGTTGCCCGGGCCGCCCGATCAAACCGGTCGAACATTTCCGCTCTGCGAGTGCCCTTGTACTGGCTGTTCAGTTCCGCGGCGCTCGCCTGGATTTCCTTCCATGCAGAAGGTTCCGAAGCCGCGATCTCAGCAGAAGAAATCTTTCTGGCCACAGGGGTCTCGTACCACTCATGGACGGCCTGGAGCTGCGAGTCCGTGAGACTTGCTTGCAGATCGTTAATGATCTGCTGCTCAATATCCACGGAGTTGAAACCGCTGCTGACAATGTTGCCGATGGTATTGGCCACCATGGGTGGGAGCTGACCATTCTGCTTGAGCCCCTCACGGATGCCCTGGCTCATCATGGCCGGATAGCGGGCCACGATATCGTCAACAGGCGATACTTCCAGTACCTGGCGGGCATCCGGCGCCGCCTGGGCAGTACCGGTTATTAGCAGGGCGGTGACTAAAAGAGGTTTAATTAGGGGAAATCGCTTCATTTACCTATCATCCCGAACGTGTCGTTGATTCCCTTATGCCATGGGTGTGATGCATGCAGCAAGCAATCCCTGGATGCCGGAGATGACGGTTTGGTAGGAATACGAAAAAGACCTCGCCGGAAGACCAGAAGCCGGAGCACGACTCTGGATACCTGGAAAAGCCGGGCCAGATGGTATGGGCTTCCCATGCTGGGCTTGCTGATGGGCATCTGGGCGACGCTACGCTTCAGCCTGCTGGCACCGGACCCTCCGGCAAACCCGGAGAACGTCTGCGAAATTTTCCGGGAACATCCGGTCTGGTACGACTACGCCAGCGAATCCGAACAACGCTGGGGCACGCCCATTGCCACCCAGATGGCGTTTGTCTATTACGAATCCTCGTTCCGCAGCCACGCCCGGCCGCCCCGCACCCTGCTGTGGGGCTTCATTCCCTGGACCCGGCCAACAACAGCCTATGGCTATGCCCAGGCGCTGGACCCGGCCTGGCAGGAATACCTCCTGGCCAACGGTGATGGCTGGTTTACCGTGCGAACCGATATGGAATACGCGCTGGATTTCGTCGGCTGGTACAACCAGCTAAGCCACCGGAAGCTGGGCATTCCCTACTCGGCCCCCAGGAAACTCTATCTTGCCTACCATGAGGGCCGGGGCGGATACGCCCGCAGGAGCTACGAACAGAAGCCGGCCGTCATGGATCTGGCCGCCCGGGTACAAAGCCGGGCGTTCCGCTACGACAATCAACTCAAAACCTGCGAGCAGGAATTCCAGTGCTGGCGCTGGTATCAGTTCTGGCCGTTCTGCGGCTGATGCTCGCTAGAACGTCGAAGATATCTCCAACTGGGGCTCCAGAGCCTGCAAACGTTCAACCAGGTATTCCATTACGATGCGGACCCGGGCCATGTGCTGCGTGTCCTGGTTGACATGCAGCCAGAGATCAACGCTCTCACCCTCCAGCGGGTCCGACAGGCGGCGGAGTTCGCGGGTGCCCTCTCCCAGATAGCAGGGCAAAACTGCCAGGCCGGCACCAGCTTTCGCCAGAGCATGCATGGATTGCAAGCTGTTGCAGCGAATGAGGGAAGTGACATTCTTCAGGTACTTGCGATACCACCGGCCGGTGGCCAGATGGCTGAAGGTTTCATCGGGTAGGATCCAGAGGCAACCTTCCGGGTGGTTCTCAATGTCCATATCGCGGTGCCGCCGGCAATAGCGGGCAGATCCGTAAACTGCGGACTCGATGGCCGCAATCCGCTCGCCTTCCAGGGTCGCCTGGGGCTTGTTCTCGGGTCTAAGCGTCAGATCGGCTTCACGATGGCTCAGATTGGCAACGTCGTTGTCGGTCAGGGTTTCCAGCTCAATATCCGGAAACTCCCGCACCAGCTCGGCAAGGATCGGGCTGAGCAACGCGTTCATCATCGCGTCTTCTGCCGCCAGCCTTACCTTGCCCACCGGCGCCGAATCCTGCCCGACCAGCTTGCGCTCGAGATTTTCCATCTCGATGGCCAGCCGATCCGCCTCACGGAACGCGGTCTCCCCGACTGGGGTGAGCTGCAATCCATCCCGGCTGCGTTCAAAAAACTGTACACCCATCGACTCTTCCATCTGGTCGAGTCGCCGTAAAACGGTGGTCTGGTGCACACCCAGTAATTCTCCGGCCTTGGCAAGCGTTCCGCCTATTGCCAGAGCCCGTATATATCGAAGATAATCCCAATCCATAGTTACTGCATATTTGCAACGTGAGTACGGATTTTAACGTATTCAAACTGCAAATAAGAACCCTTAGAATTGCATTTAAATTAAAGGTAGATCCCTAACTAACCTACCTACCAAAATCAATACACCTATTAAAAAGGAGGAAGGCGCTATGACTCAGAACCATATCGCAACCGTAAACCCGCTGCCGTCCAGTATCCTCCACAACAGTGCTGAGGTCAGGCGCCAGTATACCCGTGCTGCGGCAAAGCAGGCGGTACAGTTTTTCAGTCGCAAGATGCGGAGCTTCAACCGGAAAGCAGCCACCGTTGCTCCGGACATGAGCCAGATGCAGGGCGGCCACTAAACCGGCAGCCGAATCTGGCATGAGCGAGGGGATCGCTCAGGCTGAGAACAGAACATAAGGATTTGAAAACGCCGGTGGCTCCGAGGGAGCACCGGCGTTTTGCGTTTGAACGCAAGAAAGAAGGTGGAAAGAACCAGGAAACTGAAAGGAAATCAGAATTCCCAGACGACTTTCTTCTTCTGGCTGAACCAGTCGTCCATCTTCCGGTTGTAGAAATCTTCAATCACATTCCGCTTGATCTTCATGGTCGGCGTCAGCATACCATTTTCCATGGTCCAGGGTTCCCGAACCACCACCACGAAGGCCACTTTCTCGTGGGACTCGCACTCAGCATTCACCGCATCCAGCTCGGCCGCCAGCTCCTGCTCCAGTTCACCACGGTCGGCTCCGGTTTCCAGTTCGTCCCTGGCTTCCTCGGAAAGCAGTACCATCAGGCAGGGCTGTGGCTGGTTGGCACCGGCTACACAGACCACCTCGGCCTTGGGATGATTGAAGCGATTCTCGATGGGCACCGGAACCACATATTTGCCCTTAGAGGTTTTGAACAGATCCTTTACCCGGCCCGTGATCCGGAGGGTGCCATCCCGGTCAATTTCCCCCATATCTCCGGTCTTCAGGAAGCCGTCTTCGGTAAGATCCTCCTTGGTTTTCTCCTCATTCTTGTAATAACCCAACATCTGCCCGGGGCTTTTCACCTGCACTTCGCCGCCCTCGCCGATGCGATGCTCAACCCCTGGGTTGGCCATACCCACAGAGCCAGCCCTGGCCTGTCCAGGCCGATTGGCGTGGGAATATCCGAAGTTTTCAGACATCCCATACACTTCCAGCAGCTCCAGCCCAAGGCTGCGATACCAGTTGACGATATCCGCTGACAGCGGCGCGGCACCGGTCAGGGCTGCCCGGCAATAGTCCAGTCCCAGTTGTTTCAGGACCTTCTTTTTGACCAGACCGTTGATGATCGGGATATTGAATAACAACCTCTGTTTCTTGGGCGGCAGCTTGGCGTTAACCCCCAGATAGAACTTCATCCACAGGCGAGGGACCGAGAAAAACAGCGTCGGCCTTGCCCGCTGCAGGTCTTCCTGGAAGGTATCCAGGGAATTGGCGAAATAGAGATGGAAACCGTAGTACAGGGATTGCGTTTCAACCGCCGCCCGCTCCGCCACGTGAGCCAGGGGCAAATAGGAAAGCATGCGTTCTTCAGAGGAAACCGGGAACAGCTGCTGCAGGCCGTCGGCCACCGAAATCATGGTGCGAAAACTGTGCATAACGCCCTTGGGTCGGCCGGTGCTGCCCGAGGTATAGACAATCGTGGCCAGGTTGTCCGGATCCGGCAGCTTTGGTTCCGCGGGCTCCTGCTTGGTAACAATTTCAAGCCATTTGGGCGTATCGTCCCGTGGCGACATGGGCAGGGAAATCAGGGGCAAATCGTCCGGAATGTGGTCCTTGATGTCGTTCCAGCCGTCCGCAGTGCCATCAAGTTTGCCGAGGAATAGCAGCTTTGCCTCGCTGTGCTCGAGAACGTAGGCGGCGGTATCACCATTGAGCGTGGGATAGAGCGGCACCGAAACGTGTCCCGCAGCCCAGATCGCCAGATCGGCGAGGATCCAGTGCGCGCTGTTCTTGCCCAGTATACTGATGTTACTGGGCTCGGGCAGTTCCAGGCTGTTCAGGTAAGCGGCCATCCTGGACACCTGGTCGGCAGCCTGCTTCCAGGTAATGTCTTCGACACGACCATCCGGGAAAGGCTGAGTAAGGTAAACGTTGTCAGGGGTTTCCTCTGCCCAGTAATACAGGCAATGGAGTGAGGTCTGCTTCCGGGGGTCTACCGCCATAAACGGCTCCTTGTTGTTATTTTATTTTATGTTTGAGTTTGCAATTCCTGTTCATACTAGCGTCATTTCAGACCCGCTCAATAGCATTTAGTGCCCGCGCAATTGGCAAATTAATCCTCGTCCGAGAACTGTTCCTCAAAATTTTTCGTAACATTTGTCAAGTTTGAGCTACTGTGAAGAGTGTAAATCTACTTTCCGAGCAAATTGGATATGGCCATGAGCAAAGCAAAACGTTCGTTTTTGATCTTTCCCGCCTGGGGCATCATTCTTCTGGGCTCGGGTGCCTTTTTCTACAGTGCCTACGCAGGAATGCTGGGCTCCTGATCTGTTCGGGCCCGCCTAGCGCCGGAACCGGGTTTCGAGGACCACGGCAGAGTTGGTCCGCTCGACCCCCTCCAAGTTGCCAATATCGTCCAGCACGGCGCTCAGTTCCTCCAGTGACTGGGCCTCAACGATGGCAATCAGGTCGTACTCTCCACTTACGGAAAACAGCTGCGACACCTGGCTGATTCCCTCCAATGAGGCGTTTGTCCGGCTGGTCAGCTTCTGGAAAACCTTGATAGACACGTGGGCCTCAACCTGTCTGGCAGAGAATTCCCCACCCAACTGCACCGAGTAGCCCCGTATCACCCCGCTGGCTTCCAGACGCGCAATGCGGTTCTGTACCGTTGATCGGGATACATGCATGGCCTTCGCCAGCTCAGTGATACTGGCCCGGGCATTCTGCCTCAGCAGCATTAACAGCTTCTGATCCTGGGCACCAATCATTTTGCTCAAACCTCTTTTCAATTTGCACTAATTGTAGATCATTTCGATCATTATGCAGCTGCAATTTGGCATCCAGGACTTTCATACTGAGCCGAAACAATGCTCAGGACGCTCGCCATGCTAATTCGACCGATTACCCCAAAGGATCTTGATGCCCTGGTGCAGATCGCCAATGAATCCGGACCCGGCTTCACCTCCCTGATGCCGGATCGCGATGCCCTGAGTCGCAAGATTGATCACTCGGTCGAAAGCTTCGCCCGGAACGTGACGAAGCCCGGCGATGAACATTATCTTTTCGTGCTGGAGGACATTACGACCGGTGACATTATGGGAACCACGGGTATTGAGGCCGCCGCAGGCGTTTCCCGTCCGCTCGTCCATTTCCGCCGCAATGCCGTTATCCGCCATGCGGGCGACCGGCAAAAACGTCATACCGAGGAAAGCCTGACCCGTTGCCAGCAATACACCGGTTGCACAGAGGTCTGTTCGCTGTATCTTCGGCCCGAATTTCGCCGTGCCAATGCAGGCAAGCTGCTCTCCCGGGTGCGTTTTCTTTTCATGGCCCTGCACCCGGAGCGGTTCGCGGACACAGTGATCGCAGAAATGCGCGGGGTATCGGATCCTTCGGGTCAATCTCCGTTCTGGGACTGGCTAAAGCATCATGTGGCGGATCTGGACTTCATGTCCGCAACACAACTGGCCTGCTGCGGCCAGAGTGGCTTCATTGATCAGTTCATCCCTGCCAAACCGTTGTATACCCGGCAAATGACCAGTGAAGCCAGGGCGGTTATCGGCCAGGTGCATGAGGACACGCGCGCGGCGCGGCATATGCTGGAACGCGAAGGTTTTCGACACCGGGGGTTTGTGGACCTTCTGGACGGTGGGCCAACTCTGGAGTGTCCCAGGTCAGACATCGCCAGCGTCCGCGAAACCTTGCTGGCCAGCGCCGTGCTTCGGGGCAAGCCTCGGAACCCGGCGGTTGATTCGGGAGAAACCTTTAAATCCGCTATAGTTGCCAATACCGGCTGTTCCGAATTCAGGGCGACGGTGACCAGCCAGGTCTGGCCTGCTCCAGATAGCTGTAATCTGGTTGTGGAAGAGCTACTGGCGAGGCAACTGGACCTTGGCGACGGCAGTCTGGTCTGCTACCTGCCACTCGGCCGGACCAGCCAACAGTCGCAGGGGCGCCAACAGCCCCGCCAAGAACCGGCTACTGAGGAGATTCGCTATGCATACTGATCCGGATACCCTGTTTGCGCGGCTCTGGGAGTCCTACCGGCAGGTTACCCCCTCTGCAGAACGCATACATACAATCCTGGGCGCCGAAGAGGGTCAGGCCATCGTCAACGACCATATAGCGCTTCGAACCTTCAACCTGGATCCGGTTCGTCTGGACGCTCTGGCCGAGCACTTCCTCAGCCTCGGCTACAAAGAAGGTGGTGAATACCATTTCGAGGCCAAAAAACTCTATGCCAGGCACTATGAGCATCCCTCCCGGGAACTTCCGAAGGTGTTTATCTCCGAACTGCTGGTGGAGGAATGTTCACCGGAGTTGCAGTCTGTGGTGAAACGTCTTGTCGAACAGGTAAGGCCGGAAGCGGTAATCGCTGATGATTTTCTCTATTCCGGGCGCCACTGGGAGGTTGATTACGAAACCTACCGTAAACTGATGCAGGAGAGCGAGTACGCGGCCTGGATGGCCGCCTGGGGCTATCGCGCCAACCATTTCACAGTCAGCATCAACCACCTGGACCAGTTCCGCTCGGTGCCGGAAATCAATCAACTGCTGAAAGATCACGGCTACACGGTAAATGCATCAGGTGGAGAGGTGAAGGGCTCGCCGGCGGAACTGCTGGAGCAATCATCTACCATGGCCGATCGTGTACCAGTGGCCTTTTCCGACCAGACGGTGACCATCCCCAGCTGTTTTTACGAGTTTGCCCTGCGTTATCCGAAGCCGGATGGCCAGCTCTACTCGGGTTTCGTGGCGGCATCGGCTGACAAGATCTTTGAAAGCACAAACGCCGGCAGCTGATTCAGCACGTCAGGTCTGACAGTTACGACCACCCCTGTTCGCCGAGCAGGGGTACAAACCGCACCGCGCCCAGGTTCTCGGTCCGGAATTCATCCTCCGCCAGACGGGTAACGCGCATCAATGACTGCACCGAATGTTCCGAGCCCACCGGAATGACCAGATGCCCGCCAACTGCCAACTGATGCTTTAACGAATCCGGCACTGCCGGGGCACCCGCAGCCACGACGATGCCATCATAGGGCTGGTGCTCCGGCCAGCCCATCGTGCCGTCGCCACAGCGAACCTCAACATTATCAAAACCCTCAGCGACAAGTGTGCGTGCAGCGCGATCGGCCAACTCCTGTACCCGTTCAATACTGAACACCTCGCCAGCAATACAGCCCAGAACCGCCGCTGCATAACCAGAGCCGGTCCCTATATCGAGAACCTTTTCCCCGCCCTCCAGATCCAGAGCTTCCGTCATCAACGCAACAATATAAGGTTGCGAAATGGTCTGCCCTGCCCCTATGGGAAGGGGGCCGTCATCGTAGGCGCAATCCCGCATGCGCCTGGGAACAAACTGTTCGCGTGCTACCCGGCCCATGGCCTCGAGTACCAGTGGCGACTCGATTCCACGGGAACGGAGCTGATAATCCACCATGGACGCTCTCTGTGATTCAAAGCCATTGTCCCGATTCATTGCCTGTTTTCCTTCCGGTGGTCTGGCTGCTTACCGGCCGTTACAAAGCAGTAACTTTTTTACAACGGCGCCCCCGCCATTATCTGACTACTTTTTAGTCACCGGCAATGACAGATACAACCACCGAACGCCAAAAACAACAAACGGACAACGGGATGAATCATCAGGAAACCCGTTGCCGAGGAGGAGAAATGTCGACATCCGTAAACCACCTCGACGAGCGCACGCGGGATTCCTCCGACTTGCTCGAAGAGATCATGCCCTCAGCCATAACCCTTGCCATGATGCTTCGCCACCGGAAAATGGCCGCCTGGCTGCGTACCGAATTTGATGGCTACCAGGATGTTGCTGCCGCGCCACCCTACCGCAGGGAGCTACACGGACACATCGTTGCCAAATCGCCCCAGTACGGCTGGATTCCGGCGCCAGTAGACGATCAGCAGAAGGAAGAGTTCGGTTACATGGATCTGCTCGAGGGTGTAAAAGCCCTTGAGAAAATTTGCGTGAACTGCAAGAAAGGCAACGGCAACCGGGTTCTCCTGGAAAAAGACGAGATGGCGGTGCTGCAGAAACAGATCAACCTGACGGCCGAACTGGCTATCAACCTGAGCCGCGACGTTTACTGCCGCCTGCTGAGAACCGTCCGGGCCGCCATCTATCTCTGGACCCAGGAACTCATGGCCGAAGGCATTGCAGGAGAACACAACCATTACAGCCCTGACGAGCGGGCCAAAGTGGCCCACCTGGATGAACCCGAGAAGTTCTGGCGACGGGCCATGGAAGAGGTCGACAGCCTGCCGATACCGAACGTGCGTGAGGTTGGATTCTTCGAAAGGGTGTTCGGGCGCGCGGGCTGAAGCCCGCCGCCCCGCTTACCACAAGACGCTGACAATCCCGATACTGCTTACCAGCAGCAGTACCGCTCCCAGCAACCGGAAAAACACCGGGGTTTCAGCCTGGAGGATGCGGTCATGGGCGTAGAGCCCGATGATATGCCCCACGGCTGCGCAGGGCAGCAGCCAGAGATGATGGATAAGCTGGAGATCGACACCGGCCCAGACGAAAGCGGCCATCTTGATCAGCACCAGGATGAACCATAGCGCAAATAACGTATCCCTCAGTTTCTCCTTTGGCAGGTGCTGAGCTGCCACGGCAATGATCAGGGGTGCACCGATCAGGGAAGTGCCACTGATGTAACCGCCCACCATCAGGAATATCGCATCCACCGTTTTACTGCCACTGCGAAACGGCCGGTTGATGATGTACGAGACGGAGTAGAGCGCCACGATCACAAAGATGATGGCACTGAGTATGTCAGAGGGCATGGTTATCAGACCGAAAACACCAATCAGCTTGGGCACGATCATGATGCCCAGAATTCGCCACAGGTATTGCCAGTCGACGGTTCCCGATCCCTCCTGACGTTGCTCTCCGTTCCCGGTTCGATTGTTCATCCAGATCGTCAGTGACGAGAACACCAGAAGATGGACCGCAATAATCGGCAGGAATACCAGTGGCTGATCAAGAACCAGCAACAGAAATGGCAGGGACAGAACTGCACCACCAAACCCCAATCCGGAGCGGACAAAACCACTCCAGACGAAAATCAGGGCAATCAGAAAATACTGTACAAACGAAAGCTCCGACATCGGCTCCCCGGTCAAGAATAAAAGATCGGCGAATGTTACCTGCCCAGGGAGCAAGTCTGCGAAATTTTCTGGTTGATGAGAGCAAACGGCAAGGGTACCATCGAATTACTGTTCATACATACAGTATATGGATTCCCCATGAAAACTCGCGCCACCGCCCTGAATCCCCATAACCGTTTCCAGCCGATTGTCACGGACCGTGAAGTCGACCCTGACTGGTATAACGATCCCGAAGACGACCTGAACCCCGATACCCTGGCCACTGAAGTCATTCAGGAAACCGCAAAATCCATCATCAGCCGCAACACGTCACCGGATGTACCTTTTGATCAGTCCATAAACCCGTATCGCGGCTGCGAGCATGCCTGCATTTACTGTTTTGCCCGCCCCACCCATGCCTATTGGGACATGTCGCCGGGCCTGGATTTCGAGACGCGACTGATCGCCAAACCCAACGCTGCGGTGCGGCTGCGAGAAGAACTGGACAGGCCCGGGTACCGGGTTTCGCCCATCGCTCTGGGCGTCAATACCGACACCTACCAGCCACTTGAGCGGGAGCAGAGGATTACCCGACAGGTACTGGAGGTTCTGGCCGAGTATCGTCACCCGGTGTCGATCATTACCAAGGGTGCTCTCATTCTCAGGGACCTTGATCTTCTCGCCGATATGGCCTCTGATGGGCTCTGCTCTGTGCGCATCAGCCTCACCAGTCTGAGCAACGACCTGAAACGACGAATGGAGCCAAGAACAGCGGCCCCGGCAACGCGCCTGAAAATGATCCGCCAACTCTCGGAGGCCGGCATTCCGACCGGCATTATTCTCGGGCCGGTCATCCCCTTCATTAACGATCACGAGATCGAGTCGATCCTGGAAGCCGCCGCAGAGGCGGGGGCAACCCAGGCCAGCTGGATTATGCTTAGGTTACCCCATGAACTGGACGAGCTGTTCCAGGACTGGTTGCACCGGCACTTTCCGCAAAGGGCCGAGCATGTAATGAACCGGATGCGCGACTTAAGGGGCGGCAAGAGTTATGACGCCACCTTCGGCCGAAGAATGACGGGCACGGGCCCCTACTCGGACCTGATTCGCCAGCGTTTCACCAAGAAATCACGGCGCTTGGGACTCAACCTCCATGAAGTGGAACCATTGCGAAACGATCTTTTCCGGCGGCCAGGTGGGGAACAAATGCCTCTGTGGTAGCATCAAAGTATTGCCCCACCTACCACTGCAATTTAATGCCTCTCAGGGATGAGGTGGAGAACACCCATGCATGGAATCAGACGTTTTTACCTCGCCACAACATTTCTTGCCCTGTTTGCCGCCCTCTGGCACCCCGTCTGCCTGGCAGCAGATGAAGCCATTGTATCCAGGATTGAGGCCATGGAGGCCGGCTTCCCAGTGCAGGTGCTTGGAAGCAGGCTAATGGCCCACAAGGCACTGTCGGCCTTTTATGGGGCCAACGGATACCAGCGCGCCTGGCAATCGCCCGATCTTCGCCGCCAACTCATTGATGCGGTTGAACAGGCCGCCGGTGACGGGCTGAACCCGGCAGACTATCACGCAGATATTCTCTCTGGCCTTGCGCTCAGGCCCATGAGCGATTTTTCCGAAGACCTTAGGGCCGATCTGGATTTGCTCTTCTCAGACGCTTTTCTCATGCTCGGGTCACACATGCTGGAGGGCAAGGTCAATCCACAGACGGTTCACGCCGAGTGGACCGCCAATCGTCGCCAGCGAAAGATGGAATCCATTCTGACTGAAGCATTGGAACGTGGGGATATTGCCGTCACCCTGGATTCCCTGCGGCCTGCCGATCCTGCCTACCGAAAGTTGATGGCAGCCCGGCAGGATCTGACAAAATTGCTTGGCCAGCCGTGGTTGCCGCTGGCTGTGCGGCCGACAATCCGGCCCGGGGACCAGGATGACCGGATGCCTGAAATCCGCCACAGACTCTCCAGGCTGGGGGAACTGAAGGAGCAACCCGCCACAGGCGAAGACCCGCGCCAGTATGATGAAGGCCTTGAATCGGCGGTAACCCGTTTTCAGGCCCGGCACGGCCTTGAACCCGACGGTCTCATTGGCCCGGACACCGTGACAGCGCTCAACCTGATGCCAGTGGAGCGCCTGCGCCAGATTGATGCCACTCTCGAGCGTTGGCGATGGCTGCCCGAATCCCTCGGCGAGACCTACGTGCTGGTCAACATCGCCGGTTTCGAACTACAGATGGTGGAAAATGGCGAGGAGGTGCTGCGAAAGCGCGTTATCGTGGGCCAGCCCTTCCGACAAACCCCGGTGTTCAGTGATCGCATCCGGTACCTGGTATTCAACCCCGACTGGACCGTACCCCGGACGGTAATGATTCAGGACCAGTTGCCCCAGATTGTCCGGGATCCGGACTACCTCTCCCGACTCAACATCAGCGTCTACCGGGGCTGGGGCGCAGATCGACAGAAAGTGGATCCGCTGGACGTTGACTGGTCATCACTGAACCAGAACAATTTTCCTTATCAACTGGTTCAGGAACCCGGCCCTCAGAATGCGCTCGGGCAGGTAAAATTCATGTTTCCGAACCAGTATGATGTGTACCTGCACGACACCCCGGGCCGGGGCCTGTTTGCGCGGAGCGAGCGATCGTTCAGCTCCGGCTGCATCCGGGTTGAACAGCCGTTTGATCTTGCCCAGCGCCTATTGGCGGGATCGCCTGACTGGTCCCGTGAGAAAATCGACCGTGTGGTTTCAGAAGCCGAGCCCCGGACCGTATTGCTGCCCGAACCGGTGCCGGTGCATATCCAGTACTGGACGTCCTGGGTGGATAGTGAAGGCCGCCTGCAATTTCGAAATGATCTGTACAACCGGGATGCCCGCCTGATCGATCAGCTCAGGGGAACACCCGACGGAGACGCACGCTACAATACACCGGTTGTTGGGTTGGTTCAGGAACCGGGCCCGCAATGAACCAAGGCAAGTGGATAAGCTGAGGAGATACCATGAAACAGGCCCTGCTCGTGGTTTTCGGTTCACTTTTACTAAACGGATGCCAGTCACTGCCCTCTGCCGAGGATGGCATCGAAGCAGACGCTGTCTTCGTCAGCGCCAGTCATTGTCTCAACGAATACCTGGATGATCTCGAAAAGGTGCATTACGGTCCCTGCCTGAAGGTCATCAGCATCAACGGCGAAGAGCCGGCTGTCCGGGAAGACGGCTTCATAGAAATCCCGGCTGCAACGGCGCTGACGATCGGAGTCAGCTGCGTTTATCGCCACGCCGACGGCTCGCCTATTCCGGCAACCATGGAAAACGCGGACTTTGCCGTGGGCAGAAATACCTTCGCAGAAGCCGGCCAGCGTTGGTATCTCCACGCCCATAAACAGGCCCGTGGCGTTGTCGGCTGCGAGCCCACCCTGTCGCGCTCGGTCTATCCCACCTACGACACGGACTGATTCATCATGACTAGCAAAATCGATATCCACTACTGCACCGGTTGCCGCTGGCTTCTGCGCTCCGCCTGGATGGCGCAGGAGCTGCTGACAACCTTCGATGGCGAGATCAGTGAACTGAGCCTGCACCCGGGTACTGGCGGCATTTTCGAGGTATGGGTTAATGACAGGCGTATCTGGTCCCGCAAAGAAGACGGCGGCTTCCCGGAAATCACCAAACTCAAGCAACTGGTTCGGGACCAGATTGCGCCGGAACGTTCGCTTGGCCACTCCGACGCAAAAACTGGCGCTCCGGAATAATCATTCAAAAATACTGACAGGCTGTGTCGATATTCTTCGCTTTAAGAGTCCGCGGCACGGCCCGATAGTAGATGCCCAGCAATTCACTGAAATGTGAGGGTATCTATGAGCGACGTGATGCAATCCATCAAATTCAAATCTATCGAGGTACCTAATCGGTTCGCCCTGGCACCGATGACGCGCACCAGCGCGGAGCCAGACGGCACTCCGAATGCCCTGATGGCCGATCACTATGAAGGCTACGCCAAGGGCGGCTTCGGTCTGGTGATCACTGAGGGAACCTATACCGATGACAAGGCAAGCCAGGGCTATGCCAATCAGCCCGGCATCATCAACCAGGATCAGATTGATGGCTGGAAGACCATTGTTGACAGGGTGCACGCCGCAGGCAGCAAAATCATTGTGCAGTTGATGCATGCCGGCGCGCAGTTCCAGGCCAACCGTTTCACCGAACAGCCCCAGGGGCCCAGCGAAGTCACCCCAAAAGGAGCCCCGCTGGGTTTCTATGGCGACCAAACCGAGTGGCAACCCCCCAGCGCCATGACCAAAACCGACATTCAGGCAGCTATTGATGGTTTCGCAAAATCCGCCACCAATGCGAAAGCCGCCGGTTTCGATGGCATTGAAATTCACGGTGCCAATGGCTATCTGCTGAATCAGTTCCTGAGTACCTACTTTAACCAACGGGACGATGAATACGGCGGGTCACTGGAAAACCGGCTGCGCCTGGTGGTTGACGTGGTCCGTGCGGTTCGCGAGGCCGTCGGCGAGGACTTCACAGTAGGGATTCGCCTGTCCCAGGGCACAGTCACCGACCCTGACTACCAGCTTCCGGAAGGTGAAGCCGGATTCCGTCAGATTGTGGAAGCGGTCCGCGATGCAGGTGCCGATTTCGTCCATACAACCGACGGTGACGTTAACCGGAAGCATTTTGTAGAGGGTGATGAGAGTCTGGCTGGCGTGGCCGCCAGCGTTGAAGGGATCGGTCTGATCCTCAATGGCAACATTAACGAAACCAACTGCCAGGACGTGGCCAATCATTTCCCAGGCGCACTGCTGGCGGTCGGTAAGAAAGCGCTCGCAAACCCTGACTTTGTAAAGCGCCTCAAGGACGGCAAAGAGATTGCAGACATCGATTTCACGATGCTGCAGCCGAAGGCCACCATTTCCAACGAACTGGCCTGGCGCAAGCAAAACGCCGCCTGACCTCTCCCTCCCGATTAATGCAGCCGGAGGGACCCAACAGGGTTCCTCCGGCGTAGCTACTTCAAGCTGCTATGCTGACATCACAAGCCAACGGGAGACTGAATGACCTCAGACATCAGTATTGTCTGGCTGGGCACAATTGCCAGCCTGCTGGCAGGCCTCGCCAGCGGTGTGGGCGCTCTGGGTGTATTCCTTGTCCGTACCCTCACCCATAAACTACGGGACGGAATGCTGGCCTCAGCCGCAGGTGTGATGCTGGCAGCTTCATTTTTTTCATTGCTGTTGCCGGGTCTGGAGTATGGTGAGCAGATTACCGGCGAAACCTGGACCGCCGCGCTGATTGTCATCTTTGGCCTGCTCTCCGGCGCCGCCGCACTCTATTTCGTTCACCAGAAACTCCCACACCAGCATTTCGAGCTTGGCCGGGAGGGACCGGACGCCTCCTACATTCGCGGCATCTGGCTCTTTATCGTCGCCATCACCCTTCACAACTTTCCCGAGGGCATGGCCGTGGGCGTCGGTTTTGCTGGCGGCGACGTGAATAACGGGTATGTATTGGCCACCGGGATCGGGCTTCAGAATATCCCCGAAGGGTTGGCAGTAGCATTTTCACTGCTTGCCATCGATTATTCCCGAATCAAGGCCTTCAGCATTGCTCTGATGACCGGCCTCGCCGAACCGTTGGGCGGCCTGTTCGGCGCCACCCTGGTGTGGCTGGCCGAGCCCCTGATGCCCTGGACTCTGGGCTTCGCAGCGGGCGCTATGTTGTTCATCATCAGCAACGAAATTATCCCCGAAACCCACCATCGGCAATGGAAAATCATGTCTACCTTCTGCCTGATGGGTGGTTTCGCCGTGATGATGTTCCTGGACGCTACGCTGGGCTAACAGCCCAGACGCCCGACAAGGCTTCCAGCGCTTCCGCAATCAGGGGCTCGTCCTGGCGGTCGCGGTGCCATATAAAGCTGAGCGCACAGGGCAGTTGCACTCCGTCGACAATTTCCAGGCCGGTTTCCTGGCGCTCAGCCATGGCAAGTGCGTCCCGCGCGAGACTCAAACCCACACCGGCCCGAACCAGGTCCAGCATGCAGGCCTCCTGATCGACCTCTGCTACGCCCCGGGGCATTAACCCAAGTGGTTCCAGAGTGCCTTTGAGCAGCCGGTGATGAACGGAGTCCACGGGTGTCACAATCCAGGGCATGGTGGCCAGATCAGACCATTTCGCAGATCGAATTCTCGGCCCCCAGCCTGCCGGGGCAACGACATAATAATTGAACCGGGTCAGCTCACGATGAGTCACATCGGGTGCCAGGGGACCCGGCCCAACACCCGGCGGCGCCAGGAAAAACCCGACGTCGAGCCGGCCATCACGGACCTGCTCCAATACGCTGCCGCTCATACCCTGCCGTAGTTCGGTTTCCAGTTGCGGCGCCCGCTCGACCAGCCGGTGCAGAAATGCCCCCAGACGGATGAATTCCGGATCCACAATGGTGCCGATTCGCAAACGCCCTCTCAGGGTGCTGTGCAGTGCCCGGGCGCTCTGCTCAAAGGCCGCCACGGCCGCCAGCGCTTTCTCTGCCGTGGGCAGCAGCGCCTGGCCATCCGGTGTCAGGACCAGCCCCTGAGGTTTGCGCAGAAACAGCTTCAGGCCCAACTCGTCCTGCAATTGCTTCAGTTTCAGACTAACTGCCGGCTGGGTCAGGTGAAGGCGAATCGCAGCACGGGAAACGCTACCCTCCCGCGCTACGGTAACGAATGCCCGAAGGCTCTGAAGGGGATGCATACAAGACCTCGTTTCCAGAGCAACAATATAAGATTAACTTATATCTTGCTTTTAAAAATCTCAATTGCTTTACCCAATAGCCACCCCTACCCTATATGGTTAGATATTAACCAATTCGGATCTTTAGCCCGCAGAATAGAAACTTCTGCCACTTCCCATCGGCTAAAAACGAAAAGACAGAGGCATCCATGACCGACGCGACCATCCACCATTATATCAATGGCCAAATATCATCAGGCACTGGCAGTCAGACTCAGGACGTGTTCAACCCGGCTACTGGCCAGGTAACCGGACAGGTTGCCCTGGCCAACCGCGACGATGTGAATGCCGCTGTTGCTGCCGCCGATGCGGCGTTCCCGGCCTGGGCCGATACACCTCCCATCCGCCGGGCGCGGGTGATGTTCAAGTTTCTGGAGCTGCTGAACACGCACAAGGACGACCTTGCCCGCGCCATTACCGCCGAACATGGCAAGGTCTTCACCGACGCCCAGGGGGAAGTGGCCCGGGGCATCGACATTGTCGAGTTTGCCTGTGGTATTCCCCAGTTGCTCAAAGGCGATTACACGGAACAGGTGAGCACGGGTATCGATAACTGGACCACCCGACAGCCGCTGGGCGTGGTCGCCGGGGTAACACCTTTCAACTTCCCTGCCATGGTGCCGATGTGGATGTTCCCGGTGGCCATCGCAGCGGGCAACACTTTTGTTCTGAAGCCCAGCCCGCTGGACCCCAGCGCCTCCCTGATGATCGCCGATCTTCTGAAACAGGCCGGCCTGCCCGATGGCGTATTCAATGTGGTCCAGGGTGACAAGGACGCAGTGAACGCACTGATCGAGCATCCGGATGTCCAGGCCCTGAGTTTTGTCGGCTCCACACCGATCGCCAACCTGCTGTACGAGAAAGGCGCCAAACACGGCAAGCGCATCCAGGCCCTTGGCGGGGCCAAGAACCACATGGTGGTGATGCCCGATGCCGATCTGGACAAAGCCGTCGACGCCCTGATCGGCGCGGCTTATGGCAGCGCCGGCGAGCGTTGCATGGCCATCAGCGTTGCGGTACTGGTTGGGGATGTTGCGGACAAGATCATGCCAAGACTGGCCGAGCGGGCCCGAAGCTTGAAAGTGAAGAACGGCGAACAGCTGGATGCCGAGATGGGACCAATTGTTACCGCCGCCGCACACCAGCGTATTACCGGCTACATTGACAAGGGTGTGGCCGAAGGTGCCGAACTGTTGGTCGATGGCCGCGAGTTCGATGCATCGACCACCGGTGAGGGCTGTGCCGAAGGTTTCTGGATGGGCGGTTCACTGTTCGATCATGTCACGCCCGACATGACGATCTATAAAGAAGAAATCTTCGGCCCCGTTCTGGCCTGCGTTCGGGTGCCGGATATTGCTACCGCCATCCGCCTGATCAATGATCACGAATTTGGCAACGGTGTCAGCTGCTTCACCGAAAGCGGCACCGTCGCCCGGGAATTCGGTCGCAGAATCCAGGTGGGCATGGTCGGGATTAACGTTCCCATTCCCGTCCCAATGGCGTGGCACGGCTTTGGCGGCTGGAAACGCTCCATGTTCGGCGACACCCATGCCTATGGCGAGGAAGGCGTGAAGTTCTACACCCGTCAGAAATCCATCATGCAGCGCTGGTCTGATTCCATTGATGCCGGTGCGGAATTTGTTATGCCAACAGCCAAATAACAACGGAACGAGCTGCGGAGAAAGCGCCATGTCCGACAACAATAACGCGACGGGACAGCAGGAATTCGACTTTATCATCGTGGGCGCCGGCACAGCCGGCTGTCTGCTCGCCAACCGCCTGAGCGCAAACCCGGACAACCGGGTGCTGCTCATCGAGGCCGGTGGGAGGGACAACTACCACTGGATCCACATCCCGGTCGGCTACCTGTACTGCATTGACAACCCACGCACCGACTGGCGCTTCCGCACCGAGCCGGACCCTGGCCTGAATGGCCGTTCCCTGATTTATCCCCGGGGCAAGACCCTCGGCGGCTGCTCCAGCATTAACGGTATGCTCTACATCCGCGGCCAGGCCCGGGATTATGACCAGTGGTCCGACATCACCGGTGAAAGCGACTGGAGCTGGGACAACTGCCTGCCAGACTTCATGCGCCACGAGGACCACTACCGGCTGGACGACGGCGGCGATGCCGACCCGGAGCACCACAAGTACCACGGCCACGGCGGTGAATGGCGGGTAGAGCACCAGCGGCTGAAATGGAAGGTTCTGGAAGACTTCGCAACGGCCTGTGTTGAGGCGGGTATTCCGCGAACGCGGGATTTCAATCGCGGCGACAACGAGGGCGTGGATTACTTCGAGGTGAACCAGCGCTCCGGCTGGCGCTGGAACACCTCCAAAGCCTTTCTGCGGGAAGCAGAAAAACGCCCCAACCTGACGCTCTGGCACTCCACTCACGTGCTCGGTCTGGAAACGGAAATCTCTGAAACCGGCCCCCGCTGCACGGGTGTGCGCGTTGAACGGCCCGGTGAAGGCAAATTCACGGCGAGGGCGAAGCGGGAAGTCATTCTCTCTGCCGGCGCCATTGGCTCACCGCAACTGTTGCAGCTCTCCGGAATCGGTCCCGCCGATCTTCTGAAAGAGCACGGCATTGACGTGGTTGCCGATCTACCCGGTGTGGGTGAGAACCTTCAGGACCATCTGCAGATCCGCTCCGTGTACAAGGTGAAGGGTGTCACCACTCTGAATACCATGGCCAATTCGCTGATTGGCAAGGCCCGTATAGGTCTGGAGTACCTCCTCACACGCTCCGGCCCCATGAGCATGGCACCGTCACAGCTTTGCCTGTTCACCCGCAGCTCCGAGGAGTACAAACACGCCAACATTGAATACCACGTTCAACCCCTGAGCCTGGATGCCTTCGGCCAACCACTGCACAAGTTCCCGGCCATCACCGCCAGCGTCTGCAACCTGAACCCCACCAGCCGTGGCACGGTGCGTATCCGCAGTAACGATCCTAAACAGGCACCGGCCATCGTTCCCAATTACCTGAGCACGCCGGAAGACAGGAAAGTGGCCGCAGATTCATTGAGGGTGACCCGGCTTATAGCAAACCAGCCGGCGTTTCAGCAGTACCAGCCGGAGGAATTCAAACCCGGTCTGGAGTACCAAACCGACGACGAACTGACCAAGCTGGCCGGGGATATTGGCACGACGATCTTTCATCCGGTGGGCACCACCCGCATGGGGCGTGCCGATGATGACCAGGCGGTGGTGGACCCGCACCTTAGGGTTCGGGGCGTTTCCGGACTGCGTGTGGTGGATGCTGGCGTGATGCCCACCATCACCAGCGGCAATACCAATTCCCCAACCCTGATGATTGCTGAAAAGGCCGCCCGCTGGATTCTGGCGGGTGATTGAGCATTGAACTGATTGCAGTTTCCAGGTTTTTGACAATGATCAGGCTGCTAGAATTGGCGGCCTGTTTCATTTGCAAAGGACGGATCCACCATGACGCTTGCCACCTGGTTGGCTGTTGTCACTATCTGTATTCTGGGCGCCATGTCACCAGGCCCGTCTCTGGCACTGGTGCTCAAGCAGACGCTTACCGGCGGTCGCCGCAACGGTGTGATCACCGCCCTTGCCCATGGTATCGGTGTCGGCATCTATGCCTTTCTGAGCATCCTCGGGCTCGCGGCCATCATCACCGCCTCGCCAACGGCGTTTTCAATCCTGCAGTGGGGCGGCGCCCTGTACCTGGCCTGGCTGGGCGTGAAGGGACTGATGGCAAAGCGGCAGCCGGATGACGAACTGCCCGAGCCGCCCACCACCAAAAGTGCAGCCCGCGACGGTTTTCTGATCGCGTTCTTCAACCCGAAAATCGCCGTGTTCTTTCTGGCCCTGTTCAGCCAGGTGGTCGGCACTGAAACCAGCTTGCTGGCCAAATTCGGCTACGCCGCAACGGCTCTTGTCATTGATACCAGTTGGTACCTGATCGTTGCCTGGCTGTTCTCCAACCCGAAATGGCTGACCCTGCTCAGACAGAAAGCTGTGTGGTTCGAGCGTATCTTTGGGGCCATTCTCATTGGCCTTGCCGGCCGTCTGGTGGTCGGCATTCTGAACGGCAAATAGCTGGCTCAGTCCGCCAGTTGGACGATCTCATCGTATTCGCGCGTCTGGACCACTTGCTCGGCGGCGGGTTCCGCCGCCAAACGGCAGGCTTCATTGACCATGGCACTGGCCACTGTTTGCGCCTCAATGCCGCGGTACTTATCCAGGGGACCAATAAGCAGACGGTTGACCAGCGGCATCGCCTTGATGCCCAGGGCCTCGGCGGTGCGCTGTTCTTTCCGGTCGCCCAACAACAGACTGGGGTGATAGATGGACAAGTAGGGGTAACCGAGATTTCTCAGGGCATCTTCAAGCTCGCCCTTCACCCGGTTATAGAAAATAGTCGACGAGGATGAGGCACCGATGGCAGACATCAGGATAAAAGCCCGCACCTCATGAGAGCGGCCCAGCCCCCCAGCTTTCAGGGGGTAGCCCAGATCAACCTTCCGAAACTGATCCTGTGAGCCGGCCTTTTTGATGGTTGTGCCCAGGCAGCAGATAATCACATCCACATCGAACAGTTCGGCATGCTCGTCCAACCGATCGAAATCGACTTCATGCTGTGCGAGTTTGTCGTGCAGCGTCGGCAGCTTGTGCCTCACCAGCGCCACCACCTGCGAAACTTCATCCCTGCCCAGCAAACCCTGTAGCACTTTGCCACCAGTCAGGCCGGTAGCGCCCAGCAACATCACCCTCATAACAGTCTTTCCCTCGGAATTCTCTATGCCCATCCTACCAAAGACGGTCAAAGCAGGTCTGTCACCTTTTGAATCGTATTCCCGACTCTCTTTATGACACACAAAAAAGCACCGGGACAGGCCCGGTGCAAAGACTGACTGCAGATCGTCAGGTGGGAGTAATCAATCGCTGACCGGGCTCTCCTTCATAGCGGCGTTCATTCGCCGACGCAAAAGGGGGCCTACCAGGTAGGGAAGAATCAGTCCCATGCCTGCAACGATCCAGAGCCCCATTGCAAGCGGGCTTGCCCAGAGCACGCTCCAGTCGCCATCGGAGAGCACCAGGGCATGGCCAAGGTTCTTTTCCATCTCCGGCCCCAAGAGCAGGCCCAGGATGATCGGCACCAGGGGAATTTCCAGCTTGCGCAGGAAGTAGCCGGCGACACCGAACGCCACCATGAAGTACAGATCGAAAGTGCTGTGGCTGATCGAATAGATGCCAACGAACGCCACCATCGTAACGATGGGCAGCAGATACATCGGTGGCACCGACAGCAGCTTCACGAAGAAGCCCACCAGCGGAATATTCAACACCAGCAGCAGGACGTTACCGATCAACAGGGCTGCGATGACGCCCCAGACGATGTCCGCGTTCTGGGTAAACATCAGCGGTCCCGGCGTGATGTTCAAGGAGATCAGCATGGCAAGCAGAACCGCGGTGGTGCCACTACCTGGAACCCCCAGGGTCAGCATAGGCACCAGGGCCCCCGAAGATGCACCGTTGTTGCCCGCTTCCGGCGCCACAACACCCCGGATGTCGCCCTCACCAAACTTGCCTTTCTTACCGACCACCTGCTTTTCGAGGGTATAGCTTATGAAGCTGCCCAATGAAGCACCGGCCCCAGGCAAAACACCGGAGATAAAACCAAGCACACCACCACGCAGCTGGGTCGGGATCGTCATCATCAACTCTTTCATGGTCAGAGTCAGCTTGCCCACGTTCATCTTGTCGCGGCCACGCCCCATCCGGGATTCCACGAAAAACAGCAGCTCGGAGATGGCAAACAGCCCGACAATGGCCAGGATGAAATCGATACCCTCATACAGCTCCAGAACACCAAAGGTATAGCGCTGGGTTCCGGTCGAGATGTCGATGCCCACGGTGGAGATCATGATCCCCAGAGTGGCAGCGACCACAGTTTTCACCGGGTTCTTGCCGGTAATTCCACCCAGCGTGGCAAAGGCCAGCAGGAACAGGGCAAAGTACTCGGCCGGTCCAAAGGTAAGGGCAAACCTGGCGAGCACCGGAGCCAGCATGATCAAACCGATAGTGCCAATCAGACCCCCAGCGAAGGAGGCAATTGCGGAAACTGCGAGAGCGTCGGCTGCCCGGCCCTTCTGAGCCATGGGATACCCATCCAGACAGGTCATCATCGCCGGTTCATCACCCGGAATGTTCAGCAGGATCGAGGAAATCCGGCCACCGTACATGGCACCGGCGTACACTGCTGTCAGCAGGATCATCGCGGTTTCCGGCGGCAGGCCAAGGGTGAAAGCCAGGGGAATAAGAATGGCGACACCATTCGCAGGCCCCAGACCGGGCAGACATCCAATCAATGTGCCCACGAACGCACCGAATAGCGCAAACATCAGGTTGTAAGGGGTCAACGCAACGGCAAACCCCTCCATCAAGAAGCCAAGCGTTTCCATCAGTGCACCTCCAGCAAGCCGGCCGGGAGACTCAGGGACAATCCGTAATTGAACAGCACGAAGACCACCACAGCGCTCAGCAGCCCCGTGAGGAACGCCGGTTTTGGCGCTGCACCCATGCGCCAACTGAGGGTGCCCACAGCGAGGGTGGTGGCGATGACAAAGCCGAGAGGCTCCAGCAGCAGCGTGTAGACCACAAGAACCACCAGCGAAACCATAAGTTCAAAGGCGGATTTGCCGATCGGCCACTGGGCATCCGGATCTGGCTTGATCATGAGGTAGAGGCTACCTGCCACCAGAACAACCGCGAGCATGGTGGGAAAGGTTTCCGGGCCCACGGTCTCGGCACCACCGAATGGCTCGGGCCACTGCTGGGCGGCCCAGCCATAGGCAACGGCGAGAACGAGCAGACCCAGACCGAGAATACGATCACCGAGACTGGTCATTTGAGGAGCCCTATTTCACGTGAGAGGATCTCAATGTCCTGCACCTGGTTGCGAACAAACTCGTCGAACTTGCTAGCCGGCGGGTGGAACGGAATCAGGCCATTGCTCTTCATAACCTTTTTCCACTCCTCACTGGCGTAGAGAGTATCGACAGCCTCAACCCAGTAGGACTTGGCTTCCTCGCTGGCGCCTTTTGGCATGTAGAAGCCACGCCAGTTCGGACCAACCGCATCAATGCCCTGCTCCTTAGCTGTTGGAAGGTCTCTGAATTTTCCGGGCAGACGTTCCTCGGAGAGCACTGCTACCACCCTCAGGTCACCAGACTCAAGAAAGCCGGTGGCTTCCGAAATATCTCCGGTGAACGCGTCCACCTGTCCACCAACAACCTGACTCATAGCCTCGCCGCCATTGTTGTAGGAGAGGTAGGGTATCGAGGGGAGCTTGTCGGCACCCGCTGCCTTGGCAGCAATCAGCACCTTGAGATGGTCCCAGCCGCCACGTGCGCTGCCACCGGCGAACTTCACAGACTTCGGGTTGGCCTTTACGGCATCCATCAGGGCATTGAGGGACTGGTACTCGGAGTCCTTGCCAACGGCAATGATGCCGTAATCGGCACCGAGCGCACCGACCCAGGTCACCATATCGGCGTTCATACCGGGGAACTGCCCCTGGGCGAGGCGGGTGGTGGTGGCAGTAGACGCGGCAACGAGCAGCTTGTTGTCGTCGGCCCGCTTGCTCACCGTGTGCGCATAGGCGACGCCGCCGCCGGCGCCCGCCATGTTGACGGTCTGCACACTGCCATCCACAAGGGCAAGATCCTGCAACACGTTACCGACACTGCGGCAGGTGAAATCCCAACCGCCGCCGGGATCGGCAGGGGCAAGACATTCCACTTTCCCGGAGGGCTGCCAGGCCATGGCAGACATGGAGACGGCCGCAGCCGCCACGAAAGACAGGGTTCGTTTGATAAACATGATTGTCACCTCATCAACTTGTTTTTGTGATCACTCCTGAGGCAGGACCGTGTTGGCCGGGTCCCTGGCTGTGGCAGGCCAGAGGAGCGATTGCGGGCAGGTTAATAGGTGAAAGCCGAGATCCGGAAGCTTCTGCAAGTAACGCCTTTAAAGGGCTTAACGGGCATTTTGTTCATATTGATCACGGGCAACCCGGGCGATCATGCAGTACCCTGAGAACCAAACGACAACAAGCCATGAACGATCCGTGCTACGAAAAACCAAACTCAAAACCCGAATGATCCTCACGCTGGGTCTGCTGGGCGCGCTTCAGACCATGCTCATCGGTGGCTTTGCCGGCTATTACCTGAGCGATTCCCTGTACGACGAGATCGGCCAGCGGGCGCTGATGGTGGCAAAAACCGTAGCCGCCACTCCCGCGGTGATTGATGGCGTTCGCGCCCGTGACGTAGAGGGCCTGAACCGACTTGCCACACGATTGACCGATACCAACGAGGCTTTGTTCATCGTGATTGGCGATCACAAAGCCGTCCGTCTGGCCCACCCCGACCCGACCCGCCTTGGCCACTCAATGGGTGATGATGATGGCGACTTTGGCCGCAAGGCCCTTGTGGAGGGCAATGCCTATGTCGCCCTTGCCAGGGGCAGCCTAGGCGAATCCATGCGGGGCAAGGCCCCCATCACCGTTCTGGAAACCGGTGAGATCGTAGGTATCGTCTCGGTCGGATACAGCCTTGAGCAGGTCGAAACCACGATTCAGCGATACAACTTTGTCCTCTATGGTGTGGTAGGGCTGATGCTGTTGGTCACCATCCTGTCAGCCATTGTCATCGCCGGCCGATTCAAGCAGGCCATCTTCGGGCTGGAGCCGGAGGAAATCGCCCGGCTGTTCCAGGAACGGGAGGCAACCCTCCAGTCCGTGCGGGAAGGAATCATTGCCGTTAATCGGGACGGGATTATCACCACAGCAAACCGTGCAGCCTATGAAACACTGGATTTGCCAACCAACAATCCTCTTGCCGGCCGCCCGATTCTGGAGGTTCTGCCGGAAAGCAGCCTGATGTCGGTACTGGAATCCGGCCACCCAGATTTCGACCGGGAGATCTGGCTGCGTGGACGCCAGATGGTAGTTAACCGATTGCCCGTGCGCCAGGGCGACGAAATCATTGGCGTCGTTGCCAGCTTCCGGCTGCGCAATGAACTGGATCAGGTAAGCCGACAACTGACGCGGATTCAGCAATATGCGGATACCCTGCGCAGCCAGACCCACGAATATTCGAACAAACTCCACACCATTGCCGGGCTTATCCAGATCGGGGCTACCGACGAAGCCTTGAATCTGATTGGCAGTGAAGTGAGTGACCATCAGGCGCTTATTCACCTGCTGCTGGAGGCCGTGCCTGACCCGGTCATCGCCGGTTGCCTGCTCGGAAAATACAATCGCGCCCGGGAAATGGGATTACGACTGGATATCGATCCCGACAGTCAGATGGCAGATTTGCCTGCCGCCCTGCCCCGGGATCAGCTCGTCAGCGTACTTGGTAACCTCATCGATAATGCCCTGGACGCTACACGCCTGGAGGCAGGTGCAAGTGGGCGAGTACAACTCTCGATGACCGATCTCGGCCAGGAGCTGATTTTCGAAGTCCAGGATCAGGGACCCGGTATCCCGGAGTCTGAACGACAGCGGATTTTCGAGAAAGGGGTCAGCAGCAAGGAAGGGGAAGCCCGCGGCTATGGCCTGCATCTGGTGCAACAGTTTCTTGTGTACTGGGGCGGCTCGGTAACCGTCGATAACATCCCGGAAGGCGGCAGTCGCTTTACCCTATACTTACCGAAAAAGCCCGAGCGGAGGTTCGAACATTGACCACCATTCGCCTGCTGATTGTGGAGGATGACCGGAAAATTGCCGAAATACAGCGACGCTTTGTTGAGCGGCTGGAAGACGTTGAGCTCTGCGGCATAGCCCATACGCTTGCCGATGCCCGGGACCAGATTGAAATACTGGCACCCGACCTGATTTTGCTTGACGTTTACTTTCCCGATGGCAATGGTCTTGAACTGCTTCGGGAACTGAGGGCTGAAGACAGCGGTAGCGATGTCATCCTGATTACCGCCGCCAAGGAGGTCGAAACCCTGCGCAGCGCTTTGCGAGGTGGCGTTTTCGACTATATCCTGAAGCCGCTGGTATTCGAGCGCTTGCAGGAGGCCGTGAACCGCTACCGTGAGCACATGGCGCGCTTGTCTTCACTGCATCATGTCGCGCAGAAGGAGGTGGACGCCCTGCTTCCAAGAACGTCCAACGAAACTGTCCAGAGTATGGATCAGCGATTGCCCAAGGGGATTGATGCACTGACCCTGGACAAGATCCGGGCGGTGATGGCGAGCGGTCACCACCTGAGTGCCGAGGAAGTCGGAGCAGCCATCGGCGCCTCCCGAACCACTGCGCGTCGTTACCTGGAATACCTGGTGGGTACCGAAGAGCTGTCCGCCGAAGTGACCTATGGTACTGTCGGCCGCCCGGAGCGACGATACTGTGCCCCACCCACTTCTTCACGAGTGACAACGGAGTTCTGATTGAAGGCGCTGATTCTCACTCTTGCAGCACTCATATTCCTGACCGGCTGTCAGGAATCCCCCACCGGTCGGAACCGGCTGGCCCTGGTTCCCGACGCTGTTCTGGCGGACATGGGGCAGCAAAATTTCGAGCAGATGAAACAGCAGAACGCCTTGATCACACGGCCGGATGTCAACCGGCTCGTCCAATGCATCACGGAAGCCCTGGTGGTCGCCGCCCAGACGGAGTATCCGGAAGCTCCTATGCCCCAATCCTGGGAGGTAGCCGTCTTCGATAACCCCACGCCCAATGCTTTCGCCCTGCCCGGAGGGAAAATCGGCGTGCATTCAGGCCTTCTGGAGATCGCGGAGAATCAGGCGCAACTGGCCACGGTCGTTGGCCACGAAATTGCCCACGTTCTTGCCGATCATGGCAATGAACGGCTGACCCAGGAACTGGGTCTGCAAGCCGGCATGCTGCTGATCGGCCTGTTCACCGAGAGCGAAATTGCCGAGGACCAGATTCAGCAGGCCCTCGGCATCGGTGCCCAACTGGGCATCACCCTGCCGTTCAGCCGTGCCCATGAGGAGGAGGCAGATCTGATGGGTCTGGAAATCATGGCCCGAGCCGGCTTCGAACCGGACCAGAGTGTTCGCCTCTGGCAGAATATGGCGCGGGCTTCAGGCGCACAACCGCTGGAATTTCTCTCCACCCACCCGAATCACGATACCCGCATTGCCTCGCTGCAGAATCAATTGGCGGCTGCCCGCTCGGTTTTCGAGACCGTTCCGCCAGCCAACTGCCAGATCTGATCAGGTCGCGCTCACCGTATAATTGACTATCATCAAGTCAAGCGGCGCGTTAATACTGAGGCAGATTCCATGGTGGAACGCTTGCCACATCCGGACGGCTTCCGGCTAATTCTCACCCCCAACCGCTCCCTGAGCTGGCATGGCAATGTCAGAATCTGGGCCGCCCTGTTCGTGCTTTCAGCCCTCATAGCCACGGGATTCACGCTCATAGGCGCCTGGGTAATCATCCCGTTTGCCGGGCTGGAACTTGTCGCGCTTGCCTGCGGCATCTACCTCACATCCCGGGCATGCCAGCGGCAAGAGGTTCTCTCCATTAGCCGTGACGACATTCATCTGGAGAAGGGCAGAAAACGCAAGCAGGCAGAATGGACGCTCCCCACCCGCTATGCACGGCTTCGGATCCAATCACCGCCGCATCCGTTCACGCCGGCCAAACTGTCACTCACCCATCGGGATACAGAAGTATCAATTGGCGGCTTCCTGAACATTGAAGACACCGAGAAGCTCATCGGCCTGCTCGAACAGAAAGGCCTGATGATCGAACGTAAAGAGCCCGATCCGCAGATCGGGCTCTGGTTCTGAGAATTGAGGGCTATTTGAGCGGGGGAGTCTGTTTGCGGGCCAGAAAGTAATAGACAAGACTGGCCACACCACACACGATCATAACCCAACCTGCTCCCTCGGCCATCTGGGTGTCTCCGCTGCCCAGCCCGATCAGCACCACAGTTCCGATGATGATGCTGTACAGAGCTGACAAGAAGAGAATGATCAGACTCTTGCGCGGCTCATACTTAATAACCGTCTTCGGATCTTCCATAGTCCATCCTCCCGTTCGGTCGATGAGCGGGCAGGCGATAGTCATACCTGCCATTTGCAACGCTCTATCCGGGAGTGTAGATCATTTTTTGCTCACCCACGGCTATCAAGCATAGCGAATACCACTTATCCGAGCTCTGACAGCGGAAGCCTTACTCGTAGCTGGATGCAATGCGGGCGATCTCTCCGGCATCACGGGCCTTATCCAGAGCCCGCTGAAGGTCTTCGATCACCGCCGGATCGGTATTGTTGCTGAATGCCAGATACATGGGCGTTTCCCGGAACACCAGCACGGGCTTCAGCCCGGTAATCCCGTGCTCCTCTTCCGCCACCAGGGGACCAACCAGACCATCGGTTACCCAGAGATCCGCCTGGCCCAGGGTGAGACGACGGGTATTCACGTCCCCGGAAATACCCATGATTACGTTGAAACCCTGATCGACCAGGTACTCGGACATCACATCGCCCTTGTAGCCTGCGATTCTCAGGTCTTTGGCATCTTCCAGGGAATCCAGTGTGATGTCGGAATCCGGTGCGGCAAAGAGTGTCCACTTGATGGATGCCAGGGGCCCCACCCATTGAAACTGGTCTTCCCGCTCGTCGGTTCGTGCGGTGCAGAAAAGTCCATGATTTTCCCTGTCCTGAACCCAGTTATAGGCGTAGCTCCAGTCCCGCATCTTCATGACATAGTCGTAGTCGACCCGGGAAAGCATGGCTTTCACCATATCCGTGCAAATGCCGGTAATGTCCTCTTCGTTATGGGCAAAACCTTTTCCGGTTTCAGAGGCGTTATAGGGAGGGTAGTTTTCGGTAAAGATGTACAGACGCTCGGCTGCAAGAAGCGGTTGACCGATGGCAGACAGCGTTAGGGCGATGATGCCGGTTTTTATGCCTTTGATTACCTTCGAGGAGAGCGATGCAGTTTCTGTGGGCATTCTCTAGTCCTTTTCGACGATTCAGCTGGAACGGGAGTCAGGCGGCCGCAACGGGAGGCCAGAAATCAGAAATATGGTTGCAAAAGCGACACTCTGGCATTTAATGTCAGCCATTGTGGTTGATTATGCCAGCACAGCCCATGATTGCGTTTCCTGCGGGAAAAGTCAGTGACAAAACGTATCTGAAAGCCCGCCACCTTTTAACAACCCTTCATGCAGTGCCGGGCATACCTAATCGGTCTTCAGTGTTGGCGGCGGTGCTGACGACCTTCGACCCGATCACACGCAGGCTGCTCTGCTTACACACTACGTTGAGAGGGGTCCGGGAGACCACATCACCATCGGCCGTCACCGTTTTCGGTTTGCCGGTATGCACCAGACAGCGCTGGCTTTTGATATGGACCAGGGTGCTGGTGCGTTGCGGAGCCTGCCTGTTCAGGCGGACCATCAGAAACGTGAACAGAAGCTGAAGAATTGGTCGTGGCCGGATGGCGATGATATCCAGCTGACCATCGCTGGCCGACGCCTCGGGAATCTCGTTGCCGCCCCCGAAAAAAGCGCCACTGGCCACTGCAATGGAAAGCCACCGTCCCTTGACCACACCCCGGTCGCATCGGATGGTTGCCCGGAAACCTCTTTTTGCGTTCAACCGACGCAGCAATTCCACACCGTAGCTGAAACGCCCGAGGATTTTTTTCTCAGCACCACGGGACTCCCTCGCAGGCAAGGTCCCCATGCCGATATGGGCTACATTCAGGAAGATGCCATCGCCATAGTCTGCAACGTCGACCGTTTGCGTGATGCCGCTGGCAATCAGCTCGCACAGGGCTTGCGGCTGGTCAGGAAGGCCGAGATTCCGCGCAAAGTCGTTGGCGGTTCCAGAGGGCAGAATGGCCAGCGTGGCACCTGTCGCCCGGCAGACGGCAGCCGCACGGTTCACTGAGCCATCACCCCCTGCAACGATAACGGTATCCCGGTCACCCAGATTCTCGGTCCAGCCAGCCTCTTCAAAGTCATGGCAGTGAAGATCCCGGATACCCGCGGATGCCAGGTGCTCCAGCCAGAAGTCCCGGCCTCGCTCACCATCACCCGCTCTGGAATTGCAAATCAGCCAATAAGCCATGGCGCTTGTCTCTGCTCCCCTGCTCCAGCACAATCCTTGCGACCATTCCCTCACAATAATGAACAACAAGGCAAGCGCGATGGATTTTGTCAGAACCCCGGAGAAACGCTTTGAAAGACTGCTGGACTATCCCTTTGAGCCCCACTACCTGGAGGTGGGCGGTCTGCGAATGCACTACCTGGATGAAGGTCCCTCAGACGCAAGCCCGATTCTGATGATGCACGGGGAACCTTCCTGGTCCTACCTCTACCGTCACATGATTCCGATCTGCGCGGCGGCCGGACATCGGGTTATCGCACCGGATCTGATCGGTTTCGGCAAATCCGACAAACCCACGGCGATCAACGACTATTCCTACCAGCAACACATGGACTGGATGCAGTCGTTTTTGGATCAACTGGACCTGAACAACATCACTCTGGTCTGCCAGGATTGGGGGTCTCTGTTAGGGCTGCGGCTGGCCGCAGAGAATCCCGACCGGTTCCGGGCCATCGTGGTCGGCAACGGCATGCTGCCCACCGGCGACCAGAAAGCGCCGCCAGCGTTCAAAATATGGAAGAACTTCGCCCTGCACAGCCCGTGGTTCCCCATCGCACGGATCATAAACACCGGATCCTTCCGCAAGCTGGGCCCCGATGAAATGCGCGCCTATGATGCGCCCTTTCCGGACAAGAAATACAAAGCCGGCGCCCGGGCCTTTCCCCGACTGGTACCGATGCACCCCAACGACCCCGCCAGCGAGGCCAACCGCAACGCCTGGAAGGTGCTTGAGCGCTGGGAAAAGCCCTTCCTGACCACCTTCAGCAACGGCGATCCGATAACCCGGGGCGGCGATGCGTATATGCAGAAGCGGATCCCGGGCGCCAAGGACCAACCCCACGTGACCCTCAAAGGCGGCCATTTTCTCCAGGAGGATTCACCCGTGGCCTTCGCCCAGGCGATCAACGGTCTGCTCGCTACCCTGTCCTGACAAATGCAGGCCTGACGGTGGCGATGTCAGTCCTGGCCAACCGGCACCCGCGGCCGGTAATGCCAGGACGACCAGCTGTACAGGCCCAGTGCGATCCAGATCACCACGAAACTGATCAACTGAACGTCACTCAGTGGCTCGCCGAAAACCAGCAGGGCAATGAAGAACTGCAGGGTCGGGTTTATGTACATCAGAAAACCGACGGTCGCCAGCCGCAGACGTCGGGCAGCACCGGCAAACAGCAACAACGGGATGGCAGTCACAATACCGCTGGCCATCAACAGCGCGCCTATATAAGCGCTATCTCCGAAGTGGGACATGCCCTCCCTGGCAAGCCAGCCAAAGGTCAGCAGGCCAACCGGCAGCAGCAACATGGTTTCGACAAACAATCCGGATAATCCATCCAGCATCACCTGCTTTCGAACCAGGCCATAGGTGCCAAAACTGATCGCCAGAGCCAGGGAAATCCAGGGCAGCTCACCGAGGATCACCAACTGGATCAGAATTCCGACGCCGGCAAGTACAACGGCCGCCATCTGCCAAGGCCCCATGCGTTCACGAAGCACCAGCATACCGAGCGCCACATTCACCAGCGGCGTCAGAAAATAACCCAGACTGGCCTGGAGAACATGGCGGGTTTCCACGGAATAAATGTAGATGCCCCAGTTGGCGGCAATGAGCACGGCACAGGCCAGCACTCGCCAGAGCTGGGTGGGATTCGCCAATGCGGCTTTAACCGCCGGCCAGCGACGCAGGCCACTGATAACCACGGCCAGAAAAACGCAGGACCAGATGATCCGGTGAATCAGAATCTCGAAGGCAGGCACGCCCTCGAACAGGGCAAAGAACAGAGGAAAACAGCCCCAGATGGTGTAGGCGCCCAGTCCATACCAGACGCCTTTGGTCACTTCCGTCATGTGTCAATCACCCCTGGGAACATTGGCTAAGCCGGTTTTTTCTGGGTGACCACCAATGCCACGCCAACGATGGCGATCAGGCCGCCCGTCATGGCGAGCCCGCCCAGACGCTCATCGAACAGCAGATAGGCCTCAAGCGCGGTAACCGGTGGCACCAGATAGAAAAGGCTGGCGACCTGGGAAGCTGCGCCCTGGCGGATCAGCCACATCAACAGAAGAACGGCACCGGTGGACAAACCGATGACAAGCCAGGCCATGGAAACCTGCAGCTGCAGGCTCCACTCAACTTCCCGGGTTTCGAGGGCAAAGGCTCCAATGGCAAACAGGACGGCCGCTGCCGCAAACTGGATCAGGGTGCCCGCCACCAGATCCGCATTGGTGCCATACCGCTTCTGATAGACGGTCCCCATGGATATACCGGCAAGTGCAAAAACGGCCCAAAGCAGACTCCAGGGGGAATACAACGAGTCTGAACCGTTGACGCCAAATTTTTCCAACAGCACAAGGGCAACACCGACCAGCCCCAGGGTCAGGCCGACCCACTGCCGGACACTCACGGACTCCTTGAGAATCACGACGGCAGCCGCCGCTGTCACCAGCGGTTGCAAACCAACGATCAACGATACAATCCCGGACGCCATACCATCCTGGATCGCGTAATAGACCCCGCCGAGGTAGCAGCCATGCACCAGCATCCCGGTGACCGCAAGATGCCCGGCTCCCCGCCAGCCCGGCCAACGGGTTTTCATAACCCACGCCAGCGCCCCGAGTACCACCAGCGTCAGCAACATGCGGATCAGCAGAAGCGTAAACGGCTCTGCAAACGGCAGGCCGTACTTGGCGCCGATAAAACCGGTACTCCACAACCAGACAAACAGTGCGGGCACGAAAAACGAGAAGAACAGTGAGCGCATGAACCTCAACCGGATTCGATGTATTTATAAGCCTTCTACTTTATAAGTTAGCAGGCAAACAAAACAGATACAGAAATCCGGTTTCGTGACCAGTACAGTTTGTCAGTCTTTCGTGTCCGGCAGCCTTACCTCGATATCAGGTTCCGAGTCATGCCAGCGGCCTTCCCAGGACACATCGGGCGAGGCACCGGGCCTTGGCGTAATGGTGATGGATATGGTTCCGAAACTGGTTGGTGCCGGACCAAACCGGATTGGCGTTTCCTGGGCCAGCCAGCGCGGAGGAATACCGGCCCCGAGAATGAGGCGATCACCTTCCTCCCGGACAAAGCAGTTACGCACCATCAACACCCACTCTGCGGACGCCCAGACATGATGGCCATCGCCCATGCAGCCGCCGCCGGTCGCAGGATGGATCGCTTCCGGCCACTGTCCCGTTGGTGAGGCCAGCCCGGCCACCGCATCCACCAACTCCAGGAACCGCGGATCACCCGCGCGCAGTAGCACCTGCGCCACGTGCAGGGTCAGGTATGCGTTCAGGCCCGAATGAATCATGTCCTGATAGAAGGCGCCTTTCACGAAGCATTTTTCGAGCAGAAACTCGACGCAGTCGAGCAACCTGGGATCATCCGGTTCACACAATTGCGTGGGGTAACCCATCGCCAGAGAGCCGATGGCGCCGGCATCCAGGCGACGATAGGGCGAGGCTGGCATTCCCGGTCGCTTGAGTCGCTGCTCGCAGGTTGCCAGGCTGCGGTCAACGGTCTGACTGAACTCACGGGCACCGGCACCAAAATGCTCGCTGGTTTCCCGGTCAACCGGGGCAAGCATTGCTTCGGCCGCCTTGAGGCCGGCGATGCCCCAAAAATCATCCCAGTAGTAATAATCATTGGGCCCCAGGTGCTCGGCACTGAAACCGGCGGGCAGCAGACCGGCATGGGGCTCATCAATCGTGTCGCTGAGACGTTTATTCTCGATCCAGCGGGCGCCCTTGCGCACGGGCTCCTGCCATTCATGGTGCAGCGGCCGGCCGGTCAGCTCATGGAAACGTCTCAGGATCCAGAGCACTTCACCGTTGGCGTCCCACTCCCCTTCCTGAGAGCGGAAATAGCCGCTTTTGAGTTGTCGTGCCGGAAACTGGTAGAGCGCTCGCTCGGCCCGGTCGGTCAGACCTGTACATAGCAGGGCATGGATGATGAAAGCGGCATCACGAAACCAGAACCGTTTGTAGGTGTAGGGCCCGGGGTAAACATCTTCGGGAGAATGAAGCACCAGTGAGTGAAGAGCCGCCTGGTAGAGAAACTGCCAGTTCTCGTCCGGACACTCCAGCCGGGCGTACTCCCCAATGGCGCTGTCCCAGCCATCCGAGCGGATGGTCGGCGCCGACTCATCCTTCAGCGGAATCCTTACCGTCAGTTCCGACTCTTCGCCGGCCTGAAGCGCGAACAGAGCCGCCGCTGTCACCATTCCGACATCGCATTCGCCCCGGCTCTGGTCTTCCTTATCCTGCAGGTGAATGCGAACATCGCCCCGGCGATAGTCTGACACGTGATGGCTTTCCGCGGGTCGACTGAAAAACACCGCCTGCCTGCCATCCACGCTCCATGCATCACGTTGGTCTGACAGGCCAACCCGATTGATAAAACTGATCCCCTCGGGGTTGGCCGGACGCAGCGAAAGCACCAGTGAACCGGATGTCTCCGACCGCGCCTTCAGGACCATCTCACACACCGGCCGGCCCTTTTCCACCACCACCCTGGAACGACTGGTCAGGCTCAGACCGTTCAATTCGGATTCGGTCACGACACAGGGGCCATCCTCGAATTCCTGGCGCTGCTGGGCCGTCTTGCTACGTGAAGGTAAAAGACATCCGCCGTCGTCCGCCAGGACCCAGGCATCCAGTGACCAGCCGTCGTGGAACGGCGTCAGCAATCCACGGGGATCCACAACCGGCAATTCATCCACATCCGGCTGGCCGATCGCCGTCCAGTTGCGGTTACTGAGATTGATATGGGTGATCGAAAATGCGCGGGGAATGAAGGACGGATCCATAGGGTCAAACTGGCGCTCTACCCAGTAGGGCCAGACCCAGTCCAGGTTGTGCTGGATAACACGGCTGTTGATCAGCCCCCGAGCGTGGAACACCACGCCGGCTCGAAGCAGCTCGATGGGCTCACCGACTTCCGATGGCTGGGCAAAACTGTGCAGCTTACCGAGCAGCGCGATCGGATCCAGGAAACCATGACGATGGGCCACACGCTTCACCACATAACGCCAGGGCAGCCACTTCATCCAGCTCATTCGTTTGCCTCCTGTTCCTTTGGTTCGGTTTCAACTTTGTAACGGGCCAGGGCCCGGCGCGCGAGACGATTGAGAAACACCACTGCCAATACCGTGCCTACGAAACCGGCACCGTAAATGGCCCACTCCAGGGGCGTACGGCCGGTTTCCCGCACCCCCAGTGTAGAAAGGTCGGCGGCAAGCGAACCCAGGTACACGTTGTGCAAGGAAAAGGGAATCACACCCAGAAAAGTGCCGGCAACAAACCCGCCGAAGGAGAAGTTGGTAAGACCGAACAGAAAATTGGACAGCTTGCCCGGAAAGAAGGGAATAAGACGGGTGAGCAGCACTATCTTCCACCCATGGGGCGCCATTTCATTGCTCACCACAGACAACCGGGCGCGACTGTGAATATAGACTCGGGCATGCTCGCCCAGAAAATGCCGGGCAATCAGGAAGGCGATGGCCGAGCCCAGGGTGGTGCCCACCACCACATACGCTGTGCCTTCCAGCACACCGAACACAAAACCTGCACCGGTGGTCAGCAGCACTCCCGGCAATAGCAGCACCATGGCAAGCACCATGATGCCAATAAACAGGAAAGCCGCCCACGCGCCCTGGGTATCGAACCAGCGCAAGAGGTCAACCACCTGCTGATGAACACCGAACGCATAGAGCAGACCAACTATCAGTCCGACACCGGCTATGCTGCCGCCCATCCACAGGAGGGGCGATTTCTTCCAGTTCCTCATGCCCACACCCTACCCTGCGAAGACGCCTGGGCTCAAAGTGCGGGCAGGCTCATCTCTGGTTCAGGCGCTGCTGAGAATCGACTGGAGCTTCTGAGTCAGGTCTACTGCCTCTGCGCCCAGTGGTGTGAGGTAACCGCCGTCTTTCTGGCTGATCAGTCCTTTGGCGTGCAGGCTTTCGGCCGCCCTCACTGTCTCCGGGGCCGCCGAATGAGCATGTACCTTGAGACCTTCCTGGGTGGAAGTAGAGGGAAACTGGCCCAGCAGATTGAGTTCGGCAAGATGATCAACAGAGAATGGCATGGCATTTCCTCGTATTATTGTCGGTGTTACCTTCAGCATAGCCGATTCACACCATGAAGCTTTCGAGAATTCTCAGCAACCAGAATGGCATCAGTCGTCGTCAGGCCAGGTTCCTGATCGCTTCGGGTCGTGTTGCCGTGAATGACGTTGCCTGCGGGGATCCTGCAGCCGAAGTGGACCGCTTTTCCAGTGTGAAGGTCGACGGCGACATCATCCAGAAGGCGGAACCCGGCCATTACCTCATGCTGCACAAGCCGGCGGGCTTCCTGAGCGCGACCCTCGATCACACGCACACAACCGTGATGGAACTGATAGCGCCGGAACTGCGCGAAGATTTACATATTGCCGGACGGCTCGACCGGGCCAGCACCGGGCTGTTGATTCTCACCAATGATGGCCGCTGGTCTCGCCAACTTACCGAACCGCGCATCAAGATCCCGAAAGTCTACCGGGTCTGCACCGCGTATCCGATTTCTCCGGAGACGCCTCAGCGATTCGCGGAAGGGATCTGGTTCGAGTATGAGCAACTCACCACCTCACCCGCTCAACTCGACCTGTTGAGCCCCTGCGAGGCCAGGGTGACCATCTACGAAGGCCGTTACCACCAGGTAAAGCGGATGTTTCATGCCGCCGGTAACCGCGTAACTGCGCTACATCGGGAGCGAATGGGGAATATCCGGTTGGACGATGCCCTGGCCCCCGGCCAATACCGCCCCCTTACTCCTGAAGAAATCGACTTGATGCAGGCTTGATCTGTCTCACGAGACTTTCGCACGCATCGACTATCCTTGTAAGGCGCTCCAGAGAAACAGGGATGGTTCAGAGTAATGCCAAACCAGACGAACGATTTTTATCCGCGGCCACTTCGTCACCTCAGCAGCTACCTCTCGGGGCTGGTTCAGGGAAAGCTATGGCTGAAGGTTTTGATCGGCATGTTCCTGGGTTTGATCACGGGCACGCTCCTCGGCCCCTCAGTGGGACTGGTGGAACCGGACACCGGCACGCTGATCGGCAACTGGCTGGCTTTCCCCGGGCAATTGTTCCTCGCCACGATCCAGATGATTGTGATCCCCCTGGTGATTGCCTCGGTAGTTCGCGGGCTTGCCGCCAGCGAGGACCTTGAACAGTTGCGAAAGCTCGGCCTGAGGGTAACCGGCTTTTTCGTAATCACGACGGCCATGGCAGCATCGATAGGTCTCTGGATCGGCGACCTGATCAACCCCGGCAGAATGATGGCAGGGCTCGGCACTCCCGTTGCGGCCGGGGAAAACAGTGTGCCTGTTGCCTCCATGCCGGGCGTGGATGAGCTGCCCAAGACCCTGATCGGACTTCTGCCCGGCAACCCGCTCGATGCCATGGTTGAAGGCCAAATGCTCCAGGTGGTGATCTTCTCCATCATTGTTGGCATTGCCCTGGTGAGCATGGCCCCGGAAAAATCCAGGCCCATGCTGGACCTGCTCGATTCCCTCCAGCAAATCTGCATGACGGTCGTGCGCTGGGCAATGCGCCTTGCCCCGATTGCCGTGTTCGGCCTGATGGCCCAACTCACAACCACCCTGGGATTCCGGGCAATGCTGGGCATGGCCTCCTACGTCGCAACCGTCATTGCGGGCTTGCTGGTGCTTCTGGGCGTTTACATGCTGATCCTGAAGCTGCTCGCTGGCCAATCCCCCGTCCGCTTCCTGAAAGACACCCGGGATGTGTTGTTGCTGGCCTTTTCCACATCCAGCTCGGCGGCCGTCATGCCGCTCTCCATAAGAACCGCCGAAGACAAGCTCGGAGTCCGGCCGTCGGTTTCCCAGTTCGTGATTCCACTGGGTGCTACCATCAACATGAACGGCACGGCACTCTACCAGGCCGTTGCTACCATCTTTCTGGCACAGGTCTACGGCATCGATCTCAGTATGGGCAGCATGGCGCTCGTGGTCGCCATGGCTGTGGGTGCCTCAATCGGCTCTCCCGCCACGCCCGGGGTAGGCATCGTGATCCTTGCCATGGTGCTGCAGACCGTGGGCATCCCTCCCAGCGGCATTGCGCTGATCATGGGTGTGGATCGGATTCTGGATATGTGCCGGACCGCCATCAACGTCACCGGCGACCTGGTTACCTGCCGTCTGATGGAGAACTGGTCCGGAAAGAGACTGCTGCCCGAACCAGTTCCTGAGGAAACTTCCTGACCGGACGGAAGTGGAATGATCAGGTTAACGCCAGATCAGATGCTGTCGGAGCGTTTTTCGGAGTCCTCATCGAGCTCCTTCTCGGTGTTGTTCCATTGCTCCGAAAGCGCTTCATAGGCCTCCGAAAATCCCTTGCGGGCACGTTCCCACGCTGACGCGGAACTTTCTTTAAGCTCCTGGTACCAGCTTTGAACACGAGCCCGCTGTTCCCGCAAAGACTCCAGGCTCTTCTGGGCCCGCTCCCGAGCGGTGTCGCTCATATCGTCCCAGTTTTCGGAAAGTTGTTGCTCAAGCTCCTGGATCCGTTTGTCCAGGGCGGACAATGTTTCGTTGATCGAATCCTCAGCCTGCTCTTTCTGGTCAGAACCATAGTCCTGAAGCGCCTCGCCCAACTCCCGGGTTTCCTGTTTAAGCGACTCCACGGAAGAATCCGTCGAGGAATCCGCCGGTGGCGTTTCGGCCAGAGCGGCACCTGAAAAGATTCCAAAAAAAGTGATCGCAAGCACGTAAGTCCAGTTCTTCATTGTTCAATCCTCCAAACACATATCTGGACTGTAGCAGCGAGATCTGGCTCGATGCACCTTAACGAAACCTAATACTGGGGCTCACCGCTGATCTGAAAACAAGCTATTGACGACCGCTTCGCAGACCTGATCCTGATTCAAACCTGCCCCCTTCACGGTCAGATCCGCATACCGGGAATACAATTCAAACCGTTCTTCAAACAAGGCTTCCAGGGACTGGTCCGGCCGCCGGGAAATGCCCCGCATGCTGTGATCGCCGATTCTTTCAATAACCAACTCGAGCGGGATATCAAGAAACACCACGGTACCGTTGGTCTTGAGGTGTTCCATGGCGCGGGCACTGTAGACGGCGCTGCCTCCCGTGCTGATCACCTTGTGCCGAACATCCAGCTTGAGAAGCACCTGCTCTTCGATTCGCCGGAGGGCTTCGTAGCCGTCGTGGTCTACAATTGCCTGGAGAGTGCTACCGGCTTCTTCCTGGATGAGCAAATCGGTATCGACAAATCCGAGGCCCAGGCGCTTGGCCAGCAGGACACCCACCGTGCTCTTGCCACTGCCGGGCATACCGATGAGAACGAGGTTGCCTGCGTCGGTCTGGGTAACCATGATGCTCTTGTGTGACCTCCACGGAGAATGAGAACTGGCCGGCATTAAATGCAGAACGTAACATTTTTACGACAGAGCGCGCGCTTTATTCCGCCCCGCAAGCCCGTATAATTCCAGCTACGGCGGTTTTTAGAGAATACCTGAAGCCGGCCATTGACGGCATCTTTCGCGAGTGAGTAATGACCATCGGCAGATCATTTCTGATCCCATCCATCGCAGCGCTTGTGCTTGCCCTGTCCGCATCCGCCATGGCAGACGGCATCAAGCGTATTGTGCATCCGGATGGCACCGTTGAGTTCACCAACGTTAAAAGTGCCAGTCAGCCCAGGGCCTCTACGGGCAACGATACCGTCTATCGCTACACCGATGACAATGGTGTGGTGGCCTATAGCAGCGTGCAGCCTGCCGGTGCCGAGTTCGACGTTATCCGCTTCCATTGTTATGCCTGCGACCCGGAATCCAGCGTCGACTGGCGCAAGACGCCACTGTTCACAAAGCCATTCGATTCCGAGATCCAGACAGCGGCACAGGAATTCGGGGTTGATCCCGCGCTTGTTCGCGCTGTAATCCACGCCGAATCCGCATTCAACGAAAAGGCCCTGTCCCCGGTGGGTGCACAAGGGCTGATGCAACTAATGCCAGGTACGGCCGAAGAACTGGGTGTGCGCAATGCGTTGGCGGCGGCCGAGAACATCCGTGGCGGGGTGCATTATCTGGCCAAGATGCTCGACCGGTTCAATGGCGACATCCGGCTGGCTACTGCCGCCTACAATGCAGGGCCCGGTGCCGTGAGCCGCTACCAGGGCGTGCCGCCCTACGCCGAAACAAAGGCCTATGTTGAACGGGTAGGCATCCTTCACGAGCGCTATGCGGCGCTTTAGGCCCCTCTGAGGTCCGGGAATCAATGAACTTCAAGCGTCTGGAGACCTTTATCTGGGTTGCCACGCTGGGTAGCTTTCGCAAGGCTGCAGAGCACCAGCACACCACCCAGCCGGCCATTTCCAACCGTATCGCGGCTCTTGAAGAAGAGCTGGGAGTCAGGCTGTTCGAGCGCGAATCCGGCCACAGCAAACTGACCAGCAAGGGCCAGGAACTCCTGCCCTACGCCGAGAAAATCGTCTTTATGGCCCAGCAGCTGCGCAAGCGCGCAGACCGTGGGGCCTCGCTGTCAGGCATTCTTCGACTTGGCGTTTCCGAAACCATCGTTCACTCCTGGCTGCCACGTTTTTTCCGGGAACTGCATGAAACGGCCCCCAATCTGGATGTGGAAATCACGGTGGATGTCTCCGGCAACCTTCGATCCGGCTTGCTGGATCGGAGCCTGGATCTGGCCTTTTTGATGGGCCCCGTATCCGAGCCGAAAATTGAGAATCGGGCGCTGTGCAGTTTCCCGCTGATCTGGGTGGCCAGCCCGGAGCTGAATCTTCCAGACAGGCTTTTGAAACTCAAAGAGCTCGCCGAGTGGCCCGTCATAACCTATGCCAGAAACACCAAACCCTTTGCTGAAATCAGCCAGAAATTCAGTGAGCTGGATGACCTGCCAGCGCGCTTCTATTCGTCAAGCTCGCTGGCAGCCTGCCGGCAATTGACCCTGGATGGCATTGGTATCTCCACGCTTCCGCTGAGCGTGATCAAGCATGAACTGGAAAGCGGTCGTCTGGTCCAGCTCAACACCTCGTGGACGCCCTCCGAGCTCGCCTTCACCGCGTCTTATTCCGGTGCCCCTTTCAACCCGATTGCCGAACTCGCAGCAAACCTTGGCGTGATGGTTTCCGACGAATACAACCGGACAACACATCACGAAAACTTATCACCAGACCTAAAAAACGATAATTAGACTTTTTCACCAGCCGGTATACCCTGAAATTTAGTTGTAAAAAACAATTTCAATCAGGGGTTACCGTCATGCACACCGGTGCGTATTCCGATTTCAAGAACAACCTGCTTGATCAGGCCTCAGAAGTACGCGCCCGCATTCGTTCGGGCGCCCACACAGCGCCCACAAGTGGCCTGGCCAACAGCCTGCTCCAGGGGAACGTGGTCATCCTGCCGTCCGAATGGGCCGGCGATTTTCTCCTATACTGTCAGAATAACCCGGTTGCCTGCCCCCTGATTGGCATGTCTCAACCCGGTGACCCCAGCCTCCCAGACCTGGGACACGATCTGGATATCCGGACCGATGTACCGGAATACCAGGTATTCCGGAATGGCGAGCGGGCGGAGAAAGTCACGGACCTCAAGAGCCTCTGGCAGGACGACCTGGTGACCTTTGTCCTGGGTTGCTCGTTCTCGTTTGAAGATGCCCTGATCAGGGCCGGCCTCTCTGTCCGGAACGTGGACGAGGGACGGAACGTTTCCATGTTCCGCTCGAACATAGCTACCCGGCCCGCGGGCCGGTTCAGTGGCAACATGGTGGTCTCCATGCGCCCGTTCAACGGTGCGGATGCGATCCGCGCGATACAGATCACGACCCGCCTGCCAAAGGCCCACGGTGCACCGGTTCACATCGGCGATCCGGCCCTCATTGGCATCCGGGACGTTAACCAGCCTGATTTTGGAGATCCGGTAACGATCAGGCCGGGCGAGCTTCCGCTGTTCTGGGCCTGCGGGGTTACCCCGCAACTGGCCCTCGAGAACGCGCGCCTGCCTTTCGCAATAACCCACGTACCGGGAAAAATGCTGCTTACCGAGCGGCTGAATGAAGAACTGGCGGTACTCTGAAGCCCCAGTTCCTTTTAAACGATAAAAAACAGAAACACGGGAGATTCGTTATGTTCAAAAAACTCGCCACAGCCACCCTGGTTACCGGGGCGCTGCTTACCTCAGCCGTTCAGGCCGATCAATGGCACATGCCAACGCCCTACGGCGACGCCAATCTGCCTACCCAGATCGCCTACGGTTTTGCCGAGGACATCAAAAACGGCACCGATGGTGATATCACCATCACCGTTCATTCCGGTGCATCCCTGGTAAAGCACCCGGAGATCCCCCGGGCCGTGAGAACCGGCCAGGTACAACTGGGTGAAATCTTCATCGGCATCATGGGTAACACCCATCCGGTGTTCAAACACGACAATATTCCGTTCCTGGCAACCAGCTTCGAAGATGCCAAACGACTCTGGGAAGCCGCCAAGCCACAGATCGAGAAGCAACTGGACAAGGAGGGCATGACCCTGCTGTATACCGTGCCCTGGCCCGCACAGAGCCTGTATACCAAAGCCCCGATTAACACGCTGGAAGATCTGGAAGGCCTGAAGATGCGAGCTTACAGCCCCTCTACATCGCGTCTGGCTGACCTGATGAACACCACCCCGACAACGGTTCAGGTACCCGAGATCCCGCAGGCGTTCAGCACCGGCATCATCGACGCCATGATCACCTCGCCGTCAACAGGTGCCAACGGGCAGGCCTGGGATTACCTTTCCCACTACACCGACATCAAGGCCTGGATTCCCAAGAACGTCGTAGTCGTCAACAAGCGCGCCTTCCGTCGCCTGAGCGATGAGCAGCAGCAGGTCATCCTGGATGCGGCCGCCGCTGCCGAGGCCAAAGGCTGGGAAGGCGTTCTCAAGACCGCGGCAGAGGACACTGCCACCCTGGCTGAAAATGGCATCACGGTTTCCGAGCCGTCTGATGAACTGATGGCCGAGCTCCAGAAGATCGGTGACATCATGGTGAAAGAGTGGGAACAGGAAGCACCGGAAGAAGTCGGCGCCATCCTGTCCAACTACCGCTAAAAGTTCACTCAACGGAAGCCTCCTGAGTCTTCGGGAGGCTGTTCCGGGAGGCATCCGTTATGAACTCTCTTCGAGAGAAATTTTATCTGGCATCCGGCTACGCTGCTGGTTTCTGCATCGCCCTGATCATGGTCGTTATTCTGGCGCAGATCGTCGGCCGCCTGTTCGGCTTTATCATTCCCTCAGCGGAAGACGTGTCCGGCTGGGCTCTTGCCGCCTCCACTTTCTTCGGTCTTGCCTACACCTTTCATAACGGCGGCCATATCCGCGTCACTCTGGTTATCCAGAAGTGGTCGGCACGGCCGAGATTCTGGCAGGAGCTGGTCGTACTTGTTTTCGGGTTCGGGCTCGCCTGCTACATGACGTTCTATTGCTGGCACATGGTGTGGGAATCCTACATCTTCGAGGAGGTGTCCCACGGCTATATCCCGATCCCCATCTGGATACCGCAGGTTCCGGTTGCACTGGGCATGACGGCACTCAACATTGCCATCCTGGACGACCTGGTTGCCGTGATTCGCAAGCGCACACCGTCCTACCAGCAGCATGAAGACGAGCTCAATCTGGAGGAAGTGTAATGGATATCGCATTTCTCTCGATTGTCCTGGCAGTTGCGATGATCCTGATGCTTGCCGTAGGCGTGTGGGTCTCCCTGACCCTGGTTGGTGTCGGCGTTCTGGGCCTGCTGCTCTCCGGCAACGATCAGATCGGCCTGCTGTTCGCCACGTCCAGTTGGGGCGCCAGTACCAGTTGGTCTCTGACAGCCCTGCCCATGTTCATCTGGATGGGGGAGGTTCTGTTCCGTACGCGACTGTCCGAGGATTTGTTCAAAGGCCTGGCCCCCTGGATGGGCGGGCTGCCGGGCAAACTGCTCCATGTAAACATTCTGAGTTGCGGCATTTTCGCGGCTGTTTCCGGCTCTTCCGCAGCCACTGCCGCAACGATCGGCCGAATGACTCTGCCAGAACTGAAAGCCCAGGGTTACAGCGACAAGATGGCGGTGGGCACCCTGGCCGGCTCCGGTACGCTTGGGCTGTTGATTCCGCCCTCCATTATTCTGATTGTTTATGGCGTGGCCGCCGAGGTTTCCATTGGCCGCCTGTTTATCGCCGGCGCCCTGCCCGGTCTGATGCTGGTCGCCATGTTCATGGGCTACACCATGATCTGGGCCAAGCTTAACAAGGATCAGCTGCCAACCACCAAAAAGGAAAACCTGGCGTTCTCGGTCAAGATCAAGGCCCTGAAGATGCTGCTTCCGATCGTTGGCCTGATCATTTTCGTACTCGGTTCTATCTACACCGGTTTTGCCACGCCAACCGAAGCCGCTGCACTGGGTGTGTTCGGCGCGCTGATCATCGCGGCCGCAACCGGTTCACTCAGCATCCAGAGTTTCAAGGACAGCCTGTTGGGGGCGGTGAAAAGCTCCTGCATGATCGGCCTGATTCTCGTCGGTGCCCACTTTCTGACCCTGGCCATGGGCTTCCTGGGTATTCCGCGGGAACTGGCCGCCTGGATCGGCAGCATGTCCCTGTCGCCGTTCGAGCTGCTGATCGGCCTGACAGTGCTGTTCGTCCTTCTCGGCTGTTTTCTCGACGGAATTTCAGTTGTGGTTCTGACTGTCGCGGTTGTCATGCCAATGGTTCAACAGGCTGGCATTGATTTGCTCTGGTTCGGAATCTTTATTGTACTGGTGGTTGAAATGGCACAGATTACGCCCCCGGTTGGCTTCAACCTGTTCGTCATCCAGGCCCTGACCGGAAAGGACATACTCTATGTGGCCCGGGCAGCCCTGCCGTTCTTCCTGCTGATCATGGCGGCGCTTTTCCTGATCGGCTGGTTCCCGGAGATTGTCACTTACCTGCCCCAGACCATGAGCCAGGGATGACGCAGGCAACAACGTTTTTCGGAGGTACACAATGAAACTCAACTGCGATATGGGTGAGAGCTTCGGCACCTGGACCAAGGGTATGGATGCCGAAGTCATGCCCTACATTGATATGGCCAGCATTGCCTGCGGGTTTCATGCATCCGACCCGCTGACCATGGATCACACGGTCAAGCTGGCATTGGCCCAGAACGTCACCATCGGGGCCCACCCCGGCTACCCGGACCTTCTCGGTTTCGGCCGCCGCGACATGGACTGCCGGCCGGACGAGCTCAAGGCCATCCTGGTTTACCAGATGGCCGCACTGAACGGGATCTGTCAGGTGCATGGCACCTCCATTTCCTACGTGAAGCCCCACGGGGCTCTCTATAACCGGATGATGGTGGACAACACCACGCTATCCGTTGTTATGTCCGCAGTGCGCTCTTATGCGCCGCAATGCCCGCTGGTGGTTATGGCAACCCCCGAATGGCAACAGGTCAAGGACCGGGCGGATGAGTACGGTATTGAGGTCTGGTTCGAGGCCTTTTCCGATCGCGCGTACAGCGACGAGGGCAAACTGGTAAAACGGTCGGTACGCGGTGCCGTCCACGAAACCACAGAAGCCATTGAAGAACAGGTCACCCAGATTATCCGGGACGGCACTGTCACCTCAATTTCAGGCAAACGCATTCCGATCAAGGCCGATACAATCTGTATTCACGGTGACAGCTACCATGCCGTCGATGCCGCGCGGCACATGCGGAAAGTTGTTGAGGCACTATGAAGATCGAGTCGGTCAACGAAAACACCTGCATGGTGTATTTTGGCGACCAGATTGGGGCGGAATCTGCGGGCCTGGTCAAACAGGCCAGCGACCGGCTGCGGCGCGATATGTCAGACCTCATCATCGACCTGGTGCCGTCTTACACGTCGATCCTGGTAACCTGGGATCTGGACAAGGCTGACCGGTTTGCCATCACCCGCAGGGTGCGCGCAGTGATAGACGCCGACGACAATGACTCCACCGGGGACGATTCAGCCCGGATCGTCGAGCTGCCCGTCTACTATGATCCGGAAGTGGGGCTGGACCTGGAAGATGTCTGCGGGCATGCCGGCCTGTCCCGGGACGAGGTCATTCGCATCCATAGTGAACAGCTTTATCAGGTCTACGCCATCGGCTTCGCTCCGGGGTTTGCCTACCTGGGAAGTACCGACGAACGGATTGCCATTCCCCGGAAATCCACTCCCCGACTGAAAGTCCCTACCGGCAGTGTCGGCATCGCGGGTACCCAAACCGCAATCTACCCGAGCTGCACCCCCGGTGGCTGGCAGATCATTGGCCGCACGCCGCAGAAAATGGTTGATTGGGACAGCGACTCGCTGGCGCTGGTACAGGTGGGCGATCAGGTGCGCTTTCGCGCCATCAGCCGGGACGAATTCCTCGAGCTGGGAGGCAACCTTGATGAGCTTTGAAGTCCTCGAACCCGGAATGCTCGCCCTTATTCAGGATGCCGGCCGCTACGGCTACCAGCATATGGGGGTGACAACAGGTGGCCCCATGGACGAGTTTGCGTTTTTCTGGGCGAACCGACTGCTGAACAATGATCTCAATGCCCCCCAGATCGAAATCACCTTTGGCAGGTTCAGCCTGAAGGCGAACCATGATGCCTGCATTGCCATTACCGGCGGCGATCTGGGCGCCCGCATCAATGGTCGGGCCATTGAGCCCTGGCGCACCCATCAGATCAGCGCGGGTGACCGGCTGGACTTCACCGCGCCGATGAGCGGCCTGCGGGCCTATCTGGCGGTCAGCGGCGGATTCAAGCCAGCCATGAAACTGGGCAGTTGCGCTACCGTCAGCCGTGAAGGCCTGGGCGGCATCGATGGCCAGGGAGCGAAGCTGGCAAAAGGTGACAGGTTGGAGTTTGAGAGAAACGCAGCATTTGTTGAAGCGTTTCTGCCCGAATCAGACATCCCCGATTACCAGCAGCATCTCCGCCTGGGCGTAATTCCAGGCTACCAGTACGAAAGTTTCCCTGCCGTTCAGCGAATGAAGTTTTTCTCCTGCGACTATGAAATCAGCCAGAATATCGACCGCATGGGCTACCGCCTGAAGGGCGACGCCATTCATTCGGACCTGGACGGAATTGTCTCGGAGGGGATCGCCTATGGCGCCATTCAGGTGCCCAGCGACGGCCAGCCGATTGTTCTTATGAAGGATCGGCAAACCATCGGCGGCTACCCGAAAATCGGCTGTCTGAGTGCCCTGGATGCGGGCCTTCTGGCCCAGAGGGGGCCGGGGTCATCGGTGAGTTTCTATCTTTCGGACGTTGCCGAGGCCGAAGGCCGCCGGATGCTGTTTAACCAACGCTTGAAAACAAACGCGCCCGGCATCAGGGCTGACTGACGCCGGGCGCGTTTGTTACTGATTGCCGCCGATTATTCGGAGGCGGCAATCAGGCTGGCGTTACCGCCCGCTGCAGTTGTGTCGACGCACAGGTGACGTTCGATCACAAACCGCTGATCCAGGGTGTGTTCTGTAATCAGCGGCAGCAACGCGCCATCACGCTTGGCCAATGCCTCACGATAGGCCTTCAGCAAAGACTGAACGCCGCAGCTGACCACCGCCTCGAAGCCGTCGACGGTTGCCAGTGCCTCCGGCTCCAGCAGACCTTCCGCGCCAGTGATTGGCAGTCCGGCATTGGCGGCCTGGTCCACGGTGTCCTGAACACCCGGCGCAATCACCACCACCTTATTACCTTGTGACAACGCGGTGCCGGCCTGCTCCAGAGCAGTTTCCTTATCCGGCCCCAGACACAACACCACACCACGGGCATGGTTGGTCAGGCGGTTGGTCTCACCGGTTGGCCCGGGCAGCTCTTCCACGTGAGCGTCGAGCGGCGCCGGAACGTCCCCGAAGATTGGCTTGATGGCCTCCATGCGGGCATCCGGCTTGGGCGCCTTTAGCTTATCCAGCTGGCCGATCAGCTTCTGCAACTGCTTGGCATCCACTTTCCTGGCGCCGGAATCCGCCTCACGCTCAACCGTTTCACCTTTCAGGAAACGACGAACATACTGGGGACCACCAGCCTTGGGACCTGTGCCGGAAAGGCCTTCACCACCGAAGGGCTGGGAGCCCACGATGGCGCCGATCTGGTTCCGGTTCACATAGGTGTTACCCACCTTGATCCGGCTGGAGATGCGCTCAACCCGGCGATCGACACGGCTGTGGATACCAAACGTCAGGCCGTAGCCCTTGGCATTGATGTCATCCACCACCTTCTCGATATTCTTCGCCTCGAATGTGGCCACATGCAATACCGGCCCGAAGATCTCCTCTTCCAGTTCCTCAATACCACTGACGCTGAGAACCGCCGGCGAAACAAACAGCCCTTTCTCGGGAACTTTCAGCTTCTTCAGGAGCTTGCCGTTGCGCTCGAACTTGTCGCAATGGTCCACGATTTTCTTGCGGGCATTCTCGTCGATCACCGGCCCCACATCCGTGGACAGCAACCAGGGGTCACCGATGCCCAGTTCTTCCATGGCGCCGTACAGCATCTCAAGCAGACCATCGGCAATGTCTTTCTGCACATAAAGCATGCGCAGGGCCGAACAACGCTGGCCGGCACTCTGGAAAGAGGAGGCCAGCACATCGCGCACCACCTGCTCCGGCAGTGCCGTGGAATCCACGATCATGGCGTTGAGACCACCGGTTTCCGCCACCAGCGGCGCGTCCGGCGCCATGTTCTCGGTCATCACCTTGTTGATGCGCTGAGCGGTGGCGGTAGAGCCGGTGAAGCATACGCCACTGACACGGGAATCAGAGGTCAGGGCCGCACCCACGGTGGCGCCGGTGCCCGGCACCAACTGGATGGCATCCGTCGGGATACCGGCCTGGTGCATCAGTTCCACTGCGCGAATGGCCAACAGCGAAGTCTGCTCCGCCGGCTTGGCCACCACGGTGTTACCTGCGGCCAGGTTGGCCAGGATCTGCCCGGTGAAGATGGCCAACGGGAAGTTCCAGGGGGAAATACACACCATGACGCCGCGGGCATCGCCACTGTCTTTATAGCGGATGGCCTCGTTGGCGTAATACTGGGAGAAGTCGACCGCTTCACGGATTTCCGCCACCGCATCCAGCAGCGATTTCCCCGCTTCACGGGTGGTGAGGGCGAACAGCTCTTCGTAGTTCTCCTCATACAGGTCGCCGACCTTACGAACGCACGCTGCGCGCTCTTCAGCGGACTTCTCGGACCAGCTTTTGAACGCAGCTGCAGCAGCGGTAATCGCGGTGTCCACATCAGCGTCCGAAGCCTGGGTTACATGGCCGACCAGATCGTCCGGGTCCGCCGGATTGCGCACTACCTGCACTTCGGTGCCGGCCACTTCGCCGGCAATCACCGGACCGCCCTTCCAGCGATAGTCCTTGTAGGCACCGCGACCCTTCTCGATCTCGTTGACCGTGACCGGATCGGTGATATCCCAGCCCTTGGAGTTGCGACGCTGATCGCCAAACAGTTTGAGCGGATGAACGATCGCCTTGCTGGAGATGTTCTTGCCCATCTGCTCAACGCTGACAATCGGATCCTTGGCAATTTCCTCAGGGGTAATGCTGGTGTCCACGATCTGGTTCACGAAGGAACTGTTGGCACCGTTCTCCAGCAGACGACGCACCAGATACGCCAGCAGATCCTTGTGAGGACCGACAGGCGCGTATATACGGCAGGGCACGCCGCTGACTTTCAGAACCTCATTATGCAGGGACTCGCCCATGCCATGCAGACGCTGGAACTCGTAGTTGTCCACACCCTTGGTTTTGGCCATTTCCAGAATGGAGGAAACCGAATGGGCGTTGTGGGTGGCGAACTGCGGGTAAATGCGGTTCGTCATGTTCAGCAGCTTGGTGGCGCAGGACAGGAACGACACGTCGCTACAGGCCTTACGAGTGAACACGGGGAAGCCGTCCAGGCCCATTACCTGGGCACGCTTGATCTCGGCATCCCAGTAGGCGCCTTTTACCAGTCGCACCATGAACTTGCGGTCGTATTTTTCAGCCAGGCCGTAGAGCCAGTCGATGACGAACGAAGAACGCTTGCCGTAGGCCTGGACCACCACGCCGAAGCCATCCCAGTTCGCAAGCTCGGGATCGGCAACCAGTGCTTCGATCACATCAAGGGAAAGATCCAGACGATCCTGCTCCTCGGCGTCGATGTTGAAGCCCATGTTGGCGGCTGCTGCCTTTTTGACCAGCTTGCGGGCCCGGGGCAGCAGTTCGTTCATCACCCGCTCTTTGTTGCCGTATTCGTAACGGGCCAACAGGGCAGAGAGTTTTACAGAGATGCCGGGATTCTTACGGACATCGCCCTTGCTCGCCTTGGCAATACTATCGATGGCATTGGAATAGGAGTCGTAGTAACGCTTGGCGTCATCATCGGTGCGGGCGGCTTCACCCAGCATGTCGTAGGAATAGGTATAGCCCTTGGCCATGTATTCCTTGGCTTCATCCTGGGCTTCCTCGATATCACGGCCCAGCACGAACTGACGGCCCATTTCCTTCATGGCCTGGCCGGCAACGGTGCGGATGACCGGCTCACCAAAGCGCTTGAGCAGTTTCCGCAGGGTTTCGCCCACGGTATTGCGCTCTGAATCCTTCAGCAGGTTGCTGGTCATCAGCAAGGCGACCGTGGCCGTGTTGATCAGTCCAGACGACGCCTTGCCCACGTGGGTACCCCAGGCGCCGGAGGTGATCTTATCCTCGATCAATTCATGGATGGTCGTGTTGTCAGGCACACGCAACAGCGCCTCCGCCAGACACATCAGTGCCACGCCTTCCTTGGTGGTCAGACCATACTCCGCCAAGAATTTTTCCATGATGGTGGACTTGGCATTCTTGCGAACGCTACGCACCAGTTCAGCCGCACGGGCAGAGATAGCATCGCGCTCGGCCTGGGACAACTGGGCACCAGCAATCATCTCGTGGATAACCTTGTGCTCGTCAGCGAGATAATAATCACGAATCGCCTGCCGGCTATCGACAAGCTCGGGCGTCTGTGATTGCTGCGGTCTCATAGTTGTACCCTCTTAGTTGTTTGTCTCTCCCGCATTCTACCGAGATCAACAAAGACTATTTCTCTATAAAATTCGGACAAGCGCCCCATTACGGCTTTTTTAGATAATGAAAATTTAATATTTTTCTTCCAAAACCTTGTCTTTAGGGCGTTTTGCCTCTCTTCGCCCTCTAAGCGGCTTTCATTGCCAGCTCTCTGAGGACGCCATGTGCCACCGAGAAAACAGCACAATCCACATCATTGGCGGCCTGCATGTCGTTCAGCATCCGCTCCCAACGGGCGAGCAACATCCGCTTGTCCTCGCGCCAGGACTCGAGACGGCTTTCCGGCGTTCCCTCACCTTCCACCGGCTCGGAAAACACGCTGAACGTCAGGTTCCGCAACTGATGATCCAACTCGTCGCGGAAGTGAATGGTCGCCAGTACCTGCCAGTGGCCATTCGCCCGGAACGCTCGCATCTGCCGGTCCAGCCAGGTCAGGTTTAGACTTTCACCAAGAGTGAAATAGACCCAGGCTACGGATTCCAGATCCTCACCCAGCTGACGGGCGATCTCGATCATATCCATCAGCCAGTAGCGGCTTTCTGCGGACGCACACCAGGCCGATAAGTCCTCGGGAACCATCCGCTCACAGTACTCAGCATAGCGGTCATACCACCGACTTGCAGGAATCACCGATTCAAGGCGGCTTCTGGAGGCCAAAACGTCCGCCATCGGGGCCCGGTAATGATCAATGCAGGAAACCGGGTCCAATGCCTGCCGGCGGTTTTGCAGCAGCCAACTGGTGCTGCGGGTGACCAGTCGGATGGCATCGGCAAACAGGTCTGCCTGAACGTCTGCGCTGACTTTTCCATCCAGTGATTCCATAGCCTCCCAGTGGGCGTCTACGTCATGGATTCGCAGGGAGATCAGGTAGGCCGCAGCAATCCGGCCGACATCTGCCCCCGTGGCACTGCGAATACGGTCGAACCAGGTAATGCCCATGCGGTTCACCATATCGTTGGCAATCTGCGTGGCCGAGATTTCGGCACGCAGGGGATGAGATTCGACCGCTTCCGGGAAAGCGGCCAGCAGGGAGGCAGGAAAGGCCGAGTGCAGGGCCGAGTTGAAGCGCGTGTCATGGACGATTGGCGATGCGACCAGGGCCTGCTTGAGCTCAATCTTTGCGTAGGAAACCAGAACCGCCAGCTCCGGCCGTGTCAGACCTCCCCCGTGTTCGCGGCGGGCCTGCAACTCCTCGTCAGAAGGCAGAAATTCAAGACCACGGTCAAGCTTGCCCTCAGCTTCAAGCCTGCGCATCAGGCGATCATACTGGTCAACAGTGGCAACCGCCGGGTTCTGGGCCAGGCTGAGCGCCATGGCCTGCCGGTAATTGTTGCGGAGAACAAGCTCAGCCACTTCCGGGGTCATGGCCCTGAGCATCCGGTTTCGCTCCGGAAGCGACATCAACTGCCGATGCACCAGGTCGTTGAGCAGGATCTTGATATTTACCTCGTGGTCCGAGCAGTCGACGCCACCGGCATTGTCAATAAAGTCGCTGTTCACGGAGCCGCCGCGACGGGCGAAGTCGATCCGGGCCTTCTGGGTCACACCCAGATTGCCGCCTTCACCAAGAGCTTTGCAGCGCAGCTCGGTGCTGTCGATACGCAGAGCGTCATTGGTTTTGTCGCCCACATCCTCGTGGGACTCCGAGGGTGCTTTCACATAGGTACCAATGCCACCGTTCCACAGCATGTCTACGGGTGCTTTCAGCAGAGCGCTGATCAGATCCGCCGGCGACAGGCTTCGAGCCTTTATGCCCAGCACCTTACGCATTTGCGCAGACACCGGGATGGATTTCATGGAACGCGAGAACACCCCGCCGCCATCGCTGATCAACCCGGTGTCATAATCGGCCCAGGAGGAGCCAGGCAGATTGAACAGTCGCTGTCGCTCGCGAAACGACGCCGCGGCATCCGGATTCGGGTCCACAAAAATATGCTGGTGGTTGAACGCACCCACGAGGCGAATCCGGTCTGACAGCAGCATCCCGTTGCCAAACACATCCCCACCCATGTCACCGATACCGACCACCGTGAACTCATCGGACTGGGTATCCGTGCCTTTTTCGAGGAAATGCCGCTTTACCGATTCCCAGGCGCCCCGGGCGGTAATGCCCATTTTCTTGTGGTCATACCCCTCGCTGCCGCCAGAGGCGAAGGCATCGCCCAGCCAGAACCGGTACTCTGCGGCCAGGGTGTTCGCTATGTCGGAAAACGTGGCAGTGCCTTTGTCGGCGGCGACCACCAGATAGGTATCATCGCCGTCATATCGAACCACGTTGTGCGGGGGGACCACCTGACCATCATCCAGGTTGTCGGTGATATCCAGAAGCCCTCTTATAAAGGTCTGATAGCAGGCGACACCTTCCTCCCTCAGAGCCTCCCGTGAGCCGTCACGTGGCGGCTGTTTCACCACGAAGCCACCCTTGGCGCCCGCGGGCACGATCACCGAGTTCTTCACCTGCTGGGCTTTCACCAGACCAAGAATCTCCGTGCGGTAATCCTCAATCCGGTCAGACCAACGGAGCCCGCCCCTGGCCACCGGCCCCGAGCGCAGGTGTACACCTTCAATCCGCGGCGAATAGACAAAAATCTCGAACTTCGGCGTCGGGCGTGGAATATCCGGAATCGACGACGGATCCAGCTTCAGCGACAGGTAGGAAGGAAACCCTCCATCCTCCCGGGTCTGAAAATAGTTGGTTCGAAGCGTTGCCCGGATGAGCATAAAGAAGCGCCGGAGAATGCGGTCATCGTCCAGGCTTGCCACGGCTTCGAGGGAATCCCGAAGCTCAGCCTCCAGCCTTTCGGCTTTTCCCTTCCGACCTTTGATAGTGGGCTCGAAACGGCTGAAGAAGAATGCAACCAGCCGCGAGGTAATATCCGGATGACGGGCAAGGGTCTCTGCGATGAAGGGCTGGCTGAAACCGAATCGAATCTGCTTGATATAGCGGGCATAGGCCCTGATCAACGCCACTTCACGCCAGCCGAGGCCGCACAACATGATCAGCTGGTTAAAATCGTCGTTTTCGGCAAAGCCGTTCCAGATTTCCCGGAACGCTGACTGGATCAACGGCCTTGCAGTGCCCAGATCGGCCGCCCGGCACCTGTCGTGGAGCTCGACGGTAAAATCACTGACCCCGAAGGTTTCCCCATCCCGGCGACGGACCCGATAGGGATGCTCACCCAGAACACGCATTCCCAGGTTCTCCAGAATCGGGATAACGTCTGAGAGAACGACCGGCTGGCCTTCACTGTAGAGTTTGAAGTGGAATCCCGTCTCGGCCGGATCCCGCGGCTGGTAAAAGCGCATGGGGACATCGGTGCTCACCGCGATGGACTGGATCTGCTCGATATCGGCCAGGGCTTCAGCCACCGCAAATCTTGCCCGGTAGGCGGAGGGAAAACCGCCACTGAACACCTGGGCGTAGCGCCCGCCAATCGAATCTCCAAAACTCCGGACCAGCTCGCCATGCAGGTCGTCGTCCCAGGATCGGGATTCCTCCACCATCCGGGCCACGATCTCCCGGAGCTCGAGGGAGTCGTCGTTGTCAGACGCCTGGTTCTGGAGGACGTCGGCAAGCTGTTCCAGCAGGGTTTGTTTTTGTAATGCGCGGGAATCGGTCATCGAAACTCTCCGGACTTGGTCAACATTCACACTGGGCTGATTGAGCTACCAGTATACGCAAGCCCAGAAAGTCACTTAGACCATATAGTTTCGGATTAGAGGAGTTTCGATTATATTTGGCACATCATTTAGCCGTTAATTTAACCCGGAACAGACAACATGGCCGATTTGGATCGAATAGACCAATCCATTATCCGCGAGCTGCAGAAGAACTCCCGGATTACGGTAACCGAGCTTGCGTCCCGGGTGGGCCTCTCCAAAACCCCCTGCCAGGTTCGGATGCGTCGCCTTGAAGAACAGGGGTTCATTACCGGCTACACGGCCCTGGTGAACCAGACGAAGCTGGGCCTCAGCCATATTGCCTTTGCCCAGGTCACTTTGAATGACACTAGCAGCGGCGCTCTCTCCGCCTTTAACAAGGCCGTCCAGAATGTCTCGGCGGTGGAGCAATGCCACATGATTGCCGGAAATTTCGATTATCTGCTCAAAGTCAGAACCCGCAACATGCAAGAATATCGGCAGGTTCTGGGGGAAGAGATTTCGGCCCTGCCCCATGTATTGCAGACGAGTACCTTTGTGGTGATGGAGAACGTCAAGGACGCCGGATTGTAGCCCCCCCGCACCACCCGGCGTCGCCTGTCACTCGGACTGCTCGTACTTGGGCTTGTAGCCACTTGCATCGACACGGGCCCGATCAGGCTCTGCTTCTTCCAGTGGCTGAACTTCCTGCAGGCTGGCGAGGGACCGAAGCGTCAACCGCTGGTATTCTTCAGTCCCCTTCTTCTTCCATGCAATTTCCTTATCGCTGAGCATCCGCATTACCTTGGCCGGTGAGCCAACGATCAGTGAGCCTGGCTCACAGGTGAACTTCGCTTTTACGAAGGCGCAGGCGCCAACGATGGAACGAGGGGCAATATGGGCCTCGTCCATCACCACCGCGTTCATTCCTACCATGGCATCCTCGCCGACGATGCAGCCGTGGAGAATCGCCCCGTGCCCGATATGGCCATTCTTCTCGACAACCGTGTCCATGCCCGGGAAGGCATGCATCACGCAGGTGTCCTGGACATTGGAACCCTGCTTGAGAACGATCCGTCCGAAATCCGCACGTAACGAAGCCGCCGGCCCAACATAGCAATCCGGCCCAATCCAGACATCGCCAATCAGAACGGCCGTGGGATGCACATAGGCGGACGGGTGAACGACGGGAACAACGCCTTCTATACTGTAGCTGGGCATAGCGATCTCCTGGTTGGCCAGGTCCGGCAGTGATCAGCCATACACCGGACTGAACGTGGGACCCGAAAAGCTATTGTGATTCATTTTCTGTATCACATTATCCTTTTCCGGGAGTTTTTTCATACCCTGGCAGCTGTTTTCAGTCCGTAATCCACCATCCTTTGCCTGCCTCACCCAAAGCCCATAAAAATTTTTATCGATTTTTCAGAGACATAGAATTCGAACTCTAGCACGATCGACTAAAGTGATACAAAACCAGGCAAGCACAATCCTTGACGAGTATCAATTCTAAGATATACTCATTTTCCACGATCGATAGCACCGTGCCGATCAAGGACACCTTTCACGCTATCCCCCTACAACAAACAACAGGACAACAACGCCATGACTCAGCCGAGCATTCTTCTTGAAATCGATCAGGGCGTGGCTCTGCTTACCCTGAACCGTCCGGACAACCTGAACAGTTTCAATGTCGAAATGCACGAACGCATGCGCGATGCTATCAGCACCGTGCGCAAGGATGAGTCTGTCCGTGTACTGGTCATTACCGGCTCAGGTCGGGGCTTCTGCGCGGGGCAAGACCTTTCCGACCGCAGCGTCTCGCCGGATCAGGAAATGCCGGACCTGGGCGCTTCACTGGAGAACTACTACAACCCGCTGATGCGTAGCCTGCGTGATCTGCCCATGCCGGTTCTGTGTGCCGTGAATGGCGTGGCGGCCGGCGCAGGCGCCAATATCGCCCTGGCCTGCGACATTACTCTTGCAGCCCGTTCTGCGAATTTCGTTCAGGCCTTCTGCAAGCTGGGCCTGGTGCCTGATTCCGGTGGCACCTGGACACTGCCCCGCGTGGCAGGGATGGCCCGGGCCAAAGGCATGGCACTCCTGGGTGAGAAGATCAGCGCCGAGCAGGCCGAAAACTGGGGCATGATCTGGCGCTGTGTTGATAACGAGCAGCTCATGGAAGAAACCATGAAACTTGCCCGTCATTTCGCGACCCAACCCACCAAGGGCCTTGCGCTTATCAAGCGGGCACTGCACGCCAGTGCCAGCAACACCTTTGAAGAGCAGATCAATCTGGAGCGCGACCTTCAGCGCATGGCCGGGCAGACCGAGGACTATCGTGAAGGCGTTGGCGCCTTCATGGAAAAACGTACGCCGAACTTCAAGGGGAAATAAGCCATGCCGGCACTGGACACCCAAACCAAAGTTGCCGTCGTCGGCGCCGGCGCCATGGGCTCCGGCATTGCCCAGGTGGCCGCCCAGGCAGGCCATCAGGTTTACTTGCACGACCAGAGAGAGGGTGCCGCCGAGGCGGGCCGTGACGGTATCGCCAAACAGCTTCAACGTCGTGTCGACAAAGGCAAGATGCAGCAGCAGGAGCTGGACGATGTTATCGGCCGGATTCACCCGGTTGCAAAGCTTGATGACGTCGCAGACGCCGGGCTGGTGATCGAGGCCATCATCGAAGATCTCCAGATCAAACGTCAGCTGCTGGCGAACCTCGAGAACCTGTGTGGCGGGGATGCGATCCTCGCCACCAATACCTCCTCCATCTCTGTGACGGCCCTCGGCGCTGAAATGAACAAGCCCGAGCGCCTGGTAGGCATGCACTTCTTCAACCCGGCGCCCCTCATGGCTCTGGTAGAAGTCGTCATGGGGCTAGCGACCAGCCAGGCCGTCGCCGATACCGTTCATGCCACGGCAACCGCCTGGGGCAAGAAACCGGTCTACGCGACATCGACTCCCGGCTTTATCGTCAACCGCGTGGCCCGTCCGTTTTACGCGGAAAGCCTCCGTCTGCTGCAGGAACAGGCCACCGACGCCGCCACACTGGATGCCATTATCCGCGAAGCCGGCCAGTTCCGCATGGGCGCATTCGAGCTGACCGACCTGATCGGACACGACGTCAATTACGCGGTGACCAACTCGGTCTTCAATTCCTATTATCAGGACCCCCGCTTTCTGCCGTCACTGATCCAGAAAGAACTGGTGGAAGCTGGTCGCCTGGGACGCAAGAGCGGCCACGGATTCTATCCCTATGACGAGAGTGCGGAAAAGCCGCAGCCAAAGACCGAGCCGGCACATCAATCCGATGAGTCCGTGGTCATTGCCGAGGGCAATCCCGGTGCGGCTGCTCCGCTGCTGGAACGTCTCAAGGCTGCCGGCCTGACGATTGTCGAGCGCGACGGTCCGGGGCAGATCCGTTTTGGCGATGCGGTACTGGCACTCACCGACGGCCGAATGGCTACGGAACGCGCTGCCAGCGATGGCGTTTCCAATCTGGTGCTGTTTGATCTGGCCTTCGACTACAGCAAAGCCTCCAGGCTTGCCCTGGCGCCAGCCGACCAGGCTTCCGAAGCAGCAGTTTCCTGCGCCTGTGCTTTACTGCAGAAAGCGGGTATTGCCGTCAGCCTGATCGCTGACCGCCCCGGCCTGGTCATCATGCGCACCGTTGCCATGCTGGCCAACGAAGCTGCCGATGCCGCCCTGCACGGTGTGGCGACAATCGCGGATATCGATTTGGCAATGAAAGCGGGCCTGAACTATCCCGACGGCCCCCTGAGCTGGAGCGACCGCCTCGGCGCAGGCCACGTGTTCAAGGTGCTCACCAACATCCAGACCAGCTATGCAGAAGACCGCTATCGCCCTGCCCTGCTGCTCCGGAAGAACGCATTTGCACAGAAGGGGTTTTATTCATGAGCGAGATGGATCCGCAAGTACTCGCCGAAGAATGCGCCAAGGCCATGTTCGCGCGGGACCGCGCCAGCCAGAGACTGGGCATGAACATCGAGTCCGTTGCCCCGGGCAAGGCAGTGCTCACCATGACGGTCACCGGCGACATGATCCAGGGCCACGGCTCCTGCCACGGCGGTTACCTGTTCACCCTGGCCGATTCGGCATTTGCGTTTGCCTGTAACAGCTATGACCGGGCCACCGTGGCCTCCGGTTGCAGCATTGATTACATGTACGGCGCCAAGGAGGGCGACCTGCTGACTGCCACCGCCGAAGAACAGGCCCGCGGCGGCCGCACAGGCGTTTACGACATCACACTAACCAATCAGGACGGCCGCAAGGTTGCCCTGTTCCGGGGCCGCTCCTATGAGGTTCGTGGCACCGTACGTAATTCGGAGGAAACTGCATGAGCACCGACAATACCCTTAAAGACGCCTACATCGTCGATGCCATCCGCACCCCCATCGGTCGTTACGGCGGTGCCCTTTCCGCCGTGCGGGCAGATGACCTGGGCGCCATTCCCATCAAGGCGCTTACCGAACGCCATCCGGATCTGGACTGGTCGAAAATTGACGACGTTCTTTATGGCTGTGCCAACCAGGCCGGTGAAGACAATCGCGACGTTGCCCGCATGTCCCTGCTGCTGGCAGGCCTGCCGGTCGACGTACCGGGCAGCACCATCAACCGTCTGTGCGGTTCCGGTATGGATGCGGTCGGCAGCGCCGCCCGGGCCATCCGTACCGGCGAAACCCAGCTGATGATTGCCGGCGGCGTCGAATCCATGTCCCGCGCTCCCTTCGTTATGGGCAAGGCCGACTCTGCATTCAGTCGCAAGGCGGAGATTTTTGACACCACCATCGGCTGGCGCTTTGTAAACCCGGTACTTAAAAAGCAATACGGCATTGATTCCATGCCCGAGACGGCGGAAAACGTTGCGGCCGACTTCGGCATTTCCCGGGAAGACCAGGACGCGTTCGCCCTGCGCAGCCAGCAGCGCACCGCGGCTGCCCAGAAAGAAGGCCGGCTGGCCGCTGAAATCACGCCGGTAACCATTCCCCGCCGCAAGCAGGACCCACTGGTGGTGGACACCGACGAGCATCCCCGGGAGACCAGCCTTGAAAAGCTGGCCTCGCTGCCAACCCCTTTCCGCGAAAACGGCACGGTCACTGCTGGCAATGCCTCCGGCGTGAACGACGGCGCCTGCGCACTGCTGCTGGCCGGAGCCGACGCCCTCAAACAGTACAACCTCAAGCCCCGCGCCCGGATTGTTGCCATGTCAACCGCCGGTGTGGAGCCACGGATCATGGGCTTTGGCCCGGCACCGGCCACCCGAAAGGTTCTGGCCACGGCTGGTCTGGAACTGGCCGATATGGATGTGATTGAGCTGAATGAAGCCTTCGCAGCCCAGGCCCTGGCGGTAACCCGGGATCTCGGCCTGCCGGATGATGCCGAGCACGTAAACCCGAACGGTGGCGCCATTGCCCTTGGCCACCCCCTGGGCATGAGCGGCGCCCGGCTGGTAACCACTGCCCTGAACGAACTGGAGCGTCGCCACGCCGCCGGCCAGAAAGCCCGGTATGCCCTGTGCACCATGTGCATCGGCGTTGGCCAGGGCATCGCCCTGATCATTGAACGGGCGGATGCGGTGGCCTGAAGCCACCCGTCAACAAGAACAAAGACCATTATTCGACAAGAACAACGCAGGACAGAACCATGACCTTACCACTGCAAAAACTTGGCAAACTTGACCGCATGGAAACCGCCAGCATTGATGAGCTGCGCCACGAACAACTGCAGCGTCTGCGCTGGAGCGTTGTCCATGCCTACACCAACGTGCCTTTTTACCGCAAAGCGTTTGATGACCTGGGGCTGAAACCCATGGACATCAACTCGCTGGAAGACCTGGCCAAGGTGCCATTCACCACCAAGGCGGATCTGCGAGACAACTACCCGTTCGGCATGTTTGCCACACCCATGTCCGATGTGGTGCGGGTGCACGCCTCCAGTGGTACAACCGGCAAGCCAACCGTGGTCGGCTACACCCAGAGTGATATCAACACCTGGGCCGACATTGTGGCGAGGTCCATCCGGGCCGGTGGCGGCTCCCGTGGCGACAAGGTCCATGTAGCTTACGGCTACGGCCTTTTCACCGGCGGTCTGGGCGCCCACTACGGCGCCGAACGCCTTGGCTGCACGGTCATTCCGATGTCTGGCGGCCAGACCGAGAAGCAGGTCCAGCTGATCAAGGATTTCGAACCGGACATCATCATGGTAACGCCGTCCTACATGCTGAACATCGCCGACGAAATGGAGCGTCAGGGCATTGATCCCCATAAACTGCCCCTGCGGCTCGGCGTTTTCGGCGCAGAGCCATGGACCAACGCCATGCGATCAGAGATCGAGGAGCGCCTGGGCATCGAGGCTCTCGATATCTACGGCCTGTCGGAAGTTATGGGTCCGGGCGTGGGCATGGAATGCATTGAAACCAAAGATGGCCCGACCATCTGGGAAGATCACTTCTATCCGGAAATCATCAATCCGGAAACCGGCGAAGTACTGCCTGACGGTGAATACGGTGAGCTGGTCTTCACATCATTGACCAAGGTGGCCCTGCCGATTCTGCGCTACCGCACCCGAGATCTCACCCGCCTGCTCCCGGGCACAGCGCGTCCGATGCGCCGGATTGACAAAATTACCGGCCGCAGCGACGACATGCTGATCATCCGCGGTGTAAACGTGTTCCCCAGCCAGATCGAGGAACAGGTTCTGAAGTGCGAGTCCCTGGCGCCTCACTACGAGATCGAGGTTTACAAGGATGGCAACCTGGACTGCGTGGACATCCGTGCCGAGCTGAAACCGGGCGTAACCGACACCCCCGAAAGTCGTGCCGCGGCAGCCAAGGAACTGGCGCACCACATCAAGTCCTACATCGGGATCAGCACCCGTGTCGAGGTGGTGGAAACCAATCGCCTGGCTCGCTCAGAAGGCAAGGCCAAGCGCGTTTTCGACCGCCGTAACAAGTAAACCCGACCGACCAGCGGAGAGTCAGCCGGCAGCGGATGCCACTGACTCTCGCGCCTCTACCTGTCTTCCTTACCTCAGAATTGCCGATTTAATTTGACTCTCCTTTTGCTGATCTCAATAGCATTTTCTCACGTATCACTTTTTTTATTATGCAAATCAGCAATATAAGAGCCTAAAAGGAAGCTTTAAGATATAACATGACACACAAAGACAGTTCTTGATATTTATTCAGTATCATATAATATGGAGTCATTGGCCTTCAGTCCTTACTGAGGGATCTCTGTTCACGGACAACAGAACAACAAGCCCGATCCGGAGGTAATTGTTTATGTACGCCCAGCTCGTTGAAACCGGCGCCAAGCGCCTGAAGACCAAAGAGGAAATGTCGCCCGAAGAGCGCGAGTTTCAGGAAAAGGTCGACGCCGAAACCAAGATCGAACCCAAAAACTGGATGCCGGAAGGCTACCGGAAGACCCTGATCCGCCAGATTTCCCAGCACGCTCACTCTGAAGTGGTTGGCATGCTGCCGGAAGGCAACTGGGTAACCCGTGCACCGACGCTCAAGCGCAAACTCCAGTTGATGGCGAAGATTCAGGACGAAGCGGGCCATGGCCTGTACCTGTACAGCGCCATGGAAACCCTGGGTGCCGACCGTGACGAAGAGATCGAAAAGCTGCACCAGGGCAAAGCCAAGTATTCCAGCATCTTCAACTACCCGACCCTGAACTGGGCGGACATGGGTGCCGTTGGCTGGCTGGTAGACGGCGCCGCCATCGTTAACCAGGTGGTGCTGCAGCGTACCTCCTATGGCCCCTATTCCCGCGCCATGATCCGCATCTGCAAGGAAGAAAGCTTCCACCAGCGTCAGGGTTACCAGATCCTGCTGGACATGATGCGCGAAGGCACCGAGGAACAGAAAGCCATGGTGCAGGACGCCATTAACCGTCTGTGGTGGCCGGCACTGATGATGTTCGGACCGCATGACGACGAGTCCCCGAACTCCCAGCAGTCCATGGCCTGGAAGATCAAGCGCAAGAGCAACGACGAACTGCGCCAGATGTTTATTGACCAGACCGTGCCGCAGCTCGAATTCCTTGGCTGCACTGCACCGGATCCGGACCTGAAGTGGAACGAAGAAACCGGCCACTACGATTTCGGTGAGATCAACTGGCAGGAATTCTACGACGTTCTCAAGGGCAACGGTCCCTGCAACCGCGAGCGCATCAAAACTCGCAAAAACGCAATTGACGAAGGCGCCTGGGTCCGTGAAGCGGCCGTCGCCTACGCCGAAAAACAAAAACAGCGCGCACAAGCCGCCTGATACCGGAGGAACACAACATGTCTGAATGGCGCCTTTACGAAGTCTTTGTGCGGTCCAAGCACGGCCTGAACCACAAACACGTGGGCAGCGTGCATGCCGCTGACGCCGAGATGGCCATGGAAAACGCCCGTGACCTTTATACCCGCCGCAACGAAGGCGTAAGTATCTGGGTGGTTCCCTCCGACGCTATCACGGCCTCCGCATCCGATGAGAAGGAAGTACTCTTCGATCCGTCGGAAGACAAGGTTTACCGGCACGCTTCCTTCTACAAGCTGCCCGATGAAGTCGGACACATGTAAGGAGCGGTACCAATGACACAAGCAGAAGCATTAAAGGAATACCTGCTGCGCCTGGCGGATTCCGACATGATCCTGGGTCAGCGCCTGTGCGAACTGTGCGGCAAGGCTCCGGCACTTGAGGAAGAGATGGCACTGATGAACGTTGCCCTCGACCTCGTCGGTCAGGCCCGCAACTGGTACGAGTACGCAGCCGAGCTGATCAATGATGGCCGTGATGCCGACAAACTGGCATTTCGCCGCGATGCGCATGAGTATCGCAATCTGCTGATGACCGAGCAGCCCAACGAGGACTACGCGGTCACCATGGGTCGTCAGTTCTTCTTCGACGTGTACCACTACTTCACGCTCAAGAGCCTCACCGAATCCAGCGACGAGCGCATTGCCGGCATCGCTGCCAAGGCGCTGAAAGAGGCGACCTATCACTTGCGTCGTTCCTCGGAGTGGGTGAAGCGTCTGGGCGATGGCACCGAAGAAAGCCACCGCCGCATGCAGGAGGCTGTCGATATCCTGTGGCGCTTTACCGGTGAGCTGATCACTCCGGACGACACCGATCGTGTGATGGCTGAGGCGGGCATTGGCCCGGATCCTGACCAGCTGGCCAAAGACTGGCGCGGCATGGTCAACGAGGTACTCACCCAGGCAACCCTGACGCCGGGCGCGGAAGACGCGTGGATGTACATGGGTGGCAAGCACGGCGAGCATACCGAACACCTTGGTTTCATTCTGGCAGAAATGCAGTTCCTGCAGAGGGCCTATCCCGATGCCACAACATGGTGATTCAGACAGCCGGTCAGCTGTCGACATTCTGATTGCCAGTGATCGGGTGCCGGCCAATGCCCGCCCCGATCTGCTGACAGAGGACGACATCTGGGCACTGCTTGAAGAGGTCAAAGACCCTGAAGTGCCGGCAGTCAGTGTCGTGGAGCTCGGCATTGTCCGGGCGGTTCACTGGGATGGCAAAGAGCTGTCCGTTGATGTGACCCCGACCTACTCCGGTTGCCCAGCCACCGAATTGATTGAGGAACTGATTGCCGAGGCCCTGCGGGCCGCAGGCTTCCGGGATCCGAAAATCAAACAGGTGCTGACCCCTGCCTGGACCACCGACTGGATCACAGACGAAGGCAAAGAGAAGCTTCGGGCATTCGGCATCGCGCCGCCTGAGGGCAGTTCGAGCAAGATGAGCCTGCTCGGGGAGCCGGAAGTCATTGCCTGTCCTCACTGCGGCAGCAAGGACACCGAACGGGTCAGCGAGTTCGGATCCACCGCCTGTAAAGCCCTTTACCGTTGCAAGGAATGCCTCGAGCCCTTCGACTATTTCAAATGCATCTAGAGCCGATACGATCATGAACAAATTCTACTCACTGACCCTCAAAGAGGTCAGACCTGAAACAAGAAACGCCGTATCACTTGCTTTTGACGTGCCAGAAGATCTGGCAGACAAGTTCCATTACCAGCAGGGCCAGCACCTGATCGTGCGCACCAAGCTGGATGGTGAGGAAGTCCGCCGCTCCTACTCGATCTGCCGCAGCGTCAACGACCAGGAACTGCGTATTGCCGTCAAACAGGTTCCCGGTGGTCGCTTCTCCACGTTCGCCAATGAGCAGCTCAAGCCCGGCCAGACACTCGAAGTCATGCCTCCCCAGGGTCATTTTTCCATCGATCTGGACCCGGAGCGTGAAGGCAATTACCTGGCCGTTGCCGCCGGCAGTGGCATCACACCGATTCTGTCGATCGTGAAAACCACACTGGAGACCGAGCCTAAGAGTGAGGTCACCCTGTTCTACGGCAACAAGGCCACCAGCAGCACCATGTTCCGTGACGAGCTGCAGGACCTGAAGAACGAGTACATGTCACGCCTGAACCTGGTGTACATCTTCACCCGCGAAGAGCAGGACATTGACCTGTATAACGGTCGCATCGATCACGAGAAGTGCGACAAGCTGTTCGACCACTGGATTAATGCCAAGGAACTGACTGCCGCCTTCATCTGTGGCCCACAGTTGATGACCGAAACCGTGCGGGACTCCCTGCTGAACCACGGCATGGAAAAGAGCAAGATCCACTTCGAACTGTTTACCCCGGCTGGCGGTGTTCCCCAGGCCCGGCAAGACCGGGATCCGGCCCACGTCGATCCCCAGTCGATCAGCGAAGTGACCGTGATTGCGGATGGCCGCTCCCTGACTTTCCCGCTGGTGCGCGATACCAAGAGCATCCTCGATGCCGGGAACGAGGAAGGCGCCGATCTGCCCTACTCGTGCAAGGCCGGCGTCTGCTCGACCTGCCGCGCCAAGGTGGTGGAAGGCGAAGTGGAGATGGACCAGAACTTTGCTCTGGAAGACTACGAGGTGGAAGCCGGTTACGTGCTTTCCTGCCAGTGCTACCCGATCAGCGACAAGGTGGTTCTGGACTACGACGAAATGTAGTTTCCGCCCCCAAAACAAGACAAGAGCAAGGCAAGTCCCGCAGCAACGGGGCTTGCCTTCGCGTTTCAGAAACGAATGGAGTTCCCCATGTCAGTCCTGAAAAGTTTCATTGCCGGCCAATGGGTCGGTGAAAAGCCTGCCAAGGCTTTGCCCAGTGCGGTGAATGGCGAGATCGTTGCTCACACCCACGACGACACCCTCGATTTCAAGAACGCTGTTGAGTATGGCCGCAAGGTTGGCGGCAAAAATCTGATGGCGATGGATTTCCAGGAGCGTGCCCTGGCCCTGAAGGCCATGGCCCTGTACCTCCAGGAACACAAGAAAGAACTTTACGCCCTGTCGATGCATACCGGTTCCACCAAGGGCGATAACGGCATTGATATTGATGGCGGCTTCGGCACCCTGTTCTCCTACGCGAGCATGGGCCGGCGCGAACTGCCCTCCGGCAATGTTGTTCACGAAGGACCGGTAACACCACTGGGCAAGAACAACCACTTTGCAGGCACCCATATCCTGGTGCCCCGTGGTGGTGTGGCGGTTCACATTGATGCCTACAACTTCCCGGTGTGGGGCATGCTCGAAAAGTTTGCACCCACCTTCCTGGCGGGCATGCCGTCCATCGTGAAGCCGGCCACCTCAACCTGCTACGTGACCGAACTGGCCGTTCGCCTGATGCAGGAATCCGGCGCGCTTCCTGAGGGCAGCCTGCAGCTGATCATCGGCAGCACCGGCGACCTGTTTGACCATCTGGAAGAGCAGGACGTAGTGACCTTTACCGGTTCCGCCGCAACCGCCCGCAAACTCAAGAACCATCCGAACATCATTAACCGTTCGATTCCGTTCAACGCCGAGGCCGATTCACTGAACAGTGCCATTCTGGCGCCGGACGTCACCCCGGAGCACGAAGAATTCGACATCTTCGTGAAGGAAATACGCCGCGAGATGACCGCCAAGGCCGGTCAGAAATGTACCGCCATTCGTCGAATCCTGGTGCCGAAAGATCAGGTAAACGCGGTCTGCGACAAGCTGAAAGAGCAGCTTTCCAAGGTCACCGTGGGCGATCCTGCGGTAGAGGGCGTTCGCATGGGCGCCCTGGCTTCCGTCGACCAGCTGGAAGATGTGAAAGCCAATATCCAGGAACTGCTCAAGACCAGTGAGCTGGTTGTTGGTGGCGAAGGCAACTTCAAGGCCACTGGCGATGGCACAGAAAAAGGCGCTTTCATTGAGCCCCACCTGCTGCTGTGCCGGAACCCGGAAAATGGCTGTGGCGCCCACGACATTGAGGCGTTCGGCCCCGTGGCCACGGTGATTCCCTACGACACCATCGAGGATGCCGTTGAGCTATGTTCAAAAGGCCGCGGCTCCCTGGTCACTACCCTGACCACCCGGGACCCCGCCATTGCCGGCAGGATCGCGCCACTGCTGGCCGCTTTCCATGGCCGCCTGCACCTGCTGGACGCTGAAGCCGCGAAGGAATCGACCGGTCACGGCTCGCCCCTGCCCATGCTGAAGCATGGCGGCCCCGGGCGCGCCGGCGGCGGTGAGGAACTGGGCGGTATCCGTGCGGTTCACCACTACCTGCAGCGCACCGCCATCCAGGGCTCTCCGACCATGCTGGCAGCGGTTACCCGCGAGTATGTGCGCGGTGCGAACGTTATCGAAACCGAGGTACATCCGTTCCGTCGCCACTTTGAGGACCTGCAGATCAACGAGTCCCTGCTGACACATCGCCGCACGGTGACCGAAGCAGACATCGTGAACTTTGGCTGCCTCTCAGGCGATCATTTCTACATGCATTTCGATGAGCTTGCTGCGCGCGAATCCCAGTTCGGCAAGCGCATCGCCCATGGTTACTTTGTACTGTCGGCCGCTGCCGGCCTGTTCGTTTCCCCGGGTGAAGGTCCGGTACTGGCGAACTACGGCCTGGACACACTGCGGTTCATTGAACCGGTAGCGCCGGGTGACACCATCCGCGCACGGCTGACGTGCAAGCGCAAGATCGATCAGGGTCGGACATCCCCCGACGGCCACCCCCAGGGTGTGGTTGTATGGGACGTCCAGGTGACCAACCAGAACGACGAGCTGGTTGCGAGCTACGACATCCTGACACTGGTTGCCAAGAGGCCCGAGTAACACCGGGCTTCCCTGCTTTCTCCCTGTCTTGGACCCCAGGGGGAAAGCGTCAGGCAAATAAAAGGGGGACAGGTCGCAAGACCTGTCCCCCTTTTATTGGTGCAAGGAAAGTTCCGGGCGTTTACATGCCCAGGTAAGCCTCACGAACCTTCTCATTGCTGAGCAGTTCACGGCCGGTGCCTTCGATCACCACCTTGCCGGTCTCCAGCACATAGCCACGATCTGCGAGGGCCAGCGCCTGGGAGGCGTTCTGCTCTACCAGGAAGATGGTAATGCCCTCTTCCTTGAGCTCTTTAACGATGTTGAAGATCTCTTCGATGATCAACGGCGCCAGACCCATACTGGGCTCGTCCAGAAGCAGCAGCCTCGGCTTGGCCATCAGGGCACGCCCCATGGCCAACATCTGCTGCTGACCGCCGGAGAGCTCACCCGCCAGGTTATGACGCTTCTGACGCAGGATCGGGAACTTGGTGTACATCCGCTCCAGATCGTCCATTACCTCGGGGGTTTTGCCCCGGGTATAAGCACCCAACAGCAGGTTGTCGTGAACGCTCAGGTCCTTGAACACCTGCCGGCCTTCTGGCACCTGAACAATGCCATCAGCCACCCGCTGATCCGCGCTGATCTTGGACAGATCCTTGCCCTCGAAGGTGATGGCACCACGGTCGGTGGGCTGCAAACCAGAAATAGTCATCAGCAAGGTGGACTTGCCGGCACCATTGGCGCCGACAAGTGACACGATCTCACCACTGTTGATGTGGATGTCCACATCATGCAGCACTTCAATCTGGCCGTAAGACGTCACCAGCCCCTTAATGGACAGCATCTCTTCTTTAGCATGAGGTGCAGTAACCCGGTCCGCATGCTTCAGGCCGAGACCACCGAATTTCTCTGGGGTGTAGCTGACAATCTGGTGCCGCAGTTCCCGGAACTCTTCCCGGACGCGCTCACCGAACAACGGATCATTTTCCACGTCCCGGGCTTCGATGATCTGCTGCCAGTCTTCTTCCGTCAGCAGTTTACGGGCCCGCGGAATGACCACACCCTCTTCCTTGCGAATATGTTTGCGCAAGGCTTCCGTGAAACGCGCCAGAGCATGACTGAACTCTTCGCGACCTTCTGGCCAGCCTTTTTCGCATTCCGCCAACAACTGGCGCAACTCCACCAACTTTTCGTGACCGATGACATAACCCTTGGCCAGCTTCTCCAGCAGAGGCGCTGTTTCGGGGGACTTCTCACTGAGCCGTTTGTACAGCTCAATGTCCGTGGGCGTGCTATGGACCCGCTGGGAGAAGTGCTGAATGTAATCAAAAATAGTTGTCAGCAGCCGCTCATCCGGCCGCTGATCGTTGAGATTCATATCACTCAGAAGCTGATCCAGCAGATCCAGAATCCGCCACAGCGCCTGGTGTTCATGAACAATAATCCGTACGGCCTGCTCACTGCGTGACTGGGCAGGCGCCATTTCAGTGTTTTGCTCGCTCATGTGAAATGTCTCCTTGCTCAGCCACCCAGATAGGCGGCGATAACATCCGGGTTCTGGCGAATTTCCTCAGGGGTTCCTTCAGCCAGAACACGGCCGTAGTTAAGCACCAGCAGCCGGTCGGATATGCCCATCACCAGCTTCATGTCGTGCTCAACCAGCATTACCGTGGTGCCCTGATCAGCAATCTTCCGGATCAGCTCTTCCAGGGCAGCAGTTTCAACCGCGTTCAAACCGGCGGCTGGCTCATCCAGAAGAATAACCTTGGGTTCAGCCGCCAGCGCCCGGGCGATTTCCAGACGCTTCAATGCGCCATAGGACATGGCCGAGGCATCCGTATCGAGGTAGTCACCACAGCCCACATATTCCATAAGTTCCGCAGCACGCTTACGGGCAGCAGCTTCGTTGCGACGAAGGGACGGCAACCGGAACAGGGTGGTAAACAGGCTGCTTTTGAGCTGCAGGTGCCGACCCAGCATCACGTTTTCGATGGCGGTCATGTTCATGCAGATCTGCATCTGCTGGAACGTGCGGCACATGCCCCGCTCTGCCAGCTCATTCGGCTCCAGTTTAGCGGTGCTCTCACCGTTCAGCAGAATCTCGCCCTTGGTCGGCGTATAAAGTCCTGTGATCAGGTTAAACAGCGTTGTCTTGCCGGCACCATTGGGGCCGATAACAGAATAGACCTGTCCGGCTTCAACCGAAAAGCTGACGCCTTCCACCGCATGGACACCACCAAAGGCTTTATCCAGCCCCTTTACTTCAACCAGTGCTGTCATGCCTCACCTCCCGCTTTCTTGCGCATCTTTTTGGACACAAACGCGGTCAGTGTGGGCAACAGGCCCTTGGGCATAAATATCATGGTAAGCATCAGTATCAGGCCGAACATGACGTGCTCCAGCTCCTGGAAATCCGCCAGGACCTGGGGCAACAACTTCAGCACCACGGCACCGAGAATCACACCGAAGGTAGACCCCATGCCACCCAGTACGACCATGGTGATGAAAAGAATGGAGAATTCGAAACTAGCCACTGCGGGGGTAATGAAACCCTGGAAGTGGGCGTACAGGCTGCCCATCAGGCTGGCGTAGATCGCCGAGATCACGAACACCAGGCTTTTGTATTTCGCGGTGTTTACACCGACAACACTGGCGGCCACTTCCGAGCCGTGCACCGAACGCAGTGCCCGGCCAATGGGCGACTCAATAAGGTTCAGGGCAAACCAAACCGCCACCAGAAGCACGACGCTGGCAAAGATATACCAGGCCTGGAAGCCTTCGATCTCGATACCAAACAGTGAATAACTACCAAAAGCGCTCAGCTCCCAGCCAAACACCTCGAACGCAGGAACCGGCATGCCGTCCGGCCCGCCTGTCAGCGCCCGCTCGTTGTTCAGGATAATGGCGATAATAAAGCCTACGGCGAGGGTCGCCATGGACAGATAGTGGCCCTTCAAGCGCAGTATCGGACGACCCACAATCCAGGCAATAAAGCCTACAACGATCGCTCCCACCACCAGCGCAGGTACTGAAGACCAGCCGTAAGTGCCGGTCGCGATGCCGGTAAAGTAGGCGCCAAGACCGAAGAAACCGGCATGGCCAAGACTGATCTGGCCAGCAAAGCCCACCAGGAGATTAAGACCAACCACAGTAGCGGCAATGATCGCCATCTGGGTAACCAGTTCGTAGTGGAACGGGTTGCCGAGAAAAGCGGGCAGAATAATGAGAATGAGGGCAAGGATCATCAGCCCCCGGAGGCGCGACTGCATAAACGTATTCAACATCAGACGCGCTCCACTACCTTGGCACCAAACAATCCGCGGGGCATGAAGAACAGCACCAGCAGGATCATGGAGAATGCCACAGCATCCTTATAGTCCGATGAGATGTAACCGGCTGCCATGGCTTCAACGATACCCAGCGACAGACCACCTACAACCGCGCCAACACCGCTACCCAGGCCACCAATGGCAGCGGCCACAAAGCCTTTGAGCCCGAGAATGATACCGATGTCGTACGACGTGAACGTGATCGGAGCAACCACAATACCGGCTACAGATCCCAGCAGTGCTGACACCATAAACGCCAGCATGAGCACCATCTGGGTCCGGATACCAACAAGGCGCGCCGCCTCCTTGTTCATGGACGTGGCCAGAATGGCTTTACCAATCAGCGTCTTGGTAAAGAACAGTACCAGCCCCACTACCAGGATCGCACCGATACCCAGAACCCACAGGCTCTGGCTGTTCAGCACGGCGCCAAAGACCTGAATGGGCTGGTCTGTGCTGAAATTCTGCATCACGTGGTATTCCTTGCCCCAGACTACCTGGGCAATACCGCGAATAAAGATCGACGCGCCGATGGTGATAATGATCAGGGTAACAACATCGGCCTGCTTGGCAGGTGCAATCGCGAACCTCTGCAGGGCGACGCCAAGAATGCCGGCCAGGATCACGGCCAACACGACCGCCAGGATCATGGGCACGCCCATGGCCGTAAGCGAAACCGTAGCCATGCCTCCAATCATCAGGAACTCGCCCTGGGCGAAGTTGATGACGTGACTGGCGTTATAGATGAGGGTAAATCCGAGGGCTATCAGGGCGTAAGTCGCACCGATAGTAATCCCGGTGAACAGGTACTGTAAGAATTCTGCGAGCATAGCGGTGGTTCCGGTCGAACATCGGCTGGCGACTTACCCTGAAAAGGGGTCATCGCCAGCCGCGAGACAGGTTAAAGGGGTATCAGTCGATCAGTTTCCATTCGCCGTTCTGGACTTCCAGAATGCGGAAGGATTCGGGATCAAGGCCGTTGTGATCTTCCGGCGACATGTTGAACACACCGGTGACTCCGACATAGCCCTTGATGTTTTCCAGTGCGTTACGAACGGCTTCCGGATCGGTAGAGCCGGCCTCTTCCATAGCGCGGACTGCCAGCATCAGGCCGTCGTAAGCGTAGGCACCGAAAGTGGACACCTTGGAATCCCAACGAGCTTCGTATTCAGCCTTGTAGTTCTGAACCACTTCTTTCTGCGGATCGTCGATCGGCAGGGAGTCCGGCACCAGCAGCGGAGAGGCAGGCAGGCGCAGACCTTCGGCAGAAGAGCCAGCCAGCTCGAGGAAGCTGTCAGATGCGACACCGTGGGACTGGTAGAACGGAAGCTCCATACCCAGCTGGGCATAGTTGCGCGTTACGATGGCTGGACCCTGGCCGAAACCGAAGTTCAAGACCGCTTCCACACCATTTGTGTTACGGATATTGGTCAACTGGGCGGTCATGTCTGTATCAGATCCGCTGTACGTCTCATCGGCGACCACTTCCATGCCCATCTGCTCGGCCACTTCCAGGGTCTGGGTGCGGCCGGAGCTGCCGAACCCGCCAGTGCCGGAGATCAGACCAAACTTGGTAATACCACGGTCTTTCATGTCCGCGAGAATCCGCTCAGCCGCCATGCGGTCGGTCTGGGGCGTCTTGAAGACCCATTTCTTGACAGGATTGGTAATAACCACAGCACCGGCCAGGGAGATGAACGGAACCTGAGCCTGCTCAACCAGAGGAACGGCCGCCATGGTGGCACCGGTAGTACTGCCGCCAACGATAATATCGACCTGGTCCGAGCGGATCAGGCGACTGGCAAAGTTACGGGCAGAGGAAGCGTTGCCAACGTCGTCGTAGTGAATCAGCTCCAGCTGACGACCAAGAACACCGCCTTCTTCGTTGATTTTTTCGACGTACATCTCGAGCGTCTTCAGCTCGGGATCGCCGAGAAAGGATGCCGGACCTGTGACAGACAGGAACGACCCGATCTTGATGGGATCAGCTGCCTGGGCGCTCATCATCATGAGACTGGCGGCTGCAACGGCTGCGCATTTTCCTGCGCGACGAATCACTGTTTTAAACATTGTTTTTGTTCTCCCGAATTGTGCAGGGGCATGAGTATGTTTTTGTTTCATCGTCCGTGACTACTGCAGTCCCTATTCTTCGCTCCCGGTAAAATTCGATACCATTGACGAATATCAAACGAAGTTATTGTATCATAACTCTCGTGTCAACCGATTTCAGAAGGTCGAGTCTCGGCTCTTTCAGTAAAGCCGACACTGCCGCAAGGCGCCAGTATGGCTAACAGAAAGACAAGCCTTTACCTGACACGTAAGAACCGGATAATAAGCGCAACATGTTTCATTGATTCTTATTTGCGAACTCAGGCCATGACTGCAAAAAGCCAGCTAGAACTGCTCGTCAAGAATTTCCAGAAGAAGCGGCCGCTGCGTGCAGGCTCCCTCATCATTACCATTTACGGTGATGCCATCGTTCCCCGTGGCGGCAATGTCTGGCTGGGCAGCCTGATGAAGCTGGTTGAACCCATGGGTATCAGTCAGCGACTGGTCCGCACCTCGGTGTATCGCCTGGTTCAGGAATCCTGGCTGCAGACCGAGAAGGTGGGTCGTTGCAGTTACTACAGCCTCACCGGCCCCGGACTGCGGCGGTTCGAACAGGCTTTCCAGCACGTCTACAACCTGGACACTGAGGAATGGAGCGGGAGCTGGTGCCTGGTGTACCTGAACCAGCTGTCCCCGGAGCTGAGGCAAAAAGTCAGGGAGGAACTGAAGTGGCTAAGTTTTGGCAGCATGGCGCCAGGCTTGATGGAGCACCCGCGTTTCACCCGTAGCGAGTTGATCCCCATGCTTCAGGAATGGGGTGCCCTGGAAGACACTATCGTGATGCAGACCATGCCCATGGAGCAGAAGAGTCCAAGGGCGCTGAGACTGCAGGTTCGCGAAAGCTGGAACCTGGACGAGCTGGGCGGCCGCTACCGTCGCTTCCTGAGCCAGTTCCGCCCCTTGTGGCGTGAACTCCAGACCGAGGACACACTCAGCCCCGAGGAGTGCCTGATTCTCCGGGTCCTGCTGATCCACGAATACCGGAAAATTCTTCTGCGAGACCCTCTGCTGCCTGATGAGCTGTTACCCGGTGACTGGGAGGGCCGAAGCGCCAAGCAGCTGTGTCGGAACCTGTATCGACAGATCTACGCGCGGGCTGAGCAGTGGCTGGACGAAACTCTGGAGAACGCCTCTGGCCCCCTTCCAGGTCCCGGCGAGAAGTTTTACAAGCGGTTCGGTGGATTGCGGGATACTGCCATCCAGACAAATTCCACGACAGAACCAGAGGTTCTGTAGGCGCCCGCTCAGTCAGTTGACGACCCGGAAGAGGATGCCAGTTGTTTTCGGGTCTTAAGACGCCCCTCCCGGCGAATCTCGGCATTGTCATACCGGCGCTGCTGCTCGTCCGTTTCCGGTATTACTTCCGGGACATCCACCGGACGGTCATTTTCGTCCAGAGCAACAAAGGTGAAAAAGGCCGAGAGAATGTGCCGCGTGTCGCCCGTGTAACTGTTCTCGGCCTCTACCCGCGCACCTATCTCCATGGACGATCCCCAGCTCCGGTTCAGCGACAGGCTGAATAGCAGCGTATCGTTACCCTTCGCCGGCGCCCTGAAATGGATTGAGTCCACGGCAGCCGTCACACAAACATGGGCGGAGTGGCGCTCCGCAACCACCAGAGCCAGCCGGTCGCACTTCGCCATGATCATGCCGCCGAACACTGTGTTGTGGGAATTCATGTCGTTCGGGAACACCTTGTACACATGTTTCTCAATCGCCGATGCGGATACCGGCTTTGAAGGCTTTCCTGGCATGACTTCCTTTCCTCTTCGACTGAATTTCGATCGGGGACGCAATTCAACTGGCAGCGGCAGCTTCACCCTGACGCTGCTGTGCCCGCCTTGCGAGATGAAGCATAACCACACCCAACGCCATCACCAACAGCGTTAGCCAGAGGCCGTTGGTGTAATTGCCCTCCACATCGGCGAGATAACCAACTACTGCAGGCGCTATCATCTGTGCAATGCCATAGCTGAAAGTCAACCGGCTCATGGGCCGGGAAGGGTTCTCGGGGAAAACCCGCCCCACCATCGCAAGCATCATGCTGACGATACCGATAAAGCTGGCGCCATAAATCACCGAACTGAGCATCACGCTGGCGAAGCTGGTGTTCACGATCATCATCAGGATGCTGACGGAGTTCAGGGTATAAGCCAGATAGAGCGCCAGCCACTGCCCCCAGCGGCGAGAGAACACATCCCATAACCAGCAGGCAGGGGTTGCAGCCAGGCCTGCAATCAGCCAGACCAGCCAGCCCTGCCCCTGAAGCTCGGGCATGGATTCAGCAATTGCCACCAGGAAAGTGGCCGTGACCACATAGCCCACGCCGGCGCAGAAATACGCCAATTGCAGGATCCGTATGAACCGGCTTCGCTCATCACCGGCCTTGACCGCACCTGTTTTTGGCAACGCACAGGCCCGGTAGTCCGGCATCCAACGCCAGGCGGGCAACAGAAGCCCCAGGGCCACAAGCCCGTAGATCACCCATTGCTGATCCCAGGTGAACGGATCCTTGATCAGCTCCGCCACCACAGCGGTGAGTACAATCCCGAGCCCGATACCGGAAAAGAACACGCCAAGCTCGGATTTCTGGTTGTTCTTGATCAACCAGCTCATGAGAAGACCGGCACCCAGCAACATACCTGCTGAAGTGCTCAGACCCGAGATAAAACGCAGAATAGACCACACCCACACATTGGTGGTGTACCCCATGAGAACCGTTGAAACCACCGCAACCACAAGGCCAAGCTGGTAGAGCCTTACCTTGAGACCGAGATCGCTGATGCGGGTAATGAGTACCGCGCCAGTCAGGTAGCCTGCGTAGTTCACGGTTGCCAGCATACCGACAACGGATTTGCTCAGCCCCAGTGCCGCGACCATTTCCGGGATCATCGGCGTGTAGGAAAACCGGGCAATTCCCACCATGACCACAACAGCAATCACGCTGGCGACCAGCACCTTTATTGTTTCTATTGGCTTCACAGGGTTTCCTTACTTCGGAACGGCTTCAGATCAGGCGCGGCCCAGGAACTTGCGCTCCTCCACGTTAATGCGAATACGATCTCCGGTTGAGATGTGCTCGGGAACCTGCACCACCAGTCCCGTGGCGAAGCGGGCTGGCTTGGTTCTGGCCGTCGCCGAGCCGCCTTTGACAGACGGATCCGTCTCTTCAATTACAAGCTCAACGGTGGGGGGGAGTGCGAGTGCAACCGGAGAATCCTTCAGCAGGATGACCATCACACCCTGGGTATCTTCAGAGATGAACAACAGCTCGTCAGCAATCGCGTCGCGGTTCAGGCTGTACTGCGTGAAATCCTCGGTATCCATGAATACATACTCATCGCCATCGGCGTAGGAAAAGGTGGCTTCACGGCGAGTAAGGTCGGCCAGGTTGAGCATGTCCGAATCTTTGAAGGTCTCGTCCAGCTTCTGGTTGGTTACCACATCGTACATGCGCATGCGGTAAAGACTGCCGCCAGCCCGGCCCTGGGGCACTGAACGCTCGATATCCTTCACAAAATACACCCGACCATCGTACTCAACGGCGGAATTCTTCTTGATTTCACTGGCTCTGGGCATGTCTTCTGTTTCCGTAAAAATTGGGGTTTTGGGGCTGCTGATATACCACGACTTCGCCCCGGAATCGATAGATCTTAACTAACCAGGGCACGAACATCCGACAGGAAGCGGTCTACCTGCTCATCGGTCGTTGCCCAGGAGCACATCAAGCGGGCACTGCCACCGATAAAGTTGTAAAAGCGCCAGCCTTTGTCCCTCAGTGCCGCCTGCAAAGGCTCCGGCATCTCCACAAAAACACCGTTCACCTGTCTCGGGTAGCGTAGCTGGATTCCTGGAAGGCCTTCCAGCCCCCGGGCAAGGCGCTGGGCACAGGCATTGGCGTGGCGGGCATTCTCCAACCACACATCGCCTTCCAAAAGCCCGCACCAGGGTGCCGAAATATAGCGCATCTTGGAGGCCAGCTGGCCCGCCTGCTTACACCGCCACTCGAAGTCCTCCGCCAGAGACCGGTTGAAGAACACCACCGCCTCGCCAAGGGCCAGGCCATTCTTGGTGCCGGAAAAACACAGAACATCGACACCGGCCTTCCAGGTAATTTCCGACGGATGTACATCCAGCGCAGCCACCGCATTGGCGAAGCGGGCGCCGTCCATATGGATATTGAGCTTATGGTGATCGGCGACCGCCCGAATAACCCTGAGCTCCTCGGGTGTATAGACCGTCCCGACCTCTGTGGCCTGGGTAAGGCTGAGCGCCTTGGGCTTGGGGTAGTGAATATCGGTCCGCTTGGTTACCAGGTGCTCGATACTCTCCGGTGTCAGCTTGCCGTTCTCACCCTGCCCCAGAAGCAGCTTGGCGCCGTTGGAGGCGTACTCCGGGCCGCCGCATTCATCGGTTTCAATGTGGGCCAGCTCGTGGCAGATCACGCTGTGAAACGACTGACCGATCGAGGCCAGGGCCAGAGAGTTGGCGGCGGTGCCATTGAACACGAAGTAAACGTCACAGTCGGTATCGAACAGAGTCCTCAGACCATCCGCTGCCTTTTGCGTCCAGCTGTCCTCGCCGTAGGCTGGTTCATCCATCCGGTTGGCGGCTTCCATGGCTTTCCAGGCCTGCGGGCACACACCGCTGTAGTTGTCGCTGGCAAATTGCTCGGACTGGGACACAACGCGCTCCTGAATTCTGAAAGGAAAGCCTTTAACGTTATAGGAACCACCCATCATTGCCAACTTGCATTCCATCCCAATTCGGGAGGAGCCGGGGGAATGAAAAAGCCCGATACTTTATACTCGTGCCTCTGAAAGACAGCAGAACAAGGACTCTCCCGCCATGAGGCGCTTCAATATCGCCAGCATTCCTGGCCGGATTATCACCGCCATTATCGCAGTCGCCTGCCTGGCCGGCAGCTACTATGCAATGACGACCGGGCTCAGCCAGCTCACCGAAGCACGGCAACTGGAACGCCTACCTGAAACGCCCGTCGGCGCTTTGACCACAGGCCCCTATGTGATCGCAGGCGAAGTCACGGATCAGCTGGGAACTCTCGAAACGCCCTATTCCAACACCGAGGCGGTCTACTATCGCTACAAACTTGAGGAGGAATATCGCGACTCCGACGGTGATCTGCGTATCCGCACCCTGGATTCCGGCGCCCGCGGCGGCGACTTCCAGCTCAGGGACCAGACCGGCTCAGTCGTTGTAGCTCCGGGCAGCGATCTGGAAGCGCTCGAATGGAACCTGGAGCGAACCTATCGCAATCAGTCCGGCCGCAGAATCTACTCGGAGTGGGCGCTCATTCCCGGACACACTGCGCGGGTAATCGGCCAGTACAGCAGCGAAATTGGAGCAGTGACCTTTAATGGCCTCGAGGACTTCAGCCTGCCGGCCATGGTTTCCCGGAACACGCTGACCGTGGACAGTGGCGACCGATTCTTCGAAGCAGCCATCCGCATTTCCATCGCAACTGGCCTTCTGGCTCTGGGTATCGCGCTCTCGCTTCCGTTGATCAGAATTCACCGGTTCTGGGTCTATGTCCTGGTAATGACGATTGCGGTGTCCGGCACGCTCTCGGTGCTTGGCATCAACAAACTCCGGCAGGAATGGTCTGCCATCGCCAACTTGTATGAGGCCCGCTATCAAAAAATCGACGAAACAAGCGCCCGCTCACTGGTGCTTGCCGACGTCGCTGCTTTACAGCAATTGATCCGCCAAAGCACCAGTGGCTGGCTGGATCGCTGGATGTTCCGGAGCGTGGTCCAGAATCGCCTGCCAGTCCCTGAGCTTGACGAGCAGACCGCCAACATTGCCCGATCCATTGTGGCCAGCCAGCCCGAGGGGCGTTACCAGCATGCCTGGACCAGCCGAGGGCTTGCAGCGGCCAGCATTATTGCGGCCCTGCTGCTTTTGTGGCTATCCATCCGCACCGTCAAGTTCAAGCGTCTGATCGAAGCGGTACCCACCAGCAGCACCCGGGGACTCAGTTTTGGCGTCTCGGAGCTGAAGGCGATGGTGGATGTCGATGAAGACCACCCTCCCCTTCGGGATCCACTGAAAAACGAGAAATGCGTGGCCTTCGACTACAAGGTGGAAGAAAAGCGAGGTTCCGGAAAAAACGAAAAATGGCGAGTCATCGAGCATCGGGAAGAACGAGCGCCTTTCTGGCTGGAAGACAGCGAGGGAAAGGTTCTCGTCCAGCCAGACGGTGCGAAGATCGAATATCCTCAGTACCATTCAGAGCGCCAGGGCGACAGGCGTTACACCGTTCGATTCCTCGATACCTTCGTGAACGTTTACTGCCTGGGCTTTGCCGGCCTGGATCGCGATCAGCCGGACCGGCTCACCATCCAGAATGACGAAGCCTCACCCTTCCTGATCAGCGGTAATGAAGAGGAAGACATTGTGCTGGACCGAGGGGCGCGGGGTTTCGCGGGCATCGCCCTGACACTCGGGCTGTTCCTGTTCTCCACCACCGCACTGTTTGCTGCAGACGGCGGTTTCAGCCCGGACAACCTGATTCTGTCGACTCTTACGGTACCGATCATCTTGCTCATCTACACCGGAATACTGCACTACAACGACATTGTGTTCCTGAAAAACCGCGTGGACCGGGCAGCCGCCAATATCGACACCATTCTCCAGCAACGCCATGAGCTCTGGCCCAACCTGGAGAAAGTCGTCAAGGCGTCTCTGGCACATGAAAAGCAACTGCTGAAGGCCATTGCCCAGTTACGCAGCGCAGACCCTGTCGAAATGAGCTCGAACGGGCAGGCAGACAAGTTGATGCAGTTTGAAAAGAAGGTAACAAATGCGCTTCAGGCCCGGATCGAGGGATACCCGGACCTGAAGAACAATGAGGTGATTCAGAAATTCATGTCGATCATGGCAGAGACGGAAAACTACCTTTCACTGCTGCGAAACAGCTTTGCCGAGAGTGCCATGATCTACAACACGCGGATCCAGTCGTTCCCGGACGTGATCCTGGCCAAACTGTTCCGTTTTCGTGAAGCACCGCAGTTCAGTTCGGAAACCTGAACTAGCCGTTCAGGCCAAGGTGCTCGGCGTCCTGCTCGATGCAACGATCCAGCAGCGCCAGATAGTCTGCCTTGGCCTTCACCTTCGTTTCACGATGGGCGCGCATGTTCAGGGTTTTGAAATGGAGCGCCAGTTCGGTGGCCCGCTCAACCAGCTTGTCCTGGGCAACCACCTCATCCAGGAAACCCGCCTCTACGGCGCCTTCCGGATTGTATATTTCGGCGTTCACTACGGAACGGTAGAAGTGAGCCGGCGCCAGCCGATGGCGGGCAATTTCAATCCCGGCATGGTGCATGGTCATGCCGATTGCCACTTCGTTTAGGCCAAGCTTGAAGGGCCCCTCAATACCAATGCGGTGATCCACTGACAGCAGAATGAATGCGCCCTTGGCAATGGCATGGCCGCTACAGGCACCAATGATTGGCAACGGGAATGCGGCCAGACGCCGGGTAAAGCTGGAGCCGGTTTTTACCAGCGCGGCAGCCTCTTTCGGCCCCTTCTGCATTTCTTTCAGATCATATCCGGCAGAGAACACGCCTGGCTGCCCGGTCAGGATCACAACGGCCTTGTCCTGCTCGGCCCGATCCAGCGCCGCGTTGAGCCCCTCGAACACTTCCTGGCTCAGGGCATTGGCCTTGCCATTGCTGATGGCAATCGTCGCAACACCATCTTTCAAGTCATAACTTACCAGCTCAGTCACCTGTTCTACCTCTCTAGCGGAATTAAAGTGAGCGTTTGTTTACTTCGGTAAGCCTGATTGTGTGTTACGCGGGGCCGAGTTTCAATATCCACTGGTCATGTCGCCAAAACCTGGCCGAAATTTGAGATAGTCAAGTACCCGGTAAGGTGGTCCAGTGACAGACCAACGGCTTGGTCCAACGTAGATGGAAATCGGGCCAGCGACCGTCAACTAGTCACCGGCACCGACCCCGATCTTACCGAATCAGCACTGTAACCTTGTTCAGAAGTTATAACCCAGACCCACTGTATAGGCCCAGATGCCGTCATCCTGGAACGCGTCCGTGGCATCGTCGGTGTCACTGAACAGGAACTGGTACTCGGCGCGCGCCAGGAAATAAGTCTTGGTCTGCACATAGTACTTTAACCCGGCTTCAAGGCCGGCAAAGGCGCTATCCTTGACACCATCACCATAAATGCCGCCTAAACTCGCGCCAACAAAGGGGCGGGCCCGATCGTCAAGGAACTGATAGTCAAGGTAACCCCGGGTTGAGCCGTTCCAGAAATCATCAGTGACGCCCTCGCCTTCAATATCGGCATAATTGAGACTCTGGCGGATACCGGCCACGACCTCCTTCCGCAGATACCAGCCCAGATCACCGGTCACACCGAAGTTTCCGCTGTTAAAATCCCGGTCGTTACTGCCTGTTCCCGATAGGGAAAATTCACGGTCGCCCTCGCGAGGTCCAAACTCGGCGGATTGTGCGGATACTGCCGGGGCCAAGCCACCTAGAAGACATAAAGTGATCACGGTAGTCCTGATTCTGATCATGAGAAGCTCCTTGCTTACATTACTGAGATTGCAATTCCATAATGCGCCAATGAAGATCGGACGCGGGTTGTGGCGCAGCGAATGGTCTAACGTCGGTTCGGTGCAAGCCCACCTTCCCAGAATCAGGTTTGGACGGCTGCGCTGTCTGTTCGCAAGCACACACAGGATGAAAAGAGACTTTCAGGGCCCCCACCACCGCGTCATCATCGGTTTGACGGTCAACCCATGAATGATTATCGAGAGTACAACGACCACCAGCGTGATATGGATAAGCTCCAGGGCCAGCTCTTCCGGCAGGCCGAAAACAACGGCGAACATCAGATAGTAGAGAGAACCGATTCCCCGAACCCCGAACCAGCCCACCAACATCTGCAGCCGCCAAGATGCGCCAGAGCCAAGCAAACCAAGGAATACGCTGACCGGCCGAACAACCAGAAAAAGGAATAACCCCAGGCTTACAGCCCGGAGGCTCCAGGAGTCGGTAAACAACATGCCACCCAGCAGGACCACCAATACCAGTTCGGACAAGCGCTCAAGGGGCTCCTTGAACCTCAAAGAACCTTCCGATACCTCGCTGGGGCCATGAGGGGTGGTTTCGCGCGGCTGTTGGGAAGAGGCTGAAGATGCGCCCGGGCGCAGGCTAGATTCTTCATCCCGGGCCAGCGTTATTTCGGATTGCCGCAGGGAAATGGCGGTGACAAACACACCCAGAAATCCCCAGGCATCGATCAGAAGGCACACGCCATAGGTCAGGCCAATTAGTCCAAGACCAAGGAAATCGTCCAACAACGGGACCGTTCTTTCATGGGATCGCTGCCATCGCACAAGCTGAGCCAGCAACCGACCCGTGACAAGCCCGACCACAATGGCCGACGCCGTTGACCACAAGACGTCCTTAAGAACCCATCTTCCAAGCAGTTCGTCACTAACCGGGGAACCGAGTAACAACAGCCCCAACATTACGAAAGGAAAGGCGCTGCCATCATTCATTCCCGCTTCACTCGTCAGAGTAAACCGCAGGGGATCGGTATCCCCCATGTGGCGGACCTGGACGTCCGTTGCCAGTACAGGGTCAGTGGGCGCCAGTATGCCTCCTAACAAAATCGCCGCCCCCAAAGGAAGTCCAAGCAGGTAGTAACCAAAGGCCGCCGTCAGCACGACACTGATGGTCATGGAGATGAATGCCAGACGCAAAGGTACGCGCCATCCTCCCCATCCGAACGGCACTGGCATCTTCGTGCCGGCAATAAACAACGACAACAACACCGCAAGCTCCGCAAGCACTTCCAGCAAATGCGCCTGTTTCAGCGGGTTAAAATGAAATACACCGAAAATCGAAGGGCCCAGAAGCACGCCCACACTCAAATAGACCATGGACGGTGTCAGATTCAGACGCTGAAGCACTGGCGGGCGCGTCCCCATAAGAATCAGCAGAGTCCCGATAGCGACAAACCAGACGGCGTTATTCAAATGACTACCTCAGGCTCATAAGGGTTCAAAAGCTCATTCCTGCGAACCAATGTGCCAGAGAAACAGACCGGCCTCTGTGCGCTATCCCACTTGAAGACATCTGTGTTTGTTAACGCACAGACCGCGACCCGCTTTCAACGAAGGATGAATTACTGGTGGCACAGGTTCTATCAGGAAATGGGCCGCCGTTGCATGAAACCATTATCTGGCCAGAGGGCCAAAGGAGCTGAAATGAACAAGGACACCATCGAAGGCAACTGGAAAGAACTAAAGGGCAAGGTGAAAGAGCAATGGGGTAAGCTAACGGATGACCGCCTCGATGAGATTGCAGGCCGGCGTGAACAGCTGGCGGGCGAGATTCAGCAGGCTTATGGCGTCACCAGGGACGAAGCGGACAAGCAAATCAAGGACTTCGAACAAATCAGCAAGCAGTAATATACCCCCACCTAACTCTGATTTGGCTGCCTGCAGGTTTGTTTTGCAGGCAGCACTTCAACGACCAAACCATACCCACCACCATTTTTTCTGCGCTCTGTGGGCCAGCGTACAGACCCGGCAACGCTGATACCTCAATCTAACCCCCGATGTGGCAATGGATCAGCCAGTACAGGGAGTTGCATCATCCGACGCAGGGATCGCGTCGCACTAAAATTAAAGAATTTAGAAAAGGTCATCAATTATGAACAATATCGTTTATATCGTTGGTGCAGTCGTTATCGTTCTGGCAATTCTCTCGTTCCTCGGTTTTCGCTAAGCAAAGACGGACTGAGGGGTCACAAGTCACCGGTTAAACCCAGGACTTGCTCGGCCTCTGGTACCAGGTTCGCACAGAGGCTCTCGAAGGCACGCTTTGCGGCATCAGGGAGGGATTTCATTGCCTTCGACAGCATATGGTTTGGCAACCGGAAAGTTTCAGACGAGGAACGACAGTCCCGGCGAGTACACGTTCTGGTTTGAAATCCTTAAACATCAAATGCGGATTTTTCGGGGTCGGAACGCGATACTTCAAGCTGCACGACGCCGCCATTTCCCGAAGTAGTGTAGCAATGTGAAATTTCAAGTTGGTCGCAAAGCGGACATTAAGGTGCGTCGACCGAATGGCGCGTTAGTCGTCACATGGCCTCTACGATCGGTGAAGAGAACTCTTTCATCTTTCTCTACTCTACCTCTCGTGTTTTAAGCGTCGTCCTCCAGTGGCTGGTACACACGCCTTCCCAGGCCCGCTGTGTCTTCCATAGAATAAAAACCGCGTATAGAAAAAGAACTGAAGCAACTATCAGAAAAAAAGTCTCAAAAGAGATCAACTTCAATGAAACCATAATCACTGGGAAAGCCAAAACCAGCGGAGAACGGTAGCTATCTAAGAACCTGAAAGCCAACAGAAAACCGCCAACCCAAACCACAAGTAAAAGGCCCGAAATGGAGGAGCTCATCTCCTGCAATACATCAAAGTAGTCGAGCGAAGGAGCCCCCTCCGTTTTCCCTCGACGCTCTTCAAACCATTCATTATTTTTTCTGACCAACTCCTTGTATTCCTGCCATTTCTCAGAGTGTGGCGAAATGCCTCTATCCATGTTTTTAGAGAGTTCATCGATTTGTTCCGCATAAGGAGACAGTCCAAGCCTTTGTCCGCTCTCCGTTACAGAGCTTGGGACCACAAAAATCAACACAAAGCTAAGCACGGCGAGAATGAACGAGAACGACAAAATTTTAATCATTATTAACCACATCCAAAATTGCCAGTCGCCATGCCTAGCCTTGTTCAAAATGTCTGACGTTTACCCCGATGGTGACATAAGTCGTGCAATTTCATTGCGCAATTTCTCTACGGATTCTTTATCTGGGCCTGCAACGGCAAGATAGAGAAACGAAGACTCTCCCTTCTGGTCAACGCATTTAACTGCGGCCCTGTTGGGCCCATAGTTACCGTATACGTAGGTGCCACTACGAACAACAGCGGTAAAGTTTAGAGATTTAAGAGTCGAAACTCCCCTATCTGAGCAACTTTTTGCATTTAAATTCAATAAGTTGTGATGCGACCAAAGCTGTGGAGGAGAATTATTGGACTGAGATAGAAGTGATTCTTGGTCGGCAGCAAACGATTTCCGAAGCCCAAGGCATGTCGTGAACCACTTTTCCTTGAAGTCCTTAACTGCCTCGTTCCGGTTCGACACCATTCTGTTCACGGGAACTAGAAGAGCATCCGCGACCACCACTTTCGCAAAAGCCACTGACTCAGACATTTCAATCATCTCATCATCAGGCACGCCATTTTGACGGGCCTGCATAATATTTTCCGCTAAATATCCGACCAGTTCGCACGAGGGTGTCTCGCGATCCTCTGCTAGCGAGGACATAGAATGCAGTAAGAGGAAAGTAACAAGACCTCTATAAATAGGTGACATTAGCCCAAGTTCCCATTTGGTTTTTAACGCCAGCGCACAACGGCGCCCTTGGAATGGAGGCGCAGCCGCAATGTAAAGGGCGTCCGGCGGCCACCGGCCGCGAATTGATGCGCCTTGTTAGATGCCGGTTACCCCGGCAATTTATTACGGCACCCAATGCTGAATGCCCACTCCCGATACCTTGCACCAGCGCGACCCATGGCGCTAGGAACCAGAGCACTGAATGAGCGGGAGTTGTCCGACGTTTACGCCGGATTACCCCGCGACCCGAACACCAGATTAACTGCGAAAACCGCTGCCAAACCGAGGGCTGTGTTCTGCCCGAAAATTACTGCCAAGCCGCGCCCAAACACCAAACCAAAGAACGCCGGAGCCAGGCATTTAACGCCGCGCTTTGCGGCTGGTTTGGAGCGCAGCGGAAAACAAGTCCGACAACAGCGCTTTGTTAGGCATTAGCCTTCCGACTGACAATATTCTAAATGACACTTTCCAAAACCAATACTTGCCTCTAGGGCAACTTCTGCCCCACACGTTTTACAGAGATATACCAAGTCATCCTCCTTACACACCAAGCACAACGCTCCAATAGTGAAGTCTACCTGTGCTTCTATATTTAATGCATCGTAGATCATTGCGCCACGACTCTTACAGTAAGGGCAGTCGATGAAACCAGCCCCTGTAAAGTCCGAGCAGCACGAATAACAGTGTTCATTTCCAGAGTCTATAGCAAGTGATTCGTTTCCACAGTGTACACACTCATACACAAATTTTGATTGGTCTTTAGCGACTCTGTGCATTTCATGTGCATAGGGCGGAAAACTTACTAATTTTTTGAAATTTTTAGGATCTAGATTAATTGCTATGGCTTCAGATGGCCTAACATACTCCTCCGAAAGAACTGGTATAGCTATTTTTACAATAAAGTATGTAAGGTCATATTTAAGGTCGTACAAATCACCTACACCAAACTCATAATTCAGGTGAACTAGCTTGTTCCTAACTTTCTGAAAATCGTCAATAAGGTGCTCGTCATCTTTATATAAGAATACATTTTCATCAGAGGCTTTCTTTTTCAATGTATTGAACGACTTTGTATTTAATTCATTCCTTTCAAACTTAAATAAAAGCTCTTCCTCTGTAAGTGAAGAATCTGAACCTTTCACGATCCCATGAATTCCTTCGCTTTTGAGGTAGTGAGCAACTAAAGCGAGTTCAAAAGATATCTGGATAAATGTAGTGGCAATAGTGGCGGTTTCTTTAGTTAGCGCTTCGTCACTAGAGTCATCGTGACTCACTAGCTCTTTAATTGCTCTTCGAAGAAAAAGCCAAGAGTTTTGCCTAACTTTAGAAACAAGATCCAAATCAGAACTCCTTTATGCCTAACGCTTGGCTTTGCGGCGTGACGGAGCGTAGCGTAGGCACGTCCGACAACAGCCACTTGTTAGAAATCAATTACATACCAATGAATGATCGAACATCTTGGTCTAGTCTTTTTTGCAGATCACTGATTACGGGTGACAGATTATCGTCATCAGGGGTCTCGTAGTCATACCGGAAACTTTTCGATTGCCCCTCTACGCTCCCCGGCAGCACAGATACATGCAGTTGATTATCTTTCACATCCACTAAGAACTTTGCGTCAGCCCCAGAGTATTTTTCTATGATGTGATTTTTGATCGACTCTTCAACATACTTCTCTGCTGTAACTAAGATATTGCTTCTATTGAGATTACTGTCAGACGCTCTAGGATTTCTCTTCACAGAAAATTCGCCAGATTGTGTTCTGTTGTATTCCTTACTTTCCGATTCTTCAAACTCTCTTACTATTTCTTTGAGACGCTCAACATTAGCAACTTGCTTTTCCAGCTCTTCCTCGAGGTCCATTGTTCTCTTTAAAGCCTCTTTTCTTATAGCTCTTGCTTCCTCTTTTGTGAGCGGCGTTTCGTCATCAATTTTTTGCTGTATTTCTTTCAGATCTCTTTGTCTTTTTTTGGCATATTCGTAAACGTATTTGGCAGGAATTGGGTATAAGAAAATTAGAACCAAAGCGGCCGCTAATGGATAGACCAATCCATTTAGCAGAATTAAGATTCCGGACGGGAACGCGACAGCGTCGATCATTTGAAACTTCTCTTGGAGAGAAACTGAGGCGAATAATATGAGAACAAATTTATAGTTCCATACGAGCCAGGCAATACTGAATGTGGCAAGCAGCGGACTACTCACTCTCTCATGAAGTTGCGCACGAATGGTTTTGCTCAATTCATCAATCAAAGTCACATTCCTATGATTTCTAACGCCAGTGGTAATGGGCGACAACGAAGCGCAGGAAGTGCAGCGTGGACTTCCCCCAATAAAGTGGACACGCCCCATTAATTGATTCCTTCGAACTCTATCGGAGTCCGGTAACCAAGGCCACTATGCAGCCGTTGGCAGTTATAAAAGCACTCAATATAGTTACTTATATGTTTCCGTAATTGCCGCATCGTCACGAAGCTAGTGGCGTGCAGCAACTCGCCCTTCAGTGTCTTGAAGAAGGACTCCACCTCGGCATTATCCGTGCACTGTCCTGGGCGGTTCATGCTGTGCCGTACCCGGTACTGATTCAGCAGAGCCTGGGTCTTGTGGGCGCGATATTCGATACCACGATCCGTATGGAACAACAGGCCTGAGGCTGGTTTCCTGTTCGTGAAGGCCTCCCGGAGCGTGGACCTGGCGAAATCCGCGCTCAGGTTCTCACCTAGTCGCCAACTGATGATGCGTCGGGAATACAGATCCAACACCACCGCCAGAAACACGTATTTCTTACCCAGCTTGATGTAGGTGACATCGCTGCTCCATTGCAGATTCGCTGCGGCCGGTTTGTCGGCCTCCAGTCGATGATTAGGCAGGGCTTTCAGGTCTTCCCTGAGCTTCTTCATTCGGCGATATACTCGAGCAACACGGGCTTTCATTCCCCATTCTCGCATGACCCTCGCAACCCGATTCTCACCCACAATCAGGCCCTCTTTACGAAGAGCCTGATAGACTCTGGGGCTGCCATAACGGCCCTTACTGCCGTCATAGACTCTGCGGATCTTCAAGAGCAAATCAGCATTCTCAGCAGCTCTCTGGCCGGGCTTGCGGTTTGCCCAGGCGTAGTAGCCAGACCGCGAGATGTTCAGGTGACGACACAGCGACTTTACTCCGTGCTGTCCCCGGTGTTTCCAGACGAATCTGAACGCTTCCGTCGTTCCTCTGCCTGAAAACGTTGAAACTTTTTTAGGATGTCATTTTCCTCCTGAAGCTCCGCTATCCGGCGTTTCAGACGATTGATCTCATCCCGTTCCTTCAATAGCTCTTTGGCGCCCGCTGGTGCTTTCTTGACCCGCTTCATGGCGAACTTCCCTTCCCGGTATTCCTTTCGCCAGCGTGACAGCATGAAGGGGTGAATATCCAGCGCCTCGGCCACCCCTTTTACACTTCGGTGGGGCTGGTAGCTCCACTCCACCGCTTTGACTTTGAACTCAATGCTGTACCTTTGGGTCTTCTTCCCCGTGTTCATTGCAGGCATCGTTCTTCTCCTGTTGAGGAGTTATCGATGCGTGTCTACTGAAGTGGGGGAAGTGCAGCGTCCCGTTGACCGCCTGGTTATGCCAGTTGTTGCAGCCAGTCACGAAACCACTCCGTTGGCATTTGCTCTTCCTCGAAATTCTTCGTTCGGAGTTCCTCTGGTGAGTAGGTGTTCGCCAAATGTAAATCCCACTGTGTTTCTACATCAGTGAGGATTGGCAACAACGACTCTATCTCCTGCTCCGCATCAACTTCGAGATACTCACACCAAAATCTGTCACACCACTCCGCAATTTGCTTGTGGGAGTATGGCGACGTTGCCGGCTCTGCACCCCACCTCAACATCTTGAGCGCCGCTTCCCGTGTAAAAGGCATTTCTGCCGGAGTGCTCAATTCCATACTAGGTGGCTCGCACTAAAAGGGCATAACGCCAAGCTAAGCGGTGCCCTGACAAGGGCATCCGGTGGACGGCCGCAAGGCCGGGAACAAACTTGAGCGATTGGTTATGTGAATGATAGTGGACCCCCTTAACGCTTCCTGCGCTGTCTTTTCTTGGCCCGCCACTTCTTGTTGCCCTTTGATTCGCTATATGCAGCAAAAACGATGCACAGTGCGCACACACTCACTACCCCAATGCCCGTGTACTCTGGAGCATACTTTTGCGAAAGCTGAATAACGACAAAGAAAAGTAAGCTGGCACCGCCAACTCTGTAGATGAACTGTTTGTATGTTGGATTACTCATCGATGCCAGCACTATCAGAAACCATCAGAAACCATGAAAATCCTTTTCGTCAGCTTCACCACTCAACCTGTATTTACACATAACAGCTTATTAGTTTGCATTCTTATTAAACCGCAACACCATCGCCCCGTCCAAAACTGCTTCACAACCCGATTAACCGCGATTTTTCAGAGCATTACCTTTCTCTCTCAGGGGATTTTTGAGCTTCTGGTTCCGTGAAAAGTGTGCACGCGGGATATTTATGCACGTTTTTGCAAGTTTAATCCAGAGGGGCGAAATTTTCCCATTCGAAAACAGGTACCTACAGAGGTGCTTTGTGAAAAGTGTGCAGGGCCGTGCACATTAAACCGCAGGAAATTTGGCATTTTGAGAGGTTTTCCATTATAGCTGTATGGATATACAGTTATTGCGCCAAGGAGGGCGACCGTGTCGAAATCACCGTTTTTGCAGTCGGTCCGCACAGAGATCAGGACCAAGCAGTACAGCTACCGAACCGAGAAGTCCTATCTCTACTGGGTTCGTCAGTTCATCCTTTTCAATGACAAAAAGCACCCAGAAGTCATGGGTAATCACGAAATCGAGCGCTTCCTGAATCATCTCGCCGTCAATCGGGGAGTCAGTCCGGGCACTCAGAATCAGGCGCTATGCGCGATCATTTTTGTCTACAAGCATGTGCTGAAACGGGAGATTGAAAACTTACAGTACAAGATGACGAAAACGCCTCGGCGCATGCCGACCGTTCTGAGTCCCGATGAAGTCGCTTCCATTCTTCAAAACATGGAATCAGAGTATTGGCTCATTACCGCGCTTCTTTATGGATGTGGTTTGAGAATCAATGAAGCTCTTTCGCTTCGCGTGAAAGACATCGACCTCAAAAGCCGCAACTTGCTGGTATTCAACGGTAAAGGACGAAAAGATCGATACACACTGATTCCAAGCAATCTTAGAGAAAAGATGGAGCAGCAATTCGCCCATGTCAGGGCTGTACATGAGTCCGACTTGGCCGACGGATTCGGGCTTACGTCAGTGCCGGCCTCACTCCACAAAAAGTATGGACCGGCCATGAAAGACTTTGGTTGGCAGTTCCTGTTCCCATCCGCAACAAGATGCGTTCATCCCATTGCTGGTTATGTGTGCCGCCACCATCTTCATCACTCATCGTACTCTCGGCAATTGAGGCAGGCCGTTCTGGCCACGGGAATCACCAAGCGTGTGACGGCTCATACCTTTCGGCATGCCTTTGCGACAGAGCTATTGAGATCGGGAAGCGATTTCAGGACGGTTCAGGAAATTCTCGGGCATAGCGACATTCGAACGACCGAAATCTACACGCATATCATTGGCGATCGTCGGGCTGGAACCGTCAGCCCTTTTGATCGTTTGCCAAGTTCTTAATGGGCTATTTCTTACCCGTTTAAGGGGCATAAAAGCAAGGAATTGGCGGTGCGGCGAATGTTCGCTTTTGTTTAGTAACTGAGACGCTTGACTGGTCGCAAAACGAACGCCCAGTTCTGGGATAATGCTATGCGGCTATTCGTGCCATTGGGCGGGACTCACAAGAGCCAGTCTGAGAGATAGTCACCCAGGCCGAGACTGGCGATGAAAACTCCAAGAACAAGACCTGCAGGGAGGCTAAGACGCCGCAGCAGCGGCGCCTTGCGCGCCCTGTCTGGTTCACGTGCGGGCCGTATCCCACTCGGAAAGAGCTTTTTACCCAAGCGGTCGTGCAAGAACACGATAAAAAACAGTACAGCGGACAACACTGCAATGTTGAACACCGCAGCCCAAGCCCCGGTAAACATCAATTGAACCAAGCCGTTAATTGCCACCCCAAGCAATACACCAATAACGACGTTTACTGCTGAGCTTGCCAGATGGCCGGCCTGTGCAAAAAATGCGGCAGCCCGCTGAGCACGTAGTTCAGATTCTTGTTTGTCGGGCTTTGCATCTGGTTTGAGCCGCGACCAGATGACCAACGCCATGACAACGCAGATGAAGGTTAAGGCTATGAGAAAGTCGACTATGGTGAACATGAGGTCACATTTGCTCCAGCCTGAGCACGAACGATAAAAACGCCACTCTCTTCACTGATGTGCCGGACCCGCAGCAGCCAGACCTTTCACCATTAAAGGTCTGGCCGCGGCAGTTTGGGTAGCAGGGCCTCCACGTTAATCGTGTAGGTAGAGAAAAAAGCTTCCGCCGCTTCAATTAGAGCAGTCTCGTTTTCAAGTATCCCAAGATAGACCGGCCACTCGGCGTCTATCAGTTCCGTGCTGTAAAGCTCCGGATCGACGCTCCCCAGCTGTGCAAGAAACCGGAACTCCGTCTCGTTCATGACGATGTAATCGCACCGTTTGTGCAGAAACATTTGCAGCATCTGCTGGGCATTGTAGCCGTCATGGCGCACCAGATGGCTCCCGATCCGCGCCTCAAGTCGATCACTGTAGACAAACCATCTGCGAAGACAGATACCTCCCTTGAGGTCATCGAAGGAGTCCGGTTGCCGGCCAGGTTGCGCGAACACACGGTCACGCCAGGTCAACAGCGGCCCTACGGCGTGCATTCGTTCCGGCAAAGGCATCCATAACGGGTTGGCGAAAACCGCGTTGGCTAGTCCTCGTTCCAGGGCCCAGGCCTGGCGTTTGCGCGCCATCGGGAGGAAATCGGCTTCGATACCGGTCTGTATAGTGAATTCATTGATCACCTCGACCAGAATGCCCTCGTTGAGATTATTGCCGTAATAAAACGGCAGAAAGCTCTCGTCCGAACCCATAATCTTGAGCGTTTGGGAAGAAGCTGGGAGGAGCCAGAACGCCATGATGATAAACAGGACTGCTCTCATTCGGTCCTCGTTGGAGTGATCAATCGGGTAAGGCCGTCGCTTGCCCGACTATGCCTTGCTAGTTACAGACAGTTTGGCTCGAATTCTGGCCACACGCCATCAGAAAGTCGATGTCGCTGCAAAGTCAGCTTTACCCACAAAAACTGTGGATAACTTTGTGGGAACAGCTCGGATAGGTGCCTTCAGCCCTGCAATGGCAGGGCCTCAGCAATTGTGGCGTTTTAATGACCGGCCAGCGAATAAATGGCCTTATCAGGCTAGCGAATACCCTTGGATTGCAGCCATTGGCTGATCTGCGCCTGATTCATGGCGCCGCTCTGGCGGGCCACTTCCCGGCCATTCTGGAACAGGATCATAGTGGGGATACTGCGGATGCCAAACTGGCTGGCCGGCCCCTGGGCCTGTTCGGTATTGAGCTTGGCAAAGCGTACCTTGCCCCGCCAGTCTTTCGCGGCCTGCTCAAACTGGGGCGCCATCATTTTGCAGGGGCCACACCAGCTTGCCCAGAAGTCCACCAGCACCGGCAGATCACTGCGTCCGGTATGAGCAGCAAAGCTCTGGTCCGTGAGCTCCAGAACCCGATCCGGCCACAACGGCTGTTTGCAGGCACCGCAATTGCCGCCCGCTGACAGTTTATCCACGGGTACGCGATTAACCTTGTGACAGTGGGGACAGACCAGGTGTCGGATGTCAGTCATGATTAATTACCTTCAGGTTGTATACTGGAATAGATGATCTGGGCAGACGAAAAGAAATCAAGCTGGGGTTCAGGATGAAAAGACTCGATGGCAAGACCGCTTTGATCACCGGCGCGGCCCGCGGTATTGGTGAGGCAATCGCTATTAAGTTCGCTGAGCAGGGAGCAACGGTCATCGTATCGGATATCGATGACCAACAGGGCCAGGCACTGGTTGATGGCTCAAAACTGGACATGCACTATCTTCACCTGGACGTCAGCGATGAGTCCCAGTGGCTAAGCTGCGCGAAGTCTATTGAAGATCAGTTCGGGGGGCTGGACATTCTGGTGAACAATGCCGGGATTACCGGTTTCCTGGAAAGTACGGGGCCTCACGATCCGGAAAACCTCGACCTGTCTTCCTGGCAGACAGTCCATGCCACAAACCTGAATGGCGTTGCCCTGGGCTGTAAATATGGAATCAGATTGATGAAGTCCTCCAGGTCCGCCAGCATCGTCAACATTTCCTCAAGATCCGGGATTGTCGGTATTCCCGGGGCGGCGGCCTACGCGTCCAGCAAGGCCGGCGTTCGGAATCATACCAAGTCAGTCGCGTTGTACTGCGCCGAAAAAGGCTATCCGATCCGGTGTAATTCCATCCACCCCGGCGCCATCATGAGCCCCATGTGGGAAGCGATGCTTGGAGAGGGAGAAGCAAGAGAAGCTGCGATTGCCGAGGTAGAAGCTGGCGTTCCAGTTGGAAGGATGGGAACGCCCGAGGATGTTGCCTATGCGGCCCTGTACCTCGCCTCTGACGAATCAAACTACGTAACCGGCATTGAGCTGAACATCGACGGGGGCATACTGGCCGGAAGCGCCTCTGCTCCGGCCAGACGATAAAAGCCGTCTTCAGAAATCGGACATCACGTCCTGAAGATCCTGCTTGAGCTCTGCAGGTTCGGTGATCCATACCGTTTTATCAGGGCCGGGAAACACACCCACATCGAGGCCATCCTTCGTTAAGCCGGGGACCCATTTCCGGAAGAAGTCCGGCAGTGAAATACTGCGGGGAGTCAGCTCCTCCCCGCCTTTGGCGTACTCGGAGGCAAACACCGAAGTTGGCCACACCGGCAGGTATTCCACATCGCCGTCGTCCGAGGCGATCTTAAGGAACCGGCTCTCGCCATTAACCAGAATCCAGATTTCCCGCTCTTCGGCCACCTGGCTCAGGAAGTAGTCGTACCGCTCTTCACCATCCATTTCCATTACTTGATTGAGGTCTTCACCGCTCATGTCAGGTACGCCACTCCAGTCGTTTGCTTTTGGGTATTTGCCGGAGACTAACACGGATTTGGCGGAGACTGGCGGCCGCTTTTCCAAAACATTATCAGCAACGCTGCAAGGGCCAAGTTGCCGAACAGCATGAAGGGGTACATTTCCGGGGAGATTCGCAACCATTCGCCAGTAAAGTTCATCATGGCATGGAAAATCAGGACTGCCAGAATGCTTCGACCGGTGCGGTTATAAACGAGCACAATCAACAGCGTATGGCAGATGATCATCGGCATCCACCAGTAAAGCTCGGGGTGAAACGTGGTGTTGGCGTAATACCCAGGGAAAAAGACGAAGGGTGCGTGCCAGAGCGCCCAGACCGCGCCGTTCACCAGGCCAGCCACGACCGGACTGAAACGCTGTTGCAGGGCCTCCAGGTAAAAACCGCGTAACCCCACCTCTTCCACTGCCGGAAACACAAAGGAAAGAACCAACAAAAACAGCAAGGGCCCGGGATTAACAAACAACTGCCAGTTGGTATCAAGGGGCTCGCCAGTAACGCCCAGAAGCACCGCCAGACCGGCCATGGCAAGATCGTACGCCAGCCAGAAGAACAGGATGATGAGCCACCAGCGGCCGGGGATACGACGCCAGTCCGTCAGGCGCCGCCACAAGTCTCCCAACTGTTCTTTTCCACCGTTCGCAGCCGCCAGGCCAAGACCGGCAACGACAGGGCTGGCCCCGCCGATCAAGAACCAGATCAGGTTTGGAAATGCCCAAACCGAGGAATCCGAGAGCAGCACCGGTATCCAGAAGAGATAGGCCCATCCCAGGTAAACCAGTGGAAACGCTGCTAAGGGGTGTTTAATCAGCGGCACTATCTTCGCCTCTCACTACCTGCCTATTATCATTATGCAGTGGGCTCGCTCCTCGGCCACACCACGACAAGGACAACCGCCAATGCTTTCTGCTGATCAAAGCACGCAATCCGACGCCGTACCTTATGACACCTGCATCTTCGTAGTGGTGGCCATTATAATCGTCTGGCTGAACCGCGAGACACTGTTTACACGTAAGTACAGCATCATCGATGGGTACCCCCAACGAAACCGCGTCCAATTCAGAATGATCGGAGCTTCCGAATGAAAAAGTACCTTGCTCTCCTGGCTCTGTTCATCGCAATCCCGAGCTTTGCACAGCCGGCACCTGCCCGGCCGGGATTCAGTGGTGAAGTCTCACTGAATGCGGTAATTGTCTCTTCAACCTCCAACTTTAACGTCGATGGCGATGCAACCATCAGTTCCCTGGAGAACAAGGCAGACAGTGAGTCAGAGGGCCTGATCGCGCCCCTTGGCAACGTTGCTTATACCTTCGGCGATGGACTGAATCAGCAGATTTACTTTGGTACCACCAGGGAAGATATTGCGGTCGGCACCCTGGCCGTGCAACTCGGGTATAAATACAGTCTCAGCTCGGGCACCGTGGTGGATGTTTCCTTTTTGCCCACGGTGATTTCGGGAGAAACCTGGCAGAACCCATATGAGCTGAATACGCCAAGACAAGAGACCGACATCTCGGGCAACGCCTATCGCCTGCAGTTGAACAGCATTTCCGGCTCTAACTTTAGTCTGGACCTTGCCTTTGCGACGACGGATGTCGAGGACGATCTGACCGCAGGAACCGATCTGGCCCACGATGCCGAAAGTTACTACGCCAAGGGCAGTTACCGCTTCACTCTCTCGCGGACCAGCTTTGTCTCACCCTCTGTCCTTTACATTCAACATGACGCCGATGGCAGTGCCAGCAGCTTCGACGCCTATGGCGCCGAAGTCAGCTGGTTCAATATTCTGGGCAGGCACAGCCTGGTACTGACCGCAGGTTTCACACAGCGGGACTACGACAGCGCCAGCACACTATTCAGCAAAAAGCGCTCGGATGATGAGCTAAGCCTGTTTGCAGCCTACGAGTACCCGAAGTTCATGGGCTGGAAGGATTGGTCGTTCATTTCGTTTGCCGGCTATGGCGACACCCAATCCAACCTGACCTTCTACGATGAATCGTCGTACCTGTTTGCGGTGGGGCTGAACTACAAGTTCTGATCAGCCCCCGGCTTTGATCGGCTGAACCCTAGGATCGAGCCCTCGCCATACGGAACAGGGCCTCTGGCGAAATTCGCTTGATCCAGAGGGCGGCCATTTCCTTGCCCTTCCCCACCGGGATTTCGCGCTTCTTGGCCTTGAGGCCCTTGAACACCACCTCGGCGCACTCGGTAACGTCCATACCGCCAGCAATATCTTCATCTTCCTTGCCGTAGGCTGAGCCATCGCCGGCGAGGGCATTGCGGGAAATGTCGGTGCGAATGAAGCCGGGCGTGATTGTCGACACGCTTATCCCCTGGCCTTCCACCTCGGCGCGTAATGCATCAAAGAACCCCATAACCGCATGCTTCGCGGCGCAGTACCCTGTGCGCATGGGAGCGCCGACCTTGCCGGCAACGCTGGAGGTCACAGCAAGGTGGCCGGAGCCACGTTCCAGCATATGGGGCAGCACGGCTTTGGTCAGGGCAATCTGGCCCATCACGTCCACATCCATGAGCTTTTGGTAAACGGACATCTCGGTGTCCTTGCACAGGGAACGCTGTGACACACCGGCGTTGTTCACCAGCAAATCGATGGTGCCAAACCTGTCCAGTACCGTCTGAACCTTGCCAGGCAGGGAATCCCAGTCGGTCACATCCAGCGGGAGCACGAGAACCTGGTCGCTCGCCAATCCAGTGGCAGCCCGGCAACGTTCAGCAACACGCTCCAACTCATCTTCCCGGCGAGCGGAAAGAACCAGACGATCGCCATTCTGTGCAAACTGCAAGGCAAGCGCTTCGCCGATGCCAGAGGAGGCGCCGGTTATCCATATGGTTTGGGCAGACATGAAGGGTCCTCGAAAATACTCAGTTTTCAACCACCCGGGCCCGGAGCCTCGGGAGCTGGGCCGGGTAGTGTTCCTGGATGAAGGTTACCATGCCCTCCCGGATCGCACATCTGAGGTCCCAGTTCTTGCTGGAGTCCGCAGCGCTCATCAAGAAACGCACCTGGATCGCCTGGTCACTGGAATCGGTGACCTGTACTGATGAAAACTCACCGTCCCAGAGCCCGGAGTCATTCAGCAACCGGGTAAACTCCTGCCTGAGTGGTTCAACCGGCATGGTGTAGTCCACCCAGATAAAAACTGCTCCCAGCAACTCTGAGGTATTTCTCGACCAGTTCTGGAACGGATTCTCGATAAACCATTGCAGCGGAACAACGAGGCGACGCAGATCCCAGACCCGCAGGACCACGTAGGTCGCCGTCACTTCCTCCACCCAGCACCACTCGCCCTGCACGTGCAGGACATCGTCTATACGGAAGGGCTGGGTCAGGGCAATCTGCATGCCCGCCAGAAGGTTGCTCAGGACGGGGCGGGCCGCGAAGCCAAGAATCAGGCCGCCGACACCAGCAGAGGCCAGCAGGCTCGCGCCCATATGCTGAACGGACTCGAAGGTCATCAGGGCGGCGCCCAGGCCGATAATAACAATGAGGATATTCAGCGCGCGGACGAGAAAACGGGTCTGGGTTTCAACCTTGCGCGCCCGCTTCCACTGCCCTTCCAGCACCGGATTGAGCGCGACAATGACCTCACCAATGGCCGAAGTCAATCGAACGGCCGCCCATGTAATGGCCAGCACGAGCAAGAGGGTTGTAACCTGCTGGATCGCCGCCATCAAAGGCAGATCCGGTGGGGCGGTTTCCAGAGAACCTGCCAGAGCAAGCAGGCAAAAGACCACACCAAGAGCCCGGGCAGCGGCATCCAGAAACAGCCGGATGACCGTTCTGGATTCTGAAAAATGCCGGAACACGGCGAGGGCCAGACGGTAAACGATGTAAGTTATCGCAACCGCGAGAATCGCCGAAAACCCCGGCCACAACCACGCCGTGAAACCGGCTTCAAACGATTCCAGCATCAGCCCTCCCGGAGCTTTCAATCAGAGAAGTCAGCCTGCGAACACCTCCCTGTATTCGCTCGGCTGTATAAAAGCCTAGACCAGCCCCTGCTCCCGTGCCATCGCCATGGCCGCTTTCGGCCCGGTCCAGAGCGACGGGAGGATAATCAGTGAAACCGGAATCGCTGTCAGCACGATAAACTGCTGGAGCACACCAATCTGGCCGGCGCCCATATACAGAAGAATGGCCGCCATCAATGCCATGGCACCACCCCAGAACACACGGATCCACGGGTTGGGTTCGTCATGGCCAGCCCCGACCATGGCAATGGAATAGCTCATGGAGTCGCCGGTGGTGGCCACGAAAATGGTTGTCAGCAGCAGAATCGCAGCCGCCATCCAGGTGCCGCCGGGCAAGGCCTGCGCCACGGTCAGTGTGGCCACATCAAAGCGGAAGTTGTTCAGTGCTTCGGTCAGGTCGAAGGTGCCGGCAAGCTGGTGGTAAATGCCGGAACCACCGAGCAGTGTGAACCAGATGGTGGTCGCGATGGGCGCCAGAACAGCCACGGCCAGAACCATTTCCCGGACCGTCCGGCCCCGGGAGATTCTGGCGACGAAGACCGCCATCAACGGCGTGTAGCCAATGAACCAGGCAAAGAAGAACACCGTCCACCATTTCATCCACCAGGCCGGGGCGGTTTCAGCGGTCATGGTTGCCATGGCAAAGAACGAGGTGACGTATTCGCCCATCGACTGGGTGTAGGTATTGGCCAGGAAGAGCGTGGGGCCGAAGACAAAGATTACCCCGGCAATGACCAGTGCCAGAATCACGTTGAAACGGCTCAGCAACTGAATGCCCTTGTGCAGACCGGTCATGGCCGAGGTCATGTAGACGCCGGCCAGCACCACCAGCACGGTCAACTGGGTGCCATATCCGTCCGATACGCCAAACAGCTCATGCAACCCAAAACTCATCTGGGTGGCCAGAAAACCGATGGGGCCGACGGTTCCGGCCACCACGGCAATCACACAGAAGGCATCGATGACACCACCGACGCGCCCCTGGATGACTTTCTCACCGAATACCGGGTACAACAGCGTTCTTGGTTGCAAAGGTTTGCCCTGTCCGTAGTGGGCCCGCGTCAGCACCAGAGCCGTGAGGGAGCCGAGCACAGCCCAGGCCAGAAATCCCCAGTGCGTGAACGACTGGGCCATTGCAGGAGCAACCGCCGAGGCTGAGCCAGCTTCGGTATCAAAGGCCGGCGGTGTGACAACGAAGTGGTAAACCGGTTCCCCGGCAGCAAAAAACACTCCGCCCCCGGCCAGCAGGGTGCACATGATCATCGACAACCAGCGAAACCGACCAATCTCCGGCCGATCCAGTCCGCCGATTCGGGCAGCGCCGGCCCGGCTCAGGGCTGTTCCCATAGCGATAAAAAACGTGAGTAGCAGCAGCACCTGGAAAAAAGAGCCCAGATAGGTTGCAGTCCACGCAAACCCGGCTCCGATCAGGTCCGCCACGTATCCGCTGTCGACGATAGACGCTCCCACGAACAGAAGTATGAAGCCGATCGTGAGCACGAGAACAACGGGATCGCTGTCTGTAAGCGGCCCTCTTCGGGCTCGCGGGAGAGATTGGGATTGAGCGGTCATAAGGTCTGCCTCCGGAAGAAAAAGCCGCGCAGGCTACAGGAAGTGAATGGATCATGCACGGGGGATTTCTGAAAATACGCATGGTCTGATGAAATATGCCACCGTATTGTTAGGATTCTATCTTTCAAGGAGATCACTCTTGTCGCATCTTCACCTGGCCATACTGCTGGGCATGACCGTGGCACTCGGGCCATTGGCGCTTGATGCCTACCTGCCCGCTTTCCCGGAGATCGCCGACGGCCTGGGCGTTGATCACGGGCACGTGGGGCTTACGCTCAGCGCCTATGTCACCACACTGGGCCTCGCCCAACTGGTAGGCGGTCCCCTGTCTGACCGATACGGGCGCAAACCGGTGCTTTTCGGGGGGCTACTGATCTTTATGGCAGGCGCAGTCATGGTATCGCTGGCCGATAGCCTGTCCGACATGGTGTTCTGGCGGATAGCGCAGGGTATTGGTGGCGCCTTCTGCGCGGTTTCGGTGCCTGCGATTGTTCGCGACGAAGTCAGTGGACAAGACGCTGCCCGGCTGTTCGGACTCATTGGCCTGATCATGTTCATAGCACCCGCTGCGGCGCCGTCGCTGGGTTCACTGATGCTTGCACTGGGTGAGTGGCATTGGATATTCCTGATGCTGGCCGGCTATGCCGGGTTTCTTGTGCTGACCCTGCAGGTGGCGCTTTTCCCGAGGCTTCAACCCCGCACACCGACAACCACGCCTATTCGCTCCCTGGTGACCAATTACCTGCTGGTGCTCAGGCACAAAACCACCATGCGCTTTATCGGCATTCAGGTTCTGTGTTTCAGCACCATGCTGTTATTCATCACCCATTCCTCTTTTATCTATCAGGAATGGTACGGCCTCTCAAACAGCACGTTTGCCATTCTGTTCGCCGCCAACATTGCGTTCATGGCTGCACTGAACCTGATTAACCGTCCGCTGCTGAGGCGATTTTCCTCGGTGCAGCTGGTGCGCGCCCAGGTTATTGCACAATGCCTGGCGCTTGTCGCTCTGGTTGCCAGCGTGCAGTTCCAGGGCCCCCTCTGGATGGTGGCAGGCTGTATCATCGTTGCCATCGGCTGCCAGGGCGGCATCGTGCCCAACAACATGGCCAACGCCATGGAGTTCTTCCCCAACTTAAGTGGCACCGCGGCCGCTCTGCTGGGCGCATCGCAGTTCACTATTGCCGGGGCCGTCACCACCCTCTCTTCGGTCTCGGGTGACCAGACACTCCTGAGCATCGCAGTTTCAATGCTTGCCTGTTCATCGGGTGCCGTTGTTCTTGCCCTGGGCGCGCCCAGGGCGGTAGCTTTAGCGAAAGAATCTGGTTTGTAACAATTTCAGCAAAGGGATCGTCTAAACAGTTTTCGGGGGGAAATTGAACCATCCCCCACAAAGAAGACGTATTGCTGTTAGCAAACACAACAAAGGACGTGTCCAGAAATGACAATGCCAATACCGGAAGTGCAGTCCCCCAGCCGAGCCCTCAAACCCGGAGTCGGCCTGCTCAGAACGCCGGATCTGAGTGTTGGGTCTGTGGAGGACAAACGCGCTGAAATCGCTTCCTACTTCACGAACACCTTTGATACCTACACGCGCCTTTTCGACTGCCTCGCCGATGATTCGGGCTATTTCCAGAAGTCGATTCCCCTGAGACACCCTCTCATTTTTTACCTCGGCCATACCGCGACTTTTTTCGTCAATAAACTGGTGCTGGCCAAACTCCTCCCGGAGCGCATCGACCCTCACATGGAGTCGATTTTCGCGGTGGGCGTTGATGAGATGAGCTGGGACGATCTGGACGAAGATCATTACGACTGGCCCACCGTTGTCGAGGTGCTGGATTACCGGGCTAAAGTCCGCGCCACCGTTCTGGACCTGATTGAAACACTCCCGCTTAGCCTGCCGATCAATTGGGAGAGTCCCTGGTGGCCGATCGTCATGGGCGTCGAGCACGAGCGTATCCATTTGGAGACCTCGTCTGTGCTAATCCGCCAGCATGATCTGGCAAGGGTCCATCCGCAGCCGGAATGGGCCCCGATTCGTGAAACCGGTGAAGCGCCGGAAAACGAACTGATTACCGTGCCAGCCGGCACAGTTTCAATCGGCAAATCTTACGATGACGCCTACTACGGCTGGGACAATGAATATGGCGAGCATGAGGCCGAGGTCGATGAATTCAGGGCCAGTCAGTATCTCGTCAGCAACCAGGAATTTCTGGAGTTTGTTGAAGCCGGTGGTTACCAGGAAGACCAGTTCTGGAGTGACGAAGGTTGTGCCTGGCGGCAATTCGCCAGGGCGAAGCATCCGACTTTCTGGCGCTGGCAGAACGGTTGGCATCTGCGCCTTATGACTGAAGAGGTCGAGATGCCCTGGGACTGGCCCGTCGAGGTCAACTACCACGAGGCCAAAGCCTTTTGCGAGTGGAAACAGGAGCAAACCGGCCAGCCAATCCGCCTGCCAACCGAGGACGAGTGGTACCGCCTGTGCGCCGAGGCCGGCATCGAAGAAGTGGGCCATGATCCCGCAAATGCCAACCTGCATCTCGACCATGGAGCATCTTCTTGCCCGGTTACCCGGTTCCGGCACGGTCAGTGGTTCGACGTTGTTGGCAACGTCTGGCAATGGACGGAAACACCGACCTATCCGTTCGATAATTTCAAGGTGCATCCGCTGTACGACGATTTCACAACGCCGACGTTCGACGGGCAACACAACCTGATCAAAGGCGGCTCCTGGATTTCCTGCGGCAACGAGTCCCGGTTATCGGCTCGTTATGCTTTCCGGAGGCACTTCTTCCAGCATGCCGGCTTCCGCTACATCGCCTCCGAAAGCGAAGCAGTGCAACCCAATGCTTACTATGAAAGCGACCGGTTGCTGACTGAATACGCAGAGTTCCACTTCGGTGACACCTGGTTTAGTGTGGAAAACTTTCCGAAGGCCCTGGCGGATCTTGCCCTGGATGCGATGACGGGCAAGCCAACCGGAAAAGCCCTGGATCTCGGCTGTGCCTGCGGCCGGTCCAGCTTTGAATTGGCAAAGCGCTTTGACGAGGTGGAAGGCGTCGATTTCTCGGCCAACTTTATCAGGCTGGGCGTGGAGATGGCCGAGCAGGGCTCCATTCGCTATGCGCTGGCAGAGGAAGGTGAGCTGGTCAGCTATCACACCCGGACACTCAAAGAGCTGGGCCTTGAGGAATGCTCAGATCGGGTAAGCTTCTACCAGGGCGATGCCTGTAACCTGAAACCGCAGTACTCGGGCTACGACCTTGTTCTGGCGGCCAACCTCATTGATCGCCTTTACCGCCCAAGGCGCTTCCTGGACAGCATCCACGAGCGCATTAACGACGGTGGCCTGTTGGTTATTGCCTCCCCCTATACCTGGCTGGAAGAACATACGCCCAAAGACGAGTGGATTGGCGGTTTCAAAAAGGACGGTGAGAACCACACCACGCTGGATGGCCTGAAAGAACACCTCTCACAGCATTTCCGGTTAGTCAGTGAGCCGAAAAAAGTGCCTTTCGTTATCCGCGAAACCCAACACAAGTTCCAGCATACCCTGTCTGAAGTGACTATCTGGGAGCGCTTGCCGCGCTGATCAGCGCGGTGATCTCCTCACTGATCGCCTTGTGGTCCACCAACTGATCGAACCAGTTGGTGGCCACTTGACCGGTCGTCAGGCCCAACAGGGTCCCCAGCACGATGCCTCTGTGAACGTTATCGCCACCCAGGTTGGTGTTCATGCGCAGCGCCAGCCATGGATCGTTCCGGTACTTGTAGGCCAGGTAAAGAACAACCGGCCAGGAGTCGGAGATATAACACGCCGGCGAATACATCCGACCTACGACCTGGTTGTCGGGGAGGTTCCGCTTGACCAATCCGGCGACATCCAGCCCGCCAGCACCCTTGCCAGCCTCTGAAAGCAGCGCCTTGATCCCCTCGTCATCCGGACCTTCGAGCAGACCACAGAGAAGTTTCACGTAGCGGTCGCAAACCTTCATCAAGCTTTCATCCGGATGGGTCAGCGCAAGATGGTCCCGACAGCGGGCCTGAATTCCGGTTACGTCCCTGCCACGAAGTCGCTCCGCAAACACCAGTGCGGCAATGGTCACCAGGCCACCGATGGAAGGCGTATCGTGGGTAACCATGGCACACTGCTGCGCCGGTAAACCCTTCGCATAATTGGCGAAAAACCCTCGGTGGTAGGATTCAGCATAGGTATCCGGATGCGCCGGTGGATCGGCGGTCATAAAGCCGATGTACGCCGAAAGAAACGCCTGAGAACTGTATTCACCGTTCCCGTCCGCCAGGCAACGCATGAGCACGCGGCTGCAATGGGCATTCAGGGTGTTCTCGCCCGCGCCCATTCCATGGTGATAATGCACGTTCGGCACATTCCAGAACTGGCCACGGCCCTTAAGGATCACGTTGCCCACAATTTGCGGCTCCGCCTCAGATTTATGACCAGAGCGACGACCACCGCTTCGGGTCGAGTGCAAAGACATGATGGAAGATGGGTGAAAGTCAGGTGCAGCTTCAAATCCCTGGATGCCGCCCGGGAAAGCCTTCTCGATATCCATAGGGTTGTAATACCAGTGTACGGGCATGGCGAGGGCATCAGCCACGAATTGTGTTTTCAGTGCACTGGCAATGCGGGGAACATAAGCCGGGTCGCTGCTCAAAACGTCGCCTCCTGAATAGGTCGAATCGAATTGTAATTACGCCCATTATTGCGGAGCAGAGCTGTTCCGAGGCAGGATTTTATCTGCGGTATTCGAAAGGTTCTTCGAGCATGATTCGGTCGATAGTGCCATCCTCGCGCATATCCTCAAGAACCTTATCGATGTCTGCTAACAAACCGGCTGCCCGCCCAGCTTTTGCCAGGCCTATTCGGAAACCGACTGACTCGAACGGCCCTTCATGCGCCACCATCCTCGCTTTCAACAGCGGATAATCATGGAGCGCATAGTCCGCTGCCATCCGGTTGACCAGAAAAACATCTATCCAGTGACGATCCAGACGCCTGAAATTACCCAGAATTGATGGTGCTTCATCCACCATAAGATTCGATTGCACTACAGCAGTGTTAAATGGCTCACCATAATTGAAACCTGTCACCACCCCAATTCTGAGCCCTTGCAAATCGGCAAACCTCGAACGCGGAAGGGCGTGGGGGCTATCAATTCGGTACCAAAGCAGGTTGGCATCGGAAATGATCGGGCGACTCATGAGCAGAAACTGCTTTCGCTCCTCGTTTTCGGTGAGCAGCATGATGCCGTCAACGTCGCCATCCTCTGCCATTTTGAGGCATCGAAGCCAGGGAAGAATTCGCAACTCGACCGGTCGCGCAATTCGGCCTGATACCTCATGCAAGAAATCAACTGCATATCCACCGATGGCTAAACCATCGTCATTACCATAACTGTAAGGTGGCCAATGGCTGTTACAGAAGAGGAGAGGCTCGTCGGACAGCTCATCACCATAGACAGCCTGAAAAGAGAAAAACAAAAACAAAAAACAGCCTAGAACCTTCATCGGGACGCACTCGAGAAAAATACGCTTCAGCAGAGCTGTACATGAGGCTTACAAACGAATTCTGAACGCCCTCAAACTTATTGTAGCCGCTTTTATACGCCGACGAATTGACTATGGAAGGTTTGACCAAAATTTACTTGGTGGGTCAGCTTTGCTTAAGGAAACGAAAGCAGCCGCGGCAAAAGAACCGCGGCTGGGATGGAGAAGTTACTTCTCAACCTGTTCGAAGTAGCCAGTCAACCGCTCCTTGTTGGTGGCGGCTGCTGCGGTCAGTTTATCGACGGCCGCTTTTGCAGCGTCATAGTTCGCCGGCTCACCTACCTGAATCACGCCAGCCATGTTCAATGCCGCGTGGGGCGTGCACTTGTAGACGTACACTCCTTCCTCATTAAGCGTCACTGTGATGCCCTCGTTCATGGCGCCCTGCCAACCATCCGCGCCCTCAGGCACTTCTACGGAAACGGAGTTGTGGGCCGGGTCCACCAGAACAAATTTAACTGTGTCGCCGGGCTCAGCTTTCACGAAGCCTGGCTCGAAGACCATGGCACCGTCAGCGCCGGAGTTTTTCATCTCGACAACGTGCTCCGCTGCCATGGCGAAACCGGAAACCAGTGTCAGTGCAATTGCGGTCAGACCGTTCTTGAAAGTAAGTTTCATTTTGACTTCACCTCATTGGTTGGTCGTTGAAAATACTCAAAACGGTACGCGCCTTAAACACAGTGGGATTCTTTTCCGGGCTAAGGGCATATCCTTATGGGAATGACACTCGTGTTTCGCCAGCGATCGAGCCTGAGAACCAAAGGTGGCCTCGTTCGTACAAACCTTATCGTGTCTGCGGAAATTTAATGATGGCGGAGCTTAACATCGACGGTATACACCACCAGCTCTCTCAGGTTGGAGTAAGCAGGCAATTCGAGCAGGAGCTGCGTTGCAGTCATGCGGGAGAAACCGGTGCCGTTTGGATTTACCGGGGAATTCTGGCGACGCGCCCCCGAAAAGAGCTGCTGAATTTCGCAACGGAGCACCTGGCGTCGGAGAGCGAGCATCTACGTTTCTTTAACCAGCTTCAGTGCTGCTATCGCCCAAGCCTGCTGCTGCCACTGTGGCGCCTGGCCGGCTTTTTGACGGGTCTTATCCCGGCATTGATGGGAAAACAGGCGATTTTCGCCACGATCGAAGCCGTGGAAACCTTTGTTGACCTGCACTACCAGGAGCAGATCAAAACGCTTTCTCCGTATGCATGGCGCGAGTCGGAGCGGGCTATACTTGCAGGATTCGAGAAATGCCGGCTCGACGAAGTCCACCATCGTGACGAAGCCGGGCAAAATCGATCCGCTGAAGCGAGTCTTCTTCTAAGGCTGTGGACAGGGCTCGTGGGGGCCGGTTCCAAAGCGGCTGTCCAGTTTGCCCGACTGATTTGAGAGTCATTCCATGAGCCTGATAACCAAACCCTTCGATGACAGCGGCGTTGAAATGGTGGACGAGATCGCCCACTACGGCACAGCCATCTCGAAACGGCTCGAACAATTCCGATCGAAACGACAGCTTCGTCACGACACACCCGGCGGCTACTCGGGCATCGTGATCTCGGCTTCCATCTGCAGCGCGATGGGAAACATCATCGAACGCTCGAACCAGAAGCCTTTTCGTGCCGGATACGCCCGAGCAGCCCAAACGTTGTTCTTTGAGCACGTATCCCCGGATACACCATCAATCCCTGCAACTGTTGAGGATTGCCGCTCTTCTCCCGAGCTCCTGCAGGTCATCAACACCTTATTGGCAGACGACCAGGTACTGCCCGCCGATGGCAGCGTTTCACTCCAGACCGTCATGATGGCTCTGGTCTGGTCGGCATTGACCTTTGCAATGGAGTCTCTGCCGCCGGAGCAAGCTCGCTCCTATGTGCAGCAGCAGATCCTGAACGGAGACCGGGAATCGGCTCGCCATTAGGCAAAAAGGGGCTTATGCAACAAAAGACGATCACTGACGAAACCTTGAGGATGGGCGTTGACGTCCTGGCTGAGAAAGATCCCGATCTTTGCGAGGTGCGAGCCCGACTGGGATACCCCCCAATCTGGACTCGCGAACCGGGCTTTGCATCATTGATCAACATCATCCTTGAACAACAGGTCTCTATCAAAGCCGCAGCTACGATGTTCCAGCGGCTAGCGTCCCACCTTGGATCGGTAACCCCGAAACTGGTCCAGAGGGCTGGCGAACCTGAGCTAAGACGAGTCGGGCTTACCCGACAGAAATCCAGGTATTGTGTTGAGCTGGCCAATCGGATAACGAGTGGTGAGCTGGACCTCTCACGGCTTGCAACACTTGACGATGCCGAGGGCCGAAGCCACCTTTTAGAAGTACCCGGTCTGGGGCCCTGGACCGTCGACATCTATTACATGATGGCGCTACGGCGACCGGATGTCTGGCCCCAGGGAGACCTGGCTCTGGCCTCCGCGATAAGGGACATCAAGAACCTCGACGCCCGACCGACACAAGAAGAGCAACTGGCCTTTGCCGAACAATGGGCGCCGTGGCGAGCGGTAGCAGCCCGCATGCTTTGGATGCATTATCTGGACGCCCGAGGTCAGTGAAGGAGTAATTGTGATCTACGAAACTGAAATGAAACACCTTGCCCGCTGCGTGGAACTGGCTTCAATGGCCGTTGATAGCGGGAACCCGCCGTTTGGTTCTGTGCTGGTGGATGAGACCGGTGCCGTCAGGTACGAGGGACACAACGAAACCGCTGGCGGTGATGAAACCCGCCACCCCGAGTTCGAGATCGCCCGCTGGGCTGCCGAGAACATGACCCAGGATGAGCGAGCTGCCTCAACGGTGTATACCTCTGGCGAGCACTGCCCGATGTGCGCGGCTGCACACGGCTGGGTTGGCCTTGGGCGAATCGTCTATGCAAGCTCGTCAGAGCAGCTTTCAACCTGGCTGGACGAACTGCATGTGGCGCCACCGCCCGTTGCAACCCTGCCAATCAACCAGGTGGTTCCGGGCGTGCCCACCGAGGGCCCCTTCCCCGCGCTCGCAGACGCAGTGCGCGAGCTACACCAGCGTTATGTTTTGGCCGATCGGAACAAAACATAATTTCCCAGCAGGGCCAGGGATGCGCCCAGCACCGCGGTTGCTGTCCATTCAAAACCCTCGAGCCAGGTCGATACACTCAGGGCGACCACCGGGAAAAGCACGGTGGCGTAGCCAGCCTTGTCGGCTCCGAGAGTCTGGATAACGGTGATGTAGCAATAAAAGGCAATGATGGAGCCAGGCACCGCCAGAAAGACGGTTGCCCCCCAGAATGTCGCCGCAGTCGGAACCACCCATTCCACACCCTGAATCAGGCACCAGATGCCAAGAATCACCGCGCCGTAGACCATGGCCCATGCGTTGGCGAGGAAGAGCGGCACCTGTGACATTCGCACCTTGATGCTGACCAGGTTACCCATGGAAAACCAGAAGGTTCCGGCAATCGCGAACAGAATGCTGGTCGCCGTGGCATTGCCAAGCTGCAGATCATGCCAGAACAGAAGGGCCACGCCCGTGATACCGAGAGAGATTGCCGGATAAAGCCGAGCGGTAGGTTTCAGGCGCAACCAGAGCCAGCCATTCAAAGCGTTAAACAGGGCGGCCAGCGAAAACACCACCGCCAGCAGACCGCTTGTCATCGATTCTGCGGCGCGATAAATCAACAGAAAGTTGATGCTGTACAGGGTTGCCCCCTGCAGCACCAGCCAACCGTGCTGTTTGAGGGTCAGTTTTTCCAGCCTGCGCACCAGAGCTACAACCAGCAATGCGACGACAGAGGCCATGACGAATCGGTAAAAAACAGATATGTCGACCGGCGCAGCTTCAACCTGCAAACGAATCGCTGTCCAGGTGAGCCCCCAGATCAGTACCGTCAGACCATAATGAACAGAGATGGGCATGGCGTTAATTCCTGTTGCTATCGGGAACAATTGTTGAGCAGGGACCAGCATAGGGCTCAAACCACACCAAAACTTGTCAGATCCTGCTGAACCATGGATGATTCTTGCGGAGGCTCCCTATGCAGACCGATTCTGATTCCATGCCCAAATGCCCAACGCCATCGCGCCCGGCAAATCGCGACATTGTCGATACCCTGAGAACGGCTGGCGTCGCTCCGCAGCGAATGCTTGAACTGGATCAGGGGCGGGCTCTGGCGCAATGGCAGAATCGTCAGGGCGAAGTGCGTTACGAACGGCCCCGTCACCATGCATTGAGCATTTACATAGACAAGGGCGAGCAGGCCCGAAGGGTATTGAACGGTAAGGTTGTAAGCCAGGGCTTTCCGGGTGCCGTATGCCTGTTCCCGGCGGGCAGCCGCTCAAGTTGGCAAATCAGCGGACAGTTCGAATTTTTTCATCTCTATTTCAATGACCTGGACGTCGCTCGGTGCGCAGAACAGACATGGGATGCGGATCCGGACAAGCGCCAGCTTTCCGAGCTGTACCACGCCGAAGACCCGGTTCTCGCCCAGGCCGGAAAGCTCCTCGCGCTCAGCGACTGGCAGGCTCCCGGCCAGACCATGGCCATGGACCACCTCGCACAATGGCTCCTTCTCCAGGTTGTCAGTCGCCATTCCGGCGTCCGACAGACACTGCCGGAAGTCACGGGGCAGTTGTCACTTCGGTACCGCAGAATGCTGCAGGAACGCATCCACGCTCATCTGGATCAGTCATTAACGCTTGCCGACATGGCCAGCTGGGTCAACCTGAGCCCTTATCATTTTGCCCGGCTTTTCAGGGCTACATTCGGTTGTGCGCCTTATCAATATGTCCAGGAGCAGCGATTAATCCGGGCCCGAGACCTGCTTAGGAACAGCCGAGACAAAATCACCGCCATTGCGCTCTGTTGCGGATTCAATGATTCCAGTCAATTCAGCCGGGCGTTCAAGTCCAGGTTCGGAGTCAGCCCTTCAGGCTATCGATCCCACTCAGGGTCCGATCAATAAAGCAACATGGATCCGTTTCAGACTTCATGAAATAATGCTTTGTTTATCAAAGCCTTCAGACGAGCACTATCCATGGCCATGGCAACTCGCCCAGAAAAACAGCCGAATGCAGACGGGTTTACGCTGATCGAACTGGTTCTCGTCGTTGTCATTCTTGGAGTTCTGGCCGCCTTTGCACTGCCACGATTTTCGGACCTCTCAACCGATGCCCGCCTGGCGGCATTGGATTCACTGGAAGGCACGATGAAAAGCACAATAGGAATAGTGAGAAGCAAAGCCTATGCACAGGGGCTGTCCCCAGCAGCCAGCAATCCCGGCGGAATACAGACCAACTATGTAATAGAAACTGAAGCGGGCCGCTCGGAAGTCGACTGGCGCAACCTGTGCCCAGAAAGCCGCGCCGAGGCGGATGATACGCTAACAATGCTTGATTACATCTCGGTGGACGCCAACGATTCCTCCCTGGAGACCTTCGTCGACAACCAGTACACCCGTGTAGGGTTTTCTTTGCCTGCAGGATCTGGCGCCGGCCCCGGCTGCTATGTCGAATACGATTCCTTCGGCGATCCGGAGTGCACGGTGACCCAGATAACCTCGGAATGCTGACACACGTCTTATCCAAAAATCGGTGGAATGCGGCCTACTTTACCAAGCCTGAACGGGGCACAAGACACTCCATCGCCGTGAGTGAAACATCCCGGAATACCGCCTCTGAGGCAACAACACTCGGGAATCGGTCGTAAAGCATCCGACGGCACGTAGAGGTTCGTGCCTCGGCTTTTTCGACGCAATCAGCTTGGGCCTTCGCGCCACTGCCCTCGTCAGTAACATCAGAACAGAAGTCCGGAATCTGAGTGAAAATCCAGTCGACTGCAGCACTGAGTTCAACAGGATTGGCCCGCAAATTGGTCAGGCGGTTTGCATCGATGGGGTCGGGTTGTTCACGGGTCTGGTCCCATAGAACAAACAGCAGGGCGGCAGATACCAATACAACAGTGACCTTGGGAAACTTCATGGGCGCCTTTTCAATCCGGTGAATCAGATCGCCGATCATAAACGCTCAGGCATCTGCTGTCCCGGTTTCCTATACTTATCTGGATTTCACACAAATGGGCTTTCCAAGAAAAGCGCCCAGCCAATCAGACAACCCTGTCGCTCAAGCCAAAAGGAGTTTTGCAAATGACCACACTGATCGTTGGTCTCATTCTGTTTCTGGGCGTGCATTCGCTTTCCATAATTAACGAGCCGCTGCGTAACCGGCTGAACGCGTCCATGGGCGAGGGCGCCTTCAAAGGACTCTATTCCGTGGTGTCCCTTGTAGGTCTGGTTCTGATCGTCTGGGGTTATGGCGCCGCCCGGATGGATCCGACAGTGATCTACGTGCCGCCGGCCTGGCTCAAGCACGTGGCATTCCTGCTTCTGGTGCCTGTGTTCCCCTTGCTGTTTGCCACCTACCTGCCCGGCAAGATCAAGGCGAAACTGAAGCACCCCATGCTCGTTGCCGTCAAACTCTGGGCTCTGGCTCACCTGCTGGCCAACGGGATGCTCCACGACCTTCTGCTATTCGGCTCCTTCCTGGCCTGGGCCGTAGCCGACCGGATCTCCATGAAGCGCAGAACTCAGCGAGCCATCACAACGTTGCCAGCCACCAAAGCCAATGACGTCATTGCGATCGTTGGAGGTCTGGCAGTGTATGTGGTTATGGTGGTGTGGGCCCACCAGTGGCTCTTTGGCGTGGCACCGGCCTGATTGACCGGCGCTCACTTGGACTAGAGGCCCTGGGCTCCGCGGCGTAACCAGTCGTGCACGAACGCAAGTTTGCGTTGCGCCGTTTCGGACAGGACAAACGGGTACAGGTCAGACAGTCCCATGGAGCGGTTCACATGGTTAACCCGGATGGCCAGTGACGCAGCAACGTTAATCAGCATTGCAGTGTCGGGCTCCGAGTAGGGATCCCAACCCTGTCTCGGCACCTCGGGCGAGGTCAGACCGGATGACACCAAGCTGTCGGTGATGTCCGTCAGGTGCAGCAGGTGTGCGGCAGTCTCCGCCCAGTCCTCGTGCGGGTGTGCCGAGGCGTAGCTGGTGAGATAGAACAGCCTCCAGTCTTCCGGCGGACCTTTGTGATAGTGATGTTCAAGGGCCGCCGGATAATCGGCGCGTTCATCACCAAACATCTCCCGGAACGCATCCAGAAAGTCTTCACGCAAGCTAAGGCGCCACCAGAGCATATGGGCGATTTCATGGCGCATATGGCCGACCATGGTTCGATAGGGTTCGTCCAGGGCTTGCCTCCGGGTGGCACGAACCACTGGATCCGCCTCTGCGACACTGATCGTTACCACCCCGTTGGCATGCCCCATGGCAACGGGGGTCAGGCCTTCGGCCAACATGTGAAAAACCGGGCGCGTACCTGGATCCTCAGGGCGAAACCAGTGCCAACGGCCGAGATTATCCAGCACCCAGCGCTTTGCCGCTTCAGTCTCGGCCCAGTTCGGCATGGCATTGGGAATGTTGGGATCAGGTGCCAGCGCCGTCATCGCGCAAGACCGACAGAAGGCCCCTTTTTCCGGCGCAATCCAGTTGCAGCCGATAATATCCCGATTTACACAGAAGGGAGGCATGGGAACGAAGGCCCTCGCCTGTGGATCGTACGCGACGGGCGTGCCCTGTGCCGTGGTGAGATTATCAAACCACAGATTTCCGGAACCAACCGGGTTGGAAAAAACCTTCATAGAGCTGGTGCTCCTTTTGAACGGCAGTCTGCTTGAAAATGTATCGCCGTTCTTCCGAACCTATACCCTATGGCAAAGGAACACCAGCCAGAGCGATCAATCGGCCAAGCCAGCACTTACATCCAGATCACCAGATCGTCGTAATCAAAACGCACTTTGGGCAAGCCAGAACTCCTGTCACGTGCGCTGCGATAGCCCAGGGCAACAATGGCAGAACTCTCCAGACCTAACTCCGCCAATCCGAGTACCTCATCGTAGGCTCTGTGGTCAAAACCGGTCATCGGGCAGCTATCGATTCGCATTGAGGCCGCCGCGGTAAGCAGAGTACCAAGTGCAATGTAGGCCTGCTGGTGCGCCCAAGCTTGCTTCTCCGCGCGGGATTTGGCCGCAAGTGCCTGTTTCATGTGGCTCACGTAGCCCGAGATGTCTTCTACAGGCACGCCTCGGGTTTTCACAAACTGTGTGACATACCTGTCGACGGTGTGATCGCCAATATCCGCGTGCGCCGCAAAGACAATCAGATGTGAGCAGTCCAACACCTTCTGCTGACCGAAAGAATAAGCCAGTAGATCCCGTCGTACCGCTTTGCTCTCAACGACAAGAATTTTGTAGGGCTGCAGTCCGTAGGAAGAGGCGCTCTTGCGAGCCGCATCAACCAGTGTTTCCACCGTCTGGGCATCGAGCTTCTCGGGCGAAAATTCACGGACGGCGTAACGCCAGTCCAGGGCTTCGTGTATGTTCATAAAGTTGTCTCCTTCGGGATGAAGTAGCAACTCTATGAGACCGTAGCGAGTAAAAAAACGGATAGAATAGAACTACATATTTTCCGGTACGGAAACAATGAGCTGGTCACCGTAAACACCTCGTGCACTTTGCACTACTCCCAGTAGGGTTTTTCCCCCAGATGCTGATCGAGGTGATCAAGCAGCAGGCGGACCTTCGTGGGTTGCTTGCGCCCCGGCGGGAACAGGGCAAATACAGTATAGGGTTTGGGTGGAAAGTCAGGCAGCAGGGGAATCAGTGCGCCTTTCTCAATATCTCCCTGAACCAGAAACCGCGGCAATAAACCAACGCCGGCCCCCCTCAACAGACTCTGGCGGATCGCCAGGCTACTGTCCGTTCGATAGTTGCCGCTAACCCTTACCTCCCGATCGCCCAGCTCCCAGACTCTCGGTCTGTCATGCAGCGAAAACGTCAGACAGTTGTGCTGTGTCAGATCCTCCGGATCGTGAATCTCCGGGGCACCTTCCAGATACCCAGGCGATGCGCAAACAATATTTCTGGACGTTCTCAGTGGCCTGGCCATGAGGCTCGAATCGGCCAGGGAGCTTCGAATCCGAATAGCGATGTCTACGCCCTGCTCCACCAGGTCAACCATTCGATCACTGAGCTGAAGATCGATATCGATTTCAGGATAGTCGCGGAGAAAACTGTCGATGGCCTCTGTTATGTGGGTCAAACCGAACGACATGGGCACATTCAGTCTTATCGTCCCTCGGGGCTCCGCCTGAAACCCTCTTGCCTCCAACTCGGCGTCTTCCAGCTCATCCAACAGGGACTGGGTGCGTTTCAGAAAGGCGAGCCCGGCATCGGTCAGGTTCATGCGGCGGGTAGTTCGGTTGATGAGTCTCGTGTCCAGATCCCGCTCCAGAAAGGCAATATGCTTGCTGACCGTTGCTGCGGTGATCTCAAGGTCGTCCGCAGCCCGGGTAAAGCTGCCCAGCTCCGCAACGCGCCTGAAGATCGTCATCGCTACCAGCTTGTCGGTGGCCACAGAACCCCCTGATTATTTCTGATTTGGAAGGAGTATTGTTCGAATGCGCTCAATTATCAACGGAATCAAATGCGGCAAACTGGTTCCTGGTGATATTCCTCCACAACCCGGAGTACTTGGTGATGATAGCCTCAATGCAGCGTGCAATTCTCCCGCCCCAGGCCGCAGTCTGGGGGCTTCTGCTGGCCAACGGATTTCTGATCGCGCTGATGCTGGCACTGGCAAAAGCGGCAACATCCCAGGGCATGCCGGCCGTCACTTATGCCTTCTGGCAAACGCTCATTGCAGGAGCCGTTCTGCTGTTGTGCTCTCAAAAACGCCGATCTCTGCTGGAACGTCGCCTGACCCGTTATTTTCTTATCAGCGGTTTGACCGGTATCGCAGTCCCGAATGTCATCGGATTTTATCTGGTGACCAAACTGGGGGCAGGATTCACGGGCATTATGTACGCCCTGCCACCGATATTTACGTTTCTGATCGCCACTGGCATCGGGCTCGAAAAACGCAGCTGGATCAAACTGACCGGGCTATCGATTGCGGTCGTCGCCTGCACCTGGATTGTGCTGCAACGTCATTCGGAAATCAGCAGCCCCAACATACTCTGGTTTGCCATGGGCCTGATTATCCCGGCCATGCTATCCATCGGTAACGTCTATCGCTCAGTAGCCTGGCCTGATGATGTAAAACCCATGATCCTTGCATCGGGTACGCTGCTGGCGTCGGCTTTCACGCTTGGCCTTTTCGCAGGTCTGACGGGGACCTCCATTTTCCCGGAAAGCACAGGATTTCACCTCCCTGGCATTGTCATTCTTCAGGGCCTGCTAACCGCGCTGACCTACCTTTGCGCCTTTGAGCTGCAGCGTCGCTCCAACCCGGTTTTCTACAGTCAGCTCGGTGCCGTAGCGGCCGTATTCGGGTTGCTGATCGGAGTTATCTGGTTCAGGGAAAACTACTCGTTAACCATCTGGCTGGGAGCCTTCCTGGTGATCCTTGGGCTCAGGATCAGCAACAGGAAGAGCGCGCAAACTGCCGAAACCTGAACTCATCAACCAGATTCATAACCATCCCTCAAACAAATTCATTTGTCTAATCGGAGCCCCGTTCCTAGGATGGTGACTTCTGTCACCCACAATAAGAATCACACCCCGGGGAACCAGGTACCATGACTTTCCGCTCCGTACTGATTGCCAATCGCGGCGAAATCGCAATCCGCATTGCCCGAGCCTGCAGCGAGCTCGGTATGCGGGCGGTCACCGTATTCTCTGAAGACGATGCCGCCAGCCTGCATACCCGCATGGCCGATGAGGCAGTGGCTCTCACGGGCCGTGGCGTTAAGGCCTACCTTGATGGGGCACAACTGATAGACATTGCAAAGACCCATGGCTGCGAGGCGGTCCATCCAGGCTACGGCTTTCTGGCGGAAAACGCCGGTTTTGCCCGCGAATGCGAGCAGGCCGGTCTGATCTTTATTGGCCCGTCGCCAGACGTGTTGGAGGGGTTTGGCGACAAATCGGCAGCCCGGGCTCTGGCGGAAAGCTGCGACGTTCCTTTGATCAAGGGAATCAACAAACCGGTGAGCCTTGGCGAAGCCAGGGCTTTCCTGAGGGAGCATGGCCCTCTGATGCTCAAGGCCATTGCCGGTGGTGGTGGCCGCGGCATGCGGGCGGTATATGGGGAAGAAGAGCTTGAGCAGTCCTTCCAGCGCTGCCAGTCCGAGGCTCAGTCAGCCTTCGGCAGTGGATCGCTATACATTGAACAGCTGATTGATAGAGCGAGACATATTGAAATCCAGATAGTCGGCGACGGTACCGGGGCCGTCAGCCACCTCTGGGAGCGTGACTGCAGCCTCCAGCGGCGCAACCAGAAGCTGATCGAGATTGCGCCGAGTCCTTCTCTGGACGCCTCGATCCGGGATGCCATGATCGACTGCGCCCTGAAGCTGGCCAGATCCGTTAACTACCGTGGCCTCGGTACCTTTGAGTTTCTGGTGGACCAGGACCAGCCCGACCGTTTCTATTTCATGGAGGCCAATCCCCGCATTCAGGTTGAGCACACCATCACCGAGGAGATCACCGGTGTTGATCTTGTGCAAACCCAGCTGCAGTTACTAGCGGGCCACAGCCTCGCGGATCTGGCCCTTGAGTCTGCACCAACGGTGCGGGGATTCGCGATTCAGGCGCGGATCAACAGCGAAACGCTTCACCCCGATGGTCATGCCACCGCCGCTACCGGCACACTGAGCGCCTACGAGCCACCGTCGGGCCCCGGTTTACGAGTCGATGGCTATGGTTACGCCGGCTATACCGTCAGCCCGTCGTTTGACTCCCTGCTCGCCAAGCTGGTTGCCCATGGCAGCGATTATTCATCAACGCTCCGCCGGCTGTATCGGGCCCTGTGCGAGTTTCGGCTGACCGGTGTCAGCAGCAATATTGGTCTGCTTCAGAACCTGGTCCGCCACTCGAGCGTCGAAACCTGGGCGGTTACCACTCGCTTTGTCGAAAACCACCTGGAAATCCTGCTCCCGGAAGAAACCCACTCATCCCATCCAAGTCTGCACTTTGGCAACACGAATGCCCCGGAGGCGATCGAAAGCTCGGGGGCCAGCCCCGCGCCGGCTGGAACGATCGGCATCACAGCGCCCAGCTCCGGCACAGTTGTCAGTATTGATGTCGCATCCGGAGATGCAGTGGCCATTGGCCATCCCATAGCGGTACTTGAAGCCATGAAAATGGAATTCGTGGTCAAGGCAACACAATCCGGCATCATCCATACACTTGCCGCGGAACCAGGGGCAACGGTGAACCAAGGGCAAGCGCTAGCGTATCTGGAACCCGCCGACGTGGACGCGAGCGGCATTCAGGATGAAGAGACGGTTGATCTGGAGTACATCCGGGCCGATTTAGCAGAGGTTCTGGAGCGCCATGACCTGCTGACTGACGAGCGCCGACCGGAGGCGGTCGCAAAACGGCGTAAAACCGAGCAGCGAACCGCTCGCGAAAACGTTGAAGACCTGCTCGATCCGGACAGCTTCAACGAATACGGGTCCCTCGCACTGGCGGCACAGCGCCGCCGACGTTCGGTGGATAAGTTGATTGAAATGAGCCCGGCGGATGGCCTGATTACCGCCATCGGCAGCGTGAACGCCCCCGAATTCGGAGCAGAGGCCGGCCGTTGCGCCACCATGGCCTACGACTACACCGTGTTTGCCGGCACACAGGGGCTGGCCAACCACCGCAAGGCGGACCGCATCCTGGCTCTGGCCGAGCAATGGCGAATTCCACTGGTTCTGTTTGCGGAAGGCGGCGGTGGTCGCCCATCCGACACCGACACCAACGGCGTGTCCTTTCTGGACTGTCATACCTTTGTCAGCATGGCCAGGCTCTCAGGCGTGGTGCCCACGCTCGGCATTGTCTCCGGCCGATGCTACGCGGGCAATGCGGCCCTGTTGGGCTGCTGCGACACCATCATCGCCACCGAAGATGCCAACCTGGGCATGGCAGGGCCCGCGATGATTGAAGGCGGCGGCCTTGGGCGGTTCAGTCCGGAAGAAGTGGGGCCGGTTTCAGTGATGGGCCCCAACGGAGTGATTGATATCCTGGTTGAGAACGAAGCCGAGGCAGTCCGCGTGGCGAAGCAATACCTGTCTTACTTCCAGGGCACTTTGAAGGACTGGCAGTGCGCCGATCAACGACGGCTCCGCCACCTGATTCCGGAAAACCGAATGCGGGTTTACGATATCCGCCAGGTCATCGAAACCCTGGCAGATCAGGACAGTGTTCTGGAACTCCGCAGGCAATTTGCGCCCGGGCTGATCACGGCACTGGTGCGGATTGAAGGCCGTCCCATGGGCCTGATCGCCAATAACCCGAGCCACCTGGGCGGGGCGGTCGATGCTAACGCGGGGGACAAGGCGGCCCGCTTCATGCAGTTGTGCAACGCCCACAACCTTCCGATCGTGTCACTGTGCGACACCCCGGGCTTCATGGTAGGGCCTGACGCCGAAAAACAGGCCACCATTCGCCATGTCTCGCGCATGTTCGTAGCAGCAGCCAAGCTCAACGTGCCTTTCTTCACCGTGGTTCTGCGCAAGGCTTATGGGCTTGGCGCACAGGCCATGGCGGCGGGAAGCATGCTCACGCCCTTTTTCACCGCAGCCTGGCCCAGCGGTGAGTTCGGGCCCATGGGCTGGGAAGGCGCCGTGCGTCTGGGCTTTACCAAAGAGCTGGCCGCCCAGCCCGACGAAGAATCACGAAAGACCATGTTCGATGCCCTGGTGGCCAAAGCCTACGAGCAGGGTAAAGCGCTCAACGTGGCCAGCTACCTGGAGATTGATACGGTCATCGACCCGCAGGAAACGCGGGCGTGGTTAATACGAGGGCTTAATTCCGCTTCCGGAGGTTGCTCTGACGGCGGCGGACAGTTTGTCGACACCTGGTGACGCTAGAACTGGCTACGCCCCCGCAACAGAATCTGAACATCATCGATACTGTCGTCGCCATCCAGGGGGAAGGCAAAGTCCAGGTGCAGCATGCGTTGCACCTCGATGCGGCTGGACGCCAGCCTCATGCCGAAGCCAACATCTTTCAGCACGCCTTCGTCCGGTCCATTGTTCCGGTCATCGGTAAACCAGGCCCGGCCCACATCGGTGAAGAGTACGCCGCCCACCCGAAACAGCTTGAACGGATGCCAGTCCGGAAAATAACGCCGCTCCAGGGTCCATAGCGCGCGGCGGTTGCCCTGCTGGTACTCACTAGGGTACCCGCGCAAACCGTTCTCACCGCCAATGAGCAGTTGCTGGTCCGCTGTCAGATTGTGCGCTGCCGTGAACGCGAGGTTGGTGTACCAGCTATTCCATTGCTCGGAGCCACCGTGAAAATACTGAACGCTCACTGTCCCCAACAGGTTTTCCACCCGGTCTTCGTCGAGCCGGTAAGTGCCACTCTGGCTGAGGGTGTAGCTGGCGTAGTTGGTTTCCGATGCATGCAGTACATCCTGGAAATCCATATTCAGAACCACACGGTCCTCGGTGGCACCAAGCCCGCTGCCGGAGTAGCCCAGCTCGGTTCGCCACACGAAGCCATCACGCACATCCTCCACTCGCTGGAGCCGCGTCAGATTGGTCATTTCCCGGAAGCGGTTCTGGCGGTAATCGAAGCCAATCCAGGGGTAACTCAGGGTCCGGTCGTCGGGCAGGATGTCCAGATTGGGTTCATTGGGGAGCCTCTCGAATTCCAGGGCATCGTATCGATAACCCGCCAGTAATCGGAGCTGGCGTTCATTCCGCTCAGCCAGGCGCCAGCCCCCATCAATACTGAAAAACTCCTGGCTGCGTCGATAATCCGCAATAGACTCAGCACCCACATAACGGGATTCCTCCCGTACGTCATCAATGCCGCTCAGGCCAAACCGCCAGTTTGTGGTCTCACTGAAGAAAGGCCTCTCGAGGTAGGCGCCGCGACCCCGTCCATCGCTTCTCTCATCGAACGAGAACCCCGCCTGCCAGTGGGAGCCCAAGACGTTCGGGTCATCAAAATACAGACTGGTTTCGGTGCGGTCCGGGTCTTTCGCATAGCCGATGCCAAGGCTTTTGCCTGACCCGGCAAAGTTGGGATCAGACAGCCCGAAGTTGGTGGTGTTCTCACCGCCAGATCGCGACACGCCAACGCTGGGGAAAAGTGTCCAGGTATCCCGCGTAAGAACACTTACCTCGATTTCGTCCCCACAAACCCGGGTGACGCCCACCCATGCAGCAGTCAAATAATCCCGCTGGCGCAGCACCCGCTCGGACTCGGAAATAAGCTTGGCCTCGTAGACATCGCCTTCCTCGAATACCAACTGGGCACGCAAGGCAGATTCCCAGGTAGGCGTGTTAAGTGCGTTCAAAGTTCGATAGAGCGCGTTGTTCTGTTCCGGATCAGTGGTATCAAAGATCGGGCGGCGAAGAATACGAATGCTGCCGATGCGCGCGCCCTCAGGAATCAACAGATCGTTCTGGCGAGCGAGCTGATCCCTCGGTTTGTCCAGGTCAATGGCTTCCGGCTGAATACTGCTGGCAATGCAATCATCCCTGCCCGACTCGGCAGCAGCGCAGGACCCGGCAAACACCAGCCCTGATACAACAAGCATGTTTCTGAACACCATACTGACCTCTACAGCCGCATAGGCAATAATTTAGCCTAGCGTTTCCTCACTGTCAGCGGTCCGGCGGTCGCCATATGGGAACATCCTCCTGCTTTGGTTCTTCCCAGTCCCGATGCATGGCGCTGCTAAGCGCTTCTTCGAGCTTCATGAAGAGTTCACCGTAGCGGGGACTGAACCGGATACCTTCCTCGATTTCTTTCCAGGCTTCGAACAGCTCATCCTCGTGGGCTTTCTCGTTATCCAGGAAAGCCCAGGTCATCTGACGGGCACGCATTGGGTGCACGCCCATGGCGGTCAGTGCATGACCGCCGAGCTCAAGTGCCGAATGATAGGTTTCACTCACCACATCATCGGCCCCGGCCTCCCGCAGTCGATATCCGTGGCCTCTGTCGAAAGCGCGAGCCAGTACCCAGACACCGGGGAAGAACTGCTTCACGTGCTCCACCATCTGGACCGAACGGTCACGATCATCGATAGCCACTACCAGCAGTCGGGCCTGTTCGATGCCTGCAGTTTCCAGCAAATCCGGCCGACTCGCATCCCCGAAGAAGCTCTTGATGTTGATCTGCCGGAGGTTCTCGATCTGCTCGATCTCATGGTCCAATGCAACAATAGGAACATTATTGGCCCGCAACAGCCGGCAGACAATCTGGCCGAAACGACCAACACCGGCAACGATAACCGGCGCCTGTTCATCGATGGCATCCGCCTCCCGCTCATCGTTTTGTGAACGACGATAGCGAGGCAACACAATCCGGTCGTACACGATGAACAGCAACGGCGTCAGGAACATCGACAGCGCCACCACCAGTGAGAGGACCTGGGAGGTTTCCACGGCAATCACACTGTTCTGGACACTGTAGGTCAGAAGCACAAAGCCAAACTCACCGGCCTGTGCCAGGGACAGCGTGAACAGCCAGCCATTACTGCCATGAACTCGGAACAGCAAAGCCAGGCCGAGCAGAATCGCGGCCTTGACTGCGATCACCGCAACCGCAAGTGACACCACCGTACTCCATTGCTCAGACAACACATCGAAGTTGATGCCCGCGCCAACGGTGATGAAGAACAGCCCCAGCAGAAGTCCCTTAAATGGTTCGATATTCGCTTCCAGCTCATGCCGGAATTCACTGTTGGCCAGTACCACGCCGGCCAGGAAAGCCCCAAGCGCCGGCGACAGGTTCACCAGGCTCATCAGGGCTGCAATCCCGATCACAAGCATCAACGCAGTGGCCGTAAAAACTTCACGCAAACCCGACTGCACCACATAACGGAACAGGGGCCGACTCAGGTAATGACCACCTACAACCACGGCCGCGATGGCTGCAACCACAACCAGCCCATGGGCCCAGCCAGGAAGGCTGTCCACCAGGCTCAGGTTGCCGCCATGACCATCGAAGGTACCCGAGGCATCCATGAGTTCCGGTAATGCCAGCAATGGAATAAGCGCAAGCATCGGGATGACAGCAATGTCCTGGAACAGCAGCACCGAGAAGGCACTGCGACCACCTTCGGTTTTGACCAGCCCCTTTTCATTGAGGGTCTGCAGGACAATCGCAGTGGAAGACAACGCAAAGATCAAGCCTACGGCAAGTGACGTCTGCCACTGGAGCCCGAGCCAGGCGGCCACCGCCATGCCGGCTGCCGCCGTCAGCAACACCTGAAGCCCGCCAAGGCCAACCAGGCGGACACGCATGGCCCAGAGTGCTTTGGGGTCCAACTCCATACCAACCAGGAAAAGCATCATTACCACACCGAACTCGGCAAAATGCTGGATGGTGTTGGCTTCCTGCCCCACCAGCCCTGTAACCGGACCGATCACCACGCCCGCCACCAGGTAGCCGAGGACCGACCCCAGACCAAGACGTTTTGCCAGGGGCACGGCGATCACTGCTGCCACCAGGTAGATAAAGGCCTGGACGAAATAAACTGTCATCAATGGTTTCCTTGATTCCGAATCGGTCGGCTAGAGGTTTTCCGGACGATCATTCGTGCAAGAGCTATTCAGCTCAGGCCCTGAAATGCTTCCTTCACGTGAGAAGCAAGCGCATCGTTCAAGGGGTTGGAACCCCGCCTTACCAGGGCCAACTGATAAGAGCCGATGTCCGGCAGGCTGCCACCGACCACCTCTTTCAGCGGCGGGCGTATCAGGCTTTGCGGAAACGGTGCCACAGCAAGATCTGCCAGCATCGCCGCCTCCTGACCTGAACAATGTTCACACGTATAGGCAATTCTGTAGGAAATACCCGCTCTGTCCAGTGCCCGCAGCGTCATCCGGCGCCAGGCGCACCCTTCATGAGCCATGGCGATGGGCAACGGTGAACGCTGGTAAGCGGATGACCCTTCCCTACCAGCCCAGACCAAAGGCTCTTCATGAACCAGCTCACCGCGGCCAATACCGGCCTCGTCCGCCACAGTAACCAGGGTCATATCCAGCTCACCCGCGTCGAGGCGGGCCAGGTTTTGCTTGCTTGAGCCCACAACCACATCAACCAGAACCGCGGGATAGGATCTGGCGAATTCCGCAAGCACCTCAGGCAAAATCCGGGTGCCGACGTCATCGGACGTACCAATTCCCACTTTTCCTTCGAGGGTCGGCGATATGAAGTGCTGGACGGCTTCCTCGTTCAACCGCAACAACCGCCGGCTGTAATCGAGCAGAACCTCACCCTCCGCCGTCAGGGTGACGCGTCGCGGTTCTCGAATAAACAGGGTTTTGCCCAGGTTTCTTTCGAGCTGCTTGATTTGCATGCTCAGGGCGGAAGGTGTCCGGTGCACTACTCTGGCCGCACTGGTGAATGTGCCACTCTCAGCGATGGCTACGAAACTCCTCAAGACATCGTTATCAAGTAGCGGGATCTTCACGAATGCACCTCTCGAGTCGATTTTTGTGGCCTGAAACTGACTTAAGCATAACTGAACGAGATCTTAAATTCTTTTCGTTTGATTGAAGACTTAGAGGAGATCAGAATACTCGTCGAAGGCACCCGTATGCGAGTTACACAACGTCCAAGCGAGCTGGTGCAGCCATTTACCAACTGTCGGGGCCGCAGACATGCAGAAGAGCACAGAGTATCAATCAAGCGCCGCAATCCAGCCGATCACCTCATGGTTTGAAGGGTATGCCAGGCGCCAGAAATTCCGCCGTATGGCGCAGTCGTTGCTGAAGGAAAAGGATGACACGCTGTCGGATCTCGGCTACGACCGCCATGATCTGGAAGGCGCCCTGCACCTTCCTATCCGGAACGATGCGATGCAATACATTGAGGCACGTCGCTCCAAACGTGCCATGGAAGCGCGCAGGACAAAAAGCCCTCGACTCGCCGGCTAATTGCGGGCCAATTCCGAGAACCGTACCAGGTTAAACTCGCCTGTCAGCACATCGGCCAGATGGCTGATGTGCTCCGGCGTAATCTCACAACAGCCACCAACAACGCCCGCGCCGTCCTCCAGCCACTGTTTCACCTGAAGCGCATACACCCCGGGAGACACGTCCGGCCTGGCTTCCAGTTCATCCACCAATGCTCCGCTGGCCATCGGCTCAACCGTTTTGAACGCGTTAGCGTAGCCACCCGTTAAGGGGAAAAGGCCGGCCAGTTCAGGCATTGCCTGCGAAATCACTTCCGGATCGCAGCAATTGAGCAGGATAGCCGTTGGCCCGAACGGCTTAACCGCTTCGACAGCCTCTGCAAGCGTTTCCCCGGACCGAAGTTTGCCATCCGTTTCCAGCCGGAACGCCACCCCAAAGGGCTTGCCTGATTCACCGGCGGCGGCACAGGCAGCTTTCGCCTCCAGCGAGTTCGTCATGGTTTCGATGAGGAAGACATCTGCCCCACCCTGCAGTTCAACGATAATATCGAACTCCGATTTCAAATCCTCGAACGTCCGGGCAGGCTGGCTCCGATAACTTCCGACCAGGGGCGGCAGGCAACCGGCGATATCAACGTCGGCGCCCGTTAACGCGATGGCGCGCTCCAATACCTCGAACGCCCGTTGATGGATTGCACTAATCTCGTCGCCAAGGCCTTCTCTGGCCAGTCGCGTTGGCGTTGCAGCATAGGTGTTCAGTGTCAGGGTCCGGGCGCCTGCCCTGATAAAATCGGCATGGACATCGGTAACGACGTCCGGCTGTTCCCGCATTACCGCCACTGACCAGAGCAGTGACGTAACATTCATGGCCCTGCGGTAGATTTCCTGGCCCAGGCCGCCATCAAGAAGTGCAACAGATTTCATAAAGTACTCGTCAGGGTGTAACGATGTTGAACCGGCCCTGAGGCTTGTCCAGCATACTGAAAAAGCCTATCAGGTCGAGTCTGCTTCCCTCAAAGCTGATCTCGTCGCTGAACAGAAGTTCCTTCAGCCCTGCCCGTCCAATCAACAGGTCTACAAACAGAGGCCTCGTCAGACGCAAGGTGGCATCAGCGGGAGTGTCCTCACTGACCAGACGGTTATGAAGTACTGAATGTTTCAGGGTCAACAAATAATTTTCGTTCAGATCCGTAAAGTTAATCTTGATGGTGGTGCTCTCGCCTTCTGCGTCCTCAGCCTTCAGCCTCACCGCCATGCTGTCAAAGAACAGGGATACCGGTGTGTTCAGCAGCACCTCTCTCATCATCGCCGGTTTGATACCCTCCTCCGGCGAACCGTGCCGCAATTCGTATGCCCCCGTCAGGTAGAAGTCACGCCAGGGCGCGGATTCCGCCTGATAGCCAAGCTGGTCATAGACGCTGGCCAGAAGCTGTTTTGCATCGTCGTTCCCGGGCTCGGCGAAGACCACATGATTGAGCAATTCCGCCAGCCACCGGTAGGTATCGCGCCCCTCATTGGCGCCCATGTCCGAAGCCGCCTCGAAATCCTCGCGGGCTCTTTCAAGAACCTTTTCAGCGCCTCCCATCATCTGGACATAACGCTGTGCCGATTCACTTTCCGGAAGTGGATTGAGCTGGGCCGGGTTGGCAGTAAACCAGCCCAGGTAGTGCTGATACACCGCTTTGGCGTTGTGAGACACGGTGCCGTAGTAGCCCTGGTTATGAAAAGCACGGTTCAGCTCCGGCGGCAGCTTGAGCTGGTCGGCGATCTCCCTCGGCGTGGCACCCTGGTTCATCAAGCGCACCGTCTGATCGTGAATGAACTTGTAGGTATCCCGCTGAACAGCCAGGAAGTCCTGGATATTCTCCTGCCCCCACAGCGGCCAGTGGTGGCTGCCGAAGTAGGTATCGGCGTCGGCAAACAGAGTCTTTGCTTCGTCGATAAAGCTGCTCCATAGACGGGCATCCCGAACCTTCGCGCCCCTCAGGGTGTAGATGTTGTGCATATTGCGGCTGACCAGCTCGGCACCGCAAAAGGCCTTTTGTTCGGGGAGGTAGAAGGTGAACTCTGCAGGCGCTTCGGAACCGGAGACAATGTGGAAAACCATTGGCACGCCGTCCACCTCCAGCTCCGTGCCGGTCTCGCTGATCAGGTCCGTCGCCGGGGCAAAGCCAAAGGTGCCGAACGCCGGTCCTTTGCCCAGCCCCGTGCCAACATGGCCACGTTCATTCCTCTCCAGGCGCTTGCCATACATGAACATGGCCCGCCGTGTCATCGCAGGGCCGGCAATGATGTTCTCGCTGGTTGCCTCTTCCTCAAAGCCGGCTGGCGCGATAATGCGCAGGTTGGCTTTTTCCTCGTCCGACAGGTGCTGGAGAATGCCCTGCACACCGCCAAAGTGATCAATGTGGCTGTGGGTAAAGAGAATCGCCCGCACCGGTTTTTCGCCCAGGTGTTCGCGGGCAAACAGGAAAGCTTTACTGGCAGTCTCCCGGGCGGTCAGCGGGTCCACCAGAATCCACCCGGTTTCGCTCTCGATAATCGACATGTTCGCCAGGTCGTAACCCCGGATCTGGTAGAGGCCGTCGGTAACCTTGAACAACCCGTGAATATTGTTCAGGGCAGCCTGGCGCCATAGGCTTGGGTTTACCGAGGATGGCGCGTTCTCTCCGTCCTTATCGATAAAGCCATAGGCCGGCATGTTCCAGACTTCACCACCCTCAAGATGATCGATAACAAGATCCGGATCCTGGGCAATCAGTCCGCGTCGCGCATTTTCGAAATCATCACGGTTTTCAAATGGTCGCTGTTCAAGCACCTCCTCATTGGCCTTGCCGGTAGTGGCAGTGGGCGAACTGTGTCCGGCACTGTTGGCTGCAGAAGAATCGGGACCGGAATCGCACCCCGTAATGACGAGGGCAATACCCAGCAGAGGAACAAGAAGAAGCTTTCGAGATAGTGGCATGTGGGGAAACCTTGTCGGTCTGTTGTTATTGGTTACCCCAAGTTTACTTCAGAGTGGGCCTGAATCTGCGCAAGTCAGCCAAAATACTCCTGAATCCACTCGAACAGCTTGGTGGTTGTCATGTCACCGAGCGCCATCTGCTGGAAGTCATTCCCTACCTCATCCTCAATGGTCACGAACTGGAAAAGAAGAGTGCCGGGCTGTTTATCATGCAATATGAGCGTAATCCTTCGGCGGGTCCGCAAACAGTCAATCGTCATCACATCCGCCGGTATACCGGCGTCGCGCATACCACGGCGAACCTCCACCACCGGATTGATGTGCTGGTGGGTTGCCTGGATGCGGGCATGGGCATCGCTGGCAAGGTCGGAGAGGGTTTTCAGGGGATCTTCAGACATTGGAATCCTTTTTGACAAGACAAACGCTCAGTTCTCACTGATCTCAGAGTAACACTGGGCCAGGTAGTCGATGAAGGCTCTCACCGCCGGCAACAATTAAAAATCAGCCCCCGGCAGGCAGAGTCCCATGCCAGACCGGCAACCCCAGATCCTCCGGATCGTCATTCGGGCCGCCCGTGCGGCTTTTGAATGCCCCTTCTTCAATCGGTATCCGGAATAACGCCGTTGCCTTTCGCTCCTTGTCATTCGGCGCCCTGACCTGCTCCCACCGCCCTGGCTCTATCTGGTTGATGATCGCGCGGAACGCGGCATCAAAAGCGGCATTGTCATCTACGGGCTCAGCCCGTCCATACAACACCAGTGACTCGTAATTAGCACTGTGATGGAACGCCGACTTGGTCATCACCCATTCATTCGTCACTGCGAACGAGATGCAAAGCAACGCACCAGACCCGAGGCGTCGGGACAAGCGTCCGCCATTCAATGTGTGTAGATAAAGATCATCACCAAGCCGCCAGGCAGTGATCGGGATGATGCGAGGCTCGCCATCTTCCACAAATCCGACATGCGCCGTTTTGAGACGATCAATCAGCCTGTACGCTGTTTCTCTGTCATAGCTTGCTCGCTTTACTGCCCTCTGCACCCTGCTGCGTGGACAGGAAGTGAGAGGGGACACTGTGGTCCCTGCCAGATCAGTCGTTGTCATCAAAAGCTCCTTTCCGCACTTGCACTTCACAAAATGTACTTCTATTGAAAGGCACTTCTGATACCATCGAAAGATCCAGATCGTGAATTTTTATAGGACCAGTTGATGTGATCGACGATATCCGGCTGGACGGCAAGCATCCGCTGCAATATCAGCTGTATCAACGATTATCCGAACGGATACTCGACCAGCGATACCCACCCGGGCGCCAGCTGCCGCCAAGCCGCCAGATGGCAAAGGACCTCGGCATCAGCCGCAACACGGTGAACGCGGTTTACGAACAGCTCAAGGCCGAGGGCTTTCTTCAAAGTCGTGCTGGCAAGGGCATTTTCGTCCATGAAGATATCAAATCGGCCGTGAACCCCTCAGGGCCTGGCTTTGGCAAACCTCGTGGCGTCTCTATGGAACTGCCCCCGCTGCCTGCCCTTCCACGGGGGAAGTCGAAGCCTGTTGAAGACGCCAGTTTGCCATTCCAGCCGGGCCTGCCGGACCTTGACGCGTTTCCGATCCGTACCTGGAACCGGATCATGCACCATCAGGAAAGCCGCCGGTCACTGCGGGGATATGACAGCATCCAGGGGTATCAGCCCCTGAGACGCGCCATCGCCGCCTACCTGAGAACCTCCCGCGGTGTTCGCTGCGAAGAAAGTCAAGTCATCATCACCAACGGCGCACAACAGGCGCTCTCGCTGCTTGCGGATGTGTTTCTGCAGCGAGATGACAGCATCCTGTGTGAAAACCCCGGATACCGTGGCGCCCGGAATGCACTTGGCCGTTTTGGCAACCCACTGATTCCAATACCCCTTAGAAACCAGGTTCTGGACGTGGAAGCGTTGCCCGGCCTTGAGCCTGCCAGGGCCAGACTCCTTTTCTGCACACCCACACACCAATACCCCATGGGCGGCATCCTGGACCTGTCCCAGCGAATGGCGCTTGTTCAATGGGCCCAGCGCAATGAGTGCTGGATCATCGAGGACGACTACGACAGCGAGTTCCACTTCTATAACAAGCCCTTCGCTGCCATTCAGGGCCTGTTCGAAAATGCGCCCGTGCTCTACATGGGCAGTTTCAGCAAAACGCTGCTGCCGGCATTACGGATAGGCTATCTGGTGGTCCCGGAGGCGGTAGTCGAACCCTTGCTCTGGGCGAAGCAGATTAGCGGTGGCGAAACGCCCCTTCTTACCCAGGCAACCATCGCCGAATTCATTGAGAGTGGTCAGTTCACACGCCATCTGCGGCGCATGCGCCAGCTATATCGGGACAAGTGGCAACTCTTCCAGAGCGAGGTTACGGAAAAGCTCGGCGGTCTTGCTCAACCGGTGGCGGAAAGCGCCGGGATGCATCTGGTACTTGAAGGAGATTTTGACGACTGGGCGCTCAGCCAATGGCTGAAAACCAGGGGATTTGGCAGTACACCGCTGAGCGCGCATTTTCTGGGAGATTCTGCCAGAACCGGCCTGGTAATGGGATTTGCCAGCGCCAACGAGCGCGAGATCAGAGAATGCGTCAACACCCTGCGATCGGGGCTCACCAAACCATGACATCCAAGCACGAAAAACAAATTCTTGCCGCATGGAACTCGAATGCCAGCCCCTGGATCAAGGCTGTGGAACAAGCAGGCATACGAGCGCCAGGCAATCTCTCCAGCAGTAGTGTTTTAAGAGTGATTGAAGATTACGCCCCTTCGGGCGGCTCAATTCTCGACGCAGGATGTGGCGAGGGCTGGTTGATCAGAGAATTAACCAGACTTGGCTACCAGGGCACAGGAACAGATGCCGTGCCGGAATTGATCGAATACGCCCGGCAGCAGGGAAATGAAACGTTCAGGGTCCTCAATTACGAACAACTGGAAAATGCCGATCTGGGAACGTTTGATCTTGTTGTGAACAACTTTGCCTTGCTGGGAGACACCTCAACTTGTGCGTTTCTCAAAGCTTTGTCCGAGCTTCTCAACCCCAGTGGCGCGTGCGTCATCCAGACGCTGCACCCTGTCGCCTTTTTCCATGAGGGGGAATACTCGGATGGCTGGAAGCCTGGCACCTGGGCTGGCCTTCCTGGCGATTTCGGCGAGCCTGCTCCCTGGTACTTTCGAACGCTCTCTGGTTGGCTGAACCTGTTCACGAAAACGGGATTGACGTTGCGGGAGATCAGGGAACCTTCAACCGGGCGCCAATTGCCGCAATCGGTTATTTTTGTGGTTCAAAGTACTCGGTAAGTTCAGCAGCGAGGAAATCAAAGACCGTCCGAACCCGAAGGTTCATCCTGAGCTCCCGGTGGGAGACGAGCCAGACATCGCCGCCGAAAACTTTATCCTCGAAGACCCTCTCAACGTCAGGCTCTGCATCACCCAACTCAACGGGCATCATACCAATACCGATACCCGCCCGAGCCATTTGCCAATGAACCAGATGGCTGTCGGTCTTTGCAACAAAGTTCTCCTCCCGCAGCTTGATGCCACGTGTCGATAGAGCACTCAGGTAAGCAGCGTTATTCGAAAGAAAGCCTATGAACGGTCCCTCACAAAAATCCTCAGGCAACAGTGATGGCAGATTGGTAAGGATTTCAGGTGTGGCGAAAAGAGTCGCAGAGAATTCACCCACCTTTCGGGCGATCAGATCAGGTTCGGTAGGTCGAAAATTACGTATGGCAATGTCTGCTGCGCGGCGGCGAAGATCGCTGGCTTCGTTGGAGGCAACGAGGTTAATGCGAATACCCGGATACTCATACCGAAGCCTTTGAAGAATCGGCGGCAGAATGAAAGCGGCGGTGATTTCCGACGCCGAAATCGCAATCTCGCCTTCAATAGACCTTGCCCGGCCGGTTGCCGCGAGCGAAAGGCTGCTGGCAGCCTCACCCATTGCTCGAACATACGCCAGCAAATCGAGACCCGCCTGCGTTAGCTCCAACCCCCGACCGCCCCGCTCAAAAAGCGCGGTGGACAATTCTTCCTCCAACGCAGCGACCTGCCTGCCAAGGGTTGGCTGAGATACCCCCAGAGCCTTTGCTGCAGCAGACAGAGACCCTTCCTCGGCAGTCACGAGAAAGGCTCGAGCCCGGTTCCAATCAAACTTTACAGATTGCCAATTCATTCAGATTTGCATACCAGACATTCGATTCTGGCAATATTACCAACAGCTTCGCACAGATAGAATGGGTTCACTGAATTTATGCCGCCAGGCTGGAAAGGGGAATCCATGAGCTCGTCTGTCAATTTCTGGAACCGCAGCGCAGCGCGTTACGCCCGTCGCCCTATCTCAGATCAGAATGCCTATTTAAGAAAGATTGCCCTTACCCAAAAATACTTCCACCCCGAAATGGACGTGTTGGAGTTCGGCTGCGGTACCGGTTCCACAGCATTAATTCATGCTCCAAGAGTCCGCAGCTACCTTGCAACCGACGCTTCCTCCCGAATGATCGACATTGCCCGGGAGAGGATGGCAGGAAATACTCTCAACAATCTTCGTTTCGTCGTTGCCACGCTTGAGGACATGCAACATCGGCAGCAAGCCTTCGACGCTATTTTGGGATTGAACATCCTGCACCTGCTCCGAGACCCGGAGAGCGCCATAAATCAGGTTTTCAGCATGCTCAAACCCGGCGGCGTGTTCGTCAGCAATACCGCCTGCCTTCAGGACACGCGCCCATATCTCAAACCAGTAGCCTGCCTGGCCCGCCTACTGCGATTTGCACCCTATGTAAAATTCGTATCGCGTCGTCAGTTGGAAATGCATCTGGAAAATGCCGGATTCCAGATAGGTTGCCGCTGGGTACCGGAAAACTCTAAAGACGTTTACTTCCTGATTGCCAAGAAACCAAAGTAATGCCGAGGCAACTGTCACAAGAGAAATGTCGACTGATGGAAAGAGCTGTTGGAAAAACCAGGGACGGGTGGCAAGCTGCTGGTCAGCGCCATTCAAAAGGAGAATTCAATGGGAAGTTCCAAACTGGTCGGCATTGTTTTATTGGTCATTGGCATTGGGCTGCTCTACTTCGGCTACCAATCAACACAGTCCCTGGGAAACCAGCTTACCGAGACGGTCACAGGCCGATTTACCGACGACACCATGTGGTATCTGATTGGCGGTGCCGCCGCGGCTGCAGCGGGTGCTTTCCTGACATTTTTCAAGAAATAACCCTGCCTGTTTTTTCACCGCTGGGGCCTGACCAGAAACCAGCTGGCCAGGACCAGTGCGCCGAATACCGTGTAAGCCAGAATGAACACCCATTCCGGCGCACTGTAATACAGGATGGATTGGAGCCAATGCTGGATGAACGATCCCTCATAGCCCGCCTGCCCGGCCTTGGCCCTAAGCGCCATTTCCCAGCTCGTAAGCGGGCATAACACACCCAGCCAGGATTGCAGAACCACAACAGCAATAACCGCCAGGTGGGTCAGGCGGAACCAGAAATTGCGCACCCACCGCCAATTCAGCAAATAGCCAGCGAAGGTCACCACCAGCCCCAGGATGACGAAGGCCACCAGTATCGTGTGCAGGATCAGGAGCGCATCAGCAAAGACCAGTAACCATTGGCTGTCCATCGCTACTCTCCATAGCTATTCTCCATCGCTACTCTCGAAAGACTGCTGACTTGCCAGTTTTGGTCTATTGTACAGGCACGTCAATCTCTGCCAGTGAGGGAGCGTTCTATGAGCCACACCCCGCCTCCAGCCAGACTCGGGTTCCTCTACCCGGGCCATGCGGCCGAAGACGATTATCCCCTGATGGGCTCCATGATAGAGCCCCCGGCGCAGGTAACCCTCATCCACACCGAATTCCTGGAGGACGCCCACACCGTTGAAGCCCTCACAGAGATGGGCAGCGTCAGCCGGCTTTCAAAAGGTGCAGAAGCGCTGGCTGGCTCAGGGATTGAATCGGTTATGTGGACCTCCACCAGCGCCAGTTTTGTGCTCGGCCTCGACGGTATTCGCCAGCAGATCGATACGCTCGAGAAGCTGCTGGGTGTACCGGCTTCGACAACGGCAATGGCATTCGCCAGAGCGGTGAAAGCTATTGACGCCAAACGGGTGGCCATTGCTGCCACCTACCCGGAGGACATCGCGCAGCGCTTCCGGGCATTCCTCAATCATTTCGATATCGAAGTCGTGCACCTGGCCAGCCGCGGCATCATCACAGCCGCGGAAGTCGGTCTGCTTGAGAAAGACGCAGTTATTGAATTCGCCCTGGCTAACGTCAGGGAAGAGGCCGACGTCCTGCTGATGCCAGACACAGCTCTTCATTCTTCAGCCTGGCTCACCGATCTGGAGCAGGCAATCGGGCAGCCGATACTGACCGCTAATCAGGTCAGTTTCTGGGAGGCTTTGCGACTGTGCAGCAAGCTCACTCCCCAGTCGGGGCTGGGCGGTCTGTTCGAACACACGCCCGAGGATTAGGCCATTACGTAACGGGCGCGGCCCTGTTTTTTCGCGCGATACAGGGCTTCGTCGGCCCTTCGGATCATGTCGTCAATTGAATCGAACTCGTTGGCCAGGCCCTGACAGACACCGATGGAGCAGCTGAGCACCTTGCTATCCGGGCTGTCCTCGTTTGGCACAGCACTCTCCTGCCATTGCTTCAGAACCTCCGCAGCAAGCAGCTCAAACCGGTCGGCATGCTCGCCCTCAATCACAGCCATGAACTCCTCGCCACCATAGCGTCCGAGGATATCTGTCTGCCGTTTGAATACCTGCCTCATGATGTCCGCCTGCGAACGAATAGCTCGATCACCCTCCTGGTGGCCATAGCGATCGTTAAACTGCTTGAAATGATCCAGATCCATCATGAACACGGCGATCCGCTGATTGGCGCGCCGCTGTATGGCAAACAGGCGCTCCGATTCACTCATCAATGCTCGCCGGTTGAATAACTCCGTAAGACCATCCTCGGTACTCAGACCAAGCAACTGTTCATTGGCATCCTCCAGCTTCCCCAGCAATCGATCTATCCTGTGCCTGCCAATCACACCGACAAACAGTGAGCCAGCCACGAACCCGGCATTCATCCAGGTTCGCTCACCGTAGACGGAATCCAGCAGCATCAAACCGACAAAGCCGAGGGAACTGATCAGCATCGCGGTTAACGCGTAATAGAATTTCATTCCGAAAACAAAGTAACCGAAGAAGGCATACAGCAGCGTGCCCTCATAGGGAAAACTGAATGCCGCCTGTTCCCAGGCCACATGAATGAGGTAGTAATTGGCGTAGGTGATGCTGAGAACGGTCGCCAGGAAGGCCGCTTGTGCGAAACGGAGAAATTGCGGCGCGAAGGTCAAGGCTAGCAAGCCAGCAAGAATCGGAAGTTGAATTAGGGCTCTGCTGGTGATGTAGGAGCCCGCCAGTTCAGGCGGAATCAACTGAAGATCACCAATCATGAACAAAGAGATCAGAATGCCGCCAACCACGATGGAGAGTCGCAGCATAAGCATGTCGCGTGGGGATACGGTATTTGATTCAACCGAAGGGGTCGGCATAAAAAGAGCTCACAGCGCACTTTATTCCCTGTACATGCCGAATCTAAACAAATTCTCGCCCTGACCACCAGTAAATATGCGGATCAAAAGAGGTACTACTTGTACAGTTTTGATCCAGGCCTCACTCGAAAATCAGAATTTCCACCATTCGACTGGCCGAATCTCTGCCGCTTTTAGACGGCTCGGTGTCGTATTGGATTTACCTGCCATCAGCAATTAGAGCCACATTGATTAAAGGCCCTGCCCGAAATGCGGCAGCGCGGTGGCATTCAATGCAGGTAGAGGGGATCCAAAATGGCACAACTACCGAAACGGGCAAAAGTCGTAATCATTGGCCAGGGCGGTATCGTTGGCTCGTCGGTAGCGCACCACCTGATCGAGCAAGGCTGGGATGACATCGTGGGTCTGGAAAAATCGGCTATTCCCTCAGATATCGGTTCAACTTCCCACGCATCGGATTTCTGCTTCACCACCTCCCACGACAAGCTGAACATATACACCACCAAATACAGCCAGGCGTTTTATGAAAAACGCGGCAATTACGTGAAATGCGGCGGCATGGAAGTGGCCCGGTCTGACGACGACGAGCGGATGGACGAGCTTCGTCGCAAGGTGGGTTCCGGAAAAGCGTTCGGCACCAATGTCAGCATGATCTCGCCCAAACAGGCAAAGGAGCTGTTTCCATTGCTGGACGAAAGTCAGATCCAGGGCGCGATGTGGGACCCGGATGCCGGGTTGGTGGTGCCCCGGTCCCAGAGTGTTGCTGGCGACCTGGTGGAAGAAGCCGTGGCCACCGGCAAACTGCAGGCCTTTGCCTATACGCCGGCCATCCGCATTGATGTCCAGGATGGCCAGGTGCGCGGCGTTGAAACCCACAAGGGCTACATTGAGACCGAATACGTCGTTCTCTCCATGGGCATCTGGGGGCCCCTGATGGCCAACACCGCGAACGCGCCCCTACCACTGATGCCACTGGAGCATCCGTTGCTGTTTTTCGGCCCCTACGAAGAGCTGAATGGCACCGGCAAGCAGATTGTCTATCCCCTGTTCCGCGACCAGGGTAATTCCGCCTATGTGCGGGACACCGGCGACCCAACGACCACCGAAGGCGGCCGTATCGAGTGGGGCTATTACGAGGCCGAGAACCCGCGGCTGGTCTACCCTGGCGCCATTGCGGAGCCCGGTGATGCGCGGATGTCTCCCTCAATGCGGGATCTTTCACTGGACCAGGTCATGGATGCCTACGAAAAGGCCATTGAGATGACGCCTATCCTCGGCGAACTAGGGTGGGAGGAGAAACACTCTTTCAACGGGCTGCTGTCCGTCACACCGGATGGCGGTTCACTCATGGGCGAATCCCCGGAAGTCCGTAATCTGTGGTTCTGCGAGGCAGTCTGGGTGAAGGACGGCCCGGGAGCGGGCAAGGTACTGGCCGACTGGATGACCCACGGCTCCCCGCAAATGGATCCCCACAGTATCGACATTGCGCGTCATTACCCGCTGCAGAAAACCCCGGACTACGTGTATAACCGCTGCTACGAGACCGCCAAAAAGATCTACACCCCGGCGGTTCACCCCCGTGAGCCGTACCTTACCGGTCGCAAGATGCGAACCAGCCCTTTCTACCTGCGGGAAGTGGGTCTGGGTGCTTACTTCATGGAGGCCGCAGGCTGGGAGCGTGCTCACGGTTATGCAGCCAACGAGTCCACCCTGCTGGCGAAATATCGCGACCGGATCCCGGTGCGGGAACACGAATGGGACGCCAGACACTTCTGGGAGGTATCAAACGCTGAACAGCTTGAGATGAGCGAATCCGTGGGCATGATCAATCTCTCGCACTTCGCCATCTTCGACATTTCCGGTGACAACGCGGAAGCGCTGCTGGAATATCTGTCGGTTGCCAAAGTCGGCGGTACCACGCCCAACGGCAAAGGTGTCTACACTCATTTCCTCGACGAGCGCGGGGGCGTGCGTTCCGACCTGACCATCATTCGGCGGGGCGCGCAAGGCTATCGGGTCGTCTGCGGCGGCGACACCGGCCACCGGGACTATTGCTGGATCACCCGTATGGCCCGGGAGAAGGGGCTGGACAACATCCAGGTGCATGACCGCACCGACGAGCTGGCGACCCTTGGCCTCTGGGGACCAAAGGCCCGGGAGACATTGGCCCAGTTCGTGACCGACCCGGACCAGTTGTCCGCGGACAATTTCCCGTTTGCCACCGCCCGGGAACTGAACATTCGAGGGGTCCCGGTCTGGGCCTTCCGGATTTCCTACGTGGGCGAGCAGGGCTGGGAGCTCTATTTCCCGTTCAGTTATGGCCTGAGAATCTGGGACTTGCTCTACGATGCGGGCGTTACGCCGGTGGGCATTGAAACCTACGCCAATACCCGTCGCCTGGAGAAGAGCCTGCGACTGCAGAACGTGGACCTGGAAACGGAATACAATCTCTACGAAGCCGGTTTGCAACGGCCCAAGGTCAAGGAAGCCGATTTTCACGGCAAGGCCGCGTATCTGGAGCAGCGGGAGTGGCCACGGCAATCGGCCTACCTGTGCACCATGACCATGACCGAGCACCGGGATGCCAACGGCATTCTGCGCTACCCGGTTGGCCAATGGCCGATTCTGGACCCACAAACCGGTGAAGTGCTGGTGGATAGCCACGGTCGCCGCTCTTACAACACCAGTGTGGCGTGGGGGCCCTCAGTAGGGAAGATCATTCTGCTGGGTTACATCCCCGCCGAGTATGCCCAGGAAGGGCGTGAGCTCACCCTGGAATACTTCCAGGAGCACTACCCTATCCGAATCGAAGCGGTGGGTTACCGGGCACTGTTTGATCCGGATAACGAGCGGGTCAAATCCTGATCATTTATTGCACGATTTAGGTGCAACAGCTAGTGTTCAGGTAGTGGTGGTGGTCAGTACAGGCAATCCCGGTGCTGGCCGTTGCGACTGGCCCAGACAGGGCAAAGGGGGTTGTTTATGACCACTGATACCGGTTCGCAAACAGACAAGCCCGTCCAGCAGCCCTATCGGGTCGGCTTCCTTCTGATCGACAACTTCACCCTGATTGCCCTTGCCACTGCGGTGGAACCTCTCAGAATGGCCAACCAGTTGGCGGGCACCGAACTCTATTCCTGGAAATTGCTTACTGCCGAGGGCGATTACGCCCTCGCCAGTGACGGCATCACCATGGTGCCGGATGCCTCAATTCAGGAAGAGCACAGCTTCGATCTGGTCATCGTGGTTGCCGGAATTGACGTCACCCGCAGTTTCTCACGCCGGGAGGTCCAATGGCTGAAACAGATGGCCCGGCAGCATGTCCTGCTTGGCGCTGTCTGCACCGGCCCCTATGTGCTGGCCAGTGCCGGCCTGCTCGACGGCTACGCCTGCAGTGCCCACTGGGAATGCCTGGAAGCCATGCAGGAAGACTTTCCCCGGGTTCAGACCAACAACCGCCTGTTTACGGTCGAGCGTGAACGCATGACCTGCACCGGAGGCACCGTGCCAATGCACATGATGCTCAGCTTCCTGGCACGGCGGCATGGTCAGGAACTCAGCAATGCCATATCCCATATGTTTGTCTGCGACCGGGTCCGGGAGGAGAGTGAGCAACAGCCCATGCCCATGCATCCGGGCCTGGCCCGGGTGCAACCCAAGCTGGCGGAGGCTGCCCAGCTGATGGAATCCAATATCGAAGAGCCGATCGAACTGCAGGAACTGGCCACCCTGGCAGGCATTTCACGCCGGCAACTGGAGCGGCTGTTCCTGAAGCACATGGGGTGCACGCCGTCGCGCTATTACCTGAGAGTGCGGCTGAACCGGGCGCGCCGTCTGCTCAAGCAGACTTCCTGTTCCATCGTGGAAATTGCCTCCATGTGCGGTTTCGTTTCCGCCACCCACTTCAGCCGCTGTTATCGCAAGACCATGGGGCGCGCGCCCAAGTATGAACGAATGGAAGTCTTTACTCCGGCCAGGGCCGACGGCCTCCTGACCGAAACCATGGCCAGTTTGCCTTCTTCATCCCTGCAAGCCCTGAAGCGGGCCCGAACCGAGCCCACTTACGGAACCTTTGAGGATGCCCCCGGGCAAACGGTCTCAGGTTAATCCCACCACAAGGCCATTTTCATCCAGCGCGATGTCCAGGGCGGCAGGGCGCCGTGGCAGCCCTGGCATGGTCATAATATCGCCACAGACCGCCACCACGAAGCCGGCTCCGGCCGCCAGTCGCACTTCCCTCACCGGCAACATATGCCCGGACGGCGCACCCTTCACCGACGAATCCACCGAGAAGCTGTACTGGGTCTTGGCAATGCACACCGGCAGGTGACCAAAGCCCAGGCCTTCGTATTCCTCCAGCTGTCGTTTGGCGACCGTTGTGAACTCCACGCTTCCGGCATGGTAGATCCGGGTGGCAATGGTGCGAATCTTGTCCGCCAGGGGCAGGCTGTCTTCATAGAGGAATTTCACCTCTGGCTTGTTGCCCTCATCCATCTGGTCCAGCACCGCCTGAGCCAGCTCAGTGGCGCCCTCACCACCGGTTGCCCAGTGATCCGCGGGCACTGCCCGCACGCCCAGCTCCTCGCTGATGGACTGGACCAGCGCCATCTCCTCCTCGGTGTCATCCGGGAAACGGTTGATGCACACCACCGGGGTCAGGCCAAACTGCTGCAGATTGCGGATATGCCGCTCAAGGTTGGCCGCTCCTTTTCGCAGCGCCGCCAGGTCGGGAATCCCCAGCTGGCTGCGGGGAATACCGCCCTGCATTTTGAGGGCTCGAATGGTGCAGACCACTACGGCGGCATCCGGGCGCAATCCCGTGTGCCGGCACTTGATATCAATGAACTTCTCCGCACCCAGGTCGGCGCCGAAGCCGGCCTCGGTAACCACCACGTCATTCAGGGCCAGCGCAGCGCGGGTTGCGGTGACGGAATTGCAGCCATGGGCAATATTGGCAAAGGGGCCACCATGGATAAACACCGGATTATGCTCCAGACTCTGTACCAGGTTCGGGTGTAATGCGTCCTTCAGCAGCACGGTCAGTGAACCTTCTACGCCCAGGTCACGGACGGTCACCGGCGACATGTCAGACCTCCGGCCAACGATGATATTGCCCAACCGCTGCTTCAGATCCGCACGCCCGTCCGCCAGGCACAGAATTGCCATGATCTCGGACGAAACGGTGATATCAAAGCCTGTCTCCCGGGGCACGCCATGGGCGGCGCCACCCAGCCCGGATACCACATTGCGCAGGGAGCGATCGGTCAGGTCCAGCACCCTGCGCCAGCTGACATAGCGCGGATCCAGGCCAGCTTCGTTACCCCAGTGCATGTGGTTGTCGATCAGTGAGGCCAGGAGATTGTGGGCGGTTGAAATGGCATGGAAGTCACCATTGAAATGCAGGTTGATGTCTTCCATTGGAATCACCTGGGCCCGGCCTCCGCCGGCAGCCCCACCCTTCATGCCAAAGCAGGGCCCCAGGGACGGCTCCCGCAGACACACGGAGGAGCGGACACCCAGCCGGTTCAGGCCATCGTTCAGCCCGACACTGGTTGTGGTCTTTCCCTCGCCCGCCGGCGTCGGTGTAATGGCGGTGACGAGCACCAGTTTGCCTCTAGGTGCCGAGTCGGACGTATCCACATACGCCATGTCCAGCTTTGCCTTGTAGTGGCCAAAGGGCACCAGGCTCTCTGCCGGCAAGCCAAACCGCTGCTGCGCCAGCAGAAGTATCGATTGGGGCTGGACCGAACGGGCAATCTCGATATCCGGAGTACCCGGCGGCAGAAACTCCGCCGGCGCTGGCGTGTCGGGTGTCAGTTTATTGTATTGAAGACTCATGGCACTGCCTCCCTCTTGTCCTCAAAGGACCCACTGTGATCCCGAATCCATTGCGCTGACTGGCGCAGGCCTCCGAACGGAAACAGATGAATGCCCCGCAGCAAAGTCTCCGGATTTTCCAGGCAGTACTGCACCAGCGCCCGGACCATATCGTCGGGTTTCCAGGCACCCAGCATCCGGGCACTGCCAGGGCGACGAAGCAGCATACGTGCGGATGCGCCTACCCCACACATAGCTGCATAAGCGATAAGCGTTTTAACCCGGGTTGGGCCCGCCATGCCGATATAGACAGGCACTTCTTCCAGAATATTGCCCAGCCCTTGCAGCCAGTCGATCACCACCTCAGCGTCGAAGGTGAACTGGGTGACCACCCAGAGCCTGGTAGCGGTCGTACGGGCGTATTCACGCTTGACGCTCAATGCCTGAGCCAGGGTTGCCCGATCCGCCATAGGATGGCCGTCCGGATGAGCCGCAACACCGATACCGTGGAACCGGAACTGCGCCAACAATCCCGATTCGAGCACGGCCAAAGTGTCGGGAAACGGGCCGGCCACGGCATCGCTGTCGCCCGCGATCAGCAGCAGACGGTCTACCCCGCTTTCATCTAATTGGGCAAACCAGTCCCGCAACTGCCCCCGGCTCTGGGCCATTCGGGCGGGCACATGCGGCACTGGCTGCATACCCAGATCCAGCAGACGACGGGAAGCTTCCAGCGTGTCACTGAACTGCCCCTTTGGCAGGAAGGGCACGTAAACGCAGGTGCCCGCCGGCAGAAGATCCGGCAAATGTTCTGTCGTCAGGATCTGGCGGGGTGTGGCTTCAATGGATGCCGAGCGCACCAGATCACGAAACCGTGCTGCTGCCTCCTCATCGGGCCGATTGAACGCCTGTCTTTCGCTAACCAGTGTCATAAACCGCGCACCCCATTGCCAACGGTGTTTACCCGACAGCTGCTATCGCCGGTTCTTCCCGTTAGGTTAATCGGCGAAGTCGATCCCCTTGGCCCGGGCTCTTTCCCGGGCGTTGGGATTCACCGAAGGCCGGAAGGGCACTTCCACCACTTCCGCCTCCACAGCGGTTGAGCCATCCGCGGCGGCATATTCCACAGGAAGATGCACAGTCAGCCGCGTGCCGACAGCCCGAAGGTCAAACGGCACATATGCCAGCGCGATGTTGGTCTCAAGCTCCGGGGAGTACCAGGGGGAGGTAACATAGCCCTCCGCTTCGCCGCCGTCCGGGCCGCTGATCAGCCAGAAATCGTTGGAGTAGTCAGTCACCTTGCCGCCGCCAAAACGGATGCCCACCATGATGTGGCTGAAAGGCGGGCGACCGGCGTCCAATTGCTCACGGACCTGCTCAAGCTTTTGCTTGCCGATGTAATCGGCCTCCTTGTTGCGCGGCACCTGGTACGCCAGGTTGCACTGGAACGGCAGGGTTTCCTGGTCCACATCCTGCCCCCAGGACAGAATACCCGCGGCAATCCGGCGATGGTGGGCGGGCGCTATGACCCGCAAGTTGTGGGGCTCGCCCGCGGCAAGCACGGTGTACCAGAGGTCCTCGGCGTATTTGGTCGCATCCTTGAGGTAAATCTCGTACCCCTTCTCTCCGGTAAAGCCGGTCTGGGACACGATCACGTCGTGGCCGGCCACCTGGCCTTCCATCAAGCCGTAGTAAGGAATGTCCCGGACGGCGTCGCCAAACAGGTCCGCCATCAGGGCTTCAGACTTGGGCCCCTGAATCTGCACGGGCGCCACATCGATTTCCGCAATGGTGACATTGAATCCCATGCCAACGTTTACGCCCCGCATCCAGAGCTCAAGATCACTGTCGGAGAGCGAGAACCAGAACTCGTCCTCGGCGACCCGCAGCAGAACAGGATCATTGATGATGCCACCCTCCTCGTTGCAGAGGATGACGTACTTGCCACGCATGGGCTTGATCTTGGTCGCATCCCGGGTGATCACGTAATTCACGAACCGCTCGGCATCCGGGCCTTTGACCTGGATCTGACGCTCAACCGCCACGTTCCACATGGTGACGTCGTGGATCAGCGACTCGTACTCCAGCATGGCACCGCCGTCTTCCGGGCGAACATAACCCCGGGGGTGGTACATGCGATTGTAGACCGTCGCGCGCCAGCAGCCCGCCTCATAGGCCAGATGCCAGTAAGGTGACTTGCGGACCCGTGTGGAAATCAGCATCTCCACCGGCGTGGGGCCAGATTGGCGCAGGTTGATGGGAACGCGTCGATCAGACTGGTCGACGCTGTCGGGCTGGCGTGCCGCACCGGCCCGTTGTTGTGGATAATCCAGAAGTGCTTGCTCGAATTTAACAGCCATTGCTATCTCCCCCTTCCCGGGTTGTCGATAGCCCTAATGTGGCCCTCTTTGATCTTTTCGGAAGGAACCAATACGACACTGAGTCGACTAAAAACGTCAGAGGGACGGCAGCAGGCCTAGAGAATCAATGTCAGACCGCCCGTAACGACAGCGAACAGCACGGACAACCAGATTACGGTCATCCAGGGGAAAGGCGGAGGAGGCGGTTCAATCGCCAACTCTTTTTCCAGGTAGTTTCTGAGCAAGCGGGTGTTGCGGGTGTTGGCTTTGTATACCGCGTCAAAGGCATCACCGACCACCGGAAGCAGGCCACCCAGGAAATCAATGCCCATGTTGCGCAGCATGCGAAGCTTGACGGCCTTGCTGGCGCCCGCCCGATGCGCTTCCACCAATACGTAGCCGGCCAGCACCAGGCCCACGGCGTCCCCCACCACGGGCAACAAGCCAATCACTGCCTCCGCACCTATCTTTATATTGGTAAACGGAATCGCAATGTTGCTGTCGGTGAACCGGCTGAATTTATCCAGCCGCTCCAGAATGGCTCGCTGCCGGGCTTCGGAAGATTTCGGCATTTCTTCTCCAGTTCAGGCGCTCACTCAGGCTTTGCGCCGATTTCCTCGAACGCCTGTACCAGGGTGTCTGGTTCCTGGGCGCCGGAGATCAGGTATTTCCCGTTCACGATGAACGCCGGCACCGCCGAAACACCGGCCTGCTGATAGGTGGCTTCGTCCTCCCGGACCACATTGGCGAACTCATCAGAATCCAGAATTTGCTTGGCCCTGTCGCGATCCAGCCCAAGGCCCTCGACGCAGCCCAGCAACACATTCCGGTCTGACACATCCTCTGCCTTTCCGAAATAGGCCTCGAACAGCGCCTGCTTCATCTCCGTCTGCTTGCCCTGCTCAGCAGCCCACTTGACCAGTCGATGGGCATCGAACGTGTTGCAGGTGAAACGCTCCTGCATTTTCTCAAAATTGAGGCCCAGATCCTTCGCAATCGTCATCATCTGGTTTTGGGTAGCGCGCATCTCATCCTCGCTCCGGCCGTACTTGCGGGCCAGAGCCGGCAGGATGGGCTCACCATCACCCGTATGATCCGGGTTCAGTTCAAAGGCATGCCATTGAAGGCCAAATTCGTACTCAGACGCCAACTGTTTCATGGCCTGCTCCAGGCGGGCATAGCCAATGGCACACCAGGGGCAGGCGATGTCGGAAACAATGTCGATGTTGATCGTTTTCATGGCATATCCCGTTCATTGCGTTTAGACACGATATCGTCAGCCTAACACGGAGACAGATCAGCCATCTCCCGCCAGATGCTCCCGGATCAGCTCCGCCATCTGCCGTGCAGGTTCAGTCGGGCGGCCCGAGGGCCGGTGCAGGGCCATCTCGATGGACTGCAGGGCCGGCATACCGCTTCGTTCGTCCAGAACACGCAACTGGGGCGTGAGCATATCGCGGGTTACCGGCACCACCGCCAATCCGGCCACTACCACTGGCATCAGCCCCGTCATCGACTGACTTGAGTAGGCCAGGCGCCATTGCCGACCCGCAGAAAACAGCGCCTGCTCCGCCACCTCCCTGAACACATCAGCACCCGGCGAGTAGAGCGCAAGAGGAATGGGATCTGTGAGGGATGGCTGTTTCTCGGCGCCCACGGCCCACACCAGTGGCTCCCGGCGAATCACCTCGCCCCCGGGAGAACGGGTCTGGCGTGTTACAACCGCCAGATCCAGCTCACCGGCCTGCACCTGCTGAAGCAGCCTGACGCTTGATCCGCAGATAACCTGCAGCTGAACCGCCGGAAACAACTGGCTGAAATGGGAAAGAACGGAGGTCAGCAAAAACGCATAGTCTTCCGGGATACCCAGGCTCAGCTGCCCTGAAACCTGCCTCTGCCGAAGCGAATCCAATGCCTCATTGTTCAGGGCCAGCATCTTCCGGGCATAACCGATCAGCTGCTCGCCCTCCGCGGTAAACCGTATCCGCCGCCCTTCCCGCTCGTGGAGGGGCACCTCCAGCAGAGACTCCAGGCGATGCAGCTGCATGCTCACGGTTGACTGGGTATAAGCAAGCCGGTCTGCAGCGGCGGTAACCGTTCCGGTGTCGGCAATGGCCACCAGCGTTTGCAGCACGTTCAGATCAAGAATCCTGGGACGCAATCCATCAACTCCTGTGATGCTTTGTATCAAAAACCGTTGTTTTTGTGATCTTTAATCCGAGTATATCCTCCCACTGTCAGATCGCAACACACCGGCTAAAGGAGGACTGCCCATGAGGATTCTTAACGCGACCATCGGTCTGCCAAACATCCTGAGCATCATCGCGGCTCTGGTTGCCGTGGTGCTGTGGGCCGTCGCACCTCTGCTGGTGGATGCAGCGCGCTCCATCCCTCCGTTTCAACTTACAACCATCGCCCTGATCAGTGGCGCCCTCGCGGTGCTGCCCATGAGTTTCCGGGGGCGCGAAGCGCGCAGATCTGTGAAAGTGTCCTGGCAATGGAAACTGGTGATTTTCGGTCTTGTGCCTTTGCTGGTACTGGGGGCGGTCGGCGCGTATCTGGCCGGCCTGGGCATGGCGCCCACCGCAGAGGCGTCTCTGATCACCTATACCTGGCCGGTTATGTTTATCCTGATCAGCCAGTGGGCTTTCCATCGGCGGATCGCCCTCCCGGTTGTTGCGGGGGCACTGATTGCCTTTTCCGGGGCGGCTTTGCTGCTGGGCCCGGAGGCCCTGAGTAATGGTTTCTCAGGCAATCTGACTGGTTACGGATTGGCTCTTCTGGCCGGGGGCTGCTGGGCCCTGTACTCGTGGATCTGCCAGGCAACACCTGTTGCGATCGCTCCGGTAATGCCCGGCCTGTTCCTTCTGGCAGGCGCCGGAGCAGCAGCCGCAGACACCGTATCCGGCTCTGCCCATGCGCTGCCTTCAGGAACCGCGCTGGCCGCTGGCGTCGCCCTGGGCCTGGGGCCATACGGACTGGCCATGGTGGCCTGGGATCTGGCCCTTCGGAAGGGGCCTACAGCCCTGGTGGGCAGCCTCGCCTATGCGGTGCCCGTGCTGGCCGCTCTTTTCCTGGTACTGGCCGGGATTGCCGCGCCAGACTGGCGGCTTCCGCTGGCTGCGATACTCGTGGTTCTGGGTTCACTAGTGGCCTCCAGCCGTCGGCGGGCCTGAACCTGAAGACTTGCGTATACTCCTCCTGTGAAACTCAAATCGCACGAGGAGTATGCCAATGGCCGACGAAGACACGCTCACCGCCCTGAAAACCGCCTTTACCTTCATGCCCCAGCCGGTCGAGATCAACCGGTTTGAATACGGAGATGATGCTGACAGAATTCTGGCTCAGGTAAATTTTGTGCGGGAAGTACTGATCAGTCACGGCATTGATCCGGAAGAAGTCTCCGGCGAAATCAACCCGGACTCGTCACCCAATTCCTGTTACTGAGCCGACACTGTTTCCAGGAGCAAGCATGCCTTATCAGTTCGAAGACCTGAAAAAGAGCTGCCAGAACGAATGGCAGGCCTACATCGAGCACGGCTTTGTGCAGCAACTCGGTAATGCGACATTAGCGCCAGAAGCGTTCCAGCATTACCTGAAGCAGGACTACCTGTTCCTGATCCAGTTTGCCCGTGCCTTTGCTCTTGCAGCCTATAAAAGCCCGACACTGTCGGACCTTCGCCAGGCAAAGGAGGGTTTGCAGGCCATCGTGGATGTGGAACTGGATCTGCACGTCAGCTACTGCAAGGAATGGGGCATTTCCGAACAAGAGCTGGCCGACCTGCCGGAAGCCCGAGCCACGCTGGCCTACACCCGCTACGTTCTGGACACCGGCAACCGGGGCGACCTGCTGGACCTGCACGTGGCCCTGTCGCCGTGCATGGTGGGCTACGGTGAAATCGCCAACTGGCTGAACAGCCGGGCAGAAACGATTCGGGGTGAGAACAACCCCTACGATGCCTGGATCGCCATGTACGAAAGCGAAGAGTTCCAGGACGCTACGCAGGCAGAGATCAGCTGGCTCAACGAGCGACTGGCCGAAGCCTCCCCTGCCCGCTTCAAGGAACTAACCCGGATTTTCAGCGACGCCACCCGGCTTGAGATCGATTTCTGGGAAATGGGCCTGAAGCAGAGCGATTGACCTGCACTACTGGTGTGGCAGGTGGCGCGCAGGTTGAAGCTCAATCCTGCGCTGCCCGCTCCTCCCGCAACCTGGCCCGCACATTCATCAACACTTTCCCATAACGATTTTCGCCCCGCCGATCCCGGCCACAGCCCCAGAAATAATCGAAATTGCTGTTTTCAACGATTTTCGTCTCGCCGGTATCCAGCAGAGCCTCCGCCAGCTCGGGATGGGTTCGGCAGCGCACGTAGATCCCCCGTGTCATAACGGTTTCGCGCACCTGCTTCCAGTCCCGCCGCAGGCTCTTGTGGCGCTTGCGCCCAAGCTTTCCGGCCTTTCCAGGCGTATCGGCGTTGCGCACCTTTTCCTGGCGGTTATCGTCGGTAAACTTCATGCCCTGGAAATAGTGTTCCACGGTTGGCCAGACTTTGCCTTCCAGCTCAAAACTATAGGGGGCATGGGTGCCTAGCGGGTTTTCCGGGTCGGTTCGAGACATAAACAGGTCGTTTTCGCCATTGTCGTCTGGGAAAAGAGCCATTGTTGCAATCCTTGAGAAGAAAAGTGGTATTGAGTTCCCCCCAGTATCAACGAGTCAAAGCCAATGGTCACGCCAATAAATCTGCCTACCAGCCAGACTAGAGATCATGCAGATATCCAGCACCAAGCTGCGCAATCTGGCCCTGAATCCAGGACACTCGCTCCAACACATACGAGGATGGCGAATTGACACTCAAAACCTTTGGATTCGGGAGCACGGCCGCGAGCAGAGCGGCCTGGTACTCGGTAAGGTGACGGGCGGGCTTGCCAAAGTAAGCCTGGCTGGCAGCTTCAACGCCATAAATACCGGGACCAAACTCGGCAATGTTCAAATAGACTTCCAGTACCCGCTGTTTTGACCACAGGCCGTCTATAACAAGCGCCAAACCCGCCTCGATGGCCTTGCGAATGAAACTACGCCCGTTCCAGAGAAAGAGGTTCTTGGCCGTTTGCTGGGTGATGGTGCTCGCCCCTCGAAGCCCCTCGCCCGCCCTGTATTCGGACAAAGCCTGGCGAATGGCTTCAAAATCCACGCCCACATGATGCGGGAATCGCTGATCCTCGCTGGCAACCACTGCCAGGGGCATCCAGGGTGAGATCTCGCGCATGGGCACCCATTCCTGAGCGAGGGATTTGCCCGTGCTTTGAATCTGATAGCCCAGCATGAAGGCCGACGTGGGTGGATTTACAAACCGGAACATCAGAACCACCAACAGGATCAGCACGATAGCGCCAGCGCATAGCAGCAAAAACCATCGCAAAAGCTTGCGACCACCTGATGCTCTGGTCATCAGTTCAAATCCTCATCTTTGTATGAGCAAGTTCCCGGCCATAATTGACCAACGCGCAGCATAGCGCGCAAACTGCTGCTAGTGACTCTGCAAGAGCGTATGCCACTACCATGCCTGCAAAAGTAAGAACCCGGATTCTCTTTAATTCCAGACGCCTGAATATATACCTGGTCCGATATCCAGAAGGCCACAAGGTAGGGCCGCACGTGGACATGATTTCCGAGGGCCGGCTCTACAAACTCAATTGGGTTCTGGCCAAACCCAAAGCCGGTGGCGAATTCATCTGCGACAAGAACATTTTCAACCTTTTTGGAAGATTGTATCTGTTTCGCCCGGATCTTTATCAGCATCGGGTATCAAAGATCGAGCGCGGAAATCGATGGCTGTTAAGTTTTGCGTTGACTTCCGGACTCCATAACTCAAGCAGGACAGTATCATGATGTATTTTGCCCATGAAATGAGCCGCGCTGCGCTGATGCCCTTGCGCATGATGACAGACACACAGAGCAAATTGCTCAGGCATCCTCTCAGCCCCCTGTCCCGCTTGCCGGGCGCTCGCAGTATTGCTTCGGCCTACGGTGTGTTCGGCGATCTGACTCGACGCTACCCGAAACCGGCCTTCAATCTGCACACAACAGTGTGCGATGGGGAGGAGGTCGACATCACTGAAGTCATCGTCAAACGCAAACCCTTTGCCCAACTCAAGCATTTCCAGCGCAGCGTATCCCGCCCCGATGACCCGAAACTCCTGATCGTTGCGCCCTTGTCCGGGCACTTTGCCTCACTGCTGCGTGGCACTGTGAAGGAAATGCTGCCAGACCACGACGTCTACATCACCGACTGGCGTGATGCCTGCAGGGTGCCTCTCTCCGCGGGCGACTTTGGGCTGGACGACTATATCGACTACGTTATAGATTTTATTGAACAGCTTGGGCCAGACACCCATGTATTGGCGGTTTGCCAGCCCGTAGTGCCGGTGCTCGCAGCCACCGCCCTCATGGCCGAAGATAAAAACCCGGCGACACCGCGTTCGCTGGCTCTCATGAGCGGCCCCATCGACGGACGCATTGATCCCACCGCACCCTGCGAACTGGCCACCAAACACAATCTCGCCTGGTTCCGGCGCAACCTGGTTCACCCGGTACCCGCGCCCTATCCAGGAGCCATGCGGAAAGTTTATCCCGGCTTTCTGCAACTGACCGGGTTCGTGAACATGAACTTCGACCGCCACGTTGATGCCTACCGGGGCCTGTTCAAGTCCATGCGTGACAAGGAAGTCGAAAAGATCAGACGTCATCGTGAATTCTATGACGAATACCTCGCGGTCATGGATCTTCCGGCCACCTATTACCTGGACACTATCCAGCGTGTCTTCCAAGAGTTTCACCTTGCCCGGGGCTGCTTCATGCACCGGGGCCGAAAAGTGAATCCGGCGGCTATCGAAAAAACAGCACTGATGACGATTGAAGGCGAGAAGGACGACATTTCCAGCCCCGGGCAGACCCGCGCTGCTCACGACCTATGCGTGAATATTCCGGACGCCAGACGGCTGCACCACCTGCAAGAGAGGGTTGGCCACTACGGTGTCTTCAACGGCAGCCAATGGCGCGGATCCATTGCGCCGCGACTAAAGACATTCATTCGCAATGCGTGACAGGCGTCACATTTTCTTGTCGCGATTCAGGTGCTCTGCTAGCTTGAATGAGGTGATCAATAATAAGGAATAACAATCAGAGCGGCCCACCGCTCCAGGGAGGATTTCATGCAGGATCTAAAGGGCAAGGTCGCCCTCGTAACCGGTGCCTCACGCGGTATCGGTCGTCACATCGCACTGCAACTTGCCCAACGCGGCGCCGACGTCGCCATCAACTACCGCTCCCGTCAGCCTGAAGGCGAAGAGGTTGCCAAGGAAATCGAGGCAACCGGCGTCCGGGCACTCTCTTTCAAAGCAGACCTGTCCAAAATGCCGGAAGCGCGGAGCCTGGTTCGTCAGGTTCAGGACCAGTGGGGCCGCATAGACATTTTGGTGAACAACGCGGGCATCACCAAAGACAAGTCCATGAAAAAACTTACCGACGACGATTGGAACGACGTGCTCGACACCAACCTGGGCAGCGTCTACGCCACCTGCTCGGAAGTGTTGAAGATCATGATGGACCAGAAGTACGGCCGCATCATCAACATCACGTCTTTCGTCGGGCAGGCCGGCAACTTCGGGCAAGCCAACTATGCGGCCAGTAAGGGCGGCATTATCGCGTTTACCAAGACCCTGGCACTGGAAATGGCAAAGTACAACATTACGGTCAACGCCATTGCCCCGGGCTTCACAGAAACCGAAATGCTGGCTCAGGTTCCGGAGAACATCCGCGAACAGATCATTGCCCGGGTTCCCATGGGTCGCTTTGGCAAACCGGAGGAAATTGCCCGCGCCGTGGTTTTTCTGGCCGCAGAGGGGGATTACATCACCGGCCAGCAGATAAACGTTAACGGCGGCGTTTACATGTAACACGTGAAAGGCAGAAGGCGAAAAAATGGCTGATAAACCAATAAAAAAGCAATCAACGCCTGACTTCGAACCCAATGTGGTAAGCCGCTCTCTGGCACGAGTGGGTGTCCATGGTGGCCACCTGCTCAAGCGCTCCATAATGCGCCGTTTGCGCGGTGGCCCGCCGAATCCGGCCAGCGTCGGGAGCATGACAAAACCCTTTGTCACCCTGACCGGCAAACTTGCAACCCAGCCTGACACGCTTCTCTTTGCGCAGATGCGACTGCTAAAGGACACCAGTCTGTTCTGGTCTGGCCTGCTGGCCAGCGGTATAGGCAAGAAACCATTGACTGTAGCCGAGCCGGAGCCCGGCGACGGCCGCTTCCGGGATCAGGCCTGGAACGACGTCATAGCCTTCAACGCCGTCAAGCAGGCCTACTTACTGTCAACTCGCTGGGTTATGGACACTATTGACGATGTCCGGGATATGGACGAACACGATAGACAGAAAGTCCGTTTTTTCACCAGCCAGATGACCGATGCCCTCGCCCCGAGCAACTTCATTCTGAGCAATCCGGAAGTATTACGCACAACCGTCAAGACACGGGGAATGAACCTGCTGCGAGGCCTGGCAAATCTGCTTCGCGATCTGGACGAAGGCAAGGGCCCCATGCCTTTCCGCATGTCCGACCCGGACGCCTTCGAGGTGGGGGACAACCTTGCCAACACACCTGGCGACGTGGTGTTCCAGAACGATCTGATGCAACTCATCCAATACCGGCCGACCACCGAGACCGTCCATCGCCGGCCTTTGCTGGTGATACCGCCCTGGATCAACAAGTACTACATCCTCGATCTTGGCGAGAAAAAATCCTTCATTCGTTATTGGGTGGAACAGGGGCACACCGTGTTTGTGGTTTCCTGGGTGAATCCCGGTCCAGAGCTGGCACACAAGACCTTTGAGGATTACATGCTCGAAGGTCCGGTTGCCGCCATGGAAGCCATTGAGCAAGCGACGGGTGAGCGAGAAATCAATACTGTCGGCTACTGCATCGGCGGCACCCTGCTGGGTTGCACTCTGGCCTGGCTGGCTGCTCGCGGGGATGATCGCGTAAAAAGCGCGACGTTTCTAAACAGCATGATGGATTTCTCGGACGTCGGAGATCTGGCTGTCTTCATCGACGAGGACTCGATCGCCAAAATCGAGAAGGCCATGAACAAGCAGGGCTATCTTGAAGGCGCCTCCATGGCAACGGCCTTTAACATGCTGCGGGCCAACAGCCTGATATGGTCGTTTTTCGTCAATAATTACCTTCTCGGCCGCGACACGGCCCCCTTTGACCTGCTTTACTGGAACTCGGACGCCACTCGCATGCCAGCGGCCATGCACAGTTTTTACCTGCGCAATATGTATCTGAACAACCGGCTGCGTGAACCCGGTGGCATTACCCTGGCCGGCACGCCGATCGATTTGAGAAAGGTGAAGGTCCCAAGCTACTTTGCATCCGCCATTGAGGACCACATCGCACCCTGGGTCTCCTGCTACAAAGGCGCAAGTAACCTGGGCGGCCCACTGCGTTTTGTGCTTGGCGGCTCAGGACACATCGCTGGCATCATCAATCCGCCCGAGAAGAAGAAGTACGGTTATCGCCTGAACGAAGACAACCCATCCAACCCGGAGGAATGGCTGAAAGGTGCCGAGCAGTTCGAAGGTTCCTGGTGGCCAGACTGGGTAGCCTGGGCTGAACAGTTCAGTGGCGGCCAAGTGAGTGCACGCACTCCCGGAGAGGGCAATCTGCCCCTGATAGAGCCCGCACCGGGAGCCTACCTGCGCAACGAGCCGGCACCGCCAACCCCGGCAGCCCGGAAGCGGCGGCAACCGCCACAAAAGAAATCGGCGTCTGATAAGCAGAAGGCCACATCATCCGAGAAAGTCAGCCCAACAGGCACTCTTTAGCCTCATTGATACGTGCCGCCAGATAATTGCTGCCACCATGGTCCGGGTGCAGCTTCTGCATCATCCGCCGATGGGCTTTGATGATTTCTTCTCGACTTGCCCCCGGCTCGAGCCCCAGAATGTCTAGCGCTTCGCTCTCGTTAAGCGGGCCGCTAGTATTGCCATTATCGCCCGACTGATCGTTTTCAGAGGCAGCAGCATCGTCTGCTCGCCAGGAGTCTCCGAACCGGCGATCCAGGTAGGTTTCAAGGAGGCGGGCGGAATCCTCATCCTGGCCGCGGCAATAGCGTAGTAGTTCAAGGAACTCGGTTTCGCTCAAGTCTGCCAGCTCTCTCCCTTCCATCGGGCCTTTGATGATTTTGCCGCTCATGGTTCCTGAGTCGTGGTCCAGAGTCATTTCCAGAATATCGCTGGACACATAGGACTGGTTGCCAGATTTGGCCTTGGTACCACCCGCCATACCACCAAGCCCTCCGCGCAACAGGGAGGGCAGCAAGCGACGCAACAGTGGATAAAGAAATGCCAGCCCTGCGAACAGGAAATGCAGACGCCCGGTCGCAGCCAGCAACACCACTACGCCGATACCCGCCAACAAAGCAAGCTTGAGAATGGCGGCATTGCGCTGGCTGGCCGGCTGGTTACGCAACCAGATCCAGGCAACAACCGCAACAACGATGGCAACAAGCGTTAATGGCACTCAGTTACTCCGGGCTTACAGGCCCCTCAGTGGATGTCTAGCAGCGCTACCGGATCTGCTTGGTCAGGCGCTTCACTTCAGGAGAGCTACGGCTGGAAAAGTCCTGCAACGCCTTCGCTCCCCCGGAAGCATAGACCGCAACCGCCGCCATAAGATCCTTCAGAACCTGAGGACTGTTACGATCGAATGGCGCGTATGCGCCTCCAGACAACTTGCTCACCTGCTGGAAGACCGCTCTGGCATGGGCATCGTTGCCCTCGTGGAACATAAACACCGGCGTGCGCAACATGCCCAGTTCACCGGCGGTATGGCAAAGCTCATCCACCGGTTCCTCGCAGCAGTCTCCGATAAACACCACCGCCTTGACGGGCTTTGAGCGGGTCTCCTTCACCGCATGGGCCAATACCCGGCTGATCTGGGTACGGCCGCCCAGGCAGCAAACACCGTTCATCAGGTTCAGCAGTTGGCCGGTCTCGGTCACAAACCCCGTGGCCTTGAACTCGCCAAAGCCTCGGTAATAACAGAGCTGAATGGCCAGCCCGCCCAGATCGCGAGTTGCCATAAACAGCTCGCTCTGCAGGTGGCAGGCCTGGTCCCAGGTTGCTTCCCGGCTTGCGGTCGCGTCCAGCGCGAAAATCAGCCGCCCCCGCCCGCCGCCCTGTTTAGGCAGCGTGCGAACCTCGTTGATAAACTGATCGATCGCCTGTTTGTCGGATCGGGTGCGTAACTCTTTGTCGGACATAGGCTCCTGAAAATCGCAGCGACTGAAGAATCTGACGCTAAAATAGTAGGGCATAGATCGCGCAATTCACAGGCTTGGCAAGAGGCAACGCATGGTGAAATCAGGGCGCTGTTATCGAATCAGGCGTTTGGCCACATCCCGGTTTATCCTTCTGGCCCCGCTTCTTTTCGTCTCTCTCGCGCTGCCATGCGTGGTGCAGGCCTCAAACAACGTTTACCTGCTCTATCGGCAATGGCAGCCCTACGATTGGCCGGAGAATCAGCCATCTGCCAACGAGGTGACCCGTTCGCAGCGCGGGCTCGGCTGGCAAAAACAGGGCTCTGCCGGCACTTTCGGTATCGATTACGATTACCAGCCACTACGCATCCGCACCGGCGACCCGGCCCACAACGGGCACCTGCATCGGTTAACCTTCGGTGGTGAATGGCAGCATCAGCTTTACCGCCTGGAAGCACAGGCCGGCATTGCCGGCACCTCCAACATGTTCAAGTACCAAGACTTCCACAGTGATATGGTAAACGGCCGTATGGCTCTGTTTCGGGCCCTGGATGAGACCAGCGACCTCAGCTTCGGCATCGGCGGTGACCATCGCTTCGGATCTTTCCAATGGCTTCCCAGGGTACGCTGGCAACAGAGCAACGAACGTGGGCACTGGTTGTTCGATCTGCCGGTTTTGATCCAATGGCAAAGCCCCGTGCAGCTTTGGGAGTTTCGGGTAGAGCGAAACGGAGATCGATGGGCCACGCTGGATAAGGCCAGGGAAATTGAAAGCGCGCTCTATTTAGAAGAGTGGAGAACAGAACTGACGTACCGGATTCACGACGGAGGCGGAGCCTGGCCGGCAGTGGTTGTTGGCGTAGGCGCCAGTGTGGATACCCGTGTCCGGTATGAGGACCTGAACACGGGCACGGTGGATCTGAGCCTGGGTGAGGCGCTGCTGGCCAGCCTCAGGCTCGATTGGTAGATCCAGAAGCAGAGCCTGACTCTACCAACCGGGTATCAGTCCACCCGGTTCAGTGTTACATCAATGTTGCCACGGGTTGCGTTGGAGTAAGGGCAAACCTTGTGAGCTTCATCGATCAGCTTCTTGGCCTCGGCATCATCCATACCGGGCAGGCTGATGCGCAGTTCCACCTCGATGCCAAACCCATTGGGAATCTGGCCAATGCCAACAACACCTTCGATGGAAGCATCTTCCGGCATCTTAAGCTTGTCACGACCGGCTACAAACTTCATCGCGCCGATGAAGCAGGCAGAGTAACCTGCGGCAAACAGCTGCTCCGGGTTGGTTCCCTTGCCTCCGGCACCGCCCATTTCTTTCGGCGTTGCCAGCTCGACATCGAGAATACCGTCTGAAGAAATGGCCCGGCCGTCACGACCACCGGTTGCTTCTGCATGGGCTCTATACAACACTTGTTCGATAGACATAACGCTTTCCTCTCTGCTTTGGATTTAAACAGGAATGCCTGTTCAGGCACTCTCTGCAAGATGAGTATCCAGATGACTGTGCAAGCGGTTTCTCAATGCACAGAGCTCGGTCTTCAAACCCTCCAGTTCGGCCAGTGAACAACCAGATGCACTGGCTACCCGCTGCGGTACCCCGACTGCTGCTTGCTGGAGACTCCGGCCTTTCTCCGTGAGGCGAACGATCACCTGCCGCTCATCCTCCGGTGAACGCTGGCGAACCAGTAACCCGTGTTTCTCAAGCCGTTTGACGAGGGGCGTCAGAGTGCCGTAATCCAGAAATAAACGCTCCTTGAGGGTCGACACCCGAATACCATCCTTCTCCCACAACACCAGCATTACCAGGTACTGCGGATAGGTCAGCCCAAGCTCGGTCAGTAGCGGCTTGTACAGTTTGGTCATGGCTAAAGACGCGGAATAGAGGGCAAAACACATCTGCCGATCCAGTGTCAGCAGATCTGCGCCGGGAATCGATTGATCTGAAGATTCATGCTCTGACATTTAAATTGCTCGCGATTACCTTGTGCACGATTTAAATTAACCAAATAGTAGTCAGTTTGCAACCCCCGCCAGTCTCGGCCAGACGGGGGGCGAATCAGAATCAACCCGCCAGAGCGGACCTCACCTTCTTGCTCAGATGGCCCATTTCAACCCGACCAAGCACTTGAGGCTTGAGCTCGTTCATCACTTTGCCCATATCCTGCATCCCCTGGGCGTCGGTTGAACTGATGGCCATTCGGATCAACCCATCCAGGTCATCCTCGTTCAGGGCCGCGGGCATGAACTCCTCAATGATCACCATTTCAGCACGCTCTTTGTCGCCCAACTCTTCACGGCCGGCGTCATCATACTGGCTCGCGGCGTCGCGGCGCTGTTTGAGCATCTTGTCCAGCACCTTAAGAACATCCTCGTCGTTGAGCTCGCGGCGTTCGTCAATCTCGATCTGCTTCACCGCAGACTGGGCCATGCGCAGGGTAACAAGCCGGGTTTTATCCTTGTTCCTCATTGCCTCCTTTACCGCACTGTTCAGTTGTTCTTTCAGAGTTGGTGCTGTCATTTCCGGTCTCCTGTTTGTTGGGGCCTTTTCAGTTTACATGGGGACAGAATCCGGAAAATACAAAGGCCCATTCGGTGAGGGACCTTTGACGTCGTAGGAGGGTTTGCAGGGGGCAGCCTGCCATTTACATCTTACCTTCCGCGATCAGCAAGCGGCGTTCGTGATGAAGGCCCTTGAACAGGCTATACATCATCACCAACAGCACCAGGGTAAAGGGTAGCCCAACACTCAGGGCGCCGGCCTGCAAGGCGCTCAGCGCTTCCTTTCCGCCCACAAACAACAGCACACCGGCAATCGAACCTTCAATAACTGCCCAGAAAATACGCTGAGCTTTCGGGGCGTCGGTCTTGCCACCTGACGTGATGCTATCAATCACGAGCGAACCTGAATCTGAAGAGGTCACAAAGAAGGTCAGCACCAGCGTAATCCCGATAAAAGAGGTAATCCCCGAAAGAGAAATATTCTCTAGTGCCTGGAACATGGCCAGCGATACATCGGTCAGCCCCTCGGACGCCAGCACCCCAATGTCGTTCTGAACCTGATGGAGCGCGCCGCCACCGAAAGCGCTCATCCAGAACAGCGTGATGATGGTCGGAATGATCAGCACGGCGGTGACAAATTCACGTACCGTGCGGCCATGGGACACACGAGCGATAAACATACCCACGAACGGTGACCAGGAGATCCACCAGGCCCAATAGAATACAGTCCAGCCGTGGAACCAGGTGGTATCTTCTTCGCGGCCAAACGGATTGCTGAGTGCAACCATGTTGGAGGCGTAAGACACAGACGTATCCCACAGCCACTGGAATACAGCAAGCGTGGGGCCGGCAAAGATGACAAACAAGAGCAGCAACCCTGCCATCACCATATTGGCGTTACTCAAAATCCGGACACCGCCGTGAATGCCTCGAATCACAGAAAAGGTGGCAACGGCCGTAACGCCGGCAATGACGCCCACCTGAATATTCAGGCCTCCCTCAATATCGAACAGGTAGGAAATACCCGATGCCGCCTGTTGGGCACCAAAGCCGAGCGAGGTCGCAAGACCAAAGATCGTTGCCAGAACAGAAACGGTATCGATCACGTTCCCCGGCCAACCCCAGACCTTGTCCCCGAGTATCGGGAAAAAGGCAGAGCGGATGGTTAACGGCAGGCCCTTGTTAAAGGCAAAGAAAGACAATGAGAGCCCGACAATCGCATAAATCGCCCAGGGATGCAGGCCCCAGTGGTACATGGTTGCCCCCATGGCCAGGCGCGCACCTTCTGCGGTGTTAGGCTCAACGCCAAGCGGCGTTCCATACCAGTCAGTGTAATAGGCAACCGGTTCGGCAACCGACCAGAACATCAACCCGGTCCCCATGCCTGCCGCAAACAGCATGGCAAACCAGGACAGCAGAGAGAACTCAGGTTTGGCGTCAATCCCGCCAATCCGAATCTTACCCACCGGCATGAAGATCAGTGCCAGGCAGAAGAGAACAAACAGGTTTGCGCTGAGAAGAAAGCCCCAGTCGAAGACAGCGATCGCACCATTCTTGGCGCTATCGAGCAATTCCTTTGCACCCGAAGGAAAAATGAGTGTTCCGACAACAAAGGCAACGATCAGGAATGCGGTTAGAGGAAACACGATGTTGTGGATATCAAATCCAAACTTCTCGATATTATCCTGACCTGCTACATAATCGGTCTGATAATCATCTTTAATGACGTCACCCAATGTGAGGACTCCTATGACTGCAAAATGCGGCAGTCGGTTGGAAAATTTGCCTCCTTAAGTGCTACGCCAATATTTTGAACTCTAAGAATTAAAATTTCCAACGTGTCTCCGGAACTCAGGCCAAGGCCCCTCGGTAAACACACATACAACTTCATTCGAATCAGGCTGAATCAAACACGCCGCTTACTCTGGTAGACTTTACCTCCTCGAACACGGCAACAGGCCCACGACCATGAGACTCAACCCCTTCAACACCCGGATCGGCCTGGCCCTGGGGGGCGGCGCGGCAAAAGGCATTGCCCACATCGGCGTTCTGAAGGCTTTCGAGGAAGAGCAAATCAGAATTCACTGTATTTCCGGCACCAGCGCAGGCGCCCTCATCGCGAGTTATTACGCCTTCGGCCGCCCGGCGGAGTCCATCCTTTCCATATGCTCGACCCTGAACCTCTCGAAAATCATCAACTTTACCTTCGAGCGTGGTGGCCTTTTCAGCACCAATGCCATTCGGGAGATGATCCACCATGACCTGGGGGATGTCAGGATCGAAGACGCCGAGATTCCCCTGGCCATCTGCGCAACGGATATCGAAACCGGCGAACAGCTGATCTTCCGGGAAGGCAACCTGGCGGATGTTGTTTGCGCGTCCATGGCAGTGCCCGGCCTGTTTGTACCGGTAGAGATCGATGGGCGAACACTGGTGGACGGCGGGCTGGTTGAGAATGTGCCTATTTCACCATTGGCGAAAATGGGGGCGGGAATAACTGTGGCGGTGGATCTGAGCCATGTCAGCCGATACCCGAAACCGGACAACACCTTCGATGTCATCACCAACGCCATCAATATTGGCATCGATTTCAACACCCGCAAGCAACTCAGGAACGCCGACATAGCCGTGCCGCTGGATCTGAGCAGCTACAGCCTCACCAACAACGCAGACCGTGTTGAGGAGTTGTACCTCGAAGGCTATCACCCCATGAAGAAAAAGATTCGACAGGTGCTCTGGTACAAGCGGATGCACCTCGCCATCAGTCTTCTGAAAACAACCCGGACATTAATGCCCTTCAAGGTGCCGGAGATTCTCAAGGAACTCAAACGCCACGGCTTTGCGGTGCGCAATCGGCATTAGCCACTCAATCACCATCACCGGTGAACCAAAACGCTCTTCGAAGCCTACTCTTCACACCCGATCATTTTTCAATGCGAATGGAGCTTGCGCATGATTACAGTCCACCACCTCAACAATTCCCGCTCACAACGCGTTCTCTGGATGCTGGAAGAGCTGGGTGTGCCCTATGAGATCAAGCATTACCAGCGTGATCCCAAAACCATGCTGGCGCCGGAAAGCCTCAAAAAGGTACATCCTCTGGGCAAATCTCCGGTGATTACCGATGGAGATCTGGTGGTGGCCGAATCCGGCGCCATTATTGAATACCTGGCCCACACCTACGGCAAAGACACGATGCTGCCCGAGAGCGGCGGCCAGGCCTGGCTCGACTACACCTACTGGCTGCACTATGCCGAGGGCTCACTGATGCCGCCACTGGTTATGCGTCTGGTGTTTGAAAAGGTCAAAACCAGCCCGATGCCGTTCTTTATAAAACCGGTCGCCAAAGGCATTTCAGACAAAACCAATGAAATCTTCATCGGCCCGATGATCAAGACCCATCTGGATTTTGTGGAAGGCCACCTGGCGAAAAATACCTGGTTCCTGGGTGACAAACTGAGCGCTGCGGATATCCAGATGAGCTTCCCTCTCGAGGCCTCGGTAGCCAGAGGTATCGTCGGCAGAAACCGCCCTCACATCACCGGTTGGGTGAAACGGGTTCACGCCAGACCGGCTTATCAGAAGGCGTTGGAGAAAGGCGGTGACTACGACTTTGCCTGAATGACAGGTTGTCACGACCCCAGCAGGAAGTCCGAGACGACAGCGTTAAAACGCTTCGCGTCTTCAAGGTAAGGCGCATGGCCCAAGCCACTCAATTCCAGGTGTTGGACATCCGGAATATGCTCCAGTAGCGGCTCGGCCTTTTTCAGCGGTGCCACCGAATCCTTGTCGCAGGTGATGACCAGAGTCTTTGCCTTGATTCTTGCCAGCTCTGGTATCAGGTTGGCGGTCTGGATGGCCCAGGCCGCATTCACAACACCATCCGGCCGGGATTCGGCCGCAATGGCTGCAACCCGCTGGAACAGTGCCTCGCTGGTTTCATCCGGCAACATGCCCTTGGCGCGTCGCCTGCCGTATTCCTCCCTGGGCAGCTCTTCCAGTTCACGCAACCTGCGCTGGTAGCGCTCATTGGCACCGTCTGTCAAACCGTGGCCGGGGTGCGTACATGAGAGAACCAGTCGCCTCACGAGCTCGGGTTTCATGATGGCTACTTTCATGGCCACCAGCCCCCCCATGGAATGCCCGACCAGATTGACCGGTCTGGTGGCACAGGTCTCAAGAAACTCGATGGCGACTTTTGCAAGCTCTGTAACCGAATCACCAGCAACATCGGACTGCCCATAGCCCGGTGCGTCCCAGGCCCACATCTTCATTGATGCTGCCAGGCCCGACAGCTGGTCAACCCAGCTCGATCCGTTACCATTAAGGCCGTGAAGGAAGAGCACCGGCGTACCGCTGCCGTTTTCCAGATAGCTAAGCCGACCATGCGCGAGGCGTACAATCGATCGGGGCATTTGCTTTTCCATAGTGGTCCCTTCGCTCATAGTTGGGTGTCTTCAGAACGGAGATTCTTCACCGTCGTCTGAGCCTTTCAGCAATTCGTTTTCTTCTCCGGAATCACCGTCCGAGCGATAGGACTCGTTCAGCTGCATATCGTCAGTGAACAATGGCTCCTCAGCCTTACCCTCCAACAAGTACTCGGCCCCGGCTTCCGACATTTTGCGACCGCTGTGGCCAATGCCGTAGACGGTTTGCAGCTCCCAGTTGTATTCCGTGTTCAGCTTTTCGGCCTGTTCCCTGTTCACCCGGTAAAAGTTTTTACCCTTCTCGAGGCGATGCGCGCCCTGGGCCCTGGCAATCTCAAGCTGGCTCAGCAGACGATGAGAGGTATCGTCATCATCGGTGCCCAGCATGATCACCAGGTGATGCTTGTAGGACGCTTTCAGGTCCTCAGGCTCAACACCGGTGTTCTTCAACCCGTAACGCAGTGGCAAGGTCCAGTCCGGGAAAGTGTATGTGCCTGAGTTAGCGGCGATGCCCGTGCCTATGCGGGCCTGGGGATACAGCATGATCATGCGGGTAACAAACTGTGCGCCACTGCCATGGCCCCAGATATCGTAGGTCTCAGCATCCAGATTGAAGTGGTTTTTCAGTTCATCGAATGCCCGTTCAAAGGCAGCAAAGGAGGTCTGCTCCACGGGCACCCGCTCACCCTTGGTTTCGTCTGTAGAATCGGAATCCGGCGTTACCCAGTTACCGGTCTGATACCCCCAGCCCGTAGGAAAGTCTTCGTCTGAAATCTCCGGAGCAACGATCAGTACGCCGTACTGTTTTGCGTAAGCGCCCCAGTAATCACGGTATTTGTCGGCGTCGCGACGACCGCCGTGCATCACCATGATGACCCGTGTGTCGGGTGTGATCTGATCGGGTCGGGAATACCAAAGCCGCATGTCCACCGGCTTGGCATCAGTGCCAGCAGAGACCACAAAAGAGCCGTAGCTCTCAAAGGTTTCCGGCTGAAAGAGCTCAGATTCGGATTCTTCGCTGTATGCCGCACTACCGGGTTGCACCGAGGCACAACCGGAGAGGACTGACATAAGCCCTACTAGAAATATGGCGATGAGTTTCATGGCACAGGTCCTCTGTTTTGTTGTTTGGTTCAGGGTTTCAACTGGCTGCCGGCGGTTTTTGCTTTCCAGCACTGAACCAGCGTGTTGTCGATGAGCTCCGGCCCCGGAGCCTGTTCACGGCATTGCTGCCCGGCAATGGGGCAGCGTGGGTGAAACGGGCACCCGTTGGGACGATTCATCGGATTCGGAAAATCGCCGGACAAGCCTGGATCAGGCACGCTCTCGCCCGGAGAAATACTCAGCGCGGAATCCATCAGCGCATGGGTATAGGGGTGCTTCGGGCTGGACATTACCTGGTCACGCTCGCCGCATTCGACGATTTCGCCCAGGTACATCACCGCTACCCGATCCGCCATGTGCTGAACCACAGAAAGGTTGTGGGTTACGAACAGATAGGTCAGATCCAGCTCGTCCCGCAGGTCCAGCAGCAGGTTCAGGATCTGGGCCTGTACCGAAACATCCAGAGCCGAGGTAGGCTCATCGCAAATCACTACTTCCGGATTCAGGATTAGCGCACGTCCGATGGCCGCACGCTGGCGCTGACCACCGGAAAGCTGATCGGGGTAGCTGTTAAATACCCTTGAGGGCAGGCCGACCAGTTCCATCATCTTCCGGACCTGCTGGTGTTGTTCTTGTGTCGAGCCAATGCCGTGAACAACCAAGGGCTTGGCGATAATCTCGCCGATGGTTTTCCGGGGATTCAGAGAAGAATATGGATCCTGGAAAATCGGCTGGATCATGCGGGCCCGTTCCATGGGCGGCAGGTTTCCAATCCGCTGGCCATTGAGCGTGACGAACCCGGTTGAGGGAGCCTGCAGACCCATGATGGTTCGGGTCAGCGTGGTTTTGCCACAGCCTGACTCGCCCACCAGTGCCAGGACCTCGCCCTTTTTCAGGGTCAGGCTGACGTCATCCAGTGCCTGCAGCGGTTTGCGCTTGCCGAAGAGGCCCCGGCGCACTGAAAAGGTACAGCTGACGTGGTCCACCGTCAGAATGTCTTCGGCCCCGCGACAATCGGTTTTTCCGGTTCTTTCACTGCCGACTGGCTGCTCCGCAGTTCCTTCTCCTTGCTCAATTTCAGGCTCATGGCACACAAAGTACCTGCCTTGATGGAGCTTCTTTGTTGGCGGATTCGTTGTCCTGCAAACATCTGCCGCCCTCGGGCACCGGGAAGCAAAGGCACAGCCCGAGATCTCGCCGGTCATGGCAGGAACAATACCCGGAATAGCCCCGAGCCTTTGCTGGCTGTGCCCCTGGTAGCCAGGCACACACTCCAGTAACCCTTTGGTATAGGGATGGCATGGGTTTTCCAGTACCTCGGCGGTCTTGCCGGTTTCGACAATATCACCGGCATACATAACCGCTATGTTGTCAGCAGCCCGCGACACCACACCCAGGTCGTGGGTGATCAGAATCATGGACATGCCGAATTCCCGCTGAAGGTCTCGAAGCAGATGCAGGATCTGGGCCTGGATGGTCACGTCCAGAGCCGTCGTGGGCTCATCGGCAATCAACAGTTCCGGCTCGTTCATCAGGGCCATGGCGATCATCACCCGCTGACGCTGACCACCGGACAATTCATGGGGGTACTGCTTAAGCCGGCTGGCAGGGTCTGGCAGGCCTACCTTCTCCAGCAGGTAGATTGCCCGCTTTTCGGCCTCTGCGTCGGATACCTTCCTATGCAGCGTCATGGTTTCCTTGAGCTGCCGGCCGATCGAATACACCGGATTCAGGCTGGTCATCGGCTCCTGGAAAATCATGCCGATGCGCTGGCCCCGGATCTTGCTGGCCAGCTCCCGCTCGGTGGCGTGAGTCAGGTCACTGCCATCAAAGTCGATGCAGGACGCCTGTCGGCGGGCAGCCGGTGGCAGAAGGTTCATCAGTGCCAGGGCTGTCATGGACTTGCCGGAGCCAGACTCGCCCACAATACCGAGGGTTTCGCCCCGTTTGAGTTCCAGGCTGATGCCCCGCACTGCATGCAGCGTGCTGGAATCGGTCGGAATATCGACTGACAGATCCTGGATATCCAGAATGGATGCAGTGCTCATATCAATTCCTCCGATTGGTAACGGTCACGTCCCGCACGCCATCGCCCAGCAGGTTGATGGCAATAACGAGAATGAACAGTGAGATGCCGGGCAGGATCACCAGCCAGGGCTGGAAGAACATCGCCTGTTTGCCTTCAGCGATCATCAGGCCCCAGGACGGAATGGGCGATGGAATGCCCAGGCCGAGGAATGACAAGGTGGCTTCGTTCAGGATGGCCACCGCCACCTCGAGGGTGAAAATCACCATGATCTGGTTCACCAGGTTCGGCAGCACTTCCTTGACCGCAATCTGGAACCTGCTGCACCCCATGGCCTGAGCCGCAGCAACAAAGTCCAGCTCGCGCAGTCGCAGAGTTGCCGACCGGGTGACCACCAGATAGAACACCCAGTGCGTCGCGCCAATCACAAAGATCACCACCGTTATTGACTGGCCAATCACGAACACCAGAGCCATGATCAACAGCAGGCTGGGTACCGCTAGTTGGCAAGTCACGAGGAAGTTCACTGCCTGGTCCAGCCAGCCGCCGAAGTACCCGGCGATGAGACCAAGGGTGACACCGATGATCATGCCAATGGTGGCAGCACCAATGCCGATGGTCATGGAAATGCGCGCGCCGTAGATGATTCGGCTGAGGTAATCCCGGCCAAGATGATCAGTACCCAGCAGGTATTCCCAGCTGCCACCCTCAACCCAGACCGGTGGCAACATGCGCATCGGAAGGTTCTGAAGGTATGGATCATGGGGCGCCAGCCACGGAGCAAACAGGGCAAACACAGCCATCACCAGCAGAATGCCGAAACCAATTTTCAGGCCATAGTGATTGCGGGCACGCTTCAGGGCGGCCATGGTCGGACTCAGGCCCAGGCCGGTCTCTTCCGAATCGATGCGAGATTCGTCGGCGGTCAATTCAGACGGACTCATAGTGTTTCTAACAGTCATGGTTCACCCCATCCGAATCCGTGGGTCAAGCCAGGCGTTGATCAGATCAGCCGCCAGCGTGAGCAGTACAAAAGTCAGTACAAAGATCAGGATCAGAGACTGCACTGTCGGAATGTCCGAGTTAAAAATGGACTCCACGGCAAGGCGGCCGAGGCCATTCATGCTGAATACCGATTCGGTTACCACCGAGCCGCCCAGCTTGTGGCCAAGTTGCACTGCCAACACACTGACGATGGGCAGCAACGCGTTGCGCATGGCCTGTTGAAGAATCAGCCGGTAGCCGACGAAGCCTTTGGCGCGAGCGGTGCGAATGTAATCAGAGGAGAGCACGTCCAACAGCCCGGTTCGGGTCAGGCGCATCACCGCCGGCACCGAACTGGCGCCAAGCACCAGGGCGGGCAGTACGTAGTGTTTCCAGGTGGCGTCGCCAGACACCGGGAAGATCGGAAAGGTCACCGAAAACAGGATGATCAGCATCAGGCCCAGCCAGAAGTTCGGAATGGCCTGCGCGGATACCGCCGTCGATAGTGCAAACCGGTCAACCCAACTGTTGGGTTTCAGCGCGGCACTTATCCCCAACGGCAGTGCGATCAGGATGGTGACACCCAATGCGGAGAGCGCCAGCACGATGGTGACTTTGGCGTGCTCCTTGATCAGCTCTACCACTGGCTGTTTCCAGAAGTAGCTCTGGCCAAAATCGCCCTGAAGGGCACTGCCTAGCCAATCCCCGTACTGGACAGACACCGGCCGATCGAAGCCGTACTGCTCGCGAATGTCGTCAACCATCTCCTGGGGCGCATCTTCACCGGCAATGGTCTGGGCCGGGTCCGTTGCGAAATGGAACAGAGCGAAGGTGCCGAAAGACACGGTAAGTGCTACCAGCAGGGCCATCAGCCCACGTCGAAGGATATAGTTAAACATTATTGGTCGCTCCAGCTGGCTTGCCAGAAACGCGGAACGCCGTCTTTGGGAACCGGGAACTCAAGCCCCGGCGACAGCAGGTAGTTTTGGCTGTAGGAAAACATGGGAACCCAGTAGGCCTGCTCGGCAATGCGATTCAGGGCCTCCCTGTAAAGGCGTTTGCGCTCAAGGGGATCAATGGTGCGTTCGGCCGCCAATACGGTTTCGGCCAGTTCTTCGTCATCGGTGTAGTTGCGGGCAGAACCTGCTGCGAAATGCACCCCGGTGGAGGCGGAAGCATCGGCGGTGCCGCCACTGCCGTATGAGGCGAAGAAGGCTTCCATGTCTTTGTCGTTTCGTACTTTGGCGAACACATTGAGCTTCACAAACCGAAGATCAACGTCCAGACCGATCGCCTTCAGGTCGCTGACGACCGCCTCGGCAATGATCTTCTCGCGGTAGGCCCACAGCTTGAAGGAAAAACCATTGGGGAAACCGGCTTCTTTCAGAAGCTGTTTCGCCTTTTCGGGGTTGTAGGGATAGACAGGCCCGTCCGCATTGCAGCCAAACTGCCGCGGGTGACAGGCGTAGGGAACCACCTCTGCACTACCGCGCACCAGGTATCGGGTGATTTCCTCCCGGTTGATAGCGTGGTTGATCGCCTGACGCACCTTGAGGTTGGTAAACGGGCTGTCCGGGTCTGAATAGCCGGCAGCGTCCAGGGTAATGTAGCCAATGCGGATATCGTTGCCTTCCTTGCGCTCTACGCCCGGAAGGTGGCTGATGTTATCGGCCACATCCGGCGGCACCCCCATCATCATGTCTATGCCGCCGCTGAGCAGCTCCGCCTGCTGGGTTCCCTGGTCGGGAATCACCCGGAATACCATGGTTTCAATGGCCGGATTGGCTTTCGGGCTAGTGTGGTAGTAACCCTCGAAGCGCTCGATCACAATTTCTCGGCCGGCGCTGAACTCTTTGATCCTGTATGGGCCGATACCATTGAGTGGCCGGTCTTCGGCCGCGTTATCCATGCCATCGGCGCCCTCATAAGTACCTTCCTTGCGGACCGGAATGCTGATCGCCATGTCCCGCAGCGCCATGGGATATGGTAGATGGAGATTAAAGCGCACCGTTCTCGGCCCGGTTTTCTCGACACTCTCAAGCCACGACTGAATCACCGGTCCACGGCTGGTGTCGGACTCGTCATCGAGTACCCATTCAAAGGTATAAACCACATCGTCGGCGGTCAGCTTGCTGCCATCGTGGAAACGCACATCATCCCGAACGGTGACATCCAGCGTGGTTTCGTCGACCCATTCATAAGACTCAGCGGCCAGTGGTTCGAACTCGAGGGAATCGGGGTTCACATAAAACAGACCGTCGTCGGTCAGCCGGGAGAGGATCAGGCCTTCGCGCTGAATCGAATACAATCGGTCGACGGTGGTGAGTGGCTTTTCAAACGCAACCACCAGAGTGTTGTCATCCTTGCCTGCGTTTGCGCACACCGGCAACAGGCCAGCGACGACCAAGCTTATCAGTCGATTTTTGAATGGCACCGGGGTCCGGGTCCTCATCTCTCCTCCTGATTGTCATTATTTGGAGAATCTGATCAGCCCACCCTGGCAAGGTTCATTGACGGGCGATCATTGAATGAGGCCAGTTTAGGTAGGGCGAATTGATTTTAAAATTGAATATAAGTCATATTTCTATGCAATTAATGCATCCTTAATCGGTGTCGCCTGTCATCACGGCGTGCTCCCCCAGCGACTCACGAACCTGGTTACTCAGGCAACGAACCAGGCTTTTGGTCGCCGGTGTCTCCTCAAAGCCTGGCGGGAAAAGCAGAACAAACTGAAGTCTGTAGGAGGGGTTCAGGGGCAAAAGACTGTACCGGCTCTCGTCCACCGCCAATGCTGCCAGTCGGTCAATAATGGTTACCCCCAAACCCTCCACCACCATCTGGCAGGCCAGCACACTGGAGGTTGTTTCGATTTTGCAGGTGAGTTCTACACCGGCGGAATGAAAGATCTCTTCCATCTGAAAGCGGGGACGCAGTCCCGGCGCCAAAGCGATAATGTCGTGTTCCGCCATCTGCTCTGCCGTTACCGACTCCAGCAGCTCCAGTGGATGCCCCTTTGGCACCATCACCATGGCATCAGTATCAAAGAAGGGCCGCTGGATCACTGACGGATGGTTGCAGGGCTTGGTCAGTGCCACTGCAATATCGTAATGCCTGCCCGCCACCCATTGTTCGATATCACGATGGCCTCGAACGTCTACACTAAAACGCTGTTCGGGATGTTCTGCCACGAACCGGGCGAGCGCCGGAGAAACCAGGCTATTCGCAAGCCGCGCCAGTGCCACAATACGAAGGGTGCGAGTGCCACCATCCTTGATTTCCCGCACGATGCGCGGCAAATCATCGAGGTTGGCCAGAATTTTTTCCGCCTCTCGATAGAACTCCTTGCCCTCCGGTGTAAGCACCAGACGGCGCTTCTCCCGCTTGAACAGTTTGAGCTTCAGTTCGTCTTCAAGCGTAGAGATCAGGCGACTGGTTGCTGGCTGGCTCAGATTCATCACAGACGCCGCCGCCACCAATGAGCCATGAATTACCACCGCACGGAAGCACCTCAACTTTTTGATATTCATGTTGATCTCCGGATCAGATGCAGAAAACGCATATATCTATCTAATGTTTTCAATTTACATAGGTATCAACTGTAGCCGATAAAGAGGGTGTCAACACAGAAAACGCCACTGAGCAATCAGTACAAAACAAAAACCGGAGGCAATATGAGGTTTTCAAAAACGCTGCTGGCGGCTGGGATTTTCAGCATTGCAGCATCCCCGGCATCGGCCCTTGAAGTGGAAGTAGGTGGCCAGGTTAACCGGGCAATCATGTACGCGAAGGACGGTTACAACGCGAACGAACTGGGGCTTGGTTCTGATACCGAGATCTATCATGTGGACAACCGCAACAGCCCGACCAGGTTCAACATCGGCGGTACCCAGCGCATTATCGATGGCTGGACCGCCGGGGCTCTGATCGAAGTCGGCGTATTCGCCAACGCGTCCAATGATGTCGATCCCGCCCAGAAGAATACCGGCCCGGAAATTGATGAGCGGATCACCGATGCGTTTCTCGACACTCCTTACGGCAAGCTCACAGTAGGCCTTGGCGAAGGCGCCGCCTACAATGCCGGGCGCCGGGATTATTCCGGCACGGGCGTGATCAGTTTCCGCAACCCCAGCCTGATTGGCGGCGAACTCCGGTTTGCTCTGAAACCATTCCCGGCATCGTTTCGCTCCAGGCCGAACAGGACGCCCCCTGAAACCAACCCCTTTGACGAAGCCAACCCGTTCGGCAACGAGGTGAGCATTTCCGGGAGTATTCGAGATTACAACTTTGAGGGCCGCCACAACCGTATCCGTTACGACAGCCCTCGCATCGGCCCGGTAACCATCTCCGTGAGTGCCGGCCATGACGGCGACGACGGCCAGGATTCCATTCTTCAGATGGGCGTTAAATCCGGCTTGCGGGTTCCGGGCGGCCGAATGCTGATTGGCGCAGGGTATTCCCGCTCAACCCAGAACATCGACAATCTCAGCAGCGACGAACCAGACGTAAACACCTACGGCGGCTCCGTATCTTACTTCCACAGTGATACCGGCCTGAACCTCTCGCTGGCTGCCGTGAACCGCGCAGAGAAGCTTACCCCGGAAGAAGCGACTGACACCTTTGACGCCACCGACTCAGAGCTTGGCCAATTTCGCTATGTAAAGCTGGGGTACCGCCCGAACCGGACGCACGCATTCGACATCCATTACGGCGAAACCCGGGATCGGAACAAAAACGACGAGAAGGGGTCTGTTATTGGTGTCGGCTACGTATTCAGCCCAACCGATCTGTTTGACGCCTACGCCGGCGCAAAGATTCACAGCCACGAGCGGGCCGAATGGTGCACCACTTCCGGCAACACCTGTTATGCGCCGGAGTATGAGGACATTATTCTGGTTGCGACTGGCTTGCGAGTGAAATTCTAGAACACTCCACACAGCGTCATTGTTGTGGTCTTTTGCCCCTGCCATGCAGGGGCTTTTTTATAGAAGCCTTGGGCATCATGCTCAAATGTTCAGTTCAATTTCTCGATGCCATTGCACGTCGCTTTGCCCGATGACACTCTATCAGTCACTTTCATCCAAGTGACCAACCATGCCCGAAACGCAGGACCAAACCGTTTCCGAAGCCCAGGTAGAGCAGGCAATCCGTTTAGCCGTCGAGCGCTACTTTGACGATTGTCGGGCCCGGATCCCGGCATTCATCGACCGACATTTTCATTATCCAGGCGCTATATCAACCAATCGGATGGCACTTGGATGGGGCATGCTTCGGGCACCGATCAATTTGCTGTGGGCGCCGGTCTATGCACTCGCCTGCGTGCTTAAGTGGCTGGTACTACAGCGTATTTCCACCGGAGCCTTCATTGGCAACAACCGCCGGCGTATTGTTTGCCGTCATGGCCGCACTGGCTGCGTTTGCGGCTTTATCCGGCATGATCTTTGACCCCATCCAGGCTGCGGTGGGTTTACACCGAAGGCGACTGCACAAACTGCTTGATCATCTGCAGAGAGACATTACGCTCCACACCCAAAGCAGCTTCCGACCAAAGGACCAGTTTGTTGCGAGGATTCTGGACACGTTCGACATGATCAGATCGAGTCTGCTCTAGTGAACGAACTCTAGCCCGGCCGAATGTTCTGATTCACCCGGAACAGATTCTCCGGGTCATACTTCTGTTTGACCTCCATTAATCGCTTGTAGGCGTCGCCGTAGGCAAACTCGACCCGCTCCGTCTCGTCGTGTGAAAGAAAATTGATATATGCGCCACCACTGGCATAGGGCTTGGCAGCCTCAAAGAACGCGCGCGCCCACTGGCGGCAATGCTCATCTTCCCCGGGTGTCTCCCAGCGTCCATGAACATTCATCACGTAGTTTGCGTCGCGACTGGAATAGGCCATGGCGTCATGCGCCACGCGCCCGGTCTGGCCGCCGATCGAGGCAATAAAAATCTCGCAGTGGGGCGATGGCAGCTTCTCCCCGAATTCCAACGCAACCCGGACCACATCGTCGGTCAGCTTCACAAAGTTGTGGGACTTCCAGTAATTCCTCGCTCCGTCCGCCAGCAGCGGGTCAAACGCCTGCTGCCAGTTGGCGTAGGGCTGAACGCCAACATGCTCGCCGTGCGCTTCACCAAACGAACGTAAGGGTGCGATCAGCTTCTCGCCCACTTCCGGGTTCCCCGCGTAGCAAATCGCCAGGGCGACAATGGGCTCGCCATGAACCGACTCAGGCAGGAAAGGTAACGGAGGCGCATGCCGAATCACCAGCCACACATTGAGTTCGTCGGGCATGGTTTCCGTGAAACGTGCAAACTGCGTCAATACCGACTTGGCCTGATCGAAGGGAAATACCATCAAGCCACTCAACAGCTCAGGCCCCACCGGATGTAGCTGGAACTCAAACCGGGTGACTACACCGAAATTGCCACCACCACCCCGAGTGCCCCAGAAGAGGTCTGGATTCTCTGTAGCACTGGCGCGAGTCTGGCGGCCATTGGCGGTCACCATATCGGCGGAGATCAGGTTATCAACGGTCATGCCATGTTTTCGGCTGAGCCAACCAAAGCCGCCGCCCAGGGTCAGGCCTGCCACGCCTGTGGTGGAATTGATCCCCAGCGGCGTGGCCAACCCATGCATTTGTGCAGCCGCGTCAAAGTCTGCCAGTGTGCAACCCGGCCCAACGAAGGCTCTCCGGTTTTCAACATCCACCTCTACGTCCTTCATTTGCGACAGATCGATCATCAAACCGTCGTCGCACACAGCGTTGCCCGCGATGTTGTGGCCACCGCCCTTGATCGAGACCAGCATCGACTGGTCCCGCCCGAAATTAACCGCGGTCACCACATCCTCCGCCGAATGGCACTGGGCAATCAGCGCCGGTTTCCGATCAATCATCGCATTCCATATCTGGCGGGCCTCGTGATACCCCGCATCTGTCGGTTCAAACACAGGGCCACCAAACAGCCCCCTGAAGGTGTCTATCGTTCCTTGCTGCAACTGAGTCATAGCTATCTCCTTGCCCCGAAGGACTCCACTCTTCATCCTGCGCCATTTCAAGGGGAACACCAGCGGGTTATTAGACCGTTTAAGGACTATGGCGGAACTGTTAGCCGCTTTTGGCCAGGGGAGTGAGGAACATTGGCACTGGGCACCGGGAGGGTGTAGTTTAAAAATTGAACGCAATGCGTCGATCACCCCTACCCTCTTCGGGATGCCACCGCATTTGCAGGAGCACCCCATGAACACCAATGAAGACCTTGATCTGGTTATCGTCGGCGGGGGCATCGGCGGCATCATCTGCTTGAAATACGCCAAAGACGCCGGGCTGAATGTCATTCTTCTGGAGCGCGGTGACTGCATCGGTGGCTTATGGCGGGACCTCCCTTACTGGCAGGACATTCAGTTCCGCAAGGAAGACTGGACACTTGGCAGCCTGCCCCTTGCCGGGGAGGACCAGCGCAACATACTGGGCAACATTGAAGCCTGGGTGGAGCGCTTTGGGCTATCTCCGTATATCCACCTGAATGCGACCGTCACAAGCGCACTGCCGAACGAAAGTGGCTGGCAGATATTCACCAACACTGGAACACACCAAGCGAAATGGCTCATTGCCGCCACTGGTGGGCACAATCGCCCCACCGTACCGCAAGTCGCAAGGTTCAATTCTTCAATCACCGAATATCACTCTTCCGCCTTGCGCGATCCCGAGGAGTTGCGAGGCAAACGGGTGACCGTGGTGGGAGGTGGCGCGTCTGCTTACGATCTGCTGGATCTCTGCTTCGCTCACGGTGCAGACCGTGTTGCGTGGATCTATCGATCCACCAAGTGGATGCGACCAACGCGACGAATCAAGCACCTTGGAATCGACATGCGAGTCCTGGCCAGGTACCAGATGCTCTGCCTGCCCGCCGGTCTGATACATCGATTGACTAACAAGGATCTTCGGGCGAGGTACGCGAAAGCGGGTATAACCGGAATAATGCCGGAGGGCGATTTCGACATCCGCCGCGACCAGCTCATCCCTGGCCGGCCAGGGATGCTCATTCACTTTGCAGACATTGAGCGACATCGGGGAGAAGTGCGCTCGCTCTGCGGCAACACCATTGAGCTGTCAAACGGGGAAGAGCTGGAAACGGATCTGCTGCTCTGGGGCACCGGGTATGGCGTTGATTTCGGGTTTCTTGGCCTCGAAGCCATCAACAAGGCGAAGAACCTTAACGAGATTGGTAGTCGCTGCTACTCCGGCTTCCTCTCTGCCGACGCGCCCAACCTCTTCCTTCTGGCACCAGGCGTGCTTGACACCAATACCTCAACGCCCTGGGCCTATGCCCATGTGGCCAAATCCATCATGTCTCACATCAGGGGAAGACCGGTGTTTGTGAAGCCCCCAAGTGAAGCCTTCACCAACCATTTCGATCTCATCAAGCTACTGGCGACAAAGGATCGCGAGAACTACACATCAGGCATCTGGTACCTGAAGTACCTCTGGCTCGCACTATGTCACCCTTGGAAACGACCGATGCCTATTCCTTGAAGGGCAATGCATAGCTCGAAGTCGGAGCGTGGATCCGCCTTTGCCTGTTACTTTTTCAGGTTAATCTGCTTCGACCCCTGATAGGCAACCTGCCCGCTTTTACCCTTGCCCACGTATTCAACAGACCCGCCGGACTTCAAAAAGGCAGCGGTCTGCTCTTCAATCGTTGCAGACGTTAACGTCACTTTTTCGGGCTTCTTGCTCATAATGATATCCAGGTTAACGTTGGCTTGATTACCAACATTGGCCCTTCATCATACCCTAAATGGCGAAAAATTGTTCGGTTCCTAAAGATCACGTGTAGCCCCGTCCTGATTCTGCTTGCGCTAGTATCAGTCTATGCGAACAAACTCACCGGAGGACTTCACTGCATGGAAACCGCTGACATCTTCCTGTCGCTACTGTTCGGCTGCATCGGCTTCGGGTATTTCATGTACGGGCGGCGCAGAAAAAACATCGTCACCCGATACTGCGGAATTGCCATGATTCTTTATCCCTATCTGGCCAGCAGCGCCTGGGAGATGCTGGCCGTGGGTGTGGGGCTGATGGTTATGCCTCGGTTTATCGAGCTCTGATGGATGCCCCGTTACTATCCTTTCACAAACACGCCTGAAATTTGCGCATACACCATCCGCGTGCCACGGTTGAAAGACAGCTCTCGAAAGGAGGATAGAAAATGCTCTATTGGGCTATCGTCTGTCTGGTAATTGCAATCATTGCGGGTGTTCTTGGTTTTGGAGGTATCGCAGGAACGGCCGCCGGCTTTGCGAAGATACTTTTTTTCATCTTCTTGGTACTGCTGGTCGTGTCACTGATCGTGAATGTCTTCCGCGGCAAGGGACCAAAAGTCTAGCGGGTGGCTGGGCCGTTCAAACCGGGTTGGATTGTCCACAGGAGATCAAGCATGTTAGAGAGCGAAATCCCACCACTGGACATGATCGTCCGCCTGCTGATGGCCGCGGGTTTGGCCTTGCTTCTGGGGCTTGAACGGGACGTCATTGAGGAATGAGCCCGGAGCTTTGAAACGCTTAATCAGCGGCGGGCAGACTCCCGCCCAACATGTTTTCGATTACCGCCGCGTTGTAGAAAGTTTCAACGCACTGGATTTTTTCCTCTCCCACACGAAACCAGATTGCCAGGCGCACATCTCCGATTGGCTCGAAGTAGGTCCGGTAATCCAGGATCGCAAACACGTGCTCACCCTCGGCACTCAGTTGTCGTAGAACAAGGTCTTTCTGAATGGCAAACATACCGAACTGATAGGCCAACATGTCATCCCGGCTGAGGAAACGCATATTTGGTCCCACATATTCAAAGCCCTCGTCGGCAAGCAGGTCCTTGGCTTCATCCAACCGCTGGGCGCGGATGTTTTCGATGAACTGAGCCACAATTTCCTTTGGCTGCATGAACACACTCCAGAATCAGGCAATGACAATGTTGATTGCTCCTACTACCATAAACAGTAGCCTATTCGGCCCCGGCAGCAACAAAGCCTCTAACTAGCCTTGAGCAGAGGGCTGAAGGCTTTTAGAAAACCGCACTCGGGCAACTGGCGGAGGTGGAGCATGGCTAAGGCCGAAAACTGGTCGCAGAAAGTAACTGAATCCAGCGATGCCTTGAAGCTTGAGCAGTGCGTATTCTCCCTAAAAGATCCCAGGGAAATCGCCCTGTCACTTAAAAAGTCTGCTGAAGAGAGCACCCGGCGCAAATCGGACCCTTACCGGTCCGCGATGTCTATGCTGACGTTCTACATCAATCGTGCGGGCAAACAACTGCCAGCAGAACAAAAAGACCGGCTGGAGGCCGCCAAGGATGAGCTACGAGCCCTGTTCGGCAAGCACCACCGCTAGGAAACCCGTGAATACGCAGCCCTAACCCTCTCCATGGCAATCCGTGCATCATCCGGCTCAAGGCCCTGCTTTGCCAACTGCGGCATCACCATTCGACCGATACTCTTGCAGCGGGATCGGGGGATGTTGTGCTTCTCGAAAACGTTGGCGATGAACTGCGGTTCGGCATTCGGATTCGATTTAAGCAACTGACCAATTTCCCTGGCACAGGCCTGTTCTTTCGGATCAATGTTCTTTTTGGCTCGCCAGATCAGAAATCCAACGACAATAACGAAAATGCCGACGATCAGAAATTTCATGGACTTCTCACTTCCTATCTGGGTGATGAAAACCGGATTGACTAGATCTCAGAAAACACCCGTCTCCGCCAATTGCCGTATGATCTGAATGGTTTCTACATCTGTGGCCACATACGCCTCGTGGAGATACTGATCATAGGGCATTGAATCACCGCGATTCTCGATGCTCGCCGTGTGATACCGGAACCGAACAAAAAGCGATTCGGGTTCCGGCTCCTCAATATCCATGACAAGGGTTGCTGCCGGAACGGTCTGAGTTGGCTGGGTTCGATATTCGATCCTCGCCTCATGCCAAAACGTAACTTCGTCAATCACCTGTAGCCCCGGGAGCTGCAGGCAACGCTTCATGTAGGCCGGCTCCTGTTCGAGAATCTCGTAATCGTCAACACCTACCAGGAATTTGTCCGGGCGCCGGGCTCGGAGCACGAGGCCTTCCCATACCTGGAATCGGGTCAGCATCGGTATCTCTGGCTTGGTCACGTCGTTTATCTGAACGATGTGTTCAAAGGTCACTTGGCCTCCTCAAGACTCAATCGACATGAATTAGCGCAATACGAAAACGAGAAGCGTCACGCCTATCGTGATGTTCACAACCCAGATGGTCAAAGAAACCTGCTGTCGCTGGCTCAAGCGTCTGATTGGATTAGTCATACTGGAACCGCTCCGACAGGATGCGATGACCGGGTGTGCCCCGCTTGACCAGCTGATCTTCAACGACATCCATCATGATCGCCGGACCACACATCACGAAAATCCATTCGCGGAACTCTTCCTCCGAAAAAACCCGATTGATCAGCCCTCCATCGATAACGCCCGTCTCTCCTCGCCAGGTTTCTGGTGGTTCTGAGAGCACATAGACGACATCTTCTTCATCCAATTCATCACGACAGGCAATCTGGTCGATCACCCGATTTCCATAGATCACCTTTACCTTGCGCGAATCGCCGGTCAGACGCATTTGTCGGAGGATGCCCAGCAACGGAGAGAGGCCGACACCACCTGCAATGAGAGCGACTCCCGGTTCCGTGCGACCCTCCACCGAAAGATTGCCATAGGGCCCGTCGAGATAGGCCACAGTGCCAGCTTTTATCTGACCTATGGTTCGCGTGAAGTCGCCGAGCTCTTTGATCATGAAGGATAGCTTTGGCCTGGCTGCAGGCGCTGAGGAAATCGAGAATGGGTTTTCTTTCATCGAAAAAGGGCTGTGTCCTACATTCAGCCACACAAACTGGCCGGCTTTGTAATCCAGGCCCCGATGACCTTCTGGCGTCACGGTCAATTCCCATTGCTTTTGCGTTAACTGAACTACCGAATTCACACGCCACGGGTGCGCCTTTTGACGAAGAGGAACCAGCAGGTAAACCATCAGTAGTGATCCGACAGCGATTACCGTCATAACCAGCCACACCCAGCTCATCACAGGCTCCGCCCCGTAGCGCCCGCCAAAGACCGTGTGGTGCAACAGAAGCAGTGCAATCAGGAACGCGCCAACTCCATGCATAAGGCGCCAAGTTTCGTATTTATAGTCGAGCTGGGTACGCCCTATGGCCAGCAGCACAAGGCTTGGGAGAAGCACGAAGGCGCCGATGCCGGATAATAACGCCGAAACATCCGTCGAAAGCGTCAATTGACGGGTAGGATCCCACGGGCGTGGGCCCCCTGAGGGCGTCCCCTGATAGAGAAAGGGATGGACAAGCGCAAAGACCAGCGCGGTGCGGGCCATGATCTGGTGAAACCGCATGGTCACATCCATGCCCACGCCGTTGGAAATGACCTTAAAACGGCCGGACAGAATGAATTCCATGAGGATCATCGAAAAGGCGAGAATGCCAAGTCCGGATGCAAGTTCCTGGTGCCATTCGCGCGGCGGCCCTCCAACCACGGCGGACAAGATCAATGGCAAGGTAACAGCACCGAGGTAAATAATGATCAATAAAAACGGTTTCATTTCCAGAACCTATGGCAGCGAGGTCGCAATGCATACACCCGGCGAATACAGGATGTGTTTAACTATAGTCATCAATCAGCAGAGGACAGTTTTTCGTGCGTCCTAAGTCCTGGGTAAGCCATTTGCGCCCTCACAAAATACCGTTTCGACGCCGATTCGCTCGAGCATCCGTCGCGCTGATCGTCAGAACAACGGAAAGCGGGGGAAAGGAGTTGCTCTTCATTCAGCGGGCCCGACGGGAGGGTGATCCCTGGTCCGGCGACATGGCCTTCCCCGGCGGCCGGCTGCAACCCGAAGATAGGTCTGCCCGGGCTGCCGCCGAGCGGGAAACACTGGAAGAAACCGGCATTGAACTCAACCGCCATGGCCGCTATCTAGCGCGGCTATCCGACCTGATAACCCGCCATCACAGCCGTTGGCGCCCGATGGTTGTCACCCCTTATGTGTTTGAATGGCAGGGGCCCAAGGCCGTGTTGCTCAACCATGAAGTCGAGCGGGTGGTCTGGGTCCCTCTGGACTACCTCGCCGCCGGCGAGAACCAGAGCCAGCTTCCCTGGCCTACGCCCATCGGCACGCTGAACATGCCCTGTTGCCGCTATCAAGGTGCCTGTATCTGGGGGCTGAGCTACAGCATGTTGCAGGAGTTGCTGGCGACGGGCATCAACGCAAGGTCAGAAATACCCCAGTAACCTGCCGAGAATCAGTACGCTGATCCAGACTACCAACGAAAGCAAGCCCCCTGCCCTGAGGTCCAAAGGCATGGGTGACTCCATCGGCAGGCTCCGTATGTCCCGGCGTGTCATTACCCGCCCCAGAGTCAACGCGTTCAACACGCCCAGCAAGACAAGCGCAATTTTAGCCTGGAACAGCGGGGATCTGGCGTAATCCGGGGCCGCGGTGGCGAACAAGAGCGCTCCGCAGATAACCGCCAGCGCCAGACCAACTGCTGCCGTTATGCGCAGCACATCGACAAACACCATCACGGGGTATGTGCGCCAGAAACCAATCAACCGCAAATCCAGAGGCACAATGCCACCAACCAGCAACGAAACCCCGAGAATATGCCCGGCGTTTACCACCGGGTACATCAATGTAGAGTTGCGCAGGGCTGAGACAAAGGCCAGATTTTCGACTGAAACCAGTGCTTGCTCAAACATCCCCGGAATCAGGACTTACGGCCCGGATACAGATCGTAGTCCTTGCCGTCGATCACAACCCGCTCAGCCTTGACCAGGCGCTCGCCTTCTCGGGCAGAGCGATGACCATGCACGGTGATTTCCCTGCCCTGGCTCAACATCTCTTTTGTGAGCCCAACGCGGTCGTTACGCCAGGGCTGGCCGACTTCCACAACCCAATCCTCTCCATCCACGCTGATGGTGACCTCGCCATGGGGATTACCAAGACGCACAGACTGAATGACACCGGTGATTTCAAACTCCTCGTCGGTTGCCCACGCCCAACCGTGATGGGCCTGCGCAGCAGAGGCGGCGAGAAAAGCAGCAAGAACAGCGAAACAAACGAGATAGGCAAAACGAAGCTGAGGCATATCCAATCCTCTTATCGCGATTTATCAGGGCAATTACTCACGCACAATTCAATGTCCAGGAAAATGTACGAGATTGCCATTACACCAGACTAGGACAGGTAAGCCTGCAATTCGTGCCCGAACTGCGGCAGACCGCTACAACCGAACGACACCATCCCCCTGATCATGCAACCACCGCCGCCAGTCCAGAGCCAGCATGGTTACACCACCGATGTAATTATCATCCACCAGATAATACGAGAGGGTGCGATCTCCCCGGTTAAAGTTGTGCATCAGCCGCACCACAAAGTTACGGCTGGTCGGTTTGGAAAGCAGGAAATAAACGAACTGTCCAGACTGGGCCCGCAGGCTGCTTCGCCCCGAAAAGTCGGAGTGTCGCCAGTTATTGCTGGACAGTTTCAACAACTGGTCGATGGCCGTGAGACGACCCTGCTCACGGGCTTGATCAACAACCCACCGGTTCTCGTGGTGGCGTTCAAAGTACAAACCCGATTCATCCCGCTGCAGCATTTCCATCTGCTCGGCCAGCCCCTCATTCAACCAGGCAGGCGAATACGGAACGATGGAATCAACAACCGCATGACTCACTTCGTGCTTGATTGTTTTGAAGGTGAGGCTTCTGTTTTTGCGCACATAGACGACGATCTGGTGTTCGGAGGGTATGTAAACCCCATAGGAAGCAACAGCCATGCCCCCGTCCCGACGAACGAGGTAGTTCCGGTATGTCGCGCTGTCCTTGAGGATCAGAATGTTGACCGGCACCGTCCTGTGCATATCAAAGGACATCACCCGATCAAAAAACTCATAGACGTTGTTAACGCCTTCAACGATTTGCTGGTGTTCCTCGTCACTCAGCTCAACATCAACCGTTTTGATATCGATTTCAAAACGTGACCATTCTGAGGCACCCGGCTTAACGTTGACCACTTCCTGCTCAACCCTGTGGTCCTGTCGGTCACTGAAGTGAACCTTTCCGTCCTCATCCACCCATTTATAGATCTTTGCGTGGCCAGAGCTTGCAACCGTCAGAAGCCACGCAAACAACATAAAGGGATACACGGCTTTCCTTGACCTTTTAAACACTGCGCTTTACCCGACAGATGAAAAAGTGATTGCGGCAGCTAAAAAGGTACAGCGAAAGTCAGGATGTGCCAACACGAATGCTGGCTAAGCGCGAAGTAGCCACCGGGCTCCCAGCAGTCAGTGCACTCACCGCTGCAAAGAACCCGGCCATGGCGGAAGTTTACCGAGTCGGCGGCGCCATGAACTCGGGCCCAACGGGATCAGTTATGCACCGTTCCAGAATGCCATCGATTTCGGCCATCGCATCCTTGTCGAGAGACCAGCCGTCGATCTCGTCCACCGGATCCAGCTGGTCAGGCCGTCTGGCGCCCCAAAGTGCGGTTGTGACGCCTGGCTGGTCCACCAGCCAGCGAAGTGCCAAGGCCAGTACATTTTTCTGATAGCGCTCTTTGGCGAACGCATCCAGCTCAGCCACCGCGTTCAGGTATTGGCGATAGCGCTCACCCTGAAACTTCGGGTCATTCTTGCGCAGATCATCACCGGTGAACTGGGTGTCTTCCCGCATTTTGCCGGTCAGCAAACCGCGACAAAGCCCGCCGTAGGTGATGGTGGCAATACCGTTTTCCCGGCAATACGGAAGAATTTCCTGCTCGATATCGCGCTCAAACAGGTTATACGGGGGCTGCAAACTGTGAAGAGGCACATTTTTTTGCAGCTCATCCATCTGGGACGGCGCAAAATTACTGACGCCAATGGCGCGAATTTTCCCCGCCTGGTACAGCTTTTCCAGCGCCCGGGCAGTTTCCTCCATGGGCGTCTTCGGATCGGGCCAGTGAACCTGATAAATATCGATCCGGTCGGTCTGAAGGCGTTTCAGAGAATCCTCGACCTCCCGCTCGATGCGTGAGGCAGTAGAATCCCGCCAGACTTTGTCGTGATCACCGTTCCAGTTCAGAGCTACTTTGGTGGCCAGGGCAACCTGATCTCGCCGGCCATCGGCTAGGGCCTTGCCCACTATTTCCTCGGAGCGCCCGAAACCGTAAACCGGTGCCGTATCGATCAGACCGATACCTTTATCAATAGCTCGGTGAATAGTCTCAATGGACTGGGCTTCGTCCGTTCCGCCCCACATCCAGCCGCCGATGGCCCAGGTACCAAGCCCGACCGGTGTTACCTGAATGTCGGTGTTTCCGAATCTTCGCGTCTCCATGCCTCCCCCCGTTGCCGTGAAAATCATCTGGAGAAAATGCGGCACTATGAATGCTTCATACCACAGACATGCGTGGGAAGGCGCATGAATTCAACCCCGACAACAACATCGATTCAAGTTCGCTCTGCACCATCAGGCGAAACTGGCGGACTGAATCGATCAAACCGAACGCTTAGTGATGGTGCCCACCGGGGCCATGGGCGTGGCCGTGGGACAGCTCTTCCGAGGTGGCCGCGCGTACGTCAATAATTTCAATATCGAACGTCAGGGTTCTTCCGGCCATCGGATGGTTGGTGTCTACATCGGCAAACTTGTGGCCTACCTTGGCAACAACCACGTGGCGAGGGCCCTGCTCGGTCTGAACCTGGGCGACCATGCCCGCCTTCCAGCGTTTGGCACCCATCAAATGCTTGATCGGAACCCGCTGGATGGCATCTGCCTTGCGCGGCCCGTAGGCCTTATCCGGAGTGACGGTAACACTGAATGTATCGCCAGCATCGCAACCTTCCAGGGCTTCTTCCAGGCCCTTGATAATGCCGCCATGACCATGCAGATAGGCGTTCGGCTCGCCGCCATGGGAGTTTTCAACAACGTTGTCTTGTTCATCGCGTACGCTGTAATGAAACAGGACGACTTGGTTCTTTTCGATTGGCATAAGGCTCTCTTCTAAGTATAAAGATACGCCATTGTAACCGGTAGCGGCTGTGACTTCAGAGCAGAAATTGGCTTCATCCCTTCCAATACGCCTTGCTGGCCTCATCCATCGGAAAGAAATGCTCAATCCGCAAATTCTGAGCAGTCACATCCAGCGGCGTGCCGATAGTTGCGATGGTGGAAAAGATCCTGAGCTGCTGATCCCCCAGATTCAGCGTGAAAGGAATCGCCGGGTAGTCCAGGTGTTCCAGCACGTGGCTTTTCCAGTTCTCAGGAACACCGGGTACGGTCAGAGCCTGCTCCAGCAATCGGTTGGGCTGATCCCGGAAGGGACCGGCAAGATGCTCATGGTAGACGCGTTGCAGCATGTGGCAGGCAATATTCTCCCAATCACCCACGAAGGGTTTCATGCCGTGTTCATCCAGCAGCGACAGCAAGAAGTTCGGCCGGGCCGGAAACTGGGCCCCCAGCTCGATCATCCTCGCCATCATCGCCTGCATGGCCTGGTTGGCCATCACCAGATAATACTCGTGGTCGAACACCACCGCCGGGTAAGGCAGGTGTCCCTGCAACAGGTGCCCAAGCGCCTCCCTGATCATGGCCATGCCAGGCGCGTTCAGATCCTGGTCGGAATAGACCTGGCTGTATCCCGCCGCCGACAAGAGCCGATTGGTGCCGGCCAGGTCTGCCTGTAGCATCTGCGCTAAATGCAGAACCATGCCTTTGCTGGGCTTGCTGCGGCCGGTTTCCATAAAGCTGATGTGTTTCGGCGACACCTCACACGCCAGGGCAAAATCCATCTGGCTCAGGCGCTTGCCCTGCCGCATTTCTCTGAACAGCGTTCCGAAGGCGCTCATTGGGTTTCCCGTAAATTCCGAGTGTTCAGCCATTATCGTAGCTGAGGGTAGGCGGAACCATTACCTCACAGGTAATTGAGACTATCACCGCCCGGGTAGAAGCTTTGCAGTGTAGTTCAACACATTGCGAAACCCGATTGAGGTGATCCCATGAAAAACTTAATCCGTCGATTCAGCGTGAAGCAAATCCTTCTGAGCGATGTCTTCGTCTCCACACCCCTGGCGTTGGCTCTCATTCTGGCCGCTGAGCCGATTGCCCAATGGGCCGGTGGCCCCAGTGCAACTTTCTACCTGGTGGTCGGCATCGTGATGCTACTTTGGTGCGTGGATATGGCCGCCATGGCCATCAATGAACGGTGGCAGGAGAGGTACCTGAACGTGATGATTGCTGCCGATGTTGCCTGGAGCCTGCTGGCCGCCGCCCTGATGGTCTGGTTTGCAGAGAGCTTGCAGCCCCTGGGCTGGGTGCTGTTCGCCCTGAACGTTTTGGTGCCACTGGACATGGCGTGGATGAAGCGGGTTGCTGGCAGTAAGCCTCAGCAGCCTGCGTTCGGATGATGGCCCATCACTCCGGACGCTACCCATATTGGGTGATTTTTTACCCAATATGGGTTTTCACGATATTACTGGCGCACCTCTTGGCGAGTTCCATGAAGCCCTACACTTAATACGCCTTACGGAAACTCCCCTGATAATCAAAAACCCGCTCCTGCACCTGCCAATAATGCTTCTGCTTTCGAGCAATCACGAAATCCGGTGCCGGCAACAGGGTCTGCAATTCAAACACCTCATCCGCTGAGCTGAACACTCTCGGAGCCTGGCTATTGGCAAAACGACGCCCGAACAGCTTGTTAAACACAGTGCGCTGGCCCGGTTTGCTGAAATCAAACGACTCGCTGAGTTCCTCCCCATCCTCACCGTGATAGGTGATCCTCAGTTTGCTTCCATCAGCAACCAGCGATATCCCGGCGCAGCGGATTACCATGGCATCCTTGAGTTTCAACGCATCCCGGAGTTGATCATCCGGGTCGATAATGGCTTTCTGGCACTGATGGCAGTTGCGGGCTGCGATATCATTCTCGGCTCCGCAGTGCGGGCACTCCTTGAAACGGAAACGGTAATCACACTGTTGCGGGCGCCCTTGAAGCTTTGCAGAGTCATCCCCTATCGCTGGCTCCAGCAGCCCCTGACACCGTCGGCCGTAGTGCTCAATCACACGGCCGTCACCATCGGCTTTGCCCCAGAAGATATTGGCAAACCCACAGCCCGGGCAAAACACCTGCACCGGCTCACTGTCGGGATTCGGTTTTGGCTCCCCCACTTCCGGATGATGCAGATTCACATGGTTGCCGGCGTAATCGATCACCAGGCAATCCTGCTTGCCCTCGTTCAAACGAAGCCCGCGCCCCACAATCTGCTGATACAGGCTCACCGACTGGGTGGGCCGAAGAATGGCGATGAAGTCCACATGGGGCGCATCAAAGCCCGTGGTCAACACGGACACATTCACCAGATATTTCAGCTCGCGCTGCTTGAAGCGCTCAATCAACAAGTCCCGATCCTTCAGATCGGTCGCGCCGGTTATCAGGGCGGTCTGGTGATCCGGCAGATATCCGGTGATCTCCCTCGCATGGTCTACCGTCGCCGCAAAGATCATCACGCCCTGACGTTCGGCAGCCAGCTCCATCACCTGCTCAACGATGGCGCGGGTCACACGCTTGTGTTTGCTCAGCAGCTCGTTTACGTCCTTCTCGGCGTATTCGCCAAAGCGGTCCTGGGGCAGCGCTGAGAAATCGTATTGCGCCACCGCCGCGTTCACCAGCTCCGGCCGGGTGAGATACCCCCGGTTGATCATGTAACTCAGCGGCAGCTCGTAAATGCAGTGCTGAAAGGGCTTGTCATCCTCACCCCGGACAAAGCCCCGGTAGTGATAGCGATAGATCCAGCCCATGGCCAAACGGTAGGGGGTGGCGGTTAGCCCGAGCACCTTGAGGGCGTCGTTCTGCTGCCGCAGCAACTCAATGATCCGCTGGTATTGACTGGTTTCCTCTCCGCTCACCCGATGACACTCATCAATAATGACCAGCGAATATTCATCCCGGAACTGGTCCAGATTCGCCGACACCGACTGCACACTGGCAAAGGTTACCTGGTGGCGGCTTTCCTTCCGCTTCAGCCCGGCGGAGAAGATTCCGCCGGTTAACCCGTAACTCTGGTACTTGGCGTGATTCTGCTCCACCAGCTCCTTTACGTGGGTCAGCACCAGGATTTTCCGCTTGGCAAGGCGCGCCAACTCGGCAATAACCAGACTTTTGCCAGCACCGGTTGGCAGCACGATAACAGCGGACTCATCGGACTTTCTGAAATGATTCAGCGTGGCATCAACCGCTTCTTGCTGGTATGGCCGGAGTTTGAAAGGAGCATTCATTCTGGCGGGCTTGGTCGTTCTCAGGATAATAGTGCAGCCATACTAACAAATAACGGTGCTATTACCTGCTGGCGCAGAAAGCGAGAACGGCGCTCGCGTAAGCGCCTCGCCTAACCCTCCAGCACAAGGGCGCCCCTACTTCCCGTACCCGGCACTCCCTATCCTCCATGACCCCATAAACTGCATAAGATACTGATCAGAAGGCGGCGCGTTGAAGGCGTAAGGATCAATGGTCCAGGTAAAGGTAGTGCTGCCAGCTCAACATCCTGAGAAGGATCTTGCGCATGATCGCCACATGGTGCATGTGATCGGAATACACCGCCACTTGGGCGCTGACGCCAAGAGGTAGATCCTCGATCGCGCTGGCATCCTCCATTTCCAGGACAACCAGCGTCTCATTGTCCATTCTCCGGAACGCTTCGCCACCGATTAACTGTTGCCCCGCAGCAAGCTGTGCTTCCGCGACGGCAGGAAGTACCTCAACCACCCGCGCTGGAAAAACCTCGCCGGGCAACGCGGTGAAGGTCAGCTCTGCCTCGTACCCCGGCTTCAGGCGCAACAGTGATTGCTGGCGAAAAGCAGCCACGAAACGGCGCTCCTCTTCATTTACAAAGTTGGCCACTGGCCTGAGCGGGAACGGCACCGCCATCATTCCCGGCCTAACCGCCAACTGAGTCACGAAGCCATCCGTTGGTGCCCGCAGAATGGTGTTCTCGAGATCAAAACGAGCTTCCTCTAGCTGAGCCTCAATGGCCGCCACTGCCGGATCCTGGCCATCCACCGAGCCACTCAGCTGCGCCTCCGCTCTTTCCAATGCCGCCCTGGCCGCATCGAGATCTGCATTGCTGGCCGCCACCCTTTGACGCTGGGTGTCGATCTGCTGTTGACTGAAAGCGGAGGCCGCCCCTTCGTAACGGCGCAGGGTTTGCAACGCCTGGTCCCTTATCGCTGTCACCTGAGCCACTCTGGCACGGGCCTCGGAGACACTGGCAACATTAGAGGCCACACCCTGGCCTGTATCTGCCAGTTGGGCTTCCAGCTGGCGGATACGGGCCATGACCCGAGTGTCGTCCAGGACGATCATGGGCTCCCCCTGCTGAAGGGGTGTGTTTGGCGATACCGGAACATCAACCACCCTGGCTTTAATCTCCGGCACGATAGGAGTCACCACAAAAACCTGCCTTGCCTTGTGGGTAAACGGGTGGTTGTAGTTCATTAACAGCACCAGTGTGCCGACCAGAACCACGCCACCGAGCACGGCGGTAGGCACCGTCCATTTATTGAGAGGAACTCGAAAAACCTTGAAGATAGCGATGCAGATAGCGGCATAGGTCAGAAGTAGAAGGAGGTCCATAAGTTACTCCCCTCCCTGCTTCTGCTCGAGGATTTCCAAACGCCGGGCTTGCTCCGCCAGTTTTTCATTCAGCTCGTTCAACAGGGTTTCATCCGCCCGTTGCGCCTCCTCTGGCCGTCTAATTCCCCACCCACGATCAGGCCGATAAATCGTTGCCCAGATCCACAGGAACGGCCATATAGCATGCAGGGTGAACAAGCTGACCCAGCCTGCCACATGAATAGCATCCTGATGGGGATGATCACGGTGTTTGGCAATTTCGTAGGGAATGTCGTGGATGGCAATGACGCCATAAAACAGCACTAAAACCACGAAAATCAACAGGAACAGAGCGACGTAGCTGAGCATTAGCGAATCCTTTTCACCAATCACAAATCTCTAACATGAGCAGCAGTCATTGTCAGGCCCACGTTCAGATTAGTACATGCTAACCAGTGCTGCATGCCAGATCCGTCCAAAATGAGCCGAGACCGAACAGAAAATAAACCTGTCCCGGTTTTGCACTAAACCCGCACTAAAAAATTGATCTGCTCCGATTTCCCGATAAGCTGGAACCAGATTTTCTCCAGGGCTATAAAAGATGATTGATTCCAAAGCAGCCATCGATGCAGGTGAGCACGATGTAAACATGATCGACTTCCGCAGCGACACAGTAACCCGCCCTACCCCTGAAATGCGTGAAGCCATGGCCAGCGCCGAGGTGGGAGACGACGTATACGGTGATGACCCTACCATTAACAGCCTGCAGGCGTACGCCGCCGAACGGCTGGGCTTCGAATCCGCGCTGTTTACCGCCACTGGCACCCAGGCCAACCTGCTGGCGATCATGAGCCACTGTGGCCGGGGCGAGGAATACCTCTGTGGCCAGTCGGCACATAACTATCGTTACGAAGGTGGTGGTGCCGCTGTGCTTGGCAGCGTTCAACCGCAACCCATCGAGAACGAGCCGGACGGCAGCATCAATCTTGAGAATGCCAAAGCCGCCATAAAACCCGACGATTTCCATTTCGCCCCTACTCGCCTACTCTCCCTGGAAAACACCATCGGTGGCAAAGTGTTGTCGCTGGACTACCAGCGCCAGGCCCGGGCTTTTTGCGACAACCACGGCCTGCTGCTGCATCTGGATGGCGCCCGTGTGTTCAATGCCGCAGTGAAATCCAACTGCGACGTTACCGAAATCACCAGACACTATGATTCGGTCAGCGTGTGCCTCTCAAAAGGGCTGGGCGCGCCTGTCGGTTCGCTTCTGCTGGGTTCCAAAGCCTTTATCGAGCGGGCAACACGGCTTCGTAAAATGGTGGGTGGTGGCATGCGCCAGGCCGGCATACTGGCCGCTGCCGGGCGAATCGCGCTGGAAAAAGGGCCGCAGCGCCTGATTGAAGATCACGAGAACGCCGAGTACCTGAGCGCCGGCCTGGCCGACATCCCGCAGCTGGAGATAAACCCCGCCAGCACCCAGACCAACATCGTCTACGCACGCTGCCGGTCAGACAAAGCGGCGCAACTGCGGGACTACCTGGCTGGCCAGGGCATCCAGATCACAGCGGGAGACCCCATTCGCTTCGTGACGCATCTGGATGTAAACCGCCAGGATGTCGACCGGTTGCTGGATGCTATCCGGCGGTTCTATCAGTTGTAAGTGGTCCCCATGGAAAAGCCAAAACGAATCTATCTCGCCGGCCCGGAAGTCTTCTTCCCGGCTGAAGAACACCAGGCCATCGTGGCCGAGAAAAAGCGTCTGCTACTGGGACATGGTTTGATAGGCATAGACCCGCTGGACACCGAGCTGAGTTCGTCCGACAACGAGTCGAAATTCAGGCGCGGCCATCGGATCTACAGGGCCAATCGCAAACTTATGGACAGCTGCGATGCCATCATCGCCAACCTGACGCCCTTTCGTGGCATCAGTGCCGACCCTGGTACGGTCTTCGAAGTCGGCTATATGATCGGACAGGGCAAGCCCGCCTTCGGGTTTACCCTGAATAACCGGTACTACCGGGAACGGGCAGGCGGCACCGACATGGACAAGCTCGGCCATACCATTGAGGATTTCGAAATGAGCGACAACCTTATGATTGAGGGCGGCATCTACGGTTCTGGTGGCCAGCTCTTCGTCGCGGACCAGCCAGGCGAGCATCACTTCTTCTCAACAGAGCTCTTTCGCCGCTGCGTGCAGGCAGTGGCCCATGCCTGAAAACCCCCACTTCAAATCCCGCGGTATACAAAGGCACGCAGATTAAAGAAAACCTATGGTCTTTTATTAATATTTAAAAACTTTGCTATGCAGGGCCCTTTAATTAGCGTACTGTCTTTCTCGTTGGAAAGATTTAGCAAAGCATTTCACGAATAAGACCTCTTGTGTTGCCACACCTTTTGTCCTGTTTTTGATCCTGCACGTTTTTTTGTTTCCCGCATATCGCTGATTAAAGATCACAACGATCCTTTAGCGGCACCTTATTGATTAATTTCAGGATAATTCTTTATGTCTACAATTACCGGCAACGTTAAGTTCTTCAACGAAGCAAAAGGTTTTGGTTTTATCACTCGTGAAGGCGGCGCAGACGTCTTTGTTCATTACAGCAATATTCAGGGTGGCGGTTTCAAAACTCTGGCCGAAGGCCAGGAAGTTGAGTTCACCGTGACCCAGGGCCAGAAAGGCCCGCAGGCAGAGAACGTTATTGGCCTGTAAATAACAGCCAATACGTGATCAAAAAAGGCAGCCCTCGGGCTGCCTTTTTTATTGGAACAGGGAAGTCATCATCGAGCGAAAGACCAAGACCCAGTCAAGGCGATGGAGGCGCAACCTGCACTAAGATGGCATCCTTGATAGGATTTGCGACATCCTCAGTCTCATAACGTGCTGATTCTATGGAATCGCGTCTACTACATTGACGTTTGATCCCCGTCGGACATTCCATCCTTTTTCATGGTGTCTTTGTCCATATCTTCCTTCTTCATCCCCTCATCCATCATGCTTTCGGTCTTCATGCTTTCGGTCTTCATCCCGTCATCCATGGTGTCGGCCTTCATGGAATCTTTTGCCATGCCGTCATCTTTCATATCGTCATGCATCATCGTCTCGTCCATCCCCTTTTTGTCTTTATCCATGTCGTCCGCATGGGCCGGGGACATCAAGGCCAGGGTGGTGCCAAGAGCCAGAATAGTGGCTGTCAGGGTTTTCATTGTGCATTCTCCTTTGTGGAATATTTTCTATTCGACACTGCCCGGCCCCTGCCTGAAGGCCGTCAGTGTGAGAATGCAGAATAAACAGTACCGCTTACGTGGACGTCACGGCCCGATCAAGAGTCGGTAAAGGAGAGGTCACAAAACCTTCACGGCCGAACGAGCCCTACCGGTTTCAATGCCTTGCCCTGGTCACCACCTCCGGCTTTACCGGTGGCGCTTGAAACAAATCCACCTCGCCCGTGTCTATAGACAAAGGAGAAACCGACATGAAAAGACAACTGCTATTCATCATCTTCGCCCTATTCTTCACTGCCGGCGCCTGGGCTTCCGAGCCTGCCGTGTACACGGGTCTGCTAAGCAATACCGGAGCCGGCGGCTACGACACAGTCAGTTATTTTGAGACCGGAAAACCAACCAAAGGCTTGCGCGACTACACTGCAGACTATCAGGGCGTGACCTGGCGATTTGCGAACGCAGAAAACCAGGCACGTTTTGAAGCCAGCCCTGAACGCTTTGTACCCGCTTATGGCGGCTACTGCGCCTGGGCCGTCGCCCAGGGCTATCTTGCGAAGGGAGATCCACAACACTGGGCCATTCGGGACGGCCGACTGTATTTAAACTACAACCAGTCTGTTCAGGACCGATGGCTGAAGGACACTGACGGTTTCATTCGGCAAGCCAACGCAAACTGGCCGAAAGTTCTGGAATGACGAGAAAAGCCCAGACCGGAGTTTTTTATGAACTACGAACACGCAGTTGTAGAAGTAAAAGGAGACGTTGCCGTACTGCTCTGCAACGGGTGCGGCATCACGATCGCAGAGGGCACGAAACACGAGGACCGTGAGCACTACTGCACCATGTGCATGAGCGGCAATTGCAAAGCAAAATTCAAAAAGGGAGATTAAAGAAATACTACGAAGTCTTCCGGGGAAATAAACCTTCCCGCTCACTTCTCACCCACGGCGCTTTCATCAACGCCCCACGAGTGCTACTTCGAGCAGATTTTTTGTTCCGTTGAATCCTGATTAGCATGCCCGGTTTAATCTCCAACGCCTGCCGCCCAAATTTCGCATCCTGCCAGTCCCCTCAATGCGATTTCACGAGATTTTACTTCGGTTACCCACTCAGTTCATAGCAAGCTCACCAACGCTCAGCTACCATAGCGCGCCGCCGTAGGCTCCGGCTTAACGGCGGGAAATAAACCAAAATAATCAATTAAGTAAGAAGGAATCTACTGTGCGAAATGCAAGGATCCTGGCAGTGCTGGCTGCTCTACTGTACCTCACCGGCTGCGCTTCCGGCGCCAAAATGGGCAACATGGTGTATGAAGGGCCAATGAAGGCCTATGACACAGCCCTGCAGGACAATGTGGATGTCACCGACGTATCAGGCGGTGAAGAAACGAACCCCGCATGGACCTCCGAAATCGACAACGACGCCTTCGCAGGCGCCCTGAAACAAACCCTTCAGAAACAAGGTCTGCTCGCAGGCTCCGGCCGCTATCAGCTCGAAGCGCTCCTGCTGGAAGTTGACCAACCCATGTTCGGGCTGGACTTCGAGGTAACCACCCACGTGAGGTACATCCTCACCGACCGTGAAAACAACGGCACTGTAATCCTGAACGAAACGGTTGTCGCCCCCTACACCGCCACCATCGGCGATGCCTTCGCTGCCATCAAGCGCCTGAGGCTGGCCAACGAAGGCTCCGGAAAAGCCAACATCCAGGGTCTGCTCGACAAACTTTCCGAACTGCAGATCCAACCCGGTGATGTGTCCCTCACGCAATAACCCTGCTGGAACTCAGCTCCATTGAAAGGAAGCACCATGAAATACCCGCTACTAATTATTCTGGCCGCCACCGCGTTTCTGTCTACCGGTTGCGCATCGGTGGTCTCCGGAACCGACCAGAAACTCACATTCAACAGCGAACCTGAAGAAGCCACCGTTACAGTTTCCGGCCGCGTGCTGGGTAAAACGCCGCTGACAGTTCCGGTGGACCGCGGCTCTAACCAGTCTATTACCTTTGAAAAGGAAGGCTACGAGACCTACACCGCTCAGCTTTCCACTACAACCAACCCATGGTTCTTCGGGAACATCGTGATTGGCGGCCTGCTGGGTTCCACCACCGATGGCGTTTCCGGCGCCATTCACGAGTTCTCCCCTGACCAGTACTTCGTCACTCTGAAGCCTGACACCCCGACGGGAATCTCAACCTCCAAACCGCGACAGATCAAGGAAATCATCATCGCGTTCAGCGGAGAGTTTCGCCACCAACTGGCGAGCGGCGGTGGTGAAAAGGTCGACACCATCGTGCAACTACTGGGTGTCGATGCCTCGGAGAAAGCAACAACCGTCCGGGCACTAAACCAGCTTGCTCTGGCCAATGAGAACGACCTGGAGCTGGCCAAGACCATTATTGAGGTTTACGACGTTCAGTAACGGTCCATTGTCGAAACCGGGACGGACCAATTGTTCGATCCGTTCCGGTTCTCCCGGGAATGTCATAAGGTGGAATTCAAATCTGTCCAGCTTTTTACTGCTAACATAGGAACCCGCCATCTGAGACAGGGACAGCTCAAAGACAATGAACAGCAACTACAAAATTGCTCTACTCATCGACTGTGACAACGTCAGCCATCAATCCATCGAGGGCGTACTTCAGGAGCTTGCCAAGTATGGTGCAGTGAACGTGCGCCATGCCCACGGAAACTGGAACGGTCCGCAACTGGGTGGCTGGATTGAAAAGCTCCACGCCAACGCCATCAGGCCCGTTCAGCAGTTTGCCTATACAACCGGCAAGAACGCTACCGATGCCTCAATGATCATTGACGCCATGGATCTGCTCTACAGCGGAAACGTCGATGCCTTTGCCCTCATGACCAGTGATTCCGACTTTACCCCCTTGGTCATGCGAATTCTTGAGGCTGGCCTACCAGTCTTTGGCTTCGGCGAGCGCAAAACTCCCATGCCCTTCGTCAATGCCTGTTCTCAGTTTATCTACACGGAGAACCTGCGAGAAGACACCGAGGAACCCGACAGCGTCAACAACGGCGGCACACCCAAACCAGCTGTGGAAACCAAGTGGGGGCGGAACAAACTGAGGGGCGACACCGTGCTGGTGAGGACTCTGCGCACTGCGGTGGAACAAACGGCTGACGACGACGGTTGGGCCCATCTGGGCAAGGTTGGCCAGTACATTTCCAATAACAGCTCCTTCTCCCCTGTGAACTACGGGTATAAGAAACTGAGCGATCTCATCCGGGCCAGTGAACTCTTCGAGATAAGCGTACGGGATAAAAACGTTTTCTATATCAAGAGCCCCGAAAAATAGACCTGTTCCGAGTTTCGCGGTTTCCCATCAATTAGAGATTACGCGCCTCACGTGCCTCGGCAACGCTGCCAATGTTGTTCACATTGGTGTAGCCCGCACTTTCCAGAGCAGACTTCGCTTTGCCAGCTCTGTTTCCACTTCGGCAGTAAAGGTTAATCTCCATATCTTTGTCCGGAAACCGTTCGCTAACCCGCGCGACAATGTTCTGGTGGGGAATGAGAGGGTCTCCATCAATGTGATTCTGCCTGTGCTCCGCTTCCGTACGAACATCAATCCAAACCGGCTTCGCCTGGGCGAGCATCGGTGTAAGCACCAGTGATAGAAAAAGCAGTACAGCCCTTACCGAAACAAACCTACGCATAAGAAGCTCCTCGCAATGTGCGATTACAACTGATCTTACGATTAAAACTCATAGATAAGTTCACTGCGAGTTTAGTTCCGGACGATTGGCTACATAGACAGCCACCAGCCCCCCATGAAGGGTGATCTAAATCTTCTCAATCGACTTTAGGAGGGAGCTAAAGGCTTTCGAAAAGCTGCGTTCAGCCATCCTATCCATAATCCGACCAAGCAAGGGCACCTGCACAGCTCCCTCAGAAATCCAGGTCACACGCGTCTGTTCACCCTCGGGCGTTAAAACAATCTCCCCCTTCGTGTGCTGAACGGAGAACGGGCTCGATTTTTCAATGTGATAGTGCATCCGGTTTGGCCTCTCAAACCGGGTAATACGTTCAGTCAGCTCAAGCCGGCCGGCTCCGATAACCCGGAGCGCACCGGTCCCATTTTTCTCGTCGTTTCCCTCTTCAATCAGCACAGACCTGCTAACCCCTGGGAACCGATCATAGCTGGCATGGTCTGCGATGGCCTCAAAGACCGTGTCGATATCCTTTCCAACAACTCTCTCGACGTGAATGCGAAACATACCTACTCCTCAAATAAACGCGCTGACCAAAACGATACGCTTACGCCTCATCAAAAGAATGGGTTTTCTTCTATTTTTTGATACCTTCCTGAAAATGGAAAGGCGGAGCTGTTTCGCCTCTGTGCACGAGCGAGCGCCGATGTCTGAACCAACCCCACTTCAAACCCTGCTAAACACCCTCCCGCAATGCGGTCGCGTGGAATGGATTGGAATCCGCCCGGCACGCGGTGAGCCAATGCAGGCACTCGACAGCGTGGCGATAACCCCTGGCAAGGGCCTGGAGGGCGACCGATTCAAGGGTCGCGAAACCAGCAAACGGCAGGTAACCCTGATCCAGCAGGAACACCTGCACGCCATTGCGTCCTGCCTTCAACGTAAGGCCATCGCACCCGAGGTTTTCCGGCGCAACATTGTGGTATCCGGCCTGAACCTGCTGGCCCTGAAGGGTAAGCAATTCCGAATCGGCAATGTGGTGCTGGAATACACTGGCCTTTGCCACCCCTGCAGCAAAATGGAAACGTCACTGGGGCCCGGCGGTTACAACGCCATGCGAGGGCACGGAGGAATCACGACACGGGTGGTTCAAGCGGGTGACATTGCCCTTGGAGACGACGTCCGGGCCTGTCTGTAATCACGTTTCACTGAGAATGGAAATACCGCTGACCTCAGTCACCGTTTTGGCATCCGCCCGCTCAATGATTTTAAGGAGGGTGGACTGAATGGTTTCGTCTTCCCGGGCGTCACCCCCATTCACATGGCCCCAGAGACAAAGTTCGAATAGGCATTTACGCCAACAGACCTGTCCCCCTCGGATCACGCCAGAAAACATGCGGTTTCTCGGCGAAAAAAACACCAACAGGAGCCGGATTTTTCCAACTCTGAGTGGACCAATGCCGGGTCAGGGTCATCCTGCTTAAATGATGCTACTGCTGGTTTTGAGCAGATATGAGTGAATTCAGTTTTTACGAGATCCAAGAAAGCCTGAATCCAAAGTGATTAAAACATTGTTTAGAACATTTGTTTTATTCACTTGGACTCAGGCTTTTTTATTTATCCTAAGCTATTTTGCTTTTCAGTATTATCAATTCGAGTAATTAGTTTGACGTCCTGATGATTTGTTAGCTCAATGCCCGCCTCCAGGCTTCACGCCATCGTGTGCTTGCCGACGTATGTAATGACGAATGCTCTCTAGCTCTTCATCTGTCAAATCAGGGTACTCAGGCATACCGTTGGCCAGCAACGCGCCACCACGCACAATACTGTCGAATGCTTGCTCATTACCTTCGAACAGTATCGGCGATTCTCTCAGATCCGGTGCTTTGATGCCTGCAACCGCTCCAACGCCATGACAAGCGATGCACGCGTTTCCGGCAAAGACACCAGCGCCTGCCTCCGCTTTCTTGGGATCAATCTCAAACGCCTCATCGAAAACCGGCTTGGCGAGCTGGGGTTCCGGCTGTTCGGGGACAACTGCAGTACCGTCAAGAGAAAACGTCATGATACGGCGCTCATGCTCACCATATTTCCACCCATGTCCCTCAAAACCGAGCTCACCTGGTCCACCGAAGTTGGATGCCAATGCACCACCTGGACCAACCAGGAGGGAAATCATCTGCTTACCATCTAACTCGTACGTAATTGGGGGCGCAGAGATTCCAAGACCTACGTCATAAGTCCACAGAACATCGCCAGTGCGAGCATCATAAGCTTTAAACGTGCCGTCAGGCAGACCTTGGAAAACCAAATTACCCGCCGTAGTCAAGGTTCCGCCGCCCCAGGGACTCTTCTGGTTCACTTGCCATACGCGCTTATTTGCAACAGGATCCCAAGCCTGCAGAGAGCCACGGGACTCATGTGGATCTTTGGTTAATTCCCAACCGGTAAGGCCCATATACAGTTTGTGGCTTTCCATTTTATGACCCGGCCTAGTGTTTTTGCCGTCATCCTTAAAAGTGTTGCCTAAATGGTTCGTTGGGATGAAGGCAAGATTAAGGTTGGGGTTATAAGACATCGCATGCCAAGAGTGGGCACCGAATGCTGAGGGATAGATATTCTTCTCACCATCAGGGTACCTCGCACCGTCAGCAACAATATGACGCTGCTCTTCCAGGTCGAACTTGGTTGACCAGTTGGCGTCAGCGAATTTTTCAGCAGACAGGACCCTGCCGTCTGATCGATCAATCGTATAGAAAAAGCCGTTCTTCGGGGCATGCAGTACAGCATCGACATCCCTGCCATCGATCTCCAGGTTGGCCAGTACAAGATCCATGTTCGAGTTATAGTCCCAAGTGTCGCCTGGCGCGGTTTGGACGTGCCATCTATATTCGCCCGTATCCGCATCAACAGCTACGACAGAGGATAGGAACAAATTACTACCACCCTCTGGACTTCGAACTTTAATATTCCATGGCCCACCATTACCTGTACCGAAGATTAGCTGGTTATATTTCGCATCGTAAGTCCAGCCATGCCAAGCGTTACCGCCACCGCCATTCTCCCACCAACGGCCGCTCCAGGTTTTCGCGGCCATTTCCTGAGTTGCATCCTCAAATCCATCAGCGGGATTGCCGGGAACGATGTAAAAACGCCATACCTGTTCACCAGTCTCTGTATCATATGCGGTCACATAGCCACGAGTCGGACCAAGTTCTGTGCCCCCATTCCCGACAAACACTTTGCCATCAAACGCTTTAGGGTGACCTGTAATATTCAGCGGCTGACCATGTTCAAACGTTCTGGTTTGCCAAACCTCCTTGCCATCCTTTCTGGTAATCGCAATTAGACGCCCGTCCCATGTAGCAAGAAACAACTTGTCTCCATATGTCGAAAGGCCACGATTATGCTTCCAAAACACCTTCTTCATATCATTCTCGGCGATCTCTTTGGCAACCTCCGGATCATATTCCCAAAGCATCTTTCCGGTACGAGCATCGAACGCACGCACCCTGTTCATTTCCCCGACATAATACATAACACCATCCACAACCAATGGTGTCCCAACGATGTCGGATTTGTCCGGTAAAGGCGCATACCACTCAGGCTTGAGCTGGCTAACATTGCTTACATTGATATCCGCAAGCGGGCTGAACCTCTGTTCGGAATGCGTTCGCCCATAGGCTAGCCAATCAGATGTGTTTGACTCATCGGACAATTCCTTATCCGTAATATTCCTATCTGAAGCATGCAATGGCGTAATTGAAAGAAACGTAGCTGCCATGAACGCCGTTAGGCTTAGGCTGGACCGTATGAATTTCATTTGTTATCTCCTCAACTTAAGCTCTTTCTCGCTTCAGGCACGCCTCAAGCGAACTCCCACTGGAGAAACTTGTCCGACATATCTCTTGTTTTTGAATCGATTTCCAGTGTTACGCTCGATCAACGCAAGCAACATGCCACACCAACAACTGCATGTTTTTATTGGATTTAAAATTGATTTCTTTCTGCTCTAACCGTTATTTCAGGCCATATCGACGCAGCTGATGCGACAGTCTGTTTCAAGGAAGAGAATGAGGAGAACGACCACAAACCCGTGACCGAGGGAAAACGTAAAGTGGAGCTTAAATCGACTAGGTTTCGACGATACTGCCGAGCGTGATTGATACTTCTCTGGGGCGAATAGCCGCGAACCGATTGCAGGCTCACAAGGCAACCCGAGCTGACACCTTGTGGCGCTTGCCTTAACCTCTCACCTACTGAATTATCAAGAGCTTTACTAATTGCGCATTTGAGAAACGAGGTCCAAACAACTCGCTGCGAGAATCGCTTGCACTCGGTTCTGAACGTTAAGCTTACGCAGGATAGCCGAAACATGAGCCTTAACTGTCGTTTCGGCTATATGCAGGTTGTACGCAATCTGTTTGTTGGATTCGCCATAAGTCATTCGCTCCAAAACCAACAGTTGCCGCCTCGTCAAAGATTGAAACTGGTCTGGATCGACCGCTGCCTCTGGCCCCGAACGATCAGGTGCACGACCTCTTCCACGTTCGATAACGCCAGAACCTACACAGATACAAATCTTGCCAACCAAAACCTGTCGGATGGCGTCGACAATCTCATCTCGTGATGCAGATTTTGCTATGAACCCCATAGCTCCGCGACTGATCGCCTGCGCTGCTATGTGCCTACTTACTCTGACTGACATAACTATAATAGGCATAGAGGGAGCTATCTCATTCAAGCTGACCAGCCCTCCCAACCCTTGCATTTCCGGCATGTCAAGATCGAGGAACGCAAGGTTGAGGCCATCATTTTTTTTCACGATTTCCATGGCATCTTTCAAACTGGATGCCTCGACGACCTGCTGGCAACCCGGAAATTCAAAAATAACATCCCGAATGGCGTCACGAAAAAGCGGCTGATCATCAGCAATCATCGCCCTGGACAGTCTCACCATTTCGATTTCTGCCTGGCCGGTGCCACGAACTGAGAACTCTTGCAGCGTACCCTGACACCTATCCAAACGTCTGAGATTATTGGCTTCTTTTAGCATTAGTCATTCCTCGAACAGCTGCACTGCAGGCGGGTTTCGAACCTTAGCTCATTCACGCTCCAAACAAGCTCTTTCAAAGAGCATTTTAAAACGCGTCGCGTTATGGGAAGCATCAAGATTCATGCCAGTATGAATCACCCTTTGATCCTTTTGGGGCCTTGGGAAGAGCGAAGCTCAAGCACGATTACAGCAAAGGCGATGGTTGCAGGAACTCGCGCGAAATGAAGGAGAAGTGACAACTCAAATGTTTGAGCAATGGCGGTCAGTTTCAGACTTCACGAAAAACGACCAGCCGCAAAACGGCTGGTCGCGCTACTTCAACGGTTTGCGAAGTACATTGTCACTTCAAAACCAACTCGTAAATCAGTATAGGTAGGTGTTTCCCATTTCATCGATAGCGCTCCTGTTGATTGCGTTAATGATCTTACGCCAACTGCCAATAGCAGAGTACGCAAGGTGTCATGAAGCAAAAGTCAGACCACACGTATGCAGCGGTTTTTGCATCGCCATAACATGGCCTTGAAACATAATGGCGCCCTGAAAAGAACATTGTGTCGCAATCTTCACCAAATTCAGCAACAAGAATGGGCTGAGGGGGCAACTGTAGACTGTCTGCATGAAAATTTTTGTGGCACGAGAAATGCTTTGGAAGCTATCGCAACGATGAAGAGTCTTGTCTCCAGTTGGAACGTTGCATCTTCCTGAGGTTTGGTTTGTCGCTGCCCCTCGGGACTTTCGGGCGCGAAGCATCGCGCCCCTTTTTTTGGAGCATCATTAAGATCTCATGCTTCCCGAAAAAATGTGTATATCACTGATCACGTAACGCGCTAGTCAGAGGTGAGCCACGATAGTTGTTTTTTACATCTACTATTCGGTGTGCTCTAATGAATATTGCATTTCCATGGCAAATGGCATTTTGATCCGAGAGGCTAGGCCACGGGAAGCGAACTCCGGTCGGAATGTACGAGGTTAATGTGCATTTTGGTTAGCTGTTTCTGGCATTCGATCGCCCCGGACGACTAGCCAGATTATGAAAATAATAAAGAAAACCATGCTTGAGACTCTCAAGGCCATGGTTCTGATGAGGAAGAGAATATGCATCACTCTCATTTCCCTGATAATTCAAAAAGTCATAACCCTGCCGAAAGCCAATTCTGCGATACAAGTTATATCAAAACGTCGTGGGAACGCTGCAAACACAGATATAAGCTCTCACAAGCAAGCAAGACGGAAATCTTAACTCTTACGGAAAGCGAAATCCGCGAAAAGTGCGAACCCTTGGAACAGTTGATGCACGACTCATCGTCGATAATCGAAAGGGTTCGCCAAGTTGCACGGCAAAGCGGATACAGCGTCCTGATTAGCAATGAAGAAGGCGCCGCGGTCAAGGCATTCACAGATTCAGATCTTTCCGTTGAATTAGAGAACGGAGGCATCCGATTAGGAACGCTGTGGCAGGAGTCAATGGTTGGCACGAACGGATTGGGCACTTGCCTCGAAGAAAATCGCCCTGTCACTGTAAACGCCAAAGAACATTTCGGTAAAAATCTCCAAGCGTTTAGCTGTTCAGCTGCCCCCCTTATTGGTGCAGACGGGAGTATTCTTGGCGCTCTGAATTTGTCGACGTTTGCTAGTGGTAATCTTATTAATCAAGCGCTGGCGTTGAACTTCGTTACTGAAACTGCGGACGAAATCGAAGCCCTCATTTTTCTAAAAGCTTACGCCGGACGTTATATAGTTAGCCTAAGCTCCGAAATGCTCTCAACACACAATACCAATGCATTGATAGCATTCAATGACGACTGCACGATAATCTCGGCTACGACTCCGGCGCTTCGCCAACTGAATTGTCGCAATCGCTACGACCTCGTCGGAAGGAACTTTCAAGATACTTTCGAGCTCAAAGCAGAGGATCTGGCTCAGAGCTCGGCTTTGAACCACCAGTTCCATTTAAATGGGCAAGTATATCGATTTTACCTGGCGCTACTTTCAGCTCAGAACCAAGCCAGCAAACTCAGTCTGCATCGGACAGATTCACCAACAAGGAGCTGGCAATCCACAAACAATACCCAACCATTGCTTGAAACAGCCGGAAGAGATCCCGAATTACTCCAACAGGCGAAGCGATGCATGCGTGTTATTGATAAGGGGCTAAGCATTCTCCTGCAGGGGGAGACAGGTACAGGCAAAGAAGTCTGGGCCAAAGCACTTCACGACTGCAGCGCACGGAAAAACAAACCCTTTGTGGCTGTAAATTGTGCAGCAATCCCAGAATCGCTTATTGAGAGCGAGCTTTTCGGCTACGGCGCGGGCACTTTCACCGGCGGACTTAAATCAGGCAAAGTCGGCAAGATTGAGGCAAGCAATGGAGGCACTCTGTTTCTGGACGAAATCGGAGACATGCCTGCCGAAATGCAGGCCCGACTACTGCGCGTTCTAGCCGAGGGCGAAATAGTTCCGCTCGGCGAGGTAAAACCTGTGGCAGTAGACATAAACGTGATCTGCGCTAGTCACCGAGATTTGGAATATTATGTTAGCCAGGGCGATTTCCGCGAAGACCTTTATTATCGGATAAGCGTATTCAAGGTAAGCTTGCCCGCCTTAAGGGAACGTCAGGATAAAAAACATATAATCCAAAAAGTATTAAACAGCCTGAAAATAGAGGGCGCCGACAGCATTTCTTTGTCCCCGAAAGCGGAGGAGGCTCTGCTCAATTACCACTGGCCAGGCAACATCCGTCAATTAAAGAACGTGCTTCAATACGCGGTCTGCATTTCTGATGGTATCCAGATAAAGACCGACGACCTTCCAAGAGAAGTTTTCAAACCGCAAGTTGAGACTGCTGCACGGAGAGTGCCAAATGCGCAGCTTGCCCATAATGAAGTACACAACCACGCCGAGAAAGAACAATTAATTGCAACTTTGGAGCAAAACCGGTGGATTGTCACTCGTGCCGCGAAGGCTTTAGGAGTCAGCCGATCGACTCTTCACCGAAAAATAAAAATGCATGGTCTCCTGCTGGACGGTCAAGAGCATTAGGCCACAGCGCCTGTCAGACACTTTGTGGGTCATCAAGCAGAGTACCCCGACATCAATTAGCTCCGGGTACTCCACTAGATAAGGTCAGAAAACGAGCGACATCTCAACCGAAACACCGTCCCACTCAGCGCTTCCAGTTCCATCCACGTTCTGGCCTCCAGATAGGGCTTCCTCTTTTTGGTTCGCGTACTCTACCTTCAACAAAGCACTATCAGTGAAATGGTAACCGCCCGCCAGCTGCCACCGATACAGTGAGTTGTCAGTAGAGATGTCACCTGTCTCATTTTCAGAGGCTGTATAACGGGCAGCGAGATACAGGTTGTCCGCTACATCAAACTTGGTTTCCAAACCATAAAAATCCATTTCAGCATCAACTTTTTCAAAGCTGCCACTGATGGGTCGATATTCACCCCCTGCATCCTGCCAGGCATAGTTGTCTTTCGCCTGACCATAAAACCCGTGAATCAGCAGTGGTCCTTTACGATATTGCGCATTCAGTTGCCAGATAAATGCTTCAATACCGGGGATAATCGCGACATGGTTAACCTGACTCGGGCCTCGCGTGGCAAATGCATAATTATCACCATCGCCCAGACCAATCAGAGAATTAACAACGGCACCATCGACTCGACTGCACACGCCACTGCTGCAAACAACATCGCCATTGGTTTTGAAAAGACCAGTTCCAAGGGACAAGCCATTATCGAAATTCACTGTGCCGCGTGCTTGCAAATTAAAGCCGGCGCTCTCGGTGTGATCCCTCAGGAAGCTGGGGCTGGACACACCCAGATCCCAGGTAACGTCAGTGCCTGAACCAATTTCTTCTGCTCCCAGAAGCCACAGGCCTTCCTCGGCGGTGATCATATCTACTGGAGTATTCCCAATAAAAGGATTGCTCTGTACAACCGGTCCATCTGAATAACGCAGGAATGTTTGTGTGGTAGACATGATCGTACCGAGGCGGGCCTTCACCCCATTATTGAAATCCGCCTGGATCCACCCTAGATCCATATGTATACCAAATGGATCAAACCCCGCATCCGTGCTCAGATCGTTCGGTTCTTCTGACAGTTCCGCAAAAGCCGACCACATCTCATCAATTTCAGCGTTAATATGAAGGGCGTACCGAAAGCGCTGAAATCCCGCACTTGCTTCATCATCAGCAGTAGTAACTCGCCCCGCCCCTTCCAACTCAATTGGCGACTGAAATGCCTGCATCACGGCGCCATTTATAGAGAGCTTCCCATCCATGAATTGAGCGGCGTTCGCACTACCAAAAGAAAGCATCGGAACCCCAAAAAACATAACCGTATTAATAAAAACAATTTTTTTATTCATGCTAACCTCTTTAAGAATCGTTGGACACCAAGCGTCAGATATTGGCCAGGCGCTCAACACTAGGTTAGCAATTTAAATGCCACCAAATTTAAGTTATAAGACACTGTTTTTTAAAGCATAAAACAAAACGCAAAAACAATAAAAACAGACTGTCGCAAACATAAGACAGTATGAACGATCCAAACTTAATTCTTATTTAAAAAAAAGCCCTTGAATATAATCAAGGGCAAAAATTCAACAACCTAAATTTGAATAATGAAACCTAAAACACACTATATATTTCTTTTACTCATCTGATCAGCAATATAGTCTGCTTGTCGAATAGCTAAAGCAACAATCGTCAATGTTGGATTCTCAGTTCCACTACTGGTGAACTGGCTACCATCAGAAACAAACAAATTATCAATATCGTGGCTTTGTCCCCAACGATTTACCACACCATCACGTGCATGCTCACTCATTCGGTTCGTGCCCATATTATGACTGGCGGGGTAAGGGGGGAGATCCGTTACCTTTAACGCACCCACTGACTCAAACAGCTCCTTCGAACGCGCATACGCGTGGTTGCGCATCCGGGTATCGTTTATGTGGTCGGTCTTGTAGACCACCGGAACTGGTAGTCCATACTGGTCTTTTTCCGTAGGGTGCAGAGTAATATTGTTAGACTCGACTGCCATGTCTTCACCACAAATCCAGAACCCTGCCATATGGTCATAGTTCTCAAGCGATTCAGCAAGTTCACGCCCCCAACCACTCTTACCTGGATTCATAAAGGCGGACATAAACGGCAGCCCCAAATGCAGGATCTCAAGCTCATAGCCCCCCAAATACCCGCGCGAGGGATCGTTGTTCTGATACTCGGTGACAATCCCGGGCACTACCGTACTTTTATACATATGCACCGGTTTTTCGAACTCAGCGTACACTCCACCCGTGGTGTGGGTCATATAGTTCTGACCAACCTGACCGGAGGAGTTGGCCAGGCCATTGGGAAACATATTTGACGCAGAGTTGAGCAGCATCCTTGGCGATTCGATCGAATTACCCGCGACAGCCACAACCCTAGCCTTCTGCAGGTGTTGATTACCATTCCCATCCGCGTAGAGGACCCCACTCACTCTTCCGCTGGCGTCATGTTCAATTCGCAACACCATAGACTCTGGCCGAACATCCACGTTTCCAGTCGCTTCAGCTTTTGGGATCTCGGTGTACATGGTCGACCACTTGGCGCCAATGCGACAGCCCTGCATGCAGAAACCTGCCACCTGACAAGCTGGACGGCCATCGCGAGGCTGAGTGTTTATTGCCAGGTGTGCCTGCTCACATTGCGCACCTATCCGTTTGGCGCCCTCCGCAACCACCTTATAGTGGCTGCTCTTGCCATGGAACGGCATGCCGGTCGCTTCAGTGCCGCAAACCCCCATCTTCTTCTCGGCTTTTTCGTAGTAGGGTTCCAGCTCCTGGAGGGTAATTGGCCAGTCCAGTACATTCGCTCCGGGAACGGTACCGTTGGTGGTTCTCATTTTGAATTCATGCTCCTGGAACCGCATTGCGACACCAGCCCAGTGCATTGTGGCACCACCGACACCCTTAACGATCCACGCTGGTAGATTCGGGAAATCTTTAGCCAGTCGAGCTGGGCCCTCGACATAGCGTTTATCCAGCCAGGAAATCTTGCCGAACATCTTCCATTCGTCATTCTCGATATCAGACATCTTGAATCGTTTGCCGGCTTCGAGAACAACCGAACGGATTCCCTTCTGGGCCAGTTCGTTGGCCAGGGTGCCACCGCCGGCCCCTGAACCAATAATCACAACCAAACTATCATCATTCAAATCAAACTTAGCCATTGCCTTTCCCCTTAAATCCAATCGATTTCGTCATAGCCGCGATTGATGTAACCGCCGTGCTGCCATGACGAACCACCAAAGCCGAACTTTTCCCAGATTTCGGGATTGTTGTAGATCCCCATCATGAGATCGCCTTTGATTTTTTGGAAAAAGGCGGAGGCCTCTATGGCCTTCAACACCGCCACTCGCTCTTCTTCTGTCTCGATATTGAGATAGGTGGTGCCGTATCTGGCCCTGGATTCCTGATTCAGGGCGTGGATTCCAACGGTGAGCTGATCCATCAGTTTCGGGTCGGTCTCTGCCTGTTTGGCAAGGGGAACCATCACCTGCCGATAGTATTTATCTTCGAGGGTATCGTGAGGGTAGACATCTCGGGCCATCCGAAGAAGCGTCCGGTTGCTTTCCTCGCCAATCTGCTTTGCAGCCTGGCTATCCGCTGCAAACAACCCCGTAGCAGACAAGATCGCCACACTGCCCACCAGAGTGGCTCCTGAACCAGCGAGAAACCCCCGCCGACTCATCCGATGACCTGAAGCTTTGAGGTGTTGACTTAATTTTTTGTCATTGTTCATATTCCCTCCTCGTATCGTTACCTTGCTCAATTCTTTCGATCAAAAGCTCGACGGAACTGGACTTTGATCGACTCTGGAAAACATAGAAATGTGTTGCTGTACGACCCTATCCAGGTCTTTCATTGCTCTTCTTATGAAGGCCTCTCCACGCTGCTGCATGATCTCCGACATACAGATGTGGCGATCACCAATGATGAAAGGAGGGAGTTGACAGGCTTTATAAAATTCGTTGGAAACTTTCCAAATCCGCTCGAGGCCCTCATCACAGAGAATAACGGCATGAAGCAGGATTGCGGTGTCCTCCCCTTGTCCGGTCGACATCGGACTCTTGATGCGTTTGCGCCGCTGAGCAGTCCCTGCGATCTTTTTTCCATTAACCACCAGGTTGAAATCACCATTGCAAAACGCACCATCAACGCTGGAGCAGTACGCATGTATGCCCATAGCTTCAAGCCAATGGAGAAGGGGCTGGCAGATCAGAGAGTAACTTTCACGGATGCCGATTTTCTCTCCTTTCCTGGACACCACCATTGAGAGATTTATGAATCCTGTTGTCTGAGGTGTCATCTCACCACCAGTGCTACGAACAACCACTGGCCACCCTTTCGACTCACAATATTTCGAAGCGAGATCAAATCCCTGTCTATGAGTTGCACTACGAGGTACTACGAGTGCCTGACGACTTCTCCAGATGGAATAACCGAAACGACTCTGGCCCGACGCCACTTGCTCAAGCAGTCGTTGCTCGATTGCCAGCCCCTCTTGAACGGGCATGGGCGTGATGCAACAAAGGGCATTTTGCGACATTACTCCTATTTCTTTAGCGGCCAGCACTTTCGACCTCCTCGCACAAATCGCTGAGAAACTCCGCCGCCGGCCCACCGTCCACTGCTCGATGATCGAAGGTCAGTGACAGCCCCATAAAACGACGACTTGTCCACTGTCCTGCAGAACTCTCTACTGGCCTGGTATAAGTTTCACCGATGCCCAGAATCGCGAGTTGCGGCAAATTGATGATGGGCGTGAAAAAACGGACACGAGATCGCCCAAGATTGCTGAGCGTGAACGTGCCTGCGGTCATTTCAGGCACCGATAAATCCCCGTTCCTTGCCCGCTCAAGCATGCCTTTACGGGCTTCAGCCCTCTCAATCAGGCTTTTTTCGTTTGCATCGAACACCACTGGCGCAATCAGCTTGTTGCCCGGCAAAGCGATAGCGAAACCCAGGTGTACATTCCGGTAATATCGAATTTCTTTATCTTCGATGCGGCCGTTAAGTCCTGGATGTCTGACCAGAGTTTTGACTACGCAGTCTGCCAAGAGGTCTTCAATTGAAACCTTGGTTCCGCTCTCGGCCAGCGCATCCTTGAAACTGAGCAGAGCGTCAATTTCGCATTCCGCGTGATGGGTCAGCTGAGCAGCCTCATCGAGGCTGCGTCTCATGTTGCTGGCGATCATGCCCCGCAATCCCTTCAAAGGGATTGCGTTAGTAATATCGTTGTCTGACATGTCTTGAGCTCCAGGCATCTATGCGATCTCGGCCACGCAATCACCCTTGGCGACCACGTCATCGATCTCTTTCAAAATCGACAAAGAGCCTGAGGCTGGCGCCAGTAATTCGTACTGGATCTTTGCCACCATCAGTTCAGCGATCATGTCGCCCTCGGACACACTGGCACCATCGCTTACCAGCCATGAGGTTATGACTGCTTCGTCGTCTTCTTCCCAAAGGTCGTGCGGAACTAATACCTCGGTGCTCATTTTTCAGCCTCCTTCATTTTGGCGAACGCTTTTACAATCTTGTCTGCGCTTGGCAGGGCCCACTGCTCCATTACAGGGGTGAACGGAATAGGAATATCCGGGTAGGCAACTCGCTGAGGCGCGGATTTCATGGGAACACCGACCTCGGAAACAGATGCGATGATTTCGGCAGTCATGCCATAGCTGTGGTAATCCTCATCCACAACAATCAGCCGACCGGTTTTTTTCACCGATTCAATAACTGTTTCTCTGTCCAGGGGCACCAGCGAACGCAGATCCACGACTTCAGCACTAACGCCCTGCTCTTCGAGTTCGCGGGCAGCTTTCAGGCCATGGTGCACCCCCGAGGTGATGCCGACGATCGTGACATCGGCACCTTCCTTGGTGATCGCGGCTTTACCCAGCGGCACTTCATAAGCCTCCTCAGGCACATCGACAATGGCTTCCTTCTCGGTGCCAAGCCATCCCATCCCCTGCAGAGCCTTGTGGAACATGAAGATCACCGGATTCGGATCGCGAATGGCGGCTGTCATCAGGCCCTTGGCATCATAGGCATTCGATGGCGCCACGACTTTCATGCCAGGGAGGTGCGCAAAGGTAGCGTGCAGGCATTGAGAGTGCTGGCCACCATCGCTGTAGCCGCCGCCAGTGGACGTCATCAGCACCATGGGCACATTGATCTCACCGCCGGCAAAGTAGGTGTTCTTCGCCATCATGTTGTAGATAGCATCGAAACAGACTCCGAAGAAATCCACGAACATCAGCTCCACTACCGGTTTCATGCCGTCTGAGGCAGCGCCAACCGCAGCACCGATAAAGGCGGTTTCGGAGATTGGAGTGTCCTTCACACGCTCTGACCCAAACTCCGTGTATAGCCCGCGGGTATTCCCAAATACACCACCGAGCTCACCAATATCCTCACCCATCAAAAAAACTTTCTCGTCTTCACGCATCTCCATGGCTATGGACTCAGCCATGGCACGAGCAATCGTTAGTTTTCGGTTTTTTCCATTCACCTGCGTCATGCTTCTTCTCCTGTTTACTTGGCCCGAATCTCAAACAAACACTTTTTCCAGCGCCTCTTCAGGCGCGGGGTACTCACTGTCGCGGGCAAACTGGATTGCTGCGTCGACTGTTTCTCGTGCCTGTGATCTCAATGCTTCATCCTGTTCTTCGGTCCACTGATAACGCTCGTTCAGGCGTTTCTTGAACGCGGGGATGGGATCGATCGTTGCAAGATGCTCCTTTTCGCCAGCGGGACGGTATGCCTCGGCGTCGCCCATGAAATGGCCTGCCAGTCGAGATGTCTCGATCTCAATGAGAGTCGGCCCCTCACCGCGACGGGCTCGCTCTATGGCCTCGCCGGCCTTCTCGAAAATCTGAATCGGGTCGTTATTGGGAATGTGAACACCGGGCATCGAATAGGCCACGGCTCGATCAGAGTTGTGCTTCACCGCGGTACTGGCCTGTTTCGAAACCGAGATACCCCAAGCGTTGTCCTCAATCACGAAAACAACGGGCAGTTTCCAGACCGAGGCAAGGTTCAGCGCCTCGTGGAACGCGCCCTGATTGGCCGCACCTTCCCCGAGATAAGCGATCGCCACACCCGACTTGCCCTGCATCTTCCGAGATAGCGCGGCACCAGCGGCAACGCCGACGCTCTCGCCAATGATTCCGGAGCAGGAGAAATTCACATTGGCATCGAAGATGTGCATATGGCCGCCACGACCACCACTCAAACCCGTCTTCTTCCCAAAGATCTCTGCGGTCATCTTCATGAGATCCACACCTTTGGCGATAGCTATATGGTGAGGGCGATGAGTGGAAACGACGATGTCTTCCTTGTTCAGATGTGCACAAACACCCACAGCACAGGGCTCCTGCCCATTGGAGAGATGCATCTCGCCAGGAATAGGCCCTTTAGCCATATTGAAAGCAGGGGTCTTGCCCTCCATGTAAATCTTCTCTATTGACTCCTCAAAGAATCGACTGATCACCATATGTTGGTACATCCAGATTTCTTGTTCTTGGCTTGGCGTCATTTGTATCTCCCGTCTCAAGTAGTCCAATTTCTGCATAATCAATTGACGACAGCGATCGCTGCGCCCTTGTCTTGAGCACAAAAAAGCAATCCTCTTGCCAATTAACAAGCAATTGTTTTAATTAGAATTTTTTTGCCTATCGAGGGCATTCACGTCAGTCTGTTGCAAGCAAAAGGCACACTGTGTAGCACCGCACGAAAACGATGTGACCGTGAGTTGAGATCTCTGGTGCTCAATAAAGCCTGGGATATGGGAAGTGACTTCAAGACACTCAATCAGAGCAAACGATTGGGCTGAGGACTGCGGCAAGACGCCCCCCAGAACAAGTGAGAGCGCGTCTTACCGACAAAGAGCGTGGATTAGAGGTTTGCTTTGTTGTAAGTCAACGAATAGGGGCTCAGATGGTTGCCTAAATATTATTCGGTGGTTCCGAGATACTTAATGTAAGCGACAAGTTCCCAGATTTCGTCATTAGTAAGAATCCCTCCCCAAGGCGGCATGGGAGTGGCTCCTTTTCCGCCTTCATAAATAGTTTTAAAAGCTTGCACCGGGTCAAGATCATCCCTATTGATGAATAAGGCAGGTTCTCTGCCGTGGCAATAGTCTGCACAGGTGGATTGGAAAGTCATCTCCCCAGCGGAAATCCTGTCAGGGTCTTTCAAATCGACGTCCACGCCTTTCTCCCAAGGCGGAGAAGCATCCGTACCCGAAGCACTCTGGGAATCAGGCACGCCACCCGCCCAAACCAATCCTGCCCCCGACAACATCAGCGTAAAAAGCAATACTATCGTTGAACTCTTTTTCATGATCACCTCGTCTGATGAACCGGGCTTACTCAACCGTGAGCAAGCCCGATTGCTTTAAACGAATCAATCGCCGACTTTTACGGCAACCAGTTTCGCGTCTTGTCCTGCACCGCCCACCGGCAGAACCACGTAATGTTTGTCATTGACGCTATAAGACATCGGGGCTCCGAAAACACCGCCAGGAAGTTCAACCTCGCTGATCAATTCTCCGGTGTCCGCGTCATGGGCATAGAGGAAAGGCTCCTCCTCTTTCTCACTCGCATTGGCCACAAGCGCGTTACCCCGAGTGGACAGCCCTACCATGCCGTATGTGCCTTCTGGCGCGACAAAAAGAACCTCGTCGGTCAAAGTAAAATGACTTTGCCTGGGTACACCCAACCGATCTAAATTCAGATGCTTGATTGCCGGGTGGTCCACCGGGCCCTTCCCAGCAGGAATCCGCCAGAGATGCTCTCCGGTGTCCATATCAATAGCGACAATGCTCGAGAAAGGAGGCTTCAACAGTGGCAACCCCATAGGACCGCCTACGCCAGCCCAAGTACCTGTGTACTCGTAAGCTGCAAGTTTTTCCTTCTTAAGCCTGATAGCAAAAGGAATCTTGAAAGGGTTCACGTACATGACGTTCGTGTCCGGATTATGAGCGGCGCCTGTCCAACTTGACCCGCCCAATACGCCAGGAACCTGCAATGTTCCGCCTTTGGTCAGTGATGGAGGGGTGTACAACTCCCCATAGTTGTATCGATTGAGAATTTTTTGTGCGCCAGCCTTCAGCTCAGGCGTCAAGTCGATCAGATCGTCCTCAGACACGCCTTGCTGGGCATACGCGGCTGGCTTGGTTGGGAATGGCTGTGTTGGCGAAAGTTTTTCGCCAGGTACGTCTGATTTAGGTACGGGTCTCTCTTCGATTGGCCAGATGGGCTCTCCAGTCAACCGATCGAAAGCAAACAGAAACCCTTGCTTGGTCGGTAAAACTACGGCTTTAATGCGTTCTCCATCTACATTCAAATCCATGAGATTGGGAGCTGTTGGAGGGTCGTAATCCCAAACACCATGATGGGTGATCTGAAAATGCCAAGCCACTTTTCCGGTATTCACATCAAGAGCCACCAGGGAGTCGCCAAACAGGCCATCCCCAGGGCGCTCACCACCGTAGAAATCGTTGGTTGGCGTCGAAACCGGCAAAAATACCAAACCATTTTCGTCATCACAGGAAGGGCGGGCCCAAACATTCATACCCCCAGTTCGCTTCCAGGCGTCAGTCTCCCAGGAATCATTGCCGAGTTCGCCAGCTTGTGGTGGATTTCGAAACACCCAACTACGCTCGCCAGTCTCAACATCGAATGCTTGCACGTCCCCGGGAGGATGATACTTCATTGGAGCACGGCCAATCGCAAAGGAGTCCAGCACCGCTAAACTGGGAATGACTTTGCCTCCACAAATAATGGGGGGAGATGTCGGTGAGATTAGCGAACGATCAACATCGCGCAGATAGCCTTTCGTCAGGTCGACTTTCCCGTTTTCCCCCCACGAATCAATCGGCTTCCCCGTTTCGGCGTTCAAAGCAATTAGGTAACCGTCGCTCGTGCCAGCAATGATTCGTTTATCTTCGCCCTCTTCCCAATAGCTCAAACCACGGCTGATAAACCCCAGGTTAGGCGGGGTTCCAAGCGTGTAGGCCTTTGGATCATAGGTCCATAGCGTTTCGCCTGTTTCACCATCAATGGCAGAAACAAAGCTCATCGGCGAGCTGGAATAGAGAACGCCATCAATTGCCAAGGGCGTAGACTGGTTCATCCAAGTAATTAGATCAGGGTTATCTTTCCATACCTGATTGTCTGGCATGGACCACTCCCATACCACCTCCATATTTTCGACACTGTCTTTGGTAACCAGCGGCGCTTTAGAGAATTTCGATCCAGTTTTATCGCCGTCATACGCTACCCAGTTCGCCCCCGAACTTGCAGTCGCGCAGCCGGCAAGCCCCAAGCTGGCCAAAGCAACCGCCGACACTAACGCCCTACAACTTGGAATTGGTTTTATGCTCATCGTTTGATCCTTTATTGTTCCGGTTAAAGAGGCTGCTAATGTTATTTTTGGCTCAGCGCCTACATGCCTCTCTCGACTAAAGGCAAAGCCTGTGCCCCGAAGGCAAAGTTGTTAAAATTCATTACGTTGAAGAATTTAGAAGACACTTGAGCTGGCTAAGGGACAACACAATGTCGCAGGCATTCAGAAATGTGCGACAGCATGTCTCAACGGACAGGCCATCAATCGGACCCTTATAGCCGCCTTTTAAGTAACGTCATCCAAAAGAGTGGCTGTAGGAAGCAACAAATAGCATTGGTGGTGGGGTTCTCTGCGGCAGGCTGGGCTCAGCCAACTAAATTGACGGCGGGGCCTGACGGGATATCACACCCGTCAAAAATAGATCTGCCCCGGTTTTCAGACAAACGTTTCACTCCGGCAGCGTCTTACCCGACCCCCCCATCTCAGCGGGGACATCATTCATCTTGGGCAGGCCATCCCGTACCGGCAGCACCGATTCCTGGTAGTGCACATGCAACGCAGGCTCGAACTTGAGGTCCGGAAGATTAGCCACGTAAACATCCACGAGCCCCCAAGCCGGGTGGTTTGTAAACACATGGCCTCCACACTGCTTGCACCATTTCCGGTAGCTCTGCTTCGTGAGATGAAACTCTCCTACCTGGTCGGCGCCAGATAAGATCTCAAGACTAGCGGTTGGCCAGAGTGAAAACGCATTGACCGGGCCCGCAGACCAACGGCGGCAGGAATCGCAATGGCAATAACCCATTGCCTCTGGCGCTCCGTTGACCTGAAATTTTACGGCCCCGCAAAAACATCTACCCTGATATTGGCCCATGGTCATCTCCTCGTTTGTTATTGTTCACCGACTACTGTTTCAGAGCCACTACCCCGCTGCATATCCTACGGAATGAGAGAACGGACATAACTTTGGTAGGAGACAGGAGGCCATCACATCCCGCGGCAGGCAGCCAGAATCGAGACCAGCCGGTCCCGGCTTTCTCGATTCAGGAAATTATATCTCCCTATATCCCCGCTCCCACAACCATGCTAAAAGACTCCACCCGGCAGTAGCCCGGGCATTCTTCCCATCAGGATCTCAGCATGTCAGACAAATTTTTCTTCAAGGGCCGGCAGGACGCACGCCAGCACCACACCGCTTACGGCGGCTTTCAGACCAACGCCAGCCAGAAGAGCGGCAGCAAGAAGTACCCGCTCACGCTGGTGGTTACCAGTGAGGCGCGCAAGCAGGAGGTTGAGGCACAGGTGGCCGGGGCGAAGCTGCATGCGACTATTTCGGTTGATACCCGCGAGGGCGCCGTTGAATCCATCAACGAGCTCACCGCTATCCTGAATAAAGGAGGAACGGTCACCACGGTAAAACCGCCCTCCCGAAACGACGTCTGCAACTGCGGTAGTGGACTCAAATTCAAGAAGTGCTGCGGCTAACGACAGCCGGGGCATAGAGGGCAATGGCTATGATTATTTGCGGGGTTGAGCTGACTGGCAGTGATGCGGTGGTGTGTTTGCTGAATATGGACAGGGGCCAGTTCAACCTGCCGGAGTGCAAGGTGCGCAAACTATCACTGCCGAAAAATCATAGCCGTGAAGATCTGCAGCAGTTCCAGGCGGCCTTTGCAACGTTAATGGCCGAGTACGGGGTCAGCAGTGTGGCGATCAAAGAACGGATGCCCAAAGGCAAATTTGCCGGCGGTGCCATCAGCTTCAAAATGGAAGCGGCCATTCAACTGATCACAGGTGTTGAATTGAATGTGACCCTGCTGCCCCCGGCACTGATCAAGTCCACCCTGTCAGCCAACCCGCTGCCCATTGCGTTTGCCGAGACGGGTTTGAAGGCCTTTCAGGAAACTGCTTTTATCGCTGCTTATGTGGGGCAGCTGCAAGGTCGTTGAAGCTGTCAGCGTAGACGGCTTAGATTTTTCTCCGACAACTGTAACAACTGAGTTTGATCAGTTCGGGACCCCGGATGAGAAATGTGTTTGATGAGCATAGGCTTCAAGCTCTCTCCGGACGTCTCGATAAGCCTCTTGATTCCGCGACTCCAAGAACGCAGCAAACTCGAAAGCGTTAAAACCGTGGAAAGCCTTTTCGGGGCTATCAATCGGTAGTTCCGGATCCGCTCCCAGGCGTAGCAATGCATGTAGGTAGTCATTATTGGCGTACAGTACCGCCTCATGCACCGGTGCAAGCCCTTGGTAATAGCCGTTAACGGGCTCTCCCCTTGCCGCAAAATGTCGAAGCAACGCGTAACCACGTCTCCTCATGATCGAATCAGCATCGTGTGTATCTAACGATGCGCCCACGAAATTGATCAGGGGTTGCGAACAGCCGCTCATCGCTTTTCCACATCGCTCATATGGCCAGTCGGAATGCATTAAAAGCCAATACGCTACTGCAGGCCTGATCGCCAGGCTATCGGAGTCGAAAGGACTCCACGGCATTTCTTCAGGATCAAGAAGCGCGATAACTGTGAGCCCCCAAGCATCCGAGCCGAAAGCCGAGGTGCGATAGATCATCGGAAATAATGTCAGGACAATGGCCAGGATCACTCCGCTAACAGCGAGCGCCTTTTTGTGGCCCCGTACGTATTTGACAGGCATATCGCTCCTCCTTGAGCTTCATGAACGCGACTCCGGACGCCTCCGCTAGTCGTACGCCTCCAAGTACCAACCGGTGAAAAAAAACAAAACCACTGAGACCGCATACACGGAGAAAGGCACAATCACCCACAATTTCAGCGAAAGCGGAAGCGGTTCATTCTCGTCACCCATTCTGGCTTCGATCCGCGGCCCGATTCGCGGCAGGTGCCTGAATAGAAAGAACACGTAAACATGCGAAATTCTCATCCATCGACCAATTGGGCCGTTTCCCCAGATAATGCGAATGCTATCCAGTTGTTTGCCCGGCGTTGCAATTCTCCGTTCAACTTCCTCGGTTTTTCGGAAAAAAAACGTAACCATCAGGAACATCAGAATGATGGCAAGAACGAGCGAAGCAGCGCCGGTGATCGCAAATACCTCCTCCATTTGCGCTAATCGCTGCTCGTATTCATTCATGAGTCAAGCAGCCCGAGGTAACAACCAGACAAGAAAAACGCGAGTACAACAAGTGCATAAGCCGTGAAAGGCAAAATTGCCCAGAGCTTTAGAGAAAGGGGTAAAGGTTCGAGCTCGTCCCCCATGCGCGCCTCTATGCGCTTACCGACACGGGGAATATTCCGATAAACGAAAAACGCGTATATATGAAGCACCCTCATCCAGCGCCCAATCGGACCATTACCCCAGATCTTACGAACACCATCTAATTGTTTACCAGGAGTTGCAATTCTTTGCTCCACCTGCTCAATCTTTCGAAAAAACAGCGTTATCATCAGAAAGAGTAAAACCAAGCTAACCCCGAGAGAGACAACCAAAGTAACCTCAGCCAGAATGATCAATTGTTCATCACTCATGGATCGCCTTCCTCAAAACTTCACCCGCGCCTTCGCCAATCTCACCAACCAATGCGCCGCCTCCAGCTGCACCGAGTCCGCCAACAATCACTGCACAGGCCACACCTCCTACTCCAGCAGAGGTGACCGCGAAAGCTAAGCATCCGATCCCGGCACCCGCACCAAGGGTACCGCCAATCATTGAACCTGTCAGTTTACCCCCCTCCCGATAGGACACCACTTGGCAAGCCTTCTGATCTCCCGCCGTGCAAGCCTCATGAATCTTCAAAGCAGACAGAGCAACGTCCAGTGTGATGCCAAGATAACCGACGTTCCGGGCATATTTTGCACCAATTGCCAGCCGCTCATAATGAGTGGCGTAACCAGGGATCCCATCGACTCCAGCCTTCCTCCAATGATTAACAATGCTTTTCGATGACAGTCCCAACGCCCGTTTCAACTTCGGATCATCATCCAGTGACATGCCTTTGCGTGCCAGGCTCCCGAGAGCAAAGTCCAGTTTTTTGAAAGAAGCTTGCCTCCTCTCAAAAAAATCGGAATGGTTAAGATGACCATGTTTCAGGTAACTTTCTTCATAAAGCTGCTCGATTTCCTTCAAAGTCGTCTCAATCACCCTGATCTGCTTCGAGACCATCACTGCGCCAGCTCCCAAACCCGCCGACCCTGTCGAAGTGACCGCTTCCAGCAGATCGTAGTAATCGACGATAAACTGCGCCTCGCCTGGATCGAGCGCCCGAACCTGAGCATTTACTTGTGCCGCCACCTCCATCAGATCAGCTTCTTCCGTGGTACACGCCTTTCCTTCCGGGTCACCCAGGACAATCATCTCTCCCGGCAGAACCCTGTCGCCGAGGCCCGGGTTCAACCGATCAAAGTGATCCGGCTTTGCGGATGCGTCTCCGTACAATGCAGTCAACAACTGCGTTCTGCTCATAGGGCTCCGGACCACATGGTAGCCAGGTTCGACGATACTTTCCCGTTCAGAAGTAATTGGGAGTGGACCGGACACACTGGGTGCTGCCGCCACGCCAGCCGTCGCGCCATCTGCAATATTCGCTGGACCGTTGGCGGCCGATGATAAGGTGGCGTCCGTGCTGTCACCAGAATGACGAACATAAGATGACTCCTTCCCTGAAGCACGCTTCAACGGCGCCGGCGAGACACCAGAGAAAGGCGCCGGTTTATGCATATCCCCAATCACAACGCTGCCACTGCCGATGGTCACACCCCCGCATGAAATGGAACCGCCAGTCACCGCTGCGGGAATGCCATTGATCAGCACCGTTGCCGATCCTGCGACAATCGCTCTCGGGTGGGGAGGGTGTTTGGGCTTGGAGTGTGGCGCGAGAGGATCGCCAACGCGGGCAACGGGTTTGCCGTCAATCAACACATTGGGGGAGCCGGCGATAACGGGTGTGGGAGGGAAACCCTCATGATCGGTGCCCATATCACCCAACAATACGACTTTCTTGCTCATTCCTTTATTCCTTCCATCCTTGAAGGTTTATCCATTTTATATGGCTGCCGTCACTGGCAACCTGGTCCGCAATAGTAAACAAAGAATCTACAATGCCCAAGTTCTCTATTGTTTCTCAGAATCCTTCAAAGGCGATCCGGACCTGTAAGGCACCTTCCCCGCAGGGCTATATTTTGCAGCAGGCTCCAGATGCACATCCTGATCATCGAAGAAGATGTGCGCCTCGAACGCCTTGATCATTTTCGATTTATCCAACCGATCAAACCGGCAGTTCAATAATCTCACCCACCACACCGTCTTCACTCACCTGCAGCCGCCCCACCGTGATCGGCAGGGTAAATCGCCGGGGCCCGGCGCCACCTGGATTGAAGTAAAGCACATCGCCAACCCACTCGTTACGGGGCTTGTGGGAATGGCCGGCGATGACCGCGCGGTAACGGCCCTGCGGATCCATGTCGAGGGTTTTGACGTCGTGGAGCATGTAGAAGGCGTGGCCGAGGAATTCCAGATCCTCAATATCGGGAAGCGTCGCGGCGCGGCCTGCTTTGTCGATATTGCCACGGATCGCAACCACCGGCGCGATCGCCTCCAGCGCATCCAGAACCTCGTCTCGCCCAACATCACCGGCATGAAGGATCAGGTCCGAGCCTTTCAAAACCTCCAGGGCTTCGGGACGCATTTTGCTGTGGGTGTCTGCGATCACTCCGATTTGCATGCTTACGCCCTCCAGATTCCCCAATTGCGCCCACCCGGCCCGTGCCCATGGCCATGGCCATAGCCATGCCGGTAAGCGTTGCTATAGTGAAACAAGACCACCTGATTCTCAATGTCGGCCAGAACAGGTAAAACCATGTCACTCCCGGTAGGACTTCCCCATGCCCACTTATACCGTCACGGTCGCGAACCTTTCCCTGTCGCAGCAGCAGAAATCACAGATAGCGGAGGCCATAACAACGGCCCATAACACGCAAACCGGCGCGCCCCGTTTCTTTGCCCAGGTTCTGTTTTTTGCTACAAATGAGGGTGAGCACTTTGTGGGTGGCACCGTGAACCAGGAGCCCCAGGTGTATGTTCATGGCCTGGTGCGGCAAGGCCGCAGTACCGAGGTCAAGCAGGCCCTGATGAGCCAGATGCTGGACGAGATAGTGCGAATTGCGGGCATAACGGCTGAGGAGATCTGGATCTATCTGCAGGACATTCCCGCCACTCAGATGATCGAATTTGGCCGGTTTCTGCCAGCGCCGGGAGAGGAAGCCGAGTGGGAACGAGAAATGACGCCAGAAAAGCGGGCCAGGCTACCCAAATAATAGATTTGTACCGACTTTCCAGAATATCGGGACAGGAAATAAACCTGTCCCAGCTTCCCTGTTGCTGCTGCATTTGAAGATTCACTCACGCCAATTGGGTAATCTCGGCGCCAGAGGGAATTTGAGAAGGTTGCTCGGGTTCACGCCCCTTGAGCATGTTGGCGAGCCGCCGCTCCCGGACCTTGTGAACCGAAGGGTCCAGCCGCAACACCTTTAACGGCAATCGATCCCCTTCGCGAAGTTTATCGAACAGATCAGCCTTGTTCAGATAAAAAGCCCCACTGTGGTTGCGTCCGTTGAACTGGAAATCAAATTCAACAAGCAGATTGCAGCTGTAATACTCACCGTTCACCCTGTTGTTATTGTCGAGAACCTGGTGCAACTGGCAATCCGCCTCTTTCCGGGTCAGAACGCCATCCACGTCCCTGCCGTACTGTCTCAGCAGTGCCTGACCGTAGTAGTAACCTATGCTTGAGTGGGCGCTCACAAAGGCATAGACAAACAGAGCCAAACCGATCAGCGCAAAGAATCCACCGAAAACCATGGCCCCTGCTTCACCAAAGCCAAGAAAGAAAATTCCGCCCCCGACAAATCCGAATATCAGCCCTATGATCAGGAGGGTGAAAAAAGCGCCAGCATGATCTTTCACGGCTGACCAGAGCAGCGGCCAGTCTGTTGTGCGTTTCCTTCGCATTGTAGATTCCTTGTCGTTTCCCTACTTTACTTTTTAACCACAGAACCCGCCCTGTGGACTGGCGAATGATACTAACTGAATTGCAGAGCGGCTTGGTAGTGACCCAGATTAGCTCCGAGTCTTCAAAGAAACCCAGAAACTTAATCCGTCGCGGTTTTAACGGTTCTAACCGCGTTACCGATAACTTTCGATCAAAGCGTTCAGTTGTGACTGGAAGTCAGGATCCTGCATGACCGCATCAACCTGATTGATCACGTCCATAGCGGACGGAAGCTGCCTCGAAACGCCAATGTGGAAAGGGATCTGGGAATTTGGAATAAAATCAACCTCTCGAACCTTCAGCTTCTCCGAATAGCCAAGTTGTCGAGCGATGAATCGGGCGTCTTCAGCGGGCTGCACCATAAAATCGCCGGCCTTCCGCAGCATCAGAAGATGCATCATCGCTTTCATGTCCCGGCCCGGCTCGCGCTCCAGATAGCCGGGAATATTGTCCTCTTCCCATTGGGAGCCCCTTTCAACGATCACCGTCAGACTGGACAAGTCAGCAAAGCTGGTAGCCGATTCGATCAGGTCTATGTTGGGGTTGTCAGCCGAGTAAACCAGATGACCAAAGTTCTGCGTGAAGAGCGGCCTGGCTGAAAAGACGGCGTATTCCTCTCGCGCCTCCGAGGGATAAGTGAGAAGGCCATCGGTGAGGCCGAGCCTTACGTTGTACTGCGCCCTGGCCCAGGGCACCACCACATGTTCCGTGCTATAGGCGGGGATGAAACTGAACGTCAGCTGCACCAAATCCGGAAACAACCCGACAACCCTCTCGTCGAGCGAGGAACTATAAGGCGGTGACTTTTCGCCGAACGCGAATTTCAAACTGTTGCTTCCCATCGAGACACCAGGCAAAGCAAGGAATACAACCAGAAGCGCGTGGCAAAATGACGCCGAAAATCCTTCCAAAAGATGCTTATTCGCCAAGTTTACCTCTGAGGAGCTGTGAGCTTGTTACCTGGGTGCCACCTAAACACACAGTCGATATCATTCGCCAATTCTATGTCGTTATATCCTCCGAGAAATAGATGTGTAGCGGTTTCCCTAGTCGGAATCCGCCCCACACGCGGTGAGCTTATGGGCGGGCACGGAGGAATCACAGCGCGGGTGGTTGCAGCGGAAGAAATTGCTCTTGGGGACGACTTCCCCACAAATATGACGCCAGACCAAACCTTTCCATCACACCATCCAAACAGTAACCTTGCATCCAACGGACTGAAAACCTCCAAAGGAACCGGAAAATGAAACGTTTTAGTGCAACCGCTCTCGCGTTGCTGCTCTGTCTTTCAGCAGCGGCCTGCGCATCCTCTTCGAATCTCATTAAGCTCGAAACTCCTGAGCCGCGAACCGAGACACCCGTAGTCACCATCGGCCGAGCAGGCCACCCCGTCAGGCTCCCGTTGGAGACCCTTGCGAACGCATCATTTATTGGCAGCGACGGAGAAATGATCTTCTACGCCGGCCAGAAAAGTCTCTTTGCCACAGTGGTCACACCGGAGGACTGGGGCAATCCATCCATTCAGATGAACCAGGCACCGGGCTTTATCTTCCGGCGCGACCTGAGTTCCATTCAGGACCCTGAATTCCGGAGGGAGCTTGAAGGCATAATCAGAATGACGCTGGAGCCTGCGGAAGAGAAGGAAAACAGCATGGTAACCGTTGGCGACCTCACCGCCTACATTGCCTTCAGCCCCACAAAAACCACCATTATGCTCACCTCACCGGGAAAGCCGGACCTGTTTACTCAGCTGGTACTGGACAACTTCAGCTGGCAAGACATCGAGAACGAAATCCTGAAAGGAATCGAGGGACATTAATATGCTTACGAGGCAGGAAAAGGATGACCTCATGACGGTCATCAACATACTCTTCGACGATAACCAATTGCGGGGCTTAAAGCCGAACCTGAACGAACGTACCGCAGAGGTTGTCGAGCAAGCCATGGAAGAACTGATCAAATGCAACAACAGGATGAAGGAACTGGTGACCGGATTAACAATGGGGATTTCAGTCTTTACCCGAGGCTGGCTGAAGCACTCGTTGGATAAGATCGCTCAGGCACTTCGCGACAAACAGCTGCAGTTCGATGGGATGGCTTGCCGGCATCAGGTTGCGGCCAATTTCGGGACGGAGATTTATCGCTCTACTTTTTAGGCTCGCGTGATCCGCATACTCCTTGCCGGTCGCACCGGCAAGACAGGGGAAATAGATCTGTCCCGGTTTTCTGATTAATACTTCAACCATCACCCGCCGACCAGCTTAATTACCCGCTCCAGCATCGGGTCTTTGCCTTCCTCGCGCCCTTTTCGGCCAAGGTACTTGAGACGGATGTGTGGCGGGATGCCGACATCTTCGTATATCTCACCATCGTAGGCCCGGTAGATTTCATTGGACAAGGTCAGGTGCCAGCCATTTGGCAGATGGCGCTCGAGCGTGTCGGAAAGGATGCCCTGGGTAGGCTCGCCAATAAGAGTAAGACGGGGATGCTGCAGCAATGAGAGCACGAAGATTTCTGCGGCACTGGCCGTTAGCTCGCTGGTCAGCACAAACAGGTTGCCCTGGTAAGTCTCATTGACAGGCGTGATATGGACAGACTGCTTTCCGGTGAATCCATTGCCATGACGGGCTGACTTGGTGAAAGCCAGCCGTTTGCGATCCATCAGGTACGCTGAAAAGCGCAGTGCGACACCATCGTACCCCCCACCATTATTGCGAAGATCGACCACCAGATTGGGGAGTTCGCCAACATCTGCCAGCACCCTCTTCATCACACTATCGACCGCACTGAGATCCGCAGCCGGTTTGCCTGACTTGCCGCTTTGCCCGGCCATGGCACGGATATTCAGGTAACCGATGAGGTCATTAAGGCGCCCCCACTCCACCAGCCGGTTGCCGCCATGGCTAACGGAGCTTGCGAGATAATTCTCATGGATCACGTCACGCGCCAACTCTTTGAGATCGCCCAGGTAGCTGGTGAGCTCCCGGTCATCATTGGCGTCTTCAAGTTCCTGTGTCAGCCGCCTGAAGAGCGCCGGCTGGGCACCGGCGCTGTAATGACCCCAGGGTGAATGCAGACGAATATGGCCATCCTTCAGGGGCCGTAGCATCGCAACCATGATGGCAAAGAGCGTTTCCTGTGATGTGTTCGCGTTAATCTGGGGATTATAGTCATGATGCGCCCGGTCCCAGGCCACACCCTTGAGTTCAAACAGAGCGTATTGCTCGTGAAAGGTTCGCCAGAAAACGTCAAAGTTGTATTGCGGATCCTTTGCCCTGTGCCTGTGACTTTCAGTGACACTGGCGGGCAATCCTTTCAGGCGACGGAATCTGATACGTGCTACGCCAGTTACCCGATGGGCACTGAACGCCTGGCCACCAGGGGATACCGCCAAATCTTCGTAATAGTGGCCAAGTTCTTCAATACTGCCCGCATGAATCTTCAGGCAGCTGATGCTGGTTTCTTCAAAAAGGGTGTACCAATCTTCCTCGATCAGCAACACAGTGCCGTAACCCTGGGAACGCCAGACACCCTGCAGGCGCGCAAAATCAGGGCTGGGAAGAGAACTGCCGCGGCGTTGGGCGGTTTTCATAGAGGACTCCAGGTCCACTTCTGTTGTTTTCAGACGTCAGGCCCCAGTAATAGAGTTCGTAGTCCTGCATTGTGACTCTCCCACTCTGACAGTTGAGAAGATAACTGTTGTCTGGAAGTGTAGGGCTGAAAATAGATCTGTCCCGGTTTTCACTTCACCAGTCAGTCAAAAGCCATAACAACAAACCAGCAACCCCGAAAAGAAGCACTGCAAAATGGACAGCCAGGTTCTTTCGGATAGTTGGGGCGGGCTTGGCGTTGAAACTGAAATAATCCTCACCAAACAGACCAACACCGCAGCGTTCACAGTAGTTTTTCGAGTAAGAGACCCGGAGCTCAGACGGCTCAAATCTTTTTCGGCAACTGTAACAACTGGGCTTAATCACTTCGGGCTCCGATTTGTTTGAAAAACCGGGACAGGAAATCCAGCTGATCTTCGATGGACCGATCCAGAGCTTCGCCCCGATAGACATCAAAATGACCCACCGGATAGTGCTTCACTTCCGCGTTCGGCATTCTCTGGGCCGCTTTGACCGCAGAACTCGCCGGGGCGGCCGGCCGACGCAATATATCGGGGAGACATCCCCAGCCCACGACGAAGCCAGTCAACCGTTCCGTGCCAGGTCAGTCGCATCGCCTGCATGAGGCCGGCATAACCGACAACCCCCAGCAAAGACGCCAAACCATCCATCATCGGGCATTGAGAGATGGTGCATTGCACGTTTCCATCCTTTGCCGCGGCCGCAATCACGAGCCCGCCAGAAAACGACGTTCCCCACAGGCAAATGCGGCTGCCATCGACACGATCCAGCTGCCGCGCAAAACCCAGTGCCGCCAGCCAATCTGCCACTTCCTTCCGGGGGCTCAGCGTCTGCCGTGGCTGGCCATCACTGTCACCGAAATGGCGGTAGTCAAAGGCAAAGACCGCGTATCCCGCATTGCAGAAAGCTTCTTTGAACGGTGCCAGACCACTGGCATGAGTCAGCCCAAAACCATGGGCCATGACGACACACGGTAACCCTTTACTGTCGGCATCCGGCGTATAGAGAACACCGCGACAGGTTGTACCGTCGCTCTGAAATTCCAGGGGCGTTTCGATCATTGTTTGGCTCGCATGCTTGAAGGTCGAGAGTCTCAGGATAGCTCATTGCTTCAATATCAAATTTGCCAGCGCCAAGCGATGAGGCTGAGTGGGAAAAGAGAATGTCTCCGGAAAAACGGGCCAGTTTACCCAAATAACCGCAATAAGGGATCTGTCCCGGTTTTCCGGTTTCCGAGCCCCCTACCACGTCTCTCTGTCCTCCGCGCTTTCCTCAGCTTCAACCTCGGCCTTGCGCGCTTCGATGCTTCTCTGCGTTTCCTTTGAATCCGGCATGCGCCCGGTTCTCTCCAGCCGCACGCTCACCCATTTGTGGTAAAGCTTCGCCAGCGCTGGCCGAATCACCGGCAAACCAATCAGCCAGGCAAACGGTTTCAGCAGCCAGACCCGCGACATCAACAGGATATAGGCATCCAGTTCGCGGTGGATGTTGCCCTGGCCATCCTCCACATGGAGCTCCTGAAGCGCTGCTTGCGGGTCTATACCACATTCCTTCAACTCCTCATCACGGCCGGTGATATCCACCCACTCCACCGATTCGCCGGTCCTGCCCGCGAGTCGCTCATAGAGCCTGCGATCCTTGACACAGCTCGGGCAGGCGCCATCGTAGAACACGCGAAGCTGATCACCTGGTGCCATCATCGCCCTCTCCCTTGTTTGCATCGCATTCATCTAACTACACGGTAAACCAATGTGTGGCTCCCGTTAACCGTTCGGATCTCGCGGCATGACCCGCGAGAGGAATTACAAGATATAGTGCGGCCAGAGAAAGCCCGGAAGGAAAAGCCCAAACACAACCGACCACGCGTGTATTTCGAAGAATGGGGTGACCCCATGATCACCGGCATTGGCTGAGTGTCCGAGCTGACCGGTATTGCCGGCGGCGAGGATATCTTTCCGGAAAAGGCCGCGGAACCTGTCTCCAGGGAGGGAAAATAAATCGGGAAAATAAATCTGTCCCGGTTATGGTTATTGGTCCCTGTTATTGGTTTCCTCCTAGACAGGAAACCGATGCATTGGCATATTATGCCAATGTAATGCTGACAGGATCACCCTCATGGCGACGAGAAACATAGTACTGACGGACCATCAATCCCAGGTAGTCGATCACCTGGTTGCCTCGGGCCGTTATCAAAATGCGAGCGAGGTACTTAGAGCCGGTCTGAGAATGGTCGAGGAAGCCGAGTCCCGATATGTCACCAAAATGAACGACCTGAGAGCCGCCATCGATGCGGGCCAGGAAGACCTGGAGGCTGGCAGAACCAGAACATTTACGGGTGACGAGTTCGCTACCTACTTTTCTGAGCGTGCGGAGCAAGCCATCAGGAAGAAACGGGATACCTGATTACGATGAAACCATGGAAGGTTATTCTCACAGATGCTGCTCTAGTCGATCTCGACGATATTCTCGAAACCACCCTTGAAGAATTCGGCACACTGCAACTGAATAGATATATCGAGCAAATCGAAAGGGCGATTAGGGAGCTTGAAGAAGCCGGAAACCTGGCGCCACTTCTGAAACACAGGTCTGACATCCGGTCCGGAATCGCTACCTATCCGCTTGCAAGGGAAGGTAAATCTTCACCCCATCAGTTTTATCTCAGAATGGAAAAGGATACGCACAATCAGTCCGTTATCATTCTTCGGGTCTTGCACCAAAGGATGGATCCTGAGGCGCACCTATGACTTCCAAACTATCTGATTACTGGTTTCCAGCAGAATAAATAAATCTGTCCCGGTTTCATGTCCCCGACTAAGAATTCTTTTCCAAACCCTTTCCATAACCTATTGAGCGTGCGGCACTTAACTTAATTTTTGCGATCTGACAAAGCTGTTGCTTTTCCTTTTCAGAGGTATGAAACATATGAAGATAATAAACAATCAGTGATTGAAAAACCGTAAATGCAAAATTATTCTTCTCCAAACTTTTTGAAAGCTTGGTCAATTTCGGTACTTGCAGCGCGCCCGGTCGAGAAAGTCTCGAAGCGGCTTCAATCAAATCGAAAGAATTAGAGGGATTTTCTAGAACAAGTTCAGAGATTTCTTCATTTAATTTATCCGAGGCGACGAACTGCCCTGTCTTTAAAACAACTCCAGTACAAATCATGCCGATAATATTAAAAGCAACTTTTCTAGCTATGGCTTCCCTGTCGGCGGAACTTTTTCCCTCTCCCCGTTCTTCCAACGTTGTCTCTAACTCTTTAACAAAAAGCTGCGGATCTCTTAGCAGCTTATCAAAAATAAATCTAAGCATCCTCAGAGGGCCTTCAAAAACTTCCTTTAGACAGTCTTTCTTCTTCTCACGTTCAAGCGAACCATAGTAATTCTTGATTATCTGTCCAAGTATTTCAGAGGTTTTAAGAAGATGCTGAAGTTCCGCAACTATTTCTTTCACTTCCTCTGGGCCGTCCTCCGTGCCATCTTGCTCATTATCCTCAACATGATCTGCAACCTGACGTTGCTGCTCTTGCGCCTCAGGTACATTTATATCCGAAATAATCAACTCAATTGACGAATCAACCAAACTATTCAGAGACTCCACATCCTTTCCAAGCATAATAGGAGTGGAGTCTCCAAAGGACTGGTTAAGAGAGGTCATTATCTGGTCTACCAACCAAGTATCACTAACATGATGTGACAAAAACAAAATGGTACTAGCGCACTCCCTAGAATTAAGGGTACGACAACAACTTAAGACCAAATCCCTTACTTCAGAGTCGGAAATGTTTACTGCCAAATAATTACCCAGAAAGAAATAATAAATATAAGGATATTGAAAGAAATATGATTTACCAAAATTACTCAGAATCTTAGAGTGGACCAATAGCTTTATTCTTGAATCAAAATCGACAGTCGTATACTTTTTACAAAAAGCTTGGTTAAACAACCTCAACTTATCGACATCTACCTCATCAACCCCCTCGTTTTTGAAAAACCATGCCAGCTGCGAAAGGTAATTGAAAATTTCGTTTAACTCAGTATTGCGAACGCCATGCTCTTTCAAGCTCTTTGTTATTAAATACTGATAATAATATGCAAACCCAGAACTTTCTAAATCACCTTCGTTATTACTATCACAACTCTGCAATAGTATTAGTAGGTATAGCGGTCGCGGCGGAACCAAATTCTTTCCGATTACTGTATTTAACAGCGTCTCTATGCCATGAACCCTTTGATCAAGTTGTTTGTTCGTCTCGATCGAGCCACATAAACACCAATTCTTTATTAGCTTGTGACGCATGCGGTGCCCGAAACTTTTAATAGAATAACTGTCGAAGTCTTCAAGCGCTTTCGCCGCATCCATGTCTACCAACTCAGATAACTCGATGTCTTCGCTTCCGCTCAAGTATATACTCCCAAACTGCCTATCGAGAAAAGAAAGAAGTTTATACTTATTTTTAGCACCGCCTCTTAACCCATCAATATCATCTAGGAATAAAACCCGATCCTCTAAACTGCTCCCTTCAAATTCACCAACATCTATATACTGGCGAGCAGCCGCAGACGATATTGCCTTTTTGAAACCTGCTTCATTTTGACTCTTTATATCACCTGAACGAACGAAGAGTGGAGCCAGACCATTTTCATGCGCATAAATAAAGTATTTCTGAAAGAGAAAGGTTTTCCCAGACTTTTCTTCGCCAAGAATCAATATCTTTTTTTCAACGCCCTTTACTGGGACAAGTTTCGATGAATCCATCGTTTCCTTCGGCCCATCAATTTTTCTTTCTAGCTCTGGAAATATAAAAATATCATTCGCGAAAATTTCACTTTTATCTGGATGGGTGAATGGACCGCCGGCGTCGGTAATAGTCTCTATAAAGCTAGCTTTTAACTTTTTATTTTCATTTCTGCCAGAAATATCATCGAAATCAAATTCATTCTCATCTACAACTTTAATCTCCAAGCCATTTAGCAAGAATTTTCTTTCAAATATTTTTCTAGCTTTGGCACTAATATGAATCGAGGAGTATCCAGAATCAACGTCCTCATGGGGATTTAGAGCCGCAGCTTCAAAAACCAAAGACCGGTTACTACTCGAAACAACATCGCTTGAAGTGGGAATATGCTCATGCCCGGAAATCAATACATCGAATTTTTCACGTAACATTTTTCGAAACGGATGATAAGTCTCTTGTGTGTACCAATTGAGGGGATGATGGATTATTGCAACTTTAATTCCGTCATATTCATCAAGCACTTCAGGGTATGTTTCAGTAGGGAATACAAGATCACCTTGAACTTCAGATATTCGTGACATCCAGGCAACATTGATCACGGAAAAAATGTAATTGTCATCCCCGATCTCGTGCACGTAGCTCGTCCATAGACTACTATCAAAAACAGGTTTTTTATCCGTCAACTTTTCTCTGAAATCAAAAAAGTTTCGTTGTACGGAAGTACACTTCTCAATAACAGAATAATCTCTGGCTTTATTAGGATCCGATATTACTGAGTCAATTATTATATCTCTTATTGAGTCTGAGTCATCAAAGTTGCAATCATGATTCCCAGGCGCAATAATAAAATCAACATCCACGTCACAGTCTTTCTGTATATTTTCTTTTATACAAGTTAAATAGGAATCCGAATAATCGTACTCATTTTTCTTACCACTGAATGCCACATCGCCCGAAACCACAATAAGGACCAAGTCACTTTCTCGTGAGATGTCGTAAATAGATTTAGCAACTAAATCAGGTCTATTTAAAATCAACTCATCGCCATTCTTAATGTGAATATCGCTTAGATGCAGAATACTGAGGGTCACGAGATATCCTTATTTATGCTTTTAGAATAAAATATATACAGCAATTACCTAAATATATATGGCCTGAATACAATTTGTGCACAAGCCTAAAATAAGCCAACGGGAAATCGCGCAGCTTTTTTAGTCGGTCGAGTTTTGTTGTTTGGCCTTATGGCCTTTCTAACCGGTTTTTGCATGCTCTCTCTTCACTTGTCTTTTTCAACATCATTCTCACGGTATGGAATGTTGGCCAGTTGCTCAACACTTTCAACGTTAGAATACGTTCCGCACATTTGGCATGAGCGACCGCTGTTACGAACCCTTTTTGGATGGCTCGACAATCGGCCTTTAACACTTCCGGATCTCTCGTTGCCTGCTCCACTGCGTCGAATGCGGCAAAGTCATTCGTCAACATATCTAGCTTGGCCTCAATGTCTGTAAAAATCATCTGGAACAACTCGAGGTGTGCAGCCAAGCGAACATCAACAGGCATCAGCCTGATACGCGAAGCCTCAAACATTGGCGACAACGCTATACGTCGCCTCACCAGCTTTTCACTCAACCAATAAGGTAGGTTTTCGTTAGAGATGCTTTCTTCTTTCGCCAAATCTTCTAGCGCTCGACTTGCTGTTCTTACTGCGACGAGATTGCCGACCAAAAGCATTGCCGCAGAAAGGTCCTCCTGGCGCCGAGCTTTATAGGCAACAAGCAATGCCACCAATAGCGCAATGATGCCGCTTATTGTGGCGCCAGCCAGCGTCTGCCATTTATCCAAAAATCCCACGATTTCTTCCATGCACTTTCCGTCAAACACCAAGCCCGCCAAAGCCGAAGGCTTTCGATGCTGCGCCTTAAGTCTATCGGCCATTGTCTTTTACAATCAGCGCTTCCATAGCACTTAGCTACCTAAGCTAGACCATCCCGGCGCCTCCTGCCTGCTCTCGTTACAAAATTCCGTAAAGTCTAAGCGCGGAAAAGTTGCGAAGCCGTGCCACGCAGCCTCATGTTTTGCCGATGATTTTTCCCAGTTATTCCAAGGAATGGCGACCTGATTTCCATCGATAAAAGCGTCAGTCCTGCCCATCCCGCGTATGTCCTATCAACGCATAAATGCCGACGGCCACAGCCGCACCGGTCGCCAAGAATTACTCAATATGCACACCATCAGCCAGATTGTCATGGCCGGGATGACTAGAAGGCAGTGTCTGCGGTCGGCAGCAGGCCGACAGTTAGAGCCACTCAGTTTCATGGTTTTGCCTCCAAAGTTCGCTTCGATCGCAAAATCCAATCCGGTTACGCACTCTCGGCAATCCTCTCAGGCCGACGCTCTGGCAGCATGCCCGCTCCAAAATGAAGCTGAAATAAGTCTCTAGCCGTTCTCCAGTGTCCAGGTTCTCGAAAACAAAGGGGTGTTCGCCGCGTATTTTCTTAATCTCTCGCTCCATCCCGTCCAGGGAAGCTTACATCTGTTCAGAGATTTTGAGATTTTTGATGATCAGCAGGTCGGATTTGGTGATTCCGGGCCCGGCTTTCAGGGGGATCCTGTCGCCGGCGGAAGCCGTCGATTATGCACAGGGAGAGGTCAAACAGTTTCTGTCTGAAGGCAGAAGCTTTGCAGGTCGCCGATTGACGCCGCGTTCAGGGAGACTTTTTGCGGACGGTGTGTACTGGAAGCGACCGGTTTCCACGCCGAGTGCGATCTGCGACCAGGGTTTCGTGACGCAGGAGGAAGTCGGCGCTTTCCTGAGTGTCGGGGGCGTCGAAAACAACGCAGATGACACAGTAATCAAATGGGACGTTGCGCAATTTACATTCCGATGTTCTTGAACGGAATCAAACCTTAACCATCCGATACGAAAAAGTAGCCCACTTCCCAGACAGAGCTGACTCTCATGGAAGCGGTTAGACCGTGAGATGCTTTTTAATCAACTCATCCGTCAACCCAGCAATCTCATCCTCAGCAACCCTCCTCCCCCGATCCAAAATCGCAAACCGATCCGCATACTTCCGCGCAAACGGCAACTTCTGCTCAACCAGCAGCACCGTCAGCCCGTCCTCCTCAATCAGCCGCCGAATAACCTCCCCAATCTGCGCCACAATATTAGGCTGAATCCCCTCCCCCGGCTCATCCAGAATCAGCAGCCTGGGCTCAATCACCAGCGCCCGGCCAATGGCAAGCTGCTGTTGCTGCCCGCCAGAAAGGTCACCGCCTCTGCGGTGCCGCATTTCCTTCAGCACCGGGAACAGCTCATACACCCTCTCGGGGATTTTCTTGCTGCCGTCCTTGCGCACGGCCAGGCCGGTGCGCAGGTTTTCTTCCACGGTCAGCAGCGGGAAGATCTGCCGGCCCTGGGGCACGTAACCAATGCCCAGGCGTGATCGGTCCTCAATCTTCTTTTTGGTCAGTTCCACGTCGCCGGCAAATTCAATGCTGCCGTTCTTGGTGGTTTCCTCGCCCATGATGCATTTCATCAGGGTGGTTTTGCCCACGCCGTTGCGGCCCATTACGCAGGTGCACTGGCCCTGGGGTACGTCCAGGTCCAGATCCCAGAGGGTGTGGCTTTCGCCGTAAAACTGGTTGAGCTTTGCAATCTTCAGCATTACGACTCCTCCCCCAGGTAAACCTTGATTACTTCCGGGTCGTTGGAGACCTGGTTCATGGTGCCTTCGGCCAGCACGCTGCCCTGGTGCAGCACGGTCACCTTGCGAGCGATGGAGCGCACGAAGCCCATGTCGTGTTCCACCACCACAACCGACTGTTTGCCCGCCAGGCTGGTGAGCAGTTCGGCGGTGCGTTCCATTTCCTGTTCGGTCATGCCCGCTACGGGCTCGTCCACCAGTAGCAGTCGGGGTTTCTGCATCAGCAGCATGCCGATTTCCAGCCACTGTTTCTGGCCATGGGAGAGGATGCCGGCGAGGCGGTCCCGCAGGTCTTTCAGGCCGATCATTTCCAGCACTTCGTCGATGCGGTCCCGGTATTCGGGTTTCATGATGGCGGTGAGCGTGGGGAATACCCGCTTGTCTGCCGCCATGGCCAGTTCCAGGTTTTCGAACACGGTGAGGGCTTCAAACACCGTGGGTTTCTGGAACTTGCGGCCGATGCCCAGGGAGGCGATATCCGGCTCATTCATGGTAAGCAGGTTGTGGCGGCTGCCGAACCACACGGAGCCGGAGTCCGGCCGGGTTTTACCGGTGATGATGTCCATCATGGTGGTTTTACCCGCACCGTTGGGGCCGATGATGCAGCGCAGCTCGCCGTCGTCGATGGTGAGGTTGAGGTTGTTGATGGCCTTGAAGCCGTCAAAGCTTACGTTCACGTCTTCCAGGTACAGAATGGGGCCGTGGCGCACGTCCACCGGCGATTGCACCTGGGTCAGAAACTCGAATACATGCTCGCGGTCGGCCAGTTCCTGAAAAATGCTCATGCGGTGGCCTCCTGCCCGGTGGGTGTGTCGTCATCGGTTTTGGCTTTGCGGCGTTTCTGCAGCAGCCCGGCAATGCCCTTGGGCAGGAACACGGTTACCAGCACAAACAGGCCGCCGAGGGCGAACAGCCAGGCGTCTGGCATGATGCCGGTGAACACGGTTTTGGCGTAGTTCACCAGGATGGCACCGATCACCGCCCCATAGAGCGTTGCCCGGCCACCCAGGGCCACCCACACAACGATCTCGATGGAGAACAGCGGTGAGAACTCACTGGGGTTGATGATTCCTACCTGAGGCACGTACAGCGCCCCGGCCACACCCGCCAGCATGGCGGAGACCACAAACACGAACAGCTGCACCCGCTCCACCCGGTAACCCAGGAAGCGGGTACGGGCCTCGGCATCCCGGCAAGCCACGCTCACCCGGCCCAGTTTGCTGGTTACGATGCCCCGGCAAATCACGTAGCCAATGGCCAGGGCGATGCCGGTGGCGATGAACAGCCCGAGGCGGGTGGCGTCGGTGCGCAGGTTGAAACCGAGAATGTCCTTGAAGTCGGTGAGGCCGTTGTTGCCGCCAAAGCCCATCTCGTTGCGGAAGAAAGCCAGCATCAGGGCGAAGGTGAGCGCCTGGGTGATGATGGAGAGGTATACCCCGGTTACCCGTGAGCGGAAAGCCAGGAAGCCGAACACCAGCGCCAGCAGGCCCGGGGCCAGCAGCACCATGATGAAGGCAAACCAGGCCATGTCGAAGCCGTGCCAGAACCAGGGCAGCTCCTGCCAGTTCAGGAATACCATGAAGTCTGGCAGCACCGGGTCGCCATACACGCCCCGGTCGCCGATCTGGCGCATCAGGTACATGCCCATGGCATAGCCACCGAGGGCAAAGAAGGCGCCGTGGCCCAGGCTGAGGATACCGAGGTAGCCCCACACCAGGTCCACTGCCACTGCCAGCAGGGCGTAACACAGGTATTTGCCCAGCAGGGTGACGGTAAAGGCACTCACGTGCAGGGCGCTGTCCTGGGGCATGAACAGGTGAAGGAAAGTCACCACCAACAGGGCCGCGAACAGTACACCCAAAAAGATTTGCGTGGATCGCTCACGCAGGGGTCTTGTTAGCCACATAACTTAGCCTTCTGCTGCGCGGCCCTTTTGAGGGAACAATCCCTTCGGCCGTTTCTGGATAAACAGGATGATGAACACCAGCACGATGATCTTGGCGAGTACGGCACCGGCCCAAGGTTCGAGCAGTTGGTTGATGGTACCCAGGGAGAGCCCGGCAATGAGGGTGCCCCAGAGGTTACCCACGCCACCGAACACCACCACCATGAACGAGTCGATGATGTAGTTCTGGCCCAGGTTCGGGCCCACGTTGGTGAGCTGGGACAGCGCCACCCCGGCCAGGCCGGCGACGCCGGAGCCCAGGGCGAAGGTCATGATGTCCACCCGGGTGGCCCGGATGCCCATGGAACGGGCCATGGCGCGGTTCTGGGTGACGGCGCGCACTTCCAGACCCAGGCGGGTCTTGCGCATGATCAGCATCAGCCCGGCGAACACAATCAGCGCGAAGGCCAGTACGTAGAGGCGGTTCAACGTGAGCGAAAGCGCGTCGTTGATCACCAGGGAGCCGCTCATCCAGTCCGGGGTTACCACGGTGCGGTTCTGGGGGGAGATCACGGTGCGCACCAGCTGCTGCAGGATCAGGCTGATGCCGAAGGTGGCCAGCAGGGTTTCAAGAGGGCGGCCTTTGAGGTACTGGATCACGCTGCGCTCGATGATGATGCCAGCGGTGGCCGCCACCATAAAGCCGGCGGGAATTGAGAGAATCAAAGCCAGGCCGGGCTGGCCGGGGAAGAGTTGCTGCATGCCCCAGGTGGTGTAGGCACCCAGCATAATCAGCTCGCCGTGGGCCATGTTGATCACGCCCATCACACCAAAGGTGATGGCCAGGCCAATGGCGGCAAGCACCAGAACCGATCCCAGGGAGAGCCCGAAATACAGGGTCTCGGCGGCGCGGTTCAGTTTCAGTTTCTGTTCGATGCTGTCCAGGGCTTTGGTGGCCCTCGCAGCCAGCGCCTCGTTATCGCTGCGGGCCGCTTCGTTCAGGGCGGCACGAGCGCGCGGGTGCAGACTGCCGGCAAGCACGTCCACGGCCTCCAGGTTGCCCTCGCCCACCCGGTAAATGGCCACGGCCTCTTCAATGCGGTTGCGTACGCCAGCGTCTTCTTCCAGCGCCAGCCGCGCTTCCAGTGGCTCCACCAGCGAGGCATCAACTTTGCCCATCATGTCCTGTGCGGAGGCTTCACGCACATCGGGGTCTTTGGCGTTCAGGTCCAGCATGGCCAATATGCCTTCAAGCTGGCCCCGTATGCGGTTATTGATGGCGACTCTGTCCAGCTCGCGGCGGGACATTTCACCCATGTTCTCTCTGGTCAGCGGATCGGCGATTTCCCAGTCCCTGCCCCGGTTATTCAGTACCAGTACCACCTGCCCGGTGTCTTTTACCCGGCTCAGGCGGTTGTTTCCGTAGGCTTCGAGCCAGCCCCTGGCTCTTTCATCACCGCTGCTGACGATGGCGTTCACCGCCTCTTCCACTTTGCTCGCTGGCGCGTCTGCCAGGTTGATCAGCAGGGCCTTGCCAGGGTCGTCTTCCTGCGCCGTTGCGGGCAGCGACAACAGGCAAACCAGGGCGATAAGCAGCAATGTGAGCGATCGGCAGATGCTCATGAGTGTGTCCTGTCTGTTGAAAGCGTGGTGCGGGGTGGCAACCGGAGGCAGCATCGCTACCCCCGGGTTGCCTGTATTGCGATGTCGGTTGCTGTGCCTTATTCGTCAGCAGCCGCCATTTCGCCGGCAGACGCACCACAGGTGCCGGTTGCCGTGTTGAAGGTTCCGCAGAACATGGGCTTGCGCCAGTCGGCGATCATGTCCCGTGAGCCCGGCAGGTAGTCAGACCAGGCATCGCCAGCAACCAGAGACGGAGTCTCCCAGACCACGGAGAACTGGCCGTTGTCCTGGATCTCGCCAATCAATACCGGCTTGGTGATGTGGTGGTTGGGCATCATGGCGGCGTAGCCACCGGTGAGGTTGGGTACGGTTACGCCGATGATGGCGTCTTTCACTGCGTCCACGTCGGTGGTGCCGGCTTTCTTGACCGCTTCCACGTACATGTTGAAGCCGATGTAGTGGGCTTCCATCGGATCGTTGGTTACCGCTTGCTCGTTGCCAGTGTGCTCGATCCACTGGTCGATGAAGTCGTAGTTGGCGTCGTTGTCCACGCTCATGAAGTAGTTCCAGGCGGCCAGGTGGCCAACCAGCGGGCCGGTGTCGATACCGGAGAGTTCCTGCTCACCCACGGAGAAAGCAACCACCGGGATGTCGGAGGCCGCGATGCCCTGGTTACCCAGTTCCCGGTAGAAGGGCACGTTGGCGTCGCCGTTGATGGTGGAAACCACGGCGGTCTTCTTGCCGGCAGAACCGAAGCGCTTGATGTCAGACACGATGTTCTGCCAGTCGGAGTGACCAAACGGCGTGTAGTTGATCATGATGTCTTCCTTGGCCACACCCATGTCCATCAGGTAGGTCTCAAGGATCTTGTTGGTGGTACGCGGGTAGACGTAATCGGTGCCCGCCAGTACCCAGCGCTCCACGCCGATTTCATTCATCAGGTAGTTCACCGCAGGAATCGCCTGCTGGTTGGGCGCAGCGCCGGTGTAGAAGACGTTTTCGGAGGATTCCTCACCCTCGTACTGAACCGGGTAAAACAGAAGGCCGTTCAGCTCTTCCACCACCGGCAGCACGGATTTACGGGAAACCGAGGTCCAGTTACCGAAGATCACGTCGACTTTTTCCTGGGCCAGAAGCTCCCGGGCTTTCTCGGCGAACAGCGGCCAGTTGGAGGCCGGGTCCACAACAACCGCTTCCATCTGGCGACCCAGTACACCGCCCTTGGCGTTCTGTTGCTCGATCAGCATTTCAACGGTGTCTTTCAGAACGGTTTCACTGATGGCCATGGTGCCGGAGAGGCTGTGCAGGATGCCCACCTTGATGGGGTCTTCAGCGGCCACGGAATTGAAAGAGATGGAAAGTGCGAGTGCAGAGAGGCCCAGTTTCACGTGTTTTTTGAGGCTCATGTTGTGCGTCCTTTTCTTTGGTTGGGTCTTGGGTTCGAGGTTGCAGTTCGTCTTGAAACGCACAGGAGCCACTGCATCTGCTGTTCCACATTCCATGTATATCCAGCCAAAACAACCAGTTATCTAGTATACAAGCCAAACCAAAGCTGCCAGGGGACCATCAACACCCCGCCAAACCCCTGTTTTACCGTTCAGTTTTGGTGCGCCCGCACCGGCCTTGGGCGCGCTGCGCCGGAGCACTTCTGGAGCGGAAATCATTAACCATCTGTTTTTAATGAATTATTCAGAATTTTTCGCAAATGGCACAGGCATTGCCATTCCACATGTATACAAGTTGATAACGCACATGAGGACGACCAATGCCTTCAACACTCGGATGGACCATAAAGGACTGGCAGAACGCCTATAGAGAAGGCGCTTCGCCGGCGTCATTGCTGGGTGAGTTACTGACGGGGCTGGATACCACAGATGTGGCCTGGATTTCCCTGCTGGATGGCGACGGCCTAGCCGCCGCCCTGGTTGAACTGGACCAGACCCTGGAAGCCGCCGGCGGCGACAAGGCCGCGCTGTCGCTCTATGGCGTTCCGTTCGCGGCGAAAGACAACATTGATGCGAAAGGCCTCGAAACCACCGCTGCCTGCCCGGCTTTCGCCTATACCCCTGAACAAGACGCCACCACCATTGCCCGCCTGAAGGCCGCCGGCGCGGTGGTGATTGGCAAGACCAACCTGGACCAGTTTGCCACCGGCCTGGTGGGTACCCGCTCGCCCTACGGCGCCGTGCCCAACAGCTTCAAGCCGGATGTGGTCAGCGGCGGCTCCAGTTCCGGCTCGGCTTCCGTGGTAGCCCGGGGCCTGGTGCCGTTTGCCTTGGGCACCGATACCGCAGGCTCCGGCCGGGTTCCTGCCGGGCTGAATAACCTGGTGGGGCTGAAGCCCACCAAAGGCCAGTTCAGTATTCGTGGCGTGGTGCCGGCCTGTCGTTCCCTGGATTGCGTCTCCATCTTTGCACTTACGGTTAATGATGCCGGGCTGGTGTCTGATGTGATGACCGGTTTCGACGCCGGTGATGCCTTCTCCCGCAAGGCACCTTACGCCCTGCCCCTGGACGGCCCCGCCCTTCGTCGACCCGGCCCGATCAGGCGGCTCGCCATTCCGGAACATCCGCAGTGGTTCGGTGACCAGCAGGCTGAAGCGGCCTGGAACACCGCCATCAGCCAATGGCGCGGGCTGGATGTTGAGCTGGTTCCCATGGATTTCAGCCCCATGCTGGAACTGGCGGCGCTGCTCTACGAGGGCCCCTGGGTGGCCGAGCGCCACGCCGCCGTGGAAGCGTTCATGGCCAGCCACGCCGATGATATGAACCCGGTGGTCAAAGGCATTATCAGCAACGCCGGCAAGTTCAGCGCCACGGACACCTTCAAGGCCCAGTACCGCAAGGAAGAGCTGCAGCGCCAGATTGATGAGCTGCTGGCCGATGTGGATGCCCTGCTGGTGCCCACTGCGCCTACCGCACCCACCATTGAAGCGGTCAACGCCGACCCGGTTACCCTTAACAGCCAGTTGGGCACCTACACCAATTTCGTAAACCTGGCAGACATGAGCGCCCTGGCGATCCCCGCCGGCTTCCGGGACGACGGCCTGCCCTTCGGCGTGACCCTGATCAGCGGCGCCTGGAAAGACACCGAGCTGCAGCACCTGGCCTGCCAGTGGCTGAACGCCCACCCGACGCCCCTGGGCGCCACCGATAAAGACCGCCCAGAAGAAACCCCGGGCGCGGCCATTTCAACCCCCACGGTTCAGGTGGCGGTGGTTGGCGCTCACCTCAGCGGCATGCCCCTGAACACCCAGCTCACCGAGCGCTTCTCGGTACTGCTGGAGCAAACCACCACCTCCGCCAATTACCGGCTCTACGCCCTGCCCAACACCACACCACCCAAACCCGGCCTGAAACGGGTAGCCGCAGGAGAAGGTGAGCAAATCATCGTGGAAGTCTGGGAAATGCCCGCCTCGGCTTTCGGCTCCTTTGTGGATCTGATTCCCGCGCCCCTGGGCATCGGCAATGTGGAACTGGCCGATGGCCGCTGGGTAAACGGTTTTATCTGTGAAGGCTACGGCTTCGAAGGCGCCCGGGATGTCACCGAATTCGGCGGCTGGCGCTCTTACATCACCGCTCTTAAATCCGGCACGGCATAAGGAGAACCGCCATCATGTTTACCAAAGTACTGATCGCCAACCGAGGCGAAATCGCGGTCCGCACCATTCGCACCCTCAAGGCCATGGGCGTTGGCAGTGTTGCTGTCTATTCCCACCAGGATCGCCATAGCCTGCATGTAACCCTGGCCGATGAATCGGTAGCCCTGACCGGTAACGGCGCCAGCGAAACCTACCTCGACAAGGCCCAGATCCTGTCGGCCGCCAAGCACACCGGCGCCGAGGCGATTATTCCGGGGTATGGCTTTCTCTCCGAAAACGCCGACTTCGCAGAAGCCTGCGAGGCCGATGGCATTGCCTTTATCGGCCCCACGCCCGACCAGATGCGCGAGTTTGGCCTGAAGCACCGGGCCCGGGAACTGGCGGAAGCCGCCGGTGTGCCCCTGGCTCCGGGCAGCGGCCTGCTGGAAAGCCTGGACGAAGCCCTGCAAACCGCCGACCGGCTGGGCTACCCGGTGATGCTGAAAAGCACCGCCGGCGGTGGTGGCATCGGCCTGACCCGCTGCAACAGCGAGAGCGAACTGCGGGACGCCTTTGAAACCGTGCGCCGCCAGGGTCAGAGCTTCTTTAACGACAGCGGTGTGTTCCTGGAGCGTTTTATCGCCCGGGCCCGCCATGTGGAAGTGCAGATGTTCGGTGACGGCGCAGGCAATGTGGTTGCCCTGGGCGAGCGGGATTGTTCCCTGCAGCGCCGGAACCAGAAAGTGGTGGAGGAAACCCCGGCGCCGAACCTGCCGGCCACCACTCGCCAGAAGATGCTGGATGCCGCTGTCTCCCTCGGGCAGTCGGTGAATTACCGCTCCGCCGGCACCGTGGAATACATCTACGACGCCGACCGGGACGAGTTCTACTTCCTGGAAGTGAATACCCGCTTACAGGTTGAGCACCCGGTGACCGAGTCTGTCACCGGTCTGGACCTGATCGAATGGATGCTGAAGATCGCCGCTGGCGAAAGCCCGGACCTGGCCGGTTTCGAGCCGCAACTGAACGGCGCCTCCATGGAAGTGCGCATTTATGCCGAGGATCCCCTGAAGGATTTCCAGCCCTCCCCCGGTGAGCTGACCGACGTGCACTGGCCGGAAGACGATGTGCGGGTGGATACCTGGGTGGAAAACGGCAGCGAAGTGTCCGCTCACTACGACCCCATGATTGCCAAGCTGATTGTGCACGGCAAAGACCGGCACGAGGCCCTGGCCAAACTGAAAGCCGCCCTGGCGGAAACCCGGCTGATGGGCATTGCCACCAACCTGGATTACCTGCGCCAGGTGGTGGCCCAGCAGAGCTTTGCCGATGGCCTTGTCTCCACCCGGGCACTGGAGAGCTTCGAGTTCAAACCCTCGGTCGCCGAAGTGGTCAAGCCCGGCACCTACACCACAGTGCAGGATTACCCTGGCCGCGTGGGCTACTGGAACATCGGCGTGCCGCCCAGCGGCCCCATGGACGACTACGCCTTCCGGATTGCCAACCGAATCGTCGGCAACCACAGCGAAGCCGCGGGCCTGGAAGCCACCCTGATCGGCCCCAGCCTGAAGTTCCACAAGGACTCGGTCGTCGCTCTCACCGGTGCCCTTACCGAAGCCACCCTGGACGACAAGCCGGTGGAATTCTGGAAACCCATCACCGTGAAAGCCGGCCAGGTTCTGGCGGTGGGCAAGGCCATCAAGGGCTGTCGCACCTACCTCGCCGTGCGCGGTGGCTTTGATGTGCCGGTCTACCTGGGTAGCCGCTCCACCTTCGCCCTCGGCCAGTTCGGCGGCCACGGTGGCCGGCCCTTGCGCCCCGGCGACATGCTCGGCATCAGCCAGATCAACCTGCCGGCCTGCACCACCACGGCACCGACACACGATCCCGCCCCGGCGGACCCGGACCTGATCCCCGACTACCCCGATCATTGGGAAATCGGCGTGCTCTATGGCCCCCACGGGGCACCGGATTTCTTCACCGAAAAGTCCATCGAGAAGTTCTTCGAGCAGGACTGGGAAGTGCACTACAACTCCAACCGCCTGGGCATCCGCCTGAACGGCCCCAAGCCGGAGTTTACCCGGGCCGACGGCGGCGAAGCGGGCCTGCACCCGTCCAACATCCACGACTGCGAATACGCCATCGGCTCCATCAACTTCACCGGCGACATGCCCGTAATCCTCACCAAGGATGGCCCCAGCCTGGGCGGTTTTGTCTGCCCGGTAACCATCGCCAAGGCGGAACTGTGGAAAGTCGGCCAGGTGAAACCCGGCGATACCATCCGCTTCGTGGCCATTGATAACGACACCGCCGTGGAACTGTCCGAACGCCAGGAACTGGCCATCAAGAGCCTGATGGCACCGCCGATGGTGGATCTGGTGAAGCCAGACCTGGCACCGGAGAACGGGCTTTCGGCAACCATCCTCGCCCACCTGGAAGAAACCGACGGCCGCCCGGAGGTTACCTACCGACAGGCCGGCGACCAGTACATCCTGCTGGAATACGGCCCCAACGTAATGGACCTGGGCTTCCGCCTGCGCATCCACGCCCTGATGGAAGCCATCGCCGACGTGCAACCCAACGGCCTGCTGGAACTCTCGCCCGGCGTGCGCTCCCTGCAGTTGCGGTACGATGCCCGCATCCTGCCCCAGGCGGCGCTGATGGAGTACCTGCTGGACCTGGAAGCCACCCTGCCGCCCACGGATGAACTGAAAGTCCGCAGCCGGGTGATTCACCTGCCCATGGCCTTCGAAGACAGCGCCACCCTCGAAGCGGTGGATAAATACCGCCAGTCCGTGCGCGACACCGCCCCCTGGCTGCCCAACAACGTCGACTTCATGCAACGCATCAACGGCCTGCCCAGCCGCGAGGCCGTCCGCGACATCCTGTTCTCGGCGAGATACCTGGTGCTCGGCCTGGGCGACGTCTACCTCGGCGCCCCCTGCGCCGTGCCCCTGGACCCCAGGCACCGGATGCTCACCTCCAAGTACAACCCGGCCCGCACCTACACGGCGGAAGGCACCGTGGGCATCGGCGGCGTGTACATGTGCATCTACGGCATGGACTCCCCCGGCGGCTACCAACTTGTCGGCCGCACCCTGCCGATCTGGAACAAGTACCTGAAGAACCCTCAGTTCGCTGAAGGCGCCCCGTGGCTGCTACGGTTCTTCGACCAGGTGTGCTACTACCCGGTGACCGAAGCTGAACTGGACGAAATGCGCGACCAATTCCGCGCCGGCCAGCTGACCGTGAAAATCGAGGAAGAAACCTTCGACCTGAAATCCCACCAGGCCTTCCTCGACGCCAACGCCGACTCCATCGCCGAATTCCGCGAACTGCAGCAGGCGGCCTATGCTAAAGAGGTGGCCCTGTGGAAAGACAGCGAAGCCGAGGAACTGGATAAACTGGCCAAGGCCCCACCGAAAGCGGACGTATCCGACCTGGCTAAATTCGGCGAGCTGGTGAGTGCGGAGATTGCCGGCAACATCTGGAAGTGCCTGGTGAAGCCCGGCGATACCGTAGCCGAAGGTGATCCGCTGGTGATCGTGGAGGCCATGAAAATGGAATTCGAGATAAACGCAACCCAGGCCGGGGAGATCAGTGCCATGCATGTTGAGCCTGGTAAGGCCGTGACTCCCGGGGAGCCTCTGTTGAGCATCAAGATCTAGGGTTTGGTCAGGCTTTGGAGATTGTTCTCCTCTGGCCGCATGCTTTGGAGTTGCGCCGATGGGGGCAGGCAAAGGGAGTCGGGGCGGCTGGTGGGGTGCGGGTTTCAAAAGTGTGAGCAGCATGGATGCTGCGATCAAGCCCCCAGGGATGGGTTCACGGCGTCTTTTGAAACCCGCACCCCACCAGCCGGACCAGCGGCCATACTCCGCTTAAAAGACGACCCGAAAAAGAGGGCGAACAAAAGAATGGCAACAAACACCAAAAGAAAAGAGTCCATGGCAGACAGGGTTTACGAAGCCCTTAAGGACGACATCTTTGAGTTCCGCCTGATCCCTGGTGACAAATTCAGCGAGGGCGATGTAGGCACACGCCTGAAAGCCAGCCGCACGCCGGTTCGGGAGGCCCTGTACCGATTGCAGCGGGAAGGCTACGTGGAGGTGTTGTTCCGCAGTGGCTGGCAGGTGAAGCCGTTTGATTTCCGGCAGGTGGAAGAGCTGTACGACCTGCGTATTACCCTGGAACGGGCGGCGATGCACAAGATCTGTGGCCTGGATGAGGAACCCTCGGCAATCCGCATGCTGACCGCCATCTGGAACCCGGATCACCCCTCTGAGCGGGCCGTGGGCAGCACGGTTCGGGCGTTGGATGAGAGCTTCCATTGTGACCTGGTGGCGGCGGCAGGCAACCGGGAGATGACGCGGATTCACCGGGAGATCACCGACCGGCTCCGGATTATCCGTCGCCTGGACTTCACTCGCGATGACCGGGTGGACGCCACCTACGTGGAACACGCCGCGATTCTGGACGCGCTTCGCAACGGCATGGCCAGTGAGGCGGCGGATCGATTGACCCACCATATCCGGGCCAGCCAGAAGGCGGTTCGCGAGATCACCATGGAACGGATTCGCGAGGCCGCTGAAGCCCATCGCAGCGGGTAACAAATTGCCTCCCAGGGCGCGTAAATACTGAACTCGCGTTCATTTGCGCTGGCGCCGAAATGCTTACAAATCTGTAAGACATATCGCACAAACCCCGGAGCGATTTTCCGATAGGTAGGAATTCGATCCCCAGTAGAATGGTCAGTGTCAGGGATGACAAGCCAGCAAGGAACGTTGGCTCAAGGATGAGAACTCCAGGGAAGAGTCCTCCACGGCTCAGGAGTTGCCCAAAGGATCAGGGCTTACAGGGATGACCACAGGGAAGACGCGCTCAGGATGAGTCGCACGCCTGAAGGATCAGGCAGGGGTCAGCCACGGAATCGGGGATCACAAGGAGTGTGGTCCCGTCCGTGCACTCCCCACTCCCACAGACATTTCTGCTCTCTTCTTACATTTCGCTTCTGCTGCTTTGCGCCCTGGCACCACACCAATAACGCAAATTAGCCTCAGGAGCTTACACCCATGAAGCGCACACCGCTTTTCGCAACCCTCGTTCTGCTGTTCAGCCTGGTTACCGGTTTTGCTTACGCCCAGGAAGCCGCTATCAATATCAACACCGCCGATGTGGCTACCCTCGCCAGCCTTAACGGCATTGGCCAGAGCAAGGCGGAAGCCATCGTTGCCTATCGCGAAGCCAACGGTCCGTTTGCGGTTACCGCAGACCTGGCGAACGTGAAAGGAATCGGCGAGCGCACCATTGAGAAGAACGCCGCGCGCCTGGCCGTCAAGTAATACCCCGGGCAGTGGCGCGCTGCCGCTGCCCTTCCCTGCCTTTAGTGACGGGCCCGGAACAGATATTCCTCGGGCGCCATATCATTGCAAACTGCCTCGCGGATAGACCGCTCAATCTGATCACTTTCCAAGTCATACAAACCGCAATTTGCGAGCGCCCTTCGCACCATCACGCTTTGCCCAAGGTATTCGTAAAGCACTCGGGCGCAACAGGGCATTCGTTCGCTGTTGTCTGAAACCCCTATCTTCAACCCGGTTAATCGGGAAACCCTGTTCCGGAAACTGGGAAAGAGAATGGTCTGGGTTATCTCATGGCGGTTGAGAGTCTCGTAGTCCACAAGGAACAGCCGGTCGGTAAGCAGATAGGCAATACCCTGGTAGCGGTTATGGCACGGCGGCTCATTCACAGTTGCCCGCATTCTTTCCGTTCGTTGAAATACCACGTGATCGCCCTGCCGCTCCAGGCACACCAGATTCCGAAGCACCTTACCGGGCGCCGACATGGACTGGTAATACTCATAGTAGTAACCCAGATAGTGATCCACGTCGGTCCGGGCTTCTTGATCCAGCCGGTCAAGGTGCGCTCTCAGGATGTCCTCTTCTTCCGCTGGCTGGGCCTTGATCTTCGGCCGCACATCCACCACACGCCGGAACTGGCCGTGGGGCAATAGAATCTCCTGCTCGTCTACACCGAAAAACTCGCAGATTCGCCGCAACGTGTTCGCAGAGGGTTTGTGCTGGCCACCAAGGTACCGGTTGAACTGCGGGCGATTGATGCCAAGCCGGCGGCAAACCTCCGCGATGGATTTGTAGTAACTGCACAACAGCCGGAGGTTTTGAGCCAGATCCTGATGCATAGGGAGCAACCCTGTTGTTTCGTCTATGGGCCATGTGCGCCAAACCGCGTTAGCGCTACCTGACGCTGTTATCGCAACATATCGCGCCATATTGGCAACGATGCGCAAATTCTAGCAAGAGCACCCGGTTGGTTAAATAAGAGCTTCGCACAACAACAATCATCTTCGGAGTTGCTTATGTTGGAGTTCCTCAACGAATTGCTGTGGGGCAAGGTTCTGATTGCCCTTTTGGTCACCGTCGGCATCGGATTCACCCTTGCTTCCCGCTTCGTGCAGTTTCGGTATTTTGGGCGCATGTTCCGTATTCTCAGCGCCAGCCAGGCCTTTCAGAGAGATAAGCACGGTCACTTGAGCTCTTTCCAGGCCTTGCTGCTTTCTGTGGCCGGTCGTGTTGGTGGGGGCAATATCGCTGGGGTAGCCGTCGCCATTACCCTGGGAGGCCCCGGCGCGGTCTTCTGGATGTGGGTCGTGGGACTGATGGGTATGGCCACCAGCTTCCTGGAATGTTCTCTGGCACAAACCTACAAGGTCGCAGAGCCAGACGGCACCTATCGTGGCGGCCCCGCCCATTATATTGCCCGCGGACTTGGCGCGCGCTGGAAATGGATGGCCGGCCTCTATTCCGTTTTGCTTCTGCTCACGTTCGGCTTTGGATTTACCGCTCTCCAGTCCTATGCGGTTGCAACCTCTGTTGACGATGCGTTTGGCATTCCCGTTTTTTACACCGGCATTGCACTGGCGATGGTTGTAGGCCTGATCATCTTCGGGGGCGTGCGACGCATTGCCCGGGTTGCCGAGTTCCTTGTGCCAATCATGGCTGGCAGCTATCTGCTAATCACGGCCGCCGTTCTTACCCTGAACATTGAGCGTATTCCGGACGTCTTCATGCTGATCATCAACAGCGCTTTCGGTCTGGAGCCGGTGGTCGGCGGGGGCATTGGCGCGGCCATCCTGATGGGGGTCAAGCGTGGCCTGTTCTCCAACGAGGCTGGGCTGGGCAGTGCGCCCAATGTCGCGGCCGTGGCCTACGTGCCCCATCCAGCCAACCAGGGTGTGGTGCAGTCGTTTTCGGTGTTCATCGATACACTGATCATCTGTTCGTCGACCGCCTTTATCATTCTGCTGAGCGGCATTTATGACCCGGCCGCCCTGAGCGACGTCGGTGGTGTTGCACTGACTCAGTCAGCGCTGGCCGATCACGTGGGCGACTGGGGACGAAGCTTTGTCAGCGTGGCGTTGATGCTGTTTGGCTTCAGCACCATCCTTTACAACTACTACCTGGGTGAAAACAGCATCAATTTTTTCAGCACTCAGAACCAGAACTTCTTCAACACCTTCCGCGTTGCGATCATCGGTCTGGTCTGCTGGGGAGCAACCACAGATCTGGGCACCGTATTCGGCTTTGCTGACGTCACCATGGGCCTCCTGGCCCTGGTCAATCTGATTGCCTTGATCGCTCTGTTCAAACCAGGCCTTCGCATTCTCAAAGACTTTGACGACCAGCTAGCTGAAGGGATCGAACAACCCGTTTTTGATGCCGCCCGTTTCAAAGACATGAATGTGGACGCAGCAGCCTGGGAAATTGAACCAGAAGACATCGAGCGTGTTCGTGCGTACCGGAGTAACAGCCAACCCGCGACCGAACAGCCCTGATCACAGGTATGCGCGGTCCCGGCTCGGGGCCGCGTTAATCAGTCTTGATACCTCATTCCAAGAGAACACCCCGAAAATGAACAGCCGCATTGAACACGATCTGCTGGGTGAACGTCCTGTTCCTGCCGATGCCTGGTATGGCATTCAGACCCAGAGAGCTCTGGATAACTTTTCGATCACCGGAGTGCCCATCAGCCACTTTCCGGATTTTGTACGGGCACTGGCGATGGTCAAAAAGGCAGCCGCCATGGCCAACCGCGATCTTCGCGCACTGCCGCCCCACAAAGCCGAAGCCATCATCGCCGCATGCGATGACATTATCGCTGGCCATCTGCACGACCAGTTCGTGGTAGATCTTATTCAGGGTGGGGCTGGGACCTCCACCAACATGAACGCGAATGAGGTGATTGCCAACCTGGCGCTTGAAAAACTGGGTTACGGCCGAGGCGAGTATGCGCACCTTCATCCCAATGACGACGTCAACCGATCCCAATCGACCAATGACGCCTACCCGACAGCCGTGTGCCTGGCCGTGCAATTTGCCTCTGAACCCCTGGAGCTGGCGATCAGGGATCTGAAGGACAGCCTGGCGCAAAAAGGGCGACAGTTTGCCGATGTGGTCAAGATGGGGCGCACCCAGTTGCAGGATGCCGTGCCCATGACCCTCGGACAAGAGTTCGAGGCGTTTTCCGTTAATCTGGGCGAGGATATTGACCGCCTGCACGAAGCCAACCGTCTGCTCTGCGAAGTAAACCTCGGGGGCACTGCCATCGGAACAGGCATCAACACCCATCCGCGCTATCAGGCGCTGGCGGTCAATTATCTGGCCAGCATTTCCGGAAAGCCGCTGGTCTCCGCAAGCAACCTGGTGGAGGCCTCGTCCGACATGGGCGCCTTTGTGCTTTTTTCTGGCATATTGAAGCGATTCGCCGTGAAACTGGGCAAGATGTGCAACGACCTCCGCCTTTTGTCCTCCGGGCCGCGAACAGGCCTCGGCGAAATCATGCTGCCACCCATGCAACCGGGCTCTTCCATCATGCCCGGCAAGGTCAACCCGGTTATTCCCGAGGCCGTCAACCAGACAGCCTATCAGGTCATTGCCAGCGACCTCGCTGTCACCCTCGCCGCAGAAGCCGGGCAGCTCCAGCTCAACGCCATGGAGCCCCTGATTGTTTACAACCTGCTCAATTCAATGAAAATGCTCGGTGCTGCCTGCAAGATGCTCGACGAAAAGTGCATCAAGGGCATTCTCGCCAATACCGACCAGTGCGCAAAGCACCTGGATAACAGCATAGGCATTATCACCGCCCTCGTTCCCAGACTCGGGTATTCCAATGCGACGCGAATTGCCTCAATGGCACTGAACTCCGGCTCCACGGTCAGGGAGCTCGTGCTTGAGGAGGGCTTGCTGGAGGCCAGCGAGCTGGACCGTCTTCTGAGCCCCCGGGCGATGCTTGCGCCGGTTGGAGACGACGCATGAACGGTCGGGTGCTGATACTCTATAGCGGGGGGACCATCGGCATGGTCTCTGCCAATGGTGTTTATGTACCCGGGCCGGATTTCAAAGCGCGCCTGACCCGTCGTCTGGAAGAGCACCAACGTGAGCTGCCACAGTTCGACGTCGTCGAACTCGACCGGCTCATCGACAGCGCAAACCTGACCCCCGAAAACTGGACGACCATGGCCCGGGTACTCGCTGAGCACTGGGACCGATACGACGGATTCGTTGTGATCCACGGCACGGACACCATGGCGTTCACGGCATCGGCGCTCTCCTACATGCTTCAGGGATGCGACAAGCCGGTTATCCTGACCGGCTCGCAGATTCCGTTGGAACAGTCCCGCACGGATGCCCTGCAGAATGTGATCAACGCACTGGTCCTGGCGAGCACCCCGGGGATCTCCGAAGTGTGCCTGTATTTTTGCGGCAATCTGCTCAGGGGAAACCGGGCACGAAAGCTGAAAACCAATGATCTGGAAGCCTTCGATTCTCCGAATGCGCCCAGGCTTGGCCGAAGCGGAATCGACCTCGAGTTACGTCATGACCTGCTTCTTCCCCCGGGTAAGCCGAATTTTCAGATTCCTGCGTTCAACTCCCGATCTGTAGCGACCCTGACATTCTACCCAGGTATACCAGCCATTCTTGTTGAGTCGATCCTCGCGCTGCCGGACTTGAAAGGACTCATCATTCATACCTACGGTTCCGGCAATGCTCCTGATGAGGACAAGCACCTCGTTCAGGCGCTCGCGGATGGGGTCAGGCGTGGCGTCTCAGTCCTGAACATAAGTCAGTGCCTGGAGGGCAGGGTTGCGCAGAAGGCCTATGCGTCCGGCGCGGCGCTTGACAGGGTCGGCGTCATCGCTGGTGGCAACCTTACTCCCGAGGCCGCTTTCGCCAAACTTCACTTTCTACTGGCCACAGGGCATTCCCCTGACTCTCTGCACGCGGCATTGCAAACTCCTTTGTGCGGTGACTCTGACCCGGCGGCGTCTTAAGGAAACCGCCGCGCGCCCTCTTCCCGTAAAGTCGTCTGGCAACACCGCGCCCGCCACCCTATTATTGCTGGATAACAATTCAAAAACCGTTGAGCGTCCGCACATGGTTGATCCGATCAAGGTTTATCCGTCCAAACCTTCGAAAGTCTATTTCTACGGCACCTGTCTGGTGGATATGTTCTACCCGGATGCGGGCATCGCCGGCGTTGAGCTGCTGGAGCGTGAAGGCATTGAGGTGCTGTTCCCGCAAGACCAGACCTGCTGTGGCCAACCGGCCTACACCTCCGGCTACCATGACCAGGCCCGCTCGGTGGCCAAAGCCCAGCTCGATCTTTTCCCCGGCGACTGGCCGATTGTGGTGCCTTCCGGCTCCTGCGGGGGGATGATGCGCAAGCACTACCCGGACCTGTTCAAAGACACGCCGGACGAAGTGAAAGCCGCGGAGGTGGCCGGCCGGGTCTGGGAGCTGACGGATTTTCTGCTTAACGTCTGCCATATCAAGCTGGAAGACCTGGGCGAGCCCACCACGGTGGCCATGCACACCTCCTGCTCCGCCCGCCGTGAAATGGGCGTGGCCGAGGTGGGGCCGAAGCTCCTGGGCCAGTTGAAGAATGTGAATCTGGTGGAGCAGATCCGGCCGGAGGAATGTTGCGGCTTTGGCGGTACCTTTGCGGTTCGCCACCCGGAGATTTCCGGAGCCATGGTGAGTGAGAAGGTGGACACCCTTGTGGACACCGGCGCCAAAGAATTTGTCACCACCGATTGCGGTTGCCTGATGAACATTGCCGGCTACGCCGAGAAGAACCAGAAGCCGGTTTCAGGCCAGCACATTCTCAGTTTCCTGTGGGCGCGAACCCAGGGCAAAGGGGGGCAGTAGTCATGAGCGAGACAGCCGAGCACACTGGCCATCATATCGATGTAAAACAGTTTCACCCAAGGGCTCAGGCGGCCATTCACAACCCCAAGATCCGCAAGAACTTCCGTAGCGCCATGGACGGGCTGATGTCCAAGCGCAAGACGGCGTTCGAGGGCTGGGACCTGGAAACCCTGCGGGATCTGGGCGCCAACGTTCGCCTGCGGGCCCTCGCCAACTTGCCGGACTTGCTGGAGCAGCTCGAGAAGAAGCTGACCGAGAACGGCATCAAGGTGCACTGGGCGGTGGACGGCGACGAGGCCTGCCGGATCGTACGGGATATCTGCAAGGCCCGGGATGCCAAGACGGTGATCAAGGGCAAGTCCATGGTCTCCGAGGAAATGGAGCTGAACCATTACCTGGAGGAACAGGGCATCGAAGCCCTGGAATCGGACCTGGGCGAGTACATTGTGCAGCTGGCGGATGAAACGCCATCGCACATCATCATGCCCGCGATTCACAAGAACACCGGCGAGATCTCCCAGTTATTGCATGACAAAACCGGCACCGATCTCTCCAACGATGTGGAATACCTCACCGCCAGTGCCCGCCAGCAACTGCGGGAAAAGTTCATGAATGCCGATGTGGGCGTTTCCGGGGTTAACTTTGCGGTGGCGGAGACCGGCACGCTGTGCCTGGTGGAGAACGAAGGCAACGGCCGGATGACCACTACGGTGCCCAAGTGCCACATCGCCGTTACCGGCATCGAGAAGGTAGTACCGAGCATGGAGGACGTCTCTGCCCTGCTCGCGCTACTGACCCGCTCTGCCACCGGTCAGCACATCACCACCTACTTCAACATGATCTCCGGCCCGCGCAAAGCCGAGGAGCTGGACGGGCCGGAAGAGGTTCACCTGGTGCTGGTAGATAATGGCCGCTCATCCATCTACCAGGATGACGAACTGCTGGACACCCTGCGCTGCATCCGCTGCGGCGCCTGTATGAACCACTGTCCGGTGTACACACGGGTGGGCGGCCATGCCTACGGCACCACCTATCCGGGCCCGATCGGCAAGATCCTGATGCCGCATCTGATTGGCCTGGACGAGGGCCGGCATCTGCCCAGTGCCTCCAGCCTCTGTGGCGCCTGTGGCGAGGTCTGTCCGGTGAAGATTCCCATACCCGATCTGTTGGTGCGGTTGCGCCAGGAATCGGTGGATGGTGACAAACTGCACCCGGCCAAGGTCCGTGGCCATGGCGCCAAACGCAGTTCCATGGAAGCGATGATCTGGAAGGGCTGGGCCTGGATGCATGCCAGCCCCGGCATTTACCGTTTCGGCACCGGTGCCGCCAGCAAATTCAGGGCGTTACAACTCTCGAAAGCCGGCGCCTGGACCGATTACCGCACGGCCCCCAAACTGGCCGCCAAAACCCTGCACCAGCGGATGAAGGAGCGTGGCCAATGAGTTCCCGGGAAACGATTCTTCAGCGTCTGCGCAATCGGACCGGCGGCGAACTGACGGTGCCGGAATGCGATTTCTCGGTTCTGGTTCGCGATGACTGGTCGACAAAGGAGCGTATCGAGCGGTTCGAGAAGATGATCGAATCGGTTCACGGCGAGGTACACCACTGCACCGAAGACATGTGGATGGATCGTCTGGCCGAGGTGCTGAACACCCGCGGTGCCAGGAATCTGCTGATTCCCAAACAGCACGAGATCGGCCAGGCGCTTCGCGATGCCGGCCGTGACGATCTGCCGGAGCTGCTGATTTACGACGAGCCGATCGAGAGCTGGCAGGGCCACCTGTTCAACGAGGTGGACGCGAGCATTACCTCCACACGTGGCGGTATTGCCGAAACCGGCTCGCTAATCCTGTGGCCGAACAATGATGAACCCCGGCTCATGAGTCTGGTGCCGCCGGTACACATTGCTGTGCTCAAGGCCTCGGAACTCTACACAACCTTCCATGAAGCCATGAAGGCCCAGAACTGGGCCGCTGGCATGCCGACCAATGCCCTGCTAATCTCAGGCCCTTCCAAAACCGCCGACATCGAGCAAACTCTGGCTTACGGTGTTCACGGTCCCAAAGAGCTGATTGTGTTGATGATTGAATGATCCAAGGCGCCCTGTTGATCGCCCTGGCTGCCCTGCTATGGGCGACCACGGGCATCGTTGCAAAGTTTCTGTTTACCGGTACCGAGCTTCAGGCCATTACCCTTGGCTTTCTGAGGCTGGCGGTGGCCCTGCCGTTTTTCTGGCTGTTGATGCGGCGGGAGCAGGCACGCCTTGAGCGCGCCAATCCGGGCGCCAGTGTACCCGGCAGCTCGCTACGGAGTCTCACCCGCAAGACCCTGATTCCGCTGGCAGCGCTTGGGCTGTTCCAGGCGTTTTACCAGGGCAGCTACCTTCTGGCCGTGGATCTGACCGGGGCCGGCATTGCCACCCTGATCGCGCTCTGTCTGCCCCCGGTGCTGGTGGCCATTCTTGCTGCGCCCTTGCTGGGAGAGAAACCCGGCCTGCTGACGGTTCTGTCCCTGTTTGCTGCCATTGCCGGCACGGCCATGCTGGTACTCAGTGATATGGACACCAGCGGCACCTTGCGGCTGGCCGGCATTCTGGTGGCGTTACTGGCCGCCTGTGTGTATACCGGTTTCACGCTCACCAGCCGCTACAGCTCCGCCGGCACGCCGGTGTTTACCACGGCGTTTATCTGTTTCTTTACGGCGGCGCTGATTCTGTTGCCGGTAGTGGCCGTGAGTGGCGGATTCGAGGGGCTGGAAAGCCTGGAGTTCGGGCACTGGCTGATGGTGGTCTATGTGGGCGTGGTGCCAACCTGCATCGGGTATGTGTGCTTCTTCACTGGCATGAAAACAACACCGGCAACGCTTTCCAGCATCATAGTGACCCTGGAACCGCTGTTTGTGGCTCTGCTGGCCTGGGTGTTCCTGGAGGAGATTCTGGGGCCGATTGGTATTGCCGGGGCCTTGATTCTGACCGCAGCGGTGATTGTGGCTTCCCGCTACGGCCGTAAACCCGCAGCCGGCCAGGAGGCCGCTGCGGAGTAAGGAGGATCAGTCTTCCTTACGCTGCTTCTCGAGCATGTCCGGCTGCAGGATTTCAATCCAGTAGCCGTCCGGGTCTTTGATAAAGGCCAGGCCTTTCATCTTGCCGTCGTCCGGCTTTTTCACGAAATCCACACCAAGCTTTTCAAAGCGGTCGCAGGCGGCATAGACGTCTGGCACGGCTACGCCAATGTGGCCAAAGCCCTGGGGCTCGTCGTTGCCATTGTGGTAGCCAAAGTCGTTGTCGTCTTCGGTGCCCCAGTTATGGGTCAGCTCAAGCATGGCTTCGCGGCCGAAGGTAAAGGTGGTGCGGTGGGCGTCGTCGTGGGGCACGAGGCCGGCCTGACGATCATCCAGGTAACCCAGGAAATACAGGGTGAACTTCATTTCGGGGAAGTCCAGTTTGCGCACCAGGCGCATGCCCATCACTCGGGTATAGAAGTCCATGGAGCGCTCGGGTTCCTTGATGCGCATCATGGTCTGGTTGAATACGTAGCCTTCGGTTTCGGGAACGGGGTCTTCGTGTAGGCCGGGGGCCTGTTCGAAATGCTTGGGCATTTTGGTTTTCCCTTTTTTCCGTGGAGTTCAAACAGTATACCTGTGTGCGTTTCAGGGGGATTTCAAGGGCATAAAAAAGACCCCGGGGCCAGAGACGAACCGCCGGGGTCTTGAGGGCCGGTTTTTTACGCCGGCTTTTCTTCAGAGACGCTCTGAAGTCTGGGGGCCGTTGGAGTTAGGCCGATATGAAGTTGGGGGGCTGGCGGGGGTGTGAGGGTGCTATTTCTTTCGGGAAGCCGAACTCGCTTTGCTCAGACAGTCGTTTCCCTACAGAAATAGCACCCTCACACCCCCGCCGATCGAACTTTTGAGGCAGCCTGCTTTTTTGGCGCTAAGCCAACTGGTGTTCTTCGCCTTTGTAATAAGCCTCTACCCTTGGGTTCATTACCCGCCGCCAGAGTGGGGGGACCATTGCCAGTACGATCATTGCGGAGTAGCCAGCCGGTAGTTGGGGAGCCACTTCGTGGTGGCGGAGGATCTGGAAGCGGCGCTTGGCCCAGGCGTGGTGATCGCTGTGGCGTTGGAGGTGGAACAGGAAGACGTTGGTGAGGAAGTAGTTGCTGTTCCAGCTGTGTTCGGGGCCGGTGCGTTCGTAGCGGCCGTTTTCGAGTTTGCGGCGGTGCAGGCCGTAGTGTTCGAGGTAGTTGACGATTTCCAGCAGGGTGAAGGCGATGAAGCTCTGGCCCAGGAAGAAGACGGCGCCGAGCCAGCCGAAGGCGATGGTGAAGCCCGCCAGTGCCAGGGCGCTGATGCTGTACCACCAGATCAGTTCGTTGCGCCAGCTGAGGGCTTTATGGCCTTTGCGCTGCAGGCGTTCGGCTTCCAGTTTCCAGGCGTTGAGGAAGTTGCGCATGTAGGCCTGGGGCAGGAAGTTGTAGAGGGACTGGTTGTAGCGGGATGAGGAGGCGTCTTCGGGGGTGGAGACGTGTACGTGGTGGCCGCGCAGGTGTTCGACTTTGAAGCCGGCGTAGCAGACCAGTGACAGCAGGAAGCCGCCTGCCCGGGTTTCGAGTTTCTCGTCTTTGTGGATGAGTTCGTGGGCAACGTTGATGCCGAGGCCGCCGACGATGCCGATGGAGACGATCCAGCCAATACTTCCCATCAGGCTGAATGTGCCGGAAGCCAGTTCCAGTATGCTCCAGACCAGCAAGGCCGCGAAGCCGGCGACCCAGCCAAGCGTGATGGCTTTATAAAACTGCTCGCCGACCATTCGTGGCACGTCGGCTTCTTCGTCCGGGTTCAGGGAATCCTTGCCCAGCAGCATGTCCAGCACCGGGATGATCCCGAAGACAACGACGGGGACGCCCCAGGAAAACAGGTTTACCAGATCGGTTGCGTGGCCGGCGGCCAGCAGCAGGGGCGGTAACGCCAAGGGGACCATGGCTATCAGGTAGCTGTACTTCTTCAGGGTCAGCAGTATCCGCCGGCGGGTGGACTCGCGGTTTACCGATAACTGCGTTGTGCTCATCGGGCTCTCTCCATCGAATGCGTGTTGGTGAAACTCTGATCACCTGTTGTTTTGTGCATTATTGTCCTACAATGCATCAGTCGTCAACCGCTCGAGAGGAGTTTTTTGACAATTGTCAGGAATCCCCGGCGGATCAAGGCGTTGTGACTGTCAGACTCAGAGGCTGTGATAAACTCATGCGCACACACTCCCATGCCGGCCGGATAACCGCAGCAGCCGACCGGTTTTTACGACCTGTTCAGAGAGCCTTTATGGATTTTCAGGTGCCCAACACTCTGGCCGAGCAGATTGCCAATTACCTGGCAGAGCGGATCATGACCGGGCAGATTCGCCCCGGTGAGCGGATTCAGGAGGCGACCCTGGCCGGTGAATTGAAGGTCAGTCGTGCTTCAGTGAAGGAAGCGCTGTATACCCTGGAGCGTTGGCATCTGGTGGAGATCACGCCCCGCAAAGGTGCTTCGGCAACCCGGCTGGACGCGGCCCATGCTTCCGAGCTTTACGATGTGTATATGCATTTGCTGATGATGATGGCGGTGCGGCTCTGTGAGCGCTGGCAGGAGAGCGATAAGCCGCGGATGCTGGGTGCGGTCAGTAATGTTGTTGAACAGATAAAGGATTCGTCCAGCGACATTTCCGGGGTGGTTGAGGCGAGTTTCAATGTGATGGATGCCTGCTGTGAGGTGGTGGGGAATCCTTATCTCACGGAGGCTTTGTCGAATTTCAAGCCGGCGGTCAGTCGGGCCTATTACCTGAGCGCTGATCGGTATCGGCGGGGTCTGGCGCAGACCAGTGAGTTTTTTGCCAATCTGCCGCAGGCGGTTCTGGCGAGGGATTCGGATAAGGCGCAGGCGTTGATTCGGGAGTTTGCGGAGCACCAGAAGTCTCTCATTCAGCAAGCTTTGGCTTCCTAGTCCAAGTTTCGCCCTTCAACTTTTGGTGCATGCAAATCGGGCGGGAGGTCCTCCCAAAACACGCTGTGAATACATCCTTGTACGCTTGGCTCCGCCCTTTGGCGCTTATTGCTCCTGCGTCGCGCCAAAGGTCCAGGGCAAGCCTTCCCTGGCATGCCCGTGAAGTGCTTCGCACTCCACCCATGGCTCCGCACAGTTTTGGGAGGACCTCCCGCCCGCTTTGCCTCATCCTCTTCAGTGGCCTCCCTGTGACAGGCCTCACAGATCTTTCTCCCTCTCCCGCTTATCGTAACAGTCTGTAACAAACCAAAGTTTTTGCTGCATTGGTTGTGCTGTCCCCCTGCGGCCCGGGGAGTGTTTAACACTCCCCGCTAAAAACAATAAACCAGACTTTTGGGGCCACCATGACTCAGTCACTTGCCTGTCGTCGAAACACCACATCTTCCAAGCTCTCGCTTTGGGTGCTCGCCCTCTCGCTTCCGCTGCCAGCTATGGCGGAGTTCAGGCCGTTGGATGATGGGGCGATGTCCGGTGTAACCGGGCAGGCGGGGGTAACGATTGAGCTGGAGACTAAGCTCAGCATTGATCGGTTCAGCTGGATTGATGAAGGGTCGTTGAATGTGAATGGGCTGAGGTTGTCCGGGCACAACGATACGGTGCTGGATAACATGAAGCTGACGATCGATATTGCCGGCGATGGGGAGGTGCTGGAGCATGGGTTTTCGGAGATTGCCCGGCGGGCACAGGCGGGGTTGTTGGACCAGAATGACCCGGATGTGGCCGATGCTCTGGCGAAGTATTCCGTCGCGGGCTCTTTTGGCAAGCAGTTCAATAGCGGTGATCTGGTGATGCACCTGGGTGCGACGGATTATGGCGATCCGACCAGTCTGGATGAATACCTGCAGGCGGTGGATTTTGAGCTGGCGGTAGACAGTGTGACCACCTCAGGCAGCGAGGGCTCGGCGACGCTGTTCTCGGATATCCTGCTGCAAGGGCACATCGGGCCGACGGATCTGGTGATTCGTAACGGGGGTAGTTCTACTCGTACTCTGGCGAACGGCAACGAGGTGTCTGGCTCTGAACTGCAGCTGGATACCCATTTCGAGATTACCAACGGTAGCCTCAACTGGGATGCAGCGGATGTGATTCTGCTGTTCAACTTTGCCGCAGTCGGTATTGAGGGCCTGCAGATTCACAACCGGCGGGGCGATGACACGGTGGGGTATTTCGGTATGGCAAGTGCCACGGCGAAGCTGTCACGGGGCACCAGTTCTGCCTCAGGCAACGAAGGGCTTTCGGTGCATGATGTTGAGTTCCGGGCGGATATCGATATGCCGGTCTTCAAGATGGGCGGCACCAGCATTGGTAGCGTTCAGTTCACGGACTTTGCCATTACCAATACCACCATGATGGTGTATGGCCACTAGCCGGACACTGGACACCAACCACACCCTACCCTGTAAACTGCCCGTCTCAATCTGACGGGCAGCCCATGACTCACTCCACGGACATCAACTATTCGAAGCGCGCCTCGGGGAAAAGGCTGGTGATGTTCAGTCTGTTATTCGTGGCGCTTACCGCTGCCGGGCTGTATGCTGTTTACGATCTGTTTGCCGAGCGTACCCTTACCTTCGACGCCAGGCTGATCGCTCCGGAAACCCTGTTATCGGTGGCTGGCCTGTTGCTGGTCTATTTCACCTCGGATGGCCTTCGGCTCTATTTTACCTTGCGGGCGCTGGGGCACCGGCTGCCATTGCCGGCGATGTTCCGGCTGGTATTTATCAATCTGTTTTTCTCCAACATCACGCCCATGGCAACCGGGGGCGGCTTCGCCCAGATCTGGTTCCTTAGCCAGCATGGCGTTCCGGTTGGCAGGGCCACGGCAGCCACAACGATTCGAACGGTACTGGCGGTGCTGTTCATTTTCTCGCTCACGCCGGTATTCCTGCTCACGCTCAAATCCCTGGACGGCAACTCGATTGTCGGCGATATCGGCACCGCGCTGGCGTTTCTGATTGTTCTATACCTCGGGTTTTTCCTGGTGCTGCTGTTCCGGACCCGCTGGCTGATCGGCCCGTTGACCCGATTGCTAACAGCCGCACGCCGGCTTCACCTGATCAGCGAACGCCGCCATCAACGCTGGCAGTTCAAGGCGCGCCGGGAGATGCTGCGGCTTTCCCGAAGTTTTGGCGATTACCTGCGCGGCGCCCCCATGTTCGTGTGGCTGTCTGTTCTGTTCACTGCGGTATTTCTGCTCAGCCTGTTCAGCTTCCCCGCGCTGCTGATGCACAGCCTGGACTACAGTGTGGACTATGTGGTTTCGGTGGGGTTGCTGGTTGTCACCACCTTCGTTATGTATTTCTCGCCCACACCAGGTGCCTCTGGCATTTCCGAGGGTGTTTTCGGGAGTTTTTTCCGGGATATCCTCTCCGGTAACCACCTGATACTGGTCATTGTCTGCTGGCGGCTGCTGACCATTTACCTGGGCATGATTGTCGGGCTGGTGGTGCTGCAGAAGGAACTCGTTGCCAATCGCAGGAGAGCAGGATGATTTTCCGCAACCCACTCAAGCTTCTGTTCTACCTCTGTCTTCTGGTGGTGGTTCTGCTGGTTGGCTACAAGACCTACCTGAACCTGTTCACGGAAGATTTCGAGGGCGTTCATACCGAACAGGTAGAGCAGATCCATCGAAAGCTTGACCCCGGAGAGCCGTTCAGCTTTGCGGTGGTGGGCAACATCAACAACTCGGTGGGGATTTTCGAAGACCGCATTATTCCGGAACTGAACCGGTCCGGGCTCGATTTTCTGGTCTCGGCCGGTAACGCGGTCAGTGGCGGCGGCGAGGACAAGTACCGGGCCCTTTACGGCACTCTGAGCCATCTGGAGATTCCATACCTGCTGACCTTCGGCGCCCACGAGTTCGAGGATTTTGGCAGTTTCCGTTTCTACGATCACTTCGGCCCGCATTTCTTCAGTATTGAGGCTGGCAACAGCCGGCTGATTTTCCTGGACAGCACCGGCAAAACTCCCTGGCGCTGGCAGATCCGCTGGCTGAAGGATTTGCTGGCCCAGGACTCTTCGAAGGCGAGAATCCTGTTTATCGGTCACCCTCCCCTTCATCCGGACGAGAATGCCCCGTTCGATCAGAAAGACGATTACCTGGCACCGCCCGAGTTCCGGGACGCACTCCTGGAGGCAATTGAGGAGCATGACGTTCGACGGGTGTTTTCCTCCAATCTTTCACTCTATGCAGAGGAGCAGGTAGGAGATACCACCTTTGTCACTACCGGCGGCGCCGGTGGCCTGGTCATGAACAACGACACCAGTTTCTACCACTACGTGCAGGTAAATGTAGACGCCGATGGCGAGGTAACACATAGCCTGCAGCGCCTGGAAGTCGGCCAGCACCCGATTCTGAAGCGGCTGGAAAGTCTCTGGTTCTTTATCTACTCACTGTTCTACACCGGTTATCTGAACTTCATTCTGATCGTCGCCGTGTTTGCGGCCATTGCCATCAAACTGTACGGCGCCATTTTCATCGGCAAGGATTATTATCCGGACTACGATCTGGACCCGGCCCCCTGGCTCGAGAAACCGATACGGGTGGCGATGTTCACCAACAACTATCTGCCCTTTATCGGCGGCGTGCCGATTTCGATCGAACGCCTGAGGCGCGGCCTGGAAGCGCTGGGCGACAAACTGCTTGTGGTGGCGCCCCGTTACAAGGGCCAGCCCGAGGCAGAGCCCCACGTTCTGCGGGTACCCTCACTTCTGGCCATGGGAGAGAAGCGGGAATTCCGGCTGGCCAATATTTTCCTGGGTCGGATCCGCAAGAGGGTTCGGGCGTTCAAGCCGGATATTATCCACCTGCATCATCCGTTCTGGCTGGGGTCGCTAGGACTGTTTGTGGCGCGCACCCTCAGGATACCGGCCATCTACACCTACCATACCCGTCTGGAGCATTACGCCCACTTTGTGCCACTGCCGGGCATGCTGTTCCGGAACCTGATTTCCCACGCCCTGATCAAGCGCTTTGCCAACAAGTGCGACGGGGTGATTGTGCCGACCTACTCCACCGAGGAATACCTGCGGATGATCGGGGTAAAAACACCGACTTTCGTGCAGCCCACGGGCATCGAATACCACAAATTCCAGGAGGTTCAGGAGAAGGACGTTGAGGAGCTGCGGGAGAAGCTGCAGCTGAAGAATGAGAAAGTATTCGTCAGCGTTTCCCGGCTCTCCAACGAGAAGAATATCGACTTCATGATCGAGGCCATTGATGCCCTGAGACAGGAAACCGATGTGCCGTTCCGGTTCCTGATGATCGGCGATGGCCACCAGAAAGACCGGCTGCAGAAGAAGATTGAAGACCTTGGGCTTCAACAACACTTCACCCTGGTCGGCGCCGTTCCGCCGGACGAAATGGCCATCTGGTACCGGCTGGGTGATGCCTTCCTGTTTGCCTCGATATCTGAAACCCAGGGCATGGTAATCCTGGAGGCCATGGCGGCCGGCTTGCCGGTGGTGGCGGTTCGTTCCAGCGGTATTGAGGACGTGGTCCGGCACGGGTTCAACGGCTTCAAGACGCCGGAGAAACAGGACCAGTGGCAGGCGCAGGTTAAAAAACTGCTGGAAGACGACGAACTGCGTGACAAACTTTCCTCACAGGCCCTGGAGTTTGCCAGGGACTATTCCGTGGAGCAGTTTGCCAGTGATGTTCGCACCATTTACGCCACCACCCTGGCCATGTTTGCCAAGAAACGGAAAGGCTCGGCAAGCCAATCCGAATAGGTAGGGTTACGGTTTTTCGCGGCGGCCTGATCGGGCTAGACTGAATTCACGTATTAAAAAGACAGTTTTAGGCATCGGACCGACTGAATTATCGGAGACTAACGTGAGCGGCATCCCCGTCGGAATCAGCACCTGCCTGCTAGGCAAAGAAGTTCGCCATGATGGCGGCCATAAACATTCCCGCTATTGCACCCAGGTGCTCTCAAAGCACTTTGATTTCCGTTCCATCTGCCCGGAGCTGGAAGCCGGCCTGGGCGTGCCCCGCCCCGCCATCCACCTGCGCGAGTACAGCGATGGCCTGCGCCTGATTGAAACCAAAGGGGCAGCGGATCATACCGACGCCATGAAGGGCTTTATCGAGCAGATCATGCCTACCCTGGCGAACCTCCGCGGTTATATCCTGATGGCCAAGTCACCCAGCTGTGGCATGGAGCGCATCAAGGTTCATAACGAGGAGGGCAACGTGACCCGCCGCGATGGCCGGGGCATGTTTGCCGAGGCGTTGCTGAAAGCCTACCCGCTGATGCCGGTGGAGGAGGAAGGACGCCTCAATGACGACATGATCCGGGAAAACTTCATTGAACGGGTTTTCGCCTACGACGACTGGATGCAGAACGTGGCCGGCGACCAGCTCTCAGCCAAGGCGCTTATCGAGTTCCACACCCGGCACAAATTCCAGCTTCTGGCGCACTCGGAAAGGATTTACCGCCAGCTCGGCCCAATGCTTGGGGATCTGAAATCCGAACCGCTTGAAGACATTGCGGAACGCTACATTCACCTGTTCATGGAGGCCATGAGCAAGAAGGTGAGCCGGGGTTCACACATGAACGCCATGCAGCATCTCATGGGCTACCTGAGGGACTCAATGGGTGATGAAGATCGCAAGGTACTGATGGAGCAGATGGAGGCTTATCGCCGGGGCGAGGTGCCTCTGGTGGTGCCGATGACCCTGCTGCGCATGGCTCAGCGGAGGGAGCCGGTGGACTACCTGCAGGCCCAGCAATACCTCACGCCTTACCCGGATGATCTCGGCCTCAGAAACAACGTTTGAAATCGGGGTCAGATGAAAAAGGGGTCAGATCACATTTTCATCTAACCGCTTTTTCATTTCATCCCAGGTTCGACAGTTCCATCAGAATCCGTAGATTAGCGAGAGCGACGTTTCAGTGTCGGTGTCTTCAGAGCCTGAGGGCGGATCCGACAGATGCTTGACCCGGAACGCCGCCTTCATGGAGAGATTCCCCACCACGTTCGCCTGCAGTGACGTTTCCGATTCAGTCACCATGTTGTTCTCATCCAGGCCTATTTCCGTGCTCAGCTTCTGGCGGAACAGGGAGTTTTCCGAGAGCGCGTAATCAAACTGGCCGGCCAGGCGGGCGATCGCCTCTTCTTCGGCATCCTCGCCCTGGGCATTCACCATTTCCAGTTTGTTGTAGCGGTAACCGCCACCGACTGAAAGATCCAGGAAGGAACGCTCGCCGGACGTCCACACCCGATTTCCATAACCGGTGGTTGCTGAGGATTCGAAATCGTAGCCGGAGAAGCGGTCGTCCTCGTAGGAGCCCCGGAGAAACCAGTACTGGTTCTTTGAAAACTTGTAGTTGGTTTCCAGGGCGGCAAGATATTTCTCGGCGGTGGTTTCGTCGTCGGTCTCTGAATAATTGGTGCGGAATTCGCCGGTGTTGCGCCAGGTTTCGACTTCATGGACCAGCCCCAGGCGGCCCTTGATGTTGGTCTCTTCGGTATTGCCCGAGGTGATCAGCACACCCAGCTCGGTTTCGCCCTTCCAGTTGTCGGCCTCCTGCGCACTGGCAAAGGGCGCGATAGCAACTGCGGTAATGGCTACAGCCTGTCGTAAATCCATGAAGTCTCCTTTCTGGGTTGGTCAGGCCCCGTCGGTGCTTCTCGCCCTCTCGCCATCCAGGCTTTTCCGGGCCTGACGTTCTCTTTCAGCCTTTTTCCGGGCCTTGCGCTCGGCAATGATGCGCGCGGCTTCTCCGCCCACATGGGCTTCGCCCCGCTCCGCCGCCAGACGCATCTGGCGTTCCCGCTCGGCAAACCGGGCTTTCTGCTCTTCGGTCAGCGAATCGATGCACTGATGACAGCTCACACCCTGCTCATACTCGGGGCGCTGCTTGTCTTCTTCGGTAATCGGCCGGCGGCAGGCATGGCACTGGTCGTAATCACCACGCTCCAGGCGATGGTTGACCGTTACCCGATCATCAAACACGAAGCACTCTCCGTGCCACAGGCTCTGCTCCTCTGGCACCTCTTCCAGGTATTTCAGAATGCCGCCCTTGAGGTGATAGACCTCCTCGAAACCCTGCTCCTTGAGATACGCAGTGGACTTCTCACAACGGATACCGCCAGTACAGAACATAGCCACCTTCTTGTGCTTCGAAGGATCCAGGTTCTGCTTCACGTATTCCGGGAACTCCCGGAAGGTATCGGTCGCCGGGTTGACGGCATTCTTGAAGGTGCCAATTTCCACTTCGTACTGGTTGCGGGTATCCACCAGCACCACATCCGGATCGGAAATCAGATCGTTCCACTCTTTAGGATCCACATACGTGCCAACAATCCGCTTCGGATCGATACCGTCCACACCCATGGTGACGATCTCTTTCTTGAGCTTCACTTTGGTGCGTTTGAACGGCTGGATGTCCACAAAGGACTCTTTGTAATCGATGCCGTTGAACCGCTCGTCGCTGGCGATCCAGGCTTTTACGGCATCAATGCCTTCACGGCTGCCGGCGATGGTGCCGTTGATGCCTTCACGCGCCAGCAAAAGAGTACCGTGCACGTCCTTCTCAAGCATCAGATCCAGCAAGGGCTGGCGGAGGGATTTGTAATCATTCAGGACTGCGAACTTGTACAGTGCGCAGACGACAACGTTGTTGCTCATCATGTTCTCCTGCGGGCCGGACCGTAAATCCGGAGCATGGTTTCAGGTTTGTTCAGAGGCCAGAGCCTGAGAGGGCGCAAATTTTAACCAACTCAGGCTCTCGATCAAGTGCGGGGTTACCCGGGGATCAAATCGTCATTCCGCCTCATTAGCCAGTTCACGCTCAACTACGGCGGAAAGTTGACCCCAGCCCGGCCGTGTCAGGCGAATGTTATCCACCAGAACTGTGGGTGTACTGGTTACCCGCAGCTGCATGGCAACCTGGCGGCTCTGCTCGACAGCTTCACGGTGCAACTCAGTGGTCATGCACCGGCGGAAGCGCCGTTCTTCAAGGCCAAGATCACCGGCGTAGCGGGTAAAGGTGGCAACCGGATCGTTCGAGCCGCTCCACTCGGTCTGGGAATCGTACAGGCGATCGTGCATGGCCCAGTAGGCGTCCTGGTCGCCGGCACAGCGTGCTGCCTGGGCGGCCGGCATGGCATTCTGGTGCTGCTGCAACGGCAGATCAAAATAGACGAAGCGAACCTTGCCGGCGTCCACGTATTCCTGTTTCAGCTGCTTGCTGGCAGAGGAAAAGTTGCCACAGGCGGGGCACTGGTAATCAGCAAATTCACGCACCACCACCGGGGCATCTTCGGGCCCGACAGAGACGCCGTATTGGTCCAGTTGGGCTGGGAAATCGTCGGCATTGGGCGCCGCGACTGGCAGTTCGTCAGAGGTCGGCTCGGGTGCGGCGGTCAGGAAAAAGACACCGAGAAGCACGGCGGCCAGAACCAGCAGACCAATGCCTGCATACAGCGGCTTGTTGGTTTTTGCTTTTTTGGGAGGCGGTGCACCGGTTTCCTTGCGACGTTTTGCTTCACCCATGGAGGGACTCCTTATTGTGTTTCTGGTTTCCGGAATTAATTAGCTCGCGACCGTTTTCAGATCGGGCGTGGCACGCTAAGATCCTTTATATCCTACAAAAGTTCCAACAAAAATTAAGGAATCCTCATGCCGTTGCCCGCTTCCCTGAAAGACGCTCTCTCACTGCCTCTGGTAGCCGCTCCCATGTTCCTGATCTCTGGACCGGAACTGGCGCTTGCCTGCTGCAAGCAAGGCATCGTTGGCAGTTTCCCGGCTTTGAACCAACGCACCAGCGAAGGCTTTGAAGACTGGCTGATCCAGATGAACGAAGAGCTGGCCGCTTTCCGAAGCGCCAATCCGGAAGCAAAAACGGCGCCCTACGCCGTTAACCTGATCGTGCACCGGACCAATCCTCGCTGGCAGGCGGACCTGGAACTGTGCGTAAAGCACAAGGTACCCATCATCATTACCTCACTGGGTGCCGCCAGCCAGGTGGTGGAGGCGGTGCACAGCTACGGCGGTGTAGTGTTCCATGACGTGACCAACCAGAAGCATGCCCGCAAGGCAGCGGAGGCGGGGGTTGACGGTATCATCGCCGTGGCGGCGGGTGCCGGTGGCCATGCGGGCACCACCAACCCGTTCGTTCTGGTGCACGAAATCCGGGAAGTCTTTGATGGCACGATTCTGCTCGCCGGTGGGCTTTCCCATGGTGAGGACCTGCTGGCCGCCCAGGCCCTGGGCGCGGACCTGGCCTACCTGGGCACCCGTTTTATCAACACGTTCGAGTCCCAGGCCGACGAAGCCTACCGGAACATGATCATTGAGGCGGTGTCTGGCGACATTATTCACACACCCGCGGTATCCGGTGTACCCGCCAGTTTTATGCGCCAGAGTCTGGAAGCGGCCGGCTTCCCCATGGACAAACTGAACCAGGCCGGCGAGATCAACTACGGGGAAAAGCTGAAGCCCATTGATGATGAAGCCAAGGCCTGGAAAACCGTGTGGTCGGCCGGCCAGGGCGTCAGCCAGATCCACGACGTGCTCACCGTCCCGGACCTGGTGAGCCGTCTGACCGAGGAGTACAGAAACGCCCGGGAGCGCCTGTTATCGACAGGTTCCTAAACCTGGAACTGTGAGGCTTTATCCTTCAACGAGGTCAGTGTCCGGGCAATCTGGCCGCTGGCCTTGTCGGAGCGCTCAATGGCTTCAACCGTCTGGCGGGAAGAGCCAGCAATATCGCTAACGCTCACACTGACCTCACTGGCATGCCGGCCCTGCTCTTCTGCCACGGATGAAATCGCCAGGGCCCGATCCTGAAGGCTGCTGAGCAGCTGGTTGATCCGGTCGAAATGCTCGTCAGCCCGACGGAATTCCGACGACGACTCTGCAACCTGGCCTGACACTTCACCGATAGCGCTGACCGCCTGTTGGCTGCCCTTCTGCAAACGCTCAATGATGGACTGGATCTCCGTGGTGGACTCCTGAGTCCGGCTTGCCAGGGTGCGGACCTCATCGGCCACCACGGCGAAGCCCCGGCCGGATTCTCCTGCGCGGGCCGCCTCAATAGCGGCGTTGAGAGCCAGCAGGTTGGTTTGCTCTGCGATGGCACCGATCACCGACAGCACCGAACCGATTTCCTTGCTCTGGTGGTCCAGCTGATTAACCGCATCTACTGCCTGCTCAACGTTACGGACCACCTGATCCAGCCGGTTTCGCACATCCCGGGAAATACCGGCGGTGGCCTCGCTCTCGGAACTGACATTACTCACCGATCCGGCGATATCCTGAATGTTTTCCGCCACCTCAGAGATACTACGGGACATGGCATCCATGGTGCCGGACACCTCCGCCACTTCCTGTTCCTGACGGTTCACGGCCGCCACCGCACTGCGGCTGATGTCACCCTGAGCCTGGGCCTGGCCGGCGGCCGATTCGGCAGACTCTTTCACGTCGGAGACCAGCTCCTGGATACGGGCAATGAACCGGTTCACGCCCTCGGCCATCTCCGTAAGCTCATCCTTGCCTTTCATGGAAACCCGGCGGGTAAGATCGGCCTCGCCATCGGCGATACCCCAGATCGCCGAGCTCAAACGGAAAACTCTGGGCAGCAAGCCTCCGCCGAGCACCAGTGCCACCAGCAGGATCAGAACCACCACGGAACCGATTGCCAGCATACTGAGGTTGGCAGAGAGGCTCGAAGCCTCGGCATTCAGCGCTTCAACCGTGCTCTGGATTCTGGAGCGGGTGTCTGAATCCATGCCTGCCAGCTGCTGCTGAAGGCGCTGGTTCACCTGTTCGGTTTCCGCCTCCAGGGTGTCGCGGAGGGCATCAATGCTGCCGGTGATGGTAGCGCTGAATTCCTGCTCCAGAGCCGCCAGGTCCTGATTGATGCCTTCGAGCGACAGTCCCAGCTTCAGCTGACCAATGGCGGAACCCTGGGGAGCGATATCGGCAGTGATGATGACCACGTTGGGGTCGCGACGTGCCGCATCCAGGACCCGATTTGCCGCACCACGGCCTTCCCCCTGCTCCATTAAGGTGCGCACGCGGTCATCGGTGCGATCCACATAACGGGTCAGGCGATCACCGTACTGGTCGTAATACACCGCGAACAGCACCGATTCCCGGGCGTCGGCCAGTTCCACCAGATCGGTCAGGCGGGGTACATCCCGATCCCAGATCAGCGGAGCAGCGACGGCAGCCAGCACATCGGCCAGCCCCTGGGCTTCGGCCATGACAGCGGTTCGAACGTTGCCGGCAACACGTTCCTGTTGGGCAGTCTGCTGGCGGGTAAGTTCGGCGGAGAGTTCCTCGGTGGTCTTCTGCCGCATGGTCTCCAGACGGGTGCGGACATCCTCGCGGGTATCCCCGAAGGAGGCACTGACTTGCTGACTGCTGGCCTCAAGGGCAGACCCTGCGGTGTTGACCAGGCTTTCCACCTGACTGGAAATCAACCACTGGCTGACCAGAACCTGAACCAGGCCGGCCACCACCAGAACAATGAAAACCGGTCGGAGAAGGCGGCTTGAGATCAGCCGCCTGATAAAACTGAGTGACATACGGACTCCGCTAGCATGTGTGCTTCATGCATCCTGCACAGTCGGTAACAGCGTCCCTGCGAAGCGTGTCCGTATGTATAGCAAAACCCGGGCCGGCGTGGGCCGCATTTATGTACGGGTTTTGTAGTTAATCGTCATCGTCTTCTTCGAGTTCGATTTCGTCGATCACATAACGTGTGCCGATAAACTCGTATTCAACCTCCACTTCAGGCCTTTGGCCAGAATCAACAAGTCCTTGTAGCTCACTTCGCGGAGTGTCGAACTCGGTATTCGGATTGATGAACAGGTCTACTCCCAACACCTGAATCCGGTCATTCACCATTTCCGAGATTCGACCGGTTAGCTCGAAACCTCCATCAGGCGAATCATCCTCGCGTTCAATTTTTAGAGCCTCTAGATAAACGCTGCCGTCACTACCGGAACGCTCGAATCCCTCAATTTCCAGCTCACGTGGCAACGCCAGATCGCTAAGCGAAAGGCGGGATTCGTCATCATCATCGGTGATGATCGTCAGTGGAGTGACCTGAACAAGAACACCACCGACTCTGAACTGACCCGCCGATAAATCGATTTCCTCTGCGGGGCCACCATCAAGTTCCGAATCCGCCTCGCGTAGCTCGATTTCTTCAGCAGTCACCGAACCGTCGGACTCGAACTCGCCTTCGACCTGAATGAGCAGTCTCTGAACCAAATCATCGGGACCAGAGAGTCCATCAAACTCGGTGTCATCTGTCACACGCACCGTGATGCCATTGACCGTTAAGGTGCCTGTTGACTGACTGAAGGCGGCGGAAACAGGGCCCACGAACTCGATATCTTCATCCGTACCCTGAAGGTAACGCCGAGAATCATCTGGCCTGATTTCCTGCGCCATCAGGGTGTTACCAGAAAGCAATCCTTCTACTTCCACCGCATCACCATCTGCCAGATCGACCAGACTCAGGCCATCAGGCGTCGCGCCGGAGTAATTAACCAACTGGGATCCAATCATGAAATCTGTTCCTGTGAGGCCGGAGACAATTCCCTCCAACTCCACTTCATTCATGGAATCAAAATCGTCGCTATTGCTCGGCGTCCGAAGACCCAGATAGCTTGCTCGAAATTCTCCGTTCGGCAGGCGCCATCCCGACATCCGCACAAAGTCGTCATCAGCAAGGTTTTCTACCAGCGTGCCTTTCACCACGGTTTGAGAATCAATTCTTACAGTCTGACCGAGAATCTGAACCGTCGCCGTTTTGCTGACAACGTCCCAGGGAGTCAGGATCTGCACCCTGCCACGCAGCGTATCGTCATACTCGACAGTATCCGCATCACCAAGTCCGGTCTCTCGCCATTCGCCATCAACCCGCAGGATCATACCGACGACGAGGCGGGATTCCTGATTGATCCCATCATCACCGACGACAGTCCGATCCGTACTGAACTCCACACCATTTACAAACACACTGCCAAACCCGGAAACCGGACCAACACTTGAGCCGGTGCCCCGTATACCACCATCGGCAATATCCAGGCCTCCGCCTCCCGAGCCACCGCAGGCGGAAATAGCACCAAAGGCCACCGTACCGGCTGCCAGCCCGAAAACACGATTGCGGAGTTGCCGTTTCATAGCTTTCTTCTCCCTGTCCGGCGTTCCCGGCCGGTGCTCTTCAGTAAACATCGTTATAACGCCTGCGAGGAATTTCGTCTTCATGCCTGAACACTTTGTTGATCCGTGACTCACCATGCAGGCGGGGCTGCGACGGCGCGTAAACGCTGCGTCTAAGCAAGAGGTAACCGTTATCCAGGGACTCAACTACGCCCTTACGAAGCAGTTCATTCAGCACCACTGTCGGTGCAAAATCCGGGTTGGTCGCCCGCACCAGATAGCTGAAAGAGTTCGATGAACGATTGTCGGTCATAAGCATGACAGGGTGGTGATGCTCATCGAGAAACTCGCTGGAGCTGATCCAGGAGCGAATCACCTGCCGGGACGATGCGGAAAGTATTGTGCTTGCAAGCTCCGTTGGCTCCCAGCGACAAATGATGTTCGGCTGCCTCGTGAGACTCATAGCACTCAATCTCCTTTCGGCTCTTTCCCGGCAGGCTCTTCAAAGAAGAAGATGCTCACGCCGGTGCGGACCGGGTCCCCGGAGTCACTGCCAGACTTCTGCCCCGCTATATCGCGATCATGGGGACCAAGCCACTTGTCCAGTTGTTCCAGCAATGCCTGGGACTGGGCAGCAGCATGCTTGCGCCAGTTCTCCATCACTTCCGGAGGAATGTTGTTGTAGGTCAGGGTTCTCTGGAACAGTGGTGGCTGCCCGGACTCGCCACTGACCAGATTATGATCAATGGTCGCTATGAGATCTGATACGTCCTCGCCGAAAATCTGGAGCATTTCCTCGCTGTCTCCGGCCGGTACATAAGCCCTTTGCTGCAGTATCAGTCGGCCCGATTCACCGTCTACCGACACCACGCCTACCCGAAGCAATTCATCCAGCACGGCGCGGGGCGGCATGTCACCGCTGTAGCGCTTGACCAGTTCGCTGAAACTCCCCGGGCCGTCGAAAGACAGCATGGCTGGCTCGCCGTCTTTGGCCTGAAAGACCGCATCGTGAACCCAACCTGATACCACCCGGGACGCCCGGTTGGCATGAATTACATCGCGGCTCCCAGCATCTTCCCCTGCCAGGATCTCCCGTTGGCGCTTCACTTCCTTGCGGGTCAGCCCGGTCATAACCGCGGCGCGTGAGTCCGTGGGCTTTCGCCGGCCGTCGGTAAAGTCCTCCAGGGCGGCTTCCACGTAGGCACGTTTCACCAGCTCGGAGAACTCCCCGAAGGGAATGCCGTTTCGCAAGAGCAACCTCGCCAGAGGGCGCAGAATGCGAAACAGCGCTTGATGCAGGGGGTTGGACTTTTTCATGTTTGGGATTGTATTCCCATAGCCACGTCGAAAGCCAGGAGGCGGGCCGACAACAGTCCGGCCCGCGCCTTCGGCTCACTGATCAATCATCACCACTGTCATCATCACTGTCGTCGTCACTGTCGTCGTCACTATCGTCGTCGACTTCGACATTGTCGGTCAGCTCATACTGGCCGCCGTCGGTCTGGCGATACTCGATTTCCACTTCATCGCCAACCTGGGCACCGGATAGGCTATAGCCATTGCGGAGCACCTCAAGATTCATGATGGTGATCGAGTCGGCTCCGATCGCAGTCACCCGTGCTTCGAGTTCGAAATCGTCATCGTCGTCATCATCCTCGCGCTCAATGCTGAGGGCTTCGAGGAATCCGCCCTCACTGCTGCGCTGGCGGCCTTCAATTTCGAGATAGTCACCCACCTGCAGGCTCTGGACATCCTGAACGCGACTGCGCCGTTCATCGTCATCATCGTCGTCGTCATCAATCAGGGTATTGCTGGTGAGCTGAACCCGAACGCCACTGACGAGCATGGATTCATTGGCCAGATCAATGGATTCGATAAGGCCATCCAGTTCGGCGTCGGACTCCCGGCCCTCGATCTCCTCAGCCACAAGGACACCATTGCGGAAATCCCCTTCCACTTTCACAAACAGGCCATCGGCCAGGCTGCTTTCGCGGAGATCGTCGAACTCGGTACCCCCGTTAATCTGGACTCGCACCCCATTTACCGAGAACTGACGGCTGGCAGAGTCATAGTCGTATATGCTTCCGGAGATTTCGACGTCGTCATCATCGTCGAAGAGGTCATCCTCGTCGTCGATTTCTTCGGCCATGATGGTGTTGCCGTTCAGAGTCCCTTCCACTTCCACCACGATTCCGTCTGCCAGATCATCCAGGGAGAAGTCGTCATCGCCGACAGCACTGGTGTAATCGATCAGAAAACCATTGATGGTGAAGGTCTCGGCGCTTGTATCCAGGTTGGCGACAACGCCTTCAATTTCCACCTCGTTGTCGTCATCGAAATCGAGGCCGATGGCACGGGCGCCGACAAAGCTGGCCCGGAAGCTGCCATCTTCAAGGCGCCAGGCGCTGACCCTTACCCGATATCCCTGGGGGTTGCCGGCAAGGGCAGCAGGCGTCGCGCCGCGGAAGACGGTTTTGCCGTCCAGCGAGATGCTCTGACCGAGCATTGTCAGGCTACCGGTACGGGTAACCTCGTCCCAACTCAAGGCCGAAATCGGCCCGCGCAGGGTATCGTCATAACTGACCCTGTCGGCCCGGCCCTGGCCACGGTCATCCCAGTCGCCCTCAACTTTGAGGATCATGCCCTTTTCGAGCTGATCCTCGCGCTCCAGGCCATCGTCGCTGCTAACGCTGCCATCGGTCTCAAAGCGAGTACCGTTAACGTAAACACTGCCGAAGCCCGATACCGCCCCAACACTGGTACCCGATGAGGTGCCACTGGTGGAGGTGTCTCCGGAGCCACCGCCACCACAAGCGACAAGGGCACCGGCCAGAGCCCCGGTCATGGCCAACTTCACTGCGATTGCTAAAGGTTTGCGATTCATCGTTCTTCTCCAGGCTTGTTATTGCGTCCGCGGGCGACCACGCTTAACCACCCAACCGTAAATTGGGATATTTTTCCCAATCCATTATTTGGGAATTTAATCCCATTTTTTGAGGCTGTCCAGTTTTTGATCATGAAAATTTTGTGAACTTTATGGAGTGGAAAACGTAAATCTTTGAACAGTCAGTCAAAACAGGGTCAAAACCATGCTGGGATTCTTGAAAGGCGATCCGAAGAAAAAACTGCAGAAGGAATACGAGGCTAAGCTCGCCAAGGCACTGGATGCCCAGCGCAATGGCGATCTGAGAACTCATGGAACGCTAATGGAGGAGGCGGAAAAGATCTACGCCGAGATTCAGGCGTTGGAAGAAAACAAATAGGCGGGGGAGCGTTTACTCCCCCATCAATTGCCGGATGCGGTGATTGAGACGACCGACTTCCCGACGCATTTCCTCCACCTCGTCGAGCAACTCGAGTGACATGGCAAGGCCGGGCAGATTCATTTTCAGGTCCCTTTGTAATCTCTGAGCCTTGCGCAATCGGCTCAGGGCAGCGATATCGAACTCCCATTGCCGGGCCTCTGGAGAGTCCTCAAGCGGGGCAATAATCCCGTAGTCCACCAGTTTGATGACAAACTCGGCATGGCACTCGCCACGCTCGCAGATTTCACGCAGGGTGAAGGTGCTGCCATCCTGGTCGAGCACCTCTACCGTCAGAATATGATCTTGCTTGCTCATACCTTACTCCCGCTTAAACGTGAAGCTTGCTGCGTGGATTGAAGTTCTTCTCTGCCTCTGCCAGTTGCTCGTAGAGCTTCTCGGCTTCCGGGCTGTGTTTCTCGGGCATGGCGATTTGCAGAATGACAATCTGATCACCCGGATGTTTGCCCGGGAAGCCCTTGCCCTTGAGCCGAAGCTTCCGGCCACTGGTGGAGCCCTTGGATACTTTCACATTCACCTTTGAGCCTACGGTCGGTACGGTCACCGTTGCACCCAGGGCCGCCTCCCAGGGCGCTATCGGCACAGTTACCAGGACATCCCGGCCCTCCACGGAAAAATGTGGATGTGGCGCAAGCTCCACCTCGATGAACAGATCTCCCGGCTCACTACCGCCTGCACCTGGCGCGCCCTGGCCTTTGAGGCGGATGTGCTGGCCTTCGCGCATGCCGGCCGGGATCTTCACTTTCAGGGTCTTTTGCCGTGGAATCACCCGGCCATGCTCATCGGCCTCGTGGACCGCGAAAGACACCTGTTTTTCACAGCCGTGAAACGCCTCTTCCAGGAACAGCGCAATCCCGGCGTGCACGTCCTCACCGCGCATTTTCATGTTCTGGCGGAAACCGCCCCCACCAAAGCCACCGGAAAAACCGCCCCGGCGGCCACCACCGAAAATCTCTTCGAAGAATTCGCTGAACTGGCGGGCGTCGGCTTCGGTATAACCACCACCACCGAAGCCAGCCCCACTCTGCCAGCCCGGAGGTGGCTCGAAGGAACCATCCGCACGGGCGCCGTATTTACGCAGCTGGTCATATTCCGCCCGTTTTTCGGGATCTTTCAGTACTTCGTAGGCTTCACCAACCTCTTTGAACCGGGTGTCGGCATCCTCTTCCTTGCTGACATCCGGATGGTATTTCCGTGCCAGCTTTCGGTAGGCCTTTTTAATCTCCTCGGCGGAGGCAGACTCACTGACACCGAGTACGGCGTAATAGTCTTTGAAGTCCATGGCACTCCTCGTTACTGATCATCATGCATGATCAATTATTGATCTCTGATACCTATATTTGACGCTGGCAGCGAAAATACAAGCACCCAGTGATGCCCAGTTGCGATAGATCAAACGCGGCGGAACTTGTGGCCATGCCCACTGTGGTAATTCGTATAGCATCTTGTTTCGGGAAAGGTGACAATTGCCGGTTTTACTCTTTCCACCGGCTTCAGGGAGTGCTTTTTGAGCAGCGAACCAGCCACACGACTCCGGATTTTCCTGATCGAATTCGCATTGGCCCTGGGTGGCTTTGCCATCGGTACCGGGGAGTTCGCCATCATGGGCCTGATGCCCAATGTGTCGCAGGATCTCGGTGTCACCGAACCGCAGGTGGGACACCTGATCAGCGCCTATGCGTTGGGGGTTGTGGTGGGGGCTCCGCTCCTGGCAGTGATCGGCGCCCGCTTTTTCCGGCGCCAGTTGCTGATCTGGCTGATGGGCTTTTATGCGGTTGGGAATCTGGCGAGTGCCCTGGCGGCGGACTATACCGGGGTCATGGTTGCGCGCTTTGTGGCAGGCCTCCCTCACGGGGCGTATTTCGGCGTAGCCTGCCTGGTGGCGGCTTCCCTGGTACCGGTCCATCAACGAGCGAAAGCGGTCAGCCGCGTCATGATGGGCCTGACTCTGGCGCTGCTGCTGGGAAACCCCATGGCGGCCTGGATGGGGCAGTCGCTGGACTGGCGTTACGTGTATATGTTCGTGGGCCTGATTTCCGTGATCACACTGACCATGGTGATCTCGGTGCTGCCGGTGGATCCGCAGGAACAACGGAAGGGGTCGTTCAGCGAAATCCGGGCTTTCAACCGGGCCGGTATCTGGTTCGCCCTGGCCATCGGCGCTATCGGCTTCTCCGGTATGTTTGCCGTGTTCAGCTACCTGGCGCCCACGCTGCTGGAAGTAACAAAGGTTGAGGAGTACTGGATTCCCCTGGCCCTGGCAGTGTTCGGGCTGGGCGGCTTTACCGGCAATCTGCTCGGCGGCTGGTTGTTCGATCGGTTGGGATTTCGGGCGGTCGGCGTCATTCTGTTGCTGAGCGCCTGCATTCTCCTGGTATTTCCATCCACCACCGGCACGCTTCCAATATTGCTGGTTGCCTGTTTCCTGGTAGCTATGATGGGTGCTCTGGGACCGGCACTGCAGACCCATCTGATGGATGTAGCCCATGGCGCCCAGAACCTGGCGGCCGCCTCACATCATGCCGCCTTCAACGTTGCCAACGCCCTCGGGCCCTGGCTCGCGGGTATGGCAATCACAGCGGGGTTCGGCTGGTCATCGACGGGATACGTCGGGGCTACTACGGCAACCCTGGGGCTGCTCATTTTCCTTGCGGCCTGGCGCCACAAACAAAAAGGCCCCCGCAATGCGGAGGCCAATCAGGTTCCGATCTCTTAAGCTTACTTGACCTTGGGGTCCAGCTCGCCAGAGGCGTAGCGCTCGAACATGCGCTCAAGGTTAACCGGCTTGATCTTGCTGGCATTGCCGGCACAACCGAAGGCTTCGTAGCGTGCGATGCACACTTCGGTCATGGCCTTCATGGTTTCCTTCAGGAATTTGCGCGGGTCGAACTCGGCCGGGTTTTCGGCGAGGAAGCGACGGACCGCGCCGGTGCTGGCCAGGCGCAGGTCGGTGTCGATGTTGACCTTGCGCACGCCGTGCTTGATGCCCTCTACGATTTCTTCAACCGGTACGCCGTAGGTTTCCGGGATCTCACCACCGTATTCGTTGATGATCTTCAGCCACTCCTGGGGTACGGAGCTGGAGCCGTGCATAACCAGGTGGGTGTCCGGGATGCGGGCATGGATGGCTTTGATCTGGTCGATGGCCAGGATGTCGCCTGTGGGCGGACGGGTAAACTTGTAGGCGCCGTGGCTGGTGCCGATGGCGATGGCCAGGGCATCAACGTGGGTTTTCTTGACGAAGTCCGCCGCTTCTTCCGGGTCGGTCAGCATCTGGCTGTGGTCCAGGGTGCCTTCGGCACCGATGCCGTCTTCTTCACCGGCCTGACCGGTTTCCAGGGAACCCAGGCAGCCCAGCTCGCCTTCTACGGAGACACCACAAGCGTGGGCCATTTCAACGGTGCGACGGGTTACGTCGACGTTGTATTCATAATCGGTGGGGGTTTTACCATCTTCACCGAGGGAGCCGTCCATCATCACTGAGCTGAAGCCCAGCTGGATGGAGCGCTGGCACACGGAGGGGCTGGTGCCATGGTCCTGGTGCATGACCACCGGGATGTGCGGGAATTCTTCGATGGCCGCCAGGATCAGATGGCGCAGGAAGGGAGCGCCGGCGTATTTGCGGGCGCCGGCGGAGGCCTGGACAATCACCGGGGAGTCGGTTTTGTCGGCGGCTTCCATGATGGCGCGCATCTGTTCCAGGTTGTTGACGTTAAAGGCTGGCACACCGTAACCATGCTCGGCGGCGTGATCCAGCATTTGCCGCATCGAAATCAGGGCCATGGGTCGTCTCCTTCATTTGGACTATGGGTAGTTGAATTCTGTTTCTGTGCAGGACTCCTCTGGTCTGGCCTGGAAGTCTGCTGCGGCAGGTGGGGGAACCCTTCCCGGGACACGCTGTTAATACGTCCCTGTACGCTTGACTGCAGCATCCTTGCTGCAGACAGTCCCGAGAAGGGTTCCCCCACCTGCCTTGCGATTCTGGTCTTGTTGTTGGACCCGATCAGAACCGCTTTTGTTTGTTTACTCGCCGCGTTCTTCCAATACCGCTACTGCCGGGAGTGTTTTCCCCTCTACGAATTCCAGGAAGGCGCCGCCACCGGTGGAGATATACGAGATTTTGTCAGCAACGCCGTACTTGTCAACGGCGGCGACGGTATCACCGCCGCCGGCGAGGGAGAAGGCGTCACTTTCGGCGATGGCTTCGGCCAGTGCCTTGGTGCCGTTGCCGAACTGGTCGAATTCGAAAACGCCAACCGGGCCGTTCCAGAGGATGGTTTTGGCGTTCTTCAGTACGTCGGCGAACTTGCCGGCGGTTTCCGGGCCTACGTCGAGGATCATGTCGTCGTCGCTGACGTCGGCGATGTTCTTGGTCGTTGCGGTGGCGGTTTCTGCAAATTCACTGGCAACAACCACGTCGACCGGCAGCGGGATTTCAACGCGGCTGGCGATTTCTTTGGCGGTGTCGATCAGGTCGTGTTCGCACAGGGATTTGCCAACCGGGTGACCAGCCGCTGCCAGGAAGGTGTTGGCGATGCCGCCGCCCACGATGATCGAATCGCAGACCTTCTCCAAAGCGTTGAGGACGTCCAGTTTGGTGGAGACTTTGGAGCCACCAACAATGGCCACCACGGGCTTGGCCGGGTTATCCAGGGCTTTGCCCAGGGCTTCCAGTTCGGCCGCCAGCAGAGGGCCGGCGCAGGCTTCGGGGGCGAATTTGGCTACGCCGTGGGTGGAGGCCTGGGCGCGGTGGGCGGTGCCGAAGGCGTCCATTACGTAGACGTCGCACAATGCCGCGTACTTCTTCGCGAGGTCTTCGTTGTCTTTCTTTTCGCCTTTGTTGAAGCGTACGTTTTCGAACAGGACGACTTCGCCATCGGCCACTTCAACGCCATCCAGATAGTCCTTGATCAGACGAACTTCCTGGCCCAGAACCTTGGTCAGGTGGTCGGCGACGGGCTTCATGGAGGAAGCTTCGTCGTACACGCCTTCTTCCGGGCGGCCCAGATGGGACATCAGCATGACTTTGGCGCCGGCGTCTTTCGCGGCCTTGATAGTCGGCAGTGACGCGCGAATGCGGGCGTCGCTGGAGACTTTGCCGTCCTTGACCGGCACGTTCAGGTCTTCACGGATCAGCACTCGCTTACCGGCGAGGTTAAGGTCGGTCATTCTCTTGATGGCCATAACGTTCGTCCCTTCAACAAAATTTCAGATTAAGAATGTTTGGTTAACCAGCTTTTGCTGACATCGAGCATCCGGTTCGCGAACCCCCACTCATTATCGAACCAGCACAGCACTTTCACCATGGTGCCCCCGGTTACCCGGGTCTGGCCGCCGTCTACAACGCCGGAGTGAGCGTCATGGTTGAAATCGGAGCTGGCCAGCAGTTCGTCGGTATAGCCGAGTATGCTCTTCAATGGGCCGTTGGCGGCCTCTTTTAACAGTTTGTTCACCGCTGCCACGTCGGTGGCTTTGGCCACGTTCACTACCATGTCGATGGCGGAAACGTTCATGGTCGGTACCCGCATGGCCACCGAACTGAACTTGCCTTCCATGCTCGGAAGTAACCGCTCAATACCTTTTGCAAGACCGGTTTCCACCGGAACGATGTTGTGCAGGGCGCTGCGGGTTCGTCGCAAATCCTGGTGGTGGTAGGCGTCGATGACCGGTTGGTCGTTCATTGCAGCGTGGATCGTGGTGGTACTCCCCTGCTGCACGCCAAAGGCGTCGTCCAGTACCTTGATCACAGGCACCAGACAGTTGGTGGTGCACGAAGCAGCGGCAACGATGACATCATCAGCCGTGAGATCGGCGTGGTTAACACCATAGACCACGGTGCGATCGACGTCCGACTCGGCCGGCTGCGAGAACAGCAGCTGTTTGGCGCCGGAATCGATGTGTTTCTGGGCCGTGGCACGATCAGAGAAGGCGCCGGAGCATTCCAGCACCAGATCGACATCCAGCAGACGCCAGGGCAGTTCTGCCGGATCAGCATGACTCAACACACGGATGGCATCTCCATTGACCATGAGATCCTGGCCCGATACCGAAATGTCACCCTGGAAACGGCCATGGGTGGAATCGTATCGGGTCAGGTGGGCAATGGTGTCGATATCCGACAGCTCATTAATAGCGACCACCTGCAGGTGGTCGCGGAAGCCATTTTCATAAAGCGCCCGCAACACGCACTGGCCGATTCGGCCGTACCCGTTGATGGCGACACGAAAAGGCGCAGAATCTGTCATCAGGCGTCCAGCAGCTCAGCAGCCACTTCCAGAACGTTGTCGACGGTGAAGCCGAATTCCTTGAACAGCTCGCCAGCAGGGGCAGACTCACCGAAGGTGGTCATGCCGATGATGCGGCCGTCCAGGCCAACGTACTTGTACCAGTAGTCGGCAATACCGGCTTCGATGGCGATGCGGTTGGTCACGTCCAGCGGCAGAACCTGCTGCTTGTACTCGGCGCTCTGGGCATCGAATACATCGGTGGACGGCATGGAGACCACGCGAACCTTGTTGCCCTGCTCCCGCAGTTTGGCGGCAGCGTCCTGGGCCAGGCCGACTTCGGAGCCAGTGGCAATCAGGATCAGGTCCGGTGTGCCTTCGCTGTCTGACAGAATGTAAGCGCCCTTGGCCACATCCGCGAGCTGCTGTGCATCGCGCGGCTGTGCCGGCAGACCCTGACGGGAGAACACCATGGCTGTCGGGCCATCGGTGCGCTCGAGAGCTGTTTTCCAGGCCACTGCAGATTCAACGGTGTCAGCGGGGCGCCACATGCTCATGTTGGGCGTGGTGCGCAGGCTGGCCATTTGCTCGATCGGCTGGTGTGTCGGGCCGTCTTCGCCCAGGCCGATGGAATCGTGGGTGAACACGAAGATGGAACGCTGCTTCATTAGTGCGGCCATGCGCACGGCATTGCGGCAGTATTCCATGAAGATCAGGAAGGTAGCGCCGTAGGGTACGAAACCGCCGTGCAGGGCGATACCGTTCATGATGGCGGCCATGCCGAACTCGCGAACACCATAGTAGATGTAGTTGCCGCTGGCGTCTTCTTTGGTCAGACCCTTGGTGTCGGACCAGATGGTCAGGTTGGAACCGGCCAAATCGGCAGAGCCACCCATCAGTTCCGGCAGCAGCGGGCCGTAGGCGTTCAGGGTGTTCTGGGAAGCCTTGCGAGACGCCATGGTCTCGGCCTTGTCCTGGCACTCCTGGATGTAGGCCTGGGCCTTCTCGGCGAAATCAGCAGGCAGTTCGCCGGCCATGCGACGCTTGAACTCAGCCGCCAGTTCCGGCTCGGCCTTCTCGTAGGCGGCAAACTTCTGCTCCCACTCGGACTGGGCAGCGGCACCTTTTTCACGGGCATTCCAGGCACTGGCAATGTCGGCCGGGATTTCGAACGGTCCGTGCTGCCAGCCCAATTGCTCGCGGGTCAAGGTGATTTCGTCGTCACCCAGGGGGGCGCCGTGACAGCTTTCCTTGCCCTGCTTGTTCGGGGAGCCAAAGCCGATGATGGTCTTGCAGCAGATCAGAGTGGGCTGATCGGTGTTGGCACGGGCCGCTTCGATGGCCGCGCGAATAGCGTCGGCGTCGTGGCCGTCGACGGCGGGAATCACTTGCCAGCCATAGGATTCGAAACGCTGCGGCGTGTTGTCGGTAAACCAGCCTTCGACCTCGCCATCAATGGAGATACCGTTGTCGTCATAGAAGAACACAAGCTTGCCGAGACCCAGAGTGCCGGCCAGGGACGCCACTTCGTGGGAGATGCCTTCCATGAGGCAGCCGTCGCCGAGGAAAGCGTAGGTGTAATGGTCAACAATCTCGTGGCCCGGACGGTTGAACTGCGCTGCCAGGGACTTTTCGGCAATGGCGAAACCAACGGCGTTGGCAATACCCTGGCCCAGGGGTCCGGTGGTGGTTTCAATGCCCGGGGTGTAGCCGTACTCGGGATGGCCCGGAGTCTTGGAGTGCAGCTGACGGAAGTTCTTGATGTCGTCGATGGAAACGTCGTAACCGCTCAGGTGCAGCAGGGAATACTGCAGCATGGAGCCATGACCGTTAGAGAGCACGAAGCGGTCCCGGTTGGCCCACTGAGGGTTGGCCGGGTTGTGGCTCAGGTAATCGTTCCACAGAACCTCGGCGATATCCGCCATACCCATGGGCGCACCCGGGTGGCCGGACTTGGCTTTCTGAACCGCATCCATGCTCAGCGCGCGAATGGCGTTGGCGAGATCTTTACGAGACGGCATTGACGTTTCTCCAGTGTTTTGCAGGAAAAGAATTCGTAGTGATTAAAGGGCGATCAAAAATGAGGCGCGTATTTTCGCCGATTAGTGTGTGCCGGGGCAAATCGGCATGCGCCTGTTTCACGATTGTTTGCCTGCGGATTTCCGAAAGGGCCTGATTTCAAAGAACGATAAATCTATATCAAAATTTTTTGATATGCCTATTGATTGACCACCCGAAGCACCCTACACTTCGTTCCCATGACATCCATGACCACGCATGCCGACAACCTGTCCTCCGTGGACGCACTGGCCCCGATCTTCAAAGCAAGCGGGGATCCCTTGCGTCTGGAGATTTTGCGTGTGTTGAGAAGGGATACCTTCGGGGTTCTGGAGCTCAGCCAGCTGTTTGATATGCGCCAGTCAGGTATGAGCCACCACCTGAAAGTGATGAACAAGGCCGGCCTGCTGGAGCCCCAGCGCGAGGGCAACGCGATTTTCTATCGCCGCCCGTTGCACCTGGACAGCGACAAGCCGACGGACCAGACGATACGCCAGATATTCGAAGCGGTAGACCGGGTGCCACTGCCGCCGCATCTCCAGGAACGAATTGAAGCCATCCGCAACCAGCGTGCGGATCAGTCCCAAGCCTTCTTTGCTCGCCACGCGGAGCAGTTCCGGGAGCAACAGGAGCTCATTGCCGCCTTTGATCTTTATGCAGAGCCGGTGGCGGAAATGATCCGGAAGCGGTCCCGCAAACACCAGTGGCAGGCGGCGCTGGAAATCGGCCCCGGCGAGGGCGCCTTCCTGCCAGTGCTGGCCGAGCTTTGCGGGCATGTGGTCGCCCTGGATAACAGCCGTGACATGCTGGCAAAAGCAACCCGTACCTGCATTGATGAACGGCTGAACAACATCGACCTGATTGAGGGCGTTACCGACACCCTGCTGGCCAGGGGCGATGCTTTTGACCTGGTGGTTGCCAACATGGTGCTGCACCACGTACCCAGCCCCGCCGACATCTTCCTGGATTCCGCGGCGCTGATGAATAACGGCGGCTGCTTCGTCATCAGCGACCTGTGCAGTCACGACCAGGACTGGGCAAAAGCAAACTGCGGTGATCTCTGGCTGGGTTTTGAACCGGAAGAGCTCACCACCTGGGCAGCGGACGCCGGCCTGGTTGCCGGAGAACAGCTGTTTATCGGCTTGCGCAACGGTTTTCAGATTCAGGTTCGGGAATTCTGGAAACACGGCGGCCAGATTTGACGACCTGAATCGCAATATCAACAAATTTTGATATACGGATACGTAGTTTTACGTATCCTTACACAGATCACCAAACCGGATACCGGAAAGCGCTTTAAGAAAGTCGCTTACCGGACTGAATTTGAATCGCTCACAGAGGAGCATGTGTTATGGCTGACTACAACATCTTCACTTCCGAATCGGTCTCTGAAGGCCATCCGGACAAACTGGCAGACCAGATCTCTGATGCCGTGCTGGATGCCATCCTGACCGACGATCCGCATGCCCGCGTTGCCTGCGAAACCATGGTAAAAACCGGTGTCGCCATCGTTGGCGGTGAGATCACCACCAGTGCCTGGGTCGATCTGGAAGACCTGGTGCGCGGCGTGATCAAGGACATCGGCTACACCTCCTCAAAAGTGGGTTACGACGGCGACACCTGCGGCATCATCAACATCATCGGCAAGCAGTCCGTCGATATTGCCCAGGGCGTCGACCGCCAGAAGCCGGAAGACCAGGGCGCCGGCGACCAGGGCCTGATGTTCGGCTATGCCAGCAACGAAACCGATGTACTGATGCCGGCGCCGATCACCTTCTCCCACCGTCTGGTTCAGCGCCAGGCCGAGGCCCGCAAGAGCGGCCTGCTGCCGTGGCTGCGCCCGGACGCCAAGAGTCAGGTTACCTGCCGCTATGAAAACGGCCGGGTTGCCGGTATTGATGCGGTGGTTCTTTCCACACAGCACGATGAAGACGTGACCCAGGAAGACCTTAAAGAAGCGGTGATGGAACTGATCGTCAAGCACGCGCTGCCAGCTGAACTGCTGCACAAGGACACCCAGTTCCACATCAACCCGACCGGCAAGTTCGTAATCGGTGGCCCCGTTGGCGACTGTGGCCTGACGGGCCGCAAGATCATCGTAGACACATACGGCGGCATGGCACGCCACGGTGGCGGTGCTTTCTCCGGAAAGGATCCGTCCAAAGTTGACCGCTCCGCCGCCTACGCAGGCCGCTACGTTGCCAAGAACATCGTCGCCGCCGGACTGGCTGACAAGTGTGAGATCCAGGTGTCCTACGCCATTGGTGTGGCGCAGCCGACGTCGATCTCCCTGAACACTTTCGGTACCGGCAAGATCAGCGACGACAAGATCATTGAACTGGTGCGCGACAACTTCGACCTGCGGCCCTACGCAATTACCAACATGCTCGATCTGCTACACCCGATGTACCGGGCGACCGCAGCCTACGGACACTTCGGCCGCGATCCCTATGAAATGACGGTCGGCGGCAAGACCTTTACCGCCTTCCCGTGGGAGAAGACCGATCGCGCCGCGGCCCTGAAGGATGCTGCTGGTATCTAAACCGATTTCGGGCGTATGTCATCAGGCATACGCCCAAGCCAAACTGATTGAACTGACAGGAGAACACCATGAGCACTCCCGCAGAAAAGCTGAACAGCTTTGACGACTACAAAGTTCGCGATATTTCCCTGGCCGGCTGGGGTCGGAAGGAAATCAACATCGCTGAAGGCGAAATGCCTGCCCTGATAAAGCTCCGCGAGAAGTACAAAGCCGAGCAGCCGCTGAAAGGCGCCAACATCATGGGCTGTATCCACATGACCATCCAGACTGCCGTGCTGATCGAGACCCTGATTGAGCTTGGCGCCAATGTACGCTGGTCATCGTGCAACATCTTCTCTACCCAGGACCAGGCCGCTGCTGCCATCGCGGCGCAAGGCATTCCCGTGTTTGCCTGGAAAGGCGAAACCGACGAGGAGTACGACTGGTGCCTCGACCGCACCGTCGGTGCCGACGTGGATGGCTGGGAACCAAACATGATCCTGGATGACGGCGGCGACCTGACCGCCCTGCTCCATGAAAAATATCCGGAAATTCTGGCTAACTGCCACGGTGTGACCGAAGAGACAACCACGGGTGTGCACCGCCTGCAGGAAATGTTGCGCGAAGGCACCCTGAAGGTTCCGGCGATCAACGTAAACGACGCAGTCACCAAGTCCAAGAACGACAACAAGTACGGTTGTCGCCACAGCCTGAACGACGCTATCAAGCGCGCTACCGACCACCTGCTTTCCGGCAAGAAAGCGCTGGTGATTGGTTACGGCGACGTGGGCAAGGGCTCTGCCGCCTCACTGCGTCAGGAAGGCATGATTGTAAAAGTGACCGAGGCCGATCCGATCTGTGCGATGCAGGCTTGCATGGACGGCTTCGAGGTTGTCTCTCCCTACATTGATGGCGTGAACACCGGTACCGAGGCTGCCGTGAACCGCGATCTTCTCCAGAACACCGATCTGCTGGTCACCACCACCGGCAACATGAACGTGTGCGACGCGCACATGCTCAAGGCGCTGAAGAGCGGTGCCGTGGTGTGCAACATCGGCCACTTCGACAACGAGATCGATACCGCCTACATGCGCAAGAACTGGGAATGGGACGAGGTGAAGCCGCAGGTGCACGTGGTTTACCGCGACAAGGCCACCAACGATCACCTGATCCTGCTTTCCGAAGGCCGCCTGGTGAACCTGGGCAACGCCACCGGTCACCCGTCACGGATCATGGATGGTTCCTTTGCCAACCAGGTTCTGGCCCAGATGTACCTGTTCGAGCGCAAGTTCGCCGACCTGCCGGAAGATGCCCGTGAGAAAGGCGTTTACGTTCAGGTTCTGCCCAAGCACCTGGACGAAGAAGTGGCCCGCGCCATGGTGGAAGGCTTTGGTGGCGTGATCACCAAGATGACGCCGGAGCAGGCGAAATACATCGGTGTACCGGTCGAAGGCCCGTACAAGCCAGAAAGCTACAAGTACTGATCGGGTAAACAGATGCAATCCCAGAAACAGTTCAAGCGCCGTTTCAGCTTTGAGTTTTTCCCGCCCAAGACCGACCAGGGCAAGGAAAAGCTGCAGAACGTGCGCAACCAGCTGGCCGAGGTGAACCCGGACTTTTTCTCCGTCACCTTCGGCGCCGGTGGTTCCACCCGGGACCGCACCATCGAGACCGTGCTCAACCTGCATAGCCAGGGCATTTCCACGGCACCTCATCTTTCCTGCGTCGGGGGCACCCGCCAGGAAATCGGGGAGCTGCTGGATCTGTACAGAGAGCACGGAATCAACCGGATTGTCGCCCTGCGGGGCGACATGCCTTCCGGGATGGGTGCCGCCGGTGAGCTGCGCTACGCCAACGAGCTGGTGGAATTTATCCGCGAGCACAGCGGCGACACCTTCAACCTGGAAGTGGCGGCGTACCCTGAGTTTCATCCTCAGGCCCGCAATGCCGAAGAAGATCTGAAGAACTTTGCCCGAAAAGTTCAGGCTGGCGCCAACAGCGCCATTACCCAGTACTTCTTCAATGCGGACAGCTACTTCTACTTCATCGACCGGCTGGAGAAAATGGGCGTTACCATTCCGGTGGTACCGGGCATCATGCCCATCGTCAATTTCTCCAACCTGGTTCGTTTCTCGGACATGTGCGGCGCGGAAATTCCCCGCTGGATTCGCAAACAGCTCGAAGCCTACGGCGACGACAGCGATTCCATCCGCAAGTTCGGTGAGGAAGTGGTCACCGAGATGTGCGAGAAGCTGTTGAAGGCCGGCGCGCCGGGCTTGCATTTCTATACCCTGAACCAGGTGGAGCCCAGTATCAGCATCTGGAAGAACCTGGGCATCAGCGAGCGGGAGAAGATTGCTTTCTGATGTAATTTGCTGGTGTCGGATTACGGCCCTTTGGGCCTAATCCGACCTACCATACCAATCTGCCGGTGCCTCAATCCGTAGGTTGGATTAGGTCCGCAGGACCGTAATCCAACAGCCCTCCCGGCCGCCGCCTCCCCGCCAAGCATTTGATTTCCTGTGCTCATCTGCGTAATAGTCTAAAGTGTATGTGATGCAGTTCCATCAACGCTCCCCGGAGATCGCAGTCAACAGCAGTGATTGGTCCGGCTTGCCTTACCGGGCAAATGGAGCCTCATAAGAAAGAAAAGGAGAATGTATGAGCACGAAGTGGCTGAAGACCGTAAGCGCCAGTCTGGCACTGACCGTTGCCGCAGGAACCGTCAGCGCAGAAACCCTGCGCGTCGTCACTGACCCCAGTTTCGTTCCGTTTGAAATGATGGACCAGGAGACCGGTGAGATGATCGGTTTCGACATGGAAATCATCCGCGAGGTGGCCGACCGTGCCGGTTTCGAGATTGACCTCAATACCATGGATTTCAACGGCATCATACCGGCCCTGCAAACCGGTAATGTAGACATTGCCATTGCCGGCATCACCATTACCGAAGAGCGTGAAGAGATCGTCGATTTCTCAGACCCGTACTACGATTCGGGTCTCCGTATTCTGGTTCGCGAGAGTAACGGCGATGTCAGCGAATTCGACGACCTCGAAGGCAAGAAAATCGGCACCAAGATCGGCAGCACCAGTTACGATTACCTGGTCAAGAACCTGGAAGCCGATGACGGCGTAACCCCCTACCCGGGCAGCTCCGATATGTACATGGCGCTGATGTCACGCTCCATCGATGCTGTTTTCTACGATGCCCCGAACGTGGGCTACTTTGCCCGCACCAAGGGTGAAGGCAAGGTAAAAACCGTTGGCCCGCTGTATGAAGGCCAGCAATACGGCATCGCCCTGAAAAATGGCAGTGAGTGGGTTGATGACGTTAACGACGCCCTCGCCGCAATGAAGGAAGATGGTACCTACAAAACCATCTACGAGAAGTGGTTTGGCCCAATGCCCGAGGGCATGTAAGGGCTCCCGGACCCCAGTGGTCTGATTCCCTGTGCCGGGGCACCATTGCCCCGGCAATTCGTGACTCCAAAACTCTGCGGAGACTTTCACTGTGGAATTCCAGTTTCAGTTCGACTGGCAGGCAGCCATCGACTCTATCCCTTTTCTGATAAAAGGGATCCCCTACACCCTGCTGATTTCCTTCGGCGGTCTTCTGATCGGTTTTGCTCTGGGCATTTTCTTTGGCCTGCTGAGCATCAACAAGAAGTGGTTCCTGCGGTGGCCGGCAACCGCCTACATCGAAATCTTTCGTGGCACTCCGATCCTGGTTCAGGTCCTCTTTATCTTCTACGGCCTGCCCGACCTGATTGGCGGTCCCATTGATCCCTTGACGGCCGGCATCGCGGCCATCGCCCTGAACTCCGGCGCCTATATATCCGAGGTGGTCCGAGGTGGCGTGCAGTCCATCGACAAGGGCCAGACCGAAGCCGGGCTATCCCTTGGCCTTTCCCGCACCCAGACGTTCTGGTCTGTGGTCTGGCCACAGGCGTTCCGCCGCATGATTCCGCCACTGGGCAACCAGGCCATTGTCAGCATCAAGGACACCTCTCTGTTCTCAGTGATCGGCGTGGGTGAACTGGTCCGTCAAGGTCAGATTTACATCGCCAACACCTTTACGGCATTTGAGGTGTACTTTGTGGTGGCGATCCTCTACCTGGCCATCACCCTGTCCCTGTCCATCATTCTCCGCTTCGTTGAGCGGCGCGGACTGGCTTCTGTCTGAAGGAACGTTACCCATGACTCAGATTGTAAAAATGAAGGGCATGAACAAGTACTTCGGGAAACTGCATGTCCTTAAAGATATTGATCTTACCGTTGAACAGGGCGAAGTGGTGGTTATTATCGGCGCCAGCGGCTCCGGCAAATCCACCCTGATTCGCTGTGTGAACGGCCTTGAAGAATATGAATCCGGAACACTGGAAGTGGACGGCCAGCAGCTCGCGCCCAAGAGCGGCAACCCGAAAGCTCTGGCTGAAATCCGCAAGGAAGTCGGGATGGTATTCCAGCAGTTCAACCTGTTCCCTCACCTCACCGTGAAGAGGAACATCATGCTGGCGCCCAAGAAGGTCAAGGATGCTCCGGAAACCGTTGCCAACGCCACCGCAGAGCGTTTGCTGAACCGGGTAGGCATCGGCAACCAGGCCGACAAGTACCCCAGCCAACTGTCCGGCGGCCAGCAACAGCGGGTCGCGATCGCCCGGGCGCTGGCCATGGAACCGCGCCTGATGCTGTTCGACGAGCCAACCTCAGCCCTGGACCCGGAAATGATCGGTGAAGTGCTGGACGTTATGCGGGAACTGGCCAAGGAAGGCATGACCATGATGGTCGTCACCCACGAGATGGGCTTCGCCCGGGAAGTGGCCGACCGCGTGATCTACATCCACGAGGGCCAGATTGTGGAACAGGGTAAACCGGACGATGTGTTCGACAACCCTCAGAACGAGCGCACCCAGGCGTTTCTTTCGCGGGTGTTGGCGCACTGAGCCAAACCCAGCTTTGAAAGCCTCCGCTTGCGGAGGCTTTTTCCTGAATGCCCGCCGGCGAACTGCAAGTTCCGGAGGAGGGAGAGCGAGTGGAGGAAGTAACCTAGCCTGTCTGCATACTGATCGCCTGCAGTACCGATAATTGCAACCCGCTCGGGGTGCAACCTGTAAGGATTAATTACAAGCTCCTCGGGAGGGCAATCGGCAGGCGCAATCATACCCGCCGACGAGCCCGAGATCGCTAATGGGCGTGCATTCCGGCAAACTCGAGAATCCTGTCTTTTTCAGTGTGCAGAGTTATCTCGATACCGTCGCCCTCCAGGTTGGCAAGGGTTTCCTCGAAAGCCTCTACACGAAGGTCATTAACCTGTCCAGGCTCCGGGCCTTTAACCGGAAATAACACGGGGCCTTTCAGCAGATGCCGCTTGCGGAGCTGATCCACTTTCAGCTTCCACTTGCCACCATGTTCGATAATGGCCGTGGAATCGGTCTGCCCCAGGAACAGGGGCTTGATTACCCGAATGGCCTCGTTGTCCTTTTGCTCAACGAAGGGGAAGGTGACTCCGTATAGCTGATCTTCGATCCGACGCTTGGTAAAACGCTTTGCCAGATCCCGCTGTTCCAGGAGTTGCTTGATGCCCTTCTCGAGAATGGTCTCCTGATATTCCCTGGTGACGAAGTTCCGGCCAACGTAATATTCGTAGAGCTCAGCCAGTGTTTGCTCTGGATTCTCCGCCAGCACTGCCCGCTGCTCGCTGAAACGAACGATGGTTTCACGGGGTCGGATCAGTTCCTGAAACAGACCTTTGTGAAATCCATAATCCCGGTCGTTGTCACCAAACTCGCCGACCTGGTCTTTGAGCATGCCCTGTACTCTGCGCAGCTCAGCATCCAGATTCGCCATGGTTTTGAGGTACAGTCCCCGGTCCAGCTCCTCAAAGAACTGGGTGATACGGGCATGCTTTTTCCGAAGCAGTTTAAAGCCCAGGTAGCGGGTTTTCGGTGCCCACAGCAAAATACCGACGTTGGCGAACTCGCCCGTCTCGATATAAGGCATAAACCGCACGATGGCGTATTGGCACGCTGTCCTGGTCATTTCCGGTTCCAAAAGTTGTCGCTACGAAAACGCTGCAAGTGTGTCAGGAATGAATCCGGATCAAAGTCCAGTTTCATCGTCATCTCAGAGTCTATGTAAAACCACTCCTCGGGAATGGCCTGGATAATGCCGTCCCACTCCCTCAAAGCCTGTTCCAGCCTTTCAGTATAGTGCTGGCGCTCAATCAAGTCATCGAACACATCTGGCACGCTGTCCTTGAAGGCGTGATACCGAAAAAATTGGTCGGCATCGAAATCAGGGTCGAACGCCTGGTTGTGGTCAATGACCACGAGGCGCTGAGTTTCCGCATCCCAGAACAGATTGGCGTTTCCGCCGTTTTTCGTCAATTGACGATCAACGTTCGATATCCACCAATCGAAAACGAGGAGAGAGCCACGCATTTCCGATGGGACATCATGAATCTGGGAGAAAGCCAACTCCGTTATCCTCTGCTCCACGGATCCAAAAGCCGGGCCGCGACCCAACGCAAGCGCATCTTCCGCTGATAATACATCGGTTAACTCGTCGGGAACATCGACAAGTCTGAACGGAGCTACGGGAATTCCCATGGCCAGAGCGAGGTTGCCAGAGATCCATTCGTTAATCTGACTCTGTCTGCCCGCCCCGCTGCCTTTGACGAAATAAATCTCTCCATCGTCGCCCCTGCAGATGAACGGCAGAGTCATGCCGTGTTCCGAGCGGCGCAACACCTCGACGATCTCGACTTCATTGGGAGGCAAACTGGACACAGGTGTGAAATTCCCTTTTTCTCGGTAGTAACCACGGTACATCTTGTTGCTGACGGTCACGGTAGAACGACCCAACCGTATCCCATATTCTCTTCTTGTGGAAGCGCAGATAAACCGGCAAGTTTATTTGATCAGTAATCGCATTGCGGCACACAAGGATACATAACTGACTGTAATTTCATACACTTATAATTTCACCGCAAATCAAAGTCGGCCTAAACAAGACTTCGATAGAATATATAGCCAGAAAACCATGATCCGCATCCACTGCACAAAGAAACTTGATACGAAGCTGCCGCTGGATTCGTCCGCTCGTCTCAAACGCAAACTGCCGATCCCACATGCCGCTAATGACGAGCCTGAGAGCCCGCTTAGCGGCTGGCACGCCAACCTGCTCACAATCCAGCGCCGCAACTGCGTGTTTTTTGTTCACGACAGCACCCGCTTTCCGTTGCTGGCAACCTGCCTGACAAAACCGGACTTCGCGGAGCTGGACTGGTGGTTTCAGGATGCATTGATGAACACGCTGCTCAAGTCCGGCGCGAATCAGGCACAGATGGACGCTGCCGAAAGCGCCCTCGCAGAACTGGTTTGCGACTTGGAGTGCGACCGTTCCGTGCAGGCGACCATGAACCGGATGGGGCAGGATCTTGAGCATCAGATCTGGTATAACCGGCTCTCAATCAGCGATCTTGCACCCTACAGAACCGGCGCGTGGCTGGCGGAAAGGCCCTGCACGGTTAAGGGAGTCAAAGGCGCGATCTGGCCGCAGCGGGAGATGTTGGCGTTGTTGGATACCATTAATCGATAGCGCTTTGTTGTCTTAACTGCGCCTGCAATCGATGATCGATCCGCCCTGCTTCTCGCACCATATTCACGCCCATGCTTACTCGGGCCACGTCCATTAGATCAGCCGGAATCGCTCGCTTCTGTGTTTCGGAGAACCAGGCAAGGACATCACACAGATGCCAGATTGCTGACGCGCCCTCATGGACCGGCATTGGAAAACTGGCCAGATGGGTTTGAATGAGCTTTCGCATGTTCTGGCGGGAAAACATCAGCAGGCTCGCCATGTCGGAAATACCCACAAAATCCGGCCCGGCCTCCACCAGGCGGGCCTCAGGAACCGCCCGTTGCACATCCTGCAGCGCGCTCAGCATGGCTTGTTCTGCTGACTCGGCCTCGCGTGTAAAGTTCAGAGCGAGCCGGCCTTTTTGGCCGAGGCCGATGATGGCGTCGTCGCATCCCGCTTGAAACAATGAGCTCTCGAGCTGGTCATGTGCAAAGTCTTGTGGAACTGAATATTTAAGCGTGAAGTCGTATTCACGATTCATGGTCTTCAACTCCGTTAGCGAGTCAGTTCTGCACAGGCCAGCGCCGCTTCTATATCTTTGTTCGCATGTCTCTTGCGGGGCACTCGTGCCATTCCTTGGGCAAATCATATACAGCAAGGTTGTCATATGACAACCTTGCTGTATCGAAAAGTTAGGCCGGATTGAGCTTCGTGAGATACCGGCGCGCCACCTTGCCAAAGATCAGCAAGCACACGAGGGTCTGCAATAGAACGGCAACCGCAAAGCCGATCATCAGAATCCCCGGTGGAAGCTCTGAGATAACCATCATGACTTCATCAATCGCAGGGGCGTCGGCTGAAACGAATAGCAGAGCGATGAGGGAAATGAAAGAGACAACCAGCGCACTGATGTTCACAGAGACGGACATCATCCAGTTCTCCCGGAGCGTCGGCGCCCTACCAAACGCCGAAACCGATGCGGCCATTGCGCCATAGGCGGCACCGATCATCGCCCCGATTTGCACGCCGGAATTCATATCGATGTTGAATACCTCACCGATCGTAATAATGCAGAGCTGGAGAGCGGCGTAGAGGCCGGTAAAGTTGAGAATTGTCTTTGTGATCATATTTAAGCTTCCTTGCTTTTTTGGTTTTTAATTTATTGGTACGTTCTCAAGAACTTCAAAATCTCAGACACTTGCGCTGCGGCAGATGCCGGCAAGCCCAGCAGTTTGCCATCGGCGGGAGCGCTTCATTCAGACTGCATTAATACACCTGCCACCAGAACAACGGCGAGCGTTCCATACATTGACAGAACAGGAACGAGACACCACGCTTGCCAGAGCTTTGGCAGCGGAACATCTGGGTCGCCCAACGTCGATGCTCGCCTGTGCCAGAAACGAGACGAACAATTACGGAAAACAAGGAACGCAAAGACATGGCTGCACCTGACGAGACGACCGACAAGCGCCTCTGACCAGATCTGGCTGATACTGGAAAGACTGCCAGAATGCGTCGCGACTCGTTGTTCTATTTTTTTGGCATAACGAAACCCCGTGGTCACGATCACAAAGATGAACAACAGGTTCAGCAGAATGCCTCCAGCCACCACATGTGCTGCAAAGATTCGCCATTCATCACTCACGGTTGCTCGCCCCATAGCTCGGTTTTGTAAGAGAAAAAAGGGGCTGTTCACAGCGGGCGACTTTTCACTCAACAATCACCAAAAAAATTGCCGACAATGCAAAGATCATTGCGCAGACAAAAGTAAAGCTGACAGGGATAAGCGCCCACAGCTTTAAATTCCTGGGAGTCGCCTTATCCTCTGTACCCATTCGCAACGCAACTTTGCTACCGATCACAGGGAGATTCCTGTAGGTGAAAAAGGACCAGACGTTCATGGCACGAATCCACCTTCCCCAGGGGCCATCGCCCCACAGAGTTTTTGTCATATCCAGGTAGGCGCCGGGCGCGGCAATCTTGGCCTCTACCACGCGTATCCTCGAAAACGCTACTGTCACTGTAAACAGTATTCCCAGTAAGCCGCCTATCATGGAGGCAATCCCCAAGAACGCTGAAATAACTGTGAGTGCCTCGATCATCAGCAATGACCTAAGTGATATTGGTGCCCATCATGGAGTCACCTTCACTACGCATTTCTCTTTTGCGTAACGACAGCTCAACGTCCTACCTGGCGGGCGCAGGGATGACCCCTTTGTCAATGTAATGCTGCACCTGCGCTTGATAGCCGGAGGGGTCACCATTTGCAGCTTCAGCACGTGATTCGTCGATTACCGGGGCGGCAAAACCTGAATCTTCGTCACCCGCGCAATCCCGACACGATGCTCGCCACCACGCCAGAGCCTGGCCTTTGCCTGAGAAGCCAACGATAAAGTAATGCCCATACTTCGGCGTCGGATAATCTTCGAACCACTCGGCAACGGTCTCACTGAATTCCTCGGGCATGGGTAGCGAGACCTCGTAAAATTTCTGCTCCCTGTGCGAAAACCAGCGGGCTTCGACCAGTTCCGGAACTGGTGCCGGGTCTATAACAATTCGGCCGCCAGTTGGAGGCGTTTGATCATACCCGTAACTGATTGCTCCACCGGGTATTCTGCGGTCGCCGTTCAGTGTTACCTCTTCAACCCAGACCGGCCACCCGGATGGCCCCCCGGAGACGATGACGGTGTATTCATAGGTTTTTCTCTCCGAAGAGCAGGCAACAAGGCCAGTGATCAACACCAACAACACCATCTGGCGGCTGATGGCGAGACAATTTGCAACGTGCTTTGTCATGGTCGTGCAGTGACCTCTTGTTGTTGGACGGCTAACGAGGGCCTGTTATAGAAGATCCTTCTCTTACCAGAGTTCTCAGCAAGGTGAGGCAATACATCCTCTCGATGTGAGGTATGCATGTATTTCCCCAAATACTTCCTAGCAGCAAAGAGGTTGGCTCCAGCTTCCTGCCAAGCGTCAATAGCTTTCTTAAGGTCATCGGGGATTCTGTGGTTGGCGTTTGACAAATCCATAGGCGACATGGGCAGGCCCTCTGATACCGCCATCTCATACATAAGGTGAAGAGCATGAATCGCCAATTCCTTTCGAGTTGCTCGCCTCTCCTCCGCGATTACATCGGTGCCCTCAACGCGAGCCTGGATGTTGCGGTGATCATTTCGGTTAAGCGCTTCAATTTTTTTCTGGGCACTCTGGATTGTCCGATAATTCATACCGTGACCAGAAAAGACTCTGACAGTGAAGATTTCGTGATTCTGGATACCTCCAACCGGATTTTCATAACCCCCACCAACATCCGAGTGGACACCCGGCAATGCTATCTCTGAGAAATTGGATGGAAGTCCAGCAGGTTCCCGGATACTCGAAAGGGGGAAGTTTCTACGGATCTCATGATGAGCGGTCAGATGAACAATCCTGTCGGCACTGTCCGGCCTGAGATTGACATTAAAATCCAGGTTATTTTGATTTCCGGGAAGATAGAAGCTTCCTACAGTATCGAATAATCCTATAAATCCGACTCTTGCAGTGATATCGCGAGGAAACGCATTTAACTTACGAAAGCTAACTACCGACGTTGACAGGCTCGGCTCATTTATCTCTGGCAAAATTATTGAGGCGGGCCACTCATTAACGAGATTCACGAAATGCCGGGCCAGCGCGGCTCCCCTGCTAAACCCGAATACATCCAACACAACTACATCAGGCTTACTTTCGTCCAGAATGTCGTTGAGTGCAGTGATCGCTGTCTGAATCCGTTTGTGGCCCCCTTCGGGACCTACCCCCAAGGCCAAACCAATTATGTCTTCGCGAGCGTCAAAGCCGTCTGGCGCGATATGCCCGGCAATCGTTCCTGGCCCGGGGATGTAAATCCGCTCTGAATTTGCTCCAGACTCGTAGAGATCAAACAACTTCGCGACATTGGTAATATCCCTATCTGGCAGGTGTTTGTCGTTGTCTTTGTGGTTGGCAGTTCCATCGAAGAAGATGCCTATTCTCAGCGAATTTCCAGCTTTCTCTCGCTTGTTAGGACGAGTAAGAATCTTATCTTGACTATGCTTCAAATCGGCGTCATCGGCACGACTACCGTCTCGCAATTGAGATGGCCCAGTCTTCATTTCTGCATCCAAAAGACCCTCAACTCCACTCTTGGATTCTGCAGCATCAAAAATCCTGCCTAACTTCGCAGGGGCGCTGGATACTCCCGAAAATGACGCCGGCGTGTGAGTATCACCAATAACCACCGACCCCGACCCAATAGTCACACCGCCACACGAAATCGCCCCGCCTGTCACCGCCGCCGGTTTGCCATTGATCATGACCGTTGCAGAACCACCAGTGATGGTGCGCGGATGGGGCGGATGTTTGGGTTTGGAATGGAGGGCCAGCGGGTCGCCTACTCGGGCAACGGGCTTGCCATCGATCAACACATCGGGGGAACCGGCAATCACCGGCGTGGGCGGGAAACCTTCGTGATCGGAGCCAAGGTCTCCGAGCAGAACTATCGCTTTACTCATGTCGCGTCCTTTGCGTTTTTCCGGGCCATCCTGGCCCTTTGGCTGTAAACCGGCAGTTTATACTGAAGCACTCTGCCAGCCAAACCCTTCGATCTCACAGTGTGATGTAATCAAGAGCGAGGAAACGTCAGGCAATACCGGGCCAGGTCGACCTGAAATCCGGGTGGCCGATATCCGCTGTTAACTGTAATATCCGCACAGGTTAACAGCGACAACCCAGAATCAGACCGTCTGACGGAGAATTACCATGCGCAATGCTGACCTCGTCACCCGTGGCCTCAAGTCCGTGTGGCACCCCTGCACCCAGATGAAAGACCACGAAGGCGCCGTGCCTTTGGTGCCTATCAAGCGGGGCGAGGGTGTCTGGCTGGAAGACTTTGAAGGCAATCGCTTTATCGATGCCGTCAGTTCCTGGTGGGTCAATCTGTTCGGCCACGCCAATCCGAGAATCAACGCGGCTATCCAGAAGCAGATTGGCGAGCTGGAACACGTTATCCTGGCCGGGTTTACCCACGAGCCGGTGGTCAATCTGTCCGAGCGCCTTATTGAAGTTACACCGCCCGGCCTGAACAAGGTTTTTTACGCCGACAACGGCTCCTCGGCCATCGAAGCTGCCCTGAAGATGAGCTTCCACTACTGGAAGAATCACGGCAAACCGGGCAAGAAGAACTTCGTGAACCTGAGCAACAGCTACCACGGTGAAACCCTGGGCGCACTCGCACTCGGCGATGTATCGCTTTACAAGGACACCTATCAGCCGCTACTGATGGAAGTGCTGACAGCGCCCTCCCCGGACGCCTTCAACAAGGAGCCGGGTGAGACCGACGAGGCCTATGCATTGCGCCAGTTTGAGGCCATGGAAAAGCTGCTGGCCGAGAAGCACGACGAAATCTGCGCCGTGGTGGTGGAGCCGCTGATCCAGTGCGCCGGCGGCATGCGGATGCACCATCCCATCTACCACACCAAACTACGGGAGGCCTGCGACCGCTATGGCGTGCACCTGATTGCGGATGAGATCGCCGTTGGTTTTGGTCGCACCGGTACCCTGTTTGCCTGTGAACAGTCGGGCATCACTCCGGATTTCATGTGCCTGTCCAAGGGGCTTACCGCCGGCTACCTGCCGCTGTCAGTCGTGCTGACTACCGATGATGTCTACAACGCCTTCTACGACGACTACGAAACCCTCAAGGCGTTTCTCCACAGCCATAGCTACACCGGCAACCCCATCGGCTGCGCCGTGGCACTGGCGACCCTGGATATCTTCCGGGATGACAATGTGATTGAGAGCAACCGCGGGCTCTCCACATGCATGGCCGAGTCTGTCGCCCATCTGGCAGACCATCCCAATGTCGGGGACATCCGCCAGCACGGTATGACCCTGGCCGTGGAAATGGTAAAAGATAAAGCCTCGAAAACGCCCTTCCCCTGGCAGGAACGCCGTGGCATTCGCGTATACCAGCATGCATTAACCCGCCAGGCCTTGCTTCGCCCCCTGGGTAATGTGGTTTACTTCATGCCGCCTTACGTGATCACTGAAGAGCAGATCCGCCACCTGGCCCAGGTTGCAACGGAAGGCATTGAGATCGCGGTTCGCGACTGACAACCGCCCAGAACCTGAGAGACCAGCCCATGCGCATACCCCGCATCTACACTGATTCCGCCCTCACCGAGGGCGGCACCGCAGAACTTGATGACAACGCCGCGCAACATGTCGGCCGGGTATTGCGCATGCAGCCGGGGCAGGAACTGCTGCTTTTCAACGGCGATGGCAACGACTACCCCGCCACCATCACCAGCGCCAGCAAGAAGAATGTGGAAGTCCAGGTGGGCACTCCCCAGCCCAACGCCACCGAATCCCCCCTGGAAATCGTCCTCGGCCAGACCCTCTCCAAGGGTGACCGCATGGATTACGCAGTGCAGAAAGCGGTGGAAATGGGCGTTACCCGCATCGTGCCGCTGAGCACAGAACGGTGCGACGTAAAACTCAAGGGCGACCGGGAAGACAAGCGCCTGCGCCACTGGCAATCCGTCGCCATCAGCGCCGCCGAGCAATGCGGTCGCGCCCGGGTGCCCGAGATCCTGCCGGTGATGACCGTTTCCCAGTGGCTGGAACACAGCCGGGACTGCAAGGTGCGTCTTGTCCTTCACCACCGTACCAAGCATGCCCTGAAGTCCATTATTCCCCCCGAACGCGTCGCCCTGATGATTGGCCCCGAGGGCGGACTTTCCCCCGAGGAAATCGCCCAGGCGGAAAAAGAAGGTTTCCTGCCGGTGGCCCTCGGCCCCCGGGTACTGAGAACGGAAACTGCACCGGTTGCGGCCATGGCGCTTTGCCAATGGCTGTGGGGTGACATCGGCAGCTGATCATCCCGACCGTGCCGCCGTCTCATGTCGGCACGCAAGTCATTGACATAAAGGGGTACCAACAACATTATCCCTGTCGACTCCGAAAGCAAAAAAACGATCACACGCGAGTAACGGGATGACAAGCCTGCTAAGCACCCAAGAATTCTGGCAATACCTCAGTATCCCGGTCATTGCCGCCCTGATTGGCTGGACCACCAACTGGCTTGCCATCAAGATGACCTTCTACCCTCTGGAATTCATCGGCAAACCACCGCTGCTTGGCTGGCAAGGTATTATTCCCTCCAAGGCCCGAAAAATGGCAGCCATCAGTGTCGATGCCACCATTTCAAAGATCGGCACCGTTCGGGAGATCTTCCAGCAGATCGATCCGAAAGTCCTCGCCACCCATATCGTTCACTCCGTCGAACCCCGCATCGAAGAGTATGTGGACGAGATGATGCTCAAGGAATACCCCACCTTCTGGGAAAACCTGCCGGCCTCGGCCCGGAAGATGGTCTACGATCGCGTCCGCAAATCCACGCCCCAGCTCGTGGACAATCTGGTGGAAGATGTCTCCGATAACATTGAAGATCTGCTGGATATCAAGGGCATGGTCATCGAGCGCCTGGCCAGCGACAAGGAGCTGCTGAACCGGATCTTTATCGAGTGCGGTGAGGTGGAATTCCGGTTCATCATCAACTCGGGGCTCTATTTTGGCTTTTTGTTCGGCCTGATCCAGATGGCGGTCTGGTACGTCTACCCGAGCTGGTGGGTGCTGCCGTTCTTCGGTCTTCTGGTGGGCTGGGCGACCAACTGGATTGCCCTGAATGTAATTTTCCGGCCCCTGCACGCCAAAAAAGTCGGTCCCTTCCGGATTCAGGGCCTGTTCCTGAAACGCCAGCCGGCCGTGGCAGAGTCGTTCTGCCACATCGTGACCCACGAGATTCTCACCGTTGGCAACATCATCAACGCCATTCTGGACGGCCCCAAAGGCGACCGCGCCCGCAACATGGTCAAGAAGCACATCAAACCGCTGGTGGACGAGACCGCCGGCATGGGCAAGGCGCTGACCCAGATGGCCTTTGGGCCCACCGGCTTTGCCACCCTCAAAAACAAGGTTGGCGAAAAAGCCATCGAGATATCGCAGACATCGTTCAACAACCCGGTGTTCGAGAAGGATCGCGCCCAGGCCGTAGAATCCATCATGGTCGAGCGAATGATTGCCCTGTCTTCCGAGGAATTCCAGGATCTTCTCCGGCCGTGTTTTCAGGAGGATGAGATCAAACTGATTCTTGTGGGCGCTTTCCTTGGCTTTGGCGCTGGCATCTGCCAACTGGTCTTCGTGTTCGGGGAATCGTTCCTGTAAATTCCCGCAGTAATTCACGGGTTTAAAACCTGTGCAAGGATGCGTCGTACATCTATACTCTCAGAAACGGAGGTTCATTACTTCGAACAGGTTCGACCCGGAGGCAACGGATGCCAGGTTTTCTCTCCTGGATTTCAGGATTATTCGCAACCAAACAGTCTGCACCACCCGCTCCGGAAGCGAGGCTTTTCAACCCATCTCCGGAAAAACCGGCCACCGACGCCCCGGACACAAGCCCGGAACTGGCCCAACAACTGGAAGAGCACTTGTTCTGTTGGCTGCTGGACGCCGAACCCTCAACGTTACGGGCCGATCTTTCATCCTATGATGAGGTGCTGGAAGAACTCCATCAGCGCCTGTCCAACGACAAGATGGAAGAACTTCCACGGCAACCAATGAGCCTGCCCATGCTCATGCGGGCCCTGTCCGATGAATCGACCGACCGCCATCAGCTGACCGAAATCATTCTTGGTGATCCGTCGCTGACCGATCAATTACTGCAGATTGCCAACAGCCCCTATTTCCGAACCGGCGACCATGCTATTGAATCGGTAGACCAGGCGGTATTCGTGCTTGGAGTGGATGGCATCCGGAATGTCATTTCCGCGGCAATAATGCGCCCCATGATGGCCGCAAGGAACAGCCGTGAGGCGCTTTTCGGGCAGCGCGCCTGGCGCTGGGGCCTGACCTGCGCGCGATCAGCGGAATTGATTGCAAGAACACAGGGCGAGGACACCAGTGCACACTTCATGGTGGGTTTGCTGCCTTCACTTGCGTACATCACCATTCGTCGGGAACTGCAACGCATCTGCCGGTCACTTTCTGCCACCGGCGAACCGGAGCCTGCGCTTATCCGCCATGCCCTGGCGAGGTACCAGTGGGCTACCTGCCAGTTACTGGCGAACGAATGGAACCTTCCCCCCAAGTATCATGCCTATCTTCTGGCGGCGGAACGGCCCGCGCCAAGGCAAAAGCACACGCCCCTGACCGATGGCATGGTCATTGGTACCCGGGAAGTACTCAGGCACGCCCACCAGCGCAATCTTGCCGAAGAGGAGCTGCCGAAACTGGTACGTTTGACTCCAGAGCAAATCAGCAACGTTCGCAACGCGGTTCAGAAGATGCTCCGGGAGGGGGGCCGCTCAACTGTCAGGAGCTGACACAGGCTCGGGTTCGGCAAACGATCTGGTCTTTTCCTGACCACCATCAGCCCGCAACAACTCGGCGAATGTACGCGCCTCCTCCACCTTTCGCGAGCCCACCAATTCAGCGGGGATGACCTTCGGCAGCCGGTCAACGATCCGATCCTCGTCGTAGCGAACAACCTTGAGCACCTCGCCCACGGTAATGAGATCCAGTGCCCGCCCTGGCACAAGTCGATCTCCCTGGCTTCCTGCCAGGCTAAGCAATCCCGCCCGGATCAACTTGTCACTGAGGGCACGGGTTACTTCGCCTGGCACTCTCAGCTGGTGCTCCAACACTTCCTGCTGAGGCGCCGGCTTCCCCTCGGCGAACGGCTTGGCCACCAGCCACATGGTCGCAAGCGCCACGTTTTCCTGGAGTTCCGGTGCCAATTGCACTTGCCGCCGCTTGGCCACTGATCCCGGATTCTGCAGATAGAACGCCAGGCTGGCACCCAAAAGAAGGATCATCCAGTTCAGATAGATCCAGATCAGCAGGATGATGCCGATGGCGAAACTGGAATAGATAGCCGCGTACTTGGCGGAACCGGCTACAAAAGACGCAAACAGCATACCGCCGGCTTGCCACGAAACCCCGGCAACGAGACCGCCAATGGCCGCATAACGCAACTTGACCCGGGTATTGGGCATGAACACATAAACGAAGGTGAACGCGCCAACCACCAGGAAAAACGGGGTGAAACGGCTGGCAACAAGAATCACCGAACCGAACGGTTCGATTTCGATGAGCTTCTGGACAATGGTTGAAGAAAAGATGGTAGCGCTGACGCCAATGGCCGAAACCATCAGCAACGGCCCCACCATGATTACGCTCAGGTAATTGCTGAAGCGCTGCGCCATGGAGCGCATGTCTGGCACCCGCCAGATCATGTTAAAGGAGCGTTCGATTTTCTGCAGCAGGGAAACCACCGTGTAGACCAGCAACGCCAGGCCCACTGAACCAAGCACTCCGACTTTCATGTTATCCACGAATCCAAGGATCTGCTCGGCGAGCTCTATCCCCTGGGGCCCCAGCGGTTCAAAGAACTGGAACAGGAAAGGCTCCATCCGCTGGTGCACACCCAGAGCCTTGAGCACCGAAAAGCTCAAAGCCAGCAGGGGCACAATGCTCAGCAGCGTGGTGTAAACCAGGCTCATGGCATGGAGAGTGAGCTGCCCACTCAGGACGTCCCGGGCCATGGCATAGGCGGTGCGCCCGACCTTGTACAGCCAGGTCCAGGGCCAGCTCTGGGGCGGGTTGGGATTCGCCAGAATCCAGCTTTCAGCTGCCTGGAGCCGGTCTTTCAATTGGAATGAAGCCACTTTTGGTCCTTTCGTTCCATGTTTTGTTCAGATTATCAGTCAGATATCCGGTCTAACCAGAGTATGGTCGATTAGCCGCGGTTTGCGAGGCTACCGCCCCCAATATAACCATATCAGCATTTGTTACTTCCTCTTATAACAGGTTTTCGGTAAAACGACCGGCACTCTCGAATTGACGTCCCTTTGATCAGGTATTTGCCCATGCGAATCAAGCTTGCCCTGGGAGTTGCCGCACTGACGGCCCTCTCTCCCGTGACCGCCCAGGCCACCAACGGCTACTTCAGCCATGGCTATGGCACCATTAGTAAAGGCATGGCCGGCGCCGGCACTGCCCTGTCCCAGGACAGCATTGCGGCGGCGACCAACCCGGCGGGCATGGCTTTTGTTGGCAATCGCATTGATGGCGGTTTCGAAGTATTTTCTCCGAGGCGGGAATACACCGTAGAGGGGCCGCTCTCTCCTCCCCCCGCGTTCTCATTGCAGCCGGGCACCTACAAAAGCAGCCGCAACGGATTCGTGATCCCGCACCTGGGTTTTAATCGGGAACTGTCGGATACCACAAGCTTCGGCGTTTCGGTGTTTGCCAACGGTGGCATGAACACCGATTACTCCGGTGAAAGCGGTGGGCCTTTTTACGCGGGCCGTACAGGCGTAAACCTCGAACAGCTTTTTATTGCACCCACCTGGTCCTGGGAATTCTCAGACAACCAGGCCATCGGCATTTCGCCAGTCCTTGCCTATCAGCGGTTTGAGGCGGAAGGCCTGCAAAGCTTCGCGCCGTTCTCTTCGGCGCCGAGCGCACTTTCCAACAATGGCACTGACGACGCCTGGGGATATGGCTACCAGATTGGTTGGCAGGGTGAAATCACCGACACCCTCCGCGGCGGCGTAAGCTGGCGCAACATTCTGAAGATGAACGAGTTCGACAAATACCGCGGCCTGTTTGCCGAGCAAGGCGACTTCGACATTCCACAAATGTTCAACGCGGGCATCGCCTGGTCCGGCATTGAAGATCACTGGTTTCTGCTGGATATCCAGCATATCCGCTACAGCGAGATTAACAGCGTGGGCAATCCGCTCCTGCCCAACCTGCAGACCGCCCAGCTCGGCGATGATGCAGGTGCCGGCTTTGGCTGGGATGACATGGCCATCGTCAAGCTTGGCTGGCAGTGGCAGCAAACAACGTCTCACGCGTGGCGGGCCGGTGTAAGCTACGGCGAGAACCCGATCTCAGACGAAGATGTACTTTTCAATATCCTGGCACCGGGTGTCCAGGAATGGCACTTCACCGGCGGATTCACCCACAGCTTCAGCGAAAACCTCGATGTCTCTGGCATGGCCTTTTATTCCCCGGCCAAGACAGTGACCGGTCCCAACCCGCTGGCACCGAACCAGACCATTGATCTGGAAATGTACCAGCTGGGCGCCGCGGTCAGCCTGGGCTGGAAGTACTGAGCCACGCCCAAGCAAGTATCCAAAGCCTCGGTATTCCCGGGGCTTTTCCATTCTGGCCTGTCAGTTGGTGACATAGTGCCGGCGAGTCCACCCCCGCATCTCATCCAGCCTCTGCAAACGCGTGGCGGCTTCCATCAACGTAGGCCGCACCGCGTCTTCACCACTGAGCATGCTGCTGAAGCGATGGGTCATCAGATCCCAGAACCGTTTCATTTCCGGAATATTGGGCATGATTTCGCCCCGACTGGCAGAACGAAACGTATGGTCGATAAACGGGTCTTCCCGGAGTGTGTTCACCACATCCAGATGGGCCACGGCTCCCAGAGGCTTGTCGTTATTCACCGCGTGGAGCCCCTGCTCAGTCAACAGGTAATCCTCCAGGAACTGCCTGGCGATGCCCTGGTTGGTCGAGACCGCACTGATCCCCGCTGCCAGAACACCCACAAATGGCCGCCCCGGCTCGCCGGTGGTGGTCGGCACATCGGCAATGCCCACATCTATGCCGGCATCCCGCAGCTCGCTCCAGGCCCAGGGGCCGTTAATGATCATCGCAACGTCGCCCGCCTTGAATCCTTCCATCATGGATCCGTAATCGGCATCGCCGGCCAACACGCCCTGTTCGATCATGCTGCGGATACCAGTAACCGCCTCAATGGCTCCCTCTGTGGCAACGCCGACGTCAGAAAGGTCATAAACAAAACCCTCGGCACCAAAACTGTAGCCACCTGACCCTGCCAGAATCGGCCAGGAAAAATAGACATTGCGGTAATCCCAGGAAATGGCGTCGATGCCCTGTTTCTTGAGACGGCGGTCCAGAGCGGCGACATCTTTCAGGGTGCGGGGCGGAGTCTCGACCAATTGCCGGTTATACAGCAAACTCACGACTTCCATGGCGATGGGGTAACCGTATACCCGCTCGCCCACCGACACCGCTTGCCAGGCGAAGGGCGCGATTGAATCGCGGATGGTTTCTGAAGGTTCAATCGGCGTCAGGTGGCCTTCATTGATCCAGCTGCCAAAACGGTCATGGGGCCAGATCACAATATCAGGCGCTTTAGCGGAATAGCCGTAATGGTCATATTGGGAGGTAAGATCGTCCGGCGTTTCAACGGTAACGGGAATCCCGGTTTCCTGCTCGAAACGTCGGCCCACCTCAGCCAGGCCATTGAATCCCTTGTCTGAATTGATCCAGACAAGCAGTTCACCCCGCTCGAAAGCCATCACCGGTTGGGAACAAAGCAGCGCGCAGCACAGAACTGCCAGTGTTTTCCTGAACATAGTGTATTGCCCTTTTGTTTTTGTTTGAGCAAGGGCAGTTTAAGCAGGAAAGGACAACAGCCGCGTCATACGGCTGTCATCATTTGAGGGCGGAACAGGGGGGCGTATGGCCGCGAATAGCTCAGGCAACGGAAGACAGATTGGCTGCAGTAATCCCAACAATCCGCTGCCGCGCCTCCCGGCTGGCCCAGGCCGAGTGCGGGGTAACAATCAGATTCGGAATGTCATCCGCCAGCAGGGGATTGCCGTTTCGGGGCGGCTCCTCGGTCAACACGTCAAACCCGGCACCGCCGATCTCGCCGGCGCGCAATGCGTCCGCCAGCGCCTGTTCGTTCACCAGGCCACCGCGGCTGGTGTTGATGAGCAACGAGTCCGGCTTCATCATTTTCAGTTCGCGGGCACCAATCAGATCCCGGGTTTCATCGGTGAGCAGACAGTGCAATGACAGCACGTCCACCTGAGGCAGCAGTTCATCCAGGGGAATCCGGGAATACCCGTCCACCTCTCCGGCCTCCTGACCCGGTCGGGCCCCGAGCAGAACCCGCATACCAAAGGCAGCCGCCCGCTCGGCCACGCCCTCACCCAGATCGCCGTAGCCGACAATACCAAGAGTGCGCCCCTCCAGTTCCATAATCGGATGGTCCATAAGGCAGAACATGTCACTTTTGCCCCAGCGTCCGGCCCGCACATCCCGGTTGTAATCCAGCAGCCGGGTGGCCAGCGCCAGCATCAGCGCCATGGTGTGCTGCGCCACCGTGGAGCGGCCGTAGTTGGTCACGTTCATCACCCTGATGTCGTGATCCTTCGCCGCCGCCTGGTCAATATTGTTCAAGCCGGTCGCCACCACAGCGATGGTTTCAAGCTCCGGACAGGCCTCGAAATGCTCCCGGCTCAGCACCACCTTGTTGACCAACACGGTATCGAAACCCCGGATGCGTTCCAGCACTTCATCCGGCGCTGTCCGCTCGTATTTTTTCAGCCCGCCCGTTACCGACTCGATGGGCGAGAGGTCCACATCATCGCCAAGGGTTTTGGCGTCAAGGAACACCGCTTTCATACTTTTCTCCTGAATCCAGATGGCCACAGATTAGGGTAGACTGAGATAAACGTCCAAAACTCAAGATGTCCAAGCAAGAACAGGGTGTGAAACATGGAACATGAATTCTGGCACGAACGCTGGGCTAAAAAGGAAATCGGTTTCCACGAGGGCACCGTGAACCAGTACCTCCACGACCACTGGCCGGAACTGGCCGGTAAAGGCACCGACGCCGTCTTCGTGCCCCTCTGCGGCAAAGCCCATGACATGTGGTGGCTCCACGACCGCGGGCACCCCATTATCGGCGTGGAACTGAGCGAACTGGCCTGCAAAGACTTCTTCGAAGAAGCCGGCGAAAAAGCCAAAGTTCATCCCGGCGAACCCTTCATCACCTTCAAACACGACAACCTGCAGCTCTGGTGCGGCGACTTCTTCCAACTGGTCCCCGATGACCTGAAACACGTCCGACTGGTCTACGACCGGGCCGCCCTGATCGCCCTGCCGCCACAAATGCGCAAAGACTATGTAAACCACCTGACCGCCATCATCCCCGACGGCACGAAGATCCTGCTGATCACCCTGGACTACGACACTGAAATCAAGGGCCCGCCGTTCAACGTCAGCGACGAGGAAGTGCGGGAACTCTACCAGGACGACTACAAGATCGAACACATCCTGACCAACACCCTGGCCAAGGATCATCCGTTTACCAAGCGAAAAGGCCTGGAAAACGCCTCAGAAAGCGTCTTCCGTTTAACCAAACTCTAGCTTCCCGGGGCCATCCCCCCGAAGGCCTGATCGGAGTGTATCGGGTGGCTTTCTGACAACGAATTTGATGTCTGAGCGAAGCGAGTTGCCAATTCGTTGTCAGAAAGCCACCCGGTGCACTCCAGCCCCCTCACACAGTCCCCCAGAAACCCCGCAAGCTACAAAACCAACACACCCGCCTAACATAATTTAATGAACCTTAACCACTCACCCACTGTCCAACTCCCCAACCGTGAACTAAGCTCAAAGTAAGCAAGCCGACCTCGACCAGATCGTGCACAGGCTTGTAAGTATCCATTCCTTCCACCCATAACTAAACAAACCGTCCGGACGGGCGGAACTGACTGCAACGGGGAAATTGCGTGAACTGAAAGCTGAAGATACAGCGAGCGAGGGCAATCTATGAGCATACTGCAGCACTTCAAAGACCGGTATGAGAGTACCCAGGAAGAAGAATACAGCCTGGAGGAATACCTGGAGATCTGCAAAAAGGACCCAACGGCCTACGCAACGGCCGCTGAGAGAATGTTAATTGCCATTGGCGAACCAGAGTTCGTCGATACCTCGAAAGATCCGAGGCTGTCGCGCATCTTTTCCAACAAGGTCATCAAGCGGTACCCCGAGTTTTCCGAGTTCTATGGCATGGAAGACGCCGTAGAAAACATCGTTTCCTTCTTCCGCCACGCCGCCCAGGGCCTGGAAGAAAAGAAACAGATCCTTTACCTGCTTGGCCCAGTGGGCGGCGGTAAGTCCTCCCTGGCAGAGAAACTCAAATCACTGATGCAAAAAGTGCCCTTTTATGCCATCAAGGGCTCGCCAGTGAACGAATCGCCGCTGGGCCTGTTCGATCCGTCTGAAGACGCCCAGATCCTCGAAGAGGAATACGGCATCCCTGCCCGCTACCTGAAAAACATTATGTCGCCCTGGGCTGTCAAACGCCTGCATGAATACGGCGGCGACATCAGCCAGTTCCGGGTTGTAAAGATGTACCCCTCGGTACTCGACCAGGTTGCTGTCTCCAAAACCGAACCCGGGGACGACAACAACCAGGACATTTCCGCCCTCGTGGGCAAGGTCAACATCCGCATGCTGGAGGATTTCTCCCAGGATGATCCGGATGCCTACAGCTTCAGCGGTGGCCTGTGCAAGGCCAACCAGGGCCTGATGGAATTCGTGGAGATGTTCAAGGCACCGATCAAAGTGCTGCACCCGCTGCTGACAGCCACCCAGGAAGGCAACTACAACACCACCGAAGGCATGGGTTCTGTCCCCTTCGACGGGGTAATCCTGGCCCACTCCAACGAATCCGAGTGGCAGACTTTCCGCAACAACAAGCACAACGAGGCGTTCCTTGACCGAGTGTACATCGTCAAGGTGCCCTACTGTGTGCGAGTGACCGAAGAAATCGAGATCTACAAGAAACTGCTGAGCAACAGCTCCCTGGAAGGCGCCCCCTGCGCGCCGGACACCCTGGACATGCTGGCCCAGTTCTCGGTGCTGTCGCGCATCAAGGAGCCGGAAAACTCCAGCATCTTCTCCAAGATGCGGGTTTATGACGGCCAGAACATCAAGGACACCGACCCGAAAGCCAAATCGATCCAGGAGTACCGTGACGCCGCCGGCGTGATGGAAGGTATGGATGGGCTCTCCACACGTTTCGCCTTCAAGATCCTGTCCAAGGTATTCAACTTCGACACAACAGAGGTGGCCGCCAACCCGGTACACCTGCTCTACGTTCTGGAAAAACAGATTGAGCAGGAGCAGTTCCCGCCGGAAATCCATGAGAAATACCTCAGGTTCATCAAGGAATTCCTGGCGCCTCACTACGTTCAGTTCATCGGCAAGGAAATCCAGACCGCATACCTGGAAAGCTACAGCGAATACGGCCAGAACCTGTTCGACCGGTATGTCACCTATGCCGATTTCTGGATCCAGGATCAGGAATACCGGGATCCGGACACCGGCGAAATTCTCGACCGCTCCTCGATCAACGAAGAGCTGGAGAAGATCGAGAAGCCAGCAGGCATATCGAATCCGAAGGATTTCCGCAACGAGGTGGTCAACTTCGTACTGCGCGCCCGGGCAAACAACGGGGGCAAGAATCCGTCCTGGCTCAGCTACGAAAAGCTGCGTTCCGTGATCGAGAAGAAGATGTTCTCGAACACCGAGGATCTGTTGCCGGTGATCTCGTTCAACCCCAAAGCGAGCCAGGAAGATCAGAACAAGCACAAGCAGTTCGTCGAGCGTATGGTCGATCGAGGCTACACGGAGAAGCAGGTTCGGCTGTTGGCCGAATGGTACCTGCGGGTTCGCAAGTCTCACTAAGTCAGTGACCATTCACTGAGCTGGAGTAACGCCATGGGAATGACCCACATAGTCGACCGGCGACTGAACGGTAAAAACAAGAGCGCAGTGAACCGGGAACGGTTCCTGCGCCGGTACCGCCACCACATCAAGCGTGCGGTGTCGGATGCGGTTCAGAAGCGCTCGATCACAGACATCGAACGGGGCGAGAAAGTCAGTATTCCGTCCCGCGACATCGAGGAACCCATCTTCCACCACGGCCAGGGCGGCAAGCGGGAGGTGGTGCACCCCGGTAACAAGGAGTTTGTGGCCGGCGACACCATCCCCAAGCCCGAGGGTGGCGGGGGCCAGGGTTCCGGACAGGGGCAGGCCAGCCCGGACGGAGAGGGCATGGATGAGTTCGCCTTCCAGATAACCCAGGAAGAGTTCCTGGATTTCCTGTTCGACGACCTCGAGCTGCCTAACCTCGCCCGCAAGAAACTCAAGGATACCGAGGCCTTCAAGTATATCCGCTCTGGCTTCAGCACCGAGGGGGTACCGGCCAAGCTGGATGTGGTGCGCTCATTGCGTGGCGCCCATGCCCGACGTCTGGGCCTGGGAGGCGCGCGCAAGAAGAAGATCCGGGATCTGGAAAAGCAGCTGGAAGCGCTGAAGTCGGCGCCGGAGGATCTGGACCCGGCGTTCAGCCACGAGGACCAGATCCAGGTTCTCGAGGAGGAAATCGCGCGACTGAAAGCGAATGTGCGCCGAATTCCTTTCATTGATGAAATCGACCTGCGCTATCGCCAGCACGTGAAAAAGCCGCAACCGGCCACCAGTGCCGTGATGTTCTGTCTTATGGACGTGTCCGGGTCCATGACCCAGATGCACAAAGACATCGCAAAGCGCTTTTTCATCCTGCTGTATCTGTTCCTCAAGAAGAACTACAAGAAGATTGAAGTGGTCTTCATAAGGCATCACACCAGCGCCAAGGAAGTGGATGAGGAAGAATTTTTCTATTCCCGGGAAACCGGGGGCACTATCGTCTCCAGCGCCCTCAAGCTGATGCACAAGATTATTGAATCCCGATACTCCCCGGCCGAGTGGAACATATACGCGGCCCAGGCATCAGACGGTGATAACTGGAACGATGACTCCCCGGTGTGCGGCAAAATTCTGGCCGACAATATCCTGCCCCTGGTGCAGTATTTCGCCTATGTAGAGATCACGCCGCAGGACCACCAGATGCTCTGGTATGAATACGAGAAGATCCAGGAGCGATTCCCCCAGAGCTTTGCCCTACAGCAGATCGCCGACCCCGGCGAAATTTACCCGGTGTTCCGCCAGTTGTTCGAGAGGAAAGCCGCATGACTAACCTCATGGACCGCCCCAATCTGCCGAAAAGTGACCAACCCAGAGCCCGGGAACCAATTTCAACTGGGTCTGAATGGACGTTCGAGCTGATCCAGAAATACGACGACGAGATTGCAAAATGCGCCGCCGAGTTCGGCCTGGACACCTACCCCAACCAGATCGAGGTGATCAGCGCCGAACAGATGATGGACGCCTACAGCTCCGTAGGCATGCCGGTTGGCTACCATCACTGGTCCTTCGGCAAGCAGTTTCTCAGCACATCCAAGGGCTATCAACGCGGTCAGATGGGGCTGGCCTACGAAATCGTGATCAACTCCAACCCCTGCATCGCCTACCTGATGGAGGAAAATACCCTGCCGATGCAGGCGCTGGTCATTGCCCACGCCTCGTACGGCCACAACTCGTTCTTCAAGGGTAACTACCTGTTCCGCACATGGACCGACGCCAGCGCGATCATTGATTACCTGGTGTTTGCCCGCCATTACGTCGCAGAATGCGAGGAGCGCTATGGTGTGGATGCCGTGGAGGAAATACTGGATTCCTGCCATGCCCTGATGAACTATGGTGTGGACCGCTACAAGCGCCCGGCGCCAATATCGGCGTCGGAAGAAGTGCGTCGCCAGAAAGAGCGAGAAGAGTACCAACAGAGGCGCATTAACGATCTCTGGCGGACAATTCCGAAACTGGACGAAGACGACGACCCGGTAAGGCGCCGCAAGCGCTATCCGGAAGAGCCCCAGGAAAACATCCTCTATTTCATTGAAAAGAACGCGCCCTTACTGGAAACCTGGCAACGGGAAATCATCCGCATCGTGCGGAAGCTTGGACAGTACTTCTACCCCCAGCGCCAGACCCAGGTCATGAATGAAGGCTGGGCCACCTTCTGGCACTACACCCTGCTGCATCGCATGTACGACAAGGGGCTGGTGACCGACGGCTTCATGCTCGAGTTTCTCCAGAGCCACTCGGCGGTGGTGTACCAGCCGCCATTCAACAGCCCGTGGTATTCGGGCATTAACCCATACACCCTGGGATTCTCCATATTTACGGATCTGCGCAGGATCTGCGAGAACCCAACAGACGAAGACCGTGAGTGGTTCCCGGACATCGCTGGCAGCGACTGGCTGGAAACCCTGCATTTTGCGATGAAGAACTTCAAGGACGAGAGCTTCATCCAGCAGTTCCTCTCCCCCAAGGTAATGCGAGATCTGAAACTTTTCGCAATCCAGAATGATGATCAGGAAGACGTGTACCGGGTAACCGCCATCCACGACGAACCCGGATACCGGGACCTGCGAGAGAAACTGGCGCGCCAGTACAACCTGAGTTATCGGGAACCCAACATCCAGGTATGGAATGTGGATGTGCGCGGCGATCGCTCACTGACCCTGCGTCACATACCGGTAGACCGCGTGCCACTGGGCAAGGAAACCGACGAAGTCCTGCGCCACGTACATCGTCTGTGGGGCTTTGATGTGCATCTGGAGAGCGTGGACGATGGCACTGTCGTGGAGGACCACCACTGCCCGCCCAGGGAAGTTGAGGAGGACTGAAACTGGAGCCTGGTGACAAATATGGGCCGGTACTGGCCGGCCCGGTTCTACGTCATGCTGCGCCGGACTCGATCGTTCTATGGCTGGTAACACAGGAGCCAGTCGTACTCGCTGTACGGATGTTTAACGGAGACCATCTGCTCCTGGACCGTCCGGTGGCCGATTCCGAGCTGGTACGGCTAAGGGTCGGTACCCGGGCCTGGCTGCACCTGCTGAGCATCACACCGGATTCAGCCCTACCCCGTGACACTCGACTGGAATACGACCTGGGACTGAACGGAGAGCGATCAGAGGCTCCGGAATGGATCCGGGGCTGGGCTCCGCACCTTTGCCCCGAAGGCCGGGAACGCCCGGGCTTTACCCTGAAGTCGAAACTGGATCGAATACTCCATGGCTCCTGCCGGAGACCCCACCATCCTTCACGCGATGGGCTGGTTCGGGTGGACGAGGAGCTGCAGAAGGCAGAACAGCTTGAGGACGTTCCGTCCCTGCTCCTGATGACCGGCGACCAGGTCTACGCCGATGATGTCGCCGGCCCGATGCTGCATGCCATCCAGTGTGTGATTCACCAGCTGGGCCTGTTCCAGGAAACGCTGGAAGGCGCCTCGCTAAAACACAGCCGAGAACTCACCTCGGTAGCGAATGCCTATTACCACCGGGATGAACTGCTGCCGGAATCCGAATTCAACGAGGACCTGACAGAGCGTTTTTTCGGCGGCGTCCGAAAACCCGTTTTCACCACCGCCAATGCCGGCAATCACCTGATCTCGTTTGCCGAGGTGATGGCCATGTACCTGCTGGTATGGTCGCCGAAACCCTGGGCTTTTGTTACCAGCGCCGAGCCGGTAGATGACCCGGACGAACTGGCGCGCTATCGGAAAGAACAGGCCGCCATCGACGAGTTCCGCGGAAGCCTGCCCCGGGCAGCCCGTGCCATGGCCAACGTACCCGTCTATATGATCTTTGATGATCATGACGTGACGGACGACTGGAACCTTTCCGCGCTTTGGGAAACAACCGCTTATGAGCATCCCTTTTCCCGGCGCATCATCGGCAATGCCCTGCTGGGCTATCTTTTGTGCCAGGGCTGGGGCAACCAGCCGGGCAATTTCCGGGAGCTGATCGGGCAGTGTCAGAAGCTTTTCGAGTCCAGCAACGAACAGCACGAGCTGGACAAGGCCATTCATGATGACCTGATCGACCAGTTGTTCCACTTTCAACACTGGCACTACAGCCTGCCGACATCCCCCCGACTGGTGGTGCTGGACACACGCACCCATCGCTGGCGCAGTGAAATCCGCCGCAGTCACCCGTCCGGCCTGATGGACTGGGAATCACTGACCGATTTCCAGCACGAGATCATGGGCGAGGACGCCGTGGTGGTGGTATCGCCGGCGCCCATGTTCGGGGTGAAGCTGATTGAAATGATCCAGCGGGTGTTTACCTTCTTCGGCAAGCCGCTGCTGGTGGACGCTGAAAACTGGATGGCACATCGGGGTGCCGCCAGCGTGCTGCTCAATATTTTCGGCCACCCCCGAACGCCCAGACACTTCGTGATTCTGTCAGGGGATGTCCACTATTCGTTTGCCTACGATGTACGGCTGCGCCACAAACAGAACGGCCCCCACGTCTGGCAGATCACCAGTAGCGGTATCAAGAACGAATTCCCCAACGCCCTGCTGGAATGGCTGGACCGGCTCAATCGCTGGCTGTTCGCGCCCTGGTCACCCCTGAACTGGTTCACCAAGAGACGGCGCATGTGGATCTCACCCAGGCTGCCAGAGGGTCGGGAGGCCGGAGAGCGCTTGTGGAACGGGGCAGGCATTGGAGACGTGCGGCTGGACGACGAAGGCGCGCCCACCGCCATCGGGCAACTGGATGCCGGCGGCGGGGGTACGGTTTTTCAGCAGCGAGCTAAAGACGACTGATCAGACGTTGACCGAGGGCAGCCCGGACAGCGCCATCGCCAGTTCCTGCTCGTCGTATTCGTGGTCACTCAGTTCACCCGCGAAGTAGGAGGTATAGGCCGCCATATCGAAATGACCATGACCGCAGAGGTTGAACAGGATCACCTCTTCCTTGCCTTCCCGCTTGCAGCGCAGGGCTTCGTCAATGGCACCCTTGACCGCATGGTTGGCCTCTGGAGCCGGCACGATACCTTCGTTCCTCGCAAACAGAACGCCGGCCTCGAAGCACTCCCGCTGGGTGTAGGACACCGCATCAAACAGCCCCAGTTCCTTGGCGTGGGAAACCAGCGGTGCCATACCGTGGTACCGCAGACCGCCGGCGTGGAAGCCCGGCGGTGTAAAGCCGGAGCCCAGGGTATGCATCTTGGTCAGCGGGGTCATGTGGGCAGTATCACCGTAATCATAGGCGTACTTGCCACGGGTCAGTGTGGGACAGGCTGAAGGCTCTACCGCCACAATCCGGGATTTCTCACCACCTCTCAGGGCGTGGCCCATGAACGGGAAGGCGATACCGGCAAAGTTGGAACCACCGCCGGTACAACCGACAATCACATCGGGCCAGCAGTCCGCCATTTCCATCTGCTGCATGGCTTCCAGGCCGATGATGCTCTGGTGAAGCAACACATGGTTGAGAACCGAGCCCAGGGCATACTTGGTGTTCGGGTCCTTGACCGCCAGTTCCACCGCTTCGGAGATGGCGATGCCCAGACTACCATTGTGGTCCGGAGTCTCTGCCAGCACCTTGCGGCCAAACTCGGTCAGCTCCGAGGGCGAAGCCACACATTTGGCGCCGTAGGTTTCCATGACCGCCCTGCGGTAGGGCTTCTGATTGTAGGAAACCCGCACCTGAAACACGGTTACGTCGATATCGAACAGGGAGCCGGCGAAGGACAGCGACGTGCCCCACTGCCCTGCACCGGTTTCGGTGGTGAGGGTGCGAATGCCCGCTTCACGATTGTAGAAAGCCTGGGGAATTGCAGTATTCGGTTTGTGACTGCCCGCCGGGCTGACGCCTTCGTATTTGTAGAAGATCTTTGCCGGGGTACCAAGAGCTTTCTCGAGACGATGCGCCCGATAAAGAGGCGCCGGCCGCCAGAGGTTGTAAACGTCACGCACCGGCTCAGGGATCTCGATTTCCCGCTCAGTGGTCACTTCCTGTTCAATCAAGGCCATCGGAAATAACGGCTCAAGATCGGACGGGCCCACTGGTTGCTGGGTTCCCGGGTGCAGCACGGCGGGCAACGGCTCAGGCAGATCCGCCTGCAGGTTGTACCAGTATTTCGGCATCTGGCTTTCTTCGAGAAGGAACTTGGTTTGCATGAATTAAAAATCCCTACTGTTTGTGTTGTTATCGCCCCTCAGAATACCCATTCCAGGCCCGCATAAAAAGTTCTTCCGGGACCGGGCTCGAAATAGCCCCGATCTTCCACCGGGCGGTTCGCGTTGGCATTGATCCGGACGTTACTGAAGTACTCCTGATCCAGCAGATTGCGGATGCCGGCATACAGGTTCAGGGTCTGGTCTGCAATCCGGAAGGAATCGCCGGCACGCAGGCCGACCAGCCAGTAATCACTCACCAGGGTCTGGTTGCTGTTCTCGGCGTAGAACTCCCCGACATATTGCCACTCCAGGGCCGCAAAACGGCCGGCTGATCCGCGCCACTCCAGCTCGTTCACCCAGAGCTGTTCCGGCAACCCGGGAATGGCATTGCCGCTGGCATCGTTGCCCTGTTCATCAACAAAGTCCCGTAATTCGTAATCGGCAAGAGTGAGGGCGCTGGTTACCCGCCAGGCGTAGGAAAGTTCCCAGGCCAGGCCCAGTTCAAAACCATTGCGCCGGGTTTCACCCGCGTTTTCGTAGAAAGTCTGGTCACCCACATTGAACGGCAGGATCTCGTCTTCCACCCGGATGGAGAACAGGGCCATATCATAGCTCAACCCGGCGCCCAGCATGCCGCGCATACCCAGCTCGCGATTCAATGCCTGCTGAGGCTCCAGCTCGGGATTAAAACCACCGCCGCTGGGGTTGGCAAACTCGGTAAAGGTGGGCGATTCGAACGCTGTGCCGATGGTGGCGTACACCTGGTGCCTGGGCGCCAGCTTGTAGCTGATGCCGGCAACACCACTGTACTCCCGGAAAGTCCGGTTGCCCGAATCATCCTCGCCGTCTTGCAGCCAGTCGTCGTCAATGGCCAGGCGCAACCGGTCGAACCGCACCCCCAGGGATAGGTTGAGTGCATCGCTAATCGCCAGATCGCCCTGGCCAAATACCGCCACATTAGTAGCGCTCTGGTTTTCCGCCTGGGTCTGGCCGGTGATATCGCCATCGATAGACACCGAATAGCGGCGCCGGTCATCGGACTGATGGTGCACATCAAGACCGGTAACCCACACCAGGGGCAACCCGGCGACTGCCGATTCCTGCTGGTACTCGGAGCTGATACCGTAAAAGTGCCGGTCGTAGGCCACCCGACTGCTGCCCGGGAACGGCAGCTGCTGGGCAAAATCCCGGCGGATGTAGAAGGTATCGAGAGTGAGTTGGCCGGGCAGGACCGCCGAATCTTCCCATCTCACGCCCAGGGTCTGCTGGTTTACGGTCTGGCTACTATCAAGCCTTTTGGCAAGTGCGGTAGCCTGCTCCGGATCCTCTTCCGCCTGGGCCAGGGTGAGCCCGCCCGGGTCTTCGGATTTCGGGTTGTGTAAGGCGTTAAACGTGGCTGTCACCCGTCTCCCAGAATCCAGATCCCGTGCGACACGGGCGTTGAACAGCGCTTTTTCCGCCTCGCTCTGCTCCCGATGGCCATCAACCGTCAGCCAGGAGAGCGTGGCTATGCCGCTGGTATCACCTTCAACGCCGTTACCCTGTATTGCCGCCTTGCGATAGTCGTCACTGCCGCCGTCAAGGCGAAGCCGACCACCCTCGGGAAGCTCATCACCCAACGCCGTGGAAATATCGATGACACCGCCAGCGGCATTGCCGTACTGAACCGACGCTGGCCCCCGGATGACCTCGATTCGTTGGGCCGAATCCAGATCAATGGCATCGATCTGGGACTGGCCGTCCGGGAGCGTGTAGGGGATGCCATCAACCTGAATGCGAACACCACGAATGCCAAAGGGCGCCCTGGCCCCGAATCCTCGGGTGGATAACCTGAGGTTCTGGGCGAAGTTGTAGCGATTCTGAAAGAACAGGCCCGGGACGGTATTGAGGGATTCGTCCAGTTGCAGACGCTGCTGGCCCTCACGAATATCAGGCGCGTTGATAACAGAGACCGCAGCGGGGGTTTCATACAAATCCCGAACCAGTCGCGGTGAGGTAACCTCAAGTACCAGCTCCTCCTCCGGGCCCGCGGATGACTGCGCCATCGAGGAAATCGAGACCGTAAGAGTGATACTCGCCAGCAACATTGCACAACGTGTACGTCTGATCAAAAGACCTCCGCTCGATTGGCGCCACCATCTCCACTCAAAAATCCTAAACCGGTAGCCAGGCCTCCAACAGATCAACCAGCCAGGGCACCAGCAAGGCCGTAGCGAAGGCAGAAAGCGCCATGGCCAGGCCGGAGAAGGCGCCCATCTGCGAGCTTACCTGAAACGCCCGGGCGGTCCCGATACCATGTGCGGCGACCCCCATGGCAATACCCTTGGCGGCATCGTCCCTGACCCGGATCCACTCAAACAGCTTGGTGCCCAGAACGGCGCCTGTAATACCCGTGATGACCACCAATACGGCCGTCAGAGACGGAAGCCCGCCGATTTTTTCAGAAATCCCCATGGCCACCGGTGCCGTTGCCGATTTCGGTGCCAGGGACATCTGGATCTCCGTGGATCCACCCAGAAGACGAGCGAGGCCAATGGAGCTGCCGGCGGCGATGACAACACCGCAGAAGAGCGAAATCGTTACCGGCAACCAGAGTTGCCGAAGCCTGGAAAACTGCTGATACAGGGGAACGGCCAGCGCCACCGTTGCCGGCCCCAGCAGAAAGTGGACAAACTGCCCGCCTTCAAAATAATCACCGTAGGAGGTGCCTGTCGCCAGCAACACAATGATGAGCATGGCCACGGACGTGACCACCGGATTGGCCAGCGGATTGGAGTTGGTTTTCAGGTACAGCCGATAGGCAACACCATAGGCCACGAGGGTAATCGTAAGCCCGAGAAGCGGTGACGCGGAGAGGTAAACCCAGATGTCTTTCAGGCCCGGCTCATTCATCGCCGCCCTCCTTTTCCGTGAGGGGCTTGGCAAACCAACGGGTAGTCACCTGCATGATCAGGGCGGTGGCGACCATGGTTATAACGGTACTCAGCAGAAGCGCCAGGGTTATGGGAACCCACTCGTCGGCGATGCGGCCAAAATGCGCCATCATGCCTACGCCGGCGGGCACGAACAGAAGTGAGAGATGGCTGAGCAAGGCCGTAGATGCCTGATCCACAGAGTCCGGGGCCTTGCCCCGGATCATCAGGGTCACGAACAGCATCACCATGCCAAGCACCGGTCCGGGGATAGGCAGGCCCAGCAGTCGGACTGTAATCTCCCCCACCAGTTGATAAACCAACAGCAGGGTAATGCCGTTCAGGAACTGCATAACGCAGGACTCCAGTCAGTTTTTGCTCTGTACCGTCGAAATGGGAATGATGCTCCGGCCGTACATGGCGAGAACAAAGCCGATCGGGAACATCAGCACCCCGTATACCGCCGCAGGGATCGACATGGCGCTGGACTCCAGCAGCGTCAGGGTGACCATGAGGGCAATCGTACCGTTCTTCACACCCAGTTCCACCGCAACCGCGAGCGATTCCCGCTGGGTCAGACCCGCCACCCGGCCGGCTGCAAGACCCAGCCCGATACCAGCCAAATTCAACAGGATGGTGGCCGGCCCCGCCTGCTTCAGAAGCTCCCAGATCTGGTCACGAACCCCGTACACCAGCGCCACAATAAGGACCGCCAGCACAACACCACCAAAGATACTCACAATGCTCTCGGCCTTGCGGGCAACTTCAGGCTTGCGGGTACGAACCACCATCCCGATGGCTACCGGGAAGAGCACGATGCCGATCAGCATACCCACGGTTTTCCATACCGGCAGCACAATGTCCTCTTCGGTTCCCATGTAGTGCTGAAGCGCAATGTTGGTGAACAGTGGCAAGGTAAGGATGGTGATCAGGCTCGCGCTGACGGTTAGCACGATGGAGAGCGCAATATTACCCCGTGAGAGCAGCACAAACAGATTCGAGGTGGTGCCCCCGGGACAGGCGGCAATAATCACCAGTCCGACGGCGATGGCCGGCGGAACCGCCAGCAACGTGGCCAGCATGAAGGCGATGAGCGGCATGACAAGGATCTGGGCAACGGTGCCGACAATCATCCCTTTCGGATACACCGCCACTTGGCGGAAGTCACGTATCGTCAGGGTCATGCCGATACCGATCATGATAATGAACAGAGCAATCGGCAGACCTGCCGAGATAAGCGGGCTGGATTCCACAACGCCTCCGGATGTTTTTGTTTTTACTGCGACCAACCGATGAAAAGTAGCACACACTGCTCCCTTTCGGGAGCCTTCAACGGCAACAGCGTGTAACGGTTAAACGCTGCAAAACCGGGAAGTTTCTGGCCGCAAGCATCGTGTCCCGAAGCAGTTGCAAGTATACTTGCATCAGACAATTAAAATACCTGGACACTCGTGGAGACACACAAGGAATGAAACGCCTGGGAACCCTGGATGCCTCTTGGCTGGCCGTAGAATCTGAAGACACCCCCATGCACGTGGGCAACCTGCAGATCTTTTCGCTACCGGAGGGCGCCCCTGAAACCTTCCTTCGGGACATGGTGACCCGCATGAAGGAAACCGGTGACGTAGCACCTCCCTGGGGTTACAAGCTTGCCTGGTCCGGATTGCTGGGTCGGGTGCTGGCCCCGGCATGGAAAGTCGACAAGAAAATCGACCTGGACTACCACGTGCGTCACTCCGCGCTGCCCCGCCCCGGCGGTGAACGGGAACTGGGTATTCTGGTATCGCGACTGCACTCCAACCCCCTGGATTTTGCCCGCCCGCTCTGGGAATGCCACGTTATCGAAGGGCTGGAAAACAACCGGTTTGCGCTTTATACCAAGATGCATCATTCCATGATTGACGGCATCAGCGGTGTGCGCCTGATGCAACGGGTGCTGACGACAGATCCAGATAAAAGGGATATGCCGCCACCCTGGTCGGTGCGTCCGGAGCGTCGTCGCGGCAGCAAATCCGACTCCGAGGCCAGCGTGCCCGGCGCAGTTTCACAGGCCATGGAGGCGCTGAAGTTGCAAGCCGACATGGCGCCACGACTATGGCAGGCAGGCAACCGGCTGGTGCATTCTGTTCGCCATCCCGAGGATGGCCTCACCGCGCCGTTTACCGGGCCCGTTTCCAAGATCAATCACCGGGTCACCGGCCAGCGCCGGTTCGCCACCCAGCACTACCAGTTGGACCGGATCAAGGAGCTTGCCCATATATCCGGCGGCTCCCTGAATGACATTGTCCTGTATCTTTGCGGCACCGCCCTCCGGCGTTTTCTGCTGGAACAGGATGAACTGCCGGACACCCCACTCACGGCCGGCATCCCGGTCAATATTCGGCCGTCTGATGACCAGGGTGTGGGCACCCAGATCAGCTTCATGATCGCTTCCCTGGCAACCGACGAGGCGGATCCGCTAACCCGCCTCCAGAACATCAAGTCCTCCACCCGCAGGGCAAAAGAGCATCTCCAGAAGTTGCCTAAAAGCGCTCTGACCCAGTACACCATGCTGTTGATGTCGCCCTACATCCTGCAACTGATGTCCGGCCTGGGTGGAAGGATGCGGCCGGTATTCAATGTCACGATTTCCAATGTGCCAGGGCCCCAGAGAACCCTCTACTACGAGGGTGCGAAACTGGAAGCCATGTACCCGGTGTCCCTGATTGCCCACGGGGGCGCACTGAACATTACCTGCCTCAGCTATGACGGCTCACTGAACTTCGGGTACACGGGTTGCCGGGACACCCTGCCAAGCATGCAGAGGCTGGCTGTCTATACCGGCGAGGCACTGGACGAACTGGAAAGCCTGGTTCTACCGCCAAAGGCCAAGGCAAAGACTGCGGACAAGCCCAAGACGCCACGAAAGCCGGCGACGAGAAAAAGTAAAGCGGACTGATCGAGCAGACGATCAGCCCGCGCTTTGCCAGTGGGCAGCACCCACGAAGATCAGTTGAAGGAAGCGGGTGGTCCGCTTCCGGATCTGCTCAATCTGATAGTCGTCATCGGCTGATACACCGAGCAGATCGGTCAGGCTGAAGGCAACACTTCGCACCACCAGATCACAGGTCATGTCCAGATCCTGGTCGGTCAGGTGGTCCACCAGCCTCAATCGGCGCAGATCGTTGGCAAGCTCACTGGCAAAGAAACGCATCTCACTGCGAATGCCTTCCTGCACGGCCCGGCTCTCACCCGCCAACCCCTGAGCCATAAACAGGAAAAAACTCCGGTTGGCCTGGGCGTGACTAATAAAGATGGCCACCGATTCCTCGATCAGTTTGTCCGCCTGCAACACATTCGCCCGGGCCTCTCGCATCATCCTGCGCAGCACCAGTCCCAGCTCATCCACCAGCTGAAGCCCCAGATCGTCCATATTGCGGAAATGCCGATAAAACGAGGTTGGTACCACACCTGCCTGACGAGTCACTTCCCGGATACCAAGACTGGCGAAATGCCGCCCCTTGCCTACCAGCGTCAACGCCGCAGTCATCAGTTTCTCACGGGTTTCACCGGGCTTTCTTCGTTGTTTTTCCGCCATCTTGTGTCTGTACCGTCTGCCGTCAACCAAGGTTCACAAGTGTACACATCCAAAAAAATAAAAGTACAGAATGCTTGTCATTTTGAGCCATTACCAGTCGGACCGTTGTAGTCGGAGACATCCGTGTGTACATTCGTACACATTAGTGAACACTTGTACACACGGATAACCGAAAGCCTCAGGGAGGCACCCAGTATGTTAGCGAGACACACCCAGCATAAAGCCCTGCAATGGCTTGGCAGGCAGCTGTTCAACCGGAACGATCCAGAGGCATTTTTCGACCCTCTGATCGAACGCATCAACCCTATGTGGGTACAAGAGTACACACCGGCCCGGGTCGAGCAGATCCTCTCTGAGACCAGGGACACCAAAACCCTGGTTCTGAAGCCGGCCCGACGCTGGTCCGGCTTTCGCGCGGGTCAGCATGTGAACATCTGTGTTGAAGTTGACGGAATCCGCCGCAACCGTACATTCAGTCTCTCAAGCTCACCCTTGCTCTGGCAGGAGCAGGGACGGGTCACGCTGACCATCAAACGCCTTCCCGGCGGGTTGGTGACCAACTGGCTCCACGATCACCTTCAAACCGGTGCAGTCATCGGTTTGGGCGAGGCCTTTGGCGACTTTCAGATACCAGAACCGGCCCAGCCGGTCCTGTTCATCGCCGGCGGCAGTGGCATCACGCCGGTGCTGAGCCAGCTTGAAACCATGGCGGCGCTGGATTACCGGGCACCGGTGACATTGCTGTATTTCGTTCGAACCAGTGATGACGTTATTGCCCGGGAAAAGCTGCTGGCCCTGGAGACACGCTACAGCGCCCTGACGCTTAATATCATTGCCACCAACGAGTCAAAAGAACCTCGCTATCTGCGCGACCAGGATCTGGACGCGGTACCGGGCATCAAGGCACGGCAGGTCTATCTATGCGGCCCAAAGGGACTGATGGATCTGGCCCAGGATCTTCTCTACAAACGAGGCTTTGCTGATTCGGATATCCACAGCACTTTCTTCTCCGCTCCAAGCGCCAATCTGGATAACGAAACGCTCGGTGGTGAGGTTCAGTTTGAAGGCAGCCAGCTCGAAGTCGATTCCGAAGGCAATGCCACCTTGCTGGAAATCGCCGAGGCCGCCGGCCTGACCCCGCGCCACGGCTGCCGCATGGGTATTTGCCACCAATGCAGTTGCCGGAAAACCACGGGGACCGTGATCAACCGCCTGACCGGAAAAGCCTCTGGCCCCGGTGACGAGAACATCCAGCTTTGTATCTCCGTCCCCCGGGGCCCGGTGTCACTGGACCTTTAGAAATTAACACCCGATTTCATCGCGGAGCCCCATTGCTCCGCAGGGAGTATTACCATGAAAAAGATGACCGAAGCGCAACTCGCAGAACTTGAAACCGATCTGAACGCGATCCGGGATGAGGTGATTGCAGACCTCGGTGAACGGGACGCGCGATACATCCGGCGGATGGTCCGACTGCACCGGAGTCTCGAAGCGGGCGGCCGGATCATGATGCCGTTCGGGTTCCTGCCGCCGGTGTTCGTTGCCGCCACCGCAACCCTGGGCATTGCCAAGATTCTGGAGAATATGGAGATCGGCCATAATGTCATGCACGGCCAGTATGACTGGATGAACGACCCGAGCCTGCACTCCCAGACCTACGAGTGGGATACCGTATGTACCGGCGACTCCTGGCGCCGCACCCACAATTACGAGCACCACACCTACACCAACATCATCGGAAAGGACCGCGACTATGGCTACGCCGTGCTGCGACTTACTGATGACGAGCCCTGGAAACCCTGGCACGCGCTGCAGTTCATCAACTACATCTTGCTGAGTGTATTTTTCCAGTGGGGCGTGGGACTGCATGAACTTGAAACCGAAAAACTGCGCAGCCGGGAAATTAGCTGGCGTGAAAAGCTTCCCTTTCTGAAAGAGTTCGCCCGCAAGGGCGGCCGACAGGCGTTCAAGGACTACGTTTTCTTCCCTCTGCTCACCTTTCCGGTGGCTCCAATTGTTCTGGCGGGGAACGTGGGCGCCAACCTGATCCGCAATCTCTGGTCATCCACGGTAATTTTCTGTGGCCACTTTACCCAGGATGCGGAAACCTTCACTGAGGAGGAATGCGAGGGTGAGAGCAAGGGCCACTGGTATTTGCGCCAGCTCACCGGGTCTTCGAACTTCACCGGGGGCCGCTGGCTGCATATTCTGAGCGGGCATTTGAGCTATCAGGTGGAGCACCATGTGTTCCCGGACCTGCCCGCACACCGGTATCCGGAGATTTCCGGGAAGGTACAGGCCGTGTGTCGAAAGCACGGCATTCACTACAACACCGGCAGTTTTGCGAAGCAGTACGGCACGGTGGTGAAACGGATACTCCGTCATTCCCTGCCAGAGCGCCTCACCGGCAACGCCACTACGGCATAGCGGGCTCCAACCGGTCCGAGGGCCGCTCTCCCGGCGACCGGAACGTCACCTGGTTCCTGCCGGCCTGCTTGGAGGTGTAGAGGGCATCATCCGCAGCCGCAATCAGCTCGCTCGGCTCCACGAAAAGCCCGCCTGGAGCCGTCGCGACACCGATACTGACGGTTACCGGTACCGGCTGCTGCTCCCATTCAAAGCGAAGCTCACGCTCAACCATCGTGCGGAGCTTGTCGGCCAGGGCACGGGAGCCGGCGGCATCGGTATAGGGAAGAATAATGGTGAATTCCTCGCCTCCATAGCGGGCGACGATATCGGTCTCCCGCCTGACAACAGTCATCAGGACATCTGCCAGACGACGCAGGCAGGCATCCCCCGCCTGATGGCCGAGGTTATCATTGAGCAGTTTGAAATGATCAACATCAATCATGATCAGAGACAGGGCCCCCTGACGTCGGCTGCGGGCAGCCTCCTCGGCCAGACGGGCATCGAAATAACGGCGATTGAAAACTCCGGTCAATCCGTCTGTTGAGCTCAGGGCCTCCAGTTGCTGGTTGACGGACTCCAGTTCTGAGGTTCGCTCAGCGACCCTGGACTCCAGCTTCTCATTCATTTCCCGCTGGATTCTCTGGGTTTCCATGGACATGTGCCTGAGGCGATCCGCCAGAGCGATGGACAGCAGAATGACTTCGAAGGCCGACCCAATCTGGATCCCGAACTCGGTAACAAAGTTGGCCGGAACAATCGCAAAGGTCTTAAGCGTATATAAAAGCATCCCGGACAGGAGGGCCGTCCAGGCCACCATGAAATACCGTGCTGGACGGAACCTGCGATAGAGGCACAGGCCACCCGCAAGAATGACGAAACCTACCGAAATGGCGGCCATAAATGTGTTCAACCGAATGACAGGACCATAGTCCGGCCACATCAGAGCGCCAGCTCCGGCAACCACGAAAAAGGCCATAAGCCCCACGAAAACCCGCTCAAGACGGGGCGCATTCTCCTTGAGCGCCAGGAACGACCGGGAAAAGCCGAGAACGCAGAACATGCCGGCAGCAATCAGGAACGCGACTGCACGGTTGTTCCACCATGGCGAATCCGGCCAAAGGTGTTCAAACGCCAGTCCATTGAGAGTGAACTGCAGCAGGCCATAGGACAGGATATAAGACACGTACCAAAGGTAGTTAGTGTCCCTGAAGGAAATGAAGATCAGGAAGTTAAAAATCGCCATGGCCACGAGAAGCCCGTAATAGAGCCCCAGCAGGAACCTTTCCTGATGGTCCGTCGCGCTGAAGTTGTCGGAATGCCACAGGAGCGTGCGCATCTGGACAGCACCCGAAGTCCTGACTCGGAAGAAGAGATCGGCGCTCTGCCCGGTCGGCAGCGTCAGCAGAAAATTGATGTTGTGATGATCCCTGGGGCGTTGCCAGAAAGGTATTGAGTCGCCGGCTATCTGCCGGCCAATATTCCCGTCTTCCCAAACGATGAAGAGTTCCATTTCATCGATGATCGGATAGAGGCCTTCAATTACCCATCGATCATTCGGACTCGATCTGTTGAAAACCCGGGTATGAAACCAGTAAGTGGAATCGGTGAAGCCAAAGTTATAGGCGTCGTCCGGAACACCTTTAGACCCGATTCTCGGCCATCGTTTGACGATCTGGGAAATATTGAGGCTGGAGGATGGATCCTCGTAGTAGCTTAAATGCCGGGAAATATCGAGCCTGCCGCTGTCTTCGCTCAGTACAACGGGAAAACTGTCCGGTGTTCCGGTTGCAGACGCCCCTGCCGAACACAGCGCCAGCAACACCAGCAAGGCAATATGAATCAAACCGGCCCCGACAACTGTTATTGTAATTTATGAATCCAGGTCCATATTATCGGACCCGCCGGGTGCCTGGCGTTAAAAATGGATTTGATTCGTAAGTTTCTGTATCGGCTGCTTACGCGATCTGCAGCAACCTCAACAACTGCGGCCGATGCTGTTCCTGGATGACGTCAGCAAGAGTGTATTTGTCGAGCACTTCCAGGAAGGCCTTCAACGCCTCACCGAACATCGATTTCAGGCCACACACCGGGGTTATCTTGCAGGCATTCTTGGAGGAAAAGCACTCAACGATACTGAGATCCTGTTCGGTTTCCCGCACCAGGATACCAACGTTGATATCCGAAGGCGCACGATGCAGACGCATCCCACCCTTTTTGCCCCGGATGGTTTCAATGTAGCCCTTTTTGTTCAGCTGGTGCACCACCTTCATAAGGTGGTTTTTGGAGATATCATAGCTGTCGGCGATTTCCTGAATGGTCGCCAGACGATCACCCTGCACTGCCAGATATATCAGTACGCGAAGTGAGTAATCTGTGTAACGGGTGATGTGCATTCAAAACTCCAGTCGTTTTTGCAATCGTTCAATAAGAAGGTCGTGTTACCAGATAACAGGCCGTGCCGCACAAAAATACGCCAGAAATGCCCAACACCATCCCTGACGCTCCCAGCGCAAACAGCATTCCCCAACTCAGGGTCATCATGCCGCACGCCAGCACCTTCGCCCGTGCCGGCACTGCCCTGCGTGTACGCCATTGATCAATGGCAGGGCCGAACCGGGGATGGTCCTCAAGCCACTGAGCAAAAGCCGGCGAGCCCTTGCTGGCAAAAAAAGCGGCTAGCAGAACAAAGGGCGTCGTGGGCAATAGCGGCAGCACTACTCCGGCAGCAGCCAGAGCTACTGACATATACGCAAGAATGCGGAATCCGGTTTTCCCAAAACGGTCGCCCATCACGGGGTTCTCACCAAGGTTCATAACTGCATCTATTCTACCGGGATTCAATGGACAGGTCTGCCCAAACGGCTGAGAAATACCAGACGCGCCACATAGGCCACCTTGATGCCGACTGCAAAGACCAGGGTTCCGATGTGGGCGGCAATTTGCACTGACAGCGCAAGCGCGCCCGCCATCGGGTATGCGAGCAGAATTGTAACCATCAAACCCAACACTGACAGTCCCAGCGCGCTGTTTGCTGTGAAAAGCCACTTTTCGTAGACACTCATGAAATCACCTATAACATTTACTTTGAATACATCTTAATACTAATTCGGCTCCAGGAAAAAATCAAACCGTAGAACTGCACCCACCTGCACATTAACCCTTACTACCACCTACGACTTTCGACATACCCACAAAATAAATTTGACACTTTAAATGCATCAAATCAAAATTCGGCCATAAAGATTTATCTTAAATAAATGTTATTGAGGAGATAGTGTTATGAAAAAGAAAGACGCCTACTCGATTCGACTGGGAGGAGCGCACCATGGCTAAGTACCGCCGCCTCTGGTTTTTGCTGATCGGGATCCTGGCAGTAACCTTCACGCTGCTGGGGTATTTCGGTGCCGAGGTGTACCGCGAAGCACCGCCAATTCCGGATCTCGTTGTGTCCGCAGACGGCGACACCCTGATGACCGAGGAAAGCATTCTTGACGGACAGACTGCCTGGCAATCCGTCGGAGGTATGCAGCTCGGCTCGATCTGGGGCCACGGCGCCTACCAGGCACCGGACTGGACCGCTGACTGGCTGCACCGGGAACTGGAAACCTGGCTGGAAATCGCGGCCCAGGAAGAGTACGGACAGGACTGGCACAGCCTCAGCGGGCAGCAGCAGAACGCCCTGCAGTACGACCTGAAAAACGAGTACCGCACCAATACCTACGACGCCGCTACCAGCACCCTGCACCTTTCCGAGCGCAGGACCGAAGCTATTGCCAAAACAGCGGACTACTACAGCCGCCTGTTCAGCGACGCCCCGGAACTGCAGCCTACCCGCGAAAACTACGCCATGAAGGAAAACACCCTGCCCAACGCCGAGCGTCGTGAGCGGATGACCGAGTTTTTCTTCTGGACTGCCTGGGCCGCCGCTACCGAGCGCCCGGACAGTGACGTCACCTACACCAACAACTGGCCCCACGAGCCGCTTATCGATAACAGACCGAGCGGCGAGAACGTGGTCTGGTCGTTAATAAGTGTGGTTCTCCTGATTGCCGGTGTCGGTGGCCTGGTCTGGGCCTGGGCTTTCCTTCGCAAAGAAGATGAAGAACCACAGGCCCCACTCAAGGACCCGCTCAGCGAGGCTGGGCTGACCCCTTCCCAAAAAGCACTGGGCAAATACCTTTTGCTGGTCGTTGGCCTGTTCACTTTCCAGGTCATGCTGGGCGGCTTTACTGCCCACTATACGGTTGAAGGTCAGGGTTTCTACGGCATCGAGACTTCTGAGTGGTTCCCCTACTCCCTGATGCGTACCTGGCACATTCAGTCCGCCATGTTCTGGATTGCCACCGGCTTCCTCGCCGCTGGTCTGTTCCTCGCCCCCATCATTAATGGCGGCAAAGATCCGAAACTCCAGAAGCTCGGTGTTGATGTGCTGTTCTGGGCGCTGGTGGCTGTGGTTGCCGGTTCGTTTATTGGCAACTTCCTCGCCATCAACCAGATCATGCCAGCCAACCTAAGCTTCATGCTGGGCCACCAGGGTTACGAGTATGTAGATCTTGGCCGCCTCTGGCAGATTGGCAAGTTCCTCGGCATCGTGTTCTGGCTGGTACTGATGCTGCGCGGCATTGTTCCCGCCCTTCGCCAGCCTGGTGACAAGAACCTGCTGGCCCTGCTGACCGCTTCGGTGGTTGCCATCGGCCTGTTCTATGGCGCCGGCTTCTTCTATGGGGAGCGTACTCATATCTCGATCATGGAGTACTGGCGCTGGTGGATTGTCCACCTGTGGGTAGAGGGCTTCTTTGAAGTGTTCGCAACCACTGCCCTGGCCTTCATCTTCTGCAGCATGGGCCTGGTGTCCCGCACTGTGGCAACATCTGCCAGCTTGGCATCCGCCAGCCTGTTCATGCTCGGGGGCGTACCTGGCACCTTCCACCACCTGTACTTCTCCGGCACCACGACACCGGTCATGGCTGTGGGCGCCACCTTCAGTGCGCTGGAAGTGGTACCACTTGTGGTACTCGGTTACGAAGCCTGGGAAAACTGGCGCCTGAAGTCCCGTGCCCCCTGGATGGAAAATATCCGCTGGCCGCTGACCTTCTTTGTGGCGGTTGCCTTCTGGAACATGCTGGGTGCCGGCGTGCTCGGGTTCATGATCAACCCGCCAATCGCGCTGTATTACATTCAGGGCCTGAACACCACGCCCACCCACGCCCACGCGGCCCTCTTCGGTGTCTATGGCTTCCTCGCCCTGGGCTTCGCACTGATGATCCTGCGTTACATCCGTCCGCGCATCGTCTTTGACGAGCGGCTGATGAAAGTCGGCTTCTGGTGGCTGAACATTGGACTGGTACTGATGCTGTTCACCAGCCTGTTGCCAGTCGGCTTTATCCAGTTCATTGCCAGCGCCAGCGAGGGCCTGTGGTACGCACGCAGCGAAGCCTTCATGCAGAGCGATATCCTGCAAACCCTGCGCTGGGTCAGAACCATTGGCGACGTTGTCTTCATCGTCGGCGCCCTCGCCGTCACCTGGCAAGTCGTGAAGGGCGTTTTCTTCCCGGATCTGGAGCCAGTCGCCCTTGAAACCGATGAAAACGGCGCAGCCAGCGAGCTGAGCGCCTGATCGACCAGAGCGCGGGCCAGGGAAGGCCCACTCTGACCTACCTGATAGTAGGCTTACCTCCCGAGGGGTATCGCAATTTGGTGATCCGATCTGCAATACTTGGTCTATACTCAGGTTAAAAAACAATCGGCAACAGGACCAACCCGATGCCCCAGAGCAAGCTGACAGACCGTTTTGGTCGCACCGTTAACTACGTGCGTCTGTCCGTCACTGACCGGTGCGATTTCCGCTGTGTGTACTGTATGGCCGAGGACATGACTTTCCTGCCCCGCCAGCAGGTCCTCACCCTGGAAGAAATCGCCCGCGTTGCCCGCAACTTCGTTGACCTGGGTACCGAAAAAATTCGTCTGACCGGCGGCGAGCCGCTGGTTCGCAAGGACATCCTGGAGCTGGTAAAGGAAATCGGCACCTACGGGCTGCGCGACTTTGCCATGACCACCAATGGCAGCCAGCTCACCACCATGGCTGAGCCCCTGCGCAAGGCCGGCATGCATCGCCTGAACATCAGCCTGGATTCCCTGGACGCCGACAAATTCCGCAACATCACCCGCACCGGCAAACTTTCACAGGTGCTGGACGGTATTGATGCTGCCCGGGAAGCTGGCTTCCGGGGCATCAAGATCAATACAGTGGTGATGAAGGGCCGCAACGATGAGGAGATCCCTGAGCTGATCGAGTTCGCCCGCAAGAAAAAGGTGGATATCAGCTTTATCGAAGAGATGCCCCTGGGTGAGATTTCCGAGCACGATCGGGGCCTGGCACTTTGCACCAGCGAAGAAGTTCGGGACATCATCCGCAAGCACCACGAGCTGGTCCCTGCAACCGAGGATTCCGGCGGTCCCGCCCGTTATTATCGGATGGAAGATAGCGAGACCCGGGTCGGTTTCATTTCCCCCCATTCCCACAACTTCTGCTCTACCTGCAATCGGGTAAGAGTGACCGTTGAAGGTCGGCTGCTTCTTTGCCTGGGCAACGAGCACTCAGTGGATCTGCGCAGGGTGCTGCGGGGCAATCCGGTGACCGATGACAAGCTGCGGGAAACCATTATCAATGCCATGGATCTGAAGCCGGAACGGCATCACTTCTCTACCAATGGGGATGTGCAGATTCTTCGGTTCATGAATATGACCGGCGGCTAAGCGGCCGGCACAACAACTAGCACAACAAAAGGGGTCAGATGAAAGGTTTCGTCTGACCCCTTTTTCATTTCTAGTGGTCCATTCCACCCATACTATGCATCGCCATGCCGGTATTCAGGTGATCCATGGTGATTTCGCTGTAAGCCAATACCTCACCACCCTGTTCGTTGGCAAAAATTTCTGCACCAGCCTGACTGGCAAATGATGCCAGAGTTGGGCCCATGGCGCCTTTTCGGCTGGAACCGACGACGTAGAAGGCTTCACGGGCGTCGATTAAAGAGGTGTCGTCCGGGCTTGCCCACTCAGTCTCGGCCATATCGTGGACGTACAACGTGTGATTGCGGTGAACGTTCTCCGGTTGGAGCGCCCACGCGAACATGTCTCGGGTGGAGCAGAATTTGCGCACGTGCTGGTCCTTTTCGGTGATCGCCTGGCCTTTGGGACCCGGAAAGTTGGTGATGACCATGCCGCAGACGTGGCATTCATCGCCAGTTGCAAAATTGACCGGGGCGGCTTTGGCAGTCGTTTGTTCTTCGCTACCTGAGCAGGCTGTCAATGTGAGGACTGCCAGAGCGGCCATGAGCCAGTTGAGTTTACTTCTGTTCATCGGGATAACTCCGTTCAGATACGGCGGTTTCGGAAAGTAACAGGGCGCCTGCCAGCGGGATGGCGAACCACAACACCAGGCCGGTCCAGAGTCCGGCGGCCCCGATCGGTAAATCGGAACCCAGGCTGAGGACACCGCTGAGCTGAGCAGTGTCGTCGAAGGCAACGATATTGAGCAGGCGGTAGATATCCGTGGGATTGAGCATCAACAGCCAGGGCAACAGTTCCGCGCTGAACTGGCCTTCACTCGCCACAAGGGTGCCCAGCAGCATCAGGTCGAAGATCAGCACGAAGAAGAACCAGATCGCCAGTGCCAGGCCGGCGGCGATGGGCTTTTCGCTGACCCGCACACTAATCAAGTAGGCAAGTGCAATAAAGCCCCACCCCAGAAGCACGGTGGAGCCAATAAACCTCAGCATGGCTGCTGCGAGACTGGCGATGGCAACGTTTTCCACCAGCACCGCAATGGCCACGCCGGCGACGCCGAAACCAATCACGGTGGCCAGAGCGAGGGTCAGTCCATGGCCCAGGAACTTTCCGAGTAGCAACTGGCTGCGGCTGAGTGGGTAGGTCAACAATAAAAGCAGGGTTCCACCCTCTTCCTCACCAACGATGGCATCGTAGGCCAGCAACAATGCAATCAACGGGATCAGGAAGATTCCAAGGCTCGCAAGACTGGCAATGGTGGCCGGCGTGGAGGCATACCCCACCTGCCCGGAGGCTGCGGCGCCAAACCAGGCGATGCCCAAAGCCAGGGTGGCGAAAACCAGGGAAATGGCCATCAGCCAGCGGTTGCGCAGACTATCGCTAAGTTCTTTACGGGCAATGGTCCAGATACTGTTCATTGACTGCCTCCCCGGTGGGCCAGGCCACCCGAACCGATAAAGTGCACGTAGATGTCTTCCAGGCTGGGCTGATGAATGCTGATATCCGCCACTTCGCCCGATGCCATCACTGCATTCAGCAAGGCCATTTTCTCCCTCGGCTGCACATCCACCCGCAGGCGCCCGCTATCGGTCTTGACGATCAGGCCACTGCTGCTCGAGGCCCTGTCGATCACATGTTTCAGCGCCGAGATACTGTTGGCAGGATCCAGAGACAGGGTTACCGGCATATTCGCCTGCCGCCTTAATGCGGCCAGATCACCGGCGGCCTTCAGTGCACCCTCGGTGAGAATGGCCGCACGATCAATGTAAGGCTCGACACCGGGCAGGACATGGGAACACAGCACAATGCCCGTGCCCCCATCACGCAGTTCCCGGAGCAGCCGGTAAAGGTCTGCCGTGGCGACCGGATCCAGCCCCACCGTAGGCTCGTCCAGCATCAGCAGCTTGGGCTTGCCCAACAGCGCCTGGGCCAGACCAAGACGCTGGCGCATGCCTTTCGAGTAGGTCTTGGTGCGGGCATACATCGCATCGCCAAGGCCAACCTGTTCAAGCAGTTGCGGCACCTGTTGCAGGGACGCGCCCTTCAGCCGGGCGAAATGGTTCAGAATCTCCCGACCAGTCAGCTGCGGATAGAACATCACATTTTCCGGCAGGTAACCGATGTGCTGGGTTACCTGCGGATCGCCGGCATGGCCGCCAAGTACGGAAACCGATCCCTGGTTGGGGGTCATGAGTCCCAGGATCAGCTTGATACAGGTTGTCTTACCGGCCCCGTTATGGCCAAACAACCCCAGAATCTCCCCCGGCTCCAGAGTCAGGTCGATCCCGGTAAGGACCGGGGTCTTGTCGTACCGGTAACTCACATTCTCAAGACGAAAACAGCTCATCGGTTCTCCGGTTGAAGCTCTGCGGGCATCCGCATCAAGGGATGGGAATCGGTCACACCGGCGGACTTGACCACCGGAAACGCATCCTGCACCCAGCGCAGGGTATCCACCGCCGGGCTGAACATCAGAACCTTGGCTTCCGGGTATTTCCACAGCAGCCTGTCCACGTTGTCATTGGGCTCATAGGGCACATCGCCAACGCCATCCTGATTCCGGTCCCAGCCCAGATAGTCACTCCAGAAATTTCCCTTCCGGTCTTTTGACCACTCCTGGGTGCGGGTGGCGACATACTTGACCTGGCGCTGATTGTTCACGAACGCGTTACCAAAAACCTCGTTGTCTTCCGAACCGGCGGTCAGGTGAATACCGATATTACTGTCGGCAAAGACATTGCCTTCAAAGGTGTTGTACAACGAGTTGTAGATAAACACCGCCTTGCCTTCAGCCCCCTCAATGGCAACACCGGCGGTCTGCCCCTGGGACACACCCGTCACCACATTCCCTCGCAGCTCCGACTGGGTAATGAAATTCATCAGAATCCCGTAGTTCTCATCATTAACCGACCGGTTGTTAATCACCTTCAGACGCTTGCTCTGCATCAGCGCATAACCAGTTCGCGTGTTACGGGTGACATTGTTCTCCAGCAGATTATTCATCGAGTACATGTAATGGATGCCATAACGCAGATCCGCCATCTCATTACCCCGGATCGTATTGTTATTCGCCGTCTCGATATAAATCGCATCTCGCGTCCGACGAATGTCATTGCCCTCTATCAGCGCGCCGGTGGTATTGAACAGGTGAATTCCATTGCCACGGTCATTCGGACGCAGACTGTCATCACCGCGAATCCTATTATCGCGGACCGTCGCATCCGGCGTTGCGTCCAGCCACACCCCGAACGCCGGCCCCTGCAAACGGTTGTTCTCAACCACCGCACCCCTGGCCTCCCGAGCCACAAAAATCCCCGCATCCAGCTCGTTAAGATTGCTCCCCCAGTTGCGAACGGAGCAGCCGGAAAACGTCACCCCCTCGGCGACGATATCCACCGCATTGCCCTGCCCGCCCGGGTCAATCACCGTCTCGGCATGGCAAGACACAGACACCCCGGGCACCCGGATTGCCAGAGACGAAATCTGCTCAGGGGGAAGCTCAAAGCTCGCGCCCGGTTCCAGGGCATCTAGCTGTTCTTGCAGGTCCGCTTGCGCGGTCAGCGATAACAGAGCGACTGTCAGGGCCACTCCATAACGCAACAGTGGATACATCTATAATTCTCTATAAGTGAAGCAGGCCCGAAGCCACCGCCCTAGGTACGGCAAGCCAAGAGGAGAACCCTTTCCAAAACTGTGCGGAGCCATGGATGGCGGAGCCCAAGCGCCACAGGGATGTGCCGCCAGGAGCGTGTTTTGGAAAGGGTTCTCCTCTTGGGTTGCTTCTCCGAAGTTGGAAATCACCAGGACTCCCAAAAGGAGTCCCGGCGAAAGAGAGGCCTATCAGGCCTTCTCTACAATCATGCGACCCCGCATCTCCATATGCAGCGCATGACAGAACCAGTTGCAGTAGTACCAGTGAACCCCGGGACGATCCGCCTTGAAGGTCACCGAAGCCGTCTGCTGCGGACTGATCTCCATGCTCACACCATGGTTCACCATACAGAAACCGTGGGTCACATCCTCAATGGTGTCCAGGTTGGTCACATACACCGTTACCTCATCACCCTGCTTCACCTTGAACTCCGTCATCCCGTACTGCGGCGCAATTGAGGTCATGTAAACACGAACCTTATTGCCATCGCGGATAACCTTGTTGTCGGCTTCCAGAGTCACACCATCCTTCTTGGCCTGCTCAACGGCAGAGGCAAAGAATGGATCGTCACGATCGTAGATCTTCTTGGTCTTGATCTGATCACGACGCACCAGAATGCAGTCGTGGGGCTCTGCGAAGGTCGGGCCATCGTGAACCAGCTTCATCTCCTCGCCGGAGATATCGATCAGTTGGTCGTTCTCCGCATGCAAAGGTCCAACCGGCAGGAACCGGTCCTTGGAGAACTTCGACAGCACCACCAGCCACTTGCCATCGGCATCCCGGGATTCGGTCAGAGACGCGTGGTTGTGGCCCGGCTGATAATGCACATCCAGCTTCTGGCGAATGTAGTTCACATCCTCGCCGTTGTAGTGCCTGATGGCATCGGCAATGTTCCACTTGGCCACCTGGCTGTCGATAAACAGGGTGGTATAGGCATTGCCACGGCCATCGAAGGTTGTGTGCAGGGGCCCGAGGCCCAGTTCCGGTTCACCTACCACAGTATCCCGCGGCTCAATCTTGCCATCGAACAGATCATCCAGCTTGTCGATGGCAATAATGGTGGCCGTTGGTGACAGCTTGCCGTTGGCAATAAAGTACTTGCCGTCCGGGGAGGTATTCAGACCATGCGGGTTCTTCGGAACCGGAATGTAACGGGTCAGTTCCGAACCGGCGCGACCGTCTACCACAGGCACCTTGGAGTCTCCCAGGGTCTTGTAGTTGCCATTCTTGACCGCCTGCTCAATGCGCTCGATGTTGAATACCACCGCCCAGTCGCGGTCGTTGCGCATGGTACCGGCCAGATCCAGTGCCTTCTCCGAGTTGTAACAGGTGGAGCAGGCGTACTTGCCGGTGTAGTCCGCGTCGGTGTTGTCCAGGTTACCGTCAACAATCACCTGGAAGGCCACTTCCATGGTTTCCGCGTCTACCGCGTTGAACATGGTGAAGCTGCTTTCAAGGCTGGTGTCGCTGCCATCGTTCGGATGGGGGATGACATACTCGGCATTACAAAACACGTACTTGGTCTTGGGGACCTTCTGAAGTCGCAGGCCGTGAATGGCCTGAACATTCGGAATAGTGGTGATCTTGTCGCACTTCATGATGTCCAGGCGGATCCGGGCTACACGAGTGTTGGCCTTGTCGTTAATGAACAGGTATTTGCCGTCATAACGACCATCCGTCATGGAAATGTGGGGGTGATGGGAATCGCCGTTCAGGTGGGTATTATCATGGCCCAGAACGTCCTTGCTTTCATTGCTGATCCCCCACCCCGTGGCAGAATCCACGTTGAACACGGGGATACGCATGAGTTCCCGCATGGAGGGTACACCCAGAACCCGTACTTCACCGGAGTGACCTCCGCTCCAGAAGCCGTAGTACTCGTCGAGCTCTCCCGGATGGATCACATATTTGTTGCGGGCCTCCTCGGCCGCGGCCGCGAATGCCTCACGCGACATCACTGCAGTGCCAAGCCCGGTTGCACCGGCGACACCCGCCAGCGCTGCAGCCCCCATAAACCGACGGCGGCTCTGGCCGCTTTCCGGAAGCTCTTGCAGGTCTTTGGTCAGATCATCTCTTTTTTTCATAACATCCAACTCCGTTATTGGTAATGGCGGTTTTACTTCTCATGCTTTCTTTTTATGGGACTACTCAAGACACCTGAACCACGGGTATTTCCTCCGGGTGGCCCGGTGCGTTATGACCCCGGCGCTTGCCGCGTCGCTTGACGATCAGCGGCGGACACTTGTGGTCATCGAAATAGGTCATCTGGCAATCGAGGCAGTAATGGCATTCCATGTAGTTGATGTGGCCGTCCGGGTGGATCGCCTGAACTTCACACTCGTGATCGCACAGCCGGCAAGGATTGCCACATTCCTTGCGGCGTTTGAGCCAGTCGAACACTCGCAGTTTGGTCGGCAGTGCCAAAGCTGCACCCAGCGGGCACATATAGCGGCAGAACACTTTGCGGGTGAACAGGTTGACCACCAGCAGAAGGACGGCGTAGGTCACGAACGGCCAGCTACGATCAAACTTGAGCGTGATCGCGGTCTTGAACGGCTCCACCTCGGCAAGCCGTTCGGCGGTCGCCATGGAATCCAGCGACACTCCGAACAACACCAGCAGAATGATGTACTTGATGGCCCATAGCCGCTCGTGCACGGCAAAAGGCACGGTGTATTGGGGTACTTTCAGCTTGCGGGCAATTTCATTCAGCAGCTCCTGTAGCGCGCCGAACGGGCACAACCAGCCACAGTAAACCGCCCGGCCCCAGAGGAGGATGATGCCTGCCACCACAGCCCAGAGAATGAAAATCACCGGGTCGATCAGGAAGGTTTCCCAACTGAAGCCACTGATCAGGCTGTTCGCAAACGTGAGCACGTTGACGATGGACAGCTGCCCCATGGCATACCAACCGATGAAGAACAGCGTGTAAGTCAGGAAGGCGTGACGGATCCAGCGCATGATCCTGGGTTTTTTCACCAGCCAGTCCTGGAAAAACAGGATGAACATCAGCACGCCGATACCGATACCGAGCACCACAATCTGGAATTCCCGCTGGTACCAAACCTGAACCCACATGGGCTGGCTTTCCAGCCATTCTTCCTCGGAAACGCCAGGCTCCGGACGGTTGTAATACTGCTCCGGAAGCTGGTACTCCAACGGAAACACCTGAAACTCGCTGTCCAGTGGTCCAGTCTGGCGCTTCACAGTGAGTTCGAGTGTCCAGGGTGTACCGGGATCGAAGTTGTACTGCTGGCGAATGATGAAGATCGCCATTTCGGTGAACTCCGGCATGCCCTCGGCATAGACATCACTCAGCCGGTAGAAGTCCAGGTCACGGAAATTGAAGGTGTCGCCGAACTGACGGATCTGGATGCGATCGAAGATGCCGCCGCGAACATAACCTGAACCTTTGAAGGAGTATTCACCGTTGGCCATCACGGCAATGGCATGCTCGCCCTCCTCCAGCTCGGATGTCAGCCACTGGTACTGGCTCTCGCCCAGCAGATTCCGGCCAATGGTGGGCGCATCCAGGTAAGCGGCATACAGATCAATCAGCGGCTCTTTGCGTTCCTCGGGGCCCGCGGTATCAACACCCTCTGCTTCCGTCCCCTTGAAGGAATCATCCACCTGGCCCTTGGTAAGCATCAACCGGCGCACCGACCCGTCACCGGTCAGTTCCTGCCAGGTTTTCTGCTCGAAGGCCTGTTTATCGACGGTAGCCGCCGGCGGACGGGTTCCATCCTCGCCCTCAACCATGCCCAGTTCCACTCCCACCCGATGGGCGGTGCGCATGATCACTTCATTGATGACCATCACGGTAACCGTGGCTCCCGACAGCCCGTCAACGGCCACCTTGCGTCCCGAAGAGGTTCCGCCCACGGTTACCCGCTGGTCGGCTTTCAGGCCCGTGTACTGATCGGTGAATGCGTGCAGCTTGCTCTCGGGAATACCCACCAGAAGAATGGGTTCATCGTGGTGAATTACCTTGGCGGCCTTGATGGTGCCTTCAGTATCCAGCAGCACCATGGCATTGACCGGTTTGCCCGAGTAGGCGGGTGTCTGGACAAAATCCAGGGACTGATAGGCGTAGCCCACCAGCTCCTTGCGCGCATAGAGCTCCTGGATGGCTCGATTGCCTTTTCGGGGAATGACCCGGGTGACATCCGGAAACGTCTGCTTGATGACCTGACGACCGGCAGCGGGCTCATATTTGGCCAGAGGCGCTGCATTCAGAGCCATGGCCATGATCGATGTGAAAACCAGGAAAACGAAGCGGGAAAAAACAGACACGGAAGACTCCCTGAGAAAAAGCGCCTGATTGCTTAAGCCTAGGCAAATTAGAGGAAAATCAAATACCTCTTATTGAATACACCTGGCTGATGGTTCGGTCAGGTACACGCTGTCAGCCCAGACTGACAGCGTTTCCGTTTGAATCGAGCGGGAGGTAATTACTGATATGACCGAGGCGGATAGACTCCACCATCATGGTCAGTGGCTGCTGCGCTTCATCAGTGGATGGAGGCGTACCCCCGCGGCCGGACATGGCGGCAACGAACACCACATCCCAGGCTTGGCCGGTGGCACGGGATTCTTCGTGCAGGACATCGAAATCCGGTGCTTCATCAGGTGTTTTGTCGACGCAGACCACCGGCGTCAGGGCGCCGCCTTCGCCGCGCTCAAAAGCGGCTTTTTCTTCCGGGGAGGCCTCATCCGGCAACTCCGCACGGCAAAACACGAATAGTAGACGCTGGGGTTCCTGCTGGCTGTGGGAGGCCTGAATCAGGTCACTGTAACTGCTGATCATCTTGGTGAATCCTTACTGGTACCGGGCCGCTGCGGATTACGCCTGGCGGGCAATGAGCTGGTCGGACGAGGTGAGCCTGCGAACTTCGTCGCAGACTTCTTCCACGGCGTGTTCGCCGTAGCTCTGTCCATAATGTTTCTTGAAGCCGAAGTCGTAGAGCCGGACATGCTCATCAGGCTCCACACCGATGTTCTCGAGGCAGGCCCGGGCACAGTGCAACGGGCAGCCATCAATAACGGTGATCGGGCGACCGGATCTGGCGGTTTTCACCAGGGACGGCACCTTGCCGCCGACGCCGGAGATGCAGGACATCTCGAAATCGCCGGCATGGTCCAGCCTTACTGCCACATTGTTGGCCAGCTGCGCCACATCAGAGCAGCCGGAACATGAGTAGATCAGTGGACGTTGCTTTCTCGCGGTCACGTATCCTCCTTTCCAAAAAGCCTGGAGGCTTGAATGTGGTCAGTTACTGGCTGATCTCAATCAGGCGCTGGGGGTCTGAAATAAACAATCGGCTTCGGTTAACCCGAACCAGGCCGTTGGCTTTCAGATCCGCCAGAATCCGGGAGAAGGTTTCCGGCTGCATGGCAAGCCTGGAGGCTACCAGGCACTTGGGTAGTGGCAACTCCACCTCTCCACCCTCTTCCGCGCCGTTGGGTAGCAGGTCGATCAGGTAGCGGATCAGGCGGTCACGGGCGTTCTGCACGGTCATGATTTCCAGGTCATGGAACCGGGAAACCGCGCGTTTGGCATAATGCCGCAGGGCTGCCTGGGCGTATTTCGGGTTGCTTTCCAGCATGTCCTGGTAGGCCTTGACGGGGATCATCAGAACTTCGCTGGATTTCAGCGCCTCGGCGTAGCAGGCGTAGCGTGGCGGATCAGCGTAGATCATGACTTCGGCGAAGCAGTCGCCTGGAGCGATGCTATCGAGGGTCCGGTCGATGCCGGAGGAGTCCAGGCGGTAAAGACGCAGGCGGCCGGAGATCACAAAGAAGAAATGGTGCGCCGGCATGTCCTGGCGATAGAGCAACTGGTGATGGCCAAGGCGGATTCTTCGGGATTGATGGATCAGGTGCTGCAGGTCTTTGCCATTGAGTTCCGAGAACAGTGGATGGCTGCGCAGGGCCTGAAGGCCGTCTTCGTCGTCAAAGGGTTTATTGATGGCGACGAGCACGGGTTTGGTGTAGCGGGTTTCGGCCGTTTGGGTCAGTGCCATTGGTGTATCCTCTCTGCATATCATGCATTCGAAATCATGATTTAAATAGTAGAAGGATACGGGGTGAAAATCGCTCCCCCCATGGGGGTAGTTTGGGGGTTATTCGGGAGTAATTGACCTAACTCAAAGTGTTTTTTTGCTAACTATTCGGGGACTAAAACTTAGACTTGGGAGCACAGGATGGTGGGCCGATTAGCTTTCCAAAACACGCTCCTTGCGGCACATCCCTGTGACGCTGGGGCTCCGCCATCCATGGCTCCGCACAGTTTTGGAAAGCTAATCGGCCCACCATCCTCCAAACCGAAGAGTTAACCTTCAGATCATCCTGCTTACTGCATTAGTGGCGAGTCGGGCAGCTCGAGATCTACTCCTTCTACCCCGGTTTCCGCTGCCAGAACCTGCAGGTACTGACGGAATGCCCGTCGGGTTACGCTCTCGCTCAGGTACTGCCTAATCTGGGGTTTGACGTGTTCATACGGGAGCTGCTGGCCGTCGATTCGTTGATCAACGCGGACGATGTGCCAGCCGTAGCGAGTTTCGATCAGTTCCGGGTTAAGGCCTTCTTCCAGGGACAGGACGGGACGTTCGAATTCTTCCACGGTCTGGCCTTTGCTGATCTGGCCGAGGCTGCCGCCCTGGTGGCGGGATTCGCAGGCGGAGTATTGTTTGGCCAGTTCGGCGAACTGGGAGCGGCCGTCGATGAGGGACGACAGCAACTGTTGGCCGGCTTCTTCCTGGCGGATGCGTTCCTGGACGTCGTCCGGGGCGGCGGCGAGGAGGATGTGGCTGACGGCCATCAGCGTTGGGCTGCGGAAGCGGGCCGGGTTGGCGTTATAGAAGCGTTCGCAGTCCTGTTCAGTGGGGTCCGGGACGTTGAGTTCGAGTTCCAGCACCCGGGCGATGCGGTCTTCTTCGTCGGCGATGTCGTCGAGCTTGAGGCGGCTGGCCTGTTGCAGGAGGAGCTCGCGTATGACAAGGCTTCTGGCAGCGTCGTGCCAGGCTTCGGCCACTTCTTCGGCCGGGTGATGCTGCATTTCCCGCGCGATGTCGTCTTCGCCGATGAGGGTTTCACCTACGTAGACCGGCGGGAACTGGTTTCTGGGTTTTTCGGCTTCGCCGACGGGGATGAGTTGCATAAGAATAACCTCAGTGAACATGGGGTCAGATGAACGCTTTCATCTGACCCCGTTTTCAGTGTCATCAGGCCCGCTTGCGAACCACCTGGTACTTCCGCCCAAAATACTCCACCGGCACGCTGAGCATGTGCACCAGGCGGGTGAACGGGAAGAGCACGAAGATGGTCAGGCCCAGGAAGATGTGGGTCTTGTAGATCCAGTGCACGTCGGCAATGTAGCCGGCCACGCCGCCTTGGAGAGTGACAATACCCTGGGCCCAGGCGGAGAACTTGAGCATGGTGCTGCCATCCAGGTGGCCCATGGTGGGCAGAATGGTCAGCAGGCCAAGTGCCAGCTGGATGACCAGGATGACGATGATCATGTTGTCCGCAAAGGTGCTGCTGGCCTTAACGCGCGGGTCGGTCAGCCGGCGCCATGCGAGCATACCGCCGCCGACAATCGCCATCACGCCGGCGATTCCGCCCACCACGATTGCCATCACCTGCTTGGTGCCAGGGGTCATGAATGGCTCATAGAGCGCGTGCGGGGTCAGCAGGCCCACCAGATGGCCGAAGAAGATCACCAGTACGCCGACGTGGAACAGCACGCTGGCCATCACCATGTTTTTCTTGCGCAACATCTGGCTGGAATGGGCTTTCCAGGTGAACTGGCCCTGATCGTAACGGGCCCAGGTGCCGATCACGAGGATCGCGATAGCAATGTAGGGATAAACCCCGAACAACAGTGTATTGAGATAGGACATCATTTCCGTTTCCTCCTGCGCCCTCAGGCGCGCCCTGCCTGACGGGGTGTTGCGTCCGTCATCAGCTGATCACTCAGGTGAATGGTCTGGGTCTGTTCCAGTTCCCGGCGGCGTTGGCCTACAACACTGCCGGTACTGCAGGAGCTGCCCTGATCATCAACAAACTTCACCATTTCCTCTTCCCAGACTTTGTCCAGAGCCTCCGGGGTGTCGTCGCGTTCTTCCGAGGCGACGATCCGGGCCAGCTCCTGGCGGTTTGCCGCACGCCCGGAGAGGGTCAGCAGCGAGTCCATCACCACGTGATAGAAGCTTTCCCGCTGGTACAGACGCTCACCCAGCAAGCCCAGGATGTGGTGGATGTCCTCCAGCCAGTTCCGGATCTCGTCCCAGGGTCGGGTGGAGAGGTATTCCAGGAACAGTGGCAGGTAGTCCGGCAGTTCCCTGGCGTCGATTTCCAGACCGTTGCTGCGATATTCCTCCATCAGGTCCACCATGGCCTGGCCACGATCCCGGGATTCCCCGTGCACGTGTTCGAACAGCAGCAGGGACGTGGCCCGGCCTTTGTCGAACATGCCGACGTAGTTTTCCTGCACGTCCAGAAGGTCGCCATCGCAGACCATTTCCACACAGCGCAGCAGTTGCTCCTTGTTCTGCCTCGGCAGCCGGCTGTCCTCGAGGACAGCTGCAATGAGGGCGTCTTTGGAGGCCTGGAGTTCTTCGGTCGGGTACTCAAGCACCCGTGCCAGTACTTTTAAAAGTTGCATCGCGGCCTCCTTATTCCTGCAGCTGTTTCGGGTCAACCTGCTTCACGGTCGACAGCTTCTGAACCATGCTGGTGGTCTGCTTGCGGCCACCAAACATGTTGAATTTACTGTCGCCGTTGCAGCCTTCACCGAAGCTGAACCCGCAGCCGTTGCGCTCACCGTGGGCGGTGGCATCGGGGAAGGCTTCTTTCGCCAGCTCGCGGTGGCTGGTGGGAATCACGAAGCGGTCCTCATAGTTGGCGATGGCCAGGTAGCGATACATTTCGTCCGCCTGGGCCTTGGTCAGACCGGCTTCCTCAAGGGCGCGCAGGTCTTCCTTGCCTTCAACTGTCTCGGCACGCTTGTACAGGCGCATGGCCATGATCCGCTTGAGGGCCCGGACAATCGGCTTCTCATCACCAGCGGTGAGCAGGTTGGCCAGGTACTTCACCGGGATCCGCAGGCTTTCGATCTTGGGCAGTATGCCGTCGAATTCGACCTTGCCGGCTTCCGCTGCGGACTGGATCGGGCTCAGGGGCGGCACGTACCAGACCATGGGCAGGGTGCGGTATTCCGGGTGCAGCGGCAGGGCCAGTTTCCAGTCCACCGCCATCTTGTACACCGGGCTCTGCTGGGCAGCTTCGATCACGTTCATCGGAATGCCATCTTTCTTCGCCTGCTCGATCACTTTCGGATCGAACGGGTCCAGGAAGATTTCCAGCTGCTTTTCATAGAGCTCATGCTCGCCCGGGGCGCTGGCCACTTCCTCGATGCGGTCTGCGTCGTACAGCAGCACACCGAGGTAGCGAATCCGACCGACACAGGTTTCGGAGCACACGGTCGGCATGCCGGCTTCGATCCGCGGGTAGCAGAAAATGCACTTCTCGGACTTGCCGGTTTTCCAGTTGAAGTAGATCTTCTTGTAGGGGCAGCCGGAGACACACATCCGCCAGCCACGGCACTTGTCCTGGTCGATCAGGACGATGCCGTCTTCCTCACGCTTGTAGATGGCACCACTCGGGCAGCTGGCAACACACGCCGGGTTCAGGCAGTGCTCGCACAGGCGCGGCAGGTACATCATGAAGGTGTTTTCGAACTGGCCGTAGATATCCGCCTGCACCTGGTCAAAGTTCTTGTCCTTGCGGCGCTTGGCGAACTCGGTACCGAGAATCTCTTCCCAGTTCGGGCCCCATTCGATTTTCTGCATGCGCTGGCCGGAAATCAGCGAGCGTGGCCTGGCCACCGGCTGGTGCTTCATGTCGCCGGCGGTATGCAGGTGCTGATAATCGAAATCGAACGGCTCGTAGTAGTCGTCGATCTGGGGCAGGTCCGGGTTGGCGAATATGTTCGCCAGTACTCGGAAGCGGCCACCGATCTTCGGGCGGATCTTGCCGGAGCTGTCACGCATCCAGCCGCCCTTCCATTTGTCCTGGTTCTCCCACTCTTTCGGGTAGCCGATACCGGGCTTGGTCTCGACGTTGTTGAACCAGGCGTATTCCATGCCTTCACGGCTGGTCCATACGTTTTTGCAGGTTACTGAACAGGTGTGGCAACCGATGCACTTGTCCAGGTTCAGCACCATGCCGACTTGGGAACGGATCTTCATTTTACAGCCTCCTGAACAGTGTCATTGCCTTCACCGTCGAGCCAGTCGACGTTGTGCATCTTGCGAACCACCACGAATTCGTCGCGGTTGGAACCTACGGTGCCGTAGTAGTTGAAGCCGTAGGAATACTGGGCGTAACCGCCGATCATGTGGGTCGGCTTCGGACACACCCGGGTGACCGAGTTGTGGATACCGCCACGGGTACCGGTGATTTCCGAGCCCGGAATGTTCACGATCCGCTCCTGGGCGTGGTACATCATCACCATGCCCGGCATCACGCGCTGGCTGACCACCGCCCGGGCTGCAATCGCACCGTTGGCGTTGAACAGTTCGATCCAGTCGTTGTCCTCGATGGCCAGTTCTTTGGCATCATCCTCACTCAGCCACACGATCGGGCCACCGCGGGACAGGGTCAGCATCAGCAGGTTGTCGCTGTAGGTGCTGTGAATACCCCACTTCTGGTGCGGTGTGATCCAGTTCAGCGCTTTCTCGGCATTGCCGTTGCTGCGCTGATTGATCATGTGGCTCACGGTTTTGGTGTTGATCGGCGGGCGATACACCAGCAGGCTCTCACCGAAGGCACGCATCCACTCATGATCCTGGTAGAACTGCTGACGACCGGTCAGGGTGCGCCAGGGGATCAGCTCATGGACGTTGGTGTATCCGGCGTTGTAGGACACGTGCTCGTCTTCCAGGCCAGACCAGGTCGGGCTGGAGATGATCTTGCGCGGCTGCGCCACGATGTCCCGGAAGCGGATTTTTTCCTCTTCCTTGTTCTTTGCCAGATGGGTGTGATCCAGGCCGGTAAACTCGGACAATGCCGCCCAGGCTTTTACCGCCACCTGACCATTGGTTTCCGGGGCCAGGGTGAGGATCACTTCTGCGGCATCAATAGCACTCTCGATCTTCGGACGGCCTGCATTGGCTCCGTCAATGTGCTTGTAGTTCAGCTCACCCAGGAACTTCACTTCTTTCTCGGTATTCCAGTTGATGCCCTTGCCACCATTACCCAGCTTGTCCAGCAGCGGCCCGAGCGAGGTGAAACGTGCGTAGGTATTCGGGTAATCCCGCTCAACGGTGATGAAGTTGGGCGCGGTTTTGCCCGGGATCAGGTCGCATTCACCACGCTTCCAGTCCTTCACATCGAATGGCTGGCCCAGCTCGGCCGGCGCGTCGTGCAGCAGCGGCAGGGTGACCACGTCTTTCTCGACGCCCAGATGACCTTCGGTCGCCTTGGAGAACGCCTTGGCAATGCCCTTGTAGATTTCCCAGTCACTGCGCGCTTCCCAGGCCGGATCGGTGGCTGCAGTCAGCGGGTGGATGAACGGGTGCATGTCCGAGGTATTCAGATCGTTCTTCTCGTACCAGGTGGCCGTCGGGAGAACGATATCGGAATACAGACAGGTCGTGGACATGCGGAAGTCCAGGGTCACCAGCAGGTCGAGCTTGCCTTCCGGCGCCTCGTCATGCCATTTGACCTCTTTCGGTTTGGCACCGCCCTCGTGGCCCAGATCCTTGCCCTGCAGACCGCTTTTGGTACCTAGCAGGTACTTGAGCATGTACTCGTGGCCCTTGCCGGAAGAGCCCAGCAGGTTGGAGCGCCAGATAAACATATTGCGCGGATGGTTCTGGGTTGCTTCCGGATCCTCACTGGCAAAGGCGAGGGAGCCGTCTTTCATGGATTGCGCCACGTAGTCAGCCACTTCCATGCCCGCCTTTTCAGCTTCTGCGGCAATACCCAGGGGGTTGCGGTTCAGCTGGGGGGCAGACGGCAACCAGCCCATGCGCTCGGCACGAACGTTGTAATCGATCAGGCTGCCACCGAATTTGGACTTGTCCGCCAGCGGCGACAGGATCTCGTCGACACCCAGCTTCTCGTAGCGCCACTGCCCTGAGTGCGCGTAGAAGAAGGACGTTGAGTTCATGTGCCGGGGCGGACGCTGCCAGTCCAGACCGAATGCCAGCGGTTGCCAGCCGGTCTGCGGGCGCAGCTTCTCCTGGCCAACGTAGTGGGCCCAGCCACCGCCGCTCTGTCCGATACAGCCACACATGATCAGCATGTTGATCAGGCCACGGTAGTTCATGTCCATGTGGTACCAGTGGTTCATACCGGCACCGACGATGACCATGGAACGGCCTTTGGTCTTGTCAGCGTTGTCCGCGAACTCGCGGGCAATGCGGATTACTTTGTCTGCAGGAACGCCAGTGATCTTTTCCTGCCAGGCAGGGGTATACGGCTTCACTTCATCATAGGAGGTGGCGCCGTCATCCTCGCCCAGACCACGGCTGATACCGTAGTTGGCGACCATAAGGTCATAGACGGTGACCACGCGACCTTCGGAGCCATCCGCCAGCTGCACCTTGCGGGTGCCCAGCTTGTGCTTGAGGATGTCCTTGATTTCCACGTGCTTGAAGTGATCGTGCTCGATACCACCGAAGTACGGGAAGGCAACGTCCACAACGTCGTCGTGCTTCTCGACCATGGACAGCTGCAGGTTGACGTCGGAGCCCTTGGCGGTCTGCTTCAGGTTCCACTTACCCTTCTCTCCCCAGCGATAGCCAATAGAGCCGTTAGGCGCAGTCAGCTCACCGGAAGCTTCATCAATGGCGATGGTTTTCCACTCGGGGTTGTTCTCTTCACCCAGACCGTCCACCAGGTCACTGGCGCGCAGGAAGCGGCCAGGCACGAAGCTGCCGTCGTCTTTCTCTTCCAGCATGACCAGGTACGGCATGTCGGTGTAGCGACGTACATAGTCGGTGAAGTACTCGCTGGGCTTGTCGACGTGGAACTCTTTCAGGATCACGTGGCCCATGGCCATGCCGAGAGCCGCGTCGGTACCCTGCTTGGGGTTCATCCACTCGTCGGACAGCTTGGAGACTTCGGCGTAGTCCGGAGTAATGGCGACGGTCTTGGTGCCCTTGTAACGCACCTCGGTGAAGAAGTGAGCGTCCGGAGTACGAGTCTGGGGCACGTTGGAGCCCCAGGCAATGATGTAGCCGGAGTTGTACCAGTCGGCGGATTCCGGCACATCGGTCTGCTCACCCCAGGTCTGGGGTGAGGCCGGCGGCAGGTCGCAGTACCAGTCATAGAAGCTCATGCACACGCCGCCGATCATGGACAGGTAACGGCTGCCGGCAGCGTAGGAAACCATGGACATGGCGGGAATCGGCGAGAAGCCGATGATGCGGTCCGGGCCATGCTTTTTGGCGGTATAGACGTTGGAGGCGCCAATCAGCTCGTTGACTTCGTCCCAGCTGGAGCGCACGAATCCGCCCATACCACGGCGGGGCTTGTACTCAGCGGTTTTCTTGGGGTCTTCCACGATAGAAGCCCAGGCTTCCACCGGGTCATTAAACTGCATGCGCGCGGCACGCCAAAGCTTCATCAGATGCTTGCGCATCAACGGGTACTTCAGGCGGTTGGCACTGTACATGTACCAAGAATAGCTGGCACCACGTGGGCAGCCGCGTGGCTCGTGGTTGGGCAGATCCGGACGGGTACGGGGATAATCGGTTTGCTGGGTTTCCCAGGTAACCAGGCCGTTCTTGACGTAAATTTTCCAGCTGCAGGAGCCGGTGCAGTTTACGCCGTGGGTGGAACGCACGATCTTGTCGTGCTGCCAGCGCTGGCGGTAGCTGTCTTCCCATTCGCGACTGACTTCGTGGGTTTCGCCATGGCCGTTGGAGAACGGCTCGCGCTTCTTCCTGAAGTAATTCAGTTTATCGATCAAATGACTCATGGTCTCTCTCTCCGTCTGCCGGATCGTTTCTCCGATTTGAGACCATTGTGTGTGAGAAAAACCGCGAAATCTGCGTGGTTACTACCTCATAACCCGTTTCTACCACCCTGGTGGTAGGCGGCTTATATCCCCGGGTGGAGAAGGTGTTCACGCTCGTGCCGGCGGCTTTCCCGGGCAAACAGGAAAAGACAGCCAAGCAGCAGCAGAAAGAGGATCATGAAGACCGCACTGCGGATACCCAGCCAGTGGTTAACGCTGCTGAAAATCACCGGCAGCACAAAGGCTACCGAACAGGCGCTCACCAGAAGCAGCCCGGCAATAAAGGCCGCCACCGAACGATTCTCAACAATAACCAGCCGCTGGAGGCTGCCCATGGTGCAGCCCATGGCCAGCCCGAGGGTAACGACAAACACACCCTCTACTTGCATGGGCAGGGCAAATTCAACGCGGATTGTGGCGTCAACGCCCTGGATAAACAGGGTCATAGGTGGGTAAGACAAAACAAACAGCGCCATCAGACAGACCATCAGTGCGCGACTGACAACCCTTGCACTGCCGAATCGATCGGAAAACCCGCCTCCCACGATCTGGGCCAGGGCTCCGGGAATAACAAACCATTGAGCCAGCCGCGCGCCGGAGTCCACTGGCAGGTCAAACTGCGAGGACAGATAATCCGGCAGCCACAAAGCCAACGCAAAGAAGCTGCCGGCGACAACGCCAAAATAGCCACAAAGCTGACCGGCCCGCTTCGTCTGCATGCGGTGCAACAGCACCCGGACTGACGTTTCGGCAGTCGGGTCCGCCTCGGCGTCTTCCGGATCGGTGAGCATGACCAACAGCGCAAGCACCAGCACTAGGACGATCAAATAGGCCAACGGCACCCCGTGCCAGGAAAAGGCCTCATGGAAAAGTGGTACCAGGTAGTAATTGAATCCCGCACCGGTCACACCGGCACCAAAAACTCCCAGCACAAGGCCAAGGCGTTTGGATTCACAGTGCCCTGTCACGAACTGCAGCCCGGCACTGTAAAATCCACCCGCCAGCCCAAGTCCGCCGGCGGCAATCAGGTACCCGGGGAAGGTATCGGTGGTCAGGAGTATAACCATGCAGGCTGCGAGCCCGGCCAGACAGACCAGCATGATCCGGCGGGCGCCGAATTTCTGCGCCGCCAGGCCAGCAGGAACCGCCAGCGCCGCGCCAACCGCCATCGGCATCGCCAGCAGAAATCCAAACTGCAAGTTGCTGAGATCCAGTTCCGAACGCAGATGGACTCCGGCCACCGCAAACAGAGTCCAGCACCCGGCAGCAACAACAAATCCCGCTACCGCCAAAGGCAGTACCACTGCCAATGACGCCAGCCGGTCATCTGCACGATCCGTTTCGGACTTCATTGCTGTCGCTCTTCTGGAAACCTGTTTTTCAGTTTCATCTTTTGATCATAAAAGGGTCAAAGATTATGATGGGTTACCAACCATTGGGGTAATTGACTATCCTCAAGGAGGTATCACGGAATCCTGGTGCGAGGCATAATTCACTCTGCCCCGCCAAACGCATTGATGCGCACGAGATCGAATGAAATCCAGAAGCCCGCTTGTAAACCGAATCGCCATCGTCGTTGGCGCAGTGGTGGTGACAGCCCTTGTCAGCATGGCGACCACGCTTGCGGTGTCCAAAAGCATCGAAGGCAATGCCACCGCGATCAATTTGGCGGGCGCCCTGCGCATGGGGGCCTTCCAGTTGCTTGCCCGGAGCGCGGGGCCTGCCGTTCCAGAGACCGGGGAGGACTCGGTCATGAAGATGCTGGACGGCTACGAGACCAAGTTGGCTGACGCCAGCATTACCAACGCCATCCCAGAGAGCCCCGACCATCCGCTCGCCGCCCAGTACCAGATCATTCTGGAATCCTGGGAAACCATGCTTCGGCCTGCCCTGCAGGAACACAAACAGGGCACGCCTGTTTCAGGGGCCATGCTTGCCTCAACACAGCAATACGTTGATAACGTAGACCAGCTGGTGAAGATGCTGGAACAGCGAACCGAAGCCCGTATTGACCTGCTGCACCTGATTCAGATCATCAGCCTGGCTTTCTCCATTCTTATCATCGTGGCGCTGTTCATTGATCTGAAAAATCGTATTTTGCGCCCACTGCGTAAACTGGTCAGTATCGCCATCGCGGTGGGCGATCAGGACTTTTCCCGCAAGGCCAACCTGAGCGGCTCCGACGAGCTGGCACAGCTTGGCCAGGCCTTTGACCAGATGACCAGCGAGCTGGCTCTGACTTACCACGAGCTGGAAGAAAGGGCCCGACTGAAAACGGAAGAGCTGGAAAGGAGCCACGCGGCCCTTCAGCTCCTGCACTCAGCCAGCCGGGACCTGTTTGCCAAACACGATCTGTGCAATGGGGCGATCCCCATGCTTCAGGAGCTTGAGCAGCTACTGGGCATTGGCCCGATCCGTCTCTATCTCCATGACAAGGAATCCTCGGAGCCAATTCAAGCAATCACGACCGCCAGCCGAGAGCGGCCCTTCTACTGCCGTGATCACCACTGCAATGCCTGCCTGGTGACGCCTGAGGCCTATGACGAGCTGCCCGTGGAATCCAACGACGGCCGTCGGCTCCTGCTCCCGATTCGGACCCCCGGTCAGCTGCTGGGCACGCTGGAAGTCTGGTACCCGGCCGAAGAAGGCCTATCAAAAACTTCCAGACGATTGCTGGAAACCCTCAGCGACCAGCTGGCCACCGCCATTTTCCTGGAACGGCAGATTACCGAGGAACAGCAGCAGACCCTTGCTGAAGAACGTACCGTGATCGCCCGTGAACTGCATGATTCCCTGGCCCAGTCACTGTCGTACCTGAAAATGCAGGTTGCCCGGTTGCGCCGCCTTAACATCGAAGGCGAGCAGCAGGAAATCCACGAGGCCATTCTCGATGAACTGAGCGCCGGCCTGAACAGCGCCTACCGCCAGCTTCGGGAGTTACTGGCCACCTTCCGGCTGAAGCTGGACACGCCGGATCTTGCTACTGCCCTGCAAAAAACCATTGAAGAGTTTTCCGAGCGCCTGGGTAAGCCGGTTGAGCTACAGTACAATTTGCCGCCCCAGACGCTGTCACCAAATGAAGAGATCCATACCCTGCAGATTGTGAGAGAAGGCCTTGCCAACGCGGTCAAACACGCAGATGCCACGGACATAACCGTGGATGTTCTGTTCGAATCACCGCAAGTACGGGTACGAATCCGGGATAATGGCAAGGGCCTGCCCGGTAGCGACCAGCCCGTCAACCATTACGGCCTGATCATCATGCAGGACCGCGCCCGAACCCTGGGCGGTAAGGTCGAGGTAAGCAACCGGGATGAAGGGGGCGTGGAAGTCACCCTGGGATTTGTTCCCAAAAGCCGAAACCTGATTCCCACAGAAGCATCAAACGCCTGACAACAAGAGAGAACCCGATGTCTGAGTCACCCGCAAGTATTCTGTTGATCGACGACCACCCGCTTCTTCGCCAGGGCATCAAACAGCTGATCGACATGGAAGACGATATGGTCGTGGCCGGGGAGGCCAGCAACGCCGCCGACGGCATTCGGCTGGCCACTGAACTGGAGCCCGACCTGATCCTGATGGACCTGAACATGCCCGAGATGGACGGCATTGAGGCCCTGAAGAAACTACGGGAACAGAACATCAGCTCCCGCATTGTGATGTTCACCGTGTCGGATCAGGAAGACGATGTTGTAGCGGCACTCCGGGCCGGTGCAGACGGCTACCTGCTGAAGGACATGGAGCCGGAAGACATGATCACCCAGCTCCATCAGGCGGCGGTCGGCAAAATGGTGATCAGTGACCGACTGACCACCCTGCTGGCCGAGGCTTTACGCTCCAACAAGCCCCAACAGGCATCACGCCCGGATTTCGACAGCCTGACACCACGGGAAAAGGATATTCTGCGCCTGATTGCCGAGGGCCTCTCGAACAAGATGATTGGCCGCAAGCTCGACATCAGCGACGGCACCGTCAAGGTCCATGTGAAACACCTGCTGAAGAAACTGAACCTGCGCTCACGGGTGGAAGTGGCCGTCTGGGCCGTGGAAGAAGGCCTGCACAAGGGCTGAGTTATATCAAATCGTTCCAGAGCACTTTGCTTTACTCTAGGCCGGTTACTGACCGCCCGGAGTAAAGCATGGCTTTTCCACTAGCTTCCATCACCTCCCTGAACTCTCCCCTCGTGGGGCAAACGCTTTCGGTCCTTCGGGAGTACCTGCCCTCCCCCGTGCCCATGCTAGGCGCTATTGATCGCCGAATCCCGGTGCCCCTGAAGCAGCTGGCTGCAGAAGCGCCGCTTAATCGCATTTTTGCCCAGGCAATCGATGATGGAGAATTCGATGACTTCGAAGGCCGACGTATTCGTCTGGAGGTGAATGGCGGACAACCCGGTATCACCATTGGCTTCTGGGCCGGGCGACTCCGGGTGATCGATGGCGCCGGCGAAGCAACCATCCGCGGCTCGCTGACCGCCTTCAGAACCCTGGCGGAACGTCGACAGGACCCCGACCAGTTGTTTTTCCAGCGTCGGCTGGTTATTGAAGGCGACACCGAGCTGGGCCTGGGGCTGAAGAACCTGCTCGATAGCCTGGAGTGGCAGCTTACTTTTCGGAACTTCCGCCCTAAAGGCTGTCCTTCAGAATAAAGTCCCGGAGCGCCACCGCGTTGTTATGCTCGGTGTCTTTGGCCGCAAACACTAGCGTTATGGAGTCATTTTGCTCAAGCAGTTTCTTGAGCGCCTCAAGATCCTCGCCGGCATCACCTGATGTCAGCTCTTCAAGGTACCGCTCCCGAAACTCCGGCCATTTATCCGGATCGTGACCGAACCACTTTCGCAGTTCAGTTGACGGCGCCAGCCCCTTCAGCCAGTGGGCTATATCCGCATCTTCTTTGGCCAATCCCCGAGGCCAGATACGGTCAACAAGCACCCGTGGGCCATCTGAGCGTTCTGCTGCTTCGTAAGCGCGTTTCAGTTGGATATTCAAAGATATGCTCCACCCTGAATGTGTGCATCTTCCAGCCTATCCCGAACATCCAGAAATTCAAAAAATGGCCTGACCGTCAGGATGCAGCACCCACCTTGCTTTCTCAGGCATCATAACCCAGAATAAAGTAATTAATTACTTTCTTTCCCTGAAGCCTATGCCGACGATCAACGAAAAAACCAAACGCGCCTACCAAAACACAGAACTGCGCCAATCCTCCACCATTGAGGCAGTCATCCAGCTTTGCGCCGAGCAGGATCCTGCCACCCTCACTACGGCCCGGATTGCCAATGAAATTGGACTCTCGCAGGGAGCGCTGTTCAAGCATTTCCCCAACAAGAGCCGGTTATGGGAATCGGTGGCCGGCTGGGTGTCAGGGCAGATTACGCGGGAGGTCTTCAGTGCCGCTGACCAACATCAGCAGGCGGACCAGGCACTCGAAGCCATGTTCCTGGCCCACGTAGGCTTTATTGCCCGGCATCCGGGCATTCCTCGCCTGATGCTGGGGGAGTTGCAGAAGCCCGGCAACGGCCCTGCTAAAAACATCATCCGCCAGACTCTCGCACGCTACCGGAAGAAGGTGATCGGGTTATTGGACCTCGGTATACAACAAGGTCTCATTACTTCCGATATCGATACCGAGGCTGCGGCGGTGCTGTACCTCGGAGCCATTCAGGGGCTGGTGGTTCAGGCCATGGTCAGTGGCGAAATTAATACTCTGGAGCAAGCGGCACCTCGAATCTTCAAGCTCTACAGCGCCAGCTTTCGGGGGATGTCAGATGACCCGGAAAAATAAACTGGCTCTGGGCCTGGCGTTGATCGTCGGCATCGTCTTTGTCGTGATCATGGTAAGTCTGAAACAACCGCCAGAACGGATTGAGGCACAGACGGCCGCGACCCCGGTGCGGACTCTCGAGGTAACACCCCGAGTGTTCCGCATCGAAGCCCGGGGCTACGGTCAGGTGCTGCCGGCCCAAAGCTGGAATGCAGTGGCCAATGTTGGTGGGCGGGTTATCTGGAAACATCCTGATCTGGAAAGCGGTAACCTGATCGCCGCGGGTACCCGGCTGCTCCAGATCGATCCCACCCGCTATGAGCTGGCCGCAGCAGCTGCCAGAGCGGACCTGACCGGCATAGAAGCTGAACTGCGACAAATTGAGCAAGAGGAGCGCAATACCAGAGAATCACTCAAGCTGGAGGAACGCCGGCTGACGCTGGCAAGGCGGGAACTGGACCGGGCAAGAACCCTGGCCGCGAGGGGCGCCCTATCCGAAACTCGGTATGACGAGCAGCAGCTGGCGACCCTGCAGCAGGAACAGGCGGTTCAGAGCCTGAGTAACCAGTTGAACCTGATTCCGGTGAGGCGGGATACCCTGGAAGCCCGCAAGGCCAGGGCGGAGTCGGTCCTGGCCGGTGCCCTGGAAGACCTGAAAGACACCCGCTTTGAAGCGCCCTGGGATCTCCGGGTACATAAGGCCGATATCGACAACGGCCAGCACGTCAGCCCGGGCCGGCCCCTGTTCATTGCCGACAACATAGCCCGGGCCGAGGCGAAAGTGCAGCTGGAAGTGGAGGAACTGCGCCGGGTGTTATCTCAACTGTCGGACGGCAGCCTGCCGGACCCTGGCGCCGGCACAACCAACCACTTCACCGATTTTCATGAAAAGATACCTCTGGGTGACCTGGACATCCGGGTGATGCCCACCAATGTGCCGGATGCGCACTGGCCCGGAGAACTTACCCGGGTGACCAGCAGTCTCGACCCGGCGACACGCACGGTTCAGGTGGTAGTTTTGGTGGAAGAGCCTTATCGCAACGCCAATCCGCCGGCCCGCCCACCGCTGGTTCGAAACATGTTTGTGCAGGCCACGATTGCCGCTCCTACTCCCGAGCCGGTTATCGTGATCCCGGCCAGCGCCGTCCACCAGGGTGTGGTGTACCTTGTTGATGAGGACAATCGACTGCAGCGCAGGGAGGTCTCGATCTCCTGGCAACAAGGAGACAAGACTGTGATCAGCGAAGGCTTGGCGCCCGGGGAATTACTGGTGCTGGATGATCTTGTGCCCGCCATAGACGGCACCTTGCTGGCCCCGGGAGACCAACCATGATCCGCTGGTTCGCGGGGCATCCCACGGCAGCCAACCTGCTGCTGATTCTGATGCTGGCCGCCGGCCTGTTTGCCGCCCCCAACCTTACCCGGGAAACCTTTCCGGACTACTTGCCGCCGGAAGTCAGCATCACCATCGAATACCGGGGTGCTACAGCGGCCGACGTGGAGGAAGCCATTTGCCAGCGCCTGGGTGAAGCCCTGCAGCAGGTAGAGCACATGCAGGAGATCCGCTGCACGGCCCGGGAAAACCAGGCTCAGACCATTGCCAGCATGGAGCCCGGTGGCGACATGGGCCAGTTTCTGGACGACATCCGCACGGAAATCGAGGCCCTCACCGACCTGCCGGAGGAAGCCGAAGACCCGATCATCCGGGAGCTTTATCGCACCGACCTGGTCGCTGCTATCGCGGTCACTGGCCCCATGAGTTTCGTCCACCTGGAAAGCTACACCAGGCAGTTGGAAGACCACCTGTTTGCCATCGAAGGCGTTGCCAATGTGGTACCGGTTGGCCTGTCCCAGCGCCAGTGGCAAGTGGAGATATCCCGGGATCGCTTGCGGCAGTATGGTTTGGGCGTTCAGGATATCGCCCGGGCCATCAGCAGTCAGAACGTCGACATGCCCCTGGGCACCCTGGAGACCCACAGCCAGGATATCCAGCTCCGTTTTGTGGATGAGCGGCGCTCGCTGCAAACACTTGCCAGCCTGCCTGTACTCGGCAGTCAGCCCGGAGCCGTGCTCACCCTTGGCGATATCGCCACACTGTCTGAAACTTATGAACGGAGGGAGGAGCGGGTCGAGTTCAATGGCCAGCAGGCGATCATTCTGGAAATCCACAAAAACCGGGATGAAGATGCCCTAAGGGTAATGGGCGCGCTGCAGGCGTTCATTACTGAAGAAACCGCCCGGCGAGGTGGAACGGTAAACCTTGAGATCACCCAGGATATGACCTCCATCGTCAAGGACCGCCTGCAGATGCTGGTCGGCAACGGGGTTACCGGACTGGTACTGGTGGGGCTGGTAATGGCCCTGTTCTTCCGGCCCCGGCTGGCATTCTGGGCGCTGTTCGGGCTGCCCGCGGCCTTTGCCGGCGCCTTCGTGATGATGGCCCTGGCCGGGCTGTCCCTGAACATGATCACCCTGGTGGCACTACTGATGGCCATCGGCATCGTGATGGACGATTCGGTGGTGGTCACCGAGAACATCGCCCGTCATGCCTCCGAAGGCGCTACTCCGCTTCAAGCCGCCGCCCAGGGCACCCTGGAAATCCTCCCGGGCGTGTTGTCCTCGTTTCTGACTACCGTCTCGGTGTTTTTGCCCCTCGCGTTTCTGGCCGGCGAGCTTGGTTCGGTACTGGAGGTTTTGCCGGTAGTGCTTATTGCAGCCCTGGCCGCCTCGTTGATCGAAGCCTTCTGGATTCTGCCTCATCACCTGAAGAGTGGTTTGGGCCAAGGCCGGGACAAACCCGCTTCCCGCTTTCGCGCTCGGTTTGACCGGGTCTTTGAAGCAAGCCGGGAAAAGGTGGGGCAACTGGCTGACACAGCCATCCGCTTTCGCTACGGAGTGTTAGCCGGGGTGCTGATCATTCTGCTGGGGTCCGTCGGCCTGATGGCGGGCGGCCACGTGCGCATGGAGGCCATGCCGGAAATCGACGGTGATGTACTGGAAGCCCGGTTGCTGATGCCCCAGGGCACTCCACTGCACCGGACCCGCGAAATCACCAACCGGATTTCCGCAGCCATGCTCAGACTCAACGAGGAATACACCCCACAGCAGCCTGACGGCCAGGCACTGGTGCGCAACGTCCAGACCCGTTTCAACCAGCACGCAGGTGCCGGCGAGAAAGGCGCTCATGTGGCCACGGTGATGGCCGACCTGCTCACAGCGGAAAACCGTACCGTCGATCTGGCCACCCTGACCAACCGCTGGTACCAGGAAATCGGCGATATCCCCGGCCTGATTGCTCTGAATATTCAGGAACCGGGATTCGGCCCGGCGGGCACTCCGATCGAGATCCGGTTGCAGGGCAGCGACCTGGATCAGCTAAAAGAAGCGGCCCGTTTTATGGGTAATGCGGTGGCCCAGTACACCGGCACCTTCAACGTGCTGGAGGACCTGCGGCCCGGCAAACCCCAGCGCACATTGAAACTCAAAGACAGCGCCCTGCCCCTGGGCTTGACCGCCAGCGATGTCGCCAGACAGATCCGCACCGCACTGCTGGGCGATATTGTCGATACAGTTCAGATAGACGACCAGCACATCGAAATTCTGGTCCGCCAGAACCGGGCCGAACGCTCCACCCGGGCGTTCCTGGAAGATACTGTTATTGCCGGCAAGACCGGCCAGATGATCCCGCTACGAGAGGTAGCCGACATCACCGAAGAACGCCAGTGGGCCCAGGTTACCCGCATTGATGGTCTGCGCACTGTGACAGTATCGGCGGATGTGAACGGCCGTCAGACCAATGCCGATGCCATCGTTACCGACCTTCAGAATCATGCGTTTCCAGAGCTTCGCGAACGATGGCCCGAACTCACTCTTCAGGTAGAGGGCCAGACCGCCCGCTCCCGGGAAACCGGCCAGTCCATCGCCCAAGGCCTGTTGATTGGCTTGCTGGGCATTTTCCTGATCCTCTCATTCCAGTTCCGCAGCTATCTGGAGCCGCTCATCGTGATGCTGTCGATTCCGGTGGCTTTCATGGGTGCGGTCTGGGGCCACCTGATCATGGGCTACAACCTTTCCATGCCCTCGATAATCGGCGCGGCGTCTCTGGCTGGCATTGTGGTCAACAATGCCATCCTGCTGGTACAGTTCATAAAGAGTTACCGGGAACAGGGCAGGACCACTGCCGAAGCCGCCGGGGATGCCAGCCGGAACCGATTCCGGGCCATCATGATCACCACCAGCACCACCGTAGCCGGCCTGCTGCCTCTGCTCACCGAAACCAGCACACAGGCCATGGCGGTGATTCCACTGGTGATCTCCGTAGTGTTTGGTCTGCTGGTATCCACTGTTCTGGTACTGGTAGTGCTGCCCGCGCTTTATACAATCCTTGAGGATCTGGGTTGGGCGAGAAACACTACGCCCTGAATGAGCACGCGGGGTGCGTCTCCCGGGCCGTGATTCATGGTTTAATCAGGTCCATCCCCGGCTTGCCATACCAGTACCCGTTGCAGGGTGGTGCCTCCACCAGCTGCAGCGGGTCGGTGGCCGGCATGTCGCCCCGGCGCACCCTGTCAAAGCGTCTGACCACCTCCTCCATGCCCAGATGTTCCGGGCTCAGGCGCACGGTGCTTACCCCCATACGTTCCATAGCCGGCAACTCCCGCATCAGGTCATAACGGGAACCAGACAGGGTGGAAATGCCGTTGATGCGAAACAGCTCCTGGTTTTCCCGGGAGCGCAACTCCATGCCGTCCGGATGCTGCAGGCAGCGGAACTCGCAGTTGTCCTTGGGCAGGTTGTAATGGCGCGCGGTAAAGCATCGGGAGGACCAGGCCAGGGGCAGGAAGCCCCAGGAAAACACTTCGGCGGGAAGATCCAGTCCTTCCTGCTGCAGCTCCTTGATCAGCTGCTCGAGGGTTTCCTTGCCCAGTTCCACCGGCAGGTTCCAGCCCTGTAAGCCCTGCTTTGCCAGGATTTTCAGGGTAGCGGTGTTGTAGATGTTCATTGAGGGACCGGTAATAAACGGAATCCTGTTCCGGATGGCTACCTGCAGGGCGCTCTGATCGTTGGCCTCTACCCGGAATTCATCCTGCTCACAGAACCGGCGCAGGCGACGCAAATCGGCCTCCGACTCAATCAGCGTGAGCGTGGAGAGCACCACATTCTTGCCACAGGCGTTCAGATCACGGGCCAGATCCAGCCAGTCATCCGGTTTCAGTTCCCGCCGGCGAGAACACACCACCTCCCCCAGATAGATGGTATCCACCGGCCACTCGGCGGCATTGACATAGAAATCGAAAACGGTCTGCCTGGACCAGAACCACAGGATCGGCCCCAGGGATAACTTCAGCATGGATGGTGAAACCCTATTTCCATTTGCGATGGTAGGCGCCCAGCGTTGTCAGGCCGCCCTCGGAAAGCCCCGCCAGCGTCTGCTGCCATTGAGGTTCAACAGTAAAGCCGTCGGTGCCGGCTTCAAGATTATCCAGGGCATGGCGCCAGGTTCTGGCTACGTCTGCGATATAGGCCGGGCTTCGCTGGCGACCCTCAATCTTCACGGCACTGATACCCAGCGCCTGAAGCTCTGGCAACAGGTCCAGGGTGTTCAGGCTGACCGGCTCCTCAATGGCGTGATAAACATGACCCTCAACCTCAAAACGGCCTTTGCACAGCGTCGGGTAGCCGGCGGATTCGCCCTGGCCATAACGGTCAATCAAGACATCGTTGAGGCGGGATTCAAGCCCCTGCGGGGTTTCCTGCCAACGCACAGCTTTGGCAGGGGAACAGGCTCCCCGGGTATTAGGCGACTCATCGGTCAGGTAGGAAGACAGATAGCAACGGCCCTCGGCCATGATGCACAGGCTACCGAAGGCAAATACTTCCAGTTCTACCGGGCTGTGTTTGGCCACACCACGCACTTGGTCCAGTGACAGAACCCGGGGCAGCACGGCCCGGCGAATATCGAAGTTGTCCTTGTAGAAGGAGAGCGCTTCGTGGCTGGTGGCAGATCCCTGAACCGACAGATGCCGGGGGATGTGCGGACATCGGTTGGCGGCATAATCCAGCAGGCCCATATCGGCCAGGATAATGGCGTCCACACCCAGACTTGCGGCTCTGTCCACCGCCCCCTTCCATTGCTCCCAGCCGTCTGGTTGCGGGTAGGTATTGATGGCACAAAAGACTCTCGCGCCCCGGAGATGGGCATACTCGATACCCTCGGCAGCACGCTTGTCGTTGAAGTTCAGGCCGGCAAACTGACGGGCGTTGGTGCTGTCTTTAAAACCGAAATACACGGCGTTGGCGCCGTTATCAACGGCGGTTTTCAGGGCCGGGAGACTGCCGGCCGGGCACACAAGTTCCATGGTTTTCTCCGCCTTGGATTAACGGCATCGACCATATCGGACACATCGCCCGGCTACCTTGACCTTTGTCAGCAGGATACCCCCAGTCTGCTGAATACCTCTGTGGTAGTACTCTACGCGGCATTACGGATGCCACGGTTAATTGATAATTATCAGAACCTTAACATGCAGAAACATAAGCTTACCTGCCCGTAACTACCTCCACTGCTACTCCTTCACGCTGATAGAGAGCAACCTTGCTATGCCGGGATAATAGCGGCATATCCGACACGGACAGCCAAGGCAGAACGCTATGAAATTTATCAACAATCTCTCCATGCGGGGCAAACTGATCACTCTGGTGGTGCCGGCCCTGCTTGTTATCCTGTTTTTCGCGGCAGAAAGCGTCGTTCTGAATCAAGGCGAATTGGATGACATGCGACAACTGCTCTCAAAGATCGAACTGGCTGAAGCCGGTGATCCCCTCACCGAAGCCCTTCAGAAAGAGCGTGGTCGCTCCGCGGTTTTCCTTGCCAGCAAGCCGGGCAGCGATGCCGCCCGGCAGGCCGAAAGAGATCTTGCGGAACAGCGGCGCCAAACCGACACGCGGATTTCAGACTATCAGCGCCACATCAATGCCCTGATGACAGATGCATCGTTTGACAGGATGGTTGAAACGAGCATTCAGTCCGTTCGCCAGGGACTCGACAACATAGATGCCCTGCGCCGCTCCGTCGACAACCGCAGCGATGCCAGCAGGGGCTACACGACGCTGATTACGGGTTTGATAGAGCGCATTGGCCTTATTGTCCGGCGCTCAACCGATCCGGATTTGACCCGCGAGGTTAACGGCTACCATGCCCTCGCCAAGGTTGCCGAGATGGCCGGCCGCGAAAGAGCCGCGGGCGCCTCCATGATTCGCAGCGGTGACTTCGATCTGCCCACCGTGGCCCGAATTGCGGGTCTCGGCGGGCAGCAGGAAGCCTTTCTCAACGAAGCCATAACAATGCTGGCGTCTGACAATGAAATCCGGGCAACCCTGGAGAATCAGACCTTCAGCGTTGCAAGCCAGGCTCTGGCCGAGCGTCGCGAAACACTGTTCAGCAGCCCATCAGGCATGTACGCACTGGACGCCTCTGACTGGTTCACAACCACCACCCAACGTATCGGCAACCTCAATCAGGCCAGAGAGGCCATGTTGTCTGGCGTACTAAGCCTGGCATCAGACGGCGTTGCCGATGCCCGTAACGACCTGATGCTGGCCTCAGGCATTTCCGCAGGTGCCGTTCTGGCTGTACTGGTTCTGATGCTGGTGATTATCCGTGCCATCAATCTCCAGGTCGGCCGTCTGCTCGATGGCGTTCGGTTCGCCATGGACAACAAGGATCTGACCCGTGAGATAGAAATCTCCAGCCATGATGAAGTGGGCACCATTGGCAAGGCCATTAACGAGCTGTTCGAACGCTTTGGCAATGCACTGCTGCACATCGACAAATCCAGCGTCCAGCTGGCCACTGCCACCGAGGAGACAAGCTCTACGGCCGGGCAGAACGCCAGCCAGGTGAAAAACCAGCAGCAACAGATTGAGCAGGTGGCCGCGGCCACCGAAGAAATGTCGGCCACCTCCGAGGAAATCTCCCGGAACACCCAGCAGGTGGCCGATGCTGCCCGCAGCGCCATGGAGAAAAGCCGAAGTGGCGAGCAGGTGCTCCACGGCAGCGTGAAGAGTATTCGTTCCCTGGCCAAATCGGTTCAGAAGGTGAATGAGGTAATCGAAGAACTGGAGAACCGCAGCTCAACCATCGCCGACGTGGTGGACGTAATCCGGAAGGTTGCCGATCAGACCAACCTGCTGGCGTTGAACGCGGCGATTGAAGCCGCCCGCGCAGGCGAACACGGCCGAGGGTTTGCAGTGGTTGCCGACGAAGTCCGGACCCTGGCGCAACAGACCCACGAGTCTACGACCCAGATTGAGAACATTATCAACGGGTTCCAGAGCATTACCGACAGTGCCAGCCGCTCAATTGTGGAAAGCCACAAACTGGCGAACGCCACCAGCGAGCAGGCTTCAGAACTGGAGCAGACCTTCGCCGATATCCTGACCGATGTGAACAGCATCTCCGATATGGCCAGCCAGATTGCCACCGCCTCCGAAGAACAGGTCGCGGTTACCCGGGAACTGGCGGGCAATATGGAATCAGTCAGTGAAGCGGCGATCCTGACCCTCACCGGCTCCCAGGAAATCACCCAGGTAACCGGCGAGCAGGCGCGGCTCGCCAGGGTCCTGCAGGACCTGGCCAACGAGTTCAAGGTGCCGGCGTATAGCTGATGCCTGCAGACGTAAAAGGGGCTGTCCGGAAACGGACAGCCCCTTTTTTTGGCTCTCGAAATGAACATGGGGTCAGAAGAAGGCATTCTTCTGACCCCGACTCAGCCGCTGCTATCAGATAATCCGGGAGAACCTCTGGCTGGCGCCTTCTTTGCGATACAGGTCAAAAATCTGGCAGATGGCCCGGATCAGCAGGCGACCGGCGGGCTGAACCTGAAGGGCATTGCCGTCATCAGCAATCAGCTCATCCTGAATCATGGGCTTCAGACGGCTGAGCTCATCGGCAAAATAGCGGTTCAGATCTTCCTGCCAGACATCTGCAAACAGCTGACGGTCCAGTCGGAACTGGCAAATCAGCTGGCCGATCACCCAGCGGCGGATTCGGTCGTCCCGAGTCAGGTTGACACCTTTGGTGATGGCCAGCTGACCGGCATCAATGGATGCTTCCCAGGACGGCAGGTCGTGGTTGTTCTGGAAATAGGCGTCGTCCGTCTGGCCAATTGCGGAAACACCGAGGGAAACCAGATCGCATTCGGAATGGGTGGTGTAGCCCTGGAAATTCCGGTGGAGACGGCCTTCTCGTTGCGCCACCGCCAGGCTGTCGTCCGGCTTGGCGAAGTGGTCCATGCCAATGTATTCGTACCCGGCGTCCAGCAGGCGATTGATGGTGTTGTGCAGGATGGTCAGCTTCTGCTGCGGACTCGGCAAGGTGTCGCCCTGAATCCGGGTCTGCGGATAGAAACGGTCCGGCAGGTGGGCATAGCTGAACACTGAGAGCCGGTCCGGCGACATCTCGATCACCGCTTCCAGTGTCTCGGCAAAGCTTTCCGGAGTCTGGTACGGCAGGCCGTAAATCAGGTCCAGGTTGATGGACCGGAAGCCGATGCGCCGCGCCTCGTTGAGCACCGCTTCGGTCATGGCCCGGGGCTGGATGCGGTTCACTGCTTTCTGAACCTCCGGGTTTACATCCTGTACCCCCAGACTGATCCGGTTAAAGCCCAGGTTCCACAGGGTTGGCAGGGTATCCTGGTCCACTTCCCGCGGATCAATTTCCACACTGTAATCCCGCTCATCACCGGTTTGCAGGTTGAACAGCTCCCCGTATCCCGCCATCAGGTGTTCCATCACATCTTTAGGCAAAAACGTCGGGGTACCGCCACCCCAATGCAGCTGTGTCACTGGCCGGTCGGCCCCGAACAGTTTTGACTGGATAGCCGCCTCTTTCAGCACCCGCTCAACATAGGGCATCGCCTTGTCGCGTTTTTTGGTAATGACCTTGTTGCAGGCACAGTAGTAGCAAAGGTGCGCACAGAACGGCAGGTGGGTGTACAGCGACAGCGGCCGGCCACTGGCCTTGCTGCGAGCCGCGGCTTTGACCATGTCCTCAATGGGGTAGTTCTGGTTGAACTCGACGGCCGTGGGATAAGAGGTGTATCTCGGGCCGCTGAGATCGTAGCGGCGAATCAGGGCATCATCCCAGATGAATTCTGGCAGTGTTGAGTCTTGGGCTTTGAGTGCGGGTGTGGAGGTCATGGCAAACTCGGGGTCAGATGAAATCTGGGGTCAGATGAAAGTGTCATCTGACCCCATGTTCAAGAAAGCTCACGCATTTTAGGGCAATCCTTTGCGTCCCTTTTTGATGCGGGTCAGCTGAGCATTGGATTCAGTTTACCAGCCCGGTTACTGAACCACCCTTGGGCTCTTGGCGTACTTGGTTTACCCCTTTGTGGGCATAGCCCGCAGCATACTGACTGGAGAAATCTTCACCATGGCTAACCTGATTCTGATCCTCGGCGACCAATTAACGAGAGACATCAGCGCCCTCGAAGACGCCGACCGCAACCGGGATCTGGTGGTGATGGCCGAAGTCCATGAGGAAGCGAGCTACACCAATCACCACAAGAAGAAAATCGTGCTGCTGTTCAGCGCCATGCGCCACTTTGCCCGGCAACTGGAGAGCGATAGCTGGCAGGTTCATTACCAGGCCTATCATCCGGACAACCAACACCAGAGCCTTGAGGCCGTGGTTGGCGAACAGGTGAAGCGGCTCAATGCGGAAAAAGTAATCACCACCGAGTGTGGCGAATGGCGACTGCATGACCAGATCAGTGGCTGGCACGAACGCCTCGGGGTGCCGGTGGAGATTCGGCCGGATACACGGTTTATTGCATCCAAACAGGAGTTTGCCGACTGGGCCGAAGGCCGCAAGCAGTTGCGGATGGAATTCTTCTACCGGGAGATGCGGCGCAAGACCGGTTTGTTGATGACCCCCGAGGGCGAACCGGAGGGCGGACAGTGGAATTTTGATGCCGACAACCGGAAGAAATGGACCGGCAAGCCGCCGGCCCCGGCGCCGTTCCGGATAGAGCCGGATGCCATTACCCGGGATGTGATCGGTCTGGTAGACGAGCATTTCGGCGATCATTTCGGCACCACCGACGATTTCCATTTTGCCGTGACTGCCGAGGACGCGCAGGCGGCGCTAGAACACTTTATTGATTTCGCCCTGCCCTGTTTTGGCGATTATCAGGACACGATTTCCGATACCGAGGACTGGCTGTTTCACTCCATTCTTTCGCCCTATATCAATGCCGGGCTGCTGGATCCTCTGACGGTTTGCGAGGCGGCCGCCCAGGCGTGGTATTCAGGGCGAGCGCCGATCAACGCGGTAGAGGGATTCATCCGGCAGATCCTGGGTTGGCGGGAGTTTGTTCGGGGCATTTACTGGATGAACATGCCGGGATATGCGCAGGAGAACCGGCTGGGCAACACCCGCGCCCTGCCCTGGTTCTACTGGACCGGGGACACGAAAATGCGGTGCATGCACAAGGCCATTGATGCTACCCGCCGCAACGCCTACGCCCACCATATCCAGAGGCTGATGGTCACCGGCAACTTCGCGCTGCTGGCGGGCATCAAACCTGAAGAGATTTGCGATTGGTACCTGGCGGTGTACGCCGATGCCTACGACTGGGTGGAACTGCCCAACGTGCTTGGCATGGTGATGCACGCCGATGGCGGCTACCTGGGCTCAAAGCCCTACGCCGCCAGCGGCAAGTACATCCAGCGCATGTCGGACCACTGCGCCAACTGCCATTACAAGGTAAACAAGACCACTGAAGATGATGCGTGCCCGTTCAACGCCCTGTACTGGCATTTCATCGATCGCCATCGGGACGACTTTGCCAAAAACCCGCGTATGGGCATGATGTACCGGAACTGGGACAAGCAGAAGCCGGAGCGGCGGGAAGCGCTGCTCCGGCGCGCCGAGCATCTGCTGGCGAACCTGGAGCAGCTGTAAAGCCGCAACAGCGAATCAGTGCGGGGCGATCCGCTTTTCAGTGTCCGGATCGAAGAACACAACCTTCTTCATATCGAACATCAACTCGGCAGTCTCGCCCCAGGTCACCGGGTGTTCCGGATCGATCCGGCAATGCACGTTGGTATCGTTCAGCTGAATCAGAGCAATCACATCCGGGCCGGTGGGCTCGGTCACTTCAATCGTGAACTCGCCCTTCGCCACCAGGGTCTGGTCGTTTTTCTGATCCTGGGGCTGGGTAATGTGCTCCGGGCGAATGCCCAGAATCACCTTCTTACCTACCCGGTCTGCCAGGAATTCCGGCACCGGCAGCTTCACAGCCCGGCCATCATTGCCACGCACTTCCGCCTGCAGTCCGCCTTCTCCCTGTTCCACGGTTACCGGCACAAAGCTCATCGCTGGTGAGCCCATGAAGCCGGCAACAAACAGGTTTTCCGGCCGGTCATAGACTTCTTTCGGCGTGCCCAGCTGCTGCAACTCACCATCCTTGAGCACGGCGATCCGATCCGCCAGGGTCATTGCCTCGATCTGGTCGTGGGTTACGTACACGATGGTGGTTTTCAGGCGCTGGTGCAGTTTCTTGATCTCGGTGCGCATCTCCACCCTCAATTTGGCATCCAGGTTGGAGAGCGGCTCGTCGAACAGGTAAATCCGTGGTCGGCGGGCCAGGGCCCGGCCCATGGCTACCCGCTGCTGCTGGCCGCCAGACAGATTTGCCGGCTTCTTGTTGAGCAGTTGGGAGATTTGCAGCAGATCGGCCACCCGTTCTACTTCCTGATCAATCTCGTGCTTTGGTAAACCGCGGATTTTCAGGCCGAATGCGATGTTCTCGCGGACGGACATGGTCGGGTACAGGGCGTAGGACTGGAATACCATGGCGATGTCCCGGTCTTTTGGCTCCATGGTGGAGATGTCCTTGCCGTCCAGGACTATCGAGCCATCGGTGATGGTCTCAAGGCCGGCGATGGTGTTCATCAAGGTGGATTTACCACAGCCGGATGGGCCCACGAGTATCAGGAATTCACCGGAAGCGATGTCGATGTCGATGCCCTTGAGGGTTTCCTCGGCAACGCCCGGATAGGTTTTGCGGATGCTCCGCAGTTCCAGTTGAGACATTATTGTTATCCTCTCAGGTCAACCTTTGACAGATCCGGCGGTCAGGCCCCGGATGAAGTATTTGCCGGCGACGATATAGACCACCAGGGTTGGCAGCGCCGCGATCATGGCTGCCGCCATATCCACGTTGTATTCCTTCACCCCGGTGCTGGTGTTCACCAGATTGTTGAGCGCCACGGTGATGGGCTGGCTATCACCGCTGGCGAACACCACGCCGAACAGGAAATCGTTCCAGATCTGTGTGAACTGCCAGATCAGCGACACCATGAATATGGGTGTGGACATGGGCAGCAGAATACGGAAAAAGATGGTAAAGAAGCCGGCGCCGTCCAGCCGTGCGGCCTTGATGAGGGCATCCGGAATGGCCACGTAGTAGTTCCTGAAGAACAGTGTGGTGAACGCCACCCCGTAGATCACGTGCACCAGCACCAAGCCGCTGGTGGTATTGGCCAAGCCAAGTTTTCCGAGGGTTGCCGCCATGGGCAACAGGACCACCTGGAACGGAACAAAGCAGCCGAACAGCAGCATTCCGAAAAACAGGTCAGAGCCCTTGAACTTCCACTTGGACAGCACGTAGCCGTTGAAGGCACCCAGCAAGGTGGAAATCAATACCGCGGGCACGGTCATCTTGAACGAGTTCCAGAAATACCCACTGATTCCCTCACACTGAACACCGGTGCAGGCCTCGGACCAGGCTTTGGTCCAGCCAATGGTGGTCCAGTCCGTGGGCAGGGCCATCAGGTTGCCGGTGCGGATGTCCATGGGAGTCTTGAAGCTGGTCACCAGCATGATGAACAGCGGAATCAGGTAGACCAGGGCGGCCAGGAGCAAAAGCCCGTAGATGGCCACGCGGCTGGGACGAAAGCCGGTGCGAACCACATCAGTCATGGCGCTTCTCCCTCAGTTCCGAATACAGATAAGGCACGATCAGGGCCAGAATGGCGCCCAGCATCAGCATGGCACTGGCGGACCCCAGGCCCATCTGGCCACGGGTAAAGGTGTGGGCATACATGAATACCGCCGGCAGGTCGGTGGAGTAGCCCGGACCACCGGCGGTCATCGCCATCACCAGATCAAAGCTCTTGATGGCTATGTGAGCCAGAACCATCACTGCGCTGAAGAATACCGGGCGCAGGGAAGGCAGGATGATTTTCCAGTAGATCAGCGGCAGGCTGGCGCCATCGACCCGGGCGGCGCGGATAATGGAGGAATCCACACCGCGCAGCCCCGCCAGAAACAGAGCCATGACGAAGCCGGAGGCCTGCCAGACCGCGGCCATCACGATGGTATAGATAGCCATGTCCGAGCTAACCAGCCAGTCGAAACTGAACGTCGTCCAACCCCAGTCGTGCATCAGCTTTTCCAGCCCAAGGCTGGGGTTCAGAATCCATTTCCAGACGGTGCCGGTGACAATCATCGACAGGGCCATGGGGTACAGATAGATGGTACGGATAGTACCTTCCTGGCGAATCCGCTGATCCAGGAAAATCGCCAGTATCACGCCAATAACCAGGCAACTGAGAATGAAAAGACCGCCAAAGATGCCCAGATTGATTGAGGCGGTCAGCCAGCGGTCGTTAGCCATCAGTTTGGCGTACTGATCGAAGCCGACAAAGTCATACACCGGTAGGAAGCTGGAGCTGGTGAACGACAGCACACCGGTCCAGAGCATGTAGCCGTATATGCCAACACCGATAAGGACAAATGTGGGCGCTACAACCAGCTTTGGCAGCCAGCGCTGCAACGCGTCGAGAAAGCGCGACGGCGCCCTGGCCACCCTGGCGGGTTGGCGTTGAGTGTGTTCCATGATGAGTCTCCCGAGAGGATCGGGGGCCACCCGAACGGGTGGCCCCTACCGGATCAGAGTGCCGCCTGGATAGCTGCTGCCAGCTGGTCAGTGGCCCGGACCGGATCCTTGTTATCGGAGTTCACGAAGTTGGTGACAACATCAAAAATCTGGCCCTGCACATAACTGGTGGTAGCCAGGCCGTGGGCAAAGCTGGGCACCAGGCCGCCGTCGTCAGCACTGCTTTTGAACGTGTCCATGGACGCCTGGGCACAGGAATCAAAGCCGGACATATCCATGTCGGTACGGACCGGGATCGAGCCCTTGGCCTTGTTGAACACTGTCTGGAACTCCGGCTCCATGATCGTACGAGCCAGGTCTTTCTGCGCCTTGGTGTTGTCCTCATCGCTGAGACTGAACATGGCGAACGAGTCGACGTTAAAGGTGAACTGACCACCAGTACCCGGTGCCGGGGCACAGATGTAATCCTCGCCAGGAGTCAGGCCAGCAGCGGTGAATTCCCCCTTGGCCCAGTCGCCCATGATCTGCATGGCCGCTTCGCCTCGAATGACCATGCCGGTGGCAGTGTTCCAGTCACGTCCGGCTGCGTTGTCATCCACGTAGCTCATCACCTTGGCAAACTCGGCAAAGACCTCTTCCATCTGTGCGCTGTTAATCACGTCCATGTCGTGCTCAACAAACGCCTTGGCGAAGTCTTCCGGCCCCATGACGGCCAGAGCCACGGCTTCGAAAACCGTTGCGTCCTGCCAGGGCTGACCACCATGGGCCAACGGAATAACACCATCAGCTTCCAGCTTCTCCGCCGCGGCGTAGAATTCTTCCAGGGTCTTGGGCACAGAAACCCCTGCGTTCTCAAGTACCTCCGGGTTGGCCCAAAGCCAGTTAACCCTGTGCACATTCACCGGCACGGCGACATAGCTGTCCTCGTATTGCATGACATCGGCAATAACCGGCGGAATCAACTGGTCCCAGTTGTTCGCCTCGGCCACATCATCCAGGCTGGTGAGAAAGCCCAGCTTGGCCCATTCCCGGATATCCAGGCCCTTGATCTGGGCGGCAGCCGGGGGGTTGCCTGAGACAGCGCGGGTCTTGAGCACAGTCATGGCCGCTTCACCGCCGCCACCGGCCACGGCAAAGTCTTTCCAGGTGTGGCCCTGCTCTTCCATCATTTCCTTGAGCGCGGCCGCGGCGCGGGCTTCGCCGCCAGCGGTCCACCAGTGCAGAACTTCAACTTCGCCGGCCTGAATGGCCTGGGCCGGAAGCAACGCCGCAGATACGGCTGCAGCAGCAATTGTTTTCTTGAACATAGTCATGGTCAATTCCTTCCTGTTTTGTTGTCTTGATCAGGTTCAGAACCAGATTTCCATCTGGGTACCAAAGGTCCACTGACCGCTTTCGAAATCACTGTCGACGCCAAGTGCATCGCCAGCAGCGTATGTCTCGAGCTCGTCATCCCAGGTTGAGTAACTTGCAAACACGCGGATTTCAGGACGGTTCCAGAACCCGCCAACCTGGGGCTTGAAGGTGGGCGCTATAGTAAAACGGCTGTAGTCGCCATCCACCGCACTTCTCCCCTGATAGCCCAGAGTGGTGAGATCCATAGTCTGCCAGGAGGCTTCATACTGCATTTCAAAGTTCGCACTCAACTCCTGGGCGAGACGGGCATTGAACGTCAGCCACTGGTATTCGTCGCCCTTGATGTAACGATCTTCACTGGTTTCCGCCAGAATCGCCGGCGCGAACCGCCAGTTTTCGCTGAGATAGGTCGTGCCGTAGACAGCCACACGGGTGCTGACTGCATCCTCATGCAGGTCGCCATCGGCGCCGATGTTCTTGGTCTCGGCACCCAGGCCGGTGCCGTGGATTATCGCGGCCTTGAAGTTACCGTCCGAGAGTCCGAAGAAACTGTCCCCGTGGTACGCCAGCATGGTGTGCAGGCCGGTCTCGGCAGCTTCCGTGACACCACCGACCACCCGCAGATCGTTTTCCTGGGCCTTCATACCATTGATCAGCCACTGGACGTTACCGAAGTAGTTATTGGCGGTAAGGATCAGATTGTCTGTGTCCGATGTGATGTCCTGGTCCTGAATGTCGGAAGGGAATTCCAGAAAGCTTCGGCCATAGAGGGAGAAGTTTGATTTCACGCTGTCCGAAAACGTTACGTCATAGACACCGGCGCCCAGGCCACCCAGAAAAACGATGTCGCTGTCGAGCCAGTGGATGTCAAAGTCCAGGTCCCGGTCAAAACGCTTGCCGGCCCAGATCGCGGACTCCTCGAAAATACCGGAGAAGCTGGCCAGGTTACTGAATTCCACATAGGCCTGACGAACGTTCAGGGCGCCGTCACCGGCTGTCCAGTCATTCGAGGACGTCGTGGAATCGGCAATCATCAGCCGGTAGTGGGATTTGGTCCCATTCTCGGCCACCTGTTTGTAGTTCAGGATCGCTTCAAGGTAGGTATCGGGTTCATTGCCGAGGCGGCCTACGGCGCCACCAACGGAACCCGCGGGGGTCAGGTAGGGACCGCCCGGGGCACTTTGCAGATCACCGTTCAGAAGCAGACCAGAGCGGGCGTAGGTGTTGAAGGAGAAACCTTCCAGACCATTGGCCTTCGGTTCAACTTCGGCCAGCCTTGCCTCGAGGTCAGCGAGGCGGTCCTCTACGCTCTGGTCCTGAGCCTGTGCCTGTCCGGCCGTCAGTCCCAGCGATGCCAGGACAACTGCGGTTGTTAAAAGGCGTACGCTTGAGGTTTTTCTTGCAGGGGTAGTGCCATAGGTAACATTGAGCATTCTTGACTCCTTGTTTTTGTTTTATTGGCACTCTGGAGTCTATGGCAAGAAACGAACACGCTACGTATCAAAGGGAAATGCCCATGTAACAAGGTTGTTACATGGGCTATCAGTGGCGGGGCAAGGTCAGTTCTACATGCAGCCCACCGGCGGAACGGTTACTGATGTCCAGCTCACCGCCGTGGCTTTGCGCAATGTTGCGGGCTATTCCCAGACCGAGACCAAAACCCTGGTGCTGATTTTTGTCGAGCCGGTAATAGGGTTCGAAAATGCGGGACAACTGGTCTTCGGAAACACCGGGGCCCTCATCCTCCACGTGGATCACCAGTTGGCCCGCCATGTCTTCAATTCGCACCATGGCTTTGTCGCCATACTTGACGGCGTTGTCCACCAGGTTTCCAAGACATCGTTTCAGAGCCAGTGGCTTGCCCCGGTATGGCCGGCAATGGCCCTGCACGGTCACCCGGTCAGGCCCGTCTCCCTGATAGGCTTCCGCCATTCCCCTGAGCATACGCTCCACATCCACGGGCTCGGCGTTCTCGTGTATATCGGTGTCTTTCATGGACTGAAGGGCATTTTTCGCCAGCAATTCCAGTTCATGGAGGTCCGCCTCCAGGCGTTCGCGCATAACATCGTCGTCAATCAGATCCACTCGCAAACGCAAGCGTGTGATCGGGGTTTTGAGGTCGTGGGAAATGGCACGGAATAGCTGGTTCCGGTCGCTGATATAACTCTGCAATCGGCGACGCATGGTATTAAAGCTCCGGGTCACCGCCAGAATCTCTGCACTGCCCTTCTCAACCAAAGGTGGCTGATCATCCTCGAGGGGCAGATCCCGGGCGGCCTTGGCCAGCTTACGCAACGGCCGCGTCTGTTGTCGGATAAGCCACGCAAGTACTGGAAACAGTATGGCGATCATCACCACCAGAAACAGGATCTGTTGCCCTGGTATCCCCTCATCCTCAAGTGACACGTAGGGGGCTGGCAGTGCCGCCGCCAGGTACAGCCACTCACCGTCTGTGACTTCGACCTGGGTAACCAGAACCGGCGGATTCAAAGGCTCCAGGGTAAGTGCATAGTGGGCCCAGGATTGCGGCAGGGCATCCAGCGGCAATTCACTGTTGAGAATCCGTAAACTGGCGGGATCCACGAATTCAACATGCAGGTTGATCCGGTTTCCCAGCCGTTTGCGCAACACCAGCTCGACTTCTTCGGTTACCAGCCGCTTACGCTCGCTGTCTGGTAGCGGCTCCATATTGATAAGCTTGTCATTGAGCGAAACAAAAAACCGCGTTCCCCCCATATCGCGCAGTTGATCCAGCACAATGTGCCGGTATTCCAGCGGGAGCGAGTTGAAGAATTGCGCGGTAGCCGCAGCCGACTGCGCAAGGTTGCGGGTGGTAGCCACCAGCCCCTCAACCTGCTGGGCCCGGAACGTGGCAATCCAGGCGGCGCTGGAAATGATCTGGGCACTCGCCATTGCCAACAGGGTCAGCAGCAATACCCGTCCGAGCAGTGAGGAGGGAAACCAGCGCCAGTTTTTCTTCTCCGATTCACCCGCGCTACTCCGAAACATGGGCCACCGTTGCTGCCAGCAGGTAGCCGGCGCCCCGTACTGTCTTGATCAGTCTGGGGTTGCGGCCCTGATCGCCAAGACGTTGCCTCAGGCGACTGACAGCCACATCCACTACCCTGTCCAGGGGCATGGACTCCCGGCCACGGGTAACGTCGGATATGGTGTCACGATCCAGCACCTCATTGGGATGACGGAGAAACAGCTGGAGCAGGGCGAAGTCTGCACCGGAAAGTGCCGTGCCCTGCTGATTCTCGTCGATCAGTTCGTGGGCCAGGGTATCCAGCCGCCAGCGATCAAAGATGACGTAGCGAGGATTGTCGGATCGACTGAAACTCGCCCTGCGAAGAAGGGCTTTCACTCGGGCCTGAAGTTCCCGGGCACTGAAGGGCTTGGCGAGGTAATCATCGGCGCCCAGTTCCAGGCCCACAACCCGGTCGGTTTCGTCGGAGCTCGCCGTGAGCATAATGATAGGCACCCGACTGTGTTCACGAATCTGTCGGCACAGAGTGAACCCGTCATCGCCAGGCAACATGACATCCAGAACAATCAGGTCGACCTGGGCCGAGTCCAGCTGCAGGCGCATCTGGTCGCCGTCGCCCGCGGTCATGACCTCGTACCCTACACGGGTCAGATGCTCCTCTAACAGCTCACGGATCGCAGCGTCGTCATCCACTACCAGTATCGATGCTTTTCTTTCATTCATTGGTTGGTCTTTGTTGTTATTCATGCCTATCAGAATATGTCCTAACGTTGTGCAGCAAAAGCCCCATAATGGTGCTAGCCTGACGTAAGGATTGTTCACATCACGGATGCTGCCTTCACCATGAACCTTCGACTCGCTCTGAGTCTGACAACAATACTGTATTCAACCGTGTGTCAGGCTCAGCCTCCAACACTGAACCTCTACACCTTCGAAAGCCCACCCTATCAGGTGGCAAGCCAGGAGAAGGGTGGAGCCAATCGAATTTCCGGCGAAACCGCAGACACGGTGGTTTGTGCTGCAAACCGCGCTGGCTGGGCAACACGCATCCGGATTACGCCCCAGAATCGCGCCATACACTCGCTGGAACGCAACATGATCGATGGTTATTTTGCCATTGATCCCTCCGCAGAGCTCGACAACATAGCAGAACGCAGCGATCCGGTGGCTCTGGAGAAATGGTACTTTTTCACCGGGGGCGAGAAAGCGTTTACCAACAACCTGCGAATCGGGGTAGTGGCCGGCAGCAACGAAGAAGCCTGGCTGGAAGCCAACGGCTACGCCATTTTTTTGAGCGTGTCTTCGCCGTCGCAGTTGCTCGCGCTACTCAAACGGGGACGAATCGATACCGCACTGATGGATGAGCGCGTCATGAACCGTCTCCGTTACGAAAACGATTGGGAGGGCACGCAACTCAATGCCCATTTTGTCCGTTACGCGCCGCTTTATCTGTACCTCAGCGAAGCCTTTGTTTCCGACTATCCTGATTTTCTCGGCACTTTCAACCGCACTCTGAACAGTTGCATGGCTGGCCAGCTAGCACTGTCCGACGAGGAAGAACGCCGCATTACGGAACTATCAGGCCGCCTGCTCAAAGAAATGAACAGCATTCTGGACATCCGCCAGATCATTGATGCAGGTCCCAGGCAGGAGAGTTTTACCGATGTAATGACCATCGACAGTCAATGGCAGGCCTTGTCACCGGTCGCTACACCGGAGCTGGCCGCGTTGATCCTGGCACTTCCGGGCTCTAAAGCACTGCAGGCCTGGCAACTATCACACCGGGGCCTGGTCACCGAAGTGATGCTGGTAAATGACATGGGAACCCTGGCGGCGATGAGCCAGCTCACTTCCGACTACTGGCAGGGCGACGAACCAAAGTTCCAGAGGGTCATTGAGAGCCGGGCGCCGGGCGCCAATACCGACAGGCCGCTGTACATATCACCAATTCGCTATGACACCTCAGCGGCGAGGTTTCAGGTCACCGCCAGTGCACCGGTGTTATCTGGCAATGGCGAAGCGGCCATCGGTGTTGTCGTGATCGGGCTCAGTATCGAGGAGGCTCTAAGCGACTCTGAGAAATACTGATCATTGTCGTCGCTTTCTGCAGTCACCGCGGAAAATCAGGGCGGCCCCACCTCGCAGGCCAGCACCAGGGCCCAGAACTCCGAGAAGTCATTGACCACCACATCCGGCTTGTCCGGGTGTTTGTGGGTGCCTGGGAAAATCTTGTTCAGCCAGGGCAGATCCCACTGGGCCCCGTTGAAAAATACCGAGGTCAGGCCCGCGCGTTTGGCAGCAATGACATCCGTCGTGCTGTCGCCCACGTACCAGACGCTCGGATCCGGGGGATAGTCCAGCTTCTGAACCGCCAGCAGCAACTGATCCGGGTGCGGCTTTCGCAGGGGCGTGTCGTCGCCGCAGACGTCGACATCAAAAAGGTGGGTCCAGCCGGTGTCCTCCACCGCCGCCAGTTCATGCTCGAAAAACTCGCGATCCCGGTTGGTAATGACCCCCACCTGAATGCCCAGACGCCTTAACCCTTCCAAGACCTCCCGCACCTTCGGCTCAAAGGCCTTCACTGTGCCGTAGTGTTTTCGATAATGGTGATTGAACGCCTGGTGGGCGACCTGTTTGGCCTCCTGGTCGTCGCCGAACAGCACCTCAAAGATATCGGTTCGGGAAATTTTCCGGTCTGCCTTCACCTTTGGATGCAGCTTCGCGAACTCCCGCACGTAGGCAACCAGCTTCACATCTTCCGGAGTTTTGCTGTCTTCCGGCGCTACCATGCGGTCCATCAGTTTGAGTTTGTGGAAATCCGGCAGCATGTCATCCACCGCGTGGTACATGGCGTCGAGGGTATCCACCAGGGTGGCGTGCCAGTCGAACAGGATTACCGCCGGGCGAATAAGCTTGACCACCGCCGGGTGCCAGTCCGGCTCGATGCGGGGCTCCGGGCGCTGTGGCGGCGGGAAGGGTCGTGGGCGAACCTCGGCAGGCGTCTGTTCAAAAGCTTCCGGCTGGCTCCGTTCAAGCAGGGCCAGCAGGTCCATCAGGTCCTCGAAGCTATCCAGAATGGCCGCGGGGGCGTCCCGGTGGGAAAACCAGCTGTCGATCCGGCCGGATTCCCAACGGGCCCCGTTGTAGAACACTCCCGACACGCCCGCTTTGTTGGCGGTGAGCATGTCAACGTAGCTATCACCCACGTACCAGGCCTTTTCATCGGCTGGCAGATCGAGCTTCTCAAGCGCCTTCAGGATCACCTCCGGGTCGGGTTTGTACTCGGTGACATCATCGGCGCAGACCGTGGCATCAAACAGGTTCCGCCATCGGCCCTCGTCCACCGTCTGTAATTCCCGATCCAGAAACTCCCGGTTCCGGTTGGTGGAGACCGCCAGTCGGATTCCCATGGCTTTCAGGGCGGAGAGGTATTCGTAGGCGCCAGGCTGGAACGGCTTTACCTGACCGAAGTATCGACGATAGGCCTCGTTATAGGCCTTGTGGGCGATCAGTTTGGCGTCTTTGTCATCACCAAAGATGGCGTTGAAGATGTCGGTCCTCGACACCCGACGCTCCGCCAGGATACGTGGATGCAGCCGCCGGAAAATCCGGATGTAGCGCACCAGGCGCGCATCGTCGGATGTTCGGCACTTGTCCTCGGGTAGCAGCCGTTCCACCAGCCCCAGATCCTCCAGCTGCGGCAGCATGTCTTCCATGGCACTGAACATGGCATCGTGAGTGTCTACCAGCGTGCCGTGCCAGTCGAAGATCAACACCGAAGGCGCTGAAATGGAATCGCAAAATCGGGCCATGCCCCGTCTCCGTCAGAAGTTTCCTGAAGCCGGCCTTGAAATCCGCCGCCGGGCCGGCAAAACTCGGCGGTACTGACAAGAAAGATAAACCCGGTTTCCAGTGCGTGCACGCATCGAGTCCGATCCATGCCAATATCGAGCTACCTGCTGCCTTACGATTTTTCGCCTCTGACCCTGCTCAGTTACATGCTGGTGCTCGGGTTTTATGGTGTCGCGCTACTGAAGATGCCGGAGCAGGACCGGCCGGGATCGGGCCGTATTATCACTTTCACACTCGGGGTCATGCTCTGTTACGGGGTGATGCAGACCCGATTCGACTACTACTCCCAGTACATGTTTTTCGTTCACCGGGGGCAGCATCTGATTCTGCACCACCTGGGGCCAATGCTGATCGCGCTGTCCAATCCGCTGCCGGTGATGCGCTTCTGGTACCAGAAGATGTCACCTTCTTTGCGCTACTGGCTACAACCAGTTGACTGGATTTACCGGGTATTGCAGCAGCCCTTTATAGCCTCGTTTCTGTTCGTGGGGCTGATCTATTTCTGGCTCTGGCCGCCCATCCATTTTGACGCCATGCTGAGCCGGCAGCTCTACTGGATCATGAACTGGAGCATGTTGCTGGATGGTCTCCTGTTCTGGTGGCTGATTTTCGATCCCCGCAGCCCTGCAGTCACAAACGCGCTTGGCTATGGGAAACGCATCCTGCTGCTGGCGCTGGTGGCCATTCCCCAGATGGTACTCGGGGCCTGGATCGTCTTTTCCCGGGGTATGGTGTACGACGTGTACGAAGTCTGCGGCCGGGCGTGGCCCATGCCTCCCGAAACCGATCAGTTATTGGGCGGCCTGTTGACCTGGATCCCCCCGGCCATGATGAGCATCATTGGCATTCTGATCGTGCTCCGCCGGGCCATGCATGAAGATGGCAAATTTCCCAGACGCCGCTCTCTGGCAGGAGGAAACGCATGAACAGAACGCTGTCACTGTGGCCCGTCTTCGTTGCCCTGATACTCGCTGGCTGCGCTGGCGATGAGAAAAGCTGGCACGGCAAGGACATCTCGGGCCTGATGCCCGAGCTCCAGTTCCAGCTGGAGGGCACCGATGGGAAAACCGTGACTCCTGATGACTCACAAGGCAACATCCGGCTGGTGTATTTCGGCTTTACCTCCTGCCCGGATGTCTGCCCAACCACGCTGACCGATCTGCGCCGCTCGGTTCAGCAACTGCCCGAAGAGTATCAGGACGATGTTACCACCCTGTTCGTCAGCGTTGACCCGCGCCGGGATACCCCCGAACGCCTGGCCAGTTACGTAAGCTTTTTCGGAGAAGGAATCGTTGGCCTCACCGCCGAAGAACCCACGCTTCGAAAGCTCGCCAAACGCTACCGGACCACCTTCGGTTATGACCAGCCCGACGCCAACGGCAACTACAATGTTTCCCACAGCAGTGCCGTTTATGTGTTCGATCGCAGTGGAAGCGCCCGGCTGCTGCTACGCCCCGGCCTATCGCCTGAACAGATCAGTAAAGATCTGGCCCAGCTGGCGAGGGAGTCAAACTCCTGAGGTACATTTCTACTGCCGTCTTGGGTTGATCCTGGCCTGCCAGGCAGACGTAGAAAGCCATACATCCCGAATGGACGATAGTTAGTGCCCCATAAGAAACTCAACCTCCCCGAAAAGACCTGCCCGGTCTGTCAGCGGCCCTTCAAGTGGCGGAAAAATGGGCCAAAGACTGGGACAACGTGCGCTACTGCAGCGAACGTTGCCGGCGTGAGCGGAGCGCATCGTCATGACCACTCTGGTGTGGTTCAAGCGCGACCTGCGCACCCGGGATCATGCCCCCCTGGTGGCGGCGGCCACCCTGGGAGAGCCGGTCATACCCTTGTACGTCATCGAAGATGAGTACTGGCAACTGCCGGACACCAGCGGCCGCCAGTGGGCGTTTATCCGGGATTCTCTGGACGACCTGGACCGGCAGTTGCGCAAGGCCGGCAGTCAGTTGATGGTTCTACGAGGGTCGATTATTGATGCCCTCAAGCGGATTCAGGCCCACCAGCCAATTAACCGCATTTTCTGCCATCAGGAAACCGGCGGGGAGTGGACCTACGAGCGTGACAGGTCGGTGATTGGCTGGTGCTCGGAGAACCAGGTGGAATTCCGGGAGTGGAACCAGTTTGGCGTGGTTCGTCGCCTGAGCGACCGGGATATCTGGGACAGGGCCTGGACCGAGCTGATGCGGCAACCCGTACTTGAGGCTCCGACTGTAATTCCGACATCGGACACCCATAAGACCGTGTATGCTGGCGACAACGGCCAGGATTTCGAAGTGCCAGACACATGCCCGGACCGCCAGATCGGCGGCAGTGCGAGAGGCGAAAAGCTCCTCGGCTCCTTCCTGGATCGCCGCTGCGTCGGTTACCAGTACAACATTTCCAGCCCGAACACCGCCGTCAGGGCCTGCTCGCGCCTGAGTCCGCATATTGCCTACGGCACCGTCAGCCTGCGGGAGATCTACCAGGAAGCCAAGGCCACCGGCAACCACCGCAATACCCTGCCACGGAAAAAGAAAAGCCTGACCAGCTTCCGCTCCCGGCTGCACTGGCACTGTCATTTCATCCAGAAACTGGAGGACGAGCCGGCGCTGGAGTTCCGGGCCATGCACCGGGAAATGGAGGCACTGAAAACCGGGCCTAACGATTCAGAGCGCCTGCAGCGCTGGCAGGAAGGCCAGACGGGGTGGCCTCTTGTGGACGCCAGCATGCGTGCGCTCGCCCACTCAGGCTGGATCAACTTCCGGATGCGCGCCATGCTGATGGCAATCGCCAGCTACCAGCTGTGGCTGCACTGGCGCGATCCGGCCCTTCACCTGGCCCGGTTGTTTACCGATTTCGAGCCGGGCATTCATTACTCCCAGACCCAGATGCAATCTGGCCTGACCGGCATCAACGCCCTGCGAATCTACAACCCGGTGCTGCAGAGCCAGAAACTGGATCCAGAAGGCGAATTCATCCGGCGCTGGATCCCGGAGTTGTCGGGCGTGCCCAGTGAAATGATCCACACGCCCTGGCTGATGACACCGGCCCAGAAAGAGCGTTACGGCGGCAACACCTACATCTCGCCGGTGTGCGATCATGAACAGGCGGCCCGGGTTGCCCGAAAGGCGGTTGGCGACTTTCGCAAGCAGCAGGTCAGCAAGACAGAAACAGATCGGGTGCTGCTCAGACACGGCAGTCGCAAGGGACCTGTCCAGAAACGCCCCCGCGTGCCATCGAAGCAGCAATCCGATCAGCTGTCACTGTTCGACTAGACGGCTTACCCGCATCAGTTGCGATTCAGTTGCCGTTGATGCTCCAGCATTTGCTCCATCATCATCTGCATCTGGTTCATGCGGTTTTCCATCATTTCCAGGCGCTGCTCGTTGTTCATCCCCGGACCACCAGAACGGTTGCCCTGGGCATTGCCAGACTGCTTTTTACCTTGGCCTTGATTGTTCATCATGCCCTGGTTGTTCATCATGCCCTGGCCATTACCCATCATTCCCTGACCATTGCCCATCATGCCTTGGCCCATCATACCGGGCCCCATCATGCCACCACGCATCATCTGCATATGCTCCTGCATGTACTCCATGTGTTGCTGGCGCAGTCTCTGGCGTTCAGCGTTGGAGTTGGCGTTTCGCATTTCCTGCATCATGGCCTGCATGCGCGCCATATTTTCATTCATCTGCTGCACTTGTTCCTGATTCATCATGCCAGCACCTGGCATTTGCCCGGAGTTGCCCTGAGCAAAGGCAAAAGCAGGCAATGCGACGAATACGGAACACGCAACGAAACGACCTAATCTGTTCATGAGATCCTCCTTATTGGCTGCAACAATGTGCATCACCATCAGTAAAGACCATGAAACTGAAATGAAGCTGAAAAACGACTCCGGAATCCGTTTAAGTCGACACATGTTGATCTGCGTCATCCAAACGCCCAGCAAAGTTCCGGGACCGATTCACAGAAGAAAAATGCCGAACTTTTTCGTGACAGCCGCCAGGGAGGCAAAGCAGACAATAGTGACCAGGGCGCCGATACCAAGGGACGGCCAAAAGCCGAATCTGGCCATCAGGAAAGGAAACATCAGGAACATGGGCAACGTGGGCAGCACATACCAGAAAGTATACCAGGCGTGATTGCTGATTTTTTCCGCCGGTTGCTGCTCAACGTAAAGCCAGATCATCGCCAGCACGGTCACCATGGGAAGGGCTGCAATCAATGCTCCCAGTTTGTCACTACGCTTGGCGACCTCAGAGATCAGGACCACCAGCGCGGCGGTTATCGCGTATTTGGTAATAAGCCATGCCATTGAATCTTCCTCTGGCCCCGGAACATTTATTTGTTTTAATTCCTGAAAATCCGCATCGGAATGGTATTCTCTATTCACAAACTATTCCAACGTCCGGTTGCGGGTTAACACCCGCCCAGAGTCTTTGTTCAAAAGCTGGTTTATATGATTACGGCCATCAACCGTAAAAAAGCGTTTCCGGTTATTGTCATGCTGATTGCGCTCATCGGCATGACACTCTCGGTCGTGGGAGAAACCTCATCCCACGGAGTACCGGAGCTGACTGAAGCCAACATCCTGCACGAAGGCGATCACGACCACAGTCATGATCATCACAGCCACAGCGTGCAAGACCATCAAGACCGCCACTCTCATCATGACTCTGGCAACCACTCCCACGAGTCTGCAGACCGGTTGAAAATGCCGGTATTCTCCAACCTGACACCTTCACTCCGGCGCCCTGTTCCCTTTGCTGGAGAGAATCCCCGCAGTTTTCGTTACCGGCTCGACCGCCCTCCGAAGCTCTACAAAATTGTCTGAGCAATGCTGCCTTAGCAGCTGAACGAAAACCCATTCTACGGAGTTACTATGCTGTCAACTTTGCTTGGCAAACCTCGCCACTGGGCGCGGGTTGCTGCCGGCGGAAATCGTTTTTTCTGGATATTCCTGACACTGGGCCTGCTCGGCCTCAGCTCTGATGCGTTGGCCCATGCCGTCGCCCAGGGCGACAAGGGATACATCCAGGAGATTACCGGCATAAACCTGATTGCTTTTACCTACCTCGGTGCCAAACACATGGTCACCGGTTACGACCACCTGCTGTTTCTGCTGGGGGTCATTTTCTTCCTGTACCGCATGCAGCACATCGCTATCTATGTGAGCCTGTTTGCCCTGGGGCATTCCACCACGATGCTGCTGGGGGTGTACTTCAACGTGGGCATCAATAGCTACATCATTGATGCGATTATCAGCCTGTCGATCGTGTACAAGGCACTGGACAACATCGGCGCCTATCAGCGCTGGTTTGGCTTTCAGCCCAACACCAAAGCCGCCACGCTCATCTTCGGCTTTTTCCACGGCTTCGGGCTATCTACCAAGATCCTTGAGTACGACATCTCTCCCGATGGGCTGATTCCGAACCTTCTCGCTTTCAATGTGGGCGTGGAAATCGGACAGCTCATTGCCCTGGCCATGATCCTGATTGCCATCAATTTCTGGCGCAAAACCGACGGCTTTTTCCGTCACGCCTACACCGCGAATGTGGCCATGATGAGTGCAGGCTTCCTGCTATTCGGCTACCAGCTTACCGGTTATTTCGTCGCCTGATTCTGGAGAACTTTTATGTACAACACCGACATACCTAATCGAGAAGAACTGCCAAGCACCGCGAAACTGATTCGATCAACCATTCTTGCGGCTATCGTAGCGCTGGTGCTTCTGGTTACCGTTGTCATGCCTGCGGAGTACGCGCTCGATCCGACCGGAGCCGGACAACTGCTGGGCTTGACCGAAATGGGTGAAATCAAGGAACAGTTGGCCGAGGAAGCCGCCGCCGACGCGGAGGCCGAGATGGTTGCCGTTCAATCGTCGACCGCACAAGAGCCTCAGGAAGTCGCGGAGCCTGTCATGTCCGAGCCTGCAGAGGAATCGGTCTCTGCGCCCGAAGCAGAGATCACGGCTGCGGAACCAGAGCCAGCACCTGTACCAGAAGCTGCGGAGCCGAAATGGCAGGATGAAGTGCGTGTGGTGCTGACGCCGGGCGAGGGAACCGAATTCAAACTCACCATGGAAGAAGGGGCTGTGGCCCGGTTCTCCTGGGCGTCTGAGGGCGGCCCTATCAACTACGACACCCACGGCAACGGCAGCGGCCAATCCATCTCGTACGAGAAAGGACGAGGTGTTCCTGAAGATGAAGGAGAGCTTGAGGCCGCCTTTACCGGCGACCACGGGTGGTTCTTCCGGAACCGTAACGACAATAACATCACTCTGGTACTGCGCACTGGCGGAGACTATGGCCAGTTGAAGAAAGTGCTCTGAGGCGTGAGTGTGCCGGGGTGAGTTCTGCCCCGGCACGCTATCCGAAAGATCAGAAAGCGATTCGCGCACCAACCACCGCAAACCAGTCTTCCGTGCTTCCACCCTCGGCTTTCGCCAGATCTGCGGTATCGCCGTATTTCCGTTCATGCACCACACCCACGTAGGGCGAGAAAGCCCGGTCAATCAGATCGTAGCTCAATCTGAGGCCCGTTTCGGTAGAGCTCAGCCCTTTGCCCAGGCCAATCTCCCGGTCCTCACTGAATGCCACGGTGGCATCCAGCGCCGCCGAGAGAATCAAATGATTGGTCAGCAGCAGCTCGTACTCAGCATCGAACTCGGCCGAGGTATCGCCCTCGTCACTGACGTACAGGCTTGCATCCACTTCAAACCACTGCGGTGCCAGGCCGGTAAGCCCAATAACAGCATAGGTGCGATCCGGTCCCTCGGGGGTATCGAATCGAACGCCTGCTTTGGCATCAAAGAACTTGGAGATGGGAGTCTGTGCAACGAGCTGGTTTTCCAGACTCTCGTATGCCTGTTCTTCGATTTCATACTCACCCTTGGTCAGCCAGCGAAATCTCAGTTCGTCGGTGCCGTAGAAAATATCGGCATTCCAGACTCCAAGCTCCTCATCGTCGTCACTGTAACGATACTCGAACTCTTCGAACTGGACGCCCCAGGTTGTCAGGGCCTGCTTCCGGGCGGTGGTGTCCTCCATCATTTCCTGAGCGGTTACCGTGGTCGGCAACAGCAGTGAACTCAAGAGCCCCAGAGTCATGAATCGAACGCTGCTCATGCCTCACCTCCGTTGCCAGCGACAGCGTCGGTCTTGGCCTGCGTCGAGTCGGGACCACCCTCAACTATAACCTTCCGGAACATACCAGCGGCCGCGTGATAGGACAGATGACAGTGGAAGGCCCACTGCCCGGGCTCGTCCACCTCGGTTTCCATATAGACCGTGGTGCCAGGCTGAACACTGATGGTGTGCTTGATGGGATTCCACTGATCAGCCCCAACATCCAGAATGGACCACATACCGTGCAGGTGCATGGGGTGGGTCATCATGGTTTCGTTCACAAACTTGAAGCGGACTCGCTCTCCATACTGAAGACGGATGGGATCGGCGTCCTCGTATTTCACGCCATTAATACTCCAGGTATAGCGCTCCATGTTGCCGGTGAGCTTCAGCTCGATCTCACGGGTCGGCTCACGGTCCTCGTACAGCGGATTCTGCGCTCTGAGATCCGCGTAGGAGAGGAATTTACCTCCATTTGCGGCCACCGGAACGATACCACTGCCTTCAGCATAGAAAGGATCGCTGGCTCCGTTCCCGGACATCATCATGCCACTGTGATCCATGCCCGCCATGCTTGAATGATCCATTCCGGCCATATCTGACTGTTCCTTACTTTCCATGGCGGAGTGATCCATGCCCGACATATCGGCAGATTCGGCCATCTCCATGCTTCCATGATCCATGCCGTGCATGCCGGCCATATCAGCCATGGTCAACCGTGCGGGCTCCCGCAATTCGGGGACCACGCCCTCCATACCCTCTTCTGGAGCCAGTGTCGCCCTGGCGAACCCGGAACGGCCCATGGACTCGGCAAAGATGGTGTACGCCTGCTCATCCCGGGGACGGACGATGACATCATAGGTTTCCGCAACGCCGATGCGGAATTCGTCCACATTAACGGGCTGAACATTGTTGCCGTCGGCCTGCACCACGGTCATGTTCAAACCGGGGATACGGATATCGAAGTAGGTCATTGCCGACGAGTTGATAAAGCGCAGCCGGATTCTCTCTCCGGGCTCAAAAATGCCCGTCCAGTTCTGATCCGGGCCCTTACCGTTGATCAAAGCCGTGAATCCCTGCAGATCCTCGACATCCGCCTTCATCATTCGCATGCCACCCCAGGCCATACGATCCTTCAGGGTATTCATGAAACCGTGCTCGGAGGCATCGGAGAAAAACTCACCCACGGTCTGCTGCTGACGGTTGTAGTAGTCAGGCATCATCTTCAGGTTGCGCATGATGCGGTCACCGGAGTGGGGATGTTTGTCGGTCAACTGAACCACGTACTCGCGGTCGTAGCGGAACGGCTCACGCCCCTCGGGTTCGATAATAATGGCACCGTAAGCACCGTCCGGCTCCTGAAAACCGGAGTGACTGTGAAACCAATAGGTGCCCGCCTGCTGTATAGGGAAACGGTAGGTAAAGGTTTCTCCCGGCTGGATCCCCGGAAAACTGATACCGGGCACGCCATCCTGCTGATACGGCAGAATGAGTCCATGCCAATGGATGGAGGTCATTTCATCAAGATTGTTGGTGACATTAATCGTCACCTCTTCGCCCTGCTTGAAACGCAGAACCGGCCCCGGGGATTCCCCGTTATAGCCAATGCCCTCTTTGACAAAATCGCCGGTATCAATCTGGACCCGATCCACTGTCAGGTTGTATTCACCGGCCAGGACGAACGCCGGCATCAGCAGGGCCGCAAGGCCTGCCAGAAAGGATTTCTTCATGGTTGACTACTCTCGACTACGTGGTTGTCTGGAAGGATCAGTTGAAGTTCACGTCCCCGTACATACCGGCCTGGTAATGCCCCGGAACATTGCAGGCAAATTCGATGTTGCCTTGCTCGGAGAACTTCCAGACGATCTCTTTACTCTTGCCCGGCTCGAGAAGAACACTGTTGGGATCATCGTGTTTCATGGAGTGGCCGTCGCCCATATCCATTTCCATCATGTCGTGATTGAGCGTGCCGCCCTGAATAACGCCATGTTCAACCATCATCATCATTTCTTCCTGATGGGCCTCATGCATGTCGGGAGTGCCGATATTGAATTCGTGAACCAGATTGCCCTTGTTTACGACGACAAAACGAACTGTTTCACCCGGATTGACCTCGATAGATTCAGGCTCGTAATAGTTATCGTGCATTTCGACGTTGATGGTTCGGCTGACTTCGGAGGCCTTGCCCGGCTCCCCGCTGCCACCCCCGTGGCCACCACTATGGGCACCGGCTGCAAAAACCGTTGCTGACATGGTCATGGCTGCGGCGGCAACCAGAAATGCGGATGCGTTCATCTTATTTACTCCTGTGGAATAATGAGGATCAAATTACCCATGGCTTGCTTCGAAACTTGAGCAATATCCAGAAACGATGAATACCATCGCGCACCAACCTGAATCCTTTCTGAAAATGACCAATTATTTAGTGTTCAGGCTGGGTTCAGGAAAAAGCGCGACACTGGCACGCTCTGCAATACCTGTAGGAAGGGGACACACATGCGTTTACTGCTCGTCGAAGATGACCGCCTGCTTGCGGACGGGCTAACCAGCCAACTGGAAAAGGCGGGATTCAGCGTGGATACCACCTTCACCGCCAGAGAAGCGTCGGCGCTGGCCGATCACGAGGAATATCGCGCCGTGGTTCTGGACCTCGGGCTGCCGGACGGAAATGGTCTGGACGTGCTTCGGAAATGGCGAACGCGCGGCATCAGCTTTCCGGTCCTGATTCTGACCGCCCGGGGTGACTGGCAGGACAAAGTGAACGGTCTCAAGGCCGGGGCCGATGATTACCTGGCCAAACCGTTCCAGACCGAAGAGCTGATTGCACGGCTGAATGCCATCATTCGCCGGAGCGAGGGGCGTGTGCATTCACTGGTAAAGGCCGGCCATTTCGAACTGGACGAGAATCGCCAAAGCCTGAGACTGGCCGATGGCACGGAACACAGCCTCACTGGAACCGAGTTCCGCTTGTTGCGTTGCCTGATGAGCCGGCCAGGGCATGTTTTCTCGAAAGAACAGCTTATGGAGCAACTATACAGCCTGAACGACAACCCCAGCGAAAACGTCATTGAAGCCTACATCCGGAGACTCCGGAAACTGGTCGGCACCGACACCATCTCGACACGACGCGGCCAGGGGTACCTGTTTAATGATCTGGTTTAAAAAACCGGTATCGGTCAAAGGAACCCTACTGGCACTGCTGCTTCCGGCCGGCATTCTTCTGATGGCTCTCGCATGGCTGGTGCACGGGCTCCTACTTGACCGGATGTCCCGCCAATTTGTGGAAACCCGGCTCAAAGACGAAGTCGCCTTTCTGGAACACCAGATTCGTGATTCCAGTGGTCGGCTGGACACCCTTCAGACCGGTGATTATTTCCAGGAAGTTTTTCACCACGCATTCGCTATCCATTCCGACACCCAGACCATCATCTCTCCCGAGAATTGGGCACCGCTGTTGATGCCACTGGTGGAGTCCGGCGAGGAAGGTACACTGCGCGTCAGTGGCGCCGAAATTGCGGAGGCGCCTTCGGATATCCTTGCCTACAGGAAGTCCTTTCACGTGGACGACCAGCCCATCGTGGTGATCGTTTCCGAAGACCTTGGTGCCCTGAGCCGCAGCCAGGCTGAACTTCACGCCTGGACAGCCGTTGTTTCCCTGCTGCTGATCCTGCTGTTGGTTGGCGTACTCTGGCTGGGCATCAACCTGTCCATGCGCCCCGTGGTGAGCCTCAAGGCCGCATTAAAGCGGCTGCAGGACGGCGAGATATCGCGGATTGATGTCAGCGCCCCCGAGGAGTTCCAACCTCTGGTACTGCAACTCAACCAGTTACTCGACTCCCTGGACCAGCGGCTGGAGCGTTCCCGGGATGCGCTGGCGAATCTCTCCCACAGTGTTAAAACGCCCATCGCTGCCGTTCGCCAGATTCTGGAAGATACCGACCGCCCCCTCCTCAACGACCTCAGACAACAAATGGCGGGCAGGCTCGATGATATCGACAGACAACTTGAAGCTGAAATGCGACGCAGCCGGTTCGCTGGTCCACAGGTTGGCAAAAGCGCCTACCCTCTGAAACAGGCCCGGGACCTTCTCTGGATGCTCGGCCGGCTGTATCCGGTAAAATCTTTTGAAATGTCGACCGTACTGACCGAAGAACGGCGCTGGCCCATCGAAGAGCACGACCTGAACGAGGTGTTGGGCAACCTTCTGGACAACGCCGGCAAGTGGTCCGCCAGATTCGTTGAACTTGGCCTGCAAGAGGATGGGAAAGGATTTACCATCACTGTTGCGGACGATGGCCCCGGAATTCCTCCCGACGCGCTGGACACCCTCGGCGCCCGCGGGCTGCGTCTGGACGAACAAACGCCGGGGCACGGCCTGGGGCTGTCCATCGTGCGGGAGATTACGGACCGCTATGGTGGTACCCTGAATTTCAGCTCCGGTTCGACCGGAGGGTTCAAGGCAACGGTCCATTTTCCGGGTACTACCGGGGGGAAAGGCAGTGAAAATCGGTGAACTTGCAAAGACAACGGCCATTCCTGTTGAAACCATCCGCTACTACGAAAAAATCGGTTTGCTACCGGAACCGGACAGGGACAACAGTGGCTACCGCTCTTACCGCAATGCTCATCTGGACCGCCTCCTCTTTATCAAACGCTGCCGCAACCTGGACATGGCCCAGGACGAGATCCGCGAGCTGATCCGGCTGGCCGAGCAACCGGAAGCGGATTGCAGCGAAGTCGATGCCTTGCTGGCTCGCCATCTGAATCACGTGCGCGAACGGCTGAAGGAGCTGGCGAGCCTTGAAGAAACTCTCGAGCAGCTTCAAAAAGCCTGTACCGATGGGCGCACTGTGCGCGAATGCGGCATTCTTGGCGGGCTTAGCACGGAGCTGGAGACTCCAGAGCCCGAAGACCGCCACAACCACGTTCCCCGCACCCATGGGCCGGGCAATTCCTGAATTGCCTTTACGCCCTCAGACCTAGTCTCCCGGGCAAAATAATCCCTCCAAAGCTCCCGCCGGCAGAGTTCGAAAAAACTCTGGCAGCTATTCAAAAGTCTATGCTGCCCGGAAATGATATTCCTATGCCTTACAGAAGCACGGCTGCGTCCGCCCACCCCCGGACAGAAGGGCTGGCATTGTCAGCTCCGCTGAACTGTTTCTCACGCACAAAGCAAACCTAGTCAGGAGTCATTATGTACAAAAATAAACTCGCACTCTCGGTCGCGTTGGCCTCGTCGTTGTTCGTTGCCAGTCCAACGGCTCTGGCGCACGGCGGTTCTGCGGATTATATGCCCATCGCGAAAGCACTGAATTCATCGGGTGCCAGCTATCAACTCAGTGACGACAAAAGCGAACTGTTAATTGTGTCCGGAGACAGGAAAATCCGGGTGCCTCTGGGAGAGACGACGGCGTATTTGAACGGTGATGAAATTGAACTGTCCGCTCCGGTAAAAATGCAGGACGGCGAAGTACTCGTAGAGCGCAGCTTTGCCCACGACCTGTTCGCAGGCCAGGTTTCCCAAAACGTTAGCATTGGCAATAAAACCCACCCACTGGACCCACTGTCGACAGACGAGATCACCAGAGCCGCGGGCGCTGTAAAAGCTTCCAAATACTGGAAGGACACCATCCGCTTCACGCAAATACGACTTGCCGACCCCAGCAAAGAAAAAGTCTGGGAATGGTCCTTTGGTGCAGGCCACGATTTTTCACGCCAGGCCATTTTCACGGTCGTGGATGGCCGGAAAGTCTATGAGGGCACTGTTGATCTCGACTCTGAGTCCGTTGTTGCCTGGGAGCACATTGAAGATGCCCACGGCATGGTGACGTTCGATGACTTCCTGGCGGTTCAGAAGATTGTCTCGAACAGCGAGGCCTATAAGAAAGCACTGAAAAAACGAGGCATCGAAAACGTTGAAAACGTGGTCGCCACGCCCCTGACCGTGGGCTACTTCGGTGGAGACGACGGCCTTGAGCACGAGTTAAAGCTTTTGAAAGTCGTGTCTTACCTCGACATTGGCGACGGTAACTACTGGGCACATCCGATCGAAAACCTGGTAGCGGTGGTGGACCTTGAGAAAAAGAGCATTCTCAAGATCGAGGACGATGGCGTTATACCGGTACCAATGGCACCCCGCCCCTACGATGGACGGAATCAGGAAAACATTGCCGACGTAAAACCTCTGATGGTGGTGCAGCCAGAGGGATCCAATGTCTCCATGTCCGGCAATACCATTCAGTGGCAGAACTGGAACTTCCATCTCAAGCTGAATTCCCGGGTTGGCCCCGTCATTTCCACTCTTACCTATGACGACCAGGGCGAGAAACGGAAGATCATGTACGAGGGGTCACTGGGTGGCATGATCGTGCCCTACGGCGATCCTGACGTGGGCTGGTACTTCAAGTCCTACCTGGACTCCGGCGATTACGGGATGGGCAACCTCACTTCGCCTCTGGTCGGCGGCGTCGATACTCCCAATAACGCTACTTTGCTGCCGGCGACCCTGGTAGATAACGGTGGCGAGCCCTTTACCATTCCAAACGCGATTGCAGTCTTCGAGCGCTACGCCGGGCCGGAATTCAAGCACACGGAAATGCTGGGCAGCAGCCCGGGCAATGAAAGCCGCGAACGCCGGGAACTGGTTGTTCGTTGGGTGAGCACCATCGGCAACTACGACTACATGTTCGACTGGATCTTCATGGCCAATGGCAATATCCAGCTGACCGTCGGAGCGTCGGGTATCGAAGCGGTGAAAGCCGTGAAATCGCGGACCATCCATGACGAAACTGCCGAAGAAGATACTCGCTACGGCACCCTGATCGACCACAACATTGTGGGCACCACCCACCAGCACATCTACAACTTCCGCCTGGATCTGGATGTTGACGGTGAGCAGAACAGCCTCAGGGAAATCGATCCGGTTGTTGCTGAAAACACCGATGGAGGGCCTCGCAAGAGCGTCATGATCACCAAAGAACGCGTGGTATCGACGGAACAGGATTCGGTTCAGAAGTTCGATCCGTCAACCGTTCGCCTGATGACCAACCCCAACAAAGAAAACCGCATGGGCTACCCGGTTGGCTACCAGATCATTCCGTTTGCTGGAGGCACTCATCCCATCGCCAAGGGTGCGTTATTCAGCGAAGACGAGTGGCTGTATAAGCGCGTGAGCTTCATGGATAAGCAGATCTGGGTCACTCAGTACAAACCTGAGGAGCGCTTTCCGGAAGGCAAATATCCGAACCGGGCCAAAACCGATACTGGCCTGAAAACCTTTGTGGCGGATGACGAGTCGATCGAAAACGTCGATACCGTGCTCTGGATGACAACCGGTGCCACCCACGTCGCCAGAGCTGAGGAGTGGCCCATCATGCCGACCGAGTACGTCCACTCGATGCTCAAGCCTTGGAACTTCTTTGATCAGACCCCGACCCTGAATCTGCCCAAGCAACAGACGCCGGAGAACTGATTCGCTCAAACCGGGAACCATCGAGGCAGGGAAGCCTGATCACAAAAAACAGAGATACGGGAATCAGAAGAGATGAAAAATCAGCATTTCATGAAAAGTATTCTATGTCTGGCTGTAGCCGGACTATCGGCACCGGTTTCGGCCTACAATTTTTACGACCAGAATGGTACGGAACTGAACGTAGATATCGAAGCGGCTCTGGGTGTCTTCTCCAGCCAGGAGACCTACAACCTTGGCGCCAAATCACAAGCCGGTGAATCACAGTGGCAGGAGGGTTACATCAAGTACGGGCTCTCTGGCAGCCAGAGTGTTGGTTCCGGCAGCCAGGTTTACGGTGCAGTTAATCTGGTTTCCTCAGGCACCTGGGGCGATGGCGATGCCGGAGGCATTACGTCCGGTAACGAGCGCGAAACCGATCTGGAAGATGCCTACCTCGGTTGGCGCTCCGGCACACTGATTCCTGCGCTCGGAGAGGACGGCCTGGATGTTTCCGTCGGGCGTCAGCAGTTCACTATTGGCGACGGTTTCCTGATCAATAGTGATGCTCTGAACTTTGGCGATGCTTTGAATGGCGGTGGACTGGACTTTGACCGGGGAGGCGCCTACTGGCTTGCAGCCCGCAAGGCATTTGACCAGACCGCGATTGCCCGTATCGGAGGCTCGGACGGCCTGCGCGCCGACCTGTTCTGGCTGGCCTCTGACAACAAAGCCCAGGCGGAAATGGAGCTGGCAGGCTTAAATACCGAGTATGTAACCCCTCAAGGTACCTTTGGGCTGGCTTACATCGAAGGGCTGGACGTTGATGACACCTTTGCTCCCATTCTCGGGTATGGATCTAGAGACGGGCAACAAACCACCAGCCTCCGCTATCAAGGCAATGCGGGTGTCGAAAATCTGTTCCTGTCCGCTGAATTTGTCAATCAGGAAGCCGGAGAAGGCTCTGACGATAATGCCAGAGCGTGGTACGCCGAAGCCGGCTGGACCTTCAGCGAGACTCCCTGGTCACCCAGCGTCAACTACCGATACTCGAGCTTTGATGAGGGTTTCGATCCTCTGTTCTTCGGTTTCAACCGGGGCTACGGCACCTGGTTTCAGGGTGAGGTCGCAGCCAACTACGCCGGGCCGTTCAACTCCGACGCCTCCGTCCATCACGTGAGCCTGAAGGCAGCCCCGTCGGAAACACTCAGTATCGGCGCACTCTTCTTTGACTTCACCGACACCGCAGGCGGTACAGGGAATCTGAACGCTCAGGAAGTGGATATCTACGCCGAATGGGTGGCAGCGCCACATCTGATCATCAGCCCTCTCGTTGGCTTCTATATGCCTGACAGCAGCGCCGCCGAGGGTGGCAGCCAGATCGGCAGTAACGACACCAACGCTTACGCTCAAATCATTGCCATTGTTCCGTTCTGATCCATCTCCATCAGCCGTGCCGGAGACGCTGCCCAAGGACCAAACCATGGGCAGTTGTAACGGATCCTCAGTCTGGCTCTAACGAACACATTTGGGAGCGCATTGTTATGCAAACCTTTACGAATCTGGTGAATGGCAAAGCGGTTGAAGCAGCCGATCACCAGGAAATCTTCAATCCCGCCACTGGTGATTCTCTGGGGTTAGCGCCTCTGAGCAGCGAGCAGGATGTGAACGACGCCGTCATTGCGGCACGCAAAGCACAGAAAATCTGGGCGAACACCAGTGATCAAGAGCGTCAGGAGACAGTTACACGGGTAGCCCAGGTACTTCAGGATAACTCGGAATACCTGGCCGAACTGATCACACGCGAACAGGGCAAACCTTTGTCTGGCCCGGGTTCCCGCTTCGAGATGCAGGCGTGCGTAGGCTGGACACAGGTGCCAGCGGCACTGGCACTGCCCCCGGAAACCGTCCACGAGGATGAAGAACGCAAGGATGTATTACACCGTGTTCCGTTGGGCGTAGTGGCGGCGATTGCTCCCTGGAACTGGCCACTGATGATCGCCATCTGGCAGATCATTCCGGCCATCCGTATGGGCAATACCGTGGTCCTGAAGCCATCCGAATACACGCCCATTGCAACTCTGGAAATGGTCCGGCTGATCAATCAGGTCTTGCCTGCCGGTGTGCTCAATACCGTCTCCGGCGATGGCCGTATCGGCACCGCGCTGACCAGCCATCCCGACATCGACAAGATCATGTTCACGGGTAGCGAGTCGACCGGCCGACGTATTATCGAAGCCTCCTCGCGAAACCTCGCGCCGATCACGTTGGAGCTTGGCGGCAATGACCCCGCCATCGTTGTTCCCGGCACAGACGCCAAGGCCATCGCAGAAGGGCTTTTCTGGGGCGCCTTCCTGAACATGGGGCAGACCTGCGCCTGCATCAAGCGGTTGTATGTCCACGAAAACGACTACGACCAGGTGGTTGTGGCCCTCAGCGACCTTGCCCGCCAGATGCCCATTGGCGACGGCATGAACGAGAACAATCTGGTCGGACCGCTCCAGAACAAGATGCAGTACAGCAAGGTGAAAGAGCTGGTCGAGGATGCCCGGGCCAATGGCTGCGATGTCATGGAGTTCGGCGATGTCCCGGAAACGGGCTACTTCCTGCCGGTAACCCTGGTGGGCAACATCCAGGATGGGCAAAGGCTGGTGGATGAGGAACAGTTCGGTCCCGCTCTGCCCATCGTCCGTTATAAGAACCTGGACGACGCAGTCGCGTCCGCCAACGGCCTGTCAGCTGCCCTTGGTGCCTCGATCTGGGCCAACAGGCCGGCCGAAGCGGAGTCCGTTGCCCTGAGGGTGGAAGCCGGGACCGTCTGGATCAACCAGCATGGCGCCATCCATCCCATGGTGCCTTTTGGTGGCAATAAAGCGTCTGGCTATGGGGTCGAGTTCGGTCTGGAAGGGCTGAAAGCGGTCACCCAGCCCAGAGTCATCAGCATCAAGAAATAAAGCGTCGGCGACACTGCGCCTTTCGGGAGCTGCCAGACTCAACGGCCTGACAGCTCCCCTTTTTCAGGACATACGGCCCTGGCAGAAGCTTGAGGGTGTCACCCCAAAGTGCTGCCTGAAAGCAGTAGAAAAGGCACTGGGGCTGGCAAAGCCGAAACGGTACCCGACTTCGGTGAGATTCACTTTGCCTTTGGATGTCTTAAGGTAATCAGCACACATTTCCAGTCGCTGGGTTCGGATATACCCGGATACAGTCAAGGATCGGGCTGAAAACGCCCGGTAAAGTCCGCGAACCGAGGTTCCGGTGGTGTTTGCTACCATCCGCGCGCTCAGCTCGGACTCACCAATATTTTCCCTTATGTACGAGGCAGCTTGCAGAAATATGCGCTCACTGGGACTGTTCTGCCCTACGCTGCGGATCACGGAGGGTTTGATCAGCATGATCAATGAGTCAATGATCGCGGCGCCTTCTTCCTCATCGAGACTGTCGTAATCAGCTGCTCCGCTAATCAACAGATTGGCGACTCGGGCTATATGGCTATCGGAGGGAATGCGAACACCAAGCTCAATGCCTGACACGTTCAGTGTCCGCTCTATGATCGCGCGTGGCAGGATCAGGGAGATCTGCTCAGATTCATTATCATAGGTAAAGCTGAACGGAAGAGCGGAATCTACCAGGACAATATCCCCTGCCTGGAGAATGGACCCATTGCCAGCCTGCTCAACCCGCGACTTTCCGCGAAGCTGGAACACACAGAAGAATTCTGGAGTGACACAACGACGGATTTCACTTCGGCCACGAACAAGCTGCGCGCCACGGATGGTAACGTGAGACATATCCAGTGCGCTGGAGCCCATTTTGCTTATGTTTCCGGAGAATTCCTGTTCGAGAGGTTCTGCCGAAAAAGGCCCGCAGATCTGGTTTACATCACTGATCCAGCGATCAAATCCTGCCGTTGGGAAGGTGTTTCCAAGCATAACTGGCCCACCGAAATCGGCTTTTATGATTATTTGGACAGAGATTGGCCAGTTCCTTCGTATATGTCAAGCGCTCTTATACGGGGACCCTGAGAGCACTGAGAAAACAACTCGATACCCAATCATCAAACTGCTCCCATATTTTTGAATCGCCTTTTTAGCCGTTTCAGGAGCGACGTCTGGATGAAATATTCTCAAAGAAACTTGACCCTGTAGCTACTACAGGGTTTTCAATAAGACTATCTGAACCAAGGAGGTCTTTATGGCGTGCAGTTGCTCCGCACCCGAACCCAAATCCCCTGCCCCGGGCTTTCGCAAAGCGTTATGGATTGCCTTGTGGGTGAACCTGGCCATGTTCGTAGTGGAAGGCATCGCCAGCCTGTCATCCGGCTCGGTCTCGCTGATGGCGGATGCCATCGACTTCTTCGGCGACAGCGCCAACTACATTCTATCCCTCACAGTACTCTCCATGGGTATGCTCTGGCGCGGACGCGCTGCCATGGTCAAAGGCATTACTATGACGGTGTTCGGCCTGGTCGTCTGGGCCCGGGCAGTCTGGGTGGTGCAGGCAGGCATTACACCAGAGCCGCTGACCATGGGAGCGGTTGGTCTGCTGGCACTTGCCGCCAACGTGAGCGTGGCCGCAATACTATTCAAATTCCGTGAAGGCGATTCCGACATGCGCTCGGTCTGGCTGTGCAGCCGGAACGATGCCATCAGCAACATCGCCGTTATGGTAGCTGCCCTCGGTGTGTTCGGAACCGGAACTGCCTGGCCCGACCTGATCGTTGCCGCGATCATGGGGACACTGGCAATAACAGCCGGCATCAGTGTGGTGCGCCATGCCCGCAGCGATATCGCAGAAGCCAGGGCCAGCGAAGCGCAGCCGGCGGCAACACCGTCAAGCAGCCGCTAGAAAGCCAGTGAGATCATCACCGGGATAAACGCCAGGGCAAACAGCGTGGTAAGCAATACGGTACCCGCTGCCTGCCTTGGCGAGGTATCCAACAGGGTGGCAATGACCACAGTATTCGCGGCAATCGGCGTGATCGAAATTAGGAACATGGCCTTGTGCACGGCCGGTTCATAAATGCCCAGAATCGCTGAATCAAGCCACCAGAACACGATCGCCACCAATGGCCAGATAACGAACTTCCCGAAAAACGCCAGTGCGGTAAAACGGACATTGCCCGCCAGGCCGCGAAAGCTGGTGATGCTCATGCCGATGATCATCATGCCCAGAATGCTGTAGGCACCGCGCAGGTTCTCGAACAGCGGCACAAAGATATCGGGAATACCAACACCCGCCAGATTCAGGAAGACTGCCGTCAGGAAGGCGTATACCGACGGGAGCTTCAGCACCCGCCAGAGCGCATCCTTGATGCTGTAGCGCCCTCTCGCCGCCAGATAGAAGCCCACGGAGTTCTCGAACAGCGTGGTGCCCAGCATGCACACAATATAAAGCCCAAGCCCTTCTTCCCCGAAAAGCAACAATGCCACCGGCACACCGAAGTACCCGGTGTTACCGGAACCCACACACAGGGGAATGATGTTGGCACTGCCGTCGGAGAGAACCCGCCTTGCCAGCTTTAATTGCACAATTCCCAGAACAGAAGAGATTCCGAATACCAGAAAGGGCAGCAGGATAACTTCGGGAGAAAGCGGCGCGGCCATAACCCCGGAAAACACCACTGACGGTGTGACGATATAGAGCATGATACCGGCGATATGACGACCACTGGCCTCAAGATAACGACCGGCTACCCAACCCAGGGCGACCGTCACATAGAGCGGTATAAGTTTGAAGAAAAGGGCAAGGGCTGCAGCCATCGGGACTCCGTGGGGAAAGGGGAAACTTCCAGCAACAGGTGCCGGAGTCTACCACTGAACGTTCGTCAGATCGCGATATCGACTCAGTGAAAAAGCCTTAATGATTTAAGTCATTTCAAAAGATGTTTCTCTGATACCATAATTGACCTGACACTCGTAACAGGGTCAACGCCATGAACAGCATCTTCAGGCCAGACGTTTCCTCCGCCCCGTGCATGTTGGGAGAAAACAACCCCGAGATTATCCAGCAGGATGCCGCACCGGAGTCAGCTGCCCTGCTGCATGGCCTCAGCCGGGTCTTCGGTATTCGCCTGGCAGGGCACGAGAATGATCCGGACGCACGGTTTCTGGCAGACCTCGCCCGCCTGTTTCACCTCTGCAGGGTTGACTCCGAAACCGCTCTGGAAAAGCACGACACACCCTGGGCAAACGTTTATCTGGTTCAGTACGGCATCCTTCGGCTGTTCCGGGAAGCACCCAGCGGCAAGGTGTCCGTCCACCACTTCTTTTCCGAAGGCGATATGATCTGGCCGGTTTTTGGCCGTAGCCGAACCGTACGAAACACCCTTTGCCTGACTTCAGTAACGCCGGTGACGGCCTGGGTGGCTGACTTCGCGGCCTTCCGTTCCGCAATCCAGTCCCACGGTGAAGGGCTCTGGCCCCGGTTCGCCCTGGCCTTGACCGAGGAAATTGCCGAGCTGACCAGCATGAGGGAGTTCCGCAAGCACACCATGCCGGCAAGAGAACGCTACAAGTTATTGCTGGAGGAATACCCGGAACTGGTTAAACGGGTGCCGGATAATCAACTGGCATCATGGCTCGGTGTTGTGCCGGCGACCTTCTCCCGCCTGAAGACCGCAACTGCGAAGAGCCGGCCCTGAAACCAACCGGATACAGCATAAAAAAGGGCAGCAAGCTCTCGCCTGCTGCCCTGGAAAACGCTCAACGCTTTGCTAAAACTTCAGGTTCAACCGTGCAGTTTTACTGCCAGCTCGGCAACGTGCTTACCCTGGAAACGGGCAATAGCCAACTCTTTCTCGCTGGGCTGCCGTGAGCCGTCTCCACCTGCGATGGTTGACGCTCCGTAGGGAGTCCCACCATTCACTTCCGAGATATCGAAGAACTCCGGGATGCCGTAGCCCAGGGGCACAATGACCATGCCGTGGTGGGCCAGTGTGGTCCAGAATGAGCTGATGGTATGCTCCTGCCCGCCACCGGTGCCTGTGGAGGTAAACACACTGGCCACCTTGCCGTGAAGCTTGCCTTCGGCCCACAAACCGCCTGTCTGATCCAGGAAGTTGCGCATCTGCCCGGCCATGTTGCCGAACCGGGTGGGCGTACCGAAGATGATGGCGTCGTACTCTGCCAACTCTTTCGGATCGGCTACCGGAGCTTCCTGGTCCGCCTTGCCGCCGGCACCCAGAAACGCCTGATCGGCCATGGTTTCCGGTACGCGTTTGATCGTGACGTCTACACCGCTAACCTCTTTGGCGCCTTCGGCGATGGTGTTTGCCATTGTTTCGATATGGCCATACATCGAATAGTAGAGCATAAGTACTTTTGCCATCGGGAGAACCTCCTCTGTCTGTGATCGGATATACGCATGCTAACCAGTGGCAGACTCGAGAGAAATCGGAAGTTTTCCGACAGGTCGTTCAGTTTTTCTGAACAGGGTCACAGGATGTTCACGATCAGCCATTGCGTACAGGTGTACGCTGAAGTATTTTATGGCCATGACTTATACGGAAGACCGCTCAGTGACAGCAACCCCATCCCTCGCAAAGAATAACCATCACCGCATTGAAGAGTGGCTGAACAGCGCCACTCACGGGCTCGGCGCGATATTGAGCGTGATTGGCACGGCCGCATTGATCGTGGGTGCCAGTCAATTCGGAGATGCCTGGAAGATTGTCAGTTTCAGTATTTTCGGCGCGTCCCTGATTCTTCTCTATCTGGCTTCTGCCCTGTACCACGGTGCCCAACGGCCAGAACTGAAAAGGGCGTTCAAAACCCTTGATCATTGCGCCATTTTTCTGCTGATCGCCGGCACCTACACGCCGTTTCTGCTCGTGAACATGCGTGGCACGGTGGGCTGGACACTGTTTGCGGTGATCTGGTCACTGGCGATCACCGGCGTGGTTCTGAAGGTTATTTTTAAAAACCGCTTCAAGCTCGCGAGGGTTGGCATCTACGTGGCCATGGGCTGGCTGATCACGTTCGCCTCATCCGATCTGGTGGCCAACCTGAGTGAAACAGCCCTGAACCTGACGATTGCCGGCGGCATTGTGTACACCGCCGGTGTCGCCTTCTATCTGGCCGACCGCATACCTTACATGCATGCGATCTGGCACCTGTTCGTAATCGGCGGCAGCGCCTGCCACTTCAGTGCCATCTATTTTGGCGTCCTACCCCACACGGCGTGATCAGAACGCCCAAACCATCGCCATCAGCACGCCCCATGCCAGCAAAGACGCCGACATAACGGTGTAGGTGGCGGACATAACCACCACATCATTATCGCTTCGCTCGCAGAATGAGCGAACGCCCTGGTACACCAGCGCACAGGACAGGAACAAGGCGGCAAACACCGCCACAACGCTGACTGCCAGAACAGGCACCAGCAGTGCCAGTGATGACAGCCAGAGCGGTAGCGGCGCAATTGCAGCCAGCAAATAGGCATCCTGATAACTGATTTTCAGTTGATGACTGCCCATGACGGCATGGATCAGCCAGCCCATCACGAAGAACGTGAGTAACTCTGCCAGGAAAAGGATCGTGGTGATGAACCGCCACTCCTTGCCTCCGAATCCCTGCATGAAGGCGTCTCCGTAATGCGTGCCGGCATAGTAGAGCAGCACCGGCGGCAGAAAAGACATCGGCACTACCACCACCCAGGCCAGGAACGGAATGGACAGGTCAAGACGCCGAAGCTCTGACCAGGCGCCATTGCCGGAAAATGGTAGACGGGCAAGTTGTGTAATATTCATGATGCACCTTTAAAATGTTTCCCGCGTTATTTTTACTGATAGTTTCGGGAGTCCTGAGGGTCAAGAATGCGGCATGACCTAGAGCAACTCACGCCCGCCCGGGTGGAAATGATTGGCTACCTCCACTGCGCTGACAACCGGCTTGCCTACCCCCTTCGGATTATCACCACCATATCCTTCTGATTTAAAACACTTTTTAGACACCTAAACAGCCCTCAAAGAGCGTATAAAAACTGGCCGTTCACCCCGCAGCCTTGTCCTTGAGCAATATCAAGAATTAGTCCCCCTCCTGCTTTGCACAATGGCACAAAGCCCTGAAGCCCCTGAGCGGAGGCAAAGGGTCATGCAAACCGAGGAGCACGAATCATGTCTAACAGTACAGCGAGCGCCGGCAACATTGGCGCGAGGAACAGGACCAACGCAGACATCGAACACTGGGATGTCGAGAGCGAAGAATTCTGGGAGCGGGAGGGCAAGCTTATTGCTTCCCGCAACCTTTGGATTTCCATCCCCAGCCTGCTGATGGGCTTTGCCGTCTGGCTGATGTGGGGAATGATTACCACCCAGATGAAGAACCTGGGCTTTCCTTTCAGTATTGAGCAACTGTTTACACTGTCTGCGATTGCAGGGCTGTCTGGTGCTACCCTGCGGATCCCGGCCTCGTTCATGATCAAGATCGCCGGCGGACGAAACACGGTGTTCCTGACCACCGCCCTGCTGATGATTCCTGCTGCCGGTACCGGCATCGCCCTGATGAACCCGGATACACCTTTTATCGTGTTCCAGGCCCTGGCACTGCTCTCCGGTATCGGTGGCGGTAACTTTGCCTGCTCCATGAGCAACATCAGCACCTTCTACCCGAAAAGCAAACAGGGCTATGGCCTGGGTATGAATGCCGGTCTCGGTAACTTCGGCGTCACTACCATGCAGGTGGTCATCCCACTGGTCATGACCGTGGGTATCTTCGGCGCCCTCGCCGGCGACCCGATGCAATTGCAGAGCCCCAGCGGCACGCTGATTGGCCGCATCGAGGCGGGTACCGATACCTGGATCCAGAACGCCGGGTTTATCTGGCTGGTGTTTCTGATCCCGCTGGCGTTTGCTGGCTGGTTTGGCATGAACAACCTTAAAGTGGTTACCCCGAACCCCGGCAACCCCCTCTCGGCCTTCGGCAAGATTCTGGGTCTCTATGGTGTAGGCATTCTCGCCTCTATCGCTGGCGTCTGGGCCCTCAGTGTTCTGAATATGTGGCTGGCGCTGCCGCTGACCATCGTGCTCACACTGATTCTTCTGCGGCTGATCCCGGGCGACATCAAGCCCAACATCCAGAACCAGTTTGCGATCTTCAGCAACAAGCACACCTGGTCCATGACTGTGCTCTACATTCTTACCTTTGGATCATTCATCGGCTTCTCTGCTGCCCTGCCACTGTCTATCAGCGTTATCTTCGGCAACATGATGGAAGTGGCGGCCGATGGCACGGTAACCCGTGTGGTCAACCCAGATGCGCCGAGTGCACTGACCTGGGCCTGGATGGGACCGTTTGTGGGCGCCCTGATTCGTCCCGTGGGCGGCTGGATTTCCGACAAGGTTGGCGGATCCATCGTTACCCAGATCATTTCGGTTGTGATGGTCGCAGCCTCCGTGGCCACCGGCTATGTGATGATGCTGGCCTACAACTCCACCGATCCAAACACCTACTTTGCGCCGTTCCTGATCCTGTTCATCATCATGTTTGCCGCCAGTGGTATCGGTAACGGCTCCACCTTCCGCAGCATCGGCTTCATTTTCAACCAGCAGCAGAAAGGGCCGGTTCTGGGCTGGACCTCCGCAGTTGCCGCCTACGGTGCGTTCATCGCCCCCAGGGTGATGGGCCAGGAAATCCAGGCCGGCACTCCGGAAGTGGCCATGTACGGGTTCGCGGTGTTCTACGCACTCTGTCTGGTGGTTAACTGGTGGTTCTACCTGCGCAAGAATGCGTATATAAAGAATCCCTGATACCGGGTTCAGGTAACAGCCGGCGTCCGTTAATGGCGCCGGCTTTTTTATGCCTGCATTCCATCAAAGGCGACCTCCCTATCTGCACTAAATGACGCACACGCTGGCAAATGCTAGATTCAGGATATTGGATTTAATCCCAACAGAATCAGGGAGCCTGCTATGTCCTTCGAAGAGCTCTTCGACGCAAGCTACGAACGTGTCCTTCAGACCCCATCTGACGTCCCTGACTTCTTTGAAGCCTTCTATCGCCGGTTCCTGATGTCTTCGCCGGAGGTCCGGGCACTGTTTCGCAACACCGATATGGCAGTGCAGCGGAGTATGCTGAAGAAATCCTTTTTCAGCCTCGTAGCCTTTTACGCCAGCGGCAACGTTGACGATGTCCTCCATCGAATTGCCTGCCTGCACAGTGCCCGCCATCTGAGCATCAAGCCCTACCTCTACGATCTCTGGCTCGACTGCCTGACGGACACCGTAAGAACCTATGACTGGGAGTGCAGCGACGATATCGAACTGGCCTGGCGGTTGGTTCTGAGCCCCGGAATCACTTACATGAAATTCGGCTACGACCACTTCTGATCCGTGGGCAAAGTAAGGCAGGCTTGCCCCCCGAAATGATGTCCCTTCAAACGCAAAAAAGCCGCCGGGCAATGCCTCGGCGGCCTTTTCTTCAACCGTTCCGGGTTAGCTGGTAGCGGCAGCCTGCCGGCGACGCTCTTCCTCTTCGATCTGGAGATCCACAGAGGACACCTGGTATTCGTCGGCAAAGCCTGACTCCGGCTCCTTCAGCCACATGATGCACAGCAACCAGCTGACAAACGCGCCACCGGCAATGATGTAGAAGAACTGGGTCGGGGTTACGAAGGTGAAGATGGTCAGGTACACCACCGCACCGACGTTGCCATAAGCGCCCGCCATGCCGGAGATCTGCCCGGTCAGGCGCCGCTTGATGGAGGGAATAATGCCAAAGGTTGCGCCCTCGGCTCCCTGCACGAAGAACGAGGTGAATACGGTAATGCCCACGGCAATAATCAACGGCCAGTTGGAGTTCATCAGGCCCATGAGCGCGAAGCCGACAGAGATGCCGAACATGTAGCTGAGCATCACAAACCGGCGGTTGCCCATTCGGTCTGAAACCAGGCCACCCATGGGGCGCGCCACCAGGTTCACGAAGGCAAAGGAGGCAGCGATAAGGCCAGCGGCGGTCGCACTCAGGCTCCAGGTTTCCTCGAAGAACATCGGCAGCATGGACACCACCGCCAGCTCGGCACCAAAGTTGGCGAAGTAGGTGCTGTTCAGAGCTGCAACGCTGTTGAACGGGTACTTGTCATCCTCGGGCACGCCCTGTTTCAACAAGGGAACGTTTACCCTGAGAATCTGGATGATCTGGTAACACACGATGGCGATAATCACGGCGTAACAGATGGCCGCTCCGGTAGCACTCAGATACCCCATGTTCTCGATGCGCCATACCAGAATTCCCAGAACGCCCACCAGGGGAATGGTCCAGAGGATCAGCTTGATCATGTCGCCCCAGCTGCTGACTTCCAATGCGACGGCCTTGCGCGGTTTGCGATGAACGGTGCCCGCCGGGCCGTCGGTAATCGCAAACCAGTAATAAACACCATAGGCCGCCATAACGATTGCGCTCTGGGCGATGGCCCAGCGCCAGCCGTCCTCACCACCGTACATGTGCAGTGCGATGGTTGGCAGCGTAATGGCCGCAGCAGCAGAACCGAAATTACCCCAGCCGGCATAGAAACCTTCGGCAAAGCCGATGTCTTTCGGCTTGAACCACATGGCGGTCATGTGGATACCCACCACAAAGCTGGCACCGATGGAGCTGAGCACCAGACGGCTGACCAGCAGTTGCGTCATGGTGTTACCGAACGCAAACACCAGCGCCGGGATGGACATCAGCACCATCAGAACGGAGAACACGCGACGGGGACCAAAGCGGTCCAGAGCCATGCCCACGATGATCCGGGCAGGAATGGTCAGTGCCACGTTACAGATGGCAAACAGCCGAAGGTCATCGGCGGTCAGCCAGTCGACGCTTTTGAGCATGCTCGATGCCAGCGGCGCCATGTTGAACCACACGTAGAACGTGATAAAGAATGCGATCCAGGTCAGGTGCAGTGCCCTGACTTCCGGATTCTTGACGTGGAAAACGTCTGCGACTTTCATGTCAGCCTCCCTGGGCTTTCAGATACAGAAACGGTTATGGCCAGACTCAACGGCTGGGCAGAATAAGAAGCGGGCACTGGATGCGGCGGGCGAGGAAGGAACTCACGCTGCCGAAGGTCATGTAATCCAGTTCGTCCACGAAATAGGTCAGTGAGCGGGCAATGAAGCCACCGTCGGGCTCGTGGCTGTGGCGTGCGATAACCAGCATGTCCGGGTGGACCTTCTTTTCCGCGGCGAACAGCAGCATCTTTCTCGGGTCGCCCTCCAGAAGCATGTTCTCAGCAGAGACCTGCTCCTGGTCGCAGACCTCCATCGCCTCAGACAGGTGGTTTTTGAGCTCTGTCACTTCCTGCTGGAACATGTCCTCATTTCCGGAGGTGATGTCCCGCGGATTCTCGGCAACTGCAACCAGGGTGATGACGGGTTTGAGATCGCGAAACATGGTGATGGTCTGAGCCAGTGCCAACCTGGCATTTCGCGAGCCGTCGTAGGCAATCATGATTTTCATTTTGGGTTCTCCCGAGAGCGTTTTCGGCGCCCTTTCAAAGGCCATTTCAAGGGGCATCCATTGATATCTGTCAGCATTAGCCCACACTCCGGTGCCGCCCATAATTGACGCAAATCAACCCTGGCAACGCGTACCCCACGAGAGAAATCAAGGATCTATCCCCTGGGCCTCAAAAGCCTCGGATTGCCTACCACCACTGCACCCAGCAGGAGGTACCTCCAATGCCCCGCATGGAAAAACCCTGTTTTTGGTATGGTTTAAGAGGTGCTTTCAGACAGCACTCGATGGATATCTGAAAGGAGGAGAAACATGGCTATTAGCCCGTCAAAACCCGAGCAATATCGCGCGCTGGGTTTATCCACTTTCGCCTTCACCCTGTGCTTTGCGGTGTGGACCATTTTCTCCATCATCGGGATTCGCATCAGCGAGGATCTCGGACTGTCAGATACCCAGTTGGGTCTGCTAATGGCCACCCCCATTCTTACCGGCTCGATAAGTCGGCTTTTCCTGGGCATATGGACAGACCGGTACGGCGGCCGCTGGGTATTCGGCATTCTGATGCTTACTACCGCCGCCTGCGTGTACCTGCTCACATTCGCAACCACCTACCTCATGCTGTTGGTAGGCGCTCTGGGCGTTGGTCTGGCAGGTGGTGCCTTTATCGTGGGGGTGGCCTACACGGCGGCCTGGTTTGAACCAGAGCGTCAGGGCACGGCACTGGGCATTTTCGGCGCGGGCAATGTGGGCGCAGCGGTGACCAATTTCGGAGCGCCATTCCTGCTGGTCGCATTCGGCTGGGAAAGCACCGCACAGATTTACGCCACGGTGCTGGCAGTCATGGGTGTTGTTTTCATCCTGTTGGCCAAGGAAGATCCCCTGGCCGCAGAGCGGGCTGGCAGCAAATCCAAAACCTTCCTGGAGCAGATGGAACCCCTGCGGGAGCTGAGGGTCTGGCGCTTTGCCCTGTACTACTTCTTTGTATTCGGCGCCTTTGTGGCTTTGGCGCTCTGGCTGCCGCACTTCCTGATTGGCGTCTACGGCCTGGATATCAAAACCGCCGGTATCATTGCCGCGCTCTACACCATTCCGGCCTCGCTGTTCCGGATTCTCGGCGGCTGGATGTCTGACCGTTTCGGCGCCCGCCGGGTGATGTACTGGACCTTCGGTGCGTCGGTTCTGTGCACGTTTCTGTTGAGCTACCCGCCCACCGACTACGTCGTTCAGGGCATTGATGGCGATATCCGCTTTACCCTGGCCATGAACCTGCCCATGTTCGTGACCCTGATCTTTATCCTCGGATTCTTTATGTCCCTGGGCAAGGCAGCGGTGTACAAACACATTCCGGTTTACTACCCCATGCATGTCGGTGCCGTAGGCGGTGTGGTGGGCATGATTGGCGGGCTTGGTGGATTTATCCTGCCACTGACATTCGGCGTACTGAACGACCTTACGGGCATCTGGCAGAGCTGCTTTATGCTGATGTTTGTGATCGTTGCAGCTGCCCTGGCGTGGATGCACTACGCGATCCGCTCTGCCGAGCGGGTGGAGTGGGCCGCCAACGAGGAAAGAACGGATTTGCCGGAACTGGCCTCGCCACAGCTGTTTTATCCACTGAACCGGAAAAAGCCATAGACAGACATCACCTTGCGCCTCTCTGCCCCCGTCTTCGGGGGCTTTTTTGGCTTATAATCGAGGTTTTATCACTAACCGGAGGGCGCAATGGCCAAGTGGCTGGTTAAATCAGAACCCGCGGAATGTGGCATCGAGGATTTTGCCAAAGCCCCGGACGGGGTGATTCCTTGGGACGGCGTGCGTAACTACCAGGCCCGGAATTTTCTGGCCCGCATGGCAGAGGGTGACGAGGTCTTTCTTTACCACTCCAGCTGCAAACACATCGGGATAGCCGGCATCGTAACGGTCGTTCGCAGCGCCTATCCCGATCCAACCCAGTTTGATCCTGAATCGCCCTATTTTGATGCCAAGAGCACGGCTGAGAAGCCTCGCTGGCAAGCCGTGGACATGGAGTACGTTCGCACGCTGTCGAGACTGATCCCGCTGGATGGGCTGAAATCCATTGCCGGGCTCGAAGACCTGCCTTTGGTCCGCAAGGGTAACCGGCTCTCGGTGATGCCCGTGAGCGAGGAGGAATGGCAGATCATCCTGGGCCAGGCTGGCTGACACCAGGGATCTGCCATCAGCTCGTCACTCGTCGTGGGGAATCGGGTCCGGGCTGCGATCCCAGCCCACGAGAGCCAGGGTTGCCACCACGCCAATCAACAGTCCCATCCATGGCTCAAAGAACGCCAGAGCAGCGCCGATCAGAACCACCGTACCCCTTGAGGCATTGTCCCTCGGGATCGACATGGCAATGTAAGCACAGGCAAAACCGGTCAGCACGAGAGTCAGCGACAGCGCAACACCCAGCAGCGGTTTGAGCCCGGTCAGCAGCGGCAACAGGAAGAAGATGAACGGCAGGCCCATCAGGTAGTAGGAGGCCAGGCCACTGTGCAAGCTGTTCATGGCCTTCGGCCCCTGCTTCCAGCGCTGCACCACAATTACATGTACGCCGGTCCACACCGCTCCCTGGGTCGGGAAGAAGGGCGCCACAATACCCATGATGGCGTTACGGATCGACAGGGAGAAATGGGTGCGGTTCAGGTTGATATCCACGTGCTCGTCCTTGCGCACCTTCAAGCCATCCCGCAGCACTTCATTCCCGGTGACCAGATCGCCAAACAGAATGATGTAGGCAATCAGTGCCAGCGGAATACTCTGGAGAATCATCTCCTGGGACGGCCAGCCGATGGCCAGTGGAGAAACCTTCGCCAATGCCTCGCCCAGTGGTGGCACCAGAATTCCCCATTGAATATCGAAATCCACCTCGCCAACCAAGGGCCCGACGATGGCCGCGGCCAGAAAGCCCGGCAGCAGGCCCAGGGCTCCCAACATAAAGAAGAACCGGCTGCGCTCCTTGAGCTTCTGCATCGGAATGGAGAACGTGAATATCAAACAGATGGCACAGGCAAGACCCGTGGCGATGGGCTGTTCAAGCAGAAAGCGCTCGGCATCGTCCACGAACACCCGCTTGAGCGCAGCAATCGACGCCCCGAGAATGATGCCGGCCTTGAGCGTGTCGGGTAGCCAGATCACAAAGCGACGACCCAGGCCGGTTATCCCGAGAAACAGGACAAGCGAGGCAAACACCAGGCTCAGCGCGGTCATCGCCTGGAACCGGCTCACCGGGTCCTCGTAGCCCCCTATCACAAACGCCAGAATCAGGGGCAGCGCGGGGGTTATCCAGCCGCCAGCGTAGGGCTCGCCGAAAACGATCACCGCCGAGGCAATCAGGGAGGCATGGATCATCGACAATGCGACGGCTTCTTCAAAACTCAGGCCAAAGAAGGCGGTCATCACGGGGATCAGCGCCAGGCCTGTGGCGGCAGAAACAAACAGCCCCTGCAGGAACTCGGACCAACACAGGCGCGTGTGGTAAAAGGGCACGCGGAAAGTGAACGGCCCCCAGCGCCAGCCGGCTAACTCCGGTCTATCTTCCATGGAATGTCACTCGCTTTTTGGTTTTATTGTTTGTGACCTGATTATGGGAAGGGTTTGCCCATCGCACGAATGAATATTTCTGATCAAGCTGAATAAATCCTGCTAATTGCGCACAGTTGCGCACCTTGCAACCGGTGTCGGCTGTCATTCAGGCTATCCAATTCCGTCCCGGCCCTTTAGAATTCGGCCTTCCGCGAATTATCTGGAGCCGCCGCCTGCCATGTCGTCCCAATTAAGCCCCGCCTCCGGTTTCGAGAAACTCCGCCGCATTGAGTCCAGCAAGGTTTTTCAGGGCGCAGTCATCACCATCATCATCCTGTCGGCACTAACCATTGGCGCCAAAACCTATGATTTGCCGCCCCTGGTGGAGAAGTCGCTGATCGTCATGGACAACGCCATCACCCTGTTTTTCCTGGTGGAAATCCTGTTCCGCTTTGGCGTGTGTGCCAACAAAAAGCGATTTCTGTTCGACGGCTGGAACCTGTTCGACACCCTGGTGGTGATCGGCAGCCTGATTCCTCTGGACAACTCGGAAGCGGTGCTGCTGGGACGCCTGTTGCGGGTATTCCGGGTGCTGCGTCTGGTGTCCGTAGTCCCGGAACTCCGGTTCCTGATCAACTCGCTGTTAAAAGCGATTCCGCGCATGGGCTACATCGCCCTGCTGATGTTCATCATTTTCTATATCTACGCGGCCATGGGCTCAATGTTCTTCGCAAGCGTGGACGAGGAGCTCTGGGGAGATGTGGCCATTGCCATGCTGACCCTGTTCCGGGTGGCCACCTTCGAGGATTGGACCGATGTGATGTTTTCGAGATCACAAAACAGTCTAAGAAAGTGTTGTTCTTTATCCATTTAATCTGATTATACTAATGATAACTAAATTATTGGATTATGTTGTGCTCATCCAAGTAGAAAAGTTTGCAAACAGAACATATGACGGCTACCCGCTGGAGCCATACTGGGTGATCTATAACGAACGCTGGAAGCCACCGTTGGCGCCACTTTTGTTTACTACATTTCTTGCCCGATTCAACACTGTTTTCGAAGCCCGACTTTTCTCGAGTGGAGCAACGCAGAGAAATGGTGGAGAAAAAGTTGAATTAATTGAGAGGACGATATCTGATTCGACGATTCGTGCCTATGTATATGCTCTCGCAAAATTTCTAAGCTACCTGGAGGAATGTCGCTTGGAAGACCAAACACCCGGTATGCATGCGTCAACCTCCTGCAGTGAAAGATTCGTGAATCACTATCTGAATGCAGTCCTCGCTCGCCGACTGAAGTCACCTTCATCGCTTGCCACCCATCGATCAGCGCTTATCGCTTACTACAACTTTCTCCACTACATGGAATTTACGCCTCGTTTGAGATTGGAAATCTCTAGACGCACGAGGCAGGCAATGGCCGAAAGCAGTACCAAACAGCATTACATCCAATACATACCTCGGCACTCACGCAGCGCATTGATTGGACATTGCCGCACTTTAGCTGAAAAGCTGATGATGCGAATGGGATTCGAGGTTGGCCTGCGGACCTCCGAGCTACCAGGTCTTCGCATACCTGCTCTGCAAAAACTATTTCTCCAACTTAACAATAAAGATTTTGAAAACGTCGAGCTGTTCAAATTCTGGTTAGAGGGCAGATATACCAAAACAGGTAAGTCGCGATGGATCTATTTTGATCGTGAACTTCTTCGCGATATGCAGCGATACTACGAGACAGAGCGACAATGGCTGATTGATGCCAGTGCAAGCAATCATGAAAGTTTTTTTCTCCGAACCGACCAAGGTGGCCTTGGCAAGGAAATCAGCAAGAGCCACGCCACAAATGTTTTCAGGAAAAGAGCAAAAGCGGCGGGTCTCAAACCTGAATTTTCGTTTCATGATCTGCGTCATACATTTGCTACTGAGCTGTTTCATGAGGAAGTCACAGGCCCAGAAGGCAGAGAGACACGCTCCGAATCGGCAGCACTTATTGTCGTTGCACAGCGGCTTGGGCACTCCATAACCAAAAACGGTCATGCGCCAGAGGTGACGACTCGGTACATACGGATGCGCATACAGATGCAAGAAATGGAGGGGATCTTTTGACCGAACTTAACGACACGGTTAAGGAATCTTCCTATGACGACGAAATGAGCAGGGCTTTTGATCAGATCTTGCCCAAATTAGTGGCATCAGCTGGCATCAGCTCAACCCGAATTGCTTTCAAAAGGCGATCTGGTGCAACTGTAACGATCGAGTTGGAACACGACAATCAATATCACCGAGCCATATTCAAAACTTTTTACGCATCTTCTCAAACATCGTGGTTTAGAAACCTCACTGAGAGATCCCAGATAGACCGTTTTGAAACTTTCAAAGGCTTTGTAAATTGGCTGAACAACACTGAACACGAAACTTTTGAGGTCAGACGCTACCAATGCCTCAAAGACTACGAATCATCAAAGATGAACGACGAAGGTTGTAAGAGTTCTCCAATTAAATCTCTTATTCCCGCTTTCAAAGCCGGTCTCGGAAGCAAGTCTCTGACTGAGGAAGAATACTCCTTCATGACGACGCTTTTAAGACTGTCAAAAGCAGCCAGAAACGCAAATCCAGAGCCTTACACGCTTACAGACTGGCTCGCTTTGCCCTGGTTAAGATCGATTCTCGGTGAGCATAAATATTTGTCACTGGAGAGTCCCAGTCGGCTATTAACAAGCTTTCGCGTCACAGTGGCGGCGACACTATCTTACCTGCTCGAAGTACGAGCACGTTGGCAAAAACAGGCTCTGGGCATGACCGAACCACAACTCTCCCAAAATAGTTGGTTTGAGAGTTGGAATATCAACGTACTCCAGCGCTGTGGCGCTTTCGAAGCACATGGTGAGCCGGCGGATGATTTAACACGTCTGCTGTTACTCGACTTCACTAGGCCCGACAAGCAAGCCCAAATCAAACTCCTCATCGCGAGAGAAGGACTTGGAGGACTGAGGAGGAAGCCGTATGTCGACGGAAAGCCCACGCGACCATGGCAGCCTCCTGCTCTTTTTCACCCTGACTACCAGCATTCGTACTCTCCCTTGGAGGAGTGTCTAATGGCCTGGCTAGTAGCCTGCGAAACAGTGCAACCCACCGATATCAATAAACTCAAAACCACTGATTACGCCTACGAACACAATTCTTCTGGCCGCCTAATTGCAATGCAATGCCGCTACTATAAAGGACGAGCGGGATCTTCACGTGAACCAGCCATGCTAATGGCCTCAGATTGCTGGACCAAAGCACAGTATGCTTACATCAATGGACTGCCATATGCTGGGAGGCTTTTTAGTTTCGATGTCTCCAGACAGAAACCAATGCCCAACATCACTGAAAACCCCAATAGCATCTCCAGGCACACAGATATGATATTGCTATGGAACCTATGGCAATTACCACAACTCCAATCCCGAATCGCTAACGCAACCAAAGCCGTCGGCACCCCAACAATATTTTTGGATGCTGTTTTGGCGCTAAAGGAAGGAAGTGAGACTTGGCATTCCAATACAGGAAAAAGTAATGGAACCTTGGAAAACTATAGAAATTCCGTTTCTAGACCCCTACCCACAGTCTTATTCAGTCTGACTCATATAAAAACTACTGCGGTTCACGCTGGGTCGGATCAATACCGTGAGGGAGACCTTATCAATCACCACTCACATACGTCTCGGACAGAAAAACATTCTTACTTGACCGACGCAAATAAGGATTTTGTAAACCGTGCAGGGCGAATCACACGCCTTATACTCAATGATCTTGAAAATGTCGTTTACCAGCCATCAGTCAGTTCGATGGCGAATGCCCTGAAAGATTTGGAGCTGCGCAGCCGAGTAATTGATGCCACAGGATCTGATAATGCTCAGGTTCAAACGCTCTACCCTCCTTCAAAGCAACACGAAACGGACGGTCTGATAATTGTGCCTGACACTGTCGAACAGGCTCTAATGTTCATACATGCAATCGACCAAGCCGAGAATAAATATAAGCAACTGCTTACTGTTCGGCCAGACTGGGTAGAGCGAACCCTGCTGGTTCAGTTGGAGTGGATGACTCGCACATTGCAGAAGATGAGATCCGAAAGCGCCGCACGAGAACAGTATCGCAACCTTAAGCCCCACCTCCCCCCCATGTTTGATCACTTTCTAGAGACTCAAGAATGACAACTCTGACTGCTCGAGACGAATCGTTCCGGCTTGATGGTAGAGAACTCGACGCACGTTTGAGCGCGCTGCCTGGAAACCATAATAACTCTCTCATGGACGATTCGTGGTCGTTCATTGACCACAACAAATACCTTCACAACATAAACTTTAACGAGACTTTGGCTCTTTCCCGTGCCTATCCGGAGTGGAAACATTTGAGGGGTGTCAACTCAGTATTGTTGGTCAAAGGTCTTTGGACATTACTCGCCGAACATTTAACAATTTCGACTTACCCCCTTATTTTCCGAAACCTCATGCTCTGGATGTGGGCCATGGCAGAACATAATGCCGATGTCATCACCCGTGAAAACCTTCCAAACCTCATAAAATTTGTTTTGACTCATACTTGGTCTCGCGAAGGTCCAGTTCCATCAAGAGTATTAAAGGGCAAGCTGACACTCCAGAGGCCAACCTTGCAAAACCTGAAAACAGTTTGTGAGGAAATGGGGTTACCCTTAATCAGCCGAAAAATCTCAGAAGCGCAGGTTAGCGCTACCTTAAAAACACTTATTCCCGAAATAGCAGACGGCGAGCTCACTTACCAAGACTGGAGGCAAGGGAAAAGCTTTAACCTACTTACGCTGGATCACGGTCGCTATTACGTGGAGCACTGTCTGAACTTTTTCGAAGAACATGCTCCACTCGCTATAGCCCTGCGACAAACACAACAAGAATTGCCGAAAATTGCCAAAAAACTCAAGATCAAACCTCAAACACTGAAAGCCATTCTACCCCGGATTCTCGAAGGCAATTCCCCTGAGGAATTTTCTTCGCTAAGTCCGAGATATATCCGCCGCATCCAGCCAGTCGTGCTCAAACATTTCTGGTCTCTCCATCGGCAGACTCGCTTTGAATGTAAGCTCTTGGAAGAGGATATATTGAGAGAAATCGCATTCAAATTTCGATTGGCCGCGTCTCCAGACAACGTAGACCGCTTGCGAGTTGTGATTTGGAACTGGCTTCAGACTCGTGACCAGAAAGAAACGCAGCGCCTCCTTCACGGATGTCACGAAGACGTGTCATGGTCTTCTTTTTTAGAGGCATTGAACGAAGTCAAACAGCGATGCGATGACATGCCCAATTTTTCGCCCACGGTTGCATTTTTTAAGTCTTTTGACCTTCAACCGGAGGGAGCTGTACACGAAACTAAAGCAAATAAACGAGGCCTGCTGGGACAATTTATTAACCGAGTCGCAAAGGCCGGATTAACCAACGTTGCGGCATTAACAGGGTGGCGGAAAAGCGAGTTCGGTTTCCCTTTTACGGCGATTCAGCAAACTCACAACAAAGACAAACTTGATGAGTACGCCTTTCCTCACCGATACCAGATCGATTGGTATGTGCACAAAACCAATGGGCAAGTCCGTGAATTACGTGAGGTGACTTTCAGCACGATTACAATTATTGAACGACTAAAGCGCCTTAACTGCACGGAGGAAAATCAACCATGTCTGTATTCAACGAAATCTTCGAAGAGAAATCAATTCGATTCCAGTATAGCGGTTAATATCGCTGTTACAGCACTGTGGCCTCATTTTGTTTTTAAGTATCCAGGTTTCGAGGCGATCGACGACTGGAAATCATGGCAAACACTGACCCAAATCGAAGCCTCGGGCAACGTTCTTACAATGGCACAACATCAGGAACGAGAGCGCCTTCTTAAAATTAAAGGCGCCGCGGAGTGGAACAGTTTCACCGTAGACGAAAATTTACAGGAGGCCCGGCGACAGGTTCGCGAACAATGGCCAATGCTCTCGTTTGCATGGACCAAGAACAGTGAAGCTAGCGATTGGGTATTACAATATCGGCACGGCGTATTGCGCTCCGATTGGGCTGCACTTCTTGATACTCAACTCTCCGATGAAACCAAGACCTGGCTGTCCTCATTAAGCGACAAAGAATGCAAATCCAATGCAGTAGTTGGAAGAGTGCTGATGAACGAGCTATTGGCTGAGGCGCTGTATCCGAGCCCTCATGCGTTTCGGCATATGTGGGCTGAGGCTATTTATCGGCGTTTTGATGGGGATGCCGGCTGGATGATTCGCTCCCAGTTTAAGCACATTAGTCGCACCATGTGGCTCTCCTATATCCGCAACAAGGACAACCGCGCAGGCCATCAGCGTGCAAAACTCAGGGTAATCCACTCGTTAGTAAGAAACTACATCCAACACCACGGAGAGGGATACGCTGGTCAGATGAACAAGCTGCTTCGGCGACTATCACGTTCAACCCAGGTACTAAGTTCCGAGCAGCAAATGGAGCTCGCAGACCAATTGGCGACAAAGGAAATCGAAAACATTAAAGCTAATCCTTGGGGCTACTGCCTTCTGATGCGCCGGACGCGCCACAAAGCCAAATGCGCTGAAGGTGGCGAACCGATGCGCCACAATGCGTCGCCAGAATTATGCCTCGGATGCCTCCACAATTTCATGCAGACCCAGAATGTAGAGTGGATGTTGCTTACAATTATTCACCATGTCGAGGCCCTCAATGATCCTGTTGTACCGGGTATTTTCAAGCACTCCTCCTACGAACTGGTTAGCAATACTGCACGCCATCTCCGAACACTAAACGCAACACACGAAGCACTCCCGGAATTGGAGACCGCCCTAGAGAACTATCGATTGAGGGCTGCATGATGGTAATGGGGTATCTGAAAGATCGTTTAGAGAAAGCAGCTAAAGAAACAGGGGAAAATCCCCCGAGCTGGGTATCGGAAAAAAACGCCAGCGGGGCGGCATGGAAATGTGTTGAGGAGTTAAGACGCGAAAAGGAACTCTTTATAAGACGCCACCGAACAAGCACCGATTTCTCAATTAAGAAACACTATCAAATTAAAGGTTCTGAGGTAGCAAGGACGCTGGGAATGAATCGATCCGCCCTGATGAACACCTCAAGTTTTTCAGGCGATCTAGCACAGTACATTGAGGCAGTTAACTCAGAACTGGAAAAGGCAAAAAACGAAAAACTGAAACGGGCTCAAAGTCCTACGCCAGGCGGAATGCATCGGAGCAAGAAAGAGGATTTGATTGAACGAGTCCGATTAGCCGAACATCGTTATGATGAGCTGAAAATGCGGCTCGAAGAGCCGCTGAATGAAATATATGACGAGCTTCCTCTCCCGATAAAAAAGAAACTAGGGATTGCCTGAGCAATAATGAGTAATGGCTGAACGAGTTGATATCGGCCATTGGCACATTGCAATACCTTGAACAAAGTACTGTTTAGGCAATTTTGTAGAAAGTTCTTTTGCACGTGGCGGTCAATTCCCATATTGCCGGATCTAAGGGTCTGCGAGCCACGGCGCCGCAAAGCCGCGAAAGACGATGAAGTGCGAGTAGAATCACAGACCTCCTGCATTTCCGAAGAGAATTAATCAAATGGAATCAAATGCATACTCTCAGTCTCTTGTTTTTTCCAAGTTGCGAAGCATTGAGGCGAGCCCAATTTTTCAGGGCGTAGTTATCGCAATCATTGTGCTATCGGCTCTAACTATTGGCGCTAAAACCTACGACCTACCTCCGATATTCGAGAAATCGTTGACGTTTTTTGACAATGCAATCACAGTATTTTTTTTGTTAGAAATTCTGTTCCGATTTTCCGCCTGCCCAGTAAAACGTCGTTTCTTTCTCGATGGCTGGAATATTTTCGACACTCTCGTGGTCATTGGTAGCCTCGTCCCCTTGGATAACTCAGAAGCGATTCTGCTAGGGAGACTACTCCGAATATTCCGAGTGTTGCGGCTAGTCTCTGTCGTCCCGGAACTAAGATTTTTGATTAATTCACTGCTCAAAGCTATTCCCCGCATGGGATACATCGCCCTGCTGATGTTCATCATATTTTACATCTATGCCGCAATGGGCTCGATGCTCTTCGCTAACGTGGACGAGTTTCTCTGGGGTGATTTATCCATTGCGATGCTCACGCTCTTCCGGGTGGCAACCTTTGAGGATTGGACAGATATAATGTATCAGACGATGGAATTCTATCCGCTGAGCTGGATCTATTATTTGACGTTTATCTTCTTAACTGCATTTGTATTCCTGAACATGATGATCGGTGCCATTCTGGAAGTAATGAGCGAGGAACAAAACGCCAAACAGGCTCAGGACGCTCATGATGAAAGAGATGAAATTACTCGTCAGCTACGACAGGTGCAGGATCAACTAAAAGAGTTGACAGAGAAAATTGGGCGGTAGCGGATGAGCCATGGACCTGCCCCAGTGCAGTCGACACTCCTAGCCTAGGTACCAGCTATGCATGACCCCGTTACAGTACCGCTCATTGTCAGAAAAATCCGGCTCTAATTGCTGCTTCAGACGACCCGAAAGAGCGTGTTTTCGGACTGGGACCGCACTTAAAAATGTGCACATATGGGCAAATCTTTTCTAAAATGTTTATTCAAAGTCATATGAGGGTACTTTCGCAATGGCCCAACAGAACGAGAGACAACCCGAAACCTCCGATGCCGAGGCTCTGCGCGGGCATGTTGCCCTCAAAGGCTTCTTCAACATCTGCCATGAGTGGGGTTGCTCCCAAGAAGAGATGATGCAAATGCTCGGCGGTATCTCCCGGACCACGCTTTCCAAGTACCAGAAGCTCCCCCACATCAAGCTCTCTCGGGACACGCTGGAGCGCATCAGCTACATCATGGGGATCTACAAGTCACTGAGAGTGATGTACCCATCGGCGGAGCGTGCCAATCGCCGGGTTCGGCTGCCAACCAGTGAAGTCCCTTTCTCTGGGTCATCCGCCCTGGACTTCATGGCCCGGGGTTCGATGAAGCATCTGATGCAGGCCAGACGTTACTTCGATGCGAAACGGGGTTGGACGTGAGGCCTACCCCGTAACTGGTCCTTCCCTAGTGGCGGGCACACCACATCACCTCCTGTCATTTCCCACCGATCGACCTCTTTGAGCGGATCTACGACACGCCGGAGGCGAAGGCCTCAGGTTCGAATCCTGACGGGCGGGCCATTAACTCGGCAAATCAGCGAGTTATCATCATAATAACCCCCTAGCCTAAATCACTCTCAGCTGAGCAATTTGAAAACCTCCTATGCCATCAGTGACCCTTGCACAGCAAGATTAAAAATAGGAATTTTTCTCGATTATTGCGCCTGTGCCCAAATGGCGCCTTGGCAGTGCCCAGTCATTGTAGGCGGATACATCACCACCCATTAACGTGATCTTTGGACGGTTTCCGGCCCACCATCTCTGTGGCACACCTACCCTGCTATATTTGAGCAAACAAAATCGATCAGTAATTTTAGGTTTGGTCGCAAAGCGAACATTCAGGAAGGTTCATGAGTTTTGGTCCAAGTGGTTTTTTCGAGTCTTCGGGCATTTGGAATGGAACTTTCTGGTGCTATCCAAAATGCCCGAAGACTTGACCATTGAATTACCTCTTTAATTTAACGCATTGATAGTACGCACCGGTATCAGGGCTTCGTACCCGGCCGAGGCACCATATAGATCACGGATCACCCCAGCTCGACGGAGTTTGGCCCCAGTAAGCTGTCTTGCGCTATTTATCGCGTCCTCCAGTCTGCCAGTGCCACTGGCCAGCTCGTTCAGACTGGCTTCCCAGTGCGCGCGCTGGTTTGGCAAGTGTCGCTCGTTGAGGATGTTCAGGCGACCATGGCCGGCCTCAACGCTTGCCCTCAGTTTAGCGATCGAGGCCCGCCATTCCCGCTGAGCCTGAGTGGCCAGCCATCGTTTTTGTGAGGCTTCGGCAGTCGCCTTTCGAACGGCGCTGTGCTGGCGCTGCCCACTAAATGGAATCCGAACGCCAATGCCGACAACCCAACGTTTTCTCTCGTCAGCCCACAGGCTGTTATAGCCGGCATTTGCTGTGAACGTAGGTCTACGATCGACTTCGGCAACATCCAGCCTGGCGCGCGCCTCGGCTTCCCTCGCCTCGGCTGCACGAATCAGCGGATGATCTGGTTCCAACTGTCCATCGGCGAACAGAAGCGTTTCAGATGGCGCCATCAGTTGCAAACTGGCCCCCGTCGGACGATGCCCAAGCAGAGGAATCAGGTCGCTGGCTAGCCCGGCCTTTTCCGCTTGCAGCTCTACTAGTCTGGCATCTAGAGTGTCCAACTCCGTTTTGACCCTGAGCATTTCACTTTGCGAGCCGATGCCATAGTCAAGCCTCTGTTCCGTTACGGTGGCCAGTTGCTCGACCAAAGCGCGTGTCTCATGATGGAGCTTGATCGCTTCATAGGCATACCACCAATATGCATACGCCTCCTTAACGCGAGCTGTCAGCTGCCTTATTAGCCACTGAGTCTCCTGCTTGGCGGCAAGCATTCCGGCCTCCGCTGCCTTGCGAGACGCCGACAGATGATCCGGCCAGGGCAGCTGTTGGCTCACCTCAAAGCGATGCCCAACTGTATTAGGTCCTTCTAGAGTTTCAGGCGCAATGCCATACTTGATGACCGGGTCGGCCCAAGTATCTGAGCCCTCCACTTTGGCTTCTGACATTTCGGCGACAGATCTTTGCGCGCCCAGAGTCGCGTTATTGGTCAGAGCCTCTTGAACCCAATCGTCAACGACCTCAATAGGTTCGGCGTTTATCGGCAAGGCCATTGTGATCAGCAGGATCAAAACGGTTTGAATGCCAATGGGTCTAATCATCGGAATGTTCCTTTTTTGGCGATTTTTTTCAGCCGTGCGCGCTGCCAGAGATAGAAAATCACCGGAATCAGCAGCAGGGTCAGTATCAACGTGGTGACCATGCCACCGATCATCGGGCCAGCAATCCGTTGCATCACTTCCGAGCCGGTCCCACTGCCCAGCATGATCGGCACCAGGCCAGCCACAATGGCAGCGAAGGTCATCATGATCGGGCGCACACGTTGCGCAGCCCCGTGGCTGATGGCCTGGCGCAGGGCATCCGCCGATAACTTCCCTGGCTGATGATCGACAGTTTCCAAAGCGTTTTGCAGGGACTGGTTCAGGTACACCAGCATCAGTACACCGATCTCCACAGCGACTCCGGCCAGGGCAATAAAACCGACGGCCACGGCCACGGAGAGGTTGTAACCCAGCAGATACATCAGCCAAATGCCGCCGATCATGCCGAATGGCAGGGTGCCGAGGATAATGCCCACCTCTGTCAGGTTGCGAAAGTTCAGGTACAACAGGATGATGATGATCGCCAGGGTCAGCGGGACCACCAGCGTCAGGCGTTCCTTGGCACGCTGCATGTACTCATATTGGCCGGACCAGGCCAGAGAATAGCCGGCGGGCAGATCGATCTGTTTCTGCACCACGGACTGCGCCTCCCTTACCCAACTGCCCAGATCCCGGCCCTCGATATCCACCAGAGTCCAGCCATTGATACGGGCGTTTTCCGACTTGATCATGGGCGGCCCCTTGTCGATCCGGATATCCGCCACATCCGCCAGCGCGATACGCTGGCCATTGGGTGTCACCATCGGCAGCAGGCGCATCTGCTCCACCGAATCCCGGTAACCTTGGGGATAGCGCAGATTGATGGGATAGCGCTCCAGACCCTCCACCGTGCTGGCCACGTTCATGCCGCCAATCGCGGTACGTACGACCGATTGAATGTCTGCGATATTCAGCCCGAAACGAGCGGCAGCCTCGCGCTTTATATCCACCTTGATATAACGTCCTCCGGCCACCCGCTCTGAAAACGCTGAGGCTGTGCCGGGTATGTCAGTCAGCACCCGTTCCAGTTCCTCCCCTATACCCTGGATCACTGCCAAGTCAGGGCCGGCCACCTTGATGCCCACCGGGGTCTTGATGCCGGTGGAGAGCATGTCGATGCGGGTTTTGATCGGCATGACCCAGGCGTTAGTAAGGCCCGGAAGTCTGACGGTTTTGTCCAGTTCCCGGCGCAGGGACTCGGGGGTCACGCCGGGTCGCCACTGGTCCCGTGGTTTGAACTGGATAAAGGTCTCAATCATGGTCAGCGGGGCCGGATCGGTGGCCGTCTCGGCGCGGCCGATTTTGCCGAATACCGTTTCCACTTCCGGAATACTGGCGATCAGCTTGTCGGTCTGTTGCAGGATCTGCCGGGCCTTGCCAATGGAGATACCGGGATAGGTGGTGGGCATATACATCAGGTCCCCCTCGTCCAGGGGGGGCATGAATTCGCTGCCCAGCTTATTGGCCGGCCAGAAGCCGATGATCAACACCACCAGGCCTCCGGCAAGCATCAATGCCGGCCGTCGCAGGGCCCAGCCGATAGCCGGTCGGTACAGGGCGATCAGCAGTCGGTTGATGGGATTGCGATGCTCTGGCAATACCTTGCCACGGATAAAATAGCCCATCAGCACCGGCACCAGGGTAATGGCCAGCCCCGCCGCGGCTGCCATGGCGTAGGTTTTGGTGAACGCCAGGGGCGCGAAGAGCTTGCCCTCCTGAGCCTCCAGGGTGAAGACCGGCAGAAAGCTCACGGTGATGATCATCAGTGAGAAAAACAGCGCCGGCCCCACCTCACCCGCAGCCCGCGACATCACGGCCCATCGGTTTTCCGGTGTCAGCGGGGTTCGCTCCATGTGTTTATGGACGTTCTCCACCATCACGATGGCCCCGTCCACCATGGCGCCGATGGCAATGGCAATACCCCCGAGGGACATGATATTGGCGTTGATGCCCTGGGCGTGCATCACCACGAACGCCGCAAGGATACCTACGGGCAGGCTGACGATGACCACCAGCGAGGAACGAAGGTGAAACAGGAACACCGCGCAGATCAGGATGACCACCAGGAATTCCTGCAGCAGCTTTCCATACAGATTGTCCACGGCGTTGTTGATCAGCGTGGAACGATCGTAGGTGGGCACGACTTCTACCCCATCCGGGAGGCTGGCCTTGATCTCCTCAAGCCGTTGTTTAACTCCCTGAATGGTTTCCAGTGCGTTTTCGCCGAAGCGCATCACTACGATGCCCCCGGCCACCTCGCCTTCTCCATTCAGTTCGGCGATACCCCGACGTATCTGGGGCCCTAACTGGATATCTGCCACATCCTTCAGCAACAGGGGCTTGCCATTGTCATTAACACCCAGCGGCACCTGGCGCAGATCATCCTCGTTCTGCAGATAGCCGGTAACCCTGACCATGTATTCCGCCTCGGCCATTTCCACGACGGAGGCGCCGGTTTCCTGGTTGGCGCTGTTGATGGCGGCATGAATGCGCTGCAGCGTGACATTGTGGGCTCTCAGTCGGTCCGGGTTCACCACCACCTGATACTGCTTGACCATCCCACCGACACTGGCCACCTCGGATACACCGGGCACGGTCTGCAGTTCAAATTTCAGGAACCAGTCCTGAATAGCCCGCAGTTCCGACAGGTCATGCTGACCGGTGCGGTCCACCAGGGCGTAGGAGTATACCCAGCCAACGCCGGTCGCATCCGGCCCCAGCTCTGGTTTAGCGGCATCAGGCAATTGCCCGGCCACCTGGCTCAGGTATTCCAATACCCGGGAGCGGGCCCAGTACAGATCGGTGTCGTCATCAAAAATCACGTAAACGAAGGAATCGCCAAAAAAGGAATAACCCCGAACAGTCTTGGCGCCCGGTACCGACAGCATGGCGGTGGTCAGGGGATAGGTCACCTGGTCTTCCACCACCTGGGGTGCCTGGCCCGGGTAGGGAGTTTTGACGATCACCTGTACATCCGATAGGTCCGGGATGGCGTCAATGGGTGTTTCTTTGACGGAATAGAACCCCCACCCCGTCAGGATGAGGGTGGCAAGCAACACAAAAAAACGGTTATGGAGTGACCACTGGATAATGGCGTTAATCATGAGCTGAATCCGGTTTGGTGATGGCCGGGGGCGACTACAATGGCCGCCCCCGGGCTATCGCTACTGTTTACTGATCGAAGTCACTTGCTGGCCCTTGCCAGCGGGCGTCAGGGTGAAGGCCACGGCGTCGTCCTTGCTCAGGCCGTTCAGGTCCACCTCGGGAGCCACGGAAAAGCCCATGGTCATGCTCGGCCAGTTCAGCTCAGGAATGGGCTCATGCTTCAGTGTTACTTTGCGTTTTTCGGTGCTGATCGCGGTGATCACACCCCGGCTCTGGACCGGGCCAGCGGACTCTTTGGTGTCCATGCCGGACATCGAGCCCATGTTGTTATCGGCCGCGGCCAGAGCAGGCCCCAGAGATAATCCGAACACAACAGCCGTCATCAGGGTTTTCAGTTTCATGGTTTTCTCCAGTGGTTATTGCGCGTCTTGCGCAGGTTCGATGCGTTCCACCAGATAGCCTTCCGGCGTCTCGCGGAATCCAAAGGTGACAGTCTGATCGGTGGCCAATGCACCCGTTTCGACGGATTCGGCAAGATCAAACGCCATCGTCATGGCCGGCCAGCCAAGGTCGGCTATCGGGCCGTGATCCAGCGTGACTGAAGCATTCTCGGTATCCAGCTCTGTAATCCGGCCAGTGGCTTCAAACAGCTCGGGCGCAGAGTTGTCCGTATCGGTCATGCCGGTAGTGTTCTGCTCCTCGGGTTCCAGTCGCAGCATGGCGGCCTCAAGGCTGGTTTCCGAGTCAATTAGGAACTGGGCGGACACCACCACCTGCTGCCCTTCCGTTAGCCCCTCGAGAATGACGATCCTGTCGCCTGCTTCCTGGCCGGTCTTGACGGGCACCGGACGAAAATACCCGTCATCTTCTGCCAGCAGCACGTGCTGACTGTCGCTTCGCTGGATCAGCGCCGGGCGTGGGATAGTGAGCAGGTCGTCGCCAATAGGAGCATCCATGGTGAGATTCACGAACATATTGGGGCGCAGCCGGCCATCGGGATTGGGGACGCGCAACCGAGCCCGCAGAGTCCGCGTTTTCGCATCCAGCTCCGGATAGACGTAGTCAATGGTGGCTTCCCAACGGGTGCCCGGCATGGAGGGTGTGGCGAATTCAACGGCCTGGCCGGCCATGACCAGCCCGGACTGACGTTCGAAAAACTCGGCGATCACCCACACCGTATCGCGGCTGCCAATGGCCATGATTTCGGTATCCGGGCGCACGTACATACCCGCACGGACGGGCAAGGCGGCCACATAGCCAGAGCCGGGGGCAAACACGGTGATGCGCTCGCGGATTTTTCCGGTTTTTTTCAGGTTGGCGATCTGGGCGTCTGTCATGCCAAGCGCACGCAGTTTTCCCCCAGTTGCCCCCGACTGCGAACCCCGGCTCATGCGCTCAGACATCAGAAATTCCTGTTGCGCATTTACCAGCTCCGGTGAATAGATCTCATACAGCGGCTCACCACGGTCGACCGCTTCCCCCAGTGAGCGCACGTGCAGCACCTCAACCCAGCCGGCAATGCGGCTGTGAACGTGGATCAATTGGTCTTCATCGTCGGTGACGTAGCCCACGGTTCGAACCGGAACAGAAACCACACCCCGGGACACCGCCTCGGTTCTAACACCGAGATTGGCTCTGACTGCAGGGTTTATCTGCACCCCGCCATCGTCCCGCCCGGTGTTTTCTTGTTCGTAAACCGGTACGAGGTCCATTCCCATGGGAGACTTGCCGGGCTTGTCACGGCGGTAGTTGGCATCCATAGGTGCAACCCAGTACAGGGGCTTACTATCAGATGATTCCTCAGCAGGGTTACCAGAACCGGATGACTGAGACATCGGCATGGTTTGTTGACTGGACAGCCAGCCAAGACCAAAGGCGACAGCGATCACTGTCACGATCAGGGCAATGCGCATTGGTATTTCCTCGTTTAAAGCTTTTGAACGCTCGCTCGTGCCCTGGGGGCAGGGTTAACGTGCAAATTAAAGACTCAGTTCAGGCTTTTGAGGAATTGGGAGGGGGTGTGAGGGTATTGAGGATGATGCTCAGATAGCCATCGAGGGTATGAAGAAGCGTAGAGCCAGAGGAGGACTGTGCTGGCGGATAATCTTTCTCGGAGACCAGTGCGGATAGCATGGCACCACAACTGCCCAGACTGGCCGCGAGCGCGCAATCCGCTGAGGCCATATCGCCACAGGCTGCATCTTTTTCCGGGTGCCCAGCAGTGCTGGTTAAACCAGAGTCACAACAACCCATTATCATCACTTCATCGGACCAGGAAGGAGATTGCGTTGTTTCTGTCGTGAATTGCCCGAACGCCAGCAACGGCTGCATCGCTATGATCAGCACCAGCAGGTTTATGACGGTTTGACGAACTGTCGAACAGGGCAAATGGAATGACTCAGGTAGTTGAGTTTTCAAAAGTTTTCGAGATAGTAAGACGCACGCTTCACAAAGGTCAAGCGATTAATAGTCAGGACTGGCATTAGCTCCACTGCTCAATTAATTTTCGGACAGAATGGCCATTGGGGACGCCGTCAGGCATCTGCCTCCAAAGCTGGATTGTAGCTTTCATGTCATCACGAAGTCGCGCGAGCTCCTTTAGCTCCTGATCCAGTCTGCAAAAGCCGTCCGTAAATAGTTTCTCCAGATCGTCGCCAGCGAAGCCATCTTCCGTACCTTGACTCAAAATGACTTTGACTTCACTCAGGTTCCAACCCAGTTTATTAGCCATGCGAACAAACCGTAAACGCCGAAGGTCTTCCGAACTATACACATAGTACCCGTTCCGGGGATCTTTTCGTGGCCGGAGTAGTCCTTTACGGTTATAGAACCGAACGGTGTCCGGCGAGACCTTCGCCAAGTTTGCAATTTCATTGACTTTCATTTCCCCACCCCTCTTTATCAGTCTTTCGTACAAGCCTGCAAAGCAAAAAATGATTACCTCTACACAAGATCAACGTTCTCATGTTTTTTTGATTGCATGGAAAGTGAAAGTTCCTTCCACGCACCTTGGCTATGTAACAGGAGCTCCAATGTTCAATTCATGGCGCTCATGGTTTGCAAATGCCACAGTTGCCAGGTGGCAAACGAGATGATCAATAGAGCAGCCACAGTTCGTGTCGCCGGATTCCGAATCCAGCCCGAGATACGTCGCGCTGCCACACCGGTCGCCAGAACCGTCGGCAAGGTGCCAAGCCCGAACGCACCCATCAGTGCGGCTCCCTGGAGCGGCTCTGCAATCGAAAGGCTCCAGGCAAGCATTGAGTAAATCAGGCCGCAGGGCATCCATCCCCAGACTGCGCCCAAACCGAATGCCTGGCGCGCCCGGACAACCGGCATAAACCGCTTTGCGGCAGGAGCAACAAACGCCCATACATGGCGGCCAACGGCCTCGATTCTAACCAGACCCTTCCACCAGTTGGCGATGTATAAAGCCATGAGTATCAACATGAAGGCGGCCACAACTCTCAACACGAGAGCAATACTGTCCAGAGCATGACTCAGCCCGGCTCCTACCAAACCAACCAGGGCCCCGACAACCATATAGCTGACAATGCGGCCTGCATTAAAGCCCAGCAGCAATCCAAGTACACGGTGGGGGCGCCGGAGCTCGGGAGGTACCGAAAAGGTCAGTGCCCCCATGATACCGCCGCACATGCCGATGCAGTGCGCGCCTCCAAGTAGACCAAATACGAATGCGGCCACATAGGGGGAGAAACCAAATATAGAAGGATCCATCTGTTATTCTCAAAAGCGAGCTGTATTAATCATCCGCGCCATCACCTGTTAACTTCCCGTACGAGCACACTCGACCGTAAAGTCTTACGCATAAACCGGATATCACGTAAGGCGACATCAGCTTGGTCATTGTGGCTCATGCTCAATAACCACGAAGAACAAACGATCAGTGAAGCGGACCTGATCTCCGTCAATCTGGCTGTCGACTTCCAGGATACCGTCCTCAATTTCATCGGGAGTAAAGCCTGCCAGACTCGACATAAACCGAGCTCGAAGCATTGCATACCAACGCTCTTTCGGGATCTGGACGTGGTACTGCTCCGTGTTTGTCACAGCTCTGAGACCAGAAGAACTGGTGATTTCTTCGAGAATAGTTTCAAGTTCCGGCTGGCTCTCTGAAAAGGCATTCACCGCCCGCTTGAAAAGAGGGAGCTCGGGCAAACTGGGCCGCGTCACCACCAAAACTCGGCCATCGGGCCTTAAACTTGAGCTTATTTTCCCCCAAAAACTCTGACGATTCCGGACGTGATGGATCGATTCCTTGATAAGAATCCGGTCCAGTGGCACCTGCCTATGGGCAAACGTTTCAGCTGATTCACAGTATGTCTGGAGGCCTCGGTACTGCTCAGCGTTCAAGAGCATGGCGTCGGAGGGATCCACGCATATGGCGTCAGACTCAAGCGGCACCCCCAGCTTCAGAAGGTGAGCAAATATACCGGTTCCACCTCCCAGGTCCGCGAATTTACTATTCCTTCGCATGCTCAAATGCCCAAGAGTCTTGTTCAGCATCCAGTTCCGGTAGCCATTGGTTAAAAGCCAGAGATCATCGTAGTCGCCGGCAATCCTTGAAAAAGCTGTCGTCACTCTCTCTCTCCAAAGAAGCGGTCCTCACTGTCCTGATTTAACCTCTGTGCGTCGGGTGTGTATGAGTCAGCATGCGATAAAGGCATTCTTTTCTGTTGCCCATGTGGCGGGCTTACTACACACCCTGCTTGGTCGTCAGAACGCTAATAGAACCGTTTAGTATCGATCAGGAAAGGAGCTTATCTTTGAAGCCAACTTTAAGGTCAAGACATTTAGCGAGCAGGGAGTATGGGAATTTAAGCGGCGGGGCAATAGTCAAAAAATTGTTCTCTTTCGCTCCACCAAAAAATCGACGATAGAGCTTGACCTTAAAGTTGGCTTCAAAGATAGCCTCTCTTTCGTCAGCAGAATGAGAAAGGCGAGTAACACTAAGTTTTCAGCCAATGGTATTTTCAATAGATACCCCGATGGAAGAAACGCCAAACCCCGTTCGAACTGGCAATTTAATTAAGCAATAAACTAAACCAAGGTAAATTCATGAAGAAAATACTTATTTTTGCAACTGCAGTGACCATTTCAACATCCGCATTAGCTGGCAACATGTCAGAGAGTACAGATAAAAAGGCTATTCATAGCCAAGAGATGGACAAACAATCCATTGAGAACATTCTCCAGAATGAAGATATGGAACGCTTACACAGAGAAATGACGCTTTATGCAATGTCGGAGATAGGCATGGAGGCCCGCCTGAAAATGATGACAAAAGAGGGCCGAGCTTACCATAGGGCTCTGAAAGCCAAACAAAAAAATACCGCAAGGTGATCTTTTCGGCAAATTTAACGCATGGGAACTCAGCACCGACTGACTCCGCTATTGAGCAGTCGGCAAGCTGACCACGAGTCATTAAACCACACAAATCTTAAACCGACACGAATTACTCAACCGGTAATTTGAAACACAGGAAAACATCATGAAGAAAGTAATTATCACAGCCGCAATCGCAACATTATTTTCAACTATGGCCACTGCTAATTCGGGTTTGGCAGATCGCATCAATGAAGCGCGTAGTTATCCTGACAAAACGGGAATTTCCAAAAGTATGGAAATGCCCTGCATGCAGGATAAACAAGCCCAAATAGATATGAGCGAATCCCAAGCAATTCGAGGAGAACTGAAAAGTCAATGAGTCAGATAGTCGCCACTCGGCACCATGCTTACTTTTAAAAATTCCGGAATAATTAAACGAAATAAATAGTCGACCACCTATTATTAATGGTGATCGGCTATTTATTACACATCAAAACAAAAAATCCTCACCTCAATTACCACCACTCTTTAATTTCGCCCTCAAGGTCACCCCAACTAGACATGATGTTTTGACCTGCCCATCTCAACAGCGTGGATTATGTTGAAACGGGCAGGTCAAAACATCATGTCTAGCAAAATCCATTTCACGACCGTTAATCGCAACAGTGGCCATAAACCCACTGAACGGGAGGCAGTGATATTCCAGTGACAGTTCACGAGAGCCCGGGCATCACCTACGGCTAAGGCTTCTTGGTCTTGCCCAAACCTGAGCTGGACCTGCCGATGATCTTTGCGAGTCGGCTCAATCGCGGAATAAACCTTGGCACTTCCTGCTGATAGGCCCGGTACTCCTCACCGAACCGCTCAATGACCTGTCGCTCTTCATGCCGTGCGAGCAAGCTGTAGGCAAGGACAATGATGGGAAACAGACTGACGGAGAACAGCGTCGGCCAGTGCACAATCCCCTCCCCGAACAGGATGAGAAAAAGGCCCGTATACTGCGGGTGCCTCACCAAACCATAGAGCCCATTCGTTGCAAGACGCCCTTGTTGGTGTGCACGATGAAGTTCGCGCCATCCCTGCAGAAAAATACCGATGCCAGTCACAGCAACAGTATAGCCAAGCAACATTGAGATAAGCATGCCCACTTCGCCGACACCAAGCAGCGAGGACCAGAGATTCGCGCTGAGGTTACTACCGTCCAGATCGAAGAACCGCACGAGCAAATAGACAGTGAGAGGGAAGCCGTACATCTCCGCATACAATGCGATTATGAACGCCTGCACCACCCCGGCACTGCCCCACTCCTGCCATGTTCTGGGAGCGAGCCAACGATACATGACCCAGGAGATCAGCACGATCATGATCGCCGCTATGCCCCAGGCTCCCGAATGACCAATAGTTTCTGTCATGTTAGGTTTTCCCTGGCTGTCGCCACCTCCGCTTTATTGATCGGTTGACGTCTTGACCTGGCAATTAATGCAAGGCCTCCAAGGATCATCGGCAGGGTCAGCAGTTGCCCCATGGTCACCCAGCCGAGGGCGATGAACCCCAGTTGCGGGTCGGGGAGGCGAACAAACTCGACCGCAAAACGGAAAATTCCGTAGAGCAACAGGAACAGGCCGGACGTTGCGCCCATCCGACGAGGGTGGCGTGAGAACCACCACAGCACCACAAACAGCACAACACCTTCCAGGGCAAACTCATACAGTGACGACGGGTGGCGTGGCGCCGACCCCATATTCGGGAACACCATGGCCCAGGGCACGTCGCTGACCCGCCCCGGGAGCTCGTGGTTGATAAAGTTGCCAAGGCGCCCCGCCCCCAGGCCAATTGGCACCAGTGGCGCTATAAAATCCGTGAGTTGGAAAAACCGCAGGTTCTGCTTGCGGGCGAAGACCAAGGCTGCAATCAGGACGCCGGTCAAGCCGCCGTGAAAACTCATGCCCCCTTCCCAGATCTTGAGCAGCCAGAGCGGGTTGTCTGCCAGCTTGTCAAAACCGTAGAAGAGCGCGTAACCGACGCGGCCACCGAGAATGACCCCCATCGCGCAGTAGAAAATCAATGTTTCAACAGCGTCTGCGTTCAACCCGAGTCGATGAGCCCGACGACGCCCCAGCCACCAGGCCGCAAGAAAACCGACAAGGTACATCAGGCCGTACCAATGGATTTTCAGTGGGCCCAGTGCAATGGCTACCGGGTCTATTTGAGGATACTGAAGCATAAGCTTCCCTGATTTCGTGTGTGAACGTGCGTTAGGGTTTCAATCAGTAACACGTTCCGCTCCATTGGCTGTCTCCTCCAATCGTTGCCTGGCAACAGCGATACCGCTGCGCATGGCCTGTGCGGACTCGTTATCGCCGAAGCCAGCCAATGCCCGGCGCCAGTAATTGATCGCCTGTTCATAGCGGCCGTCGTCAAAGGCCTCGACCCCCAGTATGCCCAGCGCCGTTGGCTCACGTGGATCCTTGTCGAGTATTTCGTCGATCAGCGCATGCACTTCATCGGTCAGGCTGCGCCCGGCCACAAAGAATTTTATCTGAGCCAGTTGGGCCAGAAGATCTACTCTGCGGCCTTCCAGTTCGATCAGTCGTTCCAGGGCGTCAATCGCCTGACCCGGTTGACCGATCTTCTGGTAAAGCGGAAACAGCAAGGACCAGACCTTGGGATTATCCGGCTGAGTCCCGGCTTCCTCTTCGAGCCGACCAACCAGGGTTTTCATTGAGGCACCGGGCGTGTTGAGCACGTCCTGCTGGGCGGCATGCAGCGCCAGATCGCCATCGGCACCCAGCCATCGATAGCCGATCATGCTGGCAGCCATGACTGCCGTTATCACCAGTGGAATCATCAAACGTCCTGACAGGGGGCGCCTGAGAGGCATTCGGCGATGGGCCTCGGTGTCCTCCAGCAGATTGCGGTCCAGCTCGTGGCGGCCTTCTTCAAAACGGGCGACGTCAATCTCGCCGCGATCGCGGGCGCTTTTCAGGGCTGAAAGCCGGCGTTCATAGACGGCCAGGTTTTGCGCCTCAGCGTGATCATCGGCCTCAAACCGCTGCTGCCAGTCATGGATCGCCCTTGCTCTTCGCAACGGTAGACTCAGGAACCACAGCGCTATAAGCAACAGTGTGCCGATACTTAACCAGAGCATAGTCATTCCGACCTCTCACGATGACGATGAATCAAAGAGGACAGGCGGGTACGCTCCTCCTCGGAGAGCGGCCGCACTCGCCGGTGCCTGCGTGCCCGGACAAAGGCAATCACAACCAGGGCGCCTCCTGCTACCAGCGCTGCCGGCAATGCCCAAAGCAGCCACGTGCGCCCGTCAAGGCGCGGATTGTAAAGAACGAACTCGCCAAAACGATTAGCCATGAAATCAAGAATTTCCTTATCCGCACGCCCCTCATGAAGCATCAGCGCTACCCGCTCCCGCATGTCCGCCGCCACCGGCGAATCGGAGCTGTCGATGGCTTGAGCATCACATTTAGGGCACCGCAATGACGCCGTAAGGTCGCGATAACGCTCCGCCATCACCGGATCCTCGAAATGACGCGCATCAATTGCCGTATCCGCCATCGACTGGAACGAGGCCATCAAAAGCACGATGACCACACAGCAACGGATCTTCAGGGTTAGCGCCATTTCTCTACCTCCATCATGACTTCATCCACCTGGGCGGGCGTTATGTACCCAACGTGCTTGTATCGAACGATACCGTCTGCGTCGACCAGGAAGGTTTCGGGCACGCCATACACGCCAATTTCAAAACCCAGGTCACCGGCAGGATCGAAGATGTTGACCTCGAAAGGTTTTCCGAACTCTTCGAGAAACTGTCGCCCCAGGTCACGGGCGTCTTTATAGTTGATGCCCACCATCTGAATGCCGCGCTCGGAGAGCGCCAGTAGCTGGGGCATTTCCTCCTTGCAGGTCGGGCACCAGGATGCCCAGACATTGACCAGAGATATCTGCCCGCGAAGCAGGGATTCATCCACCTCGGTATCAGGGTCCTCCAGCGTCGGGAGCGTGAACGCGGGAAACGCCTGGCCTATCAGGGCTGACTCGCGAGCACTGGGATCCAGCGAAAGCCCCCGGTACAAAAAGAAGGCCAGGCCAAGGAACACCACAAACGGAAGCAGCAGCAACAGGCGACGCATCATGCGCGAACCTCGCGTGCCGGCCTCATCGATTCGCGGTCAGCTGCGGCTGCACGGCGGCGACGGTAGCGACGGTCTGCCACGGCCAGCACGCCCCCGGAGGCCATCAGCAGCGCACCCAGCCAAAGCCAGCGTACAAATGGCTTGACCTGTAGGCGCATTGCCCAGCTGCCGTCGTCCAGTTCCTCCCCCATGGCCACGTAAAGGTCCCGCAACAGGCCGGGGTCGAGTGCGACATCGGTCATCGGCTGCCCTCGGGCAATGTACAGGCGCTTCTCCGGGTACAGGGTGGTGACAATCCGGCCTTCACGGGCAACCTCGATGGTCGCCGTATCGGCGAGGAAGTTGGGCCCCCGACGCTCGCCCAGTTCGGTCAGCGTAAAATCGTACCCGCCCAGATTCACCTGCTCACCGATATCAAGCCGCACATTACGCTCCATGGCGTAGTTCGACACCATCACCACGCCCACGATGGTGACGGCCAGGCCCACGTGGCCGACCACCATGCCCCAGTATGAAGGGGTCAACTTACGCAATCCGGACAGCGCAGAGGACGCATTGCGGACTTTATCAAACAGGTCGCGCACCAACGCCAGTACTACCCACAGGGCCGCCACCATCCCCAGCGCCACGGCGACATTCCACTGGCCGTTGTAAAGAAACGGTATCGATATCGCAATCGCCAGTGCGGCCAAGCCCGCCCCCAGTAGTCGCCGGAACAGCTCCCGACCGGGCATCTGCTTCCAGCGTGAGACCGGCCCCAGCCCCATAAAGGCACACAGCATGACGGTCAGTGGCACGAACAGGCTATTAAAGTAAGGCGCGCCGATACTGACCTTGCCCAGCCCGAGTGCATCCAGGATCAAGGGGTACAGGGTGCCCATCAGGACCGTGATCGTCATGATGACCAGCAAAATATTGTTGATCAGCAACAGAGCATCCCGGGAAAGCCAGCTAAAGCCCGCATTGGCGCTCATTCGCGGCGCCCGTAGCGCAAAGATCAAAAGCGAGACGCCGACCGTTATTCCCAGCAACGCCAGAATGAAGAGCCCCCGAGATGGATCATTGGCAAAGGCATGAACCGAGGTCAGTACCCCTGAGCGCACCAGGAAGGTGCCCAGTAACGAGAGTGAGAACGTGAAAATCGCCAGCAGTGCCGTCCAGCTCTTGAACGTGCCGCGTTTTTCCGTGACCGCCAGTGAATGTATCAGCGCTGTCCCGCTCAGCCAGGGCAGGAGCGATGCATTTTCCACCGGATCCCAGAACCACCAGCCGCCCCAACCCAGCTCATAGTAGGCCCACCAGCTACCCAGAGCGATGCCGAGGGTCAGAAAGGCCCAGGCAATGTTGGTCCACGGCCGAACCCAGCGCGTCCAGGCCGCATCGAGACGCCCTTCGATCAGCGCAGCGATGGCAAAAGCAAAGACCACTGAAAAACCCACATAGCCCATGTAAAGCATCGGCGGATGGATGATCAGGCCAACATCCTGCAACAACGGATTCAGATCGGCACCGTCGGCTGGCATGCCCGGCAACAGGCGATCAAAGGGACTGGACGTAACGACGATGAAAAGCAGGAACCCTGCGCTGACGACACCCAGAACTCCCAGAACCCGTGCCAGCATATCCCGTGGCAACTGGCGGGAAAACAGACTGACGGCAAAGCCCCAGCCACTGAGAATCAGACTCCATAACAGCACCGAGCCTTCATGAGAGCCCCAGACGGCGGTGAACTTGTAGTACCAGGGCAGCATCGAGTTGGAATTACGGGCCACATAATCCACGCTGAAATCATCCAGAAGAAAACTGGCGGTCAGGCTGGCATAAGAAACCAGTAGAAAAACAAATTGCCCCCATGCCATGGGCTCTGCAAATGCCATCCACAACGGGCGCCGGGTGGCGGCTCCCAGCAAGGGCACGGTCGCCTGAAGCAGCGACAGGCAAAGTGCAATCAATAACGCGAAGAGACCAACTTCAGGGATTGTCAGGGTAAGCATTTCGGGGCCGTGTTCGGTTGCGGGTTCGGCGATGACCGAACCTATCGGTGAAGGTTTCTCAGGTATTGCTTCGTCAGCCAGCCACAAGGCCAGCTGACGAATTCTCTATTACTTCCGACCAGGTTGGCGGGTAACGCGCAGATACGGTGTCTGCTCATCCCATCCGTCGGGGAAGCGCTCTTTGGCCTCTTCGTTGGAGAGCGACGGAACGATGATCACATCCTCGCCATTCTTCCAGTCCACCGGCGTGGCCACTTTGTGGTTGTCGGTCAGTTGGAGCGAATCAATGACGCGCAGGATCTCGTCCAGATTGCGCCCGGTGCTGGGCGGATACGTCAGCATCAGACGGATTTTTTTCGCGGAATCGATAATGAATACCGTTCGAACAGTCACCTTGGGATCGGCTTTTGGATGGATCATTCCGTACTGGTCGGCAACCACCTGATCCTTGTCTGCCAACAGGGGAAAATTGAGCCCCTTGCCCTGGGTTTTCTCGATATCCTTCGCCCAGTCTTTATGGGAGTCGAGCGGGTCGACGGAGACCCCGATCAGCTTTACACCGCGACTGGCGAACTCGTCCTTACGCTTCGCGAAGGCACCGAGCTCTGTGGTACAGACGGGGGTGTAGTCGGCGGGGTGTGAAAACAGCACGGCCCAGTCGTCTCCCAGCCACTCATGAAACTGAATGTTCCCTTCGGTGGATGCGACGGTGAAATCGGGAGCGGTTTCTCCAAGTTGCAATGTCATCGTTTCATTCTCCTTTGCTTTGGCTGTCGTTCTCGGTTTGTCAGTACAGACGATATCTTTAAAGTCAACTTTAAGGTCAAGGCGTTTGTCAGATGTTTTTTAGCCTGATCCATCGAGCTCGACGTTCGTGCCCGATTTTTCGGGTATAAAACTGACATAGAGGAAAAGCACGGTGCCCAGCACAATGGCGATATCGGCAAGGTTAAAGGCTGGCCAGTGCCAGGATTGCCAATAGACATCAAAGGAATCCACAACATAGCCACGAAATATCCGGTCAATCAGGTTGCCCATGGCACCGCCAAGAATAAGGCTGTACGCGATGGCTTCTCCCCTGCGGCGGCACTGAAGAATCAGCCCGATCAGTACAATCGAGACAACTACCGCGACTGAGATAAGAAAGTACCGCTGCCAACCTCCGCCATCGGCAAACAGGCTGAATGCGGCACCGGTGTTCCAGACATGCACCCAGTTAAAGAACGGGGTCACCGGAATCGACTCGCCATACGCCATTGACTGCTGGACCGACCATTTTACAACCTGATCAGACGCCGCAATCAGGCCCGAAATAGCCAGCAGGCCATACGGCAAGAGTTTTTTGGCAACGATGGACATTGTTTAACCCTTGAGCGCCAGGATGCGCCTGGCACCGTTGAGTACGATAATCCCCGCGATGCTGCCGATGATAAGGTCCGGATAATTGGAGCCAGTCCACGCGACCAGGGCGCCAGCGGTAATGACCCCCAGATTGATCACCACATCGTTGGCTGAGAATATCCAGCTCGCCTTCATGTGGGCACCGCCCTTCCGATGTTTGGATATCAGCAGCAGACAGGTGGTGTTGGCGATCAATGCGATGAACGCAATCCCCATCATTACCAGCGACTCAGGCTCACTGCCGAAGACAAAGCGCCTCACCACCTCTGCGAGTACGCCCACAGCCAGTATCAGTTGGAGTACGCCCGCAAGATGCGCCGCACGCACCTGCATTTTCACGCTGTGCCCAACCGCATACAGGGCGAGCCCATACACGGCCGCGTCGGCAAAATTGTCCAGGGATTCTGCAATCAAACCGGTGGAGTGCGCGATCAGGCCGGCCGTCATTTCCACCACAAACAGGACAGCATTGATACCGAGCAACCAACGCAGGGTGCCGGACTCCTGCTCGGCAGAGATAGCCGTATCCCCGACCGCCTTGATTGACTCAGGGTCGGCAGCGGCCGTTTCCTGAAGCGAAGCTCCCAGCCCGAGGGTTGCCAGCTTCGAGGTGATAGGCTCAGCCTCGCCATCGTGCACAACCTTCAACCGCCGATCAGACAGGTCGAAGGACAGCCCGCGAATGTCTTCAAAACCGTTCAGGGCCAGGCGAATCATCCGTTCCTCCGAAGGACAATCCATCTTCGGTACGGTATACACACTGATCCAGTTGCCGGACGCTTCAGAGGCCTCCGACCCGGCATTACCCTCGGCGGGTGTTGCGTCGCAGCCACAGGCGTCTTCACAGGGTTTACTCATGATACGGCTCCACTTGGGTATTGTCGGATTATGATTTAAAACTATATAGTCACTATAAGGTCAATAGAACAGATACCATTTGTTGAGGAGACACCCGATGCGCATTGGTCAGTTGGCGCGGTCCGTAGGGGTTGACACCCAGACCATCCGTTTCTATGAGCGAGAGGGCTTGTTACCACCGCCGGATCGTCAGGACAACGGCTACCGTATTTACACTGAACGGCATGTTGAGCGACTGGCCTTTATCCGGCGCTGCAGAATACTCGAGCTGTCACTCGCTGAAATTCATGAGTTACAGCGTTATCAGGGCGCGCCCCATCAGCCTTGCAGGGCCATCAACACCTTGCTTGATGATCACCTCGCTCATGTACGGTCTCGGATAACCGATCTTCAGGTACTGGAGAAACAACTCACGTCGTTGAGAGCGAGTTGCAACGATGATCGGGACATTGGAGCCTGTGGGGTTCTCGAAGGGCTCAGTGAAGAAAGCATGCAGCAGTAGCCTGAGGCATTTATGCCAAGTATTGGGGTAACCAGTGTGGGCGAATCAATATACTTGCGCAGATGTTGAAAATCCGCTTCCTGGCAGATCTTTTCGACAACACGGAGCCTGAGTAGTCGGCAGATGGAGCAAGCACCTCATCATCTCCTGTTTCGTTGAAAAGGCTGCATCAACTGTTGCCAGTAGTTCGTTGGGTAATTCGGCTCTGAAGCAATACCGAGATCCTTAGTGCCGATCGTTCGCTCGGAATCGAAGTAAGCCGTGCCTAAAAAGCGATCAGTCAAGGTGGTAAAAAGCCCGAAGTTCACATCACCCTCTTTTGCCGTATTCAAATGATGGAAACGATGCACGGAGTTGATTGCGAGAACCTTTTTCAGCGGTCCGGTAAAATACGCTACATTCGAGTGTTGCAGTAGCAACTGGAGTACAACTGCAACCACCAACAACATCAGGACATTCTGCGGTACTCCTATAATGAGCAATGGTGTCGTTCCGGCAACTGTTTCTATAAATTGATGCAGTGGATGTTTCATAAGCCCATTAAAGCCGTACAACCGTTTTACGCTGTGATGAATGGCATGTAGGCGCCACAGCAACCGAAGGCGATGACTGGCAAAATGCGCCAGGGTGATACCAATATCAGAAATAAGGATTGCCAACAGCAATTGGAAAACCAGTGGCCAGCTGGAAGGCCAGATCGGTGCCAGAACGAGCAATCCTGCAATTAATGGGAGTACAGCTATGCCAATAACATTAAGCGACTCGTTCATGAGTGCATGGAGCACATCGCGCCGCTGATCCTGTTGAGGCTCATTGAACGCCCGATCATAGGGGATAAGTCTTTCAGTGGCGAAAGAAATCCCTATAAACACCAGGATCAACAACCCCAGCCAACCGGCGTTGAAACCTTCGGCAACGAGATAGACAGCAACACCATTACCCACGAGCAAAAACAACGGCAAATACAAAAGCCTAACTAACCACATTACGTTACGAATCATTCCAACAGCCCTCGCTAACTAGAGCGTTCAGCATCTCACGGATGCACGCAGCCAAATTGAACGAAAAAGCTGATTATTTGGATAAAAGCCGTTGAATAACCGTTGGGGAAACGCCAAATGCCTCAGTAACAGACCTGCAGAAATGGGCTTGATCAGAAAATCCCGAAGCAATTGCTGCATCAGTAAGTGACATCTCGCGCGATAACTCAAACCCGGTTAGTAGCTTTAGCCACTTTCTATAGCTGCGCAAAGGTAAACCGGTACATTCGGTAAACCAGTGGGAAAAATGGCTTGGAGAAAGGCAAACCATTTTCGCCAACTCGGCTCGTGAGACTGATCGTCCTCCCGATGCTTCGGCATTCAATGCTTCTAAAACGTCGCTCAACCTGCTCTTTGGACCAGATGGCTTACCGCCCCGGTATTGTCGCTCGAAAGCTTTCAGTGCAATTAACAGGTTTTCGGTGCCAGTAAAGCGAGACAAACACTCCGTAATGAAATCCTCATCGAGTGCCCGGATGGATCGCTTCGACGGGTTTTTGATATAAGGCAGTAAAGCATTGCAGACATCTAGGTTTGGATCGATGTAAATACACAGTACCCTGGACAGTTTTAATTGATGGGTAACTCCAGCTGGTATCCATAACCCCCTTCCCTCGCACCGTGTTTCACCGGACATGACTTCAACGCTTGCGTCAAAACCGATCACGATTTGATGAGCCCAATGTTTATGGGGCTTATTGTCTCCCGACTCTCCATGGAAGGCGCCCATGCCTGGCTTTATCGCTACGGAGCCGAGCCATGGGTTCAATAAAGTCTTTGGTTTGGTCATTGCCTTATCTCTGCAAAGACAGACATCCAGTGGGAGTGACCTCGGTCAGTCCGGAACCCCATCAATGGTGCGGGTCATCAAATCCACCATGGCCGGGCTGTCCCATTCCGCGGCACCGACCAGGCGGCCAATTTCGCGACCGTCATGATCAATCAGCAGCGTTGTAGGAACACCTTCTATGCCTAGCGTTGAGGTCGCCAGTGTGGACGGATCAATATACTGGCGAAGATGCTGAATGCTTGTTTCCCGGTAGAATTTTTCAACAACGCTGATGCCTGCGTGGTCAACGGACAGCGCGACCACTTCAAATTGCTCGCCGCCCAGTTGAGCCTGGAGTGAGTCAAGCGTCGGCATTTCCTCACGGCAAGGCAGGCACCAGGTCGCCCAGATATTGAGCAATATCGCCTTACCCTTAAAGTCAGCCAGTGTCAGCGGCCTGCCGTCTTCGTCCTCAAAAGCCAGCTCGGGCAGAGTGCGAGGGGACTCCCAGATCAGGAACCCCTGGGGCCCCACGGACTTCGGAACCTTCCCTGCAGCCATAACTGGAGCGGCTATGGAAATAGCAAGCGCGAAAAGGACTACGGCGATTCCCCGGGCGGCGGATATGCGCTGGTGACTCATTGGACATTACTCCTGATTACAGTGGTCGGTTTGTTGCCCGCATGGTGCCCCACGCGTTACTCACTCTGTAACAGCTCTTCAATTCGCCCGTGCAGTCGGCCCCAGAACCCATCATCGGCTGCCGCGTTGGGGCCTTTGGCAATGGCCGTCAGGTAGGTCACCAGATGCTCAGGCTTGAATTTCAATCCATGGAACCGGGCCCGCATCTGACCTTCCGGGTCAATCACGTGGGTTACCACACCATGGACCTGTACCCCCTCGCCCGTATCCCTGAACTGAACGCCGTAGGCTTTGGCGAGCTCCGACGTCAACCCGGGCGGTTCACCTTCGCCCCGGTACAGAAAGTGCCAATTATCGGGGTTCAGGTCGAAATTGTCGCCATACGCGCGCATGTTGTCCCGGGTCCCGGCAATATCTTCCCGGTCCGTGGCAATGGTGATGAACACCACCTCTTCACTCAGTCCTTCTTCTTCAACCCCGGTTTGCAACTGCCGTATCAGGTTCATATGAAAAGGGCAGGCCTCGGTACAGCGCGTGTAGAGAAAATTGAGCACAACGGTTTTGCCGTTTAAGTCGGCAAGGGAAAGGGTATTGCCATCAACGCCTGTAAGATCAAATTCAGGGGCCGGCTGATCCACAAACTGGGCATACCGCTCTTTCTCGTTCAACGAGGCCTCCACATCCTCCATGGAATGGGCCATGGCATTGGTGCTGCCCAGGGCAACCACGGCAATCAGGAATACTCTGAATAAGCTGTTCACTGTCATTCTCCATTTGAGTTCTTTTCGAAAGAAGTCATGGATTATTGTGGCTTGGTATCGTCCAGATTCAGCGCAACGGGCAGGTCAGCCGGTGCCAGGCAAACGCCCTCGTCACTGCAGGCCTGCACCCGCACTGCCATGTCAAGCTTGCCTGCCTCTTTCAGCGCGGCGGCCTGTTTTTCGTCGGGCAGCAGCCGGATACTCGCACCGTCGTCGTACACCTCCAGGGCGGTGTCACCCAGCACAATGTCACTGACCCTGCCGCGGGGGTACTGGGTCGGGATGTCAAGCGACTGACCGTTGACCGAGGAACTGGCGACGGTGGGAATCAGGAATTCCATGGAGGCCGGGTTGGCGTTCACGTGCCAGCCCGGTTCAATGTCCAGTGTCAGAACAATTTCACCGGTCTCCCCTATCAGGGCTTTGCCGCCTTCCGCAAGATTGAGGCGGACCTTATCGGAAGAATCTGCCAACCCCGTGCGAGCAACTGGTGCCTGGGGGTCAGAACTGGCTTGTTCAAGCTGGGCTGAGCCAGGAGCATTTCCGGAATTGGTACCGATCAACATGAACGCCGCGATCGCGATCAGAAAAACCGCTACGCCGGTCAGCAATACTTTGGGTCGGGTTGTCATGGTTCATCTCCAGTAGCTAGCGTTGTGAATTCTCGGTGCGGTTGATCGCCTCGACCAGGCTGTCGGTATCAAAGAGCCCAGTGAAACGGGCGACAACGGTGCCGTCAGCGTCAAAAATCGCCGCAAAAGGCAAAGCTTGCCCACCAGTCGCGGTTAACAATGCGTCTTTTTCGGGATCGCTTGCTGTCACATCCACCTGAATCGGCACCATGCCGGCCCGCTCCACGGCTTCGGCCACAGCGGGCTCTTTATACACGGTGCGCTCCAGGACTTTGCAGTTGATGCACCAGTCCGCAGTGAACTCCAGCAAATACGGCGTGCCACGGGCTTTTGTTTCTTCCAGGAGTTCTGCTGAGTAGGGTTGCCAGACAAGCTCGTCTTCGCCGCTGCCCAACGGAGATGCGAATACCACTGTCACCGCCAAGGCAAGGCCTGTCGCCGTTGCAGTGATCACGCGCACGGCACCATTCCCCTGAACGAAACGGCGGAGACCCCAGACCAGCACCAGCGCCAGCCAGGCCCACCACAGCAAGGGGTATACCGCTTTGGGCACCAGGCTCGCGCTGAAAAACACGGCGGCGGCCAGCAATATCAGCGCGAGCACTTCACGAATGGCTACGGTCCAGGGGCCCGCCTTGGGCAACCGGCTCAGCCACTCGGGCCTGAGCATCAGTACCGCGTAGGGCAACGACAGCCCCAGCCCGATACTGCCGAATATCCCCATGATGACCGGCGCCGGCTGGGTAACGGCAAAGGCCAGAACGCCACCGAGGAAAGGTCCCGCGCAGGGCGCGGCCAGGATCGCACTCAACAGCCCGGACACATAGGCTTCAAAGTAACGCCGGCCATGCGCCGAGGCGGCGAATGTCGGGACGGGGATGGGCAGATCGAGCCAGGTAATCACCGCAAACCCGACCATCAACGCAACCAGGACGGCCACGAATAGCGTTGACTGGAACAACGTGCCCCAGTTCCACTGCAGCAGTGCGGTCAGGCCGCCCAGCGTCAGGAAAAAGGTGAGTGTTCCAGCCGTGAATGCCATTGCGGCCAGCACCCGATGGGACCTCTGGCCGCCAGCCTCCCGCAGGATGGTCCGGACCTTGATGGGGATGGCGGGCAACACGCAGGGCGTCAGGTTCAGCAGTAGACCTGCCATAACCGCCATCATGATCTGGCCGGCAATGAGTAATGAGGGCAACTGATCCATCACTCAGCTATCCCCAGCGCCCTTCCCAGCGCTTCCTGCCCAGGCACGCCGGTCTGGCCTTGCCATTGGCCACTCGTGTCTTTGAACAGCAGCCCTGGCGTTCCACTGAAACCCAGTTCGGCCATCCACTTGCTGTGCTGCTCAAGCGCCGCCTTGAGGTTCGCCGGTACGGGCGTGAGCTCGGAAATGCCCTCCCCGCTACCATTGTTACCAAAGTTCTCCTCGAACGCCTGGAGCGCTCCGGCCCGATCCTCTGCATTCATGATTGCGGCGGAGAAGCCCAGGCTGGAGGGCTTGAGAAAACCAACCATGACCCAGTGCAACCTGACTTTCCCCTGCGCTACCCAATCTCGGGTTTGCTGCCAGAATTTGTGACAAAAGATGCAATTGGGATCCGCGAACACATAGATTTCCGGGGCATTCTTTCCGCCCTCGCTGACTAAGTGAGTATCCCGGGAAAGCTTCTCGGCAACGGAGGCATACATTGGCTCTGATATATAGCGTGTCGTGTACTGACGAGTCAGATCGGTGCCGTCGCTCTCCAGAAGCGCACCGGAAAAAGTGTAGTCACCGACACCATAGATGATTCCGGCTTTTCCATCCCCGGTCTTTACAACATAACCGGTCACGCCCCCAACTGGTGTGGAGAAGCGTTCAATTACCGTAAAACCGACTTTTTTCTGAAGCGCCTCGATTCCCGGGTCCATCGTTGGTGACGCATACGCGAGAGCCGCAAACAAACTCAAAAAAAGTGCTATCGAAAGCTTACGGAATAGCACGGTCATACCCCGCGCCGGGTGTTCCATACAGAGTGACATCACAGGGACGCTCCCATCTTTATGTATTCATCATTCAACAAGAAGCCACCAGGTGTAGCTGACTACGTGGTGGCATACCGCTAGATCGAACGGCAGGCGCTCGAAGCGAGCCCCCATGCGATCAAAGGTTCAGGAAATTGCTGAATATTTGGGAGGAAAGGGGTCTGGCCCTGAAAGTACACGGCCAGAATGTGAAGAATGGTCCCAGGGAAAAAGAGAGGACGATAATATCGGCAAATCCAGAATTGCAGATTTGCCGACATGGGAAGAGATACACGTGCTGCTACAGCTACCCTGAGCCAGGAGCCTCGAGCAGTCAGGCATTTCCCGAGCATCCGGCAAAAGGACACAAGCTTCACCCATGGGCTCCACTCCATGAGAAGTCGCAGCACCCACCTGTGAAACAAGGAAATAAGCTGCGAGCAGCATGGCTGTCAGTCCCAAAAGCCGCTTGGTCATTGCATCGAAATCCCGATTACAGAACAGTTACTGCCTTTCACGTGTGGAAAAGCAAGGTCCACTGTAACCCACATTGATGGAGGCGCCAAGCACACAGAAACTACTCATCCTCGCGTCTCCATTCTCTTCCATTGACAAAATATGACTAAGCCTACACTCACAAGCTCCTCCGGATTTTACTGCTGGAACACGCTCTTTCACCCCCGACGTCGGGTCAAAAGCAGCTTCGCAACAATCGGCAACAGGGTAATGCCACTGACCAGGATCAGAAGCACCGTCACCACCCCGGACTCGGAGGCCATGAGCAAGCCACCAAACGCAGTGATCAGATAGGCTGTCGGAATAACACCGGCCAGCGTTGCAACCACGAAGCGCCAGAACGCGAGTGGTGTCAGGCCCGCTGCATAGCTGACCCCATCGAAAGAGATAAAGGGCACAAGTCTTGATGTAAAAATGACAAACATCAACCCGCCCTGGGAGCGGTCCTTGCCCAGCCACTCCAATACCGGACGTACCCGCCCCCAGCGATGGATGACGTCGTATCCCAGGGATCGGGCAATGGCAAAGGCGATCAGAGCCCCCGCCTCAGCGCCGATAACCACGACAACCGTCCCCCAGAAGGAGCCATAAGCCGCCCCGGCAACCATGGCGATCGGGGCGCTGGGGATCGGGCTCAGGACAATGGCCGTGATCATCAGGCCAATGATACCCACCGGCCCCCAATACCCCAGTTGGTCAATCCATTCCGACAAGGCCGCCTTGTTGGTCACGGTGGTCAATGCTCCGGTCTCCAGCATGACCCAATAGATCGCAGCCAGTGCAACCAGCAAGAGCAGAACCCCGACTACTTTTGCTTTTGCGTTCGGTCTAACTCCCATGCCTGCCATGGGTACCCGATGAAATTCATGGTTCAGGGTGGTAGTCATAGTCTCCTCTGGCGTTCTTACTCGCGCGTCCAGAATCGTCCCTGTTTTTCGAAAACAGGTACTTGCCGAGGGCTGCGACGCCAAGTACCAGGGCGACGATGAGCAAAAGGGATATCAACCCCATTCCCGCCATTCCAAACATGCATGCCTCATTTGTCATCATGTCAATCTCCTGATTCTGTGTGTGCCAGGCCTCTTACGAGACACTGGCCTGTGCGGCTCCGCTTTCGCTGATACTGCTCTCCACGGAGCTTCCGCTATTGGATTTGAACCGGCCCAGCCGGAGGGAATTGGTCACCACAAATACACTGGAAAGGCTCATAGCACCCGCAGCCAGCATGGGGTTGAGCAGGTAACCGGTAAACGGGAACAGAACACCTGCGGCTACGGGGATCAGTGCCAGATTGTATCCGTAGGCCCAGACAAAATTGCCGAGGATCGTTTTGCGGGTGCGCCGGGAGAGCGCTGCAGCATCCACGATGCCCCGGAGGTCGCCGCGCATCAGAACCACGTCGCCGGCCTCAATGGCAATGTCGGTACCGGTGCCGATGGCGATACCCACATCGGCTTGCGCCAGGGCCGGTGCGTCATTAATACCGTCACCCACAAAAGCAACCCGGGCACCTTCATCTTGCAGGCGCTTCACTTCGGCCGCTTTCTGGTCCGGCAATACCTCCGCAAGCACCCGTTCGATGCCGGCTTGCCGCGCAATCGCCTCGGCGGTGGCGCGATTGTCACCGGTGAGCATGGCCACGCTGAGCCCTGATGACTTGAGCGCAGCAATCGCTTCCACCGAGCCGTTCTTGAGCGGATCGGCCACGGCAATCAGCGCGGCGAGGCGTCCGTCGACGGCAACATACAGCGGGGATTTGGCTTTTTCAGCGAGTGACACCGCATCATCTGCGACGCTGGCCAGGTCGATACCGAGGCGGCGCATATAACGGTCCGCGCCCACATTGATTCGGTGTCCGGCCACCTGTGCCTGAATGCCATAGCCCGGCTCCGCCTGGAATTCACTGATCGCGGGTAACGTGAGCCCCCGATCCCTTGCGCCCTTGACGATGGCTTCCCCGATGGGATGTTCACTTTCGGTCTCCACAGCCGCAACCCAGGCCAGGACCTCATCCTCGCGGCCTTCCACCAGGATGAAATCTGTCAGCTCAGGCTGGCCCCGAGTCAGGGTGCCGGTTTTATCGAGGACGATGGTGTCCATTCGAGACAGTGTCTCCAGGGCCGCCCCTTTGCGGAACAGCACGCCCATTCCGGCACCCTTACCGGTTCCGACCATAATAGCTGTTGGCGTGGCCAGGCCCATCGCGCAGGGACAGGCAATCAGCAGCACGCTGACCGTCGTGACGAAGGCAAAGGACAGGGCCGGCTCGGGCCCGAAGCTGAACCAGGTGATGAACGTCAGAATCGCCAGTACGATCACCACGGGAACGAAAATTCCCGCAATCTTGTCGGCCAGCGCCTGAATCGGGGGTTTATCAGCCTGAGCCGATTCCACCATTCTGATGATCTGTGCCAGAACGGTGTCCGCACCGACCCTGGTAGCCCGGAACGTCAGGGAACCGTTCTTATTAATGGTTCCACCCACCAGCTCGGCGTCTTTCTGCTTGGCCACGGGCACGGGCTCGCCGCTGATCATGGACTCGTCCACGTAGGATTGGCCTTCTTCCACCACGCCATCAACAGGAACCCGCTCTCCCGGGCGCACCTGGATACGGTCGCCAGGTACCACGGCTTCAATGGACACTTCGACGGCCTCCCCGTCCCGAATGACACGGGCGGTCTTGGCCTGCAGTTGCAGAAGTTTTTTGATCGCCTCCGACGTCCGGCCTTTGGCGACGTGCTCGAAGTAGCGTCCCAGCAGAATGAGCGTCACGATTACTGCCGCTGCCTCAAAATAGCTTTCGGCGGTACCGGCGGGAAAGAATCCTGGAACCAGCAGTGCTGCTACGGAGTAGAAATAGGCAGCGCTGGTGCCGATCATAACCAGGCTGTTCATGCCAGGATTGGCATGGCGCAATTCAGTGTACCCGGACCGGAAAAACCTCAGTCCGGCATAAAACAACACCGGCGTGGTTAGTAGCCACTCAATTGCCATCCATCCCCGATGGGGTAAGACACTGACATATAGAGCCTCAAGAGCAGGGATCATTTTACCCATGGCAATCAGAACAACCGGAATAGTCAGCGCCGCAGCGAAGAGCACCTTCCGGCGGAGGTCGATGCCCTCCCTGTCCTGCTCTTCCGTTTCGCTATTGGCGTCCGGCTCCTGAGGTTCATACCCTGCGTCGCGGATAGCCTGATGAATTCGCGGCACTGACAAGGTGTCAGACAGGAACTCCACAAACGCTTTCTGGGTAGTCAGATTGACACTGGCCTTGACCATGCCGGGTTGCTTGTTCAATGCCCGCTCAACCCGGGATACGCAGGAGCCACAGGTCATTCCGATGACCGGAATTTCAGCCGACTGTACTCGTGGCTGATAACCCGCCTCCTTAATCGAGTCGATTAGCACAGCCGGCGTGGCGGGCTGATTAAATTCCACGGTGGCTTTTCCGGTCGCCAGATTCACCTGGGATTCCGCAACGCCGCGCTGACCCATGAGCGCCTTTTCAATCCGCCCGACGCACGAAGCGCAAGACATTCCATCAACACGAATTTCTATTCGTTGCATACCCGTTTCGCTCCTCGGCACAGATAACTGTGTGCCTCTAAATCAATGCATCCGCAGGCGATTGCCAGCTTCACCCTTGCTGGGCTATAGCTTCAACAATCGGGCAACCATCCATCGGCCCCTCACCGGGGCATTCCTTCAGGGTTTCAGACAGGACGGCCTCGATGCGGGACAGGCTCTGAATCTGATGCCGGATTTTTTCCAGTTGCTTCTTTGCAATTCGCTTGGCCTCGGCGCGGTCGCCATTGGCGTCCTGAAGCATCAGGAGTTCACGAATCTCATCAAGGGTGAAACCCCACTGCTTGGCGTGGATGATGAACTGCAGCCTGGCGATCGCATCCTCGGGGTAACGACGATAATTCGATTGGGTCCGGGCGGGCTCGGGCATGAGATTTTCCCGCTCGTAAAAGCGAATGGCATGGCTGGCCACGCCGCTTTTATCAGAGAGTTCGCCGATATTGAACGTTTTCATTTTTGCACCTCAAAACAAGTGATCAATGACTGATTCTAACCATAACCTTAAAGTGAACTTTAAGGTCAAGGTATTTTTTCATGCATTGTCAGATCGGTGGCGGTGCACCAAACTGACCCAAGGTCCCCCGTTTTGAATCAAGTGGGGCAAAAAATACGGAGACACACTGTAATGAAGGTATTTGAGAGGCTATCTACGCTGATTGTTGGACTTTTCCTGTCCCTTTTTGCATTCGCTGATGAGCCCGGGCGCATGGGAGAAGGCATGATGGGGGGCGACATGATGCAGGGCATGGGCGGCATGGGGCTATTCATGATGATTATCATGATTTTTTTGGTTGTGCTCCTGATACTCGCGATTTTGGCACTGATTAAATATCTGCGGAATAAGTGATGAACCGGAGTAAAAGTGTCCATCGGCGCACAGTCCTTCAGGCTGTGGCGGGCACCGGCGTCCTTCTCACGCTGTCGCCGGGACTTCTGCTTACCGGGTGTGATGGAGAGGTAAAAGCGGGTGAATCGAAAACGCTCGGCCTTGATTCAGATGAATACGATGTTGAACTGAATCTTTATGCCATACCCGATTCGGTGCCCATACTTCCGGGCACCCCCAGTGAAGTGTGGCGCTACAGGGCGGAATTGCTGAAAGGTCCAGAAAACACAATCACTGAAAACCCGGACAGCTACCTCGGCCCAACGATCCGACTACGCCGCGGCCAAACCGTCAAAATCCATATTCATAATGAGCTGCCGGAGGACACCACGGTCCACTGGCACGGGCTTCATGTGCCGTCCGACGTAGACGGGCAACCAAGACTACCGATTCGCCCAGGCGAGACAATGACTGTTGGCTTCGAGGTATTGGACCGGGCCGGACTGTTCTGGTACCACTCTCATGCCCATGGAAAGCAAGGCGGTCGCGTGGGATTTCAAAGTTACGCGGGGCTGGCAGGGCTCCTGATCGTTGAAGACGAAGAAGAAGCGGGTCTCGGATTGCCATCGAACGATAACGAGCTGTTACTGGTGCTTCAGGACCGCACCTTTGCTGGTAACAATGAACTGGTTTACATGGGCGGTGGCATGGGGGCCATGATGGACCGTATGCACGGTTTTCTGGGGGATAGAGTGCTGGCTAACGGGGCGCCTCCAACCACCCGCAAGGTTGCCACCCGCCCATACAGAATTCGAGTCCTCAATGGCTCTAACGCCCGCATCTACAAACTGGCCTGGAGCGACGGGCGACCTGTCACCGTTATCGGTGCAGACGGCGGCCTTCTTCAGGGACCGGAAGACTGGCCTTACGCCGTGCTGGCTCCGGCTCAGCGGCTTGATATCTGGGTCGACCTTTCCGAGTTCCAGCCGGGTGATACGCTGGAGCTTATCAGTGACAGTTTCCGGGCAGGCATGATGAGTGGCGGTATGATGGACGGAATGGGAATGATGGGCAGCAACGCCCTGCCCCTCGGCAGCCGATTCCCCCTGGCCACGCTGGAAGTGTCCAAGTCAGTAGAGGCCAGCGAACCTTTACCGGCACAGCTAGGAGTGCAGCGGCAAAAAATACCGGTAAACAGCAATACGCGAATCCGGTCGTTCGAGTTAAGCCCGGTGATGATGCGGGGATTTGCCATGAATGGCCGGCGGTTTGACGGAACAAATGTTGCGGATGACGAAAAAGTCCGCCTTGGTGACACGGAAATCTGGGAATTCCACAACAACACACCGATGCCTCACCCGATGCATATTCATGGCTTGCAGTTCAACGTTGTAGGGCGACGAGGCGGCAGCTCGGACAGTTTACAGCAGGGCCTGGTAGACAGTGGCTGGCACGACACGGTTCTGGTTATGCCTCGTGAAACGGTTCAGTTGGCGATGAAATTCGAGCGCTTTGACGGCCTTTACATCTACCACTGTCATAACATGGAACATGAAGACGCAGGAATGATGCGCTATTTTCAGGTGCGAGGCTAAACGCGACGACATCCCTCTTAGCGCACATTCACTGTCAGAATGCTCTCGTCGAGTGTGAAGCATCCGAGACCTTGGGCTGAGGAGCCACCGACTGGACATCACCAGCCTCGCTCGCCTGATCAACTGCGGCCACTGAGCCTTTCTTGTCCTTACATTTCATCATGCACAACCCAAGACCACACATGATCAGACAGGGCAGAAGGCTGATCAGTATTGGAGCGATCCCGAATAGCACGAGCTTATCCCAGCCAAAAATCAGGCCGGCGGAGACCCCAATAGCACCAAACAACCACCAGCGCCGTGGCCCTGTCAGCAATCCCATAAGCCTTCGTGAGCCGGTATCCGGGTTCGTCTTGCCCTTTTCGCCACAGTTCGATTTGTTACAGCAACTCATTATATATTCACCTTTCCAAAAATCGTTCTCAGTTTCTCACGCTTACCGTTGGAGCGGAGAACAGCCTTGCAACCAGCGACGTCAAGAAAATAACCTTGAAGCAAGGTTTAAGGTCAAGCATTTTATAAAGAAACCAGATCGGACCTGCCACGCGGCTCTGATTTTCCAGAAAGTGATGGCATCGAAATAAAAAACTGCTAGCATCTGGTGAACTAAGTGACGAAGGTTTTGTCACAGCGGTGAAGATCGACAGGTTGGTGCCCGATATCAAGATGACCAGAACCAAACGCCAAATTTTCTCGTTGTTGCTATCACTCATAATGGTGATAAGCACTCCGGCGTTGGCCGTCTCTGAAATGGCCGACGGTCAGATGGATGCGTCCATGATGGACTGCGGTTCCATGATGTCCGATGCAACCGGAATCAGTGAATCTGCCTCTGATGACAGGGTCAGTTGTTTCACAGGTTCAGACATGGCCTGTCCGACCGCCAGCGGGCTGAACAGCTGTGGTGTCAGTATCGGTCTTTTGCCAACAGGCCCCAGCGGCTTGCTTGATGCCGATTCCCAACCGGTTTTAAGCGCCCTTGAGAACGACTACCAGGATCCTTTCCTGGCTTCTATCACACCCCCTCCACAATTTCGCTCCTGAGTCTTAACCCGGACTTTTGCCCATTGCGGCAATGTCATTAACGTTAATTCTTACAAGAAAGCCTCGTGTTCATACCTATTCGTCACGAGTCTTTAACTGGAGCAAACCAAATGCGCAATTCCAATATCAAGCTTTCAATCACCGCTGCCATTTTCGCGGGTAGTGTTGCTTTCTTCTCTGTCTTCGCCCATGCCGAAGGCAACGGCATGATGGACCCTGACTCCGAGGAGAATGGAATGATGTCCTCCAAAGGCATGCACGGAATGGGTGGCATGATGGGCATGATGTCCGACATGTCTTCGGAAGATCGCAAAGCGATGACGGAAGCCTGCATGAAAATGATGCAGAGCCATGGCGGCGATGAAATGAATATGAGCGGCGGCGAGAAGGACCAGGACGCCTAAACCAAAACCCATTGCCCGGGGAAGCCAATGTGCCCGCCCCGGGCCTTGCATCGCCGATGACCGAATCACATCGAGGATTACCATGAAAACCAAGAAACTTGCCCTGTTTACAGGTGTAGCCGCAGTCGTTCTCGTTGCAGGCGCTACCACACTGGCAATCCAGGCTGGTGAGTCTGCCGAGCCATCATCCGCAGTCGCATCCACTGCAGAGACTGGCACAGCCATCACCATCTACAAGAGCCCCAATTGCGGTTGCTGTCAGTCCTGGGCTGAGCATCTTGCGGCCAATGGCTTTGAGATCGACATTGTTGAAACCGACAATCTCAATCAAATCAAGCAGACCCATGGTGTGCCCCGCGAAATGGCGTCCTGCCACACCGCATTGATTGGTGATCTGGTGATTGAGGGCCATGTGCCGGCGGATGATATTGTCGCTTTCCTCGAAAAACCACAGTCCAACAACGTTGGTCTTTCGGTGCCTGGAATGCCTCATGGCACCCCGGGTATGGAGACCGGCCGGAAGGACGATTATCAGGTCATCGCTTTCAGCGCCAATGGCCAGCAGCGCGTTTTCCGCGAACACAAGGATTACTGAGGTCAGCGCCATGAAAGCGATTGTTTTTCGCCTGAAGTCCGCACTCTTGCGCTTTTTCCTGATCACTCTGACTGTTGTCTTGCCGACGCTGGCTCATGCCCAGTCTTTGGGCGATAGCCAATCAGTGAAGGCCCTGACGAGCAACCCGTCAGGGGCCCTTGTAGTGCTGCGTGCCCGCGGCCTGTTTGCCATTGACGGTGATACATCCACTGAAATTCCGCTACCAACGTCGGATGCGGGCGCACAGCCCACGTCTCTGGCAAAAGGAGCCGATGGCAGCATTTACCTTGCCGGCCCCGGCCTGGGCGTCTGGCGCTACATTAGTGCCAACAATAGCTGGCAACCCCTCAATGACACCTTGCCCGATCTCGGCGTCACTGCCATGGCCACTCATGCCACCCAAGCCGGAACTCTCTACGCGTACCTCGGAGAAGATGGCATGTTCCGGTCCAGGGACGGCGGCGCCGAATGGGTCAAAGTCGATGGTGGCCCCCGGGAACCGGTGCAGGCATTCCTGCACTCGGACATGCCCGGCAGCATGGAAAGTGGCTGGCTTTTCGCCGGCACGACGCGCGGCGTCGCCCGCTCCATGGACTGTTTCTGCTTCTGGGGCGATGCGGGAGACCTGCGAGGTACCGTGTCTGCCATCAGCTATGATCCCGCCGCTCCGGAAAACGTCTATGCGGTCGTCGAGGGGCAGCTCCATCACAGTAACGATGGCGGCGAAACCTGGGCAAACGTTAAGGCACCCGGAACCGTGACGGCGCTGACTTTCTCGCCAGTTCATGGGTTCGTAACAGCCGTTGAGGGCGGCAACTTGTTTGCCCATGGCGATGGCGGCGAATGGACGCCAGTGTATGAATAAGTGGATCGGCTTGCTGATTCTGTTCGTTGTGCCGGCCGTTGCGATCGCGTCCGGCCGGCCAGCGAGTACCGACCCCGCGCCCGCAAATGTGGCGCAGGGTCGACAAATTTATCAACAATACTGCGCCGCCTGCCATGGACGGCAGGCTGAGGGCGCTGCTAACTGGAAAAAGCCGGATGAGAAGGGCGAAATGCCGCCACCGCCTCACGATGAAACCGGCCACACCTGGCGCCACAGCGACGCCATGCTGTTCAAAATGATCGCGGAGGGCTGGCGGCACCCCTTCAACAAGACCGATCGGCTGACCATGCCAGCGTTCGAAGACTCTCTCACTGAACAGGAAATTCAGTCAGTCATTGAATACCTGAAAACGCTCTGGACCGATGAACAAAAAGAGTACCAGGCGACAGAGAGCCAATAGCGATAACACCAGCCTCGCGAACCCGCTACTTTGGCGTTCATTAATATCCTATCCTAAATCTTTATACCGTTTATCTGTCCAACTATTTTTAAGCTACCCAACCACAAATTTAAAATAATTTTTATTTTTTCTTTTTCAGGACCATTTCAGAAACCAATGGTTAAATATAATCGACAACTAAATCGGAGGTGTCGATTATGAAGAATATGATCTTATTTGCCGCAACAATTGCTCTCTCAACATATACATTTGCTGGTAATATGTCATTGAACGAGGACATGAAAGCTACACATGATCAGTCTAGAGATAAGCGCTCTTTCGAAAACATTCTCGATAATGACGAAATGAAGCGCTTACACGAACGGATGACACGCTACGGCATGTCCGAGCCTGGAATGGAGGCTCGCGTGGAAATGATTACGAGTGAAAAGGGTCGGGCCTACCACAAGGCACTGGAAGATGCAGAGAAAAATACCGCAGGGTGAACCCCGCGGCCAAGTTAACTCATGGAGACATGAGCAATTAGAACATACGAACCTGAAATCAGGCTGAAATACTCAACTGTTTTTATGGTTTAAAGGGGAATGTCATGAAAAAAGTAATGGTAATCACAGCAATCGCGGCTTTATTTTCAACTATGGCTTCGGCCAACTCTGGCTTGGCAGACCGTATTAATGAGGCTCGCACTTACCCGAACAAAACGGTTGAAATCCAATATACGAAAAATTGCATGAAACATATTAGAACGAAAAATAATTCAGGCAAAATAGATACCGAGCATGATCAGCACAGTGAACAGAATGCAGAAACGATGAACCACAAGCACTCATGAATTGAAGATTATAAAGGGAGTGAAATAAGAACCGACCCTGTAAGTATCGGGGTCGGTTTCATTTCATTGCCTGAACAGCTGAGTTTCAGCGTCGTGGCGCCAACCTGACTATCCTCAAGCGCAATGCATTCACAATCACGCTGACAGACGACAGCGACATTGCAGCCGCCGCGAAGATCGGCGAAAGCAGTATCCCGAAGAACGGGTACAGAACCCCGGCCGCTATCGGAACGCCCGCAGAGTTGTACACGAAAGCAAAAAACAGGTTCTGCCGGATATTGCGCATGGTCGCCAGCGACAGACGACGCGCTTCTACAATACCCATCAGGTCCCCGCGTAGCAGGGTAATGCCAGCGCTTTCGATGGCCACATCCGTACCAGTGCCCATGGCCACACCCACGTCCGCCGTTGCCAATGCAGGCGCGTCGTTAACGCCGTCACCCGCCATCACGACAACACGGCCTTCATCTTTCAGGCGCTGGACGATCTTGCCCTTATCTTCCGGCAGTACTTCCGCTTCCACTTCGTCAATGTGCAATTTGCGAGCAACCGCCTCGGCCGAAGTGCGGTTATCGCCGGTCAGCATGACCACGCGTATGCCGTCTTTTTGCAGCGCGGTAATAGCAGCTTCGGTCGTTTCCTTGACGGGATCAGAGATGGCCAACAGCCCAGCGATTTTTCCATCGACGGCGGCAAAAATCACGGTGGCACCATCTTTGCGGAGCTGATCGGCTTCGCCGTCAAATCGCGTGGTGTCAACATTCTCCGATTCCATCAAAAGGCGATTGCCAAGTAGCACCCGCTTGCCGTCAATTTTTCCCGTTACCCCTTTACCGTTGGGAGAATCGAAGTCTTCCGCGTCCGGCAGCTTCAGCTGCAGGCCTTCAGCTTTATCCAATATGGCGTGGGCCAATGGATGCTCACTGCCTTTCTCCAGGCCACCGGCAAAATGCATTAAAGCACTGTCATCGAACCCATCCGCTGTAACAATCCGGGTGACTTGGGGCTGACCCTCCGTCAACGTTCCGGTCTTGTCCACGACCACCGTATCTACCTTTTCCATGCGCTCAAGGGCTTCTGCATCGCGGATCAGCACACCACTCTGGGCGCCCCGGCCAACACCCACCATGATCGACATGGGCGTTGCGAGACCTAACGCGCAGGGACAGGCAATAATCAGAACACTGACCGCTGCAATCAGCCCGAACGCCATAGGCGGTGCGGGTCCAAAGAAGGACCAAGCAATAAAGGCGACAATAGCAATCACAATAACTGCCGGCACAAACCAGCCTGCTACCTTGTCAGCCAGCCCCTGGATCGGTGCGCGGCTACGCTGGGCGCTGGCCACCATCTGGACAATCTGGGACAGCATGGTATCGCGGCCAACTTTGTCGGCCCGCATGATGAAGCTGCCCTGCTGGTTTATGCTGCCGCCGATCACTTGGTCGCCGGATTTCTTGCTGACCGCCAGGGGCTCGCCGGTCACCATGGACTCATCCACGTTGGAGCTGCCTTCAAGCACCTCGCCGTCCAGCGGCACCTTGTCACCGGGGCGCACCCGCAGGCGGTCGCCCACCTTGACCTGATCAAGCGACACATCGGATTCGCTGCCATCGTCGTCCAGTTTTCTGGCCGTCGCCGGTGCCAGATCCAGCAGGGCCTTGATGGCACCAGAGGTTTTCTCTCTGGCGCGCAATTCCAGCACCTGCCCCAACAGCACCAGCACCACGATGACAGCAGCCGCCTCGAAGTAGACGGCGACCGACCCGTCTTCCTGCCGGAAGGCGCCTGGGAAGATCTGCGGCGCTAGGGTCGCCACCAGGCTGTAAATCAGCGCGACACCGGTACCAATGGCAATGAGCGTAAACATGTTCAAGTTACGGCTAACCACGGATTTCCAACCCCGGACGAAGAAGGGCCAACCGCACCAGAGCACCACAGGCGTTGCCAGCAACAGTTGAATCCAGTTGGACATCTGCGGGGCTATAATGTGATCGAGTCCGGTGAGGTGCCCACCCATCTCCAGCACCAGTACAGGCAGGGCCAGCACCAGGCCGATCCAGAATCGGCGGGTCATGTCTTTGAGTTCTTCCGAAGGCCCGTCGTCCAGGCTTACCTGCTCCGGCTCCAGGGCCATGCCGCAGATTGGGCAGTCCCCTGGCCCTTGCTGCCGAATCTCGGGGTGCATGGGACAGGTATACATAGTGCCCGGCGCTACCGGCTCTTGCTGTTTCTTTTCCCAATCGAGGTACTGCTCAGGGTCCTCGTCGAATTTGGACTGGCAACGCGACGAGCAGAAGTACCAGGTTTTACCGCCATGCTGGCTGCGGTGTTCCGCGGTATGCGGATCCACTGCCATGCCGCAAACCGGATCCTTGGCGGTGTGCTCGCCAGGTTCTTTATCGGTGTGGTGATCGTGGTCATGGGCGTGATGGTGCTCAGCCATTGCGATCTCCTGTTTTGTCGGCGGGCCAGTCTGCAAATGCAATAAAATACAGCAGAACCAGATTGACGATGGGGATCAATATCAGCACACCCATCCACCCCGGATACCCGGTGCGCTGGCAAATACGCCAAGCCGGAATGACCACCACAATGGCAATCACCAGCATCCAAAGCCAGTGGCCTGCCCACATGGTATTCCCGAACATGTTATCTCCCATCATGGCAATAGCCTCTCTTCCTGATTCAGATTAATGATGATGCGCATGACTCTCTTCCTGTTTCGCTTGCGCCGATTCCGGTGATCTTTTAAGGAAAATCTGCTCGGATACTGCAATCACGATCATGGTCACGACTGCCACGCTGATGACGAACGGGTCCGTATTAAGCTTTACCCAGACGAAACCGCCCAGCGCCAAAAGATCCAACAAGATGGCTGTTGCTGGTACCCAGGTGTTGGCCTTAATGTCTTTGCGTAGATAACGGAGCACACCCCAGTGAATGGCAATGTCCATAATCAGATAAAACACGATACCCAACGCAGCAATGCGTGACAGGTCAAAGAAGGCGGCCAGAATCAGACCCAGGACAACGGTATACACCAGTGTGTGTTTCTGGATGCTGCCGGGCATGCCAAAATGCCGGTGTGGTACGAGCTTCATCTCCGTCTGCATCGCCAGCATGCGGGATACCGCGAAGACGCTGGCGAGAATACCGCCCGCCGTGGCCATCATGGCAATAGCGACAGTAAACCAGACACCGTAATCGCCGAGAGCGGGACGCGCAGCAGCAGCGAGGGAGTAATCCTGCGTTTCGATAATTTCAGCCAGTGACAGGTTGCTGGCGACCGCGAAGCCCACCAGCGTGTAGATCACCACGCAGGCGGCAATGGAAATCACGATGGCGCGCCCGACGTCTCGCTTTGGGTCTATTACTTCCGAACCACTGTTGGTGATGGTCGTAAAGCCTTTGAACGCCAGAATCCCCAGTGCGGTTGCGCCCAGGAAGTTGCCCAGCGCTCCGGCTTCACCGGGCTCCGAAAAATCAACCGAGACTGAGTCGGCAATCCAGATCCCGACCAGACCGAAAATCAGTATGCCGCCGATTTTCAGGATCCCGATAAAGGAAGCCACCCCCTGAATCATCCGATTGCCGAGCAGGTTGATCACGAAAGCCACGAGGATTAATGCCACCCCCAGAATGGGCACCATACGGCCGCTTTCGTCCCCTCCGAATAGTTGCATGGTGTAAGAGCCAAAGGTGCGGGCCAGGAAGCTCTGGGCGATCACCATGGAAAAATACATCAACAGGGCGTTGAAAGCCGTTGGCAGCCGGTTTCCGTAGGCCTTGTGCAGGTACATGCCGATACCGCCGGCGGACGGGTAGGTATTGGAGATCTTGATGTAGGAATAGGCGCTGAAGCTCACAATCACCGCTGCAGCGAGAAAGGCCAGCGGGAATAGCACACCGGTCATCTGGGCCATCTGCCCGGTCAGAGCAAAAATACCGGCGCCAATCATGACGCCGGTACCCAGCATCGCCGTCCCTGGCAGAGTGAGACTACCTTCCTGGTAGCGAGTGCTTCGATCTTCCTCCCTGCTCATTCAATCTCCTCTTATTTTTTCATGGGTGGAATCTTGGAACAGCAGAACGGCTCATGCTTGGCATTTGCCCGGACGTTGTCGTCGGTAAACCAGTACCAGGCCAGTTTGCGCCGGGTCCACCATCCGGTTTTCAATCGGCCACCGTAAGCCTTGATCAGTTCCAGTAATTCATCGACGGACCAGTGGGTTCCATCGTACGTCACCTGCAATGTGCCATTTGGCTTACGCTCGGCGAAATCAACGCATGGGTGGTGATTCAGATCGTGGATGAGCCCCTCCCACTGATCCTCTCCAAGCCCCTCGACGGTCATTTTTCGGCGCAACAAAAACTGCTCCTGGTTGGTTGCTTTGTGTGCTTTGGTCATGGGGTGACACCTCTCTTCCTGATGACTTCTCCCTGTATCAAAACACTTCAACCTGAACTGCGACTGAAAATGGACACATGCTTTCGGTGGATTTGAGTTACATCAAATCATAGACGAAAAAAGGCCATGGGTTTCCCATGGCCCTTCAGCATCAGAATGCGATTCGAGCGCCGATTACGGCAAACCAATCTTCTGTGCCGCCGCCGCTCGCCTCGGCCAGGTCGGCACTATCGCCATACTTACGCTCGTGCACCACACCCACATAAGGCGAGAACGCACGGTCTATCAGGTCGTAGCTGAGCCGGAGGCCGGTTTCGGTGGAAACCAATCCTTTGCCGACACCAATCTCTTCATCCTCACTGAACGCTACCGAGGCATCCAGAGTTGCCGCCAGGATCCAGTAATTGGTGAACAGCAATTCGTACTCAGCGTCCAGTTCGGCTGACGTATCACCATCGTTGCTGACGTACAGGTTTGCATCGATCTCAAACCATTGGGGCGCCAGGCCGGCGACACCGAGAACGGCGTATGTCCGGTCCGGCCCTTCCGGAGTATCGAAACGCACGCCCGCTTTGGCGTCGAAGAACTTGGAAATGGGGATCTGGCCGACCAACTGGTTTTCCAGCGTTTCGTAGGCCTGCTCCTCTATTTCGTATTCGCCGGTTGTGAGCAACCGGACTTTAAAATCGTCAGTACCATAGAAGGCATCCGCATTCCAGACGCCCAGCTCCTCGTCATCGTCGCTGTAGCGGTACTCAAATTCCTCGAATTGAACACCCCAGGTTGTGAGCGGCTGTTTTCGAGCGGTCGTGTCGGAGATCATTTCCTGAGCTGTCACCGCCGTTGAGACACCAATAGAGGCAAGGACGCTGACTGCGACAATTGATCGAATACAGCTCATACCTCACCTCCATCTTCGACAAGCACGTCTGTTTTGGCCTGCGCCGACTCTGGCCCACCTTCAACAATTACCTTGCGGAACATACCAGCGGCCGCGTGATAGGACAGGTGACAGTGGAACGCCCACTGGCCTGGCTCATCAACCTCGGTTTCCATGTACACCGTAGTGCCTGGGTTCACGCTAATCGTGTGCTTGATCGGGTTCCACTGGCCTGCGCCAACATCGAGGATGGACCACATGCCGTGCAGGTGCATGGGGTGAGTCATCATGGTTTCGTTAACAAACTTGAAGCGGACCCGCTCACCGTATTTGAGGCGAATCGGATCGGCATCTTCGTACTTGACGCCATTGATGCTCCAGGTATACCGCTCCATATTGCCGGTCAAACGAAGCTCAATTTCGCGGGTTGGCTCGCGGAGTTCATACAACGGATCCTGAGCCTTCAGGTCAGCGTATGACAAGAACTTACCGCCATTGGCTGCTGTAGGTACAAGGCCACTGCCCTTGGCATAGAAGGGATCGCTTGGCCCCCCTTTTTTACCCATCGCCATGGAACCGTGATCCATGCCGGACATACCAGAGTGATCCATGCCTTCCATGTTGGAATGATCCATTCCTTTCATATTCGAGTGGTCCATTCCCTCCATCGAAGAATGATCCATTCCGCCCATCCCCTCTGAGCTGCTCATATTCATGTCGCCATGATCCATTCCGGCCATGCTGCCATGGTCCATGCCGGCCATACCGCTCATGTCAGCCATGGTCAGGCGCGCCGGTTCGCGCAGTTGCGGCACGGCCGCTTCCATACCCTCTTCAGGGGCCAATGTTGCCCTGGCATAGCCCGAACGCCCCATGGATTCAGCAAAAATGGTGTAGGCCTGCTCATCTTTCGGACGGACGATCACATCGTAGGTTTCCGCCACACCGATCCGGAACTCGTCCACACTAACCGGCTGAACGTTGTTGCCATCTGCCTGCACAACCGTCATGTCCAGACCGGGGATCCGGATATCAAAGTAAGTCATCGCCGAAGAGTTGATAAAACGCAGCCGAATGCGTTCGCCCGGCTCGAAGATCCCTGTCCAGTTTTGGCTTGGTCCTTTGCCGTTGATCAAGCCCGTAAAGCCATGGATATCCTCAACGTCCGCTTTCATCATCCGCATGCCACCCCAGGCCATACGGTCACTGACGGTGTTCATCAGGCCATTTTTTGACACGTCCGAGAAAAACTCGCCAACGGTTTGCTGCTCGCGATTGTAGTAATCCGGCATCATTTTCAGGTTGCGCATGATGCGGTCACCGGAATGGGGGTGCTTGTCAGTCAACTGCACCACGTATTCACGATCGTAGCGGAACGGTTCACGTCCCTCGGGTTCGATAACGATGGAACCGTAGGCGCCATCCGGCTCCTGAAAACCGGAGTGGCTGTGAAACCAGTAGGTGCCTGCCTGCTGAATAGGAAATTCGTAGGTGAAGGTTTCACCCGGCTTGATGCCTGGAAAGCTGATACCAGGCACACCGTCCTGATCAAAAGGAAGGATCAGGCCGTGCCAGTGAATGGACGTCATCTCGTCCAGGTTATTGGTCACGTTGATCTTTACGTTTTCGCCTTCTTTGAAGCGCATCACCGGTCCCGGAGATGCGCCATTGTATCCAATGCCTTCTTTCACGAAATCGCCAGTATCAATTTTTACCCGGTCGACCGTCAGGTCGTACTCACCGGCCATAACCATGGCTGGCATCAGCAGGCTTAAAAGTCCTGTCAGTAGGCGTGTTTTCATCTTTTTCTTACTCCAAACTGCACTTCGTTGAAGCAGGGCTGGAAAACAGTCCCAACCCGTGCATTCGCGGGTTTTCAGTACGCATGTTTACTCAAAGTTAACGTCACCGTACATGCCGGCCTGGTAGTGGCCTGGCACGTTGCAGGCGAATTCGATATTGCCTTTATCAGAAAACTTCCAAATCACTTCTTTGCTTTGGCCGGGCTCCAGCAACACGCTGTTCGGGTCGTCATGCTTCATGGTTTTGCCATTGCCCATATCCATGTTCATCATGTCCTGGTTGAGCTTGCCGCCCTGGATCACGCCATGCTCAACCATCATCATCATTTCCTCTTGATGAGCTTCATGCATGTCGGGAGTGCCAACATTGAACTCATGCACGAGGTTTCCTTTGTTCTCCACCACGAAGCGAACGGTTTCACCAGGCTTCACACTGATTTCTTCGGGTTCGTAGTAGTTGTCGTACATTTCCACTGTAATAGTGCGAGAGGCCTCCGAGGCTTTACCCGGTTCGCCGCTGCTGGCACCATGGCCACCGCCATGAGCACCGGCGGCGAGGGTCGCTGCGGACATTGACATGGCAGCGGCTGCAACAATCAACTTGGATGCGTTCATCTTGTCTTCTCCATTGATAAAGTGGCCGGAAATCCCGGCGTCGGTTAGCTCTGAGCAAAGAGCGATGCCAAAATACGAATCACACCATCGCGCATTAACCTGAATTCTCGCTGAAAAATACCAAACTATTTTGTCGTTCAGGCTGAATTCAGGTTGATCGGCGACACTCCAAGACTATTTCTTGGCTCAGAGAAGGAATGTCCGATGCGATTACTGCTCGTTGAAGATGACCGTTTGCTGGCTGAAGGATTACGTGGTCAGCTTGAAAAGGCAGGGCTCAGCGTTGATACGACCTACACCGCCAAAGAAGCCGCGATTCTGGGCGAGCAGGAGGACTATCGGGCCGTCGTTCTGGATCTTGGCCTTCCTGACGGCAATGGATTAGACGTATTAAGGAAGTGGCGAAAACATCAGGTCGTCTGTCCGGTGCTTATTCTGACCGCCAGGGGCGACTGGCACGACAAGGTGGAAGGCCTTAAAGCTGGAGCGGATGACTACCTTGCAAAACCCTTTCAGACCGAAGAACTCATCGCCCGGCTTAACGCCATTGTGCGTCGAAGCGAAGGTCGCATTCATTCAATGGTCAAAGCCGGACGCTTCGAACTGGATGAGAATCGTCAAAGCCTGAAATCCGAGGATGGCACGGAGCACAGCCTCACCGGCACGGAATTTCGCCTGCTGCGCTGTCTGATGAGCCGTCCCGGCCATGTGTTCTCGAAAGAACAATTAATGGAACAGCTTTACAACCTGAACGACAGCCCGAATGAGAACGTCATCGAAGCCTATATCCGCAGACTGCGAAAACTGGTTGGCAACGACAGCATTGCAACCCGTCGCGGCCAGGGGTATCTGTTTAATGACGCGGTTTAGCAAGCCCAGATCCGTCAAAGGCACCTTGCTTTTATTGCTACTGCCAGCGGGCATTGCGCTAATGGGGCTTGCATGGCTGGTTCACGGCCTCTTACTGGACCGGATGTCCCGGGAATTCGTCGAGACACGTCTCAAGGATGAGGTCGCCTTTCTGGAGCATCAGATTCGTGATTCTGGCGGTCAATTGGACAGTCTCCAGACTGGTGACTATTTTCAGGAAGTCTTTCACCACGCCTTCGCCATACATTCTCCGTCCAGAACGATCATTTCCCCGGATTCCTGGGCACCGGTGTTAACGTCGTTAATAGAATCAGCAAAGGATGGGACCGTTCGTGTTCGGGATGCGGACACCGTCGAAGGCCCAAAGAGCATTCTTGCGTACCGAAAGTCGTTCCGGATCGGCGATACGCCGATTGTAGTGATCGTGTCCGAGGATCTTGGCGCACTGAAACGCAGCCAGGCAGAGTTGCACGGGTGGACGGCCATCGTCTCTATTCTGCTGATTCTGCTGTTGGTCGTTGTGATCTGGTTCGGTATCAATCTGTCCATGCGCCCTGTCGTCGAACTGAAGGCCACGCTGAAGCGACTTCAGGATGGCAAGGTCTCGCGGATTCATGTCCAAGCACCTGAGGAATTTCGACCGCTGGTCCAGCAGCTCAACCAATTGCTCGACTCGCTGGATCAACGCCTGGAACGATCAAGGGATGCGCTGGCGAATCTGTCTCACAGCGTCAAAACCCCCATTGCGGCCGTCCGGCAGATTCTTGAGGACACCAGTCGTCCGCTCTCCAACGATCTCCGCCTTCAGATGACCGCGAGACTCAATGACATCGACAAACAGCTTGAAGCCGAGATGCGCCGAAGTCGCTTTGCAGGGCCACAGGTTGGGAAAAGCGCTTACCCTCTGAAACAGGCACGGGATCTAGTCTGGATGCTGGGGCGACTATACCCGGAAAAGTCCTTTGAACTGTCGAGCTCCCTGCCGGAGGACGCCCGCTGGCCGATCGAGGAGCACGACCTGAATGAAATCATGGGCAACCTTCTGGACAATGCAGGCAAATGGTCGGAACGATGCGTGGAGCTGTCACTCGTTCAACACTCCGGAAATCTGCAGATCGGCGTAACAGACGATGGGCTCGGCGTCGCGGACGCTGAAATCGGCAATCTGGGTCGACGGGGGTTGCGGCTGGACGAGCAGACCCCAGGCCATGGCCTTGGGCTGGCGATTGTTCGAGAAATTGTCGAACGCTACAGTGGAACCCTCAACTTCTCACCTGCTCCGAAAAGTGGGTTGTCCGTGATAGTTGACCTTCCCAGGGCGGTCCCGGTGATCAATCGTTGACCCGGCCACCTGGTATGTGGTTAAGCGATCACATGTGGATAGTGTTTGTATAGAAAACTTTCCTCACCGTAATGCCTTTTTCAAGCTAGATTCAGCTTCGTCTGTTGTTATAGCGGGTCGCTTGAAGTCCGGTCTCTTAGCTAATTTTGATTTGCTCTCGAGAAGGGCGACAGCCACAATTTTCCAACATCCAGAGACGGCGCTTATAGATGAAGGTTCTAATTGTCGAAGACAACGCGGTACTCGCAGAAAAAATCTCCGTTTGGCTTGCGAAGGAAAACTTTACTGTAGATGTTGCCCAAAACGGAAAAGAGGCAAATTTCTTCGTAGAGACAAGCAGTTATCAGGCGATCATTCTGGATATAGGACTGCCCGACGAGAACGGGCTTTCTTTGATGCAAAAATGGAGAAGCAGTGGCAGAGATGAAGCTATTCTTATTTTAACTGCCCGCTCCAACTGGACAGAGAGAGTTGAGGGCTTGAATGCCGGGGCAGACGATTATCTTCCAAAACCCTTCGAATTCGATGAACTAAAAGCTCGACTTAGCGCCATAATACGAAGAAAAGACGGGCGAGCAACTGATAAGATCATCGTGGATGGTTTTCTACTTAATGCAACCTATAGAACCCTAACAACTCCCGATCATAAAGAGTTCAGACTAACCGCAACGGAGTACCGCCTTTTACAATGCTTTCTTCGCTCTCCTGACAGAGTTTTCTCACAGGACGAACTTGTTGAAGCACTCTATAATATCGAAAGGTGCCCAACCAGAAATGTCGTTCAAGTCTACATAGCCAGGCTCAGAAAGATACTCGGAAAAAAACGAATAAAAACATTGAGAGGACAAGGATATTACTTTGCAAGAGATTCTCTTCAAAAAAGGGTTGAAGCTTAAATGATTTTGCTGTGATTTAACCATTTTCCTCAAGGACCAGGGCTCGCCAGATAAATGCGCTGGCCCACAAACCGGGCCAGCTTTCTCAACGATTAACCATTTCGGTGAAAAATACCAAATAGATTAAAAAGACTTAGTCCAGCCCAGCCAAAACTTCGGGTCGTCCGAACTGACCGAACCAAGTGCGTTACTTGAATCGATATCAGCGTACTCCAGATTAACACTAAAAGCTCCAAAGCTTCCCGCATCTTTGGTGACGTTAACAGCTGCATGTCCGTAGCTCGCCTCGCCAATAGACGCCTTGCCATCATCAGTGAAATCATAATAGCCAATCAAAACACCTGTGCTGAAATCGTCTTCCAGTGGCACATCAACTGATGCGTAATAATAGATATCGCCTGGAACGAACAGCCCTTCGCCGCTTACGTCGCTGTTTGCTGTGTAAGCAACACCTATAGATACAATGCTGTAACTCAACTCTCCGTATATTTCGCCAAAATCAATAGATTCAGGAGCATCAGGGTAAGAGTAATAAATGTAGCCAACATCGTAACCGATATCCTCAATTACACCGGAGAAGCCAGCATAAAGATCAAGCTCGTAGCTCGTCCCATCGCCGAAATCCACATTGGAGCCCCAGCCGCCAACATAAAGCCCCGACGCATGTTCGTAGTCAAGCCCGCCTTGCGTCGCCGTTGAGCCATCTGTTTGTGTCACACCGCGAAATAAGTAGTTGCTTGTTATGCCCAAATTAGCACTAACACCTGCGCTGGCAATTAACGGGACCGCTTGGAGAGTTACGAGCAAACCAACACTTAGCAAACAATCTTTAGTCGAGATACGTCTTTTCATCGTTTTTACCTTCTATTTGGGCAGCTTAGTTATTTGCGCATTGAATAACGCACCTATAATGCATACACGTTTTGTGCCACCTTTTAAAAAACTTATTCTATGAGCAATTATTGTCAAATCAGGGCCGCAGTTCATAAAAATGATTAAATATTTAACAATTCAATGCAATAAGCACTCTGCTTCAAGTGTTGCATTGCTCGTCGATAGTGCGCTCATCAATAATGCGCACCAAATAGGAACAAGAATTGAAAAAACGATGACTAAAATAGAACTATTTTTAACTTGGTAATTCTAGATTAGATATGGTTTTATGAAAAATCGAGGGAGGTCTGAATTAGCCATGAATACTGCAAAATATCTTAGTTAAGAATGCAGCTTTCCAACATTTTGCGCTCTGTCTTCCTTACGAGATTCATCAATACTAAAGCGCGACTTTCGCAATTTTGGGAAAATTAACAAAATCTACCATTAAATTAATCTTGGAGCCACGTAATTGCCCGTCTGGCTCCAAGTAAACAACGATAAATGTTATTGCTTTTCCAAGAGATCCCCAATCAACTCTTTAATCAATCTATGTTCTTCCTTCAGTTTTTTGATGGTCTCGCTCTCTTCCACACGATACTGGGAGGAACGTTCATCTATGCTCTTATTAGGATAGCTTCTTGCCTCGTTGTATCTGTCCGCTTGCCCTCCTGCGTGGGCTATAGAAGCACCACTTGCCACGAAAGAAGCTACTATAATCATGGATACTTTCTTCATAAAACGGCTCCGACATTTTTTTCAATTAGACCAGCAACATTCAATGGCCTTGGGTGTTTAGTAGAACATCGAAACTTTAAACACACTTGAAAATATATGCTGATGAAACGTTTTTTTCAGCGGCTACCACAAGCTCAAAAGCCATTTAGGTCGGCTTTGATTTGATGACACTAAATCAAGTTATTCAAATGCCTAAGAACGATAAGACCAAGCCAGACCGATCTGAAGACCAGAGCGTCCCTCGCTCCGGCTCGCACCCGTTGCGGCACGCTTCGATTCCAACTATGCTTTCCGATCAGAGCACCTCTATGTGCCTTCAACTGAAGCCTTCCGCTCAATCGACAAAAGCACCTTCATGACAGCGCAGAAAAGCATCCGAAAAACTGTCCTCCAATATGGCATCGCTTTCAGCCTCTTGTATTTTTTACTAATTTTTTTCTCGCACACTTATGTAATAGAGCAGCTTTCGAACGAGTCCAGAAAACATCGCCTTGACAAGGAGGTGGAGAGTTTTCAAACCATCATTAAAAACGAAGTTCCGACGCCCGACGAGATTGGCAGCATGATTGATCGATTCCAATTGCTACTAGAGCACGCCCTCGTCGTCGAAATGAAAGACGGAAGCATCATTGCCAGTAGCAACATAGATCAAACAACGTTGCGCATGGTTTCAAGAAAGCCGGCGGGCTTTGTAGAAATATCCCAAGGTGCAGATGGCCTTCTTGGATTGAAACGAGGTTTCGGAATTGACAGCCCGCTTTCGTCAGTCACCATCCTGGAAATGGAAAGTGGACTCGCCGAGCGATCCAGTGGGGCTCACCTGACCTTGCTGGCTGCCTCCGCATTATTACTTGTTGTTCTCTTGGCTCTGGTAGGCACCACTATTTACCTCGCTTTGAAACCGATCGAACACATCAAGGAAGACATGAGGAGACTGCAATCTGGCAAACAACCTCGTTTGAATCCTGACGCACCAGAGGAGTTCAGTCCGCTGATCAAACAGTTCAATAACCTACTTGAACTAGCAAGTCGTCGCCTTGACCGCCACCGCCGCCTCAATTCCGATCTTTCTCACATGGTCAAGACCTCGATCTCTGCCAATCTCGCAATCTTGTCAGACACTGGTTCATTACCTCCGTCCCGCGACGACATAGAGTTCATGACCTCCAACCTAAAGGATCTAAGCCGGTCCTTGAACTACCGCATGAGCAAGGCAGATATCTCCGGCAGGCAGATGGGGCAAACATGTTTGCCGATTGAAATAGCGAACAACGTCATTTCTGTCATGGAAAAAATCTTTCCCGATAAGAGTTTCCGTATTAATACATCCTTGCCGAATAACTTCAGTTGGCCCATGGAGCGTCAGGACCTATCAGAGTTATTCGGTAACCTGCTCGAAAACGGCGGGAAATGGAGTCAGGCTGAGATTGACGTTTCAATAAGCCAGACCGATTCCGGGCTAACGATAGAAGTTGCAGACGACGGCCCTGGGATTACTCCAGAAGCGGCCTCAAAAGTGATTGATAGAGGTTCCCGGCTTGACGAAACCGCTTCTGGATTTGGATTGGGACTGTCCATCGTGTCCGAAATACTAGAAGACAATTTCGGACGGATGAACATTGGCCCCTCAGAAGCAGGGGGCGCCAGAATTACAGTTGTGCTTCCTTTCCCAGAGTAGAGCACAACCATAATTCCTCCGCCCCGCTATGACGGAGGGATTACCCTCCCCTGCTCGCGATCAAAACTGTGTATTTCCACCTCTCTTCTACCGTTGCATATCATCGAGTTTAGCCCTTGAGAAGCGCGTGAATAGAGCCGGCAAAACAAAAAGCGTTAGGAAAGTCGCAGTCACGAGACCACCTACAATCACGCTGGCCAATGGCTTCTGGATTTCCGCACCCACGCCCGTCGACAATAGCATCGGTATCAAACCGAGTGCCGAGGTTATTGCTGTCATCAAGACAGGACGCAAACGGGAGACGGCACCTTCAAACACCGCAGTATCCACGTTCAACCCATCCTGTATTCGCTGATTGATGCTTTCGACCATTACGACCCCGTTAAGCACCGCCACACCAAACAGTGTGATAAATCCAACGGAACTGGGCACCGAAAGATACTGGCCGGAGATCCAGAGTGAAAAGACACCACCAATAACGGCAAGCGGCACGTTGACCAGAATCAACAGCGCTTGACCAACCGAACTGAAAGCAAAGTACAGCAACAGCGCGATCAGGCCCAGAGATACAGGTACCACAATGGTCAATCGCTTCTGAGCTCGTTGCTGGTTTTCAAACTGACCACCAATATCCACCGAATAGCCGGGGGGAAGGTTCACTTCTGTCGCGATGGTATCCTGAATATCGGCAACCACACTGCCCATGTCACGACCCTGCACATTAGACTGAATGACCACACGGCGCTGAACGTCATCGCGGCGCACCTGAGGCGGGCCGGACTCAATAGATACATCGGCCACATCACCGAGTCTCACCCAGGCTCCGGACGGCGCCTGTAACCTGAAATCGGCAATGGCATCCCGGTCTTCCCGGAAACGTTTGGCCAGACGCACATAGATATCGTACCGCTCATTTCCGTTGATGATCTGGCCCGCGGCGGCACCACCCAGTCCATCCCGGACGACACTCATCACATCAGACACGGCAAGTCCGTACCGGGAGAGTGCCTGACGGTCAGGCTGAACCACCAACTGCGCTTCACCAGCAATCTGCTCCATGGCCACGTCTCGTGTTCCCTGAACTGTTCGGACCGCCGCTTCAATCTGCTGGCCTTTCTCCGCCAGTACGTCGAGATCCGGGCCAAAGAGCTTGATGGCCAACTGCGCACGAACACCTGACAACAATTCATCAACCCGAGTCGCGATAGGCTGAGAAAAGTTAAACAGTAGCCCCGGGTGCTGTTCGAGCTTCTCCTCAAACAGGGCCTGCAATTCATAGCGATTACTGGCGCTGGTCCACTCCGAAGTTGGTTTTAAGCCAATATAGATCTCTATATTGTTAACGGGCTCCGGGTCGCCACCTATTTCTGCTCGGCCAGCCCGGGAGAGAGCGTAAGTCACTTCTGGAAACTCCATCAACATGGCTTCCAATTTTGGCGCAACTTCAAGCGCCGTATCAAGGCTTGATGAAGGGGCCAGCGTAACCCGGAGGTTGATCGTTCCCTCTTCCAGCTCAGGGACAAACTCAGTGCCGAGTCGAGGCACGACCAGAGCCGCCAGCACAACAAGAACAGCAGCAGCACCGACAACAGATCTGGTGTGTTTCAGCGACCAGTCAAGGCCCTTGCGGTAGAACTTCTCAAGAGGTTTTAAAACGAAGCTTTCCCGCTCCCGAATACCCTTGCGAAACATAAACGAAGCCAACGCAGGCACAACCACCAGAGCGACGATCACAGCGGACACAATGGCCAGCATGATGCTGATCGCCATTGGCTGGAAAAGCTTGGCTTCCACACCTTCAAAACTGAACAGAGGCATGAAAACGACCAGAATAATCGCCGTCGCGAAAAAGATGGGGCGCGCCACTTCCCGGCCTGCTTCCTGCAGTCGAAGCGCAATGCCATGGTCATCGTGTGACGCGTCCAACGGATCGGGGTCGTTTTCAACCAGTTCATCCCGATGGGCGTCATGCTCAGCATCCGGATGCGTCAGATGTTTGAACATGTTCTCGACCATAACAACAGAGCCGTCCACCAGCATGCCAATTGCCACAGCAATGCCGCCCAGAGACATCAAGTTGGCCGAGAGACCGAACCAGGCCATGATCATCAGCGCAATACCGATAGAAATCGGTATAGAAAGCAGCACGAGCGTTGTTGCCCGAAGATTCATCAGAAACAGGGCAAGCACGATCGCAATAAACACAAAAGCCAACAGAAGTGCATTGGTCACCGTCTCTACGGCCTTGGTTACCAAATCCGCCTGGTTGTAATAGGGCTCAAAACGAACCCCACTCGGAAGCGCCTGATTTATGCGATCAATGCGGGCCTCGATGCCGTCGATGGTGGCTTTTGTATTGGCCCCCATTCGTTTGAGTACAATGCCAGAAACCACTTCACCCAGTTGTTCAACCTGACCGTCTTCATCCTTCCGGGTCATGGTCACCGCACCCTGGCGAATTTCAGTGCCCAGCGCTACCTGGGCGACATCGCTCACCGTCACTGTAATGCCATCACTGGTTTTAACGGGCACTTGACGGATCTGCTCCAGCCCCTGCTCGCCATTACCCAGCCAGCCCATACCGCGAATAACCAATTGCTCCTGTCCACGGCCCATATACCAGCCCCCAACATTGGAGTTGTTGTTCTCCAGGGCGTCCATGACGTCGTTCTGTGATAAGTCATAGGACAGCATTCGCGCCGGGTTCAGATTGACCTGGTACTGGCGGACCTCTCCGCCAAACGACAGAATCTCTGTTACCCCTTCAGCAGGTATCAGCAACAGCTTGACCAGCCAGTCGTGCAAGCTGCGTAATTCCATTGCGTCGTACCCCGAATCCGGGTCCGCTATCAACAAGTACTGGTAGACTTGGCCGAGACCGGACGTATTCGGGCCCATTTCAGGCACCCCGACCCCGTCCGGAATCAGCTCCCGCGCGGCCTGCAACCGCTCGAACACCAGTTGACGCGCGAAATAGATATCCGTGCCCTCTTTAAAGACCACGGTGACACCGGACAACCCGGTTTTGGAAATGGATCGAACCTCCTCAACATCCGGCAACGCATACATCACCGCTTCAATGGGATAGGTGATCAGCTGCTCGACCTCCTCAGCCGCAAGTCCGGGCGCCTCTGTGTTAACAGCGACCTGGACGTTTGTAACGTCAGGGAAGGCATCAAGATTCAGTTTTGGGATCTGAAACGCGGCCGTGGCGATAAGCACTGCTAGCGCAATAAGAACCAACAGGCGGTTCTGAACCGCCCAGTCGACAACTCGGTTGAACATAATGGCTCCCGGAATCAGTGGTTGTGTGGGTCAAAGCCGCCTTTGGCAATTTCAGAGGCCACAAAAAATGCGCCCCGCGAAACAATCCGCTGGCCTGCAGTCAGGCCGGAAATTTCACGGAGTCCGCCAATTGAGCGGCCCAGTTCCACTTCCACAGGCTCATACTCCCCTTCAGCCTCTTCCACATAGACCGTCCAGTCGCCATCGGCCCCTCGCATCAAGGCGCTCTCCGGCACCGCAAGTACCGGCTCCTTGGTTTTAAAAAGGAAATACACATCTGCAAACATTCCGGGATGAAAACGATCTTCAGGATTGTCCAGCTCCAACCGAACAATCCGCGTGCGGGTCACAGCGTCAATGGTATGAGCTTCTTGGGATACCGTTGCCACAGCTACACGACCTGCAACTCTTACTTCCGCTTCTGCTCCTTGCTTAAGGACAATGTCGGAGTTTGCTGGCAGGTGAGCCTCTACCCAAAGTTCGCTTTCATTAGCCAGAGTCACCAGCGGTTGGCCTGCCTCAACTCTTTGTCCTTGCTCAAACTCATCGGTCAGCACTGCGCCGTCCACGCGAGCCCTGAGCGTGTATTCACCGAGACTACCTACGCCGCTGGCCTTCAACGCACCAATGTCATCATCGTTTAGTCCATAAGCAAGCAGAGTCGCCCTCGCCGCTTCAATATTGGCTTTCGCGGTATTGAACCGTTGATCACCCACCACGGAACGACCCAGCCCGCTGATTCGCTCCCATTCAGGAAAAGCCTTCCTGTAATCAGCCTGCGCCTGTGCCACCGTCTCACTGAACAGGGTTACCAGCGGCTGACCTTTGGTTACGTGCTCACCCAATTCCACGTGACGTCTCAACACCACCGAGGCAACTCGGGGGGACACGTGATAGCTGGTATAGCCGTTGGTCAGCAGCTCACCGGGAGCGTAAATTTCATAGTCAACGCGCTTGCTCTCGAGGGTTGCTACTTCAATGCCGGCAAGCTCTTTTTGTTTGGCATTGATGCTTGCGGAGGTTGCTTCTTCATGACCACCATCGCTCTCCTCTTCGTGGCCATGACCTTCTTCTTCATGCTCACGTTCTTCAGCATGTCCGCCCTCATGCTCATCCTCTTCACCGGTGCCTTCTCGATGATCGTCGCCACCGGCGGCATGATCGTGGCCCGCCTCGTTATGAGCATCTTCCTCGGCCTGCACCAGTGAAGGGGGAGCTATAAACAGCGTCAAAACAAATACTGAAATCAGAGTTTTTTTCATGATGAATATCCAGTTTCCAGAATATTATTGGAAGGGGGTGATCAGTTCGCCAGACTGGCTCAAGAGCTCAATCAGGCCCAGCTGCGCCAGCTTTTCCAGTTCAATACCGGTTTTCAGACTCTCCGCGCGCTGGCCCAGCGCCTGGAGATACTCAGAGGTGGAGAGGTCGCCGACCTGCCACTGCTTCTCAAGCAAATCGGCACTTCGCTGTACACGCCCCTGGGATAGTTCTTTCCATCGACGGAGTTGCTTGTCGTATCGCTTCCAGGAAGCGCGAGCGCCTGCCAGGTCATATTGTCGTTTCCGGTAGAGCGCCTGAAACCGCGCTTCCGCCTCCAGAGCCCGTCGATTCGCAGCCCGGGTTTCAGCGCTGTAGTTATTACGGACGTTCAGAGGGATCGAGAATGTCAGGCCAACCACGTTCTCGCCGCCGTCACGCCCTCCGCTCAGCCCTACTGTCGGCGATGCTGTGGCTTTGCGTCTGGCAACCTCTGCCTCACTTTTCAGCACCTGCCACTCGGCTCGAGCGGCAGCAATTGACGGGTGTGCCAGCAGATCAGCATCACCAATCTCGGACTCCAGCGCTGACCATATATACTCGGGGATTCCCCCATCCTGAGGCCTCCAGTCCGGCAGACGTTCTCTAACTTGAGTTTCTGCTCGATCAACTGCGGCCTTTGCCTGGGCGACTTCGCTCAACTGACGGGATAGATTTAAAAACAGAAGCTCTGCGTCGGCACGCCCCAGATCACCTGCCTGCTGGCGCTGTTCAACCTGGTCCAGCAAGGCATCCAGGCGCTGCTGTTGGGATTCAGCAATTTCCTCTAACAGCGTAGTGGTGCGCCACTCGACAAGCGCAAACAATGATTCAGACGTTTGTGTCAGGACTGCTTCGCTCAAGCCAGCTTGCGCAGAAAGCCTGATCAGCTTTGCCTTCTCCTTTAATGCGCCCTGTTGATCAGACCAATCGATCGTTTGTGACAGCCCTGCCTCAAAGTTATTCTCACTGCCCGTTCTGTCTGCTCCCACGGATAACTCCGGGTTATACAGCGGTTGTTCGCTTGCCTGAGCGTCCTCTTTCCGCGCTGCCGCCTGCTCTGTCGCTGCCAGTACCTCCGGGTGCTTACTTATCTGGCCTGTGAGCCAATTCGCCCAATTGACAGTCTCCGCTTGACCTAACAGAGGAATGGACAATAGTACTGAACACAGCAACGCCCGAGGCGAGTGCTTGCTTGCCTTCATCATCGTTCTCCCGAAGCAATTAGTAGCCAAAAATTATGGGCGGTAAGAAGCCCGTGACGAGGTAGGAAGTGATCGGAATCTTAAGTGTGAACTTTGAAATGAGTTTGAATTTGCAGCCTATTTTAGAAAAATCGCCTAGGGCCTGCGCGACATAAGCTTTTGACCTGCCATGTTTTGAACCGGTTCATCGCCCGACTGGCCAGCAGGTCAACCGGGGCGCCAGGATGGCTCACGGCATAACCCTCAGACCGAGTAATCAGGGAAAGGCTGTTAACCGTTTTCAGCCTGGTGACACCTTCCCGCACCATGAGCATTGACTATTGACTCGATAGTTACAGAGCCGTAAAGTTTATAGACAGAAATGCGAATTGTTTGCACCTGCATTACCACCAGCAAATGATAACGGAGAATAACCACATGTTTAAACCTTGCCGACTATCACTGGCCGTGGCAATCAGCCTTGCCCCGGGTCTGAACTGGGCCGCCGGAGATAACCAGCCCCAGATGCTTGAACCCATGGAAATCATTGGCGATGCTTCTGCCGTCCAGACCTTGCCAGGGTCAGGCTACGTTGTTGGTGAGCAGCAGATGAAAACCGAAGTTGAGACCGACATCAACCAGGTACTGAAAACCGTTCCGGGTGTCTATGTGCGGGAAGAGGAAGGCCTGGGTCTGCGACCTAACATCGGCATCCGCGGCGCCACGGCCGAGCGCAGCAGCAATGTCACCCTGATGGAAGATGGCATTCTTATCGCACCGGCGCCCTACTCCAATCCGGCCGCCTATTATTTCCCGACGCTGAAGCGGATGTCCTCGCTGGAAGTGCTCAAGGGTGCCCCGCTGCTGCGCTATGGCCCGCAAACCACCGGTGGTGTCGTCAACCTGATTTCCACACCCATTCCCGATCAGCGGCAGGGCTATATTGAGTCCGTCACCAACGACCGCGGCTCCACCGACGTTCATGTAACCTACGGTGACACGGCCGGCGACTGGGGCTACCTGCTTGAGACCGTCCAGCGCTCCGCGAAAGGCTTCAAGGAAATTGACCGCAGCAACCGCGATACCGGCTTTGATATCGAAGACTATGTCGGCAAACTACGCTGGCAGGGAGAGCGCCAGAGCGTGACCGCCAAGCTGCAATACTCCGAGGAAACCTCCAACTCCAGTTACCTCGGCCTGACCGATGCGGACTTCAGCCAGGATCCGAACCGGCGTTACGGGTTGTCCAGCATCGACCAGATGAACAATACCCACTCCGGTATCAGCCTGACCCATCAGTTCGATTGGAGTAACACCGTAAGCAGCACGGCCACCCTCTATCGCAACGACTTCAAGCGGAACTGGTTCAAGCTCAGCGGCGGCGGAAGCATCATCGACTCGGCAAACGGCGGCGACGCCAATGCCCAGGGTATTCTGGACGGCACAGTTGATGCCAGCGGTCTGGATTACAAAAACAACGCCAGGGACTACCTGTCCGAGGGCGTGCAGGTAAACTTTGATGTCGACATGGGCAGCCACCAGTTTGATTTCGGCGCCCGCTACCACGAAGATGAAATGGATCGTTTCCAGCCAGTCGATGTTTATGACCAGGTCAACGGCTCTCTGGTGTTCCAGAACACTGTCGCCCCCACGGGCAGCAATAATCGCTTTGAGACCGGCGAGGCCCTGAGCTTCTGGGCGCTCGACACCTGGCAGGCGACGGACAAGCTCAGCGTTAACCTCGCCCTGCGCTACGAGGATGTGAAAACCGGTCGCACCCAATACGCGGATCCCGGCCGCACAACCATCGACAGCACCCGCGCCAATGAGAGTGCTGAACTCCTGCCCGGCACTTCCTTTACCTATGACCTATCCCAAAGCTGGCAGGTTCTGGGTGGCGTACACCGGGGTTTCTCACCTCTCGGGGGTGGTGCCAAGGCAAACGAAGAGCCGGAAACCAGCAAGAACTGGGAGGCCGGCCTCAGGTACTTTGGCAATGCGTTCTTCGCGGAAATGATCGGCTTCTACAGCGACTTCTCCAACAAGGCCGAAAACTGTTCCGTGGGATCGCCGTGCAGCAATGGCGCCACCTCTGGCAGTTTTGTAACCGGCGAGGCTGAAATTTCCGGTGTTGAGTTCCAGCTCCAGACCGGCACGCGGGCGGGCGAGTTCTACCTTCCGGTTAGCCTTACCTACACCTTTACCCAAGCGGAAATCAGCAAGGACAATGCTGCCTCGGGCCTGACAAAAGGTGAGCAGCTCAAAGACGTACCTGAAAACCAGATGAGCTTCCGGACAGGCATGGAACACCCAAGTGGCTGGGACAACTACCTTGTGGCCACCTACGTCGATGAAATGTGCGTCAGCGCAGGTTGCAACAACACCGCCACGAAACTGGACGAGACCGAGTCCCTGTTCCTGGTTGATTTCATCAGCCGCTACGCACTGACCGCCAGTGCGGATGTCTTCCTGAAAGTGGACAATGTGTTCGATGAGCAGCAAATTGTCTCACGTTTGCCCGATGGCGCCATGGCAAACCTACCACGCACCGCTTCATTGGGGATAAGCGTCAACTTCTGACGAACAACCGGATGGCGCCTGATTTCCGGGTGGCTTCGCGTTTACGTCACGACAGCAAAGAGCCCGAGGCTGGGGCTCAGATTGCTGATAAACCCTCGTCATTACGGCGGGGGTTTGTTGTAGTTGGAGCCTCGACTTTTTAGAGACTGACCCATTCTCAAAGCGCCGCTTCCGCCGCAACACGAACATGAAGTGGTCGGCCGGCGCAACTCGCCGCTCAATCCACGGACGATGCTAAAGTTACTGATTTATGCCTACGCCACCATTGTCTTCTCTTCGCGCAAGATCAAACAAGCAATTTGAGCTTTTCGACTCGTTGCGGGCGGCCTAGGCGAGGTCTGAAATCTTTCAGCCGGGAATGGAGCTGTGATGGCGGCTCGCGCGACCAGCACAGCCGCGATGCCACCATCCAGCTTAAATAGAACTAGCTTGAAGTGGGTTGAAGTGCGCTTTCGTTGGCCGCACCATCCTCGATGCGAACAGCCCGAACCAGGCGGGATACCAGTACCTTGCCGTCCCCCGGGTGTCCATCCCGGGTCCTGCTCGTTCGCACAATGATGTCCACAACTTCATCGGCAACAGTTTCGGTCGCTACATCTACTTCCAGCTTGACCATCTTCACTTTCTCCAGAGGCGACTCATCACCGACCAGATGGCCAAATTCGTTGAGAGACACGACGGCAATGCTTGCCACTCCTTGGACTTTTGCTAGAGCATCAACCACATGCTCCGCCATCACCTCTCTGACATAAGCCTTTATTTCGTACATAAACCTTCTCCTGCCTATCAGACTTCAACGTCACGACGTTCGGATGCAAACCACTGGTACACACTGGGCAACACCACCAGCGTCAGCAGCGTTGAGGTGATCAGACCGCCAACCACAACCGTCGCCAGCGGCCGTTGGACATTGGAACCAATACCGTCGGCCAGCAACAAGGGAATCAGCCCCAGAATAGCCACCGAGGCTGTCATCAGAACCGGCCGCAAACGGCGTTGAGCACCCAGCTTGACTGCTTCAATGACTTCGTAGCCTTCGTCCCGCAACTGATTGATGTAGCTCACCATCACCACACCGTTCAGTACGGCTACGCCAAACACAGCGATGAACCCCACCGCTGCAGGCACGGAGAGGTAAAGCCCCGTCACAAAAAGCGCGACAATGCCACCAGTAACCGCAAAGGGCACATTCATGAAGATCAGCGCCGCATAGCGCAGACTGCTGAATGCGGAGAAAAGAAGCAGGAAAATAAGCGCCAGGGTAATCGGCACAACAATCGCCAGCCGCGCCATGGCCCTTTCCTGGTTCTCAAACTGACCACCGAACTCCACGAAATACCCCGGCGGCATGTCCACTTGCTTTTCAATCCGATTGCGCAAATCCTGAACAACACTGCCCATATCGCGACCACGTACGTTCATCTGCACGTACTGTCGCCGACTGGCATTGGAGCGTGAAATTTTCTTGGGTCCCGCGTACATCTCAACATCTGCCACCCGTGAAAGCGGTATCAGCTCGCCGCTGTTGCCCCTAAGGGGAAGCTTCCTGATTTCATCGATGGACCCGCGATAGGACTCTTGCAGCCGGGCGAAAATCTCAAATCGCCGGACACCGTCGAAAACCAGCCCGGCGCTTTTACCGCCAATACCGGTTTCAACCGTACTCATCAGGTTATCGATGCTGATGCCGAACTGCGCCAGCACTTCACGGTCGGGGCGAATAACGATCTGTTTTTTACCCGCACTCTGCTGCGCGCGCACATCCGTTGCACCCGGCACATCATTCGCCAGGGCCGCTACCTCCCTGCCGATCCGGCCCAACTCGTCTAGGTCATCGCCGAAAATGCTGGCAACCAGTTGCGCCTGAACGCCTGACAGGAGTTCGTCGGTTCTGAGCTGAATCGGTTGGGACAGATTGTTGGCAAGCCCCGGGACCCGTTCATCCAAAGCCTCTGCAATCCTGCTTTGGAGATCCTCATAGCTCACGTCCTCTCGCCACTGATCCAGGGGCTTCAGATTGACAAGCGTCGCGACAACGTTCACAGGTTCAGGATCACCACCCACTTCGGCACGACCGATCCTGGCATAGGTGCCGGTGACCTCTGGAAATTCATCTACAACGGACTGAATCCGTTTGCCATATTTGATGGCGGATTCAAGACTGGCTCCAGGTGGCAGTGTCGAGCGAATCTGGAACGTGCCTTCCCTGAGCGTGGGAACGAATTCGCTTCCGAGATAGGGAAAGAGCAGAAGACTGCCTGCAAAAGCAACGACGGCCACGCCCATCACAATCTTAGGGACTTTGACGACAGTATTCACCACCGGCTTGTATAACCGGTTCAGGAACAGAACCAGCTTCGGCTCCTTATGTTGCCCACCCATTTTGAATGAGAGCGAGGCCAGAACCGGCACCAATGTCAACGCGAGTAGCAGCGCACCAATCAACGCGAAGCTGATGGTGTAGGCCATGGGCGAAAACAGCTTGCCCTCAACGCCCTGCAGGGTAAACAGCGGCAAAAAAACAATGATAATGATGCCAATCGCAAACACGATCGGACGAGCCACTTCCCGAGCGGACTCACCTACAAGCCTCAAAACGCTGACCTTTTCATCGGATCGCTCCTCAAGGTGTCGGAAGATGTTCTCTATCATCACGACAGCGCCGTCCACCATCATGCCGATGCCGATAGCCAGCCCCCCCAGACTCATCAGGTTGGCCGACAGGCCCGACATGCGCATGGCAATGAACGCAAAGAGTACAGACAACGGCAATGTCGCCACCACGATCAGTGTGGAACGAACATTTCCGAGGAACAGATAGAGAAAAACCAGTACCAGAACCGAACCTTCAAGCAGTGCTTTCTCGACAGTGCCTATAGCCTTGCCCACCAAGTCTGCCTGAGAGTAATACGCTTCAATCTTCAACCCCTCTGGGAGGGACTTGTTCAGATCGTCGATTTTCGCATTGACGTCCTCAAGCACCTGACTGGTGTTGGTGCCAATCAATTTCATCACGTAACCGCCCACGGATTCCTCACCCGAGGACACCTCTGCCCCACGGCGAATCGCTGGCCCAAGCCCAACCTCCGCCACATCCTTGACGTAAATAGGGGACTCACCCTCACTCTTGGACACAATGATGTTCTGGATGTCTTCGATGCCTTCGTAACCTGAGTCGACCCAACCGTAACCGCGAACAATGTACTCTTCACCGCCTCGCGTAATGAAAGAGGCGCCGACGTTACGATTATTCTGGGTGAGAGCGCCGCGAATATCAGACACCGTCAAGTTCCTTGCCTGAAGCTCCTGCGCATCGATATTGACCTGGTATTGTTTTACCTCGCCGCCGATGGACAGGACACCGGTTACACCCGGCACGGTTCTGAGCTGTGGCTTGACAATCCAGTCTTGGATCGTGCGGATTTCCTGCAGGCTGTACTGCTCTTTATCCTCAGTTTCCAAGGAATACATCAGGATGCGCCCAAGACCGCTTGCGATGGGCCCGAGTTCGGGTTCCCCCATCCCTTCGGGAATCTGGCGCTTGGCCTCGGATAGCCGTTCGTTAACTAGCCGCCTGGCGAAGTAGATATCGGTGCCATCTTCGAAATAGATGGTCACCCGCGAAAGTCCGAAAATCGACGTGCTCTGCACTTTTTCTAACTTGGGAATTCCATACATGCTGATCTCAACGGGATAGGAAATCAGCGTTTCGATATCAACTGGCGACAAACCAGGACTGGTAGTGAACACCTGAACCATGGTCGGTGTCGCGTCCGGAAACGCATCCACCGGCAGTTTTTGAAATGAAAATATGCCGGCAACGATCACGGCGATAGCAAAAACAAGCGTCATCAAACGATTGTTCAGCGCATAATTCACAATTGCGTTGATCATGCTCCCCCCGAGTATTAGTGTCCGTGAGCGGCGCTGCGGCCACTGGCGGTAATGGCCGACATCAGATCAAAAGCGCCCACTGAAACCACTTCCGTGTTTGCGCTGATGCCGGACTTAATCTCTATCCAGTCGTTAGCCTCCTTGCCAAGAGTGACTGGAACCGCCTTGTAGGCTCCCCTTTCATTACCCGGAACAAATACAACGGACTCGTCATCGATGGTTTGCACGGCATCGTGTGGAACCAGGGGCAGTGATGCCGCCGATTCAGTCATGATTCTGGCCGTGGCGTAGGTATTTGGACGAAGGTCGCCGTTGGGGGATTCGAGTACAACGCGAACCGGAATGGTGCGGGTTTCCTCATCAAGCTCATTTGAGATCCAAGACACTTCTCCGGTGTGAAAGCGGTCTTCAACCGACTTTGAGAAGACCTGAACTTCATCTCCGACGGATACCCTGCCAATGTCAGTTTCGGCAACTTGCAACATCACCCACACCACAGAGGTATCAGCCACGGTAAAGGGCGTATCTGAAGAGCTTAAGGTTTGGCCCAACCTGGCATCCATGCGCTCAATACGCCCCTGAATAGGAGAACGGAGCGCGTACTGTGCGAGACTGCTATCAGCGCCTGACGAATCACTGCCAAAAACCGCCAGTTGCTCACGAATTGAATCGTACTCCGCTGTAATTTCAAGATAAGCAGCCTTGGCGTCCAGGAACTCTTCTTCGCTGGTGAAGCTTTCACTCCGCAATTGCTTTTCTCGCTGATACTCCGCAGTCGCGGCTTCTTTCCGAGCTTTCAACGAGTTTAGGCGAGAACGAATGCGAGCCAACTCAACGCTGTTCAGCGCGGCCAACAACTGGCCTTTTTCAACCTGGTCCCCAAGATCAACAGCCAGTCTCGTAAGCTTTCCCTGCAGGAGCGGCCCTACCTCAGCGACGCGATCCGGAACGTAATGAACTTCAGCTGGCGCAGTCACGATATTGTCAGCTCGGCCTCGGGGCACCGTTACAGTCTGCACGGAAAGCAACTCCCTCTGCTCTGGGGTGAGATGAACTTCGCGGGCCTCACTGCCTTCAGCCGAGTGCCCAGCCTCACCCTTTTGGTGCTGCCCTCCTTCGGCTTCCTCGGCGCCGTGCGCCAGTGGCTGATAGACCAGAAAACTGATCGCGACAAACATTATCTGCATATTTCGAATCATCTAAACACCTTCGATATAAGAGAACGTTCAACCATTAATTTTCTTGCCATCAGGAACCGGATGACATTGAAAGGGCACCACCGGTGCTCACTTCCAACGCCCGGACGGCATCGATATAGTCGTGTTGCACTTGGACATATTCCTTCCTCACCGACAAAAGATTGTCCTGGGCAGCTAGGACATCGGAGGCATCGACTTTTCCCGCTTGAAGAGCTTTCTGCATCAGTTGCAGCGTTTCCTCCGAACGTTCGAGAATCGACTCGTTCATCTGGCGCAGTCTGCGTACGGCGGATTCGTACTGAGCTACAGCAGACACGACCTGGCGTTCAGTCGCCAAACGCAGCGCTTCGGCCTCAAGCTCGGAGATTTTCAACTGAGCCGAGGCCTTCCTTTTTTCACCGGAATAGTCATGAAACACGGTCAGAGGCATCGACACACCCGCACCAAAAAGGTTGGATCTTTCCTCCCGCTCGTAGAACCCGAACACTTTCAGGTTCGGAATCGTTAGACTCTTGGCCAGTTTCAGGCCGGACTCATTCGCAGCAATTCTGGCTGCTGCCGCCTTCAGATCCCCTCTCTGGCGCTGAGCCATCGCGACCAGGCGATTAGTTGGTGGCAAGTTGGCACGAGCTACATTGAGCTCTCCCAAGACCTCTACCGCATCAGAGGGGGACACCCCAAGAACTTCCGTCAGGTCAATTTTTGATTGCCTAAGCTTTTGCTCCGCTTCGGCCTTCTGGTTCTTAGCTCTTGCCAAGCCAATGACAGCGGTATTGAGGTCAATTCGGGTCTGTTTGCCCCGCTCAACGGACACCTCAACCAGCTCTTTGGTTCGCCGCATTAGCTCAACGGTGCGGCTTGCCGTTTCCAGCTCTTTCTGTGCAAGCAGAATCTTGAAGTAGGCCGACCGCACTCGGGCCTTGGTCGCCACCTTCAGGTATTCAAGTTCCTGCTGTTGAGAAGTGAGAGTGCTCTGAGCACGCGACTGACCGAGATCGCCCCGATTGCCCATCCAGACTTCCTGAGTGACCCGAACCTCGTAATTCAGTGCCTGATCCGCCTGATCTGGATTGTCACGGCCACTCAGCTCAAGCTCAGGGTTGCTGGGCGCCCAGCGGCTGGCATGATCGAGGTCAGCTTCCTGCATGGACACCGCAGCCCGCCTCAAAGCCAACACCGGGCTATTCTCAAATGCCATTACCATTGCCTCATTCAAGGAGACAGCCTGGCTGGCCTTGGCTTGCTGGTACTCCTTGAGTGAAACGCTCTCCCCGGTGGTGGCTGCCGCCGAAGGCATGACGTTCAAGACTCCGGGTACTATCAGCACCCACAACAACAGTCGTTTGTTCATTCAATATCATCCTGGCTATTTGACTGAGATACATGAATCAGCGTTTTCGCCGTAAATTCCAAGACGACCTTACAGACAAACCTTTAAATCAGTCTGAATGCCGCTCCATAAGAGCTACATTGCGACTGAACGGACATTACTAGCGAACTTTTGGATTAAATGCCGAGGGCAGGTCGAATCGACGAGACAATGGCAGGGATAACGTCGTAAAAGGAGGAGAGGTGAAAGAGCCCCTGACGGCATCGCGTGTAAGTGAACAATAACGTACGACGGGCCTACTGAGGCCCGTCGTGGGGTCCAACTATGTGAAGCAATGTAATAATGAATTAAAAGCTAAACTGCGCAGCCAACTGAAGACGGGTGTTGTCAGCTGACTCACCGTTTGCAAGTTCTTTGTTGGCGTACGACAGCTCAACCCCTACAGTCACCGGATCAGCTACTTGGTAGAAGTTGCTGAAGTAAGCGCTCTCTAGGGTTTGGAAAGAGTTTGGAAAGAGAGTCTCGTCCTGATCACCCTCTAAAAACCCATAGGCCACACTCGTGGTGAATTTTGGCGTCCACTTATGGCTCGCCGCCACGTTGAAGCCGTAAGCCTCGATAGTTTCGAGATCACCATCGGAAGTTATATATGCCTCACCGATGCCAGTCCGACTCGCAGTGCTGTCGTTGTTACTGTACGAGCTGTAAAGATAACGACCTACACCATCACCCAAAACAACTCCGGCCATGAGCGAGGTTTCTGAAGTGACGTTGAGTCGACCAGCCGCCATGACGCCATATCCAAACGCAGCGTCGTCACCTGTAGCACTGACGTCGTCGGTCTTGAGAGAACGGGCCAGGCCAGCAACCTCAAATCCACCACCAGACCCTGCCCACTTGTAACGGGCGGTAAGGTCAGGAACGGTATCACGTGAACCTTCAAACCCACTGGTTTCAGGGTTTTCAGCTGACACCGAGAACTGTCCGTCACCTATTCCCATCGTGTAACGAATCTGTGCCTGACGAATAAAGCTCACACCTACCGGCCCATTAAAGTCCAGTGTGGTCGGGTAAGCCGTAAAGTGCATAAAGTTACTCCACGTCTGACCCGCAAGCCAGCCGTTGAGCTCGCCATAGGCGTGACGAATACGAAGCCCCCGTGAATTGGAGAACAGTTCGTTGCCACCACCGCCGTAGAAGTCTGCCTCAACAACCGTCTTGGCTTCTCCAATATCGGTCGGGGTACTGGTTCCGAGACGCACTCGTGATTGACGGGCATGCGCTCTCAAAGAGCTATCACCATCCTCTACGGATGTATCGAGAACACTCGGGTCGTGCAAGTCACCGATATCCTGGTCTGTGTCGTAAATCATATCCAATTTTACGTAACCACCAATCGTAACCGAAGTGTTAGTGCCGGGCAGCAACCACCCCTTGGAATCATTGGTCCCCGCCATCTGATCCACCTGACTGCGCAAGTCATTGATCTGCTTTTGAAGTTCCGCAGTTGATTGCGCCAAAGCAGATGGGACCACCAGGCCCATGGTTGATATCGCAAGTGTTGCTCTTATCGCTAACCTGAGTTTTTTAGTTTGCATTATAAATCAGTCTCCGTGAGCTTTCGTTATAAGATCCCCTACCGGCGATCGACACCTCATAAACCAAACGCGAAGGCGCTTCGGTTACAGACCACCACCGGTAAGTTGCTGGTTATGCCGGCACTTTCGGCCAGAACAACGCATCGCCATTGATAGCAGATGAACTTGAAACGAAATTGAAAAAAATACCCCCTTAATACCTTTGTATTAACGACCCCATCGCAACCGTTCTTACACCCGTGTCCTCTTTTCATGATTTAATTTTATTTTTTCAAGCTGAGTTAAAGTTCATTTGGTTCCATCAGGGTGCACATCATTCAACTTAAAGGTGACTCTATGAGGAACTATCTCTGGCTCACATCGTTAGCATTAGCCTTGGCGGCAGGAAACCTCCATGCCACTGAGGCCAAGGACGATAAGTTAGCACAAGGCATGCTCTCCAAAAGCAGCATTCAGGATATGAAGAGACAACATAAGGTAATGACACAGGCGGCGTTATCTGAAGTGGGCATGGAGGCACGCCGAAAATTGATGTTATCGACTAAGGACGATATCTATCACGAGATGATCAAATCGGGAGATATCAATCTATCTCAATTGGACCAATTTTCAAAAGATCAGTTTATTCATTAGAAATAATGTCGCATTAATAGAATTTTTGATTGAACAATAGAAACTTGTCGACAAAGATCGTTTTAAAACCAGTTGCATCGTGAATGGTCTCCACCATTCCGTCTTGCCGCACTACTTTTGTAGTGCGGCTTTTTTAGGCCTAGATTTAGTCGATAGCAACTTCCAATTACCTGCTTGGCAGACCACATGCCCAGAAAAAAACAACGCCCTTCAATAAAACGGAAACTGCTTACTTTCCTGACACTAACGGGTTTCGCGTGTACCGGGGTAATATTCTTCTCACACACCCTTTTAATCGACTATATCCATGACGAGCTTCACAGGCAGCAGCTAGAGGCTGCAGCTAACCGGCTCTCAAAGACACTAACAAATGATAAAGAAGAAATTACAAAATCTTCTCTCAGAGATTTTTCATTGTCCCAATATTCTGTTCACATCGAAGACAGTCAAGGTCGGAGTTTTACAAGCGAGAACATTGAACCGAAATTACAGGTGGTAGAATCGTTCAGAAATCCTGGAATTTTTCACATATCGTATAATGATCGATCAATCCTTGGATACTACAAAATATTTAATAACAGACAAGATAAGCTAAGCGTTACTATAATTGAAAAAAGCTCCTACTCCCCAAACACTCTTGACAAAATCCACGGTCTTATATGGATCATATCATTTACAATTCTCGTTACGATATCAATGATCATATTTATTGGGGTAACTATCGCACTAAAACCTTTAAAAATGATGAGCTCCCAATTAACGTCGCTTAAAAATGGTGAGCGTAATAGACTGGATGAGAACGTACCTGAAGAATTCACTGAACTTGTCAAACATCTTAATCGTCTATTAGAGTCGTACGACAAAAAACTTTCCCGTTCACGCCACCTAGCCGCAGATATTTCTCATAGCTTAAAAACCCCCCTTGCCGTCATAAACTCCATGATCAATGACGAAGCCATTCCCACCACAATCGCGAGTCAAATTAAGTCTCAACTGTCTGAAATGCACGAGCTGATCGACACTCAAATGAGAAAAACCGAAATGTCCGGTCAGTACATTGGAAAGGCGACACCGATCATTGAGAGAACTCTGGCACTGGTGGACGTAGTCAGTCGAATCTATCCTTACAAACAGATCCATCTTCAAGAAACATTACCCAGAGAGCTTGTCTGGCCAATTGATGAGCGTGATTTTAATGAGATCTTGGGTAATGTCCTTGATAACGCAAGCAAATGGTGCTCTCAGGAAGTTCATCTACACTTGAAACTTCACGATGACACTTTGACCATTCTTGTTGAAGATGACGGCCCCGGAGTAGCGTCACACCAGCTTGCCGATCTTACCAGGCGCCAGAAAAGACTGGACGAAAAAACTCCTGGCTATGGCCTTGGCCTATCAATCGTTGAGGAAATCACCAATGACTACGGTGGCGCCATGCATTTTTCTATATCACCCAAAGGTGGTCTGCGGGTTCTAATCGAGCTTCCCAGAAGCATTTGACGACTACAAGGGCAACTTATCCAGCTTTAGTCAGCGACCAGCAGGCATAGCAGCCCGATACACCAACGTCTCAACATCAAAACTGTTGCTTTGAACTGAGTTCTCATCAGGCGACATAAAGAACAACCCTGTATTACCTGATACGGGCGACACCGGAGCCGACGTTAGAAGACTTGTTGACTGCGTTTGGGGAGATTTCCCGGATCTCAGCGTCAACCAATCAACTCGCGTATCATAAACACCTATCATATCTTCGGCTGCACTGGATTTCTGTGGAATCCCGATATTAACTGGGTCCTCACCGGAGCGTACGAGCAGGTTCGGCAAAAATAGTGTTTGCCTCGGACTAAACACCAGCTCAGGCGACACGTCGTAAGTCATACTCGTGCCTGCCACCCGGTTTCCAATTTCATAGTCCAGCTGTGGGCCCTCAGTGCCAGCAGGGAAAAATGAAACCTTCCCTTGGGAGACGGTCACCATATTCAAAGGTCCCGGTTTGCTCTGAACAACAGCACCGATTACCCGAAACACTGACGTGTATCGACTTAACTTTTCATGATCGGCCTTATAGAGGTCAGGCCCGTTCGGTGAGATTAATATCTCATAAATCTCTGAACCAAACCCCTGCTCTGAGTAGAAAGACTGCCCGAGAATAGTTTCCCGGCGTCCGTCAGCATCCAAATCCTGCAACCCCAAAATTAAGGGAATGAAACCGATGGCTTCGGCCTCCCCCTCGGCCAACTGGATCAAAGAACTTGAAACGCGACGGCCATTCCACTGATTTAAAATGAGGTAGTATGAGTTCTCTGAAACGTACCAGTCCATTCGGATGACTTTCTCCCGACGGGGCACCTCAATGGACGCCAGGCTCTGAACAGCCCCACTGGAATTAACATGGAAAAAGCTGAGTTTGTTTCCATGCTCCGCCGCAAAATAGTAATCGCTGCCAGAACGAAACGCGGACAACGACTTTGCGTTGATGGGCAGTCTGGCAAATGGAGACGCTAAAGCCTCCTCCTCAACCGGACCTACCCGACCTTCTTCAGCATTGGTCTGTACGATGCCGACCAACCAGGTGTTATTGTAAGTCGCAACGGCTTGACCTCTCCCGGTAACCTGAAAACGCACCAATGGCACATCGTTTGACGCCTCTGGCTCGTCCCGCCACAAAAGATCAGGAAATCGGGCTTTCAACGCCGGCGTTACCGCCCTGGGGTCGCCGGCTCTATCAGTAAACACCGCCGGGATACCGTAAAAGCGTTTCGATACAGCGCCAACGGAGGGCATCGTTCCAAACAGCAATTTCCCTACCGCCTGATCCTTTCCGATACTCTCGATACCGATGACTGCAAGGTTTTGCTCCAGGATGCCTGCATGATCAGGCTCCCACAACACAACAAATAAATCACCTACCTCAACAGTGGCATCGTCGACTGTGAGGGAAAGCACTTTTTGATCACGATCTACCTGAGTGACCTTTGCCTTTGCTGGATGCTCACGCTCAACCGCCTGTACCGCACCAGCTAGTAGTAGCATCAGGAACACAAATACTGCAGAACGAGTCATCATAGGAAAAAGTCACTTAATGCGGATTCATTTTGTATAACAAAAGCGGGGTGGCGCTCCCACCACCCCGTTCTTGTTAGAACTTGTACCTTACCCGACCGGCAACATGAACAATGTCCTGATCGCTTTTGCCGTCCTGCAAGGCAGTTTCTTCCAGCGCATCCATAGCATCGCCTGATGCCAGGTATGCAGCTTCTGCCGACAGCTCAAGCGAAGGGTATGGGAAGTACGAGACCTTGGAGCCAAATTCCAGTCCGAGATCTTTTGAGGACGATCCATCGGCAAGTGCAATGTCCTCAGCCAAGCGGTTGTAGACAATCATTCCGCTGACCGTAATATTGGCCGCTACTTTATGATCGAGCTGTAGCTTGTTCATGAAATACCCTTTGTCGAGGATATAGGGTGTTTCGGCGAAGTAGTCATCGCTCGTCATGTTTTCCTGAAAAATCATACTGTCGCTGAAGTCGACATCCGTGGCGATGAAGGCGTCGAAGTCCCCGTCTTGCTCATTGCCATCGCCCGATGCGTAGAGCACGGTGTACGTCAGTTGGTTTGGTCCAAATTGCAGCCCGAGCTCGCCGCGTCCCAGAAAGGTCGAAAGGTCATAGTTCGTATTGGGATTCGTAGCACCATTCAATGGGACGAAATTTACACCTTCTATTGTTCCGCTTTGGCCAATCACCGTACCCTTCACGAACATGCGGCCTAGCGACGTCTCTTGACCGTAATCCATCTCCACCCCAAAGCTGGAAACGGAATATTTGGAGTTATCAGCGATACTCTTCAGTTCATACTCCCTGCTATTTACCGTACCTATTCCCTCAGCAATTTGATCATTCATCTGATAGAGATAGAAGAGGCCCGCGCTCAGGTTCGGTGAGTAACGCTTGTTCAGGTTGATCGCAAAGTTGTCCGCGCCATCCCAGCCTTCGTCCTGTTCTGAGTCGACGCCGCTCTCATTGGAAGAGTCACCTCGCCCCCATAACAACTGATAGTCAAATCCAGAGCCCAGTGAGCCTTTCCAAACAGCGGCTGTGGCGGTTTCAGTCCAGACATGTCGGTTCACTGACACCGGCTGCAAGCCCAGCGATACGCGCTGGTCTAGCGTGTTGGGCACCAAAAAATCCACATAAGCCCACCGTGTTTCGATGTTCACACCATCACCGGAATAGTCGCCACCCGAACCCTCACCGTAGCGGATGCCTCCAATCTCCGTCGCGAATACACCGGTAACGTTTTTGTCGTCGGAAGTTGCCTTCGCCCAGAAGCGATATTTGACCTCGCCGAAGCTCTCGGTCGGCTCGTCATCTTTCAGCGTACCGCCACCTGAGTTACCACCAGAAAACCAGTCTCTTTGATTGGTGTAAGCCTGAAAGCGGTTATCCATATCACCGTGGAATTCAATCTCCGCTGCCGTCGCGGCCCAACTTCCCGACAGTGTTGTCATCCCCGCAATCGCAGTGGCCAGAATGTTGCGTTTCAACGTAGTCTCCTCCAGTTTCTTTCTTGATTGTTTGTGATGTTCGATTCGTACGGATAGTGGCGTAAATCTTAAAACCAGCTAGAACACCGGACGAAAGACCAAAAAAAAGGCGGGAATGAAGCATTCCCGCCATTAAATAACCTTAGTTAACTCGCAAGTAGGCTCTCACACGAACCTTAAATGAACTTGAAATCCGGAAAATATTTTAGATACGTCGGTCTCGCCATATTCAGCGATCACGCTCGACCCTACATGGAAAACTTATGCTCGAAGCCCATACCAAATGTGGAGTCCTCAGAGTCAGCCAGGTCCGCCTCCACCTGAGACACGTAAGCATAAACCTTACTCTTGCTTGCCAGTTTATAATCGAACCCCAAGGCCAACAGGGTTAGCTCCTCGTTTGTTGTCTCGGCTTCTGTCAGTCCGTACTGAGCCTTGATCTTCCAACGCTCAAGGTTAACGGCACCGCCAACCAGATAAGACGTATCTTCTCCAGGGCCATCGCTTTCTTCTGCCAACTGGTAAACTGCGCCGATCTCGAAGTTGCTTAATCGGACCTTCCCTACGGTTCGCAGGATATTGAGACGACTATCGCCACTTGAATCGGCTTCCAGTGAATCGTCGATATCAGAATCGTAGGCAATACTTCCGTAGAAACGATCATTCTCAAACGTAAAAGAGCTGGAAACTGCATCCGCAGGTCCGTCGTTCTCTGCACCAGCTGACTGCTCTTCACCCGGGATGACGGCAACACTGACGCCCACAGCATCGAACAGACGTGGGGAACTGTATTGAACAATGTTGCTGGTCCGATTTTCACCAGCCATGATATTTTTTATATCCGCCTGTAGGTCGTTGAACTGGTCAACCTTGCCCTGCGCTGACTTTAAAGGTGTGTCAAATTTTCCCGCAATCAGTGCACCGAGGTTCGCCTGTTTGAAGCCGCCGTATATATTACGCTGCGAGAAGGTTTGGCCATCTTTATCTCCATCATCAATCGATATTTCAAATTCCGCCTTGTATATCGCCTCCAGGCCTGCGAGGTCGGTATCGAACGCCCCTTTTACACCAAGACGGGAAGCATTGCTCTGAAGCTTCCAAGTATCGCTATTACCGTCGTCCTGGTTTTCATACGAAACATTGGCTTTGCCGTACAGGATAGGACCGTCCGCCGCGAGTGCATTTATTGAAGTAACGACAAATCCACCAAACACGAACATCGATAGACACTTTTTCATGGACACCTCTTCAGATTAGATAGATTCAAAATGACACTTGAAGTCTTTCAAATGCTGAGAAGATGGTGCTTTGTATCTGTTGCAAAATTATTACATTGAAATATTTTTTCTTTTATTTTCAACAATATAAAATTAAAACCTTCTATTATATCCTTTGACACTGAATTGAACTTGAATATAAGCAGCCGTTTTCGTACATCGCGTTGTGAGCATGAAAGCGATTCCCATCTGACCCCAGATTCATCCCCGGAACCTTCCAAAAGCGACTCACAATGAATCGCGGCAGGGATTGCGGTTGCGCGATAAAGATCATGATGGCCAATTGATACTCGGCGCGATGCGCGGTCACCTCGGCTCTCGGCAGTCAATTCAAGGCCGAATGGCTTGTTAGTGAAGCGTTTAAGAGCTGAATAAAATGCGCGCTGGCGTGACTTGAAGGAAAAGCAGCCAAGCATTCCCGTTCTCTCAAATGTCATCAGCACATCGGTAACCGGGTTGAGACCGGCGTGATAGAAGCTGAAGCATTCCAGTGATAGCTCCTGCGGTAAGCCATGAAGTTCATCCAGAAAAACCGGAACACAGATGCTGCTTCCCAACCCGCCTTCGAACCTTCTATAACGGACGTCCCAAAAACGGGACTGTGTCCATCCGCCATTATACTTCCACCCCTGGCGATCAGCGGCACTCAGGATGTCGGCAACACCGCCCCAGCCTATGTCGGTGGATCGATAACGCCCATACATCTGAATATCCTTCACTGTCCCCGGAGAGGCCTGACAAAGCCATCGAGCCAGCCACCCGGGCAGCCCCGGATCAGCACCTGCATCCAGTACAAATCGGCTGTCGCTGGTCTCGATGAGTGTCCGCATGCCTTGGAATACCTCAAGCTTGCGCGGATTTGGAGTGATATCGATGTAGTCGGCTCGATTCGCGATACAACCGTGAACCAGATTCTCAAGAGCAGACACGGAAAGGTCACATGCCACAATAACGACATCTTGCTCATGCGAGCATTGCCTGGCCTGTGCAGCGTCAGCCACATCAATTGATCTGGCGTTGAAACGACCTGTGACACCGGCTTCGCGATCTAACTGTTCCGCTCGTTTACGCCCTTTTTCCAGTGAACGCCCTGCCAAGACAATATTGCCGTCGATCCGTTGCCCCAAGAAAGTCGCAGTAGCGGTCCCGGCAGCTCCGTAGCCACCAAGGACAAGTACGCTCTTGTCGCCCTGTCTCATCGTTTCTCAAGCTCCCTTTTGACGTACTCCAACTCAACCCGGGTGTGTTGCGCAGCGTCTGACTCGATGCCCATAAAGGCTGACATGAACCAACTCAAGGCTCTGCCTTTAAAGGAATCGGGGAAGACACCGTATACCCGGTGAGAGAGACGCCATCCTTTCTCAGAGTTGGTCTTTTCAATTCGTAAATCTCCCCCCTCGAACACGTCAACGATATCGATCCCCAAAAGGCTGTAGGTAGTTTCGGCTGACCATCTGTAGCGTGTTGGCGGAAAGACGTCGTACACACGCCCGTCCAGAACCCCTTTTATTCCACCAACCGTTTCAACCTGGAGAAATCTAAGCCCGTCAACAAATCCCGTACCGGGTCGGCTCGTTATCTCAGTCAAAATATGAGCGTCATTTGCTCGGTGAAAGATGCCTTCGAAATCCGTCACTGCCCCCCAAATCTCCGTGCGGGGCGCATCAACAACAACGCTCTCGGTAACATCCACTTTCCGAAGATCAAAGCCTGCAAAGATCAAGAGTCCGACGAGCATAAAAGTTGCGCAAGCCATTATCATGCGGTTCATACCAAGCCCTCTTTTTCTTCAGATCAGACATCCCTAAACCCTTTAGCAACTACAGGGTCAAATAGAGATCTAACGCAGAAAGTTCGATCAAGAGCTTAGATTGTTCGGAGCGATTGAACGCGTTCGCCATAGCTGATGAAGAGCATTCTGTGCTGAATGGGCGAGAGCGCACTTTAAATAATTGGACGCTTTGCCTGACCGGGGATAAAGAATCTAGCAACTGATGCAAGGTTCGAAACAGTAATTCATATAGAGATGTTCAGTCCCCCAATTCAGCCACACGCTTGGTGGTCGAGTTGGGGGCGAGTGCCACGTCAAATCACTGCACGTTCAAATTTTTCTGGTGTTGCAACATCTGCTCCATCATCAGCTGCATTTGATCCATGCGCTCTTGCATCATCTGAATTTGTTGCTCGTTAGACAGACTACCACCATTTTTTGATTTACCGCCGCCGTTCATCAGGTGCTGACCTCCCATCATGTCGTTTTGTCCACGCATCATGCCAGGTCCCATCATGCCGCGATGCATATAATCCATTTGTTCTTGCATCGCCTCCCTGTGTTCTCGCATCAATCGTTGCCGCTCTTGCGGTGATGCTTCATCAGGTATGCGTTGCATCAGCTGGTTCATGTGAGACCAGTTCTGGTGCATCTGCTGCATTTGCTCCTGATCCATCATCATGCCGGGACCATGCCCTTGCCAGGGGCCTTGGTCACCATGCGCTATTACCAATGCTGGAAAAACCAATAGCGCAGCGGTTGCAGCAAGCCCTTTAGATGAAATCATAAAGTTATCCCCCAAAAATGAGATGCCCACTCCATTTCACTTATCATTGTAGATCTTTATCCAGATAAACGCCGATCTTAACGACTAGAGTAAATTAGTCATTGACCCTGTAGTAACTACAGGGTTTTAAATTGCATCATTTGTACGAGAACCGGAGCCGAGAAAATGAGCAACACCTGTGACGGACAGTGTGGCAGTGAGGAAGCTGGCACAGATAATTACACTCGGAACCCCGTTATCACCACACATGGAGCCCAGATCAGCACCTACAAAGTGCCAAAAATGGACTGTCCTTCGGAAGAGCGAATGATTCGAATGGCGCTCAATGGCTTTGACAACATTCGGTCACTCTCATTCGACCTATCGAATCGAAATCTGGAAATTATTCATCAAGGCGAAGCCGGACCTATTACGAGCAAGCTGGAAACCCTGGGGCTGGGCGCTTCCTTGCAGAAGTCAGAAGAGGCCAGCGCTGAATCCGTCAGATCGGCTGAGTCGTCTAATGCCAACGAAACCGAGGAATCCGGCACTTTATGGATACTGCTGGCAATCAACGGTCTGATGTTTCTGGTCGAAATGACGATGGGCCTGATCGCCCAGTCCGCTGGCCTGATTGCTGACTCGCTAGACATGCTTGCCGACGCTGCCGTCTACGGTCTTGCGCTTTACGCCGTCGGGCATGGCATCAAAATGCAGGTCAGAGCGGCCCATGTTGCTGGCATTCTCCAGCTCATCCTTGCCGTCGGTGTACTAGTTGAGGTTGGCAGGCGTTTTCTGTTCGGCAGTGATCCGCAGTCGCTGATGATGATGGCCGTCGCATCTGTGGCCCTTATTGCCAACGTCAGTTGCCTGCTCCTGATCGCCAAACACCGTGAAGGCGGTGCTCACATGAAAGCCAGCTGGATATTTTCGGCCAACGACGTGGTCATCAATCTAGGGGTTATCCTCGCAGGGCTTCTTGTCGCCTGGACCGGCTCCAACTACCCGGATCTGGTTATTGGCGGCATTGTGGGAGGCATTGTACTCATCGGTGCCAAGCGCATACTTGCACTAAAAGGATAATTCGATGTCTGGAGACCGTTCTCGCTTTTTTACGCTGAACTTTCTCGGCTTTTCCACGCTGATAGCGTTGGCTGACCAGGCCATTAAATGGCTGGTCCAGCAATCCATGGCTTACGGGCAATCGGTTGAGATCACTTCTTTCTTTAATTGGGTGCACGTATGGAATAAAGGCGCTGCCTTTAGTCTCTTCGCCGATGGCGGGGGCTGGCAGCGATACTTTTTTATCGCAATAGCCGTTGTCGTCTCAGCTGTTCTGGTCAAATTGATTCGGGACAGCCATCAACGAACAGAAGCCCTAGCTTACGCCATGGTTCTTGGAGGCGCACTGGGAAATGTCATCGACCGAGTTTTTCGAGGCCACGTTGTCGATTACCTGGATTTCCATTGGCAATCCTGGCATTGGCCGGCGTTCAACCTTGCCGACGTGTTCATCGTCCTGGGCGTGATCATGATTTTGGTCACGGGCTTCACAGCCGAGAAAGGTGTTGGGAACAACACGAAAAATCGCCAGAATGGCTAGTTTTCGCGCGGTCGCATCACTCGCTAAGCCCTCTGAGTCCGGCTTAGCGAGTGTTGCGACTACGTTTAATTGAACAGCAACGACCAAGGAGAAAACAATGGGCCACGAGCATGTTCACATGTCACCGGATACTAAGGATAAGAGAGTTGCAGTAGCTATCTGGGCGAACGGTATCCTAACCTTGGCTCAGATCGCTGGAGGGATCTTCGCTGGCAGCTTGGCGCTGATAGCCGACGCTATACACAACTTTTCGGATATGGCGTCACTATTTATTGCATTTGCGGCGCGGAAGATTGCACGCCGCCCGGCCGACTCGAAGATGACCTTTGGCTACGGGAGAATTGAGATTGTTGCGGCACTTATAAATTACACCACTTTGATTATGATCGGGGCATATTTAATCTACGAAGGTGGCATGCGATTCCTAGATCCCCCGGAAATCAAGGGCTGGTGGGTAGTTTGGCTTGGCATTATCGCATTGGTAGTGGATGGTTTGACCGCGTTGCTCACTTACTCCATGCAAAAGGACAGCGTCAACATCCGTGCGCTGTTTCTACACAACTTGTCTGATGCGTTTGCGTCAATTGCAGTCGTTGTAGGCGGCGCCCTGATTCTCCTGTACGACATGCGTTGGGTTGATCCCGCGATCACAATTGGTATCGCAAGCTATATTCTCTACCTGGGCTTAACGGAAATCGGCGGAACCATCCGGACACTCATGCTGGGTAGCCCAGTGGATATCGACACAGATTCTGTCATCGAGGCTTTATCAAACGTAGAAGGCGTTTTAGACCTTCACCACGTACATTTCTGGCAGATGGGTGAGCATGATGCCTCCCTCGACGCCCATGTGGTGGTCGAAATAAGTGCATGGAATGAACTTGAAAAAGTCAAGGGTGGGATAAAACGAACTTTGGAAAACGAGTTCGGCATCACTCATTCAACATTGGAGTTTGAACATCCTGATCACAGTCACAAAGATGCCCATACTTATGGCCATGGCTAGCAGGGCTGCTGAAAAGGGTACCGTGTGGCAGATATGCTGCGAATGGCCGACATTCCACTCGGTTACGAGCACGCCATGCGAGACGTAATTGAACGCCACCAGGTCTGGGCCTACCTCATCGCTGTTGTTTTCGGACTGTCTGTGGATTGGACATCGTCCCTCGGTGACAGTGTGCCGGATTACTTAATCTGGGGGTTGCTCGGAGTTCTGCTCTACGCCACATTTACTCAAACACCGTTGACCCACCTGTCTGATATGTTCCGGGACCGTCGGTTCATGGGTGCCTTGCTCACCGGAAATTTTCTGGTCATGCCGGCGATCACTGCCTTGCTGATATTGGCGCTGCCGGACAATGACGCGCTGAAGTTGGGAGTGCTTCTGGTATTGCTGATGCCCTGTACCGACTGGTTTGTCACCTTCACTCACCTAGGCAAGGGGGACAGCACCCGAGCCATTGCGGCAACACCGGTTCTGCTGATTGCTCAACTGGGTCTTCTTCCACTTTACCTCTGGCTTTTCATGGGTAATCAGTTCGACGTGAATCTTGAGCTTGGGCGGCACCTCCTGCCGGCCTTTGGCGGGCTGATTATTGTCCCGCTTATCCTGGCATTTCTGACTGAAAAATGGGCCGAAAACTCCAGAAAAGCCATCGGGTTCATTCGCTTCATGGGTCTGATGCCGGTCCCTCTGCTGACAGTCGTACTGTTCATCATCTCAATGACACAGGTCAGCCAGATCGACAGTACCGGCTCACTTATCTGGCCCTTGATGATTCTGTTTCCGGCCTATCTTCTAGCTGCGGCTCTGGTTGGAAAGGCTCTGCGCCGGGTCTTTCGATTACCGGTAGAAACCGGTCGCACCGTCATCTTCAGCCTAGGAACACGCAACTCCTTCGTGGTTTTACCTTTGGCACTGTCAATGCCAGAGGCCTGGGCTGTGGCCGTCGTGGTGATTGTCGTCCAGTCTTTGTTGGAACTGTTTGGAATGATGCTTTATCTGCGGTGGGTGCCTAGTCGGCTGCTACCGGACACCTGAATAATCTGAAACCCGTAAACTCATTTAAAATAGGAAGATCTCCCGTGCAAACCCGAACCCTGGTCATCAGTCTCCTTCTTTTTTGTCTGGTTGTCTTTGCTGGTGCTTTTGTTATTTACGATCGCTCCCAGGGCACTAATGAACCCGCCGTTGTTGAAAAAACGCCACTGGTGAGGGATTACTCTCCCGTTATTGGCCCTGAGGACGCGCCGGTAACCATTGTCGAGTTCTTCGACCCATCCTGCGAAGGTTGTCGCGCCATGCATCCCTATGTGAAACAGATTCAGGCTGCCTACCCGGACAACGTGCGTCTGGTACTGCGCTACGTATTGTTTCACAAAGGCTCGGAAGAGGCCGTCAGAATCCTGGAAACCGCCCGTGAACAGGGGGTCTATGAGCCGGTACTGGACGCTGTTATGGAAGCACAACCGAAATGGCACGATGATCCAAAGGTCGCCGCAGCATGGGATGCGGCGGAGTCAGCCGGACTTGATGTCGAAGCCGCTCGGGCCGGTATGAACTCACCCGAGATTGACGGCATTATTCAACAGGATGCTGCGGACGTTAAGGCGGTTGGAATTTCCGGAACCCCAACATTCTACGTTAACGGAGACACCTTGAGCCGCCTGGGGCCTCAGGAACTGTACGACCTGGTGACATCCAAGGTAGGGTCACTGAAATAACAACAAAACAACCGGCAACGCTATGTCACTGCTTGACTACCTTTTACCCTACGATTTCTCGCCGCTGACCATACTCAGCTACATGCTCGTGATGGGATTCTATGGCGTCGGGCTAATTCGGATGCCGGAACAGGACCGGCCAGGCTCACTGCGGATCTTTGCGTTCACCCTGGGGGTACTGATCTGTTATGCGGTGATGCAGACCCGCTTCGATTACTACGCACAATACATGTTCTTCGTCCATCGGGGTCAGCACCTGATTCTTCATCATATCGGTCCGATCCTGATCGCCCTGTCCAACCCTTTACCGGTCATGCGGTTCTGGTTCGCAAAAATCAGCCCGGGCTGGAGGCATACATTGAGGCCTCTGGGCTGGGTCTATAACGTTCTGCAACAGCCTTTTATCGCCCTTTTCCTGTTTGTCGGGCTTATCTATTTCTGGCTGTGGCCATCAATCCATTTTGACGCCATGCTCAGCCGGGATCTGTATTGGGTCATGAACTGGAGCATGTTGCTGGATGGCCTGCTGTTCTGGTGGTTGATCTTTGATCCAAGACCGCCGGCGATCACCTCATCGCTGGGGTATGGCAGACGCATGTTGGTTCTGGCCGCCGCAGGTGTGCTTCAGATGTTTCTTGGGGCGTGGATCGTGTTTTCACGTGACATGGTCTATGACGTTTACGAAGTCTGTGGCAGGGCCTGGCCGCTGGACCCGGAAGTCGACCAGCTACTGGGAGGCATGCTGACCTATATTCCTCCGGCCATGATGAGCATTCTTGGCATTCTTCTGATGCTCCGGCGAGCCATGCATCAGGACGGAAAATATACCAACCAATCCAAACAACTTGAGGAAACAGCGTCATGAGAACTCGCTTCTGGCGACAGCGCACCAACATCATATCGGCGACCTTAACGCTGATAGCATCCCTATTGCTGACTGGTTGCTTTGGCAATGACGAGGAAGACTGGAACGGTAAAAACATCAGTGGCTTGATGCCTGAGCTGGAATTCGACCTGATCAATAGCCAGGGCAAGTCTGTATCTGGCGATGATTACAGTGGCCGCGTGAGAATGCTGTTTTTCGGGTTCACCTCTTGCCCCGATGTTTGCCCGACCGCCCTGCAAAAGCTCAATCAGGCAACCAGTGGCCTGGACCCCGAGCTTCAGGATGAAGTACTCACTTTGTTCGTGAGTGTCGATCCGAAACGTGACACGCCCGAGCGCCTCGCGGAATACGTGGATTTCTTCGGCGACAATATTGTAGGACTCACTGGAAAAGAACCCCAGCTTCGTGAACTGGCAAAACGATATAGAACAACCTTCGGTTATGACGAACCTGGCCCCGATGGAAATTATGCGGTGTCACACAGCAGCGCGATTTATGTATTTGATCGCGAAGGCAACCCTCGCCTTTTAATGCGGCCCGATTTGAGCGGGGAAGAAATTCGGCATGACCTCGTTGCTCTTATTCAGGAGGATTCCTGAGTTAACGAAGCTTGCCATTGGAAAGTAATACTTAGCTGCTGCGGAATACGGCAGCAGCCCGTGACTCAAGATTTGATTGTCGGACGCTTATGTTCATCTTTTGCCGGGCTTCACATATCCAGTTTTTTTGGCCTTTGGAAAGCTGGGGGCAGGTCAATCGGGGTAAACATCGGCTTAGCCCATTATCGCTAACTCTATACCGGAATTAGTTGGCACCTGAAAGTTGCTCCATCAACCATGATGAATCAAAGGCCAATGACGAGCTTGGAACCTTCGGGGGGGAGAAGGAAGGCCTGACTCGAATGTTCGCTTTTGTTTAAGGTACGGACTGAAGCCGTCTGAGCGGGAATCACAGTGGCTCAGCACCTTTGTGAGTAGTTGCCGCTCGTAACTAGCGGCCAAGCGCGATGATGAGCCCCCATAAAAGTGCCGAGACTCAAGGTGAGCTTGGCTTGTATCTCAGCCCGCGCTTTATAACGCAATACATTTCCCGACCCGATAAGTGCCCGAGGCAGAACTATCCGCATAGCCCCAGGTAGTGCTGACAACGGAATGAGTCATCGAGGTAACGCACTGAGTTGGCATTGTATTATTAATTGCACCTTTGAAATCGACTGGAACCTGGCCTCAGGGGACAGAGGAAAGCGGCTTTTAACCTAACCACTGTTTCGCTCTCTCCGCTCAGGACACGCACCTTTCCGATCGATGGTGTTCTTCCCGTCGTTTCTGTGGCAACGTAACACCACAGAAACGAATGGCTTTTTGAGGAGCCTACCCAGTCAGTGATGAGTCCTACATCCGAACAAAAAACACTCCAACAACGTCAGGCGGGCCTGAAGGCGGCGTATCGGATCATGAAGGGCTGGGGGGTCGAAGACTCAGATCAAAGCCGCATCCTCGACGTTGACCAAAACACTTTTGACTCAACTGAGGAACTCAAGGCGTTGACAGAGCGCCAGTTGGTGACGATTTCTTATCTTCTGAATATTCACGCGTCTCTCAGAGAGGTCTTTCAGAACCCGGAGAATCACCTCGGCTTTATGACCGCGGCTAACCAGAATTCCCCGTATTTTGGTCGGCGGCCTCTCGATTTCGTTTTGACCGGTGAGATTGATTCCCTAAAAAAAGTCTATGAGAGCCTGGAGCAATTGAAAAATGGACTCTGGTAAAGACCTAAGCATCCAGGATATAGCGGAGCAGCTAGGTGTCTGCAGAGAGGAGCTGCCGGAAAATGCCCTTCTAGCGAACTGTCCGCGGGAGGACGTTTGCATATTGTTTAAAGCGCTCTACCATCGAATGCACGCCGTCATCGGGAACGATCGAGACAACCTGGCTCACTGGTTGAGAACGCCCAATGAAGCATTCAAATGCAGACCGATTGATCGCTTGAGTTCGATTGAGGGCTTTCGGGAGGTTCTACGCTACCTCGAGTTCTTTTCTCAATAACCAAAGGGAAGGGATTGATTGAATTTCGTAGTCTTCAGCGGCCTGGACGATGGCATCCTGCACTTTTTGCTGCGGCACAGGAGCAACAGCATGGTGACGAGCCTTACGACCGCCTTCAGGCGCCTAATCATATGGGCAGTCAGGGCTCCCCCATTCCAACCCGACGGGGCCACCTACAGCGCCTTGTAGCTTTCGGTACTTAATCCATTTGATCGCGATTTCATCCAAGACCTCGGATGGGATCTCCACAGTTAGGCGTTCGATGATTTGGTCCTTGAACGTCTCCTTTGAAACCTCATAAGAGGGAGGCTTCTCTAGGGCCAGAAACACTGACCGGGGTTCCGCTGACAGGAGCTCTTCGTTGTAAAGATGAAAATTATCGCCTGAAGCGATCGACGCCTTGGTACTCACCTGCCATCTCCCAGTGTCGACTTATTGGCTGTCGTTTTGCAGACTCCTAAAACAACGAGAAGATGCGAGCTGTCTTTTCACCCCTTCTCGGCATTTACCCGACCGCTCCTCAGGAAAGGCGTCGAATAATAGCCTCGGGATTTGCACGCCAAATCAGACCACCTGTCGCGCTCATTGAACGACGCTTTTTTTTGTTGGCTGAAGCCGAGTTCAGTCAGGTCTGGGTGTTCTCCTACCCCATTCCAAATAGCATCTGCATCGTCGCAGGCTAGGAACCTTAACCCACTTTCAAGCGCCATTCTGGCCAAAAAAAAGAAAGACACCAGTGAACCGTCCATCCCGTGCAACCATCCGACTGATTACCAAAGAATCTTCCAACCAGGAACAGTCGCCTCTGCTTGCCTTCTATTCGCGAAGCTCAAGATGTGATAGAAATCCCTCCCCGATATATCTCAGTAGGTTCTCCCAAACAGCGATTTCGCCGGCGCAGCCCAAATTTTCCAAAAAGAATCTTAGCCGTTCAGCCGTTCGTTGGATTGAGGTTTCACGTAGGTCGATAGCCTCGCAGATCGATATTGAAATATTTGCCTCCGATCCACAGGTGGCGCTGAACTGGTCGAAACAGCGTCAGTGATCATGATGAACCACTTTAATTCGAAGCATTATATATGTCGAGTGATCTATGCATGGTCTACCTCGCCAAATCTACGAGATGTCATTTAAAGAGCTTTATCTCGACTGAAATATATTATCTTTCTATGAAAGGCAACTTTTAAAATTAAAATCGTTTAAATGATCGAGACAGGTTAAAATACGTTAGAAATTACCGACCGCCATGACTTAAGGAGTGTTATGAATTACATCACTGAGACAATTATGGAGTGTTATAAGACTAAGTTTCCTGAAAGCTCAACGTATTTGCAGGAGAAGAGAGAAAAATTGTCGCAAGTGAAATCGATCTGGGACAGCATTGGCCATCTGGAAAGCCTAGATTCCAGTGGCCGTCGCGACTTCAGTCACCTGACAGGTATCCAGCCGGAAGACATTGAGGCGTTAATCAGAGTTTACCAAACGCTTTACCTAAAAGCTTGAAAGCTCTACTGACCTCATTTTTGAGTATCGGAAGCTAGGCTATGAAACCCGATGACTTGGAGGATATAAAAAGAATATACTTCGGGAACGATGACTTGATTTTTGAACAGTGTTTAGGCCATCCAGTGAAAGCTCTGGAACATAAAACGCCAAGAGAACTCCTAACTACGGTTGACGGATGCACGAAAGTAAAACTATATCTTTCACAGGTCAAGTACGGTGACTATTCTTAACGAGAAAATTGGCTTTCGTTCTACTTTGAAGCATCTTCCCCGTTGTTCAAACCCACTCGCGCAAGATTGACCTGGAGTTTTGGGAAGTGCCGACATCGTCTCCGGATGGGTCTTTAAATTCACCGCCCGTAATCCCTTAGCAGCGAACTATTCCAAAGTCTTTAGGTCTCGGTCTCTAGTCTAAAGCCAGTAAGTCGAAAGCGTACGGCGTGCATCATGGCCCTCGGTGAATTTGTGGCTCTATCATTGAGCACCAGTCAGGTTCTTCTAGAGCTGTGGTGATTTTCTGTGTCTATATATGAGCAGATCTACACAACCTATATTTTTCAAGCAGTTGGTGAATTTTGAGGCTATATACGAGCTAAGCAGGGTGGCGGGTTGCGATACATGGTGAAAAGCTCAGTCTATATGTGAGCAGATGTAACCCAGCCCCCGACCGGACAAAGTGTTGAAACCGGATCGTGAATTTCTGCGTCTGTACATGAGCAGACTGAAAACTCTATTTTTCAGTGACTTGCAAAACCTTGCTATGGATTTTGCTTGCTACTGCGCCCTACAAGTGCACGAGGTGGTTACCAGGAAGGAAGTGTGCCCATCCTTCTGCTTACACCACAGAACCTCCTGAAAACAGAGGCTTCTGGGATATGTGGCGGGTAGATCGTTCTGCTTACACCATTGTGAGCAGGGCTCGACGATGCTTGCACCGCACTCAGGTAGGTAATCTACGCTGATTACTCTGTGAATGCTTTGATCGTCTCGGAGCTGTAAGCGCCAAATGCAAGTCATTGAGCTATCGTGATCAGCTTACAAGTCGTTAATTTGATTGTCTTCCGACGGTCAAGGTGGTCAAACAGGACAAGAGGCCGCTTACGTCATTTCCGAGCTAATTTTCTGCAGCTATTCGTGACCAATACTAGCCATTTAACGCAACCGCTACTCGTGTCGACCTCAACGCAGAAGGATTCCAATATGTGCTCGATCAAATGTCAATTACCTTAACCCATTCGGGCGCAAGAACTGAATGCGAACGACCACATGCGTAAAGTGAAGTCACTGTACGAACGATTGAATTCATTTGCGGGTGTCGCATGCGCTTGACTGGCATTGATCCAACACCGTTCCACTCCCTTCCTTACTGGACAAGTGCCCCCAGCAGAATGCCATGTAAGAGAGAGCTGCCATTTTTCCATGCCAAAGCTGAATGGCTTCCAAACGACATTGGATGTTTGGTTTTGATGTCGGACCTTCAGGGCCGGGAATATCTATCCGATCGGTTAGAAGGCACCGAAAGGCTGCTCGGCGAAGCAGTTGCGGAAGAGCTTTCTCTGCTCGTGGGCCTCGGCGAAATCCCACCAATCAGTACGGTAATGATATGCGGAGATCTATACGAATATCCTGACTGCCGAAAACCCGGGGGTACAGGCCCAGTTGAAGCGGTATTTCTATCGCTCTCGCGGGTCTCTGAAGAAGTGATTGCCGTTCTTGGAAATCACGACTCTTTGGCTTCCACAACTAAACTCCCCGCGAAAATCGTAGTTTTGAACGGAAACGTGGTCAAAACTAACTTTGGACTCCGGGTCGGGGGGCTCGGTGGAATCATTGGTGATCCGAAACGCCACAACCGTTGGGGCGAGGATGCATTTGTCCGCCACATGGAGCTGTGTATCCAAAAGCGCCCCATACTCTTATGTTACATGAGGGTCCCGAAGACACAGACGGAAGCCGGGAGGGCAATCCTGTTATTACCCAATCTCTGGAAAAGGGATTTTCAGGCCTCACATTATTCGGTCACAAGCACTGGCCTGACTCACCATTGATCGATATCGGGAATGGCCAAGCACTTAATCTCGACGCTAGAGTGGTGGTCGTTGCTCCAGACGTTGATGCAAACAGTGCGACCATCAAATGTCCGCTATAAGAACCGAGCGGCCACTTTACGCTTTCAACACCAACAAATTTTTCATCAGATCCCTGTCGTTGGTGAGTGGCTTTCATCGCCTGTCACTGATAGGCATTCTAGTGTCGGTTGCAGATCCAAAAAAGTGTTGTTGATTGGTGGGAATTCCCAAACAGAATCCCTAAGAAAATTGTTGCAGAAAAAATGTTTCCCACTGAGATTTCTAAACTTCTGTTTCTCATGTGCTGCTTCCTCATTTAGCAACGTAAATCGCATATTTCTTATTGGTATAAACTGGTTACGCCACCATGGAGCAATACCCGCTGAGCTGGGTTTTCTACATCACCTTTATTTTCCTGACTGCGTTTGTTTTCCTGAACATGATGATCGGGGCAATCCTGGAGGTCATGAGCGAGGAGCAGAACGCCAAGCAGGCCCAGAAAGCCCACGATGAGCGGGATGAGATCGCCCGCCAGCTCCAGGCCGTTCAAGTGCAACTGGCGGAGCTGACGAAGCAGATCAGCGATAAGCGCTGACTCAGAATGGCTTGGCCATGGCCAGATGCAGGATGGCGCTCACCTGCACCAGAGCGAGCACCGCTGCGGAAATCCGAACGGGCTTTCCGAGGGTGGTTTTCAGGGCGAATACGCCGGCGATGATGTAGCCGAACAGCAAGACAATTTTGGCAATCAGCCACCCGGGCATGGCCGAAGCGTACCCGGCCACAAAAACCAGTGAGATCGCCGCCACCAGCAGAATGGTGTCGTTGATGTGGGGGATAAACCGCAGCGGTGTCTGGCGCCAGCCCGGTCTCCCGACGGCGTCCAGGAGCAGACGCAGGGCAAACAGGGTGATGGTCAGGTACGCGGTGGTCATGTGCAGGTGCTTCAGAATCGTGTACGACGTCATGGAATTTCCTTTGTGACTGAATGGCTTGCGGCCATTGTACGCAATCTACCCCCAAGCAGGTATGGTTAACGAAGGCGGCAGGGTTTAACATATACTAAGAATACATGTATATGGGAGACATCTATGCAGGCCATTCCAACATCCCCTGAACAGGCGTCTGCCAGCGTCGGTCAGTTATTTTCCTATCCTTTCCGGATTTTCTTTCTGTCCATGACCATTCTGGCTCTTGCCGCTATTCCCCTGTGGGTGATGCAGGTAAACGGTGTTATCAGCCTGCCCCTGGCTATGCCCGGTTTGTTCTGGCATCAGCACGAGATGCTGTTCGGGTTTTTGTCGGCGGCAATCGCGGGGTTCCTGCTAACCGCAGTGTGCGTCTGGACCCAGACAGAACGCACCCACGGATTCAGATTGGTGCTGCTCTGGGGTGTCTGGCTGGCTGGCCGTTTGCTGCTGGCAACCGGTGCTGAACTTCCTTACTGGCTGGTTCAGGGCGTGAATCTGGCATTCCTGCCCCTGGTGATGGTGGACGCCGGCTGGCGAATCTGGCATGCGCGGCAAAAGCGGCAACTGATGATTATGGTGGTACTCGGCCTGCTCTGGCTGATGCAGATCGGCTTTGTAACCCGGCTCGACATGGCCTTCAGCTATGGCGCTCTGATCATGGCCATGGCACTGATCAGCATTATCGGTGGCCGTATCACGCCGGCGTTTTCCACCGGCTGGTTGCGCCAGCGAGGACTCGACAGCAATGCTGTAAAGACGATTCCCGCGCTGGATATGGCAACTGTATTCAGCCTGATTCTGCTTATGGCGTCCCTGGTGACTGGCTGGCAATCCATTACCGGTGCGCTGGCGGTACTGTCTGGCGCTCTTATGCTGGTGCGTCTCGCAGGCTGGAAGGGCTGGCTAGTTCGCGAGGAACCACTGCTCTGGATCCTACACCTGTCCATCCTTTGGGTGCCGGTGTCCCTGTTCCTGCTGGCAGGCACACTGTTCGCGGGCTGGCCGTCCAACGCCTGGAGTCATGCCGCCGGAACCGGCGCGGTCGCGTGCCTGATTCTCGGGGTCATTGCCAGGGTCGCCCTCGGACACAGCGGCAGACCACTGGTGCTGCCCAAAGGCATGGTGCTGGCGTTCGTTGCAATTCATCTGGCCGCACTGATACGGGTGCTTACAGCCTTCGAAATCATTCCCTGGCACCCCGGCATTGGCAGCAGCACCCTGCTCTGGCTGTTTGCCTTCGGTATGTTCCTGTACCGCTACACCGGCATCCTGGCCAGCCCACGACCCGATGGCCGCGAAGGCTGAACCGCTGGTCAGGCAGCCAACTCCTGCCTGACCAGCAACTCGAACCTTGCCCTTGCCTGGCGGAACCGGCTGGCCGGGAAGTGAATACTGATCCCCTCCAATGCCGCCAGCAGCATCTCAAGGTGAGCATCCCAGCCCGCGCAGGCAATGGGCACCACTTCATCATCTGGCAGTAACAAGGTCAGTGACAGGCGGGTTCCCTCGTCGATGGGATCAAGCTCCCACACCAAGGGTCGCTCGGGGGAGTCACCAGAACTCCAGGAATAGGCCAGGCGACGATTGGGCTGGCAATCTGTGACTCGGCAATCGATCGGCATACCACTGTTACCGAAATCCAGCTGAACCCGACCGCCTGGCCTGGCGTCCAGCGTTCCGGGAGCCAGCCACTCGGCCAGATACACCGAGTCTGTCAGCATTTCCCAGACTCTTTCCGGCAAATGCCCGGTCTCTCTTTCCAGACGCACCATAACCCGGTCACCCTTGCGCCGGACCTTGCCTTCGATGGTTTCCTCATTCCCGGACATACGCCCTCCTTGCCGGTTTCGAATCTCCGGATTTCACAAACGGACTCCTGGTGATTGTATTCGCGGTGCCCGGCGACCACCTTGATGACCATCAAACGGGGTAAACAGACAAAATCAGGGAACTTCAAACCGGCAATCATCCACTAAAGGTCAATAGCTCCTCGCGAAATTCGAGCTAAAGTATGAGGAAATCATTTTGTAACAGAGATACTGGCACTATGAATCCGGATCATTTTGATAAAGAAGACCTGATCAAATGCGGCCACGGTGAGCTCTTCCCTGGCTCCATGCGTTTGCCGATCAATGAAATGCTGATGTTTGACCGCGTCACGCATATCGCAGACGACGACGGCCTCTACGGCAAGGGCAGCCTGGTAGCGGAGCTCGACATCAATCCGGACCTGTGGTTCTTCAAGGTGCACTTTGTTGATGATCCCGTGATGCCGGGCTGTCTTGGCCTGGATGCCATGTGGCAGCTGGTAGGTTTCTTCCTGGCCTGGGGTGGCGGTGAAGGCAAGGGTCGCGCCCTGGGCGCTGGTGAAGTGAAGTTTACCGGTCAGGTATTGCCCACAGCCAAGAAGGTCACTTACCGCCTGGATCTCAAGCGCGTGATCAGGCGCAAGCTGACCATGGCAATCGCTGATGGCCGGATGGAAGTAGACGGCCGGGAAATCTACACTGCCAAAGACCTGCGAGTTGGCATGTTCACCTCGACCGATGATTTTTAGGAGTTAACAGGATGCGTCGTGTTGTAATCACCGGTATGGGCATTGTTTCCAGCCTTGGTACCAACCAGAAGGAAGTCGCCCAGTCACTCAGAGAATCCCGTTCTGGCATCGGCTTCAGCGAAGAAGCTCGGGATAACGGTCTGCGCAGCCACATCTGCGGCCAGATCAACCTGAACCTGCCCGAATTGATTGACCGGAAACTGTGGCGCTTCATGTGCCCGGCTTCTGGCTACACCTATCTGGCAATGCTCGAAGCCATCGAGCAGGCCGGGCTGACCGATGAGCACATCAAGGCCGATACCACCGGTATTATCTTTGGCCAGGGTGGCGCCTCGACGGTTGAATTACTCGATTCCATCGATACCCATCGAGACCGCGGCATCCGCCGGGTTGGCCCTTATCGTGTGCCCCGCACCATGGGCAGTGCCATTAACGCGTCACTGGCAACCGGTTTTGGCATTCGCGGCATCAACTACGGCATCACCTCTGCCTGCGCTACCAGCGCGCATTCGATCGGCCATGCCGCCGATCTGATCGCTCTCGGGCGCCAGGATGTCATGTTTGCCGGCGGTGGCGAAGATATCCACTGGACCCTGAGCCTGCTGTTCGATGCCATGGGCGCCCTGTCGACGAAATACAACGACACGCCTGAACTGGCGTCACGCACCTATGACGCAAACCGGGACGGCTTCGTGATTTCTGGTGGTGGCGGTGTGTTGGCCCTTGAAGCGCTGGAGCACGCAGAAGCGCGGGGCGCAAACATCCTGGCAGAGCTCGTCGGCTTCGGTGCAACTTCCGATGGCGCCGACATGGTTGCCCCGAGTGGCGAGGGTGCGGTGCGCTGCATGAAGCAGGCAATGAAGAACCTGGATGGCGAAATCAGCTACGTGAATACTCACGGCACCAGCACCCCGGCCGGAGACATCACCGAGCTGAAAGCACTGAAAGAGACGTTCGGCGACAAAATCCCGCCGCTGAGCTCCACCAAACCCCTCTGCGGCCACGCTCTTGGCGCGGCGGGCGTACATGAGGCTATTTACAGCCTGATCATGCTGCGTGAAGGCTTTATTGCTCCATCGGCAAATATCCAGGACCTTGATGAAGGGGCCGAAGGCTACCCGATCGTTCGGGAACGCATGGATAACCAGAAACTGGACCTGGTGATGAGCAACAGCTTTGGCTTTGGCGGCACCAATGCCTCTCTGGTGTTCAAAAAGGTCTGATCCGGATCAGGAAAGCCTGACAGAGCGGTATTCAGCCGGGGATGTCCCCATCCAGCGCTTGAAAGCCCGGCTGAATGCGCTCAACTCAGAAAAACCGAGCTGCTCGGCAATCTCCACCAGCGGTTTGGTCCTGTCCTGCATGTAGGTCAGCGCCTGCCTGCGGCGAACATCCTCCAGCAAACGGGCGAATGTCAGCCCTTCACGCTTCAGTTTCTTGTGCAACGTGTAGCGGCTCATATGCAGCTGCGACGCCACGACTTCCACACCAACTTTGCCACGAGCAAGCTGAACACTGATCAGGGAACTGACCCTGACACTCAGCGAAGCCCGCGCCACCTCTGGCGTCAGAGGCTTTGATGCCATCTGGAACTCCTCCTTTGCAACGCTTCGGCCCGAAAAGCCCGAACCGTGAGCGTACACATGTTAGCCGAAAACAATCAATACGACCTTTGAGCAGGATCAAGGGAACATACGTCCGCTTTCGGCAAAATGCCCCGCTCCCAGAATCGCCCGGAGCCACTATGAATACCCCGGAACTGCTAGCCCCCGCAGGCACCCCCGAACACCTGGAAACCGCCTTTGCCTATGGCGCCGATGCGGTCTACGCCGGCCAGCCTCGCTACTCGCTGAGAGTAAGAAACAACAGTTTCAAAGACGTTGCAGCGCTAGGCGCGGGCATTGAACGGGCCCACGAACTGGGTAAACAGTTCTACCTTGTCTCCAACATAGCACCTCACAACGACAAGGTGCGGTCCTATCTCAGGGATCTGGCACCAGTACTGGAACAAAAACCCGATGCCCTGATCATGTCCGACCCTGGCCTGATCATGCTGGTGCGGGAGAAATGGCCAGACCAACCCATCCATCTCTCGGTACAGGCCAACGCGGTGAACTGGGCAACCGTCGAGTTCTGGCGCCGTCAGGGCATCAGCCGGGTCATCCTGTCCCGGGAACTGGCCCTGAATGAAATTCGCGAGATCCGCGACCGGGTCCCGGAGATGGAACTGGAAGTCTTCGTACACGGCGCCCTGTGCATGGCCTACTCAGGCCGCTGCCTGCTCTCGGGCTACATGAACCACCGGGATGCCAACCAGGGCGCCTGCACCAACGCCTGCCGCTGGAACTACAAGCAGGTAGAACACGGTCACGACCAGACCGGCGACCTGATCGCCACCTGTGGCAGCGGCGACGTACAGGAAGTGGCTCCAAAGGAAATCCTGCTGGAAGAGCCCAACCGCCCCGGCGGATTCATTCCCGCCTACGAAGACGAGCACGGCACCTACATCATGAACTCAAAGGATTTGAGAGCCGTCCAGCACGTCGCTGAACTGGCAAAGATGGGCGTTCATTCCCTGAAAATCGAAGGTCGCACCAAAAGCACCTATTACGTGGCCCGCACCACCCAGGTCTACCGCCGAGCCATCGACGAAGCCATGCAGGGCAAGCCCTTCGACATGGGCCTGATGGACGAACTGGAAGCCCTCTCCAACCGGGGCTACACCGAAGGCTTCCTCCGCCGCCACCTGCCCCGCGAGTACCAGACCTACGAACAGGGCTCCTCATTCCTCGGCACCCAGCAGGTTGTCGGCACTATCACCGATGCGAATGACCAGTGGCTCACCATCGACGTGAAAAACAAATTCGCACCCGGCGATCAGCTGGAACTGGTAAACCCGGCCGGCAACATCCGGTTCTCGGCAAATATCATGGAAAACCGAAACGGCCAGGCCATGGACTATGCGCCTGGGAGCGGGCATATCGTTCGAATTCCGAAACCGGCTGATCTCCCACAGGGTCTGGAGCACAGCTACCTCACCAGAATCCTGACCACCGGCGACTAGCAATTAGTATGAAGCGCCAGGGGGGACTGCCTCCCAAAACCGTGCATTGCCAGGGATGGCAATGCCGAGCCCCCATGGATGGGTTCACGGCGTGTTTTGGGAGGCAGTCCCCCCTGGCGCCAACCTCGAACCCACAGTCCTGCAATAACCAGACTATCAGCCTCATTGCCTACCCCTTAGTGCCCCAAAGGCCGATTAAGGTATAATCACCCCACGCAAAAATTAATACCTGACTATTTTACTCTGGTATTGTATAATCGCTCGCCATAAGCGATGGATCAAAGCTAGCTAATCTGCTTAGTTTTCAATACCAGCTTTGGAAATCCGTCATCCAAAAAGCGATTGCAGGGCGTACTCACGGGATGAGCGACCACTGCAACACCCAAACTGATGACATCCGATCGACAGCCCATCTTTGACGCTGTCGGCGACACTAAGGGCGCAAGCCCGCGATGAGAGAATACGGAGCGACGATCATGGCGACCACCGACACCGAGGTGAACGAGCTGATCAAACGGGAATACGAGTACGGATTTGTAACAGACATTGAATCCGACACGTTCGAACCCGGCCTTAATGAAGACGTTATCGCCCGCCTGTCCGGCCTCAAGAAAGAACCGGAATGGATGCTGGAGTGGCGTCTGAAAGCCTACCGTCGCTGGCTCGAGATGGACGAGCCCGACTGGGCCCACGTGGGCTACCCGAAAATCGACTACAACTCGATTTCGTACTATTCCGCGCCCAAGCGTCCGGAAGACATGCCCCAGAGCCTGGACGAAGTGGACCCGGAGCTGCTGAAAACCTACGAAAAGCTGGGCATCCCCCTGCACGAGCGCGAAAAGCTCGCGGGCGTGGCGGTAGATGCGGTTTTTGATTCCGTCTCCGTGGCAACCACATTCAAGGAACCGCTGGCCAAAGCCGGCGTGATCTTCTGCTCTATCTCCGAAGCGATTCAGGACTACCCGGAGCTGGTCAAAAAATACCTGGGCTCGGTAGTGCCTGCCGGTGACAACTTCTTCGCCGGCCTGAACTCTGCAGTCTTCTCCGATGGTACCTTTGTGTACGTACCAAAGGGCGTTCGTTGCCCCATGGAGTTGTCTACCTACTTCCGCATCAACGCGGCCAACACCGGCCAGTTCGAGCGTACTCTCATTATTGCCGAAGACAGCAGCTACGTGAGCTACCTCGAAGGTTGCACCGCTCCCATGCGGGACGAGAACCAGCTGCACGCTGCGGTTGTTGAACTGGTGGCTCTGGACGACGCCCAAATCAAGTACTCCACCGTTCAGAACTGGTACCCGGGCGACGAAGAAGGCAAAGGCGGCATCTTCAACTTTGTCACCAAGCGTGGCGCCGCCATCGGCAAGAATTCCAAGATCTCCTGGACCCAGGTCGAAACCGGCTCCGCGGTTACCTGGAAGTACCCGAGCTGCGTCCTGCGGGGCGAGAACAGCGTTGGCGAGTTCTATTCCGTAGCACTCACCAACAACTACCAGCAGGCCGATACCGGCACCAAGATGATTCACCTGGGCAAGAACACCTCCAGCACGATCATCTCGAAGGGTATTTCCGCCGGCAAGAGCTCCAATGCCTACCGCGGCCTGGTGAAATTCGGCCCCGGAGCGGAGGGGGCGCGTAACTTCACCCAGTGTGACTCGCTGCTGATCGGCGATCGCTGCGGTGCGCACACCTTCCCGTACATCGAAAGCAAGAACAAGTCGGCCATCGTCGAGCACGAGGCAACCACCTCGAAGGTCAGCGACGAGCAGATGTTCCTTTGCCGCCAGCGCGGTATCGACCCGGAACAGGCGGTCTCCATGATCGTGAACGGCTTCTGTAAGGAAGTCTTCAAGGAGCTGCCCATGGAGTTCGCTGTCGAAGCCGGCAAACTGCTCGAGGTAAGCCTCGAAGGGTCCGTTGGTTAATAGGACGGCTGACTCCCCCGAGTTAGGGGCACGCAACAGAATTCAGACGGTTAAATGAGAGAGACGCTACAAATGCTGAGCATCAAGAACCTGCACGCATCCGTTGAGGGCAAAGAAATCCTCAAGGGCATCAACCTGGAAATCAAGGCCGGGGAAGTTCACGCCATCATGGGCCCCAACGGCTCCGGTAAGAGCACCCTGTCGCAGGTGCTTGCAGGCAACGAAGCATTTGAAGTCACCGAGGGTGAAATTACCCTGAATGGCGACAACCTGCTGGAACTTGAAACCGAAGAACGTGCCCGTGAAGGCATCTTCCTGGCATTCCAGTACCCGGTGGAAATTCCCGGGGTTAGCAACCTTCAGTTCCTGCGCACTGCCGTGAACGCCATGCGCCAGCACAAGGGCCACGACGAGATGAACGCGGCCGAGTTCATGAAGCTCGCCAAAGAGATCTCCAAACAGGTGGATCTGGACCCGGCGTTCCTCAAGCGGGGTGTTAACGAAGGCTTCTCCGGTGGTGAGAAAAAGCGCAACGAGATCATGCAGGCACTGCTGCTGCAGCCGAAGCTGGCGATTCTTGATGAGACCGATTCCGGGCTTGATATCGACGCACTGAAGGTTGTTTCTGACGGCGTAAACGCTCTGCGCGCTGAAGACCGCGCCATCCTGATGGTGACCCACTACCAGCGCCTGCTGAACCACATCGTGCCGGATTACGTGCACGTGCTGGCCGGCGGTAAGATCATCAAATCCGGCGGCCGCGAGCTGGCCCTGGAGCTGGAAGAACGCGGCTACGGCTGGCTGGGCATCAAGGACGAAGAAACTGCCGACAGTTCAGCCAACTAAGGAGATCGCGGAATGAAACCAGCACCCACGCTTTCCACCGCGTTCCTGCATCCAGCCGGTCAGTCACTGCCGGAGCCCCTGCTCGCCCTGCGCAAGCAACGGGGAACCGCATTGGTCGACATGCCATTGCCGACCCGGAAAACCGAAAACTGGAAGTACTCCAGCAAGTACCTGAAGCTGACCGACGACATGGCCATTTCCCTGCCGGCTGAAGGCAAGACCGGCAGCAGCCTGGCGGTACCCGGCTACAAGGTTGCGTTTCTCAATGGCGTGATGATGCCGGAAGCCTGCGAGTACCCGGATCTCGACGGCATCAGCATTCAGAGCTTCAGTGATTTGAGCGACGAGGAAGCCAGTGACCTGGCGGACCGTCTGGACAGCAGCCTGGACAACAAGGCGGTCCAGATGGCCCGGCTGAACTCCGCGCGGTTTGAAGACGGCCTTCTGATTCGCCTCAAGCCGGAAGCCGTACTCGACCAGCCGCTGTTCATTGTTCACGAAGTAACGGCCGAGGCCAGCGGCTCCGCCTTCCCGCGTATTTTCGTGGATGCCGGCCGACACAGCCAGATTACCCTCGTTGAAGAATATATCTCCAGTGGCGCGGCCCAGGTGATGGTCAACACCGTTACCGAGTTCAATGTGGCCGAGAGCGCCAACATCACCAGCATCCGCCTCAATATGGAAGGCGAAAACGTCCAGCACATTGGCTCCACCGGTGTGCTGCAGCAGCGCAGCTCACGCTTTGAAAGCCATACGGTTGGCTTTGGTGGCCCCCTGCGCCGGCACGATCTGCAGGTTCGACTGGAGGGCGAAGGCGCCGAGTGCAAGCTCAACGGCGTGGTTGTTACCCAGGGCAAGCAGCACTACGACAACCACACCACCATTGAGCACGTGGCTGCCCACTGCAACAGCGAGGAGACCTATCGCAACATTGCAGCAGACCAGTCCCATGCGGTTTTCAATGGCCGGATTCATATCCATCAGGACGCCCAGAAGTCCAATGCGGATATGAACAACAAGAACCTGCTGCTGTCCAACGGGGCAGAAATCGATACCAAGCCGGAACTTGAAATCTACGCCGATGATGTGAAGTGTGCCCACGGCGCAACAATTGGCCAGCTTGATGAGACCTCACTGTTTTACCTGGTTTCACGGGGTATCGGGCGGCGTGAGGCGAACGTCCTGCTCACCATGGCCTTTATCAACGAGCTGGTCGAGCAGATTCCGGTTGAAGCAGTGCGGGAAACGGTCCAAGGCCGGCTGAACCACTTCTTCGAACAGACATTCCAGGAGGCGTAAGCGGTTATGACCGATCTGTCCGTGGCAAGCACAGCCAAGCGCACCACCTTTGATGTGGACGCCGTTCGCCGGGATTTCCCGATCCTGTCTCAGCAGGTGAACGGCAAGCCCCTGGTGTATCTGGATAATGGTGCCTCGGCCCAGAAGCCAGAGGCCGTGCTGAACGCCATGGATCGGTATTACCGTGAGATGCACTCCAACGTCCATCGTGGCGCCCACACGCTCGGAGACCGGGCCACAGCAGCTTTCGAAGGTGCCCGTGAGACGGTCCGCAACTTCCTGAATGCGGAAAGTACCCGGGAGATCATCTGGACCCGTGGTACCACCGAGGCCATCAACCTCGTTGCCAACGGCCTGGCCCCTCGCCTGAAGGCGGGCGACGAGATTCTGGTGAGCCACATGGAGCACCACGCCAACATTGTGCCCTGGCAGATGATTGCCGAGCGCACGGGTGCGAAAGTGATTCCTGTTCAGGTCACACCGGATGGCGAGCTGGACCTGGAGTCCTTTACCAGCCTGCTCAATGAAAAAACCCGGGTGCTGGCAATTACCCACGTTTCCAACGTGCTTGGCACGGTGAACCCGGTGGCGGCCCTGGTTGAACAGGCCAAGGCCCACGGCATCATTACCCTGGTGGACGGCGCCCAGGCGGTACCGCATTACCAGCCGGATGTTCAGGCCCTGGGCTGTGACTTCTACGTGTTCTCCTCACATAAGCTGTTTGGCCCGACCGGTATTGGCGTACTCTACGGCAAGGCCCAGTTGCTGGAGGAAATGCCTCCCTATCAGGGCGGCGGCGAGATGATCGAGCGGGTATCGTTCGAGCGCACCACCTGGAACACCCTGCCCTACAAATTTGAAGCCGGCACCCCGGCCATTGCCGAGGCAGTTGGGCTGGGAGCGGCCATCGATTACCTGAATAGCCTGGACCGTCCCGCCATGGAAGCGGCCGAGGCCGCGCTGCTTGAGCGGGCCAACCAGTTGGTGGAAACGATCCCCGGCATGGAAATCATCGGCACAGCAAAGCAGAAAGTGCCGGTCATGTCCTTTAAAATCGCTGGCCTGCACCCAAGTGATATAGGCACGCTGCTGGATCAACAGGGTATTGCGATCCGCACTGGCCACCATTGCGCCATGCCGTTGATGGATTTCTATGGAGTTCCCGGTACAGCCCGGGCGTCATTCGCGTTCTACAATACACTGGACGAGGTGGATACATTGTTTACCGCCCTGCAAAAAGTCCAGCGTCTGTTTGCCTGATGGAGGTGGAATCATGACAGCCGAAGTCTTCACCCCGACCGTTGCCGTCACCATGACGCCAAGCGCGGTCAAGCACGTGCGCAAACAGCTGGAGAAAAAGCCGGAGGCCAAGGGCATTCGGCTGGCCATCAAGAAAAGTGGCTGCTCCGGCTTCAAATACGAAACCCAATGGGTGGAAGAGGTCGCAACGGACGACAAGGTTTTCCACATTGATGGAGTCGACGTCTTCGTCAAAGAGGAGCACCTGCCTCTGGTGAACGGCATTGAGATCGACTTTATCACCGAGGGTGTGAACTCAATGTTCCACTTCCGCAATCCAAACGCCACGGCAGAATGCGGATGCGGCGAGAGCTTTACCGTAGCGTAATCCCTCACGGAACATGTAGGTCGGATTAGCGTAGCGTAATCCGACACCAGAGATTGAAAAAAAGCGAGGCCCGAACAGGCATGCAAGAACGGGAAGTGGTCCTGACCAAACGCGAGGTGGAAGCCCGCCTTGTTCCTTCCGGAACCGAAATCATGATTCCGTCGGACACCTTTGTGACCATCACACAATCACTGGGTGGCACCTTCACGGTCGCCGTCAACGGCAATCTTGCCCGGATTGAAGGCCACAATGCCGATGCGCTCGGCAAGAAGCCCCTGGAAAGCAGTTTCGAGACTCCTGAAGACGGCACGGTGAATGAAAACCAGGTCTGGGAAGCCATGCAGAACTGCTACGATCCGGAAATTCCGGTGAATGTGGTCGACTTGGGCCTGATTTATGAGTGCAAGATTGAAAATGGCACCGAAGACGGCAACCATGTCTACGTCCTGATGACCCTGACCGCCGCCGGCTGTGGCATGGGCCCGGTGATTACCGAGGATGTGAAGACCAAGCTGGAGCACGTGCCCAACGTGGACAAGGTGACCGTTGAGCTGACCTTCGATCCGCCCTGGAGCAACGACATGCTCACCGACGAAGCCAAACTCGAACTGGGAATGCTGTAAATGACTGCCAGTGAACAGATCTTTCTGAACAACCCCCTGGGCAAAGACACCACCCTAGAAGACGTTCTGGATGGCTTCGAGCTGCTGGACGACTGGGAAGAGCGCTACGCCTTTATCATTGATCTGGGCAAACAGCTTCCCGCCTTCCCGGAGGAATCCAGGGTTGAAGAAAACTACGTTCACGGCTGCCAGAGCCAGGTCTGGCTGATTCACTACTATGACGAAGACAGTGGCCGGTTGTACCTGCTGATTGATTCGGACGCCATGATCGTTCGTGGACTGGCCGCCATCATCCTGGTCGCCCTCAACGGCAAAACGCCCAGGGACCTGCTGGCCACAGACATCGATGAGTTGTTCGAGCAGCTGGACCTGTTCCGGCACATTTCCCCGACCCGCGGCAACGGGCTCAGGGCGATGGTTGGCAAGATCCGCGACATTGCGGCCGCCGAGGTGGCCAACGCCAGCAATTGATGCCCGTCAGCCCTACCAGATAATCGCTATATCATCTCTCTGGATATTCACGATGCCGCCCAGTTGCGGCATGGCACCCCGGCTGAAATGCGGCTGAACTTTTTCGAGCGTCACTGACAAGTCGCTGTCCTGTAACTCTGGTGAGTCATCTGGTGATTCCAGGTAGCGCTTGCTGCGATAGATCTTTAACTCATCACCCGGTCTGAGGCCTGCTGTAGCCCCGGATTCCAGCGTTACAGAAAAGTCGTCTACCCGCGCAATTCTGGTCATGAAGGGCTGACACGCCAATGCATCCGTTACTGCCATCGCCATGTCTGCGATAACATCCTCGACAGCCTGACCGTAGGCGGTTTTCTGGAAGCCGGCAGAGCCGAACCCGGCTGAACTGCCAGGCCCGGCATCCCAATCGGCTGCGGCTTCAAATCTCTGACGATAGACCGGCGCGCCACTGAAGCCGTCGAAGATAACGAGATCAGCCGCAAACCGGCGCCGTTGATCCACCGCCCCGATGCCCCGCTGCATTTTATCCAGCACGGAGGTGCCCCACGCTGACGGATCCGCAACACCAAGATCCCGAATTACGCCTGTCACTACGAACTGAACGCCCATTTCACGGGCCAGTTCCAGCACGTTGGTCAATCGATTGTCGCCCTGTTGTACCGTAGGCGCGTTCAGCAGATCCGTGAACATCCGTGAGGTTGTCGCACCAAAGACCTGCAATCCGCCCTGAGCCACCAAACGCTGCTGGAGCTGTTGCGGCAAGATTTCGCCGGCATCATCAATACGCCCTACTCTGGCCTGGTCCGGATACAGCATCGGGAAGCCGGTCACTGCGACCCGCTTCTTCAGACGGCCAGCATCTCCCGCACCGCACTGACTGCGGCTCTCGCTGATATCTCCGCGAACAATCACCCTTAACAGGTTGCCGCTCTGGTACTCATCAATGATCCGTACGTTCCTGGCTCTGGCGCTTGACGCCAGATCCATCCGGGACTCGGTGATAACACCGTTTTCCATGGTGTCGTGCGTGCTAACCCTGGCTTCATACTGCAGGGAAAGGTCCCGTATTGCGGCCTTGCGGGCCTCGGCCCGGGCGGCTTCCAGGTTGCCATTGTGGATATTGGCATGGCCCACGCCTTCCAGAACCACCGCATGGGCGGCAGAAACCACGAAGAGCGCCAGAGCTCCGAGCACAGCCAGTGACAGCAAGCGTTTCATAATTCTCGATACTCCCTACACTCTCTATACTCTCGATCAATCAAGGTAATACAGGGAATCCACGCCTTTGCTCTGCACATCGCCCACGCTGTCATTTTCCTGCGGCATGGGAATCGGGCAGAGATCCTGCACCTGATCATCAGCAACCTTGGCCACACAGGCCCGGAAACGTGGCTCGAGCTTCAGTTCCATCACCGTTTCGAAGACACCGTCGCTGTGCTCGTTGACCGCGACCAACTTCGCGCCGCGAATGTAGCTGTCCACATAGGTTCTGAAGGTGTCGTTGCGCAGCACAAAATCATTAACGGTGGAACTGCCGTACACGACAGTGCCGTAGACCCGTTCAACGAGATTCCGGTAGGCGTCCAGCTGGGAGGCCCGCCGGGCCATCAGACGTTTGCGGGTATTTGAACGGTCGGCCGCAACATCCTCATAGGTCCCCAGACCGCTCACCCGCACAGTAATTGGCTCCAGCATCGTATCCTGGCGGGACTGGTTGCCGTTATCCCCCTGATAACTGCCAACCGGCGCACAAGCAGCCACCGTTGTTGCCAGCAGAGGCATAAGTATCCAGCGAAGGTTCATTGCGTGTCTCCAGAAAACGTCATTTCCGGTTTCCCATGAAAAAACTACGCCAGTTTTTCTAACTGCCTGATATTCCGATCAACAACTCCCAACCGTATTGTTTTGCAATCCCTATGCGGCAAAAAACTGCCTCTGTTTACACATCAAAAACAAACCGTTACCCCATGCGTCATGAGCTGGATAAGGTTCTGCCTTACCCTTTCAGGTACGTAACATCTATTTTGCCTTTTTACCTGACAGGATTCTTCATGACCGGATATCGCCTGACCAAACTTTCTCTGGCTATTGGTCTTTCCATTGCCACCAGTTCTGCACTGGCCAGCCCGCAGTCGTTTATGTCTGCCCGCTCTTTTGCCATGGGTGGCACTGGCGTCGCTGTAGCAACGCCATCATCAGCGCCGATGGATAACCCGGCGATGATGGCCTCCGATCACCACAGCTGGAACGATGATTTTGGGTTGATGCTGCCCTCGGTAAATGCTCGCGCAGCGGATGAGGAAGAAACAGTTGACCAGGTGGATGATATCCAGGATGTAATCACTGATCTTGAATCGCTGGTTTCCGGTTTTGATCCCAATACCGACGACCCACAAAGTATTCAGGACGGCGCCGCCGATCTCAGCGACCGTTTGACCGAATTCGACAGGGACACCATGCGAGTGAACGCCGGTCTGGGGCTGGGCCTGGCTGTGCCGGGACAATCTCTGGCTGTCGGAGTGTTTACCAATGCAAACCTGACAGCAACCGTTCGTGGTGACGTGTCCGATCAGGATATTACCGCACTAAATGCGATTGCCACTGCAGCAACGGCCCAGGACGTTCAGAATGCCGTCGACCAGATCAGTACGAATGGCACCCTGAACCTGACTTCACAAGGAAAAATACTGGCATCCGCCGTCGGGGAAGTTGGCATCAGCTTCGCACGGGCTTTTGAGCTACAGGATGGCAACAGCTTCCAGCTTGGCCTGTCGCCGAAATACGTGGAGCTGCGCACCTTCCAGTACACGGAAGCGGTTTCCGGTTTCGAAGATGACGAATTCGACGATGACCAGTATCAGACTGAAAAGAGCGGCTTCAACCTCGACGTGGGCGCAGCCTACAGCTTTGGTGATTCCAACCAGTGGAACACCGGAATTGTCGTTAAAAACCTGATCCCCATGGAGCTCGACTCCGCTGCGAGCCGGCCTTTGCTCGGAGAGGAAGTTCGCACATTAAAGCTGGACCCGATGGTTACAGCGGGCATCGCGCACAAGAGCGAATACCACGTTATCACCGCGGAAGTGGACCTGACTAAAAAGGAAGCCTTTGGCTTTGAGGACGACACCCAGTGGGCAGCTCTTGGCGCCGAATTCGACGCCTTCCGTTACGCCCAGCTGCGGGTGGGTGTTCGCCACAACCTGGCCAGCAACGATGACAACGACGGCATTGAAGAGAAAACCCAGTTCACTGCAGGTCTTGGACTGAACATTGTCGGCGTCCGCCTCGATATCGGTGCCCTGTACAGCGATGCAGATGTAGGCGCGGCTCTGGAGCTTGGCACCGCGTTCTGACGCAAACCTCTGTTAAAGCCCGCCCGGGCAATCCCGGGCGGGCTTTTTTTATGGCAGGCGGCGTCAGAGGTTTGCCTGCCCTGCCCGGGAACCGGATAATCCACCGACACACTCCCGAAAGGAATCAGCGATCTCATGCAGGCCTATCTGGTTGGCGGTGCCGTTCGTGACGAATTACTCGGCCTTGAGGTCAAGGACCGGGATTGGGTGGTGGTCGGCGCAACTCCAAGGGAAATGCTAGCCAACGGCTTCAAGCAGGTGGGCGCGGACTTCCCGGTATTTCTGCATCCCCGAACCCGGGAAGAATATGCCCTGGCTCGCACCGAACGGAAACAGGGTCGCGGCTACCACGGCTTCACTGTTTACAGCGCGCCCGACGTCACCCTTGAGCAGGATTTGAAGCGCCGGGACCTGACCATCAATGCGATGGCAAAAGCTGAAAACGGCGATCTGGTCGACCCCTTTGAAGGCCTCAGAGATATTGAAGATCGCAAGCTTCGGCATGTCTCGGAGGCCTTCGCGGAGGACCCCCTGAGAATTCTGCGCACCGCCCGGTTCGCAGCCCGCTTTCAACCGCTGGGATTTTCCGTGTGCGACCAGACCATGGCCCTGATGACGCGCATGGTGGATAGCGGAGAGGTGGACCATCTGGTGCGCGAACGGGTCTGGCAGGAATTCCAGCGGGCGCTGAATGAACAGGCGCCCAAGGCCTTTTTTAAAGTTCTTCGTGACTGCGGCGCCCTTGCTGTTCTTATTCCGGAATTAGCTTCGGAAAACGTTTTTCAACTCGCGATGGCGGCACTGTGCTGCGTCCACGACCAGCCCCACGCCGAGACCGAGGAGCGTTTTGCGGCCCTGCTCTCCCCCCTGGATGCCCCTGTCGCAAAGGACAGGGCCAAAGCCCTGAAGGCACCCAATGACTGTCAGAATCTGGCGCGACTGGTTACTGCCTTCACACCCCAGATCCGGGACATTGATGCGCAACGCCCGGGAGCCGAAACGCTTCTGGACCTGCTCGACCAGGCGGACGTCTGGCGCCGCCCGGAACGTTTTTCGCAACTCCTGAAAGTGCTCGAGTGCGCCTTGCCGGGCTATTCCCGCACACTGGACCTGCTGCGAACCGCCTCGAAAGCGGCTACCGGCGTTGAGCCGAGAACCCTCCTGGCTCAAGGGTATAAAGGCAAGGAACTGGGCAGCGCAATCCGGACTGAACGCCTGAAACGCATCGGCGACGCCGTCGCCCCGACCAACCACTGAGGAGGCACCATGCCGTCCACAACGCCTGTTGCGCTGATCACCGGCGCAGCCCACCGTCTTGGCGCACAGACTGCCCGGACACTTCACGAAAGAGGGTGGAACCTGGTGATTCACTACCGAAGCCGGGAAGAGCAGGCGAACTCACTGATTGCGCAGATGAACCGCCAACGGCCCGACTCCGCCTGCGCCCTGCAGGCGGATTTGAGCCAGTTAGCTGGAGTGGACCGATTGGCCAATGACGCTGTCGCACCTTGGGGCCGACTGGACGCACTGGTGAACAATGCATCGGTCTTCTACCCAACCCCGACCGCAGACGCCACCGAAGACGACTGGGACACAATCCTGAACACCAACCTACGGGCCCCATTTTTCCTGCTCCAGGGATGCCTGGCCGAACTTCGGCGAAACCGCGGCAGCGTCGTAAATCTGATCGATATTTACAGCGAAAGACCCATCGATGATCACCCGCTGTACTGCGCCACCAAGGCCGGCCTGGCTGCCCTGACGCGCTCCTGGGCAAAAGACCTGGCGCCGGAAGTGCGGGTGAACGGCGTATCGCCAGGCGCAATCCTCTGGCCAGAGGGCGAAGCCGAGATGGACCAATCCGCCCAGCAGGCAATTCTCCAGAAGACGCCACTGGCCCGCACCGGCAACCCCGACGATATCTCCGAAACCATTGCGTTCCTGATCTGCGATGCGCCGTTCATCACCGGTCAGATCATCTCTGTTGATGGCGGCCGTAGCCTGAACATGTAGCTCACTCTGCTCGCTCAAGGCCTGTTCTTTGGCCGGGCACCGCTTTCCGGATACAATGCCGGCAGATTTCAATCCTGCGCGCGCCGGGCCTGATTCCGCGCGTGCCTCTGATCCGGAGAATTCCCATGCGTGATGTCGTTATTGTTGCCGCCCGCCGTACTGCTATCGGAACCTTTGGTGGAGGGCTTTCCAGCCTGAGCGCAGACCAGCTGGGAACCGCCGTTATCAAGGCATTAATGGAAGAAACCGGCGTCGCCGGCGATCAGATCAACGAGGTGGTTCTGGGCCAGGTTCTTACCGCCGGTGTTGGCCAGAACCCGGCTCGCCAGTCTGCCATCAATGCCGGCATTCCCGCGTCGGTGCCAGCCATGACGATCAACAAGGTCTGCGGCTCCGGTCTGAAAGCGGTTCACATGGCGGTGCAGGCCATCCGCTGTGGCGACGCCGAGATGATGATCGCCGGCGGTCAGGAAAGCATGAGCCAGGCGCCCCATGTGCTGCCCAACAGCCGCAACGGCCAACGCATGGGCAACTGGTCCATGGTGGACACCATGATCAAGGACGGCCTGTGGGATGCCTTCAACGATTACCACATGGGCATTACCGCCGAGAACATCGTCGAGAAATACGGCATCAGCCGTGACGAGCAGGACGAATTTGCAGCTGCGTCCCAGCAGAAGGCCGCCGCCGCTCGCGAGGCCGGTTACTTCGACGGCCAGATTGTCCCGGTCTCCATTCCCCAGCGTAAGGGTGACCCGATCGTCGTTGACCGCGATGAAGGCCCCCGCGACGGCGTCACTGCCGAGGGGCTTGGCAAACTCCGTGCGGCCTTCAAGAAAGACGGCACCGTTACCGCCGGCAACGCCTCATCCCTCAACGATGGCGCCGCAGCCGTGATGGTCTGCAGTGCCGAGAAAGCGAAAGAACTGGGGCTGACTCCGATCGCCACCATCAAGGCTTACGCTAACGCGGGCGTGGACCCGACGATCATGGGTACCGGCCCGATCCCGGCCAGCCAGCGCTGCCTGAAACTGGCCGGCTGGAGCACGGATGATCTGGACCTGGTGGAAGCCAACGAAGCCTTCGCCGCCCAGGCCATTTCCGTAAATCGGGACATGGGCTGGGACACCAGCAAGGTGAACGTGAACGGCGGTGCCATTGCCCTGGGCCACCCCATCGGCGCATCCGGCTGCCGCATTCTGGTTTCCCTGCTGCATGAAATGGTTCGCCGTGATGTTCACAAGGGCCTGGCCACGTTGTGCATCGGTGGCGGTATGGGCGTTGCCCTGGCCGTCGAGCGCTAAGCTTCATGCTCCACGTTGTGCTGTACGAGCCGGAGATACCGCCGAATACCGGCAATATCATCCGGCTGTGCGCCAACACCGGCTGCCAGCTGCATCTGATTGAACCGCTGGGCTTTAACCTGGAGGACAAACAGATGCGCCGGGCCGGGCTGGATTACAGCGAGTACGCCACGGTAAAGATCCACAGGAACTACCAGGACTTCCTAGCCAGCGAGCAACCCCCACGCCTGTTCGGGCTGACCACCAAAGGCAGCACCCACTACCATCAAGTGGACTATAAGGAAGGCGACTACCTGATGTTCGGCCCGGAAACCCGCGGCCTTCCCGCCGATGTTCGCGATGAGCTGCTCCCCGAACATCGCCTGCGGGTTCCAATGCAACCGGATAGCCGCAGCCTGAATCTCTCCAACACCGCAGCCCTGGTGGTTTACGAGGCCTGGCGGCAGCTGGGATTCACGGGCGCGGTATAAGCGCCGGATGGCCCTCTGCGCCGTGGCACCACCATCGGGTAGCCTTCCTCCAGCTCGACTACTCTCGCGGTGAAACCGTAGACGGTGTCCAGCAGTTCAGGCGTAAGTACCTCTCGCGCCGAGCCTTCGTGGACACGTCGGCCCGCCTTCATCACCAGCAGGCGATCCGCAAACTGGGCCGCCAGGTTCAGATCGTGCACAACCGCCAGAACCGCCATGCCCTCGGCCTTGGCCAGCCGGCGCACCAGATCCAGCACCATCTGCTGATGCGCCGGGTCCAGGGCGGATGTGCACTCGTCCAGCAGCAACAATCTGTCGCCCGGGCTGTCGATAATCTGGGCCAGCACCCGCGCCAGCTGTAACCGCTGCTGCTCACCACCGGACAAACCCGGCACCAGTCTGTGCCTCAGGTGACCGATATCCAGCTCGTTCATCAGCTCGTCGACCACCAGGTCGCTTCTGCCTGACGCCATTTTAGGCCGCCCCAGCTGTACGACCTCCTCGACCGTCAGTGGAAAATTCACCTCCACCCGCTGGGGCATTACCGCACGCTGACGGGCCAGCCGTTCCGGGCGCCATTGCCCGAGTTCCCGGCCGGAAAGCGTCACGCTGCCGCCATAGGGAAGGTCACCACTGATCGCCTTGAGCAAAGTCGACTTGCCAGCGCCGTTCGGGCCCAGGAGCATCAACAGCTCCCCTGCCTTCAGGTGGCAATCAATGCCATCGACAATCCGGGAACGCTCCAGGGAAACACTGACCTTGTTAACGGAAAGAACCATCAGATCACCTTTGTTCTCAACAGAAGCGCCAGGAAGAAGGGACCGCCGATCAGTGCCATCATCAGGCCAATAGGCAGTTCCGCCGGCGCTACCACCACCCTTGCCAGGGAATCCGCGGCCACCAGAAGTGTGCCGCCCACGAGGGCACTTAGCGGCAACAGCACCCGGTGACTGGCACCAAGCAACTGGCGCACGAGGTGGGGCACAACCAGGCCAACAAACCCGATCAGTCCGCTGACCGCAACGGCGGCTCCCACCCCCAGGCCAACCACCAGGATCGCGGCCTTCTTGACGGTATCGGTGCGATATCCCAGGTGTCCGACCACGGACTCGCCCAGCAGAAACGCATCCAGGGGACGGGCCAGCCAGGGGGCGGCCAGTAACGCCAGCAGCATGAACGGAGCCCCAACCAGCAGATCATCCCAGCCGGCGTGGCCGAGGCTGCCCATGGTCCAGAAGGTCAGCGAGCGCAGCTCTTCATCGTTGGCATAGAAGGTCAGCAACCCGGTGGCAGCGCCAGCCACGGCGTTGATCGCAATACCGGCGAGCAACAGGGTGGCCACGGCGGTCTGTCCCGATCGATTGGCAATGCGCCAGGCCAGCAGCACCGTGCAACTGCCTCCGAGAAAGGCGGCGATGGGCAAAGCCCATTCGCCGGTCATGGCCAGCCAGCCACCCAGCCAGGTATTGCCCAGCACGATCACCGCAATGGCAGCCAGGGAGGCGCCGGCGGAGACCCCGATAAGCCCCGGGTCGGCCAGTGGGTTGCGAAACAGCCCCTGCAACAGGGCCCCGGAGACTGCCAGCACCGCTCCAACCAGAAAGCCCAGCAGGAATCTCGGCATCCGCACTTCCAGCAGCACCATCGAAGCCACTGGATCGCTCGCTTCCCGGCCAATGATCACGCTCAGGATATCCCCAAGTGCCAGCGGGTAAGCGCCACTGGTGATAGACACCAGAGCAACAAGCGCGGCGGCCAATAACGCGACCACCAGTGACGGCGCAAAACCCAAGCGGCCCGCGGCGTCACGAACCATGGGCTGCCACGTTCGAAGCTGCAGGCAAGACTTCGTTTACCGCAGCCATGGCGTCGGGCAGCCGCGGGCCGAAACCGAGCAGCATCATGCCGTCTGCCACCAGCCGGTGCCCGCTCTGCCAGGCGTCGAGACGCTCCACCTCCGGCCAAGAACCGATCGCGAACTGCCCCGGCGTGGATTCGGCAATCACAATGGCATCCGGTCGGGAGGCCAGGATGGCTTCCCGGTTGGCCGGCTTATAGCCCTGGATCCCGGACACGGCATTGACCGCGCCGACAGCGTCCAGCAACGCTGAAGCGGAGGTTCCTTCCCCCGCCAGCATCACGGAGTGATTTCCGGCAGCGAGAATGAACAGCACCGTCGGCGGGTTTCCCCGGGTTGCCGATGCCTGCTGAATACGGTTGATCTTCGACCGGAGCTCGGAGGCCAGGACCTCTGCCTTTTCCTCCTCGCCAAGTAATCCACCCACAGTCACAATCCGCTCCAGCGCAGCCTCCGGCGTCCGTGCCGAAGACAGTTTTTCAACCTGAACACCGGCCCTGGTCAGGCGCTCCAGATTTTCTTCCGGGGCGGCCTGCTCCGAGGTAATCAGCAGATCCGGCTTGAGGGCCAGTACTCCTTCAAAAGGCAACGCCCGCAGGTAGCCAATCTTGGGCAGAGACTCGGTCTGTTCCGGATACCCGCTGGTGGTGTCCACACCTACCAGCAACGACTCCAGCCCAAGTCGGTATACGATCTCGGTGATCGCTCCATCCGCCGTCACAACCCGCGGCGAATCCCCCGCCTGGGCAGAAGACCCGAACGCGGTAGCCAACAGGAGCCACACAAGGACCCGGGATATCATGACAAAGCCTCCAGGGTCGCCGCCTGCTCCCGCCAGAGTCCGGATTCAGGGATGCCAGGTTTGCGTTCACCGAACACGGTCAGTACCAGCTCACCGTCGGCGTTGAATGCCTCCAACGAGGTGATGATGCCGTCTGCAGAGGGGCGCCGGACCAGCCACCAGCACCGGATTGATTCGGTGTTGGCATGGAGGTTGAACCCGCGATCCAGAACGTTCATCCAGGGACCGGTTCGGCGCAGATTCGCCACCTTGCCCGTGAAGATCTGCACGATCCCGGGATTGCCGACGAAGAACATGGCCGGGCACTGATTATCCCGAAGCAGCTCCAGCAACCGGTCCAGCACGTCTCCATCGGCACGCTCAAGCTCGGTAGCCCATTCGCCTCTCAAGAGTTCCAGCGCCGTCAGCCGATCAGTGCCGGCCCGCTTCAGAAGCGCACCGAAATGATGGACATCCTTGAGTTCCCGCCAGCCCTCGCGGAGAACCTCTGTGTTGACCGCTTCTGGCGCCACCCGTTGAGGAACCGGGCGCGCGCCCTGAGGTTTGAACGGCCTCAGCTCTTGATCTGCGAAGGAACGGACCAGGCGCTCCCATGCCTCACCATCGGTATCGGCAACCCGGTAGATTTTGTGGACCGCAGCCCCGTACTGGTCAAAGAACTGAAGACTCTCCCTCAACCCGGAGCGGACCTTTTCCTGCACCCGGTAGCCATAGGCCCAGTGTTTGAAAAAGACGCGGATGTCGATCTCACCAACGGCCAGACCCATGGCGCCGGACCTTCCGCTGGTGAAATCCTTGAAGGTGCCGGTAACCTCATGAACCACTTCATTGTTGCGGCTCAGAATCATGACCGGGCCGACGCTTTCAAGGGCTTTGAGAAGAGCCCCGAAACTGTCCTTGAGAGGAATCAGTGCGTCGCCGCCACGCAGCCGAACCAACTCCATTTCGCTGACGCCCAACCTATCCGCCATCTGACGGATCCTCATATTTGGCTCTGCTTCTTGCAGTGTCCGCCAGCGTGCTGCGAGCGAATCGGTTGCGGTGCCTGTTGCCATCGCTGTCTGTTGCATGGGATTACTCCTGCGCCTGCTGAAGTTCAACGGCCAGCCAACGCACCGTGGGCTGGCCACTGGTTCCGTTCTGGTCGTAGTAACCGACAATCTGCAGCGCCCAGACCGTTGACTCAGGATCATCGGCATCCGCCTTGATCAGGAAGGTCCGGAAGTTCGGCCAGATCTTGTGCTGATCGGTCAGGTTGTAGGCATACCAGGTGTTATCCGTGAATACCCCGCCGGTTGAGTCCGTGTTGTACAGCTGCGGAACACCCGGATCGCTGTCATTGGCGGCAAGTTCGCTCCAGGTCATCGGGTCCGAGGCCCCGCCACTGCCGTTGCCGGATACCCCGCTGTTGGATTTCAGGTACCAGTCGCGACCGGAGAAGCCGACCTGGACATCCCAGACTTCGCTGGTTTCACAATCGACAACGGAAGCCGAGTCAAAATCGAAACATGCGTCGCCACCTTCATAGCTTGCAGGGGAAGTGAAAGTAATTACCGTGTCACTGAATCCCAAAGCGCCGGAGGCCTGCACGTCAAACTCGAAGGTGAAGCCTTCAATCCCCTGCCCTTCGCGGGTCGGAAAATCGAAGTCGACAACCCGCATACGGGCATAGCTGTTTCCCTCAGCAGAGCGCACCAGGTAGCCAACATCTTCGGCCTCGCTGATCACACCCGTGGCAAAGTCGTATTGAGACCAGGTATCCGAAGATCCAAACGCACTGGCAAAGGCATCCTCCTGCCAGCTCCCCGGCTCTTCGAGAATGCCCAACAAATGTTCCTCCTCAGAGTTGGCGGCCGCGTTGGTGAACACATTGGCGTCGGGATCGCCATTACTGTCGTAGAAATCGTCCTGGGCAATTGCCAGCGCGCCGACCACACTGCCATTTCCGGAAGCACCACTGTTCACCTTGAAGTTCAAACGGTTGGCGGCAATGTGCCAGTCGTCGCTTTCTTCCACCATCGCTCCGGTTTCCAGATTCAGGTAGACGGTCTCAGTTGCCGCGGGCATCAACTGCTCGGAAAACCTGCTCACGTTATCCGCATCGTCCTCCGCGATAGAGTTGTCGCTGCCTCCGCCACAGGCCGTCAGAGCCAGGGCGGCCAGCACAATGGCCGGGGGTCTGGTATCGAAAAGATCCATGGATATCTCCTTCATATCGTTTTTTGGTGGTCAGGCATCATTCGCCAAAGGAAACCGTGAGCCCGGCGTAGAGGAAGCGCCCGGCAACGGGTCTGAAATCTTCACTGGCATTGGAAAAATCGCGCTGTTCGTCGGTGATGTTGTCGGCCCCGGCAAACAGTCGGAGCTGGTCTGAAAACCGGTAATTCAGTTTCAGGTCGGACGTTGTATACCCCGGGGACTCGGTTCCGGCGGCAGCATCCACGAACTCCTCACTCTGGTACCGAAGCCGCGCACTCCAGGACAGGCCTGGCAGCCCAAGCGGACCATCCAGCCCGAGACGGGCCTGGTGCCTCGGGCGGCGATTAAGCTCATTGCCTGTTGCACCATCTTCGGTTCGGGTCAGGGTATAGCCGGCGGTAAGCCGCCAGTGCTCGGAAGGTTCCCAGCCAGCCGTGGTCTCGAGCCCCCAGGTCCTTGCTTCAGCAATGTTTTCGTAGGAGAAAACCTGAACGCCGTCGTTCCGCGCCTGGGTAGCCTCGGCATCCGGTGAAGTCTGGATCAGTTGCTCGATGTCATTAAGGAAGGCGTTAGCTTCCAGCCATACGGACCGGTTCCAGGACAGCCCCCCTCCAAACTGATAGCTGACGGATTCCTCCGGTTGCAGATCCGGAGTTCCCTGAACGATGTAGCCAAGCTGGCTGTGATCAAAGGTGAAGTACCTTTCCTTCAGGTTCGGCACCCGGTATCCGGCGCCAACGCCAGCACGCAGGAAGCCGGTCAGTGAATCGGTCCGGACCAGGTCGTAACGTGTATTGATCTTGGGAGCCGTGTGGGTTCCAAAGTCGGAGTCATTCTGGAAACGAACGCCGGGCACCAGCTCAAGATGTTCAGTGGGCATCCAGGTGTCCTGAACCCAGGCCTCCTGGCTTTCACGCTGTCGGCGAGGTTCCGCACCGAGCTCGGAAGCGCCGTCCTTGGTCTGCTCGAGCGTTTCACGGTTGACATCGACACCGCCCTGCAGGTGGTGACTGAGCCCTACCGGCTTGCCCAGATGGGCCGAAAAACGGGACAGAGTGGATTCGGCACGACGGTCATCAAAGACCCCGCTGCCGGTATACTTCAGGGTATCGTCATCGAGAATCTCATGGACGGCGGACCAACCGGCACGCAGATCGGCGTTGCGTCCATGATCTCCAGACAGGGTATAGCGGGTACGGGTGACCGTTTCATCCTTACCCTGATTGATCACAAAAGGCGGGTTGCGCTCGGTGTAACGTGACCCGGACTCCTCCTCGAACCGGGCGACCGCAGCGCTCAGTCGGTGATTCCCGTTCGGAGACCAGTCGGTGCGGAAGCTGAGATCGGTGCGATCGTATTCATCACCCGGTCGGGCCCAGGTCTTCGGCTCCGGATCGATGCCATCGGAATGCTGGTGAGATGCGGACAGACGCAGGGCCAGCTGTTCACTACCTCCCTGGACCGTGGCTCGGGCGGAATATCGCGCGGGGTCGGCTTCATCGCCCGAGGGATTCTGGTCACCATAGGTACCGGCATCGGTGGTGAACTGGCCGGAGAGCCCGGAAGCCGGCGGACGGGTAATGACATTAACCACGCCACCGATACCGGAGCTGCCATACTGGGCAGAGACGGCGCCCTTGACCACTTCCACCCGCTCAATATCGAGCACGGCCAACTGGCTGACGTCCACCGTCGATCCGGTAGTGGCCGTCATTGGCATACCGTCGATCAGAACCAGCACACGATCGGATTCGATTCCCTGAAGCCAGACCTCGTAACCGGGCTTGCCGTGGATCTCCCGGAGCTGCAAACCCGGCACGTTTTCCAGAGCCTCTTTCAGATTGCGAGCGTGGGTTTTCTCAAGCTCTTCGGCGGTAACCACCTCGGTCCGCACCGGGGTATCCAGCAACTGACGCTCACTGCGGGTTCCGGTAACAACAAGCTCATCCAGGTAACCGGCAGGCCGGCTATCTGCGAGTGTTGCCGTAGAGACCATGGCGATGAGGGAAGCGCAGGACAAAGATAGATGTGATATTCGAGAATACATAAACCAACCAAACGACTCAGATCTTAGTACGAACGATTATCGTTTGATTTTGGATTTACATCAATGCCCGGGCTGGAATTTTTGTGTAGGCACAAAAAAACCGGCCGGAGCCGGTTTTTCTATTACTGCTTCATCTGCTGCAGATCAGTGAGTCTGCTGCTCTTCGTTTGCCTCTCCCGCAGCTTCTTCCTGCTTGCGCTTGAGCGCCTGGGCATAGATGGCATCGAAGTTCACCGGCGCCAGCATCAGGGCCGGGAAACTGCCCTTATTGACTATGCCGTCGATTGCTTCGCGAGCATACGGAAACAGGATGGTCGGGCAGTAGGCGCCGAGCATCTGGCCCAACTGCTGGCCTTCGATGCCCTGAACCAGGAACACACCGCCCTGCTGGATTTCGACGATGTAAGCCACCTTCTCACCCACTTTTGCGGTGACAGTCAGGGAAAGCACAACCTCATACTGGTTGTCGCTGACCTTGTTGTGGGAGGTGTTCAGATCCAGGTTAACCTGCGGCTTCCACTGCTCCTGAAACACAGTTGGAGAGTTGGGCGACTCGAAAGACAGGTCCTTCACATAGATGCGCTGAAGGGCAAACTGGGGTTGGTTCTGGTTGTCACTGCCTGCTGCGGCTTGCTGATTCTCAGCCATTTTCAGTCCTTTCGTTCTCGATCGTGGGCTCGGGGCCCGTTGTTATGGGATGCTTTAGAGCGTGCTGCCGGGACATTTTACGTTCAGGCCGGGCCGGCTTATGTGAAACAGTGCGGCAGAATGATCTTCAGATCAAGGGCCGCCCTATTTCTTCACCAGCGGAAGATTGCTGGCTTTCCAGTCAGCCACGCCACCGTTCAGGCGAACCACATTGCTGAAGCCTTCCGCGTTCAGCTGCTTGACCGCCATCGCGGAATGCTGGCCCATCTTGTCGGCAACGATGATCTGCTTGTCCTTGAACTTGCTCAGCTCGCCAACGCGGCTCTTGAGACTGTTCAGGGGAATGTTGATCGAGCCGGTAATGCGACCCTCACCAAACTCCTTGCGGTCCCGGATGTCGACTACAACGGCTTCATCCTTGTTGATCAGGTTGACCGCGCCCTGGGCCGAGATCTTGGCGCCGCCACGACGGGATTCCAGAATAAGGATAGCGACCAGGAATGCCACGAACAGCGACACAAGAATGTAGTGGTTAACGACAAATTCAAACAACCGGTCCATGAATTTACCCTGATAATGAGTTTGGCGCGATTATACACAGCCTGCTCCCCGGACAGAAGGTGACGAAACTGGCCAGTAAATGCGAAAATAGATAAACTCCATTTTCGTTTTAGTAAATTTACTAACATTTTACTTCCGGACTTAATGATGACTGCAATGCGCAAGCCGACTGCACTGATTATCCTGGACGGCTGGGGCCACCGCGACCCGGCTGAAGACAACGCCATCAGCAATGCCAGCACCCCGTTCTGGGACCAGCTTTGGCAGAACCAGCCCAAGACCCTGATCAACACCTCAGGCATGTTTGTAGGGCTGCCGCAGGGGCAAATGGGTAACTCGGAAGTTGGCCACATGAACCTGGGCGCAGGGCGCGTGGTCTATCAAAGCCTCACCCGTATCGACAAGGATCTGGAAGAAGGTACTTTCCAGCAGAACGAGGTTCTCTGTTCCGCGATTGATAAAGCCGTCCAGAGTGGCCGCGCCGTTCATCTCATGGGCCTGATGTCTCCCGGTGGCGTCCACAGCCACGAAGACCACATCATTGCCGCTGCCGAACTCGCCGCCGCCCGTGGCGCCAAGGAAGTCTATATTCACGCCTTCCTCGATGGCCGGGACATGCCACCCCGCAGCGCCAAACCGTCACTGGAGAAAGCCGCGGCCAGACTCAAGAGCCTCGGTGTCGGCCGCGTTGCCTCGATCGTGGGCCGCTACTTTGCCATGGATCGCGACAACCGCTGGGACCGCGTGGAAGCCGCCTACAACCTGATGACCCAGGGCACCGCAGAGTTCACCGCAGCCGATCCGGTATCCGGGCTGGAACAGGCTTACGAGCGCGGAGAGAACGACGAGTTTGTAGCACCAACCCGCATCCACGCCGCCGGGGAGCCGGAGGGAACCATCAACGATGGCGACACGGTGCTGTTCATGAATTTCCGTGCCGACCGCGCCCGGGAAATGACCCGTACCTTCGTGGAGAAGGACTTCGACGGTTTCGAGCGCAAGAAGCACCCGGAACTGGCGGATTTTGTGATGCTGACCGAGTACGCGGCCGACATTAAAACCTCCTGCGCCTACCCGCCGGAGCAGCTTACCAACGGCCTTGGCGAGTACATGGCGAAACAGGGCAAGACCCAGTTGCGCATTGCCGAAACCGAGAAGTACGCCCACGTTACCTTCTTCTTCAACGGCGGCCTGGAAACGCCGTTTGATGGCGAAGACCGGATCCTGGTGCCCTCTCCAAAAGTCGCGACCTACGATCTTCAGCCGGAGATGAGCGCGCCTGAGGTCACCGACAAGCTGGTGGAGGCCATCAAGAGTGGCAAATACGACCTGGTGGTCTGCAACTACGCCAACGGCGATATGGTCGGCCACACCGGCAAGCTGGATGCGGCTATCAAGGCAGCCGAATGCCTGGACGAATGCGTGAAGCGCGTTGTCGAGGCCCTGGATGAAGTCGGCGGCGAAGCTCTGATCACTGCCGACCACGGCAACTGCGAACAGATGACCGATCCCAACTCCGGCCAGGTTCACACCGCCCATACGATCGGGCCGGTGCCACTGGTGTACACCGGCCATCGCAAGGTTGTGCTGAAAGACGACGGCAGCCTGAGTGATGTTGCACCCTCTCTGCTCGCCCTGATGGGGCTGGAGCAACCAGAGGAAATGACCGGGCACAGCCTGGTCGAGATCGGCTGATCCGGGAACGGAACCAACCTTTGCGACTTACCGCAATTCTGGCGCTCACCCTCACTCTGGGTGCAGCGCCCGCACTCGCCCAGCAGGAGGTCACCCCGGCCCAGATCGAGGAACTCAAGGAACGCATTGAGGACATCGACGACTGGCTGGAGGATGCCGAAGATGACCGCTCCGCCCTGGAGCGGCAGCTTGCTGCGACCGAGAAGAACATCAGCCGACTGACCCGCGAACGCCGTTCCCTCCGCCAGCAGGCGGAGCAACAGCAGCAAAGACTCCGTGAACTGGAAAACGAGGCGCAGGAGCTCACCCGCACACTCGACCGCCAGCGGGACAGCCTCAAGAAGCAGATCCGCGCCGCCTGGATGGAAGGGGATGCCCCAGCAGTAAAGGTTCTGCTCAATGAAATTGATCCGGACCAGATTGCCCGGACCATGACCTACTACGAATACCTCAGCAAGGACACGGTCGATCGCCTTGAGGCATTCAGGCAAAGCCTGCAAGAGCTAAGAAACACCCAGGCTGCGGTGCAGTCAACCAGGGTTGAACTGGCCAGAACCGAAGAAAGCGTCGCCAGACGCCAGCAGGAACTGACGGAATCCAGACAGGAGCGCCAGCAGACACTGGCCGCCCTCAATGCGGATATCCAGAACCGTCGCAGCGAACGGGAAGAGCTGGAATCGGATCGCAAACGGCTGGAAAACCTGCTTGAAGAAGTGCAGCAGGCGATCAACAACATTCCCTCGCCCAATGAATCCCAGCCCTTCGCGTCATTGCGCAACAAGCTGCCATGGCCAGTGAAAGGCCAGGTGTTGAGCCGCTACGGCGACCGCTACGCCGACGGCAAACTCCGGCGCAATGGCCTGCTCATCGCCACCGGGGACGAAGCAGAGATTCGTGCCATCCACTACGGTCGGGTCGTGTTCGCCAACTGGCTTAGGGGGTTTGGCCTGATTACCATCATTGATCACGGCGATGGCTACATGACACTGTATGGCCACAGCAGCAGCCTGTTCACCAGCCCTGGAGACTGGGTTGCCGCTGGCGAACCCATTGCCCAGGCGGGCCGCACCGGTGGTACCGATTCCCCGGCCCTGTATTTTGAAGTCCGGCACAATGGCAAGCCCGACAATCCAGGCCGATGGCTGGCAAACTGAGACGCCCCGGGAGGGCTGACAAACGCCGCGGGTAACGCCATACTGTCCGGAGTCAGGGAATCCAGTCCAACTATCGGAATAAAAACGGGATATGTGAATGAAACGGGTCAGAAGTACACTCCACGCCTTTCCATTACGCAGCATTGCGCTCGCTACCTGTTTCGCAACCGCTTCCGGACTGGCCTGGGCCCAGGATGAAGACGCCGCCACCGAGCAGCTGCTGGAAGGTATCCAGAACGGCGAACGGGTGGAAATCAGCCTGCCCGATCCCGAGAAACAGCTGCCGCTGGAAGACCTCCGGAAGTTCACTGAGGTGTTCAGCCGCATAAAAGATGCCTACGTAGAGGAAGTAAGCGATCGCAAACTCCTCGAAAGCGCTATCAAGGGCATGCTGTCAGACCTCGATCCTCACTCCACCTACCTGGCACCCAAAGACTACGAAGAGCTGGAAGAAAGCACCTCCGGCGAGTTCGGCGGGCTGGGCATTGAAGTGGGCATGGAAAACGGCTTCGTTAAAGTGATTGCGCCCATAGACGACACGCCAGCACAGAAGGCGGGCGTTCAGGCCGGCGACCTGATCATCAAGCTTGATGAAAAGCCGGTTAAGGGCATGAGCCTGGAAGAAGCAGTACAGCTTATGCGGGGCAAGCCAGGCTCCATACTGACGCTCACCATTATGCGTGAGGGCGAAAGCGCGCCTATCGAAATCGAAGTCGAGCGCGACATCATTAAAGTGACCAGCGTGAAATCCCGCATGCTGGAGAATGGCTACGGCTATGTCCGCATCACCCAGTTCCAGGCTGATACCGGCTCACAGTTCAAGGATGCCCTCAACGGCCTGGAAGACGAACTCGGCCGGGACCTTGATGGGCTCATCATCGACTTGCGCAACAACCCCGGCGGCGTGCTGCAGGCGGCTGTAGAGTCTGCTGATGCCCTGCTTGATGAGGGGCTGATTGTCTATACCGAAGGTCGCATCCAGAGTTCCCGCCTGCGCTTCAGCGCACGTGCTGGCGACATCATGGAAGGCACACCCATTGTAGTTCTGATCAATGGCGGCTCCGCCTCCGCGTCGGAAATCCTGGCCGGCGCCCTCCAGGACCATGAACGGGCCGTGGTGATGGGCACCAAATCCTTCGGTAAGGGCAGTGTTCAGACAGTGATTCCGCTGGATGAGACTCATGCCATTAAAATGACCACCGCGCGCTACTACACACCGGATGGCCGCTCCATCCAGGCGACCGGAATCAAACCGGACATTGAAGTACGTCCTGCGGAACTGAAAGAACTCGACAGCAAACCCTTCTTCACCGAAGCGGATCTGAGCGGGCATCTTGAAGGCCAGAATGAGGGCCAGCAGCAGGAGGATGAAAACAGCGCAGAGGGAGAATCCGCCTCCATGGCAGACCGGGATTATCAGCTGCGCTCGGCACTGAACCTGCTTAAAGGCATCCGGATTCTGAACCCGAACAAGAAGGACAAGGCAGAAGGAAGCGATCAGTGAGAGTAACGAGTACTCTGCTGGCCCTGGTATTCTGCATTGTCGCCGGCGCGGTGTCGGCCGAGCCGGCAAGGAAGGCACTGCCACCAACCATTGCCATCATTATTGATGACATGGGCCACAGCCTTGCAGAAGGTGAGCGACTGGCCAATCTGGATCAGCCGCTCACCCTGGCATTCCTGCCCTATCGCAGGCACACGGACAGCCTCGCCCGGCTCGCCCACAAGCAGCACAAGGAAATCATGCTGCATGCCCCCATGGCCAATACCCGCAACTATGGACTTGGCCCAGGTGGCCTGACACCGGATATGGACGAACAGAGCATGGTGATCACCCTGCGCAGGGCACTCCAGTCCATCCCACACGTGCAGGGCGTCAACAACCACATGGGTAGCCTGCTGACCCAGCAGCTGCAGCCCATGGACTGGGTCATGAAAGAGTTGTTCCGCTACCCGGTGTACTTTATCGACAGCCGCACCATCGCCTCGTCTGTTGCCGGTGATGTCGCCGCGGCCTACCGGATTCCAACCATGACTCGGGACGTGTTTCTCGACCATGAGCAAACCGAGGAGTTTGTGGACCGCCAGTTCAAACTGCTGATCAAGCGCGCCCGGGAAAATGGAAGCGCCATCGGCATAGGCCATCCTCATAAGGTCACCGTGGATTATCTGGAGAAGCATCTGCCAAAACTGGATGAACAGGGTATCGCCATTGCCACCGTCAGCGGCCTGTGGGCCATGCGCAATGGCAATCGGGAGATGTTTGCGGAGGGAGAGAAGCAGGCCATTCGACCTGCTTTTGCACAGAAAAAGTAACCTGGGCTGTCAAATTAGACGCAGGCTGTCGGATTACGGCTGCGCCTAATCCGACCTACGGTAGGAATGCACGCGGATGACAGTAGGTCGGATTAGACGAAGTCGTAATCCGACAAACCACCAAACTCACTCCCGTACTTCTATACCCTGAGCCTTCATAAAGGCCTTCGCTTCTGGAATGGTGTGCTGTCCGAAGTGAAAGATAGACGCCGCCAGCACCGCATCGGCACCGCCCTGGGTGACGCCATCTGCCAGGTGCTGCAGCTCTCCAACCCCACCTGAGGCAATCACCGGCACAATCACCGCATCGCTGATCGCTTTGGTCAGCCCCAGATCGAATCCGATCTTGGTGCCATCCCGGTCCATACTGGTCAGCAGTAACTCACCAGCACCCATTTCCACCATCTTGCGTGCCCATTCAACAGCGTCCAGCCCCGTGGGCTTGCGACCACCATGGGTAAAGATCTCCCAACGGGGCTCCTCGCCCTCTTCACTGACCCGCTTGGCATCAATGGCCACCACAATGCACTGGCTGCCAAAGCGCTCCGCCGCTTCCCGGACAAATTCCGGATTGAACACGGCTGCGGTGTTGATCGATACCTTGTCTGCACCGGCATTCAGCAGTTTGCGAATGTCATCCACAGTACGCACACCTCCGCCAACCGTCAGCGGAATAAAGACTTCCGCCGCCATCCGCTCCACAGTTTCATAGGTGGTGTCACGGCTCTCATGACTGGCCGTGATATCGAGGAAGGTGATTTCGTCGGCACCCTGCTCGTTGTAACGACGGGCCACTTCCACCGGGTCGCCGGCATCGCGGATATCAACGAAATTGACGCCTTTCACCACGCGGCCTTTGTCGACATCAAGGCAGGGAATGATGCGTTTCGCCAGAGCCATAAGTCGTCCTTATCCCTTCAAACTGTCGCAGAAGGCCTGGGCTTCCGCCACATCCAGGGTACCCTCATAGATAGCCCGGCCGGTGATGGCACCGAGGATGCCCTTGTCTGCCACGGTTGCCAGACGCCTGAGGTCGTCCATGTTGGTCACGCCGCCGGAGGCGATAACGGGAATCCCGCCTTCTTCGGCCAGTGCAGCAGTAGCCTCCACATTGACGCCCTGCATCATGCCGTCCCGGCTGATGTCGGTGTAAACAATGGCGTCCACGCCGTCGTTGGCAAAGCGCCTGGCAAGATCGGTGGCCATCACTTCCGAGACCTCTGCCCAGCCATCTGTAGCCACACGGCCGTCTTTGGCATCCAAGCCAACGATGATGTGGCCGGGGAATTTCTTGCACATCTCTGTTACGAATTCCGGCTCTTTCACGGCCTTGGTACCAATGATGACCCACTGCACGCCGGCCTTAAGATAGGCCTCGATGGTTTCCGCTGAGCGGATGCCACCGCCGATCTGGATCGGCAGATCCGGGTATTTGCGGGCAATGGCCCGAACGATTTCCCCGTTGACCGGTTCGCCGGCAAAGGCGCCGTTCAGGTCAACCAGGTGCAGCCGGCGGGCGCCGGCTTCCACCCAACGGGTGGCCATATCGACAGGGTCGTCACCAAACACCGTGGAGTCGTCCATGCGGCCCTGACGAAGCCGTACGCACTTGCCGTCTTTCAGATCGATCGCGGGAATTATCAGCATTTTCCAGTCCAGTTCGTAAAATTCTCAAGCAACTGCAAGCCCGCCCGGGCACTTTTCTCCGGGTGGAATTGCACCGCAAAAATATTATCTCGTGCCACCGCTGCCGCAAGGTCTACACCATAGTGGGTGCGGCCCGCCATATCAGCGTTGCCCTCAGCCTCTGCGTAGTAACTGTGCACGAAGTAGAAACGGTCACCCTCGGGAATGTTATGCCAAAGGGGGTGATCAATGGTCTGCTGCACCTGGTTCCAGCCCATGTGGGGCACTTTCAGGCGCTCGCCGTTTTCTGTGAGGTGGTCACCGAAATAGCGCACTTCCGAAGGGAACAGGCCGATACAGTCGACGCCGCCGTTTTCCTCACTACGGGACATCAGGGCCTGCATGCCTACGCAGATGCCCAGGAACGGGCGGTCCTGAGAGACCTCACGGACCAGGTCCACCACTCCAAGGCGATGCATTTCTGCCATGCAGTCGCGGATGGCGCCAACGCCGGGGAGGATGACACGGTCTGCTTCGCGAATTTTTTCGGCGTTGTCGGTGACCAATACGGTGGTGTCCGGGGCAACGTGCTCTACCGCTTTTTTGGCAGAGTGAAGATTGCCCATGCCGTAGTCGATTATGGCAACGGTTTTCATGGTTGTTGCGGTGTCCTTGATTGACCGGTCACAAGTGACCGGTTAAAGCGAGCCTTCTGGCGACGTGTCTTTTACAGAGAACCTTTGGTGGACGGCGTAATGCCGGCCATGCGCTCGTCCATTTCAATCGCCATACGCAGGGCACGGCCAAAGGCCTTGAACACGGTTTCAATCTGGTGGTGGGTGTTCTTACCCTTCAGGTTGTCGATGTGCAGGGTCACCATGGAGTGATTCACGAAGCCGTGGAAGAACTCCTCGAACAGGTCAACATCAAAACCGCCCACGGCGCCGCGCGTATAAGGCACATCCATCATCAGGCCAGGGCGGCCGGACAGATCGATAACCACACGCGAGAGAGCTTCATCCAGCGGCACATAGGCATGGCCGTATCTACGAATGCCCTTTTTGTCGCCAACGGCCTGTTTGAAGGCCTGGCCAAGGGTGATACCGATGTCTTCCACAGTGTGGTGATCGTCGATGTGCAGATCGCCCCTGGAAACGATGTTCAGATCCACCAGACCATGACGGGCAATCTGATCCATCATGTGCTCCAGAAAGGGCACGCCGGTGTCGAAACTGGATTTACCGGTGCCGTCGAGATCAATCTCAACGGTGATCTGGGTTTCAAGGGTATTTCGTTCTACCCGAGCCTTACGTTCGGCCATGGGGACTCCGTGACAATTGAGCGGCATATCGCCGGAAAAATTCTATCCGGCGATTATACCTTTTATGTCCGCTGGAGTCCCACAACCGGTTTAATCGCTACGATAGCGAAGCGCGGGTGAACGGCAAGCAAGGCTTGGTCAGAAGGCCTTCTTGAGGTTGTTCATGTAAGTATCCACGAGGCTGTTGAACTCGTGCTTGATAACCGGGCTGATGGCCAGTTTGAGCAGGCTGGGCAGGGGCACAGTCAACTCGGCACTGGTCTGGAACTTCACGGCAGTGGCATTGTCACCTTTGGACTTGATCGTCCAGGAACCGCTCACAACCCCGTTGCCCTCGCCTTTTACCGGCTCCCAGGTAATCCGCCCGGCGTCTTTGTCCGAATGGTACTTGCAGGCGTAGACCGACTGGATCGCGTGCTTGTCGACGCCGACTTTTTCCATTTCCCAGCGGTAGGTATTGTCGCCGAGATCGGTCAGTTTGTGGACCTTGGGAAAGTGACTGGCTGAACGTGGCACATCCGCCAGCAGATCAAACACTTCATCATAACTTCCCGGAATCTCAAGTTCGCGGTTCAGCTCAATCGAAACGGTAATAGCCACGGCCAACTCCTTTTTATGTTTATAGGTATCAATGTAGTCATAAAATTAAGGGGATGTATTTTGGCCCAACACTACCGCATTGTCATACTCCTGCGCTGTTAATTTGTTAACCCTGCGTTATCCTTTGGGTCATTGGCGTCGGTATTCGCCGCGAATATTGCAAGCTCCCAACATTAGGAAGGAAGCCTGAATCATGAAAGCCGTCCGTTATGTGCTGATTGCCGTCGTTGCACTGATCATTCTCGCGGTGGCCGCTGTTGCCATCGCCATGGCCGTGATCAACCCCAACGACTACAAGCCTCAGATTGAACAAGCCGTTGAAGATGCAACGAATCTGGATCTGATCCTGGAAGGCGACATTGGCTGGTCTTTTATTCCACTTGGTCTGGAGCTGAATTCTGTCGAAGCCACGTTAGAAGGTAATCGTTTTGTGGCCCTGGAGCAGTTGGTTGCCCAGATAGATTTCTGGTCGCTTATTGCCATGTCACCAAGGGTAAACACCTTCGTGCTGGACGGACTGGACGCCCGTCTTGAAGTAAACGAACAGGGCGAGGGCAACTGGACCCGCATCATGCCCGAAAAGCCAGCCGGGGCGGCAACGGAGGAGACAGCCGGGACCCAGGATGAGCAGGCACAGGATAGCGAGGGCGCCGGCGGCGAACCTCTGAACTTCAACGTTGAAAACGTTCAGATCAGCAATGCCCAGGTGCACTACACCGACAAAAGCACCGGCCAGTCAGTGACCCTTGAGAACTTCACGGTCAACGCCAGCAACATTACCCTGGGCTCCGAGTTCCCGCTGGAAATCGGGTTCCGGGTTGCGACTAGCCAGCCCAGCTTTGAAGTGGATGGCAGCATCAGCGCCCGCCTTGCTGCCAACGAGGCGCTCAACGAGTTCGCCGTATCCGGCCTGAATGCCGTGTTCGACATGACCGGCGAGCCGTTTGGTGGCAAGGAGGTCACGGCTGAACTTGAGGGCTCGGCCAGGGCAAACCTGGAAAACGAAACCGCCAATCTGAGCGGCTTTACCGCCAGCCTTGCCAATCTGAACCTGTCTACCGATCTGAATATCAATGGTTTCGGCGACAAGCCAACCCTGAGTGGCGAATTGTCCATCGCCGAGTTCTCGCTGAAGGAGCTGTTGAACAACCTCGGCCAGCCCGCGGTTGAAACCAGCGATCCGGACGTGCTGGAAGCTATCGCGTTCTCCACCGGCATTGGCGGCCCGGCCGGAAAGGTGGAGCTTACCGACCTGACCATCAAACTGGATGACACCACCTTCAATGGCTCCGGTAGCTACAACCTAGCCGACTCAGGCATCGTCTTTAATCTGCAGGGCGACCAGTTGAATGCCGACCGTTACCTGCCACCCCAGGCAGAAGGAGAAGCAGAGGAAGCACCCGCATCCCAGGAAACCGCTGCAGCCGGCCCCGAGGGCGACCTGCTGCCCCTGGAGACCTTTCGCAGCCTGTTGCTGGATATTGATCTGGGCCTCGGCCAGCTGATCGTCAGCAACCTGACCATCAGCGAAATCAAGGCCAGCACCACGGCGAAAAACGGACTGCTAAAGGTTGACGAGTTCAGCGGCAAACTCTACGAGGGCGGCTTTGGCGCCAACGTGACCATCGACGCCCGCAGCGATAATCCGAAATGGACCGTGGGTTCAGACGTCACCAACGTACAGACCCTGCCCCTGCTCACCGACCTGGCGGAAGTGGATATGCTCGCCGGCGGCGCAAACCTCAAAGTGAACGCCACCACCACCGGCAATCGGATCTCGGCCCTGCGCAGCAATGCTGACGGACAGATCAGCTTCAACCTGGCAGAGGGCGAGTTCCGTCGCATGAACCTCACCCGCATGGCCTGCCAGGGCATCGCTCTGGTCAACCAGGATGAGCTGACGACGACAGACTGGGGCACTACCACACCGTTCAACGACATGCGTGGCACTCTCGACATCAACGGCAACACCCTCAACAACACCGATCTGGTGGCGGCACTGGCCGGCATGCGCCTTGAGGGCAATGGCACCGTCGATATGGCCCAGAGCCAGCTGGACTATGAGGTGGGCCTGAGAGTCGTCGGCGAGATCCACAGGGACAACGCCTGCCGTGTCACCGAATACGTACAAAATGCGGTAATTCCTGTGGAGTGCCGGGGCAACTTCGCCGAGGACCCGGCTGGCCTATGTTCTTTCGACGGATCCCGCTTCCGGGACACCCTGAAGACCATCGCCGAAAATGCCGCCAAGGCCAAAGCCCGAGAGGAAGTGGACAAGGCAAAAGCCAAGGCAGAGGAAAAGGTGAAAGAAAAGGTCCAGGAGCAGATCGGCGACAAGCTAAAGGGTCTGTTCAACTGATGCCCGACCGTTTCGCTGACAAACTGCTGCAATGGTACGACAGCCACGGCCGGCATGACCTGCCGTGGCACCACAACCGAAACGCCTACCGGGTGTGGGTATCGGAAATCATGTTACAGCAGACCCAGGTAACCACCGTTATCCCCTATTTTGAGGCCTTCATGGAACGTTTTCCCGACGTCCATGCCCTGGCCGAAGCCCCTGTGGATGATGTGCTCAGCCACTGGTCTGGCCTTGGTTACTACGCCCGGGCCCGCAACCTGCAAAAAGCCGCGCAAACGGTCGTTCGCGACTTCGGTGGGGAATTTCCACAAACCCAGGCAGAGCTTGAAACCCTTACCGGAATCGGCCGCTCCACAGCGGCAGCCATTCTGGCCCAAGCCTTCGGCATTCGCGCCGCCATACTGGACGGCAACGTGAAACGCGTGCTGGCCCGCTATCATGCCATCCCCGGCTGGCCGGGACAGACCGCCGTGCTCAACCAGCTTTGGCAACGGGCCGAGGAGCATACTCCGGAACAACGGGTGCGCGACTACACCCAGGGCATTATGGATCTGGGCGCCATGGTGTGTACCCGCAGCCGCCCGGCCTGCGAGAGCTGCCCGCTGAAAGAGGGCTGCAGAGCCTACGGCCAGGGTGAAACCTCACTCTACCCCGGCTCCAAACCGAAAAAGGCCAAGCCGGAGAAAACCACCTGGATGGTGATTCTTGAGGACGGCGAGGGGCGCATTCTGCTTGAGCGTCGCCCGCCCAGTGGCATCTGGGGCGGCCTCTGGAGCCTGCCGGAACTGGACCCGGCCTACGGAGCCGATGAGCTTCAGGAAGCCTGCGAACAGAGTCTGGGGCTGGAATGCGCAGAGCCGGAGCTGATCAGCGGCTTCCGACATACCTTCTCCCATTACCACCTGCACATTCAGCCGGCCCGCCTGAACGTCACCGGCGACGCCAACACCGTTGCAGACAGGGATCATCTGAAATGGCTCCACCGCCATGAAGCCCTGAACCTCGGTCTGCCAGCGCCGATCCGGTCGCTGCTTACCGAACCGGAGCAAGCCGCCCTGCTTTGATCCGGTCCGCTAGCGCCTTCAGCCGCAACGATCTGTTATCATCACCGCCAGCAACATTTGCCAACAGGAGCCACCATGAGCCGTACCGTTTTCTGCCGCAAATACCAGAAAGAACTGGAAGGCCTGGACTTCCCGCCCATGCCCGGCGCCAAAGGCCAGGATATTTTCGAGAATATTTCGAAGCAGGCCTGGGAAGAATGGCAGGCCCAGCAGACCATGCTGATCAACGAGAAACACCTGAGCCTGATGGACCCGAACACCCGCAAGTACCTTCAGGCGCAGATGGAACATTTCTTCAACAACGAACCGTTCGACAAGGCCGAAGGCTACGTTCCACCGGAACAATAACCCCGGATTGATCAAAGCCTGAGCATGCCTGAAAAGATTCAGAAATTTTTCCGGCTCAGCCTTGACTCAAAACATCGAAACCGGTTTAATAGCGCCCCGTTGCACAGCAGTAGCGCAACATGCCCGGATAGCTCAGTTGGTAGAGCAGGGGATTGAAAATCCCCGTGTCGGTGGTTCGATTCCGCCTCCGGGCACCAAGATTCAACGACTTAGCCCGCCTTGTGCGGGCTTTGTTGTTTCTGGTGTCCACGAACTGTCCACCGAGGAAAACCCCTCAACCACGAAAAGTGATTCAGAGGGCAAAGAAATGCGATACCCCTTCTCAAGGTTTGCCAACAAGACCCTGTCTCCCATGCCCTGGAACAAGATATCGCCATCCTTGAGGTAGCAATGGTTATCGACATACTTGAGATCAAATGCATCACCAAGTAAAGGGCAATACTTTTTCTCAACGAAAACATCCTGGTCAAGCGACATCACACCAGCTTGCTTCATAGTCGCAAAGAGAAACGCATCCGGCCCTCCCCAAACAACTAATGCAGAAAAAACACCCAGAATTAACCCACCGAAAAGACTGTAACTTGAAACCGGACTGGTGAACCCAGACAAACTGTCATTCCCGTCGAAGTGTACAACCTCACTTTTCAGCATCACGGAATGAACGATTAAGAGCGAAGCCAAAACCGAAACAACAACACCTAGTGCTAACTGAAGTGAGACCTCAACAAACCCAAGCACAAGGAAAAACGGAATTGAGGAAGCCCCTAACACAGGAAATATCCTAAGATCGGTAGACTCGATTGTCCGATAAAGGTGAGAACACTGATAACTCAACGAAGACGAGGATAGCCTCGTTGTACCACGTAAAATGAGCGTCAATGGCACAGCACCTAAGCAAAAGGTGTAAAGAGTGAGCATTGAAAATGTAAAGGCTCCCACTGCTGAAATTACCAGCAACTTCGCAATGTCACCGACACTCAACGATGGAGGGAAAAAACTAATCGTGGCAGACCAGTAGTAAATGAGCAGAGCTATACCGACAAAGACACTAATTTCTGCCAGCACTTTGATGCTCTTGATAAGGCGAGCAAAACCATCAAGCATTCTAATTCCCTTTAATGAGCAAGTGGATTGAAATCAATTACTGATTGAAGATGGCCAGGAGAGAGGTGCGAGTATCTCATGGTTAGCTTAATATCTGAATGTCCTAGGATTTTTTGAAGCGTAAGAATGTCACCTCCTTTCATAAGAAAGTGACTGGCGAAAGTGTGCCGGCAGATATGGGTGAGCTGCCCCCTAGGCAGATCTATTCCGGCCCTCTCGATCGCTTTCCGGAATGCCGCGCTGCAGCTAACAAAGGGCACTTCCTCTATTAGATCTTTATAGAGCTGCTTTGAAATCGGGACGCTCCTGGACTTACCCGACTTGGTGTAGTTGTAGGTCACCCGGTGAGGCGTGAAATTCGACCTGGTTACACCTTCAGCTTCCGACCACCTGGCGCCAGTGGCCAGGGCCAATCGAGTGACGTGATACAGACTCGGATTCGATGATGCCCTGCACTCTTCCAGGAGACGGCTTATCTGTTCCTGGGAAAGAAACGCCAGCTCTTGCTCATCCAGTTTGAACTTCCGCAGCTTCTTTAACGGGTTCTCGTGTGTCCACTCGCCTTGCCGGATTAGCTCGTTAAAGACTGCACTCAGATACGTGTGCTCGTGATTCAAGGTGTTCTCCCCTACCCCGTCGCTTTCCAGCCTGAGACGGCGATAGGTGGCGAAATCGGATACCTTGAAAGACGTTGCCCTGGGGTTGCGTAGGCGATCGGCTATAGCATCCAGTTTCCGCTTTCGTTTCTCTCCATCTTTCAGGGTGTGGCCGTGGGCGTCGTACCACTGCTGAATGAGATCTTTCAGGCGCCGGCGATCCTTTGAAGGATTCCACACCTGGTCCTCAGACTTCCGGAGCAACAGATGCTGTTCATAGCGCCTGGCTTCTGCCTTGCTATCGAAGCTTTTTCTAATGCGTTTAGAACCGCGTCCATCCTGGCGGATATCAACCTGCCATCGTCCCGACGGTAGCTTTTTGATCATGCGGCCACCTTTGTGAGTAGGCGTCGTTTTATCAGTCCATCCTGGACGAGCTGGAACAGCTCGTTTTCATAGATCTCCCGTCGTCGGTAGTAGGCGCAGAGATCCTCCCAGAGTCCGGATTTCTTGAGGCAGTCCCAGGCCTGGCGTGGGTTAAAACGGTTGCGTGCATAGATGGACAAGAGATTGCCAAAGGCCAGGGAGACGTTCTTTTCGTTGCCGCAACCGGGTTCCTTTTTTGCGCGTTTGTACATCAGATCCGGGGCGCTGTAGCCGAAACCGATGTCGTCTCTTAGTTTGGTCCAGATGGGGTGTACCCATTCTCGTTTGACCTCGTAGCGATTGCTTTGCAGGGCATAATTCCAGAGACCAGTCAGGTGCGGTACCGCGTCCATGTAGGTGTAAATGGGCTTCATGTTGGGCGTGCCCTGGGAGATCTCATTCACGATGCGGTGATGGAACCGGATTTCCAGGCGCCAGACCGGCTTGTCCGGGTCATAGCAGGTGTCCGGGAAGCACTCTTCGTTGCTGGCGCATTCCCAAATGCTCTCCATGAAGGCGCGCTTGTCGGAGACGTCGACCTCTTTGGATTTGTCGTAAAGGCACACCTGCAGGCTGTTGGCCTTGCCGAAGGTGTAGGTTTCACCTCTGCCGTTGACGGTGGAACCTTCCAGGCCCTGGAAGTGAAAGTCGCTCATGCCGTTGTGGACACTGATGGTTCGGGCCCTGGTCACGAAGTGCTGGGCAAAGTCTTGCGGGGGTTCCCAGCCCTGGAAGTCCACGGCCAGGTGTAGCGCGATGCCAACCGGCTTGATGTTAGTGAGGAAGTACATACCCCACTCGGCAAGCTCGTCGTGGATCTCCTGGCTAGAGCGCTCATAGAGCCACCTGGGGGAGGTTTCGATTTTGACGTGCGTGCCCAGGGTGTCAGCTTCGGCGTAGAAGTTCTGAAGCAGGATTGTCAGGCCGTATTCGCGGTTTTGCAGGATGTATTTGAAGCCCCCTCGCCTGCCGGACTGAAGACGGAACGGGATTTTCTTGATGGTGACGGTAGCGTCATACCCGGATTCGTATTCGGTGGCGATATCGGCGAGGATTTCCGGCTTCAGGCGTCCCTGGAAAAGTTGGCGCACGGTATCCGTGCCGGTCCAGAGGACGTTGACGTTTTTCAGGTTCACTTGCTGGCCTTCGGGACCGATAAACAGGTCCCCTTTGCCGATTTCCCCAGTGTGGATATCCAGTCGTTCGAAGTCTTTGATTTTCATCTGTGGCTCACTGTGGTTCTAAGTGGTTAAAAATCGACTACCGTCGTTTTCTATGAGACGTGTTACAGGGACGTCTCCGGGCTTCGCCCGCTCCCTGCCGCTCCTCGCCATCGTCGCGGCCGTCCGCGGGCTACGCCTCTTCTTTGACTTTCTGAAGCGGGTTGATCGCCTCCAGTGGCGAGGTGTCCGGCTCAATGTTGGGTCTGGGTTCCGGTGCCTGGATGCGGATTCGTTGGCAGTAAATGTCCTGGACCTTTTGGCCGTTCCACCAGAGCTGGGCGTGACAGGGGCGCAGGTACAGGATGCGGTAGCCGAAATGGAACAGGTCTTTCTGGGTTATTGAGAAGTCGCCCTGGCGATCCTGGCCGTGGAACAGGTAGGCGCGGTTGAAGTTGCCGGCGATTCTCAGTGCGGCATCCTGGAAGGGGTGTTTGAGTTGGTTGTTATTGGCTAGGCGACCGCCGTTCTCAGTACCAGCTTGAGGATTGCGGACATCAGAACCATCAGACAGAGCATCAGGGCCAGCCGCATCGATACTCTGAATATCCGTCGGATCAACCGCATCGAAAGTTCTTTCCCTTTCGAAGATGCCGACCGCAAGGTAGGCAAACACCAGTAGAGAAAGGACTGACAGCGAAAGATAACCCACAACGCGTTTATCTTTAAAAACGCTCTGGGGGCCTTGATTGGACTGATGGTCGCCGGTCTTTGTGCTCTGGTAGGTGGCGAAGATCGTCGGGTCCGATTTGTATTCTTTCGGGACTCCGTATGCATGGCTTTTGGCTTTACCATTGTTCTCTGGGTCATGTTCTACTTCCCTCCATTTGCCCTTTTTCCAAGGCAGTAGCTCGCCCATGGAGTAATGACGGAAGGCCACCTGGGCGGCCTGTCGGATGTCCATGTGGACTTTGGATATGTTCGGGGTGCACAGGAAGACGTCCCAGTTGTAGTGACGGTGCATGTCGTAGGCTTCGAACATGTCGGCGGGGCGTTCGTCTTCCTTGGCCTGGTCGGCGCCACCGGGGTAGTCGAGGTTTTCCGGTTTGAAGTCTTTGCGTTTGGCCGGGTAGATGGCCTGGGCTTCGTCGATGATGACCAGGGCGCCTTGCGGGGCCCAGTGGAACCACCTTGCCATGTAGGCTTTCTCGTCCCTGCCCTCGGTGTTGACGTTGAGAATGGCGGCGTCTTCGGGGAGGCTTTCGTTTAAGGCCTCCTCGACTTTTTCCAGGGAATCGAAGCCTCTTATGTTGGTGACGACCGTGCGCCCTTCTTTTAAGGCCGGGATGGCGTGGCGTTGGAGGACGCCGAAGGATTTATAGGAACCGGGGTGACCGTGGTGGATAACGATGCTCATGGATGCTTCCTTAACCTGGTGTCTTTTCTGTTTTTCCCTTTAATCACGTTGGGTTGCCGAACCGGGTTAGCCGATCACGTCCATGACGTAGCGGGTGACTCTGGCGTTGATGATCATGTTGAAGGCCTCCGGGAGCTTGAGGTAAGTCGCGACGCCTAAGACCTGGGAATCAAGCTGGCCCCAGTAGGTTTCGATGGTGTCGGAGACGTTGAGCTGGCTCAGCACTTCCTGGGCGACTTCCCAGCTGTAGCCAATGAAGGCGATCTTGGCTTTGGTGGCGGATATGACGATCCAGGCGCCGGCCTTGACCATCCAGTCGTCGATCAGGGCCGGGATGCTGTTGAAGAACTGCCAGATGGCATCGAAGAAGGTGGCGATGAATTCCATGGTGATTACCCCCTTGAGGTGAACAGGATGCCGGCGCTGATGAACGCGGCACAGAACAGGACGATGGCCCCGAGGATGTCGAGGCCGGCTAAGAAGCGGTTGAGGGAGAAATTGACGTCGACGCCCATGATGGTTTTGGTGTTGTCGTCGACGGAGCCGCCACCGCTCAGGTTGGTACTGAACATGGCTTGGACCTCCCCTTTGATTTCGTTGATCTTGGCTTTGTAGTCGGCCATGACCTGGTCGTAGTCTTCGGTGGGATCGGTGAGTTCGGTGTCGATGGGGTCACCGCTCCAGGTAACGGGCTCTTCCTGTTCTCCGTCGCCTTCTCCGTCTCCCGATCCATCGCCACCGGATCCGTTGCCACCGCCACCACCGCCGGGGATGTTGCCGATGGCGTCGGTGATGGCGCTGGTGCCGTCTTTGATGTTTTTACCGATGCCCTTGAGGGTCTCGTTGATGGCGTCGGTGTTGGTGTTGCCTTCGATCTGGTTCTTGATGATTTCCTGGATCTGTTTGGCCATGCCGTTGCTGTCGGCTTCGCCGTCTCCGTCGCTGTCACCGTTAGGGGTGTCTTCGTCGCCCTCTTCGGGGTTCAGGCCTTCGCAGGCAAAGCCGCCGTCGGTGATGATGAGGGCGCCTTCGAAGCCATTGGGACAGACGGGCGGGTTGCTGTCGTTGCTGATGCATTGGCCGGACCAGGAGCCTTCGGCGTTTTCGCGGAAGGCGTAGGTTTCGTTGTCCTGGCACTGGTTGTCGCCGCTGCAGACGTTACGGCGGTTGCTGCCCCAGCCGATGGTGCCTTCGTAGTCGGGTGAGCTTTCGTCGCACTCGTTTTCAGGTTCAGAGAGGCATTGGCTGTCCAGGTGGCCGCTGGGGCATTCGGTGACGCAGTGCTGGGTGCGCGGGTCGTACATGTGGCCGTTTTCCCGGCATTCTTCGGGCTGCTGTTCGGGAATCTGGCAGTCAAAGGCGGCCACGCCTGGGGCTTGGCCACTGGAGACCCAACCGGTGGCGCAGGAGCAGTCTTCTTCGTTGGTGGAGCCGACGTTGCCGGTGATGGGGTCGGGTTCGTGTGTGAGCGCAGCGCAGGAGGTTTCTTGGGCAACGACACGGGCGCCACCACGCCAGACGTAATAGGTGACCTCTCCGATCACATAGCGCACTTCTTTGGGATCGCTGTAGGACTGAATGACGCATTGCTTGCCAGGGTATTCCGCCTGGCAACTAGGGAGGTAATCGGCGGCCTGTTCGGCAATGGTGTCTCCGGGGGACGGATCGCAACCACCGGAGGAGGTGCAGTTTTTACTGGCTGTTTTGGACCAGTGGACGACGGCGCCGTCTGTAAGTGGGGGAAAACCGGCTGCGACAGGCAGCGATAAGATGCAGAGCCAAAGGATGAGGCTGTGTTGAATGAGTGTGCGCATTGAGGTTCCTTTGGTTGGCCCTGTACTGAAAAGGGCCGGATGTCCGGCCCTCTGGGTTTGCGTTAATTGCCGTTGTATCCGAGGGCAAACATCGAGGCCCAGAGGGCCCCGATTAGTACACCGGTGAACATTACCGGCGCAGGATGCTGACGATCATGCCCAGGCCGGTCACGATGGCGACCAGGGCAATCACGCCAGTCACGGCGGTGGTGACGTTGGTGGAACCGTCGGTGAAGGCGTCGTTGATCGCGGTGCTGTGATCAACGGCTGCAGCGGTACCGGCCACGAGGCCAGCGGAGACTGCAACGCCCAGTTTGGCGGCACGACGGCCCCAGCGAGCGCGGGCCATGGCCCAGGTTTTACCGTTGTTTTGCTTTTCCATTTCGATGAGTTGAGACATAACGTTTTCTCCGAGTGTGGTTTAAGTGACCTTCCGCATGACCTGGACAACCCGGCTTAGTCCGATTCCGATGGCCCAGAAGACCAGGGCCGAACCCATAACCAAGCCGATCATTTCAGGATCGGGCGAAAGGTATTCAGCAAACACCGTTTCGATGTCTTGTTGCTGAATCTCTTGAACCGTCCAGGTACCGCCGTTGCAGGCCATGACTGCGTTGCCGTTGATGGTTTCGCTGGTCAGGGTGCCGGTGCATTGGTAGTTCTGGACGGTGTTTGCCTGAGTCACGCATTGGCCCTCAAGCTGATGTTGGCGGGAAGGTGCAGCGGCAGTTTCATCCGTTGCACTTTCACCTGGTTGGCCTTCCGGGCTTTCCGGGAAGGCAGTTCGCAGTAACAGGCTTTGCAGGGCTGCTGGATCTTGCCTCCACTGGTGTAGAAGAATTCGGAGTCTTCGGGCCAGTACTCGTTGCACTTGGTGCAGCGGCGTTCTGTTCCCAGTTCGGTGCTGATGACTCGTTTAACCATGTTGGTGATCTCCTTTTCCGGCAGCCTTGCGTGTCCTGGTTAGGCGGTTTTCTTGATGGGTTCCTGGGGCTTGAGCTCCAGGGCCTTGAAGGTGATCTTGCCGCCCTGCCCGGCTTTCATTTGGGCCTTGACGGTGAACATGCTTGGCAGGTTGCCGGCGTGGTTGCGCAGCTGGTCGATGTGTTTCCAGTCGCAGGCGATTTTCATGACTTCGTTGCCGACTCGGTTGTCGTCATCTGCTTCAGCGGGTGAATAGGCCCACAGGGAACCGCCCCGGTTGCCGTCGATGTCGTAGCGGGTGGCGCCGATGATCATGAGGTTCAGGTAGTTTTCCATTGCGTGTGTCCTCTGGTTTCGTTGGGTGTTGCTGTTGCTTGGGTTGCTGTTGACCTTCCGTTTCCAGGTGGGAAATCAGGAAGGGTGTTGAATCTGGTTTGCGACCCCTTCGGGGCGGGCTCTACTCGCTCTGCTCCTGGCCCCTGAGGTGGCCACCCTTACGGGTAACGATCCCTGTCGCCTGCCGCACTCCGTTTGCCGCCTTTGCTCATGGTTCGGAATCAAGGGGCGGGCGTCCTCCCCCGACATCCTCACCACTCCGGACGCGCACTGTGGACCAGCCAGAGCCCGCCACAAGGCCAGGGGGCCGTTGGCCCTGGCGCTGCGCGCCAGCCTTGTAACGGTCACTGTCCGGCCCCCTTTTCGTGCGCGAGTGGTGACGATGACGGGGGCGGACTCGAAGGCTTTTCAGGGGGTTGGTCCTGAGTGCCAAAGGTCGGGCAGCCAGCCTCCAGCCACGCAGTCAGGACGGAACCGCCGAGGGTCCAAAGGTCTGTTCCGCGTTGGATGGCTTCCTGCTGGAGCTGGAGGTAGATGGAAGACGGGGCGCAGACGTAGAAACGGCGCTCTTTGTCTTCCACCTGGTCTTTTCGTGGTGGGATATGGCTCATGGTTGCGTCTCCGTGACGTTGGGAAGATCCAGGTGGCCACAGTCCCAGGCGTCCCGCAGTTGAATAAGACGGTCAAAGGCCGGGCTGTGATGGCCGCTGGCTTCCAGTTCGTGGATCAGGGCGTCGGTGAAGCCGGCTTTGCAGCGGGCCATGTAGTCGCACGGGTAGTCGGTGCGGACTTCCTGCAGGTGGCTCAGGCGCTGCAGGAGATTGTCAAAAAGGCCTTCCAGAGCCTGGGCAGTGAGCGCAGAGGACGGACGAGGGCCCTGGAAGGCAAAAGCGTTATTCCGGATCTCTTTGGCCAGAATCCTGTTTGTGAGCTGGCCATGAAGACGCTGGGCGGCCACTTGATAATGGAGGTTGCCCAATACGAACAGACGGGCAGCGGACTTGATGGCTGCGTCTACATCGTCGTTATCCAGAGCCTTCAAACCGGTTTGGAACACGTTGACCGGCTCGGGTTTCGGGCGCTGAAACGCGAAGCTGGTTAGCTTGCGGGCGACGTTTAGACGTGACGTTTTCATGCTGCAGCCCTCAGTGCGATACAGGCCTGCCCTACTGCCCAGGCGTTGAAGTCGCGGGTGTCGTCCTGGAGGAAAAATTCAGCCCAAGTGATGGTGAGGTTGAGGCCGAACCAGTAGAGGTCGGAATCAACCCCCATATAAGAAGACACCATCTGGTGGATCTGGCTGATGCGCAGGGCGGCTAGTTCGTAGTCACCCGCCTCGTGGGCTTCACAGGCTTGCTGGAAGCGCAGCCGCATGATGGTTTTCTTCTGGTTGCGAACATCCGGAGTCATTGCCAATCCTCCTGGTCCAGGGCCTGCTGAGAGAGCGCAGCGATGTTGACCATGCGCACCCGGCCGATTTTGAGTGAAGGCAGATGTCCTTTTTCGATCTGACCCCTGACCTGCCCTTCCGTTAAGCCCGTAAGTTGGGCGTAGCGGTCCTGGGTCATGACAGGGGTTGCGATCAGAATGATTTGCTTTTGCTCGTCCACTGTTTTGCACTCTGCTACACTGTTAAACACAAACTGCTTTAGATTATGTGCATTGCACTATTTACAATCTATAGCCTAATTGCACTATATACAAATGACATATTGCAATGATTAGAGAACGCCTGATTGATTTTTTTAATGTCAGCGAAGTTACCTCCAAAGACATGGAGCGACTGACAGGCATAGATCGTGATAAGTGGAATGCAGTTCGGGCTCGGAGACGAAGGGTTAACGAGGACGACATAGAGGCGTTTAACGAAGCGTTTCCGCAGTTCGCTTATTGGCTTACTACCGGGAAGACGATTCCGGAAGCTGGTCAAATCAGCCCGGAAATGGAAAAAGCACGGAAAGAGAACAGCCTGAAAACAGGATAGGTTTCAGCCTGGCGGCAAGAATCGCCAGTTCCTGGTATGGAAACCGACGAGGGGAACGACAAAAACAAAAGGGCTGGCCGTCGTAGTGTGTGGTGGCGGTTTCAGGCAGATAAACTGAAAAGATAGCTTTCGAATAAGTAAAAGTTACTGAAGTGGACGCATTACTTTTTTGCCCTTTACGACTACAGGTTTAATGTAAAATAAGTTGTTAGAGTTTACCCTACCCGCTCGACCATCAATATCGAGCAAAAATCCGTAATTACTAGATTTCAAACTAGCAATTCCCGATTTATAATCTCGTACTTGTGACCCACCATCATACAGGGCAGATAGAGATGCAAATAGGGCTAAAAAGTGCTCACCTGCAGCTGCACCGGTAATTGCGGTTGCAGCAGATAATGCCATTTTTACATAACCATCCGCCCTTCGCTTCCTCTTTAAATTTTTCATTTCATCTTCAAGACTTTTCTTCATCCCTTCCAGATACACATTTATTTTATTCTGAGCAAAATCTAAGCTAGAAGAGCCTGCAATTTCATTTACCTTCAACCTGAAGTCCTGGAAACAGTTGCTCTGTTGCTCACGCATATCCAAAAGCCGATCCAAAGGAATATCAGCCATGACAGGAACCCTAGATGGAACAATATTTTGAGTAGAACGAGAGTCAACAGCAAATATTTTTTGCACAATTCTTAAATCGGAAATCTGATGCAAAACTGGAGAAAATGATTGCTCATGAGATATAAAAGCCATTTCTGAAAGTGAGTACAGTTGATCTTTGACAATACGCTCAACAGCCGCCTTCCCTCTAGGCTCCTCTTGAAGAAGCTCGTTAATTGATGAGGGGCTCATATCTTGAAATAGAGAGAATTGCTCCTTATTTTTAGGACCCCTAACCTTTTTATAAAGAATATTAAAACCAATGTCGGTCGATACCCTAAAAAACCGCGTAAGGGTACCATTACGGTCCCCAGCATATGTTTTTTCAACCTTTACGGATTGATAAACCTCCGAAATCAAACCGTCAATCCCCGAAAGCTCATCATAAACTGCCTCCACATCAGCCTCTTTCGGAGCTGGCATGTACCCTTTACCCAAGATCAAATAGCCTTGCTCTATCAAATCCCGAAACTGATAAAGCCATTGCAAGGTATCACGAAGCATCCACTTTCGATCTTCTATATTTTCAGGATTTGCATCACTGAGAATATCGAACACTGGGTCAGCTACGACTATACGATCATAATACCAGATGGAGTTAATAGCAGTAATATAGGCTTTCTTTCCAGGAGGAATATAGCCCCAAATCTCTTCTCTAGAATTTTCAGCTAACCGATCAACGTATTTTTGAAATTCATCAAAGTAGTTTTTATATGAACTTCTAAAACTAACAAATTGATCATCGGTGATAGGCTGAATACCACCAAATACAAGAGAGATATCATGATCATTAGCCAAATCAAAAATATAAGAGAAAGAGATACATGACATAGTTAACCCACTTTTCTGAAATAATTAAAAGTATTTGGAATCTAAAAGATTTATAAATGTTTATTTCATCAATCTAATAGGGTAGACCAAAAGATACTCTATGAAAATGTAAATGGTGAAGGAAGGAACCGGATAATATAGAACCAGAGCTCTCTCTGGTGTCACACCACTTTGCAGGTGTCGCGCTTGCCAGGCATCCTTGCCGGCGGTGAGCCCTGGTCGTCCTGACCGAATGGCTCAGGCGCTAATGCAACTGCCGAGGGGATTGAAAACAGAGTACAAATCCCACCAAATCGAAGCTGGCGAGCAAGCCCATTTATATGTATTTTTAATCGTGACCGATAGTATATACTACTTGCTTATAGCGGAACGCTACTGCCAAGCCCGTCAGCTTGACCAACTAATACAAATCAAAACGCCTTAGTGAAAAATCGGGACAGATTTATTTTAAATCGCATGCGAATTAGGCCCTCTGCACATATGGGGTTTACCCCAAAGGCGCGAAATAACAATCTCTTTCAAAGCTCGAGAAGATTAACCGTAAGCCCTTTTCCCTTCGCCGTTATCAGGATCATGGTGCTCGTCGTCGTCCAGGGACCGCATATCAGACGATTTCTCACGCAAGATGCGTCGCTTTTCTGAATCGGCGAAACGCTTGAGCACCTGGCGAATCAGAGGCTGATAACCGATGCCGTTAATCTCCGCGATCATCTTGAAGTCTTCAATCAATGACTTCTGCAGTCGAATAGAAATCGGCTGCAGCCCGGCCGCTTCGTTCAATGCAGCATCATCTACGTTTTTTGAAACGCGAACGAACTCCTCTTCCCGGCCGAGGGAACCGTCTTCCCAGGCTTCCGGAGTACCTACAATTTTCTTTCCCATGATGCGTGCTCCCCGTCGCTGTCGTTCTTCTGTTTCTTTCTCTGCGACTTGTCTCAATTAAAATGCGTACTTGGTATAGATAGCTTCTTCTTTTGGGTTCGGACCATAGGAAGTTTTCAGCAGTATGTCGCCATTCTTGAGGATGAAAACCACCTTCAGGCGGCGACCGTAGTCAGTTTCGGCAATGAACCACTGGGTCGGAGGATCTGTCTTATGGTCCTCCCTGGCATCTTCCAGTAGGCCACCTTCACGGTTCGCAAAACACTGCTGAACCTCTTCCAGGCTGACACCGTGCTTTTCAGCAAGTTTCTGCTTCACTGCAGATGAACATTTCAGCGCCATCGTATTCCTCAAGCCTTTTGTATATACAAAGTATATACGCTGACAGATCACTATTCAACGGCGTTGACGTGTCAACGAAGTGACAACATGGGAGCGATTTTATGTGGTGGCCTGTGGATCTGAATTTCGGTAACTGTTTGTTTTTCTGACTATTGTGGTTTTATGTGGTGCTACGAAAACCCGCCACAAGGCTCTCATAAACCCCTGCTAAAGAAAGTTTGCGGCTCCGGGCTCAATTCCCGCGGGTTCGAAACACCAACTCAGAGAGCCCCACTCAAGGGGCTCTCTATGGTTATAGTTGCGGATAGGCTATTGCTCTTTATGTTTACGTCGCCCAACGGTCACCAGTCCACCAAGGCCAAGCGCCAGTAAAGCTAACGTTCCGGGCTCTGGAACTTGTGTAGCCTGACGGAATGCCACCTCACCTATTGCGCAGGAATCGAAATCCCCGGGTTGCTGCGGGCATCGACTCATATCCAATCTGACATACTGAAGGAGTGCAGCCCCGAAGCCGAAAACATCAGCACTATAGTCGTATGGATGAGTGGGATGATCGGTCGGAGTCAGCCCCCCTGAGAGCAGCGAAAAGTTTACACCGTCCGAGGAACCGTAAAGATCCAGTAGACCAATCCCAGCAGCCTCTTCATTCCAGAGCGCCAATGCATCTATGCTGTAAACTGCCCCCAAGTCATAGGTTACGCTCGCAGTATTGGAGCCTGAGTTACTAAACCACTCATTGCCGGCGAAGGTGGATGTATGTAATGGGTTTGTGCCTATATATGTGTCGAAATCCGTTACACCACTGGTATAGCCACTCAGAAGTCCCGACTGATCAAACGTATCCTGAAGGGAACCAAACCCGGGGCCACTACTGTTAATGGTTCCACCAACAGCGCTAAGAATGGCGCCCGCATTAGCTGCACCTGTAAAGGCCACCATCAAGCTACCACCTAGAACGATACTTTTAGCCAGATTCAGACTTCCTTTCTTTTTCATGTCATGCTGTTTCATGTCGCTCTCCCTATTTCTGCCCAATCGCGAGCATCAAGGGATTTTTTTGCATAAAACAAGCCAGCCAAATAGTTCTTATCGAAAATCTATAATTTACTCATCTATCTACATCCTCAAAGGAGAGCTGCCCCTGGAAAGTGTTTATTATCTCGACACACAACTTGCATCATAAAGCATGCAAAGGGTCGTGTTAGCGAGGGGAATACATCTATCTGTGAGAGAATTGAACGCGATATTTAGCTCTATCTTTGATCCACAAAAGACAGCCCGATGAGCCGATCCTCAGCCCTACCAAAGCTCTTCCTTTTTACCCACTCGGCCTGAAAAACGATTAAGAAGCTTTCCGTGACTTTTTGGAGTGTTACAACAAGATGGATGTCCTCAGAGTGTCCACCTAATTGCGCTTTTCAGTGGTGGTATGTGGGCCTGAACTTCAGTAACTGCCTGTTTGTGCAGCCATGTGGTTTATTGAGCAGGTCCCGCAAGGATTGAAAATCCCCGTGTCGGTGGTTCGATTCCGCCTCCGGGCACCATTAAGAATTCAGACAAAACCCGCCTTGTGCGGGTTTTGTTGTTTCTAGGCCGCCCCAAGGGACATCCGCCCCAAACACTTAGCAACTCTCCCTGCCAACCCCCTGGCCTCGCAGCCCCGAAGTTGCAGCACAGGAATTACTGGCGACCCTAGCGACATTGGCATATCCTTTGTTTTTGGCTCCCAAAACCAGTAATGCGACGTTTCTGAGGGCATTACCATGAGAAATCTCCACCTTACCGTCTCTTTAGCGGTTTCTCTTTTGGTAGTTGGATGCGTCAATAACAATGTCGAACCAACGCTTAAAACTTCCAGCGCATCTGTGAGCTCCAAAGGGCTGTTTGAATGCATTAACCGCAATGGTAACGGTTACATCGACCGCTCTGAACACGTATACCTGCGCCCATGTGGAATCACCGAGGACCTCGCCTGCGGTAATGTTCCAGACTCATTTGACGAAAGCTCTAACACTGACACCGTGCAATTCGGATCGAGATTGCTTCAACTTGCCGATGCAGATGGTGATGAGAGGATAAGCAGCCTGGAGCTCCGCGCCCACTGCAATAACATGCCCGTGAAGAAATAAATCCTGGGTTCACTGGGGCGCAATTTGATGAGAAAAGAAAATGGTGCCCTACGGGCACCATTAAGAATTCAGACAAAACCCGCCACGTGCGGGTTTTGTTGTTTCTGACGCCCGAGAAGGCCGACTCATGCTGAGATTCTTTGGGCATTGCTAGTCCTGGGATCAATGCGCTCTTCCATCAGCTGTCGCTCACACATGGCCCTTTTCAGTTCCGAGTAATTGGTGGGGCTCGGGTCTTCTTTGTAGCGCTCCTGGGCCAGTCTCGCCAGGTCACACTTATCAAGCCACTTCTCGATCAACTCTGCAGTCTTCATAGCCACCTCGTTTAGTTGAATTCACTCGGTCAGCATAAAAGCCTGGGCCCTGCGCTATCTCAGTTGTATTTCGCATGAATTGTGGCGAATCATGTATGGGAGAAAGGATCAGGAATGAAAAAGCCCGCTTGATGCGGGCTTTGGAGTGTCTACCGAGCTTTGCCGTTTACTCACTAACCACCGTTACCGGGCGGTGGGCATGCCTGACGACCTTCTCACTGACACTTCCAAGAGTGAGGCTTCTCAGCATTGAGTCGCCGCGCCGCCCCAGAAACAGGTGGGCGCCGGAATTCTCGTCGAGATATTCGACGATCTCCTTGGCGGGGTCTCCCTTAAGCAGAACTTCTTCAGCAGGCTCAACAAGTCCGCTTACAGCCTGTTTCGCGGCATCAAATGCTTTGCGACCATACTCATTGGCTTCTTCATCAATGTCGCTCTGCAACACACCACTTACAATCAGTCTCTCGACCCTGGTGCCCGGAAATACCGCTAACAGTTTGAGTGGTTGGCCGGTAGCTTTAGCAAGCTCGGCTGCCATTTTCGCTGCGTGTGACGAATGCTCTGACCCATCACAGGCAACAACGATGCTCTGAGTTCCTTGTGCCATGATCCCCCTCCTTCTCTGATCAATGTTTAACCAAACTAACATTGCAGCGCCCGTCGAAGGGTTGACTGAAATCAATTACCGCAGGATCGGTTTTATGATCGAAGCGCATTTGTACCTATTGCAGGAACCTGTGGCACCATCGATTCTTGCGCTGCCGAGACGGCAATTGACCACAAGGAGTGATTGAAATGCTGATGGCCATTGGGGCGATCATCGCGGGTCTGATTCTGTTGGTGTGGAGTGCGGACAAATTTGTGGAAGGCTCGGCCACCACTGCCAGCCATTTTGGTATGCCCCCACTGCTGATTGGCATGGTTGTGGTTGGTTTTGGCACGTCTGCGCCGGAGATGGCAGTTTCTGCCCTTGCCGCATCCCAGGGCAACCCGGGGCTGGCGTTGGGCAATGCTTACGGTTCGAACATCACAAACATTGCCCTGATTCTGGGTATCACAGCGCTGATGGCCCCAATCGCCGTGCATTCGCAGGTCATGCGCAAAGAGCTCCCCATTCTGATTCTGGTAACCGCCTTCGCCGGCTGGCAGCTTTGGGACGGTGACCTGAGCCGTATGGATGCAGTTGGCCTGATGCTGGTTTTTGTGTTGCTGATCGGCTGGAGTATCTACCAGGGCTTCCGTCAACCGGACGATGCGCTCGCGAAAGAGATGAACGAAGAAGTCCATGCCATGCCGTTGCGCAAAGCGCTTCTATGGCTTGTGGTCGGACTGCTGCTGTTGATTGTCAGCTCCCGCATTCTGGTATGGGGCGCCGTTGATCTGGCCACCATGTTCGGCATCAGCGATCTGGTTATCGGCCTCACCATAGTGGCCGTTGGAACATCACTCCCGGAACTGGCCTCATCCATCATTGCGGCCCGCAAGGGTGAGCACGACCTGGCCCTCGGCAATATTCTGGGCTCCAACCTGTTCAACACCCTGGCCGTTGTGGGCATTGCGGGGCTGATTGCGCCCATGTCGGTGGCGCCGGAAGTGCTCACCCGTGACCTCCCGGTTATGGCTGCCCTCACCCTGGTTCTGTTTGCAATGTGCTATGGCTTCCACGGGCCGGGGCGCATCAACCGTCTTGAGGGCGGCGCCCTGCTGCTTGCCTTCGTGGCCTATACGGTGTATCTCTTGGCTTTTTCAGGAGCGTAATTTATGTCACTTGCAGCCTGGCTGACCTTCCTAGTTGCGGCCGTACTGATCAGCGTTTCCCCGGGGGCCGGGGCGATCAATACCATGAGTAATGGCATGCGTTACGGTGTTCGCCGTTCGCTGCCGGCCATCATGGGGCTGCAACTTGGTTTTGGCATCCAGATTCTGCTGGTGGGTGCCGGGCTGGGCGCCATCATTGCCTCCTCGAACATCGCCCTGTCGGTCATCAAGTGGCTGGGCGTTGCCTACCTGATCTGGCTGGGCATTTCCAAATGGCGCGAGCCGGTGATGGAATCCATCGACGATGACCGCCAGCCCGTTAGCGGTCACAAAAGGTTCTGGAATGCGGTGTTCGTGAACCTGACCAACCCCAAGGCCACTGTATTTCTGGTGGCCCTGTTCCCGCAGTTTCTGGTGGCCGGAGCACCCCATGGCCCGCAGCTGATTACCATGGGCGCCACCCTGATCCTGGTCGACTGCCTGGTGATGCTGGGCTATGCCCTGCTCGCCAGCCAACTGTTCCGGTTCATGACCACCGCCCGCCGCCAGCGACAAATGAACCGGGTGTTTGGCGGGCTGTTCGTCACCGCCGCCGTCGCCCTCGCGAGCTTCAAGCGCGCCTGATATCGGGCTGAATCAACGCAGGATGCACTCACGGCTCAGCTTCTGGCTGAGCGTCCTGCGTTGCTGCCTGAGGGCATTCCCCCGGTCGTTGCTATAACCCGCCCGCAGTTTGGATTGAATCCGCTCCAGCTTGCTCCTGTAGGTTGCACAAGTTTTCTCACGCTCGGCATCAGCTTTCTCTTGGGCGCTCATGCCGGAACTTCCCGGACGACCCGAGGCAAGCAGGCCTTCAACGTCTTTGCGGATTCCGGACACACGCTTGCCTTGCCTGAGGTTCTCGGACATGGGCACGGTGACAGGCGCCTGTACCTGTAGCTGCTTATGGGGAATTTCACCCGGCGGGTAATCGGAGAAGTGCGCTACGCCACGGCCGTCGATCCAGGTATAGACCTCGGCATTAGCTACTGCGACAAGCGAAAAAGACAAAACAAGACCAGCCATCATCCTTGGCATACGGTTCCACTCCCTGTGGTTCGGTAATTTGGTAGGGCAGTATAACGAAAAAAACCGTGGCCTTGGGGTATATGAAAAAAGGGTCAGATGGGAACTTCATCTGACCCCGGTTTAAGCTCTACTGATCCAGAAGCTCAATCCAGTGCTGCACCGGCACCGGTGATTTGGTCTCCAGGTGCATCTGGCAACCAATGTTGGCAGTTACAATGCGATCCGGATTGTCGACGGTCAAAGCCTTCAGCTTATTGCCCAGCAGCTTCTGGCTCATCTCCGGCTGGGTCACCGAATAGGTGCCAGCAGAGCCACAGCAAAGATGCTTGTCCTTTGTTGCCGCAAGATTGACGCCGGCCCGCGTCAGTACCTGCTCAACAACGCCATTCTGCTTCATGGCGTGTTGCAAGGTGCAGGGGCAGTGGAACGCCACCTTGCCCGGATCCTGACGCACCTTGAGTTTCTCCAGGTCCTGTTTCAGCAGGAAAGCACCAAGATCCGTGCACAGCTCGCTCACCTTCTGCGCCTTGGCAGCGTAGACCGGGTCGTCTTTCAGAAGATGACCGTAATCCTGCACCATGGCGCCACAGCCGGAAGCCGTCATCACAATCGCTTCCGCGCCCGCTTCGATAGCAGGCCACCAGGCATCAATGTTCTGACGCATCCTTTCCAGGCCTTTCTCATGCTCGGAAAGATGGTAGTTCACGGCACCACAGCAGCCAGCCTCGGGAGCTTCCACCATGGTAATACCAAGGCGGTCCAGAACCCGGGCGGCGGCCGCATTGGTGTTCGGAGTGGCCGAAGGCTGCACGCAACCGGCCAGTGCCAGCACAATCCGGCTGTGACTGGCCGCCGGCCATGGGCTGGCCTGCTTTCTCGGCGGCACCTTGGTGCGTAGCTTCTCCGGCAACACCGGGCGGAAGATCTGCCCAAGGCGGAGCAGTAAACCGAACAGCTGGCGGTTCGGAATCACCCGGGCCAGAGCCCAGCGCAGCCACTTGTCTTTCGGCTCCCTGGGCATTTCCTTTTCCATCAGGCCACGGCTGATATCTACCAAACGGCCGTACTGAACCCCGGAAGGGCAGGTAGTCTCGCAGCTTCGGCAAGTCAGGCAGCGGTCCAGGTGCTCCCGGGTTTTCTCGGTGACTTCCGCCCCCTCCAGGAACATCTTCATCAGGTAGATCCGGCCCCGTGGGCCGTCTCGCTCGTCGTTCAGTTCCTGATAGGTCGGGCAGGTTGCGGTGCAGAAGCCACAATGCACACAGGCCCGCAGGATGGACTCGGCTTCCTGGCCTTCCTTGGTGTTGGCAAATTGTTGAACCAGATTCGTTTGCATAATTACAACCAGCTGTATAAACGTCCGGGATTGAAGATGTTGTCCGGATCAAAGGCATTCTTGATACGGCGCTGAATGCCCTTCAGGGCCTCCGGCTGGTGATGCATCACCTCTGCGGTGCGATCGCCACCACGGAACAGGCTGACCTGGCCACCGGCCGCACGGGCGGCAGGTTCCATATCCTTGAGCTCACCAGCGCCCCGGAACCAGCGCTGGGAACCGGCCCAGTCGATAAACCAGGTACCTTCCAGTTTCGGCGTGGCCGCCGTCGAACCGACCGAGAAGCGCCAGAGCGGTACGTCGTTACCGGCAAAAAACTCATGCTGCATGTCCTGCACCTGCCGCCAGAACTCATCGCCCTGCTCCATCACCTCTCCGGACCACTTTTCAGCCGTCGCCTCCACGCCGGATTTCGCACCAGCCAGGCGCAGATAAACCTTACCGTCCACCCAGCAGGCGGCGGTGATCGGCTTGGGCTCTGCCGCCCGGCTGTTCATGTAGTGAATCACCTCGTCCATGCCCATTTCCTGAACCAGGGTCAGGGAGGCGGCAGGCTTGGGCATTACTTTCATGCTGATTTCGGTGATCACGCCCAGGGTTCCGAGGGCACCGGCCTGGAGACGTGAAACGTCATAGCCAGCCACGTTTTTCATGACCTGGCCGCCGAAGCGAAGGTGTTCACCCTTGCCGTTGAGCAGCCGGATACCCAGTACCTGGTCCCGAACCGAGCCCGCCCAGGGGCGACCCGGCCCGGAAAGATTGCAGGCCAGGGTGCCACCGATGGTGGAGGCCGCACCAAAATGCGGTGGCTCGAAGTGCAGGCACTGGCCTTCCTCGGCCAGTGTGGCCTCGATCTCGCTCAGCGGCGTGCCGGCGCGAACGGTCAGAACCAGTTCCACCGGGTGGTAATCCACAATGCCGGTGTGCTCGCCCACGTTGAGGGTTCCGGCATCGACGTCGGCTTCACGGCCCATGAAGGCCTTGGTGCCACCGCCGACAATATTCAGTTTGTGCCCGCTGTCCCGGGCCTGGAGCACCTGCTCCTTCAGTTGTTGGGAAATATCAGCCATGGGCGGCTTCCGTATGCTCGTGCGTGTGTTGTTTGTGCTCCAGGGAGCGGTATTCTTGGCAGAACCGCAGGGCCGGAACGCCCTTGCCCGGATTCAGGATGCCGGCGGGATCAAATGCGGCCTTTACGTCGTGGAACTGCTGGAGTTCTTCATCGTTGAACTGAACGGCCATCTGGCGAATCTTCTCAACGCCAACGCCATGTTCACCGGTGATGCAGCCGCCCACCTCCACGCACATTTCCAGAATGCGTGAGCCGAAGGCCTCGGTGCGCTCGAATTCCCCGGGTACGTTGGCATCAAACAGGATCAGAGGGTGCAGGTTGCCGTCGCCGGCATGGAACACGTTTGCGACACGCAAGCCAAACTCCTCGGACATTTTCTCCATTTCCGTAAGAACGTAGGCGATATGACGGCGAGGAATGGTGCCGTCCATGCAGTAGTAATCCGGGGAAATCCGGCCCACGGCCGGGAAAGCAGATTTACGGCCTTTCCATAACAGCGCGCGCTCTTCTTCACTCTGGGAAGTCCGGACAGATGTCGCCCCGAGCTTGCGGAACACTTCCTCGGCCTCGGCGATATGCTCGTGGACTTCCTCTTCGGTACCGTCCACTTCACACAACAACAGGGCCTTGGCGTCCCGCGGGTATCCGGCCTGGGCAAAATCATCCGCTGCGATGATGGCGTGGCCATCCATCATTTCCAGACCACCGGGGATGATGCCGTGGGAGATAATTCCGCCCACGGCGTCACCGCCTTTCTGGACGTCATCAAAGCCGGCCATGACAACCTGGGCCACTTCCGGTTTCGGCAGCAGTTTTACTTTGACTTCGGTTACCACACCCAGCAGACCTTCAGAGCCGGTCATCAGTGCCAGCAGATCCATGCCGCAGCTGTCCAGGCCATCGCTGCCCACATTCAGCACATCACCCTCGGCAGTGACCATTTCCACGCTGAGGATGTTGTGAACGGTCAGACCGTACTTGAGACAGTGCACGCCGCCGGAGTTCTCCGCCACATTGCCGCCGATGGTGCAGGCAATCTGGGAGGAAGGATCCGGGCCGTAATAAAGGCCGAACTGTGCCGCCTCTTCACTGATAGCCAGGTTGCGAACGCCGGGCTGAAGCCTGGCCGTTCGCGCCAGCGGGTCAATGTCGATGATGCGATTGAACTTGGCCAGCGACAGCACCACGCCCTCCTTGTTGGGCATGGCACCGGCACTGAGCCCGGTTCCGGCACCACGGGCCACTACCGGCACTGCGTTCTCGTTACAGATACGCATCACCCGCTGCACCTGTTCAACGGTCTCCGGCAGCACCACCAGCAACGGCATCTCGCAATACATCGACATGCCGTCGCATTCGTAGGGCTTCATGGTTTCGTCATCAGTGATGACATAGTCCGGGTCGATAAACGCCCGGAACTGCTCCGCCAGCTCGGCTTTGCTGACTTTCGGCTTGGTAGTCATAGCACTCTCTGGGTGTGAATTACGTCTGTGTGACAGTCATCAACCGCGTTTTGTTTCAAAGTGGTCAAGACCGGCCTGGGCGCAGTCCATATCCTGCTGGGGGGTACCGGAACTGATTCCGATACCACCCACTACTTCGCCGTCAACGATCACCGGCAGGCCACCGCCAACAGAGCTGATGCGCCCGCCAACTTCGGTATGAATGCCGAAAGCCAGACTGCCGGGCACGTTCACCTTGTTGTAGTCATGGGTGGCTTTCTTGGCTGCAGCCGCCGTGAAGGCCTTGTCCTGGGCGATGGTTACGCTGGTAATCTTGCCACCGTCCATGCGCTCGAAGGCCACCAGGTTGCCGGATTCGTCCACCACAGCGATGCACATGGGCACGCCGATTTCGCGGGCCTTTTCCGCGGCGCCCTCAATGAGGATGCGCGCCTCGGCAAGATCCAGTCGTTTGATCGTCAACATAAAGCATTACTCCTTGATTTGATTAACCGTAAACCAGCCCTGGCAGCCAGGTTACGATGCCGGGGATCAGGACACACATGAACAGTCCGAACGCCTGAATCGCCAGGAACACCAGGGACGACTTGAAGATGGTACCCATGGAGATTTCCGGAGGACAAACGCCGCGGATGTAGAAAAGTGCGTAACCGAATGGCGGACTCAGGAACGACATCTGCATGTTCACCAGGTACAGCACACCGAACCAGAGCACGACGTCATCACCTGCAACTGGCGGGAAGCCGAACAGGCCAGGAAACTCCAGCGCTTTCACAATCGGTATGAAGATGGGTACCGCCAGCAACAGGATACCAACCCAGTCAAGGAACATACCCAGGACTACCAGCAAAACCATCAGCAGGAACAGGATTCCGTATGCCGACATGCCCGTGCCCAGAATGGCGTCGGTTACGAACTGCTGGCCGCCCTGGAGGATGTAGAAACCAACGAAAACCGACGCACCGAACATGATCCAGAGAACCATGGCAGAGGCCTTGGCTGTGGTCACAGACGCCTCGCGAAGCCCCGCGATCGAGAACTTCTTGTGCATCATCGCAACGATAATGGCACCGAAGGAACCGATACCTGCCGCCTCAACCGGCGTGGCGATACCACCAAACAGCAGCCCCAGAACCAGACCAACCAGCGCAAGGGGCGCAATCAGATTTCCCAGAAGTTTGAGTTTTTCTTTCAGGCTGATCCGGTCTTCCACCGGAATCGGCGGGCCCAGCTTCGGATTCAGCCAGCTGCGCACCAGAACGTAAGTCAGGTACAGGCCGGAGAGCATCAGACCGGGCAACAGAGAGCCCAGATAGAGCTCGCCCACGGACTGCTGTGCTACCACGGCGTACAGAATGGCCAGAATCGAAGGCGGAATGAGGATACCCAGGGTTCCACCCGCCATGATAGAGCCGATGGCAATCTTGTGATCGTAATGACGCTTCAACATGGCCGGCAGTGCGATGATGCCCATGGTGACAACGGCGGCGCCGATAACACCGACCATCGCAGCCAGAATCGTAGAGGCGACAATGGTTGCAGCGGCAAGACCACCACTGATACCGCCCATCCACTTGTAAACCACGCTGAACATTTCTTCGATCAGGCCCGCACGCTCAAGCATCGACGCCATGAAGATAAACAGAGGGATCGCAGCAATGTCCGGGTTCGCCATCAGCGGGAAGATCCGGCCGGGGACAATGTTCAACATCATGGCGTCACCCACCAGATAGATGAACATGACACCAAGGCCACCGGTCACGAAGGCAAGCGGCAGCCCCATCATCAGGACTACAGCCAGAGATCCAAACATCAGGTAGGTCAGCGGCCCGATTTCGACACCGGAAAGGCTACCCGAAAGCTTGAAAAGGAATTTCTCATCACTCCATGGGTCGTAAAAGAGAATGTTGATCAGTTCAACACAGATGACAAACGCCAGACCCACGGTGGCGATGATCATTAACCATGTACCCAGTTTCCCGGCCATGCCGTTGCTGGGCGCTGCAGTTGTTGTACTCATGATGTGCGCTCCTGACCGAGACGGATGAACAGTACGATGTCTTTAAGCAGCTTCGAAAAGCCGGCGAGCAGCAACAGGATTGCGCCCAAAAACATCACGCCTTTCACTGGGTAATACTGGATACCCCAGGTCTCGACCGTGGTCTCTTGCATCATCAGAGAGTCCTGGAAGAAGGTCCAGGATGTGGTCGCCAGAACGGCCGCAAATATGAAAAAGAACATGGACGTAAAAATATCCATGCCCACGCGCCCGCGAACCGGCAGAAAGTTGTAGACGACGTCCACCCGCACGTGAGCACCATGCAACAGCGCGAAGGCGCCAGCGAGAATGTACTGCATCCCGAAGATCAGGAAGCTGGCTTCATGCACCCAGATCGTTGGCATGTTGAAGATGTAGCGCATCACCACTTCGAAGAAATAGAAAAGCACTGCGTTGATCGTCCAGAACGCAACGAAAAGGCCTGACTTCTCGCACATCCAGTCAACGATTTTCGTAAACCAGTTACCCTCATATTCAAAATGAGCGAGCGGATCATCTTCTTCGGTCTGTAACTCGGAAACCGTTTTCTCGGGTTCGGCATCATCCCCGCCATGCTTACTGCTCCACTTATCCCAAGCCATCATGAGCAGTGGCATTACGGCAAGCCAACCCCAGTAGAACCAGTGCGGCATGACAAAGCCAAATGCACTCAGATCAGACATGTTGCTACCACCTAGATCAAAGAGCGGGGAAGGCAGGGTTAATCCTGTGTCGGCTAACCCTGCCTTCCCCGATTATCGTTTTTTGTTTGAGCTTTGGAACTTAGAAGCCCTTGATGTCTTCTTCGGTAATGTAACCAACCGTGTCGTTCATCATGTACTTCAGCTGGATATCCAGAATGGCGCGTGCGTCCTCATTCTTGTTGGCCCAGTTGAACCAGATGGGGATTGCCGCTTTACGCCAGGTTTCAAGATCTTCCTGGCTCAGACGCGTAACCGTGTCACCCTCTGCCTTGAACTTCTCCATAGCCGCTATGTTGCGCTCCTGGATGGCCAGGTAGTGCTTCTGGGAGTAGATACGCACTTCGTCCTCAACCAGCTGCTGTAGCTCGGGCGAGATGGAGTTCCAGGCACGCAGGCTAACGGTCAGGTCCATCAGGTCGACCGGCTGGTAGATAGACATGACGCCAGGAGGTCCGAAGATGATGTAGTCGGTCACCTGGGAGAAGCCCAGTTCGTAGTTAACCGCAGGGCCTACGTAGTCCGCTGCATCAATGGTGCCCTTCTCGAGCGCCGGGAAAATATCTGACCCCGGCAGGCTTACGGTAGAAACCCCGAACTGCTGGAATACCTCGGCCACCATACCGCCCGGGACACGAATCTTCATGCCCTTGAGATCTTCGAGGCTGTTAACCGGCTGCTTGGAGTGAATGATGTTGGCGTCGTGCTGGATGGGGCCAACATAGAACAGGCCAAACTTCTTGTAGATCTCCCGGGTCTTTTCCAGCATGCCCATGGAGTAGAACATGGTGTCCCACTGGTGGGGCTGATCAGGTCCGGCTGGATAGGAGGACAGGAAAACGGAAGCAGGGATCTTCCCTGACCAGTACAGAGTGAACGGATTCATACCCTGCAGAACACCGTTACGTACCGCGTCAAAGAGTGCGTTGTTGTCTGCAGCGACAGCCTTGGCCGGGAAGCACTGGAACTTCAGCTCTCCGCCAGACTTGGCTTCAATACTCTTACACCACTCCTCGAAGAGCGTGTAACCCACGGTGCCCGCGTCCCAGGTGGACTGGATTTTCCACGTAGTGGCAGCCTGGGCCTGACCTGCACCCATCAGCATTGCGCCTGCCAGAGTGGCGCCCATGGCGATTGTTTTAAGGAAACTTCTGCGAGGTGGGGTCTCGCCAGTGTCACAGCTATTTCGGATGTTATTCTTCGAATTCATCGAAACGTCTCCGTTGGCTTTGTTGTTATCAGCGTCTATGGCAACGCCGGCAAAGGCCGACATTAGAATGATATTCGTAGTCGCGCCGGGTTTAGTCCAGTTCGGAGACCACTGGTCTGACCAGTTTTTGAAGTATTAAAAATGGACGAAATCCTCTGAATCGGCCATATTTAACGGGCTCGGACGCACATCAGCTGACAACGGAAACACCAACAATCAAAAGCATTCACTGGTCAGACCAGAGAGCGTAAACAGGCAGCCAAATGGCAATCTCCCAGGAAATCTCATACCGGCTTGAGCGCCTTATCCTTGACGGTGGGCTCGCTCCGGAGCAGAAGATACCGTCCGAACGTCAGTTGGCAACGCGGCTGGGCGTGTCCCGTGCGGTCATTCGGGAAGCCCTCCATGAGCTCCAGGGGCGTGGCGTGATCGAAACCCGCCATGGCAAAGGCTCGTTTGTGGCCAGCATGGTGCCCGGAGCCAACGAACTCGGGGAACAGAGCCCGTTGATGCATCTTTTCGAGGGGCACCCGCGAACGCTGTTCGATCTTCTGGAAGTGCGAGAGCAACTGGAGGGCCAGGCTGCCTACCTGGCTGCACAGCGGGCAACACGGCTGGACCGGCATCGCATTACCAAGGCATTCCGCGCCCTGGAAGACACTGACCCGCTCAGCAATGCCCGGCTCGACCACGGTTTTCACCTGGCGATTGTTGAGGCATCTCACAATCCGGTTCTGGTGCATGTACTCAACAGTCTGAAAAACATGATGTTGTTGACCGTTCAGGCTTCGGTTGCCAACCTGAACCCGAGGGAAGAGATGCGCAAGAAAATCGTCCGCCAGCACCGGCAGCTTTATGAAGCCGTGATCGCCGGAAAACCGGCCAGCGCTCAAAAGGCCGCCACGGCCCATGTCCGCTTCGTCAGCGAAGCCATGCGAGATATGGAAAAAGATGGCGGCACACTGATCAGGCTGCCAGTCAATCAGGAGGCGGCCAATGAATATTCCCGGGCAGGCACCTGAGCATGGCAAAAAGCTTGCATTGAACAATCATTCGACCACAATGACATGCAGCGAACGGCGGTGAAATTCGGTAAAACGCTCCCTTCAAGGGATTGATTTCCGGGTCCACAGTCCGTAAAACATGCGCCTTTGAATTACAGCCCCAGGAGTCACCCATGGCGGACCAAGCGCCTTTGATCTGCAGGGACATTCACAAGACCTTTGACCAGCTTGAAGTGCTCAAAGGTATTTCACTGGAGACCCGCAAAGGCGACGTGGTTTCCCTGATCGGCAGCTCCGGCTCCGGCAAGAGTACCTTCCTGCGTTGCATAAACCTGCTGGAAACTCCCACCTCCGGCGACATTATCGTGCACGGCGACCCAATAAGGTTCACAACCAACCGCAAGGGCGAACGTATTCCGGCGGATAACAAACAGGTTGAATTGATCCGCGCCAAACTTTCCATGGTGTTTCAGAGCTTCAATCTCTGGTCCCACATGACCGTGCTGGAGAACATCATTGAAGCTCCGATTCACGTGCTCAAGGTACCCAAGAAGGAAGCCATCGAGCGTGCCGAGGCTTACCTGAACAAGGTGGGTATCTACGAGCGCAAGGACTACTACCCGGCCCAGATGTCCGGTGGTCAGCAGCAACGTGCAGCCATTGCCCGGGCCCTGGCCATGGAACCGGAAGTCATGCTGTTTGACGAACCGACGTCGGCGCTGGACCCTGAGCTGGTGGGCGAAGTACTGAAAGTTATGCAAAGCCTGGCCGAGGAAGGCCGAACCATGATCGTGGTTACCCACGAAATGGCATTCGCAAGGGATGTGTCGAGTCAGGTCCTGTTTTTGCATCAGGGCGTGATCGAGGAACAGGGTACCCCCGAGAAAGTGTTTGATCACCCGGATTCGGAACGCATGAAGCAGTTCCTGACTCCCAACTTCTGACACTCGGTGCTATCTTGAACCGGTGAAGAAATAAAATGTTGGAACCAAAAACTTCCATCAAAAATAAAGCCCAAAAGGCAAACCACTGGAGAAGTGACACATGAAAAAAATGATTTTTGCAGCAAGCTGCGCCCTCGCCCTGATTGCTGGTGGAGCACAAGCCCAGGAACGGGATCTCCGCATTGCATTCGACGTGCCCTACGAGCCGTTTGAGTACAAGGACGAGAATGGCGAACTGACCGGTTTCGAAGTTGAACTGGCAGAAGCCATGTGCGAAGAGATGAACGCCAACTGCGAATTCGTGATCCAGGCATGGGACGGCATGATCCCGGGCCTGCTGGCACGTAAATTCGATCTGATTATGTCTTCCATGTCCATCACACCAGAGCGCGCAGAGCGGGTTCTGTTCTCCGAGCCGTACTACAACACCCCGGGTGGCTGGTTCGGCCCTGAGAGCTTCAACACCGACGTCACTGACATGAGTGCGATGGAAGGCAAGACCGTAGGCGTTCAGCGCGGCACCACCATGGACACCTACGTGACGGAAAACATGGGCGGCGTTGTCACCATCAAGCGTTACACCACTGCCGACGATATGGTCCTGGACCTTGAAGGCCAGCGCCTGGACGTTGTGTTCGTAGATTACCCGGTAGGGGAGCAAACCGTTCTCTCCAAGGAAGGCTTCAAGGAAGTCGGTGAGCCGGTCAAGCTGGGCGAAGGCGTGGGTGTTGCCATGCGCCAACGCGACACCGAGCTTGCAGAGGAAGTGAACGCTGCCCTTCGCACCCTGAAGGAAGATGGTACCTACGACACCATCATGCAGAAGTACTTCGCCTACGACATCAAGATGTAAATCTGCCGAGGGGTGGCCCGTTGGGGCCGCCCCTGCTTACCGGACTTTCCCATGCTTGATCTGAAAGGCTATGGCCCGGCCCTGATGGATGGGGCAATAGTCACCATTGAACTGGCCTTCCTGTCTCTTGCTCTCTCGGTTGCCCTGGGACTGGTTGGCGCGTCTGCCAAACTGTCGCAAAGCCGGGTTGCCAAAGGTATCGCCACCACCTACACCACCCTGATCCGTGGCGTGCCCGATCTGGTCATGATGCTGCTGTTCTATTATGGCGGCCAGGTGGCAGTGAACATGCTCTCGGATTACATCTGGGAAGCTTACGAAATCGACTTTTTCTTTCAGTTCGATCCGTTTATCTCCGGCGTTGTAACGATCGGGCTGATTTTCGGCGCCTATATGACCGAAACCTTCCGGGGCGCGTTCCTGGCCGTTGAAACCGGCCAGATTGAGGCTGCCCGGGCCTATGGTTTTACCCGTTTCCATACCTTCCGCAGAATCATGCTGCCGCAGATGCTGCGCCATGCTCTGCCCGGTCTGGGCAACAACTGGCAGGTTCTGCTGAAGACCACCGCCCTGGTTTCGATCATTGGTTTGACGGACATGGTTCGTGTGGCCGAGGAAGCCGCCAAGGCGGAGCGCATGCCGTTCCACTTTTTCATTCCGGTGGCGTTTGTTTACCTGGCCCTCACGGCGGGGTCTGAATTGTTTATCAAGTGGCTCGACAAACGAGCCAATGTCGGCGTGGTTCAGGGGAGTTAACGGATGCCTGATTTCATTGCCGAGTGGCTGAACCAGAACGAAATCTTTACCGCCATGACCATCATGGAATACTGGGATGGCATGGTCACGACCGTGCATCTGGTGTTCCTGTCCCTGGTTATCGGCCTGCTGGTGGCGGTCCCGCTGGCTATCCTCCGGACGGTTCGCAATCCATTCGTGTCTGGCCCGGTGTGGCTTTACACCTATCTTTTCCGCGGCACGCCGTTGCTGATCCAGCTTTACATCATTTATTACGGGCTGGCCCAGATTGAGGGCATACAGGAAACCTTCTGGTGGGAGATTTTCCGGGAGCCTTTCTACCCTGCCCTGCTGGCGTTTACGCTGAACACGGCGGCCTATACCACGGAGATTATCCGCGGTGCGATTGTGTCGACGCCCAATGGTGAGATTGAGGCAGCCAAGGCCTACGGCATGAACTGGTTTATGCGTATGCGGCGGATTGTGTTGCCAAGTGCCGCGCGGCGGGCGGTGCAGGCCTACTCCAACGAGGTGATCTTCATGCTGCATGCCAGTGCCATTGCCAGTGTGGTGACCATCGTGGATCTGACCGGGGCGGCCCGTAATATTTACTCGCGGTTCTATGCGCCGTTTGATGCGTTTATCTTTGTGGCGCTTTGCTATATGGCGCTCACGTTTATTCTGGTGTTCGCCTTCCGCAAACTCGAAAATCATCTGCTGAAGCATCAACGGCCGGTGAACGGCTGACTTCAGTGCGTTTTACCTAAGTGCCCGGGCAGGCAGGGTATTGCCTCCCGGGAACCGCTACGAGCACATCCATGTGCGCTTGACTGAAGCCATCCTTGGCTTCAGACATTCCCGGGAGGCAATACCCTGCCCGCCCCCAGACCTATTTCGGGGCTTCTATGTCGGCAAAACAAGACCTGTTCGGAACGAACTCTGACTGGCTTTCCCATACCCTCGACAACGCGGATGCATCACTTCCAGAAACCAAAGCCTTCCTCCCTGACGGCACGCGTATCAGCCGCAAAGCCGTAGGCGTTCTGGACATTGTCCCCCCGGCGGCACGCAGCAATCCGAATGCCGAGGCGATCATTGTTTCTGCCGGGGTTCACGGTAACGAGACCGCGCCGATTGAGGTTCTGAACGGGCTGGTTTCCGAACTGATCGAGGGCAATTGGGAGCTTGCCTGTCCGGTGCTGCTGATTCTCGGGAGTCCACCAGCGATGGTGGCCGGGGAGCGGTTTATGGAGGTGAACCTGAACCGGCTTTTCGATGGCGCTCATGGGCGGAGCGAGTATAAAGGGCTGGCCGAGGCTGCGCGGGCGCAGGAGCTTGAGGAGGCTTGCCGGCAGTTTGCCATGGCCAATCCCCAGGCGCTTTCTCACTACGATCTGCACACGGCCATTCGCCCGTCTCATCGAGAGCGGTTTGCGCTGTATCCGTTTGTTGAAGCGCGGACGGTTCCGGTAGACCAGTGTGATTTTCTGCTGGAGGCGGAGGTGGAGACGCTTCTGCTGCAGCATAAAGCGGGCACGACGTTTTCGTCGTTTTCCGCGTCGCTGCTAAGGGCCGAGAGCTTTACCGTGGAGCTCGGTAAGGTGCGGCCGTTTGGGCAGAATGATCTGGGACGTTTCTCGGGTATCCGGGACGCGTTGCGGCGGCGGTTCCGGGGGCTTTCTGTTCCGTATCGTAAACCGCCGTTTGATCACCTGACGGTATTCGAGGTGGTGCATGAGATTCTGAACACCGGGAAGAACTTCCGGTTCCATATTCCCGACGATGTGGCCAATTTCACCGAGTACCAGCCCGGCACGGTGATCTGGGAGGATGATGAAACCAGCTACCGGGTGGGGCATTCGCCGGAGGCGATTGTGTTCCCCAATCCGGAGGTGCCCATCGGCCACAGAGTTGGACTGATGATCCGGCCAAGAACGGGGTCAGATGAAAGTTTCATCTGACCCCACTTTCAGCTATTCAGGCCGGGGCGTTTTCGGGTTCCGGCACGCTGACTTTGATCAGTTGGGTACAGACAGCCGGGATGACCAGCAGTGTGAGCACCGTTGAGGCCAGCAGGCCGGAGATGATGGCCCAGGCCATGGGCGGCCAGAGTGTCGAGCTGGAGAACGCTAGGGGCAGCAGGCCGGCCACGGTGGTTGCGGTGGTTAGCAGGATCGGGCGGGTACGCTGCTCTACCGCGTTGCGCATGGCATCGCGGATGTCTTTTCCTTTCTCCAGTTCCCGGTCCATCACATCCAGCAGAACGATGGCGTTGTTCACCACGATTCCCACGAGGGCGATCACGCCAAGCAGAGACTGGAAACCGAAGGGTGAGCCGGACAGCACCAATCCGGGGAAAATACCGACGGTAGCCAGCGGCACCGTCAGAAGGATAATGCCGACCCGGCGGAAGGAGTTGAACTGCAGCAGCAGGAAGAACAGCAGCAACAGCATCCCGATGGGGGCTGCGGTGAGCAATGCGGTGTTGGCTTCACCGGAACCCTCGGCATCACCGCCCATGGCCATGCGGGTACCCGGTGGTAACGGGTTTTTCTCAAGCCCTGCGTAAAGGCCGTCCAGAGCCTGGCTGAAGCTGTAACCGGTTTCGAGGTTAGCCGTGACGGTATTCATTCTTACGCCATCACGCAGGTATCGAGCCGCCGGTTCCCAGGTGGTATCCACCGTCGCCACTGCTGAGAGCGGCACGGCGTCGCCCCGGTCATTGTAGATGTTCACTGACAGCAACCGTGACAGCGAGAGGGCCGTGCCCTCGCGGGAACGCAGCACCAGGGGGATGGGATCCTCTTCCTGGCGATAGCGCTCAGCCACCACACCAAAGCTCTGGCCATAGAGACTCTGGGCCACATCGGCCCGGGTCAGGCCGTAGCGGGCCGCCGTGGCATCGTCGACGTTGATGGCAATACTGGGAACGCCAATATCCAGGTCATGGCGGACATCAACCGTGCCCTCAACGCCTCTCAGAATGCTGAAGATCCGCTCCACCGCTTCGATCCGGGCACCATCATTGGCATGGTAGACACGGATTTCCACCGGCGCAGCCCTGGGCGGCCCCTGCCCGAGGATACCCACGGTCACATCCAGTTCCGGCATCTGGTCTTTCACGTGCGCGCGAATCCAGCGGATCATGCCGGTAGTGTCTTCCAGTGTGGGTGTGGTAACCACCAGCCGTGCCCGGTTCGGTGCCTGTGGGGCGCGTTGGAGGTTGTAATAGAAAGACGGCCCTGTGAAGCCCACAAAACGGTGAACTTCAAGGGCATCAGGCTGTGATCGGATAATTCTTTCGAGGCTTTCCGTTGCTTCAGCGGTGCGGGCCTGGTCGGTGCCCTCGGGCATGAAGACTTCGACAATCACCCTCGGGCGATCGGCATTGGGAAAGAACTGCTGGGCCATAAACGGGGTCATGGCCAGACTGATTCCGACCAGTATGGCGCCGGCGGCAATCAGGCGGCCAGGGTAACGGGACACCAGGCCACCAAGGAATCGAGCCACACCGATCAACCGGTCCTGCCCGGCTTTGCGGCGGGGTTTCAGGAACCTGGCCGCCAGCAGGGGAACGGCGGAGATAGCAAGCAGGTAGCTGACGGACAGTGTCAGCATGATCATCACCGGTACGCCACGGGTGAAATCGGCGGCCCCACCCTTGGCCAGAAGCAGGGGCGCAAAGGCCGCCAGCGTGGTTCCCGTTGAGGCACCCAGCGGGCCTGCCAGCTCACTGACGGCCTTGCGCAGGGCGTCCAGCCGGCGCATGCCCTCATCCAGGTGACCCTGAATGTTTTCGACGATCACTATGGCGTTGTCGATCAGGATACCCAGCGAGATCACCATGCCGATCACCGCAATCTGGTGCAGCACACCGCCCCCCAGATCGTAGAGCCCGACACTGATCAGGGCGACCATGGGCAGGATCGAGGCCACCAGCAGGCCCATCCGGATCCCCATGCCGGTAAAGACCACCGCCACGATGATCAGAACTGACAGCACCAGGCTCCAGGCCAGGTTATCGAGCCGTTCCTGCACTTTGTCTGGCTGGAAGAACATTTCCCGGATCTCGTAGGGTTCAAAATCGCCCCGAATCTGGTCCATGCGTTCACGCACGCGCTCGCCGAAGCGGATCGCATCGGTGGTGCCCTCTTCCATGATGATGGATACCAGCACCACCCGTTCGCCGTCGTACCAGGTTTCCGGTTGCCTCGGTTCCACGGGCCCACGCCAGACATCCGCGGCCGCGGCCAGCGGTACCTGGGAGCCGTCGGGCAATTCAATGGGCGTGGCACGAATCGCGTCAATATCGGCAAATTCACTGTTGGGAAGCACTGAGAGGCGGCGGCCATCAACCACCACGAAGCCACCGGGGATGGTCTGGTTGCGCCGTGCCAGTGTGTCCAGCACCCGCGCCGGGGATATGCCCAGGCGGTAAAGCGCGGCATCGTCCAAGGCCAGGGTAATCTGCTCGTCGGCATCGCCTTCCAGCTCAATACGCGACACTCCCGGTAGATCCGAGAGGTTCTGCTTGAGCCGTTCGGCGATGTCGGTTAATTCGGTGACCGAGGGCGAACCACCCACGGCCATGACAATGGCGGGAATATCAATCAGCCGATCATCAAGTACCATCCTTCCCACATCATCCGGGAAGTCCTGCTTGGCCCGTTCCATGGCCTGACGTACCCGGTCCCAGGCCGGGTCGGTGTCATAAATATCATCGTTCAGACGCAGGCGGACAAGGGCCACGCCGGTGCGAGCCGTTGACTGGGTGAAGTCCACCTCTTCCACCTGGCGCAGCTCTTCCACCAGGGGCCGAAGCACCAGCCGTTCGACAGCCTCGGCGCTGGCGCCGGGATAATTGATGCTGATCAGGCCCGCCCGATAGGGAAACGACGGATCTTCCTGGCGCGGCATGGTGCTGTAAGCGGCGATACCAAGCAGGCAGAGCATGGTCACTACCATGCCGAGAAGGCGCTGGCAGTTCAGAAGCCGGCGGGTCATCACCGCACCTCCACGGCATCACCGTCCGCCAAACGCGTCATACCGGCATACACCACCTGATCACCCGGGGACAGATCACCGGAGGTAACCACTACCCGCTCGCCAACAACCCGGTCGACTTCCACCATAACCCTGTTGGCCACGTTATCCCGAACCCGGAACACGCTGACGCCCTCGGCATTGCGGATCACCGACAGCAGAGGCACCGTGAGAGCCGACTCCCGAACTGGCGTGATACCGACCTCCACGGGTGCTCCGGGCTCAAGTGTGTTGACCGGAAGGCTCACCAGAACCGGGTGCAGTTCGCCGCGAATGGCGCTGGCCTGGGCAATCTCGACCACCGAGCCGGTTTGGGGTGGCAGGCTGCGATCTTGCACTGACCAAACGGGCAAGGTCTGCTCAAGCGTCACATGATCCAGCAGATACGCTGGCACCCTCACCTCCACCTCGCGCCCTTCCGGAGAGGAAAGCCGCATCACCGGCTGACCGGCCGCGACGAATTCATCCCGCTCGACCAGCAGGGCTTCTACCCGGCCGGAAAACGGAGCCCGCAGCGTGCTTTCTTCAAGCAACTGGGTTGCCTCCGCCAGCGACGCCCGCGCCGTTGCCACGCTGGCATCCAGGGAATCCCTCCGCGCCGCAAGCTGCTCCAGGGTCTGCTCCGACACAACACCACGCTCATGCAAACGACTGGAGCGCTCCCACTCCCGCTGGGCCTGCTGATACTGCGTTCTCAACTCTTCGAGCCGGGCCCGGGCAGAATCGCGGGCCGGCTCCAGGCCGGGATTGTAGACGCGGGCGAGAACATCACCGGCCTGCACTGTCTGACCCAGCTCCACCGCCCGCTCCTTCAGGTTACCGCTCACCTGGAATGTCAGTGTGGCGCGCTGAGTGGCGCGAACAATACCCGAGAACCGTAGCGGCATATCCTGGCTTTCACCGCCGGTAACTTCTGACACACGCACTGAAACCTTCTGCGGCCCGGATTCCGGGGCTACGTCGCTGGCTTTACAGCCCGACAGAAACAGTGAGAAAACCGCAAGCGAAACGATGGCGATGGGGATTCGAAGTGGTGTCATGACTCTTCCTTTCATCCATGCTTGTGTAGTTGGCGGGGTCCTGTCCCTGGAGAAACCCGATGGTCGATTTAGACATCATGTCATTCTTTGACATTTTGTCAATAATCGGGTTTGATTCGTTTTCAGGTATCCTATGCCTGCTGTTGCCAACTGACCGGATGATTGAATGAGCGAACCGCTGAAAACCCGCCGCGAGCGAGAAAAACAGGCCCGTTACGACACCATTCTGGATGCCGCCGAACTGGTGTTCTCAGAAAAGGGCTACGAGCGCACGTCCATGGACGACATCGCCCGTACCGCCAGTCTCAGCCGGGCCTTGCTGTACGTGTACTTCAAGGACAAGGCGGCGATACAGCGGGGCATCATGCTCAGGGCGGGGCACGCCCTGTTCCGGCGATTCGAAGAGGCAAGGCAGACCGCCGACAACGGTCTGGCCCAGATACGGGCAATGGGGGAATCCTACTATCGCTTCTATCTGGAGGAACCGGATTATTTCTCGGCACTGACCAAGGCATCCACCGCCATGGCCGAGGCCGATGAAAGCCAGGCTGAGGAAATGCTGTGCTCCAAATCAGACCTGATGGAACTGATGGTGGGGGCTATCGAACTGGGGCTTGAGGACGGCACCATGAACCGGGAACGGATTACCAACCCCGTGCAGACAGCCCTGTACCTGCGCGGCGCCCTGCATGGGGTAATTCTGCTCTGCCAGTCGGAAATGGGCGAGGGAAACCCGGAGTTTCCGGCCGAGCAGTTGATCCGGCACACCATGGACATGCTGACGTCGTCGATTTCCGCCTGACGGCCTTGGGCTCAACAAGCGTCTAAAGCTGGAAATCGTAGATGGAACCCAGGCCCATGATCCCGGTGAGTTCATCCAGGGCTTTGCGCACTTCTTCCAGCAACATCGGGTCGCCCAGCTCATCCTGGCTCAGCTTGTCCCGATAATGGGCTTCCACCCAGGTGGTCAGGCGCGCATAGAGTTCATCCGTCAGCAGCACGCCCCGATTGATAGCCCTTAGCTCATCGTCATTCAACACCACTCGCAACCGCAGGCAGGCCGGGCCACCACCGTTACGCATGGACTGTTTGACGTCAAACACCTCTACCGAGGTAATAGGCCCGCCGGACTTCACAAGGCTATCCAGATAACGACTGACGGAAGCCACTTCCCGGCACTCGCCGGGCACCGCCAGCAACATGCCATCCGGCGTGTTCAGTAGTTGGCTGTTGAACAGATAGGAGGCCACCGCATCTTCCAGCGGCACATCGGCACTGCTGACCCGAACCGCTTCCAGCTCGGCACCGGTAAGGCGCTCCCGGATATCCACCAGCACCTGCTCTTCGTTGAGAAACGCCATGTCATGGTAGAACAGGGTATTGCCATTGCCGACGGCAATCACATCGTTGTGAAACACGCCGCCATCAATGGCTTCAGGGTTCTGCTGGGCAAAGACCGCATGCTGATCCTTGAGGCCATGCAGTCGCGCCACTGCCTGGGATGCCTCGAAGGTCTGTCGCGCCGGGTATTTTTTTGGTGCCGGTGCATGCTCGTTGAATGCAATCTGGCCGTACACAAAGAGCTCCACCCCGGGCTCGCCGTACCCGGCGCACAACCGGGTGTGGTTGGCGGCGCCCTCATCCCCGAAGTGGCTCACTGATGGCAGCGCCGGATGGTGGGCAAAGTAGCTTTCGTCAGCAAAGATGGCTTTCAGGGAGCGCCCGGTCACCGTGTGTTCGATGGAACGGTGGAACTTGGCGCTCAGGTTCGCAGGAGTGAAATGCACGCGGTGGTCTGAGGTATCAGCACTGGGCGACACCGTGGCCGCATTGGCCGTCCACATGGGCGACGCAGAGGAGACTGCCGCCAGTATGGACGGGCTGGATTTGGCCGCCTGCTCCAGCACACGGGCATCTGTCCCTTCAAACCCCAGGGCCCGAAGCGTAGGAATATGCGGGCGTTCATGGGGCGGCAGAATGCCCTGCACATAGCCCCGGTCCGCCAGCCGCTTCATCTTGGCCAGGCCCTGCAGTGCCGCCTCTTTCGGGTTGGAGACGGAACTGACATTGGACTTGGAAGCCACATTGCCCCAGGACAGCCCCGCGTAATTGTGGGTGGGGCCAACCAGGCCATCGAAGTTTGCTTCTACCGCGTGTTTCACCATGACACTGGGTCCCGTTAATCGAAATTGAGGCCGGGTGCCAGGGAGTCTGGCAGCTCACTCTTGCCGGCCTCCAGAGAAGCCATGGGCCAGGCGCAGTAGTCGGCAGCATAGTAGGCACTCGGGCGATGATTACCGCTGGCGCCAACCCCACCGAAGGGCGCGGCACTGCTGGCGCCGGTCAGTGGCCGGTTCCAGTTCACAATGCCCGCGCGAACCTCTTCTACCAGCCGCTCATAGAGTTTCCGGTCGTCTGTGAGAATGCCTGCTGAAAGCCCGTAATGCGTGTCATTGGCCAGCTCCAGAGCGTCATCAAAGCCCTTGTAGCGATAGACTGTCAGCAATGGACCGAAGAATTCCTCGTCGGTCACATCAAGCCCGGTGGCATCAATGATGCCGGGCGACAGCAGGCCGGTTCCCGGCTTCAGGGACTTCATTTCCAGCAGGGATTTGCCGCCCTTCTCCAGCAGGCTGGACTGGGCAGCCAGGAGTTTTTCGGCGGCTTCGGCAGAAATCACGGAACCCATAAACGGCTGCGGATCGGCGTCGAACTCGCCTACCTTGATGCGGGCAGAGACTTCCACCAGCCGGTCGATGAACGCGTCACCTTTCTTGCCTTTGGGCACCAGCAGGCGACGTGCACAGGTGCAGCGCTGGCCGGCCGACAGGAAGGCCGACTGCAGGGCATGATGCACTGCACCATCCACATCGGCCACGTCCTGCACGATCAGCGGGTTATTGCCCCCCATTTCCAGGGCCAGGATTTTCTCTGGCTGGCCGCCAAACTGCTTGTGCAGAAGATGCCCTACGGTAGAACTGCCGGTGAAGAACAGGCCATCAATCCCGGGGTGGCTGGCCAGGGATTTGCCGGTAGCCGAGGCGCCCTGCACCAGGTTGATCACTCCATCCGGAATACCGGCCTTTTCCCAGAGTTTTACCGTCAGCTCGGCAACCCCCGGAGTCAGCTCGCTCGGTTTGAATACTACCGTGTTGCCGGCCAGCAGAGCGGGCACTATGTGGCCATTCGGAAGGTGCCCCGGGAAGTTGTAGGGGCCGAACACCGCCACCACGCCATGGGGCCGATGCCTGAGCACGGCGTGCCCACCGGCAACATCGGATTCGGATGTGCCGGTGCGGTCGTTGTAGGCTTTCACAGAAATGCCGATCTTGCCGATCATTGCCGCCACTTCGGTGCGGGATTCCCACAGGGGTTTGCCGGTTTCCAGGCCAATCTGATGGGCCAACTCTTCTTTGTGAGCCTCAAGCAGCTCACCAAAGGCTTCGACAACAGCCTGACGCTCGGCAAAGCTCTTGCGCTGCCACTTCAGAAACGCGTTGCGGGCCTCACGAACGGCCGCATCAACATCCTCCAGGTTGGCGCTTTCGCCATCCCATATTGTCTCACCGGTCACCGGCTGGACAGATTCGAATATCGGCCCATGGCCCGGCAGCCAGAGCCCGTCGATAAACAGTTCACCTGTCAGCTTTGCCATTTCGATGCACCTCCCGGTACTGAGCTTCTATAACTATGTTTGGTCAGCATCCCCGAGTCTTTCAAGGGGGCCAGACGAACCGGATCACCAGATTCAATCTGCAATGCCTCGACCACTTCCGGCGGCAGGCTGACGGTATCCGGCCCGATGCAATCTATCGGCAGGGTGGTCACCCGGAAATCCCGGAATGAGCGGTTCGACACCATCACCCGCTCATCGGCAGGCACGTCGAGGTTCACTGGTTTTCGAGTCACCATGGCGTGCCGGTTCATGCCTTCCCGTACCGTGCGGATGTTGTGCACGAAGGCTTCAACCACAGGGCCACCATCAAAAATGTCCACCAGCCCGTTAAAGTTGAACCCCTCTGACTGGAGCATGCGAAGCGCTGGCGCGGTATTGTCGTGAACCCGGCCAATCACTGCCCGGGCCGAATCGGGCAGCATGGGCAGGTAGATCGGATACTTGGGCATCAGCTCGGCGATAAAGGATTTATTGCCCAGGCCAGACAGCATGTCAGCCTCGCTGAACTCCATATCAAAGAACTTGGTCCCCAGCGCATCCCATAACGGGCTTCGGCCCTGAGCATCAGACACGCCGCGCATTTCCGCGAATACTTTTTCCGAAAAATGCTTGCGGAATTCATCCAGATACATGAACCGGCACCGGGAGAGCAGCAGCCCGTTGCCCCCGCCCTTGTAATCATCGGACAGCAGCAGTGAGCAGATTTCGCTGGTGTCGGTCATGTCATTGGACAGGTGCAGCGTGGGCGTGCGTACGTGAACACCCAGCTCTTTAGAGGCATTCACTGTGACGCTAAGACGGTAGTTGTAGAACACCTCGTCCAGACCGACCCGGGCCTGAATACCACTGATTCCGACGGTCTTCTTGCGCTGAATATCCTCAAGGGCAAACAGATACAGCCCCGCTTCCGGCGCAATGCGCTGGTTGAAGGTTTCACGGGCGTGATTGATCTTCTTCTGCAGCAGCTCGCGATCCGCCGGCAAGGTGGTCAGCCCCTTCCCGGCGCTCTGGGCCATGGCGTACAGGTCATCCAGATCGTTTTCCTGTAACGGGCGAATTACCAACATGCTATCGCCTCCCTGAGCCCGCTGGCTGCACGCTTTGCCATTCTGAAACTTGTCATAGCGGCGCAATCCTTACCCGGTCGCCCGCGGTCCTGTTCAGCGTCTTCCAGGTGGCAACCGGAACCTTGAGTTTGTCGTCCAGTGTCTCGGCCACCGGTGTCAGGGTGCAGCGAAACTGTTCCCGCTCGCCGGCAGCGATCAGACAGGTTTCGCCCACATCCTCATTGGTGCCATGAAGCTCCTTGGGGTGGCTGGTCACCAGGGTTTTCAGGCTATCGGTGCGCCCCTCCAGGACCGGACCGGCATCAAAAATGTCCAGATAACTGCCCGGCTGGAATCCCTCCCTCTGAAGCAGCTCAAAGTTAGGCACGGTTATCTGGTGCGGCTGCCCCATCGCCTTCTGGGCCGCCTCGCTCAGCAGCGTGACATAGATGGGATTTGGAGGCATGAGTTCGGCTATAAAGGTCTTGCTCAGCTGGCCGGAGTACTGATCGGCCGTCTCGAAATCCATATCAAAAAAGTGCCGGCCAAGACTGTCCCAGAAAGGTACGCTGCCATCCTCCAGCTGCACGCCCTGGATTTCCACCGCCATCCGCGGAGTAAACCATTCCCGATGATCTGCAATGAACAGAATCCGGGCCCGGGATAGCAACTCAAACGCGTCGGTATTCTGGAGTTCGGGCCGGATGGAGAACGAACACAATAGCGAGACATCGGTGAGTGAATGGGAGGGATACAGCACCTCCACCCGGCGCGACACCCCCAGCTCATGGGATGCATGGATCAGGGCATCCCGCCGGTAACTGTAAAAGGGCTGACCATTACCGGCGCGGGCATCAATGCCTGCGGTGCCGGCAATGTCTCCGGTTTCGGTGTTTTCCAGCACGAACAGAAACCTGGGCGGATCATCTTCGGCGCTGATCCTGCCGGCAAAAGACGCCAGGGATTGCTCGATCTTGTAGGCCAGGGCATCGCCCTGCTTGGGCAGAGTGGAGGAAAGACGGGCACACTGGGTGCCCGCCATGGCGAGAATCTGGTCCAGATCATCCGGCTGAGCCGGACGTACCAGCCACATAAAATCTCCTTAGGCCGTCAGTTTTTTCACTGCCGCTTCGAAACGCTCGAGGGCTTCATCGATGTCCGATTCCGGGATGATCAGGGACGGTGCCAGACGAATCACATTCGCGCCGGCGACGAGAACCATCACGCCCTCTTCAAGGCCGGCGTTCAGGAAATCCTTGGCCTTGCCCTGCCATTTCTCGGTCAACACACAACCAAGCAGCAGACCGGCGCCGCGAACCTCACTGAACACACCATAGCGCTCACCGATATCCATCATGCCCTTGCGGAGCTTGTCAGAGCGGGCTTTCACACCCTTGAGAATCTCCGGTTGGCTAACGGTATCCACCACCTTCTGGGCCACTGCACAGGCCAGTGCGTTACCACCGTAGGTGCTTCCGTGGGTACCCACACCCAGGCTGGCGGCAACTTTGGCGGTGGTCAGCATGGCTGCAACCGGGAAGCCGCCGCCAAGCCCCTTGGCGCTGGAGAGAATATCCGGCACCACATCGTACATCTGGTAAGCGTAGAAATGGCCACTTCGACCAACCCCGGACTGAACCTCATCAAACACCAGCAATGCGTTATTTTCGTCGCACAGTTCACGAAGCCCCTGAAGGAACGCCTGATCGCCGGGCATAACACCGCCCTCCCCCTGGATCGGCTCAACCACGATGGCGCAGGTTTTCTCTTTGGAGATCAGTTTCTTCACCGACTCCAGGTCATTGAACTCGGCGTGGTGAATACCACCCGGCGCTGGCTCGAAACCTTCCAGGTATTTTGGCTGGCCGCCAACGCTCACGGTAAAAAGGGTTCGCCCGTGGAAGGAATTCTTGAACGAAATGATCTCGTTCTTCTCTTTGCCATAGTGCTCCCAGGCATAGCGACGAGCCAGCTTGAAGGCTGCCTCGTTGGCCTCAGCACCGGAATTGGCGAAGAACACGCGCTCGGCGAAGGTGAGGTCACACAGGGTCTTGGCCAGACGCAGGGCCGGCTCGTTTGTCATCACGTTGGACAGGTGCCAGATTTTCTCGGCCTGATCGTGCAACGCACCCACCAACCCCGGATGGGAATGGCCCAAGCAGGTCACTGCGATGCCACCCTGGAGATCAATAAACTCGCGGCCTTCCTGATCCCAGATCCGGGAGCCCTCCCCTCGCACCGGGATGATGGAACCGGGAGCGTAGTTGGGCACCATGACTTCATCGAACAGTTCGCGGCTGACGGGTTCTTTATTCATAGATCTCTCTCGGGAAAGCGGCTAAGCAATTAAAAATAGTAGAGTGACCGCGCCAGACAAGTACGTAGGTGTGCGGACTCTTGCACCATAATACGCCACTCACGGCATAAGAACATCCGGTTCCCCGATGGCGGGCAATTCAATCACCCGGTGCTGCATGCCCCTACCCTTGTTCCGATCCATCAGGGCGCCGATCAAAAGTTTGTAGGAATCCAGGTCAAAGGTGACTGCCTGGCCGCTGAGTGAGAGATCCGCCAGCGCCTCCTCTTCATGGAGGGTGGCTACATGCATCCAGTTATAAACCACCAGGATGTCCGTGCGCCCGGACCGCTCATCCCGCTCAACGATCCCGACCGGCCCTTTCCAGGGCCAGGTTTTCAGTCGCAGGCCGTGGAAGGCAATCTGCACCCTGAGGTTATAGCGCTCGACATTCTCGAGTTCCTCACAGGCGCCCTTGCAGCGCCCCAGCGCGCGCTGGAAACAAGGACCCTCGTGCTCGGGCTCCAGGCCGAGCAGCCGGTTGCACAGTTCATTCTTGGCCGCGACGCCGCTCAATGCCCGCTCGGCATCCCGTTTGCTGCGGAACAACCCGAAATAATCCCCCAACCGGTGGGGCTCGATTTCGCGAACCAGCCGCGCCTGCAGATACCCGGCCTCGTTTTTCGAGAGCTCAATGCTTACCAGATTCTTGGCGGCCCTCGAGCGACGATTGAACAGGGGCTTCAGGGTTTTGATCTGTTTGAGCTCCAGTAGCAGCGCGCCAAGCTCACCGGCCGTTTCCGTCCACTCGACGCGACGCAGGCTTTCGGACATGCGCACACCACGGGCAGAGTTATGATCACCGGAAAAGTGCGAAGCCACCCGCTGGGCAATGTTGGTGCTCTTGCCCACATATAAAAGAACATCGTTCTCGCCATAAAAGCGATACACCCCCGGCCCCCGGGGCAGATCCTGCAGGATATCCGTCGGCAGGTGAGAAGGAATGCTCGGGCGTTGCAGCAGCTCCCGCAGGGCACTCTCGAACTTCCCATCCCCCTTCTCGGCACGGGCATGCTCGAAGAACGACAGCATGGCGGATACATCCCCCATGGCCCGATGCCGCTGAACCCGGGCAAGGCCATGGCGGGCGATCAGCGCATCCATGTTGTGGCGCCGGAACTCCGGGTACAGCCGACGGGACAGCTTTACAGTGCACAGCACCTTCGCCGAAAACAGTCTCCCCAGCCGACGAAATTCTGCTTTGATAAAGCCGTAATCAAAACGGGCATTGTGGGCGACAAACACATTGCCCTTAAGCTGCGCCTCCAGCTCATCCGCCATCTCTTCAAACACAGGCGCATCCGCCACCATCTCATTGGAAATGCCGGTAAAGTTTTCGATAAACGGCGAAATCCGCGTTTCCGGATTCAGCAGAGTCTGCCACTCGCCCACCACCTCACCGGCCCGCCAGAAGCGGATACCAATCTCGGTAATCCGATCCCGGGCTGAATTGCCGCCGGTGGTTTCAATATCAAGAAACGCGAACGTGGCTGACTCTAGAACTGTACTTTCGGACGTCATGGAACAAGTTTACGCCTCGTTGGCAACTGCAGATGTCTGTATATGAACGAAAAGCTGTTATAGACATTCGTCTAATTTCTGCATGAATTTATTTGAATTGTCACGAATTCGTAACTACCTTGTTTTTGGGTCCAACAACAAAAATGTGTGGAGACAACAACGATGCAAAGCAACAAACTGAGATTGGCAATTCGTGCGACGGCAGCAACAGTAGTAATGGGGGTTGCCTCTCAAGCGAGCGCACTTACGCTGAACGTAGGTGACGATACCGAAGCGAGCCTGTATGGCTACGCTCGTCTGAACATGAGTTACGACCTGGACGCTGACAGAGCGGTTTCTACTCGCGCCGGTTCGTTTACCGGTGGTGATGAAGACATCACAGGTCACTTCGGCGCTGACGTTCAACAGAGCCGTCTGGGCGTTAAGGTTAAGCACGCGTCTGGCGTAGCCATCACCGTGGAAGGTGACTTCCGTGGTTCAGGCAATAGCGCAGGCAGTCTGCGTATGCGTCACGCATACGGTGAATACAACGGCTTCATGGCCGGTCGTAACTGGTCCAACTATACCAGCTTCGTAGGTAACACACCGACTCTGGACTTCGACAGCTTGGCAGGTACTGCGGGCAGCCAGGATCGTACCGAGCAGATCCGCTACACCACTGGCGCTCTGTCCTTCTCTCTTGAAGATCCGAGTTCACAGGGCGTTCTGGGCGCAGGCGGAAACACTCGCACTTCCGCTCCAGCGCTGACTGCTCGCATTCAGGATTCCGCTGACGCACTGTCATACTCAGCTGCCGCTCTGATCAGCCAAGTGACTGCCGATGACGGCACCAACGATGACAGCGCCATGGGCTTCGCGGTGTTTGGTGCGGCCAAGTTTGCTCTGAGCGACATGATCTCTATCCAAGGCGCGATCAACTATACTGACGGTGCCAACGGTTACCTGTGGCGCTCAGGCAGCAACTACTTCGGCCCCAGTGCCTACGTAGACGGCAACAGCCTTGAAACCATCGAAGGCGTCGGCGGTTCGATCGGCACAAGCGTATCGCTCGGCGGTGGTCGTAGCATCAACCTGGGCTACGGTACCACTATGCTGGACCTGGACGACGCGATTGCAGCGGGTGCTACCACCAATGCTGACGCGGAATCCAACCAGAACGTGTTCCTGAACTACATGTGGTCACCAGTACAGAACGTCATGTTCGGTGTTGAATACGGCTACTTCGATCAGGAAACTGTTGCCGGTGACTCCACCGACGCAAACCGTGTTCTGTTCGCAGCGCAGTACAGCTTCTAATACTTCCGTTAGAAGTTAGTTAACTCAGCAGAAACCCCGGCTCCGGCCGGGGTTTTTGTTTGTGCGGAAAAGCGATCAGGAAGGAGCTAAAACGAGAGAGGCGGGCAATACGATTCAGGACTGTAGAGGGCCAGGGATGGCCCGAAACAAGCGCACAGGGATGTGCTTGTAGCGTGTCCTGAATCGTATTGCCCGCCTCTCGCCGCCCCCAAACCTCAAAGGCTGGGAGCGGATCCAGCAGCTATCACAGCAGAAGGGTACGAATATCGCCAAGAAGCTGACTGAGCACCGAAGTAAATCGGGCCGCATCGGCCCCATTCACCGCGCGGTGATCGTAAGACAGCGACAACGGCAGCATTAACCGGGGCTGGAACTCCTTGCCATCCCAAACCGGCTTCATCGCCGCCTTGGACACCCCAAGAATCGCCACCTCCGGCGTATTCACAATCGGCGTAAATGCCGTGCCGCCAATACCACCCAGACTGGTGATGGTAAAACAGGCACCCTGCATCTCTGCCGGCTTAAGCTGCTTGTCCCGGGCCTTCTGGGCCAGCTCGGCGCTTTCCGCCGCCAGCTCCCACAAGCCCTTCTTGTCCACATCCCGGATCACCGGCACCATCAACCCATGGGGCGTATCCACCGCAATCCCGATGTGAATGTACTTCTTGCGAACCACCTCCTTACGCTCCATGTCCAGGGACACGTTGAACTGAGGCAGTTCCGCAAGCGCCGTGGCACAGGCCTTCAGCAGGAACGGCAGCGGCGTCATCTTCACGCCCTTCTTCTCGCCGGCCGCTTTCTGGGCCTTGCGGAAATCCTCCATATCGGTGATATCCGCATCCTCGAACTGGGTCACGTGGGGCACGTTCAACCAGCTGCGCTGCATGTTGTTGGCCGTGGCGAACATCATCCGCGACATGGCCTCACGCTTCACCTCACCAAACTGGCTGAAGTCCGGCAGCTTGACCCCGGGAATACCGGATCCGGTGGCAACACCACCGCCCTGCTGAGCCTGCTTGAGCTGGCTCTTCACATAGGCCTGGACATCGTCCTTGATAATCCGGCCCTTGGGGCCAGAGCCCTTGATGCGGGCCAGATCAGCACCCAGCTCCCGAGCCAGCTTGCGAACGGCCGGGCCAGCGTGAACCTTGGCGCCCGGCGTCGGCGGCTCGTAGGTTGCACCCTGGGGCTCAGGGGCGGACTCTGCTTGCTGCTTTGGCTTCTCTTCGGACTTCGATTCCGCCTTTTCTTCCTTGGCCGGTTCTTCAGACGCCGACTCAGAGGCTTCTTCCTCTTCGCCACCGCCTTCCTGAACGGTCATCTCCAGCAGCTCATCGCCCTCGGAGAGCTTGTCACCCTCGGACACCAGGATCTTGCCCACCTTGCCGGCATAGGGCGAAGGAATCTCCATGGTGGCCTTGTCGGATTCCACCGTTACCAGCGGATCGTCGGCTTCAATGGTGTCGCCTTCCGACACGTTGATTTCGATCACCGGGACATTATCAAAGCCATCCAGCGCGGGAACCTTGACGGTCTCCTTGCGGGAGCCACCGGAAGCCTTCTTCGGCGCCGGTTTGCTCTCTTCGGATTTCTCTTCTTGCTTGGCTTCGCTCTTTTCCTCGGCTTTCTCCTCCGGCTTTCCTTCGGAGTCATCACTGCCGGCATCGTCAGAGCCACCGCCGTCGGCGCTGGCTTCCATCATCCCGACAACGTCGCCTTCCTTGACCTTGTCACCCACCTTTACGGTGATCTTGGTGATCTTGCCGGCACCGGGCGACGGCAACTCAACAGACGCTTTGTCTGACTCTACGGTCAGAATCGGATCTTCTGCTTCAACGGAATCTCCTGCACTGACGGTGATTTCGATTACCTCGACCTCATCCGCGCCGCCGAGATCCGGAACCTTGATTTCCTGTTCACTCATGGCGGTCTCCTTAGCTCAGCACCGGGTTCGTTTTGTTGCGATCGATTCCGTACTTGCGCATGGCTTCGAGAACCACATCGTTCTTAACCTCCCCATCCTGAGCCAGGGCTGACAGCGCCGTGACTGTTACGTAGTAACGGTCCACTTCAAAGAAGCTGCGCAGCTTCTCCCGGGTATCGCTCCGGCCAAAGCCGTCGGTACCGAGAGTCAGGTAGGTTTTGGGAATGAACGCCCGGAGCTGCTCGGAGTGCAGCTTGATGTAATCAGTCGAAGACACCACTGGTCCGTCCTGCTTCTCCAGGCACTGGGTTACGTAGGCCTTCTTGGGCTTGTCGTCCGGGTGCAGACGGTTCCAGCGCTCAATGTGCTGGCCTTCACGGGCAAGCTCGTTGAAGCTGGTCACGCTCCACACGTCAGAGGCTACACCCCAGTCGTCTTTCAGCATCTGGGCTGCTGCGCGCACCTCGTTGAGAATCGCGCCAGCACCGAGCAGCTGAACCCGCGGGGTTTTCTTGCGCCCCTTGGTTTCAACAGACTCGAACTTGTACATGCCCTTGATGATGCCGTCTTCACAGTCCTTGGGCATTGCCGGCTGTTCGTAGTTCTCGTTTTCGATGGTCAGGTAGTAGAAGACGTTCTGGTTGTCCTCGAACATCTCTTTCATGCCCTTGCGGAGCACCACGGCCATTTCGTAGCCGTAGGCCGGATCGTAGGCCTTACAGTTCGGAATGGTGTTGGCCAGCACATGGCTGTGACCGTCCTGGTGCTGCAGACCTTCGCCGTTCAGGGTGGTCCGGCCAGCGGTACCACCGATCAGGAAGCCACGGGCCTGGATGTCACCGGAAGCCCACGCCAGGTCGCCTACCCGTTGGAAGCCGAACATGGAGTAGAAGATGTAGAACGGAATCAAAGGGAAGTTGTTGGTGCTGTATGACGTTGCCGCTGCCATCCAGGCCGCCATGGAGCCATCCTCGTTGATACCTTCCTCAAGGATCTGACCCTTTTTGTCTTCCCGGTAGTACATGATCTGATCACGATCTTCCGGCACGTACTTCTGTCCCTCGGCCGTGTAGATGCCGAGCTGACGGAACATGCCTTCCATACCGAAGGTCCGGGCTTCGTCCGGCACGATCGGGACAACCCGCTTGCCGATGCGCTTGTCTTTGGTCAGGGCCGTCAGGATGCGGACGAACGCCATAGTGGTGGAGATTTTCCGATCACCGGAACCGTCCAGCACCGCCTTGAAGATGTCCAGCTCCGGAATCTGCAGCGGCTGGCAGTCCTTGCGGCGCTTGGGATAGAAGCCACCGAGCTCCTGCCGACGCTTCTTCATATAGACAATTTCCGGACTATCCGGCGCTGGCCGGTAGTAGGGAACGTCCTTGAGCTCTTCGTCCTTCAGCGGCACCGCAAAGCGGTCGCGGAATGACTTCAGCTGCTCAATATCCAGCTTCTTCAGGGAATGGGCTGTATTCTGCGCCTCACCGGCTTCACCGAAGCCATAGCCCTTGATGGTGTGAGCCAGGATAACGGTTGGCCGGCCACCGTTGTTATGGATGGCGTGGTGGTATGCCGCGTAGATCTTGTATGGGTCGTGACCACCACGGTTAAGCTTGTTGATTTCCTCGTCAGAGAGGCCCTCAACAAGCTTGGCCGTTTCCGGATACTTACCGAAGAAGTGCTTGCGGGTGTAAGCCGGGCCGTTACTCTTGAAGTTCTGCAGCTCGCCGTCGCAGACCTCGTCCATGGCCCGTTGCATCTTGCCGTCCTTGTCCTTCTCGAACAGCGGATCCCAGTGGCGACCCCAGACGACTTTCAGCACGTTCCAACCAGCACCCCGGAAGACACCCTCAAGCTCTTGCATGATCTTGCCATTACCACGAACAGGACCATCCAGACGCTGCAGGTTGCAGTTAACAACGAAGATAAGGTTGCTGAGATTTTCCCGGCCGGCCATAGAGATGGAACCCAGGGTTTCCGGCTCGTCGCACTCGCCGTCGCCGACAAAACACCACACCTTGCGGTCGCCCATCTCGATGAGTTCACGGCTGTCCAGGTACTTCATTACGTGTGCCTGGTAGATCGCCTGAATCGGACCGAGGCCCATGGAAACCGTCGGGAACTGCCAGTATTCCGGCATCAGCCAGGGGTGCGGATAGGAAGAGAGGCCAGTGCCATCGACTTCCTCACGGTATTTGTCGAGATCTTTCTCGTCGAAGCGCCCCTCAAGGAAGGAGCGCGCATAAATGCCCGGTGAAGAGTGGCCCTGGAAGTAAACAAGGTCGGACTCGCGCTTTTCGTCGCCACCGTGGAAGAAGTAGTTGAAGCCAACATCGTAAAGCGTCGCCGCCGACGAGAACGATGAAACATGCCCGCCAAGGTCACCGGGACGCTGATTGGCACGCATAACCATGGCCATGGCATTCCAGCGGATCAGGGAACGGATACGGCGCTCCATAAAGAGGTCGCCGGGCATCGGCGCCTGCTGGGAAACCGGAATACTGTTCCGGAACGGCGTGGTTATGGAATACGGCAGCTCGGTTCCATCGCGGCTCGCCCGCTCGGAGAGCCTCTCAAGAATGTATTTGGCCCGGTCTACGCCTTCGTTCTCGATCAGAGATTCCAGCGCATCCAGCCATTCACTGGTTTCAATGGGATCATCGTCCTGGTACATCAAACCCTCCCCTTGGCATCAAAAAGTGCAGCGCCGCCACGATCAGCAGCCTGGCGCGTTGCGGTGTCGATAAGCTGCGATGGAATGCAGTGTTTTGTTGTGGGTATTTTCAGCCTGACAGGTGTACCGGCTCCCAGTACACAGAACCTGTACAAAGCATAGAACAGCTTTCACACTTTTCCTGTCTGATCGCCCCCGATTCACGGGCTTTTGGCCCAAAGGATGACCGGCTCGCCGGCGAAGTGCGTGGATTGGCCCACCTGATTACGTAGTATTTTTACTACATTTTAGCTATCAAGTTCAATCAAAGCCCTACGAACATCCTTTTCGAGCGGACTTCTTTCGGTTACTTACGGAAGAATGACCGTTTTTGGACCAACAGACAACCAGATTGCGACCAATGTCGTAGCATTCTTATCAACAGAAAAATTGATTACCACGCTAAACGATCCACTTACTGCAATTCGCCGCTTATTCGCTGCATTTGGCGATTTTTATTGAATTTTCCGCCCGATACTCTCCTGCATTTTCCTGATTTACCGGAACTTTTTGATTAGACCTGAAAATAATTCCCGATTTATGTATACTCGCCTGCCTGATTTTTAACCACCGAAAAAGTGGTCGGACCACTTTTTTGTCATTGGCACCAACAGAGGGCGATCTATGAACTCCATCGTCACCTTTCCGAACCGGATTCCCACTACGGAGTTCGAGGAACGGCGTTTCAAGGTCTACACGGACCGCCAGCTCGACAAGATTGAAGTCATTCAGAATCTCCCTGAAGAGACCCTGTTTGAAATGAAAGTGGTAGCCAGCGTGCTGCCATTTCGAGTCAACGAATATGTGATCAATGAACTGATCAACTGGGACAAGGTGCCCAACGACCCGATCTATCAGCTTGTCTTCCCCCAGAAAGGCATGTTGAAAGACGAGCATTACGAACGCATGGCAACAATGCACCGGGAAGGTGCCGACAAGAAAGAGATCCAGGCCGTCGCCAAGGAAATCCGGGATGAACTGAACCCGCACCCGGCCGGCCAGATGGAAATGAACATGCCGGAGCTGGACGGTGAAGTGCTGGACGGCGTTCAGCATAAGTACCGCGAGACGGTGCTGTTTTTCCCGGCCCAGGGTCAAACCTGCCACTCCTACTGCACCTTCTGTTTCCGCTGGGCGCAGTTTGTGGGTGACAAGGACCTGAAAATGGCCAGCACCGAAGCCGAGAAGCTTCACGGCTACCTGCAGGAGCACACCGAGGTAACCGACCTGCTGGTAACCGGCGGTGACCCGATGGTCATGAAGACCAAGAACCTGGTGCAGTATCTGGAACCGCTGTTGCAGCCGGAGTTCGATCACATCCAGACCATCCGCATCGGCACCAAGGCCCTCACCTTCTGGCCCTACCGCTTCGTGACCGACAAGGATGCCGACGAACTGATCGACCTGTTCGCCCGTCTCGTGGATGCCGGCAAACACGTGGCGATCATGGCCCACTACAACCACTGGCAGGAAATCACCACCGAGATTGCCGAAGAGGCCATCCGCCGCATTCGTGCCACCGGTGCCGAGATCCGCGCCCAGGGCCCGCTGATCAAGCACGTCAATGACGACGCCGACGCCTGGGCCAAACTGTGGAAGAAAGAAGTGCAGCTGGGCATCATCCCCTACTACATGTTTGTAGAACGGGACACCGGCGCCAAGAACTACTTTGAAGTGCCCCTGGTTGAGGCCTTCCACATTTATCGGGACGCCATGAAAAAGGTCAGCGGCCTGGCCCGCACCGCCCGCGGCCCCTCCATGAGCGCCGGCCCCGGGAAGGTAGAGGTTCAGGGTATTACCGAAATCCACGGCGAAAAGGTATTCGTGCTGCGCTTCCTGCAGGGCCGCAACCCGGACTGGGTACAACGCCCGTTCTTTGCCAAGTACAGCGAGACAGCCACCTGGTTGCATGAGCTGGAACCGGCCTTCGGAGAAGAGAAATTCTTCTTTGAGGATGAGTATGAAGAGATGAAGAAGGGCAACGGCTAAAAGCTCATTGCCTTTGTGCAAAGAGGGCCAGATGGGAGCTCCCATCTGGCCCTCTTTCGTTCAGCCCCTTCGAAACTTCGGCACAAACCCCTCCGGCTTGTCCTTGAGCCACTCAACAAACGTCCGCATTTCCTCCAGCTCCAACAGCTTTTCCCGGGTGTTGAAGTACAGACCCAACTCGTATTCCGAACGGGCTTTGTGAATAGCGTTGTGGCAGGGACGGCACACCCAGAGCGTTCGGGTGATGAGATCTTCCTTGGAGAACAGCTTCTGAAAGCGTTTTTTGCGGTGCAGGTGTTTGGGTATCAGGTGGTGCCGGGTGAGCCTGGCAACCGGGCGTTCGCAAAGTTCGCAGTTGTCGGGTTGGGGCGGGAGTATGAGCATTGCGGAAATACCAGTCGGGTTTCGCCTTGGGCTCCACCCGACCTACGTCGTGTTTGGCTAACGCCAAACGATCAGTGCATCAGGGTATAGAGCTTCCGGCGATAGGTCCGTACATCCGGGTTGTTGTTGCCCAGCTTGTCGAACAGCTCAATCAGCGTTGTCTTGGCCACTTCGTCCTTGTATTTGCTGTCTACCCGCATCAGGCGGATCAGCAGGTCCATGGCCTCGGCGTTATTTTCCTGTAATACGTGATGAAGCGCCAACTGGTGCAGTGCGTTCGGGTCTTTCGGATCCTGCTCAAGGGCCATCTCAAGATCCTTGATCGGTGGCAACTCGGCAGACTGCTTGAGAAACTTGATCCGGGCCGCCAGTTGCTTGGCCTGATGCTGCATCTTCTCTTCCGGCGGCAGGCTATCAAGCACCTGTTCAGCCGTCTCCAGGTCCCCCATTTCTGCCTTCAGCTGGGCCAGATCGATCAGGACCTTCAGATTTTCCGGATCCTCCTGATTCATCTGGGACAGGATGGCCAGCGCTCCCTCGACGTCCCCTTCTTCCCAGATCCGATGGGCCTTTTCGTAAGGGTCTTCCTTGGGAGCTTCCACATGCTTGTCCAGAACCTTACGGATTTCGCTCTCCGGCAGGGCGCCGTTGAAGCCATCCACGGCCTGGCCGTTCTTGACCAGGATGACGGTGGGCAGGCTGCGCACACCCAGGCTGGATGTGAGCTGTTCCTGCTCGTCGGCATTCACCTTGGCCAGCATGAACGCGCCCTGGTAATCGTCGGCAAGCTTTTCCAGTAGCGGCATCAACTGCTTGCAGGGAGCGCACCACTCGGCCCAGACATCCACCAGGATGGGCGTGCTGGCAGAGGCTTCCATAACCTTCTGCTGGAAGTTTTCCATGGTGGCTTCAAAGATGTAGGGAGAATTGCTCATGCAGGGCACCTGAAAAAGTCGAATGAATCGTTCGGAGTTGTCAGGGACATGGGGCCAAGTCGTGGAAATTCAAGCGCCAGGTAGTCAAGGCCAACTCCTTGAAATCACCGTATCTGCCGTTACATAGCTAGTAAGCAACGCTCCGGGACAACCACTCAGCAGCCCGTCCCGGGCGGATTCACAACCTTTCCGGATGGATGCTCGCGGCATGAATGATGACACGCAAAACGATTCACTTGAGGAATTCGAAGAGGACGTGACCGAATACATCGGCAAGGACGAGCATAGCAAAAGCCTCGCCCTTCCCCAGCAGATGATGCCCCGGCGCATGTATGTGCTGCCGGTTTCGAACCGGCCTTTCTTTCCGGCCCAGGTTCAGCCGGTCGTGGTGAACCAGAATCCGTGGCAGGAAACCCTGAAACGGGTCGGCGAGACCGATCACAAGGTCATGGGCATCTGTTTTGTGGAAGAGCAGGAAACGGAAGACGGCATCCCTGCCAGTGAACAGCTGGAGACGGTGGGCTGCGCCGTGCGCGTGCATCATGCCCAGAACGACAGTGGTAAGGTCCAGTTTATTGCTCAGGGTTTGCAGCGCTTCCGGATCGTCCAGTGGCTGCGTCGCAAGCCGCCCTACCTGGTGGAAGTTGAATACCCGACAGAACCGGAAGAAGACGCAGACGAGCTCAAGGCCTACACCCTGGCCATAATCAGCGCGATCAAGGAGCTGCTGCGCACCAACCCTCTCTATGGCGAAGAAGTAAAACAATACCTGTCCCGGTTCGGCCCGGACGACAGCTCCCCGCTTGCCGATTTCGGCGCCTCTATGACCAGTGCCCCGGGCAATGAACTGCAGGACGTGCTCGACACCGTGCCCCTGCTCCGCCGCATGGAGAAGGTCCTGTTGCTGATGCGTAAGGAGCAGGAAGTCGCCCGGCTGCAGTCGGAAATCAGCGAAGAGGTAAACGCCAAGGTCCAGAAGCACCAGCGGGAGTTCTTCCTGAAGGAACAACTGAAGGTGATCCAGCGCGAGCTGGGCATGGCCAAGGACGACAAGACAGCCGATGTGGAGCGTTTCCAGCAGCGCATGGATGAGCTCAACCCGCCCGAGGCTGTTCAGGAGCGCTTCAACGATGAAATCGAAAAACTGCAGGTGCTGGAACAGGGTTCGCCGGAATATGGTGTCACCCGTAATTATCTGGACTGGCTGACCCAGGTTCCCTGGGGCGTCCACTCGGAAGACCACTTCGATCTGGCCGAAGCCCGCCGGATCCTGGACCGGGATCACGACGGCCTGGACGATGTAAAAGATCGCATCATCGAGTTCCTGGCCGAAGGGACCTTCAAGGGCGAGGTCAGCGGCTCTATCCTCCTGTTGGTGGGCCCGCCCGGTGTTGGCAAGACATCAATCGGCCATTCCGTGGCGGATGCACTGGGCCGGAAATTCTACCGCTTCAGCGTTGGTGGCATGAGGGATGAAGCGGAAATCAAGGGCCACCGCCGCACCTACATTGGCGCCATGCCGGGCAAGTTTGTCCAGGCACTGAAAGATTCCAAGGTGGCGAATCCGGTCATCATGCTGGATGAAATCGACAAGATCGGTGCGTCTTTCCAGGGCGATCCTGCTTCAGCCCTGCTGGAGACCCTGGACCCGGAACAGAACCGTGACTTCCTGGACCACTATCTGGACGTCCGCATGGACCTGTCCAAGGTACTATTCATCTGCACCGCCAACCAGCTCGATACGATTCCGCGGCCACTGCTCGACCGAATGGACGTTATTCGCCTGTCCGGTTACATCGCGGAAGAAAAGCTGGCCATCGCCAAGCACTACCTGCTGCCCAGGCTGCTGAAGCGGGCCGGTCTGCTGAAAAAGCAGTTCAACATCACAGACGCCGCCATCAAGCAGGTTATTGAGGGCTATGCCCGCGAAGCTGGCGTGCGGAGCCTGGAAAAGCTGCTTCACAAGATACTGCGCAAGGGCATCGTGAAGCTGCTGGAGAACCCGGATCAGCCGGTGAAGGTGGGTGTTTCGGATCTGCAGAGTTACCTCGGGCAGCCATCGTTCAAGAAAGAGAGATCCCTCAAAGGCACCGGCGTCGTCACCGGCCTGGCCTGGACCGCCATGGGCGGGGCCACGCTGAGCATCGAGGCATCCAGAATCCACAGCTCTCAGCGCGGCTTCAAACTGACCGGTCAGTTGGGGGATGTGATGAAGGAGTCCGCCGAGATCGCCTACAGCTATGTGTCATCCAACCTAAGACGCTTCAAGGGCGACCCGACTTTCTTCGACAAATCCTTCGTGCACCTGCACGTACCCGAGGGAGCCACGCCCAAAGACGGCCCGAGCGCCGGAGTCACCATGGCCACCGCACTGCTGTCCATCGCCCGCAAAGAAGCGCCGCAGCAAAACATCGCCATGACCGGTGAGCTTACGCTGACCGGACAGGTGCTGCCGGTGGGCGGTATTCGGGAGAAGGTCATTGCGGCGCGCCGGCAGAAAATCAGCAACCTGATCTTGCCGGAAGCGAACCGTGGCGACTATGAAGAACTGCCGGAGTATCTTAAGGAAGGTCTGGTGGTGAACTTCGCCAAGCATTACAGCGATGTGTTCCAGGTGTGCTTTGGCAATAAGCCCAAGAGCGGGTCTTCGGTGCATTGATGGAAGCGGGTTTGTCGGATTACGCTTCGCTAATCCGACCTACGAGTTTGGATAGCTGAATTGTAGGTCGGATTAGACCCAACGGGTCGTAATCCGACACCATTGCTCAGGCTTTCTCTTTCCACCCGTCGTCCTTCAGAACCGACCCCACGGTCAGCACCGGCGACGCATCAATATCATCGGCATCCATCATATTGGCCACCCGCTGAAGTGAGGCCAGAATCATGGTCTGCTCCCACTCTGCCAGGCTCTGGAATTTCTTGATGAAATCCTCCTGCAGCGGATTCGGCGCCCGGGCCAGCAGATCCGCCCCTTCGTCGGTCAGGTGAGCATGCACCTTCCGCTTGTCCTGAGTGCTGCGTACCCGGTACACCAGATTCCGGTGCTCGAGCCGGTCCAGAATCGTCGTTACCGTTGCCTGGCTAAGACTGACCTTGTCGGCAATGGTGCCGATGGTCACTTCGCCAAGATCCCGAATCGTTCTCATGATCAGCAACTGTGGCCCGGTCAGCCCGGCATGCTTGCTCAGCCGCTTTGAGTGAAGGTCTGTCGCCCGGATGACACGTCTTAAAGCCACCAGCACATCTTCATAACTATTCACAGCAATACTCCGATTCGGTATTGGCAATTTATTTATACCCCTAACTATTAGAGGTCTTTGTACCGAGAATTGCAAGTCAGGGAGATTCCCGGCATTTTTTCGGCCAGCCACTATGCTAAGGTCACGACTTTATTTCTTTTCGACAGACAGACGGACGGATTGCGCCCGATGATCAAGTTTTTGCTGCCTTTTCTTTTCATGACGACATTCGCCGGCACCCTCTATGGCCAGGATGAGCTGGGACCTGAAAAAGAGCTCACCGCGGAAGACCTGGAAGAGAGCATCAAGACCCTGGAAAAGCCCATGTACACACCCTTCGTGGAGCTGTATTTGCTTGAGGAAAGCAAGGCACTTCGCAAGGAGATGCAAAACACCAGGGCGGAACTGATCGAAAAGGTGGTCGACAAGGAACTGTCGGTTGCCGACAAAACCATGTCCTACGCCACTGACACTGTTACCTACTTCTTTTACCTGATAGCGGGCGCAACCTCCATTCTCGTGGTTATCGGCTGGAATTCCATCCGGGATATGCGGAACCAGCTAACCAGCCTGGCGGAAAAGCGGGTTAACGAATTGGTGATTGAATACGAGAAGCGACTCGAATTCATCGAAGAACAGCTGAAGCAGAAATCCGACATTATCCACCAGAACCAGGCCGAGATTGAGCGCACTAACGAAGTGCATTCCCTTTGGCTCAAAGCCAGCCAGGAAACCTCACACCAGAACAAGATCGCTGCCTACGATCAGATTCTGGATCTTCGCCCGGATGATGTGGAGGCTTTGAGCTACAAGGCCGACGCCGTTCTGGAAATGCAGGAACCGCTGTGGGCCATCAGTCTCTGCCAGCGAGCACTGAAACTTGCACCGGATAATGGCCACGCGCACTATCAGCTGGCATGCGCCTATGCGGAAATCGGCCGCTGGGAGGACGCAGTCAGTACCTTGAAGAAAGCTATTGAAATTTCGGAGGCATACCGCGACGATGCTTCCGTAGACGTGAGTTTTGACCAGCTACGTGAACATGAGAGCTTCCGGGCGCTGGTCTCACAGGATGAAGAAGACGGCACGGATGCGTGACACCGCTCAGAGCGGCACGGGATTTGCCTTTGCAGACAGGCCCGTGTTCCGGAGCAAACGCCAGCCCCCTGGCTTGACAAGCAGTGAGGTGTGGTGTTTGTTTAACTCTCTGAGAAGACAAGAATAACCCTGAAATAAAACAGGACAGACTCAATGAGAACTTCAGTAAAAAAACTCGTAACCGCTGTTAGTACTTCCGTAGCCCTGATGGGCGCCGGCCACGCCGCTGCAGAAATCCAGATCGGTATTGCCGGCCCCATGACAGGTCCCGTTGCCCAGTATGGTGACATGCAATTCTCCGGTGCCCGCATGGCGATCGAGCAGATCAACGCCAACGGCGGTGTTATGGGTGAAGAGCTGGTTGCCGTGGAATACGACGACGTGTGTGATCCCAAGCAGGCCGTTACCGTTGCCAACAGTCTGGTCAACGACGGCGTACGCTTCGTGATCGGTCACCTGTGTTCAAGCTCCACCCAGCCGGCTTCCGACATCTACGAAGACGAAGGCATTCTGATGGTGACCCCGGCTTCCACCAGCCCGGAAATCACCGAGCGTGGCTATGAACTGGTGTTCCGTACCATCGGCCTGGACAGCATGCAGGGTCCGGTCGCGGCCCGTTACATTGCCTCCCAGAGCCCGGAGCGCGTTGCTATTGTCCACGACAAGCAGCAGTACGGTGAAGGTATTGCCACCGCCGTTCGTGACACCCTGAAGGACGCGGGCGTTGAAATCGCCATGTTCGAAGGTATCACCGCTGGTGACAAGGATTTCTCCTCACTGGTCACCAAACTCAAGCAGGCTGATGTGGACTACGTCTACTATGGCGGTTACCACCCGGAACTGGGTCTGATCCTGCGCCAGGCTGACTCCGCTGGCCTGGACGCCCGCTTCATGGGCCCCGAGGGCGTGGGTAACAAGGACATCAACACCATCGCCGGCGAAGCCGCCGAAGGCCTGCTGGTAACCCTGCCACCGGCGTTCGACCAGAAAGCCGAAAACCAGGCGCTGGTTAAAGCGTTCGAAGACAAAGGCGAGGATCCCTCCGGTCCGTTCGTTCTGACCTCCTACACTGCCGTGCAACTGGTTGCCGAAGGCATTGAAGCCGCGGGCTCCACCGATCCGTTTGATGTTGCTGCCGCCCTGCGCGAAGGCACCTTCCAGACTCCGATCGGCACCGTTGAATACGACAAAGCGGGCGACATGAAGTCGTTCGAGTTTGTTGTGTACGAATGGCATTCAGATGGAAGCAAAACTCCGGTAAACTGAGCCAAAATCGTTAACAAACGGTAATCATGAGAGCACCTTCTCACCGCGATCCGGGAGAAGGTGTTTTTCTAGGCTCCTGTTGATCCTCCCCCACTTCCTGCCCGGATATCCCGGGCATGGGGTGTGGTAGCGGAGGGAGCAGGCTTTCGGAGTCCCATAACAATGCAAGACCTCCTTTATTTCTCTCAGCAGCTCATCAACGGGCTGACGATCGGGAGCACCTACGCCCTGATCGCCATCGGCTACACGATGGTTTACGGCATCATCGGCATGATCAACTTTGCCCATGGTGAAATCTATATGATCGGTGCCTACACGGCGCTGATTGCCATTACCGGCCTCGCCGCTCTTGGTATTGCCTGGCTACCTCTGATACTGATCGTCGCGCTGCTCTGCGCCATGATCGTCTCCAGCTCCATGGGCTGGGCAGTGGAACGGGTGGCCTACAGGCCTGTGCGGGGGCGTCATCGCCTGATCCCGCTGATCTCCGCCATCGGCATGTCCATCTTCCTCCAGAACTACGTTCATCTGGCACAGGGCTCCCGGAACATCGGTTTTCCGGCGCTGATCGACGGCGGTTTCAACTTCGGTTCCGGTGACGGCTTCCAGATGTCCCTGTCCTATATGCAGATAACCATCTTCATCACCACGTTGATCTGTATGACAGCCCTGTCCCTGTTCATATCACGCTCACGGACTGGCCGTGCCTGCCGTGCGGTGTCACAGGACCTGGGCATGGCCAACCTGTTGGGCATCGACACCAACCGCATCATTTCCGCAACCTTTGTAATCGGTGCGGCACTTGCGGCGGTTGCCGGCCTGCTCCTGGGCATGTACTACGGTTCGGTCGATCCTCTGTTCGGCTTCATTGCCGGGCTGAAAGCCTTTACCGCAGCGGTACTTGGCGGCATTGGCAGCATCCCTGGTGCGATGCTGGGCGGATTGATACTGGGCGTGGCAGAGAGCATGACCTCCGGCTACCTCAGCGGTGAATACAAGGATGTGATCTCGTTCAGCCTGCTGATCCTGATTCTGCTGTTCAAACCCACCGGCCTGCTTGGCAAACCGGAGGTTGAGAAGATCTGATGGCTGCTAATAATTTCAGACACGCGCTCTTCTGCGCGATCATTACACTGATCATTTCCTACCCGATCATCGGCTTCAATCTTGAGGCCCAGGGCATCAACGTGACCCTGACCGGGGCCGATGCCAGTACCATTGTCATGGTGTTGCTCGCTGCGGTGATCGTATTCCTGTTCCAGCTATTCCGGGACCAGATCATGGGGACCCTCAGGAGTCTCCCGCATCCCCTGCCCCAATCCAGCAAGGAGCCCATGGCGGAAAACCGCCGGGCCAAGATTGAGTCCTGGGTGCTGACCGGCATTGTGGTTCTTGCCTTGTTCTGGCCTTTCTTCGTATCCCGTGGTGCAGTGGATCTGGCCACGCTGGTGCTGATCTACATCATGCTGGCCCTCGGCTTGAACGTGGTGGTTGGTTTGGCCGGCTTGCTGGATCTTGGCTATGTGGCCTTCTATGCCGTAGGTGCGTATACCTTTGCACTACTGTCACAGTACCTGGGCATCTCGTTCTGGCTGGCACTGCCCATCGGCGCACTGCTCGCCGCCCTGTTTGGCCTTGTGCTCGGCTTTCCGGTACTCAGGCTACGAGGGGATTATCTGGCCATCGTCACCCTGGGTTTCGGCGAGATCATCCGGATATTGCTGAATAACTGGACAACCCTGACTGGCGGCCCCAACGGCATTGGTGGCATCCCTGATCCGACCCTGTTCGGCATGGAATTCGGTCGTCGGGTGAAGGAAGAAGGCAACACCTCGTTCCACGAAACCTTCGGTATCGCCTACAGCGGTGAGCACAAGGTGATCTTCCTGTACCTGATTGCCCTGGTTCTGGCGGTATTTACCGCACTGGTCATCCGTCGCTTCATGCGGATGCCCGTGGGTCGGGCCTGGGAAGCACTGCGGGAAGATGAAATCGCTGCCCGCTCCCTGGGCCTGAGCCGCACCGCGGTGAAGCTGTCCGCTTTTACCATTGGAGCCTTCTTTGCCGGTTTTGCCGGCACCGTGTTCGCCTCCAAGCAGGGCTTTATCAGCCCGGAATCGTTTGTCTTCCTCGAATCCGCCATCATCCTGGCCATCGTGGTACTCGGCGGCATGGGCTCACAGATCGGTGTGGTACTGGCGGCGATCGCCGTCACCATCCTGCCCGAACTGGCCCGTGAATTCTCCGAGTACCGCATGCTGATCTTCGGCGCCGCCATGGTGCTGATGATGGTCTGGCGTCCGCAAGGCCTGATGCCCATGCGCCGCATTCACATTGAACTGAAAAGGCAGGAGTGACAGACGATGCTTGAAGTACAGAATCTGTCCATGCGCTTTGGCGGCCTGCTGGCGGTAGACGAAGTGTCTCTGGACGTTCAGGAACACGAAATCGTGTCCATCATTGGTCCCAACGGGGCCGGCAAAACCACCGTATTCAACTGCATGAGCGGTTTTTACAAACCGACCGGCGGCAAGATCCTGTTCGAGGGGAGAGAAGTACAGGGTAAACCCGACTACAAGATCTCCCGACTGGGGATGGTGCGCACTTTCCAGCATGTGCGGCTGTTCAGCCAGATGACGGTGGTGGAAAACCTGCTGGTGGCTCAACACCGCCACCTGAACACCAACCTGATTTCTGGCCTGATCAAAACCCCCAGTTACCGGACCAAAGAGCAGAAATCCCTGGATCGGGCCGCCTACTGGCTGGATCGGGTTGGCCTGCTTGACCTGGCCAACCGGGAAGCCGGCAACCTCGCCTATGGCCAACAACGGCGTCTGGAGATTGCCCGCTGCATGGTGACCGAGCCCAAGCTGTTAATGCTCGACGAGCCGGCAGCCGGCCTCAACCCGGCGGAAACCAAGGAACTCAATCAGCTGATCGTCAGCCTGAAAGAGGACTACAACGTTTCCGTGGTGCTGATTGAGCACGACATGAGCCTGGTAATGGATATTTCCGATCGCATCAACGTCATCAACCAGGGTCGCCCCCTGGCCAGTGGCACACCGGAAGAAATCCGCCAGAACGACGACGTGATCAAAGCCTATCTGGGCGAGGCCTGAGGTAACCACATGCTAGTACTAGAAGATGTCCATACCCATTACGGCAAGATCGAGGCCTTGCACGGGGTGTCTGTCGAGGTCAAAAAGGGTGAGATCGTCTCGCTGATCGGCGCCAACGGCGCCGGCAAGACGACCTTGCTGATGACCGTTTGCGGCAATCCCCAGGCCAGTTCCGGTCGCATTTTCCTGGAGGGCCGTGAGATTACCCGCGAGCCCACCGCCCAGATCATGCGTTCCGGCATTGCCATCGTTCCTGAGGGACGGCGGATATTCTCCGGCCTTACGGTGGAAGAAAACCTCCACATGGGTGGTTTTTTCAACACCAAGGCAGAAATCCGCAAGAGCCAGCAGCACGTCTATGAGCTCTTCCCGCGCCTCAAGGAACGCGAGCATCAGCGCGCCGGAACCATGTCCGGCGGCGAGCAGCAAATGCTGGCCATCGGGCGGGCACTGATGAGCAGACCCAACATGATCATCCTCGATGAACCATCGCTGGGCCTGGCACCGCTGATCATCAAGCAGATCTTTGAGATCATCGGCCAGCTTCGCGAGGAAGGCATCACCGTCTTCCTGGTGGAGCAGAACGCTCACCAGGCGCTGAACCTGGCCGACCGGGGCTACGTGCTGGAAACCGGCAAGATTCGCCTGCACGACACCGGCAAGAATCTGCTGGAAAACCCGGATGTTCAGAACGCCTACCTGGGCGGCTGATCAAAACCTCCTGAAAGCAAGGTCAAAACCGGTGTGTGGCAACATGCACCGGTTTTTTTTGTGGGCCGAATCAATTACTCACCAATCTTTAAACTTGCGTTGGCTGGAGATCAACTATACTCAAATCAACGGTCAACCTGTCTCCACAAGACCAGTCAGGGCCGTTTTCGCAATGCTGCTCCACGTCAGGGGCAGCATTGTGTATTGCGACGAGAGCTTTAAACCACAGAAAGGAGTGGATAATGAAAAAACTGATCGCAGGTGCAATTCTTCTGGGTGCCTCCTCCATGGCCTTTGCCCAACCGGGCTGTGGAGTAGGCGCCATGATCTGGAAAGGACAATCCGGCATTGCCCCCCATGTACTGGCCGCTACCACCAACGGGACCTTTGGTAACCAGACCTTTGGCATGACTTCAGGCACCCTTGGCTGCCAAACCAACCAGTCCGTTCAGTCCATGGCTATGTACATGGACAGCAACATCGACAAGGTCGCCCGTGACATGTCCCGCGGTTCCGGCGAGAACCTGGACACTCTGGCAGTACTTCTGGGGGTTGACGAAGCGGATCGCGATGCCTTCCGGAAAGTCCTGCAGGATAACTTTGCCACCATTTTCCCGAGCTCTGACACCACCTCCGGCGAAGCGGTCGATGCCATCGTCGCGCTGCTGGAGAAAAACGAGTCACTCAGCAAGTACGTAGCAGCCTGATACTGACTCATTGAATGGACTCTCATGCGCCAGGGACGGCGCATTGTTCCATCCTCCATACCGTTCAACCCCGGATGCAGTAAACACCCATGGGCAACATGCTTCGCATTGGGCCAGCGCTGATCTGGCTTGCAGTCAGCCTGCCAACCCAGGCTAATACGCCTGAAAACACATCCAAAATCCATCTCGATCCTGCCTGGCTCACACTTATCCATTATCAGCCCGACACCTTTGGCGATGGATATACCAGCCAGGCCGACGATCCGGCCTTTTTTCTGAGCGAAGACGGCAAACACTCACCACAGGCAGAGCTGGAAGCAACCCTTGAAGCTATCCAGAGGCCCGGCGAAGGTGATGACCATGCCCGCTGCCGTTTCCCGGCCAGGGAAACCTGGCTAAGCCAGCAACTCGATCTGTCGCTCCCGGAAATCGAGTGCCCCGGTTACCGGGAATGGTCGGAAACACTGAACACCGAGACGGTAACCCTGGTGTTTGCCGCCTCTTACCTGAACAGCCCCTCTTCCATGTTCGGCCATACGTTTTTGCGCCTGGACCCACCCCAGGATGACGAAGAAACCAACCTGCTGCTGGCCAACACGATTTCCTATGCTGCCGATGCGGCAGCCCACGACAGTGAACTTCTGTTTGCCTATAAGGGCATTTTCGGCGGCTATCCCGGCATCACCACTGTCCAGCCCTATTATGAAAAAATACGGCTGTACTCGGACATCGAACATCGCGACCTGTGGGAGTACAAACTGAACCTCACACAGCACGAAGTGGACCTGATGATCGCCCACGCCTGGGAGATCAGAGATCGCAATTTCGACTATTACTTCTTCGACGAAAACTGCGCTTACCGCCTGCTGGCACTGATAGACATCGCGCGCCCGGGCACGGACCTGCTGGGAGAAGTAAGCACTCACGCCATCCCGTCGGACACGGTACGTTGGGTAGTGGACAAGGACCTGGTCAGCGATGTGTATTACCGGCCCTCGGCCGCCACGTCCGTGGCTTACAGTCTCTCGACTCTGCCCGACGATCACCAAACGCTTGCGGCGGCAATTGCCAATGGCTACGTCGCCCCCGATGCCAATGAAGTGAACTCTCTGCCAGCCGAGCAGCGGGCCCATGTTCTGGACGCCACCTACGACTATGTTCGCTACAAGAGCGAGGCCGACGGCTGGCCCCGTGAAATTGCCGCGCCGCTCTCCCATGACCTGTTGAGGGAGCGCAGCCAGATCACCAACGCCGCTCCACCGGAAGACCCGCCCAGGCCGGTTGTCAGAGACGACCAGGGCCATGACACGTTCCGACTGAGCCTTGGAGCTGGCCAGCAGGCCCACAGGGAATTCACCCAGTTGACCCTGCGCCCGGCCTACCATGACTTCCTGGACCCGCCGGCCGGCTACCGCACCGGCGCCCAGCTTCAGTTCCTCAGGCTCGACGCGCGCCTGTATACAGATAACAACGAGCTTCAACTGGAACAGCTGACCGGAGTGGAAATCCGCTCCCTGAGCCCGCGGAACGCCTTTTTCTCGCCACTGTCCTGGCAGGTAGGGTTTGGTGGCCGCCGAACCGACACCGGCACCGACCGGGTCCTGACCACCTACCTTGAGGGCGGAGCTGGCGGCAGCTGGCGCCTTGGCAACCAGACCCAGGCCTTTGCCATCGCCACCGCCGACCTGGAGATCGACGACGACCTGCGTCGAGGCTACGATGCTGCTCCAGGCGCGGATATCGGCCTGCTCCATCAGAACAACCAGTTCAGCCTGCTTGCCGGTGCCAAAACCAAGGCCTGGATTGTCAGCAGCCAGCACCGCCAGGACCAGCTCTACGCCAAAGCCAACTGGCACATCGGCCGCGAGTTCAGTCTGTTTGCCGAGTTTACCCGCGAACATCACTACGACAGGTACCAGAGCGCATGGCACGCCGGAATCAACGCCTACTTCTGACCGCCACCAAGGCCCGGTTAAGCGGGCTTTTGGTTGCCCTTCTGCTGCTATCCGGTTGCAGCAGCGTATTCTTCTACCCGGATCGGGTGACTTACATCACCCCGGACCGACTAAACCTCGAATACGACGACGTCTACCTTGATACCGCCGACGGCGAAACCCTGCACGGCTGGTGGCTACCCGCAGAAACGCCTGAGAGTGGCGCCAGGGGCACTGTCTATTTCCTCCACGGCAATGCCCAGAACGTCAGCAGCCACATCCTCAACGTGGCGTGGCTGCCCGAGAGAGGCTACAACGTCTTTACCATCGACTACCGGGGCTACGGCAAATCCACCGGTGACCCGGACATCGAAGGCGCCCTGCACGACGTCGAAACCGGCCTGCGTTGGCTGATTGAGAAGCCAGAAGTGAGTGAACGGCCTCTATACATACTGGGCCAGAGCCTCGGCGGCGGACTGGGAATCGCTCTGGCCAGTGAATGGACTCAGCGGGAAGAACAGCCCCGCCTGGATGGTGTCATTCTGGACGGCACATTCTCAGGCTTCCGTAGAATCGCCCGGGAGAAGCTGGGGGAATTCTGGCTTACCTGGCCGTTGCAGATTCCGCTGAGCTGGACGATTTCTGAGGACTATGAGGGCGTGGATCATATTCCGAGGATCAGCCCGGTGCCGGTAATGGTGATCCACAGCGTGCGGGATGGAATTATCCCGTTTCATCATGGGGAGGCCCTGTACGAAGCTGCAGAGGAGCCCAAGGAGTTTTTGCAGACGGATACGCCGCACGGGGCGACGTTTGTTATCCCCGGGTATCGGAAGGAAGTGATTCGGTTTATGTCGCAATAAAAAACCCGCCAATCCGGAGGAGCGGCGGGTTTTTCTTTGTCGGATTACGCCTTTGGCTAATCCGACCTACCGTTCAGGGGAAGTTCCCTCAGGCAGAGAAATCGGTCGGCTGATCGCCTTCCTTGATTTCCTTCATGGACAGCTTCACGCGACCACGGTTGTCCACATCCAGGACCTTCACCAGAACTTCCTGACCTTCGCTCAGCTCGTCAGTCACGTTCTCGATGCGGCGATCAGAGATCTGGGAAATGTGCACCAGACCATCCTTGCCGGGCAGGATGTTAACGAAGGCACCGAAGTCCACAATGCGCTCAACGCGGCCTTTGTAGATAGCACCTACTTCGATCTCAGCCGTGATTTCCTTGACCCGGTTCACCGCCGCCTGGGCAGCTTCCTGGTTGTCAGCGTAGATCTTCACGTTGCCGTCATCATCCAGATCGATGGAAGCACCGGTTTCGTCACAGATCGCGCGGATAACAGAACCGCCCTTACCGATAACGTCACGGATCTTCTCCGGGTTGATCTTGATGGTGGTGATGCTCGGAGCACGGGCAGACAGTTCGGCACGTGGGGTAGAGATAACCTTGTTCATCTCGGCCAGGATGTGCAGACGCGCTGCGTGTGCCTGCTCGAGCGCAAGCTCCATGATCTCATCGGTGATGCCATTGATCTTGATATCCATCTGCAGGGCAGTTACGCCCTCCTGGGTACCGGCAACCTTGAAGTCCATGTCGCCCAGGTGATCTTCGTCACCCAGGATGTCAGTCAGTACCGCGAACTTGTCGCCTTCCTTGACCAGACCCATGGCGATACCGGCAACCGGCGCCTTGATGGGCACACCTGCGTCCATCAGCGCCAGGCTGGAACCACAGACAGAGGCCATGGAGCTGGAACCGTTGGATTCGGTGATCTCGGAAACCGCACGGATTGCGTACGGGAATTCTTCCAGGGTCGGCATAACCGCCAGAACACCACGCTTGGCCAGACGACCGTGACCAACTTCGCGGCGGCCCGGAGTGCCCACACGACCAGCTTCACCCACGGAGTACGGAGGGAAGTTGTAGTGGAACAGGAACGGATCCTTGCGCTCGCCTTCCAGGGCATCAATGATCTGCACATCGCGGGAGGTACCCAGCGTGGTGGTCACGATGGCCTGGGTCTCGCCACGGGTAAACAGGGCGGAACCGTGAACGCTGGGCAGAACGCCCACTTCAATTTCAATCGGACGGACAGTCTTGTTGTCACGACCGTCGATCCGGGGCTTGCCATCGATAACCTGCTGGCGAACCACACTCTTCTCGATCTTGCCGAAGTACTTTTTAACTTCGTCTTCGGAAGGCTGGCCTTCCTCTTCACCGGCCAGTTTTTCAACGGCAGCGGCTTTCACCTCACCCAGGCGCTCGTAACGGGCCATCTTGTCGCGGATGCCGTAGGCTTCCTCGATAGCACCGGCAAAGTCGGCCTTGATGGCGTTCAGCAGCTCTGTATTCTCGGCCGCCGGCTGCCAGTCCCAACGGGGCTTGCCGATTTCTGCGGCAAATTCCTTGATGGCGGCAACCGCTGTCTGCATTTCCTGGTGGCCGTAAAGAACACCGCCCAGCATCTGGTCTTCGGTCAGGCCCTTGGCTTCGGATTCCACCATCAGAACCGCGTCTTCGGTGCCGGCAACAACCATGTCCAGCAGGGAGGTTTCCAGCTCTTCGAAAGTCGGGTTCAGGAAGTAACCGCGCTCGTTGGTGTAACCCACACGGGACGCACCGATAGGGCCGTCAAACGGGATACCGGAGATGGACAGCGCAGCAGAAGCCGCCAGCATCGCAGCTATATCCGGATCCTGGTTCTTGCTGGAGGACATAACCGTGGTGATGACCTGAACTTCGTTCATGAAGCCGTTCGGGAACAGCGGACGAATCGGACGGTCGATCAGGCGGGAAGTCAGTGTTTCCTTCTCGGAAGGACGACCTTCACGCTTGAAGAAGCCACCGGGGATTTTGCCCACAGCGTAGGTCTTCTCGAAGTAGTTCACGGTCAGCGGGAAGAACGGCTGGCCGGGCTTCGCTTCCTTGGCGCCAACAACGGTACCGAGAACGGAGATATCATCTACGGTTACCAGTACGGAACCGGTTGCCTGACGGGCAATACGGCCGGTTTCCAGAGTGACGGTCTTGCCGCCAAGCTCGAATGATTTCTTGAAAGGTTTCAGATCCACAAAAAACTCCTGGTCTATCTGTTCCAGATTGATTCGTCCCGAACGCCCCTGCGCTCGAAACCATAGGTCTGCAGATGATGTGCTGTGGTCTGAAGAGCAACCCGTCTGAAAGCTAACAGGCTGTTGCAAAACCCCGGTCTGAAGGGCGGCAAATGCGAGAGGCCGCCGGGCCCGGGCTTTTCAACAACCTGCTATCAATTTCGGCTTTCCATTACGACAGGGAATCCTTCGATAACACAGACAATCCAACTGCAGTGGGAGAAAAACACAACCAGCAGACCCCGCGAAGGGCCTGCTGGTTGACGGCTGCCACCGGAAACACCGGCGCGGCCCTCAGGTCGTAGAGACCCGGATTAGCGACGCAGACCCAGACGCTGGATGAGCTCCAGGTAACGGTCGGCGTTCTTGCGCTTGAGGTAGTCCAGCAGCTTACGACGCTGGTTTACCATCCGGATCAGGCCGCGGCGGGAATGGTGATCCTGCTTGTTGGCCTTGAAGTGATCCTGCAGCTTGTTGATGTTGGCGCTCAGCAGTGCCACCTGAACTTCAGGGGAACCGGTATCGCCATCACCTTGCTGAAAATCCTGAACGATCTGTGCTTTCTCGTTGGCAGAAAGTGCCATAACTCACCTCATTGTTTGCGATGCTTTCGAATACGGCCGAACCGCGCATCTCTACAGCCCGGCTAGACAGCGGCGCGCCTAACGCTTTCCGCTGCTCTTCACCAGTCGGCGTGGGACCAGATTGGTCTGCTCGCCTTCCGGGAATGCTTCTGCCAGCCCCACAAAGCTTTCGTTCGCGCTCTCATTTGCATAGAGACGTACGAAGCCTTCATAGGCCCGACCTGGTATTCTAACCGGTTGTCCGTTCAAGATCGATACCAGCGCCGGCCCCGCCAGACGGTGCTCGGGGAACATGGAAAGCGCGGCATCCGGCGCCACGAGCAGGCCATCGAGGCTTTCACCCCGTTCGCGCATCGCCTCGAGGTCGCTCACCACATGGGCGTTGGCCAGGGTAAACCCGGATGCCATGGTGCGGCGTAACGCCGTTACATGGGCACCACAACCCAGGGCCTCACCAATATCCTCAACCAGTGAGCGAATGTACGTACCTTTGGTGCAGCTGACCGCGATATCCAGCTCATTCTCCCGAATATCCAGGAGCGTCAGTTCGTAGATGGTCACCGGCCTTGCCGGACGTTCCACCTCGATCCCTTCCCGGGCGTATTCGTAGAGCGGACGCCCCTTGTGCTTGAGCGCCGAATACATGGAGGGAACCTGCTGGATTTCACCCCGGAAACCGTCCAGTAGGGGCTCCAGCACGTCGGCTGTCAGCCCTTCGGGTACCGGTTTCTCGGCAACAACAGCGCCCTCACTGTCACCGGTTTCGGTTCGGACTCCGAGCCGGGCGGTGGCAATGTAGGCCTTGTCGCTGTCGAGCATCATCTGGGAGAACTTGGTGGCCTCACCAAAGCACAGCGGCAGCACGCCGGTGGCCAGAGGATCAAGGGCGCCGGTGTGGCCTGCCTTGGCGGCTCCGAACAGGCGCTTGACCTGCTGAAGAATGCCGTTGGAGGTGACTCCGGCCGGCTTGTCGATAACCAGGATACCGTTTACGTCACGGCCTTTGCGTCTGCGGCTCAAGCGTTACGCTCCGGGTCGTCCTGGTCGTCGTTTTCATTTCGGTCCACGGCCGGCTTGTCGCCAACCGCCTCGCGAATGAGGCTATCCATCTTGCGGCTGTAGCCCTGCAGTGTGTCGAAGTGAAACCGCAACTGGGGCACTACCCTAAGCTTCATCGCTCGCCCTACCTGGCCTCTCAGAAAGCCCGAGGCCTTGTTGAGTACCGCGATCGATTCCCTGACTTCCGGAGACTCCTCCGTCAGTTCTTCGGTGGATAACAGGGACACATAGATATCGGCGTAGCCAAGGTCACGACTGACCTTGACCGCGTTTACCGTGACCATGCCCACCCGCGGGTCTTTCACTTCCCGCTGGATGAGCTGGGCCAGTTCCCGTTGCATCTGATCGCCGATGCGATCAATACGGCTGAACTCTCTTGGCATCAGGCTTCCTTCAAACTCGGGCGCATCACGCGCCGGTGGACTCAAGCTTGCGCTCGACCCGGACGCGATCAAAGACCTCGATCTGGTCACCGACTTTCACGTCGTAACCCTTAACGCCAATACCGCATTCCATGCCGTTACGGACTTCAGGTACGTCGTCCTTGAACCGACGCAGGGATTCCAGCTCGCCTTCAAAGATAACCACGTTGTCCCGCAGAACCCGGATCGGCTTGTTCCGGTAAACTGTGCCCTCGGTAACCATACAACCGGCGACCTGACCAAACTTCGGCGAACGGAACACATCGCGAACATCGGCGATACCAACAATGTCTTCGCGGAATTCCGGAGCCAGCATGCCGGTCAAGGCCGCTTTCACATCATCAATCAGGTTGTAGATGATGCTGTAGTAGCGCAGATCCAGGCCTTCCTGCTCAACCAGACGCTTGGAGGCACTGTCGGCACGCACGTTAAAGCCGAAGATAACCGCACTGGTGGCCATGGCCAGGCTGACGTCGGTCTCAGCAATACCACCGACACCAGAAGATACGATCTTGACCTGGACTTCCTCGTTACCGAGGTCCTGCAGGGCCTTGGTAATGGCTTCCAGAGAACCACGAACGTCGGTTTTGAGCACAACATTGAGGGTTTTGACCTCGTCCTTGCCCATGTTCTCGAACAGGTTCTCAAGCTTGGCCGCCTGCTGACGCTGGAGACGCTGCTCCCGCTCACGGCTCTGACGGAACTCGGCCAGCTCTTTGGCCTTCTTCTCGTCGGCAACGGCGAAGAACTCGTCACCGGCATCCGGTGTACCATTCAGACCGAGGATCTCGACCGGAATAGACGGGCCCGCTTCCTTGACCTGCTTGCCGGCTTCATCGGTCATCGCCCGAACCTTACCGAAGTAGGAACCGGCTACGACCATGTCGCCCTGACGCAGGGTACCGTTCTGAACCAGCACAGTTGCTACGGAACCACGACCGCGCTCAAGGCTGGATTCAACAACCACACCTTTGGCCGGCGCATCGGTTGCCGCTTCAAGCTCAAGCACTTCTGCCTGGAGCAACAGCGCTTCCAGCAGATCTTCAATGCCCTCACCGGTGTGTGCTGAAACAGGCACGAACTGAACGTCACCGCCCCAGTCTTCCGGGATGACTTCCATACCGGCCAGCTCGGTCTTGACGCGATCGGGATCGGCCTCTTCCTTGTCCATCTTGTTGATGGCAACAACAATGGGCACACCTGCAGAGCGAGCATGCTGAACGGCTTCCTTGGTCTGCGGCATCACGCCATCATCAGCGGCGACCACCAGAACAACGATGTCAGTGCACTGGGCACCGCGGGCACGCATGGCGGTAAAGGCCGCGTGGCCCGGGGTATCCAGGAAGGACACCATGCCGTGGTCCGTTTCTACGTGGTAGGCACCAATATGCTGGGTAATACCACCGGACTCGCCGGAGGCCACCTTGGTACGGCGGATGTAGTCCAGCAGGGAGGTCTTACCATGGTCAACGTGACCCATCACGCTCACAACCGGAGCACGTTTGGTTTTCTCGCCACCTTCGAAGGAGAATTCGCTCAGAACCTCTTCTTCGAATGCATCTTCGCTTACAGTTTTGGCTTTATGACCCAGCTCCTCGGTCACCAGAACCGCAGTTTCCTGGTCCAGTGCCTGGTTGATGGTGGCCATGACGCCCATGCCCATCAGGGTCTTGATGACATCCGCCGACTTGACCGCCATACGCTGGGCAAGGTCACCGACAGAAATCGTTTCCGGAATCTCTACTTCTCTGACCATTGGTTTGGTCGGCCTCTCGAAGCCATGACGCTTCTCTTTGGGTTTCTTTTTCGCACGCAGCGGCTTGCGCAGCGTGGTCTCTTCCTCATCCTCGGAGATAACCAGCGGCTCCTCCACCGGACGACTGCGAGGACCACGATGGCCAGCCTGCTTTTTCTTCGGCTTGCCCTCTTCAATCTCGTCGCCGCGCTCGCGAACTTTTTCTTTCTTTTTCTTCGGCTTCCGATCCTTGCCTTCACCCTCGGGCGGCGGCATCGGCATGTCTTCCGGAGCGGGAACCGGCTCGGGCTCAGGTTCTTGCTTCGGCTCGGCCTTCTCTGCCTGCTCCGGCTGTTCTGATGTCGCTGCCTCGGCGGGCTTCTCTGCCTCCGGCTGCGGTGCCTGTTCGGCCGCTACCTTTGGCGCCTCTTCCACCGGTGCTTGCTCCGGCTGCTGCTCAGCTACCGGCTCTTCCGGTTTTGCTGCTTCAGCCTCAGGCTGCAATTCAGCACGTTTGATGTAGGTACGGCGCTTGCGAACCTCAACATTGACGGTCTTTGCCTTGCCGGCCTTGAGCGTGGTGGTGGTCTTACGCTTCAGGGTAATCTTGCGCGGTTCGGCGTCGGCCTCACCGTGGGTCTTTCTCAAATAGGCCAGCAACTGCTGCTTCTCATCGCTGGAGACAGAATCATTCTCGGAGCGGGCTTTCAGGCCAGCCTCCACAATCTGCTTCAGCAAACGATCCACGGGAGCGCCTACATCTTCGGCCAGTTGTTTTACCGTTACTTCAGCCATACTGGTCCTCCTCCCGAATTAAGCCTGGTCTTCAAACCAGGGGGCACGTGCAGTCATGATAAGCTGACCAGCACGCTCTTCATCCATACCTTCAATCTCGAGCAGGTCGCCAACCGACTGCTCTGCCAGATCTTCCATAGTGCGCACACCCATGCCGGCCAGCTTGAAGGCCAGGCTACGGTCCATGCCGTCCATTCCCAGAAGATCCTCTGCCGGCTCAGCACCCTCGAGCGCTTCCTCGCTTGCCAGGGCCTGGTTCAGCAGGACGTCCTTGGCACGACGGCGCAGCTCGGTGACGGTCTCTTCGTCAAAGCCTTCGATCGCCAGCATCTCTTCCATTGGCACATAGGCCACCTCTTCGATGGAGGTAAACCCTTCCTCAATCAGCACACCGGCAAATTCTTCATCAACGTCCAGATTGCCAGTGAAATGCTCGACAAGCCGGCTGTATTCCTGCTCCTGACGCTCACCGGCTTCTTCCTCGGTCATCACGTTCAGGGTCCAGCCTGTCAGATCCGTGGCCAGGCGAACGTTCTGGCCGTTGCGGCCGATTGCCTGTGCCAGGTTGTCTTCCGCCACCGCCACTTCCATGGTGTGCCGGTCCTCATCCATAACGATGGACGCCACTTCTGCAGGGGCCATGGCATTAATAACCAGCTGGGCCGGGTTGTCGTCCCACAGCACGATATCAACACGCTCACCGCCCAGCTCATTGGACACGGCCTGAACCCGGGAGCCACGCATGCCAACACAGGCACCGACGGGGTCGATACGGCGATCGTTGGTTTTCACCGCAATCTTGGCCCGGGAGCCGGGATCCCGGGCAGCGCCACGGATCTCGATCAGATCTTCGGCAATCTCCGGCACTTCGATGCGGAACAGCTCGATCAGCATCTGCGGCGACGTACGGCTGAGGATCAACTGCGGGCCGCGGTGATCGGTACGGATCTCCAGCAGCAGCGAACGCACCCGATCACCCATGCGGAAGGTCTCGCGGGGGATCAGGAATTCACGTGGCAGCAGGGCCTCGGCATTGGCACCCAGATCAACAATGACATTGTCCCGAGTCACTTTCTTGACGGTACCGGAAACCAACTCACCAACGCGGTCGCGGTAGCTGTCGACAATCTTCATGCGCTCGGCTTCGCGCACTTTCTGGAAGATAATCTGCTTGGCCGCCTGGGCGCCAATCCGGCCAAAGGCCTCGGATTCGATTTTCTCCTCGTGGATGTCGCCAGGCTTCAGGGCCGGATCAATTTCCTCCGCTTCCTGCAGGGTGAGCTCGGTGCCCAGCGCAGGAACGGCGTCATTATCCACCACCAACCAACGGCGGAAGGTTTCGTATTCGCCGGTTTTCCGGTCGATTGATACCCGGATATCCGCCTCTTCGTCTTCAAAGCGTTTTTTGGCAGCGGTGGCCAGTGCCAGTTCGATCGCCTCAAAAATGACATCCTTCTCGACACCTTTCTCGTTCGAGACGGATTCAACCACCAGCAAGATCTCTTTACTCATTGGATTGCCCTGCCCTTAAAATCAACTGTGCGTCCACGGACTTCATTCAAATCGTTCACTCAAATACCGGCACGATGTGGGCTTTTTCAATGCTGTCGAATGGCAGCAGATACTCGTGATCATCAACGACCACAACCACATCATCACCTTCCACGCCTTTGATCAGCCCCTGAAACTTCCGGCGACCCTCAAACGCCATCCGGAGACGAATCTGAACCTGGTGACCAACAAAGGCCTCGTATTGCTCAAGACGAAACAGCGGCCGATCCATCCCCGGGGATGAGACCTCCAGTGTGTACTCGGTCTGGATGGGATCTTCCACATCCATCACACCGCTGATCTGACGACTGACTTTTTCGCAGTCGTCGATGCCGATGCCGTTCTCGGCATCGTCAATAAACACCCGTAACAGGGAATGATGGCCCTGTGAGCGGAATTCAATGCCCCAGAACTCATACCCCAAACCTTCCACTACAGGCTGAAGAATGTCTTCCAGTTGCTTAAGCTTGGCTGACAAGTTGTGCCTTCTCCGTTATCAATTTACCGGCCCCAAAAACAAAAAAAGGGCTGTTTTATCAGCCCTTTTTATGCACCAGGGCCCTTTGCGCCAGGCCCCTTAATCAAAAAGCCCCGAACAATGGGGCCTTTTGTTGCAAGAACTCGCAGGAAGCAAACCGGTGTACCGCTTCCTGCTGACAGACACCTGGCCTGCCAGAAACCCGCCAGCACCACGCGGCAGGTCCCAATATCCGCCGGAGTATAGAGACGCCGGGCAGACTGGTCAAGGACTGACCAAAAAAAACGGCCTGGAAACTCCAAGCCGTTTTTCTTCTAATATGGTGCCCGGGGCCGGACTCGAACCGGCACGGCTTTCGCCACTACCCCCTCAAGATAGCGTGTCTACCAGTTTCACCACCCGGGCAACATTCTTACTCGAGTTCAGGGAGATCAGACTCCCCACCCTCCGCTTCGCTGGCTGCGGCTTCGCCATTGTCAGCAGCGGTATCAGCAGGGGCGGCGCTGCTGGATTCCTGAACAACTGGAATACCGGCTTCGCCTGCCACTTCGGCACGCTGCTTGGCAAAAATCGCCAGCGAGAAACTTGTTACAAAAAATACCACTGCGAGCAGAGTCGTGAAGCGGGTAAGAAAGCTACCGCTGCCCTGACTACCAAACACAGTCTGCGATGCACCACCACCAAAGGCAGCGCCGGCATCTGCGCCTTTGCCCTGCTGGATCAGCACCAGACCCACCAGCGCCACCGCGATCACCACGTGCACAACGACTACCAGCGTTTCTACCCAATCCATAACGACTCTCGCGAACCTTTAAATTCAGGTACCCGCCGGAACACTCCGGCAAATACTTACAAAATCTTCTGCTTTGAGCGACGCTCCGCCGATCAAACCGCCGTCAATATCCGGCTCGGCAAAAAGAGCGGCTGCATTATCCGCTTTTACACTGCCCCCGTAAAGGAGGGAAATCTCATTGGCCGGCGCACCCATCTCTGAAAGCACCTGTCGGATCGACCCATGCATCGCCTGGGCGTCTTTCGCCGTAGCGGTTTTACCGGTGCCGATTGCCCAGACCGGCTCGTAGGCAACAATCACACGCTGCCACTGGCCCTCCGCAATCTTCGCCAATCCTGCCCTTACCTGGGAGGCGACAACCGCTTCGGCTTTACCTGCCTCACGCTCTTCCAGAGTCTCACCGACACAAAGCACCGCGTGAAGCCCGGCTGCAATGATGCGCTCGACCTTTTCGGCAACCACATCGTCTTTTTCACCGAAGAGCTGGCGACGCTCGGAGTGCCCGGCCAGGGCAAACTGACAGCCCTGATCCAGCGCCATTTCCGCAGAAATCTCGCCGGTGTAGGCACCGGACGCCCACTGCCCTACGTTCTGAACGCCAACTGCCAGGCTATCGCCTGCGTTAGCGACTACGTCTCCGACATAAATTGCGGGAGGAATAATAACAACCTCGACGCCATTATCAAGAGAGGCCGCCTGGGATCGCACATCGCTTACCAGCGCTTGTGCCAGGTCTTTCGACCCGTTCATTTTCCAGTTTCCGGCTACGATCTTTCGACGCATAACAGTTCCCGAACGTGAGGGAGGGCGAACTATACAGCACTCCCTCCCCGCAGACAACCGCCTGAAAACACAAAATTAAGCGGTGGATTTCTCCACAACTTTCGCCAATTCCTCGACCACTCGCAAAATCTCGGTGGCGTCTTGGCCTTCCGCCATCACCCTGATCAGCGGCTCGGTTCCGGAGGCCCTGAGCAGAATTCGTCCGGAGCTGCCCAGCTCCGTTTCGGCTTTACGAACAGCGGCTACGATATCGTCACGACTGAACGGATCAAAGCGCTGCTCTACGCGAACATTGATCATTTTCTGGGGCAGCTTGCTCATACCCTGTCGAAGATCGGAAAGCGTTTTGCCGGATTTCCAGACAGAAAGCAGAACCTGCAACGCCGAGACAATGCCGTCACCGGTACTGGTGCAGTCGCGGATAACCATGTGCCCGGAGCCCTCGCCACCCAGCACCCAGTTATTCGCGAGCAGACGCTCCATGACGTAGCGGTCGCCAACTTTCGCACGCTCGAATTCGATTCCGATTTCATTCAGCGCGAGCTCAACGCCCAGGTTGGTCATCAGCGTACCCACGACACCACCCTTCAGACGATCTTCCGCAAAGCGCTGGGAGGCGATCACGTAGAGCAGCTCATCGCCGTCGACTTCAGATCCGTCCCTGTCCACCATCAGGACCCGGTCACCATCACCGTCAAAAGCAATGCCCAGATCAGCTCCTTTTTCGAGCACTGCTGCCTTAAGGGCATCCAGATGCGTGGAGCCGACGTTCAGGTTGATGTTAAGACCATCCGGATCACCTCCGATCACCGATACCTTGGCACCAAGTTCACGAAACACCTTCGGCGCCACGTGGTAGGTCGCCCCATGGGCACAATCCAGTACGATGTTCATGCCGTCGAGGGTAAATTCGTTGGGGACGGTGCTTTTGCAGAATTCCACATACCGGCCGGGGGCATCGTCCACGCGGGAGGCCTTGCCCAGCTCGGTTGGCCCACAGACTTCAATGGGCTTGTCCAGCCAGCGCTCAATCTCTGCTTCCAGGGCATCATCAAGCTTGGTCCCGGCCGCCGAGAAAAACTTGATACCGTTATCGTGATGGGGGTTGTGGGAGGCACTGATCACGATACCTGCCGAGGCGCGAAAAGTGCGGGTCAGGTAGGCGATAGCCGGCGTCGGCATCGGGCCGAGCAGCTTTACATCAACACCCGCCGCGGACAGACCAGCCTCCAGGGCGGATTCGAACATGTAACCGGAAAGCCGGGTATCCTTGCCGATCAGCACACTGTTGCGCTGGCCATCCCGCTTGAAGGCCTGACCGGCGGCCCAACCCAGTTTGAGCATGAATTCCGGCGTTATCGGAAACTCGCCCACGCGCCCGCGAATACCGTCCGTACCAAAGTACTTTCTCTCGGACATTAACCTGCCTCCTTCACTGCCGCCACCACGCGGATAGCGTCTACTGTTTCCCTGACATCGTGCACACGAATAATACTGGCACCCTTCATGGCCGCTATTGTCGCGGCCGCAAGGCTTGCAGGCAACCTTTCATTCACGTCGCGGCCAGTGATAAGGCCCAGCATGGACTTCCTGGAAACACCAACCAACAGGGGATGCCCCAGGATACGCATCTGCTCAAGGGAGGCCAGCAACTGCAGGTTATGCTCGAGGCTTTTACCAAAACCGAAGCCGGGATCAAGCAGAATGTTTTCAGGGCGAATCCCGGCGAGTTCCGCAACTCGCATGCGCTCGGTCAGAAAGGCGCTGACTTCCCGACGCACATTCCGGTACTCCGGCCGATCCTGCATGGTATCCGGCTCACCCTGAATGTGCATGATACATACCGGCAGACCCGCCCGGGCGACGGCCTCCGCTGCACCTTCCCGCTGCAGCGCGCGAACATCATTAATAAGGCCGGCCCCAAGCTTTGCCGTCTCCGCCATAACTTCCGGAGCGCTGGTGTCTACCGAAATCACAGCATCGAGCTCGCGGGCAGCAGCTTCCACGATAGGACAAACCCGGTCAAGCTCCTCCTGGACAGACACCGGTGTCGCCCCCGGCCTCGTGGATTCGCCTCCGATGTCGATAAAGGTGGCTCCATCGGCAACCATCTGCATGGCCCGGACGAGGGCCGCATCCGGCCGGTTAAATTGGCCGCCATCGGAAAACGAATCCGGTGTTACATTCAGAACGCCCATCACGTGACAGCAGGACATATCGAGTTCCCGCCCGGCAAAATTCATTTTCATGGCAAACCTTTTATCAATGACAAAAACAAACGCCGCCCGGAATCCGGGCGGCGCAGGGAACTACACTATTTTCTGACCTGAGGTCGCTAGCCGTCAGTGCTCTCCGGCCGGTCGGCCAACACCGGGATGACGACCATCATCAGACGCTTTCGGCTCCGGCGAAGCTTCAGGCTCGTCGGCCTTGACGCCTCCAGCGGGGCCACTACCACCCCAACCTTTGGGCGGCCGCGGTTCGCGACCTTCCATGATGTCGTCGATCTGGTAGCGGTCGATGGTTTCGTATTTCATCAATGCTTCGGCCATCAGGTCGAGCTTGTCCCGGTTGTCGATCAGAATCTGCTTGGCTTTCTCATAGCAGCTGTCGATGATGTTCCGGACTTCCTCATCGATACGCTGGGCAGTTTCCGGCGAGTACACCGTCTGGGACTGACCCGCCGAACGGCCAAGGAACGGCTCTTCACTGTCGGTATCGTACTGCAAAGGCCCAAGCTTCTCGGACAAACCCCAGCGGGTCACCATGTTCCGAGCCAGGCTGGTCGCGCGCTCAATGTCGTTGGACGCACCGGTCGTGACACCGTCAAAGCCAAGCGTCAGCTCTTCGGCAATCCGGCCACCAAACAGGCTGCAGATCGAACTGATCAGGAAGCGCTTGCTGTGGCTGTACTTGTCCTCTTCAGGGAGGAACATGGTGACACCTAGGGCGCGACCGCGCGGAATAATGCTCACCTTGTACACCGGATCGTGCTCAGGCATCAGCCGGCCAACAATCGCGTGGCCAGACTCATGGTAAGCCGTGTTCCGCTTTTCCTTTTCGCTCATGACCATGGACTTGCGCTCTGCGCCCATCATGATCTTGTCTTTAGCGAGTTCGAACTCTTCCATGGACACCAGGCGCTGGTTGCGACGGGCCGCGAACAGAGCTGCCTCGTTTACCAGGTTGGCGAGGTCCGCACCGGAGAACCCGGGCGTGCCGCGAGCAATCAGAACCGGCTCAACACCGTCCGCCAGGGGCACTTTCTTCATGTGCACCTTCAGGATCTGCTCCCGGCCAATGATATCCGGCAGACCAACTACAACCTGACGGTCAAAACGGCCCGGGCGCAACAGCGCAGGGTCAAGGACGTCCGGACGGTTGGTTGCGGCGATAACAATAACGCCTTCGTTGCCTTCAAAACCGTCCATCTCAACCAGCAACTGGTTCAGGGTCTGCTCACGCTCGTCGTGGCCACCACCCATACCGGCACCACGATGGCGACCGACAGCATCGATCTCGTCGATAAAGATGATGCACGGGCTTTGCTTCTTGGCCTGTTCGAACATGTCACGAACCCGGGAAGCACCCACGCCCACGAACATTTCGACAAAGTCAGAACCGGAGATGGAGAAGAACGGCACCTTGGCTTCGCCGGCAATAGCCTTGGCGAGCAGGGTCTTACCGGTACCCGGCTGGCCGACCATCAGAACACCCTTGGGAATGCTGCCACCAAGACGCTGGAACTTGCTGGGATCCCGAAGGAAGTCCACCAGCTCTTTCACGTCTTCCTTGGCCTCATCAACACCGGCCACATCCGCGAAAGTGGTCTTGATCTGGTCTTCACTCATCAGACGAGCCTTGCTCTTGCCGAACGACATGGGGCCTTTGCCGCCACCGCCGCCCTGCATCTGACGCATGAAGAACACAAACAGAGCGATGATGATCAGTATCGGGAACGCGGCCACCAGCAACTGTGTCCACAGGCTCTGGCGCTCAGGCTCCTTACCGATAACCTCAACGTTGTTTGCGAGAAGATCGTCCATCAGCTTGTTGTCAGACACCTGAGGACGGATTGTCTGGAACTGGGAGCCGTCACCACGGGTACCCTGAACCTGCAACCCATCGATTGTGACCTGACGGACCTGGCCTTCCTGGACCATCTCCACAAACTGGGAATAGTTGACTTGTTGGCCGGTGGTGGTGGGAGAAAAGTTCTGAAACACCATCAGCAGCACGGCGGCTATAATTAGCCAGAGAACCAGATTTTTTGCCATATCGTTCAAGGATCATCACCTGTGAATTGAAGGGTAAACCTTTCGCAAAGCACCCTTTTCTGACACCTTACACCAATTGTACGCCCGTCCACCAGAAACGGCCCATCCGTATCGGCCACATGAGGCACACAGCTTTTCTGATGAAAAGTAGCCCTAACCCTCATATTGGGCGCCATATCTGAAATTACAACAGCAACCTCGGATACAGCCCCACTTGCTCGGACAATTTGACCCATTGCCCGCGGGTTGGTTCCTTCAGCCTGCTGCAACCGCGTTGATACGTGTTAACGGCCATTTTTACAGCAGGACGATCTGTTACAATCCACCGATTATACGTTCAAGTCAGCACTTTCGCCGCTGACCTTTTGTTAATTGCACCGATAAAGAGATCACATCATGAGTCTTTCACCGGAACAGCGCCGGGAATACCGGGCCATTGCCCACAACCTCAAGCCGGTTATCATCGTTGGCGACAAAGGCCTGTCTGAGGGACTCCAGGAAGAACTGGAGCGCGCGCTGAACGATCACGAACTGATCAAGATCAAGGTGGCAAGCCAGGATCGCGAAGCGAGGCAGGAAGCCATTACGGCCCTGTGCGAGTCCTCCGGCGCTGAACTGGTCCAGACCATCGGAAAGATCGCCGTTATCCTGCGCCGCGCCAAAAAGCCCAACCCCAAGCTTTCCAATCTGTTGCGGCACAAGCACTGACCCGACGCCCGGGAAAGCAGGAACAAAAAGCCGGCTGGGGAAACCCGAGCCGGCTTTTTGTTACCTGCAGATCGGATCAGACGTATTCGACCTGCTCGATCTCATATTCCACGGTACCGGAAGGCACGCGAATCGCGACCACATCGCCTTCGCTCTTGCCGACCAGCGCCCGGGCAATGGGAGAGGAAATCGACAGCTTGCCTGCCTTGATATCTGCCTCATCTTCACCAACGATCTTGTAGGTCACCTGCTCATCGGTGTCCATGTTGAGCAGATGCACCGTGGTACCGAAAATTACCTTGCCGGTGTTCTCCATGGTGGTTACGTCGATCACCTGAGCGGCTGAGAGCTTGCCCTCGATTTCCTGGATCCGGCCTTCGATAAAGCTCTGCTGCTCTCGGGCAGCATGGTACTCGGCATTCTCTTTCAGGTCGCCGTGCTCGCGGGCGTCGGCAATCGCCGCAATAACCCGGGGACGGTCTTCGGACTTCAGCTTCTGAAGCTCCTCGCGGAGGCGGGTCTCGCCCGCCTTTGTCATTGGTACTCTGTCAGCCATAGTCTCACTTTCCTGCGTGAAGATCCTGGAGGCGGCGTACAGTGCGCTCCGGGCCGAACTTGATGGCCCGACAGAAGGCTTCGCCGCCCGCCAGTGTCGTTGTATAGGTCACCTTGGTCTGCAATGCCGACTGGCGGATCTGGGCCGAGTCGGAGATGGCCTTGCGACCTTCAGTGGTATTGATGATCAGCTGAACGTGACCGTTCTTGATGGCATCCACAATATGCGGACGGCCTTCACGGACCTTGTTCACCCGATCAACCTCGATTCCGGCCTCTTTCAGGGCCTTGGCGGTGCCGGTGGTAGCAACAAGCTTGAAGCCGGCCTCAACCAGATCACGGGCCACTTTTGCGGCGCCGGGCTTGTCGACATCCCGCACCGACATGAACGCAGTTCCTTTGGCCGGCAGGCGCTCGCCAACAGCCAGAGCGGCTTTGGCAAAAGCCTCGTCAAAGCTGTCACCCAGGCCCATCACCTCACCGGTAGACTTCATTTCCGGCCCCAGGATCGGATCCACCGCCGGGAACTTGTTGAACGGGAACACCGACTCTTTCACCGCGTAGTAGCGCGGGATGATTTCCTGGGTGAACTCCAGTTCTTTGAGGGTCTTGCCAGCCATCACCCGGGCGGCCACCTTGGCCAGGGACACACCAATAGCCTTGGACACGAACGGCACGGTCCGTGAGGCCCGCGGATTCACTTCGATCACGTAGATCTCGCCATCCTGCCAGGCCAGCTGCACGTTCATCAGGCCGACCACATCCAGCTCGATGGCCATCTTCTTGACCGCATCGCGCATTTCGTCCTGAACCTGCTGGGACAGGGTGTACGGCGGCAGCGAACAGGCGGAATCACCGGAGTGCACGCCGGCCTGCTCAATGTGCTGCATGATGCCGCCAATCACCACGTCGGTGCCGTCGGAGATGGCGTCGATGTCCACCTCAATGGCGGCATTCAGGAAGTGGTCCAGCAGCACCGGGCTGTCGTTGGAGACCAGCACCGCGTTGCGCATGTAGCGAACCAGTTCTTCCTCGTCATAGACGATTTCCATGGCCCGACCGCCCAGTACATAGGAGGGACGCACCACCAGCGGGTAGCCGATTTCCCGGGCCGCCAGAATGCCTTCCTCGTGACTGCGCACGGTAGCGTTTTCCGGCTGCTTCAGACCCAGGCGGGTAATCATCTGCTGGAACCGTTCCCGGTCCTCGGCGCGGTCGATGGCGTCCGGGCTGGTGCCGATGATGGGTACGCCGGCCGCTTCCAGGCCTCGGGCCAGTTTCAGCGGGGTCTGGCCGCCGTACTGGACGATGACGCCCTTGGGCTTCTCGACGTGGATGATTTCCAGCACGTCTTCCAGGGTGATCGGCTCGAAGTACAACCGGTCGGAGGTGTCGTAATCGGTGGACACGGTCTCCGGGTTGCAGTTGATCATGATGGTTTCATAACCGTCCTCACGCATGGCCAGGGCCGCGTGCACACAGCAGTAGTCGAACTCGATGCCCTGACCGATCCGGTTCGGGCCGCCACCGATCACCACTATCTTCTCGCGGTCGCTGGCGTCCGACTCGCACTCTTCCTCATAGGTGGAGTACATGTAGGCGGTGTCGGAGGCAAACTCGGCGGCGCAGGTATCCACCCGCTTGTACACCGGGCGGATGCCCAGGTCGTGGCGCAGCTTGCGCAGGCTCACCTCGGAGATGCCCAGCAGTTTCGCAAGGCGGGCATCGGAGAAGCCCTTACGCTTGAGGCGGAACAGGGTGGCCTGGTCAATGTCGGCCTTGCCGGCACTCTTCAGCGCCTGCTCTTCCCTGATCAGGTCCTCGATCTGCACCAGGTACCAGGGATCCACGTGGGTATGCTCGTGCAGGTCCTCCACCGTCATGCCAGCCCGGAAGGCATCGCCGATATACCAGATGCGGTCGGCACCGGGCACATTCAGTTCGCGGGTCAGGGTTTCCTGGGAGTCCTGGGAACTGAGATCTTCCAGTTTCTCGTCAAACCCTTCGGAGCCCACTTCCAGGCCCCGTAGGGCTTTCTGCAGGGATTCCTGGAAGGTCCGGCCGATGGCCATGACCTCTCCCACGGATTTCATCTGGGTGGTCAGGCGGGCGTCGGCCTGGGGGAATTTCTCGAAGGTGAACCGGGGAATCTTGGTGACCACGTAATCGATGGACGGCTCGAACGAGGCCGGGGTCACGCCACCGGTAATCTCGTTGCGCAGCTCATCCAGGGTGTAACCCACCGCCAGCTTGGCCGCGACCTTGGCGATCGGGAAACCGGTGGCCTTGGACGCCAGCGCCGAGGAACGGGACACCCGCGGGTTCATCTCGATCACCACCATGCGCCCGGTGTCCGGGTTGATCCCGAACTGCACGTTGGAGCCGCCGGTTTCCACACCGATCTCACGCAGGACTGCCAACGAGGCGTTCCGCATGATCTGGTATTCCTTGTCGGTGAGGGTCTGGGCCGGTGCCACGGTGATGGAGTCACCGGTATGCACACCCATGGCATCGAAGTTCTCGATGGCGCAGACAATGATGCAGTTGTCGTTCTTGTCCCGGACAACTTCCATCTCGTACTCTTTCCAGCCGATCAGGGATTCGTCGATCAGCAGTTCGTTGGTCGGCGACAGGTCCAGACCACGGGTACAGATTTCCTCGAACTCGTCGCGGTTGTAGGCAATACCGCCGCCGGAGCCGCCCATGGTGAAGGACGGGCGGATGATGCACGGGAAGCCGATGTCGTCGGCCACTCGCCAGGCTTCTTCCATGGAATGGGCGATGGTGGCCCGGGGGCACTCCAGGCCGATCTTCTTCATGGCCTTGTCGAAGCGGTCCCGGTCTTCGGCTTTGTCGATGGTATCGGCATTGGCGCCGATCATTTCCACGCCGTGCTTTTCCAGGATGCCGTGGCGCTCCAGGTCCAGGGCGCAGTTCAGTGCGGTCTGGCCGCCCATGGTGGGTAGCAGCGCATCCGGCTGCTCTTTCTCGATGATCTTCTCGACGGTCTTCCAGGTAATCGGCTCGATGTAGGTAGCATCGGCCATGACCGGGTCGGTCATGATGGTTGCCGGGTTGGAGTTAACCAGAATAACCCGGTAACCCTCTTCGCGCAGCGCCTTGCAGGCCTGGGCTCCGGAGTAATCAAACTCGCACGCCTGCCCGATCACGATGGGGCCGGCGCCCAGGATCAGGATGCTTTGGATGTCGGTACGTTTTGGCATGTCTTGGTAAACCTGTCAGCAACTTTTGAATTCTGGCAGCGCAACACGCGGCGCCCGTGAGTTTTCCGTGGCGATCGGTCTCAGGCCGATCGCACCTCCATCAGGCGGATAAACTCGTCAAACAGCGGGGCCACGTCATGGGGACCGGGGCTGGCTTCCGGGTGGCCCTGGAAGCTGTAGGCCGGCTTGTCGGTCCGGCGAATGCCCTGCAGGGTGCCGTCAAACAGAGACTTGTGAGTCGCCTCGACATTGGCCGGCAGTGTTGCCTCATCCACGGCAAACCCGTGGTTCTGGCTGGTGATCATCACCGTGCCCTTGGCGATATCCTGCACCGGATGGTTAGCGCCATGGTGACCGTGGCCCATCTTCATGGTCTTGGCACCGCTGGCCAGGGCCAGCAGCTGATGGCCCAGGCAGATACCAAACACGGGAATGTCGGTTTCCAGCACTTCCTTGATGGCGGTGATGGCGTAATCACAGGGCTCGGGGTCCCCGGGGCCGTTGGACAAGAATACACCGTCCGGATTCATCGCCAGAACCTCGGAGGCCGGAGTCTGCGCCGGCACCACGGTGATGTCGCAGCCGCGAGAAGCGAGCATGCGCAGGATGTTCAGCTTCACGCCGTAATCCCAGGCAACTACCTTGAACCGGGACTCGTTGCGCTCACCATAGCCCTCGGCCAGGGTCCACTCGGTCTCGCTCCAGGACCAGATCTTGTCGGAGGTAACCTCTTTCGCCAGGTCCATGCCCTTGAGGCCGGGGAAGGCTTTGGCCAGTTCCAGCGCCCGCTCGGCGGTGGCGTTTTCACCCGCCACGATGGCACCGTTCTGGGAGCCTTTATCCCGGAGGATGCGAGTCAGGCGGCGGGTATCAATGTCGGCGATCCCAACAATGTTGTTGCTTCGCAGGTAGTCGTCCAGGCTTCCCTTGCTGCGCCAGCTGCTGGCGAGCAGAGGCAGATCGCGAATAATCAGGCCGGCAGCCTGGATGCGGTCTGACTCGATGTCTTCTTCGTTCACACCGGTGTTGCCGATGTGCGGGTAAGTCAGGGTAACGATCTGGCGGGAATAGGACGGATCTGTCAGGATTTCCTGATAGCCGGTCATGGCGGTGTTGAACACCACTTCACCGCTGGTTTCTCCGTCAGCGCCGATGGCTGTGCCGTAGAACAGGCTTCCGTCTGCGAGTGCAAGGATTGCTGGTGTGCTCAAGGCTTGTATCCTCATCGAGTGGCGTATCGGTTCGTCACGAACAGGAACGCAAGCGCAAATTCAGGTTGCAAAAAAGCGAGACGGAGTCTTAACTCGGTCCCGCTTTTTCAGAAACTTTGTGCAAAGGTACGCTTGGTGCAGTCAAACCGCCTTATTGTAAAAAATATGGCGCTTTGTGTCCACGAGAAATGGCCTCACTTGAGGTCCAGCACATCCTGCATATCGTAAAGCCCGGCCGGCTTATCCTTGAGCCACAACGCTGCCCGCATAGCACCTTTGGCAAAGGTCATCCGGCTGCTGGCTTTATGGGTTACCTCGATGCGCTCACCCTCGGTGGCGAACAAAACGGTGTGATCACCGACCACGTCACCCGCTCGAATGGTCTCAAACCCGATTTCCTTGCGGGTACGCTCACCGGTGAAACCTTCACGGCCATAGACGGCACACTCTTTCAGGTCACGACCCAGCGCATCGGCGACAACTTCGCCCATGCGCAGGGCCGTTCCGGAGGGAGCATCCTTCTTGTGGCGGTGATGGGCTTCGATGATTTCAACGTCGTAGTCGTCACCAAGAGTGGCCGCTGCAGTGCGCAACAAGTTGAGGACGACGTTGACGCCGACGCTCATGTTGGGCGCGAACACCACCGGGGTGGATTCAGCGGCCAGGGCCAACTGCTGCTTCTCGGCGTCGGACATGCCGGTGGTACCGATGACGAGCATCTTGCCGTTGGCCTTGCAGAACTCGGCATTTTCCAGGGTCAGGTCCGGGAAGGTGAAGTCGATAAGCACATCGAAATCATCCTTCACATCGGCCAGACTGCCGGCCATTTTTACGCCGGTTTTGCCGATACCGGTCATTTCGCCGGCATCGGCGCCGATCAGGCTACTGCCCGGCTCGACGACGGCGGCACCCAGCTCCAGGCCTTCGGTGCCGTCAACGGCTTCGATCAGGACTTTTCCCATGCGCCCGGCGGCGCCGATGATTGCTACCCTCATGCTCGCGTTCCTTTTGTCGGGCCGATCAGAATTTCATTTCGTCAAAGAAGCTTTTGACACCTTCAAACCAGGAGCTCTTCTTCGGGCCATGCTCTGTGCCGTTGCTGCCATCCAGGGTTTTCTGGAACTCTTCGAGCAGCTCTTTCTGGCGTTTGGTCAGATTCACCGGCGTTTCCACGATCACACGGCACAGCAAGTCACCAGCAGGACCGCCACGAACCGGGCTGACACCCTTGTTACGCAGACGGAACAGCTTGCCGGTCTGGGTCTCCGGTGGAATCTTCAGCTTCACCCGGCCATCCAGTGTCGGCACCTCGAGCTCTCCACCGAGGGAGGCATCAACAATGCTGATGGGAACTTCGCAATAGAGGTTGCGGCCATCGCGAGTGAAGATGGAGTGCTCGCGTACGGCGATCTGCACATACAGGTCGCCTGGGGGGCCACCATCGACGCCCATCTCGCCTTCACCGGAAAGACGAATGCGGTCGCCGGTGTCCACACCGGGTGGCACTTTAACCGACAGTGTTTTCTCTTCCTGAACCCGGCCCTGGCCGTGACAGGCCTTGCAGGGGTTCTTGATGATCTGACCCGAGCCGCGACAGGTCGGACACGCCTGCTGCACAGTGAAGAAACCCTGCTGCATGCGCACCTGCCCCATTCCCTTACAGGTACCACAGGTTTCCGGGCGGGAGCCTTTCTCGGCACCGCTGCCGTCGCAGACTTCACATTCACGATGCCCCGGAATCTTGATCTGGACTGTCTTGCCTTTCACGGCCTCTTCCAGATCAAGCTCCAAGGTATAGCGCAGGTCGGCGCCACGGGTGTTGCGGCCACGGCCGCCGCCACCAAAGATGTCACCGAACACATCGCCGAAGATATCGGAGAAGCTGGCACCGCCGCCTCCGAATCCGCCACCGCCAGCCTGGCCGTCAACGCCGGCATGACCGAACTGGTCATAGGCAGCCCGCTTCGACGGCTCTGCCAGTACTTCGTAGGCTTCGCTGGCCTCTTTGAACTTGTTCTCGGCTTCGGTGTCGTCCGGGTTACGGTCGGGGTGGTACTTCATTGCGAGCTTTCGGTACGCTCGCTTGATTTCCTTCTCGTCCGCGTCCCGGGAAATCCCGAGAATCTCGTAATAATCGCGCTTGGCCATGCTTTTAAAACCCTGTTTTTAAACGCGGAAAACGCGGGGGAACTCCCCGCGTTTTCCAACTGCCTGATGTACGTCAGATTTATCGCTTGTCGTCGTCTTTGACTTCTTCGAACTCAGCGTCGACGGCGTCGTCAGACTGCTGGCCCTGGGCTTCTTCCTGCCCACCGGCCTGCTGCGCCTGATCCGCCTGATCTGCATACATCTTCTGGGCCAGCTCGGAAGAGACTTCCGTCAGCTTCTGAGTTTTGGCTTCGATGTCTTCCTTGTCGGAACCTTCCAGAGCCTCCTCCAGCTCTTTAATGGAAGCTTCGATAGACTCCTTCTCGCTGTCGCTGACCTTGTCACCGGCATCCTTCAGGGTCTTGCGAACGGCGTGAACCATTGCATCACCCTGGTTGCGAACCTGGACAAGCTCTTCGAACTTGCGATCTTCCTCAGCATTCGCTTCGGCATCGCGAACCATCTTCTCGATTTCGTCATCGTTCAGACCTGAAGAGGCCTTGATCACGATGGACTGTTCCTTGCCGGTAGCCTTGTCCTTAGCGGACACGTTCAGGATACCGTTGGCGTCGATATCGAAGGTTACTTCGATCTGCGGAACGCCGCGCGGCGCCGGCGGAATATCTGCCAGGTCGAAACGGCCCAGAGATTTGTTCTGGTTCGCCTGCTTGCGCTCACCCTGGACCACGTGAATGGTCACGGCAGTCTGGTTGTCATCCGCTGTAGAGAAGGTCTGCGACTTCTTGGTCGGGATCGTGGTGTTCTTATCGATCAGCGGAGTTGCCACGCCACCCATGGTTTCGATACCCAGGGTCAGCGGGGTTACGTCCAGCAGCAATACGTCTTTCACGTCGCCAGACAGAACGGCCGCCTGAATCGCAGCACCCATGGCCACGGCTTCATCCGGGTTAACGTCCTTGCGGGCTTCTTTGCCGAAGAACTCTTTAACCTTCTCCTGCACCAGCGGCATACGGGTCTGACCACCAACCAGGATAACCTCGTCGATTTCACCAGCCTTCATGCCGGCGTCTTCCAGAGCCACCTTACAGGGCTCAAGGCTGCGCTGGACCAGGTCTTCCACCAGGGACTCCAGCTTGGCGCGGGTCAGCTTCACATTCATGTGCTTGGGACCAGACGCGTCTGCAGTGATGTACGGCAGGTTAACGTCGGTCTGCTGGCTGCTGGAAAGCTCAATCTTGGCCTTCTCGCCAGCTTCCTTCAGGCGCTGCATCGCCAGGGAGTCGCCACGCAGGTCGATGCCGCTGTCTTTCTTGAACTGGTCTGCCAGGTACTCGATGATTTTCAGATCGAAGTCTTCACCACCGAGGAAGGTGTCACCGTTGGTGGCCAGAACCTCGAACTGGTGCTCACCGTCCACATCGGCAATTTCGATGATGGACAGGTCAAAGGTACCACCCCCCAGGTCATATACAGCCACGGTGCGGTCGCCGCTCTTCTTGTCCAGGCCATAAGCCAGGGCAGCCGCGGTCGGCTCGTTGATAATCCGCTTCACTTCCAGACCGGCAATCTTGCCTGCATCCTTGGTAGCCTGACGCTGGCTGTCGTTGAAGTAGGCCGGCACGGTGATAACCGCTTCGGTCACTTTCTCACCCAGGTAGTCTTCTGCAGTCTTCTTCATTTTCTTGAGAACTTCTGCAGACACCTGCGGCGGCGCCATCTTCTCGCCCTTCACCTCTACCCAGGCGTCACCGTTGTCCGCCTTGGCGATTTTGTACGGCACCATCTTGATGTCTTTCTGAACCACGTCGTCTTCAAAACGACGACCGATCAGACGCTTGATGGCGTAAAGGGTGTTGTGCGGGTTGGTTACAGCCTGGCGCTTGGCTGACTGGCCAACCAGGGTCTCGCCATCGTCTGTGTAGGCGATGATGGACGGGGTGGTGCGATCACCCTCGGCGTTTTCAATAACCTTCACCTTATCGCCATCCATGATGGCAACACAGGAGTTGGTCGTTCCCAGATCGATACCGATAATTTTGCTCATTGAGTCACTCCGATTCTTCTGAATGCTTTCCCGGAGGGCATTTGCCTCCGCTGTCGCTATTTACTGGCTATATTGGCGCTTTAATCGGCTTTTCAAGCCTGCTCATCAATTTTTGGTGCATCTTCCGCTTTGGCGACCACCACCATGGCCGGCCGCACAACACGACCATTCAGCAGATACCCTTTCTGAACCACGGCAACCACGCTGTTCGGCTCGGCATCCGGCGCAGGCACCATGGACATGGCTTCATGATGCTGGGGATCGAACGGTTCGCCCACAGGGTTGATCTGCTCAACATTGAATTTCTTCAGGCTGGACATGAACAGACTCAGAGTCATCTCCACGCCTTCGCGAATGGAGGCAACCAGCTCGCCTGATTCCTCGTGACCCTCGGTGCTCTCAACCGCCTTTTCAAGACTGTCTGCAACCGGCAGCAGCTCCTTAACGAACTTTTCCAGGGCAAACTTGTGAGCTTTCTCCACGTCAATCTCGGCGCGGCGCCGAACGTTCTGCATCTCCGCCTGGGAGCGCAACATCTGCTCCTGGAACTCCTGAACCTGGGCCTTGAGCGCTTCTACTTCCGAGCCTTCACCCTCGCCAGCCTCTGCTTCAGCAGACTGGGCTTCCTCTTTAGCAGCCTCGAGGGCTTCGTTCAGTTCCTCGTGCTCATTCCGGTTCTCGTCAGTGCTCATGACTACTCCTGATTATTCTGAAGCGGCCCGCTGTCAGTGGCCGGTTAAACATGGGCTCCGGCCGCGGCGAGCCGGAAAATGTCGTTGCGAACGGATATGGGGCCCGCTCTTCAGGTTTCAACCACCAATGCCTGCAATCCTGAAGAAAATCCCCTCAACAGGTTTGCAAACAGCAAAAACCCTGTATATATTCACAGTAACTGTATACACAAACAGTGTTTTGCCGGTCTCAGGAAGAACGCGGAGGGTATCTGCATGCTGACTCAACTTACGGTTTCCAATTACGCCATCGCCGAACGGGTGGAACTCCAGTTCAGCAAGGGGATGACAGCGCTCACCGGCGAGACCGGCGCCGGCAAATCCATCGTGCTGGACGCTCTCGGGCTGGCCATGGGGGGGCGCGCAGATGCCGGCGCGGTTCGTCATGGCGCCAAGCGCGCCGATATCACAGCCACCTTCGACGTATCTGACATTCCCGAGGCCAGCACCTGGCTGGCAGAGCATGAGCTGGATGACGAGAACGACTGCATTCTGCGCCGGGTAATCAGCAAAGATGGCCGCTCCCGCGCCTACATCAATGGCCAACCCTGCCCGCTGAACCATTTGAAGGAACTCGGCGGGTTACTGATGGACATTCACAGCCAGCACCAACATCAGTCCCTGCTGCGCAAGGAAACCCACCGCAAGCTGGTGGACGAGTTTGCCGGCGTTGAGGCTCTGGCCGCCGACACCCGCGAAGCCTGGAAAACCTGGAACCAGATCCGCCAACGGCTGACCGAGCGCCGGCAGAATGCCGATGAAGCGGAGGCCAAGCTGCAACTGCTGCGTTACCAGGTGGAAGAACTGGACCGCCTGGCACTGGAAGACGGCGAGCAAGAACAGCTGGAACGGGAACAGGCCCAACTGAGCCAGGCAGACACAGTTCTGCACAACAGCCACCAGGCGGCCCTGTTTTGCACGGAAGATGAAACCAGCGCGGCTGATCTGGTTCGCCAGGCACTGCAACAACTGGAACAGCTTCCCGTGGATGTGCCTGCACTGGCCGACACCATCCAGATGCTGAACGAAGCCCAGATCCAGATCAGCGAGGCCGGCGACAACCTGCGCCACTTTGTCGAAGACTATGAGGCCGACCCGGCACGTCTGTCGGAAGTGGAAGAGCGGCTGAGCGCCATTTACCAGATGGCCCGCAAGCATCGGATCACACCCGAGGAATTACCGGAATTGCATCAGCGCCTGAGCGTCGAGCTGGCCGAACTGGACGGCGGCGAAGGCAGCCTGGAACAACTGGAAGCAGAGCTGGAAAGCCAGCGGGCACGCTTCGATGAACTGGCCGGCAAGCTTTCGGAGGCTCGAGCCACGGCGGCTGCCGAGCTGGACCAACGGGTCGCAGCCGAGCTTGCCCAGTTGAGCATGCCCAACATGCAGTTCATTACCCATCTGAATCGGAACAGCGGCGAGGAGCCGGCACCCCACGGGCTGGAAGAGATTGAATTCCTGGTCAGCGCCAATCCGGGCCAGCCGGCTCGACCCTTGGCCAAAGTGGCCTCCGGCGGTGAATTGTCGCGGATCAGTCTTGCCATTCAGGTGGTGGTTGCCCAGACCTCAACCACGCCCACCCTGGTCTTCGACGAAGTGGATGTCGGCATTGGCGGTGGTACGGCCGAAGTAGTTGGCCGACTACTTCGAACCCTTGGCAGCAACGGACAAGTACTTTGCGTGACCCACCTGCCGCAAGTGGCAGCTCAGTGCCACCAGCACCTGTTTGTAAGCAAGTTTACCGAACAGGATGCAACCTTCTCGAAAATCGAGACGCTGGATGACCAGGGCAGAATCAGTGAAGTAGCGCGAATGTTGGGAGGCGTGGACATGACCGAACACACGATCGCACATGCCCGGGAGATGTTTTCAAAGGGGCAGGCAACCCATCACTGAGCCGCGAGCAATTTTCCACTACCCCTCTCGATCCTGAGAGCTGTTGGGGCGGGCCAAAAGCCCGCCCCTTTTTTTCATCAGACTGACTGAACAAGACTCAGGACTTGATAGGCTTTACGTACAGAATCAGGCTGTGGTCAACGATTTCGTAGCCATTCTCTTCGGCGATTTTCTTCTGGCGCTCTTCAATGACCTCGTCGACGAACTCGATTACCTCACCAGTCTGTGTGCAGACCATGTGGTCGTGGTGATCATCTCCAGCCATCTCGAACACGGCATGCCCGCCCTCAAAGTTGTGGCGTAGGACGAGCCCCGCCGCCTCAAACTGGGTCAGCACCCGGTAGACTGTTGCCAGCCCCACGTCATCGCCTTGCTCCAGAAGCTTCTTGTACACATCTTCGGCACTGAGATGATGCTCCTCCGCTGTCTCCAGGATATTGAAGATCTTCACTCGCGGCAGAGTCACTTTCAGACCGACTTTTCGTAATTCGGCGTTTTCGGATGACATGTTACTATTCACTCTTTGGTGTGCCTCACGGCTTCCGGTATGATGAAGCCGCCATTGAACGGTTAACCCGTGTCACACCTGCCTCTGGCAGGCGATTTCAAGATAGAGGATTTCCCCCGGCGATGCAAAAGCTCACAGCTCTCATTCTCACTTTCGTTCTATCCGGTTGCGTTTTTCCGGGCGTCTACAAAATCAACGTCCAGCAGGGAAACATCGTTACCGATGAGGAGCTGACGCAGCTGACCGAAGGCATGCCTCGCAGCCAGGTGCACGCAGTTATGGGAACACCCCTCATGCTCAACCCGGTTGACCCCTCCCGCGAATACTATGTGTATACGTTTCAGAGAGAGGGCGGGGACATCCAGGAACAACGAATTATCGTTTACTACGAAGACGACCAGTACGCCTACTACGAGGCCCAGCTACTGGAAGAAACCCCGGCCTACTGAGCCTGGTCTTTCTTTTTCGCCCGGTTCAATCGCGCCTGCTTGGGATCGATCTTGAGCGGGCGATACAGCTCCACCCGGTCGCCTTCGCGAAGTTCGTGCGCCGCCGGGTCTTTGATGACCTTTCCGAACACGCCCATATCAATGGTGTCGGGATCAATTTCCGGAAAAATATCGGTGATTCCGGATAACTTGGCAGCTTCCAGAGCCGTGGTTCCCTCCGGCACGTTCACCGGCACAATTTCCTGCCGGTCAGGCCTGGCATAGGCCACTTCCACCTGCATTATGCACCCTCCTTCCGGTAAAGCTCATCGGCACGGCGACAGAACGCATCCACCATGGTATTGGCAGCCTGGCTGAAAACGGGCCCGAAGGTCATCCTTGAAAGCGATCCGGAAAACTCGAACTCCAGGGTCAGAATCACCTTGCAGGCGTTCTCGTCCAGGGATTTGAAATGCCAGCGGCCCGTCAGGTTGCGGAAAGGACCGTCCACCAGATTCATCTCAATCGCCTCCGGCATCAGCAACTGATTGCGGGTCGTCAGCTTGTGGCGCACCCCACCCTTGGCGATTTCCAGGGACGCAGTGACCTGCTCCGGCTGCCGCTCGTGAATCTCCGCGCCCGCACACCAGGGCAAAAACTCCGGGTAACGGGCAATATCGTTGACCAGGTGAAACATGCGCTCGGCGGAGTGCATAACCAAAGCTGTTTTATCAATCTGATGGGGCATTGGAACCGGTTGTCCTGCTTGCAAACACGCTGTGAAAAGATTGCAGACTTCTGGGAAGGAAGACAGCCTTAATCACACGCTATGATAAAGGATATCGTCCTGTTTTGGGGCTTTTTCGCCTGACTTACCATCGCCACCCTCTTCCCCCTGCGATTTCTGGTCCGCCGCAGGCGCTGTCTCGTCGCCCCCTGGCGTTTCTTCATCGGATTCTGCGCCTGTCGTGGCAAACGGCCGTTCTTTCGGTGGCGCCTCACCATTCTCAGAAATCATGGCGGCAGGCTGCTCACACCAGGCCGCAGCATTGCCGTTGCTGCAAAGGTTTACCAGTGAAAAGGCCGTGTATTGCACCCCTATCCAGGCGACAACAAGGGGCAGGACCAGGCGCATCACCCAGAACCAGATACCGGCGAACAGCCTTGGCGCAGCGCCCAGCATGGTACCGGAAAGATGCCTGGTCAGGCACCAGCCCGTAAACAGCGCGATCAGGATGGCCACAAGGGGAATCAGCAGGCCGCCGGTAACCAGCTCCAGCCAGCGAAACAGGGTAGCACCGCCAACCCGCTGTTCGGCCCATACATTAAATGACAGCAGAGAGGCGAGACCCGCTAGCCATACCGCCAGGCCAATGAGCAGCACCGACAGACTTCTGGGCGCGCCGGTCCACTCCCGGAACCAGCCAACAATCGGCTCGAGCAGGTTCAGCGACGTGGTCCAGACAATCAGCACCACCAACAAAAATACGGCCGCAATCACAAACTGGCTTGCTGGCAACTGGGCCAGTGTTACCGGCATGGAGACGAACAGCAGGCTGAAGCCCCGCTCACCGTCAAAGCTGTTGCCGTCGGTCGCCATCGCGAAAATCATCAGGCCCGCGAGGATGGCAACCAGGGTATCCATCAGCACCACCGCCAGAATCGAGCGCTTCAGACGGGTGTGGGGCGTGGTGTAGGAACCCAGTATGGCCCAGACGCCCATCCCCAGACCGAGCGTGAAGAAAGCATGAAACAGGGCCGCCTTCAGACTCTCCCAGGAAAGATCCTCCGGATGCATCGCCAGAATATGGTTAATGGCGCCATCGATCCGCCCGTGCCAGGCGGCCAGGGCAAATAGCACAAGCATCAGCACCAGGGCGCCCGGTACCACCACCCGCAGGGCCCGTTCCAGCCCCTTCACAACACCCTGGGCCGAGACCCACAACACCAGCAGCAGAAAAAAGACATGCCAACCCATGAAAACCCGGTATTCCCTGGGGTCTGACACCAGGCCCGCCAGAATGCCGGTTGCCTCGGACTCGCCAGCACCGGAAAACCGGCCAAGCGCCCCGAAAAACACGTAGGCCAGGGCGATAGCACCGAACACTGCAGTGAATGAGAGCACCAGAAAGGCTGCCAGTATGCTGAGCCGGCCAACCGCCATCCAGGCGCGGGACTGCTTGGCACTCCGGATCAGCCCGTCCATGGCCAGGACAATTCCGTGGCGGGCATAGCGACCTATGGCCGCTTCGGTCACCATCAGCGGCAGAGTAACCAGCAGCAGGCAGGCAAGATAAAGCAGGATGAACAGGCCACCACCATGCAGACTGGCCAGATAAGGGAACTGCCACAGGTTGGCAAGACCCACGGTAGCGCCCACCGCGGCCCAGAAGAAGGTTGATTTTCGGGTAAAGGACCCGATATGTGTCTGATACGGCGTAGGCATTCGCGTCCCTGAGGCCACTGAACAGGTCGGGGAGAAGGTCTGGGCCAGTATTGTAGCTGAAGGATCCCCCCGCGCACGAACCAGAAGCCGCCACAACGCTGATTTCGTGACCGGTCTGGCACTGTTGGGCTACAATGCGCCTTTTTCCGGCTGCAGCAAGGCCGGTCCGTTCATTCGTCCGACCCCGGATTCATTGATTCATGAGCAAGAAAAAACCCGGAACGCCGAGCAACACCATTGCGCTGAACAAGAAGGCGAAGCACGAGTACCACATTGAGGAACGCTTTGAAGCGGGTCTCGCCCTGCTGGGCTGGGAAGTGAAATCCCTCCGTGCGGGCAAGGCCCAGCTGGTGGACGCCTATGTTCTGCTCAAGGACGGCGAAGCCTGGTTGCTCGGCTCTCACATCACCCCACTGATTGCGGCATCCACCCACGTGATCGCAGACCCGACGCGCACCCGCAAGCTCCTGCTCCACGCCAAAGAGATTGCCAAGATCGTTGGCAAGGTGAACCAGGCCGGTTACACCTGCATTCCGCTGGCGCTGTACTGGAAAAACAACAAGGTGAAGTGCGAAATCGCCTTGGTGAAAGGCAAGAAGCTGTTCGACAAGCGCGCCACCGAGAAAGAGCGCGACTGGAACCGCCAGAAGCAGCGCATCCTGCGCGAAGCCAACGTTTGATCCTACCCGCCAGGAATTAACAAATACCTGACGCCGGTCATGGCCGGCGTCGACGGGTATGTCGCATACTCACTCTCTTTGTTCAGAATTCCAACAGGCCTATACTCGGGAATTCCGGTGCAGGGCAAAGGGAGCCGCTTATGTCACCCAAACAGATACCTATGTCCGCCGTAGACCGCGCGTGGCTGCGCATGGATTCGCCCCAGAACCCCATGATGATCTGTGGGGTGTGGACGCTGGAAAAACCGGTTTCGATGAGCCGCCTCAGGCACACCCTTGAGGAGCGGTTTCTCTGCTTCGACCGGTTCCGGCAACGGGTCATAGACACCGGAGACCGCGCCTACTGGCAGGACGATCCCCTGTTCGACCTGGACAATCACCTGCACCGCATCGCCCTTCCAGGCAAGGCCGACAAGGCGGAACTCCAGAAGCTGGTCAGTGACATGAACAGCACCTCGCTGGATTTCCGGCAGCCGCTCTGGCAAATGCATTACATCGACAATTACGGCGACGGTGGGGCTCTGCTGATCCGCATTCACCATTGCATTGCCGATGGCATTTCGCTGGTGCGCGTGATGCTGTCACTCACCGATAGAACGCCGGAACCCAGGCTGGGCAAAGTGGCTCGCAAGCGTCGCTCCAAACCCCGCCAGAGATCTGCAGTCCAGAACTTCCTGCACCGTGCCGTAGACAGCGCGCAAACGGCTACCAACCAGGCAAGACTGTTCATTCAGTCTGTTCGTGACGAGCCCAACTACCCCCTGAAACTGGCTTCCACCGCCAGCGGCGTAGCCTTCGATCTGCTCAAGCTCGGCCTGGCCCCCGTAGAGCCCAAAACCGGATTGAAGGAACCGCTATCCGGACGCAAGCAGGTGGCCTGGGCGGATCCTCTCGATCTTGCCGAAGTGAAAGCCTGTGCCAAGGCCCTGGGCGGCACCATCAACGATGCCCTGCTCTGCACGGTCACCGGGGCCCTACAGCGGCATTTTGCAGCCCATAAAGAGACGATTCCCGAGTGCGGAATTCGCGTGGCCGTGCCGTTCAACCTGCGTCCGCTGGATCAGCCCATAGAAACCCTCGGCAACAAGTTCGGCCTGGTACTGGTCACACTGCCGGTGGAAGTCATGGACCCACTGATGTGCTTCCGGCAGGTGCAGGAGAACATGAACCGCCTCAAGCAGTCCTATCAGGCCCAGGTTACCTACAGCCTGCTTGATATCTTCGGCCGGGGCCCCGATGTTATTGAACGGCGGGCGCTGGATCTGCTCAGCAACAAGGCCTCCGCCGTGCTGACCAACGTGCCCGGCCCGAAAGAGCCACTCTACCTGGCGGGCAGCAAGCTGACCCAGCCCATGTTCTGGGTGCCCCAGAGCGGCACGATTGGCATCGGCATGAGCATTCTGAGTTACGCTGGCACCGTGCAATTTGGCATTACCGTGGACAAGGCCATTCACGCCGACCCGGATGCCGTGATGGGCTACTTCCGGGAAAGCTTCGAGGCCCTGAGCCACGCGGCTCTGGCAGGCCGGCACGATGCCATTGAACGCAAGGCCAGCTAGGGCTGTAGGTACATCTACAGCCCTGTAAGCACAAAACTGCAACAAACAAACCTTGAAGTCCGGCAAACCGGACACATATACTGAAGGTAAGGGGACGACATGGCTTCGACGCTGGTGGCGAACCCTTGAGTGCATGTCGAGATGGCAGCCAATCTCGTTAATCCAAAGCTGCAACGCAATAGTCGCAAACGACGAAAACTACGCACTAGCAGCGTAAGCTGCTAGTCGTCCTGACCGGGTCGCCCGTAGCCCGGAAGCAACATCTCAGGACGTCATCGCTTACGGGATGCTCCGTTACCCAGAGTTCACTGGTTAACGGCTAAGATTTAAAGAACTCGGTTCTTGCACCCTGGCTCTCGGGTCGCTTGAACTTAAATCAATAGAGAGACGCTAAACATGTAGACCTCAAGGCTGAGTACTGGCGGACGCGGGTTCAATTCCCGCCGTCTCCACCAAACAACCAAGAGAAAGCCCCTGATTTCAGGGGCTTTTTTCGTTTCTAGGCTTAATAAATTCCCGTAGGTGTCAACGAAACGTCAACGCACCTGTAAATACAAAAGGACTTGTAGGTATGGACTCATCCCAAAGCTTTATCTTGGAACTATTCTCCTTAATCCCTGGTGAAGTTTGGGGCGCCATAATAGCTCTGACTACTGTCTGGATCTCATCAAGAAATGAAAAGACGCGGCTAATTACGCAACTACAAGCCCAAGCCGAAGAATCAGAAAAACAGAGGAAATCGGACCTCAGAAGAGAGGTATACCTGGAAGCTGCAGAATCTCTCAATAGACTCAATTCTCACCTCGCAAACCTTCCGAATCTTGACCCATCAAGCGAAGAAGCTACGTCTCCGAATGACATGCTACGCTTCACAGGTCTCTCGGCAAAAGTACAGCTGATTGGGGAGCCTGAGACATCGAAGTTAGCGTCGAGAGTAGCAACACAGTATGGAAGTTTGTTTCTCCAGGCGCTCCAGCAATTGCTTCCCCTCCACGAAACAGTCCAAGAGAAGGAGATAGCTGAGGAGGCTTATGCCAGTGTAGGTGATACCATGGAAAAAACGATGGCCCAAATAGACGCCCTCACCAGATCCGGCCAGCAAAGTTATTCAGTATTCGAGCCCCTAACCAATGATATTAATGCGCTAGTAAAACGAAGCGATGAACTGAAAGAACAGATTCATAAATTGGGCAACCAGAAAATCCGCTATCAGCAAGATTATATGCGCTGGTTGCTAACACGATTAAAAGAACTCTCCGAACCTACCATTGAACTTTCTTTGGCCTTAAGAAAAGAACTGGATATTCAAGGTGATATTAAAGAATTCAGGGAGACTGCGAAGCGGAATCACGAAGAAATACAAACAGAACTCGAGAGCCTAATAGCTTTAATAAGTGATCGCCTCGAACAAAGCCAACCCTTGAGCGAACCTGATAAATCAAACTAAAGCCGTGGTGCAAAATCCACAACGGTCTTTAAATGATCTGGAGACAAATGCGCGTAACGCATTGTCATCGAAATACTCGAATGGCCTAGAACCCGCTTTAGAGTCAGTATGTCCCCGCCATTCATCATAAAATGGCTCGCAAAAGTGTGGCGCAAGATATGTGCACACTGTCCTTGGGGTAATTGAACACCTGAGCGATCCACAGCACGTCTAAATGCTGAAATAGTGGATGTGCCGAAACTACCATGTTTTTCCAAATGCTTTTTGACAGTCATGTAGAGATCCTTTGAAATCGGCACAGACCTCTTCTTACCTGATTTAGTTTGGTCGTAAGTCACCCGGTAGGGCTTAAGGCGGTCAAGGGTAAGCCCCTCCGCTTCAGACCACCTGGCGCCAGTCTCCAGCGAGAGACGAGCAACCAGTAAAGCGTGGGGATTTGTAGTTTTCTCACTCAGCTCTGCAAAAATGGTTCGAATTTGACCATCATCTAAATAGCCCATTTCTCGTTCTTGGATCTTGATGGGCCGGATCTTTCCGAACGGATTCGGGTAACTGATTTCACCGGTTCGGTGAAGCTCGTTAAACACCGCACTAAGATAGCCGAGATCGTTATTGCACGTTTTCGGTGAGATCCCGTCTTCAATTCGCAGGGCACGATAGATCAGGTAGTCATTGGCCGTCAGTTTTTCTGCTGTCGGGTTTCCAAAAGATTCCGCAATCCGCTTGAGGTGACGATAGCGGCGCTCCCCATCCCTCAGGTATTTGCCGTGTGCCAGATACCAGGTTTCCAGGATTTCTAGGAGTTTGCGCCGATCTTTTTTCAGCTGGGGAATACTCGATCCGGAGTCGTGCTGACTCATTGCCCAACGCTCAAACCGTTGCGCTTCTGCTTTGGAGTCGAAGGATTTCCTGACGCGCTTCTGCCCTCTTCCACCCGGCTGGATATCAACCTGCCATCGTCCCGACGGTAGTTTCCTGATCATGCGGCTACCTTTGTGAGTAGTCGTCGTTTTATAAGGCCATCCTGGACGAGCTGGAACAGTTCGTTTTCATAGATCTCCCGTCGCCGGTAGTAGGCGCACAGATCCTCCCAGAGACCGGATTTCTTGAGGCAATCCCAAGCCTGACGTGGGTTAAAGCGGTTGCGTGCATAAATGGACAAGAGATTGCCAAAGGCCAGGGAGACGTTCTTTTCGTTGCCGCAACCGGGTTCCTTTTTTGCGCGTTTGTACATGAGATCCGGGGCGCTGTAGCCAAAGCCGATATCCTCCCGGAGTTTGGTCCAGATGGGATGTACCCATTCCCGTTTGACCTCGTAGCGGTTGCTCTGGAGGGCGTACTGCCAGAGGCCGGTCAGGTGCGGTACCGCGTCCATGTAGGTATAGATGGGCTTCATGTTGGGCGTGCCCTGGGAGATCTCGTTCACGATCCGGTGATGGAAACGGATTTCCAGGCGCCAAACCGGCTTGTCAGGGTCATAGCAGGTGTCCGGGAAGCACTCTTCGTTGCTGGCGCATTCCCAAATAGATTCCATAAAGGCGCGTTTGTCGGAGACGTCGATTTCCTTGGATTTGTCGTAGAGGCACACCTGCAGGCTGTTTGCCTTGCCGAAGGTGTAAGTCTCTCCTCTCCCGTTCACCGTTGAGCCTTCCAGGCCCTGGAAGTGGAAGTCGCTCATACCGTTGTGGACGCTGATGGTTCGTGCCCTGGTGACGAAGTGCTGGGCAAAGTCCTGCGGAGGTTCCCAGCCCTGGAAGTCCACGGCCAGGTGAAGGGCGATGCCGACTGGTTTAATGTTGGTGAGGAAGTGCATGCCCCACTCGGCCAGTTCGTCGTGGATCTGTTGGCTGGAGCGTTCATAGAGCCATCGGGGCGAGGTTTCGATTTTGACGTGCGTACCCAGGGTGTCGGCTTCGGCGTAGAAGTTCTGCAGCAGGATGGTCAGGCCGTATTCCCGGTTTTGCAGGATGTACTTGAAACCACCGCGTCTGCCGGATTGAAGCCGGAACGGGATCTTCTTGATGGTGAGGGTGGCGTCGTAGCCGGATTCGTATTCGGTGGCGATGTCGGCCAGGATTTCGGGCTTCAGGCGTCCCTGGAAGAGTTGCCGGACCGTATCGGTGCCGGTCCAGAGGACGTTAACATTGTTCAGGTTCACCTGCTGACCTTCGGGACCGATGAACAGGTCCCCTTTTCCGATTTCGCCGGTGGTGGTGTCGATGCGTTCAAAGTCTTTGATTTTCATCTGTGGCTCACTGTGGTTCTAAGTGGTTAAAAATCGACTACCGTCGTTTTCTATGAGACGTGTTACAGGGACGTCTCCGGGCTTCGCCCGCTCCCTGCCGCTCCTCGCCATCGTCGCGGCCGTCCGCGGGCTACGCCTCTTCTTTGACTTTCTGAAGTGGGTTGATGGCCTCCAGGGGCGAGGTGTCCGGCTCGATGTTGGGTCTGGGTTCGGGTGCCTGGATGCGGATTCGCTGGCAGTAGATGTCCTGGACCTTTTGGCCCTCCCACCAGAGCTGGGCATGGCAGGGGCGCAGATAGAGGATGCGGTAGCCGAAATGGAACAGGTCTTTTTGAGTTATTGAGAAGTCACCCTGGCGATCCTGGCCATGGAACAGGTAGGCGCGGTTGAAGTTGCCCGCAATTCTCAGGGCGGCATCCTGGAAGGGGTGTTTCTGTTGGTTGTTCGCTAGGCCACTGCTGTTCTCAGTACCAGCTTGAGAATCGCGGACATTACGACCATCAGACAGAGCATTAGGGCCAGCCGCATCGATACTCTGAATATTCGCCGGATCACCCGCATCGAAAGTTCTTTCCCTTTCGAAGATGCCGACCGCCAGATAGGCAAACACCAATAGAGAAATGACTGACAACGAAAGATAGCCCACAACGCGTTTATCTTTAAAAACGCTCTGGGGGCCTTGATTGGACTGATGGTCGCCGGTCTTTGTGCTCTGGTAGGTGGCGAAGATCGTCGGGTCCGATTTGTATTCTTTCGGGACTCCGTATGCATGGCTTTTGGCTTTACCATTGTTCTCTGGGTCATGTTCTACTTCCCTCCATTTGCCCTTTTTCCAGGGCAGCAATTCGCCCATGGAGTAATGACGGAAGGCCACCTGGGCGGCCTGTCGGATGTCCATGTGGACCTTGGATATGTTCGGGGTGCACAGGAACACGTCCCAGTTGTAGTGCCGGTGCATGTCGTAGGCTTCGAACATGTCGGCGGGGCGTTCGTCCTGTTTGGCCTGGTCAGCGCCGCCGGGGTAATCGAGGTTCTCCGGTTTGAAGTCTTTGCGTTTGGCCGGGTAAATAGCCTGGGCTTCGTCGATGATGACCATGGCGCCTTGTGGGGCCCAGTGGAACCAACGGGCCATGTAAGCCTTCTCTTCCCTGCCCTCGGTGTTGACGTTGAGAATGGCGGCTTCTTCGGGGAGGATCTCGTTTAAGGCTTCCTCGACTTTTTCCAGGGAGTCGAAGCCCCTTATGTTGGTGACGACGGTTCGCCCTTCTTTAAGGGCGGGGATGGCGTGTCGTTGGAGGACGCCGAAGGATTTGTAAGAGCCTGGATGACCGTGGTGGATAACGATGCTCATTTCTTCCCTCCTTAACCGATAACGTCCATGACGTAGCGGGTGACTCTGGCGTTGATGATCATGTTGAAGGCCTCCGGGAGCTTGAGGTACGTGGCGACGCCCAACACCTGGGAATCGAGCTGGCCCCAGTAGGTTTCGATGGTGTCGGAGACGTTGAGCTGACTGAGGACTTCCTGGGCGACTTCCCAGCTGTAACCAATGAAGGCGATCTTGGCTTTGGTGGCCGATATGACGATCCAGGCACCGGCCTTGACCATCCAGTCATCGATCAGGGCCGGGATGCTGTTGAAGAACTGCCAGATGGCGTCGAAGAAGTTGGCAATGAATTCCATGGTGTTACCCCTTTCCAGCGAAGAGAATGCCGGCGCTGATGAACGCGGCGCAGAACAGGACGATGGCCCCGAGGATGTCGAGGCCGGCTAAGAATCGGTTGAGGGAGAAGTTCACGTCGACGCCCATGATGGTTTTGGTGTTGTCGTCAACGGAGCCGCCGCCGCTCAGGTTGGTACTGAACATGGTTTGGACTTCCCCTTTGATTTCGTTGATCTTGGCCTGGTAGTCGGCCATGACCTGGTCGTAGTCTTCGGTGGGGTCGGTCAGTTCGGTGTCGATGGGGTCACCGCTCCAGGTGACGGGCTCTTCCTGCTCTCCGTCGCCTTCTCCGTCTCCTGATCCGTCGCCACCGGATCCGTTGCCGCCACCCCCGCCGGGGATGTTGCCGATGGCGTCGGTGATGGCGCTGGTGCCGTCTTTGATGTTCTTGCCGATGCCCTTGAGGGTCTCGTTGATGGCGTCGGTGTTGGTGTTGCCTTCGATCTGGTTCTTGATGATTTCCTGGATCTGTTTGGCCATGCCGTTGGTGTCGGCTTCTCCGTCTCCGTCGCTGTCCCCATTGGGGGTGTCTTCGTCGCCTTCTTCGGGGTTCAGGCCTTCGCAGGCAAAGCCGCCGTCGGTGATGATGAGGGCGCCTTCAAAGCCATTGGGACAAACCGGAGGGTTGCTGTCGTTGCTGATGCATTGGCCGGACCAGGAGCCTTCGGCGTTTTCCCGGAAGGCGTAGGTTTCGTTGTCCTGGCACTGGTTGTCGCCGCTGCAGACGTTCCGGCGGTTGCGGCCCCAGCCGATGGTGCCTTCGTAGTCGGGGGAGGTTTCGTCACATTCGTTTTCGGGCTCTGAGAGGCACTGGTTGTCTAGGTGGCCGCTGGGGCATTCGGTGACGCAGTGTTGGCTGCGCGGGTCGTACATGTGGCCGTTTTCCTGGCATTCTTCGGGCTGTTGCTCGGGGATCTGACAGTCAAAGGGGGCAACGCCGGGAGCTTCGCCACTGGAGACCCAACCACTGGCGCAGGAGCAGTCTTCTTCGTTGGTGGAGCCGACGTTGCCGGTGATGGGGTCGGGTTCGTGAGTGAGTGCGGCGCAGGAGGTTTCTTGAGCAACGACACGGGCGCCGCCTCGCCAGACATAATAGGTGACACCGCCACTTTCAAAACGCACTTCTTTGGGATCGCTGTAGGACTGAATGACGCATTGCTTGCCCGGGTGTTGTGCCTGGCAACTCGGGAGGTAATCGGCGGCCTGTTCGGCAATGGTGTCTCCGGGGGACGGATCGCAACCACCGGAGGAGGTGCAGTTTTTACTGGCTGTTTTGGACCAGTGGACGACGGCACCGTCGAGAAGCGGAGGAAATCCGGCGGAGACAGGCAAGGCAAGAATGCAGAGCCAAAGGATGAGGCTGTATTGAATGAGTGTGCGCATTGACGGTTCCTTTGGCTGGCCTTGAACTGAAAAGGGCCGGTTGTCCGGCCCTCTGGGTTTGCGTTAGTTGCCGTTGTATCCGAGGGCAAACATCGAGGCCCAGAGGGCCCCGATTAGTACACCGGTGAACATTACCGGCGCAGGATGCTGACGATCATGCCCAGACCGGTCACGATGGCGACCAGGGCAATCACGCCAGTCACGGCGGTGGTGACGTTGGTGGAACCGTCGGTGAAGGCGTCGTTGATCGCGGTGCTGTGATCAACGGCTGCAGCGGTACCGGCCACGAGGCCAGCGGAGACTGCAACGCCCAGTTTGGCGGCACGGCGGCCCCAGCGAGCGCGGGCCATGGCCCAGGTTTTACCGTTGTTTTGCTTTTCCATTTCGATGAGTTGAGACATAACGTTTTCTCCGAGTGTGGTTTAAGTGACCTTTCGCATGACCTGGACAACCCGGCTTAGTCCGATTCCGATGGCCCAGAAGACCAGGGCCGAACCCATAACCAAGCCGATCATTTCAGGATCGGGCGAAAGGTATTCAGCAAACACCGTTTCGATGTCTTGTTGCTGAATCTCTTGAACCGTCCAGGTTCCGCCGTTGCAGGCCATGACCGCGTTGCCGTTGATGGATTCGCTGGTCAGGGTGCCGGTGCATTGGTAGTTCTGGACGGTTGCCATTCTTTAGTTCCTGGTAATGGGTATCAGGCGGTTTTCTTGATGGGTTCCTGGGGCTTGAGCTCCAGGGCCTTGAAGGTGATCTTGCCGCCCTGCCCGGCTTTCATCTGGGCTTTCACGGTGAACATGCTTGGCAGGTTGCCGGCGTGGTTGCGCAGCTGGTCGATGTGTTTCCAGTCGCAGGCGATTTTCATGACTTCGTTACCAACGCGGTTATCGTCGTCGGCTTCTGCCGGGGAGTAGGCCCACAGGGAACCGCCCCGGTTGCCGTCGATGTCGTAGCGGGTGGCGCCGATGATCATGAGGTTCAGGTAGTTTTCCATTGCGTGTGTCCTCTGGTTTCGTTGGGTGTTGCTGTTGCTGGTTGTCCGGCTGGGCCGGGGTTGAATATTCAACTTTGGTTTTCGTTACGGCCTTTCCTGGTGCTGATGGTGGAAAGGGTTTGAATTGGGTTTTGCGACCCCTTTGGGGCGGGCTCTACTCGCTCTGCTCCTGGCCACTAAGGTGGCCACCCTTACGGGTAACGATCCCTGTCGCCTGCCGCGCTCCGCTTGCCTCCTGTGCTCATGGTTCGGAATCAAGGGGCGGCCGTCCTCCCCCGACATCCTCACCACTCCGGATGCGCACTGTGGACCAGCCAGAGCCCGCCACAAGGCCAGGGGGCCTGCGGCCCTGGCGCTGCGCGCCAGCCTTGTAACGGTCACTGTCCGGCCCCCTTTTCGTGCGCGAGTGGTGACGATGACGGGGGCGGACTCGAAGGCTTTTCAGGGGGTTGGTCCTGAGTGCCAAAGGTCGGGCAGCCAGCCTCCAGCCAGGCGGTCAGGACGGAACCGCCGAGGGTCCAGAGGTCGGTGCCTCTCTGGATGGCTTCCTGCTGGAGTTGCAGGTAGATGGAGGACGGGGTGCAGACGTAGAAACGACGGTCTTTGTCTTCCACCTGGTCTTTTCGTGGTGGGATATGGCTCATGGTTGCGTCTCCGTGACGTTGGGAAGATCCAGGTGGCCGCAGTCCCAGGCGTCCCGCAGTTGTATGAGGCGGTCAAAGGCCGGGCTGTGATGGCCGCTGGATTCCAGTTCGTGGATCAGGGCGTCGGTGAAGGCCGCTTTGCAGCGGGCCATGTAGTCGCACGGGTAGTCGGTGCGCACTTCCTGCAGGTGGCTTAACTGGTGTAGGAGATTGTCAAAAAGGCCTTCCAGAGCCTGGGCAGTGAGCGCAGAGGACGGACGAGGGCCCTGGAAGGCAAAACGGCTCTGGCGCAGTTGTTTGGCCAGAATGGCGGAACTGAGGTGGCCATTGAGTTTGTGCGCCAACGCCTGGTTGTGCAGGCTGCCGAGGATGAACAGGCGGGACGCAGATTTAATGGCGGCGTCTACGTCGTCGTTCTGCAACGCCGTCAGGCCGGTTTTGAAAACGTTGACCGGTTCTGAGTTGGGGCGTTGGAACGCAACAGTGGCGGCTTTTCGGACGGCGTCCAAGCGACGGTGTTTCATGCTGCGGCCCTCAGTGCAGTGCAGGCCTGCCCTACTGCCCAGGCGTTGAAGTCGCGGGTGTCGTCCTGGAGGAAGAACTCGGCCCAGGTGATGGTGAGGTTGAGACCGAACCAGTAGAGGTCGGAATCGACACCCATATAGGAAGACACCATCTGGTGGACCTGGCTGATGCGCTGGGCGGCTTCTTCGTAGTTGCCGTCCTGATGGGCTTCACAGGCTTGCTGGAAGCGCAGGCGCATGATGGTTTTCTTTTGGTTGCGAACGTCCGGTGTCATTGCCAATCCTCCTGGTCCAGGGCCTGCTGAGAGAGGGCCGCGATGTTGACCATGCGCACCCGGCCGATTTTGAGTGAAGGCAGATGTCCCTTTTCGATCTGGCCCCTGACCTGCCCTTCCGTTAAGCCCGTGAGTTGGGCGTAGCGATCCTGAGTCATGACGGGGGTTGCGATCAGAATGATTTGCTTTTGCTCGTCCACTGTTTTGCACTCTGCTACACTGATTTGCACGTTTATACGCTCACATGTAAGCGTTTAATTGCTTTATGAGCAAAATATAGCTCGCTACAGCGGCTCAGTCAACGTTATTTTGCTTGCGGTGCGCACTTGTTTGTTATTTTTGGTAATTTCTAGGCGGCTAGACATGAGCTCTGAACAGAACATTGACGAGACAGGCTTCTCGGAGAGGTTAAAAACGCTGATAGGGACTCAGTCGGCACGCAGCTTTGCACAGAAGGCAGGTATGGGGGACAGCACTCTGAGGGCAATACTAAATGGCGCTATGCCTAGACTAGACAATTTATTGCGCATTGCTGAGGCGGCGGAAGTTTCCGTTGAGTGGCTGGCAACGGGAAAAGAGGCGAAGAAGTCAGACTCTCAATTTGAAGAGGAATTCGCCTTAATACCTGGATACAACGTCCAAGTGGCAGCTGGCCATGGATCTATTGCAGGAGATGAAGCTCCAACAAGAGAGCTTGCATTTAGAAGAAAGTGGCTACGATTTCGGGGGTTCAATGAAAATGACTTGGCTCTCGTATTTGCAAAAGGCGACTCAATGGAGCCCACTATCTCGGACAACGAAACGGTGATGGTGGACACCAGCGAGAAGAAACTCCGAGACGGACATATCTATGTCATTAGAAATGGTGACCACCTTCTCGTCAAACGAATTCAGACCCTATGGAATGACGGTGTACAGTTACTGAGCGACAACAAGGAATATCCACCACAGGAAATATCTCTGCCAGATCTACAAAACTTGGAAGTTATAGGGAAAGTCGTTTGGGTAGGGAAGGACTTATAAATGTCTATCAAATATACAGTTAAAAACACTAAAGAGTTACACGAAATACTTACCGAATTGATTCGAAGGCTAACGGATCTTCAAGAAGCAACAAAGGGAACCAAAATTGTTCCTGCACTACTAAACACATCCCAAAAAAGCTGTACTCAACTATTAAATACGCTTAAAACGGATCTTCCCGGATCAATATTTATTGAAGAATACAAACACTTAAATTCGACGATAAACCGAGCCAGAGAGGAAATCATAAGAATAGGCTCAGAAAAAGATCGAATTGAGATAGACACCATTCTTTCCTTGGTTAACAAACTCGGAAACACAAATCTGTTATCGAGTAAAGAGCAAGATGAGGACACAATCAGAGAATATAGAGTTTCTGAAATGTCCAAAGCCATAGAAAGACTAGAGCATAAATTAAAGAACACTCAAGACATTTTACAGTCAATTCAAAGCGAGTCCGAACACAAGCTAGAAAAGGCTGAGATTTTTCTTACTGAAACACGCGACCGGCTAGCTCAGAAAGAGGAACAAGTAAACCAGATCATCGGCAGAACAACTGAGAAAGCAATCGCTGGAAACTATGAAACAACGGCTCGAAACGAAGCCGAAACTGCCGACAAAATGCGACAAGGTTCTTTGGCTTTTATGACAGTGATGGTTCTTGTCACTGCATTTACCTATTACCAATCGCTGTCTTCCAATATTGACATCGCTTCATCTCTATTTAAGATGTCAATAGTACTTATTCTATCGATACCAGCCGGATATCTGGCGAGAGAATCGGCAAAACATCGAAACCAACAACACAAATATGAGCAAATGGCATTGCACTTAAAAGCGGCTTCTCCATATGTCGAGAACCTTCCCGAAGATATAAAAAATGAAATCAAAATAAATCTTGCAGATCAGATCTTTTCCCAGAACCCTAAAAGCACTCAAACCGAAGAAAGCTTGAAACCAGGAATTGAACTAATAGTTAAGAAGGTTCTGGAACGATTAGAAAAAGAAAAATGACAATGCAAGTCAGCCCATAAATGGAAAGGCACGGCAATGAAACAGCCTGAAAACAGGACAGGGTTCCTGTCTGGCGGCATCAGGCAAAAAGCATTGATATCTGAAAAGGTCTAAAAGCGTATTTAGTGGAGCAAACTAAACCAACAAGAAGGGGGAGGCATCGAAGCACTACTAGGCGCTTTCATCCTCTTCATCATCTTGAGATGAATCCGCCCTGGTTCTACCGAGAACGAAAACACTTACGAGGGCAACGAGATCTAATACACCGATTACTCCTGCGACGCCTGGATAGCCAGCAAGGACCATGAGCAAAGCCGTTACGAAGCCGGCGATACCAATCGTTAGCCCGAAACGTTGACCACGCGCATCTCTCGCTATATCGCCATCTAGAGCCTTTTCATCCATTCGGTGACGGTGATCTTGCTCTTTCTCAGCAAGAGACATGATCCTGTCTGCACCGTTTGGAATGATTTCATTGTATTTACCCAGTTCAGCTGACGGCGGGAGAGGACCGCTGAACATTGCAGACTGCAGAAGTAGATCAGGGTCCCGCCTTTCAGATTTTTCAAGATAACGGGCATGATCGGGATCACCGGGATCGGTCAACTTCTGACCCCGAAAGCTAACCTCAGTAGGCTCAGACGACACTCTTCCCAGTTGCTCCTGCGTTTCCTGAGTGGTTAGTCTCTGTGTTTGACGGGTAAAGTCCATGTTCTAGGTCGTACCTCTTCCTTGCGCGACGAAGATTTTGTCCGACCTGAACCCAATCCGAGTAGAGTCTTTGGGCGTCGGTCATGGACATATCCAAACTTTCCGAATAACTCTTGGCCGGGTAAACGTTCAATGCAGAGCCAATAGCGGTCCTAAAACCATACTTCCTATATTTTTTAATCATCCTAGACATTTCTTGCCTCCTCGAGGCTTAACTGAAAGCAAAAAAACACTTCAGTCGACACAATCAAAATAGAATACTAGCAGGACTTTAGCCACTGTAAATTACGGAATTCACACATTTTTAGATGATTCTACACATTTACTGCGCGGGCATAGCAGGATATCCAAAAATGCAATTTTTGAGCCAAACCTTCCTATTTCGTTTAACGTGAGGGAGTAACCTTTCATCACTCTACCAATATAGCACTGTATGGATCAGCAAGATGAACAAAGACAAACCTAAAACGCTTCCACAAAGACTATCAAATTTAACTATCTAACAATGAAAAAGCAGGACTCTCCCTGGGGCCACACCACTATGCAGGTGTCGCGCTTGCCTAAGGCATCCTTGCCGGCGGTGAACCCTAGTTCTCCTAACCAAATGGCTCGGGAGCTATTTTGAAGGTCTCAGACAAGAGAACCAGAGTACAATTCCCAAGGCTGCGTAAGAGATTACCTACACGATCACTGACCTAAGAGGCACTTGCGGGAATACTCAAGGCTGACTTCCCTTCTCTCCCTTCTCCAACGAGCTACGTAATAGCCACTCCCACCGCGCCTAAGCAGTGAATCGTAATGGTCTATCTCCTCGCTCAACCCTTGGCAGTATTTCTCATGCTTGGCTTTCTGTTTAGCCTTGCGTTGTTCTTCAAGCTGCCGATCCCTTCGTTCCTGCCACTCTTGGTTACTTGGCTTCGAAGATAGCGATGAAGAGGAAGCCAGGTTCACTACGTTGCTGCTGTCTCGGCCAGAAAAGCGCTCATAGCGAGAACATGCGGCGTCCCGGTATTGCTTGCTCTGAGAGCTGCCATCTTTTCGATACTCAGCATTCCAGAAACGGCACATTTCCAGACTAGACCGAATAGCAGATAAATTTCGCTTCCGCTCTTGGGAAGGCTGGGAGGCCCTGTTCGAGGAAGATTTCTGGGGAGTTGAAGTCGTGGAACCTGGCCTAACCGTCATAGGCTTCATATCGGACAGTCTTTTCTGTGTGAAACTGTCCTGAGAAGCCTGCTCTTGGGCGTTGCTTCCAGGAGATCCGAGCACAGGGATGAATAGGGAATGAAGCCCCATTTCATAAAGCATCATCTGTCCGTGATCTGACTGGAGGTAGTAGTACGCACCATACAAGAGCGCGATGGTCAGCAAGTTAGCAAAGAGTACAGCGAGAACCGTCCCTGTAAATCTCACAATCAGCTCCTTTGATACTGTAAAAACACATCTAGTTCATAAGCATAGTAGCGATTTAATGGAAAGGATGGGAGGCAGTTTCCGTAACGAAAGGTGTCAACAAAGTGTCCACGCCGCTGTGATTTGTTGTGGTGTTGAGTGGCCTTCCGTTTTGCCAAGCGCCTGTTTTGACGGAGATAGTGGATTACTGTGTTCCTGCGAAAACCTGCGGCATCGGGTTCAATTCCCGCCGTCTCCACCAAACAACCGGTGGACGCCAAGTCTGGTAAGGCTGGCGGAGCTGAAAATGAAAAAGCCGTTTGGTTTTGGTCACGAAAGTGGTCACAATCAAGCGGCTTTTTTTATGAACGGCAAATACCTTTTGCAGACGGCCTCGGGCCAGTATCGATTCCGTATACGTATTCCTACGTACCTAGTCCTGGAACTCGGAACCACTGAAATTCGGAAGTCACTTGATACGGACTCTCGTCAGCTAGCAACCCTTCGGGCAGCCAAACTGGCGGCTGAGTACAAACTTGCGTTTAGAACAATGAAAAAGAAGCCATCAAAAAGAAGAAACGATCAGGAGACGTTCTCAACAGAGCTGATCACGTTTTTCGATGCAAACCACAACCCGGTAACTATCGACTTCGAAGGGGATGCAGAGAAAGAGCTTGAGGCTGCGAGAGAGCTTATGAGCCTCACGCAGAGCATTAGGCAACCCCAGACTAACGCCCAGGCAAAACCACTGCTCTCTGAAGCGATAGAGCGCTATATCGTAGAACAGACTTCAAGAGGCCTGAACCCACGATCCATAGCCGATTATTTAGCCATGCTAAAGGACTTTCTGGAGCTTCACGGCGACATGCCTTTGGCCAATGTGACACGCGAATCGGTAGTGAAGGCCTACGCTGCGTTTAAAAAGCTACCGCCAAATCGCAATAAAAAGCCACAATTTCGCCACCTGTCTCTCAAAGAAATCCTGGATACTGAGCCATCCGAGACCATTTCTGGGTCCACCACACGAAAATTCGCTTCGAGAATTAGTCAGTTCTTCAATTGGTGCGTCAAATGGGAGATGCTGGCTCGAAATCCCGCTTCCGGCCTAATGGAAAAGAGGGGCAACGAATCGACCGAGCGATTACCGTTTGAGGACGCCGACCTAGAAAAGATTTTCGGATCGAGCGAGTACCAGAACTCAGATTTCAAACATGGTTACCAGTACTGGGTTCCTCTGATTGGCCTCTTCACCGGAGCTAGGCTTAACGAAATCTGCCAACTTCGTATTGAAGACGTCATGATGGTAGATGGAATTCACTGCTTTAACATTACCGCCGAAGCTGGACGACTAAAGACATCAGCAAGTGAGCGCTATGTTCCTATCCACTCCCGACTAATAACTCTCGGACTATTAGACTACGTCAAATCTCAAAGACAGAAGGGTGCAGGGGTTTTGTTCCCTGAGCTTCGTGGGGAACGTGAGGGGCCTGGCCAGACAGCATCAAAATGGTTCGCTCGATATAGAAAAAGGTGTGGTGTAACCGATCGCAAAAAGCCCTTCCATAGCTTTCGACACACTGTCTGGACTAGGCTCTCCCGCTGCGGATGCCCTGACTATGAAATCGACGATCTCATTGGTCATGAGTCTCAGTCTGTTGGAACTCGAAGGTATCGAAGCCGCCTGCTCCCCGAACACCTCGCCAAAACGGTAGAACTACTGGCTTTCGACCTAGCGAGCATCAGCGCCTTGGAAAATTTAAATAACCAAAACAATAATTAAACATCACATCCTGCGCCCGAAAACCTAAGACTGAGGGATGTATCAAAAATACATTTAGCCATTTTCTTTAAAGTCGCTTTCGGCTAGCCTCCAGAGTTGTCTTAGACCAATAAAGCAGCAATGGACAGGGAGTAGTATATGCCGGAGCACGCAGCGCCCAACAAGATTGGGGTGAGTGAAATAGGTGAGTTTGTTCGTTTTGAGTCCTGCGAGCGGCGACTAAAGCTAGCCTACAACGACCGAGCTATTGGCAAAGATTTGCCTCATTCCGAAAGGCTATTCAACACCCTGGATCCAATTCTTCAGCAAATGGGCGCCGAATCTGAGGCGTTCTGGGAGAAAAACCTCCAGGAAGAAGGCTTTTACACTATTCCCCAAGGCGAGGAAGGTCTAAATCTAAAGCAGGTTCTGTCTGCTTTTTCAGGAATTGATCCCGGAACTAATGCCTACGCTAGAGAAGTAACTCTAGAGTGGACTTTTGGTTCCTTTCGCACCACTGGTAGAGCTGATTTCATTACTCTTATGTGGAACGAGGGAACACCAATAATCCGCATTGTTGAAGGGAAGGCCAGCAGGAAAGATAGAACCTATCACCGAATCCAGCTTGCAACTTACATACTGATCACTCGCAACCTTATCAACGAAGAAACGTATAACATTAACGGCCATGAGATAGACCCCGATTTTATCGAGGGCACCGTTGTACGTATCGACAAAGACACTAACGCATATCAAAACATCGTCTCTACCCCTCCCCTAAATCTAGACACAGAGATATCTGATGTGGAGAGACTATTCTCCTCAACGGGTCTCCTCGAGCGTGTTTCCCAAGCTCCACTGGATAGCCTGTCGTTTCAAATCAGCACCAAATGTGACGGCTGCGTTTTTAGTGTTCACTGCCTGCCAGAGAGCGCCAGACAGCGCAGGCTTGAGCTACTCGGAATAACACCTTCGGTAGTTCGGGCTCTCAATAGAAGGGAAATAAAAACCTTAGATGCTCTGGCTGGCATAGATCTGCAATCAGATTTGGCTAGCTCGGTCGTAGCTGATGAAGATTTCGATGAAAACCTAACTCAACTCCAAGCGAAAGCAAAAGCCAGGCTTTCCACTCTCCCAGATAAAGAAGCTCCTGAATTGAAGGGGTATACGGTTGAGACACTGCCTAACCAAGGCCTTAGCCAGCTGCCTCTCCACACAATGGGCGAGAATCGCTTGATTCGGGTCTATCTGTCAGTACATTACGACTACTCCGAGAACCGATTAGGGGCAATCTCGGCTCACATCTCCAGCAGCGATTTCGAGATCTCTACCCCATTCGAGACGACCCAAGAATCTCAGTATAGGCCCGCGGCAAAAATAGAAGAGAAATCGGAATCGAGTACTCGAGATATCCAGAACGCCAGTAGTAAAGACATAGCTTTCGTACAAACGAGTAAATGGACTAGATCTCTGGAAGAGGATACGGCCTCAGAAAGAGCCCTACTTGAACAGTTTTTCCAGGAATTACTCGAATCCATTACGGAAATTGCTCAATCCAGTCACGCCCCGGTTCATTTCTATGTCTATACCAGATCAGAGATGACACAACTCATTGAAGCATGCTCGCGGTGTGGCTCTCGCCTTCTTGGGCACCTTCGAGAACTGCTAGGCTGCAGAGAACCTACTGAACAACTAATTTTCTCGGTGCTCCAGAGTGAGATCTCGAACCGATTTGCTCTTGGGTGGACCGGTCAATCATTGAGCGTCGCGAGTTCTTTGAGGTGGTTTGGTAATACTTTCCATTGGACTCGGACTGTAGCTGGGAAAAGAGTAGAACTCGACAAAGTTTTCGAACAAGACATATTCGATTTTAAGTCGACTCTTCACCTCGATTCGAACAACGAATGGGCAGCTCCGGGTGATGAAGGGGCACAGCGATTTAGATTTGAAATCAGGAGTCGATTTAATGACACGCTCTCTGTGCCATATTGGCATGCTTTCTGGGGGACACTCCCCAAGCCCACTGAAGTAAAAGATGCAAAAGTAAGCGCCTCCATTAAACGCTACATGAGAGTGAAAGAAACACCGGGTCTTTTCAAGGCTTACCTTAAAGCCCGAGGCCATGCGCTACGCTGGCTAGAGGAACGCATAAAGTACAAAAACCCGGAGATTGAAAAAACCCCACTCAATCTCTCTCGATTGCACCAATTTCAACTCGGCATTCATGACACGTCTGCCGCAGCAATTGACTTCCTCCAACTTGATCACCACGTTGCCGTTACCGACTGGCTGGCAATCCATACCCAACCTCCTAGCCGTCGAATTCAAGGGGGACGGACGATCCCCGTGCGTGATGCTAAAAGAAATTCGGATGAAATCACCGCAGTTTTGGATGTCTGTGCACTTGGCCTAACCAATGAAGACTTCCATCGGCGAAGCTCTCTGGATACAGGCTCATTTGTCCGGTTGAACCCACGCAATGAAGACTTGAATGCACCGCAAACTATAAAGCAGCTTTGGAAAGCTGGGATAACAGGTATTGTTAAAAACATTGATTGGCAAGCAGGGACAATTTCTCTGGAACCCATCTTTTCCCGCGAGACAAACTACTGTCTTCCAAGCTGGGACCCGGAAGCTGGCAATGAAATTTTTTCATACGCAACAATCGATGAGAGTCCAAGCGACTACGTGGCATCAAAGGTAGAAAGTAGGCTCAAGGACAGCAAAGGCGCCCATGTCTTCCCGTGGTTTGATCCAACCTGCCCAGAACTACCCAGTGCCAGTCCTATCCCGAATAGTAAAGAAAAGAAGCTTGAGGATTGCTTAGATTGTTGGGTTTTGCCAAACGGTCATGGCCTAAAAGACGATCAAAAAACAGCCGTATTAAACAGCACAGCAACGACTGTTCACCTGCTCAAAGGACCTCCTGGAACTGGAAAAACGGTTACTACCGCATCCTCTATTTTGGCGCATGCCGCAGTAAGACTGGAAAAGGGCGCAGTAATTCTCGTCGGTGCGAACACACACTTAGCAGTAGACACTTTGCTTTCCAGGCTTCAGGAGTATTCAGCAAGCTTCGCAGGCGCAGCTGAATCTGTTGGATTGAAAGTAAAAGACTTAACCTTTTCTCGTGTTCACTCCAAAGATGTTCCCGATGAGCTAAAAGGCCTGACAGATGTAGTGCACATCAAAGCAGATGCGCCTACACGAGCAATCCAAAAGATGTGTAAGGGCGGTATCGCCGTAATTGGTGGAACAACATCAGCTCTCCTAAAAATGTGCGCGAAACACTCTAAGAGCTCGTCGTTCAAGAGTACTCCAACCGGTTTTCTAGCTGATTTACTAGTAGTCGATGAAGCAAGCATGATGGTCTTTCCACACTTTTTGGCTTTGGCATCCTTAGTCAACGAAAAGGCCCAAATATTGTTAAGCGGGGACAACCGTCAGCTACCGCCAATCGTAGCAAACGACTGGGAATCAGAGGATCGCCCACCGACCCAACTCTACCAGCCTTACGTGAGCGCCTACGATGCTGTATTGCGGCTCGTTGAGGAGAGCGAAGTGGATTCGAGACAATGCACTCAATCGCCACTTACCTTCACTTTCCGGCTTCCGCCGGTTATTCGTGATCTAATCTCACGGGTCTATAGTCTCGACCAGATTCAATTAGAGGGTCCTGATGAAACCACGCAGACACCGAATGGGCATAGCCAAGAAGACAACCCGCTAACCAAAATCTGGAGCAACACTGCAGGACTGATTCTTCTGGTACATGAAGAAAACGCTTCGAGAAAAAGCAATAGTTTCGAGGCCAGCCTGATAAAAGAGTTCCTATCAGTGCCACAGGAACTCCCAGATGGCTCTGTAGCAGTAATCACGCCTCATCGAGCCCAAAGAGCACTGCTCAAAGAAGAACTCAAAGCTTTCGAGCAATGCACGAACGTTATCGATACTGTTGAGCGGCTTCAAGGGGGTGAGCGGCCAATTATCATAGTGTCAGGCACTGAAAGTGACCCTGCAGCGATCGGCGCATCTGCCAGCTTTATACTAAACCTCAACAGGGCGAACGTTGCTTTTTCGCGAACACAAGAGAGACTAATTGTAGTCTGTGCTCAGTCTTTGCTCGACCATATCCCATCAGAACTTGATGACTATGAATCGGCAATGCTCTGGAAGTCGCTGCGATCCGCCTGCAAGCACCTCATATTTGAGTCATCAATGGATGACATCAAAATTCGCGGATATTCACCCGTGAGCTACTGAATGCTCCTTCGCCCACTTCGAGGCAGCGGGCCCTTTCCCGCTGCCTGGATGGCGACGATGTGGGCCGACTAAATCAAGGTACTTATCTGGCACAGAGGCTAATTCATATGCGGGAATACAAGCGCTTGTAGGGTTCAATGCCAACGACAGGGAAGAATCGTAAGGAAGTCTCAAAAGATCGCTCCACACCCTGCGAGCTACAGCTTCGGCCATTGCAGAAGGAACAGCGTTACCGATCTGTTTCCTCGCTTCACGGTAACTACCAACGATGTTCCAAGAATCGGGGAACGTTTGAAGCCTACACATCTCTCTCACTGACAAGTGCCTATTTTCCCAGTGAAAAGGACCTGTTGCCGGGCCGGGCGAAGCAGGCAGTGTCCAAGATGGGAGTTCTCTCGAGAGCTTTAACAAGAACGACCAATATCTGGTGCGCCATCCGAATAGCGGAACACCCTCTCCCTCCGGAGTATGGTAGAGATAATTTCGCCCCTCAGGTATCGAGGGCAGCAAGTCCGCCCATTTGCCTCCAAGCGCCAAATCTCGACGTTCCGCATCCCCGACTTCTAGCCCGTCAAAAGCATCGAAAGCTGAAATGAGCGGAGCCTTCTTTGACGAAGCGGAGGCGCTATTGGTCGTCACCGGTGAACGAAACCTCTTTCCGTCCCTGTAAACAACAATAAATGCCCTTTCTCTGCGCTGCGGCACCCCATAATGTACCGCATTAATAACAGTCAAAGTGCTACTGTAATTCGTGCCGTGCTTCTTATTGATTTTCCTCAAGGAGCTGCGTATCAAGCGGAGCCCTTCGTTTTGTTTTCGATAGGCAAACGCCGGAACGTTTTCAATGACTACGGCTCTAGGCAAAAGCTCCTCAACGAAATCCAGGGTCTTCATCAAGGTTGCTGCCCGAGGATCTGCCATGCTCTTCGCCTTACCATTACTCCAGTAAGAAGCTTTGGAGAACGGCTGGCATGGAGGCCCCGCTAACAAAAGATCTAGCTCGCCAACAGCCAAACCCAAAGCTTTACTGATTCGACCCGATTCCCACAGAGTGACGTCAGATGGGCTTAATAAGGGCCAACCAGGACGATTCAGCTTGAGCGTCTCTCTTGCATAAAAGTCGCTCTCTAAACAACCGACCGTCTCGAACCCTGCCTGCTCGAAACCAATATCCAAGCCGCCAGCGCCGGAAAACAAGGAAAGCACTTTGGGAATCTTAGTGTTGGACATAGCGCCCCAATCGGGATGATTTTATAGCGGCAGATAGTAATGCAACGTTACCTTAAGGTCGAGCTCATCACCGAAATTCCAATAGCAGATCGACAGTTTCGGCTCCAAACAGGGCTGTCAAACTGAAGTATACCCCAGTGTTACTCCCCCAACCTGTAACACCCGACTTCCTTTTCGGTCATTGTTACGCTGTTCTCGACGAGCTCTATAACTTCACTGTGACGCCGAGGAGGCACCATGACCGTTTTCGCCTACTGCAGAGTATCAACCAACGAACAAGACACTTCAGCGCAGCGAGAGGCCGTTTTAAAGCGCTACCCGAGTGCTGTAGTGAGAGAGGAGAAAGCATCCGGTACGAGTCGTTCTGGGCGTCCCGTGCTCGAGCTGTTACTCGAGGTGCTCACGGATGGCGATGTGCTCGTAGTGTGGAAATTGGATCGTTTAGCGAGAAATTTACTCGATCTGCAGAATATCGTTGCCGACGTCGAGCGCAAAGGCGCCAGCCTCGAAATCATCGATCAACAGATCAACACTTCGTCCGCCAGCGGGAAAGCGTTTCTCCAAATGCTGGGCGTATTTGCTGAATTTGAAAACAACCTCCGACGCGAGCGCCAAATGTCAGGCATCGCCAAAGCGAAAATTGAAGGCAAGTTCCGCGGAAGCGAAAAGCGCATTGATCGCGAGAGGGTATCGGCACTGCTCCAAAGTCACATACCGCCATCGGAAGTTGCACGGCAACTCAAAATTAGCAGGCAATCCGTCTATCGAATTATGAAAGAAGTCGTCACTACCCAATAAATACCATAATTTTATTGCATATTTTTCAAAGAGATACGCACATTAACGCACTTTACAGCGAGCCGTGCTCAGGTCAAAAATCAGGGTGGCAATTTCGCCACGATGATTGAGGCAAAAGCTATGAGTGCCAGACCTTCAAGCGACCACCTGTCAACTACCGAAGCTGCCAATTGGCTGGCCCTGACTGTGGAGGCCGCGAAAAACTGGATATACGCCCTAGAATCGAATCGCAGAGGCAATCGCTTCACTAAGTATGGCATCGTGCCGTTCGAAAAAGTGGGGACCAGGGTGTACTACCACAAAGACGATCTAGTCGACTTTGCCAGACGGCAGTTCGGCATCACTTGGGCCTGCTTCTAACGCTAGTTAAAAGGAAAAAAAACGTATGGGCCGCCCGAACAGAATCCTGCCCACGCCAGAGCTAATGGGCGTCGTAGCATCTCGCAGGTTACGTGAACCAGTAATAGGGGTATTAGGTAGTTCTTTCACAAGACTGGATTTCAAAAAATCTCAATGGAAGCGCTACCACACCAGACAAAAACTAACGGCGGCCAACATCACCCTTCATCGAATAGGCAAAGCCTACTCGCTGACCTTGAATCTAAGCCCTAAACTCAGCGCCAAACTGAACAATCCATGCACCGCCCAAGCAACGTTTGACTACGTTCGAGATCAGCTCAACCGGACGTTCAAAGCGGCGGGCGAATCTCGCCCGGTGTACTGGTACGTTTTAGAGAACCTTTCCAAGCATGCAGCTACCCGCAACACCTTTACCTATGGCAATTCATCCCCGATGACGGTCGAGCCCCACATCCACGCTGTGTTTAGCCTTCTAAACCCGCGAGCGAACATTGACGAGCTGTCGCAGCTTCTGAAGAAAAACCTTGGCGGTGGGCGGCCCAGGTCAGTTTGCATTCAACAGCAAGGGACCAGAGAAGGAGATCACATCGAACCTGACACCCTGAGAGGGCTGCTAGGCCCAGTCCGGTATGCCTGCAAGAACATCGCACTGAGATCTCTTTGGCCAGTGTCACGCCCCTTTGTGCTCAGCCGGGCCTTGCAGCAAGAAACCATCAGCACACTTAACTGGCTGTCCTACAACTCCAGCCGACCTAATACGTATAACCCCCTATAAGGGAAAGCCATGTCCGAACGGCTTTGCCCCTTCGAACTTCCTTTCGCCCATGGAAAATTTTACGGTGAGGTTCTGTCATTGCTTTAGAGCCTTACCTGCCTACCCGACCCTGTTGGTTTGGGTCTCCCGAGACTCAAAATCAGCGTCCTTATACCGCCAGCAAAGTTGAAAAAAGTACTAGAAAAGTATGACGAAAAACGCTTCAGGCCGGGGCCCAATCACAATGATCATCTGGCGATGATTCCATTGCACCGACAAAAACCCGTAGGATTGCCGGAAGAAAATGTTTCCGCGGAAACATGGAAAAATTGCAGAAGGACACCCAATGACAACCCCAGACGTCCGTATCAGAAGATTTATAATGCAACCAATGGACCCCGGGGTCAGGCTGTTTAGAACTTGGCAATTCCAGTGTTCAATTATCCTTCCAGGCCTCCTGGCGATCGTTTTCTTCATCTGGATTAGTCAGGTCGAGAATCTAGAATTCGAAATCTCATCTGAAGGCGTCCGGAATCTCTGGATTCACCACAAATTGTCGCTCACGCTCTTAGGCCTCACCTTTCCCCTAACGGCGCTCGTAGCCTCTCACCATCGGTCTGTCCAAGCGTCTGAACAAATCAAGCAGCAGCAATCTCAGAACTTGTTGATCAACCACTTTGCTCATACTGACAAGTTTGTAAACGTCTGGGAGGAGCTTGAGCTCCCCCCGCAACGAGAGCTGCGAATGAGCCTCAGGGCGATCCACCAGCGCATTTATCCAGGCTCATTGGAGGGTAATTTTTCAGTATCTAGCGATTTCGAAAACTTCCTAGGCGTCTTCGTTAATCTGTTCGAGGAAGTCATCGAGGCCGTGTCGGAGGAAGAAGGCCGTCTCGACTTGCAAGCAGAGCTCGACCAATTGGGCCAAAAATTCGCGTACCAAACAGGTATATCTTTATCGTTCAGAACCTCAGACAGCGCCCTAAAACCATTTTCGACATTGTCTTCGGCGACCCGGTCAGTCATCTCTACTATTGAGAAATTGGTAGAAGCTGCGTCATTTTTGCCGCCTTACAGTATTCGCTCGCTTAAATCGGGCCTTGAGCACCTTGAGGACCAGCGTAAGAGTGTGTGTGATGAGCCGGTGCACCGTGAACAACGTCTCTCTGCCATTGGATCGAGCATAGAGAGCCTGTTGGAGCCACTGGGAAGCCAGCACGTTGGCAATCAAGCGAATATCGATAGCATCCGCTCATTGTTCGCCGAACTGGTGGAAAGTGGCAACTATACGAATGAAGAAATCAGGCAGTGGTTCCCTTGGCCGCAAGCCCAACGGAGAGCGATGCACCTACCTGACGATCTCAATGGCTGGGTGATGGCTCACGCTCCTGAAAATTGGCGTCGCCGAATTGGGGCGGATTGATGGCGGATTAATCTCCAACTACCATTAGGTCACAGAGATAGTCACAAACGACGTGTGACCAAACCATCGGAAATGGCAAGACGCTGTTTTCGAGGTGCTTTTTTTCATGCCAGATTGAGGGAACAGACTCCCGCCGTCTCCACCAAACAACCAAGAGAAAGCCCCTGATTTCAGGGGCTTTTTTCGTTACACGCTCTCCAAAACCTGGCCGAACGTCAACGAATCGCCAACGGGCATGCGCCCCTATCCGCCTGCGCCTCTGCCAGCCCAGAGCCTCCGGGCACGCAAACATACCGATTCACAATGGCCGCAAACGTCCCGTCATCCAGCATCGCCTGCAGCACAAGATCAAAATCTGCCACAAACTCGGAGCCAACCGATGCTTTGGAGAAAACGAAGTACGCGGGTTTATTGGACACTACCAGTGAGCTGGGCATGATCTTGTCGGAAAGCCCCAGTTCCTGTATCTCGTACAGGCCGGTTAGCCTGCTGGCAACCACGCCATCGATTCGATTGCGGGCCAGCATTCTCCAGAGCGACTCCCGGCGGGAGAGATACTGAATGTTTTGTTCATAGTCCGGATTCTGGACAAGGGCGCTGTATTCGTCGCTATAAGACACGTTAATCTGGGCGCCGAGTCTGAAATCCGATTCCAGCAGTTCTCGCAACCCGCTCAAATCGAACCTGCCCTCGTCAGACCGCCGAACAAACAAGATATTGGGGGATACCAGGCCAACCACTTTCGAGTAGTGGGCATACTGTTCGCGCTCGGGCGTCTGATAGGCACCGGAGAGCATATCCACCCGCCCGTCACGCAGTTCCCGGAGCGCCCTTGCCCAAGGCAATTTTTCGAAAGAAAGGCCACATTCAAGGCGCTTCATAGCTTCACGAACCAGATCGGCATCAATACCAACCACCTCATCATCCTGGACCATGAAATACGGCGGGTCATCATCCCAGCGCAAGGTGATGTCGCAGTCGCCATAGGTTGGGGCCGCAAAACAGACCATAGACGCCAAGACCAAAGCAGATTTGCGAAAAACTGGTCCAAATAAGCGCGGGGGCAACGACTGTGAGAACGGGAATCCGCTACTCTTGCCTGTATACATCTTTGGTGCCGCTGAGGAAGGAAACTCTGTTCAATATAGACCAATAAGTCCCTGGCTCAAAACCGCTGAAAAACCAGATCGATGCTAACCCTTCCGTCATCTGATGGTCATGCACTCTTTACTCAATCAAGGTAGTGTCTGAGAAATATTGAAAGGAGCCTCAACCAACGCCATGAACCAGCCAGACGACCCAGCCAGCCTGACAGAGCTTCTGGAGCGCCTCCGCTCGAATACCGAGGGACAGGCTCAGGTGTCTGTGGGCGATGTACTGGAAGCCGTCGGTGAGCGCTCATTTGGCCCGCTCGTTCTGATCGCCGGCGTTATTACGCTGGCGCCGCTGATTGGTGACATTCCCGGGGTGCCCACCCTGCTCGGCCTGATGGTGTTACTTACCCTTGGGCAACTGATTTTCCAGCGACACTCGATCTGGATTCCGTCCAAGCTGGCGCGCCGGAACATTGAGAGAAAAAAGCTTGCCAAGGGACTGGACTGGATGGCAAAGCCGGCCCGTTTTATGGATCGCTGGACCAAACAACGGCTACTCTGGCTGGTTCGCGGGCCGGGCCAATATGTTATCGCCATCATCTGTATGGTTGTGGCCGCTGCCATGCCACTGATGGAGGTAATTCCATTCAGCGCCAACGGTGCCGGAATTGCCCTGATGGCGTTTGGCCTGGCCATTGTGGCCCGGGATGGCCTGCTCGCGCTGGTGGCAATTCTGGCGACCGGTGGCACAGCCTGGTTCGTTTTAAACAATCTTCCCTGGTGACGCCACGGCATAGAGAAACTCTGTCACCATTTGAAACAATCCTTCTGAATCCCCGTTCACGGTAAAGCTGCTACTATTGCTACATACCCCTGGTTTGCGGGCTGAACAATGTCCGGCAAACAGCCTGTTGAACCAACTTCTTGAAAAAGCTCCTGCTTCAGGGGCTTTTGCAGTTGAAAGGACCCGGTTTTATGTCCAGCAAAGCGAAGCAGACCCAGAAACTTCTGCTGTTCCGGCTTTCCGGCGAGCGTCTGTTCGGGATCGGTACCCTGAAGATCCGGGAAATCCTGCCTTTCATGCGGCTGACCAAGCTGCCTCACAGCCATCATGCGGTCATCGGCACGGCCACTTTCCGGGGTTCCGCCGTTCCTGTTATTGATATGGCCGCGGCCGTGGGCTACCCACCGCTGACCCGGGAAGAACAGGAAAAGGCCTCGATTATTGTCACGGATATCCAGCGCCAGGAGATCGGTTTTCTGGTGCGCAGCGTTCAGCAGATTATCGAAACCGACTGGAAGGAAGTAATGCCGCCGCCCAAGGCCCTGGGCAACAAGGCCTTTATCACCGGCCTGCTGGACGTGGAGGGCGATATCATCCAGTTGCTGGATGTGGAATTGCTGCTGGCCAAGGTGTACCCGGAATCCCTGGATACCCAGGAGGTAGTGCTCACAGATGTGCAGAGTGAGACCCTCAAGGCCCTGAACATTCTCATGGTGGACGATTCCCAGGTTGCCAGGAAGCAGCTCTCGGATGTGCTGGACAGCAAGGACATCCCCTATCAGGTAACGTCCAATGGCGATGATGCCCTGCAGATCCTGCTGCGGGACCACGAACTGGGCCGGCCCACAGACATCCTGGTGAGCGATATCGAGATGCCGGGGCTGGACGGGTACGAGCTGGCGTTCAATGTCCGGGACAATTCAGCGCTGAAGCAGCCCTACATCATTCTGCATACATCACTGAACAGTGAGATGAGCCTGAGTTATGCCAATCAGGTTGGTGCCAACGAGGCCCTGACCAAGTTTGATGCCGAAGAGTTGCTTCAGGCCATGTTGAGAGGCGCAGAGCAGGCCCGTTAAGGCCTGAGCTGCTCGATGAATTCGTCTGCGTCGGCGCGCATCTCAGCCAGCTTCTGTTGCCACTCATCCTGATAACGGTTCAGGGTATCCTCGCTCAGGCGGGTGAAGCGTTCGCCGGTTTCCGCCACGGTACGACTGGCGTTGGCGAGGGATTCCATGGTCGGATCGCTCAGCTCATCGGCCTGGCGATCCAGATCCCGGGCAGCCTGTTCCAGGATCACCCGGTCCTCCTCGGGTGTTGGCTCATTGTCTTTCAGGGCTTCTTCCACCGAGCGTTCAAGCTCCCGCATGGCTTCTTGCAGCTTTTTACCGAACTCGTCCATGGCGCTCTCTGCCTGCCGGCCCATTTCCTCAGAATAGGCCTCCAGGTCTTGAGCCAGCTGTTCCATTTGCTGCTCAAAGTCGTCTGAGGATGAGGAGAAACGGGCGCTGAGCTCGTCGCCAAGCCGGCTGAGCTCACCCATGATGCTGTTGAACGGGGAGGGATTGAGGATGGCCTCGCCGGTGCGGTCGTAATCCACCAGCCAGTGCTCCTGGACGCGCACAAGGTAGGTGACCAGCTCCAGCCGCTCGCCCTCGGTGCCCGCCTCGGGAGGCAGGCGGGTTACGATGGTGGCTTCACGGTCTTCGATGACCACCCGCCCGAACGATGGCACAGCATCCGTCCAGCTCCGCTGGTAACCGTCGAACGCGGCGGTGTCCGCCAGGGTGGAGTACTCCATCACGTCGCCGGCATCGTTCTCGGCCATGGCCTGCCAGAAGGCCGCCGCCACTTCCTGGGGCGTCTCGGGGTTGCTACAACCGGCGAGCATGGTCAGTGTCAGGGCGGCAATCAGGCCACGGGTAAGGAAACGGATCATTGCTGTGTTACCTCGGGTTCAACATCCGCAGAGCATGATACACCCCTTACAACCTGCAGGTCAGTTCCGCCAGCTCCTCATCAAACACCCGACGGTTTTCACTGTAATCCACCGGCACCTCGACCAGGTGGACACCGCCCTCTGCCAGGGCCTGCTCCAGCGTTGGCCGCAGGTCTTCCGTGCGGGTCACCCGGTGCCCCTTGGCACCATAGGATTCGGCGTAGGTGACAAAATCCGGATTGCGATAGTCCAGCCCGAAATCGGTGTAACCCTCCTGCCCCTGCTTCCACTTGATCATGCCGTAGGCACTGTCGTTGATAATCAACACCACCAGGTTAAGGTTCAGGCGTACCGCGGTCTCAAGTTCCTGGCTGTTCATCATGAAGCCGCCATCGCCGCAGACCGCCATCACCTTGAGATCCGGATACAGCATGGAAGCCATCATCCCGCTGGGCAGGCCGGCGCCCATGGACGCCAGTGCGTTGTCGAGAAGCACGGTGTTGTTGTCGTAGGCCGGGTAATTGCGGGCAAACCAGAGTTTGTACATGCCGTTATCCAGGGTGATGATCCCGTCCTCCGGCATCACCTGACGTACATCATGAACAATACGCTGGGGAATCACCGGGAAACGGGCATCCTCGGCCCGCTCCTGCAGGTGGGCGTCCACCGCCTCTTTCACTTCCATCAGGCGAGTGAAGTCGTGGTTGGCGCATTGGCCACAGTTCTCGGCCATGTATTCCACGCTGTTGGCGATATCTCCCACCACCTCGTGCTGAGGAAAATACACCGGGTCCACGTCGGCAGCACTGAAGTTCACATGAATGACTTTCTTGCCGCCGGGGGTCATGAAGAAAGGTGGCTTCTCCACCACATCGTGGCCGACATTGATCACCAGATCTGCCCGATCTATTGCACAGTGCACGAAATCCCCGGCCGACAGAGCAGCGTTGCCCAGATAACGGGGGTGACGCTCATCCACCACGCCCTTGCCCATCTGGGTGGTAAAGAACGGGATGCCGGTGACATTCACCAGGTGCAGCAGCGCCTGGGACACCCGCTTCCGGTTGGCGCCGGCACCAATCATGATCAGGGGATGCCGGGCTTCGCGAAGCATTTCGCAGGCCATCTCCAGGCTTTTGGGACTGGCTGAGGGCCGGCGGGCATCACTGGGTTTGAAAATATGGGTGTCGGATTCAGGCACCTCGTCGGCAATGTCTTCCGGCAACTCCAGATGCACCGCACCCGGGCGTTCCTCGGAAGCCAGACGGAAAGCTTCCCGAACCTTGGCGGGTATGGTGTTGGCATTGGTGATCTGCCGGGTGTACTTGGTAAGCGGACGCATCAGATCCACCACATCCAGGATCTGGAACAACCCCTGCTTGGAGGATTTGATGGGCTTCTGGCCCGAGATCATCATCATCGGCATACCGCCGAGCTGGGCATAGGCGGCTGCGGTTACGAAGTTGGTGGCTCCTGGCCCCAGTGTGGAAAGACACACACCCACCCGGCCGGTCAGGCGGCCATAGGTGGCGGCCATGAACCCGGCAGCCTGTTCATGGCGGTTGAGTACCAGCTTGATACTGGAGGTCCGCAGAGCTTCAAGGAAGGCGAGATTCTCCTCACCGGGCACCGCGAAAATGTATTCAACGCCTTCGTTTTCCAGCGCCCGGATAAACAACTCGGCCCCGTTACGGGCCGGGGAGTGTTCGTTGGCCATGGCCTTCCTCTTGATCTGTGGGTTCCGGGTAATCGGCAGGTTCCGGGATCAATCGGTTCTGGGCGGCTCCGCCTGAAGGGCTTCTGCCGGCAGGCGATCCTGACCCCAGCTGCGATATACACCTTCTGTTACGCGCCGGAGCGCGTCTTCGTTCACTTCCGCAGGCTCTCCTCGCTCCAGGGGATCATAGTGGAAGATGTACAGCCGCGATGTGAACTGCTCGAAAGGCAGCGACGACTCGCCAAAACGCTCGCCGTAGCCGGAGGTACTTACTTTGACGCCGTCGCCCCAGTTCTGGCCGCTGTCGTTATTGGGATTGAAGAAGTAAATCCGCATCTCACCATCCGGGTCCAGCGCCGCCCGGAGTATGGTGATGGCATGCCAGCCGATAAACCGGGCGGCACTGTCGGTAACGGCGATACCCGCCGGCTGCGGATGAATCAGTGGTTGATTACCGTTGTAGTAGGGGTGATAGCTGGCGTAGAAATGGCGGATAAAGCCTTCCAGCTCGTGCAGCTTACCAGTGCTCACGTCTACGTTGATGGCAAACCCCCGGCCGGCGGACCAGCCATGGAATTCCGGATTCACCCATTTATGAGGATCACCCTCGCGGCCAACGCACAATCGGCCCATCTCCACGTATATCCGGTCGAGGTGCGGCACAACCACCAGGGAAACCGGATCAAGATCCAGCGTCACCTCGGAAGCAACACCACCGACACTTCGTGCCGACGACACGGGCTGGCCCTCAAAGTGCATTACGATCTCGTTGTCCCGGGCGGCCCAGGCCACCATCTGCAACAGATAGTCCGGATCGTTATAGGCCCACATGGAAAGTGCACGGGCAGACTGGCAGGTGGGGTTGTTGCCCTGCCCCACACCCAGCGGCTGCCCCAGCATGTTCAGCACGCCCTGAATCAGCCAGGCATTGGGCTGGGGCTGGTAGCCATAGGCCAGCTCAAGGCGTTCTCGAGCATGGGAGCAGAGCGACAGGCGCGCCTGGCGCCAGAGCGCCGGCGCAACGGGCGGTTGATAGAGAATGCCGCGCTCCAGCAACAGCGCCAGGCCATAAATGCCCTGGGCCGTTTCCGGATAAATGCCTTCCTCGATCAACGTGTGCACCAGCTCCCGGTAACACAGCAGGCAATCCCGGCCGGTACTGGACAGACCCAATGCCTCGCTGAGGAGCGCGTCCTGGTCTGCCAGAATGAACCGTATGAACGAAGCGTGGTAGGGCGAAACCAATCCGGTATCGTGCATGGAGCGCGCAAAACCGGTGGCTTCGTTCTGAAGGGCCTGGGCATCCATGGTTTCCAGTCGTTGCTGGTACACCACGGTTCCGGGGTCTTCACTGCAGGCCCGGGTGGGTCCATACAGGCTTGAGATGAGTCGATCGGCACCGCGACCCGCGCTGCCCAGATCGGCTTGCGGATCGGCCCGGCAAAGCGCTATCTGCGTGATCATCTTGCGCACGTCCGATACCTGGATCGGACGCTGCTCGAGGATCCGCCAGATTTCCTCGATCAGACTGTCAATCACATGTTCGTAGCCAATGTGGTGCGCCACGTACTGGACAACAGCCTGACTGATCAGCGCGAGCTTGCCCTGCTCCCGTTCAGCCTCGCCGGTCATACCAAACAACAGGCCCAGGTTAATGGCCAGCACCTGGGTCAGATAGTGATGTGCCTGTTCAGCCGATACAGACGGATGCAGGTAGCTGCCCCGGGCCACGGCCAGCAACCTCAGTTCACTGAAAGCCTCGATGACGACGGTATCGGCATTCTGGCTCTGCAGCGAATGGGTTGTCAGCGTGGGGAGAAGGATACCGGGTTCGGCCCAGTCGGTACCGGCGAAAACACCCGCCAGCTCGAGTCGCTCGGCGCGCTCCTCGATGACCTGGCAGCCACCCGGCTGCAGCAGGACCCTGCGGGAAATGTCCAGCACGCGTGGAAGCTTGCCGGCCCTGGCAAAGGACCGGCTCTCTTCCATGGCCTGGATTGCATCATCCAGCCGTTGTACCAGCTTGTCGAAATTCACAGCTGGCGTTGCGCTGCCCGGTTGGTGATCGTTCAAACGATAATCCTCAGGGCCTGGCACCAAACCCGTTTGTTGTTAATGCTGCTCCTGATTATACATAGAAATCGAGGTCTTCCTGATGTTTCAGGAGGTCCCGCATGACGTAAGGATCTTCACCGAAGAAATACACCAGACCCCAGTGGGTACCGAAAGCAGTCCGTTTGGTGACCGTTTCTTCCAGCGGCGGCGTCAGCTCGTGAGACTCGAAATACTCGTGGTTTTCGGTCTCTTCCGGGATCTCCAGCTTGCTGACAACCCGGCGACGCGGATAGACACCGAAGCAACCGGCGTAACCCTTGGCATCCACCACTTCCTTCGGGAAGAAAGCCTTGATTTCCTCTTCCGTGGTTTTCGGGTCAAAGGCCAGAATCATGCCCTGGTAGGCGTTAAAGCCATAGGCACGCTCAAGCAGCTCGAACACCTTGAAGCCGGGCGGACGATAGGCCACCTCGCCAAAGTACATGGTGCGGTCGCTGGTCACGAAGTATTCCGGGTGAATAAACCCGAATTCGATATCAAAGGTCTTGATCAGCTTCTCGATTTCGCCGCGAATCTGGTCCCGGTACTTCTCAAGGTCCGGTGTTGCGGGAACGAATACGGAGTAACCCAGGGTCACATACTCGGAGATATTCAAAAAGGCGATTTTGCCATTATGGATCCAGGCCTCGACCGCAAACTCCCAGCCGTCCAGGTGCGATTCCATCAGTACCGGAAATTCTTCTTCCGGAATAGTATCGACTTCGTCGGGCGTACGGATAACCCGATGCCCCAGGCACCCGGCCTTGTCAAACGCCTTGAGGTGGATCGGGTCGTTGGGGTCGCCATCCAGTTTGAGCAGCGTCTGGTTTACCCGCTTGAGGAACCGGATAACATCGCCCTTATCGTGGGCTTCCTCAAAAATACCCACGCGGATGCCACCGAGCTGGGCACGGCGCTTCATCAGGGCCTTGTCACGCAACAACATCGCCTGACCAAACAGACGGGGCTTGTCCATCAACACCGAGTTGATGGCACCGGCCCACTCCACAGTCTCCTCAAACAACGGGATGGCAACATCAACGCCCATCTCCTTGAGGGTCTGGGAAATCTCCACAGAGCGGTCATTCAGGCGCTCGAAATTCCAGGGCACGTAGGGAATGTCATGCTCTTCGCAGTAGGCTTCTGCCCAATCCGGTGCCACAACAACATACCGACGATCAAACTTGTCGGCCGCTTCAACCGCATTCAGGCTCCAGCCTAACAGCGCGATATACCCTTTCTCAGGATTGTACTTTTGCTCACTCACAGGCTCTCTCCTTTCATAAGGGTTGCCTTATAACCCTACGCGGAAGCTGTGAAATCGCAAATTCCGGCCCTTCCAGAAACGCGAAAAGCACTGCGATCACTGGCGTTGAATCCAGCAGTCGCAGTGCCTTTCGGTTTCTTAGACCGTTTGGGAATATCAGCCCAATTGCAGGGTCGACAGGGTCCTCTCGCGGACTTTGGTCAGTAGTGCTTCGTCTTCGACAAGGGATTGACCGTAGGACGGCACCAGCTCTTTCATGCGCTCCTGCCACTCCGGGGTCTTGATCTTCTCCGGGAAGCACCGCTCGATGACGTTGATCATGGCGTTGGCTGCAGTGGAGGCTCCGGGAGAAGCACCCAGCAGCGCCGCCAGCGTTCCATCTTTTGCCGCCACGATTTCAGTGCCGAACTCGAGCTTGCCACCGCCGCCATCAACCTGCTTGATGATCTGTACTCGCTGGCCGGCCATACGCAGCTGCCAGTCCTCTTCCATGGCGTCCGGGAAGAAATTGCGCAGCGATGCCACCCGGTCACTGTGGGACTGGAACACCTCGCCAATCAGGTAGCGGGTCAGGTCCATGTTGCTCTTGCTCACCGAGAGCATCGGCTTCAGGTTGGTGGATTTCACCGAACCCAACAGGTCAAAGATGGAACCCTGCTTCAGGAAGCGGGTGGTGAAACCGGCAAAGGGACCAAACAGCAGGGCCGGTTCGCCGTTAATGATCCGGGTATCCAGGTGCGGTACCGACATGGGCGGCGCGCCGATGGGCGCCTTGCCATACACCTTGGAATTGTGCTGCTGAACAATGTCGGGCTTGCCACATACCAGCCACTGACCGCTGACCGGGAAGCCACCGTAGCCGCGGGCCTCCTCGATACCGGACTTCTGCAGCAGCGGCAGCGCACCACCACCAGCCCCGAGGAACACGAAGCCGGTCTCGAGCTTGGTCAGCTCGCCGGTTTTCTGGTTCTTGACCCGGATCTTCCAGCGGCCATTGTCCCGCTGATCGATGTAGTGCACCGGTGAGCTGAGCATCAGCTCGAAGTTGGGCTGGGTTTCCAGCCAGCTCACCATGCTGCGGGTCAGGGAACCGAAATCCACATCCGAGCCGTGCTTGATCCGGGTGGCGGCAACACGCTGCATCGGATCCCGGTTATTGACGATCAGGGGCATCCATTCTTCGAGATCCTTCGGGGACTCGGTGTATTCCATTTCCCGGAACAGGTGGTGGGCGCTCAGGCGCTCGTACCGGCGCTTGAGGAAGGCCACATCTTTCTCACCCCAGACAAAGCTCTGGTGCGGCGTGCGGTTAATAAAGGTGGACGGCTCCGGCAGAATGCCCTGCTCCACCAGGTAGGACCAGAGCTGCAGGGACACCTCAAACTGGGCGTTGATCTGCAGGGCTCGATCGATGGTCACATCGCCATCGTCGGTTTCGGGAGTGTAGTTAAGCTCACAGTACCCGGCGTGCCCGGTACCTGCGTTATTCCATCCGTCTGTGCTCTCATGGGCAACGTGGTCGAGACGCTCCACCATGACGATGTCCAGGGACGGATCAAGCTGCCTGAGCATCATGCCGAGAGTGGCGCTCATGACGCCACCGCCGACCAGCACTACGTCTGCCTGTCTAACGGCCATTGGTTTTCACCCTAGCTAGTGTTGAGCCTTTTTGCCCCCTCACGATCAGCAAGGAGGCCTGTCGAAAGCCGGTCGGGCGCGAGGTAAACGGCGCCGCCGTCTGCTTCCGGTCTGAATGTGCGCGCAATTATCCCGATTTTCGGCGGGATAATAAATTGCGATTGTCAATCGTTGCGTCTTTATCAGGCTTTTGCTGGTTTCAGTTGCCGATACGTGCACTTACGAACAGTGGTTTGCTACGGGTCAAAGGTCTAAAATCCGCCGGCATGATCTGTCTGGCCGGCTTCGGCCTCTACTCTGATAAACCAGGACGGGATTACCCCAATGTCTGCCCTTGATGCGTTTCTGATTATTCTTGCGGTTCTGGCGCTGTTGGGCGTCATATTTGAAGAGGTCATCCACATCAACAAGGCCAAGGTAACGCTGTTCTTTGGCACCATGAGCTGGATGTTGCTCTTCCTGTTCAGTGATAACGCGGATGAAACGTCTGCCATTTCCGCCGGCCTGTCCGAGAGCATTGCCGAAATCGCGGGACTGTGGCTGTTTCTCGTCGCAGCGATGACATTCGTCGCTTACCTGAACAAGAAGGGTATGATCGAAAACGTGATTTACCTGATCATGCCGAAACAGGTGAGCGAGCGGCGGCTACTGTTCCTGACCGGTCTTTTCTGCTTCATTTTCTCGTCTTTGGCAGACAATATCACCGCCACTTTAGTCTCATGCTCGCTGATTCTGTCGCTGGATCTGGAGCTGAAAAAGCGTATCCAGTTCGTCACGCTCGTGGTCTTTGCGGTCAACTCAGGAGGCGTTTCCCTGATCACCGGCGACGTCACCACCTTGATGATTTTCCTCGCGGACAAGGTGGAAATACTGACTCTGCTCACTCTGGCGATCCCGGCCTCGATTACGGTTTTCATCCTTGCCGTCTTCCTCTCACGGGGACTGACAGGCACCGTAACACTTCGTTCCAACACCACCCCGGTGCGACGGGTGGATGCGGTCATCAGCGGCCTGTTTTTGTTAACAATCCTGAGCACCATTGCCGGCAACGCCCTGTTCGGAATTCCACCGGTTCTGACCTTTCTGTTCGGCCTGTCCATCATGTTCCTGGTATCGCGCTTCATGAGCGACGACTCTGATCTGGACCCCATTCTCGAATACATCCGTATCATCGAGTTCGAAACCCTGTTGTTCTTTCTGGGCATCCTGTTGCTTGTGGGCATGCTCAAGGAGATTCACGCACTGGACTCGCTGGTGGCCATTTACGATATCCTGCCACCGCTCTACGCCAATTACCTGATGGGTATCTTCTCGGCCGTGATCGATAACGTGCCTCTGACGGCAGCACTGCTGAAAGCCGGCATCGATATGAGCCCTGGCGAATGGATGGGGCTGACCTACGCGGTGGGCGTTGGCGGATCACTGCTGGTGATCGGTTCAGCCGCCGGCATCGTGGCAATGAGCAAGATCCCGGGGCTGACCTTTGCGGCCTATATGCGGTATCTTGCACACCTTCTGGCGGCCTATACCCTTGGCTATGCCGGAGTTTTCATGCTCGGACGTTTCATCAACTGAGGTCTTTCTATGCTCATGGCATTTGGCGCAATCATCGCCGGCCTGGTATTGCTGGTCTGGAGTGCCGACAAATTTGTGGAGGGCGCCGCGGCGACCGCCAAACATCTGGGCATGCCCACCCTTCTGATCGGCATGGTGATTATCGGTTTCGGTACCTCGGCACCGGAACTGGCGGTCTCGGCCATGGCTGCGTCCGATGGCAACCCAGGCCTGGCCCTGGGTAACGGCTATGGCTCCAACATCACCAACATTGCGCTTATTGTCGGCCTGACCGCCATCATCGCGCCTATCGCAGTGCATTCCCAGGTGATCCGCAAAGAGCTGCCACTGCTGATCGTACTCACCCTCATTGCCGGCGCCCAACTGATCGACGGTGAGCTTTCGCGACTGGACGGCTGGGTGTTGCTGGCGGTCTTCGCCGCGGTTATGGGCTGGTCAATCTATCAGGGCCTGAGAGGCAAGGCGGACCCCCTGGCAGGCGATGCCGATGCCGAGATTATCGCCCATCCCATGCCCCTTAAAACCGCTGTTATCTGGCTGGTGATAGGCCTGGTACTGCTGATCGTCAGCTCCCGCATGCTGGTGTGGGGGGCGGTCACGATCGCCCAGAGCCTTGGCGTCAGCGATCTGGTCATCGGCCTGACGATCGTTGCCATCGGCACCTCCCTGCCGGAGCTTGCCTCAGCCCTGGCGGCGGTTAAAAAGAACGAGCACGACCTGATTCTGGGTAACATTCTCGGGTCAGGCATCTTCAATACCCTGGCCGTGGTGGGCCTTGCCGCCGTCATTGAACCGCTGGCGGTGGATCCCGAAGTGCTCTATCGGGACTGGACGCTGATGCTGGCGCTAACGGTGGGGCTGTTCCTGATGGGCTTTGGCCTAACCGGATGGCGCAAACTGGTGAGCCGGGTGGATGGTGGCATCCTGGTGCTGGTGTACGTGGCGTATACCGGTTATCTGTTGTCCACGGTAGTGGCCGCCGGCACCGCCTGATCTGCCTTACCTGTGTGAGGCCGGTGCTAACCGGCTTCACCATCTCCTAACAGCTCAGTCAGCCTTGAGCGCACCTCAGTCATCACCTCATCCAGGTTGGCTTTGGTCATGCCGGCCGTTTCCAGCGGCTCGCCAACCCGGACGTCCACCGGCTGCCCCAGGTTGATTTGCCAGGTCCGGGCCGGCAACACCCGATGAATGCCGCGCACGGCTACCGGCACAATCACCGCCTCGGTATCCAGCGCCAGGTGAAAACAGCCTTTCTTGAATGGCAAAAGCTTACCATCCGGTGACCGGGTCCCTTCGGGCGCGGCCCAGAGCACGATTCCGCTTTCCATCATCGCCCGGGCCTTTTCCAGGTCTTTGACCGCCCGTTGCCGATTGGAACGGTCCACGGAGGGAAATTCCGCTGCACGCATGGCCTGCCCCAGCAGCGGAATACTGAACAATTCCTTTTTCGCCAGCATGCGGATGGAGCCCGGCAACGAAACAAAGGTGACCGGGATGTCGTAGTGGCTGGCATGAGTGCACATGATGATGTAGCGCCGGCCATCGGTGAAATCCGGCACATGCCCACGCACAGTCAGGTTGGCACGAACCAGCCGTAACAGCGACGCCGACCACTCACGACAGTATTGATCAACGATGGGCCGGTTCAACCTTCCGAACAATGCCCTCAGCAAAACCAGCATGGAAAAGAGTGCTGTCAGCCCGACACTGCCCAGAACCACACCCGCCCGCCGAAGAAGCGTCGCCGACTCCGTTAGCGGATTCATCTTCAATCGAATCATCACAGCTACCCTTCTCTGTTTCCCGGGTTATTTCCCGGTCTTGCTGGGGATTTCAGTAGCGGCGAATTATAGCGATTGAAAAACCCATTGGATAACGCACAAAAGTATTGATTAATTTTTGAGCATTACCTATAAGATATAAGGATATAACCACTACGAATTGAAAGAGCAGTCCCACCGTCCGACGACAACCCTAAAAAGGAGACGGATCATGAAACAGGAAACAGCTCTGATGCGAGGCCCGAATGACCCGGGCCTGCAGAACCCTACCCGGCGCACCCTGCTGCTTGGCAGCGCCGGCGCCATGGCGGCGGTAAGCGTGCTGGGGTTTACCCCTCTTGCCAAGGCCGAGGAACCAAAATCGCTGCCTGATTACGCCGCCTGGAAAGAACGCAACGCCCTGATCGTTCACAGTACCAACACCATGGAAACCCAGCGGGGGGCGATCGGCAATGGTGTGATTACCGCGAGCGACCGGCTGTTTGTGCGCAATAACCTGCCCGCGCCACCCGCCTCGGTCACCGATAACCCGGATGTCTGGGAGGTTCGGATCGAGGGGGTCAAAAATCCCCGCACGCTTACTGTCGGTGAACTGAAGGCCATGGGCATTACTACCGTTGCCTCTGTGCTGCAATGCTCGGGGAACGGACGCGCTTTCTTCCCTCACGGAGCCAGTGGTACACAATGGTCAGTGGGCGCGGCCGGATGCGTGATGTGGACGGGCGTGCCACTTGCAGACGTGGTGGAAGCGCTTGGCGGGCCGGTTGATGGCGCCAGGTATATCACCGCCACCGGTGGCGAGTCCCTGCCTGATGGAATCGACCCCAAGACCATCATGGTGGAACGTTCGGTCCCGACCAAAGCGCTGGAAACCGCATTGCTGGCCTGGGAAATGAACGATGAGCCGCTCACCCATACCCATGGTGGGCCTCTGCGCATGGTTGTCCCCGGTTACTATGGCGTTAATAACGTCAAATACGTCAAGAACCTCGCCTTCACCGAGAATCAGACAGACGCCAAGATCCAGGCCTCTGGCTACCGGGTTCGCGATGTTGGCGTCAAAGGCTCACCGGACCAACCCTCCATGTGGGAAATGAACGTTAAATCCTGGGTGACCGCTCCCCTGGAAAGCGGTCGGACCGGCCGCAACATGATCTACGGCGTGGCCTTCGGTGGCACCGTTGCGCTGGAAAAGGTCGACGTCTCAGTGGATGGCGGCAAAACCTGGAAACAGGCTCGCTTCCTGGGGCCGGACCTCGGCCCCTATGCCTGGAGGCCTTTTGTCCTGGCAACAGATATGCCGGCCGGAGAGCACCGGATTGTCAGCCGGGCGACCGATGTCCGTGGCAATACCCAACCCGAGGGCCGGATCGAGAATGAACGTGGCTACGGCCACAATGGCTGGAGCGACCACGGAGTCACGGTTGCCATCAGTTGATCATTGGCGGAGCCGACCCCGGAACACGGCGGCTCCGACCTTTCCGGAAAGCAATCATATGAGAAAAACTGCAGTACTGGGCGTCATGGCCCTGACCGGACTGTCGCCCCTGACAATGGCCAGCGACCTCGAAAAAGGAAAACAGGTATTCAGTCAGGACGCACAACCCTCCTGCACCATATGCCATACCCTGGCGGACGCGGGTTCCGCTGGTGCCGTCGGCCCGGACCTGGATGAACTCAAACCCACAAAGGAACAGGTGGTCAACGCCGTAACCAGCGGGGTTGGTATCATGCCGGCATTCAACGAGTCACTGTCTGAGGAACAGATTCAGGCGGTGGCACACTATGTCGCCACTGTGACAGGCGGCAATAAATAGAATCGGGGGCCCTGGGCCCTCTTTCATTTCAGGCGTTTTCCTGGAACACCATGGCTACCGAGTTCAGGCAGTAGCGCTGCCCGGTTGGCGGCGGGCCATCGGGAAAGACATGGCCGAGGTGGCTGTCGCAACGGGGACAGCGTATTTCGGTGCGGGTCATGCCCAGGCTGGTGTCTTCGATATACCGGATATGTTCCGGATCAAAGGGCTGGAAGAAGCTTGGCCAACCGGTCCCCGAGTCAAACTTCGAGTCCGAGCTGAACAGAGGCAGATCGCAGAGCCGGCAGTGGTAAACGCCGGCTTTCTTGTTATCCAGCAGCGTCCCGCAGAACGGATGCTCGGTGCCATGGTCGAGCAGCACACGCCGCTCTTCCGATGTCAGATCCGCAGCCTTCTCCTCGACCTGTGCTTCATTCAGTGGTGTCAGGTCGTAACCTGCAGCGGAAACTCCCATAGTCTGCCTCCTCAGGCGGTACTGCCTGCGTCGTTGTCTGTAAATTCCGGCTTCAGGCGATCTGGATAACTGTCTACGAGTTTTTCCATTTTCGGCGCAGCCACGGCCATGATGTATGGCTGGTAGGGGTTCCGGGCGGCAAAATTCTGGTGGTATTCCTCCGCCGGGTAAAACGCTTCCAGCGGTTCCAGCGTGGTCACGATCGGGTCCGGGTATACCTCAGCCTGATTGAGCTGCTGGATGTAGGCCTCGGCCACCCGCCGCTGTTCGGCAGTCTCATAGAACACGGCCGAGCGATACTGGGTGCCCCGGTCATTGCCCTGGCGATTCAACTGGGTGGGATCGTGAGCAACCGAGAAGAACACCTTGAGCAACTCGCCAAAACTCACCTTGGCCGGATCATAGTGGACATCCACCACTTCGGCGTGACCGGTGGTACCCGAGCATACGGCCTCATAATTGGCGGAGCTGGCGTGGCCGCCGGCGTAACCGGATTCGACGCTGATAACGCCATCAATTGCCAGGAAAACCGCCTCTACACACCAGAAGCAGCCGCCGGCCAGCACAACCCGCTGTTCACCCCCGGCCGCGGGCAGATCCTGTTCGGGATCGGGGAAACGGCTACGGGGAACGTTGAGACCCGGGATACTGCATGATGTCGTCATGGTGACCTCTGCGTTCAAGTTTTCTGTCTGTGATGGCCCGATTGTGGCTGGAAACCCGCGGATTTGCCAACCCGTATGCCCGCTCGCGCCAGCAGGTTTATATGTACGCTGGTCAGGGCAGCAGGATCACCCCGCCCAGCGCACTCAACGGCGCCAGGAGCCAGACCGGAACCCGCCATACGGCGAGGCACAGCCAAAGAATCAATACCATTCCCAGATCCACTGCGCCATGGACCGCCGACGTCCATACCGGATCATAGAGCGCCGCCAGCAGCAGCCCCACCACCCCGGCATTGACACCCGCCAGTGCCGACCGGGCCCGGCGATGCTCCCGAAGCCAGCTCCATAATGGCAGACCTGCGAATACCAGCAGGGTTCCTGGCAGGAAAACCGCCAGTACTGCGATCACACCGCCGAGAGCACCGGCCTGGGAACCACCCAGAAATCCTGAGAAGGAAAACAGCGGCCCCGGCATCGCCTGGGCAACGCCATACCCCGCCAGGAACGTGTCCGCCGGCATGGCACCGGAGGCCACGAAACCTTCCTGCAACCAGGGCAGCACAACATGCCCGCCGCCAAACACCAGGGCACCGGCCCGGTACAATTCAGCAGCGATCCAGCCGGGGCTGCCTGTCGCCTGAGGCAGGAACGAAACCAGCAACAGGACCCCAAAGGCCACGGCAAAAAGCACAGGTTTCCGGGATTGCAGCGGCACACGCAGCGGTTCAGATGCCGCACTGTTCCCTAACTCCAGAAAGGAGCCGACAGCCCCGGCAATGGCCAGGGCCAGTATCTGCATCCAGGTTTCGCCCATCACCAGCAGGCTCACGGCAACCAGCAACGCCATAGCGATTCGGGGCCGGTCCGGGCACAGGGTTCGCCCCATCTGCCAGATAGCCTGGGCCACCACCGCCACAACAAACAGCTTGAGGCCGTGTATCCAGCCGCCGCTGGCAGCGGCGGGCCAGGCGCTCAACCCCAGTGCAAAGCTGATCATGATCAGTGCCGATGGCAGGGTAAATCCCAGCCACGCTGCGAAGGCGCCAGTGTAATGGCCTCGCAGGAAACCGATGGTCAGGCCCACCTGGCTGGAAGCTGGCCCGGGCAGCAACTGGCAAAGGGCCACTACCTCTCCGTAGGCGCTGTCTGAGAGCCACTGCCGACGCTTCACGAATTCATCGTAAAAAAAACCAAGGTGGGCTGCCGGACCGCCGAAAGAAGTCAGCCCTAGCCGGAGGAACAACAGGAAAATCTGCCAGGAAGACAGTTCTTCATCGCCTGGTGATGCAGCCATAAATCCCCTGGGTCTGGTTCTTGGACGGTTCGAATGCCAGTGTGTCATCAAACATGAACATTATGTCGTTTTGGTTGCATACCTTCGAGGGCCATCCATAATGTGAGACAGGGTTTGCCACTTTGCACATCGGCCACGCCCGGCTCGGCATACAAGGGAAGAAAAATGACGGCAAGGGCTCGCACACCGGAAAACCAGGATGAGCTCCTGGAATACCGCCTGAGCCTGCGGCTCGGCCCTGTTCACGCCCGCCAGAGACTCGGGATTGAACGGGAAGCTGAAGCGAAGGTATTCGGGCAGGATCACAGCTCCTTCCATCTGGAAAACTGGGCCACGGCGCCCGGCTTTATCCGTACCTGCCTGCGCATGGTCGGCCTGTGGGGCCGCGGCCAGAGCAACAGCCGACGCCTGAACACCGTGCATAACCGTTTCAACCTTCCCGGCCTGCCGGAAGCCTTTGAGGGCTTTCGTATCCTGCACCTGACCGACCTGCACGTGGATATGGACGAAGCAAACCTGCAGGCAGTGCTGCGCCAGATCGAACCATTAGACTATGACCTGTGCGTGTTGACCGGCGATTACCGGAAACTGACCTGGGGCCCGATCGAAGGCGCCCTGGACGGCATGGCACGACTGCGGGATGGCATTAAAGGCAAGCCGTATGCCGTGCTCGGCAACCACGACAGCGTTCGCATGGTGCCGGCACTGGAAGACATGGGTTACCAGCTGTTGATGAACGAAATGGCGCCCATTGAGCGCGACGGCCAGGCCCTCTACCTGGCGGGTGTAGACGACGCCCACTTCTTCAAGGTCCACAACCTGCACCAGGCCGGGGACAAGATCCCTGCCGGAGGCACCAGCATCCTGCTCAGCCATACGCCGGAGATCTGGCGCGAGGCCGCCCATGCTGGCTATGACGTCTTTCTTTGCGGCCACACACACGGCGGCCAGATCTGCCTGCCCGGCGGCATACCAGTAACTCTGGACTCTGACTGCCCAAGGACCCTCGGACGAGGCTACTGGCGGATGAACGGCATGCAGGGCTACACCTCACCCGGCTCGGGCACATCTGTTGTCAACGTTCGGCTGAACTGCCCGCCGGAGGTGACCCTTCACACCCTGACCCGGGGGCCGGATTAATGAGGCTGCCGACGAATTCCAAGACGGTACAGCAGCGGTGAGCCAAAAATGTTGGACAGGGTAAAAAGCATCACCACAACCAGCACCACCCACAGACTCACCGGCAGCCACCACATCGCCAGCAGCATGGGCAGCAGTGCTTCCGGAATCTGATCCAGCCCGACGGCACGGGCACTGGAGGCCATCCCAAGTCGACGTTTGATAAAACTGCTCAGCATATCGCCGGCCAGCCCCAGCAGCCCGAACAGAAGCCCGAAAACGAACCCCAGCCCGGTCACCAGGGCAAACAGGGAGCAAGCCATGGCGCCCGATACAACGCCCCGCCAGGTTTTGCTTTCACCAAATACGGGGCGGCCATCGGACAGCAGTCGACCGCCGTCCACCGGGGCCGACCAACGGTTTTTCAGCAGCCCGGCCGCAACTACCGGCGTGCCGTTGGCCAGCACCAGCATCACAAACAGCTCCAGGATGATCAGCAAGCGTTTGCGCCCCTCTGAAACGACCGATCAGGCGATACCGCCCCGGGTCAGCTTGAGCGGATCCATCAACTCCTCAAGCCGCTCCCGGCTCAGGCCGCTGCGTTCCTCCGCCACATCGATGACTGGCCGGCCCGTTTTATACGCTTCCTTGGCGATGTCTGCCGCCAGGCTATAGCCGATCTCGGGATTAAGCGCCGTCACCAGTACGGGGTTCTTGCCCACACCCGCGTTCAGGTTGTCGGCATTGACCGTGAAGTCCTTGATCGCCTTGTCCGCCAGCATGATGGCCGCGTTAGCGAGCAAGTCCGTCATATCCAGCAGGTTACCGCCCACCAGGGGCAGCATCACGTTGAGCTGGAAGTTACCGGACTGGCCGGCGATGGCCACCGTGCTATCCAGCCCCATCACCTGGGCACCTACCATGGCAACGGATTCCGGGATCACAGGATTGACCTTGCCGGGCATGATACTGCTTCCCGGCTGCAATGCCGGAAGACTGATTTCAGCCAGGCCGTGAATCGGGCCGCTGTTCATCCAGCGCAGATCGTTGGCGATCTTGGTAAGAACAATGGCCACACCCCGCAGTTGAGCGGAGAGCGCCACTGGCGCATCGACCGCGCTCTGGCCGGTAAACTTGTGTTCAAGAGACGTGAACGGATAGCCCGTATTGGCGCGCAGAAACTTGACGAACTGGCCGGCAAATTCCGGCAGCGCATTGATCCCGGTGCCCACGGCCGTTCCGCCCTGGGGCACCGCCAGCAGTTCATCAGCGGCGGCTTCCACCCGTTTCTCAACGGCCAACAGCTGCTCCCGCCATGTTTTCAGTTCCTGGCCGAGCGTCACCGGCATGGCATCCATCAAATGGGTACGGCCGGTTTTTACCTGGCTCGAAAACGCCGCCTCTTGTTCGTACAGCACTCCACAAAGATGGGACAACGCCGGCAGCAGCTTTTCCTTGGCCGCAATCACGGCGCTGACATGGATGGCTGTGGGAATCACGTCGTTGGAGCTCTGGCTCATGTTCACGTGATCATTCGGGTGCACCTCAAAGCCCGCGTTACGGGCGATGCTGGCGACCACCTCGTTCACATTCATGTTGGTGCTGGTACCGGAGCCAGTCTGGTAACGGTCCACCGGAAACTGATCCGCATACTCGCCCTTTACGATGTCCTCACAAGCCTGGGCAATCGCATCCCGCAGATCGTTATCGAGCAGGCCCAGGCTGGTATTGGCTTCCGCAGCCGCTCGCTTGATCTGTGCAACTGCGGCAATAAACGTCAGGGGCATCGGCTGGCCACTGACCGGGAAATTCTCCACGGCGCGCTGGGTTTGCGCGCCCCAGAGCGCATCGGCAGGTACCTGGACGTCTCCGAGGCTGTCGGTTTCCGTTCTGAATTCGCTCATATTCCCTCCTGTCCGTCCATTTGCAGATTGGGCTTTGTGGCGTTTACGCCAAAGGCCCGGCCATGGCTCAGCCGCCGCCCTGGGACCTAAGGCGAACATGGTCGCAGATGCCCGTAACCTGTTCAAAATTCAGGATCAGGGTATGAACCGTGTTGGTATAGGTATCGTGCAGGTGAAATTTGTAGCGGTGCTGTTTTTCACCCTGCAAAAAAGCGTCGTATTCGCGGACCAGTTCACGCACATCGCCCCCGGAATCCTTGCTCCAGGTGGCATTAAACGGGCCCAGCACAGCACCGCCAACGAGGCAGATTGTCACTTCGTGGTTCGTCAGACTATTTTCAGGAACGGTCATGATTTTCTCCCTTTCGATGAGCCTGTGGTAAGTGTAGTCGTTCCTGGCTTCGAAACAGTCCATAGTGCCAAGGCTGTCACAGAACAACGTTTCCACCATCAGAAAAACCACTTGAGAGTGTATGTAAGAAGGTCTTACAGGAGTGTCACGGATCTACTGCTTGCGGTTCTTCGATCCTTCCGGCTTTAGGCTTACGCCACCACACCACGGCGATCCGTGTGTATTGCAGGAAATAGCGTTGATTATTGATGCGGATCAGCGAACGGTAGAACTTCTGACCAGCCTGAATGTGCTTAGACTCGGGATTGCTATACTTCAGTCAATAGGAACGGTGGCCTGTGTCAAAATAAAGAAGGGAGGGGGGGGATATGCGCAAGTCAAATTGGCACAGGTCCGCAGGTATAGCTGCAAAAGCTGCGGGTCTCGCTATGCTAGCCTGCGGGCAATCAGTGGCCTGGGCAGAGCCGACAAATCCAGCACTGACGCAGCGTCACGAGTTCATTCTGGGGATTTACGAGCAGTCTGCAGATATTGCGGTCGCTGCAGCACTTCGGGGCAGGCCACTAGGAGGTATATCGCTCGACGACCTGGGAGTGGATGACACTTACGTTAGCGGACTGTTTGGTTATCGCTGGCGCTTTACCCCGCGCTGGACCCTGGTAGCGAACGCCTACATAAACCGGGTTAGCGGTGAGAGGGTGGTCAACGAGACCTTCGAGTACGACGGCGAGACTTATGAGGCGGGCGCCTCGCTGAACTCGCAGTTTTCCGCCGACATCTACATGCTTGATGTCATGTACAGTGTCCTGCAAACAGACCGTTTTGAATTGCAGCTAGGGGGCGGCCTTCACGCCTTCGAGCTTGGAGTCAGCTTTGACGCCACCGTTACTCTGAATGACGACAGCCTGCGCGTCACCAGCTCCAAGAACGACTTATTGGCGCCGCTGCCAAACCTGCGCATGCAGATCCTTTACGCGCTTTCGGATCGGTGGACAGCCTACTTCAACTCAGGATGGTTGAGCCTGAACGTCGATGATTACGACGGTAGATACCGGTTCGCTAGCGTCAGTACCGACTACCGCTTCGCCAACCGTTTCGGTATCGGGGTTGGGTACCAGTATACCTCCATGGATGTGAAGCACCAAAGCGACAACACGCGGGAGTCTTATGATGTGCAGTACGACGGCCCTACCCTTTACATAACGTACGGCTTCTGAGCCATCATCCACCGCCCGTTGCGCAACCGGTGAGTGCCATGACTAAAGCAAACGCTGCTGCGAAGCCTGATTCACGTAACCATCCGGGCATTACCCGCATTACTCTTTGCATGGTTGTCTTGCCTGCACGTCTCGGCGCATTCGCGCTCTCTCCCCACGCTCGTTCGGTCATCATATGGCAATTATTTGGGGCAGACTTAACATGAAACTCAGGCCCCCGATGAAGAGCACCGCGCCCATGACCAATATGGTGAGGCGAAGCTTCCTTCCTTTCACCTTGGTGCCCACGCCGGCACAAAACAGCACCGATGCCATGACGACCGCAACCAACACGAAATTATCGCCAATCCGGTTGGCTTCGGCCGCGTCGGCAGACAGTGCGTCAGCCTCCGCGTTGAGTCGCTCTGCTTTGCGCATGGCTTCGGGCCTGTAGACCGACAGATCAAAGGGCGTTCCCGGTGGTATCTCACCCTCAGGCACCAGCCCAATCCAGGCATCGAATGCGGGAACAAACTCCTTGCGAAAGCGATCTCTCAGAAACGCGGCTCCCTTTTCGTCTCCGGCCTGAATGTGTTCCAGAAAGGTGACCCAGGCTATGGCGTCGAGCTGAACCTGACTTGTGTAGATGGCGTTTTGTTGGGTGGCCTCAATCCGCTTGGCGGAAGCCGTTGTCATAATAATGGATTGCTCGCCACTCCACCGGGTCGACTGATAGGCCGACCATGCGGCCACGATCGTCGCCAGCGAAAGCAGAACGGTAGCTGCCAGCTCAATCCAGTCACTGCGGTCAAAGTGCTTTTGAGCGGCCTTGTCCCAGCTCTCCCCCCAGGGCAAGATCGGATCGGTCGACGAGCGGCGAGAACCTTTAGGCCGGGGAGATGAACTGGAATCACGATCATTGGGCATTGCAGCATCCGGAATAGGTGAACTTGCATGGCTCTTGAACAAGCGATGCCCTAATTTAATGATAGGGCAGCCGCTTGAGACGTCAATGGCTCCTCGGCTGCTTCGGGTCTTGCTGTGGCAGAGGAGCAACCGACATCTACGTCCCTATCTGGCGATTCCAGGTAGTGCCAGAAATGGACTTGGCTGTTGAATGCTGGAATCCTTTAGAAGGAGCGTCAGGACGACGCGGAGGTAAGCAGACTGGTCATCAGGGCCCTGAGTCGGTTGGGTTTCACCGGTTTGTTCAGGATCGGCAGGTACTGGGCGCGCAGTATCTTGCGGGTGTCGTCGCTGCGATCTGCGGTAATGATGGCGGCAGGAATATCCTTGCCAAGATAGCGGCGCACCCCGTGCACCGCATCATAGCCGGTTCGTTCGTTGTTCAGGTGATAGTCTGCGAGGATGATGGCCGGTATCTGGCCGGTTTGCTCCAGAACCTCCACGGCTTCGGTCTTGCTGGCAGCCGTCAGCACCTCACAGCCCCACCTCTCCAGCAGCAACTGCATGCTCTCCAGAACCGCCGGCTCGTTGTCGATCACCAGCACCGGCACACCGTCAAAGCCATCGGCGAAATTCTGGAGCGAATCTACGCGAGCCAGATCCGGTCTGGCCTGGGCTGGTTCAAGCGGCAGGGTCAGCACGAAGCGGGAGCCACGACCGGGCCGTGATGACACATCAATGTCGTACCCCAGCACCCGGACCATCCGTTCCACGATGGCCAGTCCCAGGCCCACACCCTGCCGGCCGCCGGTGCCCTGGGGCAACAGCTGGTGAAACTCGGTGAAAATGTCCCGGAGCTTGTCTTCCTCGATGCCAACACCGGTGTCCCAGACTTCAATCCGCAGACGGTCGCCGCGGGATCTCAAAGCCATGACAACACCGCCCTTGCGGGTGTACCGGAAGGCGTTACTGAGCAGATTTCGGAGGATACGGGTCAGCATGCGCTGATCTGTCCGGACCGTCGCTGGTATGGTGCGAACCCGGAAACCCAGGCCGGAATTGGCGGCAACGGCCTCGAACTCCTCCCCCAGGGATCTGGCCAGGGCGGCCACATCGGTGTACACCAGGTCCGGTTTCATGGCCTGCTGATCAAGCTTGGAAATATCCAGCAGGTCCGCCAGCAGGTCCTCGGCGCCCTCCAGAGCCCGATGCACCTGGTGAACCATGCGGGTTTCCTGTTCGGGAAGCGTGCTGTCCTGCAGCGCGGAGATCATCAGCCGGGCGGCGTTCAGGGGCTGGAGCAGGTCGTGGCTGGCTGCAGCAAGGTACTTGTCCTTGCTGCGATTAGCCTCTTTGGCAGCCTCCATGGCAATCACCAGCTCACGTTCTACCTTCTCACGCTCCTCGATCTGGTAGCGCAAGCCAACGTTGGCATTCTGCAGCGCCTCGGTTCGCTCTTCCACGCGCCGCTCCAGAGTGGTGTTCAGCTGCTCCAGCTTCTGCCTGGCGAGAACCCTTTCTGTGATGTCGGCCACGAAGGCCTCCACCACTTCCGGACCAAGATCCGGGCGCCGCAACAGGGTGACAGCAACGTGAACCGGTGTGCGATCGGCACGCCGGAAACGGGTCTCACGGGCGCTCAGGCTGCCTTCATCAAGCAGCTCCTGACGTATGGCATCGAATTCACTGGCACTGCAGAACAGCTGTTCCCGGAGCCGGATGACCTTTTCCGTGAGCGCCTCGGGGCTGTCGTAACCGCAGATCCTCGCCATGGCCGGATTGCAGGCCAGAAAACCGCCCCGCAGGTTGGCCTGGAAAATCCCGTGCAGGGCGTTCTCGAACAGCCACTTGTAGCGGTTGCGTTCCTGCTCCAGCTCGTCAATGCGCTCCTGCAGAGCGGGGTAATAGTTCTTGCGGACGGACTGACTGCCCAGCCCGAGAAGATCGCCAATTCCGTAGCTACTGTCCTGTTCGCCTTCCTTGAGTTCAGAGGGCTTCTTCATAGACAACCTGGACATCCCGCAGCGACGACTTCCGGGGGTTGGTGAGAATGCACGGATCCTGCAACGCAAAGCCGGACAGGTGGGGAATGTCGGACACCGAAACACCCAGCTGGGCAAGACGGGCCTCGAGACCAACCCGCCGCTTGAGCTCCACAATACGGTTCATCAGCCGCTTCTTGATTTCCGCTTTGTTCATACCCCGGGTATCGATATCCATGGCTTCGGCAACGCGGCGGAAACGGTCTTCGGCAGACTGGAAGTTGTAAGCCACCACGTGCTCCAGCAGAAGCGCATTACACAGACCATGAGGCAAATCCAGGAAACCACCCAGGCTATGGGACATGGCGTGTACTGCCCCGAGAATGGCATTGGAGAAGGCCAGCCCCGCCTGCATGGAGGCCAGCATGATCTGCTCCCGGAGATAGGGATCTGCCGTGTTGTCCACCAGCGGCTCGAGATTCCGGTTGATTAACCGGATTGCCTCCAGGGCATGGGTATCGGTCAGCGGGCCGCTGCCAGTCGACACGTAAGCCTCAATGGCATGCACCAGGGCATCTACCCCGGTGCACGCGGTGAGGTAGGCGTCCATGGTCTCGGTAACTTCCGGATCGATCAGGGACACATCCGGCACCACGGCCTTGCTGATAATCGAGAACTTGAAACGGCGGTTGGGGTCGGAAATGATCGCGAACTGGGAAACATCCGCCGAGGTGCCCGCCGTGGTCGGAATCAGTATCAGGGGCGGTGACGGGTTGGTGATGGTATCGACGCCCTCGAACTCCAGGATGCTGCGACCGTGGGTGGCTACAATACCGATGCCCTTGGCGCAGTCCATGGGGCTACCGCCACCGATGGCCACGATGACATCACATTCACTGGATTTGTAGAGCTCGGCCCCGGTCATCACCTCATCCACCTTGGGGTTGGGTGAAACACCGGTATAAATGGTCGAGCGGATACCCGAATCGGTCAGCAGCGTGACGATTTCATTGACCCAGCCGGCGGCAGCTACCCCCGGATCGGACACCAGAAAGACATGCCGGGCACCGAAATTACTGGCGAAGTTGGCCACGGACTTTCGGGAACCGGCACCAAACACAATTTCCGGTGAAACAAACTTTCGCAAGCTGGATATATCGTGACTCATCAGACTGCACTCGACCGTTTGTTGTTATAGGAATAGCCGAGAGTTTAACTCAAGTTCTCCGCCTGATCATTGGCCTTTTGGCTATGCTTTCGGTAGAAGCTGAACATCCATTCGAGCATGCCGGCCTGATTTGCCTGGCGGCGAAAACCATGCCCCTCGTCTTCAAACCAATGCAGCTCCGGCGCCCTGCCCGCGGCTTTCATTGCCTCTGTCATTGCCCGGGTCTGCTCAGGCACCACAACCCGGTCCTGTCCGCCCTGGAAAAAGATCATCGGCGCGGTAATACGTTCGGCGTGGAACAGGGGCGTTCTCTCCTGCCAACGCTCCGGGTATTTTTCTGGCGAGCCCAGCAGCCAATCCAGATAACCGGATTCAAAGCGATGGGTCATGGCCCGTAAACGCATGGGATCCGTTACGCCGAACATGCTGGCTCCGGCGGTAAAACGCTGGCTTCGGATCATCGCCATCAGGGCCGTGTAACCCCCGGAACTGCGCCCCTGGATAAACACCCTGCTGCCATCAGCCAGGCCGAAGGAGGCCAGGTGGTCTGCCGCCCGCTCCATATCCGCGACATCCACTTCACCCCACCGCCCTTCCAGGGCCAGGCGGAACTCACGACCAAAGCCGGTGCTGCCTCGATAGTTGATTTCAGCGACGGCAAAGCCCCGCTGACACCAGTACTGAACCTGGGGATTGAACACCGGATAGGCCGCCGACGTGGGTCCTCCGTGGGCAATCAGAATCAGTGGCGGGACGTCTGGCGTGGCCAGCTTGGGCGTGTAGAAAAACCCATGGATAGAGGCTTCGCCCGGGTTCAGGGCTGGAATCTCGATATCCAGCGGCAATGCCGCCCTCGCCTCTGGCATGGCTTCCTCGCCACCGGCGATGGTGCGGACCTGGCCGATCTCGAGATCAATCTGGAGGACGGCGTCCAGGCGGCTGGCGGCGCGTCCGATGCAGTAGAGATGCTCGCCAGCCGACTGCAGACAACGGAAGTCGCCAAAGTCCCGGGCAACCCGGATTTCTTCACCGGTTTGGCCGGAGCTTAGCCAGAGCTCACCCGTGCCATTACAATAACGAACCCTGGCCCAACCGCCCCTGCCGGTTGGGCAGTGGTGGGATTCGCCCAACTGCCAGGGGGCATTGGCATGATCCCGGGCTGGCGAATCGCTGGCGTGCCATCCTCCCTCGCCCGAAGTATCGATATGCCAGGGTTGCCACCAACCCTCCTGGTCTGACAAAACCCAGAGTTGGTTGCCATCAAACACCGGCTGCTGTACCGAAGCCTCAGAAAGTGTGGGCCATTCCCGGCATTGCTCCAGCCGCCCATCTGCAGAAAGATTTGCGGTCCACAGGCGGGTACGCAGCCACGGCATATCCGGCAGCTGCCAGCTGGTCCAGGCAACCTGGTTTCCGTCGGCCGAGACCGCGGGCGCGCTGTAAAAATCCAGTCCGGCATGAAGGACCGAGCGTTCGCCCTGCATGGAGACGGCAACCAGCTGCTGTTGACCTTCCGCTTCCCGCACCGCGAGCACTCGATTACGGGACTGGTCAGCGACCAACCCACCGTAGGCCGCCTCCGGGTCATCGGTCAGGCGAACGCACTCGCCGCCAGCCAGACTGACAAACCGTATCTGTTGATCCTCGCTAACCACGAACACGCCATTGTCGCCAGCTGCCAGGGCGCCGCCACCGTAGCCATTTACCCGGCTGCGGATGCCAAGAGAATCGGGTCCAAGACGAACCGGTCCCTGCTCAGTGAGATGACAGAGGATATTGCAGCCGCGTGCCGGATCCGTTTCCAGCCAGAACACACCCGCCGAGGATACCTTCAGCTCCCCGCGCTGGATATGGGCAGAGCAGGCCTCATAGGCACTCAGCACCGTTCTGTCGTTTTGATGGCCGCCCAGTGCAGATTCAATGACGGAGCTGTTAACCCCGAAAGAAAAGCCGTGAATTGTCCGCATTTCGATAAACCAGTTCAGTCAGGCCGGCCGTGGCGTGATCGGCAGCTTTCCGCGCTGCCAGTATTCGATCATGATACGACGATTTGCTGCATACTGGATCTGCGTTATCGGCATTGCCGGTCAAAAGGTAGGCTTGGCAGCGACAGCCACCAAAGTCTTTTTCCTTTTCATCGCAGGAACGGCAGGGCTCCGGCATCCAGCTGTCGCCACGGTAGTGGTTGAACCCCGGGCTGTCATACCAGATGCTTTGAAGATCCATGTCTCGGACATTTGGGAAGTCGATGGGTAGCAAACGGGCGCTGTGGCACGGAAGCGCGGTGCCGTCCGGCGCGACCGTCAGAAACAGATTGCCCCAGCCGTTCATGCAGGCTTTCGGGCGCTCTTCGTAGTAGTCCGGCGTGACGAAGATCAGCTTCATGGCCGAGCCGGATTGCCGCAGACGTTCGCGGTACTGATTCACCTCCTGCTCTGCCCTGACCAGCTGCGCTTTGGAAGGCATCAACCCTTCCCGGTTTTCGAAGGCCCAGCCGTAATACTGGCAGGTGGCCAGCTCGACGTAGTCCGCCCCCAGGCGCTCGCACAGGGACATGATGTCGTTCATCTGGTGGATGTTGTGGCGGTGGATCACGAAGTTGAGCACCATGGGATAGCCGGCTTCCTTCACGGCCCGGGCCATGGCCAGCTTCTGGTCAAAGGCCTTTCGGGAGCCGGCCACGGCGTTGTTCAGCTCCGGGTCGGACGCCTGGAAGCTGACCTGGATATGGTCCAGCCCGGCCTCGGCAAAGGCATCCACTTTCGCTTCGGTCAGGCCCAGCCCTGAAGTAATCAGGTTGGTGTAATACCCCAGGTGCCGCGCCTCGGCGATCAGCTCCGCGAGGTCCTGGCGGACCAGGGGTTCGCCCCCGGAGAAGCCCAGTTGGGCCGCGCCCATTTTCCGGCCCTGACGAAGCACGCTTACCCACTCCTCGGTGGTCAGCTCTTTTTGAGTCTGGGCAAAGTCCAGCGGGTTGGAGCAATAGGGGCACTGCAGCGGGCAGCGATACGTGAGCTCTGCCAGCAACCACAGGGGCGGCCCGGCATTATGAGGATTAGCCGGCGTGATCGGTTCGGCAGTCTCGATACGGCTCATGACAGTTCAATCCAGTGTTGTTGCCGGGCATCCTGCAGGAAATCGCTGACGTCCTTGCCAAGCGGGCCGGCGTCCGGGAACTGCTGTTCCAGCTTGGTGACGATATCCGCCACACTGCGCTGGCCATCCACTTCGTTGAGAATCGCGCCGGCGCTGCCATTGAGCTTCACCATTCCTTCCGGATAAAGCAGCACATAACTCTCTTGGGCCGGCTCCCACTGGAACCGGAATCCTCGCCGGAAACGCGGTACCTCATGCATACCCAGCTCCATTACAGCCCCCGGTGCCAGACCTGTTCGTCGGTCACGGTGTGGTACGGCGGGGTGCGGTGGCCGTATGCCATGGTCATGGCATCCAGCATGGTCCAGAGGATATCCAGCTTGAACTGCAGGATCTCCAGGGCCCGGGCCTGCTGGGCCTCGGTGGTGAAGTGGTCCAGGGTGATGGTCAGGCCATGTTCCACATCTCTTCTGGCTTCGGACAGACGTTTGCGGAAGTAGCTGTAGCCGCTCTCTTCAATCCACGGATAGTGGGCGGGCCAGCTGTCCAGTCGGGACTGGTGGATTTCCGGGGCAAACAGCTCGGTCAGGGACGAACAGGCCGCCTCCTGCCAGGTCGCCCGGCGGGCGAAGTTCAGGTAGGCGTCCACGGCAAAGCGTACCCCCGGCAGCACGTGGCGCTGGTCGATCACCTCTTCCCGGCTAAGGCCCACCGCCTCGGCCAGAGACAGCCACGCTTCGATGCCGCCAACGTCACCGTCGTGGCCATCGTGATCCAGAATCCGCTGTAGCCAGAGCCGGCGGACACCGGCGTCCGGGCAGTTGGCCATGATGGCGGAGTCTTTCTGGGGAATCTTGATCTGGTAGTAGTACCGGTTGGCCACCCAGCCGCGGATCTGTTCAGGCGTGCACTGCCCGCCGTACATGGCTTTATGGTAGGGGTGGTGGATGTGGTAGTACTGGCCCTTGGCGCGCAGGGCCTGCTCGAAATCCATCCGGTTCATGGCGGTGTTTGCTTTGGCGTTCATGGCTGCCCCGACAGGTCGATGTGCATCCCATCCCAGGACACCTCGATGCCGTGGCGGGTCAGCTCCGCCCGCTCCGGGGAGTCCTCGTTCAGGATCGGGTTGGTATTGTTGATGTGTATCAGGATCTTGCGCTGGGCCGGCATGGCGTCGAGCACCTCGATCATGCCACCCGGGCCGCTCTGGGCCAGATGACCCATGGCCTGGCCGGTCTTGGTGCCTACTTCCTGGCGGATCATCTCGTCGTCGTGCCAGACGGTCCCGTCCACCATCAGCACGTCGGCCAGGCGCATCCAGCCGAGAATACGGTCGTCCGGCTCACCCAGGCCCGGGGCATAGAGCACGGTTTGACCGGTGCGGGTGTCTTTCAGGAAAAGGCCAATGTTATCGCCCGGGTGCGGGTTGTCCCGACGCGGTGAATACGGGGGTGCGTTGCTCAGCAGCGGAATGGCGGTCAGCTCGATGGACGGTGCGCAGGGAATGGTAAAGGGCGCCTGCTCGGACGCCTCAATGCGTCGCCAGTTCAGGCCACCGTTCCAGTGCTCAAGCATGGTGAACAGCGGAAAACCACCGCTGAGGTCTTCATGCACCTGTTCGGTACACCAGACGTCCATCGGCAACCCCTCGCGCAGCGACAATAAACCGGTGGTGTGGTCCACCTGGCTATCCATCAGCACGATGGCATCAATGCCGGTATCGCGCAGAGCCCGGGCCGGCTGCATCGCTTCGAAAGAAGCCAGCTGGGCACGAATGTCGGGGGACGCGTTGAACAGAATCCAGTGCTCGCCGTCTTCACTGATGGCAATGGAAGACTGGGTGCGGGCCCGGGCGTTCAGGGTGCCCTTGCGGAAGCCGTCGCAGTTGGCGCAGTTACAGTTCCACTGGGGAAAGCCACCGCCGGCGGCGGAGCCCAGAACGTGAATCAACATGGTGGGTCATTCCACAAGCAAAACGGCCAGCTCGAGGCTGGCCGCTTCAGCACTCAGCGATTGGCGAAGTACATGGTGACTTCGAAACCGATGCGGAGATCTTCGTAGGCTGGTTTGGTCCACATAATGCTCACCTCTATTGTCATGATTGTTAGCGCATTGCGGGTGAATCAACGACATTGCCGATAACCCAGTTCCCATCCTATCGGCCGGGGCAAGGGGCCAATATGGTACTTTGGAACTGTTTTGGTGCCTCCCTAGGTCGCAAAAACCAGCTGCAGACTGGCGCCCTGGTCTGAAACGAAAAAAGGCCCTGGGAAGGGCCAAAAGAGAGTGACAGAAAAACCCGAACTCTCGTCAGAGAGTCGCCCCGGCCAGACACCGGGGGATGAAGGTGCACGTCCACTGTGCTGACTCACAGGCGGGCCCGTGTGGGAGGCCCGCTTACCGCTCACAGATTCAGAAGAAACCCAGCGGGTTGGTGTCGTAGCTCACCAGCATGCACTTGGTCTGCTGGTAGTGCTCGAGCGCCATCTTGTGGGTTTCACGGCCGACGCCAGACTTCTTGTAACCACCGAAGGCAGCATGAGCCGGGTAAGCGTGGTAGCAGTTCATCCACACCCGACCGGCCTGGATGTTGCGGCCCATCCGGTAGGCGAGATTGGTGTCGCGGGTCCATACGCCGGCACCCAGACCAAACTCGGTGTCGTTGGCGATGGCCAGGGCTTCTTCCTCGGTCTTGAAGGTGGTAACGCCCACGACCGGTCCGAAGATTTCTTCCTGGAACACGCGCATCTTGTTGTCACCCTTGAACAGGGTGGGCTGGATGTAGAAGCCATTGTTGAACTCTTCATCCAGATGCTCGCGGTCGCCGCCAGTCAGCACCACAGCGCCCTCTTCCTTACCAATGGCAAGGTAAGACATGATTTTGTCGAACTGTTCTTTCGACGCCTGGGCACCTACCTGAACATCGGTGTCCAGCGGGTTGCCACGCTTGATCGACTTGGTGCGCTGAACCACCTTCTGCATGAACTCTTCGAACATGTCTTCCTGGACCAGTGCCCGTGACGGACAGGTGCAGACTTCGCCCTGGTTGAAGAACGCCAGAACCAGACCTTCCACGCACTTGTCGATGAATTCCGGCTCGGCCTTCATCACGTCGGAGAAGTAGATGTTCGGGGATTTACCACCCAGCTCCACTGTGGACGGGATAATGTTTTCAGCCGCGCACTTGAGGATGTGGGAGCCAACCGGGGTTGAGCCGGTGAAGGCAATCTTGGCAATACGCTTGCTGGTGGCCAGGGCCTGGCCGGCCTCGATGCCGTAGCCGTTAACAATGTTCAGCACGCCCGGCGGCAGCAGGTCACCAATGATTTCCATCAGTACCAGGATGCTGGCAGGCGTCTGCTCGGCAGGCTTCAGCACGGTGCAGTTACCCGCAGCCAGACAGGGGCCCAGTTTCCAGGCCGCCATCAGAATCGGGAAGTTCCATGGAATGATCTGGCCAACGACACCCAGCGGCTCATGGAAATGGTACGCCACGGTGTTGTGGTCGATCTCGCCCATATGGCCTTCCTGGGCACGCAGACAACCCGCAAAGTAGCGGAAGTGATCAGCCGCGAGAGGAATGTCGGCGTTCAGGGTTTCGCGCACGGCCTTGCCGTTGTCCCAGGTTTCTGCAACTGCGAGCTTCTCGAGGTTGGCCTCGATACGATCCGCAATTTTCAGAAGGATGTTGGAACGCTCGGTGGGCGACGTCTTGCCCCACGCGGGTGCCGCCTTGTGCGCTGCATCCAGAGCCAGATCAATATCTTCTGCACTGGAGCGCGGAATTTCACAGATCACATTGCCAGTGACCGGTGTGATGTTCTCGAAATACTGGCCTTTTACCGGGGCAACCCACTCGCCACCGATGTAGTTCTCGTAACGGGATTTGAAAGAAACGACGGAGCCATCCTTTCCTGGTTGTGCGTAGATCATGATCTCGACCTCTTGTTGTGTTTGTCGCAGGGCAACGCGGCCTTTCGCGTTTACCCATTCAATGTAGACCCCAATTCCCAAGGTTTGAATGATGCGATGGAGGCGAAAAACTCCTCCCTTGGTAGTAGATGGCTTGAAGGCCATGCCATCAGTGGTCTGGCTCTGGAATCAGACTCCGAAAATAAATGCACTGGAAGCGCACTGACCGATGCACAAAAACGGTGCGCCCGCCCAGGCAGGAAGCAACACTGCCCCACCCCGGAACTTCCACCTTAATAAAATCAGTGACTTGCCGATTGGCATGGACTCTGCAGTACATTCAGCACGCAGCGAGACGTCGGTTACTGAAACCACAATCAAAGCGCCACAATCTGACCAATGGTCAACTAGGGTTCCGGTCTGCAACCACAAACGCAGGCGACTGGTCCGAGAGTTGACGACCTTTTCCAAGGTTACACGGCGGGACAAAAGCCCGGGAGGATCGCTCAGTTACTGACGCCTCTCGCTATTTTGGATGCCCTAACCAGGAGGAAAAGGCCATGTTGCAAACCGCAGCCCCCCTCTACGACGATCTGATTCCCGGCGGATCCCACTGGTCCTTTATCGTGCGCCGTGGCCATGTGCTGCGCCTGATTGACGAAACCGGCGGGACCAACGTCGGCATGTTGATGTACAACCCCGAGAACCCGCTCGAGCGGTACAACATGCCGGACACCCTGAAGAACCAGCACACCTTCCTGCTAACTAAAGGCCACGTGCTCCTCTCGGACATGGGCCGGGTGTTTGCCTCCATCATCCGCGATGATCTTGGCTGGCACGATACCGTCGCTGGCACCTGCAATGCCGATCTGGTGGAAAAGCGCTGGGGCAAGAAGACCTATCAGGAAGCTCACAACCATTACCACCGCAACGGCTTCACCAGTTTCCTGAACGAACTGGCCAAGTACGGCCTCGGCAAGAAAGACCTGACCGCCAATCTGAACTGGTTCAGCAAAGTAAAAACAGATGACGACGGCAACATGGTCTTCTCCGAGGGTCACTCCCACGCGGGCGCCACCGTCGACCTGCGCTTTGAAATGGACACCATCGTGGTGCTGCACACCTGCCCGCATCCGATGAACCCGGCCAGCGAGTATCCCAGCCATCCGCTGCGGTACCAGTTGTTCAAGGCGGCCCCGGTAACCGATGCCGATCCCTGCAAGACGTCGTCCCCCGAGGCCACCCGGGCCTTCGCCAATAACGCCCTGTACCACCTGTTCCAGTAACGGAGGCCGGAAATGATCAAGCAAAGCGTATTGAAGCCTGAAAACGCCGCCTTCCGTGAAACCGTACCGGCGGGCGAGTATTTCCTGAAAGTGGTAAAAGCCGGCGAGACCGTCCGGATCCTCGATCTGGAAGGCAACCAGGCCGCCGACACCCTGTTCTACAACGCCCAAAATCCGACCGAACGCTACAGCGCCGTGGACACCATCCGTGAGCAGGGCAACGTCTACCTGACCGCCGGCTCGAAGCTGATGTCCTCTGAAAACAACGTAATGCTGGAAATCACCGCCGATACCTGCGGCAGGCACGACACCCTGGGCGGCGCCTGCGCGGCAGAGAGCAACACCACCCGTTACGCCCTTGAGAAAAAGTGCATGCACGCCTGCCGGGACAGCTGGCTGGTGGCCGTCACCGAACATGAAGAACTGGGCATGAGCAAACGGGACATCACCCACAACATCAACTTCTTCATGAATGTCCCGGTCACGGCCGACGGCGGACTCACCTTCGCGGACGGGATTTCCGATGCCGGCAAATACGTGGAGCTGGAAGCGAAGATGGACGTTCTGGTGATGATCTCCAACTGCCCGCAGCTCAACAATCCCTGCAACGGCTGGAACCCGACACCGATTGAGGTGCTGGTATGGAGCTGAGCTGCAGATTCTCAAAGGTCCTGATCGCCAACCGCGGCGCCATCGCCTGCCGGGTTATTCGCACGCTGCGTGACATGGGGCTGACCTCGGTTGCCGTCTACGCCGAAGCGGATTCCGATTCGCTTCACGTACGGCAGGCGGACGAGGCGTATTCCCTGGGAGACGGCCCGGCAGCGACCACTTACCTGGATCAGGACAAACTGTTCGAGGTAATCCGAAAGAGCGGCGCCGGCGCCATCCACCCCGGCTACGGCTTCCTGAGCGAAAACGCCGATTTTGCCCGACGCTGTGACGCCGAGGGCGTGGTCTTCCTGGGCCCGACGCCCGAGCAGATGGAGCAATTCGGTCTCAAGCATACGGCACGGTCACTGGCTGAAAGCGCCGGCGTACCACTGCTACCAGGCACCGGTTTGCTGACCAATCTGGAGGAAGCGCTAAAAGCCGCCGACACCATCGGCTACCCGGTGATGCTGAAAAGCACCGCCGGCGGTGGCGGCATTGGCATGTCCCGCTGCTACAGCCCGGACGATCTGGGCAAGAGCTTCGAGTCGGTCCAGCGCCTGAGCCAGAACAACTTCAGCAACAGCGGCGTGTTCCTGGAAAAATTCGTGGAACATGCCCGCCATGTGGAAGTGCAGCTGTTTGGCAATGGCGAAGGTCAGGTGCTGGCACTGGGCGAGCGGGACTGCTCCGCCCAACGTCGCAACCAGAAGGTGATTGAAGAAGCTCCGGCACCCGGGCTCACCGAAGACGTCCGAACCCGCATGCACGCGACCGCCCGTCAGTTGGGCGAGAGCATTGCCTACCGCAGTGCCGGCACCGTGGAATTTATCTACGACCCGGACACCACCGAGTTCTACTTCCTGGAAGTGAATACCCGCTTACAGGTGGAGCACGGTGTGACCGAGCAGGTTTGTGGCGTGGATCTGGTCCGATGGATGGTGGAACTGGGCGCAGGTACCCTGCCCGACCTGGCAAAACTGGGCAGCAACCTCGCGCCTTCCGGCCACGCCATCCAGGCCCGGATCTATGCGGAAGACCCCAACAAGGATTTCCAGCCCGGAGCCGGCCTGCTCACCAACGTGGCCTGGCCCGAGGACGAGGCACTGCGAATCGATACCTGGATTCAGCCGGGCACAAAGGTGTCGCCGCTTTATGATCCCATGCTCGCCAAGGTGATTGTGCATGAGGCCGATCGCGAATCGGCCCGCCAGCGGTTGATGCAGGCACTCGACGACAGCCAGCTCTATGGCATCGAGACCAACCTGAAATACGTGCGCCAGGTACTGGACGACCCGCGCTTTGCCGAGGGCAGACTGTTTACTCGAACCCTCAACGAATTCAATTACCAGCCGGCCACCGTGGATGTGCTCAGTTGCGGCACCCTGACCACCATCCAGGACTACCCCGGGCGCATCGGCTACTGGGAAATTGGCGTACCACCGTCGGGTCCTTTCGACAGTTATTCGTTCCGGCTTGGCAATCGACTGCTGGGCAATCCGGAAGGGGCTCCAGGCCTGGAAATCACCCTGAAGGGACCAGTGCTCACTTTCAACCGCGCCACCCAGATTGCGCTGACGGGCGCCCAGCTGGACGCCACACTGGATGATCAGCCCTTGGCTTCCTGGCAGGTGATCGACGTGCCCGCCGGCGCTACCCTGAAGCTGGGCGCCACCAAGGCGGACGGCGCCCGGGCCTACGTGCTGTTCCGCGGTGGGCTGGACTGCCCCGAGTATCTGACCTCCTGCAGCACCTTTACCCTTGGCCAGTTCGGCGGCCATTGTGGTCGCGCCTTGCGGGCCGGCGATGTGCTGGCCCTGGCGGATTCGGAACCAACCGGTCTGACAGCCCTTCCTGCCGAACTGAAACCGACCATCGGCAAAACCTGGAAACTGCACGTCACCTATGGCCCCCACGGCGCGCCGGATTACTTCACTGGAGAAGACATAGACACCTTCTTCGCCAGCGACTGGGAGATTCACTACAACTCGAGCCGCACCGGCGTTCGCCTGATTGGCCCGAAACCGGAATGGGCGCGCAGTGATGGCGGCGAGGCCGGCATGCATCCGTCCAATATCCACGACAACGCCTACGCAGTTGGCACCGTGGATTTCACGGGCGATATGCCGGTCATTCTCGGTCCCGATGGCCCCAGCCTGGGCGGCTTTGTCTGCCCGGTGACCGTCATCAGCGCTGACCTCTGGAAACTGGGCCAGCTGAAAGCCGGTGACAAGGTGAAGTTTGTACCGGTAAGCCAGGACCAGGCCGTGGCTCTGAGGGAAGCGCTGGACGAGTCCGTAGCAACACTGACCGCCGCTACGGCCCACATCAAACCCATCAAGCCAACCACCCCGATTCTGGACTCGCTGAGCGTCAACGAGCATGAAACAGGGGTGGTCTACCGGGCCGCCGGCGACAATTACGTGCTGGTGGAATACGGCCCGATGGAACTGGATATCCGTCTGCGCTTCCGCGCCCACGCGCTGATGCTGTGGCTGCGCGATCAGGATCACGATGCCATTCTGGAGCTGACCCCCGGCATCCGCTCCCTGCAGGTGCATTACGACAGCCAGAAACTAAACCAGCGCACGCTGCTGGATCTGCTGATCAGCGCTGAAAAAGAACTGGAAAAGCAGCCCGAGTGGGATGTGCCAGCACGCATCGTGCACCTGCCCCTGTCCTGGGATGACGAGGCCTGCCAGACCGCCATCGCGAAATACATGCAGTCGGTGCGCAAGGACGCCCCCTGGTGCCCGAGCAACCTGGAATTCATCCGCCGTATTAACGGGCTGGACAGCATAGAGGAGGTGAAGAAGACGCTTTTCGAGGCGAGCTATCTGGTCATGGGCCTGGGCGATGTTTATCTGGGCGCGCCGGTGGCCACGCCGCTGGATCCTCGGCACCGGCTGGTGACCACCAAATACAATCCGGCACGGACCTGGACCGCGGAAAATTCCGTAGGCATCGGCGGCGCGTACCTGTGCATCTACGGCATGGAGGGCCCAGGCGGCTACCAGTTTGTTGGTCGCACCCTGCAGATGTGGAACCGCTACCGCACGACCGACCTGTTCGAGGCTGGCAAGCCCTGGCTGCTTCGGTTCTTTGACCAGGTGCGCTTCTACGAGGTCAGTGCCGAAGAACTGCAGCAGATCCGGCGGGACTTTCCCAATGGCGACTACCCGATAAAGGTCGAGGAAACCCGCTTCAACCTGAAGGATTACGAGCAGTTTCTGGCGAACAACGACGAGGAAATCCAGACCTTCACAGCGAAGCGCAAACAAGCCTTCGACGAGGAACTGCAGCGCTGGATCGAGTCTGGCCAGATCAACTTCAGTTCCGAGGCACCGATCGAGGACACCGGCGAAGACGACATTGCCAACCTTCCGGCAGGCCAGCACGCGGTGGAAAGCCACGTAGCCGGCAACCTCTGGGAGTGCCTGGTCAAGCCAGGCGACACCATCGATGCCCAGCGGCCTGTGGCGGTTATTGAATCCATGAAGATGGAAATCGAATTACTGAGCCCCGTAACCGGACGCGTGGTGGACGTGCGTCGGGAAGCGGGACAGGCGGTCTCGCCCGGAACGCCGGTCGTGATCGTTGAAGAGATTACCGAGTAATGCCAGCAACCAAAAAAACCTGAAAAAGACCAAACCTGCAAACACGGGCAAGGCCCGAGGAGAGACACCATGAATACACGCGACATCACCAAACGTCTGGCGGCCGGTCTGTTCACGGCCTCGCTGTCCATGGGTGCAATGGCCCAGGAAAAGGATTCCTTCAGCATCGCCTGGACCATCTATGCCGGCTGGGTGCCCTGGCAGTATGCCGAGGACTACGGAATCATGAAAAAGTGGGCGGACAAGTACGATATCGAGGTGGATATCGTGCAGGTGAACGACTACATCGAATCCATCAACCAGTACACCGCCGGCCAGTTTGACGGGGTGGTCGCCACCAGCATGGACGGTCTGTCGATCCCGGCAGCCTCTGGCGTGGACACCACCGCATTGATCGTCGGTGACTACTCAAATGCCAACGATGGCCTTGTATCCAAGGATGCGGAGTCCATTGCCGATCTGGAAGGCGAAACCGTGCACCTGGTTGAGCTGTCCGTTTCCCATTACCTGCTTGTCCGTGCGCTGAACACCGTTGGTCTGGAAGAGCGGGATATCAGCGTGGTGAACATTTCCGACGCCGATCTGGTTTCGGCGTTCCAGACCGATGATGTCCGCCACGTGGCTACCTGGAACCCGCTGCTGGCGGAAGTGGAAGCCTACCCGGGCACCACCAAGCTGTTCGATTCCAGCCAGATTCCGGGCCACATCAAGGATCTGACCCTGGTGAACACGGAAACTCTGGAAGACAACCCGAAGCTGGGCAAGGCGCTGGTCGGCGCCTGGTACGAAACCATGAGCATTCTCGCCTCCGACAGTGAAGAAGGTCAGGAAGCGCGGGCATTTCTCGGCGAGCTCTCCGGTACCGACCAGGCCGGCTATGAAGCACAGCTCGCGGGCATGAAGATGTTCTGGGAGCCGCAGATGTCGGTGGATTTCATCAACAGCGAAGAAGCGCGGGAAGCCATGGACAGCGTTCGTCAGTTCTCTTTTGACAAGGGACTGCTCGGCCAGGGCGCCATGAGCCCGGACTTCGTTGGCATCGAGTTTCCGGATGGTTCGATCATGGGTGACTCAGGGAACGTGAAGCTTCGGTTCAATGACAGTTATATGGAGATGGCGGCAGACGGGGAGATCTGAGCCTCTGATTGCTTGCCTTGATGGTTAGCCGAGGGCACGATGTTCGTGCCCTTTTTTGTGGGCTTCGGAGGTGGATTGGGTTTGGGGTGCCTTTCCAAAACACGCTCCTTGCGGCACATCCATGTGGCGCTTGGGCTCCGCCATCCATGGCTCCGCACAGTTTTGGAAAGGCACCCCAAACCCAATCGTCCAACCTCATGATCAGCCGCCGAGAAAAATCTATTTATGCGTCGTACCAAGGAAGATGCCGAAAAAACCCGCCAGACGGTCCTGGAAGCTGCTCTGAAACTGTTCAGCCGCGACGGTTACTCTCTGACCACTCTCAGCCGAATTGCCAAAGAAGCCGGTTGTAGCCGTGGACCGATCTACTGGCATTTCGAGAACAAGGATGATCTTTACGAAGCCGTTCTTGCCTACTCCCAGGAACCCCTGGAAGCCCTGGTCGCGGAATGTTCAGGCATGCGGGAAACGCCCATTGAGGCCATGGACCATTTCATCGAGCGCTGGCTGGGCCTGCTGGCCAATGATCGTAAATATCGCCAGTCGTTCGAGATTCTGTTGAACAAGACCGAGCTGACCGATGCCATGAGCCGAACGCTGAAGCGGGAGCGGGCGTTGACCAGGTCGATTATTGCGATGTTCCGGGATCTGGTGGGCCAGGCCGCTGAGCGAGGTCTGATCAGTACGCAGGAAGATCCTGAGGATCTGGGGCTGCTGAGTTACACCTATCTGATGGGGATTACCCAGACCTGGCTATTTGCGCCGAAGCTGTTTTCACTGAAACAGGAGACGGCGTTTTTCCAGCGACAGTTCTGGCGACTGCTTGGCCAGATGAACTGATTTACCCTTCCGAACAAGCCAATGCTTTTCAGTACCTGGCACCTCAAAAGCTTTTGCTTTATTTTACATTTCTGGCTCCATTGCTCCGCTAAGCTAACGCTGAGCAACCTTACTTCTTCCTGGACTGACCAAGACTTATGTCGCCCACCATATCGCCCATTAGCAGGGCGTTGGTGATTTATTCAAAAGGAATTTGTCGCTGTGACAAACGTCAGTATTCCCGGTTCTCCGGATTCCAACACAGAACTCGCTTTTCCTTTCCCCTCGCTTGGAGGTGAGGATCTTCAGGCCTATAACACGCTTGTCAGCACCCTTTACCGTTGCCTACATGACAACACCGGCTTCCAGCCTTTCTTTAATGCTTTCAAACACCATTTCAAAGCCCTGCAAGGTGGAATTCTCGGCCTGTCGAGCAATCCACAGCGTATGGTTTATGGCTGGACATTTGGCTATCCGGAAGGGTTTGAAGAGTGGTATATCAACAGTGATCTGCCTGAACGGGATGAAGCCCTGACCCGTTATCGCCAGCTTCCCCCACGCCAGTTCGACTCCTTTCTTCGAGGTGATACCAGTCGCACCATTCTCGATATTCTGGGCCCGGAAAGCCGTGCCTGGGCCGAGCAGGTCGGCATGGGCGATAGTGCTGGGATGCTTGTCACACAGGAAAACGGGAACAGCGTGGTGTTCATGGCCAACCGACACAAGGAGTTCGGCCCCTACACCGATAACGAACTTCTGCAGATGAATCTGTTGGCTCCTCATATCGAGAATGCCGTTGCTCTGCACCTGAAGCTGTATGAGACGCGCAGCGACAATGAAAACCTGGCGACAGCACTCAACCACGTGAAAAAACCGCTCATTGTCTTCAATGCACTGGGCAATGTTGCGCAGGCAAACGACGCGGCCCATGCGCTTATGGAAAACAGCGGGAGCATGTCCATTAATGATTCCGGGAGACTGCAGAGCACCGACCGCCAGATGACCCGCAAGCTTCAGGATGCCATCACCACCTGCATCGTCCTCTCTCACAAGGGCATTCTTTCGTCACAAACCGTCTTTACCAGTCGCGGCCAAGAACCTATCGCCGTCTGCCTGACGCCACTGATCGCCGATAGTGCCGAGAATAACGGCGTATTGGCAGAGCTGTTCAGTTTTGACCCCTCACTGGAACCGGACCAGGAACGACTGCAGACACTTTTCCACTGCACACCGACGGAAGCCGCTGTCGCCGGGCTTCTGGCCCAGGGCCTGAGCGCCAGCGATGTCGCCGAGAGAAAGCAGATTTCCATCCACACCGCCCGCCAACATATCAAGAGCCTGCTGGCGAAAAACGGCTATCGCAAACAGACCGAACTGGTGTCCATGCTGGTCCGGGCATTGGCCTGACACGAGCGCCTCCGTCGAAATCTGCAATTGTTTTGATGCTTTTACACTTGATCAACAAACAATTACAGATGACAAAAACGCTATTGGTTCAAAGCACTTACCAAAGCTCCGACTCGACAAACACCATGGAACCGGCCATTCCGTGCATCCTTATCCCCAAAATGGGGCATGTCTTGATGCAAACCCGATGCTAGTTTCGAACTGCCAAATCAATCGATTCTTAAAAAAGGCAGGATTATGAGCAAATTCAAGAAGTTGACTCTAGCGACAGCCATTTCCTCTGCATTCATTCTGACCGGCTGCGGTGGTAGCAGCGGTGGTTCTTCTGATGCTGTTGATAACAACGACACGGGTGACACCAGCACCACAGCCGAAACCGGCGTGTTCGTGGATGCCGCAGTTGCTGGCGTCAATTACACCACCTCACCAAGCGGTACATCCGGCCAAACCAACGCACTGGGCGAGTACAATTACGAAGCCGGCGATACCGTGGTCTTCAGCATCGGCGGCATCGACCTGCCGGCCGTCGAAGCCACCGGCCGCATCACCCCGGCCGACATGGGTAGCGGTGCTACCGACTGGAGTTCCGACCAGACTGTCGTGAACATTCTGCGTCTGCTGCAGACCCTGGATTCCGATGGCGATGCCAGCAACGGCATCACCATTACGGAAGATGTACATACCGCTTTGCAAGACATTGATCTCGATCCCTCTGTCAGCGAGACAGACTTCGAAACCCAGGCCAACACTGCGATTAACGCGACCGGCAAGACGCTGATCGCGACGGAAGATGCGGTTAATCACTTCCAGAGTTCCCAATCCGGCGATCTGGTTGGCAGCTGGGTCTTTGAAGAAACGAATGGCAACGTCAACGTGCTGACGTTCCTGAATGACAGCGAATACCTAATTGCCCACTCCAAAGCTGATGACGGTGACCAGCGGGCCGCCAGTGCAGAGTACGGCACCTACACCTGGGACAGTGCATCCGGTCAGTTGGAACTGACTCTGGTTGATGAGTCAGATCTCAGTGGTGGTCTGATCGACAACAACTCCCCCGCAACCTGGACAATGCAACTGAGCGACGGCGCACTCGTATTGACGTCTGTCGGAGAAAGCGAAGAAGTCAGGTTTGAAGCCGTGCGCAATACCCAGGACAGCCTGATCGGCAGCTGGTACCTCGGCGAAGGTTTTAACGAGCAGAAACAAATCGATCGTCACAACGTGCTGACCATTCTCGATGACAGCACCTACGTCATTGTTCACAACGACAATGGCGAAGTTTACGACGGCGACATCGTTGAGGCGGTTTCCTCCGAGTGGGGCACCTACAGCTTCAACGGTTCCACGTTTGCGGTAACCTCAGTATCGGCCGAACTGGACGGGCCTGGAGGACTGTTTGACGACCCAGTGAAAGACGACGGCGGAAATGGCTTCGTCAATGGTCCGGCGGAGCTCCACCCGACCGGACAGCTCACATTATCCGACAACCTTCCGGTTGCTGAAGGAGGCGAGCCATTCACCCTCCGTCGCCTGGGTCGCTATGCGGTCACGCTGAAGGACTTCGAGGGCGATACCAAGCAGGTCTACGTCGAGGCCAGCGGCAACGACTTTATCGGTGGGGTTACCCAGACCCTCAGCTTTGCCGATATCGATGGCCGAACGCCAGCCGAGGATGGCATCTTTAACATGGATGCTCCGGACAGCGCGACCATTGACCTGGTGCTGAACCAGGATGGCAGTGGTTACATGGACTTTGATGTCTCTGGCGACCAAAACCAAATCGACACCAACGGTTGGTCCGTCCTGACTTCAGGCTCCCTCACTTACGTGGAGGGCGGTGCGGAATGGACCTACCTGCCGATTAAAGGTAGCAGCCCCTACACCACGCTGGTTTATCAGGGTGACATGGATCTCATGTTCATCACTGAAGTTACTGAGGCGCCGCAGTAAAGCAGGTAGCTTCTGCTCAATCAGGGCCCGTAACGCGGGCTCTCGAATTACTGACGAACCCCGGTTAGCCGGGGTTCGCTTTGTTTGGGGCTACGCTCACGATTAAGAACCAGAACGTTCCCTCTCAAGCAGTTGCCGTTTACGATCCAGCCCCCAACGGTAACCGCCCAGGGAGCCGTCACTGCGCAGCACCCGATGGCAGGGAATCAGCACGGCGATGCGGTTTCGCCCGCAAGCGGAGGCCACCGCCCGAACGGATCTGGGCTCACCCAGTCGCTTTGCCAACTCTGTGTAACTCACCACCTCACCTTCGCGGACGCTCAGCAGGAGTTTCCAGACGCGTGTCTGGAAAGCGGTGCCGCGGATATCCAGAGGTACATCCGGGCGAGGCGTGTTCTGGCTGAGGTGTTCGTCCAGAGCGGCAATCCAGGCATCCAGCTCCGGCGATGCCTTTGCCTCAGAGGGAACCAGTCGTCCCTTCGGAAACTCTCTCTGCAATCGATCCTGAAGCGCCGCTTCGTCATCCCCGAATTCGGCAAAACACACACCCTGATCGGTGGCGGCCATCATCAACAGGCCGAGTGAGGTCTGCCGGCAGGCATGGGTGATGGTTTCACCTTCCCCACCCTTGCCGTAACGGGACGGCGACATGCCGACCTGTCGGTCCGCCTTTCCGTAAACGCGACTGACCGACCCAAAGCCGGCATCGTATATGGCGTCGGTCACCGTTTGACCATGCTTGAGGGCCTGTTTGAATGTCTTCAGGCGCAATGCATCCTGATAGGCCTTTGGCGAAACTCCGAAGGTTTTCTTGAACGCCCTTTGGACGTGGGATGCCGAGAGCCCTATGAACCCCGCCATGTCTTCGAGTGTCAGACGCTCATCCGGCCGGCTTTCAATAAACCGCGCCAGCTCGACCATTCTATCGGGCGCACTGGCAGACAGTTCCGGTTCGCGGTCCACCGCCGAGCGTTCATTGCGGGCCATGTGATGACTCCTTTATCTGCATCCGACCATTCGTTGAAAGGATGCGCGTTTGCGGCCGGTGCTGCCATCCGTTTCTTGCGGTGATCACACATCATTAATCAAGCGATTGGATATACGCCTGCAAGGCCCGGGGACTGCAAAGGGTAATCTGTCCGTAGCCCAAGGCGAGCAAGCTCCGGCTTTCGAGGGCCTTGATACGACTATGCACCCCTTGCCGGGTCATGCCCATCATGTTGGCCAGCTGCTCGCGAGTGAGTTTCAGGGCGACCGGTTCCACCGATGACGTACGCACGCCCTGGATTTCCGCCAGGAACAGCAAGCGCCGCCCAATCCGCGCGGTCACGCCTCGCAGGGCGTCATCCTCAATAATCGACATGGCTGACCAGAGTCGCCGGCTGACAAGGTCCAGAGCAATCGGATAGCTCTCAGGGTAGCTTGCCATGAGTTGCCGGAACCCTTCGCCAGGCAACTCAACGATGACAGCTTCCTCGTGGGCGGTCGCTCCATAAACTCTGGGCATACCCGGCGAGAAGACGGTATCCCCGAACCAGGATCCGGCATCAAAGATGATCAGCGTCGCCTCGCGGCCCGCTGCATTCACCGAGGTGATCCGCACGGTTCCGCTGGCAATCACGCAGAGTGTTGACTGCATCGATCCCCGATCATAAATGGGATCATCGGCGCCAAACCGTCGCGTTCGGGCCATGGCCGCCACTTCCCGAAACGCCGTATTCGGGAAGCCCGCCAATAAAGGGCAGGAACGCATCACCGCTTCCACGTCTGGCACCGCCATCAACAATCTCCAAAACTGGCAAGACAACCCCATCAAATGTAAACCATTTGACAGTTTGTTGACCATAAATAGGCCTAGACTCGGAGTTGATCCATTCCAACAACAACCGGACACCCCAGAGGTCACCCGAATGTCTGAACCCTTATCGATTCCGTCCAAGAAAGAACAGGTGAGTGCTGAAGAATGGCAACTGCGCGTTGATCTTGCCGCCGCCTACCGCCTGATTGCCCTCTACGGCTGGGACGATCTGATCTTCACGCATATTTCCCTGCGGATCCCCGGTGACGAGCACCATTTCCTGATCAATCCCTACGGCATGATGTTCGAGGAAATCACGGCCTCCAGCCTGGTACGCATCGACCAGGAAGGAAACAAGGTCAATCCTGACGATTTCGACATCAACCCGGCCGGGTTCACCATTCACAGTGCCATCCATGCGATTCGTGAGGATGCCGCCTGCGTAATGCATACCCACACCACTGCCGGCGTGGCTGTCTCAGCGCAGAAGGAAGGATTGCTGCCGTTGTCCCAGCAGAGCCTGTTCCCGCTCTCGGGTCTTGCCTACCACGACTACGAAGGCGTGGCTCTGAGGGAAGACGAAAAAGCGCGCCTGCAGGCGGATCTGGGCCACGCCCGTTTCATGATCCTGCGCAACCACGGCCTGCTGACCACCGGGCCCAGCGTAGCCGAAGCCTTCCTGGGCATGTACATCCTCCAGCGTGCCTGCGAAGTCCAGATCCAGGCCATGTCCGGGGGCCAGCCGCTGGTGCAGATTCCGGATAGCATTCTCAGTTCGATCCGAGAACAGGCCAAGCAGGTCACCAAGGGTATGGGCGGCAACCTCGCCTGGCCGGGACTGCTGCGCAAGCTGGATCGCATTGATCCCGGTTTCAGAGATTAATTTCGGAGGAAATACAGCATGAGTGACGTCAATGCGCCCCAAGCGCAGTTCACCCATATGAAAGATGGCACGGCAGAGGACTGGCAGACCATCGCAAAGTCATTCGGACAGTTTGCCAAAGGGCTTCCGGACAGGATCCTGGAGCACCTCAAACTGCTGGAGGGCGATTTTGGCGGTTTTCCGATCGACCGGCTGTCCCATTGCCTGCAGACGGCTACCCTGGCCTACCGGGATGGCAAGGATGACGAATACGTGGTCTGTGCGCTGCTACACGACATCGGCGACACCCTGGGCACCTACAACCACGCCGATGTGGCAGCCGTATTGCTGGAGCCCTTTGTCAGTGAAGCCAATCACTGGATGGTAAAGCATCACGCCATCTTCCAGGGCTACTACTTCTTCCATTATCTCGGCATGGACAGGGACATGCGTAACGAGTATCGGGACCACCCCCACTTCGAGCGCACCATCGAATTTGTGAGCGAGTACGATTCCCCGGCCTTTGATCCCGAGGGCGAAACCCTGCCCCTCGAGTTCTTCGAACCCATGGTGCGCAAGGTCTTTGCCCAGCCGGTAAAGTCGCTTTACAAGGACGCCGAAACCGCCACGGAATAAGCCCCGGACGGGCTATCAGAACATCTTCAGGTAACGATCCACTTCCCAGGAAGAGACGTGGTTCTGATAGCTCTCCCACTCGCCTTTCTTGAAGTCGATAAAGCTTTTGAACATGGCTTCACCGAAGACTTCTTTCGCCAGCGGATCGGCCTCAAAGGCCTCCACGGCCTCGCCCAGGTTCCGGGGCAGATACTCGATGCCCTGCTCGGCAATTTCAGCATCGCTGTAGTTGTACATGTTCTCGTGGTGGGGTGCGCCCGCGTCCAGACCTTCACGGATGCCTTCCAACCCTGCAGCGAGAATCAGCGCGCTGCCAAGATAGGGATTGCAGGCAATGTCTGCGGCACGGCATTCGATGCGCCCGCCCATGCCGGGAATCCGGATCATATTGGTGCGGTTGTTGGAGCCATAACACATGAACACCGGTGCCCAGGTGGAACCGGACATGCTGCCCTGGCGAACCAGACGTTTGTAGCTGTTCACTGTCGGCGCAATCACGGCACTAATGGCCGCGCCGTGTTTCAGCACACCTGCGGTGAAGTGATAGGCGATCTTGCTGATGCCGCAGTTGTGCAGATCGTCGCCCCTGGGCTCGAACAGGTTTTCGCCGGTTTTCAGATCCGCCAGCGACATGTTGTAGTGGGCGCCACTGCCGGTGCGGTCGGCAAAGGGCTTGGGCATGAAGCTCGCGAAAGCGCCATGTTTGCGGGCAATCTCGTTGGCCATCATCCGGAAGAACACCAGGCGGTCGGACATGGTCAGTGCGTCGGCATATTTGAAGTCGGTCTCGAACTGGCCGTTGGCGTCTTCGTGATCAAACGAGTACACATCCCAGCCCAGCTCGTTCATGGCGTCTACCAGCTCATCCATGATGGGCAGGTTGTCCATGAGCGTGCGGGGGTCGTAGCAGGGCTTGCCCAGGTTGTCGCGATCACTCAGCGGGGCAAAGCCGCCATCCTCGGTATCCCGGAACAGGAAGAACTCGGTTTCGATACCGAGATTGAATCGATACCCCATATCCGCCGCGGCACTCAGCTGACGCCGTAGAATATTCCGGGAACAGGCCTCAAACGGTTCGCCGTTCAGGAACAGATTGCCCGGGAACCAGGCCAGCTTCCGGTTCCAGGGGCAGATCGCCAGGCCATTGGGGTCCGGCATGGAGGCAACCTCGTCGTCGGAGATATCCTGGGGCACGCCATCCAGGGCAGCTCCGGTGTACAGCTCCGAGCCTTCCATCATTTGCCCCAGGTGAGCCACGGGCACGAACTTGCCTTTGGTCACACCGTGGATGTCCACGTAGCTGGCAATGGCGTACTTAACGCCTGCATCACCTAGCTTCTCTTTCAGGGCCTGGGTGTTGGTCAATTCCGTCATCCTGTTTTCGCTCCGGCCCGTCATGCGGGCAATCAGTTTGGGTTCTGGCACGTTTCTTTCTTTACTTTTGCCATTCAACATACATGCCAGTGTGTATATATAAGAGCGAGAACGAGAGACTTCAGGCAAACCGTCAGCCTGAAAGAGAGGGGAAAATGGCGTCGAAGCAATGGCTTGTAGACGATTATGAAGCAGGTGACCTGCCTCTGACTTCCGGCGAAACGTTGCACTCCGCGAGATTGCGGTACCACCGCATCGGCGAGCTGAATGCACCAAAAGACAACCTGATTATGCTGCCCACGTACTACGGTGGTGCAGCGGCCGGTAATTACCCGTGGGTTGGAAATACCAGCTCACTGGATCCGGACCGATACTGCATTGTGATTCCAGCTTTATTAGGGGCCGGTGAATCATCGTCACCCTCGAACACCGCCGGAGCACAGGGAGGCCCGGGCTTTCCCGCGGTGAGTCTGTACGACAACGTCATGCTACAAAAGCGGTTGGTTGAGGAAGTATTCGATGACGCCCGAATTGCCCTGGTGATGGGCTGGTCCATGGGCGGCATGCAGGCGCTTCAGTGGGGCTGTTTGTTCCCGGAGCAGGTGGGCGCGGTGCTGGCCACCTGCTGCACCGCACGGTGCCATCCCCACAACCGGGTATTTCTGGAGGGCGTAAAGGCGGCACTGACCTGTGACCACGCCTTCGAGAATGGCCGCTACCGGACTCCACCCGAACGCGGACTCCGGGCCTTCGGCCGGGTTTATGCGGGCTGGGCTTATTCCCAGGCGTTTTTCCGTCACGAGCTCTGGCGCGAACAGGGTTTTGGCTCTATTGAACAGCTGCTTCGATTCTGGGAGCAGGATCATCTGGACCAGGACGCCAATGATCTGCTCACCGTATTGAACACCTGGCAGAACGGCGATATCAGCGACAACCCCGTATTTTGCATGGATTACGAAGCGGCGCTCTCTGCCATTGCCATGCCTACCCGAATGATGCCCTGCACCACCGATCTCTACTTTACCGAGGAGGACGCCAGTGAGGATGGCCGCCGGATGCCCGGCGCAACCGTGGAACCGTTGGAATCGTATTGGGGTCACGTTGCCGGTGGTGCGGGCCGGGAGGCCGCCAGCCAAAATCGAATCCTCGCGGCCGCCCAGGCTTTGCTCTCAGGACAGGCGTCATGATCGAGCACCCAAACCTGTACCGCACCAATCCTGTGCACATTTTTGCCAACGCCTTCGCCGGAATGACCCGTTTTCGCCCGCTCTCCGGATCTGGCATGCCATCTGCACTGTTTCCCACTGACGGTTATCAAAACCCCGATCCGTTTACAGCACTGTTCACAACACCGCAGACAGAGCGGCGAACACAACGGACACAATGGGTGACTAGGGTTCCGGTCCGGGCAGTCAAGATTCCCGGATGGCTGGTCCGAGAGTTACCGACCTCTGGGGAGGTTACACGGCGGGACAAAAGCCCGGGAGACTGAATCGCAAGGGACACTGTTACCCGCGATGACCTTGCCGTGTTGTGTAACCAGAGGAGACTATTCATGCGAATGATCAACCATCATCCTGGGCGCGTTTCAGCCACCCTGGTGGGTCTGCTGCCCTTTCTGTTGATCATGCTCATCTACAGCCTGGCATCCCAGGAGCGCCTGGCAGACAACCCCAACGATAAACTTCTACCGGGCCTAGAGCAGATGACGGCGGCCGTGGATCGCATGGCGTTTCAGGAGGACCGTCGCAGCGGCGACTACCTGATGTGGCAAGACACGACCGCCAGTCTGGCCCGCCTTGGAATGGGCGTTGGTATCGCCGCCTCGCTGGCACTGGTGGTGGGTATTCTCAATGGCGTGTTGCCACTGGTCAGGGCCAACCTGGCACCTCTGGTCTCCGCGCTCTCCATGGTGCCGCCGCTGGCCATATTACCGATACTCTTCATTGTGTTCGGGCTGGGCGAGCTTTCCAAAGTCATGCTGATCGTGATCGGCACCGCCCCCATCATGATGCGGGATGTGGCTCAGCGGGTTCGCGAACTTCCGGGCGAGCAACTGATCAAGATCCAGACCCTGGGTGCCAATTCGTGGCAGGTGATCACCCGCATGGCCCTGCCCCAGGTGCTGCCCCGACTGATCGACGCCGTGCGCCTGAGTCTGGGGCCGGCCTGGCTGTTTCTGATTGCCGCCGAGGCGATAGCCTCCACGGAAGGGCTGGGCTACCGGATCTTCCTGGTAAGGCGCTATCTCGCCATGGATGTGATCCTGCCCTATGTAATCTGGATCACCATCCTCGCCATTGTCATCGACCAGTGCCTGCGCCTGGCAAACCGCAGGCTGTTCCCCTGGTACAACGCAGGAGGCCACTGATGAGCTTTATTACCGTCAACAATCTCTGGAAGGAATACGGTGACCAGGTGATCCTGGAAAACCTGAACCTGAGCGTGAAACAGGGCGAATTCTGCACTCTGGTGGGCGCCTCCGGTTGTGGCAAATCCACCTTCCTGAAAATGCTTCTGGGCCAGGAAACCCAGACCCGCGGCGAACTGCTGCTGGAGGGCGAGGCCTTCCCCGGCGAGCCGGACCGAAACCGGGGTATCGTATTCCAGCGCTACTCGGTTTTCCCGCACCTGACAGTGCGCCAGAACGTGCTGATGGGCCTGGAACTGGAACAGAAACCCTGGCTGGGCAAACTGTTCGGCAACGCCCGCCGCGAAGCCCTGGAGAAAGTGGATGCCATGCTGGAGTCTGTGGGCCTGAGCCCATCGGCCAACAAATGGCCCCACGAACTCTCCGGCGGCATGCAGCAGCGCCTCGCCATTGCCCAGTCGCTGATCATGCGCCCACGGGTTCTGCTGCTGGATGAGCCATTCGGCGCATTGGACCCGGGCATTCGGGGCGACATGCACGATTTGCTGTTAAAACTCTGGCAGGAAACCGGCACCACCATCTTCATGGTGACCCACGATCTGAAGGAAGGTTTTTACCTGGGTACCCGGCTGCTGGTGTTCGACAAGGTACGAAACGATCCCCACGATCCGCAGGCATTTGGAGCCACCATCACCTACGACTTGCCGATCGGGCAGACGGATCGAAAACTGTTCGAGGACATTCACCAGTCGGTCAGTGAGACGGCCCGGAATCAGGCAGCCTGATGCTACCGACCGCCCAATAAAAAGGTCGCCCGAGGGCGACCTTTTCTCTTCTGTTCGGATCAGTTGCTGGCAACCCGATCCTTCGGCAGTTTGAAGGTCCAGACCATACCGCCCTGGTTGAAGTCCTTCACCACCTTGGCAACCTCGCCACCCCAGAGCGGAACCGCACCGCCCCAGCCGGAAGCCACAGAGACGTACTGCTCGCCATCCATGGTCCAGGTGATGGGCGTGCCCACGACACCGGAACCGGTGTTGAAGCGGTAGAGCTCTTCTCCGGTCTTGGCATCAAACGCCTTCAGATGGCCCTCGGGTGTACCGGTGAAGACCAGACCACCGGCCGTTGTCATCACGCCACCCCACAGAGGAGCTGTGTTTTCATAGCGCCAAACTTCCTCACCGGTTTTCGGATCCATGGCCCGAAGCACGCCGATGTAGTCATCGTTGGCCGGCTTGATGGTGAACCCTGCACCCAGGAACGCAGCGCCCTTCTTGTAGGAAACAGGCTCGTTCCAGATATCCATGGACCACTCGTTGGAGGGCACATAGAACAGGCCTGTCTGCTGGCTGAAGGCCATCGGCATCCAGTTTTTGCCACCCAGGAAGGCAGGCTGGGCAACAACGGTTTCCCCTTTGCTGCCGTCCATATCGGCCGGGTTACCAGGACGACCGCCCTCGGTGTAAATCGGACGACCGGTTTCAGGGTCCAGGCCTTCGGCCCAGGTAATCTTGTCCACGAACGGGAAGCCACGGATAAAGTCGCCGTTCTCACGATTCAGAACATAGAAGAAACCGTTACGGTCCGCCGTGGCCGCCGCTTTGATGGTTTTGCCGTTCTCTTCGTAGTCGAAGGAGATCAGTTCGTTGACACCGTCATAATCCCAGCCATCATTCGGAGTGGTCTGGAAGTGCCACTTGATGCTGCCATCGTCCGGGTCGATCGCCAGACGGGATGAAGAGAACAGGTTATCGCCGGGGCGCAGATGCGAGTTCCAGGGCGCCGGGTTACCGGTACCGAAGAACAGGGAATCGGTGTCCGGATCATAGGTGCCACCCAGCCAGGTCGCTGCACCGCCGTTCTTCCACATTTCGCCGGGCCAGGTCACGCCTGCCTTGCCACCGGAAATGCCGTTTTCGATCTTTTTGCCGTCCTTGTATACATAGCCCATGTGGCCTTCTACCGTCGGACGGGTCCAGACCAGATCACCGGTGTTGGCGTCGTAGGCTTCCACCTTGCCAACAATACCGAATTCACCACCGGAAACACCGGTGATGACCTTGCCCTTGATGACCATGGGCGCGGCGGTGATTGCATAACCGGCCTGGTAATCGGCCACCTTCTTGATCCACATCGGCTTACCGGTGTCCTTGTTCAGGGCAACCAGTTTGGCGTCCAGGGTACCGAAGATAACTTTGTCGCCGTAGATGGCTGCACCACGGTTTACCACGTCGCAGCAAGGCATGATGCCGTCCGGCAGACGGGCATCATACTGCCAGATTTCCTCACCGGTTTTTGCGTCTATCGCATAAATTCGGGAGTAAGAGGCTGTCACGTACATTACGCCGTCTTTGACCAGCGGCTGTGACTCCTGCCCGCGCATTTTTTCGCTGCCAAAGGAGAAAGCCCAGGCCGGCTGCAGATACTGAACGTTGCTGGTGTTCAGATCTTCCAGAATGCTGTAGCGCTGTCCCTGAGTACCCATGCCGTAGCTGACAATGTCTTCAGGGGTCTTGTGATCGTTGATGATGTCTTCGTCGGTTACCGCATGGGCCCCGTAGGAAACTGCCATGGCCAGTGCGCTGGCCGCGATGCGAATCCCGAACTTGTTGGTTCTCATGGTTGCGCTCTCCAAGTCTCTTGTTTTCGGTTCTCTTGAGTTCGTTTCAGGCCGAACCGGGAACTTTTCCCGCCTCTGGTAAGATTCTTCGCTTTGTGGAAAAAACCAACAATTGCTCGCCGGAACAGGTTTTCTCATCACTTGGTAGTAAGACCACACCGGATCTTCCGGTCCGTGCGTTCGGGAATGAATCCTCAGAGATCCCCTTCAGCCCTGGCGATAGCCTGCTCATCCAGAAATTCCCGGTAGTACCCTGGCACGCTGTAGCGGAGTTGCTGGCTAGCCATCAGCTCGTTCATCTCGCCAGTCTTCACAAGCCTGTCGATGATGGCTTCAAGGGCATAGCCCAGTTGGCGATGGGTGTGTTTGATGGCCATTCCCACATCCCAGACCTGTTTGCCGATGCCCGGGAAACCATTGCCAGCAGCCTTGAATGCCTTGTTCTCGGATTTCGCCAGTTCGTGATCGACCTCCGATCGCATACCCATGACGGCACTCACCTCGCCATTGCGCATCGCCTCGAATGCATCCGCTACGTTGGTGTAGTGCCGCACCTGCTCACGCATGCGTCCGGCGAACGCGGAGGTCAGGTAAAAATCAGGCAAGGTATCTATCTCGACGCCAATACGGTTGTATTGAAAGACCGCCACGGTTTCGACGGCATCGAGCTTCTCGGGGTTGTAGGCAATTTGCCAGGTTTCCTGCTGATACGGGCCGAACAGAACGACCTGTTCGTTGATGTACTCGCCGGTGGAATCCTGCATGTAGGCGTAGGTCTTGTCGTAGGGCACCCGGAGCATCACATCGGCAAGCCGCTGTTTGGCTAGGTAGTGCCCTTTCCAGACGTTGTTACGCAAATCGTCTCCGAGATTCTCGTCGGGGATGATCCAGTGCACCTTGAACTCAACGCCCATTTCCTCGGCAATCCGTCGCCCGAGTTCGATGTCGATACCCCTGGGTTCACCCTCGACCTGGTAGGAATAAGGCGGGAAATTTTCATAGACACCGACCTTCAGGTAGCCGGAATCCAGGATGATGTCGTAGGTGCGCTCCGCAGGCCGGTTGAGCAATTCGTTCCCGTCGTTAACCTCCTGGGCCAGGACCACCTGGGCGAACAGCAACAGGGCAAGTATTCCAAGTAGACTTTTCATTGTTTTCTCCCACCTTTTCTCCCAACGACGAAGGGCCGGCACATGGCCGACCCGAATTCAGGCGCTCGTTTTAAAAGAAGCCGCGCTCATCACTCTGGCTTGGGCAGGGATTCCACATAGGTGCGGATTGCCCACATGGCGTTCTGGTCCATGCTCTTTTTCCAGGACGGCATTCCGCGATCGGTACCGTTCATAACGCGTCCGATGTAGTACTCGTCATCCCATTCGGTCAGTTCGCGAAGATCCGGCGTGAGACCGCCGGACATCGCCCGGATGCCATGGCACGCGGCGCAGTTGCCAGCGTAGGCACTCTCACCGATTTTGGCAGCCTGGGCATTGAACTCGCCGAATTCATTGCCCTCGCGGAAGGGGTTCTCGATGCGCACCTCATCGCCCAGCTCCGGCAGATTGCCCGTATCCACTTCCTGTGGTGTGACATTGCCATGCGCGATAGCGAAGCCGGCCAGGCCAAACATGGCCGAAGCCACGATTGCTTTGAGTGAAAAGGACATTGCCATTGGTCTTACCTCTGTTATTGGATTCCCCGTGGTTGGCTATTGGATTTGTCAGTTGCCAACTTGCTGATCACCAGTCTAGGAATCCCACAGTCCAATCCGAATGCCACTTTGGGGGTTTTGGTTTAGTTCCTTGGTAGTAGACGCTCAGAGCGAAGGCCAAAGCACGAGATGTAGGCCTGAAAACCAGAAAACATCCATTTTTCATGAAGAAGGGGACTTTTCGGGAAGTTTTCCCGGTTTTTGAGGCTAACTTCCCGATTCCGGGATGGGCTTTTCCGTCGCCACAGAGAATCGCCTGCGCCGATACTCGAAGCGTCGATGCCATGAGCAAGACGATGGTTACAACAAAAACCAAGGGGAAAGACTATGAACATCAAAACACGCAAACGCCCGCTGCTTCGCGGGATTGGACTGGCTCTCGCGCTGGGTTCAGCGGCGGGCTTGGCCAGCCAGGTTAGCGCCAAAGACGTGACCTGGGAGGATATCGCCAACGATGCTCAAACACCGGAAAACGTGCTGGGCTACGGCATTGGCCCCAAGGCCCAGCGGTACAGTCCAATGACCACGATCAACCGGGATAATGTCGAGCGACTGGTTCCCGCCTGGTCATTCTCGTTTGGCGATGAAAAGCAACGAGGTCAGGAATCCCAGGCACTGGTTCATGACGGTGTTATTTACGTAACCGGCTCTTACTCACGCTTATGGGCCTTGGACGCCAAAACCGGAGAACGCCTATGGGAATACAATCACCGGCTTCCAGAGGGCATCCGCCCCTGCTGTGACGTGGTCAACCGTGGCGCAGCCATTTTCGGTGACAAGGTCTTCTTCGGCACCCTGGATGCAGGCATCGTTGCACTCAACAAGGACACCGGCGACATCGTATGGCGTGAAAAATTCGCCGACCATGAAGCTGGCTACACCATGACCGGTGCTCCGACTCTCGTAAAGGATCAGAAAACCGGCAAAGTCCTGCTGATTCACGGATCTTCCGGGGATGAATTCGGCGTGGTCGGCAAGCTGTTTGCCCGGGATCCGGATACCGGTAAAGAAGTCTGGATGCGCCCGTTCGTTGAAGGCCACTATGGCCGTCTGAACGGCGAGAAAAGCACGCCCACCGGGGATCCTCGCGCACCCAGCTGGCCGGATGATCCCAACACCGAAACCGGCAAGGTGGAAGCCTGGAGTCATGGCGGCGGTGCCCCCTGGCAAAGCGCCAGCTTCGACGCGCAAACCAATACCATCATCATTGGTGCCGGAAACCCCGCGCCTTGGAATACCTGGAAACGCACGTCCCCCGGCGGTGACCCTGCCGACTACGACAACTTGTACACCTCCGGCCAGGTAGGTGTAGACCCAACCACCGGCGAAGTGAAATGGTTCTACCAGCATACGCCGAACGATGCCTGGGATTTCTCCGGTAACAATGAGCTGGTGCTGTTTGAATACGACGAGAACGGCGAAACCGTCAAAGCAACCGCCCATGCCGACCGCAACGGTTTCTTTTATGTCGTCGACCGCGAGAACGGTGAATTCAAGAAAGGCTTTCCGTTCGTGGACAACATTACCTGGGCCGAGCGCATTGGTGAAGATGGCCGCCCTGTGGAGAGAAAAGGTCAGCGTCCGCCACCCGTAGCAGAGGGTGAAACCCGTGGCGAGGCCATTGAGGTATCTCCACCTTTCCTCGGCGGCAAGAACTGGAACCCCATGGCTTACAGCCAGGATACGGGACTGTTCTACGTGCCCGCGAACCACTGGAAAGAGGATTACTGGACTGAAGAGGTCACCTACAAGAAAGGTGCCGCATACCTCGGCCAGGGTTTCCGCATCAAACGCATGTACGACGACCACGTGGGCATCCTTCGCGCCATGAATCCGCTCACCGGCGAGATCGAATGGGAGCACAAGGAACGCTTGCCACTGTGGGCCGGGGTGCTGGCCACCAAGGGCGGGCTGGTATTCACCGGCACCGGCGATGGCTTCCTGAAAGCATTCGATGCTGAAACCGGGGAAGAGCTCTGGAAGTTCCAGACCGGCTCCGGGATCATCTCCTCACCGATCACCTGGGAGATGGACGGTGAGCAGTACATAGGCGTTGCCTCCGGCTACGGCGGCGCGGTTCCGCTCTGGGGCGGCGACATGGCCGAGCTTACCAAGCCCATTTCCCAGGGCGGGTCATTCTGGGTTTTCAAGATGCCCTCCTGGGCACAGGCCTCCCGCTAAATGCCCTCCGGACTGGGCCTGGCGCTTCGCCAGGCCCCTTTTTCCGGCCTTGATTCAGGAGTGAAATCATGAGACCTCTGGCTACCGCCTCACTTTTGTTGTTCATGGCACCGGCACTGGCCGGCGATTACATGGCTGACCTGGACAAAGTCCCTGTCATCAACGGCTGCAAGCTGCAACGGGAGACCAGCTGTGCCGGCGCTGACCTGCAGGGAGCGGATCTGTCGAATATGGATCTGCGCTCTGCCAACTTCCGAGGTGCCAACCTGTCGGGCGCCAACCTGAGCCATACCAGCCTGCGAGGTGCCAACCTTGATGGCGCAAACCTTGACGACGTCACGGGCTACCGCCTTCAGGTCTACCGGGCCAGCATGCGCGGCGCATCGCTGAAGAATGCCCAATTACAGGGGATGCAGGGCGAGTATTTGTTCGCCCAGGGTGCGGACTTCAGCGGGGCCGATCTGACCGGCGCCAACTTCGACTTCTCCCGTTTCTCCGGTGCCACCCTGGTAAACGCCACCATGCCCTTTAGCAGCTTCGAGATTTCCTGGCTACCGAAGGCGAACCTGAAAGGAGCCAACATGAGAGGGGCGAATCTTCAGGAAGCCAAGCTTGGGCTGGCCAACCTGGCTGATGCAGACCTGACCGGAACCCGAATCCACTATGCCACCTTTGAGGGCACCTATATGGAGGGCTGTACGGCCTGCCCCTTTGACTGGTAATCCGGGGCGGGCTCAGACCCGCCTCGCTTCCTCAAGCTGACCATAACGAATCAGACCGGCATCCACCGCCAAATGAATCAGCTCCACGGACGAAGACACCTGAAGCTTGTTTTTCAAGCCGGCCAGGTGGTTGGAAACCGTTTTACTGCTGACACATAACCGTTCGGCGATTCCGCCGACACTCTCGCCCCTGGCGTACATCAGCAATACCTCCATCTCCCGCTGGGTCATATCCCTGAGCCGATGATCGACAGGTCGCTCCTGATTCATGGCCAGTCGAGTTGCAATCGGATGTTCGATATAGGGCTGTCCGGCGGCGACCCTCTTCACTGCTTCTGCAAGCTCCTCGGGGGCGCAGCTTTTGGAAACAAACCCCAGACCACCCACATCCAGGGCCTGCCTTACCATTGGCAGCTCATCGTGCATGGTAAAAAACAGGATAGCCGCCCCACGCCAGCGCTGACGCAGTCGACGCCCGACTTCCAACCCGGAGATGTCGGGGAGCCCCATATCGAGCAGCACCACGTCCGGTCGCAGTTCCCCGTAGCGGGCAACCGCATCCTGGCCGTTGTCGACTTCGGTGATTGCCACCGCCGGAAGCATCGAGCGCAAAAGATTGGCGATGCCCTGGCGTACCACTTGGTGGTCATCCACAATCATCAGTTTCACAGCACACCTCCGGTATTCGGGCTGAGCGGCACAGCAAGCCGAATGCGAGTTCCTTCGCCAATACGACTCAGAAACCTGACCTCACCACCCAGGCAGCGGGCCCGCTCACACATTGAACGTACGCCGAGACCCGCATTGCCGGGCAGCTGATCATTGCCGACACCGTCATCACGCACCTCAATGCTCAGCTCGTCGTCTTTGCGGGCAACCGCAAGCGTGGCGCAGGACGCGTTGGCATGTCGGGAAACATTGTTCAGGGCTTCCTGCAGGAATCGGTAAAGGTGGGTCTGCTGCTCACCGGTAAATTCCGGCAACCGCTCGTCCATGGCCAGGCGACATTCAAGCCCGCTGAGCTGCTGCCATTGCTCCGCCAAATGCCGGATTGCACTGCCAAGACCAAGTTGCTCCATCACCAGCGGATGCAGATCCTGTAACAGGTGCCGGAAATGTTTCTGGATGGTCTCGCAGTGTTCCGCCAGCTCCATGGCCTGCTGTTTTTGTCGATCACCCAGGTCCGGATCGTAGAGCAGACTGCGGGCCTGGGCGCGAATTCCGGTGAGGTACTGGCCCAGATCGTCGTGCAGTACCCGGGCTATGTGTTCCCGCTCCCGATCCTGTAACTGCAGCAGTTCATTAAGCAGACGGCTGACGGTCTGCTGCTCCGACTCCAGCGCCCCGGCCATGGAATTAAACCGACAAACCAGCGCATCCAGTTCCTGTTCGCCCTGACGCGGCAGCCGGGAAGTCAACTGACCCGCCGAGACCGCGCCCATGGCCTCGGACAGGCTGGCAAGCGTGCGCATGCCTCGCCCAACCATTACGAAAAGGGCCAGGAAACAGAGGCCCATACCGATTGCATAGGCACCCGAGATAAGTAGGAACCCTTCCCAGATTTCTTCAACCTCGTCGGCGGGATCAACCTGCCAGCCATTGACCTCCGGCCGGGACGACTCTCCGGCAATCATCGCCGAGAACCAGGCTGGCACGTCTCCGCCTACCCCGGATTCCATATCAGCCGGCGCCAGGTGACGCATGCTGCTGACGACGGATTCCGGAAGATCAGTAGGGCTTCCCAGGCTCTGTGCCAGACCGGCAACACCATCAAGCTCGCGCTGGACATCATGACGGGCCTGCTGTGTGTAGAGCAGCGCTCCAAGCAGATAGATCAGCAGGAAAACCGCCAGCATCAAGAGGGAAATCTTCCGGTATACGGTCATTGTTTTTATCCGTTGCGGGTAAACAGCTTTTCTATCTCCATGCTAAAGACGCCAGTTTTGACAGGAATAGTTCTTTAGTACCGCCACTTTCCTACTTTCTGAATATTTCCGGGGCTTTTTCCCTTCTCTAAGCTGAAAGCACAACAACAAACCGGAGAATCCCATGTCTTTTCTGTCCCGGACAGCGGCCACTTCACTGATCACACTAGCGGCAGCAAGCCCACTTCAGGCTGAGCCCCTGGATGTGCGGATTGGTTATCTCCAGTGGGTTCCGGATCAGGGACCGGTGCTTTCCAATGTAATCCCGGAACCTGAAGACGCCGGTCTGCGAGGCGCCGAGCTGGCCATCAACGACAACAGCACCACCGGCAAGTTTCTGGGCCAGACCTACTCACTCCGGAGTGAGATTGCCGATTCGGAAAACGCGGCCCTCGCGGCCTTTGATGCCATGCGTGAGAGCGGCATTGAGCTTTTCGTGGTGAACGCTCCGGCCCAGACCTTGAAGACCATCACGGGCAAGACCGGCGACAACACCCTGGTCTTCAACGCTGGCGCCAAGGACGATGCCCTGCGCACCGGCCAGTGCCACGTAAACCTGCTGCACACCATGCCCAGCTATTCGATGCTCACCGATGCCCTGGGCCAGTGGCTTAACCAGCGACGCTGGGATGAGGTTTTCCTGATTACCGGGCCGACCGAGGCCGACAAGGGCTGGGCCGATGCCTTCCGACGCTCTGCCAAGCGTTTCGGGCTGGAGATCGTCGAAGACAAGCCCTGGACCTTTGACGCCGATCTTCGCCGTACCGCCTCCAAAGAACTGCCGCTGTTCACCCAGGCCAGTGATTACGATGCGGTGGTAGTCGCTGATGTACGGGGCGATTTTGGCGAGTACGTGCCTTTCAACACCTGGCTGCCGCGCCCGGTGGTGGGCACGCAGGGCATGTCACCGGTCACCTGGCATCGGGTGGTGGAAAGCTGGGGTGCCGCGCAACTTCAAAACCGTTTCCGCGAATTGGCTGGGCGGGATATGAACGGTGAAGACTACGCGGCTTGGGCTGCCATTCGCTCAATGGGTACGGCAGTGACCGACCTGAACTCTGCGAACCCCAATGACATCCGAAATTTCCTGTTCAGCGACAAATTCCAGTTGGCCGCGTTCAAGGGCCGAAAACTCACCTTCCGTGACTGGAACGGCCAACTGAGACAGCCAATTCCACTGGTTCATCCCCGGGGGCTGGTAGCACGAGCTCCATTTGAAGGCTTCCTGCACCCGAATACCGAAATGGACACCCTCGGCTTCGACAAACCTGAAAGCGAGTGTCGGATTAACGGCTGAGCCCATGGCGGCCAACGTTCAAAACAAGAAGGAGTCACACCATGAAAACCCTGTTCAAACAGACGGCACTGGCCGCCATGATCGGCCTGTCGACACCGGTACTGGCCAGCGTGGCCTATGTGTCCAACGAGAAAGACAACACCCTGTCGGTGATTGATACCGAAACCCGGGAAGTGATCGAAACCATCGATGTAGGCCAGCGGCCCCGGGGTATCCTGCTGTCCAAGGACTTTACCAAGCTGTACATCTGCGCCAGTGACGACGACACGGTGCAGGTGCTGGATCTGGCCACCCGCAAGATTGTGGATACCCTGCCCTCTGGCGAGGATCCCGAGCAGTTCGCGCTGCACCCGAACAACAAGCACCTGTACATCGCCAACGAGGACGACGCCATCGTGACGGTCGTGGATGTGGATACCAAGGATGTTCTGGCCCAGATCGATGTGGGCATCGAGCCGGAAGGTATGGCTGTGAGCCCCGACGGCAAGTGGGCGGTCAACACCTCCGAAACCACCAGCATGCTGCACTGGATCAACACCGAGACCTTCGAGATCGAGAAAAACATTGTGGTCGGCCAGCGCCCGCGCCACGTGGAGTTCAGCAAGGACAGCAAGATTGCCTGGGCCTCGGCGGAAATCGGCGGCACCGTGCACATCATCGACGTGGACAACCTGGAGCAGATCCACGAGATGTCCTTCAAGGTGCCGGGCGTGAATCAGGACAGGGTCCAGCCGGTAGGCATTGAACTGACGTCCGATGGCAAATACGCCTTCGTAGCGCTCGGTCCCTCCAATCATGTAGCGGTTGTTGACGCCCAGACCTATGAAGTTCTGGATTACCTGCTGGTGGGCGCCCGGGTGTGGCAGCTGGATCTGGACAAGGACGAGAAACACCTCTACACCACCAATGGCGTGTCCGGCGATGTATCCGTGATCGATGTGGAAGACCTGAAGGTCATCAAATCCATCAAGGTAGGCCGCTACCCCTGGGGTGTGGTGATCGATCCGACGTCATGACCATCGAAGCGAGCAACCTCAGCTTTCGTTACGGCGACAAGCCGGTGCTCCGGGAGGTCAGCTTTACGCTGACCTCTGGCCGTTTTCACGCGCTGCTTGGGCCCAACGGCGCCGGCAAATCAACCCTGTTTGGTTTGCTTACCCGCCTGCTGGCCCTTCAGCAGGGGGATATTCTGCTCGCCGGGCAATCCCTGAAAAAACAGCCGGCCGAGGCCATGCGTCAGATCGGCGTCGTATTCCAGCAGAACGCCCTGGACCTTGATCTGACCGTGCGCCAAAACCTGCAATACCACGCCGCGTTGCACGGTCTGTCCCGCAAGGAAGCCAGGGTTCGGGGTGATCGGGAACTGGAACGCTTTAGCCTTAAGGACCGGGCCAACGACGCTGTCCGCCAGCTCAACGGCGGCCATCGTCGGCGAGTGGAAATAGCACGGGCCCTGCTTCACAACCCTTCCATGTTGTTGCTGGACGAGCCGACGGTGGGCCTGGATGTCGCCAGCCGCAAGGCGCTCAACGAGCACGTGCGAACCCTGTGCGACGAAGACGGACTGACCGTGCTCTGGGCCACCCACCTGATCGAAGAGGTCCGGTCAGACGACCGGGTCCTGATCCTTCACCAGGGCCAGTTACTGGCCGACGGCAACGGCCAGGCCATCTGCGAAGCCGAAGGAACCCGGGATCTGGCCGAGACCTTCCATTCCCTGACCGGAGCCGACTGATATGAAAGCCTCCCATTACTGGCACTGTTTTGTTGGCATCCAGACCCGTGAATGGCTGCGCTTCTGGCAGCAGCGCACCCGCTTTGCCAGTGCCCTGGTCCGGCCACTGCTCTGGCTGGTGGTGTTCGCCGCCGGGTTCCGGGCGGTTCTTGGCATTTCCATCATTCCGCCCTATGAAACCTACATCACCTACGAGACCTACATTGCCCCCGGGCTATGCGGCATGATCATCCTGTTCAACAGCATGCAGGGCGCCCTGTCCATGGTGTACGACCGGGAGCTGGGCAGCATGCGGGTTCTCCTGATGAGCCCCCTGCCCCGACCTTTCCTGCTGGTGACCAAACTGCTGGCCATGGGTGTGGTGTCCATCGGCCAGGTGTATGTGTTCCTGCTGCTGGCGCTGCTGGTGGATGTGGAGCCACCACTCTGGGGCTACCTGGCCGTACTGCCGGCGTTGATTCTCACCAGCCTGATGCTGGGCGCGTTGGGCCTTCTGATCGCCACCTGGATCAAGCAACTGGAGAACTTCGCCGGGGTGATGAACTTTGTCATCTTCCCGATGTTCTTCATGTCCTCGGCGCTCTATCCCCTCTGGCGCATGAACGAGGCCAGTCCCTGGCTGTACTGGATCTGCCAGTTCAATCCGTTTACCCACGCCGTGGAGGCAATCCGGTTTTCGCTGTATCTGGAATGGAATCCGATGGCTTTCGGGATTACGGCCGGCGTGACGGTGGTACTTGCATTACTGGCCACGGCCGGCTTCCGGCCGCAGCGCACCCGAATTCTGGGCAGCAAGGCCGCGTAAAACGAGCAACCAGAGCAGGGACATGGCGAGGGTCGCCACCACGATGGCCGGCCCGACTGGCACATCGAAAGCGACCGAAAGGCCAATAGCCGACAGGTGTCCAGCAATTGCGCAGCCGGCAGCCAGGGACGGCGTTTTACCAGCGAGCGTACCAAGGATCAACGGCGTCATGATCAGGGTCGCAAACACCACGTAGATGCCCGCCAGCGAGACCGAGTAGGTCACCGCCACCGCGAACACGGGCAGAAAGGCCGCACCTGTCACCCAAGTGGGGCGACACCATTCCAGCAACCAGACCAGAGCGGTGAGCGTGGCGACGGCCAGCACCAGAGGCCAATTGGCCCAGAGCAAATCGCCCGACGCGGCTCTATGTAGTGCCTGAGCCCCATGGAGATCACCACTGACCAGGAGCACGGCCAGGCTCGCCCCAACCACGTACAGAATACCGATCCAGGCTTCCTTCGCTTCCGCCAGGCGCCTGAAGATCAGGTGCACTGCCAGGGACGCGAGAAGCGCGAACATCAGGCTGCTGACCGGTGCCCCGGCCAGCGTGTGGTTGGGCAGAAAATAGAGCCCGGCCAGGGTGCCGAGAGCCGCCCACTGGGCAATGGCCAGGTCGGCAAAGATCACGCCTCGGGCAATCACCTGGTAACCCAACGGGACCAGCAGCAGGCAGAGCATGGCACTGCCGGCTGCTGGCAAGAGCAGCCATTCATATTCCGCCATCGGAGGCTCCGGGTTCGGCCGACTCAATCTGGCGGATAATTTCGCTGATCAGCCCGCTTAGGGTCTCAGTCGGCGCTTCGCCCGTGGCGGTGCCGGGCACCACCACAACCGGCAGCCCGGTTTGCTCCGCCAGCCATTCAGCAGGCTGAAGGTCCTGATAGCTGGTAATCAAGATGGCGCTCGCCTCCAAAAGGGCCGGATCGGCCAGAAGCTGAATCAGGTGGCTGGCACTGGGGGGCAGACCCGGCTTTGGTTCCAGATCCGCTGCCCTTTCCACATTCAGCCAGCGTAACAGGTAGCTGAAGCTGGAGTGCTGAACCACCAGGGATCGGCCTTCAAGCGCCTCCGCCCTGGCCCGCCATTCGGTTCTAGCCCGATTCCAGTTACCCCGCCAGCGGATATACCGGCCCTGAATCGCCGCCGCTTGCTCCGGCTCAATCTCGCCAAGGCGCTGGGCCAGGGCCCGGGCGATCTCTGGCAACTGATCGGGCGACAGGTGCACATGGGGATTACCTTCCGGGTGGACGTCGCCCATGCTGCGATCCACGTGATCGTGGGGCGCATGCAACTGAGCATGATCGGCGGCAAAGAACAGCCCGGCGCGTCCGGCCTGAATGTCCGGGTTCGAGGCCCGTTGAAGCAACATGGGCAACCAGCCGGCTTCCAGAGAAGCGCCGGTGCACACAGCAATATCCGCGCGCCGCACCGCCGCAATCAGGCTTGGCCGTGCCTCAATGTAATGCGGATCCTGGAGATGACTGGTCGCCGCGGTGATCTCAGCATCCGGCGCCAGCGCCCGAACCAGGGCCGCCCACTCCGGTTCACAGGCGAACACCCGAAGCTGGGCCTGGGCCGGCACGGATGCCACTATCAACAAAAGTGCCGCAACCGCGTTACGAAGTGTCATATCAGTACCCATGGGCGCCGTGGGCACCCAGTGACATGACGTACTGCACCATCACCGTGTTGTCGGCGTTGCTGAAGCCGGTCGCTTCCTGATGGGTGTACTGCAGCCGTACCGTGGAGAAATGGGAACGGGACCAGGACAGCATCACGTCGGTCTCTTCCAGGGTCTGGTTGTGGAAGTGATCGCCGTGGGCTTCCTGAAGATCCACCTCACCGTAACGAACACCCGCCGACCACTGGGGTGCGAACTGGTAAACGCCGGAAACGTACCAGCCTTCATTGGTATCGTCAGACGCCGCAAACTGATTCAGTTCGTCCGCATAGAGATATTCGCCGCTTAGCGTCAGTTGTTGTTCACGGTTGTTTCCGTTGGGAGACCACTTCCAGACCAGATCAGCGATATAGAGATTTTCGCCAGTGTAGGCCGCGCCGTGACTGTGGTCATGCCCGTCCTCGTGGTCATGATCGTGGCTGCCGTCGCCGGTATCCGCCAATTTCGCATGGCGATTCCGGAGCCAGGAGAGCCCCAGCTGCCAGCTCTGTGACAGACTGATATCTCCACCGAGTCGGGTATTGACGGTGTAAACACCAATGTCCTCGTCGCCCTCGGTCAGTTGGTCGCCGGCGAAGGCTTCTGCCCCCAACTGCCAGAAAAAGGGGGTTGGCAACAGCACATTCAGGCGCGCCCCGGTATCGTAGTAATGGCTGCCAAGCATCGCACGATACGCAGCCGGGCGTTCGACAAAATCGTCCTCATGCATGTGACGACCGTTCAGGTATCCAGCCTGCGACAGGAAACGACCGGCCCGCACGTTCAGTGCGTAAGGCAAGCCGTTCGTCTGCAGATACGCCTCTTCAATCAGCACCTCACTCTCACCGTCATGCTCTTCGAACACGGCGGTGAGTCGGCCGGAGAACAGGTCATCGATCGGGGAAGACAGGGACAGTTCTGTGTGGCCGAGGCCAAAGCCCTGTTCACGATGGGACAGAGCGGTCTCGTTCTGCTTGTAGTATCCGTCCAATGTCACACTGACGTCCGGATTAAGTTCGTTGGCGGTTGCGCCGCCTGCTGTCATGGCCAATGGGAGAATGGCAAAGGGTGCAAAACGTTTAAACATAGGTACTCCGGAGATAAAACAGCAGGGCGCGCCACCAGGTGTCGACGCGCCCTGCTGGATTCAAAGCAGATTAGTGTGAATGCTCTTCTTCGTGATCGTGGTCGCGTCCCGCTTCCGCCAGACCGAGCCAGGCGATAGCCGAAGCGCTGAAACCAAGGTTGATGGTCCGAACGATATCGCCATCGGTGGTATCAACTTCGATCACAGACTGGTTGTGCAGCACGAACAGGCGCTCCTGGGCGGCAGACGTGGTCACGGCCAGGGTGTCACCTTCGCCCGGCGCGTCCATCAGCTCAGCCGTGGTCATCAGCGCCCAGTCGCTGGCGGGGTCGAACAGCCTCAGGTCACCATCATCGCCGAGCACATAGAAGACCTCGCCGTGGGTGGTAAAGCCCTGGGCCAGGCGGCCCACGCCCTCGCCAAGTTCCAGTTCGTGGTAGACCTCAGTGGTTGATTCCGGATGGATCACGAACAGGCGGTCACCGGCAATGCCGACCAACTCCTCAACATCGTGATTGGCAACCACAGTTCCTATGCGAGAGCCATCCGCCAGACCTTCGGGGTTGTCCAGTTTGGAAGCTGGGTAACCAGCTTCGTGCAGATCAATTACCAGAACGCCATCACTGCAGCCGAAGCCAAGACTATGGGCGTTGGCGGCGGCGCCATGAAGCCTCGGGCAAGCCTGGCTGTAGCGTTCTTCAAATTCGAAGTCGGAACCGTCCAGGTGATAACGCTCAACCGCCGCCGGCAGGGTGGTGTCCGTAATCGAGCTGTCCCGGTAGGTCACGAACAGGTGGCCATCAATCATCTTGGCAACGCCGTGCATGTTGTTATCCAGCGGAAGGCTGGCCACGGTGGCGCCGCTTCCCAACGTCGCATCTGAAAACACGGTCACTTTGGAGCTTGCAGCCTCACCGCCGTCGAAGAAAACGACACCTTCCGCTTCACCAGAGGAGTAGTGCGTCGGTTTGTGATCGTTCAGCGTCAGGGACAGCATGCTCGGCGTATCTGCGTAATCATGCATGTGATCGCCGTGGTCCTCGGTGTAAAGCCCACCGTCAACAAACGACACCAGATCGTCGCCCCGCTGAATGGCGACGGCATACCGGTTGCCGGGGGAGGCATAAAGGCTCGGAGCCTCGCCATCCACCGCCATGGATGCGAGCACTTCACTGTTGTCGAGGTCCAGAACCTTGAGCTGCGAAGCGTCGGTGTCGAACAGGGCCAGACGGCCCGCGGTGTCAATATCCGTGTGCTCATGCTCATCCCCGGAGCTGCTGCTACCGCCACAGGCCGTCAACATCGCTGCAGAGACCAGTAGTAAAGAGGTAGCCATCGGGCGCAGCCTGGAGGGGAATTGGCAGGATCGATCAGACATCAAGAACTCCTTATTTAATGTTATAACATTGCTTTTATTGCTTCAGGAAAGCCAGTCCAGTCCCAGAACCAGCCTGGGGGTATCACCCGGCGCGGGCGAGCGGTGAACAAGGCCTCGGCCTTCATTGCCAATCCAGGCTTCCCCTTTCAGGATCGCAACCGACCCGGTAGGCATGACCTGGATGCGGTGTTCCGCTACTGGCTGCTCCGGCAACGGCCCCGGGCTTTCCGGACGTAAAACATCCGATTCTGCAAGCCACTCGGTTCCCCGTCCCGAATAGGTCACCAGCAATCGAGCCGGAACCCGGTCCGTGTGAAATCGGGGACACATGGTGTCAGCCAACACATGAACCCGAACCCCCACGGCGGCAGGCTCGAACAGGCATCGATACATGTCGATCAGTTCCCTGACATCCGCCAGCCACGCCCGGGCGCCGGGCAATTCCAGCGCCCAACGCGGGAGAACCTCATCAACGGGCCCGTCTTTCTCCTGCGCGACAAAGCGCTCGAAGCTGGAAACCTCTGACGCGAAATGGCGTGCAAAATCCAGACATTCAGTACGCGGCTCCCGCCGCCAGACGGCCAGATTGACCTCATCCCGGAATATCTCTGTCAGGCATTCAGGTTTGCCACCGTGAACAGCCACAGGGCCGGCAACCGAATTGGACTCTACTGTCATGGACAACCTCCCGCGCCTGCCGCATGCAGGAATGGACTTGGAAAAGAAATATTTCGAGGCGGCAAATGTTATGTTATAACATTACTTAAGTAAAGGGCAAAGGTTGCAGCGGATAGCGTAAAAACCAGGGGCTGTTTTTTATAGACCGGGGATTTGATCAGGACATAGTCGGATCGAGCCTGCGTAGTTTGCCGAGCAGCCCTTCGACGATGCCAGCCTCCCCAATCTGATCATCCCACTGCAGGCGCGCAGGTTTTCCGTCGAGGTACCAGAGCCGATTGGCCAATATCTCTGCATCACCACCATCGTGGGTCACACAGATCATCGCCATATCCGGTTGCGAGTCCAGGATCCCGGCGATCAAGGCTTTCAGTTCGCCGGCCATGATGGGGTCCAGCGAGGCAAACGGCTCGTCCAGCAAGAGCAAGTCGGGCTTCACCGCAAGGCAACGGGCCAGGGCGGCTCTTCGGGCCATACCGAGTGACAGTTGGTCCGGGAGATAATGGCCGTAGCCGGCCAGGCCAACCTGGCCCAGCAACGTCCCGGCCTCGTCATCGCTGGCACCAACCAGCCTGAGATTGGCATGTAAAGTCCGCCATGGCAGCAGGCGATGCTCCTGAAATAGGTAGCCCACCCGGAGTTTGTCGCGCCCGATAACCGCGTCTTCGGGAACCGATTTGTCGAGACCGGCAATCGCGTTCAGCAGGGTGGTCTTGCCGATACCCGAGGGACCCAGCAGGCAGATCCGGTCGCCTCGCGCAATGGTTGCGAAGACCTCTCCGAGCACCGGCTGGCCGAAATCACGGCCGGCGATTCTGAGTTCAAGCATGGGCGGCCTCCGGTTGTCGCCAGCGACTGGATCGGCGCTCAAGAGGCTGAAGTATGGCCAGTTCAATCAGCTGGACGATGGCAATGAACGCCAGGCTGTAGGCAAGAATGGCGGCCACGTCGAAAACCTGAAACGCCATGTGCAGCTGGAAGCCGACGCCGCTGGAGCGGCCCAGCAGTTCCACTACAAGGACAATCTTCCAGATCAGGGCGAGACCACCCCGGGTGGCGGCCATGAGGTAAGGAAACAGCTGCGGCACCCACACTTCGCGCAACCGTTGCCAGCGGGTGAACTCGTAAACGGTGGCCATTTCCTCAAGCCGGTAGTCGAGGCTGCGGGCGCCTTCACGAACCGTCACCGCAACGTTGGGCACTTTGTTGATCACGACCGCCATCACGGCAGCCACTTCCACCAGGCCGAACCAGACGTACATAAGGATGATGGTGACCAGCGCCGGCAGGTTGAGTAACAACACCAGCAGGGGATCGAACAGGGCATTGGTGGTTTGTGAACGGCCCATCACAATGCCGATGGCGGTGCCAATCGCCATCGCCAGAATGAATGCGACCACCACGCGGGCCAGGGTCGCCCCCAGGTGATGCCAGAGCTCGCCGGACGCCGATTCCCGAACCAGGGTATCCAGAACGTTCACCGGCGTTGGTAACAGGGGCGACTGAAGCAGCCAGGCCGTCAGCGCCCAGAGCACGACAAACGAGGGCAAAACTATCCAGTAGCTCCAGAGCGGCGGGCGGCCGGGAGGGCCTTTCACGGTTGGCTCCGGTAAAACAGATTGGCGGGCATCAGGCGGTCCGGATCGGCACCTGTGAGGGTCATCAAACGCTGCAGGTCTGCAATACGCTGGTCTGTTTGTGGAGCAGGCGTGCCGGCGACGAAGCCCTCGCGCAATGCCGTGAAGACGCCCTCTTCAGGATTACCCATCAGGGGACGCAGGCGTTGCCAGGGTGATTCACTGTCCGCCAGCTCGGCTTTGGCCTCTTGAAGGGAGGCCGCGAAACCATCTATCAACGATCCATGATCGGTCGCCCATTTCGCAGGGAAGACATAACCCAGCACCGGCAGGTTGCGATCCAGGTCCAGCTCAGTGAGCAGATCGGCCATGCTGAAGGCCGACCGCCAGCCGCCCTCACCCCGGAGACGGGCCGCGAAATGCCAGTAGGTGACGATCACGTCTACCTGTCCCCGCTTGAGAGCCTGGCTGAGCAGCGGCGGAGCAGCGAACTGGATCTCTGCGGATTCGTCCAGGTTGATACCCTGTCGCTCTGCGACTTTCTGGAGCAGTATCCAGCCCTTGCTGTCCGGCCCGCCGGCTACGCCGATGCGCTTGTCCGCCAGATCCGCCACCGAGCGGATCGGGGAAGTCTCGGCGACAACGATATCGCCGATCTGGGATGAAAAAGACACATAAAGGTAGGGCGCTCCTGCCTGAAACCTGGACTGCGCCCACAGCAGGTCGGCCACTGCGCCATTCACCGAACCGCTGGTGACCGCGAGCCTGGAGGCCGGCAGGTTGGCCACCGGTTTCAGGTCCAGCCGATAGCCATTCTCCCGATCCAGTTCCCGATGCAGGATATGGTCAAGCTCCCAGTGGGCCGTGCCGAACTGCAATACGCTGACGGACAGTACGGGCAGCTCAGAGGCTCCCTCCCCGGTCTGGGCACCACCTGCGAGGCTGAAGATAAGACACACCAGGGCGGTCACTCCCTTTTTGATCCAGCGATCGGCAAGAGAGGGTTGGGAGACTGGAGTTATTGTAGGTTGTAGGCTCATTGCTCCACGATACGAAGCCCACAGCCCGGCAAGAATAGTACTTTGGTGCCTGTTTTTTGGTGCGATGGTCGCATTCAACCCGAGACCAAGATGGCGTGTAATGAAACCATCACAATAATAAACAGAGGATCGGGGCCGAACCCGGTGATTCTCTGCACAGGAGGCCGCCATGCTGAACGAGCTCGAAGCCGCACTCTCTACCGAGAACTACCCTTCCGAAAACTGCCATCATGCTTCTGAAAAACGCTATCATGATTCGGAAGCCACACCCGATACTGAAAACAAACAGGTAGACCCATCCATGGAGCCGGCTTACAAGATTCTGATTGCCGACGACCACCCGCTGTTCCGCGAGGCCATCAGCAGCGTTATCGCCTCTGGCTTTGAGGGCAGCGAGATCATCGAAACCGACGATCTGGACAGCGCCCTCGATATCACTCGCGAGAACGACGATCTGGACCTTATCCTGCTGGACCTGAATATGCCGGGCATGCATGGCCTGAACGGCCTGATCACGTTGCGCAATGAGGCCCCGACCATTCCGGTAGTGATTGTTTCTGCCGAGGAAGACAAACAGGTGGTACTGCAGGCCATTACCTACGGCGCCTGCGGTTTCATTACCAAGTCCTCGCCCCGGGCCCAGATGACCGAGGCCATTCAGCAAATCCTGAACGGCAATGTTTACCTGCCCTCGGACATCATCCGCACCGGCAAGGAAAGCAACACCCGCCGTAGTCGCAATGAAGACAATCCGATTTCACCGGAGCTGCTGAATTCCCTGACCCGCCGCCAGCTGCTGGTGCTTGAACGCATGTCCAAGGGCGAATCCAACAAACAGATTGCCTATAACCTGAACATCGCCGAGACCACGGTGAAGGCCCATGTGTCTGCGATCCTTCGCAAGCTCGGGGTTCACAACCGGGTTCAGGCAATTCTGTCTGCCAGTGATGTGGATTTCAGTCAGTATTTGAAGCGTTAAGGTAGCGTGTTTGTCGGATTACGCCGTTGGCTAATCCGACCTACCTTTCGAGCACTCACCCCCGCGTAGGTCGGATTAGGCGAAGCCGTAATCCGACACCCATCTGCAACCTCAATTCCTGAGCAAATGACTCAGCGCGCTTCTCAGCTTCAGGGGCTTCACCGGCTTGTTCATAAGTAGGTGCCCAAGCTCGCGGATATGCTGCTTCAGCTCATTGGTGTAGTTGGCGGTAATCATCACCACCGGCGCCGGGCATCTCCGGCGGCCATTGATCTCAGCCACCACATCCACGCCGTTCTCGTCGTTATCCAGATGATAATCCGCCAGGATCAGGTCCACTGCACTGGTAGCCGGATCCAGCTGGCGCTCGAGATCCTCCAGGGACACCGCCGTCACCACCTGACAATCCCAACCCTCAAGCAGGGTTTTCATGCCCTGGCAGATCGACTGGTCATTGTCGATCACCCAGATTCGGGCACCGCCAAGACCGCTATCGAACGATACGGCACAGTTCTGATCAGCCGCTGGCTGTCTGGGCTTCAATTTGCCAATGGGGACCCGGACACTGAACACAGATCCCTTGCCCTCGATGGAATTCACCGTCACCTCGTGCCCGAGCATGCGGGAAATCTTGTCCACGATGGCAAGTCCGAGGCCAAGGCCCTTGTCGGGTTGTGAGCCGGCCGGTCGAATTCGTTTGAATTCCTGGAAGATCTCGGTGAGTTTGTCCTCGGGAATACCAGGGCCGGTATCCCACACCTGCAACAGAACATGATCCGTTTGTCTACGGCAGCCAAGCAGAATCCGGCCGTTGCCGGTATAGCGGATGGCGTTGGTCAGGAAATTCCGGAGGATCCGAGCCAGTAGCTGGGAATCCGACTCCACAATCGCGGAGCTGGCAACGAAATCCAGTTGCAGCCCCTCGGCCGTGGCCATCTGCCGGAATTCCCGGGCGATGTTATTGAGCAGGTCCCGAAGATCAAAGGCGGTGACATCCGGTTTGATAACGCCGGCATCGAGCTTGGAAATATCCACCAGGGTGCCGAGCAGGTTTTCGACATCGTCCAGGGACGTGCTGACCGAGCGAACCAGGCCTTCCGCCTTGGGCCCGAACGACTGTTCCAGCAGTGCACTGGTGAACAACCGTGCGGCATTCAAAGGCTGCAGCAGATCGTGGCTGACGGCCGCCAGGAACTTGGTTTTCGAGAGATTGGCCCGCTCGGCCTCCAGCTTGGCGTCCCGAAGCCGGGCTTCTACGGCAGCCCGCTCGGTGATTTCCTGGCGCAGCTGGTTGTTCAGGCCGGTCAGGGCAGCGGTGCGCTCCTTCACCCGTCGCTCCAGGTTGTCATAGGCCTGTTCCAGGGCCAGGGCGGTCTTGCGGCGGTCGGTGATGTCCCGGATCAACACAAAGAAACCGATGATGTCGCCCTGTTCATCAAAGTTCGGAACATAGGAGCGCAGCATGTGGCGCACCTCGCCCTGCTCGCCGGTCTCCTCGAATTCAAACGTGACATTGTGGCCGTCCATGACATCGAGAATCTGGGGCAGAAGCCGCTGGTAGAACTCGGGCGAATGCACTTCGTTGAGACGTTTGCCGAGTGGCGACTCGCCTTTGCGCCCGTACCAGGACTCATAGACCTTGTTGCAGAACTGGATGGTCATATCGGCCCCGATGTAGGCAATCAGCGCCGGCACGTGGTCGGTCACCACCCGAATCCAGCGCTCGCTCTCTTCGAGCGCCTTGATCCGGCGGGCCATTTCGCTGTTCTTCACATCGGTGATGTCGGAGTAGAGCACGACCAACCCCCCTTCCCGGGTCGGTCTCTCGGTAACCTGAACCCAGCGGCCGTTGGCCAGCAAGAACACCACGCCTTCCGAGTCCGGATGGCTGTGTTCCTCCAGAACCAGACCGCAGGCCACCGCCTGCCGCTTCACGTCTGAAATCCGGGTACCCTGGCCTGGCGCCTCAACACCGGCATGCCGCCAGTAGCTCCGGAACCGACTGTTGCTCTGGATCAGGCAATGCTGGTTATCAAACAGCACAAAGCCATCGGCAATGCTCTCGATGGCATCGCTCAGTCTCTGGCGAGTGGTTTCAGCTTCTTCCCGGGCCCGGTTCAGGGCCTTGTTGCTGCCCTTGAGCTGTTCCATGGCCTGGTTTAACGCCTCGGTTCGCTCCCGAACCTGCTCGGCAAGCACCACCGAGTGCTCGAAGGCCGCGTAGGGCTCCGGCTTGTGGGCAGAACCAGACTCCACCCGGACAATCAGGGCATCGCGAATCCGCCTCAGGCGCTCGTTCTCCGCCTCAAGCTCGGCAATTCGCTGGTCCCGCTCGTCCTCGACGGGTGCTTCAATCTTGTCCGGAACGGACATCAGGCTGGCCAATGACCACCCCCGTAAACGTCTGGTTGATATGCATACCGTCGAACTGCTCACCGTAGGTATTGAAGCCAATCACCTTGTGGTGGCGGAGGAACTCCGAAACCGCCTCTACTTCCCCGGTCAGTTCTGCCTCCAGCCGGCGCAGAAAACAGTCGCAACCGATGGTGACCAGGGGCGGCCCCACGACCCGTTCTGCCGCCTCAATCTGGGTGCGAACGCTGTCCAGCAGAGATTCCGGCTCCATGGCCGTCATCACGATTCCGGTTTCCACGGCGCAATAGAAAGTCAGACTCTTGTCCGGGTTCACCCGTTGCACCGAGCGGACAAAATAGTGGCCGCCGATTTTCACCCCCATGGGCCGTAGCGCGAACACCTTGCGATCCAGTGCTTCGACATCCACGCCAACGGCTCGGGCATAGGCATCGGCCGCCGGCTCTGCATTAAGCTCGAACACCGTGCGGCTTTCCGCACAGGCGTCCGTCACCACCAGCTTTTCACTGCGTTCGACCATGTGGTGCGTGGAAAACACGCGGAAATCCAGCGGTGTATTGACCAGCAACACCGTGGCGGCTCCGGTGTGGAACTGACCATCGTAGAACACATGGGTGTTGGCCAGGCGCTCATCGTCGCCAGCGGAGCCGCCGAACTGAGGAATGGTGCCGAGGGCCGAATTGAGCGTTGCCAGCACCAGCTCTTCACGGCTCGACAGACCGTCCAGCAGCGTGATGGCAAAGGTGTTGCCTTTGACCGGCGCGAGTCTGGCATCCCGACAGGTCGAAAGCAGGCCGTCGATTACCCCCTGGGCATCCTGCAGGGTGAACCGGTCCAGCTCCCGGATCAGCGCACAATCAATGGCGAAATAGCGGCGGTCAAACCCGATGGCGGTGATGCATCCGCGACCGTAACCCTCCGGCGTGATTTCCCCGGCGGAGGTACAGCCGCAAACGCGCACGCCCTGAAAGCTGTGCTCAAGGGCACTACCAAGTCGACCCAGGTCGTATTCCGCGGAACAGAAGAACAGCACACAACCAAGATGTTCATGGCTGAGCTGGCTGGCGAGATTGGTGGCGGCCAACATCGGATCGCGAACGCTGGAACTCGCTACCCGGACCGCAGGCAGGGTCGTCGCTGGCTTCATAAACGCGGTTCCCGAAAACGGATGACTTTTCACCGATTCTACGGCATCCGTAAACGCAGCCAATGCGACTTCAGTGCTTTTAATAGGCGCGCCAAAATGATCGTAAGCCATTGATTAAACTGCCTCCTGAATCAATGTCTGATGGCGCTGCCGGTTTCCATTCAGGCAAACCGGCACTTTAGTCTTAGACAAACCGGCGCTGCGAGGGGCCCTCCCGCCACCCGCAACGCCAGGTAGGGCTTAGAACATCACGATGGCGCCAAGGGCAATGGTGTCCGCCTCAGTGGTGGTTGCACCGGTGGTGCGGTTGTTGTCTTCGTACATGTTGTACTCGGCAACCAGCTTGAAGTTGCTGTTTACATCGTGGAAGAACCCGAGCGTTGTGCTTTCGGTTTCCAGATTCAGGATTTCAGCGTCCGTCTCGCCGTAGGAAAGCACCACGCGATTGGCGCCGAAGGCGTAGGAGCCCTGAACCAGGAAGCCGTCGGCATCGTCCTCGGTCACCGCTCCGTTGCCGATCAGAACCGGGTTGTCACCCTTGGAGGTAAAACCGGAAGCGGCCAGGGTCAGTCCCGCGACCGACGCCTTGATGCCGTAGCCAAGGCCTGTGCTGTCGACGGTCGTAGTGCCGTTTTCAGCAGACTGATAGCGGCCGTTCACCCAGCCGGTCAGGGCCACGTCGTTCAGGTTGGCGTTGTAGGTTACCTCGGACTCGAATCGCGGTGCGGCATTCTCGTCATTGGCACCGGTCACCGTGTCGGCGGGATCCAGCACACCGGCCGCAACTTTGAGGCCACTCATATCCGGCGATCTGTAGGTAATCTGGGCCGACGGTGTCGGGTACGGGTAGCCCGCGCGGATATTGCCAAAGGACACGCCACCGGCAACCCCCGGAGAGCCGAATCCCATCAGGATCTCGTCCAGAAAGATGTTGGAGCGTGCATACAGGCCGAAGTCCTTACCGATCAGAACCTGACCGAAATCACCGTCCACCGTGGCATAGAACTGGCGCACGTCAATGGCGGTGTCTGTGGGTGAATCAAGGCTGTCATTGATGGTGGTCCAGAACGAGGAACGTCCGCCCAGGGTCAGATCACCCATGTCCTTGCTGAAATTGAAGCCGATGGTGTTGGGCAGGAAGCCCATCTTGATTCGGGAATCGCGAACGTCGTTCTGCTTGTCGTCACGGTTTACATAGAACGCATTGAAGTAGCCATCCACGGAAAAGCTGGTGCCGTCCTGGTTATACAGCTCAACAGCGGCACTGGCTCCTGTGCTGGCACCCATGGCGGCTGCCATGGCAATGGCTAACCCTGACTTTCTGACGTTATTGTTTTTCATAGTTCCCCCGGTTGTTTTTGGAAATCTGGGATCGGAGATCCGGGTTATCCGGACTCTCCAGGCGCGGTCTGTCGCCTGAATTCCATGGTCGGTGATGCGAGGGGGGGGGGAAAATGCTTCCAGGGAGCAGGTTTTCTGCTCATTTGGGAGGCACTTGAATTGAAACTTTGGGAGTACGACCTGCCGGATCAGTCGCCGGGAAACTGGGCCAATTCCTGCAGGCAGTCGTTGAGAAAGCCTTCTGGATCGGCCATTACGGCCTCATCGGCAACGACGCCAAACTGCACCTGGCCGGCGTAGCTGACAATGCTGATTCCCAGACCAATATCCCCGGCCTGGGGCACCCAGAACATCTGCTCGGTGATCCGGCAACCGGCAATGTAGCGAGGCTCCGGGGTGCCGGGCACGTTGGACACCACGGCACTGGCCTTGCGATAGAACACATCGGCCAGAGGCTCCCGCCAGGGCTCCGGCACTATAGTGGCACTGGCCGCCAGCCCCCAGGCAATGCCGGGCTGCCAGCTTTTCTTCAGGCGGCGGGTTTCATGCTTGATACGGTACAGGCGTTCCAGGGGGCTTTCGCCATCCACCGGCAATGGCACAAACACGGTGCCGAAATAGTTGCCTAGGGCGCCGGGTGCCGGCTTCAGCTCGTCGGGCAAACGGCTGCGGATATCGACAGGCACGGCGGCATGCAGCACCGCTTCATCCAGGTCCGCACCGTCAATGCCAAGTCGGGTGCGCACCGCAGCCGCGACACAGCTCAGCAGCACATCGTTGATCGTAACGTTGGTGACCTGGGCAATGGCCCTGAAGCGCTCCAGGGGCACCGGTTCAGACCAGCGACAGTGCCGTCGCCCCAGCAGGGGGCGCCGGAGATCGGTGTCTGAATCCTCCGGCTCCACCAGGAATTCCGAAAACTCATGGACCAGCTTGAGACTTTTCTGGGCAACCCGCTCCAGCAGGCGCCCGGCATCCTGCCACTGGTTGCCAACGGATTCCTCCCCCCCGGCAACACCATGGGCTTCTTCTGCGGACTCTCCAGGGGCCATCAGCTCTCCGAGCCAGACTTTTGCTGCAGCGGTCCACCGTGAAAGCTCCGCGGTTTCAGGTGCGCCGTATATGGCAGGATGCTGCCGGGGCGACGGTGGGCAGAGGCGTTCAAAAATGCCCAGCAGGGAAAGACCATCCGCATAACAGTGGTGAATCCGCAGCAACAGGACCGCCCCGCCCTCGGCATTGGGCGCCAACCAGAATTTCCAGCGCGGGCGATACATGGGCAGAGGCTGGTTCAGCCGCACCGACACCCACTCCTGCAGGCTTTCCGGAGTGAAGCGATCTACCACCACATCCAGGTGGTGGCGGACATCAAACATCGGGTCCTGCTCCCACCACCAGGCGGGCGAGCGCTTGACCGGCATGTACCGGAAACGCTCCCAGGCCATCCAGTACACCCGGAGGAATTCCCGGAAACGGGGCGCAGTGAGGCCATCAACCCGCAGCATCACGGTGATGGTCATGGGGTTTTCCGGGCGCTCCAGGGCCAGCCAGGCCGAATCCGCAGGTAGCAGGAGATGCGATTGTTCGTGACTCAAACCCGAACGTCCCTGGAAAAGTGGTGAAGGTAAGTAAAAACCGAACTCTGCATTGTGCCAGACAAGCCCTTCCGGCTCCATATGCGGCACCAGCGCACGCTGTTACAAAAAATTACACGTGAGTAACTGTTCAGTCCTATACTGGTTATAAGCCTTGATGCAATGGTTATTAAACGCTGCCGATCCGTGATTGATTGGCCCTGAGGAATCAAAAAATCTGTACTCAGAGCCAGTAACATAGCGAGGTGATCGGGGTACAAAAGGCTTACCAGCACACCCTAATTCCAATAAAAGGCCATTGCCGTGCTGGAAGGGAGAGCAGTTATGAAAGCGAGCCATGTTCGCAAGCTGATAAAACCGATTGAGAGCGCCTACTCGGAAATGTTCTCCGGGCGGGTGTATCGCGTTGGCAAGGGCGCTGTGTCCGTTCGCAACCACAGCGGCAAGGCCGAGCAGACTGTTGTCGGCGTGCACGGCTTTCTGGAGAACCACTGCTACTTCACCCAGGCTTATGAAGCGCCCACCACCGAATTGATCCTGCTCACCTGCAGCAATTACCACATCCCGGTGAACGGCGTGACCCCGGAGACCCCGGATTGGGAAGTGCCGATCAAGCACCTGGAAGGCACCATCGAATACGACGCCTGCATTCTCAACCAGGCGCTTTCCAGCCTGCCCACCACTGACAACATTCGGGTTCATGGTCATTCCCGTGGCGGGGCGGTGATCCTTGAGGCCATCAAGCAATGGCCAGAGCTGTATGACGACGTGGAAGTGGTACTGGAAGCACCCGTGCTCCCCAACGGCAGGCTTTCTGCGCTGGTGACCACCATTCTGGAACCTGTAAGCCACGGTATGTGGCCCTGGCTGATACGCCTGATCAACAGCGCTCCGTCGTCCGCCTACGGCCAGACCTTCTTTGGCAAGATGAACCCGCGCAAGAAGCAACTGCTGAGCAAACTGTTTTCCGCCACCAAGGATCACCTGACCATTGTTCGTAACATCGAGAACATCATGGACTGGATGGCACGGACAGACACCAGCGTATACAGCCATGTACGCCACGGCACTTTCCTGATTCCTGCGGTAGACCGTATTCTCGATCGCTCATCCATGTTGGCCAGTGCCCGCCAGAGCCCGACCACCATGCGAATCGTCGAAACCGAGGCACCGAGCCACTTCATCACCCTGGACAGCAAGGAATGGGTGCCGGGGTTCGAAACGCTGCCCACTGCCGCACAGGGCTGATAACTCCCGGCAGTGCCTTACTGCAAGACCACCTCAGCTCCGCTAAACTACGCTCTTTTCTTCAGGTTTAGTGGAGCCATCGTCCATGTACCGTGAGCGCCTTGTCGCTACCGAAGCCCGCACCGAAAGCGCTCGCCAGCTGCAGCAACTGCTGTTGGACTACCATGATTTCCGGCATTTGAAAGCAGAACACCCACTGCTGGAAAGCGCAATCCACGTTGCCGACTGGCAGGCCGAACGGCTTAAGGCGACTCATGAAGACCTTTACCAGCACCCCGGTTACCATCACGGCCTCGAATTTTTGCTGACCGATCTGTATGCGCCGGCCGGAATGACCCGGCGGGATGACAATATTGATCGGGTCTTCCCCAAGATGGTGAAGTGGCTGCCGGACAACCTGCTGGACACCTTCGCCGGTCTGGTGGAGCTGAACCTGATCACCCAGCAGCTGGATCTCGAGCTGGCCGAGCTGTTCCACCAGCAGGGCGTGCCCGCCGACGCAATAACCACTGAGGACTACTGTGCCGCCTTTCGGGAAAGCCGACAGCTGGATCAGAGGGAGAAGCAGATCACCCTGGTGGCTGACGTGGGCCAGCAGCTTGATCGCTATGTCCGCAACCGCACCCTTGGATGGCTTTTGTCGATGACCCGGGGCCCGGCGGAAATGGCCGATCTGAGCGACCTGCACAGCTTTCTGCACCGGGGGTACTCGGCCTTCCGGAAGATGGACGATGTGGAGCTACTGATCGACCGGCTGGTTTCCCGGGAACAGCGGGTGATGCGCAATATACTCGACGGTCGTCCGGACCCGTTCAGCCTGCCGGACAACCTCTGAGTCGACGACAACCCGGCTGATCAGGCCTTGATGATCTGGTCCAACTGGGAGTGGATTTCCTGCTCGATCCGGGACTTGAAGGGCCGCAACATCATGCCCAGCTCCAGATGAATGTGCAGATCCGTCGGGGTAATGTTCAGGTGCCCCTTGACGCCGCTACGCTTGAATTTCAGGTGATCGCCTTCCCACTGGTAATGCACGTCGAACTGGCTGGACAGGTCTTTGGCCAGGGATTCGGCAGCCTCTCTCGCGTGTTCTTTATCCAGGGTATGCGGGCGGTGTACATCAATGACGGACATGAAAACGTTTTCTCTCGGATTTGGACGAATTTACAGTTTAGGGCGCTATTTAACTCACCGCCACCCTTGTAGCAACCCCGTCAGCGGTTAGAATACGGGGTTCAGATTCTGACAGGACATCTCCCATGAGCGAGCAGCAAACGCCAGCCAACCAGGCCGCAAACAATAACGGCCAGGATGACGTCACCCACTTTGGCTTTCGCAATGTGCCAAAAAGCCAGAAGGCTAGCCAGGTGGCCGAAGTATTCCACAGCGTGGCGGGTAAATACGACCTCATGAACGACCTGATGTCCATGGGGATCCACCGGCTCTGGAAGCGCTTCACCATCGAGCTTTCCGGGGTGCGTCCCGGCCATCAGGTACTGGATATTGCCGGCGGCACCGGCGACCTCACCATGAAGTTTTCAGACCTGGTGGGTCCGTCCGGCAAGGTGGTGCTGGCCGACATCAATGCCTCCATGCTGCAGGTGGGCCGCAGCCGGCTGACAGACCGCGGCTATGCCGGCAACATCGAATACGTGCAGGCGGACGCCGAGCACCTGCCGTTCCCGGACAACAACTTCAATGCGGTTTCCATCGCCTTCGGCCTGCGCAATGTCACCGATAAAGATCAGGCCCTGCGCGACATGGCCCGGGTTCTCAAGCCCGGTGGCAAACTGATGATCCTGGAATTCTCCAAGCCGACCAATCCTTTGCTGAGCAAGGCCTACGACACCTACTCGTTTTCCGCTCTGCCATTGATGGGCCAGCTTATCGCCGGCGACAGCGAAAGCTACAAGTACCTGGCCGAATCCATCCGGATGCATCCGGACCAGGACACTCTCAAGGGCATGATGGAGAATGCCGGCCTGGTGAACTGCAAGTACTACAACATGACCGGCGGCATTGTCGCCCTGCATGTGGGAATCAAGCCCTGATGTTTCCCGGCCCCACCCTGCTTTCCGCTGTCTCCGCGATCCTGGAAAGCGCCCTGAACCGGGCGCTGGAACTGGATCCGGCGGGGCATCATGCCTTGATGGAAGCACTGGCGGGGCCGGTGCAGTTCAATATCACAGATCCTTTCCCCCTGACCTACACCCTGGATCGCGCCGGAAACCGCGTTCGGGTTGGCAGCCAACCGGTCGACCAGCCTGCTCTTCAGGTTACCGGCAAACCCATCGCCTTTGCGGCGCTGGCCACCGGTGATGACCGGGTCTTTGCCGATGGTCGCGTCGACGTGACCGGAGACACGGCCCTGGCCCACCAGCTGCAGCGCGCACTGAACCAGCTTGAGCCGGATTGGGAAGCCGCCATGGCCCAGCATCTCGGGGATGTACCCGCACACTTTCTGGGTCAGCGCATTCGCGGCGCCATTCGGTGGAGCCGTCAGGCCTTTCAGTCCCTGAACGCCAATATCGAGGAGTATGTGCATGAAGAGAGTCGTGCCCTGCCAGGGCGACGGGAACTGGAAGCAACGTTCGAGGACATCGACGAACTGAACTTGCGCACCGAGAGACTGGAAGCCCGGCTGAACCTGGTTGAAAACCGCGGCAAGACTGACGAACCGGAGAACCTGTGACCCGCCTGCAACGCCTGTTTCGAATTGCCTGGGTATTCTGCCGCTATCGGCTGGACACGTTCCTGCCAATCGCAGAACTGCCTGCGCCCCTGAAGGTGTTTTTCCTGCTTGCGCCGTGGCACCTGTTCCCCAAACCCAAGCTGGACAGGGGTGATCGACTGCGGCTGGCCCTCGAGGAACTGGGCCCCGTGTTTGTAAAGTTCGGCCAGATACTCTCTACCCGACGGGATCTGTTGCCAGATGACATGGCCGAATCCCTGAAAAACCTTCAGGACCGTGTGCCGCCGTTTCCGAGCGATGAGGCCCGGGGCATTATCGAAACCTCGCTGGGCGCCCCGGTGTCGGACCTGTTTGCCGAATTCAGCCCGGACCCGCTGGCCTCCGCGTCGGTTGCCCAGGTGCATGCGGCCACGCTGCTCAACGGCCAGAAAGTGGTGGTGAAAGTACTGCGCCCCGGTATCGAGAGGGTCATCCGCCAGGACCTGGCCCTGATGTACCTGATGGCCGGTCTGCTGGAAAAATACTGGTCCGAGGGCAAGCGCCTGCACCCGGTGGAAGTGGTTGCCGACTACGATGCCACCATCCACGACGAACTGGACCTGCAGCGCGAGGCCGCCAACGCCAGCCAGCTGCGCCGGAATTTCGAGAACTCCTCGCTGATCTATATTCCGTTCATCGACTGGGACTACACCCGCAAATCAGTGCTGGTGATGGAGCGCATTCACGGCATCCCCATTGCGGATACCGCCGCCCTGAAGGCCGCTGGCGTCGACATGAAGGTACTGGCGGAAAAAGGTGTGGAAATCTTCTTTACCCAGGTGTTCCGGGACAGCTTCTTCCACGCCGACATGCACCCGGGCAACATCTTCGTGGATACGTCCAACCCGTCGGACCCGCGATATATCGCGATCGATTTCGGGATCGTCGGTACCCTGGCACCGGATGACCAGAGCTATCTCGCCCGAAATCTTCTAGCCTTTTTCCGCCGCGATTACCGGCAGGTTGCGCAGCTACATATCCAGTCCGGCTGGGTGCCACCCGACACGCCAGTGAACCAGTTTGAGGCCGCCATTCGTACTGTCTGCGAGCCCATTTTCGAGAAGCCGTTAAAGGACATCTCTTTCGGCCACTTCCTGCTACGCCTGTTCCAGACAGCGAGGCGATTCAACATGGAAGTGCAGCCTCAGCTCGTCCTGCTGCAGAAAACCCTGCTGAACGTGGAAGGCCTGGGCCGCCAGCTTTATCCGGATCTGGATTTGTGGAGTACCGCGCAACCCTACCTAGAAACCTGGATGCGCAAGCGGATTGGCCCATCGGGGCTGATCAAGTCCCTGCAATCCCATCTGCCCTCCTGGCTGGAACAGTCGCCGGAAATGCCCCAGCTGGTGCACGATGCCCTTCTCCAACTGCGGCAGGCCGGGCCCACCGAGCCCCAGAACCGGGCTACACTGGAGTTGCTCCGCGAGCAGCAGGTCCGAACTGAGCGGCGCTGGCGACGGGCGACACTGGCGGTACTTCTGATTGCCGGAGGTATTCTGGGCACCCAGCCTGAAGGCCGGCAGTGGCTTGAAAACGTGCCGACCTGGAGTTGGGCGCTATTTGCCATCGCCGGCGGAATCATGCTCCGGGGCAGCCGATAACCTATAAAGATTTCAGGATTCACAAAAATGCAAAACAGCTCGGATAACGTCGAGACCCCTGACTGGCTGGATGCCATTCGTTGGACAGAGGACGGCCTGGTGCCGGCCATCGCCCAGGACGCCGAAACCGGCGACATTCTGATGATGGCCTGGATGAACCGTGAGTCGCTCAGGCTGACCGCCGAAGAAGGCCAGGCCGTGTATTGGTCCCGTTCCAGAGGCAAGCTCTGGCGCAAGGGGGAAACCTCGGGGCACCAACAGGTTATTCGGGACATTCGACTGGACTGCGACGAGGACGTCATCCTGCTGAAAGTGGAACAGAAAGGCGGCATCGCCTGCCATACTGGCAGACGCAGCTGCTTCTACCGGACACTGAAAGACGGTCAGTGGGTCAGTGTTGACCCGGTGATCAAGGACCCCGGCACTATCTACGGCAGCAACTGAGCTACGGCAGCAACTGAGGAGCACGGACAGTGAGTGATGTACTGGAAAACCTGGCACGGGTTCTGGAAGCCCGGAAGGAAGCAGACCCGGAAACCTCTTACGTAGCCAGTCTCCACGCCAAGGGTCTGAACAAGATTCTGGAAAAAGTCGGGGAAGAGTGCACGGAAACCCTGCTGGCCGCCAAGGACGCGGAACACTCCGGTGAAACCCGGGACGTGGTTTACGAAACCGCCGACCTGTGGTTCCACAGCATGGTGATGCTGTCGAGACTGGGCCTTGGCCCGAAAGACATCCTGGACGAGCTGGCCAGCCGGTTCGACCTGTCAGGCCTTGAAGAAAAAGCGTCGCGGGACAAGTGAGCGGTAGTACCTCCAAAGGGGTTTCCGCGTAACCGTTCTGGTAACGTACAATGTCATTGAACAGAAACATTAAAACGAGGACCCCGTAATGGGTATCAGCATCTGGCAATTACTTATCGTACTCGGCATTGTCATTCTGTTGTTCGGAACCAAGAAACTCCGCAACATCGGCAGCGACCTCGGTGGCGCCATTCGCGGCTTCAAGAAGTCCATGAGCGATGAGGACTCCAAGACCGAGAACCAGGACTCCCTGGAAGGCAAGGAAGAGGAGCAGCCGCAAAAACAGGCTGCGGCCGAAGACAAGCCCCGGGACAAGTCCCACAGCTGAGACCAGGCTGAATGTTCGATATCGGCTTTCTTGAGCTGCTGATCTGCGGCGTCATCGCGCTGTTGGTACTCGGCCCCGAGCGTCTGCCCACGGCTGCCCGTGCTGCGGGCCGCTGGGTGGGCGGTGCCCGACGCATGGTCAGCCAGTTCACCTCGGAACTGGACCGGCAGCTCAAAGCCGATGAGCTCCGTGAGGAGCTTCGCAAGGCGGGGGATGTTGGCCTGGACGATGTTCAGAAAACCGTGCGCGGCGCCCTGGACGAGGCTAAAAAGTACGAGCACATGATCCTGCCCGAGAACGAGACCCAGAAGCCAAGACCAGCACCGGCGACACGACGTGTCTCTGGCCAGGCAAAGGCCTCCGAGGCTCCGCCACAGGATCAGGCTGATACCAGTGATGCCTCGCAGACGCCGGATACAGGCGCTGCCGGGAAGGAACAACCCAAAAGCGAAACCCCGCAAAGTCCGCCGGATAACCGTTCATGAATGCAAAACCCGACGGCAACCAGCTGCCTCCGGAACAGCAGGAAATGCCACTGATCGAGCACCTGCTCGAATTGCGCAATCGCCTTCTGAAAATGGTTCTTGCGGTGCTGGTCTGCTTCGCTGCCATTTATCCGTTTGCCAACGAGCTGTACCTGTGGCTGTCTGAACCTATCCGTTCCCTGTTGCCCGTTGGCCAGACCATGATCGCAACGGATGTTACTTCGCCCTTCTTCGCACCACTGAAGTTGGCCCTGGTGCTGGCCGTGTTCGCAGCCATCCCGATCATTCTCTACCAGCTCTGGAGTTTCATCGCCCCGGGACTGTACGCCCATGAAAAGCGGCTGGCCTTTCCACTGCTCTTTACCTCGGTAATCCTGTTCTATGCAGGTGCGGCATTCGCCTATTACGTGGTTTTCCCTCTGGTGTTCGGCTTCTTTACCGCGATAGGACCGGAAGGCATCGTCGAATTACCGGACATCACCAGCTACCTCAATTTCGTGCTCAAGATGTTCTTTGCCTTCGGTGTCGCATTTGAGATTCCGATTGCCACCGTATTGCTCATCCTTACCGGGGCCACCACACCGGCGGATCTGGCAGCCAAGCGCCCCTACGTGGTGGTGGGCTGCTTTATCATCGGCATGCTGCTAACGCCGCCTGACATCATTTCCCAGACCCTGCTGGCAGTACCCATGTGGATCCTGTTCGAGATCGGCATCCTGTTCGGGCGACTGGCGAAACGGGAAGTCGCAGACCCGGACAGCGATGAGCCCGCCGGCGAATGAATCTGGCGTTACTGTTTGACGAAGATTTCGTAGCGCCTGACCGGGCCGTCCTGCGTGGCCGGCGTCTGGCTCACCTGCAGTCTGTCATCAAGGTAACTGCCGGCGATACGGTGCCGGTGGGCCGGGCGGGTGGCCAAATGGGAGTCGGCGAGGTCGTCCGGCTTACCGATACCGAGGCGGAACTCAAGGTCACGCTGGACCAGTCTCCCCCTTCACCACTTCCGCTCACCCTGGTGCTGGCCATGCCCCGGCCGAAGATGTTCCGCCGTATCCTGCAAACCTGCGCTGCACTAGGTGTGAAAGACCTCTGGTTGATCAACAGCTACAAGGTGGAAAAAAGCTTCTGGCAGACGCCGTGGCTTTCCGATGAGCAGCTCCGGGAGAACCTCACGCTGGGACTGGAGCAGGCCAAAGACACCCTGATGCCACGGGTCCAGATCCGCAAGCTGTTCAAACCCTTTGTGGAAGACGAGTTGCCGGCACTATTGGCAAACAAGCAGGCCCTGGTAGCGCACCCCGGTACAAACACCCCCTGCCCGGTTCACCTGAACCAGCCGACGGTACTCTGCGTTGGCCCGGAGGGTGGCTTTACAGCTTACGAAGTGGGCAAACTTGAAGAAGCCGGTTGCCAGAGTGTGCACCTCGGTCCCCGCATTCTGCGGGTGGAAACCGCAGTACCGGTCCTGGTCAGCCGGCTGTTTGACGCCTGCCTCTAGAGCCCCGGTCTTCTCAGGCGCTCCTCGCCTGCCACCATCGCGTCAGTGGCGTAATAATGGCGACCAGTAACGCGCCAGCTGCCACACCGAACAGGCCATTGGCTATCGTTGGCACAAGCATCCCAACCACACCACTAAAACCTTCCGCAAAGTGATGAATGGCGTCGTAAACCGGAGTAAAGCCGTGGGTGAGAATGCCACCACCCACCAGAAACATCGCCAGAGTGCCAAGAATGGAGAGCGTTTTCATCAGATAGGGAGCCAGCCACAGAATGCCTGAGCCCAGTTTCTGGAGCACAGGATTGTCTTGCTGACTGAGGTAAAGGCCGCCATCGTCCAGTTTTACGATCCCCGCCACCAGGCCATAAACAACGACTGTGATCATGATAGCGACCACGGCCAGCACCATAAACTGCATGCCGATGGTCTGGGTCGTTACCGTTCCAAGGGTAATGGCGATAATCTCCGCAGAGAGGATGAAATCGGTGCGGATCGCACCCTTGATCTTGTCCTTCTCGATTGCCCGCAGATCGACTTCCGGATTCTTCAGGGCCTCATGCAGCTCCCCTTTGCGCTTCTGATCTTCCTCCCGATGCAAAAACTTGTGCACCAGTTTCTCGAACCCCTCGAAACACAGGAAGGCACCGCCGAGCATCAGCAACGGCGTGACCAGCCAGGGCATGAAAAAACTGATCGCAACAGCCGCCGGCACCAGAATGGCCTTGTTGATCATCGAACCACGGGCGACGGCCCAGACAACCGGTAACTCCCGCGCAGGTTTCACGCCAGTCACCTGCTGGGCGTTGAGTGCAAGATCGTCACCCAGAACACCCGCAGTTTTCTTGGTGGCGGTTTTGGTCATCAGGGCGACATCGTCCAGCACGGTGGCGATGTCATCGATCAGAACCAGAAGACTGCTTCCTGCCATTGTAAAATTCCTTTTCTGTTCAGCCGTTAAGACCCATGGCCTCGGCAGCAATGCGATTTTTGACCGGCCCCAGCTGGTTGAGCCAGCGCAGGCCGGTGTTGCGCAGCCAGCGAACCGGCAGCTCATCACGGCCAAACAACTGTTTGAAACCCTCCATGGCGGCCATCATGGTCAGATTTTCGCCTTTTCGGCGGCGCTGGTAGCGCGCCAGAACCAGTTCATTGGCTGGACTCAGGCCGGTTTTCCTTGCCCGCGAGAGCTCGTCCAGCAGTGCGCGCACATCGCCGTAGCCCAGATTGGCGCCCTGCCCTGCCAGAGGATGGATGGTATGAGCTGCATCGCCTACCAGGGCAAAACCGGGCGCAATGTAGTCTTTGGCGTGGCGCTGGCGAAGCGGAAAGGCGAACCGGTTGGAAACGGCTTCAACCGTGCCAAGCTCACGCTCGATGGCGCGCTCAAGTTCGGCGGCAAACTCACTGTCGCCCAGAGACATCAGGCGCCGGGCTTCCCCGGTATCCTGGGACCAGACAATGGAACAGAAATGCTTATTGCCAGACTCGGTCAACAAGGGCAGGAACGCCAGCGGACCGGTCGTTGAAAACCGTTGCCAGGCGGTAAAACGATGGCTCTGGGCGGTTCGCACCGTGCACACGATAGCCTGTTGATCGTAGTCCCACTCTCGGGTTGGCAGGCCTACCCACTGACGCAGACGGGAGTTAGCACCGTCACAGCCCACCACCAATCCGGCAGATAAGGCTCGGCCATCCTCCAGCTCAACCGTGTAACTTTCAGAAAATCGCTTGCAGCCAGTAATCCTCGCGCCCTCGATGAGCTCAACGGGGCTTTGTTCCAACGCCGTGAACAGCGCCCGCACGATGCTGCGGTTTTCGACAATCGTTCCGAGAGCCCGCGCCTGTAGTTCTGCGGCCTCGAACTGTATACGCCCCGTGCCGTCACCATCCCAGACTGTCATGGTCTGATAAGGACAGTGTCGGCCCGCGGTAACCTCGGACCAGACTCCGAGCTGCTCCAGCAACTGCTGGCTGGCGACCGAAATGGCACTGACCCGCGGCTCGAAATCTGCAACGGTGGTGGCAGGGTCCGGTGCCTGAAGCAGGGTTTCGTGATCAGCCCCCTCCACCAGTGCCACCTGCCAGCCCTGGCGCGAGAGCCCGAGAGCCAGGGCGGAGCCGATCATGCCACCGCCGGCCACAAGAATATCGAAGGTTTTCACTTCACTCATGACCTGGTGCCTCCCGGTTCAGGTTTCCGGGCCGGTCAATCACCGCCCGGCGACCACCCAGGCCCATGGCCTTGCGGGCAAACCAGCGTTTCGCACCCGGCAGCAGGTCAAGGCCCACCAGTCCGGCATCGCGGGCGGCAGTTACCGGCAGCATGGACTGCCCGAACAGGCGAACAAGAGAATCGGAGAAGCGCACCGTCTGCTGCCAATCCTGACGATGCAGGGCCTGGTAGCGCTTGAGCACCTCAAGATCGCCGATGGATCGGCCCTGCTCTTCCGCCAGCCGGAACTGCTCAACCAGTGTCATCAGCCCTCTCAGGGCCAGATTGAACCCCTGGCCTGCTACCGGATGCAGGGCATGGGCGGCATTGCCCACCAGCGCAACCCCGGGGCGCACCGGCTCGTCCACGGTGGTCAGGGTCAGCGGGTAATGATGACAGGCACCGATGCGGGTAAACCGGCCCAGACGCCAGCCAAACCGGTCCTGAAGCCAGCGACATTTCTCGTCGTCTGGCAGCTCCAGAACCTCCTCCAGGGCCTCATCGGATAACGTCCAGACCAGTGCCGACTGGTGCCCGGCACGCGCGGGAGAACCATGGGGCAGGAGCGCCATGGGACCGGCATCGGTGAATCGCTCAAAGGCGGTGAAGCCGTGGCTGTCACTGGTGGAGACATTGGCGATCAGGGCGTTCTGGCCATAGCTGTGACGATCGGCCCTGAAGCCAAGTTTCTCGCGCAATCCTGAGCGACCGCCATCTGCGACCACCAGACAGCGAGCCGTCAGCTCCGGGGCATCCTCGCCATCCTCCGACAGCCGGACCCGGACTCCGCCGGGGATAGGCGTCATGTCCGTTACTTCCGCCGGCGCCCGCCACTGGACGTTGGTGTCCAGAAGCTCACGCATGAGGCACAGACCCATCCAGCGATTGTCCGCTACGTAACCAAGCGCCTGCTGACCATGCTCGGCGGCATGCAGCCGGGTAGCGCCGAAATGCCCCCGATCAGAAACATGAATATGTTCAATGGGCGTGGCATGCTCGGCGAGCCGGTGCCAGAGCCCCAGCTCTTCGAAGATTAACCGGGAGCCCCAGGCCAGCGCGGTGGAGCGGGCGTCGTAGCTGGGCTGGTAGCTCTCCGGCAGGGCATCGGGTGAGAGCGGAAACGCCTCGACCACGGTCACCCGAAGCGACGGCACCATCCGCGCCAGCGCCAACGCCAGGGTTGCTCCGGCAAGGCCACCACCGGCAATGATCAGATCGGTATCAGGCTTGGTCACAGGGTGTCAGTCCGCCATCAGGGCTTCGATTTCGGCAATGGTTTTCGGTACCGCTTCGGTCAGCACACGGCAGCCGTCTTTGGTCACCACCACGTCGTCTTCGATGCGAATGCCGATGCCACGCCACTTCTCATCTACGTCGGTATTATCCGGCGCAATGTACAGCCCCGGTTCAACCGTCAGGGCCATTCCGGGTTCCAGCTGGCGCCAGGCATCACCGATCTTGTAATCGCCCACATCGTGCACATCCAGCCCCAGCCAGTGCCCGGTGCGATGCATGAAGAAGGGTTTGTAGGCTTCGTTGGCAATGGCGTCTTCCAGGGTGCCGGACAACAGCCCCAGATCAATCAACCCCTGGGTCAGCACCTCCAGCGCCGCCTCATGGGGCCGGTTCCAGTGATTTTCCGGCGACACAGCCTCAATGGCCTGGTATTGCGCTGCCAGCACCACCTCGTACAGGGCCCGCTGCTCATTGCTGAACTTTCCGCTGACCGGGAAGGTGCGGGTAATGTCAGAGGCGTAGCACTGGTATTCACAGCCGGCATCGATCAGTACCAGATCGCCGTCTTTCAGCGGTGCACTGTTCTCGATGTAATGCAGGATGCAGCCATTAGCGCCCCCACCCACAATCGAAGGATAAGCCGTTGAGCGGGCGCCATGCTCCATGAAGGTGTGGATCAGTTCGGCCTCAAGGTTGTACTCGAAGCCGCCCTTGCGGGCCCGCTTCATGGCCCGACAATGGGCTTCGGCGCTGATCTGGCCGGCTTTGGCCATGATCTTGATCTCATTGGCGCTCTTGTACAGCCGCAGGTCATGAAGCAGGTGCTCCAGGGCCACGAATTCGCCCGGCGGGTGAGCGCCACTGCGAACCTTGCTGCGAATCATCTTCACCCAGTCCATGACCCGGGCGTCAAAATGATCGTCCTTGCCCAGGGGATAGTAGACCCGGCTGCGACCTTCAATCATGCCCGGGAGGATGTCGTCGATGTCTGCAATCGGAAACGCATCGTCCAGGCCATACCGTTCGATGGCGCCTTCCGGGCCAACCAGGAAACCGTCCCAGAGTTCCTTCTGCGGATTACGCTCCTTGCAGAACAGAACCGATTCTCCGTGCTCACGCCCCGGAATCAGGGCCAGCACAGCCTCCGGCTCACCAAAACCGGACAGGTAATGAAAATCACTGTCCTGGCGAAACGGGTGCAACACATCCCGATTACGGACACGCTCCGGGGCGGCCGGAATGATCGCGATGCTGTCTGGCGCCATACGCTCCATCAGCTTGCGACGGCGCTCGGCAAACTCCTTTACGGGAATCATGGAGTTCATAGTCTCTCCTGCAATCAGGACCCGGCTCAGTGCAGGGTCGGCGAATCAGACTTCGGCGGTTCGGGGGCATTGAATTCGGTAAACACGGCGAGCGCCCCCAGCCGGATGTATTCGGTAATCTCCAGCAACTGCTGCTCGCTCTCGTCGTCCGCTTCTTCCTCTTCGGACAACTGACTGATAGCCACCATATCCTCGATCAGCTCCCGGATCTCGTCTGGCGCCTGGCCAAGGGACTCGCCGGCCGACAATGCCATACCCTCGAGAAATCCGCGAACCCAGGAAACCAGGGCCTCCAGCCGCTGCTCGATGGCGTAGTCATCATCCGGCAATAAAGGGTGGAAACTCATGTCGGCCGATTTCAAGAGCTCCAGGGTCTGCTCATAGGCCTTGTTCATAAAAGGAGCGAGATCGTCAGACTCCTCGGCCGCATCTTCAGCCAGACCCATGTGCTCACACACCATTGCCAGCCACTCCGGTTCTTCAATACGGGATCCGGCCGCCAGGCGGCCACAGAGCGCGCCGTGCAATTCGGATGGGTGGCTGAATGCCTTGTGAGCAGTAAAAACGTTGGCCCAGCGCTCAAATTCTGCTGCGCGGGCAGCACCGGAAGTGTCGGTTTCTGACATGAAACAGGCGGATCCTGTGTTGGTGAATTAAAGGTCTACTTTAGCATTCAGGCGATGCCAAGGCACTGCCTGTTGATTTTTATCCGGGGAGAGAACAATATGTTATAACGTAACACTAGAGACCGCGAGACATTGCCATGACTTCTTCAAAGGTAACCAGCGCCATCCTGGCCGCGACCATTCTGACTGCCGGCTCCACGTTCGCCAGCGACAACCCCGGCGCTCACCAGCACGGTCACGCCGAACTGCAACTTGCCATCGATGGCAACCAGATTGATCTGATTTTCACATCACCAGCCTACAACCTGCTGGGTTTCGAACACCGTGCCCGGACCGAGAAACAGAAAGCGCTGGTCACGGAAACCACCAACTGGCTCGGTGAGACCCCCCTGGTGGACACCGCCGAGGCTGGCTGCGAAGTCATGAATGCGGTGGTGCACCATCAGGCGGGCGGTGACGATCACGGACACGACCATGGTCACGCCCATGACCACGAGGACAAGCATGAGGACGAGAAAAGCTCCACCCACTCGGATTTCGAAGTTACCCAGACCCTGAACTGCTCCGGGCTGGATGCTTCCGAGGAACTCTCTACACCTCTCACAGCGCGCTTTCCCGAGATTGAACACCTGAATGTCGAGTGGGTCTGGTCAGGGGGCCAGGGTTCAGGCCGCCTGGAGCGCGGCGAGACCAGCTTCAGGCCAGGCACCCAATAATGGGGCTCGCCAGCTATTCCTCGTAGGGCTCAACCTCGGTTGCGACCATAGAGTACGAAGAGGTGCCAATGTCGTTCTCGGTACGGTCGATCACCAGCTTGCCTTCGATCCAGACCGGATCGTACAGGGCCTCAAGCGTGAAACCTTCCTTGTACTTGACGTGAATGATCTGATTCGGGGGAGGTGGCGGCACATGAATACAGGCGCCGTAGTAGGGCACCAGGAAAAACTCCAGTATGCGCATATCCTCGGTCGTCTTCAGGGGCACCACGAAGCCGGGGATGCGCCCTTCCACATCGCCCATCTCCGGCACAACCCGACCGGTCATGATCTCGTCCGGCAACAGCGGCGGGCCATCGCCCTCATGCTCAATCTCTGGCATATTCTCCAGCAGCGCCAGATCCTCGGCCGGCATCAGTTCAAGCCAGTCAATCTCCCGGGTTTCGGCTTGGCCAAATGCCGGGAGCAAGAGCACCAGGACAAGCGCGGCAAGAGAGGGCAGCGCAAAGCGCAAACGCGCCGGGGCAAACATCATTGGACCACATACTCCTGATAGTGAAATTCGCAAACCGCCATCATACACCGGGCAGACAGCAACCAACATGACCAGCAAGACAGACTCAACCAGAAACAGTTCCCGGAGCACGGAAACCGCCATCGAAGTCAGCGGGCTTGGTTTTTCCTGGGACCCGGTACAGGCGCCCCTCAGTTTTCCGGATATCGCTCTGAAACGTGGTGACCATCTGTTCCTGCACGGCCCCAGCGGCAGCGGCAAAAGCACACTACTCAGCCTTCTGGCAGGCATGCTTCGCCCGGACACTGGCTCTGTACGGATATTGGATACCGACATCCATCAATTGGGCGCCGGCGCCCGGGACCAGTTCCGGGCCGACCACATGGGTGTTATCTTCCAGCAGTTCAATCTGGTGCCCTACCTGAGCACCCGGGCCAACGTCACCCTGCCCTGCGGGCTTTCTGAGCTGCGCAAAAAGCGAACTGAACCTACAGTCGCAGACGAAGCTGAGAGATTACTTGCCGCCCTGTCGATTCCCGAAGATCACTGGCAGCGGAAAGTCACCAGGCTGAGTATTGGCCAGCAACAGCGGATCGCCGCTGCCCGGGCCCTGATTGGCGCCCCGGGCCTGATTCTCGCGGACGAACCCACATCGGCACTGGATGCTGACAACCGTGACCGGTTTCTGGAACTCCTCCTGAATCTTGCCCACCGGCATAACACCTCGGTGCTGTTTGTCAGTCACGACCAGTCCCTGGCCCGCCATTTTGGGAATCAGCTGGAACTGCGGGGTGACCGGACATGAAAGCACGCCTTGCTCTGACGCTCGCAATGGCCAGCCTGTGGCACCGGAAAAAGGTACTGGCCCTGGTCTGCCTGACGCTCACTCTGAGCGTTTCTCTATTGCTGGGCATCCAGTACCTCCGTACCGAGGTCAAACAGTCCTTCACCAGTACCATCAGCGGTACCGATCTGATCGTCGGTGCCCGCAGTGGCCAGCTGAACCTGCTGCTGTACACCGTGTTTCACATTGGCGATGCCACCAACAACATTCGCTGGTCGACCTACCAGAGCCTGAAAGAGGATACTCGCCTCGAGTGGCTGATTCCGATTTCCCTGGGAGACAGCTACCGGGGCAATCGCGTGGTCGCTACCGACGAGAACTTTTTGAAGCACTTTCGTTACGGCCGCGACCTGCCGCTCGAACTGGCAGAAGGCCAGTGGTTTGAAGGGGTCTTTGATGTTGTGTTGGGCGCTGGCGTGGCACGGTCGCTGGCGCATCAGGTGGGCGAAGAAATTGTTCTGTCCCATGGCGGTGGGCGAACCAGCTTCTCCAACCATGAAGACACGCCGTTTACCGTTACCGGCATACTGGCACCCACCGGGACGCCGGTGGACCAGGCAGTGTATATCGGCCTGGACGGCATGGAGGCCATGCATGTGGGCTGGGAGTCCGGGGTCGCAATACCGGGCCGAACGCTCACCCGGGAACAGGCGGAAGACCGTGATTTCACACCCGATGCCATTACCGCCGCGTTTGTCGGCATCGAAAGACAGGTGCTGACTTTCCGGATACAGCGGGAAATCAACCAGTTTTCCGATGAACCGCTATCAGCCATCCTTCCCGGAGTTGCCCTGAGCGAACTCTGGCGACTGATGGGCCAGTTTGAGAGGGCGCTGCTGGGCATTACCGGTTTTGTTGTGATTACCAGTCTTATAGGGCTGATTGCCGTTCTTCTGACCCTGCAGGCCCAGCGAGCCCATGAAATTGCCGTACTGCGGGCAACCGGTGCCTCTCCGGCACTGATCGCCTCGCTGTATATCCTTGAGTGCGTGGCCCTTGCCCTGGCGGCCTGTGTGCTGGCGCTGGTCATTGGCATGGCCGGCCTCTCATTGGCCAGCCCCTGGCTATTGGCCAACTATGGCCTGCAGATCGCGCTTCGCCCCCTGACTGCAACCGAGTGGGCGCTACTGGCCGCAGTTCCTGTGGCCGCCTTTATAGTGGCTTTGATACCGGCTTTCGGCACTTGGCGCCAAAGTCGCCGACTGGGATTTGGCGAGGCCGCCGATCAGTGATGCGCATCACGCAGGGAACGCAATGACAAGCCTGTAAATTGACCGACTTAGCGTCCACACTTATAGTTAGTTGCAATTACCTCAAACCACTGCTGGGCACGTCATGGAACAGTCCGAAGTACAGGCATTAGCGGACAAGCTGGACAGGCTGATTGAACGCTGTCAGAAACTTGAGCGGGACAACGCCACATTGCGGGAACTGCAGGACGACTGGAACCGGGAACGGGCCCAGCTAGTGCAGAAAAACGATCACGCGAAGCACAAGATCGAAGCCATGATCAGCCGCCTTCGGGCCCTGGAGCATCACTGATGGCACAGCAATCCACCACGGTTGAGGTAAAAATCCTCGACAAGGAATATCTGGTCGCCTGTCCCGAAGAAGAGCAGGAAGCGTTGCTGCGGGCTGCCCGTCACCTGGACAGCAAAATGCGCGAAATCCGCGCCAGCGGCAAGGTTTTCGGCACAGAACGCATTGCCGTTATGGCGGCCCTGAACATCACTCACGAACTGCTCGAGCGCGACACCATGTCAGATGCCACCAGCACTCTGCTGCGTGCCATGGACAACAAACTGGACGGTGCCCTGGGCGATGGCTCCGGCCGATAATTCCGCAGAGAATCTGAGACAGGTGTTGCAATCGGCCCCGACACTGCCCGTATAATGGACTTAACTTCCTGGGCTGTTCGGGATAGTCGGATACGTCCTCGAGCCGATGCGCATTACCCAGGTGGCTACTTCAGGGCATTGTGAGCACGTCCCCGACAGGGGAAAGCCTAATATGTCACAGCGGCCACCGACCTTGAACTTTGGGTTCAAGGGCAACATCCGATAACGGCAGCCCGGGAAGCTTTATTTTGAGCCAGTTTATCGAGCCTCAACCGTTCCAGTCCCATCCGGATACCCTCTCACGCAGTGAACTTCGCAAACGCCTGCGGCAACATCGGCGCGAACTGAATTTTGAGCAACAACAACAGGCTGCCGAGTACCTCGCCCTGAACCTGCTCAAGAATCCGGACCTGCACCGAGCGCGGCACATTGCCATCTATCTGCCCAACGACGGTGAAATTGACCCCCATGTCTATCTCGACATCGCACGTCGCAAGGGCATCCGCTTCTATCTGCCGGTACTGCATCCAATTCATGAAGGCAGATTGGTTTTCAGCCCCTACTACGACGGCGTAGAACTCACCGCCAACCGGTTTGGCATCCCCGAGCCAGCGTTCAGCAAAGGCCTGCGCCGCCCGGCCTGGGCACTGGATGCGGTACTGTTTCCGTTAGTGGGTTTTGACGAACAAGGCGGAAGACTGGGAATGGGAGGCGGGTTCTACGACAGGACCTTTGCTTTCAGCCGGATACGGCCAAGACTGGCCCCGAAGCTGATTGGCCTGGCCCATGATTTCCAGAAGGTTAAGAAGCTGCCAATTGAGCCTTGGGATGTGCCCCTGCACAGCGTGGTAACCGATAAGCGCTGTTACCGGTTCAGCGGCTGATTCATGACCTGAACGGAACCAACCAGATTGGCGGCTCGTGCCTCTTTATCTTCGGAGGCGTGAATGGATGTGAAACCAGTAATCACAAGGCCGATGGCAAAAATCAGCACAATGGCTTTGATGATGTCAGGCTTGCCGCCCATGGCTTCAGTTCCTCAAGATGCAGTTTCAAAAATGTTGGCAAATCAGTGAGCTATTCTTGACTTCAAGAATCAGAGGAAAGATTAACACCTATCCTCATTTTTACAATTTTTGACAGATTAAAATTAGGTAAGCTTTTCGATCGGCGCTCGGCCAGCATCGGGTAGAGGCTTCCAAAACACGCTCCTTGCGGCACATCCATGTGGCGCTTGGGCTCCGCCATCCATGGCTCCGCACAGTTTTGGAAGCCTCTACCCGACCCTGGCCTACTCCGAGTTAACTTGAACGCGCGTTACCCTGACCAAGAAACAGCTGATAAGCCTCGTTGTCCGTCATGTTCTCGTAACGGAAGCCAACCTTATCCAGCATTTTCTCGAAGTCCTGCACTTCGTCGTCCTCCACCTGAGCACCCAAAAGCACCCGGCTGTAGGCCGCACCGTGGTTCCGGTAATGGAACATTGAGATATTCCAGCGGGTACCCAGTGACATCAGGAATTTCAGCAACGCCCCCGGGCGCTCCGGGAACTCGAACTGGAAGACTTTCTCGTTGGTGATGGTCGGCGCGTGACCGCCCACCATGTGGCGAATGTGCTGTTTGGCCAGGTCACTGTCGGTCAGGTCGACCACCGAGTAGCCGCTCTCCCGCAACTCCTGAACCAGGTCCTCGCGGCCGTGACCTCCTGCCGCAATCTGGATACCCACAAAAATCGTGGCATTGGTGGCATCGGCGTAGCGGTAGTTGAACTCGGTGATGCTGCGTTTGTGCAGCGCATTGATAAAGGTCTTGAAGGCACCCGGTTTCTCCGGGATGGTCACCGCCAGGATCGCCTCGCGCTTCTCGCCCACTTCCGTGCGCTCGGAAATGTAGCGCAGGCGGTCGAAGTTCATGTTGGCACCGCTCAGGGTGGCAATCAGGTTTTCGCCCTCTACCTTCTCACGCTCGATGTATTTCTTGATGCCTGCCACGCCCAGGGCACCGGCCGGCTCGGCGATGGAGCGGGTGTCCTCGAAAACATCCTTGATGGCAGCGCAGATTTCGTCAGTGGACACGGTGATCACCTCGTCCACGTGATCCTTGCAGATTTCCCAGGGATACTTGCCGATCTGCTTGACCGCCACGCCGTCGGCAAAGATGCCTACCTCGTCCAGTACCACCCGTTTGCCCGCCTTCATGGCAGCCTGCAGGCAGTTGGAGTCCTCGGGCTCGACACCGATCACCTTGATTTCCGGGCGCAGGTACTTGATGTAGGCGGCCATGCCAGCAATCAGCCCGCCGCCGCCAACACAGATAAAGATCGCGTGGATCGGCTTGCTGAACTGCCACATGATCTCCATGGCCACAGTTCCCTGCCCGGCAATGACATCCGGGTCATCGTAGGGCGGGATGTAGGTATAGCCGTGCTTCTGGATCAGCTCTTGGGCATGGGCTGCGGCTTCGTCGAAAGCGTCGCCTTTCAGAACCACTTTGGCACCATGATCACGGACCGAGCGTACCTTGATCTCGGGCGTGGTCTGGGGCATCACGATCACCGCCTTGATACCCAGGTTCTTGGCTGCCAGCGCCACACCCTGAGCATGATTCCCGGCGGAGGCACAGATCACGCCCTTGGCTTTCTGTTCTTCGGAAAGCTGGGCAATCCGGTTGTATGCGCCACGAATCTTGAAGGAAAACACCGGCTGAAGATCTTCACGCTTGAGCAGAATATTGTTGCCAAAGCGCTTGGACAGACTACGGGCTTCAGTCAGGGGTGTTTCGATGGCCACGTCATAGACGCGCGCATCGAGTATCTTCTTGATGTAGCGTTGCGGCATAACTGTTCCGGCTTCTGGTTGGTTTACGGTCGATGGTCGGCTGAAAAAACCAACAGTGTAGGAAGTTTGCACGGCAGCCGTCTATAAGCAGAGCTCGCTAAAGCGCTATAATGCAGAGAAACCCAACCTGATTTGCATCCGGAGCTTCCAATGAACCAGGACGAACTGAAAAAAGCCGTCGCCAAAGCCGCCATCGACTACATCGCGCCCCGCCTTGATAGCGACAGCATTATCGGCGTTGGCACCGGAAGCACGGCCAACTTTTTCATCGACATGCTCGCCGACCTGAAGACCGACTTTGATGGCGCGGTGGCCAGCTCCGAAGCCACCGCCGAGCGCCTGAAAAGCCACGGCATTCCGGTGTACGACCTCAACAGCGCCGGTGAGCTCGAGTTCTACGTGGATGGCGCCGATGAGGCCAATGAACGCCTGGAACTGATCAAGGGTGGCGGGGCTGCACTGACCCGGGAAAAGATCGTCGCGGCGGTTGCCAAAACCTTCATCTGCATTGCCGATGATTCCAAGATGGTCGGCATTCTTGGCGGCTTCCCGCTGCCGGTGGAAGTCATTCCCATGGCCCGCAGCCATGTTGGCCGGGAAATCGTGAAACTGGGGGGCGACCCGGTTTACCGGGAAGGGGTTGTCACCGACAACGGCAATATCATTATCGACGTCCACAATATGGATATTTCCCAACCGATCCGGATAGAAGAGCAGCTCAACAACATCGTGGGCGTGGTCACCAACGGCCTGTTCGCACGCCGCCGCGCGGATCTTCTGCTGCTGGGAACCAAAGATGGCGTGAAGAGCATCTCGAGCGAAGGCGCCTGACCGCCTCTCTGGCGCTCCTCGACTGTCGAAGCTGGCCTTTCGGGCCAGCTTTTTTATTGCCTGGCGCGCCAACAACCAAGCGCTTGCTTGGTAGCGATATTTGGGCGACACTGCTCTGCATTGATTCCGATCAGAGGGAGCGTCACCGTGTCCGATTACTTCAACGAAACCCACCAGCAGGTCCGCGCGACCGCCCGAAAGTTCATCGAAACCCACGTGCTGCCGCACATCGACGACTGGGAAGAAGCGGGTGAATTTCCCCGGGATCTCTACAAGAAGGCCGGGGATGCGGGTTTATTGGGCATTGGTTTTCCCGAAGCATTGGGCGGCATCGGGGAAGGCGACATTTTCCTCAAAGTGGCTGTCTCCGAAGAGCTGATGCGCTCCACCTCCGGCGGCCTGGTGGCTGGCCTCGGCTCCCTGGATATCGGCCTGCCGCCGGTCGCCAAATGGGCAAAGAAGGAAATCCGGGAACAGATCGTGCCGCCGGTACTGCGTGGCGAAAAGATCGCCGCCCTTGCGGTGACCGAACCCGGCGGTGGTTCCGATGTTGCCAACCTGAAAACCCGGGCAGTCCGGGACGGCGACCATTACATCGTCAACGGCAGCAAAACCTTCATCACCAGCGGCATGCGCGCAGACCACTACACCGTCGCCGTGCGCACCGGTGGCGAGGGCCACGGCGGCATCAGTCTGTTGCTAATCGACCGGGACATGCCCGGTTTCTCCACCGGCAAGAAACTGCGCAAAATGGGCTGGTGGGCCAGCGATACCGCCGAGCTGTTTTTCGAGGACTGCCGCGTGCCGGCTGACCGCCTGATCGGCGCCGAAAATGCCGGCTTCATCGCCATCATGAGCAACTTCCTGTTCGAGCGTCTCAGCCTGGCCATCATGGCCTACATGACCGCCCAACTCGCCTACGAGGCCGCCCTGGACCACACCCAACAACGCAAGGCGTTCGGCCGCAACATTGCCGGTTTCCAGGTGACCCGCCACAAACTGGTGGATATGGCCACCCAGATCGACGTGGCCCGGGAATACACCTACCGCTGCGCCGCCCTGATGCAGGCCGGCAAGAACCCCATCAAGGAAGTGGCCATGGCCAAGAACTTCTCGGTGGATGTCTGCGAAAAAGTCACCCGGGAAGCGGTGCAGCTTTTCGGTGGCATGGGGTATATGCGGGAAACCGTGGTCGAGCGCCTCTATCGGGACGCCAAGATTCTCTCTATTGGCGGCGGCACCACCGAGATCATGAAAGAGCTCATTGCCAAGCAGATCAAGCTTTGAGTCTTGAGTTCTGCGTTAGCCCGCTTGTCCTGACCCAGCCGGCCAGACTTGGGGGCGGGGTCCTGTCAGTAACCTTTCCAAAACACGCTACGAGCACATCCATGTGCGCTTGTTTCGGGCCATCCTTGGCCCTCTACAGTTTTGGAAAGGTTACTGACACGACCCGTTCGAACACTGAGTGATCCGCCTTCTACTGATCTCCCTTATCTATCAGGGATCACCTTTGAGTGTTGCTCAGAGGCTGGGGCGGCTATCTGGCAGGGCTTTCCGAAAACGTGGAGCGCCAGGGATGGCGCGACCGAGCCCTACATGGACGTATTCACGGGCGTTTTTCGGAAAGCCCTGCCAGATAGCCGCTTACACCAAACTTAAAGGCCAAGCGATACCGGCAACCAACCCAAAAACCAACGACCAAGGTTTAGTTTCGAACTGCAGGATACTCCCGTATAATTGCGCCCACTTTTTAACCGCAGTTAAACGTACCTTTAACGTACCAGGAAGGATCGCACATGCAATTCGACAACATCCCCGCAGGCAAGAACCCGCCTGAAGACATCTACGTTGCCATCGAAATCCCGGCCAACAGTTCCCCGGTGAAGTACGAACTGGACAAAGACATGGGCGCCCTGCTGGTAGACCGCTTCATGGCGACCCCCATGTTCTACCCGGCCAACTACGGCTTCATCCCCCACACCCTGGCCGACGACGGTGACCCCCTGGACGTGCTGGTTGTAACCCCCTACCCGATCCAGGCTGGCTCCGTGATTCGCTGCCGCCCGGTGGGTGTCCTGAACATGGAAGACGAAGCCGGTGGCGATGCCAAGCTGGTTGCGGTTCCCCATGACAAGCTGACCACCACCTACCACGACGTCAAGGAAATCGACGATCTGCCCGAGCTGCTGCGCGACCAGATCAAGCATTTCTTCGAGAACTACAAGACCCTTGAGCCAGGCAAGTGGGTGAAGGTGCAAGGCTGGGACAACGCCGACGCCGCCAGGAAAGCCATCGTGGATTCCGTGAACGCCTACAAAGGCTGAGCCGGGCTCTTCTTGGTTTGATGGCATAAAAAAACCGGGCTTCGCGCCCGGTTTTTTGTTTCTGGATAAACCCTGGCTGGCATCAGCCCCGGGACAGCAGATCCCGCATATCACTGATCGCTGAGTTGGCCCGGGAAAGGTAAGCGGCCATGGTCAGTGAATGGTTGGCCAATACGCCAAAGCCACTGCCATTCAAAATGACCGGGCTCCACATTTCACCCTGGGCACCCTCCAGCTCGATGATTACCTGCCGGACACTGGCCATGGCATTCTTGTCCTGGAGCACTTTCCGGAAATCCACTTCAATTGCCCGGAAAATGTGCAGAAGCGCCCAGGCACTTCCGCGAGCCTCGTAAAACACGTCGTCAATTTTGGTCCAGGGCGTTTTCACATCTTCTCCGGTCGCTTCCTCAGCAAGAGGATCACCGGAGTTCATGGTGATCACCGAGTCTGATACCGAGGCCTTGCCAACGCTCTCACCAAGAGTACGGGACAGACTTCCGAGGCGAGTCTCCAGATCCGCCAGCCAGTTGCTCAGGTTATCGGCGCGGGCGAAGAACTGGGCGTCAGCCTGGTCCGGGCTCGACAGCCGATCAAGGTAACGTTTGAGAGCGGTGATGCCCCGACGGTACTCAGCCTCGGTAGACGGAATTGCCCAGCTTTCACTATCAAAGTGGAACTGGGGCTCTGCGATGGTCAAATCTGTATCTTCCGCGGATTGGCTCTGGGACCGGCTGATGTCTTTGCGCATGGCACGAGACAGGTCACGGAGCTGGACCAGCACGCCATATTCCCAGTTGGGCATGTTATCCAGCCACAGTCCAGGCGGGAAAATATCGTTGGAGATGTAGCCACCGGGCTTGTCCAGCAGGGTTTCTGCAATTCTGATCATGGTAACGGTTGTGGCGAATCCGGTAATGGGCTCTCTCTCCATGGAATTGGCAACCGAGCGGGTGTGTTCGCGCACCGAGAAGGTGTCCGGCTCGCTGCTCCAGATCATGCCAAGCACCAACGCCACCAGCAGGTAGACCACAACCAACGCCAGAATCAGTTTACCGATTACACCGCTACCACCAGCATAATCCTGAACATCGTCTTTCTTGTCCTTGAAGTACTGTCTGATTTTGCCTGGCATATGACTTTTAATCCCCTGTCTGTTGGTTGTCAGCGGCAAACGGCCGACCAAGATGGTAACCCATGGCTCCGTCGATACCCAGTTTACAGAGTACCGAGTATTCCGCGGCAGTTTCCACTCCTGTGGCGAACACTTTCACGCCACGGCTGTGTGCGATGGCTACAACGGACTCTATGTAGAAGCGGTTGTCTTCGTGGGTGTCGATATCGTGAATGAAGCTGTTATCGATACGCAGGCCCTGAAACCTCAGATTTCTCAGGTAACTGAATGGCACACCTCCAACGCCAAAGCGGTCGACCAGTACCGGAACACCCAGACGCCCCAGCGCCCTGACCAGCAAGCCCACCGCTATGCGGTGGTGGTGAATGGCCTGTTCTGAGATACCGATCCAGAGATTCCGTGCCAGTGAACCGGCCTGCTGCAGTTGCTCAAGCAAGTCCGTACGGAAGGTCTCGCTGGCGACGGACGCATTGCCGAGCGAGACGGCCAGTGGCTGGTCCGGCAAATCCTTCAAACGATCAAGTACCCGCTGAACCAGCAGGCGATCAATATCGGAAATCAGCCCGAAGCGCTCGGCCATTGGCACAAAGGTGCCTGCCCTCAAAGCGCCTTCGGCGGAATCAATGCGGGAGAAGACCTGATGGTAAACCGGCATGAGCCGGCCTTCGTTGACCATGGGCTGGAGCCACAGCGACAGTGTCTGCTGGCGGATCGCCTGGCTGATAATCACCCGCCAGGTTTCAAGATTGTGATGGCCATCCTTCTCGGGATCGGCCAGGTGACAGCCCGCGCCGTTGCCGCTCTGGGCGGTCCGCAGCGCCTCATCCGCAGCCGCCATGAGATCGCGGGCACCACGGCCTTCCAGCGTTCGGGCCATCCCGGCATGTACGGCAGTATCCATGGGTGAGGCAAGATCCGAATACACTCCGTCGAGGTCATTCACCAGTTGCCGACACCAGACTCCGGCGTCTGCCGGCATCACGCCGGGAAGGAAAACGGCAAACTCGGCACCGGTCCTGCGCCCGGCAAAGGACCCGGAATGCTGCATGACGAAATCGGCAATCACCGTCGCTATCCGCAGCAGCAGCCGGTCCGCTTCGCTCCGGCCATAAGCCTGGTTATAACCGGAAAAATCCGCCAGCTGAATCAGCATGAGAATCCCGGGCGCGGCCTTTTCCTCGGATTCCACTTCCACTTTCAGACGCTGGTCGAAGGCACTCCGGCTGGCCAGCCCGGTGACCGAATCCTCGTTATTGACCCGCCGCAGGTGCTGAATGAGTTTGGCCTGCCCCTCGAAAAGCTGGCCCAAATCATCCGCCATCTGGTTCATGGCGTCGGTCACCTGGTTGATTTCACGGGTCGACTTGATGGAAACCCGCTTCCTGAAATCCCTCTGGCCGAGTGCCTTTGCCTGATCCTCAAGGGCGTGCAGCGGGCGCAGGGTGCGACGAAGCAGGAGGAAAACTGCAAATAGCCCGATACCCCCGATGACAGCCGTACTGGCAGTCAGACCGATGGTGATTCGCCACAGATCTTCGTACGCTCGACCGGGGTGGCTGATTACCTGAACAGTGCCTAGGCGGCTCCAGCCGCGGACCACTTCTGCCTCGGCTACCGGCAGGGGAAGATCCGCAAAAGAACGGAACCAGGAGGGTACAGCCACCTCACTGAGAGTCATGGCTCGCCCTGCAACCTGGTCGCCCTGATGATTCAGGTAGCTGACTGAGAGGTATCGCCCACTGTCGAACACCGCGTCAATCAGTGAGGCCGAGGCAACCGGGTCACGGCCGTCAATGGCGTTGGAAAGGGACAAACCTATGGCCGTTGCCCCGTCACGGGCATGACCGGCCAACTGGTCCGAGACATAATCCCGGAAATACCCGTAGCTGGTAATGAAAACCGCCCCCAGCAGGGTTACGAGCAAACTTCCAGTCAACACCAGAAGCATCGTTCGCAGGGTTACCACGCCCTGCTGCTTGCGCTTTATGGGGATTTGCTTCCGTGCCATGGGGAGCTTCTCCGGATTGGCTGTGAGCCAGCCGGCCAGGTGATTGTGACCTGCACCGCAGAGTTGACAAACATTTACATAGCGCAACCTACGCCGACAACATTAAACACTATAGACTCTGCAAAAGGACTAAGGTTGAAAAATCGTCCGCACCGGGGAAGGACGACCAATAACGAAAAAGAGACAGGCCCGAGCAACATGAACGACGAAAGCCAGAAAGAAAAACTCAGGCAGCATTTCGCACGCCGTGTAACAACCCAGGCCCGGGTTGTTCTCGACACCTGGCAGAAAATTCACGAAGACCGGGACAAGGCCGCTGCCCACCGCAACGAGTTTGCTGCCGCCGCCGATAAGCTGGTGCGTTACGCCCAGCGGTTCGAAATGGACAGCCACGCCAGGGCCGGGCAGACCACGCTGGAACTGATCAAACAGTGGGAACCGGGTTCAGCACTGGACGATACCCTTGAGCGACAGCTGCAGGATGCCATCGAGACTCTATCCCAGAGCACCCTGCGCAGGACCGACCTCAACAGTTCCGAGTCGCCCCACCAGTTCCGCCGCACCCCGGTCTACATCGCTCTGGCCAACCAGGAAATGGCAAGCCGCCTGATCCGGCAACTGGAGTTTTTCGGCTTCCGGGCCTCGGCCTTTGCCAACGCCGATGAACTCACCGAAGCCTGCGCTCTCCATAAACCCGAAACCATCCTGGTGGACGTCAATTTTGGCGGTTCGGCCAACGCCGGCATTACCACCATCGAGCACCTGCAGGAACGCCACGACACGCCCATCCCCATTATCTTCATGAGCGACGAGGACGGCTCCATCGAAACCCGACTGCAGGCCTCACGTTGTGGCGGGGAAGAGTTCTTCTATCCTGCCGTCGACCCCGGCCAACTGATCGAAAAGATCGAAACCTACACCCACGGCAACACCGTGGAGCCCTACAAGGTTCTGGTTCTGGACGACTCCCGGGCCCAGGCCAAGTACATGGAAACGGTGTTGAAAAAGGCAGGCATGACTGCCCACATCATCACCGACCCGATGCAGATTATCCACGCCCTGGAGGAGTTCTCTCCGGAGATCATCATCCTGGATATGTATATGCCCGGCTGCACCGGCATGGAAATCGCCCGGGTGATCCGCCAGCAGGATCGCTTCCACAGCGTGCCCATTATTTACCTGTCGGCCGAAGAAGACGTCAGCAAACAGCTCCATGCCATGAGCCTCGGGGGCGACGACTTCCTGACCAAACCAATCGACCCGAAACACCTGATAGCCACTATCCACAACCGTGGGCGCCGGGCCCGCTCCCTGCTGGCGCTGATGATCCGTGACAGCCTGACTGGCCTGTTCAATCACACCCATACGCTACACCTGCTGGACCAGGAGATTGTGCGGGCTCGCCAGAAAGACCAGCCGCTGTGCTTTGCAATGATCGACATCGACTACTTCAAGAAGGTGAACGACACCTTTGGCCACCCGATTGGCGACCGTGTATTACGAAGCCTGTCGATGTTCCTCAAGCAGCGCCTGCGCAAGACCGATCACATTGGCCGATACGGCGGAGAGGAATTTGCCATCATCCTGCCCAATACTCGCCCGAGCGATGCCCGGAACGTACTGAACGAAATCCGGGAGCGCTTCTCCGAGCTGCAACAGCCGGCCGGCGACCGGGAATTCAACGTCACCTTCAGTTGCGGCATCGCAGCCTGGAATGACGACACCTCCCAGGCATTGTGCGAACGGGCAGACCGGGCGCTCTACAGTTCCAAGGAAATTGGCCGCAACTGCGTGACTCTGGCGGATTCCTGATGCCGGGCCGTCCCGGCCCGCATCCATCTGCGCAAAACTCTCACGACAATTTTCGGTCGGGCATGGCTCAGTCACTGCCCGGCTGCTACCTTTTATGAAACCAACGTCGTATAGAAGTTCGTTCCGCCGTTCACGACAATGATTGTCATCAGCGGAAAGATCCCGTTTCGATTCATTTGCCGTCTTTTTACGACCAATGGACAACAGGGACGATTGTCAAAAAGTGTTGATCTGAACAAAACAAGCACGCACCATTGGGGGAACATGCCGTTAAGTTCGGCGATCCTGTAAAAAGACACCAAGGCAGACAGCACCATGTCGACAATTCTCGTACTCCATGGACCCAACCTGAACATGCTCGGCACCCGCGAGCCGGAGGTCTATGGCTACGAGACTCTGGCGGATATCGACGACCGGCTGCGTTCACAGGCGGCAGAGCGCGGGCACCATCTGCTCCACCTGCAATCAAACGCCGAATACGAACTGATTGAACGGGTTCACGAGGCCCGGGCGGAAGGCGTGGATTTCATCATCATCAATCCAGCCGCTTTCACCCACACCAGCGTTGCCCTGAGGGATGCCATGCTGGCTTCGGGAATTCCTTTTATTGAAGTGCATCTTTCCAACGTGCATGCACGGGAACCGTTCCGGCATCACTCCTATTTCTCGGATATCGCCGAAGGCGTTATCTGTGGGCTGGGCAGCCAGGGGTACGACCTCGCACTCCAGGCGGCCCTGAAACGCATTCACCGATAGACCTGACAAAACGGGACTGGACTGACTATGGATATTCGTAAAATCAAGAAACTGATCGAGCTGCTCGAGGAATCTGACGTCGAGGAGCTGGAGATTCACGAAGCGGACGATTCGGTGCGTATCTCCCGCCGCCGTGAGCCGGCCGCCGGAACCCAGTACGTGAGTCATTACCCGGCCCCGGCACCCCAGGCCGCTGCGCCTTCCGCCCCGGCTCCGGCTGCGGAAGAATCCTCCGCACCTGCCGCCCCGACCGGCCATACCCTGAAATCCCCGATGGTAGGCACGTTCTATCGCTCCCCATCGCCCACTGCCAAGGCGTTCGTGGAAGTCGGCCAGACCGTCAATGTCGGTGATGTAGTCTGCATCGTGGAAGCCATGAAGATGATGAACCAGATCGAGGCGGACAAAAGCGGAACCATCACGGAGATTCTGGTGGAGAACGGCCAGCCGGTTGAGTTTGACCAGCCCCTGGTCGCCATTTCCTGAACGGGGTAATAGTTACTCATGGCCATGTTAGAGAAAGTACTGATCGCGAACCGGGGTGAAATTGCCCTCCGGATTCTGCGCGCCTGCAAGGAACTGGGCATCAAGACCGTGGCAGTGCACTCCCAGGTCGACCGTGATCTGATGCATGTACGCCTGGCTGACGAGTCGGTCTGTATTGGCCCGAACAGTGCCACCGACAGCTACCTGAATATCCCGACCATTATCAGTGCTGCGGAAGTCACTGATTCCGTCGGTATTCATCCCGGCTACGGCTTTCTTGCCGAAAACGCCGATTTCGCCGAGCAGGTTGAGAAAAGCGGCTTCCGGTTTATCGGACCGAAGGCCGACACCATCCGGCTGATGGGCAACAAGGTGTCGGCCATCAATGCCATGATCAAGGCCGGCGTTCCGACCGTACCGGGATCGGATGGCCCGCTGGATGACGACGAAGAACGGACCTTGCGGATTGCCCGCGAAATCGGCTACCCGGTCATGATCAAGGCCGCTTCCGGCGGTGGTGGTCGCGGGATGCAGGTGGTCCACTCAGAGGCGGCTCTGCTGAAAGGTGTCCAAATCACCCAGAGTGAAGCCAAGAATGCCTTCGGTGACCCGACCGTGTACCTGGAAAAATTCCTGGAAACCCCGCGACACGTGGAAGTCCAGGTTCTTGCTGACATGCACGGCAACTGCATCCACCTGGGCGACCGCGACTGCTCCATGCAGCGCCGGAACCAGAAGGTCATCGAAGAGGCCCCAGCCCCGAACATTAACCCGGAATCCCGGGAGCGCACACTCAAGGCGTGCACCGATGCCTGCAAGGAAATCGGTTATGTGGGCGCCGGCACCTTCGAGTTCCTGTACCAGGACGGCGAGTTCTATTTCATCGAAATGAACACCCGGGTCCAGGTTGAACATCCGGTGTCCGAAATGGTGACCGGCGTGGATATTGTCCGCGAACAACTGCGCATCGCCAGCGGCCTGCCACTGCAGTACACCCAGGATGACATACGCATTTCAGGCCACGCCATGGAATGCCGGATCAACGCGGAAGACCCGAAAACCTTCGTTCCCAGCCCGGGCAAGGTTTCCCATTACCACGCCCCCGGCGGCAATGGCGTCCGCGTCGATTCCCACCTTTACAGCGGTTACACGGTTCCACCCTTCTACGATTCGCTGGTGGCCAAGCTGATCACCTGGGGCGATGACCGCGAGATCGCACGACGGCGCATGAAGAATGCGCTGGACGAACTGGTGGTCGAGGGCATCAAGACCAACCAGCCTCTGCATCGGAAACTGGTACGCGATGGTGGCTTTAAACAGGTAGACTTCACCATCCACTACCTTGAGAAACTGATGCGGGATTAATCATGCCCTGGATACAACTCCAGATCCCGGCTGATCCGGACAATGCGGATCAGCTGGAAGATCTGCTCATGGAGGTGGGCTCTGACGCCGTCTCCATGGAGGATGCCGCCGACCAGCCCCTGTACGAGCCCGACCCGGGCACCACCCCTCTCTGGAGCCAGACTACCGTGACCGGATTATTTGATTCCGGCCGGGATATCGAGCAGCTTTGCGCCGATATCCGGGATGCCTGGCACCAGCAAACCCAGCAGGCGCTTCCCGAAATCGAAGTGACACTGGTTGAGGACAAGGACTGGGAACGGGCGTGGATGGACGATTTCCAGCCCCTGAAATTCGGCGAGCGGCTCTGGATTGTTCCCAGCTGGCATGACGCCCCGGACCCCGATGCCGCGAACCTGATGCTGGACCCCGGCCTGGCCTTCGGCACCGGTACCCATCCCACCACAGCCCTTTGCCTGGAATGGCTCGATGGTCAGGACGCTTACGGCAAGCAGGTCATCGATTATGGCTGCGGCTCGGGCATTCTTGGCCTGGCAGCCCTGCTGCTTGGCGCAGACCATGTTATTGGCGTTGATACTGACCCCCAGGCTCTGGAAGCCAGTCGCGAGAACGCCCGACGCAATGGCGTCGACGACAGCAAGCTGGACCTGTTTCTGCCCGAAGACGAACCCGAGACCAAAGCCGACATCATGCTCGCCAATATCCTGGCCCAGCCCCTGATCGGCCTTGCCCCTCACCTTGCATCCCGGACCAGACCCGGCGGCAACCTGGTGTTGTCCGGCATTTTGTCCAACCAGGCCCGGGAAGTGATGGCCGCTTACGAGCCCTGGTTCGTGATGGACGAGCCCGAACAGCGGGAAGAGTGGATACGCCTCACAGGACGGCGCAACGACAGATGACGAAACCGGTCTTAACGACTAAACTCCGACACTCGTAGCCCAGTCGCTTTCAGGAAGAAGCATGACCCAGAGCAGCCTGCAGACACAGTGCCCGAATTGCCAGACCCGATTCCGGGTAACCGAAGAACAGCTTGGCATTGCCAAGGGCAAGGTACGCTGCGGGAACTGCATGAAAGTGTTCAACGCCATCGAACACCAGGTTATCCCCGGCGGGGGCGAAAAAACACGAACCTCACCCGCCCCTGAGAAACCGGCGGACACCCCATCTTCGGCCGACCCTGGCGTAAGTGAGGAAGATTTTGTCTTTGCTGACAACCCGGAAGAGGATGCGGCGGAAGGCCGTTACGCCGGCACCAAGCTGACCTTTTCCGATGACGAGCTCAGCGACAGCTTCCGCAGCTTCGACGAGCGCGACGAAGCGGACTACAAGGACGCTGACACTGACAGTTCCGACGAGGAGGTCGATGAAAGCTGGGCCGAAGCCATTCTGCAGGATGACGAGCCAGCATCAAGGAAACCGTCTGCTGCGAAGCCCCCGGAACCGGCCCCCGAGCCCGAACCGGAAGAACCAGCGCCCGAGCCGGAAACCAGACCGGAACCCGGCCCAGAACTGAGTCTTGAAGAAGAACCAGTGTTCGAGCAGGCAGCAACACCCTCTTCCGCTGGCACCCGGCCGACCAAGGAGTCTGATCCGTTCGATGACTTTGTGGACGAATCCGGTTTCGATTTCGATGAACCGGATCGACCGGCCGACGCCTTCCATGCCGACCCGCCCTTCCGGGACCTGCGTCGCGACCCCGTTGCCGTCGATTCGGGCGGAAGCGGCATCCGGACCATAGTGTGGAGCGTAATTGTGCTGGGCCTGATCGGCGTTCTGATTGCCCAGGTAACCTGGTTCCAGTTCGACCGCCTGTCCGCCATTCCCGAGTTGCGGCCATTCTATGAAAAAGGGTGTGAACTGGCCGGCTGCGAGCTCAAACCGCTGATCAATGTTGAGGCGATACAGAGCCGGAAACTGGTGGTTCGGACCGACCCGGATAACCGCTCGCAACTGGTAGTCGATGCTGTGATCATCAACCGGGCCGACTTCGAACAACCGTTCCCTGCCATTGCCCTGACCTTTTCCAACCTGAATGGCGATGTGGTTGCCCAAAGCCTGTTCACGCCCCAAGAATACCTGGCCGGCGAAGGCAGGGAGCTGGACGCCATGCCCACGGATACGCCCGTGCGCATTGCCATCAACATCCGGGATCCCGGTCGTGACGCAGTGAATTACAACATCCTCTTCCGCCCCCACGCACCCTGATGCAGTAAGGAAGTATTTACTCGACAGCCATTACCGACGGCCATCGCACAGAACAAAAGTCAACCAGAAAGGGCGAAAAATAATCAATTTTTTCACCGCCCTGCCCCTTCAATCATGGTCCACCCGGCGGTATCATTACCGCCCTTCGGATGCTGGATCGGTTACTTATTGAACAACCGCTCAGCCCGACCTTTGCTTAACCCGCTGTGACACGGACTCAGATCATGCTGCCAACGGCAAAAATCGGGCCGTACACCTTGCCCAACCCTTTGATTGTTGCGCCCATGGCTGGCGTAACAGACCGCCCTTTCCGTCTTTTATGCCGGAGGTTGGGCGCTGGCCTGGCGGTGTCGGAGATGGTCATAGCGGACAGCAAACTCTGGCATACGCGCAAATCCCGGACACGCCTTAACCATCAAGGTGAGCCGGAACCCCGCTCGGTGCAGATTGCCGGCGGTGATCCGCAAATGCTGGCCGACGCCGCGCGTCAAAATGCGGAGTTTGGTGCCCAGATCATCGACATCAATATGGGCTGCCCGGCCAAGAAAGTCTGTAACAAGGCTGCCGGCTCCGCCCTGATGAAAGATGAAACCCTGGTTCGCGACATTCTTGAGGCGGTGGTTCAGGCGGTTGATGTTCCCGTCACCCTCAAGATGCGTACCGGATGGGACCGGGACAACCGCAATGCGCTGGTCATTGCCCGGATGGCGGAGGACGCCGGCATTCAGGCTGTTGCCATTCATGGCCGGACCCGTGCGGATAAGTACGAGGGCAACGCCGAGTACGACACCATCGCCGATGTGAAATCCCGCATCAGCATTCCGGTGTTTGCCAACGGGGATATTACATCGCCGGAGAAAGCCCGGGACGTGCTTCACCATACCGGTGCCGATGGGTTGCTGATTGGCCGTGCCGCCCAGGGCAGCCCCTGGATTTTTCGGGAAATCCGGCATTTCCTGGAAACCGGCAGCCACATGGCCGCACCGGAGCTGGATGAGGTCGAGGATATTCTGACCGAGCATCTCCAGGCACTGCACGCCTTCTATGGCGAGACCATGGGTGTGCGTATTGCCAGAAAACATGTGGGCTGGTACTTGCAGTCCCACGATCCGGGTAAACAGTTCCGCAAACGCTTCAACGCCATCGACGATGCGCTGGAGCAGAGAGACACGATTCAACGGTATTTTGCAGGCTTACGAAATGGAGAGGTATTCGCAGCATGAGCGCTGAGACTTTGGCAAACGACAACCTGAGCACCCCGGCCAACGATGATATCCATCAGTTGCAGACGGTGAACAGCAGCGGCAACACCGTCACCCTGCGCGACAGCGTTGAGGTTGCCCTGAAAAACTACTTCGCCCAGCTGGACGGCGCTCCAGTGACCGAGGTCTACCAGCTGGTCCTGTCCGAGGTGGAAGCGCCACTGCTGGAGCAGGTGATGAAATACACCCGCAACAACCAGACCAAGGCCTCCACCATGCTGGGCCTGAACCGCGGGACCCTGCGCAAGAAGCTGAAGCAGTACGGTCTGCTATAATCCAGACACCCTGATTTGAAGAGGGCCTCCCGGACACCATTCGCGAGGCCCTTATTCGTTCATCTCCAGCGAAGAAAGTGACCCATGGCAAACCAGGCTAACACCTCCGTCCGTCGCGCCCTGATCAGCGTGAGTGATAAAACCGGCATCGTCGCATTCGGCCGTGCCCTGACCGAACGCGGCGTTGAGCTGCTCTCCACCGGTGGCACCTACCGGCTCCTGAAAGAAAACAGCATCCCAGTAACGGAAGTCTCTGACTACACCGGTTTTCCCGAAATGATGGATGGCCGGGTAAAAACCCTGCACCCGAAGATCCATGGCGGGATTCTTGGTCGCCGCGGTACCGACGACGCGGTAATGTCCGAGCATGGCATCAGCCCCATCGATATGGTCGTGGTCAATCTCTACCCCTTCGAGGAGACCGTGGCGAAGCCGGACTGCGATCTGCCGACCGCCATTGAAAACATTGATATCGGCGGACCGACCATGGTTCGCGCCGCCGCCAAGAACCACAACGACGTCGCGATCGTGGTGAAGGCCTCCGATTACAGCCGGGTTCTGAAAGAGCTGGATGCCAACGATGGCCAATTGACCTACAGCACCCGCTTCGATCTCGCGGTCAAGGCGTTTGAGCACACTGCTGGCTACGATGGCGCCATCGCCAACTACCTGGGCGGTCGCACGCCGGACAACGACAACGCTGATTTCCCCCGCACCTTCAACGCCCAGTACGTGAAGGTCCAGGACATGCGTTATGGCGAAAACCCGCATCAGCGCGCCGCGTTCTATGCCGAGCGCAACCCGAAGGAAGCCTGCGTGGCCACGGCCAAACAGCTTCAGGGCAAAGAGCTGAGCTACAACAACGTAGCCGACACCGATGCTGCCCTGGAATGCGTGAAGCCCTTCGCGGATCCGGCCTGCGTGATCGTCAAGCATGCCAACCCCTGTGGTGTGGCGATCGGCGCCGATATCCGTCAGGCCTACGACCTGGCCTTCGCCACCGACCCCACCTCGGCCTTTGGCGGCATCATCGCCTTCAACCGTGAGCTGGATGCGGAAACCGCCAAAGCCATCATCGACCGCCAGTTTGTGGAAGTGATCATCGCACCCACCGTTGCTCCGGAAGCCGTTGAACTGGTATCCGCCAAGAAAAACGTTCGTCTGCTGGCCTGCGGTGAGTTTGACGGTGATCGTGCACGCTCCATGGACTACAAGCGAGTAACGGGTGGCCTACTGGTACAGGACCGTGACCTGGGCATGGTGGCCATGGAAGACGTTAAGGTGGTCACAGATCGCCAGCCTTCCGAGCAGGAACTCAATGACCTGCTGTTTGCCTGGGAAGTGGCCAAGTACGTCAAATCCAATGCCATTGTCTACGCCAAGGCCGGTCGCACCATCGGTGTGGGCGCAGGCCAGATGAGCCGGGTCTACAGCGCCAAGATTGCGGGCATCAAGGCCGCCGATGAAGGCCTGGAAGTGAAAGGCTCGGTGATGGCTTCCGATGCTTTCTTCCCGTTCCGGGACGGCATTGACGCAGCCGCAGCAGCAGGCATTACCGCTGTCATCCAGCCTGGTGGCTCCATGCGCGATCAGGAAGTAATTGATGCGGCCAACGAACACGGCATCGCCATGGTCTTCACCGGCATGCGTCATTTCCGGCATTAAGGGAAGGTTTGGGAGTGTCGGATTACGCCGTTGGCTAATCCGACCTACGAACTGAAGCTCGAATACAGTAGGTCGGATTAGCCAACGGCGTAATCCGACAAAACAGGAATACGCTCATGAATATTCTCGTTATTGGCTCCGGCGGCCGTGAACATGCCCTGGCCTGGAAAGCCGCACAATCCCCCAGGGCAGACCGTGTATTTGTGGCCCCCGGCAACGCCGGCACGGCACGGGAAACAGGCCTGGAAAATGTCGATATCGATGTAATGGATCTGGACGGCCTGGCCAACTTCGCCGCCACCAACAATGTCGGGCTTACCATCGTCGGCCCAGAGGCGCCGCTGGTGGCAGGCATCGTGGATAAATTCGAGCAGCGTGGCCTAAGGGTCTTCGGCCCGAGCGCTGGCGCTGCCCAACTGGAGGGCTCCAAGGCCTTCACCAAGGATTTTCTGGCCCGTCAGAAGATCCCGACAGCCGGCTACGGCAATTTCACCGACGTGGACGAGGCCCTGGCTTACGTTCGCCAGCAGGGCGCCCCGATCGTGGTCAAGGCCGATGGCCTGGCCGCCGGCAAAGGCGTGATCGTTGCCATGACCCTGGAAGAAGCCGAAGACACTATCCGCGACATGCTGGCTGGTAACGCGTTCGGTGATGCCGGCAGCCGCGTGGTCATTGAAGAATTCCTTGAAGGCGAGGAAGCCAGCTTCATTGTGATGGTGGATGGCGAGCATGTGCTGGCCATGGCCACGTCCCAGGATCACAAACGGGTTGGTGATGGCGATACCGGTCCCAACACCGGCGGCATGGGCGCCTACTCGCCGGCTCCGGTGGTCACTGCCGACGTGCATCAGCGCATCATGGACGAGGTGATTTACCCCACCGTGCGCGGCATGGCGGCCGAGGGCCACCCCTACAAGGGTTTCCTCTACGCGGGTCTGATGATTGACAACAGCGGTGCCCCAAAGGTGATCGAATTCAACTGCCGCTTCGGAGATCCGGAAACCCAGCCGATCATGCTGCGAATGAAGTCCGATCTGGTGGAACTGTGTGATGCGGCCATCGACGGCAAGCTGGACCAGTGCCCCTCCGAGTGGGATGACCGCGCTTCCGTGGGCATCGTGTTGGCAGCCGGTGGTTACCCCGGCAGCTACAACAAGGGCGACGCCATTTCCGGTCTGCCGGAGACCGAGACCGAGGGCGAGAAAGTGTTTCACGCCGGCACTCGTCTTAATGGCGACCAGGTGGTCACCAATGGCGGCCGAGTGCTATGCGCCACTGCGCTTGGCAACACCGTCACCGAGGCCCAAAAACGGGCCTACGAACTGGCCTCGCGGATCCAGTGGGATGGCGCGTTCTACCGCAAGGACATCGCTTTCCGGGCCATTGCCCGCGAGCAATCCTGACGTCTGGCCAAAACCAGTCCGCGAAAACGCAGCCCGGTCATTGACCGGGCTTTTTTATGGGGTAATGTAAACGCCTCGCAACGGATGCCGATGAGCCGCCCGAAAGGAGCCCCAGATGCAACGCCCCCTATCACTGAACCTTGTTTTCGTTCTGACTATCTCACTCCTTCTGAGCGCCTGCTCACGCCAGGGCATTTACGAGACGGCCATCGGGCTTGAGCGGTCCTCCGCAGGCCTGGAAGCGGACACCGTGGCTGTCGATAACCTGGAGATCGCCTACCTGAGAAATCACCAAGCGGTTAATGGCGACACCATTGTGATGATCCATGGCTTCGGGGCCAACAAAGACAACTGGACCCGTCTGGCCGGTCACCTGACCGACGATTTCAATGTCTACGCGATCGACCTGCCTGGGCATGGTGACAGCAGCAAACCCCTGGATATCGGCTATCGCCTGGAAGATCAGGCAGGGTACGTCGCGCAGATTCTGGAGGCACTTTCCGTCGATGATGCCCATATTATGGGCAATTCCATGGGAGGTGCGATTACTGCACTCTATGCTGCCAACCATCCCGGGAAAGTGAAATCAGCCGTGCTGTTCGATCCTGCCGGCATTCTGGAGTACGAAAGCGAACTGGTGGATCTGGTGATGGAGGGGGACAACCCGCTGATTCCCAAAAAGCCCGGTGACTTCGAGCGGCTCATGGAGTTTGCACTTGAGAAAGAACCCTTTGTGCCCTGGCCTATCATGGGCGTTATGGAAGAGCGGGCCATTGCCAATCGGGAAGTCAACGAGGTCATTTTTGCGGCCATTCGTGATGCCGGGTTCGAGTCAGACTTCCGCAATGCCATTACCCGGATTCAGGCCCCGGTCCTGATCATCTGGGGCAAGGAAGACCGGGTCATTAACTACCGAAACGGCGAGGTGTTCGCGGCAGCAATCCCGAATGCCAGGCTGGAGCTGATGGACGGTATCGGCCACGCACCGATGGTGGAGGCCCCGGCCGAATCAGCAAAGCTGTTCCGGACCTTTATCGGCCAGCCGGCTGACTGATGCCCGTTTAAACAATAGTATCCACATTCCACCTTCAGCGACTACAAGGGCACGGCAAAACAGGGTAGCCTAGCAACCATTGTGCTTTTGACCTCCGAACTGATACCCGATGCCTGAAGCGATCTGGATTACCTTTGCCTTCGGCCTTGGCCTGCTGGTCAAGCTTGTTGGTCTCCCTCCCCTTGTCGGCTACCTGGCTGCAGGCTTTGTGCTCAGTGGCATTGCCGAGGCAACCGGTGTTGTGATTGAGGAGACCGACGTTCTCCAACACATCGCGCACCTTGGGGTGCTCCTGTTGCTATTCACCGTGGGGCTGAAACTTAAGCTCCGCTCCATCGTCAGCCCGGAAGTAATTGGCGGCAGTCTGCTGCATTTCGGAATTACCTGTGCGGTATTTACACCCGGACTGTACCTGCTCATGGATATCGAATGGTCAACAGCCTTCATGCTGGCCATTGCCCTGTCCTTCTCGAGTACGGTACTGGCCGCCAAGGTGCTTGAATCCAAACGGGAACTGCGGGCGTTCCACGGCCGGGTCGCCATCGGCATCCTGATCATGCAGGACCTGATTGCCCTCGTCGTTATGAGCCTTGCGGCCGGGAAAACACCCTCCGAATGGGCGCTGATTGTGTTCGGGCTGCCGTTGCTTCGACCTCTCCTGTTCAGGCTGCTGGATGCCAGTGGTCACGACGAACTGCTGGTGCTCCTGGGACTGCTGCTTGCGCTTGTTGTAGGCGGACTTGGCTTTGAGGCGGTCGGTCTGAGCTCCGAGCTTGGCGCGCTGGTTTTCGGCGCCATGCTGGCAAATCATCCTCGCTCCCAGGAGCTTTCCAAATCGCTTTGGAGCGTCAAGGAAGTGTTCCTGGTGGGTTTCTTCCTGCAAATTGGAATTGGCGGTCTGCCCGATGGGGATGCACTCCTCTTTGCTGTGATCGCCGGGCTGGTCCTGCCGCTGAAAGGCATCTTGTTCTTTTTCCTGCTGCTGGCCTTCCGCTTGCGGGCCCGCAGCGGCTTCCTGAGTGCGCTGGCACTCACCAACTACAGCGAATTCGGCCTGATTGTTGCGAGTGTTGCCTTACCTGAATGGCTGGTGCCTCTGGCGATTTCGGTATCACTGTCGTTCCTGGTCTCGGCACCCATCAACCGATTTGCCCACGGTCTCTATGAACGTTACGCCCAGGGGCTCAGCCGGTTTGAAGGCAGCAAGCATCATCCGGATGAACAACCGCTGTCACTGGGCGACACCCGGGTTCTGATCATGGGCATGGGGCGGACAGGAACCGCCGCCTACGACTGGCTCTGCGATGATCAGCCGAAACTGATGGGGCTGGATTCCGACCCTGCGAAGGCCCTTCAACACCAGAAAGAAGGCCGCAACGTGGTCTTTGCTGACGCCGAAGATGCTTCTTTCTGGAACGGCCTGCACATGCCTGCGGTGCAATCTGTAATCCTTGCAATGGGTGATATCGAGGGCAAATTGATCGCCGCACGAATGCTCCGGAAGCTGGGCTTCAAGGGCTTTATCGTGGCCCATACCATGTACGAGGATGAAGCAAAACAGATCCGGGAAGCCGGCGCCGACGAAGCCTATCTGACCATGAGCGAGACCGGCGTTGCCCTGGCCAGCCACCTGATAGACAAGACACCCGCGAAACCATCCGGGCAATGGGCAAACCCGAGTAATCGGAGCGGCCAGAACAGCCCGTCGGTTACTCCTGTTCAAGCGCGCAGGTCCGGAACCCGGTATAGACATCATTACGCAGGGGCAGGTAAGCCTGCCGGTAGGTGCCCCTTATCAGACAGGATGATGTTGCGCAGCCGCCACCTTTGGTGACTTTGTGATCGCCGAACTGCAGGGTGGACATGAAAGGGTACATATCCACCTTGAAGCCGTCGTAAGGCAGGAACTGGTCGCTGGTCCATTCCCAGACCGTACCGGTCATCTGCCGACAGCCAAAGGGACTGTCACCATCGGGAAAATCAAACACCGGGTTCTGGGCCATGGCGCGCCCGTTCAGATCCGCCAGTTGCTCGGTTGGCGTCGAGTTGCCCCAGGGGAAACGCCGGAAGGGCTCGCCCGGGCGATTCCCCAGGGCCGCCACTTCCCATTCATACTCCGTCGGCAGGCGACGCCCTGCCCATCGACAATACGCCTCCGCCTCCCAGAACGTCACGTGGGTGACCGGTGACTCCGGATTCAGGGGCTGCCACCGATCGAACACCCGCTCCTGCCACTGCTCATCATGCCAGCGCCAATAAAGCGGGTGACGGGGGGCCCGAAACAGCGGTTCTCGACTGCCATGAACAAGGGCCACATCGGATTCAGTCTGAAGCCATTTCTGCCCCCCGAAAGACCAGAGAGCGGGTCGCCGATAGCCACCGTCTTCCACGAACTCCAGGAACTGGCGATTACTGACCAGGCATTTTGAAATGGCGAACGACTCGAGCTTCACGGTAAACCGTGGCTTTTCATTATCAAAGGCAAAGTCTTCACTGGCATACCGCTCCGAGTCACCCGGCATGCCGATGAGCCACTCCCCTGCCGGAATCACCGCGTCGCCGTGATGCGGCGCGCCAGGTGCCGGACGAAACAGATCGGTGCCGGGAGGTGCCGGGTAGCCAACAGTCTGACGGCACCAGATCATCGACTCGATGTGCATGTTCTGGTGGTAGATCGCGTATCGGTATAGATAAAGGGCCTGGTCGGTTAACGGCTCTTTTTCGATCCGCTCGGCCACGCGATCATAGATTAGATTGAAATACTCGAGGGTTTTCTGTCGCCCGGGAAACAACTCCCGATTCCAGCGATCCCGATGCTCGATATGGAACGAATCCCAGAGATCGTCCATGGATGGGTCGTTGCTTGGCGTGCCATCCAGCAGGTTGAATACGAACACCTCGTAGAAGAAAGCAGCGTGGCCCATTTCCCACAACGGCGGATTGACGCCCGGATGGTAGGGAACGTCCAGCGCGACCTCCGGCAGCGAACACACCAGGGTCTCGGCGCGCTTCCTTGTCCATTCAAGCTGATCCAGCAATTCCGCCTTTGCCTGATCGATTTGCTCAATCACTGTCATTGCCAGCCACTCGTAAAAAATACAGTTAACTCAGCATACCAGAGAGTTCAAAGCCGGGTTAAACGGCCTCACCCCCAGACAGCCAGAATGACAGGGACCGCCACCAGGGTCACCAGTAAAGACAGCGGCAGCCCCAGGCGCCAGTAATCGCCAAACCGGTAGCCACCGGGCTCCATTACCAGCGCGTTGGATTGATGGCCCACCGGGGTAAGAAAGGCACAGGAGGCGCCAATCGCTACCGCCATCAACATGGCATCTGCGGCAATGCCCAACTGGCCCGAAAGACTCAAGGCAATAGGGGCAACCAGGATGGCAGCCGCCGCGTTGTTCACAACGTTCGAGAGCAACATGGTACCCACCAGGACAATCGTAACGATCATCCAGGCATCGCCCCCGGAGCCAAGCATCAGCATCCAGGACGCTATCAGCTCCGCCCCACCGGTGGTTTCGAGTGCCTTGCCCACCGGAATCATTGCCGCCAACAGAACGATAACGGGCCAGTCGATCGCCCGGTAAGCTTCCTGGTTGCTGAGTACACCACTGAGAACCATGGCAACGGCGCAGGCAACCAACGCGATCGGTGGCGATAACCAGCCAACGACGATTACGGCGATGGCAGCCACAAACAACCCGCCAGCCAGAAGCGCGTTGCGTTCCCGTCCAAACCGGAGGCCTCTCTCGGCCAGCGGCAGGCAGCCGAGCCCCTGAAGGGTAACTCGCAAGGTTTCCTCCTCGCCCTGGACAAGAAGAATGTCGCCGGCCTGAAACCGAATATCACCCAGGCGTCGCTGCAACCGTTGCCCCTGGCGGGCAACAGCGACAATATTGAGACCATTCTGTTCACGAAGATTGAGCCTGTTAGCGGTTTTCCCGATCAAACCGGATTCTGGTGTGATCACCGCTTCCATCAAGCGGACGTCACCCTCGGACAATGACTTTTCACGCGGTTTTTCCGGGACCTCCTCATCGTCGTCGGGCTCTTCGGAGGAAGACTCCTCCACATTCGCCAACTCAAGCCCGGTGCTGTCCAGAAATTCCTGCAATGCATCGGTATCCGCCTCCACCAATAGCAGATCGCCGCCGCGCAGAACGGAAAACGTCGATGGTGCCAGTGACCGCTTGTCATCCCGGATCAGCGCGAGCACCACCACATCCTTCTCGGCGTCAGCGCGTGTCAGCAGGCCATGCAGTGTTGCGCCAATATGCGAGGAATCGTCCGGAACCCGAAGCTCGGTAACATAATCCCCCACGCTGAACAGCTTGCCGCCGTCATCGGGTTTCCCCCGTCTGGGGGTCAGACGCCACCCGAACAGTGTGATAAAGACAATGCCAGCCACGGTTATTGCCAGGCCCACCGGCGCGAAATCAAACATGCCAAAGGAACCCGTTTCCCGGTAACTGGCAATGATGATATTCGGAGGCGTGCCGATCAGGGTCATGGTCCCGCCCAGCAGGGAGCCAAACGCCAGGGGCATCAGCAGCAGGGAGGGAGACCGCCCGGCTTCCCGGGACATCCAGATCGCCACCGGCATCAGAAGTGCAAGCGCACCGACGTTGTTGATGAAGCCCGAGCACAGGGCCACCACCGAGGTCAGCATCAACACCTGTAGCGTTGGTCGGTGCCCCACTTTACCGAGCAGGCGTGCCAGGCGGTCAACCACACCGCCGTTGACCAGACCCTGGCTGATCACCAGAACCGCAGCCACAGTCACAACAGCCGGGTGGCCAAAGCCATCGAATAACTGATCCGCAGGCACAATGCCGGTGATAGCGACGGCCAGAAGTGCCAGCAGCGACACCAGATCAAAACGGATCCGGTTCCAGACGAACAATACAAGGGCGAAACCCAGTATCAAAAAAACAATTGCCTGACTGGCGCTCACTGTACCTCCATGGCTTCAGCCTCTGCCCATCCGGCTTGCAACCTGTGTCGGCAAACTTTACAGAAAACCCGGGTTGGCAGAAGCCTCTGACCCTAACCTCCTGAAAGGTCGGAAAGTGTATAAACTGGCATACAAACTGAATGTCCGCCAGCAGGAGTTGTTTGCCTGTTTCCCCCAGCCGTATGCGGTCACAGGGCAGTGATCGGATCGAGCAGTTCCGGTATTACCAGCATTTACTGAACGTTCAGCAGTTCGTTTTTTTCAAGGCACATTCTCTGGGAGAGTCGCCATGAAGGAAAAACGACCGCTTGTTTGGTTGTCGGCGGTGTACCCGGCTTTAGCTGCCAGCGGGCCCTTGCTAAGGGACTGGCAGCTTATTCATGTTCCCCCCACAGACAAATCCTGGGCAGGCGAGAGGTCCGGCAGTGGGGCCAGAGTTGGCGTGTTTGATCTGGGCTCCCTGAAACGGGATCAACTGGCCCACTTGCCCGAGTGGCTGGACACGATTCCGGTCCAGCACTGGGTTGCCACCTTGGAACCTCATCAGATCCAGAACCCGGAAATCTGTACTCTGATCAACCGTTACTGTAAGGACTACCATACACTTCCGCTCCAGGCCGACCGACTCAATGGCATTCTCGGCCACCTGTGGGGTATGTCTGAGCTTCAGGCGAAGGCGTCCCGGGCGAAACCCGCCTGTTATCACGACGTTGCTCTTGAGGGTGAGTCGGTGGCGATCCGGCAGGTCAGAGAGTTATTACGGAAATTTGCCCGCACTGAAGAATCCGTACTGATCTACGGCGAGAACGGAACCGGCAAGGAAGCCGCCGCCCGTTACATTCACGACAATTCGCCACGTAGAAACAAGCCGCTGATCGCAGTGAACTGTGCAGCCCTGCCCCGATCTTTGACCCAGAACGAGCTCTTCGGCCACGAAAAAGGGGCATTTACCCATGCCATGAGTGCCCAGAAAGGTCGAATTGAGGCGGCCAATGGCGGCACTTTGTTATTGATCGGTGTCGATGAGCTTTGCTCAGAACAACAATCGGCCATTCTGCGTTTTCTCCAGGAAGGCCTGATCGAGCGCCTGGGCTCCAATCATCCCATCAGCGTCGACACCCGGCTCATTGCGACAAGCACGCAGCCGCTTGAACAGCTGGTCAAGACCGGGGCGTTCCGAAGCGATGTGTTTTACCGGCTTGGAAGCCTGCATGTGTTGTTGCCACCGTTGCGGGAACGCAAGGAAGACATTCCCATTCTGGCCAGTCGGATACTCTCGGCCACACCTTCGGCTAAAGCCACCAGGCGCCTCACTGACGATGCATTGATCTGTCTGGCTGGCCACCCCTGGCCAGGCAACCTGAGGGAGCTGCAGAACCGCTTGCGCCAGGCATTATTACTGGGAGAAAGCCCACAGATCGGGGCCGAAGACATGGGTTTCAACGCCATCCCAACCGACAACCACGACCGCAGCCGAGAACTCTCACTGGACGCTTTTCGATCGAGAGCGGACAGACAGGCAATCTCGGTAAGTCTCGCGCTTGCCCACAACAACGTGTCAGCAGCCGCCCGGCTTCTGAACATTTCAAGGGTTTCGCTCTACCGGCTGATGGATAAGCACCGCGTGCCTCATGGCACATCAATCCGGCCGCAGAAAGACAACTGAAGGAGTTCCCCCATGAAAAAAAACACACTATGGCTCATCCCGCTACTGTCTCTGGGCTACTCCATGTTGGCAGAAGGCGCTCAGGCCGACGAGGATGCCTCGGCCGCCCCGACGAGTGTCCGGGCAACAACTGACGAAGGCCACGACCCGGCAACCGATATTGCCTCCATTACCGCAGACCGGGGCATCGTCACGCGGCCGGGCCGGTTTACCATAGAACCATCGTTTTCCCATGCCCACAGCAACTCAACGGCAGTGGCGATCGAAGGTTACACGGTGATCCCTGCCCTGCTGATCGGACTGATCAACATTTCCGAGATCCAGCGTGATATTTTTGTTGGTGCCATGTCACTCAAATACGGATTTACCAGCAAATTTGAAGCGGCGGTCCGTGTGCCATACCTGAGCATCAATGAGGATCTGAGAGAGCGTGAGGTTTTCCAGGGCACGCCGGTGGATACACTGCGTGAATCCTCCGGCGAGGGGCTCGGTGATGTTGAAGTTTCAGCCCGCTATCAGCTAACCGATGGCCTGGGCGGCTGGCCCTACGTGATTGGCGCGCTGCGGGTGAGAGCGCCAACCGGCGAGGGGCCCTACGACGTTGACCAGAGGGTCATCGAGGATAGTCAGGGCAATCCGATTGGCATCGAACTGGAAAGCCGGCCAACAGGCTCAGGCTTCTGGGCATTCGAGCCCGGACTCTCATTCATTTACCCGACCGACCCGGCCGTGTTGTTCGGCAACCTGAGTTATGTCTGGACCCTTAAAGAGGAGCAAGGCTTTGAAAACGGAGGCACGGTCGACCCCGGCGATATCGTGCGTTTTGGCTTCGGGATGGGGTTCGCCTTTAACGAGCGCACGTCGTTCAGCCTCGGCTATGATCACTCGGTTATCCGAAAAACCACGTTCGAGAGGAACATTGATCTCTTTGAATCCAATTTCGACCGTATTCAGATCGGGTCACTGTCATTCGGGCTGTCCCAGCGCCTGTCGCAGTCCACATCCCTGAGCCTGACGGTGAGCATTGGCGTTACTGAAAACGCGCCTAACAGCGAGATTACACTCAAGCTTCCGATCAGCCTCTAGGGAGGAATCGAGAATCTCTCAGCGGCCAAGCAACTGAATCAGTTGATCACTGAACCGGGCCGGGAGCTGATTCCCGGCACCCAGATTGTTCAGCTCGATATTCAGCTGATGCATATTCTGTATCACAGTGCTATCCAGGCTGTTCTGAACCACCGTCATCCAGCCGTTGGGACCCGCCATATTGCTGGCTACCCGTGCACCACCGCTGCGGTTCGCGCTGATCACCTCCAATACGGTCTCCATCTGGTGATCAAGCAAACGGTCATTGACGGGCTGGTTCAGGTTGGGAATGGTCAATCGATTGATCACCAGGGTGTCACCGTTAATACCAACGATTTGCTCAAGACCAATACTGATCTCCAGGTTATCCATCAGGAAGCCGCCACGATACTCCGAAAGCTCCGTGTCACTGATGGGGTCAACCCCGGGATTCAGTTCAGCCCGGGTAACCGGCGACAAGGTTGTGCAGGCAATAGCCAGCAATGCGACCTTAGGCATCCTGCCCTTCATGATTATCACCATTCCCTCGCGGAGGGCCAGTATGGCAGCGTGTGGCCGAGAGATGGCCCACCGAGGCCTTTTTCCAATGGCGCCCTGGCCACCTGGGGCCAACGACCATCGGCGAGAAAGTGATCGCGCCCCCGATCAAGGTGACTGCGAATTACAAAGGCGGTGCCATCCCAGTACTCGCTGAATTTTGAGTAGGAATAGATTTTCAGACCCCGGGCGGGGTCTCCTATCAACACCTCGTCTTCACTGATGCCCTTGATCAGCACGAAATGACGGAAACCCTCAATGTTCAGCAACACAATCATCGGCAGGCGAACCTTCTCCCTGAGCCCGGCCAAGGGCAAGCGGAATCCATCAGCCTGGTACCCTCTGGATGCCAGGTAGCGCTTCATATCGAGCATGGAGAACCCATGCCGGCGCACCTTTTCCTCATCTGCCAACGCCAGCATTTCAATGAAAACATCGTGCTCGCTGACCTGATCCTCGTAATGAAAGCTCAATAACGAGGCGACCGCTGCGGAGCCACAGCTGAAGTCGTACTGCTGTCGCAGGACACTGTCAAAACGACGGCTTTCGAAACTGTTCACCGTGAGCCGGATATCACCGCCAATACCCGGCACCATGACCGAGCCGGCAAATGCGGTGGACCATAGCAGCCCGGCACTCGCGCAAACCGCGACAAGAACCTTCCTGGTCATGGTCCACCTCCGTCAGTGATTGATCAGTATGTTGATCTGGGTACTGTCCTGAATGACCACCTGATTACCCGTGTTCTGGATAACCGTGGCAACCCCGCTCATGTTGCCGAAAGCGTTGTCGGAAATACTGTTATCTCCGGTGACAACATTTCCGGTCAGCAGGTTGTCGGAGACATTCGCATTCTGCTGGTTATTGTTAACCTGCAATTGCATCGAAACTCCCTGGCGACCACTTGCATCCGCCAACTGATCCTCCGTCAGGGTCATGGCATCCATCCACTGCTCGGCCGAAACAAATCCCGATGTTCCGAGCAATAATGCCAGCAAGGCAGCCTTCAGTTTCCCTCTGATGACGTAACCCATGGCAGTTCTCCCGGAATAACCGGGCCGCACCCGTTTAGATGCGGCCCGGATTCCTTACTGGCCGGTGGACAGGTTGGACATTACACTGACATTCGCCTGCGTAACGTTGCCATTGCCTGCATTCTGGGCAAAGGCGCCAACACCGGTGAAGTTCGCTGAACCGCCAGAGATTTCATTGCGGTTCCGGGCATCGGTGTAGGACGCTCTGCCGTTGGCATCGCCGTAGGTGGTTGAAGCACCCGATACACTGCCGTCCAGATCAGCGTTGTTCAGGAACACATCCAGATCCAGAGCCAATGAGTTATCGGAGCTGTCGTTTCCGCTGTCGGAGATAGTGGTATTCCCGCTATCGGCAATGTTGGTTGAGTTGTCGGAGCTGTCATTGCCACTATCCGAGACGGTGGTATTACCGCTATCGGCTACATTTGTGGAGTTGTCGGAATTATCGTTTCCGCTATCCGCGACGTTCGTGGAATTATCAGAGCTGTCATTCCCACTGTCTGCCACATTGGTGGAGTTGTCGGAGTTATCATTTCCGCTATCGGCCACCGCGGTGTTGCCGCTGTCAGCAACATTCGTGGAGTTGTCGGAATTGTCGTTTCCGCTGTCGGCGACGTTGGTGGAATTATCCGAACTGTCATTCCCGCTGTCGGCGACGTTGGTGGAATTATCCGAACTGTCATTCCCACTGTCGGCCACACTAATAGAGTTGTCCGAACTGTCGTTCGCACTGTCTGCCACATTGGTGGAGTTGTCGGAGTTGTCATTTCCGCTATCAGCCACGGCGGTATTACCGCTGTCAGCAACGTTGGTGGAATTGTCCGAATTGTCATTGCCGCTGTCGGAGATCTTGAACGAATCAGCCACATCGGTGCTGTTGTCGGAATTGTCGTTCGCACTGTCCGCAACATTCGTTGAGTTATCGGAGCTATCCGTGGAGTTGTCGTTGCCACTGTCGGCAATCTTGAACGAATCAGCCACGTCAGTGCTGTTGTCCGAGTTGTCAGTGGAGTTGTCGTTACCGGAGTCAGTGTTGCCAGATTGGTCGTTGTTGGCGGTTGAGGTGTTGTCCGCATTGGTATTCGGATCTCCATCTCCGCCCTGGTCCGCATAGGCAAAACCGGAAACGCCCATTGTCATTGCGATGGCAGCTGCTAGCAGTGTTTTTTTGGTGTTCATGATGTCATTTCCTTTGAAGTTATTGGCTTTTAAGGGATCCGACCCAACCCGCTAGCCTTCGGGTAAGCCAAGGTTCAGACCCGCCAGAACAAAGGAGCGATTCCCGTGCCACAATTGAGAAACTGGAATCAGGTGTATGTTTTGAAAGGGTTTTCTTTTATTCAATCGAAAAACAACGGGCCCTGGCACCGTTGAAACTGTTTCAGGAATGAAACAGGGAGGGCAAACAAAAAGGAGGATAGGTACGTTTTATAGCGTCGTCTCAGACACTTACGTGAAATTCGCAGTGTCAGAAAAACAAAACCCCGCTCTAGGCGGGGTTTTGGGGATTGAAGCGAACCCTCGGGCCCGCTTCAGCAACACCTGAACAGTCTATTAGCCGAACTGGTTCATGGTGTTGTCTTTACCGCCGGCCTTCAGGGCCGCGTCACCAGCGAAGAATTCCTTGTGGTCGTCACCGATGTTGGAACCAGCCATATCCTGGTGCTTGACGGTGGCGATGCCCTGACGGATTTCCTTGCGCTGTACGCCGGCAACGTAGGCCAGCATGCCTTCGTCACCGAAGTAGCCCTTGGCCAGGTTGTCAGTAGACAGGGCCGCAGTGTGGTAAGTCGGCAGGGTGATCAGGTGGTGGAAGATACCTGCTTCGCGTGAACCGTCACGCTGGAAGTTACGGCACCACTCGTCGGCCAGCTGACCCAGCTCGGTGTTGTCGTACTCTTCGCTCATCAGCTTGTCGCGGTCGTAAGCAGAAACGTCCTTGCCCTCTTCCTTCCAGGCGTCGAATACCTGCTGACGGAAGTTCAGGGTCCAGTTGAAGGACGGGCTGTTGTTGTAGACCAGCTTGGCGTCGGGCACCACTTCCTTGATGCGGTTAACCATGGCTGCGATCTGACCAACGTGCGGCTTCTCGGTTTCGATCCACAGCAGGTCAGCACCGTTCTGCAGGCTGGTGATGCAGTCCAGAACAACACGGTCTTCGCCAGTGCCCGGACGGAACTGGAACAGACCGGAAGGCAGACGCTTGGGCTTCATCAGCTTGCCGTCAGACTTGATGACAACGTCGCCATTGTCGATCTGGGAAGCGTCGTCGATGTACTCGCCATCGAGGAAGCTGTTGTACTGGTCGCCCAGGTCACCAGGCTCCTCAGTAACGGCCAGCTTCTGGGTCAGGCCTGCGCCCAGGGAGTCGGTACGGGCAACGATAACGCCGTCGTCCACACCCAGCTCAAGGAACGCCAGACGAACGGCGTTGATCTTGGACAGGAAGTCGGCGTGCGGAACAGTAACCTTGCCGTCCTGGTGACCACACTGCTTCTCATCAGACACCTGGTTCTCGATCTGGATGCAGCAGGCACCGGCTTCGATCATCTGCTTGGCCAGCAGGTATGTGGCTTCGGCGTTACCAAAACCGGCGTCGATGTCGGCAATGATCGGCACAACGTGTGTTTCGTGGCTGTCGATCTGCCTGATCAGCTCTTCAGCTTTGGCGTTGTCGCCGGCTTTCTCAGCTTCTTCCAGGGCACGGAACAGGTGGTTCAGTTCCCAGGCATCCGCCTGACGCAGGAAGGTGTACAGCTCTTCGATCAGGCCGGATACGGCAGTCTTCTCGTGCATGGACTGGTCAGGCAGCGGACCGAACTCGGAACGCAGGGCAGCAACCATCCAGCCAGACAGGTAAAGGTAACGACGCTTGGTGGTACCGAAATGCTTCTTGATGGACAGCATCTTCTGCTGACCGATGAAACCGTGCCAGCAGCCCAGGGACTGGGTGTACTGGGAAGTGTCCTTGTCGTAGTTCGCCATGTCTTCGCGCATGATCTTGGCGGTGTACTTGGCGATGTCCAGACCAGTCTTGAACTTGTTCTGGGCGCGCATGCGAGCGGCGTGCTTCGGGTTGATAGCGTTCCAGGTCGGGTGCTGCTTCAACAGGGAAGCAATCTGGTCAACGTCTTTTGCGTAGGGCATGGTCTCAATCCTTTCTACGTTGGTTTTCTAAGTCGATAGGGAGAAGCGTACAGCAACTTCCGAAGCCAAAAGCCTGCTCACTTTTTGAGCAAAGCGATGACGTTGGTGGTTACTTTAGTGGTTTCAAATTTATAATTGAAATTTATATGATCTATTTTCGGCATTTTTCTGGTGAATGCCGAAAAGGTGCAGGTTTTGAGTTGGATCAACACAGGAACAGTGACTATTGTTACTGTTATTGATGAGCACTTCCTACCGGAACCCACCAGGCGCAAACAGTGTTCTATCTGCGAACTTTCAGCCATTCCCTTGTGCATGCCCTGAAGAACCTGTTTCCGATCATCGCCGTTGTTGTCTTCTTCCAGCTTGTCATTCTCCAGCAAATGCCGGAGAACACACTGGCGATGGCCATCGGGTTACTGATCGTGGCGGTGGGCGTTGCCCTGTTTCTCCAGGGTCTTGAACTCAGCATTTTTCCGGTCGGAAAAAGCCTGTCCAATCAGTTTGCCAGAAAGGGCTCCGTACCGGTTCTGCTTTCTTTCGGCTTCGCCATGGGTTTTTCAGCAGTAGTGGCAGAACCGGCGCTGATTGCTGTGGCCCAGCAAGCGGAAGAAGTCAGCGAGGGCAAAATCAAGGCCCTCACGCTCAGAATCCTCGTGGCCGTATCTGTCGGCCTGGTGGTGGCCCTGGGCGTATTCAGAACCATCTTCGGTTACCCGCTCCACTGGTTCATGATCATCGGCTATATCGTGGTGGTGATCATCACCTGGTTCGCGCCACCTGAAATTGTCGGCCTTGCCTACGATTCCGGCGGCGTAACCACCAATATCGTTACCGTTCCCCTGATTGCAGCTCTGGGCATTGGTCTGGCGGCTTCCATTCGGGGGCGCAATCCGCTACTCCATGGTTTTGGCCTGGTGGCACTCGCTGTAATGGTCCCCATGATCACCGTTCAACTCTACGGGATTGTGGTCTATTCCGGTGACACGGCAGATCCAACGGTGCTGCCAACCCTGACCCAGAATGGAACAGCCGATCAAACACCGGTTCTGCTGGGCATGCTACTCGATCTTGCCGGGATGGTCCGGGATGTCCTGCCAATCATTATCACCATTCTGTTTTTTCAGTATCTGGTATTGCGCCGGGGGCTGACCAATCCCCGCAAGATCCTGTTCGGGTTTGCGCTGGTGGTGCTGGGGCTTTATGCCTTCGTGGTCGGTCTGAAACTGGGCCTGTTTCCAATTGGCACCAGTATGGCCCGGCAGCTGATGAGCATGGAGGGCTTCGTGTTCGTCTATCTGTTCGCGTTCATGATCGGCTTTGCCACCACCATGGCCGAACCGGCATTGATCGCGATCGGGCATCAGGCGGAACAGGCGGCCGCCGGCACCATTAATGGCAATGCAATCAGAATCATAGTGGCCATCGGGGTCGCCGTGGGGATCACCCTTGGGGTCCACAGGATTATCAGTGGCGATTCAATTCACCATTACATCATTGGCGGCTATATTCTGGTAATTATTCTGACCGCGCTGGCGCCCAGGTACATCATACCCCTGGCATACGACCTTGGCGGCGTAACCACCTCAGAGGTTACCGTGCCATTGGTGACCGCTCTGGGTATTGGCCTGGCGAGCAGCATTGAAGGCCGCAACGTGCTGATCGACGGTTTCGGTCTGATCGCCTTCGCGTCCATCTTTCCGATTGTGACGGTGATGAGCTACGCCATCGTTGTTGAAATGCTTGCAAAGCAGAGGAAAACAGACTCATGAAATTTTCGGTACTGGTTGCAATCGTTCCCGAGGATCAGGAGCAGTACTGCGTCGATGTCGCAAGGGATCTTGGCGCCGGTGGCATTACCGTGCTTTCCGGTCGAGGCATCAGTAACACCGCCAAGAAAACCTTCTTCGGCCTGACCTACGATGGCAGCCAGAGCATTCTGCTGATGGTGCTGGAGAAGGGCCTTTCGCTCGATATTCTGAAGGCCATACAGAGGATTCTCATGCCAGACCATAACGATTCAAAGGGCCTTGTGTTCACGATTCCCCTCGAACACCTGGGCGGGATCGATATGTCACAGGTTGCGAAGTTCGAACAACACCTGAAAGATTCACTGTAACCGGAGAACAGCCATGAAACTGGTCAAAGATGTGATGGTGCGGGACGTAGTTACCATCTCTCCGTTTGCCAGCATCCGTGAGGCGCTTTCAAAGATGAAGCAGCATTCTTTGAAGTCTCTGGTGGTGGAAAAGACAAGCGAGCACGATGCCTGGGGGCTGATTACCTATACCAATGTACTGAAAACCGTCATCGCCGAAGACGGCGATATAGATCTTCTGAATGTTTACGACGCCTGCGCCAAGCCTGTGATCAGCGTCGGTGAGAACCTGAACGTCCGACATGCGGCGAGCCTGATGAGCAAATACCGGGTAAAGCGTCTTCTGGTTCTGGCCGACAATGATCTCAAAGGCTTCGTGGTCATGGACGACATCATGGCGGCCCTGCTCGAGAGCATCGACTGATGACCGATCAGGTCAGGCACATCACCACCAGCCGGTCGCCCGGCTGCAACTCCAGATAGTCCTTCCGGGACGGATTCAGTTGCAGGTGACGCCCACGTTCATTGGCCTTGTTGCGAAAGACACCCAGGGCAAGTTCACCTTCTGCTGCCACAGTCTTCTCCAGAACCTGAAAAGTCGCACTGGCGGGCAATGGGTAGTCCGCGGGGTCCCGGAACTGGATCTCGGCACCGCCAACGGTGAACAGCTCATCCAGCACGATCCGAAGCTCCCGCCGCAGGGCAACCTGGGCCAGAACGTGACTCAGAATCATGGGACTGATCAACATTTCACTCTGGTGCCCGTACAAAAGGTGGCGGTTATCCGGGTCACTCAGCTCCATTATCAGCTGGGGCCTTCGGGCAAACTCGGCCAGGATATCCTCAAGCTGGAGGTAACCTACCATCGCCCGAGCATCGGCCTCTTCGCCTGAGGCCAGACGGTCGCTGCTAAGCAGGATCACGGTATCGTAGCCCGCCGGCCCAATCCGGCGCAGCTCACCTTCCACCATGTAATCCGCCTCGATATGCCGACAGGTCAGGCGTTCGGAATTCTCCACGTACTGGGCAATGGCCTGTTCCCGCTCGGCTCTCGGAACCACGGAAACCAGGTCCACTTCAAAATGACGGTGTCCGTAGCTCAGAAATTCCGCGATCAGACTGGGCACCCGCCGGTTCCAGCCCAACACCAGAACCCGGTGATTCGCCTGATCGGCATGCCGGTCGACACGCACCGCTTGTCCTCTCTCCAGCCCTGGCAAGGTTGCCTTTTTGGGATCGGGTTCGGTCTCGGAGTAGTCCCGGGCCATAATGACGACGCGATCGGCCGGATCAATTCGCGAGTCTGAAGGTGCCAGCAGCTGGACGTCCCAGCCTGCATCGCGATGTTTCAGAAGCCCCAACACGATAACCTCGGGCCGTGCCGCGGCCAGCTCACCAAGCGTCATTCCGCCCAGCGATTCTCCGCCCCGGATATAGATTTCGTTGCCCTCGCCGGCCGTGAGCAACTCGTTGTAAACCTCCGACAGCCCGGGATGAAGAATGTTCTGAACCATGAGACGACTGATGGTCGCATCGCCGGCCACGACTTCCACCGCGCCGGGATAGGCCCGTTCAATCACCGGTAACTTTCGGACGTCCTGGATCTCAGCCACGACGAACGGCAAGGAAGCCTGAAAGTGTCTTGCCTGGGCGGCAATGGAAAGCAGCGCCTTAACCGTTTCCACATCCGATGTCACCAGGCTGCCGGCCTCATGGGCTGCGCTGGGAACGATCACGGCCGCTGCATCCAGGCAGGCCACCCGGTGCAGGGCATCCGGCTGGATCGCCGACCCTGAACGCAGGATGATCTGGCGGGCTCGGCGGCCGATACCTGGTTCGCTCCGAAGTTCATGAACCTGAGCCGCAGAGGCGTCCTCCGACAGCACGACAAGGTTGAGCTTCTGGGCGTCATGCTTTTCCAGAAACCGTCTCATCCGGCCGCTGGAACCCAGCAACTCGGAGAGCAGGGGCAGCGTCTGGCTGGTCCAGCCCAACACCACCACATGGTTTTTGAGTGTCACCGGCGTGAGGCCCCGCTCAAGGTCCGCCATTTTGGCAATCAACCACCGTGTCAGGATGGCCACCAGGGTGCCCATAAACACCACATAACCGCTGATGGTCAGTAGGGTTGAAACAAAGCGCTGCCAGGTCCCTACATCATCACCCAGATAACCGGGATCAGTCAGTCTCAGGAAAGCCCACCAGATGGCCGAGCCCGGCTCCTCGAAGTCACCGCCCTGGGGAACCACCAGGAGGCCGCCGATCAGCGATATCAGGCCGATAAACACACCGACCACAAGAAGCTGAAACCCGGCACCCTTCACCAGTTGGCGCTCCAGTATGAATTTCACTCGGTCGATCAGCCGGAAAGGCAGCATGTCATTCCTTTTTTTGGACGGATTCTCATCGCCAAAGGGTAAACCATTCGGAGACTTTAAAAATCAACGTTTTATCCGGAAGACTGATCAGTCTCAGTGCCGGGTCGAGAAATCAGACGCAAGGCTTCGTCCAGGGAGGAAGTATAGCGGCTAACGCCAGCTACCGGCGTAACCCCGGCGCGAGCGAGGGTTCGCAAAGGCTGAAACTGGAGATCGGCAATGACGATCTGAGTGCCGTCCCGTTCACAGGTGGCGATGAGCTTGTTCAGGGCGGACAGCCCGCCGGCATCGAGAATCGTGACGCCGTCCATATAAAGGATGAACCCGCGGGCATTGCGGGACAGAGCCGCCAGCTCACCGAAGATCCGGTCGGCGGCGGCAAAGAACAGAGGCCCGTTGATCTTGAAGACCTGCCAGCCATCGGGCAGTTTGTAGTCAGCAATACGATTGCTCAGGGTGATATCCGTGACCCGGGTCATCTGTGCCATTTCCCGCATGAACAGGACCGCCGCCAGCAAAACGCCGGTGGTGATGGCAATCACCATATCCAGCAATACCGTGAGCGAAAAACAGGTGAGAAAAACCAGAATGTCGCTGCGCGGCGCTGTTTTCAGCAGATGCAGCGACTTGGGCGCCTCACTCATGTTCCAGGCCACCATAATCAGCAAGGCCGCCATGGCCGGCATGGGCAGGTACGCCAGTAGCCCCGCCAGCGACACCAGGGCGAGTAGCACCACCAGAGAATGAACCATTGCGGATACCGGTGACTCGGCGCCGGCGCGGTAATTGGCTGCCGAACGTGCAATGGCTGCGGTCGCAGTAATGCCGCCGAAAAACGGCGTAATGATGTTGCCCAGGCCCTGCCCCATTAACTCGCTGTTGGCGCTGTGACGTTTGCCGGTCATGCCATCCAGTACCACGGCACAGAGCAGGGATTCGATAGCACCGAGCATGGCGATGGCAAAGGCTGCTGGCAGCAGATCCCGGACCAGCGACCAGGACACCCCGATCGGCGCGCCCGCTGCCCCCGCCTGCTGCCAGGGCCAGGCAAATTCCGGCAAAAAAGGCGGAATACCGGCCCCCACTGAACCATCCGGCAACAGATAGCTGAATCTTGAGCCGATAGTCTCAACCGATGCGCCCAGGGCATTCAACCACAGCGCCAGAAGACTCCCGATCACCACGGCCGGCAGGTGGGGTGGCACCGGGGTTTTAAGTTTTGGCCAGAGCAACATGCAGGCGAGGGTGACACCGGCCACAAGCGTGCTCATGCCATCGAACTCCGGCAGCGCTCCTGCCAGCAGCGCGAGCTTGTCCCAGTAGTGTTCGGGCATATCGCCAACCGGCAGGCCCAGAAAGTCCCGGACCTGCAGAGTGGCAATCACCACCGCAATGCCTCCGGTGAACCCCAGGGTGACAGACTCGGGAATATACTCAATGAAGCGGCCCAGGCGCATCAGGGCCATAAGAATCAGCAGAACGCCGGACATCAAAGTGGCCAACAGCAAACCGCCCAGCCCATAGCTCTGGGCGATGGGGTACAGAATGACCACGAAGGCGGCGGTGGGGCCGGAGATACTGAACCGGCTGCCACCGGTCAGTGCGATCACAAACCCGGCGATAATGGCGGTATAGAGCCCGTGCTGCGGCGCAACACCACTGGCAATCGCCAGCGCCATGGCCAGTGGTATGGCAATAATACCCACCGTTACACCGGCCATCAGGTCGCGCAGGAAACGGCGGCCCCGATAGGGTTCATCAATGCAGGCTTCCCGGAATGCGTGAGCCATCCGGAGTGAGAACAGGTGGGCGCGATGCGGCATGAAAGGCTCGTTAATTGCCAAGGTTCAGGAATTGCAACGGATGCCTGTAAATTATATGCTCATTTCATATCCATTCAATGTTAATCTGATTAACATATCTGAAAATCACCAGACGTGAAGAACAACCCTATGGAAAAACGCACTGCCCGCCTGACGCTGCTGATCGACCCGGACAAAAAGGCCGCCTTTGAGGAACTGTGCAAGCAGGAGGATGTAACGCCCTCCCAGAGAGTGCGCCAATTCATCCGGGAATACGTGGAAGAAAGATTGGGGCCGGACTGGCGCAAAGAACGCGAAAAAAGATCCTGACTGTGATCATAACGTAAGGAATACCATGAAAGTTCTCGCGCCCGCCCTGCTATTTGCCTCACTCTCTGCTCTGAACGGATGTACCGCCATGCCTTCTTCAAATGCTCAGGAAGCCACACTGTCGGCACCTCAAACCCAGTACGATGCCCGGATAGTGCGGCCGGAAAACAACACCGTCCTGACTCCGGAGGAGTTGGCGCAGCGACTGGTCAACACGGATGTCGTGGTTGTGGGGGAATACCATGGGCACCACGGTTCCCATCTTCTGCAGTCCCGGCTTCAGGCGGCATTGTATCGGCTGCGGCCAGAGCAGGTTCTTGCCATGGAGCAGTTCAATCTGGACCATCAGGATGAGCTGAATGGGTATCTGCAGGGTGAGATCGGCGAAACCGAAATGATTGAGGATGCCGGCGCCTGGGACAACTACCGCGGCTCCTACCGACCACTGGTGGAATTTGCACGCCAGCTCAATCTGCCGGTGATCGCTGCCAATGCGCCGGCAGACGTTGTCCGCTGTGTGGGCCGGAAAGGCCCTGAGTACCTCGGCAGTGTCTCTGAGACCATAAAGCAGAAGTTACCCGCCGATCCCTTCATGGACACCCCGGCTTACCGGGAAAAGTTCATGGCAGCCATTGGCGCCAGCCATCAGGCTGACGACACCATGAGCCAGCGGATGGAGAACACCTACAAGGCCCAGTTGCTCCGGGACAACACCATGGCCGCCCGCATTCTTCAGGCCCGGGCAGAGTATCCGGGGCACCAGGTCCTGCACCTGACCGGCACCTTCCACAGCGAAGAGGGGCTGGGAACGGTGGCATTGCTGAAACAGCGAGCACCAGAGTTATCTGTTGCCGTTGTCAGTCCGGTATTCTGGCCTTCGGACGTCAACGAACCACCACTGGACCGGAATCGCGCAAAAGGTGACTTCGTTTACTTCATCCAGCCCCTGCCCGACGAATTCCAGGACTCCGAGCGCGAACGCAAAGCCATGCAGGCCCGTTTCAGCCGATCGACCGACAAGACCTGTGACTAGAAATCGCCGCTACCGATCTGCCACGCCCGATTCGTGCTTGAGGGCTTCATCGAATATGGAAAGGTCCTGATCGCTGAACAGGACAAACCGGACAAGGCGAACAGAATTGAGATCCGCCCGGGTGTCGGCGACCGCTTTCATGGCCACGGCGGCTGCATCTTGCAACGGGTAACCAAAAACACCGGTAGAGATGGCAGGAAAGGCAATGGACACCAGCCCATGACGATCTGCCAGCAACAGGGCGTTCCTGAAACAATCCGCCAGCAAACGGTCGGATGGCTCATCAACTCCGTAGACCGGCCCCAGGCAGTGGATGACATACTGGTTCGGCAGGTTATGGGCCGAACTGATTACGGCCTGGCCTGGCCTGATGGGCGCCAGTGCGCGGCATTCCTCTGCCAGCCCCGGGCCGGCAGCACTGTGAATGGCACCGGCCACGCCACTGCCGGGCAGAAGTTCGGCATTGGCAGCATTCACGATTACATCCATATCCTGCTGTGCGGCGATGTTGCCTTTGACACACTCAACTTTCACAGCCGTCATGATTCCTCCCTTTCAGCCTGGGGCGTGAAGCGCTAATCTTGTTCCTGATCTTCAGGATAGCAGCTGTCAAACGGACGCTTTCCGGAACTTTCCGGTTGTGCAACACAGGGAACACTCCATGAAACTTCTCGCCTCACTGATTCTCGGCATCAGCGCCATTATCTCCGCCGCCCTGATCGGCAACGGCCTTACCGACCTGCGCACCGGCGACCGCTATGTCACCGTCAAGGGTGTGGCTGAACGGGAAGTGAATGCAGATCTTGCCTTGTGGCCCATCCGATTTGTTGCGACCGGGGCGTCGCTGAGTGAGGCCCAGGACAAGGCCAGAAGTAGCCGGGATGCGATCATGGCATTTCTGAAGCTGCAGGCCATTGACCAGGATGCAGTCGAGCTCCAGCGCCTGGATGTCACGGATACCAGGGCCAACCCCTACCAGGCCAATAACGGCGAACAGAAATTCATCATCAGCCAGACTCTGATGGTTCGCAGCACCGATATCGACCGGATTCGACAGGCCGCCCAGGGGGTCAGTGAGCTGGTGGACTCGGGGGTGGTGCTGTCTTCGGACTATGGCCCCTCAGGCCCCACCTATCTGTTTAACGGTCTCAACGATATCAAGCCCGAGATGATTGCCGAGGCCACCGCATCGGCCCGGGAAGCCGCCGACCAGTTCGCCCAGGATGCCAAGGCGGAACTCGGAGGTCTGCGCCGGGCCAATCAGGGCGTTTTCCAGATTCTGGCACGGGATCAGGCACCGGGCATCATGGAAGGGCAACAACCGGTGAAAACCGTTCGGGTGGTCTCAACGGTCGAGTATTATCTCCGGTAGCCGGCGAGGCTACTGCGTTGCCACCATCTCATCAGTCACCTGATATTCACCCTCCAACCAGCGCAGGATCTCGTTGGCCGCGGGGTGGTCAAAGGCATCGTAGGTATGCTGAAGACTCTGCCGCTTTTCATCACTGATCCGGCCCAGACCAGCATCCTGAAGCACCAGTAAATCTGAGTGCAGCTGGGCCGCCAGCTCCCTGCCGAGCACTTCCCGGGCTGCATGGCGGAACGCCTGACCGTATTGATAGGAGGGGCCCAGGCGATAGGACTCTGCCAGTGTGATGGCCGGAATCGCCGTTAATGTAGGCTGCAGCGCCGGATTGATTCCGTGGCCGGCCAGGTGCGCCGCATTTGCCGCGGGCCGCCCGGTGAATGCGCGAAGATGCAGGTGTTGAGACATGCGGTCACCATCATTGACCGGGTAGTTATCCCAGAGTACGGGCTTGCGCCCGAGCAGATCCCCGACCCGTTTCAGGTGCCCGGGGGATATTTCCCGGGAACACACCTCCTCGCCGGTCCAGAAGACGTTGACCGAGTGGTCCAGCTTGCGTCCGAGGGTCTCCAAATAATCCGCCGGGCGCTCTCCGAATACCCGGTCCAGCACGGGGTCATCGGAATAGTAACTGGGGCAGACACTAATGTGCCTGATGGCTGTGCGCTCACGAACCCAGTGCACTATGTCTGCCTGGATGCCAGCAAGGTCAGGAGTATCTGAGCGCATGTCATCAAACAGTATGGCCAGCTCATCAATGCCCATGCGTTCAAGCAGTGCGAGTTTTTCTGCCAACGCTGCGCGAGCCTCATCGTCAAAACGGTTGAACACCTCGAACGGGCTCAGACCCACCCCGAAACGCACCCCCTCATGCCGGCAGAAGCGCGAGAATTCCGCCAGTTCCGAAGCCATCGCCGGCGGGTGGGGCTGTTGCCATTTGCGACGGAGGAAGGCATCGGCCTTGGGGGCATAGAGATAAAATCCGTAACCGTGGGGGGCCAGAGTGCGGACCAGCTGCCGACGTTCCTGCCAGGTCCACATGGGGCCGTAGAATCCTTCAATGATGCCGAGTGTCGTTGCCATGGCCAATTTCCGCTCCGCTGGTTCCCGGGTCCGGTACAGGTAACCCATGACCCCTAATTTTGACTAGACTTACCAGTAAAGCCAACTACAAACGATCCGCCCCGGCAAGGAGCAATTCAATGGAGATAAAAACGTTCGAGGACCTTATCGAATGGACCCGGCAACTGCACGCGTATCTTTCACGATGCTTGAAGGAATCCGCCAAACTGAACAACGACGAACGTGCCAGTGCGCTGCTTGATTATCTTGCTGGCCACGAGGCCCTGCTGGAAAAAGCCGTCACTGAATTTGAGAGGCAGGCTGATCCCAAGGCCATGCACACCCGCATGTACGACTATCTGAACCATAAGCCGATCAGGGCCAGCGCCGACTCCTACACTCACTACGCCTCCATGTCGTTCACTGACATCGCCAAAGAGGTATTCCATTTCCACGACCAGGTCATGGACCTCTACGACTCCCTGATCGGAAAGGCGGAAATTCCGGAAGCCAAGTTACTGCTGGAAGACCTTCTGGCCCTGGAAGAACACGAGGCCATGCGTCTCGCCAGCCAGATTGGCCGGATGGAAGACCTCTGATCCGCCTTACGACCAAGGTCGTACACCTGGCGGTTTTTGATTTCGTTTGTTAACGATAATTGCTAACGTGAACTAGCATCAAGAGTGGTTTTTCCCCAAAAGGGGGACCCTCGACCCACAAAAAAGATAAGAGGATAGAAGAGCAATGAAGATCCGTTCTGTTCTTTCCGCGGCTGTGCTGGCTGTGGCAACAACCTTTGCCTCCACACAGGCGCTCGCCCAAGACACCTTTACACTCCGCCTTGCAGAAACCTGGGGGCCAAACTTCCCGATTTTCGGTGATACCACCAAGCGCTTTGCCGAAACCGTAGAGAAAATGTCTGACGGACGACTCAAAGTCCGCATCGACTCCGCCAACAAACACAAAGCCCCGCTGGGTGTGTTTGATATGGTCAAGGCTGGTCAGTACGACATGGGCCACTCCGCATCCTACTACTGGAAAGGCAAGGTTCCCGAGACCCTGTTCTTCACCAGCATGCCGTTTGGCATGAACGCCATGGAACAGTACGCCTGGTTCTACCATGGCGGCGGCATGGAACTGATGCAGGAAGTCTATGAGCCCCACAACATGCTGTCCTTCCCGGGCGGTAACACCGGCGTGCAGATGGGTGGCTGGTTCCGCAAGGAAATCAACTCCCTGGAAGACCTGGAAGGTCTGAAAATGCGCATCCCCGGCTTTGCTGGTGAAGTGTTTGCTGAAGTTGGCGTAAACCCCACCAACATCGCTCCGGGTGAGCTCTATACCGCACTTGAGCGCAACACCATCGATGCGGTTGAGTGGGTAGGCCCAGCTCTGGACCTTCGTCTCGGTTTCCAGCAGATTGCCGACTACTACTACACTGGTTGGCATGAGCCGGCCACCGAGCTCCAGTTCCTGATCAACAAGCGGGTATGGGAGAAGCTGCCGGCGGACCTGCAGGAAATCATGCGTGTTGCAATGCGTACCGCTTCCTACGACATGCTGGTTCATTCCCAGCACGCCAACGCCGAAGCCTGGGCCAACATTCGTGAAGAATACCCGAATGTCCAGATCAAGCAGTTCCCGGATGACATTTTCGACGCGATGTATGCCGCCAACAACAAGCTGCTGAAAGAAGCAGCTGCTGAAAGCGACATGGCTGCCAAGATCATCGAGTCCCAGCAGAACTATCTTGAGCAGAGCCGCGCTTACACCAACATTTCCGAGCGCGCTTACCTCAACACCATGGCCGAAGTCGAGTAAGATATAGGCTGAAACGGAGCCGGGATCGCTCTACGAGTGATCCCGGTTTTGTCGTTTATAGCAACTGAAAAAGCGCCAGCTCTCCTGGCGGGGGATCATCAATGCGGTGGATTATCAAACTGGACGAGGGGCTCTCGCGCCTGTCCACATTCTGTGGCTGGGTTGCCTGTGTCGCGATGATACTTATGGCAGCCAACGTCTTTTACGACGTTGTAGCCCGCTACGCCTTCAATAACGTTTCAATCGGCATGCAGGAAATGGAGTGGCACCTATATTCGGTGGTGTTCCTGCTGGGTATACCCTACGCATTGCGCACGGATGGTCATGTTCGGGTCGACGTTTTCTACACCAAGTGGAGCAACAAGGCCAAGGCCTGGGTAAACCTGGTGGGTGCAATTATTTTTGTTATTCCCTTTGCCTACCTGATCGGCATATATGGCTACGATTTTGCCCTGGACTCCTACAACATGGGTGAAGGCAGTGGCGATCCCGGCGGTCTGCCCCACCGCTGGATTATCAAGTCTGTCATCCCTATCAGTGCAGTCTTCATCGGCATTGCTGGCCTGAATATGGTCACCTATGCGATACGGGTTATGTCGGGAGAGAAAGAATACGAAGGTGAGCACAGCGCAGGAGGCCTCGCATGATCGGTATGATTATGTTCGGTGTCGCCCTGCTGATGCTGATGCTGGGCTTCCCCGTAGCATTCACCTTCGGTGGCGTTGCACTGTTTTTCGGAATATTCGCCGAGGGCATGGACCTCTTTGCCTTCATGCCCTATCGCATCATGAGCGTGATGCAAAATACCGTTCTGATGGCTGTGCCTCTGTTTATTTTCATGGGCGTGGTGCTTCAGCGCACCCGGTTGGCAGAGCAGCTGCTGACCTCCATGGGGCGGCTGTTTGGCGGCCTGCCTGGCGGCCTGGCCATTTCGACGATTCTGGTTGGTGCCCTTCTGGCAGCTTCTACCGGGGTCGTGGGCGCCAGTGTGGTGGCCATGGGCCTGATCTCGCTGCCTGTGATGCTGGCCCACAAGTATGACAAGCGGCTGGCCACCGGGACTATCTGTGCCTCCGGTACTCTTGGCCAGATCGTACCGCCCTCAATCATCCTCATCATCCTGGGTGACGTGCTTGGCCTTCCGGTCGGGGATCTGTTCAAGGCCGCGGTCTGGCCCGGCATCGTGCTGGTCGGACTATATATCGTGTATATCCTGGTTCTGACCAGACTGAAGCCTGAAACTGCTCCGGCCATGCCGGATGAGCCAGGCGTATCCCGCAAGAAGGAAATCTTCAATGCGCTGTTGGCGATCATTCCGCCGCTGGCATTGATTGTGGTGGTTCTGGGCTCGATTTTCACCGGCATTGCCACGCCAACCGAGTCATCCGCCCTCGGTGGCGTTGGCGCTGTGGTTCTGGCGATTATCTACCGGCAGTTTTCTTTCAAAATGGTGTGGGATGCGTCCAAGGACACCGTGAAGGTGACCGCCATGGTCTTCGCAATCCTGATCGGTGCCACCGCATTCTCCATGGTGTTCAGCTACACCGGCGGCGACTACCTGCTGGAAGAGTGGCTGCTCCAGCTGCCCGGTGAAAAGTGGGGCTTTATCATTCTGGCCATGGTGGTCATCCTGGTGCTGGGTTTCTTCATCGACTTCGTTGAAATCTCCTTCATCATCGTGCCGATCCTTGCGCCAGTGGCAGAAGCCATGGGCATCAACATGCTCTGGTTCGCCATCCTGATCGCGATGAACCTGCAAACCAGCTTCCTTACACCACCATTCGGGTTCTCGTTGTTCTATCTGAAGGGGGTCGCACCACCCCAGGTGCGAACAACGGATATCTACAAGGGTGTCCTGCCATTCATCCTGATACAGATGTTTGTGCTGGCACTGATTGTGATTTTCCCGGAATGGTTTGGTATGAGCTCTTCATACTGACCAAAAATACCGGGCCTCAGGGCCCGGTATTTTTTTTACCCTTCTATTTTGTGCGTCGCTATCCTTCCGATAACTCTCTTCTATTCTTGCTCAACCTGACAAAATCTCAGCCTTTTCTATACTGAACGGACAACCGGCGATTCTCAGACTGGTATTCGGGAACCCTGACGTAAATACGTCGACAAAAACATTGATGTTGAGGTTATCAAGGGAGAGCGGAGTCCATGAACCAGAGCACTGCCCAGAAACCCCGTGACAACGGGCAAGAATCCAAAAGCCACGTTCTGACGCTGCCACTGGAAAGCACACACGTTGATCGGTCACCGCACACTTATGAGCGCTGGCTGATTGCCAAGCTCATGCGTATGGCGGGATCACCTCCTCTCCGCTTCCGGCTCTGGAACGGCGATGTCATCGAACCGGAGGGCCAACACGCACAGTTCACTCTGCACCTGACCGACCCCAAAGCCCTATACGCACTGGTAACCAATCCCAACCTGGCGTTCGGCGATCTCTACAGCGCCGGTCGCCTGGAGGTAGAAGGCGACCTGCCTGACCTGATGGAAACCCTCTACCGCTCAGTTCATCGGGCGCGCCAGAAATGGCCGAAATGGCTGGAAGCCCTGTGGCGAAATCACAATCCCCGCTCAACCGGTATCTCCGAGGCCAAGGAAAACATTCACCACCATTACGACCTGGGCAACGAGTTTTACCAACTCTGGCTGGACAGCGCAGAAATGCAGTACACCTGCGCCTATTATGAGAGCCCGGACCTGTCCCTGGAACAAGCCCAGCTGGCAAAGTTGGAACACGTCTGTCGCAAGCTTCGGCTCAAACCCGGCATGACCGTGGTCGAAGCCGGTTGCGGCTGGGGCGGGCTGGCCCGCTACATGGCCCGCAACTACGGCGTCAAGGTGCACTCCTACAACATCTCCAGGGAACAGTTGGCCTATGCCAGGGAAGAGTCCCGCAAACAGGGGCTGGATCATCTGGTGGAATACGTCGAAGACGACTACCGCAATATCAGCGGACAGTATGATGCCTTTGTCTCCATCGGCATGCTGGAACACGTGGGCAAGGAAAACTACGAAGCCCTGGCCGAGCTCATCAAGCGGAGCCTGAAACCCGACGGCATCGCGCTTCTGCACAGCATTGGCCGTAATCGCCCGATGCTGATGAATGCCTGGATCGAGAAACGCATCTTCCCCGGCGCCTACCCACCGAGCATCGGCGAATTCATGCAGATTTGCGAGCACGGTGATTTCTCGGTGCTGGATGTGGAGAATCTCCGCCTGCATTACGCCCAGACCCTGAGCCACTGGATGGAGCGCTTCAACGAGAACGAAGACAAGGTAACCGCCATGTACGATGGCCACTTCACCCGAGCCTGGCGCATGTATCTGGCCGGCTCCATCGCCGCCTTCAGGGCCGGCTCCCTGCAGCTGTTCCAGGTGGTCTTCAGTCACGGCGATAACAACAAGCTGCCCCAGAACAGACAGGATCTCTACAACTTTCCTGCCGCACCCGAGGAGGCCTGATGGACTATTACGACCTGATCATCGTCGGTGCCGGCCCAGCCGGCTCCACCCTGGCCAGCGCTCTTGAGAACAGCGGCAAAAAAGTATTGATCATCGACAAGCAGGATTTCCCACGGGACAAGACCTGTGCAGGCTGGGTGACCCCTGCCGTTATGGAAACCCTTAACATTAACCCCGAGGAGTACGGCAAAGGACGAACAATTCAGCCCATTCGTCGTTTCCGCATCGGCATGATGGGCCAGCAGGCCGTTGAAAACGATCACGGCGAGGTGGTCAGTTATGGCATCCGCCGGTGTGAGTTCGACGATTATCTGCTCGGCCGCGTAAACAGCCCCAAGCGGCTTGCCACGCCGGTGAAATCCATCGTCCGAAGAGACGGCAACTGGGTGATCAACGGCACCTGGGCAGCACCCCTGGTGGTCGGCGCCGGTGGCCATTTCTGCCCGGTTGCACGGTTACTTGGCGACGGTCCGGGTGGCCATGAGACCGTCGTCGCCGCCAAAGAGGTAGAGTTTGAAATGACACCGGAGCAGGCCTCGGCTTGCGAAGCCCGAGGCGATACCCCGGAGCTCTGGTTCTGTCGCGATCTCAAGGGCTATGCCTGGGTCTTTCGCAAAGGCAATTACCTGAATATCGGCCTGGGCCGGGAGGACAACCACAAGCTGACCGGTCATCTCCAGGCGTTTGTCGATGATATGAAGTCCACCGGACGCATCCCGGAGGACCTGCCGGGGCGCTTCAAGGGCCACGCCTATCTGCTTTATGCCCATGCAGAGCGGCCTTTGGTGGACGACGGCATTCTGCTGATCGGCGATTCCGCCGGCCTGGCCTACACCCAGAGCGGTGAAGGCATCCGGCCAGCAATCGAATCGGCGCTGCTTGCGGCGGATGTGATACGGAACGCGCCGGATTATTCAGCGTCTTCATTGCAGGTCTACGGCGATGCCATTGCCGAACGCTTTGGCAACCGCGCAGCGGACACGGATCAGGGCTGGCAGGTTCCGGACTGGGTCAAGATGCCACTGGCCAGCAGCCTGATGCGCTCGCACTGGTTTACCAGAAAAGTGGTGACTGAGAAGTGGTTCCTCCATCAGGAAGTGCCGCCGTTGAAAGTCGCTGTCTGAGGCGGAAAAAAAAACCGGGCGCACCGATAACGATACTCCCGGGTTTCGTTCAGGCCCTGAACTCAGTTCGCAGTCAGTTCAATCACGTCAATACCGTACAGGGTGGTGGTTCCGCTGATTTCATTACCCACTGCCAGCAAGGGCTGCCCATTGGGGCTGTCTTCTGCGGCGATAAAGGCAATGCCCTCCGGTCCAAGATCACCCGCCATTCCGGCCTGAAGATCTGCATCGGACACCGAGAAATCGCGGTTATTCAGGTATTGAACAAATTCCGGATTCTGGGGGTTGGTCACGTCGTAGACCATGATCCCGCCAATCCGTTCAAGACCGATAAACGCGAAGGTCTGGCCGTTGATTGTGCCAACGGTCACCGCCTCAGGCTCCGGACCCTTGTCATCGGATCGGTTGTCGAAATTATTCTCATCGTTGGTAGCGTTGAAGTTGTCTGGCAGCAGACTGGCGGTGATACGTTCGAATTCGCTGCCGCTGTCGAAGACCCGCTTGCCATCGGCGGACCAGATGGAGAAAGACCGCGCGCCATAGGTGTAGATTTCGCTGTATTCGCAGTCGACTTCTGCATCTGTCGCCGGGTCACTGGGGTCACATCCATTGCTGACACCCATGGTTGAAGTCACGTTGATACGGCCAAGGTTCTCCTCCAGCTGAAGATCGGCCGCGTTTGGGAAGGCCGTGGCATCCAGGGTAAGATCTTCAAGCCGGTACTCTTCGGAGAAGCCGTCATAATCCCGGGAATCGCCTTCGTTGGCGGTGATGTAATAGGTCTTGCCGTTGTAGCCATAGCTGGTGATCGCATCCGGCATATACATGCCTTTTACCGGCCAGTTCCGGATGTTGATACCGCTGTCCCGATTGCTGGCGTCCAGCTCATTGCCAATAACGCTGTGGTCCTTGAAACCCAGGGGCAGGATCGCATTGATCACGCCGGCTTCAATGTCCAGCTCGGCAACGGCGTTGGCTTCCTGCAGGGCGACCCAGGCCGTCTTGTTATCCAGAGAGACGGCAATGTATTCCGGCTCCATGTCCTGGGCGACAGTTGCGCCCGGACCAAATACCCGCACCCCGCTCGCTTTCAGGGCTGCCTCATCGGCATTGAAGTCCTCGAATCCTGCCGTGGTTACTGTGGCCCCGGCGACGCCCGCCGACAGATCAATAATGCTGACGGATCCGACCGGATCATTGGTGTAGTCGTCGCTGGGCTCACCTTCGTTCGCTACCAGCACTTTCATGCCGTCTCGGGTAAAGGTCACCATGTCCGGCAGAGCGCCAACCGTGACCTCTCCGACTTTGCCGAGATCTGTGGTGTTGTAGAAAACCACCTTGCCGTTGTCCTGCTTGATGTCTGCCTCGATAGCCACAGCAACCAGATCTCCGTAAACAGCAACACTGTTTGCAGAGGCGCCCTCGGCGGTCGCATCAATGGTCTGCAAAAGAACCGGCTGGGAGGGATCCTGAATATCCAGTACATCCACCGTCGATGCACCGGCATTAACCACGAACAGACGCTGGTTGGCCGGGTCGTGGGCAACAATCTCGGCAGCGCCCACGTCGAACACATCACCCGGAGCCTGGTAGGTGCCCAAAACGTTGAGTTCGATCAGCGATTTACTGGTGCCATTGGCACCATCAGCGCCATCGTCACCGTCATCGGTACAGGCACTCAGGCCCAATAGGGAAGAAAGTATGGTTGCGGAAAGCAGGGTCTTTCGAAACATGACATTGCGCCTCTGGAATAGCTTGATGTAGAGAATCCCTACACACGCTAGGTCAAAGGCGTGACATTTCGGCGTCAGTTTCGAGTCACTACGATTACCAATCGATGAAAATGACAAAAAAATGGCGACCCGAAGGTCGCCATTCATTCAGTTCGCTGAACTCAGTGACCGAGATAACTGCGGTACATCCAGACAGTCTTTTCCTGCTGCGAGATATAGTCGCTCATCAGGGCAACGGTGCCCTCGTCTTCCGCCTCTCCGGCCAGGCTAAGCAATGTGCGCTGTTTGCCGATCAGTTTGGCAAAACTTTCCACGATGTTCTCCATCGCTTCCTTGCCGTCGGAAACATCTTTGCGCTCCGGAACTTCAGATCGCTCTATGTAGGTGCTGTAGGCGTGAGCCGGGCGATGGCCAAGCGTCAGTACCCGCTCTGCGATCTCGTCAATTTTTAGTAGCAGATCGTCGTACAGCTCTTCAAATTTGACGTGGAGCTCGAAGAAGTTGTCGCCCTTGATGTTCCAGTGGTATCCACGAACATTCATGTAAAAGATCTGATAGTTGGACAGCAGATCATTCAGAGAATCTGCAAGTTTTGCCGTTTTCTCGGTATCTAGACCAATAAAATTCTTACCCATAACGCGTCTCCTTGGCAGTTATGTGAACAGGATAAGCTCTAAGATACGCCCGTTGGCCGGACGCCGGGAAGTTTAGTTTGCTAATCTCGGTGATAGCGACGCTGCATAACACTATAGAACCCCCCTAAAAAGATAGCTTGGGACTATCGAAACCCTCAATACAATTCATTTAAAAATCATTCTCAACCGGCGTGTAATGGAAACATGCTCAAACGTCACCGGAGAGAACCATGAGCGCTTTAAAACTGTTCGTACACAACCATGGCACGAATGGCGACCAGTCGCTGATCAAGACGGTGACGTTCGCCCTTACCCACTTTACCGTCGCCTTTACCGTGGCTTACCTGCTCACAGGTGACATCCTCATCGGAAGCCTGATCGCCATGGTGGAACCGGCCATTAATACCGTTGCCTATTTCTTCCATGAAAAGATCTGGGCCCGCCGCCAGCGGAACGCAAGAGCTCCAGAAGGAACGATATCCCAGAGTCAGCCCCAAACCTGTTGATCCCGATCAAGGGCCGGCTCAGACACCCGGCCCACAGTCGGTGCAGCCTTCTTCTGGCGCCGGGCCGATACTGAGATTGCGGTTGAGGTCTTTCAGTGCGGTTCTCAAACCTTCCTCGATGACCGGATGATAAAACGGCATTTCCAGCATTTCAGTGACGGTCAGTCTTCGCTGGGCAGACCATGCAAGCAGATGGGCGATGTGCTCTGCGGCAGGGCCAAACATCTCGGCTCCCATAAAGAGCCCACTACCATGCTCACCGTAAACCCTCAGTAGCCCCCGGTTTTTGCCGATCACCCGACTGCGCCCCTGATCCTCGAAGGACACCTCTCCGACGGCAAAGCAACCGCGACAACGCTCGCCCACCTGGTGAATCGTCAGCCCGACCGTCGCAATCTGCGGATCGGTGAAAACCACCGCCAACGGCGTCCGGCGAAGTCCGGTTCGCACATCCGGGTAAGAAGCCGCGTTGTCGCCAGCTATCCGGCCCTCGTCGGCTGCCTCGTGCAACAGTGGCAGACTGTTATTGGCATCGCCGGCGATAAATATGTGGCTATGGCCACAACGCAGGGTATGGGGATCAAACAGGGGCATGCCCTTTTCATCCAGTTGGATCTCGGCATTCTGGATATCCAGCCCGTCGACGTTGGGCCGACGCCCGGTTGCCGCTAGCAGGTAATCGAAGGTTTCCGTCTTTTCACCAGCATTCCCATCCACGAAAGTTATGGCGACACCGTCATTAACCCGCTCAACGTTCTTTACGTCCGAATCCGGATCCAGCGGAAATTCGTCGTTGAATGTTTTCAGCGCATAGTCGCGAATGGCGTCATCCTGGATCGGGCCGACCGCCCCTCCGACGCCGAACATCCGGACCCGAACACCCAACCTGCTCAGCGCCTGCCCCAGCTCCAGACCAATCACGCCCGGACCGAATACCGCAACCGAATCCGGAAGATCCTGCCATTCGAAAATATCGTCGTTTACCACCAGCCGGTCCCCGGCTTCATTCAGAAAGCCTGGGATATTGGGCCGGGAACCGGTAGCGATGATGATACGCGCGGCCTGTACCTCGAGATTGCCGCCCACCACCAAACGATTCTGGCTGGCAAACCTGGCGTGGCCTTTCAGACGATGTGCTTCCGGAAATTTCTCAACCGAATCAATGACGGAAGAAACAAACCGGTCCCGTTCGGTTCGCACCCGTTCCATAACCCGCCTGCCATCGATCCGGGTGGCACCGGCAGAGACGCCAAAAAGGTCGCCAAGCTGCATCTGGTGGGCGTTGTCGGCGGCCGCTATCAACAGCTTGCTGGGCATACACCCGACTCTGGCGCAGGTGGTTCCGTAATGGTCGCCTTCGATCAACACAACCTTGTCGGTCGCTTTGCGCACACGCTGATATGCCACCATACCGGCGGTACCTGCTCCGATAATGGCAACGTCTACGGCTCGCTTTTCCATACAAAGGTCTCCTGGCAGGCATTCCCGGCAGTGGGGAACAGGGAAGGTTCGAAGGTTGTGATCTCAGTATAGAAGCCATCGCAAGTTTCACCCACAGCGTGAAAAAAGCATGGATTCGGCCTATGCTGTCATACTTTTCAGACCGCGGCAGGCGCAGGAGAGGAGTTGGCAGTATGCAGAGTTACTGGCCGGAATTTCTGACGGTGGCCCTTGTCCACTTGCTGGCAGTGGCAAGTCCCGGGCCGGATTTCGCGGTAATGCTCAGACAGGCGCTCTGCCAGAGCCGCAGAAACGCGCTGCTGACCGCAATCGGTATCGGCGGGGGAATTCTGGTGCATGTCTGTTACTCCCTGCTGGGGATTGGCCTGCTGATCCAGCAATCGATCATGCTGTTCAATGTTCTCAAGGTGCTGGGGGCCCTCTACCTTGCCTGGATTGCGTTGCAGTGTCTTCGGGCCCGGGCCGGTGGCGTTCATGTGGAACAGGACCCGACAGGTGGGCAATCCGGTCTTGCAGCCCTGCGACTGGGCTTCCTGACCAATGCCCTGAACCCCAAGGCAACGCTGTTTTTTGTCTCCCTGTTCTCTGTTGTGATCAGCCCCGGTACGCCCATTGCGCTCCAGGCCGGCTACGGTATTTACATGGCCCTGGCCACCGGGCTGTGGTTTGCCATGGTTGCCGTGTTCTTTACCCTGCCCCGGGTCCGCCGGGGATTTAACCGGTTTGGCCACTGGCTGGACCGGCTGATGGGAGGCGTTCTGCTGGTGCTGGCCGGCCAGCTGCTACTGTCTACAGTGAGCGGATCAGAGCCTCCGACTGGGCCCACCCCAGACATGGATCGGTAATCGAACAGCCGTAACGCAGATCATCACCGTCGTCCTGTCGGCCCGGTTCCAGGAAGCTTTCCAGCATCAGACCACGGATATGGTGGTTGCCGGCACGTTGCTGGGCCATCACTTCACGGGCGATATCCAGCTGTCGCTCAGCCTGCTTGCAGGCATTATCGTGGCTGCAGTCCACCATCACCGCGGTGGACAAGCCGGCATTCCCCAGGGTGCCGACGGCCTGTTCAATACTTGCTGCATCGTAGTTGGTAATACCGCGGCCACCGCGCAATACCAGGTGGGTGTCGGGATTCCCCTGAGTGGTTATCATGACCGGCGCTCCGGTCGCAGACACGCCAAGGTGATGATGAGGATGAGAGGCCGACTTCATGGCGTTGGTTGCCACGGCAATACCGCCATCGGTGCCGTTCTTGAAGCCGGTAGGCATGGGCAGTCCACTGACCATTTCGCGGTGAACCTGAGACTCGGTGGTTCGGGCACCGATAGCAGTCCAGCTCACCAGATCACCCAGGTAATCCATGGCGAACGGGCTCAGGGCTTCGGTTGCCAGCGGCAGTCCCATGGCCGCCAGGTTCAGCAGCAGCCGTCGGGAGCGGCGCAGCCCCTCATTGAGATCGCCTGATCCGGTGCGCTCCGGGTCGTACAAGAGCCCTTTCCAGCCGACCGTGGTCCGGGGCTTCTCCAGATACGCCCGCATAACGATCAGAAAGCGATCGCTGACCTCATCCGCCAGTACCTTCAGTTTCTCCCCGTATTCCAGGGCAGCCACCTCATCGTGAATGGAACAGGGTCCCATCACGATCAGCGTTCTCGTGTCGTTACCTTGCAGAATCCCCCGGATTGCCTGCCTCTGATCTTCTACCTGCCGGACAACAGCATCACTGGCCGGCATTTGAAGCTTGAGCTCCGCTGGCGTTGGCAGAACCACTTCCTGTCGGTGCCGGACTGGAGAATCCGCATCCTGTTGAGTCAGTTCAGTGTTCAAGGGCATGTTCATGTCAGTGTTCCCGTTTCCCTGCGTCAGAATCAAAAAAGCCCCGGCTGGGCTACCAGTCGGGGCTTCTTGAGTCCGGTGGCAGCCTGGGTTTTCTGCCGGGCTGCCTTCCTCGTTATTCGTTCGATGAAGATCCTATGGGCGGCCCCGGCTCTGGCTAAAATAAAAGCCATAACCAAACCACCAGAAAAACACAGCAGCGACCGCAGCCGCCGGCTTGGTGCCGAAAGCTTGCAAAACATTCAATTGACAGGTCGCGTGTGTCGTCTTCATGCTTTTCAATATATACCCCCGGTTTTCAACTTGGCAACCCGTACGCCGGAGTTTTTTCATTTACGGCTGAATGGTTGGGAGCAATCAATGACTGTTTTCCTCCGACGATACCCCCTGATGCTCGCATTGGCGCTTCTGCTCGGGCTGTTTTCCTACTCCGCCCTGGCCCAGGCGGAGTCACGTGCCTATCAGCTTGAAAACCGGCCCGGGGAAGACGTGGCCGTGCAGATTCGCGAGCTTTACCAGGGCTCGCCGGTGACCGTAACTGCCCGGGGCCAACAACTGGTGGTGCGCGGAGAACCAGACTTGCTGGACGAAATCGGAAGGCTTGTCGAGACGCTGGACGTGGCGCCGGTACAACTGCGAATCACCGTTCGCTCCAGAACAGACAGCGGCGGCAAGCGCTCCGGTGCCGGCATTTCCGCGTCCGGAGGCCAGGCCGAAATCTCAGCGGAACGCCGAGTTACCAGTACCGGCAGCGCCCAGGAACGAACACTGGTTATGCAGGATGGCCAGTCGGCGCATATAACTTCGGGTCAGATCCGGACCCTTCCTGTCGCCGTTCGCGGCGGCCGGAACCCGGCGGCCTTCCTGCAACAGGTCGAAACCCGCAGCGGGTTCCTGGTCAGCCCCCAGGTGATTTCCGATCAGGCGGTAGAACTGAGCATTGTCTCGTTCGAGGAGGAGCCGGCAAACATGGACGGTTATGAAACGGAGGCGGTGGTCACCATTCGGCGGGTTGAGCCAGGACAGTGGGTATCACTGGGCAGCACAGCAACCCGTTCCAGCCAGGAGCGCAGTGGCATCACCTACCAGGTGAACAGCAGCCGCTCTGAAAACCGCAGCTTTGAAGTACGAGTAGACATTCTGCCCTGACCTCAGGCGTTTCGCTTGCCCAGGAGAATCTGCTTGGCTTCATTCAGTTTGGCTGCCAGGTAATCATTTCCGCCCCGGTCCGGGTGAAGCTTCTGCATGAGCCGGCGATGAGCCATTACAATTTCCTCTTCGGTGCAGCCGGCTTTCACACCGAGGATATCGCAGGCCTCGCGCTCTGACATCTGGCCCGTGAGATCCGTGCCTGGACCGTATTGGCGGTTCGCCTGCGCCTGCCCTTCTCCCTGCTGCTTTGATCCCATGAACCGGTTGATGGCCGGGGCAAATTTCAGCAAGGCTGGCAGCTTGCGCAACAGGGGAATCACGGCCGCCACCGCCGCCGTAAGGACATGGACGCGCCCGGTCAGCACCATGAATACCAGCAAGGCGCCACCAATCACCAGGACCACCTTCCAGGTGGCCGCCTTTTTCTTTTCGGCGGACAATGCGCCCCACTGTTTCAGAATTACAAACACGGCGGCTGCCAACGCGAGCCCCAGAATCCACTGCATGGTTGATCCTCACCCTGAATACCGTCGTAATTCTGTCACCGACACCTGTTACATTACCAGTGCCCTGCGCGGAAAGCCGCCCGCCACGAAACAGCCATGATGTTTGTCAAATCCGGCAAGCCCGGAGTCTAGATAGAAATACTTACAACCCGGTGACAATAGCGACCCTGATTTTGTAGGATGCTATGCTTCCCAAAATCTGACACAGATCCTCAGGACCCGAACCATGCGCACTGCTTCCCGCTTTTTAATCGTCATTATTTTTCTAGGCGTAGTGCTCGGAGGCATCTTCGGCTACAAGTTCTACCAGTTTGGCCAGATGCAAGAGCAGATGTCCCAGCCTCAGCCACCGGCCCAGATTTCCGCGATTGAGGCCAAGAACGAAGCCTGGACGCCAGCCATCAAGGCTGTCGGCAGTGTTGAAGCCATCAACGGCATTCAGGTGGCCAATGAAGTTCCGGGCGTCATTGAGACCATCAATTTCGAATCCGGTGACGTGGTAAAACGTGGCGACGTATTGATCCGGATTGATGCAGCCATTGATGAAGCAGCTCTGCGCACACGCCGCGCCGAGGCGCAACTGGCCGAGCAGGAGTTCAAGCGGGTGTCCGACCTGCTCCCCAAGCGCGCAGTATCCCAGTCCCAGTACGATGAAGCCAAGGCCAATTTCGACGCGGCCCGCGCAAGGGTGAATGAAGCCGAGGCCCAACTGAGCAAGAAAATCATTCGAGCGCCCTTTGATGGCACGCTGGGTATCCGGATGGTCGACCAGGGCGAGTATATTGCCACCGGCACCCCGATTGTCGAGATCAACATGCTGGATCCGATCTATGTCGACTATACCCTTTCCGAGAAAAACCTGCCGAACGTGAAGACAAGCTATCCGGTAGTAGCCACTGTCGCCGCCGTTCCGGAGCAGGATTTTGAGGGATCTGTCAGCGCCATCAACACCTCGGTTAACCCGGAAACACGGACTGTCAGAATCCGGGCCACACTCTCCAACCCGGACAACCTGTTGCGCCCGGGCATGTTTGCGACCGTTCTGACCCAGCAGCCTGAGGACAACGAGGTTGTGACCGTCCCGCGCACCGCCATCTCTTACAACACCTACGGCGATTTTGTGTTTGTGGTTGAAGAGAATGAAGATGGCAATCTGGTCGTTAACCGTCGCACGGTGACCACCGGTGAAACCCGCAATACCCGTGTTGCCGTTCTGTCCGGCCTGGAAGCCGGCGAAACCGTCGTCGAGAAGGGCTTGCTGCGCCTGCGCGCAGGCCAGCAGGTGGCCATCCAGGAAGAAGACCAGAAGCAGGGGGCATCTGAGTAATGCGCTTCACTGACATATTTATCCACCGTCCCGTACTGGCGACGGTGGTCAGTCTGCTGATTCTGCTTCTGGGTGCCCGGGCGGCCATGGAAATGGAAATCCGGCAGTACCCGGAACTCGAAAGCACCACCGTGACCGTCACGACGGCCTATCCCGGTGCCAGTTCCGACCTGATCAAGGGCTTCATTACCACGCCGCTGCAGCAGGCAATTGCCGAAGCCAGTGGCATCGACTATCTGACGTCCACCAGTTCCCAGGGCACCTCCACCATCGAAGCAAAGATGGTGCTGAACTACGACGCCAACGCGGCCCTGGCAGAAATTCAGGCCAAGGTGGCGAGCCAGCGAAACGTGCTGCCAGCCGAAGCCCAGGACCCGGTGATCACCTCCACGACCGGTGACTCAACGGCCCTGATGTACATCGCTTTCTACAGTAACGAACTGGCGGTGCCTCAGATCACCGATTATCTGACCCGCGTGGTCCAGCCCCGGCTGCAGGCGCTCTCCGGTGTCGGCAAGGCGGAACTGCTGGGCCGGAAATTCGCTCTGCGGGTGTGGCTGGATCCGGAACGTCTGGCGGCGGTGGATATGACGCCTCAGGAAGTGGTCGCAAAGCTTCGCGCCAACAACTACCAGGCTGCCGTCGGCAACACCAAGGGCACCTATACCGAAATCAGCATGACCAGCGACACCGATGTGGCTGATCCGGACGCGTTCCGCAACCTGGTGGTCAAGCAATCCGATGGCACCCAGATCCGCCTGCAGGATATCGCCCGTGTTGAGCTGGGCTCAGAAACCTACGATCAGTTGGCTCTCTATAAAGGCCAGCCGGCCACCTATGTCGCCATTGAACTGGCTCCAGGCGCCAACCCGTTGACGGTCGCAGGCCTGGTGAAGGACGAGCTGCCCGATATCGAAAGCCAGCTTCCGTCCGGACTGGATGTGCGCCTGGCGTACGACGCATCGGACTTTATCGAAGATTCCATCAACGAGGTTATCCAGACACTGCTGGAAGCCATGATTATCGTTCTGGTGGTGGTGTTCCTGTGCCTTGGTTCGGTTCGGGCCTCTATCGTTCCCTCGGTTGCGGTGCCGCTGTCACTGATCGGCGGCGCCTTTATCATGCTGATGTTCGGCTTCTCGCTGAACCTGCTTACCCTGCTATCCATGGTGCTTGCCATCGGCCTCGTGGTGGATGACGCCATCATCATGGTGGAGAACGTTCACCGGCATATCGAAGAAGGCGAATCCCGCTTTGAGGCCGCGATCAATGGTGCCCGGGAGATGGCGGTTCCCATCATTGCCATGACCACCACCCTGGTGGCGGTATACGCTCCTATCGGCTTCATGGGCGGGCTGGTTGGCTCGCTCTTCACCGAGTTTGCGTTCACGCTTGCGGGCACCGTGGTGATTTCCGGCATTGTTGCCCTGACGCTCTCCCCCATGCTTTCGGGCAAGGTACTGAAACCCCATGGCAACCCCGGTAGATTCGAGCAGGTGGTTGAGAAAACGTTCAATGGCCTGGCGGCGAGCTACAAGGCTGCCCTGAGCTCACTGATGCAGACCAAATCGGTGGTGGTTTTCTTCGCCGTGGTGGTGCTGGGCTCCATTTACTTCATGGTTTCCATGAGTCAGAACGAACTGGCTCCCACGGAAGACCAGGGCATTCTGTTCTATCAGGGGCTTGGCCCCCAGACCTCGACCCTGGATTACCTGCTGGAGCACGGCGATGAAATTCAGGAGCGGATGTCTACGGTCCCGGGCTACAACGAGGACTTCATGATCATCGGTATTACCGGCCCCAATGCGGTATTCGGTGGCTTTAAGCTGGCACCCTGGAGTGAGCGGGAGATCAGTCAGTTTGAAGTCCAGCCAAAGCTGGACTCCGAGCTCAAGAATGTAACCGGTCTGCAAACCGCAGTGTTCCCGCGACCGTCCCTGCCCGGCTCCGGCGGTGGTCTGCCGTTCCAGTTCGTGATTACCACCGGCAGCAGCTATGAGCAGCTGGATCAGGTTGCGGATGAACTGCTGGGCAAAGCCATGGGCAGCGGTAATTTCATGTTCCTGCAGAAGTCCATCAACTTTGATCGTCCGATCACACGCATCAACGTCGATCGGGACCGGGTGGCGGACCTGGGCCTGTCCATGCAGGACGTTGGCCAGAGCCTGTCGAGCATGCTTGGGGGCGGTTACATCAATCGTTTCAGCATGGAAGGCCGCTCCTACCAGGTGATTCCACAGGTTGACCAGCAGTTCCGGCTGGACGCCCAGGCGCTTAATGAGTACTACATTCGGGCGGATAACGGCGAACTGGTGCCACTGGGCAGCGTCGTCAGCTTCAGCCAAGATGTTGAGCCGTCCAACCGTACCCAGTTCAACCAGCAGAACTCCCTGACACTCCAGGGTGTGGTGATGCCCGGCGTGGCCGCCGGTACTGCCATGGACTTCATGGAGCAGACCGCGGCTGAGGTTTTCCCTCAGGGCTTCAGTTACGACTACACCGGTCAGAGCCGCCAGCTGGCTACCCAGGGAAGCGCTCTGATGGTGACCTTCTTCCTCTCGCTGCTGGTGATCTACCTGGTTCTGGCAGCGCAGTTCGAAAGCTGGCGGGATCCGTTCATCATCCTGGTGTCGGTGCCCATGTCGGTGGCCGGGGCAATGGCGTTCATCGTGCTCGGCTTCGCCACCATGAATATCTACACCCAGGTGGGCCTGATCACGCTGATCGGGGTGGTGTCCAAGAACGGCATCCTGATCGTCGAGTTCGCCAACCAGTTACAGAAGGAACGCGGGCTTAACAAGGTGGATGCGGTGATCGAGGCGGCGGCGATTCGCCTGCGGCCAATCATCATGACATCACTGGCTCTGATCTTTGCCATGGTGCCCCTGCTGATTGCTATTGGCCCGGGCGCGGAAAGCCGCTTTGCCATCGGCCTGACGATCAGTGCCGGACTGGGTATTGGTACCTTGTTCACCATCTTTGTGTTGCCGGCGTTCTACATCCTGCTGGGCCGGGATCACCACGGTTCTGGCGAAGAGAAAGAGGACCACGGCTCAGAACTCGAAGAAAAGACGGCTCCGTCTCACTGAGGCGGACTGAGGTATCAGGCCCGGCCACGGCAACGTGCGCCGGGCTTTTTATTGCCGGCGGCATTCATGTCGCCACAAGCTCCGCCCGGGAAGCATCGCTGTGCCTCAGCAGATTTCGGCGCCATTGAACGGTTTCGCTGGGCAGCTCCCCAAAATGCTCCCGGTATATGGCGGCAAATCGGCCAAGGTGCGAGAACCCCTCATCCGCGGCGTACCAGGAAATGTGTGGCACCTCACACTGACAGTCAACCAACCGCTCACGAACCCGGGTCAAACGAGCCCTCTGATAGAACCGATAGGGTGTAATACCCGTTTCCCGATTCATCAGATAATAGAGGTTACGCTCGCTAACCCCGGCAAAATTCGCAAGTTCCTTGAGATCAAACTCCCAAACAGGATCCTGCATAATTTTCTCGACCACTCTCTGCAAACGACGATCAAGGGTACGTTCCGAGCACACGGCTGCCTTCCCGGGTGTCCAGGGCGTTTTCATTGAATCGAAAAGACGATTTGTTAATCCTTTCGCTTGGTCATCATCGCGGACAAAGGGCAAACGGTCGAGGTAACAGCCGATCATGACTTGCAAAACGGATAGCCAAGCCCCGGACGATCGCGGTCGCGAATCATCCAGAGCACCATTGCCTGGCTTCAAGATTATGACTTCAGTCTTGGGTGGCAAACGGAGTTCAAACCTGTCCTCGGGACGGGCAAGGAACAGCTGATCCAAGGTGCCCCAGCCTCCGCCTCGAATGTTGATTTCAGGCATGCCGGCCCCCGGAAACAAGAGTACCGGATCCGAGGCCCGGCAGCCGGAAACGTCCATGCTTTTGCCTGCTCTCAGTGAGATCACATGCCCAAGTTCACTCTCAAGCACCGACAGAGCACCGACTCTTCCGCTGCCCGAGTGGAGCCGGCAATGCATGTCATCGCAGCCGGACAACTCGCGCAGGGCGGCGAGCCATTCATCCAAGGAAGCATTGTTCAGTCTCAGGTATGCGCCCAGAGCCGACTTTCGATATGTAGGTCCCATAAATTCCTTCGTGGAAAGCCTGGGTTACTTCTATCCGAGACTGCGCCGTTCCACTAGCCAAATTTTGCAAGACCTTAATCATTGCAGGGTTATTTACTGTTATCTTGATGTTGATCAATCAGATCATCGTTCCATGTGTCCCAGGGAGCCGGCCGAGCCATCAGGTACCCTTGGCCCCGATGGCATTTCAACTCACGCAGTTTCCTATGCTGCTCACTGCTCTCTATACCTTCCGCTACCACCTCCAAATCCAGCGCATCTGCGATCGCCAAAATGGCCGAGACGATACGTGAATCACGGGATTCGCTCCCCAGCCGATGAATGAATTGTCGATCGATTTTCAGCACCTGAACCGGCAGTGTGTGCAGATAGGCCAGAGAGGAATAGCCGGTGCCGAAGTCATCGATTGCGACAACTACTCCTTGTTCACCGAATTCGCGCAGCTTATCCAGGTATTGGTGGGACAGGTTCATCAAATGGGTTTCAGTGATCTCGATTTCGGGCGACCAGCCAACCACTCGAATTCTTTCAAACAGTGGATTTAACAGAGCTTCAAGACGGGAGTCCGTGATTTGTCGGGCCGAAATATTGAGAGCAAGCCGCAGGCCACGGAGAAATGAGTGTGGGAACTCGGAGAGATCCGATTCAATGCGACGTACCAGATGCTCCGTTAGCTCGTGGATATGGCCTCGCTGTTCCGCGATCGGTACGAAATCCGCAGGTGACACGGCGCCGAACTCAGGGTGAGTCCAACGGAGCAGTGCTTCCAGCCCCGCCATCTTGCCGGTATCGAGGTGGTACTGTGGCTGATAAACAACCGAGAACTCCTCGGGCGCCGTTTTCAGTGAAACAATCAACGCCTCGGATAGCAGCTCGGCATGCCGACCTTGCTCGGTGTCGATCGCATCATAGACCCGGAAACAGGCCCGCCCCGCAAGTTTTGCTGCGTACATGGCCCGATCCGCGTTCTGCAGCAGTTCGGATGCCTGACTGCCATGGTTCGGATAAACGGCGGACCCAACAGATGCCGACAAAAAATACTCACGATGATCGACAATCACGGGCGCCCTGAAGCTCTGAACCATCCGCTGACACACGCTCTCGAGGTCATCGTCATTCTGAAGTTCGATAATGGCAGCGAACTCGTCTCCCGATAGGCGGGCCACGACGTCCCCGCGGCGAAGCACGCTCTGGATACACAGAGCTGCCTGCTGCAATACCCGGTCACCACAATCGTGTCCATGCAAATCATTAACGGACTTGAAGAAATCCAGGTCGATATACAGAACCGCGAACGCCCGGCCGTCCTGTGCCCTCTGTGAGACTCGCGCCTTCAGGAATTCCTGAAACAGCGAGCGATTTGGCAGCTCCGTCAACGGGTCGTAATAGGCCAGCGACGCGAGGCGTTCGTCATCAGCCGTCATATCGCCCACATCCATGAAAACGCCCGCGTAAAACTGGTGACTTTCGTGCTCAACCGGATAGATCGTCAACCACTGCGGATAGGTCTCTCCGTTCTTGCGCCGATTCCAGACCAGCCCCTCCCAGCGCCCTTTATGACCAATAGCCTTCCACATAGCTTGATAGAACTCACGGGAGTGAAATCCCGAACTGAGCAGCGAAGGAGACTGACCAAGCACCTCGTCCGACCGGTACCCGGTGACTGAACGGAATTTCTCGTTCACGTAAAGAATCCTGGGCTCCCTGGTTGCCAGCATGATGGCTTTTGGGTGGTTGTCTACGAGAGCCCTGAAATCTTGTTGTTGTAATGCCTGCATGCACTGCTCACTCCTTTTTTAAGCAGCCCCTGAATCATGTCCGACCAGCTCCACTTGTTAGCATAAGCAGTATCTGTCGCTGACCTAGCCACATATTGCAAAAACACGATGGTTACGACCAAAGCACAAGAAAAGATGAAGATACGTTCAATTATTGCAATATCCGGATATCGAACAGACCAGAGTCGGTTAATAGTTAGTCAAGATGACAAGCACCACCACCGAGGCAAGGATACTTCATGCGAATCAATGAACCCGTCAGCCAAAAAGAACGGGGATACCCGGACCACTACCACCTGATCACCACCACCGACCTTCGCGGCAAGATCACCGCCGCCAATGAAGAGTTTGCCGAAGTCGCGGGCTATACGATTGACGAACTGGTCGGCCAGCCCCACAACCTGATACGACATCCGGACATGCCACCGGGAGCCTTCGAGAATCTCTGGCAGACCATTAAATCCGGCGAATCCTGGCGGGGTATGGTCAAGAACCGCTGCAAGAACGGCGATCATTACTGGGTGGACGCCTTTGTCACGCCCATACGCAAAGACGGCGAGATTGTTGAGTTCCAGTCGGTTCGCACCCGTCCCCGACCAGATCAGGTTGCCCGGGCTGAAAAACTCTATGCAGCCTGGAACCAGGGCAAAGTGCCACGACGATACCTGGCGATCAGCCCACCGCTGCCACTGAAACTCGGTTGCCTTTATGGAATGCTGGCATTCGCGCTTCTCTGGTTCGGCCTGTCCGAGCTGACTCTGCCCCACCTGCTGTTATTGCAGGGGCTGGTAATGTCGGTATTCATTGTATTCTTCTGGTTGACGCTGCCGATGATGCGCAGCGCCAGAGCGGCGTGCTGCGAGGCCCATCCGGCCATGCCCTGGGTCTATACCGGCCGTAGGGATGAAGGTGCCTGGATCGAATTCGATCGCCAGAAACGGGACGCCGTCCTCCGGGCAGTGTCTGCCCGCATGCACGCCAATATCGGCAAGCTTCACGGCCGAAAGCAACGCACGGTCGAATGGGTTTCGAATTCAGTGGCCAGCATTCGCAGCCAACAGGATGACATCCAGGACATAACCCGGGCCTTCGAGGAGCTTGCAGAAAGTGTTCGTCGAGTCAGTGAGCTGACTGCCCGTACTCACGAGGCAACAGACGATGCACGCCAGTCAGCCGGTCAGTGTCGCGGCCAGATGACGTCCATGAACCAGTCATTGACGGAGCTCAGTGAGCAGCTCTCTGTCGCCAATGAACGCATGCAGGCCCTGTCTGAAAAGAGCGACGCCATCGGCATGGTTCTGGACGTAATCTCGGACATCGCCGAGCAGACCAACCTGCTGGCTCTGAATGCTGCTATCGAGGCCGCCCGCGCCGGAGAGTCAGGCCGCGGATTCGCCGTGGTTGCCGATGAGGTGCGGGGCCTGGCGCTGAGAACCCACGAATCCACCCGCAAGATCGATGAGATGATCGGAGCCCTGCAAACCGAGACCCGGGAAGTCGTTGAGGTGATCAACAACGGAACGCGCTGTTGCGAACAGACAGCCGGCATCGCCAGTGAAGCCAGCGAAACGCTGGAGGCGACACTCAGGGATGTGGATGTCATTACCTCCTGCACCCATGAGGTGGCCGGGGCTACCGAACAACAGGCCGCACTGAGCGTTCAGGTGGAACGGCAGGCAGCACGGCTTCTGGAGCTCGGTAACCGTTCCGTCCAGAGCAGCGAAAACGCCCGGGAGGAGTCGGAACATCTGGGCAACAACGTGGACCAGGCCCAGTTGCTGACCAGTCATTTCCTGCAGATGCTGTGTGACCGACTGTTGCCGGCACCGGCACCAGAGAAGCGGCAACGATTCCCCGAGCCGACGCAATAAGGTAGGCTGGCGATCAACCCTCTGACCAACCTTGGAAGATCGCTGCAACCGTGACTCTTGGAACCCTGTTCTGGCTGTTCGTGGCCGGATTCGCTGTGTGGTACTGGTGGCGCGCCAAAGCCATCAAGGATTTCGTGCTGCAGGCCGCGCGTCGCTACTGCAAAAGCATGGACGTGATGCTGCTGGATGACGCGGTATTCCTCCGTGGTCTCTGGTTCAAGCGCGACGATCAGGGCCGGATCCGCGTATGGCGCCGCTTCCTGTTCGATTTCACGTCTACCGGCGAGGAACGCTACACTGGCCGCATCATCATGCTGGGCCAGCGCATCCAGCATATGGAACTGGAACCCCACCGGTTTTCCTGAATACGCAGCCTCCCTGTCCTCACCCATTTGGGCGATTCCTGATCACGCATTTCGAACCAATAATCGACAACGCATCGACGACCGTCGGCTGCCTGAAGCAGTCGTCAACAAAAACAACAGGAGTCATAAATGCGTATTCGATTCACCACAGCAGTTCTGCTGGGGCTGGCCTTGCTGTCAGTCTCGTTTTTCAGTCACGCCAGCTATACTCAGACCCGCCATCCGATTGTCCTGGTTCATGGTGTAACCGGATTCAACACCATTGGCGGCCTGGTCAACTATTTCCACACCATCCCCTGGAATCTTGAACGCAGTGGCGCGCGGGTTTACTCCGCCAGCGTTTCCTTCGTCAACAGCAGTGAGCAGCGGGGCCAGCAACTGGCGAACTACGTCAACAGTCTCGGCCATTCCAAAGTCAACCTGATGGCCCACAGCCAGGGCGCGCCTACCTCCCGAGTGACCGCCGCCCTGATTCCCCACCGGATTGCCTCAGTCACCTCCATCGATGGCGTCAACAAAGGCTCCAAAGTAGCCGATGTGGTCCGAGGGATACTTCCACCGGGCAGCTATGTCGAGGGCGGCGCCAATGCCATCGCCAACGCCCTGGGCGACCTGGTCAATGCATTGTCCGGAGCGAACAACCCGCAGAACGGGCTGGCAGCCCTGGAGACCCTCACCACACCCGGCACAACCAGCCTCAACGACGCCCTTGGCTGGAAAGGCGTGAACCGGAATAGCTGCGCCGGCACCAGTGAGGATGTCTGGATCGACGGCAACCGCATCAAGTTCTTCTCCTGGACCGGCCGGGGCGTGTGGACCAATGTTTTCGACATTACCGATCCTTTCCTGGGTGTTACCGCCCTGGCCTTCGGCAGCGAGCCCAACGACGGTCTTGTGGGCGTCTGCTCCACCATGATGGGCCGGGTGATCGGCACCCACTACGACATGAACCATGTAGATGCCATCAACCACCTGCTGGGTGCCCGCTCTCTCTGGACCAACCCGGTCACCCTTTATCGCACCCAGGCCAACCGGCTTAAAAACCGCGGTCTGTGAGGTAACCATGAAACGGACATCCATCGAGCCCCGTCGGTGGCTGTTTCCGGGTGCCCTGTCGGCCATTCTGGCCGGCAGTGGTCTCTGGTACGGTCTTGCCGGAACAGCTCAGACAGAAGCCGAAATAACGGTTTCAGTACCAACGCAATCCGCTACTTCAGCGCATTATCCGACGCGTTCGTCCGAATCCAGCGAAAAACTGGCCACAGACAGCGCTGCCCAGGGCCCGGAGCATGCCACGACTCCGGAGTCACTCGGTCCGCAACCCTTCGCAGCCTCACTTTCAGGTACGGAAATCGACGGCGCCCTGACAGCCAATGGCAAAGGTGAGCTGGTTATCAACCTCCAGGTCCGGGATTTCTTCGATTACTTCCTCAGCACGGTCGGCGAAGTATCTCCGGAAACGGCGATTCAACAGATCGAGGCTATGGCCCGAGCTCATCTACCAGAGCCCGCTTCCTCCCAGGCGCTGACTTTGCTTGATGAATACCTTGCCTATAAGCAGGCGTCACTGCAGGTCATGCAAACGCGCCTCGATCCTGCCCGGGCAGGCAATCCGGGCTACCAACTGGGTGCTCTGGGCGACGCCCTGGCACAGCTGAAACAGCTGCGGGCGGCCACCTTCAGCTCCGAGGCGCACCAGGCGTTCTTCGGGCTCGAAGAGGCCTACAGCGAGTACACCCTGGCAACCCTTGCCATTCAGCAACGCACGGACCTGAGCAATCAGGGCAAGCAGGCTCTCGTCCAATGGCACCGCAACCAGTTGCCCGAACAACTGAGAACAACCGAACAACACCTGCATGCCAGCACCCGACAGCAACAGGCACGGACCGCTGCCATCGAGTCTGCTTCTTCTCCGGAGGCAGCCGGACGTGAACTGGCAGAGCTGGGCGTGAATCAGGACGGTGTCGAAAGTGTCGTGAGTTATCTGAAGCAGCGGGAGCAGTTTGACCAGCGTTTTCAAGACTTCCGGGAAGCGATGGACCAGGCAGACTCGTCAGGATTGGCAGAGGCCGATCTGGAGAAGCAGCGGCAGGCGTTGCTGGAGCGACATTTCCCGCAGGAGCAGGACAGGACCTGGGCACGGCTGAAGATGCTGGGCAACGGCTGACCAGAATGTGCTCGGGTTCCCGAAGAGGCGGGCCAAGGCCAGCTACAATCCAGAGACTTGCCCGCCACTGGACACGGCCATGACGACCGAGCAGATCGAACAGCAGCAGGCCGCTGGTTTTCGCAACCTGCGTTTCGCGCCAGACCTCGAAGAGGCATACCGGCAATCCCGGGCGGGTCTGATCCGGCAGCGGGCCCGGCCGGTCTCGGTAGCCGGGCTGGTCCTGTTTCTGGTCTACGCGGGTATGGATGCGCTAACCCTGCCGCCCGAGCTGGCACAGGTCACGGTATCCATCCGGCTCGCCTTCACCTGCCCGGTCATTGCCGTAGTGGTCTGGCTCGCCCACCGTCCGGTTCCCTCCGACAGTACCTTTGAACGCATCTATACCCTCGCCTACCTCCTGGGCGGTCTCAGCGTTGTGGCAATCATCGCAGCGGCGCGGCAAGTTGCGTTTCCACTGCCCTACGAGGGCATGATCCTGATGCTCATGTTCGGATACTTTGCCATGGGGCTGCCATTTTTCAGCGCGTCCCTGGTCTCACTGGTGCTGGTGATCAGCTACCTGATGATTGAGCTGTGGAACGGGATGTCCGGCTCTGCCATCGCGACCAATCTGTTCTTTCTGACGACGGCCAACATCATCGGCATGGTGGGAACCTGGACCAGCGAATACCGCCATCGCGCGCACTTCCTGGACCGTCAGTTACTGGATCGACTGCATCGGGCGGCCCGGGATGAGAGTCGGCGCAAAACCGAACTGATCACCGCAGCCAGCCATGACCTGCGCCAGCCCCTGAACGTGATCGACATAACGCTGGAAAGCCTGTCGCCCGGCAATAACGACCCTGGAAAGGATCCCGTGATCAGACAGTTAAAGGACATGATCCGGCATCTTCGCCGCCTGCTGGGCACCGTCTTTGACAGCGCCAGACTGAACGAGGGCATGGTGCGTGCCGATATCCGCCCCACGCCACTGGCGCCGATTTTCCAGGATATAAGCGATCTGCTGGCTGATTCTCCGGGCAACAGGAAGGTGAACATCGAGATTGACCACAGCGCTGGCAACCTTATGGTCATGGCGGACCCTTCCCTACTGTCCCGGGTACTCCAAAATCTAATGTTCAATGCGGTGCAACACAGCGGCGGCAATGTTATTAACCTGTCCGCACACAGAGTGGACACGCAGGTGCTGCTGGAGGTCTCGGATAACGGAACCGGTCTGCCACCCGGGCTGAACGATACCCTGTTCTCGCCCTATGTCAGGGGGCATGGCCAGACCGATTACCCGGGTCTGGGGCTGGGCCTGACGATTGTTCGCGAATTCGTTGCCCTGATGCGGGGAGCGTGCGGAGTCGACACCGAGCCTGGCCAGGGTTCGGTGTTCTGGGTACGAATACCTGCAGCCGTCACAGCCACCCGCGTGCACGAGCCAGATTCACGCACTCTGTCCGGTTATGAACACCAAGCTGGTTGAAAATCGCCTTGAGATGGGTTTTTACCGTGTGTTCGGTCAGATTCAGACTCTGGCAGATGCGTTTATTGGGGAAGCCCTGCGCGAGGAGCAGGAGCACATCCATTTGCCTTGGTGTTAACGACAGATCCTGCGCTACGGGTTCAACACCACCCGGGAAGTAACCCTCGCCACGACTCACAAACCGAACCATGCTCACCAACGCCGACCGACCGGCAGATTTCGCCAGAAAGCCACTGGCGCCGGCCGCCCTTGCCGCCCGCACTGTAACCTCATCTTCGCTGCTTGAGATAATCACCACCGGGGGTGGTTTGCGGTAACATGCCAGCCTCGGTAACAGGGCCAGCCCCGTCTCTCCCTGAAGCGCAATATCGAGCAGGATAAGCTGAAAATCGTTCTGGCGGGCCAACAGACTCGCGGCAGCCTCGACGGTGCTGGCCGTGATGACGCATTCGGCCAGCCCCTCCTGCCGGATAAGACCCGCCAACCCCTGGGAGAACAGGGCATGATCATCGACCAGCAACACCTTTTCCAGGGGAAGCGACTGAGTGGGACAACCAACAGGCTGCCCCGGTTCTGATGTGATGGCATCCATGGATGTGCCTCTGCCCGCTGTGTTTATTTTTGTTACGGCGGATGCATCACTATAGGCCAGCCGAGCCTTGCACTCCGCGGACTGCTTAACACTTTTTTACAGATCCTTCCCGGTCACCGCCATGGCGCGCGATCAATGAAACATAATTGTCATATTTCTGAAGCATCCTTCTCGGTTCTCAACCACCTGACTGGTAAAGGTTTTCGTAAAAATGCCGCGACTTACACGGATGACTGCAACACTTTCGGGACTGCTACTACCGGCCTTTCTGGCGTTCCAGGCCCAGGCCTATGATCTGGAAATCCACGGTTCCAATACCGTCGGCGCTACCCTGGCGCCAATGCTCGTTACCGGCTACCTGGAAGAGCATGGCGGCGGGCAGGTTGCAGCCAGGGGCACGGGCGTGGAAAACGAAAAGATCCTGCGAGCGCCTGTGAACAATCGGGCGGCCGAGGTACTGGTTGCAGCGCACGGATCAAGCACCGGCTTCAAGGCGCTGGCCGCCGGCGAGGCCGACATCTGGGCCTCTTCCCGCCCGGTAAAACAACAGGAAGCAGAGCAATTCCAGGCCCGCGCAGACCTCACTGCGCCCGAGAGCGAACACGTGATTGCCATTGATGGACTGGCCATTCTGGTACACCCATCCAACCCCGTCAGCAAGATGAGCATCGAAACCCTGGGCCGAGTGTTTTCCGGTCAGATCCGGAACTGGTCAGAGCTGGACGGCCCGAACCGGCCGATCCACCTCTATGCCAGGGATGACCGCTCCGGCACCTGGGACACCTTCAAATCGCTGGTGCTGGGGAAACAGTTCGAACTGGACAGCAATGCCAAACGCTATGAATCCAACGACCAGCTGTCGGATGACGTTAGCCGGGATCCGTCGGGCATTGGCTTCTCCGGCCTGGCCTCCGTTCGGGACAGCAAACTCCTGGCTATTTCGGAAGGCAATGCACCAGCCCTGCGCCCCAACCAGCTCACCGTCGCCAGCGAGGACTACCCGCTGTCACGGCGTTTGTTCATGTACACGCCGGGAAGCGATGTCCCACCGCTTTCCGCCGGTCTGATCGGATTCGCCCTGGGCCAGCAAGGTCAGGCACTGGTGGCCGAGTCCGGCTTTATCTCTCAGAACCCCATCGCAGTAAAGCCGGAATTCGACGACGCGACGCCCGAGAGTTTTCGCCGCCTGACCGGCAACTACCATCGCCTGACGGTCAATTTCCGCTTCTCAGAAGGCCGGACCAGACTCGATAACAAGGCCCGCAGGGACCTGCAGCGGGTTCAGCAGTACCTGGTCCAGAACGGCCGATCCGCTGACGATCTGCTATTGATCGGGTTTGCCGACACCCAGAGTCATGAATTACGTGCCCAGATGATCTCCGAGCTCCGGGCCCTGGCAGTCCGCAAGGCGCTTCAGGAAGTGGATGTTCCAGACGTGGCCTACACCGGCTACGGCCAGTACATGCCGGTTGGTGGCAGTGGCAGCCCGCGCAATGGTCGCGTGGAAGTCTGGATCAAATCCCGCTAGCCAAGACCAAAGTCTGACGAAAAACTGCGGCAATCACCTATCCGCCACGACATCACAGATATGTTTGGGTTTTCTATACTGACGGGGTCACTTCCAACCAACAGACAGGGACAATGGACATCCAAAACGACCACCGTTACGCGATCAACCTGAACGTTCGGGGCATTCAGCCCTCGGCCACACTTCGCATCAACGAACTGAGCAACCAGCTCAAATCCGAGGGCAAGGACATTATCAAACTCGGGCTGGGGCAATCCCCCTTCCCGGTTCCTGATCGCGTGGTGGAAGCGCTCAAGGAGCACGCCCACGAAAAGGACTATCTTCCGGTCAAAGGCCTCAAGGGCCTTCGCGAAGCCATTGCCGGCTACATCAACCGCAGCGAGCGCATGCGCTGTACCTGGGAAGATGTCCTGATCGGCCCGGGTTCCAAGGAACTGCTGTTCATGTTGCAGCTGGCCTACTACGGCGATCTCCTGATTCCGCGCCCCAGCTGGGTTTCCTACGCCCCGCAAGCCCGGATCATCGGCCGCTCGGTACACTGGCTGCCGACCCATGCCGAGAACAACTGGCAGCTAACGGCGGAAGAACTGGACATCATTTGTCGCGATGATCCCTCGCGGCCCCGGATCCTGATCCTGAACTACCCGTCCAACCCTACCGGGTGCACCTACACCGACGACCAGCTGCTGGCCATCGCCAACGTGGCCCGCAAATACCGGCTGATTCTGCTGTCGGACGAGATCTACGGTGAAGTGCATTTTGAGGGCAAACACAAATCCATCGCCCGCTATTACCCGGAAGGCACCATCATCAGTACTGGTTTGAGCAAGTGGGCGGGTGCCGGAGGCTGGCGCCTGGGCACGTTCATCTTCCCCCGGGAACTTCGACCGCTGCAGGACGCCATGGCGATCATCGCCAGCGAAACCTACACCGCCACCAGCGCCCCCATACAGCACGCAGCTATCGCGGCGTTCAACGGCGGTGACGACATCGAGGAATACCTGAAACAGTCCCGCCGGGTGCTGAAAGTTGTTGGCGAGTACATGCATCGCCGATTGAGTGAGATGGGCGCGGTGGTCCAGAAGCCGGAAGGAGCTTTCTACCTGTTCCCGGACTTCTCCGAATTTCGGGAACAACTGGCCAGGAAGGACATCAAAACCAGCCAGGCCTTCTGCCAGGCCCTGCTGGAAAACACCGGCGTGGCCATCCTGCCCGCCAGCGACTTCGGCTTCGTGCCGGATCACCTGGCGGCGCGCCTGGCTTTCGTCGATTTCGACGGCGCCGAGTCCCTGGAGCTCGCAGGCGGCGACTATGCCGAACAGGAACTGGGCGACGACTTCGTAAAACAGGCTTGCCCAAGGCTGGTCACCGCCATGGACAAGATGGAACAGTGGCTGAACAGCCTCTGATTCTGCCGTGTTAGACTGGCGCCCTCACTCTCTTACGGGATATCAACGGGGGCGCCATGTCTGATTCTGATTCTGTTTCTCTGCTCGAGATTACCGACTTTGCCGAAAACCTGGCCCGGGAGGCCGGCGAACTGATTCGCTGCGAGAGGGACGGCAAGACCCTGCGCACCGACTACAAGCACCAGACCGAACTGGTAACCCACGCCGACGTGATGGCAGACGAATTCATCACCGGAGCCATCCGCAAACGTTTCCCCGGCCACCGAATCCTTTCCGAAGAAACCATGCCCGACCTGAGCCAGGCCGAAGAACTGGACACCCCGCTCTGGATCGTCGACCCCATCGATGGCACCGTGAACTACGCCTACGGCCATCCCCAGGTGGCAGTATCCATTGCCTATGCTGAAAAAGGTCGCGTTCAGGCGGGTGTGGTGCATGCGCCCTTCCCGGGCGAAACCTTCCGGGCAACCCGCTCAGAAGGCGCAACACTGAATGGCCGCCCCATCCGGCACAGTGGCGCCACAGTTCCCAGAGACTCCCTTTTCGCCACCGGTTTCCCCTACACCAAAGACAGCCTTGAGCCGTTGGTCAAACGCCTGGACGCCATGATTCATCAGTGCCGCGACCTGCGCCGTATTGGCTCGGCGGCCCTGGATATCTGCTGGGTGGCCTGTGGCCGACTGGATATCTACTACGAGAACGTCAGCCCCTGGGACTTCGCCGCCGCACGCCTGATCGCCCTGGAAGCAGGTGCCACAGCGGGCCACTTCAGCGAAGTACCTGTGGGCTATCCTGCCGATCTCTGGGGTCGCGATATTCTGATCTCGGCGCCGGCTGTCTGGGAGCCTGTTCGGTCTATCCTCCGGTCTGCCTCTGGGTACGACTGATTGTGCTTGTGATTGCCTTCGGAGGTTGTCACTAGCCTGTTAACTTCGGGGCGGGCACGGGATAGGAACCTGCTCCCCAGAACCGCTACTAGCACATCCATGTGCGCTTGGCGCCGGCCATCCTTGGCCGTCGACATTCCGGGGAGCAGGTTCCCATCCCGTGCCGACATCGCTACGGTGATATCGCGAATTCATCTTGGGAAATTTGGTAGGTCGGATTAGACGAAGTCGTAATCCGACACAGTGAAGGTATTCCCAAAGTGTTTTGTTGGATTACGGCTTCGCCTAATCCAACCTACAGGCTTCGTGATTCTATTATTGGAGAGATATCGGAAAGGCCTGAAAGGCGGAGGCAGGAAGGGCTTTCCCGAAATGTCGGCGGCCAAGGATGGCCGACGCCAAGCGCACATGGATGTGCTCGTAGCGGTTTCGGGAAAGCCCTTCCTGCCTTCGCCTCACCACCAGAACGATCAGGCTACTTAAGAGATAGACTCAGCCCCAAACACCCTCAGCAACCAACCCCCAACTCTCATCGAAGTCAGTAGAGGGCAACCGCGAGAACGACGAGCGGATAAACCGCTGAATCCGGCCTTCGACGAACACCAGGACAAAATCTGCGCCCCGAGCGGACGTGGTTCTGGGCCGCAGGCCCTGGCGGATTTCGCCTTCCTTGAGGGTCTGGCGTACCTGGGTTTCCAGGCGCTCGAAGAACTGGGAAGCACGCTTGCGCAGGGTGTCGTTTTCGCCCATCAGGGCGTCTCCGGTCAGCACACAGCACAGACCAGGGTTACGCTCCGCGAACACCAGCACCAGATGCACCAGTTGCTGGAGGCGAACCCGCACGTCCTCCTGTTCCTGCAGGATCACCTGACAGCGGGAGAACACGGCCTCTTCGGCGAACTCGATAAGCGCCTCGAACATTTTCCGCTTGCTGGGAAAATGCCGATACAAAGCGGCCTCGGTAACGCCAACGGATTTGGCGAGGCCGGCGGTGGTGATTCGGGCGCCCGGATCGGTCTCCAGGAGTTCCACAAGAGCATGAAGAATCGCCTCGCGGCGACTGGGTTTCTGATCAGTCATGGCAGGACAGCAGCGCTCTGATTTATCGTTGTCGGGGCCGGTCGTTCAATGCCGGCCCTCGGTTATCGTTAGTCAGGATTGTGCCCGAGATCAGAAGAAGGTGCCATCAATGGGCGAGGATGCACTGGCATAGAGTTTCTTGGGCATACGGCCTGCCAGGTAGGCTTCCCGGCCAGCCTCGATGGCGAGGCGCATGGCATTGGCCATCTTGATCGGGTCTTTCGCCTGGGCAATGGCGGTATTCATCAATACGCCGTCGCAACCTAGCTCCATGGCGATGGTGGCGTCTGAGGCAGTGCCGACACCGGCATCCACGAGCACCGGTACCTTGGCGTTTTCCACAATCAACCGGATATTGTACCGGTTCTGGATACCCAGCCCGGACCCTATCGGCGCACCGAGCGGCATGATGGCCACACAACCCATGTCTTCCAGGCGTTTGGCCAGCAGCGGGTCATCCGAGCAGTAGACCATCACCTTGAAGCCATCCTTGATGAGTTCTTCGGCGGCGACGAGCGTCTCGGTCATGTTCGGGTAAAGGGTCTTTTCCTCACCCAGCACTTCCAGCTTCACCAGGTCGTGACCATCCAGGAGCTCCCGGGCCAGCTTGCAGGTTCGCACGGCATCTTTCGCGGTATAACAACCGGCAGTATTGGGCAAAATGGTATAGCTGTCCGGGGAAATCACATCCAGCAGATTCGGCTCATCCGGATTCTGGCCAAGGTTGGTGCGGCGCACCGCAACGGTAACAATCTCGGCACCGCTGGATTCGATGGCATGGCCGGTTTCCATCATGTCACGATATTTGCCGGTCCCGACGAGCAAACGGGACTGGTAGACCCGTCCGGCGATTTCGAGCGGTCTGTCTTCTGGAAGCTGGAGTTCGGATGTCTCTGTCATAGTGTTCCTGAATCGTTTGTTACGGGAGGATGGGAACCGCCGTCATGGGTGGGCTGGGCAGACTGTTCAGCCGCCGCCAATAGCGTGAACGACTTCTACACGGTCGCCATCGCTCAGGGTAAATTCCGGGTGCCGGCTTCGTGGCACAATGTCCTCGTTCACCTCAACCGCCAGCCGCTTGCCCGCGAGAGCCATCTTTTCAATCAGCGTGGCAATGGTGGCGCCATTCGGCAGTTCCATTGCATCGCCATTCACCTGAACCTGCATAGTGACTCTTGAACCTCTGTATTCATTACTTGTTCCGGCGGAGACCGGAGGTTATTACCAGCGCCCAGCCCACCATGAAGCACAACCCACCAAGGGGCGTGATCGGGCCGATCCAGCGGATATCTGTCAGCACCAACAGGTAAAGACTGCCACTGAATAACAGGATGCCGGCCAGCAAAAATCCCGCCGACCAACCCAGTAACTTCCTGGAAAGCCCCTGTCCGGCCAGCAACGCCAACAGAACCAGCGCTATGGAATGATACATTTGATATGTGACGGCGGTCTGGAAAACTTCAAGCCCTCGCTCACTGACCAGGTTGCGCAGCCTGTGTGCACCAAAGGCGCCAGCCATCACCGCCAGGAGCGCCAGAAAGCCCCCCGCCACCAGGGGAAACCCAAGGACGCGGCCTGCTGGGTGTTGTACGGACTCAGCAGTCACAGTGGATCTTTTCTCCCGTATCCAGATTCATCATGGTCAAGGTACCACCCCAGACACACCCGGTATCCAGGCCGATAAACCGGTCGCTGCCGGTTTTTCCTTCCAGGGCTGCCCAGTGACCAAACACCACACGGACATCGTCAGTACGAGGGAAATGAAACCACGGTTCGAAACCTTCCGGGGCGCTGTCGACACTCTCCTTGGCCGCCAATTCCAGGGTGCCATCCTCGGCAATAAAGCGCATGCGTGTGAAATAATTGGTAATGATCCGCCAGCGGTCCATACCCTGCAGGGTTTCATCCCACCGTTCGGGCTGGTTGCCGTACATCTGGGTGAAGTATTCCTCGGCGGAACTGCCCCGAATTACAGCTTCCACTTCCTGGGCGCAGGCCAAGGCCTGACTGACCGTCCAGATATGGGGCAGACCGGCGTGGGTCATCACCAGATTCCGGACCGGGTCGTGAACGCAGAGGTTCTGTTGCCGGAGCCAGTGCACCAGCCGGTCGTGATCTGGCGCTTCAAGGATATCGGACAGAGTATCTTTGCGGCGGGTCTGATGGCCGCCCAGCGCCACGGCGAGCAGATGCAAATCGTGATTTCCAAGCACCACCACCGCCGAATCTCCAAGGCTCTCGATATACCTCAGGGTTGCCAGTGAGGACGGGCCACGGTTGATCAGGTCGCCGGCCACCCAAAGGCGGTCACGGGAAGGGGAGAAATCCACCTTGTCCAGGACATCTCTCAGGCGTTCGTAACAGCCCTGAATATCGCCAATGGCGTAGTCAGTCATCACTTGCCTCGTTTACCGGGTTAGCTGTGCCCTTCTCTTCAAAAAGCAGATCGGCAATGGCCACGTAATCGGCCAGGGAGAGGTTCTCCGGACGCAGACCGTCATTGATGCCCAGGCTCTGGAGCTGCTCGGCCGACACCATGCCGCCCAGAGCCTTGCGCAGTGTTTTTCGGCGCGCGTTAAAAGCCGTGCGGACCACAGCCTGGAGCGTCGCCAGATCCTTCGCCGGATGGGGCAGTGTCTTATGGGGCACCAGCCGAACAATCGCCGAATCCACTTTCGGCGCCGGGCGGAAAGCGCCGGAACCCACTTCAAACAGCGGCTGCACCTTGCAGAAATACTGGGTCATGATGCCGAGGCGACCGTAATTGTTGTCACCGGGCACCGCTGCCATCCGCTGTACCACCTCTTTCTGCAGCATGAAGTGCATGTCCTGCACGACGTCCGCCTGCGCCAGCAGGTGGAAGATCAGGGGCGTGGATATATTGTACGGCAGGTTCCCGATGATCCGCAGGGGACGATCCACCATCAGCTCACTGAAATCAAATTTGAGCGCGTCCGCCTCTTGAATCCGGAACTCAGGGTAGTTGAAGAACTTGGTGCGCAGCACCGGAATCAGGTCGCGATCCAGCTCCACCACCTGAAGCCTTGGGTTCACGGCCAGTATCTCTTCGGTCAGAGCGCCCAGGCCGGGACCAATTTCCACGATGGCGTCATCGGGTTTCGGGTTAATGGCGCGGATGATCTGCTCTATGACCCCGGGATCATGGAGGAAATTCTGGCCAAACCGCTTTCTGGCCTGGTGGCCGGCTTTGTTACTCACGAACGGGTCTCTTCAATTGCAGATTTGCGACAACGAGCCATTTGCTCGCCCACTTTCAGGGCCGTATGCAGACTGCCTGCATCAGCCCGGCCGGTGCCAGCCAGATTCAGGGCGGTGCCATGATCCACTGAGGTGCGGACAATCGGCAACCCCAAGGTAATGTTGACGGCCCGCCCGAAGCCCTGAAACTTCAATACTGGCAGTCCCTGGTCGTGGTACATGGCCAGAACCGCATCGGCCTTGTCGAGCCAGTGCGGGGTAAACAGGGTATCGGCAGGTAAAGGTCCGGTCAGAGAAATGCCTTCGGCGCGCAGAGCCTCCAGGGTTGGCTCGATGGTGTCGATTTCCTCCCGACCAAGGTGACCACCTTCGCCGGCATGAGGGTTCAGGCCTGCCACCAGTATCCTGGGCCGGGCAACGCCGAAGAACTTTTTCAGATCAGCATCGAGAATTCGCGTTACCTGAGTCAGGCGCTCCGGGGTAATGGCGGCGGAAACGTCCTTGAGCGGTAAGTGGGTGGTAACAAGCGCAACCCGCAACTCGTCGGTCGCCAGCATCATGACCACACGATCCACCCCGCAGAGCTCCTGTAGGAACTCGGTGTGGCCGCTGAACGAGATGCCTGCCTCGTTGATCACACCCTTGTGGACAGGCGCCGTCACCATGCCATCAAAATCGCCACTCAGGCAGCCATTGGCGGCGACTTCCAGTGTTCTGAGTACATAGGCGCTGCTGCCGGTGTCCAGCGTTCCCGGCTGGTGATTGGCACAACCTTCCACGTGCAGCACCGACAACAGGCCTGCTTCCATTTCTGGCGCCTCGCCGGGCTGCCACGGACGCAGTTCAACCGCCAGATTCAATTGCTTCGCCCGGGCCTCCAGCAGTGGCCTGCTGGCGACCACCACCACACCCCCGGTCCTGGCCTCCAGCGCCAGCTGTAGGCACAGCTCCGGACCAATGCCGGCGGGTTCGCCGGCGGTGAGCGCCAGCACCACGGGCTTAGTCATCAGGAGACCGGCTCTTCTTCTGCAGGTGCGTCCTTGGCGTACTCGCCTTTGAACTCGATAAAGGCCTCATCGCGGATTTCCTGGAGCCAGTTCTGCAATTCGGTTTCGAACTTGCGGCGATAGATGGCCTGGCGGGCCTCGGCGTCGCGCACATCACCGCTGATATCTTTCTGGCGGCGTTCCTGCACCTCCAGGATGTGCCAGCCAAACTGGGAGCGGAACGGCCCGCGCAACTCGCCAATATCAGCCGCCAGCATGGCCTGCTCAAACTCGGGCACCATCTGGCCAGGGCTTACCCAGCCCAGGTTGCCGCCATCGGAACCCGACACCGGGTCATCAGAATACTCCCTGGCCAGGGCACTGAAGCTGGCTCCGTTCTGAAGCTGTTGGTACAGGTCGCGGATCATTGTCTCGGCCTGGTTGTCGGTGGTTGCCTCGGAAGGCCGAACCAGGATATGACGGACACGATGCTGCTGGATCATTTGCTGCTGCTCGCCACCGCGCTTGTCCATCACCATCACCAGGTGGAAGCCGCTGTTGTTTTCCAGAACTTCCGATGGCTCACCCACCGGCAGCTCCGGCACAACCGGGGCCACCAGAGACGGCAGCTGACCCTCGGCACGCCAGCCCATATCCCCGCCTTCCAGGGCGTTACTGGCATCGGACTCGGCAACGGCCACCTCGCGGAAATCACGGCCACTGGCAATCTCATTGCGCAGACGCTGGGCTTTTTCCCGGGCCGCATCCACCTCTGCATCGTCCGACGGATCGTCAACGCTGACAAAAATATAAGCAAGCCGGTATTGGGCGTTGTTGCCACCACGGGCCTCCAGGCTTTCCAGATAGTTTTCCACTTCCCGATCGGTTACCCGAACCCGGTTGCCTACCTGACGCTGCTGAACGCGACTGGTCAGCATCTCCCTGCGGATCTGCTCGCGCGCCTGGTTATAGGTCACACCTTCGGCAGCCAGCTGGTTTTCAAACTGCGCCAGGCTCATGCCGTTGCGCTCGGCGATGTTGGCCATGGTTTCGTTCAGCTCGTTATCGCTGATGCGCATGCCGGCGCGGTCTGCCATCTGCATCTGGATCGACTCGGTGATCAGTTGGTCAAGCACGCGCTCTTCCAGGACCTGCCGCGGCGGCAACGCCGTTCCCTGTGCGCTGAGCCGGCTGGTGATGGTACTGATGCGCGCCTCCAGCTCGGTCTGCAGGATGACATCCTCGTCGACGATGGCCACTACCTGATCCAGCAGCTTACGCTCGGCCTGAACAGACAACGGGGCCAAAACGGCAAGAAGAATCAGTAACGCTTGTACACCATGGCGAAGGGTCGCCTTCATAATCACCTCTGCAAATAGAATTTGAGCTTTTCTGGCGTTTTGGGGGCCTTAGTCCGGGATCCACTCAGGGAGTTCCAAAACGACGACGCTCCCTTTCATCAAAACCGTAAATGGCCTCGGAAATACTCGATGAGGCACCATCGCTGCCGCCGAGCCCCTTCAGCTGGATCTGGAACAGTATGCGGCTATCCAGCTCCCGGTCGTCGGTCAGGTAGTTCTGGTGCACCACCTGAACACTCCAACAGCAGTTATTGTATTCCAGCCCGGCCAGGGATCCGACGGTCCGGTCAAGATTGGAATCATAGACCCAGCGGCCGATCAGACTAACACGGTCCGATACCGGGAAAACCGCCGCAATATCCGACTGTTCCAATTCGCCCCGGCTGTATGTGTGCCCCACGCTTGCCAGGTACCGGTAATCACTGGAGTGGAAGGTCAACTGGCTTCGTCCTTCCTCAGTATCCCCGGTATCAGGATCCCACAGCCCGGAAGAGCGGATTTCGAGGGTATCGAGCGGGTTAAGCACGACCTCGCCCGCCAGCGGTGAACGGCTCCTGGTACCGGCACCTTCACCAAACAGCGTCACCTCGCGATCCTCAAAATACTGGACCTGGCCAATACTGAACCGGGCACGCTCGGCCCCGGTGAGCAGGTCATTGAAACGGCTGGTCAGGGCAACGGTCAACTGGTTGGCATCGCCTACCCGGTCACCGCCGGTGAAGCGGTCCGGTCGAAACAGCTGTTCAAAACGAAAGGTCTGGAGGTCAGTGTCGAAATCCGGGATATCGTTCTGATCCGGATCTGCATCGGCCCAGGCGTAATAGAGCCGGGGCTCCAGGGTCTGGTTGTAGGGCACATCAAAGAGGCTGCTCTGTCGGTCGAAATACAAGCCGTTATCCCATTCGGCAACCGGCACAGTGCGATCAAAGGTACCATCGCCCAGTACGTAGTCATCCAGGTCATAGCGTGTGTAGTCAAGGCTGACCGAAGGCCGGCTGAACCCCCACAATGCCCGCATCGGCAACGCCAGCTCCGGCCGCGCCCGGAAACGCTGGCCGTTGGCCCGGTCGAGACCGGTCAGTGCTTCGTTATCCCGGTAAAAAACTGTGTACTGGCTTTCCAGGTTGGCCTCCACAATCCCCGCACCGGTCTCCCCTGCGTAGATAACTTCCGGCAACTGGGCATAGGGCTTGTCCACGTCGGCAATGCGATCACTGATGGTCTGGTAATCGTTGAGGTAGGCATCGAAATACTGCTTGTCGCTTCGGTAGGCTACCCCGCCCTTTCTCTGCAAATGGGTTGCCTGGTTGATCTCAAGGCTGCGGTTCAGATCGCTGAGATAGTCTTCGTCGCTCACCACGGAAAAATCTCCGTAGCCCCGCCAGCCACGGCCAAAGGCAGCCCGGGTCGTGGCATCCAGGGCCCAGCGCTCACCGGATTCACCGGGATTTTCTTCCTGGAACGCCGAATCATTGCCGATGTACCCGAGCTGCAGGGTAGTTTCCCCGAGAGAACTGAGGTAGCGACCTTCAATTTCGTTGAACAGACCCCGGCCGTGAATGTACTGGGGCGTCAGTGTCGCGTCGTAATGCGGCGCCAGGTTGAAGTAGTAGGGCACGGCGAGAAAACCGCCACTGCCGGCACTGGAGGAGCCGAACTGTGGGTACAGGAAGCCGGACTTGCGGCGATCATCAATGGGAAAGCTGGCCCAGGGCCAGTAGAACACTGGCACATCCAGAACCTCCAGCCGAACATGCTTCGCGGTGCCAAATCCCTCGGCCCGATCCAGTTGGATATCCGAGGCAACAATGGCCCAGTCGTTCTGCTTCGGGCCGCAGGTGGTCAGAAAGCCATCTTCAATAACGACCTGCTCTTCACTGATCCGCGCCAGGCTGCCTGCACGACCGCGCATTTCGGGCCCGTGCAGCAGAAACGTCGCGGTATTGATGTCAAGGCGACCGGTATCGACATCATAATTCGCGTTCTCACCGGTCAGGAGGAAGCCATCACCTCGGCTGACCAGTGGCCCCTGGACTGATACCGCGCCCTGCTGCTGGCTGTACCGGGCTTCTGAACCGGTTACCTGGAAGCCTCCCTGTCGAATCCGGACATCTCCCTGGAGAAACAACTCGCGGTCAATTTCATAACGGGCATTCAGGCCGCTGGCCTCCAGCGGTTGTTCGGCATCAGCGCCATTGGCAAACGCACCGCCGACGCCATTGCTTCTACCGGACGGCAAATAACCACCGTCACAGAAAAGGGGCAACGAAGACCGCACCTCGGCTGGCAATTCCGCCCTGGGCCTCCAGTCAATTTCCGCTGCGGATGGCGCTGTCTGGGCATAACTGGCGGCACCCCCCAACCCTAGAAGCGCGGCCAGCAACACGCGGCCATACCGGCTCTGCCACCGGCTTTCCGGCGATTGCAGTGGGCGTTCGGGACATGGCACGGTGGCTGGATCCTGTTCCGGGTGAATTGGAGGACGGGCAGTATTAACCGCCGCCTAGTTTACACGTGCCCTCCGGGGTTGTTAACGGAAACTCCGCTGCAAAACCGATTTACCCTCTTTATACTCGTCTGCTAACTTTCGCTGTCAGCGACAACTTATTTTCAGGATCGCAACCCGAGCTATGGATACCCGCCTGCAGTTGCTGACCAACTGGGTCAGACAGTTCCCCGGCTTTGAACAGAGCGAAGCCGAACCGGTTTCCGGCGATGCCAGTTTTCGCCGCTATTTCCGGGTCTGGCAGCGCGCCAATCAGGCGACGGCTCCCGGTGACGGCGTGCCCTTTATCGTCATGGATGCGCCCCCGGAACACGAACACTGCGAGCCCTTTGTGGCCATCGCACGACACTGGCACCATCAGGGCATCGCCGTGCCGGAAATCATCCAGGCCGATCTGACGCAGGGCTTCCTGCTGTTGGAGGATTTTGGCGACCAGCTGATGCTTGGCCAACTGAACGCCGATTCCGCAGACCAGCTTTACCGGAACGCCCTTGAGGAATTGACCCTCATTGCCCGCCAGCCCTCCCCAAAGGATTACCCGCTACCGCCCTACGACGCCACCCTGCTCGAGCGGGAAATGGCGCTGTTTCCGGACTGGCTGCTGGAGCAGCACCTGGGCATGAGCCTGGAGAACAGCGAGCGAGCTCTGCTGGAGACCACCTTTTCCATGCTGCGGGAGAGCGCCCTGGCGCAACCGGAAGTGACGGTTCATCGGGACTACCACTCCCGCAACCTGCTGGTTCGCCCCAATGAACCGCGCCCCGGTGTCATCGATTTCCAGGATGCAGTCACCGGGCCGGTCACCTACGACGTGGTGTCCCTCCTGAAAGACTGCTACATCCAATGGCCAGAGGAGCGCATCTGCGACTGGCTGGAGGTGTTTCGCCAGAGCAGCCGGGACGCCGGCCTGCACCGGGCTGATCCGGAAACCTTCCGCCAGTGGTTTGAACTGATGGGCATGCAACGCCACCTGAAGGCCGCCGGGATTTTCGCGCGGCTGTCGATCCGCGATGGCAAGCACGGTTATCTCAATGACATTCCCCGAACCGTGCAGTACCTGATCGTTGCCAGTAGCCGGCAGCCGGCCCTGCGCCACTTCCACGAATGGCTCAGCGACACGGTCATGCCCCGGATCGAGGCGAGCATTGGCCCGGCCCCCTGCCAGGAGCGTCCGCACCCGTGAAAGCCATGATTCTTGCCGCCGGCAAAGGTGAACGCATGCGGCCACTGACTCTGGCCACACCAAAGCCCCTGCTCCAGGCCGCCGGCAAGCCTCTGATCAGCTACCATCTGGACCACCTTCGCCGGGCGGGAATCCGGGACGTGGTGATCAACCATGCCTGGCTGGGTGACCAGATTGAAGAGACCCTGGGCAATGGCGAACAGTTCGGACTGTCCATTCAATACTCCCGGGAAGGCGAGCCCCTGGAAACCGCCGGTGGCATAGTGCGCGCCCTGCCCCTGCTTGCCGATGATAAGTCTGACTGGATTCTGGTGATCAATGGCGATATCTGGAGCGATTTCGACCTGTCACAACTGACACCGCCGGCTGACGCGGACGCCCTGCTGGTTGTTACCGATAACCCGCCACATCACCCTGAAGGTGACTTTCATCTGACCGATCAGGGATGGCTCATTGGCGACGGGCCGGAGAAATTGACCTTCACCGGCATCAGCCTGTTGCACCGGAGTCTGTTCGAAGGCCTGACCGATCGGGCGGGAAAGCTGGGCCCGGTGCTGCGCAATGCCATAGGCAAAGGCCGTGTGAAAGGGCTTTATCACCGGGGACAATGGGTAGACGTCGGCACCCCGGAACGCCTCCAGTCGCTGGACAGGCAACTGGGCAACAGGGAATCCGAAAGCCATGGCAGGGAGTAAACGGCAACCGGTGCTGCCGGCCCGGATGGAAGCCGAGTTCTCCAGCCTGATGCGGGAGCTTTCTGCCTGCGGCCATCAGGCGCCGGCTCTTATCGAGCGCGCCCACCTGCCCCGCTGGTGCAGGCGCCCCCTGTTCTTTTTCCTGGGCTACATCGCCAAGTCAGAGGGGCGGGTGACCGAAGCAGACATTGGCTATGCTGAATCCCTGATAAAAGCCATGAGGCTGTCGAAGCGTCAGCGACGGCGCGCCATTGGCTGGTTCCAGGACGGCAAGTCAGCCGGGCAACTGCCCTTCATCCGCGGGCTGGCCATGCGCCTTTCCCGTCGCCTTTGGCCGGCTCCGGCCCTGAAAACCGCCATCTGCCTATGCCACGCCAGCCAGCTTAACGGCCGGCCCGGCAAACCCAGACGCTACCGCTGCGAGGATGCCATAGACCAGATTGGTCTGCCGGTGAGCGTCAGCGAGGACATCTTCGACAGCTATGCCAGCAAGGTCTGGACCCGGCATAGTGAAAACCTCTCCCGTCCCACCAGTTATCAGCAGGCGTGCGAGCTGTTGGGGGTTACCCGGCGGGATTCACTGGAGATCATTAAACGGGCCTACCGCAAGAAGGTATCCGAGTGCCATCCGGACAAGCTGGCCCAACAGCAGGTCAGCCCCCGCGATCAGAGCCTCGCCAAGGAACGATTGCTTCACTATCAGCAGGCCTGGGAACTGATAAAGCGCCACAACACCGTCCGCTAGTCCTGGCGGGACTCCAGCCAGGCAGCAACGCGGCTGGCGATCCCATCGCCCAGAGTTCCGGGCGCTGGCGTGAACCAGGGAATCGGTTGTCGCTCAAAGCCACTCATCCCGGCCCGTCGCAACCTCATCCCCATACTCCATTTGGTTTGATCATCAACGGCTCCGGACGGATAAAGCTCCAGCAATTCAGTGCTCAGCGACTCCAGACGTTCGGGCAGATCCGGACGATCAACGGGGTAAAACTGGGGGGCCACCCAGATAAGCGCAGCGGCATCAGCCCCCTCCAGTACCTGGTTGGTCACGTGTATGCTGGCTCGCCCGACTCCCAGAACAGCCGGTGTTTCATAGCCCCGCTCAGCCAACTGGGCCAGCCCTGCCTGGAGCGTCTGGCTGATCCGGCTTCGGTAGCGCGCCTCAAGGTCATCGGCACTCTCTGAAGCCATGACATCGATCATTACCGATTCCGGTGCTTCCTGCTCACCCGCCTCCGTTTCCGCCGATGGCTCTTCTGCCACGGGCCGCATCAGGACGTCACTCAGTACCGGTGAGGGCGACTCCAGCCCAAGAGTGAGCACGGCCCAGCCCCTTGAAGCCAGCCCCGCGGCCAGTGCCCCGGTCACGCCGGAAGCGGCGGTTTCGCCCTCGTCCGACAGAACCAGCACCGCGCCGCGGGCCGGCAACCTGGCTTCCGGATAGAACAGCCCCAGTGCCCGATCGCCCTCCTCAAGTTCCAGCCATACCGCTGCCTCGGGAAAGGTCTGGGTCAGGGAGCGCTCGCCGGTGCCCGTCCAGATCAGGGACCGGCTTGCAGACTCCGTAGCCGGCGCCGAATCTTCAGCCCCACTGGCCTGGTCAGCCTCGTCCTGGCCGAAGCTGGTGGACGGCATGGCAAACATCAGGGCCAGGATAAAAAACCAGAACACGACCGGCCGGCAAATCTCGAATCTCTGCACAGATACTGATCCTTTGACTGCGAAAAAACGCCACTGAGCTGTTAGACTAGCAGCCATCCTGAATGTGCGGCAGGGACCGCTGACCAAGCCATTATCCATTGTTGTGAGAGAGCCGTCATGAATCCTTACCTGATTGCCCCATCCATCCTGTCCGCCGATTTTGCCCGCCTTGGCGAGGAAGTCGATAACGTGCTGGCCGCCGGAGCCGACGTGGTGCACTTCGATGTGATGGACAATCACTACGTACCCAACCTCACCATTGGCCCCATGGTCTGCGAGGCGTTGCGCAAGCACGGCGTAACCGCCCCCATCGATGTGCACCTGATGGTGTCGCCGGTGGACGACCTCATCCGTATGTTTATCGACGCCGGGGCCAGTTACATTACCTTCCACCCGGAAGCGACCAACCACATTGATCGCTCACTGCAGCTGATCCGCGACGGTGGCTGCCAGGCGGGCCTGGTGTTCAATCCGGCCACGCCGCTGCATTACATGGATCATGTGATGGACAAACTGGACATGGTGCTGATGATGTCGGTAAACCCCGGCTTCGGTGGCCAGAAGTTCATTCCCGGCACGCTCGACAAACTCCGGGAGGCCCGCAAACGCATCGATGCCAGTAACTACAATATCCGCCTGGAAATCGACGGTGGCGTGAAGACCGAGAACATCCGGGAAATCGCCGAGGCCGGTGCCGACACCTTTGTGGCGGGATCTGCCATCTTTAACACCGACGACTATAAAACCACCATTGATGCCATGCGCGAAGAACTGGAGCAGGCCCGCAGGGTGATCAGCCAATGAGCCTGGCGGGTTTGTTCAATCCCCGCTGGCCGGGCGTTGCCCTGTTCGATCTCGACGGCACCCTCGTGGACAGTGCGCCGGATCTGGCGGCAGCGGTTGATCAGATGCTCGAACACCTTGGCCGCTCTCCGGCCGGCATTGACCGGGTGAGAAACTGGGTAGGCAACGGCGCCAGCGTTCTGGTTCGCCGGGCGCTGGCCGGCCAGGTAGATTGGGAACCGGCTCGGCCTAAAGACGATGCCCTGTTCAAGGATGCCCTGGCGATTTTCTATCACGCCTACGGCACCATCAACGGGCAGCATTCAGTGGTCTATGCCGGTGTCGAGGCCTGCCTCACGCATCTGAAGAACCAGGGCTGCCGACTGGGCATCGTCACCAACAAACCGGAACAGTTTGTGGCGCCATTGCTTGAGCAAATGGGACTGGACCACTGGTTTGATCTGACCGTGGGTGGCGACACCCTCCCGGTCAAGAAACCCGATCCCGCGCCCCTGCTTCATGCCATGGAGGCTTTAGGAGGAACCCGGGGAACTACGGTGATGGTGGGCGACTCCGGGGCCGATATTAATGCCGCACTGGCAGCAGGCATTCCCTGCGTGGCAGTCCGTTACGGATACAATTATGGGCCCGCCGTGGATACCCTCGGTGCCGATGCGGTTGTTGATTCGCTGGCCGAGCTTTTGTAATCTCACAAGGAACTTACATTGAGCATGTCTTTACGGGAGATTCCTGCCGTGCAGGGACTGAATCTGACTGCAGCGCGAGGCATCCTGACTACCCGCGCAACACGATGGTGGCGATGGCGCACCGGCTGAGCAAGCCCGGAGGCTGGCCGGCACCTGCCCGTCGAGCCCGCAGCACCTGACGGAAGCGCAGGCTTCCGTCCACAATGCAGATCAGATTTCAGGAAACCGCACCATGACACCCGAGCAATTCGCCGAGCTCGCCGACGCCGGCTTTAACCGCATCCCTGTGTACCGCGAGGTTCTGGCCGACCTCGATACGCCTCTGAGCACCTATCTGAAACTGGCTAGCGGGCCCTACTCCTATCTGTTCGAATCCGTCCAGGGCGGCGAGAAATGGGGCCGTTATTCGATCATTGGTTTGCCCAGCCACGAGGTGCTGAAGGTCTTTGACCACAAGGTCGAAATCAGCCGCGGCGGCGAGATTGTCGAAACCGAAGAAGTGGACGATCCACTGGCCTTTGTCGAGGCTTACCAGAAGCGCTTCCATGCACCGGATCTGGACGAGCTGCCCCGGTTTAACGGCGGCCTGGTGGGCTACTTCGGCTACGATACCGTGCGCTACATCGAAAAACGGCTGCGCAAGAGCTGCCCCCCGGACAAAATCGGCACGCCCGACATCCTGTTGATGGTGTCCAACGAGATCGTGGTGTTCGACAACCTGCGGGGCAAGCTACACCTGATCGTGCATGCCGATCCCGCCGAGGAAGGCGCGTTTGACAAGGCGCAGAGCCGAATTGATGAACTGGAGAACCGTCTGCACCGGCAAACCGCCGACGCGCCCCGCACGCCCGAACACCTTCGTGGCAAGACCGTGGACGAGAGCGACTTCATCTCCGGCTTTACCCAGGACAAATTCGAAGCCGCGGTGGACAAGATCAAGGGCTACGTGCTCGACGGCGATGTCATGCAGACGGTGATTTCCCAGCGCATGTCGATTCCCTTCGAGGCGCCACCGCTGAACCTGTACCGGTCGCTGCGGGTGCTGAACCCGTCCCCGTACATGTATTTCCTGGACCTGGAGGACTTCCATATCGTGGGCTCCTCCCCGGAAATCCTGGCCCGGGTGGAAGACGAGGAAGTCACCGTCCGCCCCATCGCCGGTACCCGCAAGCGCGGTGCCACCGATGCCGAGGACAAGGCCCTGGAAGCGGAACTGCTGGCCGATCCGAAAGAGATCGCCGAACACCTGATGCTGATCGATCTGGGCCGCAACGATGCCGGCCGGGTGTCGGAAACCGGAACGGTTCGGCTCACCGACAAGATGATCGTGGAGCGCTACTCCCACGTGATGCATATTGTTTCCAACGTCACCGGCCGGCTGAAAGACAACACCAGCTGCCTGGACGTGCTGCGGGCCACCCTGCCCGCCGGCACCCTCAGTGGTGCGCCCAAGATCCGGGCCATGGAAATCATCGACGAGCTGGAGCCGGTCAAGCGCGGCGTCTACGGCGGCGCCGTGGGCTATCTGTCGTTCAACGGCAACGTGGACACCGCCATTGCCATCCGTACCGCCGTGATCAAGGACAACACCCTGCACATCCAGGCCGGCGCCGGCGTGGTAGCCGATTCGGTGCCCCGCCTCGAGTGGAAGGAAACCATGAACAAGGGCCGCGCGATTTTCCGTGCGGTGGCAATGACCTACAACGATTTCGACCACTGAGGCGGAGGAACAGATTATGTTGCTGATGATCGATAACTACGATTCCTTCACCTACAACGTGGTGCAGTACCTAGCAGAACTGGGCGCCGATGTGCAGGTGTATCGCAACGATGAAATCACCATCGAACAGATTGAAGCGATGAACCCGGAACGGCTGGTGATATCCCCTGGCCCCTGCACCCCGAACGAGGCCGGTATCTCCATGGAGGCCATCCGGCATTTTGCCGGCAAGCTGCCAATCCTGGGAATCTGCCTGGGCCATCAGACCATTGGCCAGGTCTACGGCGGTGACGTTATTCGCGCCGGCCGGGTCATGCACGGCAAGGTGTCCCCGGTATTCCACAAGGACACGGGCGTATTCCGTGGCCTGAGCAACCCGCTGCAGGCGACCCGTTATCACAGTCTGGTGATTGACAAGACCACCCTGCCCGACTGCCTGGAAGTGACCGCCTGGACCCGCAACGACGACGGTTCCATCGAGGAAATCATGGGGGTTCGCCACAAGACGCTGCCCATTGAGGGCGTGCAGTTCCATCCGGAGTCTATTATGACGGAACAGGGTCACGAGCTGCTGCGCAACTTTCTGAGAACACAATAAGAGGCCGACACATGGACATGAAAGAAGCTCTCAACCGCATTGCCTCCAACCTGGACCTGTCCCGGGAGGAAATGAAGGACGTGATGCGTATCGTCATGAACGGCGAGGCCACGGACGCCCAGATCGGCGCGTTTCTGATGGGGTTGCGTCTGAAAAGCGAAACCATTGATGAAATCACCGGTGCCACCGAGGTCATGCGCGAGCTGGCCACCAAGGTAACGGTCAAGGCCGAACCTCTGGTAGACATCGTCGGCACCGGCGGTGATGGCGCCAACCTGTTCAACGTGTCTTCCGCCGCTTCGTTTGTGGTGGCCGCGGCCGGCGGCTTTGTGGCCAAACATGGCAACCGGGCTGTTTCATCCAAGAGCGGCAGTGCCGACCTGCTGGAAAAGCTAGGTATCAACCTGAGCATGAAACCGGAGGAAGTGGCCCGCTGCGTCGAGGAAATCGGTGTCGGCTTCATGTTCGCCCCGGCCCATCACGGCGCCATGAAACACGCCATTGGCCCCCGCAAGGAACTGGGCTGCCGGACCATTTTCAATATCCTCGGCCCGATGACCAATCCCGCTGGCGTTAAGCGCCAACTGGTGGGCGTGTTCAACCGGGAGCTGTGTCGCCCGATGGCGGAAGTGCTGCATCGCCTGGGGGCGGAGCACATCATGGTGGTGTGCTCTAAGGATGGCCTGGACGAGATCAGTCTGGCCAGCGCCACCCATGTGGCTGAACTGAAAGACGGCAAGGTCACCGAATACGACATCACCCCGGAGGATCTTGGCATCAAGAGCCAGGCTCTGGTGGGCTTGACCGTGGACACCGCCGACGACTCACTGAATCTCATCAAAGCAGCTTTCGGTCGTGGTCACGACGAAATGGCCGAGAAAGCCCGGGACCTGATTGCCCTCAATGCCGGCGCAGCGATCTATGTCGCTGGTTTGGCCAAGACGCCGAAAGAAGGTGTGGATATGGCCCTCGACGCCATGGGCTCTGGTCTAGCTGCCGGCAAGATGTCAGAGCTGGCTGATTTTTCCCAGTGTTTTTGAGCCTTTCAAAACGAAGGCAATAACCAAGCTCGACGGGTCGGTGGCGGGGACCTTTCCAAAACTGTCGTCAGCCATGGATGGCTGACGCCAAGCCCTACAGGGACGTATTCACGGGCGTGTTTTGGAAAGGTCCCCGCCACCGGCCCAATCACCTGATTTGCAGGCCGCTAATGACTGAACGACATTTGGACAAGACGCCGACGATTCTTCGAAAGATTGTTGATCGGAAGTGGGAAGAGATCGACGAGCGGAAACCGAGGGTTTCCATTGCAGACCTGAAAGCCATGGCTGGGGATCAACCTGCAGCCAGAGGCTTTGCCGACGCTCTGCGCAGCCGAATTGAACAGCGGGCTCCCGCTGTCATCGCAGAAATCAAAAAAGCTTCACCAAGCAAGGGCATTCTTCGGGATCCGTTCGAACCAGCAGTGATTGCCGAGAGTTACGAGAAAGGCGGCGCCGCTTGTCTGTCGGTACTCACCGACCGCGACTTCTTCCAGGGCCACGAGGACTACCTGGTCGCTGCCCGCAGTGCCTGCAGTCTGCCGGTGATCCGCAAGGACTTCATGGTCGCTCCCTACCAGGTCTACGAAAGCCGCGCCATCGGCGCCGACTGCATCCTCCTGATTGCCGCATGCCTGACCAAAGACCAGATGCAGGAGCTGGAAGGTATTGCCCATGAGATCGGGCTAGATGTACTGGTGGAGGTGCACGATGGCGAGGAACTGGATGATGCGTTGACGCTGACGACGCCTCTGGTGGGCATCAACAACCGCAATCTGCATACCTTCGATGTGTCGTTGGACACCACGTTTGAACTGCATGAACGCATCTCACAAGACCGGCTGACCATTACCGAGAGCGGCATAATGACTCGCAACGATGTCGAGGCCATGACCGGCCGTGGCATCTTCGGGTTCCTGGTGGGTGAGTCGTTCATGCGGGCGCCGGAGCCCGGAGAAAAACTCAGTGAACTGTTTTACTGATTCGGGGCGGCAACGGTCAGATTTTCCATGGACGAAGTCAGCAACAGGGAATCCGATAATCCTATTCTGATCGGCCCCTACTGGCCGGTTTTTTTCCGGTATGCCCTGCCCTCGGTAGCCGGGCTTCTGGCGTTGACCACGGCCAATATCGTCGATGGCATCTTTATTGGCAATTTCGCCGGGGCGGAAGCCCTGGCAGCCCTTAATCTGCTGATCCCCTGGTTTACCTTCCTGTTTGGTATTGCCCTGGCACTAGCCATTGGCGGCACGGTTCGGGCCGGTCGCTATCTTGGTGAAGGCCGGCCGGACGCTGCGTCGTCGATGTTCAGCAAATGCCTGATGGCAACCCTGGCCCTGTCGCTGACGGGTGCAATCGCCGGGCTGCTTTTCCACGACCCCATCTACCGGCTGCTGGGCGCTTCTGCCGAAATCTATCCCCTGATGTCCGAGTATTTCCTGGTCATCATCTGGGTGCTGGTGCCCCAGCTGGTCACCATGGTGTTGTATTACTTTGTCCGGGTGGACGGCTTCCCGGTGTTGGCGACCACGGCATTGGTGATTGGTGCCGGTGCGAACATCCTGTTGGATGCCTTGCTGGTGGGCTATCTGGATTACGGTCTAAGGGGTGCCGCCGTGGCCACGGGCCTGGCGCAGATACTGCAGTTCGCGGTTCTGGCCCGCTATTTCCGCAAAGCCGGCCGCAAGCTGATGTTCCAGTTCCGACAGACAAATTGGCGCGAGATCCCCAGAGCCTTTGGCAATGGGGTCTCTGAGTGGATCAACGAGCTGTCCGTCGGGCTGGTGATGCTGCTAATCAACTGGTTGCTGATGACCACACAGGGCGTGGCCGGTGTTGCCGCTTTCACCGTGGTGAACTACCTGATTTTTCTCAGCCTGATGATGTTCTATGGCATATCCGATGCCATGCACGTACTGATCAGCCACAACCTGGGCGCGGGCAATGCCAGGCGGATCCGCGGATTTATGGGCCGTGGAGCCGTCATCATCCTGGCACTTGCGGTCAGCCTGGTGGTCACCGCCTGGCTGTTCGGAAACCAGGTAGTCCGACTGTTTCTCGATACCTCCGCCGATCCGGCAACGGCCCGGCTGGCGGACCAGTTCCTCGAAATACTCTGGCCGCTGTTCCTGGTCAACGGCATGAATGTGCTGCTCTCGGTCTACCTGACGGCCATGCACAAGGCCCTTCCCTCGGCTATGGTCGCCTTTTCGCGAAGCCTGGTGCTGCCTGCACTTCTATTGGTTGCCATCGCCCACTTTGCGCCGGATTGGCCACTCCTTGTGGCGCTGCCCCTGGCGGAATGGCTGACCTTTGGTTTGGCGGTGGCGCTGTTTTTGCGTTTTCGCCCCCATCGCGTCGTGGCCGCCAGCGCCCAATTGTAAAAAATGTAAAACCCTTTCACATGCATTCGATTCTCATTTAGATTTGATCCAAATTTCGGATTTGGAGAGAGGACATGGGACCGTCTGCCCGGGCGATTGCCGAACAGGCCAGTTTTCAGGCCTTCCTGCACTGTTACTTGCAAGAGGTGGATTTCGGGCAGTGGCAGGTGGCCAGCGCCCGAACCGATGACGTGTCCGGGCGGTTCCTCGGCCCCTGGGTCTGTGAGCTTGTCCTTGGCAGCCAGCGCTCGCGACTGGCCATTGATGTTCTGTACCGGTCCGCCGTCGGCCGGCACCGGTATGGCCGGGTCCGGCAATGGTTGGAGGCACGTCACTGCTGGTCCGATATCGAGCCGTTCCATGCCCTCTGTCTTCTGGTGCGGGAACTCTACTCACTCTCTGCCGGCATGGTGCCCGAGCTTCGGAAAAGCAGGGAACTGGAGTTCCTCCATCGGCTCACCGACAGCTATGACGTCATGATCCGCTGTGTCGAGCATCGCAGGGGCGACGCGGCACTGCGCGACAACCGGTTTATTGCCTCGGAACAGTCCCTGCTATTTGGCCACGCCACCCACCCCACGCCGAAAAGCCGCCAGGGCATGGCCGCCTGGCAGCAGGATGCCTACGCACCGGAACTGGCCGGACGCTTCCGGTTGCATTACTTCTTGGTACACACCGCCTGCATTGAGGAGGATTCTGACGCGCCACTGCCCGCCCATACCATGGCGGAAACCCTGCTCAGCCTCGGCCAAGGCTCGCTCAATCTGCCACAGGATCATTACCTGGTGCCCGCCCATCCTCTGCAGACGGACTGGCTGCTGTTGCAGCCGGACGTCATGGCGGCGATGGATCAGGGGCTGATCCAGCCTCTGGGCGCGCTGGGGCCGGAATTCTCCGCCACCTCCTCGGTCCGGACTGTTTACAGCGAGCAGTCGGAATGGATGCTGAAATTCTCAATTCCGGTGAAGGTGACCAATTCGCTCCGGGTGAGCAAGCGCCATGAGCTCAAAGCCGGGGTGGCCATGAGCCGGCTAATCCGCAAAACCGGCTTTGCCAGTACGGAGACAAAGTTCCGGATCATTGAGGACCCGGCCTACCTGACCGTCAAACTGCCGGGGCAGTGCGAAAGCGGCTTCGAAGTCATCTTCCGAAACAATCCGTTCCCACGAGGCCAGGATGCCGGCATTGTCAGCCTGGCGGCGCTGACCCAGGATCCGTTGCCGGGCAGGCACTCGCGGCTGTCCGGCCTGATTGAAGGGCTGGCGCTGAATGAAAACCGCAGCATGACTGCGGTGGCTCGCGACTGGTTTCAACACTACCTTGACTGTGCCATTGGCCCTGCCCTGAGACTGTATGACGACCACGGTATCGCCCTGGAGGCCCATCAGCAGAACAGCTTGCTGGATATCAGCGGTGGCTACCCGCAACTCTGCTTTTACCGGGACAACCAGGGCTACTATCTGTCGGAAAGCCGGCGAGAGGAACTGCTGTCGCTGTGCCCCGATCTGCAGGAGACCCCGGAGCTGTTCTACCGGGATGCCATGATCCGGGATCGCTTCTGTTATTACCTGTTCGTGAACCAGCTGCTTTCAGTCGTTGCCCGACTGGGTGGCGACGGTTTTCTCCCCGAGATCCAGCTGCTTAAAAACCTGCGGCATTTCCTGCGCTCGCAGCGCGCCACGCTCACCGGGCCGGCTCTCGCTCTGGTTACCATGGTGCTGGAAGACAGCCGCCTGCCCTACAAAGGCAATCTCCTTACCCGGGTGCACGATGTCGATGAACTGAATGCCGATCTGGAAATGGCAGTCTACACCAGCATCGCCAATCCACTGTATCGATTGGACCAGTCGAGCCAAACTCCAAGCACGATGAACAACATGGCCGAGGTGGGTCATGATGTCGCCTGATGCCGACACCGCCGGACTGGGTCCAGTTATGGCCCTCAGCGAATCAGCCGGGCAGCGGGTCATGCGCCAATTGCTAGAGGCCCTGATGTTCGAGGGAGTCATCGGCTATGGCCTGACCAGGCCGGGCGCTGCTGGCTGGCAGTGGCTGAGTTTCACTCTGGGCGCCCTGGAGGGGCGATGCCTGGGCCGTGTCCGCGGGTTTGGTCGCCTGCGTCTCGATCTGGACACACTGATGCTAACTGTGAATGGTCGAAGGGCGGCCACCGACCTGTCGACCCTGGCCAGTCAACTACCGACCACCGAGGCCGGCCGGGACCGGCTGCTGCACGAGCTGCTTGCAACCGTCGCTAACACGCGGCGGCTCGATGCCATGCGCCACTCGTATCATTTGGCCAATCGGCGCCAGCTGCACGGCGAGGACCTGGATCGGGCTCTGCATGAGGGACACCCGTACCACCCCTGCTACAAAAGCCGCCTGGGGCTGCACGAAAACGACCTCCTTCGGTACAGCCCGGAGACGAGCGCAGGCTTCAGGCTTCACTGGCTGGCCCTGCCACGGGCCCGCCTGACCCGCCAACTGCCCGTGCCGGAGATGGCCTTCTGGCAGGCCGAGCTTGGTGCGGAGGGAGCCTACCTGTTGCGTGCAGCCTTTCATCGGGCAGGCCTGGATTGGCAACACTATGGCCCTTTGCCCGCCCACCCATGGCACTGGCAGGCGCTGAGCCAGAGTAACCTGGCGCCAATGCTGGCGTCCCTGGATATCCACGGCCTGGGCCCCGTGGGTGATCGTTACCGGCCAAGCCAGTCGTTGCGATCACTGTTCAACATGAGTGATCCAACCCGGGCTTGCATCAAGCTTCCCCTGGGCATCCATAACACTTCCTCCCGCCGGCATTTGGAACCTCACTCGGTGCCCTCGGCGCCGGTGATCAGCCAATGGCTGCAGTCTGTGGTCGATGCCGACCCCCGCTTTGCCCGGGCCTACCCGCTAAGGCTGTTGTCGGAGTATGCCAGCCTTTCCTTTTCCGCAGGGGAACCGTCCTCGCGGGAGGCGCTTGGCCTCGAAGGGGAACTGGCGGCCATCTGGCGCTCCTCCATTGCCACGCGCCTGGCCGAGGACGAGCAGACGATTCCGCTAAATGCTCTGGCGCAGTGGGAGCCGGATGGACTGCCCTTCATCCACCCCTGGGTTGAACTTTACGGGCTGCAGCCCTGGCTGGAGGCGACACTGGCAACAGTGATTCTGCCAGTCTGGCACATGCTGGCAGCCCACGGCATCGGCCTTGAGGCCCACGGTCAGAACAGCCTGCTGGTGGTCCGCAACGGCTGGCCCCAGGCCCTTATTTTGCGGGATTTCCACGACAGTGTGGAATACGCCCGGGATTATCTGCCCTCCGACATTCCGGAACCTGACTTCGGCCCGCGCCAGGGTCTTTATAGCCGGGCCCCGGACAACCAGTTCTACCGCATGTCCGGACCGGAAGCATTGCGGGAGCTGGTGATGGACACCCTGTTTATCTACAACCTCAGCGAGCTGGCGCTGGTTCTGCAGGAGGCCTATGGCTTCGATGAACGCCGGTTCTGGCGCCAGATCCACCGCCTGCTTGCCAACTATGGCGCGCAACACCCGGCATTGCGCCCCCGCCTGGCCAAGCTTGGCTGGGACCGGCCCTGGATCCGGACCGAATCACTGCTGCGGCGAAAGCTGCAAACCGACGCAGCCTCAACCAGCCACCAGGTGCCCAATGCGCTGACGGCTGAGGCGCCCTTAGTACCCAAACCCATCAACGATTACCATCAGGAGAGGTTATCGTGACCGCCACTTTGTTCCATGTCGACAATACTTCCTATAGCCAGACGGATTGTGAGCGGCTGGTCCAGCCGCTGACGACGTTGGATTCGTTTCGGGACACGTCGCGGATGCGACTGGCCGTCTGTCTGCAACGCACCGCCGACTGGCTGGCGCTCTGCCTTTGGCTGAAAGACCGGGGCGCAAGTGTGTTGCCGATCCACCCGGGCACCCCCCGCCACGCTGCACGGGCACTGGCCCTGGATACCGGATGCAACCTGCTGCTGTTCGGCGACGGCCTGGATAGCGCGTTGCCCGAGACGATAAACGACACCCCGGCACCCTCGGTGACCGGCGGCGAATTGATCCAGCTCAGCTCCGGCACCACCGGCAAACCCAAAACCATCGCCCGCTCCTGGCGGGACATAGACCTTGAGGTGAACGCCTACGTCACCCAGTTCATCGAGGCCCGGGGCTTGACCCCCGTGGTGGCCTGCCCGGTGACCCATTCCTACGGCCTGATCTGCGGTGTGTTGGCGTCCCTGGCGCGAGGAGCCCAGCCACACGTAGTCACCAGCCTGAATCCCCGCTTCCTTCTGGCCCAACTGAAATCGGTCCCCGATCATCTACTCTACGCCTCTCCCACTCTGGTGAGCCTGCTGATACAGATGCTGCCCGCGACCGAACGGCTGCATACTGTCATGCTCTCCGGGGCGCCGCTGCCGGCGCCGGTGCTGCGCCAGGTTCAGGGCCGCTGCCAGCGTCTGTGTCAACAGTACGGATGTTCGGAAGCCGGGTGTGTCGCCCTGGCCCCGGCGTTGAACGAACCCGGTCAGCTTGGCCAGCCCCTGCCCCATCTTGCAGTCCAGGCCGGGATTTCCGCCCAGTGCCCGGACGAAATCCAGATCACCGTGGAGGCCACCGGCCAGGAAATTCAAAGTCGAGACCTGGGGTACTTCGATACCCGAGGCGACCTGCATTTCCTAGGCCGCGCCGACGACACCATCAACGTCGCCGGCATCAACGTCTACCCCGGTGCCGTGGAGGACGTGTTTCTGACTTACCCGGGCATCACCGACGCTGTGGCGTTCAAGCAGCCGGACAGCTTTGCCGGGGAGCGCGTGTGCCTGCGGTTCGTGGCAGATGCAGAACTGGAGATTGACCATCTCCGGCAATGGAGCCGGGACCGACTTTCGCCCCACCAGGTGCCCGCGTTGCTGGAACAGGTCGATGCCATCCCACGCCTTGCCAACGGCAAGGTCAGCCGTCGGTTGCTGAGCATTGACGAGCCGACAGCAGCGCGCAAGCAGGAGGTGCCGGCATGACGGCTGCCCGCGACGCCATCAAGATCGTCATCGAACAGCATCTGCCCAACGCCCGCCTGGCGGCGTTCAACGGCAGCGCCCGTCTGAACGGCGATCTGGCCCTGGATTCCATCATGCTGCTGCAGCTGATTGTGCATCTGGAGCTGGAACACGGGTTGTATCTGCCCGAAGAAGCCTTGCTGGCCAATCCACCAGAGACGGTGGCAGACCTCGAGAACCTCCTTGCGGGCTGCCAGAGCGCGGAGGTGTCCCGATGATCAAGGTACACTGCTTCGTCAGTTGCGTTTGCGAGCTGATCAAGCGGACCCCGGGCGTAGACCATCGCCCCTTCTACTTTGGCGTATGGGATGCGGACTTTTCCGTCGACAGCCGGTTCGTGCTGTCCTACCACTCGCCTCATACACGCCATGACCAGTTCCGGGAATGGTACCGGTTGCTATACGGCGTGCGCATCGAGCCCTGGTACGACCATGACCAATCCAAGGAGGCCAACATCCTTCAGTTGGTGTCACTGGTGGAGAACCGACCGGAAGATCGCCAGGTGATGGTCATGCTAGACCTGTTCCGGCTGCCGGAACGGGAGAACAAGTTCCACCAGAATCCCTTCCCGCACTACGTGCTGCTGGAGGCCACCGACGACCCGGACCAGTGGTTCATGTCCGACCCCGACTTTCGCTGGGAAGGGCCACTGCCGAAGGACCGGATTCTGGATTCAGTGCGCTCACCGGCCGCGGCCGGTGGATTCTGGTTCGACGGTCTGGACATTCGCCACACGCCGGCGGAGACTGTGGCCGCCTATTTCGCCCAGTGCATGAAACCTGACACCAACCCGTTTACGGACGCGCTTCGCCAGATCTTCCGGGCCCATGCTGGAGCCCGGGCGGTCCGGCCTCTGGATCAACTGCCCGGTGCGTTTCGGGAAATACCGGTTATGGCCATTCGCAAGTACGCCTACGAACATGCCTTTGCCTGGCTGCTTGAGGATCAGGGTCTAACCGCCGAGGGCGACCCCTGGTTCGAGGCTGTGTGCGAGGACATTGATCGACTTGTGAAAACCTACACCCAGATCCAGTATCGGACCCTAAAACTCGCCATGTCCGGGAATGATGCCTTGCTGGCGGGTGTGGAAGCGCTTCTGGATGAACAGGATGACCGTGAGTTCACCATCAAGGCGCAGCTACTGGCTCTGTTTCGGCACTGGCAGAAGCATGCAGAGTCGAGGCTATGCCCTGGGGTGCCCACCAGAAAGACCGCAGAGGTATTGCCATGATTCGCTTCCACCTCTGTACCATTTCGTTTCGTCACCACCTGGTGTCGCTTCGGGAACTCGCTGCCTGGGCGCAGACGCAGGGGTTCAACGGCATCGAGCTGTGGGGCGTCCATGCCCGCCACCTTGCTGACCAGCCGGAGCTGGACGGCCACTGGCTTCGCTCTCAGGATCTGACAGTGCCGATGGTCAGTGATTACCTCCCACTGGAGGGCAGCGAGGTGGAAGCCATCCGCCACACTCGGGAACTGTGCCGGTTGGCACGTCGCTGGCGGGCGCCCAAGGTCAGAACCTTCGCAGGCCACCTGGGCAGCGCAGATGTATCGCCGGACCGGCGTCGGGGGCTGACCCGTCGCCTTCGGACTCTGGCCCAATGCGTTGCAGATGAGGGCCTTTCCCTGATACTGGAAACCCATCCCGGAACCCTGGCGGATACCGTGGAATCCACATTAGCGCTATTGGCCGACGCCGACCATCCGGCCCTCGGCATCAACTTCGATGTGTTGCACGTCTGGGAATCCGGGGCCGATCCCCGCACCGCCTTCGAGCAGCTGGCGAAGTGGATCCGGCATTGCCACTTCAAGAACATTGGGCATTACAGCCAGTTGGGCGTGTTCGCACCCGCCAACGTCTATTCGCCGGCCGGGTGTCGCGACGGCATGGTGCCGGTTCTTGAGGGCGCCTGCGACTACCGGCCGCTGTTGGCGGCGCTCGCAAACTGGCGGCGACCGGCCGAGTCCAATCCACTGGATATTTCCCTGGAGTGGTTCGGCCCTGACAGTTACCGGGTCGTGGAAAGCGACCTGCGCCAGTTGCGGCGCTTACTTGAAGAGAGTCGCCAGTCTCAGGCCGTAGCCGTCTGCCAATGAACCTCGGCCACCTCATCCCCGGAAAAGCGGATGAGGTGCGAGGCCACCACCTGACCAAGCTCTTCCAGTTCTTTCTCCGTGTCGGACTGACATTCCAGCCGCAGCGCGTTATCAACCGCTGTTAGGCGGCACACCCCAATCGAGAACGTCAGGACGCCGTCGGTTTCGGTCCACTGCGACTCGATCTTGTGGCGGAAATGCTTGGCCAAACGATTGATCAGGCGACCGGGGTTGGCACTGGTGACACGGGCATTCATGGCTGGCATCGCGAACTCCTTGGTGTGAGTGAATAGTGTGTCAAAGGGATTGACGCGCGGCAGACAGCGGATTGTCTGCCAAGACAATGGGGTGGCCCCGGGAACAGCGCTCGATACGGGCTTCGATGCCGTAGGTGTCCGCCAGCAGCCCCGGAGTCAGGACTTGCTCGGGCTCCCCGAGCTCTGCCCGGCCGCCGGGCGACAGCACCAGTGCCTGATCACAGAAACGCAAAGCCAGGTTCAGATCGTGGCTGGCCACGAGGGCGATAGCCCGGTCATTGGCGGTTGCCGCGCGCACCGCGTTCAGCACGTTGAGCTGCCAGTGCAGGTCCAGGGCGCTTGTTGGCTCGTCCAACAGCAGCAGTGGCGTTTGACGCACCAGCACCTGGGCCAACCCGACCATCTGGCGCTGGCCGCCCGACATCTCCGACAGGCGCTTCAGCGCCAGTTCGCGGATGCCCAGGGTTTCAAAGACTGCCTCGATGGCTTGCTCGGTTTCCCGCCGGCTCCAGTCACTCCGGGCCGACCGGCAGGCGCTGAATACGGTCTCGTAGGCCACGAGGGGAATGGCCTGGGGCAGCGGTTGCGGCAGGTAGCCAATCTGGCGGACCCGTTCGCCGGGGCTCTGGCGGTCGAGTTCCTGTCCGCCGAGGGCAATCGAACCGCGGGCCGGCAGAACGCCGGCGAGGGATTTGAGCAGGGTCGATTTGCCCACCGCGTTCGGTCCCACCACCGCAACCAGAGAGCCGGGCGCGATGGCCGGCAGCGAGAGTTCACGGAATACCGGATGGCGGCGGTAGCCGGCGGTCACGTTTGTCAGTTTCAGACTCACAGGGCAAGTCTCCGGCTGCGCCCGACAATCAGGGCAATGAACAGGGGAATACCCACCAGAGCGGTGACAATGCCCACCGGCAGTACCACGCCGGGCACCAGCAGCTTGCTGGCGATGGACGACAGCGACAGCAGCAGGGCCCCGGCCAGGGCGCCGCCTGGCAACAGAAAACGGTGATCCTCTCCGAGCATCAGGCGGGCGATGTGGGGCGCCACCAGCCCGATGAAGCCGATTTCCCCCACAAACGCCATGGCCGCGGCGGTCAGCAGACTGACCCGCAGCAACACCAGCAGGCGCATCCGCTCCACCCGGATGCCCAGGCTGCGGGCCTGCTCCTCGCCGCTGCGCAGCAGGGTCATGGCCCAGGCGTTGCGCAGGGAAAACGGCAGGCAGGCGGCCAGAACGACGGCAACAATCATCACCTTGTCCAGGGACGCCCGGGCCAGGCTGCCCATGGTCCAGAACACGATCTGCTGAACCGATTCGGCATCGGCGACAAACTGGATCAGGCCCACCACGGCATTGATCCCGAACAGCAACGCAATCCCGAACAGCACCACCGCATGAACCGATGCGCCCAGTGTTCTTGAGAGCAACAGAATCAGCAGGGAGGCAGCCGCCGCAAAGACAAACGCCGACAGCGGCAGAAGGATGTGCGCGGCAAGACCGAACAGCGACAGGTTGAACACGATGACGACAGAGGCTCCCAGGGTGGCTGCGGCGCCCACACCAAGGGTGTAGGGACTGGCCAGCGGGTTGTTGAGGACTGTCTGCATTTCGGCGCCCGCCAGGCCCAGGCAGGCGCCGACCACCACCGCCATCAGGGCATAGGGAAGACGTATATCCTGGATAATCACCCGGGTACCGGCATCCAGTGTGTCAGGGTTCAGGAGGCCGTGGACAACATCCATCAATCCAAGCATGGCCGGGCCGGATGCCACATCCACCAGCAGCGCCACTAGACAGCCAAGGGCCAAAGCCACCAGACAGATCACCCGGCGCACCACAAAACGGCGATACTGGCCGGCGAGGGTTTCACCGGGTTCAACCGTCTTCGCGGTTGGCAGGTGTTCCGTTGTGGACGCCAGCGTCATGGCGCCTCTCCCTTGGCGGCCACCCAGTAAGTGCCGTTCAGGGGCAGGGGCTGGAACTGCTCATAGAACGTCGCCAGGGTCTGCTCGGGTGCCAGGTGGCCCAGCTGTTCGGGATGGAACCAGCGCGCCAACGCCTGCACGGCCACCACGTTCAGCGGTGTGTTGTAGAAGTGATGCCAGATCGCAAACGCCCGCTGCTCCTGCACCGCGGTAAGCGCCGACAGTCCCGGACGGTTGGTGATGCGTTGCAGCGACTGCCGGGCGATGGCTTCCGACACGCCGGCACCCAACACCACGTAGGGTTGCTGCTGAATCGGAGTTGCCAGGCCACCGGATCCGATGGCGGTCGCCACGTAGCGATCCGGCTGATCGGCAATCAGGTATTCCAGGTTCAACACACCACTGACACCGGGGATCCGATCGGCGGCAACATTCCGGCCGCCGGCGGCTTCGAGAAACAGGCCCATCATGCCGTGGACCATGGTTTCGCAGCAGCTGTCGTGCAGGCCCACGCGGCTGTGCAGGAACACCGTCGGCCACTGGTCCCGGGGAATCGTTTTCACCACGTCGGTAACCAGCGCCAGCTCGCGTTGGTAGAAGGCGTTAAAGCGCCGTGCTTCAGCCTCCCGGCCCAGCGCCTCACCCAGCACGCTAATGCTTCTGGGGGTATTGACCAGGGGGTCCTGGCGAAAGTCCACGAACACCACCGCCACACCGGCCCGCTCCAGCCGGTCGATCAGCGCCCGGTTGTGAGCGCTGGGACCATGCCCCTCAACACTGAAAATGGCCAGATCCGCGCCCATGGCAAGGACACTCTCCAGACTGAAGCTGTCGGCCGAGGCATGACCCACCCGTGGCACCTCGGCCAGGGCCGGAAAACGGTCCAGATACTGGGCATAGCCCGCCGGATCGGTTTTTTCAAAATCCGGCAGCAGTCCAGCCAGGCGACCCACCACCTGATCGCCCTCGAGAATCGCCAGCGCCGGTATGTATCGACTTTCTCCCAGCACCACCCGCTGGACCTGATCGGGCACGGTGACCGAGCGTCCGGCCAGGTCGGTCACCGTTCTCGCCGCCTGGGCCAGGGATGCAGACAACAGCAAAGCGCCGCCCAACAGGGCGGCATGCAATGGATTCAGACGCATCGGGACCTCAGAACCGCAAGGCCAGACCAAGCCGGATATCCCGGCCGGGTTCGGGCAGGCCAATCACGCCCTCGTAGCCGGGAATGCTCTCGTAGTCCGCGTTGCTGGCGTGGTCGATGTACTGCTTGTCGCCTACGTTCTTGACGGTCAGGGTCAGGCGCAAGTCTTCGTTGCCGGTGGGCAGCCAGTGCACGAACAGGTCGTGTACGCCATAACCGGGCTTGTCGATGGTGCCGACGGAGGTTTCAAGATCGTCGATACCCTGGACAAAGCGGCCCTGCCAGCCGAACTCCAAGTTGCGGTCCCAGCGGTAGGACAGATCCGCCACCCAGGTGTCTCCGATGCTGTTGCCCAGCAGGTTGTGGACGTAGACGGTCAGCGGCTCGCCGTTGACCTCGGCCTCGTTGCTGTGAAAGCTCAGCCCGGCCTGCAGACCCTGCCAGTGATAGCTGGTACCGATGCGGTAGCCATCGGATTCCAGGTCGCCGATGTTCTGGTAGATCACCGGCCCGAACAGCGGATCGGCAATGGCATCCCGGATTTCCGAGCGATAGACCTCACCGGAGAGCGTAAAGTTGCGGTAGATGTAATCAAAACCCACTTCCCTGTTCTTCGCCTTCTCGCCCTTCAGGTCCGGATCGTTCTGGGCCCGGTCGATCTTGAAGGTGTCGTGGGTGCTCGGGCCCCGGAAGGCTTCCGCGTAGCCGGCCCTCAGGGTCAGGCCATCGATCACTTCCCAGGCCACGTTGGCGTTGGGGCTGACGTCGTTTTCACTGAAGCTCTGGTCGTTGTTGTCGTCGAGCTGGTAGTCGTCGTATCGCACGCCGGCGCTCAGCAGAAGATGGTCAGTGAGCCAGTAATCATCCTGCAGGTAGACGCCGGTAACGGTTCCGTTCTCTTCCTCGGCCCGACGATTGGCGGCACCGCCAGCATTGACCCTGTCCTCGCGATAGTCCACCCCGTAGGTCAGAGTATGGCTGCCCAGCTCGGAGCTGTTGCGAAGATCCCCACCGATGCTGCGGGTAAAGCCAAAATAGCGCCCCCAGCGATTGACCACGTTCTGTTCCAGCTCGGACTCGGTGTAATATACGGTCAGGCCCAGGTCCACCAGCGGGTTGGCCGCCGGTTCAAATCCATAGTTCACGGTTGTGGTGTCGCGGCGACCGTCCAGGTTATAAAGCGGGTTGAACCCACTGATCTGCCATTGGGGGCGCTGCGGTCGCTCGCCCTCATCGGTACGAACCTCATGGCTCAGTTTCAGGGTCTGGTCGCCCGGGAGCTGGCCGACGATCTTGGCGAAGCCCAGTTGTTGGCGGGAGTCTGTGCCGGGAATCTCATTGCCGTCGCCGTCCTCGAAGCGCTCATGGTCACTCTGGTTAACTGACACCAACGTGCTCCAGCGGTCACTCAGGCGCCCAAACAGCGTGGTGCTGGCCCGGTAACCGTCGGTGTTCGAGAAGGAACCAAACTTCACCAGGGCGCCCAACTGCTCGCCCGGGCGCAGCAGGTCTTCCGGATCCTTGGTGACAAACCGGATAGCGCCACCGAGAGCACCGGCACCGGAGGTGGCCCGACCCGCGCCGGCTTCCACCTCAACCCGCTTGAGCAGTTCCGGCTCCACCGCCAGACGGCCGGTGTGATGGAACAGCGCGCCGGCCTGGGTGGCACCGTCTATGGTGACGTTCAACAGCGGATCCTCGATACCCCGGACATAGACTTTCTGGGCAATACCGACGGAACCACCCACAGCGACCTCGGGCTGGCTGGCAAACACATCTTCAAGGTCGCTCGCCTGAAACTTTTCAATCTGCTCCTCGGTCACCACGACATCGCTCTCGGCGTTGCGCTCAGCGGTAACTTCGATCGGCTTCAAGGATTCAGTCTCGCTCTGGGCCAGCACCAGAGGGCTCGCCATCAACGTGGCGATCGCCAGGCAAAGCGGCTTGCAGCGGGGTGCAGGACGGGTCGTGGTCCGGATTATATGGGTACTCATGTGCGCTCCGTTTAATGCGACTAATTCCTATTTGGCGCACATTCTTCTTTGAAGCTTTGGTAATGTGAAGAACTTTTACATTTGTTACTAATTCTCACTAGCGTTCATAGGTAGCCATATACGCATCAACAGACCGCCAGAAGACAGATTCTCCGCGCGTATCCAGCCGCCTGTTGCCTCTACCTGGCGCCTGGCCAACGCCAGGCCCAAACCGTAACCGGTCGGCCAGTGATCCCGCGCCTTGGCCGAACGGAAGAAGGGTTTGAAGATGAGATCCAACTGCTCCAATGGTACGCCCGGCCCCTGATCGGCCACTTCGAGGCGATAACCTCGTTCGCTCGCCCTGAGACTGATCCGGACCGTCCCGCCCGCCGGCGTGTAGTTGCAGGCGTTGCGAATCACATTCTCAATGGCCTGGGCCAGTGCCCGATGACTGCTTCCGGCAAGTTCGGCCCCGTCGGGCAACTCCGCATCAATGGTGTGGTCCGGATATTCATACCGGGCATCGTCGAGGATACTGTCCAAGAGATCGATCAGGTCCAGGGTTTCTTCGCTGAGGCTGGGTTTTTCATTCTCCAGCCAGGCCAGCGTCAGGGTGTCTTCAACCAGGTTGCGCATTGTCCCGCATTCACGCTGGATGCGGGGCAGCAGATGCGGGGTATCGATTCCCTCCTGCCCGCAGCTTAAGGCCATTTCAATCCGGGCAAGCGGCGTACGCAGCTCGTGAGAGAGGTCCGCAATCAGGCGACGCTGGGTCAGGATCAGGGTGCCGGTGCGCTCAGCCATTCGGTCAAAGGTCTCTGCCAGTGCCGCAAGCTCATCATTACGGTTACCCAACATCGCCCGGACCCGCACTCCGAGGTTGCCGTCGGTAAACTGACGCGTGGCGAACTCAAGCTGACGCAGGGGGGTCATCAGGTGGCGATAGATCACCAGGCACATGATCACCAGGACCGCCAGCGGCAAGGCCAGTTTCAGCATCAGTTTGATTTCGGGAAGATAGGTTCCCGGTCGCATCCGTTCGGGCAAAAGCACCAGAAAATGTAGAGCCGGATCGGCAAAGGTCACTTCCATGATCGGGTTCTCGACAAAGTAGAGATGGATTTTCCACTCCACACTCCGGCCCAGGCGAAACCCCTCACGAAACCGATCGGTCAGCCGGCTCTCGGCCAGGGGCTGGATATCAGAACGCACCACTGCAGCCCAGGTATTCTCGCGCGCCTGCAGTTCTTCCAGCCAGCGTGCAAGGGCCTGTTCATCCCCTGACTGGTAAAGCCGCTCAGCGGTCCGGCCCCAGGCCTTGATGGTTTGCTGATGCTGCTCCGCAATGAAACTCATCTTCTGCTCGGTCTCGGCCCCCAAAAACGAAATCGTCCAGAACAGTACGAGGGTGCCCAGGGCCAGCGTGCCACACAGTTTCCACAACAGACGATGATTCACTGGAAGCAATACCCTTTGCCGTGCAGGGTTTGCAAGCGATCCGGCTGCATTCCCGCCTCGACCAGTTTCCGCCGCACCCGGCTAAGGTGCATATCCAGGCTTCGGTCGTACCGGCTGAATTCCCGCTCGAGGACCACCTGGTAGAGATAGGGTTTGCTGAGCGTTTCGCCCTGGTGCCGCAGCAGGATCCACAGCAAACGGAACTGGATCTGGGTGAGCGTAACCGGGGTCTCGTCGAAATGCACCGACAAGACTGGACGATTCAGTGTCAACGGCCCAACGGTGAGGGTATCCGGGTCGGCCCGTTGGTCCCTGCTACCCAGGGTGCGCTTGAGCAGCGCCTCAATGCGCAACATCAGTTCGGTAAAGCTGAAGGGCTTAGGCACGTAGTCATCGGCACCGCAGCTGTAGCCGAGGATACGGTCCTCCTCAGCACCGCAGGCGGTAAGCATGATCACTGGTGTCTGGTGAGTCTTGCGAAGGCGGTTTAATACCTCGAATCCATCAAGGCTGGGTAGCAGAACGTCGAGCAGTATCAGGTCAAAACGCTGACTGAGCGCGGACATCAGACCACCCTCGCCCTCGTAGCACTGGTGGGCGCTATACCCTCTCGAAACAAGCAGGCTGGTTATCTGATGATTCAGGGTGGGATCGTCTTCGACAATCAGAACCCGGGGCTTGAAACGTTCGGACGCTCGCATGATATTGCTCTTCGTTCATATGAGAATAATTATCATATGAAAAGAGCAATCATCACAGCAAGCCCCAGGGGAAATGGAGGCTCCGATAATTCTTTGCTTTACCCGGCCAGCGCTTCTTCCATGAGAGCCTGCAGGTGCGCCGGCATGCCTTCCGCCAGCTTTAACGCCGCTTCGTGCCCGCGGGGAGACATCTTGCCCCAGGTCCGGCGCACGATGCGTAACCACTTCTCCCGGTCGTAGTCCGCTTTTTCCTCGTAGAAATCCGCGAAATATCGTTCCAGAAACACCATGCAGGCAACGTCTTCCAGGAGCTGCGTGTCCTCATCCTGCCTCAGTTCACGCTTGGTCAGGATGGTCTCTACCCGCTCACACTCGGCCGGCGGATAACCACACTTTGCCATGATTTCCGCCGCCCGCCCGCCGTGCATCCGGCCACAGGCCTGACGCCACTGGTAATAGGCTTTGCGGCCTTCCGGATAGTCCTTCCGCGGCATGGTCCAACGCTCTATGTGCTGGGCCCGGCAGGCGATCTGCATGCGTTCGGACGGTTCGGATTCAAGCTCGAACAGCCAGCGGGTCATGTGCAGGCTGTAGGCATACTCCTTTGGCAGGAGTTCATCGCCAACCCGCTCCTGGTTCGGGTCGGCCTTATTCGCCAGGTCAATCGCAGCCAACGCGCATAGGAGGCTTGAATCCGTTGTGGTCATTAACGTTTCTCTTCGAGTTCCAAGGTAGCCCGGGCCTCAGGCCTGGGCCGAAGGACGGGCCTTGATGCGGTCGTACCAGGCCTGCAGATTGGTCTGCTCGGGCTGGATGCGGATACCGACGACGCGGGCAAAGGCCACAGTGGTAAAGGCATTGATGTCGGCGGCCGTGAACCGGTCGCAGCAGATGTATTCCTTGCCCTCCAGCTGCTTGTCGAGGAAGTGCATGAACTTCTCCACGTTCTTGCCGCACTCCTCGCCCCACGCCTTGATCGGGTTCATCCGGTCCTTGAAGTAACCGGTGGTGTGCTGGAAACACATGCCGGTGGGCATGAAAAAGTAATACTCGATCCAGCGCAGCCACTGTTCGAGTTGTGCTTTTTCCAGAGGGGTGTCGCCCAGCAGGCTCGGCGTATCCGGGTAGCTCTCTTCAAAGTAACGGCAGATCGCCATGGTCTCAGCAATGCAGGTGCCGTCATCCAGCTCCATGACCGGCACCTTTTTCATCGGATTCCGGGCGGTGTATTCCGGGGTCAGGTTTTCACCCTTCTGCAGATCAATCTCGATGAACTCGGCCTTGTCCAGAAGACCTTTCTCGGCCATGAACATGCGCACGCGGCGGGGGTTGGGGGCGGTTTTGGTTTCGAAGATTTTCATTATTATCGGCTCCGTTCCTTATCAATGACGGCTTTGGCAGTTCAAAACGAGAAGACTGACCGGAAAGAAGAGTTGCGTCAAGCAACCGGCGCTAGCGCGGCAACCAGTTGCGGAGCTGCTGGATAATCCACTCCGGGTCGTCGAGGGGGAGGTCATGCCCTGCATCCGGGTGCAGTTTCATGGTCCATTGCCAGCGTTCTTCCAGCGCCGCACTGCAGCGCCAATGAACAATACGGTCACCCCGGCTGGCCAGCACCAGGGCGTCTGTCAGCGGGCGCTTCTCGCCTGGCTTATAGCGGGCCGCTGCAGTCAGCTGGTTGAGGGCGTTTCGGGGGCTGACAGGGCGCTGCCGCTGGATGCTGTACCACTGTTTTGCCAGTGATAAGGGGATCTCTCGATTGGAGGTAAGCCTCAGGATGTCCCGCTCGCGATCAAACAGCTCCCGGCGCCCCAACAGGCGCAGCACCCTTGGCCAGGCTCCCGGCCGCATGCGCTGCCAGGGTGGGCTGAAGCCGGAACTGGTGTTGATCAGAACCAGATTTTGAATCTGGCCCTCGGGGGCGTGCTGGGCCCAGTCCAGTGCCACCATACCACCCATCGAGAGCGCCAGAATGCTGAAGGGTCCGGGAATATGGCTGACTTGCCTGGAAACCTTCTCCCGGATAGCCGTCACGGTTGACGGGCTGTTTTCCCGATAGTGCACACCCGTGCCAGGCAGATCAACCGTATGGAACTGGTAGTCGGGAAACGCTTCCCGCAGGCAAGACGGAAAATCTCCCCAGTGCGCGTGTTCCCTAGTGAGCCCCCGCAACAGAATCCAGTGCATACAGAAGTTCCGATAAATGGTGCCCAGACCCACTGAATCGCTAGTAAGAATCGCGATACCAGTGCATGATCGCGGCTTCCCTCAGCATGGACTCCTCCTCGCGAACCGGCAACCAGTTTTCGTGGCTGGCGGCGGCGTTGACCAGAAAGTCCATCCAGGCCAGATGGCTACGCAAAACCCGCTTGTGACGATGGGGAACCAGGGGATTGAAAAATCCATCCAGTCTCAACAGCTGACGAGGCCGCTTGCGGATCCATCGCCAGGACCCCATTTCCAGGGTGAGAGGCAGAAAAACACCGGCATTTTCACGATTGACCTGTTTGTAAAAGTAGTCCCATAAATCACCGTGAGTGAGGTAATGCCGGGACTGGGGCTCAAACCGATAGTCGTGGTTGGGATAAGCCTGTTCCCAGATCAGCTTCAGCGCCATAACCGAAGCGATCCGGCGCATGGGTCGTCTCCGGTAGGCATACGGAAACCAGATCTGATCCTGCATACCGAAGCCGGAATGGCAGTCCAGCGCCACACTGAACGGCCGCCCTGGCAGCAATCCCTCGATCACTGCCTCCAGCGCCTGGTTTTCAGGCTCCATGCCCTGTTCGGGGTCTCCGGTGTACCAGGGAAAACGGGGTGAGATCCGCTGCCCGCCGAGCAGGAACGCGCTGCGATCCTGGGCGGTGATTGGCGCATTGCGCATCAGATCCACGCCATTTGGATTACTGCGCTGATTCAGGTACATGCCGCCCGGGTTGAGTATGGGCAACAGGGTAATCCGCACCTTCTGTAACAAGCCCGCCAGATGTTCGTCCCAGGTCACTCTGGCGAGCAGCGACTTCAGCCAGGCCATCACCACCTGGCTGCCAATGCGCTCCAGCCCATGCACACCACCAACAATCAATACCGCCGGCACATCCGGCCGGGATGAGCCGATATCAACCCGGTAAATAGGCAGCAGCAGATCCTTCATGGCGATGCGCTCAACCACTTGTGTGGTTACAAGTTCCGGCGCTTCTGCCAGCAGTCGCTCAAGCCCGACCAGTTCCGGGAGAAAGGTTCGCAACAGCCGGCGCTGGCGACCATCGCGGCTGCCCTGCTCCTGGGAAATCGACGTATGGGGCGTCAGGTCGCGCAGCTCTGTCATGGCGTTCTCCGGTATCAGATCCGCGGAGTGTAACCGTTGATTGCTACAACTTATTGACAGCTCCTTGGAAGCATAACATGTCCTTTTTATAGATACATTTGGAATACGCCCTTGTAACTGAGCTGAGCTTCGTTATCCTTGTTACTAGGTATTAACCGAGATGTTCTGATTTGTTCGACCATGACAGCGACCATAAAACAGCTGTTTTCCCGATCCTTTCGGATCGCGGCCCCTTTGTATCGGCACTAACACCGACAACACCCTCCAAAAATCACAAACCCTGAAGAAGGAGAAGTGACTATGCGAAAGCTCAAGTCTGCTGCACTGCTTTGCGCGCTATCCGTACCCGTCGCGGCCCAGGCCGATTGCGGCGAGGTATCCATCACGGAAATGAACTGGGCGTCCAACACCGTCGTCACCAACGTGGCCACCTTTATTATGGAGCAGGGCTATGGCTGTGACGTCACCATCGTTCCTTCCGATACCGTTCCGGCGGTAACCTCGGTTGCCGAGAACGGTGAGCCCGACATTGTTACCGAGCTGTGGCTCAACTCCGCGGGCGAGGCCTACCTGCGCCTGGAAGAACAGGGCAAGGTTGAGCGCCTGGGCAAAGTGCTGGATCCGGGTGGCGTTGAAGGCTGGTGGATTCCCACTTACCTTGCCGAGAAGCACCCTGAACTGAAGACCATCGAGGGCGTAATGGCCAATCCCGAGCTCGTGGGCGGTCGGTTCAATAACTGCCCGGACGGCTGGGGCTGCCGTGTTGTCAGTGACAACCTGATTCGCGCCCTGGATCTGGAAGAGTCCGGCATTGACGTATTCAACCATGGTTCCGGTGAGACCTTGGCCTCCTCCATGGCGTCCGCTGTCCAGAACGAAGAGCCCTGGTTCGGCTACTACTGGGGCCCGACCGTTCCCCTTGGTAAGTACGACATGACCCGGGTTGACCTCGGTGAAATCAAGCCGGACGTGCACCAGAAAAACCAGACACCGGATGTCGACAACCCGGGTGTTTCCGACTTCCCGGCGGCCACGATCCTGACGTCGGTTACCACCGACTTCAAAGAGCGCGAGCCGGAAGTTGCCGAGATGCTCAGCAAGCTGACGTTTAAAACCGAGACCATGAGCGGCATCCTGGCCTGGATGGACGCTAACAACGCCTCGGGCGAGGAAGCTGCGGTTTACTACCTCACCAATAACAGCGACGAGTGGTCAACCTGGCTCAACGACTCCGCAAAAGAGCGGCTGGCCAACGTTCTTAACTGATCGACCTGCCCCGCCCGGGACACACTCTATCTGTGTCCCGGGCCGTTTTCCGAAAACCGTTCTGATTTCAGACGCGTGCAGGAGAGACTGACCGCCCATGGCAACCTACGACTCGCTTTTTTCATCACTGGGCCTTGAGCAGTGGTGCTCTGAAGGCAAAAGCAGCGGCCCCATGTCGATGGCCGATTTGCTGAATAAGAACAAGGGAGAGAGCGCCGAACCGGCCTCTATATGGGAGCTCCCGTTTCCGTCCATGGACGCCCTGAACGAATCCTGTGCCGCCTTTCCCCAGTCCCGGGAGCTTACCAAGGGCCTGGAACAGGGGTTTCTGGCAATAAAGGACAGCCTGAGTCTGGTTCTCGATCCATTGACCCAGCCGCTCAGCTGGTTCCTGGATGGGGCACTTTACGCCATGCTGAACACGCCCTGGTGGATCGTTATCCCCTTGTTACTGGCGGTTGTTTTCGTGGTCACCAAATCCTGGAAGCTGATGCTGTTCGTAGGCGGCAGTATCGTACTGCTGGCCTTCATCGACCATTATGATTACGCCATGCAAACCCTGGCGATCATTTTTGTATGTGCCTTCCTGTGCGTGTTACTGGGTGTACCCATAGGCATCGCCATGGCACGCAGCAATTCCCTGCAACGCATGATCATACCGGTGCTGGACATGCTGCAGACGCTGCCACCGTTTGTGTACCTGATCCCGCTTATCTTCCTGTTCAGTGTCACCGAGTCAAAGCTGTACGGTATCGCCATCATCCTCTACGCCATTGTTCCTGTGATCCGGCTAACCAACCTGGGCATCCGGCTGGTGGACAAGGACGTGATTGAGGCCGCAGACGCCTTTGGCATGACGCCCCGACAGAAACTCTACAAGGTGCAGATCCCGTTGGCGCTGCCCAACATCATGGCAGGGGTCAACCAGACCATCATGATGAGTCTAGCCATGGTTGTCATCGCATCCCTGGTGTCCGCGCCTGGGCTTGGCGTTCTGGTCCTGCGGGGCATCCGTAATCTGGAACTGGGGGTTGGCCTGGTATCGGGTCTTGGCATTGTGATCCTGGCGGTGATTCTCGACCGGGTAACCAAGGCGTCCCTGGCACGCATCAACGTCTCCCAGAAGCAGTGAGGTAAGCCCCATGGCAAAAGACATCAAGATTTCGATCCGAAACCTTTACAAGATCTTCGGCCCGACCCCGGATGTTGCCCTGGAGTATGTTCGCAAGGGCATGGGCAAAGCCGATCTGCTGGAACAACAGCGACACGTCCTCGGCCTGCGTGATATCAACGTGGATATGCACGATGGCGAGATTACCGTAATCATGGGCCTGTCCGGTTCCGGGAAATCCACCCTGATCCGGCATCTTAACCGGCTGATCGACCCTACAGCCGGTGAAATCCGCGTCGACGGCGAGGACATCATGAGCTACACCGAGGAGCAGCTGCGCAAGCTCCGCCGGGAACGTATGTCGATGGTGTTCCAGAAGTTTGCCCTGCTGCCTCACAAGACGGTGCTCGAGAACGCCGGCATGGCCAAGGACATTCGGGGCTACACAACCTCGGACTTTGAGGCCGATGCCCGTAAATGGCTTGCCCGGGTTGGACTGGAAGGCAACGAATACCAGTATCCGCATCAATTGTCCGGCGGCATGCAGCAGCGCGTGGGTATCGCCCGGGCCCTGGTGTCCGACGCCCCGATCATGCTGATGGACGAAGCCTTCTCGGCACTGGACCCGCTGATTCGCTCCGATATGCAGGACCTGTTACTGGAGCTGCAGGAAGAGCTCAAGAAAACCATCGTATTCATCACCCACGACCTAGATGAGGCCCTGAAGCTGGCCGATCACCTGGTCATTTTGAAAGACGGCGAAGTGGTGCAACAGGGGGATCCCCAGGAGATTCTGCTAAACCCGGGCGATCCCTACATTGTCGACTTCATCAGCGATATCAACCGGGCCCGGGTGCTCAGGGTACGATCTGTGATGAGCCCGCCGGACGATGGTGATTCCGAGTTTGCCGGGGATATTTCGGAAAAAGACAACCTGGAATCGGTACTTCTGAAATCCGAAGGCGACATGTCTTTGAATTTCCGGGTGGTCCGGGACGATCAGCATGTGGGCACTCTGCACATGAAAGATCTGGCCCGTGCACTGGTGCCGACAGCCGCGTCAGCCGACAGGAGCAAAACCGCGGCCTAGCACCATTTTGTTCATTACAAAACCGCCGCCAGGGTCTATGCTTCAGGTAAAGCCGACGGTTTCGGCATTCTGGTTTTATCGCCATGGCAAAACCCCTGGTTCTCTCGATTGCGCTCTTTCTTGCCGCCTGCTCGCAGCCAGAGGACCCGCCATCGCTGGTTCCTGAAACAGTAGCAAAGGCAACGAAGACAGCTCCCGCAGCGCCGGCTCCCACAGAGCCGCGTCAGAGCGTAGTTATTGCCGCTGATCCCTGGTGCCCTCACAATTGTGAAGCCGGCTCCGAGCACGAAGGATATATGATAGATATCGCCAGGGAAGCGTTTGGCCTGGCAGGTATCAATGTGGAATACGTGAATATGAGTTGGGCTCGGGCACTCCAGCAAGCCCGGGACGGCTATGTGGATGCCGTTGTCGGAGCCCTTCCCGGAGATGCACCGGACTTTGTGTTTCCCAAGGCCGCCATTGGCTACTCCAAGATTGCGCTCTACACCCACCCTGACAACAATTGGCAGTTCAGTGGCGTCGATTCACTCAGCCAGTTCACCCTGCTGGCGATCAATGGCTATGCCTATTCACCGGAACTTGATAGCTATATCGCGAAGTATCAGGACAACCCGGAAAAGGTCTGGATACTCTCGGGCCCGGCGCCGCTCAGCCGCGCTATCGAACTCCTGCACCAACGCCGCTCTGACGTATTTCCGGAAGATCGCTACGTGATGCAGTGGCAACTGGAACAGGATGGCAGCGCTGAAAGTCTGAGAATGGCCACGGTGATCCATGAGTCACCGCTGTATGTTGCATTTTCCCCGGTCGGCAGTGACTCCCTCGAGCTCGCAGCGCTCCTGTCGGAGGGAGCCAAAGCCCTGCAGAGCACCGGCCGGGTAGCGGAGATACTGGCCCGTTACGGACTATCATGGTCGGACTGAAACGCCCGCATCGTCCCGCCGTCGGCTGTCGACAGGAGCAACTCGCCGTGTTGACCAATACGAACTGACGTCACCTGACCCAAAAGGGTGAGAAACCGATCCTCCTGATTCATCAGCGCTGGCGCGCAGGCCATCCGGGTTGATGCCAATGGACCGATGGCAACGCCTTCGCCCCTGAGCTGATAGCTGCCGGTATAGCGGTTGCACGAAGCCTGACCCGCCATTCTGTTGTCCTCAAGAAACTCAATGGTGATCCGTGACCGGTCAATAATGCCTGTTCCTGCAAGATCCTCAACAACCCACACGGCGCCCCGCAAGAGGCGTTGACGATCCCCGCCACACCCGGTGAATTCGTCACTGCCAACTACCAGGCGCACCTGCGCCGGGTATTGCGCCCCAGACATACTGTCTTCGCAAAGTTGTCGGGCCACCGTGAGCCTGATGGGCAGATCATCCAGCGTCGCCACATACTCCCGACCGTGGCGATTGGCTGTTCTCAGTTCAACCGGAACACGGCGTGTGCCCTGCTCCTCGAATGGGCGTGTTAACAACAGCTCGCCTCCCTCAAGCGTCGCATGCCAGAAGGGCTCATTGCCACGGGCCTCAAAAGGCATTTCCAGGTCACCCGGCTGTAAACATTCCGGGTACGTTTGCCCCCGTATCGTCAGGGTCGCTTTTTCACCCTTGCTCCAGAAACGAGTCTGGTCATCGCCCGGGGCAACATACAGGGCTCCCGAGGCGCTTTCCTCCGGCTTGAGCAGAACCCGCCGGTCCAGATAATCGACACTGATCAGATCGCTGTCCTCATTACCGGATACGGCTATATCAAGTTGCCCGCACGCATAGCTGCCGGAAACCGGCTGACGGGTATCGGGTAGAGAGGAGCAGGCGGAGACAGCAAAGCCCGCCGCCGCGACGACGGACAGCATCAAAACTCGTCGTGAGTGCATGGTCAGTTCCCTTGTAGGCATGTTTTCGATCTACATTTTAGAAGCCAACGACGGACGAGGCCACCATGAGTATTCGACGAGACTTCTTATACCGCCTCACCGGCAGTATGCTAGAACGCTGAACCGAGGAGACGACCCCATGGCGCTGAAACTTCACCAATTTGCCATTTCCCACTATTGCGAAAAAGTCCGATGGGCCCTGGATTACAAGGGACTCAACTACGAAACGGTCAATCTGCTGCCCGGGCAGCATGTAAAAACCATCCGGAAACTGACTGGCCAGGCCTCGTCAGTACCGGTCCTGGAGCATGATGGCCAGGTGGTTCAGGGCTCAGCGGCCATCCTGGATTACCTGGATCAGACCTTTCCCGAGCACTCCCTGACTCCGAACGATCCGGAATTGCGCGAGCAGGCGCTGGCCTGGGAACGGCGGCTGGACGAGGAAGCCGGCCCCGCCATACGCTGCTACTCCTACCACCACTTCCTTCAGCGCCCCAAAATCGTGGTGCCCATGCTGGCTGCCGGTACGCCATTCTATAACCGGATAATCCTCAGCCTGGCGTTCAGTCGGGTTGATGAAGTCATGCGCCGGTGGATGAAGATCAACGAGAAAACCTCTGAAAAATCCCGGCAGGTAATGGAAGATCTTCTCACCGAGCTGGCAGGCATCTATGCCGGGCGCCCTTTCCTGGTTGGCGACCAGTTCACCCGTGCCGACCTGACGGCCGCGGCCCTGTTTGCGCCCATGTTCCAGCCAGCGCAATACCCGGTGCCCTGGCCAAAACCTGCCCGGATTCCCAGGGACATCAAGACCTGGCTGGACCAGTGGCAACAGCAGATCCGTCCCCTGGAGAAAATCTACAGTGAAAACCGCCAGCCCAACTGAGTCCGCCGGTGTCGGAATTCGTCAGCCAATCTGGCGTGAACCGACATTCCACTGCCCGGGTTACATGCCAAAATAAGCCTGTAGGAACTGGAACCCGGCGGGAACTCTATGGCTTTGACCGACATGATGCTGGCCGTACTGGAAGAAAGCGGTCTGCTTGCCCTGTGGAAGGTGGCGTCGCCCTGGCTGGCGCTGGATGAACGGCAACTGATTTTTGTGGTTGCCACCCCCGTCTTCGTGGCCGTTACGCTGTGGGAATACCTGAAGATCCGGCACAACCCAAAGCTGATGGATACCCGGGAAGCGATCAGGAACTTTGCCCTTGGTGCCGGCTACCAGGTGACCGAGCTGCTCTTCGCCGGCCTGATTGCATTTCCTGCCTACGCCCTCTGTTACCACTACCGCCTGTTCGATCTGGAACTTGATGCATTCACTGCCTTGCTGACCTTCCTGGGCGTGGATTTCTGCTTCTACTGGATGCACCGTTCCAGTCACAGGGTGCGCTGGTTCTGGGCCGCGCACGTGGTGCACCATTCTTCGGAGCGGATGAATTTTTCCACCGCCATGCGCCAGAATGCCACCAACATTTTCAACGGCATGTGGGTGTTCTATCTGCCCCTGGCATTGCTGGGTCTCAATCCTGTCTGGATTGGCGTGGCTTACGCACTGTCACTGGTGTACCAGTTCTTTATTCACACCACACTGATTGGAAAACTGCCCCGATGGGTTGAACTTGTTTTCAACACCCCGAGCCATCACCGGGTTCATCATGGCCGCAATCCCGGTTATATCGACCGTAATTACGGCGGCACGCTGATAGTATGGGATCGCGTGTTCGGCACGTTTGTCGACGAAAATGCCCAGGATCCGCCCGAATACGGAATCACCCGGCCCATCCGCTCCAATAACCTGATTGTGCTATGGACCCACGAATACGTGGACCTGTTCCGCGACATGGCGCAGCCAGGCGGATTATTGTCTCGCCTTACCCACCTATGGAAACCGCCGGAGTGGCAACGCCCCGCCACAGTGAAAAACAACAAGGAAACGGGCCGTGACACTGAACGAACATCCCCTGACGCTGAACGCTGGTGATGGCCACACGATAACCGGGACGCTCTTTACCCCGGCGGCACCGACCGCCATTCTCATTGTCAGCCATGGCATGGCCGAACACGGCGACCGTTACACACCACTGGCGCGCTGGCTCGGGGAAAACCGCATAGCTGTTATCACCTATCATCACCGGGGCCATGGCCCGAGCTGCCCTTCCGGGGACCTGGGGCACTATGCCGACCAGCATGGCTGGACCCGTGTGGTTGACGACCTGCATCAGATGGTTCAACACACCCGTGCCCGATTTCCCGGGCTGCCCGTCAACCTGCTGGGCCACAGCATGGGTTCCTTTATTGCCCAGGCCTACGCCCAGAGCCACGGCGACAAACTGGACACCCTGATCCTCAGCGCCACCAACCGCATTGACCGGGGCCAGCTCCTGGCATCCCGGACCCTGATCGGTCTGATCCGTCTGGTTCGCGGCAAGCGGCACCGCAGCCGTCTGGTGGCCCGAATGACCTTTGAGCAGTTCAATCGCAAGTTCCGCCCGAACCGAACCAATGCCGATTGGCTCAGCCGGGATCCGGACCAGGTGGATCGCTATATTGCCGACCCGCTGTGTGGTTTCGATTGCACGGTTGGCCTGTGGTGGGATTTCACTGGTGGTATGCTGCGCCTTTCGCCGGCTGCCTGGCGCAAAGATCTGCCAGTGCATCTGTTTTCAGGCACTGCAGATGCCGTCGGGGAAATGGGGCGTGGCGTCCGAAGGCACTTCCAGACCATTCGTGAGGCGGGTGTTGAAAACGTCACCCTGAGATTGTTCGAAGGCGGCCGCCATGAGATGCTCAACGAGACCAACCGGGACGACGTCCGGGATTACCTCCGGTCTTTGTGCCTGACCTCAGATTCACCGTCATCGGTCGCGCATCCGGAAATGTCACCACAAACTCAAGCCATCATTGATTGACTCTGTAAGGACGTTGCATGGGTTATCTTCGAGGCCTCAGGCTGTTCCGTACCCTGGGACTGGCTCTGTGCCTGTCTGGCTTCACCATCACCGGGGCTGTTGCTGGCGAGGTCAGTCTCGGGGCCGCCGCCAACTTTACCGACACCGCCCGGGAACTGGCGCAGCATTTTGAAGCCGTAACCGGGCACACCGTGTCCGCAAGCTTCGGATCCACGGGTAAACTCTACGCGCAGATCAGAAATGGCGCGCCCTTCGACGTATTCATGGCCGCCGACGTGCGACGGCCAGCGCTGATCGAGCAGGAGCAGGCTGGCATTTCCGGCACACGGTTCACCTACGCCCGGGGCAAGCTGGCGCTCTGGAGTCCTGCCGCCGGAGCTTTTGAAGATGCCCATAGTTATCTGGCCAGCCAGCCCTTCGCGAGGCTGGCCATCGCCAACCCGAAGACGGCCCCGTACGGCCTAGCCGCGCAGCAGGTTCTGGAGCATATGGGCCAATGGGATGTCCTGCAGCCGAAACTCGTTCGGGGGGACTCCATTGCCCAGACTTTCCAGTTCGTTGTCAGCCGCAATGCCCAGGCCGGCTTCGTGGCTCTGTCCCAGGTACGCTCCTGGGAAGATGATAAAGGCACTTTCTGGGAAGTTCCCCAGAGTTACTACCACCCCATTGATCAGCAGGTTATCCTGCTGAATCGCGGAGCCGGCAACGAGGCCGCCCTGGCCTGGATGGATTTTCTGAAATCAGACGCCGCCATTGCTATTATCCGGAGCTATGGATACGACACCGGAAATGACACGACCAACTGATGTTTGAAACCTACTGGGATCCGGTCTGGCTGACATTGAAGCTGGCCACGACGACCACTGTACTGCTGCTGTTGATCGGCACCCCTATCGCCTGGTGGCTGGCCCGGACCCGACACTGGCTTCGGCAACCGATAGCGGCCGTGGTTGCGCTGCCTCTGGTTCTGCCGCCTACCGTGCTGGGTTTCTATCTTCTGCTGGTCATGGGGCCGGAAGGCTGGGTGGGCCAGATGACGCAGTCCCTGGGTATCGGGCTGCTGCCATTTACCTTCGAAGGCCTGGTGGTGGCGTCGGTCATCTATTCCCTGCCCTTTACCGTTCAACCTCTACAGAACGCCTTCGAAGCAGTTGGTGAAGGCTTCATGGAAGTCGCGTCCACGCTCCGGGCAGCGCCCTGGGACCGGTTTTTGTTCGTCGCCGTGCCCCTGGCCCGGAACGGCTTTCTAACAGCCGCCGTACTGACCTTTGCCCATACCATTGGCGAGTTCGGCGTGATCCTGATGATCGGCGGCAACATCCCGGGCGAAACCAAGGTGCTTTCTGTCGCCATCTACGACCATGTGGAATCGCTGGAATACACCGAGGCCCACTGGCTGTCCGCCGGCATGGTGGTATTCTCCTTCGTGGTGCTGGTGACTCTTTACGCGCTTAACGGCAAAGCCCGCTCTGGAGCGATCAGATGACCGCCTCCAACACCATCCGTGCCCGCTTCCAGTGTACATTCCCCGGCTTCGGCCTCGACGTAGACCTGACCTTGCCAGGCACCGGCATCACCGGCTTGTTCGGGCATTCGGGGTGTGGCAAAACCACCCTGTTAAGGTGCATGGCCGGCCTGCAAAGCGCCCCCGGTACCATGACCGTCCTTGGCGAACCCTGGCAAACCGAGACGTTCATTCGGCCAGTCCACAAGCGGCCTCTGGCCTATGTATTCCAGGAAACCCACCTGTTCCCTCACCTGAACGTGCGCAAGAATCTGGAATTCGGGTACCGGCGCATTCCGGCTGGCGACCGACAAATCGGATTCGACGATGCCGTGCGGTGGCTTGGACTGGAATCACACCTGGACCGCATGCCTGTTGGCCTCTCTGGTGGTGAACGCCAGCGGGTGGCCATTGCCCGTGCTCTGCTGACCAGCCCAAGGCTATTGCTGATGGATGAGCCGCTGTCCGCTCTGGACCTCAACAGCAAGCAGGAAATCCTTCCCTATCTCGAACGGCTGCACGATACCCTGGCTATTCCGATTATCTACGTATCTCATTCAACCGAAGAAGTTGCCCGGTTGGCGGATCACATTGTGATGCTGGAAGAAGGCCGTGTGGTCGCGCAGGGGCCACTGAGGGATACCCTGGCCGGCATCGATAATCCGTTCCGCGTCCAGGACGACGCCGGTGCCTTGCTGGAAGGCCAGATTATCGATCTTGACGACCACTGGCACCTGGCACTTTTCCGGTTCGATGGCGGCCAGCTCTGGCTGCGATGTGACCACCGGCTAAAAACGGGAGACCAGGTTCGGGTAAGGGTACTGGCCCGGGATGTCAGCCTTGCCCTGACCGAGAATCCCGACCAGAGCATCCAGAATCTCGTGCCTGCAGTCATCGACCAGATTGATCCCGATGTGGCGCCCGGCATCAGCCTGGTTCGGCTTCTGGCCGGGCCGACGCCATTACTATCGAGACTCACCTCCCGAGCCGTCGCCCAGCTCGGTCTTGCGCCGGGCATGAACGTCTGGATGCAGATCCGATCCGTTGCCCTGATAGCTTAGCTTCCTGGGCACCGCAACCGGCTACGCTGGCTGAGCAAGGAAAAAGGCCGCTGTTGAAAGCGGCCTTCCGGAAAACAGGGTGATTGGTCAGACTCAGCGGGTGCCGTAAACCACCATGGTCTTGCCCTTGACCCTGACCAGTCCCTGATCTTCCAGGGTTTTCAGTACCCGGCCGACCATCTCCCGGGAGCAGCCAACAATACGGCCGATTTCCTGCCGGGTGATCTTGATCTGCATGCCATCCGGATGGGTCATGGCATCCGGTTCCTTGCACAGGTCCAGAAGGGTACGGGCAACACGCCCGGTGACATCCAGAAACGCCAGGTCTCCGACCTTGCGGGTGGTCTGGCGCAGGCGGGAGGCCATCTGCTCGCCGATGAAGTACAGAACCCGTGGATCCTGTTGGGCAATTTCCCGGAACTTGGTGTAGCTGATTTCCGCCACTTCGCATTCGGTCTTGGCCTTTACCCAGGCACTGCGGGAATCCATGTTGTCGAACAGGCCCATCTCACCGAAGAAGTCGCCGGCGTTCAGATAGGCCATGATCATCTCACGACCATCGTCATCCTCAATAATGACGGTTACCGATCCCTTGACGATGTAGAACAGTGAATCGCTCTTGTCACCGGCATAGATAATTGTGCTCTTGGCTGGATAACGGCGGCGATGGCACTGCGAAAGGAAATAGTCGAGATGCTTGGTTTTCTGCTCAACCGGCTTGACGATAGTGGCCATAATGCGAGTCGTGCCTCCTCAGATACTGGCGGGTCCCAATGTTTGTTATGCACCCGGCTTTCCATGCGGGTTCGTTCTTTTTTATTGCAAAACTCCGCAACTTATAACAAGAAGGTCTGTTGCGGGCAACCGGAAAGAGTATACAACATGTATCCGTGATCAGCCTGCCTGGCGAGGCCGGTTGTGCTAGCATCCGGCCAAAGGTCATCTTTGTCGGGGCTTTGACGTAAGTTGGTCCCGCGCAATCACAACGGAGAAGCATCCCATGAAAGCAACTGTAGACTGGACAGGCAATGCCAGTTTCAAAGCCACCAGCGGCAGCGGCCACAGCGTCCAGCTTGATGGCCCGCCGGACCACGGGGGCGAAAATCTCGGCCCGCGCCCGATGGAAATGCTTTTGATGGGGCTGGGAGGCTGCTCCGCATTTGATGTCATGAGCATCCTGAAGAAAAGCCGGCAGGATGTAACTGCCTGCCACGCCGAGCTTGAAGCCGAGCGGGCCGATGCGATACCGGCTGTATTTACCCGGATTCACCTGCATTTTGTGGTAACCGGAAACAGCCTCAAGGAAAACCTGGTGAAGCGGGCCGTGAGCCTGTCGGCAGAAAAGTATTGTTCAGCATCCATCATGCTGGAACAGGCTGGCGTTGAGATCAGTCACACCTACGAGGTTCACGAGGCCGATTAGCAGGCCGGACAAACCGCTTCAGCGCGTGGCATGCGCCGAATCCCCGGGGTCGGGTGCAGCGGAAATCACGGATGCTAAAATGTCATTGCAAATACTATTCAACATCACTTGCGGTGTGCATAATACGCACCCTCTCCGCCGGTCTGCGCAAAAGGTGAACAACCCGGTCAGTAGTCGGTGGCGGCCTCGGCAGAGCTCAGCAATGCAGCTCTGCAGTCATTCATCTCCACGATCCGGAGGGGCTGAGCATGGAATCAAAACTCCAGCTGCATGGTTTCAACAACCTGACCAAATCCCTGAGCTTTAACATCTATGACATCTGTTATGCGCAGACCGAAGAACAACGCACGGCTTACATCGACTACATTGACGAGATGTATAACGCCGAGCGTCTGACCCAGATTCTGACCGACGTCGTCAAGATTATCGGCGCCAACGTCCTGAACATCGCGCGCCAGGATTATGAGCCGCACGGTGCCTCGGTCACCATGCTGATCGCCGAGCATGAACTGACCCACGGCGAGGAGCCTGATAACGAGGAATCTCCGGGCCCACTGCCAGATACCATTGTGGCGCACCTGGACAAGAGCCATGTCACCGTACATACCTATCCGGAAAGCCATCCCCACGATGGCGTGAGCACCTTTCGGGCAGACATCGACGTATCCACCTGTGGTCTGATTTCACCCCTGAAAGTGCTGAACTATCTGATCCACAGCTTTGATTCCGATGTGGTCACCGTGGATTACCGGGTTCGCGGCTTCACCCGTGATGTGGACGGCACCAAGCACTACATTGATCACGACATCAACTCGATCCAGAACTATCTGACCGAGGATACCCAGAACGCGTATCAGATGATCGATGTGAACGTGTACCAGGAAAACCTGTTCCACACCAAGATGATGCTGAAGAACTTCAACCTCGATAACTATGTGTTCGGGGTGAACGCCGGTGATCTCGACCCCGCCGAAGCACAGTCCATCGAGGACCGTCTGCGCCGGGAAATGCTTGAGATTTTTTACTCCCGCAACGTCGAATGATCGCCTCCTGTGGCGCCCCGCCCGGGGCGTCACGGGTCCTTCAGTTTTTTTGATGTCACCCGCCAGATTTCTGCGTTTTATTCTCTCCTCCTATCCCGTTTAAATAGAGCCAAGAGCTAACGAGAGGAGGACACCATGACCCTGCGTTCCCTGAAACAGATTATTCCAGCCTTGGAAACTTCCGATGGAGCTGGCGTGCGCATCAAGCGCTCCATCGGTCAGCAGCAGAACATTCGCCTGGACCCGTTCCTGATGCTGGACGAGTTCGGTTCCGCCGAGGCCGCCGACTATATCGCCGGTTTTCCATCGCACCCCCACCGGGGGTTCGAAACCGTGACCTATATGATCGAGGGGCACATGCTGCACGAGGACCATCTCGGGAACCGGGGCGATCTGCGCAACGGTGGTGTGCAGTGGATGACCGCCGGCCGCGGCATAATCCATTCGGAAATGCCCCAGCAGGAAGAGGGCGTGATGCGTGGTTTCCAACTGTGGCTGAATCTGCCGGCGGCGGAAAAAATGACGGACGCCGGCTACCGGGACATTCAGCCGGAAGAGATCCCCGAGATCAGCCTCGACGGTGGCAAAGTGAAGCTTATCGCCGGTTCCCTGGAGATCGAGGGCCAGCCCCGCGAGGGGGCCGTGGTGGGCGGCAGTACTCAACCGGTCTATGCTGACATCCATCTGGCACCCAAGGGACGTCTTACCCTGCCGGTTCCGGAAGGTCACAACGCCATGCTGTACCTGTACGAGGGCACGGCCAGCCTGGGTGAAAGCTCATTGCAGCGCAGCGCCGCCAACATTCTGGCTGACAACGGCGATCAGATTGCGCTCAGTGCCGGAGAATCCGGGGCGCGACTGCTGCTGATTGCCGGTAAGCCTATCGGCGAACCGGTGGTCCAGTACGGCCCATTCGTGATGAACACCCGGGAGGAGATTGAGCAGACCCTCCGGGATTACCGGGACGGCCATCTGACCGCCTGACCGATCAGGCGAACGGCTTCCTTGCCATCAGCCGCTGCACCATGGGCCTGACAATCAGGTCCATGGCCAGCGGCATTTTTGTGCCCGGAATAACCAGGGTATCGTGTCGTGACAGACTGCTACCGGCAATCACCTGCAGCAGGTAGGGAAAGTCGACTTCCGACTGGTCCCGGAACCGGATCACCAGCATGCTCTCGTCCTCGGTGGGCACATCCCGGACGACAAAGGGATTGGAGGTGTCCACCAGGGGAATGCGCTGGAAATTGATGTGGGTATGGGAAAATTGGGGAACGATGTCGTGAACATAGTCGTCCATGCGGTTGATGATGGTTTCCACCACCGCTTCCTGACTGTATCCGCGCTTGTGGGTGTCCCGATGGATCTTCTGGATCCACTCGAGGTTCACGATAGGCACCACACCGATCAGCAGGTCCACGTACTGGGCAATGTTGCAGGTCTCGCTGACCACGCCGCCGTGCAACCCCTCGTAGAAAAGCAGATCGGTATCGGCAGGTAAGGGGCCCCAGGGCGTAAAGGTTCCTGGCTTGTGTCCGGCTTCAACCAGCCTGCGATCTTCATCGTGGACGTATTGCCGGTACCGGCCATTACCGGTGTGACCGTAATCGTAGAAAAGCGCTTCCAGCTTGTCGATGTGATTGGCAGCCAGGGCGAAGTGGTTGCGCTCACCGAACTGGCCTTTGGCCGCCAGCCTGGCCATTTGCTCACGATTGTAACGATGGAAACTGTCACCACTGACCATGGCGGCGTTCAGCCCTTCACTAGCGAACATCCGGCTGAAAATCTGGCCGGTCGTGGTGGTTCCCGCGCCGGATGAACCGGTAACCGCAATGATCGGATGGCGTTTTGACATAGGGGAAGACTGCCGGAATCAGGTGAGGCTGTCGAGTAAACGGGGCTTCTCGACCACGAAGCCCTGGGCGTAGTCCACACCCAGTTGCCGAAGCATGTCCAGAACGTCCCGGGACTCAACCTGGGACGCAATCACTTCCCGGTGCATGTAATGGGCCATATCCACCATGGAGCGAACCATCGCCCGATCGGTCTCGCTGGTTGCCAACTGGCCGGTAAAGGCACTGTCGATCTTGATCAGATCCACCGGCAACGAGCGCATGAATTCGAACGAACTTGGGCCGCTGCCGAAGTTGCCCAGACAGAACCGGCAGCCGAGTTCTTTCATCTCAACTATGAAATCGGCCACCGACTGAACGTCGTTGATCGCCGAAGCTTCGGTAAGCTCGAACCAAAGCCGCTCAATGGGCGCATCCTTCTCACTCAGCTTCTCATAGATGAATTCCAGCAGCGACTGATCGTTCATGGAGTAGCCGGACAGGTTAATACAGACACCGCCGAAGTGCCTCGGGTCTGGCGCCTGTTCCCTGAGCCAGTCCAGCATGTGACCGACCACCCAGCGATCTACCGCCTGCATACGGTCATAGCGCTCGGCCATGCGGACGAAGTCCCGGCCAGTGATCAGGGTGCCCTCATCATCGTACATGCTGATCAGCACCTCATACTGCGCCGCCATGGAGGCGTTCGCGTGCAGCGGTATGATTTTCTGGCAGCGCAGCAACATGCGCTCTTCATTCAGGTCACTAAGACTGGCAACCTTGGCGGCGATCTGCTCCTGGCGCGACTGATCTTCAGCACCCAGAGCATACTCCGAAACCTTCCCATGGCCCTGCTGCCGGGACGCTGCCAACGCCTGTTCAGAGGCCCGTAACCAGCGTTCTGCGCTGACAAGTGCCGGCAAAGTGGGAACCACACCGGCACTGGCCGAAAGCCGATAGGCCCGACCACCAAAACTGAACTCGGCGGCCTCCACTGCCCTGATCAGATCCCTGGCCGCATCGCTGGCACTCTCGGAGGGCACCAGCATGGCAAATTCATTGCCTGCCAGTCTGGCCACGGGCATACCATCACCCACGTGGCTGCGCAGAATATCCGCCACCCGTTTGAGGGTCTCATCGCCGGCCTGGTAGCCGGCAGTATCGTTCAGCAGGCGGAAGCGGCGAAGATCCAGGCGCACCAGGGAGCGCTCATCTTCCCGGCGGGCCAGTTGCTGATCCAGCATGCGTTCGAATTCCCGTCGCCCCAGAAGGCCGGTCAGTTCATCATGGGTGGAGGCCCAGGAAAGCTGGTCGTAGACCTTGCGAACCATCCGGTCGATGCTTTCATCCACCAGCGGCCGCTCATACTGGCTGTCGGGAACAATAATCCCCTTGCGCATTTGCCGGGCCAGTGCCTCAAGCTCCAGCTCCACCACACGCATGCCCTGATGGTTCACAAACACGAAACGGCTGAATCCGCGGGCAATCCAGACCAGGCGGATGTACTGGGGCTCGTTGGGGTTTTCCTGGTCCCGGAGCCAATCACCGGTGCGCAATTGCTGAGCCCGGTTGATCCAGCGCTGAAGGCTGCGCTGTTCCCGATCGGACAGCTTCTTCGTGTCCGCTTGCTCCGGCTTGGCCGGCGGCACCTCAACCAGTTCGGGACTTTTTTCCGGGCTGCGGACCAGGAACTGCTTGAGCTCGTCCCGGATTTGCGAAGACGGCATATGGTTGCTGGAAATGGAAGCCAGGCCATCCTGGATGACCCTCAGCAATTCCGGCAGGTTGATGGAACTGTTGGGATCGTCAGCGAAGGACAGCAAGGAATCGATCACCGCCAGATAATCCTGCCAGAGCTGACTGTCCGGTCCCTGCCGGATCCAGGTCAGAGAAAGCAGGTCCCGCCAACCGCCGTCCAACAGACTAAGCACGGCCTTGGGCACCTTGCGCCCGCCCAGTTTCTGATCCAGCACCTCGGACACGGCCTTTTTGGATTCGGCCACCTTCTGGGCGCCTTCTGCCGCCGCTGTAACACGCTCGACGTTCCTGCGATAGACGAGATTCTGACGGTCGATCAGAGTGTCCAGCTCCTGAACCGTATGCTCAAATACTCCGGTGTCCTGCTCAAAATCCGTGGTAATCCGCTGTACCAGCTCATCAACCCGTCGCTGAACCACCGGATTGATACGGCCACCCTTGACTCCCAATTGGGCCAGGCGGTTCATCACCCCCCGAACCGGGCTGTCCTGATCATCAAAGAACGCGGGGTCGCGCATGACAACTTTCAGAACGGGCACTTCCAACTGCCGCATACGCTGCTGTGCGTACTCACTGAGTTTAGGGCTCTCCACCACTGACTTGAAAAAGCGGTCGACCACATCGACCGTTTCCTGCTGCTCCTCATCCAGCCTGTTGTCACCGCTCGCCTTGACCTTCTCTACCACCCGGTCCTTCAACGGCGCGAGCTCTTCACCCGCTTCAACGGTCTGTGACTGCAACTGCTGAAGCTCCCGCTGGAGTTCTCCGGGCGATAGTGGTCTGGCGTTTGGCTGAAACGGCATGGGTTCCGGATCGCCCCGGGCTACACGGCTCGCGCTTAGTGTGTTGAGCAGATTGCGTACGGTTGCGAATGCAGTCTGGGCGGCCTGGGCATAGCCCCGGAATTCGCCGCCCAACATTCCGGGTTTCCGGCGTGGCTGAGCCTGTCTGGCAGGACCCTCATCCGCTTTTGGCTCGGACTTGAACCTCGCAGATGCACTCTCCTCCGCGACGGGCTCTGGCTGAACCTGCTCCTTCGTTTCCTCCGGCTTCGCCTCGGCCTGCTCGCTCAGATACTTGCTGAGATCCAGGTCTGGCAGAACGCCATGGCGAATCAGGATATCGTTCAGTTCTTTATAAAGGGGACCCAGCTGTTGCAGCACTGTCTGTTCAAACACCCGCAGGCAAACCTTCTCCACCTCCCGGGACGCCTTGAGCTGGTTAAGGCCATGGTGGAACGCTTCGCAGACCAGAGATGGCCCGAGGGGGTTGTGGTGGCCCGTGGCGTTGGCGATTCCAAGTTTGTCCAGCCGAAGCTTCAGCTGCAGCAGGTCGCCACGATACTGGGTATCCGCCTTGGTCACCATCACCCGGATGGTCAGCCAGTCCTCGAACTCGCCCTTGTCCACCACCGACAGCTCGGAGCCGGGGAATCCCTTGGGGGCGGGCTTCAACGGCGATTCCAGGCTTCGCGCCATCTGGTGCCAGATCACTCGTTGCCGGGCCTGGATCTGGCCGGAGGCGTCCATGTACTCATTGGCCTGTTGGTCATTCGAGGCTTTCTGGGCTGCCTGCTTCAGGCCCTCCACCATCTGCACGAAACAGGCGTCCATCAACGGCTCGATGAACTGGATCACGGCCTTGGCAGACTGGTGCAGGACGAACTGGACCCGGTCGCTGGGGGCACGGAGAGAGGAGCGATCCTGTCGGCGGGAGCCACCGCACTGTTGCAGCATGGCATCAACCGCTTCCGGGTTCGGACGGCTGAAATTGACCCCCATGGCGCCATCAATACGGCGAACAATGCTGACATGAAGTTCATGACGTCGGGCGCCGTCGAGGCCACGGAAACGCACAATCAGTTCCGGCGGTGTGCCGGAAACAAAAGCCCGGTCCAGCTTCTTCGAGGTTTCACTCGAATAGCGAACGAAAAGACCCTCCGCACAAAAATCGGCGATCTGGCACGGCCAGGCCTCACCGGTTCCCAGATCAATCTGGGCGGCAAGCTTGATAGGTTGGCGGGGGCTGCTACGACGTTCTCTCGGATCCATGAACTACCTGATATCTCGCAAAGCCGGAACAGTCACCGAACACACTGCCCGGTACCGACTCACGTCCCTGAAACGATGGCGGATGCCACCGGCTGCTACTATAGAGACCATGATTGTACTATAGCGGCCTGGCCCCCACAGGCAAACCAATCCACTATAACATCCTGACCCATGAAACAGCTTAGTCAGATCTATCTACTTTTGCTACTGGTAACAATGCTTAACGGCTGTTCGACCATTGGCTACTATTCGCAAGCTGTCAGTGGGCATATGTCCCTGATGATGTCGGGAGAACCGGTGGAGAAGGTCTTCTCAGACGACACAACGCCGGTGGAGCTGCGGGAAAAACTCGCTTTGGCTCAACAGGCCAGGGAATTCGCCGCTCAAAGACTGGCCCTGCCGGTGGGAGACGCCTTCAGCGACTACGTGCAGCTTGAAAGACCCTGGGTGGTGGTAAACCTGGTGGCCGTACCGGAGTTCTCGCTGGAGCCACACCGCTGGTGCTACCCGGTTCTCGGCTGCCAGGCCTACCGGGGCTACTTCAGCCTGGACGATGCGCGTGCCGAGCAGGCGCAATTCCGCGACAACGGCTTCGACACCTTCATTGGCGGCGTGACCGCCTATTCCACTCTCGGCTGGTTTGATGACCCGCTGCACACTGGTTTTACCCGCCTGGAGGAGGACCGCATGGTCGCCCTGATTTTCCATGAACTGGCCCACAGGGTGGTCTACATTGCCGATGACACCGCATTTAACGAGAGCTTCGCGACCGCGGTGGAGCTGGAGGGGCTCAGACTCTGGTTATCGGAACAGGGCAAGCCCGGCCAGTTCCGCGAAGCGTTGGGCCGTCTTGCTCGCCGCAACCAGACCCTTGCCCTGGTGGAGGACTTCAGCGCCCGACTGGAAGCCCTTTACGCCCAAGCAGACAGTTTGCCAGACCAACATCTCCGAGATCGCAAGGCCGCCATCCTCCAAGACCTGGCTATCGCCTATCAGGAACTTTCTGCGGACTGGCCTGAACCCGGACCGTTCGGGCCGGCCCCGGTCAGCCTGAACAATGCCAATCTGGCGCTGTTTCGCCAGTACAACCAGCATGTACCGGCTTTCCGGCAGATGCTTCGGAACGCAGACTACGATTTCCCGGCTTTTTACCAGGCCGTGGAGGCGCTCTCCGAAAAACCCGAACCCCAGAGGTCCGACTACCTGGCTGCCCTGTCACAGCGGTTTGAAGAACACCTTTGAGTTCCGCTGGGTGTTATAGGAGGCCAGCTTGGGCCCCGGCAGGGCCTGGACGGTGGAAGGCTGGAAGCCACGCTCCCGAAACCAGTGCTCGGTCTGGGTGGTCAGCACAAACAGCTTCTGGATGCCCTGCCCCCTGGCCAGCTTCTCGACCATCGCCAGAATCTCATCGCCCCGCCCGGCCCGGCGATAATTCGGATCCACGGCAAAACAGGACAGCTCGCCGGCACCCTCCTCGGGGTAACTGTAGAGGGCGGCACACCCCACGATGGTCCCGTCGCGCTCGGCCACGACAAACCGGTCAATCTCGGTTTCCAGCATCTCCCGGGAACGACGAACCAGAATGCCCTGCTCCTCCAGCGGCTGGATAAGCTCCAGAATCCCGCCGATGTCCTCCACCCGGGCCTGACGAAACTGCTCATAATGATCACCACTGACCAGTGTGCCAGCACCGTCCCGGGTAAAAAGCTCCTTCAGCAACGCGCCGTCGTCCACATAGCTGATGATGTGGGCCCGCCGTACGCCCTTCACACAGGCATCACAGGCCGCCCTGAGGAGGTCGGCATCGTGACCGGTCACCGCGCCGGAAGCCAGACGCTCGGACGCCTGGCGCGCCGACAGCTCCCGGATCAGGGCGCCGTCCTCTTCCTGCAAGCCGGGATCATCAATAAACACCATCAGCTTTTCGGCCTGCAGTGCCGCCGCCACCTGGCTGCCTACATCCTCGTAGGAGAGGTTGAAGGCATCCCCGGTGGGCGAATAGCCCATGGGCGGCAACAAAACAATGTGACCAAGCTCCAGCAGTTTCTCGATGCCAGCCACATCCACCCGGCGCACCTTGCCGGTATGGCCAAAATCGATACCGTCCAGCACACCCACGGGCTTGGCGGCCACATAATTGCCGCCACTCACCCGAATACGGGCATTGTGCATCGGCGAATTCACCAAACCCATGGAAAGGTGGCTCTCTAGGTAGGCACGCAGGCCACCGATGGCCTCCATCACCATGCTGAGGTGCTCTTGCGGTGTAATCCGCAGACCTTTGGCAAACGACGATTCCACGCCGGCGCCGTCCAGCCGCGCCTGGATTTGCGGGCGGGCACCAAAGGCAACGACCAGCCGCACACCAAGACTGCTCAGCAGCGCGATGTCATGGATGATGTTGATGAAGTTCCCGTGCTCAATGGCATCCCCTGGAATGGTCAGCACCACCGTACGCCCGCGGTGGGCGTTGATGTAAGGGGATGAATGGCGGAATCCATGCAGCCAGTCGTTTGATTTCAATTCGAATACTCCAAGCTTTTTTCTTTACGCGGCCCGCAATTCAGTTTGACGAACACTGTCGGGAGCCCTCTCCAAAACCGTGGAGCGCCAGGGATGGCGCGACCGAGCCCTACAGGGACGTATTTACGGGCGTGTTTTGGAGAGGGCTCCCGACAGTGTTCAGCCCCCTATTTGACCCGGACTCCAGCCTAAAGGCAAAACTGTCGGATGAGACCCTGCAGAATCTTCACGGTTGGTTCCAGTTGAGACAGCTCTATAAATTCATCGGGCTGGTGCGCCTGATCGATGGACCCGGGGCCCATAACCAAGGTTTCCAGGCCGAGCTTCTGGAGCCAGGGCGCTTCCGTGGCGAAAGCAACGGCGTGGGCGGTATGGCCAGTCAGTTTCTCACAGGCTTTGACCAGGGCCGCATCGGCCGGGGTTTCGAAGGGCGGTACCCCGTCGAAGAGCGGCTCGAATTCCAGTGACAGTTCCCGGCGTTCTGCGATTGGCTGGACCTTGCTCAGGATGGTCTGGCGCAGGGTCTCCATGTTCATGCCCGGCAACGGGCGCAAGTCAAAGTGCAGTTCGCACTGGGCGCAGATGCGGTTGGGATTGTCACCGCCGTGGATGCAGCCAAGGTTCAGGGTTGGAAACTGCACCTCGAAGTTCGGATTCCGATACTTTTCCTGCCAGCCTGACCGGAGTGCCAGCAATTCGGTGAGCGCTTCGTGCATCCCTTCCATGGCATTGCGGCCGAGGGCCGGGTTGGAAGAGTGGCCGGACTGGCCCTCGAACTTCAGACGCTCCATCATGATGCCCTTGTGCATGCGCACCGGCTTCAGGCTGGTGGGCTCGCCGATGACCGCGTAGCGGGCCTTGGGCTTGCCGGCTTCGGCCAGGGCCCGGGCACCATCCATGGAACTCTCTTCGTCGGCCGTAGCCAGTATGATCAGGGGCTGCTTGAGGTCTTCGCCCACAAAAGCCCTTGCCGCTTCGATGGCCAGCGGGAAAAAGCCTTTCATGTCGCAGGTGCCCAGCCCGTACCAGCGGTTGTCCCGCTCGGTCAGGGTAAAGGGGTCGCTCTGCCAGCGTTTGTCATCAAAGGGCACCGTGTCGGTGTGGCCGGACAGCACCAGACCGCCCGGGCCGCTACCCAGGGTTCCAATCAGGTTGAACTTTCCAGGCATCCCGGGCACTTCCAGGATTTCCACGGTAAACCCGAGAGCCTCCAGCCATTCTGCCAAGGTTCGCACTACGGGCTCGTTGCTGTGATCCCACTTCGCCGACGCGCTACTGATGGAAGGCAGCGATATCAGGCGGGCAAGCATGTCACGAATGCCCGGCACCGCTGCGGATTTGCTATCGGACTGCGACATAGTTTCCTCTCAGATTCCCACTGGAATCATTGTGCACGGCCCCGACGCCAGACTTCAAAGTTGACGATGGCCCGGATCAACATCGGATAGGCGACTTCACCACCGGCAACCACGCGGGCCACTTCCAGCTCCCGTTCGCTGACGCTCACCAGGCGGCCCTCCACGACATTGTCGTTGGATAGCGTTACCCGCACCCGGCGATCGACCCATTGACCGGCATTCTCGAGGTCTGCGGGATACCAGCTTTCAGTCTCTGGATCTTCCCTTGGCACCACCGGCTCAACCGCCACCTCTGGCGTTTCCTGAATAACAGGCTCAGCCTCGGTCAGATAGACGTCTGGCACACCTGCCCCATTATATCGAACCGGCCAGCTCAGGCCCTCGCCATCGTTCTCATCCGCTCTGACGGGAACTCCGAACATGGGCTGATCCGGTTGCAAGCTGACCGTAAGCTCACCGCCCTCGAGCAGCCACTGCCGATAAAGCGCCTTCAACTGGTCGCTGGCTGCAAGGCCCCGGGCTTCAAGTCCAGCGGACAGCGCCTCCACCACGCGCCCGGCCCATACGGTGGTTTCAATGCCGGCTTCGCGGGCGCAATAGGCGGCAACGCGGCGCATCAGGCCCCCATCGCGCAGAGTAAGGCTCATCGGCTCGGCACCTCTGGAAACGGAAAGTTCTGAATCCTGAATCCGGATTCGGGCATCAGACCAGTCCAGTTCAAGACTGCCGGTGCTGATGGTATTCAGCTCCGCATGGAGGTTTCCAGGGGTCTGGCGCACGAACCCGTCTCCGGCGAGTGCTGTGATGCCCATCCGGATCAGATCTCCACTCCCCAATTGCTGGCGGGGATCTGGCGCACAGGAAAGGACAAACAGCGCCGGATCACCATCACTGTTGGCGCCCTCTGCGGTGACCCAGTTGCGAAGCATCGTCGGATCCAGCGTCAGGCCAAGGCCATCGAGTCGCAGGATCCACTGGGCCGGCAGATTGGTCGGATCGACGAGAGCAGACAGCAAGCTGACGGGGGAGCCCGCATCAAACTCCACCCTGGCTATATCCAGCGGCTGGGTAAGCTCGAAATCCTGCCAGCTGGCGTCGTTCAGGACCAACCTGCCCTCAAGGCCGGAACTGATACTGCCCCTATGCAGCACACCATAGGGTTCCAGAGACTGTCTTGCTTCGGCCATGCGCTGGTCTGTGAACCACCAGACACCTGCCTTGAACGCAGCAAAGCCGATCAGAACCAGTATTACCAGCGTCGCAAGCAGGCGCTTCATCTGGAGACTCCTTGTCGGGTGTCGTCAGTTACGGGAAATCAGGGTGCCGACACCCTCATCGGTGAAGATCTCCAGCAGACACGCGTGAGCGACCCTGCCGTCAATAATATGAGAGGTGCGAACGCCGTTCTCCACAGCACTCAGGGCACACCGGATCTTGGGCAGCATGCCGCCATGAATGGTGCCGTCCTCGATAAGGTCGTTGACCTGTTTGGCCGTGAGCCCGGTAAGCACCTTGTCGTCCTTGCTTTTCAGCCCGGACACGTTGGTCAGCAAGATCAGCTTTTCAGCTTTCATGGCCTCGGCCACCTTGCCCGCCACCAGGTCGGCATTAATATTGTAGGAGGCACCGTCGGGCCCCACACCAATCGGTGCAATCACGGGGATCAGGTTGCTGCGGGTGAGCATGTCGATCACGTCCACATTCACACTGGCAACCTCGCCAACGTGGCCGATGTCGATAATCTCCGGCCGTTCCAGCTCAGGTGAACGGTTGACCACCTCCAGCTTGCGGGCGCGGATCAGGTTGGCATCTTTACCGGTAAGCCCCACCGCCATGCCACCATGGGAGTTGATCAGGGACACGATTTCCTTGTTGACCTGGCCGCCCAGTACCATCTCCACCACATCCATGGTTTCGGAATCGGTCACCCGCATGCCGTTGACGAAGCGCGACTGGATGTTCAGCCGCTCCAGAAGCTCGCCAATCTGAGGGCCACCGCCGTGGACAACGATCGGATTGATGCCCACAAGTTTCATCAGCACCACATCGCGAGCAAAACTGCTCTTCAGGTCTTCGTTTTCCATGGCGTTACCGCCATATTTGATGACCACGGTCTTGCCGGTAAATCTTTGAATATAAGGCAGGCCCCGGCTCAGTACCGAAGCCACCTGCATTGCTGTTTCACGATCCAGCGCCATGTTTTCGCCTTGTTAATCCTGAGTTAATACGTGTCTGAAAATCGTCGGTGGACTCAGGGATCAGAAATCCGCCACCAGATCCGGCGCCGCCTTCTGCAGCTGATCCCGGAACACAGACTTGATACGTTCCAGTGCGTCCTCTGTTTCCGCCTCAAAGCGCAGAACCAGAACTGGTGTGGTGTTTGATGCCCGGCAAAGCCCCCAGCCATCGGCGTAGTCCACACGAATGCCATCGATAGTGCTGATGTTGCCGTCACCGAAGTCGCCGGCCTCACCGAGACGTTCAATAATGTCGAACTTGGAGCTTTCGGTCACTTCGACATTCAGCTCCGGTGTGCTGATATCTTCCGGGAAATCCTCGAAGACTTCATCACTGTGCCGGTCTTCGATGCCCAGAATTTCCAGCAGGCGGGCCGCGGAATAGAGGCCATCATCAAAGCCATACCAGCGCTCGCCAAAGAAGATATGACCGCTCATTTCCCCGGCCAGGAGGGCGCCTGTCTCTTTCATTTTTGCTTTCATCAATGAATGACCGGTTTTCCACATGATGGGCCTGCCACCAGCTTCGGATATGACACCTGCCAGCCTGCGGCTGCACTTAACGTCGTAGAGAACGTCTGCACCCGGATTTCGGGACACCACATCCCGGGCGAACAGCATCATCAGGCGATCTGGCCAGATGATCTTGCCGGAATTGGTCACCACACCCAGTCGGTCACCGTCGCCATCAAAGGCCAAACCGATGTCAGCCCCTTCGGACTTAACCCGGGCAATCAGATCGGCAAGATTCGCTGGCTTGCCAGGATCGGGATGGTGATTCGGGAAATCACCATCCACATCGCAGTACAATGGAATCACCTCGCAGCCCAGCTCCTCGATGAGCATGGGCCCGAGTTCACCGGCAATGCCGTTGCCGGCATCGACCACTACCTTAAGCGGTGCAGCTACCGCTATGTCGCCAACAATCCGGTCCAGGTATGCACGACGCACATCCTCGGTGCTCTGACTGCCCCGACCGCTGGCAAAATCCCCGCTCTGAATTCGCTGATACAATTTCTGGATGGCCTCGCCCGAAAGGGTTTCACCACCCAACATGATTTTCAGACCGTTGTAGTTGGCCGGGTTGTGGCTGCCGGTCACCATAACGCCAGAGCCGGTCTGGAGTTCGTGGGTGGCAAAATAGAGTACCGGCGTGGGCACGGCGCCCACATGAATCACGTTGCACCCGGCGGCCATCACACCGCGTGCCAGGGAATCCGCCAGATCCGGGCTGGAGTGGCGGCCGTCATAACCAATGCAGAGGCTGTCGACACCTCGCTCCAGGGCCTCGGAACCAATGGCCCGGCCAATGACCTCCACGCCCTCGGCGGTCAGGGTTTCGCCGACAATGCCCCGAATGTCATAGGCCCGGAAAATATCCTGGGACAGCTCCACCTGAGGCAGGGCCACCTCTTCCACGTCCGGGGTATCACCGGACCCAAAGACCGTATCGTCGCCGCTGCCGAAGCCGAGAACGTCCTCATCGCCATCGAGCATGTCGATGTCGGGCATGTCCTTATCCTGGAACAGCGGCTCATCGCCGCCCTTGGCGGCACTGCCGCCAGACTTGCCGGAACCACCCTGCCTGGGTTTTGCCGTTTCTCCGGCCTTGGCGACCCGTTTTTCAACCACCTGGGACAACCGGTACAGTACTTCGCCGGTTGAGGCCACCATATCCCAACGAAAGGTCGGTAGTTTCACCCGCTCTCCGCCGAACACCTTGTGGGCCCATTGGATCAGGGCCGTCACGTCCTGACGCAACCCCTTCTGGGCACCGCCCAGCAGGACCCAGACGATGATGGCAGCGATCAGCACGGGAACTCCGACCAGAATGGCGATCATCACCGTGTCCACTGGCGCCGCGGATGATTTGGCGGGGGTATAGGTCACCGTCCAGTCAGGATTGGTTAGCCTTCGGGATTCAGCATTCCCGGAGCCACTGCCGCTACTGACCACTGTGCGGGATGAACCGGACACGGTCTGCACCAGCGCCAGCTGGCCACCGAGGCTGGAATTGACCACTTGAAGCAACGGCTGGATCTGAGAGGAGTCAAAGATAATCAGCAGGCTTCCGATGACCGCATTGCTTGTCGGATTACGTACCGGGGTCGCCATCTGGACAAACCAGCGGTTATCCCGTGGAAACGCATCGGGGAAGAGTCGCTGGCCGGTTTCAGCGCGTCGGGCCAGCTCAAGACCCGAGAAGCCCAAAAGTCCCTCATTGCTTGAGGTGCGCGGAATGTCACGGTAAGGAAACAGATGGACCGCCTCAATGCCTGGCAAAGAATCCGCCAGCTGCACCTCGGTTGCCGGTATCGCGTTCCGGCTATTAAGCGCCTGAATCACGTGCGGCTGGGTAGCCAGGCCATCAACGCTTTTCTGGACCTGGTCAAAATATTGGTTCAGGCGAAGCGCTGCGGCATCCGCCTCCAGGACTTTCAATGATTCGAAGCGCTCCTTTGCCGAAGGCTGGACCACCAGAAAATGAAGCAATGCAACAGCAATCACGCCCGCCAGAACCACGACCAGTGACTGGTTTACCGCCACAGAATTAAGCCGCTTGAGTTTGGGCCCCGAGGCACTGGCCTTTTCCTTTTTTGCCGCCTTCTTTGATGGTTTTTCATCAACGGACGCGTCGGCATCTTTCTTTTTACCCAGCTTCATAGTCCATCCTGCAGTTGTAATTTTATCGTCCTGGACAAGCAGTTACCCGCAAAGTATAGACGCCGGCACGCGGTTCTGCGTGGCCGGCCTCCAGCTCACCGCGTACCAGTGGAGCCAAAGCCACCGTCACCACGGGCACTGGCGTCAAATTCCGAAACCACCTCAAAATCGGCCTGGACAACGGGTACCAGCACCAACTGGGCCAGGCGTTCGCCCACGTCCACGGTAAAGCTGGTGCGCCCCCGGTTCCAACAGGACACCATCAACTCGCCCTGATAGTCCGAATCGATCAACCCCACCAGATTGCCAAGGACTATGCCGTGCTTGTGGCCGAGTCCGCTTCTGGGCAGGATCATGGCCGCCAGTGACGGGTCTGCGATGTGGATCGACAACCCGGTGCGGATCAGTTGGGTATCACCCGGCTCCAGGGTCAGCGGTTCGTCCAGGCAGGCCCTGAGATCAAGGCCGGCAGAGCCTTCGGTGGCATACTCGGGAAAGGGAATCTGGTTACCGATACGGTCATCCAGAATACGTACCTGAAGATTTTTCCTGCTCATTGGGGGTCCTGTCGATTGTGGTATCGGGTACGCTTCGCTGAATCAGCGGGCGGCCTGACCAAGATGTTCGCTTATCATTGCCACCAGCGCTCGGGCAATGTTCGTTTTGCTGTCCGGCCCGATAGACGTCTGGCCACCCGGCCAGAACACGGTTACCGCATTATTGTCGCTGTTGAAACCCAAGCCCGGTGCCGACACATCGTTGGCCACGATCATGTTGAGCTTCTTGCGTTGCATTTTGTCGGTGGCGTAGCTGGCCACGTCGGAAGTTTCCGCCGCGAACCCCACGGTAAACGGCGCATCATCACGCCCGGCAATGGTTGCCAAGGTGTCCGGGTTGCGCACCAGCGAGAGCGTCATGGCCTCACTGGATTTCTTGATCTTGTCCCCGGCACAGGTTTCCGGGCGGTAATCCGCGACGGCGGCGGTTGCAATAAACAGGTCGCAACCCTCATCAACGGCAGCCGACGTTTCCCGCAACATGTCCTCCGCCGTCGTCACCGGGCGCACTTCGACACCGGTTGGGGGCGTCAGTGCCACCGGCCCGCTGACAAGTACCACCCGGGCGCCGGCCTTGCTCGCTGCGCCGGCCAGGGCATAGCCCATTTTCCCCGAACTGTGGTTGCTGATATAGCGGACCGGGTCAATGGGTTCGCGTGTGGGGCCCGCCGTAATCACCACTGTCTTGCCAGCTAGTACCCCATCGCTTCCCTGATCAATGAGACCGAAAATCGCCTCTGGCTCCAACATTCTTCCGGGACCAGTATCGCCACAGGCCTGCGCTCCCTGATCGGGTCCCCATAACTCGATCTGGGAATCCTCCTGCAGAAGCCGGATATTTCTCTGGGTACGGCCGTTACTCCACATCGCCTGATTCATCGCTGGCACCACCGCAATAGGCGCTTCGGTTGCACAACAGACGGTGGTCAGCAGATCGTCCGCCATACCCGTGGCCAGACGGGCAATAAAGTCAGCCGAAGCCGGCGCAATCACCACCTGGTCGGCCCATTTGGCCAACTCGATGTGCCCCATGCCCGCTTCCGCTTCAGGGTCCAGCAGGGAGGTCCGAACCGGTTCGCCACTGAGGGCCTGGAAGGTGAGCGGCGTCACGAAGGCTTCCGCTCCCCGGGTCATGACCACTCGCACCTCATGGCCAGCCTTCTTCAGCTGACGCACCAGTTCGGCGCTTTTATAGGCAGCAATACCACCGGTCACTCCCAGGAGGATTCGTCTGGCGGCCATAGGGGCTCCGTTTACGCATAAAATGAAAGGCTTATAAGATAGCATGCTCAGGCCGGAGCGACAGCCTGCCTGGCCCGGCATACGTTTACCGATTGTTACTTTTTAAAGTAACCTTTGTAACCCTGAGATGCCCGTCTCGGTGCAGGAAGCGCCCGGGCAGAACATGACCAACGCAAGGAAGCCAACATGACTGACTCCACCTGGCCCACGGACGAGCGTCCGCGGGAGCGCCTGCTCGCGCACGGGGCGCAAACCCTCTCTGACGCCGAACTGCTCGCCATATTTCTACGCACCGGCACCACAGGCATGCCGGTTATGGCCCTGGCACGTTACCTGATTGAGGAATTCTCCGGGCTTCGGGGGCTGCTGACCGCCTCCCAACGCCAGTTCTGCAATGTCAAAGGCCTGGGGACGGCAAAATATGCCCAGGTTCAGGCGGCCATGGAAATGGCGCGCCGGGTCATGGATGAACCACTGCGCCAGGGTGACCCCCTGCGATCTCCCGAAGATACCCGCCGCTTCCTCACCAGTCGACTCGGAACATATCCCCACGAGGTGTTCGCCGGCCTGTTCCTGGACAATCGCCATCGCGTCATCCAATACCGTGAGTTGTTCCGGGGCACCATCGACGGCGCGGCCGTCTATCCACGGGAAGTGGTGCGACAGGCCCTGGAGGACAATGCGGCGGCGGTCATTTTCGCTCACAACCACCCCTCGGGCGTGGCAGAGCCCAGCCAGGCTGACATTTCCCTCACCCGTCGACTTAAAGAGGCTCTGGGCCTGGTGGATATCAGGGTTCTTGACCATATGGTTGTTGGCCATGGTGAGGTAATATCTCTCGCCGAACGGGGTCTGCTGTAAAGCCTGGCATTTAGCGGTGCACGCCAATGCCGGAAAACTGGCCAAATTCCCAACAATTTTTTGCGTTGGGGGGCGAGTTCTGGTATAAAAGCGTCCCTTTCTGGCGGCGTCTGGCGAGCAGCGTTCAGTTTAGAGGCGCGAATGGGGGCGTAATGGCTCCTTAGCAACCAGAGACGCATTAAAAACGAATTCGTATTATTGAGACCATTGCTCAGGTCGGAGGCAAGTATGTCCAGAGTTTGTCAGGTTACCGGTAAGCGTCCGGTATCCGGTAACAACGTTTCCCACGCGATGAACCACACTCGTCGTCGTTTTCTGCCGAATCTGCAGAACCACCGTTTCTGGGTTGAGTCCGAGAAGCGTTTCGTGAAGCTGCGCGTATCCACCAAGGGCATGCGCATCATCGATAAAAAAGGCATTGACGCTGTGCTGGCCGATCTTCGTGCCCGCGGCGAGAAATTTTAAGGAGCCGCATCATGCGCGAGAAAATCAAGCTGGTTTCATCAGCAGGTACTGGTCACTTCTACACGACCAAGAAGAACAAACGTAACACTCCGGAAAAAATCGAGATCAAAAAGTACGATCCGGTTGTCCGCAAGCACGTTGCGTACAAGGAAGCCAAGATCAAGTAATTCCTGATCCGGCAGCCACAAAAAAGCCCGGCCAATGCGCCGGGCTTTTTTGTGGCTCGCTGTCGCTCAGAACTTCTCCAGATAGCCCTCAGGTAACGCCACATCCATGGCGATAGGCAGGTGATCCGACATCGGATAGCTCACCACCTCGGAGCGACGGATCTCCAGCGAGGGACTTACCAGAATATGATCAAGCGCCTTCTCCGGCCGCCAGCTCGGAAAACTGTGGGCAGTGCCTGGCAAGGGCACCAGATCGGTTTCCTTCAGGGGCGTCTGGGTAAGCAATTGCTCGGCGTGGGCATTCATGTCCCCCATAAGCACAACATGCCGGTAGTCAGCGATCAACTCCCGGATATAGCCCAACTGGCGTTGCTGGGCCGTCTTGCTGAGCGAAAGATGCATCAGCACCAGCACCAGGGGATCATGCTCTGTTCCGTACCTTGCAATGATGGCACCCCGCCCCGGGATCAGGCCCGGCAATTTATGCTCAGTGACGTCCAGGGGGCGGTACCGGCTTAACAGACCGTTGCTGTGCTGGGCAATCTGCCCGAGATTCCGGTTCAGCTGCTGGTACCAGTAGGGAATACCCGCCGCTTCCGCCAGGTATTGCACCTGGTTGATATAGCCACTGCGCAGGCTGCCCCCGTCGCACTCCTGCAAAGCCACCACGTCGTACCCGCGCAGCAGGGATGCAATCCGGTCCAGATTATCGATGCGATTACGGTGAGGCAGTATGTGCTGCCAGCTTCGCGTCAGGTAATGGCGATAGGACGATGTATTGATACCCACCTGGATGTTGAAGGTGAGCAAACGAATGTGTCGCTGCGGCTCGAACTCGGGAACATGCTCAGTCCCGGAGCAGGCACCCCTGGGCCCGCCGGCCGGCTTCAGGATGCCATTCAACTGTTTTCTTATATGCTTGTACATAGTGGCGGTCTCAACCGGCCGGCTGCTTGTTGTACTCGGCTCTGGCGTATTGGCGCGGCCTTACTCCACCTCGCCCCGCTCTTTGGCAACCAGGTAGTCCACCACGTCCAGAACGGCCTCATGGCTGCCGGCCATGGATGCACTGACGGTGTACTTGCCATTAACCAGCATAGTCGGAGTTCCGGTGATCCGCGCACCGCGGATTTTCGACTGGGCTTTTTGCATGCGGGCATTCACACCAAAACTTTTATAGGTGCTGACAAACTCATCCGGATCGACCCCATAATCCGCGACGAAGTCGGCAAGGGCTTCCGGCGTATTCAGGGGGCGGCGCTCGCCAGCAAGCGCATCGAACAGGGCATCGTGCACCTTGTCCAGCTCACCCATGGCTTCCAGGGCATAAAAGGCGTAGGCGTGAGGCTCCCAATTTCTGCCCAGTGCCGCAGGGATCTTCACGTAGTTGACGTAATCAGGCGCATTAGCCGCCCACTCCTCAACCAGGGGCTTGAAGTTGTAACAATGAGGGCAGCCGTACCAGAAGACTTCCGCTACCTCGACACCGGAATCACTGTCGGTTCTTACCGGGTTATCCAGCCGGTTGTAATGAGTGCCTTCTTTCCATTCTGCGGCGTTGGCCAGGCCAGAAACAGACAGCGCCAACAGGAGCAGGAAAGCCGTTCTGAAGGATCGAAACATGAAAAATCTCCGGTTATCTGAATATCGTTTTGGGAGGATTATGACCCAGCGTACCTTAAAAGTTCCACAGGTCAGCAGTTACAGAAACGAAAGGCAACAAAAAACCCCGCACCAGGCGGGGTTTTCGGTACAGTCCGGCGGCTTCAGTTCAGGCCGGAGATGTAGCTGGAGACCGCTTCGATCTCGGCATCGGTCAGCTTTGAGGCGACGTCCATCATGATCGATGCGTTGACACCACTCTGCCGGTCGCCATCGCGATAGGCTTTCAACTGCTTGGCCAGGTACTCGGCGTTCTGGCCACCCAGCGCCGGGTAGCCGGCGGGCTCGTTGCCAACACCTTGCGGGTTGTGACAGCCGGCACAGGCCGGGACGCCCGTTGCCATGTTGCCACCACGGTAAAGTGCCGCGCCCTGATCGACCAGATCCGGATCAGCCTGACCAACCACCATGTCCTGGGCGTTGAAGTAGGCCGCCAGATCCTGCAGATCCTGGTCGTTCATGTTATCCAGAATACCGGTCATTTCCGCGATATTCCGCTCTTTATCCTTGATCAACACCAGTTGGCGATACAGGTATTTTTCGCCCAGACCGGACAGCTTGGGATAGGCTCCCATAATGGGCTTGGCACCATTCTGTCCGTGACAACCGGCACATACCGCTGCGTTCTGTTCGCCTGCTTGAGGATCTCCCGCCCCGTGCGCCATCGCCGTGAGGCCAACACCGAGAACTACTCCTGCGATCAGTTTTTTCATGCTCGCTCCGCTTCTCTCATCTTTTAAGGGTATTCTTCGCTATGCAGCCGGCAGGCGCTGACCAGTCAGGCTCAAAACCGGGGCTGACAGCGGTCGCGCGCAGCGCGCCGCCCGGAATTGGTGTAGCATTATACATTAATCCCTGATAACTGAAATCCAAAGGAAAGCCAACCGCTGTGGACCCTGATCTGACTCAAAAAAGCCTCTCTTTTAACAGCGCCCGATTTCTCATCAGCGCTTCCCGTCTGGATGAGTGCCCGCCAGATTTCGGTGCCGAGGTCGCCTTCGCCGGCCGCTCCAACGCCGGAAAATCCAGCGCGCTTAATGCGATCACCGCTAATGGCAAGCTGGCCCGGACCAGCAAAACCCCCGGACGCACCCGGCTGATCAACTTCTTCTCTCTAAACCGCGAGAATTGCCGAATGGTCGATTTGCCCGGGTACGGCTATGCCAAAGTATCCAGGGACATGAAAGACGACTGGCAACAGCACCTGGGCCACTACCTGAATGACCGGCGCTGCCTGCGTGGCCTTGTTCTGGTGATGGACATCCGCCACCCGCTGACCGATTTTGACCAAATGATGGTGGAATGGTGCGAGCATAACAACCTGCCGTTGATGATTCTGGCCACCAAGGCAGACAAACTGAAGTTCGGCCAGGCCAAAACCGCCATGCTGGGCATTGCCAGGGACCTGAAAACCTATTCCTGCGTCGAACATCTGATCATGTTCTCCGCAACGTCAAAACGGGGCGTGGACGAATGCCGGGAGGCGCTGATCGACTGGTTGGAAGCAGAGTAACAAGGAATTACAGGGTGCCACCGCACTCGATCCGGTAACCGAGGTCAATCACCTGTTGGTCCATGGTCGCGCCGGACAGGCGAGCGATCAGGGCCTCAGCTGCCTTCTGGCCCACCTGCTCACGTGGTGTAATGACACTGGCCAGCGTCGGCACCATGACCTGGCCAACGTCGTGGCCGTGGAAGCCTGCTATCGCAATCTGACCCGGCACTTCGATACCCTGCCGCTGGCACTCGAAGAACGCGCCTATTGCCACGTCGTCGTTGGTGCAAAAGATCGCGTCAGTGTCCGGCGCTTCGATGAGTATGCGTTGCAGCAATGTGGCGCCGACACTGAATGATGAGCGCTGTTCACTACGCAGGGTAACGGGAATCAGCCCCTGCTCCTCCATGGCACGGGTGTAACCTTCCTGTCGCTGCAACGTGCGGGCATCCAGCCGAACAGCCAGGTACACCACATGGCGGCGACCGCGACGAATCATCTCACGCACCATGTCATAGGCCGCTCGAACATTGTCAAAGCCCACAGCCTGCTCGAAGGGCGGCGTGTGGGTGTCCATGATTTCCACCGTGGGCACGCCCGCAGTCCCCAGCATTCGCAGGGTACGGTCGGTGTGCTGGCTTTCCGACAGGATCACGCCATCGACGTTATAGGACAGCAGCGAGGCCAGACTACGCTCTTCCACCTCGCGGCTGTAGCCGTAGTGGGCCAGCATCAGGTGGTAGCCCGCCGGTTCGGTGACTGATTCGATCCCTTTGATGACATCGGCGAAGACCTGGTTGGTCAGCGATGGCAGCAGCACACCGATTGCGTGGCTGGTGGATTTGGATAGCAGATCCGGCGCTCTGTTCGGGATGTAACCGAGCGCCTCGGCCTCGGCGAAAATCCGCTCACGCATGTGTTCAGACACATTATCGCCGCCCCGCAGGCATCGGCTCACGGTCATTTTCGTGGCACCGACCCTATCGGCAATATCCTGCAGTGTTGGGCGCTTCTTTTTAACCATTCAGTTCTTTCGCTTCGGGTCAGGTGTACTCAGCACTGCCAGGCAGCGCTCAACAATCCGGTCGGGCGGTTCGCAGACGTCCACGACAATGACCCCTTCCCCGGGCTCCGGCTCCTCCAGTGTGCGAAACTGACTTTCGAGCATGGAACGACCATTGAAGTAGTGATCTTCCCGACTGGAATGCCGGGACCAGATGGTTTCCATGTCGCCCTTGAGATAGACAAACTGCAGTGACGGATTACCCGCCCTCAGCCGGTCACGGTAAGCCCGTTTGAGCGCGGAACATGCCAGCACCAGGCCGCCGTGCTCATGCTTGACCAGCCCCGCCAGATCATCCAGCCAACCGCTGCGATCGGCATCGGTCAGCGGCACACCGCTGGCCATTTTCGCCACGTTGGCCGGGCTGTGAAAGTCGTCGGCGTCGAAAAACGGCACCTGAAGGCGTTTCGCCAGCCGGGTACCAATCAGGCTTTTGCCGCACCCGGACACACCCATGATGATTATTTTACGGACACTCATATCACTGCCACCACAAGGCCAGTTGCGGGAATGCGATCAACAGGGCCAGAGCAACAATCTGCAAGGCAATAAACGGCAATAGTGACCGGAAAATTTCGCCGAGAGTGATGTCCTTGGGCGTAACCGTTTTCAGATAGAACGCGGCCGGGCCAAAGGGCGGTGACAGGAAGGATACCTGCATATTCATGCAGAACACCACACCGAACCAGATCGGGCTGTAGCCCAGTTCCGTGACAATGGGCACGAAAATCGGCATGGTCAGCAGAGCTACCCCGACCCAGTCCAGGAACATGCCCAGAATCAGAAGAATAAACATCATGAACAGTATGGTGGTCAGCCCATCGCCGCCACTGACTGCAAAAACCATCTCGCGGACGAACTCGATACCGCCCATCAGGTTGTAGACGCCAACAAGAGCGGTGGCGCCGATGCCGATCCAGATGATCATGCCACACACCCGCAGGGTACTGATGGTGGCCTTGCGCACCATAGCCAGAGACAGTTCGCCCCGGATCCAGGTACTGATGGCAATGCCCAGCACACCCAGGGCCGATGCTTCGGTAACTGACGCCACGCCGCCATAGATGCTGCCCAACACGACCACCACCGACAGAATCGGGAACAGCAGGGCCTTGAAGAAGTTCGGCGCCGGGGTGTCCGGCTGGTCCTGGTCGGAGGGGATGGGGGCCATCTCCGGCTTCAGCCAGACCCTGACCAGCACGTAGCCCATGTAGAGTAGCGCCAGGATCAGCGCGGGCAGGAACGCGCCCTTGAACAGGTCACCAATGGAGACGTTTGCGGTCAGGCCATAAATGATCAGGACAATGCTCGGCGGCAACATGGTGCCCAGCGCACCACCGGCACAGGTGGTGCCAATCGCCAGCTTGCGATCGTAACCCAGACGCAGCATCTGCGGCAGCGCCAGGATGCCGAGCAACACGGTTTCGCCACCGATCACCCCCGACATGGAAGCAAGGATCACCGCTACCACCAGGGTCTGGAGGGCGACGCCACCGCGCAACTTGCGGCCAAAGCGAGCCATGGCATCAAACAGATCCCGGGCAATACCGGAATGATCCAGTAGCGACGCCATCAACACGAACATCGGTACCGCCAGGAAAACGTAGTTACCGATAAAGCTGTAAAGACGACTGCTGACAATCGGCAGCGCGTCCGGGCCAAACCAGCCCAGGGCAAAGACCAGGGCCACCAGGCCGGTGGCAAAGGCCAGCTGCATGCCGGTCAGCAACAGTACGATCAGCATCACCAGCATCAGCAGGCTGCCGTAGCCAATTCCGAGGGAAGCAAGCTCAAACATTGTCTTTCTCCCCGGCCGGTGCCGGACCACGCAGATCACGAATCAGGTGCAGGACAAACTGGAGGGTCATGACAGCAATCGCCACCAGAATGATCACCTTCAGAAAGGCGGGAAAAGGCGGATTCCAGGCCGACCCGGAAGTCTCCAGGCGCCAGCCGCCCCAGGGTGCCCAGACAGCGCCCCTGGCCATGAACCAGCTGGCATAGAGCAGCATCGAACAGAACGCCAGCCCGAACAGATGGTGAACCACCCGCAGCCAACGCTGAACGGCCGGGGACACGGCGTCGTAGATCAGCACAATACGCACGTGGCGATCGGTGGCCAGGGCATAGAGCCCACCCAGCACGAACAGGGTGGCACCAGCGAAGGTCACCGTTTCATGCACCCAGAGCGTCGGCGAACCGAACACATATCGGCGGACAATCTCGTAGAAAGACACCAGAACAATCAACGCGAACACAAGGCTCAGCTTTTTTCCCAGCCAGACAATGGCGCGGTCAAGGCGGGTAAATCCGATATCCTCGTCGGTTTCGGGCAGCAGATCACCCTGGCCCGGAGTGCTCTCCGGCCCGGAGGAAAGGTTTGCAGTAGACATAATCAACTCCGCGCACCGGGCAGGCCTTGCCCGCCCGGTTACTGGTTACGGGGCATCGCCTTCAGAGCAGGCCCTGGGATTCCAGATAGCCGGTTACCGACTGATAGACTTTCTCGGCATTGGGGGATTGCTCGGCGTATTTCTTCCACTGGTCCCGGGCAATGGTGCGGAACTTCCGGCGCTCTTCCGCCGACCAGTCATGAACGGTGATATCAGGGTTGTCACGGGCTTCCCTGACGGCCTTCTTGTCCGCCATGGCCAGCTGGGTACTGATATCCTGGGCGAAGTCCCGGGCCGAGACAGTCATGATTGTCTGAATGTCCTCGGGAAGCTTTTCCCAATCTTCCAGGTTCATGGCAATTTCGATCAGCGGCAGGGAGTGGAAGCCCGGGTACACCGGATGCGGGGCAATCTCGTGCAAACCGGCTTCGTGGTTGGTGGAAAACACCGTGTAGTCGGCAGCATCAATAACACCCTTGCTCAGTGCGGTGTATACCTCGGAACCTGGCAGGTTCACTGGCGCTGCCCCGGCGGCGGCAAACACCGACTGCACCAGACCTTCCGGTGCACGCATCTTGAGGCCTTTGAGGTCCTCCACACCGTCCAGCGGTTTCTTCGAAACAAACGACTCCAGGCCAGTGCCTCCACCGCCAACAAACTTCACGCCATAGGGTGCATAGAGCTCGTTCATCAGCTCATAGCCACCGCCATAATTGATGTAATCGATGAGCTGGTCCGGGCTGGACCAGGCGCCCACGGTATTGCCAATTAGCCCGAACGCGGGATCCTTGCCGGAAAAATAACCGGTAACCGATACATGGCCATCCAGGACACCCATATTCATGGCTCCGAGAGTTTCGGTATGGCTTACCACACTGCCCACGGGCAGCAGATCAATGGCAACACGGCCACCGGTCATTTCTTCGACGCGGTCAGCCCATTGTTGCTGAATCTCGAAGTTCTTGACGCCAGAGGGATCGGAGGACTGGAACTTGAAGGTGTAGTCCGCCGCGAAGGCGTTAAAGGCAAGTGCAGCTGACAGTAGGCCAGCCGCGAGTCGGGTCGGGAACATAATCGCGTCTCCTGATTGTTTTTGTGCCGGCATATGTTACCGGTAACATGAGAAGCGTATCGAATTCGGAAACCACTTACAAGGGTGTTTTTTGAACAGGAAACAGCAGGGAATAAAAAACCGGCCTGCCAGATAGCAGACCGGTGAAACGTCAGGGTTTGCGACGTGCTAAAACCTGAGATCGCACTCAGGAGACGCAAGGAATGTCCGAATTCCCAACGTCACCTTTGTGAGTCCGGTATTCGATAAAAGTTCCGGGGCAGATCATTTTTTGATCAGATTTTCGGGTTTCACTTACACAGGGTCGCGTTCAGATCGTCCCTGTCGTGCAATGCTGGCCGATACTTCTCTCTCAGAGCCATCACACGCTCACGATACGCTGGCGTCAGGTAGGGAATTTCCAGGGTGAGCACCTGGTAGATGCCCTGCTTCAGTTCGGTAAGCGTGAGGCAGGCAGATTCCTCGGCCGCATGGGCCGTTTTCAGGAACGCCATCCAGTTGGTAATCACCAGCCACACATTCAATGACATGGCCGATCTCAGGTCTTCTTCCTGGGGTTCAATAATGCCCGCTTCCGCCAGCTTCTCGAAGATGCGACTGATTGATGCCAGGCAGCGGTTGGTGAAATCACGATAGTCCTGCCGCAGCCTCTGGTCGCTGTCCAGAAGGTACTCGAGGTCCCGGTGGAAGAACCGGTAACTCCAGAGACCGTCAAAGACCGACTCCAGATAGAAGGTCATGTCGTCCAGGGTCATAGCCCGGTCTTCCGGAATATCCAGATAGAAATCCACCAGTTTTTCGTATTCCAGGAAGATCTCGTAAATGATGTCGGACTTGTTGCGGAAGTGGTAATAGAGGTTGCCCGGCGAGATGGCCAGGTGTGCCGCAATGTGATTGGTGGTGACGTTGCGCTCGCCCCGTTCATTGAACAGCTCCAGGCTGGAGAGCAGTATCTTGTCTCTTGTCTTCATAGACCCGTCGGCGTTTGTTGTTGTAGAGCTCACAGATGGCCTGATTCGCCATCCGCCTCCGCTTGACTCACTAGAGTATATACTCTAATAATACCCTCAGACGCAAATTGAACACTTTTTCGCCAGTCGTTCAATAACGGAAATAACAGGCCGCCGACGGACTCTGATCGGGGCCAAAGAGGAGAAAGCATCATGGGAGCCACTGTCGTCCAGCTCACCGAGAGCAAGAAGCAGATCCAGCACACCCACCGTGTGTTTGAGGACCAGAAAAAGGCGTTTCGCAACAATCCCATGCCCTCCCTGGCCGAGCGGCAGGAGAATCTGAAACGCCTCAAACGGGTGCTGCTGGGCAACCAGGATCGGCTGCTGGAAGCCATTGATCGCGATTTCAGCTGCCGCTCGAAAGACGAATCCCTGATTGCCGAGGTCATGCCGTCGATCCAGGGCATCAACTACACTCTGAAAAACCTCAGCGGCTGGATGAAGCCATCTAAACGCCACGTATCGGTGCTGTTCCAGCCCGCCAGCAACAAGGTTCACTATCAGCCCAAAGGTGTGGTGGGTGTAATCGTGCCCTGGAACTACCCCTTGTATCTGGCGGTAGGCCCGCTGGTCGCATCCCTGGCCGCGGGCAACCGGACCATGATCAAGATGTCGGAGTACACACCCCATACCTCAGCCCTGTTCAAGGAACTGATCGAAGCCAGCTTCCCGGAAGACCTGGTCTCGGTGATCAATGGCGAGGCCGACGTGGCGGCAGACTTCTCTTCGCGGCCGTTTGACCACCTGCTATTCACCGGCTCCACGTCGGTAGGCAAGCTGGTCATGAAGGCGGCGGCAGAGAACCTGACACCGGTCACCCTGGAGCTGGGAGGTAAGTCCCCGGCCGTGGTCTCGCCGGACGTGCCAATGGAAGACGCCGCCCAGCGCATTGCCTTCGGCAAGGCGTTCAACGCTGGCCAGACCTGCGTGGCGCCAGATTACGTGCTGTGCCCCGCCGACCGGGTACAATCGTTTGTTGACGAGTTCCGCGCCCGCTTTTCCGAGATGTATCCAAGCCTGCGGGACAACGACGATTTCACTGCCATCATCAATGAGCGGCAATACGATCGACTGCAGGGTTACCTTGAGGACGCCCGGCAGAAAGGCGCCGAACTGGTGGAGATCAACCCGGCCCGGGAAAGTCTCAAGGATGGCACCCGCAAGATCCCTCTGACGCTGGTTCTGAAAACCACGCCAGACATGAAGGTGATGCAGGATGAGATCTTTGGTCCGATTCTGCCGGTCGTCAGTTATGGCGGGCTGGACGAAGCCATCCATTACATCAACGACCGCCCGAGGCCGCTGGCCCTGTATTTCTTCGGTTACGACAAGACCCAGCAGCAGCATGTGGTGGATAACACCCACTCTGGTGGCATGTGTATCAATGATTCGCTGATGCACGTGGCCCAAGACGATCTGCCATTCGGTGGTATCGGCGATTCCGGCATGGGGCACTACCATGGCCGCGAAGGGTTCCTGACCTTCTCCCATCACCGGGCGATTTTCACCAAGCAGAAGTTCAACAGCGGCAAGTTTGTCTATGCGCCCCACGGGACGACTGCGCACAAATTGGTTTATAAATTCTTTATCCGCTAAATCCTTTGCCTTCGGTCCTCGGGGCCGGCTGAGGCGGGTAGGGGCTTTCGGGACACGCCGTGGATACGTCCATGTAGGCTTGAGCAAAACATCCCTGTTTTGCACAGTCCCGCAACCCCCTACCCGCCTCAGCCGATCAAGCTTTTTGCAGGCACCAAAATAAAATAATAAGAGACGGATCCATGAATGATCATCCAACTTCTTCCCATTCTCGTGATTTCACAAACATCGACCGCCGAAGCTTTCTGAAAACCGGTCTGGGCGGTGCCCTCTTCCTGGGTACTGTCAGTGTCACCGCAGGGCTGAGTGGTTGTGCCACCGAGCCGGCAGGTCGGCTGAGTGCCGTTGGCACCCGGATGGACGCCAGCTACCAATTCCGGTTTTTGAACGAGGATGACATTGCCCTGTTTGAGGCCCTGCTGCCCGCCATGATTGGCCCGGGCTTGCCAGAGCAACCCCAGGCCAGAAACATGGCGATTGCCGGGACCATTGAACGTATTGATGCCGGCATCCACAAGTTCGGACCGGCCAACCAGAAGGAACTTCGGCAACTCTTTGATCTGCTGAACTTCGGGCTTACCCGGGTGACCGTAGCCCGGGTCTGGTCCAGCTGGCCGAACGTAACCACAGGGGAAGCGGATGCGTTTCTGGAGCGCTGGCGCACCAGCCGCATCGGGCTGTTCAACAATGGCTACATTGCCCTGACCAAGATCAGCAACGTGGCGTTTTACGGCTATCGGGACTTCTGGCACCTGTCCGGCTATCCCGGGCCGCCGCAATATGCAGTCGACGCCTTGCCACAATTCCAAAACGCCTGATTACCAGCTGATCTGACGGAGCCAAGCATGTCATTAACCGATCGTATTGCCCGGGGCCTGGAATCGGGCTGGAAAGTCACCGATGGTGCCCACCTGACGGAAAGCCTGACCACGGAAGCCGACGTTGTTGTTATCGGAACCGGCGCCGGTGGCGGCACCACCGCCGAGATTCTGGCCCGCAGCGGTTTGTCCGTAATCCTCGTTGAAGAGGGCCGGTTGTATTACCAGAAAGACTTCAAGATGGACGAGCAAACCTCCTATGCCAACCTCTATCAGGAAGGCATGAGTCGGGTAACCCGGGACGGGGCGATCGCCATCTTGCAGGGCCGCTGCGTGGGCGGCTCCACCACCGTGAACTGGACCAGCAGTTTCCGCACACCGGCGCCGACCCTGAAATACTGGGCCGACCAGTTCGGACTGGAAGAACTCCGGCCAGACGCCATGGCGCCCTGGTTCGATGGCCGGGAAGAACGGCATTCCATGTCGCCCTGGCAGGCAGATCCCAACGTCAACAATGACATCTTGCGCCAGGGCTGCGAGAAACTGGGCTACAGCTGGCAGATCATTCCCCGCAACGTCAAAGGCTGCTGGAACCTGGGCTATTGCGGCGTCGGCTGCCCGACCAACGCAAAACAGGGCGCCCTGATGACCACCATCCCGGGCGCGCTCGATAACAACGCCCGGTTATTCCACAGCCTACGCGCCGACCGCCTGGTCATGAAACAGGACCAGATCGACCACCTGGAAGCATCTGCGTTTGCCGATGACGGCGTCACCCCAACCGGAATCAAGGTCAACCTCAAAGCCAGACACTTCGTGGTCGCCGCCAGCGCCATCGGCAGCCCCGGCCTTCTGCTCCGCTCCGACATCCCGGATCCACACCAGCGGATCGGCAAGCGCTCGTTCATCCACCCGGTCAACGCCACCGTCGCCCAGATGCCTCAGCGTGTCGATCCATTCTATGGCGCGCCTCAGTCCATCTACTCTGACGAATTCAACTTCCGCAACGGCGTCGACGGCCCGGTTGGCTACAAACTCGAGGTACCACCGCTGCACCCGGGCATGTCCAGCGGCGTCATCCCCGGCCACGGCGAAACCCAGATCAACAACATGGCCGGCCTGCCCCACATGCAGTCCGTCATCGCCCTGCTCCGGGACGGCTTCCACCCCGAAAGCCCCGGTGGAACCGTCTCCCTCCGCGACGACGGCAGCCCGGTACTGGACTACCCGGTCACCGACTACCTCTGGACCGGCATCCGCGAAGCCTTCCACACCATGGCCGAAATCCAGTTCGCCGCCGGCGCCGACAAAGTCCGCCTGATGCACCTGGATTCCGACTGGTACACCAACTGGGCCGACGCCAAAGCCGCCATCAACCAAGTACCCATGGCACCCCACCGGGTCCGGTTGTTCACCGCCCACCAGATGGGCGGCTGCGCCATGGGCAGCAATCCGCAAAACTCGGTCGTCAACGGCTTTGGTGAACACCACCACGTTGGCAACCTCAGCGTCCACGATGCTTCGATCTTCCCGACCAGCATCGGGGCAAACCCGCAGCTGTCGGTGTATGCCCTGGCGGCACGCAACAGTAGTCGGTTAGCGCAAAAACTCTCGCAAACCGCCAGTTAGCAGTGCCCGCTGATGAAGGCCCGGTTTCCGTCGGGGATGCTTACGCGGGACTAGACAGGCTGGCTGGAAGGGCTTGTCCGGGAATGTGAGAAGCCATGGATGGCTTCGCTCAAGCGCACAGGGATGTGCTCGTAGCGTTTCCCGGACAAGCCCTTCCAGTCGGCCCAGCACATAGCCGACATGCACTGCCTGAAGCCCCGGACGCCTACAGAGTCTCCGAAAATGCTGCTATCCTAGGCGCTTGCAAAGAAAGGAGCTGCGCATGTCCAAAGTCATCTACCCGGGCACCTTCGATCCCATCACCAACGGCCACACCGACCTGATCGAACGTGCCGGCAGAATGTTTGATGAAATCGTCGTTGCCATCGCCTACAACCCCAAGAAACAGCCACTTCTCGATCTGGAAGAACGCTGCGAACTGGTCCGCCAGGCGACCGCGCACCTCCCCAATGTCAGCGTCACCGGCTTCAGCAACCTGCTGGCCGATTTCGTCCGTGAACAGGGCGCCACTGTGATCCTCCGCGGCCTTCGTGCGGTTTCTGATTTCGAATACGAGTTCCAGCTGGCCGACATGAACCGCCGGCTCGCGCCCGAAGTGGAAAGCGTTTTCCTGACACCGGCCAATCACCTGTCCTACATCTCCTCCACCCTGATTCGGGAAATCGCCTCCCTGGGCGGCGACGTTTCGGAATTTGTCGATCCAGCGGTAGAGGCTGCCCTGAAAAAGAAGTTCAGCTGAACCTGTTGCCACAAAAAAGCCCCGATCAACGGGGCTTTTTTGTGGCAGTAAACCAGGCTTCAGAGCAACGGGGGCAAAGGGATTTCCACCCCGTTCACGTCCAGCATCAGGTCTTTCATACTGGCATCAAGCACCAGCCGATCACCTTGCTGAACCAGCAATCCCTGTTTGATCAGAGGCGCAAGCTGCAGCTGGAATTCGGGATACTCCTCCGCGAGCGCAAGTGGCAGGCTGAGATCCATTTCGCCGGTCAGCCGCTGCATCACCATCAGCATCTCGCCCTTCTGATCCGCTGTCAGCTCCGGATGGGAAATCCGGGCACTGCCTTCAACCACACCTTCCGGGGTGGTGACGGTCAGTTCCGGGAAACCAATCGAAAAGCCAGCAGCGGCGAGGTCACGCAGGGCCGTGTTTACCTGCTGCATCGCAGCCATCTGCTGTTCGAACTGCTGAGGACCTCCCGAGGCCTGGCTGAGGGCCAGGGTCTGCAGCGATGACAGGCTCTCGGTAAGCCCACTCCAGGCCGCCACATCCAGCCCTGACAATGCGAACACCAGTCGCTGCGGTCCGTATTGTTCATCGGCCGTTGAAACGCCGCCAACCTCGAATGCCATCCGCGAATCCAGACGCTCGCCATCATTGACTGACTCACTGCTGCTACGCACCGAAATCTCCTTGAGCGTAAAGGCCGCGTCCGCAGTCGGTGTCACAGCAACCGAGTCCACCACAATCTCGCCAGAGCCGGTCCAGACCTCACCCGTGAGATGGCTCATGGTCTGCTCGAGGCGGAAGTCACTAACCCGAATATCCACATCCGGACCAGACAGGGTTAAGGCCGGCCAGACCATCAGGGCATCCGCGTGCGAGCCTGCATCACTGATCTCAACTCTTGCCAGACCGCCACTCGAAGCGAGGGTTTCCCCAGTATCCGCGTCAGTTACGCTCATCTGGGGCGCTTCGAGCTCAAGTACTGCAGTGCCCCAGAGTCGGGTTTCCAGGGTCAGTCTTGGCTTCTCGCCGGAAGACCAGTCCAGATCCCCTGAAGACCAGCCTCCCTCGGGCTCAAAATCCATCAGGCTGCCGGTTACCCCATGGGTCACCGTGGCACGATAGGCAAACTGCCGGGATTCTCCGGTTTCCGGGTTCCTCAGGTTGACCGAACCATTGAAGCGGGCACCGAGAATGCCCCTCTGGTAGTTATCAGTTTCCATACGAAGGAACGGTTGGGCACTGTTCACCTCCTCCGTTGCCTGCTGCCACTGCTGTTCAGTGACGTACCCTACGACCCAGGGCAGGCCACCGGCCACAGCCAGCACACCGGCGCCAGCAATCATCCATTTGGCATTCAAACGCGTTCTCCAGTTCAGGAATCAGGTCTTTCCGGTCAGCCTTTCCAGCAATACCAGCTGGGAGGCCAGGCGTTCTTCGTCGTCACCGGGCTGGTTCTGGATATAGCTGCCGTCCGGTTGCAGTACCCAGGACTGGCAGTTATCGGCCAGGTAGGTATCCAGATCTTCCCTGACCCTGGCAGCCAGCTCAGGATCATCCAGGGGAAAAGCGGTTTCAACCCGGCTAAGCAGGTTCCGCTCCATGCCATCGGCGCTGGAACAATACACATCCGGGCGGCCGTTATTGCCGAAGTAGTAGACCCGGGTATGCTCAAGGAAACGTCCGATGATGGACCTTACCCGAATATTCTCGGAGAGGCCCGGCACTTCCGGACGCAGGCAGCAGATACCGCGGATAATCAGATCGATTTTCACACCCGCCTGGGAGGCCCGGTAAAGCGCCTTGATCAGCTGGATCTCGGTGAGCGCATTGAACTTGAGGATAATCCGGCCTTTCTCGCCATAGCCGGCTTCGCGCTCAATCAGGCTGAGCAGACGCGAGTGCAGGGTGAATGGCGAATGGAAAAGTTTTTTGATCTTCAGAGCCTTGCCCATGCCCGTCAGCTGCTGGAACAGCTTGTTGACGTCGTCGCCGATGGACTCGTCACAGGTCATGAAACTGTAATCGGTATAAAGGCGGGCATTACCGGCGTGATAGTTACCGGTGCCCAGGTGGACATAACGACGCAGCCGCCCCTCTTCGCGACGGACAATCAGGATCATCTTGGCGTGGGTCTTGTACCCGACCACGCCGTACACCACGATCACCCCGGCCTCCTGCAGCCGGCTGGCCAGCTCCAGGTTTTCAGCCTCGCTGAAACGGGCCCGAAGCTCGATAACGGCAGTAACCTCTTTACCACGGCGTGCGGCATCTGCCAGGGCTTCCACGATTTCCGAATCTGCCCCGGTACGGTAGAGGGTCTGTCGAATTGCCAGAACCTGGGGATCCTTGGCGGCCTGACGCAGCAGATCGACCACCGGACTGAAATTCTCATAGGGATGCAGCAGCAGGATCGGGCGCTTGCGGATTGCGTCGAACATCGACTCCTTGCTGCGGATCTGCTTGGGAATCGATGGCGAAAAGCCGGAATAGGTCAGATCCGGCCGGTCCACCAGCCCACCGACCGCCATCAGCCGGGTCAGGTTGACCGGGCCATGCACCTGGTAAAGATCCCGCTCAGTCAGGCCGAACTCCTTGAGCAGGAACTGCACCAGTTCTTCCGGGCAGTTGTCAGCAACCTCAAGACGCACCCCATCACCAAATCGGCGGCTGAGCAGCTCACCACGAAGGGCCGAGGCCAGGTCTTCCAGGTCGTCCTCAAGCTCAAGGTCAGCATTTCTGGTCAGCCGGAACTGATAGCAGCCTTTCACCTCCATGCCGGGGAAAAGTTCATCGGCGTGGGCGTGGATCATAGACGACAGGAAAACGAGGTTCTCGCCACCGTTGCAGACATCATCAGGCAGCCGCACCAGACGCGGAAGGGAGCGGGGAGCCGGCACAATCGCCATGCCGGTTTCCCGGCCGAAGGCATCCTTGCCATCCAGTTCAACAATAAAGTTCAGGCTCTTGTTGACCAGGCGTGGAAACGGATGTGACGGATCCAGTCCGATGGGGCTGACCACCGGCAGGATTTCCTCTTCAAAATAGGTTCGCACCCACTCCGCCTGCTCCGGCGTCCACTCCCGACGACGGACGAAATGAATGTTCTCCTGCTCCATCTCGGGAATCAGCACATTGTTCAGTATGTCGTACTGTTCGCGGATGTACTCGTGGGCAACACGGCTGATTTCCGCCAGGGCCTGGTCCGGCATCATGCCATCGGCACCAACCGTTTCGCGGCCGTATTTCATCTGCTGCCGCAGACCTGCCACGCGGATCTCGAAGAACTCGTCCATGTTGCTGCTGAAGATGCAGCAGAAAATCAGACGGTTGATCAACGGGTGGGTCGTATCCAGCGCCTGCTTGAGTACCCGGTAATTAAACTGCAGCTGGCTCAGTTCCCGGTTAAAGTAATTTTCATTGGCATCCAGGTTGATCTCCTCACCAACCGGAGGCACATCTACCGGCGCAGGCACACTCCGGTCATCCCCTGCCGTCTGATTCTTCGCCGTTTCCGTTGTCATGGTTCCTCGATTCCAGTGTGTTCGCCACTACCGGCGAATGATTTGCTTGGCTTATCCGTGCCGCTGATCCCGCATCAATCGCGCCGCGCGCACGGCAAAGTAGGTCAGAATACCGTCGGCTCCGGCTCTACGCATGGCCATCAGGCTTTCCATCATCACCGCATCGCCGTCCAGCCAGCCATTCTGGGCCGCAGCCATGTGCATCGCGTACTCGCCGCTGACCTGGTAAACGAATGTCGGTACCCGCAATTCCGTCTTCACCCGGTGCACGATATCGAGATACGGCATACCGGGCTTGATCATCACCATGTCCGCGCCTTCGGCCAGGTCCATCGAGACCTCATGCAATGCTTCGTCACTGTTGGCCGGATCCATCTGGTAGGTGGCCTTGTTCCCCTTGCCGAGATTGGCGGCCGAGCCCACCGCGTCGCGAAAAGGCCCGTAATAGCTTGATGCGTACTTGGCAGAATAGGCCAGGATCCGCGTGTTCACATGGCCACCGTTCTCCAGGGCTTCGCGAATGGCACCAATTCGCCCATCCATCATGTCTGACGGTGCCACCACATCGGCGCCGGCGTCGGCATGGGAAAGCGCCTGATTGACCAGCGCCTCGACGGTGACGTCATTGAGAACATAGCCGTCGTTGTCGATGATGCCGTCCTGGCCATGGGTGGTGAACGGGTCCAGCGCCACGTCTGTAATCACACCCAGTTCCGGCTGGTTTTTTTTCAGAGCGCGAACCGCTCTCTGTGCCAGACCGTCCGAATCCCAGGCCCCGGAGCCGGACAGGTTCTTCTTCTCAGCCGGCACCACCGGAAACAGGGCAATGGCCGGGATACCCAATTCCACCAGCTCCGCGGCCTGTTCCACCAGAAGATCAATGCTCAGACGCTCCACCCCCGGCATCGAAGGCACCTTTTCCCGCTGGCCCTCACCCTCCAGCACGAACACCGGATAGATCAGGTTGTCCGGCGTGAGCTGGTTTTCCCGAACAAGGCGACGGGAGAACTCACTGGCCCGGTTACGGCGCAGACGGGTGGCGGGAAAAGCACGGGGAGTCGGAATCGGCACTGACAACCTCCTGAATGGCTGAACAAAAAGTCTGATGGACCGTCGCGGCATTCGCCGGGCGCCCTTTGCGCCATCATACACGGCCGACGCCGCTGGTTGCAGACTCCCTCAGCAGGATAAAGCGATTAAATGACAGGCTGATTACCGGATCGAATCCAGCGCCTGGGCACGAATCCGTTCGGTTTCATTGAAGTGGCTGGCTCTGAGCCGCTCCAGCGCTTCCCGGCGCTCCGGCTCGGCCAGCCCAGAGGACAACAACCGGTCCCGCTCGCTGGCGTAGGCCTGCCAACGGCGATCCCAGGCCTTTTGCTCCTGATCAAGCCGGGCCAGCCTTTCCGCCGCGGCCTCACCAAAAGCCTCCTGACGCCAGGCCGCAAGCGCCCCGGGATCATCTGCCAGCGCCCGGCGTACCTGTTCATAGTCCGCAAACCGGCGGGTTTCCTCCCTGGCCTTCCGGAGAGGTTCCGGCAGAGAAGACTCGGCCTGGCGCAAAGCCTCGGCCTTCTGCTCGTCGGTCAGACTGTCGTCGCTTGTGATCCTGAGTTTTTCAATCTGGAAACGGTCCACCGCCTCATCGTCGGCAAAGAAAGCGTCGGCAGTGTCAGCATCCAGCCAGGTCCGGCGCAGGGCCTGGATTTCTGCCATCCTCCGTTGCATTTCCCTGGCGCCAAGTCCGGACACCTCTCCGTAGCTCTGTTCCAGATCAGAAACAGCCAGTTTGTATTCCAGGTAGTTTCCCAGGGTTGCCAGGGCCTGGGATCTCGCCGGCTCTTCCAGGGCCGACAGAGCCGTCTCAATACGCGCCACCAACTGATGCAGCGATTCCTCTCCCAGAGCTGACAGGAAATACTCGAACAGCTGCCGAAGATGGGGGGTCGGAATGAGATTGCCGAGCCGGTCCGTCCGGGCCCAACCGTCCGGGACCGACGTGCCTGCCAGCGAGGCCGGCAACTGCTCGGGAATACGGACTGAAGAGGCGTTGTTGACGAGGTCGGACGGTGCCGCAGCGCCCTCATCCTGGCTTACGGATATCGGGGGCTCGTCAACAGGCGCCGAAGCAACCGGGTCGTCAACGGCGACCGGGTCTGCAGTCATCCTCCAGAAGCTGCCGACAGCTGCTATGATCAGTAGCAAAACAAGGAAAAGACGGATGCGAGGCTTCATTACCAAAGAGGTGTCCGGATTATCGGGTGACTGGCGATTTGCCCAGGCTAACGGCGCAAAATGATAATGAAAGAGGATAAACGACGCTGACAGGTCATACCGAGACAGGGATCAAAAACGGAGCCGGGGCGGAGTGCCCCGGACTGCCGCCTTTACGTTCAGAGGGAGCGGTTGTTAAAACCCACTTCCACCTTGCGCGGTGTATCAGAACGGAAGGAAGTATCCACTTCCTGGATCTTTCCGCCCTGGCTCAGGAACGCTTCAATGTCTGCCTGCAACTGTGCACGAACGCGGGCACGGCCGGCTATGGAATGGTTGTCGTCACTGTCGCTGGTCCAGCTTCCGGACTGCTCCAGGTTGCTTTCGTCGAATTCACTCATAATCTTTTCTCCATCAACGAAAACAGATGGTCGAGTGCTGCGACCCCACAGGGAACCTCACTCCGTATCGACGAACGACCGCCTGCGGCTTCGTCTTGGCGTCTTTATAATCTGCTTTTTGTGACCACGCTATTTACTGGCAACGACTTTTTTGTAAATTTTTGTAACGAACAACAAGCAATTGAATTGCATGCGGAAATTTTATATTCGTCTGTGGCTCAAAAAATTGACACAAAGAATGAATAATGATTCACTACTTATAGGGAGCCGGAATGGCCTATCGAGAAACAGAGAAAATGCGCCAGCGTAAGGCCGAGGCGCGAAAACGGATCGTGGACTGCACCTATCAGTGCGTGGCCGAGGGCGGTTTCAGAAGCGCGCGGGTGACCCGTATCGCCGGCTTGGCCGGCGTTGCCACAGGAACTATCTACCGGCATTTCGAGTCCAGAGAAGACCTGTTCGCCGAAATTTTCCGACTGGCGACCCAACGGGAAGTCGACAAGGTCGCCGAGGCCCTCGCATCCGGCGGAAACGGCGCCGAACGGCTGGAGCGGGCGCTCAGACAATTTGCCGAGCGGGCGCTGAAAGGCCCGCAAATGGCCTGGTCACTGATCGCCGAGCCGGTGGACCCAAAAGTGGAAGAGGAACGACTGGCGTATCGCAAGGCCTACGCCAACCTGTTCGAGAAAGCGATCCGCGAGGGCATTGACGAAGGGTGCATCCCGGATCAGGACGCTCGCCAGAGCAGTACATGCCTGGTCGGCGCCATCGCGGAAAGCCTGGTTGGTCCACTGTCACCAACACAGACCAGCCAGGAAAACAGCGCAACAGAAGACAACAATGACCCGCTGGTCAATTCCATCATCCGCTTTTGTATGCAGGGGTTAACCGGCACCAGGAGGTAGCTATGAACGCGCCGCAGCCCCGGCCAGAGATGCCATCAAACGACCAGGAAGACCGCTACCTGGCCACCACCCACGAGGTCTTCAATCAGCCGCCGGCCCTGGAGAACTACAATCTGTTCGAGCAGGACATTGCCCTGCAGGAAGCCGCCCTGCGGGAAGGTGCCGGTAAAGCCGCCGAGGACCTCAAGGCATTCGGAGCTCTCGCAGGGGCCGCCGAAACCATTGACCTGGGGTTTCGCGCCAACGCCAACAAACCGGTGTTCAATACCCACGACCGGTACGGCCACCGCATTGATGAAGTGGACTTCCATCCGGCCTATCACGAGCTGATGCGGATTGCCTTCGACAACGGCCTGCACAGCAGCCCCTGGAGCCATCCCTGCCAGGGCGCACACGTTGCCCGTGCTGCCAAGTACTACATGCACTCCCAGGTGGAAGCTGCCCACTGCTGCCCGGTCACCATGACCTTCGCGGCCATTCCTTCTATCCGGAAACAGCCGGAGCTGGCGGCGGACTGGGAAGCTCGCATCCTGGCCGACAGCTACGACGCGCGCAACCTGCCGGACAGCCAGAAAAGCTCGGTCACCATTGGCATGGCCATGACTGAAAAACAGGGTGGCAGCGACGTTCGCGCCAACAGCACCAGAGCCTATCCGGTCGGCGCGGGAGGCCCCGGCCAGGCCTATGAGTTGGTAGGCCACAAATGGTTCGTCTCTGCCCCCATGTGCGACGCCTTCCTGGTACTGGCTCAGACACAGGCAGGACTTTCGTGCTTCCTGATGCCCCGCTGGCGTCCGGACGGCACCAAGAACCCCTGGCAGGTCCAGCGCCTGAAGAACAAGATGGGCAACGTCGCCAACGCCTCCAGCGAAGCCGAACTGCGCGGTGCCCTTGCCTGGATGGTTGGCGAAGAAGGCCGCGGTGTGCCCACCATCATTGAAATGGTGGCCATGACCCGCTTCGACTGCATGATCGGAAGCTCCGCCGGCATGCGTCAGGCCATCGCCCAGGCCAGTCATCACTGCCGTCACCGCAGCGCCTTCGGCGCCCGCCTGATCGATCAGCCTCTGATGCAGAATGTCCTGGCCGACCTGGCCCTGGAAAGCGAGGCGGCACTGGCCTACACCATGCGCATTGCCCGCGCCCTGGACAACCAGGACAAGGAGCACGAACGCCTGCTGGCGCGCCTGGCCACCCCTGTCGGCAAATACTGGATCTGCAAACGCACGCCGAACCACGCCTACGAAGCCATGGAGTGCATCGGCGGCAGCGGCGTAATGGAAGACTGCATCATGCCCCGGCTGTTCCGGGAATCACCGGTCAATGCCATCTGGGAAGGCAGCGGCAACGTCCAGTGCCTGGACACCCTGCGCGCCCTGCAAAAAGAGCCGGAAACCCTCGACGCCTTCTTCAAAGAGGCCGCCGAAGCCAAAGGAGCCGACCGCCGCTTCGACCAGTTCCTGGCTCAGCTGCAACACGACTTCGCCGACATCAGCGATTTCCAGTACCGCGCCCGCAACCTGGTCGACCGCATGGCCCTGGCCCTGCAGGGCTCACTGCTGCTCCGCCACTCGGATGCCGCCGTCGCCGACGCCTTCTGCGCCTCGAGACTCCAGTCCAATGGCGGTATGAACTACGGCAACCTGCCCTCGGGCACCGATCCGGCAGCCATTATCAAACGGGCAGCGCCTGTAGTAGGGTAAGTGGTTGCTGTTATCCAGATCTGTCGGATTACGCCTTTGGCTAATCCGACCTACGGTTAACTTTTACCCGGACAGTAGGTCGGATTAGGCGAAGCCGTAATCCGACATCTTTTCGGCCCATTTCAAGCCTGGCGAACCAAACATGTCAGAAGCCCTGAGAAAACTCCTGAGGGAAGGCCAAGCGCCCCAGCAGCCGGTTATCACGCCCCACGTGGGCGTACTGACCCTGCACTTCCAGCTCTATGGCTGCGACGACCTCAAAGCCAAGCGCAAAGTCTTCACCGCCCTGAAGGCCGTCTGGGGCAAAGAACCCGATCTCGCGGTAGCCGAAACCGCCGACCAGGAGGCCCTCGACTGCGCCACCTGGACCATTGCCGCCCTGGGCACCTCCTCCCAGCAGATTACCCAGCGTCTGGACCAGATCGAAAAAGCCATCGAAGAACGCGTGGATGCTGCCATACTGGATATACACCGGGAAATACTCTGACCGGGAAGCAATAACCTGAGCAGCGGCCGTGTGGCGTAACCTGTCGCCACGCCGTATACTACGCCCCCTCAGGGATGCCAGTGCGCCTGCCAGAAGCAGGTGACCAGAAACCAATGCCGGACATGAATGCCGGCCGTATCCGCAGGGCATCCGGAACCGGCCCTTCGGATGACCACTGAATGTGAGTGGCGCCTATGACCGGAAAGAAGAAATCCGCACAGGCCTCGGTAGAGGCCATGTATCGCGTGTTCACGGTGCCCGAGGCACCGGAATCCACGCTGAGCCGGATTGACCAGAACATCTCCCGCAATCTTGCAGGCTTCCTGCAGGAACACATTGTTGCGGTTGAACGGGACCTCTCGGATGTGGAGAAAGACTTCTCCGACTACAGCATTCCCGAGAAGCCCGTCTTCGTATCTGAACAGGCCCAGTTCCTGCTCGACAAACTGGTGGCCAATTCCGTTCACACCGCCTCTCCGGCCTTTATCGGGCACATGACCTCAGCGCTGCCGTACTTCATGCTGCCGCTGTCGAAGATCATGATTGCCCTGAACCAGAACCTGGTCAAAACCGAAACCTCCAAGGCGTTCACGCCCATGGAGCGCCAGGTACTGGGCATGATCCACCGCCTGGTGTATCAGGAAGACGGCGCCTTCTACCGCAAGTGGATGCACGACCCCCGTTATGCCTTGGGTGCCATGTGCTCCGGCGGCACCGTCGCAAACCTGACCGCCCTGTGGGTCGCCCGCAACCGGGCGTTCCCGGCTGAAGGCAGCTTCCGGGGCCTGCACCAGGAAGGCCTGTTCCGGGCGCTGAAATACTACGGCTACGAAGGCGCCGCCATCGTCGTTTCGCGGCGCGGCCACTATTCCCTGCGCAAAGCCGCCGACGTGCTCGGCCTGGGCCGCGAATCCCTGATACCGGTGGACACCGACGACGAAAACCGCATCAACACCGACGCCCTGCGGGACAAGTGCCTGGAATTGCAGCGCCAGAAAATCAAGGTCATGGCCATCTGCGGTGTGGCCGGCACCACCGAAACCGGCAACGTCGACCCCCTGGACGCCATGGCCGACATCGCCCGGGAATTCGGCGCCCACTTCCACGTGGATGCCGCCTGGGGCGGGCCCACACTGTTCTCCCGCACCTACAAACACCTGCTGCGGGGCATCGAGAAGGCCGACTCCGTCACTTTCGACGCCCACAAACAGCTCTACGTACCCATGGGCGTGGGCCTCGTGGTATTCCGCGACCCGAGCCTGGCCAGCGCCGTTGAACACCACGCCCAGTACATCATCCGCAAGGGCTCCCGGGATCTTGGCAGCACCACCCTGGAAGGCTCACGGCCCGGCATGTCCATGCTGATCCACTCCGGCCTGAAAATCCTGGCCCGGGAAGGCTACGAGATCCTGATAGACCAGGGCATCGACAAGGCCAAAACCTTCGCGGAAATGATCGAAGCAGAACCGGATTTCGAGCTGGTTACCAAGCCCGAACTGAACATCCTGACCTACCGCTACTGCCCGGAAAACGTCCAGGAAGCTCTGGCAATTGCCGATCCCCTGCAGGCGGAAAAGCTCAACACCTGCCTGAACCGGATCACCAAGTTCATCCAGAAAACCCAGCGGGAACGGGGCAAGGCGTTCGTGTCACGGACCCGGTTGGAGCCGGCCCGTTACTTCAACTTCCCGTGCATCGTGTTCCGGGTGGTACTGGCTAACCCGTTGACCACCAGGGAAATCCTGGCAGACATCCTTTCGGAACAGAGAGAATTATCACGGGATGAGGGTATCGAGGATGAGATCAGCATCCTGCACCAGATGGCGGATGCAGTCCTGAAGCAGGCTACGCCAAACGCGAGACAGGCCTGAAGGGCCCAAAAGACTTAGCCATGACCATTTTTGGCCACAACCATGGCTCAGGTGAGCCGGGCGGGGGATGGTTCAAAAACTGTGCGGAGCCAGGGATGGCGGAGCCAAGCGTACAGGGACGTATTCACAGCGTGTTTTTGAACCATCCCCCGCCCGGCTCGCTTCTCCCAAGCCTGCAGACAAGGCCTTAGTAAAGCGCCTCTTCATCATCCAGAACATCGTGGATGATATCCAGGAACATCTTGTCCGCCTCACTCCAGTTCTCCGGAATCCGGATATTGGTGCTGGCACTGATCTCCTGTGCAATCAGCTCCTCGGCGTTCGGCTGACCACGATGCTTGCGGGCGATCTCCATGGATTTAACGGCAATGGTCGGATCGCTCAGAACCTTCTTGATAAAGGTCCTCAGCTCATCAATCATCTTCGCCTGACGGCTTTCAACGGATGAACTCATACTTCACTCCATGGACAATTAGGCTTGAGGGGTGAGCCACCCCTTTTTAAAGATAGTATGACCAAACTCGGTTTATACAACCAGCCCGGTCAGATCAACAAGCCCCGGAGCGTAAAGAACAGGATCGCGGCCATGATGGCAGACGCCGGTACCGTGATGATCCATGCCGCCGCAATGCGCACCAGGTGCGAACGTTTCACCATTTCTTCCCGGTAGATCTTCTTCAGGCGCTTGCGCTCGGACTTGGACAAAGGCACCTGCTTTTTCTTCTTGGCCTGCTTGAGAAGGTTCTCCATCTCCTCCACCGAGGCATTACGAAAATCATCCAGGAAGGGTTTGAGACGCTCCTGCTCGGCGGGGTCGTGGTGCTCCATGATCTTGTGCAGCTGGGTCGCATAGTTGGACTTCAGGTACTCCCGGAGGAAGCCAACGCCGAACACGCCGCCTATGGCGATATGGGTGGAGCTGACCGGCAAGCCCAGCTGGGACGCGAGGATCACCGTAAGCGCAGCCGACAGGGCGATACAGAATGCCCGGGTCTTGTCCAGTTCGGTGATTTCACTGCCAACGGTCTTGATCAGGCGTGGCCCGAACAGCATGAGGCCAACGGCCAGGCCCAGGGCACCCACCATCATTACCCACATCGGGATGCTGGCAGACGTCACCACAGAATTCGCGGACAGGGCATCGTTAATTGCCGCCAGGGGACCGATGGCGTTGGCGACGTCATTGGCACCGTGAGCAAAACTCAGCAGGGCGGCAGCAAAGATCAACGGCCAGGTAAACAGGGTATTCACGCCTGCCGAGCTGTTTTCCATGGTCGATGCCATGCGGCCCACCAGGGTGCGCATGACGAAGAACACCACCGCAGCCGCGGCAAGACCGATCAGCGTCGCCTCAAGAAAATCGACTTTGACGATTTTCTTCACACCCTTGATCATCAGATAGGTTCCGAAAGCCCAGGCCATGATTGCCACCAGCCAGGGAACAAAGGTCCTCGCCGCCGGAATGACCTCTTTCCGATAGAGCACAGTCTTCTTGATCGCAAACAGGAACAGGGCTGCCAGAGCACCGCCAAGCACCGGCGAAATCACCCAGCTGGCGGCAATCTTGCCCATCACCGCCCAGTCAGCAATCCCCCAGCCGCCCGCAGCGATACCGGCGCCAAGAACGCCACCAACGATGGAATGGGTTGTAGACACAGGCGCGCCCATCCAGGTGGCCAGATTCAGCCAGAGGGCGCCAGCCAGGAGAGCGGCGGTCATCAGCCACACGAACGCCCTGCTCTCTTCCAGATTGGAGGGATCAATGATGCCACCCTTGATGGTGGAGACCACATCACCGCCGGCGATGATCGCGCCGCCGGCCTCGAAAACGGCTGCGATGAGAACAGCAGCACCCAGGGACAGGGCACCAGAACCCACCGCTGGCCCCACGTTGTTGGCAACGTCATTGGCGCCAATGTTGATCGCCATGTACCCGCCAATCACCGCGGCGGCCATCAGCAACATACTGTTGGGCATTCCCTGGCTGAATGATCCGACAGTCAGCCACACGCCAAGTAAGAAAAGCAGGCTGATGCCGACCCTGTATCGTTCCGTGGTAGGGCTGGTGAGAAGGGTATCCAGGAATCCGCTCGAACGGGCCATAACAGATCAGGTCTCGTTTAGTCTGTGAGGATTGGGGGCGAACACTTTCGCGCGGCAACTATAATTTTTTTGACATGAAAATGAAATAAAACGGTCACAATTCACACAGACTAAACACATCACAGACTCGAGTGCAAAAACGCACTAAATTGACTCATAATCCCGGACATAAGCGCCAAAATTACAAAAACAGCAAAAAAAGGTTCCCATGCCTCATTCAACTTCCTCCGGACAGCTCGCTGCCGGCGAACGGGAAGACGGCCAGGTCTCGCGTCTGCTCACCTGGCTCTCGGCAACCGCTATCGCTTTTCTGGTTGGCATCGGTACCAAGGCCTGGTTCGCCGGACACGAGACCCATGCCTGGGTGCTCTGGTCCTTCATCGGTCTGATTGCCGTGAACATGCTGCACTTTGCCAGCACCGGCAACCGCGCACGCCAGAAAGCCGGAATGATCGTTATTGTCGGCCTGCTTTTCACCTACCTGATTGCTTCCGGCGGAGAGAGCAACACCGGGCCACTCTGGTTCTACGTCTTCCCGCCTCTGCTCTTTTACCTGACTGACCTGAAAACCGGCACGGCGGTGTTGCTGTTCTGCTACCTGGTCGCGGTGGTGGTGTTCCAGTTTCCCGGGCTGCCGCTGGTGTCGGCGGAATACAGCATGGATTTCAAGATCCGCTTTTTTGCGGCCCTGACCTTCGAATCGATTTTCTGTTTCGTCCTTGAGGCCAGCCGGCTGAAAGCACGTAATGAACTTCTGGCACTGGCTGAAACCCATGAGCACGCCGCCCGCACCGACGAGCTCACCGGGCTGGCCAACCGCCGTGAAATGCAGAACCGCCTGATCATGGAGTTTTCCCGCTACCAGCGCTCCGGCCACCACTTCTCCATTGCCCTGATCGATCTCGACCTTTTCAAACAGGTCAACGACCAGTTCGGACATGACGCGGGCGACGATGTCCTGCGGGAATTCGCTGCATTGATGCGAACCGTGATTCGGCAGGCGGATGTCGCGGCCCGATGGGGCGGTGAAGAATTTCTGGTGTTATTGCCTGACACTTCCCTGCTGCAGGCCCTGAGCCTGGCTGAAAGACTGCGGTCTCAAGTTGCCAGGCACCCGTTCCGGTTCAGGGATCAGGCATTACCGGTAACCATCAGCGCCGGTGTCTGCTCCATAGCCAAGGCCCGGTCACTTGACGATCTTCTCAAACAGGCCGACCTGAACCTCTACAATGCCAAGGAATCCGGGCGCAACCGGATAGCACCGCGGGTTCGAAGCCAGGAAAGCGAGCCCTGCCCCAGCCACTCGCCTTGAGGCGAGAAAGCACTCCCGCTATGATCGTGCGCCACCGAACGACCGTATGAACAGTGCCAAGGCAGCGAGCAGATAACCTATGACATCAATCAGAATCCTGGTGGGCAGCGTCTATGGTGGCGCACTCATGACGGCCCGAGCCATCAAGAAGGAACTGGAGAGCGAAGGCCACCACATAACCGTGCTGGAGAACCCGGCGCTGGACGACATCACCTCGAACAACGATCCGCTTCTGGTCTGCACATCCACGACCGGGCAGGGTGAAGTGCCAGCCAACCTGCTGCCCTTCTATCTGGATCTGCGGGACCAACTGCCCCAACAACCGGGTCGGCCGTTTGGCGTCATCGTGCTGGGCGACAGTTCCTACGGTGACACCTTCTGTGGCGCCGGCGACCTGGTTGAGGAAGCGCTATACGAGACCGCTGCTCGCAAGGTGGGAGACACGCTTCGAATTGATGCCCTGGAAACCATGGAGCCGGAAGCCGAAGCCCTGCCCTGGGTCCGGTCATGGCTTGAGCAGATCTGAGTCCTGACTACAAAATTTTGCCAAACAGGTCCTGCCGGTGACTTGAGCCGCCAAAGGCGACACGCCATACTCCGTTGGACAACAACAAGCAAACGGTACTACGTGGCTTCCACTTTCTGGCTTCGTTTACTGATAACGCTCCTGCTGTTATCGGGTCTGGCTGCCCCATCCCTGGGGGCTGAGGATTCCTATGTTCCGCAGATCGAGTATCTGCGCGCCGCCCCGGATGACAGCCTGACAGCCAGTGAGGCCCTGGTCTCCAAAGACTGGCAAACCCTCGAGGAAGAAAGTCCGAATTTCGGCTACATCCGGGACGCCGTCTGGCTCCGGTTTCCGGTGGCCCATCCTGCCACTATCAATCTGCTGGAAGTCCGCTACTCACAGCTGGACAAACTCACCTTCCATCTGCTGGAAAACGGCCGGATTGCCCGGCGCATTGTGACCGGGGATCACGTTCCGTTCGATCAACGCCCGATACTGCACCGGCATTTTCTGTTCCCCTTCGAACAGAGCATCGCCAGCGAGTACGGGATTCTGCTGGAGGTGCGCACCGAGGGTGCCATGCAGATTCCGATAAGGCTGTGGAACGCCGAGGCTTTCTTCGAACACTCCTCCACCGAAGACCAGATGCATGCGCTCTACTACGGCATCCTGATTACGGTGATTTTTTTCAATCTGTTTATCTTTGGCGCTCTCAGAGAGCCGGTGTACCTGCTCTATGTGCTTTCGACACTGGGCTATTTATTGCTGATCGGCAGCCTGAATGGCGCCACTTTTCAGTTTCTGTGGCCGAACAGCCCGGCTCTGCAGAACCAGATAATGTTACTGGCCGTGCCCTTCGCTCTGCTGTTCACACTCGTGTTCTCCCGCTCATTCCTGAAACTGACCTACACAGGCCCGTTACTGAATCGGCTCGTGCTGTTCATGATTTCACTGAACGCCGTGGTTGCCTTGATGACGTTCTTTCTCGATTACAGCACCGGCAGTCGGCTGACCGTAGCCCTGGCAATACCCAGCTGCCTGTTGCTCACCGTTCTGGGGCCGGTGCAATGGTGGAAGGGCAACCCACAGGCCGGTTATTACACGGTGGCCTGGGCGGCACTGACGCTGGGCAGTGCAATAACCGCGGCCAACAAGTACGGCTTGCTGCCCAACAATTTTGTGACCACCTACGGCATGCAGATCGGATCGGCACTGGAAGCCATTCTGCTCACCCTGGCCCTGGCGGCGAGGCTTTACCAGGAACGGCAGGACAAGGTGGACGCCCGGGAAGCCGAACTGAACGCCCTGGCGGCACGGCGGTCAGCGGAGCTGAAGCTGATGGATCATGCCCTGCACAATCCGCTCACCGGACTTCCCAATCGGGGCAGCCTGGAGATGATGCTGAACGACCTGATGTTGCGCAGCCCCGAGCGACGCTATGGCGTCGCCGTCATCCACCTGAACAACCTGCAGTCGGTCACCAAAACCCTCGGGCACCGCAACAGTGACCGGATTCTGGAACTGGCGTCCAAGCACTACAATGCCGTGGCGCGGGAACTGCCGGGCGCGATGCCGGTGGAACAGAGCGACCAGCGTAATTTCTACCTGGCATCACTGGATCCTCAGACATTCGCGTTTATTGTCGACGCCGATGCCACAGGCTCCGTGCCAAGGGCCATTCTCAAGGCCCTGGAAGGCATACGCTACCCGATTGACTATCTGGGCATGCAGATTCCCCTGGACCCCAGGCTTGGGGTGGCAATCTTCCCGGAGCATGGTACGGATGCCAACACCCTGATACGCCGTGCGGTGATCGCCGAAGGATCGGATTCTGCCCGGGAGCGGGGTCTTGCCTATTACAAGTCCAAGAAAGACTCCTACAGCGCCGACCGGCTAACCATGGTGTCGGAGCTTCGACATGCCCTCAACACCAACGAGCTGGCGCTGTTCATGCAGCCCAAGCAGAGCCTGAAAACGGGTCGGATTGTCGGGGTTGAGGTATTGATTCGATGGCCCGGGCGGGCGAAACCGATCCGCGCCGATGAGATTGTCAGCCTGGCGGAACAGACCGGGCTGATCAAACCTCTGACCCGGTGGGTGATTGAGCAATCACTGGAATTGCGCTCGCGATTGCTGGAGCGCGGCTGGCCCCTGAACATATCCATCAATATTTCGCCCAACAACCTGCGGGAGCCGGACTTTCCCATTTTTGTCCAGCGTCTGATGAACAGCTATCACAGCCATCAGGGCTCGATTATTTTTGAGGTAACGGAAACCTCCATGATGCAGGACCCGGGCAACTCACTGAGGGCGCTGAACTCGCTCAGCGCCACCGGCATCCCGGTGTCGATCGATGACTTCGGGTCCGGCTATTCCTCACTGTCCTACATTAAGCAGTTACCTGCGAGCGAGGTCAAGATTGATCGGTCACTGGTCACCGAGCTCACCACCGAGGCGGAAGACCGGGTGATTGTGCAGACCACCATTGATATGTGCCACAGCCTGGGCTATCAGGTCGTGGCCGAGGGTGTGGAGGATGAGGTAACCGCCAATATGCTCAGGGACATGGGCTGCGACATGATCCAGGGTTACCTGCTGACACCGCCGCTGCCGTTCGACGAACTGATGGACTGGCTGGACCGGAACCATCAGCAACCGGACCAGCGCAAGCTGGGCTGACTGCCTAGGACCGTTGACGGATCAGGGCTTCCTGGGTGGTGGATGCCACCAGCACACCGTCCTGGTTGAAGAAATTGCCGCGGTTGAATCCCCGGCCAGCCGACGCACTGGGGCTGTCCTTGTCGTACAGCAGCCATTCGTCCATGCGGAAATCCCGGTGAAACCAGATGGCGTGATCCAGGCTGGCCACCTGCAGCCCCTTGCTCATGAATGTCAGACCGTGGGGGTTCAGTGACGTACCGAGAAACTGGAAATCCGATGCGTAAGTCAGCAGGCAGCGGTGAAGCACGGGATCGTCCGGCAGGTGCCCCTGGGCACGAAACCAGCTCTGCTTGTGGGGCGGGCGCTTCTCCGGCTTCAGGGGATTGACCGGGTTTACCGGACGGATCTCGATCGGGCGGTCACGGGTCAGGATCGGCCGCATTTTTTCCGGCACCTGGGGGGCCAGCAGTTGGCCCCATTCCTGTTCCGAGCGAAGCGTTTCCGGGTCCGGCGCATCCGGCATGGTCAACTGATGCTCGAAACCTTCCTCGGCCACCTGGAACGACATGGAGCCGGTCAGGATTTCCTTGCCATCCTGGCGGGCAATCACCCGACGCACCGAGAAACTGCCACCGTCACGGACTCGCTGGACCTCGTAGTCGATTGGCATATCCTGATTGCCCGGGCGCAGAAAGTAGGCATGGAGGGAGTGACAGAGGCGCCCTTCAACGGTTCGACTGGCGGCCATCAACGCCTGGCCAAGAACCTGACCGCCAAAGACGTTGGGAAAACCCAGATCCTCGCTGTCACCCTGGAAGTGGTCGTCACCGATGGGCGAGAGATCCAGCAACTCCACCAGTTTCTTGGTTACCTCAAGCATGCCTGCTCCTGTGATTTCGTTAGCACACGAAGGAGTTTTCTACCGCAAGCGGCGAAATTTCGCAATGAAAAGCCGTCGCCGGCCATGACAAAACAGCCCCGTGGAACCGGGGCTGTTGAATAGAAGAGGAGCATCAGCCGTGTATCGGCGGCACTTCCTTGGACAGGGCCTGCTTTTCCATGGCAAAGCTGCCGGTTACCGCAAACCCCAGGACATCGCCGCCGGGGCTCTTGAACAGCGCCTTGACGTTGCTGCCATCCTGCTCAACCTCCCAGTTGCCCTCGGCTTCCGACAGTGGAGGGCAAACCGCCGTGGGGCAACAGGGCGTCTTGATCATCACCGGCATGGTGCCATAGCTCACTTCGGTGCGCTCACCCAGTAACGTTTTGGCAAGCGCCCGGGAACAGGCCATCAGCGGCAGGACATAAAGCAGGACGTGACCGTCTACTTCGGCGCAGTCACCGAGTGCGTAGACATCCGGCGCCGAGGTCTCCAGAGCGCGATTGACCACGATGCCCCTGGCAGTCTCAAGCCCCGCAGCGCGGGCGAGATCCGTCCTCGGGCGCAGGCCGACGGCGGACAGTACCAGATCAGCTTCCAGAGTCTCGCCATTGGCCAGGGTCAGACTGACCCCGTCACCACTGCGGTCGATCCGATCAACCACGGTTCCGAGATGAAACCCTACCCCCAGATTCTCCAGCTCCTGCTGGACAGCATGGGCGGCCGCCTCCGGCAGCAGTCCGGGCATCACCTCCTCGGAAGGGGCAATCACATCCACTTCATAACCGCCGTTGCGCAGGTCGTTGGCAAACTCACAACCAATCAGACCCGCCCCCATGATCGCCACCCGCTTGCCCTCGCCCAGCGCTTCCCGGAAGGCGCGGTAATCCATCAGGTCATTGATCGAGAACACATGCTCCTGACCATCACCGTCCAGGCCGAGCCGGATCACATCGGCGCCCCAGGCCAGGACCAGCTTGCTGTAGGCAAGCCGTTCATCACCGAGAATGAGTTCGTGGGCGTCGGCATCAATTCCGGTGACCGTGGCAAAGGTCCGGATCCGGACATTCAACTGCTCCGCCATGGCGTCGGTCCCGCCCTGGGCCAGCCCGTCGGCATCCTTCCCCTTGGTAAAGCCGGTGGACAACATGGGCTTGGAGTAGCTCACGCCGTCGTCGGCTGTCACCATCAGAACCGGGGTCTCTTTGTCCTGCTTCCGGATTTCCCGTGCCAGCGAATAGCCGGATAAACCGGTGCCAACGATAACGATGGGGGCCTGTTCAGTCATAACCGCGTTCCTGTATTTTACGAACCTTGGCGGGTTTCACCTGCCGTGCCGGGTAATATCAGCCGATCTCGATCATTTCGAAGTCTTCCTTGCCGACACCGCAATCCGGGCAGACCCAGTCTTCCGGAACATCTTCCCACTTGGTGCCGGGCTCAATGCCGTCCTCGGGCCAGCCTTCGGCTTCATCGTAAATCAGACCGCAAACCACGCACTGCCACTTCTTCATAGGTTTTCTCCCAATATCATCCGGGCGCAATAGTAATTGTCAGACAATCATGCACGCAAGTGTTTTGTTCGCATTACACATACGAACAACTGTCGAATCAGGCCATCATACCCATCGCCCCGGAATTGACCAATGCCAATGCCGACGGTCCAGTTCTGAGTTTTCTGCCAATAGCCACAATTACAGATCTGACAACAGGGACCGCCCCTCCCTTCTGTTGCGCCTCTCCGGTATAATCGCCCGTTTTACGACAGGACCGACCGATATGACCGATACCGTCGCCGAAATGAACCAGGTAATGGCCGAAGCCGATTGCCTGGTCGATGAACAGCAGGTACAGACTGCAATAGGCAACCTGGCCGACGATATTACCGCCCGATTGAAAGACAGTAACCCCCTGTTATTCAGCGTGATGAACGGCGGGCTGATCCTTACCGGACAACTATTACCCCAGCTCCGGTTTCCGGTCCAGGCCGAATACCTGCACGCCACCCGATACCGTCAGGAAACCACCGGCGGCATCCTTGAGTGGAAGCTCCAGCCCGAGGCAGATATGAACGGCCGCACCATCCTGATTGTCGATGACATTCTTGATGAGGGCACTACCCTGTGCGCCATCGCCGACTACTGCCGTGCCCACGGTGCCAGTGAGGTACTGACGGCAGTTCTGGTCGACAAGCAACATGACCGCAAAGCCCGCCCGAACCTGAAGGCCGATTTCACTGGCCTGGAAGTGGAGGACCGCTTCCTGTTCGGCTACGGCATGGACTACAAAGGCTACTGGCGTAATGCGCCCGGCATCTATGCAGTCAAGGGTCTCTGACATCGACAGTCGCCTGACCATACCTCCGACGGACTGGTATCAATCGCTGACCTCTGCCGGCCTTCGGAACCCCGAGGTTCACGGGCCGGCCCGGTACTGGCTGCAGGTGGAGGGCTCGTTTACCCGCGCACTGCAGAAACAGTGCAGCCGCTCCTTCCACGTTGAGGTCCGCCGCGAGGGGTTTGCAACGCCGACACTGGAAGAGGCCCGGCGTCTGTGCATTCCTCACCGCCAGTACGCCTGGATACGGGAGGTCAGCCTCTGTGGTGACAACCAGCCCTGGGTGTTGGCCAGAACGGTCATTCCCCTGAGATGCCTGGAAGGCGAGGGACGACGGCTGTTGCACCTGGGCAACCGGCCTTTGGGCGCCTATCTGTTCACCAGCCCCCACTGGCAACGGGGCCCACTGGAAACCGGCCTCTGCAAACCGGTTATACCCGCCCAGCCAGAACTGGCGCGGCGCTCCCTGTTCAGTGGCCACAACAGCTCCCTGCTGGTTGGTGAATACCTGCTGCCAGCCCTGTTTCAGCGAAACACGCTTTAACCGGCCTCCTGCGACTGGCTATAATCCCTGCACTTATTCAATTCGAAGAACACCAGACGGACGCACGCCATGCTGCCTGACGCTGTGCCAGAACCTATCCAGCGCCGACTGGCCGATTATGCCAGTCTACTCAGAATCGACCGCCCGATCGGAACCCTGCTCCTGCTGTGGCCGACCTACTGGGCCCTGTGGCTGGCAGGCGATGGCAGCCCCGGGCTCGGCAATGTAATTGTATTCACCCTGGGCGTCTTCTTTATGCGCGCTGCCGGCTGTGCCATTAACGACTTTGCCGACCGCGACTGGGACAAGCACGTCAAACGCACCAAGGATCGCCCGCTCACCGCCGGCCGGGTCAAACCCTGGGAAGCGGTAGCGCTGTTCGCCGGCCTGTGTCTGGTTTCCTTCCTGATGGTGGTTCTGTTCACCAACTCGCTGACCCTGTACCTGTCCTTCGGCGGTGCCCTGCTGGCGTTTATTTATCCCTTCATGAAGCGCTACACCCATCTGCCGCAGCTGTTCCTTGGAGCAGCCTTTTCCTGGGCCATCCCCATGGCCTGGGCGGCGGAAGCGGGCGAACTGAGCCAGCTCACCTGGCTCCTCTTCACGGCCAACGTCCTCTGGACCGTTGCCTATGACACCCTTTACGCCATGGTGGACCGGGACGACGACCTGAAAGTGGGCATCAAGTCCACGGCCATCCTGTTCGGCGATGCCGATAAGACGATAATTGGCATGCTCCAGGGCATGGTGGTGCTGATCCTGATCATGGTGGGCCATCGTGCTGAACTGGGCACGTTCTATTACCTGGGCGTCGTGGCCATGGCCTGCCTGTTCGTCTACCACCAGTATCTGGCGCGTGAAAGGGAACGTGAGGGCTGCTTCAAAGCGTTTCTCAATAACAACTGGGCCGGTTTCGCAGTTTTCGCAGGTCTGGTGATTGACCTCATCATTGGCTGAACCTGTCATATACTTGTAACACTTGGACGTTGTAATGAGGCAGCAACAAACCAAGGTCTGACACAGGTTAAAAGCTCATGACTGGAAAAACTGTCCTGATCGTCGATGACGAGGCCCCGATCCGCGAGATGATCGCCGTGGCTCTCGAAATGGCGGATTATGACTATCTGGAGGCAGCGGACGCCCGGGAAGCCCATGCCCTGATTGTCGACAAACACCCGGATCTCGTGCTCCTGGACTGGATGCTACCCGGCACCAGTGGCGTGGAGCTGGCTCGTCGCCTGAAAAAAGAGGAGGCGACCGCAGACATTCCTATTATCATGCTCACCGCCAAGGTTGAGGAAGACAACAAGATCCAGGGTCTGGAGGTTGGTGCCGACGATTACATCACCAAACCATTCAGCCCACGGGAACTGGTTGCCCGCCTGAAAGCGGTCCTGCGGCGCGCGACGCCGCCGGGCGTGGACAGCCCGATTGAAGTGGAAGGGCTGACTCTGGACCCGGTCGGTCATCGAGTTACCACCCAGGAGGGAGCCCTCACCATGGGTCCCACCGAGTACCGACTGCTTCAGTTCTTCATGACTCACCAGGAACGGGTATATACTCGCTCCCAGCTTCTGGACCAGGTCTGGGGTGGCAACGTCTATGTTGAGGAACGAACAGTCGATGTTCACATCCGCCGGCTTCGCAAGGCTCTCGGCGACAAGTACGACCACCTGATCCAGACGGTACGTGGAACCGGCTATCGTTTCTCGACCAGAGCCGCGTAAGTAACTCCGGCCAGCTGAGCATCAGCCCCGGAACGGACACAAGGCAGTTTTTGATGCAGCACAACTGGTCACGATACCTGCGCTACATTATCGGTGGCCTGATTGGCTCCACCCTGGTTGGCCTTTACTTCGGTGAGCCTGTCTACGGCCTGACCTTCGGGCTGATTGTCTATCTGTGGTGGACTCTGGTGCAGGCACGACGCCTTTACCAGTGGCTGGCCAACCCGAGCGCCACCGACGAAGCGCCCCAAAGCATCGGGCTCTGGGGTGATATCTTCGACAACCTCCACAAACTTCACCAGACCCACCTGAGAACCCAGGACCGATTGCGGGCCCAGATCAACCGGGTGCAGGAGTCTACCAACGCCATGCGTGATGGTGTGATCATGACCGACTCCCGGGGGGCCATGGAATGGTGGAACGGCTCCGCCGAATACTTGCTCGGTTTTCGGCGCAACACGGACCAGGGCCAGTACATTCACAACCTGATCCGCACCCCGGCCTTCAAGACCTACTTCGATTCCCGGAATTATCGGGAGCCCCTGGAAATCCATTCCCCGGCCAAACCGCACATTCACCTGCAGATCCAGATCAGCCTGTTCGGTGACGACGACCGACTGATCGTCGCCAAGGATGTGACTCGTCTGTATCAGCTCGAACAGATGCGCCGGGACTTCGTCGGCAACGTGTCCCACGAGATGCGAACGCCGCTTACGGTCATCAGCGGCTACCTGGAAACCCTGGTGGACAACGCCGCCGACCTGCCACCGAAGTGGCGCCGCGCCATTAACACCATGGCCGCCCAGTCATCCAGGATGGAAGCCCTGATCACCGACCTGATCCTGCTGTCACGAATCGAAACCGGTGAACAGACGGTCAACGACACGCTCACGGACGTGGACCAGCTGCTGGCTCAGATCTGCCATGACGCCCGGGCACTCAGTGGCGAAAAACAGCACGAGATTACCGTGCATATCGGCGACCACCGCCTGCTGAAAGGGGACGAAAGCCAGCTGCGCAGCGCATTCTCGAACCTGATCTTCAATGCGGTTAAGTACACGCCGGCAAACGGTCAGATCAGCGTATCCTGGTCCACCAACCGGGAAGGCGCCCATCTGTCGGTGAAGGACACCGGTATCGGCATTGACCCGGTCCATATACCGCGCCTGACAGAACGCTTTTACCGGGCCGACCCTAGCCGCCACAAGGATACTGGCGGCACAGGTCTTGGCTTGGCAATCGTTAAACACGTCTTGCTCAACCACGATGGCAATCTGGAGATTCGCAGCCGGATTGGCGAGGGCAGTGAATTTATTTGCCATTTCCCCCGGGAACGGCTGGTCGAACGCATCCCGGAGAAAGCGGAAAGCTAGCGCATCCCCGCCCGGAAACGGGCGACGAACCTCGACAAGTCCTCAAGCTTTTTCGGGTCTTCATCAACAAACCGGATGGTGACGCTGACAAAATCAGTGTCCTGGCGTTTGTCCACGGCCTGCAATTGGTGCACGTAGCCATTAAGGCGGGCCATCTGACCCTCGCCTGTCTCAATGTCCACCACCGCCTGGTCGAGAATCCCCGGGAACACCTGATCCCGCTTGGCGATCACCCGCACTTCAGTGAGATTGATATCCTTGACCACCGATTTCAGGGTGCTTTCTGCAAAACGCACGGAGGCAAAACTCATCGAACCGCGGGACGGGGCCTGTTTGGGCGTTGCCACAGGAGCTGCCTGCGCAGGTGACGAAAGGGTTGAAGCGGCAGGGTTCTCCGCCATGGACTCCGGCTTGCGGGTCAGCAGGTTGGCGGACTCCTTGAAGGCATCGGCAGGGCTTGCCATGGACTTGCCGCTCCGGTCCATGGCGTCTTTCAGTTTGCGGCCCATCACCTTGATGATTTTCTTGCTCAGCCCCTCGGGGCTGAACGGTTTACCAAGGTATTCGGAAACGCCTCCCTTCACCGCTTCAATCACATGATCCTTGTCGCCCCGACTGGTAATCATGATAAAGGGCACGTTTTCGTACTGGGGCTGCTGGCGCATCCACTGCAACAGCTCCAGGCCCGACATCTCGGGCATTTCCCAGTCGCACAGTATCAGGTCAAACGCGGTCCGGGACATCAGCGACTGGGCCCGCCGGCCATTCTGGGCATCGGTTGTTTCGATCACCGGAAAACGCTGGCGCACGGTTCGTTTGACCAGATCACGTACAAAGCTGGCGTCATCCACCACCAGCGCTTTCAGCATTGCCATAGTTCAGACCTTCCCCTATCCACAACCCGTTTCTATGGTCCAACTATAGAACAAAGCCCCGCACCAGGAACCTGTCGGCAACAAAAAGACGACAATCGCCTTTTGCCGGGAACCGTCAGGTTAAAGAATTGTCACTCCACCGGGGCCCGGACAGTGTTTCTCCGGCTGAAAAACGCGCTAACATGGGCTCAGGACTATTCCACCACCATCAGCCTGATAGAGGTTTTGTGTGCTGACCAGACCTGCAAGGATTCTTCGCCAGGGCTGCCTTACCCGCGGCTTGTTTTTCTCCGGTTTTCTGTCATTTCTGTCCCTGCCGGCCCTCGCCCAGGACAACCCTGAGGTTGAGCCGGCGGGGTTTGCTGAGTGCAAAGCCCGGCTTCAGGAACAGGCCATTGCCGCCGGGGTCAGCAGCAAGACCGCCAGCGAGGTGATGTCCGAGGTTCAGCATCTGGCACGGGTGATCGAACTGGACCGTCGGCAACCGGAGTTCACCACTACGTTCGCCGACTACCTGAACCGGCGGGTTAACGAGGCCCGGGTCAGCAAGGGCCGTGAACTACTGGAGGAACACCAGGAGCTGCTGGCCAGAGTCACCCGGGAAACCGGCGTGCCCGCGCCTTATCTGGTGGCCTTCTGGGGCCTGGAAACCAATTTTGGCAGCTATTTCGGCAAGATGCCGGTGCCCAGCTCCCTGACAACCCTGGCCTGCGATCCCCGCCGCAGTACCTTCTTTACCGAGCAGCTGATCGCGGCCCTGCGCATCATTGATGAGGGCGCCATACCGGCAGACCAGATGGAAGGTTCCTGGGCTGGCGCCATGGGACACGTCCAGTTCATGCCCACCGTCTTCCTGAAACACGCAGTGGATGCCGACGGCGATGGCCGCAGGGATCTCTGGAACAGCCTGCCGGATGCCATGATGTCTGCCGGCAGGTTCCTGGAATCCATGAACTGGAACGGCGACTATCGCTGGGGGCGTGAGGTGCTTCTGCCCGAGAAATTCGACTATTCCCTGGCGGACGGGCGTCGTCTGCCGCTGTCGGAATGGCGCAACATGGGAATCACAGATGCCTTTGGCAATCCGCTGGCCCGTGAACCGATTGATGCCGCTCTGGTGGTACCCGCAGGACACCGTGGCCCGGCGTTTCTCGCCTATGACAACTTCCGCGTGATCATGGGCTGGAACCGCTCCGAATTCTACGCCATTGCCGTTGGCCATCTGGCAGACCGGATTGCCGGTGCCGGCAAGTTGCAGAACCCGCCGCCCGAGGATGCCCCGGCACTGTCCCGCGACAATATCATCAGTCTGCAGAAAGCCCTTCAGCAACGCGGCTATGAGCCTGGCAACCCCGATGGCATCATGGGCCCGGCAACCCGGTCCGCGATCCGGCAGTTTCAGTCTGCCAACAAATTGGTAGCCGATGGCTATCCCGGTGAATCGGTTCTGGCGGAGCTGGGGATACCTGCTGGCCAGTGATCCACCGGAGTGCCGGCGGCCTACTATTGCAGGTAACTATTTTGACGCGAGACTGATCTGACATGGATTCCATAACCCAGGCCGCCCTGGGCGCCTCCCTGGCCGGCGCCGTTGCCGGCAAGACCCTCGGCCGCTCGGTTTTGCTGACTGGCGCCGTGCTGGGCACCCTGCCGGATCTGGATGTTGTCATCGACTATGGGACGGCGGTGGCCAATTTCACCCAGCACCGGGGTTTCAGCCACTCGTTGTTCATTCTGGCTCCTCTGGCGGTGGCCCTTGCCTGGTTACTCTGGCGCTGGAAGCCGCAACTGGGTTTCCAGCGATGGCTCGCGCTGACTGGCCTGATCCTGATCACCCACCCACTGCTGGACGCCTTCACCACCTATGGCACCCAGCTGTTCTGGCCCATCGGGCCTCCCGTGGCCATCAGTAGCATTTTTATAATCGATCCGCTCTATACCCTGCCCCTCCTGGCCGGTTGCCTGTTTTTTCTTGCCCGACCGCCAGCCAAATCAGCGGTAGTTGCGGGGCTGGTCGTGTCCACCCTGTACCTGGGCTGGAGCGTCCTGGCCCAACAGGTCATTACCCAACGGGTGCAACCGGCGCTCGCAGAGGCAGGACTTGAAAACCCCGATCTGCTGGTTCAACCCATGCCTTTCAACACCCTGCTGTGGCGCGCCACGGCTCTTCAGGGTGATCAGCGGGTAGAGATTGTTACCGGCTTCCTGGACGGTGATACGCCCTTGAATCTTGAATATTTTCCGCGCCGCCCGGATCTGGCGAAGGCAGTCTCGGACCTGCCCGAGGCTCAGCGCCTGGAATGGTTCACCCGGGGCTTCCTGGACTACAACGAGGTCGGCAACCGCATCACGGCTACCGACATCCGGCTGGGCATCCCAGGCGCTCACCCTTTTACCTTTGTTCTGGCGACCCGAAATGGCAGCGGCATCGATCCCACGGCCAGCTTCCGGACTCCACGCCCCGATGTGAACACTGAAGCTCTGGCTTTGCTCTGGTCCCGGATGACTGGAGAAACCCCGGTGCTCTGCCTGGCCAGCCTGAGCTCACCGGCTCCGGGACAACGCTGCTGAATACCATGCGACTGGACCAGTTTATTGCCAACAGCACCGAACTCTCCCGAAAAGAGTCCAAACGGGCCATCAGTCGTGGGGAGGTAACGGTTGATGAACAAACCTGCAAGAGCGCCAACACCCAATTAACCGGCGGCGAACGGGTGGCCTTGGCCGGCGCCCTGCTGGCTCTTCCAGGCGAGCGCTACCTGATGATGAACAAGCCGGCTGGCGTGGTGAGTGCGACAACAGACAGCGATCACCCAACGGCGCTGGACCTGTTGCCTGTGGACATCACCCGAAACCTCCACATTGCCGGCCGCCTGGACGCAGACACTACCGGCTTACTGTTGCTCACCACCGATGGTCAGTGGTCGCACCGGGTCACCTCACCGCGAACCGATTGCCCCAAAACCTACCAGGTCACGCTGAGCGAACCACTGACCGACGCAGCGGCACAACAACTGGAACGTGGGGTGGATTTGCACAACGACCCGAAGCCCACGCGGCCGGCCCGGGTAAAGACTCTGGAAGAGCGGATCATTGAGCTTACAATTTCGGAAGGGCGCTACCATCAGGTCAAGCGCATGCTGGCGGCGGTCGGCAACCACGTCGAGGCGCTGCACCGAGTGCGTATCGGGCAGGTCGAACTGGATAAGGCGCTGAAGCCCGGCGATTATCGGGAACTGACCTGCCAGGAGAAAGACAGCCTGGCCTGAATCAGGTCCGCTCGAAACGTTGTGCCTGCAGGTTCTTGCGCACGGCCCCGGCCTCGAACACTTCGCCATTCATGGCGATGTAGACCCCCGGTGGCAGCAACTGCACCGCGGCCCAGGCAAACCCGACGTTGAACACCGCATCGGTGCGGCGCATGCGGGCCGGCTGCATGGCGCCGGTCAGTACAATGGTTTTATCCTTGAGATTGGCCAACACCGCAGCCGTATCCGCCATGGTATCGGTACCGTGGGTCATAACGATGCGGTCACAATCGCATTCTCTGGCCGCCGCAAATACCAATTGGCGATCCTCATCAGTCATCTCCAGACTGTCTTTGCGCATCAGCTCCCGAAGGCGATAGCCCTCATGGATATTGGATTCCGAAAGCAGCTCAGGCAGCAGGCTGTGCCCCACCTCGAATTCGCTGTTGGCATCGAAATACACCTTGTCGATGGTGCCACCGGTGGTGAAAATCTGGATCATGGCGGGATTCCTTTCAGGGTCAGTTCACACTGACCGTGCTGTTGCCTGCGGTCGCGTAGGCCGCGTTCTTTTCCTGTTCGTAGCGCCGCGCCGCAGCAGCCACGGAACCCCGGGCTCCGGTATCAAGCCAGCGCTTGATCCGTCCGGCATCGCCCATCGGCGAGCGGGTACCAAGGGAATCCAGCAGAACGGTCACCACTTCCTTGCCGTTCATCTTCGAGATCATCACCAGGCAGCGACCGGCCTCGGAGAGATAGCCGGTTTTGCTCAGGGCCACTCCCCAGCTATCCCGATGCACCAGGGCATTGGTGTTCCCGAACGACAGGCTGTAACGGGGCTGCCGGAACTGCCCACGGAAATAACCGGTGGTGGAGTATTCCCGGATTTCCGGATAGTCAGCCGCCGCGTTTACCAGCTTCACAAGATCCGCTGCGGTTGAAAGATTCTCCGATGACAGCCCGGTGGGATCGACAAACCGGGTGCCGGTCATTCCCAGGGCCACGGCCTTGGCGTTCATGGCCTCAATAAAGGCATCGAATCCACCCGGATGGCTGCGGGCCAGCGTGTAGGCGGCAAAATTTTCCGAGGACATCAGCGCAATGCGCAGTACATCTCTGCGACGCATCTCTGAATCAATACGGATGCGGCTGTAGGCGTTGGCGGCGGCGGGCGTATGCCGCTCATGAAAGGTGAGCCATTCATCCAGCGGCTCGCCAGATTCCAGCACGACCAGCGCGGTCATGACCTTGGTGACAGAGGCAATGGGTACGGAACGGTCGGCGTTCTTGCCGAAAATCAGCTCGCTATCACCAGCCACAGCAACCGCGGCATTCACCGACGCAAGTCTGGGTCCATTTTCTGTTTCTGCGGCCCGCTTTTGGGAATCGCCCCCCGTTTGATGGGCCATAAGCGATCCAGGCAGCCAGAGCAACATCAAGATCACGAAAGGGGAAAAGCCGGCGAGTCTCATTTGTACAGATCCTGTGATTTATTCATGCATCGCGCAACCGGTCCGGAAACAGGCTTCTACAGATATGATGGTCAGGGTTAACTATACCAGCGAATGCCTTGTTTGATCAGGTGAAAAGTTTCTTGCGCCAATTTCATATAGCAAATGCAAGGGAGTTGGAAAACCATTAAAATTCGGCCTGATTCATCGAGTCAGAAAACACTTCTTAGTGGGACCGTCGCTTCATATGGATGACAGCACAGATCAGACTGAAAAAGCCGTGCTGTCACAACTCCGAGCCCAATCCGGGCTGACACCTTTTCGACGGTGGCTGCCATTCCTGTTTCTTTTCGCTGCTATGGCATACGGTCTGCTCGCAAGCCTCCTCCATGGACCTGAAAGCCCTCTTTCTCCGCTGTCGCACGTCGACTCGCCCGAGTCAACGTCCCAGTCCTCCCGCATTGAACAGATCGACTACCTGGTTGCCCCTCTGGAACAGATTATAGACGACGAAAACTGGCGGCAGAAAAACTGGCAAGCGGCCCCGTCACAGAACTCCGGCATTGGCTATTACAATGGCCCCGTCACCTTCAAGGTAACCGTGGAAAACCCCAGAACCACAGACGTCGAACAGTGGGCGCTTGTATCTGCGCCTTACATTGATCGGCTCAGGCCCGCCATTCTCGATGAAAACGGCGTTTTCCAGCGTCTTCGCGAAATGGGAGACCTTTACCCGTCCGGTAACAGGTTGATTTCACTACCACCGTGGATCTGGCCGGTTTCATTACCGACGGGCACTTCCATACTGTTGTTCGAGGTTCAAAATGCCGGCCCCACGTTACTGCCCATTACCATTCTGGAACCGAACAACGTTGTAAGCAGCATCGCAGGCACCATGACCTGGAAGGCGTTCATCACCGGCCTCCTGGTCTTCGCGTTGCTGCTGAACCTCAGTTTCATGATGAAATTCAGGCTGCCGGGGCTGGCCTGGCTGGGCGTTCTCACTCTATCCGTTATCCACGTGCAACTTGTTATGGAAGGATTCGGGCTATGGTTAATTTGGCCAAACTTCCCCGAAATTAACGCATTACTAAACATCAGCCTTTGTCTTTGCCTCATCTCACTCTGCCAAATCACGCCAAACTTTATCCACGTCTCCAAACTCCCGAGACTGCTACTTAATGCGACGAGTGTGCTCGCCCTTTTACATTTGCTGGCCATGCCATTGCGGCTTCCGTTGGTCGGTCAGGACTCCTTCCTGATAATCGCCCTGGCAGGTGGTTCGATGATTCTGGGCCTTGCTCTCAAACAGGCCCAACACGAGGTGTATGCCCGCTACTTTGCGTTATCACTGCTCTTCATTCTCCTGGGTACAATTATCTCGGCGGCACGGACTGTCGGCTGGGTCCCGGTGAACAGTTTTACCGATTCCGCATTCTTTATCGGTGCAGCGGTCGCATCTCTGATCCTGACCAGCGGCATTGGCCGTCAGATATTGGAAGAGCGCAAAAAAAGGCTGGCCTCCGATATTCGGGCCCGCCAGGAACAAACGCTGCGATCTCACGTTGAGCAAAATTACAAACAACTCCTCAAAACCCACAGTGTTACCGGCAAACCCAATCGGGCCATGCTGGAGGAGTCACTGGATCAGCTTGATAGCCAACAACAGCCCTACACCGTCGCCATGATTCAATTGATACGGTTTAACGAAATCGAACAGGCTCTCGGCTATCGGACGGCAGAGGATCTGCTCAGAAGTTATCTGTGGGAGCTCGACGGATTCCTGAAACGGATCATGGGTGATCAGTTGATCATGATTGACGGCTATGCGCTCGCCAGCATTGACACCAGCAATCATGCCTTCGCCTTTTACCACAGTGACGCTCCGGACACTTACCCGGAAAAACTGAAAACACTCATGAACTGGTTGGGAGAGAACTTCCGCGAAGGCCGATTCTCGCTATCCTGGAGTTCATCGGTGGGTATCGCCCATGCTCCGGAGCATGGGGTCGACGCGTCAGAAATCCTTTCATCCGCTGGCTTTGCTGCCCTGGATACGCATCAGCCCCTTACGGTTTACGACCCGGCTATCGCGGACTGGCAGTACCAGCAGCAAATGCTGATGCTGGATATCGAAGAGGCACTGGGTGATGGCAGCATTTGGCTGGAATACCAACCAACCGTGCGAATACAGGACGCAAGTATTGCTTCGGTGGAAGCCCTGATACGCTGGCAACACCCGGACTTCGGCACGGTTGCTCCGGATCGATGGATCCCGTTAGCCGAACAGGTCGGGATGATTCACCACGTTACGCTCTGGGTGGTCGACCGGGTCTGCGAAGATATGAGCGCCCTGAAGGCCTGTCACGGGGACCACATTGCCGTTGCGGTCAATATTTCTGCAAACGATCTTACCCATCCGGACTTTCTGGAAAAAGTGAAGGCGATTGTGCAGCACCATGGGGCACAACCTTCCGATCTTATTCTGGAGATTACCGAAACAGCGATGATGGCTGACACAGCCTTGGCAAAAGACGTCATTCGGACCCTGAGCCAAAGTGGCTTCAGAATTGCCGTCGATGATTTTGGAACCGGGCACTCGTCGCTGGGAACCCTTGCCACATTCGAGCTGGACGAGCTAAAAATCGACCGGAGTTTTCTCAGTGACATACTCACGGAACCCGCTCGACAGCGAATATTCCGAGCGGCGCTTGACCTGGGTGAGGCTCTGGACCTGGATGTCGTGGTCGAAGGTGTAGAGGAGGAAGCTATCGCCGCCTGGCTACAGCAGTTCCCCGGCCTGTATGGCCAGGGATACTACTGGGGCAAGCCGGAACAGCTGAAGACATGAGCTCCAGCTCAATCAAGGCAAATCGGTCACTGCCCCTTTTGAGGCAGAACTTACTGTTCGCGAATACTTCGCCAATGTGCCCCGGATGAAACGGGGCGCCGGCTTTTTCCAGGCCTGGCGCCTACGTTCCAGTTCGTCATCGGAGACATCCAGCTCAATCCGGTTGCTGACGGCATCAATGGTGATGGTGTCGCCATCCTCAACCAGCGCAATGGGACCACCTTCCGCCGCCTCCGGTGTGATATGGCCAACCACGAACCCGTGGCTGCCGCCGGAAAACCGACCATCGGTAATCAACGCCACATCGCTACCCAGGCCCTTACCCATAATGGCGGAGGTGGGGCTGAGCATCTCCCGCATACCCGGGCCGCCTTTGGGACCTTCATAACGGATAACCAGCACATCGCCGGCCACCACCGTGCCGTCCAGAATTCGCTCCTGGGCCTCTTCTTCCGAATGGAATACTCGGGCTCGACCGGTGAAGTGCGTGCCTTCCTTGCCGGTGATCTTGGCCACCGCGCCAGTGGGCGACAGGTTCCCGAACAGGATGCGCAGATGGCTGTCCGCCTTGATCGGATTATCGAAGGCGTGAATGATGTCCTGCCCCTCCGGATAGGGCGCAACATCGGCCAGGTTCTCCGCCAGGGTCTGGCCGGTTACGGTCAGACAGTCACCGTGCAGTAGCCCCCTGTCCAGCAGCATCTTCATCAGCGGCTGAATACCGCCAATGGCTACCAGCTCCGACATCATGTAATGGCCACTCGGGCGCAGATCCGCCAGCACCGGCACCCGCTTGCCAATGTCGACGAAATCTTCCAGCTCTAGGTCGACACCGATGGTGCTGGCCATAGCCAGCAGATGCAGCACCGCATTGGTGGAGCCACCCAGGGCGATCACCACGGTGATGGCATTCTCAAAGGCTTTCCGGGTCATGATGTCGCTGGGCTTGATGTCTTTCTCCAGCAGATTCAGCACCGCCGCGCCGGCACCACGACAATCCGCCGCCTTGGTGTCTGACACCGCATTCTGGGCGGAGCTGCCCGGCAGGCTCATGCCCATGGCCTCAATCGCCGACGCCATGGTGTTGGCGGTATACATGCCGCCACAGGAACCCGGCCCGGGGATCGCGGTTTCCTCGATCTGCTTGACCTCAATCAGGTCCAGGTCACCACGGGCATGGGCACCTACGGCCTCGAAAACAGAGATGATATCGGTATGGTTCTCACCGGGCATAATGGTGCCACCGTAGACAAATACCGAAGGCCGGTTCAGGCGAGCCAGCCCCATCATGCAGCCGGGCATGTTCTTGTCGCAGCCACCAATGGCCACCAGGCCATCGAATCCTTCACAGCCGGCAACGGTTTCAATGGAATCGGCGATCACCTCCCGGGACACCAGGGAGTACTTCATACCCTCGGTACCATTGGCAATACCGTCCGATACCGTGATGGTATTGAAGATCAGCGACTTGCCGCCCGCCTCATCGGCGCCGGCGGCCGACTCTTCGGCCAGCTGATTGATGTGCATATTGCAGGGCGTGAGGTTACTCCACGTAGACGCAATGCCGATCTGGGGCTTTCTGAAATCCTCATCAGTAAACCCGACCGCACGAAGCATGGCGCGACTGGCGGATTTGCCAATGCCATCGACCACCGGTGCCGAATATTTCCGGCGCTTGTCCTGATTCTTGTCTTGCGTCATGGGAGTCTCCTTTACAGATGGCTTATCCGACCAGACTCTCAGAAACCATGGCATTCGGCAACGGGCAGGCGAGTGAGCCTGCACGCGGCCGGGTGGAAGGCTCTGCCAAAATACGCTGTAAATACGTCCCTGTACGCTCGGCTCCGCCATCCATGGCTCCGCACGATTTTGGCAGAGCCTTCCACCCACCCGCTCCTCCTGGAGTCGTCCGCAGAAATATGCAGTTTCGACTGATCTGCATCAATGGCCGCTAACAGCGGTGGTTTTAAAATCCACTGACACACTGACACCATGGATGCACATCATGCCATCGCCCATTCAAACAGCACCGGTGGATCACACCGCGTCAGACTGCCCGGATTACCGGCGCTGGTGCGACGGCTATGGCGTCATCCAGCACAACGAAACCACAAAACATCAGGCCAGGATGCTGGCAGAGCACTTGGTTGCCGCCGGGCACCAGCCAGACACCGCCACCGTTTATCGCAGGCTTGCCGATCTTGACCGGCTGACCAGTGCCGGGCTGTGGTTGGTGGTTCATATGACTTACGCCCGCAAGGTCGATGTCTCCGGTCAGCCCCTGGCGCCCCAGGATTTCAAAACCAATCCGGAAGGACACACCGGCGGCGCGCTGAACATGGTGCCGGCTTATGCCGGCTATCTGGCCCTGAACAATCTGACCGGGCGCACACGCAGCTGGCTGATGGGCCAGGGGCACTGCGTGGCAGCGGTAGACGCCCTGAATGTACTCACCGGAAACCTGCATCCGGAACAGGCGGAGCGTTACCGCGGGCCTGACGGGCTGTCCACTCTGGTGGCCGATTTCTACAGTTACCGGCAGAAGCCGGACGGCACAATGGCTGCTCCCCTTGGCAGCCATGTCAATCCGCACACCGCCGGCGGCATTCTGGAAGGTGGTTACCTGGGTTTTGCCGAACTTCAATATGCCCACATGCCTCTGCCCGGCGAATCTCTGATCGCTTTTCTTTCAGACGGCGCCGCCGAGGAGCAGCGCGGCAGCGACTGGATCCCACGCTGGTGGCGCGCCGAGGATTGCGGAGCCGTCATGCCGGTCATGATTGCCAACGGTCGGCGGATCGAACAGCGCACGGAGCTGGGCACCCGAGAAGGTCTCGAGCGTTTTGAAGCACACCTTGAGCACCGGGGCTTCGTGCCCTTTCGTTTTGACGGCCGGGATCCTGCAGCCTTTGTCTGTGCTCTTTACGAAATGGAACAGGCCCTTACCACCAATGGCGAGGCCGCGCTACGAGGTGAAAGCAGCTACCCGGTTCGGGTGCCCTATGGCATAGCAGAAACCACCAAGGGTTACGGGTTCTATGGCGCCAGCAGCAATGCGGCCCACAACCTGCCGCTGCCCGGAAACCCGCGTATGGACGCCCGGGCCAGGGAGCTGTTTAACGAACATGTAGCGAGATTGTGGGTGGCTCCGGACCAACTTCAGAGCTGTATCGCTCAACTGAACCAGCACGCTGGACAATCACGCCCCCTGGAGCGGGATCATGCCCTCGCGACCCGTAATCCGCCGGATCCCGTGATCCCCCGGCTACCGGCCAATCCGGACTGCATTTCCCCAATGAAGGCTGTGGATGACTTTTTCCGGGCACTGGTGGCTAAAAACCCCGGGCTCAGGGCCCGAGTAGGCAATCCGGACGAGCTGGCAAGCAACCGTCTCGGCGGCGTCCTGGGCGACCTGAAGCACCGGGTAAACGATCCAGAGAACGACCAGGAATCGGTCCACGGCAAGATCATCACCGCGCTCAACGAAGAGGCTGTGGTATCGGCATGCCTGGCCAACAAGGCGGGCCTGAATCTGGTAGCCAGCTATGAGGCTTTCTGCGTAAAGATGCTCGGCGCCATCCGGCAGGAGCTGATCTTTGCCCGGCACCAGAAGGAAGTGGGCCGACCGGCGCGCTGGCTTGGCCTGCCGGTTATCGCCACCTCACATACCTGGGAGAACGGCAAGAACGAGCAATCCCATCAGGACACCACCTTCTGCGAGAGCATGCTCGCGGAGATGAACGACGTATCCCGGGTGCTGTTTCCGGCAGACTACAACAGCACCCTGGCGACGCTGCCATCGGTATTCAGTGAGCGGGGCAAGATCACCTGTATGGTGATCCCGAAACGGGAGCGCCCCTGCGTCTTTGACATGCGGGAAGCAGAACTATTAGCCAGGCACGGTGCCCTGGTGGTGGACGAAGACACCTCCGCTGGCGAGCCTTTGCTGCTCATGGCCAATGGCGCCTATCAGCTATCCGAAGCCATACGGGCATGTGAACGCCTGCGGGAAACCGGCACACCCTTCCGGCTGGTCTATATCCAGGAGCCCGGCAGATTCCGCCAGCCGAGAGACACGATGGAAGCCCAGGTCTGCCTGTCGGAATTCGAGAGGGAGCGCCTGTTCCCCCATCGCATTCACCGACGGGTTGCCCTCACGCACATGCGCCCTGAGGTATTCAGGGGCCATCTATCTCCACTGTTCCCGGAACCGTCGCAGGCCCGGGTTCTGGGTTACATCAATCGTGGCGGTACCCTGAATGAAGCTGGCATGCTGTTCGCCAACGGTTGTTCCTGGGGCCATGCCCTGGCCGCCTGTGCCAGCGTCATGGACAAGCCACCGGGAGAATGGCTTTCCAGTGCCGAGCTGGCGGCGGTGGAGGGCCGGGGCGATCCGGCGGTAATTACCCGGGGCCTGCCCTGAGCAGGCGTTTTCTAAACGCCGTTTCTATTTCCAGAATCACCAGAACAGCCACCCCGGCCACAGTTGCGAACCCCAGCATTTCAAGACTCAGCGCCTGTGTGCCGAAGGTTTCGTTAAACCACGGCATATAGGTAAACAGCAACTGCAGCGCAATCACGGTTGCAACCGCCAGAAGCACAATCGGTGTGCCCAGCACCCCCCGCAGGGTGATCGATGCCGAATCCAGGTAACGCACAGCAAACAGGTAGAACATCTCCATGGCGACCAAAGTATTGACCGCCAGCGTTCGCGCCGTATTCTCATCGCCGTAGTGGTGGATGGCCCAATACCAGGCCGCAAAGATCCCCACCAGAAACAGCAAGGAAACAAACACCACACGCCAGACCACAAACCCCTTCAACAGCGACTCATCCCGGGCTCTGGGCATGCGTTTCATGACATCCGGCTCCGCGGGCTCAAACGCCAGCGTCATCGCCAGAACCACCGAACTGACCATATTGACCCAGAGAATCTGCAAGGCAGAAATTGGCAACGTCAGCCCCAACAGCAAGGCCGTGATCAGACTGATGGATTCGCCCCCATTTATCGGCAGCATAAAGGCGATGCCTTTCTTGAGATTGGTATAAACAGTTCGACCCTCTCGCACGGCCGCGGCGATACTGGCAAAGTTATCATCAAGCAACACCACTGAAGATGCTTCCCGGGCCGCCTCCGAGCCTTTCACACCCATGGCGATCCCTACATCCGCCCGTTTGAGTGCCGGGGCATCGTTCACCCCGTCCCCGGTCATGGCCACAACCCCATGCAGTGCCTGGAGTGCGGTTACCAGTCTCAACTTGTGTTCCGGGCTGGTCCGGGCGAAGACATCCACCTCGCCAACCAGATCTCGAAGCTGATTATCATCCAGTTGGTCCAGCTCCTTACCGGTCAGCACCCGCTCGGTATTTTTCAGCCCCAGCTTGCGGGCAATAGCGCCTGCCGTTATCCCGTGATCACCGGTAATCATCTTGACCCGGATTCCGGCATCGTGGCACTCCGAAATCGCCCGAATAGCTTCCTGCCTGGGCGGGTCCAGAAGCCCGACCAGGCCGAGCAGTTCTGCCCCCTGTTCAAGGTCCTCAGTAGCCAGTTCACCGATGCCCCGCTCTGCCGGTTTTCGCGCCAGGGCCAGCACTCTGAGACCATCCGAGGCCATTTCTGTAATGACCTGTTCCCAGAAATCCCGGCGCAGTTCCCCGGCATCCCCTGATTCGCCAACCTCGCTGGCACACATATCCAGAATTCGCTCTGGTGCTCCTTTCAAGTAGATCACGCTATGCCCGTGGTGATCATGGTTCAGCGTGGCCATGAAGCGATTTTCGGTATCAAACGGAATTTCATCTTTCCGGGGCCAGTCGGCGGCACTTTTTTCAACATCAAAACCGGCCTTGCGGGCGAACACCGAAAGCGCGGCCTCCATGGGATCGCCAGTGACCCTGACCCGGCCGGAATCATGGTGGACATGGGCGTCGTTACACAGGGCCGCTGCCCGGGCAAGTTCGTCCAGCAGGACGGAGTCCGTCGAATGCCCCTGTTCGCCACTCACCGAACCATCAAAATCATAGCCTTCGCCGGTCACCTCCAGCCGGACCCCGGACAACACCGCCCGGGTTACCATCATTTCATTGCGGGTCAGCGTTCCGGTTTTATCCGAACAAATCACCGACACCGCTCCCAGGGTTTCGATAACCGGCATTCGACGGACCACGGCCTGACGACGTGCCATCTGGCGCACACCGATGGCCAGGGTAATGGTGAGAATCGCCGGCAAACCCTCGGGAATGGCAGCAACCGTAAGGCCAACCACCGCCATGAAAAGCTCCCGGAATGGCAGCCCACTGAACACGGAACCGCCGACGAAAATCGCTATGCCGGCAATAATAACGACGATGGACAGGATTCGAGCAAACCTGTCCATCTGCTCCAGCAAGGGGGTTTTCAGGGTTGTAGTCTGGGCAAGCAGGCCGGAAATACGGCCGATTTCTGTCCTGGCGCCTGTACGGACCACAACACCGCGACCAGTGCCGGTTGCAACCATGGTGCCGGAAAATGCCATTCCGGACTGGTCACCCAAGGGAGCATCTGCAGTGACCGCCTCTGTCGATTTTTCAACCGCCTCGGACTCACCCGTGAGAATGGCCTCATCGATTTTCAGGTTGTGGGATTTCTCCAGACGAAGATCGGCGGGCACCCGGTCCCCTGGCTCCAACAGCACCGTATCACCCGGAACCAGGCTTGCAGCGTCTATCTGATGCTGGCCATCGGACCGCACCACCCTGGCTTTTGGGGCAAGCATGTGACGAATGGCCGACAGGGCCTGCTCGGCCTTGCCCTCCTGGACAAAACCCACCAGGGTCTGGATAACCACGACGGCGAGAATAACGCCTGCATCTACCCAGTGGCCCAGGCTGGCCGTAATCACGGCGGCCCCCGACAGCACATAAATCAGGAAATTTTTGAGTTGTCGGCCCAGCCTCGCCCACGGCCCCTTTGCACGAGCCTCCGACAGCGCATTAGGGCCATGGCTGGCCAGACGAGCGCAAACCTCATCATCAGACAGAGGCGCCTCTGCTTTCAGGTGCTGCCGGGCATCAGCAGGCTGAAGCACATGCCATTCGAGCTCCAACTGCTGACTTTCGCTGCCTTTTTGTTCCATCGATTCGGCCATACCCTGAAAGCTCCCTGCCGTTGCAACATCACCATTTAACCCCGGAAAGCATCCGGGGTGGTTTGCGCTGCATCAAGGACAGGATAGCTAATGGCCTGCCTGTCGCCCTATACGGCGTTTACAGGCTCCACAGTACGATTGCCCTGTCCGGGCAACACCCTGCGGGAGGCAGTGCGGGCCGCATCGATCTGATAATCCTTTGACTTGATGGTGTCCACGAAATACCAATCCGACCGAGCTTCTTCCGGAGTAAAGGTAACCAACATGTAGCCGCGCTGATTCACATTCAGGTAGTCCAGATCATCCACCAGCAGACTGATGGCCTGTTCAGCGCCCTGAATCATGTCATCCGGGATGCCGAGATACTCCTCCAGACCGGGTGATGTCACCGAGGCTGTGGCGAACTCCACGCCAATCTGGTCGCCCTGGATGTCTTTCAGATTGTTGGCCCAGGCGTTATGGGTATCCCCCGCCAGCACCACCAGGTTCTTGTTCAGCGCCTTGGCAGTACCCAGCACCACTTCCCGTTCATACTGGTAGCCATCCCAGGCATCCAGATTGTAGGGGGCAACTGTATTGATGCGAGCCAATTCCTCTGGGGTCAGGGACGGATCCCCCTGGAGCTCCCGGCCTTTGAGCTGGGCCAGTTCCGCCAGTTTTTCCGGCAGACCGTCAAACTGCTCAGTTGCAATGGCCACCAGCAGCTCCGCGGGCAGATTCATTCGGCCCATCAGTACCTGCTGCCCCAACACCTGCCATGTTGCGGTGGAATAGTTCAGGGAAGACTGCAGCCAGAGCAGCTGCTCTGCGCCCAGCAGGGTGCGGTTCTGACTGCCAACATCCTCAGTAAAGCGGACGGCATCCAGCCCTTCTCCCGTGAAGTAGTCCATGTAGTCCAGTTGCTGGTCGCGCCCAATAATGCGGGTATCCAGCATGTGCAGGTCCACCAGATTGCCGAACCGGAAGGTCCGGAAAATGGCCTCGTCGCTGCCCTCGAACACAGGACGGATCGGCATCCACTCGAAATAGGCCTTGAGGGCATTGAGCTTGCGTTCGGTGAAATCGCCTTCTCCGTCATTATGATTTTCAGCGCCCTCCTCCCAGGTGTCGTTGGCCACCTCGTGGTCGTCCCACACCACGATAAACGGAACCCTGGCATGCAAGGACTGAAGGTCCGGGTCTGCCCGGTACGCAGCGTAGCGCCTGCGATAATCCACCAGTTCAATCAGCTCGAGGTTGTTGTCCTCCGGGAAGGTACGGCCCAGCGCCTGAGCATCCTGTGCCGCATAGCTGCTGCTATCGGAGCTGTATTCGTAGATGTAGTCGCCCAGATGCACCACAGCATCCAGATCAGCCTGTTTACTGATTTCCCGGTAGACGTTGAAGTAACCGGCCGGGTAGTTCGAACAGGACACCACAGCCAGGCGCACCGAGTCGACACTGCCCTCCGGTAGTGTCCTGGTTACGCCCACCGGTGACTGACGGTCCGTTGTCTGGAAGCGGTAATAATAGGTTTGCCCGGGCGCCAGCCCGCGCACATCCACCTTGACGGTGAAATCATGGGCTTCAGCGGCCTCTGCCGTGCCGGAATGCACCAGGTTCTCAAAACCTTCATCCGTCGCCACCTCCCAGGCCACGCCGACAGGGGCCCCACCATTCGCCGGCGCTGCCCTGGTCCAGAGCATGACGCCATCGGCAAGCGGATCGCCACTGGCCACACCGTGAGTGAAGCTGATTGTTCGTTCATCGGAGCTGTCCAGCACACAGCCTGCCAGGCCGGTAGAGACCACCACTGCCCCCATGCCCATGGCCGATGCCTTCAGAAAATCCCGTCGTGTCAGTCGTTTCATTGTTGTGTCTTCCCCTGCGTTCATCCTTCGTAGCCTCGGCACCCTGTGACCTTTGCCGGTACTACTCCAACTGAAGAACCTAGTCGGGCTTCGTTAAGAACGCATTGCCAAATTACGACAGGGGGATGGCAAATCACGACAAGCGCGCGGTAAATGCCAGAATCCATAAAAAAGGGGAGCTCCTGGCTCCCCTTGGCGTTCCGTTTGGATTCTGCCTATCCGCTGATGAATACAGGCCCCACTCCAAAGTTCCAGAGAATGACCGAACCGACCCGTGTGGATACGAGGATCACCAGGGCGACAGTCAGCAACGCACCGGCGTACATGACCGCCCGTTCCTTTTCGATACCCATGACAATCGGCAGCCCGTCATACATGAGGTAAGCCCCGTAACAAGCAGCTACCAGGAAGACGATGGCATTGAACCAGGGCACCGGATACAGCAGGGCAAAACCCGCCAGGAAAAGGGGCGTGCAGGAGTAAGCGGCCAAGGCAATGCCGTTGGAGGGCACATGCTCTTCCTTGGCGCCATAGGTTTTCGCCATCCAGTTGATGGCATAGCCCAGTGCAAAGACGCCTACCAGCATCGCCAGGTAGGTAAGCACACTGAGCTGCATTGCACTGATCTCGGTCAGCTTGATCAGCCGCTCATTGCCCACCGTCCAGCCGAAATAGGCCGTCGAGATGTAAGCGCAGATGGGTGCAATGGCTGCCAGAATCAGCACATAGGCAACATAGACCCGGCGCGGTGTTTCATGTTCTTTTCGTATGGAAGCCCACTCTTCATCAGGATGGGTGAAGAGACCGAACGCATGTGACAGGAGCATGGACAACCCCCTTCTTTGCTGTTGTTGGTATTGTGAAATACGGGATCCGGAGACTGTCAGATCAGCAACCGTTCCTTACTCTTAACTATAGTCAAGAACAGCGATCAGGAAAGGGAAATTGATCAAAATCCAGTCTGGCATTCGGGGCACTCAGTCACAGGCCCTGCAAATCAGCTTTTGACGGCAAGGCATCGAAGGCTCCGAACCGGGTTGCGGCAATGGCACCACACCGGGCTGCGAACTCCAGAGCCCGGTCGAGACTGACGGGTTGGGCAAGCCACGGACCAAGACGGTCCGCTGTTACACCGTGGCTGGCCAACTGATACAGGAGGCCGGCCACAAAGGCATCGCCGGCAGCGGTGGTATCCACCGCCCGCACCTGCGGCGGCACCATTGTCAGCTGCCTTTCACCCGCCCAGGCCTGTAGGGCGTTGGGGCCGTCAGAAACCAGCACCAACTGAACAGTCCGACCACGAAGCTCTTCAACCAGGGCATCACCCTGGTCACCGTAAAGCGCTGTCAGTTCTTCCCGGCTGAACTTGACCAGGTCGGCTTCCAAGGCAAGGGCACGAATCTGTTCAGGTGCCCGTTCCGGATCCGGCCAGAGTGGCTCGCGGTAATTGACATCGAAACTCACCAGGCTACCCGCCTTTCGCGCCCGGGCCACCAGGGCCAGGGTCGTTTCCGCAATGACCGGCTCAGTCAGGGTATTCGAACAGATATGAAAGATGGGCTGGCCGGCGAGAGCGCTGTCCGGCATTTGTTCCGGCTCATACAGCAAATCCGCAGTGGCATTCCGGTAGAAGGTGAAGCTGCGTTCACCGGCTTCATCGAGGGCGACCATGGCCAGCGCGGTATTGGCATTGTTGGTCTGCACCAATTGCGATGTATCCACACCGAACCCGGACAGCGAGGCCAGGATCTGGTTGCCGAACAGGTCGGCACCGACCTGGCCGGCAAACCCGGACCTGCCACCGAGCCTCGCCACACCAACGGCAACATTGGCGGGGGCGCCACCGGGCTGGGGGACAAAACGCAGTTGCCCGTCGACGTTTTCACCGCGCATGTCGATCAGGGCTTCGCCGAAGCAGAGTACGTCAAATGGCATCATTGCGGGCTCTTTTGCTATGTGGAGTGAGCAGGAATCAGGGGCAGCTTTCGCGCACCAACAGACAAGTGGGCAGCAGCACGTTGGCGTCTTCCTGTTCACCCAGGAAAATCCGGGCGGCGATACGTCCCTTCTCCGCACTCTGTTGATAGACCGTAGTCAGCGACGGGTGAATGTTGGCGCCCTCGGGAATACCGTCAAAACCGACGATCCGGACATCCTCCGGCACTCTCAGCCCCATCTGCAGTGCGGCCTGAATGGCGGCCAGGGCGATCCGGTCACTCATGCACAGCAACAGATCCGGTCTGGGGCTGCTGGTCAGTGCTTCCCGTGCCGCCTGGTAGGCGTCCTGATGGGTATTGGTGGGTGTAGACCAGATGCGTTCGGCGGGCACCTGGTAGCCGGCAGCTTCCAGGGCATCGGTATAACCGTGAAGCCGGCGAACGGAAATCGCCCTTGCCTCGTTGAACAGTTCCCGGTCGCGGATCCGACAGACACGGTCCGTGTCCACCAGACGGAGACCCAGAATCGCAACGTTTTCAGGGGGCTGTTGGAGCGCATGCTCAGCGCTGCGGCGGGCACCCTCATAGTTGTCGATGTTGACCCAGGTACAACCTTCCAGATCAAAATCCACCGCCACCATGGTTTTGCCGTGCTGTAGCAGCCGGTCATAGGTCCTGCCTTTTTTCAGCCAGCCGTAGACAATAAATCCGTCCACCATGGATTCCTGAAGCCGGCTCCGATGCTCGTCATCGTCCTGGCTCGATAGCAGCAGCATGTTCATGTGGCGTCGATCAAGAACCTCCGCGAGGCCATGCAGAAATTCACTGGCCACCGGGTCGGTCAAACTGTAGGCCAGGTTATCCGCCAGCATCACGCCAACGTTGCCGGTTCGGCCCGTGCGCAGGCTCCGGGCTGCAGCGTTGGGGCCCATGTAGCCCAGACGCTTGCACTCTTCCAGAATCCAGCGGCGTCGGCCTTCAGACAGCTGATCCGGCCGATTGAAGGCATTGGAGATGGTGGCGGTGGAAACATTCAGCTTCTCCGCCATCAGCTTCACTGTCAGACGCCTGGGCTTCTCTGTCACACTCGTCTCTCCCGCCCTCGGTTTTCGGATTTCACTGGGTTGCCGCCAGCTGTTCAGTCGCCTCAGACTCCGCCTGGAAAGGACCGAGGGCCCGGCCACTGGCATCGAACACGTGCACCAGTTCCGGCTCGGTGGTCAGCGCCACGCGCTGTCCGGTCTGAACCTCACAGGGCACCGGCTGGCGTACAACCATGAGCTCCTGCATGCCGGGCAGCTCGACATAGACATAGGCTTCGTTCCCGAGATACTCGACGTTAACCACTTCCAGGCCGTGATCGGGCCCGGACAACGCCAGACTGAAGTGTTCCGGGCGAACCCCCACGGTCACCGAATCGCCATCCTTCAGGTCGGAGGTCTCACGGTTGACGGTCACTTCTCCCAGACCCCGGATATCAATAGTCGTTGCCGATGCACCGGTTTCCCCTGCGACCCTGCCGGGCATCAGGTTCATTTTCGGCGAACCGATAAATCCGGCCACAAACAGACTGGCCGGAGTTTCGTAAAGTTCGTAGGGCGTACCAACCTGTTCGATATTGCCGCCGTTCAGCACCACAATCTTGTCGGCCAGGGTCATGGCCTCAACCTGATCGTGGGTGACGTAGATCATGGTGGACTGCAGGCGGTCATGAAGCTTGGCGATTTCCGTGCGCATCTGTACCCGCAGACTGGCGTCCAGATTGGACAACGGCTCGTCGAACAGCATGATCTTGGGTTCCCGGGCCATGGCCCGGCCAATCGCTACCCGCTGGCGCTGGCCACCGGACAACTCCCGGGGTTTGCGGTCCAGCAACTTCTCCAGTTGCAGGACTTCGGCCGTTTTTTCCACCCACTCGCGGATCTTGTTCTTTTTGGCCTTGCCCAGCTTGAGGCCAAAGGCGATGTTCTCATACACCGACATGTGGGGATACAGGGCGTAGGACTGGAACACCATGCCCACACCCCGCTCTTTCGGTGACTGGTCAGTGACCACTTCGCCGTCGATCTCGATATCCCCGCTGGTGGGGTCCTCCAGCCCGGCAATCAGCCGGAGCATGGTCGACTTGCCGCAACCCGACGGGCCGACAAAGACCACGAATTCACCATCTTCAATGCGCAGGTTCACGCACGGCAGAATCTCAATCTGTCCAAAGGTCTTGTTTATATTTTTCAGTTCCACGCATGCCATGGTGGAGACTCCTCTGTTAGTCGCCCGATCAGGGCCGGGCGCCGCGAAGTTTTACAACTCTGCAAATAAAGCCTGATAAGGAGGCAGGACAAGGTCGCCGCCATCGATATAGCCGGTAAAGCCATGACCGGTCGCAACCCGGTCAATATCACAGGGCACCGGGATGCGAAGTTCCTCGCCGGTGACATTGAGCGCAACCAGCATGGACTGTTGCTCTGCCCTGCGAACCCAGCAAAGCGCATCGCCCGTGTTTTCGATCAGCTCCAGCTCGCCCTGCACCAGCGCCGGCTGATTCTGCCGCCAGCGGATCAACCGGCGGACGCTATTGAGGGTGGAGTCCGGATTGTCTTCCTGGTTCTGGACCGACAGCTCAAGATGGTGGCGGTCGACCGGAAGCCAGGATGTGCCGGTGGTGAACCCACCGTTGGCTTCCGGGGTCCAGGGCATGGGGGTACGGCAACCGTCCCGGCCCTTGAACTCCGGCCAGAACTCAATGCCGTATGGATCCTGCAAAGCCTCGAAAGGCACCCAGGCTTCCGGCAGACCCAGTTCCTCGCCCTGGTAGATACACACGCTGCCGCGCAGCGAGAGCAGCAGGGCCATAAGCACCCGGGCGTAGGCGTGGGGATCCTCGGCACGCTCTCCCCAGCGGGACACCACCCGCACCACGTCATGATTGCTCAGGGCCCAACAGGCCCAGCCATCGCCGAGACCGTCCTGGAACCGACGCACCACATCGCGAACCCACTCCGGACCATGCTGGTCGGAAAGCAGGTCAAAGGAATAGGCCATGTGCAGGCGGTTGTTGCCCCGGGTGTACTCGGCCATGCGCTCCAGTGGCCGGTCGTCGCCGATCTCACCCACCAGGGTGGTCTCCGGAAACTCGTCCATCAGGCCACGAAGGTCCTCCAGGAACGCCAGGTTCTCCGGCTGACTGAGGTCGTACACGTGGCGCTGATAGGTGTAAGGGTTCACACCCTTGGCCACGAAGGTCTTGTTCTCACCAGCGGGAACGGCGGGATTATTCTCCAGTCCCTGGCTGTGGTAGTAAAAGTTCACAGTGTCCAGGCGGAAACCATCCGCCCCCAGTTCCAACCAGAACCGCATATTATCCAGCTGGGCCTGGCGCACCGCCGGGTTGTGGAAGTTCAGATCCGGCTGGCTGGCCAGAAAGTTGTGCAGGTAGTACTGACCCCGGCGGCTATCCCAGGCCCAGGCGCTGCCACCAAAAATCGACAGCCAGTTGTTGGGCGGGGTGCCGTCGGGTTTGGGGTCGGCCCAGACAAACCAGTCGGCCCTGGGATTGTCCCGGCTGGAACGGCTTTCCTCGAACCAGGGATGGTTTTCCGCGGTGTGGCTGAGCACCTGGTCAATGATCACCTTCAAACCGAGGCGATGGGCTTCGGCCACCAGCGCCCGGTAGTCATCCATGTCCCCGAATATCGGATCTACCCCGCGGTAGTCAGAGACGTCGTAGCCGAAGTCCTTCATGGGCGAGGTAAAGAACGGCGAGAGCCAGATAGCGTCCACGCCCAGGGAGGCGACATAGGGCAGTTTCCGGGTAACGCCCGTCAGATCGCCAATACCATCCCCGTTGCTGTCGAGAAAACTGCGGGGATAGATCTGGTAGATAATGCCACCTTTCCACCAGGGCTGTGACTGGGTCATACAATAACTCCTCAATTAACCTTTCACCGCACCCGCCGTGAGGCCGGATACGATACGACGTTGGAAAATCAGCACCAGCAACACCAACGGCACCGTGACGATGACAGACGCCGCCATCAGGTTGCCCCAGGGCAGCTCGTACTGGGAGCCGCCGGTCAGCAGGGCAATGGCGACAGGCACCGTGCGCTGGTCGTCGGTGAGGGTGAAGGTGAGTGCAAACAGGAACTCGTTCCAGGCGGCGATAAACGCCAGCAGGCCGGTTGTGGCCATGGCTGGCCACATTAACGGGATAAACACCTTGAACAGCGTGGTCATGGGCGAGGCACCGTCAACAATGGCGGCCTCTTCCAGCTCCTTCGGCAACTGCCGCATGAAGGTGGTCAGAATCCAGACCGTGAACGGCAATGTGAAGATGGTGTAGGAGAAGATCAGCGCCAGCGGGTTGTTGTACAGATCCAGGGCGCGGATCACCTCGAACAGCCCGGATAGCACTGCAACCTGGGGAAACATCGATACCCCGAGCACAATCATCAACACCGCACTCCGGCCCCGGAACTGCACCCGGCCAAGGGCATAGGCGGCTGTGAGGCCAAATGCCATAGCAATGATCACCGTGGCGAAGGACACCAGCACCGAGTTCCAGATGCTACCCACGAAGGAGCCGTCGCCAATCACCGACAGGTAATTGGAGAAATCGAACGAGCTCACCCACCAGGTCACATCGAACAGCTCGGAGCCGCTCTTGAACGAGGTCACGATCGCGTAATAGAAGGGGAACACCGTAAACAACAGGATTCCTGCCAGCAGGACAGCGAAACCGGTTTTCGCCGCGATTTTCTTCAGCAGTTTGCGGTTCATGCCTCACCCCCGATCTGTTTGCGGCCAAGGTAGAGATAGCTGATGGTCAGCAGGGCAATGATCAGGAACAGCACCGTGGAAGCCGCCGAACCGTATCCGACATCCTGGAACTCCACCAGCTGCTGTCGGGCGTAAACCGACATGGACATGGTGTCCGCACTGTTGGATGTCAGCACATAGATCACATCAAATACCCGCAGGGCATCAAGCACCCGGAAAATGATCGCGACCATCAACGCCGGCAGGATCAACGGCAGGGTGACCTTGAAAAACACCCGTACCGGATGAATGCCGTCCACTTTTGCCGCCTCATAGCAGTCCGAGGGCAGCATCTGCAGGGCCGCCAGCGTGAGCAGGGCCATGAAGGGCGTGGTTTTCCAGACATCGACCATAATGACCGCCCACATGGACAGATCGGCGTTGGCCGTCCAGTTCAGTGGCTCTGAAATCAGGCCGATGCCCAGCAGCATCTCATTGATGATCCCGAACTGGTCGTGGAGCATCCAGCCCCACATCTTGGCCGAAACAATGGTCGGCACCGCCCAGGGAATCAGGGTGGCAGCCCGGACCCAGCCCCGACCGCGGAACTGGGCATTCAGGGTCAACGCGATGATCAGTCCGAGCACGGTCTCCATGCCCACCGACACCACGGTGAAGAACAGCGTGTTCCACACCGCATTCCACCAGGTCGGGTCGGCCAACACGCCATACCAGGCGCCGTTGTCGTAGACCAGGTAGTTTTCGAAGCCCACCAGGCCGTACTCGCTGATGTTGGCGAAACTGGCATCAGTGAAGCTGAACCAGATGGTTCGCATCAGTGGCCAGCCCGCCACGGCAGCCAGCACCACCAGCATGGGAATCAGGAACAGCCATGCCGCTCGCAGGCGCTGGCGGCGCACCCGGCTGGCTTGCCGTTTGGCGGGAAAGGGCCGGGCCGGCGATTTGCCGGCCGCGGCCGTTTCTGCAGGTGCCGGTGTGGTATGAGCCATGGCCGGTTACCAGCCCCGGCGGCCAAGACGCTGAAGCTGACGCTCCAGACCATTCAACGCCTGCTCTGGCTCCGCCTCGCCAGAGAGCACCTGATGGGTGGCATTGAAGAACGCATTGCTGACCCGGCCGTAGCTTTCACCGGTCACCGAAGAAGGCCTGGGCACACCGTTCTTGAAGGTTTCGAACAGCTCTCCGAAGAAGGGTACCGCCGTCAGGACTTCCTCATCCTCATAGAGGCCGGGAATGGTGGGGTTGTAGCTACCCTGAATCGCCCGCCGTTTCTGCTCCTCGTAGCTGGTCAGGAACCGGACCAGGTCCGCCGCTTCGTCCTTGTTGGCGGAGTAGCGGGAAACAGCCAGCTGCCAGCCGCCCAGGGTTCCGGCATGAGTGCCCTGCTCGCCACCTCTGGGCAGTGCCACGACGCCGACCTTGTCCTTCACCGGACTGTCATCGCTCTGGGCCAGGCTCCAGGCGTAGGGCCAGTTACGCATGTACAGCGCATTGCCGGATTGGAACACGCCCCGCGCCTCTTCCTCGGTGTAGTTCAGCACGCTACGCGGGGAGATGTCGTCAATCCAGGTGCTGGCCAGCGCCAGCGCTTCCCGGGCCTGGGGATTGTTAATGGTGACATTGCCTTCGGCGTCCACCACCGTGCCACCGTTATGGGAGGCAACCCACTCAAGAGCGTTGCAGGTGAGACCTTCATAGGCCCTGCCCTGCCAGACAAAGCCCCAGAAGCGGTCATTACCGGCTTCACGCTCACCGGCCATCACCACGCGAGCAGAGTCGGTCAGTTGCTGCCAGGTTTCCGGAACCTCCTGGTCATACTTTTCCAGGAGATCCTTGCGGTAATACAGCACGCCCGCATCGGTAAACCAGGGCATGGCCACCAGCCGGCCGTCCACGGTGTTGTTCTGGACCAGGGACTCGAAGTGGGTATCCTCGGCACCGTTGGTATACTCCGAGAGGTCCACCAGGTGCTGGGCCAGCATGCCGGGCCAGACCACGTCGATCTGGAAGATGTCGACATCCTCAGATTGGGCCGCCAGCAGTTGCTGATACAGCGAAAGGCGTTCAGTCGCCGAGTTAGGCGTGGAAACCACCTTCACCTCGTGGCCGGTCTGTTCGGCCCAGGCCTGGGTGCCTTCCTCACAAAGCTGCTTCTCGGCACCCACGGCACCACAGGAGATGGTGATAGTCTTGGCCTGCACACCGCCAGCGAAGGCAAACGCCGCCAGGCTGCCGACCATCCACAGGTTACGATTGAATCTGGACATGTTAGTCACCTCGGTTTGTTATTGTCGGTTTCAGAACCAGATTTCCATCTGCGTACCAAAGGTCCACTGGCCGCTGGTGAAGTCGGTGTCGGCCTCGCCCAGGGCGTCGCCGGCGGCATAGCCGTCCAGCTCGTCATCCCAGGTGGAGTAGCTGGCAAACACCCGGATCTCCGGCCGGTTCCAGAAGCCTCCGACCTGAGGTTTGAAAGTGGGCGCCACGGTAAACCGGGAGTAGTCACCGTCAACCGCATTCCGACCGGCATAGCCCAGCGGGGTGATATCCATGGTCTGCCAGGAGGCCTCGTACTGCATTTCAAAGTTGCTGCCGATCTCGTGGGCCAACCGGGCATTGAACGTCAGCCACTGATACTCATCCCCCTTGATGTAGCGGTCTTCGCTGGTTTCCGCCAGGATGGCCGGGGCAATGCGCCAGTTCTCGCTCAGGTAAGTGGTACCGTAAATCCCCAGACGAGTGCTGACCGCATCTTCATGCAGATCGCCGTCCGCACCGATGTTCTTGGCCTCGGCACCCAGGCCCTGGCCATGCATCACTGCCACCTTGAAGTTGCCATCGGACAGGCCGAAGAAGTCACCGCCGTGGTAGGCCAGCATAGTGTGAAAACCGGTGTCTGCCGCTTCCTGTACGCCGCCCACAACCCGGGTCTCGTTATCCTGGGCGTTGATGCCGTTGAGCATCCACTGAACGTTGCCGAAATAGTTGTTGGCGGTCAGGATCAGACTGTCGGTGCTTGAGGTTTCGGTTGCTGTCTGCGGGTCGGACGGGAAGTCAATGAAGCTTCTGCCGTAGAGTGAGAAATTGGATTTCACCGATTCGGTGAACTTCACATCGTAAACGCCCGCACCAAGGCCGGCGAGGAAGATGAAATCGCTGTCGAGCCAGTGAATGTCGAAATTGTCGCGGTCAAACCGTTTACCGGCCCAAATCGCAGAATCCCGGAAGATTCCGGAAAAACCGGCAAGATCACTGAATTCCACGTAGGCCTGACGAACGTTCAGGGCGCCGTCACCGGCCGTCCAGTCGTTACTGGAGGTGGTGGAATCGGCGATCATCAGGCGGTAGTGGGATTTTGTGCCGTTCTCAGCTTCCTGCTTGTAGTTGAGTATTGCCTCAAGGTAAGTGTCGGGCTCGTTTCCCAGTCTGCCTACCGCGCCGCCCACAGAACCGGCGGGCGTCAGGTAGGGGCCGCCCGGGGCACTTTGCAGGTCGCCATTCAGCAACAGACCAGAACGTGCGTAGGTATTGAAAGAAAATCCCTCGGCACCTGTGGCCTGGGGCTCGACTTCGGCGAGCTTTTCTTCCAGCGCGGAAAGGCGTTCTTCCACGCTATCCTGGGCCTGGGCGGCCAGGGGCATCGTGGCCAGCAGGCCCATAGAGACTGCCACGGCCAGGGGATTACGGATTGGTGTCTTACCAGAATTCATTTTGTCGGAACCTCGTATTGTTTTTGTAAGGTCTGTTTTTGATGCAATTTATCTGAAACTTAATGCATTAAGACGGTAGCTCAAAAAAATCGGACCAGGGTCCGGAATGAGCACTTAAATGATTAAGTAATGACCAAAGATAAAAGCACAGAATAGCTTCTGCAACCTTTCAGAAGGCTTAATTTCAACTTAAATTATGAGATAGGCGGCCGACGGTTGCCGGCCGCCCGGAATCAGGAATTGCGGGGATCGGTCTCGGCAACCCACGGGTAATCCCTGTGGCTGTCACGATAGGACAACAGGCTTTCCACACCCGAGAAGTCCACCAGATCCCTGAAGTCCAGCCAGTCCACCAGGCAGTACAGACAGATAGCGGGGTAATTCCAGGTTTCGAACTGACCGTCCTCCACCATCGCCGCCAGCGTGCGTAAGGTGGTCATGATCCGCTCACGCTGGAGGTTGTAGAACATCAGGTCTTCGCCGGTATCAATGCCGGACTTCTCCGAGAGCAGCATGGTAACCGCGGAGTCGTTGGCACCATCTACCATGGTCAGCTGGTTCTCCTGGTCCCAGGTCAGCGGGTCACGGCCCTGCTTGGCACTGATATAACGGGCGATGATCCGGGAATCATAGATTTCCTGGCCGCCGTCTTCGAGCACCGGAATTTTCAGGGTCGGATTATTACGCCGCAGTTCGTCCCGACCTTCACCATAGATATTGAGATTGACGAATTCATAGGGTTCCTCATCCAGCAGGATTCGAATGCGCCGAACGTAGGGTGAAGTGGTGGATCCGATCAATTTCATGGTTTCTCCGAGGATTTCACACTCAGGATCCCAACAGGGATTCAGGGTTTGTGTATGGGTGCCCGGTCGCTTCTGCCACTTCCCTGTAGGTCACCTTGCCGGCAGCCACGTTCAGCCCGGCCCTGAGGTGCGGATCTTCCTTCATCGCCCGGTCCGGACCCTTATTAGCCAGGGCCGCCACAAAAGGCAAGGTGACGTTATTCAGCGCCAGCGTGGAGGTACGCGCCACGGCACCCGGCATATTCGCCACGCAGTAATGTACCACACCATCAACAATATACGTGGGGTCGTCGTGGGTAGTTGCCCGGGAGGTTTCAGCACAGCCGCCCTGGTCGATGGCAACGTCTACGATGACGCTCCCCTCCGGCATGCGGCGGATCATGTCACGGGTAATCAGCTTGGGCGCCGAAGCTCCGGGAATGAGAACACTGCCAACGACTAGATCCGATTCGGTTACCGCCTGGTCGAGGGTCTGGGCCGTGGAAAACAGCGTGGTTATGCGGTTGCCGTAGAGATGGTCCAGGTGTCGGAGTACCTCCATATTTCGGTCCAGAACCGTCACCTGGGCGCCAAGCCCTACTGCCATGGCAACGGCGTTCTGGCCGACGACACCACCACCGACCACCGCGACCCGGGCCGGGCTGACACCGGGCACACCGCCCAGCAGGACGCCGCGCCCACCCATGGCCTTCTCCAGACAGTGGGCGCCGGCCTGGATCGACATACGCCCTGCAACTTCCGACATCGGCGCCAACAGGGGCAAATGGCCCGCACGGTCCGTAACAGTTTCATAGGCTATACAGGTAGCTCCAGACTTCACCAGATCGTCGGTCTGGGCCTTGTCCGGAGCCAGGTGGAGATAAGTGAAGAGGGTGTGTTCCGGCTTCAGCATGGCCCGCTCTTCGGCCTGGGGCTCCTTGACCTTGACGATCAACTCGGCCGTGTCGAAAACCTCCCTCGCGGTATCAATAATCCGGGCCCCTGCCTGGCGATAATCCTCATCAGAAAATCCGATGGCAGCGCCAGCCCCGGTTTCCACAAAAACCTCATGATTGTGGCCACACAGCTCGTGAACCGCAGCTGGCGTCATGCCTACACGGTATTCGCGGTTCTTGATTTCCCTGGGCACGCCGATTTTCATAGACAACCTCCAAACAGTCCGGACTTGCGAGTATCTAGGCTTAGTCTAGTCAACAAAGCTTCTTGGTGCGGCCATCGAGGCTACCGAAAATAACGATCTACCCCATCCCAAAGCTCGAAAGATTCCCGAATCTCCGACAGCCTGTTCCACAAGATCTCGCTGAATTCAGGATACTGCTGGTAAAAGGCTTTCGATAAAACCAAGTAGCTTGATTCCTTGGACACTGATGCCGCCACTTTTCGGATTTTTCCGGCAAACTCGGGCCGATTGTCTATAAGATGATCCGCATGCAACGCGTCTGCCAGAGCCGTTTTCGCATGCCTGCGTAGCAACATATTCAACTGCCGCTCTACACTACCGATAACGTGGCTTTCGAGGCCCTGGAGTTCTTTCAGATTGTCTGTTCCCGATCCCGGAGGTATCGTTATGGGCGGTTGCAGTATGGAAGCATCGGCGAGGTCTTGATTGATCAGTTGAAAAGCCGCCAGATCCCAGGTCATTAAGGCTCGGTCTTCATCAACGTCACCGTCCCGCATCGGGAAAACCCCACGCCTCTCAGTATCGTCACTGTGCGAGATCGCTATAAAACCGTCGACCGATTCCCCAAGCGAATGGACCCCTCGTCGAGTCGGCAAGACCTGGTACTCGAACTCTACGCCCAATTGCCGACTAAGCATGCCCAGAGCATCTATGGCGATTCCGGTGATCCCGGAGTCATCGGCTTGAATAAATGGAAATCGAACCTCGTCAGGAACGGCCACTATCAGAGACTGCGGCTTTGCAATATCTTGATCGACGCCGTCGGTGTCCCCCTCCAAGCCATTCGATTCCGCTAAAAGCCGGCTCCGATTCTTCTGGAGTACCACCATCATGTCTTCGGATAACAGAGGCAGATTGTTTTCATCAATACTTATGGACACACCACCCTGAGCCAGGCCCAATCTTTTGACAGGCGAACGCCATAGTTGCCAGCGTTCACTGATCAACGCCACGTAAACGGCTCTATCCAGATGCTTTACAACAGATGTAAGGACATGACCGGGATACAAACCGTTTTGATTCTGGTCCACTCCAATCGCAAGCTTGTCAGCTTCAGCGGCTGCCGCTAATGCTCCCTTGCCACTGCTACCTGCCGCAGCAAACACGATGTCATGCTCACTGCTGAACAGTTGCCTCCCGAGCTCTTTGGCCTTGCTCTCGTCGTCCCATGGGCGATCGGAATATTCAGACAAATAAAGACTGGTGATCTGACCATCCGGCAGGATACGGTTAAATCCTGCGCGGAATCCAGCCTCCAGCTCTTTTACCGAACGGACCGGAAGCCCGCCCATAAACGCGACTTTCCGGTTCGGACTACGGTAGGCAGCCAGAACTCCGGCAAGATAAGCACCGTCCCACTCCCTGAAAAGGATTGACCGTACGTTCGGCGCATCCGTCTGATAACCAATCGAAATAAAGGTAGTTTCGGGGAATGATGGCGCTATGGCCTCGACAATTGACTGAGTGCCACCCCCCGGGCACGATGATTGGCGAATGCCCCGCCATTGCCAGGGATTCCAGAGACTGGCGGTAAAGAATCGGGTCAGCAGTCGCCATCCGGGTGAAAGGAACGCCTTTCCGTTGTTCGAACTGTTCCATTCCGGCCAGAAGACTCTCGTTGTAAGAGCCGTCAAGAACAATCGCGGAATTAAACAATATGGCAGGTGCGAACGAATCAGAAGGCAAGACATCCGCTGAAAGACCGGGGGTCGCAAGCCACAAAAAAAGGATCCATTGTCTCATCAGTCTTACTCCAATACTGCTCTGCAAGGCCTGAACTATGCAGCGACGCCCCGTCGACAATTCATATGCTTAGCTCGGACTGGATTTCCTTCCAGAGCTTTCTGTAGCTTTGGGCCGGATTGGATCTGGGACTTAAGATTTCGAGGGGTAACCCCTCCTCGCCCATGCGCTCGACGGCGCTTGAATAGGGAATCATCGCTTCCATGTGCCGATCAAATAAATCTGGAGCTTGCTCGCAGAGCTCTCGGTGGAGTTTCTTACGGCGGTCAACAAGAGTAAAAAAAGGTCTCAGTTTTTTCTGGCCAAGCTTTTTATCACGAACAAAATCCCGAAACTGACGCCAGCTATTCATAGAAAGCCAGGTCGGTACCAGCGGTACATAGACAACATCGGCTACCCTCAAAACCTGCTCGGTAAGACGAGACTGACCCGGTGGACAATCAAGGACAACGAGGCTCGTTTCCTCAGCAAGAGGCGCGAGCATGGATTTCAATGGCAATGAACGCTCGTCTTCTTCAATACGGATATCCAGGTTCCGGAAACTCTTGTGGGCTGGGATGAAGTCTAGACCGGGGTATACGTTCTCTTCGATGAACTCCGCAATGGGTACTTTGCCCTCCAGAAGCTTTGAAATCTTTTTTCCTTTCCCAGGCTCACCACCAGAGAGGTAGAAACTTGCAGCACCCTGGGAATCCAGGTCCCAAAGCAACGTCGAGCATCCACTTTCGCTGGCCAGATAGGCAATATTGACGGCGGAGGCGGTTTTTCCGACACCGCCTTTCGGACTATAAAAGGCGATTGTTCTCATACAGCAGGAGCCCTTGGGCAAACCGATAAATACAATTTTTAAATCTTTGCAATTCTACCCCGTCGCCTATTCATTCTCTAAGACTCCCGGGTCGCGCAATAAAAGCTTCATAAAACTGCAACACCACTTATCGACATTGTCTTAATGAACATTCACTGGTCCGTCTGGCTTTTACGGATCATGCCGGTGCCGACGCACCAGCCAGGAGGTTTGGCATGGAAGAGACATCAACCTTGACGCCTTTCGAGATCGAAGAGGTTGGTAGCCTTCTCGATGCCCTTAAACACCTCCGTGATACTGTCACCAAGGACGCTGCCGGTCATCGGAACCAGTTGGAGCACCTGGATCCTGCCTATGTGGCCAGCGCCAAAAACCTGCTCCACTACCTTTCACTCAGACAGCACGACATTCGGCCCCTGCAACAGAGGCTCTCGTTATTGGGTCTGTCGTCTCTCGGCCGCGCTGAGTCATGTGTGCTGCCTACTCTTAATGCAGTAATTCGAGTATTGGGGGCAATTCTGGGACAGCAGACTTGTATTGCGAATGAAGAGAGCGAAATGCCTTCTTCAATCCAGGATGGTTTCCGCCTCCTCAGCGATCACGCCGATCAACTAATGGGGACCTATCAGAGCGGGCGCACTGTTCGCATCATGGTCACAATGCCTACCGAAGCCGGCCACGACCCATCCATAATTCATCAACTGATGGAGAAGGGGATGGATTGCATGCGGATTAACTGTGCGCATGACAGTCCGGAGATCTGGCAAGCCATGATCGGCAACCTTCGAAGCGCAGAGCAGAGTCTGGGCCGAAACTGCCGTATTTTCATGGATCTTGGCGGGCCCAAGATTAGAACCGGAGACATTGAGCCGGGGGCAAAAGTCGTTCATGTTCGTCCCAAAAGGGATGACTACGGAATTACAGTAATCCCTGCCCGGGTTTGGCTTACCTCCTCCGAAAACCCGTCGGTTGCCCCAGAGGACTGTGCAGCCCAATTCCAGGTCTCAGAGAGCTTTTTAAAATGCCTCAATCCTTGTGACGAAATAACACTGACTGACGCAAGGAAAAAATCCCGAAAATGGACCGTGGTGGCTATTACTGAGTCTGGCTGCTGCGTGGAGAGCATTAAGGCTTGCTACATAAGACCCGGCGTAACTATACAACTCAAGAACGGAAGGCAACTCCCTCGGGTGCATACAGAAATCCAGGACTTCCCGCCCCAAGAAGGCGTCTTGCACCTGAAGAGGGACGACGTGGTTCTGGTAACCTCAGACCTGGTTCAGGGACGCAATGAGGAAAGGGACACTGCGGGCAACCTTATTAGTCCGGCAACCATAAGCTGCACAATGCCTGTCGTGGTTTCACAGGTTCGAGAAGGAGAAACCATCTGGTTTGATGATGGAAAGATCGGTGGAGTTATTGAAATGGTTGAGTCCGAGCAATTCTGGGTGCGGATTCAACATGCCCGCCCGGAAGGAAGCAAACTTCGCAGCGCGAAGGGCATCAACCTGCCTGACAGCCAACTGAACATCAGCGCACTGACCGAAGAAGACCTCAGGAACCTTGCGTTCATCGCAGAGCATGCCAACGTTGTGGAGATGTCATTCGCCAACTCAGCTGCAGATGTCGAGTTGTTGCAAGAACAACTCAAGAAGCTTGGCGCAGAAACGTTACCAATTGTGCTCAAAGTCGAAACCCGGAAAGGGTTCGAAACCCTGCCGAGGATGTTGCTGGCCGCCATGCGTTGGCCATGCTGTGGCGTGATGATCGCCCGCGGGGATTTAGCCGTGGAGTGCGGCTACGAGCGTCTGGCCGAGGTTCAGGAGGAGATACTGTCGGTCTGTGAAGCGGCGCACGTGCCTGTCATCTGGGCAACCCAGGTGCTTGAGAATCTCGCCCGAAAGGGCGTGCCATCACGAGCCGAGATATCAGATGCTGTTATGGCGCACAGAGCGGAATGCGTGATGCTTAACAAAGGCCCTCACATCACCGAGGCGGTGCAGGCTCTGGACAATATTTTAAAGCGCATGCAAAGCCACCAAAAAAAGCGGCGGCCCATGCTCAGGGAATTGAGATTGGCCCATCTGGCCACGTGAGCGCGAACACACCTCATGCGTTGGTCACTTTTTGTTCATTGAATCGTCACAACAGGCGACCATTCTTGGAGTTATTTCAGAGAACATGAGGCTGGTTGCATATGGCTCGTCTGGATCCGGGATTAGAGGCTCTTTACCTGGAGCGGAAGCGACTGCCCCATGAAGCGGTCGCGACACTCGTCAATTGTAAAAATCTGATCCTGGGTATGAGCGCTGCCCAACCGCCCGCCCTGATGGCAACGACTGCGGATGCGCTGAAGGATCGACTGATCGGCCCTCTGGCTTTCTATTACCTTCATGGTACCGAAGCTCTGCGCAAAACCCTTTTGGCGCCAGACTTGCAGGAGTTTGTCACTCCCCGCCCCTTGTTTCTCAGCCACTCGGACAGGGACGCGATTGCGCAATCCGGATCCAGGAACTGGATCGAATTTGTACCGGCCATGTTGCACCAGGCCGGTCGCCTGTTAACCGAACACATCGATCCCGAGTGCTTTCTCGTGACGGTTTCGCCGATGGATCGCCATGGCTATTTCAGCCTGGGCACCAACGCCGATTACGGCGCGTCTGTTATCCGAAAAGCCAGAAAAGTCATTGTCGAGGTCAATCGTTACATGCCTCGCACCTTTGGTGAGTGCTCTGTTCACATCTCGGAAGTCGACTTGATCGTGGAACACGATGAGCCACTGATCGAGGCCACACCCAGCTCTCCAACCGACGTCGACCTCAGAATTGCCGACCAGATCGTTCATCAGATCCATGACGGCGACACACTTCAGATCGGCGTGGGAGGGGTACCGAATGCTGTACTGGCAGGCCTCACCAACCATAAAGACCTGGGTTTGCACAGCGAATTGTTTTCTCCTGCAATGATGCCGCTGATTCAGTCTGGCGCCATCAACGGCAAGCGGAAAACCTGGATGCAGCACAAGCACGTGTTCACCTTCGCCCTTGGGGACAGAAAGCTCTACGACTTCCTGGACGACAACCCCTCCATCGTTGGCTATCCGGCATCCTGGGTAAATAACCCCGACATTATCCGGTTAAACGAGAACATGGTTTCCGTCAACTCAGCGCTGGAAATCGATCTGACCGGTCAGATCAATTCAGAGCAATTGGGTGACCGACTATTCTCGGGAAGCGGCGGGCAACTGGACTTCGTTCGTGGTGCCTACGCGGCCAGAAACGGTCGTTCCTTCGTGGCCCTCCGTTCAACGGCGCAGGACGGAAACGTTAGCCGTGTCGTGCCAAGGCTTCGGGGCGGCACCGTGACCGACCCCAGGAACGACGTTCACATGGTCGTGACGGAACATGGCTGCGTCAATCTTAAAGGCCTTTCGATCCCTCAGAGGGCTAGAGCACTTATTAATATCGCAGATCCCGAATTCCGGGAAAGCCTCGAACGTGAAGCGAAAGCGATCGGTCTGCTATAGAACATCAGAGTTGGCAGCATTCAGGCAAATAGTTCAGCTACAGGTTTAATCTGATCTTAATGGTTGCAAGCTAGAGTCTGGGGTCCACTTCAACGAAGAGTAGTTCCCCATGTCTGGCGATTCTTCCCTGTTAGTCGAAAAATTATGGCGATTAAAACGTCGCATTGATAAGGGCGCCTGCCCCGGCGTCGAATTCATTCACCTTAATACGCTCCTCAGAGAACCCGCTTATCGTGCGGATGTACTCAGAAGGGTCGAGTTATCTGGTACCCCAGAACTTCAGGCGCTCGCCAAGGAGATACAACTTAATGACGACGGGCAACCGCTTATGGCGAAAGAAACTACTGCCCGCTTTGAAGCACCCGAAGAACCCCGCACTGGAAAAAAAGGCTGGTTACGGCGCAATGCGCTGATCATTTTCCCGATTCTGGCCATTGGTTCGACGGCAGTCGGGTTCACTGCATTTGAAGACCGTTCTGTACGCGTTGATTCTGACATTCTGGTTGATACCACATGGGAATCTGGTAAACGGTACATCCTTGAGAAAACCATCTATGTTGAGAACTCCAATCTCAACATAGAACCGGGTGTTACCGTCGAAGGCGAACATGGATCAGCGCTTGTCGTGACCGCAAATTCGAAGCTCTTTTCCCGAGGCTCAGCAGACAAACCAATAGTCTTTACCAGTGCCCAGACTGAGGGCAACCGATCCCGTGGCGATTGGGGTGGTGTTGTTCTGCTTGGCAACGCACCGGTGAATCAGCCCGAAGCCTCCATCGAGGGTCTTCCCGAAGGTGAGACACGGGGTGCATTCGGCGGTACTGACGCCGAAGATTCCTGTGGGGTTGTGGAATTTACCCGAATCGAATTCGCTGGCTTCGAGGTCTATAAAGACAACGAACTGAATGGCCTTACCCTAGGCGGGTGCGGTAGCAACACGATTGTCAGGAATGTGCAGGTTCACCGATCCCTGGACGATGGTATTGAAATGTTTGGTGGCAATGTCGATCTCAAAAACATCGTCATCTCTGGTGCCGGAGACGATAGCATCGACTGGGATTGGGGCTGGACTGGAAACGTCCAATTCGCAGTAATCCAACAGCACCCGGATGCCGGAGACAACGCGTTCGAGGGTGATAACAACGGTAACGACCACGAAGCCCTGCCCCGCTCAGAACCCACATTCTACAACGTCACACTTGTTGGCGGCGGCAACAGCCAGAAAAAGCACCGAGGCATGGTGCTGCGGGAGGGCTCAGGTGGCCATTTTCACAATATGTTGATCGACAGCTACGCCATTGAGGCTATCGACACCCGTGACAACGTACTTTCCCTTGTGAATCGAGCCAGACTGACTTTCGGTAACAACCTCTTGGCCAACCTCGGGCATTTAGGAAGAGTCACCCAGGAATCAGGCAAGGATGACGACGACTTCGGCTTCAGCGAGCAAGCCTGGATGGAAGAACCAAAAAACAACAATATATTCCGTGTTGAAACTGCTTTGTTCCCTAACGCCAAAGACCTCACCAATCCGGTTTTCATGCCCAAGGTGCAACTGAGGCAAATGAACGCGACACGCCCACCACAAAGCGAGTTCTTTGATGAGTCGGCCAACTTTGTAGGTGCTGTGAGCCCGGTATCTGCCCAAAGCTGGCTCGACGGTTGGACTGACTTCCCCGCTAATTAACCATCAGACCAGCTTCTCGGGCCACGGAAGGCCCTTCTGACATCTTTAAGTCAATTCCAGTCCTGGCTTAATTTGAGAATCTGATTCTTGTAGGGAGCGATCGTCTCAAGCAAAACATTGGAGCGGGAAAACCAGCTGCGAGCCCAGGCGATTTCGTTCTCCGCTTCATCATAAAGGGTCGACTCAATGGTCCATTGATGGAGGTCGGAATTAATGACTCTAGCTACAGCTACAACGCGGCTTTCCCAAAGGACCTGGAGAGGCTGCAATTCAAACTTGTCACATTTGGCCAGCAGCGAGGTTTCCTGGGTATTGCCGGCTAAATGAGAGGCATCGTGCAATAGTTGAAAGATGACAGATTCCTTGACCACTCCCCATGGAGTATTGGCGAAAGGAGTGAGTCTTACAGACATCGAACAATAACCATTTTCCAGCTCAACGTTGGGACGGATCCAGGCATCGGACGTTGATGACAGGTACAAGGACGATAATGCCTTGAAATGGAGGTTTCTTTCACTCATCGACTTACCTCTCCAAACCATACTGCCCGATGAACATGACATCTTAGCGATTGAATCATGCCTCTTTATCAACACCAGAAAAAAAGTCGGGGCATCTGGCGTCTTGGGCGAAAGGTGGGCCATGATTGAGAGCAAGAGTAGCTTTCTGCCACTACTTTCAGCTCCCAGAATCCTCTCATAGTATTGCAATGTTGAGACAATCGATCTTTAACACTGTTCGGTGAAGCGAGGTAACGTCATGCGCTACAGACTGAGTCCCAACGGCAATTTTGCGAGGCACCTGAGACGGCTAATGCGGTCAATCAATGACGACATCGCGCTCTCACTTCTCCGAGCGTGCCGGGATCCCGAGACTGGGGTTCATGAGGCTCGGAAAGGATGCAAGGAGATTCGGGCCATGCTGCGCCTCGTCAAGCCGCATATGGATAAGGAGGACTTTAGCGACAATCAGTCGTTCTACAAAGAGGTCTCAGCCAAATTATCGGGCAACAGGGATGCGCTTGTTCGGACAATAACCTGGAACGGCCTCACAGCTGAGACGCCATCGTTGCAGGGGGCGCCTGCCGACACGGTTTCAGGCTTTCTATCGTCACAAACCCAGCTTGATCCGCTCGCTGAAAAAGGAAGTGATTTTTTCCTGAACCTTGCACTGGAAGTCGACTCACACAACAAGGAGCCAAAAAATTGGAGCCTCCCCAAATCCCTTTCTGATCTCGTTCCAAACCTCAAAAAAATCTACCAGAAAGCCCGTAAAGCAGAAAAGAAAGCCCGTGAATCTGAAGAGATCGAGGACTTTCATGAGTTTCGGAAACGGTCCAAAGATCTCTTTTACTGCTTGAGAATCCTTCGACCGATGTTCGGAAAGGGCCTCAAATCGAAAGTGTCGCAGCTTCAGAATCTCACCGAGACCCAGGGTGATGCGAACGACTATGCGGTTTTGAGGGATTATCTCATCGACCACCGGGAGGCTCTGGAGCTCGATGAAAAGGATTTTGAACTCGTAAAGAACGCCATTCAGGCGAAGCTGCACAACTTGCAGGACCGTGCACACAGCGAGGCGAAGCACCTGCTCTCTGAGTCTCCTGGAGCGTTCATAAAACTGTTATGAATTTGGGATAAGGATGACTAGAGAGCACTGAGGATCTAGTCATGTCCGCACAACCACAAGTCAAGGAACTCATTGGATACTCGTTTTTGATCGGCTTTGCCAATGACCATGTTTTTGATGCAAGAGAGTTGATCACTTTGGAAGCACTAGCCGGTTCAAATGGGCGGGTAGATGAGGCTGAGATACTTGCACTGCGGGCGCTACTGGATCGCTTGGAGGAGCAGGAGTTGGCTATGAGTGTTCGCTTGGAGATTGATCAGTTCCGGGAAACCAACAACATTTAGCCTGACCTCCCCTTAATGACCTAAACCAATGGAGTCCCCACCCATGAACCCTGATCTTCTTGCCCTTGCCCTGATGAACGACCCCAATTACACCCTCCTGAGCATCGACGACGAATGGGCGGATAGGTCTGAAGAAGACGAAACGCGCGCCTCTTTCGAAATGGTTGCAGATGGTGGCGAGTTGATTGGGTATATTAAAACCTGGCACGACGACGATGATTACGCCGGGTTTGTCCACTTTGATGCCGAGGGCAACATCGTAGACTGGAAGACTTTTGCAAAAGAAATGCACCAAAACGGTACAAAGTCATGAGAATGTCATAAAAATCAGGCAATCTTTACTTGCTGTTGATCGCCATCATCGTGTGATTTACCAGTGGATCTTCATTACCGGGAACCTAGTGTCCCGGTTTTTTGTTTCCTGGTATCCGTATCAAGAAATGCGGCCATGAGGGCCAAGGCATGGATTCTTTGAACAGCCTAAAGTCCAGATTTCTCTTCTCCACAGCGGGTCTACGATTCCGTCCGAGTGTTGAGATTGAGCGTGGCCACTGCTCCTTATCCATGCACCTCTCTCCATTCTCACTTTCTCCATCCGGCCATATTCTTGATTCAACGATATTCCAGCTCCTGTTCAATGCAGCCTCTCTCAGCGCCAACACGTTAGTGCCTGACGGCGAAGTAAGCTGTATCGAGTTCCAGTTACCTCCAGCTCCTCCGTCCTGTTTTTCAACCGCTGTAGCCGTCGCAGATGTTGTTCAGGCTGATCCTCGTCAGATATGTGTTACAGCACGCCTCTTCGGAGATCTGGACTTTGAGATCGCGTACGCTGTTGGCAAATTTCAAATCCTTGAGACGCCTCACTCGCAGGATATGTTGAATTCAGACCAAGTCAGTCCGGAGGGCTTTACCTCAGCGTTCGACATCGTTCGCCCGTTGAATTCATGAAATTATATTGCGCCCGCAATATTTACGTAACCGAATTGTCACTCTTGGCCTTCACACTGCCCGCTCTCTCGAAGATCAGAAGTCGATCTTGTTGTCCGGCTCCCGGACGGGGGCCGGTTTTTCCTTTTCCCGTTAATGCTTTTCACGGTCCCGAAACAAAGGATTGTTTAAATATCGCCGTCTAAAGGAAAATCCAGTTGGCACCCTATTTGGGTGATGTGCTCAGGATGAGCCCTCTTAAGCAGATCTATCTGCGCGTCGTTTTAACGAGGGCATATATGTCAATTATGGAAAACGCGATCGAAGGCGTGGAAGCTCGTGTCCTTTGGTCCTGCAAGCAAAGATGTGTCGAGCTCCTGGAGCTGGGCATCAGGGAAGTAAGTGGCTTCTTCAGGCCCTTCCGTTATGAAGTCCACATCGAGGGCGAAAGCTCATTGTTCCGCAGCACAAGTGAATACGCCGCCAGGCATTATCTGACAATGCTATTGGGGGATGGGATAGTCGAGCTTGAGCACTCCTTTACCTGAGCTAGACTTAATGCACGACCATCCCCTCTTATTGGTCGTCGAGAAGAATGCCCTGCCCTTCATTTGGCCGATACGCAGTGTCGGCCTTTTGTTTTCCCAAAAAGCGCCCATTTCACCATCTGCTACCATTTTCAGGATGACTCGTAATATCAGGTTGGCAATTGGATGTTCGGAAATAAAACAATCGGATTCAAAAGGAGCAGGACAGATTATGACAACCCTGAAAGCAACAGCGGCAGCCGCAACCCTCTCACTTACTCTGGCAAGCACGCAGGTACTGGCAGAAATGCAAACCAAGACTATCGAATACAAGGTCGGCGAAACCACCTTCACCGGTTACATGGCCTGGGATGATGAGTTCGAAGAGAAGCGTCCGGGCGTTCTGGTGGTCCATGAGTGGTGGGGCCACAATGAATTCGCACGAGATCAGGCGGAGCGGCTTGCGGCATCCGGCTACACGGCGTTTGCTCTGGATATGTATGGCTCCGGCAAACAGGCAGATCATCCCGATACCGCCCAGAAGTTCATGCAGGAAGCGACCAAGGACATGGACCAGGTCAAAGCGCGCTTCATGAAGGCGATGGAAATCCTGCAGAATCATGAAAGTGTTGATGCTTCGCGCATTGCTGCACAAGGCTACTGCTTTGGCGGCGCAGTCGTCTTGAATATGGCACGCATGGGCGTGGATCTGGACGGCGTCGTCAGTTACCACGGCGCGCTTGGCAGCCCAATCACCGCAGAAGCCGGAACCGTGAAAGCCAGGGTTCAGGTGTACACCGGTGGTGCCGACAAGATGGTTCCCTCGGAGCAGGTCGCCGGCCTGGTGAAAGAGATGCAGGACGCCGAAGTAGACCTCACGCTGGTGAGCTTCCCCGGGGTATTGCACTCCTTCACCAACCCGGGAGCCGACAAGGTCGCCGAGGAATTCGGCATGCCGATTGGCTATGACGAAGAAGCCGCCAACCGCTCCTGGGAAGGCACCATGCGTTTCTACGAGGCCATTTTTGCCCAGTAAAACGGGCAACGCCCCTGAGTCACGGACCCGGCTTGACCGCCGGGTTTTTCTTTTTCAGAGGGAAGACGCGATGCTGTTGCGAACGTCGGTCATCAAATCGTCCAGCGGCAAAGCCCCGGAAGCCATCGGGGGATGGATTACAATCTCAATCTCACCGCTGCTGAACGCCGCACTGCCCTTGGGCAAACGTTGGTGGGAGCCGCAGATGGTTATGGGAAGAATCGGTAGCTGACCATCCTGGGCAATGACAAAGCCACCCTTCTTGAAAGGCAGCAACTTGCCATCCCACGAACGGGTACCCTCCGGAAAAATCAGTATGCTGGTGCCGTCCGGAAGCTGGTCAACACCGCGCTTGATACTTTCCAGGGCGTCGCTGCCTTTGGAGCGGTCGATAAACAGGTTCCGGGACGTCTCCAGAGCCAATCCGAACAGGGGCACCTTGCGCAGCTCCTTCTTGATCACCCACCGGTACTGCAGACCGAGGGCTAGCACCAGTGCGGGCGGATCAAGATAGGAAGCATGATTGCTCAGAATCACGTAGCGCTGGCCCGGTTCGATGTTTTCCTTGCCACGCACTTTCAGGCGGATACCGCAAACCTTCAGGATGATCCAGGCATAGATCTGGGTGCCATGAAACGCGGCGTCCCCACGCTTTCCAAGCAGGGCAGCAATCACGATCGGGAAAAACAGGATCAGGGTGAGCAGTATGGCCCAGAACAGGATCCAGGCAGCTTTTAGCAGTCGGAGCATGTAATGATTCCTGGAGATCTCGACTTCCGGTTAAACGAGCAGCAGGCCGGTAAAGATTACACAAAGAGGGGATAATGACAAAAGCGGGGCATCATGTAATGCCTATTTTCAGACATTAAAAAAGGCAGCCGAAGCTGCCTTTTTGGCGGTTATTGCCGAATCCATCAGGGATTACAGGGCAACAACGTTCTCCGCCTGAGGACCTTTCTGGCCCTGGGTAACGGTGAACTCAACCTGCTGGCCTTCTGCCAGAGTTTTGAAACCGCTGCCCTGAATAGCGCTGTAGTGAACAAAAACGTCCGGGCCGCCTTCACGAGTGATAAAGCCAAAGCCTTTTGCTTCGTTGAAGAACTTAACAGTACCGGTAGTAGTAGACATACTTAAACTTCCTGAAATCAATCATATTATCTGCCGCCTCTCACCTTCATAGTGTCAAGTCGGCGTTTTGCGGAAATACAGAACTCGCGGAATCAAAAACAGGACGGTCACTACTAACTGCGGAGGTACGTCTTATTCATGAAATGCTTTACTGAATCTTTCCTACGCCTTTCACTCTACTCCTGAATCCGAAGCTTGCCAAGGGTATTTTCAAGAAAATATGTAGGTAGTGGTACCCATCAACCCTTCACCAGGCCGAAGGTGTAAATTCCCAACGCAGTCATGAGGATGGAGCCAACCACGTGAGCCAGAATACCGGTAATGGCCATGGCCCATTTGCCTTCCTGGATTGCGGCAAACATCTCGAGCGAGAACGTGGAAAAGGTGGTTAAGGCACCGCACAAACCGGTGATGGCGAAAAGCCGCCATTCTGGCGCTAATGTGGTGCCGTGACTGAAATAGCCGATCAGCAGACCAATCAGCCAGCCACCGCTGAGATTGGCAACCAGGGTTCCGTAGGGAACAGCATGGTAGGTCGTGTTCAGCCACAATCCCAGCGCCCAACGCAGGTTGGCGCCGATCACGGCGCCAACACTGACTGCAAGAAAAGACAACCACATGTCAGGGCAGTTCCTTGTCAGGCGGGGTTGTGATCAATCACAGACTCCTTGTTCTGCGCAAAGGCATCAAACGGGAAGTCATCTACCGTCAGCATTTCCAGAACCACGGTTTCATACTGGCGCATGAAATCGGCCTCTTCCTTGGTGTAAACACCGGCCTCAAGCGCAGCCTCAAAACGTTCTTCCGGATGCAACGCCGTCATCGGCAGTTCGCCCTTGGCATAGGCCTTGGTTACCTTCCGGTAAAGCTGCTCGGCCTTGTCGTAATCTTTCAGCAGACCGTTGTAGCGCGCTACCGGGTTCTCAACGGTACCCTCACCGTTGGTGGTCCACACACTCGCGATCAGCTTGTTGCGGATTGGCGTGTCGGTGGAAATTGCACGGGCCAGCTTGCGGGCCAGATCATCATGGGGGCTGTCCCACCGGCGACCCAGCGGCATGGTAACACCGCGCAGAACCAACGCCACTGCCCGGTTCGGCAGGTTTTGCAGAAACTCATCCAGTGCACTCTCAGTGCGATGCAGCAGCAGGCTCAGGCTGTATTCCATCACTTCCTTTTCACCCTCCACCGGCTGGGTTTCGTGCCAGTTCTTGAGCACCATGGAAGCGAGGTACAGGTTGGACAGCATATCCCCCAACCGCGCAGAGATAAGCTCCCGCATTTTCAGTTCGCTGCCGAGCGTGGTCATCGCCGCATCGGAGCACAGGCCAAAGGCCGCGCTGAAGCGGGCAACGGCTTGCGCGTACTTGCGACTGGCACTATCAAACGGAACGTCTGCCCGACCAAGACCCAGAGCCTGGGTGAAGGCGCGAGCGGCATTGCCGAAAATCAGCCCGGCGTGGCCGAAGAAAGCATCGTCAAACGCGTTGATGTCATCGTTGTCCTTGGCCGCCAGCTCCTTGAGCACATAGGGATGGCAGCGAATGGCGCCCTGACCGAAGATCATCAGGCTACGGGTCATGATGTTGGCACCCTCAACGGTGATAGAGACGGCAGCACCGCTGTAGCCAATGCCCAGGTAGTTGCGCGGGCCAAGTGTCACTGTCTTGCCACCGTGAACGTCCATGGCATCGGTAAGCACACCACGCTGGAACTCGGTAAGGTGGTACTTCAGGATTGCCGAAGGCACCGCCGGCTTCTCGCCTTTATCAATCATGTTGGCCGTATGGTTTACAGCAGCCTGGGAGATATAGGTCTTGGCGGCAATCCGGGCCAGTGGCTCCTGCACGCCTTCCATATCCGCAACCGGCGTATTGAACTGGCGGCGGATGCGTGTAAAGCCACCGGCGGTGCCAACCGAGTAGGCAGCAGCACCGGCAGCGCCTGAAGGCAGCGTGATGCAGCGCCCCACAGACAGACACTCAACCAGCATGCGCCAGCCCTGGCCGGCCATATCCACACCTCCAATAATGTAATCCAGAGGAATAAAGACGTCTTTACCCTTGATCGGTCCGTTCAGAAACGGACTGCCAATCGGGCAGTGGCGACGGCCGATTTCCATGCCTTTGGTGTCCCGCGGGATGAGGGCACAGGTGATACCGTAGTCTTCAGTGTCACCCAGCAGCCCGTCCGGATCGAACATCCGGAAGGCCAGGCCTACAACGGTGGCGATGGGAGCCAGGGTTATCCAGCGCTTCTCGAAGTTGAGCCGGATACCGACCACTTCCTTGCCGTCCACCTTCTGTTTGCACACGATACCGGTGTCCGGCAGTGAGGTTGCATCAGAACCGGCGCGAGGACCGGTCAGGCCGAAGCACGGGATCTCACGGCCATCCGCCAACCGGGGCAGATAATGGTTTTTCTGGTCTTCGGTGCCATATTTGACCAGCAGCTCACCCGGCCCGAGCGAGTTGGGCACACCGACAGAGACCATCAGTGATTCATTGGCAGCCAGTTTCTGCAACACCGCTGTCTGGGCCTTGGCGGAAAACTCCAGGCCACCGTATTCCTTCGGGATAATCATGCCGAAGAACTTCTCTTTCTTCAGGAAGTCCCACAGCTCTTTTGGAAGGTCTGCCCGTTCAACGGCAACGTCCCAGGCGTTGCACATGGAGATTGCCTGGGTGCATTGATTGTCCACGAAAGCCTGCTCTTCCTCGCTCAGGCCGGTATTGCGATTAATGAGCAGGTTATGCCAGTCCGGACGACCGGTGAACAGTTCGCCATCCCAGCCGACAGTTCCGGCTTCCAGGGCAACTTTCTCTGTATCCGAAACCTTAGGGGCGACTTTCTTGAACATCGCAAAAATGCGGGGAGTCAGCCAACTCTGACGGAAGCCCGGAAGGCCCGCGGCTGCTGTGATTGCGGCACCAATAAAGAGCAACAGAGCCAGCCAGCCGGAGGCAAAGATGAGGGACAGCAGACCGGTTACCGCCATCACACCGATAGCGGAAGTTGCACCTGACTCGCGCCGCATCACAATCAGCAAACCGGTCAGTGCCACTACAAACAGAATGAAAGTCATCATAGGTTCTCTCTGTCATCCATGGTTCGGAAAATTCGAAGACTACAATTCGTTACGTTTACGGTACCGCATCAGATGAGGGCTGACCAGCAAATGCCGCACAGTCAGCCAGTTACGGCCATCAGACCCTGATTTATGAGGTCACAATCACACGAATACCTTCCAGAGCCAGGCTGGCATGGCCTATGGCCTCTTTCGCCGCCGCGAACTGGTTCCGGAAGAAGTCGATTTCCTCTTCACGGATCGCCGGATTCACTTTCTGCAACGCTTCCAGTCTCCGGATTTCCGGCTCGAAACTGGCTGCGAGCTGCTCAAGTGCCGCTGTTTTCAGGGGTTCCAGGTGAGGCTCAGACAACCGCTCAGCGTGATCCACCATGGTTTCGACCTGGGGCCGTATCTGGGGCACGATTGCCTGGGCCGTGCGCCGGCGGATATTCGAGCACATCTCGTTGAGGCGGTCGTGGGGCAACGCTCCCGAGAGTTCCTTGCCATTCACGTCCACCAGTAGCCGAAGTGGCGAGACCGGTAGGTAGCGGGTCAGCTGCAGGGCTTCTGGCGCCGGGCAGTGCACGGTGAACAGGGCTTCCATCAGCAGCGTTCCAGGAGGCAAGGCCTTGACGGAAAGGCTGGCAAGGGCGGCCTTTCCAAGACCGGAACTGGTGACCGAGTCCATCACCCCGGTAACCATCGGGTGCTCCCAGCTCATAAACGCCAGGTCTTCCCGCTCGAGGGCATTGTTTCGATCCCAGGTCACAGTCATCCCATCTTCCGGCAACTCGGCCACATGGCCAGCCTGGTATTGTTCGCCGGGCCGCAGAATATCGGAGTGATCGGCATGGTCTTCGACGTCCACGCCGAGAATGTCAAAGGCTTCCATCATGTAGTCCCGAACCCTAGCCTCGGCTTCCTCGTCTTCGATGGCAGCGATCAGATCCTTTGCCACCTCAGGCCGGCAGGAATTCAGCTCAATCAGGGCATCGCGGCCATTTTGCAGCAGCGTTTTCAGGCGTTTCGCCTCGTTTTCAGAAGCTTTCACCAGCTCGTCGGAGATACTGGCATCACCATCAATAGCCTGCTGCCACTGGGCCTGCACCGTTTCCTGAACCGCAACACCCACGGCGCAGCTTTCGGCAAAGGCGTTCAGACCCTCATGGAACCAGCGGAACTGGACCTCCTGGCTGGTATCACGCAGATATGGAACATGAATATCGATGGCTTCGGTCTGACCGATCCGGTCCAGCCGGCCTATGCGCTGCTCGAGCAAGTCCGGGTTTGCGGGCAGATCGAACAGCACAAGGTGATGGGCAAACTGGAAGTTGCGGCCTTCGCTGCCGATTTCAGAGCAGATCAGCGCCTGGGCACCCTGCTCCGTGTCGGCAAAATAGGCGGCGGCGCGATCACGCTCGATCAGGCTCAGGTGCTCATGAAAGGCAGCACTGCGGATGCCGGCCCGCAGCTGGAGATAATGCTCCAGGGCCATGGCGGTCTCGGCGCTGGCACAGATGACAACGACCTTTGCGGGACGCAGGCTGACCAGCTTTTTCTCAAGCCACGCCACCCGCGGATCGTCTGCCAGCCACTGCTCCTCGGGCACCAGTTGCTCGGGGGTCAGCCCCTGAATACCTGAAGCCAGACCTTCGTACATGGCCGGGCACGGCAAAGGTTCCGGGTTGGGACGGCGCTCGGGGAATCCCTGAATTGCCGCCCGGGTGTTCCGGAACAGCACCCGCCCGGTGCCATGTCGATCCAGTAAGGCATCAATGACCGATTGCCGTGGGTTGTCTCCGGCCAATAGCTGGTCCAGCTCTTCGCCAAGCCATTCCCGCAGCAGTTTCTGGTCTTCGGCACTGATTTCGGATTCTTCGTCCTGAAGCCGACGGACAACAGCGTTAATCGTCTCGTACTGCTCTTCCTCTTTCCGGAAGGCTTCCAGATCGTGGAAACGGGCCGGATCGAGCAGCCGCAAACGGGCAAAGTGACTGGCAACACCCACCTGCTCAGGGGTCGCCGTCAACAACAGCAAGCCCCGGCTGATCGCCGACAATTCCTCAACGATCTGGTATTCAGAACTGACCTCTTCCGGGCTCCAGGCCAGGTGGTGGGCCTCGTCTACAATCATCAGGTCCCATTCGGCCTTCAGGGCATCGTCCCGCGCCTTCTGGCTTTTCTTCAGGAAATCGAGACTGCAGAGCACCAGCTGCTCGCTCTCAAAGGGATTGACCGCGTCTTCGTCGCCAAAAATGTGGTTAACCAGGGCATCAACGTCGCTTTCCTGCTCTTTCAGGGCATCGTAGCGACCTTGATCCACGATGGAGAAACGCAGATTGAAACGCCGAAGCATTTCCACCAGCCATTGATGGGTGAGGGAATCCGGCACCACGATAAGGGCGCGTTTTGCCCGCCCGGTGTGCAGCTGATAATGCAGGATAAGCCCCGCCTCGATGGTTTTGCCGAGGCCGACTTCATCGGCCAGCAGCACCCGAGGCGCATGACGCCGGGCAACTTCATGGGCAATGTAGATCTGGTGCGGCAGGTGTTGGGTGCGAGCGCCGATCAGCCCCTGGGCGGGGGATGCCCGCAGCCGGTTCATGTGCTGAAGTGTGGCGTACCTCAACCGGAAAGCGCCGTTGCGATCGAACTGGCCCGCGAACAGCCGCTGGTGCGGCGCTGAAAAATTAACCGAGCCTGCAAGTTTTACCTCGGAGATTTCATGCAGGTCGGTACCATCGTCTCCGTGGTACATGAGTACACCACCGATATCCTCGACCGCGCGAACGGTGTACCGCTCGCCGTCAAAGGTCTCAATCTCCTCGCCCAGCTGATAGATGATGCGGGACAGAGGTGCGTTATCAATCGCGTAGGTGCGCTCTTCATCGGCAGCAGGAAACCCGAGGGTCACCCGGCGCCCGGAGATATCCGTGACAATTCCGAGTCCCAGGCCGGTATCACTGTGGCTGACCCAACGCTGACCAATAACAAATTCCGATGTATCCAAGAAACCTCCAGACCAATTAAGTTCTTGTGGCGCCGTTCTCACGCACCCAGTAAGCCGTTGCCCCGCACACCGCCGCCGGCACCACAAACAGGTTCAGCACCGGCACCATGGCGGCCAATGCCACCGGTAAGCCGAACCCGAAGGCAGACAGCCGCGTGTCACCCAGCAAACGACGCAAGGCGGGGAAGCTGACCTTATGGTTGTCTGCGGGATAGTCCACGTATTGCAGGGCCATCATCCAGCTGTTGAAAAGAAACCACAGAACGGCTGCAACCAGGTTAACAACCGGGATCAGGCCGATGATAAGCAGGCCGATGGCACGGGGCAGGTAATACAGAATCTTCTGGACCTCACGCCAGAGCGCGCGGGGAATGTCCTTGATAATGGATGCCCAGCTGTCGTCGGTGTTCACCTCCTGACCGGTCAGATGTTTTTCCGTCAACTCGGCAAGGTAGCCGTAGAACGGGGAGCCAATCAGGTTGGCGACAATCACGAAGCCATAGGCCAACATCAGCACGATGACCGCGCCGTAGAGAATCCAGAACAGCCAATCCAGTGCCTGAAGCCAGGCCCAGTCCGGCAACCACGCCATGGCGGCGGCGATCAGGCCGGCAAAAAGCTCTCCCATAAAGAAGAACAGCAAGCCGAAGAGCAGAATATTGATAATCAGTGGAATAATGACGAACAGCCGCAGGCCGGGCTGACGAATCAGGCGGAAACCTTCACCCAGATAGCCCAGTCCACGAAAAAAATTACCCTTGAGCATAGCTGGCAGGACCTCCGCTTCAATGACAATGACGGGGCGCAAAGCATATCATGTTGGCAACATTCCCACAGCCCGAGAACGCTCAGTGACCTCCCCGATGGATACTTTGAAACAACAAATGACCAGCCTGTTGCAATACCGCCCCCTCTGGCGGGCAGCTTTTGTGGTTTCCGTGCTGGCCATCGGGTTTTTTGCGACAACGGACAATCCTTACCCCATTCCCTCATCATCAAGCGACAAGGTTAACCATCTGATCGCCTTTCTTGAACTCACCATACTGACCCGCCTGGCCTGGCCGGAACTTCGGGCGATCTGGTTTGCACCGGCACTGCTGAGCTTTGGCCTTGGGATCGAAATCATCCAGGCAAACCTTCCCTACCGGGAATTTTCCCTGGCAGATCTGGCAGCAGACGGCGCCGGAATCGCCATCGGCCTCCTTCCCTGGCCCGGCATTCGCAGAGTCGGAAAACCGGATTTGCGAAATTCGCCAGGATCCCTGTGAGATATATCTCACAAAGACGTGAGATCTTGCGGTGACATCACGTGCGCAGTGGTGCGAATACGCCCTTAGGGAAATCCTAACTTACTGATATGTATATTTTATTGGATAATTCAACGCCGACCCCAATCGTAACGGGTGCACAGTTCACACGTTTGTCAGAATCCAATTGGTATAGTGTTTACATCAAGGACGACAGGGAAATGGACGACGCACTGGATGCACCCCGGCATGGATTGCAGGGAGAGGCAAGGACACAGGGACGCCTCGCTTAAGGGATAACTATTCGGATAGCCGGCTCGGATGCCGGCACCACGGAGTGGCTCAAGGATCTCGCAACATGGCTGTTGCCCAATGCGCAAGGATGCGCCGACCTGTTCCGAGAAAGGGTAACCGTATGGTTGCCCTTTATTTTTTTAAGCCCACCGCTTCTGCTTCAGCCTTCCCGCTGGTCACTCCAGCGAGATAGATGCGCACCTTATTGAACTCCTCGAACTCATGCAGATCCGGCCAGGTCCGGGCCTCCATCGTTGTCTGCCTCTGATATTCGCTGTCACCCAACACCTTCATCCTGGAATCGGCAAGCAAAACCCGCGGGGCCGCCTGTCGAAACACCTTGAGCAAAGGTCGGTTCTCGGGGTCATAGAGCACATCTGCCGCCGTCACCACGTCCAGATGCTTCGGGCGATCTGCCCAGTCACGGCAAAGGCCAATGGAAACGCCATTGAGAGCCGCGTTGGCACTGGCTGCGTCCAGCGCTGCCGGATCAATGTCGCAGGCGATGGCCTCCCTTGCTCCGGCCATTGCCGCAGCCACGGCCACTATTCCGGATCCGGAGCCGAAATCCAGGACCCGCTTACCCTCGACCCACTTGGGGTTGTCCAGAATCCAGCTGGCGAGCACCTGGCCGCTGGCCCAGCAAAACGACCAATAGGCAGGTTCGGCAACCACCGCCTGGGCTTCTTCATGGGACAAGGGCCCTTCAAGCACCGTCGGATCAAAGAGATACAGGGCGATTCGCTCACAGCCCGCGGGGCGGGACACGGCCACCCGGCCCCGGGCCAGGGTTTTGCGCAGGTGCTGATTCAGACAATCCGCTGACATGGGGTATCCAACCTCGAATTTCACGAAGGCGTCATTGTACCCATGACCCTGGCGGGAAACAGGGTGCGGCAAGCAGAAAACAGCCATTTCCGCTATACTGCCGCCTCCATCTGACAACTGGTTTACCGCTGAAATGGCAAGCAGACCCGACACCGACGACTACCTTTCCCTGTTCCTGAACGATGTGCCGCTGATGGACGTCCGGGCACCGGTGGAGTTCAGTCGTGGCAGTTTTCCAAATACCGAAAACGCGCCCCTGATGAACGATGAGGAGCGCCACCGGGTCGGCATCTGTTACAAGGAAAAAGGCCAGGACAAAGCCATCGAGCTGGGCCATCAGCTGGTATCCGGCGACATCAAGGCCCAGCGTATTGAAGCCTGGAAGCGCTTTATTGCCCGCCATCCCGAGGGTTATCTGTTCTGCTTCCGGGGCGGCCTGCGTTCCCGGCTTACCCAACAGTGGATCCGGGAGGCTGGCATTGACTATCCGCTGGTCAAAGGCGGCTACAAGGCACTGCGCCGGTTTCTGATCGACAGCCTGGAAGCGCAGATTGAATCCGGCGAATTCCGGATTCTCAGCGGGCGCACCGGTACCGGCAAGACACGGGTACTGAAACAGCTCCCCAATCCGGTGGATCTTGAGGGCCTGGCCAACCACCGCGGCTCCAGTTTCGGGCGCCAGGTAACGCCCCAACCCTCACAGATCGATTTTGAGAACCGGCTGGCCGTGGCCATGCTCAAAGCACGTCACTTCAACGATGGCCCGGTTTACCTTGAAGATGAAAGCCGCCTGGTAGGGCGTTGTGCCCTGCCCGAATCCCTCAAGGATCGCATGGCCGAGTCGCCGCTGCTGATTCTTGAGCAACCCATGGCAGAGCGTGTTGCCATTATCCGGGAAGACTATGTTGAAGGCATGTTCTCGGATTACGTGAACCGCGACGGAGCCGAAGCGGGCTGGCTGAATTTCCGGGACTACCTGTTGAGTGCCATTGATCGCATTCGCAAGCGCCTGGGTGGCGAGCGGCATAAACAGCTGCGCGGCCTGATGGAAGAGGCGCTTGTGCAGCAGGAAGCCACCGGACTGACTGGCGCCCATGACGCGTGGATTCAGGCGCTGCTTCAGGACTATTACGACCCCATGTACGACTACCAGCTGAGCCAGAAAGAGGGCCGGATTCTTGTCCGCGGAGGCCCCAAAACCATTCTTGACTGGGCCAGTGAGCGATCAATTGCGTAAGCGACTGACTGAACATTTTTACCTGCAATACACGCCCCTGACATTTGTCTGCTATATAGAGAAGTAGACGAATCACGTTGTTGCAGGATTTTGTCCGTTAATCCGACACTTATGAAGAATACCAACGAACAAGGAGTCCTTTATGGAAGATCTATTCGGCGCTGAGGGCGGTGCCTCGGAACTTATGAATCAAGCCATGGCCCTGGTCATGACTTATGCCCCGAAAGTGGTGCTGGCGATTGTCACATTGATTGTGGGCATGTGGCTGATCAACCGGTTTGTAAACGTACTCGATAACAAGCTGGGCAAGAAAGACCCCACCCTGAACAAGTTTCTTTGCGGCCTGATCAGCGTCATCCTCAAGATCCTGCTGCTGATTTCCGTGGCGTCGATGGTTGGCATTGCCACCACATCCTTCATCGCCATCGTCGGTGCTGCCGGTCTGGCCGTCGGCCTGGCGCTTCAGGGCAGCCTGGCCAACTTCGCCGGCGGCGTACTGATCCTGATATTCAAGCCTTTCAAGGTCGGCGATGTCATCGACGCCCAGGGCTACCTGGGCTCCGTCCGGGAAATATCCATCCTCTACACCATTGTCGACACCTTCGATAACCGCCGGATCGTGATCCCGAATGGTCAACTGGCCAACGCCAGCCTGACCAATCTGAGCGCCTATGAGACCCGCCGTTGCGACATGAGCTTCGGCATCGGCTACGGCGATGACATCGACAAGGCCAAGGCCGTCTGCAAGCGACTCATCGAAGAAGACGAGCGCGCGCTGAAAGACCCCGAGCCTCTGATCGTGGTTGGCGCCCTGGGTGAAAGTTCTGTCGATCTGACCGTGCGGGCCTGGACCAAGTCCGCCGATCTTTGGCCGTTCTACTGGGACATGCATGAGAAGGTGAAAAAAGCGTTCGACGCCGAAGGCATCAGCATCCCCTTCCCCCAGCGCGATGTGCATATGATTAAAACCGACTGAGATTCGCGATCGGTTTCTCATTGATACATCTGGTTACTCGCAAACTGCGTAACCTCAACTAAGCTGACCATTAATGGCGGGGTTTACCGACCCCGCCAGGCCATCGGGGCCAGGCAATCTGATCAAAACAGGCTCCGGAACGCTGTCATTGCTGGTAGGAGGTTGTCACTATGCCGGTACAGCAGTTGAAGGAATTCCTTGATGAGGCGGGTGTGGAATACATGTGCCTCTCTCACCCTCCTGCGTATACTGCCCAGGAACTGGCCCACCACGTAAAGATTGCCGGCGACCGCGTCGTTAAAACGGTGATCATCGAGCTGGATGGCAAAATGGCAATGCTGGTCATGCCAGCAACCTGGCGAATCCGCTGGGACAGGCTATCACGCATCCTGGACACCGACTTTATCGATCTCGCCGATGAGCAGGAATTCAAAGACCGCTTCCCGGACTGTGAAGTAGGCGCCATGCCCCCCTTTGGCAACCTGTTCGGAATGACCGTGTATTGCGCAGAAGCCTTGACCGAGCAGCCGGAGCTTGCCTTCGCCGCGGGCAGTCACAGCGAATCGGTCCACATGAAAACCGCTGATTTCCTGACCCTTGTGCAACCCATGGTACTGAACCAGGGCTTCAACAAACCGGGAGCCCAGAAACCCGCGTGGCTGGTCAAGGGCCGTCGCCGGCCGGACGACGCTGCCAAGCAGCGGGTATCAGGAATGGCCGGGTACTAAGGCTTTTCTGGCCGGCTTGATCCCGGTCTCTTGTCTGGCTGCCGCCATCGCGTAAACTGGGGGCATCAGACAGGAAACCGATATGACTCAAGCCTTTGATATTGTGGTAGTTGGTGCCGGCATGGTCGGTGCTGCCCTCGCCACTGGCCTCGGCCAGAATGGCTTCCGCGTTGCCCTGGTTGACCGGGCTCCGCCGCCCGCCTTTGATCCAGACAGCGCCCCGGATATCCGGGTTTCTGCCCTCAGCGCCGGCAGCGAGCGCTATCTTCAGAGCCTGGGCACCTGGGACCATATACTCCGCATGCGGGCAACGCCCTACAGACGCCTGGCCGTGTGGGATGAAACCCGTTATCCACTGCAGAATCTGGTGCCCAGAAAGCTGGCTGAAGTTCAATTCGACGCCACCGAGCTGGGGGCACAGCACCTGGGGCATATTGTCGAAAACTCGGTGACCCAGCAGGCACTCTTGCAAACTGCCGAGGCCTGCCCCCAGGTGACCCTGTTCCACGGCCAGGGTGTGGCCTTACTGGCGCAGTCCGGTGATACAGCGACGGTCACCCTGGATGATGGCCGAGAGCTGGTCGCAACCCTGGTGGTTGGAGCCGATGGCGCCCAGTCGCGAATTCGCGACCTGGCCGGCATCGGCACCACCCGGAACCAGTATGACCAGCAGGCAATGGTCATCTCGGTACGCTATCAAGGGCCAGTCGAGGACATTACCTGGCAGGGCTTCCACCCCTCCGGCCCCCGGGCCTTCCTGCCCCTGCACAGCGCTGGCCCGGAACATCCCGGCGAAAGCTGGGGCTCACTGGTCTGGTACGATTCACCCGAAGAGCTGGCGCGCCTGAAATCGCTGGACGACAACACGCTGATGAGCGAGATCCAGTCGTCGTTTCCCACGAGCCTGCCACTGCTGACCCACATCGACAGCAAGGCCTCGTTTCCCATTGCCCGCCAGCACGCCAAACACTACCACGCCGGGCGAGTGGTCCTGGCCGGCGATTCAGCCCACACCATCAACCCGCTGGCTGGCCAGGGAGTGAACCTGGGCTTCCAGGATGCGCAAGCCCTTCAGGCAGCCCTCAAAGAGGCCAAGCGCGCCGGTGACGACCTGGCCGATTCGAAATGGCTGAACCTGTACGAACAACAGCGCCGGCCGGCGAACCGCAGAATGATGCTGACCATGGATCTGTTCTACCATCTGTTCAGCAACAAGATTCCACCGATCCACCTTCTGCGCAACCTCGGCCTCGGCGCCGCCCGGGCCCTGCCCTTCGCCCGCAACCGGGTGGCCCGATACGCCATGGGCATCGACGAGGAACTGCCGGCCGTCGTGAGACAGATAACCTCCCGGATTCCGGGCCTGAATCAGCTTTAACGCCTAACAACTATCGCAAGGACAATCCAAAAGGAGCCACCATGTCAGAGACGATTTTCACCAAGATTATCAACCGGGAAATCCCCGCAGACATCCTCTACGAAGACGACATCGCCCTGGCGTTCAGTGACATCAACCCGCAGGCGCCTGTGCATTTTCTGGTCATCCCCAAGAAAGCCATCGCCACCATCAATGACATTACCGAAGAAGATCGGGAGTTGGTGGGGCATCTGTATCTGGTGGCAGCGAAGATTGCCAAAGAGAAGGGGTTTGCCGACGACGGCTATCGCGTTGTCATGAACTGCGGGGAAAATTCGGGGCAAACGGTGTTCCACATCCACTTGCACGTTCTTGCCGGCAAGCCGCTGGGCTGGCCTCCGTATACCGATAAGATGAAGCAGGGCTGATTGCTTTAGACCTATGGGGAGGGCCGGCATGTGGTGCGGCTTTCCGGGACACGCTCGAGCCGTCCCTGGTCGCTTGACTTTCGCCATCCATGGCGAAAGACAGTCCCGGAAAGCCGCACCACACGCCGGCCGGTCAAACCACACAGTTAGGCGTGCTTAGTAACTACCAAATACTACTGATAGGCAGCACCAAGGTTTGAACGGAGGGGCTGGTCCGGGCTTTCCAGACTGTCTGTGGCCATGGATGGCCACAGCCAAGCCCTACAGGGACGTACTTGCGGGCGTGTCTGGAAAGGCCGGACCAGCCCCGCCAGCCACCCAAGTCAAACGATCAGCGACCGACGACTTTCTCAGCCTCTTCCACCGGCGTATGACGAACGTCCTCGCCTTTGACCATGAAGATCACGTTCTCGGCAATGTTGCAAGCGTGGTCACCTACCCGCTCCAAGGCACGGAGCACCCACATCACGGACATGCACCGTGAGATGTTGCGGGTATCTTCCATCATGAACGTCAGCAGAGTACGGGCCGCTGCCTGATATTCCTCATCGACGCGCTTGTCTTCCTTCATGATCCGCAGTGCCTGCTCGGAATCCAGGCGGGCAAAGGCGTCCAGGGCATCGTGAAGCATGCTTAGCACGTGGGTACCGATGTGGCGCACTTCCACGTAGCCGCGGGGGGCCTGGCCCTCTTCCTGCAGTTTGATAGCCAGTTTGGCGATTTTCTTGGCTTCGTCACCCACACGTTCCAGATCGGCGACCATCTTGATGACCGAGATGACCAGACGCAGATCCCTTGCCGTCGGCTGGCGACGGGCGATGATCAGGGTGGCTTCCTCGTCGATCTCCACTTCCATGCGGTCAACTTTCTTGTCGTTGGCGCGGATCTCGTCAGCCAGATGGCCATCGCCATCCACCAGCGCCTGAATGGCATTCTCCACCTGGGCTTCTACCATGCCGCCCATTTTCAGGAACTCGGTTTTGAGCTCCATCAGTTCATCATTGAACTTGTGGGATATGTGATCCCCGTAAACGTCGTCCTTCTTAGTAGGCATACTGTTCTTCTCCAAAATTCCTCAGGTCCGGAATCAGCCGAAACGGCCGGTGATATAGGACTCGGTCAGTTCATGTTCCGGCGAGGTGAATACCTTGTTGGTCTCGTTTACTTCCACCAGGTGCCCCAGGTGGAAGTAGGCCGTGCGGTGGGATACCCGGGCCGCCTGCTGCATTGAGTGGGTCACGATAACGATCGTGTAGCTCTCGGACAGTTCGGCAATCAGTTCTTCCACTTTCGCCGTGGCAATAGGATCCAGCGCCGAGCAGGGCTCATCCATCAGCACAACTTCAGGGCTCACTGCAATCGCACGGGCAATACACAGACGCTGCTGCTGGCCGCCAGACATACCGGTTGCATTGGCGTCCAGGCGATCTTTAACTTCTTCCCAAAGACCGGCCTTACGTAGGCTATTCTCCACGATTTCATCGAGATCCGATTTGCGATTGGCCAGCCCGTGGATGCGGGGGCCGTAGGCCACGTTGTCGTAAATGGACTTGGGGAACGGGTTGGGTTTCTGGAACACCATTCCAACCCGGGCTCTGAGTTCAACCACGTCACGCTTTGGATCATAAATGTCGTGGTCGTCCAGGTGCAGGGACCCCTTCACACTACAGATATCAATGCTGTCATTCATGCGGTTCAGACAGCGCAGGAAAGTGGATTTACCGCAACCGGATGGCCCGATGAAGGCGATGACTTCGTTGCGGGCAATATCCAGGCTGATTTTCTTGATTGCACGAGTATCACCGTAAAACACGTCGACGTCGCGCAGTTTGAACTTCGGATCGTCGGAGAACGGCTTGCCAACGGTCTTGCCTTCCTCGATCACGGTTTCAGCGGGTTTTGATTCCTGAACTGGCACGGCGACCTCGTCGGGTTGGGTAGCTTCACTGGCAATGGTTGTATTCACACTATTCATCTTGATTCTCCTTACCACCGGCGCTCGAGACGTTTGCGCATCCAGATGGCCAATGCGTTCATGCTGATCAGGAAGGTCAACAGCACCATGATGGCTGCCGACGCACGTTCAATAAAGGCCAGCTCAGGGCTACCTGCCCACAGGAACACCTGCACCGGCAGAACCGTGGCCGAATCGAAGAAGCCATCGGGCACATCCACGATGAACGCTACCATACCGATGAGTAGCAGCGGTGCGGTTTCACCCAGTGCCTGAGCCATACCGATGATGGAACCGGTCAGCATGCCCGGCATGGCCAGCGGCAGTACATGGTGCAGAACCACCTGCATTTTGGAGGCGCCGATACCTTCCGCCGCCTCCCGGATCGAGGGCGGTACGCTTTTGATTGCCGCGCGGCTGGAAATGATGATGGTCGGCAGGGTCATCAACGTCAGAACCAGACCACCAACCACCGGAACCGAGCGCGGCATGCCAAACAGGTTGATAAACACGGCCAGGCCGAGCAGACCAAAGATGATGGAAGGAACCGCCGCAAGGTTGTTGATATTCACCTCGATAAAATCGGTGAACTTATTCTGGGGCGCGAATTCTTCCAGGTAGATCGCCGCTGCCACACCAATCGGGAACGACAGGATCAGGGTAACGAACATGGTCAGCAGCGAACCGACAATGGCGCCAAGAATGCCCGCCTTGGACGGATCCCGGGAATCACCGCCGCTGAAGAACACATCGTTGAAGGAGGTCTCGATAACGCCCCGCTCCTGAAGCTCTTCCACCCAGGCTTTCTGCTGGTCGTTCAGCTTGATCGAATAGGCATCGTCCCCCGCGTGCTTCACGTAGACATCCACATCGGTGTGACTGAGGAATGTCATGGTCTGAGTCGTACCCAACCACTCCGGATTCGCCTTGAGTGCATCGCGCAGCTCCACCGAAGCATAGGGGTTAATCAGTTCGCGAACCTGCTTGCGATTCTCTTCGCTCGCACCTGGAATTTCTTTGATCAGGGACTGAACCAATGGCTCAACAAAATCGGCCATCTTTATCTGGCGTTCATCCGTAGGATCATCCAGGTACATCATCTCACCATCCAGCTGCACATCCATGGTGATGGTGGTCTTCATGAACCCCGTATACCCCTTTCCGATGATATCGGTAAACAGGGTCAACAGAGCCCCAAGGGCAATCGCGATCGCGATTACACCGTAGGCACGGAACCGACGTTCCTTCCGGTAGCGGCGCTTGAGCGACTGGCGGACAATCTCCGCTTGTGAACGTTGATCAGTCATACTGTTCCCGATATTTGCGTACGATTTTCAGTGCAATGACGTTGAGCAGCAGGGTTGCCAGGAAGAGCATGGCGCCCAGTGCAAAGGCGGCCAGCGTCTTGGCGCTGTCGAACTCCTGGTCACCGGTGAGCAGGGTCACGATCTGGACAGTGACGGTGGTAACGGTTTCCAGTGGATTGGCGGTCAGGTTGGCCGCAAGCCCTGCGGCCATGACCACAATCATGGTCTCCCCGATGGCCCGGGACACGGCCAGCAGAATACCGCCCATGATGCCGGGCAGTGCGGCGGGGAAAATCACCTTCTTCATGGTCTCGGACTGGGTTGCACCCAGCGCCAGGGAGCCATCCCGCATGGCCTGGGGCACCGCATTGATCACATCATCCGAAAGCGACGAGACGAACGGGATAATCATGATGCCCATGACGGCACCGGCTGCCAGGGCACTCTGGGAAGACGCTTCGATACCCATGGAAGCGGCCACGTCGCTGATAAAAGGCGCAACGGTCAGCGCGGCGAAGAAGCCATAAACCACGGTAGGAATACCGGCCAGCATTTCCAGCAACGGTTTGACCACTCCGCGCACCTTCTTGCCGGCATACTCGGACAGGTAAATCGCCGACAGAAGTCCTACCGGTACGGCCACAATCATGGCGATCGCGGAGATAAGGAGGGTGCCGGTAAACAGGGGGATCATCCCGAAAGCGCCCTGGGAAGCAACCTGGTCGGCCCGAAGGGCGGTCTGCGGGCTCCAGTGGCTGCCAAAGAAGAACTCGGTAAACGGCACCTTCTCGAAGAATCGGAATGTCTCAAAGGCTACCGAGAAAATAATTCCAACGGTGGTCAGGATAGCCAGGGCTGCGCAGGCGAAAAATACCCACTTGAGAATGGACTCGACCTGGGCGCGGGCGTTCAGGCGGGGTCGGATCCTCAACCAGCCGAGGAATCCGGCGAGCACGGCCACAGAGATTACAAGTGCGGACATCAGCAAACGGCTTTGGGCCTGCAACGCCTTGAGCCTCTCCGCAGCATCAACAATAGGTGCCTCAGCGAAACCCGGAGGCAATGCACCGCTGGCAACGTTACTGATTTTGCTCAGCAGAAGACTCGCTTCACCCTGGCTCGCGGGCATCATGCCGTCCGGCAGGCCGCCAATTACAATCAGCTGAATGACCTTGCCCTGGAATGCCGCCCACAAACCAAGAACGATCAAGGCTGGAATGCCACTCCACAATGCCGCCCTGGCTCCGTAATAAAACGGAAGGGATTTGAGATGACGAATCCCACCCAGCGGCATCGCCAACGACCGGGAGCGGGCGTAACCCAGCCAATAGGCCACGATCGCCAGCACCAGGGTCAGTAATAAAAGATTAGCCGGTTGCATGAAAATTCCTGTATTCGACTTCGTATTGGCGCACAGTTTACAGGTTCAGCTCTGCACTGGCACCGGATCGTCCAAACGTGCAAAAGGTGCGGACCCCATTCGGGACCCGCACCTCTGTATTCTCCGAACCGCTGGCTTACTTGAGCTCGTCCAGGGTCAGGTTACGCATACCCTCGGCCTTGTCCATAAGGTCCATCAGGGCCTCACGGGGGGGCACGATCAGGCCAACGTCTTTCAGGTAGCCGTTCGGGCCCATGGCTGCGTTGCTGATAAACTCATCAACGTATTCTTTGATTCCCGGGACCACACCGATATGCGCTTTCTTCACGTAGAAGAACAGTGAGCGCGCGACCGGGTATTCGTCAGCAGCAATTGCCTCGGCAGTCGGAACCATACCGTTCAGGGTAGCCGCCTGCAGACGGTCTGCGTTTTCTTCCAGGAAGCTGTAGCCAAACACACCGTACATGTCGGTGTCACCGATCAGCTTCTGAACGATCAGGTTGTCGTTCTCGCCCGCTTCAATGAAGGCGCCGTCTTCACGCACGCTTTCACAGATCGAAGAGTGCTCGTCCTTGCTCAGGTCGGCGGCTTCCGGCAGCTCATCGCAACCAGCGGCCAGGGCCAGCTCGTTGAAGGAATCACGAGTACCAGAAGTCGGAGGAGGACCCATCACACGGATCGGCTTGTTCGGCAGGCTGGAGTCAACATCACTCCACTTTTCGTTCGGGTTAGCTACCCACTCGCCGTTAACAGGCACTTTGGAACCCAGTGCGAGGAACAGCTGCTCAAGCGTAAGCTCAAGGTTTTCAGCATTCTTGGAGCTAGCGATCACGATGCCGTCAGAACCGATACGGAACTCGGTGATATCAGTAACACCATTGCTCTGGCACAGCTCAAACTCGGAAGTCTTCATGCGGCGTGAAGCGTTGGTGATGTCCGGGTGCTGGGTACCTATGCCCTGACAGAACAGCTTCATACCACCGCCAGAACCGGTAGATTCCAGCTTGGGTGTGCTGAAGTCGGTCTTGGTGCCGAAACGCTCGGCAACAACAGTGGCGAACGGATAAACAGTTGAGGAACCCACGATGCTGATGGTGTCACGGGCCATGGCTGGTGTAGACATAGCGGCTACGGAGCCGGCCAGTGCTACAGTCGCGAGTGCTTTGTTCAGTTTCATCACGTCATGTCTCCATTTTTTGGTTTGGACGTTTTGTCGGATGTGCTTTACCGATGGGTGCAGACTAATAGCACTCTGTGACAACTTTGTTACAGCTTCTGAAATATAGTCAGGAATGTTCAAATTTGCTTGCAGCGGCGCTTCAGCCCGTTACCATGCGTGTTAAAACAATTCCAGGCTCGCAAGAAGGCAGTACTATGACAGCGTTAGACGATGACAAACCCACACCTCGTGGCGATCTTACCCTCCAGGTCATTCCTCTCCCCGCCGATACCAATGCCAATGGCGATGTCTTCGCCGGCTGGCTGGTGAAACAGATGGATCTCGCTGCTGCCACCATGGCCGGGCGCATTTCCCAGGGCCGTAATGCCACCGTGGCCATGGACAGGATGGAGTTCCTGTCACCTTTGCGGGTAGGGTCGCAGGTGGGTTGCTACTGCGAGCTCGTGGATATCGGCCGCAGTTCCATGAAAATCAGCGTGGAAGTGTGGACCCTCGACCGTACCGCGAAGCATCCACGCAAGGTGACCGAGGGACTGTTTGTCTATGTCGCCATTGATGAGCATGGTCGAATCCGGGAAGTCCCCGAACAGAATCTTTAGGCTCTCATTTCCAGCCATGCAGCAGGCGGGCATAGTTAAGGCGCTCCCAGGTCCGACTGTTGGGCGCCTTTGCCATTGAAAGTGCTCCTCGCGCCTCTGTCAGATCACGATAGCCCATATCAGACAGTCGCCGGTCCAGTCCGTCGTGTATTTTCCCCAGCGCCCCGGGGCCGTCCGCCAGGATGGCAGACACCACCTGAACAGCAGTCGCCCCGGACAGGATCGCCTTGGCCGCGTCATCACCGCTGTGAACGCCACCCGATACCGCCATCTCCAGGGATGTCTGGCCATACAGCATGGCCGCCGCGTGTAATCTCAACGGCAGCTCGGCGCTGGAAGACAGCACCACTTCCCGGCTCAATTCCAGCTCATCAAGATCCATCTCGGGCTGATAAAACCGGTTGAACAACACCAATCCCCGAACGCCTGCCGCTTCAACACCGGCCACAAATGCCGGCAATGCCGAATAGAACGGAGACAGTTTGACGCTGACAGGGATGCTCACCTGCTCAACCACTGAGCGGACCACCGCTTGCTGGCGCTGTTCAAGACTGGTGGCGGTCTCAGAAGGATCTGTGGCCAGATCATAGAGGTTGAGCTCGATGGCATGGGCACCGGCGGCCTCCAGCTCAAGGGCATGAGCGGTCCAGCCTCCCGTCGAGATACCGTTGAGCGAAGCAACTATCGGGACATCCAGTGATCGGCGCAACAATTCCAGCCGCTGGAGGTAGCTGCCCGATCCCATCTCGAAAACTTCCGATTCCGGAAAAAACGAACGGGCCTCGGCGTCCATATTGATGCGGGAGTCGATAAACCGGTGGGCGGCCATCTGCTCCTCCACCAGCTGCTCCTCGAACAGCGAGTGCATGACCACGGCACCCGCCCCTGCCTTAACACAGGCTCTCAGCGCATCCAGATCATCGGTCAGCGGACTGGCGCCGACCACCAGGGGCGAACGGAGTTCCAGCCCCAGCCAACGGGTTGCCAGCTCAGTCATGACGTTCACCCTTGTCGTTGTCACCATCGGAAGATTCGTGGGGCTCGAAGTGGATCCCCGCCAGCTGTTTGTAGAGTTCCCGCTGTTCAGTGGCCGCCTCCGAAGCTGCCGCCACCAGTTGTTCGTAGCGCTGGGGATCCCTCAGCTCCAGCATCCGGAACCGGGCTTCTTCCTGCATGTAGGCTTTCATGGTGACTTTCTGGCGCAGGGAGTCCAGTTGCAGGGGCGGCAGCCCCTCGTGAATACGCCGGGGATCAAACCGGTACAGCGGCCAGGCCCAGCTGTCCACCGCCCGCTTCTGCTGTGCCGGGGAGTGCACCAGGTCGTAACCGTGGGCAATGCAGGGGCTGTGGGCAATGATCAGCGCCGGGCCATCGAAGCTCTCCGCTTCCTGCAGGGCCTTGGTGGTGTGGTTGCTGTGAGACTGCATGGCGATCTGGGCCACGTAGACATGGCCATAGCTCATGGCGAGCAGGCCCAGGTCTTTTTTGCGGGTGGCCTTGCCAGCGGAGGCAAACTTGGCGATGGCACCCATCGGCGTGGCCTTGGATTGCTGGCCGCCGGTGTTGGAATAGACTTCGGTATCCAGCACCAGCAGTTTCAGGTTCTGGCCCGAGGCCAGAGCGTGGTCCAGGCCGCCATAGCCGATATCGTAGGCCCAGCCATCCCCGCCAATCACCCAGACACTTTTCGGGCAGAGCTCGTCGGCCAGGCTGTCGAGCTCCCGTGCCTCTGGCCCCTGCTGGTCCGCCAGCCAGCTGCGAAGCTGCTCAATCGCTGTGCGCCGGGATGCCATTGCCGATTCATCAACGGTGGTGCAGGCGCTGGTCAGCTCAGAGTGCAACGCTTCAGGCAGTTGCCCCTGGAACCCGTTCAGCAACTGCCGGGCCCGATCCACGAGTTTGTCCAGCCCCAGGCGCATGCCCAGCCCCAGCTCCGCCGCGTCTTCAAACAGCGAATTGTTCCAGGTCGGGCCCCGACCATCGGCATTGACCGTGTAGGGTGTGGTGGGCAGATTGCCGCCGTAGATGGAGGAGCAGCCGGTGGCATTGGCAATCAGCAACCGATCCCCCACCAACTGGGTCAGCAGCCGGATGTAGGGTGTTTCACCGCAGCCGGAACAGGCGCCGGAATATTCGAACAGGGGAATCAGCAGCGGCAGGGATTTGAAGTCCCGGGGGATGCGATCCCTGGGCACATCCGGCAACTGCCGGAAGAACGCCAGGTTGTCTGCCTCCACCTCGCGGTGCTGCTCGATGGGCTGCATATTGATGGCTTTGCGTTTGGGCTGGGTCCGGTCCTTTGCCGGGCAGACCTCGACACACAGACCGCAACCGGTGCAGTCGTCGGGCGCCACCTGAATGCGGTAATCCAGTCCCTCCAGCTCCGAGGTGTGGGTTTCCGGCACCACCTCGAACGCCTCTGGCGCCCCTTTGACCGTCTCGGGCTCAAACACCTTGCTGGTGATCGCGGTGTGCGGACAGATCATTGCGCAGAAGTTGCACTGCACGCAGAGGTCGGATTCCCAGATGGGGATCTCCAGGGCGATGGTTCGCTTCTCATACTGGCTGGTTCCCGTTGGCCAGGTACCATCCGGCGGAAAAGCACTGACCGGCAGTTTGTCCCCCTGCCCTTCCAGTAACAGACGAGTGACTTTCTGCACAAAGTCCGGCGCATCCTCCGGCACTCTCGGTGGCCGGGTGCGGGTTGCCGTCACCTTATCCGGTACCGGTACCTCGTGCAGATTGTCGAGCGCCGAGTCCACCGCTTCCACGTTGCGGCGCACCACTTCCGGCCCGCGGCGGCCCCAGGTTTTACGAATGGATTCCTTGATATGGGCAATGGCCTCATCCCGGGGCAGGATATCCGCCAGGGCGAAGAAGCAGACCTGCATCACCGTATTGATCCGTCGTTCCAGCCCCGCTTTTTCCGCCACTTCGGCGGCATCGATCACGAACAGCCGGGCCTTGCGCTCGACCAGGACCCGCTGAACCTCAAGAGGCAACCGGTCCCAGACCTCGCCGACGGCCCAGGGCACATTGAGCAGCACCGTTGCACCCTCGGCGGCGTGCTCCAGCACATCAAAACGCTCCAGAAACTGGGGTGCATGAATGGCCACGAACTGGGCCCTGTTGATCAGGTAGCTGGAGCGGATGGGCAGCGGGCCGAACCGCAGGTGGGATACCGTGGTGGCGCCGGATTTCTTGGAGTCATAGACGAAATGGCCCTGGGCAAACAGGTCCGTGCCCTCGCCCAGAATCTTGATGCTGGCCTTGTTGCTGCTGACGGTGCCATCAGCGCCCAGACCGAAGAACAGGGCCCGGCGGGTTTTCGGGGACTCAATGTCCAGCTCGTTATCCACATCCAGGGAGAGATGGCTGACATCGTCCCGCACGCCAACGGTAAAACGGGTTTTCGGCGCTTCGGCTTTCAGTTGGTCGAAAATGGCGCAGACCATGGCCGGGGTAAATTCCCGGGAAGACAGACCATAGCGCCCCCCGATGACCCGGGGCAGCACCTTGCGATCGCCCCGGCTGTAAGTTTCCATCAAGGCGCCACTCACTTCCAGCAACAGGGGCTCACCCTGGGCTCCGGGTTCCTTGGTACGGTCCAATACTGCCAGGTGCTCGACAGTATCCGGCAAAGCGCTCAGGAAACGATCCGTGGCAAAGGGCCGGAACAGGCGCACCTTGAGGACCCCGACTTTCTCGCCCTGCTCCAGCAGCCACTCCACTGTCTCATGGGCGCATTCGGCCCCGGAACCCATCAGGATGACCACCCGGTCGGCCTCGGGGTGGCCGACATAGTCAAACAGCCGGTATTGGCGGCCGGTAATCCCGGCAAACCGGTTCATCACGGCTTCAAGTGTTTCCGGAAACGCCTGATAGAAGGGATTGATGGCCTCCCGGGCCTGGAAGAAAGCGTCCGCATTCTGGGAGGTGCCCCGAACCACTGGCCGGTCCGGCGTCATCCGGCGGCTACGATGTGCTTCCACCCCGTCGTGCGATACCAGCGCCCGCAAATCCTCGTCACTGAGCGCTGCAATCTTGGAAATTTCATGGGAGGTGCGAAAGCCATCGAAGAAATGCATCACCGGCACCCGGCTTTCCAGGGTCACGGCGTGGCCGATTGCGGCCATATCCTGAGCTTCCTGAACCGATCCCGACGCCAGCAGGGCAAACCCGGTACCGCGGGCACTCATGACATCGGAATGGTCGCAGAAGATGGACAAAGCATGGGTGGCAATGCTGCGGGCGGCAATGTGCATGCAGAACGGCGACAGCTCACCGGCAATCTTGTACAGATTGGGCAGCATCAACAGCAGCCCCTGGGAGGCAGTAAAGGTGGTCACCAGTGAACCGGCCTGCAGCGCACCGTGCATAGCACCGGCCGCACCGGCCTCGGACTGCATCTCCACCACACTGGGCACCTGCCCCCAGAGATTGGGTTTGCCCAGAGCCGCCCAGTCATCAGCGTGTTCGCCCATCACCGAGGCGGGGGTAATCGGATAGATGGCAATGGTTTCGCTCAGGCGGTAAGCCACCGAGGACACCGCTTCATTGCCGTCGAGGGTATAAAACTCCATGGCCACGACTCCCTGTGGTGAGACCTGCTGACAGCTTTGAGTCTAGTCTCGCGCGGGGCAACCGCAAGGGGGCGCGGTTGATCTGAGACAGATTTTGTCGAGAAACCGGGTCAGCGTTTGCCCGCTCCGCTGGCGATGAGTTGATCGAACAATGATCGATAGCCTTCAGCCAGCCGGGTTGCCCGCCAGCCGTCCGGTGAACACGCCGCGGGCCGCTGCGCCAGCAGGCGCTCCAACTGATCAGCGGCGGCCTCGGCTTCCTGTTCGGCATCGCGATCATGGCTGGCGTAGCGACAAGGTTCAGGCACGTATTCCCGATAGGCCAGTCGGTCCGGCGCCAGAGGCACGCAACCAGACGCCATGGCTTCGAGCATCGACAGACCCTGGAAATCATGCAGCGCCGTGGAGACAACAATATCCGCCTGGCGCAGCAGATGATCGTAGTCTTCACGGCTGTCCAGGAATCCCCAGTGTTCGATGCAAGGATCAAACCGTTCGCGGATCCGGTCAAATGCCTTCGGATAACTGCGAAACCGCTCACCCACCACACTCAACCTGAACGTTACCGAGCGCTGTTCCAGCACGTGCAGGAATTTCAGCAGACGATCGGGCCCTTTATCGTATTCCCACCGATGGTTCCAGAGCAGATGCGGACAGTTTCGGTCCGTCAGTGACGGGCGCTCAGCAAACAACCGGTCTTCAATCGGCACCGGTATCACCCGGGACTTATCACGCAGAGTTTCGATCAGCCCTTCGGGCACTCTGTCCGGCAGCTTGCGGTAGAACGAATCGACGCCGTCCAGAAAACTGTCCCGGTTCCAGCCACTGTTGAACACCACACAATCGGCAGAAAGCGCGCTGTAGAGGTTCACCATCTGAGGATCGGCACTGGCGTTCTGGCCACTTGATACCGGAAAGGCGAACTGGTTTTCATGCATGTAGAGCAGGGAGGGGGTATTGGCAAGGCGTGGGTGCAGACCCCGCAAAGTTGCCAAATCCACCATGGATGTCGCGATAATCAGATCCCAGTGTTCCTGCAACAGCGGCTCGTTCAGCCAGCTCAGTGGATTGCCGCGGATCCGCCAGCGGAAGAACCTTGGAGGGAGGACAAGACTGGCCCATCTGAAATCGGGCAACAAGTCGATGAGTTGTTCACGCCAACGCTGATGGCTGGCGGCATCATAGCCCGAGAGCAACAGGATTCTTTGGGGGCCTTCGCCCGGATTCTGCATGATTACATCCAACCGCGGCGCCGAAAAAACCAGATCAGGCCACCGGTGATCGCGATCATCACGGCCCAAACCATCGGATAACCGTAGTACCAACTCAGTTCCGGCATGGCCCAGGGGCTGTCGGCGTGCTCGAAGTTCATGCCATAGATACCGACCACGAAAGTCAGCGGAATAAAAATCGTGGCAATGATGGTCAGTACCCGCATGGTCTCGTTAGTGCGCTGGCTGATGCTTGAGAGATAGATATCCAGCATGCTGGTAGCCATTTCCCGAAAGCTCTCCAGAAGCTCGATAATCTGGACACTGTGGTCATGACAATCCCGGAAATAAACCTGGGTGTCGGCGTTGATCAGCTGCTCCTCGGTTCGCATCAGACTGGTGAGCAACTCACGCTGGGGCCAGAGCACACGCCGGAGTACCAGCAGCTCCCGCTTCAGACCGTGTATCTGGGTCAGCGTGTGGTGTTTCGGGTTCTCGAGTAAATCGGTTTCCATCTCCTCCAACTGGTAGCCGAACTGTTCCAGCACAGGAAAGCCGGAATCTGTGATCAGATCCAGCAGCGCATAGAGCAGGTAGTCGATACCCCGGCTGGAAAACCGTCGGTTATTGGGCATGCGCATGCGTTTGCGAACAGGCTCGAAAGGGTCCTCGTCCAATGGGCACAGGCAGATCAGGTAGTTTTTACCAACGAACAGGCTGATCTGAACGATTTCCATATCCTCACCGTCGTAGAACGGCATGGCGGCAATTATGAACAGCTGATCGTCGTACAACTCCAGTTTCGGACGCTGCCCCGTGTTCAGAACATCCTCAAGGGCCAGGTCATGCAGATCAAACAGATCCCCCAGATTCCGGAGGGTATCAGGATCGGCCTGACCATTAACCTGGACCCAGGTTCTCGAATCCTTGGCCAGATAATCCCGGCAGTCAGCCGCGTTGGAGAGACTGATTTCCTCCACGTGATCTTCGGTGTAATCAATCAGGTGAATGTTCACCGGCCGTCTTGACTCGGTCTTGGCGACCAGGGTGCCCGGCGCGGTTCCGGGATTGTGGTAATGCTTGCTGAAATACGCCATGTCAGGTCCTTATGCGCCTTTCGTTCCGCCAATTACTCGATGCAAGCAGAGCATAGCTCATATCACCGGAAACCCGGGTAGCACGATTTTAGCTAAACGTCCGTATCAGGTTTGAAGCCGGTATCGGGCCAGGGACCACAGGCCGAACACGGGGCCGGGGAACAGCAACAGAACCACCCAGACATCCAACTGGCCCCATAATCCACTGGTCAGCCAGATGGCAGGCAGCGTCAGACCAAACCCGACCGCATTCATCACCGCCAATGAAGAGCCCACTGATTCCCTGGGCGCCGTTACCGAGGCCAGTGCCGAGAACTGGGGTGAATCGGCAACCACAGCAATGCCCCAGATGACCAGCAAGGCAATCAGCAGAACCGGTGCCAGCCCGTTCAACCACGGATACACCAGACAGAAAGCCCCGGATACCATCAGCGCTCGCCGTGCCACCCATTCGCTGCCCAGGGTGCGACTGAGCCGGCCGCCACCGACGCACCCTGCCGCACCAATGCCAATGACGGCAAACGACAACCAGGGAATAAGTGCGTCACTCTGCCCCATACGCTGCAGCTCCCGGCCGATCAGCAGGGGCGTCAATGTCCAGAAGGCGTAAAGCTCCCACATATGGCCAAAGTAGCCACCTGCCACCGCCCGGAACCTCGGTATCCGCAGCGCCGCCAGCCCCTGGCTGAGGGGTAGCCGACCACTGCTTTTGGGCAGATGCGGCCCGTCGCCCAGCAGAAACACCAGCAGCCCTCCGGCCAGGGCGAGGCAGGACGCCGCCATCAGCGGCCACTCCCAGGGCATGCCGAGCGTTGCGCCACGCATCAGATGAGGCAGTGCCGTGCCGAGGGTGAGCATGCCCACCAGCCAGGCCAGTGCCGCACCGGCGTATTTCGGGGTCCAGGCGATCACCATTTTCATACCCAGGGGATAAATGCCAGCAAGACACAGACCGGTGGCGAATCGCAGGAGGAAATCCAGTGGAGGAGCACCTGCGGCAAAAATAAACCCGCCATTAACCAGGGCACCCAGCAGGCTTGAGAGAGCAAAGATCCGGCTGGCGCCAAAGCGGTCCGCCAGGCCGGTCACGGCGATGGTCAGGGTACCGGCGATAAACCCTGCCTGAACCGCCAGCGTCAGCCGGCCCAGATCGGTTTCCGTCAGGCCCAGCTCCGCGGACAGCGACAGCCAGACACCGTTGATACTGAACCAGAGCGAGGTGCCGAACAGCTGGGCCAGCACGATGAAAGGAAGGGGATAGCGTCTTAGCAGGTCGATCATTGTTTTTTTCTTATTTGAGTAAGCGGAAGCAAAAGCCTAGCCTCGGTAGGCCTGCTTCGCCCATGCTACTTTGGTGCCTGGATGCCATCATGCCCTTCCACTCACGGTTTCACCAGCCGGTCCAGTCGCAAGCGTTCCCGCTCGTCGAACAGCCGGCGCCCACCCCAGTAAACAGCCATAACAGCCCCGAAGCCGGCACCGACGGTGATGATCAGCATCACCAGAATCTGGTATTTCACCGCCACTGCCGGGGGGCTGCCAGCAAGTATCTGGCCAGTCATCATACCCGGCAGGCTGACAATACCGGCGGCGGCCATGGCATTGATTGAGGGCATCATGCCACTGCGCATGGCGTCCCTCCGGATATCCTCCAGCGCCTGTTGCCAGGTCTGACCCAGCATCAAGCGGTTCTCGATGACGGCACGCTGGCGCCAGACCGAGTCATTCAACCGATCCAGCGACAGACTCACGCCCGTCATGGTGTTGCCAAGCATCATACCCAGCAGCGGGATGGCGTATTGTGGGGCGTACCAGGGTTCGGGGCCGATCACGACAGTCAGGGCCAGGATGGTCACGGTAAAAGACGACACAAACATCGCCCCTGTACCGATACTGAACGCCCACCAGCCCCGTAATCGTCGCCCCTGGCGCGCGACCACTTCCCGGCCGGCAACCAACAGCATGACCAATGCCAGCAGCGCAATCCAGTAGAACGCAGAGGACGCGAACAGGGCCTCCAGCACCAGCCCGATCAACGCCAACTGAATGACCGTGCGCAGTGCCGCAATCAGCAGACTCCGGGTAATACCGAGTCGGGCCAGATACCCGGTACCGGCCAGCGCCAGAATCAGCACGGCCGTCAGGCCCAGCTTCCACCAGGCCAAATCAATCACTTCCATTAACGCGCTCCAGGCTGGTGCCGTGAATCCGGTAATGGGCATCCGCCACCCGGTATATCTGCGCCGGATCGTGAGCGACCCAAAGCACCGCGATCTGCCGCCTCCGGATCTCGTCGAGCAGCCAGGTTTCAATGGCTTCCGTGCTGTCGTTGTCCAGATTGGCGGTGGGTTCGTCCAGCAATAGCGCTTCTGGCTGAAGCGCCAGGGCCCGCCAGAGCGCGAGCCGCTGTCGTTCACCAGAGGACAGCCGACTTACCGACCACTCCATAACGCCGGGCGGGAAGCCCAGCGCTGACGGCAATCTTGCCTTCGCATCAACCGGGAAGTGACCACCCACCTCATCAAACCACCACTGACTGTCTGCCGGCACCATCACCACCCGGCATCGCCACTGGTGTGCGGGAACATCCAACTGGGCGGTATCACCCAGAGCAACCCTGCCGCCGTGTGGTTCCAGATCAGCCACGGCCCTCAGCAGACGGCTCTTGCCACTGCCTGAGGGGCCGGACAGACAGACAACCTGTCCACCGGGTATCCTCAAAGACACGTTACTCAGAGTGCCAACGCTGAGATTTTCCAGCACCAAATCTGTCAAGATAGCATCACCAGGGCTCGCCAACGTTCATAACGGTTATACCATTGCACACTGCCCTGCCAACGACCAGCCACACAGGCCGCGGATGTATGAAGCTTCGATCCCTTTTCACGTTCACACTGACATCGGCACTGATCGCCGCTCCGGTAGCAGCGGAGGTCAGCCTGGCACCGTTTGCAGGGTATCGAATGAGCAGTTCGGTGGATATCGAGACCGCCGGCGCCAGCACCTCAGACCAGATCGACTTCCGGGATTCCGCAAGCCAGGGGCTGGTGTTCAATTTTGATCTGGCGGAGCCCGGCAAACAGGGAGAACTCTATTTCGGGCGGCAGAGCACCTCGGCCAGACTGGACAATGGCCTGTTCGCACCGGGCGTGGAGTCCATCGACCTGACGATCTACCAGCTCCAGTTCGGCGGGCTGTATTTCCCGGGCGGGCAGAACCACGGCGGGTTTGTCTCTGGTGTGTTCGGGGTTACCCGGCTGGAACCGGACGATTCGAGATACGAAACCCACCACCGGGCCGCCCTGTCTCTGGGTGGTGGCTATCAGTTTTTTCTGACGGAACAACTGCGCCTGAGGCTGGATCTACGCGGCGTCTACACCGCCCTGAACTCGGGAGGTTCCGCGTTCTGCTCTGGCGGCTGCGAACTCAGATTCGACAGCAGCGGCTATCTGCAGGTGGAAGCCGCCGCAGGGCTGGCCATTCGGTTCTGAGCTCCGCTCAGGCTGTCACTGGCCGCCGCTCGGGCAACATCAGGGACAGCAGCGCAGCCGTGACCACCAGTCCGGACGATATCCACAAACAGGCCTCCAGGCCATAAGCCTGATAGACCCAGCCGGACAGAATGGTGCCCAGCAAACGCCCGGCAGCGTTCGACATGTAATAGAAACCCACATCCAGCGACACGCCATCCCCACGGGCGTAGCTAACGATGAGATAGCTGTGCAGGGACGAGTTGACGGCAAACAGCACGCCAAACAACAGCAGACCACCAACAATCACGAACTGGGGCGACCAGCCCGCCGTCAGGCCAATGGCAATCGCTGCCGGAATCAGCGCCAGCGCTGCCGCCCAGAGCACAGCAGGCTGTTTGCCTTCCATGTTGCCGGTGATGCGCGGGGCAATGGTCTGGATAAAGCCATAGCCGATAATCCAGGTGGCCATAAAACCGCCCACTTTCCAGAAGTCCCAGCCAAACACCGTGTGAAGGTAGACCGGTAAGGCCACCACAAACCAGACATCCCGGGCTCCGAACAGAAACATCCGCGCCGCCGAAAGCACATTGATGGCACGGCTTTTTGAGAGAATCTCGCTGAATTTCGGTTTGGCCTTGCTCTTGCCCAGGTCCTGCCCGAGCAGAAACAGGCTGGCCAGCCAGACCAGTCCCAGTGCCACTGCCATGATGATGACTGCGCCCTTAAAGCCGGCTGCCATCAGCAACACACCGCCAAGGAAGAATCCCACACCCTTGAGGGTGTTCTTGGAGCCGGTGAGAATCGCCACCCACTTGTAGAGGGTGCCCTGCTGCTCGTCCGGCACCAGCAACTTGATGCCGCTCTTGGCGGACATCTTGTTCAGATCCTTGGCAATCCCTGAGAGCGCCTGTGCCGCCATAACCCAGGGTACCGTGAGCATCGCCGCCGGCACCGCCAGCATTCCCAGCGCCACAATCTGCAGGAACAGCCCGATGTTCATGGTGCGGTTCAGGCCCATGCGGGCGCCCAGGTAACCGCCAACCAGGTTGGTCACCACCCCGAAGAACTCATAGAAGATGAACAACAGGGCGATTTCCAGCGGCGAGTAGCCCAACTGGTGGAAGTGCAGCACCACCAGCATCCGCAGGGCCCCATCCGTAAGGGTAAAGGCCCAGTAGTTGCCGGTGATCACCAGGTACTGTCGGATGGCGGCGGTCATATCAGGCAGAGCCCACCCTGCGCGCCAGTTCCGCGGTGCGGTTGGCGTAGCCCCATTCGTTGTCGTACCAGGCGTAGATTTTCACCTGGGTGCCGTTGACCACCATGGTGGACAGGGCATCGACGATGGACGAACGCGGGTCGGTCTTGTAGTCAATGGACACCAGTGGGCGCTCTTCGTAGCCCAGAATACCGTTCAGTTCACCCTCGGCAGCCTCTTTCAACAGCTGGTTTACGGTGTCCCTGTCGGTAGCCGATTCCACTTCAAACACGCAATCGGTCAGCGACGCGTTGGTGAGCGGCACTCGCACAGCGTGGCCATCCAGGCGCCCTTTCAGTTCCGGGAATATTTCGATAATCGCCGTTGCTGAACCGGTGCTGGTGGGGATCAGTGAACTGCCGCAGGCCCTCGCCCGGCGCAGATCCTTGTGGGGCGCATCGATAATGGTCTGGGTGTTGGTCAGGCTGTGAATGGTGGTGATGGAGCCGTGCTTGATGCCCAGCTTCTCATGAATCACCTTCACCACCGGTGCCAGACAGTTGGTGGTGCAGGAGGCGGCGGTCACAATGCGGTCGGTGGCCGGGTCGAAAATATCATCGTTCACACCAACCACAATGTTCTTGGCGCCCGCCTCCTTCACCGGTGCCGTGACCACGACCCGTTTTACGCCCTGATCGAGGTACGCCTGCAAGGCACTGACCTTCTTGTTCACACCGCTGGCCTCGATCACCAGATCACAGCCGGACCAGTCGGTTTCACCGATGGTTTTGTTATGAGTCACCCGGATACGCTGGCCCTCGATGACGATATCTGTTCCGTCCGTAGTGGCTTCCTGGCTCCAGCGACCATGGATGCTGTCAAAGTTGAGCAGGTGGGCCAGTGTGGCGGCATCGGCACCCGGGTCGTTGATCGCGACAAACTCCATATCCGGCCAGCCCCAGGCGGCCCGCAGGGCCAGACGACCGATTCGGCCAAATCCATTAATGCCTACTTTGATCTTGCTCATGGTGTGCTCCTGATGAAACTGTTCAAACACTAAACCGCGCGAGGATTACAGGCATTGGACAGACGGTCGGTCTGCCATGGCCTGCAATCGTGCAAGCGGGTTCTCTATCAATCGGTCGTTATGGCTGGCGGTTTCATCCAGCACCCGGCCCAGCCACTGAGGAATGCCCGGGTTCAGGGAATAATAGATCCACTGGCCCCGACGCTCCGTGGCCAGCAGGCCGGCATCCCGCAAGGTTGCCAGATGCCGGCTGACTTTTGGCTGGGGCGCTTCAAAGGCTTCCGTGAGCTCGCAGACACAGAGTTGGTCCTGGCTGCGGATAAGTAACAGCGCCGCAAGTCGGAAATCGTCGGCCAGTGCCTTGAACACCGTGACCGGGTCATAGCTGGCGGGTTTCGCTCCGGTTTCTTTCTGGTGCACTAGCGCGAACAGCGCAATGCGCTCTTTGATTTCCTTGAGAGTGAGGGCAAAGGTGGAATGGCGGTTTGCCGGCACCGGATCGGCAAAATCCCAGGCAATCTGCTGGGCAGGCTGACAGACCGTACCGCACTCGTTCGCGGCTTTCTCGCACAGGGTGATCACATAATCCCAGTACTGCCCCTGCACATCGGCCAATTGCTTACTATGCAATCCTTCAGTGGAAATGCCGGCTTCCTCAAGCACCTGCAGTGCCATGGGGTGGGGCCTGGTTGGCTCGGTACCGGCGCTGGCTACTTCAAACCGGTCTCCGGCCATGTCCCGGAGCAAGGCTTCTGCCATCAGGGAACGGGCACTGTTGGCGGTACAGACGAACAAAACGCGGCGCTTCATATCCCAGATTCCGTATATTCGATTTCATGCATATCTGTTTTTGTGCATAATAGATCCAACATCTCCACGAGTAAAGGAATCCGGCAAAAAATGAGCACCCAGGATCAGGACCTCCCCAACGTCGACCCGGAATTGTTCAACGCTCCAACAACGGGCCAGCTCTTCAAGGCAAAGCCGTCATCACATCCGCCACGGATTCTGTTGCTGTATGGCTCGCTGCGTGAACGCTCGTTCAGCCGACTGGCCGTTGAAGAGGCTACCCGATTGCTCGAAGCTATGGGCGCCGAAACCCGGGTATTTAATCCACGGGGGCTGCCTTTGGCCGATGCAGAAGATGCCTCTCACCCCAAGGTGCAGGAATTGCGGGATCTGGCCCAGTGGTCTGAAGGCATGGTGTGGTGTTCACCAGAGCGTCACGGCGCCATGACCGGCATCATGAAAACCCAGATTGACTGGATTCCCCTTTCCATTGGCGGCATGCGTCCCACCCAGGGCAAGACCCTGGCCGTAATGCAGGTCTGTGGCGGCTCCCAGTCCTTCAATGCCGTCAATCAGCTACGGGTACTGGGTCGCTGGATGCGGATGGTGACCATCCCCAACCAGTCCTCGGTGCCCAAGGCGTTTATGGAGTTTGACGATAACGACCGCATGAAACCCTCACCCTATTACAATCGCATCGTCGATGTGATGGAGGAACTGGTGAAATTCACTCTGCTGATCCGGGACCGGAGCGACTACTTGACCGACCGGTATTCAGAGCGGGTGGAAAGTGCCGAAGAAGTCTCCAAACGCGTCAACCAGCGGTCCATGTGAGGGAAAGGCAATGAGCAGCAATAACGAAATCACCCAGGCGGAAGGCTCCGGCGAAGGCATGGACCTGTTCGGCAGGTACCTGTCGGTGTGGGTGGCTCTGGCCATCATTGCCGGCGTCGCGCTGGGCCAGTTCGCGCCCGTAGTGCCCGAGACTCTGTCCCGCTTCGAATACGCGCAGGTCTCCATCCCCATCGCCATTCTGATCTGGGCGATGATTTTCCCGATGATGGCGCAAATTGATTTCAGTGCGGTGGTCGGTGTACGGAAAGAACCGAAAGGCCTGGCGATCACGACCATCGTCAACTGGCTGATCAAGCCCTTCACCATGTTTGCCATTGCCTGGTTTTTTCTGATGGTGGTGTTCGAGCCATGGATCGCGCCGGGACTGGCCAGCGAGTACCTGGCCGGGGCGATCCTGTTGGGTGCAGCGCCCTGCACCGCCATGGTGTTCGTGTGGAGTTTCCTGACCAAAGGCGATGCCGCCTACACTCTGGTGCAGGTATCCCTGAACGACATCATCATGCTGTTTGCCTTCGCGCCGATTGTTGTTTTCCTGCTGGGCATTTCCGACATCCAGGTGCCCTGGGATACCGTGCTGCTGTCGGTCGTCCTGTATATCGTGATTCCGCTAACAGCCGGCTACCTGACCCGCCGGGCCCTGATTTCGCGCCACGGTCAGCAGTGGTACGACGATGTCTTTATGAAGCGGCTCAGCCCGGTCACCCCGGCGGCGCTGATCGTCACTCTGGTGCTGCTGTTCGCCTTCCAGGGCGAGGTAATCCTGAACAATCCCCTGCATATCGTGCTGATTGCCGTGCCGCTGATTGTTCAGACCTTCCTGATTTTCTTCCTGGCCTACGGCTGGGCGAGGCTGTGGAAAGTACGCCACTGTATCGCAGCGCCTGGCGCCATGATTGGCGCCAGCAACTTCTTCGAACTGGCCGTGGCCGCGGCCATCGCACTGTTCGGCCTGCAATCCGGCGCAGCGCTGGCCACAGTTGTTGGTGTGCTGGTGGAAGTACCGCTCATGCTGATGCTGGTCAAAATAGCCAATCGCACCCGGGACCGGTTTCCGGCATAAGCCGCAGAGGCCAGCGCCAGACTTCGGGTCATGGCGCTGGCTTCACTCGCACTACCTGTTCAGCTCACCGCCACCCTGCTAATATCGCGCCCACATTTCTGACGCACCGAATCTGACGGAATCCACGCAATGGACGTTTTCCAGGCCCTTTTCCTTGGCCTTCTCCAGGGACTGACCGAATTCCTGCCCATCTCCAGCTCCGCCCACCTGATCCTGACCCCGGCATTGTTTGGCTGGACCGATCAGGGCGTGGGTTTCGACCTGTCGGTGCACGTGGGAACCTTACTGGCAGTTGTGCTCTATTTTCGACGGGATGTCTTTGGCATCGCCCGGGACGGACTGATCTCCATTGGCCAGCGCAAAATCGTCGGCCAGGGCGCCCTGGCCTGGTACCTGGTGATCGGCACCATCCCTGCCGGCCTGGCCGGCCTGGCACTGCTGGATATGATCGACAACGAACTGCGGGCGGTGGAAGTCATCTTCTTCACGACCCTGTTCTTCGGCTTGCTTTTGGGTCTGGCCGACTGGCTCCCAAAACGCCAGCGCACCCTCGACAAACTGAACTGGAAAGACGCCGTCCTGGTCGGCATCGCCCAGGCCATGGCCCTGGTCCCCGGCACCTCCCGCTCCGGCGTTACCATCACCGCCGGCCTGTTCCTGGGCATGACCCGCGAAACCGCCTCCAGATTCTCTTTTCTGCTGGCAATTCCCATCATCGTGCTGGCATCTGCGGTAAAACTGCTGGAAGTGGCAACTTCGGATGTAATCGTCGACTGGAGTGGTTTTCTGATTGGCGGGGTTACTTCGTTCCTGATGGCTATTACAGCGATTCACTTCTTCCTGAAGTGGCTGAACAAGGTGGGGATGTGGCCGTATGTGATTTACAGGATTGTTCTGGCAGGTGTGATCTACGCGGTTCTGATGTAAAAGCGGCTAGCAAATGGTCTGAAGCGCAGGTCGGGTAAGGGTTTCCAAAACTGTGCGGAGCCATGGATGGCGGAGCCCAAGCGCCACAGGGATGTGCCGCAAGGAGCGTGTTTTGGAAACCCTTACCCGACCTGTGCAACCTCCAAAGTGGAAATCAGCAGGCCTCCAAAGGCGCATAAGCCAGAACCAGCCACTTGGCGCCCTCATCAAAGTTCACCTGCACCCGAGTATGGTGCCCGCTGCCCTCCGAATTCATCACGATACCCTCGCCAAACTTGGGATGACGCACCCGCTGACCCAGGCTGAAACCGGATTGCTGGGCCGAATCCTGGCTGAACATGCTCTCATTCGGACGCGCCACCATAGCGGGACGGGTCACTGTGTTGCGCAGCCGCACTTCCTGCAGACAGTCACCCGGAATCTCCCGCACAAACCGCGACAACGCATTGAACTTTTCCTGACCGTACAAACGCCGGGATTCGGCGTAAGTAAGCACCAGCTTTTGCATGGCCCGGGTGATGCCCACGTAGGCCAGACGGCGCTCCTCTTCCATACGGCCAGGCTCTTCCAGAGACATGCCGTGGGGGAACAGCCCCTCTTCCACGCCCGCCAGGAACACCAGAGGAAACTCCAGACCCTTGGCGGAGTGCAGGGTCATTAACTGAACGCTGTCTTCATGGGCTTCGGCCTGGGATTCGCCGGCATCCAGGGCGGCCTGGGCGATGAATTCCGACAGCGGATCAACACCATCCTCCACCTCATAATCAGACAGCGCATTGACCAGTTCCTCGAGGTTCTCCACCCGGGCTTGGCCTTTTTCACCTTTCTCACTGGCGTGATAGTCCTTCAGCCCGCTGTTTTCGATGGTCTGCTTCATCAGGCCATGCAACGAAGCATCGCCCACCATGTCGGAGAGGCCTTCGATAATGGCAATGAAAGACTGCAGCCCGGTTTTGGCCCGGCCTTTCACCTGCCCGGCTTCCAGCAGACGCTCGGCGGATTCCCACAATGAGATACTCTGCTCGGTCGCGAATTCCCGAAGCTCCGCCAGGCTCTTGGCGCCAATGCCACGGGGCGGTACGTTCACCACCCGCTCAAACGCTGCATCGTCTCGGCGATACTGCACCAGCCTCAAGTACGCCAGGGCGTTGCGGATTTCCTGACGATCATAGAAGCGCAGGCCGCCGTATACCCGGTAGGGAATGCCCTGGCGCATCAGCGCCTCTTCCAGCACCCGGGACTGGGCGTTGGAGCGGTAGAGAATCGCCGATTCACTGCGCAGGTTGCCGTCCTGCACCCAGGCAGAAATGCTGTCGGCGATGTAGTTGGCTTCGTCCTGTTCGTTAAACGCCGCGTAGAGGCTGATCGGTTCACCTTCCGGGCCGTCGGTCCAGAGCTCCTTGCCCAGCCGGCCCTGATTGTTTGCGATCACCGCGTTGGCCGCCTTCAGGATCATCTGGGTGGAGCGGTAGTTCTGCTCCAGTCGCACCAACCGGGCATTGGGAAAATCCCGCTGGTACTGCTGAATATTCTCGATCTTGGCGCCCCGCCAGCCGTAAATGGACTGGTCGTCATCACCGACCACCGTCAACGGCACCCGGTTGCTGGCCAGCACCTGCAGCCAGGCGTATTGAATGGTATTAGTGTCCTGGAACTCGTCCACCAGGATATGCTGGAACCGGCTCTGGTAATGGGCCAGCAGCTCCGGGCGATGCAGCCACAGTTCATGGGATCGCAGCAACAGCTCGCCAAAATCCACCAGACCGCCCTGCTGGCAGAGCTTCTCGTACTGGCGATAGATCTTCAGCATGATCGACAGGAAATGGTCGCCCGGATTCTCCTGGATGTGATCCGCTCGCAGCCCTTCGTCCTTCTGACTACTGATAAACCACTGGGCCTGCTTCGGCGGCCACTTGCTCTCATCAATCTGGTTTTCCCGCATCACCCGCTTGATCAGCCGCAGCTGGTCGTCGCTGTCCAGCACCTGGAAGTTTTCTGGCAGGCCGGCGTCTTTCCAGTGGGAACGCAGTAGCCGGTGAGCGATGCCATGAAAGGTACCGAACCAGAGACCACGGGCAGGAATGTCCATCATCTGCTCAATGCGGTATCGCATCTCCTTGGCGGCCTTGTTGGTAAAGGTCACCGCCAGGATTCCAGTGGGCGGCACCCGATCCACGGTCATCAACCAGGCGATCCGATGCACCAAAACGCGGGTTTTGCCACTTCCGGCGCCGGCCAGAACCAAAAGGTGATCGTTCTGAGCGGTAACAGCTTCACGCTGGGCATCGTTCAACGGATCGATGATGTGGGAGACGTCCATAAAGAATCGGTTCGCTACTGGTTAAATAAACAGGTTAACGAGTATAACAGGAGAAAAGCAGGATTTCCGGATGGGAGTTTTTCTGGTTGCGCGTCGGATTACGCGTTGCTAATCCGACCTACGTAATGCCGAATCTAATGATTCGAGAAGCCCTCTCCCCATGTCAGAGAGAGCGCGGGGGAGGTTCCCCTTCAGGACTGTCTGTGGCCATGGATGGCCACAGCCAAGCGCACATGGATGTGCTCGTAGCGTGTCCTGAAGGGGAACCTCCCCCGTGCGACACCCCCAGAGATGAGGGCTTTTCTTTTAGAAGCCTCTTGGTACAGTCTGCGCCTCCACAAACTCGAACAGACCTTCCAGGCCGCCTTCACGGCCAATGCCGGACGCCTTCATACCACCAAACGGCGCTTCCGGTGTCGGGCCGGTGCCGGTGTTCCAGCCACAGTGGCCGAAGCGAAGGCCGGCAGCCACGCGCTGGGCGCGTTCGGCATCGTTGGTGAACACGTAGGAGGCCAGGCCGAACTCGGTGTCGTTACCGGCTTCAATGACTTCCTCTTCCGTGCGGAACAGGGCCATGGGTACCAGCGGGCCGAAGGTTTCTTCCTGGTAGCAGCACATCTCCCGGTTAACACCGTGTACCACCGTGGGCGGGAAGAACAAATCGTTGCCCAGCTCTTCCGGCTTCTTGCCCGCGACCAGGGTGGCGCCTTTTTCAAGGGCGTCCTGTACGTGGCGTTTAACCTTGTCGTAGCCAGCCTGGTTGATCAGCGGGCCAAGATCCACGTCGCCATTGATGCCGTCACCGACGGTCATTTTGTTGACCCGCTCGGCAAGCTTCTCACCGAAGGCATCGGCCACTTTCTCATGCACGAAAATCCGGTTGGCACAGACACAGGTCTGGCCGCCACCACGGAATTTGTTGGCGATGAGGTTGTCTGCCGCAGCGTCCAGATCGGCATCGTCGAAGACGATGAACGGCGCGTTGCCGCCCAATTCAAGGGCCAGTTTCTTGACCTGATCCGCGGTGTCGACGATCAGCTTACGGCCCACTTCGGTGGAACCGGTGAAGCTGAGCATGGGTACGTCCGGGCTCTCGCAGAGAACCTTGCCAATCACGCTGGCCTTACCCATCACAAGGTTAACCATGCCATCCGGGATATCGGTGTGTTTGTCCATCAGGCTGAACAGGGCAATCATGGTCAGCGGGGTTTCGCTGGCCGGTTTGATCACCGAGGGGCAGCCTGCCGCCAGCGCAGCAGAGAGCTTCTTGGCAATCATGCCAATGGGGAAGTTCCAGGGCGTGATCAGGCCAGTGACACCAATAGGCCGGTAGTGGACGGTCCAGGTGCAGTCCTTTGGCTTCTCAGGGATAGTGTGGGCATCCAGTGCCTGAATATGCTTGGAGCAGTAATCGAAGAACCCGGCGGCATAATCCACTTCACCCTGGGCTTCCTGCAGCGGTTTACCATGTTCCATGCACAGGATACGGCCCACTTCTTCCTTGTTGGCCTTGAGCGCATCCCGGATGTCTTCCAGCCACTTGCGGCGGGTCTCGATGCTGTAGGGACTGGTCAGTCGCAGTGCCGACTTGCCGGAGGCAACGGCGGCGTTCACTTCGTCTTCCGACATGGATGCGACCTGGGCGATCACCTTGCCCGTTGCCGGGTTGTAAACATCGAAGGTGTTGCCATGCTCATTGTCAGTCCAGCGACCACCGATATAGCCGGTCAGCTTTTCCAGCAGGGGTGACTCGATCATCTCGGCTCCTCTTCTGTGATTGGCTCCGCCCCCGTGTGGGGCGCAGTCCAGGTAATCTGGTTGCGTCAGTGTTTTATGTCTTTCATAGTGGATGTTGTATCCCGACCTGTAAAGTCAAGGGCAGGCTTTTGATCATCGCCTGAGTGTGCCTATACTCGGGGGATCAGACACCCAGGAGACCGGACAATGAAGGCATTTTTCCATCACGCACAGGATGAGCACATTCCACAGACGTACTTTACCCGGGGACAGATGCGCCAGCCCCAGGAGATTCCTGCCCGCACTGGTGAAATGCTGGGCGGACTCAAGGAAATGGGTATCTCCGTGCTGCAGCCTGCGGACCAGGGTGCTGGCCCGATCTCGAAAGTTCACGATCTGGGTTACCTGCGTTTTCTGGAATCTGCGCATCGGCGCTGGAAACAGATGGACGACTGGGGCGATGAGGTCATCTCGAATATCTTTGTCCGTTCCCCCAATCACCTGACTGGCATTCTCGCCGAGGCGGCCCGCTATCAGGCCGATGGCAGCTGTCCGATAGGCGAACACACCTGGCATGCCGCCTACTGGTCTGCCCAAAGCGCGCTGGGCGCAGCTGATGCACTGATCGCCGGCGACAGAACGTCGTACGCCGTGTGCCGTCCGCCAGGGCACCATGCCCGCCGGGATGCCGCCGGAGGTTTCTGTTACCTGAACAATGCCGCCATTGCCGCCGAGCACATGAAAGCCCGGTTCCCCAGGATCGTGATTCTGGATACCGACATGCACCATGGTCAGGGCATCCAGGAAATCTTCTACGATCGAAGCGATGTGCTCTATATTTCAATCCACGGCGACCCCACCAACTTCTACCCGGTAGTCACTGGCTTTGAGAACGAGCGTGGCGAAGGGGAAGGCTTTGGCTACAACATCAATCTGCCGATGCCCCACGGCTCAACGGAAGACGATTTCTTCGCGAAACTGGATGAAGCCCTGGCGGCCATCAAGCTTTACCAGCCGGATGCCCTGATCCTCGCCCTCGGTTTCGATATCTACAAGAACGATCCACAGGCCAAGGTGTCAGTCTCTTCAGAAGGGTTCTGCAGGCTCAGCACCCACGTGCGCCAGCTGGGACTGCCAACGCTGGTGGTGCAGGAAGGCGGGTATGATCTGGACGCCCTGAGCGAGAACGTCCAACAGTTTTTCAAGGGTCTGGCAGGCTGAGGTTTCAGGCGGCGGGCACGTAGACCTTCACGTTTTCGTGCCCCTCGGCCTTCAGATGCCCGGCATGCATCCGGCTCATGGTGCCTCGGTCGCAATACAGCAGGTATTGCCGGTTCGCCGGCAGCTCCGGTAGCTGCTGATTCAGCTCGTAGAACGGGATCTGCAGGATTTCGTTATTGGTCAGCTTCAGCGGTGATTGCTCGCCCTCCGAGGGGTGGCGCACGTCGATGATCACATCATTCACCGATGGCGTTTGCACCAGCTCCACTTCCTCAGGCGTCACGGTCGTCTCCAGCAACCGGTTCACCGGCGTCTCCTCCCGGGCCTGAATCGCGCTGGCAAGCACCGAAGCGTCCAGCAGTGCCTCATCTTCCTCCACGCGGTGCAGTTTGGCTCTGGTGGCCGGCTTCTGGGAGATTACGCCACAGTACTCGGGCATGTTGCGGGCATAGACTTCGGTGCCAATTTCCCGGGCGATGCGGATGATGGATTCCTTGTCCATGGACACCAGAGGTCGCAAGACCACTTCATCACTGGCCCTGTCTACCACGTTGAGGTTGCTCAGGGTCTGACTCGATACCTGGGCCACTGCATCGCCGGTTACTACGCCGACTGCGTTGTTCTTGCGGGCAATCTCGGCAGCCGCCATAAGCATCTGGCGTTTGAGCACCACCCCCCAGTGACGGTGATTCACCGATCGCATGATTTCGGCAACCACGCCCTCGAAGGGTACCGAGATAAACTTGGCGCTGTGGGAAGCGCCATAACGGTCCCAAAGGTAGTGCACCACCTGGCGCACACCCACCTCATGGGCAGTGCCTCCCAGGTTGAAAAACAGAAAATGACTGCGAAGGCCGCGACGCATCATCAGGTAGGCGGCCACGGAGGAATCGTACCCCCCGGAAATCAGAGTCAGCACGTTTTCGACACTGCCCAGCGGATAGCCGCCCAATCCCCGGTGCTTGCGGTGGGCGATGTGGTACTGATCGCCATGGACCTCAATCCGCACTTCAACCTGGGGCGATTTCAGATCAACCCCCCTGGCCTCCGATGCCTGCATCAGGGCGGCGCCCACCGTCCGTTCCAGATCAATGGAGCGGAAGTTGTGCTCACCATGACGACGGGCCCTTACCGCGAAGGTTTTGCCGTTCAACCGGTCAGCGAAAGCTTCAACGGCTTTGTCGGCAACATCTTCGAGGTTGATAAACGGAAACGCCCCGATTTCCTGAATCGTGGAAATGCCCGGTATGCGCAAAAGCGCCTCCAGGGCAGGGCCTGACAGGCCCCGGTTGTCAGGCACCTCTACATCCACCCGATCCCAGCTGCCTTCCACGCGAATTTCAGGATCCAGCCGTGCCAGCAATTTTCGGATGTTCTGCCGCAGGTGACGCATCTGCTGACGACGGACAGGTTTACTCTTGATGGCAACTTCTGGAGCGGGACGAATAAGCAGTTTCATAAATCGGAATTTTGTCGGGTGGCGTATTGTACTGAAAGGCCTTAGTCTACCCTTTTGACTGCGTGCCTCAAAATCGGGCATTTCCGCAACATCCAGGAGTTTCACCGTTAATGCAGGAAACCACCATCAATGCCCTGGTCTCCCCCGAGGGCAGCCTTGAAATTCTCTCCAATCATGAGGTCAACCGCCTCAAGGATCGCAGCGAGGGAGGCCTGTATCGGCTGTTTCGCCAATGTGCCCTGGCGGTTCTGAATACCGGGGTAGAAACCGACGACTGTCAGGCACTGATGGAATCCCATGCTGACTTTGATGTCCGCCTGGTGCCGCAGCCCCGGGGCCTGAAACTGGAACTGATCAATGCGCCCGCACATGCGTTCGTTGATGGACAGATGCTTCGGGCGATCCGTGAGCACCTGTTCTCGGTTCTCAGAGACATCATCTACTCCCATTCTATTCCCCAGTCAGCCGCAGGTTTTCGCCGGGACGACCCGGAAGACCTGACCAATTATGTGTTCCACATCCTGCGCAACGCCCGGGTTCTTCAGGCGGGAAGACAGCCGGATCTGGTGGTCTGCTGGGGTGGCCACTCGATCGGCCATGACGAATACCAGTACAGCAAGGATGTCGGTCATCAACTGGGGCTCAGGGCCCTGAGCATCTGTACCGGGTGTGGTCCGGGGGCAATGAAGGGGCCCATGAAAGGCGCCACCATTGGCCACGCCAAGCAGCGGGTAAAAGACGGCCGCTACATTGGCATCACCGAGCCGGGCATTATTGGTGCGGAGGCCCCCAACCCCATCGTCAATGAACTGGTGATCATGCCGGACATTGAGAAACGCCTGGAAGCCTTCGTCCGCTGTGGTCACGGGGTCATTGTGTTCCCGGGTGGTGTCGGCACCGCTGAGGAAATTCTCTACCTGCTGGGCATCCTGCTGCATCCGGACAATGCCGACTTGCCCTTCCCGGTGGTGTTTACCGGCCGGCAGGAGAACGCGGAATATTTCGAGATGATCGACAAGTTCATCCGGAACGCCCTTGGGGACGAAGCCGCAAGCAAATACGAAATCATCATCGACGATCCGGTGCGCGTGGCCCAGACCATGAAAAAGGGCATGAAAGAGGTTGAGACCTTCCGGCGCGCCATGCAGGACGCCTATTACTTCAACTGGATGCTGAAGATTGACCCGGTGTTCCAGTTACCTTTCGAGCCAAATCACAACAACATGCGGGCGCTGGAACTGCACCGGGACCAACCAGTACACCTGATCGCCGCAAATCTGCGCAAGGCATTCAGTGGCATCGTGGCAGGGAACGTCAAGGAGGGTGGTATACGGCAGGTGCAGGAGAAGGGGCCGTTCGAGATTGCCGGTGATCCCAGCCTGATCAAACCGCTCGAGGCCATGCTTGAACAGTTTGTAGCCCAGAACCGGATGAAACTGCCGGGCTCTTCGGCCTACAGACCGAGCTATCGCATCGTCAGCGGAGCGGCCTGAGCCGCCTCGCTGGCACTGTAGAGCTTACTTGCCGCCGTCTGCGGGAAGACTGGCGTAATAGGCCGCCAGATTGGCGATATCCGTGTCACTCAAGGCAGCAGCCTGACCCTGCATGATCGCGGCTTGGCCACCAGAACGCTGCTTGTTCTTGTACGCCTTCAGGGCCGATACCAGGTACTGCTCATTCTGGCCCGCCAGATTCGGATAGGTCGGGATCTGCGCAAGACCATTCTGGCCGTGGCACGCAGCACAGACCGCCGCCTTGGCCTTGCCAGCTTCGGCATCCGCGGCAGAGACTACTGCAGGTACAGCAGCGCCAAGCGCAAAAATTCCCGCAACAGCGTAGTGTTTCAGATTCATTGTCATTACCCTCTCATCATCGTTTTCAAGATTTTCAGACCGGTTCGGAAGCCGGACAGTAAACTGACTAGCACTTATAGCACAGAGCCGGGGAACCTCAAATGCGATAGGTCAAGGACGTCTTTTCGACGTTCGTCCTCTTTTCTGTTCTGGCTAATAAGGTGAAAGTACGTTCGATTCCGAATCCAAGATTGTTTTAATTCTCCGGAGATATCGTCAATGTCTGTAGAGGCCCAGGAACTTGCCTGTCGCGAAGGCCATATTGGTGTTCTGACGCTGAACTCCCCAGGCACGCTCAACGCACTTTCCGAGCACATGATCGAGCAGATCCAGGAAATCCTTGACCGCTGGGCCGACGATGACCGGATCTGCATCGTGGTGATTCAGGGGGCGGGCGAGAAAGCCTTCTGCGCCGGCGGTGATATCCGGGAACTTTACGATACCATGCTCACCTCCCGGGACCGGGAAGAACCAGCGCGCGTTTTCAACCGCGAATACCGGATGGACTACAGCATTCACCGGTTCCCGAAACCTGTGCTTGGCATTGCCCACGGCGTGGTGATGGGCGGTGGACTTGGCGTATTTGCCGGCTGCCGGTATCGGCTGGTGACACCGGATGTCACCCTGGCAATGCCCGAGATCACCATCGGCCTGTTTCCGGATGTGGGCGCCAGTTGGCTTCTGAAAAGGTTGCCCGGCCGACTCGGCCTGTTCATGGGGTTGACCGGTGCTCGCCTGAACGTAAGCGATGCACTTCGGGTCGGCCTTGCGGACATGGCCATTCTGCCGGAAGACCGGGGCCGTCTGCTGGACCGACTGGCGTCGGAACGCTGGACCGGGCAAACCGCTGCCGACGACAACCGCCTTTTCCGCTTGCTCAATCAGGTTCAGACACCGGATTACCGGGCACTGCCACCCAGCCATCTTGCAAAACACGAACAGCGGATTGCCCGGCTGAGCGCCGGCGATGAACTGCCGGAGATCGTCGATCAGCTGCTCACGGCGGAGGTGGACTGCGACTGGTGGCATGCCTGCATGAACACTTTGAGAACCGGATGCCCCGTGTCGGCCTGGCTGGTCTGGACACAACTACAAAAAGCACAGCAGATGTCCCTGAAGGACGCCTTCCGAATGGAGCTGGCGATGGTCTCGGAATGCATCCGCCGGCCGGACCTGGCCGAGGGCATACGAGCCCTGGCCATCGACAAGGATCGCCAGCCAAAATGGAGTTACCCGGCGATTGCCGATGTACCAGAGGATATCGTTGCGGCCCATTTCATTCCGGAGTGGGATGACGAAACCGATCCGATGGGGCTGGAGTAGCGTTCGGGAACTAGAGTTGCGCGCCCGCCTGCACCAGCAGCATTTCCAGATCCCGGTTATTGGTGGTCCGGGCGATGTCCAGCGCGGTCTGGCCGTCCCTGGCCCGGTAATTCACATCGGCCCCGGCGGCCACCAGCCTTTCTGCGGTCAGCAAATCACCATTGGCCACGATTTTCATCAACAGGGATTCACCCCCCTGGCTGACATTGACGTTGGCACCGGCTGCCACCAATAGCTTCACCACTGACAGATGGCCGTTCTCTGCCGCCCGCATAACGGGGGTATAACCGTTCTGGTCACTGGTATTTACATCCGCACCGGCGGACAACAACAGCTCCACGCGCCGCTTTTCACCACTACCGGCCGCTGTAATCAGAAGTGCATCGGCCTCGGCCAGGGCCTCGGGACTAAGAGCAACCGGTTGGTTCGGGGAAGCGCAGGCAGACAGGAAAGCAAGAAGCGGAAGCAAAATCAGCAAAAAACGGAGGGCGCCGGTTCCCTTGGCCATAGCAAACAGTCTCTGTGAAGGGGTGGAAGAATCACTGGGCCCATTCTGGGCAGGCACCGCTGGAAATTAAATCGAGCGGGTCACAAACCCGGGCCATTTTCCAATAGATCGCGAACCAACTGCCGCAGGTGATCCTCACCTTCTCTTTGCCCCAGGCAAAGTTTCTCTGCCTGAAGCGAGGACCATGAGCGGCCCTGCAGCACGCTACGGCACCACAAGGTCAGCCCGTCCTGATCCCTCAGCCAGGCCATGATACCCGGCGCCTGGCTCAGCTTCCGCAACACTGGCACCATCACCTGAAAGCCCCGGTGGCCGTTGGCGAAATTGCGAAGGTCCCGCAGATCATCAGCATCGAGCGCAGGCCCCGAAGGCAGGTCAGCCGTTATCTCCGCGAGCATTTCCGGTTCCAAACCATGCCAGTTGTCGGGCACCAGGATAAGCCAGTGGCCAGACAGTCGGGTGCGGATACGTCCTTCCATTTCCAGGCCGGGCTGCGAGATGCCTTTGATCATCTGCAACGGATACTCACCACTGGAAGCCTCCTGTTGCAAACCCACCCTGACCACATGAAGACCACAGGCCTGCCAAAACGCCAGTAGCTCGGCGCTGCCACCAAAACTGGTTCCCAGGTAATCAACACCCTGCTCAACGGTGTACGCCCTTGCAGCCTCCACCAGGCTCTGGCCAATACCTGACCGCCTGGCGTCATCTGATACTGCAATGCGGACAACCCGGAGCGCCTTCAGGGCGGCGGCTTCCGGGTAGCCGCTGTGACTGGCCAGAGATTGCGGCAGCAGATGGCCGCGAATGCGACGGGTACCCAGGCTGACCTGTTCAGCCAGCTCAGGCGAAAGCCCACCTTCAAGCGCACACCAGAGTATTCCAACCGTCCGGTCGCCAATCCGCGCCCGCCAGGTCCGGGCGGCCGTGTCGTCCAGCCATTGCCGAAGATCAGCAGGGCTGGTCCGGTAATGGGCATCCACCAGCAAACCAAAGGCGTTCGACAGCGGCTCATCACCGGCGGTTGCCGGCTGCCAGGATTCGATAACCAGCTCCCCGGTCCTGCTTTCGGTTTTGGCGGCTGAACCACTGCCATCCGCGGCCAGAAGAAAGAGCCGGGAGATCAGGGCCTCCAACGGATCACTCCCGGACCAGCGCACCGGCTCGGTCAGCGTTACCGACTGCCAATGGGGCGTTGACTGCTCCAACACCTGTCGGAAGCGAATGGCAAAGCCACGTCCGGCTCCTTCGTAGCCATGGACCGTAGTTGAGAACGCTACCCTGGGCCAGCCCAGCAAAACCGATTTCAGCAGAGGTGCTGGCAGGGCCGCAGCCTCGTCCACCAGAACCACCTCTGCCTCCGGTCGCAAGGCCAGGAGTTCCCGAACAGGAACATACCTCAGGCGCCCGCCCGAGCGGGTTGTCAGCGTCTCGGCGTTCACCTCATCCAGCTGATCTGCCAGAACTTCGCGGGCGTGGCGAAACAGAGCCTCTACATTCTGTTGCGATGGCGCAGTAACAACGATTTCCTGCCTGCCTTTCTCCAGCAATTCCGCCGCCGCCATACCCAGAGCGGCGGACTTGCCCCGGCCCCGGTCTGCCGTGACAACGAGCGGCCGACGTCTCCGGCCAAGGCCAAACCGGACCAGGCGCTGGATCAGTTGTTCCTGATCGCGGGTTGTTCCAATTCGGAAGCTTTGCTCCGGTACGAGGGGCATGGCCGGCAAGGGCGATGTCGCGCTGCCGGTGGATATACGGATCACGGCTTCATGGTCGGCGAGAACGTCGGCCATCCGGGCCGCAAAGGGATGTTCCCCGCCATGGTCCAGGCCGGTTCTGTGGTAATCCGGATCGGCAAACCGGTGCCAGTCATCCAGCGGCGGCATCAACCAGAACAGCAGGCCGCCGGCGGTCAACGCGCCCGAGAGTGCAGCGAAGGCATCCGGTGGGTTTCCCTGCCAGCCGTCCCAGACAATCATGGAGACTTCACGGCCGAGCCATTGTCGGGCCTCGGTGGATACGATCCGGGTCAGGCGGGGATCAGGGCTCCGATCTGCCGGACCGGTCCAGACGCCGGTTTGAAGTTCGAGCTCAGGCAGCAGGCCCGAAAGCCATCTGAGGTTGTTTTCCCGATTGCCCTCCAGCAGAACCAGACGGCGTTCGCCTCTGGCGGCAAGGCTGGCCTGCAGGGCGCGCCACGCCGCCGCGTCCGGCGCAGTTTCGGGTCCGGGATGGCTCATCAGCTAAGGTCGGCACCGTGGGCTTTGAGGTCATCGAGGGCGCACTTTTCCAGGGCCGCCTGGTGGGTGGCACGCAGGCGCACTCGTGGCGCGCTGCCGGCTTCAAACGCTTCCTGCCAGCGGGCGGCGCACAGGCACCAGCTGTCGCCCGGCTTCAGTCCCTCAAAGCCAAATTCGGGCCTGGGGGTGCTGAGGTCGTTGCCCTGGGCTTTGGAGAATTCGAGGAATTCGGCAGTGACTACCGCGCAGACGGCGTGCAGGCCAAAGTCATCGGGGCCTACATTGCAGCAGCCATCGCGGTAGAAGCCGGTAATCGGGTCTTTGCCGCAGGTTTCCAGTTTTTCGCCCAGTACGTTTACTGATTCTGCTATTTCCATTTTTCCAGACCTTCAAGTTTCGGGGGCATTAAGTTGGGATAAGCCTTTCCAAAACACGCTCCTTGCGGCACATCCATGTGGCGCTTGGGCTCCGCCATCCATGGCTCCGCACAGTTTTGGAAAGGCTTATCCCAACTCACTGTCGTACCTGTGAGTTATAGTCCAACGGCCATAATGAGGACTTTCAATTATGCGGCAGCGGTATCCGCTCTACCAGCAGGCCGTTACAATACCGGCCATGCCGACCGAACCCCAAATTTCTGATACCACCAACCTTCCGGATTACCTCACCGATGAACAGCGGGCGATTATTACCGCCGGCTATGAACATTCGGTGATTACCGCCGTGGCAGGCAGTGGCAAGACGTCGACGCTTGCGTGGCGGATTCGGTACCTGCTGGAACAGGGGCATGATCCGGACCGGATGCTGGTGTTGATGTTCAACCGCAGCGCCCGGGTGGATTTCGAGCGCAAGCTGCAGGAGGTGTGTGCTCAGAGTGGGCTGGCGCTGCCGGAGATCCGGACCTATCACGCCATGGGCTTGCGGCTGTACAAACGGTTTGTGCGAGAGGGTTATCTGCCGGGGTTTTCAGACAAGATTCTGACCGAGCAGGAGATCAGTTTTCAGGCCTGGCAGTTAACCCGTCGGCTGGCGCCGGAGGATCTGGCGGATGAGATCCGGCGCAACAAGAAGGATTTTGTCGAGACGGCGACGGGGTTTATTGACCTGGTAAAGACAACGCTGTCGCCGGCGGAGATCGTGTTTGAGGAGTTGGGGTATTCGGACAAGCACAAGTACCTCATTGATCTGTTCCACAGCTTTGAGCAGTGGCGTAAAAGCCAGGGTCGGATCAGTTATGCCGACATGCTGTACGAGCCGGTGATGGCGATTCACCAGAACTCTCCGTTGCAGCGGCTGGTGGGCAACAAGATGGATCTGATTCTGGTTGATGAGTACCAGGACACCAATGAGATCCAGCATCTGCTGTTGCGGTACGTGGCCGGGGACCGGGCCCGGGTGACGGTGGTCGGCGACCCGGACCAGACGATTTATGAGTTCCGGGGCGCGAAGCCCGAGTTTATCCTCAAGCGGTTCAGCGATGAGTTCGAAAGCCCGTTGGAGCAGACCCTCAGTTACACCTTCCGCTACGGCCATCGGGTGGCGTTGCTGGCGAATCATCTGATCTGCCACAACACCGGACGCAAAGATGTACTCTGCCATTCCCACCCTTCCACGCCCGGCACGGAGATCACCCTGCACCGGGCGGAGAGCGATGCCGATACGGTGTTGCAGGTTCTTCAGGGCCAGTCGGAACCGGCTTTGGCAAGGACGGCCATTCTGTTCAGGGTCTGGAGTCAGAGTGTCCCCATCGAGCTGAAATTACTGGCCAGGCAGATTCCCTACCGGATTGATGCCGGCAAGGGTGCCCTGTTCAGCCGGGAGGTGCAGGCGATCACCGCGTTGCTGATGGTGGTGACCGGCAAGCTTGAAAATCTGCCGGACGAGGATCGGCTGGAACTGGCACGACAGTTGTTGCGTTTCCCCCACGTTGGCTTGAAAGAGCCCGAGCTTGAGCAACTGGCGCGGTTCCTGGCCGGGTTTTCCGGCGGCTGGCAAGAGCGGTTGCTGGCCATGGATTTTGACGCCCTGGCACCCATGGCGGCCCGTAAGTTGCGGAAACTGGGCGAGGTGCTTGCTCAACTTCGCAGCTATGGGGGTCCGGTTGCAGGGCTTATCAGTGTCTATGCCGAGCATACCGATCTCTACGAGGGCATCCGCAGCCTGGCCCTGACCCATGAGAGCGCCGAGGAGCGGATTGATACCGTACAGGGCTTTCGGCAATACCTGAAAAGCCTGGATGTCACCGCCGAGGGTGCCCTGGAGCATCTGAAAGCCCTGAAGCAACAGGCGGGCGAAAAGCAGCAGGGGGGCGTTTTGCTCTCGACCATTCATCGCACCAAAGGCCTGGAATGGCCGACCGTGATTATTCCCGGCCTGCAGGAGAAATACCTGCCCTACAGCCCGCGGCCCCAGGACGATGCCCGAGGATTTCTGGAGAGTGAACGGCGGCTGCTCTACGTGGCTATGACGCGAACCCGCCAACAGCTGCACCTGATTACCCGACCCGCCAGCAAGCAACCGCACCTGGACGGCGACCAGGGCCCAAGCAGATTTGTGGAAGAATTCTGCTTCTCCCTGGCCGAGGAGTTCGGGCGCTGGCTGGATGAACGAATCCCGGCCGAGACTTCAATCATCCGCTTGACCGCACCCCTCACGCCGGTCAGCCAGCGCTATGCCGAGCGGGAGAGCGTCACTCTGGAAGGCCAGGCGGCAACATCCGTAAATTCGATGGAACCGCTCTGGCATCAGAAGCGTCTTAGCCACGCGATTTTTGGCCCCGGCTCGGTGGTTTCCGAGGATGAAAGCTCGTTCGAAGTACACTTCGACAACGGCGAGATCCTCAATTTCAGTAAGAAGAGCGCTCACCTGTATTTTTCGGCTCTGGCCTGAAACGACTTCCGGCACGTAATGGTCAACTGGGTACAATTGCGGACGTAACAATCCGTATCATTTTTTTGTCTTTTTTGGCCTACTAGCCTAAATTCCGGGTATACAAGCACTTTTCATGAAGTGGTGTTGTACCAAAACGACAATGAACAGGAGGTTCTGCATGAACGTCATGCGTCCGATTTCCGCGGCGGTCCTCGCCGCCACTCTGACAACCCCGGCCATGGCCGACCGTCAGGAAACCGTCTATATCAACCCGTTTGCCGCCTTCCAGCTGTTTGACGACAAGCGCGACCTGAGCGAGACCGGCACCTTCGGTGTTGGTGTTGAGTACCGCTTCCGCCCTCACTGGTCGGTTGAGGCGCTCTACTCACGTGCCGATGCTGATCGCAAATACGTGGCAGGTGAATCCGAATTTGAGGAAGTCAGGGTCGATGGCACCTATTACTTTGCGGGTCCGGACGAGGCCTGGAACCCGTATGTGTCTCTGGGCGCCGGCAATGCCGATTTTGGTTCTGACAATAGTGGTGTCCGGACCGCTGGTAGCAACCATGACGAAACCCGGGTGAACGTGGGTACCGGCTTCCGCTACAACATCAGCGACGCCGTATCACTGCGTGGCGATCTGCGTGAGTTCCACGGTATTGACGAGAGCACCTTCGATACACAGGTTTCTTTGGGTATCAGCTTCGCCTTCACCCGGACCATTGCCCAGGCCGCACCTCAACCTGCGGACTCCGACGCGGACGGTGTTCCCGATTCCCGGGACCAGTGCCCCGGCACTCCTGCAGGGACAGTCGTTGACAGCACCGGTTGCGAACCGGATGCCGATCGCGATGGCGTTGTGGATAGCCGCGACGACTGCCCGAACACTCCCCGCGGGGCCGAGGTGGACAACCGTGGATGCGAACTGGACAGCGATAACGATGGTGTCGTGAACAGCCAGGATCTGTGTCCGAACACTACCGCCGGCGCTGAAGTCGACGAAACCGGCTGTGAGGGGGTTGTCGAAACCATCGAGACGTTTACCATCGAAGTGCAGTTCCCAACCAACAGCTCTGTCATCGGCAATTCCTTCGATTCAGAGATTCGCCGGGTGGCTGATTTCCTGAGTGAGAATCCTGAAACCATCGTGGAAATCGCCGGCCACTCCGACAGCCGTGGTGCTGCCGACTACAACCGTGCACTGTCACAGCGTCGGGCCGAAGCCGTTGCCGAACGCCTGACCGGCCCTCTGGGAGTTGATCCGTCGAGGGTTAACGCCGTAGGTTACGGTGAGGAAGCGCCTATTGCCTCGAACAACACCGCGGAAGGCCGCGCTGAGAACCGCCGGGTTGAAGCGCGCATTCAGATTCGCCGTTAAGCAACGATCGCAATCTGAGTAGTTTGAAAAGGCGCCTTCGGGCGCCTTTTCTGTTTCTGAAAACACGCGAGGGACCGATGCTCCAAGCCATTGCCCTGTTCTTTACCCTCTCCGCTCTGGCAGTGCCGGCACAGGCCCAGGTTTTTCGCTGCGAAAAAGACGGCAATACGGTGTTCTCCGACCAGCCCTGTGGAGAGGATGCCGAATCAATTGAGTTACGGGACAACCGCATTGGCGGCAGCTTTAATCAAAACCTGCCGGCGCAAGAGGCACCCGATCCCGGGGAACAGGCCGAAGAGTCAGAACCCGAGGAAGAGGCCGGCACCTGCCGGTTTATAAATTCCACCGATCTTCGCCGTTATCTGGTTCGCGAGCAGGTGGTCCGGGGCATGACCCGGGAGCATGTTCGCCGGGCCTTCGGCAATCCGCCTGAAACCTACACCAGCCCGCAGGAAGTCTGGATCTACCAGACCCGCTATTACGGCGCGCTTTATGAGCTGACCTATGTGTATTTCAGGGATGGCTGTGTTGAACGGGTAGAGTATCGGAAACCCTGACGGCATCGAGTAGCAGATTACGGGGCGTTAGCGCCCGGTCGCAGAACTGGCCCAGTCGTACTCGGTAGCCTTGCTCCTCCAGATAGATCGCGTAATCGAGCACCATCCAGAGTTCCAGCGGGCGCCGGAACAGATGCCGGACCAGCTCGTGGCGGCGAACCTCCGCCAGCCGACGCTCACCAAACGACAACCAGAATTCGAAATCGACCGGGTCGGGTAGCTCCAGGTGCTTTTTCGCCGCTGCCCATTGACAAAAAGCCGGAAAGCCTTCGTTCAGCAGTCGCGCCGGATGTGAAGGCACTGGCAGGTATTCGTCATGCCCCCGCAGGAACCGCTGCAGGCCATCGAACCCGAGCCGCCACTGGCTGATACGCCGGGTCTGCTCACGCACGCGTGCAGGCGCCGTTACCGTTTCCTGGACCGCCAGCCGCAGATCGTTTCGGCCCGGTTGCAGCACCTTCTGATAACCCGACGCCCGTCTGGAAAGAGGCCGGTAAATAGTCTGGTCGGTCAGGTGGTAGCAGCAAGGTGAAATACTCAGCCTCGGCAACCCGGCCTCGCTACCCCGCTTCAGAAGCTGTCTATGCAGGTCGCCGCAGGCATGGAGCGCAACACCATGGTGATTGCCAGGAAGCGCCAGTTCCGCCGCCATGACATCCTGGCAGCCGATCGACACCCGATCCCCGAAGTGCTGGGCCAGCCGGTTGCCGTCACGCACCAGTTCCGGATTCCACTCGAGACCCTGTATCTCACCAGGGCAAAACGGCGCCAGCGTCCTGGACAGATGGCCCTTGCCGCAACACCAATCCAGGGCGGAGTGTTCCAGAGGCGTCAGTGCGGCGGCAAAAGCACCCGACTGCAGTCGCTTCCGGCCGGGCATATCCGTGGCCCGGATTTCCGGCAGGGTCGCCTCCAATGCCTTCTCGGCTGATGGCAAAAGCTCCGGCAGCTGCACCAGGTCGGCATAAGCCTCCAGCGACGGCAGCCACCGGGACGCTCGCGCGGCCAGCTCAATGGGGGCGTCATCCAGATGCTGACATTCTGCATCGGTTAGCTCCGCCAGCATCGCGGTCAGTTGCGGATAAACTTTTGCCCAGGCCGGTTCCGGGGTCATGAACGGCGCCGGTTGCCAGAACTCCCGGTGCAGCACCAGCCAGTCGTTCAGCTGCTGCCACCGCTGGTAAAAAGATTCCGCGCCGTGGTGTAAACTCGCCGCCGGAGGTAACGTCATGCAACTGGCCTTTGTACTTGTTGAACCCAAGGTTCCGGAAAATGTCGGCGCAGCCGCCCGCGCCCTGTGCACCATGGGCTTTGGCGAGCTCTGGCTGGTCAATTCCGATCTGCACACCCGCCCGGAAGCCCACTGGCTGGCCCATGGCAGCGACCACATCCTGGACAATGCGCGCATTTTCCCCGATCTGGAAGCGGTAAGAAACTCCGTAGACCTGCTGATGGGCACCTCCGCCAAGACGCGGCATCGGCGCCAGGATTGGCACACGCCCTCAGGCTTGCGGGAAGTATTGGCTACCAAGGGCTCATCCGTGGCCACGGCCGCCCTGGTATTCGGGCGCGAAGACCGGGGCTTGTCGAACGATGAACTTGCGCTCTGCGATCTACTCACCGGCATCCCCATGAAGGTCGCCTACCCCTCCCTGAACCTTGCCCAGTCGGTGATGCTCTACGCCTGGGAAATGTCCGGGCTTTCAGAAACTATGGATAACCAGCCTGAGCCTGCCGACGAAAATCGCCTTGGCGCCCTCCGCGGTCGGCTCGAAACCTTGCTGCCGGAACTGGATACACCGCCTGAAGGGAAGCTGTCCCAGTGGGTTTTCGAGCGGCTACCGTTGCTGTCTGATCGGGATATCGGGTTTGCTCATACGCTGTGCTCTAACGTGGAGCGCGCTCTAGTGAAGAGCAAGAACCGAACGGACAAGCCTTCCCGGGATACGCTGTGAATACGTCCATGTACGCTCGACGAAAACATCCATGTTTTCGACGATCCCGGGAAGGCTTGTCCGTTCGGCTCCCGGGCCTTTTGCGCGCATCGGTTTATTGAGACTATTCCTGAAATCTTCCTGGGCGGAAGGCGTCCAGACAAAGGATTGGGTCCTCGCCATCTATTACTTGGGCAATCAGGTCTGCACTACCTGCGGAAAGGGTCCAGCCGAAGGTGCCGTGGCCGGTGTTCAAATAGAGGTTTTCTCTTGGGCCACGGCCGATAATCGCCGGGCCGTCCGGGGTCATGGGGCGAAAGCCGGTCCAGGTTTCGGCGGCGTCAAGATCGGCGCAGCCGGGGAATCGGGATTCGACCGACTTCTTGATAGTTGCCAGTCGGGCTTCGGGAACATCCCGGTTGAAATCCGCCAGCTCGACAAAGCCGGTAGCGCGCAACCGGTTGCCCAGACGGGTGGAGACGACTTTGTAATTGTCGTCATGGATGGTGGAAGTCGGGCCTCGCTCTGAATCTTTCATCGGCACGGTGAGGCTGTAACCTTTCACCGGATAGATGGGCAGTTCCAGGCCCAGGGGCTGAACCAGGTTGTTGGACCAGCAACCGGCGCTGATCACGACAGCATCCGCTTCCAGGGTTTCCATCACGCCATCGCTGTTTCTGACTGAAATAGCACTGACCTTCTGCTCATCGGCAATCAGTTTTTCGGCTTCCACGTTGTAACGAACGACAACCCCGTTTTCCTCGCAGGCTTTCGCCAGTTCACGTGAGAACTTGTGACAGTCTCCGGTGCCGTCAGTATCGTAGCTCAGGGCACCGTAAAGCGGGCCGTTACCGACCATGCCGGGTTCGGCCTCGCGCACCTGTTCGGGGGTGAGCAAACGGGAAGGAATGCCGAGTTCGTTCAGGAGTTCATGGGTTGTCCGGTAGCCGTCCAGCGCCTCCGGGGTGCTGGCCAGGTGCAAAAGGCCCTGATGGTCCCCGTCGAAGTCAAGATCAAGCTCCTTTTCCAGAGCCAGGAACCGTTCCCGGCTATGGATACCTAGCCGCAACATGGCCCGGCGATTCAATCCGAACAGGCCCGGCGACCAGGCGTAACGGAGGGTGGCGAACATGAATTTCAGTGTTTCCACAGACGGCGGAAACCGCAGTTTCAAAGGGCCATCCTGCTTGAGGATCCAGGGTATGGCCTTGAACACAATCGAGGGATCGGCCCAGGGGTAGACCACGCCATAGGATCGCTGTGCCGCATTGGCTTTGCTGGTCTCGTTGCCGGCCATTGAATGACGTTCCAGCACAGTTACCTGGTGGCCCCTGCGGTTCAGCTCGTAGGCCGTGGTCATTCCCACCACGCCGCCACCGACTACAACAATGTGCATGCATTCCTCCACTGTGTTTATTTCACGCCATTTTTTGCCAACAGGTGCCGGTACTCTTTCAAGACGTTCTCATCTTCTTTCGGGTAATCCGGCGCCAACTGCTTCAGCTGCTCAGCCAGTACTGCCGCAACAATGGCACGGGCCTGGGGTTTCCGGTCACCCGGCACGATGAACCAGGGCGCCTGCTCTGTATGAGTCGCGGCCAGGGCCTCTTCTGCAAAGGACTCGTATTGGCGGCGCTTCTCCCAACCGTCGATATCCGACTGATCAAACTTCCAGCGCTTGCGCGGTTTGTCGAGGCGTTTCAGGAGGCGCTGACGATGCTCGTCCTCTGACAAATTGAGCCAGATCTTGATGACCGTGGTGCCCTCTTCCACCAGATGGTTCTCGAAGTGCCGGATCGACCGGTAGCGGTTTTGCCAGTTATAGCTATCGGGCTCATGGACCGGCCATACCCGCTCGGAGATCACAGCCTCATGATGGCTGCGATTAAAGGCGACCATCTCGCCAAAGCCGGGCAGATAAGGCGTCACTCGCCATAAAAAATCATGGCGGACTTCGGCGCCCCTGGGCCGGCTGAACGACCAGGCATGGAAGCCGGCGGGGTCTGCAAAGGTCGCCAGGGTTCGGATCAGGCTGTCCTTGCCGCTGGTATCCGGGCCGTGGGTGACCAGTAAAACCGCCCTGGCCTGATTCGCCCAGAGCCGGCGCTGATATTCGCCAATCTGTTCCAGGCTGGCCTCCAGTCCCGGCAGCTCCGTTTCATCGCTATCCAGCAACGTCGGGTAATCCCGGAACCGGGGCTTTCCGGGGTCGAAAAGAAAAGTACTGGCAAACGCCGACAGCTTCATCAAGGTGCTCCGTGCAACTCCCTATGGAGGTAATACAGGTCAACAATCGAACAAGCTGGTAAACTTGTGAGCCTGAATTCACAGAATAGCAGCCTGGACGCAGGTTGCGATGGAGTGTAGTGCCCGGCAATGAGTAAAAAACGTCGCGAGATTCCCGTATTCGATCACCCGATCATTGAGACCCACTGTCACCTGGATTACCTCAAGGACCGCCCGCTCGAGGAAACCCTGGAACAGGCACAAGGGGTCAATATCGAGAAAGTGATCACCATTGCGGTGTCCCCGGACAACCTTGCCAGGGTACGCGAACTCAGCCAGGTAGCACCCTGGGTATATGGCACCCAGGGAATCCACCCCCACGATGCCGAAAGCTATTCCGACGAAGTGGAAGCAGAAATCCGTGCCCACGCCCGGGATGAGAAGATCGTTGCCGTGGGCGAAATCGGCCTGGACTATTTTTACGACAACGCCGACCGGGACGTGCAGCGCGAGGTGTTCCGGCGTCAGTTGCAGATCGCCTGTGACACGGACAGGCCCGTGGTTATCCATAGCCGCGAAGCGGATGAAGACACCATTGCCATCCTCGGTGAGTTTGAGGATACCCTCAAGCGCCGTGGGGTGATCCACAGCTTCACGTCCGGCCCGGGGCTTGCCCGGTATGCGCTGGATCAGGGTTGGTGCCTGGGCTTCAATGGCATCACGACATTCAACAAGGCCGAGAATGTGCGGGATATCGTGCGCATGGCGCCGATTGAGCAGATCCTGCTGGAAACCGATTCACCCTTCCTGACCCCGGTACCCTACCGCGGGAAGGAAAACGCACCGTTTTACCTGCCCTTTATCGCCGAGAAAATCGCCGAGGTGAAAGAACTGCCTCTGGATGAGGTGATTGGTAAGACTTACCAGAATAGCCTGAGGACGTTCTTCCCCGGCGAATGATCAAACGCGTCCCCATATCCGCACTCAAGGTCGGCATGTACATAACCGACCTGAACAACGACTGGATTCCCCATAACACCCAGCGCAAGCGCGGTGTGATCAAAAAAGAGGAAACCATCGAGAAAATCCGTCGGATGGGGGTGGAATTCGTTTATATCGATCCATCAAAAGGGCTCGACACCCAGGATTCGGAAACGGCCGCCGAAGTGGATCGCCGGAACGAGTCGGCCCTGCAAAAGGCGGGTGAACTGACGCCCGGCCTACGTCCCTACGTACCGCTTGCCGAAGAAATGGTGATCGCCCAGCAGGTCCACAGCCAGGCTCAGGGGCTGGTCGGCGAATTCATGAATCACGCCAAGGTTGGCGGTGCCATTGATGTGGCCCCCATCCATCAGCTGGCAGACGAACTCCAGCATTCCGTCCTCCGTAATGCCAACGCCCTGAGCTGTCTGGGACGAATCCGGGAGAAAGACAATTATCTGCTGGAACACTCGGTCAACCTGAGTGTGTTGATGTCCCTTTTTGGCAATTATCGCGGCCTGTCTTCCGATGTCCTGCACCAGACCATCGTTGGCGCCCTGCTCCACGACCTGGGCAAGATCCTTACCCCCGATGAGATACTGCACAAACCCGGTCGCCTGACCGCCGAAGAATTCGAGGTGATGAAACTCCACGCCCGCCACTCGCGGGACATTCTGGCCACCACCGAGGGCATTGGTGAGCTCACCGTCATCACCGCAGCCCAGCACCATGAGCGTCTGGACGGAACCGGCTATCCGGAAGGTCTGAAGGGCGACGAGATCTCGGAGTACGGTCGCATGGTCGCGATCAGCGATGTCTACGACGCCATTACGGCAGACCGGGTCTATCACAAGGGCATGACGCCAACCCAGGGCCTGAAGAAGCTTCTGGAATGGAGCGGCAGTCATCTGGATCCGGTACTGGTCAAACAGTTTATCCGTTGCCTTGGCCTTTATCCGGTGGGCTCTCTGGTGCTGCTGGAAAGTGGCCGACTTGGCGTGGTGGTCGAAGCCAACGAGAGCGACCAGAGACTGCCGACTGTGCGCGTTATGTACCACACCAAATTCCGCATGCCGATCACGGTGGATACCATCGATCTGGCGAAACCGGGCACCCAGGACCGTATTCTTCGGGCCGTAGATCCGGATGAGTATAAGATTGACGTCCGGAAATTCCTCGCTTGAGTAGCCGACACCTCCGCTAGCCACGGGCTCTGCTAAGCTCAGAGAAAGCGGGCTTCGACCAAAAAGAACCAACATGACTGCAACTATTTTCCAGATTCTTGGCGGCCTGGCCCTGTTTCTGCTGGCCATGGAAATGATGACCAACGGACTGAAAAGCGCCGCGGGCCATCAATTGCGCCATATGCTCGGTCACTGGACCCGCACACCCCTCAGGGGGTTCTGCGCCGGTGTTCTGATTACTGGCATCGTGCAGTCCTCCAGTGCCGTGACGGTTGCCACCATCGGTTTTATAAATGCCGGTTTGCTTAGCCTGGGCCATTCACTGGGTGTGGTTTTTGGCGCAAACGTCGGCACCACCATGACCGGCTGGCTGGTGAGCCTTGTCGGTTTCGGCTTCAAGATCGAGGCCTTCGCCATGCCTCTTCTGGCAGTAGGCGTGGCCATGAAACTACTGAGCCGGGGCCAGAGAAACCAATCTCTGGGGGAGGCATTGGCGGGCTTTGCACTGTTCTTCCTGGGTCTCTCGGTGCTGAAGGATTCCTTGGGCCAGCTGACTGTCGGGCTTGATAGCTCCGACTTCCTCGGGCAGGGGCTGGTACTGCCGTTATTCGTTCTGTTCGGGTTTCTGGCGACCGTTCTGACACAGTCGTCCAGCGCTGCCCTGGCCATCATCCTCAGTGCCGCCGCCAGCAACCTTCTCTCCCTTCAGGATGCTGCGGGAGCGGTGATCGGCGCCAACCTTGGAACCACATCCACAGCGGCTATCGCGGTGCTCAAGGCAACGGCAAATGCCAGGCGTCTCGCCCTGGGCCACGTCATCTTCAATCTGGTCACCGGCGCCATTGCCATACTGATACTTCCGTTGATGCTCTGGCTCGTTGCCTCGGTAACAGACTGGCTGGATCTCGACACCAACGCCGCCATGTCACTGGCCCTATTCCACACGCTTTTCAATCTGCTTGGCGCCGCCATTATGCTGCCGCTGTTGAAGCCGTTCGCAAAAATCCTTGCCCGTATGTTCCGCAGCAAAGAGGAGGATAACGCCGAGCCCCGTTACCTGGATGATACGCTGATCAACACGCCGGAGCTGGCCGTTGGCGCGGTTGATCAGGAAATGAAGCGGCTGTTCGGTTTGACCCGCGGTCTCCTGCGGGTATGTCTTGACCGAGAGGAGCTGATGCCGGAGCAGATTCGCGCCAGGTCGGAAGCAGCCCTGAGCCTCAATAGCGCAATAACGGAGTACATCTCCCGCCTTCGGGCCGAGAAAATGTTGCCCGCCACGGTAGATACTCTGACCCTGTCCATTCGAACCTGCCGATACCTGGCCGAAGCAACGGGCCTGGCCCCGGCACTTCTGAAGTTCCGGCAGGCCGGAAAACTCGCACAATTGGCATCGTTGAAAACAGAAATGGACGCTTACACCGATTTACTGCGTGATCTGGTGGCATCTGAAGCACGCTTACCGGAAACCTTTGGGGAAACCGAGAAGGTCTACCACATTCTCAAATCCCGAGTGCTGTCCATGATTGTCACCCGGGAACTCCCAGCACTTGTGGGGGAACGAACCCTGGATGATCTGAGTTCAGTTCGCAGACTCTGTGATCAATGGAGTAAATCCCTGGATTGGCGCTCCTCTTCAGAGCTGCTCAATGGAGAGATTCAGGCAGAAGGCTCAACGAACCGGACATAGCGGTTACGGCCCCGGTGCTTGGCCTGATACATGGCCTGGTCCGCCTGCCGCAGCAGCTGATCTCCATCCAGATCCCCGGTTTGCGGGAACAGCGTATAGCCAATACTCGCTGAGACCTCGACGCTGTGATCGGCGACCCAGACCGGCTCTGCCACCCGGGCCAACAGACGCACCAACAGGCTTTCCAGGGATGCGTCATCCTGAACGTTCATGACGATAGCCGCGAACTCATCTCCGCCCAGCCGCGCCAGAGTGTCCTCTTCCCGGAGTTCTGCACGCATTCGGGTTGCAATCTCGACCAGCAACTGGTCGCCCGCCTCATGGCCGAAGGCATCGTTTACCGGCTTGAATTCGTCCAGATCAATGTAAACCACCGCCAGTTTGCCACTCTGTCGCCGGGTCAGGGCCATGGCCTGCTGGAGTCGATCAGCAAACAGGACCCGGTTCGGCATTCCCGTCAGGGCATCGTAGTGAGCCATAATCCGGAGCTTTCTTTCCTGCTCCTTGAGCCGGCTGATATCGCTGAAAATTCCGACAAAGTGCGAGACTTCACCATGATCGCCACGAACACTGCTGAGGGTTACTGCCAAAGCAATGGGCTCGCCGTCATTTCTTCGACTTGCGAACTCACCTGACCAGAATCCCTGGGCGCGGGCACTGGCGAAGATGCCGGTGCCCTCATCCACTGGCAAGGGGGGCAGACGCCCAATGGCCCGATTGCGTGGCCGACCAGTAATGGCCAGGTACGCGTCGTTGGCATCAATCACGATACCGTGATTATCGGTAATGAAAATGGCCTCGCGGGCATATTCGAATACGCTCGCTGCCAGACGCTGGCGCTGTTCTGCCCGTTTCCGCCGGGTGATGTCGTACAGTGAGCACAGAATAAGCGCTTCCGGCTCATCCTCGGTGTGCACAGGGGCCATGGTAAGCTCAACCCAGACTTCGGTACCGTCAGAGCGGTTCAGTACCCACTCGCATTGCTCGACCTGACCTTCGGATACCCGGGCCAGCATGGACGCCAGTTTCTGTCGGGAGATCTCACCATCCGGCTGGTATTCCGGCGAAAAAACCGCCAGATCCTTGCCAATCAACGATTCACTGGAGCTGTACCTGAGCAGATCCACAGAGGCCCGGTTAGTATCGCTGAATACGCCGCCCTGGATCAGTAATGCCGCTTGCGGCCAACTCCGAATCAGCTGTCGCAGACGTCTCTGTTCCGAGGCCAGCTGCCTTTTGCTCCGGCCCAGCCATAGAGAGGATGCAACCAGCAGCATAACCAGGACCAGAATGGTAAAAACCCAGAGCCGATACTGGTGCAAAGCATCGACCCAGGTCAGTTGGGGCACCTGATCATAAGGCGGAACACGCAGCGTCCGCGCCAGATACTCCACGGACTGATAATCCGCGGGCGGCGAAAAGCCGGCAATGCCAATCGCCAGCGCAACATCATCTTCCGGTTCGATGGCAAAAAGCGCCGAAGCGATCTTTCGCACAGACCTTTCGTTTACATGAGGCAACGCCACCAGGGGCCATTCCGGATAAAGACGTGTTGAAACAACATAAGGGAAACCAGCCAGCCGCTGACGGTTCAGAACCTTCACCCTGGTGAACAGATCTGGGTCCGTCTGCGCCAGCTGTTCCAGAATGCTGGTGCGGATGAAACCCACATCGGCATCACCGGACAGTACTGAGCGAACAACCCGGTCATGAGTGCCCAGAAAGCGAATCAGGTTCACTCGCCGGATATCAATGCCGGCGTCCAGAAGTTCCAGAACCTGGGTCTGGTAGCCACCCAGGAAATGAACGCCGGGCGAGGCTATCGTCTTGTCACGGAGATCGGCAAGATGCTCAATGTCGTTACGCCCTGCCCTGGTAAAAATCACGCCACCAAGACTCGCGGTCGAGGATTCGCGGGACCGTCTGACCAGAGTAGCCAGCACACCGGTCAGACTTCGCTCGCTCCGAATCAACAGAAAATGACTGGGGTTGGTGAGAAAAAGGTCCAGCCGGTTGGCGGCAATTGCCCGACTCATGTTCTCCTGGTTGAGGACCTCCAGCCTTATACGGATCCCGGTTTCCCGGGACAGATAGTCGGCCAGAGGCTGGTAGCGTTCCTGAAGCACATGGTCTGGCCGGTAGGCAAATACGCCCAAGGTCAGCGTCTCATCAGCATTGACTTCTGCAATCGCCATCAATTCCGTGGCAATCAGCAGCAACACACTGATAACAAAGCGCCGGACGTTCAAGGGACCCTCGCTGGCAGAAACAAAGGATCTGACAAACGCTGGATGCTCGGGTTCCGATCAATCATTCCCTCGGCAAGCATCAGGCGGGAAAGCGAGCCGGCAATCGTTTCAATGGGACCGGCTGCCCTGAGGTAACGCTGGTTTGCGGCCAGGTCCGGCAGCATAACTGTGGCAAGCGCTGAGCGGACCTCATCAGGTGCTATTCCCTGACGGTCGGCGACCCGGTAAACGGAGTCGTGCATGTTCCTTACCAGGTGCTGCAAACCGGCAAAGTGGGCTCTCACCAGATCACGAACCGAGCTGCTATTCTTTTTTGCGGTCTCGCGGGTCACAACCAGGACATCAAAAATGGTTTCCGGAATATCACTGCTGTCAAAAAGCCGGACTCCACCCAAGCTCTCAATCATGGAAGCCGTTGGCTCGTAGCATACCGAAGCATCCACCTCCCCCCGGGACCAGGCATCCGCATGCTGGCTAACCGGCAAATCCACCTTGGTGACGTCATTCGGGCCAAGGCCTGCCACCTCGAGTATCTTTAACAACATAATGCCCGAGACACCATTCAGCTCCACCGCAATTCGCTGCCCCCTCAATGCTGCCAGCTCATCGATGGCAGGCTTGACCATGAGCACATCGGCGCCGGCTGATACATCGGCCACAGCTACCACCACCAGCTCTAACCCCCTGGACCAGATCCGTATGGTTTCGTCCAGAGTGAGCGCCGCGCCGTCAAGCGCGCCGGCCAGAAGGCCTTCCATGGAGTCGGTTGCAGAAGTGCCCGGCCTCAGCGCAACCGTCTCCGGCAGCCAGTTGAAATCGTCAGCGAGATAGAGCGGTTCGTAGCCAATCCAGGGGTGAATGCCGAATCTCAGAGGGCCGGAACTGCTGCAACCCGGCAATCCCGCCGCGGACAGTCCGGCTGCTATCGAAAAACCAAGAAATTCACGGCGCTGCATCAGGATCCGGACCGGGCTTGGACATTAACAATTGTCAATAAACGTTAGTTTACTGTTTCACATACTACCCGTAAAACCGCAGCATGCATTGCACCGCGTCAATTTATCCCAAAGACAGGAACACCCCCATCAAAACCGGTGACAGGAAAGACAACAGGAAACCGGAGGCGATGGCCACCGGTACACAGGGCAGCCCACCACTGCTGCGGATAACCGGCAGCGTGAAGTCCATGGCGGTAGCACCACCGTAACCAATGGCCATTGCCGGTCGACTGGCGATGAGCAGGGGAATAATGGCCAATGCAACGATCTCCCTGAGCACATCGTTGAGGAAGGCAACCCCGCCCCAGGCAGGCCCGAGGGCTTCGCCAATAACAATACCGGACAGCGAATACCAGCCAAACCCGGAGGCCACTGCCAGGGCATCGTGCCAGGGCAGTCCAAGCCAAGGTATCAGCAGCGCCCCGGCCACCAGGGAACTGAGCGTCAGAGCCAGTGCGATCCCCAGACCCTGACGATTCATCAGCAGCTTGCGCAACGACAGGCCGGCATTACGCAACTGGAGACCTATGAGGAACAGCAGAAACATCAGTGCCCAGGTGGCCAGCTGTTCCGCCATGGGCATGTCCGGCAACAGGTAGTATCCGGCAAGCAGTCCGGCGATCACTGCCACCAACGGCTTCAGGCCGGCAAGGAAAAGCCTGCGGTAGCCAGGGCTGACACTACCTTCAACCCGCTCAACCGACATTGGCTGCCAGCGGTGAAACAGCCATAGCCCGAACATGTTGGCGACAAAAAGCACCAATACCAGTGCGATTACCTGGGCCGCCATGCCACCCAGTTGCGCCGCCAGCCCCTCCATCTGGCCAAGCCCCAGGCCGAGCAGCAGCAGTATGAAGTAGACCAGGCCCTCGACGGTGTAATGGATTACAGTCATGGCCCTTCGATTCTCCAGGGCGATAGCAAATCCCAAGAACAGGGGAGCAAGAATGAGCAGGGCTCCGGTCAGCATGGTGTCCTCAAAAAAACAGAAAGGGAGGTTATCAGGTCAGGGGCTTGAACTGGTCGGGGTCGGATTCAGGCCCGACTGGGGCATCCTCAGGAGTTCCGATGGTTCGGGCAAGGCGCTGGGCAGTCACGGACCAGACGACATAATCGGCTGGACAGGGCTCATACCCCTTTCCCATCATGGTGCCGGCAACACTTCTGAGAACGGATTCGGCACGGGCCTGGGTTGACCAGGGGCCTCGACAGAACTGGCCATCCGGTCGTCCCTGGTCCGGGCCAGACAGAGCCACCAGCCCCCAGCGGCCATCGCCGACAGGCCTGATATGCAGTTCAATCCGCTGGCCCTTCTTCACCATCACAAGGTCCCGAAGCGGGCTGCGGCCGTGAAAATAGTGAAGCTTCATAACGTCGGGGTGTCAGTGCAGAACATTGCCAGACCTGTCCTGAACCAGGACCCAGGGCGCGATGACCACCGCCCAGAGCTCCGCGTTGCAGTCGTACCAGTCTTGCGCTGTATCCGGCGCAACTTCGCCAACCCGGCCGTCCTGCATCCACTGTTCGAAACGAGGTTTGTTGTCCGCTGCCAACTCGGTGGCCACGTCCAGCAGATCAAGCTCCGGCGCCACCCTGACCACCTGCCCCCGGGCAAAATAAGTCTGCAGTTCATGCCAGCGGATGCGGGAAGTCTCGAGATTCAGTTTGGCTTTCAGTTCGTCCCGGGACGGGGAGGATGACATGGGTACCTCATCAATCAAAACAGGGCTAAGGCTGGCCAGACTACCGGAAATTGCGCCCGTCCGCATCTGTTCGAAGCGAGCCAGAAACCGTTCATGGTTCCATTCGGGCCCTGGCCAGAATCTCTGAAATCTGCTCTGCGAGCGTCATGGGGTCAAAAGGTTTTGGAATCACACCCGCGGCACCCAAGGCCCGGTACTCATCAATCTCGGAGCGCTGCAGTCTTGCCGTCATGAAAATGACCGGCACTTGCGCCATGCCCGGCAGTTCCCTGAGTGCCCGCAAAGTTTCAGGCCCGTCCATGCCGGGCATCATGACATCAAGCAGCACCAGTTCCGGGCCAAAGGCCGGGGCTACATCCAGCGCCTGTGCCCCGGATTCGCAGAGCCGGGCCGTAAAACCGCCCACGTCCTGCAGCGCGATTTCAGCGATCGCCCGGATATCAGGGTCGTCCTCCACATACATGACCCGCTGAGGCACACTTTCCTTTTTAGGCACCACGGCCCTACTCCTGTAACTGGTTTTCGGTTTCCAGACCAATACGCCGAAGCAGCTTCTGGCACTCTCCCGTAGCCTTCTCATCAGCAGCCATCATGGCAGCCGCCCGCATAATCAACCGGTCGTCCCGCGTGCAATCGCTCGGGATAAAGTGCACAGCACCGATCAGCTCACGCAGACCGAGTGGCAGCCGCCACTGGACCTTCAGACGATTGCCATAGGGTTGTGACCATTGATTCAGGGCCTGCTGCGCTTCGCTGTCCGCCAGGGAGCCTCCCGCCGCAATGTGCTGGTTAAGCACCTTGAGGACTGCCAGTTCTCCCAAACGACTGAGCAGCCCGGCCTGCTGAAAAACGACTGGCTGCTTTTTCAGCCGGATAGCCAACCGCTGGGCCTCCTTGGCCACCTGCAGGGCCATTTCATGATGTTGTCTCGCCAGTTCCCTGAGTGACTCGTGCTGAAGCTTGTTGGACACATCCAGAGACAATGCCAGAGCCTGATTGAGAGCCATGGCCACACCAAGCGACGCTATGGCGTCTCTGAGGGTCTCCACCGGCTTGCCGGAGCGCCGGAACGAACTGCTGTTTGCAACATCCATCAGGCGAGCAGTCAGACTGGTTTCCTCCCGCCACCGCTCCGCAAGCTGCGCCGGCGACAACTCGTCCTGCCGGCTGATTAACTCGAGAATTTCCTGCGGATCCACATCGGACGGCAGCTGAATCAGCTGTTCCAGGGAATTTTCCAGCAGTTCAGCAACCACCGCCGGCTCCCGGGACTCGATCTTCAGCAGTCTGGAGAGGCGTTCATGCAGAAGCTGGACATTGAAAGGTTTGGTAATGTAACCGTCAATACCGTAATGGGCTGCCTGAAGCACCGACTCCCGGTCAGAGCGACCTGACACCATGACCACCGGCACCTCGCGGTCCGAACTGCGAACCTTTTTGACCAGATCCAGCCCTGACCCGTCCGGCAGATTCCAGTCTGCAATAACCAGATCAAAACGGTCTTTTGCCACTCGTTGAGCCGCCTCAAAAAGAGTTGCGACTACAGTCACACTGACACCGGGATACAGACCGGCCACCACAGTTTCCAGCAGCTCGGAAATGAGATCATCATCTTCAAGTATCAATGCGTTCAAGAAATCACCTCTGGCATGCATGGGCAAGACTATTGGAGAGAGTGCACGGTGACGCCGTTCCGGCCACTGCGCTTGCGTTGGTAGAGTGCCTGGTCAGCGGCCTCGAGGGCGTCATCCCCGTTGGCAAAATCGTTTATGGCGGCCACACCAGCACTGAGCGTAACCTGGAAACTGCCTTCACCAGCCGAGAACTCCAGCTCCGCAAAGCTTTCGCCGATCCGCCGAACAAGCTCCGCTGCTGCGGTAACTTCACAGTGCGGCAAGACTACGAGAAATTCTTCACCACCATATCGCCCAATCATGTCGGTCTCCCGCAACCGGTTTCGCAGCAGGTTGGCGAGAGTGCGAATGACAATATCACCGTACCGGTGGCCCCAGGTGTCGTTGATCTGTTTGAAATGATCCAGATCCAGCATAACCAGACTGGACGGGTGGCCGTCCCGGCGGCATCGGGCCAGCTCTTTTTCCACTTCCTGCTTGATCAGTGAATGTTTGAGCAGACCAGTCAGGCTGTCCCGATTCATGAGTTCCGACAATTGCCGGGCCCGGTAGCACCGGATCCTGACCGAGCGAACCAGGTAATCATCAGAGACAGGCTTCATCAGAAATTCATCCGCCCCCTTGGACAGTGCCTCCAGCTGGTTGTCCGGATCATCCTCGGACGAAAGGTAGATGATCGGCAGACTGAGCCAGCGCGGCTCGAACCTGATCAGCCGCGCCAGGGTGACCCCGGAGTAATCACCGATCTGGACATCCATCAGGACGATATCCGGCTGAAAGGATGACAGCGTAGGCATGAGATCCAGAGGGTCCGACACAGTCCGCGCCTCGATTCCCGCCGACTGAAGGACCAGGCAATAGTGTTCTGCCAGTTCGGTGTCATCCTCAACGATCAACACCCGGCCCTGAACACTGGCGCTTCGCTCAATGGCCAGAGATTCTATGCGTTCGGCAAGTTCGGGGATATCCACGGGTTCCTGGAAGAATGCGAACGCGCCAAGCTTTGCCAGGTGGTACTTGTTGTTGAACGAACCATCACGACCGATGCATATGACCGGCAACCGCCTGTGGAGCCCTTTTGCCGTGGCCTGGTTACGGAGCAACATGACATCCGCCACCGCTGCGTCGCGACATAGTATGGCGGCAGCACCTGGAGTGTCAGCCAGCACCTCCTGTACTGACGCCGAGACCCTCTGGTCAACGGTCTGACAGTTGAAACCATACCGGGCCATCTCGGCACTGAGCGACGCCAGTCCCTCGCAGCCGCTGTCCATGACAATCACGCTCACCTGCATACCGTGACTGCCCTCAAATATGTCAGCCCTTGAAATGGCGGCCCGGGTCTGGCCACTGATTTCGCTTTTCACTTCGACCAGTTTTGCCAGGGCATCAACCCCGTCGGCAAAGCCGTCATTCACATCAATGGTCTGGCTGTGGTTGTTTTCGGTCTCTGTAAGCTCTTCAGCCTGGCTCTTCAGCTTTTTTTCCAGGGCCCGGGCCGCAACACCCAGCTCTGGCAAACCAAAGGTACCGGCGGAACCGGCAAGCCGATGCAGCTGCTGGTAACACTGGATAAGCCCCTCCGCAGAGAGTTCACCGCGGCGGGTCTGCTCCGCGTAGGCACGCAGAACCTGAATATCCTCGCTGGCGCGAACAAGGAATTTCTGCCTCAGCGCAGCCAGCTTTTCCGAGACATCGCCATTTTCCTGCGAAGCCAAATCAAGTCTCCCGATGAATGTGATTTGCCGCCCTTGCAAAATCCACTATTCTCGCCTCAATAAAACCATGTTTAAGGTCGGCCGGCCATAACCTTAAGGAAGTATATTGCGAAATCTGTCCCTCGGCAGTCGAGTAGCGCTGATTGCCATCTTCAGCAGCATTATTACGGTCGCTGTCTTGTTGGCGATCGCTTACAACGAGCTGGTGCGCGACTTCGAAAACGTATTGACCCAGCGCCAGTTGCTCGAAACCGAAACCAGCGCCAATCGCGTGAACCAGGACCTGCAGGTTCGGCTGCAGGCTCTGGGGGCATTTGCCGCACTGCTGACGGACGGTGAAAACCGACTCCCACTTGCACGGCTCAAGAATCTTATGGGCCGGCAACCGACCCTGGAGGCCTACTTTCGGGAGGGCCTCGTAGTATTCGATGAAGACGGCGTTGCCATCGCCGAGACCTTGCATGTTCCCGGCCGCCTCGGCACCTCCTACGCAGACCGGCAGCACTTCCGGGACGCATTTGCATTGCGGGAGCCTGTTATCAGCCGGCCGATCATTGGCCGGACCACCGGTCTCCCGCTGCTATCGTTCCTGGCCCCCATTGAAAGTGATGATGGCGATCTTCTGGGTTTTGCCGGCGGCATCCTCAATCTTGCCGAAGCCAGCATCATTCCAACGCAGGAGGCGAACCGTACGGATATGGTTTTCAAGGTTCTCGATACCGACCATTTCATCCAGGTTGATGCCCTGTCTGGCATCAATACCATGCCGGACCTTCCGGAACCCGGTGAAAACCTGATCATCGACGCCGCCCTGTCCGGCGTCACCTCCGGGGTCGTAACCGATCTGGCAGGCAAAAAATGGATCTATGCCACCCGTCACCTGGAGCGCGTAGGCTGGATGTTCCTTCGGGCTGTGCCTTACGAGCAGGCAACGCAGCCGGCGTGGGCATCATTCCGGAAGTTCCTTGGCATCAGCATCGTTGCCATGCTGATCCTGGCAGTAAGTGCCTGGATACTGGCCCGCGCTGCGACCCGGCCGCTGGAGAAAATGTCGTCCAGAATCCGCGCCATGAGCCGGGATGGTTTCATCTCTGCCCGGCTTCAACCGGCCGGGCCACCAGAAATCCGAAGTGTCGCCTGCGCCTTCAATCAGCTAATGGAGGAGCGGGAAGCCCTGGATGTACTGAAGGACCAGTTTGTTTCCACTGTAAGCCATGAACTGCGCACCCCACTGACCTCCATAAATGGTTCCCTGAAGCTTCTCAATTCCGGCGCCGCCGGCAATTTACCGCTCAAAGCCCGAACCATGGTGGATGTGGCACTTCGCAACAGCGAGCAACTGCAAAGGCTGATTTCCGATCTGCTCGACTTCAACAAGGCTCTGGCCGGACAGATGCCGATCCACCCTGAAATCATCGAGGTCAACTCGGCCATTGAGGATGCTTGCGATGGTAACGGTGCCATGGCCAGACATTACCGGATACCTCTGAATCCTGAGCCGTGCAAATCACAACTTGTGATCGCCGACCCGCTGCGTCTGCGGCAAATCCTCGATAACTTTCTCAGCAATGCCATCAAGTTCTCTCCCCTGGAAGGTACCGTCAGGATCCGATCCGACGCCGCGGCACCTGGCCGGGTGAGGGTTATCGTGTCGGATCAGGGCAAGGGCGTTCCGGAAGATTTTTTGCCCCGGCTTTTCCAGCGTTTTGCCCAGGCGGAGTCCGGCTCAACCCGGGCCAGGGCAGGTACCGGTCTGGGCCTGGCCATCACCCGGGAGCTTGCAACACTGATGGGAGGCGAGGTCGGCTATTATTATGATAACGGTGCCCATTTCTGGGTGGAATTGCCCGCTGCGGATACCGAAGTGCCGGAAACTGGAGAGCGCCATGAAACCCCCTGATCTGCCACCGGATGAAACCCATCGGCTATGTGCCCTGGACGAGCTGAAGCTTCTGGATACACCGCCAGAAGAACGATTTGACCGGCTCACCCGTCTTGCCGCCAGAAGAACGATTTGACCGGCTCACCCGTCTTGCCGCCCGCACCTTCGATATTCCGATTGCGCTGGTTTCGCTGATTGACAGCAACCGACAGTGGTTCAAATCAAGGCACGGACTGGAAGCTCCGGAAACAGCCAGGGATATTTCCTTCTGCGGCCATGCCATTCTGCGGGAAGAGCCCCTCGTCATCGAGAATGCCCTGAACGATGAGCGATTTGTGGACAATCCTCTGGTAACCGGCGAGCCCAACATCCGTTTCTACGCCGGCGCGCCGCTTCACGACCGCCACGGCCATCGTGTTGGCACTCTCTGTGTGATTGATCGCAAACCCCGGTCGTTCTCCGACGAAGACAAAGCCACCTTACGGGATCTCGCGGACCTGGTTGAGCGGGAGTTCGGACTGGGGGAGCTCGGGAATTTTTATGATGAACGCAACCGGGCCCTGAATATTCTTACTGAAATTGCCCTGGATACCCAAGGAGACGCCAGCCAGAGGGTGACACGAGCCCTGGAAATGGCCTGCAACTATCTGGGACTGGAGACCGGTATCGTCAGCCGGATAACCGGCGGCGCCTACACGGTGCACTGGCATTTCACACACCTGCAGGACACCCTGACCAACGGCACCACCATTCCACTGGAGCGCACCTACTGCTCTCTGATGGTGGCGACCGGACAGGTACTGGCCATTGATCATATGGGGCAGTCGGCCTATCGCAACCATATCTGCTACCAGGTCTTCGGGCTGGAAAGCTACCTGGCTGCCCCAATCTGGATTGACGGCGAGATATTCGGCACCATCAATATTTCCTCCAGGCATCCAAGACCGACGCCGTTCACCGCCACCGAGCGCATGTTCGTCACGCTTCTGGCACGCTGGGTCGCGGACACCATATACCAGCAGCAGCATACGGAAACCCTAAACAAGCTGGTGACCCAGACCCCCGGCATGCTTTACCAATATCGCCTCTGGCCCAACGGGCACAGTAGCTTTCCCTACACCAGCCCGGGCATTCAGGACATTTATGGGGTTTCGGGGGAGGAGGTAGCCGCTGACGCCTCTCCTGTGTTCGACCGGATTCATCCGGACGATCTGGCAGGAGTGGCGGAGTCCATCCAGCGCTCTGCAGAGTCACTTGAGCAGTGGCAGCATCAGTATCGCATCCGCTGGAAGACCGGCGGATGGCACTGGGTGGAAGGGCTCGCCCGGCCTGAACCTCTGCCTGATGGCAGTATCCTGTGGCATGGCTATATCTCTGACGTGCACGAGCGCCATAAAATTGATGAAATGAAAAACCAGTTCATTTCCACAGTGAGCCATGAACTGCGAACACCACTGACTTCCATCTCTGGCTCTCTGGGGTTGATTCTGGGCGGCGCCACCGGGCCACTTACCCAGAAAACCACGCAAATGCTGGATATTGCCAGACGCAACACCGATCAGCTCAGGCGTCTGATTGATGACCTACTGGATATCGAGAAACTGGTCACTGGCAATATGACGATTGATGCCTCCGTGCAGGACCTCGAAAGCGCGGTACGGGTAGCACTGGAGGAAATCCAGCCGCTTGCAAACCAGCACAACATCGAGATCCAACTGAGCAACGCCAATCCCGGGGTCTGCGCCAGTTTCGATGGCACCCGGCTGACACAGGCCCTGTCCAACCTGCTGTCCAATGCCATCAAGTTCTCACCGGAGGGCGACATCGTTGATGTCGGTATTCGGCAATCAGGAACACGGATAAGACTGGAAGTCAGGGATCGTGGGCCCGGCGTGCCGGAGACTTTTCGGGACAGGATATTCCAGAAGTTTGCCCAGGCAAACGCTTCATCGTCACGCAGTAAGGAAGGCACCGGTTTGGGTCTGGCCATCACCCGGGAGCTGATGCATGCCATGGGAGGGGAAGTCGGCTTCGACTCCGAAGAGGGCAAAGGCGCCTGCTTCTGGCTAAGCTTGCCCCTGGCCGACGCAGACAATAAAGGCGCCACCTGACAGGCAGCGCCCTTGCTCGTCACTGGCCGGCGAGGTTCAGCTATCCAGCCCTTCCAGAAGACCGGCCATATCGTCGGCGTGCTCCTCTTCCTGGGCCAGGATTTCCTCAATAATCCGCCGGGACGTAGGGTCCTGGTCGCCGAGATAACGGGCAATCTCACGGTAGCTGTCGATCGCGATGCGTTCGGCAACCAGATCCTCAACTACCATGTCCCGGAGCGTTTCGCCCTCAACGAACTCCGCATGTGATCTGGTCAACAGGCCTTCTGGCGAGAAGTTGGGCTTGCCACCCAGCTGCACGATCCGCTCTGCCAGCCAGTCAGCGTGTTGCTGTTCCTGATCCGCATGTTCCAGGAATTCCTGGGCAACAACATTGGCGTTGATGCCATCGGCACGGAAATAATGGCTCTTATAACGCAACGTGCAGACGATCTCGGTCGCCAGCGCCTCGTTCAGAATATTCACCACATTATCGCGGTTGGCGCCATAGCCCTCGGTCAGAGCCCCCTCTTCAATGTGTTTGCGGGCCCTTTCGCGAAGGGTTTTGACGTCTGTCAGAAACGGTTGATCGGTCATAAGGTCTCTCTCGTTTCTCTCTTGAATGTATTGGCCTTGAACCTGCCCTGGCGGATGAATCGGGCATAGCGACAGCCGCTATGCCCTGCCGCCCAATGCACTCAGGCAGTGCGCAGCATCTCCCGCACAACGTAATGGAGGATGCCGCCATGTTTGAAGTAAACGGCCTCGTTCGCGGTATCGATCCGCGATTTCAACTCGCAGCTTTCTGTAGAACCATCCTTGTATTTCACCGTCATCGTCAGGGTCTGGCCCGGTTTGATCTCGCCAGACAGGCCTTCAATGCTGATGGTTTCCTCTCCGGTAAGTTTCAGGCTCTTGCGATCCGTGCCTTCCGGGAACTGGAGTGGCATCACGCCCATCCCGATGAGGTTGGAGCGGTGAATGCGCTCATAGGATTCGGCAACCACGGCTTTCACGCCCAGCAAGCGAGTACCCTTGGCCGCCCAGTCCCGGCTTGAGCCGGTTCCGTATTCCTTGCCGGCAATGACCACCAGCGGCGTGCCCTGCTCCTGATACTTCATGGCGGCATCGTAGATGGCCATCTGATCGCCGGTGGGCACGAATTTGGTGTAACCGCCTTCCACGCCGTCGAGCATCTCGTTCCTGATGCGAACGTTGGCGAAGGTACCGCGCATCATCACTTCGTGGTTACCCCGGCGGGAGCCATAGGAGTTGAAGTCTTTCGGCTCAACGCCGTGTTCCTGCAGGTACTTACCGGCAGGGGTGTCCGGCTTAAAGGAGCCGGCAGGCGAGATATGGTCGGTGGTCACCGAGTCGCCCAGCAGCGCCAGGATGTTGGCGTCCTTGATATCGTCAATGGCATCCGGCTCTTCCTTCAGGCCTTCGAAGAATGGCGGATGCTGGATGTAGGTGGACTTGTCGGACCACTCGTACACCTTGCTTTCCGGCACCTTGATGGACTTCCAGGTGGCGTCGCCGTCGAAGACTTCCGCGTATTCCTTGCGGAACATGTCGGTTTTCACTTTCTCTACGGCCTCGGCAATTTCCTGCTGGCTGGGCCAGAGGTCCTTCAGGTACACTGGATTGCCATCCTTGTCAGTGCCAAGGGCTTCTTTCTCCAGATCAAGACGCACGTTACCGGCCAACGCATAGGCCACCACCAGGGGCGGCGACGCCAGCCAGTTGGTCTTCACCAGCGGGTGCACCCGGCCTTCAAAGTTTCGGTTACCTGAGAGCACCGAGGCGACGGTCATGTCACCATCGGTAATGGCCTGCTCCACCTCTTCGGGCAGCGGCCCGGAGTTGCCGATACAGGTGGTGCAACCGTAACCCACCAGATTGAAGCCAAGTTTGTCGAGATCCTCCTGGAAACCACCAACCCGGAGATAATCTGTGACCACCTTGGAACCCGGTGCCAGGGAAGTCTTGACCCAGGGCTTGGTGCTCAGCCCCTTCTCCACGGCTTTCTGGGCGATCAGCCCTGCAGCCATCATCACGCTCGGGTTGGATGTGTTAGTGCAGGAGGTAATAGCCGCGATCACCACCGCTCCCGGATCCAGCCGGGACTTTTCGCCGTTCATGTGCAGCGGCTGGCTGGACGGGTGCTCGAAATAGGCGTCCTGCGCCCCAACGGCTGTGCCGCCGCCCTCGGACTCCAGATTGGCTTTCCGGTTCTCGGCGGGTCCTTCGGCCGTCTCCATCAGTAGCTCAAAGGACGACTTCATGTTCTTCAGGGCAACCCGGTCCTGCGGGCGTTTGGGGCCGGCAAGGCTGGCCTCAACCTCGCCCATGTCGAGTTCCAGGTTGTCGGTGTACACCGGCTCATGGCCAGGCTCACGCCACAAACCCTGGGCCTTGGCGTAGGCTTCCACAAGCTCGAGCTGCTCTTCTTCACGGCCAGTCAGGCGCATGTACTTGATGGTCTGCTCATCCACCGGGAAAAAGCCGCAGGTAGCACCGTACTCCGGCGCCATGTTGGCGATGGTGGCACGGTCGGCCACTGGCATATCCTTCAGGCCGTCGCCGTAGAATTCCACGAACTTGCCCACCACGCCTTTCTTGCGCAGCATTTCGGTGACGGTCAGTACCAGATCTGTTGCGGTGATGCCTTCCCGAAGCTTGCCGGTAACCTTGAAGCCCACCACTTCGGGGATGAGCATGGAGACCGGCTGACCCAGCATGGCGGCTTCCGCTTCAATACCGCCAACACCCCACCCAAGGATGCCCAGGCCGTTGATCATGGTGGTGTGGGAGTCTGTGCCCACCAGGGTGTCCGGATAGGCGATGGTCTTGCCATCCTGATCCTTCTGCCACACCGTCTTGCCCAGATACTCCAGGTTCACCTGGTGGCATATGCCGGTACCCGGCGGCACCACACGGAAGTTGTCGAAGGCCTGCTGACCCCAACGCAGGAATTCGTAGCGCTCCTGGTTGCGCTCCATTTCGATGGCCACGTTATCCTTGAACGACGACGCGTCGCCGAATTTGTCGACCATCACCGAGTGATCGATTACCAGATCCACCGGCGACAGCGGGTTGATCATGGCCGGATCCTTACCGGCAGCTTTCACCGCCTCGCGCATGGCAGCAAGGTCAACGACGCCGGGCACCCCGGTGAAATCCTGCATCAACACACGGGCAGGCCGGAACTGGATTTCAGTGTCGGAGTGGCGATCTTTCATCCATTGCACCATGGCATCAATGTGGCTTCTGTCCACGGTGGTGCCATCTTCGTTGCGCAGCAGGTTCTCCATCAACACCTTGAGTGAGAATGGCAAACGGTTGAGATCTCCGAGGGTATCCGCGGCCTTGGGCAGGCTGTAGTAGTGAAAGGTTTTACCGCCAGCCTCCAGGCTGGAAAGGGTATTCAGGCTGTCTTTGCTGAGACTTTCGTTCGACATGTGGTGCCTCCTTTTCGTCGTTATCCGCGTGTTCCGGAAGGCTCTTTCGAAGCCCTTTCAGCAACGCATCGACCCGGAAAAGCATTCCGTACCGGGCCATAGCCTGATGAAAGGACTCCACAGCGTGAAGTCACCTTTAACTATTGCAGCAATTAACGAGAGTTCAACCGCGGGCCGATGAATGTTCGGCATCAGTGCGATGAATATCAGACCAACGTCGGAGAGCCGCCATTACATCTGGCGCTCGCCATAAAGCTGGGCGTAGAGGCCCTCTCTGGCAATCAGTTCGTCGTGATGACCCTCTTCGATTATCCGACCGTCTTCGAAAACACAGGCTCGATCTGCCTGTTTAACGGCGCTGAGTCGGTGGGCAATGATCAGGGTGGTGCGCTGCTTGAGAAATGCTTCAAGGTCCCGATGGAGCTGGAACTCGGTTTCCGCATCCAGCGCTGAGGTGGCCTCATCGAGGATTACCACCGAGGGTTCGGACAGGATCATCCGGGCGATGGCCAGCCGTTGACGCTGTCCGCCAGACAGGCGGACGCCCTGGCGGCCAATAACGGTATCAAGCTGGTCTTGCATCGCCGCAACCGTGCTATCCAATTGAGCGATTCGCAGGGCCTCCCAGAGCGCGGCATCGGGCTTGTCCCTCCCCAGAGTCAGGTTCTGGCGAACGGTATCATTAAACAGCGCCGGGTGCTGGAGCACCGTCGCCACGTGCTCGCGAAGGCACGGCAAGCCGATACGCTGAACCGGCACGCCATCAATCAGCACTTCTCCCTGCTGGGGCGTGTACATGCCCAGGATGACCTGAATCAGCGTGGATTTACCGCCGCCACTGGCGCCCACCAGGGCCACTTTCTCACCGGGCGCCAACTCCAGATTGATGCCCCGGAGGACTGCCTCCTCGCCGTAGGCAAAGTGGATATTCCGCAGTGTAAGCCCCACGGTATGCCGGTCGCGGAACGGGTTCTCAAGCGCCGGATAGCGGGGCTCTTCCTTCAGATCCAGCAAACGGTTAATCCGCGCCAGGGCGGCATTGGCGGCGAACCAGGCGTACTGCATGTTCAGCATTTCCTGAACCGGCGTCAGCATGAACCAGAGATAGCCGAAAATGGCGAACATCATGCCAATGCTCAGGTCGCTGAACAGCACGGTCACCATGGCCGCAGCCCGGAAGGCATCAACACCAAACTGGAACAGGGCGAAGCTGGCCCGGCTGGCGGCATCGCTGCGCCATTCGAACTGTATGGCGTGGTCACGTACATTGCGGGCGCGGTCGATCAGCTGACGCAGGTAATGCTTTTCCCGGTTGGCCGCGCGCAATTGGTGAATGGCATCCAGGGTTTCGGTGAGGTCCCCCTGGAACTCCTCGTAAGCGCTGTTCTCACGGCGCTTCAATTCCTTGACCCGCTTGCCGATCAGAATCGTGGCGAAGATAACCAGGGGATTGAACAGCAGAATCAGAAGGGCCAGCTGCCAGTGCACCCAGAGCAGCACCAGGGCGGTACCGAATACCGTGAGACTGGCCACCAGAAACCGACTGATGGTAGTACCCAGAAACTGGTCAACGGTATCCAGATCGGTAATAAAGTGGCTACTGATCCCGCCGGAGCCCCGGGTCTCATACTCCGACATGGCCACCCGCTGCAAACGCCCGAGCAACCGGGAACGGATTCGGAACACCACATCCTTGGAAACCTTGGAAAACTCCCGGGACTGCAAGACGTTGAACGACAGTGCCGCCACCCGGAGCAGAAAGGCTACCACCACCATCAGACCGATATAAACCACCGGTGTTTCCCAGCTCCCCGGCAAAAACGAGTCCATTACCGGCAACACCGGGCCAGGCTCGTCCAGCAGCACTTCATCCACCAGAACCGGGAGCAGCAGGGGCACCGGCACACTCATAACGGTGGCCATGATCGCCAGAAGATTGGCGCGCACCAGTCGGGGCTTGTGCTTGAGCGCAAGACCGAAGATATCCCGCCAGGTGTACTGCTGCCGGGTTTCACGGGTGTCGATACCGGTTACGCTGTTCTGGGGGCGTTCCAAGCAACCTCCGGATAATGAAATGTGCCCGGTTGGATACGCCCGGGAACTGACAATAGTCTACCTGTTAACTGGTTTGCTGCGCTCAAAACCGACATCTGTCATCATGAGCCAACGATTTTCTGATGGACCAGGACACAAGCACCTGTGAAACACGATTGCCACTACCATCCCGGCGACCCCGCCAAATGGCACTGCGGAGAGTGCCAGATTCACTATTGCAGCCGCTGCATGCCCGATGCCGACACCCGCCAGCGCCGGGCTCTATGCCCCCACTGCAGCAAGGCCATGCGATACCTGGGCGCCGCCACCGAGGTGGTCCCTTTCTGGCAGCGACTCGGCGCTTTTTTCCGCTACCCGTTCCATACCGATCCGCTGATCGTTATCGCCATCTGTACCCTGGTGCCGGTGGTTGCCCCGGCCAATCTGATTGGCATCCTTATCTGGATAGTGCTGGCGCTTGCCCTCTTCAAGTACACCTATGCGGTGATCAACTACACCGCTGAAGGTCACCTGAAACCGCCGGCCGTGTCCGTCGCCTTTACCGGCAGCGGCTTTGATATCGTCATCCTGCAGTTCCTGGTCTTCGTGCTGATGGGCGGTCTGGTTGGCGCTGCCGCCATGCTCGGCGGCCCGATTTTGATGATGCTGGCGCTGGCATTTGTCATCCTGGCATTACCGGCCAGCATCATGGTTCTGGCCATGGAGCGTTCTGTGGGTGCTGCGGTGAATCCGATGAATCTGGCGGTGCTGATCTCGCGAATTGGCACCCCTTATTTCCTGCTCTACGGCTACCTGATCCTGCTGACCCTCGCCTCGGGCGCGGCCCAAGACTTTGCCGTTAATCACTTTCCGTTCTGGGTTGCCCAGCCCCTGGCCGGCTTCCTGAACAGTACCTTTACCCTGATTCTGTTCCACATGCTTGGCTACCTGCTGTTCCAGTACCAGGAAGAGCTGGGTTTTGCCTCGGACATCCAGGATGACACCGCCGGGCAGGACACCCACCAGCGAGACCGCAGCGCCCGCTTCGATGCCGATATCGATATGAACCTGAAAGACGGCAACTACGATCGGGTGCAGAGCATGTTGAAGGAAGCTTTGAAGCGGGACCGTGATAACGCCCTGAGAATCGGCCAGCTCTACCAGCTACTGACGGCCCGCCAGGACACCGACGAACTCTACCGCTACCATCCACGCATTCTGGGCTGGCTAGCCGACCGCAACGACGGCGAAGGCATCGCCGGTGTGCTGAATACGATCCAGAAAGCAGAACCTGGCTTCAAACTGGTGGATCCGGACCTGTCTGTGCGCTGCGCCCGGGCCCTTTATCACCGGGGCCAGTTCAAACCGGCCTTGCGAGTGCTTCAGGATTTCCACAAACGCTTCCCGGACAGCGAACAGCTGGCACCAGCCTATCTGCTGGTCGCCCAGACCCTGGCCAACGGCTTGTCCCAGTGGGAAAAAGCGACGGCCTTCCTGACGTTTATCCAGAAAAAATGCGTGAATCATCCGCTGCATGAGCAGATTACGGTTTATCTGCGGCAGGCGCAGAATAAAGAGCCGCTGAAGGGACCGAAAGCAACGTTTTCTGCCCAGGACTGACGCAGGGTATGGGAGGGGCTTCCCAAAACCGTGCGGAGCCATGGGTGAAGAGCGACAGCGCTTCACGGGCAGGCCAAGGACGGCCTGCCCCGGACCCTTGCGCGACGCAGGAGCGAAAAGCGTAAGGGGCGGAGCCGAGCGTACAGGGACGTATTCACAGCGTGTTTTGGGAAGCCCCTCCCATACCCTGCTGCCCCGAGGCTAGCCGGCCTGAAGAAGTTGACGATAATGACGAGCTTTGGGCGCCATCTGGCGCTTTTCAAACTCTTCCACAAGCAACCGACAGGCCTCGGTAGCCAGCATGTCATCGCCCGTGCTTCTGAGCCGCTCGAAGGCTTTCTCTGCAGCCTTGAGGTCATGTTGCTTGAGACTGGTGAACAGGACCCGGTTATGGTCTTCTGCCGCTAGTGGCTGATAGCTCTCCCCTTTGCCCAGGTATTCCTGCCAGATAGCAATCATCTGCTCTGGCTGGCGCCGGCTGAGGGCATCGTTCATAAGCTCTTTGGCGCGATCACGATATTCGGGCAAGTCCGGGCGGAGTTTGGCCAACTGGTATAGATGTTCCAGCAGGATATGGCGTTCCGGGTAGTGCTCACGCAGGGCCTCGAATTGCCGGCGGGCCAGATCAAACTCCATCCGGCCGAGGCTGGCCATGGCCTGCGCGTATCCGGTGGTGAACCGGGCATCCTGCTCTTCCTCTTCCGGCTCGAAGAATTCCTCGCGCACCTGCAGCCAGCTCTTGCCCAGCAGCCAGACCAGGCCTGCGCCGGCAATCAGGCCGCCAGCGTGGGCCATGTAGGCGATGCCGGTGGCACCGGCGTACCAGTAATCGTAGATTTCCTTGCCCACCCATACGGGCAGCAGGGCGATAGCAGGCGCTCGGAAGTAGTTAAAATAGACACCCAGAAAATAGAAGAAACGGATTTTCTGCAGTCCGTAAATGGCCACGTACATGCCCATCAGACCGGAGATCGAGCCCGAGGCACCCACCAGGGGTACATAGCTACCCGCCGAAACCGCGGTAAACATCAGGCCGGAGAGGGCTCCGCATACCAGGTAGGCAATCAGGTACCGGCCCGGCCCTAACGCTTTCTCAACGGTAAATCCGAGCAGGAACAGGAAGATCAGGTTACCGATGATGTGGCCCCAGCCGCCATGTAGAAACTGGTAGGTAATCAGGGTATACAGCGACAGATCCGCCGGCACCAGACCAAGCTGGTTGGCACTGAGTTTCTGGAGATACTCCTGCTCGATGACGCCGCGCTGTTCCTGCCAGTGCGCCCGTTCCGCCGGCGCCCAGATGACATCGCGATTTTGCAGCAGGTATTGGTAGAACTCCCGGTCCATCATCAGGTTGATGGCCAGCCAGAAGTTCTCGTTCTCTTCCCGAAGTTGCTGAAACTGCTGGAGCTCGTAGACCCGGCTCTCTTCGCCCTGGAACTGGATTTGCCGCTGCAGGTAATCCTCGTAGGCTGGCGCCTCCAGCTCATGAAGGTCGGCGGCCAGGTATTGTTCGACCGCTTGCTCGAGTTTGCGGCTGTCGCCCCCCTGATAGAAAAGAAAAACCAGCAGGCAGGCCATGATCAGGCCAAGGGTCACCCAGGGCGGGCGTTTCCAGTTAATGGCGTTTTCGGCGGGGATAATCAGCATGGGCGGTCACAATTCATCATAATCTGTCCCTGAAAGAGTGTTTTTTACCACACCCACGCCTTCTTTTCGCGCTCAAATGGAATCCAGCGCAAAGGTCGTTGGGGGTCAATCCCGGAAATGTGGCACACACCACAGAGTCGGAAAAGCCCAAACGACTGGTCCGGCTGTCATTGGGATGTCACAGAAATGACATTTAATCGGTTCCATCGACGGACTGTACCGGGCCATATATCGACCTTTCGCCAATTGCCGTTGTTCCTGCTCCAGCCAATAGTGAACAGGAATAACAAGAAAAACCGGATACCGAACCAAGGATTTTTCAGATGACCGTACTCGTATTGGATAACCCGGAGCTGATTGCCAATGCCGCGATAGCCGCCGGCTTCACCACAGCCAACTTTGAAGCCGGAACCAGGCGCCCGCACCGTATGAAGTTCCATTACGGCTTCAACAAGCACTCGCTGAACAGTGATGACATTGCGTTCCTGCAACAGCATGCCGCGTATCTGAAGGAACATCCTTCGGTCAGCGTCAGAATTCATGGCCACTCCGACAACTTCGGCTCCGAAGACTACAACCGGTTTCTCTCTCGATTGCGGGCCAACGCGGTCGCGCGGATTCTCATGCAGGAAGGCGTTGCGGAATCCCGGATTCTTGTGAGTCACTGGGGCTCAGCCCGTCCTCTGGCAACCCCGGAAGATCGGGCAGCCAACCGGCGTGTTGAATTGGAATATCGGACTCTGGATGTGGCCCAGGCGCTCTAGGCCGAGGCAACCACGACAAAAACCGCCCCCGAACTTCCGTCATCGCGGGGGCCGAATGCCGCCCGCTCACCAGCGACGAGACACACAACTGAACCAATCTTCGGCTTTTCTGGAATCTCAATTATTCTGATTTATATGGTATTAAGCGGATTAGCCATATTAAGGGTGAAAATTATTATTTAGTAAAAACAGTGACTTAATTACAAAAAAGAAAGCAAACTTACCTTTATTTAACGAACCTTTTGCCCAATTTCCTCGTCTTAGTCATGTATCCAGGGTTTAACTGTTACCTGACTAGAGAGGTCACTATGAACGCAAAAACCTTCACCACTGCCGCACTCATTGGTTCGATGTTCCTTGCCAGCGCCACATTCGCTGCAGGCGGTCCGCGCAACAGCGACGGCGGGGGTCGATCGGCAGAAACTGCCGATTCGGAAGATCTGACCACCATTGAGGTGAGCGATCTGCAGTTCATGCGCGAAGAGGAAAAGCTGGCCCGAGACGTTTATCTCACAATGGACCAGTACTGGGGCGACAGAACGCAGGTATTCGCAAGAATCGCGCTGTCCGAAGAATCTCATACCAGCACCGTAGACTACCTGTTGAAAAAGTTTGATGTTGAAGACCCGGTAGTGAATGACACGATCGGCGTATTCACCAATCAGGAACTTCAGGCCCTGTATGACGAATTGGTTGCCAAGGGAAAAAACTCGTTTGTTGATGGCCTGTTCGTAGGGGGCCTGATCGAAGAGAAGGACATGAGAGATATTCTGGCCGCGATTAATCAAACCGATGAGCGCGCCATCATTCTTGCCTATTCCAACCTGCTGGATGGATCAAAAAGCCACCTGAAAGCCTTTGTAAGCGTCATCGAGGCACAGGGACTGACCTATGAGCCTCAGGTGCTGGATGCGGAAGAAGTGGAGCTTATCCTTAACGACGAGAGCCAGGTTGAGGACTGATCTACCGTAAAACCAGGTCATCGAAACAAGAACGGGGCGGCCCAGAGCCGCCCCGTTCTGTTATTGACTTAGCCATAGACCTGCCAGACGTTCCACAGCAGCAACAATGCAGCCACCAGGATTGCCAGCCAGGTCAGCAGTATGCCCACCATACGCGCCCAGTGGGTGCCACCTCGGCCATTGATCATGCCAAAGGCGTGGAGGATGCGGCCAACCACCAGAGCCATGCCGGTCCAGTAGATCAGGCCGCTGGCAACGCCGTTGAGCTCTGCGATGGCAAGCATGATCAGACCAAGAGGGGCGTACTCCACCAGGTTGGCATGGGCCCGGACAGCCGCCTCAAAGTCCCGGTCATCGGTGACGCCCAGGCCCTTTTTATACTTCAGACGGAATTTGACGACCTGAGCCGACAACACCAGCAAAAGAATGCCAATGACTGCGGCAAACACTCCGGTTACGGGTACGATCATGCTCAGGCCTTCTTGATTGCACTAACGATAGCGAGAAGCAACACAGCGCCTACCGTTGCGGTTACCAGCTCACCAATAGCACCCTGGGCCGCCAGGCCCAAGAGGCGGAACACAAAACCGCCAAGAAACGAGCCGACAATACCAATACCGATGTTGGCCAGAACGCCAAAGCCACGGCCCTTCATGATCAAACCAGCCAGCCAACCGGCCACACCGCCTATAATCAGAAACAGAATCAGATTCATCTCTTGCCTCTCCCTGAGGGTCGTTGAACGAAACGATCAGTCCCGCAAGACTGCCCTGTTTCCAGTGGTGCTTCAAGCACTTCCGGGGGAGTGAATCACAGTGCGGCAATGGCCTCAGACATTTGCCGATGACATCGGGCCATCAGTTCCGGAATATCCTCGACGGTGAGGCCCTCTGTTTCAATGGGTGGCAAAACCCGGATGGCTACCGATTCACGGCGGCCGCTCCAGCCTTTCGCCTCATCGGCGTATTCCTGGACACACACCATAGTGATCGGCGCTCCGGATGCCACCGCTGCGTGAAACGCGCCTTTTTTGAATTTCTGCAGGCCCCGGCCCTTGCTACGGGTGCCCTCGGGGAAAACCCAGAGACTTTTGCGATCCCGGGCGATGGCACTGCTGGTGGCCTTCATAACCGCAATGGCCTTGTGGGAGCGCCCACGATTAAGGATAACGTTGCCGCCCAGCCAGAAGACCTGACCAAAGAAAGGCACCCAGACCAGTGACGATTTACCAACCGTAACGGTGCGCGGCGGCAACAAGTCGCCCACAACAAACAGATCGTCATTGTGCTGGTGATTGGCAATGACGACGGTAGGCCGGTCCTGTGGCATGTTTTCCCAGCCTTCAAGAGGGCGCTCCATACCCAGAACCGCCCGCCCGAAACGAGCGACGACGCGCGCCAGGATACGGTTGTTATCCGGATTGAACGGCCTTGCCGCGTAGAACACCAGCGCGAACAGGCAGATGATCGGGACACTCAGCCACGCCAGCAGTTTTCTGATAATACCCATGCAACCAAACTCTGCAGCCAATTTTTGGCGCACAAGTGTACGCCAACTTTATATTCCGGCAACAGTGTCGATTTGTTCCCTTTGTTTACCCTTTGCTGAAGCCCTGACGACGTATCGCAGCGGCCCACCAGCGTCGACACTGTCGAACGGGTAACAGGTCACCAGCAGAAGCGTTCCTGCCGGCAAACGCTGGGTGTCAATCAGCTCTGAACGGCTGTCCACAACCCGGGCACCCTCAACGAGGTAGCTCTGCCAACGGCCATCCCGGCCTTGCAGGCGAACCTCATTGCCGGTTTCCAGTGCTTTCAGGCTTCGGAAATGGGTATCCCGGTGTCCGGCAATGATCACGGCTCCGCCAGGATCTTCGCTACCGGTTAACCGACCGGGCCCAAATGCCAGACTCTCGCCGTGGGTATCGGCCAGAACAATCATCGTGTCGTTCAGCTCCGGAATAGCCAGGCGAGCCACCGGCCAGGTATCCGCCCAGGGCCACGGCCGTGAGTCCGTCTGCCGGGCCTGGCTTTCCGCCCAGGCAACCTCCAGCAATTCCTGGGCAATAACCGCCTTGAGCGGAATCCATAACCCGAATACCAACAAGGTAGCAGAGCTGGTCAATAACAGAAGCAACAGCTTTGTCATGAAAGTGTCCTCCTCTGCAGCAACACGATCGCCAGGGAGAACATCAGCCCGACCAGGCCAAGCGCGATCAGCAGCGGCGCTGATGTTGCCGTCTGCGGATAGCGCAGCATGCCGGTCTGGCTGCCCGCCGGCAGAAGAGTGGGCAAATTATCCGTTTCCATTGGGGTCTCTGAACTTCGCACCGGTGTGGAATCCACGGCCACAAAACTGGTGTAGGCCGACATCAAGCCGTGGCTGACCGCCAGTTCGGTAATGCCGGCCTTGTCCGGCTCCCGGCCCGTCACCCTGGCCTCATCCTCCAGGCCGTCGATCTTCTCTCTCGCCCAATGGCGATGAAGCCCGCTTGCCGGGGCGGCCTGCTGCAGGTCCAGCGTTCTGGTCCAGTCCTTGCCACCCGGCAGGCGCCCCGACACCTTCAGCTCTCCCATGGCCGGGGCACCCCGCACCACATGAATCAACGGCTCGCCCTGGAACAGGTCGCCCGGGCGCCTCGGAAAGAACTCCTTGCCTGTCTCCTGGCCGGGCCAGTCAACCCGGATATCCGTCAGAACCGGCGACTCCATGGCCGAAAACAGCGCCTGCAAAGGACCATCCACATCGGAAGGCGAGTGGATCGCCGTATAAGTACCCCGGCCCCAGCGGGCGGCCTCACGCATGAAATGCCGATTCGGCGCAGAACCAATGCCCACGGTAAACAACCGCTGTTTGCCCAGTTGCTGACGGATCTGCCGAAACAGCGCCGCCTCATTGCCTACTGCTCCATCGGTAATGAAAATCACCTGACGCACCCGCGCGCCGTCTTCACTCTCACTGGCACTTTCCAGGGCTCTGGACAGAGCCGGCGCCATCTCGGTACCGCCGTCGGCCCGCAGACGGTCAACGTACCGACGGGCCCGGGCGAGGTTATTGCCGGTCGCCACTTCCGGTTGCATAAACAGCGAGTGAGTCTGACTGTTGAACTGAATCACATTGAACCGGTCCCGTGGCGTCAGCGTGTCCAGACCGGCCTGAAGGGCACTTCGGGCCTGACGGATCGATTCCCCCGCCATGGAACCGGAGGTATCGATCACGAACACCAGATCCCGGGGAAGCGCCATGGTGCCGTTTTCGCCCGGCACCAGCATCGCCATGAGATAGTCCTCACCCTGCCAGGACTGGTGAAAAACCGCTGCGGAGGGTTCCAGCCCGGCAACCGGACGCCACCGCACCACGAAATCACGATTCATCAGGACCTCGCCGCCATCGGGACGAATCCTGAAAGTCTGGCCATCCTGACTGCTCGCGAGACGGTGCGACGGACTGGAGACGCTCTCCAGCGGTAGCCCGGAATCAATCACCAGATTGATCACCGCCCGGTGGCTGTCATCCGCCACATCAGCCGGGGTTACCGTAAACGGACTGATAGCACCGGCATCCGGCACCTCGCTCGTCGGCAGCGCCCACCCGCCTTGCCACTGATCCGGTGCATTGCGAACTGGCGCTCCCGGCATGTAACGCGGCGTCAGCGTGGTTGGAACATTGAGCTCGAACACCCCGGCCTGATACTGCACCGGTTGCTGGTACTTCAGCTCAACCGAAACCGTCTCCCCCGGCGGGATATTGGCAACCCGGGCAGTAAACAGATTCGGACGCTGCTGCTCCACATTTGCCGCATGCTGCCCGGCCTGCTTTGCTTTCTCATAGGTCCGACGCGCCGTCTCTTTCGGCTGCACCTTGCCCTCAATGGTCCGCTCCCCAACTTTCATGGTCAGACCATAGACACTGGCCTTCTCGGGCAACGGGAACACGAAAACGCCCTCGCGCCACTGGTCACTGGTATTCCGGAAACTGCGCAGCAACCGGGTGTCGGCAATCAGTCCGCTGACCTGAATGTCGAATTCACTGTCCAGCACCAGCGCCGGTTCCTGCCATTGCCCCTGGCCGTCGACAAAATGCAACTGGCCGACGTTGTCTGCCTCATTCGCCTCGGCATACAGTGGGTGAACAAAAAGCATCAGCAAAACTGCCAGCCAGAGGCTAACTCCCTCACAGATCTGCTTGAAACGACGGTGCAGAAAGCGGCTCATGAACGAGGCCAGCGCCGGGTTCCTTCCGAAACCGTGCGGAGCCATGGATGGCGGAGCCGAGCGTACAGGGACGTATTCACAGCGTGTTTCGGAAGGAACCCGGCGCTGGCCGGGCGGCAGACTCTTATCAGAAGAAGTCGAGTAGAGCTGCAAGAGAGAATTGGAGAGCATCATGAGAGAATCCTTGTGACTGCATGACTGTGCGAAACACCGCCATTTCAGCAATCCGGAAAGGAACTCCCATGGCAGAAAGCGACAAACCACCCTCAAAAAATGATGAATTATGGCAACAACGACCTGCGCGCTTGTTATCACCACCTGCCGTGGTTAAATAGGCACACACCGGCAACGGGAAGCAGCCGCCACCATGAAGAAACACGTTGTACTGATCGAAGACGAACCCGCCATCCGCGACAACTACCGCGCCGCATTCGAGCGCCGTGGCTATCGCGTGACCGCCCATGGCGACCGGTCGTCGGCCTGGCAGGTGTTGCGGCAGTCCTTGCCGGACCTGGCCATCATCGACGTTGGCCTGGGCGACGAGCCGGAGGGGGGCTTCGCCCTGTGCCAGGATCTGAGGTCACTGTCCCAGACCCTGCCGATTATCTTCCTGACCGCCCGTGACAGCGATATCGATTCCGTCCACGGCCTGCGCCTTGGGGCCGATGATTACGTCACCAAAGACATGAGCCTGGACCACCTGCTGGCCCGGGTTACCGCCCTGCTCAGACGGGCCGATGCCTGGGCCGAAGCCCTCCAGAAGCCGGACGAGGTGCTCCAGCGGGGCAAGCTCACCCTCAATGTGGATCGCATGACCGTCGCCTGGGACGAAACCCCCATTGACCTGACCGTCACCGAATTCTGGATGCTGCACTCGCTGGTCCAGCACCCGGGCCATGTGCGTAGCCGCGAACAACTGATGGAAGCCGCCAGCACGGTTCTGGACGACAACACGGTCACCTCTCACATCAAACGCATCCGCCGCAAGTTCCTGCAACTGGATGAGACCTTCGATGGCATCCAGACAGCCTACGGCATGGGTTATCGCTGGAATGCCCGTGAGGTCTGAGCCTTGAATCTCAAGCGCCAGCTGTTCGTCGCCAGCCTGCTGATGCTGCTGATTCCCTGGGCAGGCCTGCAGTTTGTCCTGGAACTGGACGACGCCCTGCGACAACAGGCCCGGCAGCAGCTGCAGGCCCAGGCCGGGAGACTGGCCCAGACGGCCGGCGACCAGATTATCGGCACCACCGTCATCGGGCCTGATGAGCCAGCCATCTACGTGGAGCCCCTGGCCGGCAACCTGAATCTGGATGGTTATGGCGACGACTGGCCGGGCTACGACGAGGAAAACCAGGCAAGAAACTGGCAGGGCCAGACCAGCACGGAGGCCGGCGAGCCATTCCTCCAGTGGCAGGCTGTAACCGACCGGCGGAACCTGTATCTGCTGATCCGCGTCAACCAACGGCAACCCGTGTTCTTCAATCCCGGCAACCCGGATCAGCCCCATGACCGTCTCAGGCTCTGGCTGGAGCCTGCCCCCGGTAACCTTGCCCCCGACGCTATCCGAAGGTCCTGGCTGCTGCGAACGCCAGCCCCGGGCCAGCTTTACGGTCTGGAAGAGGCCAGCCGACAGCCGGACTACCGTATCTCCGGCTTTTTGCAGGGCACCGGCGAGGGCTGGCAACTGGAACTGAAATTGCCCATGCCCGCCGACCGCAGCCGCCTGGGCTTTGCAGCATTATGGGGCCAGGACCAGACAACAGGCGTCTCCACGCCGGTCGACCCACTGCCGGTTCTGGTCAGTCGCAATCTGGCCCTCGAGCGCCAGCTGGAGCCACAACTGAACCAGGGCCAACGGGTACGTCTGGTTGAACCGGCCGGCTGGGTGATCGCGCGACAGCAGTCTGGCTCTGCCACGAAAACACCGGAGTTCGACAGCCTCAGCCCGCTTCAGGTGGTGGAGCAGATCAGTCTCAATGCGCTCCGGGGTCTGGTGCGCCTCTACCAGCCGGAACCGACCGCCATCACAACCGGCACTAACCGCGTGGCAGTTGAAGCGCTCCCGGAGACAGGTCTGGTCCGCCACGAGGATGACAGCGCCTGGCTGCTGACCACCCGGGAGGTTTTCGGTGGTCGCACGCTGATCCTGGAGCAATCACTGGATCAGCTTCTGACCCTCTCCGGCTCTGCCCTGGGCTCGGTAATTGCCCGCAGCACCCTCATCATTGTCGCAATCACCCTGGTTCTGCTTGGCTACGCCAGTTGGCTGTCCTGGCGGATTACACGGCTGCAGCGCGCTGTCAGTGCCAGTATCGACGAAGACGGCCGAATCACCGGCAGAGTGCCGGATGCCCGAAGCAAGGACGAACTGGGCCAGTTGCAACGTCACTTCAGCCTGATGGTGGACCGCCTCCACGGCTACAACCGCTACCTGGAGAGTTTTTCCAGGCGACTGTCCCACGAGCTGAAAACCCCTGTCGCAGTGGTCCGCTCCTCGCTGGAAAACCTTGACCACAGCGACTCGGATGACGAGCGCCGGCAATACATTGAACGGGCCGCTGCCGCCACCGAACGCCTCCGGCAGATTCTCCACGGCATGAGCGAAGCAGCGCGGCTTGAACAGAGCCTGGACCATGCGGATAAAGAACAGTTTGATCTGGCCGAAGTGGCCGCCGAAGCCACGGCCGCCTACCAGGCCCTCGACAGCAACCACCAGATCCGCTATTCAGGACCCGATGCGGGCTGCGCGATCACCGGCTCTCCAGAGCTGATCGTGCAACTGCTCGACAAGCTGGTGGACAACGCCCGGGATTTCACACCGCAGGATCGCCTGATTGAGGTGGGTCTGGAAACCACGCCAGAGGGCTTCTGCCTGTCGGTTTTCAACCAGGGCTCGACACTGCCGGAAGACACCACCACCGACATCTTCAGCCCGTTTGTCTCGATGCGGGACGGCCAGGAACAGGGCCACCTGGGGCAGGGTTTGCTGATCGTCAGCCTGATTGCCGACTACCATGGTGCCCGGGTGGAAGCCCGTAACCGCACCCAAGGTGGCATTGACGGCGTAAGCTTCCGGGTTATTATCCCTGCCATCCATTCTTGAAAACAGGAACTTCCCGCCGTGAGCGCACGCCTGGACTCCCTCGATATTCATCCGCTTCGGAACGATCTCTACAACGAGCTGCATTCACGGCCGTTTCAGGTGCTTCCAACCCCGGCGCGGGTCACCCAGATGGCGGTGATGACGACCCCGGAGCAACGGGAGCAGCAATTCCGGCATCTTCAGGAACTCCATCGCCTGATGGGGCATCCGGTGCCGGAAAACGAGGTGGGCTGCTTTGAACACACCTTCGGTTCACTGCGGGTGCGTCGCGAGATGCACATGGAGTTCGCCTCCTACACCTTTATCAATCTGGAAGCCGGAGATGAAACACCCTTTACCGAGACCGGTATCACCCCGCTGCCCGAAGGATGGCTGGAGCAACTGACCGGTACCGTGATCGCGGCATTCCACCTGGAAGTCCGGCCCGCTTCTGACGGAACCGAGGGCGACCTGGATTACGTGCGCAAGCACTTCGAGGGCATGCGGCTGATTGGCAGCAGTCCCCAGGAGGGTGCCGCCCGGGTATGGGGCACCTTCCGGCTGCACAGCGATGGCTTTGGCAGGTTCATGGTGATGAACCACCACATGTCGGACAGCCAGCTGGGCCGCCTGACCCAGCGCCTGATGGAGATTGAAACTTACCGCCTGATGTCACTGCTGGCGCTGCCGGTTGCCCGGGAAATCACGCCATCCCTGAACGATATGGACGAAAAGCTGGCGGTGATCACCCGGTCACTGGCGGAAAACGAAGATGTGGATGAAGAGAAACTGTTGGCCCAGCTGACCAACATTGCAGCCCGTATCGAAGCCTTCCGGGCCCATTCCACGTTCCGCTTCTCCGCCACCCGCGCCTATCACCGGCTGGTACTGACCCGGCTGGAGGAATTGCGGGAGGACGAACTTTCCGGCCACCTGACCCTGACCGAGTTCATGACCCGTCGGCTGACACCGGCGGTGAAAACCTGCGAAGCCGTGAGTGAGCGACTGGAAGACCTGTCCCGCCGGGTAGACCGGGCCTCAGACATGATGCGCACCCGGGTGGAGCTGGCCATCCAGAGCCAGAACCAGCAGCTGCTCAGCTCCATGGACCGTCGCTCCAAAATTCAGCTGATGATGCAGCACACTGTGGAAGGTTTCTCCGTGGTGGCCATCACCTATTACCTGATTGGCCTGCTCAAGTTCGGCCTGGATTCGGTCTACGAGGCCGGTGTCGTCTTCAACAAAACCCTGGTTCTGGGCATCGCCATTCCGGTGGTGATGGCCCTGGTCTTCCTGGGGGTTCGGGTGGTTCACCATCACTTCATCAAGATGGCAAAACGGCAATAGCTACTTAAGCTTGCCCAGATCCCGGTCGCCGGCAAACTGACGGTAGAACTGCTGGGCCGTTCGGCCGTTGCGCACACCCTTGGCGGTAGCAAAGCGAATCGCCTCGCGATGCAGCCCTTCCCGGTCATCAAATTCCGGGAAAAGCGCATCCACGGCCTGCAGGTACACCCCTTGCGAAAACGCGTAGAACGACAGCTGCAGACCAAACCGGTCCGCCAGGGACACCTGTTCCTCGATGGCCTCCGCCGGATGCAGCTCACCGTCCCGCATCTCGCTCTTGAGGTTGTCAGACATAAACTCCGGCATAAGGTGGCGGCGGTTGGAGGTGGCATACACCCGCACGTTCTCCGGAGGCAGTTCCAGGGAACCCTCCAGTACACTTTTCAGGGCCTTGTAGCTGGACTCACCAACATCAAACGACAGGTCGTCGCAGAAAATCACGAACCAGAACGGCAGATCGCAGATTTCGTCGACAATTTCCGGCAGGTTGACCAGATCGTCCTTGTCCACCTCGATCATCCGGAGCCCGCGCTCCTGATAGCGATTCAACAGCGCCTTGATCAACGAGGACTTGCCCGTGCCCCGGGAGCCCCAGAGCAAAGCGTTGTTGGAAGGCTCGCCGGCAAGAAAGCGCTCGGTGTTGCGGGCCAGGGCCTGCTGCTGTCGGTCGATACCCTTCAGATCCTGCCACTGCACCGGATCGAGCCGGCGGATGGCGCGAAGCCCCGAGCGATGGCGGCGCCAGACGGCGGCCGGGGTGGATTGCCAGTCAAAGGATGCAGTCGCGGACATAAACCTCTTTCCTATTCCGTCCCGGGTCAGGCTGTGAAACACTGACCCTGTAAAAACTGTGATAACAGGAGACTTTACCCCAAATGGCCGTAAAATCCGTCGCTTTGGTGGCACACGACAACAAGAAAAAGGAACTGGTGGACTGGGTTGCCGAAAACCGCACCCGTTTTGCCCCACTGAAACTCTACGCCACCGGCACCACCGGCCGGCTGCTCCGGGACAACCTGGAGCGGGATGACATCCATTGCCTGCTCAGCGGCCCCCTGGGCGGCGACCAGCAAATCGGCGCCAAGATCGCCGAGGGCGAAATCGACCTGCTGGTGTTCTTCTGGGACCCTCTGGAACCTCAACCCCATGACCCGGATATCAAAGCCCTGTTGCGTATTGCCGCACTCTGGAACATCCCCGTGGCCTGCAACCGGGCAACCGCGGAATTTATCCTGACTTCAGCGTACATGACCGACGACCAGCATCAGCCGAGGAAGCCCGATTTCTCCGATTACACCGGCCGCTCGGTCAGCACCTGAGGCAGTAGGCAAGGCCGGTGGTTATGACTACACTGGTAATGTAGCTGTAGAGGACCGCCGGCGCCCCGATGAACTCCCTTGCCACCCCCTGCCAATGCCCGTTCAAGAGAGTGGCCGTCGCTGTTCTTTTCGCACTGGTTTACCTACTCGCCGCACCTCCGGCCTGGGCCCAGGAGGTGTCCGATACCGTTACTGTCGGCATCGTCGCTGACAACAAACCCTATTCTTTTAATGAGGGGCGCGGCGCCTCCGGTTTTTCCGTTGATATTCTGCGGGAAGTCGCCGAACAGGCTGATCTGAAGTTCACCTTCAGGGCCGGCAGCTGGCCAGAAGTCTACGGCGCCTTCATGCGGGGCGAACTCGACGTTATTGATGGCATCTCCTTTCGTCAGGACCGTGCAGAGCAAATCCTGTTTACCGAGCCTTACCACATTCGACAGACTTACCTGATGCATGACACCCAGAATCCAGTCGGGAATGTCGACAGCATTGAGGACCTTCAGGGTCTGAGAGTGGGTGTCGTGCGAGACATCTATTACCGCGATGCCCTTACCGAAAAGGGCATCACACTCAACACATACGACTCGCTGCACAGCCTGATTCGGGCACTGGCTTTCGGATGGGTGGATGTGATTATCGGGCCGCAGCTTACTCTTCAGTATTACGCCAACGAGGCCGGCTTTCGTTTCCTTGCCATTGCCGGCAAGGCACCGCTGGGCGATCTTGCCCGCGAGGACTTCCGCATCGGCGTTCTGAAAACCAATGAGGCCCTGTTCAATCGGATCAGTCAGGGCCTTGCGGAGATTCCGGACCAGCGCAAACGCGAACTGCTGGAGCGTTGGCAGGAATTTGGCGGTGCCAGTCTCTCTGGCTCCGGGAATTTTGTTCTCAGCCCCGAACAGCGCCGGTTCATTGCGGAAACCGGCCCGGTCCGCGTCGGGCTGATGCGGGACTATGCCCCCTACAGCTTTGAGAGTGGTACGCGCATCCAGGGCCTGACGGTGGATATCCTGAACCGGCTGTCAGATCTGACCGGGCTACAGGTAATTCCCGTGGGCGGCCAGTGGATCGAACTGTTGCCACTGTTCCGGAACGGCGAGATCGACATACTGGCAAACATGTCGTTCAGCCCTGAACGCAGCGCTTTCACCCGCTTCACCGAGCCATATCACACCATCCCCAATGTGGCCTTCACCCGAGAACAGGATCTTTCCCTTAACACCCTTGAGGACCTCAAGGGTATGCGAGTGGCGCTGGGCTCCGGCATCTATTACGAACAGCCATTGCAGGAAGCGCTGGGAGACGACGCCCGTATATTCACCGCCCAGGATGCGATGTTCGAAGCCCTCGCCAGAGGCCAGGTCGATGTGGTTCTGGCGGCATTGCCCAACGGCAATTTCTGGGTTCGTGAACTGGGACTTCCGGGGGTCCGTATCGCCGGGGAACTGATTCTGGATGGCCTGCCGGGTGAGGATCTCCGATTCGGCGTACGCCCGGGCCTTGCGCCTCTGGCCGGCATTCTCGATCAGGCCCTGGCCACCATCAGTGCCGAAGAAATCCGCACCATCGAAGACCGTTGGCTCGGCGCCAGCGGTGGAACCCGACAGCCCGGCACTGGCAAGGCAAACCTGACAGAAGCGGAACTGGCATGGCTGGAAAACCGCAGCAACCGGGTGTCCATGTGCATTGACCCCGACTGGCTTCCCCTGGAGGGTAGGGATGCAAACAGAAAGCATGCAGGCCTTTCTGCAGAGGTGTTCCGACTGTTCGCCGAGCGCACGCCAATCCATTTCGACGTGGTGCCAACCGACAATTGGCAGCAGTCCATGCAGGCTGCGCGGGAGCGCCGATGCGATCTGCTGGCCATGGCCATGAAAACGCCGGAACGGTCCGAATTCATGAATTTCACCGAGCCCTACCTGGAAGTTCCCAACGTCGTCCTGGGGCGGATCGAAGCACCATTCATCGAACGGATTGGCGACCTTCGCGGCCAGAAAGTGGGCGTTGTCGAGGGCTATGCCTTTGCCGAGCTCCTGCAAACCCGCTATCCGTCCATGGACCTGATCGGAGTCAGCAACGAGCAGGAGGGGCTCCGGCGCCTTCAAAACCATGAGCTGGACGGCTACATCACGACCCTGGCAACTGCCAGCTACTACATGCAGGAACTTGGCCTGGCGGACCTGAAAGTCATTGGCAGGATCCCCGCAGACTGGTCGCTGGCCGTTGCCATCCGGGACGACGAGCCGGTTCTCCTTGGCATCATGCAGAAACTGGTGTCCAGCCTGACCACGGAAGAGCGACGGAGCCTGGAGAGCCATTGGCGCAACATCCAGTTGAAACAGACAGTGGACTATACGCTGATCTGGCAGCTTCTGATTGCGGGCGCCCTAGTGACGGCCCTGCTGATCTACTGGAACCGGAAACTGGGCCGTCTGAACAAGGAACTGGCGGTCGCCAATGAGACGCTGGCCCGCCTGAGCGTGACCGATGACCTGACTCAACTTGGGAACCGAAGCTACTTCGACCAGGAGTTCCGGAAAAGCTTCCAGTGGTGCCAGCGGCACCACTCCGGTTTTGCGGTGGCCATGGTCGACGCCGACCACTTCAAAAAGATCAACGACACCTTCGGCCATGAGGCCGGCGACCTCTGCCTGAAAGCGCTGGCCGATACCATGCGCAAACACTTTCGTCGGGAAACCGACCGGTTATCGAGGTTTGGCGGCGAGGAGTTCGTGGTTTTTGCGAGCTACGAGGACAGCGATGAAATCCGCAACCGTCTGGAGACATTCCGGGAGGCTGTCGCCAGTGCCTGCAACATATGCGGTCACAATGATATCCGGCTGACCATCAGCATTGGTCTGGCAACGGGGATTCCGGGGCCGGAGGCCTCTCCGGCAGAATTTCTGAGACAGGCCGATCAGGCCCTGTACCAGGCCAAACAGAATGGCAGGAACCGTCTTGAGGTACGAGCGGTCTGATCAGAAGTGGTGCTAAGATGCGGGAAAACACAAGGATAAGGAGAACGCCATGGCACGTATCTACGAGGACAACTCACTCTCCATTGGCAATACCCCGCTGGTAAAACTGAACCGGGTCAACGAAGGCGCAACTATCTGGGCCAAGATTGAGGGCCGCAATCCGGCCTATTCGGTCAAATGCCGGATCGGCTCAGCCATGATCTGGGACGCTGAAAAACGCGGCACTCTGAAACCCGGCATGACCATCGTGGAGCCCACCAGTGGCAACACGGGCATCGCACTGGCATTTGTTGCAGCAGCCCGGGGCTATAAACTGGTCCTGACCATGCCCGCTTCCATGAGCCTGGAGCGCCGCAAGGTGCTGAAAGCCCTTGGAGCAGAACTGGTACTGACCGAACCTGCCAAAGGTATGCCCGGTGCCATCGCCAAGGCCGAAGAAATCTTTGCCGCCGACCCGGACAACCATTTTCTGCCTCAACAGTTCCAGAACCCGGCCAATCCCCGAATACACGAGGACACCACAGGGCCGGAAATCTGGAACGACACCGACGGTGAAATCGATATCTTCGTGGCAGGCGTTGGCACTGGCGGTACGCTGACTGGCGTATCCCGCTACATCAAGGGCACCAAAGGCAAGCAGATTACCACCGTCGCCGTGGAGCCGACGGATTCCCCGGTGATAAGTCAGGTGATGAACGGAGAAGATCCCAAACCCGCGCCGCACAAGATTCAGGGCATCGGTGCCGGATTCGTACCCAAGAATCTGGATCTTGATCTGGTCGACCAGGTGGAAGCGGTATCCAATGAAGACGCCATGGACATGGCCCACCGGCTGATGCAGGAAGAGGGCATTCTCTGCGGTATTTCCTGCGGCGCTGCAGTGGTAGCTGCGGTTCGGATCAGCAAGCAGCCGGAATACCAGGGTAAGAATATTGTGGTGGTCCTGCCGGATACTGCAGAGCGGTATCTCTCGTCGGCATTGTTCGCGGACCGGTTTGGCGAACAGGAGAACGTTCAGTAACTGTAAAAAGGCGCAGCCTCGCGCTGCGCCTTGCACTCATCAGAACTGATACTTCAGGCCGACCCGGCCGGTATCAAACTCCGGTCCGCTGTTGGTTACCTGCCCGTTGAAGTCCTCTTTATCAATGTCGATGTTGTAGCGATTGTACTCGGCGAATGCCGTCAGATCCGGCGTTACCCTGAAATCCACACCGGCACCCACAAAGGGCGATACCTCATCATAGGTTTCACTCTCGTTGAATGCGTCGACATCAAAAGCAGAAGCAAAGGCACCGGCTTTGCCATATACGCCGAAGCTGTCAGTGAGAGGCAGACGACCAACAGCACCCAGGCCAAAGCCTTTCAGCTTGCCCTCCACGTTATCCTCGCCAAAGTTGCCAAAATCGATGTACTCCGCTTCCAGGGCAAGAAACGGATTAAACTGGTAGCCGACGGCGGCGCCAAGCAGATCGTTCTCATCCTCAAACTCGCCCCCGTGGGATTTGTAGCCACCGTAGCTGCCGCTGATATAGGGGCCTGACTGGTCTCGCTCTACGCTGCCCTGAGCCAAAGCTGCGGGCGCAGTGACAAAAGAGGCTGTGAAAAGTGCGGCACTGGTAAAACGGATTGCAGAGTTCATAAGGCGTTCCTCCTGGTGAGTTCAGATATCCTTTCACCGGCAACCGAAAGCTGTCTTTCAATTACCTGAACTCACCCTACAAGGAATTTTGGCCCAACCGGGTTAAAACCGGACTAAGATCTGGTAATCCGGAATTAATTTAGGAGAAACAAGGACTTCAGTTTAAACGGTGGGTCCGGGATCTACGGAGGCTTTATCGTCTTTCAGTGGATCCTCACCAGAAATGGACTCATCAAGCTCTGCGGATTCTGCCTGTTTCATCAGTTCCATGCCGCCTTGCAAAAGCAGTGATTTAAGCCGCGGGTCTTTCTGTTCCGCGATACCCACCGCAAAGGCCATTAGGGCAGCTTCCAGGGGGTTTTCTTTGATCAGATTGCGGATGGCATCGATACCTGAGCCCGATTGAGCATTCGACTCCTTGGGACGCTTGCTAGAGGAAACCGGGCGCGTCAGGCGATGGAAGACGAGCGCAAGTGCGAGCATACACACGAACCCTGCCAGCCCCATGGCGCCGGCCTCGCCGAGCCAGGGTGACAGCGCAAGGACGGCTGCCTGAACAAGCAGGTAAAATCCGAACAGCAGCAGGGCGGTGAGCAAGACCATCGCCAGCAAAAAACCGATGATGGCAGCGGCAGCCTTGCGCACCGCACCCCGTACCTGAGGGGAATCAAGCATGATCAGCGATCAAGCATCTTGCCTACCAGAATACCCGCGAGAAACATGACGATGATGCTGAGGAACGGCCGCTCCTCAATCTTGTGTTCAACATCGTGAAACGCTTTGTCTCCGGCATCCTTGGCACGATGCAACGCCTCATCGCCCCTCTGCCTGACCTGATCAAGGGCCTCGCGACTCTCCCGACGTATTTCATCGCGCAAACTGCTGATGTTGCTTTTCTGGCTTTCCGAAACGGTCCGGGTCAGCTTGGCCAGATCCTCGCGCAGTTCCTGAAGATCCTGCTTAACCTGATTATAGTCGTCTTGGGTAGATTTAGCTTCCATGTTCTGCCTCCTTAAACAATAGATCTACTGCTGATTTGGCGTTTCCTGAATAAGAATGCGCCCCCGCCAATCCAATCATTAATATCGGAGAACGCACTTTCAGCGTAGCACATGGAATTCAGGTACAAGTTACCGGCCGGTAACTCATCGGTTGGCTCCTGAAACGCCGGCTTCTAAATATGCGCGCTGTGTTCCTGCAGAGTCTTCAAATAAACCAACGACGAGTGCCCCGAACGAAAAAGAAAGACATCAACTCAAAATAGATCCAGAGAACCGGACAAAAAACCGGACAAAATCGTACTACTAGCTCACTACTACCCCTGAGCGATTAACATGTAACTCCATATCAAATAGTTATTTTTTGTGGCAAGGTAAATTAGTGAAACCGGACATCAAACCGGACAAAATCGGGCACCAATACTGCGAAGTTTTCGACATGACCGCATTCATGGATATGGCACCTTTCGTTCCACGTGAAGATTCAATGCTTCACTACGGGCTTTTAGATCTGGCGAGCACTCTTAATCGCGAGGCCGCGAAGCTAACAGGACGCTTGGCCGACGAGACAGCAGAAACCATTCGCCAGCACATGGCCGTCATAAACTCTTATTACTCAAATCTCATTGAGGGCAACCGCACCCTGCCCCACCAAATTCGGGAAGCTCAGCGAGGCGACTTCAGCCATGATCCAGTCGCTCGGGATTACCAATTAGAGTCTATTGCCCATATTCAAGTGCAGGACTGGATCAAAGCCGAAAATCCCGACCTGGAACGAGTGTGCTCGCCTGAGTTCCTTTTGGACATACATGAGCATTTCTATCGAGATTTACCTGATTCTCTGCGAATTCTGAAGTCCGATGATGGCAGTGAGAGCATGGTTGAGCCAGGTCGATTCCGAACCCAAACGGTAACGGTGGGTCAGCATAAACCGCCTGCTGCGGAACACGTCAGCCAACTAATCGCTCAGGCCTGCGAGCACTATGCTGGGCGACTTTACGCGGGCGACAAAAGATTCGTTGCTATGGCTTGTGCTCATCACCGTCTTTTATGGATCCACCCCTTCCTTGATGGAAATGGGCGCGTCATAAGGCTTTGGACCGATGCTGCATGGCGAGCTGCCGGACTGGAGAGTATAGGTGTTTGGTGTTTGAGTCGGGGTCTGGCTAGACAGTCAGACATCTACAAGTCAAAACTGGCTCGCGCCGACTTCCCTCGCCAGGGCGATCAGGACGGTCGCGGCTATCTCAGCGAGACCGAGTTAGCCCGCTTCTGCCAATTCATGCTCGAGACTGCGAAAGATCAAGTGGCCTATATTTCTGGACTGTTAGACCTTGGAGGCATGCAGAAACGCATATTGAGGTACGTACAAGCTCGAAACGATGGCCGGGTATCTGGAGTTGATGGTGACCTGAAATCGGAAGCAGCCCAGATTCTATTTCAAGCGTTTATCCAAGGCTCTCTTGAACGCTCGACGGCACTTGAGATGACAGGCGCTAGCGAAAGCCGAACAGCCAGGCGTTTAATAAAACAGCTAAAGGACGATGGCCTGTTAAGTGAAACCAGTAGTCGTTCTCCGTTGAAATGGGAGATTCCGGAACATGCCGAGCTTTTTTACTTTCCTCAGCTTGCTCCGGGCATATGACCACCTGAAGTTAAGCTTTGGACTCACCCCGGTCCGCTCAACGGGTCAAGATCTACTTGGTGGTGGCACCATATTGTTGCCGGATATTGGCCGCTAGGGTCGCAAAGCGGACATTCGGGTTCAGTGATAATTCCTTCAGTATGCGAGCACAATGAAATTGTGCACACCCCGCCAGCTACTTCTTAACCGAAAAGTCCATTTTTTGGTTCGCCAGCTTTTCAGGCTTCCCAGTCCAGGCATATGCAAGCAAGGTTGGCTCGAAATCGCCTGTTGTCATCCGGTGCGCCCTTTTCGGAGGATTGAACAACAGCGAACCCGGCGAGAACACACTGTAGTTGCTGTCTGAAATCGACCCACTGATGCAAATGTAGGACTCACTGATTCCGTCATGGCTATGTTCAGGGTATGTGCATTTGGGCGCAAACAGCACCACCCCCAGAATCAAATTTTCGCTGATTACTGGGCCGTTCGGGCCGAGCAATTCAGCATACGCGTATTTTCGAGCCAATCCGGGACGCATACGCTCATAGCCATATCGCCACGTCAGTTGCTCCTGCACACGCATTAAGGCTCTGGACAAAGGCGCAGTGCGCTCGTTTAAGCCCTGATCAATGGCTCGATTCAACCAAGCGCATACAGGCAAGTGATTGGGTTGGTCGAAAGCAACTGTGGGATTCTGTTCCAGCTCGGCGTTTAGCCGGTTACGAACCTCCTTTAGATGAGACCGTATAGTCGGGTTTCCACCGGCTGAACCAAACCGATAAAGTAGCCAGAACTCACGCAGCAGATATTGCCAGTCGACTTGATCAGAAAGCTTACCCACCCTTTCTCCTTGCAGTTATGCATTTGAAAACCAGGGCTATAGTAGGCATTCAAATTGAGGCGATGTATCCGAGGATTCCTCGACCCCGACACCAGCTGATTGTCCAACGGATTGGGCCCACCTTAGGCTTGGAGGCGTCAAAGAAAAGCACTGACTCGAATGTCCGCTTTTGTTTAAAACCGAGAGCCTAAACGGAGGCGAGCCAATATGTGATAAAGATTCCCGGCCACAACTGGTGACTCATGCCACCGTAACGTGGCTGAAGCGGGCTAAATATGGTGGCAAGAGCTGCTAAGCACAAAAACTGGAAAGGCGCAGCTTGGCGCCGCGCCTTTCTTACCTCAATGCTTCGCCAACCCCATGCAATTGGCATAGAAGGTTGTTGTCGCCGGCCAGTCTGAGAAGATACCGATGACACCCACCTCACGGGCGAGGACATCAATTACGGTAAGCATGTCGCCGTCGTTGTTAATGGCATCGGTCACCGTCTGGTAATACCAGCCACCACCGTTTTCCAGCGGGCCACTGCGTTCAACCGTCCAGGCGATAAGGTCCAGACCGGCGGTGCGAGCATTCTCGGCGTACTCCGACGGAACAATCTCACCGTAGCTGTCGAGCGTCAGCATTTTCCAGAGGGCCGGCGCCAGAATATTCACGCCTCGGGCCTTCAGGCTCTCCATGTAGGCCAACGACGTGTTTTCCGGCGTGGGCCGGGACTGATCAAGGAAAACCGCCTGCCGGCCAAACCTGGGCGTTTCGTTCACCCAGAACAACACATCGTCGAGATCGAACGACTGAGGCCATACCTCCTCAGGCCTGACTCCGGCATCAATGTAATCCTGGATCACCTGGCGGGCATAATCCTGCTGGCTGTAGTCACCCTCAAACGGCATATCCACCACCGGCGATTTCAGCTCCGGGGTGAACTTTACGCCCAGCGCCTTGAACAACTCGATGCTTTCCTTATGGGTCATCAGCGTACCCCGGCTGGCATAAAGATCGGTGCGCCAGTCGGCTGTGCCAGCCAGATACTCCTCCGGGGTGGTCGCCATGGGGTTATAGGCATCCATCTTGCCCTTCAGGGTCTTGAACTCGGCCAGAGTAATATCACTGGTGCGACACTCGGCCCGGGCCGGTATGCCTGAGGCCGGATCGGCCGGAACAAATGGCTGGGTGCACTTGGCGTTCAGCTCGGGTACCGCGACGATATTTGTGGTGGTGTGCAGGTCGTTCTGGGCGTGCCGGCAAACCAGCTCACGGTCCTTGGTGAATGCAACGTCGCATTCAACAATGCCCGCGCCCATTTGCGCTGCGGCAACGTAGGACTCCTTGGTGTGTTCGGGAAACTGCAGCGGTGCACCACGATGGCCGATGGAGAAATCAGAACGCTTGAGATGGCGGGCATTGCAGGACTGCAGGCGCTCCTTCAGCCGGCCCTCATCCATATTCTCAACCAGCCATAACGGCCTTGGCCCCAGATGGATGGGCTGCTTACCGCCAGCGCGCTTATGCCAGGATTGGACAGGCACATCTTTCCAGTCATCCAGACCAGGTGGAACCCAGGAGTCGGGGTGTGACTTACCCGGCGCAGCTTGCGCCACAGAGAGGGCGACTGTGCATAGCAACAGGCCCAGGATCGTGCGTAACTTCATAACCAGCTCCTTGTGAAATGAATGATACTGCATCATCAGTGTTCACAAGGAGGGTTACGACAGAAAGACGTTTTCGTGAAGGCCAAGTGATACTCAGCCCGCTGTTGATGCCTCGTATTCACGAATCATTGAGAACAACTGATCCTTCAGATTCAGCCGCTTCTTCTTGAGATTTTCCAGATATTCATCGGAGGTGTTTTCCGCGCCCGTTTCAATGCGATGAACGGCGTGGTCCACTTCATGATATTCATCAAAGAGCTTGGCGAAGTGACTGCTGTTGGTCTTCAGCAGGTGAATGGCTTCTTTGGATTCGGGCAGTTCGTGAATCAGATCGTGTTTTTCCAGGGACATTCGCGCGGTCTCCGTGACTGTGGGGGATGAGATGTAGTTGACTCATCCCAGTGTATGGCTCGCTGCCTTCGTCAGTCTTGATCCCCGTCAAGCGCCAGTACGCCTGCGCGCCCAATTACCGCGCAGGTTCATCGTTCCGGATACGGAGAAAGCTGGCAAAGCGCGGCAGACCAGTGGCGGTGAGGCCATAGTACTTGAATGTGATCGTGGTTCCGGGTTTTGGAGGTGAGGCTCGCTCGGAGTCGCTGAACCCCGAACCAATCCTGAATTGCCTGCCATCTTCCAACTCCACGAGCAATGACCCCATCACCCCCTCGTATTTGCCCTTGCCAGGCAGTTGATGAACCACCACCGCTTCGGCATCCTGATACCGTTTCACTTTCAGCAGATCATTCGAGCGCCCGCTTCGGTAACCACTGGCGCCCAGCCGCAACATCAAGCCCTCTCCCCCACCAGCCACCACCTTGTCCAGACGCAGCATCAAATTCTCATGGCTGCTCGCTCGTTGCTGATCGACAAGCGCCATATAGGGTGACCCGACTTTCTTGATCAACGCCTTCAGCCGGGCCAGACGTTGATCGAAGGTAGCCTTCTGATCCGGAAGATCAAACACCATGAACCGAATCCGCCGCCAATCGTCCTCATCGGGCAACCCCTGACGCACTGCTCCTGACAATTCCGCAAAACGGCCGCGCCCCATCCAGAGTTCACCGTCCAGGGGGTGCTCCGGAAACCCTTTGGTGAACCAACCGGGTGCCCGATACTCATGACCACCACGGGAAAGAAATCGCTCGCCGGTCCAATATGCGCGCACCCCGTCGAGCTTTTCACTGACCCAGTAGCCGTCCAGCGGCATGCCCTTTTGATACACGTTGGCGAGTGACAGCTCGGGCGGTTTCGCTACCGCCACGGGGGAAAACAGAAGGGAAATCAGCACCGGCAGCGCGGCGCTGAACAATCGAAACGGCATGGCAATTCCTTTGCTCTCAGTTGCTTTTTCCTACAGAGGCCAGACTTTCCTTTCCGCCCCTGGTCAGCACCAGCGCGTTAGTCGTTTCCGCAGGTGCTCCTCACCTTTTCCCGGAAATCCTTACGAATACGGGTATTTTCGGCCTCATTCACATAGACCCGCTCGCCCTGATCGTTGATGTTGTAAAAGGTTGAGACGCTGGCCAGGTGCTTGAGGCGCGCCCGAAGCTTTCTGCACAGTTCGGCTTGCTTCTCCGCTTTCTCTTCAGCCTTGGCATTGGCTGCCTGCCGCGTCTCACGCTCTTCCTGCTGCTGCTCCAGAAACTCGGTCATCTTCTGATGCCGCTCCCGGGCTCCCGCATCCACGCTGGCCGGGGCGGCCTTTACCGTAACTTCACTTGATGCCGCCTTGGCCGGTGGACGGTCTCCAAAATGGGTCTGACCGTTGGCGTCGACCCATTTGTAGACGCCGGCGTTTGCCGAGAGGGGGATAAGACAGACAAAGATCAGAATCAGAAATGCTTTCACAAAGAACTCCTTTTCACTTCGTTAATTCCCTGGCTTACCTGCGAGGATATGCCTTCTACGTCGTTGGAAAGCCTAGCACCTCAGCGAGGAGTAGGTAAGGTCACCTGCTGGTTCAACTGAAGATTCTAGGAGAACTCTGGTCCAACCTCTCTCCGCAAGTAAGCCCTAAGCCACCATTGCCTCGTTCAGATTCGGCACGCTGTACTGCATCTCGTCTTCCCGCGTGTCCCATGGGAAATTTCTGTTTTTTGCCATTTGGGCGGGATAGCCCTCTTTCTCCCACCACTCCAGATCCAGTGTGGTCCAATAGTCTGCCGGGCGCCCGCGCTAGCCCGCTGCATCGTGCTCGGCCGTGCCGGTGGTCCGGAATAAACTGCCCCCCCAGTCCTTAACGATCGAAGTAAGAATTCCTGAAGCGAACAGGACAAGCAACAAAACTTTCAGCATTCCATAATCTGCAAAAGCCCCCGCAAGCATCATCAGGAGCTTCCAGCGAGTCTTTACAAACTCTTTGGGTTGTTGCTTGTGAGTCCAAACCGAATCAGCAAGATTCCTTATATTTCACCCAGCCATTCTAGCTCGGTGAATTCGTGCAGAATTAGGAAACACACTGATGTCGATGTTTGCATAGTCACCCCAAGGCAACCGCTCAATGAAACCCCCTGCATCTAAGTGCTTGGCAAACCCACTGATGTCCTTCTGAGGAGCCTGCTTGGGAATGGCATCCCGGCGATAGGCGCCAGATACGTATGTGGACATCAGTTCGTTACCGGCTTGCATGGTGTTTAATGCCCAGGAGTTGGCCAATTTATGCCAGCATTGTTCCTTGCTTCCCATCCGCCAACGGCAGGCCGCGGCCTTGAATATGGGCGTCGAGAATGCAGTGGTGTTGAAAATTCATGCTCCGAAGGCGGTCCCGGTAGGTTTGCTCGTGGTTCTCGCGCCAGGACTCGGGTGCCATTTTCCGCCACTTGAACGGGTCCCGCCCGGTACGCTGATCCCATTCCCGGGTAACCAGGTCCCTTGAGCGGAATGGCTCGAAGATGGGCACATCCGGCAGGGGCCGGGTGACGTCCATGTACTGCTGGAGCATGTCCCAATAGGCATAGACTTCCTTCTGGTCCATGGCATCGGTAAGCAACCCCTTCATCCACAACTGGTATTTGCTGTAGCGGTGTTGCAGTACCAGGTTGAAGTACCGGCCACCACGGCCCGAGGGTGTGTGAACCAGATAGGCATCGAATTCGATGAAGGGAGCCTCGAAGACCTCGTTGCCTTCCTTGATCCGAACCACACCCTCCCGGCGGTACAGGCCCGTGGGGTTGGCTCGTTGGCTCTTGTCGGTGAGGCGGGCTAACAGGAGGCGGCCATATTTGCCGCCGAAGTAGCAGGCGGCAATTATTAAGTACATGTATAGAAAGACTTGAACCAGCGCAATAACGGAATGGAAATCTGGTCGATTAACAATGACTGAAAGTATGCTGACGATTAAGGGCAAAAAGGATATGAAAAATGCGAGAGCGGCGCACATGTAAAGGACATGCAAAAAGCCCTGCAGCCCACTCAAAAACCCCTTGCTGACCGAGAACACCAACTCTCCCCAGGGATGCCCATCCTCCACATCACTTTCATCTTCAAACAGCCGGGCGTAAGCCAACTGCGTCTCCATGGTGTTGGGCATGACCGGGTACTGGTAGTGGCCCCAGGGCAGGCGCTGGAATGCCTTGTCCATGTCCGGGTGGCCGCCCGGTGGTAGCACCGGGATAGCGTCGGAGCGGTAGGCGGTGTTCTGATAGTCTTCCCTCATAAGTGGCCTACTACGCCAGCATGGCCCCACGCGGCTCTTCCGGCAACTGCAGGCCCCGGCCCTGGATGTGGGCATCAAGGATGCAGGGGTGATGGAAGTGCGTGCTCCGCAAGCGGTCCCGGTATGTTTTTTCGTGGTTCTCGCGCCAGGCCTCCGGTGATATTTTCCGCCACTTGAACGGATCACGCCCGGTGCGCTGGTCCCATTGTGCAGTAACCGGATCACGGGGCCGGAAGGGCTCAAAGATGGGCACGTCCGGCAGGGGATGGGTGACGTCCATGTACTGCTGGAGCATGTCCCAATAGGCATACACTTCCTTTTGGTCCACGGCATCAGTGAGCAACCCCTTCATCCACAGCTGATGTTTGCTGTAGCGGTGTTGCAACAACAGGTTGAAGTAACGACCACCACGGCCCGAGGGCGTGTGAACCAGATAGGCATCAAACTCAATGAAGGGGGCCTCGAAGACCTCCTTCCCTTCTTTGATCCGAGCCATGCCTTCCCGGCGATACAGGCCCGTTGGGTTGGCTCGTTGGCGCTTGTCTGTGAGGTACGCTAATAGGAGGCGACCGTATTTGCCAGTGAAATATAAGACTGCAATTACTAAATAAAAATATTTAACCTCATGAAATAGATTAATGAAATTTTCAGCACCAGGCTTATTGATAGCCACACTGAGAATAAGAAGGGCAAGCCCAAATAGTGATATAAAAAAACCTACTGCCACACACATGTACATAATGTACAAAAAGCCCTGCAGACTACTCAAAGCCCCCTTACTGACCGAAAACACTGAGTCTCCCCAAGGATGGCCATCCTCCACATCACTTTCATCTTCAAACAGCCGGGCGTAAGCCAACTGCGTCTCCATGGTGTTAGGCATGACCGGGTTCTGGTAGTGGCCCCAGGGCAAGCGCTGAAAGGCCTTATCCATGCCTGGGTGCCCCCCCGGTGGCAGAGTCGGAATAGCGTCGGAACAATAGGCTGTGTCCAGGTAGTCGTCCGTCATAAGTTGTTAACTCGTAATCGTGAGCCAGCGAGGATTTTTGTCTGCATGTGCCGGTTCGTCCACAGCCGCTACCAGTGGCTGCTCTATGTCACTGGCCGGCAGCAGGACGCCGTTGCTCAGCGCAATCTGAACCTTCGCCGTCAGTTTTTCCAGAGTCTGCGAACGCCCCCACCGACGCCACTGGGGCTTAGGCATATGGAACCGAAGCATCTGACGCTCGGCATCGTAATAAACATACTCCGGAGTCAGAGCCTTTGTTTTGCTGCCATTCCGCCAGGTCATCCAAAAATGGGCCTGAAACTGTTCCTCCGGTTTGTCCACCAATGCAAAGGCGGCGGATCGGACACCGATCACATGCCCCTCCAAACGGCCATTTTCAAACAGCCGATTCTTCTCTTGGTCTGACAGCAGACCCCGATCATTGAAGCCCGCCAGGCTGTCGCTGTTGCCAACGAGCGGGAACATAGCACCCACCAGGAACTGAAATGCATCCTCCGGTGAACTGTGAAGATGCTCAAACTGACTTGCTGGCTCCACTGTGCCAAAAGGACCATTCTTGAGCCAGGCTTCAAGGTCATCATCGGTGCGCCATATAGCCCAGACCAAAGCTGCGAGGGCGACAATCAAGGCAACGGCCGCCAGGGCGGCCGCAAAGCTCACCCCCAGGATTGGAACCAACCCTGTTCCGGCGAGGTGAGAGAACATGAACACGCCAAAGCCGGCTGCGGCGGTAAAGTACCCCGCAGCGGCATCCGTGTCGTTGGCCTGCAACCGCTGCATTCCTTCCCAGAGCGACAACACCACCTCCAGGGTTGCGCCAAAGACCCCTGCAAACTTGGCGATTGACAGCATCTTATCGGTGAACAAACGCCTGGCTACTGACTTGAGGGCGCTATTACTGATTTTTTCTACATTTACTCGGGTTTTGGTTAGCCAGGACAGTCGGGTCTCCCTTACCAGGTTTTCAGCCTCAACGATGTGACCAAGCCAGTACATCAAGTTTGCAGTCCCGTAAGCAAGCCCAGTCAGCTTTTTCGCAGCACCATCTGGTGAAGCAAGGATTTGTGATGCTGCGCTAACCACATTCCACCCAAACAGCCCCAACATCCCCGGCGGCGCCCAGCGCAAGAGCACACTCCCGGCCCGGCTCATAAAACCTTTCGACATTTTGGCGGCGATGCTGTCCTTGTGTGCCAGGAACATCTCCACCTGAGCGGACGCGGTAGGGGCGCTACCCTGCAGGCCTGCCACCGAAGTGGCGGTGGCGAGCAGTTTGCCATTGCCATTGCGGATAACGGCGTAATTGCCTGCCATACCGGGACCCACTCGATTAATAACGCCACCCTTGGGCCGGACGATCTGGGCTCCGTTGGACTGTCGCAGCGTATTGTTGATGGCTTCGTTTGAGAATGCGCCGATACCCGCTGTCTGGCTACCAAAGCGCATGCCCAGTGGCACCATCTCTGGGTTGGGGTTGGCCATCATGGGGTTGGCGTGCCCCAGGACGAGCCCCTCAAGGAAAGGGTTGCCCAGTTTCATGTATCGTGTCGGGATCTGCAGCGTGTCTGTTACCTGGTAGATTGGGCCATTGCCGATGTTCCTCAACAACGCCCGCTGGGTAATCAGGTAGAACTCACTGCTAAGGTCCGCCATCAGTTGCCCCATGGTGGTGTAGGACGCCGTCGCCCACTGGAGCAATTCCGGGTCCGCCATGTTACGGATATTCTCGTAGACCTTCTCCCGCTCCTGTTCGCTCAGTTCGTACTGGTCCCGCAGGGCCTCCGGCAGGTCACCGACGGCCGGCCTTTGGGCCTGGAGCCATTTCAGGAGCCCAGGGCGGGGCTTGCCAGAGCCGTCGTTCGGTTCCGGCTCACCAACCTGCTCTTGTTCGATATCCGTCTCTGTTGCCAGGAAGGCAGACAAACCGGCTTGCCCGCGGGCCAGTTTCTTGATGAACTCTGCCCCGGCTTCGTCGCGATAGGCCTCGCTCTCCCTGGCGACTTTACTTACCAGCGGATCAAAGTGGAACACAGAGGTTTCCAGGTGGGCGAGCAGCGGATTCAGTGTTTGCAGGGAGATGGGGTGGCACAGGCCATTGAGCGCAAACAGGTCGTTAAACACCGGGACGGCCTGGTTTTCCAATAACCTGATCCTGCGCTCTATCAGCTCGTAGCAGTTGGCGCGACAGGCCTCGCGGTCTGCCTTGCGCAATGCTGCGTCCAGCTTTTCAGTGTCAACGGCATATCTGTAGTTGTCGAACGGGCCCCGTTCATAACCCTTGTGATCAAAGATGGCCGAGTGTACCAGCATGGCGCTCTTGAAGTGGGGATGCGCCTGGGCAGACTCCGCCACTGTCGACAGGTGGGTCAAGTGCAGACCAGTCTGGTTCGTGAGCCACTCCAGTTCAAACAACAAGTCCGGTAACGGCACAGCGGGTATGTTCCGTTCCCGGAGAGAGGCGAGCTGGTCCTCATCACTGTCGCCAGCCCTCAGGCGACGACGGACCTCATCCAGCAGTACCCTGCGGGCAGCTTCGGATTTATCCGTGGCTTCTGCCGCACCCGGGGTGGTCTGTCCGCCGCCGAACTGGGCCCGCCAGTCCTCCCCGAGCAGGTCGTCCACCCATCGGGTCAAACCGCCGGCGAACTCAACGGTCTCTGCCGCCTTACAGGCGAAGCCTTCCATCCGCTCCAGTTCGTACCGGATTTTGCCCAGCATGCTGTTGTCATCGTCCAGGCCGCTGCCGTCCAGTGCCTGGGCCACAACAGCAGGGTTGGTGGCATCTTTTTCACGGTTCGGGTCCCGGCGACGGCAAGGGGCTGCGTCGCTCAACGATACCCAATCCCTGCCTGAGTTATTGTCGGGGCCGAACCGTCGGCGGTGCCCATACCCCTTGAGCATCTCCAGGTTCTTACAGCGGGCGTGACGGCGGGCGTTAATGGCCCGCGCCCCGTTCTTGCCGTATGCGGGAATACCGGTCAGTTCGCGGTAACTAGCCGGAAGGTGGATGATTTCCTGCCCGGACTCCAGGGATTCAACGTACTCCCAACTCCACTGTTGCTCGGACCAGGCCAGTTCCACATCGCCAATGGTCCACTGTGCCGCCCCCACGGTCTGGAAACGGGCCGGTACCCAGAGCGTGTCCAATACCACGCCGGCGGGTTCACGTTCGCCCGCGGCGATGGGGCCTTCGCTTTTAACCAGTTCCCTGTAATGGGGCAGATCAATATCCCGCAACTTGCCATTTTCATCGGTCTGAAGTTCACGCCAAAGGATGCCTTTCCAGAAAACATACAGATAGCCGGGCCTTAGCAGGGCGTGCCCCGCTTCGCCCTCCACCCGTGGCATTTCGGCCAACGGGTAGATCGGAAACAACAGGTTGGGCTGGGTGTACGCGGAAAGCCGGGTTGGGTGAGGTTGATCCAGCAACGGCAAGCGCAGGGTGCCCCCCTGCTCCTTCTCAACCGTAAGTGTGAGGGTATGGTCAAAACGCTCAGCGGCACCCACCGCGTACTCGCACTCATAGCGCTGGTGCAATTGGCGCTGTTCCATTGAGAATGTGTTGACAGGCTCACCGTTTTTCTCCAATACCAGCCCATGGCCTGGGTGAACGTCGGTTCCGGCCACTTCAACATAGAGCTTTTCCGGCTCCTTACAGGGGGAGCCTGCTGAAATACATGGTCCTGTCACCGTTGACCCTCCTTCCAATTCCGTTTGGACATGAGCCCTTGATGAACGGCCAGCTGGCTTTCTGTGCTTAGCTGTAACCACCCTTCGCTCAGTGCCTGATCTTCCGTCGGCATTTCTCCTGGCCGTTCTGCCCTACAAACCTCCCCACCCCGGGGCCAAAGCCATTGACAGATCGGTCCATGAAACTTGGCCCGCTCTGTGTCCTCAAGGGTTGGGTAGAGCGCACTCGCAATCCAGGAATCGTGAAAGCGGAATAGAGAATCCACGCCACCTTCAACCCGAACAGACACCAGTGTCCGCAAATGGTCTGCCACGGTTTCAAGGCTTGTTTCAGAGCCCAGCATCGAACCGGCAAGGCCAGGAAACACTTGTTGCCACTGTTGTAACCATTTGTGGGGGTGGTCCAGCTTAATCAGCACCGGACTTACCTTAGCGAGCGCTTCGTAGGGAGCAAACTGATAGATTGCCACCCACTCCGGGGTCGCTATGTTTTTATAAACCAGATCCAGGGTGTTGTAGGCGGGGTGCGCCCCTTCGAGTAGCGCGAACCATTGCAAGCCACTGTCGCGGAAGCGGAAGCCGCCGGCCTCCATCGTTTCTATGTCGGCCATTATGCGGTCTCCCGACAGGGGCAGTGATCAAGGGGGCAACTACCATCGGGCTGCTCCATGCATTTGTCTACCAGTGCCAAGTCTTCTACCGCTGCGACTTCCAGCAGTTCTATGGTCTCATCTGCCTTGCCAATAGGACGAACAGGGGCTTCTGCCAACTTTACAGGCGCAACACCCCCCCCATTCTTCTCCACCAACCCAGGCATCTCCGGCACCTGAACCTTCTGACCACTCCCCTTACCCGGAGCCCCTCCAGCATTCAGCTTGATGACAGTGCCACCCATGGCCACGCCGCTTGGGTCGATCTTCACAAAGCTGCCACCAGCCTTGAGGGTGATTTCCGCACCCGCTTCAATCACGGCTTTCTGGCCGGCCTTGATGTGCAGTTCGGTGCCGGAGTCAGTTAGCCAGGCGGTGCCGGCTTTGAGGTGGAGGGTGCCGGTAACGCTGAAGCTATGGTCTTTCCCGGACTGTTCGCGTTTCTCGCCGGCCACGGTTTGGTGGCTACTGCCTTTGACGTGGCTGAAGCGATGCTTGCTGACCGTCAGGTGGCTGTCATTGCCGATGACTTCGGTACGGTTGTTTTCGGTGAGCAGAGCCAGGTCTTTCTGGGCGTGAACATAAACCTGTTCTTCGCCGGCTTCGTCTTCAAACCGCAGCTCGTTGCTGCCCTCGCCCTTGTGGGTTTTGGTTTTCAGGGTGGTTCGGGTTTTGTGTTCCGGCAGAGCGTACGGCGGCGTGTTGGTGACATGCCAGGTCCGGCCGGTGATGATGGGCTGGTCAGGGTCGCCGTCCAGGAAAGAGACGATCACTTCATGGCCAATCCTCGGCAGTGCGGTGAAACCATACTGGCCGCCGGCCCAACCCTGGCTGACCCGGAGCCAGGCACTGCTGTGTTCGTCATTTGACGCATAGCGATCCCAGGGAAAACGCACTTTCACCCGGCCATATTGGTCGCAATGGATTTCTTCGCCTTCCGGGCCGGTAACCACCGCCATCTGGGGCCCATCCATCAGGGGTTTGTGTTCACACAGCGGCCGCCAGCTCCGGTCTGCAGGAATGGCGTTAAAGTGGTTGCCATAGCGCGTCGGTTCGCTGCCACCCTCTTCTTCCAGGGCCTGTGGTTGTGAGCCGGTGTGGGTGACCGCCGTGAGCAGCCAGTCGTGGTTCATGGCTTCATTGTCGTGGTCGGTTAGCGGCACCCTGGCACCAGCTGCGAAATCCGGGCGATTGCTCTCGCCAAAGGCTGTGCTGGCGTCGCTGCGCAGTGCCGCAAGCCTGGCTTCAGTGAACGGCCGACCACTGGCGTCCTGCTTGAATCGGCCAGGGTAGTCGTAGTGCTGGTAGTCCACCCGGTGGAGGATCTGGTCGCCAGCTTGTTCATGCATCAGGGCGTAAGCCGGGTTTTTGAAGGTGTAATCCTTCATGGCGACCGATGCGGGGCGTACTCGCTCCCGGTACCCAAACCGGAACACACAGGGCGTTCGGGCACTCCCTCCTGCTTTTCCGTTGTATGGGGCAGCCTCAAGCCTGGGCGAATCGCGATGATGATCGGCAAAAATCAGTGCAGGTGGCTCCTGGCCATCAAGGCCGCCATGCTGGTAGCGATAGTGCCAGCCTTCCTCCGCAGCCAGACGTTCAACAAAGGCCAGATCACTTTCCCGGTGCTGGACGCAGTATTCCCGCTCCTCGGGGCCGCGTTTAAGATCAAAAACGGTATCGACGATCCCCCGCTCCTCCAGCAGGGTACGCACAATCTCATCCGTGCCCCGGTTCTGGAAAATACGGCTGTTGTGCATCAGCGCCAGGCGCCAGAGCGGTGGCCGGAAAACCAGTTCGTAGCGGGTACGCCGATGGCCGGAATCGCCGCGGGCAAATTCGCTGACCACGCCGGTAAAGCGACGCAGCGGCATCCCGTCCTGCCAGACTACCAGATCCACCGGTTGCTCCAGCACATTCGAGGCGCCAACAGACGGATCGGTACTGGCCAGGTCAAGGCGTCCCTGGAACAGCTCGGACAGCCGTTCTGTCAGTGCAAAACCAACAACGGAAAAGTGGTCAGAGGAGTATTCGCCAATGGTGGCGGTAAATTGCAGTCCGTTTGCCTGGGGCATGTCTTCGGTCCCTGAAGAGAAAAGAAAATCCGGGCTTTCGCACCATCCTGTGCGAAGGCTCAGCCCTGATGAAAACGTCCTGCTCTCATCAGGGCGGCCCTGGTGTACTGAAAGAGTTTAATACAAGCTGCGGGGTATGCGGTACCCCGCCAGTAGTTGCTGTGTGAACGGGTTGGTATTGCTGGCCGCGTGGAGGCGATAACGCATCTCCCCGTCGTCAACCCGGAACCGGACATCCACCGCGCTGCTGCTCACGCCGGTAATGTCGGCTTTATCGAGCAGTCGGAACAGGGCCCAGGGGCCGCTTTCCGAGAGGCTGCGGGGTGAACGGTTCACCTGGACCGGCACCAGGGTAATACGGCTCTCAACAGAGTCCCGCAGGGTATTGGGCCAGACCAGCGGAATGCTCTGGCGCGGGCCGTGGCTGAACTCGACCAGTTGGCCATCCACATTCACCACGCTGCGGCGTTTGTTGGCTGAGAGATTGAGCGGTTCCAGCGCGAACTCCACATCCAGGGAACCACCCCGGGTAAAATAGGCCCTGCGGATTTGGTCGGCATTTTCCAGGGAAGTCAGTACCGCACCGCGCACCAGGCCGGCACGTCGGGCATCACCCACTTGTTCCGGGTGATCCTCGAGGAACAGTTTCAGGTTGTCCTGATAGAAGGCGTCCAATACGCCGCCCGGGGCAAAGAACCGTTCAAAGTCCTGCAGTGCAACATCCCGCCCGGAGTCCGGATTAAACGGATAGTGGCGGGCCAGATTCTGCTGAAAAGGCTGATACACCTCGCGATACCACTCACGCTCCAGCTGCGCCACCGCCTGGTCCAGAACCACCCGCCAGCTTTCCGTGGCCAACCGGGTCAGCAGCCGGTTCAGGGGCTCCGGCTGGTTGTCGGCCATGCGCTGCAGGGTGAAGATCGGGTCGGCTCCCTGCAGGCCCATGCGGGCCCGGGCGGCGGCCAACGCAGCCTTGCCCTTGTCTGGCGCTTCCTGGATGTTGCGCATGTACTCGTGAAGTTCACCGACTACCAGCATGATCTGTTCAAGCCCGGTTGGCTGATCGCCATTTTCCCCGGTCAACTGGTTGAGCTCCGCAAACTGCCGTTCAATATCCTGCAACATGCGGAAATGGGGCGACTGCTCCAGAAGCTCCCGGGCTGCGGCACTCTCCCCTTCTGCCGAAGGCACAAGACGCGTGTTATGGCGAACCTGCCCGAGCAGGCTTGCCAGGGGCTCGTGGCCGCTGGTCAGGCTCTCCAGAATACGTACGCCGTGGTTCAGGTCCTCAAACCGCTGAATATCGATGCGGCTCAAGGCAGTACGCCAGGCCTCGGCATAGTGCTCGGCATAGAGGGTCTGCAAACTGGCCAGCAGTCTGGCTTCATCCGCCTTGCTGAAGTCAACGTTGTCCCGGCGGCCCAGCACCCAGGCGTCCACCAGAGCCAGCTCCGTTACCGAGCCGGACTTGCGCAGGAACCATTTTTCCAGTCCCTCCCGGGTCAGCAACGCGGGGATGGTCAATGGATCTTCTTCCACCGCTGCCCCCGAGTCCGACGGCTCGCCATAGCCATCCAGCCGGGTGAACACCGTGCTGAATGCCGGCCCGGATGCCCGGGCCAGTTCCAACGGTGCCCGGAATTCCTGTTCTGCTTCAATTTCCAGATCCCGATAGACCCGGTCTGGCGTGGCAATCCGACCAAGCTCATGTTGTGCCCACTCGACACTGCTACGAAACGGCGCCAGGGTCATATCGGCAACCGCATCGCCCTGGCGAGTTAGCTGTGCCAGATCGGTATGCGCCATGGCATAGTCCAGATGACCCAGTAGCCGCTGCTGCAGTTCACTCTGGCCGGGGAACGCCTCCTGCCAGTGGTTCTGCATGTAGCGGGTCACAATATCGTCCCGACGACCACTGGCGTCATACAGCATGCGCAACACCCGCAGATGCTCCAGGCGCTCAGTGCTATTGTCCGGCGCCTGACCCATCTCGGCCATCACACCGAACATCAGGGCTGGCAAATATTGGTATGCCAGCATATCCAGGTAGGATTCCTCAACTTCCGGGCCCACCTCATGGCCACGGTACAGGCCCATATCACTGAGCAACGGCCAGTTCCGGCGATGGTCGCCAAAGGCCAGCGTTGCCTCACGAAGTTCATCCAGCGGGCCGAGCAGGTTCCGGCCGGTGTTGTCCGGTTCAAAGCCCACCGGCTGCCAGTTATCGATAAAGCCCTGAACACGGGCTTCCACGGCGGCAGCGGCCTCTGCATTCTTGATAAAGAAATGCTGCCAGCCGGCGGTCATACCCGCACCGGCACAAATAGCCACCACGGCGGCCACGGCCAGCCGGCGTTGCCGGGACTGAATCACCCGTCGGTTATCACCGGCCAGGCCAGCCTCCGGATAGATGATCTCGGGGAACAGTGCCCGGGTAAACAGGGTGGCGGACTGCCCTGCCCGTTGGGCAGGCTGAATGGGCCCGGCAATCTGGTAGTTGGCGGCAGCTGCCGAGACAAAGGCATCTTCCGGCACGCCCTCCTGCAACACCGAGGTGAAGTAGGTGCCGCGAACCATCGCCGGTGTCGAGAACACATCCGCAGACAGCAGGTCGGTCAGGAAATGCTCCAGAACAGGCTTCAGGCCTGCAAGCTGGCGGGTAAAGGAATAGGCCGCTGCCCGCTCCTCGGCATCCCGGGTATTGGCCAGAACATCCGGCAAGCGATCGGTAAGCCGCTCAACCATGGCGGTGTATCGGTCAGCGAACTGGTTCAGCCAATCGTCGTTATCCATCTGGCCTTCGAGGCTGAAGGTGAAGCCCAGGGCCTGCTCCTTGTCCTGCTTGCTCAGGGTCCGCACGAGCGGGCCAAAACCGTAAAGCAGGTCCATCTTGGTGAAGGTGACATAAACGGGCAGGCGGGAGCCGATCTGCTCCATCAGTTCCCGCAAGCGCGTGCGCAACAGGATGGCCCGGTCCCGCCTCTGGCCGGAGTCTGCCACGCTGAGACTGGCCAGATCTATGGCCAGCACCACACCATTCAGGGGGCGTTGAGGGCGATTTCGCTCAAGCCAGGCGATGAAATGATGCCAAAGACGCTGCTGGATCTCCGCGCCTGCGCCCTCACCCTGACTCTGGCTCAGCAGTTCACCATCAGGATCGATAAGCACGCCTTCATCGCCGATCCACCAGTCAAAACCGAAGGCATTGCGATCCACCCGATTGTTGCGGGTTACGTTGGTGAGCGTGTAGGTCTGCCCGGACCGTTGAATCAGGCTGGTCTTGCCAGCATCCTCAAGGCCCATCACCAGATACCAGGGCAGCCGGTAAATGCCTTTGCGGCCGGGGAGGTTGCTTTTCAGGGCCGCCAGCTGACGATCCAGCAGGCGCTGCTGCTTGCGCTCCATGGGCAGAATCGGATCTTCCTGTTCCTTCTGCGCTTCGGCCTGCCGGACGTTCACCTTGCGCAGGCGGCGCGCCAGCACCATGCCCCACATCATCGCGACCACAAGGACAACTCCCAGGGTTACCAGGGCCCGCATCTGCCAGGCCGCTAATGGAAACTCACCATTGAGTTCCCAGCGCGGCCCCAGCCACCAGGTGGCCACCAGCAAGGCGATAACGCCCAGTGTCAGGGTGACCGGGGCTGCGTTTTTAAGGTATGGCAGAAGCCAGCGACCGATGAGTAAAGCTTTTCTCCACATGGTTTCCATTCCTGCTGTGATTCCTTGGTGTGCTCCGGGGATCAGCCCAGCTTTTCAAGCTGCCTGATCAGAGCGGGCTCCCAGTCCTCGAGAGCCAGCCCGCGAACCTGCGTTTGCAGATCCTGAATCTGCTGCGTGGCCAGTGATTTCAGGCCTGCGTCTTTCATCAATCGGGCGCTGGCAAGACGCCAGTAAAAGCGGTCTCTTGGCTCTCTCGCTTCCGCCAGCCCGTCCTCCAGAAGTTGCATCCCGGCAGCCAGTCCCTTTTGTGAAACCAGATCCCGAGCTTTGTCATAAGCCTGCTCCCAGGCGTTGGCGCTGCCGGCGGAACCACCGATCGCCGGCGCGGACCAGAGCCACTCTTCTGCCTCGCGGGAGAGGAACGGCGTGCCATCGTTGAAGGTGAGCTCCGGCAACTGGGCAAGGCGCTCGACAAACTCCTTTGCAGACACACGGATTGCCTCTGCGCAGGCGTGGTGGCCAAGGGCCGTTGCGACCCGGGCACTTAGCCAATGGCCGTCCAGCCAGAATGGACTGACCGACAGGCTCTGCTCGATTTTCTGCCACAACGCCAGGTCTGCGGATTTTTCCAGGGCTTCCCGATAGTCAGCCACACGATCGGCACTCACGGCGGCAAGATCGGTGCGCTTTCCATCCCGTGTCGGCGGTACCGTGGTGATGTTCTGCCAGATAGCATACCGGCGGACCTGGTACCCCAGAGGCTGGTCCGGCCCGGTTTCGGTGAGCATGTCCGCGACTTTCAGAAGACTCTGCCGGGTTGCTCGCTCATCACCCGGGTCGAGGGTGAGAGCCCCCAGGGAGGGCTTTGCCGGTGCGGGTTTCTGCTCTGGCGTTTCAGTTCCCGAATCCTGGCTGACCTGCCCTGCCTGCGGACGGGTTTCGGGGGCTGCCGTGGCGTCGTTAACCCTGGGCAGCTTTTCAATTGCCCGTTTAAGATCCTGCAGTGACCCCTCCGGCAGTTCCCGGCCAGCGGCCTGGTCCATCAATCTGGCCAGAATTTCAAGGCAGAACGCCCGACCGTCGCCAACACTGCCATCGAACGCCAGGGCGTCTACGCCTTTGCCGGCACGCTGGAGCATCTGGGTGAACATCATCTTGCGGGCCCGCTTGCCCTTGTCCCCGGGATACGGCCAGGCCTGCTCCCACCATTCGTCGAGGATCCGGTGCAGCAGGTACAGAGACAGTGCGAACCGTTCACCGTCGCCGCCACGTTGCAGGGCGATCAGCAGAAAACCGAGTACTTTCAGATCCTTGCTGCGGTCCGAGAGAATCGTCAGGGCATCGCTTTCAACCTTGCTCCAATCGATATCGGTATGGGCCAGAGAGCCCACCTTCATGACCTCGTTTTCCAGAAATTCGAGCGTTGCATCGTCTCCAAGTGCCTCGCCGACACCGGAATCGCCGGGCAATGGTGAGACAACCTGTTCAACGTAGGGATGTTGCTCAATGATCTGCATGTTGCTGTCCTGATTCGCTGTGTTCAGCCGGCATTTACCAGCCACAGGTCTCGCGTAGCGGCTCGATTGCCCGGCGGTATCCCGAAAGATCAAACAGCAGGCCATCAATGCGACTGTTGGGCGAGTCAATGCGGGCCTCTGTGCCGTCGATCATGGCTTTCACGGTACGAATGGCTGGCAGTCCCCGGCCGCCGCTGAGCACGAAACCGTTGTCCCGCACCCGCCAGACGGTCTGTCCCCGGCCAAACCCCAGTTGAACCCGCTCCTCGTCCATTGCCTCAGGCAGCATCAGCGTGAGTTCAGTAATGTTGTTGTGGCACTGAAGGGCCAGCAGAGGTCGGGGAGGTTGAACCCCCAGAGCCGGAACCGTCACCAGTTGGCCAGCTGCTCGCCCGGTATTCCGGTAAAGCACGCCAGCACCGGCATTTTCTGCATCAAGGGTGGCGTAGGCCTGTCGCCATCGCTCGGATCGCCGAGCATCCGGGGCCGCAAGTTCCTCGCCTGATGCCGCCAGGGGGGTACCAAAAACTTCGTCAAAGCAGGCCAGCCGTTCAAGTCGCTGGGGCTCACTGGTACAGAGGCGGGCATCCTCAAGCTGGCCAGCGCAGGCATTGGCGACCAGAAGAACCTGCACCACAGCTGACGCTAAGTGACGTATTAATCGCACTTTTCGGGGAATCATGAGTCGGTCACCTGGTACTTGAGGCACTTATGGGCCAGGGTTCGCTTTGGCAGGCCGAGGCTTTCCGCCGCCTGGGCCCGGTTGCCAGCGTACTGGCGCAGACGCTCGCGAATAATCGCCGCTTCAAAGGCCTGTGCCGCGGCCTTAAGATCCCGGATCTCTTCTACAGCGGGTAGATCAACGGGATTTCTGTCTCTGGCATCCCAGGGCGCGCTGGTCCAGCCATCTGACTCTTCAAACAGGTCATTAATCCTCAGAACTTCCGGCTGGATATCATCCCCGCCCGGGGTCTGCAGGCAAGCCAGTTCAATGATGTTGCGCAGCTCACGGACATTGCCCGGGAAGTCGTATCCGGCCAGCAGGTGCAGAGCGTGGCTGGAAATGCCCATGGGCCCGATACCCTCACGCTCGGTATACAGGCGGATAAAGTGACGGCTCAGGGCTTCGAGGTCCTCGGGACGCTCCCGCAAGGGCGTCACCCGCAGCGGAAACTGGCTCAGGCGGTAAAACAGGTCCCGCCGGAAGCTGCCGTCTTCGATACCTGCCTGCAGCGGCTGGTGGGTGGCCGCTACTAGGCGAAAATCCGAATGCTGTTCCTCGCGGGCGCCCAGTGGGCGGAACTGACGGCTCTCCAACACCCGAAGCAGCTTCGACTGCAGGGCCAAGGGCATGTCGCCGATTTCATCCAGGAACAGGGTGCCGCCGTTGGCCTGTGCCAGAAGCCCCTGCTTGTCCCGGTCGGCGCCTGAGAACGCGCCTCGGGTATGCCCGAAAAGTTCGCTTTCGAGAAGGGTATCCGGAATGGCGGCGCAGTTGACCACCACCATCGGGCCGTCGGCCCGGTCGGACAGTTCATGGATACCGCGGGCGACCACATCCTTGCCGCAGCCGGTTTCACCCTGCACCAAAACGGACAGTTGGCTGCCGGCGGCCCGGACGATCTGGGCCCGGAGGCTGGTCATGGCCTGGGAATTGCCAACCAGGGTTCGGGCCAGTTGTTCGCACCGGGTGCGAACGGTTTCGGCGTCGTGCAAATGATCCAGTGACCGCTTGAGCAGGCGGCGCTGCCAGACCTGATCACGGCTCTGTAACTGGGTAATCCATTGATGAACCAGCAGTTGCCGTAGGCCACAATACAGAGGTTGGCCGATAATGCCGTCCCACTCGGGTTCGTCCCGACACAGGACGAGCATCCCCAGGGTTCGGCCATCATTACCAGTGAGGGGCTCGAGCCACAGGGAACGCGGCCGGTCGCTGGCCTCAAACAGGGCCTGGAAGCCGACGTGGTCCAGGCGATAGCTGGCGGCACGGGTAAGTTCCCGGGCTTTGCCGGTTTGCAGCACATGGGCAAAGGGGTGGCTGAAGTCGCCGCAGTCGAATTCGCCGTGTTCGGCGAGGTCGCTGCAGTGCAGGGTCCGGCCACTGAGGTCGAGTTCGAGTGCCCAGCAGCGGGTCAGGCCGAAGGCGTTTTCCAGCTGTCTTGTGGCGGTTTTCAGCAGATCCGGCAGGTTGTCCTGCTTGATCAGGGCCACCGCCAGGTCGATGCCGGTGTGCAGTTCCATCTGCATCCGTCCCATTCTTCCTTTCCCTGTTGGGTTGTTGTGGAGTTCGCCGACCGCGCAGTCTGCGGGGTGGCTTTCCAAAACACGCTGTGAATACATCCTTGTACGCTCCGCTCCGCCCCTCACTGCTTACTGCTCCTGCGTCGCAGTGAGGGTCCTGTCTTGGCCATCCCTGGCCAACACGTGAAGAGCTTTCGCTCTTCACCCATGGCTCCGCAGGGTTTTGGAAAGCCACCCCGCAGGCTACGCTACGCTTCAGTTGCCTTAGGCAACAGTTCCTACGAATCGATGCTCATCGACCCCCAGCGTCACCTTATTCACCGGCTCCCTCGCAGCCAGTTTCTCCAGCAACGCCAATGAAACCGGCGGCAACAACTCACCCTCTATGATCGACTCAAGCATCCTTGCGCCGTTTTCGCTTCTTGTCGCACGGCTGCGGATGGCATCGATCAGGCCGTCCTGCAGTTCCACTTCGGCGTGATAACGGGCCTTGATCTGGTCCGCCAGGCGCTGGAGTTTGTCGCCAACGATTCGGTTGAGGGTTTCCTCGCCCAGGGGCAGGTAGGGCACCACTTCCATTCTTGCCAGCAAGGCCGGTTTGAAGAAGCTGGCCAGTTCCGGGTAGAGGGCTTCGTCCAGGCTGGCCGGGGACTCGGCGTGGTTGACGATGGTCTGGTAGCCGAGGTTGGAGGTGAGGAAGAAGACAACGTTTTTGCAGTCGATGAGTCGGCCTTCGCCGTCAGCCAGTTCGCCTTTATCGAATGCCTGGTAGAACAGGTTGAGGACTTCCGGATGGGCTTTTTCGACTTCGTCGAGCAAGACCACGGAGTAGGGTTTCTGTCGGATGGCTTCGGTGAGGATGCCGCCTTCGCCGAAGCCAACGTACCCCGGCGGTGAACCGATCAGGCGTGAGACGGTGTGTTTTTCCTGGTATTCGGACATGTTGATGGTGGTGAGGAACTGGCGGCCGCCGTAGAGCAGTTCGGCCAGCTGTACCACGGTTTCGGTTTTGCCAACGCCGCTGGGACCCACCAGCAGGAAGGCGCCCATGGGGCGGCCGGGCCGGCGCAGGTCGGCGCGGGCGGTGAGCAGGTGCTGGTGCAGGCAGTCGATGGCGGTGTCCTGGCCTTTGATGTGCTCCTGCAGGTACGCCGGCAAGTGAGTAATTTTCTCCAGTTCGTCGGTGGTCATTCGATTGACCGGAATGCCGGTCCAGTCGGCGATGACTTCGGCCACCTGTCTGGCGTCAACGCGGGCGTGTACCAGCGGCTCGTCGGCCTGGAGTTCAGTCAGTTCCTGCTCGATGGCGGCGGCTTCGCTTTTCAGGTCCGGGCGTTCTTCTGTACCCCCATCGGTCAATTCAGAGGTATCCGCTTCGGCCTGCGATTCGCCGGTGAGCAACTGTTCACGAATCTCCACCAGTCGTGCCACCAGCTCGCGCTGGTCGTTCCAGCGTTGTTCCAGTGCTTCGGATTCGGCAGCGATCCCGGCAATGCGCTTTTCCAGTTCCCGTTCCCGTTCGGCATCCACGCTCTGCCCCAGGGTGTGTTCCCGGCTCAGCAGGTTCTGTTCCATGGCCAGCTGATGCAGCTCGCTGCGGACGTGGCTCAGGCGTCTGGGCGGCATGCTCAGATTCAGGCTGACCCGGGCGCAGGCGGTGTCCAGGACGTCGATGGCTTTGTCCGGTAGCTGGCGGCCGGCAAGGTAACGGGCAGACATGTCGGCGGCGGCTTTCAGGGCGCTGTCGGCGATCAGGACCTGATGGGCTTTCTCATAGACGGTACGCAGGCCACGGAGGATGTGGACGGCTTCGCCGGGTGTGGGCTCATCCAGCGCCACAGGCTGGAAACGCCGGCTCAGGGCCGGGTCTTTTTCAAAGTATTTCTTGTACTCGCGCCAGGTGGTGGCGGCGATGGTTCTCAGTTCGCCCCGGGCAAGGGCCGGTTTGAGCAGGTTGGCGGCATCGGAGCCGCCTTCGCTGTTGCCGGCGCCAATCAGGGTGTGGGCTTCGTCAATGAACAGGATGATGGGGGTAGCGGAGCCTTTGACCGCTTCGATCACGCCTTTGAGGCGTTTCTCGAACTCGCCCTTCACCGAGGCGCCGGCCTGGAGGGCGCCCATATCCAGGGTCCAGAGCTCAACGCTTTTCAGGCGGTCAGGCACGTCGCCATTGACGATGCGTAGAGCCAGGCCCTCCACCACGGCGCTTTTGCCCACACCGGCATCGCCCACCACAATAGGGTTGTTCTTGCGGCGGCGGCAGAGGATGTCGATCATCTGATCGATCTCGGCGTCACGGCACACCACCGGGTCCAGTTTGTCTTCCCGGGCCAGTCCGGTGAAGTCGGTGGCGTAGCGTTTGAGCGGGTCCAGATCCGCGCTGGCCACCGGTTGCCCGAATTCGTGCTCGCTCGGTTCCAGCCGCTCCGCGGAGCCCTGGGTGAACCGATCAAATTGCTTGCGCAGCTGCTCACGGTTGATGTCCGCCAGTAACTGTGCCACCCGGGGCATAAGGTATCGGTCAGCATTCATCAGCAGGGCCAGGAATACCGCGCCGGAACGCAGTTCGGTGTGGCCCAGTTCGGTGGAAGCCAGCAGCCAGGCATCCTGCATCAGTTCCACCAACAGCGGCGAGAACGATGGGTAGGGCTCAGCACTTTGCGCCTCTCCGTTCAGGCTGTCGCCTACCAGCGGTTGCAGTTGCTGATGCTCAATGCCGGTGTGCTCCAGAATCTGGCGCACGTCGGAAAACGGTGTTTCCAGCAGTTTGAACAGTAAATGGGCCGGAGTGATTTCCGCGCCCTGGCGGCTGATGCACAGGGCGGCGGAGGCTTCCAGCGCCTGGCGTGAAATGTCGTTGAGGCGCCCGATCAGCGCCGGCAGTTCTACCCGAATCACGTTGATGTCCTTATTTCGGTAGTTGGTCGAGTACGCGCAATACGTCCGTGATGCGCTCGTTCAGTGCCATGTTATACAGGGAGTAGATGCCGGCCATGACCGCCACAAACAGACCTGCAATGCCCCAGACGGGCATGCCGCTGCGCAACCGGTTCCGGGTTGGCGTCACGTTCGCCCGGGCATCCGCAAGAGGCGGCTGGTCCTGTTCCTCCTGCAACGCTTTCAGTTGCTCGTGCAGGCCACGGACAATCTGGTCGTATTCATCCCGGCCGTTTTCCATCACCTTGTACCGCCCTTCGAAACCCAGAGAGAGGCACAGGTAGATAAACGACAGCATGTCGCGATAGCGGGCCGGTTCCTGTTCCATCCGGGCAAGAATGGCAAAAACCTTTTCCCCACCCCAGGTCTCGTTGTGGAAGCGGGACAGCAGGGAGTGCTGAGACCAGACGCTATGGGCGCCCCAGTCGGTTCCCAGCACGGCCTCGTCGATGAAGGCGCAGAGAACGTACCGATAAGCGACAACAACCGGCCGGTCGTAACCCTGTTCCACCAGTTCCCGGTCGATGGCAGCGATTTCATCCACCACCTGCTGGTAGAGGGTTTCCACCGCGCGATAATCCGCCAGCCTGCGTATCCTGATCACCAGGCCAAGCAAGGGTGTGGCGGCGTCAATCAGGCGGTTATGTTCCAACCCCCTGAGCTGGAACTGCTCGTCGACCTGGCCTTCCCTGTTGCCCTCAGCGGCTGCCCGGCTGTTGGCAAAAATCAGATCACTGAACGCACTGCTGCCGGAATTCCTGCTGCCGTTGGGTAAGTCCATTACCTGTGCATCTGCCATGATTTAGCTCCTGATTGCCCAGAACTGCATTTCCATGCCCGGGAAACTGCCGGCCACGTGGAATGCGAAGCCGCTGGCGTTGTCGAGCATTTGCCAGGCCTGGCTCTGGTCGTCCAGGCGGAAGTACACGAAGCCGGCGTGGTAAGGCAACTGCCGGGGTGCAACCGGTAACGCAGCGAGCGGAATTCCCGGCAGCTGCAGGCTGATGAGATCCCGTATTTTCTCCACCGAGGCCACCTTGCACTGCTGGGTGAACTGCTTGCGCAGATCGTCCAGCGGCATGTCGGCTTTGACCGCAAGAATGAATTCCGCATCCCGGACCAACTGGGCATCCTGAACCGGGGCCACGGTCAGGCCATACTGGCGCTGCTGAAGCTGGATAGCCAGGGCTCTTGGTTCCAGCACCGTGCTCAGGGACTGCCGCAGAACCTGCATGAGCGGGGTAAAACAATCCTCCGGCAGATCGTGGTCATAGGCCGGGTACTCCCTCGGCAGGCGCCCTTCATCGGTGAAGGTCACCAGCTCGCCACACAGTTCCAGCAGGGCTTCGAACAGCCGTTCAGGATGCAACTGGCGCAGGCGGGCCAGGTGCATGAACCTGGGATGGGCCCGATTCAGCATCTGCAGCAACATGAAATCCGCCACGTCGGCAACACCGCCCTGCCCCGGTGCACCGACACGCTCGGCGATATTGCGTGCCCGCTCCCGCATCAGTCCGGCCATTTCACCGACAAATCTCTGGAGCCTGGGTGCGGCTCGCACACTCAGCATGGTGGGGAGGAAGTTCGGATCCATCACCAGGCTTCCGTCCGGGCGCTTTTCAAGAATCCGGCCGATAGCCAGGGCCGCATAGGCGCTGCGATCTTCCCGCTCCAGCATCAGGCGGGGCGCCACGCGGCCCACATCAATGGTGTGAGCATCGCCGTCGATAGAATGCAGATCCCGGATTTCCCGGGAGTCGGCACGGAACCGGCCGGCCACGGGGGCGTCCGGCCATTCCACTTCCGCCAGGCTTTCACTGCCCAGCGGCAGCGCCAGGTAGACGACCTGATTGGCCACTGAGGCTTCGGTGATTTCCATCGGTTCAGGCATCACGTCTTCCTGGGGCAGACTGAAGCGGGTGCCATCCGGGAACAGGCCGGATGCCCGAACCAGGCCAACCCGGCCGAAACTCAGGTACTCTGCGTTCAGTTCCAGGTCGCTGAAGCCATAAAGATAATCGGAGATCGCGAGCGCCCGTTCATTGATCTGGTGTTCCAGATATCGCTGCTGTTGCTGGAAGTGTTGGGGCTTGATGAACAGGCCATCACTCCAGACGACTCGATTGGTTACCGCCATCAGGTGTCATCCGAATGCTTGAGTTGAACTTCCCGCTCCCGCAGGTTCACCAGCAGGTTGTAGCGGCCGCCGATTGGATCCACCTTCACCACCTTCTTCCACTGAGACAGGTTGGGATAGGCGTAAAAGGCGATCACGCCGATAAATCGGGTGTCCTGGCCAATCTCGAAGGGTTCGATGAACTTGAACTGGCCCGGCACCAGGGAGTAATCGCTGTGATCGACATAGTTCTGGCCCAGTGACGACTCGAGGTCACTCAGTAGCTGGTCGAAATCCCCGGCCATCAACAGTGAGCTGTCGCGCATCTCGATGATCTGAAACGCAATGGGCGTGGGTGCCAGAGATTCGTTCGGGTTTACATCCGGTTCGGCCACCATGGTCAGACCGACCCGGCTGGGCAGATCCTCCGGGTACCCCACCGGGATATCCGGGTCCCAGAGCACTTTTGCGGTTTTGGTGACCGCGTTATATGGGGTGCTGCATCCGGCAAGCACGAATACGATGGCCAGCAAACTCCATTTGCAGGTCTTCACAACGGGTTCTCCCTCTGTAGTTGGCGCAGGTTCTGGTCGTAAGCCTGTTCGAACACTTCCTGGAACAGGCGCTCGAATCCCTGCTGACGACTGGATTTCAACTCTCGGTAATAATGCTGGTACATATCCCAGGCCCAGCGCCCCTCGTCCTCGTTCTGGCGCAGTCCCCGACGGTAACCATGGAAACGACGCAGCAAGGCCTCGGGCGAAAAGGCATGCAGGATGGCCTCCAGCGCCTCGCTGATGGCCTCACGGGTTGCCTGCTGGTGGTGATCCAGGCTCTGCAGACTCTCCCGCACCGCCGCCGGCGCCGACAGGTGAACCGGGCTACGATGGCTGGCGAACAGGGTCTGCACCGTATCTTCATAACCCTCACCCAACCGCAGTGGATTATCCTCAATGGGTTGCAGGCGGGTTCGCAGCGCCTGATGCCTGCTGTCTTCTCCCTGGTGCAGCGCCAACAACCCTTCCACGGTCGCCTTCAGAGTCTGCCCCGCTTCCTCCAGGAACAGACGCATCTCATCGCTGTCAGCAAAGTCCAGCCCGGCTTCCATACCCCGCAACAGGGGGGCACCACTGATGTGTTTGCTGCTCTGATCTGAAGCCTCCCGGCGATCAGCGCTCTTTGCAATCTCAGGCATCCTGTCTTTCTCTCCTTTGCGAACGGGTAGGCCCATTGCTACGTCGCGGTTTTCACGGTACTCATCCGAAACATGCCTTTCAGCGGCGCGCCAGGAGGTCTCGCTGGCCATCAGCGCATCAGTATCCGACTTCTGCTCGTCCGGCTGCCCGTTCCAGGGCGCCAATGGGTCATCACTGACGGCCTCCCCGGCTACCAGGGCAAGATTCTGCAGTGGCTCCGGGTTCCCGGTCTGGCTGGTTAAGTCCTCGGCCCGCATCAGCGGCCCTTCATCGACATCAATCAGTTGCCCGGCCTGCTCTGCTTCACCGCTCTCAAGCAACGGTTCGCCAACACCCTCGGCCAGCTCCGCACGAAGTTGGTAGCGACCAATACTGACGGTATCACCATGATTCAGTCGTGCCCGACGGCCCCGACCCACAGGCTGACTTGCGCTATTGATGTAAGTCCGGCCACTGCGATCAATCAGGCAGAAGCCGCCGTCCAGAAAACGGATCTCCGCGTGGCCGGGAACCGCACCCGTTCGCTGGGAGGATAACCGCCAGGTATCACTGGCTGCTGTACCGATAGAGCCACCGCGAACGCTGAAACAGTGCTCGATGGTTGCCCCACCGCCGGCAACGGTCGGATTGGTAACTGTCAGCTTGAGGCCCGCAGCCTGTTGTTCATCCATGAATGCCTTCCCTGCCGGGTTTACCGGCGAATCTGAATCCGGACCGCCGGTCGGCGCCGAGCCTTTTCCGGGGTCACGAAGGAATTCCAGCCCAGCCGGACATCTTCCCCCAGCTCCATGGGGCGGATGTCTTTCGGACGCATTTGAAGCTCCAGGTCGTAGGCCAGTTGCTCCCGTGTAGCGAACTCCACGAGTTTGACCAGGCGCTGGTGGTCCTGGCCATTGGGCAGGAAATCCGCAAAGCGCTGTCGGCTGAGATTCCGCAACCGGAGCACGAATTTGCCACTGCGATCCCGAATGGCCGATCCCACCAATGTGTCGCTGCCCAGAGAGGCGTTGGCCTGGCCCAGTCGGGTCTGTTGATCATCGGCGATGGCCACCTTGCGCAGGACCCACTGTTCAATACTGACATCGTCCAGATCGAAGCAATGGGCGACGATGCCGCTCACCACCTCCGGCGACCGGCTGCGACCGGCCATCAGGCCGGAATAGGCCAGCATCTTGGACCAGTTAACCGGTGTTGCCTCCCGCAACCGGCTGTCGCCGAGTCCTATCAGGGCAAAGATCAGTTCTGAAAAGCCGTCCGAGGCACCGGGTTGAAACCGAACGTAATAGCGATACTTGCGCCACGCCCGGTGGAACAGCGTGACCAGGCGGTGATTGAAAAAATCAAGAAAATGCCGCCGGATGCCCAGATTCTGCCCCGCTTCCCAGGCCAGATCCTCCAGGTAATAGCCCGGCAACGGCGACTGGGAGCCGTGCAACCCCAGAAAGCTGACTTCCATCTGATACGGCGCATGCTCGTGCTCCGGCGACAGCGCCGAAACCACATCGCTGCCGGGAAACCCCAGCCCCGCGGAGGCGGAAAACCGGATCCGTTCCTGACGGGGCTGGTCGTCGCTGTTCCGCTCCAGATCATCCCCGTGGTGCCGGTGAATCAGATCCACCAGCTGGAAAAAACTGTATCGCCGCGCATTGCCCAGAACGGGTTGCAGCTCGGCTACATCAGCGGCTGCTGACCTTGCTGTAACGTCCATGTGTACCGTTCCTGATTATCGGTGTTCACCACTTCCAGTTGGTGAAATGCGTTGATACTGGCGTAAAGAGCAAAGAACTGGCTGAGAACCGTGCCAAACAGGTAAAGATCACCCTCCGATGCAAAGGCCTGCTGGTCCAGTTTCAGTACCGAGCGAATTCCCCGCACCGGCAGGCCCTTGACCATCCGGTCAACCGGAGCCGTCTCGATACCGGTAATACCAGCCAGACGCTTCTGGGATACCCGCTCCGCCTGACGGTCCACCAGAGCCCGGAAATCATAGACCCGCAGCACCGTGCGCAGGGCATCCACGTCCAGCATGGACAGGTAATTGAGTGACAGATTCGAGATCAGCGTCCACAACAGGCTGCCATCCAGGGTTGGCCGCAGGGTCGCGGTGGGCCGGGTAATGTTGCTGAAGGTGGCAAACGCCGGCGTGCTCTCGGTCGCCATGCAGATTTCGCCAACCGCCAGCTGGCTGGGCAACTGGCGGTTGGTACAGGTCAGGGTCAGGGAAACCGCTTCTTGCCGGCTCAGGCACTCGGATTCGTCGCCCCGGACAAATGACATGTAATGATCAAAACCGTCCCCGCGCACGCTGTCCCGGGCCCGGACCCGGTAGTACAGGGCGGTACGTCCCCGGTCCCGTTCCACCTCATGCTGGAAACTCTCGAAGGCCGTGTAGATGCGGGGCTCACCGCGCCCGGACCGACCCTCCAGCCAGCCTTCCACCTGCTCGATGCTGAACACCTCGTAGTGGTCCGGGGAGCGGCTGGAAGGCGAAATCCGGTATTCGGTCTGGCGGCCGTTCAGATCCACCGGTTCGCCTTCATGGGTAAACAGGTTCACCGCCGGTGTGCAGTAGAGCTGAAAATTGTCTTCCCGCACCTTGGCGTCCGGCGGCAGGATACGGCTGAAATGGAAACGCAGGCTGATTTCGTCCGCCTGCAGCGCAGGCAGCCGGCGTGCCAGGCCGTGGATGTCCACGAAACGGAAGGCCTCAGGGAAGCTGAGGTATTCCTGCAGAATGCGGTAGCCGGGGTAGGCGTTCTTTGGGTACGGTAGCAGAGCCTCATCGTTGCCAAATCCCACCGGCTGCAACAGCGAGGCCGGCAGGCGGTATAAAGCGTCCCCCACCACCAGATCGATGCGTTCGAGATAGTGGTTCAGCCAGAGAAACAAGGTTTCGGCGATATGACTCTCGCCGCCCAGATAAAAGCGCAGGCTTTCCATACCCAGTGACGACAGGGGCTGATCGGTATGCAGCGCAAGGTCCACGGTGACAGACGATACCTCGCGCGAGTGTTCGGCATGGGCCGCGGCAACGCTCACGGGAAATACGTCCACCGCGCGGCAGGTGCGGAACCGGCACTGGGTCTGGCGATTGGCATCGCCCAGGGGCCGGCTCTTGATCTCGGTGTGGCGGTCTACCCTCTGGCGCTCACTGATGGCATGCAACTGCGGATCAAAGCGCATGATCGTGCAACTGGGTACCGGCCGCAGATAATTCGGCCACAACATGTTCAGCAGCGAGTGGGTAATCTCCGGGAACTCGTCCTCGACCTTTTCCCGGAGCTTTCCGGTCAGGAAAGCAAAACCTTCCAGCAGCCGTTCAACATCTGGATCGGTGCTCTGCTCGGACAGAAACCGTGTCAACTGCGGATGGGCATCCGCGAATTCCCGGCCCTGAAGCCTGAGAAAACTCAACTCGTCCCTGTAGAACCGATTTAACTTCATACAACTACCGCATCCTTGGGAGTATGAGACGGTCGGTACACTTTTCTTCCGGGAAAAAACAACTCGCTGCGCTCAGACATTTTTTTCCCTGCAGAAAAGCATCCCCACCGTCTCTCGCCATCCTTGGTGTTTGCTTATCCGTTTCGTTACACCACCTGGTAGTAACGTTTGTCATCCAATACTAAATCTATGGTCGTTTTGTCGTCATTTGCGCCGACATTCAGGTACACGGTCACCTGAAACCGCAACTGCAGCGGATCGGGTCCCTGGGGCAGATTAACCACATCCACCCGCTTCACCCTGGGTTCGAACTTCTCGATGCACTGCCGGATCGCGCCACGGATCTGGACGCTCAGATCGTGGGTGCCGAGCGTGGCGTCGTTGAAGTCCAGCAGGCCCAGATCCGGCACGCTGGCGCTGTTGCCCGGGTGGGCGTTCAGCAGCCGAACCAGATGGCGCTTGATGGATTCAACAACGTGGGTGACTTCTCCCATACTCTGGCCGGCCGGTTCGGCAGCCTGCTCCAGTCTCTCGAACAGGCTGCCGCTGCCGGCCTGCGATCCGTCGCTGGCCGGGTGCTGGAACACGGATTAATCCTTGTCCAGCCGGCCAACCAGTGACAGTTCGAAGTTGGCACCCATGTACTTGAAGTGGGGCCGAACCGCCAGGGACACCTGGTACCAGCCCGGATCGCCTTCCACGTCAGAGACGGTGACCTGTGCCGCGCGCAGGGGTCGACGGCTGCGGACCTCCGCGGGCGGGTTTTCCTGATCGGCCACGTACTGGCGAATCCAGGTGTTCAACTCACGCTCCAGGTCCTGGCGCTCCTTCCATGAGCCGATCTGTTCCCGCTGCAGAACCTTGATGTAGTGGGCCAGGCGGTTGACGATCATCATGTAAGGCAGCTGGGTACCCAGCTTGTAGTTGGTTTCCGCTTCCTTGCCTTCCTTGGTGTTGGGGAACTGCTTGGGTTTCTGCACCGAGTTGGCGGAGAAGAAGGCCGCGTTATCGCTGCCCTTGCGCATGGTCAGGGCAATGAAGCCCTCGTCTGCCATTTCGTATTCGCGACGATCGGTGATCAGCACTTCGGTCGGGATCTTGGCTTCCAGCTGACCGAAGGATTCGAACAGGTGCACCGGCAGGTCCTCGACTGCGCCGCCACTTTGGGGACCGATGATGTTCGGACACCAGCGGTATTTGGCGAAGCTTTCGGTCAGGCGGGTGGCCAGCAGGTAGGCTGTGTTGCCCCACAGGTAATGCTCGTGGTCCGCCGATACGTCTTCCTTGTAGTTGAAGCTGCGCACCGGGTTTTCGGTGGGATCGTAAGGTACCCGCAGCAGGAAGCGCGGTGAAGTGAGCCCCAGATAGCGGGCGTCTTCGGATTCACGCAGAGAGCGCCATTTGGCGTATTTCGGGCCTTCGAAAACGGCCTTCAGTTCCTTGATGGCGGGCAGTTCCTGGTAGCTGTCGACGCCGAAGAACGACGGGGCCACCGAGGACAGGAACGGGGCATGGGCCATCGCTCCGACAGATGACACGTACTGCAGCAACTTCATGTCTGGTGTAGACGGGGTAAAGGCGTAGTTGCCAACAACCGCGCCGACCGGTTCACCACCGAACTGGCCATATTCCGTGGAATAGATGTGCTTGTAGAAGCCGGTCTGGGTGACGTCGGGCGCGAACTCGAAGTCTTCCAGCAGTTCGGTCTTGGTGGCGTGGAGGATATCCACCTTGATGTTTTCGCGGAAGTCGGTGCGATCGACCATCAGCTTCAGGCCACGCCAGGAAGACTCCAGTTCCTGCAGCTTGGGCGCGTGCAGGATTTCATCCATCTGGGCGCTGATCTTCCGATCCAGCTCAACCACCATCTGGTCCACCAGAGCCTTATTGACCGGTTGGCCTTTCTCCTCGCTTTTCAGCAGGTTGGCGATAAACGTTGCCACGCCCTTGCGAGCGACATCGTAACCCTCATCCGCCGGGGCCATACGGCTGTTGGCCATGACCTGGTCCAGCAAAGACCCTTCTGCAACGGATTCGGAGGCAGCAGATTGCTGCACAGCAGTATCAGACATACCACATCCCTTCAGTACGTTTTGAATTCAATCGGAAGTTATGAGCGCGCGTTCGCTTACTCGTTGCTGTCGGTGGCCAGTTCCAGTTCGGCCAGCAGCTTGTCCCGGGCGTCGTCGTTGTCCAGCAGTTCCTGGAGCTTGGAGCGGAACGACGGCACGTTACCCAGAGGGCCTTTCAAGGCCACCAGGGCTTCCCGCAGTTCAATCAGCTTGTTCAGCTCCGGAACCTGACGGGCAACGCTGTCGGGGGAGAAATCATCAAGAGTCTGGAATTCCAGGTTTACCGGCAGTTCGTCGGCTTCCTCATCCAGCTTGTTGGTCACGGTGGTGGAAAGGGTCAGGCCGGCTTCCTTCATGACCGAACGGAAATTGTTCTTGTCGACGGAAATGGCCTTGCGATCTTCGATCGGGGTTTCTTCGGCGTGTCCCTTGAAATCACCAACAACGAACATCTTCAGCGGCAATTCGGTTTCTGCCTGCTGATCTCCGGTGGCGGGGACGTACTTGATATTGATGCGCTCTTTAGGCGCGACGGAACCGTCTTTTGAAGACATGCGCTTGCTCCCTGTGCAAATCATTTGCAATTGTTCAATCCCTTGTACGCACCCTCCTGGCACGCAACGAGAAAAACTCTACACAGATCATTTGCCTTTCTCAAGCAAAAACTGGCCAGCATTTTTCCGTAATGTGCACCCGGGCAAGCTTTTGCCAGAATGCCCGGGCTTTCCTTTCCGCCAATAACCAAAGAAGATTCGGTCAATGACGGAGCCAGTGGCGGTGGCTATACTCGCTCAACAAACAGGACCAAAGTAAAACCATACGGAGATCAACATGAGTGACCTGAAAACCCGCTTCGACGAAGCCGTTAACTATATCCAGACCGCTGAGGGCGACTTCAAACCCTCCAACGAGATGAAACTGGAATTCTATGCCCTCTACAAGCAGGCCACCGAGGGTGATGTGTCCGGCAAGCGCCCGGGCATGATGGATTTTGTCGGCCGCGCCAAGTTTGATGCCTGGGAGAAGCTGAAAGGCATGTCCAGCGATGATGCCATGCAGAAGTACATCGACAAGCTCGAAGCCCTGAAATAACTAGCGTTCCAGCCCAGACTCTGGTCATAAACTGACCAGAGTCAATCTTCCTGAATAAAGCTTTGCGCTCGTAAATCTCTTGTCATAAGATGCGCCCAAAATAACAAGACCAATTCATCAGCAAGAGTTATTTATGGACATCACCGAGGCGCTGGAACAGTCCCAGCCAGGCTTAGTGGCACGGGTCAAGGACGCCATTCACAAGCACAAGCTCAATCACCGCTCAGAGCAGACCTACCTTCACTGGATCACCCGATTCGTGCTGTTCACCGATCTGAAGGATCCTGATGCACTGGCCAATGAAGATCGCCAGCTCTTTCTCGAGTATCTGAGTGATCGCATGCGGGTATCCCGCGCGCGTTTCAATCAGGCCAGCCAGGCCCTGGCATTCTTTTATGAGGATGTACTGGGTAGGACGGCTACCGGTAACGACGGCTGCGCCGCCGCCTGACATTCTGCCTCAACGCTCGTTCATATTGATGTTCAGAGCGTCGTAGGTGCGGTTCTCCGGCGGACGAATCACGTAGTTGTTACTGTGGGTTTGCCCGGGAATGGACTTGGGATTACTGAACCGGAACTCCACCGGAATCTGGGAACGGCCAAGGTCAGTGCGGCTATCACCAGGGCGAAGGCCCAGCGGATCCAGGTAAAAATCGTCCTCAACCCGGGGCTTCAGTGGAACACCCGCAGCCGGCGCCGACAAACCACCCTCGATGACCGTGTTGGCCAGGGTCTCCTCCTCCATGGAGTTAAGCTGGATAGTATGGATTGTTGAACGCTCCTCATAATGGAAAGCGGTGTCCTGCTTGTCGCTCTGCGCAAACGCCCCACCCGTAAAAACGGGAACGGCAATCAGCCCCGCCAACACCAGCGGTTTGCTTAGCCTGCTCTGGACGTTCCTGGTTCTTCCACGCATACCCATGGCAATTACCCCGGCAGACTATCCTGTCTGCGTACAGTTGTGACAAATTTTGATCAGTTTATCGACAAATCACACAACCTGCCCGGGCACTCGCCAATTTTGTGACATCATTCACTTGTCGTCGGCGGGCGCCTGGTAACGAATACCAACCACGAATACCGACTTCCAGCCTTCCGGAGTGCGAACGCTCACCTCATCGTCCAGGCGTTTGCCAATCAGGGCCCGGGCCAGGGGTGAGTTGATGCTGAGATAGCCTTTGTTCAGATCAAACTCGTCCGCGCCTACCAGCCGATAGGTCTGTTCCTCGCCCTCCTCGTCTTCCACCGTTACCCAGGCACCAAAAAACACCTTGTCGCGGTCATCTGGTAAACGGTCAACCACTGTGAGTTCTTCCAGGCGCTTGCTGAGGAAACGCACCCGACGGTCGATTTCCCGAAGCTGCTTCTTGCCGTAGATGTACTCGGCATTCTCGGATCGATCACCAAGGGCGGCGGCCTCACGCACGGCCTGAGTCACTTCCGGGCGCTTGACCTTCCAGAGATACTGCAGTTCGTCACGCAAGGCCCGTTCGCCTTCCGGCGTGATGTATCTAGGGCGGGGGCCGCCATTACCGGGAACCTGGGTCATTGGTCTCGCAACGTCCTCTACCAATTGGAAATCAGAATATGGAAGGGCATAAAAAAACCCCGTAAAAACGGGGTAAGGCTAGCGCTGTGCTGGAGGGAGAAGCAAGCAACAAATCTGCAGGCTTCCAAAGCTACAGTTTCAATTATGCACACCAAGGATTACACCGGCGTGGCCAAGGAATTACCTTTTGGTCAGGGAAACTACGAACGCTGGCTTCGGGAATTAGGTTGCAGACTCTAGGATCGGAGCATAACGTAAGAGCATATTGTTTCTCACAGATTCCCTTCACGGAGACACCAACATGAATACCCAAACGCTGCTGAACATGGCACTTAATGGCGTGGATGCTATTGGCTACCGGTTGGACCAGTACGGCATTACCGGCAAGATCAACCGTCACAACATTGCGGCTTTTCTGGCGGCAGAGCAGAAGCATCTGGAAGGTGAGTGGGACAGCGTTCAGGTGCGGGTAAATCGTCGCCGCTCTCAGGTTGAAAAGATTACCCACGAGATCGAGTCCCGCAAAGACGCCCTGATCGGCCCGGTGCTGTCGAAGATCAACCGGTTCCGCGCCAGTCAGTGAGTATCTACACCAGTGGATTCTGAGGCGGTTCGGGTTTCCCCGGCCGCTGAATCCGCCGGCTGCTCGGCTTGGGCTGCGCGGATTCGCTTACGAGCTTCGGTAAAGGCAGGCATTCTTACCGCTACAGTCAGCCCCGGCGGGGTTTCACCAGGCTGTGTATCACTCAGAACAATCCGGCCCTGATGAATCTCTGCAACAGCGCTCACCAGGCTGAGCCCCAGGCCGTTACCCGGTAGCGACCGACTCTTGCCCACCCTGTAGAAACGCTGGAAAACCTGGTCTTTCTCAGCATCGGGAATCCCAATGCCACTGTCGCGAACTTCAAAGACGGCTTCAGCGCCCTCCCGGCGAACGGCAACGCCAATCACGCCATGCTCGGGGGTGTACTTGATCGCATTATCAATCAGATTGCTGACCATCTGGAACAGAAGGTCACGATCACCCTCAATCTTCACACCGCTTTCCAGCTCCTGTTCAAAGGACTGGTCCTTATCCTCTGCCAGCGCTTCATAGAGTTCGCAGGCATCGGCAACCAGCTCGTCCAGCGATACCGGCTTCATATCTGCGGTATTGCCACGGGTTTCCAGTCGGGCGATGCGCAACAGGGCGTTAAAGGTTGCCAGCAACTGGTCAGCTTCGGCAACGGCACGGCCAGCCTGCTCCCTTGCTTCGTCGTTATCCACCGACATCAGGGTGTTTTCCAGCTGGTTGCGTAGGCGGGTCAGGGGGGTACGCAAATCGTGGGCAATGCTGTCGGAAACGTGCCGAATACCTTCCATCAGGTACACAATCCGGTCGAGCATCTGATTCAGGTTTTCCGCCAGCTGGTCGAAATCATCGTCGGTGCCGCGGGTTGGAATTCTCAGGGACAGATGGCCGTTCATGATCCGGCGGGAGGTGTTGTTGATCACCTCGATGCGCCGGGTCGTGCTCCGGCTCATCAAAAAACCACCGAGTAACGCGAGTGCAAGGGTGATCCCCATTCCCCAGTTAATGGCGGTTTCAATCACCCGCTTGAGATTGGTGAGTTCGTCGACGTCACGGCCCACCAGCAGGCGCAAGCCACCCTGAACCTCAAAAATTCGCGCGCGGGCGAGGCGTTCGGGCCCGGTCCAGCCCACGGATTCATTGAGGGTGAAATTGATCCAGCCACTCTCGGAACGGCTGCCTTCCGGCCAGGTTTCGATATTGCCGGCCAGCTTGAGGAAGTCATCGGTGGTCAGCAGGTAGATGGATTTGGCGTTGGGGTCGCGGGCAACACGTTCACGGATGATGGTGATGAGACCATTTACGCCACGGCCACGATACTGCTCCGCCAGACCGGCGATTTCTGCTTCAATGGTTTCGTCGGTCTGGGCGGTCATGAAGCCCGCCGTACGCCAGTAGATAAAGGCCAGTAACAGAAATACCGAGGTGGCAAACACCACCATGTACAGCAGGGCTAGCTGGAAGGACGAGGTCCTGAGCTGGCTAAGCAGTTTCACGTAACATGTACCCTGCACCCCGAATGGTCTGCAGTAAGGGTGTATCGAATTCCTTATCGATCTTGGCTCGCAGCCGGCTGATGTGCACGTCAATCACATTGGTCTGGGGATCAAAATGATAATCCCAGACTTTCTCCAGCAGCATGGTCCGGGTGACCACCTGGCCGGCATTACGCATCAGGTATTCCAGCAGACGGAACTCCCTGGGCTGGACATCAATATTCTGGCCGGCACGCTTTACCGTGCGCGCCAGCAGGTCCATTTCCAGGTCCGCCACCCGCAATACGGTTTCGGTTTCGGCCGACTGGCGATTACGCCGCACCAAAGACTCGATACGCGCCAACAGTTCGGTGAACGAGAAGGGCTTGGTCAGGTAGTCATCCCCGCCGCCTCGTAAACCTTCAACACGGTCGTCCACATCACCCAGGGCGCTGAGAATCAGAACAGGCACCTGGTTTCCGGTCGCACGTACCGTTTTGATAATGGACAGACCGTCCATGCCCGGCAGCATGCGATCCACAATCATGATGTCGTAATCTTCGCTGGCCGCCATCATCATGCCTTCCTTGCCATCGGCCGCATGATCGACCACGAAGTCGGATTCCTTCAGCCCTTTGACAAGATAATTTGCAACGTCCTGATCGTCTTCGATTACCAGCGCTTTCACCGGCTCTCCTCCCGATAGCGGATTACAGTAACGACAAGGGTACGAAGAAGTTGGCAACCCGGCCAGTTACGATCTTGTAAGAGGGTGTCGCCAATGGCGACGGTCAGACCTTCCTCTCAAACCAGCCGAGGCTGGCAGCCGTCGCCCCGGTGGGCCGGTATTCCGCGCTTACCCAGCCGTCATAACCCATGGCATCGATGGCCTCAAAAACATTCAAAAAGTTAATCTCCCCTGTGCCTGGCTCGTGCCGCCCGGGGTTATCGGCGAATTGAATGTGGCCAATCCAGGGCAACAGGCACTCCATTGAGCGCACCAGATCCCCTTCCATAATCTGCATGTGGTAGAGGTCATACTGCAGACGCAGGTTGTCTGCATCCACTTGCTCAATCAACGCGAGTACCTTGCCGGAGGTATCCAGCACGAAACCGGGCATGTCCACTCGAGAGTTAATGGCTTCCAGGCACAGAGTGATGCCCTCGTCCGCCAGCCTGCCCGCTGCCCAGCCGACATTGTCCACCAGCGTCTGCCAGGCAATGTCATCTGAAACATGATCTGGCTTCAGCCCTGCCAGGCAATTCAACTGGCGGCACCCCAGAGCGCGGGCATGGTCAATCGCCTGATCCACCCCGGCCTGGAACTCTTCAACTCGGTCCGGCAGGCAAGCGATGCCCCTCTCACCGGCATCCCAGTTACCGGGTGGCAGGTTAAACAGCACCTGAGTCAGCTTGTTGTCGTTCAGAATCTGACTAAGCAGCTCTTTGGGATAGGCGTAGGGGAACAGATATTCCACCCCCTCAAAACCGGCGGCCCGGGCCATGGCAAACCGCTCCGGAAAGTCCACTTCCGTGAACAGCATGGACAGGTTGGCAGCAAAACGGGGCATGGCGTTATTACTCCTTCGGGCCGCGGCCAAGGGAGCCAAGCAGGACACCGTTCAGGTGCTCCAGCTCCAGCAGCAAGCCACTGTGGTCGACATCACTGTGGCCATTGGCCACCAGCGACAGGTATTCATTGTGAGTCTGCTGGGCCAGGGGCAGGGTTAACCCTTCCGCACGGGCCTCATCCAGAATCATCCGCATGTCCTTTAGCTGGATCCGAGCCGGCGCGCCGGGTGCAAATTCCCGGTCGATCATCCGCTGGCCATGGAGCTCCAGAATCCGGCTACCGGCAAACCCGCCCAGCAAAGCCTCCCGCACGGCCGCAGGATCCGCACCGCCTTTCGCCGCAAGTAGCAACGCCTCGGACACGGCACCAATGGTGATTCCAACAATAGCCTGATTGGCCAACTTCGCCAGTTGCCCGGCGCCAACAGGCCCGATCCGCGTGCATGTGCCGAGCGCCTCGAAAACCGGCCGGGCGCGATCCACATCCGCTTCCAAACCACCCGCCATGATACTCAGGCGGGCTTCAGCCGCACCCACAGTTCCCCCGGACACCGGCGCATCCACATACCCAGCGCCCCGCTCTGCAACCAACTCGCCATGGCGCCGGGCAACGGAAGGTTGAATTGAACTCATATCGATCACCAGCGCGCCCGGCTTCAGGGCATCAATCACGCCCTGAGCCACCAATACCTGCTCCACCACATCGCTGTTCTCCAGCATGGTGATCACCACATCGGCACCGGCAACCGCCTCCACCGGGGATTCGGCAATGGTCGCCTCCGATGAAAAGGACTCGCACTTGCTGGACGTGCGGTTCCACAGCGTCATTGGAAAACCCGCGTTCAGTAGGTTACGGGTCATGGGCGCGCCCATCAGGCCGATGCCAAGAAATGCGATATGAGGATTAGTCGAGGTCATGTTAATTGGGCCTTACTCAAAGGTTCGGGGCGTGGTTGGGTAAGCGATTATACAAACAAAAACGCCACCAACCGGAACCGGTGGTGGCGTTTTAACTTTTCCAGCCTTTAGAGACCAGCCAATAACTCAGGCCGCCTCGGACATCTGCATGCGAATCTTCTTCATCGCATTCTTCTCAAGCTGCCGGATACGTTCCGCCGATACGCCGTACTTGTCCGCCAACTCATGCAGTGTTGATTTGCTCTCAGACAACCAGCGCTCCCGCAGAATATCCTGGCTGCGCTCATCCAGCTGCTCCAGAGCCTGCATCAGCCGGCCGTTGGAATCATCGGACCAGTCGGCGTTCTCAAGCTGGGTTGCCGGGTTGCTGCGAGTGTCTTCCAGATAATATGCAGGTGCCTGATAGGCGTTGTCGTCATCGTCATCCTGCGGACCGTCAAACGCCGTATCCTGGGAAGCCAGCCGGCCTTCCATCTCCCGGACAACCTTGGGCTCTACACCCAGATCCTCGGCAACAGCGTTCAGCTCGTCATGGCTCAGCCAGGCAAGCTTTTTCTTCTGGCTGCGCAGGTTAAAGAACAGTTTGCGCTGGGCCTTGGTAGTGGCCACTTTCACAATGCGCCAGTTGCGCAGGATAAATTCGTGAATCTCTGCCTTGATCCAGTGCACCGCAAAGGAAACAAGGCGCACGCCGTATTCCGGATTGAAGCGTTTAACCGCTTTCATCAGGCCAACGTTGCCTTCCTGAATCAGGTCGGCCTGTGCCAGACCATAACCCGAATAACTCCGGGCAATGTGAATCACAAAGCGCAGGTGAGACATAACCAGTTGACGGGCAGCTTCCACGTCGCCTTCGTAATGGAGCCGCTCTGCCAGCTCCCGCTCTTCATCCACTGTGAGCACCGGAATGCGGCTCGCAGCCTGAATATAAGACTCGAGATTCTGACCCGGAACCAGCCTATCAACCAGTTGTAAACTCGTACCCATGCTCTAACCTCCGAACCCAACGGCCCTTAAATATACCAATTACTCTTTAGACCGCCAAGAACCCTGAAAGTTCCCGAAATCTCCAGTAAAACGTTTTAAATCAACTGCCTGGAAATTTCACCGTGGCTTTACTGCCTCTTAACCTACGCCAGTAGAAGCCGTTTCTTCAATACGGTTTTCCCGCTATCCGGATCATCCCCCTCCGGCAATATCACCCGGCTCCATGTCATCCAGATGACGCTTCACCGCTACCCAGGCGCCCAGCCAGCCTAGCAGCATCGCAACAATTATCAACGCCAGGGCCCCATCAAACTGCAAACCGTCGAGGGAAAAATCACTCCGATACAGCCCTGCCAGCCGCTCTATGGGCCCACTGAGCCACCAGAGTGACAATTGCAATAATATAAGAGCAACAATCCCGCCACCGAGTCCGAACCAGGCGCCGGTGTACAGAAAGGGCCTGCGGACAAAGCTGTCTGTGCCACCGACCAGTTTCGCAACCAGAATTTCGTCCCGGCGGCTCTCAATCGAAAGACGCACGGTGTTGCCGATCACCAGCACAACTGCCGCAGCCAGCAGGATCGCCAGCGCCCAGACGGCACGGGCCAGAAGATCGGTCATGGCGTTCAGGCGCTGCAACCAACCCAGGTCTACCTGAACCCGCTCTACGCCTTCCATGCCCTCGATAAACCGCACCAACCCCTCCACACCCTCGGTGGAACGGGTGCCTTCCTCCGGGGTAATCAGCAGCGTATGTGGCAGCGGGTTATCTTCGAGATAATCCAGGGCATCTTCCAGGCCCGATGAGGCCCGGAACTCCGCCAGCGCCTGGTCCCGATCAACCAGCTCGACACCGGCCACCCGGCCGTCTCCGGCAATGTCATTGCCCAACACCCGGGCCCGCTCAAGCGGCACATCCAGCTCGATGTAGGCGGTCACCCGGGCACTGCTCTCCCAACCCGCGCTGACTCCCTGGAGGCTGGTCAGCAACAGCAGCAGCGCCACCGGCAAAGCCAGGGCAACCCCCATCACAGTCCAGGTCATCAGGCTGGCCACCGGATTACGCCAGAGACGCCGGGCGCTATCCTCGGCAACCTTGCGATGATGGGTGAAATAGCTTTCAGCCTGCTCGCGCCAGGGCGAACGGGCTTTGTTGGCACCCCGAGCTGGTTGTGACTTTTTGCGCGGATCAGCGGCCATTGGCACCTCCGCCAATAACCGAGGCGCCGCCGGTAACCAGACGGCCATGATCCAACTTCAGCGTTCGCCGCCCCATCTCGTTAATCAGGGCGATGTCGTGGGTTGCGATCAGTACGGTAACGCCAACCTGACTGAACTGCCCGAACAGGTTCATGATGTCGGCAGACAGGGCCGGGTCCAGGTTACCTGTGGGCTCGTCTGCCAGCAGCACCGGGGGCTTGTTCACCACCGCCCTGGCAATACCCACGCGCTGCTGCTCCCCGCCGGAAAGCTGCATCGGGTTCATCTTTTCCTTCTGCAACAGCCCCACCTTGTCCAGGGCGGCGCGCACACGACGCCCCGTGTCTCTGGGCGACGCACCCATGACTTCCAGAGGCATTGCCACGTTGTCGAAAACGGTGCGATCAAACAGCAGTTGGTGATTCTGGAAGACCACGCCAATGTGGCGACGAATGTAGGGGATCTGACGGCGGGGCAGACGGTTCAGGACCTGCCCGCCTACCACCACCTCGCCGGCACTGGGGCGCTCCATCACCATGATCAGTTTCAGCAGGGTACTTTTGCCGGCGCCGGAATGGCCGGTCAGAAACGCCAGCTCGCCGCGCTCCAGGCCAAAATTGACCTGCCGCAGGGCGGTGTGATCACTGTCGTAACGCTTGGTGACCTGGCGAAACTCAATCATGGGCGGCTTCCACGCGGCTGGATTCCGGGCTACTCGTCAAACAGAGCATCCACAAAGGTTTCGGCATCAAAGCTGCGCAGGTCGTCCACCTGCTCACCAACACCAATATACCGGATGGGCAACCGCAACTGTCGGGCGATGGCAAACACGATACCGCCTTTGGCCGTGCCGTCCAGTTTCGTTAACGTAATGCCGCTCACACCGACGGCCTGCTGGAACACCTGGGCCTGGCTCAGGGCGTTCTGGCCGGTGCCCGCATCCAGCACCAGCATCACTTCGTGGGGAGCGGATTCGTCCAGCTTTTTCATCACCCGGACCACCTTCTCCAGCTCCTGCATCAGGTTGTCCTTGTTCTGCAGTCGGCCGGCGGTATCGGCAATCACCACATCAACGCCACGGGATTTGGCAGACTGGATGGCGTCGAAAATAACCGAGGCGCTGTCAGCACCGGTGTGTTGCGCCACAACCGGCACGTTGTTGCGCTCACCCCAGACCTGCAACTGCTCGACCGCCGCAGCGCGGAAGGTATCGCCCGCGGCCAGCATGACCGATTTGCCTTCGTTCTGGAATTTCTTGGTGAGCTTGCCGATGGTGGTGGTTTTACCCACCCCGTTTACACCCACCATGAGGATGACGTAAGGGGTCTTGCCGGAGTCGATCTGCAGCGGCTTGGTCACGTCCTTCAGCAGCCCATGCAATTCATCCCTCAAGGCCTTGCGCAGGGCTTCCCCATCCTTGAGCTGATTGCGCTCGAGCTTGTCGGTGAGAGAATCAATGATTTCGGAGGTGGCGGTAACACCCACGTCGGCCATCAGCAGCGTGGTTTCAATTTCCTCCAGCAGCTCCTCGTCAATTTTCTTGCTCAGGGAGAACAGATCCGACAGGCCGCCGGTCAGGCTCGCCCGGGTCTTGCCCAACCCCTTTTTGATGCGCTCGAAAACGCTGACCTGTGGCTCGGGCTCCGGCGCTTTCTGCGGCTCTTCTGCCGGAGCGGGCTCGGGTGCCGGTTCCGGCTCAACCACCGGCTCTGGTTGCGGCTCGGCGGCAGGCGCTTCACTCTCGCCTTTTTCCGGCTCCGGAGCTGGCCCCTTGGCAACCTCTGGCTTGCGCTGTGGTACCGGCTTCGGGCGTGGCGCCCGGCTGCGGTTACCAGCGATATCCAGGACAAATACGAGCACAAGAAGGGCCAGAAGGCCGATTGAAATCCACTCTGCCGTCATAAAATTCAATCCATCAGTCTGAATGGGCGGGACAAAGAAAGCCGACATTCTAGCAGACTGTCCCGATGAAGTGAGGGCCGCCCGAATTATCACGCCAGTCCCGGTTTCCGGTAAGATGCGCGTAGATACCCAGAACCCAGCAAAGCCCCGGAGCCGCGACCATGGCGCGCCGAAAACCCACAAGCCAGAGCCCTTCAAGAACCAACCCGCCCAATCGCGGTGCGGCTGGGGCGCGCAACAACACCGGTACCGGTGAACTGCGAATCATCGGCGGCGACTGGCGCAGCCGGAAACTGCGATTTCCGGATGCCGGCGGCGTGCGGCCAACCCCCGCCCGAACCCGGGAAACCCTGTTCAACTGGCTCGCCTTTCACCTCGCAGGCAGCGACTGCCTGGATCTGTTCGCCGGCTCCGGCGCGCTTGGGCTGGAGGCCCTGTCCAGAGGTGCCGCACGAGCAACCCTGGTGGATCACACCCCGGCCCTGGCGAAGGCGCTCAGGGACAACCTCAGGCTGCTGAAATCCGAAGGTGGTGAGGTGGTGTGCTCAGATGTGGAGAGCTACCTGCGCCAGAGAACCCGACCGCCGTTCGATATCGTGTTCATGGATCCGCCGTTCCGCCAGGGCTGGCTGGAAAAACTGTTTACGTTGCTCGACGAGCAGGCCTGGATTAAGCCCGGCGGCTGGGTTTACGTGGAACACGAGAGCGAATTGCCGACCCCGGTAGTGCCCGCATCCTGGCGACTGCACCGTCAGAAAAGCGCTGGCCAGGTGACCTACTCGCTGTTCCGGGTCATTTCCGGGCCAGAATGAAAAAAGGGTCAGATGAAAGCTTTCATCTGACCCCATATTCACCGCCGAAGCAGGTTCAGGTCGATTCTATGCGCCGGATCAGGCCGAGGGTCTCAGCGAATACGCTCTGAGGTGCTCGGCAAACTCCTCGAGATACCGGATGCCGCTGGCTTCCGCCTCCCGACACCACTCCATCAGAGCATTCAGCTTGTCCTGGGGCTTGAGCCCACGCTGACGCCAAAGCGCCTGTAGCTCATGGCTCTTCTCGTAGATCTGGCGAAGCACCGCGTTACGTTCCAGCACAGACTCGAGAGTTTCCTTCTCCTTCGGATGAATAAGCGTAATCTCGCGGGAGAGCAGCTGCTTGAGCTTCCGATAACGGGGACGAATTTCATCATCCATCAGTGACTTCTGCTGGCGCAACACCGGTTCCATAACGCGCTTGCGGTACTGGCGCATGATGTCAAAGCGGTTATTGGCGATTGCCTGAACGGTTTCTACGTCCACCTCCAACTTGCCCGGTACATGGTGGGCAATCGGACGATAGCCCTTGGGCTTGGCCAGACCGAACAACTGGAACAGCCGGATGTAGCCCCAGCCGATATCCACTTCAAACCAGCGACGGGACAGCTTGGAGGAGTTCGGGTAGGTGTGGTGGTTGTTATGCAGCTCTTCACCGCCAATAAGAAGACCCAGTGGGCTGATGTTGCGGGCGTTGTCGGCACACTCGTAGTTCCGGTAACCCATCCAGTGACCAATGCCGTTAACCACGCCGGCAGCCCACACCGGGATCCACATCATCTGTACGGCCCAGATCCAGATGCCATGAACGCCGAACAATGCCAGGTTGATGACCGCCATCAACGCGATGCCCAGCATCTTGTATCGGCTGTAGACATTCCGCTCTACCCAGTCTTCCGGTGTCCGCTGGCCATAGCGCTCGAGCGTTTCGGGCGTCGCCGATTCCGCATAGAGTTCGGCGCCCTGGAACAGTACCTTGCGAATACCCAACACTACCGGGCTGTGGGGATCTTCCTCGGTTTCGCACTTGGCGTGGTGTTTCCGGTGGATAGCCGTCCATTCCTTGGTATTCTGGGCGGTGGTGAGCCAGAGCCAGAACCGGAAAAAGTGTTTCAGGGCCGGATGCAGATCCAGCGAATTATGCGCCGAGTGGCGGTGCAGGTAGAGCGTTACACTGACAATCGTGACGTGTGTCATTCCGAGGGTTACCAGAATGAGCTGCATCCACGACAGGTCAAGAAGACCGTTAAACCACATAGAAAATCCTCAAAATCATTATCTTTGGCGCGAGGCCAACCTGCCAACTTTAGCGTACAGCTGTAAGCCACAACAACAGCATTTGGATGCAAAATTGTTACTGATTACACTTATGCGTTTTCTGTCGGAGACTCCCACACGTGCCCGAACTGCCTGAAGTAGAAACCACCCGCCGTGGCATTGCCCCTCACTGCGAGGGCGAAACCATTGCCCGTGTGACCGTGCGCAACGGCAGCCTGCGCTGGCCTGTTCCGACCGATCTTGGCGAGAAACTGGAAGGTCAGGTCATAAGAAGTATAGACCGACGGGCCAAGTATTTGTTCCTGAACATGGACCAGGGCACCGTGATTGTTCACCTCGGCATGTCCGGCAGCCTGCGCATTATCACCAACAACACGCCACCTCTGACCCACGACCATATCGACCTTGATTTACAGTCCGGGGTCATCCTGCGATTCAACGATCCCCGTCGGTTTGGCTGCTGGCTCTGGGCCGACTCCGCCAGTGAGCACCCGCTGATCAGCCATCTTGGCCCCGAACCCCTTGCCCCTGAGTTCAACGGCGCCCTGCTATTCCGGTTGTCCCGAGGCAAAAACACTCCGGTAAAGTCCTTCATTATGGACAATCATGTGGTGGTTGGGGTTGGAAACATCTATGCCAACGAAGCCCTGTTCAAATCGGGCATTCATCCCCGACGCAAAGCCGGGCGAATCAGCCTGGACCGCTATCACAGGCTGGCCGAGGCGATCCGAGAGACGCTCAGCGCCGCCATCCTGATGGGCGGAACCACGCTCAGGGACTTTGTTAACAGTGATGGGCAGCCCGGCTACTTTGCCCAGTCTCTGCTGGTATACGGTCGCGGCGGCCAGCCCTGCAAGGAATGTGAGACTTCGCTGAAAGAAATCCGGATGAATAACCGTGCAACGGTTTATTGCCCACGCTGCCAGCGTTGAATGCTTACGAGATGGCACATTCAGCAACGAAAAATCGTTTGAAAATGCGCAAATATGATTCATAGTTAACAGAGGATTAACGCCCAAGGTTTATAATGGGTTGGTATTTAGGGCCAAAAAGCTCAGGAGACAGTACGATGACCCGCAAGATTTCCCGCACTCTGGTGGCCACTGTGGCGGCCTGCCTGTTGGCATTCTCATCCCTCGGGCATGCCCAGGCCGTGGACGAAACCCCGTCAGCACTGGCCATGACCGGCGACGCGATTTTTGTTCGCCCGGCACTGCTGGCAACCACTATTGTGGGCAGCGCGGTCTACCTGGTATCCCTGCCCTTTTCACTGCTGGGCGGCAACGCCGATGAGGCTGGTGAAGTACTGGTGATGGGTCCTGCGAAGGCGACCTTCGTACGCTGTCTTGGCTGCACCCGCACTGGCAAGAAGCCCGAGACGGTTCAAACCAGCAACTGATCCGGCTCCACCGGACAAGCCTCCGTACTATCACGGCTTGCCCCAACGAGCGAACTCCGGCAGCCTGAAGAAAATTCTTCAGGCTGTTTTGCTCTATGGTTGACTGGTCTTCTCTTCACACAGTGTTCCTGGATATGGACGGAACACTGCTTGATCTGCATTTCGACAATCACTTCTGGCTCGAACACCTGCCAGCTCGCTATGCCGAGCACTACGACCTCCACCCCCAGGAAGCAAAAGACCGCCTGATCCCGATGATCATGGCTGAGCGTGGATCGCTGAACTGGTACTGCACCGACTACTGGAGCGAGCGGCTATCCCTGGACATCACCGGCCTGAAAGCAGAAGTGGGCGACCGGATTGGTTACCGGCCGCACGTCACCGATTTTCTGGACGCACTCAGGCAATCCGGACTCCAATCGGTGATTGTCACCAACTGCCACCCGGATCCCCTGGCCCTGAAGCTGCAGCGTACCGGCCTTGATACGCGGGTGGATGCCATTGTCTCCAGCCATCAGCTCGGCAAGCCCAAGGAAGACCCGTCTTTCTGGCACGATCTCCAGCGCCTGGCGCCCTATCGGGCTGAAAACACCCTGATGGTTGATGACAGCTTTCCGGTGCTGGAAAGTGCCCTTGCAGCCGGCATTGGCCAATGCCTTGCGGTACTGGCGCCGGACAGCCAGCAGGAAGCACGGCAGCGACACCCGGAAATCCCCTGTATCCATCACTTCGATGAAATTCTTCCAGCCCTTCGCCAACGCTCGCCCCTGCCATCCGGCCGATGACAGGGTTATAATTGGGGCACAAGCCCATCAGGTGAGGAGACATGACGGCATCAACCGCTGACGACCAACGTGTAAGACTCGATAAATGGCTCTGGGCCGCCCGATTCTACAAGACCCGCTCCCTGGCCAAGGAAGCGATCGAGGGTGGCAAGGTCCACTACAACAGCCAGAGATGCAAACCCGGCAGGCTGGTGGAAGCCGGCGCAAAGCTGACGTTGCGCCTGGGCTGGCAGGAAAAAATCATTATTGTTGATGACATCAGCGACCGGCGCCGGGGTGCACCCGAAGCCCAGAAGCTCTACCACGAAACCGAAGACAGCGTTAAGAAACGCGAGGAAATGGCCTGGCAACGTAAGACCATGCAGGCCGCGCAGCTTCCTCCGGCCAGAAGGCCCTCAAAGAAAGACCGCAGGGATATCCAGCGCTTTCGCGAACAGAACGGCCTCTGAACCCTTTTTACATCCCCGCCCTCAATCAACGTGCAACGACCGGCATTTAGCATTCAGGAGACACAACATGGCATCCCGCGACCAGTTCCAGCGCTTTATTTTCGAACACAGCCAGGTGCGGGGAGCCTGGGTACAACTGGCCGACAGCTATCAGGAAATTGGCAGCCAGGCGCCTTACCCGGACACCGTTCGGGAACTCCTCGGGGAAGCCCTGGTGGCAAGTATTCTGATGAGCAGCACTCTGAAGTTTGAGGGCACGCTGTCCGTTCAGGCCCAGGGAGAGGGTCCGTTGCGCACACTGATGGCCGAGTGCAGCCACGACCGACACATTCGTGGTTTGGCCCGTTTTGATGAGCATGCGGTCAGCGAAGACAGCTTCCACGATCTGCTCGGTGAGGGCCGTATGGCCATCACCATTACGCCTAACCGCGGCAACCGCTATCAGGGCGTGGTACCCCGCGATCAGGAGACACTCGGCGGCTGCCTTGAGGAATACTTTGATCGTTCGGAACAGATTCCCACCAGCCTGTTCCTGTTTGCCGATGAAAACGGCGCCGCCGGACTGATGCTCCAGCGCCTGCCGGGTGCAACGGAGGAAGACGAAGACCTCTGGGAGCGGGTAAACCATCTGGCCCGGACAGTGGAAGCCTCCGAGTTGCTGGAACTGGACAGTGAAACCCTCCTACATCGCCTGTTCCACGAGGAAACTGTGCGGCTGTTCGATGCCGAGCCGGTCGCCTTCCGGTGCAGCTGCTCCCGGGAGCGCACCCTCGGCGCCCTGGAAGCCATTGGCCGCGAAGAGTGCTACAGCATTCTGGAGGAACAGGGCTCCATCGAGATGGATTGCCAGTTCTGTCACGCTCACTATCGCTTCGATAGAAATGATATTGATCATCTTTTCACCGGTCATACGCTACACTAGAAGCACACTCGATTAGCCGGGAACCCGCTGATAGCAAGGCTTCCCGGGCAGTCGTTTTTTACCGGCGTCTCTGGCATAATAGCGCGCCTGAATTGACCCGATTGCTCAGATTTCCGTCAATTTTGGGGGGCGGCCTGAGCAATCACTAAGACATCCCGAGGGCGAGGTCGAAGTGAGCAACACTTATAATGATCTGAGTACAGCACGACTGGTCGAGGTGGCACTGGCGCGTCAGGAAGGCCAGCTGGCATCCAACGGTTCCCTGGTCGTAAAAACCGGTGACCGCACAGGCCGGTCTCCCAAGGACCGTTATATTGTCGAGGAGCCCAGCACCTCCGACGATATCCACTGGGGTCCGATCAACCGTCCTTTCGACGCTGAAAAATTCGACGCCCTCTGGGACCGTGTTGAAGCCTATATCGCCGAAAAAGACCAGTTCGTGTCTCACGTGCATGTCGGTTCCGACCCGGAACACTATCTGCCGGTTAAAATGACCACCGAGACCGCCTGGCAGAACCTGTTCGGCCGCAACCTGTTTATCCGCCCGGAAAGCTACAACCCGGCCGACAAGCAGGAATGGCAGATCCTGAACGCCGCCAACTTCGAGTGTGTGCCCGAGCGCGATGGCACCAACAGCAACGGATGCGTGATGATCAACTTTGCCAAGCGCAAGGTTCTGCTGGCCGGCATGCACTACGCCGGCGAAATGAAAAAGGCCATGTTCTCGGTGCAGAACTTCCTGCTGCCGGAAAAAGACGTGCTGCCCATGCACTGCTCCGCCAACGTTGGAGAAGACGGCGAGACCTGCCTGTTCTTTGGCCTTTCCGGCACCGGCAAGACCACCCTCTCCGCCGATCCGCACCGCTTCCTCATCGGTGACGACGAGCACGGCTGGGGCCCGGGCACCGTATTCAATATCGAAGGCGGCTGCTACGCCAAGTGCATCGATTTGTCCCAGAAAAACGAACCGATCATCTGGGACGCCATCCGCTTCGGTGCCATCGTAGAGAACGTGACGATCGACCCGGAAACCCGTGAGCCGGATTACACCGATGTGTCCCTAACCGAAAACTCCCGCTGCGCCTACCCGCTCGAGCATGTTGAAAAGCGTGTGATCGAGAACCGCGCAGGTGAGCCGTCCCACATCGTATTCCTGACCTGCGACATGACCGGCGTTCTGCCGCCCGTGTCCATCCTGAGCCGCGAAGGCGCCGCTTATCACTTCCTGAGTGGCTACACCGCGCTTGTCGGATCTACCGAAATGGGTTCTTCCTCCAAGTTGAAGTCCACGTTCTCCACCTGCTTCGGCGCGCCCTTCTTCCCGCGTCCGGCCGGCGTTTACGCCGAACTGCTGATGAAGCGGATGGACGAGTTTGGCAGCAAGGTCTTCCTGGTCAACACCGGCTGGACCGGTGGTCCCTACGGTGAAGGTCAGCGATTCAGCATTCCGACCACCCGCGCCATCATCGCCTCAATCCAGAACGGCGATCTGGACGACGTGGAAACCGAACACCTGCCGACGCTGAACCTGGACGTGCCCAAGCATGTTCCGGGCGTGGATACCGAGCTGCTGAACCCGCGCAACACCTGGGTAAGCCCGGATTACTACGATGGTAAGGCACAGGAACTGATCGCCCAGTTCGTCGAGAACTTCAAGAAGTTCGATGTGGCGGATTCAATCGTCGAGGCCGGCCCGAAGCTGAGCTAAGTCGATTCCTGCAAGTAAAAAAAGCGCCCTGCGAAAGCACGGCGCTTTTTTTGTATGATAGCCCAACACACTCTAGGAAACGGCTTCATGAAACAGCGTCTACGCCAGCTCTTTTCGTTTATTCTCAAACCACTGGAATCCGGAAAGGTTGGGCCCAGCTACAAAGATTCGCACCGCACCGTGCTGAATGTGGTGGGCATCCTGTTCCTCGTTCTGGCGACGGTGTCAGCGGCTATGCTCGTATACACCGGTAAGGCAGGCGCCTTGATTCCCGTGCTTGTTTTCTTCGGTATTGGTGGCGTGTCGTTGGTCGTCGGGACGTTGGGCTCCGATGCCGCGGTGTCGAAGATGTGGGGCAATCGGTGAGCTGAACCGGTTCCAACAAGGAGGGTTATTCGTGGTGAAGCACTCATGGAAGTGAAGCGCAGTCTTCTCGATCAAGCCGCAGGCAAGCAGATCATAACGGACGAACAGGCTGACCAACTCTGGACGTTCCTCTCAGAACAGCAACAACAAACACCCTCTTTCCGTTTCACCCACATCCTCTATTACTTCGGCGGGCTGATTGCAATCGGGGCCATGAGCCTGTTCATGACCCTCTCGTGGGAAAGCCTTGGTGAATGGGGTCTGCTACTGATTGCCCTGATCTACGCCGGCGCAGGCCTGTGGCTCACCGAGTTTTTCCTGAAGCGGCTGGACCTGAAAATTCCTGCCGGGATCACTGCCACTTTTGTCGTTGTCCTTACTCCACTCGCGGTTTTCGGGTTTCAGGCCGGCATGGGCTGGTGGTCGGGGGGCCATGAATACCGGGACTTCCACCGCTACATCGACTGGAGCTGGTTATTCATGGAACTGGCAACACTGGCCTCAGGCGCAGTCATGCTCTGGCGCTACCGATTGCCCTTCCTTGTCATGCCGGTGGCCGTCACGCTCTGGTACATGAGTATGGATCTGGCTCCCTTCCTGTTTGGTGAGGAGTACGTTCCCTGGGAACTCAGGAAATGGGTCTCCCTGTGGTTCGGCCTCCTCATCGCCCTTTTGGCTTTCTGGGTGGATATCCGAAATCAGAGCAGCCGCGACTTTGCGTTCTGGTTATACATATTCGGTGTCACGGCTTTCTGGAGCGGACTTTCCCTGATGGAGTCTGAGAGCGAATGGAGCAAGCTGCTCTACTGCATGATGAATATTGCCATGATTTTCACCGGGGCCATTCTGGGCCGGCGGGTATTCGTGGTCTTCGGCGGCCTGGGAGTCGCCGGGTACCTTGGCTATCTTGCCTACGAGGTTTTCGAGAACAGCCTTCTGTTTCCAATTGCGCTTACGTTGATTGGTCTGGCGATCGTGTGGTTGGGCATTCTGTGGCAACGGCACGAACAGCGCGTTTCAGACCGGTTGCGACGCCTTCTTCCCGCACCGCTCAGGGAACTGATCGCGCGTCGCCATTAGACAGAGAGCCAACACCAAAACCTCAGGCGTAAAAAATAAGGGGTATGAAGGCCACCAACACCAGCGAAATCCCCATGGCAATCAGCGGCATGATGATACGCTCATGGCGCTGATAAAAAGTCCCCGTTTCCTGTTGCGCCGCCAGCACTTCCGCCTCGCCAACCACCTGCCGGGTCAGCAGATGGTTCAGGGCTACCGGCGGGCTAAGGTAGCCAAGTTCAAATGCCACCAGGGTCACCATCCAGAAATGGATCGGATGAATCCCGCTGGAGTAGGCAATCGTAGCAACCGTGGCGGTTACCAGGATCACGGCACCGAATGCGTCCATGATCATGCCCAGGATCACCAGGATCACCACCATCAGCAGCATTGCCGACCAGGCACTGTCAAACGACTGTGGGAAAGCCTCCATCAGGTGGGCCCGCTCGATCACACCACCGATACTGACCGACAACCCCAGCAACAGCAACAGCGCGCCAATTTCCGCCGTCGTATCGTTGGTGGCGCCACGGAGACTTCGCTCCAGCCCCTGGTGGTTGATCTCCCCCGAGGCTTTTCCTTTCCGGTTTTTCAGGCTGATGTGCTCGTACACAAGGATTGCCAGCATGATCACAGGCAGCAGCCTTGGCGCCGAGAATTCATCCATGCTCACGTCGAGTGCCAAACGATAGAACAGCACCACGGCAGCGATTACCAGAACATAGGGAATCAAGGGTTTGAGCGCCTGCGTCATGGCAGGGAAGGCTTCGGCAGAAGGCGCCAGATTGAACTCACTCTGGCGGTTCACACTCAGGGCCACAATCGCGAACATGGTGGCGGTCAGCACGAACACCCAGATGCCCCAGCCAAAGAGCTCATCAGTGGTGACTTCCCGGTTCAGATAAGCAATCACAACCACCAGCAGACAGGGCCGCAAGACCACACCCAGGGAACCGGACATGGCGGTCGCCGCCAGGGCCAGATGCCGCCGGGCACCGGCGGCACGCAGCTCACTGTAGATGACGGCACCGGCCGCGATGACGAATATGCCCGAGGCACCGGTGTAGGCCGTGGGCACGGCAGCCACCAGAACCGCTACAACCGCCAGCATTTCCGGCGGCATGCGCCAGGGCCGGAAGACATTGAACACCAGGGTGGCCAGGCGGGTCTGCTTCAGCATCATGCCCACCCACACATACAGACCGACATTCAGGAACATGTCGGACAGCTCCATCATCTTGCCGAGATAGATACCAATCCCCGACGCGTGTCCGATCAAGGCAAAATAGGTGCCGGAGATCAGACACATCACGGTATAGAGCGGAACGGCCAGGAAGGCCTTGTTCAGGCTGCCGCCCTCCTCAAGATCATCAGGCACCCGGAATAGCCGGTAGAGGCTGGCCAGCGTGAGGCAGGCGAAACCGATAATCCAGAAATTGTGCAGCAACAGCTCTTCGGAAGAGACCGCCGTGTCTGAACCCAGGCTGGATTGACGGAAGATTGCGCTCGAGCCCAGCAGCATGGCATTGGCGATGGTTTGAAGAGTGTGGGAGACGGTGTAATCCAGCCGGGTTTCCATGGCACGCATGGCGATGTGGTGGCGGGTCAGGGTCGCGGTAACCGCACACAGCATGACCAGGATCACCAGAATGAAACGCTGTGATTCCAGGCCAAACGCAATAAGGTCGGCAATGAACAGTTCAACGGCCCGGTAGGCTTTTACACCCGGCGTCAGCTGGTCCCTGAGATTCTCGAAATTCTGGTGGGCCTCGCGGCAGTCAGCAACCGCTCGTTCGATAGCAAGCCGGACGTCAGCCGGGTCTTTTTCCTCGGCCCCCAGCAACGCCGCCATCGGGTCATCCGTCTCGGCATCCGCCGCCATTTCTTCAGCAACCGCCGCGTCGATATCCCGGTTCGGGTCGCAGGTGGGCTGGACCGGATCCATCCGCAACTTGTAGTAGCCGCTCCAGAGTTGTTCACCTCCGCGCAACATCTGATTGTGGATGTCACTGCTCGTGGAGAAGATGACCACCGCCAGTAACAGCAGACAGGCCGGCAGTGATGAAAACCACTCCAGCCCGCTACGATGAAAACTGCCCTTCGACATAACTGATTACTCTGGGTAGGGAGTGGTTACAGCAGATCGTCCAGATCCATGGTTTCTACCTCTTCCCGCTGGTCATCCCAGAAGGTGCCGAGCTGGCCCATGGGCGTACGATGCCCGGTGTTCTCGACCCACAGACGATCAGACACCGCGACAATCATGTCGGTTGCCATGGCATCCACGAATCGCCAGTCCTCGTTGGCCGGAGTGTTCTGGACCGATTCAGCGTGCTCCCGAATCACGTCACGTACCATTGCCTCGTCCCCTTTGTTCAGGGCCGCGATGGCATGGAAGACGTAAGGCAGGCGTACACCGGCAGCATCACCCTGCTCGCCGGCAATAGCCAGCCGCTCAAAGGCATCCTCACCCTCGGGCTGGGCACCCGGTATCATCGCCCATACCGTTGCCCGCAAAGCCATGGGTGCGCCCCACCATTTTTCATTATCAAGACAGCTGGTGGCCCGGGCGGCAATGGAACCAACGTTGGCCGGCACCCCAATAGAGGAGGTGGACTGGATCTGGGCGTTCAGGGCCTGGAGGCCGGAGAGAAGACCGGCCATGTAGATAAACTCGTCCATGTCGTCATCGAAATCCGGGCATTCGCCATTGGCAGGATTTCCGTAATGGGCATTGTGGTGCTGCCAGGCGTTGTAATAGCGCCGGGCAGCGACGCTGTGGGCCCGCTTCTGGCGGATCATGGCATCTTCGGCCGCATTCCCGTTCATGGCATGCAGAGCGGCAAGGGCGGCCAACTCATGTTCCCTGGCCTCTTCCTCTGCACAGCCGCCGGCTGACAAATAAAGCATCACCGCCAGCTGGTCCGGCTCATTGGTGACTCGACCGAAGGACATCAGCAATGGTGCAGTCGCCTCGCTCATGGCGCACCCCATGGCCAGGTCATTGCTCTCCATCAGAAACGGCACGGTGTGATCCCTGGAGAAACCCTGCATCACATCCCCGGTGGTCTTGTACATCACGTGATTCACCGCACCACAGCCACTCAGGACTACACTGGCCATAAAAGCCGCCATGAGGTTACGTACACGGCACATGGAAAAAAGCGCCTTGCGGGAGGGATTCCGGAAATGGGTCATACCTTCTTCACCTTTTCGTTTTTTGTTCTGATGCAGTCTTGCTGCGATGCCACGGGTCAGACTCCGGCAGACAAACCGGTTTGTTACAGACTGTAACCAGGCACGCATTATGGCCCACGGGCCCCGGTTTTTATGCGACCGATGCCGCAAATGACGCTAAATTAAACACACCATTGCCGCCCCGGGGTTTGCACAATGAGTCAGGAGCCACTATAGATTGGAGCAACCGTGAGTCGTTGTGATTCCGGCCAGGACAGAGACTGAAACAACAGAAATACAATAAAAGGAGTATCCGATGCGCAAACCTGAACTCGCCGCGGCCATTGCCGACCGAACCGGCCTGACCCGTGACAAGGCCAGCGAAGTGATTACCGCGTTTACCGACCAGGTGTCTGCCGCTGCCTCCCGGGGCGAAGATGTCACCCTGATCGGCTTTGGCACCTTCAATATCCGCAGTCGCGAGGCGCGGGACGGACGCAACCCACAAACCGGCGAGACCATTCGCATCCCTGCCAGCAAGACCGTCGGCTTCAAGGCCGGGAAGGCTCTTAAAGACGAAATCCGCTAGTCAGGCAAAGGCCCGCGACGCGGGCCTGATCAACTCCTGCCTCAGGTTCCGGCGACGGAGGCACACTCGGAGCGGGTGGCATCTACCCGGCACCGAATCGCTTTCATCAACTTGATGGCCCGCTCATCGTAAACACCGTCCTCCAGTAACGACAGCCGCACCTTGCGCAGCATCTTGTCGTACTCGGCGGTATCCTCCCGGGGCAGCTCCATCCAGACTTCTTCAGGAATCTCCGCCTCTGCCTGGGCGATGATTTCATAAGCCTCGTCAATGCGTTTTATCGCCTGGTCCCGGACCATCTGGCCGGCGGAATCCGGGAACCGGTCCCGGTGGATGATCACCTGGAAGTTCATGTACCCCAGGGCATATTTGACCACTGCACCGTTTGGCTGAACGCCCTTGTACAGTTCCAGCGGGGTGTAGGCGACGGCCGGAGCATAAGCCAGGTCAACGCTGCCGTTATTGAACTTGCCGGCAAAATTGGCGGAATTGGAACCCACCACGGATGCACCCACATGGCGAACCATCCGGACGGATGCCTGATCGTAGTCCAGGGTAGCAATCCGTTTGCCCTGCAGCTTCTCGACCGAATCGATACTGCGGTCACGGGTGTGCAGGTAAATGGCTCCCCCCGGGAACACACCGGCCACTTCGTAGGGGCCATCAATCAGGAATGGCCGGGCCTTGGGTTGGCTCAGGGTGTTATATAGCAGCCGCATTTCCTCTTCGCCTGGTACCGCGCCCATGGCTTCAAGGCTGCCAGTGAATTTATTGAATTCCCGAGCACGGGTGCCGGTAAGCAGAACGGCATCACACTGCCCCGCCTTGAAATCCTCGGCGGCCACCTTCTCATCGGTGTAGGCGCGAAGGTCCAGCTTGATGCCGTTCTTCAGGGCAACCGGCTGGAAGGTCTTGGTGATGGCAAACAGAGGGCCATTGGCACCAACCGGGTCAAAAACGCAAAAACTGCGTTCCAGAGGCTCGTTCTGTGCCTGTGCCTGACCCATTGAGGGCAAGATCAGACTGGCACAGAGGGCAGCCGCCATGGCTACCCGCTGGGGGAGGTTTGCTGATTTCACGGGATGACTCCTGGTTATTATTGTCGGGCGCCGGTCTGATTAAAGCTACCGGCCAGGCCACGCTTTCCTTGGTCGACCATAGGGCGACGGCTACAAGAATACGTTGGCACAGGTGCCTGCCATCAAGGGTTTTTCAGCAATAGGGGGAGATTCTGTGATGGTGTCGACAGAGGTTTCGTAACCTCTGCCGCACTTTCAGTCCGTATGACTAGATCAGATCACGGCCTGGGACCAGGCCTTCCGACCCTCACTGAGGGTGAGACGGATGACACCCGGCAATTCGCGGTCGGTCACCGGTGCATGACGACCGGCTGAAACCAGTGTTTTCGAATTCGGCGTCCAGAATGCATCGGGATCGAACAGGCAAATATCGGCCGTTTCCCCCTCAGCCAGACGAGCCGTCCGGCCAAGCACGGAGGCCGGGCCGGTGGTCAGCGCCCGGATCAGGTCAGGCAGCGCCAGTTCATTCATTTCCACCAGCTCAAGACCCAGCGACAACACACTCTCGATGCTGGACAAGCCAGGCTCAGTGGCCGCCATGGGCGCCTGCTTGGCAGCAGTATCATGGGGCTGATGCTGGCTGACGATGGCGTCAATAATGCCTTCCCGGACGCCAGCAATCAGGGCCTTGCGATCGCTCTCGCCGCGCAGTGGCGGCCGAACATGGAAGCGGCTGTCAAACCCCGACAGGGCGTCCTCGGTGAACACCAACTGGTGCATGGCCACATCGGCAGTTACCGAAATACCCCGGCTGCGGGCATCGGCCAGCATTTCAACACTGCGACCGCAAGAGAGCTGGCTCAGGTGCAAACGAACCCCGGTTTCCTCCGCCAGCAACAGCATTTCCATCACCGCGGCGGTTTCCGCCACTTCCGGAATCCCCAGCAAACCCAGCCGCGAGGTCACCAGCCCGTCGTGGGCGTAGCCGTCGGCGGCCAGGGCCTGGTTCTCGGGGCTGAACATCACTGTCAAACCAAAGGTCTGGGCGTAGGCCATGCACCGGCGCAAAATGCGGGCATTGCGCACACCCCGGGAGCCATTACCGACTGCGACACAGCCAGCTGAAGCCAGACCGGCCATGTCGCTGAGCAGATCGCCCTCAAGACCCCGGGTAATCGCACCAATGGGCAAAACCCGGATGGGCGAACGGCTGGCAGCACCGTCACGGATAAGGTGGGTGACCGCACTGGAATCGTTTACCGGGGAGGTTTCCGGTGAGGCGCATACCGTGGTGAAACCGCCATGGGCCGCCGCCAGTGTCTCGGAAGCGATATTACCTTTCTGGCCATTGCCCGGCTCACGGAGGTTACAGCACAGATCCACAAACCCCGGTGTGATCACGCTGTTTTCTGCGCTGATGGTCTCGTCGGCCGTTTCCCGGGCAGCGGCCTCGCCCACCGCGGCAATGCGGCCATCCCGAATCAGCAGTGCGGTATTTTCCTGCTCCGCACCCTGACCATCGAACAGTCGGCCTCCGGTGATCTTCAGACTGATTCCGGACGTGTTCACACTGCTCATGCCTGGCCCCTCTCACTCAATTTCTGCTGCCGTTCGGAAACCTGACCACCCATGGCCATGGACATAACCGCCATCCGGATGGCAATGCCGTTGGTCACCTGGTTCAGGATTACCGATTGCGGCCCGTCGGCCACTGCGGATTCGATTTCAACGCCCCGGTTGATCGGCCCCGGGTGCATAACGATGCACTCCGGGTGAGCCAGCGCCAGCTTCTGCTGGTTCAGGCCGTATAACCGGTAAAACTCCCGCTCGCTGGGCAACAATGCCCCTTCCATCCGCTCTTTCTGCAGTCGCAGCATGATGACCACATCCAGATCCTTCATCCCGCGGGTCATGTCGTATTCCACCGTGCAGCCGAGGCTTTCCACGTCTTTGGGAAGCAGGGTACCCGGGGCAATAACACGAACTTCTTCCGCGCCCAACTCGTTCAGGGCGCGAATCTGGGACCGCGCTACCCTCGAGTGCAGCACATCACCGACGATGGCGACTTTCAGTCCCTCGAACTGTCCCTTGTGCTGGCGAATGGTGAGCATATCCAGCATGGCCTGGGTCGGGTGCGCATGACGGCCGTCACCGGCGTTGATGATGGCGACGCCGGGCGTCACGCTCTCGGCAATGAAATGCGGCGCACCACTCTGGGAGTGCCGGACCACAAACATGTCGCTGGCCATGGCTTCGAGGTTCAGCAGGGTGTCCGAGAGGGATTCGCCCTTGGAGGTGGCCGAGGTGCTGATATCCAGGTTAAGCACATCCGCAGAGAGGCGCTTGGCCGCCAGCTCAAAGGTACTGCGGGTTCGAGTGCTGGACTCGAAAAACAGGTTTACCACGGTTCGCCCGCGAAGCAGTGGCACTTTCTTGATGGTTCGCTCACCGACCTCGATAAAGGAGTCCGCAGTGTCCAGGATGTCGGTCAGCAGCGCCCGATCCAGACCGTCGAGAGTGAGAAAATGCCGCAACTGACCATCCCGGGTCAGCTGCAAGTGGTGCGGGGAGGAGTCGTTAGCGGTCATGGGTCGCCTGTTATCCGATTCGGAGGTTTATTGTCCGGCTTCCTGAAGCTCGATACGGAGCGGGTCGGGGCCACGCAGTTTGACACGTTGATGGGATTCCAGCGCCATTGTCTTGCCAGCCACATCCGGCTGGATGGGCAGTTCCCGGGCACCGAGGTCAATCAGGGTGGCCAGTATGATACTGGCTGGACGGCCATAATCGAAGATCTCATTCATGGCGGCGCGAATGGTCCGGCCGCTCATGATGACATCGTCAATCAGGATGATGTCCCGGCCTTCGGTATCGAATGGCAGGCTTGAAGGTTTGACCCGGGGGTTCAGGCCGATGCGGCTGAAATCATCGCGGTAGAAGGAAATGTCCAGTTCGCCGAATGGCTCTTCGATACCCAGGCGCTTGCTGAGCACATCCGCCAGCCAGACACCACCCGTCCTGATACCGATCAGAACCGGTGATTCCACGCCCCGTTGCTCAAGCGCCTGACGCAGCCCGGATTCCATCTGGTCAAGCAACTGATCAATATCAAGCAATGCCGTCATTCAGTCCTCACTGTCTTAAAAGCCAGCCTGCGTCACGCGCCGGCATCATTTTCCCGCTGACCAAACCAGGTTTCCAGGATCAGAACGGCGGCCCGATCATCCACCCCGTGACGGCCAAAATCACGACTGCCTCCGGCGGCCATCACCTCACCCTTGGCCTCGAAGCTGGTGAGCCGCTCATCCACCATCTCGACCGGCACATGGTAGCGACCATGCAGACGCTTGCCGAACTTGCGGGCCCGGGCACACATGTCGTTCTCGGTGTCGTCCATATTGAGCGGCAGGCCAACCACCACCAGATCCGGGCGCCACTCCTCGAGCAGGGATTCAATCTGTTGCCAGTCCGGGATACCGTCACGGGCCGGAATCAGCGCCACTGGCTGCCCGGTGCCCAGCAACTCCTGGCCGACCGCTACGCCAATACGGCGGGTACCAAAATCGAACGCCATGACGCGACGGCTGGCCGGTTCAGGCATGACCGACCGATTCGCTGAGCTGATTGAGATCAATGCCGATCAGCTGCAGCACCGCCTTGTAGCGCTCTTCCCAGGGAGTACGGAACAGGATGTCAGTGGTGGCAGGACAAGTCAGCCATGCATTACTGCCCAGCTCTTCTTCCAGCTGCCCCTCGCTCCAGCCGGAGTAGCCAAGGGCTACCAGGTATTCATCGGGGCCCTCAGCGCGGCCAATGCCGGCCAATACGTCGCGGGAAGTGGTCAACAGAACATCTTCGGTGACCTTGGCCGTATTCTGCCAGCTGGTTCCGGGCGGGTGCAGCACAAAGCCCCTTTCCGGCTGCACCGGACCACCGCTGAATACCGGCAGGTCCAGCTCACCGCCTGGCAGGTCCAGTTGTTCCAGAATTTCACCAAGGTGGATGTCCAGCGGCTGATTGATCATTAACCCCAGGGCACCGTCGTCGGAATGCTCGCAAATATAGATCACGCCACCATGGAAACGCGGATCAGCGAGATAGGGCGATGCCACCAGGAACTGGTGGCGCAAACTATGGGGAGAGTGTTTTGATGCTGTCATCCGGATGTCAGCCCCCGACGCTGGAAGGACCAGGTACGTATGATTTCGAGTTCGTCCACCTCTTGCCGCATTTCGTCCGGAAATGGTGCAAAAGGCGCGGCCATCCTGACTATGCGTATGGCAGCGTCATCCAGCACGGTACTACCGGAAGACTGCAGGATAGCCACCTCTTTTATGGTGCCGTCCTTCTTCAAGGACACCAGCAACCTCAGTGTGCCATAGATTCCGGCATTGCGCGCCTCGGTTGGGTAATTGATATTGCCCACCCGGGTTACCTTGCTCACCCAGTTCTGAACATACCAGGCGTTGCTGGACTTGAGCGTAGAGGCAGCGGTAACACGCATCACCCTGGGCTTGCGGGCATAGGCCTGCTGCTGGGCATCGAAGCGCGCCTCCAGGCTGGCAATTTCGAGGCTGCGTTCCATCAGGCTCTTTTTCTCCCGCACCGGAAGAGGTTCCTCTTCCGGCCTGGTGCGCTCCTCAGGCTGCTGAACCTTCTGACTGGACGAACTCTCGGTCTGCACCACCTGTTTTTCCTGGCGCGGCTGCGGCTCGATCTGGGACGGCGGCTCCGGCTGGACCTGAGCCACCTCAGGCTGGCTGACCTCTGCCGGTTGGGGCGTGGTCATTTCCCGAGCCTCTTCCTGGGTGCCGCTGCCTTTCTGACTGGTCTGGGCCAGAAAGTCCGCTTTCTCCGGGGCTTCTTCGTCGTCAAACTGGGACAGGGTGATTTCCATGGTCTGGGCCGAGGAACGGGGTGGCTCAGGCGCAAAGGTAATTCCCAGCACCACGATGGCATGCACCGCAAGTGCCATGAAAAGGGTGAAGGAAAACCGGTCGAAGTCGCTTACCTGAACTGCCATTCCTGATACGGATCCTGTCGTTAAACCTGCCCGGTCACCATTACCGGATTATGCCTGGCCCAGGCGTTTTGCAATTGCGTCCATTAACAGACCACCAATATCGATCCCGAACGCCGCATCGAGTTCCCGGATGCAGGTCGGGCTGGTGACATTGATTTCGGTCAGATAATCACCGATCACGTCCAGGCCGACAAAAATGAGGCCTTTCTCTTTAATCACCGGCGCAACCCGCTCGCAGATTTCCCGATCCCGGGCCGTCAGCTCCCGGCCCTCACCCCGGCCGCCGGCGGCAAGGTTGCCCCGATTCTCTCCGTGGGACGGTATTCTGGCAAGGGAATAGGGTACCGGCTCACCATCGATCAGCAGAATACGCTTGTCGCCATCGCTGATTTCCGGAATGTACTTCTGGGCCATGGCCTGGTGGGCGCCATAATTGGTGAGGGTTTCGATGATGACACCCAGGTTGAAATCATTTTCCCGGATCCGGAAGATCGAATGGCCACCCATCCCGTCCACCGGCTTCATGATCACATCGCCGTGTTTGGCATAGAACTCGCGGAAACGGCTTGCCGAGCGGCTGACCAACAGCGGTGGCGTAAGGTCCTCGAACTGGGTGGCAAAGAGTTTCTCGTTGCAGTCGCGAAGCGTGGATGCCGGATTGACCACCAGCGCGCCCTGCTGCTCGGCCGCCTCCAGTATATAGGTGGCCATCAGGAATTCCCGATCTACCGGCGGATCCTTGCGCATGAGGATGACATCCAGGTCGCCCAGCGCCCGGTCCTGGCTCGGGCCAAAGCTGTACCAGTTCTCGGGATCCATGTGGACGGTCAGGTCGCGGGTATGTGCCATGGCCCGGCCGCCATCGAGATACATATCCGGCAGCTCCATGTACTCGATTTCCCAACCACGCTTCTGGGCAGCCAGCAACATGGCCAGTGAGCTGTCTTTCTTGAAGTGGATATCTTCAATCGGATCCATCACGATCCCGAGTCTGACGGTCATGGGCGTTCCTGCACTCCTGAGGGTTAAAAACACGAACCGGTCTGCAGAGCGGACCGGGCATTAAGTGCTATGCTGTGAGATCAGATGGTATTGTACCCGAGCTGCAAATGCATCCGGAGAAATCCTCAGTCAGTTACGTGACGTTGCGGGCAGAAGTACATTTGGTCACAAACTAATACTTTTTATCCGGCCATTCATAATCTATAAATGAGCGGGGTTTATAGAAGAACCTTAAGGTTTGTGTTAAAAACCCCGTTTTAAAATAACGACAGTCGCTGAGCGCAAGGCAGTTGGACAATGGATGACAACTTCGAGAATTTGAAGATCATGGTGATCGACGACAGTAAAACCATACGTCGCACCGCAGAAACCCTTCTGAAAAAGGTCGGCTGTGAGGTCATCACCGCGACTGACGGCTTTGACGCTCTTGCCAAGATTGCCGATTCCCAGCCGGACATCATTTTTGTTGATATCATGATGCCCCGCCTGGACGGCTACCAGACCTGCGCACTTATCAAGAACAATTCCTCCTTCAAAAAGACGCCGGTTATCATGCTCTCCAGCAAGGACGGGCTGTTCGACAAGGCCAAAGGCCGTATCGTCGGCTCCGACCAGTATCTGACCAAACCGTTCAGTAAGGATGAGCTGCTCAATACCATCCGCCAATATGTTCCACAGGCGGAACAGTAAACCTGCTGACCCAAAGAACCATCGAGGAAACCATGGCCCGCATTCTGATTGTTGACGACTCCCCTACCGAGGTTAAGAAAATTTCCACGATCCTGGAAAAGCACCAGCACGAAGTGCTGACCGCCGACAACGGCGCAGACGGTGTTGCCAAGGCCCGTGCCGAAACCCCGGATCTGGTTCTGATGGATGTGGTTATGCCCGGCCTGAACGGCTTCCAGGCAACCCGCCAACTGACCCGTGCACCGGAAACCGCTTCCATCCCGGTGGTCATTGTAACCACCAAGGATCAGGAAACTGACCGCGTATGGGGTACCCGCCAGGGCGCCAAGGGTTACCTGGTCAAGCCGGTTAACGAAGACGACCTGATCAAAACAATCAACAGTCTGATTGCCTGATCCCCAACCGTGGAGTATGCATGTCCGCCCAGGCCGCCCCTTTTGCCGTTCTGACGGATATCGCCGCACGCAGCCGGTCACTGGCTGCCGGCCTGCCGGAACAACAGGAAGCCGTTGAACTGTGGAACGGCATCGGCTTCGTTCTCGCAGGTGAACGCTACGTTGCCCCCATGGGCGAAGTTACTGAAATCCTCCATGTCCCCCGGTTCACCCACATACCGGGGGTTCGCCCGTTCCTGCTTGGCGCCGCCAATGTCCGCGGCCGCCTCCTGCCCCTGGTTGATCTCGCCGGCTTTTTCGATATTCCCCGCTCTTCCCGAAGCCAGCGGGAGCGGCGAGTACTGGTGGTTGAACAGGGCGATATTTTCAGCGGGCTGGTGGTCGACAGTGTATTGGGCATGCAGTACTTCGCGACTGACAGTTTCAAGGATTCGCCCGAGGGCGTACCTGAAAACGTTCGACCGTTTGTCTCAGGCGGTTACGAACGCAACGAGGAAGTCTGGAAAGTGTTTTCGGCCGTCGACCTGCTCGAGGACGAACGATTTCTGGACGTCGCACAGTGGTAAGGGTGGTGACAATGGCAGGAACATCACCCTGACCGCCTGAAACCCGAAAAAACAAACTTGCCAATTTCTTGAAGAGGCCGGGAGCCAGAAAATGAAGAACAGAGCCGGAAGACTCAGTATGGGACAGGGAGGCAACAAGCTGGTTGCCGGCCTGATCGCCGCGCTGATCGCACTCACTATCCTGCTCGTTGTGGTGCTGTTCATTATCAACAAAGACAGCCAGAACGATCAGGAATACATCGCCAACACCGCCGAACTGAGGGTGCTCTCTCAGGAGATCGCGAAGAACGCGACCGAGGCTGCCGGCGGTACCGCCGAGGCCTTCAACCAGCTGCGCCGCTCCCGTGACGAATTCCAGCAGCTCTGGACCAACGTAACCGAGGGTAATCCGGAAACCGGTCTGCCGCCGAGTGAACTGGCCCAGCAGAGTGGCGTTCAGGAAAACTGGAACACCGTGCGGGAAAACGCCGACAGCATCCTCTCCACCCAGGATGCGGTGCTCGGTCTCCACGAGGTTGCCCGGACCCTGAACGAAACCATCCCGCAGTTGCAGGTTGAGTACGACGATATCGTACAGATCCTGCTCGACAACGACGCACCCGCCGAACAGATCGCACTGGCTCAGCGCCAGTCTCTCCTGGCGGAGCGGATTGTTCGCTCGGTCAACAACGTACTCTCCGGTGACGAAGACGCGGTTATTGCCGCCGACCGTTTCGGTCGTGACGCAAGCCTGTTCGGGCGAGTGCTCGAAGGCCAGCTGAACGGCAACCCGGCAATGGGTATCTCCCAGGTAAATGACGAAGACGCCATTTACGGCCTCGAAGCCGTCGATGAACTGTTCCAGTTCGTCTCCCAGAACGTAGACGCGATCCTTGAGGCCTCTCCCGACCTCTTCAAGGTTCGTACTGCTGCCAGCGACATCTTCCAGAATTCTGAGATCCTGCTTTCCGAACTCTCTGTGCTGGCCGAGAACTTCCGGACCCAGTCTGGCTCACGCCTGGTCAGCCCGACCCTAGCCTTTGCCATCCTGGCCGCCATGGTTGCCATTGTTGTGTTTATCGGTCTGGCCCTGTACCGCGAAGCCCAGGCCCGACTGGCCACTACGCAAGAGCAGAACGAGCAGAACCAGAACGCGATCCTGCGACTGCTGGACGAACTGGCCGACCTGGCTGATGGTGACCTGACCACGGAGGCCACGGTAACCGAGGACTTCACCGGTGCCATCGCCGACTCCATCAACTACGCGATCGACCAGATGCGCGGACTGGTACAGGCGATTCGTGGTACTGCCGTACGGGTAGCGTCAGCGGCTCAGGAAACCCAGGCCACTGCGATGCATCTTGCCGATGCTTCCGAGCACCAGGCCCAGGAAATCGCCGGCGCCTCCGCCGCGGTGAACGAGATGGCCGTGTCCATCGACCAGGTATCCTCGAACGCTGCCGAGTCCTCCGCGGTTGCGGAGCGGTCGGTTGCGATCGCGAAGAAAGGCGCGGAAGTGGTACAGAACACCATCCGCGGCATGGACAACATCCGTGAGCAGATCCAGGAAACTTCCAAACGGATCAAGCGTCTGGGTGAATCTTCCCAGGAAATCGGTGACATCGTATCCCTGATCAACGACATCGCCGACCAGACCAACATCCTGTCCCTGAACGCGGCGATCCAGGCCTCCATGGCCGGTGACGCGGGCCGGGGCTTCGCGGTTGTTGCGGACGAAGTACAGCGATTGGCGGAGCGTTCCTCCGCGGCCACCAAGCAGATTGAAGCGCTGGTTAAGACGATCCAGTCAGATACCAACGAAGCGGTTATCTCCATGGAACACACCACCGCCGAGGTGGTCCGTGGTGCCCGTCTGGCTCAGGACGCGGGTATCGCCCTCGAGGAAATCGAGAACGTATCCATGTCCCTGGCGGAACTGATCCAGAACATCTCCAACGCCGCACGTCAGCAGTCTTCGTCGGCCGCGCACATTTCCAACACCATGAACGTTATCCAGGAAATCACGTCCCAGACTTCCTCTGGTACCAATGCGACCGCGAAGTCCATCGGTAACCTGGCAGAAATGGCGTCCGAGCTGCGGTCTTCCGTTGCCGGCTTCACCTTGCCGGAAGAAGACGTGGCGGATCAGGAAGAAGAGGAAGACAGCGACGTTCCGGTGGTGGGCTGATTTCCGTTCCAGGGCTGTTGACGGTTTATGGCGCAAATGCATAACAACCTGTCACCTGCCGAGGGCATCTGGTCACTGCGCCGACTTCCGGATATGGACGAGGCGCAGTTCAGCCAGTGGCAAACCCTGCTGGAACACCGAACCGGCATAACCCTGTCCGCCGAGCGCCGTTCGTTTCTGGAAACGAATCTTGGCATTCGAATGCGGGAAATCGGGTGCGGCAGCTATCAGGCCTACTACGAAAAAATCGTATCCGGGCCCGATGCGATCAGAGAATGGTCAACGCTGGTGGATCGGCTCACGGTTCAGGAAACCCGGTTTTTCCGGGATCCCGACGCCTTCCGGCTGGTGTCCGACTATGTCCTGACCCGGCCACGGGAACAGCTGAAAAAGCGCCCCCTGGAGGCCTGGAGTGTTGGATGTTCCACCGGTGAAGAGCCTTATACCCTGGCCATGGTGCTGAATGAATGCATGAGCCAGCTGGCGTTGCAGCCGCTGTTTGGTGTCACCGGCTCTGACATCAGCAAACCGGTAATCGAGAAGGCCCGGAACGGCCAGTTCAATCCCCGCAAACTGCTGGGAATGGACGAAGACATGAAATCCCGGTATTTCCGCCCGGCCGAGCGGAATACCGTAGAAATTGTGAACAGCATCCGTGACAGGGTGTGCTTTACCAGACTGAATGTTCTGGATCTTGATAAGGCACCCATGCACGGGATGAACATTATCTTCTGCCAGAATCTGCTGATTTATTTCCGTCGCTGGCGCCGGCGGGAAATTGTCAAGCGACTTGCAGAGCGGCTGGCGCCCGGGGGGTTGCTGGTTCTGGGCCAGGGAGAGCTGACCGACTGGCAGCCTCCCGGGTTACAGAGAGTCCCCTCGGAACATGTGCTGGCGTGGATCAAACGCCAGACTGACGAAGAATAACCGGAGTGGTTATGGGCAATCACCATGACAGCATCGCCCTCGACTGGGTTCGGGGAGAGATACAGGACACGCTGACCCAGGGTCAGCATGCACTGGAAGCGTATGTCGAGAATCGTGACGACACCGCGCGCCTGCGCTTCTGCCTGAATTATCTCCATCAGGTACACGGCACCTTGCAAATGGTCGAGCTCTACGGTGCAGCCCTGCTCACCGAGGAAATGGAAAAGCTCACCCAGGCCGTTCTCAACGAAACCGTTGCCAATACCGACGAAGCCGTTGAAGTGCTGATGCAGGCCATCCTGCAGCTGCCCCAGTACCTCGAGCATCTGGCCAGCAGCCAGGACGATTTTCCAATGGTGCTGCTGCCACTGCTTAACGACCTCCGGGCCGCCCGCGGCGAATCCCTGCTGTCTGATACCTCATTGTTCAAACCGGACCTGGCCCCCTCACGCATCACCGTGACCGGGAAGGTGTCCCAGCGTCTGCAAGACCCGACGGTTCTGGGCCACATCCGCAAGCTGCGGCAGATGTACCAGTTTGCTCTGGCCGGCGTCATCCGGGAAGCGGATCTCGATGCCCATTTCGAGTACATGCAGAAGGTGATTCAACGGCTGATCCGTCTGTGCCAGAAAACGCCCCGGGGCGAGCTCTGGAAAGCGGCCAGTGCGTTCGTGGAAACACTGCAGGCACACGTGAACCCGGTGAATGCGGCGGTGAAATCCCTGCTCAGGGAGCTGGACAGTGAAATCCGCCGACTGACTGACGAGCATGCGGATATCCTTCAGCAACCGGCACCGGAAGCGCTGCTTAAACACCTGCTTTACTATGTTGCCCGTGCCCGGGATCTGGATTCACCCCAGGTCAGTGCCCTGCGGGATGCCTACCGTCTGAATCAGGCATTGCCTTCGGAAGACGACGTTGATGCCGCCCGAACCCGGGTATCTGGTCCGGGTCGGGATGCCATTCATTCCGTTGTCGGCGCACTCAACGAAGAGCTGGCGAAACTCAAGGATCAACTTGACCTGTTTGTTCGCTCAGAGCTGCGCCAGAACAGTGAGCTTGAGGACCTGCTGCCGGGTCTGCGTCAGGTAGCCAATACCCTGGCGGTGCTGGGGCTGGGCATACCGCGGAAAGTGGTTACCGAGCAGGTCGAACTGGTTGAAAAACTCAGCGCCCAGACCGAACAGGTCGATGATGGCACTCTGATGGACATCGCCGGCGCGCTGCTTTATGTCGAAGCCAGTCTCGCCGGCCTGGATAGTGAAGGACAGCAGGAGTCGTCCTCAGAAGAGGCCTCCGATGCCCCGGTGAACCTTGGCTCCAGGGAACTGGGCGAGGCTAGCGGCGCGCTGCTCCGGGAATCCCGGAACACCCTGGAACAGGTTAAATCCGCCATCGTGAATTTCATTGCCTCGCAATGGGATACCCGGGAAATTGAACACGTACCAGGCCTGCTGCACAGCATTCGCGGTGGCCTCAGCCTGATCCCGCTGGATCGGGTTGCCGGCATGCTGGCCTCGGCCGAACGCTACATTACCGATGTGCTGCTGGGCAGCAAACAGGTTCCGGACTGGAAGCAACTGGATATCCTGGCCGATGCGGTCACCAGCATCGAGTATTACCTCGAGCGCCTGGCCGACGGGATTGGCGAAAACGACTCGATTCTCAAGGTTGCGGAAGACAGTCTTTCATCTCTCGGTTTCCCGGTCGGGGCCGAACCCACCTGGACGGAAACCACCGCCGAGGACATACCCGTCGTTGAGCCGGTTGAAGAGCAACCGGATACCACCGCTACGGCCACCCCCGAAGAAACCAAGAGCTCGGATGCAGAGCTTCTGGACGATGAGATTCTCGGCATATTCGTTGAGGAAGCCGAGGAAGTTCTCGAAACCATCCATGAATTCTATCCCCGGCTGCGCCAGAATCACGATGACCGTGAAGCGCTGACCGAGGTCCGTCGTGCCTTCCACACGCTCAAGGGCAGCGGGCGACTTGTTGGCGCGACCAGTATTGGCGAGCTGGCATGGTCTGTGGAGAACCTGCTGAACCGCGTGATTGATCAGACCATTCGTCCCACCGACGACATGTTTACCCTGGTGGACGAGGTCAATGCCCGTATTCCTTCGCTGATCCGTGAATTCAAGGAAGGCCAGACCGCAGGCGACGTTGAAGCGCTCATCAGCCGCGCCGAAGCCATGGCGACGACCCGCCGTACTGATGATGAGGCCGCCGAGGCACCGGAAGTTCCCGAGGTCGAAGACACAGCGGTCGATGCACAAGAGGAAGCACAGGAAGCAGGCTCACCCAGTGAGGAAAGAGATACCGCCGAGGCCGCATCTGGAGAATCCTTCGATGAAGACGACCTGATTGACGATGAAATACTCGAGATCTTCGTTGAAGAAGCCGGTGAGGTGCTGGACACCATTCGTGAATACCTGCCGATGCTTCTGCGCCAGCATGATGACCGCAGCGCCCTGTCGGAAGTTCGCCGTGCCTTCCACACACTGAAAGGCAGTGGCCGTATGGTTGGCGCGCTGGTAGTGGGTGAGCTGGCCTGGTCCGTGGAAAATATGCTGAACCGCGTCATCGACGGCAGTATTTTCATGAACGATGACATCGCCAGCCTGCTGGAGGATGTCACCGCCAATCTGCCAGCCCTGGTCGAGGATTTTGAAAAGCGCCGGGCGCCGTCGGTCGACACGTCCAATCTGGAAGCCCGTGCCAATGCCCTGGCCAACGGCGAGATTCCCGATGCCAGCATGATGCCCGCCGCCGAATCGGATGGCTCGGAAGCGATGGCCGAAGCCGAGACCGGCACCGCCGGCGCAGAGTCCGAGACCGCTGAAGAGGATGCGGTGGACCCGGTATTGCTGGACATTTTTGAAAGCGAAACTGAGACCCACCTGCAAACACTGAAGGACTTCCTCTCGGCCGCCGGTGACAAAACCACGGTTACCTACACCGATGATCTTTCCCGTGCCCTGCATACACTCAAAGGCAGCGCACATACAGCAGGCATCGGCCCGATCGCAGCCGTGATCACGCCGTTGGAGCGCTTCGTCAAGGAATCACGGGCCCAGAACAAGCGCGCCAACCGCGACGTGCTTTCGCTGATCGAATCCGCCTGCGATTTCCTGACCCAGGGCCTGGCCCAGATCCGTGAAAACCCGCAGGCGTCGCTGCCAGGCACCGAGGCATTCCTTGAAAAACTGGAACACCTGACGGATGAAACACTGCGCAGCCACAGTGAGGAAGCACCGCGCCAGCACCCAGAGCAGGCGCCGTCACAGCTGGTTCAGCTGTTCCTGAACGAAGGTCTCGATATTGTTCTTGATGCCGACCGGATCCTTGATCACTGGGCGGACAACCCCGGCGAAATGGAGTCGTTGAACCCGCTGCGTTCCGAGCTGGAGCAGCTGACCTCCGGCGCCTCCGAAGCCGGGCTCGGCGACGTCGCAGCGCTCTCAGGTGCACTGAAGGAAACCTATGACGAGGCCGCGAAGCACGACAAAGTGCCAGACGAGGCTTTCTTCGAGACCGTGCGGGCCGCTCATGAACAACTGATCAACATGATGGACCAGGTGGCGGCCGGGCTCGCCACAGAGTCGGGCGAAGACATGGTCGCCGCCCTTGAAGGGCTGAAACAGACTCAGACCCCGGAAAACCAGGAACCCGACGCTTTCGAGCAGGAATTCACCGGCGACCTTGAGGAGATCGATCTCAGCCTTGAGATGGACGAGACCGAGACGCCAGCCAGTGAGGAGCCCGCAGCAACCGAGCAACCGCCGCTCCCGGAAACGGCCGAGTCCGATGACGAAATGGATGAGGAACTGGCGGAAATCTTCCTGGAAGAAGCCCGCGACCTCATCGATAGTACCGCCGAAGCACTCCAGAGCTGGAGCGAAGATACCGCCAACCTGGACATCCTGCGCCTGCTCCAGCGGGATCTGCATACCCTCAAGGGTGGCGCACGGCTGGCGGACATCCCGGCCGTAGGCGATCTCTCTCATGAACTGGAAAACCTGTTTGAGGGACTGACCGAGCAGCGGCTGTCGATCAACGATGAGCTGTCCGATCTGTTGTTCCGCTGCCACGATCGTTTGGCAGGTATGGTCGAAAATCTGGAGGCCAAGGAGCCGCCACGCCCTGCTCCGGATCTCATTGGCGAAATTCAGGCTTACATGGACAACGCCACCGGCACCCGGCCGGTCACCAACGTAGCCAGTCAGGACGAAGAGCCCGAAGCGGAAGCAGGTACTGGAGAACAGGTCCCGCTCCCGGACGTAGACGAGCCGGAAGAGGCTGACCTTGCCGAAGCCGATGAGGCCGGCGAATCAGAAGAAGGTGTCGCCGACCTCTCCCACCTGGATCCGGAACTGGTCGGCATCTTCCTGGAAGAAGCCTACGATCTGATCAACTCCACCGGCAGTGCCCTGCACACCTGGACGGAAGATCCTTCGGACCGGAGCATTGCCGCCGAACTGCAACGGGATGTCCACACTCTCAAGGGTGGCGCCCGGATGGCCGGCGTTGAAGCCATTGGCGACCTGACCCATGTGCTGGAAGACCTGTTCGAGAAGGTTGCGGAAGGTCAGCTGGAAGCCAGCGACTCCATGAATGACCTGCTGTTTGCCTGCCATGACAGGCTGGCGCAGATGGTCGAGCAAGTGGCCACCCAGAAGCCTTGCCCGCCGGCCGATGAGCTAGTCGCCCGCGTCCAGTCCATCCTGCGGGGCGAGGCGATGCCCTCAGACGCCCGTGAGGAAGAACCGGCAGAGGCTGAAAAAGCTGTGTCTGCGGCCGAGGAAACACCAGAAACCAGCAGCCTCAGTGAGACTCTGACGCAGGCCAGTGATGACGATCTTATCGGCATCTTCCTGGACGAAGGCCTGGAAATCTACGACGCCATCAGCGAGTGCCTGGATCAGTGGCGTGACGAACCGGAAGAACTGACCGGCCTGACCCAGCTTCAGCAGGAACTGCACACCCTCAAGGGTGGTGCACGGCTTTCTGACGTCGACCCGATTGCCAACCTGGCAGAGGCCTGGTCAGACGCCCTGGATCCGCTGATTTCCGGCTCCAATAACCAGAAGACTCTGCTCAGCCTCAGCGATCGGGCACTAGTCAGCCTCAAGACCATGCTCAACAGCCTGGAAGATGGCAGCAAGCCCGAACCGGATACCGGGCTTATTGAAGACTTCCAGGCAGCCCACGAGGTTGCCGCCGAAGAGACCGCAGCCCCCCGTGAAGAATCGGAACAGGAAGCGATCGATCCGGAAGTGCTGGAAATCTTCCTGGAGGAAGCCGGCGAGATCATGGATCAGCTCGAGCAGCTGCTTGATGACTGGCGCAAGGAGCCGGCAAACCACAACTTCAACCAGGAAGCCCAGCGGGCACTGCATACCCTCAAGGGCGGCGCCCGTCTGTCCCAGCTCACACAGCTCGGCGACAAGGCCCACGCCTTTGAAACCCGGTTGATTGATCTGGGCGGCAATGCCCCGGACGAATCACAGTGGCAGGCCATTACCGAAGATCACGACGCCATCATTGCCCTGGTTGCCGATATCCGTAAGGGCTATGAGTCGGGAGTGGGCGTGCCAGCGCCAAGCGCCGAACAGCCAGCGCCAGCCCCGGCCGCGCCGGAACCGAAAAAGGCCGAAGAGCCAACACTGCCAGCGAAGGCGGAAAAACCGGTCGCACCGGCACCCAAGCCCGGGAAATCGCCGGCCAAGGCGCGTAAACAGGCGGCCGAAGCCCAGCGGGCGGCCCAGGAAACCATCCGGGTATCCGCACCGCTACTGGATGAGCTGGTCAACCTGGCCGGTGAAACCAGTATTACCCGTGGCCGGCTTGAGCAACAGACCAGTGATTTTGGCCATACCCTCGATGAAATGGCCGCCACTATCGAACGTCTGCGTGAGCAGCTGCGCCGGATGGAAATCGAAACCGAAGCGCAGATCCTGTTCAGTGCCGAGAAAGAGCACGGTCCGGATTACGGCGACGACTTCGACCCGCTGGAGATGGACCGTTACTCGTCCATCCAGCAACTGTCCCGAGCCCTGACCGAGTCCTCCTCGGACCTTGCGGACCTGCGGGAAACCCTGTCTGACCGGGTACGGGACACTGAAACCCTGCTGGTACAGCAGTCGCGGATCAACACGGAACTCCAGGAAGGTCTGATGAAGACCCGGATGATTCCGTTCGCCTCCATGGTGCCGCGCCTGCGCCGGATCGTCCGTCAGATCAGCGGCGAGCTGGGCAAGAAAGTGGACTTCGATGTCCGCAACGCCGAAGGCGAGATGGACCGGAACATCCTCGAGCGTATGATCGCGCCCCTGGAACACATGCTCAGGAACGCCCTGGACCACGGCATCGAAAGCCCGGCCGATCGTAAGCAAGCCGGGAAGCCGGAAACCGGCGAAGTCACGCTGTCACTGACGCGGGAGGGCGGCGACGTGGTGCTGCGCATGATCGATGACGGCGCCGGCATTCCCTCTTCGGTGATCCGTGACAAGGCCATCCGTCAAGGCATGCTGCGGGAAGATGAGGATCTGTCTGAACGGGAAATCCTCCAGTTTATCCTGCAACCCGGCTTCTCCACCGCTCAGCAGGTAACCCAGATTTCCGGCCGCGGCGTAGGCATGGACGTGGTTGCCAGTGAAATCAAGCAGCTCGGCGGCAGCCTGGATATAGATTCCGCCGTTGGCCGCGGGACGACCTTCACCGTGCGCCTGCCGTTCACGGTTTCCGTGAACCGGGCCCTGATGGTGTCCACCGGCGAGGACTTCTACGCCATCCCGCTGAACACCATTGAGGGTATTGTCCGGGTCAGCACCTACGAGCTCGAGGAATACTACAAGCCGGATGCGCCGCTGTACGAATATGCCGGCCAGGAATACCGGCTCCAGTACCTGGGCAGCCTGCTGAACAGTGACCACCATCCGAAGCTGCAGGGCCAGGCCCTGCCGCTGCCGGTGATCCTGGTGCGCGGTGCCGAGCAGCCCATGGCCCTGCAGGTGGACAACCTGATGGGCAGCCGGGAAATTGTTGTTAAATCCCTTGGCCCGCAATTCAGTTCGGTCCGGGGTGTTTCCGGTGCCACCATTCTGGGTGATGGTAACGTGGTGGTGATTCTCGACCTGCCGGCCATGATCCGTTCCGACATTCTGTCCGAGCGTCAGCGCCTGGCCAATCTCGAGAAGGCCCGCGAGTCGGCGCGTTACGAGGAACAGGCCACCGTGGTCATGGTGGTGGACGACTCGGTCACGGTACGGAAGGTTACCTCACGACTGCTGGAGCGTAACGGCATGGAAGTCATCACCGCGAAAGACGGCCTGGATGCGGTCGCACAGCTTCAGGACCACAAACCGGACATTATCCTGCTGGATATCGAGATGCCGCGGATGGATGGTTTCGAAGTTGCCAGCTTTGTACGCCACGACGATAACCTGCGGGAAACTCCGATCTGCATGATCACCTCCCGGACCGGCGAAAAACACCGCGAACGTGCGCTGGCCATTGGTGTCAACGAGTATCTCGGCAAGCCGTTCCAGGAAACCGAGCTGCTTGAGACCATTGAGCGGCTGACCGGAAGACAGTGATGGCCGGCCAGTGCGGCCGGCCAAAGGTCGGGATCGTGTCGGACGTGGTCCTGCAGCGTCATCGGCTGCAGGCCGCCACATCCAAGTTTGGTCTCGAGGTGCGTTTCTCTGGGGATCCGGACCGGTTGCTGGGCTATCCGGAGTTTCCCGATGCCAGCCTCTGGCTGGTCACCCTCGAGGACGAGGCCGATCACCCGTTACTGTTCGATCACCTGCTTGAAAACACGGAAGCACCGGTGCTGTTCGGGCTGGACGAAGCCCCCAAGCCCGGAAGCACCGAGTACTTTCGCTGGGAAAGACGGCTGCTGGGCAAGCTGGAGCAGCAACTGGGGCATCTGGAAGAGCTGGATTCCGAAGCCACGCTGGCACAGCTGGAACAGGATACGCCGGCGGCGACACCATCACCGGACCTTCCTCACTGGATTCCACCGGCTGTTCCCGGATCGGTGGCCGAGGAAGTCTGGATCCTGGGCGCCTCATTGGGTGGCCCGGCAGCGGTAAAGACGTTCCTGGATCACCTGCCTCCGAATCTGCCCGTGGGCTTTATCTATGCCCAACACATTGATGGCAACTTTACCGAGGTTCTTACCCGGGTGCTGGGTCGCCACGCCCACTACCAGCTCAAGCGAGCGGAAGAAGGGTACCGGGTCAAGAATGGTGATGTTGTGCTGATGCCGGTAGAGCACGAGTGGAAGTTCGGCGAACAGGGCACCCTGACGGAAACCAGCAAGGCCTGGCCGGGTCCCTATGGGCCCTCTATTGATCAGGTTTTGCTGAATGTGGCTGATCATTACGGCCAGCGCTGCCATGCTATTCTTTTTTCCGGCATGGGCAATGATGGCGCTATTGCGGCGCCTCTGCTGAAAGCTTACGGTAGCCGGATCTGGGTGCAGGAGAGCACAAGCTGCGGCAACAGCTCCATGCCGGAATCCGTAGCCGCCACCGGTTGCGCCGGTTTTTGTGGTACCCCGGAGCAGCTGGCCCGGGAACTGGTAAAAACCATTGAAGAATCCTGCCTGCTCAAGAGCCGGCAGAAACGGGACTCCGCCTGAGGTAACAAGCAATGAATGACAACAGCCAAACCCTCTCCTGCGTCATGATTCCCATGAGCGGTCGGCAACTGTTGCTGCCAAACGTCTCGATTGCAGAAGTAGTCGACTACGCCAGCTCTGATGCGGGTGCCAACACACCGGAATGGCTGGTTGGCTACCTGGACTGGCGGGGCCTTCAGCTCCCCGTGATCTCCTACGATGCGGCCAACGGTGGCGCCCTCACCGTTCCAGGCGACAATCGTGGCCGGATTGTTGTGCTCAACACCATCGGAGACCACCATAAGGAAATCCCGTTTATGGCACTGGTCACCCAGGGTATTCCCAGCCAGGCCCGTCTGACAGAGGAACAGGTCAGGAAGCTGGAGGGCGAGCCAGGCCCGGCGGATCTCATGCTGGTTGAGGTAGAGGGCGAGAACGCCTGGATCCCCAACCTGGAATACCTGGAATCCCTGGTTCTCAAATCCCGACACTGACCGGTTTTCCGTTTCATTGCCGGGCATGGCAGACATTCCTGCAAATGTTATAATGTTTCAAATTTTGCAGGATTTCGACCATGTCTGCCCGAGCCATTCCCTATCGGCCCCACAACCACGACGCCTGTGTCAGCCAGGCCCTGACTGACGCACGGGCCATTTGCCAGCGCCAGAATGCCCGTCTCACCCCCATCCGGGAACGGGTGCTGGAACTGATCTGGCAGTCCCATAAGCCCCTGGGTGCCTATGATGTGCTCGGGGAGCTGTCCTCCGATGGCCACAACGCGGCCCCGCCAACGGTTTACCGCGCGCTGGATTTCCTTCAACAACACGGCCTGGTGCATCGTATTGCCTCACTCAATGCTTTTATCGGCTGCACCCACGCAGGTGAGAACCACACCGGCATGTTTCTGATCTGTCGCGCCTGCGGCAATGTTCTCGAATTGACTGCACCGTCGGTCTCGACGGAAGTGCGCAAAGCTGCCTCCGAGGAAGGCTTCCGGGCTGAGAACACTACCCTTGAGATAGCCGGCCTTTGTCCCCGTTGCCAGACGGAGCCGGACCATGAGTGATCCTCTGGTAAGCCTGGAAAATCTCACAGTCCAGTTTGACTCACGGCCTGTGGTTGACCGGGTCAACCTGAAGATCCATCGGGGCGATATCATCACGATTATCGGCCCCAACGGGGCCGGTAAAACCACGCTGATCAAGGCTGTCCTCGGTATCCAGAAAGTGTCCGCAGGCCAGGTGTCGGTGAAAAAGAACCTGGTGATTGGCTACGTGCCACAGCATCTGACTCTTGAGGCCACACTCCCCCTCAGCGTCAAGCGGTTCATGCTGCTCAGCGGGCAGTCGCTCAGCGAATGTGAGTCCGCACTTGCCCGCACCGGTGTCGGCCACCTGTTGCATGCCTCCGTGCACCATCTGTCCGGTGGCGAAAAACAGCGGTTGTTGCTGGCCCGGGCCCTGGCCCGCAAACCCGATCTGCTGGTGCTCGATGAACCCGCTCAAGGGGTCGATATCAACGGTCAGGCGTCGCTGTATGACCTGATTCGCCAGTTGCGGGACGACCTGAATTGCGGTGTCATCATGATCTCCCACGACCTGCATCTGGTTATGGCGGCCACTGACAAGGTGATCTGCCTGAACCAGCATGTCTGCTGCAGCGGTTACCCTGCAGACATCTCCCACGACCCGGCATTTATCGAGACGTTTGGCCGACCTGTGGCCGAATCCCTGGCGGTTTACCACCATCACCATAACCACAGCCACGACCTGCACGGGGATGTGGTGGACAGCGAGTCTCATAACGCCGCAGCTGGCCACGGCGGACACACGGAGTGTGATCATGCCCATCATTAACGCCATTCTGGACGATTTCTTCTGGCGCGCCCTGATTGGCGGCCTCGGCGTTGCCCTCGTGGCGGGACCACTGGGTTGTTTCGTGGTCTGGCGAAGAATGGCCTATTTTGGCGATACCCTGGCACACTCGGCGCTTCTGGGCATTGCCCTGAGCTTTCTGATCAGCGTGCCGCTGAACCTCGGGGTGATCATTACCTGCGTGGTCCTGGCCATGGCACTGGTACTGCTGTCCCGAACCAGGACGCTGGCAACGGATACCCTGCTCGGGATTCTGGCCCACAGCGCCCTGGCCATCGGCCTGGTAACGCTAAGTTTCATGCCGGATGTGCGCGTGGACCTGACCGGACTGCTGTTCGGGGATCTTCTTGCCATGAGTCGTGAAGACCTGCTGTGGATATACGGCGGCGCGGCACTGATCCTGGCCCTGTTGGCTGTGCTCTGGCGCGGATTGTTGATGAGCACTATTCACGAAGAGTTGGCCCGGGTGGAGGGCGTTGCCGTAGAACGTCTCCGTCTGGTTCTCATGCTGATGTTTTCGCTGGTTATAGCGGTGGCCATGAAAATCGTCGGCGTGCTGCTGATTACCGCATTGCTTATCATTCCCGCGGCAACTGCCAGACGACTGGCCCACAATCCGGAGATCATGGTGGCCATGGCGATCGGGTTCGGGTTTGTTGCGGTAAGCGGCGGCCTCAGTCTGTCCTGGCATCTGGACACACCGGCCGGCCCGTCCGTTGTTGTGACGGCTTTCGCCGTTTTCCTGCTGGTCTACGGCGCAGCCGGCAAAGTCCGGGCCTGAGCATTTCCCTCTATCCCCGGGCTGGACTAGAGTATAGGAGTACAGTCGGTCTGACCCAAGGGTAAAGACCCAGCCGCAAAGGACGCCCGGCATGGAAAGCTCAGCTCCAGCCCGGTTCCGTAGACCGGTACTTTGGCCAGGGCTCTGGATCCCCCTGCTTCTGGTCGCAGCCGGGCTGCTGGTAACCGGAATTACCGCGAATATCGAAGGACGGCGGGCCATGGCCCTGGCTGAGGCCCGTTACTATGCCCAGCATCAGGCCCTGGTCAATCATCTGCTGGCCAACGTGCCGAATCAATCGGAGGCGGGCGATAGCAGCCAGCCCGTATCGGTCTGGCTCCAGGCGTTGTTTAGCGACACTCTCCCCGATTCCCTCGGCCTGCGTATCGATACCCTCGAACGCCACACCAAGATGCCACTGCTGGAAATACGAACCAACGGTTCGGTGGACCCAACGCGGGCACTACGCACTGAAGTGTCACCGCTGGACCAGCATTGGATACTCACCACCGTGCCCTCTCCTGAGGGGCTGGAAGAGGTCGCCCGTGCGGCCGAGCATACGGTCTGGATAGCCGGTTTCGCGCTGTCCGTCTTCGCTGCCTCTCTTGCCCTGCTACTCAACCGGCGGCTTCATTTGCAGACGCTTCATAACCTTGGCCTGGAACAGCGGGAAATCGGGGCTGACCATCAGATCGCCAACTTTCAGGTCGAGAAGTCGATTTTGCGTCAGGCGCTGAATGACAGCGAACAGCGAAGTCGTGATCTGGTGGCTCTATCCGGAGCCGTGATCTGGGAACTGGATGAAAATGGCAGGATCGGCTTTGTTTCACCACAGATCGCCGAACTTCTGGATCGAGCGCCGGCCGACCTGGTAGGGCAGCCCCTGGAGGAGCTGGTTGCACCGGCCTTTCAGTCCAACTACCGACGGGCCCTGGCGGCCGCTCGCAGTGATCGCACCATTGAGCGGATTGATCTTCCTCTACTCCACCGCAACCAGGAAGCGGAGGTCCCGGTTGTGCTCAGGGTCCGGGCGCTGAAGGACCCGGTCCACGGGCTGTCAGGCTTCAGGATAAGTACACTGCAACGTTTGGCTGTCTAGTCTAGCGTTTTGTGAGTGCCATCGCATAAGGGGGCGTTGCCGGTCTGCTTGCACCCGCAGAACCAGACCCACTCTTTCTTTTCCGCCTCGTATTTCACCGGGCTTATACCGGTGCCCTTATGGGAGCCGTCACAGAATGGCTGGCTGCCACTGCGGCCACAGGCACACCAGAAATAGTTCTTTCCTGCCTCCACCATCACAGAGAAAGGTGTCTTGCTGGCAACCAGCGGTTTTTCATCCGACATCATCTGTTCCCCCAAGTCATAACTGTACTGAAACAGTATAGACACTCCTGAAGAAACACCGTCTTTAAAGGGGCCTGACGATATCTGTAAGACGCCCGGTTTCAATAAGCTCCAGAAACTCGTCACCCAGGCGGTCACTTTCGGTAATAGCCGATCGCCAGGCCCGCTCCCGGCCGGCGTCATCACCGACATAGCGCTCAAAATCCTTCCGGTCCGGGAGTTTTCGGTCAGGCAGGGATTCCAGATAGGTTTTTGAGGGTGCAACCAGCAGTACATCCTGTAACCGGGTGGCGTCGCCCCGCCGCCAGGGCAATGACTTGTCGAACCAGCCGGGGACCACCTTATCTGTGAAGTGCGGGTATAGCACCACGCCCGGCTGCTGGTAGGGCAGGTCCAGGTGATAGTCCAAAAGGCCACCGTCACGATAGACCCCTTCAGGCGCACCGGGAATATTGCGGACACCGGACATAACCAGCGGAATGGAGGCAGAGGCCAGAAGGGCAGGCAGCAGGTTCTCGCGGGATAACGCCACTTCGTGACTGGGGAAATCCACCAGCTTCGCCACGGGCGCTTTGAGGCGGGCGTCGTGGATTATGCCCCGCTCCATAAACCGGCCCAAATGCCGGCGACTGACCATATTGGCGCTGATGGCACTCATTAGACCAAGCCCCAACCGCCCACGCGCATCCTCCGCCAACCTGCCAAGACTGCGAACCACCACAATGTTCAGCCGGTACCAGGGGTGGTTCAGAATGGCGTCTTCCCGACCACCAAGCAGTTCCTCCAGAAACAGCACACTCTTGCGGCTCACTTCCGCAGCACTGACACCTTTGGCAAACCGCTGAGCGGTATAGAGTTCAGCCAGCCGACTGAGCTGGGCTTTCGGGTCATCGGAAGAAGCCACGGCGGCAAATCGCCAGCTTCCAATCGAAGAGCCGATCAGCGATCGCTCCTGCGGCACCCGCGGCAGCCAGTCGCCGAATATGGCCTTATCCAGGCCACTTATTCCCAGAGCCTTGGGGCCACCGGCAGCACCTGGAATCACGTGTACGTCTTCCGGTGACAACGGTTTTTCCTTGAGGCGCTGCAAAGCGCGACGGCCGGCCCGGATCGTCAGGGCCGGTTCTCGGGTGTGAATAGCTGTCATAGGGTGGTCCCTGGGCGTGTCCCTGAATTGTTCTCGCGGAGTTTAGCGAAGTGGACAGGGCCCGGCCAACTGAACAAAACTAATGGTGGTCATAAACGACGCTATCTGCTTAATTAGAGAAATGGCCATGCTAGACTTCAAGACGGTCCCGGCACAGGACGCGGGCGGATACGACTCAGACAGCGGGAGTATGCTGTGAATTTTTCGGTACCACCCTCTACCCTTGCAACCAACCCGACCCTCGCGGTGCTGGGTTTCAAACGCCAGTTGGTCTATCACCTCCATTTCTGGGCCTTTATTGCGGTAGCGCCCCTGGTAATGGTGCAGTGGCAGCAATCCCATTATCTGCTGTCATCCGTGCTGGTTCTCTTTTGTGTCAATGCCCTTCTGGTCATCGCTTTTCTGAGGTTCCGCGGCACCTATTTTCTCAAAGGCCGACTGTTCCCCCTGCTCGCGGTGGTCAGTGCTGCCTATTCCACGCACATCAATGGCCACGCCGGTCTCTACTGGGCCTACCCTGCCGCCACGGCCCTGTTTTTCCTGTTGCCGCTGAGAGAAGCAATCGGCAGCAACATCATCTTTGTGGTGGTTATGGCTGTCGTGTCCTTCCTGCGCTTTCCTGAAGCCGACTTTTGGCGAATCACGTTTTCCCTTGGCCTGACCTGCCTGTTTGCCATGATTTTTGCCTTCCTGGTGGGCAAACTCCAGCAGGAGCTCACACGCCTGGCTACCACGGATCCATTGACCGGTTGCCTGAACCGGTCACAGCTTGCCGACATCCTCAACGGCCAGATTCAGATGCGGGAGCGGTATGAGCGGGTATCCAGCCTGATTTTGCTGGATCTGGACTACTTCAAGACCATTAACGATCAGTGGGGACATCTGGCCGGTGACAAGGTTCTCACGGAAATGGCGCTGCGTTTGCGCAAACGATTGAGGGAAAGTGATCAGTTGTTCCGGATCGGCGGCGAGGAGTTCATGATTGTCCTGCCGGAAACTCGCCAGAAAGATGCCGATGCGCTGGCCCACCAGCTTCTGACCAGCATCAGTGCCCGGCCCTTCCTGGAAGACATCAAGGTGACGGCCAGTGCCAGTGTCGCGGAAGTCAGCAAGGGGGAAACCTGGTCGGTCTGGCTGAACCGGGCGGATCAGGCGCTGTACGAAGCGAAGTCCCGGGGGCGCAACCAGGTGGTCAATGCCGCTCGGCCGCTCCCGGTTGTCGGCCGGGGCGCCGACGACATGCCCGATTCTGCGTCGGGTTGAAGCTTAGTACCTGCCTCGCTTACTGATCGCAGCGTTTACGAAACTCCCGGTAGGCGCTGAAAACCTCCCAGGGGCACTCGAAATGCGGGTAGTGCCCGATATTCCTCAGAGTGACTACGTCGCCTTCGGGTATCAGTTCGCGGTACCGACGTGCCATGCCGGCTCCGGAGACAGGATCGGCCGTACCGGAGATAAGTCGCATCGGTTGAGTCGCCTTCTGCAGCGCGCCAACCCAACGGTTCCGGTGACAACGACGCTCTTCCATAAACTGGATCAGGTGGTGCAGGATGCCTCGCCCGTTGTTGTAGGTCAGCAGATGCCAGAAGTCCTCCATGTCCTGACGGTCCGGCGGATTCTGGCTGCCGAACAAGCGGCGGAAGTTGCGCTCGAAACTGCGTCGGGTCAGGCCTCGACTAATCAAACCGCCAAAGGGGCTTCTCAACAGCTTCTGAATCAGCAACGGATTGTGGACTTCCGGGAAAAGGGCACCATTGAGAAAGCAGACACTGGCAATCCGGAAAGGCAGCCCGCCATCCTGCTCACGGGCCAGGAGCTCCTGGGCCACACTGCAACCATAGTCATGGACCAGCAGGTGCACCGACGGCAGGCCCAGCCCCTCAATCCAGCCCTGGAACAGGTCGGCCTGGTCTTCGATGCTGTAATCGTAGTTGGAGGGCTTATCTGAAAAACCGAATCCCAGCATATCCAGAGTCAGCACATTGTGCTGCTGAACAAGCATCGGCCAGAGGCGGTTCCAGTCCCAGCTCGCGGTAGGAAAACCGTGAATCAGGACCAGCGGTTCTCCCGTACCTGCCATCCGGCTGAAAATGGCATGCCCCTCGAAACTGAACCACTTACCTCCCTGTTGCCACCCTTCAAGGGTGCCTTCCTCGCGCCCTGCGGCGGAAATCCCACCAACGGTGGGCATCACCTCTTCCATGTATTGTCCCCGGCGAACATTTACAGCCTGAAACTGTAGAACAAAGCAGTCCCCACTGCCATAGCCCTATCGCCCAAGCCGCAGGGCAAGGCAGCCAAAGTGGTCTTTTCCGGCAATGACTCCGTAAACCGTAGAGATGGTGGGCAAATTGCCTTAAGCTTTGGCCCTCGTAAGACACTGCTAACCGGAAAAGACTATGAGCAAACTCCTTGACGACCTCTCCGGGCACTTTCGTGCCATTATCGATGGCCTGGGCGAAGACCCGGACCGCGAGGGTCTGCAAGACACTCCAATGCGCGCCGCCAAGGCCATGCAGTTCCTCACGTGCGGTTACAAGCAGGACCTGGGCGACCTGGTGAACAATGCGGTATTCGAGTCGGCCATGGACGAAATGGTCGTGGTCCAGGACATCGAGCTTTACAGCATGTGTGAACACCATATGTTGCCGTTCATCGGCAAGTGCCACATCGCCTATCTGCCCCAGGGCAAGGTGCTGGGTCTGTCCAAATTCGCCCGCATCGTCGACATGTATGCCCGCCGCCTGCAAATCCAGGAAAACCTGACCCGGCAGATTGCCGAAGCAATCGAGAGCGTCACCGGCGCGAAGGGCGTGGCGGTGGTTATCGAGGCCCAACACATGTGCATGATGATGAGAGGCGTGGAAAAACAGAATTCCCGCATGAAGACGTCGATGATGCTGGGGCAGTTCCGTAAATCCCAGGCTACTCGCACCGAGTTTCTGACTCTGATCAGTACCAATCGCTGAAGCACCTGACCCTAGGGAGGCCGCATGACAGACGTCCACGGGAACCACCTGGCAAAAGTCCGTATCAAGGATCTTCTCCTGAGAGCCTACATCGGCATAAAGGAAGAGGAAATCAACAACCAGCAGGATGTGTTGATCAACGTTGCGCTGACCTACGATGCTTCTGAAGCGGTAAACCGGAATGAAATTTCAGCCGCCCTCAACTATCGCACCATCACCAAGCAAATCATCCATCATGTGGATGGCAACCGGTTCGCACTACTCGAACGACTCACCCACGAGGTCCTGACCATCGTGATGGAGCATGAGGCAGTGCAATGGGCCGAAGTGGAAATCGACAAGCCTCACGCGCTACGCTACGCGGAATCCGTGTCTGTCTGTCTTCAGGCACACCGTTAATTCAGCGAGGTTTCCCCAGCATTATGCCCAGCAATACCCCGGACCAGATGCGTGACATCCTGACGACGGTCAGGACCATTGCCCTTGTTGGCGCCAGTGAGAAGACCAGCCGGCCTTCCCACGAGGTCATGGAATTCCTTCAGGACCAGGGCTACCGAATCCTCCCGGTCAATCCACGTCTGGCAGGCCAGAAGGTGCTTGGCGAAACCGTTTACGCCGATCTGCATAGCTTGCCGGAACCGGTGGACATGGTTGATCTGTTCCTGGCACCAGAACGCACCGATGCGATCATTGATCAGGCCATCGATCTCAACATCCCGGTAGTGTGGCTGCAGATTGGTGTTATCAATGAGGAAGGTGCTGCTCGGGCAGAGGCAGCGGGGCTGACGGTGGTGATGGATCGTTGTCCAAAGCAGGAAATCCCCCGCCTGGGTATCCCCGGGGTTTCTTAACACCCCTGAAACCTGACCTGAATCAGGAACTGCGTCACACTTCCGGCACTCTTCTGTAACGGGCCTTTCAGGTCTGACATAATCACCGGACATATACAGAAGACTGGTAGAGCCATGTGGTTCCGACGTAAATCCAGCAAACAACACCGACACTCAGTCTCGGCGCCATCGGCGCTGCCTACCGATTGTGACGACGCTGTCTCCACCCTCCAGCGGGTGAGACTGCCGGTGGACCTTCTTCAGCCGGGCATGCGCATTGTCAGCCTGGACAGGCCCTGGACCCAGGTACCGGTTCTGTTTCAGGGGTTCACCCTGACCGACGATAACCAGGCGCAGATTCTGCGGCAGTACTGTGAATGGGTATTGGTGGAGGATGAGGAAGAGCGCCTGAACCCGGTGCTCGATCAGATTTCGGTACTCAAGCGTCGCACCAACGAACCGCTCCCGGAAACCCGTTCGCTGCAACAGGAACTGCCCAGGGCGCAGGCGACCTGGAGCCGGACCCAGGCCTTTGTGGAAGAAGTCACCCGACGGATCGAGGCCGGCAACGACCTTAATCTCGAGAGCGCCCGCCCCATCATTCGAGAATGCGTGGACAGTGTGAAAGCCAATGCCAGCGCCATGTTCTGGATGAGCCGCATAAAATCCCGGGATGCCTACACCGCCGAACACTGTCTCAGGGTGGCTATTTTCTGTGTCGCCTTTGCCCGTTTCCTGGGGATGCCGGATGAAGATCTGGAAACCGTCGGCATGTGCGGACTGCTGCACGACCTTGGCAAATTGAAGGTACCAGACGAGATCCTCAACAAGCCCGGCGCGTTAACGCCTGAAGAGCACGGCATCATGCGTCAGCACACCACCCTGGGGTACGAATTGCTGAGTGCCGATCCGCACCTTGATCCGATCATCAGTGATGTATCCTGTCACCACCACGAGCGCATCGATGGCCGTGGCTACCCGAAACAACTGGCAGAGTGGCAGATCAGCCGGTTCGCCCGTCTGGTTTCCATTGTTGATGCCTTCGACGCCATTACCAGCGACCGATGCTACCGGGACGGACTTCCGGCTTCCGATGCTATCCGCATCCTCTTCAGGAACCGCGGCCAGCAGTTCGATGCCACCATGGTGGAAGCATTCATACGAATGATCGGTGTGTACCCGCCGGGCAGTCTGGTAGAACTGTCCACGGGGGAAGTAGCAATCGTGGTGGCGACGCACCCGGGACGAAAGCTGAAACCCAGGGTGGAGGTGTTGCTCGATGGCGACAAGCAACCAGTGCCACCCCGGATCATGGATCTTGGATCGGCTGGTTCTGAGACTGGTCAGGCTGCACCGGATATTGCCCGGCCACTGCCCGACGGTGCCTTTGGAGTCTCACTTCGGGACCGAATCAAGCAACTGATGGCGGTAGCCGATACAAATGCCTCATAATTGCGTGGGCGTTGCCAACAGTCTGGCACCACCGTTTCAAGTCACGGAGTAACCTGTGGAACAACCTGTATCACCCCCCAAAGCTGTTGTTTCGGGCCTCTTGAGCCCGGCGTTTCCGGTGGTGATTTTCTTGGTTTTTCTGGGCCTGGCAGCCGGCCTGCGCTACGGACTGGTTCAACAGGACAAAAGTCAGATCGAAGCAAATCTGGCCAATGAAGCAAGGGCCATGGCCAACCACCTGGAGCGGGAGTTCCGGGTCCACGCCGAGGCGATCCGGCGCATGGCCAAACGCCTTGAGGCAGACCCGGCCAAAACCGAACAGGAGTGGCGGAGGGATGCCCGCAACTACCTCGACGACTTCGGCGTTTACCAGGCCATCGAATGGATTGACTCCGATTTCATTATCCGCTGGCTGGAACCAATAACCGACAACGAAGAGGTCATCGGCTACAACGTCGCCTTCAACGAGGAGCGCCGCCAGGCACTGGAACTGGCAAAACAGTCAGGCACCTGGGATCTTTCCGGTGTGATCGATTTGCGCCAGGGCGGCAAGGGCATGGTGATTTATGCACCGGTGGGTGCCGGCCCTGAAAACAATGGCTTCATGGCTGGCGTGTTCCGGATGGAGGTGCTGGCCCGCCAGCTCCTCACCGAACGGGTTCTGGAATCGTTCCGGATTGAAATCCGCGAAGCCGGCGAAGTGACCTATGAACTGAATGTGTCGCAGCCGGTCAATAGCGAATTCACTAAAAGCCAGTCCGTTAATCTACCAACACTCGATTGGACATTGACGCTGCGCCCGTCCGTCGGATGGGTCGAACGCCAATACAGCAACTGGCCGGCCCTTACCTTTACCACGTTCCTGTTGATGGGCCTTCTGACCAGCCTGACCACGCTGCTGGTACAGCTCATTCTGAAACGCAACCGCGCGTTGCTGAAGACCCGCCGGGAACTGGATCAGGAAATCGAACAGCGCACCGCGATCCAGAAGGATCTGGCGCGGCTGGAATCCACCGACACCCTCACCGGCCTGGCGAACCGTCGGTTCTTCATGGAAGACCTGTCTCACACCCTGAACATTGCGGATCGCCAGATGCGCCAGGTTGCCCTGGTAATGCTGGACCTCGACCGGTTCCAGACGCTGAATGACTCGCTTGGCCACCAGTTCGGGGATGAGCTGCTGATCAAGGTGTCCGAGCGGCTGAACCGTCTGAGTAACGAACGGCTGCTGGTGGCCTACTCCGGAGGCGATGAGTTCATGTTCTGCCAGCAGCAGGTAGACGACATTGACGACATCATTCACCTGCTCGGCCAGATCAAACAGTGCTTTGACCAGCCCTACGACGTTCAGGGGCAGTCCCACAGCATTACCGGCACCATGGGCGTGGCGGTGTATCCCCAGAGCGGTCTGGACGCAGATACGCTGTTGCGCAATGCCGACATTGCCCTGTATCGCGCCAAGGAGCAGGGCCGGAATACCTACCAGTTCTATACCGAAGGCATGCAAGAACGGGAAGTCATGCGCCTGGAGCTGGACAAAGATCTCAGCCAGGCCCTGGCCAACAACGAATTCGTGCTCTTCTACCAGCCTCAGTTGAATCTGGACACCGGTGAAATCCAGAGTGTTGAAGCGCTGATACGCTGGCGCCATCCCCGCCGGGGGCTGCTGCCTCCCGTGGAATTCATTCCCCTGGCCGAGGAGAGCGGCCGGATCACCGATATCGGGCGCTGGGTAGTGATGGCCGCCTGTCGGCAGCTGGCGGCGTGGAAAGGCACTCCCCAGGAAGGCCTGCGAATTGCAGTCAATCTCTCGGGCCGGGAGCTGGACGACGAGGATCTGGTGGATCATATCCGGGAAGCGCTGGCCGCAGAGAATGTCCCGGCGGATCGTCTGGAGGTTGAGCTGACCGAGGAGATCTTCATCCAGAATATCGAGCACAATCGCAATCAGCTCTCCCGTCTGCATCAGTTGGGAGTGAACCTGGCTATTGATGACTTTGGTGTCGGTTATTCGTCTCTCGGCTACCTGCGGGATTTCCCGGTCGACCTGTTGAAGATCGACCGCTCGTTCATCACGGAGGTTACGGAACGCCACGACGATGCCGTCATTACCAGGGCGGTAATCAATCTGGCGCACAACCTGGGTATTCAGGTGGTTGCCGAGGGTGTGGAAACCGAGGAGCAACTGAGCTTCCTGAAAAACCAACGCTGCAACTTTGCCCAGGGTTACCTGATCAGCCGGCCGATCCCGGTTTCCGACCTTGAAAAGGCTCTGGCTTCCGGCGTTCTGGTGGCGGGCATTACGGCCGATTCCGGATTGTAATTGCCGCGGCCCGTCCCCAAGATACGGTTAAATCCTTCAGGTGATATTCTATGGCCGCGCAATACCTGACACCGGAGCAGGACGATAAGATTCGCCAGTGGGAACGCTGGAACCGGAACTATTTTATTTTTGCCTTCGTGGCGCTGACCGTCATTCTGGTGTTCAGCAGCCAGCTGGGCTTGTCCAGCGACGAAAGCTGGGGCCCCCTGGGTGTTCTGATCGCCGCCCTGATCACGCCCATCATAGTTCTGCAGCTCAAGCTGGCGTGCCCGGCCTGTGGCCACAAGATTGGCTGGCAGGCAAAGCTGATGGCGCCGGATCAATGCAAGACCTGCGGTACGTTTCTACGCTCGCGGGATTGATAGCCCTCCTTCCATTTTCCCTTCTCAAGAAAACCTTTGACCTGTGAGTTGCTCACAGGTTTTAGTCTATTCTTAATTGGTTTGGAGTTTGCCGTGCTGAGGTGGGTACGGCTTCCGAAAACCGCTGTGAATACGTCCCTGTACGCTTGCTCTGAACCTTCCCTGGTTCAGAGCATTTTCGGAAGCCGTACCCACCTCAACACTCCGCTGACTTCAGTCTCTGGTTCCTGAAGCCATTATCTTTGGCACATTGAGAACAAGGCGATGAAAGTAAAAGAGCTTGCAGAAGCCGCTGGCGTCAACCCGGATACGGTCCGGTTTTACACCCGCGAGAACCTGCTCAAACCGACCCGTAACCCGGACAACAACTACCAGCAGTTCGATGCCGAGGATCTTCGACGGCTTCGGTTTGCCCGTAAGGCGCGGCAGCTGGGATTTTCGTTGCCTGAGATACGACAGATTCTGGATCAGGCGGACGATCATCATTCGCCGTGTCCGATGGTTCGGGATGTGTTTCAGCATCGGTTGGCGGAGGTTGAACGGGAGATTCGGGAGCTGCAGCAGTTACGCAAACGGATGACCACCGCGCTGGCGGCCTGGCAGGGCATGCCCGATGGCACGCCGGATGGCCATACCATTTGCCGGTTGATCGAACACTGGGATGATCCGGCGCCCTGTTGCGGGGCAACTGAACAGAACGAGGAGTGATTCTGGATGACTGACACACCTGTTTTACAAACCACTCTCAGCATTTCCGGGGCTTCCTGCCAGGGCTGCGTGAAGAAGATTCGCAGCGCCCTGGAGCCGTTGACTGGTGATGCTGAGCTGGTTGAAGTCGATCTGGAAAAGCAGACCGTGGCTCTGCCGGAGGGCGTGGATGCCGATGAGGCGGCTCGGATCGTTACCGAGACCGGCTACCCGGCCGAGCCTTTCCAGGAAGACGCCGAGCCGGCCAGTTGCTGTTCCTCGGGGAATAAGGATGAGGCCGATACCGCCGGCGACTCGGAAGATCAGGCAACCGAGGCTGATTCTGCTCCGACTGGTTCTGGGGCAATAGCCGGTGCGGACGGGCAGATTCATCTGTCGGTGACCGGTGCTACCTGTTCTTCCTGTGTGAACACCATTGAGAAGGCCCTGATGTCGGTCTCCGGTATCAGCCATTCCCATATGAACCTGGCGGATAATACCGCCACGGCCACGGGTAATGCCGATCCCGAGGCGCTGGTGAAGGCAATTGAAAGTGCCGGTTATGGCGCCAGCGTGATTGAAGACGAGGACGAAGCCGACGCGCGCAAACAGGAGGAAGACCGCAGGCAGTACAAGACGCTGCTGGTGAAGATGGCGGTGAGTCTGGGCCTGGGTCTTGGGCTGATGGTCTGGGGGATGGGCTTCGGCACCATGATGGTGACCGACGCCAATCAGGGCACCTGGCTCGGGCTGGGTGTGCTGACACTGGTCGTGATGGCCGCCACCGGCGGGCATTTTTATACCGGCGCCTGGAAGGCGTTTCGGCACCACAATGCCAACATGGATACCCTGATTGCCCTGGGTACCGGCACCGCCTGGCTTTATTCCATTGTCGTCGCCAGTATTCCTGGCGCGTTGCCGGAGATGGCCCGCCATGTCTACTTTGAGGCCTCGGCGATGATCATCGGCCTGATCAACCTGGGTCAGGCGCTGGAGCTTCGGGCCAAAGGCAAGACGTCGGAGGCGGTGCGCCGGTTGCTGGACCTGCGGGCGAAAACCGCGCGGGTGATTCGCGATGGTGAAGAGCAGGACATTCCAGTAGAGGAGGTTCGCAAGGGCGATCACATTCGGGTCAGGCCCGGTGAGAAACTGCCGGTCGACGGCGTGATTGCCGAAGGCTCTACTCGCATTGATGAGAGCATGCTCACGGGTGAGCCCATGCCGGTGAACAAATCCGAAGGCGATGAGGTGTCCGCCGGCACCCTCAATACCCATGGCTCGATTGTCTACGAGGCCACCCGGGTTGGCAGTGACACCGCGCTGGCTCAAATCATCAAGCTGGTGAAAAAAGCCCAGGGCTCGAAGCCTGCCATTGGACGGCTTGCGGACAAGATTTCGTCGGTGTTCGTGCCCACCGTGATGCTGATTGCCGTCGTGGCGGCGCTGGTCTGGTACAACGTCGGTCCGGAACCGGCGGTGGTTCATATGATGGTGGCGGCCACCACGGTGCTGATCATCGCCTGCCCCTGTGCCCTGGGCCTGGCCACGCCGATGTCGGTAATGGTTGGAGTTGGCAAGGCCGCGGAATACGGCGCGCTGATTCGTCAGGGCGATGCCCTGCAGACCGCTGGCAAGCTGGACCTGGTGATACTCGATAAAACCGGCACCATCACCGAAGGTCATCCGGCAGTTACCCGGGTTTATGCCAGCGACGGTGACGAGCAACGCCTGCTGGCCCTCGCGGCAGGGCTGGAACAACACTCCGAACACCCTCTGGCCGAGGCGATTCTGGCGAAGGCCAAAGAAGAAAGCGTTCAGCTGGAGAAGGTGACCGGTTTCGAGGCCCTGAATGGTAAAGGCGTGCAAGGTGAACTCGACGGCAAGCCCGTGCGTCTGGGCAACCGCCGCTGGCTGGAAGACCAGGGCGTTGCTCTGGGCGATCTGGACGATGCCGCCCACTCGATTACCGAAGAAGCCGGCACGCCTCTGTTTCTGACATTGGGCACCGAAGCTCTGGGTGTCATCGGCGTTGCCGATGCCATCAAGCCGGACTCCAAGGCTGCCATCCAGCGCCTCCACAAGGCTGGCATCAAGGTGATGATGGTCACTGGCGATGTCGACGCCACTGCAAAGGCCATCGCGAAAAAAGCCGGCATCGATGACTATCGCGCGGAAGTGCTGCCTGAAGACAAGGCCGAGGTGGTCAGTGAAATGCGTGGCAAGGGCCACACAGTCGCTATGGTCGGCGATGGCATCAACGATGCTCCGGCCCTGGCGGCAGCAGACGTCGGTTTTGCCATCGGCACCGGCACGGATGTGGCCATTGAGAGCGCCGGCATCACTCTGATGCGAGGCTCGCTCCATGGCGTGCCTGATGCCATCGAGATCTCCCGGGCCACGGTGAAAAATATTCACCAGAACCTGTTTGGCGCGTTCGTATACAACACAATGGGTATTCCGGTGGCCGCCGGCCTGCTCTACCCTGTTTGGGGAATACTGATGAGTCCGATACTGGCCGGCGCTGCCATGTCCCTGTCTTCGGTCACCGTGGTCTCCAACGCCAACCGTCTGAGGTTGTTCCGAACCAGTCACCGTCCGGAACGGAGCGACAGCAACAGTGATCCGAAACAGCAACAGGAGCGGAACTGATGGAAACACTGCTGGTCAACGTCGGAGGTCTTGCCCTGATGGCAGCCATCGTCTGGTGGTTCTGGCTGTCCGGTTCTGACGACACAGGCTCAAGTGAACATCAACATCACCACTGAGGTACTTGCCATGAAAAAACACACCCTGGCTTTTGGCCTGATGGCAGCCCTGGGATTCAGCACCACGGCGCTGGCAGCCGGCGCAGCCCAGAGCATCCACGTCTACAAATCCCCGACCTGCGGCTGCTGTGGTGACTGGATTGATCACCTGGAAGAAAACGGCTTTGAGGTGGAGGCGACCAACACCAACGATATGGGCAGGATCAAGGCCGAAGCAGGCCTGATTGCCGGTCTTGGCAGTTGCCATACCGCATTCGTGGGTGATTACGTCATCGAGGGCCATGTGCCGGCCGAGGACATCAAGCGCCTGATCAGCGAGGCCCCCCAGGCCACCGGCCTTAGCGTGCCTGGGATGCCCATCGGGTCACCCGGCATGGAGATGGGCGACCGGAAAGATCATTACAAGGTCATCCTGTTTAACGAGGCCGGACAGACCCGGATCTTTTCCGAGCACAATTAACGCGAATCACCAGGCAAGGGCCGGTATTTATCGGCCCTTGCGACCGATTTTTTTCTCCCGCTTTCCGCCAGTCCCTGTCTGTTTTTTCTACACTCTGGTTAACCAGTGTTCTATCATTGGCGCCCAGAAACCCAGAAAATCCGAGAGGGATACTCGTTGAGCCTTAAAACCCGCATCCTTGGCCTGGCCGCCAGTCTCATCATCGTGGCTTCCGTGGCTTCGTGGCTGGCCTATCGGGAGCTGTCCGAGAGCATCATCGAGCGCTGGGGCCAACAGGTCGCGGAAATACAGGTACGCTACGACAGCGCCCGCCTGCTGCAGTCCCTGGAGCGGGAAATAGGGTTGGCCAAACAAATGGCAAGTTCCTCCGCCCTTATCAACTGGGCCGCCAATCCCGATGACGCCGCACTCGAAGCTGAAGCCATCCGCCAGATGGAGAGTTTTCGTTCCAATTTCCGGGACAACAACTACTTCGTTGCCCTCGTCAACAATGGCCACTATTACTACAACAACGAGGAAGACGAATACGCCGGTAACCAGTTCCGATATGTGCTGGATAACGAAAAACCCGACGATGCCTGGTTTTTCCAGCTCATAGAGGAAGGTCGCGACTTTCATCTCAACGTCAATCCGGATACCGAGCTGGGTGTTACCAAACTCTGGATTGATGTGCTGATGCGCGATGAGGCCGACGGAATTGTCGGCATGGTCGGAACCGGTCTGAGTCTGGACGCTTTTCTGCAGGATATTGTCGACATCGGTCAGGAGGGCATCACCACCCTGTTCGTGGATTACAACGGCGCCATCCAGCTATACCGCGACCGCAACTACATCGACTTCGCCAGCATAATCAAACCCGAGGGCCAGAAAAACACCGTCGATCTGCTGTTCGATGATCCTCAGGACAAACAGCAGATTCTCGGTATGCTGCAGCTTCTCAAGAAGCGAAGCGACCAGGCCGGCCAGGTGGAAAGCGGCTTCGTGACGGTGGATGGCCGCAAGCATCTGGCCGGGGTTGCCTTCCTGCCGGCCATTGGCTGGTTTGAGATCACCCTGCTTGACCTCAATACACTCCTGCCAACCAGCTATCTGTGGCCGCTGGTGGCGGTGTTCCTGGGCACACTGCTGGTCACTCTGGTGCTGTTCCACCTGATCATCCAGTCCCGGATTCTCAAGCCCATCATGAGCCTGGAACACGCCGTGGAAAAAGTCCGGGAAGGCAGCTTCGATCTGCCGCGGCTGGATAAACCGGATAATGAGATCGGCTGGCTGGCGGATCATTTCGAGAAAATGACCCAGAGCCTCGGCCACTCCACCCGGGAACTCGAAGAAAAAGTCGCTCAAAGAACGGATGAGTTGAACCGACTGGCCCGGATCGATCCCCTGACCGGCCTGAAAAACCGTCGTGGTCTGGACGAGGTGCTGGATGAGGAAATCCAGCGAGCCCGCCGCCAGGAGACCGGCTTTGGCGTGATCTGGCTGGACATTGACCATTTCAAAAGCATCAATGACAACCTGGGCCATCAGGCCGGCGATCAGATCCTGTGCCGGGTTGCCCTGTGGCTGAAAGCCGGAGTTCGCCCCTACGACCATCCGGGACGCTGGGGTGGGGACGAGTTCGTGGTTCTGTTGTCGCCCTGTGATCCCGAGACACTAAGCCGTATCGCCCTCCGCATCCGGGAATCCGTGGAACAGGAAAGCCGTAAAACCGGGACCCAAGTCACCGTCAGTATTGGTGGCTACTTTGCTCTGCCGGGTGACAGTACCGATACCATTCTTCGTCAAGCGGATCGGGCCCTTTATCAGGCCAAGGATGAGGGGCGCAACCGGGTCTGTATTACCACCTCGGAAGACCCGGAGATTAACCCCGCGTAACGGGTCTGACTCATACCGCCATAACCGTTATACTCCGCCCCATCATTCATTTTTTACCAGCCAGGTTACTTCATGCTCAATGCCGACGCCCTCAGCCAGTTGCGCCAGCTGAAATCGGATATCAAGGACAACAAGGTGGTTTTCCCCGGAACTGTCAAAGCCACCAATGGCCGCTTCGGATTTGTAGCGCTCGACGAGGGCCGGGATGTCTTCCTGCCACCCGAGGAGATGCAGAAGGTACTGCCCGGGGACCGGGTGAATGTCACCGAGCAGGAAGTCGAGAAAGGCAAAACCCAGGGTGTGGTGGACGAACTGCTGGAAACCCGCCTGAACACCTTTGTGGGGCGGTACCTGGTGAAAGGCAAAGGGCATTTCGTGGTGCCAGAGACCCCGGGCATCAACCGCTGGATCTTCATTCCCCCCAAGGAGCGAATGAACGCCCAGCAGGACGATTACATCTATTGCCAGATTCACAAGCATCCCATCAAGGACGGCAAGGGTCAGGCCAAGGTATTACGGGTAATCGGCAAGGCCGGGGAACCCGGCATTGAACGCTCCTTCACCCTGGCTACCTTTGATCTGGCGGACACATGGCCAGACGCCGTACGCGCGCAGGCCGACAGCCTCAGTGACAGCGATATCGAGTCCCGGGAGGCCGGACGGGAAGACCGAACGGATCGCCCGTATGTGACCATCGACAGCCCGGGCACCCAGGACATGGACGATGCCCTGCTCGCCGAACCCAACGCCACCGGCTGGACCCTGTCGATTGCCATTGCCGACCCGACCGCCATGATCGACACAGACAGCCCGGCCGAACAGGAAGCGTTCAATCGGGCCACCGCCATTTACTTCCCGGGCGAACCCCTGCCCATGCTGCCTGACAGCATCAGCACTCGCCTGTGCTCGCTGATGCCGGAAACCAGGCGCCTGGCTCTGGTGTGCGATCTCCAGGTCAACAATGATGGCAGCCTCGGTGACTACAGCTTTCATCAGGCGGTTATCCAGTCCAAGGGCAAGCTCAGCTACGAGCTCGTCTCAAACCTGATCGAAGGTCGGGAAGACGATGAGATCAAGGCACTTCCGGACGCCGTTGCCAACAGCCTGGACCAATTGCATCAGGCAGCGACAGCACTCAGGAAATGGCGCAGTGAACATGCGCTGCTAAGCGGCGACCGGCCGGAATTCCGCCTCCGCCTGGATGAAAACAAACGTATCCGGCTGATTGAACCATCCATCCAGAATGAAGCCCATCGCCTGGTGGAAGAGTGTATGGTCGCCGCCAACCGCTGCGCCGCGGACTTCCTGACCAACCAGACCGCAGGGCTGTTTATCCAGCATCCCGGGCTACGTGATGATCGTGCCGATAACATCCGGGCGCTGATCGACAGCCATGCACCGCATCTGGCCGACGTTGATGCCCATCAGGCCGAGGGCTTCCGCAAACTGATGAAGGAAACCGACTCCCTGGAAGCCGAAGTACCGGTCAAAGCCATACTCTCCCGCCAGCTGGCCCGGGCCGAGCTGAGCTTCAAGCCTGCGCCTCACCAGGGTATGGGCCTGGACGCCTACACCACGTTTACTTCGCCGCTGCGCAAGTTCTCAGACTTCTATGTCCACCGGCTGATCAAGTCGGCACTGTGGGATACCCCCATGAAAGCCTTGACTGAGGATCAGCTCGAGGCCCTGCAGGCTGCACAGATCCGCGCCCGTCAGGCGGCAAACAGTCTGGAAGCCTGGCTCAAGAGTGACTTTGCCAAAACACTCGGCGAAGAACCCATGGGCGGTGTGATCAGCCGCACCGTGCCGGCCGGTTTCTTTGTACGACTGGATGCCAACGGTCTGGAAGGGTTCGTCAGCTGCAAGGATCTGGATGGCAAATACAGCTTTGACCCGGTCACGCTTCGCCTGATCCACAACAAGAACGGCCGCATATTCCAACTGGAACAGCCGGTGACGGTCAGCTTTGCAGGGGTAGACGAGGAGCGCAGACAGATCAATTTCAAGCTGGTGGAAGCGCAGGAGATACCCACCGGGGCCAGTTCCGACGGCGGTTGAAAAACCACGCAGGCAGGCGCATCGTACTTACAAGGACATATTCCTTTGATGGAGGTGCGCCATGCCCATCAGCCCTGACGAATTTCTGAAAAAGTACGGTTTTGACAAGGAAGAGGAAGAGCGGGACCACAGCCTGCGCCACAACGCCATGGAGCACGCCAAGCATCTGCGCCGGCCCCATGCGGGAACGCCCCACGACTGGGAAGAGTGGGAGCGGTACAAGAGGGAACATCCGGATGACGTTGAAGACGATGATCAGTAAACGATAAACGCCTCATCAACGCCAGTTACTGGCATGGTTAACAAATTTTTGCATTGTTTTTCATTTCTCTATACTTTCCGGAAATAAGAAATTACTGCCTATTTTTCATTTAGTTAGAAAATACACATTCCTAACCCTTCTATTCCATTATTAGAGATGCCTCACCTTGGTGCGCTTGAGGCGAGGCGCATCCATTAAAAATTGTTTATACATTTACCCGAATTCCGGAGTGTCGCTGTCCCGGACTCATTTCAACCAGTGGAATTTGGGTATCAAAATGAAGTTCAGTCGTTTTCAAAGCTTTGGGAAAAAAGCCGCCGCGGCTTCGAGGGCAGGCAAGGCTTTCGTCAGTCTTGCCATGGCCGTTTTTCTGGCAGGGTGTCAGGTCTATCAATTCGACCGTAGCAGCGTAAGCGCCAATAGCACAGCTTCCTATACCACCGGGACAGTCCCCTTCACCGTCGTCGGAGACGATCGTCCTGACTGGTTGGTTCCCGAATCCCCTGATGCGCCTGAGGTGGTCGTCACGCGAACGACTGAAGTGAAGGCTTCGGCAGACTTTAACGGCGTCAGTTTCCTGGGCTACATGGTCACCCTGTCACTGATTCCCTATCACGACGCAGTTCAGTACGAGGATATCTACGCGCTGAGCTGGCAGGGTGAAACGCTGCTGGAGAGCCGCGTGAGCTATTCCATTGACTCCTACCTGTCCCTGTATTTCCCAACGCCAATGATGTTTATGGGATCACTGAGTGATGAAGCCGCAGAACAGGCAGTGGCACGAGACTTCATCACCGAGCACCATAAAGACAGCGTCCTGGCAGTCATTGATCAGCAGCGCAGGGATTTCGAGCAAGCAAACCCTCAGACTGCCGATGAAATTGCGGCCTATCTGAGGACTAGTGGAGCAAACTCTGTCTATCGCCCGTCGGCGGTGCTCAGGCTGATTGACCTGGCACCCGAGACCGACACGCTTGCCTATCATGCAGCAAACAGCCAGGTACCGGGCTACGTTGATCTGCTACCTGCTCGCTACAAGGCCTGGTTGATTGGCCCGGAGGGTCTGCGTGGTATAGACCTCAAGGCCGCTCTGGATCAAGGAGCCAAAACTGACGACTTGCTGATCCAGGTACTCAATGCCTATCCCGATGAGGACAACATTCCCGCAACCTATGAAATAGTGGGCGGCCAGTATCAGATTGTTAAGAAAATCCGGACGGGATACTACACGGGCATGACAGATGACCATCGCTCTTTACTCAAGGTGGGGGGGCTGCCGGAGCGACTGGTCGACCGGATGAGTAACGAAGCACCGTCAAAACAACTCTTGGCCGCCGCGAAAACCGGTAAACTTCGCGACGGGGATGGAAACATCCGGATTCCCACCGAAGAGGAACTGCTTGAACAACTGGTTCGCCAGGACAACCTTGGCAAATACATGAGCCCGTATACCAGCGATGACGTACTTGCCGAGTGGGTGAACTCCGCCATCAACGCCAATATCGGCGCAACGGTTGGCACCGGAGTCGGCGCAGCAGCCGGCGCCTACGCAGGAGAAAAAGCCCTGGAGCAGATTCCTTTCGTTGGCGGTTTTCTCGGTGGTGCCGTGGGGGCCGAAATCGGCAAGTCTGTTGGTCGGGAAACGGCGATCAGCGCCTCAGGCGGCTGGGAAGCCATTCGCGCCTCCTCAGACCGCAGCTTTGATGACATTCATTCCATGGCTCGCTACCTGAAAGCAAAATACGGCCACACCGGCAACTTTGCCGATGCCATGAAAGCAACCCGACAGATCTACCCGGAATTGGCAGAAGCCCTCGCGCGTGCCTACTGACATAACTGGAGATATACATGTTCACCAAAAACACTCTCAAACCGGCCTGCGCTCTGGTCCTGACGTCCCTGTTTCTTTCCGGCTGTGCCAGCAAGATCGAAAACGTACAGGGTAAGCCCAGTGTCTATGAGGACGTATCGACTACAGGCAGTGTGGGCGGCGTGGGGATCGAGAGCCAGGATGTGGTCGCGATGACTGACCAGATGATGCGTGACATGCTGGCCAACCCCATGCTCACCGGCCGTTCAACACCACCCCGGATCATTATCGATAACGAATACATCAAGAACGAAAGCACCTCGGTGATCAACACCAACATGCTGACCGATCGCCTGCGCATTGAACTGAACCGGGCTGCTAACGGCCGGATGATCTTTGTTGGTCGTCACTTCTCCGACATGGTCCAGAAAGAGCGGGATCTGAAACGGGATGGCGCGGTGGATGGCGGCACCATTCGTCAAACCGCTGCTCAGGCAGGCGCCGACTTCCGCCTCGGTGGCCGCATTTCGTCACTGGACGCCATCGATCGCAACACCGGAACCCAGTCACGCTACAGCCAGGTGACCTTCGAGATGGTCGATCTCGAGCTGGGCACCATTGTCTGGAGCGGACTCTACGAAATGAGAAAGGCGGCCCGTGACAATGTGGTTTACCGATAACACCTGGCTGAAGCCGGTCTTGGCCTCGGCGATCGCCGGCATACTGGCGGGCTGCGCCAGAGGCCCGAAAGTCTATGACCGGGCAACGCTGGCCCCGGCTGAACAGTCGCTGGTCAGCAGCAAACCCGAGATCCTTCAGGCCGACTTCCAGAACCTGTTTGAAGAAGGCCGGCGCAACAAGGTCCTCAACCTGATGGAGATTGGGGTCAAGGCCTACCGCGCCGGCTATCGCGAGGAAGCGAAGAATACGCTTACCCAGGCACGTCTGGAGATCGAGAACGTCTACGCCGATACCGACGCCGCGCGAAAAGCCCGAAGCATCTGGTACGAAGAAGCCGAAAAGGACTTCAAGGGCGAGCCCTATGAGCGCGCCATGGTCTACTTGTACCTGGGCCTGATCTACCTTGAGGAAGGCGACTACGGCAACGCACGGGCCAGCTTCCTGGCTGGATTGCTGCAAGACGCCTTTGCCGAAGAGGAGCAGAACAGTACCGACTTCGCACTGCTACTGTATCTGGCCGGCTGGTCCGCGATGCAAATGGGCAGTGACCAGTTGGCACGGGAGCATTTCGAGGAACTGAAGCTCTATCGGCCGGACGCCCCCATTCCGGAAGCCGACGACAACGCGCTTTTGATCGTGGAAACGGGCAGGTCTCCCAGAAAGCTGGGTGACGGTGTCGGGCACTATCAGTTGGTCTATCGCCGTGGCAAGAACTTCCAGGATGTGGCTGCCGAAGTCCGTAACGGTGAGGAATGGTCCGCTCTGTACCCCATGGAAGATATTTTCTTCCAGGCCTCCACTCGCGGGGGCCGGGCTATAGATCGGATTGTCGAGGGCCAGATCCAGTTCAAGGAAAACACCCGGGCCGTCGGCTCCACCCTCAGCAGCATCAGCCAGGACAGCATGCTGGCCGGCTTCAGTAACGCTGCCGGCGGCGCCGTCGGGGCCGGATACGCCGCCATCAGCCTGATCAGCGTTGCGGCCGAAGGTATGTCAGCGTCCGCCAATACCCGGGCAGACATCCGGTACTGGGCGGGGCTGCCCGACACCATACACCTGTTACCTGTAACAGCCGCCGACGGCGATCCAGTCACTGTCCGTTTTCTGGATAACACCGGTCAGCCCGTGCCAGGCCTTGCCGACAATACCGAATTCAAATTTGATGGTCGCGGGGCAGGTCTGGCCTTCGCCACGTCTCGCCGTCCGGATTCCGGAGGAACCCAATGAACACACTGATTAAATCCATGGCCGCAGCAGCGGTCTGCCTGGGCCTGCTGTCTGGCTGTGCCGTCAAATCCGCCAGCAGCACGGACCTGATCGAGCGCACCGCGCCAATCACCATGAACTCCGTGGCATTCACCGACTACAACCTGCAGCGCACCTGGAGCCGAGGGTTCGGCCAAGTGGAGGACGGCGAACGCTATCGCCTGTCACTGGTCCAGCACGGCCAGCGGCCAACGGCAACCGGAACCACAGAGGTGTACGTGGTTCTGCGCAACCACACGGATTACGATTACCGGATTGAAGCCCGTACCCAATTCTTCGATCAGGACGGGGTGCCCACCGATGTGAAACCCACGTGGCAGCGCTCGACCATCCCGGCGAACAGCATCGCCACCTATCGTGAACTGTCTACCAGCACGCAACCTTTGCAATACCGCGTGGAAGTCCGGGAGCTTAACTGATGAAGCGATTTGCGCTGGCACTCTGCGTGCCCTTGCTGGCGCCGGGTTTTGCCCTGGCCGCCGACCAGACCCATGAGGCTGCGCCGATGATGGCGCCGGCCCAGAAGCCGTTGACTGATGAAGACCTGAAAGAAGATCGTTCGGCACCCCAGCGCACAGAAAGCGTGGACGTGATTCTCTCACGCTTCAAAGGTGCCTTCGGCAAACAGCCACCCCGCATGGCCGTGTTCTGGAATCGCGCCTTCGACGACCAGGTCAGCGACTGGAGCAGCAACACCCGTGGCGTGGTATCAACACGAGCCTCTCTGAATGGGGAGATTCCCGACGGCAACGTCAATCTCCAGGCACAGGGCCAGGCAGCAGCGCAGGGTGAATACCGTTCTAATCGCCAGACAGGCCCTGCCGGACCGGCGTTTGAACTCCAGAGTGGGCTCGTCAGCCAGATGGTTGAGGCCGGCGTCACGGTGGTGGATCGGGCGGCCATCATGCGTATTACCGATAACGCACTGGAAACCGGTGAGTTCTCTCGCCTCTCCCCGGATCGGCGCCGGCTGGAAATGCGCGCACTGGGCGAACACGCGGACATGTTACTGGTGTTTCGGAAGCTTGCCAGCGACCGATTCGAAGTGCAGGTTCTGGACGTTCGCGACGGCAGCATCCGTGTGATGCTCAGTTCCAATGGCGTTCCACCTGAGAAAGCCGGGAGCCGCCAGTGGAAAGCCACCGATCGCGGTTTTCAGAAAGTCGAGCAAACCATCACTCTGGATGAAATCGGTCGGGAGCTTGCGCTGCAAACACTGGCCAAACTGTCCTCCTGATTCAGGAGGCCAGCATCCGCTCCAGCCGTTCATCCTTCGCTTGCCACTGATCCCCCAGCCAGTTTTTCACATTCCGGCGATGCTCAGCATCCGTTGAGTAGTCCCGGCCTTTCAGATGGTCCGGGATATCAACGGTGTGGATTTCCATTTTGACTTCCTTGACCCGGCCACAGATAAACTCCCAGAAGGTGGGTGCTCCGTCCGGATAGGCGATGGTCACATCCACCAGCGTCTGGATCGAATCGCCCATGGCGTCGAGCACAAAAGCGGCACCGCCAGCCTTGGGTGTCAGCAGGTGCTTGTAGGCCGACTTCTGTTTGTCGTGTTTGGCCTGGGTAAACCGGGTGCCTTCAACGAAGTTCATCACACTGACCGGGGTATGGCGGAACTGCTCACAGGCCCGACGCGTTGCCCGCAAATCTTCACCGCGTTTCTCCGGGTGTTTGATCAGGTACTCCCTCGTGTAACGCTTCATGAATGGGAAATCGAGGCCCCACCATGCCAGGCCTATGACGGGCACCCATATCAGTTGCTGCTTGAGGAAAAATTTCAGGAACGGCGCCCGATGGTTGAACACCCGCTGCATGGCGAAGATGTCCACCCAGCTCTGGTGATTGGCCAGCACCAGGTACCAGCTTTCCCGCTGGAGATTCTCCGCGCCTTTCACATCCCATTTCGTACCATGGGTCAGCTTCATCCAGCCGGTGTTGCAGGCAACCCACGCTTCCGCGATCCAGATGATGACTCGGGTGCAAAGGACCCGGAAGCCCTGAATGGGGATGATCAGTTTCAGAATGGCCGGTATATAAAGCAGTATGCACCAGAACAGGGTGTTGATTCCCAACAGGATGGAATTGAGTACACCGATCACGGGGGCAGGGAGAAAGCTGAGCATGGCGGTCCTGTTTCTGGTTATTGTTTGCAAATAGGGGCTAATGATAGCAACCACAGACCGCATTGGGCAGTGGCCTGAAGTGACCGGTTTGCCCACCGGTTTGGACGCTTCTGCCATGGTGATTTGCACCTCACCATGGATAATCTCGATGTCTGACCTGCAAGACGGGACAGCAGAGTTCGGTAATCCGTATAGTGAGCGTCAAATTCTCCATGGACATTCCCATGCCCAATCTCTTCAAATCCGCCGCTGACCGGGCGGCAGGCGTTACCCGGCAAACGGCCCTTTATGCCGGCAACGCCTTCGACCGGGTGTTCCGGGCCGCCAGCCTGGTTCAGGCCGGGCAGACGCCGTTTGAGACTCTGTATACCGATGGCCTGGTAAGCCTGCGTTACTACCCGCCACTGGCCGAGGATTTCATTGAGCTGGAAGGCGAGACCATTCCGGTTGAGCGAACGGCCCATAAGACACCGATTGTGATCGTGCCGCCCCTGGCGGTGAATATGCTGATCTACGATCTGTTTCCCCAGCGCAGCCTGGTTCGGTTTCTGCGTGCCAAGGGGTTCGAGGTATATCTGATTGACTGGGGCATACCAACGCGGGAGCACAGTCACTACAACCTGCATACCTATGTGGCCGAGTTGTTGCCGGCCTACCTGAACCGGGTTCGTGAGCACAGCGGTGAACAGGAGTTGTCGCTGCATGGCTGGAGTATGGGTGGCATGTTCACGCTGTTCTATTCCGCACTCAGCAACGATCAGCACGTGCGCAACGCCATCGTGCTGGGCTCGCCGATCGACAGTCATGCATCCGGGATTCTGGGGCTTGTGAATCAGCGCATGGCGGATGTGGCCGGGTTTGTGCGGAAACGCACCGGGTTCCGGCTACACGATGTGAAACCTCACTGGTTTCACACTCCCGGCTGGGCCAATACCATCGGGTTCAAGCTGACCAATCCGATTGCCAGCGTGATGAGTTACTGGGAATTGATCATCCGTCTGGGTGACCGGGAGTTTGTCACCAGTCACGCCACCACATCGGCGTTTCTGGACCGTATGGTGGCCTACCCCGGCGGGATCATTCAGGACACGGTGGTGCGGGTCTGGATCGACAACCAGTTGTCCAAAGGGGAAATACAGATCGGCGAAGACGTTGCCAGGCTGGACAATGTGAGTGCCAACTTACTGGCCATCGCCGGGGGCGACGATACGCTCGTGACGCCGGGTGCGGCCAAGCGGGTGATGGATCATGTGAGCTCTGCGGACAAGACGTTCCGGGTTGTGCCGGGTGGCCATATGGGCATTCTTGCCGGGAGCAAGGCGCCTCGTCAGAGTTGGCTGGAGTTGGCGGAGTGGTTGGCTTTGCGGTCGGACTGAGCCTTCTGCTTGGGATGCTTTGGAGTTTGCCGGCGAGTGTTGGGGTAGGCTTTCCAAAACCCGCTACGAGCACATCCATGTGCGCTTGTTTCGGGCCATCCTTGGCCCTCTACAGTTTTGGAAAGCCTACCCCAACACCCGCCTCCGCTGGCATCAGAGGTTCTTCAAGGTTGCCTCTAGTTCTGAGAGACTGTTGATTACAGCAGACGGTTGAATTCCCCAATCTTCAAACACCTTATTCGGATCCCTTTGAACCCAGATTGCGAGTAATCCTGCAGCTCGGGCACCAATCACATCCCAGGCGTTACTGGAGACAAGGCACAGGGGCTTTTCCCAGGAACCGGTTGCTCGCCGGGCATAGGTGTAAACGGCAGGATCGGGTTTGAAGCTTTTAACGTCATCTACCGAGACCAGGCCTTCAAGTTGGTCCAACAGGTCGTTATGCCCCAACACCTTTTCCAACGCCGGGTAGCTTCCATTGGAAAACGCGAACAGCGGATACTGCCCTTTCAGTGTTTTCAGCGCCGGCAAGGCATCGTCAAACGCGGGCAGAGACAGGTAGGCTGCCATCAGGGCGTTTTCGCGCTCTTCGGACAGGGTCAGTTTGTGGGTGGCCATGGCGTAGCGCAGGGCTTGGCGGGTGCAGACACCGAAGTCTTCGTAGACTTTCATCAGGCCCTTGCGAAACGAGAACTCCAGTTGCTTCTCCCGCCACAGCGCGGCCACGGCTTCTGCCCTGTCGCCCGCGTCTTCCGCCAGCACGCGGGACATGCCCATGGGGTCAACCAGGGTTCCGTAGACGTCGAAAGCGAGGGTCATGTTCATCTGTGGGGCTCCTCATCCGGAAGGCGGTTCTGGGTCGTATACTGGAGTCACAGTATCGGGATTTGAACGATCACTCAACACAGTCAGCAATGACGACAGTAATGACCAAAGGAGCGAAACCCACACGCCGGCTATGACTATCCTCAGGACTTTGATTGCTTTACTGGTGCTGGCCGCCACTGCCGCCTGCGCCACCAGCACTCAACTCTACAGGCCCGGGCCATCAACCCTGGGCGCCGAACCGGTGACCGACTTCGACCGCTACGTCGAATCTGTCAAAGCCTATGTCGATACCAATCTGGTGCCTGTGGACGGGTTTGAGCGGGAACAGCAGGTGCAGTGGAACCTGCCGTACCGGCTGGCACCGTCGGCGGGTTGCAGCTCCGGGGATCGTACCGGGATCCTATTGGTTCACGGCCTGAGCGATTCGCCCTTTGTATTCCGGGATCTGGCCCGTTACCTGGCGTATCAGTGCGTTGAGGTCCGGACCCTGTTGCTGCAGGGGCACGGCACCCGGCCCGGCGATATGGTGACGGCCAGCGCCGACGTCTGGCGCGATCAGGTACGCCATCACTTTGTTGCCCTATCACAGGACGTGGACCGGGCGTTTATTGGCGGCTTTTCACTGGGCGGGGCACTGGCCACAAATTACGCGCTTTCGGAGACCGGGCCGCGGCCTGCAGGTCTGATTGCGGTTGCACCGGCCTGGCAGCTTAACGGTTTGCGGGACTACCTCTGGCTGGCGCCCATTGCCGACGTGTTTGCTGATTTTGTAGAGAAAGAGCCCGAGCTTAATCCGGTGAAGTACGAGTCGTTTTCCTTCAACGCCGGCAGTCAGATCGGCGACGTTATATCGGCGGCCCAGAGCCGGATAATTCAGCAAGACAGTATCGATATGCCTTTATTCCTGGCTGCCACGGCGGCGGACTCGGTGATCAATCTCGACTATCTCGTCACACAGTTCCGGGAACGGTTCAGCAACTCCGGGAACGCCATGGTGATCTTTCGGGATACCCGCACACCCTGGCCCGACGCGCAGGCCCATGAGCGCATCCGTTTTCTGAACAGCTATCTGCCGGATGCCAATATCCTGGAGTTCTCTCACCAGTCGCTGCTGGTTGCGCCAGACAACGAACTTTATGGCCTGGGTGCGCCGCTGCAGCGATGCCTGGAACCAAATAACATTTCCCTGGAGAGCTGCCGTCAATTGCCAGAGGAGGATCTGTGGTTCAGTGCCTGGCACGACACGGAGCGTCCGGTGTATACCAGCCGGCTGACCTACAACCCCTGGTTCGAAGATCTGGCGGAGGCTGTCGGGACATTCATTCAGGCAAACGAATCAGGCGAGGCGCCGTAGCGCCACCGAAGGCATCGGGTTACACTGCCATTCATGAACCCGATTGATACATTCAACCTGGATTTCCGGGCCCTCAGCACCTTTCTGGCGGTGCTTGATGAAGGCAGCGTTTCCCGTGCCGCACTGAGGCTTGGTGTTACCCAGTCCGCGGTAAGTCACACCCTGGAACGTCTGCGCCAGGCCCTGGGCGACCCCCTGTTCGTGAAGTCCGGGCGCGGCATTGTGCCAACGCGCTACGCACTTCAGGCCGGGCCGCATATTCGCCAGATCCTGGATGACCTGCAGTCGCTGTCGTCGGGCCCGCCGTTCAGCCCCGCCACGGCCGAGTTCACTTTCACCATTGCTGCCAATGACTACCAGCGGGACCTGCTGTTACCCGGGCTGGTGCGAACGTTGCGGCAAGAGGCTCCTGGCATCAGTCTCCAGGTGATTCCGTCTGGTATTCCCAGGGCCGATCTGTTGCGAAAGGATGTCTGTGATCTGGTGATTTCTCCACATGCGCCGGAGGCGACGGACATTATGCAGCGGGGCCTGATGGCCGACCGTATGGTGGTGTTCTACGATCCCGAACACCGGAAACCGCCAGCGGATCTGCCGGAGTACCTGAAGGCAGACCACATTGCCCTGTTGTTTGCCACGGGTGAAAAACCGACTGTGGAAACCGCCATGGACACTCGTGGCCTGGTTCGTCGCAACGTGGTGACGGTTTCCAACTTCTCCGGCCTGCCGGAGTTCCTCCGCGGAACAGATATGCTTGCTACGGCGCCGGAGGGCATGAGCAAACACTTACTCCGAGACTTCGCCTGGGTTCCGCTACCTTTTGATTTCAAACCCTTTACCCTGCTAATGCTGTGGCACCGCCGCAATCAGAACGACCCCGCCCACAAGTGGCTGCGTAATCAGGTGAATGCCGTTGCCGCTACGCTTAATGGCCTGAAAAGTTAATCAATTAGTTTTGCTCATAGGTTGTATGAGCTTTGCTGGCGTTATCTTCTGGCCTCCCCTCACCTAGACTGCCATTACTCGGCGGTCGGCCAGGTTGGGAAAGGCTTTCCAAAACACGCTACGAGCACATCCATGTGCGCTTGTTTCGGGCCATCCTTGGCCCTCTACAGTTTTGGAAAGCCTTTCCCAACCTGACCTGTCGTAACTCTTTTGGTAACTCTCTGACAACGCATTAGGAAATCCATGCTGACTTTGACCAGTGTCTGGACAACGGTACTTCTCGCCGCCGCTGTGGCCCTTGGGCCGCTGGCGACTGATATGTATCTGCCGGCACTGCCACAAATAGGTTCAGACTTTGGCACCGGCACCGATCAGGTTCAGCTGACACTGAGCCTGTATCTGGTGGGCTTTGCCATTGCTCAGCTGATTTGCGGTCCGTTGGCGGACCGTTTTGGTCGCAAACCGATCATGATCGGTGGTTTCGTGCTTTTCGCCATTGCCAGTATTGGCTGTGCCCTGGCGACGAACATCGAAACACTGATTCTGTGCCGTTTCCTGCAGGCTCTTGGCGGTTCTGCCGGCCCGGTTCTGGGTCGGGCCGCCATTCGGGATATCTACACGCCTCGCGAAGCCGCCAAGATTCTCGCCATCCTGGCCAGTATCATGGCCCTGGCGCCTGCGGTCGCGCCGACCATCGGTGGTCTGCTGACGGCCAGGCTGGGCTGGGCTTCGGTGTTCCTCGCCCTGGGTGGCTATGCACTGGTGATGGCCGTGGTGGTGGCCTTTGGTATTCCCGAGCCCATGCGCCCGGAGCATCGTCAATCGCTGAAGCTCTGCAGCCTGCTGCGGAACTATCGGATCATCGCGAAGGACATCAGCTTCCTGGGTTACACCCTGACCAATGCCCTGATCTTCTCCGGCCTGTTCGCCTTCCTGTCAGGTTCTTCGTTCGTGCTTATTGATTTCCTGGGCGTGCCGACAGAACAGTTCGGTCTGTACTTTGCCTGCATGGTGGCCGGCTACATTGTTGGCAACCTGACCGCCGTCCGTCTCGGCCGTCGGCTGCTGCCGGACCAGATCCTGGTTCGCGGCCTGATCATTGCCGTTGCTGGCGGCAGCCTTATGGCCGTGCTGGCACTGAGTGAAGTGTTCAACGTCTGGGCAGTCATTCTGCCCCAGGCCCTGTTCATGATCGGCACCGGGATGGTCCTGCCCCAGACCATGGCGGGCGCCCTGGCAAACTTCCCCACCATGGCCGGCTCCGCCTCGGCCCTGTTCGGCTTCACCCAGATGGCCGTCGCCGCTGTTGCTGGCATGCTGGTCGGCCACCTGCACGATGACACCTCTCTGGTCATGGCCTTGATCATCGCCGCCTGCGCAGCACTCGCCATGGCCTGTTATCTGCTGCTGGTTCAGCGTTATCCTGCGAAAGGTTTCGAACCACAAAGTGCCACTGGCAATTAAGGCAAAATCATCCAAAGTGGTCTACACAGAGTACGTAAGACTCTAAACCAGACACCGAGGAGCGAATACCATGAGCAGTGTTAACCTGGACGGCAATCCCATTGAATTGAGCGGTAAATTTCCCGAAACAGGCGACAACGCGCCTCCCTTTACCCTGACCAACAGCGGGCTGGAAGAAGTCAAACTCGACAACTGGGCCGGCAAACGCAAAATCCTGAACATCATCCCCAGCATCGACACCGGCGTCTGCGCCGCCTCCACCCGGAAATTCAACGAAAAGGCCGGCAGCCTGGACAACACCGTGGTCCTCGTCGTCTCTGCTGACCTGCCCTTCGCCGCCGCCCGGTTCTGCGGTGCCGAAGGCCTGAAAAACGTCGAAACCCTCTCCACCTTCCGGAACTACAGCTTCCAGCAGGACTACGGCGTCGCCATCCAGGACGGTCCCCTGGCCGGTCTCTGCGCCCGTGCGGTGGTTGTACTGGATGAGAACGACAAGGTCATCCACAGCCAGCTGGTCGATGAGATCAAGAACGAGCCGGATTACGATGCGGCGTTGAAGGCGCTTTAAAACCGGCAATCAATAATCCGGCAGTTGGCAGCATCGCCTGAGCCCGGGCGAAGCGGCCGGTGCGACTTTCCAGGACTGTGCATTGCCAGGGATGGCAATGCCAAGCCCCCATGGATGGGTTCACGGCGTGTCCTGGAAAGTCGCACCGGCTGCTTTGCTAACACCCAAGCCAGGACCTGTTAGAATCCCCGCCCAAAGCCCGAACCCCAACCGAAGGCCCACAACACCCCGTGCAGACCACCACCCAAAACCCATCCCTGGCCCGCCAGCTCTACAGCATGACCTGGCCCATGCTCTTCGGGGTACTGTCCCTGATGACCTTCCAGCTGGCCGACAGTGCCTTCGTGGGTCAGCTTGGCCGGGATCCGCTGGCGGCACTGGGTTTCACACTGCCGATGCAGCAACTGATCATCGGCCTTCAGGTGGGTCTGGGCATTGCGACCACGGCGATCGTCTCCCGCACACTGGGTGGCGGCGATGAACTGCGCGCTTACCGGCTGGGCGGACTGATCATTACCGTTGGCGGCAGCCTCGTCTTCGTGATCTGCGGGGCTCTGTGGTTTCTGCAGGGGCACATCATGACCGCGCTTGGCGCAGAAGACTCGCTTCTGCCCCTTATCCGGCAGTACTGGGTTCCCTGGCTGATGGCCGCCTGGACCGGAGCCTTCCTGTACTTCGGCTACAGCGTTTGCCGGTCCCACGGTGACACCAAATTACCGGGATACATGATGGTGGCCACGAGCCTGACCAACATCGCCCTGGACCCGCTCTATATCTTTGTTTTCGGCTGGGGACTACCTGGCGCCGCCTGGGCCACCATTACCTCTTTTGGTATCGGCTGCCTGGTCATCTACCCGAAACTCCTGAAACGCCAATGGGTGCGTTTCGATCTTCAGGAGCTTGCCCTCTGGAAGGCCCTGAGACAGCTCAACGGCATCATGGCCCCGGCCATGGTGAGCCAACTGATGCCCGCTGTCTCGGCCATGCTGGCAACGGCTCTTGTCGCCGGCTTTGGCTCCGCCGCCGTTGCCGCCTGGGGCCTGGGTACCCGCCTGGAATTTTTCTCCATCGTAGTGGTGCTGGCCCTGACCATGTCGATGCCGCCGATGATTGGCCGTTTATTGGGTGCCGGGGATATCGAGCAGATCCGGAAACTGGTGCGCCTTGCGGTCCGGTTTGTGGTGGTGTGGCAGCTGGCCATCGGCCTGACCTGGGTGGTGGCTTCCGGCTTGGTATCGGAGCTGTTCTCCAGCGACAGTGATGTGCAGGAGGTTCTGGCCGGTTATCTGGTGCGGGTGCCGCTTAGCTACAGCGGTCTGGGCGTCTGTATGCTGATGGTGTCGGTGTGCAATGCCCTCGGCCTGGCGATGCGGGCCCTGTTGGTCTCCACCCTGCGCCTGTTCCTGTGCTTCCTGCCCCTGCTCTGGATCGGTAGCCAGATCAACGGGGTCTACGGCCTTATGAGTGGTGCGCTGGTGGGCAATCTGTTTGCGGGCGCCATGGCTTACAGCTTTTACCGTGCCGGCATGACGCGTTTGAAAGCGGAGCTCGCCTCAGGCAAAGCGTGAGCGGAAGCTCTCGGGCACCGGCACCACTTCCTTGCGGTGGTAGTTGAAGAAGACGAATCCGTATTTGGCCAGTGCCACCGGCTGGCCGCTCTCGGCCTTGGTGACCCGGAACACGAAATCCCCGCCATACTTGTTGAAGTCCATCAGACCCACTTCAAAGCGCAGCATTTCCGGGAAGAAGGATTCTGACTGGTACATGGTGGCCAGGTCGGTAACGATAATGCCGGTGCCGTCTTTGCTCGCTTCCTGGATACCGTAACTGACCAGGAACTGGGCCCGGGCTTCTGAGAGCATGGAGATCAGGGCGTCGTTGCCGAGGTGGTTGGCGCCGTTGATGTCGGTGATTCTGACGGGCATTCTGGTTTCGAAGCAGAAGACGTCGTCCGGGAAGGAGAGTTTGATTCGGGCCACGGGGGTTCCTGTTTTCGCTGAGGATCTTGGGGCGAATCATACGCTGTTCGACTTTAGTGTTCATCTCAAGACGCCCAGTCCCAAATCGGTTATCTTGCTATGAGACCTCCGCGCCTATGGTTTTGGTGGAGCGACGGCAGGGAAGGGCTTTCCAAAACGCGCTCCTTACGGCACGTCCATGTGACGCTTGACTGTCGCCATCCATGGCGACAGACAGTTTTGGAAAGCCCTTCCCTGCCATCGTTCGTATCACTCCCGCGCACTGACAATAAATATTTGAAGATGGAGTTTTATGGATATTCGCCCTGCTGCCACCTTGGTTCTGGTTCGAGACACTGCCGACGGTCTTGAGGTCCTGCTGCTGCAACGTACCTGGGACGCCGTGTTTATGCCCGGCTATTTTGTGTTCCCCGGTGGGCGGGTCGAGGAAAACGAGACTCACGGTCAGGACCATATTATCGGGTCCGGAGACGCTGAGATCAGTCAGACCATGAGTGTCGATGAAGGCGGCGCGGACTATATGTTGGCGGCGGTTCGGGAGTGTTTTGAGGAGTCCGGGGTTCTGGTTGCGGTGGATAAGCAGGGCAACCCGATATCCGGGGATCATCCGGCCCATGCGGACCGGAGGTCGGTGTTCGATGGCGATCTGTCTTTGGCCAGTCTATGCAAAAAGCACGGGCTGGCGCTTCCGCTGGACAGGCTGGCCTATCTCGGCCACTGGATCACGCCACCGGGGCCGCCGAGGCGTTTCGATACGCGGTTTTTTGTGACGCCCGCTCCGGAAGGTCAATTGGCCGGGCACGACGGTATCGAAACCATCGATCATGTCTGGATCCGCCCGGAGCAGGCCCTTGAGGATCATCGGAACGGCCAGCGGTTGCTGGGGTTGCCGACGATTCGGACGTTGCGGGTGCTGAACGGGTTCGAGACCACCGATGCGCTGATGCGCTATGCCCACGCCAATCCCCCTGAACCGTACCCGAATCAGCCCTGGCCGGCGGTCAAAAAGGGCAAGCCGGTGACGCTGGAACCCGGAGCGCCGGCCTATGATGAGGCGGCCAAGCTGGATCCGGAGGGTGAAGGCTCGACCCGGGCGGAGATTATTCCCGGTGAGCCGGTTGAGGTTGCGGCCCGGGTCACCCGGCTGACGGCGCCCAACCCGGGAATGATGACCGGGCCCGGGACCAACACCTACATTCTGGGCCAGGAACGCTTCACGGTGATTGACCCCGGCCCCGCCAACGAGCCCCATATCGAGCGGATTCTGGAGGTGACCGGGGGAGTGATTGATCAGGTTCTGGTGACCCACACGCACCAGGATCATTCGCCGGCCGTAGCGGCCCTGAAAGAGCGCACCGGTTGCCGGGTGTTCGGTTGGCCGGCGCCCCCGGGTGCCGGCCAGGACCAGACTTTCCGGGCCGACGATGAACCGGAGCACGGTGATCTGATTGTGACCGAAGCCGGGCTCCTGAAGGTGCTGCATACCCCGGGCCATGCCTCGAATCACCTGTGTTTTCTGCTGATCGACCAGAAGCTGCTGTTCTCCGGTGACCACATCATGCAGGGCTCAACGGTGGTCATTAATCCGCCGGACGGCGACATGAAGGCCTACATCGAGTCGCTCTACGACTTGCTGGCCGAATCCATTCGCTACATTGCGCCAGCACACGGCTTCCTGATGGGGCATCCCGAAGCGGTGATCGATTTCCTCATCACCCACCGCCTGTCCCGTGAGCACAAGGTGGCCCGTGCGCTGGAAGCCCTGGCTCCAGCGGATCTGAAAGCTCTTACCGCAAAAGCCTATGACGATGTTCCGGCCGCCATCCACGGCCTTGCGGCACGGTCAGCCCTGGCGCATTTGCTGAAGCTGGAGGCCGAGCACAGGGCGTTCCGGGAGGACGATCTGTGGCATGCCGTACACGACAGCTAACGCGGGAGTAACGAAAGCACACGGGATTTCGCAAAACACCCATATTGTTAATCACTTTTCCGGCGTATAACTGTCTTCGTTATAACTTGCCCGGATTTCATGAAAGTGGCATTAAACCTTTGTCACAGCAGTATTCATGACCGCCAAAGGCACTCTATCCTTGAGCGCACACTGACGAACCGTGAGGAAATATGCTGTTTGAGCGGCTTCAAAAACCGTCCCGCCGGATCCTGCTGATAAGCCTGGTCATACCCTGGCTGTCGGCGCCTGTTCTGGCCGAAACCGATTCGGCAAAGGCCAGCAAAAAATCCGAAGTCCTGATCGCGGAACTGGCCGAGGACGAGAGCGTCGAAGACGTTGAACAGTCGGCCCCCCTGCAGACCAAAGGGAAGGACAACAAGGCCCGTAAGCCGGAAGCCCCACAGGGCGGAGTCGGTATCGATACCCCCTCAGCGGGTTCCCGCAAAGTGGCCCCGAATATCGATCTGAAGCAGGTTGCACCGCCACCGGAGGCACAGGTTTCAGCGCCCGCTGATACCGATGCAGATGCCGCAGAATCCGAGGTTATGGCAACCGAAGCGGTGGCCGAACCTGAGCCGCAACCCGAACCCGAAATTCGCGAGGGCAAGGTATTCACCCTGCTCGACAACGATGTCATGCCGGGCACGTCTACCCGCCTGGCCTGGACGCCAGGCATCCAGATTGCCGGTCTGTCCCAGACCACGCCGGTACTGGTGGTTAACGGTATCAATGCCGGCCCCACGCTGTGCCTCACCGGCGCCATCCATGGGGACGAGCTGAACGGCATCGAAATTATCCGCCAGACCATGTATGACCTGAACCCGGAAAAACTGTCGGGCACGGTCGTTGGCGTGCCGATTGTGAACCTGCCCGGATTCCAGCAGGGCAGTCGTTATCTGCCCGATCGTCGAGATCTCAACCGGCATTTTCCGGGCAGCCCCAATGGCAGCCTGGCCGACCGGATTGCCCATTCACTGTTCGAGAACGTGATTCGCAAGTGCGACATGCTGGTGGACATTCACACCGGCTCACTGAAGCGCACCAATCTGCCGCAACTTCGCGCCGACATGAATAACCCGGACGTGGCGGAATTCACCCGGGGCTTTGACCGCATGGCGGTGGTTCACAGCTCCGGTTCTGCGGGCATGTTGCGCACGGCCGCTGTGGAAGCCGGTATTCGCACCGTCACCCTGGAAGCCGGCGAATCCCACCGTATCCAACAGCACCAGATCAGCGCCGGCGTGAACAGCCTCACCAGCCTGATGGAACGCCAGGGCATGATCTCCCGAATGTTCGTGTGGGGCGATCCGGAGCCGGTCTACTACGATTCCGACTGGATCCGCGCGGACCACGGCGGGATCCTGTTCAGCGAAATTGAGTTGGGAGCAAACGTATCGGAAGGGGAGATTCTCGGTTACGTCTCCGATCCGATCACCAATGCCCAGCACCCCATCCGGTCCACCACCGATGGCCGGGTTATCGGTATGGCCGTGGACCAGGTAGTGATGGCCGGTTTTGCCGCCTACCACATTGGTACGGAGGCAGAAGTTCCCGGAGAGTAGTATGCTAGGCTTTTTTCGGGCATCACCAACCCAGAGGAGCCTTTGTGTCTTCCGAGAACGCCGGAGTTTTATCACGTATTCCCGGCCTGGCCTACATCGGTCTGGTTCTTACGCCGCTGTTCTGGGCCGGTAACGCGGTGGTTGCCCGGGGCACGGTAGAGAACATTCCGCCGCTCTCCATGTCGTTCTGGCGCTGGGTTATCGCCCTGGCCATCCTGCTGCCTTTCGGCCTGCCGGGTATCTGGCGCCACCGCCAGGTTATCCGCCAGCGATTCGGTTCCATGCTGGCCCTGGCGACCTTCAGCGTGGGGGCGTTCAATACCCTGCTGTACCTGGCGGCGACCACAACCACCGCTACCAATATTGCCCTGATCAACGCCACCATCCCCATTTTCGTGGCACTGCTGGCCTGGATTCTCCTCGGCGACCGCACCCGTCCGGTCCAGGCCTTCGGGATCGCACTGGCAATCACCGGCATCGTTACCGTGATTGCCCGCGGTGATCTATCGGTGCTCACCAGCCTTCAGGCCCAGCCGGGGGATCTGATCATGGTGGCGGCGGTATTCAGCTGGGGCCTGTTCTCGGTGCTATTGCGGCGACAGGCCGTGCCTCTGCCTGCGCTGACCTTTCTTACCACGCAGATTCTTCTGGGCACGCTGGTTGTGCTGCCGTTCTATCTGACGGATCTGATTTTCTTCTCCGGCGGCTTTGAGCTATCAAAAAGCACCGCCATGCCGTTGCTGTACTTCGCCATCTTCCCGGGGATCCTGGCCTATGGATTCTGGAACCACGGTGTGCATAAAATTGGCCCGGCCAGGGCGGCCATCTTCATGTACCTGACCCCTGTGTTTGCCTCGATTCTTGCAGGCATTTTCCTGGCCGAATCCCTCGGCCTGTTTCATGTTGTAGGCGGGGCGCTGATCCTGGCCGGGCTGGTGCTGGCCACGCAGACCCGGAAACGTACCCACTACCCAACTCCAGAGCAGTTAGCAAAAGGAGACACCCATGATTAAATCTATCCCAGAAAATTCTCGCCCCTTCTTTTGCCTGGCTCTGGTCCTGTTGACCGCTGGCCTATCAGCACCGGTTGCGGCTGAACCTTGTGATCCCGAAGAGTCCAAGTGGGTACCTACCCGTTATTATCCAGCCGGTGCCGCGGTCTTTCACAAAGGCAGTTGGTATGAGTCCCGCGAATTGCACGAAGGCCTGGAGCCGGGTATTACGTTTGATTGGAAGGAGCTGGATTCTGTGCCGGACTGCCAGGGCCGGAAGCAAAAGGTTGATCAGGCCAACAATGAGGGCGACCCGGAAGGAACACCGACAGGAGCCAACCAAACCGCCGGTAAAAGCAAGCGGGGTGAGACGGCCTCGGGTATGTGCGTTCGACCGGATCCATGGCTCTTTTCCAAAAGCTACACGGTTGGCAGCCTGGTCACCCACGGCGGCCAGATCTGGGAGGCTATCCGGGCAACCAACGGCGATATGCCCGGCATGAACAAGCCTCCTCGCTGGCAACTGGTTGAGGATCATTGTTCGCTGGAAGGCCAACAGTAACGAGAAACGGACAACTAACTAGAGAGCCGCTTCGATGCGGCCAATGACCTCTTCCAGAATCGATCTGGCGCAGCCGATGTTCAGGCGCATAAAGCCACTGCCCGGGTCGCCAAAGGAGAGTCCGGGGTTCATGCCCACACGGGCTTCCCGGACAAAAAAGCGTTTCAGGCCCGCATCGTCCAGGCCCAGTTCGCGGCAATCAAGCCACATAAGATAGGTGCCCTCCGGTGCGGACACGCGAATGCCGGGCAGGCGCTGAGCAACAGCTTCCACCACATAGTCCCGGTTCGCCTGCAGATAGGCCATCAGATCGTCCAGCCAGGGACCGCCATGACGGTAGCCGGCCTCAAACCCGGCAATACTGAACGGATTGCACTGGGGCAGATGCATGGATTCGAACACCGCCTTCATGGCCTTGCGCCGATCAGCATCAGGGATCACCAGGGCTGACAGGCCGAGGCCGGGCATGTTGAAACTCTTGCTCGGTGCAACCGCCGTTACCAGTGCATCTTCAGGACCGGCCAGGTTCGCCAGCATTGCGTGGCGCGGTTTATCCGGGAAGGTCAGATCGCAATGGATCTCGTCGGAGACCACCACCAGCTGGTGCCTGCGGGCGATATCCAGTACCGCCCTCAGCTCTTCCTCGGACCAAACCCGGCCCACCGGGTTATGGGGCGAGCACAGCAGCAGGATTCGGGCATCCGGGCGGGCAGCGCATTGCTCCAGATGATCAAGATCCATGCGGTAGTGGCCCAGGTCTCCGGTGACAGGATCCTCCGGCACCAGCGGGTTTTCGATCACCACCCGGCCACTGTGCCGCACCGAACTGAAAAACGGCGGATAGACCGGCGGCTGGATGATGACACCCTCACCGGGTCCCGCGTAGGCCATGCACGCGGCGTTGATCGATGGCACCACGCCGGGCGCCATCAGTATCCACTCACGCCGAATTTCCCAGTCATGGCGACTGGCAAACCAGTCAATCATCGACTGGTAAAGACTGTCCGGAAACAGGGTATAGCCGTATACCGGATGTTCCGCCCGCGCCTTCAACGCACGGGTAACAGCCTCCGGTGCCGCGAAATCCATATCGGCCACCCAGACCGGGATAACATCCTCGGTACCAAAAACCGCCTTGCGGGCATCAAACTTGACGGAACAGGTGTGTTCCCGGGAAACCGGCTGATCAAACGGGCTGGACACAGGGACTCTCCAGGGCAGATAACAACATTGGAAAACGGTATTGTGGTGGGCCCGAACGGCCATCGCAACCGCCTGCTCTCGATGTCGCCACAGTGTCCATATCCGGCTTTGGTCGAACATCGTCGATTAACACTTGCCCAGATGGGCCGATACTTGCGAACCTAACGGTTTATCCAACAAAAACTTCCAAACTTTCTCCCGGAGCCTGTTCAATGATTGGCCAGATCCTGTCCACCATGTTGCCGGTGTTCCTGATCGCTGGTTGCGGCGCCCTCTACGGCCGTTATCGGACCCCCGATATCCAGGGACTGAACGTTCTCAACATGGAGCTGTTTGTGCCCATGCTGGTCTTTGCCGTTCTTGCAGACCAGCAGGCTCCGCTGCAGGAGTATGCCCGGCTGGCACTGGCGGCCACCGTGGTTGTGCTCGGATCAGGTATTGTCCTGTACCCCCTGGCAAAGGTTCTGAAGCTTAACCTGAAGACCTTCCTGCCGCCGATGATGTTCAACAATTCCGGCAACATGGGGATTCCGCTGCTGGTATTGGCCTTCGGCGATGAGGCCCTGCCGGCGGCCATTGTGCTGTTCATCGTGGAAATGTTGCTGCACTTTTCGGTGGGGCTTTACATGCTCGACCCCCATACGTCGATCATCAAACGGCTCAAGCTGCCCATCGTTTTTGCCAGTATTGCCGGGCTGTCGGTCAATCTCGGCGGCGTGCCCCTGCCAGAGTGGCTGCTGGAAACCCTGAATATGCTCGGCGGTGTGTGCATCCCGCTGATGCTCTTCGCCCTTGGCGTGCGCATGCTGGATATCGATTTCAGTGATTGGAAACTGGGCATGCTGGGCGCCATTGCCTGCCCCGCCAGTGGCCTGATCCTGGCGTGGCCGATGATTGCGGTGCTCGATCTTCCCGGAATGCAGATAGCGGCGCTGTGGGTATTTGCAGCCTTACCTCCAGCCGTGCTCAATTACATGGTGGCGGAACAATATCGGCAGGAGCCACACAAGGTCGCCTCGCTGGTATTATTAAGCAATCTGGGCAGTCTTGTGGTTATGCCGGTTGTGCTCGGTCTGGTGTTTGCCGCCGGCTACGTCTGAGCATCTGCTCCAGTGCCCGCTCTGTTAGCCGAGGAAGGACCCGATGTCTGAAACCGTTGCGGTGGTGCGCGCCTCCCGACCCAATTTTCTGGTACTCGCACCACTGTGTGCCGGGCTTGGCGTGGCTGTCGCCTGGCACCAGGGCGAGCCTCCGGCCCTGCTCAATACCCTGCTCGTTCTGATCGGGGCCCTGCTCGCACACGCTGCCGTCAATCTGCTCAACGAATACGAGGACTTTGCCTCCGGGCTGGACCTGATTACCCACCGTACGCCGTTCTCCGGCGGCAGTGGCGCCTTGCCGGAGGTGCCCTCGGCCGCCCGGCAGGTTTTGCTGGCCGCCTTTGGCACCCTTGGACTGGTTGTCGCGATTGGCCTCTACTTTCTCTGGCTCCGGGGCCTGCCCATGTTGGTACTTGGCGCCGCCGGCGTGGTGCTGGTGGTCACCTACACCCGCTGGATTACCCGTTCGCCGCTGATTTGCCTGCTGGCTCCAGGGCTGGGGTTCGGACCGGTGATGATTCTGGGCAGCCTGATTGCCCTGGGGGCACGTCTGGATGCAACAGCCCTAACCGTTTCCACCATCGGCCTGCTGCTGGTCAGCGAATTGCTGCTGATCAATCAGATACCAGATGCCGAAGCAGACCGGAAAGTCGGGCGCCGACACCTGGTCATTACCCTGGGCCAGCCGGCCGCAGCCCGACTGGTAGGACTGCTGTTACTGGGCAGCTACGGCATTCTTGAGGTGGCGATCTGGATCGGCTGGTTGCCGTTGTGGACCGCTCTCGCGTTTGCGCCTCTGCCGGCAGCGATCTGGATAAGCGTCAAGCTGCCAGGCGCTCTCAACCGCCCCGAACAACTCAACACACTCCTCGGCATCAACGTCGCGGTGCTGCTGGCAACCCTGGCGCTATTGATCTGCGGACTCAGCCTTTAAACCGGAACACACTGACCCTGGAACGCAGCTGGCCGGCAAGTACGGCTAGATCACGGCTGGCCCCGGCCACCTGCTCGGAGCCGGCGGAGGTCTCCACCGTGGCGTCATGGATGCGGCTGATATTGCGGTTAACTTCTTCTGCAACGGAACTCTGCTCTTCCGAGGCGCTGGCGATCTGGGCATTCATGTCGTTGATGGCACCCACTTCATTCCGGATTCGGGCCAGGGCAGCCTCCGCCTCACTGGTCTTGTCCACCGTGGTGCGCGCCAGCTCCCGGCTGCTTTCCATGACCTCGGTCGCCTGCCCGGCGCCAGCCTGCAGGTTGCCAATCATCTCCTGAATTTCCCGGGTGGAGTCCTGGGTTCTTGATGCCAGAGAACGCACTTCGTCGGCCACCACGGCGAAGCCCCGGCCATGGGTGCCCGCGCGGGCTGCCTCGATCGCGGCATTCAGGGCCAGCAGGTTGGTCTGCTCGGCAATGGCATTGATCACCTCAATGATCTTTTCGATATTGGCGCTGTCCTCGGACACCCGGTGTACAGTCTGGGTTGCCTGTTCCAAGGTTTCCGCCAGCTCCCCGATGGAGGCCGCGGTTTCCTGGACCACGCGATTGCCGCTCTCCACTTCGGTGTCGGCTTTCTGGGTTGCAGTTGCGGCGCTGGCCGCAAAACCGGCCACTTCGTTCACCGTGGCAGCCATCTGGTTCACAGCGGTGGCCATTTGCTCCGCCTCGGTAGCCTGGAGACGTATCTGTCGGCTGTTATTGTCCGAGGTGCTTTCAAGCTCGGAAGAAGCATTGGAAAGCTCTTCAGCGGCAGACCCTACTTCCCGGATAATGCCGCCCAATCGCTCCACAGTATCCTGCAACGCCCCCATCACGCTGTCCGGATAGCGGGTGTGAATATCCTGGTCCAGCTCACCGTCGGCAAGTTGGCGAATGGCGCTGGCAACGTCTTCGGGCTCAGCGCCAAGAATCTTCTTCAACCGGCGAATGATGACCAGAGCCACCAGGGCACCCAGAATCACCGCCAGACCGGTGACAGCCAGGTTCAACGCATTGAATGTACTCGCCGCCTCGCGAACTTCATCCACGCCGCTTGTAACCACCTCTTCCTGGTAATCAATAAAGGCGTTTACCCGTTTCAACCACTCCGAATAGGCGCCGGAGACATCGCTGAGCAGAAATGCCCGGGCCTGATCTATCTCTCCCGCCAGGCGAAGCTCAAGGAGGTCGTCAGTCAACGTCAGGGCCCGGAGTTCTATCTCTTTTATGGCGGCCAACAGTTGCTTTTCCCGAGTGGTAGCGCCTTCTTTCCGGAACATCGCATCCATCGGGCCGGCGGAATCCCGGTAAAATTCCTTCAGACGCTCAATATCCGCGAGGTGTCGTTGCAGATCCCGGTCGTTTTCCACCAGCACCGCATCGCGAATGGCTATGGCACGATCGTGGACGCTGCCGCGGAAGTTAATGGCGTAGCGCTGCTTCACGGCGGCGCCGTCACCGACGTCGGTCAGTGTCCGGTCGATAAAACCGACGCGCTGGTTGCCAATCAGGCTGACCGCAATTACCAGGGACAGGATCAGACCAAAGCCGAGGGCTAGGCGTTTCGCAACGGTGAGCTGGCCAAACATGAGTACACTCCGGACACTTTTTATTGAATGAAGCTATGTGTTCTCTGAAATTGGCAGCCTGGATCAATCAATGGAGAGGAACTTGCGTGTTTTTGACAATGCTTTTCATTACTGCAATCAATCTTTACATCCAGCCCCCGCGGCCCTTGCAACTGGTCAGGCTTTGACCGATGGTAAAGGTCAGTTTCTCGCTGATTGCATTCACGATACGGAGGTCTCCCCATGAGTGTTCTATTTCTCCTGATCAGTGCCCTGGTACTGATCTATCTGGGTATTGGCGGCACCACGGCGGCTGCCATCATGTCCATTGCGACCGTTGTGGGCCTGTTCCAGGATGAATGGCACCTGATCAGCATCCTTTGTGGCGGTGTTCTGCTGGCGCTGGCGTTAATCCTTGTTATCCCCGGTGACTTGCGCCTCGACAAGCTCAGCCGCCCCCTGCTTGGCTGGGTGCGTAGCCGACTGCCCAAACTCTCTGACACCGAAGCGGAAGCCCTGAAATCCGGATCGGTTGACTGGGACGGTGAGCTATTTTCCGGCAAGCCAAAGTGGAGCAAGCTGCTGGACGCCAAGCCGGCGCACCTCACCAGCGAGGAACAGGCCTTCCTGGACGGCCCAGTGGAAGAGCTGTGCGCCATGCTCGACGACTGGAAGATCACCCACGAGCAGTACGACCTGCCGGACAAGGTCTGGAAGTTTATCCGTGAGAACGGCTTTTTCGGGCTGGTCATTCCCAAAGAGGACGGCGGCCTGGGCTTCTCCAACACCGCCCATTCCGAAATCGTGATGAAGATTTCCACCCGCAGCGTGTCGGCCGCCGTGACCGTGATGGTGCCCAACTCCCTCGGGCCCGGCGAGCTGCTGATGCACTACGGAACCGATGAGCAGAAACAGCACTATCTGCCCAGACTGGCCGGCGGCGACGAGATTCCCTGTTTTGCCCTCACCTCCCCCGTTGCCGGCTCGGACGCTGGCGCCATTCCGGATAAAGGTATCGTCTGCAAGGGCCAGTGGAACGGCAAGGAAGTGCTGGGCCTGAAAGTCACCTGGAACAAGCGTTACATCACGCTCGCACCGGTGGCGACACTGATCGGCCTGGCCATCAAGGTCTATGATCCGGACAAGCTGCTGGGCGATGCCGATGAGATCGGTGTGACCTGTGTGCTGGTACCGAAGGACACCGACGGCGTCAACGCCGGTGCCCGCCACCTGCCCATGAACACCGTCTTCATGAATGGCCCGACCTGGGGCAACGATGTCTTTATCCCCATGGAACAGGTCATTGGCGGCCAGGATATGCTCGGCAAGGGCTGGACCATGCTGCTGGAATGCCTGTCCATTGGCCGTTCCATCTCGCTGCCGGCTCTGGGCACCGGCGCCGGCAAGGTGGCCAGCCTGGCTACCGGCTCCTACGCCTACACGCGGGAACAGTTCGGCCGCACCATCAGCCAGTTTGAAGGCGTACAGGAAGCCCTGGAGCCCATCGCCGGCTACACCTACATGATGGACGCAGCCCGATTGCTCACCTCCGGCATGCTGGACCGGGGCGTGCGGCCCTCGGTGCCATCTGCCGTGCTGAAATACCGCAACACCGATCTGATGCGGGAAGTCATCAACCACGCCATGGACGTGGTGGCAGGCCGCGGCGTTATCACCGGTCCCCGCAACTTCCTGGCCCGGGCCTACCAGGCGGTGCCCATTGGGATTACCGTGGAAGGCGCCAACATCCTCACCCGGAGCCTGATGATCTTCGGCCAGGGTTCCATCCGCTGCCATCCGTTCATTGTTGAGGAAATCGAAGCCGCGGGCATGGAAGATGAAGACAAAGCCGCGAAAAAATTCGACGGCATCTTCTATCGCCATCTGGCCCACACTACCCGCAACGCGCTTCGGGCGCTTCTTCTGGGTTTGACCCGTGGCTGGATTGAATCTGTGCCACGGCAGGGCGATATCAAGCCCTGTTACCGTCAGCTGGCCCGCTTCTCCGCAGCTTTCGCCCTGATGACCGATGTCACCCTGCTAACGGTCGGTGGCGGCCTCAAGGCCCGCCAGCGGCTTTCCGGCCGGATGGCTGACTGCCTGGTGCAGCTTTACTACGCCACCGCCGTGATCAAGCAATGGCATGAAGAAGGTTACCCGGATGACCAGCGGCCGTTGGTGGAATGGTGCCTGAAAACCTGCCTCCGGGATCTCCAGAGCTCCATGCGCGAGGCAATCATCAACTTCCCGGTGCCGGCCCTGCGCTGGCCCTTGCGTCTGCTGGTGTTCCCGCTGGGTGCCACCGGTCTTAATGGTCCGGACGACAAGCTGGGCGCGAAGGTCGCGGAATCCATCGTCAAGGACACCCCGGTGCGCCAACGCATCAGTCGCGGTGCCTACACCACCATGGACCCGGAAGACCCACTCGGACGGGTCCTCAATGCCTACAAACTCGCCAACGAGACCGCGGACATGCGCAATCGGCTGCATGAGGCCATGCGTAACCGCGATGAAGACGAACTGGGCGGCATTGACCTGCTGATGGGTCATCAACGCAAGGAACTCGTGGACTGGGCCTGTGCCCAGGGCGTGGTCAAGGCAGACGAGTGCGACAAACTGCTGGAAGCACTTGAAGCGCTTTACGATGTGATTCGCGTGGATGCCTTCGATGCCGATGGCCTGAAAGCGCTGTCACGCTGCGCCAAAGGCAAGCGCAAGGTGGTCGAACGTCCGCCAAGAGAAGAAAAATAGGGCGCAGATGAACCTATGACCGACCCTGGCGATTTGCGCCCCAACGAGGAGGCCGTCGAACTCGAACCGGCTTCTGACGCCACGTTGCGTTTCATCGGTACCATCCGGACCCCCTGGCGCGATCGCAAGGATTGCCCGCGCCAGGGTGACCTGGACGGCCCGGAATGCCAACTCGCTCTGGATCCTGTCTGGCACGACGCGCTGAAGGGGCTCGAAGACTACGACACCATCGAGGTGCTCTACTGGCTGGACCAGAGCCGACGCGATCTGGTCCGGCAAAGCCCCAGAAGCGACGGCCAGACCTTCGGCACCTTTGCCCTGCGCTCCCCGGTTCGGCCCAATCCAATTGGCACTTCCATGGTCAAACTCGTTCGTATAGAAAACGGGATCCTGATCGTGCGCGGCCTGGACTGTCTCGACGGAACGCCATTGCTCGACATAAAACCAGACCGCTGCGCCTTCAGCCCGAAGGCGCCGCCAAAAGCCGGCTCCTGATGGCCTCATCCACCAGCCAGCGCCGAAGCGTCTGGATCCCCCGCTCCTGCCGCCGGCTGGTCTTCCAGGCAAAATAGAAGGTGTCACCGGTTGCCACCGAATGGGCCGGCAGACGCACAAAATCTTCCGAATCCCGTCGCGTACTCAGCATGTAATCGTTGGTCAGCGCCACCCCCTGATGGAAGCGCGCCGCCTCAAGCGCCAACAGCATATGACTGAAATGCTGCACCCGCGCGGCACCGGGTAGGCGCTCACCCACCGCCGCATACCACGCCTGCCAGTCTCCGCCCGCACGGTCGAAAATACTATGGGTCGACAACAACGGAAACCGCGCCAGCTCCTCCGGCGACAATGGCGGCTCATCCCGCTGCTCCGGCAGATCATCCCGCCCCAGCTCCCGCCGTATACGCTTCCAGTAATCCTGACTACACACCGGAAACAGCCGCTCCTCATAGAGCTTGTCATAGCTGAACGCCGACGCATCCGTGCGAATGGTAATAAAACAATCCGCCACCCGGTCCGACAACACCGGATTCCCACTGCTCATCTCAAGCGCCAGATCCAGCTGCGGATGCAGCCGCTGCAAGTAAGGCAACCGCGGCACCAGCCAGCGCACAGCAAACGAACTAAACACCGACAATCGAAGCCGGGCCTCCTCATGCCCCACTAACTGCTCACTGGCCCGCTCAATCTGCAACAACGCTGAGCTGACCGCATCCAGATACTGACGCCCCTGATCAGTCAACGACAGCGTCCGGCCACTGCGCCAGAACAGCTGCTCCCCCAGGTATTTTTCCAGCTGTTTGATCTGGTGGCTAACCGCACTCTGGCTCACCGCCAGCTCATCGGCAGCAAGGGAAAAGCTGTTGAGACGGGCAACAGCTTCGAAGACAGGCAGAGCTTTCAAGGGTGGCAGTTTCATTATCTAATTTTCTAATGGCTATCGAATAAAGATCATTTTATCGGATATTAAAACCCAAATAGAATTCCTGAGCCAGTTAGGGGAGTCCGGGCAGGTAATGGCTTCCGAAAATACTCGGAGCCAGGGAAGGCGGAGAGCAAGCGTACATGGATGTACTCGCAGCGGTTTTCGGAAGCCATTTGCTGACCGGGCTCATGCACCCAAAGTTGAAGAATTGAGGAGAAAAACATGTCAGGAAAAACCGTAAACAGCGCCATCCTGCTGCTGGTGATCGGCAACGCCATGGCGTTGATCTCTGACGTGTTCATCAAACTCCTCGAGCCCGGCGCGCCGGTTTTCCAGTTCGCCTTCCTGCGTTGCCTGATCACCCTGGCCTTTCTGCTGCCACTGGCAAAACAGCTGGACCGGAAAAACCTGTTCGCCGGCCTGAAAATCCACACCTTCCGGGCCCACATCCACCTGGCCGGCATCCTGTGCATGGTGATAGCCCTGGGTAACCTGCCGCTGGCGACCGCCAACGCCGTCTTCTATGCCGCGCCCATCCTGGTGATGGTGCTCTCGGTATTCCTGTTCCGGGAAAAACTGACACCACTAAGCGTAACCGCGGTCTTCAGCGGCTTTGCCGGCATTGTGCTCATTCTACGGCCGGTGGAATTCAACTGGGCGGCCGTGGCCGCGCTTGGCTCGGCGTTTGCCCTGGCCATCAACGCCGTCCTGGTCCGGAAACTGCCGAAACAGCAGAGCACCGTCCACAAACTGTTCCTGAATTACCTGCTGATTCTGCCAGCGGCCGGGGCCCTGGCCTGGTGGGAAGGCGCACAATGGGATTCGGGCATCCTGATCGGCGCCATGGGCTCGGCCCTGTTCATTCTGGGCTACAACATCACCGTACTGCTGGCCTACCGCCAGGTGGACGCCAACCAGGTCACCAGCGCCGAATACACCGGTCTGATCTGGGCCGTGGGGATTGGCTGGATATGGTTCGGAGAGGTGCCCGACCTGTGGTTCCTGGCCGGCAGCCTGATGATTGTCGTGCCCCTGCTACTCATCGGTTTGCAGCACCGGCGCAAGGAGCCTGCAAGAGGATTCAATCCCGCCCCGGAGCAACAGCAGCTCCGGAGCCAGGAAGCTTCACTCAGTGCCGGGAAGATTCAATTAGCACGTGAGTGTCGTGAATGATCCGACCAATCCTGGCCTCCGGCGGCAATCCGTCACCGTAGCCCAGTTTGATGCGGTAATGGCCTGAATGTTGGCGATGCCAGTCACGCCGGCGGTCGTGCCTGTCGCGGTAGACATCGCGCTTATGCTTCTTGCCCCAATGGCGCTTGTCGCCATGGTAGCGATGGCGATCGTGGTGTTTTCGATCCCATTTATGCTGCTTGTAGTGCCGGGGCTTGTGATGGTGTCGATTATAACGGTCGTCGCGGTAATGGGCCTGCAGGAACTTTTTCTGGTGGCCCGGAGGTACGGCTTTGCCGCGTTCATGGTGTTTTTGCCAACCCTGACCCCGGCGGTCATCATCGGCCATCACCGGAGCAGACGCCATCAGGAATGCCGTTATCAGGCTTCCGATCAACAATCGCTTCATGATGATTCTCCCGTTCTGTTCACAGACAGATCTCGCATCCGGACCCAGTGCCGGATGCCTCTGAACCCAGATTATCGAACCGGGAGGGAATGTCAGCGCCCCGAAGCGGGCTTTGCAGGATCTTTACGAAACGCCCGGTCTGCTTGACGTTCTATTGTCCCTGCGTGTCGTTTTTAGCGGCAGACTTCAGGTGGGATTCAATGGCAAAGGTGTGGGGGCAGTCAGCACCAAGCGCACGGAGGGATTCCGCCAGCCTCAGCAGATACTCGGCATTGGGACCGCTGGGGCCCGAGGCAGAGGCAATCTGGCGGGCAATATCGGCATCCGGCGCGTGGCCGAGGAAGGCTTCGTTGTCTTCGGTGGCAATGTATACCAGACCCTCGGCATGGCTGCCATCGTCAAAGGTAAGCGTGGTGCTCAGACGCAGATAACCGTTCTTTTCCCGGACATCCAGGTGTTCGAACACATTGGGCGACACCCGGAACGCCATGCCCTTGCAGACAGCATTCGGCTTTTCCACCAGGGTTACCACCCGGCCCGGCGACTCGGGGGTTCCCCGGTGATCATGGGACCCTTGCCAGAACCGCCGCTCCCATCCACGAATCGACGCCGGGCGCTGCTCCAGGAAGGGAAAATCGACCTTGTAGATCAGGGAGCCATAACCAAACAGCCAGACCGACTCGACGCCGGAGAAATCGTATCGTTGGCGATTGTACTCAATAGTATTGGCAGACATCAGACACCCTGCTGCGAGAACGGAACGGGGAATACTCTAGGTGGACGCAATAAAACCCGCAATGCCCGTCAGCACGATTTCAGCGGCCATGGCAGAAAGGATCAGACCACTGATCTTGGACATTATGTTCAGGCCAGTCTTGCCCAGCACCTTCTCAAGGTAGCCTGACAGATGCAGCAGCACAGCCAGGATCAACAGGCTCGATACCAGCCCCAGGAGCCCGCCGGCCACCTCAGATACCCGGTTGAGTTCGGCACCGTACACCATGATCGCACCAATGGTGGCCGGGCCAATCATCACCGGAATAGCCAGTGGCACAACGGCAATGTCATCCCGATCCTCATCGGGCAGTCCGGTGGCGTGATTGCGGGTGCCACTGGTTACCAGGCTGATGGCGGTCAGGAACAGCAGACTGCCGGCACCGATCCGGAAAGAGTTTAGGGTAATGCCGATGGCACTGAACAGCAGCGGGCCGGCAAAGAACAGAATCACGCCCATCAAAAATGCCGAAACGCAGGCACGGCGGATAATCGATGTCTTCTCGGTTGCCGGCAGGCCCCGGGTCAGCGCCAGGAACATGGTCACCACGAAAAACGGCGCCAGCAGGAACAGAAAGCGAATGGTGCTGCTGATGTAGGTGGAGAAAAAGGTTTCAAGCATTCCGGGTATTCCAGCGGTCAATGAAAGCGGGCAAGCATAGCTTGCTACCACGTTTTCTGCCGTAAGGAAGTGGACGTATGACGGCTGTTCGAATCACACGGCCATCGGTGTCACATAGCTGAAGCGCTTACGATACTGCTCCATGGTGCAGCCCACCGTTCGCTTGAATAAACGCCGGAACGAGCTGGCATCCTCATAGCCCACGCTCCAGATAATGCGGGCGGTCTGCTCACGACTGGATTCCAGCTTGTGTTTGGCGGCTTCAATTCGCAGATGCTGGAGATAGCCAATGGGCGTTTCCCCGGTCGCCTCCTTGAATCGGCGCTTGAAGGTGCGCGTACCCAATCCGGCGACATCGGCAACATCATCAATGCTGACAGGGTCGGAGTAATGATGCTCCAGCCAGGTTTGAGCCTTGCGGATGGCATCGTCCTGATGGGCCTTCCGGCTGTAGAAGGCCATATACGGTGTCTGTTCAACCCGGCGACCATCCAGAACCAGCATCTTGCTACAGGCCAGGGCGACTGAGGGAGAGGCAAAACGTTCCACCAGGTAGAGGCAAAGATCCACAAACGCCGTCGCACCGCCGGCACAGATAATCTGGCCGTTATCCACCAGCAGTTGATCTTCATCCAACCGAATATCCGGGTAACGGCCGCGAAAGAGCGGTGCTGCCCGCCAGTGTGTGGTGGCCACCTGATCGCCCAGCAAGCCGGCCTCCGCGAGTACAAAACTGCCCGTGCACACACTTGCCACCACAACACCCTGCTCAAAGGCCTCCCTCAGCCAGCCATAAAGGGGTATGGCTGGTGCCAGGGTTCGTTCCAGCAGCTCCGCGCTGACAGCAGCTTCAATAGACGAGCCAACAACAATCAGGTCTGGCCGGAAGCTTTCACGACACACCGTTGGTGTGACCAGAGCACCGCTGTAACCACGGACCGGCTGATTATCCACGGTCACCACCTGACAGTTGAACAGGGGATCACTGCGGACGCCTGGCACGCGGGCGCAATAGTTCGCCACAGTGAAGAAATCCATCACCCCGTGTACACCGGAAGCATGGCAGTTAGGCAAGGCAACGATAGCAATATTCATCATGGGAAAATGGCCCTTTCCGCACTTTATATGTCAAATATGACACTCCTGCTGACAGCCGGCAAGCCCTAACCTGAAACTGTCATCCACCACAGCACGAAGAAGGACTTTCTCCATGACCTCACAACTGAATACACAGACACAGATCCCACGCCACTCAAGCCAAGCCGGGAAACCCGCCACTGCGGGGCTTTCCGCGACTCGTCTGGCGCTGCAACTCTATGCCCGGGTATCGCCGCAAAAAGCCGGAAAACTGGTGAACCGTATGGCCTTCAGACCCTCCCGTCTGTCTCTGCCCGTTCGCTACGAGCACTGGCTGGATAACACCGACAGCTATACCCAGCTTCAACACGGCGCCCGAACCATTCCAGTCTATTCCTGGGGAGAAGGCCCGGTGATTCTGGGGGTCCATGGCTGGGGAGGTGCGGGCGTTCAGTTCGGCGCCTGGATTGAACCGCTGGTTGAAGCCGGTTATCGGGTGGTTCTCTTCGATGCCCCGGCCCATGGCCGGGCCCAGGGGGAGAGCACAGATCTGCTCGAAATGGCAGACGTGACAGCTCACGTGTCTGCCAGCGTGGGCGGTGTCCGAGGTGTACTGGCGCATTCCCTCGGATGTATCGCAGCAGCGCGGGCTATCACCAACGGGCTTCATACCGACTACCTGGCTATGCTAGCACCACCAGTCAGCCTGAAGGCCGCGATGGAGAACCTTGGCAGGCAGCTGGTCCTCAGCCCCGAAGTGCTGGCCGTTCACCTTGAACTCATGGAAGACCGGTTCGGCCCTTCCGTTTGGGAGAAGTTGAATCTTGAGGCGCTGTGCCGCGGGCTGAACCAGCCCGGCCTGGTTGTCATTGACGACACCGACACGTCCATTTCACCGGATGAGAGCCAACGCGTGGCTGAAACCTGGGCCAAGGCAGATCTTTTGCGCACCAGTGGTCTTGGCCATCATCGGATTCTCTCAAGTCCCATGGTCATGGAAACAGTGCTGAAAAGTCTGGGCCGGGGGTGATGCCGTGCCAGAAAGCCGCGGTCATCCTGGTGACAGTTCTTCCAGGTAGGTTTCGCCATCGGAGTACAGCGAGGCGAACTCCTCCTCGGGCACCACGGTGACCGCAATCTCCGGTTCATGGTCGCCACCGCCGAGCAGCACGCCCCGCATCGGCGTGATATCGGAAAAGTCCCGGCCCCAGCCCAGGGTGATGTGCTCCAGATCCGGCCTCAGGGCATTGGTGGGGTCCAGCTCCAGCCAGCCGAAATCCGGCACGAACACAGCCACCCAGGCATGGGTGGCATCGGCTCCGACCAGACGCTCCTTGCCCTCGGGCGGATGGGTGAGGATATAACCGCTCATGTAACGGGCCGCCAGGCCAACCGAGCGCAGGCAGGCAATCATGATGTGGGAAAAATCCTGACAGACCCCGCGACGGGCCTTGAACGCCTGCTCCACCGGGGTGAAGGTTTCCGTTGCCGTCGCATCGAAGCGAAAGTCGCGATGAATCATCCGCATCAAGGCCTCCGCCGCCTCCACCAGGGGCCGGCCCGGAAGAAACGCCTCGCGGGCGTAAGCGGCGTACTGGGAATCAATGGGCACATTGGTGGACACAAACCGGAAGGCCGTAGCCTGAAGATGGTCCGGCGGAAACTTCCTGTCGGCGCGATAACGCAAGCTATCGCGCACGGTTTCCCAGGGAACTTTTGCAGCGGATGCCGACGGTTTCGGCCGGTCGCGCAGCTCCACCCAGAACTCACTGATGATCTCCAGGTACTCGTGGTCGGCCGTGAAATGAATCTTGGTAATGCGGTTGCCAAAGCAGTCCAGGAAGGAACGCCTTGCGGAGGGTTCCGGTGAGATCGCCAGATGATGCTCCAGATTCCTCTGCCAGGGCAGCGCCCGTGGCGTAAGCCTCAGCAAATGGTGGGACTCCCCCACCACCTGATCGTACTGGTAGAGGGTCTCATGACGCACATGGTAACGGACAAATGTCATGACAGACGCCTCAATCCGGTGTCACAGGCCGGTCGGAATACCGGGTGTGAATAAAACACTGCCGCTGGATTTCATCCGATACACGATAGACCTCGGAACGGATATCGCACAACAGCTCTGCCAGGGCTTCGCAGGCTTTGTCCGGGCGCTTGCGCTCAAACGGGTGCAGATCAAGGGCCTGAAGCCGCTGCAGGGATTCGCCCAGATCCGGGGGAAACAGTTGCCCGGTTTTCCGGCCCATCTCCGGCAGATCCTTTTGCAGTTGCCGCAGCTGGAACATCACCGAATGGGGGTTGCTCGCGTCGATCACAAGGGTATGGACTACGCCCAGAAGCTCCGGTGTCCGGCGGTATCGGGTCCGGTAGGTGACTTCCGAGTTGGCCACTTCCAGCAGCCACTCAAGCATGGCGTGGCGGCTGAATCGGTCGCTGAACAGTGGCACGCAGATCAGGGTACAGAGATTTGCAAGTCGCTCCAGACGCCGACCGATGACCAGAAAAACCCAGCTGGCATCCCGGGTGATGTCATCCATGGCAAAGCCGGCCAGTGAGATGCAGTCCAACAACACCAGGTTCAACGCCCGGATCGACTGGTCCGGCGTGGTTGGCGCCGGGCTCAGGGGCTTGCCCACCCGATTGAGCGTGTGCCAGTTGTCGGAAGACAGCCGGTCCCGGACCTGACTGGCGTTGAACAACAAGGCCTGAAGAATGGACGCTATCGAGCCCGGAAACTTGAGATCGCTGACCGCCCTGAGCAACATTCCGGGAAGCGGCTCCGGCACCGCATCTTCTTCCAGTTCCGGAAGCGTCCCGAACTGCTCGGCGGCCTGTTGCAGCCCGAGCAGGGCTTCCTCACTGGCCTGATCGTGGCCCGACAGGCGGTTGAACGCCGCCCGCAATAACCGGGCGGTCCCCTCGGCCCGCTCCGAGTGCCGGCCCATCCAGAACAGGTTTTCCCCCACCCGGGAGGGCGTGTCCCGCTCGCCGTCGAGCAGGTCAGACACCTGCAGCCGTTTCTTGATCAGTGACTTGGAGGGAGCCGTGTAACGGGCCTGGACCCAGGTATCTTTCGACAAGCCACCGCGCTGCATGGAAATCACCTCCACGCCCTCGTCCATGGCGACCCGGGTCAGGCCACCGGGCATAACCCGCCAGCCGGAAGGCGTGGCCGCAGCGAACAGCCGCAGACCGATGGACCGCGTTGCCAGCGGCTGGTCCCGCTCGCCCTTCCAGACTGGCGCCTGGGAAAGGTGCACCAGCTCCTGCCCGACAAAGGCATGGGGGTGGGCATGCATCTTCTTAATCAGGGCGTCCCGCTCTGCGCCCCTCACCTGATAACCGAACACCGGCTCCATTCGCATGCTCGCGAACGCCGGCTTGATCACCAGCTCGTCCAGGTGCTCGATGACATAGTCCAGGGCCGGCTTCTCGCCACACCACCAGGACGCCACCGACGGCATGGCCAGAGGCGAGCCCAGCAACTTCTTGGAAATCTCCGGCAAAAAGCCGAATAACGCAGCACTTTCAAGAACACCTGAACCCAGGGCATTTGCCATGAGAACCTTGCCTGCCCGCACCGCCCCCAGCAGCCCGGGAATACCGAGCACGGAATCGGCGCGAAGCTCCAGCGGATCACAGAAGCCATCATCCAGCCGGCGATAAATGGCGTGTACCCGCCGCAGACCCTGGAGCGTTTTCAGGTACACCGTGTCATCACGCACGGTCAGATCCTGACCTTCAACCAGGGGCAAGCCCAGGTAGCGGGCAAGGAACACATGTTCGAAATAGGTTTCGTTGAAACGGCCGGGGGTCAGAAGCACACACAGCGGCGACTCGGTTCCCGCTGGCGACATGCCCGCCAGGCTGTTCTGGAAACCCTGGAAGAATTCCGAAAGGTTGGTCACCGGCAGGTTGTGGAATGGCGCCGGGAAGGCCCGGGAAATCACCAGCCGGTTCTGAAGGGCGTAACCGGCGCCGGACGGCGCCTGGGTACGGTCGGCCATCACCCACCAGCCGCCGTCCGGCGCCCGAGCCAGATCCACAGCGTACAGGTGCAGGAATCGGCCACCGGCGGGCTCAATCCCCTGACAGGGCCACTGGAAACCGGCCTGGCCATAAACCAGGGCCGGGGGCATGAAACCTTCTTTTAACAGCGACTGCTCGCCGTACAGATCGGCCAGAACGCTGTCCAGAAGCTCTGCGCGCTGGGCGACGGCTTTCGACAGCCACTGCCACTCATCAGCACCCAGGACCAGGGGCAGCAGATCCACTTCCCAGGGCCGGGTATCTCCGCGGGGATCTTCGTAGACGTTGTAGGTTACGCCGTCTTCGGCAATTGCATTGGAAACAGCCTGGGCCCGGATGTTGAGACTGTCGACCGACTCAAGGTTGAGCTGCTGCAGCAATGGCCGCCAGTGCGACTTCGGTCCGGAGCCCATGGAGCCAAGCTCATCGAACCGATCCGGCACCGGGTGGTACTGGCGGAGGATGTCAGTTACTGCGTGCTGCTTCGCCACCTTGAATACAGGCTCCGTTAGTCAGTGAGCTGGAAGCATAGCCGCTTTCTGCTCTCCGGAGCCAGCATCAAACCACACGTCCAGGCATCTTATTTGTGATATCGCAGATCCAGGGTAAACGGAAACTCCCGATGCTCCGGAACCGGCCGCAGGGGTTGTTGTCCTGAGCTGTGACCCATCCGGAAGAAACGCGCCATACGCCGGCCTTCGGCCTCGAACGAATTCACCGGCAGAGTCTCGAAATTCCGGCCACCGGGGTGGGTTACGTGGTACTCGCAACCCCCGAGGCTGCGTTCGTTCCAGGTATCCACGATATCGAACACCAGCGGGCCATCCACACCAATGGTTGGATGCATGCACTGGGACGGCTGCCAGGCCCGGTAGCGCACACCCGCAACGAATTCTCCCACCATGCCGGTGGCCTGCAGCGGCAATGGCACCTGATTGCAGGTGATCTGATAACGATCCGGCGCAGCGCCACGAACCTTCACCTGCAAGCGCTCCAACGAGGAGTCTACGTACCGGGCCGTGCCGCCAATAGCGCCATGCTCGCCCGTGACATGCCAGGGCTCCAGAGCCGAGCGCAGTTCAAGGGTAATGCCCTTGACCTTGTAGTCGCCGATCCGGGGGAACCGGAATTCGAAATGGGGCGCGAACCATTCGCTCTCAAGCGGGTAGCCCTGCGCTTTCATGTCGTCGATGACGTCCTCGAAATCCTGCCAGACATAGTGCGGCAGCAGGAACCGGTCGTGCAGCTCGGTGCCCCAGCGAACCAGTCCGGAAGGCTTGTAGGGTTGCTCCCAGAATCGGGCCACCAGCGCCCGCAACAGCAGTTGCTGGGTCAGGCTCATTCGGGCATGGGGCGGCATCTCGAAGGCCCGCAATTCCAGCAACCCGTGGCGCCCACCCGGGCCGTCCGGGGAATAGAGCTTGTCGATACAAAATTCCGCCCGATGGGTATTGCCGGTCACATCCGTGAGCAAATCACGGAGCAGACGGTCCACCACCCAGGGCGCGACTTTTTTGCCCATCGGGCATAACCGCTCCATCTCCCTGAAGGCCAGTTCCATTTCGAACACGTGATCATTGCGGGCTTCATCGATTCTCGGCGCCTGGGAGCTGGGACCGATAAACAAGCCGGAGAACAGGTAGGACAGGCTGGGGTGGTTATGCCAGTAACTGATGAGGCTGCGTAACAGGTCCGGACGTCGCAGGAAGGGCGAATCCTCTGCCTTCTGGGCGCCCAGGACGAAATGGTTGCCGCCACCGGTACCGGTATGACGGCCGTCCATCATGAATTTCTCGGAGGTGAGCCGGCACTGGTAGGCGTCGGCGTACAGAGATTCGGTCTGCTCCACCATTTCATCCCAGGTCCGGACCGGCTGCACATTCACTTCGATCACCCCCGGGTCCGGGGTGATCCGAAAATGGGTGATCCGGTGATCCGAGGGTGGCTCGTAGCCCTCCAGCAAGACCGGCTGCTTGAGAGTGGCAGCGGTTTTCTCGATGGCTGACACCAACGCCAGGTAGGGCTCAAGCTCCTCCAGCGGCGGCATGAAAATACGGAGAATGCCATCCCGGGGCTCCACACAAAGGGCAGTTCGGACAATCTCCGGCGCCGACTTGCCTTTTTTCGGCGGCTCCAGTTCCGGCGATGCCTGCCCGGTCTGTCCCCGGCTGTTCCATTGCCGGATCTCCTCGCTGGCAGGCAACGGACCACGGGGCGCAAAGGGGTCCTGCTCGTGTATCCAGGGGTAATCGGCTTCTTCCACCCAGGGCTGGCTATCCAGGGGCAGACGGTGGCCCATGGGAGAGCCGCCCGGAATCAGGTAACAGCGCTCGCTGCGCAGGAACCAGGGGCCCGTCTCCCACGCCTGTTCCTTTTCAGAGATGCGCAGAGGGAGCACGTAGCCAACGGGCTCATCCAGGCCCCGGCTGAAAATCTGCTGGAGCTGCTTCCGCTCCAGGGCATTCTCGAGTTTGGCGTCGAAAGGATCGACGTTGACCGGCAGCCGGCGTTCCCGCCACAAGTAATAAAAGGCATCCTCGAACCCTGGGAACAGCTGTTTTCCATCAACACCAAGCTCCTTCGCCAACGCCGACAAAAACCTGTGAGCATCTTCCGGGCTTGCGTTGCCTTCGATGCGTTCATCCGCCAGCCAGCGCTCATCGTGCCATATCGGCTCGCCATCCTTGCGCCAGAAACAGTTCAGGGACCAACGGGGCAGCGGCTCTCCCGGATACCACTTGCCCTGGCCGAAGTGCACCAGCCCGCCAGCACCATACCGTTCCCGCATCCGGTGATAGAGCTCAATGGCCTTCTTGCGCTTGGTGGGGCCCATCGCTTCGGTGTTCCACTCCGGCTCGTCGCGGTCGTGATTTGCCACAAAGGTGGGTTCACCGCCCTGGGTCAGACGCACATCCAGCTCTGTCAAACGCTGGTCCACGTCATGGCCCAGTCCAACGATGCGTTGCCACTGGTCCTCGGTGTAGGGTTTGGTCACCCTTGGTGCTTCCCAGATACGCTGGACGCTCATCTGGTGCTCGAACTCGACCCCACACTCCTCCACCATGCCGGTAATCGGGGCCGCGGAGGACGGATCGGGGCTGCAGGCCAGCGGAATGTGCCCTTCCCCGGCAAACAGGCCAGAGGTCGGATCCAGACCGACCCAACCCGCACCTGGTAGAAAGACTTCGCACCAGGCGTGCAGATCGGTAAAGTCCTCCTCCGCGCCAGACGGACCGTCCAGCGCCTTCTGATCCGCTTTCAGCTGAATCAGGTAACCGGATACGAACCGCGCCGCCAGCCCCAGATGCCGAAGCGTCTGCACCAGCAACCAGGTGGAATCGCGACAGGAGCCGGAGCCTTTTTTCAGGGTTTCTTCCGGGGTCTGTACACCCGGCTCCATCCGGATCAGGTAATCAATACGATCAGCAAGGCTCTGGTTCACAGCCACCAGGAAATCCACGCTGGGGGTTTCCTTGCGGTCTATGGTGGCCATCCACTTACGGAACTCCGGCGTCTCCGGCAGTTTCTGCAAATAGGGTGCAAGCTCTGCGGTCTGCCATTCCTCGTAATCAAAGGGAATAGTCTCCGCCCGGGGTTCCAGGAAGAAATCGAACGGGTTGATCACGGCCATCTCGGCAACCAGATCCACCGTGATCTTCAGCTCGCCCGTTTTTTCCGGGAACACCAGACGGGCCAGATAATTGGCCTGCGGGTCCTGTTGCCAGTTAAGGAAGTAACCTTCTGGTTCCACCTTCAGGGAGTAGGAGAGGATGCGGGTTCGCGCGTGCGGACAGGGGCGAAGACGAACTATCTGGGGCCCCAGGGTGATCGGGCGCTCATAGCGATAGTGGGTGGTATGGCTCAGGGCAACATGAATCGACATGGAACCTATCTCGCAGGCGTATGAAATGGGGAGTTTCAGGCTGTCTCGTAGACAGGAAACCAGGTCTCTGCAATGTCTTCGTGAAGCTCGCCGATCTCCAGTTGCAGGTTTTCCAGGAACAGGATCACGTCTTCCTTGCGGATCAGGGCATCCACGTCGCCCTCCCGGGTGTGACGGACTGCCTGCAATGCCGTGCGTAACGGGATCTCGTTCCTCGGTAAGCGGCCCAGTGCGCCGGCCACCTCGCTGAGGCTGTGCAGCACCGACCGCGGGAACGGCTCGTTCTGCAGCAGGAAGCGAATCACCAGAGGCCCGCTGACCTTGCGCCGGACATTGTGACGGTACATCTGGAACGCACTCTGGTAACGCAGCACGCTGGTCCACAAGAGCCCGCCATAGGTTTCGGTGCCATCCCAGCCATCCAGGAACTGCAACGCTCCTACTTCAATCTGCCGCGTGGCCATGTCCGCCCGCTCAAGGTTGCGTCCAACCCGGATAAAGTCATACCCCGTATCGTGACTCATACAGCCCGCCAGCAAGCCATTGAGCATCTGGCAGCGACCCACAATCTCGTTCAGAAATTCGTATCTCGCCCGTTTACCCACCCCCTGGTCTATATGCTCCTGAATATACCGGTAAAGCTCGTTGATCACCTCCCAGGCGTCGGTGGGAATCTGGTCCCGGGTGGTGCGCACGTTCTCCCGGGCGGCCTTGATACAGGAGGCGATGGAACTCGGGTTGTAACCATCAGCCATCAGAAACTTCACACAATTGCGTTCATCGGCCTTCTGATGGTGCTGATCAAACAACGCGCCCATGCCGGTAACCGCCACCAGTCCCTTCCAGGACAGCTGGGTTTCCCGGGGCATGTCCAGCGCCAGGGAATTAAAGGCCATGATCATCCGGGCGTTGTTCTCGGCCCGCTCAAGGTATCTGGCCATCCAGTAAAGTCGTTCCGCTACACGTGACAGCACATCAGTTCTCCTCGTCCACGATCCAGGTATCCTTGCTTCCACCGCCCTGGGAAGAATTCACCACCAGGGAACCTTTGCGCATCGCCACCCGTGTAAGCCCACCGGCTGTTACGTAGGTTCTGACGCCCTGCAGCACGAAGGGCCGCAGGTCCAGGTGACGGGGCGCCAGGCCCTCGTCGCACAGGGTGGGTGCCACGGACAGGTTCAGGGTCGGTTGGGCGATGTAGTTGCGCGGGTTCTTCTTGATCAAGCGGGCAAACTCGGTGCGCTGCTTCTTGGTGGAATGCGGCCCCACCAGCATGCCGTAGCCCCCGGACTCGTTCGCCGGTTTGACCACCAGTTCATCAAGGTGTTCGAGCACATACTCCTGGTCCTGCTTGTTCACACACATCCAGGTGGGCACGTTCGGGATGATGGGCTCTTCATCGAGGTAATAGCGAATCATGTCCGGAACGAACGCGTAGATGACCTTGTCGTCGGCCACGCCGGCACCGGGCGCATTGGCCAGGCCAACCTTGCCATTGCGCCAGGCCCGCATGAGGCCCGGCACGCCCAGGGTGGAATCGGAACGGAACTCCTCCGGGTCCAGGAAGTCGTCATCAATGCGCCGGTAGATCACATCCACCCGCTCAAGCCCTTCAACTGTGCGCATGTAGACACAGTCATCCTCGCCAACCACCAGGTCAGCCCCTTCCACCAGTTCCGCGCCCATGCGTTGGGCCAGGAAGGAATGCTCAAAATAGGCGGAGTTGAAAATACCCGGCGTCAGCACCGCAATCTTCGGGTGATCCTGGGGCCGGGGCGAGATTGACGCCAGCATGTCGAACAGCTGGTTGGTGTAGTCATCCACCGGCAGAATGCTGGTGTTGTCGAACAGCTCCGGGAACACTCGCTTGGTCAGCTGGCGGTTCTCCAGCATGTAGGAAACGCCCGAGGGAACCCGCAGATTGTCCTCCAGCACATACACGGTACCGTCCTTGTCCCGCACCAGGTCCGATCCGCAGATGTGCGCCCAGACCCCCAGTGGCGGCGTGAACCCCCGGCACTGCTCGCGGAAGTTCTTGGAGTTGGCGAACACGTACTTGGGAATGACCTTGTCCTTGACGATGTTCTGGTCGTTGTAGATGTCGTTGATAAACATGTTGAGAGCCGTCAGGCGCTGGGCCAGACCCTGCTCGATGGTTTCCCACTCCCGAAGCGAGATCACTCGGGGAATGATGTCGAAAGGCCAGGCCCGGTCGATGTTCTCGCCCTCGCTGTAGATGGTAAAGCTGATACCCATCTCCAGTATTGCCAGTTCAGCCGCCTGCTGGCGCGCCTGGATCTCCTCGGAATCAAGATTGCCAAGGTAGTCGGTAATCGCCGTGGCCGCAGGCCGGGGCTTGCCCTTGGCGGCAATCAGCTCATCGAAGAAGTCATTGGGATCGTAGTTTTTCCAGTCTATCGATTTGTTCTTTTTCATTTGGGGTCCTTTCGTTAACCACCGTGAGCTATTCGGTGTACCAGGCGGAGCTTCTCCACCACCGGAGCCGCCAGCACGAAGGGGTAGGCGTCCTCATGCCCCATGCTTCGGTTCAGGCTGTTGAGCGCAAGCGTCAGGGGTAACCAGTGCTTGATCAGTGCATCGAAATCGTCGGCCTGGTAGGGATCAAACGCAGGGTCTGGTTCGCTGTTCATCATCGGGCTCTGCAGAGCGTTGACTCGCATCCCGAACTGCCAGGCGGTTTCCAATGTATCCACCATATGCAGGTAATGTGCCCAGGTCTCAGCCCAGTCTTCCCAGGCATGGCTACTGGCATAGGCGCTGATGTACCAGCTCTGCCAGTCACCGGGCGGGCCGTACTGGTAATGCTGGTCCATCGCCTGCCTGTAGTCTCTGGTGTCGTCACCAAACATCTCCCGAACCGACCCAAGCCATGGCCCGGACCGCACCAGGAGATCCCAGTAATAATGACCGGATTCGTGACGGAAATGCCCCAAAACAGTGCGATAGGGCTCGGCCATCTGGCTGCGCATGCGCTCCCGTTCCACCGGGTCGGCCTCGGCAATATTCATGGTGATCACGCCATTTGCGTGGCCGGTTTTTACCTTCGACCGCTCGTCAAACATTGCCGGCTGGTCGGCGAGAAAATCGAAGTTCAGGCCATATTGGTCTTCCTGCCGGGGCTCGCAAGGCAGCTTCAGGCGCAGCAGTGAATAGACCAGGCGACGTTTCTCTTTTTCCAGCCGCACCCACAGATCGTGGTTCCGGAAGGTGCTCAGGTCGGGAATGGTGCGATTAAGACGGCAGGCAACGCAGAAGGCGTGGGAATCAGAGACAGGCACCAGCCAGTTGCAGGCACCCTGGTTCTGGTAGTTGCCACATAGACGGTATGGATCGCCGGCGGTGACCTCTTCCCAGGTATCGTTACCCTTCGGGTCGATCGCCACCAGATCCATCACATCCGGCGCGAAGCCAAGGCTTGCTCCGCACCTGGTACAGCAGCTGTTTTCGAAATAAAGCAGGTTGGCGCATCGGCCGCAGTGAAACAGCTTCATTGGGGGACATCCTTGGCCGATACCGGCAAGACCGTTGCTTCAAGTATTGGCCATCCGGGCCAAAACGCAACTTATCCACCGTTAAAACCCGGCTGAAATGCCCCCGCTGCTCCGATGCTAGATGGCCATGGCAGGATCAACCCCGGGAACGCTGTCACTGGTACCTTTACACAGGTACTGTTCTGCGTCGAAACGCCGCGTCTGGTTCCGGAACTGCCAGGTAAAACCCGGCCACAGGGTCGTGTTCCTGCCGTTTTCGTTGACGTACCAGCTCTTGCAACCGGTTTGCCATACCGAGTCACCCAGCTTCGCGTGAATGGCCGCGTTGTAGCGGCTCTGGGCGTCTGGCTTCACTTCCATGCTGCTCCATTGCTGCTGGCGCATCTGTTGGAGGGCATCCAGCACATACTGGATCTGACTCTCAATCATATACACCATGGAACTGTGGCCGAGACCGGTGTTCGGTCCCATCAGCATGAAGAAGTTCGGAAAGCCACTGACGGTGGTGCCTTTATAGGCCTCGGCGCCGTCCTTCCAGGCGTCCAGCAGGTCCTGGCCATTTCGCCCAAAGATCATGCCGGCAGGGATCGGGTCCTGGGCCCGGAAACCGGTGCCGTAGATGATGCAATCCACCTGCCGCTCGTTGCCCTGACCGTCGATCACGGTGTTGCCCTGCACCTCACGGATACCCTCAGTCACAACGTCCACATGATCCTGCGCCAGCGCCGGATAGTAGTTGTTGGAGATCAGTACCCGCTTGCAGCCAAAGTGGAAATCCGGGGTGACCTTCCTGCGCAGCGCCTTGTCCGGAATCTGGTTGCGAATATGCCGGCGGGCCTGCAGTTCGCCAAGCTTCAGAATGCGGGGGTTACCCACAAAGCCCAGTACCCGGGCCTCGAGTGACCAGTAAATACTCTGACGGAAGGCATTGAGTGTTTGCGGGAACACCCGGAACAGCCGCTTTTCCAGAGGCCTGATAGCCCGATCCGGCTTGGGCATGATCCAGGGTGGCGTGCGCTGGTAAAGGTCCACCCTCGCAGCCTGCTTCGCCACCTCCGGAACAAACTGGATGGCCGAAGCACCGGTGCCGATCACCGCCACGCGTTTGCCACGCAAATCGTAGTCGTGGTCCCAGTCCTGGGAATGAAAACGCTTGCCAGTAAAGGATTCGATCCCCTTTATCTCCGGATAGGCCGGGGTGCTCAGTCCCCCCATCCCGGAAACAAGGATATCCGCCCTCAACGTGCTGAATTCCGGCAGGCCCTTATCGGAGCGATCCAACCGGTCTCCCGGCTTCACGCCCTTGCCCTGCATGTATGCCCACAGCGCCGGACTATCACAGGTTTCCAGGGTCCACCGCTGGCGGTTCTCGTCAAATCGCGCCCCGGTCACATGGGTGTTCAGCCGGATATGCTTCATCAGCCCGTACTTCTCGACGCAATGCTTCAGGTAGGCCTTGATCTCATGCTGTTGGGCATACATCCGGCTCCAGTTCGGGTTCTGTTCGAAGGAAAAGGAATAGAGTGCAGACTGCACATCACAGGCACACCCCGGGTAGTGGTTCTGGTGCCAGGTGCCGCCGATGTCGTCACTCTGCTCCAGGATCACGAAGTCGTTGTAGCCGGCTTCCTTGAGTTTGATGGCCATGCCAAGGCCGGAGAAGCCGGTGCCGATAATGGCGATCTGTGTGTTCTGTGTCATTGCTGCACTCCTGCGTTGGCCTGCCTGGCCTTGTCTGTTGTTGTCCGGCGGGTCATCATGGCCGGTAGACACATGTATACACAGATTGGTATACAACCGTATACTCTTGGTTGGGTGATTGGCCTCAGGTGACTGATCGTTGGCCTCCGCGGCGGGCTCTGGCTGGGGGGCTGGTCATTTGTGGGAAGGGCTTCCAAAACACGCTCCTTGCGGCACATCCCTGTGACGCTTGGCTCTCGCCATCCATGGCGAGAGACAGTTTTGGAAGCCCTTCCCACAAACGACCGTCAGACTCATCCAGGCCCGCCCTTAAACATTGGTTTGGACTCTGGCAGGCCTATACCATTGCCCGGGGACCGTGTTGGCGGGCGTTCCGAAAATGCTCGGAGCCATGGATGGCGGAGAGCAAGCGTACAGGGACGTATTCACAGCGGTTTTCGGAACGCCCGCCAACGCGGCCCTTGCCCCGGAAATAGAGGACAACGTGAAAACAATAGCCGGCGGAAAACTCAAACTCATTCAGGCCGCGCTTCGGCTGATTACCGAAACCCGGGGCCTGACGTCGCTGGGACTGCGGGAGCTTGCCCGGGAAGCGGGGCTGAACCCGAATACCTTTTACCGACACTTCAAGAGCCTGGATGAATTCGGCCTGCAGGTACTGGGTTACATTGCCGAGGAAATGAAAGCCGGGGTCCGGGATCTGCGGCAGATGGCGGATTCTTCCGAACAGGCATCGCGGGACACGGTGGCGTTTGTGTACCACTATTTCCTGGCCAATCCGGCGGCCACCACCGTGGCCGTGCGGGAACTCCACGGCCCCTCCCCGATACTGCGCCGGGCCCTTGAATCACAGCTTGAAGCCAGCGCCCGGGAAATGGCCGAAGACATTATCGAGCGGCAACTGGTGAGCGCCGTGCCGCCCGAGACCATTCATGAAATCTCCCGCATGACCATCCGCTACATCCTTTTCCGGGCCATGGATTACATCGAGAAACCTGCCCAGCGGGAAACCATCCAGACCGAAACCGAACACTTCATCAATCGGCAGTTCCGGGGTGCGATGCTTGATCACCTGTCGCAAACGGAAGTCGAACGCCTCGCCCTGAGGCAGAGCTGATATACCTCCGATAACTCCGCTTTCCGGGCAGATCTGGCAACCTGCACTAGTATGTAGATAACCAGAACAAGTGATTGATCGGGAAATCCGGAGGCACGCCAATAATGAAAATCGGTATCCCCAAGGAAATCTTTGAGGACGAGCGACGAGTGGCCGCGACGCCACCCTCTGTTCACAAGTTAATCGGACTTGGTTACGACGTGATCGTGGAAGGCGGCGCCGGCGAGGCGGCGAACTACTCCGATGCCGCCTATGAAAAAGTGGGCGCAGCCATCGCAGCCGACACCAGCTCGCTGTGGAAAGAAGCGGACTTTATTCTGAAGGTCCGGGCGCCCATGGAGAATCCCGCTCTGGGCAAACACGAAGCGGATTTGATGAAGGAGGGGGCGTTTCTGGTCAGCTACATCTGGCCGGCCCAGAGTCCGGAATTGCTGGAAAAGCTGGCCGCCAGAAAGATCACGTCTTTCGCCATCGACAGCCTGCCCCGCATCAGCCGCGCCCAGAAGATGGACGCCCTCAGCGCCATGGCCAACATCGCCGGCTATCGGGCGGTGATCGAGGCGGCGAACCACTTCGGGCGTTTCTTTACCGGGCAGGTTACCGCTGCTGGCAAGGTGCCGCCCGCGAAAGTCATGGTCATCGGTGCAGGGGTGGCTGGCCTGGCAGCCATTGGCGCGGCCAACAGCATGGGCGCTATCGTTCGGGCCTTCGATACCCGCCTGGAAGTGAAGGAACAGGTCGAGAGCATGGGGGCCGAGTTCCTGGAACTGGATTTCGGTGACGAGGAAGGCAGCGGCAGCGGTGGTTACGCCAAGCAGATGAGTGACGAGTTCATCAAGGCTGAAATGGCGCTGTTCGCAGAGCAGGCGGAAGAGGTGGATATCATCATCACCACCGCCCTGATTCCCGGCAAGCCAGCGCCGAAACTGATCACCGCCGACATGGTGAAATCCATGAAGCCCGGCAGCGTGATCGTGGATCTGGCCTCCGAGCGGGGCGGTAACTGTGAGCTGACCGAACCGGGCAAAGTCGCCCATCAACACGGCGTTACCCTGATCGGCTACACCGACCTGCCCAGCCGCATGGCCAAGGTGGCCAGTGACCTGTACGCCACCAACCTGGTGCATCTGCTCACCGAGCTGACACCGGAAAAGGACGGTCAGCCACTGGTGAACATGGAGGACGAAGTCATCCGTGGCCTGACAGTGGTGCACGAGGACGACATCACCTGGCCACCCCCAAAACCGGAATCGCCGGTCAGCCCCAAACCCGCACCGGGCACCGAGGAGCCTTCAGCCGAAGCAAAAGCGGCCGCCAAGAAGGACGCAGACCGCCGCAGCCTGATCGGCAAGGGCGTTCTTCTGGTGGTAACGGCCCTGGCGCTCTACGGAGTGGGCGCCCACGCGCCGGAAAGCTTCCTGCAACACTTCACTGTGTTCGTACTGGCCTGCTTTATTGGCTGGCAGGTGATCTGGAACGTAACCCCTTCGCTGCATACCCCCCTGATGAGCGTTACCAACGCCATCAGCGGCATTATCGTGATCGGTGCGATTCTGCACTTGGCACAGGCGGAGAACGTTGCCGTCGGGATCATGGCCTTTGTGGCGGTGCTGATTGCCAGCATCAACGTGGGCGGTGGCTTCCGGGTCACCCATCGCATGCTCAAAATGTTCCGGAAGTAGGAGGCGCCCGATATGAGCACAGGACTGGTGAGCGTGGCCTACGTGGTCGCAAGTATCTTGTTTATTCTGAGCCTGGGTGGCCTCAGCCACCAGGAATCGGCCCGGCGCGGTAATCTCTACGGCGTCGCCGGCATTATCGTCGCGGTAGGGGCTACCCTGGCCAGCGTAGATGGAGGCATCACCGCCATCATCATTGCCGTGTTGCTCGGTGTCGGCATTGGCATTCCCATCGCCAACAAAGTGGAAATGACCCAGATGCCGCAGTTGGTGGCCCTGCTCCACAGTTTTGTGGGTCTGGCGGCGGTATTGGTGGGGTTTTCCGGTTATATCGAGCCGTTGATTACCACATCCGGTACCGAGCACACCATCAAACTGGTGGAGGTGTTTGTCGGCATCTTCATAGGCGCCATTACCTTCACCGGTTCACTGGTGGCCTGCGGCAAACTGGATGGCCGAATCGACAGCAAGGCGCTCACCCTGCCCGGCCGGCACCTGATGAATCTGGCAGCGATCATTGTCTGCGTCTTGCTGGGGGCCTGGTTCCTGGGTACTGAAAACATGGCCCTGGGTATTGTTGCCCTGATCCTGATGACCGCCATTGCCTCAGTCCTCGGCATTCACCTGATCATGGCCATCGGCGGCGCCGACATGCCGGTGGTGGTGTCGATGCTTAACAGTTACTCCGGGTGGGCAGCCGCTTCCATCGGTTTCATGCTAGGCAATGATCTGCTGATTGTTGTTGGTGCCCTGGTGGGCAGCAGCGGTGCCATTCTCAGCTACATCATGTGCAAGGCCATGAACCGCTCGTTCATCAGCGTGATTCTCGGTGGCTTCGGCCAGACCAGCAGCAGTTCGGCGGCCGCGGATGCTGACCAGACGGTGCACGAATCCAGTGTCGATGACGTCTGTGAAGAACTGCGCAACGCCCAGTCGGTGATCATCGTGCCCGGTTATGGCATGGCTGTCGCCCAGGCACAGAACGGCGTCAGCGAAATGACCAAGATCCTTCGGGACCGTGGCGTAAACGTGCGCTTTGGCATCCATCCGGTGGCCGGCCGTCTGCCAGGACACATGAACGTGCTATTGGCGGAAGCCCACGTACCTTATGACATCGTGCTGGAAATGGACGAGATTAACGACGACTTCCCGAATACTGACGTGGTGCTGGTCATCGGCGCCAACGACACCGTGAACCCGGCCGCCGCCGAGGATCCGGGCAGCCCGATTGCCGGCATGCCGGTGCTGGAGGTCTGGAAGGCCCACCAGGTGGTTATCCTCAAGCGGGGCATGGCCACCGGCTATTCCGGGGTGGAGAATCCGCTGTTCTTCAAGGACAACGCCCGTATGCTGTTCGGGGATGCCAAGGACAGCATCGATAAGCTGGTAGGAGGCTTGCGGGGCTGAGGGCAGCCCCGCGCCAGTTTACTTCGGGAGTTATTCGGTGGTGTTGTACACGTAGGACGACACGGTGCCGTCCTGGTTGAATCGCACCACCAGATCAGTGGTTTCCGCATCACCGAAGGCAGACCACTTGTACTTGCCATAGGTCCAGGTGCGTTTGCCGTCTTCGATCCCGGTGCGCCACGGCTCGCCGAACATCTCCTGAATATCGGCCCGGGTGGTTTCACCAATCTGGATCTGGTCCACATTGTGGGTGGCGAAGTCTTTGCCGACAGTCGCACAGCCCACCATGGCCGCCATCATCAAGGCCACGCCCAGCGTTTTAACCGAACCAATCATCGACATACCAATCCCTCATTTTCGGGTGAGTTTCACCCATCATAACGTGTCTCTGTTCAGACGCGATTACGAAGACGACAGGATTCGGGAGCAAAAAAAGCCGCAGGCCCGGAGGCGCTGCGGCAGGATTCGATCGTCCGATCGAAGGGGATAATCAATACAGCTTGGCGAGGGACTTCTTGGCGAAGGATTCCACTTCGTTCAGGCGGCCTTCTTTCACCTTGATCAGCCACTCGGGATCCTGCAGAAGTGCCCGACCAACCGCAATCAGCTCGAACTCGTGGTTGTTCATGCGCTCCACCAGTTCATCGATTCCGGCTTTCTCAACCGCTTCCTGCTTGCTGGCAAAGGTGCCGCTGATGAAATCTTCGGTCAGCCCGACACTGCCCACGGACATAGTCGGCTTGCCGGAGAGCTTCTGGGTCCAGCCTGCGAGATTCAGATCCGAGCCTTCAAATTCCGGCTCCCAGAAACGGCGGGTGGAGGCGTGGAAAATATCTACACCGGCTTCCACCAGTGGCTTCAGGAACCGTTCCAGTTCCTCAGGGCTATCAACCAGTTTGGCTTCGTAATCCTGCTGCTTCCACTGGGAGAACCGCAGCATGATCGGGAAATCAGGCCCGACGCGGTGGCGCACTGCCTCAACAATCTCGACAACAAAACGCAGGCGGTTTTCCATAGAGCCGCCGTATTCATCGTCCCGCTGGTTGGTGCCTTCCCACAGGAACTGGTCCAGCAGGTAGCCATGGGCACCGTGAATCTCGACACCATCAAAACCGAGGGCTTTGGCATCCTGGGCGGCATCGGCAAACGCGGTGATGACGTCCTCGATGTCCTCTTTGCTCATGGCCTTGCCGTTGGGCTTGCCTGGCGCAAACAGCCCAGACGGGCTGTAACCGGGAACAAAGGGATCCGGAGGCGTACCCTCCTTCCTGACGGCGCCCACGTGCCAAAGCTGCGGGAAAATCGTGCCACCGGCCTCGTGCACGGCGTCGACGACGTTCTTCCAGCCTTCAAGAGCGTCGGTGCCATGAAACGCCGGTACGTTCGGATACCCACTGGCAGCGGGGTGGTTCACCGTGGTGCCTTCGGTGATGACCAGGCCAACGCCGGCTTCGGCACGGCGACGGTAGTAGGCCACCACGTCCTTACCCGGAACACCGTTGGGCGAGAAGTTGCGGGTCATCGGGGCCATGGCCACACGGTTACGCAGCTTGAGGTTGTGGAGTTCAAACGGTTCGAAAAGCGGGCCAAGATTCATGGTCATGATAGTGTGCAACCTCACTAATTTGGTTTCGTAAAGCAACCCTATTAAATCTGGTTTTAAAATGCAACCCTATTCGGTACACTCCCGACATGGCCAGAAAACGTTTTGATGACTCCAGCTGTTCCGTCGCCCGCGCCCTCAATGAAGTGGGTGACTGGTGGTCCCTCCTGATTGTACTGCATGCCATGTATGGCACCCGCCGGTTTGTGGATTTCCAACAGGAACTCGGCATTGCCAAGAATATCCTCTGCGACCGCCTGGCGCGGCTGGTGGACAATGAAGTTCTGCGCAAGGTCGATGTGGGCGAACACGGATCACGCTTCGAATACCGCCTGACCGAAAAAGGCCGGGATCTTTTCCCGGTGGTGATCGCGCTTCGCCAGTGGGGAGATAAATGGAACCCCGCCCCGGATGAGGCTCCGCTGGACCTGCGCGACCGCGCCACCGGTCGCCCGATACACACGGTGGAAGTACAGGACGCCGATGGCCAGGCCCTGTCCATTCGCGATGTGTTTGTGCCGGAAGAAAGCCTGCCAGTCCGAAAAAAGAACTCGGCCTGACCATCCGCAAAAGCCGCAGTCGGCGCACCACCGTCCATTTTTTTGAGTTGTATCAATCCGCTGATCAAACTCACCCCCCTGCCCGGGCATTCTTGCGCTAAATCAAGTTTCCATTTCCCGATGTCATTAATCTGCAGTCATCAACGATTCAGGTTAAGGAGATGGATATGTCCCGTACATTCAAACTTGGTGTTCTGGCTGCAGCGGTTATGGCTGCTGCTCCCGCTGTTCAGGCGTACGAAGCTGGTGATTTCATTGGCCGCGTTGGTGTGGCAACGGTTGATCCGGATTCTTCCAGCAGCAACTTGAACTCCAACGCTCTCGGCGAAATTGATGGCGCCAAGGTCAGCGTCGATTCCAACAGCCAGCTGGGACTGACCGCCAGCTACATGCTGACCAACCAGTTCGCCGTTGGCGTACTCGCTGCAACCCCGTTCAAACACGACATCAATGGTGACGGAGCAGCCCTAGGTGGTACTGGCAAACTGGCAGAAACCAAGCACTTGCCGCCCACCATCACGCTGCAATACTTCCCGATGCCCAGTGGTAGCAAATTCCAGCCCTATGTTGGCGCCGGCGTAAACTACACCAACTTCTTTGAAGAGAAGACCACCCAGACACTAACCACTACCTATGATGCTGTGGCCGGCAACCCGGGTATTGATGGCACCGACATTGAGCTGGATGACAGCTTTGGTCTGGCCGCCGAAATTGGTCTTGATTACATGATTACCGAAAACGTTGGCATCAACGCAGCGGTCTGGTGGATCGACATCGACACCGAAGCCACCATCAATGCCTACGCGGGTAATGCAGTCGCCGATACCAGCACTATCGACGTGGATATCGACCCCTGGGTCTATATGGTAGGCGTGTCCTACAAGTTCTGATCCCCGTGCCTCCGCCGGTCGCCACGGTCTGTTGGCTGGCGGAAGGTGCGTTTTCCTATGCGGGGCTTCTCCGGCCCCGCCTTTTTTTGCCTACCTGAAAACAGAAAAACGGAGCCGAAGCTCCGTTTTTATTAACTGCCAATCAGCCCTCAGGCGCTCTGGCGCTGAGCCGGACGACTCCGCTGGCCACCGCCATTCTGGCTACGGCCACCGCTGCGACCACCTGGCTTGGCACCGAAGCTTTTGGGCTTTCCGCCGGGACGACCATTACCACCGCCGTTACCATTACGGTTACGGGCGCGGCTGGGATCGGCCTTCGCCTTGGGTTTCAGCGGCAGGTTGTTGGTCGGCTCAAAGCCTTCCACTTCCGTACGCGGCAGCTGCTTCTTGATCAGCCTTTCGATACCGGCAAGCATCTTGCCTTCATCGGCACTGACCAGCGACAGGGCGTGACCACTTTCACCGGCACGGCCAGTACGGCCGATACGGTGCACGTAATCTTCCGGCACGTTGGGCAGTTCAAAGTTCACCACCTGGGGCAGCTGCTTGATGTCCAGACCACGAGCAGCGATATCCGTTGCCACCAGCACGCGAATCTCACCAGCCTTGAAGTCCGCCAGCGCGCGGGTACGGGCACCCTGGGACTTGTTGCCATGGATGGCGGCGGCAGTGATGCCGTCCTTCTCCAGTTTCTGGGTCAGGCGGTTGGCACCATGCTTGGTGCGGGTAAACACCAGCACCTGATCCCAACTGTTGTCACGCACCAGCTTGCTCAGCAGGGCGGTTTTCTGGCTCTGATCCACCGGGTAGACAGACTGCTTGATGTTTTCGGCAGAGGTATTTCGGGCCGCGACTTCAACCTGAACCGGGTTATCCAGCAGACCTTCTGCCAGGGTACGAATCTCGTTCGAGAAGGTGGCGGAGAACAGCAGGTTCTGGCGCTTGGCCGGCAACAGCGAAAGGATCTTGCGGATGTCGCGGATAAAGCCCATGTCCAGCATGCGGTCGGCTTCGTCCAGAACCAGGATTTCCACCTCGTTGAAGCGCACAGCGTTCTGCTGATACAGGTCCATCAGACGGCCCGGTGTTGCTACCAGCACGTCCAGGCCTTTTCGCAGCTTCATCATCTGCGGATTGATTTTCACACCGCCGAAGACCACCGCGGCCTTGGTGGGAATGTATTTGCTGTAAAGATTCACGCTGTCATGAACCTGCGCCGCCAGTTCACGGGTGGGCGTCAGGATCAGGGCGCGGGGGCCTTTGCCGGTGCGCGGGTTTTCACCCAGACGCTGCAGCAAGGGCAAGGTAAAACCGGCGGTTTTGCCGGTACCGGTCTGGGCAGCAGCCATAACGTCCCGGCCAGAAAGCACGGCGGGAATGGCCTGGGCCTGAATGGGAGACGGGGTTTCATAACCCTGGTCAGACGTGGCACGAACCAGCTGCTCGGACAAACCGAGTGAAGAAAAACTCATATTGGATCAACTCTTGATTATTCTGCCTCCACGACCACCGTTCTCGGTGAATGCGGGCAGATGCCATGAACATTCATGGAATAAAAGACGACTACGGTCACGCGCCGTTATCGGGGTGACGTCCTCTGACAGGTCGTATGGAAAGGTCGCACGGGCCTAAAGCCTTAAACTGCGGAATCCCTAGAGGCAGGATGCAGGCACAGTAACAGAGGTCCGGGCAATTAGCCATAGGTGATTATAATAAGCATCCGAAGGAACCTGGCGGTAACCCTCCCGTATTCAAGCGGCTCAGGGGCAGCTGATATGTGCTTATCTATTGAGTGGCCGCTTTGGCAAAATTCCCCAATGCGCCACTCACTTTATCGAGCACCTCATCGCATCCTTCAATGCCATGGCGGCTCTTCAAGTATTGCGGATCGTTGTACCCCAGCCATACCTCACCGTTGGCATCCTCCCAGATCAGGGCTTTCTGGGGCAGGTCGATGGCAACACTCTGGGCGCACTGCATCAGTGGCGTACCGACTTTGGGATTGCCGAAAATAACCACTTCGGTCGGACGCAACGCCAGACCGGCTTTTTCGGCGCCCTGCTGATGATTAACTCGGGCCATGACCGTCATGCCCTTCTCCTTCAGCACAGACTCGAGTTTGTCCGCCGTCGCTTTGACATCGTGACTGCTTTTCACCGCGATCAGCCCATCTGCGGCATGAGTGAGCGTGGCGAACAACAGGGTTGATGCCACGAGAACCAGTCTGAGAATGCAGCGCATGGGATTCTCCTGAACATTTGCTGAAGTCTTGAGCATAGAACAGCGTAAAGCGTTACGCATAAAAGGTCTTCAGTAGATCGCTGCCGCACCTTCCGGCCTGCTCTTGAAGCGCTTGTGCAGCCAGAGGTACTGATCGGGCTGCTCACGAACGGTGGCTTCAATGAAACGGTTCCAGACTTTGGCGTCCTGTTCCGGATGTTCGCCGAAGGACTCCTGAATCGGAGAGAAAACCACCCGGTAACTGCCATCGGGCATTCGCAGATGACTCACGCAGATGACGGCGGCACCGGACTCCCTGGCAATGAAGCTTGGCGACGTGATGCAGCCGGCACTAACCCCGAAGAAGGGCACAAACACCTCCGACTTGTTGCCGAAATCCTGGTCACAGGCGAACCAGACCTGCCCCCCTTCTTTGAGGAAAGACAACATCGGTCTGATCTGGCGCTTGGTAAATGGCCGGATACCAAAATGGCGTCGGCGGCCGCGTTCGATCATACGGTCGATCACCGGGTTGTTGTTGGGGCGATACATGTAACCGGGCTTCTCGAGCTTGCAGGCAATCAAGGGCAGTGCGAAATCAAAAATACTGTAATGCCCACCAATCAGCAGCACCCCCTTGCCGCGTCGTTTCGCTTCTTCAAGGTGCTCGGTGCCATACACCGAGGCGCTCTCGCAATAGGGCGTCATGTTCCGCCACCAGGCATGAACGCTTTCAAGAACACCCCGTGCAGAGGCCACGAAGGCGTCCTCAACCAGTTGGCTGCGGGTTGCTTCATCCAGTTCCGGCATGCAAGCCGCCAGATTGGCGTCCGCAACCCTGGCACGGGATCGCATTTTTCTGGAAAGCAGCCTGCCCAGCCAGCGACCGAATCGCTGCTTCAGTCCCATTGGCAAAAATGACAACAGCCAGAGCAAGAAGACCAGAGCCCAGGCCCCCCAGAAAGTGGGATGCCAGAGAGAGCGTTTTCTACTTTTTCTACCGGAGGCCATACAACGGTCGCCTGTGATCTGTAGTAAAGAAGGGGTGTTCAGCCTGACACATTCTCTGCTGGCGGGATACTTGAGATCCTCATTGGTTCTGTTGGCCAAGAAGAGGATCCAATTCCGGAATCCAGGAGTATGGTCTAAAGGAGATACGTGTTAATACGTAGAAGCCATCCTACAAAAACAGGAAACTCCCCGCCATGCCCCGATGGAAGTTCGCCCCAGGCATTCTGATCCTGCCGCTCGTATTCGCCGGCTGCAGTGAAAATAACAGCCAACAGACGACAACACAGCCGACAGCAGAGCTCAGACCACCGTCGGAAACCGGGACACTCAAAGTCGCCACCCGCAACGGCTCCACCACCTATTATCTGGATCGCCACGAAAATCCCGTCGGTCCCGAGCATGCGCTGATCAGCGCCTATGCCGAACAGCGTGGCTGGCAGGTGGAATGGAACATGCTGGAATCCACCAGCGAGGTTCTGGCTGCGCTGGAGTCCGGCGACACCCATCTGGCGGCAGCCGGGCTGACTCACCTGGCCTCCCGGGATGAGCGTTTCGCCCGGGGCCCGGCCCACACCGAGATTACCGAGCAACTGGTCTGCCATCGCGATGCGCGCCCCATGCCCCGGAAACCCGAGGACATCCCGGGCACCGATATTGTGGTGACCGCCGGCTCCAGCTATGTTGAAACCCTGAACAAGCTCAATGAGCAACACCCGGGCATCGGCTTTCAGGAAGATGCAGACCGCACGACAGAAGTAATTCTCTCGGATGTTGCCGAGCAGGACGTCGGCTGTACCGTCGCCGATTCCAACATTGTTCAGGTGATGCGCCGGCACTTCCCGCATCTGGAAGTGGCAATGACGCTCACAGAGGGCCGCAATCTGGGCTGGTACCTGCCCAAGGGTTCAGAAGATCTGGGCTCGGATGCCCACGAGTGGATGAACAGCGTCGATGGCGATGAAGCCATAGGCCTGATGGAAAACCGCTACTATTCCTATATCGGTGATTTCGATTTTGTCGATCTGCGGGCACTGAACCGTCGGATTGAGGATCGGCTACCCGAATTCATTGATCAATTCCGGGAAGCCGAGGCCAAAACCGGGATGCCCGCAGACCTGCTGGCCGCCCTCGCTTACCAGGAGTCCCACTGGGACCCTGCAGCAAAATCCCCCACCGGAGTCCGTGGCATCATGATGCTGACCCGACGAACCGCCGAATCACTGGGTGTGACCAACCGGCTGGACCCAGATGCTGCCATTGATGGCGGAGCACGGTACCTGGCCGACCGGCACCGCCGCCTGCCCGAGACCATTCCGGAGCCGGACCGCACCTTTCTGGCGCTGGCCAGCTACAACATCGGCCGGGGCCATCTTCTGGATGCCCGGGAACTGGCTCGAACCCTGAACAAAAACCCGGACTCCTGGCAGGAAATGACCGAGGTTTTACCCCTCAAGGCTGACAAGCGATACTACCCCAGCACCCGTTACGGATACGCCCGTGGCTACGAGCCCGTGCACTACGTGCAGCGTATCCGCAACTACCGGGACGTTATACGTTCGGCCTTTGAGTGATCAGGTTCCGAACAGGGCCGAGCGCAGGGGCCGCAGGAAACCACCGGACTCTTTCTGACTGGCGTGGGTCCGCTTGCCGTCGAGTTCCAGATAGCCATCCTCGATAGGCTCAAAGCGCAGGATTTTCACATCTTCCAGGTAATTCTGGGAGGACTTCCAGGGCCCGTGGGTACCCTGGCGGGGGAGACGATCAGCGGCGCGGTTGATGTAGCCGGCATTGAGGGACCCCAGGACCGTGTCGTCGCCGCGACTGTTTTCGGTATCCCGGGCCACCACGCTTCGATAGCCACGCTTGTCCATCAGGTTCATCAGCCGGCACAGGTACTCGGCGGCAATGTCCACCTTCAGGGTCCAGGAGATGTTGGTGTACCCGAAGATCATGCCGGCATTGGGTACGCCCTCCACCATCACATTCTTGTAGATGACCTTGTCTTTCATCACCACCTCTTCACCATCCACGGTCGGCCGGATACCTCCCAGCATCTGGATATCCAGGCCGGTGGCCGGAATGATGATGTCAGCCGCCAGTTCCTCGCCCGATTTCAGGCGGATGCCGGTTTCTGTGAAGCGGTCAATATGATCGGTGGCGATGGAGGCCTTGCCCGCTTTCATGGCATGGAAAAGATCCCCGTCTTTCACCACACACAGGCGCTGGTCCCAGGGATTGTAATCCGGGGTGAAATGCCGCATGTCAGCAGTGTTGCCCACCTTGCGTTTGATAATGCTCAGGAACAGCCGACGCATGAACTGCGGGCTCTTTCTGGAACGCTGGTATAAAAAACGGGAGATGGAAATATTCCGGGCCCGGGTCAGCCGGTAGGCGGTTTTCTCGGGCAGAATTTTCTGCAGGGCCAGAGTCAGCTTGTCGGTGGAGGGCAACGGCATCAGATAGGTGGGTGAGCGCTGAAGCATGGTTACGTGCGCGGCCGTCTCCGCCATGGTCGGCACCAGGGTGATCGCGGTTGCGCCGCTGCCAATGACCACCACCTTCTTGCCTGTGTAGTCGAGACCCTCCGGCCAGTGCTGCGGGTGCACAATCTGGCCACGGAAATCACTTTCGCCGGGGAAGTCCGGTTTGTAGCCCTGATCATAATTGTAGTAGCCGGTACACCCGACCATAAAGCTGGCGGTGTAGTGCTCGGTTTCGCCGGTTTCTTCGTTCAGGGCCGTGAGCTTCCAGCATTTGTCGACGCCCGACCAGTCCGCCGTTTTGACCGCCAGGCCAAAGCGGATGTGGCGCTCAACGTCGTGTTCCCTCGCGGTCTCCGCCACATAATTCTTGATCGACGCACCATCGGCCAGCACCTTGCCACCGGTCCAGGGGCGGAAATTGTAGCCAAAGGTGAACATGTCCGAGTCCGACCGGATACCCGGGTAACGGAACAGGTCCCAGGTGCCACCCAGGGACTGACGGCGCTCAAGGATGGCAAATGATTTCCCGGGGCATTCATGTTTCAGGTGACACGCCATGCCAATGCCGGAAACGCCGGCGCCGATGATCAGTACATCGAAATGCTGGTTACTCATTGCCTGTCCTCTCGGATTCCAGTCCGCTTTTTATAATCAATGGCCTGCAGTCAAGATAGCTCAGGCCGGGCTGCCGGGAAATTGGCCAAATTGGTCCCGGCCCCCGGTTGTTTCAGTCAGTCGCTAACCGGGGGCGTAGTCAGAGGGAGGATTTGCGGAATCGAAACCCTGCCTACAATGACGTTTCCTCCTGGATTGTGGACGAGACCACCATGACAAAACCGATCCTTATTCTTGGCGGCGCTTCGCTGGACACCATCATTCACCTGCCCGAACTGCCGACACCGCAGCCCCAGACCATCTGGCCCACCGAAAGCTACCGGGCCCTCGGCAGCACCGGCGCTGGCAAAAGCCTGAACCTGGCGGCCCTCGGGCAACCGGTGGTCTTTCACACATTGCTGGGCAGGGATACGGAAGGCCAGCAAATTCAGGCAGCGCTCGGCCACTCCAGGATCCGGCTTCTGACCGAAAAGACTGCCGCCCCGACCGAACAGCATGTCAACCTGATGTCCTCGGACGGCAACCGCATTTCACTGTTCATCCAGCCGCCCCCGGAGCCTGAACACGTCGACTGGACGCAGGCGCAACAGGTACTGTCAGAGTGCTCACTGGCGGTGGTGAACATCCTCGGTTACACCCGATCTGCCCTGCCGTGGCTGAAGGCTGCGGGCACGCCCATCTGGACCGACCTGCACGACTACGACGGACACAACACCTACCATGAACCCTTTGTAGAGGCCGCCCGGGTAATCTTCCTGTCCAGCGACAATCTTCCGGACTACCGCACCACCATGGAAAGGTTGATCCAGCGGGGCAAGGAGTTCGTGGTATGCACTCACGGCTCGGCGGGGGCGACACTGCTGACCAGCGAAAGGCAATGGCTGGAGCAGCCAGCGGTTGCAGTCTCCGGGGTGATCGATACCAACGGCGCCGGCGATGCCTTTTTCAGCGGTTTCCTGCACCGCTACCTGCAGGGTGCAGAACTGACCGACTGCCTCAGGGCCGGAGCCATTGCCGGGGCGCTGTGTGTCACCTCACGGGAACTGGCCTCTCCGGAGCTGAATCCACAGCGGGTGGCCTGAAACCCGAATCAGCTACCCGGGTTAAAATCGGGGTATTTCTTCTGCAGCCGATAGAGCCGGATGATGGTGATGATGTTGGTGACCAGCACCATACCCTCGGCCAGGGTACCACCCACGGAGCCGATCACGATGTTGTTGAGCATCCAGGCCAGGGCCGCAAACCCAAGCACGATTCGCAGGGGAATACCCCGGAGCATGAACATGCCCACGGTGCCGAAAACCGCGGCAGCCAGCGGGAACACGTCAGTGATCGATTTCCAGGTCGCCCAGGCGACCACCAGATTGACCGCCAGCATAGCCAACATGATCTGCCAGTTGCCCTGGTATTTGCGGGCCAGGGTAATGCGCAGGATCACCAGTACCGTCAGTGCCGACGCCGTCCAGCTCTCGAAGAATGCAAACATCAGAGCGAAGGCAACGTTGGCCGAGATCAGCAGCACCATCAGCCGGTCGTCATTCTTGTTGGCGAAGCCGGCAATGCAGAACCCCAGGGCCACCAGGCCACAAAGCTGACCCAGTCCCTCGGCGAGGGTCATATCTGCTATAAACTCAGTCATAGTCCAACGGTGTATCTGTTTGTTGCCATAACGGAAATCCCTTCTCCCCGGAAAAGGCTTCAGCCTGACATAATTACCGGAATTGAGCCACGGAGCACCGTGTGCCACAGTAATTCGCACCTTTGAGCCAGGACTGTCCCCGACCATGAAAACCGTTTTCTCGCCACTGCACAGCCGCCGCCATGTCAAAACCGAACTGGATGGCGGCCTGCTGATCGAGCCCCACGAAAAACCCTCGCGGGCGGAAACCATCCTGGCACGGGTGAAGGATCAGGCCCTTGGAGAGATTCTGGAACCGGAAGAATTTGGTCTGGAACCCGTCAAACGGGTGCACACGGCCGATTATGTGGCTTTCCTGGAGACCTGCTGGCAGGAATGGCTGGCGGCCGGCAAACCGGGGGAAGCCATCCCGGCGGTCTGGGCCGGGCGCGGCATGCGCCATCGGCTGCCCAGGGACATCGACGGCCGGCTGGGCTACTACAGCTTTGCGGCGGAGACCTCGATTTCAGACGGCACCTGGGAAGCCGCCCGGGCTTCCGCCAATGTGGCCCTGACCGCCCAGAAACTGGTGGCCGAAGGCGAGCGCGCCGCCTTTGCCCTGTGCCGTCCGCCCGGACACCATGCCCACGCCGATCTGTTCGGCGGTTACTGTTTCTTCAACAATGCCGCCATCGTGGCCCAGGCCTTTCGTGACCAGGGCTATGGCAAGGTCGCCGTGCTGGATGTGGACTTCCACCACGGCAACGGCACCCAGGCGATTTTCTACAATCGCCGCGACGTGCTGACCATCAGCCTGCACGGCGACCCGGACCTGGTATTCCCCCACTTCCTGGGATTCGAGGATGAGACCGGTGAAGGCGATGGCGAGGGCTACAACCTGAACATCGTGTACCCACCCAACACGCCCTACAGCGTCTGGAGCCAGGGTCTGGAGAAAGCCTGTGAGCGAATTCAGGCGTTTGCCCCCGAGGCCGTGGTGGTTGCGTTAGGGGTGGATACCTTCGAGGACGACCCGATTTCGTTCTTCAAGCTGAAATCCGGTGATTACCTGACCCTGGGCGAGCGACTTGCCCGGCTTGGACTACCAACCGTCTTTACCATGGAAGGCGGTTACGATGTCGATGCCATCGGCGTCAATGCGGTCAACGTCATGCAAGGGTTCGACAGGGCTGCAGACTGAATCAGCCCTTGAAGCCCTTGCCGAGGATGTAGACTTCCCGGGAACGTGAGCGGGAGGAATCCGGTTTGCGCACCACAACCTTGTCGAAGACGGCACGTACGGATTTCAGGTACTCGTCGTACCCTTCGCCCTGAAACACCTTGGCCAGGAAGCTGCCTTTGGGCTTGAGTACCTGGCTTGCCATGTCCAGGGCCAGTTCCACCAGGTACATGGAGGCGGCTTGGTCGGCAACGGTCACGCCGCTGATGTTCGGCGCCATGTCGGAAATCACCACGTCCACCGGGTCATCGCCCAGGGTGGCCATGATTGACTCGAACACATCGTTCTCGGTGAAATCACCCTGGATAAAATCCACGCCGGCAATGGCATCCATGGGCAGGATGTCGGAGGCAATCACGCGGCCCTTGTGGCCCACCAGTTTGGCCGCCACCTGGGACCAGCCACCGGGGGCGGAACCCAGATCCACCACCACCATGTTGGGGTGGATCAGCCGGTCCTTCTTGTTGATTTCAAGAAGCTTGTAACTGGCACGTGAGCGGTAGCCGTCCACCTGCGCCTGTTTCACGAAGGGGTCGTTTACGTGCTCTTCAAGCCAGCGGTTACTGCTTTTGGATCGGGCCATGGGGTCTCTTCAAAACGGGAAAGCCAGGCGCTAATTGTACGTGCCGCGCCGGGCGGCGGCAAAATCCTGACAACCGGGCCGGCCACACGTACAATCCGGCCAGCAATCTGTGATTTTCAGAACCCACCCAGCCTACCTGACGGGAGACCGCCCTAGTGAATCTGGCCGACATCAAAAAGCTGCACCAGAAAAAGTACCGGCAGTCGTTTGGCCACTACCTCGTTGAGGGCGAGCACCTGATTCTTGAACTGCAGAAAACCGCCGCCCGCCAACCTGCTCTGGAAGCCTCGCAGCTCTACGTCACCGGTGCCTATGAGCACTGGCAGAGCCCGTTCAGGACTCAGGTCATCAGCGATCGCCAGATGGCACAGCTCGCCGACACCCGGACACCCCAGGGGATTCTGGCGGTGGTGCCCATGCCGGAGCGCCCGGCTGAACCGGTGCCCGGGGAAAAAGCGATTTACCTGCATGAGGTTCAGGACCCCGGCAACCTGGGTACGATTCTGCGCACCCTCGCCTGGTTCGGCGGTTTCCGGTGTCTGTTGAGCCCCGGCAGTGTGGACCCCTTCAATCCGAAGGTGGTGCGAGCCAGCATGGGCGCGCTCTTTCACGTCCCGCTTGAAACCGACGTTGATCTGGCCAGCCTTCCCGACCGATACCAGAGCCTTGCCTGCCTCGACCTCAATGGCGGTTCGATGGCATCCCGGGGCTTCAGGGAACACGACTGTTATCTGTTTGGCAACGAGGCCCGGGGTGTGCCGCGGGAGGCCCTCGATCAATTGAAGGCGGTGCGGTACAGCATTCGCGGCCAGGGACAGATCGAATCCCTGAACCTGGCCTCAGCGGTCAATATGTGCACCTACGAATTAATGCGAGACCTCTAGACTGCAAACCCCATGCTGTGAGCACTTTCCCCAATCGTTCTGGCGGATACCGCCATTGCCTGTCGGCCGCCAATTGAGCACGATCAGGGTCTGATCCCGAGACCGGACTGATGCCTATGGAACGCTATCTCCAGCCCACCGCCTTTTTTGACTATGACCATCCCCGGCTGAAAGCCTGGATCGAGTCACAGCTGGAGGGTGTTCCTGATGAGCCGGTGGAACAGATCAAGGCGCTCTATCTCGCTGTTCGTGACAGCATCAGCTACAACCCCTACGTGTTCCGGACCGATGCCAACACGTTCAGTGCCAGCTACGCCCTGGAAAGCGGCGAGACCTACTGCATCCCGAAGGCGGTTCTGCTGGGCGCCGCCGCGCGATCCATTGGCGTACCCAGCCGGCTGGGGCTGGCCGATGTGCGCAACCATCTCTCAAGCCCGAAACTGATCGAATGGCTGCAGTCGGACATTTTCCGTATGCACGGGTACATCGAACTCTTCCTGAACGGACAATGGGTCAAGGCGACGCCGGCGTTCAATCGGCAACTGTGCGAGCTGATGAAGGTGGAGCCGCTGGAATTCGATGGGGTGCACGATTCCATGTTCCAGGAGTACACGGAGGACGGCCATGCGCATATGGAGTATGTGAACGACCATGGCCTGTTCGACGATGTGCCCCATGAATTCATCGTCTCCGGTGTGCGGGCGGCCTACGGCCATCTCTTTGCCGGCGAGGAGGAACCTGCAATTCCCGAAGGGAGTCTCGTGCAGGACGTATCGAAGTCCTAGAGCCTCCTCTGATCGAGGCAACGCCGCACCTCTACCGTGCCAGCGCCCCCGTCATCGCATCCAACAGGGCATCAGGGCCAGGCACTGACTTCGCCGTCCCCATCTGACCAACGCGGCTGAACTGCCGGAAATCAACGGCGCTCCAATTCTCCGGGTCCATAATACGCTGCACCTGGTCAATATTGTCCCGGGTTGCAGGTTCCAGCTCGTAGCGGAATACGTAGTCCGGTGACATATCACCGAAATCCCGGCCATGGTGATAGTCATGCAGCAGGAGCAAGGCAAGTCCACCGCCCATGAAATGTTGGCCCATACTGGCCAGCAACTCCCCCTGCCGGATTTTTTCCAGGGCCTCGGGTTCCCAGTCTATGCCGCCCACCAACAGGTCTTTGCCCGGAGCCCGACCGGCATTTTGGGCGGCTTCAATGGCGCCAAGTGCCATTCCATCGCTCGCGCTCCAGATGGAGGCGGTATTCGGATAACGTTTCAGCAGGACTTCGGTTTTTTCCCGGGCCAGGTCACGGCTCCAGTTCGCATATACCAGTTGCAGGAGTTCACTGCGCTGCTGGACGGCAGCCGCCAGCAACCCCCGGTTCCTATCCTTGGCAGCAGAGGAATCCAGAGTTCCCGACAGGGCTACCATGGGAATGCTGGGTTCGGAGGCGAGCCCCAACTGTTCGGCCTGTTTGCCCAGCAGCGTCACCAGGACACGGCCGGCGGCAATATTGTCCGGAGAAAGGTGGCCGAGCCAGCCCGGCAAGACGGTTCGGGGCATACCAATGCTGGCCCGGGCGGCGTCTGGTACATCAGTATTGAAGGTAAACGCCTTTACGCCTGCCCCATCCGTGAGCCTGAGCATGGATTCGGTGACATGCTCCTTGCACATGAACAACAGGTAGTCGGGCTTCTCTTCGCGGCTCAGGACGTCCTTCGCCATGCGAAGATAGCTGAATCGATGACTCTCCCGATCGTATTGAACCTCCAGGTCAACCTCAAGATCCTCCGCCACCGCCTCCATGAATCCGGCCACCATTTGCCAGAACCGGGAGTCATCCGGCGACAGGAAAACAACACTGGGCCTGGGGCCGGCATGAGCAAAAGAGCCTGTCAGCAGGAGCAGGAAACCGATCAGCAAGCGGGCTGGATAGGACCTCATGAAACGAATCACCCTCTGGACGATCTGGCGGTGTTGGTTTTAAGGGGCCTAAACTACCGAGCTGTCGTGTAACAGACAAGCGCGGATCGGTAACCAATGTCTCAGTTCGGAGCGAATGCTCGGCAAATAAAAAAGCACCGGATCGCTCCGGTGCTTCTCTCTCATCAGGCGACTGTTTTCTGGTTTACGCCGCTTCTTCTTCGCTTTCATCCACGGAGTTGCGAATCAGGAAGTCAAAGGCACTCAACGCTGCCTTGGAACCTTCACCCATGGAGATCACGATCTGCTTGTAAGGCACGGTCGTCGCATCACCCGCGGCAAACACACCCGGGATGGACGTTTCATTGCGATCGTTAACGATAATCTCGCCGTGCTGACTCAGTTCGATGTCACCCTTGAGCCATTCGGTGTTGGGTACGAGGCCAATCTGCACGAACACACCTTCAAGGGAGATGTGATGCTGCTCTCCGGAGGTACGATCGGTGTAGTTCAGGCCATTAACCTTGCCGTTTTCGCCGGTGATCTCCGTGGTCTGTCCGGAGGTGATGATTTCCACGTTCTTCAGGCTGCGCAGTTTCTTCTGCAACACTTCATCAGCGCGCATCTCGGCACCGAATTCGATCAGGGTCACATGACCCACGATGCCGGCGAGGTCGATGGCCGCTTCCACACCTGAGTTACCTCCGCCAATGACGGCAACACGCTTGCCCTTGAACAGAGGACCGTCACAGTGCGGGCAGTAGGCCACACCCTTGTTGCGATACTCTTCCTCTCCCGGCACGCCCATCTGGCGCCAGCGCGCGCCGGTGGACAGCACCAGGCTGCGTGCCTTGAGAGTTGCACCGTTTTCCAACCGTACTTCGTGGGGCATGCCCGGGCGTGAGGCCGGAATCAGCTTCTCGGCACGCTGCATGTTCATGATATCCACGTCGTACTCCTTGACGTGCTGCTCCATGGCCGCAACCAGCTTCGGGCCTTCGGTATAAGGCACGGAGATCAGGTTCTCGATGCCCATGGTGTCCGCCACCTGGCCACCAAAACGCTCCGCCGCGATACCGGTGGAGATTCCCTTCCGGGCCGCGTAGATGGCAGCAGAGGCGCCGGCCGGGCCACCACCAATCACCAGAACCTCGAAGGCGTCTTTCTGGTTGATCTTTTCTGCGTCTTTCTCGCTGGAGCTGGTGTCCAGTTTGGCGACAATCTCTTCCAGGGTCATACGGCCCTGGCCCCAGGGCTCGCCGTTCATGTAAACGCTGGGAACCGCCATCACTTCACGCTGTTCCACTTCATCCTGGAACAGGGCACCGTCAATGGAGGTGTTTTTGACGTTCGGGTTCAACACGCTCATCAGGTTCAGGGCCTGAACCACATCCGGGCAGTTCTGGCAGGAGAGCGAGAAATAGGTTTCGAACTCGAAGCGGCCTTCCAGCGACTGGATCTGCTCGATCACATCCTGGGACGCCTTGGAGGGATGACCGCCCACCTGCAACAGCGCCAGCACCAGCGAGGTGAACTCATGGCCCATGGGAATGCCGGCAAAGCGAACGCCAATATCGGTACCTACACGGTTGATGGCGAAGGAGGGACGACGCACATCATTGGACTCTTCGGTGCGCAGGCTGATCTTGGAAGACATCGGTTCCAGTTCTTCCAGCAGCTCCCGGAGTTCCTGGGACTTCTTGCTGTCGTCATAGGCTGCGACCAGCTCGATCGGCTGCTGCAGCTTGTCCATGTAGGCTTTAAGCTGTTCCTTGATATTGGCATCCAACATGTTCTGACTTCTCCTTTAAATCTCGAAACTAAGTATTTGAAAAAATACGGTGGTCAATTGAAGTTGGTGCAAAGATACGGTCCGGCAGTCCAATGCTCAAATTAATTGACCCAAACTGTTTGATAGAACTTTGCTATACCTTACGGCCCGCCGCCAACAGAGCTTGACCAATAGCGCATATCCAGCGGTATGCCTGCCGCAGTATGATGTTGTAACAACGTCGCAACATCATTCTCTGGTACCCAGAATAGGCAACGCATGTTTCTAGACCGTTTCCACTCCGTCCAGGACGGACACGTCGTAATTTCCGCCCTGCAAGCCAGCCAGTTCGCCAAGGAAATCGCCGGGGATTTCAATCCCATCCATGATCCGGATGCCCGCCGTTTCTGTGTTCCCGGCGACCTGCTTTTTGCCATCGTGCTGGCGCGCTTCGGGCTTTCGGAAAACATGACTTTCCGGTTCCGCAGCCTGCTCGGAGAGAATGTACCGCTCAAGTTCGTTGAAACCGCGGACACAATAGAAGTCTGCGACGATGCCGGAAAAGTCTATATCGAGGTGGCTCGCAGCGGCGCCACCACCAACGATGAACAGCTGATCGAGACCATTACCCGTGCCTACGTGGCGGCCTCCGGGAAAAACTTCCCCCATACTCTCAAACCGTTAATGGAGTCGAACGGGGTGATGTTCAATCCCGACCGCCCCATGGTGATGTACGAGAGCATGAGCCTGGCCCTGGATAACCTGGATCTGCCCTCCCCCGGCCTGGAGTTGCACAACGCGACGCTCGAGGCGGCCGGCAAGCGCGGGAACGTTCTTCTGGAATACCGCCTGACCGCCGACAAAAAGCCGGTGGGCGAAGTGACCAAACGGCTCGTATTAAGTGGTCTTCGGCCCTACTGTCCTGAGGCGATGGCGGGTGTGATTGAAGAGTTCTATCGCCTGAAGGCCCGTGGCGCCGACTATTTCAACAAGGACAACAGTGGAGACAACAGCAATGCCAATTCAGCCGGGTGATGCCCTTCCAGATATCGAACTTCAGGTAATGGGCGAAAAAGGTCCGGAGAAAGTCCGCACCGGCGAGCTCTTTGCCGGCAAGAAAGCCGTCCTTTTCGCGGTACCGGGTGCGTTCACCCCCACCTGTTCAGCCGCCCATTTGCCCGGTTTTGTGGTAAATGCCGACAAACTGCGCGCCAAAGGCGTAGACACCATCGTCTGCACATCGGTCAACGATGCCTTCGTAATGGACGCCTGGGGTAAGGCCCACAATGCCGATGAGATCGTGATGCTGGCCGATGGCCTGGCAGAGTTCGCCAAGGCTCTGGACCTGACCCAGGACCGCACCGCCAATGGCATGGGCATTCGCAGCCAGCGCTATGCCATGATCGTCAACGACGGCAAGGTGGAGCTGCTTCACGTAGATCCTCAGGGGCTCGACCTCACCAGCGCCGAAACCATTCTAGAGTCGCTCTGAGCGATAGCTTTTCTCCAGACACAAAAAACCCCGGAAAATCCGGGGTTTTTCGTTCATAAGCTTTCCCGAAGGGTAGCTTAGATCTTGCCAACCAGGTCCAGAGACGGAGCCAGTGTTTCTTCGCCTTCTTTCCATTTGGCCGGGCATACTTCGCCGGGATGGTTGCGAACGTACTGGGCCGCTTTAACCTTGCGCATCAGGTCGTCTGCATCACGGCCAATACCTTCAGCGGTGATTTCCATCGCCTGAATAACACCATCCGGATCGATCAGGAAGGTAGCGCGGTCTGCCAGGCCCTGGCCTTCACGCATAACACCGAAGTTGTTGGTGATGGTGCCCGTCTGGTCGCCTACCATGTAGTACTGGATCTTGCCGATGGTTTCAGAGCTGTCGTGCCATGCCTTATGGGTGAAGTGAGTGTCGGTAGACACGGAGAACACTTCAACGCCGAGCTTCTGCAGCTCTTCGTACTTGTCTGCAACGTCGCCCAGCTCGGTCGGGCAAACGAAGGTGAAGTCGGCCGGGTAGAAGAAAAAGACCGCCCACTTGCCTTGTACGTCGGCTTCGCTGATCTCAACGAACTCGCCGTTTTTGAAAGCGGTGGCGTTGAACGGTTTGATTTCGCTGTTAATGATGCCCATTAAAAAACTCCTTGTTGATGGATTCATAAGTTAGTGAATTGATGGCGCATAAGGTACGGATATCGAGGATGCGGATAAAATTGATAATTCCCAAACCAGAGATAGGTTTTACCTATCTCTGGTTTCCGGCCAGGAATCTCCTTCCGCCACTCCGTTTATGGGGCCTTAACCCGCCAGTTCAATCTTTCCGAAGTCCAGAATATTCTCTTTCGGTGACGCTTTAATGGCAGCGACTTCTGCCCGTTTCTTCGCCAGGATGTAGACGAAACAGCCGAAATACAGGGCAATCACCAGGGCGCCAACCCACTGAATCCGCAAAAAATCCAGCTGGAACAGCATGGTCAGGCCAACCATGGCCAGGAAATTGAACACCACATAGTTCGCCCTTCCCAGGCGCTGAGCGGTGAGATTCAGGTTGTCGGTGTACAGCCGGATAAGTGAATCCAGCGAGTTCACCACCATCAACACACCCACTGAGATCATGGCAAGGTTGGTGAACGCCGCAATCTGCAGGCCTTCCGCGTGGTAGTGGTAAAGCACGGTAAACCACACACCGATGGCGATGGACGGTACCACCAGCATGGCGATCAACAGCTGCCAGGTGCGGATACCACTCACGAAGCGGGCCGTAAACTGGCCGATCATGATGCTCCAGGCAAACCACCAGAACAGGTAGAACTCGTGGTAGTCATTGATGGGCAGGGCAAACTGATGAATGTTGGCGAAGTACTCACCGATCAGTCCGGCTGTGCCAAAGAAATCCGCCGGCGAGCCGGCACCCATTACAAACGCCCGGAACCACATGCCCACAATCAGGGCAATGAACAACAGGCTCGAACCCAGGCTGAGAATGCGCACATACTTGATCTTGGAGCTGGAGTAGACCGCCAGCGCAATCGCAGCAAACACGATGAAGTAGAACGCCGGCACCACGGACTCGCCATCACCCAACATGGGCAGATACCAGGGCAGATTCACCAGCAACAGATAGGCGGTGAAAGCGCAGGTGCCGATGATCACCACGTTATTCACAATCTTCACCAGTGGGATTTCAAAGAACTGCACCCGCGGCTCGATGATCGCGAAGTAAAAACAGGTCAGGAAATAGAAGCCCCAGATCAGGAACGCCCAGAACCCGAATTCGATAGCCAGCGGATTGGCAAAGCCGTACTCCGGGCTGGCAGAGAGATCGCCATAGCCACCGAACTCGGTCAGCGGGAACATGATCAGCCCCACATCCAGACCGGAGGTGAACAGGATGGCAATAAAGGTGAAAGTTCTGACCGGCGTTACGCCGATGCACTGGATGTCCCACCATTTGTACAGAATCAGCACAATGGCGGCGAAGGTGAAGATCAGACCTGCGGATAACCAGAGTGTCATGCGCTGCACCTCCAGTTATTTGTCATCATTATAGTGAACAGCATGGGTGTTCCTCCTCTACTTGGTTCGAATCGGACACAAACCCAGGACTTGCCTATCGGGCGCCCGAAAACGGCAGAACACCGTCGCGCTGATAGGGAAATCCTGAGGGCTTGCAAAACCCCGGGCGCGTTGCACGCCCGGGTGGGATGACGACGCGCTAAGCCAGCGCGCGCTTTGCCTGTCCCGGTCGCTGACGTGCCTGCCACTGGTCGTCCATCACCACAGGCGCGTCAGAAGGGTGCAGGGGCTCCCTGCCCCGGATCAGATCGGCTGCCCGCTCGGCCACCATGATGGTGGGCGAATTCAGGTTGCCGTTGGGTATGGTCGGGAAGATGGACGAATCCACCACCCTGAGATTTCGGATGCCGCGGACCCTTGTGTCCGGGTCCACCACCGCCAGCTCGTCGGTGCCCATCTTGCAGGAGCACGACGGGTGATAGGCGCTCTCCACGGCCTGGCGGACGAAGGCATCGATTTCCTCGTCGGTCTGGACCTCGGCCCCGGGCTGAATTTCCGCGCCCCGGTACTCGTCCATGGCCGGCTGACTGATGATTTCCCGTGTCAGACGCACACAGTCCCGGAAGCCTTCCCGATCTGCCTCATGCTGCAGGTAGTTGAAGCGGATAGTCGGCGCCTGTTTCGGGTCGGCCGATTGCACATGCACAAAGCCCCGACTTTTCGGCTTGTTGTGACCAATGTGCAGCTGGAATCCGTCTCCGTTGAAGGCTTCTTTACCGTCGTAGCGCATGGCTGCCGGCAAAAAGTGATATTGCAGGTCGGGCCACTCGACGCCGGCCTTGGACCGGATAAAGCCACAGGACTCGAAGTGATTGGTGGCGCCCAGACCGTCCTTGCGGAGAATCCAGCGAACACCGATCTTCAGCTTGTTCCACCAGTCCAGCTTGCCGTTGAGCGAAACCGGCTGCTTGCAGCGGTACTGGAAGTAAAACTCCAGGTGGTCCTGCAGGTTTTCCCCCACGCCGGGTAGCTCGTGCTTTACCTCGATACCAGCCTTTTCCAGTACCTCACGCTTGCCAATTCCGGACAGCTGAAGCAGGTGGGGTGAACCGATAGAGCCCGCTGACAGGATGACTTCCTCGGCGGCTTTCGCCTCGTGCACCTTACCGCCCTGCTCGTAACGGACACCGGTGGCGGTTTTGCCATCCTGTCCGTCCAAAAGCACCTTGTGCACCAGGGCATGGGTGACCACAGTCAGGTTATCGCGCTCCATGGCCGGGCGCAGATAGGCATTGGCGGTGGACCAGCGACGACCGTTCTTGACGGTCATGTGCATGGCGCCAAAGCCTTCCTGCTGGGAGCCGTTGTAGTCATCGGTTTCAAAGTAACCGGCATCGGAACCCGCGCTGATAAAGGCCTTGTAGAGAGGGTTCTGCATGTTGTTGCCGTTATTCACACCGAGCGGGCCCTTATCGCCCCGGTAGTCGTTGCCGCCAAAGGCCCAGTTTTCGGCCTTTTTGAAATAAGGCAGGACATTCCGGTAATGCCAGCCACTGGCGCCCTCGGAATCCCATTCGTCGAAATCCCGGGCGTGGCCACGGACGTAAACCATCCCGTTAATGGAGGAAGAACCGCCCAGAACCTTGCCCCGGGGACAGTGCATGCGGCGGTTATCCAGATACGGCTCCGGCTCGGTCTCGAACTGCCAGGCGTATTTCTTGGTGTTCATGGGAATGGACAGGGCGGTGGGCATCTGGATGAAGATGCTCTTGTCGCTGCCGCCGGTTTCCAGCAGCAGCACCCGGTGGCGCGCGTCCTCGGTCAGGCGGTTGGCCAGCACGCAACCGGCGGAACCCGCACCCACAATGATGTAGTCGTATCGATTTTCTGTCATACGCGTTCTCCTCTGTGGCCTGCGGGGTTAAAACGGAGCGTCGAGATCTTCCATTCCCACGTACACCGACTTGATCTGGGTGTAGTGAGCGATGGTCTCGCGTCCGTTTTCCCGGCCGATGCCGGAGAGTTTGTAGCCGCCCACCGGCATTTCCGCCGGGGAAGCGCCGTAGCTGTTGATCCAGCAGATACCGGCCTGGATCTGATGAATGACCCGGTGGGCACGACGGATATCGTTGGTGAACACCCCGGCCGCCAGCCCGGTGTCGGTGTTGTTGGCCCGGGCAATCACCTCGTCCTCATCGCGGAAGGTGAGCACCGACATCACCGGCCCGAAGATCTCTTCTTTCACAATGGTCATATCATCGGTGCAGTCGGTGAAAATGGTGGGCTCCACAAAATAGCCGCCTTTGGAATCTTCCGGCTCAAAGGCCCGACCGCCGTGGCTGAGGGTCGCCCCTTCGGACAAGCCTTTGGCGATGTAATCGAGCACCAGATCCCGGTGTTTTGCGGAGATGAGCGCGCCGAAATTGGTGTCCGGATTCATCGGGTCGCCGGGTTTGATGTTCTTGCGGGTACGCTCCAGCAGGCGTTCCATAAAGCGCGGGTACAAGTCTTCGTGAACAAACACCCGGGTGCCGTTGGTGCAGATCTCGCCCTGAGTGTAAAAGTTGCCCACCATGGCGGCGGAGATGGCGTTCTCGAGATCCGCATCGTCAAAGATGATTAGCGGTGACTTCCCGCCCAGCTCCATGGTGACGTCCTTCAGGGTGGAGGATGCCGCTGCCATCACCTTCTTGCCGGTGGCAACTTCGCCAGTGAAAGATACCTTGGCAATCTCGGGATGATGGGTCAGCCACTGGCCCACTTCGGCGGCGCCCTGCACCACGTTGAACACGCCCGCCGGTACGCCCGCTTCGGTAAAGATTTCCGCCAGCTTCACCGCACCCATGGGGGTTTCCTCGGAGGGCTTGAAGATCATGGCGTTGCCACAGGCCAGGGCCGGCGCGGATTTCCAGCAGGCAATCTGGATCGGGTAGTTCCAGGCACCAATACCGGCGCAGATGCCCAGGGGCTCCCGGCGGGTGTAATAAAAATCACCCCCCAGGTCCTGCTGGTTGCCTTCAATGGACGGCGCCAGACCACCAAAGAACTCAATCGCATCGGCGCCGGTGACTACATCCACGGCTTCCGCTTCCTGCCAGGGCTTGCCGGTATCGCGCACTTCTGCGGCGGCCAGCTCATCATTGCGCTCTCTCAACAGCGCAACCGCCCGCAGCAGAACCCGGCTGCGTTCAATGGCCGTCATTGCGGACCATTCGGCAAAGCCGGCCCGGGCACTTTCAATGGCGGCCTGCTGCACGGATTCATCCGCCACTTCCACTTCGTAGATAACCTGGCCTGTGGCCGGATTCACCACGGGAAAGGTTTCGCCGGTGCTGTTGGCCAGGAAACGGCCATGAACGAAATTCTGAACAACAGGAAGAGATGCAGACATAGTAATCAGATAACCTCGGTTCGGTGTCTTCAGGCCTTGTGAGCCGTTTGAATCTATCGCGGCTCAGGCGGTGGCCTGAGCCAGTGTCTCGTGGACAAATTTCTTGCAGAGCCGCTCGCCGGCCTCAAAACTTTCCACCGGGTCCAGGCTCAGGGCACTGCGCAGCCAGAAGCCGTCAATCATTGCCGCGGTTTGGCGGGCCGCCTCGGTCGCCGCACTCGGTTCGAGCACCTGCGCAAACGAATAGCGCAGATTGCTGTACAGCCGGGCGTTATTGATCTGCTGCAGCCGCTTTAGCCCCGGCTCATGCATCGACCGGGCCCAGAAGCTCAGCCAGGTCTTGGCTGCCAGCGCCGAGCGCTGGAACTCGGAAAAATTCGATTCAATGATGCAATTCAGCCGCTGCTCCGGGGAGCGGTCGGTCTTCGCCATGCGCTCCCGCAGTTCCTTGCCCAGTTGATCCAGCAGGTACCGCAGGGCCGCTTCAATCAAACCCTGCTTGCCACCGAAGTAATGGCTGATGATCCCGGAGGACATGCCCGCCCGCTTGCTGATGCTGACAATGGTGGTGTTCTGCATGCCCAGCTCGGCGATGGACGCCATGGTGGCTTCAATCAACTGCTGTTTGCGTGTGTCTTTTACTCCAACAATCGGCATGGCGGCTTCGGTTACTCGTCTTGATTCCGGGGTTGAAAAGCAGCGCGAATCAGCCCCGCTTTTTATTAATTGAACGTTCAATTAATAAAAAGCTTACAGAAGCCAGATGAAGAATTCAAACCGGTTTAAAAAACGGACAACTTCAGGGCCACGCCATTATGGCCCTGAGGTGGGTGCGAGAAGGATAAGCAAGTATCAGCTATGGCGGCGGTAGTCGGGGTCTGTCCAGCACACGGGAAGCGCTTCGCCGGAGGGAAAAGCCAGTTCGGACTTTGCATAATATTCAGGATCCTGCGCCTCCTCCCCATAATGGAGGCTGCCGCGCACTTGCTCGATATGGGGATCAAACAATGCCTGGGTGTCCAGTACCTCAATCAGGTGCCCGGTTGTTTTTTCAGCGACAAACATAAAGGCCTCCGTGGGAAAGGATTTATCCTTTCAACGTAGCAGATGTGCCGCCATCCAGACAGGCGCTTACAGGCTGAGGGAGGCGCCAGAGAGCTGGAGCTCAAAATCGGGAAAATCGAAATATGAGACATTTCGCTACATTAATTATCGGTTGTCGGCTTTTCAGAAGCAGAAAGATTGTTAAGCTGAACTATACGATAAAAAGAAAGGCCTACTGGCCATACAACGGGGTCTTCTGTTGGTGATCCTCAGCAATGCTCTGCGTATCCTTGTTCTGATCCTGGTCTCGTGCGTGTTCCAGTTTGTCCACGCGGATGCCGGCCCGATTACACTCGCCTCTGACGCACCAATTGAAAGCCATTTCCAGTACTGGGAAGACACCGGTGCCGACGCAACACTGGCCGATGTTCGCGCCCTTCCCCCATCCGCCTGGCAAGCCAGACCGTCCGGCAAGGCCACCTTCGGAATCACCGACTCCGCCTACTGGTTGCGCGTTCAGGTGCGAAACCAGACTGACCATGACCAGCTGCTGATCGCCGAGCTGGCCTACTCCCAGCTCGATGACGTGGTGTTCCACGAGCTCTCTGGAGTCACCCTGCTTCGCGAATTCCGCACCGGGGATACCCGGCCGTTCTACCCGAGAGATGTGGATCATCCCAATATGCTGTTCCGATTCCAGTTGGCCCCGGACGCCCTGAAGACACTCTATATTCGGGTCGCCACCCAGGGCACGATGGTGGTGCCGTTGCGGATATGGCACCAGAATGATTTTTACGAGGCCGCCGCCAACGAGCAGAAACTGCACTTCTTCTACTACGGCAGCCTGGCGGTCATCATCCTGATCAACCTGGCCGTTTTCCTGACCCTGCGCGAGAAGCTGTACCTCTACTACGCCCTGGCCATATTCGGGTATTTCCTGTTCTTCGCCACAGTTCGGGGCTATACGCTTCAACATGTCTACCCGGGGTCGCCGTTCCTGCATGCCCATGTGCTGATGCTCACGATTCCCTTTCTGGCGATGTTTTCCATTCTGTTCTGCATGGAGTTCCTGAAGGTTCGCTCACACAGTCCGCGGCTCTACCGCGCCCTGCAGGCCATGCTGGCATTCGAAATCCTGTATTTCCTGAGCGCTCCGTTCTTGAGCTACGACACCGGCATCCGGGTGGCGGCAATCTCCGCATTCGGATTCTTTTCGCTGCTCCTGGTGGCAGGCCCGGTTGCCTGGGCTGCCGGTGTTCGCGCCGGGGTATTTTTCACCATCGCCTGGACACCGCTTACGGTGGGGGTATCGGCAACGGCAGGCCGGGCGCTCGGTCTGCTGCCGGAGAACTTCTTTACCGAATACGCCATGCAGATTGGCTCCGGACTGGAGGCTTTCATTCTCACGCTCGCCCTTGCAGACCGCCTGTATCGGGAGCGGGAGCAGAAAATTCAGGCCCAGGCGGACATTCTCGAGCAACAAAACGCCCGTAACGAGGCCCAGAACAAACTGAATGAAGCGCTGACCCACGACCCGGTCACCGGTCTTCCCAATCGCAACCGGTTCGAGTGGATGGTGGACGAACAACTGAAACAGGACCCGAACGGACGCTATATGGTCGGCGTGGCCCGGGTAACACGACTCAAGGAGATCAACCGCACGCTGGGGCTTGAACGAAGTGAGCGCTTGCTGAAACGTATGGCCCAGCAAATGACCGAACTGGCTCAGAGACTGCCCATGGTTCACGCGACTGCGGATGCCTACGGGCGCGAAGAACGGGTATATCAACTGTCCGGGGACAGCTTCGGGGTACTGGTAGACGTCAGCAAGACCGGGGATAACTTCCAGGTTCTGGATAATGCCCTCAAACGACTGGCGGAACCGGTCCTGATCGACCACCTGGCCATCGAACCCGGCCCTCGTTTCGGCGTCGCGAGCTACCCAGAGCATGGCAAAAAAGCGGCCCTGCTGATCCGAAATGCCCACGTGGGCATGGAAATGGCACCCCATGGCCCTTACGAGAGCGGCTTTTATTCCCGCCGGAACGACATCTACAACGAAAGCCGGCTTACGCTGATGGCTGATCTTCGTGAAGCCCTGCACCTGAATCAGCCGGAATTGCACTATCAGCCAAAAGTCAGTCTGACCACAGGCCGGGTAGAGGGAGTGGAGGCCCTGATTCGATGGCACCATCCGGAGCGAGGATGGGTACCCCCCGCAGAGTTCATTCCGCTGGCCGAGAAAACCGGCGTGATCAAACACCTGACCCGCTGGGTCATCGACCAGGCACTGAACGATCTGAAAAGCCTGCACACCATCGATCCAGCACTGACGGTATCGGTGAACGTTTCCGCTCGGGACCTGGTTTCCACGGAATTGAAAGGCCTTTTCGAAACCCGGATGAAACGATACCAGCTGCATCCGGATCAGATCATCGTGGAACTCACCGAAACCGCCGCCATGGACGACCCGGATAAAGGTCTCGAAGCCCTGGAAGCGCTGGCACAGATTGGTCTGAAAATTTCGATAGATGACTTCGGCGCCGGTTACTCCTCACTCTCCTACCTGAAGAAATTGCCGGCCAGCGAAATCAAACTGGACCGAGCCCTGCTGCAGGATATCCATACCAGCGAAAGCGCCAGGATGATCGTGGAGACGGCCATCAGCATGGGTCATGGTCTGGGATTTCGGGTGGTGGCAGAAGGCGTGGAAACAGAGCAGGCGGCCAGTCTGCTGGGTAGTATGGGGGCCGACCTTCTTCAAGGCTATTGGGTCTGCCGACCTAAGTCGCTGAACGATCTCAAGACATGGCTGGAAACTGACAGAAAGGCTGCCAGCCTGGAATGACTGCCTTAGTTCGGCAGGCCAAGCGCACTACCACTGACAATACCGCTCAAAGCCAGCGGCGAACGCCAGTGCAGTATCTTGTGAAGGCGTCACCGAACTTTTCCCGCATGAACCGCTCCTCAGGTGCTATCTGGAAGCGGTTTATGTAGAGGACAAAGGCCGGCAGGAAAAGCAGGGCCGGCACGTTGCCAAGCCAAAACCCCCAGGCGCACAGCACCATCAGAAACCCCAGATACATGGGGTTTCTGCTGTATCGATAGATACCAGAAACCACGAGACTTTCGGACTGATCCGGCACCCTGGGGTCTACCGTTGTCCCCGCCGTTCTGAAAGCCAAGACACCAAGAATCGCGATCGCCATACCCACCAGAGCAATGCCCAACGCCACCCAGCCTGCCGCTGGAATTGCGATCGAAAAGTCTGGCGAAATCCGGGATAGAGCCCACATCCCAACCGCTACAAAAGCGACGAGAACCACCGGCGGTACTTTCAGCTCAAGTGCTGTCACAAGCCATTACTCCTCTGCCAGCCGGAGTGCCCGGCCAAGGGCCGTATAGTAACTGTAGAATGCGCTGTTGACTCGTTCCCGCTCCGCGCCAACCGGATAGAGCCCCAGTTTTGCCTCTTCCGTTTCCCGGGTTCCGCTCACCAGGAAGGCATTCTTCAGGTCTGCATCCTGCACAAACGCTTCAAACGCGCGGGCGCAAAGCTCTTCGGGGAGGCTGAAATACTGGACGCCTGCCGCCTTGTCGGCCTTCACCGAGCATCGAAACAGCTCGCTCGGCTCTGCGCCTTTTTCATCCAGGATAATCGCCTTGAAACAGGCCTGCAGACGATCGTTCAACGGATGCCTGATCGCGTCGTCGCGGCCAAGCCAGAGTTTCGAAGCAAACTGGCCTCTCTGGGTTTCACCGAAAAGCTTCTCACCAATGTAATGGTCGAAAGCGTGAAACCACTCATGGGCAATACTGCCGGGGCCGGCGTTCTTGGCCAGCGAGAAACAGCGGGTGGCCGGCGTGTAATGGGCCGATACACCGGGTCGGCCGCCAATGCCGTACTGCAAAGCCAGGGTGCCGCGCAGGGAAACCAGCGACTCGGTGCCGCCAAGAATGGTCATCAGGTCGCACAGGGCATCGTAGAACAGCGACGCACTGCGCTGTTTCTCCGGCTCTGTGACCCAGCGGCCAATCTCGATGGAACGGAACTGGAAACGACGGCGGACGTCGAGAAATGTTACCGGCGCTCCGGCACGATGGTCCGGGCCCCGGCGGTAAAAGGATCTGGTCATGGCGCTATTGTACGATGAAAAACCGGGCTGTCTTTCCGCCACGGGCAGAAACATCATTTGGCGGGATTGACCGGTTTTATGTGAATTATGACCGTCTGATTTTCCGCCGGCTTGTGCCACACTGCCAGAACCAATAACGACAATATCCGGACCGAGTGTTTGCCATGACCGACACCCAGACCCATTACCGCACCTGCAACATCTGTGAAGCCATGTGTGGCCTCGAAATCCAGCATCGGGGTAGCGAGATCCTGTCCATCAAGGGCGACAACAACGACCCGTTCAGCCACGGCCATATCTGCCCGAAAGCCGTTGCACTGCAGGATTTCTACAATGACAAGGACCGCCTGAAAGCACCCATGAAGCGCACCGCGGACGGCTGGCAGGAGATCAGCTGGGAAGCTGCCTTCGAGGAAATCGCCTCGCGGTTTCGCGGCATCCAGCAGGAACACGGGCAGGATGCGGTCGGGGTTTATCTGGGTAATCCAAACGCCCATAACTTCGGCAACGCCATCATGCTGCCGCGGTTCTTCAAGGCGCTGGACACCAATAACCGCTACAGCTCCGCCTCAGCCGACCAGATACCACATCACGTGGCCTCCAATTACATGCTGGGTGCCGGCATGCTGATTCCGGTGCCGGACATCGACCATACGGATTTCATGCTGATCATTGGTGCCAACCCGATTGTTTCCAACGGCAGCCTGATGACCGCCCCCGGCGTCGGCAAACGCCTGAAGGCCATTCAGCAACGGGGCGGCAAGGTGGTGGTGGTTGATCCACGGCGCACCGAGACTGCGAGAAAGGCCGACCAGCACCTGTTTATCCGCCCGGAAACCGATGCCCTGTTCATGCTGGCCATGGTTCACACCCTGTTTGAGGAACAATTGGTTACCCTTGGTCATCTGGAAGACCGGATCGACGGACTGGAGCAACTGGCCGAGGCCGTCAAATCCTATTCCCCGGAAACCGTGGCGGACGCCTGCGGTATGAGCGCTAACGCCATCCGCGAGCTGGCACGGGAGATGGCGGCCGCCAAAAGCGCCGTTTGCTACAGCCGTATGGGCGCCTCGACTCAGTCCTTCGGCGGCCTCTGCCAGTGGCTCACCAATGTATTGAACATTCTCACGGGCAACTTTGATAGCCGCGGCGGCGCCATGTTCCCCCAGCCGGCCTTTGATCTTGTCAGAGACAAAAAGGGCAAGCCGAGTTCCTATGGCCGTTACGAGTCCCGGGTGCGAAAACTGCCCTATTTCAACAACGAATTCCCCGTGGCCACCCTGGCCGATGAGATCCTGACCCCGGGCGAGGGCCAGATCCGCGCGATGATCACCATCGCCGGCAATCCGGTGCTTTCGGCGCCCGGCGGAGCCCGATTGGAAGATGCCTTCGATGCCCTGGATTTCATGGTGTCGGTGGATATCTACCTGAACGAAACCACCCGTCACGCCGATATCATCCTGCCGGCCACGACCGGGCTGGAAGTGCCCCACTTCGATGTCTTCTTCAACTCTTTCGCCGTTCGCAATACCGCCAAGTTCTCGGAACCAATGTTCGAAAAAGCGCCGAACCAGAAACACGACTGGGAGATTCTGCGGGATCTGGCCCTGCAGTTAACGGGCCTGGAAGACGATGGCGTAACGCCGGAGGCCATGCTGGATCTGGGCCTGAAACACGGCGCCTACGGAAAAGAGGGCATGAGCCTGAAGACCCTGAAAGCCAACCCCCATGGTGTGGATCTGGGACCGCTTCAGCCCTGCCTGGCTCAGCGCATCCAGACCGAGGACGGCAAGATCCGCATTGCCCCCGAGCTATACCTGAGGGATCTGGAACGCCTGGATGCCTCGGGCCTGTTGCAGGCAGATCAGAACAGCGACTATCCGTTCACGCTGATCAGCCGCCGCCTGCCTCGCAGCCACAACACCTGGACCCAGAATTCCCACCGCCTGGTCAAGGGCAAGAACCCGTGCACGTTACAGATGAACGCTTCAGATGCCCTCAAAATCGGGCTTGAAGACGGACAACTGGCCACGGTTACTTCGGCTTCCGGGAGCATCAACCTGCCGGTGGAAATCGACGACGATATGTTCGATGGTGTGATCAGCATGCCCCAGGGCTGGGGCCACAACCGGCCGGACACCGCCATGTCGATCGCCGAGGGACAACCCGGCGTGAGCATGAACGACGTCACTGATTCCGGGCGCATTGACGCACTGACCGGGAATGCGGCGTTTAATGGTACGAGGGTAGCAGTACGCGCAGCCTGATGTGAGACATGACATGGAGAAGGTTGCGCTTCTTGCTGAATAGGGGAAGGTTGTCAGGCAGTCTTGGTTGGGACTACGGGAGACTGGTCGGCAAAACGGCAACAAACATTCATTTCCTCTCTGAGTGCTAACGCGAAGCTTTGCGGCAATTTTGGAGCCGCGAAGCGGTGGAAAAATTGTTCGGCAACAGCGGCTGGTTATGCATTATTCGTAGTGGCTCCAGAGCCTGAGGACTTTCACCACTTGCTCCTCCTCCAGCACTTGGTAGACAAGACGATGCTGAATATTGATGCGGCGTGAATAGGCCCCCGCAAGATCACCAATGAGCTTCTCAAACGGAGGCGGCTTGCGGTATGGATCTTCCGCTATCAGCGCTAATAGTTCCTCGGCTTTTGGTTTGAGGCCGCTGGAGGCCACCTTCTTTGCATCTTTCTGGGCTTGCTTGGTGTAAACCAACTTCCATGTCACCAGTCCAGCTCCTCATCGCATTCATCCACGGGGGTATCCATCCCCTCACGAATAGACTCCCGCATACCCGGTACGGAGAGCAGGTAAAGTGTTTCCTGAATTGCAGACCAGTCTTCCTCGGAAACCAGGACGGCTTTGTTCCGCTTACCCATGATGACGATTGGTTGGTGGGACTCGGCGGTCTCGTCGATCAACCGATATAGGTTGCTGCGCGCCTCAGTTGCTGTGATTCCGGTCATGACGCACCTCTTGCGTGTTCAACTTTTCACCAAGTGTACGCCTTTGGATACGTACGTCAAGACGAACGTCACCTATTACGCCCGGCTCACGCGGCGGTTTGGAGCCGCGAAGCGGCGGAAAATCGGTCGCTGTGCAGCCGATTGTTAAATCTATTTCTGTACGGTATCCTGATCATGATCAATATCCTGTACAGGAGCAACCCTATGGATGCCATTAGCTACACAGCCGCTAGAACCAATCTAGCAAAAACCATGGAGCAGGTCTGTGAAGACCATTCCCCTGTGATCATCACCCGGAGCAAGTCGCAATCAGTGGTAATGATCTCCCTCGAGGACTACGAGGCGCTGCAAGAAACTGCATACCTTCTGCGCGCACCAAAAAACGCACGGCGTTTGCTGGAATCCGTTGCCGAGCTGGAGCAAGGCGGTGGTCAAGAAAAGGAACTTCTTGAATGAAACTCATCTTCTCCGAGAACGCCTGGGAAGACTATCTGTACTGGCAGAAAACCGACAAGAAGATTCTTAACCGAATCAACAAGCTGATCAAAGAGACCAAGCGAGAACCGTTCGAAGGTGTTGGCAAACCAGAGCCGCTAAAACACAGCCTCGCCGGGTACTGGTCCCGCCGGATCAACGAAGAACACCGAATAGTTTACAAAGTCACGGATGACGCTTTGCTTATCGCCCAGCTTCGGTATCACTACTGATTTAACAGCAATTAGACAGAGCGCTTCATGATTGCAGAAATTTGAACGCTTCGTTTTTACAGCTTCTGGATCACAGAACACAGTGCCGATAAATTTATAAAACAACAGGTTAGCCCACTACACACTGCCTTTCCATGTAATCATTTGACGTCTGTAATCCACGCCACCAATAACACTGTACAAATAAACAGTATTGGCGGGGAGCCGGGACGAATGAAAGGAAAACAGCCTCGCTTACGGGACCAGGTTCGTGCGGTTATTCGCGTGAATCATTACAGCATCCGTACCGAAAAAACCTACTGGTACTGGATCCGTTACTTCATTCGTTTTCAGCAAATGAAGCACCCTCGCGATATGGGGCCCCGAGAGGTCAATGAGTTTCTGACCTGGCTCGCTGTACATCGTTATGCCGCTGCAGCCATGTGGATCTGCGCACCACCCAGATTTACACCCACGTCCTCGGCCAAGGTTTCGCAGGGGTGCGCAGTCCGCTCGGCTACCGGTCAGTAAGCCCTCACCACTCCAACTGAGCCCCGGTCTGATACTCAATCACCCTGGTTTCGAAGAAGTTCTTCTCCTTGCGCAAGGTGGCCTGTTCGTCCAGCCAGGGCGAGACGTTCTTTGCTCCGGGGAACGGCTCTTCGAGACCTACCGTTCTGGCACGGCGGTTGGCCACAAAGCGGAACTGTTCGCTGTGGTACTCGGCGGAGTAACCGAGTATCGGATCCCGCAGGATGTAGTCCGCATAGGCCTTCTCGGCGGCTTCGGATTCGTCCCACATCTCACGCACGGCCTTCGGATCGAACGTGATGTTCTCCTCTTCCACGATCTGGTTGACCACTTTCAGGCCGAATGAGAAGTGCATGGCCTCGTCCCGCAGGATGTACTGCAGCTGCTCGCCAGTGCCGCGCATCAGACCCCGGCGCTGCAGGGCGAAAATGGGGCTGAAGCCGTTGTAGAACCAGGTGCCTTCGAACACCGCCGCAAAGAACAGGTAGGACATGATGAATTCCTGCAGGTCGTCCTTGTTACGCAGGTTCATATCCGGGCGCATGGCCGCATCCAGCCGGCGATTGGCAATCTGGATCTTGCCGTTGATCGCCGGTACCACCCGGTAGCGGTTGTAGATCTCGCTCTGGTCCAGGTTGAGGGTTTCGATGCAGTGCTGGTAGGCCCAGGTGTGCATGGCCTCTTCGTACACCTGGCGGGCCTGGTAGATCTGCAGCTCCGGCGCGCTCATCTTTTCCATCACCGCCAGGCCGATGTTGCGCATGGCAAGGATGTCCGACGTGGTGAGGTAAGCCAGCACGTTCTCGTACACGTGCTTTTCTGGCGCTGTCAGCCGGTGATGATAGTCATGAACATCCTGGGCCATGTTCACGTCCAGGGGGGTCCAGTGGTTTTTGTTGGCGTTCATGAAGTACTCCCAGGCCCAGGGGTACTTGAACGGCGCCAGCTGGTTGATGTCGGTCTCGCCGTTGATGACGCGTTTGTCGTCCACATTCACCGGGGCCGGGGCGCCGGGATGCGCCGCCTTGGATTCAGTTTTTGGTTCGTCGTCCCAATCAAGCATGGTTTTTGCCTCGAAATCGTTAAGTGAGCAGTTACTGACAGGCTTCGCAGTCCGGATCGTCGATGCTGCATACCTGTGGCTGGGGAGCGGCAACCGGGGCGGTTTTTTCAGCGCCGGTGGCACCCAGAGAGCGCAGGTAGTAGGTAGTTTTCAGCCCACGTTCCCAGGCCAGCTGGTACAGGGCATCCAGCTTTTTGCCACTGGGCTCGGCCATGTACAGGTTGAGGCTCTGGGCCTGGTCGAGCCATTTCTGGCGGCGGGCAGCGGCTTCCACCAACCACCTCGCATCGATCTCGAAGGCAGTGGCGTAGCGGGCTTTCAGTACCGCCGGGATGCGGTCGATCTGTTGCACGGAACCGTCGAAGTATTTGAGGTCGTTCACCATCACGTTGTCCCATAGGCCTTCTGCCTTGAGATCCCTTACCAGCGAGGGATTGACCACGGTGAACTCGCCGGAGAGGTTCGATTTCACGAACAGGTTCTGGTATGCCGGTTCGATGGACTGGGACACGCCCACGATGTTGGAGATGGTGGCCGTGGGCGCGATGGCCATCACGTTGCTGTTGCGCATGCCGTTTTTTGCGATCAGTTCGCGTACGGGAGACCAGTCCAGTCGGGCGTTGGTGTTCACAGACAGGTCCCCTTCCCTGCGGTTTTCCTTCAACAGTTGGATGGAGTCGATCGGCAAGGTGCCCTGCTGCCAGAGTGAGCCCTCATAGCTCTCATAGGCGCCTCGCTCACCCGCCAGCGAAGCCGAGGCGCGGATGGCGAAGTAGCTGAGTTGCTCCATGGCAACGTCGGCAAACTCAACCGCTTCCGGGCTGGAATACGGCAGGCCCAATTGATAGAGCGCGTCCTGGAAACCCATGAGGCCGAGACCTACCGGGCGATGCTTCAGGTTGGAATTGCGGGCCTGGGGCACGGCGTAGTAGTTGATGTCGATAACGTTATCGAGCATGCGCACGGCGGTGTTCACCGTTTTTTCCAGGCGCTGCACGTCCAGCTCGCCGTTGGCAATGTGGGCCGCCAGGTTCACGGAACCGAGGTTGCATACAGCGATCTCGTCGGCACTGGTGTTCAGGGTGATTTCCGTGCACAGGTTGGAGCTGTGCACAACGCCCCGGTGCTGCTGGGGAGAACGCAGGTTGCACGGGTCCTTGAAGGTGATCCAGGGGTGGCCGGTTTCGAACAGCACGGTGAGCATCTTGCGCCAGAGCTGCTTGGCCGGGATTTTCTTGAACAGCTTGATTTTGCCCTGCTCTGCGAGGGCTTCGTAATGCTCGTAGCGTTCACGGAAGGCGTTGCCGTACAGGTCGTGCAGATCCGGCGCATCGCTGGGGGAGAACAGGGTCCAGTCCCGGTCTTCGCGCATGCGTTCGATCAGCAGGTCGGGCACCCAATTGGCGGTGTTCATGTCGTGGGTGCGTCGGCGTTCGTCACCGGTGTTCTTGCGCAGTTCCAGGAATTCCTCAATATCCAGGTGCCAGCTTTCCAGGTAGGCACACACCGCGCCCTTACGCTTGCCGCCTTGGTTCACGGCCACGGCGGTGTCGTTCACCACTTTCAGGAACGGCACCACGCCCTGGCTCTGGCCGTTGGTGCCCTTGATGTGGGAGCCGAGTGCCCGTACCGGGGTCCAGTCGTTGCCCAGGCCGCCAGCCCATTTCGACAGCATGGCGTTATCGCGGATGGCGCCGTAGATGTCTTCCAGATCGTCGCCAACGGTGGTCAGGTAACAGGAGGACAACTGGGAATGCCGGGTACCGCTGTTAAACAACGTAGGTGTGGAGGCCATGTAGTCAAACGACGACAGCAGATTGTAGAACTCGATGGCGCGGGCATTCGGGTCGTCTTCGCGCAGGGCCAGGCCCATGGCGACGCGCATGAAGAATACCTGGGGCAGCTCAAGGCGGGCCTTGTTCCAGTGCAGGAAGTACCGGTCGTAAAGGGTTTGCAGGCCCAGGAAGCCGAATTGCAGGTCACGCTCTGGCTTCAGCGCAGCCCCAAGACGCTCAAGATCGAAAGCGGCAAGGGCCTCGTCCAGCAGTTCATAACGAATACCTGCCTCGATAAAGGCACTCAAGGCCTGTGGATAAATCTCCGCCAAGGGCAGACTGATGGGCAGGCCAAGGGCAGCGGCATTCTCCAGGCGAAGCTGCTCCAGGAGCAGGCGTGCAGTGACCGCGCTGTAGTCCGGCTCCCGCTCAATCCGGCTGCGGGCCGTCATGATCAAGGCCGACAGCACGTCTTCCTCGGCGATGCCGTCGTAAAGGTTGGTCAGGGCATCGTCCACCAGGGAATCACCGTCGATGCCCTCCAGCCCTGTGGCGGCCTGCTCCACCTGCAGTTTCATCAGGCCCAGATCCAGCGGAGCAATCTCGCCACTGGTCTTTTTCACCGTCAGATGGGGGTGCGCCTCAACCGGGGCATGGCGGGCGCGCTCGCGGGCATGCTCTTCCCGATACAAAACGTAAGCGCGGGCCACCTTCTGTTCTTCGGCCCGCATCAGGGCCAGTTCCACCTGATCCTGGATGTCTTCGATATGCACCTTGCCGCCGGCCTTCAGGCGACGGCCAATCGCCTGGATAACCTGGTCGGTCACCCGGTGTACCGCGTCATTGATACGGGCGGAGCCGGCGGAGGTGTCGCCCTCAACAGCGAGGAACGCTTTGGTTACGGCGATGCTGATCTTCGAGGGGTCGAAGCCCACGAGAGTGCCGTTGCGTTTGATGACCTGAAGGGATTCGGTATCGGTGTGCGAGGTTGGCCGGGGTTCGGCCAGGGCTGAGGCGGACATGCTGTGTTCTCCTGAATACGCGTTGAAATCCTTTCACCATCGCGTAGGCAGAGAATCGGAGTGCCACCGTAGGTCGGATTAGCGCATGCGTAATCCGACAAAAGCGGCCTGGCGCAGACAGGGGTGTCGGATTACGCTTCGCTAATCCGACCTACACGTCTGGCCTGAATCCGGTCTGCTCACCTTAAAACGCGAAGGTGCAGTTGTCTCCCTGGCAGGTCTTCGGACTCAGGGGCGTGAATCGATAGATTCGGCCTCGTGTGGCGACTTCCCGGCTTTCACCAGTGTCTTGATGCCACGCTCGTTCCCCAATACCGCTGCGCGTCAGTTCCGGATTCTCACCGGATTCCCGATACCAGAATGACTGAGATGATCACACGTTGACCGAGTTGGTTACGCACTGATCACTACATCTGGTATTTGACCAAGGATAGAAACACTATATACACGATATTCGGAAGGGACAACCTGAAGCAATAAAAAAGGCCCCGGAGAGGGGGCCAAACACGTGACAGTTTCAAGTCAGCCAATCAGTGGCTGATCATCCAGGGCCGCATGGAGGGAAACATCTTCTTCCCGTCAGCGGTGTAGAACAGCATGGACTTTCCAGGTTTCGGGGAACCACAGCCGCAGGCGCGACTGTGCTCCTTATCATTCGCCCTTCGGTCTGCGGTGGAAAACACCGGCTCATGCCGGGATCGCTCGTTCCGGTCCTCAGCCGCCCTTTTGGCCGGGTCCATGGCGGCAATGTGGGATGGCAATACGATCACCCGCGGCGACATGGCCTTGCAGGTGGGGCATTGCGCCGGCTTGGCCGCATCCTCCATGGTGGCCAGTGTGTGAAAGAGGCCATGTTCACGGCACTTGTAGTCATACACGGGCATGGCGATTACTCCTTATCTTTCGACAGCGGTACGTCCATGCCCCCGCTGACTTTCTTCTGCGGACCATCGGCGGACGGGTTAATGTCGAAGTCGAAGATGCCCGTCGGCAACCAGAGCGTGGCGCAGGCGTTCGGGATATCCACCACGCCGCTAATGTGGCCTTCCACCGGCGCACAACCCAGAATCGCGTAGGCCTGAGCCTTGGTGTAACCGAACTTGGTCATGTATTCGATGGCGTTCAGACACGCCTGACGATAGGCCACATGAACGTCCAGGTAATGCTGGCCGCCGTCCTCGTCTACGGAGATGCCTTCGAAGATCACATAGTCGTCGTAACGGGGCTTGATCGGGCTGGGCTTGAACACCGGATTCTTGATGCCGTACTTCTTCACGCCGTCCTTGATCAGGTTTACCCGCAGGTGAATCCAGCCGGCCATTTCGATGGCGCCACAGAACGTGATTTCGCCGTCGCCCTGGCTGAAGTGAAGGTCGCCTACAGAGAGGCCGGCCCCGTCCACGTACACCGGGAAATACACCTTGGAGCCACGGGAAAGATCCTTGATGTCACAGTTGCCACCGTGTTCCCGTGGCGGCACGGTACGGGCGGCTTCGGCGCCGGCAGCTTTGGCCGCGTCGCCGGTCATCTGGCCCATGTGGGCGGTCTCACCGTTGGGCAGTGTTGCCAGTTCCGGCAAACGCTCCGGATCGGTCGCGACCAGTCCAGCCTCACGCTTGTTCCAGGTGTCCAGCAATTCTTTGGAGGGCAGGCAGCCGATCAGGCCCGGGTGAATCAGGCCGGCAAATTCCACGTTGGGAATATGGCGGGATTTGGTGAACATGCCATTGAAGTCCCAGATGGATTTCTGGGCCTCCGGGAAGTGTTCGGTCAGGAAGCCACCGCCGTTCTGCTTGGAGAAGAACCCGTTAAAGCCCCACTGGCTCTCTTCGAAGGTGCCGATGTCGAGGATGTCGACTTCCAGCAGGTCGCCCGGCTCAGCGCCCTCGACCCCGATCGGTCCCGACAGGAAGTGAACCTGGCTGAGATCAACATCGCGCACGTCGTCGGCGCTGTCGTCGTTCTTGATCTGGCCGCCGGTCCAGTCATAGCACTCAACGATGAAATCGTCGCCCGGCTTGACGGTAGCCACCAGCGGAATATCCGGGTGCCAGCGGTTGTGGATTTTGTCGTTCTCATAGGCCGACTTGTTCAGATCGATCTTGATAATGGTTTCAGCCATAACGGGCGCTCCTTGGTGTTGGCTTGCACGATTAGGTAACGGCTTTACTATCCGAAATCCCGTCCCTGTGAGGTATTCGCGAAATGCCCCCGGTGCCTACGTCATTCGACGTATTGGTGCACCGTGACCTTCCTGCCCTGCAGGCTAGCTTCAAACCGGCGACAGTCCGGATACGCCAGCAACGCCCGGGCAACGGCGGGTTCCAGCCGCTGGCGAAAAGCCCGCAGCAGTTCCCGGGCCCCATAGCGAGCGTCGTAGCCACGGCACAGTTCCTCTCGCAGCTCAGGCGACAGCGACAGCTCGGCGTGCTTTCTGGACAACCGGCGATTGAGGCCCGCCAGCTCAATGTCCAGCAGGGCGTCCAGCCAGTTGTCGGTAAGTCGGTTGAAGGTGAGGATCTGATCAATCCGGTTGAGGAATTCCGGGTCAAAGTGCCGGCGCAGAGCGGTATCGCGAATGGCCTCGCCGTTGCCGGGTGATAAACCGAGCCAGCGACGCCAGCCCCGCTGGTAGCTCTGCTCATACGTCTCCGCCTCCAGCGCACCGGCGTTGCTGGTCATGAAGATCAGGGTGTTGCGGAAGTCGATCTCCCGGTTGCCGGAGGGAAACACCAGCCGACCGGTGTCCAGCACGTTCAGCAGCGTGCGCACCACTTCCTTGCTGGCTTTCTCGATTTCATCAAACAACACAATGCCGGGTTTGCTGAACGAGCCCTGTACCTTGTCCAGATCGAACAGGCTGTGGCCTTCCTTACTGCCCACGTAGCCCGGCGGTGCACCGGTCAGGGCTGCGGCGTAATGCTCCTGGGCCAGGGTGTTCATGTCGATACGGCACAGGCCATCGCGATTACCGTGGATGACTTCGGCAATCAGGCGAACGGTTTCCGTTTTTCCTACGCCGGTTGGTCCCAGGAAAAGATGCACCGCCAACGGCCGGTTTTCCTCGCCGATGTCAGCTTTTATCCGCACCAGCACGGATTCCATGGCGGCCAGGGCCTCATCCTGGCCGACGATATTTTCCCGCAGTCTGGCCATCACGGCCTCGGGCTCGAAGCGGAACCGGGAAGCACGAACCGGGCCTGAGGCGGCCCGGTTCTTTTCAATGGTTTCCCGATTGGCTTCCAGCCGTTCGTTGATAAACGGCATGAACGCCTCCCGGGCTTAGGCCCCTGCGGATTTTTCCTTGCCGTCGAACGGGAGCTCGCCCACCGGGCACTCAGCGGTACCTACCGTCTTCCGGGTCATGGCCTCCACGTTTTCCTGCGCCTTCTGGGCGTCCATCACCCAGGTACGGTAGAACTCGAACGGACAGTCGGCCACGCCCTTGTCGCCGTCCCCGGAGGCATGCACACCGGTGTAGCCCCGGTGCAACAGCTTGAACAGGTGATTCTGGGACTGGTCGTTCGCACGGGCATCACGGATCTGGCTCACGGACAGCTGGGCATACTGAATGCCCATGTCTTCCTCACCGCATTCCCCGAGGGTACGGCCATCGAAGCCAATGATCGCGGAGTGGCCGAAGTAGGAATACACGCCGTCAAATCCGGCGGCGTTGGCCACAGCAACGTAACAGTTGTTGGCCCAGGCCATGCTCTTGGCCATCATCACCTGCTGTTCCTTGGCCGGGTACATGTAGCCCTGACAGCGAACAATCAACTCCGCCCCCTTCATGGCGCAATCGCGCCAGATCTCGGGATAGTTGCCGTCGTCGCAGATGATCAGGCTGATCTTCATGCCCTTTGGACCCTCGGTGACGTAGGTAGTGTCTCCCGGATACCATCCCTCGATCGGACACCAGGGGATACACTTGCGGTATTTCTGGACGACCTCACCCTCGTTGTTGATCAGAACCAGGGTGTTGTACGGCGCCTTGTTGGGGTGATCCTCGTGTCGCTCTCCCGTGAGCGAAAACACGCCCCAGGTGTTCGCCTCACGACAGGCGGCGGAGAAGATGGCCGTTTCGTCACCGGGCACGGTGGCCGCGGTTTCCATCATTTCCTCGTTGTCGTACATGATGCCCATGGTGCTGTATTCCGGGAACACCACCAGGTCCATGCCCGGCAGGCCGACTTTCATACCCTTGATCATGTCAGCAATGTTGCGGGCGTTGTCCAACACCTCGGCTTTGGTATGCAGCCGCGGCATCTTGTAGTTCACCACCGCCACGCCGACGGTATCGTTGCTGCTGGAAATATCACCGTGTCTCATCGTTCTGCTCCTCGTTAAACCGCCAGATAGCTCGCAATCTTGTCCTGATCCGCTTCTTCCCGGCTCTCTTCGTGCACAATCGCGCCTTTTTCAATCACCAGGATCCGGTCTGCCGCATCCATCACGAAGCTCAGAACCTGCTCCGACACCACAATCGACAGGCCCCGCTCATCCCGGATGCGCCGAAGGGTCTGCGCGATTTCCTTGATAATGTTGGGCTGGATACCTTCGGTGGGTTCGTCAAGCAGCAGCACCTTGGGCCGGGTGGCCAGTGCCCGGGCAATAGCCAACTGTTGTTGCTGGCCGCCGGAGAGGTTGCCACCACGCCGGTTCTGCATTTCCTTCAGTACCGGGAACATCTCGTAGAGGTCCTCGGGTACCTTCTTCTCACCCACGGCGGCCAGGCCGGTCTCGATATTCTCCCGTACCGTCAGTGTCGGAAAGATCATCCGCCCCTGCGGCACGAAACCGATTCCGGCGCGCACACGCTGGAAGCTCTTCAGGCCGGAAAGGTCGTTCCCATCCAGGCTGACTTCACCGCCTCGCGTGGGGGTCATGCCCACCAGGGATTTCATCAGCGTGGTCTTGCCCATGCCGTTTCGCCCCACCACGGCGACAATTTCGTTCTTTGCCACGTCGAGGTTGAGGTCATCGATGATGGTGCTTTGGCCGTAGGCCACCGAATGATGTTTGATGCTCAGCATGATCAGTGCCCCAGGTAGACTTCGATGACTTTCGGGTCCGATTTCACGTGCTCGATGGACCCTTCGGAAAGGACTTTGCCCTGATGCATGACCGTGACCCGGTCAGCGATATCACCAACAAACTGCATGTCGTGCTCGATCACCAGCACCGTATGGTCCCTGGTAATCACCCTCAGCAGCTCGGCGGTTTTCTTGCGCTCGGTGACGGACATCCCGGCCACCGGCTCATCCAGCATCAGCAGGTCCGGTTTCTGGATCAGCAGCATGCCGATCTCCAGCCACTGCTTCTGGCCATGGCTCAACGAAGCAGCCGGCTCATTCAGGGCCTCGGTCAGGAAGATGGTTTCAGCCACCTCCTCCACAGCCTTGATCACCTCGGCGTCGCGCTTGAACCCCAGGGCGCCCATCACGCTGTGTCCCTTTGGGTAGGACACTTCAAGGTTTTCAAAGACGGTCAGGTCCTCGAACACCGACGGGGTCTGGAACTTCCGGCCCACACCCGAGTGAACAATCTGGTGCTCCTTGAGCTTGGTAAGCTCCTTACCGTCAAACTTGATGGAGCCAGACGTGGCCTTGGTCTTGCCGCAGATCAGGTCCAGAACCGTGGTTTTACCGGCACCGTTGGGGCCGATGATGACCCGGATTTCCTTGGGATCCAGGTAGAAGGACAGGTCATCCACGGCCTTGAAGCCATCGAATGACACGGTCAGGCCTTCGACCGCCAGCAGGAAATCCCCACTTTTGCTTTTGGCTGCACTCATCACGATTTCTCCGGGCTGTAGGAATCGATCATCGGATCGTAATCAGGAGTCTTCTCAGCGGTCGGCTTTGGCTCTGCGACTTTTTCCGCGGGCTTGGCCTCCAGCTGTGCACCTTTGTTGCGCTTGAAGATCTTGTCTTCCAGGGGCATGACGTAGGTCTGATACAGGCCCGCCAGACCGTTCGGGAAGGCCAGTACGACACCGATAAACAACGCACCCATGGCAAACGGCCAGAGTTCCGGGAAGGATTCCGAGAAGCCACTCTTGGCGGCATTCACCAGCAAGGCACCATAGACCGCGCCGAGGATGGACAACCGCCCACCCAGGGCACAGAAAATGACCATCTCGATGGAGGCGACGATGCCGATGAACGACGGCGACATGAAACCGACAATCAGGGTGAACATGGCACCACCGACGCCGGCAAAAGCCGCTGCCAGGCAGAACACGAAGATCTTGAAGGCGGCAACGTCATAGCCGGAAAAACGCACCCGGTTTTCCTGGGCGTTCATGGCCACCAGGATGCGGCCCAGCTTCCGGTTCTGGACAAGGCGCGCCACAAACAGGCAGAGGAACAGCATGCCAACACAGACAAAGTAGAGGATGGTCCGGGCTTCATCAGTTCGGATGTCCCAACCGTTCAGCGTCTGCAGATCGGTAATGCCGTTCACACCGCCGGTATAGCCCTGCTGTCCGATAATCAGAATCGTCAGGATTGCGGCGATGGCCTGGGTGATGATGGCGAAGTACACGCCCCCCACCCGCCGGGTAAACATGGCGAAGCCGATAACGAACGCCAGCAGAACCGGCACACCGATCACCGCAAGCAGGGTGAAGGAGAAGCTGTGGAACGGTTCCCAGAACCAGGGCAGCTCGGTGAGCTGGTTCCAGTCCATGAAATCCGGGATGCCGGGGGTGGACTGGATGGCGGTGGCCTCCGGAGTGGAGGCCTCCAGCTTGAGGAACATGGCCATGCAATAGCCACCAAGACCAAAGAACACACCCTGGCCCAGGCTGAGAATGCCGGCCTTGCCCCAGCACATAACCAGGCCAATGGCGACAAAGGCGTAGGTCAGGTACTTGCCCACCATGTTCAGGCGGAATGGGTCCAGCGCCAGTGGCAAAAGCACCACCAGCAACACGGCCAGTGCGAAGTAATACAGTCCCTCGCGGGTGGCAAACCATTTCAATGGGGATGAACTCTTCATGACAATCTCCTAGCGACGGACCTTGAGGGCCATGAGTCCTTCTGGACGCAGCATCAGGATGCCGACGACGACCAGCAGGGTGAGCACCTTGGCCATGGAACCACTGAGGAAGAACTCCATTGTGGACTGGGCCTGGGATATACCGAAGGCGGACACAATGGTGCCGATCAGGCTCTGGGCACCGCCAAACACCACCACCAGGAAGGTGTCTACGATATAAGCCTGGCCAGAGGACGGACCGGTGGAACCGATCATGGTGAAGGCAGCACCAGCGACGCCAGCGATGCCACACCCGAGGGAAAAGGTGGCTCGGTCGATACCGGCACTGTTGATACCAACGGCTTCAGCCATGGGTCGATTCTGAACCACCGCCCGCACTTTCTTGCCATAGCCGGATCGGTACATCAGGAAATACACGCCCACGGCAATGGACAGCGCGATGATCATCACGAACAAACCGTTGATGGGCAGCTCCACCAGGTCAGTCACCTGGATCGCCCCCATCATCCACTCGGGCAGGTCCACACCCACTTCCCGGGCGCCAAAGATGGATCGGTAAGCCTGCTGCATGATCAGGCTCAGACCCCAGGTGGCCAGAAGGGTATCCAGTGGTCGGTGATAGAGTCGCCGTATCATGAGCCATTCAACGAATGCCCCCAGGGCAGCACAAATCAGGAAAGCCAGAACCATGGCGACGAAGAAGTAGCCGCCGAACAGGCTCGGCAGATAGGACTGGAAAAAACCGGATGTCAGGTAGGTGGTGTAGGCGCCGAGGATCATGAACTCCCCGTGTGCCATATTGATCACCCCCATCTGACCAAAGATGATGGCCAGGCCCAATGCCATCAGTACGAACACTGAAAACAGGGAGAGCCCGGCAAACCCCTGCATGGCAAATATCGACATCAATTCACTGCTGGTGTAGCCATCAAACATGACCCTTACTCCCCTTTAGACCAACTTACCCTTCAAACCCTTAATCTCGTGTTCAGAGGCAACGGATGCTGGCGCCCGGGGGCGCCAGGAGTCCGGGCTTATTGGTAGCCTTCCGGGAACGGGTCCGGTTCCATCAGTTCTTCGGTCTCGTAGACAACCTTGTACTGGCCGTCAGGTTGAGCCTGGCCGATGCGGGTCTTGGACCACAGGTGATGGTTTTCGTGGATGCGCACGTAACCCTCTGGCGCTTTCGTGAACTCGATGCCTGCGAACTCTTCACGGATCTTGTCGATGTCGAATGAGCCGGCTTTTTCAACCGCAGCTTTCCACAGCCATGGGCCGAGATACGCCGCCTGGGTCACGTCACCGATGACCATGTCATCGCCGTAGGCTTCCTTAAAGGCCGCAACAAATTCCTTGTTGTTGGGGTTATCGAGGCTCTGGAAATACTTCATGGAGGCGTAGATGCCGTCCACGTTCTCACCGCCGATACCGCGGATTTCGTCTTCGGTCACGGAGATGGTCAGCAGAAGGGGCTTCTCATCGGTGAAATCGATACCGGCCGCTTTCATCTGCTTGTAGAAGGCCACGTTGGAGCCACCGACAACCGAGGCAAAGATCACGTCCGGCTTGCGCAGCTTGATCTTGTTGATAACGGAGTTGAACTGGGTGTGGCCCAGCGGATAATACTCTTCGCCAGAGACCTTGAGGCCCAGCTTGTCCTCGATGTGCTTGCGGGCGATCTTGTTCGAAGTACGGGGCCAGATGTAGTCCGATCCGAGCAGATAGAAGCTTTTGGCACCCTTGGTTTCTGCGGCCCAGTCGATACTGGCAAGAATCTGTTGCGTCGCTTCCTGGCCGGTGTAGACCACGTTGGGCGACTGCTCAAGACCCTCGTAGAAGGTGGGGTAATAGAGCATGCCGTTGTATTGCTCGATGACCGGGAGAACGGCCTTGCGGGAAGCCGAGGTCCAGGCGCCGAAGATCGCAGCAACGTTGTCCTGGCGCAGTAGCTTCCGGGATTTTTCAGCGAAGGTCGGCCAGTCACTGGCGCCGTCTTCCTGAACGAATTCAATCTGGCGGCCCAGGACACCACCGGAGGCGTTGATCTGGTCAATGGCCAGCTTTTCCGCCTGAACCGAGCCAATCTCACTGATCGCCATTGTGCCGGTGATGGAGTGCAGAATGCCGACCGTAACAGTGTCATCCGTCACCGCCAGACCGGTCGTGTTGACCTCTGCTGTGGCCGGCACTGCCGCCTGTGCCGACGTCGCAAGCATGACGGAAGCCGCCAGCGTCATCAGGCTCTTTTTCAGCCCCAGTCCCTTACCGAACGACCGCCCGTTGGCGGCTTGATCTGTCGTATCCATGGTGATTCCTCGCAGTTTTTGAAGTCCGGATCCGCGCTTCCCTTCGAAAGCACAGTGCCCACGAGAATCATTCTGCTCGGCACCCGTACAGGTGCCCATTCGGCAATCGCCCCAGCGCGCTACGTCATTTGACGCATTCCTGTAACCAACAGGACAGGCTAAAAACGCAGGCATGCAGAAGAAGAACATCCCTGCACCGGTCTATGGCACGGATATTGTTCCGGCTTTCTCATCCTGTGCATTTCAGCTTGAAGCTGCACTAACGCGGGGCACTCAAACACCAAAGGCAAGGCAGTCATGGCGGCAAGACAGAATATTTTTCGGGTTCGGCGCAGCTACAACCAGTGGGTAGCCAACCAGACCCTGGAAGACTATGCGCTTCGCTTTACCGCCAAGAGTGCCCGGCGCTGGTCCGCGGCCCGGGTAAGCAACACAGCCCTGGGCGCCATCTCCTTTCTGGCACTGGAAGCCATCGGCGGCTCCATTACCCTCCACTACGGATTCGACAATGCGGTCGCCGCGATACTGGCCGTCAGTCTGGTGATTTTCCTCACCGCCATCCCGATCAGTTACTACGCGGCCCGTTACGGCGTCGACATTGACCTGCTGACTCGCGGTGCCGGCTTTGGCTATATAGGCTCCACCATCACCTCGCTGATCTACGCCTCGTTCACGTTTATCTTTTTCGCCATCGAGGCCGCCATCATGGCCATGGCGCTGGAAATGCTGTTCGGGATTCCACTGGTCCTGGGCTACCTGATTTGCTCCGTGGTGATCATTCCCTTTGTAATCCACGGGATCACCACGATCAGCCGGTTCCAGGTCTGGACCCAGCCAGCCTTCATCTTTCTCCAACTGGTGCCCTTTGTTTTCATTGTTTACGCGGATGCCTCTTCAGTCAGCGACTGGACACAGTTCGAGGGACTTAACCCGGTTGATTCCGGTGGCTTCAGCATCGTTATGTTCGGGGCTGCGGCGGCTGTGGTTTTCTCATTGATTGCCCAGATCGGCGAGCAGGTGGATTTCCTGCGCTTCATTCCAGAACCCCGCAATGCCCGGGAAAAACGACGGTGGTGGGCCGCCGTTATGGCAGGCGGACCTGGCTGGATTGTGATCGGCATGTTGAAAATCCTGGCGGGCTCCTTTCTTGCGGTTCTTGCCCTGAAACAGGGCGTTACCGCCTCGGAGGCGGCTGATCCCACCCAGATGTATCTGATCGCCTTCAATTACATTACCCATTCGCCCGAGATCTCCCTGGCGATGGCGGGCATATTCGTCATTCTTTGCCAGCTCAAAATCAACGTTACCAATGCCTATGCCGGCTCCATCGCCTGGTCCAACTTCTTCTCGCGACTCACCCACAGCCACCCCGGACGAGTTGTCTGGCTGTTCTTCAACGTCGCCATTGCCCTTCTGGTGATGGAACTGGGTGTTTACCGGGCGCTTGAGGAAACCCTGGGTTTCTACGGCATCGTCGCCATTGCCTGGGTTGGTTCGCTGGTGGCGGATCTGGTGATCAACAAACCACTGGGGCTCAGTCCCGCACACATTGAGTTCAAACGTGCCCACCTGTACGACATCAACCCGGTCGGGGTTGGTGCCATGCTGACGGCCTCTGTAGTAGGCATCATCTGCCACACCGGCATACTGGGCGTCTATCCGGAGGCTCTTTCCCATTTTATCGCCATGGGAGTCGCGCTGATCATGGCGCCTCTGATCGCCTGGAAAACCGGTGGCCGTTTCTACACAGCACGGCCATTTGTCCCCATCGCTACTGACCATCAGCTCGTGCAATGCACGATTTGTGAACATCACTTCGAACCGGAAGATCTCACCCATTGTCCCGCGTATGACGGCACCATCTGTTCACTGTGCTGTTCACTCGATGCCCGTTGCGCAGACGCCTGCAAACCGGGGGCCGGATATCAGGAACAGCTTAATCATTTTCTCGGGAGCCTGATGCCAAAACCGGTGTTGGCCGTTCTGCGCTCAAGGCTCGGGCATTTTCTGAGCCTGCTGGTGCTCATCAACGGCCTTTCCGGCCTGCTGCTGTCCCTGATCTATTTCAAGACGCCGGTCGCTTCACCCGCTGAAGGCATTCTTTTGTCGGTGACCCTGTGGAAAGTGTTCTTCATTCTGGTGATCGTAACCGGCGTGATCTGCTGGCTGTTCGTGCTCGCCCACGAAAGCCGGGTGGTGGCCGAGGAAGAGTCCCGACGCCAGAATCGCCTCCTGATGGAAGAGATCGTCGCCCACGAACGGACCGACCAGGCTCTTCAGCAGGCAAAGGAACAGGCGGAGGCCGCCAACGGGGCAAAAAGTCGTTACTTGACGGGGATCAGTCACGAACTCCGTTCCCCACTCAATGCCATCCTCGGTTATGCCCAGTTGATGGAAAACGACGAGACCATCCCTTCCCACCGCAAGGAAGCCCTCGGCGTGATACGCCGAAGCGGTGAGTACCTCGCCGATCTGATTGAGGGGCTGCTGGATATTTCCAAAATTGAAGCCGGCCGGCTGGACCTGCACCGCGATCAGGTCAGGATTGGGCTGCTGATGGAGCAACTGGTGACCATGTTCCGCCTGCAGGCGGAAGATAAAGGCCTGGCCTTCGATTACCACTGCCCCAACCCGCTTCCGGAAATGGTCACCACCGATGAGAAGCGGCTGCGCCAGATTCTGATCAACCTTCTCTCCAACGCCATTAAATACACGGATCGGGGCGGCGTCTCCCTGACCCTGCGTTATCGCAGTCAGGTCGCCGAGTTCACCGTACGCGATACCGGGGAAGGCATAGCCCCTGAGAATGTGGAACGCATCTTCCGACCCTTCGAACGTATCCGGACACCGGGGCAAAGCCGGGCCGGCACAGGCCTGGGTCTGACCATTACCCGCCTGCTCACGGAAATCATGGGTGGCGATATCTCGCTGGAGAGCGTACCGGGTCAAGGTAGTGTCTTCCGGGTCAGTCTGATGCTATCAAGCCTGCATTCTTCGACACCCCGCTCGATATCAATGCCGGCCAAGCGCATCTACGGTTACCACGGTTCGCGGCGAAAGGTACTGCTGGTGGATGACGATGTGTCCCACCGCCAGGTCATGCGGGCCATGCTCTCGCCCCTGGGCTTTGAAATCGTCGATCTTGGCAATGCTCTGCAGGTTTTGGCAACCGTTGAGGCCGAACGCCCTGACCTTCTGCTTCTCGACGTGTCCATGCCGGGCCAAAGCGGCTGGGAAGTCCTGGCAATGCTACGACAGCACAAGCACACCATGCCTGTCGTGATGGTCTCTGCCGACGCTAACGAAGGCCACCACGCCGCAGACTCACCGCGTCTGCACGATGGCTACATCATCAAACCGGTTCGGCTGAACCTGTTGCTCGACACCATTGCCAGCGTGCTGGATCTCAATTGGCGATTCGATAAGAGCCCGGATCCCATGGCGGCTATTCCAGCACCCGACCATGGCGTTTTGCCTTTACCCAAAATGGAGCATCGCCTGGCTCTGGCCACTCTGGCCCGGATCGGACACCGGAAAGGCCTGCTTGAGGCATTGCATGACCTGAAACACAGCGGCGAGGCGGCCGAACCCTTTGCGATTGAGCTCACCAGACTCACCAACGATTTCCAGTTTGAGAAAATTCTTGAACTACTCGAGGTAGCCGAACATGAAGCTTCATAATGACCGGAAGACTGTCGTGATGGTCGTAGATGACGCAGTCGACTCCATTCGAATGATCAACGATGCCATGGAAGAGGCAGGTATGACGGTGCTCGTTGCTCTGGAAGGAAACCAGGCGCTTACGATCAGCCAGAATATAACCCCAGATGTGGTGTTGATGGACGCTTTGATGCCCCATATGGACGGCTTCGAAACCTGTCGTCGATTGAAAGAGAACCCCGCGTTCGCCGATATTCCCATCATCTTCATGACCGGTCTGAGCGATACCGAGCACGTTGTTATGGGGCTCAACGCCGGTGGGGTGGATTACGTAACCAAACCGATTAACACCACCGAACTTCTGGCCAGAATGGATGTACACCTGACGAACGCCCGCATGACCCGCAGTGCTCGTAGCGCCCTGGATACGGCCGGTCAGAACCTGTTTGCGGTGGACCGCGAGGCGAATTTGCTCTGGGGCACGCCACAGGTTTGCCAGTACCTGCCCGACGCAGCGCATCCCGAATTTCCCGAGGTACGTGCCAGATTGGAGCAATGGCTGGGCCACCGTCCCGAGCCGGGCCACAGCATGCCAGTCGAAATCATGGGTATCGACAGAACGGTAGAGTTTCTTGCCCTTGTGGATAACAGAGAATACCTGCTGCGGCTGAAAACACCACAGAACCAGAACAGCGCAACAGCAGCCTTGCGGCAACGGTTCGAGCTGACACTGAGAGAATCCGACGTGTTACTCTGGATCGCGAACGGTAAGACCAACCGGGAGATAGGCCAGATCCTGGATATGAGTCCCCGAACCGTTAACAAACACCTGGAGCAGGTATTCCGGAAACTGGGCGTAGAGAACCGGACGGCGGCCGCAGCCAGTGCAATCCGCTTGCTGGCAATCCAGTAATGGCCTCGGGCACTTTTGCTCATAGCGTCTGTCCATCGGGGTACTGTAAACCTGAAAGCGAGAAGCGCGATGAGAAAGACTGCCACATTTTTATCAGTGCTGGTTCTGATGGGCCTGTCAGGGCTCTTGTTGGCACAGGCACCATCCCCGCTCACACCTTTCTCGGAAATGCAGTCCCTGAATGATGGCTGGGAGCCTCTGGAATTCCCCAAGATAGATCAGCTCAGCCGCTATGAACTGACAACCGAAGACGGTCAGCAGGTCGTGCGGGCGACCACGGACGGCGGTGCGTCAGGACTGATCGCACGGGTCAGACTGGAGCCAACTGATTCGCTGATTCTGCAATGGCGCTGGAAGGTCTCGAACGTTTTCGAAAAGGGGAATGCCCGGGAAAAGTCCGGAGACGATTACCCTGCCAGAATCTACGTTGCCTTTGAGTTCCAGCCCGACAAGGCCGGCTTTTTCGAGCGCGCAAAGCGCAAGACGGTTGAGGTGTTATTTGGTGAGTCCCTTCCGGGTAATGCGCTCAACTACATCTGGGCCAATACCCTGCCCGAGGGTGAGATTGTCCCCAATCCCTACACCGAGAAAACCATGATGATCGCCGTGAATTCCGGATCTGATAAGGTCGGGGAATGGGTCACGGTGGAGCGGGATATCATGGCCGACTACCGGGAAGCGTTTGGCGAGGAACCGCCACCGGTGGTGGGTATTGCCATCATGTCGGATTCGGACAACACCGGGGAAAAAGCGACCGCCTGGTATGGGGATATCCGGTTAAACCCCTGAACATCAGTACTCTGTGTGCAAAACCGATCAGCGCAGCTGTTCGGGATAACCCGGGATCGTATAGCCCTCGGTAATTTCTCGTACCGGCGGCACCTCACCTTTCTCTACAAGGCGCAGATAGGCATCGTCGAATTCATCCCGCAACAGAGCAGCCCGGGGATGGGCAAGCGAGAAAACCCAGGCCAGGTTGCGAGTACGGACTTCCGACTCCCGGAGCATGCGATCCGCCCCTTCGATAAGAATTTCCCGGACCGGTTGGCGATAATCCAGCAGGTAATCACCACGTCCACGCTTCAGCATATCAACCGCAGAACGATGATTGGGCGATTCGGTAACCCGGATTTCACTGTCGGCTTCAAGCCAGGAAAGCAGGCCGGCGTATGTATAGCCGCCGATTACAATCACACGTTTGCCCCGCAACTGCTCGAGGTTGGTCAAGGGCGGTTTTCCATCAAGATACCAGGCACTCAGGTGCACCGGGGATGGGCTGACCCAACTTTCCAGAACATTCCCCTGTAGATTGGGGACCTCAGTAACGCCGGGCCAGACATCAATCGCGCCATTGCTCAGATAAAGATAGACCCTACTGACCGGTAAATAGAGAAACTCAGGCTCATAGCCAGCCTCAGCGGCAACTTTCCGGGTCAGCTCGATGAAGCTGCCAGCCGCTGTTCCATCGGCAGCCTGGTAGGTAACCGGCGGAAACTCCAGGTAGGCCACACGCAATGTTTTTTTATTCGCTCCTTCCTGGGCTGATGCCGCCATGGCCGCAAGGGTGAGCATCAGAAAGATGACGAACCGGTTAGTCAGCGACTGCCGGCTCGTCAGTGCAGAGACAAAACAAGGGCGTTGGCAACTGTGCATGGAATCCGTTTAGTGAGGTCTGTTTAGGCAAAGATTAACAGACCCGGGCAAATCTGCACTGACACTGCCCGCAAAAATCCGAACAGAATGTCAAATATGGTTAATAACCATGTACAGACCTACCCCCCCCATTACCAACATATAGGGAAACGCCATAATCACCATCTTGCCGTATGACAGTCGAACCAGTGGCGCGATGGCAGACGTCAGCAGGAACAGGAAAGCCGCCTGGCCATTCGGGGTCGCCACACTGGGAAGATTGGTGCCGGTGTTGATGGCAACCGCCAGCTTCTGGAAATGGTCATAGCTGATAGCACCCGCATCCAGAGCCTGTTTCACCTCACTGATATACACGGTGGCCACGAACACGTTATCGCTGATCATCGAGAGCACGCCGTTGGCGATAAAGAACATGCCCGGCTGACGGGCTTCGGGAAGCGACAGAACGTAGTCAATGATCGGCTTGAACAGGTGCTGTTCGTGGATCACGGCAACCACCGCGAAAAACACCACCAGCAGGGAGGTAAACGGCAAGGATTCCTGGAACGCTTTACCAATCTGGTGCTCATCGGTGACACCGGTAAATGAGGTAATCAGGATGATCACCAACAGGCCAATCAAGCCGACCTCAGCCAGGTGAAAAGCCAGGCCCACCACCAGAATTGCAGCCGCAAAAGCCTGCACCCAGAGTGCGGCCTGATCAGCCTTGGTTCGCTTCGCCCGCTCGTTCTCTGCAAACTCTTCCAGCACCCGGCGCACGGGTTTGGGCAGGCGCCCGCCGTAGCCGAACCAGCGCAACTTTTCCAGAGCCCAGCAGGTAAACAACCCGGCCGCCAGCACCGGCACGCTCACCGGCGCCATATGCAGGAAGAAGCCGGCAAAATCCCAACCCACCACCTTGGCAATCAGCAGGTTCTGCGGCTCGCCCACCATGGTGGCTACCCCGCCGAGAGCGGTACCGATAGCACCGTGCATTAATAGGCTGCGCAAAAAGGCACGGAAGTTCTCCAGGTCTTCCCGGTGCAGCTCGATCACCTCGTCATCGCTACCGGCGTTATGATCCTTGTGCTGATAGCCCTTACCGGAGGCAACCTTGTGGTAAACCGAGTAGAAACCCACCGCGACGCTGATGATCACCGCGGTAACAGTCAGGGCATCCAGGAAGGCCGAAAGAATCGCTGCCGCGCAGCAGAACAGAAGAGACAAAGCCGACTTGGAACGCACACCCACCAGAATCTGGGTGAAGGTCACCAGCAGCAGTTCCTTCATGAAGTAGATACCGGCCACCATGAACATCAACAACAGGATAACGGGGAAGTTGGTGAGCACTTCCAGATAGACCGCATCCGGCGTGGTCAGGCCGATCAGCAGCGCCTCCACCGCCAGCAGGCCACCCGGCAGAAGCGGGTAACACTTCAGGGCCATGGCCAGGGTAAAAATAAACTCGGCAATCAGAAGCCAGCCGGCCGTTCCCGGACCGAGCGTCCACATGACAATCGGGTTGGCGACCAGAAACAGCAGAATTACCTGCTTGTACCAGACGGGCGCTTTGCCAAGGAAATTGTGGGTAAAGCCGGAAATAACGGTAGTGGGCATTACAGAAATCTTCTGAGAAAACGGGTTATTGGTATTGTGTGGCAGAAGGCCCGAATCTTCCTTGATATTTGCGTACCGGGGTATGGTCCAAAGGTACGAGTTTCAGACCTTATTTGGTCGTAATAACAACAAGAGAGGAAGGTAAGCCCAGCCACGCCGGAATTTTTTAGTAATATTACTTAATTCAAACGGTGCAAGCGACCGCATTTTAACCGATTTCTGGCTCAATGCGGTGGTTTTATGAAAAAAAGCCCCCCTCAAGACCACGAACAGGCACTGGATAGAACTGACCTGGATGTGAATCTCAACGGTGAAGGACAGTTTCTGGCGGGGGAACTGCTTTCAGGATAGGTTCTTAGAGAATTTTGGGAACCGGCGCGTCCGTGCGCCGGGAGAGCAATGTACTCAGAACCGGTAAATAACCGAACCTGTGATTTCACGGCGGGTGCCGTAGGTGCCCGAGCTGTCGAAGGCCGTTGCCACGTATTTCTCATCCAGCAGGTTCTGTGCATGCAGGCCCAGCGACACCTGGCCAATGTCGTAGGTAACAGCGGCATCCACCAGGGTTACATCCGGTACTTCCAGGGCAGAATTATCCGCGTTGAATGCCGCGCCAAAACTCTCGCCGATGTAACGCACACCGGCGCCCAGACCCAGGCCATGCAGCATACCGCCCCGGAAGTTATATTTGCCCCACAGCGCCGCTTCATGTTCGGGTGTGTATTCCAGCGGCTCGCCCTCTTCCACCGGGTTGCTGGCTTTGGTGATCTCGGCATCGGTGTAGGTATAGCTGGCAACCACATCCAGCGCCTGGAACACACGCGTGCGGGCTTCCATCTCAAGGCCCCGCGAGTTGGCCTCGCCCTTCTGCTCACTGGCAAAACTGGTGGGGTTGGTGGTCAGGTAGTCTTCCCGGGTCAGGTCGAACCAGGCCAGTGTGACCAACGTGTCCGTGTTGGGCTGGTACTTCACGCCCACCTCGTACTGATGTGCGGTTTCCGGCTCGAACGGATTGCCTGCCGCATCGGTACCTGTGGTGGGGAGAAACGACTCCATGTAGCTCACATAGGGTGCAAGGCCATTCGCGAGCTGGTAACTGACACCGGCACGCCCGGTGAAGGCTTCGTCTTCCCGGCTAGCTGTGGCGCCGGTGAGATTATTGAGTGTCTCGGAACGGGCCACGTCATACCGGCCGCCAAGGGAAACCGTCCAACGGTCTACCCGGATCTGATCCTGCAGGTAAACGCCGGTCTGCTTGAGTTGGCCGTTCTCGTCTTTAAACAAAGGGGCATCAGGGATAGGCGCGCCATAGACGGGATCATAGATGTCCAGGTTACTGGCGGGCCCGAAGAACTGCCGGGATGACACGTCAATATCCTGATGATCCAGGCCGACCAATACCGTGTGTTCGGCCGCCCCCGTCTGAGCGGTCAACTGCAGCTGGTTATCCATGACCAGGCCGTCAATGCGACCGAAACTGTCAAAGCGTGACCGGGTAATGGTTCTCTGATCCGCCAGCAAGCCGGTGGTGTAGATGGTCTGGTCGTCGACATCGTTGCGGTAGTCCCGGACATTCTGACGCAGCACCACCTGGTCATTGATGTGGTGTTCAAACTCGTATCCAAAGGCGCTCTCGCGACGCTCGTAAGCGTCGTACCCCGGCTCGCCGGTAAACCGGTTGTCAGGAATCGGACCATTCGGGTTTGGCTCAAGAGTCCCCTGCAACGGGTAGCGCTGGGAGGGCTGGGTGTCGTCATACTGCCAGTGCGCCAGTACCGTCAGTCGGGTGGCGTCCGTGGGTTGCCAGGTCAGGCTGGGGGCGAGGTACTTTCGGTCGTCATTGACAAAATCCACCTGGGTTTCGCTGTCGCGAACCAGGCCCACCAGGCGAACCGCAAGGGTATCACTGTCATTCACCGCCCCACTGATATCAAACTGGCCCTGGACCAGATCGTTGGTGCCCGCCTCAACGCGCACTTCTCGACGAGTGTCGAATGTAGGTCGCTTGGACACATAGTTCACCAACCCGCCCGGGCCCGCCTGTCCGTAGAGCACGGACGAGGGTCCCTTCAGCACATCAATGCGCTCGGCACCATAGGGCTCCAGGCTGTAACCGGCCGCAAAGCCGGGATTCGCCAGTTTCAGGTTGTCACGAAACAAGCCACTGGTGGCCACATCGAAGCCACGTATTCTCAGAAAGGTGGTGCGCGGTTCAAAACCGAAAGTCTCACCACGGGCACCGGCTGTATAGCGCAGAACTTCGCCCAGGTTGGCCGCGTTCTGATCCTGGATCTGATCCGCTGTGACCGTCGAAATGGACTGGGGTGTTTCAACCACGCTGGTGGTTGTTTTCGTGCCAGTGACGGTAGCCTCTGCGGTATAACCATCACTCGGTGCAGTGCCGCTCGGTTCGGCGCCATCTGCAGATACCTCAATTGCATCCAGCTCGGTAACGTTCGCTTCCTGCGCGTACAACATCGGGCTTGCCAGAACCCCGGCTATGGCCAACGCGAGGCCTGACGGGAGAAAGGACTGGCGGTTATCACGGGACGAATTCATTAATCAGCTCCAAACAACGCGCTTTACAAAATAAACTGTAATGCGAATTATTGTCGTTTAGATCCGATGTTTGGTATTCAAGAAAACAAAAAATCTATGCGGAGTGCTAATTTTTCTGGTCAACGTTGCGTTGTCGGGGAGAAAACCCGAATTCCCGGCGATACGCCGTCGAAAAATTGGTCGCGTGTGTGTACCCCACCTTGTTCGCACTCTGCTCAACGCTGAAGCCTTGCTCCAGATAGTGTTTTGCCAACTGAAGCCGGCATTTTCTCAGATAGTCGAAGACCGGAACGCCATACATCGCCCGGAACTTCGCTCGCAGGCCGCTAGGACTCATTGCAGCCATTTGCGCAAGGTCCTTCAGGCTGTGGTCATGGTCCGGGGTAAACTCCAGATGCTGCCTCACCAACTCAAGTCGTTGACGTTGCTGGACCGGAACCACGGGAACCTCCGGAGATTCATGCTCTTGGCCTCCCAGACCCAATCCGGCAAGCTGCAGCGCGAGCCCCTCCAACACCAGATTTTTCTGGGTGCCGGTCATCGTGAGGCCTGCATAGGTCCGTAACAGCTCCTGGAGCGCCTGTGGCACCTTCCATTGGCGCAGGGGCATTCCAGGAAGAACGGTCAGTCCATGCAAGCTGGGAGAGACATGGCCCAATTTGGCGCCCCGGGGATCGAACGCCAACGCAACAATTTCCAGATGCTGGTGCTCTGGCTGGTGGGCCTGCAATGGGTAGTCCGGATGCAGCTGCATGCTGACAGCGGTACCCGGCGTCAGTGCGTGTTCGACAGAGCCGAGGGTAAGCTCAACGATGCCATCAAGGACTACCAGCACCAGCAATGGTGCGTGACCACAGGAAACCGATTCGTAGCCCTCCAGCACTTCAAGTGAGGAAAAGGTAAAGCGAAAACCCGATGCGAGGCTGTGCTCGGTAATCTCCCCGCGGGCAACAATCCGGTCATCAGTGCTGGTGTCGCCCGCTATCACCGGGAACCGAAATTCAATGTCGTAAAGCTGCCCGAAACGTTCGAAATCTGCCCGACTGAATGTGTGCAACCTACCCTCTCCGCGCCTCGTCAACCTGGTCTGCAGGCTATGCCTCTATTCTCCAAATATGAGATCAGTGAAGCGTCCTCACCATGGTTACCCGTTTGCGTGGAACAAATGGCAAAGAGGGCCAGTTCAGGTAGTCAGCAAAGAAGTCTGCGTGCCGCGAAGGGTCGATAAGCACGGCGACGCATTCGTGGACGTTGCAACATCCCTCGATGGAGGCGTGATAGTCGGGTTGCTGCAAACAATCCAGTGCCCGAAGGATTACTGCGTCCATACCGGCCCGGTCGCCGCGGTCGGACAGCGCCCGGGATACCAGAATGGCTGAGAGGGTCAGCTCGATGTGCATGCAGGATTCTTCTCTGGGGCCGTGAAGGCAGGCCAGGTCAAAGGCGCTGCCTGACAGGGAAATAACGTCCCGCCACTGCCCCTGCTCACTGCAGGCCTGGGCATTCTCCATCCAGAAAAGCCAGAGGTCTTTGCGTTCTTCCAGCGGAAGCTCGGCGAATTGCTGACGGTGATTGGGGCATAGAAATTCCATGGGGCTCTCCTCGCTCGTTCCTTGAATGATAATAGTTATCATTATTATCGGAATCAAGAGAAACATTGTGTGTAGCCCGCAAGTTTCATAATTTGCATTTATTAATCGTAATTATTATCGTTTGCGTTTTCTGGGAGCCCAACATCTGCTGCCTGCGGCTTCAAATACATCAAAAACGAGTTAACCTTCATGCCTAAAACCTTTTCCGCCCGCACTGTGGTTCTGGCCGGGCTGGCCACACTTCCAGCAGTCAGCCCGGGTCAGACGCAAACCACGCCTGCCGTACCCACCGCAAACCTGAATGAACTGGTGGTCACCGCAACACGTAACCGGACCACCGCGGACCAGATGCCGCAAAAGACCACCATCATTTCCAGGGAACAAATCGAGCAGCAACTTGCCATTAGCAATGACCCGGGACAGGTTCTGGCCAACCTGATCCCCTCCTACTCGCCAAGTCGTCAAAAACTGTCCAATGCCGGTGAAACTTTTCGTGGCCGGTCGCCCCTGTTTCTGATTGACGGGGTGCCGCAGAGTAACCCGCTGCGCGATAGCGCCCGCGACAGCTATACAATCGATCTGTCGATGGTTGAGCGTATTGAGGTTATCCACGGTGCCAGTGCTGAACATGGCCTGGGCGCCACCGGGGGCATTATTAACTTTGTCACGAGAAAGCCCGCCAGTGGCCAGGTGAATCAGTCGGTTTCCGCTAGCGCGACCTCGGACGACGACGTTGATTCAGACGGCCAGGGCTACAAGCTGAACTACCGTGTGAGTGGCCAATCCGGTAACTGGGAGTACCTGGGTGGCGCCACTTACCAACAACGCGGTGTGTTCTACGATGGCAAAGACGACATCGTCGGGATCGCCTACCCCGGTGAGATACAGAATTCCGACAGCCATGACGTTCTGGGCAAGATCGGCTACTGGCTGGACGACGATCAGAATATTGAATTCTTCGTCAATCGGTTCAGGCTCGAAGGCAATGGCGATTACGAACCGGTACCGGGTGATCGGGCCAACGGTGTCCCAACAACAGCCCGGCCTGGCAACCCGGATGGCGAGCCGGAATACAACGAAGTAACAACAGCGCGTCTTTCCTATACTCACGACGACTGGATGGGCAACCGCGTTGATACCCAGCTATATCGTCAGTCTTTCCGCGCGCAATTTGCGACCACGCCTTTTTTCCCCTACCTGGACGGCAGTGGCGATACCCAGTTTGACCAGACCCGAAACGAATCCGACAAATTAGGGGGTAAGTTCACCCTGACTCGCGAGGGCCTGTTCGATGATCACCTGACGCTGACCACCGGCCTGGATCTGCTGCAGGATGAAACCACCCAGGTTCTGGTCGAAACGGATCGGACCTACGTGCCCGAATCCCGCTTCCGGAACCTCGCGGCATTCCTGCAGGCCAATCTGAGCGTTACAGACCGCCTGTCAGTCCATGGCGGCGCCCGCCACGAAAGAGCCAAACTCAAGGTGGATACCTACACCACCATTGATCGCAGCAATGTGACCCAGGACAACGTGGTTGTCGACGGTGGCAACCCGGACTTCAATGAGACGCTGTACAACGCTGGCGTGGTGTTTCAGGTGAACGACTGGGCACAGGTTTACGGGAACTACTCGGAAGGTTTCGGGATGCCGGATGTTGGCCGGGTTCTTCGTGGTATCAGCACGCCCAATCAGGACGTTGACAGCCTCCTGCAGTTACAGCCCATCGTGACAGATAACCGTGAAATCGGCACTCGCATGGACTGGGAAGCCTATCGGCTGGAGGTGAGCTACTATCAGTCCAATTCGGATTTCGGCGAGCGCCTGACCGAGCGTAACGGCGTCTGGGTCGGCAGCCGCGAGAAAACCGAGATAGAAGGGTGGGAAGTCACCGCAGAGGCAGACATTCATCCTCGTCATCAGCTTGGGTTCTCGTACAGTTACGTGAAAGGTAAATCGGACACGGACGGTGATGGACAGGTTGATCGGGAGCTGACGGGCATTAACGTTCCGCCCGAAACGTTCCGTGCCACCTGGTCGGCCGGGTGGACTCAGGCCCTGTCCAGCCATCTCCAGTACAGCCACTTCCTGGACCGGGATGTGGAAGGCGACACACTGGATTTTGACGGTTACGGCCTGTTCGACGCCTCACTCGCCTATCAGACCAGCGCGGGCAAAATCTCCCTGGGTATCGAAAACCTGCTGGACGAAACCTACATCACCTATTACTCCCAGGCGGCCCGAGCCAGCGACGACTACTACTTCCGGGGCCGTGGCCGAACCATCACGCTCGGTTATCAGCACGATTTCTGACCCTCGTTGTGGTCTCCTTGCCGGGGCGTTCCCCGGCTTTTTTGTGCCGGCACCTGACCGTTCAGGACTTGCGCCTCAGGCGGTATAGTAGATAAACGAAAAACGGCGCCCCGACACCAGCCACGAACAAGCCTGCCGGCAGATCCCTGGGTATAAACAAAACCCGGCCGGCAAGGTCCGCCCAGACCAGTATCAGGCCTCCGAGCATCGGACTGATGAGGGTAAGGCCCATATGCCCGGTGCGGATAATCCGACGTGCCATATGTGGAGCCAGCAATCCGATAAAACCCAGAGCGCCGGCATAGGCCACTGCGCCGCCGGCCAGTACAACCGCCAGCAACAGATGCACAAGACGCTGGCGATTGAGATTGCTGCCAAGGGCCAGGGCCAGATCGCTACCCAGGGCATGAAGATCCAGGTCGCGGGCCACGGCAATGGCCACAGCGAGGCCGCCTATTACCACCGGTGCCAGCCCGAAAATATCACTCCACCGAGCGGCATACAGGCTTCCGGTCAGCCAGATATAGGCGGACATGGCAGTGGCATCAGGGCTGACTACCAGAATCAGGGTAGTGACCGCAGAAAGGCCGGCTGCCAGCCCAACACCAATCAATACCAACCTGGTGGGGCTGACACCTCCGCGCCACGACAGCATCACCAGTAAAACCGTCACAGCTAACGCCCCGGCGATGGCGGCAGGTACCAGCAGTGGCGTGCCCCCGGCGCTGTCGGTTACCCACAGAGTGAACACCGCCGCAGCCGATGCGCCGCTGGTAATCCCGACCACATCCGGTGACGCCAGCGGATTCTGGACAAGGCCCTGCAGCAACAACCCGGCAAGCCCCAGAGCGCCGCCGGCCAGGATGGCCATCAGGATCCTGGGCAGACGTATTTCCAGCAGAATGAGTCTGATCCCGTGCAGATTCTCCGCACCCGACAAGGCCTGGAATATCTGAGGCATGGTGGTCGGGTAACTGCCCAGGGACAGCGAAACCAGAGCACTCAGGCAAAGCAGGGCAGCCAGGGCCAGACAAATCCTGAGGACCGCCGGTTGTATCCGCACCGACCATTGATCTGCTGCCCCACGTACAACCAGTGTTTTACTCATGATTTCTGCCCAACGCGACGAGCAAGGTGCAGGAACAGAGGCGTCCCAATCAGGGCCGTCACGACACCAATGGGCACCTCCCTTGGTGGAATCAACAGCCGGGCGAGGGTGTCAGATCCCATCAACAACGCTCCGCCGATCACGGCGGCACCCGGGATAAGCCAGCGGTGATCAGTACCAAGCAACCCCCGGGTAATATGGGGCACGATCAGCCCCACAAAGCCGATCATACCGGCAATGGCCACTGAAGTTCCGGCCAGCACGATCACCATCAGGCCGATAAGCAAACGGATCTGTGCGACGTTCAGGCCCAGCCCCTGGGTAACCTCGTCATCAAGACCGAGCAGATTGAGCTGACGGCCCAGCAACAAACTGAATACCAGCCCCCCCGCTATGAGGGGCAATAAGGGGGCCACCGCCTCTAGATTGCGGCCGGAAACCGACCCGGCTATCCAGAACAGCATGCTTTCGAACCGTTCCTGATTGAGAATCAGCAGGCCTTGGGAAAACGACACAAACAGGGCCGTCAAGGCGACACCGGCCAACACCGTCCGGATCGGCGAAATCCCCCGGCCGGGTTCATGACCGAGGAAATACACCAGCATCGCCGCAAGGCCGGACCCGGCGAAGGCCAGCCAGATCAGTTGGGTGGGCGCCGTCAGGCTAAACAAGCTCGCCCCGACAACGACCAGGAAAAGAGCGCCGGCATTGATGCCCAGAATACCCGGCGACGCCAGCGGATTTCGGGTCAGTGCCTGCATCAGCACACCCGCGACCGCGAGTCCGGCCCCTACTGCCAGGGCGATGAGTGTTCGGGGCAGGCGTTCAGAGCGTATGACAAGCTGCTCCAGGTCGCCGGGGTTGTACGCCACAACACTGCCGTAGAGAGCTTCGAAGGAGACCGGGATGTGCCCAAACATCAGGCTGGCAACCAGAGCTGCACCGGCCAAAGCAATTCCGGTGAGCAGGCCCGCGGCCCGGGTGGCCGTGGTCGTCAGCATGCGTCCAATACCTCTGGCAAAGGATCTCGTAGTCGGTAATGGCGGTAGAGGTCATCCAGCATCAGATTGGCCGCCAATATTCCGGCCCCCATGTTCCAGGTTATCGGGTCCACCGGATAAACCTCACCCGCCTGGACAGCCTTGAGATTCTGCCACAAGGGGTGTGCAGACCAGCGCCGATAGGTACGCTGAACGGCCGGATCATCCTCCATGAACAGGAAGATTGTTTCGGCATCCATAGCAGGAATGCTCTCTTCACTGGTCAGCTTAATACCCCAGCCTTTCTGACGATGGGGCGCTGGGGCCAGGAACCCCAGTTCTTCCAGGACACTTCGGGCAAAACCGCCATAGTAGATTCTTGCATGGTCGGCACGAAAACTCAGAATGGCTACCTCGGTGGGCCAGGCAGAACCCAGTTTTTTCCGGATCCGCGACTGGAAATCGAGGGTTCGGGCCTGCCAGTGCTCCAGTAGACAAAGCCCCTGTTCCTTTTTGCCAGTGGCCTTGGCCATCAACGATAGCAGGGGCTTGAACTCATAGACATCGTCGATCACTACCGTCGGGGCGATCTGATCGAGTAACGGAAAGATCGCCAGATGACGATTGCGGGCAGCAACGATCAGATCGGGATCCAGCAAGGCAATCCCTTCCAGGTCAGGCTGGGTTTCAAGACCAAGCATCCGAACGTCGGACAGGTAGGCTCGCAGGTACTGATACATGGGTTTTTCGGTCCAGGACTCCACCATACCCACCGGTTTAATGCCCAGGGCGACAGCCGTATCGGTCGCTCCCTGGTATAGCGAAACTACACGCTCAGGCTGGGTTTCTAATGTCGCAACCCCAAGGGCGTGATCAACGGTTACGATACCTGCCACACCGGCCGGCATGAAACCAAGAAAAGTAATTCCCAAGACAAACAACAGAGCCATCGGGCTCGTCTGCCCGGGCGGACGGGTTGGGTGGATCATAATTGGCTGCTTGTGGTTTGCTAATGAGAATGCGTAATACTATCATCTGCGTCAGATTCAACGCGACTATCCCATGACTGATCAGACACAGCATTCTCTAACCTGTAACACCGACCATGGCCCCCTCAAGGGTGAGCGCCTGTCGGTGGGCTACGGAGAGACCGTTATCCTTGATGACGTTGATTTTCATCTTGAACCGGGAAAGCTCACCGTCCTGCTGGGCCCCAATGGCTGTGGTAAATCAACACTACTGAAAACATTGGCCCGGACGCTTTCGCCCCGTACCGGCCGGGTTCTGCTCGACGGCCAGGATATCCATCGGCAGCCAACCCGTGCCGTGGCCCGTCGGCTGGGCGTTCTTCCACAAAGCCCCAATGCGCCCGATGGCCTGAGCGTCCGCGAGCTGGTGGGGCTTGGGCGATTTCCTTACCAAACGTTGGTCCGGCAATGGTCCCGGCGCGACGAGTCAGCGGTTACCAGGGCCATGGAGGCCGCCGATGTCAGCCAGTTCGCAGATCGCCCGGTTGATTCTCTTAGCGGGGGGCAACGTCAGCGTTGCTGGATCGCCATGGTATTGGCTCAGGAAACCCAGTGGTTGCTCCTGGACGAACCAACTACCTTCCTCGATCTGAAAGTCCAGGTGGATCTGATGGAGCTGCTGGAATCGCTGTGCCACCAACATGGCCGAACCCTACTCGTGGTTCTCCACGATCTGAATCTTGCAGCCGCCTACGCCGATGAACTGGTTCTGATGCGTGCAGGCCGGATTCGATACCGGGGCGCGCCTGTGGATGTGTTCAACGAGCCGGCACTGGCAGATGTGTTTGGATTGCGGGCCCAGGTTTTGGTCGACCCAGCAAACGGGAGGCCATTCTGTGTACCTGTCAAAGGCCAGGGTCAGCAAGCCTCCGGGTATGCCGGGCGACCGACCGGGGCCACACTTACCCTATGACCAGGCAGCGATTTTGTGCCATGGAGAGCCTGGACGTGGGCGATCCTCTGCCCGGGACCGGCGCCCATCCGCAATGCAACCTGCTTATCAGTTGGCCTCGCCGAGCCTGGTCTAAAAGCCTTCGGATCGCCAATGACATGGAGCCCGCCCTGGTAGACCGGATTGAAACCCTCGTGGCCGGGGGACGACGGGTCAACCTTATCCATCGCAGGCATTGGCCAGAAGACCGCCATCGGTTGTATCTGTTCCCCGAGAATCTCTGGCTGGATGTAGAGCGCGAGTCCCTTCCGGCGTTGCTGGACGCAGTGGCAAACCGTCAGCCCTTGAGCCACTGGTCACCGGAATCCCTCACCCGAAACCTGATTCTGTGCTGCACTCACGGAAAGAAAGACAAGTGCTGTGCCAAGTTCGGATACCGCACCTACCAGGCGCTGGCCAGAGAATCACAAAAACAGCAGGGACAGTTCGAGGTCTGGGAGAGTTCGCATCTGGGCGGGTGCCGGTTGGCTGCGAGCGTGATCGTATTTCCAGCGCTTCGGAAATACGGCCGGATTTCAGACCCGGATGTGGCCCCTCTGATCGCTCACGAAACAGCTGGCCGGCCCTATCTGCCGTGCTATCGGGGCTCTAGCAGGCTGACACCGCCCCAGCAATGCGCCGAAATTGCGGTGCTGGAGTGGCTAGAAGTACAGGGATTAAGCGCCGATCTTGAAATCGATGATGCAGTGCCTCAGAAGGATGGCGCCGTCGCTGTACCGGTATCGTGGCACGCCGGGCAAGAGGTCACGGGGCGTCTGGATGCCAGGTGTGAGTCCTTCGAGATCAGCCGGGTAGATACCTGCGCTGACCTCGACGAGGGCCCATCCGCTTCGGAATGCTGGTTCGTAAGCCGGCTTATCCCGCATTAGCGTTGGACAAACCGGCCTATTGTCCCTTACCAATCCAGTCCGTAGGTCAGCATGACTGAGCGGCCCGTTCGCTGGGTGTACTGAGTGTCAAAGTTGTAGATCTGCGAAATGACGGGGAAGTAGTCTTCATTAAGCAGATTGTTGACAGCCAACGTGAGATCGCCCTGCGGCAGCTGCTAGCGGCAAGTCAGGTCCAGAATTGCATAGGATTCCACTGGGCCGCGGACAAAGCCCGTGCCGTCAAAACGATCCCTGTCTCCCACTACCATGGCCTGAAGACGATTGGTCCATCGACTCGTCGTGTCATGCTCAACGTAAGCGGTGAGCTTCAGGGGCGAAACCCGGTTACCTGCGAGGTAGGTTTCGTAGCCGCATTTATAGTCCGAGTGGGTCTTGCCCTCCAGTCAGGTGGAGGTACCGCAAGCCCTAAGATCGTCCATTCGGTAGGCGTTAAACTCGGCCTCGAAGCCACAGATCCGTTCCGGGGTCGCATACAGCAGTTTCAATTACTCTACGGTAACGCTTTTCGCCAAATTCCTCGGCTGGTCCACATCAGTCCCTTTGAGCACCGCCACATGATAGGACAGAAGCTGCAGTGGCACGGTGTAGACAATCGGAGCCGTAATCGGATGCACGGATGGAATCTGCATCACGTGAATGCCGTCTTCGGCTTTCACGTCGGCCTTTCTATCAGCGAAGACAAATAGCTCGCCGCCACGGGCCCGGACTTCTTCCAGGTTGGATTTGAGCTTCTCAACCAGATCGTTGTTGGGCGCTACGGTGACCACCGGCATTTCGCTGTCGACCAGGGCCAGGGGGCCATGCTTGAGCTCGCCGGCCGGGTACGCTTCGGCGTGGATGTAGGAGATTTCCTTGAGCTTGAGGGCACCCTCGAGGGCGACCGGGAACTGGGAACCGCGGCCCAGAAACAGGCTGTGGTTCTTATCTATGAATGCCTTGGACATCTCGGCGATCTCGCCATCCAGGGCCAGCACATCGCTGACCTGGCCGGGCACGAGGTGGAGGGCCTCGACGATTTCAGCTTCCTGCTCCTCGGGCAGCCCATTATGACGGGCCAGAGCCAGGGTAAAGATCAGCAATGCCGTGAGCTGGGTGGTGAATGCCTTGGTGGAGGCCACGCCGATTTCCGGTCCAGCCTGGGTCATGATCACCAAGTCGGATTCCCGCACGAGGGAACTACCCGGCACGTTACAGATGGCCAATGCTGCCCGGAAACCTGCTCTTTTCGCCTGACGCAGGGCCGCCAGGGTATCGGCGGTTTCGCCGGACTGGGAGATACAGAGGAACAGGGTATCCTGCTGAATCACGTGTTTGCGGTAGCGGAACTCGGAAGCCACCTCCACCGAGCAGGCGACACCGGCCAGCTCCTCAATCCAGTAACGGGCCACCATACCGGCGTGGTAACTGGTGCCGCAGGCAATGATCTGGACATGACGAACATTCTCGAGGAGGTTTGCAGCCTCGGTACCCAGGGCCTGTTCCAGCACCCGGGTTTTGGTGACCCGGCCTTCCATGGTGGCCTTGATCACTTTGGGCTGCTCGTAGATTTCCTTGAGCATGAAGTGGCGGTACTCGCCCTTGTCGGCAGAATCGGCGCCGTGTTCGAAGCGGGCCACTTCCCGCTCCACCGAATGGCCCTCGCGATCAAGAATGGTGATGCCATCCTTCTTGATGTCGGCAATGTCGCCTTCTTCCAGGAACATAAAGCGATCGGTTACCGGCAGCAGGGCCAGCTGATCGGAGGCGATAAAGTTCTCGCCGATACCCACGCCGATCACCAGGGGGCTGCCTTCACGACAGACCACCATGTGGTCCGGTTCATCGGCATGGACAACAGCCAGGGCGTAGGCACCGCGAAGACGGGCAATGGAGGCCCGAACGGACTCGTGAAGGTTGCCAAGGGCACGGTAGTTCTTCTCAATCAGGTGGGCAACGACTTCGGTATCGGTCTGCGAGGTGAACTCGAAACCGTCGGCCCGGAGCTCTTCACGCAGCTCCTGATAGTTCTCGATAATACCGTTATGGACGATGGCCAGATGCTCACCGGACATGTGCGGATGGGCGTTGATCTGGGATGGCTCGCCATGGGTGGCCCAGCGGGTGTGAGCGATGCCCAGATGACCCGCGAGTGGGTTTGCTGCCATGGCATCCCCGAGAGCGGCAACCTTGCCTACTTCCCGTGCACGCTGGACGCTATGATCGCCACCGATCACGGCCATGCCCGCGGAGTCATACCCCCGATATTCCAGACGGCGCAGCCCCTCAAGAAGGATGCCCTGAACGTCCCTTTCCGAAACCGCGCCTACAATTCCACACATGCTGTTCTACCTGTCTGTTGATCGTTTGTATCAGTGTTTCTTCGGCTTTTCCCAACCGGCGATATTGCGCTGCCGGCCCCGTGCGACAGCCAGTTCGTGGTCGGCTACATCACGGGTGATGGTGGACCCGGCACCGATGGTGGCATCGGCCGCAACGGTAACCGGCGCAACCAGGGCTGTATTGGAGCCGACAAAGACCCCGTCGCCGAGCACCGTCCGGTACTTGTTCACACCATCATAATTACAGGTGATGGTTCCTGCACCCACATTCACATTACGGCCCAGTGAGGCATCACCCACATAACTCAGATGATTGATCTTGCTGCCCTCGCCGACGATAGCCTTTTTGGTTTCCACAAAGTTACCGACTTTGGTATTCGCCGCCAGTTCGGTGCCCGGACGGATGCGGGCAAACGGGCCGATCTGGGCACTGGCGCCAATCACCGCGCCCTCAATCACACTGTGTGCCTTGATCTCGGCTCCATCTGCAATGGTCGCATCCTTGATGACACAACCGGGGCCAATGGACACATTGCTACCGAGGCTGACCTTACCCTCGAATACCACGTTTACATCGATCCACAGATCATTGCCAATACTGAGCTCGCCGCGGACATCCACCCGGGCAGGATCCGCGAGCGTCGCGCCCTCTGTCATCAGTCGGTCTGCCTGCCGACGCTGGAACCAGCGTTCCAGTTCCGCCAACTGCAGGCGATTGTTGACCCCCTGCACTTCAAAAGGATTCTCCGGCTGGGACACCGAAACACGAAGGCCCTGGTCCACCGCCATGGCAATAATGTCGGTAAGGTAGTATTCGCCCTGGGCATTGCTGTTGGAGAGCGTAGGCAACCAGGATTTCAAGTGTTTCGCGGATACCGCCAGGATGCCCGTATTCACTTCGCGGATCTGTTGTTGCTCGGCAGACGCATCTTTCTGCTCGACGATTGACTGCACGTCGCCATTGGCATCCCGGACGATCCGGCCATAGCCCTGGGGTTTGTCCATGGTCACCGTCAAAAGACCCAGGGTGTTGTCATCCAGGGTGCCAACCAGCCCCTCGAGGGTTTCATGGCGGGTCAGCGGCACATCGCCGTAGAGAACGAGAACCCGCGCGTCATCGGGCAAATCCGGCAGGGCCTGAGCGACAGCGTGGCCGGTACCCAACTGCTCGCTCTGGGTGACCCAGTTTACCGAGGCTTCAGTCGTAGCTTCCCGGACCTTGTCAGCGCCATGGCCGATCACCGTATGGATCTTTTCGGCACCAAGCTGTTTAGCCGTTTCGATAACATGATGGAGCATCGGGCGGCCGGCAATAGGATGCAGTACCTTGGGCAATGCGGATTTCATTCTGGAACCCTGGCCGGCGGCCAGAATGACGACGTGTAGCGGGCTCATGGAAAAGTCAGGCTCCCGGAGTGTTTACTCTCTGAATGCTGAAAATAAAAAACCGCACCCTTCAAGGCCGGATGGCCAACGTAACACGTTGGTCTTCCAGCCGCTCAGGATGCGGCTTCGGTGTTCGGCAAACCCGAAACGAAAATGCTTAGCGCATTTTGTTACGCAGCTGCTGGATGGTACGAAGCTGCGCAACAGCCTCGGCCAGCTCTGCAGCGGCACGGGAGTACTCGAATTCACCAGTCTTGTTGGCAAGTGCTTTCTCGGCTTCTTTCTGAGCTTCGAGCGCGGCTGCTTCGTCCACATCCTTTGCACGAACAGCGGTATCCGCCAACAAAGTCACCAGATTGGGCTGGACTTCCAGATACCCGCCTGACACGTAAAGAATTTCTTCTTCACCGCCCTGCTTGATAATCCGAATAGGGCCCGGCTTCAGCTGGGTCAGCAGCGGGGTGTGACCCGGGGCAATACCCAGGTCACCTTCAGAGCCCGCTGCGATCAGCATTTCCACCAATCCGGAATAGATCTTTGTTTCGGCACTTACCACATCACAATGCACGGTCATACCCATGTCAGTTGCCTCTTTGATCGATCCGGAAACAAGTGCTCAGGCGCAAATTACTTCTTGGCCTTAGCCTTCATTTCCTTCGCTTTCTCGACCGCTTCCTCAATGGTACCAACCATGTAGAACGCCTGCTCGGGCAGTTCGTCATAGTCGCCATTCAGGATGCCCTTAAAGCTGCTGATGGTTTCCTTGAGGGAAACGTACTTACCGGGGGAACCGGTGAAGACCTCAGCAACGTGGAACGGCTGGGACAGAAAACGCTCGATCTTACGGGCACGGGCTACGGTCAGCTTGTCTTCTTCTGACAGTTCATCCATACCCAGGATGGCGATGATGTCTTTCAGCTCCTTGTAGCGCTGCAGGTTAGTCTGCACGCCACGGGCCACTTCGTAATGCTCCTGACCGATGATCAGCGGATCCAGCTGACGAGAGGTGGAATCCAGCGGATCGATCGCCGGGTAAATACCCTTGGAAGCGATGTCACGGCTCAGTACAACGGTAGCATCCAGGTGCGAGAAGGTGGTTGCAGGCGACGGGTCAGTCAAGTCATCCGCCGGTACGTATACCGCCTGGATGGACGTGATGGAACCGTTCTTGGTGGAGGTAATACGCTCCTGCAGCTGACCCATCTCTTCGGCCAGAGTCGGCTGGTAACCTACCGCAGACGGCATACGGCCGAGCAGTGCGGATACTTCGGTACCGGCCAGGGTGTAACGGTAGATGTTGTCAACGAACAACAGTACGTCACGGCCTTCGTCCCGGAACTTCTCAGCCATGGTGAGACCGGTCAGGGCCACACGCAGACGGTTTCCAGGGGGCTCGTTCATCTGGCCGTAAACCATAGCAACCTTATCGAGAACGTTGGACTCCTTCATTTCATAGTAGAAGTCGTTACCTTCCCGGGTCCGCTCACCAACACCCGCGAATACGGAGAGACCGGAGTGCTCTTTCGCGATGTTGTTGATCAGCTCCATCATGTTTACGGTTTTACCAACACCGGCACCACCGAACAGGCCAACTTTACCACCCTTGGCGAACGGGCAGATCAGGTCGATAACCTTGATGCCGGTTTCCAGCAGGTCCGCAGACGCTGCCTGATCGGCATAGCCCGGTGCCTTGCGGTGAATCGCCCAACGCTCTTCTTCGCCGATCTCGCCGGCTTCGTCGATGGGACGACCCAGAACGTCCATGATACGGCCCAGAGTCTGGGTACCAACCGGTACCGAAATCGGGTTGCCGGTGTTTTCTGCTTTCAGGCCACGCTTCAGGCCTTCAGTGCTGCCCATGGCGATGGTACGAACAATGCCGTCACCCAGCTGCTGCTGGACTTCCAGAGTTGTTTCGCCACCTTCAAGCAGCAGTGCGTCATATACTTTGGGTACGGAGTCACGTGGGAATTCCACGTCGATAACCGCGCCAATGATCTGAACGATTTGTCCGCTACTCATGCTCGGTTCCTCGTTATCTTGATAGTCAATAAAACCAGTTGGATTGTGGGTCGGATCAGACCGAAGCGGCGCCGCTCACAATCTCCGATATCTCTTGGGTAATGGCTGCCTGACGCGCCTTGTTATAAGCCAGCTGAAGCTCGTCGATAATGCTACCGGCGTTATCAGTTGCGCTCTTCATGGCGATCATCCGGGCTGCCTGTTCACATGCCAGATTTTCTACCACACCCTGGTACACCTGGGATTCAATAAAACGTGGCAGAAGGCCATCGAGGATCTGCCTGGCATCGGGCTCGTAGAGATAATCCCACTGGTTCTTGATCTCTTCTTCGTCTTCGCTCTCAGGCAGGGGCAGAAGCTGCTCCACCTTCGGGCTTTGGGTCATGGTGTTGACGAACTCGTTGCTGACCACATAAAGACGGTCGATCTTGCCTTCCGAGAACGCATCCAGCATAACCTTGACGTTGCCGATGAGTTTTTCAGAGCTCGGGCTGTCCCCCAGATGGGTCAGCGCCGCGACGACATTGCCGCCGTAGCTCCGGAAAAAGGAAGCCCCTTTCTGCCCGATGGCGCACAGATCGGTTTCCACTCCTTTTTCTTTCCACGCTTTCATTTCACGGACAAGCGCTTTGAACAGGTTGATGTTCAGACCACCACAGAGGCCACGATCAGTTGACACCACGATATAGCCCACGCGCTTGACCTCGCGCTCGACCATGAACGGGTGCTTGTACTGAGCATTCGCCTTGGCAATGTGCCCGATCACCTGACGCATCTTGTCGGCATACGGGCGAGTTGCCTGCATGCGTTCCTGAGCCTTACGCATTTTACTCGCAGCCACCATTTCCATGGCGCTGGTGATTTTCTGCGTGCTCTTGATGCTTGAAATCTGGTTACGTATTTCTTTGCCGACGGCCATAACTCACTGCCTTCTCAAGTTAGACACTCGTTGCTACGAAAAGCGGCCCGCGACAATTGCCGCAGGCCCATTTTCTTACCAGCTCTGAGTGGTCTTGAATTTCTCAAGTGCAGCTTTGAGGCCGGCAGCGATTTCGTCGTTGTAATCGCCTTTCTCGTTGATCTTGTCGAGGAGGTCTTTCTGCTCGGAGCGCATCCAGTCGAGCATCTGCGCTTCAAACTTCACTACCTTGTCGACATCAACGTCGTCCAGGAAGCCTTCGTTGGCTGCGAACAGAACCGTACCCATTTCAGCCACAGACATCGGGCTGTACTGGTTCTGCTTCATGAGTTCCGTTACACGCTGACCGTGCTCAAGCTGCTGACGGGTTGCTTCGTCGAGGTCGGAAGCAAACTGTGCGAAAGCGGCCAGTTCACGATACTGGGCCAGAGCCAGACGGATGTTACCGCCAAGCTTCTTCATGATCTTGGTCTGGGCCGAACCACCTACCCGGGATACGGAGATACCGGCGTTCATCGCCGGACGGATACCGGAGTTGAACAGGTTGGTTTCCAGGAAGATCTGACCGTCGGTAATGGAGATTACGTTGGTCGGTACGAACGCGGACACGTCACCAGCCTGGGTTTCGATGATCGGCAGGGCGGTCAGGGAACCGGTCTGGCCTTTCACTTCACCGTTGGTCAGCTGCTCAACGTAATCAGCGTTTACACGGGACGCGCGCTCCAGCAGACGTGAGTGCAGGTAGAATACGTCACCCGGGTATGCTTCACGGCCCGGCGGACGACGCAGCAGCAGGGAGATCTGGCGGTAAGCCACAGCCTGCTTGGACAGATCATCATAGATGATCAGGGCGTCTTCACCACGGTCACGGAAGTATTCACCCATGGAGGTACCGGAGTACGGAGCCAGGAACTGCATCGCTGCAGGATCGGCGGCACCGGCGGCAACCACGATGGTGTGATCCATGGCACCGTGCTCTTCCAGCTTGCGCACAACGGCGGCAATGGAAGACTGCTTCTGACCGACGGCAACGTAGATACACTTGATGCCGGTGTCTTTCTGGTTAATGATCGCGTCGATGGCGACAGCGGTCTTACCGATCTGACGGTCACCGATGATCAGCTCACGCTGGCCGCGACCGATCGGCACCATGGTGTCGATTGCCTTCAGACCAGTCTGAACCGGCTCATCAACGGACTGACGAGCGATAACGCCCGGTGCAACCTTTTCGACCGGAGAGGTCAGGTCGGTACCGAGGTCGCCCTTGCCGTCGATGGGGTTACCCAGAGCGTCGACCACACGGCCCATCAGTTCCGGACCAACCGGTACTTCCAGGATGCGGCCGGTGCAACGAACTTTCTGGCCTTCGGCCAGATCTTCGTAGTCACCCAGCACAACCGCACCAACGGAATCACGCTCCAGGTTCAGAGCCATGCCGAAAGTGCCGTTGGCAAATTCAATCATCTCGCCGTACATAACGTCGGCCAGACCGTGGATCAGCACGATACCGTCGGATACCGACAGGATCGTACCTTCGTTCTTTGCTTCGGAAGAGATGTCGAGTTTCTCGATTCTCTTCTTGATGATGTCACTGATCTCGGATGGATTCAGTTGCTGCATGCCAATATCCTCAAACCTTGTGCTGAAATCAGGAGCCCAGAGCGTCGGCCAGCTTGGTCAGCTTTCCGCGTACAGATGCGTCAATGACCATATCGCCGGTGCGAATAATCACGCCGCCAATAAGAGACTTGTCCAATGACGCTGCGAGTGACACTTGCCGCTCGAGTTTCTTCGAAAGTGCCTGGGCGAGCTTCTGTTGCTGTTCGTCCGTCAGCTCGAAAGCCGCGGTGACTTCGATATCAACAGTGCGCTCCAGATCAGCCCGGTACGTGTTGAAGAGCGCTGCAATCTCAGGAAGAAGAGTCAGCCGGCGGTTTTCAGCCAGTACAGCGAAAAAGTTGCGGACCTGATCGGTGACGCCATCTTCAGCGACCTCCAGAATCAGTTCTGCCTTCTTCTGCTCTTCCAGACCCGGATTCGCGAGAAGCTGTCGAATGTCTTTGTTCGCGGTGACCTGCCCGGCAACTGTCAGCACCTGGGACCACTCAGCCAGCTGTTCATGCTCCTGAGCGGCACTAAATGCTGCCTTTGCGTAGGGACGGGCCAGCGTTCTCAGTTCTGCCATGATGAACCTCGTCGTTTAAAGTTCTGCCGCCAGTTTTTCCAACATCTCGTTGTGCTTGGAGGCATCGACAGAGGTTTCCAGGATCTTCTCAGCACCGGCAACAGCAATGGTGGCAATTTCTGCACGCAAAGCGTCACGGGCCTGATTGCGCTCCTGTTCAATTTCGGCCTTGGCCTGCTCAATCAGCTTCTGGCCTTCCTTGCGGGCGTCATCCTTGGATGCTTCCACAATCTGGGCCGCGCGCTTGTTGGCCTGTTCAATCAGACCAGCAGCTTGCTGCTTGGCTTCACGCAGTTCCTGAGCTGACTTTTCCTGAGCCAGTTCCAGATCGCGCGCAGCGCGGTCTGAGGCAGCCAGTCCGTCAGCGATCTTCTTTTGACGCTCCTGCAGTGCGGCCATGATTGGCGGCCACACGTACTTCATGCAGAAGACGACAAAGATAAAGAACGCGATGGCTTGACCAATCATCGTCAAATTAATGTTCACGTCTTCACCTCTCGCCTGTTTTGTTAAGAATCATCTGACCGGGGTAAAACCCCGGCTCTGGCGACTCGATTAACCGGCGATCTGGCCGACAAACGGGTTGGCGAAAGTGAAGAACAGAGCGATACCAACACCGATCATGGTTACGGCGTCCAGCAGACCTGCAACGATGAACATTTTAACCTGCAGCATCGGGGTCATTTCCGGCTGACGCGCAGCGCCTTCCAGGAACTTGCCACCGAGGATACCAAAGCCAATCGCAGTACCCAGGGCACCCAGGCCAATCAGCAGTGCAACGGCAATAGCGGTCATTCCAACTACAGTTTCCATGATAACTCCCAGTTTTCAGTTAGGTTTTTCAGTTTAAGGGTTTAGAACTACGGCTTAATGGTGTCCGATCAGTGACTGTCTTCGTGAGCCATGCTCAGGTACACGATCGTCAACATCATAAAGATGAATGCCTGCAGGGTGATAACCAGAATGTGGAAAATCGCCCAGGGTACAGACAGTGCCCACTGTGCCCAAAACGGCAGCAGTGCAATCAGGATAAAGATCAGCTCGCCTGCGTACAGGTTACCGAACAGACGCAGCGCCAGTGAGATCGGCTTGGCGATCAGGCTCACGCCTTCCAGCAGGAAGTTGATCGGGACGAGCAAAATCTTCAGGAACAGATTGTCTGAAGAGAAGGGGTGCAGGGTCAGCTCACCAACGAAGCCACCCACGCCCTTCACTTTCAGGCTGTAATAGATGATCAGAGCGAATACGGACAGGGACATGCCCAGAGTAACGTTTACATCCGTAGTCGGAACGACCTTCATGTATTCCAGACCCATCAGGTGGAACAGCTGGGGCAGGAAGTCCACCGGCACCAGGTCCATCAGGTTCATCAGGAATACCCAGCAGAAAATGGTCAGCGACAGCGGCGCAATCACCTTGTTCTTGCCGTGGAAGGTTTCCTTCACACTCTGGTCGACGAACTCAACCATCACTTCAACGAAATTCTGCAGCCCGCCGGGCTGATCCGAGGTGGCACGCTTCGCGGCCAGACGGAAAATAAACAGGAACAGGGCACCGAGCGCGACCGCCCAGCCCAGAGAATCTATGTGCAGAGCCCAGAAGCCCATGTCGGATGCTTCCTTGCCGGTATGAGCCAGCGTCCAGGTTGCATCTTGAAGTACGGTTCCGTCGGCACGCTCATAGCCTGCCGGCAGCTTACCGTAGGTGAGGTTCTGGAGGTGATGCTGGATATATTCGGATGCACTTCCTGCCATAACGGTTTCCCAGGTCCAGTTAGCTTTGCTGCGTATTGCTGCCCGCCAGAAGCGGCGTCAACCAATTGGTGACCAGCATGATCGCAAATGTTAAAAAAAGTGCCGCTATATCAAGCGGCTGAATCCATTTAAACACCATCGTGAAAAGGATGGCGCACAGGATGAGCTTGCCGGCCTCACCCTGGTAAAAAGAAGTCATGATCTTCCTGGCAGACCGCGCGCCGGCGTAGCGGAATGCCTTGAGCGCAAAATAACCATGGGGGATCAAAAAAATAAGTCCACCCAGCAGCGCTGAATAACCGGAAACCTGGCCTCGCAAGAGAAACGCCAGGCTGACAAAGACAAGTACCACACTCTCTATTACAAACCATCGTGCGATGGGCGGGCGGCCAATACCGCCTGAAGCTGCCTTCGTCATGTTCGTCCCGGAAGTACGGTGCTTTTCGGTCGATGTCGTCTAAAAAGTAAGCAAATACACCGATACGAGCGCCGCAGATTATATGTGTTCAATGTGCACGAATCAACAAAACCGGGCAGCGGCCGGTCCGTCAAAAGCGGCGTAATAACTGGGTTTTGGCAATTTTAGTCACAAATAGACGGCCGTTCAGTTTTTCACCACTACATGTTGTGTACACAGCCAGGTACGAACTTTCGTAGGGGGCCCGGAAGGCCGATAAAACCCCGACCTTTTATTTGATATGGCCAAGAATGCCGTCAAGTTCATCCAGGGAGCTGTATTCAATCACCAGCTTGCCTTTGCCACGCTGACCATGATCAATCGACACCCGTGCGCCCAGTCGCTCGGCCAGATCATCCTGCAGGGCGCGAATGTTGGGGTCCACAGTTCCCTTTTTTCTGGATTTGCTGTCCGGGGTTTCCTGCTGCACCCGCCTTACCAGAGCTTCGGTCTGGCGAACCGACAGGGATTTGGCCACCACCTGTTTGGCCACCTGCATCTGCAGTTCCGGAGCCAGGGTCAGCATCGCTCGGCCGTGGCCCATTTCCAGATCGCCATGCTCGAGCATGATACGAACGTCTTCAGACAAACCGATCAATCGTAGCAGGTTGGTAATGGTGGTGCGGGATTTACCAACGGCTTCGGCCACCTGGGCCTGGGTCAGGCCAAACTCGTCCTGCAGACGCTGAAGGGCGAAGGCTTCTTCAATGGGATTGAGGTTCTCGCGCTGGATGTTCTCGATCAGCGCCATGGCGATGGCGGCTTCATCGGGAACATCCCGGATGATGGCAGGAATGCTATCCAGGCCGGCCATCTGGGTAGCACGCCAGCGGCGCTCACCCGCAATCAGCTCATAGCGGCCTTCGGCGATGGGACGAACCACCACTGGCTGCATTACGCCCTGCTGACGAATGGAATCCGCCAGTTCCTGCAGGGCCGCGGGGTCCATGTCGCGCCGGGGCTGGTACCGGCCGCGTTGGATCAGATCAATGGGAACTTCGCGGAGTTCCCCATCGTGGTCTTTCAGCTCCTGGTCAAGATTGACCTTGGAGCCCGCCAGCAGGGCGCCCAGTCCACGTTCACCCAATCCTCGTTTCTTCGCCGCCATGGTGTCAGTCATTCTTCCCGTTGAAAATCGTTGTGCTTAAGTGAGTGACAGGGCGGTATGTTACACCGCAACCGGCGCGGATGTCTTTTTTGAACCATGGCGACGCACCATCTCGCCGGCCAGGGCGAGGTAGGCAATGGCGCCCTTGGAGGCCCGGTCGTACTTCAGGGCGGGTACGCCATAGCTTGGCGCCTCGGCCAGGCGGACATTGCGGGGAATCACCGCACGATACACCTTGTCGCCGAAGTACTCACTCAGCTGACCGGAAACATCCAGGGTCAGACTGTTCCGCGGGTCGTACATGGTGCGAAGGATGCCTTCAACCTGCAGATTCGGGTTAACCGTTTCCTGGATCTGCTCAACGGTGTTCATCAGCGCCGCCAGACCCTCCAGTGCGTAGTACTCGCACTGCATGGGAATCAGTACAGAGTCGGCCGCCGACAGGGCGTTCACCGTCAGCAGGCTGAGTGATGGAGGGCAATCAATGAGGATGTAATCGTAGTTGTCGCGAACGGTATTCAAGGCCAGGCGCAGGCGATGCTCACGACCGATTTCGTTCATCAGCTCGACTTCAGCGGCGGTCAGGTCGCCGTTGGCCGGCAGGATATCGAAACCGGAGGCCTCGGCGGGAATGATCACCTCGGCAGCGCTGGCGCGCTTGGTCAACATGTCGTAGCCGGACAGTTCCAGGGCATTTTTATCCACACCGCTGCCCATGGTGGCGTTGCCCTGGGGATCCATATCCACCAGCAACACCCGGCGTTTGGTCGCGGCCAGGGAGGCGGCCAGGTTGACGCAGGTGGTGGTTTTGCCCACACCGCCTTTCTGATTGGTCACTGCAATCACGCGCGCCATGTCCTGCCTCCTTGTTTATGGGTTTGCGGTAGAGAAATTCGACTGCCGAACTACCGGGAATTCGCGGCCCGGGCGACCACCAGAAGATGGCGCTCGCCATCGGCACCGGGAACGTCCAGGGAATGGCTGGATTTTACCTGCCAGCCAGCCGGGAGGGCAGCTACTTCATCATCCGGAAACTGACCTTTCATGGCAAGGAACTCACCCTCATTTGCCAACAGATCGCCACACCAGTTCACCAGATTCTCCAACGCGGTAAAGGCGCGACTGCTGATCTGGGCGAAGGGTTCTTCGGGGCTGCAATCCTCCGCACGGCCATGAATAACCTCCACGTTACCCAACCCCAGCTCCAACACACACTGGTTGAGAAAGCGGGTTTTCTTGCCGTTACTGTCGAGCAGGGTAAATCGCTTTTCCGGCAGTGCAATCGCCAGGGGAATACCCGGCAATCCGCCGCCGGCACCCACATCCAGAAGATGATCCGTAGTTACCCAGGGCAAAATGCTCAGGCTGTCGAGCAGCTGCCGGGACACCATCACACGCTCATCACGCACAGCCGTGAGGTTGTAAGCCCGGTTCCACTTGTTAAGCAGGCCCAGAAAAGCCAGCAGCTTTTCCTGCCGATCCTCATCCAGGGACAGGCCCATTGTGGCCAGTCCATCCCGGAGCTGGCCGTGCCAGAGTGACTTGGTCATGGGCGCAGATCAGGCCGACTGTTTGCGCAGCAGGTCGCGCTTTTTCAGGTGCACCAGGATCTGGCTCACCGCCGCCGGGGTCACACCCTGGATACGTGAGGCCTGAGCTACGGTTTCCGGCCGAACGGTCTTGAGCTTCTGCTTGATCTCGTTGGACAGGCCGCCGATGACGTCATAATCCAGATCCACCGGCAGGGCGGTGTTCTCGTTCTTACGGAGCCGCTCGATCTCGTCGGTCTGACGGGAAATATAACCCTCGTACTTGATCTCGATTTCCACCTGATCCGCGACCACCGGATCTTCCGCTTTCTCGGCACCGATCTCGGCAATGTGGCTGTAGACAATCTCGGGCCGGCGCAGCAGCTCGGCCAGAGACTGATCACGGGTCATCGGCTGCTTGAGAAAGCCGTTGGCGCGCTCACCGGCCTCGGTATTCGGATGAATCCGGGTGGCCTCGAGGCGGCTACGCTCGGTGGCGATCGCATCGCGCTTGTCATTGAACTTCTGCCAGCGCTCATCATTCACCAGGCCGAGCTTGCGACCGGTTTCGGTCAGACGCAGATCGGCATTGTCCTCGCGCAGAATCAGGCGATACTCGGCGCGGCTGGTAAACATGCGATAGGGCTCGGACGTGCCCATGGTGATCAGGTCATCCACCAGCACACCCAGGTAGGCCTCGTCCCGGCGCGGGTACCATTCGTCTTTTTCCTGGGCGCGCAGGGCAGCATTGATCCCCGCCAGCAGACCCTGGGCCCCGGCTTCTTCATAGCCGGTGGTGCCGTTGATCTGGCCGGCGAAATACAGACCGTGGATGAACTTGGTTTCCAGGGTGTGACGCAGGTCCTGCGGATTCAGGTAATCGTATTCAATGGCATAACCGGGCCGCGTGATATGGGCATTTTCAAAGCCGGGAATCGAACGGACCGCCGCCAGCTGGATATCAAAGGGCAGGCTTGTGGAAATGCCGTTCGGGTAGAGCTCGTTGGTGGTCAGTCCTTCCGGCTCCACAAAGATCTGGTGGGAGTCCTTGTCGGCAAACCGGTTCACCTTGTCTTCGATCGACGGGCAATAGCGGGGGCCCACGCCCTCGATGCTGCCGGCAAACATCGGCGAGCGGTCGAAACCGCTGCGAATAATATCGTGGGTCTGTTCAGTGGTCCGGGTCACGTAGCAGCAGACCTGTTCCGGGTGCTGGCTACGATTGCCGATAAAGGACATCACCGGGGTAGGGTCATCACCCCACTGCTCCTGCATCACTGAGAAATCCACAGACCGTGCATCGATGCGCGGCGGCGTGCCGGTTTTCAGACGTCCGACATTGAACGGCAGTTCCCGCAACCGCTGGGCCAGGGCGTTGGCCGGCGCATCACCGGCGCGGCCGCCGGCATGGTGTTGCATACCGATGTGGATAACTCCGCCGAGGAAGGTACCGGTGGTGAGCACCACGGTCTTGGCGTTGAAGCGGATGCCGGTCTGGGTAACGACACCGGTGACCTGGTCGTTTTCCACAATCAGGTCGTCCGCCGCCTGCTGGAACAGGGTCAGGTTCGGCTGGCTTTCCAGGGTATGGCGAATGGCCGCCTTGTAGAGAACGCGATCAGCCTGGGCACGGGTGGCGCGCACGGCCGGACCCTTGCGGCTGTTCAGTACCCGGAACTGGATACCGGCCTTGTCGGTGGCTTCGGCCATGGCGCCACCCAGGGCATCAATTTCTTTAACCAGATGGCTTTTGCCAATACCGCCGATGGCCGGGTTGCAGGACATCTGGCCCAGGGTCTCAATGTTGTGGGTCAGCAGCAGGGTCTGGGAACCCATGCGTGCAGCCGCCAGCGCGGCCTCGGTACCGGCATGGCCACCACCAATGACAATGACATCGAAACGGGTCGGAAAATCCACAGCTCACCTCGGAAATCGGGGGATAAAATAGGGCGGCGAGTATAACGCCTCACCCAGGAAATTGCAGTCAGAATGTGCAAATTTTAACCAGAGAAAGCTGGGGTTAAAAGCTGATTGCCCCCGTGCACCGTACCCGAGGGCTTCCCTGGCGAAGTTCAGTGGATAGTGGAAAACCGAAATTCATGGCTTTTCAGACGCTTGGATCACTCTTCTCAGAAAAGTTTTCAAGAAAGTTATCCACATGCAAGACTACTTGTTAAACACCCTAAAAAATGATTTAAAATTTTGTTTTTTATCGAATTTCTATAATTCATCCGGAGTGTTTCCGCAGGTTTTCCAACTAATTATCCACAGAGTGTGAGGCGGTTTTTCGCCGAAGCCGCCAGACCACCAGTAACACCAGCCCGTTCAGGAGTGAAAGCAGCAGGAAAAACCCCGGAATGCTGATTCCCAGAAATCCCAGCACCACGATGCCGGCCAGGGCACTCACCACCATGAACAACGCGTTGATGACATTCAGTGCGGCGATGATACGGGCACGTTTGGCCCGTGGTGTTTCGTGCTGGATAAAGGCGTACAGGGGCACGATGAAAAGACCACCGCAGATACCGATACCCACCAGATCCATTAACACCCTCAGGTAAACGGGATCGGTGACCAGTGTCCACCAGGTCGAGGCCTCCGGATCGTCCGGCACCGCAAAATACAGATCAATCCCGAACAGACTAAGCCCCAGGGCCCCCCAGGGCACGGGTGCCAGGGTAATGCGGTGCTTGGTAAGCCGCTCACACATCATGGAGCCGATCGAAATGCCGATGGTGAACATGGCCAGCAGCAGGGTGACAACAGTTTCATCGCCCAGCAGATTGGTGCGGGCAAAATTGGGAAACTGGGTCAGGTACGCCGCGCCAAGAAACCAGAACCAGGAGATGGTCAACACCGCCAGCAACACCTGGCGACGCTCGGCCGCCAGAGCCATCAGCCTCCAGGTTTCCACCACCGGCCGGAAGCGTACATTAACTCCCGAACCGTCGGGTTCGGTCGCCGGTACCTGGCGTGCCGCCAGATAACCAAGCACCGCCATAACCACAACCGCAATCGCCGTCAGCCGGGCGGCGGCCTCAAAGCCCATCAACAGGCCCGCGGCAATGGTGCCCAGGAGAATTGCCACAAAGGTGCCCATGCCCACCAGACCGTTGCCACCCACCAGTTCATCGTCCGCCAGCACCTGGGGCAGGATGGCGTATTTCACCGGGCCGAAGAAGGTGGACTGGGTGCCCATCAGGAACAGCAGTACCAACAACAACTCGTACCAGCCGAACCATAGCCCAACCGCGGCAACGGACATGATCACGATCTCTGCCAGCTTCACATTCCGGATGATCCGGGACTTCTCATAGCGGTCGGCCATTTCGCCGGCAATGCCAGAGAACAGGAAGAACGGCAGGATGAACAGGAAGGCCGCCAGGTTAACCACCACATTCACGGACAGCCCCATCAAGCTGCCGGCGCTGTAGGTGATCAACAGCAACAGCGCGTTCTTGAACAGGTTATCGTTAAAGGCGCCGGAGAACTGGGTCAGGTAAAACGGCAGGAAACGGCGTTGGCCCAGCAAACGGAACTGACTTTTTGATGGCATCAAGGAATCCTGTTTTGGTGCATTGCCAACCTTGCCGTTCAGAATCTGCCCGCATCTGGTGCAATTGTTCTAAAACCGATAGCGAAGTTCATTTATCTGACGGGTTTAAGCAAAGTTAACTGCTTGTTTTTTGGCTCTCTGGTACGGAATTCGCTTTAGCTGCCTGTTCAGACATTCTTTTATCATCAGGCCAGGATGGCCAGACCATTGGCAGTATAAAGGTTCCTGACCATGAGCAGCGTAGTCCGACTTCCCCGACGCATCTATCGCGGAGCCGAAATAACCCGGGCTCCAGACATGATCAACGACTATGATTTCAGTTCTGTTTACCAGCCGATCCTGAGCCCGACCCATCGGAAACTGGTGGGCTATGAGGCCCTGGTGAGGGTCAGGAAGAACAACGCCAGCATCTCCCCCTTCGAGCTTTTCCAGCAGGCGGAAGCAGAGAACCAGACTGCCGAACTGGACAGACACCTGTTGCAGATTCACCTCGATAATTTCGCCGCAAGCTCACAGCCTGTCTGGCTGTTCCTGAATATTAATCCGGGTACCTGCATTCATCCAGAAGCCTCTCTGGAAAAGCTCGCCCTACAGTGCCAGAGCAGCGGAATCGACCCGGAGAAAGTGGTTCTGGAGCTGGTGGAGACGGCCTCCGAGAATCCGACAGCACTTCTGGAATTCATTCTCAAGGCCAAGGCCCATGGTTTCCAGATTGCCATTGACGATTTTGGTATGGGCGATTCCAATTTCGAGCGTCTGTGGCGCATCAATCCGCTCATCGTGAAGCTCGACCGCAGCCTGTTGGTCAATGCGGAGAACCACAGTCGCGCCCGAATGCTGCTGGAAAGTCTGGTGAAGATGATTCGCGAGAGCGGCAGCCTCGTGCTTCTGGAAGGCATCGAGAACAGCACTCAGGCCCATATCGCCCTGCAAACCGAGGCGGATCTGCTGCAGGGTTTCCTGTTTGCCCGGCCAACAAGCCTGCACGATCATGAGCCGGAACTGACAGAACTGGCCCTGAAGGGAATTATTGCCGATTCCAGTGAATCTTCGGCCCAGGATATCCGGGACCAGGAGAGCTACTTTCGACTGCTTCGCTTCGAAATTCTGGAAGCCTGCCACTCCCTGAGCCGGGAGTTACCGTTCGACGTCGCGTGCAATAAGCTGTTGGACGTGGACGGTGTGCAACGCTGTTTCCTGCTTAATGCCCAGGGCATACAGCAGGGCAATCTTGCCCGGGCCAATCCGGACATCCATCGCGGAAAATTCAACCCCCTATATCACTCGGCCGGCGCCCGATGGACGCACCGGGAATACTTCCGCAATGCCCTGGAACGGCCCCAGCACATCAGTAGCTGTCGGCCCTATGTCGGTTTGCCGGACGCCAAACGCACGGTAACCCTCTCAACCATGCTGTCAGGACAGCAGGTATTCTGCATTGATATCCACCCGGATGAAATATTCGGTGGCCAGCTCGAGTTCCCGGCCACCCTGTGATCGTGTCACTGATCAGAAGTCATCCGCGCGTTTCTGAGGCGCTGCCGCCAGCCCTGTGCCACCGGCCTGGCCCGAAGCCTGGCGTTCCAGTTCCTTCTCCACTGCATTGGAGGATTTGGCAAACCGGGCCAACAGGTTATACAGCACCGGTATGATGAAAAGGGTCAGCGTGGTGGCGAAGATCAGCCCGCCCAGAATCACCATGCCAATGGCCGCACGGCTTTCCGCGCCTGCGCCGGTGGCGATTACCAGGGGAACCGCACCAAAAATCGTCGATATGGTGGTCATCAGTACCGGCCGGAACCGCAGGCAGGCGCCTTCGAGTATGGCATCCCGCACCTCATAGCCTTTGTCCCGGAGCTGATTGGCGAACTCCACGATCAATATCCCGTTCTTGGCCATCAACCCCAGCAACATGATGATGCCTATCTGGCTGTAAATGTTGAGACTGATTCCGGTCCACCAGAGCGCCAGCAGGGCACCGGTCACCGCCAGTGGCACCGACAGCATGATGATCAGCGGATGGATCCAGCTTTCAAACTGGGCCGCCAGCACCAGGAACACGATGACGAAGGCCAGCGCAAAGGTAACGTAGATGGCGGCCGAGGATTCCTGGAATTCCCGGCTCAAACCCTTGTAACTGACCCGCGCTTCCGGCGGCAGGTTATCCACAGCCAGGTTGTTCAGGTAGGTCAAGGCCGACCCCAGGTCATAACCATCGGCGAGGGAGGCACTGATGACCACGGCGGGAAGCCGGTCGATGCGACGGAGGTCCGGGTTGGCGCCAATTTCCTGCACCGAGACCAGCGCCTGCAAAGGGATCAGGTTGCCGCCCTCCCGGGGCCGCAGGAAAATCTGGCCCAGGTCTTCCGGGGTTGCCCGGTTGGCATCTTCAGCCTGGATAATCACATCGTATTCCCGGCCCCGATCAATGTAGGTCGTCACCTGGCGTGATGCCAGCATGGTCTGCAAGGTGAGCCCGACGTCCTCAATGGTGATGTCCAGGTCCGCCGCCCGCTCCCGGTCGATATTGACCCGAAGCTCTGGTCGGGTCAGCTCGAAGTCAGTATCCAGGTTCTGCAGATTGGGATTCTCCTTGGCCCGCTCCACGATCTCCTGGCTCCAGGCCTGTACCGACTCATAGTCCGGTCCGGCCACCACGAACTCCACCGCCTGACTGAACCCGCGCTGGCCCAGACCCGGCGGGTTTACGGCCACGGTTCGGATGCCGGACACATCCGCCAGTTTCTTGCGGATTTCGCTGGTCACTTCCTGCTGCTTGATATCCCGTTCTTCCCAGGGCACCAGGCCCATGATCAGGAACGCATTGTCTTCCTCATCGCGGAATCCGACGATGGAGAGCAGGCGATTGGCTATGCCCTCATCCAGATACGGCAGCAAAGACTCTTCCACCTGGCGGACGTAGTGATCGGTGTATTCCACCGTTGAACCACGAGGCGCGCTGGTGGGCATGATGATCACGGCGCGGTCCTCGGTTGGCGCCAGTTCCTGGGGCAATTTGGGGTACACCACGGCGGCAATAACCAGCCCCACCAGACCCAGGCCGAGTAACAGCCCCGGCTGCCTCAGGGAAAACTGCAACAGCCTGCGGTAACCATTGGTCAGGCCATTCAGAACCTTCTCGCTGGCCGCCCACAGACGATGGCCCTCCGCCGATTCCGGGCTGTGTCTGAGCCACTTGGAACACAGCATCGGTGCCAGCGTCAGGGCAACGAGGCTGGAAAAAACCACCGCCGCAGCCAGGGTAAATCCGAATTCGGCGAACAGCCGTCCGATATTGCCACCCATGAAAGAAATGGGGACAAACACCGCCACCAGGGTCAGGGTGGTGGCAATCACCGCAAACGCGACCTGTTTTGCGCCCCGGTAGGCGGCAAGCAATGGCGGTTCACCCTCGTCAATCCGGCGCTGGATGTTTTCCAGCATCACGATGGCGTCGTCCACCACCAGGCCGATGGCCAGAATGACCGCCAGCAGGGTCAGCACGTTAATGGAAAAACCGAGAAAACCCAGGCCGATGAAAGCACCAATCACCGCAACCGGAATGGTCACCGCAGGAATCAGGGTGGCGCGCCAGGAACGCAGGAACAGGAAGATAACGAGGATAACCAGGGACACCGCGATGGCGAGCGTGGTGACCACTTCCTTGATGGACGCCCGGATGAAAATGGACTCGTCGTAGCTTTCCGCGATGGTGACTTCCGGCGGCAGGGTCTCCCGAATCTTTTCCAACTCGGCGCGGACCGCATCGGAAACGGCCACGGTGTTGGCCTTGGACTGACGGATAACACCCATGCCGATGGCGGTCTGGCCGTTCGCGCGCAGACGGCTGACATCCGACTCCACCCCCATCTGGACATTGGCCACTTCCCCGAGACGCAACAGGTCATTACCGTCCCGGCGAATCACCAGTTCCCGAAACTGTTCCACATTCGACAGTCGGCCTTCGGCACGCACCGTGAAATTGCGAGTGGACGAATCCACCGATCCGGCCGGTAACTCCACGTTGTTGGCGCGCAGGGCCCGTTCAACTTCTGCCACGGTGATATCCCGGGCGGCAAGCCGCTCACGGTCCAGCCAGACCCGGATGGCATAACGCCGCTCGCCACCGATACGTACGTCGGCAACACCGTCGAGAACCGACAGCCGGTCCGCCAACACCCGGTCGGCAAAATCACTCAGCTCGGCACTGTCCCAGACATCACTGCGCAGGGTGACCCACATCATCGGGCGGGCATCGGAATCCGCCTTACGCACTACCGGCGGATCTGCTTCGTCCGGCAACTGGTTGGCCACCCGGGACACCGCATCACGAACATCATTGGCGGCAATATCCACATCCCGGGCCGTGGTGAATTCGATGCTGGTTCGGGATTCGCCCTGCTCAGTAGACGATTCAATAGAACGAATACCCTCGATGCCACTGATGGCACCCTCGATCACCTGGGTAATCTGGGTATCTACCACCTCGGCTGCCGCACCGGTGTAATCGGTGGAAATGGAGACAACCGGTGGGTCAATATCCGGGTATTCGCGCACCGGCAGGCCCAACAGGGCTGCCAGCCCGAAAACCACGATCAAAAGACTGAGAACCGTTGCGAACACCGGTCGCTTGATAGAGACATCAGAAAGAACCACCGGTTACGACTCCCTGGCCGTGATAAATCGGTTCTCGGGAATGGCCTTGTCATCTTCCAATACCCGAACCCGGTCCCCGCTGCTGAGCCGGTCCTGACCGGTCACAATCACCGGATCGTCCTGGCTCAAACCCTTCGACACTTCCACAAAACCCGGCATGCGCGAACCCAGGTTGACCGAAACCCGCCGGGCAACACCGTCTTCAGCCACAAACACATATTGTTCATCACCGCGGATCATCACCGCCTGTTCCGGGATAACCAGTGCTTCCCGTTCCCGGAGCGTCAGGGTGGCGGACATAAACTGCCCCGGGCGGAGCAGACCCTCCGGATTATCGATCAGTGCCCGCACCGGCAGCGACCGGCTCAGCTCACTGACCCGGGAACCCAACTCCACCAGCTGACCGGAAAACTGCCGATCCGGGTAGGCCGGCGATGCGCCGCGAACCCGTTGCCCAAGACTCACCTGCCCCAGAAAACGCTCCGGAATGGAAAAACCCAGCTCCATACGGTCGGTGGTATCCAGGGTGGTCACCGAGGTTCCGGCCGTGATGTAGGCCCCGACGCTGATGTCACTCAACCCGACCACACCGGCAAACGGCGCTTCGATGCGGTGGTTCTCCAGACGGACCCGACCCGCCTGACGCTGCGCCTCGGCCACGTCGACAGCCGTTCTCAGCTCATCCACCTGGGACTGGGAAATACTGTTGTTGGAGCGCAACCGCTGTGCCCTCTCTAACTTCCGGCGGGCATCCGCCAGTTGGGCTTCAATCACCTGCAGATCCGCCCGGGCCTGGCGATCATCCAGTCGTAAAAGCACCTCACCCTGCTCTACCCGGCGGCCGGTTTCCAGATTCAGTTCTACCACCCGGCCACTGACTTCCGTGGTCAACTCCACCGCATTCAGGGCTTTCAGACTGCCAACTGCATTGACCACATCCCGCACCATCTCCATCTTCGGAAGGAGCGTGTTGACGGCACTGGCAGGACGCTCAGCACCGCTCTGAGCGGCAGTGCCCTCATCCAGATTCTGGTACACAAAGGCACCGCCGATAGCAACTGCCACCAGCACCAACGCAATCAACCACTGTTTCCACATAGGATTTCCAGATTCTTCCAATTCTCGGTTAGTCGTCTGTTACTTTTTCTGGATCACCAGCACCACTTCGCCCACGTCGATTCCCCACTTGCTCATGGTGGTCTGGTTGATCAGCGTGTCGGGCGTGATCAGATACATCCAGTCGTCCATGCGCACATCCAGAGTACCGTCACCGTATGACACACGGAGGACATAATTCATATGAATGGCGTTACCGCGCCAGCGCATGGTTCCGGGTTCAACCACATCGCCTGCGTCGGCATGATAACCCTCCTCGGAGGGAGTCAAGGTCCAGACCCGGGTCTGCACCTCGCCGTCATTAAAGCGGAACACCTCATCCAGGGTGCCCACACCCTCATCATCCCACGACGCGCTAATATCCGCATCGAAGGTACGAATCACCTCACCGGAGAAATTCTTGACCACCCCCCGGGCGGAAAGTTCGCCAGTGAAGAACTCTTCCGGGACCAGTTCGGGTGTGCGGTCTGCATAATCCTCGAGTGACGGGCTGGCACAGCCGCTGAGCAGCAGTGCCGAAGACAGTACCCAGAGTATAGGTGTCGACAGGCGTTTCGATATCTCAGTAAACGGGCTTTGCATGACTTTTACACTCTCTGAACGGGTTTATTGCGGTTCTTTGGCGAAAAGGAATACGCCACAACCGACTTTAGCGATCATTGCCGGACTCTCTCCGGGCTTTCCCCGGGCTTTTACGTCATCTCGGCCAATTGTCCATTCTGACAGTCTGCCGGGCGCTTTTCGTCAATGGCAGCGCCCGGGTATTGGCGTAAAACAACAGGTAATGGCGGGTGATTGCCCACCGAAGATTCCGAGAAAGACACAGAGGATTCCGCTATGCCGGTTTACAAGGCGCCCCTGCGCGACATGAAATTTTTGCTGAACGAAGTGTTCGACTACCCGGGTCATTACGCCACCCTGGCCAGCGGTGAAAACGCCACGCCCGATATCGTGGATGCGATACTCGGCGAATGCGCAAAGTTCTGTGAAGAAGTGCTGAGCCCACTCTACCTCTCCGGCGACGAGGAAGGCTGCAAACTCGAGAACGGTGAGGTCACTACACCTGCCGGTTACCGCGAAGCCTACCAACAATACGCCATGGGTGGCTGGCAAGGGCTCTCCGCACCCGAGGAATACGGCGGCCAGGGCCTGCCTGCGTCCATGGGACTGCTGAAACAGGAGATGATGGGCACAGCCAACTGGCCTTTCTCTATGTACCCGGGTCTGTCCCTGGGCGCCATGAACACCATTTTCCTGCACGGTTCCGAGGATCAGAAACAGACCTACCTTGCACCACTGACCGAAGGCCGTTGGGCCGGCACCATGTGCCTGACCGAACCCCAGTGCGGCACCGATCTGGGCCAGGTGAAGACCAAAGCTGAACCCCAGGCCGACGGCAGCTACCAACTCACGGGCACCAAGATTTTCATCTCCTCCGGCGACCACGACCTGACCGAGAACATCGTCCACATCGTATTGGCCCGTCTGCCGGATGCCCCCAAGGGTACCCGGGGTATCAGCCTGTTTATCGTGCCCAAGTTCCTGCCCGACAGCCAGGGCGGGGTGGGCGAACGCAACGCGGTGGTCTGTGGCAGTCTGGAAAAGAAAATGGGCATCAAGGCCTCGGCCACCTGTGTGCTCAATTTCGATGGGGCCAAGGGTTATCTGATCGGGCCCGAGAATGAAGGCCTCAACTGCATGTTCACCTTCATGAACACCGCCCGGATCGGCACCGCAATCCAGGGTGTCGGGCCGGCGGAGCTGTCCTATCAGTGGGCGTTGGCCTATGCGAAGGATCGACGCTCTATGCGGGCACTTTCCGGTAAAAAAGAACCGGATCAGGTGGCCGATAGCCTGATTCATCATGCCGATGTGCGCCGGATGCTGCTAACCCAGAAGGCCATCGCCGAAGGCGGCCGGGCCATGCTGTATTACGCTGCGCGGCTGGCCGATCACATGGTGGAAGGGTTCACCGAAGGGGACGGTAAAAAGGCCGACAAATACGATGACAAGCTCGGCTTCCTGACACCGATTCTGAAGGGCTTTCTCACCGAACTCGGCTGCGAAGCGGCCAACCTGGGGGTTCAGGTCTTTGGCGGCCATGGTTACATCCGGGAACATGGGATGGAGCAGATTGTCCGGGATACCCGCATCGCCACCCTGTACGAGGGCACTACCGGTATCCAGGCGCTCGATCTGTTGGGTCGAAAGGTTTTGCTGATGACCCAGGGCGGCGCGGTCCGCGAATTCACCCTGAAGATTGCCAATTTTGCCCGCAAGCATCTCACCGACAAACGGCTGCGACCCTGGGCGCTTGAGCTACTCAAGCTGACCGGCCAGTGGAACCTGTTGACGGTCCGGATCATGCTCGCAGCCCGCAAGGACCGGGATGTGGTGAGCTCTGCGGCCTATGATTTCCTGATGTACAGCGGCTACGTCACCATGGCCTATATCTGGCTGCGCCAGGCCGTCGTAGCTGTGGATAAACTCGATAACGGTGGCGAGGATTCGGCTGCTTTCTACCAGGCCAAGCTCGGAACCACCGAATTCTATTTTGAGCGCCTGTTGCCCCGGGCCCAGAGCCACGCTGCCAGCATGCTCAGCCCCAGCAAGAACCTGATGCAACTGGATGCCGATGATCTGGCCTTTACCGGATAAGCTATCCGGTCCCTCCTGGTCCCGGGCAAGGCCCGGGATTTTTTTGCCCTTGAAATACGCCCGCCTGACCCCACTTCACAGGTGCATTTCCACACTGGAGTTATTAACTAACTGAATTAAATAGAAAAGCTTTGATCTCGAGCATAAAAGAAGGAGGTTCGAATATGGAAACTCGTGCTGACGACTTTTATCCCACCCGCCTGGAACGTCCCACTGAAAGCTTTGAGCGCCAGGACCCTGTGGTGCACAGCAAAGTATCGGAACGAGCTGATGGACCACTGAGTGAAACCGAACTGGCGCAGTATGAACGCGACGGCTTTCTTGTCTTCAACAATTTTCTCGACCAGGCCACCGTTCGCCAGTTCCGGGAGGATCTGCGGGCCTACGAAGACGATGAGAGTATCCTTCGGTCCGAAGGTACCATTACCGAGCCCGGCAAGCAGGAAATCCGCTCGATTTTCGGCATTCACGAACTGTCTGATCGCTTCGACCGGCTGACCCGGAATCCGAAGATTCTGGCGATGGTTCGCCAGCTTCTGGGCAGTGAAGCTTATATCCACCAGTCACGGATCAACTTCAAACCCGGCTTCCACGGCAAGGGCTTCGACTGGCACTCGGATTTCGAGACCTGGCACGCCGAAGACGGAATGCCCCGGATGCGGGCGGTCAGCTTTTCCATCGCCCTCACCGACAACACGCCGTTTAACGGCCCGTTGATGCTGATTCCCGGCTCCCACAAGACCTTTGTGCCCTGCGTCGGCCGCACGCCGGAAGACAACTACCAGTCATCCCTGAAAAAACAGGAACTGGGCGTTCCCAATGATAGGGACCTTGCCGCCATGGCGGACGAATACGGTATCAAGGCCCCCACCGGTCCCGCCGGCTCGCTGATCATCTTCGAATGCAATACGCTGCATGCGTCAAATGCCAATATGTCACCCTGGCCGCGCAGCAATCTGTTCTTCGTCTACAACAGTGTGGAAAACCAGCTTCAGGCCCCATTCTGTGGCAACAAACCACGGCCGGATTTCCTGGGCAATCGCACTAACATCGAGGCCCTGGTGCCAGTCTCAGAAGACGAACGCCGGAAAACCGGTTAGCCTTATTTACCAATACAGAAGCTGCTGAAAATCTTGCCGAGAAGTTCATCCGGGGTGAGATGCCCGGTAATCTCGCCCAGGGCATCCTGGGCCGCCCGCAAATCTTCAGCGAGTAACTCACCGGCACCGACCCCTTCCAACTGGCTCTGGCCCTGGATCAGCAGGGCCTGGGCCCGCTCCAGGGCATCCAGGTGCCGGCGTCGAGCCAGGAAACCGCCTTCGGTAGTGCTGGCAAAGCCCATGCACTGTTTCAGGTGGTCCCGCAGAATTTCCAGACCTTCAGCAGATTTTGCTGCCAAACGGATGACCGGCGCACTCTGGTGGTCTTCAGCGCTGATTCCTACCATTTCACCGGACAGGTCCACCTTGTTGCGAATAACCGTCACAGGCGCGTTGGCCGGCAACTGGTCAATGAAATCCGGCCAGATTTCATGGGGACTGGTTTTATCAGTGGTGGTGGCATCCACCATCAGAAGGATGCGATCGGCCTGACGGATTTCATCCCAGGCCCGGGCAATACCGATCTGTTCCACTTCATCCGGACTGTCCCGGAGACCGGCCGTGTCGATGATGTGCAGCGGCATACCATCAATATGGATATGTTCCCTGAGGACATCCCGGGTTGTACCTTCAATAGCCGTAACAATGGCCGCCTCGCGACCGGCCAGGGCATTCAGCAGGCTGGATTTGCCGGCATTGGGTCTGCCGCCAATGACTACTTTCATACCGTCCCGAAGAATGGTCCCCTGCTGGGCTTCGGCCAGGATTTTCTCGAGCCGGTCCAGCAGGTTCTGAAGATCACTGGCCACCTTGCCATCGGCCAGGAAATCAATCTCCTCTTCGGGAAAATCGATCGCCGCTTCAACGTAGATCCGCAAGTGGGTCACCGCCTCCACCAGATCCTCGATCTGCCGGGAAAATACCCCCTGCATGGAACGAACGGCACAGCGCGCTGCCTGTTCCGAGCTGCTCTCGATCAGATCGGCAATGGCCTCAGCCTGGGCCAGATCCAGTTTGTCGTTCAAAAACGCCCGCTCGGAAAACTCACCAGGGCGGGCCAGTCTTGCCCCCTGGCTGCACACCTCCCGAAGCAGAATATCGAGAATCACGGTACCGCCGTGGCCCTGAAGCTCGAATACATCCTCACCGGTGAAGGAGTGGGGGTTGGGGAAAAACAGCCCAATGCCCTCATCAATCAACTCGCCCCGACTATCGTGGAACGGGCCGTAATGGGCATAACGGGGTTTGGGCTCGAACCCCAGCATCTGTTGGGCAATGGCCCGGGCCCTGGGACCGGACACGCGAACGATGCCGACCCCGGCCTGTCCGGGTGCGGTGGCTATGGCTGCGATGGTTTCAGAACTCTGGCTCATGCTTTTTCCACAGGCTGAAAACAACAAAGGCTCCACACAGGAGCCTTTGCCGGGTCGGTTAGGGCACCAGTCAGTGCTTCTTGCCGGCCATTTCTGCTTCGATCTTGCGGGTAATGTACCACTGCTGGGCGATGGACAGAATGTTGTTCACCAGCCAGTACAGAACCAGACCTGCCGGGAACCACAGGAAGAACACGGTGAAGATCAACGGCATCATCTTCATGATCTTCGCTTGCATCGGATCCGGCGGCGTCGGGTTCAGGCTCATCTGAAGGAACATGCTGGCGCCCATCAGGATCGGCAGGATGAAATACGGGTCCATGACTGACAGATCCTGAATCCACAGCATGAACGGCGCATGGCGTAGCTGCACACTTTCAAACAGTACCCAGTACAGAGAGATGAACACCGGCATCTGCACCAGAATCGGCAGACAGCCACCGAGCGGATTGATTTTCTCCCGCTTGTACAGCGCCATCATTTCCTGGGACATGCGCTGTCGGTCGTCACCGTACAGTTCTTTCAGCCGGGTCAGCTGAGGGGCGACCGCCCGCATCTTGGCCATGGATTTGTAACTGGTGGCAGACAGATGGAAGAAAACGGCCTTCACCAGTACGGTCAACAGGATAATGGAAACACCCCAGTTACCAACGATGCTGTGGAACCAGTCCAGAATGATGAACAGTGGCAGGGAAATGAAGAACAGCCAACCGAAATCAACGGTACGGTCCATGTTCGGAGCCATTTCTTCCAGGCGCTCAATGATCTTCGGTCCGACATAGGCCCGGGCACCAATCTCGGCGGTCTCGCCCGGAGCAACGTTGGTTGCCGGATAGACAAAGCCCATCACAAAGTTCGTGCCACGCCGGGTGGTCTGGTACTGGGCAGGAATATCACGTTCTGGCACCCAGGCAGACAGGAAGTAATGCTGGAGGAAAGCCAGCCAGCCGTTGGTGACAGACTGGTTGATCTGGGTTTCCTGCAGATCGCCAAAATCAAATTTCTCGTAGGGATCCTCCGGGGAGCTGATCACCAGACCCAGGAATGCCTGGATACCCATGCTGGTCTGGGAGGTTGGGTCCGGGGCCTGGTCACGGACGATCTTGCCGGTGAAATTGGCCTGCCAGTCGTCGCTGGACTGGTTTTCGACCAGGTATTTAACCCCGATCTCATAACTGTTGCGTTCGAACTGGTAACGCTTGGTGATCTGGACACCGTTATCAGTGGTGTAAGTCAGATCTACCTGAAGCTGGTTGTCACCCTCAGCCATCTCATAGCTGGAGGCATCTGCACTGTAGACCGGAGCGGAACCGTTCTTGCGGCTATCAGGACCATCACGACCAATCAGACCACTTTCGAGAACGTAAAGACGGTTCTGGGTGTTGTTCAGAAGCGTCAGCGGTTCTTTGCTGTTGAGTGATTTGTCGTAGTCAAGTAGTTGGGCTTTTACCAGATTGCCGCTGACCCGATCGATCTGCAGGTCGTAGACGTCGGTGCGGACAGTGATGAACTGATCGCTCACCGTGGTGTTGTTTTCGGTTGAGCTGACGACAGCCTGGCCTGTTTCCGGGGTCGTGAACTCGCCATCACCATCCACCTGAGCAGCATTATCTTCCGGAAGCACCATATCGTCTGAACTGCCCATGCTGCCGGTGGACTGCGAAGGCTGAGATTCAGCGACTTGAGCCGTCTCCGGCTGCTGATGGTAATCCTCATTCCAGGCAAGCACCATCAGATAACTGACAATAGCCAGGCCGGCAAATAATACGATGCGTTGAATATCCATAGAGTTACTGTCTGGTCTGGGTTGTTGTATGGGAATGATCAGCGTGTACGCAGGTTGTTACGGTTTCCTGAATTCGGGGGTCTGTTGTTCCCGGTACAGGATCATAACCGCCTTCCGCCCAGGGATGACACCTTAACAGACGCCGGATTGCGAGAAATAATCCTTTAAGTGCGCCATGGTAGCTTATGGCTTCAACGGCGTATTGTGAGCAGGTGGGATAGTGGCGGCAGTGGCTGGCCATCAGGGGACTGATTGCGTACTGGTAGAAGCGGATGGGCAGAAGCAGAAGCTTGCGCATTAACCCGTTCCTCGACCGGCAGTTTCCGACGTTGCTGCCCGGGATGGCTGAGATTGAGCGTACTTTTTCCTGAGGCGTCGCCAGAGGTCGTCCATGGATGCCCGTACCGACTGGTTGTCCAGGGAAACCAGCCCTTGGCGTCCCAGAACTACAAGGTCGAGACCGGGCAGATCCGTCTGGTGCCGGAAGCTTTCTCTGACCTGGCGTTTTACCCGGTTTCTCTGGACGGCCAGCTTCAGGTTCTTCTTCGAGAAGATCAAACCGATCCTGGCGTGACCGAGGTTATTCGGTGTGGCCAGGATCAGAAAATTCCGGTGCGGAACTTTCAGCTGCACGTCGTTGAAGACTTTGCCGTAATCAGCAGGTCGCAGAAGACGATGTGATTTCGGGAAACTCAAAGCCTTCATGAGGCAATCAGAGCTTACGCGGACAGACGTGCGCGGCCCTTGGCACGACGACGGGAAATAACCTTGCGACCGTTGGCAGTGGCCATACGGGCACGGAAACCGTGAACGCGCTTACGCTTCAGGACGCTTGGTTGAAACGTTCTTTTCATGGTGATGATCTCACAATTCGTAAGTTGGAAATTCAGTAACTGGCTGGAAAATGAACAGCCAAAACAGGAGCGGCATTCTATGCAAATACCGGTGGGAATTCAATGGTTATTGCTAGGGGGTTATGCGCATGCTGAAAATTCCAGAAAGGTCTGGCCAGCTAATAAATTCAGTAAGTCTTTTTAGAATTCTTTTAAGGATTAATTATTACTGTTATTAGTATCGAAGGTTTCTGTGGATAAGCGATAAAAAATATAGAAAAACATACCCTTGCGCGGTTTATAAGGTTATTGATAAGGCGCCCTGAGCGCTGTGGACGGTGGCAGGGCGAAATGTGGGTAAGTCGGATCTGCACGATGGATCCAAGTTATCCCCGGTTGCGTCCCGGGGTTTCTAACAGGGTTAAACCCGGGCTGTACACACAGGGCTGTGGGTAATTTTCCTGGAAGTTATTTTCTGTACACAAGGCTGTAGGTAAGTTCGTAAAAAACTGAAATACATAGAAATAAATTTCCACAGGCTGTTCATGAACCGGCTGCGGCTCTTTCACTGGAAGGCCGGTCGGGTTAGAATCCGGGGTCATCTCACTGGACAGGAAGTCCCTTGTCCGTTCAGAGACATTTCAGGGTTATCGGGAGCAGGCTGTCGTGCCAAACAGTATGTGGCATCAATGTCTTGAAGTACTCCGGGACGAGTTTCCCGCACAACAGTTCAATACCTGGCTCAGGCCCCTGCAATCCGATCATCGGGAGGGGCAGCTGATGCTGTTCGCACCCAACCGTTTCGTGATGGATTGGGTGAATGAAAAGTACCTGCGGCGTATCGAAGAGGTGCTCAAGGATCTGAACGGCGGGCAGGCTCCCCGGGTCAATATGAAAGTGGGGTCGGCACCCCGTGAAGATGAACCGGTCAAACGCTCGGAAGCACCTGTGCGAGTGAATGGCCAGGTTCATGAGGAAACCGGTAGCCGGGTCACCGAAGAAGAAAAGGGTGTGGCTGCCACGGTGGCCGGTTCGCCCTCTGTTCGCCCGAAAAGTGGCAGCGAGCGGCGGCCGGTTCAGGTTGAAGGGGACATCAAGCACCAGAGTTTTCTGAATGAAGGGTTCACCTTCGAAACCTTTGTTGAAGGTAAATCCAACCAGCTGGCACGGGCCGCGTCGATGCAGGTGGCCGAGAATCCGGGTGGTGCCTACAATCCGCTGTTCCTGTACGGCGGTGTTGGTCTGGGTAAGACCCACCTGATGCACGCCATCGGCAACGAAATTGTCCGTCGCAACCCCAAGGCGAAGGTGGCCTATCTTCGCTCGGAACGGTTTGTAGCAGATATGGTCAAGGCATTGCAGCTGAACGCCATCAACGAGTTCAAGCGCTATTACCGATCCGTGGATGCGCTGTTGATTGACGACATCCAGTTCTTTGCCCGCAAGGAGCGTTCCCAGGAAGAGTTCTTCCATACGTTTAATGCGCTGCTGGAAGGCGGTCAGCAGGTCATCGTGACCTGTGATCGATTCCCGAAAGAAATTGTCGATATGGAAGAACGACTCAAATCCCGGTTTGGCTGGGGTCTGACTGTGATGGTTGAGCCACCGGAACTTGAAACCCGGGTGGCGATTCTTATGAAGAAGGCCGATCAGGCCAACGTGAAGCTCAGTAGCGAAGCGGCTTTTTTTATTGCCCAAAAGATTCGTTCCAATGTTCGGGAATTGGAAGGGGCGCTGCGTCTGGTGATAGCGAATGCTCACTTCACCGGTTCTGAGATTACTCCCCCGTTTATCCGGGAGAGCTTGAAAGACCTGTTGGCGCTGCATGAGAAACAGGTGAGCATCGATAATATTCAGCGCACAGTGGCAGAGTATTACAAGATCAAGGTCGCCGACTTACTCTCCAAACGTCGAACCCGAACGGTCACGCGACCCCGGCAGGTTGCCATGGCGCTGTCGAAGGAGCTGACCAATCATAGCTTGCCGGAGATTGGCGATGCCTTTGGCGGTCGTGACCACACAACCGTATTGCATGCGTGCAAGAAAATCGTGGAGTTGCAGGAGACTGATCCGGGCATCCGCGAGGATTATCAGAATTTTATGAGACTGCTGACCACCTGATGCCGGGCGTTGGCGAATAACATTCACCCTTCCAACATAAAGAAAGCTGAGTGCCATGAAACTGACGATCAGCCGTGAATCCCTGCTTACCCCGCTGCAAAGCATTGCCGGCGTGGTGGAAAAGAAACAGACCATGCCCGTGCTCTCCAACGTGTTGCTTGTGGCGGAGGACAATACCCTGACCCTGACCGGTACCAATATGGAAGTGGAACTGGTGGCGCGGGTAACACCGGTACATGTGGATCAGCCTGGCCGGATTACCGTTCCGGCCCGCAAACTGTCCGATATCTCCCGGGCCCTTGGTGACGAAGCGCCGATGGAGCTGTCCCTTGAGGGGGATCGTTTGCATCTGCGCTGCGGGGCCAGTCACTTCACATTGTCCACATTGCCGGCGGAACACTTCCCGAATGTGGAAGACGAAGACGAAAGCTTCCGCCTGGAGCTGCCCCAAAAAGAACTGGGCCGGATGCTGGATGCAACGGCGTTCGCCATGGCCCAGCAGGACGTTCGCTATTACCTGAACGGCCTGTTACTGGAAGTGGACAAGGATCATGTAAGGACGGTGGCGACCGATGGCCACCGACTGGCCATGGCACATCTGGAACTGGTGACCAATTGCCCGGAGTTGCGGCAGGTGATCGTTCCCCGTAAAGGGGTTCTCGAACTTTCCCGACTGCTGGATGACGTGGAGACACCGGTCACCCTGGTAATCGGTGACAATCACCTTCGGGCGACTGTGGGTTCTTATACCTTCACCTCGAAACTCATTGAAGGCAAATTCCCTGACTACAACCGTGTTATTCCGCGTGGGGGCGACAAGATCGTTCTGGCCGACCGCGCGACTCTGAAGAATACCCTGCAACGAGCGGGTATTCTGTCCCATGAGAATATCCGCGGTGTGCGACTAAACCTGGCATCGAATGAGCTCCAGGTCTTCGCCAATAACCCGGACCAGGAACAGGCCGAAGATGCGCTGCCGGTGGACTATCAGGGCGAATCCCTGCAGATCGGTTTTAATGTAGGCTATCTGGTGGATGTAATGAACGCGCTGGATGAGGACCAGGTAAAAATTACCCTGTCCAACCCGAACAGCAGTGCGTTGATAGAGGCGCAGAATGATAACCGCTGCCTCTATGTTGTCATGCCCATGAGGCTGTAGGAGGAGATGAGGTTGATGAGTACCGTAACGAATGGAATCAAAGGCGCCTTCAGGATTGGCCAGACTGTGTCGGTACTCGGGCGCACCGGGATTAACTGGCTGCGGGGGGATCGCCCTCCCACGCCCAGGCTGCTGAGGCAGACGTTTGAATCCCTGGGTGCGACTTACATCAAGCTGGGTCAGTTTATTGCCAGTTCACCCACGTTTTTCCCCAAGGAGTATGTGGAGGAATTCCAGTACTGCCTGGACAAGACCCCTAACCTGCCCTTTGGTGTGATCAAGAAGATCATCCGGGACGAACTGGGTCGGCCCCTTGATGAGGTTTATGCGGAGATCGATCCGGTGGCGCTGGCCTCGGCATCGATTGCGCAGGTTCACGCCGCCCGGTTGGTATCCGGTGAAGAAGTGGTTATCAAGGTCCAGAAACCGGGGGTTGAGAACATTCTGCTGACGGACCTGAACTTCCTGTATCTGTCCGCCCGAATTATTGAAACCCTGGCACCGAAACTGTCCTGGACTTCCATGTCCGGTATTGTGGAGGAAATCCAGCGGACCATGATGGAAGAGTGCGACTTTATCAAGGAAGCCAACAACCTGAAGGTTTTCCGGGATTTCCTGCATGACACCCATAATGAAGACGCGGCGGTGCCCAGGGTGTTTGAGCATTGCAGTACCCGCCGTATTCTGACCATGGAGCGCTTCCACGGTGTGTCACTGACGGACCTGGAGAGCATTCGCGGTTACGCCCGGGATCCGGAGCGGACCCTGATCACTGCCATGAACACCTGGTTTGCCAGCCTGACCCAGTGCGAATTTTTCCACGCCGATGTGCATGCGGGTAACCTGATGGTGCTGAAGGATGGTCGGGTTGGTTTTATCGATTTTGGCATTGTTGGTCGGATCAAACCGGATACCTGGCAGGCGGTCAGTGATTTTATTTCGGCTGTGATGGTTGGCAACTTCGAAGGTATGGCCGATGCCATGATCCGTATCGGGATTACCCGCCAGACGGTCCGGGTTGAAGATCTCGCCGCTGATCTGCGAAGGCTGTATCAGCAGATGGACAAGATGGTTCCGGATGAAGTGCCTTATGAGGCAGACCAGGCGGAGGACGATGTTAATCACATACTGATGGATATGGTTAAGATTGGCGAAAGCCACGGTCTGCATTTCCCAAGGGAATTTGCTCTGCTGCTGAAACAATTCCTGTATTTCGATCGGTACGTTCACATCCTCGCTCCGGAAATGGATGTGTTTATGGATGAGCGGTTGAATATGCTCCATTGAGGCTGTCGCCTTGAGCGGTTGGCTTTTGTACACTAGGGCAGCGTTACTGAAGGGAGGTAACGCTGCCCTTTTCGTTTTGCGGGTTTTGTTGGTTTCCTTCCCCTCCCCTTCGAGTTTGCTTTTCTATGGCGCTTGTAAAATTCCAGACTGAAAATTTCCGCAATCTGTCTTCTGCGCCTGTCAGCTTCTCGCCTTCTTTTAATCTGTTGTACGGAGAAAACGGCAGCGGCAAAACCAGCGTCCTGGAAGCCATTGGTTATCTGGGGTTGGGGCGTTCTTTTCGGGTGAACCGTCATCAGGCGGTGGTGAGTCATGGCCAACAACGACTCACGGTGTTCGGCGGTCTGGATCACGGTCTGGAGGAAAAGGACGGCGGGAATGACTCTGAGCTCGTGCATCGGTTGGGAATATCCCGTGATGTCGGTCAGAAGGAAACGGTTTTGCGGGTGGATGGTGAAGCAGTGCGCAGCCTTTCTGGCCTCGCGAAACATCTTCCGGTATCGGTAATCGACCCCGGTGTTTTTGATGTGATCGCTGGAGGACCTGGAAAGCGGCGGCAGTTTCTCGATTGGTTAGTGTTCCACGTGGAACCTTCTTTCGGATCGTTATGGCAACAATGCCAGCGAGTCACATCACAGCGGAATCAAACGCTGAGAAATGGTAGACTAGACGAAGCTTTAATGCGGGTCTGGGACCATCAGTACGCTACCCTGAGTGAACGCATTACCGAGGCTCGGTCTCGCACCTTTAGCCGATTCAAGGCGGCTTTTGAAAAGCTGGTTCGGGAGGTGGAAGTACCCTGGACCGAAGGTCTGAGGCTTGAGTACTACCCTGGCTGGGATGTAAGCCGCCCACTGGTGGAATTGCTTGCAGATCATCGGGAGCAGGAACGAAAGGTTGGACACACGCTTTATGGTCCGAACCGCGCGGACATCCGGCTGAAGTTTCAGGGCAGGCCTGTTGCCGAAACCTTCTCCCGGGGCCAGCAGAAAACCCTGGTTATTTTGATGAAGATTGCCCAAGGCATGGTGTTGAGTGAGCTGGGCAAACAGGTGACCTTTTTGCTTGACGACATTAACGCCGAGCTGGATGAGGGGCATCGGGCCATGTTGGCCAACAGGTTACAGGCATTACGTTGTCAGGTGTTTATCACATCGATAGAGCGCCCCCTGGTGGGACAGCTCTGGCCCGGGGGTAACGCACCGGATTACAGATTGTTCCACGTGGAACATGGCAAATTGACGGAAGAATAAGACCGGTGCGAAGAGCTAGAAAGCCCCGGCCTATCACGCTTCAGGAGTTTCCGAATGAGTGAATCTAACTATAATTCCTCCAGTATCAAAGTCTTGAAAGGACTGGATGCGGTGCGAAAGCGGCCGGGTATGTATATCGGGGATACCGATGATGGCACAGGCTTGCACCACATGGTCTTTGAATTGGTGGATAACTCCATCGACGAAGCGCTTGCGGGCTACTGCTCAGAGATTGGGGTGATTATCCACCCGGACGAATCGGTGACTGTTAAAGACAACGGCCGTGGTATTCCTGTAGATCTGCATGAAGAGGAAGGGGTTTCGGCAGCGGAAGTTATCATGACCGTGCTGCACGCCGGTGGTAAATTCGACGATAACTCCTACAAGGTGTCCGGTGGCCTTCACGGTGTGGGCGTTTCCGTAGTGAACGCACTGTCCTCTACCCTCACCCTGACGATTCGTCGTGATAACAAGGTCTACGAGCAAACCTACACCCATGGTGTTCCCAATGCGCCTCTGGCGGCTGTTGGTGAAACCGATGCCTCGGGCACCAAGGTACATTTCATCCCGTCGCCGGAAACCTTCACCCACATTGAATTCCACTATGACATTCTTGCGAAGCGCCTTCGTGAACTGGCGTTCCTGAACAGTGGCGTGCGCATCCGTCTGACCGATGAGCGCTCAGGTAAGGAGGAGGTTTTTGAATACGAAGGCGGTCTGCGGGCCTTTGTTGAGCATCTGAACGCCAACAAGACACCGATTAACCGGGTATTCCACTTCAATCGCGAGCGGGAAGACGGTATAGCCGTGGAAGTGTCCATGCAGTGGAACGATGCGTTCCAGGAAAATCTGTACTGCTTCACCAACAACATTCCCCAGCGGGATGGCGGTACTCACCTGGCCGGCTTCCGCGCCGCCCTGACCCGTTCGCTTAACAATTACATTGAGCAGGAAGGTCTGGGCAAGAAAGCGAAAGTTGCGACTTCCGGTGACGATGCCCGTGAAGGCCTGACCGCCATCATCAGCGTGAAGGTGCCGGATCCGAAGTTCTCCTCCCAGACCAAGGACAAACTGGTGTCCTCCGAGGTGAAAACCGCGGTGGAGCAGGAGCTGTACCAGAGTTTCGCGGAATACCTGCAGGAGCAGCCCAACGAAGCCAAACTCATCGTCAACAAGATGATCGAGGCTGCCCGGGCCCGTGAAGCTGCCCGCAAGGCGCGGGACATGACCCGCCGCAAAGGCGCCCTGGACATTGCCGGCCTGCCCGGAAAACTGGCGGATTGCCAGGAGAAAGACCCCGCCCTCTCTGAACTGTACATTGTGGAGGGTGACTCGGCGGGTGGCAGCGCCAAACAGGGCCGTGACCGGAAGACCCAGGCTATCCTGCCGTTGAAGGGTAAGATCCTGAACGTGGAAAAAGCCCGCTTCGACAAGATGCTCTCCTCTGCGGAAGTAGGCACCCTGATTACAGCGCTGGGTTGTGGTATAGGCCGGGAAGAGTTCAATCCCGACAAATTGCGTTACCACTCGATCATTATCATGACCGATGCGGACGTGGACGGTTCCCACATCCGGACCCTGCTGCTGACGTTCCTGTTCCGTCAGATGCGCGAAATCATCGAGCGTGGCCACGTCTTTATCGCCATGCCACCGTTGTACAAGGTCAAGCGGGGCAAGCAGGAGCAGTATCTGAAGGACGAGAAAGCCAAGGAAGCCTACCTCACCCAGACGGCACTGGAAGGCGCCCAGCTCTATGTGAATCCGGAGGCTCCGGCGATCAAGGATTCCGCGCTTGAAACCATGGTCAAGGACTACCAGGCCGTTATGAACATGATTGGCCGCCTGTCACGGGCCTACCCGGCCAAGGTTCTGGAGCAGATGCTCCAGAACGTCACGCTCAAGCCCGAGCATCTGAAGGAAGAAGAGTCCGTTGCACGCTGGGTTGCACGCCTGGGTGACGGCCTGGATCTGGACACCCGTACTGGAACCAAATACACCTTCTCGGTGACCAAGGATACTGAACGGGGCCTGTTCCTCCCGAAAGTGACCATCTATGTTCACGGGATCCCCTACGATCACGTCTTCAGTCATGAGTTCTTCGAATCGTCCTCCTACGCGGCGATCGCCCGTATGGGTGAGACTCTGGATGGTCTCATTGAGGAAGGTGCCTATATCCAGCGGGGTGAGCGCAAACAGGCGGTTCTGTCTTTCGAGGGCGCTTTGGACTGGCTGATGAAAGAGGCCCAGCGCGGCCTGAACATTCAGCGCTATAAGGGACTGGGTGAGATGAACCCGGAGCAGCTGTGGGAAACCACCATGGATCCGGAGACCCGTCGTATGATGAAAGTAACGATCGAAGATGCCATTGCGGCCGATCAGATCTTCACGACTCTGATGGGCGACGATGTAGAGCCCCGTCGCGACTTCATCCAGACCAATGCGCTGGAAGTGACCAACCTGGATATCTGATCAACAAGTTTCAGGTGCAATAAAAAGCGGCGGAGGCTTTCAAACCTCCGCCGCTTTTTCATGTCCGGCCTTATCGGAAACCCTCCAGGACTGCTATTTTCCAGCGGTTGATTCCGAGGACTTGTTACTTTCCTTCTCTTTTTCGGCCAGATGAGGCGCCATCACCTCTTCCAGAGTGTACCCGGTCAGCCGGCGGATGGTACGCCAGAGATAATAAAAGATGAGCATCATCATGATCATGGAAGGAATGGCGATCATTGGATAGCTCACCAGGGTCATCCGACCAAGCTCTTCATTAAAAGCCTCCGTACCAGACGGGCTGACAACGATCCACTTGGCAATGACGTAGTTCATGATCGATGAGAACAGGAAAGTGCCGGCAAAGAAGTAACTGGCCTTGAGCAGGCGTGCCTCGAACTCTTCAACCCGGTTATGCTCCTCCAGCGTCTTGTGGATTTTATCCACATCCAGAACCGACGGGTTATACAGGAGGGTTCGTACCAGCGGATATTTCGTCCTTGTAGAAGCCAGTACCGCCAGACCAATAATCGCCGGAATCGCAGCTTCCTTGATGGCCAACCATCCCGCATCCAGCTCAAGCAAGCCAATGCCGCCAGTCAGGCCAACGCTGATCAGACCGAGTACCGCGATGAAGTTCTTTTTGCGGTACTTGACCAGCTCGAACAGACCCCAGCCCAATGGAAATCCCAGGCCGATAAGCAGCGCGTTGACGTTGCCCAGATGTTCCTCGCCACTGAATTTCATCAGGATAACGGAGGGGATAATAATGCTGACCAGCAAATCGACCCAGGGCCTTGGCTTGTGGTCCGGTACGTTGGCGGAGCTCGGAGACGTCATGATCTAGCCTGGTTGGTGAAACTGTAGCAGGCCGAGGGGCACTGCCGGAGGACTCCTGGCAGTATACGACGAATCCGAGCCCGGACGTAACCGGTGTTAGAAGGCTCCCGAGGAAGACATGGGGGAGCCCGAACTGCCGGTCTGCAGACTGTTATTTGCACCAGACTGCCAGACCAGCTGAGACGAAGGATCGGATTCACTGCGCTTGATACACTTCCATTCGACGCTGCTGTCGGCGGGCATCTCGAAGGTGCCGGCCCAGGTGGGATAGTTCGAGGCATCGAGTTTCAGGGCACCGGCCGGCGACCAATTGCCTAAGTCACTGTTATTTCCTGTGATATAGACGCTCTGTCCCCAACTGGTTATCCCGTTGGCGCACTGAAAGGTAACCGATACCTTGTCAATATCCCCGGCGTTGTCGTTGCCTGAGTTGTTGTCTCCACTATCCCCGTTGCAATCCGCGCCAACATGCAGGGCTGCAGCCTGCATTGCAGGAATATCCAGCGTAACCTGCCCACCCTGAACGGTGACACAACTGCCATCACCTGCGACATCCCGATAGTCGCCATCCGGGAGGAAAGTGCTGAACGTTCGGAACAGGTTGCCACCTTCCCGGTTAATGGCGACAAAGCCCTTATCGCCACGGCTAAAGGCAATCTGATTGCCGCCGTTGTCCCACCATCCGGAGACGCCGGTGCCATCGGTTATATTCCGGAACTCCACCATATTGGCAATGGAACCCCAGCGGTGCTCACATATCCAGGCGCCGCCACATTCAGCGCTGCCATTCTGATAAACCGACTGGGCAGGCGGGCCCTGATCACCATTGGAAAAGCCATAGCTGGACATCACTTTCGGGTAGCCGTAAGGCCACGCCAGCATGAATACATTGGCGAGGTTATACAGACTGCCGTCTTTGTAAGTCACCACATTACTGCCACCGGCACCATGGCCGCGCTGGTTGTCATGATTGTCGGTAAACACGACGGCGTTACCTCCGGCCAGAAAGCCCCAGCTCTCTCCAAAACTGTTCAGGTAGGCAAGTTTCTGATTTTTAAACACATTGCCGATAGAAGAGCTGTACCGGAACTCGGTGACATCGGAAGTGCCGGTGTATTCCCCAGCACTCACCGCTTCCCCGCCAAGGTCAATCACTTCCTGGAACACATACAACGGCTCGTTCACTCTCGAAAGGATCCCGCTGATGTCCCCGGGCGCCATATGCTTCGCTGCATCAATCCGGATGCCTTTCACACCGAGAGAGGTCAGGTGATTCAGATAACCGGCTATGGTGTTCTGAACGTAGGCCGCATCGGTATCCAGGTCTGGGAGGCCCACCAACTGGCAATTCCGAACCCGCCAGGCGTCGGTTCCATAATCCTCGGGATTGATACCACAGGGCGTATGGAAATCGTTACCGCTGTAGACCGGAAAACTGAACGAACCGGAATCGTAGTACGAACCAGCCGTCCCGGTCCCGGACCCATTGGCCATATGATTGATGACCGCATCGGCGTAGACGTCAACCCCGGCGGCGTTGCAGCGCTGGACCATATCCGCAAAGGCGCTGGCATCGCCACTGCGACTGTTTAACTGATAACTGACAGGCTGATACCGGGTCCACCAGGCGCCACCCTGGATATGCTCCTGAGGCGGCGATACCTGCACCGCGCTGAATCCCTTTGGACCCAGGAAATTCTCACACTCCTGGGCAACATCACTCCACTTCCATTCGAAAAGATGGACAAACGCTCCTGCCTGGGCCTGTTGCATGGGCAGGGTGGTCATGATCACGCCTAGAGTGGCGCCGGCGATAAACCGAGGTAATTGAATCATTGCATGCTCCTGTGTTGTCTTTGTTTTGGTGCATCGAACAGGCAAAAGAGCGTCAGTCGACGTTTCTCACCTGCTCACAGACAACATGCAGTGATCAACAATTGGCCAAAACATCCTCACAAGGATTAAAAGGGGCGTAGTGGCAGGAAGGGTATAGTTAAAGGTCACACTCAGTGGTTTGAACACCAGTGATCAGGTTATTCCAAAGCAGTCCCGGACATAAAAAAAGCCGGGCTTGTGCCCGGCTTCTCTGACTCCTCACGAAACCCAGTACCGATCAGGCACCAACTTCCTTGAGGCTCTCTTCCACAATTGCCAGACCTTCTTCCAGCACATCGTCTTCGATGGTTACCGGCATCAGGAACCGCAATGTATTGCCGTACATACCACAGCTCAGAAGAATCAGGCCCTTCTCCTTCGCCTTCTTGGTCACCGCGGCCGCCAGTTCCGGCTTGGGTGTCCGGCTTTCCTTGCTTTCTACCAACTCAAAGGCAGCCATGGGACCGAGGTTGCGCACATTATCCACGTGGGCGAACTGTTCCTGCCACTGGCTGAAGCGCTGTTTCAGCTTCTCGCCTAGCGCCTGGGATTTGCCAAGAATGTCCTCCTCCTTGAACACATCGAACACGGCCAGTGCTGCGGCACAGGCGGTCGGACTACCTGTATAGGTACCGCCCAGCGAGTTCGGGCCGGAAGCATCCATGTACTTGTCGGTGCCAACAATCGCGGAAATCGGCATACCATCTGCCATACTCTTGGCCATGGTCATCAGGTCCGGCTCAACGCCGCTATGCTCGATGGCAAACATCTTGCCGGTACGACCAAAGCCACTCTGAACTTCGTCCGCGATCATCAGGATGTCGTTCTCATCGCAGATCTTGCGGATTTCTTTCAGGAAGCTGGTCGGTGCCGCGTAGAAACCGCCCTCACCCAATACGGGCTCTATGACGATCGCTGCGGTGTTATGCGCCGGGGAATCGGCTTTCATAGCCATCTTCAGGCCACGCAGTGCTTCGTCTTCGCTGACGCCGTGGTATGGAACGGGGTAAGGTGCACGATATACGGTTCCGGGCATGGGACCGAAATCCGTCTGGTAAGGGGCAGCCTTGCCGTTCATTGCCATGGTGTAGAAGGTACGGCCGTGATAACCGCCGTCAAAGCAGATCACGTTGGTCTTGCCGGTCGCCGCACGGGCAATCTTCATGGCGTTTTCCAGGGCTTCTGCACCGGAGTTGGCCAACATCACCTTGGCATGGCCACGTACCGGTACCACGCCGCTGAGTTTCTCTGCCAGTTTAACGTAGCCCTCATAGGGCATAACCGTCTGGCAGGTATGCATCAGCTTGTCCAGCTGTGCCTTGACCGCTTCAACCACCTTTGGATGACGGTGGCCAATGTTCAATACACCGATGCCGCCGGCAAAATCGATCATGCGTTTGCCGTCTGCATCCCACAATTCCGCATTCGTTGCGTGGTCGGCAAACTGTTCATTGGGACTTGCCGCGCCCGCCGCAACGTAGCGTTCTTTGAGTGCCTGCAATTCTTTATTGCTCACTTTGCCATTCTCCCTGGGTTCAGGTTCGAAAGTTTCACCTACCAGTGTAAGTAGTACGGTGACAGGAAACAAACCGACTATTGTCGCCCTCAGGCGGCATTCTCCCGAAATTGCAGTTTTGCGAGGCGCTGATAGAGGGCGTTATGGCGCATCAGCTCATCGTGGCTGCCCACGGCCAGCAGGCGCCCCTGGTCCAGTACCGCAATACGGTCAGCGTCCCGGACTGTTGCCAGACGATGGGCAATCACCAGGGTGGTTCGCCCGGATGTCAGCGCTGGCATCGCCTGCTGGATCAGGTTTTCACTTTCAGCATCCAGGGCACTGGTGGCTTCATCCAGCAACAGGATCGGGGCATCGGCAAGCAGCGCGCGGGCTATGGCAAGACGCTGCTTCTGGCCACCGGACAGGCCCAGGCCGGCATCCCCGAGCCGGGTTTCGTAGCCTTTGGGCAGAGCCTGGATAAAATCATGGGCATGGGCGATCTTCGCCGCCTGCTCGACGTCTTGCTGACTGGCATCGGGCCTCGCGTAACGGATGTTGTCGGCCACAGTGCCATGAAACAGGGCGGGATTCTGGGGCACCAGGGAAAAACACCGGCGCAGGTCATCGAGAGACAGCTCGGCGGTGTCCATGCCATCGATGAGAATGCTGCCCTCCGTTGGCTGGTAGAAGTGCAGAAGCAGATCAAACAGGGTGGATTTGCCGGCTCCGGACGGCCCCACCAGGGCCAGGGTTTCGCCGGCTTCTACCTCAAGCGTCAGATCCGTCAGCGCGGGCTGTTCCGAACGCCCGGGATAGCTGAAGCTCAGATGGTCAATCTGAATCGTACCGTGCACGTGTTCAGGAAGCTCACGGGTCGCGCCTTTACGCTCAAACGCCGGCTCGGTCTGCAGCAGCTCAAACAGCCGTGCCGCCGAACCGGCCGCCCTCTGCAACTCGCCAATTACCTCACTGATGGCACCGGCAGCAACGCCCACCAGCAGACTGTAAAACACGAAGGCCGCCAGCTCGCCGGGGCTGATCCGGCCGTTAATTACATCCAGGCCCCCGATCCAGATAACAATCCCGACGGCGCCCATCACCAGGGAAATAGCCAGCGTGGTCAGCCAGGCGCGCTGCCGGATACGTTGCCGGGCAATGTCGAAGGCCCGTTCCGATACCTCGGAAAAATACCGACGGTCGTGGGGCTGGTGGTTAAAGGCCTGAACGGTCTTGATCTGCGTGAGGTTCTCGCCCACGTAACTGCCAACATCGGCCACCCTGTCCTGGCTGAGCCGGGACAGCGAGCGAACTCTCCGGCCAAAGAACAGGATGGGAGCAATCACCAGCGGAAAGCCCAGCAGAATGATACTGGCCAGCTTGGCGTTGGTGATGAACAGCAGCAGCAACCCACCGACCAGCATCAGGGCGTTACGCAGGGCAATGGATACGGTGGAGCCAATCACCGACTGCAGCACGGTGGTATCGGCGGTAAACCGCGACTGGATTTCCAGGGCCCGGTTCTGCTCGAAAAACCCCGGATGAAGATCAACCAGGTGGTTGAAGACTTTTTTGCGAATATCCGCCACCACCCGCTCGCCGATCCAGGACACGAGATAGAACCGGGCAAACGAGCCAAATGCGAGCCCCAATACCAGGATGAAAAACAGACCGATGGCCCTGGCCAGGTTCTCCGGCGACTCGGTGGCTAATCCCTGATCGACGAGAATACGTAAACCCTGCCCTAACCCGAGCGTAATTCCGGCCGTAAAAATCAGCGCCACCAGGGCACCGGCGACAGCCCGGCGATAGGGGCTGATAAAGTCGATGACCAGTTTCAGGGCTTTGCGGTGACGAGTGTTAATGATGTGCCTCCTGGATACGGGGTGCTGTAGACTCCGCTAACAATACGGTTTGTACTCCATACAAGACCTATCATACAGCTACGCAAGAGCGTGCGGGTGGAGCGGCTTGCCAGGACCGTCGAAAGCCAGGGATGGCTTTCGCCGAGCGTACAGGGACGTATTTACAGCGTGTCCTGGCAAGCCGCTCCACCCGCGCGCTCGACTACTCCGAAGCGGAAGGAACATGAATTGAGAGCCTACGCCGACAACGATTACCCGGCAGATCATAAACCGGACTGGAAAATCATTTCAGGCCTCTGGCCCTACCTCGCCGAATTCCGCGGCCGGGTGGCCTTATCCCTGGCTTTGCTGGTCTTGGCCAAGCTGGCCACCGTCGCCACGCCCATCGCCCTGAAATACATCGTCGATTACCTGGACCAGAACCGCGGGGCGGACATGCTGCTGTGGATTCCAGTGGTTCTGGTGGTGGCCTATGGTTCGCTGCGCTTTGGCGCCACCCTGTTCAATGAGCTTCGGGATGCGGTTTTCGCGCGGGTGGCCGAGCGGGCCATGCGGCGGGTGTCCCTGCGGGTGTTCGAGCACCTGCACCAGCGGGAACTGGCCTTTCACCTGGACCGCAAGACCGGTGGCCTGGCCCGGGATATCGAGCGGGGTACCAACGGCATCAGCTTCCTGCTGCGCTTTACCCTGTTCAACATTGTGCCCACCCTCCTGGAAATCCTGCTGGTGGCCGGCATCCTGTTCGTGGTGTTCAACGTCGGTTATGTGTTGGCGATTCTGGTGGCCGTGGTGGTCTACGTGGTCTTTTCCATCAAGATTACCGAGTGGCGGACCAAATTCGTGCGCGAAGCCAACGCCCGGGATAACCAGTCGAACTCGCGGGCGATAGACAGCCTGCTGAACTATGAAACCGTCAAATATTTCAATAATGAACGCTATGAGGCGCAGTTATACGACGTCGATCTGGACGACTGGGAACAGGCCCGGCTGAAAAACCGGTTGTCGTTGGCCGCGCTTAACTCCGGCCAGGCATTGATTATTGGTCTGGCGATGATCGTGATCATGGCCATGGCGGTCCAGGAAGTGGCCAGCGGTGAGATCACCCTGGGTGACTTCACCATGATCAACGCTTACCTACTCCAGCTGTTCATTCCCCTGAATGCCCTGGGCTTTGTCTATCGGGAAATCCGGCAGGCCCTGGTGAATGTCGAGCGCCTGTTCAAACTGCTGGGGGATAAACCGGCCATTGAAGATGCCCCGGATGCCACCGATCTGGCTGTGGATAAAGGCGAAGTGCAGTTCGACCATATCCACTTTGCCTACCGCCCAGACCGGCCCATCCTGCGGGATGTGAATTTCACCATCCCGGCTGGCCACAAGGTGGCGGTGGTGGGGGCCAGCGGTGCCGGCAAATCCACCCTCGCCCGCCTGCTGTTCCGTTTTTACGACGTCGATGAGGGCGCCATCCGTATCGATGGCCAGGATATCCGGACCGTGACCCAGGACAGCCTGCGATCGGCGATTGGTGTGGTGCCCCAGGATACGGTGCTGTTCAACGATACCCTGTACCGGAACCTGGCCTATGGCCGGCCGGAAGCCACCGAGGAAGAGGTCTATCGGGCGGCCCGGATGGCTCACCTGGAAGACTTTATCCACAGCCTGCCGGACGGCTATGAAACCAAAGTCGGCGAACGGGGCCTCAAGCTCTCCGGTGGTGAAAAACAGCGGGTGGCCATTGCCCGGGTGATTCTGAAGAACCCGCCGTTGCTGATTCTGGATGAGGCCACTTCCTCGCTGGATTCACTGTCGGAGCAGGCGATCCTTGGCGCGCTCAACGAAGTCAGCCAGCAACGGACCACGCTGGTAATAGCCCATCGGCTCTCCACCATCCGCGATGCCAACACCATTCTGGTGATGGACGGCGGGCGTATTGTCGAAAGCGGCAGCCATAACCAGCTGCTGGCCGCTGGCGGCCACTACTCCCATCTCTGGGCGCAGCAGCACAGCAGTCAGAAAGAAAGCAATGACGACAAAAAGGACGCCAGTGACTAATCCGGCCTGAGCCTTTCGGCCAGGCCTGAGGCACGCACCACCTGCTGCCCGACAGCGTCCCTCAGAACCTCCTGGGTGCCGGTAATCAGGCTGAACCAGTTCCGGGCCCGGGTGATGCCGGTGTAGATCAGTTCCCTCGTCAGGACGGGGCTGAGCCGGTCTGGCAGCACCAGGCAGGTGTGGTTGAACTCTGAACCCTGGGATTTGTGCACTGTCATGGCGTACACGGTTTCCAGCTGCTGCAGACGACTGGGCGAGATCCAGCGGATACCGCCAGGCGCGTCGCTGCTGGGGAACGCCACTCGCAGGGTGTATCGGGGCTCACCGGTTTCAGTCCGGTCCCAGGGCACGCTGACGGTAATGCCGATGTCGCCGTTCATCAGGCCCAGGTTGTAGTCGTTACCGGTAATCAGCACCGGCCGGCCCGGGTACCAGCCCTCGGCCCGCGGGATCAGCTTTTCCGCCAGTAACTGCCTTGCGACCCGGTCGTTCAGTCCTTCCACACCCCAGGGGCCCTTGCGCAGGGCACAGAGCACCTGGAAGTCACTGAAGGCTTCAAGGAGCTGTACCGCCATCGCATCCCAGTCTTCGCGAGGGCTGTTTTCGTTCAGGCCGTGATTCTGTAACCGTTCCAGATAATGGCGGTAACCAACGGGTGGTGGCAGGTTCCGGCCGTTCACATGCCGACCCTGCCCGGCATTGAGGAATGCCTCCGGTGAACCGGTGATGGCATGGCGACATACCAGATCCAGGGTGTCTTCCGGATCCGGTTTTCCGGATTGGCCGTTGAGCAGGATGACGTCGTCGAAGGCCGCTTCCCGGATATGGCGCAACATGTCGCTATCCAGCGCATTGGTATTCACGGCTTCCGCGAATGCCCGGATGCCGCTGTCTTCCCGGAACCGGTAACTCTTGCGCAGCATGGCCACGGCCTGGTCCATGGGCAGGCCGGATGCGTCCACCAGAGACTCCGGTATCTGGCTGCCGGTCATGGCGGCCAGCCACTGTGCCGTTTGCGGGGTGTAGTGGGCCTGCAAGGCCCGCTGGCACAGTTCACCCAGTACCGCACCGGCATCCACCGAGGCCAGCTGGTCCTTATCGCCGAGGAGGATCAGCTGGGCGCTGGCGGGCAGGGCATCGAATACCGACGCCATCAGGTCGACGTCCACCATCGAGGCCTCGTCGATCACCAGGATATCCACCAGCAGCGGGTTGTCGCGGTTATGGCGGAATTTGCGGGTATCCGGCCGGCTGCCCAGCAACCGGTGCAGGGTGGTGACCCTGGTGGGAATGTCAGCAAGCTCCACGTTGCCGGGCAGCTCGGCAAGGGGCAATCGGCTGACAGCACCACCGATGGATTCGTTCAGGCGGGCGGCCGCCTTGCCGGTCGGGGCGGCCAGGCGGATGCGGTATTTGCGGCCGGCCCGTTCTGGCGATTCCCCGGCGACCGCCTGCAGGGCTGCCAGCAGATTAACTACCGTGGTGGTCTTACCGGTGCCGGGCCCGCCAGTGATCACGGCGAAACGGTTGCGGGCGGCCAGGGCACAGGCCAGCTTCTGGTAATCCACCGGTTCTGACGACTGGAACAACTGGCCGAGTGCGCGGGACAGGGTTTGGGCCGGCCCGGATTCCGGATCTGCCAGGGCGGATGGCAGAGCCAGGCGTTGCATGATGCCCTCGGCAATGCGTTGCTCGTAGCGCCAGAATCTGCGCAGGTAAAGCCGGTGCCCATTCAGCACCATTGGTGTTGTGTGTGAGCCATCACTCACTGCGCAGGCCCTTCCCAATATGCTCAGACATTCCGGCAGCGTCACAAAAGCAAGCACCTCGGCCGGTTTTGGCTGGTCCGGTTCGCCGGTGCCGGAATCGGTGAGTGGCTCGTAAACCGACTCCTCCGGTGGCAGTGACAGGGTATGGCCGGCATCGGCAAGGAGATGGCCCAGATCCACGCAAACATGGCCACGACCCACCTGATGCGAGACCAGCGCCGCCAGCAGCAGAACCAGCGGGTTCGGGCGTTCGCCCTGCTCTTCCGACAGCTCCCGGATCAGCCGGGCGAAACCCACATCCAGCGGGCGGATCCACTCCGCCTGCTGCCAGTGAACCAGCAGAGCCTCGGTTTTATCCGGGCTGGTGAGCAGATCGTTGATATCGATGCTGGTACCACCGGCTGCCGTCATGGTCGAGGTTTCCGGAGCGGTGTCCTCGGCGAACAGATCAATCTGGTGGTCGGATTTTCCGGTGTGAGAACGGGAACGGCTCATGCAGCCACCTCCCCGGTTACGGACTCGCCATCGAACAGGGCATCCAGTTGTTCAATCAGGGCTCTGGGTGGTTTGTCGGTGAAGGCACCGCCGCTGGCGGAATCAACGCCTCGCAGGAACAGGTAAACCGCGCCGCCAATGTGCCGCTCGTAGTCGTAATCCGGCAAACGGGCTTTCAGCAGCCGGTGCAGGGCCAGCAGATAGAGCACGTATTGTAGGTCGTAGCGTTTATCCAGAATGGCGTTGCCCATGGCCTGGTCGGTATAGGTGCTGTCATCCTCGCCCAGGGTATTGGATTTGTAGTCCAGCACGTAATACTGCCCGTTGTGTTCGAGCACCAGATCGATAAAGCCTTTGAGCATGCCGTTGAATCGGGTCTCCTCGACCCGGGGCCGGTCTGCGCCGTTCAGGGTGTGCGCGGTCACCAGCTGGTCCAGTTTCCGGACGCTGACGTTGCGGCTTTCAAACCAGAACTCCAGTTCCGGGCGCAGGGTGGTCAGGTTCGCCAGGCTGATGCGTTCTGTGCCGGCCCGGTCGAGGCTCAATGGTCTGCTGATCAATGCCAGCAGCCAACGCTCCAGCGGTTCCACCCAGTCACTCCAGCCACGGGTTCCGCAGCGTCGGGCCAGTTGCTCATGAAGCAGGGGCGGGTTATCCACAACCCGCTGGAACCCCTGCTGCGTGCACCACTCCAGCAATTCGTGCAGGAAAGTGCCGGGGCCGGCGCCCTTGGGAAAGTTGTGCTGGTTGCGGTGCGTAGCTATCGGTTCCGCCTCTTCCCCTGCCTCCTGGCTGCTTTCTTCCAGCAGGTTCTGGGTCTGGGCGTCTTCCACCTCACCGGTGAAGGCGATTCCGGTGCCGGTCATGCCGGTGTATTCGATGGACGAGTAACTGGCAATCCACCAGTCCTCTTTTGCCTCCCGGGAGGAGACCAGCGCCGGGCCGAGGGCCTCCGGGGCCTGCTCGTGGTATTGCGTCTCGTCCGGATCCGGTAACGGGGTAATCCGGATCTCTGCTCTGCCCTGGGCCAGCTGACTCAGGCGGTCGCTGATACGGCTCTGCCCCTCGCCGGCAATCAGGTAGCCCAGACCACTTTGCTGCCAGTTGTCCAGGGCCGCCGTGCCCACCCAGGTGGCGAACCGGGCCCGGGTCAGGGCCACGTAGAGTTTGCGGATATCCTCACCCAGGCGTTCCTGGTCGGCCCTGGCCACGTCTTCCGGTGCCGGGTCGAACACGGTAACCAGCCTGCCCTGGTCATCGTGATAGCGCACGAAGGCCTGCTTTTCACTCTGGGCGCGAAAGGCGGTGCCAAAGGGCAGGAACACCAGGGGGTACTCTAGACCCTTGGATTTGTGCACGGTGATGACCTTCACCAGGCCGGCATCGCTTTCCAGCCGCAGGGTACGGTGTTCGTCTTCCTCATCGGCTGCCCGCAGGATCTGGGTGTAGTGGTGCACCAGGGCATGTTCGCCGTCCAGTTGCAGGCTGTCCTGCTGCAGCAATTCGGCAATGTGCAGAATGTCGGTCAGCCGCCGTTCGCCGTCGGGCCGTTGCAGCAACCGGCCCGGGACCTCGAAATCCATCAGGAAACTGCGCAGCATGGGAAGCACACCCTGCTTCTGCCATTGCTGCTGGTAACCGATAAAGCGCTCGATTTCCCGCTCCAGCACGAGCTCGTCGGTGAGCAGCTGATTCAGGGCATGCCAGGACCGACCCAGGGTGGGCGTGGCCAGGGCGGCGCGGATGTAAGCCAGTTGCCGGGGCTCGGCAAACGCCCGCAGCCAGCACAGTATTTCTTTGGATTCCCGGGAGGTCAGCACCGAATCCCGGTCTGACAGGTAGACGCTCTTGATGCGTCGCCGACCCAGGGCGTCCCGAACCGCACTGGCCTCGTTGCGGTTGTTAACCAGTATCGCGATGTCTTTCGGGGCAACCGCCTCCAGATCCTCCGGATTATCCGGCAAGGCAAAACCCGCCTGCCCGGCTTGGCCCAGGGTCAGCAAACGGGCGATCTCGCTGGCGCAGGTTTCTGCCACGTCGGCTGTAGCGGTGCCCTTGGCAATACCTTTTGGATTGCCGTCCCTGTCCTCTTCCCCGGATTCGTGGGTCCAGAACACCAGGCTGGGCTGCACCTCGCCGTTGATCGACCAGCTTCGTTTGGTGCCGTTGGCGTCCACTCCCTGGAACGGCAGCGGTGAGGTGTCGCCCTTGCCGAACAGGAAGGCGCCGTCCCGGCTGTGCTGGTCGCTGTGTTCAAATACCCGGTTGACCGCCGCCACCATGGTTTTGGCGGAGCGGAAGTTCTTGCCGAGTGTGTAGGTTCGCTCTTTCACGCCCTGCCTGGCCTGCAGGTAAGTGTAGATGTCGGCACCCCGGAAGCCGTAAATGGCCTGCTTGGGATCCCCGATCATCAACAGGCAGGTGCCGGCGTCGGCGCTTTCCACATCATAGATACGGTCGAAAATGCGGTACTGCACCGGGTCGGTGTCCTGGAATTCGTCGATCAGGGCCACCGGAAACTGGCGACGGATGGTGGCCGCCAACTGGTCGCCACGGGGACCGTGCAGCGCATCGTCCAGCCGGGTGAGCAGATCGTCAAAGCCCATTTCCGAGCGCTTCTGCTTTTCCGATTCCAGCCGCTCGGCAATCCAGTGGCTGGCGTGGCGCAGGATATCGGATTTGGCACTGGGCTGGTTCTGGCTGAAATCCAGCAGCGCTTCGATGGCGTCGAGAGCAGGGTGATGGGGGGCGGATTCATCACCTTTGAGAATATTGTCGAGACCCTCGGGCGTCTGATTTTTGTAGCCGGCGGCCGTGTCGATTTTCTCGGGCAACAGGTCGTCCGATTCCGCCCAGGCGACCAGAAAGTCCCAGACCTTGACCATGGCATTCTTGCTGGCGCCGTGGAGCCGCTTGCTCTTGTTCAGATCGTTCAACAGCTCGATGACGTCTCCTCGCCACTGGCTCCAGGGGTAAGCCTTCAGGGCCTGTGACTGTTCCAGACGCCGCCTGACTACCTGGTCGATGGCCTGGTAAACGCTCTCCGGCGGTGTGCCCAGGCTCTGAGGATCGTCAATCAGGTTGCGAACACCCTGGCGCAGATCCCCGGGCGTTTTCCAGTGACCCAGGGCCTCATCCATCAGCAACGGGGGCAGCGGGTAGACAAAGGTGCGCCAGTAATCCCGGGCGACCTCGTCCAGCAATTCACTCTGGTCGGTTTCCAGGGTGAGTTTGAACAGGCTGCCGCTGTCGAAGGCGTGCTCGCTGAGCATGCGGTTGCAGAAACTGTGAATGGTGGATACCGCCGCCTCATCCATCCACTCGGCGGCCAGCAATAGCTTTTTGCGGCATTCCGGCCAGCTGGCCGGATCCGGGTAGCTTGCATTCCGTAGCTGATAGATCAGTGCGGTTTCCGCGGGCGGATTAGGCTCGTCGGGTGCGTCGGAAAACACCTCGGCGGCCTGGGTGAGCCGGGTGCGGATACGGTCACGCAGCTCCTTGGTGGCAGCCTCGGTAAAGGTCACCACCAGCAGGTTGGGAGGCAGCAGGTTCTGCAACGGGCTGTCGGGGGACTGGCCGTGGCCAAGCACCAGGCGCACATACAGAATGGCAATGGTGAAGGTTTTGCCGGTGCCGGCACTGGCCTCGATCAGGGCACTGCCGTTCAGGGCCAGGGCCAATGGGTCCAGATTCGGGTTCCGGTTGTCCATCTGTTCCGTCATTCCACACTCCCGATCTGATCCGCCGCCGACTTGCCCTGCTCCGCTTCCCAAACCGGCACGTAGAGCTGATGCAACAGGGCTTCAAATTCGCCACTGGCCATCAGCCGTTCCGGCGTTTCGAACGCGCCCATCAGGTAACCGGTGTCCCGCTCCAGGGCAGTGGTGTAGGCCTGCTCTGCCTCATTGATGGCACGCTCGTGATCACCGACATACTTTTTACCGCCGTAGAAACTGGTGATCCAGGCAAAGCCGGCCTCGCAGTGAATCGGCAAGGCCCGGGTGGTGGCTTCCATCCATCGGGTGAGTACCGCCTCGAACAGCGGTCTGGCCTGTTCCGGAGCCAGAGCTGCAAAGCGGAACCGGCGGCCCTCCTCCTTGCCCAGAACCAGGGTTTGGAAAGGCTGCCCGCTCAGTTGCCCGGCAAGATGAATCAGCCAGTCCCGGATCAGGTTGGCGTAGCGTACTTTCCTGCCCGATCCGGAGCCGCTCAGCAGGCTGGAACTGGCCACCACCAGCCGGCACAAGTCGCCCTCGGCATTGCAGCGAAGGCCGTCTATCAGATCGGCAACGGCTACCGAACCCAGGGCATTTTCAAACGGGTAGTCAAAAGGCAGAGGCTCGGCGACCGCCTCCGGCCAGTCAGCCAGTGCGTTCTGGTACCGCTCGAACAGGTCCGGCAAGCGACCGGCCAGCTCGGAGCGCAGGCGGTGCTCGGTGACGCCCATCCCCAGGTCCCCGCGTCGGGCCATCCGGTCCAGGGTTGTTTGCAATCGTTCGTCCAGTTCTTCTTCATTACTGGCTTTCAGCAGCCCGTCCTGAATCAGCTCGTTATCCAGGCGCCAGCGGTCCAGACCGTCCAGATCGAAATTCTCGTTGTCGGTGTCGTCGTCTTCGACATCCTCGAAGCGCACCTGAAGTCGACGCTGGTAAAAGGTGTCGATGGGCTTTTTCAGGAAAGCCGCCAGATCGTTCAGGCTGATGGGCTCCTCGGGCGCTTGGTACGGAAGGGCAGACTGCGTCTGCTCTATCGCCCCAGCACCATGAGCACTGCGCCATTCCCGTTCATAGGTGAACAGATGACGGGCCTTCAGGACGTCGTTCAAGGGCCTGGGTGGGCTGTCTTCGCCCTCACCACCATTTTCCAACCCGTTGGCTTTCGGGAAATAGGCCCGGCTGAAGGGTTGCAGTGGATGCTGGGTGGTTAGGGCTTTGGTGACCTTTGCCTCCGGTTGCCCGGCCACGGACCAAAGGCTGTCCAGATGATCCTGTAGCTGACCCACCAGCACTGACGGTGGCCGTTCCGAATCGTCCTTGATGCTGCGGCCGACCCAGCTGATGTACAGCTGCTCCCGGGCAGACAGCAGGGCTTCCAGGAACAGGTAGCGATCGTCTTCCCGGCGGGAACGGTCTCCCGGGCGGTAGTCCTGGGCCATGAGGTCGAAATCCACCGGCGGCCGTGAGCGGGGGTAGTCACCGTCGTTCATGCCCAGCAGGCACACCTTCCGGAAGGGTATGGCCCGCATGGGCATCAGGGTGGCGAAATTCACCTTGCCGGCCAGGAAGCGCTGGTTCAGGCCGCCTTCATCCAGCCCCTCCAGCAGAATATCCTTGACGATATTGAGGGGCAGTGTCTGTTCCTGCAGGCCGGCGGCCATGGCGTCATCCAGCCACTGTTCCAGCTGGCGGCGGAATCGGTTCAGCAGCAACAGGTCGCTGCCTTCCACTTTGTGGAAAAATTGCCCGAGCATCTCTGAAAACAGGCGTTCCCAGTCTTCGGGTGTGCGATTGGTCTGCAGCGCCTGCCAGAGGGCTTCCAGTTGATGCACAAAGTCGTTCAGGCGGCCCGCCAGGCTGGCCTGAAGGCCGCCGATTTCGCCAAAGGGTTCCACGCCGCCCCAGGGCTCGTCGTCACCCATGCCATAACCCAGCAGCATTGACCGCAGGCCGGATTGCCAGGTATTGCGTTCCAGTTCCGCCGGCAGGTCCAGGCTTTCCCGGTGCCGGCCGTGCAGGCCCCAGCGGATATTGGCGCCCTCTACCCAGCGCCGGGCCAGGGGAATTTCCTCTTCGTTAATCCCGAAGCGATCCCGTATGCCCGGCACCTCCAGCAGGCTGATGATCTCACTCACCGCGAATCGGCTTCGTGGCAGTGACATCAGGGTCTCCAGGGCGATCAGCACCGGTTCATGGTGGCGCTGGCCCTGGTCAGAAATGGTGAAGGGAATGTGGCGCTTCCGGCCGGGCTGGTAACGGCCGAACACGGCCTGGATGTGCGGCGCGTACACGTTGATATCCGGCACCATCACGATGACATCCCGGGGCCGCAGCGTGGGGTCCGCGTTGAAAGACGCCAGCAACTGATCGTGCAGGATTTCCACTTCCCGTTGGGGGCTGTGGGCCTGATGGAACGCCAGGGAATGATCCTGCTGCAAATCCAGTTGTCGCTGCTGCTGGCGGATTTCCTGCAGGGGCGTCAGATTGTGGATATCGTTCTGCAGCTGGTGCAGCAGGCGCGGTGTGTCCTCGTTGCCATGGTTCGAGAAGATATCGATTTTCTGGTCCGGGGTCTGGAAGCTGCCCCGGTATTCCTCCGGGTTGTCGAACTCGTCCAGCAGCCGGATGTAGTCGCGGCCCTGCTTGCCCCAGGCGGCCAGCAGCGGATTGGCGTGCTGGTGCAGCTGGTCTGGATCTTCAACGGATGATAGCGCGGGATGGGTTTTGCCCCGTTTACGTTCGGCGGTGAGCAGCTCCCGGTCGCTAATGATATCGGCCCAGTAAAACTGGCAGGGGTTGTGAACGCAGAGCACCACCTCGCTAAACCGGCTCAGGACATACAGGGCTTCCAGCGCTTGCCGCGGCAGCGAGGAGACGCCGAACACGACAATACGGGTCGGCAGCCGGGACGGGTTGGCGGGTGTCGGAAGGCGCTGGCCCTGTTCCATGAACCGGGTGTGGATCTGCGAGCGGCTGGTATGGGCTTCCGCGCCCACATCCTCAACCAGCCGGCGCCAGAGCAGGGGCTGCCAGCGGGTTTCCGCATCCAGCGGCTTCTCCTCTGCCCGGGCCGTGATTATCACGTCTTTGCCCTGCTCCCAGGCCGCCAGCCAGTCGGCCCGGAACACCTGGTACTGGTCGAACAGATCCGCCACTTTCTCAGCAAGCTGGAAATTGCGCAGGTCCGGATCGTGGCCCTCCAGAAACCGGGCCAGCGGGGTAAAGGCTTCGTCCTGCCCCACCAACCGGGGCAGCAACCGGTACAGCCGCCACACCAGGCGACGCTTGTCGAAGGGCGACTGTTCCGGCACCTCGCCGTCCGGGAGCACCGCCCGATAGGCCTGCCAGATAAACCGGGCCGGGAACAGAAAATCCATGCCGGCGGCAATGCCCAGGCCGCCTTCCATGCCATCGTCAGTGCGCTTCTCCGCCAGTGCCAGCTTCAGCCACTGGGCAATGCCGTTGCTCTGTACCAGGAAGGTCTCGCTCTGCAGCGGGGGCATGGGGTTATGCCGGCAGATGTACACAACGGCCCGGCGCAGATCTTCCAGATGGTTGGCGTGGATCGCGTGAAACCCGGGTTCGATGTTGGCGGGTTGCCCGGTGGACTCGGTGGAGAGTGCGGCCATGAATTTCCTTGTCTGGTGTGCAGTTCAATCCTGTTGCCACAGGTTACCGTATGTGACCACAGATGCGGACAGTCTGAAACGTCTGAACACCGGAAATCATGGCGGCCCGTTGCGACAGGCGGTGTCGTGAACTATCTGCGCAGGAGAGACGCATTATGTGGACACTGATCACCGGCGCCGGTTCGGGCATTGGCCGGGCCCTCGCTCTGGAGCTTGCCGCCCGGGGCCATAACCTGATTCTTGCCGGCCGGACCCTGGCGAAGCTGGAGGAGGTGGCGGAAACACTTCGCGCCGAGGCACCTGACTGTGAAGTGATGACACTGGGCGTCGATCTGGCGGATCCGGGCAGTACCCGCGATCTGGCCCACCAGGTGAGTGATGCGGTCGATCACCTTTCAGCCTTTGTCTATTGTGCCGGCGTGGGTGAACCGGCCGCGGATTTCGCCAGCCTTGGCCTGATTGATTTTCAGGAAGCGCTGGCCGTGAACGTGTCTGCCCCGATGCTGCTCACCCAGTCGTTGCTGCCGGTGCTCAAAGGCGGCGATCCCGCGTCGAGGATTGTCATGATTGGTGCGGGTATGGACAAGCACGCCCAGCCGGGAACCGGCAGTTACGGGATCAGCAAAATGGCGTTGCGTCGGCTGGTGCGCCAGATGTCCGTGGAATTCGACACCATGTCGGACGGACCGGTGGTGAGTCTGTTCCAGCCGGGGCTGGTGGATACTCCCGGAATCAGGAGCCATATCCATAAGGCGGGTGAAATGAACCTTCCCCATGCGGAATGGCTGAACAGGCGCCTGGCGTCCGGGGACTGCCTGACCGCCGAGCAAGCCGCCAGTGCGTTGGCGTTCACGCTGAACCAGGTTCCGGAGAGTGATTTTCACGGTGCCGTTTTCAACGGCGCCGATCTGGTGGATTCCTTGTCGTTTGCCGGAAGCTGACGGCTGGCGAAGTGGATCCTTGCCTTAAACCCCTATCTTGAAGGGTAACCCGCATGCTTAAAGGGGAACCCTCATGGTTTCGCCGCTGCTGTCCGGCATACCGATCATTTCGTCGGTACCGGTAGGCGGAATCACTTCGGTGCTGGCTACCTGATAATCGTGAAAGTATTCCCGTACCGCGCAGGCACCTGAAAACAGAACCGGCTTGTCGTGGGGATCGGTCAGAACATAGCCCTGACCATCCAGATAGAACCTCGCCATGTCATAGCGCCCCTCCATGGAGACGATCTCCAGCAAGGAAATGGTGTCGTGTTTGTGGCTTTTCAGTTCGCCAGTATCCATGTGCATCGGAAGTCTCCCGCGGGCTCGTTGTCGTAATGAAGGTTACGGAACACACAGCCAAACAGGTCAATAAACGAGCAATCATGAGCAGGATTGGTTTGGTCAAAGCCGCCGTGGACGAGCAGTTGGATGACAACTACGACCTTTTGGCCATGAGAATACTTTTCCCCCCGGATCGCCCGGCAGTAGAAATCAATCAGGAAATCAAGGACCTGTATGTATACCCGGAACGGCTCAAGACGGGGTATCGGGACGAGTGGCGTGCCATTGCCACCCGTGCGTTGTTCCGGAATGCCTTTGGTGATCACTGGCGGTCGGATGAAGACAATCTGGATCGGTATCTGAGTTTTCTTCGGGAGCAGGCCATTCCCCGCTGTGTTCACGAGAACATTGACCTGTTCCGCATGCTCGGAGAAGTCCTTGCCATCGCCAGGTCTGACAACGCCATTGCCTTTCCCGATCCGAAGCGTCGGGCACTGATGAAGATCATCTGGCCGGAGAAGGGCAGCCGGTAAGATGAATCCCCCTGCCGAAACGCGAATCCGGAGCCCTGTTCCGGCCGTATTGTTTAAAAGATGAACAATAGAGAGGTGCCATCATGGGTCACCAAAACATCATATTCGGAAAGTGGCTGATTCCCGTTCTTCTGACTTTTATGGGGCTGGCCATCCTCGGGTCCTCACAGTCTGTAGCCAGCGACAAAGATGCGGAAATCCGCGACACCATCCTTCGCCAGATCGAAGCCTTTGCCAACAACGACGAGGAGCAGGCCTGGGCCCACGCCTCCGAGGGCATCAAGCGTCGATTCGGGTCGTCCCAGGTGTTCGTGGATATGGTTCGCGAAGCCTACCCGGCTGTGCACAATGCCACGGCCATCGAATTTACCCAGCGCGTGCCCCATGGCGCCTTTGAAATCCAGGTGGTGCGGTTGCAGGGACCGGAAGGCAAGCGGTGGGACGCCTATTACCGGATGGTGTTGACGGAAGGCGCCTGGAAGGTGGCCGGCGTGAGACTCCAGCCGGCCGAGCTGGGCATTTAACGGGCTCAGGCCAGGTGCCGCCCGCCGTCCAGGGGCAGGGTCCTGCCCGTGATGTAGGGATTGTCCAGCAGGAACTGCAGTGTAGCGACAGCGACCTCGGTCCCGGGCTCGATGCCCAGCAATGATTTTTTCAGGGTTTTTTCCCGGTAGGCCTCGCTGTCGCCCTGGTTGAACATGATCAGGGAGGGGGCAACCGCGTTCACCTTCACTTTCGGCGCCAGCAACCTTGAGAACGAAAGGGTCAGATTGGCCAGAGCCGCTTTGCTGGCGGCATAGGCGATATGCTTTGCGCTGCCCTTTTCCACCACATAGTCCGTCATGTGGATGATATCGGTTGTCGAATCACCCTGCTCCAGCATTGATCGGCACGCGAGGTTGATCCGGTACGGCGTCATCACGTGGATCTGCATCATGGCGTTCATCACGTCTGCCGGCTCCGAGTCCTCGCTCTCCGGTAACCAGTCCGAGGCATTGTGGACAATCGCGCGGAGTTTGTCCGTCCGCGCTTTCAGGGCCTCGATGAAGCCATCAATGCCTTCGTCGGTGGCAAAATCCGCGTGGAGACATTCGGCACCCGCTTTCTGCAGTGCATCGATGGCCGGGCGATAGGTGCGGTAGGTAACGATGATGGGCTGGCCACGATCAAGGCAGGCTCTGGCGAAGGCCAGGCCGATTCTCTGGCCGGCGCCGGTGATCAGAATAGGTGCGGTCATGACATCTCCAATCAGGGTTCAATCTGCTTAATCTCCGAATTGAATACGTCAATAATCGTCTCGCAGAGCCATTTATGACCGGATTCTTTCTCCGAGTTCTGATCCCAGCAAAGGTCAAAGGAGAACACCACCTCCTCCAGTGGCAGCGGGGCGGCTTTGAGATGTTTGAGGCGCGGATCCAGGGCCAGCAGGCGCTGTGGCGCTATGGCAATCAGATCTGTTTTCAGCAGGATATCGGGAATGGCGTCCCAGCTGGACACAATCAACGCAGAATGTCGTTCAAAACCACGCCCGGCCAGGGCGTCATCAATCACCGTTGTACCCGTGGACGCCTGGGAGAGTTTTACATGGGGCAACCTGGCATATAGTTCAGGGGTCATCGGCTCCGACGCGGCGGGATGGTCTGGTCGCATCAGCACCACAACGTCATCGGCCATAAGCCGTTTACTACGGACGGCTTTGGGCTTGAGCCGACCGGGGGTCAAACGAATCTGGGCGTCTACCCGGTCCCACTCGGAGCTCTCGGTGGAAATCGAGAACGGCAGAATATCGATGGTGATATTCGGCGCTTCTTCACGAATCCGCCGCGAAAAACTTGGCAGGAAAAAGCCGGAGATATAATTGGCCACCTGCATGCTGAACACGCGCTTTGACTCGGCTGGCACAAATTGCTGCTGGGCACTGATCGCGCTGGACAGGTACGACAGGCCGTCTTCCACCTGGACAATGAGTTCTTTGGCTCTTTCGGTGGGTTCCAGCCCCTTGGCGGTGCGGTAAAACAGCTGGTCATTGAGCATCAGGCGCAATCGCGCGAGTGCGTGGCTGACGGCCGAGGGGGAGAGCCCAAGCTCATTGGCCACTTTTGATATCGAGCGTTGTTCCATGATGTTGGTGAAAATTACCAGCAAATTAAGATCAAAATCGCGTAAATTCACCATATTTATTAATTCTCGCAGCTTGCCGTCATTATTGTTATCGCAACGTCCTCCTGGCAGCGCTGTCGCGCTTCAGGCCGGCCGTTGAGTGCCAGAGGCATCTGACAAGTCTCGCAGACCCGGCAAATTTGCGCCAGATTCAGAGGTGTTGGCAATCAGAGGGAAGCCGGTGCCCTGTTACCAGGCACCGGGTTGAGAGGAGCGGTTACGTGCAGAGATTCCGGAAGCAGGCCACCACAATGGCCCGGGTTCAGCCGAAGGTTGCGGGCAGCCAGAGGGTAATGGCCGGGACATAGGCCACCAGTGCCACCACGCCAAGCAGAACCAGCATGAAGGGCCAGATATGGCGCGCGACAGTCTCCACGCGCAGCCCGCTGATGCTGGAGGCGACAAAAATGGAATAGCCCACCGGTGGCGTCACCATGCCAACGGCAAAGTTGATGACCACCATGGCCCCCAACTGGATCGGATCCAGACCGATCTGCTGGCCCAGCCCTATAAGGACGCCACTGAGAATGACCATAGCGGAGATGTTGTCCATCACGGCGCCCAGCAGCAGCAACATGATATTGACGATCAGTAGCAGGATGATCGGGTTGTCCGTGAGCGCAAGCAGCGCCTGGGTGAGCTGGGCCGGAATCTGTTCACTGGCCATGACCCAGGCGAACCCGTAAGCCACTGCAACGATGAACATGATAACGGCGGTCGTTCTCATAGAGCTCATCAGGATAGAGGGCATTTTCCTCCAGTCTAGATCGCGGTACAGAAACAGGCCGACAATGGCGCTGTATAGGACACCGACCATAGCGGCTTCGGTGGGAGTGAACATGCCGCTGTAGATGCCTCCAAGTATGACAACCGGGGCAAGCAGGGCCCAGATGCCATCCTTCAGAGCGAACAGGAATTCTTTGCCGGTGGCCCGCTTTTCCTTTGCGACGCCGTGATGCCGGGCGTAAAGGACACTTACTACACAGAAACCGGCGGCGGCAATAAGACCGGGAATGATGCCAGCAAGGAAGAGCTTGGCGATGGATTCCTCCGCCAGTACACCCCAGATAACCATCGGGATAGAAGGCGGAATCATTTGTCCCAGCGGCCCCACTGCGGTCGCAAGTGCCGCGGCATACCCGCGCTGGTAGCCCCGGTCTTCCAGCTCATCGATCATGATTGAGCCGACGGCCGCTGTGGTAGCGGGGGCGGACCCGGAGATTGCGCCAAAGAAGGTTCCTGCAGCCACTGTCGACATTGAGAGGCCGCCAGTCAGATGCCCGAAGAAGGTTTCAGCGACTCGCACCAGCCGCCGGGACAGGCCGCCTGCACTCATCACCTCACCTGCCAGGATAAAACCGGGAATGGCGAGTAGGCTCGTGACGCTGCTTCCGGCAATGAATTGCTGGGGCAGAATCATCGGATTCACATCGGCCATCCAGATGCCCACAGCCGCCAGCAAGCCGATTGTGAATGCAATGGGTACACCGAGGGCCAGAAGAACAATCAGGCCAATTATCATGACCAGGCCAATCTCACCCATATTAATGCTCCGAGGATTTGTGGATCGGCCGTGGCCGGACAAGAAGAATCAGGGCATGAATACTGATCAGCGCGCCTCCGACAGGAACCGCTGCATTCTTGACCCAGACTGGATAGCGGATAGCGGGCGATACCTGGCCGGCGGTGAACTCCGCGAAGTTCCAGCCGGTCCAGAGCATTACCAGCCCGAAGCCGATGATCAGCACCATGATGCTTCGTTCCACCAGTTCACCGAGAAGCGCCGGTAGCGAGTCGACCAGCAGGGTTACCCGAACATGGCCCCCGGTGCGGACCAGCGCGCTGGCAAACAGGAAGACCGTCCAGGTAAATGCCAGAGCTGCGACTTCATCGCTCCACACCAGCGCATCACCGAGTACGTAACGGTAGAAGACACCCAGTAGCAGGCTGCCGATCATGGCCAGAGCAGTCACCACTCCGACAGCCTGGGATCCCAGGGCCAGGGCGTTTCCAAATTTATCCAGGTACTGATACATCCAAACGGTTCCCGGTCAGAAGTCCCGATAGATTCGGGGTGTTCCAGGACAGGTGGCGTTACTCGGCCACCTGCTCCAGGGCCATGTCGAGAATATCCGCGCCAATCTTGCTGCGGTATTCGTCGTAGACGTTGGCAACCTTGCTCCGGAACGCCTCCACATCGTCGACCTCATTGACCGTCATACCCGCCGCCTCGATCTGGTCAAGAACCGCACCGTTATTGGACGCAACGGTCTCGCGCTGGCGATCAATGGCCCGCTTGGCGGCCTGATGAACCAGTTCCTGGGTTTCCGGAGAAAGCTTGTTGAAGGTCTGCTTGGACATCAGCAGGGCCAGGGCGTTGTAGGTATGACTTGTCAGGGACAGATAGTCGGTTACTTCCGGGTACTTGTTGGCAAAGATAACAGGCAGCGGGATTTCCAGCCCGTCGACCGTGCCCTGTTGTACCGCGGTAAAGACATCACTCCAGGCCATGGGTACCGGGTTTGCACCTATGGCGCGGAAGCTGGCAATGAACAGATCGCTGGGCTGAACCCGCAACTTCACGCCGTTGAAATCCTCCGGTGTACGGATTGGGCGCTCGTTGTTAATGGTGTGCCGGAAGCCGGCTTCCGGAAAACCAAGCCCGATAATGCCTTTGGCGTCCAGCTTGGCAAGCAGTGTCTGGCCGACTTCGCCATCCAGGACTTTGTGTGCCTGCTGGTTGTTGGCATACAGAAAGGGCAGATCGTTGAGCTGGAATGCAGACTCCAGAGTACCGACCTGGGTTCCCGTAATCACACCTGCGTCCATGGTTCCGAACTGCATGGCTTGCAGCATCGCGGTGTCGTTGCCGAGTTGGTGGTTGGGGTAGAACTGAACGTTGAATTCGCCCGGTGCGGCGGCCTCGAGCTCTTCCGCAAAGTAGTGGGCGGCGATTGCGTAGGGGTCGACTTTACTGTCAGCCGTGGTCCAGCCGAGCTTGATGGTTGTCTGGGCCTGGCTCAACGTGGCGGCGCTGGCCAGGAGGGCGGCGGCGATCAATTTACGATTCATGAGTTTCATTGTTTTTCTCCGATGTAAATCAAACTGGGAAGGTGTTTTGTCTTGATGGTATCCCCTTTCCAGTCAGGCAGGTTGTGCCAAATTTATTTGTGTTTATTTGCTCCGATTTTGATCGGTAAAAAATAATCTAGGGTAAGAAAAACAAAAGCGCAAATTTAATATTATTCAGTCATTTGTGAATAAAATTAAAAAGACACCTTCCTGAATTCCATTCATAACAACCTGAATATAATTGAATTTGCAAAAACTGATAAATCATATTATTTATTTGTGAGCTGATTATTTATTTAATGGGGTTCGTTATTAATTAATAAAAGGAAAAAGCAATGAGCCAGGAAGTGTCGTGTGAAATAGAGCGCCTGGAAAAAGATTTTTTATGGCCCGAAAACAAACGATTGGCGATTAATTTTAATATCGCTTTTGAAATGTGGACGCCGGATTCGTGTTCCAGTGTGAACCCCATGGGCAATGTTCTGGCCGGTGATATGGTAGACCCAAACGCCGACAGTTATGGTCGTTATAACGCCAATGTGGGCGCGAAAAGGCTGTTTGATATTGCGGAAAGCTACGGCGTGGCCACCAGTGTGTTTACCTCCGGTCTGGTTGCAGAACACTGTTCGGCTGAGCTCAAAAAACGCTTTGACTATGGGCATGAGATCATCGGCCACAGCTATGGCCAGAACATGCTTTTCCCGTATCTGAATGAACAGCAGATCGAAGACAATATAAAAAAATCGACTGCGCTGATTCAGCAAGCAACCGGTCAGAAGCCTGGCGGCTGGATCAGTCCCAGAATCACCTCCGATCTGGACGTTCAGCGCAGGCTATCCCTGCATGGCTACAAGTGGCACGGCGATGCACTGGATGATGATCGACCGTACCTTCAGCGGTTTTCCGACAGTACGATCATGGCGATCCCGGTAACCATCGATTTCAATGATCTGCCACACGCCATGCGATTTGGCAGAACGCCCGAGCAGTTTGTCGAGATGTTCACAGCGACGTTGGACAGGCTTTTGGCGAGCAATCGCGAAACCCTGATTCTGGATGTGATTGTTCACGGCCACTGCTATGGCAGGCCTGCGGGCGCCTGGGCATTTGAAGAAATCGTTAAGCGATGTGCCCAGCAAAGCGAACTGTGGCTAACCACCAGAGGACAGATCTTTCATTATGTGAGACCATTTTTCGACGATTGATACCGGAGGCAAAACGCCCACAGCAACTATGGCAGTACGGAACCCGATAAGCCCGCAACCGGGTACCGCAGATCTGAACAATCCGCTGTACTATCTCGAAAACATGGAAACCGTCCTTGGCTGGGTGCAGAGCCATCACGGCGACTTGCTGACGGCAGAAGAGCTGGATCGACTGGCCAGCTTTCATACCCTTTCTCTGCCGGCCCGGGCCTTGCTGACCCGCATGGTGATGCGTACGGGCGATCTATTTCGGTCGGACAAACTCAAGTACCCGGAGCTTGGCGTACCAGAGCACAGGGCCCTGGCGGAACTGTCTGACGCGGGCTGGCTGGACACCGATCCCATGCTCAGCCTGGACGGGCTGTTTCGCCTGTTCACGCTGGGAGAACTGCGTCCGGCTCTGGGGCCTCTGCTAAAGGCGGCCGGAGAGCCTGCCAACCTGCCCAAAGGCCAGATGCGCGACGCCCTGCTTCCGGAGTTTCCCGACCCTCTTACCGTCGCCGACTGGCTCGGTCAGCACGCCAGGCCGGTGGTCAGGCTCAAAACCATGGCGTTGTTTGACCGGGTTCGCCTGATGTTTTTCGGCAACCTTCGCCAGAGCTGGTCCGATTTTGTACTGGTGGAACTGGGTCATCAGCAATACGAGCCGGTCACTTTCACACCGGATTCCCGGGCGTTCCAGCACCGTTCAGAGGTGGATCTGTATATTGCCATGCACCAGTGCCGGGAGTGGCTGGACGCGGGCATACCCGCTGTTGAGGTGTGGCCGGAAGTGCCGGGGCCTTCGGACAATGCCTGGTTAACCAGTCGGCGCGACCGGCTCTTGCTGGAATTGGGCCGGCAGGCGGAGCGTCAGGGGGAGCGTGAGCTGGCGGTAGAGTCCTTCGCTCGCAGCGGCCATCGGGAAGCGCGGTTGAAGCAGCTCCGGTTGCTGGAGCGGCTGAAGCGTCACCAGGAAGCCTGGGTCATTGCCTCCGAGTGGCAGAACCAGGAACTGAGCGATGCCGAAGCCCAGGGCCTGGCGCGGATTCTGAAGCGGCTTGCGAACCGGCTTGGCCAGACCGCGCCACAGCCTCCGGCGAAGCCGCCAATCCGGGACATCACCCTGACCCTGCCCAAACCGGAAATCGGATCCGTGGAGTACGCCGTCCAGCACCATCTGTATCAGGACGATGCACCCGTATTCTATGTGGAAAACACCCTGATCAACGGACTGTTCGGCCTGCTCTGCTGGCAAACCATCTTTGCGCCGGTGCCGGGGGCCTTTTTCCATCCATTCCATGTGGGCCCCGCCGACCTGACCCGGGAAGATTTCGTAAACCGTCGCCAGGCATCCTTCGAGCAGTGCTTTGGGTTGCTGGCGGATGGTCGTTACCGGAACCGGATTCTGGAGAATTATCGGGCCAAGCAGGGCACCACCAACCCTTTCGTGATCTGGCCGGTCATCACCGAGGAACTGCTCAGCTTGGCGCTGGATTGCATTCCGCCGGAGGATCTGGACAAGCTGTTCCGTCGCCTGTTGTTGAATATCCGGGAGCATCGCAGTGGCTTCCCGGATTTGATTCGCTTTTTTCCGGGTGCCACCGACACGGCAAAGCGCTATGAAATGATCGAGGTGAAGGGGCCGGGTGACCGGCTGCAGGATCACCAGATCCGTTGGCTCGAATTTTTTGCCGGTGAAGGTATCCCCGCCAGTGTCTGCTACGTGCGTTGGCAAGGCGATGGGGTGATGGGATGACGGTGAAGGTTGCCGTCCGAACCCTTTGCGAATTTGCCGCCCGCAAGGGTGATCTGGACTTCCGCTACACCCCGGCCCCCAGTGCCGAGGAAGGCATCGCCGGCCATCAGGCCATCCAGTCCCGGCGCGGCTATGGCTACAAAAGCGAGTATTTACTGACTGGTGAATGCCTGGGGTTATTGCTTTCCGGGCGCGCGGATATTTATAACCCGCACCGTGGCCGGCTGGAAGAAATTAAGACCCACCGGGGCGACCTGGCCCGAATCCGCGAGCATCAGCGGGCGCTTCACCGTGCCCAGTTGCGAGCCTACGGAGCCCTGTTGTGCCGGCAGGAAAACCGGAAAACCCTGGAGCTGGCACTGATCTATTACGACACTGGCAGGGACAAGGAAACGCCAGTGGTGGAGACCGCCAGTGCCGAAGAGCTCTGGCAGGAACTGGAAACCCTGTGTAGTCATTACAAGGCCTGGGCCGAACAGGAAGAGCATCACCGCGAGCAGCGCAACTCCCTGCTCTCCGGCCTTACTTTTCCTTTCCCAGCGTTTCGCCCCCGGCAGCGCCAGCTGGCGGAGACGGTGTACAAGAACGCGGTAAAGTCCGACACCCTGCTGCTGGAAGCCCCCACCGGTCTGGGCAAGACCCTGGGCACTCTGTTCCCGGCGTTGATGGCCATGCCAGCGGCCGGGCAGGACCGGCTGTTCTACCTCACCTGTCGCAATACCGCCCGTCAGTTGGCCATGGATGCCTTGGCGCGCCTGCGTTCGGCTCAAGCGGCCTCGAACTGGCCCCTGCGAACCCTGGAACTGGTGTCGAAAGACGACGCTTGCGAGCACCCGGACAAAGCCTGCCATGGCGAATCCTGCCCCCTGGCCAAAGGGTTTTTCGACCGGCTGCCCGATGCCCGGGCGGAAGCGGCCCAGACCGAGGGCACACTGGATCAACACACATTGGCGAAGATCGCCGCCGGTCACGAGATTTGCCCCTACTTTCTGGCCCAGGAAATGGCCCGGTGGAGCGATGTGGTGATCGGTGATGTGAACCGGCTGTTCGATCAATCTGCCCTGCTCCATGGTTTGATTCGCCAGAACAACTGGAAGACCAGCGTGCTGGTGGATGAGGCCCATAACCTGGTGGACCGTGGCCGGGGCATGTATTCGGTTCGGTTGGATCAGCAGCGTTTGCTGAGGATCAAAAAAACCGCACCGAAGCCGCTGAAATCCGCCATCGACCGGACAGCCCGGGCGTGGCAGAGCCTGATCCGGGATCACCAGGCTGATACAGAGAGCCCGGAGTTTCTGGAGACACTGCCCACGCAATTGCTGGGTGCCCTGCAGGCCATGGTCTCCAATCTGACCGATTATCTCGCCGACCATCCACCGGATCTGGCCCTGCAGGAACTGCTGTTTGAAAGTGTCGCCTTCATGAAGCTGGCGGATACGTTCGGCGATCACTCCCTGTGTGAATTCCAGCGGGCCGGTCGGGGACGGGCCAGTCTGACGATCCAGAACCTGATCCCGGCGGATTTTCTGCGAGAGCGGTTTGAAGCCGCGCATTCGGTGCTGCTCTTTTCCGCCACCCTAAGCCCGGGTGTCTACTACCGGGATCTGCTGGGGCTGCCCGAGGATTCGCGCTTTACCTCCTTGCTCAGTCCGTTCAGCGCGGATCAGTTGCAGGTTCAGTTCACGCCCGGCATCAGTACCCGACAGGTTCACCGGGAGGCGTCCCTCCAGCCCATCGCCGAGCTGATCGCCCGCCAGTTCCGGGAGCGGCCCGGGCATTACCTGGCGTTTTTCAGCAGCTTCAAGTACGCGAAACAGGTCAGTGAGGCCCTCGCGAACCAGGCCCCCGATGTCCCCCAGCGAGCACAGGCGCCGGGTATGTCTTCCCAGCAACGGGCGGACTTTCTGGCAGGGTTCAGGGAACCGGAAGGCAGTGTGGCGTTCGCCGTTCTGGGTGGGGTGTTCAGTGAAGGGATTGACCTGCCCGGGGATCAGTTGATCGGGGCCTTTGTTGCAACCCTTGGTTTGCCGCCTTTCGATGCCTGGCATGAAATCCTGAAGGCTCGCCTGGAACAGCGCTTCGGCGCCGGTTATGACTACACCTATCTGATTCCGGGCCTGCAGAAGGTTGCCCAGGCGGCCGGGCGGGTAATTCGTACCCCGGAAGACCGGGGCGTGATCTGGCTGATTGATGACCGGTTTCTGCAGCCGGCCATCAACAGGTTTTTTCCTCGCTGGTGGCTTGCAGAGAGCCACTCTGACGATCCGCGGCGCGAATCTTCAGAGACCGGTTAATCACGGTGGTGTCGACGGAGCCTTTCTGTGCGATAGCCGACAGGGCCTGTTCGAGCGTGGCATTGGCGATGGCCTCATGATTCTGGGGCAAAGAGTTCACCGCCAGTGGAAGAAAGTCCAGCAGTCGGTCATCGCCGAAGGTCGCAATTTTCAGAGTCTCCGGAAGCCGGCCCGGCTGTTCGAGCAGGGCATCCAGAACCCCTTGAAGCAGCGTGTAAGAGGCGGTAACCAGGGCATCCGGAAGGCCATGGTCAGTCAGGATCCGACGCATCATTGCGGCACCCGAGGCACGATCGTAATGTGGGCCGCTCTCCACCAGGGAAGAGACGCCGGCCTCACCTGCTGCGGCCAGAAAGCCTTCCCGGCGCTCCTGGGTCATGGCAATCTCCGGTACCGCATCCAGCCAGGCGATGCTGGCGGTTCCCGCATCCAGCACGGAACGAGTCAGGATTTCGGCTGCTGCACGGTTATCGCTGACCACGCATCGGATCTGATCCGGTGACTGGGACCGGTCGACTGCAACCACCGGCAGACCCTCTTTCTGCAGTTCGGGATAGAAGGGGTCGTCCAGGGCCAGGGCACTGGCGACAATCAGCGCGTCGCAGCGCCTCGCTTTCAAGGCTCGGGCCAGGGACTTTTCGGTCTCAGGGTCGTCATCAGAGCCGGCAATCAGGAGCTGATAGCCTCTCGCCCTCGCGCCCTGCTCAAGCAGCTTGGCCAGCCGGGCATAACTGGTGTTCTCCAGATCCGGCAGGATAAAACCGAGGGTCCGGCTGGCGCCACCCCGCAGCGCTGCCGCCTGGGTATCTACCTGAAAGTCATGGGCCTTGGCCACCGCCAGCACTTTCTCGATGGTGTCCTGTTTGATGCGCCGTGTAGCGCCCTGGCCATTGATGACATAGCTGGCCGTGGTTCTTGAAACGCCGGCAAGCCGGGCAAGTTCCGCAAGGGTCATGGGCGACAGCTCCGATTAAAAGATTGCTTGATTTCTGATCATATCTGTTTCATCATCGATTTTAAGCATGCTGACACGATTCAGCAAACAAAAACCGATACGCGGTATCGAAACAAAGACGCAGTATCAAAACAAAAAGCGAGGCAACGATCATGCTGACGCTGACTGCCAATGACGTTCTACTGGGTGCCACTGCCTCTGACTGGCAGGACGCACTGCAACAGGCAGCCCGGGATCTTGAGGCCGCTGGCCGAACATCCCCCGATTACCTGGCCGGAATGAAGGCCCGTGAACAGCAATCGTCCACGGTACTGGGTAACGGCATTGCCATTCCCCACGGTACACCGGAAAGCCGGGATGCCGTTCTCAAAACCGGTATCCGCATTCTTCAGTTCCCGGAAGGCATCACCTGGCACGACAATGCACGGGTTCATGTGCTGGTGGCTATTGCGGCCCAGTCTGACGAACACCTGGATATTCTCCGCCACCTGACCCGCGTGCTGGACAAGCCCGGGCTGGCGGAAAAATTGGGCCGGGCCACGGATGCCGCCGAGCTGGTTGCCCTGCTATCCAAAGCTCCGGCGGTGGCCAAATGCGACACCGAAACCCTGTGCCTGGGCATCGATGCTTCCACTCCGAATGAGCTGTCCCTGATTGCCGCCGCGCGCCTGCAGAGCCTGCGCTGTGTGGACACAGAGTTTCTGGCCAGCATTATCGGTCAGCCGCCAGTGGCCCTCGGCCAGGGTTTCTGGCTGACCCATCATACCGTTGGTGCCAGACGCCCGACCCTGTCCCTGGCGACACCCAGGCGGGCGACGCCGGAACTGCGGGGCGTGTTCTGCCTGGCCGGTCCCGGTGACGAATGTCATGACCTGCTCGATCGCATTGATAACTTCCTGGCTCGTAATGAACCCATTGATGGCCTGAGCGCCGAGGCTGTGCTGGCCCGGCTGTCCGGTGAGGCTGCTGATGCGGTCACCGCCAAAGTGACCCTGCTTAATACCCACGGGCTGCATGCGAGGCCAGCGAAGCAACTGGTCCAGGAGGCCCGCCGACACAATGCCGGCATCCGGATTCGTCTTCTGGAGGGTGACGGCAGTGCGGTGTCCGCCACCAGCCTCACCCGGGTGATCGGCCTGGGCGCTCGCCGGGGCCAGACGCTTCTGCTGTCGGCAACAGGAGATGAGGCCGCGCAGGCCATTAACTCCCTGACCAAAGCCATCGAAGAGGGTCTGGGCGAAAAGGTCGCGCCGTTACGCTCGGCGGAGCAGCAAACAGCGGAGCCCAGCGTTCAGCCTTCAGAGCCGTTGGCTGATGACCAACCGGTGAAAGCCGTGGCTGCGTCACCGGGGCTGGCGCTGGCGCCGGCGTTTGTGATGCGCCAGCCGGAGCTGGAGTATCCGGAGTCCGCCGCGGACAGTGAGCAGCAGATCCAGCGCCTTAACCAGGCCATGGATGAGGCCGATGGTCAGCTCCGGACCCTGATCCGGCAAGCTGAAGGTGGTGAGGCCGCGCCAATTCTTTCGGTGCATGTGGAGATGCTACAGGACGAAGATCTCTACCAGGCGACGCTGGAAGCGATCAACGAAGGGGCGTCCGCCGAGGCAGGCTGGTGGAAAGCCATAGATACCGCGGCCCGGGCCCAGGAAGCACTGGCTGACCGTTTGCTGGCGGAACGCGCCGCGGATCTGCGGGACGTCGGGCGCCGGGTCCTGGCCAACCTCTGTGGCGTGGGCATGCCGACGCCGCCGGACACCCCTTATATACTGGTGGCCGATGATCTGGGGCCGTCGGATGTGGCTCGGCTGGATACCACCCGGGTGCGCGGCCTGGTCACAGCCCGCGGGGGAGCGACGTCCCACAGTGCGATTCTGGCCCGAGCCCTGGGCCTGCCAGCGGTTGTGGGTGCCGGTGAGCGAATACTGACTATCCTGAATGGCTCTGATCTGGTGGTGGATGGCGAACGGGGCTGCCTGGTGCCGAACCCCGGGGCCGGGCGATGCGAGAAGATCCGTCGCCGTTTGCAACAACTGGAAGCGTTGCAGGCCGAAGCCCATGAAAACCGCAATCAGCCTGCTACTACCGAAGATGGCCATACCATCGAAGTCTGCGCCAATCTCGGCAACACCGCACACACCCCGGATGCCGTGGAAAGGGGCGCCGACGGTGTTGGCCTGCTTCGTACCGAGTTCATTTTCATGGCCCATCCGGAAGCGCCGGATCTGGCCACCCAGGTCAGTGAATACCAACACGCGTTTGACGCCCTGAACGGCCTGCCCCTGGTGGCCCGTACCCTGGACGTGGGCGGCGACAAGCCCTTGGATTACTGGCCGTTGCCCCAGGAAGACAACCCGTTTCTGGGCATGCGTGGTATCCGGCTGTCACTGACCCGGCCGGACATCCTGGAAACCCAGGTGCGGGCGCTGCTGACTGCCGCTGGCGACCGGCCCCTGCGCATCATGTTCCCTATGGTCAAGGATGTAGAAGAGTTCCGGGCTGCCAGGGCAATTGTCTCCCAAGTGCAGGCGGAGGTGGCCGCCAGCGATGTTCAGGTTGGCGTGATGATAGAAGTGCCCTCCTGTGCCTTGCTGGCGTCGACCCTGGCGCCCGAGGTGGACTTCTTCTCGGTCGGCACCAATGACCTGACCCAATACACCCTGGCCATCGACCGTGGCCACGGACAGCTGTCGGCGGAATCGGATGGACTGCACCCCTCGGTATTGCGGCTGATCCGGATGACCGTGGAAGCCGCTCATGCCCACAATCGCTGGGTCGGGGTATGCGGTGAGCTTGCGTCCGACCCCCAGGCCATTCCGGTACTGGTCGGGCTGGAGGTGGACGAGCTGTCTGTGACCAGCCGTCGGGTACCCCTGGTCAAGGCCTGTATTCGTGGCCTAAACCTTGAAACCGCTCGTCGGCAGGCTGAAAAGGCCCTGTCCCTGGCAACGGCGGCCGAGGTGCGTGATGCCCTGGAGGCCTGGTGATGGCCAATATCCTCACAATCACTCTGAACCCGGCCCTGGATCTCAGCGTTGAAACTCCGACCCTTGCCGTCGGTGAAGTCAATCGCACCGGCAATACCCGGCTGGAACCGGCGGGCAAGGGCATAAACGTGGCCCGTGTACTCGCGCGACTGGGCCATTCGGTCACGGTGACCGGCCTGATGGGCGAAGCCAATGCCACGTCCTTTGAGCGCCTATTCGCCGCCGAAGGGCTGCAGGACAGCTTTGTGCGCGTTCCGGGCCAGAACCGCATCAATATCAAAATTGCCGAGGCCGGTGGCCGGGTGACCGACCTGAACGGGCCGGGTTTCCGGATGCCGGAAGATGCCCTCCAGCGCCTGGAATTCCGGCTGGCGCCGCTGTTGCCGGAATGCGACGTGGTGGTGATCGCTGGCAGTCTGCCCGATGGTTTTCCGCCGTCCGGACTGGCAGCCCTGGTGCAGCAGGCCTCCAGGGCCGGCAAAGCCGTTTGGCTGGATACCAGTGGCGAGGGCCTGAAGGCCGGCATCAAAGCGGGACCCTTTGCCATCAAACCCAACACGGATGAGCTGTCTGACTGGGCCGGCATGCCCCTGAAGGATTTGGCCTCAGTCGCAGCTACGGTTGACGGCATCCGTGCTGGCGGCGTGTCCCACGTGGTCGTGTCCATGGGTGCAGACGGCGTGTTGTGGTCGTCGCCGGCCGGCACCTTGAGATCGCAGGTACCTCCGGTCTCGGTGGTCAGCACCGTGTGCGCCGGCGATACGCTGCTGGCGGGCATGCTTCATGGTGTGCTTCTGGGCCAGCCCGATGAGGTAATACTGAAGTTTGCCACCGCTTTGTCTGCCGAATGCGTGCAACACATCGGTGTCGGAGACCCCGAGGCCCCGGACTTTTCTTCCCTTCTCCAAAAAACCCGGGTGCAGCCGTGGCCCGCGGAAAACAACACCGGAGAGATGCCGTTATGAACCTGATTATTGTGACCGCCTGCCCCCAGGGCGTGGCAACTCGTTTTCTGGCCGCACGTGCCCTTGAGCGGGCGGCGAACCGGCGCGGCTGGTCTGTTACGACTGACACTCGAGGCCCGGATGGTAAAGCGGACAACAAACCCAGCGAAGAGGCTATCCGACAGGCGGATCTTGTTATTGCCGCGGTCGGTGTCCCGGTAGATCTGGAAGCCTATGCAGGCAAACGCCTGCTGCAGATTCCGGTCACCGCCGCCCTACCAGATCCCGACGCCATCCTGACCAGGGCACAGGCAGAAGCCACACCCTGGGACCCGGCAATGGCCAGTCAGGAATCTGCAGCAACCAGTTCCGCTGTCGGCAGTGCCTCGGTGGGTAAGCGGATTGTTGCCGTTACTGCCTGTCCCACTGGCGTCGCCCATACCTTTATGGCGGCGGAGGCACTGATCGCCGCGACGGAATCCGCTGGCCACAAGATCCGGGTGGAAACCCAGGGCTCAGTTGGCGCGCAGGATCCTCTAACTGCCGAAGAAATCGCTGCTGCCGACGTGGTGATCCTGGCCTGTGACATTGAGGTGGACCCGGGACGCTTTGCCGGCAAGCGGGTCTGGCGGACCTCGACCGGTGCGGCCCTGAAAAAACCAGCCGATACCATCCGTGATGCCCTGGTCGAGGCCGTGGTTTTTGAAGGCGGCCAGCAGAAAGCTACCAGTGGTGCCGGAAGCGGCGAAAAGCGGGGGCCCTATAAGCACCTGCTCACCGGCGTGTCCTTCATGCTGCCCATGGTGGTTGCTGGCGGTTTGCTGATCGCCCTGTCCTTCGTATTCGGAATTGAAGCGTTTCAGGAAGAAGGCACGCTGGCTGCCGCCCTGATGCAGATTGGTGGCGGTACCGCGTTCAAGCTGATGATTCCATTGCTGGCCGGGTACATCGCCTGGTCGATTGCCGACCGTCCCGGCCTGGCGCCGGGCATGATCGGTGGGTTTCTGGCGGGTGAGTTGGGAGCCGGGTTCCTCGGCGGTATTGTGGCGGGTTTCCTGGCTGGCTATGTCGCGCGCTTTATCAGCCAGAAACTGCCGATGCCAGAGAGCATCGAATCGCTGAAGCCGATCCTCATTATTCCCTTGCTGGCCAGTCTGGTGACGGGCCTGGGGATGATCTATGTGATCGGAGAGCCCATGGCCGCCATCATGGGCGCCCTGACCGGTTTCCTCGAAAGTATGGGAACGACCAATGCGATCCTGCTTGGTGGCATTCTCGGTGCCATGATGTGCTTTGATCTGGGAGGGCCTGTCAACAAGGCGGCCTATACCTTCGGCGTGGGTCTGCTTTCAGAGGGCAGCGGCGGCTCGGCACCGATGGCGGCCATCATGGCGGCAGGAATGGTGCCGGCGATCGGCATGGGTGTGGCGTCGTTCATCGCCCGGCGTAAGTTTGCAGAGGCGGAACGCCAGGCCGGACGGGCGTCCTTCGTGTTGGGTTTGTGCTTTATCTCGGAAGGAGCGATACCCTTTATGGCGAAGGATCCGTTGCGGGTAATTCCGGTGTGCATGATCGGTGGCGCAATTACCGGTGCCCTGTCGATGCTGTTCACCGTCAAGCTGATGGCACCCCATGGCGGGCTGTTTGTGCTTGCCATTCCGAACGCGGTTAGTACCGTATTGCCCTACCTGATTGCGATTACCGTGGGATCACTGGTGATCGGTTTCGGTTACGCGTTGCTGAAAACCGGCAAGGCGGAAGTGGCGACAGCGGTAAGCTGAAAATGTAAAAACTGCGGCCCTCGTCTGAGGGCCGCAATTAATCAACCGAATACAAAAAACGCCAGCTTGTTGCCGTCCGGGTCTTTCACATAGGCGCCGTAAAACTGGTCCGGAATTCTCTGCCCGGGCTCACCGTCGCAGGTAGCACCAAGCTCGATCGCTTTCTTGTACATGGCATTCACGCCTTCTTTGGAACCCGCAGGAAGGGCGACCATATTGCCGTTGCCGGGATGGTTGGGCTCTTCGTTGAAGGGAACGCAAACGGCGATCATGGGCTCGCTCATTCGCTTGCCGATAAAGGCGATACGGCCCATGTCCAGAAGCAGCTTGGCCCCCTGGTCACTCAACAATTCAGCATAGAATGCCTTTGCTCGTTCCATATCACTGACGCCAAGGGTGACGTATCCGATCATACCTGTTCTCCGTTGATGATTGTTTGGGGCGTATTTAATACGTTGAGCACCAGGCCGGGATCATTCTCCGTCGCCATCGGCCACTACCCGATTACGCCCAGATCGCTTGGCGGCATACAGTGACTGGTCGCAGGCCGATAGTAAATCCCGAACCGAAGTGCTCTGGGTATCTGACCCGGACCAGTTAACTACCCCGGCACTGAACGTGATGCTGAAGGTTTCTCCTTCATCACTGATAAAGCTCTCTGTTTGCAGGGCAATCCGCAGGGATTCCGCCACCTGGCCGGCTTCGGACAGCCCGGTATTGGGCATGAAGATAATAAATTCCTCACCCCCCGTGCGGGCTACGATATCGGATTTTCGGGTGCTGGACTCGATGATATCGGCGAAGCGCTTTAGCACCGCATCGCCGGTTGGGTGCCCATAGGAATCATTGATGATCTTGAAGAAATCGATATCCAGAGAAATCAGCGAGAAAGTATCTCCGTACCTCTCTCCCTGCACGACGGACTCCTGCAACTTCCGCAGCATATACCGCCGGTTGTATAGCCCGGTCAGTTCATCGGTAATTGAGAGTTGTTCCAGCTCCAGTTCCAGGTTCTTCTGGGTGTCGATATTGATGGTCATGCCGTGCCAGCTGATTCGGCCATCAGGATCTTTGTCGGGCAGTGATACGCCCTTGAGCCAGTAGCTTCCGCGTTTGGTCTGGACGCGGTATTCGCAAACCCACTCCTCCAGGGTCTCGGCAGAAACGGCGATGCTCTCGTGCACTCTGGGGAGATCATCCGGATGGATCAGGTTGAAGATCTTGTCGGGATCAGACAGACATTCTTCTGCTGTCAGTCCGTAAAAATCCCAGGTTTTTTCGCTGAGGTAGGAAAAGTAGTAGCGACCGCCCGGTTCCAGCACAAAGGTGTAAATAATGCCCGGCAGGGATTTGGCGAGTTGCTCCATCTGGTGTTGGCTCAGCTTCTCCCGGGTGACATCCAGGTGTGTTCCCATCAGCCAGCGGGTATCCAGGCCTCGATCGTCGGTAAGCAGCGTGCCACGGGTGTGAATGTAGCGCCAGTCCCCGCATTTATGGAGCATGCGGACCACGCAATCGAACTGTGGGGCGTCACCATCCAGATAGCGGGCCAGAGCCTCGCGGGCCTCCTGGAGGTCCCTCGGATGGCAAAGGTTTTCCCAGGTCTTGAAGGTGACGGGCTGGAGTTCTTCGAGGCAATAGCCGAGCAGGTCTGCCCAGCGAGGATTGTAGATAACCTCGCCAGTATCAAGATTCCATTCCCAGGTACCCGCTCCGGTGCCTTCCAGAATTGCTTTCAGTCGGATTTCCGGTGTCAGTTCCATGTGCCTTCACTCTGAGTACGACGTTCAGATCACCCAGTCGTTCCGCGTGTCCCGGTTTTGCCATTCAAATCGCTGTGCCCATTCCAGGGCCTGTTTCAATGGCAGTGGTTTGCTGTAGAAAAAACCCTGGCCCAGCTCACATCCCAGTTCAATCAGTTTAGCCTCTACCTCTGCTGACTCAATGCCCTCGGCCACCAGACGACGTCGGAAACTTTTCGACAGACTGATGATGGCACTGACAATCATGTCGCTGTCTGGATTGTCGAGCATATCGAATACGAACGAACGATCGATCTTGATTTCCTGGGCAGCCAGCCGGCGGAACAGGTCCAGGGAAGAGTAGCCGGTGCCAAAGTCGTCAAGCGAGACGTCAACGCCCAGCTCACGGCAGGCGCTGACGTTCTCGAGAACGCGGTCGGTATCGTCCAGCGTTGTCGTTTCCAGAACTTCGAGTATCAGGCGCGAACGTATCGCTACCGGACATTCATACAGGGCGGCCTCCAGATCGTCCCGGAAGCCCGGACCCAGAAAGTGCGACGGGCTCAGGTTTACGCTGATGGTGTAGGGCAGCTCATTGCTTTGAAACTCCTGGAGTCGTGTGATGGCTTCACCCAGCACGAAGTTGCCGACCTTGCGGGCATATTCGGTGTATTCAATGTGGTCCAGAAAATGACCGGGGCCCAGCAGGCCATCCTCGGGATGATTCCAGCGGATAAGTGCCTCAAAGCCCTCCACCCTTTGTTTGCCGAAGTGAATCTTCGGTTGATAGTAGAGTTCCAGCTGGCCAAGCTCGAGAGCAGTGCCCATCTGCTCAATCACTTTGATTCGTTCTTTCCGGGAGTAGTGAGAATCCAGATCAAACAGCACGTAATTATTTTTGCCCGCCTCCTTGGCTGCGTACATGGCCTGGTCTGCGTGGCGAAGCAGCTGGTCGGCGTCCGAGTCGTCCTCGGGGTAAACCGTGACCCCCATGCTGCCGGACAAATGCAGTACATTGCGTTTGTAATTTATCGGTTGGCTAATGGCTTCCAGGAGCCTGGCATAGACTCGTTCGTCGTTGACATCCCTCAAAATAGCCACGAACTCGTCGCCGCCGAGGCGGGCAACCACATCATGAGCTCTGACACTCGCAAGCAGTCGATCGGCGACCGATTTCAGTACAGCATCGCCGACGGCATGGCCATGCTGGTCGTTGATGTCCTTGAAGCCATCGAGATCAATAAAGCACACCGACACCAGACCCTCGCGCTGATTGGCTTCAAACAACTCCTGTTCAAACAGTTCGGTCATCCGGCGCCTATTCGGCAGGCCGGTGAGCGCGTCGTAATTGGCTGCCTGTTCGAGATGCTTCTGGTGTTCCCGCTTCTCCTGGTACAGGCGCTTTCGCTCGATCAGGTTGCCCACAGTCTGCATCAGAGGTTCCAGTTCCTCGGCCAGTCTGGCGGTGTATCCGCCCAGGCGATTGGCCAGGCCAATCAGACCGATTTGCCGATCCCCGGAAAAGACCGGGATACCGATGTAAGCCGTTATGGGGGGGTGGCCTTCTGGCAGGCCCTTCGCTCTGCTGTCTGAGGCTACCGAGTCAGAAACGATGACTTCGCCAGTGGTCATGGGCAGGCCGAGGATATTGTCGAGGCGGTCGAAAATCATGCCCCTGCGCTCAACCTCTTGATAAAGCGCCTGGGTTTCGGGGCTCCAGGCTATATTGGTGATTGCACCGATCTTCAGGAACGGAGCGTCGTCGTTCCGTTGGAGTACCTCGCCAATGAATCCGAACTGGCTCCCGGTTAGTGCCAGCAGATCATTGAGCATCAACTCGAAGGCCGCGTGTTCGTTATCGCTGGTCAGAAAGACATTCTGTGCCCGATGAATGGCACGGCTCAGATGAGAGACTTTGACATACTCGCCCGTCGTCGTGGAAAGAAAAGCCCGCTCTAGTTCGTCCTCTACAATACTTGCGAGGCTGCGCAGTACGTCCAGCTCGATCTCGGTGAACATGCGGGGCTTGTCATCAATGATGCAGAGTGTGCCGATCTTGAAACCACTGGGTTCGCGTACCGGCATGCCGGCGTAGAACCGGATGTGGGGTTTACCGGTAACCAGGGGATTGTTCCGGAAACGGGGGTCTTTGGCAGCATCCTCCACCAGCAGGATTTTGTCCTGCTGGATAGCGTAGTCACAGAAGGCGACAGAACGAGGTGTCTCGGATTCGTCCAGTCCCTGTCGGGATTTGAACCACTGGCGTTCTGCGTCCAGGACCGAGAAGAGCGCCGTCTTAACCCCGTAATAGTGCTTCGCAATCCGGGTCAAACGTTCGAAGCGCTCTTCTGGAGGAGTATCGAGAATACCGAGCCGCTCAAGCGCCGCCAGTCTGCGTTTCTCGATACCCGGGTTTGCCATCGGCCAGTCTCCGAACAAGGTTCAACGGCTATTTGAACCTTACCACCAGTTCGTGGAGTTCACTCGCGATCTGCTCCATCTCCCTCACACTATGAGTGGATTCTTCGCCTTTGGCCAGATTGTTTGTGGCCAGCGATGAGATTTTTTCAACCTGCTCATTGATCTGATCAGACACCTGGGCCTGCTCTTCCACCGCAGCCGCCATCTGCATGGCCATTTCGGCGATGGTACTGACAGTGCCGGCGATGTCGTTCAGGGTCTGCTCCGCTTCCAGCATTTGCTCGAGGCCCGCGTCAGCCGCGGCCGTGCCCTGATCGGCGACTTTCACAGAATCTGATGAGCGGCTGATCAGCGCCTCCACGATGCCGTGGATGTCGCTGGTGGAATCCCGGGTTCGTTTGGCAAGACTGCGGACTTCGTCCGCCACAACGGCAAAGCCACGCCCGTGCTCTCCGGCACGGGCTGCCTCTATGGCTGCGTTCAGAGCAAGTAGGTTGGTCTGATCTGCGATGTCTTCAATAATCTTTGCGGCTGAGGCGATTTGCTGGGTCTGCGTTGAAAGCTGCCCCACCGACGCACTGATTTCGTGAACGGTTTTCTTGAGGTTCTCAATGGCCTTACGGGTCCCGGCGACCACCTCCGAACCCTGGTGGGCGAACTCCCGGGCGCCCTCGGCTTTGTCCGCCGTTGACTGAACGTTGGCGGATACATCGGCAATGGTTTGCGACATCTCATGAACCGCTGCAGCCACCTGTTCAGTTTCTGCTTGCTGCTTGTTTAGCGTTTCCTGCGCCTCATAGGCGATTTCCAGCCCCCGGACGGCGGTGGTTTTCACCTGGCCGGCGGAGTCCTCCAGCCTCGTCAGGACGGCATCAAGATGAGATCGCAACGCCAGTACCGCTACCTTGATCCTGCCAAGCTCCAGGTCATCGTCGGTATAACTCTGAGCTGCAAGGTTATCGCTGAAGTTGTTTTCCAATAACTTCATTACCGAGGTCATGAGGTGCCGCTTTGCCATGTGCATCCATATGGCGTAGGCAACCACACCGATGGCCAGAACCATTTCAGAGAGGTATTCATGGCTGGTTACGAAAAGCGCTGCAGCAACCAGGAAAACCAGGCCAAGGAACAGGGATGCCGGCTGGACGCGTTGCGAGAGCTTTGTGGACGATTTTCCGGCCCGCATGGATGCGTAGAGTCTTTCTGCCCGTTGGACATCGCTTCTTTCCGGACAGGAGCGGACTGATTCGTAGCCAACGATCTGGCCCTTTTCAGTCACTGGCGTGACATAGGCACTGACCCAGTAGAAGTCACCGTTTTTGCACCGGTTTTTGACCAGCCCCATCCAGGGTTTACCGGCTTTAAGGTAAGACCACATGTTCTCATAAGCCTCGGGCGGCATGTCCGGATGACGAACGATGTTATGGGGTTGTCCAATGAGCTCTTCCCGACTGAAGCCGCTGATTTCAACGAAGGCTTGATTGCAATGTTTTATCTTGCCTTTGAGGTCGGTTGAGGAAATCAGTTTCTGGGACGGCTTGAACGTTTTTTCGTGGTTGGTTACGGGAAGGTTTTTACGCATTGAGAGTCCTCAAAAAGTCATGGCCTGGCCATTCCTTGATCAGGATAAGTGAAAAGCTGAATTGGTAGTATTTCTTATTGAAAGCCCTCGTAAAGAAATAAATCCAGGAGCGCAAGTACGGTTACTGCAGAAATATCGGGATTGAAAAATACCGGAACGGAGCGTTCCGGTATGGCATGAAATCAGTGTTTGGCTGAGCGCGGCGCCGGCTTGGCCAGCCATTCGTGTCCCTTCAACATCCCGTGCCAATAGAGTGTTGGCAGCTGCTTGGCCTTCAACCACCAGGCGGCGCGGGTAGCCTTGGTGCCGTCGTTGATCCATTTCGGGAAGCTGGGCTGGAGTACTCCACCGTAGCCGAATTCTGCCAAAACGATCTTTCCGTTCTCCACCGTGAGCGGGCATGAGCCATAGCCCATGTAGGCGGCTTCAAGGGGCTGGTTTCGGAGCGTGGCCACCAGGTTTTCCGCCACCACCGGCGCCTGTTTGCGCACCGCAGCGGCGGTTTTAGCGTTGCCAGTTCCGCTCACGTCGCCAAGGCCAAAGATGTTGGCGTAGGCTTTGTGGCGCAGGGTGTCGTCCTCAAGATCCAGCCAGCCGCCTTCATTGGCCAGGGCAGACTCCCGGATCAACTTCGGTGCCCGCTGGGGTGGCACGGCGTGCAGCATATCAAAACTAATCTCGCGGTCCTGGTTCTTGCCCTCGCTGTCGGTCGAGCGGAACACAGCCGTTTGCGCGGCCCCGTTCACAGCAACCAGCGTGCTCTGGAAGTTCAGGTCAATGCCGTATTTTTCGATGTAGGCTTCCAGGGCCGGGACGTAATCGGCCACACCAAACAGAACGGCGCCAGCGTTATGGAACTGGATATCCACGTCGTTCAGCACACCATGCTTGAGCCAGTAATCGGCGGACAGATACATCGCTTTCTGGGGCGCGCCGGCACATTTGATCGGCATTGACGGCTGGCTGAACAGGGCGCGACCTTTCTTGAGGTTCTGAACCATGTCCCAGGTGTAGCTGGCCATGCCCTCCCGGTAGTTGGAGGTGACGCCGTTGGAACCGAGGGCCTCTTCGAGGCCTTCGATGCCAGCCCAGTTCAGTTCCAGGCCAGGGGCGAGCACCAGGGCTTTGTATCCGATGGAAGAGCCATCGCCCAGGGTTACCTGGTTGTTGTCCGGGTCGATGCCGCTAACCGGTTGCTTATACCAGGACACGAAACTGGGCATAACGTCTGACATGGGCTTGGAGGTGACCTCGGGCCTGAACACGCCGCCGCCGACCATGGTCCAGCCGGGCTGGTAGTGGTGCCGGGTGGCGGGCTCGACGATGGCAATGTCGATATTGCTGTCCCGTTTGTGAATGCTGGATGCCACCGATATACCGGCCGCCCCGCCGCCCACGATCACGACTGTGTGACTTTTGACGCTGCCTGTGGTGGTTGTGTTGCTGGTCATGCCTCGAACCTCTTGTCTTTGTTTGCTCTGCGCGTGTGGTGCTTGAGATATATCAAAGCGTACCAAACTTATGGATCTATCATTAGATTAATTGGGAATATGCGGGGCAGGCCAGCTTTACGTCAGGCATAGCGTTGAAAGTGACTTTGTCACTGAAGGCTCGATCTTGGCCAGATACATTGGTTTTGAAGTCTTTCGATCAAACAAAAAGGAATTTCTCCCATGATCAAATCAATCAAAGCCATCGCCGCCGCTGCGCTGATTGCCGCCGTACCTTTCAGCGTTCACGCCGACAGTCATAAAGGTGGTGTTGAAGAAGTGCTGGTGATCCTGTCCAGCGATTCGCTGCAGACCCAGGGCATGGCGATGGTGCTTTCCAACACCATGGCCCAGCAGGGGGCCAAGGTAAACGTGCTGCTCTGCGACAAGGCCGGTGACCTGGCACTTAAGTCCTACGAAGCGCCTGCGCTCAAGCCCAAGGATGTGACACCGGGGCAGATGCTGCGTGGCCTGCTCAAGCAGGGTGGCGAGGCGAAGGTGTGTGCGCTGTACCTTCCGAACAGCGACTACGGCAAGGACGATCTGATTGACGGCGTTGGCGTTGCCATGCCGCCGGAAATGGCCGGCCAGATGCTGAACTCGAAGATTCGCACGTTCACCTTCTGAGGGCGGAAGCCCGGGGCGCAACGACCCCGGGCGTTTAAATCCCACTCACGGACGATAGATCTTCTCTGGATTGAGTTTCATGGACCATGGCAGGCCGTTGTTCTGCCAGCCGTTCACGATTCTCATGCCTTTCTTCTTGCCTTCTTTGGCACCACTGCCCTGAAAGCCGTGGTCAATGTACTTCACATTGGTGAAGCCCCGTTCCATCAGGTATTCCGCGCTGGGCTTGCCACGGCTGGAACCGGAGCGGCACATGGTAATAACCAGGTCATCCTTGGTAAGACCTTTCTCTTTAAGCGCTTTTTCTACGTCTACCGCGAACTCCGGATTGGTGTTCATGGCAAACCGACCCTTGTCATCAAGGAAAGTCGAGCGATCGGCGAGTTTGAACGGGATATTCTTGTCGACGACATCGGTAAAGCCAATAAACATGATTTCCACTGGATCCCGGACATCCACAAACAGCAGTTGGTCCCCCTGCTTCTGAACCATGTCATAGGTTTGTTGTGGGGTAAGGGAAAGTGCTTCTTCTGCCTGGGCGCTGAAAGCAATGGTGATAGTGGCGAGCAGGGCTGTCAGTATATGCTTCATGATGGCTTCCTCCTGCATTGGGGAAGCCCGCCGAACGGCGGGCCCCTTATTTATCCGCGAACGGGATTAAAGCTTGGTGGTGCGGAGGTAAGGACGGATTTCATTCCAGCCCTGCGGGAACAGACCCTTGGCTTCCTCGTTGGAAATGGAGGGCGGAATGATCACATCGTCTCCTTTGCGCCAGTCTGCCGGCAGGGCAACTTTATTGGCATCACCGGTTTGCAGGGCATCGATAACCCGGAGGATCTCGTCGAAGTTACGGCCTACCGCCATCGGGTAGGTCATGGTCAGACGAATCTTTTTGTTCGGGTCGATGATGAACACATTGCGTACTGCGGCGGTTTCGCTTTCACCAGCGTGGATCATTTCGTACAGCTCGGCCACTTTGTGGTCAGCGTCGGCAACGATTGGGAACTGGAGGTCGCAGTTCTGGGTGTCGTTGACGTCTTCAATCCACTTTACGTGCTCTTCCACGGTGTCGGTGGACAGACCCAGGGGCTTCACGTTGCGGGCTTCAAATTCTTTCGCCAGCTGAGCCGTGCGGCCCATCTCGGTGGTGCAGACCGGGGTGAAGTCGGCCGGGTGGCTGAAGAAGAATACCCAGGAATCGCCTGCCCATTCGTGGAAGTTGATCTGGCCGGCGGTGCTGTCGATGGTGAAGTTCGGGGCGGTAGAGCCAAGCAATAAACTCATGATGAATCTCCTGTCGGGTTTTGCTGGTGGAGGCGTATTGCCTCTTGATGTCGGAATAACGATAACCCGTTCGATGGCTCTTAGCCAATATGGTTATATCTATAGAACAAATAGGTTTAACGCATTGGAGAGTAGAAGAGAGCCGCGGGGCCAGTGTTTGTCACGGAACTGCCATAAGCTGCTGATAGCGTAGCGAAGCATCGGGTATGGTCTTACATACCCTCCCTCTGTTTCAGGATCGAAGAGTTGCCAACGGAAGGCCTGTTCAACTGCCAGTCAAACGCCATTCCGCCAGGGTAACTTTAATGCAGCGAAAGCCCGCCTCCTCCCTCAGTGCTGTTCAGATCGCCATGCTGGTTCTGGGCGCCCTGATGGTTGTCTTTATCTGGGCCCTGTTTGGCTACCAGACCATTACTTCCCGAACTGAGGCGCTCCAGGCAAGACAGTCTGAGCACCGCAATCTTGCGTTGATCGTTTCTGAAAGTCTCAAGCAGATGACGGATCGAGCCAGAGCCATGGGGAGTCTGGTGATGGCAGATCCTGCCCGGGAAAGCTCGGGCTTTGAAAGGCTGCTGGGCTTGTTGGCCGAGGATCCGGTATTCAATCGTTTGAGTGTCTACGACGGCAGTGGCAATGTTCTTTATGCCAGCCACCCCGAGGCCGCCAGGATGAGTCTGTCTGATTGGTATGGACAACTGGACCGGCACCTGGACGAGCACGGTTTCGTGCCTCTATTACCGCATAAGTCGGGAGATCCGGAGTCAAACAGCACTGGTCCCAGCTGGCGCCTTCCATTCCTCGTGCCAGCTGGCGCGCCGGGTTATGAGCCTTTAAACAGATTGATCTTGGTCGAACTGGATATCGGTTACCTGGCGGGTCTGCTGCAGCACGTAGAACTGGGGCCGAAAGGCTTTATCCAGATTCTTGATGCGAAAGGCGATGAGTGGATGCGTGCGGATACCAATGGCGTCATTCTGGGCGGCCTTCGCATTCCACGTATCAAGCCTGCGTTGACAGGCCGGCTCAACACTGGAACGAACAGGTTTGAGAGTGCCGGACAGCGGTACCAACAGGTATTTGTCACCCGACCGATCCATGGTTTTACAGTCAGTGTCACCCAGCCTTTCGCCGAAATTCTTGGTCCGCTTTGGAGCGATCAGTATAAGCAGTTGATCCTGAACTTATTGATGACGCTTTTGGTGGGATGCATCGTGCTCTGGCTGGTGCGTGCTCTGAAGCAGCAACAATCCGTTATGCAGGCCCTGCAGCTATCGGAGCGCAAAAATCAGCAACTGATTCAGCGACTGGAAGGTGAGCATGCTCGAAGTAGCCGGGCAGCATCCATTGACCACCTCAGTGGCCTCTACAACCGCCGGCAATTCCTCGATATCGCCACGGGCACGCTCGATGAACAGCGCCGCAACCGGCGCCTGTCGGCAATGCTGTTTATCGATCTGGATCGTTTCAAATCAATCAACGATTCTCTGGGCCATGAGGTGGGTGACCTCCTGCTTCAGGCTGTTGCGGGCAGGATTCAGCGCCTGCTGGACACCGATGATGTCGCGGCCCGTTTTGGCGGCGATGAGTTCGTCGTCCTGCTGGCGGGCAATCGCACCGAGAGTGACATTGAGCAGTGGGCCGATGGGGCAACACGGCATCTGTCCGCGACTTATGAGCTCAATGGCACGGAATTGAACAGCAGTCCCAGCATTGGCATCGCGATTTGCCCGAGGGACGGCCAGACTGTTGAAAGCCTCTTGCGCTGTGCCGACGCCGCCATGTACTCCGCCAAAAAGGCGGGCAGGGGCCAATACCGCTTCTTTGACCAATCGCTCAATCTCAAGGATGTGGAGGAGTTCCATCTGGAACAGGCCTTCGCAGATGCTCTGCGAAATCGTGAATTTGTAATGCACTACCAGCCGCAGGTTTGCCTGGATTCCATGGAGGTGGTCGGTTACGAGGCCCTGGTGCGCTGGCAGCATCCGGAATTCGGTCTGCTTTTCCCCGACCGCTTTATCCCGATGGCGGAAAACAGTGGATTTGTTATTCCTCTCGGCATGGAGGTCTTGCGGCTCGCCTGTGCCCAGATAGCAGAGTGGAAACTGGATGATGAAGTATCAATAAGGCCGATTGCGGTGAATGTTTCCCCGATTCAGCTTGCCCAACCAGAGTTTTGCCGACAGGTGCTTGAGCTGATCTCAGAATATGGCCTGGAGACGCGGCACTTGGAGCTGGAAATAACCGAAACTGCGATGCTTGATGTTAATGCGGTCGAGAGCCTGCACTCTCTCAAAGCTGCTGGTGTGAAACTGAGTCTGGATGACTTTGGCACAGGCTATTCAGGATTTGCCCACCTGGAAGCGGTTCCAGTGGACAAGTTGAAGATTGACCGAAGTTTGATCGCTAAAATCTGCAATAGTCACGACGACAGCCCGATTGTTTCTTCCACTATTATTCTGGCTAAACGAATGAACCTCAAAGTGGTTGCGGAGGGTGTCGAAACAAGGGAACAGGTAGTGCACCTGAAAGTTGCCGGATGCGATATAGCTCAGGGCTATCACTTGAGTCGGCCTATGCCGCCAGAAGACATTCCGGATTTTCTCGAAACTTTTTCCAATGCGGAGGCTGCTGTTTGATGCTTCGACTACTCGCCCTGCTAATGGGAGTCATCTTGCCTTTGACGCTTCTGGCGAAAGAAAATCCGGGGGTGTGTGAGGTTACCGGGCTGACATTTACCGTGGTGCCCAAGAAGGACATCGATGAGCAGCTTCAGGAATTTCAGCCTTTGATGGCGCTTCTCAGTGATGAGCTTGGCGTGCCGGTTGAGCTGATCAGGGCGAGCTCCTATGAGAGCGCGATCGACTCAATCGTTTCGGGCGCCGTCGATGTTGCGGTGCTGGGTCCGGCATCTTATATCATCGCTCGTAGACGCAACCCCGGCATCGAAGCCTTTGCATCTCTGGCCGTGGAAGCTGGATTCTTTACGCCAGAGGGCAGCTACTATAATTCCATGCTGATCGTGAATGATGGAACCGGCGTGAAAGACAGAGAAGGCCTGAGAGGTGCCCGTGTTGCTCTCGGCGACCCCTCCAGCACCTCGGGGGCTGTGGTACCCAAAGCCATGTTCCCGGAAGTCGTTGGCGTGCCGTTTGAGCGTTTCTTTGGCGCCCTGGTGTACGCCGGGGGCCATGACAAGGCGATGGATGCTCTGCTAGACAGTGACGTTGATGCTGCTTTCGTCTCCAGTGCCCGCGCGGATGAATATCTCAGACGGGGAATTATCAATGCAGATTCTTTCCGCGTGCTTTGGCGCTCATCGCCCTTGCACTACGATCCTTTCGTTTTCCGCAATAACTTGTGCCATTCTGTTCGTCAGAAGTTGCTCGAGTTGATGACTACGCAATCACCACGCCTGAGTGACTTTCTCGACAGCCAGCACGCCACCCGGATTACCCCAGTGGGGCATGCGGATTATCAGGCGCTTGAGGGATTGATGTAGATTCGGGCTCTTGCAGGAGTTGGCGTTTGCCATTAAGAGAGGGTGTTTTGCCAAAACACAGTGCCCGGCAAAGCTGGGCTATGCTTGCATTCATCACACTGGTGTTGGTCCAGACAGGCTGCGCATTGCCCTCCCTGAAAGACCGGTCGCAGTCCGAAGCGTTTGCTCAAGAGCTAACTGCAGATACCCGTCTTGGTCAGGCGATTAGTAAAGAAATCGAAAGTCATCCTGACCTGAACGGCATTGCTACGCTGGAGCATCCCCTTGATGCTTTTGTTGCCCGCGCGTTGCTCGCCGAGGCCAGCGATACCTCCCTGGATGTTCAGTACTACATCTGGCGGGATGATATTACTGGTAAGTTGCTTTTGTACTCGCTCTATCGGGCGGCCGAGCGTGGCGTTCGGGTTCGACTGCTTCTGGACGACAACGGCATCGCCGGCCTGGACGACTGGCTGGCGGCGCTGAATCACCATAACAACGTTGAGGTTCGGCTGTTCAATCCGTTTGTGATTCGCAGCTCCCGGGCCCTCGGGTTTCTGACCGATTTTGGTCGCCTGAACCACCGGATGCACAACAAGTCATTCACGGCTGACAACCAGGCCACCATCATTGGCGGCCGCAACATTGCCGATGAGTATTTCGGTGTGGGTGACGGTGCCCTTTTCGCGGATCTGGACGTTCTGGCGATCGGGCCTGTCGTGGATCGTGTTTCCGGGGATTTTGATCGCTACTGGGCGAGTCAGTCTGCGTACCCGGCGGATCGGTTGCTGGCAGGCGCCAATGATGAAGATCTGGATGCTATGGCAGCCGACCTTGCTTCCGTTCAACAGGATGCTGAAGCCCGGCGCTTTGTCGCTGCTTTGCACAATTCGGATTTTCTCAAAGCGTTATTGGACGGGGAGGTGTCGTTTGTCTGGGCGCCGGTGGAGATGGTCAGCGATGATCCGGCGAAAGCCCAGGGGCTCGAAGAAGAGCAGGGTCTATTGAGCCAACAGCTCGCCCTGGCACTCGGTGAACCCAAAAAGACAGTGACCCTGGTTTCGCCCTACTTCGTTCCCGGTAATCGTGGCGTTGAGCTGTTCCGCGACCTTGAAAGCGCCGGTGTGGAGGTGCGGATTCTCACCAACTCCCTGGAAGCCAACGACGTCGCCCTGGTGCATTCAGGTTATGCCAAATACCGGGAGGCTTTACTGGAAGCGGGTGTCGAGTTGTTCGAGCTGCGTAAATTCAGGTCGGAGAATGAAGACGAGCGCCGTAGCTCTGGCGGTATTGTCGGCAGTTCCGCAGCCAGCCTTCACGCCAAAACGTTCGCAGTGGATGGCGAGACGCTTTTTGTTGGCTCCTTCAATTTCGACCCCCGTTCAGCAAACCTGAACACCGAGCTGGGATTCCTGATCAGGAGCCCGGAACTGGCCAACGCCCTGGAGTCGGCTTTTCCCGAGCAGGTAAAGCTGGCGGCCTACGAGGTTATCCTGGACGACGAGGGTGAACTGCGTTGGCTGGAATTCAACGGAGCGGAGACAGTCGAACACCGTCATGAGCCGAATACCGGGGCTTTCAAGCGTGCGTTGGTGTTTCTGTTTTCCTTGCTTCCCGTGGAGCCATTGCTTTAGTTATATAATCAGCGCTGTGATTGATGGCGGCGAAGTTAGGGTGATCTTTTGCTGCGTACTGATAGGGGAGAAAGGAAGGAAACAAACGGGAAAATGGTCGGCGTGGCAGGATTCGAACCTGCGACCCCTTCGTCCCGAACGAAGTGCGCTACCAAGCTGCGCCACACGCCGATCAACGGCCGGTATTATACGGATTCACTTTGGTTTTACCAGCCCTCGGCGGATAAAAGGGCATCCGTAAATTTGCTGAGATTATCGTAGATACTGACATCGGCGCCGGGCATCGGTCTGGCGTCCAGGTGGCGTTCGGTTTCCTCGCCATTGCCGGTTCTTACCAGTACCGGGTGGCAACCTGCAGCGTGGCCGGCTTCCAGGTCTTTGCGGCTGTCCCCGACCATGATGGCCCCTTCAAGGCTCGCCAGGTGAAAATGTTGGCGAATCTGTTCCAGTAGCCCCGTCAGCGGCTTGCGACAGCAGCATTGGTCGTCTGGATGGTGGGGACAGTAGGCGATGAAATCGATGCAGCCACCCTCGGCCTCCACCAGTCGCTCCAGCTTTTCATGCATGGCGTCCAGTTCATCGGTGTCGTAGTAACCTCGGCCGATGCCGGACTGGTTGGTGGCGATGGCGATGCGGTGGCCGGCGTTACAGAGCCGGGCCACCGCTTCTACGCTGCCGGGAATGGGGTGCCATTCATCCGCTGAGCAGATGTAATTGCCATCGTATTCGTTGATGACCCCGTCCCGATCCAGAATGATCAGCATCGCTGTGCGCGCGTTCCTTCGGCTGATCTCAGCCTGCTGTGGGCAGCAGGGAGATATCCGCAACGCGCAGGAACAGGTTGCGCAGACGGTTCAGCAGAGCCAGTCGGTTGTTCCGGATGGCGTCGTCGTCGGCCATGACCATCACCTCATCAAAGAAGTTATCCACCGGTTCCCGCAGGCTGGCCAGGGAGCTCAAAGCGCTGGCGTAGTCGCCGTTCTCGAACAGTGGCAGGACCTTGGCGGCCTGTTGGTCAACCTGCTCGGCCAACGCCTTTTCCGCACTGTCCTGCAGCAGGCTGGCGTCGACGGTTTCACCGATGCTGTCACCACCCTGCTTGGTCAGGATGTTCGAAACCCGCTTGTTGGCGCCGGCCAGGGCCTGCGCTTCGGGCAGCTGGCGGAAAGCTTCCACCGCTTTCACCCGGCGGTCGAAATCCAGCGGGCGGGTCGGACGGCGGGCGTGAACGGCCAGGTAAACCTCGGCACCAATGCCCTGCTCATCGTAATGGGCGCGGAAACGCTCCAGCATGTAGTCCACAACCGTGCTGGCGGTATTCTGCTCGGTCAGTACCGTGAAATACTCTTCGGCCCACTCGCAGCATGTCTGCAGATCCAGCGGCAGTTCACGTTCGATGATGATGCGAAGCACACCGAGAGAGGCCCGGCGCAGGGCGAACGGGTCCCGGGTGCCGGATGGCGGCTGGTTGATGCCGAACAGGCCCACCAGGGAATCCAGACGGTCAGCGATGGCAATGGCACAGCCGGTCAGGGTTGTTGGCAAATCGTCGCCAGCGAAACGGGGCATGTACTGCTCGTTCAGCGCCTTGGCCACGTCTTCCGGTTCGCCGTCGTTAGCGGCGTAATACTGACCCATGATGCCCTGCAGGTCGGTGAACTCCAGCACCATTTCGGTGACCAGGTCAGTCTTCGCCAGCATGGCCGCGCGCTCGGCCAGGGCCGGATCACTGCCGATGGCGTCAGCAATTTTCTTTGCCAGCGCAGCGACGCGTACGGACTTGTCGTAGATGCTGCCCAGCTTCTCTTGGAACACGATGGGCTTGAGGGCGTCAACGCGGTCCTCAAGCTTGGTCTTCCGGTCGGTTTCGTAGAAGAAGGCGGCGTCCGACAGGCGGGGCCGGATCACTTTCTCGTTACCGGAAACCACCTGTGAAGGATCCTTGCTCTCGATGTTCGCAACAGTGATGAACAGCGGCAGCATTTCCCCGTCGGCGGCCACCACGTGGAAGTACTTCTGGTGTTCCTTCATGGAGGAAATCAGGGCTTCTGCAGGAACCTCGAGGAACCGTTCCTCGAATCGACCCATCAATGGCACTGGCCACTCGTTCAGCGCGGTGACTTCGTCCAGCAGGTCTTCATCAATCACTGCTTTCCCACCGGCTTCCTTCTCGGCCAGTTCGGTCACGCCGGCACGGATTTGCTCCCGGCGCTCGGCGAAGTCGGCGATGACGTAGCCTTCCTGCTTGAGGATGACTTCGTAATCGTTAGGTGTGGGCACGATCAGGGACTTGGGGCAATGGAAGCGATGGCCGCGGGTCTTGTTGCCCGGGTTCAGGCCCATGATCGGCGCCTCGATCACCTTGTTGCCAAACAGCATGACAACCCAATGGACCGGACGTACAAATTCGGTGCGGTGGGCACCCCAGCGCATGCGCTTGGGAATCGGCAGGCCGGCCAGGGATTGCTCCACCAGGTCCGGCATCAGCTCTACCGTGGGCTTGCCCTGCTCCACCGTGCGATAGACCACCCAGGCACCCTTGTCGGTTTCCAGGGTGTCGAGCTGGTCCGGGGTAACACCCAGAGACGTGGCAAAGCCAGTCAGCGCGCGGGTTGGGTTGCCGGCATCGTCAAAGGCTGCCTTGACGGCAGGGCCACGCTTTTCCACGGACTTGTCCGGCTGGGAGTCAGCCAGATCCCGGACACGCACGGCAAGACGGCGCGGAGCGGCAAAGGCTTCGACCTTGCCGAATTCGATGCCCGCTTCTTCCAGACCCCGGGTAATGCCCTGGGTGAAGGCGTCAGACAGCGGCTTGAGGGCCTTGGGAGGCAGCTCTTCAGTGCCCAGTTCAACCAGAAAATCCTGTGTAGCCATGGTTATGCGTTCCCCTGTTCCTGCTGTGCCTTCTTCGCTTTCTTGCCCTTCTTGCTTTTCGCCTTGTCGTCGGCGGCCTCAGCGGCAGCAAGGACTTCCTTGCGCAACGCCTCGGGGGCGAGCGGGAAGCCGAGTGAGCGACGGCTGTCGAAGTACGCCTGGGCGACGGCACGGGCCAGGGTGCGAACCCGCAGGATGAAGCGTTGACGCTCGGTTACCGAGATCGCGTGGCGGGCGTCCAGCAGGTTGAAGGTATGGGAGGCCTTGAGAACCTGTTCGTAGGCTGGCAGGGCCAGGCCGGCTTCGATCAGCCGGGCGCTTTCGCGCTCGTGAACGTCGAAACTGTGGAACAGGAATTCGGTGTCGGCGTGTTCGAAATTGTAGGTGGACATCTCCACTTCCTGCTGGTGGAACACGTCACCGTAGGTGACCACACCGTCAGGGCCTTCGGTCCAGACCAGGTCGTACACGCTGTCGACGCCCTGCAAGTACATGGCGATACGCTCAAGACCATAGGTGAGCTCGCCGGTGACGGGGAAGCATTCCAGGCCACCCACCTGCTGGAAGTAGGTGAACTGGGTGACTTCCATACCGTTGAGCCAGATTTCCCAACCCAGGCCCCAGGCGCCGAGCGTCGGCGACTCCCAGTTGTCTTCCACAAACCGGATGTCGTGTACCAATGGGTCCAGGCCGAGGGCCTTCAGGGAATCCAGGTACAGCTCCTGAATGTTGTCCGGTGACGGCTTCAGAACCACCTGGAACTGGTAGTAATGCTGCAGGCGGTTGGGGTTCTCACCGTAACGGCCGTCGGTGGGACGGCGGCTGGGCTGAACGTAGGCGGCGTTCCAGGTTTCCGGCCCGATGGCACGCAGGAAGGTGGCCGGGTGGAAAGTGCCGGCACCCACTTCCATGTCCAGTGGCTGGAGGACCACGCAGCCGTGCTGCGCCCAGAAATTCTGCAGAGCCAGGATAAGGCCTTGAAAGGTCCCGATATCCGGAGTTGTCTGTTTCGTTGCCTTGTCTGTCACGACGGTTGCCTGCTGATCAGTCTGTGTGTGGCGCCCCGGTTGTCCTTCGGGGCACTCCGAAAAAAGAAAGGCGCATTATACGCGTGCTGGCTGTGTATTTCTAAGTCAGAAGAAGGTGAGTCCCACCTGGAACAGTTTTTCCACATCCCGGATGCGGGTTTTGTCCACCAGGAACAGGATGACGTGGTCATCCGGCTGGATCCGGAGATGATCGTGGGCGATCAGAACTTCGTTGCGCCGCACGATGGCGCCGATGGTGGTGCCTTCCGGCAGGTTGATCTCATCCAGCCGCTTGCCGACCACCTTCGAGGACCGGTGGTCGCCGTGTGCAATCGCCTCGATCGCTTCCGCGGCGCCCCTGCGCAGTGAGTGAACGTTCACAACATCGCCCCGGCGGACGTGGGTCAGCAGGCTGCCGATGGTGGTTTGCTGGGGCGAGATGGCCACGTCGATATCACCCCCCTGGATCAGGTCCACGTAGTCCGGGTTGTTGATCAGGGTCAGAACCTTGCGGGCACCCAGGCGCTTTGCCAGCAGGGAGGCCATGATGTTCGCTTCATCGTCGTTGGTCACTGCACAGAAAACGTCAGTATTCTCGATGTTTTCTTCGAGCAGGATGTCCTTGTTGGCGGCGTTGCCCTCCAGCACCACGGTTTTCCGCAGGTTCTCCGAGAGCATCACGCAGCGTTCGTGGTCCCGCTCCAGCAGTTTGACCTGGTAACGGTTTTCCAGGGTATGGGCCAGCCGCTGACCGATGTTGCCGCCCCCGCAGATAAAGATGCGCTTGTAGGGCTTTACCAGCGGTTGCAGTTCACTCATGACCGACTTGATGTGGTCGCCGGCGGCAATAAAGAAAACCTCATCGCCGTCTTCAATGACGGTGTTGCCCTCGGGCATGATCGCCCGGTCTTTCCGGAAGATGGCCGCCACCCGGGTATCGATCTTGGGCATGTGGGTGCGCAGGTAGGACAGCTCGTGGCCCACCAGGGGGCCGCCCCGGGTGGCGCGGATGGCCACGAGGCGGGTCAGGCCCTTGGAGAACTCCAATACCTGCAGGGCCCCGGGATTCTCGATCAGCCGGGTAATATGCTTGGTCACAAGGTGTTCCGGACTGATCAGAACGTCTATGGGAAAGCCCCGCAGGCTGTCGAGATCCTTGGTCTGGTCGCGCTGATAGAAAAGCTCGGATTTTGCCAGGTAGGCATTGGCGCGCACCCGGCAGATGGTGGTGGGCGTCTTGTACAGCAGTTTGGCTACCTGGCAGGCCACCATGTTGGTTTCGTCGCTGTTGGTGACGGCAATCAGCATGTCGGCGTCTTCGGCCCCGGCCTGGCGCAGTGCCGTCGGATAAGACGCCGCGCCCTGGACGGTGCGGATGTCGAGCCGGTCCTGCAACTCGCGCAATCGGGCGCCATCGCTGTCAATGATGGTGATGTCGTTGGCTTCGTTGGCAAGGTTTTCGGCGAGTGTTCCGCCGACCTGGCCGGCACCGAGAATCAGGATTTTCATGGTTCGGGTTTCTCCAGCACGGCATAGAAGAAGCCGTCATGGCTGTCCGGATCGGGGAGCAGTTGCCGCCCCGCACCCATATCGCGCCCCCACTGAGCATCTGGCTCAAGGAGCATGGCATCGGTCTGCTGCTTGCAGAACCGCTGAATTATACGGTGGTTTTCCTGGGGGAACACTGAACAGGTGGCATACACCAGCCGTCCTCCGGGTTTCAGGATAGCCCACATGGCGTCGAGCAACCCGAGCTGTATGGCCGCCAGGGGGGTAATGTCCGATTCACGGCGCAATAACTTGATATCAGGGTGGCGGCGAATCACGCCGCTGGCGCTGCAGGGCACGTCCAGCAGAATGCGATCGAATGCCTCGCCGTCCCACCATTGTTCGGTCGCAGCCGCATCCGCCTGTTTCAGGGTGGCGTTGAGATCAAGTCGGTCCAGATTCTCCTGAACCCTGGGCAGGCGATCAGGAGATTCGTCGATGGCGACCACTTCCGCCAGCTCGCCACAGCTCTCCAGAATCGCGCAGGTTTTGCCGCCGGGAGCGGCACAGGCATCCAGGACCCTCTGGCCAGGCGCCAGATCCATCAGGGTGGTACACAATTGTGCGGCCTCATCCTGCACGCTGACAGCGCCATCGGCGAACCAGGGCAGCCGGTCAACAGAAACCGGGGTGGCCAGTTGAATGCCATGGGGCGCGAAGCGCGTCGCGTTTGCTTCGATGCCGGACTCAGCCAGCAGGCCAAGATACTCATCCCGGGCAAAACGGAGGGCGTTTACCCGCAAGGTCATGGGCGCCTGGGCATTGTTGGCGTCGAGAATGTGCTGCCAGTCTTCCGGCCAGTTGTGGCGGAGTTTTTCCACCATCCACACCGGGTGGCTGAACCTGGCGGCATCGTCTGCCGGTTCTGGTGCGCCTTCCCGCTCCGCGGCCCTGAGGACACCATTCACCAGCCCGGTCAGGTGGGGTTTTTCCAGGGCCCGGCAGGCTTCGACGGTTTCATTGAGTACGGCGTACGTGGCCTGTTGGCTGAAGCGTAACTGGAACAGTGCAACCAGCATCAGGTGGTGGATGATGCGGTCCGGCTTGCGCAGGGGTTTTTTTAGCCGGCCATTCAGCTCGCCATCCAGCCGGTGAAACCAGCGGCAGGTGCCATAGCAGAGGGCCTGGAGTTCGGGGCGTTCGTTTGCGGGCAGTCGGTTCAGGGCCGGCGGCAGGCATTGGGACAGGGACTGGCCGTTTTCCACGGCCAACATCACGCCGGCGGCGATGGCGCGCATGGGGTGTTGTCGGTCCCCCATGTCAGCGCAGCTCCTGGCCGGGCATGAGCAGTTCCTTGCCACCGTTGATCAGGTCGTTCACGCTCTGGGCGCGGGAGCCCGGCAGTTGCAGGCGGGTGATACGCAGGGTTCCGTTGCCACAGGCAATATCGATTCCCTCCCGATCCCGTTGGACGACGGTTCCGGGCGGGCCATCGCTGGTGGTAATCAGAGCCCGGGCCTCGTGAATCCGGATGCGTTGATCGCCCAGATCCGTATAAGTGCCAGGCCAGGGATTGAAGGCGCGAACCAGTCGTTCAATTGCCGTGGCGTCTGTTGCCCAGTCAATATGCCCTTCGGTCTTGCTCAGTTTGCTGGCGTAGCAGGCCAAGTCCTCGTTCTGCGTTTCCCCGGTGAGTTCTCCTTTCTGAAGCAACTCCAGGGCCTTGATGATGGCCTTGCCGCCGAGCTCTGCCAGGCGGTCATGCAGGCTGCCGCCGGTGTCGCTGTCATCGATAGTGGTGAGGGATTTCAACAGCATGGCCCCGGTATCCAGGCCTTCGTCCATCTGCATAATGGTGATGCCGGTCTCGGCATCGCCAGCGGCGATGGCCCGCTGGATAGGTGCGGCGCCGCGCCAGCGGGGCAGCAGCGAGGCATGGATGTTCAGGCAGCCGTGGACGGGAATGTCGAGCACCGCCTTCGGCAGGATCAGGCCATAGGCGGCGACGATCATCACCTCCGGGTTCAGGTCGGCCAGTTGCTTCTGGGCTTCGGGTGTTTTCAGTGTTTCGGGCTGAAACACCGGGATCTCGTGGTCCAGAGCCACCTGCTTGACCGGGCTGGGCTGCAGCTTTCGGCCGCGACCGGCGGGCCGGTCCGGCTGGGAATAAACGCCAACGATGGTATGGCCGGCAGCAATCAGTGCTTTGAGCGCGGTTGCCGCGAAATCCGGGGTGCCAGCAAAAACAAGTCGCACGGTGTTTTGATCTCTGTTCCGTTGTAATACGAAAAGACCGGGTCATGGCCCGGTCCGGAAGATAGTGTCTGGTTCTGGTTCGCCTGCAGCCCTATCAGGCGCTCTTCTTGTGCTGCTTCTCCAGCTTTTTGCGAATACGGTTGCGCTTTAACGAGCTGAGATAGTCAACGAACAGTTTGCCGTTCAGGTGGTCCATCTCATGCTGGATACAAACGGCCAGCAGGCCTTTTGCTTCCAGTTCGAAAGGCTTTCCATCCCGGTCCATCGCCCGGATCATGCAGTGTTCGATCCTTTCGACATCTTCGTAAAATCCGGGTACCGACAGGCAGCCTTCCTGCATGGCTTCCCGTTCACCGTCCAGCACTTCCACCTCGGGGTTGATGAACACCCGCGGCTCGCTCTTGTCCTCGGACAGATCCATGACAATGATCTGCTTGTGAACATTTACCTGGGTGGCCGCAAGGCCAATGCCGGGCGCATCGTACATGGTCTCGAACATGTCGTCGATCAGCTTGCGGTCGGCGTCTGTCACCTCTTCTACCGGCTTGGCAATGGTGCGCAAACGGGGATCCGGGTATTCGAGAATCTCTAGTATCATAGGTCGGTCTTTTGCCTGTATGTCGGGACGCCCGCAGAATTATGCCGGCATCTCTTTTGACTTTGCTGCTCTTTGTAACAGTGTGAAACTGATCTCCGAAATGCGACAGCGTACTGCGCAAATTTTCGCCCTGCCTCTACTATTATCGGGGCAAGGCCCCAGCTTTCAACGGCTGGAGGGGTTATGAACGTTTATACGACTATTATCCAACAATTCGTCGATTGAGTACAAACTGATCAGTTAATAGTTAAAATCTTTCAACGGCGGGATAGAATTTACTGGAAGAACAAAAGATAACATCACAATTTGCGAGACTTCTTCTATAGTAACTGGAATAACAACGTAATAAGCTGCAGGAAACTGACTGCATCCCAACAGAATGCAAAGAATCAAGGCACGCGATCAAGGACTTACACAATGAGGAAACTGCTGTACGCTCTGGCAGCAACTACGCTGCTTATAACCTCCTGGGCCCATGCTGCACCGGAGCTGCGGTCCGATCATCCCGAGCGTTACACCGTTGTGAAAGGTGACACCCTCTGGGACATTTCGGCCCGTTTTCTGAACAACCCCTGGTACTGGCCGGAAATATGGCATGTGAACCCGCAGGTCGCCAACCCTCACCTGATTTACCCCGGTGATCGCCTTGCCCTGGTTTATATTGACGGCAAACCGCGTATCACCAAGGTGGCCAGCAGTGATGTGGTAAAGCTGTCGCCGAAGGTACGTTCCGAGCCGATCGATACGCCCATTCCCGCTATTCCGCTGGACGCCATCGGCAGCTTCCTCACTGACACCCGAATTGTCAGCCCGGAACAGATTAATGGCGCCCCGTATGTTCTGGAGGGTGAGGATGGCCGGATTATCACCGGTGCCGGTGACAAGCTCTATGCTCGCGGCGAGAAGCCTGCGGACAAGGTAGGTATCTTCCGCCGCAGCAAGGAGTTCCGGGATCCGGACACCGGCGAATTCCTCGGTCTTGAAGCCCGAAGCATTGCCCGTGGGGATGTAGCCCGGGAAAACGGCGACGTCCTGACCGTAAACCTGACCAGTTCCAATGAAGAAGTTCGCATTGGTGACCGGCTTCTGGTGAGCGAAGACCGTCGGCTGACCACCAGCTTTGTGCCCAGCGCGCCCAGCCAGGAAATTGAAGGGGAGATGATCTCGGTTGATGGCGGTGTGAGCCAGATCGGTCAGTTCGATGTGGTTGCCATTAACCGCGGTACCCGGGAAGGTCTGGAAGCTGGCAACGTGATGGCCGTGCTGAAAAGCGGCAATCTGGTTCGCGATCCGGTGACCGGAGAAACCATCGAGCTGCCCTCCGAGCGTGCCGGGTTGCTGATGGTGTTCCAGGCTTATGAAAAAATGAGCTATGGTCTGGTGCTGCAGGCCAACCGCGTGTTGACGGTGGGTGACAAGGTTACCAACCCCTGATTGACTGAATACCGATAGACACAACGGCCGGACCAGGAAGGTCCGGCCTCGCTGTTTTCAAGGACGATGCCGTGTTTTCCTGCTCCTCAGCCCAATGGCTGTTTCTGACTTGCCTGCCAAACCTTGGTCGCGCCCGTCGGCGTGAACTGCTGACAGAACTCCCTGACCTGCCCCGACTACTCTCAATGAATGCCGCAACCTTGCGGGCCATGGGCATGACTGCGGATGCCATAACCGCAATCCAGGCCTGGCAACAGCAGGATGATGCTCATCCGGCGGTTCGGGAGGTACTGACCATTTCGCGCGATTGTCGCAAACATGGCATCGGTATTCTGACCTGGCAGGATACCCATTACCCGGAGCAGCTCCGGCACATTCACGATGCACCCCTGGTACTTTATACCCTGGGTGATACGGAGCTTCTGGCCAGGGATCAGGTCGGCATTATCGGTAGCCGCAAGGCAACTCCCGCCGGTCTGGACCATGCCCGGCGTTTCGCTGCGGAACTCAGTTGCCGGGAGTTACTGGTGACCAGTGGTCTGGCGCTGGGCGTCGATGGCGCTGCCCATGCCGGTGCGCTGGATGCCGGGTTTCCGACCATAGCGGTGATTGGCTGCGGCCTGGACCGCATCTACCCTCACCAGCATCGGCGCCTGGGTGGTCGGGTGATTACCCACGGGTTGATTATTTCCGAGTATCCCCCTGGTACGCCGGCAAGAGCCGCGCACTTTCCTCAGCGCAACCGGATTATCAGCGGCCTGAGCCGTGGGGTGCTGGTGGTGGAGGCGGGACTGCGCAGTGGCTCCCTGATCACCGCGCGGATGGCGCTGGAACAGGGGCGGGAAGTATTCGCCATTCCTGGCTCGGTGCATAGCCCGGTTGCCCGGGGCTGTCATCATCTGATCAAGCAGGGTGCCCGCCTGGTGGAGACGGTAGACGATATTCTCGAGGAGCTGGGTGCCTGGTGGTCACCGCCGCTAACGACTGATTCTGCCTCTGCGCCGGAGCCAAAGCGGCAGGGCAACGAACCCCTGGCCGGTCTGGACAGCCGCGAAATCGCGGTATTTGAGGCTTTAGGGTATGATCCACAATCAACCGATGCACTGAGTTCAGCAACCGGTCTTCCCGCCGATCAGCTCATGCAGTCCCTGCTGCTTCTTGAGTTGCAGGGCCTGGTAAGTTCGGCACCGGGAGGCTTCCAGAAAATCGCCTGAACCTGGTGTGAACATCTACCCTGATCAATTCCGACAGAGCCGTATGCCCAATTCCCATCCTCTTTCTGACTGGCAATTGCATTGTGCCCGCCGCACGGTTTTCAGTGGCGGTGTTATCGCCTATCCCACCGAAGCTGTTTGGGGCCTGGGTTGTGACCCTTGGGACGAGGAGGCCGTGGACCGGATTCTGGAGCTGAAGCAGCGCCCGGTCGAAAAAGGCGTGATCCTTGTGGCTTCGTCCGTTGACCAGATCCGCTTCCTGCTGGACCCTCTTCCTCAAGCGCTGCAAGCCGAGGCAGAGAGTCACTGGCCGGGTCCCGTGACCTGTCTGCTGCCCGACATAGAGCGGCAGATTCCAGAATGGGTTCGTGGAAAACATAGCTCCATTGCAGTCCGGGTCAGCCAGCACCCTGTAGTACGTGCCCTCTGCGACGCCACCGGAATGCCCCTGGTTTCCACCTCCTGCAATCCGGCCGGGCGTCAGCCAGCCCGGCATATCTGGCAGGTCAGGGGCTATTTTGGCGATCAGCTTGACTGGATTGTGCCCGGGGCACTGGGCGGCAATCGCAAACCCAGCCGTATTATTGATATTGTCAGTGGTCAGCAACTTCGTTAGGAGCGTTTATGGCACAGCAACCCGATAGCCAGGCGGTAAAGCAGTACCTGCTGGGATTGCAGGAGTCTATCTGTAGCCGGCTGGAGGCTGTCGATGACGGTGCATCGTTTATCCGGGATGCCTGGGACCGGCCGGAAGGCGGCGGCGGTGTCAGCCGCGTGATCACCGAAGGCCAAGTGTTCGAGAAAGGCGGTGTCAATTTCTCCCATGTGATGGGTGATACCATGCCAGCCTCGGCCACGGCCCACCGCCCGCACCTGGCCGGTGCTCCCTGGCAGGCCATGGGTGTGTCGCTGGTTATCCACCCCAACAACCCTTACGTGCCTACCTCTCACGCAAACGTCCGGTTCTTTATTGCCACGCCGAAGAACAGTGAGCCGGTGTACTGGTTTGGTGGTGGCTACGACCTCACTCCCTACTACGGTTTCGAGGAAGACTGTGTGCACTGGCACCGGACAGCCCGGGCCGCCTGTGAGCCGTTTGGAGAGGGCATCTATAAGCGCTTCAAGGACTGGTGTGACGACTACTTCTACCTGAAACACCGGGATGAACCCCGCGGTGTCGGTGGTCTGTTTTTCGATGATCACAACACCGGCGACTTCGAGCAGGATTTCGGCCTGATGAAGGCGGTGGGTGACAGCTATATTGATGCCTACGAACCCATCGTCCGGCGCCGAATGGATCATCCGTTTGGCGACCGCGAGCGGGATTTCCAGCTCTACCGCCGGGGGCGCTACGTGGAATTCAACCTGGTTTATGACCGCGGCACCCTGTTTGGGCTGCAATCCGGCGGTCGCACGGAATCGATACTGATGTCCCTGCCGCCGCTGGTGCGCTGGGACTACAACCGGACCGCCGAGCCCGGCTCAGAAGAAGCCCGGCTTACCGACTATTTTCTGACCGGTCGGGACTGGCTGGAGACCCAACATGACTAACGATCTCTACGCGGTTGTTGGCAAACCCATCAGCCACAGCAAATCGCCGAGAATACACAGCCTGTTTGCCAGCGAGACCGGCGAGCCGGTTGAGTATACCGCCATCCAGGCTCCGCTGGATGATTTCGCTGGCACCGTGAAGCAATTTTTTGAGCGAGGCGGGAAGGGCCTGAACGTGACCGTGCCTTTCAAGGAAGAAGCCTGGAAGCTCGCCGATCGCCGTACCGAACGAGCCGAAAATGCCGGGGCAGCCAATACCCTGTACCTGGATGACGATGGCCGGCTCACCGCTGACAACACCGACGGTTGCGGTATTGTCCGGGATCTTGTCAGCAACCATGGTGTTACTCTGAAGGCGGCGCACATTCTGGTGCTGGGTGCCGGCGGTGCGGTTCGCGGTGTTCTGGGTCCGATCCTGGAAGAGCATCCTGCCTCAATAACCATTGCCAACCGGACGGTCGCCAAGGCTGAAGCCCTGGTCGACCTGTTTACACCGGTGGCGGGTGAGACCGCGCTTTCCGCCTGCGGCTTCGAACAGCCCTGTGCGCCATATGACCTGATCATCAATGGCACCAGTGCGAGCCTCCAGGGCGATTTGCCCCCGCTGTCACCGAAGGTGATTGCGGAGAAAACCGTGATCTACGACATGATGTATTCCCTGCAGACCACCACCTTCAATCAGTGGGCACTTGAACAGGGCGCACAGATCGTTCATGACGGGCTTGGTATGCTGGTGGAGCAGGCGGCGGAATCGTTCCGGATCTGGCGCGGCATCAGCCCTGCCACACGCCCTGTCATTGAGGAATTGCGTAACGACTGAGCCGCTGCCCCCGGATTGGGCTATGCTCAGGGTCAACATTCCGTAGGGATTTTTGATGGATATTCTCACCCTTGTAGGGCTCGTGGCTGGTGTCCTGATCGTCATTCTGGCGATGCTGGCCAATGCCTCCTTCCTGACGTTCCTGAACCTTCCGGGCCTCGCCATTGTGGTGGGCGGGACCTTTGCTGTAACCCTGATCAAGTTCCGCATGGCGTCGGTGATGAGCGCCTTCCGCCTGGCCATGTCTGCCGCGTTTACCGACCGCATGGCGCGGCCGGCGGAGCTGATCCGGGAAGTGGGCTCGCTGGCCATGGTGGTGCGCAAAGAGGGCATTCTGGGCCTGGAGAACCACCAGACGGATAATGAGTTTCTCCAGAAGGCGATCAATCTGTGTGTCGACGGCCACCCGCCGGAACTGGTGGAGGAGGCACTGGCCCAGGAAACCCAGCAGACCGCCGAGCGATACGAAGTGGCCGAGCGAGTGTTCCGGGGCATCGGCGAATCGGCCCCGGCCATTGGCATGCTGGGCACCCTGGTGGGTCTGGTACAGATGCTCAATACCCTGGATGATCCGTCCTCCATTGGCCCGGCCATGGCGATTGCCCTGCTCACCACCTTGTACGGTGCGTTTATTGCCCAGCTGATTGCCCTGCCCCTGGCCGACAAGCTGCAGCTGAAAGCCGAGGATGAGGCCCGCAACCAGATGCTGATCATCACATCCATCAAGAACATCATGCGCGGCGAGAACCCCCGGGTTATGACCGAGCTGCTGTCTTCGTTTGTCCACCCGGAGCAGCGCACCGGCCTGGCGCCGGAGCGGGAGGCCTGAGGGTTTGGAACTGGTCCAGAAGAAAAACAGGAAGCGTCTGCAGAACCAGACGCCGGCTTGGATCGTTACCTTTGCCGATCTGGCCACCCTGCTGCTGACCTTTTTCATACTGCTGTTGTCGTTTGCCGAAATGGACGTTGAGAAGTACCGGGCCATGGCCAATTCCATGGCGGTCGCTTTTGGCTCCAGCAATGTCCTGGCCGAGGATATCGGTGGTTCCCCGCTGACCATGATTGAATCCGAGACGGTATCCCTCCCCGAGCCAACGGAATCCCAGACGAGGGAGCCGGAGTTTATTGATGAACGCGCAGAGGGTGTCGCGCCCACCCAGATTCCGGGTGGTGTGATTGATCTGGCCAGCCGGATGATCCGGGAACTGGAATCGGAGGTGGCTTCCGAAGCTCTGAGTGTCAATTACGATCAGAACCAGGTTGTGATCCGCTTCTCCGAGGAAGCTACCTTCCGATCCGGTGAGGCCGCCATCAAGCCCGAGATGATCCCGATCATCGAACGGGTGGTCAACGTGCTGTCCGCCTGTACCGGCGATGTGTTGGTGTCCGGCTACACCGATGACCGGCCCATTTCCAGTGACCGCTACCGCTCTAACTGGGATCTTTCGGCGGCCCGTGCGGTGTCCGTGGTGCACGAGCTGGTGATGAACCGCCAGGTACCGGCCGAACGGGTGGTTGCGGCCGGGCGTGCCGAGACCAACCCGCTTGCGCCGAACGACACCCCGGAGAACCGGGCTCTGAACCGCCGGGTGGAAATTGCCATTCGCAATCCCGAATGCAACGACGAGGTGTCCACCGGCGACCTGCCCGTCGAAATCATGCCCTGAGCCTTATATCTGAGGCGTAGCTTCTCATTCGCAATCCATATAACTGTCCAGCTTTCAGGGCTTTATACTGTGCGCCCGATAATTGACTGGCACAGCGAAGCGAGAGAGCAACCATGAGTGGACCGGACAAGCCGAAAGTGATTGGCGAAGAATGGAGCGATGAGCGGGTCAGGAGTTTTCTGGATATCCGCCCCTGGGATGCCGCTGAAAATGCCGACTATAACGCTCTGTTGAAAGCCTACCAGGCCATGCGGGCGGAAGATTTCGAACGCTTTATCGGATTTTTCGTTGCCGAAGGACGGGATCTGAATGCCACCGGCCCGGACGGGGAAACCATTCTGGACCTGATCTCCAGGCATCGACGCAGTGTGGATTACGCCAGCGCGCTGGAAAACGCCGGTGCCAAAAAAACGACCGCAGCCGGAATCTGATCCCGGTGCAGTCGTGTGTTGTTGCCTGAGGTTGTCGGCGTTTACTGCACGTCGACTTCAATGGCCTTGGGCTCTTTTGGTTCGGCTTTCTGGAGCGTCAGGGTCAGCATGCCGTCCTTGAAGTTCGCCTTCACGCTATTCTCATCGACATTCTCTGGCAGCGTAAAGCGGCGCAGGAAGCTGCCGTAAAAACGCTCTATCCGGTGGTGCTTCTTGTCGTCGGTCTCGTTCTCACTCTTGCGTTCACCCTGAATGCTCAGAACGCCCTCGTGTACTGTCACCTTTACGTCTTCCTTTGACATGCCCGGCAATTCGGCCTCGATGGTAAAGGCCTCCGGGGTTTCCTTGATGTCCACAGCCGGAGCCCAGTCGCTGCGGCTGAACAGGTCTTTGCCTTCGCGCTCGCTTCCCGAGCGTGCCAGGCCGAACATGCGATTATAGCGATTCATCAGGTCTTCGAATTCATTGACCGGATTCCAGCGGGTAAGATTGCTCATAAGGAACTCCTCCTTTTAACGGAACGAATCTGGATGTTTGACATCAGCTTCGATCGCGGAACAGCTCCATGCCGGTGGCGCCAGCCGGATGGTTATCCGTGAACTTCTGCTAGTACCCAATGTAGGTTCAGCGCGGATGTTTTCAAGGGCGGGGTTGATGGAATTTTGATCAGGGTCAAATAGGGTTCAGAGTTCGCCGAAATGGCGGTGTAAAAACGGGCGGAATCGGCTCATGGTGGCTCCCGCTGTTTCCGGATCGGGCCGGATACCCGGTCGAAATCCCGGCAATTCGCCGGAAAGGAAGGGAGCTACCAGCGACGGATCAGCGCTTATGACATGCACAATGACATCCCGACTGGCGTCCTCACCCGTAATCAGTGGTGCCGGCTGATGGTCACCCAGAATGATCATCAGGGCGTCCTGCCTTAGATGGTGAGCGGCGAAACCTCCGGCAACTTCCAGGGCATAGGCAATTGCCTGCCCATAATGCTGGCGGACCCGATCCGGTTCCCGCCATAACGAAACCGGTGCCTCGCCAGCACCCTCCCAGTTCCGGAACACCTCTCCGTTGCCGATGCTTTGCCAGTCATCAAGCACCGGCAGGATCGGAACCCAGGGTGCGTGGCTGCTGATCAAGGCCAGTTCGGCGAACAGCGGCCCCTGGTGAGCTTCGCGGATAGCCTGAAACCGGTGCCAGGTGTACTGGTCGGGCATGGTGACCCAGTTAAATGGCGGCCCCTGGTAATCCAGATCATCGTGATCGTAGATCTGGTCGTATCGGAACAGTCGGCCCTCAGGCCAAGCCTGGGTGATAGCTGGCATTACGGCCACGGCTTTGTGCCCGGTGCTGCGGAAATCATCGATCAGAGTCGCGTAGCCGCTGCTGAGTAGTGTTTCGTAGGCAAGTTGGTTGTGAATCCACTGGCCACTGAGTACTGACAGGTGGCCCAGCCAGGACTGGCCACCCTGGATCGGCGACTGCAGCCTGCCGGTGGCGACCGTCAGCCCCGCCGCGTTGAGTGACCGGCCCATGGCTTCAAGGCCTGGGCTGACTATGGAACGGTAGCGCTCGTCAGTGACCGTGGAGACGCCGTAGGATTCAATAAACCCCAGAATCACGTCGGTTCGCGCCAGTCCAGGCAACGGAGTCGGTTGGTTTTCCCGCCCCGGTCGAGCGCTCAGCTCTTTGGCAAAGCTCCGGGTTGTCTGATGAGTGTGATTGATCAGGGAGGCCTGATTGGCAACAAAGGCCAGCGCCGGGCTACCGATCCACGGGGTCACGGCCCCGGCCAGGAACAGGCCTGACACCAGCCAGAGGGGGTTCCCCAGGCGAGCCGGAGAATGATGCGCCAGCCGTTGCAGTCCATGTTGAAATACCCAGCCTGTCCCGGCCACCACCGCAGCCAGGGCGACGAGAGCCAGCAACGCCAGAACGCCTCCCAGGTTGGTATCCAGCAGGTTCCAGGCCGCATCCAGCAGGCCAAGTTCCAGATAAAGGTTCAGCCCGCGGCCAAGACTTTCCCGAACCAGGGCATCTGCAAGAACAAGAAGCACCAGCAGCCCAAACAGAACGGCCAGCATCTGGGTGACGCGATACCGCTGTTCCGGCACCCTGAGCCCGCAAACGACGGCCCAGATGATCAGGGCTTCCAGGGAAAACCAGGGATTGTCCCCGGGCAATGCCAAGGCGGGCAGCAGCAATAACCCGTTCAGGATGAGCAGCCAGACCAGTATCAAGACGCTACCTCCACCCATGCCAGTTCCTCTCGGCGACGGGGCAAGGACACCGCTGCCGGGGAAGCACTTTCAACCGATTGCGCCATGCAGCCAAGCACGGCCCGCCAGGGCGATTCTGGAGTGGCATGCCAGGCCCGCCAATGCAGAGCTTCGAGGGCCTCCGGATGATTGCAGATCAGGCTGAGTTCCCGGTGAGTCAGGGCCTGTTTGCCTTCTGTGGCACAGCGATCGACCAGGCGTTCCAGTGCCCGTGCTTTTTTACCGGTCGCCGGCTGAGCACCAGATTGGGAAGCCCGGGCAAAGACTGGCGACAGAACCATCTGTTCGAACCAGCTCAACCTGCCTGGATCATGGTGAAGTGGGGATGTGGAATCGGCGAGTTCAATCACTCTTGTGATCTGACCATCCTCCGGCACTTGCAGCCAGGTATCTGTGCCGGGCTTTCGGCGCAGCCAACAGGCCAGGGCCGGTGCCAGAAACACCGGTGCCAATACCGGCAGGGCCCAGGGCGTCAGGGTTGGTGCCTGCCAGTGAATCAGTGCAAGGCCTGCGGCTGCTGAAAACAGAAGCAGGCCAAAGTTATGGAGGCGGAGGCCCGGACTGAGGCCGCCGGCTCTGTTCTGCCCCTGCCAGCCCACTTTTAGGTTCAGCAGAGCCCGGACCACATGAAGGGTGTGAATCAGCATCCGGATCGGGGCAAGCGCCAGCGCCGCCAGTGTTTCAATGAGGGTGTTGCCATAGAGCCTGAACAATTCGCCAAACGCGAGGGTTCGCCTGGCCAGCCCGTGGTCCGCCACGGCAAGAAGCCGCGGGCCGAAGAGTAGCAGTGCAGTTACGGCAACCAGCAGGCTGCCAGCACCAGAGCCGGCTTCGTTTGCGGCCATCACGCCGGGTAGCGCTGGCTCTGGCGTCGGTCCGGCCAACGCCACATAGCCCGATAAGCCCAGGAAAAGCAGCCAGAGCGGAGAAGCCAGATAGGAGAGAATACCGGTCAACAGGGCCATTCGGTGGGCCATTCGGATCTTGCCCATGGTTACCAATAGCCACAGGTGCTGGAGATTGCCCCGACACCAGCGCCGGTCGCGGATCAGGTCATCTTCGAGTGTCGGCGGTGATTCCTCGAAACTGCCGGCGATGGCCGGTTCCAGCCACACTTCGTAGCCTGCCCGGCCCATCAGTGCAGCCTCGATGAAGTCATGGCTGAGCACAGGCCCCCGGAACAGGCCGGGACCCCGAAGCTTGCGCAGTCCACAATGGGCCATAAACGGGGCTACCCGGATGATCGCATTGTGGCCCCAGTAAGTGGCTTCCCCCAGTTGGATGGCTGCCAGTCCGGCACTGTAGAGCCTGCCATAACAGCGGTTGGCAAATTGTTGCAGGCGGGCAAACCGGGTTTCTGCCCGGGCCAGGCGGGGTGTGGTCTGGATAATCCCCGCCTCGGGCCGGGCTTCCATGAGCTGTATCAGCCGGGTAATGCAGTTGGCACTGAGCAGACTGTCGGCATCCAGAACCACCATATAGCGGTAGCGTCGACCCCATCGACGCAGGAAATCGGCGATATTGCCGCTCTTGTAGTTCAGGTTGATGTTGCGCCGCCGGTAGAACAGCTGCTGACCAGGACCCAGCTCCCGACGTATTTGCTCGCAGGTCGCCTGTTCCTCCAGCCAGATGTCCGGGTCACGACTGTCCGAAAGCACGTAGAAATCCACAGCCCCGGCCTGCCCCTGTTGCTCGAGATCCTGAATGATCGCTTTCAAGCCACCGAGGGTATGCTGTACCGGTTCATGGCAGATGGGCATCACGACAGCGGTTGGGGCAGAGAGCGGCTCCGGGGCCCCTTTGGGCCTTACACGGCTGGAAAGGCTCCAGGGGTCGCCACCGAAACGAAGGACAACGAATCCGAAAACCGCCGTCCAGAAACCCACGCCAATCCAGGCAAACAACACCCCGAATACTATCAGCAATAGGGCGATTGTTCCGGAGCCGGCCTGGTCCGGGACAGTCTGGGCAAACAGAAATATGCCGGCCAGGGTCTGAGCGGCGACAAGGAGGACAAGCAGGAAGCGCCGCCGGAAGGCAATCGGGCGCCAGGAGCCAGCATTATTCACGGGGATACCCGATACTGGCCCGCGTTATCGGTGGCAGATGACGACCCACACGCGGCTCGGGCAGCGCAAACCACAGGGGCATATGCTCCAGTAATTGCCCGGGACTCAAGGCCGGTTTCTCAGCCCCGCGCGCCTGCAACATGCTGTACAACCGTGCCCGGGTTTCCGGGCCGGTATCATGGCCTGCAGCACGCAGGTACAGCAATGCTCGATCAAACGGTTCGTCCGATGTATCCACAAGGGTCTCCGGGATCCAAGGTTACCCCGAAACATACGGCTACGGCCTTGAGTTCAGACCACTGGCTTACTGATCGTTAAGGTACTCATCCTTCAGGCGGACGTAGTTGGCGGCGGTGTATTTGAAGAACCCCCGCTCCTTCTCGGTCAGCGCCCGGGCTTTTTTGCAGGGCGATCCCACATACAGATGCCCGGATTCCAGGGTTTTTCCCGGTGGCACCAGACAGCCCGCGGCAACAATCACCTCGTCCTCCACCACGGCGCCATCCATAATGATGCAGCCCATGCCCACCAGAACCCGACTGCCAATGGTGCAGCCATGCAGCAGCGCCTTGTGGCCCACCGTTACATCATCGCCAAGCGTGAGCGGATAACCGCCGGGGTTGTAGTCACTGGCGTGGGTGATGTGCAGAACTGATCCATCCTGAATGCTGCACCGATGCCCGATACGGATTTTGTGCATATCACCACGCACCACAGTCATCGGCCAGATGGAAACGTCATCGCCGGTTTCAACATCGCCAATCACCACCGCACTTGGATCTACCCACGCCCGTTCCCCAAAATATGGCGTGATACCCTTGTGTGAACGTATATTCGTCATTACATAGTACCTTTGAGGCGTTTTCTGCTCTGGAGTATGGAGCATCCGGGGGAAGCCTTTCCGAAACACGCTCCTTGCGGCACGTCCATGTGACGCTTGGGCTCCGCCATCCATGGCTCCGCACAGTTTCGGAAAGGCTTCCCCCGGATACTCCCCCAACGTTGGAGTCGCCTGAAATTACCTGAGATCTTACTAGCTGAGAAGGGGACCTATGAATAACCCGTTACTGACTGACGACCTGTTGCCGAAGTTTGACCATGTTCGCACTGAACACATGGAAACGGCAATTGACCAGATTCTCAGTGAAAACCGGATGAAAATCAGCCAAATCGCAGACCAGGACGATCCCACCTGGGAGACCCTGGCGCAGCCGATGCAGGCGCTGGACGACAAGCTGAGCAATGCCTGGTCGGTGATTTCACACCTGAACGGCGTGATGAACAACGACGAGCTGCGCAAGGTGTACAAGAACTGCCTGGAGAAGCTCACCGAGTACAGCACCGAGGTGAGCCAGAACGCGGCTCTCTGCAACGCCTACAAGAAGCTGGCCGAGCGAGACGACTTCAAGAACCTGAGCGAAGCCCAGCGCAAGTCTGTGGAAAACACCCTCCGGGATTTCCATCTGGGTGGTGTCGACCTGCCGGAAGACAAGAAAAAGCAGTATGCCGAGTTGTCCCGGGAGCTGTCCGAGCTGTCCAACAAGTTCAGCGACAACGTGCTGGATGCTACCCAGCACTGGTTCAAGCACATTACCGATGTAGATGAGCTGGCCGGGGTTCCCGAAACCGCCATTGAGAGCGCCAAGCAGGCTGCCCGCCAGAAAGAGCTGGAAGGCTATGTGATCACCCTGGATTTCCCCAGTTTCTATCCGGTCATGACCTACTGTGACAACCGGGATCTGCGCCGGGAAGTCTATGAAGCCTTTGTGACCCGCGCCTCCGACCAGGGCCCCGATGCAGGCCAGTGGGACAACACCCCGGTGATGGCGGAGATCCTCAAGCGCCGCCACGCCCAGGCCAAACTGCTGGGCTTTGACAACTACGCCGAGCGCTCCCTGGCCACCAAGATGGCCCGCAGCAGCGACGAGGTGCTTGGCTTCCTGAACCAGCTGGCGGCCAAGTCCAAGCCTCAGGCCGAGAAAGAGTTCGCCGAGTTGAAGGCGTTTGCCAACCATGAGTACGGCATGGACGATCTGCAGGCCTGGGATATCGGCTATTACAGCGAAAAGCTTCGCCAGAAGCGCTACGACATCTCTCCGGAAACCTTGCGTCCCTGGTTCCCGGTGAACAAGGTGGTGCCCGGACTTTTCCGTGTGGCTGAGAAGCTGTTCGATGTCCAGATTGAAGCGAAGCCGGAAGTGGAAACCTGGCACGAGGATGCCACTGCCTATTGCATCAGCCGCAATGGCGAGCCGTTGGCCTGGTTCTACCTCGACCTGTATGCCCGCCAGGGCAAGCGTGGTGGCGCCTGGATGGCCGATTGCCGCGTGCGCTGGCGCAACCTCCGTGGCCAGCTCCAGCTGCCGGTGGCCTTCCTGACCTGCAATTTCACCCCGCCGGTCAACGGCAAGCCGTCACTGCTGACCCACGATGAGGTCACCACCCTGTTCCACGAATTTGGCCATGGCCTGCATCACATGCTGACTCAGGTGGACGTGCTGGATGTGTCCGGCATCAACGGTGTCGCCTGGGACGCCGTCGAGCTGCCCAGCCAGTTCCTGGAAAACTGGTGCTGGAATCCGGAATCCCTGGGCCTGATCGCTTCGCACCACGAAACCGGTGAACCGCTGCCGGAAGACCTGCTGCAGAAACTGCTGGCGGCCAAGAACTTCCAGTCTGGCATGGGCATGGTGCGCCAGCTCGAATTCTCACTGTTCGACTTCCGCCTGCACGCGGAATTCACCGACGAAGCGCCCACCAACCCGCTGGATATGCATCGCAAGGTGCGCAGCGAGATTGCCGTGGTGGAAGCCCCGGAATTCAACCGCTTCCCCAACTCCTTCTCGCACATCTTTGCCGGTGGCTATGCCGCAGGTTACTACAGCTACAAGTGGGCGGAAGTGCTGGCGGCCGATGCCTTCTCACTGTTCGAGGAAAAAGGCATCTTCGACCCGGAAACCGGCAAGGCCTTCCTCCACAATATCCTGGAGAAAGGCGGCTCACAGGAGCCCATGGAACTGTTCAAGGCCTTCCGGGGCCGCGAACCGCAGGTGGATGCGCTACTGAAACAAACCGGCATCGCTGACGAAGCTGCCTGACGATAGCGAGGGTTGTTTGGCAGCCTTTGGAGCGGATCCGGCTGATGTCGGATTACGCTTTGCTAATCCGACCTACATGACGTTTCGATCCAGGCATGGCGGGAGCAAGTAGGTCGGGTTAGGCCAACGGCCGTAACCCGACAACCACTGCCCAAATATACGGGAGTTTTAAAATGGCGAGTCCAAAACGTTTTATCGCCGGCGCCGTCTGTCCCCGCTGCGCGGAGATGGACAAGATCATGATGTTCACCACCGACGACGATGACCAGGTACGCGAGTGCGTGGCCTGCGGCTTCACCGACGCGGTGTCAGATGCCGAACAACCGTCCAACCCCGAGCTCGAGACCCGGGTGAACAAGCGCAAGAACGAGGACGATCACACGGTCAAGCAGGTCGTGTTCTTCAAGTCTTCTGCCGACGACGAGTAAGCTGTTCTTCCTAGCCTGCAGGTTTGCGGGCGGAGAGGCCATGGGAATGCTTTTCTTCTGGGGAAAAGCAACTCGCTTCGCTCAGACATCTTTTCCCCGCCAGAAAAGCACACCCACACCCTCTCTACCTGACTCAAAAGATATTTCTTCAGAACAAGATCTTTTCAGCGATATCCGTGAGTTCTTATGTGAGGGGGCCGGATTATTTTTCCCGCCGGAAATTGATGTCTGAGCGCAGCGAGTTGCCATTTCCAAGGGAAAAATAATCCGGCCCCCTCGCAATTCCCCTCAACACGAAGGCTACGAGGGACGGCAAACTCCAAGCTCAGAGAACCATAGCCGCCAACCACCCAAAGCCAAGCAACGGCAGATTGTAGTGCAGGAACGTCGGCACCACGGTATCCCAGATGTGGTTGTGCTGGCCGTCGGCGTTCAGGCCGGCGGTGGGGCCGAGGGTGGAATCAGAGGCCGGGGAGCCGGCATCGCCCAGGGCGCCGGCGGTGCCAACGAGGGCCACGATGGCCAGCGGGCTGAAACCCAGTTGCAGGGCCAGAGGCACGTACAGGGCCGCGATAATGGGGATGGTGGAAAAGGACGAACCGATACCCATGGTGATCAGCAGACCCACCACCAGCATCAGCAGTGCGGCCATGGCCTTGTTCTCACCGATCACGCCCACGGAGCTGTCCACCAGGCTGGCGATTTCCCCGGTTTCCCGCATCACTTCGGCAAAACCCGACGCGGCGATCATGATGAAGCCGATCATCGCCAGCATCTTCATGCCCTCGGTGAACAGGTCGTCGGCCTCTTTCCAGCGCACCACACCCGACAGGTTGAAGAGCACGAAACCCGCCAGGGCGCCCAGGATCATCGAGCCCAGCCAGAGCTGCACCACAAAGGCGGTGACGATGGCCAACAGAGCCATAACCAGGGTGCGCGGGCTGTAGCTGGTGTCTACCCGCTCGGCTTTGGTGATGGTTTCCAGGTTGTAGGTGCGGCCACTGCGGTAGCTGAAAAAGACCGCGATCAGCAAGCCGCACAGCATGCCCAGTGCCGGCAGGGCCATGGCTTTCATGACGCTCAGGCCGGAGGCATCGACGCCGTTGGCGTTGATCTTGGCGATCAGGATTTCATTCAGGTAGATGCCGCCGAAGCCGACGGGCAGGAACATGTAGGGAGTGATCAGGCCGAAGGTCAGCACGCAGGCTACCAGGCGGCGGTCCATGTTCAGCTTTGCCATCACGTACAGCAGCGGCGGTACTACCAACGGTATGAAGGCAATGTGGATCGGCAGGATATTCTGGGACGAGATGGCAATGGCCAGCAGCAGGCCAATGATCAGGAAGCGGATGCCGTTAACGGCGGCGCCTTCTTCCTGGCGACCGACCAGGGCCAGGGCCTTGTCGGCAAGGGCGTGGGCCAGGCCGGACTTGCCGATGGCAACGGCGAAAGCACCGAGGGTGGCATAGGACAGTGCCACGGTGGCACCGCCGCCCAGGCCGCTATTGAAGGCTTCGATGGTGGCTTCCAGGGACATTCCTGCAATCAGGCCGCCGGATACGGCACCGATGATGAGGGCAACAACAACGTGAATGCGGCACAAACTCAGGACGAGCATGATGGCAACCGCAGCAACAACGGCATTCATGGCAAAACTCCGGGTAGGAATTAATGGTTTGTCCGGCCCCTTGTGGGGACCGGCATCATGAAAAGCGCGGTAATGTGCAGGAAATGATCGCGGTAGTCAAAGCGGTTGTGTAACGGTCAGGCTTCGTCGAGGCGGGCAAAGCGAGGCACCTGCTCTCCAGCGACCTCAACGGTTTCCCGGAACATGGTCAGCGGGCGCACCCAGAGGCTGTAGTCGCCGTAGAGGCAGCGGTAGACCACCATCTGCTCTTCGGTTTCACTGTGCCGGGCAACGCCGATGACTTCATAATCCTTGCCCTTGTAGTGTCGGTATTTACCCGGACGTATCTCGTTCTTGCGCTCGGTCATTATTGGCCTCAATGGATTCGGGCTATGCTGGCCCTGTCGGTACGGAGGACGTAGCACGCGCAACCGTCTAAACTGGAAACAATTGCAAGGATGCGTACGACTCAGTCAGGGCCTGAAAGTGTAGAACACCAGGACGGGCCCGAAAACCGGAAACAGCTATGATGCGGCAGGTTCCCTGCATCCTCCTGCTTTTATTGTCGCTGGCCTGTCTGGCCGGTGCACCTGTTCAGGCCGCTCCAGTGGCCTTCGAATGGCTGGAAGCGCCCGCGGATGAGCTGGCATTGGACGACGTGCGCGGCCTGTCCCCGGGTGCCTGGCAGGCATTCGGCGCCAGCGAGGTGTTTAACCGGGGATTCAGTGACGGCAGTTTCTGGTTGAAGATCGGGATTCCGCCGGAGCCTGCGAATCGGGTTCTGGAAATCGGCTATCCGTTGCTGGATGAGGTCTCTGTGCACTGGGTGCTCAACGGTGAGCTGATCCAGACCCATCACACGGGCGATACTCTGCCATTCAGCAGTCGCCCGATCCACCATCGTAATTTTGTATTCCTGGTGCCGTCGAACACCGAGCCGGTCACGGCGTTCGTTCGGGTAAAAACGCTCGGATCTGTCCAGATTCCAGTCGAGGTTACTCCCTCGGCGGAATTTCTCGCCAATGAGCAGTTTTCTTACGGTTGGCAGACGATGTTTCTGGGCATCATTATTGCGATGGCGCTCTACAATCTCTTTCTGTACGTGATCGTGCGCCATTCCACCTACCTCTGGTACGTGCTGACCGTTGTATTTACCGGGCTGGTTCAGCTCAATTTCAATGGCCTACTGTTTCAGTGGCTGTGGCCGAACGCCCCCGGTATCAACCGGTATTTCACCATTCCGGTTATCTGTGTCGCCTTGTTCTCCGCCATAATTTTTACAATCCGGTTCCTCAATGTCCGGTCATACAGCCTCAGAAGCTACCGGTTTCTGCAGTGGATTCTGACCGCTATTTTTGCCTGCTTCGTCTTCACTCTCTTCGGCAGGTACCAGACGGGCATCGTATTGGTTAGCGGTATTGCGGCCGTGGTCACACCAGCGGCCTGGCTCATCGGTTTTCTGGTCTGGCGCAAGGGCCAGGTCCTTGGCGGCTTCTATGTACTGGCCTGGACGCCATTGCTGATCGGTCACCTGATTCTTGCCGTCAGCAAGCTCGGTATGATGCCGCGCAGTTTCCTCACTGAGTTCATGCCCCAAATCGGCGTTGCTCTGGAGGTGGTCCTGCTGTCCTTTGCCCTCGCCTACCGAATCAACCTGGAACGACACAAACGCCATAAAGCCCAGGAACAGGCACTGGAAATCCAGCAGCAGGCCAACCTGACGCTTGAAATGCGGGTTCAGGAGCGTACCGATGAGCTCGAACGGGCCAATGAGCGGCTCAAGGCGATCAGCCTCACTGACGGGCTGACTCATGTGGCCAACCGGCGACGTTTTGATGAAAAACTCCAGGATGAGTGGAGACGGGCCCAGCGACACGGTCACCCGTTGAGCCTGCTACTGCTGGATATTGATCACTTCAAGCGGGTAAACGATGAGCTGGGCCACCTGGTTGGCGACGATTGCCTGACCGAGGTGGCCGCCCTGTGCTCCGCAGAAGTCCAACGTTCCGGGGATCTGTTGGCCCGCTACGGCGGCGAGGAATTCAGCATCCTGCTACCGGCGACCCCGGAAGAGGGAGCGGTTCGGGTTGCCGAGCGAGTGCGTCAGGCGGTGGCCCGTTCCCCGGTGCATTCCGGCGAACGGGTGGCTCCGGTCAGCCTTACCATCAGTGTTGGTGTTGCTTGCCTCGTGCCCGGGTCAGAAATGGAGCCCCAGGAGCTGATCCGTCAGGCCGATGAGGCACTGTATGCGGCCAAGGAGTCTGGCCGTAATCGGGTCATGGTGGCCCGTGATTTCAGGGCGGCAAGCGTGCCCGGCGCCTGAGGCGCCTCAGTTCTTCAGTTTGTACCGCCCCGGTCCGAGGAAAATCAACGCCACTGCCGTGAACAGGAAGAAGCCCTGCAGTTCCAGTGCCCAGCCGCCGCTGCGTCCAAGGCTTAGCAGCTCGTTGCCGTGAACCAGAATAATGGCAAACAGCATGTTGAAAATAATCAGTAGCGCACCGATCCGGGTCTGATAGCCAAGGATGACCATCAAAGGCGCGATGATCTCACCCACGTACACTCCGTAGGCGAGGATGGTTGGTAGGCCGTGGCTGGCCAGTTCGCCTTCAATGAAGCCGACGCCGTTGAGCAGTTTGGCAATGCCGTGGAACAGCATCAGGCCGCCCAGAGTCAGGCGAATAATCAGTTTTCCCAGATCAGCGTTTTCGAGCAAGGTACAGGTCTCCGTTTTACAGATTGCGAATGTCAGGGTACAGCGGCAGCAGCTGTTTGATCAGCCGGTTCTGGGCGCCGGTTGGGATGTCGTTCTGTTCCATGGCCAGGATCAGGTTCTCGGCCAGGGCGTTGAACTGCGTGTCGGTAATCGCCATATCGGCATGAAGTTCGCGCATCTCGCGTCCGCTATAGGCGCACGGCCCGCCACTGAGCTCGCACAGCTGATCCGTGAGGTTGCGGTGGAACTGGGCGACATCCATGCCTTTGAACTGCTGGTTGATGCGCTCATCCTCGACGATCAGGTAAAGCAGGTCTTCCACCACGTTTGCGATGCCTTCCCGCTCACCCAGCTGCTGATAAAGACTGTTTTCGGGTTCGGTATTCAGGCTCTGGCAGCCACCGAGCAGCAGTGTCAGCATCATCAACAGGGCGGAAAGTGTGGCGTAGCGATTGGTAAGGCCCATGTTCAGAAACTCCCCTGCAGCGACAGATACAGACCTTGCTGGTCTTCCAGTGTGGCAACGTCGCCCAGGTTGACCAGGGCGCCCGTGACCGCCAGACGACGGTCCGGCACCCAGGCCACGAACAGGTCCCACCAGTCATCTTCGGTGGCAAACCCCAGGTTGTCCGGTTTTTGCCGATATTCCGCGCCCACCAGCCACTGGCGGTTGAGGAAAAGCCCGACGCTGCCCTCCATCATCAGTTCGTGGCTGTTGTTACGGTCACCGCCAAAACCAAGTAGCCCGCCCTGGTTGGCCCGGGTTGCCCGCGCTGTCAGGTTTACCAGTAGGTTTCGTTCCATCACCGCGGCGAAGAACAGCTTGCTGCCGCTGACATAGACATCGGTGCCACTGTCATCCCGGGCGCCGATCGCCGAGGGTACGGTGAAATCCCGCTGCCGCTTGTACTGCACGCCGGCGGACCACTGGCCCCAGGGACTGTAAAGCACATCGCCAACGAGCCGGATCTTGGCGCCGAAAATATCCTGGTTCAGCTCGTCCTGTTCAAGGCCGAAGCCGTCTTTGAGTGTAAACACCAGGCTGTCCAGATCCAGGGTCTGGCGGGCCACGGTGATCTCCAGGCGGTTATTCCAGTTCAGCCCGGCGCCGGTCACCGAGAGTGAGTAATCGTCCACTTCGGCCCGGCTGAGTGCCAGGGTGCCGCCCCACTCCTCGTCGCTGGCGTAACTGCCCAGCAGCGCCCAGGGTACCAGCCCCCCGCCGGCACTGCCCTCAATGGTGGTGACGCCTCCGGTCGCCCAGATCCGGCTGCCGATATCGGCCATGGCAGCCGGTGCTACCAGGAGCGCCATGGTCAGTGTCACCAGACGTCTTGCTGTCATTCTGAATACTCCGGGTTGGGTTGGCTCAGTTCCCCTTTGCGGGTAGCCAGGGACCGGGCAGTCTCCGGCAGATCCTCGGGGGCAACCGGGCGGCCCAGGTAAAAACCCTGGCCGAGGTTGCAACCCCAGTGTTGCAGCAGCTGCCAGGCTTCCAGGTTCTCGATGCCCTCAGCTACGACCTTCAGCCCGAGGCCGTGGGCCATATCAATGGTGGACCGCACAATCAGCTGGTCCTGGGGCTCGGAATCCAGCTTCAGCACGAAAGACTTGTCGATTTTCAGCTCCTGCACCGGAAGCTTGCGCAGCTGGGACAGCGAGGAGTAGCCGGTGCCAAAGTCGTCCACCGACAGGGTTACTCCCAGCGCCCTGAGCTGGTTCAGGGTGGCCATGGCCTCTTCCGGGTCCTCCATCAGGGCACTCTCGGTGACTTCCAGGGTGACCCGCTCCAGGCCGTGGTGCCAGCCGTGAAAGGTTTCCGCGATGTGCCGGGTCAGCGCGGGCCAGGTGAGGTCCATAGCGGACAGGTTAATAGCCACGCCCGCGTCAACACCCTGTTCATGCCAACGTCGGGCATCGCTGGCCACCCGTTGCAGGATGTGGGCTGTCAGATCGTGGATCTGCCCTGATTGTTCGGCAAGAAAGATGAACTCTTCCGGCGATATAAAACCCAGCTCCGGGTGAATCCATCGCACCAGGGCCTCTACCTGCACCAGCTCGCCGGTCTGGCTGTTAAGTTTCGGCTGGTAGTTCATGTGCAACCCGTTATGCAGGATTGCGGCGTGCAGATCGGTAACCAGCTTCAGTTCCCGTAGATGGCTTTCATCCTGTCCGGGCTTGTAGCGGGTGAAGGCTTCGGGGTGGGCCTCCGCCTGCTCGAAGGTGAGATTGAGCCTGCGACGCAGGGCATCGGTATCGGCGGCGTCCTCTGGCAGTTCCATGGTGACGATGGTAACTCGCAAGGAGAAGGGGGTCTGGTCTACCTGCAACGGGGATTCGATGACCTCGTGCAGTGCCCGGACCCTCTGGTCGGCGGTTTCTGGCGGCAATGAAGGAATCAGGGCCAGGAACTCCCCTCCGCCGGTGCGGGCAAGGATTCGGGCACCCTGCAGTTCCTGCTGCAGCCGCTTGGCAATGCCAATCAGGACCTTGTCGCCGAATTCCAGACCCAGAGTATCGTTGATGTCGGAGAGGTCGTTCAGTCGGATCCCCACCAGTGTGGCCCGGCCTCGGTTATCAAACAGCTCGGCGGCCTCCTGCATCAGAGCGTTCCGGTTTTTCAAACCGGTGACGTCATCGTGGGTCGCTGCATAGCGGATCTGGGCTTCCCGTTCCCGCAGGCCCGACAGCATGTCCCGGAGGGCGTTGCGGAGCTGGGTCAGTTCGCCGCCGGCCCGAATGGCCGGTGCCTCGGGTGTGGTGCCCTCACCGATAGCCCGCGCGTAGCTTGCCAGCTGCAACACCGGGCGCCCGAGGTTGCGGGCAATGACCAGCGCCAGCAGAATGGCGAAAATCAGGATAGCGGTTACCAGCAGGGCGATTTCCACGGCCCTTCGGTAATAGTTCTGGAGTGTGGCATCACGGCTGATCAGCAGCACGGCCTGGACGGCGGCGGGGTCTGATTCGCCCAGGTTGATTATCCGGGTGAAATAACCGGCACTTTCGATGAACTTGGCGTTGTCGGATGCGCCTGCAAGCTCCTGTTCCAGCTTGTCGTCGATGCTGGTGGTGGCGGCAAAACTGCTCAGGCTATCGCTTTGGCCCGATCGCGCCCGGAAGATCACCGAGGTGCCACTGAGTCGGGCGATGACCTCTGCCAGGGACTGGTCCATGGCAAAACCGGTAACCAACCAGGCCCGCAGCCCGGGCGCTTCTATCGGGATGATGAGAATCTCGTAGCCACTGCCGTCTATGGCTCGAAGCGACCGGGTAAATCCGTTGCGGCGAGAGCGTGTCAGCTGTTCCTGGGTGATGGCAGGAAAGGAGCGTTGCAGGGTGGAGGCCAGGGGCTCCCCCTGGCTGTCCAGCAAGAGCGCAAAGTCTGCACCAACCCTGCCGCTGTGGTTTTCCAGGGCGCTGTCGATGGTTGCCGGGTCGCGGCTGGCAATGGCCGAGCGGAAGCCGAAATCCTGCACCACGACGCTGAGCCGGGACAGCTCCAGATCGGTGCGGCGGTCAATGACCTCGTTGGTCAACCGCTCCCCGATGGCCAGCTGTTCAAGTGCCCGACTTTTTTCATCCTCGAACAGGTAAACCATCAGCAGGGCGACGATCACCAGACTGACCAGGGCCACCAGCGAGATCATGGCGGCAATGAGTCGGCCACGGAATCCGAGACGAGACGCTAAACCCATCAAAGCTCCCGAAAGCGTTGCTGGAGTCGGTCCAGCGAGCCTTCTGCGGAAGGCTCGGGCTCAAGATTGAGGGCTACGATTGCCGGCTCACTGCCGCGTTCGATTTCACGGGTGACCGGGCGTGTGTTGTCTGGCAGTCGTGGGTGCCAGATCTCAATTGTCACCTTGTCCTGGCTGCTTTCGGTACCCTGAGGTGCGATAGACAAAGTGACCTGTCCAGAGGCATCTGTCTGGCCAACTGAGGCGGTATCGGTGACCACCACAAAGCCCTGCATGTGATCGTGTATGTTGCAGCCCAGCTCAACGATACCTGGTTTGTCGAACACAATCGGAGCAGCCGGGCGGTCAGCGTACAGTTCAATGTTGAAGGTTTTTGCCGGCGAGAAGGAGTACACGTGGTGCTGGGTATTGTCGCGGTTCGGGAAATCCACGCTCGAGCCAACGGGAACCACCAGCACATGTGGATGGAAGGCACGATCCTTCTGATAGATTTCGGCAGAAACCGGGGTACCGGGACGGGCGCTGTCCACGGAAACCACGGCATTGGCCACGGGCTCGTTGCTGCCATCCAGGGTAACGGTTACAGACAGCTCGTACGCGTTAGCTGTCACTGCCATGGCAGACATCAACAGGCCCGCCAGTACTGCAATCGCTGATACTCTCATTAATCCTCTGAACCTGTCAGGCCAGACCGGAACCGAGGGAAAATCGAATGTGGTTCCTTACCAACAGATTTTCCCAGTAGTGCCGCATCCAGTCCCAGGCGGCATTGTTCACCTGCTCGACAAAGGGGTCGAGGTTCAGCTCGTAATAGTCCGGCGTGCCTGCTATCTGCAACACGGTCACGGTGATGGAATCATCCAGCTCGTTGGCAAAGGGCTCGCCAATCAACTGGTGGGCGAGCAGGTTAGCACGAGTTGCTTCTATATCCACGATTTCGCTGGCTCTGGTACACCGGTTATTTTCATACATCTCTTCCATCAGCCGATGGCAGAGATAGGCACGAATCAGCAGGCCATCGAGACCGTCATAGCGCACCAGAAGTGCCGACGGCTGGGTGAAATAGCGGATGGCGGCATTCACGAATGGCTCAAAGAGATCGGCTTTGCCCGCCTCACGGGCACAGGCTTCGACGCACTCGATAAGGCGTGGTGCCATTTCAATGTACTCAACCACAAACTGGAACAGGCACGTGGCGGGCTGGTAACCCTCGATTGTGACGGCAGCCGGCAACTCAGCAACCTTTTCATGAAGCTGCCGGAGGAAGGTCCCGGAGCGGGCCTCCTTGCGCCGCGCCTGGTCAATAATCTCTAGGACTACCTGTGGTGTCATTTCAGGAGATGCCGATGTCTGAACGAATTGAGGTCGCAAGGCGCCTCCCGTTGTTAGCAACTGATAGCAACGAGTTCCCGGGCAGGATGAGGAGGGCTGGCTACCACAACGTGCCTGCCTGTTCAGACAAGTGTAGCCGAGATTTTTCCACCTGCTTTTCCGCTATTGTGAAAATACCCGGCCGTAATGTTACAGATTGCATCTCCGTCACTGGCTCTGGAACCACCGGCCATGACGGGTGTGGGACCAGCAGAGCCAGCCCATGCTTACCGCCCGTGCCACCATCAGGGAGATCAGCGCGAACCAGAGCCCGTGATTTCCCCAACCCGTGGTCAGCCACCATACCGGAGCGAAAACGCCTAGGGCCGAGAACAGCATGGTGTTCTGCATGTCCCGGGTTCGGGTGGCTCCGATGAAGATGCCATCCAGGAGGAAACCCCAGACTGCGGCAAATGGTAGCAGCCAGAGCCAGGGCAGGTAGCGCCAGGCGGTGGCTCTCACTTCTTCGATACCGGTCAGCAAAGCAATCAGCCAGTGCCCGCCGGCAACAAAAACAATGGTGAGCAACAGGGCGCCCCAGAGAGACCACCTCAGGGCACTGCGAAAAACCACCCGGAACCGGCGCCGGCTGCCTTTACCGACGGCTTCGCCAATCAGCGCCTCTGCCGCATTGGCAAAACCGTCCAGGGCGTTGGAAATGAGCAGCAGAAAGGTGATCAGAACCGCGTTGGCCGCCAGGATGGTGTCTCCCTGACGGGCACCCTGGGCAGTGAAGAACGCCAGCACCAGCAACAGGGCGATGGTGCGAACCATGATGTAGCGGTTCACCCGGAGGATCTTCAGGTAATCCTCCAGTTTGCCGAACAAGGCCCGGGTGAGTGTTTGACCTTCGGGCATCCGCCTTAACACGATCAGGAAACCGATAGTGGCCGCACCGTACTCGGCAATTACCGTGGCGATGGCCACGCCGCGGCTGTTCCAGCCCAACACGGTGACAAAGAGAATATCCAGCACGATGTTCAGGCCGTTCGCCGCGATCAGCATGATCATCGGGCCCCGCGGAAACTGGGTGCCGATCAGCCAGCCAACCAGCGTGTACTGGCACAGAACCGCCGGCGCGCTCCAGATCCGGATAGCAGCATACTCGGCGGCCAGTTCAGTAACGTCTTCACCGGGATTCATCAGGGTCAGCCCTGTATGGATCAGCGGCTGGTGAAACAGAATCAGTAGCACACCGATACCGGTTGCCAGCAGCACCGACCGCAACAGCAAGGCTACCTGGCTGAACCTGTCACGCTTGCCCCAGGCCTGGGCGGCCAGGCCGGTCGTGCCCATACGCATGAAGCCGAAGGTCCAGTACAGGATGCTGAACAGATTGGCACCAACGGCGACGGCACCCAGGTATTCGGGGCTTTCCAGATGACCGAGCACGGCAGTATCCACCAGCCCCAGCAGAGGAACCGTGAGATTGGTGAGCATCAACGGCCAGGCCAGGGCCCAAAGACGCCGGTCGGTTGCCGGAAGGTTAAAAGTCATATTCTTTTTAAGTCTTAAAATTCTGTGGTTAGCTTTTTTGGATTTAGCCGATTTTTTAGTCTTTTTTTGATCTGTGTCTATACTCGAATCTGAGGTATCCGTAAGCAGGCTTCCACTCTGGTCTTTCCGGTGTATGCGAGCGCCAGTGAGACCGGTGGGATAACGCAAAATCCGACAAGAATAACACTCTGTGGAGACACAGTATGCGCGTGCACGCTCAGCGGGCAGGTGCCCTTTTAGGCGGTCTGATGTTCCCCGCCTGGTCCATGGCGGACTGGACACTGAACATGACCCCGGGGGTGACCGGCACCAGTAATGAAATTTTCAGCCTTCACATGACCATACTCTGGATCTGCGTCGTCATTGGCGTCGTGGTCTTCGGAGTCATGTTCTGGTCTATTTTTGCCCACCGGAAATCCCAGGGCGCCAAACCGGCAAACTTTCACGAAAACACCCTGGTCGAGATTCTCTGGACCATCATACCTTTTGTCATCCTGGTTGTTATGGCGATTCCTGCCACGGCGACGTTGGTCGACATGTATGACACCACCGAATCGGAAGTGGACATCAAGGTCACTGGCTACCAGTGGAAGTGGCAATACGAATACATCAATGAGGACTTTGGCTACTTCTCCAACCTTTCCACGCCACGGGATCAGATCGAGAACCGCCAGGCCAAGGGCGAGAATTACCTTCTTGAAGTGGATAACCCGTTGGTGATTCCGGTAGGAAAGAAGGTTCGCTTCCTGCTGACGGCCAACGATGTCATCCACTCCTGGTGGGTGCCGGACTTTGGCGTCAAGAAAGATGCTATTCCGGGCTTCATCAACGAGACCTGGACCCGGGTCGACAAGCCCGGCATATACCGTGGTCAGTGTACTGAGCTATGTGGCAAGGATCATGGCTTCATGCCGGTCGTTGTCGAGGCGGTTCCCGAAGAGGAATACAACGCCTGGGTCGCCGAAAAGAAAGAGGCTGCCGAGCGTGAACGCCAATTGACCCAGAAAGACTGGACCATGGCCGAGTTGATGGAGCGGGGCGAGAAAGCCTACCAGACCGCATGTGCTGCCTGTCACCAGCCAGATGGCAGCGGTGCGCCACCGGCGTTTCCGGCGCTGAAGGGCAGTCCGATTGCGACCCAGGATATGGCAGCGCACATCGATATTGTCGTGAATGGCAAGGCCGGCACCTCTATGCAAGCGTTCGGCAATCAGTTGAGCGAAGTGGACCTCGCCGCGGTGATTACCTACGAGCGGAATGCCTGGGGTAACAACACGGGTGAAATGGTCACTCCGAAAGAAATTTTTGATTACAAGAATCAGCAGTAATCAACGCCAGATAACAGATATCACCAGCCACAATAAATGGCGGTAACGGGGGTTTTCATGAGTGCGGTTGCAGATACCCACGCCCAGGATCATCATCACGGCCCGGCAAAAGGCATCAGCCGATGGCTGCTGACTACGAACCACAAGGATATCGGGACAATGTACCTGATATTCAGTTTCGCCATGTTCCTGCTGGGTGGAACCATGGCCATGGTGATCCGTGCGGAACTGTTCCAGCCCGGGCTGCAGATTGTGCAGCCGGAATTCTTCAATCAGATGACCACCATGCATGGCCTGATCATGGTCTTTGGTGCGGTCATGCCGGCCTTTGTCGGCCTGGCCAACTGGATGATTCCGCTGATGATCGGCGCGCCGGACATGGCACTTCCACGGATGAATAACTGGAGCTTCTGGCTGCTGCCCTGTGCCTTCCTGATCCTGGTCTCCACGCTGTTCATGGAAGGTGGCGCGCCCAACTTCGGCTGGACGTTCTACGCGCCCCTGTCGACGACATACGGGCCACCCAGCACCACCTTCTTCATCTTTGCTGTCCATATCATGGGCATCTCCTCGATCATGGGCGCCATCAACGTGATCGCCACCATCCTGAACCTGCGGGCGCCGGGCATGACCCTGATGAAAATGCCCCTGTTCGTCTGGACCTGGCTGATCACCGCGTTCCTGTTGATTGCAGTAATGCCGGTGCTGGCCGGTGTGGTCACCATGATGCTGATGGACATCAACTTCGGCACAAGCTTCTTTGATGCCTCCGGCGGTGGTGATCCGGTGCTGTTCCAGCATGTGTTCTGGTTCTTCGGGCATCCCGAGGTGTACATCATGATCCTGCCGGCTTTCGGCGCGGTCTCGCACATCATTCCGGCGTTCTCTCGCAAACCGCTATTTGGCTACGCCTCCATGGTCTATGCGGTCGGCGCCATTGCCCTGCTGTCGTTCGTGGTCTGGGCGCACCATATGTTCACCGTGGGTATTCCCATAGTCGGCCAGCTGTTCTTCATGTATGCCACCATGCTGATTGCGGTACCCACCGGGGTGAAGGTGTTCAACTGGGTGGCTACCATGTTCCGGGGTTCCCTCACCTTTGAAGCTCCGATGCTGTTTGCCGTGGCGTTCGTGATCCTGTTCACCATCGGTGGTTTCTCCGGTCTGATGCTGGCCATCGCCCCGGCCGACTTCCAGTACCACGATACCTACTTCGTGGTTGCCCACTTCCACTACGTGCTGGTACCGGGTGCCATCTTCGGGATCTTTGCTTCAGCTTACTTCTGGCTGCCCAAATGGACCGGTCACATGTACGACGAAACACTGGCCAAGACCCATTTCTGGCTGTCCTTTATCGGCATGAACCTGGCGTTCTTCCCGATGCACTTCCTGGGCCTGGCTGGCATGCCGCGCCGGATTCCGGACTATGCCCTGCAGTTTGCGGACTTCAACATGGTTTCCAGCGTAGGCGCCTTCATGTTCGGCGCCACGCAGCTGTTGTTCCTGCTGATCGTGATCAAATGTATCAAGGGTGGCAAAAAAGCTGCTGCCCAGCCCTGGGATGGTGCTGAAGGCCTGGAGTGGACCGTGCCCTCACCGGCGCCTTACCACACCTTTGCAACACCACCGGAAGTGAAGTAACCGGAGCGCGAGGCCATGGCAGATCAGCAGGCAAACAAGGCAGGCGCGCCCCGGAGCAACACCCGGGTCGTGGGCTGGTGCATGGCCAGCGTGGTCGGCATGTTTGCCTTTGGGTTTGCCATGGTGCCCCTGTACGACGTGTTCTGCGAAATTACCGGGATCAACGGCAAGACCGGTGGCCGGTACGAGTCCACCGAGGTGGCCGAAGCGGACATGAGCCGGACGGTGAAAGTGCAGTTTCTCGCCTCCAATGGCCCGGGGATGACCTGGAAGTTTCGTCCGGTTGTGCGTTCCGTGGATGTCCATCCCGGGGAGCCGACCACGGTTAACTTCTATGCGGAGAACCCGACAACCGAGGCCATGGTCGGGCAGGCGGTCCCAAGCCTTGCACCTTCAGAAGGCACACTTTACTTCCACAAGACCGAATGCTTCTGCTTCAACCAGCAACCGCTTGAAGCTGGTGAAAGCACCCAAATGCCGCTCATTTTCATCGTCGACAAGGACCTGCCGAAACACATCACCAAGCTCACGCTGTCTTACACGCTCTACGATCAGGGCAAGCAGCCGGCGGTAACGCAAACTTCCCGGAAAGACACAACAACAAACGATAACGGATAAGCCATCGGAGACTGTCATGGCGGAAAACCAGACCTATTACGTTCCGGAACAAAGCAAGTGGCCCATCATCGCGACCGTTGGCCTTGGCGTAACCCTGTACGGGGTTGCGGCCATTATGGTCAATGGCAAGCAGGGCGAGAGTACGACAGGTGCCTGGATCATGTTCATGATCGGCGCCATCATCATGGCGTACATGCTGTTTGGCTGGTTCGGCAATGTCATTCAGGAGAGTCGCCAGGGGTTATATAGCCCGCAGATGGACCGCTCTTTCCGTTGGGGGATGAGCTGGTTTATCTTTTCGGAAGTGATGTTCTTTGCGGCATTTTTCGGTGCCTTGTTCTACGTTCGGGTCTTCGCTGTGCCCTGGCTGGGAGGTGAAGGCGACCGGGGAAGCTCCAACATGTTGTGGGAGGGCTTCCAGTCCAGCTGGCCCCTGGTCAGCAACCCGAATCCGGAGGCCTATCCCGGCCCCAAAGAGGTGATCGGTCCCTGGGGGCTGCCGCTTATCAACACGATTCTTCTGGTGACATCATCCTTCACCGTAACCGTTGCTCACCATGCGCTGAAGGCTGGCAATCGGGCGAAAACCAAGCTCTGGCTGGCTCTGACCATCGCGCTGGCCATCGTATTTGTGTTTGTTCAGGGCTACGAGTACATGCACGCCTACCAGGATCTGGACCTGACTCTGCAGTCCGGCATCTACGGCAGTACCTTCTTCATGCTGACCGGCTTTCACGGGGCTCATGTGATCTTGGGATCACTGATGCTGATCATCATGCTGGTCCGAATAACCAAGGGTCACTTCACCGCCGATAATCACTTCGGCTTTGAAGCTGCGGCCTGGTACTGGCATTTCGTGGATGTGGTCTGGCTGGGCCTGTTTGTCTTTGTCTATATCCTTTGATGAACATCTGTCAGGGCGTCGGATTCAAGGTCAGGGCGCCCTGCCACAGAGCAATCAGAATCACCGCCAGGAGCAGTATGCTGAGCGCGACCCGTACCGCCAGGGAGTTCACGACACGATGGGTCTTGCCGCCATCCTTTATGAGAAAGAACAGGCCACTGAACAGGCTCACCAGAACGGCAAGCATCAGAAAAACGATTACGGCCTTTAGCATGGGACTTCCTGTTTTTGTAGGTGTCATGAATTTACGGCCCGGAACCTGTTCCGGACTCGCTGAGGTCACTATAGCAGAGCATGTCTGATACGCAGCGCAAACGCCGCCAATGGCAGTTCGACTGGCGGTTGCTGGTCTTCAGTGGCGTGTTCTTGCCGATCCTTATCAGCCTGGGTATCTGGCAGTTGAATCGGGCTGCGGAAAAACAGCTTCTGCTGGACCAATGGCAGCAGGAGGCGGAAAACCTGGCATGGCAGGATATCGTGGCTCGGGACCTGACTGCCGGTCGGCCGGTGACATTGACCGGCCTTTATGGAAGCCGGACCTGGCTTCTGGATAACCGGACGCGGGATGGGATTCCAGGCTATGAAGTGCTTACCGAGTTTCGCCCCCTTGAAGGTCCGCCGGTAGTGGTTAATCGTGGCTGGGTGCAAGCACCGAGGACACGGGATCAGCTACCGGATGTTAATACGCCAGAGGGGATTTTCATCCTGGAGGGAAGGATCAGCGATTATCCGGTGCCTCCGGTGCTGATGGATCAGCCAGCGGCAGATGGGCAATGGCCCCGGCGAGTGCAAAGCCTCTCAGAACAGGCAGCCCGGCAGGAGATTCCTGAACTTCCCGGCCAAATCGTACGACTTTCCGGGGCGCGCCAGGCGGGTGCCTACCGGGCAGACTGGGAACCGGACCTGATGGGGCCACAAACCCACTACGGATACGCCACACAATGGTTTGCGCTGGCCGTGGCACTGACTATATTGACGGTAGTGGCGAGTTATAGAAAGAGCGAGTCATCGAAAGACAGGAACCAATAATGACAATGACAATGGCTAACCGGATATCCGACCAGGAACAGAACGAAGGGCCAACCCCGGAACAGGCCCGTCGCGGTCGCCGCACGGCGTTCCTTCTGTTTGCGCTGGGCTTTGGCCCGATGATTGTCGCAACCATCATGTTTTATACCGGCTGGCTGAACCCTGCTGGCCACACCAACAACGGCGTTCTGTTTCAGCCAGTGGCTTCGGTCTCGTCGCTTAACCTTGAAACCACTTCCGGCACTCCCCTGGCGGAACGCTTTGGCCCGGACAAGACTGACCCGGACTGGTTGATGATTGTGGCTGCCGGCCAGTGCGGCAGCCAGTGTGAGGAACTGCTCTATCTGGCCAGACAGGTGAATATTGCCCTCGGCAAGAACGCCAATCGCGTTTCGCGGGCAGCCGCACTGGGGAGTGTGCCTTCCGATCTGCAGGCGCGGTGGTCCTCCGAATACAGCTCCATGGAACGTCTTGTGCCTGCGGAAGGCGCCCAGCCAAACTGGCCATCCGGCATCAATCCGGAAGCCGAGCCCCGCATCCTGCTGGTCGATCCCTTCGGCAACGTGATGATGCATTACGGTTCCGAACATACCGGCAAGGATATGCTGGAGGATCTCAAGCATCTGCTCAAACTGTCGCAGATCGGTTAATGGTCGGAGCGGAGAGTCAGCCTTGAACCAGTCGTTTCCTTCATCCTCCCTGCCGGCCCGGAAGATGGCCAGATGGGCCACGTTCGCCGTTCTGCTGGCGGTTATCGTCATCATGCTGGGTGCCTGGACCCGTCTCGTGCACGCCGGGCTGGGTTGTCCTGACTGGCCCGGCTGCTATGGCTTTCTGACGGTGCCCCAGAGCGAATCCAGCATTGCCATCGCAAACGCCCGCTTCCCGGATACGCCGGTGGACGTGGAGAAGGGCTGGCCTGAAATGATCCATCGATACGCCGCCGGAACCCTCGGGCTGGTGGTCTTCGGGCTGGCGGGATATGCCGTTCGCCACCGGCGCGAAGGTGTTCCGGTGAAGCTGCCGCTGTTTATTGCCGGATTTATCCTCCTTCAGGGCGCCTTCGGCATGTGGACGGTAACCCTGAAATTGTGGCCACAGATTGTGGCACTGCATCTTCTGGGTGGCTTTACGACGCTGAGTTTGCTGACGCTGTTGACCTTTCGTTTGCGTCGGCAAGCCAGGCAAAAACCGGATCAGGCGCCACCGCCAACGACTGCATTGGCGGGTTTCCGTCCCTGGCTGTATGGCGGGCTTCTTCTGGTGGTGATGCAGATTGCCCTCGGGGCCTGGACAGCGGCCAATTACGCGGCCGTTGCCTGTACCGACCTGCCCACCTGCCAGGGGCAGTGGTGGCCTGAGGGCATGGATTTCCGGCATGGGTTTGACGTAACCCAGCACGTGGGCCCCAACTATCTCGGTGGCCAGCTCACGGCTGATGGACGGGTCGCCATCCATGTTACCCACAGGGTGGGCGCCATGGTGGTGCTGGTGTATTTCACCGCTTTGCTGGCGTTGATGTGGCGGCGTCGTGGCGACTCCGGACTCAACAACGCTATCAAGCTGGTGTCGGTCTTATTGGGTATCCAGATCCTGCTGGGGTTGGCCAATGTGATTTTCCATATCCCCCTGTCCATCGCCGTGGCCCATAACGCCATGGGTGCGGGGCTCCTGCTTTCAGTAATCCATTTGATCTGGCAGCATCAATTGTTACCGAAGCCACACACCGCCACAGAAACACATACAACAACAATGAACCAGGAGGTTACGGCATGAGCGAGCAAGTGGAAGCACTGCCGGCCCAGGCAATTGCGAGCGACTCCAGAACAACCATTTCCTGGCGTGACTATCTGGAGCTGACCAAGCCCCGGGTGGTTGCGCTGATGATCCTCACCTCGGTAATCGGCATGCTGTTGGCGGCGCCTGGGGTGCCCGGCTGGGGCGTTCTGGTGTGGGGTAATCTTGGTATTGCCCTGTTAGCGGGTGCTGCAGCGGTGGTTAACCATGTGGTGGACCAGAAAATCGACACGGTCATGGCCCGCACCCGCAAGCGCCCGGTAGCCACAGGCAAGATTTCGCCCCTGGATGCGGTGCTGTTTGCGGCCATCCTGGCGTGTATTGGGATGGCCGTGCTGATGTGGCAGGTGAATCATCTTACTGCCTGGCTGACCCTGGCCTCCCTGGTGGGCTATGCCGGTGTCTATACCCTGTTCCTCAAGCGGGCCACGCCCCAGAACATCACCATCGGCGGCCTCGCCGGTGCTATGCCACCGCTGCTGGGCTGGACCGCCGTAACCGGACAGGTTGAGGGCCATGCCCTGCTGCTGGTGCTGATCATCTTCGCCTGGACCCCGCCGCATTTCTGGGCCCTGGCCATCCACCGCAAGGAAGAGTATGCCAAGGCGGGCATTCCCATGCTGCCGGTCACTCATGGCAACAAGTTCACCGAGCTGCATATCCTGCTCTACACCCTGATGTTGCTGGCGGTCAGCCTGCTACCTTTTGTCACAGGCATGTCCGGCGGTATTTACCTGGTTGGCGCCCTGGCCCTTGGCCTGCGCTTCCTGCAGTACGCGGTGCGGCTGTTGAAGGGGGACGACCGGCGCGTGGCACTGAATACCTTCAAGTATTCCATCACTTACCTCATGGCGCTGTTTGTGGTATTGCTTGTGGATCATTTTGTATTCTTCTGAGTCAGACATTGTGCTGACGCAGGCGGGGATGGCTTTCCGAAACACGCTGTAAATACGTCCGTGTACGTTCGGCTCCGCCATCCATGGCTCCGCACGGTTTCGGAAAGCCATCCCCGCCTGCTTGTCTGACCATCGAATTGGACGATCCATGAAAACTTCGAGCTCTATCCGCCTTACCCTGTTTTTCCTGCTGTTAATCGTCGTTCTGATCTTTGGACTGGTCGTTGGCAGACAGGTGTTTCTGGTAGGTAACCAGGAACCGATTCCGGCGCCGGAGCTGACGGAGTTCAATACCTACGTGTATGACCAGCCCAGGCAGCTAGCGGAATTCACGCTGACGGACGAGAACGGTGAAACGGTCACCCGGGAAAGCCTGAGGGGTCGCTGGACCTTTGCCTTTGTGGGCTACACCAATTGCCCGGATATCTGCCCGGCGGCCATGGCCAATTTGCGCCAGACCGACAAGCTGCTTTCTAAGGAATTGCCCCAGCCGGACTATCTGCTGGTGAGCGCCGATCCGGAGCACGACACGCCGGAAAAACTCAAAGCCTACACCGATTTCTTCGGAGAGAACTTCCATGGCCTGACCGGCGATCTCGATACCCTGAGGGAACTGGCCAAGAGCCTCAGCGCGGTGTTTGTGCACCGGGAGGTGGACGGCGAGCTGTTGGTGGATCACAGCGGCCATTTTGCCCTGCTGAACCCCGATGGCGAACTTGCTGCTGTGATCCAGCCACCCCATAATCCGCACAACCTGGCCGAGGCCTTCGAGCGGATCTACCAGTGGGCGAAGGCCAATCGTGACCGGGTAAGCTCCTGAGGCCCTGAAAACCAGGAACCCGATGCTCCCTATCGACGCCATTCTTCCAGAGCTGCAAGCGGCTCTAGAGCAGACCAGTACCATACTCCTGCAGGCCCCGCCGGGTGCCGGTAAAACTACCCGTGTTCCCCTCGCTCTGCTTGAGGCGCCCTGGCGCGGTGACGGCAAGATCCTGATGCTGGAACCTCGTCGCCTGGCGGCCCGGTCCGCGGCCCGGTATATGGCCAGGCAGCTCAATGAACAGCCCGGCCAGACGGTGGGTTACCGCACAAGGCTGGATACCCGGGTGTCTGGCGCAACCCGCATTGAAGTAGTGACCGAGGGTATTCTGACCCGGCTGATCCAGGCCGATCCGATGCTGGAGGACTACGCCGCAGTCATCTTTGATGAGTTCCATGAACGTTCCCTTCAGGCGGATCTTGGCCTTGCCCTGGTTCGGGAATCCCAGCAGGCGTTGCGGGAGGATCTGCGGCTGCTGGTGATGTCGGCAACCCTGGATACCGCACCCATTGCCAGGGTGCTTGGAGACGTCCCGGTAATTACCAGCGAGGGGCGGGCATTCCCGGTGGCTATTCACTACCGGCCGTTGCCCCGCAATGGACGGATGGTGGATCAGGTCACGTCGGTGATTCAGGAGGCACTGCGGGATCAAACCGGCTCCCTGCTGGTGTTCCTGCCCGGCGCCGGCGAAATACGCCGGGTGGAGCAGCAACTGCGGGGAAACCTGCCGGACCATGTGATGGTTGCACCGCTTTACGGCAACCTGAAATCGGAACAGCAGGATCAGGCCATCTCACCGGCGCCTGAAGGCCAACGCAAGGTGGTGCTGGCCACGGCCATTGCCGAAACCAGTCTGACCATTGAAGGCATACGGGTTGTCATCGACAGCGGCCAGCAGCGCCGGGCGGTATTTGACCCAAATAGTGGCATGACGCGACTGGTTACCGGTCGGGTCTCCAGGGCCTCGGCGGAACAGCGCAAGGGCCGGGCCGGCCGGGTTGAGCCGGGCATCTGTTATCGCCTGTGGAGCGAATCGGAACAGTTCGGACTGGCGGACTATACGCCTCCGGAAATTCTGGAGGCCGATCTGGCGCCCCTGGTTCTGGAGTTGGCCCAATGGGGCGCCCGGGCTGCCGCCGCTGTCTCCTGGATTGATGAGCCGCCGGCAGCCCACTGGCAACAGGCGGTGGCCTTGTTGCAGTGGCTGGATATGCTGGATTCAGACGGGGCTATAACGGATCACGGCAAAGCGGCCCGTGACCTGGGAATCCACCAGCGCCTGGCCCATATGGTCCTGAGGGGCCGCACCATGGGGCTTGAAGGGCCTGCCGCGGCACTGGCCGCCCTGCTTGGAGAACGGGATCTTCTGGGCCCCGGCGCCGGAGCGGATATGCACGAGCGGATTCGTGTGTTTTACGGCGAGCGACGTGACCGCACGCTGGATGCGGCCCGCCTCAAGGCCGTGCGTCAGTCGGCCCGAAGGCTTTCCGGGCCGGCTCCTGCTGATGCGCCAATGCCGTCCGAGACGGAGGTAGGACGATTGCTGGCTCTGGCCTATCCGGATCGTATCGCCCGCCGGCGTGCGGGCAAGGCGCCAAGGTACCAACTCAGTAACGGCAAAGGCGCAGCACTGAGAGAGGAGGATCCCCTGGCCCGGCACAACTGGCTGGTGGCCGCCGAACTGGATGGCCGGGCCCGGGAAGCAACCATCTACCTGGCGGCTCCGGTGGACACTCCGGATCTGGAGTTGGATCTGGCTGACCACATCCACGAGACCGAAGAGGCGCTTTGGGACGACAGCCAGGGCAAGATCCTGGCAAGACAGGTACGTAAACTGGGCGAACTGGTGCTGCAGGAGAAACCGATTACCCGGGTGGATCCGGAGCTGGTTCAGCAGGGCCTGATCAACGCCATCCGGAAAAAGGGCCTGGAAAGCCTGCCCTGGACCGACGACAGCCGCCAGTGGCGTGCTCGTGTGCGGTTGCTCGCCGACACCTTCCCCAATGATGGCTGGCCGGACACAAGCGATGCGGCCTTGCTGGAAAATCTGGAGGATTGGCTTGGACCGTTTCTGGCTGGCATGGGCCGCTGGTCGGATCTGGCCCGGGTCGACCTGCTAGCGGCCCTGAACAACCAGCTTGATTACCCGGCACAACAGCAGCTTCAGGCCCTGGCGCCAACGCACTTGAGCATCCCCACCGGCCAGCGGGTGCGCCTGGACTATACCGCGGACAATGGCCCGGTTCTGGCGGCCAAGCTTCAGGCCCTGTTCGGCTGGACAGAAACCCCGGCCGTTGCCGGCGGGCGCGTACCGGTGGTGATCCATTTGCTCTCACCGGCCCAGCGTCCGTTGGCGGTCACCGCCGATCTGGCCAGTTTCTGGCGCAACGCCTACCCCGAGGTGCGCAAGGACATGCGCGGCCGATACCCCAAGCACCCCTGGCCGGAAGATCCCTTTACCGCCGAGGCCCAGCAGGGCACGAAAAAACGCCCTGCTCGCTGATCCGCTGGCTGACCAGGGAGTGTGGCACCAGCTCAAAGTAGACGTTCCGGGGGGTTATCCACTCTCCTTCAGGCGCGTTGAGTTCGTTTACCGGCATTTCCTCAAGCTCAACCGATGCGGAGTCCGCGTCGCTCTGGCGGAAGCTGTCCGCCAGAACCCAGAAGGGCTTGTTGGCGGCCTTGGCTGCCAGGGCCAGAAGGAGGGTCCCGCTTTTATTAATGAAATATCCATCGTCGAGCCAGGTATCGCACCCGGTGATCACCACATCGGCCCCGGAGATAAACAGCCCCATCTGGGCATCGGTAATCAGCGTGACGGGTACGGAGAGGTTATCCAGGGCACGGGCCAGGGAGTGACCCTCAAACCCCGGGCTGCTCTGGGTGCAGATGACGGAAAAGGACTGTTGGTTCTCGGCCATGCTCCGGAACAGCGCCAGGACCACAGAGCTGGCACTGTGGGTCATGATTACGGGGGCTTTCGGCAAATGCTCGCGGGCGTGTCGGGAAATGCTGGTGGTGGCGTTTTGTAACTGATCCCGCGTGTCCAGGACAGCCTGTCGTGCGGCATGCGGATCACTGGCCAACCGCTGTTCGATCATGCCCAGGGCATTGCCAATCACGATCATACTCGGGCGGGCGGCCCGGAGCTCTGCCAGCAGCCGGTAAAGGGCTTCAACCCCAGGCTTGGTGTCGTCCAGGTAGGATAACAACTCGTCGAGGGTATTCAGAGCCAGCTGCGTGGCGCCGGACTGAAAGTCTTCTCGCACGCCGGCCAAAATAGTCCGTGCCCTGAAATCCAGTCCTTGCATTTTTTCTGCCTCCTTACATCGCCTGACCCAAGGGTAGCAGCAGTAAGGCATTTCCTGATTCCTGAATAGTGAAAATACCACTTGCCTGAGCGGAAACCCTGTATAAAATACGCGCAATTCAACCCCCCGAGTGCGCTGTATCCATGCACCTTGTCTCTTTCGATATTTTCCGGACCCTTGGCTTCCCCAACACCACGGTTCTCAAGCCTGATCAGTTTCTGCGCCATAAAGAACTGTTGCGGGACGCAGAGTGGGTCCTGTTCCCGGAATACTGGCAGCTGAATGCCCTGGTTCATGGTCTCAAGTGCCGGGTGTTTCCCAGCGAAGCCAGCTATCGCATCGGCCACGACAAGGTGGAGATGACCCGTGCATTCCAGGCGGTGGCCCCGGAACACACGCCCTGGACCATGGTTGAGGCCAACGGCCCGGTGGAACGTGACATGATCTGGGATGCCATGGTGCATCCGTTCGTGGCAAAGCTCCCCAAGGCCAGCATGGGCGAAGGCGTCTGGCTGATTGAATCCCGTGAGGACTGGCGCCGCTACTGCGAACGCACCGACGTGCTCTACGCCCAGGAATACCTCCCTCTGGACCGGGATGCGCGAGTTGTGGTGGTTGGCGATCGGGTGCTGACGGCTTACTGGCGAACCCAGGCCGATCAGGGCTTCTACAACAATGTGGCCCGGGGTGGCCGCATTGACAACAGTCCGGTTCCCCCGGTGATGACGGACCTGGCGTTGCGGCTGGCCAGGAATCTGGGTGTTGATCACGCAGGCTTTGATATTGCGCTGGTGGATGGCCACCCTTACGTACTGGAATTCAACCGGCTGTTCGGAAAAAAGGGATTGGGCCAGGGCACGGAGCTCCAGGAGGCGATTCTCGGCTATCTCCGGGAACAGACCGAACCGGAAGACCCGGACGGCCCCACCGAACCACCGCCGATATGGCCGGTGGCGGTCTGAAGGCTAAGCGCGGACGTCGATCAGACTGCCGACGCTGTCAGACGGATTAGCGCCGGCGGTCGCTGCTGCCGTTTCCGTCACGCCTTCAAGCAGCTGGAGGGCGCCCTGCTGGGCCATATCGAGGGAGGCTTTCAGGACAGAAAGCTGTGCCTGCTCCTGCACGCGCTGCTGATTCAGCTGAGTGCTGGCGGCGGCGATTGAGCTGATGTCCGACATATAAAAACCATACAGTTCTGATCAAATTATGTTCATCCTAACATGAGTAGAATAGCCCTCAACGCTCCTTTTCATTCGGTAACAAATTCTCTTCTTTTTATGGGTAAAAGTGCTCATATCCGGGCCCTGAAAAAAGCCCGATGATCGCGCTATCTAACGGGTGCTGCAGCCTTGCTGTGGCGCCTTTTTTTATGCCTGTTTGCCCTGTGGAGGGACACACCACCCATGACCGAAGCCGCCAACGCCAATATTGCTGATTACTACAGCACCGAGACTTTCAAACGCATCAAGGACTTTGCCGACGGCAAGGAAACCCCGTTCGTGGTGATTGATACCGCCACGATTGATCGCCAGTACGATGAGCTGGTGGAAGGCTTCCCCTACGCCAAGGTTTACTACGCGGTGAAAGCCAACCCGGCCCCGGAGGTCCTGACCATGCTGCGTGACAAGGGTGCCTGTTTCGATATCGCGTCGGTATATGAGCTGGACAAGGTGATGGCCCTGGGTGTGCCCGGTGAGCGCATCAGCTACGGCAACACCATCAAGAAGGCGAAGGACATTCGCTCCTTCTACGAGAAGGGCGTGCGTATGTTTGCCACTGACTCCGAAGCGGACCTGCGCAACATCGCCAAGGCGGCTCCGGGTTCGAAGGTGTACGTACGCATCCTGACCGAGGGCACCCTGACTGCCGACTGGCCGCTGTCCCGCAAGTTCGGTTGTCAGACCGACATGGCCATGGACCTTTTGATCCTGGCCCGTGACCTGGGCCTGGTGCCCTATGGCGTGTCTTTCCACGTGGGTTCCCAACAGCGGGAAATCGGCGCCTGGGATGCGGCCCTGAACAAGGTGAAGGTGATTTTCGAGCGTCTGAAGGAAGAAGACGGCATCGAGCTGAAGATGATCAACATGGGCGGCGGTTTTCCGGCCAATTACATCACCCGCACCAACGAGCTGAAGGTGTATGCGGAGGAGATCGCCCGGTTCCTGCACGAGGATTTTGGCGCCGAGCTGCCGGAGATTATCATCGAGCCGGGCCGTTCGCTGATTTCCAATGCCGGTGTGCTGGTGAGTGAAGTGGTGCTGATTTCCCGGAAATCCCGCACCGCCCTGCACCGCTGGGTGTTCACCGATGTGGGCAAGTTTTCGGGGCTGATCGAGACGCTGGATGAGGCGATCAAGTTTCCGATCTGGACGGAGAAGGTGGGCGAAGGCGAGGACTGTGTGATTGCCGGGCCAACCTGTGACAGTGCCGATATCATGTACGAGCATCACAAGTATCCGTTGCCGTTGAATCTGGCCATCGGGGATCGGATGTATTGGTTGTCTACCGGCGCCTATACCACGACTTATAGCGCCATTGAGTTTAACGGGTTTCCTCCGTTGAAGGACTACTACATTTAAGTTCGGAGTCTGGCCGCGAAGCGGGGAAGCTTTTTCTTCTGGGAAAAACAACTCGCTTCGCTCAGACATTTTTTCCCGGCAGAAAAAGCTTCCCCACTCCGCGGCCGCTCGGGCTTTACTCGGGGAGTCCGCGAGGGAGAAATTGGTTTTTTGGAAAAGGATCAGCTTTCGGGCTGGTCCTTTTTTCGTTTCAGGTCGAGGGTGAAGGCCAGGGGGAGGACCAGGACGCTGTAGGCGATGATGGTGAAGATGGCGTGTCGGGCGTCGCCGGTCCAGTCGGCGATAAAGCCGCCGGCCATGGGTATGGAAAACGCCATGGTGTAGCCGACCAGGAAGGTGCCGGCAGACAGGCGTCCGGTTTCTCTGGAGGTGGTCACCAGGGGCGGTACGGCGACCAACAGGATCAGGAGGATGCCGGCAGTAAGACTCATCAGCGTGGCGCTGGCGATAGACCACCAGCCGGTGAAGGTGATGGCACCGAGGGTGCCTATGATGCTGATGCCTGCGGTAACGATGATGACCGAGCGGCGGCCGACCCAGTAACGGGCCATTTTCAGCATGGTCAGGGAGGCGAAGACCTGGGCGATGTTGTACCAGAACAGGGCATCGGAGAGTTTGTCGAACTGGCCCTGCTGTTCCAGAAGGTTGCCCATGTAGGCATTGAGGCCGAAGAACATGGAGCCGGAGAGACCCAGGAGCAGGCCGATTTTGAGGGTCAGGGGGTTGCTCCAATCGGGCAGCCAGGAAACTTTACCGACGGGTTTTGCCCTGTCGCGTCTGGGCAGATAAAGCGCGGCGGCAACCAGCAGGGCCGGCAGGGACCAGGCCAGGAGGGTGGCCCGCCAGCTGTTGTCCAGCAAGGGCATGAGTACTGGCAGGGTGATGCCGGCGCCGATGAATTCGCCCATGAGCATGCCGTTCATGTAGATGGCGGATCCCAGGGCCAGGTGATGGGGTTCGAGCCATCGTGGCAGCAGTGCCGGCAGAGCGGGCTGCATCATGGCAACACCCAGCCCCATGACGGCGCTGGCCAGCATCAATGTGAAAGTGTCGGGTACCAGGCCGCGGCCGGCGGAGCCGATGACCATGATGACCATGGCAAGCGCCAGGGTATTGCGGGGGCCGATCCGGGCGATGGCCAGTGAACCGGGCATGGAGCCGATGGCCAGCATCAGAATGGGCAGGGTTGTCAGGGCGCCGGTCAGTGCCTGGGTCAGCGCCAGTTCGTCGCTGATGAACGGCGCCAGGGGTGGTGCTACCAGTACGGGGATCCGCAGATAAACGCCGGCCAGCCAAAGCAACACCGCCACCGGCAGCAGTCTGGCTGGCGGTGGCGGTGCGGTTGCGGCCTGATGTTCAGCCACGGTCAAAACGAATCAGTCTTCGCTGGTATCCGGCAGGTAAGCGCCGTCTTCGTCATGGACTTCACGGCCAGTGACCGGGGGGTTGAAGGCACAGATCAGTCGCATGTCCTCTGTGCCACCGTAAAGGGTGTGCTGGTCATGCTTGTCGAGTGCGTACAGGGTTCCGTCGGTGATCTCGTGGGTTTCACCGGTCGCTTTGTCCAGGATTTTGCCGTTACCGGCAACACAGTAGACAGCTTCCAGGTGGTGTTTGTACCAGAGGTTCAGTTCGGCACCGGCCGGGATGATGGTTTCATGGAAGGAGAAACCCATGCCGTCCTTTTTCAACAGCATACGGCGGCTGGTCCAGCCCGGTCCGTGTACTTCGCGCTCGGTACCGATGATGTCTTGCACTCGTACGATTTTCATTCGCATTCCTCATTTTGTGATGGAATAGCCTTTTAGTATAAACATCCCTTTCAGGTACGGTTCAACCGCCAATCGTCGTAAACAGCCATGGCCCGCTCAATGGCCGAGGTGAACTTCTCCCGTTGGCGTTCGTCGAGGGGGCGCTGTTTACGACACTTGTCGAAGGCCCTCTGGATGTCCTGTCGGCTGGTTTTCCCGAGGTTTTCCAGCCAGTGATGGTCCGCCGGCTCCAGGTCCAGCAGTTCCCGTCCGGCGTGATTCCGGTGGCTTATGTGCCACCAGTGATCCACGGCACGCCCCAATACAACATAGCCGAACTGGCTGTCCTGTACAGGGCCGAAGGTGGCTGTTTTCAATCCGTCCCGAAGTACGCCGATGTTCAGAGCTGGCAGGGCCAGCCGGTCGCCATAGAAATAACTGCCGGCGGCACCGATCAGGCCGCCCACCAGAGCGCCGGTTCCAAGGGAGGAACCGAAGGTCAGTGCGTCGATCCCTGCACCGCTGACGGCGCCCGCGCCGAAGCCGGCAGTGGCCAGGTAGCGCTTGCTGACGGCCCAGGCTTTGCGGCTGTCTTCCGAGAACAGGTCGTGCTCACTGTGCCACTCCAGTTCGGCTTCCTGGCGTCGGATGCGCTGGTGCTGGTACAGGTGTTCGATATCCACGCGGAGGGTCTGTTCCCGCTTCCGCTGATGGCGGTACCAATCCTGGCGTAGCTGGTCGGCCAGCGAACCGTCACTGGTTCCGGCAGCCTGGCCAGCGGTCAGGGTTCGTTTCTCCTGGAACGACATCATGTCCTCGAGTGCCCTGGCAATCAGTGCCGCGGCCTGTTGGCGGCGCTGCTGACGCTGGGCGGAGAGGTAGTGAGTGGCCTGTTCCAGTGGCCTTTCCCAGTCTGGTTCCAGCTGTCCGAATGCCCTTAACAGGCCAAGATGTTGCTCGAACGGGGCGCGAACGGCGTCGAATCGGCGAACAACTTGGAAGAACTGGCCTAGAGCAGCCTGCCAGGTATCACTGTAATCGTCGGCGCCGATGCTGTTTATCAATGCCAGACTCGGACGGCCGGTCCAGCGCAGGATGGTCATTTCCGCCTCGTGCTCGGCGCTGTAGGGTACCGAGCCGTCCACCACGTAAATGATCCCGGCACCCTCGATCAGAGGCATCAGAAGCTCGCATTCGTCGGTGAACCGGCCATCGTCCTGATGCTGAGTGACAAAGGCTCTGACGGTGTCAGCGTGGTCAGAGGCGGAGACACTGTGGGCTTCCAGCCATTCCAAAACCCTGCGTGGGCGCTGGAAACCGGGTGTATCGACCAGGGTGTAGAGGGTCTGCCCATCCACTTTCAGTGGATAGGCCTGGTGCTTGCGGGTGGTGCCGGGTTCCAGGGCAATGGCAATGGCATCGTTCTGGGACAGGGTGGCCACCACACTGGACTTGCCCTTGTTCGGGTGCCCGACCACGGCAAACGTAGGCGCTTGAATCATGGCTGCTCCCCAACTGCTGAATAGGGATCCCGCATCTGGAAGGAGGGCAGCGAAACCTGAACGAACTCGCCGCCAACCCGCTCGGCAAACCGGAGCCAGGGCTGAACCTGGTGGGCATCGGGTTCCTGGTTGCTGTCCGCGGCCAGGGGAACCAGCGCGACCCGGGAGCCACGAGGCCAGGTGCCACGGGCTGTCTCCAGGAAATCCTGCAGTTCACCAGTGGGGGGCTGCCAGCAGCGCACCAGCAGAATGACGGCCTTGGAACGGTTTTTCAGGTGCTCAGAGATCCGGCTCAGGGTCTGGTCATCGTCCGAGAGGCTGGCGCTGCCGCCCGACCGAAGCACGAGCTCCTTGCCCGAGCGAAGCCCCTCTGGCAATTCAGGCTCCCCGGCGCCCGCCCAGCACAGCAGGATGTCGCTGTCAGGCAGTGGTAGCAAATTGCTTCGAGCACTGGTGTCCGGCAGGTCGTCGGCATCATGGTGGCTGTTGCCAGTGTCCAGGGCGGGTGTTTCCATACGATACATCAGGGCGTGCATGGCCGGGTGGCTGGCGAGCAGGCGACGGGCCTTTTGTCGTGTCTGCACGGCGGCCAAGCCCCAGAGAATGAGACGTGGCAACAGAACCCAAATTGTCCACAGCATGGTGACAAATGGCCACCATTGGCCCCACAGGGCCGGATCAGGATTTGCCATTGGGTCGCCGGCCCGGAAAAAGCGCGTCGCTTCGACCAGGGCAAGATCCGGGGCGGCTGCCGGCCAGGCCCAGGCCCAGGGCGTGGCGACGGTGCTTATTAATCCGTGATAGCTCGCGGCAGCGGTGTCCAGTGTAGTGCTCCAGCCGAAGGCAAGATCCTGAACGACGACCATAGCCAGCAGGGTGATCAAACCGGCGGTGGCGAAAGCACTACCGCCCAGGTGAGCGGCCCTGGCCATCAGCAGTGGCTGGAGCTTGCTGAACATTCCGTGGCCAGGATCGGCCCCGAGCCGCCGCGCCAGCCAGCGCCAGGGCTGCCATCCGGCCAGGGATTGCAGGGTGGTAAACAGGGCAAGAACCAGGTGCAGAACTATGAAGGCCAGAAAAACCGTGATGTTGATGCGTTGGCCTCCATCGTAAAACAGCAGGCCGGCCATGGTAAGCATGCCTGCAATCAACCCCACCGCTGAAAAGCCAGCGGTAATCCGGCGCCAGGTTGCCAGGGTTCGGTCGGTGGATGCCGGGGTTGCCCGGGGTCCGCTGAGCCGGTTCAGGTGGGCCAGCCAGCGGGCGGCGTCCGGGGCCACGCCCTGCTTTTCACACACCAGTGCGAACTTGCGGTCCCGCCGATGCAGGAAGGTGGGAGGCTGTGATCGGTCCCGTTGCGCCTGGCTGTCAAACTCCAGCAACAATCGGAGGGGGCTGTCGGTCATTCAGGGTTCCGGTGTCGAATTCGGTCTGTCGGGCCCGTCGGGCTTTAGTGCTAGGATATAGGGATACCCGCACCCGATACCAGACAACGAGAGTCCATGCCCCACCATCTGATGAACCTGCGCCATGTACCCGATGACGAGGCCGATGAAATTCGTGCTCTGTTCGATGCCCACGAGGTGGCCTATTACGAAACGCCGCCAAGCCGCTGGGGTATCAGCATGGGCGGTTTCTGGGTGCACGATGACGATGAGGCGGCCCGGGCCAGGGCGCTACTGGACGAGTATCAGCGGCAACGCTATGAAACCCAGCGGCGGGCCTACGAGGAGCACCTGGCCAGGGGCGAATCCGGCGGTTTCTGGTTCATGCTCAGGCAGCGGCCAATCCGGACTCTGGCGGCCTGCATTGCCATTCTGGTGATCATGGGCCTGAGCCTGCTGCCGTTTATCCGGATAGGTTAGCGGCGCGGGCGTCACCCCTCTTGCTGGCGGGCGAGGAACCCTATCGCCTCGTCTACCGCATCGCCTGCAGTCAGGAAGCTGGTGACATGCCCCCGCAGGTGCATCTCGTAGAGTTCGCTGTAGATCTTTTGATCCTCAAGAGCTGCCCGGAAACGTTCTGCCTGACTGAAAGGCACCAGCATATCCATGGCACCGTGAAACAGGAAAAAGGGCGGCGCGTTGGCGGTTACATGGCTGATCGGGGACGCCATGCGATAGGTTTCCGGCATCTCGTGCAGCTCTCCACCAAGGAACTGCCGGATCAGTTTGCCCGAACCAAAGGCCATGAGGTCGGAAGGCAGGCCACCGGTGACAACCGCATTCAATCGGGTTTCCGGTCCGCCGTAGGGCTGGTTCAGATCGCTGTCGGAGCTTGCCAACAGGGCCAGTAGCGCAATCAGATGGGCGCCGGAGGAGAAACCGAAACCGCTCACCCGGGTGACGTTCAGATGATACTCATCGGCGTGCCGGTTCAGCCACTGTCGGGCCAGTTGCAGGTCGTGCAGCTGGGCCGGGAAGGTGTATTCCGGCGCGAACCGGTAATCGATGTTCATTACCGCGAAACCGTGACTGGCCACCTCTTCGGCGATCCAGGCCATGTCCTCCCGGGATCGGCGTTGCCAGCCGCCCCCATGAACCATCAGGACAACCGGATAGCGCCGCTGTGAGACTTGCCCGGTCGGAAGGTAGAGGTCGGCGAAGAGCGCTTCTGGCCAATCACTGGGCGAAAACCGCAAGTCCTTCTCTACCCGGAAAGCGACCTCGTCCGGGACGCCAGCCGAGGCAGGCCCGTTATGATGGGTGGCACACCCTGCCAGTACCAACAGGCTCCCGATCAACGCTGTCACCACGCCAGTTCTTACATTTTCGCGGTGGTTTGATACGCGCATCCTGTTTCTCTCCCGAAGCGGTCGCAGATTCGTGTCCAGATTCTACGACCGCTCAGGGCTCGTGGATGCGGAACGGTCAGATTTGTGTCTGGCGTGACTCTGTTTTGCCCCGCGGAAGTCGAAATGAAGGAATGAAAGCCGGCACCCGTTCCCGATAGGTGTGATAGGCCGGCCCAATCGCTTGCTTGAGATCCCTTTCTTCCACCGGCGTGATGACCAGGATGTAGGCTGTTGCCAGGGTCGCCATCAGGGCATGGCCGAGAGTCACGTCCGGAGTTGCCCAGAATACGACCATCCAGCCAAGACTGATGGGATGGCGAACCAGTCCGTACAGGTACCTGGCCGAAAATGGTGCTTCCCTGGGCGGCTGGCGGCGAAGATGCCGCCAGACCGGGCCGAGGCCGAAGAAATCGAGGTGATTGATGTGGAATGTGGCCAACACCATGATCACCCAGCCGGCCCCGTGCAGACCATAAAGCAGTCCCCTCAGCCACCCCGCTTCCGCCTGCCATAGCATCAGCGGCAACGGCTGCCACAGTGCGATCACACCCACGAGGGTCAGGCCCGAGACCAGTACATAGGTACTCCGCTCCAGAACCGGCGGAATCAGACGCGTCCAACGTGCCTTGAAGGCCGGACGCGCCATTACCGAGTGCAACGCGAAATAGGCCATCAAAAGCAGGGTGTTTGCGAATGTGGCAAACATTTCGTTGCCCGCTGTGCCCTTGTCGATGCCCAGAGGCATCAGATTGAGCAGGAAGGCCATCAACGCCAGTAATGAGGAAAAACCCACGCCATAGGCGAGCAGTGCATAGAGCCCGAAGAAACATTTTTTCATGATCCGCTTTCCTCCTCGTTGCGGGCGATGAAATAGACGTTGAACGGATCGTGGTCCAGGCGCCTGGAGACTATGTGGCGAAAACCGGCCTGGCGAAGCATCAGTTCCGCCTTCTCTTCGCCCCAGAGTGTGCCCAGTCCGGGTCCGCCCTGGGCGAGTGAAACCGGCGTACAGTGGGCGCAGGATATGGTGTACAGCAGCGGGCCAAGGGGATGCTCAAGGTTTTTCTCTAGAAAGCTGGAGCCGGCGATATCCTGCATCAGGTAGACCCCGCCGGGCCGAAGGGCTCCGGAGATGCCGCTAAGCAGGGCCGCCGGGTCTGCCTGGTCATGAACAGCATCAAAGGTGGTGATCAGGTCATACCCGGCAGGGGCGCGGAAGTCCCGAAGATCCCTGGCTTCAAACGTCAGATTGGTCAGCCCCAGGGAACGGGCTTTTTCCCGGGTGGGTAGGAACGCCTCCTCACACAGATCGAAGCCGGTGAACCGGCTGTCGGGGAAAGCCCGGGCGAGGCTCAGAAGCGCCAGACCTCTTCCGCAGCCGGCATCCAGCACAGAAATGCCATTCGCCAATCGATCTGATAATCCCGGAACCAGGGGCAGGATGTGATCGAACAGAGCGCTGACGACGGTCTGATGGCTGTCTTCCGCCATAACGTCGTGGAAGCAGGGGTAAGCATCGTAGGGCAGCCCGCGACCGGTCCGGAAACAATCGAGCAGGTCTGTTTCCATGCTGCTGATCAGGGGAATGAACCTGGCGGTCACTGCCAGGTTATTGGGGGTGGCGCTGCGGGTCAGGCAGGCGGCGTGGGCTGGATCCAGGGCGAAGGTTTTGTCAACCGGGTGATAGTCCACGATGTCGCCTGTAACCATCACCGACAGCCATTCCCTGACATATCGCTCGGCCAGCCCTGCGGCTTCCGCGATCTGACCGCATGTGGCCGCAGGTAGGCTGGCCAGGGTATCGAACAGCCCGAGCCGGTGCCCCAGTGAGCTCATCGCCACGATTGCGGCGTGATTCACCATACTGGCGAAACGGTCTCCAAACTGTTCGGGTGTACGTGTAGGTGCAGAAACTGAAAGTGGTGCATTCATGACGCGTTCTCCTTGATTGACGTAGTCTGGTTGGTGCGCGTCCATACTGAACATTTCGGCGCGGGCGCCCTTCAGCGAAATCGGTCAATTACTGGTCAAATCGGCCAGGTGGTCATCGCATCTGGATGGTTTTATGATCGTGGCTGAACAGGAGGGCAAGACATTGGAATCGAACAAGCCGGGGTCACCCGGACGTCCTCTGGAGGTCGGTATACTTGCCGTTCCCCAGGCAACAGCGTCGCCGATTTACGGTATGCAGGAACTTCTTACTTCTGCGGGACGTGACTGGGATTTCCTGATGCAGGGAACGCCCGGGGCCGGCCTGATCAACGCTTCTATTGTGTCGTTGGACGGGGCGCCAATGGAGCTTGCCAATGGAGGCTGGGTCAAGCCAGCAAAGCGTCTGGATGAGGACTACTGTCCCGATGCGCTCTGTATTCTCGAAGTGGTGTTCGACCCTGCTGCCGGTCCCGGCGATCTGTTTCTACGCGAAACTCAATGGCTGAATGACTATTGGCACCGGGGCGGACTTATTGCCACCGCCTGTACCGGGGCCGTGCTTCTCGGCGAGGCCGGTTTGCTGTCGGGTGAGGACGCGACCACACACTGGGGCTTCTGTGATTTCATGGCAAAGCGTTACCCGGGGGTCCGGATGCATCCGGAGCGGGCACTGGTGGCCTCCGGTTCCGGTCAGCGACTGATCATGTCAGGCGGCGGGACGTCATGGATGGATCTGGGGCTGTACCTGATCGCCCGGTTTTGCAGCCAGGCGGAAGCAATCCGCGTTGCCAAGGTGCACCTGATCGAGTGGCACGAAACCGGACAGCAGCCCTTCGCATCTGTAAGCCATCAGCGCCAGTCTGACGATGCGATCATCGCCCAATGCCAGCAATGGCTGGCCTATCACTACGATCAACCTTCTCCGGTCGCTGGCATGATGTCACTCAGTGGTCTGAGCGAGCGTTCTTTCAATCGCCGGTTCCGGCAGGCGACCGGAATGACGCCGATTGAATACGTCCTGACGCTCAGGCTGGAGGAGGCCAAGCAGATTCTGGAAACCAGCAAGGTTTCGGTGGAAGCGGTGGCAGAGATGGTGGGATATCAGGACGCCGCCTTTTTCAGTCGGAAGTTCCAGCAACGTGTTGGCCTGACACCGGCGCAGTATCGACGGAAATTCGGTGGTATCGGGTGGTTATCACCTCACTGAACGTTGGGGTTAAGAGCCTGATTGTCCGACATTCCATACAGTGTCCGAGTTTCGGGACAGATTGCTCCAGGCCCTATACTGCGCCATTTCTCGTTTATTGATTCGCTATTGACTGTCCGGAAATCCGGAACAATTACTCTTCTCGAAACCAAAAGGTGGATTAAGATTATATAAATCAAAAGGATACCTGGTTGGCACAGGATCCGCATGGCGTTCCCGGGGCCCGGCTTGAGGCCTGGTCTGTTCGTTTACAACAACAAACAAGGAACGATCATGAAACGAATAATGCTCTGCGCCCTGATCGGCGCCACGGGGATGACCCTGACTGCCTGCAAGGATGGAAAACCACCCTTCAACGAGATCCCTGACTTTATCCAGGGCGACGTAAACCAGACCAGCTACGACGGTGTTACCGATGACCTGTTAACCGCAGGCCTGGGTGCCAGCGGTCTGGCCACTACGCCCGCGCCTGCGTTTGCCGAGCCTTTGAATCCTACAGCCGCCGAACTCCGTCGATTGGCGATCTATAACAATTACCGCGCGTTGGTGGATACCGCTCCCGGCGGTGGTTACGGCACCTTCTTCGGCCCGCAGGTCGACGCCAGCGGTGAAGGTCTGATTCCGGGCGACGAATACCTTGCCTACATGGCGGTGCCGGGTACCGACGTGCCGGTGACGGTCATGGCCCAGGTGCCCGATAGCTTTGATCCTGATCGCCCCTGCATGGTCACTGCGCCGTCCTCGGGCTCCCGTGGCATCTATGGCGCCATCGGTACCGCCGGCGAATGGGGTCTGAAAAAAGGGTGCGCCGTTGTCTACACTGACAAGGGTACCGGGACCGGCTCCCATAACCTGGCCACCAACACTGCCCAGCGCATTGATGGCACGCTTACCTCTGCCGATGAGCCAGTGCAGTTCCGGGCGGATCTGACCGATGAACAGCGAGCAGACTTCGACAGTGCCTGGCCGGATCGTTTTGCCTACAAGCACGCACACTCCAAAGCCAACCCGGAAGCCGACTGGGGCCTGCACGTGTTGCAGTCCATTGAATTCGGCTTTTATGTGCTGAACGAAAAGTTTGGCCGGGAACTGGGCAACGGCGAAACGCTGCTGACCATCAATCCCAAGAACACCGTGGTTATTGCTTCCAGTGTCTCCAACGGCGGTGGTTCTTCAGTTCGTGCTGCCGAGCAGGACACTCGCGGCCTGATTGACGGTGTTGCGGTGTCCGAGCCCAACGTGAATCCGGAAGTGGACCGGAGCTTTACCATTCGCCAGGGCGAAGGCCCGGTTATTACCGAGCACAGTCGGAGCCTGCTGGATTACACCACGGCCCTTGCCGTCTATCAGGGTTGTGCCAACCAGGCACCGGCGATCCGGGACGATGCGCCATTGAATGCCACCTTCAATCCCCCCGCAATCGGCGAGAATATCTGTAACTCCCTTGCCAACAAGGGTCTGGTGAGCGGTGCCACTCTGGATGACCGGGCCACCGACGCGCTGCGCATCCTGAACGAGGAGTTTGGTATTCAGCCGGAGCAGAATCTGCTGGCGCCGGTGCACTTCGGGTTGGCCGTGGCTCCGAGCATTGCCATGACCTATGCCAACGCCTATGGCCGGGCTGGTGTGGAAGATCGTATCTGTCAGCTCAGTCTGGCGGCAACCAATACCGCCGGAGCCGTAACCCAGTTGTCGCCTTCAGTTGAGGCGGCACTGTTTTCGGCCAGCAATGGCATTCCGCCGTCCGCCGGGGTGAACATTGTGTACGATGGCGCCGATGGTCAGCCCACCAACCTGCCTGCCAGTGCTTCACCGAGCTCCAATCAACTGGACTATGGCCTGGATGCACTGTTGTGCCTCCGGAGCCTTGCCCAGGGCAGCGACGCCATTAGCGGGGCTGATCTGGAAGGTTCCGACGCCGAACTGGCAACGGCTATTGCCGAGGGTATTGCCGAGGTCCGTGCCTCGGGTAATCTGCAGGGCAAACCGACGGTCTTTGTCACCGGTCGTGCCGATGCAATCCTGCCAATCAACCACACGTCCAGGCCCTATTTCGGCCTGAATCAGCGAGTGGAAGGTAAGAAAAGCAACCTTCGGTATTACGAGATTCTCAACGCCCACCACCTGGACGTGCTCAATGGTTTCCCGGGAGTTGCTGACCGCTATGTGCCGCTGCACCACTACTACTTCCAGGCGCTGGATCTGGTCTGGGCCAAGCTGACCGAAAAGCAGGCATTGCCGCCCAGCCAGGTGGTTCGCACTGTGCCCCGGGGCGACATCACGACACCACTGGCGGAAGCCAACCTGCCGGCGATCAATCCCGAGCCGGATGCCGCAGACCAGATTGTCTTTGAAGACAACCAGGTCCGGATTCCGGAATAAACGTGCCACCGGCCGGCCTGCTATCGGGCCGGCTTCGTTTGCCCCCGGTCCGGGGGCCCCATATACTTCCGTGACTGCACCCGGCCTGCCGGGTGCCAGGGTTAATACCATGAATGACATTCGACCCGTTGGTGCGCGGTACATGACAGAGCTGTTTTCTGACAAGAACAAGAGTGGCCTGACCCGGGACCTGATCGAAGCCCTGTTTCCGATGTTTGAGGAAGCCAGTGCCGGCGCGATTGCTGTCGACCGGAATGCCCGGATTACCTGGATCAACAGTAGCTATTCCCATCTGCTTGGCCTGGGCGATCCGTCAAAGGTCATTGGCAAACCGGTGCGTCAGGTGATTCCCCAGACGCGAATGCCTGAGGTCGTTGAAACCGGCAAGCCCCTGTTGTTGGATATCATGGAGCACAATCAGCAACAGCTGGTTGTAACTCGACTGCCCTATTTTGACGATGACGGCGAGATCGTGGGCGGGGTTGCGTTCGTCCTTTACGACGACCTGCAACCTCTGACCCCGCTGGTTTCCAAGTACCGGCGTCTGCATCAGGATCTGGCGGCGGCCCGTAAGGCGCTGGCCAAGAAATCTCGCGGCACCCGGTACAGCCTTGGCGATTTTGTCGGGGCCAGCCCGGCGGCCCTGGAAGTCAAGCGGAGGGCCCGTCTGGCGGCCGGGCGAGACATGCCGGTGCTTCTGCTGGGCGAAACCGGCACCGGCAAAGAGGTCCTGGCCCAGGCCATTCATACGGTATCGGCCCGGGCGGAGAAACCATTCGTAGGTGTCAACGTCGCGGCTATTCCGGATAACCTCCTGGAAGCAGAGTTTTTCGGGGTCGCTCCGGGGGCTTACACCGGTGCTGACCGTCGTACCCGGGACGGCAAGTTCCAGCTGGCCAATGGCGGCACGCTGTTTCTCGACGAAGTGGGTGATATGCCTCTGCCGCTGCAGGCGAAGCTGTTACGTGCGCTTCAGGAAGGCGAGATTGAACCGCTGGGCTCCAACAAGGTGGTTCCGGTGGATGTCCGGGTTATTGCGGCCACCAGTCGAAATCTTGAGGTCATGATCGCCGAGGGCGAGTTCCGGTCGGATCTCTATTACCGCCTTAATGTTCTCGAAATTCCGATACCACCGCTGAGGGATCGCCTGGCAGATCTTGGCGTGTTGTGTGAAGCGTTGTTGGAAGAGATCTGTGAAGGCCTTGAGCTGCGCGGTGAAATCACCGACGCGGGTGTCTCGGCCCTGGGCAGTTATGATTGGCCCGGCAATATCCGGGAGCTTCGGAACGTGCTTGAGCGAGCCCTGACCATGGGGGAGGAAGGAGGCCTGCTCGATGCAGACGCTATCTTCAAGGTATTGCCGCGCAATGGTAACCGCCCGGTGTCTTCCCTGACCCCTCAACCGGTCCGGCCGCTGTCGCAGACTCTGGCAGAAGCCGAAGCCCATGCCATTGAGGAAGCCCTCGTTGCCAGCCGGGGCAATCGCACCCGTGCGGCTAAGCTGCTGGGCATCTCCAGGTCTGTTCTCTACGAAAAACTGGCCAGACTGTCCTGAAACCCGGACGCATGTCCTGTCGTCCGTACAATTACCTACGACTGAGGTCTTAATATGTCCTGATTATCGGACATTTGAGTGTGCCCAGTCGTCTTCCATTCTCTCCAATCTATTGAAATAAAAGATAAAAAGTAATCTGGCACAGTGCCTGCAATCTCCGGGACGCAGGACGTCAGAACAATGCAGAGAACAAGACTGACGCAAACTGTTGGACCCCAAGATTAACCCTGTCCGTCTGTTCCTGCATTCTCTGACTATACTCAGATCAGGCCCCGGCTATCCGCGCCAGGCCAGATACAATAACAATGTTAGGAGACTTGCCAATGAAACTTCTCAAGGCTCTCACCGGTGTGGCCGGTGCGATCGCTCTCACCACGGGCTCTGCGTTTGCTGACGATCTGCGCTGGAAAATGCCCGTAGCCTTCGCTACCAACCTTCCTGGCCTCGGTTCTCCCGCTGCCTGGGTTGCAGATAACCTCACCACCGCTTCCGATGGCAGCATCCAGGTCCGTGTCTATGAGCCCGGCAAGCTGGTTCCGCCGTTCGATATCCTGCAGTCCGTCTCAGACGGCAAGGTTTCTGCTGGTTACACCTGGATCGGCTACGATCAGGGCAAGGTGCCTGCGATCCCTCTGTTTGCAGCTGTTCCCTTCGGCATGAAGCCACCTGCCTACATCGGCTGGTATTACTTCGGTGGCGGTCATGAAATGCTGCAGGAAACCTATGCCAATAAAGGCTTCAACGTTCACGCACAGCTGTGCGGCATCATTGGGCCTGAAACAGCAGGTTGGTATTCCGAGCCCATCGAAACTCTGGAAGACTACAAAGGCCTGAAGATCCGCTTCGCCGGCCTCGGCGGCAAGGTTCTCGAAAAACTGGGCGCCTCTGTCACCATGATGCCTGGCGGCGAGCTTTACCAGGCACTGGAGAAGGGCACCATCGATGCCACCGAATTCTCCATGCCAGCTATCGATCAGATCCTTGGCTTTAACCAGGTCGTCAAGTACAACCTGTTCCCGGGCTGGCACCAGCAGTTCACAGCCCAGTACATGCTGATCAACAAGGACGAGTGGGCACGTGCCACCGAGGCACAGAAGGCGCTGGTTGAGGCTTCCTGTACTGCGGCGACCACCCGTGGTCTGGCCGAAGGCGAGTACAAGAACGGCAAGGTTCTGGCTGAGTTCCAGGATAAGGGCGTTCAGGCCGACCAGATCCCCCGCGACGTTCTGCTGAAGCTGAAAGAAGTAACACAGGAAGTACTTGAGGAAGAAGCGTCCAAGGATGCTGACTTCAAGCGTGTTTACGAAAGCCAGCAGGAGTTCATGGAATCCTACAAGGTGTGGGATACCCGCGCCTATGTTCCGGCGGACCTGTAAGGTTCGGGGCTGACCCTGAGCACCGGACGCAATTCCGGTGCTCATCGATTTAGTCTGGATGGCCCTGCGGGGCCATCCTTGTTTCACGGCAGGCTTTCTGAACGAGGAACTGTTGTATGACAGTGTCTGATAAAGGCTCACCGCCCGATGTACATGCATCGGCGTCGGACGCCGGTCAATTTATTCATCATCACACCGAGTTTCCAACCACCCGACTGAGCGAGGTTTTGGACGGTGTGATCTCTGCAATAGGCAAGAGTGCGTCCTGGCTCTGGTTCGTGGTCACCGGAGTGATCATTTACGCCGTGGTCGGTCGCTATGCCTTTGGTATGGGGTCGGTCACTCTGGAAGAAGTCCAGTGGCACCTCGCCGGCGCCGGTTGGTTGTTGGGGCTGGGCTATACCCTGGTAACTGATGATCACGTCAGGGTGGATGTCATCCATGAGCGCCTGTCGCTCAAGGGCCAGGCCTGGATTGAACTGTTTGGCCTGGTGTTCCTGTTGTTGCCGTTTCTGGGATTGGCTGTCTACGAGATGATTCCCTACGCCGTGAGTTCCTGGGAGCAGGGAGAGACCAGCCAGGCACCGGCGGGCCTTCCTTACCGCTGGATCCTCAAGGGCGTTCTGGCGCTGTCTTTTGTGCTGCTGATTATCGCTGCCCTGTCCCGTCTGCTGAAAGTTACTGCCCTGCTTTTCGGCTTTCCGAAGCCAGTCCGGGTCGAATCCGGTGAGAACAAGAAAGAGGATGCGTCCTGATGGAGCTTGAAACCCTTTTTGTAATCGGCATGTTCCTCACCTTCGGGGCACTGCTGATGACCGGCTATCCGGTTGCGTGGGTACTGGGCGGCACCGCGGTTATCTGGACCGTTGTCGGTGTCGTCGCCGTTGAGAATTTTGGTGCCAACCTGTGGTTCGACTACTCCTCCTCCATGGGGCTCGTCCCCGAACGAATCTGGAAGGTGGTAAGCAGTGAAACCCTTGTGGCCCTGCCCATGTTTATCTTCATGGGTATCATGCTTGACCAGTCCGGCGTTGCCGAGCGACTGATGAACAGCATGGTCAAACTGTTTGGCGCCGTTCGTGGCGGCTATGCGGTTACCGTAATCGTGATCGGCGTTCTGTTGGCTGCGACCACCGGTATCATCGGTGCTTCCGTGGTACTCCTCGGCATGTTGTCCCTGCCGGTAATGATGGAGAACAAGTACGACAAGGGATTTGCGGTGGGTACTGCCTGTGCCACCGGGACCCTGGGTATCCTGATCCCCCCGTCCATCATGCTGGTGCTGATGGCGGACCGGCTGGCCGTTCCTGAGGCATCGGTCGGCGATCTGTTCATGGGCGCCTTCTTCCCCGGCCTCATGCTGGGTGCCATGTACGTGGCATACGCCATCATTCGCCCCATGCTCCAACCCCACATTGCGCCGGTACCGGCGGGCACCGAGAAAGTGACCTGGGGTATCGTCTGGGAAGTGGCGAAAGCCGTTGTGCCAACGGCCGCGTTGATCCTGGGTGTGCTGGGCTCGATTTTTGCCGGCATAGCCACGCCAACGGAAGCTTCCGGTGTAGGCGCGCTGGGCGCTCTGCTGTTGGCCCTGATGTCTGGTCGACTGAATCTGAAAGTGCTCAACTCTTCCATGCAGCAGACCACCCGCACGGCTGCGTTCATCTTTGCCATCTTCCTGGGCGCAACCGCGTTCTCTGTCGTTCTGCGCGGTCTGGGTGGCGATCAGGTAATTGAAGACGCCCTGTTGGGTCTGCCTTTCGGACCCTACGGCGTGGTTCTCACCATCCTGTTGGGTGTTTTCCTGCTGGGCTTCTTCCTGGACTGGGTCGAGATCACCTTGATCATCCTGCCGCTGGTGGCGCCGGTGGTGCAGCAGCTTGGTTTTGATCTGGTGTGGTTCACCATCCTTTTTGCCATGTGCCTGCAGACATCATTCCTGACACCGCCGGTCGGATTCGCGCTCTTCTACATCAAGGGTGTCGCCCCGCCGGAGATCAAGGTCACCGATATTTATCGTGGCGTTATACCGTTCATCATTATCCAGCTGGTAGCTCTGGCCATTGTGTTCGTGGTTCCGGAGATCGCGACCTGGCTGCCGAGTGTGGCTTACGACTAAGGAGACAATAACAATGCGTCTGGAAAACCGGATTGCCTTGATTACCGGTGCCGGTCGCGGCATCGGCCGGGCCATTGCCGAGGCCTATGGCCGCGAGGGAGCCAAGGTCGCTGTGGCTGATCTCACGCTCGAGGCGGCACAGGATACCGTAGCTGCCATCGAACAGGCCGGCGGTACCGCAATCGCTCTTGAAATGGATGTTACTGACGAATATGCAGTTGACGTAAACGTTAACTATGTGGTTAAACAGTGGGGCGGTCTGGATATCGCCATCGCGAACGCCGGCATCCAGCATATCGACCCGGTGCACAAGCTTGCTTATTCCGATTGGAGCAAAGTCATGAATGTGCATCTCGATGGCGCATTCCTGGTTACTCGCGCGGCACTCAAACACATGTACGAGAGTGGCGGGGGCACCATGCTCTACATGGGGTCGGTGCACTCTCTGGAGGCCTCTCCCCTGAAAGCCCCGTATGTGGCTGCCAAACACGGCATGCTGGGATTGTGCAGGGCGGTGGCGAAAGAGGGTGCGGAACACGGGGTGCGGAGCAATATCATCTGCCCCGGGTTTGTGCGCACCCCTCTGGTGGACAAGCAGATTCCGGAGCAGGCCAAGGAGCTGGGCATTTCCGAAGAGGAAGTGATCAGTAAAGTTATGCTCAAGAACACCGTGGACGGCGAATTCACCACCCTGGAAGACGTGGCAGAGTTGGCGGTTCATCTGGCTGCATTCCCCTCTGCGGCTTTGACTGGCCAGTCCATCGTGGTCAGTCACGGCTGGCATATGCAGTAACATTCAGGAGATATGGATGAGCAATGAAGAACAATCACCGGTAGTCTGGTCTCCGTCGGAAGACACCCTAGCCAGTTCCCGCATGGGCCAGTTCAAGGCCTGGCTGGAGCAGCAGGGCTTCGGTCCCTTTGCCGATTACCACGCCTTGCACCAGTGGTCCATTGATGAGCTGGAAACTTTCTGGCAGAAAGTCTGGGACTACTGCGGCCTGGTCTGCGATACCCCGGCCGAGAAAGTACTGGGCAAGCGTGAAATGCCGGGCGCCGAATGGTTCCCGGGCATGAAACTGAACTTTGCCGCCAACCTGCTTCGGCTGGCGGATGGCGAACACGCGGATCGGGAAGCGGTCGTAGCATACTGCGAAACGCGCCCGGTGCTGCGTCGCACCTACGCACAAATCAAAGCGGACGCGGGCGCCCTGGAAGCCTTCCTGCGCGACAAGGGTATTCAACAGGGCGATCGTGTGGCTGGCGTTGTTACCAATGGCTACGAAGCCCTGGTTGGTATGCTGGCTGCGACAAGCATGGGTGCCATCTGGAGTTCCGCCTCCCCGGATTTCGGCATCGGGGCCATTCTCGACCGCTTTGGCCAGATTGAACCTTCAGCACTGATCGTGGTGAATGGTTACGGCTATGGCGGCAAGGTATTCGCCCGCCAGCAGGACTTTGCAGAGCTGATTGCAGGGCTGCCTACCCTCAAATCGGTTGTCAGTGTTCAGCAATTGCCGGACGAGCCACCGATTGCCGGAGACCTGGTTACCACCTGGGAAGACATAATGGCCTACGGCAAAGGCAATGCACCCTCCTTCACGCCGCTGCCCCCGGACCACCCGGTCTATATCCTGTATTCCTCCGGTACCACAGGCAAACCCAAGTGCATCGTTCACGGCAACGCCGGCCTGTTGGTCAACCACGCCAAGGAACTGATGCTGCACGGCGACGTTGGTCCCGAGGACCGGTTCCTGTACTTCACTACCTGCGGTTGGATGATGTGGAACTGGCAGGCTTCCGCCCTGATGACCGGCGCAGCCGTGATCACCGTTGACGGCTCCCCGGGCTATCCGAGCCTGAACTTCCTCTGGGACACCGTGGCGGAAGAGAAAGTCACCCACTTCGGCACCAGCGCGAGATTCATCGCCGGCTGCCGGAAAGGCGAACTCCAGCCCGCGAAAAATTTGGACCAGAGCAAACTGAGGGTGGTGTTCTCCACCGGCTCACCGCTGCTGCCGGAAGATTACGACTGGGTCTACAGCGACGGTGCCCCCGGCGCCCTGCTCGGTTCCATTGCCGGTGGAACCGACATTTGCGGTTGCTTCGTAGGCTCAACGCCGCTGTTGCCTGTTCGTCGCGGCGAAATCCAGTGCCGTTTTCTGGGTGTTGATGCTGTTGCCTACGGCGACGACGGCCAGCCGGTCAGCGAAGGCCGCGGGGAACTGGTCTGCCGCCAGCCGTTACCATCCATGCCGGTCAGCTTCTGGCAGGACCCGGACGGCGAGCGCTACCGCGATGCCTATTTCAATACCTTCCCCGGCGTTTGGGCCCACGGCGATTTCATTGAATTCACCGAGCATGGCGGCGCCATCATCTACGGCCGCTCCGACGCCACCCTGAACCCGGGCGGCGTTCGAATCGGTACCGCGGAAATCTACCGCCAGGTAGAAACCGTGGCCGAGGTCAAAGACAGCCTGGTGGTGGGACGCCAGATCGACGGCGACGTGGAAGTGGTTCTGCTGGTGGTCCCGGCCGATGGCCAGGAAATCACCGACGACCTGCTGAAACAGCTCAAAATCCGAATCCGCGAAGGCGCCAGCCCGCGCCACGTGCCCAAGCACATCGTGCAGGTGAACGACATCCCGTACACCCGCAGCGGCAAGAAGGTGGAACTGGCGGTGGCCCGGTTGATCAACGGCTCTAAAAAGGCCGACAACCGGGATGCTCTGGGGAATCCTGAGGCGTTGGATCATATTCGGGAGCGGTTGGCCGAGGTTGGGTTGTTGCCCGATTGAAGGTCTGAAATCTGAGGGTGGTTGTCGGATTACGCCGTTGGCTAATCCGACCTACTCTTTTTTTTGGCTGGTTTTGTTGACAATAACTTGCCTGATACCACTCTGAAACTAAACGTGGATTTCAACTGAACAGTCAGAGAAGCGGGGCGGGTGAGTCCTTCCAAAACTGTGCGGAGCCATGGATGGCGGAGCCCAAGCGCCACAGGGATGTGCCGCCAGGAGCGTGTTTTGGAAGGCCTTGCCCGCCCCGCGTTACCACCGAGTCAATGTTAGAAAGTTTCGTAAATTCCCGCCATTTCATCGTCTTGTAACCGAAGATCAGGCATTTTTAGTCCGTTCTTATACTAAGATCGTAACCAAAATTAACGAAAAACTGGTATCTTAGTAGGTCTATCAAAAGTTCCTAATCAGTCATTGCTCAGGTCGGACGTTCAAAAGACGCCTGACCCCGCCATGACCGTCCTGAACCCACCCATTAGCCTGAGGACGAAAATGACATCATCCAAAGCCAAGATTGTCTACACACTGACCGACGAGGCGCCAGCCCTCGCGACACGGTCACTTCTTCCCATCCTGGAAACCTACGCCAAGCCGGCTGGTATTGAATTCGAAACCAGCGACATCTCCCTCGCGGCGCGTATTCTGGCGAACTTTCCGGATTATCTGGAGGAAGATCAGCGGGTTCCGGATGCTCTGGCCGAACTGGGTGAATACACCAAGGATCCGGACGCCAACATCATCAAATTGCCAAACATTTCAGCGTCCATTCCGCAGCTGCGGGCGGCTATCAAAGAGCTGAATGAGCAGGGCTACAACGTTCCGGAATACAAGGAACACCCTGAAAACGACGAAGAGAAAGAAATTCAGTCCCGCTATGCCAAGGTTCTGGGTAGTGCTGTTAACCCGGTGCTCCGTGAAGGCAACTCTGACCGTCGCGCGCCGGCAGCGGTAAAAGCCTTTGCCCGCAAATACCCGCACACCATGGGTGAGTGGAGCCCGGCATCCCGTACCCACGTGGCCCACATGCGCGGTGGTGATTTCTACTCCAGTGAGCAGTCCGTAACGCTGGACAAGGCCACGAAAGCCAACATCGTGTTCGAGAACAAGCAGGGTAAGCAGACCGTTCTGAAATCCGACCTGCCCCTGCAGGAAGGCGAAGTGCTGGACGGCATGTTCATGAGCAAGAAGGCCCTGGTGAAGTTCTTCGAGGACGCCATTGCTGATTGCGAGAACACCGGCGTTATGTTCTCGCTGCACGTGAAAGCCACCATGATGAAAATCTCCCACCCGATCGTGTTCGGTCACGCGGTGAAGGTTTTCTACAAGGACCTGTTCGACAAGTACGGTGAGCTGTTCGACGAGATCGGCGTGAACCCGAACAACGGCCTGTCCAGCGTGGTCGAGAAGATCAAGCAGCTGCCGGAATCCAAGCAGGAGCAGATCCAGGAAGACCTGCACGCCTGTTACGAGCACCGTCCGGAAATCGCCATGGTGGACTCGGTCAAGGGCATCACCAACCTGCACGTGCCCAGTGACGTCATCGTGGACGCCTCCATGCCGGCCATGATTCGTAACTCCGGCAAGATGTGGGCCCGGGACAACAAGCTGAAGGACACCAAGGCGGTTATGCCCGAGTCCACCTACGCCACCATCTACCAGGAAGTGATCAACTTCTGTAAGACCCACGGTGCCTTCGATCCCACCACCATGGGTACCGTGCCGAACGTTGGTCTGATGGCGCAGAAAGCCGAAGAGTACGGCTCCCACGACAAGACCTTTGAGATCAAGGAAGACGGTGTTGTTCGCATCGTTGCCGAAGACGGCACCGTGCTGACCGAGCACAATGTCGAGACAGGTGACATCTGGCGCGCCTGCCAGACCAAGGACCTGCCGATCCGCGACTGGGTCAAGCTGGCGGTCAACCGTGCCCGTGCCACTGGCATGCCGGCGGTGTTCTGGCTGGACGACGAGCGTGCCCACGATGCCCAGCTGATCAAGAAGGTGAACACCTATCTGAAGGATCACGACACTGAAGGTCTGGATATCCGCATCATGTCTCCGGTTCGCGCCATCCGCTGGACCATGGAGCGCCTGATTCGAGGTCTGGATACCATTTCTGTCACCGGTAACGTTCTGCGTGACTACCTCACTGACCTGTTCCCGATTCTGGAACTGGGTACCAGCGCCAAGATGCTGTCCATCGTTCCGCTGCTCAACGGCGGTGGTCTGTACGAGACCGGTGCCGGCGGTTCCGCGCCAAAGCACGTGCAGCAGCTGATCCAGGAAAACCACCTGCGCTGGGATTCCCTGGGTGAATTCCTGGCCACAGCGGTCTCCCTGGACGAGCTGGGCGAGAAGCAGAACAACGAGCGCGCGCGCCTGCTGGGTCAGACCCTGGACAAGGCTACCGAGCGTCTGCTGGAAAACAACCAGTCTCCGTCCCGGGTTACCGGTGAGCTGGACAACCGTGGCTCTCACTTCCACCTTGCCCGTTACTGGGCAGAGGAGCTGGCCAACCAGGACAGCGACAAGGAACTGAAGGAGTTCTTCACCAAGCTGTCCTCTCAGCTGGAAGAGAACAAGGACAAGATCCTGGAGGAGATGACTGTGGTTCAGGGCCACCCGGCGGATATTGGTGGCTACTACCACCCGCCGATGGAGAAGGTCTGCGAAGTTATGCAGCCCAGTGCCACGCTGAACAGGATCCTTGAGGATGCTCGTGCATCCGTGAAGTAAGTTCAGCGCTAAAGCATCCGGGAGCACGCCCGGATGCAATCAAAAAACCGGACAGCCCTGGCGGGTTCTCCGGTTTTTTTGTGTCCGTCCAGGGCAATCAGTCCTCGTCCGGTTCGTCCTGATAGCCTTTGCCGGTTTCGCCGGCTCGTCTGAGCTGAATCAGGGTGAGCGGCGGCCCCACCAGTTCAAAGATCACCGTTGCGCCAATAACCAGGGGCAGAATATACGTCAGCTCCGGCAGCCGTTCGGTCGCCAGCAGTGCCAGGCCAAGGGCAACGCCGGCCTGGGGCATCAGGCAGGCGCCGATCCGTTTCCGGGTATGAGGAGCGGAACCGGCCAGATAGCCGCCGAACCGCCCTCCGGCCAACCTGCCTGCAATCCGGGCGGCAACATAGGCCAGGCCGAGCGCGCCGAGGGTCGGCAGCATGGCCCATTCAAGCTGGTAGCCGGCCATGAAAAAGAACAGGGCCAGGAACGGCTCGGAAATGCCTTCTATCGAGCGGAATGGGCGCACATGATGTCTTGCCCGGTTGGCGACTACGATGCCCAGGGTCATGCAGGTCAGCAGATAGGAGAGGCCAAGAAACGACGCGATACCGGCGGCTACGAAGACGAAACCGGCAGATTCCAGTAACATGGGCTCTCCGGGCCGTAGTCGGCCCGTGAGCCAGGCCATGGGCAGGCCCAGGACAATGCCCAGCAGAACCGCCCCTCCGACATCCGTAAATCCGATCACGAGGGTTGAAAGCCCGGTACCGCCATTGCCCAGCAGTAATTGGGCGCCGACCAGGCAGATACTGAACAGAATGGCGCCCCAGGCGTCGTCGATGGCGACGACCTGGAATACCAGCCGAGTCAGCGGGCCGTTGGCACCCGCTTCTTTCAACGTATCCAGTGTTGCTGCCGGTGCTGTTGCCGTTGCGATGGAGCCCAGGAGCAGCGCAGCAGGAAGGTTCCGGGTAACCAGCCAGACTGCGACGGCAACAAAGGCCGCCGTTACCAGGGTGACGGCAAGGCTCACGATCACCGCCTCCCGCCCTTCCGCCAGGTTCTTCACCGCCATGCGCTCACCCAGCAGGAAGCCGACCATGGCCAGGGTTAGTTGGGTAATGAATCCGAAGTGGGCGTCGGCGCCGGTTGGCAGAAGATCCAGAAGTTCCGGCCCGGCAAGCGCGCCCAGCAAGAGCAACAGGGTGACCCTGGGCACATGTATGCGTTGGCCGATACCGTGTGCGGCCAAGGCCAGCAGCAGGGTGCCGCCGATCAATAGCAGGTCCGTTGCGTGGTTCAAGGCTTACTCCTGATGGAGTGGGAAAAAACCGCCGTTTACCAGTGTTGCCAGATCCCGCGGTGCAAGCTCAATTTCCAGGCCGCGGCGCCCGGCGCTCACAAAAATGGTATCAAAGCCCAGGGCCGAGTCGTCGATAAAGGTTTTCAGCTTTTTCTTTTGTCCCAGGGGGCTTACACCACCCAGAACATAGCCGGTTGTGCGCTCAACCGCCTGTTTGTCAGCCATGGTGGCTTTCTTTCCGCGGGCCGCCCGGGCAATCAGTTTCATATTGAGCATCCCTGTCACCGGCACGATGCCCACGACCAGCTCCTTACCATCGATGGCCACCACCAGGGTCTTGAACACCCGGGCAGGGGCCACGCCGGTTTTCTCTGCGGCCTCGGTGCCATAGCTCTCGCTTGCCGGATCGTGTTCATATTCATGAATGGTATGGGGCACTGCGGCCTTGCGCGCCGCGTTTATGCCAGGCGTCATGCTCGGCTCCTGAATGGGGGACAGAGATCGGGAATTAAAGCAGCTAAGCGGCACTGCAACAACTGCCCGGGTTCGGTGGGTAGCGAACGATTTCACGGAGCATGACATTTGTCACTCGACTTAACGTCCTGTTATGACTATTTTTCGTACATTATGAATGTCCAAACCCCCATGGCTGTGTGTTCATGGTGCCTCAGCGGCCAGACTCTCAAGGAATGAAAAGATTGAATGATAACCGGACACCCCTGCGGCGGGCTGGCTGGGCAGCGCTGGTCTATCTGATTGCCGGCTTTGCATGGATTGCGTTTTCCGATACCGCCGCCGAGGCGTGGTTCCCCGACCCTCAGACCTTTTCCCTGGTTCAGACCTGGAAGGGTTTCCTGTTTGTGCTGACCACGGGCCTCGTGCTGTTCGTGGCGCTCCTGCGCCAGCTCACCAAGGATCGGGCCCTGCTCACCCTGCAGCACAATCAGCGCCAGGCCCTGCGCAAGCGAGAGCGCCAACTACAGGTCCTGATGGATAACCTACCCGGTATGGCGTATCGGTGCCGTTATGATCCGCATTGGACCATGCTGTTCGTTTCCCAGGGGTGTGCCCGTCTCACCGGCTATGAGCCTGAAGACCTCATCAATAACCGGGTTACCAGTTACGCCAGCCTGATGGATGACGAGGACAACGAGCGGATCCTGGGGGAGGTGCAGGCGGCTCTGGACAAGGACGAGTCCTTTTCACTGGAATACGGCCTTACCCGACAGGATGGCAGCCGGATCTGGGTGTGGGAGCGTGGCCGCGGTGTTGAGGAAGAAGATGGTACGGTTGTGCTCGAAGGCATCGTGCTGGACATTTCCGATCGCAAGACCCTTGAAAACGAGCTGGAGGAAATGGCCACCCGGGATCCGTTGACCGGCCTGTTCAACCGCCGGGAAATGTCCAGGGTTCTCGAGGAGGAGCTGGAGCGGGCCAGACGGTATCAGAGGCCCATGGCCGTGCTCTGGGTTGATTTCGACCATTTCAAGGATATCAACGACACATTCGGCCATGCCGCCGGCGATTCGGTTCTCCGGTCCATCAGTCGCCTGCTGCTGGGCAGCGTGCGCAGCGTCGACTCCATTGGTCGGTTTGGCGGCGAGGAGTTCGTTATCGTTCTGCCGGAAATGGATCTTGAAGAAGCTCAGGAGACGGCGGAGCGGCTCCGACGCAAAGTGGCCGAAGAGCCACAGCCGCTCGGGAATGACCAGACGGTGCCCCTGACCATCAGTGTCGGCGTTGCGGTCTATCCCGATCACGGGCAGACGGCCTCCACACTTTGTGCTGCGGCCGACAAGGCCATGTATCTGGCCAAGGAGCGCGGGCGAAACTGTGTTGCCATGGCGCACCTGCACGACCAGGTCCATAATCAGTAAAGAGACCCGTGTTCCGGGCCAGGTGGAGGCGGTGACGTCAGCCTGATTGCGGCCCGGCCAATGTGCAACGGGGTGGTTCTATTGAAAATAGAAAAACAACAATCGTACTGAAAAAGGTTTGAACTGATGAACCGACTTGCTCGCCGTGCCCTTCATAGCAGCCAGATTCCCGAGGATCTCGAAACCGTCACTTTCAGGGATGCCGCTGGTGAAAATCCGGCTGCTGCTGGCGTAAGTCAGGAGACGGTTGATGCTCTGTGGCGCAGCGTCCAGAGTCTGTACCGGACTGGTGTGCATCCGGGTATCCAGATCTCCATTCGGCATAAGGGCGAGCAGGTGCTGCACCGGGCCATTGGCCACGCCAGTGGCAATGGCCCCCATGACCCGAGGGATGCGGTTAAAGTCCCGATGACCACCGATACCCCGATTTGCTACTTCTCTGCTTCCAAGGCAGTTACAGCCCTGCTGATGCACATGCTGGCAGAGCAGGGCTTGGTGAACCTGATGGATCCCGTGTCCTACTACTGTCCGGAGTTCGGGGTTAACGGCAAACGCACCATTACCGTTCACCAGATTCTCTCCCACCGGGGTGGCATTCCTGCCATTCCGCGGGAAACGCCGATTGATGTACTTTGGGACAACGACGAAATCTGGCGCCTGCTCTGCGCCGCCCGGCCGGTGGAGGTCGATGGCGCCAAGGTGGCGTATCATGCGATCACCGGCGGCTTTGTGCTCCAGCGGGTTCTGGAACGCGTGACCGGCGATACCATTGAGAATTATCTCGACAAGCACCTTCGTCGGCCCATGGGTATGAAATGGTTTACCTATGGTATCGCCCCGGAGCATCTGAATGATCTGGCCTCCAACTACGCCACCGGGCCAACCCCCCGTTTCCCGGTTTCCTGGGTCGTCAACCGTGCTCTGGGAGGGGATATCCGGACCGTTGAACGGGTTACCAATGATCCACGGTTCCAGGAGGCGGTGATCCCGGCGGGAAACCTTTGCGGGACCGCAGAGGAAATGAGTCGGTTCTTCCAGATGATGCTGAACGGCGGGATCTGGAACGGCCGGCGAATCTGCAGTGAGATCACCATCCGCCGTGCTATTCAGCAGTTCGGCTCCCTGCAGATAGACCGCACCATGATGATACCCATGCGCTTCAGTGCCGGCATGATGCTGGGTGGCAACCCGGTGGGTCTCTGGGGCCAGAACAGCCGGTTTGCCTTTGGCCACGTGGGTCTGATCAACAAGCTGTGCTGGGCAGACGCTGCCCGTGATATTTCGGTCAGTCTGCTTAACACGGGCATCCCGATTGTCGGCCATCATCTGCCAGCGCTGGCGAAGTTTGTGTATACCGTGGGCAACCGCTTCCCGCTGATACCGGAGCACCGGCGACCGCTGATCGCCGCTTGAGGCGTCTTCTTCAGAGGGTCCGGAGCTGGGCTTCCAGGATGCCAAGCACTGATGACAGGATGTCGCGGAAATCGGTCAGTGTCTGAGTGCGCTGGATCACGTCTTCGCGGTTTTCATCGAGTCGCTCCAGTTTCGGGACCACCCGCCGAATGCCCTCGGTGATCACTTCGTAGGGGTAATGGTGGTCCTGAATACTGAGCTTGTTAATCTCGGCCACTTCCTGGCTGAAGATGCTGATGATGTCGTACAGCATGTCCTTGTGGTGAATGCTGCTGGCTTCCCAGTAGGCATCATCCAGCAGTTCCAGCAGCGACAGATATTCGCGGAGGGTATCCGCCACGGACGTCTGGGTCATGGGAGCTCCTGTCGGTGGGCAATGTTGTATCTACAGGGAACTATAGCAGGGCTTCCATCGTGTGAATGGCAGAAGGACCGGCAAGGCTGAAAATAAAAATGAAACTCTATTCATTTTAATTGCACTTTGTCGGACAGTTGTGCAGACTTGCGTGATGGGAAAAGGATCTATCACGACTCAATGGACGAGAAGCCGAATGGACAAGCCCACACCCCCCAGCCAGCAGTCAGCCTCCCGCGAGGTCAAGCTGGACCATCACGACAGCGTTCGCAATCACGTGCATCAGCAGGTGCGCTCGGAAGTTGAGCGGCTCGAACGCCGTATCGAAACCCTCCGTCTGGTCAAAGCGCCCCACGCGGCCATCATGATCTCCACCTATGAGCGGATGATCGACCGCAAAAAAGGTTTCCTGCAAAACTGGGATCTCAGGGACGGAGGCGCCAGCTAGCGCTCGGCGATAGCCACCGTTCCCCAAGTGGTTACAGCGTCCGCGTCTTCCTGATAGGTGCAATTGGCCGGATTGGCAATGGTGTCCTGCTCGTTCGTTGAGTCAGGGTCGTCAATGCGGGCCGGCTCGCCGTCTGAGGCAAAAATCCTGACCCGTTCCATGTTGTAATCCAGCTCGATTCTGAGGCAGTCGGGATGGTTGTCTTCCCGAGTGTACCCCGGATAGCGGTCGAGCTTGATGACTTCGGATTCCTGATTCTTGATAAACAGCGTATCGGTGTTTTCGTCAATGAAATCCTGGCGCAGTTCAATGCTGCCATAGTTCCGGCTCAGGTAGTCGGCGGTGGCGAACTCTGTGGGGCTGTAGCCCAGCGTCATGAAGCTGTTGGCGTCAAACCGGCTGCCTGCCAGCACACTGACAAGTTCCGGCTGGGCCGCCTGGTCTTCTTCCTCCACGCTGCGGCTGACGTACTGGATGGTGCGATACACCTTGTTCTCGAGATCCGACCCTTCCGGGCCATCCGGCAGGTAACGCCAGTCCAGGGTGGGGTAGATCCAGAGCTGGTCGTTCAGCGGCAGATTGGCAATCACCGCCGACTGGTCTGTGAACCGGATCTGGGCGCCATTGCCCCGGGTGTTGTAGGTGCCCGCGACGCCATCGGCAATGCGCTGGCTGATGTATCGTTTACCCTCCTGGAAATTGGTGACTTCACCGGATGCCAGCACCTGATTCATCAGGTCCAGCGGGTTGCGCACGCTGTCATAACTGGTGCCCGCGTCCGTTGGCGTCGCACGGGTGAAAATCTCGATGTGACTGCGTATTTCCCCGGTGGTTTCCAGGTCGTCGACATCGTCTGCTGCGGGCTGGATGCCACGGTAAAAATCCCAGAAACGAGTGTGACTAAGGTTGTCCGGGGCCACCTCAGTGTTCTGAAGGTCGAAGCTCGAGAACGTCAGATCGACATTGGTGGCCGGATTGAAGGCTGAAGGGCCGGTGTCCTCAAGTCCGCAGCCACTCAGGACAAGCGTGGTCATGGAAACAGCAGCGAAAATGCAGGAATGTCTCATTTCAGAAGGCCCCGGGATGCGAAAAACGGTGTAAACGGCTAAAGTGAGTCACCAGGACGGTATAGCCCGGTGCGGTTACTGACAGTAAAACAAAAAACAGGTATCTACCCTCGCGGAGATCACATTTTGCGGCAACGGCTTGAATTGGCGCTCCCAGCGGTGACGTCTTTGATGGTGGCCCTGCTGCTCCTGGTCACGGCCATGATGCCGTCTTCGGCCAGTGCAGCCGGGCCCTGCCGTGATGGCGAGATTGTCCTGGATGTCGGTATCGAGAGTATCCGTGATCTGGGTGGCTGTATCTGGTACCTGGAAGATCCCGGGCAGGCGCTGACCCTGGATGAGGTTCGCAAACTGGAATCGGGAGCCTTTACCCGCCACGAGGGCGGCGTTTTAAACTTCGGCTACACCGAGTCGGCGTACTGGGTGCGTCTGGATCTGCGGTCCGCCCGAAACCTCGACCAGAATGGATGGATCCTGGAGCTTGCCCTGCCCCTGGTGGATGAAGTCGCCCTGTTCATGGTGCGCGACGGCGCGCTGGTTGAGCAGCGCCAGGCCGGTTACGAGGATAACTGGGTGGAGCGGGACCTGGCGGTTCCCAACCCCACATTCCGCCTTTCCCTGGCACCGGATACCCTCAGCCACGTTTATCTTCGGGTGGTTAACACCAACACCTTCCGTTTGCCGATTAGCCTGTGGCACCCGGACAGCTATATTGAAAAAGTCTCGGTGGATGAACTGGTGCGGGGCATTCTGCTCGGTGCGGTGCTCGCCATTCTCGCCTACAACCTGTTCGTCGCGGTCTCGGTGCGCGAGCGAAGCAACATCTATTACGTGCTCTACCTGGTGTTCGCGACCATCTTTATCTTTACCGAACAGGTTCACGGTATCCAGTTGCTGGAGAGCCGGCCCGCTCTTTTCGACAAGCAGTTCCTGCACTTCCAGATCATCCTGACCTGGTTCTGGGGCCTGCTGATGGCAAGGTCACTGCTGGAAACCCGGGAGCGGTCTGCCGACCTTGATCAGGTCATCCGCCTCTGTCTCTATTCGGTGGTCGCGACGTTTGTTCTGTCACTGTTCCTGCCCTACCACGTGGCCATGGAATGGATTGTGGTTGGCTCCGTGTTGCTGAGCCTGATCCTGATCGTCGTCAGTTACCTGTCCTGGCGTTATTACAATCCGGCGGCCCGGTCCTACTTTTTTGCCTGGACTCTGGCGCTGGTGGGCTTCGGCATCTACGCCCTGACGGTGATGGGTATATTGCCCCTTAACACCTTCACCGCCTACTCGCCCCAGTTTGGCCTGACTGCCCAGATTATTCTGTTCTCGTTTGCCCTGGCGGACAGGATAAAACAGGTTCAGGGCGAGGCATTGGGCTGGAGCCAGCGGGCGTTGTCGAATCTTCAGCGTTACCAGTCGCTGTTCGACAATGCCATTGAGGGCGTCTTCCAGATGTCCCCGGACCGGCGATTTGTCACCGCCAATCCGGCCATGGCGCGTTTGCTGGGCTATAACAGCAGCCGGGAGCTGCTCACGCGGAACCCGGACGTACTGGAAACCTGCATCGCCGATGACCGCCTGCGGCGGCTGGTGATCGAACAGCTAGAGGCCCGGGGGACCGTCAAGGGCATTGAAGCCCGATACCTGACCCGGGATGGCGACGAGCGCTGGGCGACCATCTCACTGCATACGGTTTATGACACCGAGGGCGAACCAACCCATCTGGAAGGCACCTGCATCGATGCTACCGAAAGCCACAACCGGCAGAGAATCGAGCGGGAGCGGGAGCAGGAGCGGCTTGAAAAGGAATTGGCCCGTAACTCGGCGGAGGCGAAGAGCCAGTTCCTGGCCAATATGAGCCATGAAATCCGTACGCCGTTGGCGGCGATCATCGGTTACGGTGAAACCCTGCTTGATCCGGACCTCAGTGATCCTGAGAAAAGAAGCAGCGCAGAGACCGTGGTACGAAGCGGGCGCCATCTGCTGGATCTGGTCAACGACATCCTCGACCATTCGAAGATCGACGCCAACAAACTGGATGTGGATATCGTATCGGTCAATCTGCCGGAACTTCTGGATGAAATTCGCGCCTTTTTTGCCCCCCGGGCCCGGGAAAAGGGGCTGGATTTCAGCATCATCTGCGAATACCCATTGCCGGAGCAGGTGCAAACCGACCCCACCAGGCTGCGTCAGATCATCATCAACCTGTGCGGCAATGCCCTGAAGTTCACCGACAAAGGTTCCATTTCGCTGGTGGTCCGCTGCGATCGCGAGCACGAATTGCTGGTGGCCAGGGTGGTGGATACCGGCATTGGCATGAAGCCGGAACAGTTGGGAAGGCTGTTTGATCCCTTTGCCCAGGGCAGCGCCGCCATTTCCAGGCAGTATGGCGGCACCGGCCTCGGGCTCAGTATCTCACGGCGTCTGGCAGAAATGCTCGGTGGCAGTATCCGGGTGAACAGCACCTATGGCGAGGGTAGCGAGTTCGAGCTGTCGATCCGGACCGGGCCACTGGCCCAGGTTCATTTCCTGCGTGATGCGTCGGAGCTCAGTCAGCGGCGCAGGGCCATACCCATGGTGGTGGCACCGAGATTGTCCGGGCGAATTCTGAGTGCCGAAGACAACGACGTGAATCGGCGTCTTGTGTCCCTGCTGGTGTCGCGAACCGGCGCCGAACTGGTTCATGTGAGCAATGGCGCCGAAGCCCTGGAACTGGCGATTCGCGAGCCCTTTGATCTGATATTGATGGACATCCAGATGCCGGTGATGAACGGCCGTGACGCCACCGCGGCGCTGCGCGAGGCCGGGGTCAATACGCCGGTGATCGCCCTGACCGCGAACGTGATGTCCGAAGACATTGCCGATTATCGGCTGGCGGGCTGCAATGAACATCTGGCCAAACCCATCGACAAGCAGCGGTTCTATGAAGCCCTGGCCAGGTACCTTTCGGTAACCCCGGAGATTGTCCAAAGCACCGCGCCCCGGTATCAGGGCAAGGTGCTGGTTGCCGAAGACAATACCGAGAACCGTCAGCTGGTGGAGCGCATGCTACGCCGGGAGGGGCTGGATGTGATGTCGGTTACCAGTGGCGAGGAAGCGGTCCGGACGGCTCTGTCCGATACCGTTCATCTGGTTCTGATGGACCGTCACATGCCCGGTATGGATGGCGTTGCTGCAACCAGACTGCTGCGCCAGGCCGGGTTCCGGCGGCCGGTGATCGCCTTTACGGCTGGCGATCAGCAGGAAACTGATGCCCTGCTCGATGCCGGTTGTGACGGGGTGCTGAATAAGCCCATTGACCAGTCCCACCTGACGTCCCTGTTGGATCGACTGCTTGGCGCTGGCGCGGTTTCCGCGACGGACGCCGGTGAGGATGCCGAAATTGCCCATCTGGTTGCACAGTTTCTTGATGGTCTGGCCGCCCGTCGGGCGCGAATGGAAGCGGCGCTGGCGAGCGCCGATCGTGAGGCCATGAAAACCGAAGCCCACCAGATCAAGGGCACGGCGGGGGCTATGGGCTACCCGCTGATGACCCGACAGGCGGGTATAGTGGAAGATCTTCTGAAAGTCACCGAACCGGACTGGGACCGCGTTCGCAGCGAGCTCAAGGGACTCGGTGAAATGATAGAGCGTGCCCTAGTCGCTGCGAAAACCCCGGGCTGATGTATGCCGAGAACAACCAACAGGAAGAACCCGATGAGTGAGTTGCCGGAACGCCGAGAACACCATTCCCTGAGCATGATGTACGGAACCTACGCCGACATCCTGTTTGTGCTGTTTCCGTTTCTGATCATTGGTATGCAACGGCTGTGGGAAGGCCGACTGTATGAAACCCTGCTTCGACCGGATCTGAGTATCGCGGCCGCCATTCTGGCCGGCCTTGCCATCGGCAAGTTCGTGCTCGGACTGGTGACCAATCGGGACCTGGGCCGTTACAAGGAACGGATTGTTTTTTTCATTGCGCTGACCCTCTTCGTGGTACTGGGCCCGGCAATCATCCTGATATTGAGTATACTGGGGAGCGCGGATGTGCCCGGTTTCGTAACCTTTGTTCAGCCGATCCTTCTGATTATTGCCATTTCTCTGTACACAACGGCCGTGAGTATCAGCAACATCCTCACACGATTTGGCATGGAAGACGCAACAAAGGCAGATGATGAGACCAGGCCACGGTTTGATGACAGCGAAATGGGCGAGCCTCGCCCGTCGCCGCTGGATCTGCCCCGGCGCACGGGCAACGACCCAACAGCTTGACAGGAGCAACCCCCATGACGGATCTGAGAGTGCTGGTAGTGGAAGATGAGCCGGTGATGCGAGAGCGGCTGGTGGACATGCTCTACAAGGCTGGCGCCACCAAGGTGATCGAGTGTATTGATGCGGCTTCCGCCAGGACGGCTTTCAAGGGTGGGGAATTTCACATTATCCTGCTGGATCTGGGCCTGCCGGATGGCGATGGTCACGAGCTGATGCTGGAATTCAAGGATGCCCGGGCGGAGCAGCATATTGTGCTGGTGACGGCGGATGATTCCATCGAAAGTATTCAGCGGGCGATCAGTGCCGGCGCTAACGGGTACGTGGTCAAGCCCTATTCCCAGGAAAAAATACACGATGTGGTGAACAATTACGCCATGGTTCACGGCGGCGACATGGCGATGATGCAGGGTCTGAACCGGCGCCACTGACCGGTTCAGACATACCACAGTCTAATCAGGCAACCTGCCGGGCAATCCAGGAATTGTAACGGGTAGCCAGCGCCCTCACGTACCTCGCCTCCGAGTCGTTCAGGTTGCCCAGAACGCCCTTGAAGATCCAGCCCCGCTCATAAACACCCAGCACCCGCTGTTCGTCGTCCAGGTTGACGCGCTGATTCAGTTTTTTACAGATCGCATCCAGCAGCGGCAGCTTTTCCGGGCGCTTGATCGGGCCCTGACGATTGTTGATGGGCTGGTTTGCTGCACGAGTTGTCGGATGTCTTTTCATGATGTTCTCCTTGTCGTTTTGCGGCTGCAAAAACAAAACCCCGGTGCCTGAAGCAACCGGGGTTTCGCGGAGAAGCTGACCCGGTCGCTACAAAGGCTCCCGGGACTGACCGAAAGCCGTTAGATGTCTTTCACCATCGCGCGAACAGACTGCGCTACATGGCAACCTGCTGCTGTGTATGCAATAAACTGTGGAATCATTCTGTTCATACCGGCTCTTGAGTTTCGGTTCGACTACCAGTGTATAGGCTAATGGGCCGTTTGCAATAGGTCTGCATCTTCGGCAAACCCCTACAGACGGCCCCATGGGCGCTTGGCATAATTCGCAGCGTCACGTGTTTTACGTTGTGCAATCCTGACTGCCTGCCGCGCCAGGCAGTCAATGGATCTCTCCTTTCTACGCAGCCTCTATGGCTGCGTTTTTTTTGGGTAGTGGAATCTTCGTAGCCACTACTTCGTACAGATTTTGTTGGCTGTCCTGGCGATAATTTGCACACTACCTTTTCATTCATTGCCATAGACAGATAGAGGTTGAAACCTAGCAAAATGTCCGACGACGCCGGATCTGCCAGTAGAAAGTTCCGTTTCCACGCATTGATTGAACTCGTCCTGATTTTCGCATTGGGGCTATACCTGTTAGCCGCACAGGAGCAGGTTGTGGGCGAGAATCTGGTGTTTACCGTAACGGGTGCCGCGCTCATGGCGCTGGTGACCTACTGGACTCTCAATACCCTTCGGGATGGTCTCGAAGTTATCGCATTGCGTGTCAGGCACTGATTGCCTGATTCCGGATCAGGCCCGACGGCTCTGACCGGTTAATGGCTCCAGGGCGCCATGGTCCTCGGCAATCCGTTCCCAGGTTTTGTGGAGGATCAGGGCGTCATTTGCCGCCCGATGGACTGGCAAGCCAAGTTCGGTAATCACCTGCTGACGAAGCGCCGACCATTGGCGCACCTGGCGGGTGTCCAGCAATGCTGAAATGGACTCCAGCTGAAAGGCCGGGGTTATGCGGGCGGCCCTGAACAACCGGTGCAGCCAGAAGCTGTCGAACGTCCAGGCATCGCAGAACACCTGCTCTGGCAGCAGCTCATTCAGGGCCCTGGCCACTTCACCCACCGCAATACCGTCCGCTTCCAGAGTCTCGCGGGAAATGCCGTGTATCTGTTCAGCGCTTTGCGACCAGTCCTGCCAGAGGACATGGGGGGCGATCAGCCAGCTATGGAGAGAGCCATCCGGCATGCAAATCCCTACCTCAATGGGGTAGCTCGCGATCAGATCAAGGCTGGATGCCTCGAAATCGATGAATGCCGGCTGGATAGTGGTCATGGAGTCAGTGTAGCTGATGAGTTGTTTTTCGCTGAGTTTACCCGCCCCGCAATCGAGACGCGAACCCAACCTGTGCCTGCACTGTTACAATATGTCCATTCATTGTAAAAGCCCGATGACAGCAACAGGCGTCGGGCGCGACAGTAAACCAGCCCACACCCAATCGCACCATACGGGGAGCCCGAATGACAGACACCGTGGTTGTAATCTATTCCGGAGGCATGGACTCCTACACTCTGCTGCACCTGGCCAGGGAACGCGGGTATCGGGTGCATGCGCTGTCCTTCAATTATGGGCAGCGCCACGTCCGGGAACTGGAGTGTGCGCGTTCGGTATGTGAGGCCCAGGGTATTCCCCACAAAGTGATCGATATCCGCGCCATGAGTGAGGTGATGGCCGGATCATCCCTGACCTCGGATATAGATGTCCCGGAAGGTCACTACGAAGAAGACAGCATGAAAGCGACCGTGGTGCCGAACCGCAACATGATCCTCCTGTCGCTGGCAACCGGTTACGCCGTGACGGTAGGTGCCGGCGCTGTGTGGTACGGGGCTCACGGTGGCGACCATGCCATCTACCCGGACTGTCGCCCGGAGTTTGTTGAGAAAATGGACGCGGTCTGCCGGGTCGCCAACTACGAACCGGTGGGCATTGAGGCGCCCTTCATGGCCATGGACAAGGGCCAGATCCTGGCCGAAGGTCTCCGCCTGGGCCTGGATTATTCGCAGACCTGGACCTGCTACAACGGCCGGGAGCAAGCCTGTGGCCGCTGTGGTTCATGCGTTGAGCGCCTGGAGGCGTTTGCCGTCAATGGTGTGACCGATCCTCTGGAATACGAGGGCGCAGGCTGATGTATCGGGTCAAGGAAGCTTTCTACACCCTGCAGGGCGAAGGTGCCCAGGCGGGTCGGGCTGCGGTATTCTGTCGTTTCAGCAAGTGCAACCTCTGGACCGGGCGTGAGAAAGACCGTGCCAGTGCGGTCTGCAATTTCTGTGATACCGATTTCGTGGGCACGGACGGCCAGAATGGTGGCCGTTTTGAAACGCCGGAAGCCCTGGCCCGTCACATACGGAATCTCTGGCCGGACGCGCCTGGCAAGCCCTATGTGGTCTGCACCGGCGGAGAGCCCCTGTTGCAGCTGGATACAGCCCTGATTGAGGCGTTCCATCGGGAAGGGTTTGAAGTGGGGGTAGAGACCAATGGCACCCTGCCGGCCCCCGAAGGCATTGACTGGCTCTGCGTCAGTCCCAAGGCCGATGCACCTGTGGTGATCGAGGCCTGTGACGAGCTTAAACTGGTGTATCCGCAGCCCCTGGCGATGCCGGAGCGATTCCTGGGCATTCGCGCGAGCCATTATTTCCTGTCGCCCATGGCCTCTCCTTCGGCACCGGAAACGGCGGTGGATGAGATCAAGCAAAGCAATACTCGCCGCGCTACCGACTACTGTCTTGCCCACCCCCAGTGGCGTCTTACCCTGCAGATGCACAAAATCATCGGGATCGACTGATCAGCCGGTTGCCAGTGTCCGCTCGGCAGGTGTCGAGGCGGATCTTACAGGCGCGCTTCTGTAGTGACTGGGGCTGGTTCCAGTCCAGCGCTTGAAAGCCCGGGTGAAGTTCGCAGCGTCGGCATAGCCCAGGGCGTCGGCAATCTGGCTCAGGTTCATGCCGGTGCTGCGGAGCAGATCCTGTGCCCGTTCCAGGCGGACCTGATCCACCAGCTGCTGGAAGCTGGCTTCTTCTTCCTGCAGTCGCCGTTTGAGTGTTCGTTCAGAGACAAACAAGGTGCCTGCAACCCGGGCCAGTTTCGGTGGGAAGGGGTGGCTGGTTTCAATCACTCGCCGGACCCGACAGGCAAATCCGGCGTCTTCAGTCAACTGCCGCAGTGCTTCCTCGCACTGGGCTCTTGATGAGGCGGCCAGTTGATCGTCGGTGAAGCGTACCGGCAGATCCAGTCGGGCGGCGGGGATCACCAGGGCATTCTCCGTGGCACCGAACTCCACCGGTACCGGGATCTGTGAGCGGAACCGGTGGAAATAGGCCGGTTCCGGTCCCCGGCGAACAATCCGCAAACCATCAACCACCGAGCCCGTTAGTTGCGCCCCCATGGAAACGCACCCGAACAGCATGGCGTCCATGATAAACCCGTGTAGGGGGCCGAGATCGATATCGCAGCTGACAACGTACCAGGCCAGGTTGCCGGTTTCCCGTTTGCACACCTGAAGATGGGGCACCCGCAGTGTCAGGTAACGGGTCATCAGCTCCATGGCATCGCCCAACGTGCGGCTGCTCATGACCGCCGTACCCAGGGCGCCGTGCAGTGGTAGCTTCAGTTCCCGGGCGAGCATGATTCCGAGCCCCGGCTCGCCGCTTTCGATAATCGCCCGGGTGACAAATTCGCTGGCCTGGGTCTGGCTGACCCGCAGATCGGTGGATTGAAGGCGGGCCGGGTCGAGTCCGACCCGAAGCAGAAGGTCCTGTTCATCAACACCGATGGTATTCAGCAGCTCGGCCAGAAGGTGCAGGTAGATGGCCGGCATGCCCAGGTCCTGTGCCGTTGAAACGGAGGCGCGCATGGGGTTTCCTCGTCTTATTCTGTTCTTGTTATGTCGCAGAACGCGTAGTTTCGACGATTATGGCGCCTCCCGGTTCGTTCCCCCATGACTTCGCTGACGAAATAAATGGCCTGAAAGGCCAATCATCGGCTGGGACTCGCGCCCGGCCCGGTCGTCTTACTGGCCATGGCGGCGGACGAAGCCTTCAAGTGCCGCGGCGGATCGCCCCGGTGTTTCCAGCATGGGAAGATGCCCCACACCCCGGAACATGTGAATTTCGGCGTGCGGTGTCGCCGAGCCGAACCAGTCCACGCAGCGCGTGGGCGTGATCACGTCCCGGTCACCCCATTGAACCTGCAGTGGTGGCGTGTCAGGGCCCAGATAGCGGGCCGGTGCCAGGGCGTCTGCCACCATGTCGCTGAATATGTGTCGGAGGGCGTCGGTGCGGCCGAGTAGATCGGGACCCAACAGCCCGGCCATGGCCAGGCCGGAGACCGTGGGCTTGCCGGTACCAACACTGTTGAACATGCGGTAAACCCCTTTCCAGTCCCGGGGAATCAGGATGCCGTCACGATCGGATGCAAACGGAGCATGTATGTCGACCTGGGCATGCTCTGGAATCCCGGCACTGTTCAGCAGCGTCAGGGAACGGGGTGCCGGCTCCAGCTTGTGGGCCAGGACAGTAGCAATAGCACCCCCCATGGAGCTGCCGGCCAGATGTATGTTGTCCGTGTCAAAGCCCGCGAGCCACTGACCCAGTCGACGGGCCTGGGTTTCATAGCGGTAGCAGGCTTCAGGCAGGTAATCACTCTCTCCGAACCCTGGCAGATCCGGTGCCAGCAGATGCCAGTGGCTGGGCAGTCTTTGCAGCCACAGCCCCCAGTTTTCTTTCATGGCGGCAAAGCCATGAATCAGCACGATGGTAGGGCTTCCTGCGCCGGGAGCACCCCGTTCCAGGAAAACCATTTTGTGGCCATCCACGAGCGCTTCGCGGCGTCGGGCCTGAAGAAGAAATCGTTGTCCCGCGCGGGCAGCGGGCCAGAGGTTGGGTGCAGGGATTCTCATGGTCGTCATCGATCACCGGTTTTGGGTCTGATCGCCAGTCTACCGGGACCAGCCTGCCGAGCCTTGGCTTCAACGCCCGGGAGCCCGGGCGGACGGGCAACCAACGGTCGCGCCGCCGCGGACAGGGTTCAGAGCTTTACGTCTACGATAACCGGGTTATGGTCGCTGGACCGCCAGGGCGCCTGCCCATCAGCAGCGTGCTCGCTCTGGTAGCCAAGAACCCTGGGCTCGTCGGCATTCACCAGCCAGCTTCGGGCACCGACAACCCGTGGCTTCAATGTCTCGGAGGCCAGGGCGTAATCCAGGGACCCTTTCTCGCCACGGTATCGGTAGGTGTAATGGCGACAGCTGGTCTCATTGCAGGGATGGAAGTGGTGCACCATGCTGACGAAGCCCGCTCTTGCCAGTACCCGAAGGGGTTGTTCACGGGCATAGCTGTTCAGGTCACCCATGATCAGGGTGCCGGCCGACTTGGGGTCTCCGGCGTCAACGCCGGCCCATCCGGCCAGCGCTTGTGCTTCGTCAGCCCGCCGGCTGGCGTAACAGCCCTGGCCATCGGCCTGATCCCGATCGTCCCCATGGGCACCCCGACAGGATTTTGATTTCAGGTGAGGAACGATAACCCTGACGGTTGTCTCACCATCGAAACGACTGAAATTCTGGGTCAGCGGAGGCCGGCCACCGGATCTGAACGGACCGCTGGCAAGCCGTTCCGGCAGGCCAATGGCGCTCACCCGGTCGCTGCGGTAGAGCAGGCCGGTCCGTATCTCATCATCGCCATCCTGACCTGGTGTGCTGACGAACCGCCACTGATTACCCAGGGCCTCGGCCAGGCTGGCGATGGCGCTGTGCGGGCCGTAGCCGTCGTTCTCGAGTTCCGTGAGCGCGAGGATATCCGGATCCGGGGCCAGAAGTGTCTGCACCAGTCGCTGTTGCTGGCGCTGATATGCCGCCGATGTTTTCGCCCCCCGGGTTGTTGGAAACTGGCTGCCACGACCATCGCCATTGAAAAAATTACCGAGATTCAGTGCCATGATTCGCACAGCGCCACCGGGTTCGGGGTCCGGTGCGGGATCTCTCGGGTTGGTTGCGAGGAAAACCGGTGCCCCGGCGGGCTGGACTCGCCAGGCATCGAACCGGAAGTCCAGCACCCCGACAAGCCCGTCAATCTGGTCACCAGAGCGTACGGTTGCCGAGGACAGCCCCCCGGGCGGCCAAGGTATGGGCCTGGGATTTCTGATGGACCGATTGTCGTCCAGCAGCACGCGATTGTGCCGGTTTCGGATGGATGCTCTGTACGCATCGTCGCCAGGAGGAAGGTGCTCGGTGGGTTGGACCTGGTCTGCGGCGGCCAGCGTCAGTTCGCCGTAACGGCCGAGGTTGTAATTGTCTACCACCGTCAGGGGCTGGCGGAAGGTAACCCTCATATTCTCCAGATGTTCGGGATCCCGGGTCCAGGGCAAAGCCAATGGAGAGGGCGCCGGTAGCGCTTCCCGCCCGCAACTCCGGATGTTTCGGATCGCCACCAGTTCAGTCAGTCCGTGGTATTCCTTCACCTTGCCGGTAACTCGCAGCCTCATGCCGGGTTTGCCGATCTCGCGGTCGGTATAGACAAACAGGGCCTCGGAAGTGGCGGGATTGTTGTCGGTCTCGTGGTCGGCCTGCTGGAGATAAAAGCCGCCAAACCCACCCTCTGACCGGGAATCCTGGGTCAGAATGCCCTCGACTGTGACGGTTTTGCCTGCCAGAAGTGAGGCCGGGCCGGTGCCCTGTACTTCGGCAATGGGTGTTGCGGGTTTACCACAGGCTGATTCTGCCGTTGCCAACCCAGGCAGGAACGGCAGAATCAGGAAACAGAGAAAGGAATATCGCCGGATTTCAGAATTCACACCGGCAGTTTAACTGAGACCGGCAACGGCTTTCAGGGCCTGTTCGCGTTTGCTGCCAAATCCCAACTGATCTGGATTGGCCAGTTCAAGCTGTTGTACCAGCGGATCCGGATGCTGGTTGTCAAAGGTAATTCCGAGCCGTGACAGCACGTAGGGTGCAAGAGCGGCACGGGTGGCAACCTCCAGACGGCCATGCTCCATCCCATAATCCCGGGCGATGATCTGTTGCTGGGCTTCGGTCAGGCGTCGGTCAGGAGTAACCACGAGGGTAACCTCCCGGTTCCAGTGCTCGTCCTGCTCCCGGCTGTGTCTGGCACGCTGCCGTAGAGCTTCGGGCGAAGTCCGGAAACGGCTCAGGGCAAAGTCCCGGAACTCCCGATTGGAGTCACACCAGGCCCGCAAGTGCCAGCTGTTGCCAGCACACACCAGAGTATGAGGTTCAAGAATGCTTTCCACCGCTTCCGGGCGACTCAGGGAAGCATAGCTGGCGCGCAACTGCCTGCCCTGTCGTGTTGCCGTCACGACGGCGCGCATGGTTTCTGGTGCAATCACACGGTTAGGGCCCTGCACCACCGTGCTGTCCGGCAGGTCAATGTTCAGAGACTCAAATGTGTTGCTCAGGTTCTGCTGGCGGGCAAGCAGATCCAGATACTCGTTCACCACCCCCCGGGTAACCACCGGACGGAATTTCTCCGCCGGAACATAGCCTTTCAGGTGGCGGTCATAAACCAGATTGCCCGGCGCCAGTTCGCGCAGGTAGGTGTTGATGTCCTTGGACGCCTGCTGACGACCGATACCGAAACTGTGGCAGATGTGGTTGGTGGTCAGGCGACCTTCCCACAGGGCAATGGTTTCGATCAGTCGATAGCGAAGCAGCAAGTCCCAGCGGATGGGCCAGTCCGTTTTTTTCATAACCAGGCGCTCACGGTCCAATGAATAGCTCGTTGCCATGTTACCTGCTCCGGCCAGCAGGGTCTGTTACGGCACATTAATGTAAAACCCTGTTAAACCGCTCCACGGCGGCCTTTGCGGGTTTTTGTGACGCGGTTAACAGGTTTCGGGAAGTGCCTAGTGGTTTCACTTCCCGCTCCTGATTTAATACGCGGCCGGCAAAGTCCGGTGCTTGCTGCTATTTTGTCTGTCATCCAATCGAAAATACCCTGCCACGCCCGGAGCCGTTGTAATGACCCGAATGGTCACCTCCCTGTCTGCCCTGATCCTGAGCATTATTCTGCTGGTCAGCGGTAATGCGTTCCTGATGACGTTACTGGGTATACGTCTGAGTATTGAGGCGATATCACCGGACATTATCGGCTGGATTCTGGTCTGCTATTCCATCGGTTTTGTGTTGGGCACGCTTTATGTTCACCGGATTATAGGCCGGGTTGGTCACATTCGTGCCTTTGCCGTGTTCGCTGCGATTGCTGCCGTTACGTCGCTGCTCTATCCGATGGCTGTTTCCGAGATTTTCTGGGCCGTGCTGCGGGTGCTGTCCGGGTTCAGTATTGCCGGTGTGCTGGTGGTCATCGAGAGCTGGTTCTCCAGCCGGGCCACCAATGCCAACCGCGGTGCGCTGTTTGCGGTTTACCAGATCGTGTTTTACCTTTCCGCCGCCGGCGGGCAGCTCATCGTCAATATCGGCGACCCCGCCAATTTCATGCCGTTCTCGATTGCAGCGATCCTGCTGACACTGGCTCTGGTACCGCTCTCAATGACCCGGATGGAAGCTCCGGTAATCGAGCAGGTCCAGCGTATTTCGATCTTTACCCTGGCCAGGGAGTCCTTTAGCGGTGTTGCCGGCGCACTGATTTGTGGTGTCATGATTGGCGGTTTCTATGCGCTCGGGCCGGTGTACGCAACACTGGTCGGGCTGGACGTTGCCCGGACATCCACGTTCATGGCCAGTGCCATTGTCGCAGCCATGATCCTTGCCTGGCCGCTGGGACGGCTCTGTGACCGTTTTGACCGGCGTCGCGTGATGTTCTGGATCGCCGTTTTGGCCGCGTCCGCTGCAGGTGGTGTTGGAGTATTGGGGGCTGCAAACCCATGGTTGCTGACCCTTCTGGTGGGGCTGTTTACGGGCCTGTCTGCGGCCCTTTATCCGGTCGCCGTGGCGATTACCAATGACCGCATGGAAAGCACTCGTATCGTTGCTGCCAGCGCCACGCTACTGCTCAGTTACGGGGTTGGCAGTGTCATCGGGCCGGTTGTCATGGCTGAACTGATCAACCTTCTGGGGCCGAAAGGCCTGTTCCTTGGCAATGCAGGCTTCCTGGTTCTGCTGGCGGTGATTACCAGTTATCGGATCAGTCATACCGAGGACGTTGCCGTTGCGGATCAGGAGCACTTCGTGCCTGCCATGCCGGAAGCGTCGCCGGTGCTCGCCGAGATCGATCCGCGAAATACCGAGTTCCATGAGTCTCCCGAAGTCGAGGAGATGCACGAAGAGCAGCGTCAGGCGAGCTGACGCTGCTTTCGGTTTTCCCCGATTTTGTTTTTACTTCCGTATCTGTTTTTATCTCAATGGTTAGCATACTATTGGTGACTTTCCGATAATGTGATTTGTTGGTCGAGTGCGCGGTTGCGCCTGGCCAGGGCGAAGGCCCTTTTTCTATGGAGTGACGACAAATGAGAGACCAGTTTCCTTTTGCGGTAGCCCGGGTTACCCGGCGCTGGAGAAAAATGCTTGATGAGCGCCTTAAGGATCTGGGTGTCACCCAGGCGCGCTGGAGCACCATGGTGTACCTGGAGAAAGGCGGTGAAGGCCTTACTCAGCGCGAACTGGCCAGCCTCATGGCGATCGAGAATCCGACCCTGGTTCGACTGCTGGACAGCCTGGAGCAGCAGGGGTTGATCGAGCGCCGGCCCTGCCCGAATGATCGCCGGGCGCGACGGCTGCATCTGACCAACGCCGGCCGAGCGTTTATGGACGACCTTTCCGAGCGAGCCGAGGTGTTGCGCGAGGAAATGCTGGAAGGTATCAGCGACAAAGAGATCGAGTGTACCGTGAAGGTCTTCCACAAGATCCTGGAAAACGCTGAAAAGCAGAAGTAATCCTTGGCTGATAACTCAGTTGAGGGGCTGAAAGCCCGCTACGGGGATCGCTGGCGCTGGCTGGCGGTGGCCACGGTGATGATAGGCACCATGGCCACGGTGCTCAGTGCCACCGTGGTCAACGTAGCGTTGCACGACATCATGGTAGAGTTCGGCATTCGCCAGGGCCAGGTTCACTGGCTGGCAACGGGCTTTATCGCCGCCATGACCACCACCATGCTCGCCTCCTCCTGGCTGCTGGATCACTTCGGGGTTCGCAAGACCCTTGCCGTAGCCATGTTTCTCTTCACCCTGATTTCCGTTGCCGGTGGATTTGCCGAGACACCGGGCCAGCTCATCGCTGCCCGGATAGGACAGGGCGCCATGGCCGGCTTGATGCAGCCCATGGGCATGTACCTGGTGTTCCGGATTTTTCCACGCCATCGGCGAGGCCAGGCCATGGGAATCTATGGCATGGGGGTTATTCTGGCACCGGCTTTGGGGCCCGTGCTGGGGGGCTTCCTGGTTGATCAACTCGACTGGCGCTACGTGATGTTCGCGCCGGCGCCGGTAACACTGGTGGGTGTGCTGATGGCCTGGCGCTTTCTGCCATTGCCGGTCTCCCGGCCGGCGCCCTATCGGTTTGATCTCCCCGGGTTGTTACTGCTCGGCCTCACCATTGCCCTATCCCTGGACACCCTCAACCGACTGCAGCAGGCTTCGGGACAGCAGACGTGGATTATTGCTGAAGCATTGCTGGCCCTTTGCGGGCTGGTGCTCTTTGTGTTGCGTGAACGGCAGACTGCGCACCCGCTGGTGAATATCGGCTTGCTGCGCAAACCGACGTTCCTGTTCGCCTGCCTCGGGGCCATGGCACTGGGGCTGGCGCTGTTCGGATCCACCTATCTCATTCCGCTGTTTGTGCAGACAGCCCTCGGGTTCAGCGCGACAGAGGCCGGGTTACTTATGCTGCCGGCAGGGATTGTCCTGGGTATGACGTTCCCATTAGCCGGGCGGCTGGCGGACAGGCATAGCGCCAGGGTTCTGGTTGTCTTCGGGATTGGTGCATTTGCCCTGTCGGCCGTGCTGTTTGCGCTGTCTGACCTGACGCTGGCGTTCGGCTGGCTGGTGCTGTGGACGGTTTTGGGGCGCGTTGGTATTGGCTTCATGCTTCCGGCCCTTTCAACGGGCGCCTTGAACCCGCTGGAGCCGCAGGAGTTGGGCGCCGGCTCCAGCACCCTGAACTTCATGCGCCAGCTCGGGGGCGCCTTTGGTGTCAACCTCGTGGCCCTGACCATCGAATTCGGCGATCACAGTGCGGGTATGCCAACGATCAACGCGTTCCATTCCGCCTGGTGGCTGGTGGCCGCATTTGTGGCAGTCGCCGCGATTCCGGTTTGGAAGATGCGGGCCTAGGGTCTCGTCTGGTTGCGGCCTCGTTCCGAATTCATTAATATGCCCGCATCTCTTCAGGGGAGTAGCCTCCGAACCGGAACTGTCGGTCGGATGGTAGTCAACATACTTGGGGCCAAATCCCCATGGCTATCGTGTTTCACCGCCACACCGGTGAAATTGGCAAGACCTGAGGCGGTTTCACCTCCATAGGGCGGAAGGTGGGCTGCCTCATGTCTGTTATCCGCCCTGGAGTTTTTCATGGACGCTTTCCTCGCTTCTACGGTTGCCGTCGCCATAGCGGAAATAGGTGACAAGACCCAGCTGCTCTCGCTTTTCCTCGTTGCCCGATACGCTACTCGCCTGCCCATTATTCTCGGCATTTTTGTCGCGACGGTTCTCAATCACGCCCTATCGGCCTGGCTAGGTGCCTGGGTGGCGTCATTCATTCCACAAGCCTGGTTGCCCTGGATGCTGGCCATCAGCTTCGTTGCCATAGCACTCTGGCTGCTGGTGCCGGACAAGGATGACAGCGAAGACTCGAAGTTTCTGGGAATGGGGGCATTCATGGCCACCACCATCATGTTCTTCCTGGCGGAGATCGGCGACAAGACGCAGGTTGCAACCGTCGTTCTCGCCGCCCGCTTTACCGAAACCTTCTGGGTTATTCTGGGCACCACGGTGGGTATGCTGTTGGCCAACATACCGGTTATCATGGCAGGACGCTGGCTGATGGAACGGTTGCCCCTTGCCACAGCCCGGATTGGTGCAAGTGTTCTGTTCGTGGCGCTTGCCGTCGTAACAGTATGGGCGACCTATATGAACTCCTGAGGGTACTTGCTGTCACTGTACCCGGTTGCCTGATGCTTTCGGAATGTTTTCTATGTGGTTCAGATTCTTAGCGGTTTTTTCTCTGGCGCAGTTCCTGGTGTTCCCAACCGCAGGGTTGGCGGAACCTCTGGATGCTGCCAGCGATCCGGATACCCCGGAAGAGCCTGACAGAAGCCCTCGTGTGCCCACGTTCCCGGTTCAGGGTGACCTGGCAGGAGAGCTCGGGGTTTTTGAAACCCGTTATGAGGACACTTTTGCCGGCATAGGTAATCGATTGGCCATGGGGTATCTGGAACTGGTGAAGGCCAATCCCGGTGTGGATCCCTGGCTACCCGGAGAGGGCACCACTATCACTCTGCCGCGCCAGTATGTGCTGCCAGATGCCCGGCGCGAAGGCATCGTTATCAATCTCGCGGAGTACCGCCTGTATTACTTCACCGATGAAGGAGTGCAGGTGTACCCGGTAGGCGTTGGCACTGCGGAGAATCCCTCCCCGCTGACGGATGCAGAGGTCACCATGCCGCTGGAGTCCCCGGCCTGGTATCCGCCGGCGAGCATTCGGGCTGAGTACGAAGCCTCCGGTGAGTATCTGCCCCGAATGATTCCCCCAGGTCCCGGAAACCCGCTCGGCACCCACGCCCTGTTGCTGAGTGAAAAAGGCTATCTGATTCACGGTACCAACAAGAAATTTGGTGTGGGCATGCCGGTCAGTCATGGCTGTTTCCGGATGTACAACGAGGATATTTCCCGGTTCGTTTATCAGGTTGAAAAGGGCACGCCCGTTCAGGTCGTGCATGATGCCGTCAAGATCGGGTTCTCGGATGGTGAGGTCTGGCTTGAGGTGCACCGCCCCCATGAAGACTACCCCCGTGAGGATCGAGACCGTCTCTGGAAGCAGGTATTTGCGGAAGTTGAAGCCTTCCGCAGTCGGCATCCGGGCGTCGAGGTCAAGCGTGGTGCCATTGAGCTGGCAGTGGACCAGGCCGATGGACTGCCAACCATGATTGGTGAACGGGTCACCCGGATGGCCGCAGACAAGACCGTGGAAGAGAAATCGCCGGAATCGGCGAGCGAACCTGAGCAGCGGCTATACTTCTGAGCTAGTTGTCTGGGCAGGAGGGCCGTTTTGTACGGATAAAACCACGGCCACTGTGCCATCGTATATCCAGGTATTGATTTTATTCCGGTCCAGGGAGGCGTTATGCAGGCACACCGTCCCATGCGATCACAGAATCCCGTCCGTCTCCGGGCCTGGGCTATGGTTTTCCTCACAGGTGCACTGCTTGCACTGACGTCCCTGGCCCATCAGGTTTTTGCCCAGCAGGAATCCTCCGACACTGCTGTGGTGCTGACGGTTGAGGGGGCTATCGGCCCCGCGACCATGGATTACGTCACCCGGGGCATACGCCGGGCGGAATCCGAGGGTGCTGGTCTGGTGATTATCGAAATGGATACGCCCGGCGGCCTGATGGATTCCATGCGGGATATCATCAAGGTGATCCTGGCCTCCGACGTTCCTGTAGCGACCTATGTTTCCCCCCAGGGCGCCCGGGCGGCCAGCGCAGGCACCTACATTCTGTATGGCAGTCACATTGCTGCCATGGCGCCTGCAACCAACCTGGGGTCGGCCACGCCGGTCCAGATGGGCGGTCTGCCTGGTAGCCCGGAACCGGAGAGCGATCCGGCCTCAGGCGATCCGGAATCTGAGAGCGGTTCGGATTCCACCCCCGACTCGTCATCCGACAGTGACCAGCAAGCCAGCGATGACGACGGTAAACGTCGCGGCGGTACTGCCATGGAGCGCAAGGTTCTGGAGGACGCGGTCAGTTACATTCGTGGCCTGGCTGAACGCCACGGCCGTAATGCCGACTGGGCTGAAGAGGCCGTCCGTGAGGCTGTAAATCTTGGTGCCGAAGAGGCGCTTGAGAAGAACGTCATTGATGTGATTTCCCGCAACCTCCGGGACCTGTTGCAGCAGGTAGATGGTCGCACCGTTCGCATGGCGTCGGGCGACATGACCCTGAACACGGCCAGTCTGGAAATTGTCAGATCCCAACCGGACTGGCGCACCCGTCTGCTTTCCGTAATTACCAATCCGAACGTCGCCTATTTCCTGATGATTATCGGCTTCTACGGCATCATCTTCGAGCTGGCAAACCCGGGCGCGGTGGTGCCAGGTGTGATTGGTGCCATCTCGCTGATTCTTGCGCTTTTCGCTTTCCAGGTCCTGTCGGTGAATTACGCTGGCCTGGCGCTGATCCTGCTCGGGTTGGCGTTCATCGTGGGCGAAGCCTTTGTGCCCAGTTTCGGGATATTGGGGGTTGGCGGGATTGTCGCCTTTGTAACCGGCTCGATTATCTTGATGGACGGCAGTCACCGGGATATTTCCCTGCCGACTATCGGAGGCACCGCGGTCGTGGCTGCCGGGTTTATCCTCTGGACGGTGACCCGTTTCATTGGCCTGCGTCGACGGCATCCGGTCAGCGGCACCGAACAGCTTACCCATGAAGAAGGTGTGGCACTGGATAGTTTCTCGGGAGAGCATGGCCACTACCGCGGCCATGTCCGGCTCAGCGGTGAGCGTTGGAATGCCATCAGCGAAGAGCCCGTCAAAGAGGGCGACCGGGTTAACGTGACAGCAATAGAGGGTTTAACGGTAACTGTCAGGGTCATTCCGGACAACGGCTGACCCGACGGACAAAGAAACGGCAATACAAGGAGGCCGTATGATTGGCGATCTGATTCCCTATCTGGCACCCACGGTGGTGTTACTGCTGATTCTCGCTTCGGCCATCAAGATCCTGCCGGAGTACGAGCGTGGCGTTGTGTTCTTTCTCGGGCGTTTCCAGGGGGTTAAAGGCCCGGGCCTGATCATTGTTATTCCAGGCATTCAGCAGATGGTGCGGGTGGACCTGCGGGTAATCACCCTGGACGTGCCGAGCCAGGACGTCATTTCCCGGGATAACGTGACGGTACGGGTGAATGCCGTACTGTACTTCCGTGTGGTGGATCCCGAGCGGGCGATTATCCGGGTGGAGGATTTCAATTCCGCCACCAGCCAACTGGCTCAGACCACGCTGCGGTCGGTGCTAGGCAAGCATGATCTCGATGAAATGCTGTCGGAGCGGGACAAGCTGAATTCGGATATCCAGGAGATCATCGATGCCCAGACCGAGGAATGGGGCATCAAGGTGGCCAACGTGGAAATCAAGCACGTGGATCTCAACGAATCGATGATTCGTGCCATTGCCCGCCAGGCCGAGGCTGAGCGCGAGCGTCGTGCCAAGGTCATCCACGCCGAGGGCGAATTGCAGGCGTCCAAGAAACTGGTGGAAGCGGCGGATGTCATGTCTACCAACTCTGGTTCCATGCAGTTGCGTTACCTGCAGACCCTGGCGGATATGAGCAATACCAACTCATCCACCATTGTATTCCCGCTGCCAATGGAGTTGATGACCACGTTCCTGAAGGAAAACAAGCCCTTTACGCCGGACAAACCCGAACCGGAAAAGCCCGAGCCCGGGGCATAAAAAAAGGCCGGCAATGCCGGCCTTTCTGTTACGTCTCAGCCTTATTTCTGGCTGGCACGCTCGAGCATACGCTTGGCACGCTCGTTTGCTTCGTCGGCAGCTTTCTGGGCTGCACGAGCAGCGGCCAGAGCTTCTTCTGCAGTCTGCTGGGCAGTACGTGCAGAGCTGGCAGCGCTGTTAGCGGTGTTCAGTGCATTTTCAGCAGTGCGCTCAGCAGAGCTGGCGGTTGCATTCGCTTCGTCGATGGCGCCCTGGTCAGTAGTGGCACAACCTGCAGTCAGAGCTGTAGCCAGTGCAATCCCGGCGATCGTCAGTTTACGCATTGTAAATCCCCTTATTGGTCGAGTTATTTCCTGTGATCCGAAAGTCAGTATAGACGACTTCCTGTCAACCTGCGCAGCAACGTTTGTCAGGCAATGACTACCGGAGTCGTTAAACAGTGTAAAACACTGTAAGCGGGAATGTTAACTGGAGATACGTAAATTTGCTAAGCATATGACAACAACTTAATACTGCTGTCAGATTTGACTCAGGGATGAATGCTGATAGGGGTTCCGTTGGACACCAGCTGCCAGATTTCATCCATCTCGTCGTTGGTTACGGCAATGCAGCCATCGGTCCAGTCCAGACCGGTATAGGCAAAGGCCATGTCGCCCACGTTATTGGGCAGGCCATGAATCATGATGCTGCCACCGGGGTCCAGGCCCCACGCCGACGCCAGCTCACGGTCCCGCTCGCTGGGATAGGAAATGTGGATGGACTTGTAGAAATCGCTTTCGGCATTGCGCCAGTCCAGGGTGTAGTCGCCTTCGGGGGTGCGCTCGTCGCCTTCATACAGCTTGTGACCTTCCGGGTTGTCGCCCAGGGAAATCCGGTAGCTGCGAACCACGTCCTCACCGTCCATCAGGTACAGGCGGCGCTCTCCCTTGCGAACGACCACCTTGCTGACACTCTGAATATCCGCGGGCTTATACATGGTGGCAGCCGGCATTCGGGTGTCGGCCTTGGCCAGCAGCTCGGTGGCGAAAGTGCTCGGAGCAACTGCCAGGCAGAGCAGGGCGAGAGTGGATAGCAGGGCGCGGAAAATGCTCATGTCCTTAACTTACCAATGATTAATCTTTGTACAGGCGTTTTATACCATAGCCCGCAAGGGATCTGTTAAGGGGTTTTGTTAACTTTTTTGGCTATCTGGTTCGCTCTTCAGACATTTTGTGAACTGTCCATCTTCAAGCCCACCTTGGTGACCTTGTCGGCGCTGGTGGCCCTGGCAACCAGTGTTACCGGCCCAAGGGTGACCACGTCACCGACAACCGGGTGCCCCTTGGTGCGTTTTGCAAAGCACTCGGCCAGGGAGAGTTCCGGGGGCAGGTCGTCAAACTCAATGCCGTAAACCTGCTCGACATCGCCAAGCAAGGCATCGCCGTTGAGCACGAAATCACCAAAGAATGCCCGCTCGGCAAGGTACTTGGGTGCGTGCCGGCCGCTAAGCGCCTTGCCCAGTTCCGGCAATACACTGGGGGTCGCGAACATGGCAACCATATCCCCACTGGACACCTCCAGATCGGCTTTCGGCTGTAAACAGACCCGGTTGCGGAATACGCCGGCCACAGCGGTGTTCTCCGGAAAACGCAGCTGCCCCAGCCGGCGCGGGGTTTCCCAGCTTTCGCCCCGGAGCGGGAACAGCATCAATTCGTGGTCGCCTGCAGCCGGGGCATCCAGGGGCAGCCTCCGATAGGGGTCTTCGCCGGCAGGGACTTCCAGACGAAGTTTCCGGGCCAGGGGTGTCATGGTGGTGCCCTGAACCAGGAGAGAGACCAGGACGATAAAGAAAGCCGCGTGGAAGACCAGTTGCGCTTCCGGCAAGTCCGCGATGATCGGGAACAGGGCCAGTACGATCGGCACCGCGCCCCTGAGGCCGACCCAACTGATAAAACCCAACTCGCGACGGTTGAAGGCAAACGGCCATAAGGTAAGCATGACCGTAAGCGGACGGATGATGAAGATCAGGGCAAGGGCCAGTATCAGCCCTCCGCCAGCCAGCGGAATCAGATCCGACGGGGTTACCAGTAGCCCCAGCATCAGGAACAGGCACAACTGGGCCAGCCAGGCCAGGCCATCGTGGACTTGAAGGATCATCGGCATCATCCGGACATGACGGTTACCGATCACCACTCCGGTCAGGTAAATGGCCAGAAATCCGCTGCCGCCAAGGGCGTTGGTGGCGGAAAACACCGAAATGCCTGCAGCCGCCACCAGCAAAGGGTACAGGGATGGCGTCAGGCGGATACGATTGGCCAACTCCACCACGGCAAAACCGCCGATGATGCCGGCAACCGCGCCGATGCCAAATTGTTGCACCAGCATGGAAAGGGCGGCCCAGCCCGCGTGGTCGCCGTCGTTACCAATCAGCGTGACCAGCATGAGGGTCAGGAAAATCGCCATGGGGTCGTTACTGCCGGATTCGATCTCCAGGGTGGCACTGACCCGTTCGTTCAGGTGCAGGCCGCGGCCCTGAAGCAGGGAAAACACGGCGGCGGCATCGGTGGATGAGATGATGGCGCCGATCAACAAAGCGGTGAGCCAGTGCAGGTCGAACACCCACCATGCGACAACCGCGGCACCAGCGGCGGTCATTGCAACACCAAGAGTGGCCAGTATCAGCGCGGGTTTCAGGCCCACTCGGAAGGTTTCCGCCCGGGTACGCATGCCACCGTCCAGCAGGATCACGCCCAGAGCCAGGTTGGCGATCAAAAAGGCCAGCTCGAAATCGTCGAACTGGATACCACCTGGCCCATCCTCACCCATCATCATGCCCACGACGAGGAAGATAAGCAGCACAGGCATGCCCACCCGGCTGGAAAGCGGGCTGAGCACGATACTGATGACCAGCATCAGGGCGCCAATCAGGGTCAGGGTGGGGTCCATTGTTGCTCCAGACAGAATGCTTGCCCATTGCCGGGCTGACCGCTTATATTGCTGTCGCGATCATTTTTTTGCGGGTGTAGTTCAATGGTAGAACGGCAGCTTCCCAAGCTGCATACGAGGGTTCGATTCCCTTCACCCGCTCCAATTCTTATCTTCTCATACTCCCCTGCTTCATCCGTAATATCTTTTGCATCATACGTTTGCGCGTTTAACCGTTGATTCCGCGGTTCGGTTTGCGCAATCCCGGGCCCGTTGCTAGCTTTTAATACAGGTATCCAATACGGCAGCTGTGTGCTGTCGAGGGGAAACTGCATGGCTGAAAGTGCGGCAAATGGCATTGCCGAATACTGGGCTACCGGCTTTTTCATCCTGGCGGTAGCGGGCCTATGCGCCTTCATGGTGGGCGCGTCCAGTCTTTTGGGTGGCCGCAGTCGCGGTATCAGCAAATCTCTTCCCTTCGAATCGGGCATCGTCGGCGCCGGCAGTGCCCGCCAGCGGTTTTCCGTTCAGTTCTACCTGGTGGCAATGCTGTTTGTCATCTTCGACATTGAAGCGGTTTTTCTCTTTGCCTGGGCCATCGTCATCCCGGATGTTGGCTGGACGGGTTTCTGGGGAGCCGCTGTATTCATCTTCGTCCTGCTTGCCGGGCTCGTTTACGACAGTCGAACTGGCGCCCTTGACTGGGCGCCCGACCAAAGCCCGGCACGCAAGCGCGGCGCATAGAAGCACACTCTCCGGGTCTCCGGATTCTGCGGAATCGGGAGAGAAATGGGGTTGTGTGACCAGAAAGGGAGGTTTTCATGGCCTATACCCTGACCAGGGCCGAGGGTCCTGCGGAAGGCAATACCCGTTATCCGGTTGATCGGCGTCAGAGGGTCGAGGACCCGGTTAAACAGCAGCTCGAACGCAACGTTTTTACCGGCAAACTGAGCGAGGTGCTGAATTCCGCGGTCAACTGGGGTCGCAAAAATTCCCTCTGGCCCTACAACTTCGGGCTGTCCTGTTGCTATGTGGAAATGACCACCGCCTTTACCGCGCCCCACGATATTGCCAGGTTCGGCTCAGAGGTAATCCGGGCCTCCCCCAGGCAGGCAGATTTCATGGTGATTGCCGGCACCTGCTTCATCAAGATGGCGCCGGTGATCCAGCAGCTTTACGACCAGATGCTGGAGCCGAAATGGGTGATATCCATGGGGTCCTGTGCCAACTCCGGCGGTATGTACGACATCTACTCGGTGGTCCAGGGGGTGGATAAATTCCTGCCGGTTGATGTGTATGTGCCCGGCTGTCCACCCCGTCCGGAGGCCTTTTTGCAGGGTTTGCAGCTGTTGCAGGACTCCATCCAGGAGGAACGCCGGCCATTGTCCTGGGTGGTGGGTGACCAGGGCGTTTACCGGGCCGAGATGCCCTCGCAGAGAGAGAAATGGCGGGATCAGCGAATCCAGGCCACGGAATTGAGGAGCCCAGACAAGCTTTAAAGTTGCTTGCCGTCGTTTACAACTGATTGTCAGGAGTCAAACCACGAGCATGAGCAGTAGCGCAGATAATGTCGATATTGAGCTGGTCGAAGCCCTGCAACGGGACTTCGGCGAGGCTGTGCTGTGCTGCCAGCAGACCCGTACCGGCATGCCTGTGCTCTGGGTGCTGCGTGCGGCACTGACCGATATTCTGGGTTACCTCAAGCAACTGGGTGCGCCTTACGATCTTTTGTACGACTTGTCGGCGACAGATGAGCGGCTGCGTGGCAATCGTCAGGGCTTGCCGGATTCGGATTTCACCGTTTTCTATCAGCTGATGTCCATTAACCGCAATCGGGACATCATGCTCAAAGTCGCTCTGGCCGAGGAAGACCTGAGCGTCCCCACCGCTACCGGGGTGTTTCCGGCGGCCAACTGGTATGAGCGGGAAGTCTGGGACATGTTCGGCATCAGCTTTTCCTGCCACCCGCATCTTGAACGCATTCTGATGCCGCCCACCTGGACGGGACACCCCCTGCGCAAGGATTACCCCGCCCGGGCAACGGAATTCGACCCCTACACGCTCACGTTGGAGGGCCAGGAGACCGAGCAGGACGCCCTCCAGTTCGTACCCGAAGCCTGGGGCATGGCCAGAGAGCGGGACGGCGCGGAGTTCATGTTCCTGAATCTTGGTCCCAACCACCCCTCCGCCCATGGTGCCTTCCGTATTGTGCTGCAACTGGATGGTGAGGAAATTATCGACTGCGTCCCGGATATCGGCTATCACCACCGGGGTGCGGAGAAAATGGCCGAGCGCCAGTCCTGGCACAGCTTCATCCCCTACACCGACCGCATTGATTACACGGGCGGGGTGATGAATAACCTGCCCTATGTGCTGGCGGCCGAAAAGCTGGCCGGCATCGAGGTGCCGGACCGGGTGAAGACGATTCGGGTGATGATGGCGGAAATGTTCCGCATTAACAGCCACCTGCTGTTTCTCGGGACCTACCTGCAGGACCTGGGTGCCATGACGCCGGTGTTCTACACCTTCAGCGACCGTCAGCGTGGCTACAAGGTGATTGAGGGAATCACCGGCTTCCGAATGCATCCGGCCTGGTACCGTATCGGCGGTGTGATGCAGGATCTGCCCCAGGGCTGGGAGAAACTGGTGCAGGAATTCCTCGACTGGATGCCCCCCCGTCTGCGGGAATACGAGCGGGCCATGATGGAAAACGCTCTGGTTCGGGACAGGACCCGCAACGTGGCCGCCTTTGATACCGTCCAGGCGCTGGCCTGGGGTGTCACCGGCCCGAATCTGCGGGCCACCGGGTGCAATTTCGATCTGCGCAAACAGCGCCCCTATTCCGGTTACGACAACTTCGAATTCGAGGTGCCCCTGGGTGACCGCGGTGATGTCTTCGACCGGGGCCAGCTCCGTATCGAGGAAATGCGCCAGAGCCTTCGGATTATCCAGCAATGCGTGGATCACATGCCGGCCGGGGACTATAAGGCGGACCACCCGCTGACCACACCGCCACCCCGTGAACGGATGCTGGAACACATTGAAACCCTGATCACCCACTTTCTGCAGGTGTCCTGGGGGCCGGTGCTCAAACCCCAGGAGTCGATGCAAATGGTGGAAGCCACCAAGGGCATCAACAGTTACTACCTGACCAGTGATGGCAACACCATGAGTTACCGGACCCGGATCCGGACACCCAGTTTCCCTCACCTTCAGCAGATTCCCAGCGTGATGCGCGGCGGCTTCGTGCCGGACCTGATCGCCCACCTGGGCAGCATCGATTTCGTAATGGCCGACGTGGACCGATGACGATGGAAACGACACCGACACTACAGACCATCACCACCGACGGCTTCCGGCTCCATCCGGAGGACGAAGCCGCCATGCGCGCGGAGGCCAGCCACTACGAGCAGCCCCAGGCCGCGTGCATTGAAGCGTTGAAGATCGTCCAGCGTCGCCATGGTTGGGTCCCTGATGATGCGATTCCTGCCATTGCCCGGGTGTTGGGCGTGGGGCCGGCCAGTGTCGAAGGCGTGGCCACCTTTTACAGCCTGATCTTCCGGCAGCCGGTTGGGCGTCATGTCATCCTGGTGTGTGACAGCAGCTCCTGTTTCCTGACCGGTTCCGACCAGCTGCGGGAGAAGCTGACGGACAGGCTCGGTATTGGCCTGGGCCAGACCACGCCCGACGGCCGCTTCACCCTGCTGCCGGTTTGCTGCCTGGGCGCCTGCGATGGCGGGCCAGCCATGATGATCGGCGACGATGTCTATGGCCCCGTGGATGAAGAGGATCTGGCGGACATTCTGGAGGGTTACCCGTGAACAGCCAGCGCCAGTCCCCACTGTACAGAAGCCGTCTGCTGCAACCGGGTGCCGATCGGTCGCCGGACACCCATCCGCTGACCTGGCGACTGCGGGATGATGGTCAGGTGGTGGGCCTGAAAGAGTACGAATCGAAAGAAGGCTATCGGGCAGTCTCTCAGGTTCTGAACGGACACGATCCCGGCGCTGTCATCGCCGCCATGAAGGAGGCCAATGTTCGGGGTCGCGGTGGTGCGGGCTTCTCCGCCGGCCTGAAATGGAGCCTCACCTTGCAGGGGGACGACATTCCCCGGGGCTACATCGTCTGCAATGCCGATGAGATGGAGCCGGGTACCTTCAAGGATCGCCTGCTCATGGAGCAGCAACCTCATCTGTTGATTGAGGGCATGATCCTGGCGGCCTTCGCCAACAACGCCCGATACGGCTACATCTTCTTGCGCGGAGAGTACGTCGAGTCGGCCAGGGTTCTCACCGCGGCCCTTGCCGAAGCCCGGGAAGCCGGCTGGCTTGGCCCGGACATTGCCGGCAGCAGCTTCGATTTTGATATTGCCCTGCACACCGGGGCCGGGCGCTACATCTGTGGCGAGGAAACCGCCCTGCTCAACTCGCTGGAAGGCCACCGGGCCAATCCCCGGGCCAAGCCTCCGTTTCCCGGCCAGTCCGGGGCCTGGGGTAAACCCACGGTTGTGAACAACGTGGAAACCCTGTGCAACGTGCCGGCCGTGATGCTTCGTGGCGCGGAGTGGTATCAGGGGTTGTCCGGGGATCGCACCGATGACGGCGGAACCAAACTCTACGGCGCCTCCGGGCTGGTGAACCGCCCCGGACTCTGGGAATTGCCCATCGGCACCACCGGCCGGGAGCTGCTGGAACTGGCCGGCGGCCTGCGAGAGGGCAGGAAGCTGAAGGCCTGGCTGCCCGGGGGCGCCAGTACCGGCTTCCTTTTGCCGGAACACCTGGATCTGCCCCTGGATTTCGACACTGTGGGCAAGGAAGGCAGCCGCCTGGGTACCGGCCTGATTACGGTGGTGACCGAGGATCAGAGCATGGTCGCGCTGATGCGCAACCTGGAAGAGTTCTTTGCCCGCGAGTCCTGCGGCTGGTGCACGCCCTGCCGGGATGGACTGCCCTGGACAGTGAAGCTGTTGCTGGCCCTGGAGCGGGGCGAGGGTGAAGCCGGCGATGTGGAGCTGCTGGACAAGCTGGCGGCCGACTGCGGCCCGGGCCTCACCTTCTGCGCCCATGCGCCCGGCGCGGCCATGCCCCTTCAGACCGCGCTCCGGCATTTCCGGCGTGAATTTGAGCAGGGCGTGCGCTATCCGAGGGGGAAGGCCCATGCCGATCCGATACCGGCGGGGGGGAGTATGAAACGATCACTGGCGGCGAACAGGGAGTAAACTGGCACCATGGCAACCATCCACGTGGACGGCCAGAGCTACGAGGTGAACGGGGCAGACAACCTGCTTCAGGCCTGCCTGTCCCTGGGCCTGGATATCCCTTATTTCTGCTGGCATCCGGCCATGGGCAGTGTCGGTGCCTGCCGCCAGTGTGCCGTGCGCCAGTACAAGGACAGCGAGGACGACAGGGGCATGCTGGTGATGTCATGCATGACGCCGGCCGCCGATGGCACCCGCATTGATATTGAGGATGAAGAAGCCCGCGCCTTCCGGGCCAGCGTGGTGGAGTGGCTGATGATCAACCACCCCCACGACTGCCCGGTGTGCGAGGAAGGCGGCCACTGCCACCTGCAGGACATGACCGTGATGACCGGCCACGATCGCCGCCGTTACCGGTTCCGCAAGCGCACCCGTCGCAACCAGTACCTGGGCCCTTTCATAGCCCACGAGATGAACCGCTGTATCACCTGTTACCGCTGTGTGCGCTTTTACAATGACTACGCAGGCGGGACTGACCTGGGGGCCTTCGGTTCCAAGGACAATGTCTACTTCGGACGGCACCAGGAAGGCACCCTGGAAAGTCGCTTCGCCGGCAACCTGACCGAAGTCTGCCCGACCGGTGTCTTCACCGACCAGAGCCACTCCGATCATTACACCCGCAAGTGGGACCTGCAGTTCGCGCCGGGCATCTGCCACCAGTGCGCGGTGGGGTGCAACATAAGCCCGGGCGAACGCTACGGCGAAATCCGGCGGATCGAGAACCGCTACCACGGTGAGGTAAACGGGTTTTTCCTGTGTGATCTGGGCCGTTTCGGCTATGGCTATGTAAACCGGCAGGATCGGCCCAGAGTACCTGAGTTCCGGTCGGGCAAGGAGTGTGAACAGGGGGGTGAACAGAAGCGTGAACCGGCGCAGGAGCCGGAGCAGCTCGGGGTGGATACGGCCCTGGCCCGGATAACGGAGACTCTGCGCCACGCCCGGCGGGTCATCGGCATAGGTTCGCCCCGGGCCAGCCTGGAAAGCAATCATCAGCTCCGGGAATTGGTGGGTGAGGCCAACTTTTCCACCGGCATCAATGAGAACGAGCAGACCTGCCTCGACCTGATGGATGAACAGGGCCGCAGTTGCGGGCTGTCAGCGCCCACCCTGCGAGACCTGGAAGGGCACGATGCCGTGCTCCTGCTTGGCGAAGACCCCATGGAAAGCGCAGCGCGGCTTGGTCTTTCCATTCGTCAGGCGATTACCTCGCCGCCGGCGGAGTACGCGGCCAGGCTGGGTATTCCCCGCTGGCATGCCGATGCCATGAAAACCCTGGCCCAGGATCATCGCCAGCCGCTGTTTATTGCCTATCCGGCTGAAACCGAGCTGGACACCCTTGCCCGGAGCCGTCTGGCGCTTGCCCCTGAGGACATCGCCCGGCTCGGATTTGCGGTGGCCCACGCCATCGATCCGACCGCCCCGGACGTGCCCGATCTCGACGCGACGCTGCGGTCCCGGGCCTCCGAGATTGCCCGCGCATTGCTGGCCGCTGAACGGCCGCTGGTGGTCAGCGGTGGGGCGCTGAATTCCCCGGCCATCATCCGGGCTGCCGGCAACATTGCCCGGGCATTGGCCCGACGCGCCAAACGGGGCGGGCTGCTGTTTGTTCGCCGGGAAGTGAACAGCACCGGTCTGGCATTGCTGGGCGGTCAGCCCCTGGAGTGGGCGCTCGACCAGCTTGTAGACGGAAGCGCCGATGCGGCGGTGATTCTGGAAAATGACCTTTATCAGCGCCTGCCGGAAGCCCCGGTGGACGCGGCCCTGGCGAGGGTGGAAGCGCTGGTGGTGCTGGACCATCAGCGCACGCCCACGCTGAACCGCGCAACCTTCTCGCTGCCGGCAGCCAGCTTTGCCGAGGGTGATGGCACTCTGGTCAATCTGGAGGGGCGGGCCCAGCGCTTCTTCCAGGTATTTGAGCCGGGCTATCTTCGCCCGGAAGCCCGGATTCACGAAAGCTGGCGTTGGCTGCACGGTCTCTCGGCCAAACTGAACGGCGAGATACCGGGGGACATCACCCTCGACCAGGTAACCTTGGCCTGCAGCCGGGCCTGCGCGGATCTTGCATTGATTACCGCGGCCGCCCCTGATGCCGGTTTCCGCATCGAGGGTCTGCGGCTGGCCCGGGAACCCCATCGATACAGCGGCCGGACGTCCATGCGTGCCGACCAGAGTGTCAGCGAGCCACGGGTACCCCAGGATCCGGACACCGCACTGGCCTTTTCCATGGAGGGGTACAGCGGTTTCCGGCATCCTCATCAGCAGGTGCCCTTTGCCTGGGCGCCAGGCTGGAATTCGCCCCAGGCCTGGAACAAATTCACCGATGAAGTTGGTGGCCATTTGCGCGGGGGCGACCCGGGTATCCGGATACTTAATCCCCGGCCCGGCCAGTATCACTACGAGCATGATATCCCGGCGGCCTTTCAGCCGTCGGACACCGATTACCGCGCCATCGTTCTGCCCCGCCTCTTCGGCGGCGAGGAAACCTCGGCCCTGGCAGAGCCCATTCGCCGGCGGATGGAGACACCGGTGCTGCTGCTTTCGGAAGCCGACGCCACTTCACTGGGGGCCGAGCTGGGCGGGCTGGTCACTGTCACTGGCGAGCAGGCTTGCGTGACGCTGCCGGCCCGTGTCCAGGCGGACTGGCCCCGGGGGCTGGTGGGCCTGCCGGCCGGCAGTGTTCCGATGGGTATCGCTGATGGTCCGGTCACGCTGACCGCGGGGCCGGGTTCCACGCCGACGCCCGGCGAGGAGGTGCGTCCATGAGCTGGCTGACACCGGAATGGCAGACCATTCTCTGGGCCATGTTCCAGGCCCTGGTGATTCTGCTGGGCGCGGTGCTTCTGGGCGCTGCCCTGACCATTGTCGAGCGTCGCCTGCTGGGGCTCTGGCAGGACCGCTATGGTCCCAACCGGGTCGGGCCGTTCGGCACCCTTCAGCTGGTAGCGGACATGATCAAGATCTTCTTCAAGGAAGACTGGATTCCGCCGTTCGCCGACCGGCCACTGTTCCTGTTGGCGCCGGTGATTGCCTTTGCCTCCCTGCTGCTCTCTTTCATCGTGATTCCGATTACACCCGGGTGGGGCATTGCGGACCTGCACATCGGATTGCTGTTTTTCCTGGCCATGGCAGGCATCAATGTCTACGCGGTGCTGCTGGGGGGCTGGGCCAGTGGCAACAAATACGCGCTGCTGGGGGCCATGCGCTCGTCCGCCCAGACGGTTTCCTATGAGGTATTCATGGGGCTGTCACTGATGGGCGTGGTCGCCCTGGCAGGTTCCTTCAACATGCGGGAGATCGTCGCCGCCCAGGAAGGCTTGTGGTTCGTCGTGCCCCAGTTCTTTGGCTTCTGTACCTTCCTGATTGCCGGTATCGCAGTCACCCACCGCCACCCCTTTGACCAGCCGGAGGCGGAGCAGGAGCTGGCGGACGGTTATCATATTGAATACTCGGGCATGAAGTTCGGGCTGTTTTTCATTGGCGAGTACGTGGGCATGGTTCTGGTGTCTGCGCTGATCGTCACCCTGTTCTTTGGTGGCTGGCACGGCCCCTGGTTGCCGCCGGTGCTCTGGTTTGCGATCAAGACCGGCTTCTTCCTGCTGTTGTTCATCCTGCTGCGGGCCTCCCTGCCCAGACCCCGCTATGACCGGGTGATGAACTTTGGCTGGAAGGTATGCCTGCCCCTGACCCTGATCAATCTGCTGGCAACCGGCGCGGTGGTACTGCTGGTTGCCCCGGAAGGCTGAGGAGGACCCCGTTATGGAGAAGGAAAAGGTCCCGTTCATAAAGTCCGTGCTCTGGCTGGTGCCGGCGACATGGAGCCAGCTGCGAACCCTCGGCATGGTGTTCATGCACAGTTTCCGCAAGCGGGAGACGGTCAACTACCCGGAAGAGGCGGTCTACCTGCCGCCCCGTTACCGGGGCCGCATCGTGCTGACCCGGGATCCGGACGGCGAAGAACGCTGCGTGGCCTGCAACCTGTGCGCGGTGGCCTGCCCGGTCGACTGCATTTCCCTGCAGAAGGGCGAGCAGGAAGACGGGCGCTGGTACCCGGAGTTCTTCCGGATCAACTTTTCCCGCTGCATTTTCTGCGGCATGTGTGAGGAGGCCTGTCCCACCTCGGCGATCCAGCTGACGCCGGACTTCGAGATGGGCGAGTACGACCGGCAGCAGCTGGTCTATGAGAAAGAGGACCTGCTGATCAACGGCCCGGGCAAGGATCACGATTACCACTTCTACAAGGTGGCCGGCATGGCCATCGGCGGCAAGGACAAGGGCCAGGCTCTGAACGAAGAGGAGCCTGTGGACGTGCGTTCCCTGTTGCCATAAAGCGGGAGGTAAAGACCCATGGAACTGGCGTTTTATCTGAGTGGCCTGGTGGCGGTACTGGCGACGGTCGGTGTGATTACCGGCAGCAATCCGGTGCATGCCGTGGTGTATCTGATCGTCTCGCTGATTGCCGTTGCCCTGGTGTTCTTCGCCCTCGGGGCGCCCTTTGCCGGCGCGCTGGAAATCATCGTCTACGCTGGTGCCATCATGGTCCTGTTCGTGTTTGTGGTGATGATGCTCAACCTCGGCCCGGACCAGGACAGCGACGACGCAGGCTGGCGCCATCCCAGGCACTGGCTGGGCCCCTCGGCTCTTGCCCTGGTGCTGCTGGGCGTGCTTTTCCACCTGATTGCCGGGGGCGAAATGGCCAGGGTCATTGATGGCGAACTGCTGACCGCGCGGGCGGTAGGGCTGACTCTCTTCGGGCCCTGGCTGATGGTAGTGGAACTGGCGGGCCTTTTGTTGCTGGGGGCGCTGGTAACTGCCTCCCATGTGGGGCGTCGGTGGAATCCGTTGCGGCAAAGGAGGCGGCCCTGATGGCGGGTATCCCCATGGAGCACGGCCTGATTCTGGCTGCCGTCCTGTTTGTGCTGGGCCTGGTGGGCCTGATGCTGCGCCGTAACATGTTGTTTGTACTCATGAGTCTTGAGGTGATGCTGAACGCAGCGGCACTGGCGTTCGTGGTCGGCGCCACGGCCTGGAACCAGCCCGATGGCCAGGCCATGTTCCTGCTGGTGATCACCCTGGCAGCCGCCGAAGCGGCCGTGGGCCTGGCGCTGATGATTCAGCTCTTTCAGCGGGCCAGGTCCCTTAATCTCGATCTGGTCAGCAGGATGCGCGGATGATGGAGCTGGCGGTTACTCTGTCGTTTGTCATGCCGCTGGTGGGCACCCTGGTGCTGGCCCTTTCCGGCGGTCGCCTGGGGCCCAAGGTCGGCGCGGTCATCGGCGTTGCCAGTGTCGGCCTCGCTGCCCTGGCGACGGCCTGGGCCATTGCGCTTTATGCGGGCGGCGATGGTGCCGTTCATTTCACGCTCTGGACCTGGATCCAGGTTGGCGCATTCCAGCCAACGATCGGTCTGGCGGTGGATGCCCTGGCCCTGGTGATGATGGCCGTGATTACCGGCGTCGGTTTCTTCATCCATCTGTTTGCGGTCTGGTACATGGGCGGTGAGGCCGGCGTTACCCGATTCTTCGCCTGGATGAACCTGTTCGTATTCAGCATGCTCATCCTGGTACTCGGGGACAACCTGCTGCTGCTGTTCCTTGGCTGGGAAGGGGTTGGTCTGTGCAGTTATCTGCTGATCGGCTACTACTACCAGGACAGTGCCAACGGCCGGGCAGCGTTCAAGGCCTTTTTGGTCACGCGCATCGGCGACGTGTTCCTGGCTCTGGGGCTGTTCCTGATCTTCCGGGACCTTGGCACCCTGGATATCCAGCAGGTGATGGTCCGGGCCGCCGAGGTCTGGTCAGTGGGCGACCCCACGGCAACCCTCGTTGCCTTGCTGGTACTGGGCGGAGCCCTCGGTAAATCCGCCCAGGTGCCGCTGCACACCTGGCTGCCGGACGCCATGGCGGGGCCGACGCCGGTCTCGGCGCTGATCCACGCCGCTACCATGGTCACGGCCGGGGTTTACCTGATTGCCCGGCTCAACGGTGTCTTCCTGCTTGCGCCGGACGTCTTGTGGCTGGTCGGGGTGATCGGTGCCGTCTCGTTGCTCCTGGCGGCGTTCGCGGCCCTGGCCCAGACCGATATCAAGCGGGTGCTGGCCTACTCCACCATGAGCCAGATTGGTTACATGTTCCTGGCCCTCGGGGTCGGCGCCTTCGATGCCGCCATTTTTCACCTGGTCACCCACGCGTTTTTCAAGGCGCTGCTGTTCCTGTCGGCCGGTGCGGTGATTACCAGTTGCCATCACGAGCAGGACATGGCGAATCTCGGGGGGCTCAGAAAGCGCCTGCCTGTGGCCTATGCCGGTTTCCTGGTGGGCGGTTCTGCGCTGGTGGCCCTGCCGCTGGTAACGGCGGGGTTTTACAGCAAGGACGAGATTCTCTGGCAGGCCATGGCGGCAGACCAGCAGGGGCTTCTTCTGGCGGGGCTCCTGGGCGCGTTCCTGACCTGCCTGTATACGGTTCGACTGATTCTCGGCACTTTCCACGGCGACTGCGGCAGCGACAAGGCCCGGAACGCGGAACCGGGCAGCCATCTGCTGACCCACCACCTGCCCCTGGCGGTGCTGGCGGTGCTGTCCACCTTTGTGGGCGCCATGCTCTATCCCCACCTTGGCGGCCTGTTCCCGGTGGCACCCGGTGAGCGAACCGACGCGGGCCATACCTTGTTGCAGCTGCTGGCCAGTGGCACCGTGATTGCCGGTCTTGCGGTGGCGGGCTGGCTGTTCGTGAAGCGGCGCGACTGGCTACGCGAGCAGGTCACCAGTGGCCCGGGCGCCTTCCTCTGGACTCTCTGGCACCGGGCCTGGGGGTTCGATGCGCTGTATGACCGGCTGCTGGTTCGGCCGTGGCAGTTGCTGGTGCGCATGCTCCGCCATGACCTGATCAATCTCACCATCAACCTGTTGGCAGTGCTCGCCCGTTTGCTCAACAGCGGTCTGGTGCGCGCCCAGAATGGCCGGATTCGGAGCTACGCCACGGCCATGATTGTGGGGGCAACCCTGATTCTGCTGGCTCTGGCCATCGGCCCGGGAGGTGTCGCGTGATCCTGGTGTGGTTGATCGTGATTCCGTTTCTGGGTGGTCTGCTGTGCTGGCAGGCGGATCGCTGGGGTGAGCAGGCACCGCGCTGGATTGCCCTGGGGACCATGCTGTTTGTTCTGGTGATCAGCCTCTGGCTCTGGGTAACCGGCGATTTTGCCCTGCCCTCGGGAGCGGACACGCCCTGGCTGCTGGAATGGCGGGCCGACTGGATTCCCCGGTTCGGCATTGAAATCCATCTGGCCATGGATGGACTCTCGCTCATTCTGGTCGCGCTCACGGGCTTTCTCGGCGCCCTTGCAGTGCTCTGCTCCTGGCATGAAATCGGGCACCGCATCGGCTTTTTCCACCTCAACCTGCTGTGGATCCTTGGCGGTGTGGTCGGCGTGTTCCTGGCCCTGGATCTGTTCCTGTTCTTCCTGTTCTGGGAAATGATGCTGGTGCCCATGTACTTCCTGATCGCGCTCTGGGGGCACAGCGGTTCGGCCGGCCAGACCCGCATTCGGGCCGCCACGCGTTTCTTTATCTACACCCAGGCCAGTGGCCTGCTGATGCTGGTGGCGATCCTGGCGCTGGTGTTTATCCATTTCGGCAACACTGGCGAGCTTTCGTTCAGCTACGAGGTTCTGCTCAATACCGAGGTGCCGGAGGCCATCGCTCCCTGGCTGATGCTGGGCTTCTTCGTGGCGTTTGCGGTAAAACTGCCGGTGGTGCCTTTCCACGGCTGGCTGCCCGATGCTCATGCCCAGGCGCCCACGGCGGGCAGTGTGGATCTGGCGGGCATACTGTTGAAAACGGCCGCCTACGGCATGCTGCGTTTTGCACTGCCATTATTTCCGGAAGAGTCTGCTGCCTTCGCCCCGGTGGCCATGGTGCTCGGGCTGGTAGGCATCGTTTACGGTGCCGTTCTGGCCTGCGGTCAGCAGGACATCAAGCGGCTGATCGCCTACACCAGCATCTCCCACATGGGCTTTGTCCTGATCGCCATCTACTCCGGCTCGGAACTGGCCATCCAGGGTGCGGTGGTGCTGATGGTGGCCCACGCGTTCTCTTCCGCTGGCCTGTTTATCCTCAGCGGCCAGCTTTATGAGCGCATCCATACCCGGGATATGCGCATCATGGGTGGGCTCTGGGGCCGGGTACCGACGTTGCCCGGGTTTACGCTGTGTTTTGTCGCTGCGTCCCTGGGGATGCCGGCCACTGCCAATTTCGTGGGTGAGTTCATGATTCTGTTCGGCACCTTCCCGAGCGCGCCGGTGGTGGTGATTATTGCCAGTACGGGGTTGGTGATGGCCGCCATTTATTCGCTGATCCTGATGCAGCGGGTACATTTCGGGCCCGCTTATCGTGACGGCGCGCTCGCCGGCCCGGACTGGCGTGAGTACGGCATGATGCTGGCCCTGTTGGCCCTGGTTCTGCTCATCGGGCTTTACCCGCAACCATTGCTGGATACCACGACTGGCATGTCCGGTCGCGTGGTAGAACTGTTTGCTAGTGGTGTTCAGAGCCTGGCGGCCACCGCAGGGGAGGTGCGCTGATGCTGACAGCAGCGGACCTTTTGACATTGCTGCCATTGATCATCGTGGGCACGACCGCGGTGGTTGCCATGCTGGTCATTGCCTGGCAACGCCATCATGCCGTTACGGCCCTGATCGCCGGTGCCGGCCTGATATTGGCACTCCTGATGTTACCGGTCGCATCCACAGGCTCCCCACCGCTCATGGAAGTGGATGGACTGGCCCTGATGGCTGCGACGCTGATTCTTCTGTCGGCCCTGGTTACTGTAATCCTGAGTCATCACTACCTCACCGGCTACATCGGTCCGCAGGAGGAATTCTACCTCTTGTTGTTGTGCGCCACGGCAGGTGCCCTGGGACTGGTGGCAAGCGACCACCTGGCCATGCTGTTCATCAGCCTGGAACTGCTGTCGATGCCCCTGTACGGCATGCTTGCCTACAGCTTCCGGGCGGAACGGTCGCTGGAAGCGGGCATCAAGTATTTGCTGTTGTCGGCCGCTGCCACCGCCTTCCTGCTGTTTGGCATGGCGCTGATCTATGCCCGCACCGGCTACCTCGATCTGACGGGGATCGCGGGCGCACTGGGTGGCGCTCCTGATATCTGGATGCTGGCCGGCGGCGCGCTGATGCTGGTGGGTCTGGGTTTCAAACTGTCGGTGGTGCCGTTTCATCTGTGGACGCCGGATGTTTACCAGGGTGGCCCGGCGCCGGCCACGATTTTCCTGGCTACGGTCAGCAAGCTGGCGGTCTTCGTGGTGCTGTTGCGGCTGGTACTGGCGGCGCCGGTTTTCCAGAGTGACTGGTTGCAAACGGTGATCACGGTGCTGGCGCTGGCGACCATGCTGGGGGGAAATCTGCTGGCGCTGTTCCAGTCGAACCTCAAGCGTCTACTGGGCTATTCGTCCATTGCCCATTTTGGCTACCTGCTGGTAGCCATCGCCGTAGGCAACGCACTGGCCGTCGAAATCACCGGGGTTTATCTGGTGACCTATCTGGTGACGACGCTAGCGGCATTCGGCGTGGTGGCTCTTGTCTCCAGCCCGTTCGGAGGCGAGGACGCTGATGGCTTACCGCTCTATCGCGGCCTGTTCTGGCGGCGTCCATACCTGGCGGCGGTGATGACGGTCAGTTTCCTGTCGCTGGCTGGGATTCCCCTGACCGCCGGATTTATCGGCAAGTTCTATGTCATTGCGTTGGGTGTCGCCGACAGCCGGTGGTGGCTGGTGGGCGGTGTTGTCGCCGGCAGTGCTATTGGTCTGTATTACTACCTGCGGGTGATGGTGACCCTGTATCTGCCCGAACCGGGGATGCGGCGCCGGGATGTAACCAACGACTGGGGCAGCCGCCTTGGCGGCATGACCCTCGTCACCCTGGCGGTTGTCATTCTGGTACTGGGCATCTACCCCGCCCCGATGATCGACTGGGTGCAGGGGCTGAGCGTCAGTGCAGCTTCAGTCTCGGATGCATGGCGCGGCTGATCCGGTCCATCAGCCAGATGATCCCGGTGCGGAACATGCCGTGCAGAGCCACCTGATGCATCCGATAGAGGGACAGATAGAACAGCCGGGCCACCTTGCCCTCGATGTACATACTGCGGCCGGACAGATTGCCCATCAGATTGCCAACGGTGGTGTAACGGCTGAAATTGATGAGCGAACCGTGGTCGTTGTAGACGAAGGGCACCGCCTCGCCCTTGTCCAGGCGGTTGCAGAGAGTCTTGAACAGGGTGTCGGCCTGCTGGTGCGCAGCCTGGGCCCGGGGTGGTACCGGCCGGTCGGAATCCGGCTGCGGGCAAGCGGCGCAGTCGCCAAAGGCAAAGATGTCCGCATCCTGGGTGGTTTGCAGGGTCTGTTCCACCACCAGCTGATTGCTCCGGTTCACTTCCAGGCCCTCAAGCTCGGCCAGGAACGCCGGAGCCTTGATGCCCGCTGCCCAGATGGTCATTTCCGAGGCTAATTCGGTGCCGTCTTTCATCACAACCGTATTCGGCCGTACCTCACTGACTGGCTGGCCGGTCAGTACGTTCACCCGCTGGTGTTCCAGCTCCCGTGTGGCCGCTGCAGACAGCCGGCCCGGCAGGGCCGGAAGAATGCGGTCGGCGGCCTCAATCACGGTAATCGAAACGTCTGAGGGCTGGAGATGGTTCATGCCGTATACCGGCAGCTCCCGGGACGCCAGCCGCAGTTCTGCTGCCAGTTCCACTCCGGTGGCACCGGCTCCGATAATGCTGATATTCAGGGTGTGTTCAGCACCCTGCAACGCCTCATGATTCTTGCGCAGAAAGGCATTGAGCATGAGGTTGTGGAAACGCCTGGCCTGCTTGAGGCTGTCCAGGAACAGGCAATTGTCCTGAGCGCCAGGGGTGCCGAAATCGTTGGCGGTGCTGCCCACGGCAATCACCAGTGTGTCGTACTGGATGTGCCGCTCGGGAACCACTTCTGTGCCATCGACATCGTGAAACGGGGCAATGACCACTTGTTTGTTCTGGCGGTCCAGACCGCTCATACGGCCCAGCTGGAATTCGTAATGGTGCTTGCGGGCATGGGCGCGGTAGTTGATCTCGTTGGCGCTGGCATCCAGAGAGCCGGAGGCCACTTCGTGCAAGAGGGGCTTCCAGACGTGGGTCAGGCCGGCATCCACCAGCGTGATCCTGGCCTTGCGTTTTTTACCCAGTTTGTTGCCAAGGCTGGTAACCAGTTCGAGACCGCCGGCGCCACCGCCGACCACAACAATGTGATGAAGGTTTTCCATACCAATCAGACCTGTAAGTGAAGAGAGCCAAACACTCTTCGGGCGAGAATGCTTGGCTGTCCTCACTGGTAACCAGACTTGCAGCCGGGGTTGGGCAAGGAAACAAGGCAGGGTCTGAGCCGGGTGCTAATGTTAACGCGGCCCGGGCTGTGGGCACAATTCTACGGAAGTGCTGGTACCTTCAGCCCCGGCAGGCACTCTTTCACCGGGGCTCAGGAAGGGGCAGGTTCAGTGCTGGGTGCGGTACCCGTCCAGAATAGCGGCCATGTCATCACCCAGATCGCGCATGATTTGCGGGTCCAGATTGCGTTCACCCATGGATCTCAGACCCATGATCTGCGCCTGGAGAAGCCTGGCAAGTCGCCGGCTGTCTACGGACTGCATCAGCTCTCCATTCACCCGTGCCTGCTCAACAAGGTCTGCAATGGATTGCTCAATGGCAGCGAGAATGCTATTGGCCTGGTCCGCCAGGGCGGGGTGGGTATTGCTGGATTCCAGCAGCGTTTTCACAATCATACAGGCCCGGGAAGGCGCTGCGTTTTCGTCCCCGCAACTGCAGGCGATGCCGCGCAAATAGTCCTGGAGACCTTCAACAATAGAGTCAAAACCTTTGAGGTGTATGGCCAGCTCTCGGCCACCTTGTTCCGCATAGGCGGCCAGTGCTTCTGAAAACAGGCCATCCTTGCTGCCGAAGGTGGCGTAGATACTGCCCGGTCGCATGTCGAGGGCCTGCTCGATCTGCTTCATGGAGCTGCCGTGATAGCCCTTCTCCCAGAACAGGCCAACGGCCTTTTCCAGGGCGGTTTTCCGGTCATAGCGTGCGTGTCTGGCCATAACAACAATTCACCATTGCCGTGATTTGAATGACCGCTCAATTATATCTTGAATGACCGCTCAATAACAGTTAGCCTGAAGTAGTAATTGAGTGATCATTCAATAAAGGAGTTGGCAATGACAGATTTTCCCTTGCACGACAAAGGCACGGCACCGGAGAAATCCAGGCCCCTGCTGGACAACTCGCTCAAGGCTTTCGGCATGATCCCGGGCCTGCACGCGGTAATGGCGGAAGCGCCGGGCATCCTTGAGGGTTACCAGCAACTGCATCAACTGGTGCTGGACAGCAGCTTTGATAACGATGAGAAGACCGTGGTTTGGCAAACCATCAACGTGGAAAACGCTTGTCATTACTGCGTCCCTGCCCATACCGGGATTGCCAAAATGATGGACGTGTCCGACGACATTACCAATGCACTGCGGGACGAAACGCCGCTGCCGAGCGACAAGCTTGAGGCGCTGAGAACCTTTACCCTCGCTGTCATGCGTAAACACGGCAATGTCAGCAAAGAGGACCTGGACGCGTTCTATGAAGCCGGATACCAGCACCGCCAGGTACTGGAAGTGATTCTGGTGCTGTCCCAGAAAGTGATGAGCAATTACGTCAACCACATTGCGGAAACGCCGGTTGACGAGCCGTTCAAGAAGTTTGAATGGCAGAAAAAACAGTAATCCGGGCTTTGGGGCAACGGAGCGGGTCAGCCCGCGTCCGTTGCCAGTATGTGCGCCTGTCTTGACCGTTTTTTGGTCTCGAGCCGTTTGTCGACGCACCGGGTGTCATCTTCGAGAATAACGACGCACTCCAGGCACTGAATGCACTCGTCGTAGTCAATCCGGCCATCCTTGCGAATGGCATTGATGCCGCATTCGTTTTTACAGTGCTGGCAAGGGTTGCCGCAGAGCTCGACCCGGTCCAGCCAGCTGAACAGTCTGAACCGGCCAAGCACTGCAAGGCCGGCGCCCAACGGGCACAGATAGCGGCAGTAGAATTTGTGGATGAACATGCCTATTACCAGCAGGCCGACGGCGTAAAGTACGAATGGCCAGGAGCGAACCAAAAACAGGGTTATGCTGGTTTTGAATGGCTCCACCTCCGCCAGCTTTTCGGCGATGGTCAGGGAGTAGAAAGCAGTGCCCACCAGAGCGAGCAGGATCGGATATTTGAGCAGAATCAGGCGCCGGTGCCAGTGCTCGGACACCTTGATCTGGCGGAATTTCAGTTTCTGGCCAAGCCAGGCGGCCACTTCCTGCAGGGCCCCGAACGGGCAGAGCCAGCCACAGAACAGGCCGCGACCCCAGATGAACAGGGTTATGAATGTGTAGACCCAGAGAATAAAGATGATCGGATCCAGTAAGAAGACATTGAGAGAGAAACCGTCCCAAATCGCCAGGAACAGGGTGTAGATGTTAACCACCGAAAGCTGGCCCTGGGCGTAGAAGCCGATAAAGAACAGGGTGAAAAACAGGAATCCCCAGCGGAACCGGTGTACCAGCTTCGGGTTGCGGCTCAGGGCTTTCTGGCGGGCGAAGAACACGGTCAGAACGGTCAGGCCGATTACCAGCAGGGAAATCTGCCACCAGCGTTCTTTCCAGAGCCCGATCCAGACCGGTTGACGGGTGTCCTCGGGGTTGGGAGCAACCTCGACGGCTTCAAACAGTTCTTCGTTGAACCGAATCGGGATATCCAGGGATGTGCGGTCCACCATCAGGTGGTTACGGGCCAGTTCAACGTTGAGCTTGAGGTTGGCCTCCGCCCCCGGGTTAAAGCCGGCGTTGCCGCCCACCCGAAACAGATTACCGGCCTCGAACGAGGGCATGCCGGCGGCGCGGAACTCGAGATTCTGGTCGAGCAGGTTGAGATCGCGCATTTCCACGGCCAGGTTGTTCTGGGAAAGGCCGACACGGTCGGGAGAACTGCCAGGCACGAACTCGCGGGAAACATGGGGAAAGGCGCCCCGGGACATGACAGCCAGAACCTGCGCGCCGTCGTCGAGTCGTTCCATGAGGCGCTGGTAGCCGTCGTCTCCTAGCAGGTTGCGCCCCACCATGGGCGAATTGATGTAGGCGAAGAACAGTTCGGTAAAGGGCTCGCCCTCTGCCGGCTCAATGTTCATGGGGTAGTCAGACAGAGGTCGGCCCAGTTCGGCTTCGATGGATTCACTGGCGATCTGCCAGTGCCCAATGTAACCGCGCTCGACCAACTGCTGCCAGGACACCGGCTGGTAGAAATCCGGCTTCGCCCGTGTGGGGGCGCTCTGGGCGAACCCCTCGAGTTTTTGGCGGGCCACTTTCAGGGCAGAGGACAGCACGGTGTCGTTGATGATCAGCACAGAGACCGTGGCCTTGCTGACACCGTCAAAGTGAACCACATTGCCGTCACTGGTTCGCCCGGAACGGCTGGAGTTGGAGGTGCTGACAATAATCTGCTCTTGTAACGAATGCCCTTCGTATTGGTCTACGAATTCGAACAGGGGCTCTTCGCCGAGGCCATGCAGAAACACCGGCTCGTGGTGATTCAGCACCTTGATGCCGGTGAAGCGCCCTTTAGTATCCAGGCCGATCAGCATACTGATCGGTTTGCCGGCAAAGCCCTGGAGCCGGCTGTGGTCTATGGTTTCGTAGGCATAGCCAAGCAGTTCCTGGAGTTGATACACGGGATACACCGGGAAGTCCGGCAGCTTGTCTTCAATGACCGTTGCCGAGGGAAACAGCTCCTGGATCAGCGCTCGCTTGCTGTCTGACAGCTCGGCCTGAACCTGGGGCATTACAAACAGACAGGCAAGAAGGAGCACAATGCGCCCTGCCATGGGGTACTCCTGTGGTTCTTTTTGTTTGATCTTCCATGCTAGAGTTTTCGGCCCCGGGCTCAATGCGACCTCGGAGCCAGCTGAATGCTACTTTGTGAGGAGAAATGCCATGACCGACGCTACCTACACGCCACCCAAAGTCTGGAAATGGGACTCCGAGAGTGGGGGTCGGTTTGCCAGTATCAACCGCCCGATCGCCGGTCCGACCCATGACAAGGAGCTGCCGGTTGGCAAGCACCCGTTGCAGCTTTATTCGCTGGCGACGCCCAATGGCGTCAAGGTAACGGTGATGCTGGAGGAGCTGCTGGAACTGGGTATTAAAGAAGCCGAGTACGATGCCTGGCTCGTCAAAATTACCGAGGGCGACCAGTTTGGCAGCGGTTTTGTGGAGGTGAACCCTAACTCCAAGATTCCCGCCATGATGGACCACAGTGTCAGCCCTTCTATCCGCCTATTCGAATCCGGCTCCATCCTGCTCTATCTGGCGGAAAAGTTTGGCGCTTTCCTGCCCAAGGACACCGCAGGGCGTGCCGAAACTATGAACTGGTTGTTCTGGCAGATGGGCAGCGCACCTATGCTCGGTGGCGGCTTTGGCCATTTCTACGCCTACGCGCCGGAATACTACGAGTACCCGATCAACCGCTACACCATGGAAGTCAAACGTCAGCTGGATGTGCTCGACCGGCAGTTGGCCAATAACCGCTACATCGCGGGTGACGAATACACCATTGCCGACATGGCCATCTGGCCCTGGTACGGCGCCCTGGTGAAAAACAAGGTGTATGATGCAGCCGAGTTCCTGGAAGCCCACACCTACACCAACGTCATTCGCTGGGCTGATGAGATTGCCCAGCGTCCGGCAGTAAAGCGCGGCCGGATGGTCAACCGGGCCTGGGGTGAGCCGAGCAGCCAGCTGCACGAGCGCCACGATGCCAGCGATTTCGAGACCCAGACCCAGGACAAGATCGGGGATGGCGAATGAAGGTTGCCGTCTATTGCGGCTCCCGGTCAGGCAACGATCCGCTTTATGCGGAGAAGGCCCGGGAGCTGGGTGACTACTTCGGTCGCAATGGCATCGAGCTGGTGTTTGGCGGTGGCCATGTGGGCCTGATGGGCGTCGTGGCCGATGCGGTATTGGCCGCCGGCGGCCGGGTTCACGGGGTGATCCCCGAGCATCTGCGGGACCGTGAGCTGGCCCACTCCGGCCTTACCGAGCTGCACGTGGTTAAAAACATGCACGAGCGCAAGGCCATGATGGCGGATCTGGCCGATGGTTTCGTTGCGCTGCCAGGCGGGATTGGCACCCTGGAAGAGCTGTTTGAGGCCTGGACCTGGGGCCAGTTAGGGTTGCACCAGAAGCCCTGCGCCATCTACAACGTCAACGGATTTTTCGATCCGTTGCTGGTGATGGCGCAAACCATGGAGCGGGCCGGGTTTCTCAAGCAGCAATACATCGACATGCTGATCCGGACCGACCAGCCAGAGACGCTGCACCGGGCCGTCCTGGATTATCAGAGCCCCGGAGAAAAATGGACCTGATCAGACCAGGGCCCGGCGCAGTCGGGCCTTATTCTTTCTCTTCCTTGGCTTTCTGAATCGCTTCCAGCTTCTCGTGCAGCAGGGCTTCAAGCTTGATGAGCTTCTCCCGGTTTTTTTCGTTGGGCCGGTTCGTGTATAGATCGACGTAGGTCTTGGTGACCTCGCTCAGTACCGGATGCAGCTTTTTATAGTCTTCCTCACTCATGGTCAGCACTCCTTTCGAACGCAGTGGATTCCATACCAGTAACTATGGATCATCCCCGGTAATCATCAAGGACCCAGATCAACTCTGAGACGGTTTTCCGCCTCACTCCATCCGGCTGACTTTAGCCATCAAACGACGCCAGTCTATTGGCAGCCGGTTCTCCAGTTCTGCCAACACCGGGTCTTTGGGATGGACCGACTGAAAGTGCTGTTTGCTGGCATAGACCACGGTGTTGTTGCTTTTGCTTCGGAAGCCCAGAAGCACCGCAAAGTGCCTTTTGAGCCTACGAAAGTAGGCTCCTTCGACATCCGGGGTGCGGTGGTAGTTCAGCACCAGCCAGCCGTCTTTGGTCAGCACCCGGGCGCACTCATCCACGAACTGCTTCTGGGCCTGGGCCGGGCTCATCCGGTCTGCGTTATACAGATCGGCAAGAATCATGTCCGTGCTCGCTTCCGACAGCTTTTCCAGCGCATCCCGGGCATCAGCAATGGTCACCTCCAGGCGCTCACTATCCGGAAGGTCAAAAAACTCCCTTGCCGTATCCAGTACCGCCTGACGAAGTTCGACGGCGTGTATCCGGCATTCGGGATAGAGATGGTGAAATGCGCTAGCCATCACGCCGCCGCCCAGGCCCAGAATGGTGACGTGGCGTGGGTTGGCAAATACCGCCGGCAACATCATGGCGCGATTGTACTCGTGCGCGGGCAGATAGGGGTAGCGACGGTCGATCTTGCTCTGCTCGAACACCGAATTGAAGGTAAGCACCCGGTGTTTGCGGTAATCGACCACCAGGATGCTGCCCAGGGCGTCCCGGGTGTGGTGAATAATCTCGCCCTTGTTGAACATGCCGGCTTACCGGCTTTGTTCTTCGAACAGGCGTCGTACGCTGTCGGTTTTTGCCAGCGACTGTGCGGTATTGCCGCGGCTGTCCTTCGCATCGCGATCGGCGCGTTTTTCCAGCAGCAGACGTACCGTTTCCGCGTGGCCGTGTTTGCTGGCCAGGATCAACAGGGTCTCGCCCTCGCTGGTGCGCATGTTCACCGGGACGCCGGCATCAAGCATCACGCTGAGAGGCCCTGCACCGCCGTTGCGGGCCAGTTCGAAAATGCCCTGGGCGAAGGCAACTGCATCCTCGTCTTTCTGGCTTGCGGGCTGTTGCGGCTTGCCGGGCTTCTGTTGGCTCATCGGGGCTCCGTGGTCAGTTGAATCGATTTTGTGTTAAAACCGTATTATCACAGAATGAGACTGTCCCAGACACAGTCCAATGAGCCCAAGGCCAAAAACCACAGGAGGCAACGCCGTGAAACTACAGGTTCAAGGCATAGACGAAGGCCAGCCAATTCCCGAGAAATTTGCATTCGGGGTCTACAGCGAAGAAGACCACATGAGCTTCGGTCCCAACCGGAACCCCGAAATTGTCTGGGACGATGCGCCCGAGGGCACCAAGAGCTTCGTGGTAATGATGTTTGATCCGGACGTGCCCAGTGTTGCAGACGACGTGAACCAGGAAGGCAAGACCGTCTCGAAGAACATCGCACGGGTCGATTTTTTCCACTGGCTGCTGGTGGATGTGCCGGCCGGCACCACCCGGATTCCGGAAGGCGAAGACAGCGATGGCGTGATTCCCAAGGGCAAGGAGCCGGGTCCCGGCCCCATTGGTATCCGCGGCGTGAACAATTACACCCAGTTTCTGGCGGGCAATCCCGACATGAACGGCACTTACGCCGGGTACGATGGCCCCTGTCCGCCCTGGAACGATGAGATTATCCATCACTACCATTTCGAAGTGCACGCACTGGATGTGGATACGCTCGCCCTCGACGGCGAGTTCGATGGTAACGATGTGCGCGAAGCCATGGCGGGGCACGTGTTGGCAAGTGCTCGTGTAACGGGCACCTATACCCTGAATCCGGACCTGCGCTAACCGGTGCCAAACACCGGACAGTGGTATTCCGGTAACCCCGCGGGTTACCGGGTAACGGTTACTTCCTCCCCTGTGACTTCTTTCTGAACGTCATACAATTGTCTCCCCGTTGTCATTTCCCCGTCACCCGAACTTGCCAAAGTGGCACCATCCGGACTGGTTGAAAGACGGGAGACAAGATGCGGAGCTACCGGAGCGTTTTCATTTCCGACGTACATCTGGGCACGGCAGACTGCCAGGCCGAGTACCTGCTGGATTTCCTGAACCAGGTCCGCTGTGAAACCCTCTACCTGGTGGGCGACATTATCGACCTGATCGCGATGCAGCGACGGGTGCACTTTCCCGATTCCCATCAGGCCGTCATCCACAAACTCATTGAGCTGGCGGCCCGCGGAACCCGAGTGGTTTACGTGCCCGGCAATCACGACGATTTCCTGCGCCGGTTCTGCGGCCAGACTATCGCCGGCATTGAGCTTCGATACAAAGCCGTGCACACCACCACTGACGGTCGTCGGTTCATGGTCTGCCACGGTGACCAGTTTGATCAGGTGGTGCGTTGCAGCCCGCTGATGCTTCTGGTCGGGGACCGTGCCCACGGCATCCTGCTGCGCCTGAACCGCTGGTTCAACGCCTGGCGCCGGCTCAAGGGCAAGCCCTACTGGTCGCTGGCGGCCTGGGTGAAGAGCCGAATCGGCAAGGCCCGCACCTTCATACGCCGGTTTGAACTTGCGGCGCTTACGGTAGCGGAAAAGGGCAACTACGACGGTTTTATCTGCGGTCACATTCACTCTGCGGGCTTCCTGCGCAGCGAAGAAGGTCTGTACTGCAATGATGGCGACTGGGTGGAGCACTGCACGGCCCTGGTGGAGCAGGAGAGCGGCAAACTGGAGCTGCTGCACTGGTCAGAATCGCCGATAGTGCTGGCAAAAGAGCCGGACGCCCCGAACCCGGATGTGTGCGGCGATGCCCGGCCGGTGATCGACACCCTGCCAACTGCCTTTGTGGAGCAGGTTAACCGACTGGCCAGCTGAACCTTTCGGGTTCCTGAGGCAATTGCGGACAACGGCTATCGCTTCCTGTTTCCGGGATAGCGGGTAGAATGGCCATATGACCCGTTCGCAGTTGGTTTTCCGTCTCTCCTTTCTGGCTATTGTCGCGCTGCTGATGGCGGCGATCTGGTTGCTGCTGCGGCAACTGGGCATGCCGGCCAGCTTTGCGCCGTCGGTGCTGTCCGACTGGTTTGCCAGTCAGGGTGCACTTGGGCCGGTATTACTGATGCTCCTGATGATTCTGGCCGTCGTGGTCGGGCCCATACCCACTCTGCCGATCAGTGCAGCCTCCGGCCTGGTGTACGGCATGTTCAGCGGAACCGCGATTGCGGTGGTGGGTGCCCTGGCCGGTTCGCTGATTGCGTTCTACCTGGCGCGAGTGCTCGGGCGTGAAGCAGTCCAGCAGAAGCTCGAACATAACCCGGTATTCTCGGCCCGCGGTTCGCAGCGGTTCCTTTTCATCGCGGTATTCCTGACCCGGCTCATTCCCCTGTTCTCTTTCGCCCTGATCAGCTATGCCGCCGGTGTGACGGCCATACACCTGTGGCGTTACTCCCTTGCCACAGCCCTTGGCATGTTGCCCATGACCTTTGTGTTTGCTGGCCTGGGCCATACCTTCGAGCTCAATCCCACCCTGACCGTCTTGGCTGCCGCTACAGTGCTGTTGGTGATGAGCACACTGCCCCTGTACCTGCGGCGGCGCCCGCATTCCCGGCTGTCCCGTTGGCTGCATCTGGATGGGCGGGTTTGAGTTTTACAGTGAATGCCTAGCTGACTAGCAACGATTCGATATCCTGATATAGGGACGCAGCATTGGTAACCTTCGCGAGCCAGCTCAGGGGAATGCCTGTTTCACCGCCAACGCCATGAATAGCCGCCATGGCAGGGCCAATGATCCAGGCGCGACCGCAGGAATCGCCGCCACAATGAATATTGGCTCGAATGGCCTCCGTGTAGCTCCCGGCATGGTTGAGAATGTGAAAAATCACCGGCATGGCCTCATGCAGGTAGCAGGTTCGGCCAAAGGTGTCGCCGGCACCAACGCCGTTCAGTTCTGAGCCCGCGCGGGCATGGTTCAGGGATTTCTGATCCGGCGCCTCGGTGATGGCAGCATCCATGGCTCCAGAAAGGCCTTCTCCCTGGAAGAGCCGATCCAGAAGCAACGCTGCGCATTTCGCCCAGGCTACGGCATCGTCGTTGTTATTCGTGACCCGGACGGCCGCTTCCGTGACTTCCAGAAGATCGCTACTCCCACAGAAGCAGGCAACCAGTGGTGGCAGTTTCGAAACCGCTGGCAGTTGCATATCGTCTGCCCCACTTTCCCGCACCAGATAGCGGTCGATGGTTTCTGCCAGATTGACACCGGCCTCCTGCACTTTCGCTTCTTTGTAGGTCAGGTTGATGGCCTCGCGAACCGGTTGAGCGAGTTGGTCGCCACTCAGCCGGCGGGTATAGGGCATCACTTTTTGCACCAGCACCCGCTTTTGTTTTTCGGTCAGTCCGGCGGGCATGGTGTCCTGCGCCTGCTTGACCGCTTCGCGCTCATTGGCGTTGAAGTTCTCGAGGGTAATGCGCGTGGGATTGTCGATAAATCCCCGCCACTGCCCGCCCGGGCCAAAAAAGGCACGAAACCTGCGTTGATAATCCCGAACATCCAGTGCGGCGTTGTTAGCTAATAAACTGTCCGTCAGAACGCCCGTTGCGGCGCCATAGTGACTCACATCGCCAACTTGCTTACCTTCATGGGCAAAGTAGCCAAACCCCTTCGTATAATAGTCCGCCCTTGGCGGCAGAAATTCCGGTGTCTGGCCGCCAACCTCTGCGATGCGCTCGCTGTTGTAGAGCCAGTGCAAACCCAGGCTCGCCGCGTCCGCGACCCAGCCTCCTGCCAGGGCAGCAGTTATGGCAGCTTTTCTTTCGTGCGGGATTTTGCGGGCCATCGGGGATCCTCAATGTCGGATTTGAATGTATTGTTGAAGCACAAATCTTCTTTCCGCTATATGAATTACGTTGTAACAACGCTTTGGTTCCCGTGTCAGTGTGAGTGAGGTCTTTATTTCGTCCATCGTGTTTCGTGTTGTTCGCCTCTGCATTGTTGGTCGGGTTGTAAACCCCTTGGGTGGAGCTGGGCTCCACCCTTTTTTATGCCTGAAAGAAACGTGGCCCACCCGATTCAGGTTTGCCAGAAAAACTCTGTTTATTTCCTGAATAGGTGTAATAGTTCAGAAACTCATGTGTCTCCTATCTGACCGCTCATCGCAGCGATCACGGGCTTCCAAAGCCCGCCTCAAAAACTCTGTGAACAGGGAGAGAGACCATGTCCACGATACATCCGTTGAGAAAAGCGATTCGCACATCGTATGAACATCGACGCACGACCTGGTGGTCTGCCGCACTGGTGACCGCCATGCTTGGAGCCGGGGGTATGGCTTCGGCTGCCTGCGGTCCCTGTTCTCCTTGCAAGAATCAGTGTAAGGCAGGACAACAGTGCAAGGCTGGCTGTAAAGCCGGGTGCAATCCCTGCGCCGCAAAAAACCCGTGTGCAACGAAAAACCCCTGTGCGTCGAAGAATCCGTGCGCAACCAAAGGTAGTAACCCGTGCGCGGCCACCGGCAAGTGCGGGGCAAAGCCCAATCCCTGCGCCGCCAAAAAGGTTACCCGGCCAGCGGCTTACCAGCCCTACGAGGGCAATCCCTGCAAGCTCATGGCGCTCGGGAAGAAGCTGTTTAACGACACGTCCCTCAGTAGCAATGGGTTGTCTTGCGCGACCTGCCATAACGATGGTGCGGGTTACAACGCAACGTTTGCCAACGCCTACCCACATTCGGTGGCGATGGCCAGAAACATCTTTGGCATGGAGTCAGTGCATCTGGATGAGATGGTTCAGATCTGCATGGTGCGACCCATGGCTGCCGAACCTCTGGACTGGGGCGGCGAGCAGCTTGCGGCGTTAACGACCTACATGGCCAATATCCAGACGCAGCTTTCCGCCAACCCCTGTGCCTTGAAGGGGGGCAAATGTGGTGCTTGCGGCCCGTGCGCTGGTAAGAACCCCTGCGCGACGAAAAATCCGGGCGCTACCAGAAATCCCTGTGCCGCGAAGAATCCCTGCTCGGCCAGTAGTGGTAAGCGAAGGGCAGATGTTGCTGTGTGATCAGTTGAAGGATTGGATCGCGCGGCTTCGGGGGTCTTCCGGAGTCGCGCGGTAAGGAGCAAAAAACTATGCAAGAGCTTCATGTTACGAGGCCGGGAAGCCTCATGGAAAAGCAGTTATCAGACAGTCTCGCGGCCATCCACGAGATCAGGGAGTGCTACCGGGTGCTGAAAAAAGGCGGGCTGAATGTGGTCGGTGAGGTTCTCAAGGGGCAGGGTCCTTTCTATGAGATGGAGCATTACCCGAAGGACGATGTGTACGATCAGGAAACGGCGTCCCAGTATTATTACCACGCTCACCGGGAGGACCACGCCGAGCATGGTCATTTCCATTTGTTTCTGCGCAACGGGGCCTTACCCGAAGAGGCAAAACCACTCATGGGCCCGGTTGCAGAGGATCGGGTGGCACACTTGATTGCCATATCCATGGATGCGTGGGGATATCCCACGGATCTTTTTACCGTAAACCGCTGGGTAACGGATGAGAGCTGGCTGCCTGCCGAGGTGGTCGCGGGTGCGCTGGATCGGTTTGCCATTGACCATGCTCACCCAAGTTGGCCTGTTAACCGTTGGCTGACAGCCATGGTGCGTTGCTTCCGGCCCCAGATCGAAACGCTCCTTTACCATCGTGACGAGGTTATCAATCAGCGGCGGGCGCAAGGTCTGAAGGCGGTGCTTGAAGATCGTTCGCTGGAGATCATTGGAGCTGTACCTGTTGATGTGGAAAGCTGGGCGGTTGAACTGGAAGCGGAGCAGAGGAAACGCCAGGACTGCTATCGGCGGCTTTCAGTCACAGGACACTGAGCTCAATTAGTCCGGGTCCTGGTTTGTGGGGTCTTGAGACCCTTCTTTCAGCGCCAGGGCTACTCGTTCGTCAATCTTGCGGATAAGCTCCTCATCCGCCTGGCCAGAGGAATGTGCGTTTAACATGTCGGTGCTTGCCCGCAGATTGCCAATAAAGGTCCGGCAGTCCTTGCACATCATCAGATGCATTTTCACAGACATGTTCTCGAGAACCGGGAGTTCGCCATCAATGTAATCGCTGGCAATAACTGCGAGATCCCTGCACATCAGCATTCGCCGGTCTCCTGGAAGTTCTCAACCATCAGAAAGATTTTCTGTCTGGCCCGGTGCAACAGCACCCGTAGATTAGAGGCGCTGACATCAAGAATGTTACAGACATCCTCAGATTTGTGCTGGTGGGCTTCGTAGAGCATCAGCGCCGAGCGCTGGGTTTCCGGAAGGGAGGAGAGGTGTTTGTCGAGGCAATCGTTGAGGGCGCCGTTTTCAATCAGGGTATCGGCGGATTCATGAAATTGCAGTTTGGGCGGCAGCTCCCAGCGTCCTTTGGCGTTAAAGCGATGGGCCAGCTCTGGCTCCAGGCTCTCCGAGAAGTCCGTCGGGATTTCCCTGTTAGTCGAACGAAGCTGATTCTTGCAACGGTTGGCAACAACGCGGTGCAACCAGGTTTTTAAACCTGAACGACCTTCAAAGCCATGGATAGCATCAATAACTTTAACCCAGCAATCCTGAACGACTTCTTCTGCACTGGAATGGTCCAGATAGAACCGGGCGACTGCTAACATCCCGGGGGTGTAGGCACGCACTGCTTCCTGAAAAGAGTCATTATCACCAGTTTTCAAGCCCTGAATCAGTTTTATCTCCTTTTCCCGACTTGAGTCAGTCATGACCGTTCCCTTTTATGAGCAATTGTTCAAGAATAGCAGTAAGTTTGGAAATCGGTCGATAAGTTCCCGGCGTATTCGGTAGGCGGTGTAATCAAATTGTTAGATATTCATGAGCAATCGTTGACACAATGCGTTGCCGAACGACGTACAACAACGGTAAGCCGGTAACGAACACTGAGCCCACGGTTTGATGTAACAATTTCGGGGTTGTGGTGTCTCTTCGTTATCACGTTCAAGGTAGAAAGGATTAATTCATGACACTCAAGAAATGGATTCTGGTCGCGTTGATTGCGGCTGTGGTTGTCGGGTTTATTGCCAGTGGCGGTAGCGAGCTCCTGACTCTCGAGAACCTGAAGGAAAACCAACAGTCCCTGGGTAACTGGATCGATCAGAACCTGTTGGTTGCGGTGCTGGGCTTCGTTGTTGTTTATGTCGTGGTAACAGCGCTTTCTCTGCCAGGCGCTACCATCATGACGCTGGCCGGTGGTGCGTTTTTCGGAAATCTCTACGGTCTGGCAGCCGTCTCCGTTGCTTCAACTATCGGTGCGTCGCTTGCCTTCCTGGTGGCGCGGTTCCTGATGCGAGACACGCTTCGAAAACGGTATGGCGAAACCGTGGCGAAGATGGATCGCGGCATTGAAAAAGACGGCGCCTTCTACCTTGCAACCCTGCGGCTTGTGCCGGTGTTCCCCTTCTTCCTGATCAACCTGGCCATGGGCCTGACGGCCATGAAGTTGCGCATCTATGCCCTGGTGAGCTGGATTGCCATGCTGCCCGGTACCTTTGTTTACGTGAACGCCGGCACCCAGCTGGGCCAGATCCAGTCTACCGGCGACATTGTTTCGGCCGATCTGCTTCTGTCCTTTGCCCTGTTGGGGCTGTTCCCGTTGATTGCCAAGTTTGTGGTGGGCTTTATTCGTCGCCGCAAAGTGTACGCCGGCTGGCAGAAACCCGAGCATTTCGATTACAACCTGCTGGTTATCGGCGGTGGCTCTGCCGGTCTGGTCTCTGCCTATATTGCCGCAGCAGTGAAAGCCAAGGTGGCCCTGATTGAAAAGCACAAGATGGGTGGCGACTGCCTGAATACGGGCTGCGTGCCCTCCAAGGCCCTGATTCGCAGTGCAAAGGCAGCGGACACTATGCGTCATGCCAACCGTTACGGACTGGAATCGGTGCCCGTTAAAGGCTCGTTCAAGACCATCATGAACCGGGTCAAGGATGTCATCGCGAAAGTGGAACCCCACGATTCCCCGGAGCGCTACCGCAAGCTGGATGTGGACTGCATTGCCGGCGAAGCCAGCTTCGTTTCGCCCTGGGAGCTTGAGGTCCGGCACAACGATGGCCGCACGGAGCGCCTGACTGCCCGCAGTATCGTTGTTGCCACCGGCGGCAAGCCGGCCGTACCTCCGATTCCCGGTCTCAAGGACATGCAGCCGCTGACGTCCGACAACCTGTGGGAGCTGGAAGAGCAGCCGGAACGTCTGTTGGTGCTGGGCGGTGGTCCGATTGGCTCCGAACTGGCCCATGCCTTTGCCCGACTGGGCAGCAAGGTGACCCAGGTGGAGATGGGTGAACGCCTGCTGGCCAAGGAGGATGAGGATGTCTCCGAACTGGTTCTGAAGCAGTTCCAGGCGGACGGTGTGGATGTCCGGCTGAAACATGCTGCTGCCGAGTTCCGTATAGAGGAAGGAGAGAAAGTTGCCTACTGCGAGCACGACGGTGAGCGGGTACGCATTCCTTTCGACCAGGTTCTGGTTGCTGTTGGCCGTGCGGCCAACACCGCCGGCCTGAACCTGGAGCGGATTGGTGTGGATACCCTGCCGAACGGAACCGTACCGGTAGAGGAAGACATGAGCCTGAGGTACCCGAATGTATTTGCCTGCGGTGATGTGGCTGGTCCTTACCAGTTTACCCACGCGGCGGCCCATCAGGCCTGGTACGCGGCGGTGAACGGTCTGTTTGGTCAGTTCAAGCGATTCAAGGTGGACTACCGGGTGATGCCCTGGGTGACCTTTACCTCGCCGGAAGTGGCGCGGGTGGGGCTAAGTGAAGCCGAAGCCAGGGCGCAGGGCGTGGCCTACGAGGTCACCCGCTATGGGCTGGATGACCTGGATCGGGCCATTGCCGAGAGTGAGGATCATGGTTTTATCAAGGTGCTGACTCCACCGGGCAAGGACAAGATCCTGGGCGCCGTTGTGGTTGGCAGCCACGCCGGGGAAATCCTGGCCGAGTTCACCCTGGCCATGAAGCATGGCCTGGGCCTGAACAAGATCCTGGGCACCATTCACCCGTACCCGACCTGGAACGAGTCAGCCAAGTACGCGGCCGGTGAATGGAAACGGGCCCATGCGCCCGAAGGTATCCTGAAGCTTCTGGAGAAGCTCCATGGCTGGCGCCGTGGGAAAAACACGAATACACCGAGGAGCATCTATGCCCCTGACTGAAACCAGACCGGCCCGCAGTACACGTATTCCGGCCGTGGAAGTCCTGGAACCCCGGGCCCGCGACAGCTGGACCCACACCCGCAACGGTGACCCCCGGGGTTACATTGACGCGGACAAGCTCAAAGAGTTATGGATACACACCGGCACCGCCTGCAACCTGGCCTGCCCCTTCTGCCTGGAAGGGTCCCATCCCGGTGATGGTAGGATTCCGGGCATGAAACTCAGCGACGTGAAGCCGTTTATCCACGAAGCCATCGACATGGGTGTGGAGCAGTTCTCCTTCACCGGCGGCGAGCCCTTTGTGATCCGCGACTTCGTCAACATCCTGGATTACGCCAGCCAGCACCGGCCCTGTTTCGTACTCACCAATGCCACCGAGCCTCTGCTGAAACGCCGGCATCAGGTGCAGCCATTGCTGGATAACCCCTACCCGATCCACTTCCGGGTGAGCCTGGATTTCCCCGATCGCGCCCGGCATGACAAGGATCGCGGTGACGGCAGCTTCGACCAGGCACTGGAGGGCATCCACTGGCTGATCGAACAGGGTTTCAAGGTGTCCATTGCCCGCCAGACCGATCCGGAGGAAATTCCGGCAGATGTCGAAGCCGCGTTCCGTGACATCTTCAGGGAGTGGGGCATTCCAGAGAACCTGGCGTTCACCGCATTTCCGGACCTGGGTACGCCAGGTTCTGAAGACGGCAGCCCGGAGATTACCGAGACCTGTATGGAGAAGTATCCGACTAAAGAGGCTCGCTCCCACTTTATGTGCACCTATACGCGGATGCTGGTGAAGAAGGGCGAACAGGTTCGGGTGTATGCCTGCACGCTGGTGGATGATGATCCGCAGTATGACCTCGGGGGCTCACTGGCCGAGAGCATGGATGAGCGGATTATGTTGCGGCATCACCGGTGTTTTTCCTGTTACCGCTTTGGGGCTAGTTGTTCGGCTCCTGTTTAGGTCTGGCGTTTGTTTCCTGCAGGACTGCTGGCTGGTCATTGGCGGCCTGGGGGGTGACGTTATTTTCCCTTGGGAAAAACAACTCGCTGCGCTCAGACATCTTTTTCCTGGCGGGAAAATAACGTCACCCCCCAGACCGCGGATAAGACTTTGCTATTCGGTTGCTGAGTGGGAAGGAAATGCAAGAAAGGAAAAGAGATTAAACCACCCGCCCGAATGGTTTGACGACCAAGTCCGTTGTCGGGGATACCAGAACTGAGGTTGAACGAGGGGCAGGCCGGTAAGAGGTTCAAAAAATGTGGAGCGCCATGGACGGCGCGACCAAGCCCCCCATGGATGGGTTCACGGGCGTTTTTTTGAACCTCTTACCGGCCTGCCCCGGAAGGCACCCAAACCAGAAACTCCGGAATAAGTCCCGGAACCAGAGAACAAAGGAACGAAAACATGAACTTCACAGAGGCCTCCCTGTTCTGGGGATTCCTGCTGGTCTACGGCGTGGTGATGTACTGGCTGTCGCCGAAGAGCAAGAACGCGAATTCGTTTTATAAAGGCGCCGATGACCAGGGCAACCCTGTGGGCCAGTGGTCTCTGACGGCGAGTATTTTTATCAGCTGGATCTTTGCCAAGTCGGTGACCAATGCGGCGAACCTGGGTGCGGCTTATGGTGTGGTGGGCGGTCTGGCTTATGCCAGTTACTGGCTGTCGATTCCGGTGGCGGGGTATGTGATTTACCTGATCCGGACGCAGACCGGGGCGCGGAGTTTGCAGGATTTTCTGACCTCCCGGTTTGGTCGGCTGGCGAGTCTGGCGTTTGCGGCGGCGATTCTGATTCGGCTTTATAACGAGGTCTGGAGTAACACCGCGGTGGTTGGCGGTTATTTCGGGCTGCCCGGTGAGTGGGAGTATTACGCGGCGGCGATGCTGTTCACGGTGTTTACCCTGGCTTACAGCCTGAAGGGCGGGCTGCGGTCGTCGATTTTCACCGATGTGATTCAGGCGTTCGTGTTTGTGTTCTTTGTGGGGGCGGTGTTGTTCCTGATCATTCCCGCCAACGATACCAGCGCCCTGCTGACCAATGGTGAGTTTCGGCTCAATGCCGGCTTTGATCTCTTGCTGGTGGCGTTGTTGCAGCTGTTCAGTTATCCGTTCCACGATCCGGTGCTGACCGACCGGGGCTTTGTGAACAAGGAAAAGACCATGCTCAAAAGCTTTGTGGTGGCCGGGCTGCTGGGCTTTGTGGCGGTGTTTATCTTCAGTCTGGTGGGTGTCCATGCCCGGCTTAACGGCATAGAGGCCATGGGCAATGCGCCGGCAGCGGTTGGGCAGTCCCTGGGGCTGGCGGCGTTGTTCTTTATGAGTGTGGTGATGATGACCTCGGCGGGGTCCACCCTGGATTCCACCTTCACGTCGCTGGCCAAGTCGTTGGCGGTGGATTTGCCCCGACTCGCAAAGCGTGCATCTGACAAGCTGCCGAGCATGCGGGTGGGTGCGGTTGTGATGGTGATCTTTGCCTTCCTGGGCAACCTGCCCATGTTTGCCGGTACCGATATTCTCAAGGCCACCACTATCTCGGGAACGATGGTCATGGGGCTGGCGCCGGTGTTCCTTTTCTACGGTTTCACCAGGTGGTCGCCCTGGAGTTTCCACCTGAGTTTCTGGACCGGTTTGGGTCTCGGGGTGTTGCTTGCGGTTGGGCTGATTCCGGCAAGCTGGGCCATTGGCGATGGCAAGTACGCCATGTTGCTGGGCGTGAACGCATACGGCTTCCTGGTCTGTACCGCCGGTTTCTTTGCTCCTTTGCTGCTCCGGCGTCTTGCCGGGCGGTCACTGGCGGCGGGGGAGGCCTGAGCCGATGAGCGAAGGCCGCAGCTGTCCGTTGGCGTACCGGTACTCTGCCGAATCGCTTTGCCAGGATCCCCGAACGGTCTCTGAGGACGTGCTGTATATCGTTGGAGGGCTTTACGGGAATCCCTGGGCCCTCGATGAAATCGAGCAGTTGGCATTGGCGGAAGAGCGGCAGGGGCATCGGGTGAAGCTGGTGTTCAATGGCGACTTCAACTGGTTCAACGCCAGCGACAGCCTGTTCCGGACCATTAATAACCGGGTGCTGGATCACACGGTCAGCCTGGGCAATGTGGACTATGAGCTGGCGAATCCCAGTGCCGGCGCCGGCTGTGGCTGCGCCTATCCGGATTTTGTTGATCAGGGCGTGGTGGAGCGGTCGAACCGGATCATGGAACGGCTTCAGGGCATTGCTGGGGAACATCCGGATATCCAGCGGCGGTTGTCCTTGCTGCCAAGGTATCGATGCCTGATCTTTGGAGGCCTAAAGGTTTTGGTGGTGCATGGTGATCCAGAGTCCCTGGCCGGATGGGGGCTGGCTTACGAAGCCTTTTGCAAGGGTAACGATGGCAAGCTCTCGGAATGGTTCCTGGCCTCGGGGGCCGATGTGATTGCCTCCACCCATACCTGCCTGCCGGTACTCTGGTCGGGTCTGGTGGGTGAGCAGAGTTGGGTAGTGGTGAACAACGGATCTGCGGGCATGGGTAACCTGCAATCGGATCCGCGCGGATTGATTACCCGCATTGGCCTCTCCAGCCCTGTCATTGAGCCTGTTGCCGGAATTGAGCGCCAGGGTCTGCATGTTTCTCTGCTGCCGGTATCCTTCCCCCTGGAGGCCTGGCTGTCGGAGTTTGACCGGTTATGGCCGGCCGGCTCGCCCGCCGCTGTGTCCTATCGGAACCGGATTCTGACTGGCACCTCACTGAGTGCAGACGATGTGATTTTCCCTTCACTAATTTAACCATTTTGTCACTGGCGAATGCTTCAATCCGGTCTATTCTGAAAGAGTGAGCTGGGGCCTTGCCGTAGGCGGGTTTTGAGCTGTACTTGAAATATATTTTGTGGTCTATATAATTCAACACTAACTTTTTGCCACGAACTGATCACGCTATGACATCAGAAGGATCGAATACCACCGCCATCACGCTTCGCACACCCGTGAAGGATGATGGCTTCAGGCTCCACCAGCTGGTGGCAGAGTGCCCGCCGCTGGACCCCAACTCGATTTACTGCAACCTGTTGCAGTGCAGCCACTTTGCCGAAACCGGCGTGGCGGCGGAGAAGGAAGGCGATCTGGTCGGCTTTATCTCCGGATACATCCCTCCCCAACAGCCCGATACCGTGTTTGTCTGGCAGGTGGCGGTTCACGAAAAAGGTCGTGGACAGGGCCTGGCCAAGCGGATGCTGAAAGAAATCGTTGGCCGTGATGCATGCAAGAACGTCACCCATATGGAGACGACCATCACCGAAGACAACGAGGCCTCATGGGCGCTGTTCCGTTCATTCGCCCGTGATATGGGAGCCGAGCTCACCTACCACGAGCATTTCGAGAAAGAGACCCATTTCGGCGGGCAGCATGATTCCGAGTTTCTGCTGCGCATCGGGCCTTTCACGAAGCCAGTCTGAGAGCCGCGGTCCAGGATCGGCCCTGTCATGTAATTGCGGGGCTGTGAACGACTGTAAAGCTGTGATTTGAATTAGCCGGCGGACCACTGAGGTAGGTCTGTCACAAGGCTTTAATCAACGCACGGTAGGCCTATCGCGACCGTATCCGCATTTTTTGATAAGCCACCGCGCATCTACCTCGAACCTGACATGCTAAGAGGCAAGACGATGGAAATTTTCGAGTCGACCGAATCCGAAGTACGTGTATATAGCCGTGCGTTTCCGGTTATCTTCAACCGCGCCAAGAACGCGCACCTTTACACCGAAGATGGCAAGGAATACCTGGATTTTCTCGCCGGCGCCGGGTCCCTGAACTACGGCCACAACAACGATATTCTGAAGAAGGCACTGCTTGAGTACATCGAGGCAGACGGCGTGAGCCAGGGCCTGGACATGTTTACCACGGCCAAGCACGACTTCATGGAATCCTACAAGAAGCACATCCTGGATCCCCGTGGCCTGGACTACAAAATGCAGTTCACCGGTCCCACCGGCACCAACTGTGTGGAAGCGGCCCTGAAGCTGGCCCGCAAGGTGAAAGGTCGCAGCGGCATTATCTCCTTTACCAACGGTTTCCACGGCGTGACCATGGGGGCGGTTGCCACTACGGGTAACAAGCATCACCGCGGCGGTGTTGGCACGCCGCTGGGTAATGTCGATTTCATGTTCTACGACGGCTACCTGGGCGACGATGTTGATACCCTGGCGATCATGGACAAACTGCTGAGCGACGGTTCCTCCGGCTTCGAACTGCCGGCGGCGGTGATCGTGGAAGCGGTTCAGGGCGAAGGTGGTCTGAACGCCTGTCGCGCGGAATGGCTGAAGGGGCTGTCTGAACTGTGCAAGAAGCACGATATTCTGCTGATTCTGGATGATATCCAGGCGGGCAATGGCCGCACCGGTGAGTTCTTCAGCTTTGAGTTTGCCGGTATCAAGCCGGACATCGTAACCGTGTCCAAGTCCCTCAGTGGCTACGGTCTGCCGATGGCGCTGGTGTTGTTCAAGCCGGAACTGGACGTTTGGGATCCGGGCGAGCACAACGGCACCTTCCGTGGTAACAACATGGCGTTCATTACCGCGCGGACCGCTGTTGAGACCTACTGGAAAGACGACGCCTTTGCCAACGAGGTAAAGGCCAAGACCAAGGTGCTGGGCGATGCGCTGCAGGCGATTTGCGACAAGTACCCCGGTCAGTTCAAAATGAAGGGGCGCGGTTTGATGCGTGGCATTGAAGCAACCCACGCGGATATCACAGGCCCGATTACCAAACGTGCCTTCGAGCACGGCCTGATCATCGAGACCAGTGGTCCGAACGATGAAGTCATCAAGTGCCTGATGCCGCTGACGACCAGTGAGGAAGACCTGAAGAAAGGGGCAGCCCTGCTGGCGAAAAGTGTGGACGAAATCATGCAGGAAGGGCTTAGCGAGGCGTCGTAAGACGCCCGCACCTCCGGACATTCATGCTGCAGGATAGCAAAGGCAAAACTATGACCAGCCAACAACATACCGTTGAAAAGATCGGCGGTACGTCGATGAGTAACTACGAGGCCGTCCGAGATAACATCATCATCGGTAATCGAAAGAAGGACGACCTGTATCAGCGCATTTTCGTGGTCTCTGCCTACGGTGGTGTGACCAACGAGCTGCTTGAACACAAGAAAACCGGTGAGCCGGGCGTCTACGCCCTGTTTGCGGATGCCGAGTCGGACTGGGCCTGGGGTGACGACCTCACCAAACTGGTCAAGTTCCTGACCGATATCAACGGCGAACTGTTTGAGGATCCGATGCTCAAGCAGCAGGCGGACCAGTTCATCACCGACCGTATCGAGGGCGTTCGGGGCTGCCTGATCGACCTGCAGCGCCTGTGCTCCTACGGCCAGTTCCAGCTGGAAGAACACCTGCTGACAGTGCGCGAAATGCTGGCCGGCATCGGCGAGGCTCACAGTGCCTTCAATACCGCCCTGAAGCTTCAGCAGGAAGGTATCAATGCCCGCTTTGTGGATCTGACCGGCTGGCGCGATAACGAGCTGCTGCCGCTGGACGAAAAGCTTAAGCAGGCCTTCGACGCGGTGGACCTCACCCGTGAGCTGCCCATCGTGACCGGTTACGCTCAGTGCAAGGAAGGTCTGATGCGCACCTTCGATCGCGGTTACAGCGAAATGACCTTCAGCCGGGTAGCTGTGATCACCGAGGCCCGAGAGGCGATTATCCACAAGGAATACCACCTGAGCTCTGCCGATCCCAACATCGTCGGCGCAGACAAGGTGGTGCCCCTGGGGCGTACCAATTACGACGTTGCCGACCAGCTTGCCAACCTCGGTATGGAAGCAATTCATCCCCGTGCTGGTAAGGGCATGCGCCAGAACGAGATTCCGCTGCGGGTAATGAATACCTTCGAGCCGGAACACACAGGAACCCTGATCACCGGCGATTACGTCAGTGAGAAGCCTCAGGTGGAGATCATCGCTGGCGCCAAGGGTGTTTTTGCCGTGGAAGTGTTCGATCAGGACATGCAGGGCGAGCCGGGTTCCGACCGTCGTATTCTGGATGTATTGAGCCGGTTCAAGGTTCGGTTCATGTCCAAGGACACCAACGCAAACACCATCACCCATTACGTGGGCAGCACCCTGAAACACGTCAAGCGGGTGGTCAAAGCGTTGAAGGAAGAGTTCCCCAACGCCGAAATCAACACCCGGAAGGTGGCCGTGGTTTCCGCTATCGGCAGCGATATGAAGGTTCCGGGTATCCTGGCCCGTTCCGTCAAGGCCCTGGCCGATGAGGAAATCAGCATTCTGGCACTGCACCAGTGTATGCGTCAGGTGGATATCCAGTTTGTGGTGGACGAGGACGATTACGAAAAGGCGATTGTTGCTCTGCACGGCGTTTTGATCGAGCCCCACAACCACGAGTACGCCATTGTCGCAGCCTGAGTCGCTGCAGCCTCGCAAGTAATGCCCGCAGGCCGACCGCTCGTGTCGCCTGCGGGTTTTTACTGACCCTCCCCCGGTAAATCCATCAGCAACAGCACGTCGTATTCCTTGGTGTAAATTCTGACCGGTACCTTAGCCATGCGAACGACCGAAAGGCTGGGACCGTCTCCGACAACGCCCAACGATGGTGAAAGGGATTCCCTGGTCGGGCTGTACTTCAGGGATGCGTCCCGGTATGAACTGCTGACAGATGAGGCTGAACGCCGCCTCTCCCGCAAACTGACACTGTGCTACCGAATCATCAGTACCGAACTGGCCTTGCCGGAGGAGACTCCGCAGACGTTCCGGGAAGTGATTGGTAGCCTTGGAGACGCTTGTGCGTTTTCCTCCCGATGTCGTCGGGCTTTCCATCTGGCGACCGCCTGTCGTCGCAAGCTGATCCAGAGCAACCTGCGCCTCGCGGTGCACATTGCCCGTCGTTATGGTCAGCACGGTATCCCCATGTCAGACCTGATTCAGGACGCCAACGTTGGCCTCATCAAGGCCGTGGAGCGTTTCGATCCTACGAAAGGCTTCCGGTTCTCGACCTACGCTTACTGGTGGATCAGTGAGGAAGTGAAGCGCTGTCTGCAGCGTGGAACCCGTTTGGTGCACACACCAGAGAATGTGGTGGACGAGATTCGTCAGCTGCACAAGGTGTCACTGAGAATGCATCAGAGCCTCGGCCGCACACCCTCGCAATCCGAGCTGGCCCGGGAGATGGAAGCCAGTCCGTCCAGGATTGGCGAATTGAGAGCGCTGGCGACCAGAGAACTGTCCACGGACGTGCCTTTGGTGGAAGATGGCTCAGTCACCCTGGGCGACAGCCTGGATGCCGGTGATCAGATGGCGCCGGATCACCCGATGTCCGACAGGGACCGGCGGCGGACCCTTAAATCCATGCTCAGCGAGCTGAGTGATCGGGAAAAGGATATTCTGTCGCGCAGGTACGGTCTGGGCTTGCCAGAGCCGGAGACCCTGCAGGTAATTTCCGATGACCTTGGTATCAGTCGTGAACGGGTGCGACAGATCGAGAAAACAGCGTTGCGGAAATTGCAGAGCCGCTTTGAAACTCCCGAAGATGCCTTTGGAGCCTGATAATCCATCAGGCTCCTGATTGCCCTGAAAGCATCAATGTGCGGCGTGGAGAAGGAAGAACCAGGCGGCCGCGGTGAGCTGGCAGACCAGTACGACCGAGGTAAGAAGAAGTCGAAGCCGCAAATACCAGGCCGGCCAGTAGACCCTCATCCAACGTGCGTCCACCAGGTAGAGTGCCAGATAGGCGCTGGTATAAAGCACAATCTGGCCGGTAACAGGCAGAAGGAGACCGACGCCCGCGGCCACAAAAAACACCTGACTGAGTAACATGGTAATCAGAGGCGATAGGGGGTAGCAGCAGTTATCCAGCTGCATGGCAATGGGCCAGTAGACACCGGCCATGAAGGCGAGAATACCTGCGCTGTAAAGATAGAAATAGCCAACCAGTGCCACGCTGTACTGGGGCATGAAAAACAGCCCAGCCAGAAGGCCGATAAAAGGAATCAGTCCGGCAATGCCGACCAGGATGGCGAGTCTTGCTACTGCGATCACGGTTTCTGCCTCTGCACCCTGATTCGCATGGGTTCAATCTCTGAGGGATCCATGCCAACCATTTCATGGTAGGCGGAAGGGTGCACCACCTGGGTTTCCCGGATATCGAAGGAGGCCAGGGTATCCTGTATCTGCCAGGCACTCCGGAACAGGCTGGTAGTCCCGTTTTTATCGGACAGAAGAAGCAGCTGACCGTCCATACTCAGGCGGGCCATGTAATGTTGGCCCTCAAGCGAGAGGATCTCAAGCAGGTCGATAACAGGGCTCTGCAGGCGTCTGAGTTGGTCGAGGGTGATTCGCACAGTAAAGCTCCGGGGTTTGAAACACTCCAGAACTTACGACCCCCCGGCCTATTGAGATCATTGGCTCAGTAAATAGCATTGCCGGTGCTGCGGGCACTGCACCAGGTGATCGTTCACCATGCCGGTGGCCTGCATGAAGGCGTAGACAATGGTGGGGCCCACAAAGGTAAACCCGGACCGCTTCAGAGCCTTCGACATGGCCTCTGATTCGGGGGTAGTGGTGGGAACCTCGGAAAATGAACGCCAATGGTTCTGAATCGGCTGGTTCTCGACAAAGGACCAGAGGAAATTGCTGAAGCCAATACCTCTGTCCAGCAGATCCAGATAGCCTCGGGCATTCTTGATCACCGACTGTACCTTCAATCGGTTGCGGATGATGCCCGGATCGGACAGCAATTCCTCGACCTTTGCTTCATCGTAGCGGACGATCTTTTCGGGGTCGAAATCGTCGTAGGCGGCGCGGTAATTGTGCTGTTTTCGAAGGATGGTGATCCAGCTCAGACCGGCCTGCTGGCCGTCCAGGCAGAGTTTTTCGAATAATGCGAGGTCATCGTATTCAGGGCGTCCCCATACGGTATCGTGATAATGCACGTATAGTGGGTCTTCGCCACACCATGGGCAGCGTTCCGGGTAATCCATAATCTGACCTGTGTTATCTGTGTCTGGCCCGAATCACGGGTTTTTGCAACGGATAGTGCGCTGGAACAGCGGCTCCCAGGAAGCCTCCATGGACTCGGCATCCACCAGGCCAAAGTCGTGTGGCGGCGGCTCAAGCAGGGTGATTTCAGGCCACACCGGCCGGCTTCCTCGAAACACCACGGTTACCAGATAGCCCTCAATGTAGCAGCAGGTGGCCTGCCAGTCCTGTTCAGGCTGGTCGCCGTACATCTCAAAGTTCTTTCGCACCTCCAGAGTCTGCAGATTGCCGGCAATGCCGCGCCCGGTCGCTTTCAGCCAGGCTTCTTTCAGGGTCCAGACCTTGAGGAAGGTATTGGAGTCGTCTTCCCGGAACAGCCATTCCTGTTCGACCGGGGAGAACCAGCGCTTCACAACCTTCTGCCATTGAGGGTGGCGCTGGCAGGGTTCCAGATCCAGTCCAATGGGTGATCCTGCATAAGTGGCGCAGGCAGAAAGACCCTGGCTATGGCTTAGAGACAGTCGCCAGCCTTCCGGTGCGCCGGACGCATTGGGGCGCCCGGATACCGGGCAGCAGAGCTCTGGCGGCATCTGGGCTGACTTGCCGATGGCCTGACGAATCAGCCAGCGGCTGGAAAGGTATTCGCGTTCCCGGGGGCCGCTGAATTTGCTCGCCGTCTGGCGTTCGTATTCTGTTAGCCAGGGCGGGTGCGCAATCTCGGGCCCGTCTGTCTGGTGGCATAGCCAGATGGCCGGCCGTGATTCAGGGCTGAAGTCGTTGGATGAGCCAGCCATCGCCGTCCCTCACATATTCAAAGCGGTCATGAAGCCGACTGGGCCGGCCCTGCCAGAACTCAATACGGTCGGGGACGATGCGATAACCACCCCAGAAGCTGGGCAAGGGCACTTCTCCATCGCTGAATTTGCGCTTGATCTCAGCCACCTTCTGTTCGAGCAGTCCTCGGGAGGTAATGGCCTTGCTCTGCTCGGAAACCCAGGCGCCAATCTGGCTGCCCCTTGGTCGCGATGCAAAGTAGCGCAGGGATTCGGCCTTGCTCACTTTCTCGACGGCGCCCTGGATCCGTACCTGTCGATTCAGTCCGATCCAGGGGAAAAGCAGGGCCGCCTGCGGGTTCTCTTCCATTTCCCGGGCCTTCCGGCTGCCGTAGTTGGTGTAGAAGACAAAACCCTGGTCGTCGAAGTACTTCAGCAATACCGTGCGCAGGTCCGGCATGCCATCCCGTCCCGTGGTCGCCAGCGACATGGCGTTGGGTTCGAGAATGCCCGCCTCCCGTGCATCTTCAAACCAGCTTTGGAACTGTCTGACCGGATTACTGTCCAGCGCATCGCGATCCAGCCCCTCGCTCTCGAAATCACGACGCATATCGCCGATGTCCATAATTCTTCCTCTAGTTCGAGTTGTACTGGCACGGGATAAATACGACTCCGAAGCATATCGGGTTCAGGCCTGCCTGTCAGCGCTGCTTATGTCTGAATCGCTTACATAAATCCAACAAAAAAATGAGACCCGGTTCACAGCTGACTCGTATTTCTCCGGACGTTGATGCAGGTCAGTACCGAGCAACGGGGAAAGCTGGTCTGTTCGTACACACTGATAAAAGGTCTGAAAAAAATGATGTCCGAATACGATCTGCCCCTTGTTGTCGCGTCCTTTCTGGTCGCCGTGCTGGCTGCATACGCTGCCCTGTTTTTTGGCGCCAGGTTGACCAACGCCAAGGATAGCGAGCGTCGAAAATGGCTGTCCGCTGGCGCCTTGTTGATGGGCACGGGTGTCTGGACCATGCACTTTGTCGGGATGCGGGCCATGCCGATGGAAGTCGCAATGTCGTTCGATGTCCTGATGACGGCGATTTCCTGGCTTGCCGCTGTGGTTGCCTCCGGCGTTGCACTGCACATCATCGGGCGTGACCGTCTGGGTGCGGCCCTGTTCATCGGTGCGACGCTGTCCATGGCCGGTGGCATCGTTGTCATGCATTACCTGGGAATGTATGCGATGCGAATGTCAGCGCCGCCGACATTCAATATCGGATTTCTCATCGTTTCCATCGTGATTGCTATTGTCGCTTCCGGGGCCGCACTCGCCCTTTGCCGCAAGTTGCAGCACATGGATGGTTCCCGATCCCTGGCCATTCAGTTTGTGGCAGCCCTGGTCATGGCCGCTGCGATCTGTGGCATGCACTATACCGGCATGATGGCGATGACTTTCCCTGAAGGCGCTGTACCGGCGGCCGACAATGGTCTGCGAGGCGGCTGGATGGGCATACCACTGGCCGTTTTCTGTATTGCGCTGCTCGCTGTCGCGTTGGTGGTCACTGTCAGGGATGTGAAACACCAGCGTGAACTTGCGGTGTTCAAGGCAGAAGAAGACCAGCGGGTGGCAGAACTTGCTTTCACCGATGCTGTCACCGGGCTGCCGAATCGTTCAGCGCTGGAACAACGGCTGCTGGATATCCTTGCCCGGGACAACGCAGGTGGCAACCCGTTTGCCCTGATTTATCTGGATATTGCCAACTTCCGTGAGCTTTCCACTGGCATGGGTGACGAATCGTTGAATGCGGTGGTCAGGGAAATCAGTGCAGCACTGCAGGATCAGATGTCGGAACAGGTGTTCCTGGCCCGGTACTCGGCCAGCGCCTTCTTCGCCCTGGTGCCGGATCATGAGGACAGTCAGCACGCGTTCATGTACAAGCGGCTCCGGCAGATCGATGAGCGCATCGGGACTCCGTCGATGCCGGTTACCTGGCGCGCCGGCCAGTCCGCTTATCCGATAACTGGGAATTCGACGCGTAAGCTGATGCGTGCAGCCATGGTGCCGAGAGACCTGAACGAGATTGGCCAGTTTACAGACATGGTTTCTGACCCGGAACTGGTTTTGCCGGGTCATAACCGCCACAGCTGACAAAATGGCACCAGGCCGACTATCCTTGTGAACAGGCAGGTGGGCAAGATTGCCCCGGGAATCCGCCGTTTATAAGGAGATGTCCGTGGCTCAGAGCCGTAAGCGCAGTCGCATGTCCAGGAATCTGTTGATTGGATTCCTGGCGCTTCTGATTTTGTACACCCTGGCAGGTTTCCTGCTTCTTCCCTGGTGGCTGGAGCGGCTGGTGCCGGAGCAGCTGGACCAGCGGATGGGCTGGCAGGCAGAAATTACCGATATCCGTACCAATCCCTTCACCCTGCGGGTCGAAGCACTGGGCCTGTCTGCGGCCGACACGGATGGCGAGCAAGTAATTGCCTTTGATCGGCTGATGGTGGACATGAATTTTTTCCAGCTGGTTCGTGGTATTGCCGGTTTTGAAGCAATTCAACTGGACGAGCCTTACGTTCGGGTGGATCTGCTGGAGGACTACAGCGTTAATTTCGCCAGGGACTGGCAGGCGGCCAATCCGGAGTCTGCTCAGGAAGAGCCGGCCGCGGCGCAAACGGAGGAAAACTCTGGTCCACCCAGGCTCTATTTTGAGCAAATTGCGCTGAACGGCGGCGAAATGCTGTTTCGGGATTTCACCAAAGAGGAAATGGCGGAGTTTCGGATAACCCCACTGGACCTGACCCTGAACGACCTCGCCACCTGGCGCCGGGAGGGACAGGATAGCGACTATTCCCTGCTGGCGGCTTTGGGTAGTCAGACCATTGAGTGGCAAGGTGATCTGAGTGTCGCACCCTTCTACTCCAACGGTACCCTCAAGGTGTCCGCCGTGGGTTATGAAACCCTGGCCCATTTTCTCGCGCCGTTTTTCCCCTATGACCTGCGTGGTGGCAGCGTCACCCTCAGCTCAGACTATGAAATCCAGGCCGGTGACGCCTTTTACCTGGAGACAACCAATGGTCAGCTGCAACTCGACAATCTCGCAGTCGCCCTGGATGAGCAGAGTGAACAAGCCAGGTTGAACAACGGCATGCTGTTTGTGGATGCCATCGGTTTTGACCTTAACCGGCGGGAAGTCCGTATTGGCCAGGTTTCTCTGGACAACCTGGATCTCGCCATGGCGCGGAGTGCGACCGGAGAGATCGACTGGCTGGCGCCGCTGGCATCCGATGACGGTGAAGCTGCAAGCAACGGCGAAGCTTCTTCCGGCGGCGAGCCGTTCCGTTGGTCAGTAGCGGGTATCACGCTCTCCGGAGGGCGGGTTCTCTGGCAGGACAGTCAGCCGGAGACTGCGGCTGAAATTGCCCTTGAACAGCTCTCGGTTTCAATTGGCGAACTCAGCCATCAACTTGAGGAGCCGGTAACCTACAAGGTGGCCGGAAGGCTGGCCAGTGGCGGGCAAGTTTCACTGAACGGCCAGGTAACCCCTACGCCGTTTACGTTGGAGGCTGCCATTTCCGGTAGCGATGTGTCTCTGGCTGCCTTCGAGCCTTACGTTCAAGAAGGCGCCAATCTTGCCATAACCAACGGCACTCTGGGGCTGGATGGCAACCTGGATCTCGACGGTCAGCAGGACCCTCTCACCGGCACCTTTAGCGGTACTGCGGAAGTGGCCGGCCTTGACCTGAAGCTGCCTGACAGTTCCGGATCTCTGGTGTCATGGCAAACCCTGCGCCTGGCGCCGATTGAATACAACGTCCATCCCGCTCGGCTGGAAATCGGCACTGTGACCCTGGCACAGCCGGTTATCAACATCGTCCGAAATACCGACAGTGTCCATAACGTGGAGCGTATTGCCAGGACAACCGGGTCCGCCGAAGAACAAGCGCCGGCAACGGGCGCTCAGGGCGCGGGCGATTCCGAGCCGGAGTTCATTTTCCGGATTGGCCAGCTGATGCTCGAAAATGGCCAACTGGCATACACCGATCGAACTCTGGACCCGGCCTTCACCACGTCGTTTGATGAGCTGAATGGCAGCGTTACCGGGCTGAGTAACATTTCCCCGCAGCAGGGTAAGGTCTCCATCCGGGGCCGGGTCGGCGGCGTGGCCGATCTGGACTTTGAAGGCACCATTGGTACCCTCGGCACCGAGGACGTCAGCGACCTCCAGCTGATGATGCAGGATGTTTCGCTGCCGGCGCTATCGCCTTATTTCGGACGGTACCTGGGCTATGGCGTGGACAGTGGCAAGCTGAATCTCAATTTGGATTACGAAATTGCCGGCTCACGAATTGATGCAACCAATATGGTGGTGATGGATCGGCTTGAGCTGGGGTCCGCCATAGCCAGCGATCAGGCCGTCAATGCTCCGGTCAAGCTGGGTCTTGCCCTTTTGAGGGATAGCAAAGGCGTGATCGAGGTGGACCTGCCCATCAGTGGGGACCTGTCCGACCCGGACTTCAGGGTTGGCCAGGTGGTGATGCGGGCCTTTGTGAACTTGCTGGCAAAAGCGGCGGCGTCGCCGTTCAGTATGCTTGGATCGATTGCCGAACTGGCCGGCCTGAGTGGTGAAGAGCTGGGCAAGGTGAGTTTTATTCCCGGCAGTATCCAGTTGGCTGAAGGCGAGGCGGAAAAGCTGGCGGCATTGGCAGACGCGCTGCTGGAACGGCCGGACCTGTTGCTGAACATTCGGGGCAACGTTGAGCCCCAGGCAGACGGACTTGCGCTATTGCGGGACGATCTGACCGCCGGCGGTAAGCAAGAACTGTCTGAGGAGGCATGGCAGGAGGCCCGTGAAGCTTACCTGGCCGGTGAGCGCTCACTGGCGCCAGAGGCGTTGAGCAACCTGGCGTCCTCGCGAGGCATAACCCTGCGCAATGTCCTGCAGCAAACCCACGGGGTACCCGCGGATCAGTTATTCCTGCTGGATCCAGCCCGCAATGCGGAAGTGGGAGGTGAGGGTAACGTTGTCGTCGCGTTCAACCTGGATGTTCGTTGAATTCAGGGGGCCTCGAAACCGGTCAGAAAACCGGCCGGCAACTGCAGCCCCCAGTTTTCAACGAGTTGCCGGTATCGACCGTTGTCCACCAGCGGCGCCAGCAGTCGCAGCATCTCGTCTGCGCTCGCAGCCCCGTCCTTGCGGGCGATGATGCTGAGCTGATAGCGCTGGTCCGGTTCATTTGAGATCAGTAATTTGTCCCAGTCCTCCGGATGCCGGGCCAGGTGCCGCTGCAGGTAGGAGTAGCTGACGATGGCGACCTCCGCAACGGACGGCCGGTCTGCCTTGATCAGCTTGATGTTACGGGTGTGGCTGTCGGAAAACTCGATGTTGAATCTCTGCTCCAGCACGGAATTGTCGGTTTCATACCCGGTAAAACCATAGTGATAGCCTGAAATGGCGACGATAGATCGGCTTTTCAGGTCGTCAAAGAATGAGGAATCTCTACCGGGCTTCTTGAGAGCGACATACAGTTCTTCGTCGGCCAGGATCGGGCGGCTGATGTCCACCTCCTTCTCTGTCCAGCCCCAGTCGGGGCTTTCAAAGAAGATGACGTCGTAGAGGCCGGCATCGAAATCCAGGTATCGTCGCTTGGGTGAGGTGTGAAAGACCCGGAAGGATACCGTTGGGTGGGCTTGCTCGAGTTCCTGCAGCAGGTCTCCGAGCAGGCCTGTGGCTTCACCGCTGTTGCCAACACTGGCGATTGGGGGAAAGTGGTAAACGCCCACAGTGATTTCGGTTTCTTTTGCATAAACCGGTGCCGTTGCCAGCATAATAGCTGCAGCAAGGATGGCCAGTAGTTTCCGAATATGGGCTTTGGTGGACACGGTATCCCCGGTTATGTAACAAATGAATACGCATTCAGAATAGCACGGGGATTTTGTGCACCTGAAGCAAAAGATTATGAACCTATGCAAAACAGGTATGTAAGTGATGGGTAGCGTTGCCAGCCATTTTTTCGCCTATGTTTCCCGCCTGCGCTGGATCAAGCGTTGGGGGCTGATGCGAAATGCAATTGAGGAAAATGTGGCCACCCATTCCTGGGAGGTGGCGACCCTCGCCCACGCCCTTGCGATAATCCGCAATCGGCATTTCGGTGGCCAGGTGAACACCGACCGCATTGCGGCGGCAGCGCTCTACCATGATGCGACGGAAGTAATTACCGGCGATATGCCAACACCGGTGAAATACCATTCGAAGGTGATGCGTGAGGCGTTCGGGGATATCGAGCACAAGGCCGAGGCCGAATTGTTGGCACTGCTGCCGGAGGATCTGCGGGAGGATTTTTCACCCTACGTTCGGGAATCGCAGCTACCGGCAGAAGACAAGGAACTGATCAAGGCCGCCGACAGGCTGTCGGCGTGGCTCAAGTGCCAGGCGGAGATCCGCGCCGGCAACAAGGAATTCGAGCCGGCCGCCCGGCAGATCCGCCAGCGGTTGGACGCAGACGGACTGCCAGAGGTTGCCTATTTCCTGAAGGTGTTTGCCCCCAGTTACGAGCAACCTCTGGACAACCTGCTGGGGTGAAAGCTGTCAGGGCTTAACTGTTACCTGCAGATCCAACGAGCCCGCCACGCAGACCATCGCGCTGCAAATGCTGGCGAACGGTGTCCTCGGGGTTGCCGGCCAGTTCCCGGAACATGCCCATGGAGCCCAGCAGCGCTGAGGATTCATAGGGCACGAACACCCGCTCTCCCTCTTTCGCCATATTCGGCAGAACCTTGATGTAGCTCTGGCCCAGCAGGTAGCCAATAACCGTCTGTTTGTTTTCCTCGGAGTCACCCATGGCACTGAGTACCAATCGAATGGATTCCTGTTCGCCCTGGGCGCGGAGAATGGCCGATTCCTTGTCGCCCTGGGCGTTGAGAATGGCGGACTCCCGCTGGCCCTGGGCCATGGCGATGGCTGCTGACTTTTCACCCTCGGCCTCGGTCACCGTGGCCCGGCGCTTGCGCTCCGCAGCCATCTGCAATCGCATGGCTTCTTCCACTTCTTCCGGCATGCTGATGTCCTGAACCTCCACCCGGGTGAGTTTTACACCCCACTTGGAAGCGGCCTCTTCCATCTCGGCCTGGATCGCGTTATTCACCTCGCTGCGGGATTCAAACAGCTTGTCCAGTTCCATCTTGCCGACCACCGAGCGCAGGGTGGTCTTGGCCAGCACTTCCACCGCCTGGCTCATGTTGGCCACTTCGTACACGGCCCGGCGCGGGTCGATGATCTGGTAGTAGAGGGCGCCGTTGATCTTCACCGTCACGTTGTCGGTGGTCACCACGGGCTGTCCCGGAAAGTCCATGACCGTTTCCCGGCGGTCGATGCGGGTTTCATCGCTCATCACCGGATGATAATCCTCACCCATGCGTACATAGCGGATCATGGTGATCGGCCGTGGGCGCTCGATGAAGGGAATAATGATGTTCACACCGCTTTCGAGGATCCGGTTGAACGACCCCAGGCGCTCAATCACCATTACCTCCGACTGGCGCACGATGACCAGACCCTTGGCAATGATGAAAATGCCAATGGCGACTACGATCAGACTGATAACCAGTCCGGGTGAAAGATACTGTTCCATGCTTACTGTTCCTTGTGTGTGATCGTCTCAACAACGGCGGTCGTGCCGTCAAACTGTTTGAAAATGACGTCGGTTCCTTCCGGAAGGTCGGTTTCTCCGGTGTCAGTCACTCGCAGGCGATAGAAATCACCATTGACCTTGATGCCCGTGGCTCCATCGAAATCCCGCTTCAGGGTCTGATAACGCCGGCCTTGCTCAACGCCGGTACCGGTTGTGCCATATGCCACACCTTTGGGTGAGAAGCGCGGACGGATCCAGCGAATGGCGACAGGTACCAGAATTCCCGAGAACAGCCCCATACCGGCCAGCTGCCATTCGAATGGTGCTCCCAGAAAGGCCAGCAAGGCGGTCAGCGCGGCCGCAATGCCCAGGGCCAGAAGTAACAGGACACCTGAGGCCAGTTCAGCCAGGCCCAGCACCAGCGCCAGGATCAGCCAGAAATGCGTAAGACTCCATTCCATACAGAAAATCCACAGATTCGGGGGAGGTAGAGGGCCGGTGTCGTGCACCGGCCAACGGCAAGGGATTGTACCGGAAACCGGGTGCCGCGTCAGAGGGTGGCCGGAATGCCATGTGGCCTGGTTCACTAAAGCCATATCCCGCAAGCAGGCAATTGTTAGAGTATCTGCTTTAATTGATGTGCCTACAATTAAGAGGTCTGTGACCATGAAAAATCTGAAGAACAAAGTTGCCGTTGTTACCGGTGCCGGTTCGGGTATCGGCCGCGCGCTCGCCAAATCGCTGGCGGACCGGGGCTGCCGGCTGGCGCTGTCTGACGTCAATGAGGCAGGCCTTGCGGAAACCGCGGAAGGGCTTGAAGGCGCCGATGTAAAGACCTACCGGCTGGATGTGTCCGATCGTGATGCGATCTTTGCCCATGCGGAGGAGGTTGTGAAAGATTTCGGTCAGGTCAATCTGGTCATCAACAACGCGGGCGTTGCCCTGTCTGCCACGGTGCGTGAGATGACCGACGAAGACTTCAAATGGGTCATGGACATTGATTTCTGGGGCGTTGCCCACGGCACACGGGCGTTCCTGCCCCATCTGATTGCCTCGGGCGATGGCCATGTGGTGAACGTGTCCAGTGTGTTTGGCCTGATCGGAGTGCCCAAGCAGAGCGCCTACAACGCCGCCAAGTTTGCGGTGCGCGGATTCACCGAAGCCCTGCGCCAGGAAATGAAGCTGGAGAACCAGCCGGTGGCAGTAAGCTGCGTGCACCCTGGCGGCATCCGCACCAACATTGCCAATGCAGCGCGCATGGGCAAGTCCGAGAACGCGGTCGCCCAGCGTAAAGGTTTCGATAAACTCGCCATGACCACGCCCGAGAAAGCCGCAGAAACCATTGTAAAAGGCATCCTCAAGAATGAGTCCCGTATTCTGGTAGGCCCGGACGCCTGGGGTATTGACGCGATCAACCGCCTGCTGGGTTCTGCTTACCAGCCGCTGGTGGAGCGTTTCTCCCGCAAGAACCTCTATATCTGAAGACTCGATGCGTGCGGCGGGCCTGAAGCTTGGGCTCGCTGTACGTTTTACAAACAGTTTTTCGGGGCTATACTCGGAAGCTGATCCAAGGAAGAGTCAGCATGAATACGCCTCACCATTCTGACCTGGGGGCCACTCTGGAACAGAGCCGCTCGGGTCTGCGCGACAGCCATCGCCGCTCGCTGATGCGGCTGCTTTTTCTGATCACCGGCTCGGCTCTGGTGATTTTTGCTTGCCTGCAGTTTCTCAATGGCTACCCCTGGGTGGCGGTTGCTGAGCTGTTTGCCAGCACTTTGCTTTTTTTCGGCGTCTGGCGCCTGAAATCCACTCCTCATCTGCAGCAGTGGGTCTATGCCTATCTGGTGCCTTTGTTCGCGTTCTTCCTGGTGATCATGCTGTTACCGGAAGCCTCGGTGTCCGCTTTCGTCTGGGTGCTGATGATGCCGGTTCTCGCCTACCTGTTGCTTGGCAAGAAAGAAGGCATGATTCTCAGCGCACCCTTCATGCTCGTCGGGGGCGTTATCTATTACATTCACCTTGGTCAGGTCGGCAGCCCCCACGCGATGATCGATCTGCTCAACATGGTGTTGTGCGGTGCACTGATGCTGGCCTTCATTCACCTGTATGAGGTGCGCCGCGAAGAGTCCGAGCAGCGCCTGGTGGACATGGCCCAGACTGACGCACTGACCGGCCTCGCCAATCGCAGCAACTTCCAGGGTACGTTGAATCGCACCATTGCCGAGTGCGATCGCAGTGGAGCCGGTTTTGCCCTGGTGGTGATGGACATTGACCACTTCAAGGTCGTTAACGACACCCTGGGCCATGAGGCAGGAGACTTTGTTCTGAAGAACATCAGCCGATGCCTGACCGAACGGCTGAGAAGCACCGATTTTGTCGGCCGCCTGGGTGGTGAGGAGTTCGGCCTGATCCTGAGGGATGTGAAGCCGGCCGATGCGTTTGTCCTGATGGACGAGCTGCGCCAGCGGATCTCTGATCGGGAGCTGCCCTATGGCGATGCCCGCATCCGGGTAACCGCCTCCTTCGGGATTGCCCAGTGGCCAGACCATGGTCGCGAGGCCGAAAGCCTGTTCCGGGTTGCCGATCGGTGGCTATACAGTGGCAAGCGAGCGGGGCGGAATCGGGTTGTAGGGGCTGGCCATAACCCCCGTCAGCTTGAGATTCTGACTGTCGAAGCCGGCTGATTCCGGTATTCTTGAGACAGTCATTCTCCTGCAAGATTGAAGTAGCCCATGTGTGAACTGCTGGCCATGAGCGCCAATACGCCCACCGACCTGTGTTTCAGTTTCACCGGCCTGACCCGTCGGGGTGGGCAGACCGGCCCCCACAAGGACGGCTGGGGAGTGGCCTTCTACGAAGGCAAAGGCGTGCGGGCCTTCCACGATGCCGATGCCAGCGCCAATTCCCGAATCGCCGAAGTGGTCCAGACCCACCCGATCAAAAGCGAAGTGGCCATCTGCCACATTCGCCAGGCCAACGTCGGCGACATCTGCCTGGCCAACACCCACCCTTTCATGCGCGAACTCTGGGGCCGCTACTGGGTGTTCGCCCACAACGGCCAGCTTTCCAGCTTCCGTTCAAATCCGGGGTTCTACGAGCCGGTCGGAACCACCGACAGCGAAGCCCTGTTCTGCGATATCCTCAATCATCTACGAACGCACTGTGACCGCAATACCGGAACCGATGAAATCATCGACCGCCTGGTCCGGTTGTCGGTCGCCTACGCCAGCCAGGGCGTTTTCAACCTCCTACTGAGTAACGGCGACTGGCTGTTCACCTACTGCACCACCAAAATGGCCAGCATTACCCGACGGGCTCCGTTTGGTCCTGCCCGTTTGAAAGACGCCGATGTAACGGTGGACTTTGAATCGGAAACCACGCCCAACGACATTGTCAGTGTAATTGTGACGGAACCGCTGACCACCGACGAAAAATGGGATGTCTACCAACCGGGCGAATGGCGGTTATGGAAGAAAGGAGAAGTCATTCGATCCGGAGTGGCCAAAGCGGGCTGCTGATCTCTGCCAGATCAAGCGGATGAGTGGGTGGGGAGGCCTTTGTGCAGGGAAAAAGATGTCTGAGCGTAGCGAGTTGTTTTTCCCGGAACAAAGGCCTCCCCACCTGCTTGTCCGCGTAACTCCGAAGATTACTGCAGAGTTCGGCGATTACCCTTCTGATACTGCGGTGCAATATGCGCCTGGATTTCTTCCTTGAAACGGGCAATCAGGTCGCTGTTGTCGTGATCCCAGGGATGGAAGCCGGGTTTGAAGTACTCCAGCCATGTGGGAATCAGGCTTGAGAAGGTGCCGTTTACGCCCCAGAGGCGCCAGAGACCCGTGGCGGTGTCTTTCAAAGAAAAGTTCTTGCGGTCGTTCAGCATCATCCGGCTGGTAAAATAGGTGCTCATCACGCCCAGAGCGGCGGTGCTGAAGGCGAGATAAAAGGTTCTCTCGGCGTAGGTGCCGCCGGCCGCCTGGAATACATCGTAGGCAACCGCCTTGTGCTCGGTTTCTTCAATCGCGTGCCAGACCCACAGCGGGCGCATGGATTCATCCATGTCCTGGCGCACGTCGTCACGCTCCAGCAGCATGTCGGCCATCATGGCGGTCAGGTGCTCCAGAGCACAGGTGATGGCCAATTGGTGGCGTTTGGGCAGTTTCTTTGCGATTCCCAGAACCACTTCCAGGTGTTTTTCCAGTTCCTCCACCGGCATGCCCTGGTCACGAACGTGCTGGTTCATGGCGATGTGCTCCAGGGAGTGCATCGCCTCCTGGCCGATGAACCCGCGTATCTCCTCTTTCAGCTTGGGATCGGAGATCTGGTCCCGGAACGCTCTTACCGAATCCACGAAGAACTGCTCGCCCTGAGGAAACAGCACCGAGAGCGCATTCATGATGTGGCTGATGGTGTAGCTGTTGTCGACCCAGTAACGCGGCACCTGCTCACCGAACTCAAAGCCCATGCGCTGGGCTGTGATGGTGACGTTGTCGGGTGTGTTGGAGGCTCTGTTGACCGGAGCCGTCTTCTTTTCTGCGGTTTTGCTGCTCAGCATGTGTGTACTCCTCACTCTGGCTGATGTCATGGCTCCAGTGTGGGGCAGTCAATGTCTGGCAGGAATGCGCAAAGGGGACGGCAGTCGATCAGGATGGGACAAGGGCCGGAAATTGATTGGCCAGGCTGACGGCGACCCGGGTGTGCCGGGCCCCACTGTTCCGGCGGGAGGCATCTGATAGAGTCAGCTGAAGTGCTACAGCCAACTCAATAATAAGGATTGCCAATGAGCGCACACGGTCCGGACAAAGAACGGCAGATGCTGGGATTGTTCCTGGTGCCGGGCGCTTACCTGCGGGTTCTGGCCGAGACCGTCCGGCAACTGGGCTATAACGACCGGCTGCTATATGAAGGCCTGGATGTCAGCCCGGACGATCTCAAGTCCAACGACAGCCGGGTGTTTGTCACCGATGCCATCATCATGGCCAAGCGGGCAGTGAACCTGGCCGGTCAGGACGGTCTCAGCTTTATGCTGGCCCGGGAGTTGCGGCTGACAATCCACGGGACCCTGGGCTTTGCGGCCCTCACCAGCCCCACTTTCGCCGATGCCCTGGATTCGGTGCGCCGATACCTGCATCTGAGAGTGCCTTTCCTCAGCATGAGCCAGTCCGAAGCGGGCGATCAGGTGCTGGTAAAACTCTGCACCGAATTCGAAGTGCCCGGCCTCTATCCGTTTCTGGCCGAGACCGTCAGCGCCACCCTGATCCTGCTGACCGAACAACTCCTGGACCGCGAGGACGCCGCCAAACACGGCTTTGCCCTGGAAGACGGCAAACTGCCGGGTGTCACCGTTCGCCTGAGCGCTCCGGAGCCGCCCTGTTACCAGCGGTTTGCCGACCAGCTTCCCGTTCGGTTCGAGTACGGCCAGCCCGACGAAATGATGGTGTTCCCCCGGGAGCTTCTCGACGTGCGCATGCGCCTGGCCGATGCCGAAGCCTCCCGAATGGCCCGTGACCAGTGCGAGTTCGAGCTGCAGAAGGCCCTGAAGGAACAGGGTGACATCGTCCTGGCGATCCGCAACATGCTCCGAATGATGCCCGGGCCGTTGCCGTCACTGGAAGCCATGGCCGAACGTTTCTGCGTCTCGTCCCGAACCCTGAAACGCCGACTGGCCGACCGGGATACCAGCTATCGGGAGATCCTCGAAGCGGTGCTGAAAGACCGGGCGATCCAGTTGCTCCGGTATACCAACCAATCGGTCAGCGAGATTGCCTACGAATTGGGCTATGCCGACCTTTCCAACTTCAGCCGGGCGTTCCGCAAGTGGACCGGCAAGTCGGCCAGCGAGTTTCGTGAGGGTGGTCCGGATCCGGCGCCTGAGGTTGGTCCCTGATTCTTTAGGGCCTCCTGGTTTGGAGCGTGGTCGCAGGGCGGGGCATAAATTTTTCAGGTAAAAAGCAACTCGCTTCGCTCAGACATCTTTTTCCCCGAAAAAATAATGCCCCACCCCACGCCCTGCTTACAGAAGAGATTGCCGTCTTAATTTTTTGTTGCTCTGTCTTAATTTGCTTTTCGTTTCCTATGCCACAATGGTTCGACGGACGGGGGGAAGGAATATTTTCCCGACAGGAAAAAGATGTCTGAGCGAAGCGAGTTGTTTTTCCCGAGGGAAAATATTCCTTCCCCCCGGCCAGCCCCCAAAACAACCCGGCTAGGGCCATAATTGAAACCGGACACCAACCCAAAAGGATGAAAACGAACATGACCCAAAGGCCAAACACCCACAGTAAGCTGATCGGCTACCTGCTCTGGATCTTCGGATTCCTGGGTTCGCACCGGTTTTACTACGGCAAACCCGTTACCGGCACCATCTGGTTTTTTACCCTGGGGCTGCTGTTCATCGGCTGGATTATCGATTTATTCCTGATCCCGGCCATGGACCGGGAGGCGGACCTGAGGTTCCGGGAAGGCGAGGTCAGCTACAACATAAGTTGGATCCTGCTGACCTTCCTCGGTGTGTTCGGGATTCATCGGATGTACATGGGCAAGTGGGTTACCGGCATCATCTACCTGTTTACCGGCGGCCTGTTCCTGATCGGCGTGCTGTATGACTTCTGGACCCTGAACAACCAGATCTCCATCCGGAACGAGGAGCGCCGGTTCGGTTGATCGGTTTTGCCTAGAGGCCGGCGGCAGTTTCCAGTTCGACCAGGGCCTCTTCCAGATAGTCGAGCATCCGCTGCAGGCTGGGTAGCGTGCGGCGGCAGCCGATGAGGCCGAATTCCACCTGGTCGCCGTAGCTGGTCAGGGTCATGTTCAGGGCCAGGCGGTCCATGGCGATGGAGACCGGGTACATGCCGTCCATCGTGGCACCGTTCCAGTAGCAAGTCTCTCGCGGTCCGGGGACGTTGGAAATCACCACGTTGAAGGTCTGCCATTTCGGTGCCATGCCGGTGAGCAGATTGAACGCTGCCGGCGCCAGGGTCAGGGCGGTGTAGTTGATGATTTCTTCCGGGGACATGTCGGCGTAGCGGTCCTTGGCGGCTTTCACGTCCTCATGGATCTGCATCAGTCGTGTCACCGGGCTGGTGACATCGGTGTGTAATGAGGCAAGGATTACGCCGACCTGGTTGCCGCCGGAACTGTCATCCTTGCGCAGGGACACCGGCACCATGGCGATCAACGGCTTTTCCGGCAGGGCGTCCTGATTCATCAGGTAGCTGCGCAGTGCGGTGGCGCACATGGCCATCACCACATCATTGACCGTGGTTCCGTAGATTTTACACACCGCCTTTATCCGGCTGAGCTCATAGGACTGCGCGGCGAAGCGTCGGGAACCGGTGATCTTCTGGTTCAGGATGCTGCGGGGTGCGTGAAAAATGGAGGAATAGGCCGGGTCTTTGCGGGCGTCGTTGATGGTTCGCAGCAGTTCCCGGGCCACGGTGGGCACGGTGCCCAGTTGCTTGCCGGATTCGCCCAGCAGATGGCTGACACTGCGCCACAGGGAGGGGCCGCCATCATCCTTGTCACGTGCCGGGCGGGGAGGCATGGCCCAGATCGGCGGCATGTCCCGCTCGCCGGTATCCTGGCACAGCATCTGGGTGACCATCCGCATGGCCGATACACCGTCCACCAGGGCATGGTGCACCTTGATGTACACCGCAAACTGCCGCTCCCCCAGCCCCTCAATTAAATGAAATTCCCACAGCGGACGTTCCCGGTCCATCAGGTGGGAATGTTCCGCCGAGACAAACGACAAGAGTTCCCTGACCCGCCCAGGTGTGGGTAGCGCTTCGAAGCGGAAGTGGTGTTCCAGATCCAGGTGCTCGTCTTCCACCCAGACCGGCTGGCCGAAACGATAATCCAGACGCTGGTTAAACGGCGGGGTTACCTTTGTGTACTGTCTGAGCCGGTCGGCTAGCCGGGCGACGTAATCATCCGGTGCGTCATCGGGAAAAGAAAACAGCTGAAGACCGCCCACGTGCATGGGCTGCTGCCGCTTTTCCAGCCAGAGAAAAAGCTGATCCGTAGGGCTAAGAGGTTTCACGGAGCGTCCTTGTTAACAGTGTTGTGACAATAGTAGCTCAGATGGCTGACGACGGGATTGACTCCGGTTCGCATTTCCTCAACCGACCGGGCCAAACGGTGCCCAAGGTCCGGAAAGGATTTTTCATCGTAAGCCATGAACTAAGGTTAGGAATTGCATCCATTGAAATGAATCTTGGAGAAAAGGACGTGGCTACCACCATGAAGAGCCTGCAGGGTGTTGTTTTGTTTGTTTGCAGCCTGTTTCCGGTGCTCACCGCTGCCCAGGATCTGCCAAGTGTTCAGCTGGAAACCGTCTCTTCAGAAGACATCGTTCAGGAAGTGACCCTGAACGGTACGGTGAATGCCCTTCGGGTATCTGGCATGTCGGCGGCGGTTGCCGGCCTGCTGGATGAGGTTCGGGTGGAAACCGGTGATCGTGTTGCCCGGGGCGATGTGTTGGTCGAGCTGGATGACGAATTGGTCACCTGGGAGTTGGCTGCGGCAAGAGCCGAGGCAGAAGAGGCCCGTAGTCGCCTGGAGGAAGCCCGGCGTCGGCTGCGTGAGGCCAAATCCGTCGGCGCAGGCCGCAATATCGCGGCCACCGAAGTCAGTGCACGGGAAAGTGAAGTGGCCGCCAGCGAAGCGACCCTGGCTCGCCTGGAAGCCGCCCGACGCCAGGTGGAAGTCCGGGCCGGGCGCCACCGCGTGACCGCGCCCTTCGACGGTGTGGTCAGCCAGCGCTCCCGGGATCTCGGGGAATGGGTTACCCCCGGTGACCAGCTGCTGACCCTGGTGGATACCGACAACCTGCGACTGGATTTCCAGGTACCCCAGTCCTTCTACAAACGCATCGACGACAACAGCCGGCTGCTGGTGCAGGACGACCAGGCACTGAGCAGCGCCACCATCGATGTTCTGGTGCCGGTCAACGATCCCCAGTCCCGAACCTTTCTCCTCCGCGCCATCAAGCCCGAATCCGTGAAGCTACTTCCGGGGATGTCGGTTCAGGCGGTCTTGCGGGTCACTACCGGCGAACGTGGCCTGACGGTGTCCCGCGATGCTATCAACCGGTATCCCGAGGGGCGAACCACCGTGTGGATCGCCGAACCGGGGGATGAAGACACCTGGACCGTGAGCGAAAAGCGGGTGCGCCTTGGCACCGGCTTCGAGGGCCGGGTAGAGGTCACCAGTGGTCTTGAAGCGGACCAGCAGGTGGTGGTCCGTGGCAACGAGTCCCTGAGCGAGGGCATCAGCGTTCGCATTGCCGAACGGGAGAGCCGCTGATGTTTGCCGGCATTATCCGCCACGGCACTCTGGTCACCGTTATTGCCCTGATTGTCGCGATCCTTGGGGCTGCTGCAGCACTGCGGATTCCGGTCCAGATGATTCCGGATCTGGAAGTGCGGACGGTGACGGTGGAAACCAGCTGGCCAGGCGCCACGCCCCAGGATATCGAGAAGGACATCCTGATCGAGCAGGAACGGTTCCTGCGCAATGTTCCGAACCTGAGCCGGATGACCTCCACCGCCTCCAGTGGTGCCGCCGAGATTGAGCTGGAATTCCCGTTCGGGGTGGATATCACCGAGACCCTGATCCAGATTAATAATGCTCTGAGCCAGGTGCCGGATTATCCGAGGAACGTCGATGAGCCGCGCATAGTGGCGGCGTCGTTCTCCTCCAACGCATTCATGTATTTTCGCATCGCCACCCTGGAGGGTAACCCCCGGGAGCTGGACATCGAGCTGATGCGCGATTTTATCGAGGACCGCGTTCGGCCGAGGATGGAGAGCGTGCCGGGGGTTTCCGAGGTGACCGTCGGTGGCGGTGCCGACCGGCAAATGCAGGTTATCGTGGACGAAGCCGCCCTGGCCCAGCGTGGCCTGAGCCTGCTCGATCTGCGTGATGCCATTGTCAGCCGCAACCAGGACATTTCCGGCGGCGAGATTGATTCCGGCAAGCGCCGGTATCTGCTGCGCACGGTGGGGCGCTTTGATGATGTTGAGTCCCTGGAGCAGCTGGTGGTGCGCCGGCAGGGTGACAGCGTGGTGCGCCTGGGCGAAGTCGCACAGGTTCAGCAGGGTCACTCACGAATTCGGGAACTGTCAATCATCAACGGCCAGAGGGTGATCGGCCTGCAGGTGCGCCGTGAAAGCGGCTCCAACGTCATCGATATCAAGCGTGCCATGATGGACGAAGTCGCCGCCATCAACCGCGAAGTGCTGGAACCGGCGGGCATGACGCTGGGCCTGACCGCAGACGATGCCCGGTACGTGGAAGCCTCGGTTGCCAATGTGTGGACCAATCTGGGGATTGGTGCCGCCTTCGCAACCCTGGTGATGTTTCTGTTTCTGAGGTCCGGCCGGGCCACCTTTGCCGGCGTGGTGGGCATTCCCCTGTGTGCCATTGCGGCGTTTATCGGCCTGCTGATCACCGGTCGCACCATCAACGTGATTTCCCTGGCCGGTATCGCCTTCGCGATTGGCATGACGGTGGATAACAGCATTGTGGTGCTGGAGAACATCGAGCGACACCGCCGTTTAGGCCTGGACCGTTTCGAATCCGCGCTCAAGGGCGTGCGGGAAGTCTGGCCAGCGGTGCTGGCGTCCACCACCACGACAATTCTGGTTTTCCTGCCGATCCTGTTCATCGAGGAAGAGGCTGGGCAGCTATACTCCGACGTGGCGATAGCCATCTCCGCCGCCATCCTTGCCTCGATGCTGGTGGCAATCACCATCATACCCACCCTCTGTGCCCGGCTGGATTTCGGTCGCCGGGGCGTCACCACCGATGAATACGGCAACGAAACCTCGGGCCGCTGGAGCCGGGCTGCCATGGCGGCGGTGCATTGGCTGGTGAATGGCTCGGTGCGCCGGGTGCTGGTTATGGCGGCAACCGTCGGTTTCAGCCTCTGGGTGATTCTGGTGCTGACCCCGCCTGCGGAATACCTGCCCGAAGGTGAGGAACCCAAGACCTTTGCGGCCATGTCAGCGCCCCCGGGTTACAACCTGCAAGAGATGGAAGCCATTGCCCGACAGGTGGAAGATTACTTCCTGCCCCACGTGAACGCGGATGGCCAGGCCTATGCCGCTGGCGAAACCAGCGTGCCACCCATGGCCTATCTCAATATGCAGGTCACGCCAACCCGGATACGGATCATCGCCGAGACCCTGAACCCGCGGCATATCGAGGCTCTGATGGACGAGATCACCCGGTTCTACGAACAGTTCCCGGGTATGCGCGCCTTCGCGGCCAAGGGATCCATCATCTCCAGCAACGACGGCGGCACCCGCAGCATCAACCTGGACATCTCCGGCCCGGACCTGGTGTCGGTCTACAGCGCCGCCAATGCCGCTTACCAGCGGGCCGAGGAGATCTTCGACAATCCCCGTATCCAGAGCCAACCCTCCACGCTGTCTCTGGCACAGCCGCTGATCCAGATTATGCCTGACTGGGATCGTGCGGCTGAACTGGGTCTGGGAGCAGAAGGCATTGGCTTCACCGTGGCCTCTCTGACCGAGGGCAGCTACGTCGACGATTTCTTCCTGGACGACGAAAAGATCGATATCTACGTCTATGGCAGCGAGGGTCGCAACCCGTCGCTGGACAGCCTGCCGGATGTCATGGTGCATACCCCCCAGGGGGCGACCCTGCCCCTGTCCAGCCTCGCCACCATCGAGGAAACCGTGGATACCAGCATGGTCCGCCGGGTGGATGGTCGCCGCACCGTGACCCTGAACGTGATTCCCCCCGATGACGTGCCCCTGGAAGCCGGGGTTGCGCGGGTGCGCACAGAATTACTGCAGTCCATGCGCGACAGCGGCGCGTTGCCCGCGAATGTGGATGTGGATATCTCCGGCGCCAGCGACCAGCTGAACGCCACCCGTGAAGCGCTGACCGGCAATTTCATTATCGCCATTGCCATTGTCTACCTGCTGCTGGTGGCCATATTCGCCCACTGGGGATTCCCCCTGCTGATCATGACCGCGATCCCCCTGGGCGTGGCTGGCGGCATTGTAGGCCTGGCCCTGATGAACCTGGTGGGTGGCCTGTTGCCCATGATCGGCCTCCAGCCCCTGAGACAGCCCTTTGACATGATTACCATGCTGGGCTTCCTGATCCTGATGGGAACTGTGGTGAACAACCCGATCCTGGTGGTGGACCAGGCTCGACAGAACCTCCGCCAGAAGGGCGTTACCGTGGTGCAAGCCGTCACGGGCGCCGTCCAGACCCGGCTGCGCCCCATCGCCATGACCACCCTCACCACCATCTGCGGCCTCTCGCCTTTGGTGTTCCTGCCAGGCGAAGGCACGGAGCTTTACCGCGGTGTCGGTGCCATCGTCCTGTTCGGCCTGCTGGGGGCAGCGATCGTTACCGTGACCTTTCTGCCGTCACTAACCATCTTCGTTCTGGGCTGGCGGGAGCGTTGGCGTCGCTCCAGAGAGGTCTAGCCTTGGAGTATCGCCGTCACGCGCCATGGGAGGTCTTTCTTCCGGGGAAAAGCAACTCGCTTCGCTCAGACATCTTTTCCCCTGCACAAAGACCTCCCATACCACGCGCCGGCTCTTGCCGGCATTGTTCTGGGGTCAGGCAGCGACTGATTGGCGTTGATTTGCCCGGACTTCCAAACGGATCTGGTTGCCATCCAGCAACACCGGATAGGTTTTGACACGCACGGTATCGTCTTCCAGACAGACACCCGTACGCAGACTGAAATGTTGCTTGTACAACGGCGACGCCACCACCGGCTCCCCTTTCAGATCCCCGGTAATACCCCGGGCTAGCACATTCGAGCCGCTGAACGGATCTGTGTGACTGATGGCAAACAACGCCGGCAGCCGATGCGGCAGATAAAACACCGCCACCGGTCCGTCCTCAGTCCAGACCGCGATGCCGGATTCCGGGACCAGGTCTTCTACTGTGCAAACGGCTTCCCAACGAGTGCGTGGTTTCATTGTGTTTCTCCTATTCCTTCTGCGTTTATTTCAACTGTGCGTTACAAGCGATACCACGGAAGCTTGGTGAGCGAGGTGGTATGGGGGTGCTTTTCTGTCGGGAAAAAGATGTCTGAGCGAAGCGAGTTGTTTTTCCCAGAAGAAAAGCACCCCCATGGCGCCTTGCTCTTCACCAGAACCTAAAGGCTACGCAGACTCCAAAACAGGCCGACGCTGCCCCCGCTCAACCGTCCACTCCTGAACCGGATCGCTCTGCGAAGGCGCATTCACAAACTCCCGGAAGCGCTTCCGCTTCTCCGGATCCTCGACGGCCGTCTTCCACTCGCACTGGTAGGTCCCAACAATCCCCTCCATGTGCTCCTCCAGCTCCGCGCCAATGCCCAGGCTGTCCTCCAGCACCACCTGCTTCAGGTACTCCAGGCCGCCCTCCAGATTTTCCATCCAGACACTGGTGCGCTGCAGCCGGTCGGCCGTGCGTACATAGAACATCACCACCCGGTCGATGGTTCGGATCAGCTCCTCGTCAGACAGGTCCGTGGCAAACAGATCGGCGTGGCGGGGCCGCATGCCACCGTTGCCGCAGACATACAGGTTCCAGCCGTTCTCCGTGGCAATCACACCAAAGTCCTTGCTCTGGGCTTCGGCGCATTCCCGGGTACAGCCGGAGACTGCCATCTTCACCTTGTGGGGAGCTCGCAGCCCTTTGTAGCGGTCCTCAAGGCGAATCGCCATGCCCACGCTGTCCTGAACGCCGTAGCGACACCAGGTATTGCCAACGCAGGACTTCACGGTACGCAGTGACTTGCCATAGGCATGGCCGGTCTCGAACCCGGCGGCAATCAGTTTTTCCCAGATCTCCGGCAACTGGCTCAGGGTGGCACCGAACAGGTCCACGCGCTGGCCACCGGTGATCTTGGTGTACAGATCGTATTGCTTCGCCACCTCACCCAGCACAATCAACTTGTCCGGGGTGATCTCGCCGCCGGGAATGCGCGGCACGATCGAGTAGGTGCCGTTCTTCTGCATGTTGGCCATGAAGGTGTCGTTGGTGTCCTGAAGCGGCACGTGGTCGGTGGCCAGGATGTGCTCGTTCCAGCAGGTGGCCAGAATCGAGGCCACGGCCGGTTTGCAGATGTCGCAGCCGTGCCCCTTGCCGTGCTGACTGATCAGGGTGCGGAAGGTGCGGATGCCGTTCACCTTCACCAGGTGGAACAACTCCTGGCGACTGTACGGGAAGTGCTCGCACAGATCCTTGCTGACCTCCACGCCGCGTTTCTCCAGCTCGCTGTCCACTACGTTCTTGAGCAGGGCGGTGCAGCCGCCACAGCCGGTGCTGGCCTTGGTTTCGGCCTTGACGCTGCCAAGGTCCGAGCAGCCGGCATCAATGGCGCCGCAGATATCGCCCTTGGTGACGTTGTGGCAGGAGCAGATCGAAGCGGTTTCCGGGAGGGCATCGGGGCCCAGGGCCGGTGCCCCGCCCTGGCTCTCCGGCAGGATCAGCGTTTCCGGATTCTCCGGCAGGGTGATGCCATTGAGGGCGTATTGCAGCAGAGTGTCGTAGTGGCTGTTGTCGCCCACCAGAATGGCGCCCAGCAGGGTCTTGCCATCCTCGCTGATCACCATTCGTCGATAGTGGCCTGCCTGTTCATCGTTGAAGCGGATGTTGCGGGCGCCCGGGGTCTGGGCATGGGCGTCGCCGATGGAACCCACGTCCACGCCCAGCAATTTGAGCTTGGTGCTCATGTCGGCGCCGGTGAAGGCCGTGTCACGATCACCGTTCAGGGCGGCAGACAAAGTGCGGGCCATGGTGTAGCCGGGGGCCACCAGGCCGAAAATTTTCTGTTCCCAGAGTGCGCACTCGCCAATGGCGTGCACATGGGGGTCCGAAGTGGTGCAGTGGTTGTCGATCACGATGCCGCCGCGCTCGCCGATCTCCAGGCCGCTGGCCCGGGCCAGGGCGTCCTGGGGCCGAATGCCGGCGGAGAAGACGATCAGGTCTGTCTCGAGGAAGGATTCGTCGCTGAAATTCATGCGCAGACGGGCATCCTCGCCCTCGGTGATCGCTGTGGTCGCCTTCTCGGTGTGTACCTGAACGCCCAGCTCCTCAATCTTGTGGCGCAGCAGGGCGCCGCCATCGGCATCCAGCTGAACCGGCATCAGCCGGGGCGCAAATTCCACCACGTGGGCCTCCAGTCCCAGGCTCTTGAGCGCATTGGCAGCTTCAAGACCCAGCAGGCCGCCGCCTACCACCACGCCTGTGCGGGCACCCTCCGAGCTGGCGCGAATGGCATCCAGGTCATCCAGGGTCCGGTAAACCAGGCAGTGCGGGCGATCATTGCCCTTGATGGGGGGCACAAACGGATAGGAGCCGGTGGCCAGCACCAGTTCGTCGTACTGGTAGCTGCCACGGGGCGTTTCCAGGGTGCGATGTTCCCGGTTGATGCCGGTTACCTGTTCGTTCAGGTGCAGTTGAATGCCCTGCTCGGTGTACCACTCCAGCGTGCCCATGGCGAGATCGGCATGGCTGGAGCCGCCGAAATACTCGGACAGGTGGACTCGGTCATAGGCCAGCTGTTTTTCCTCGCCGAATACGATGATCTCGAAATTGGCAGCGGCCGGGCTGGCGCAGAATTGTTCCAGGAAGTGATGGCCGACCATGCCGTTGCCGACGACTATCAGGGTTTTCTTGCTCATGGGTCTGTCCTCTTTCCGGAGCGGCTCATGCCGCCGCCTCGCAGTAGTTCTTGCCGAATGCAATGAAGTCCCGGTAGCGGGAAATATCGTCCTTCTGCTGAATTCGCTGGCTGTACCAGGGGCCGTCCCGGGTGTCGCCCAGCAGTACGGCGCCGGTCAGGCGCTGATTGCGGATCAGCAGCCGGCAATAGTGGTTCTGTTCGTGGTCCTGCCAGACCACGGATTCGGTGTCCCCGTCGGGGCTGATCTGTCCGCAGGAGAAAATCGGAACCCCGCTGATCTTCAGGCGGGTTGGTGTATCCACCGGCCGATACTCGGCGTCCGGAGTGTTTCCGCTGAGTACGCCTGCAAGTACCTCGGCCTGCTGGTATCCGGGTTCCACCAGTCCGAAGGTGCTGTTGCCCAACTGACAGCACTCACCCAGCGCAGAGATTGCGGGGTCGCTGGTACGTAGCTGTCCGTTCACCAGAATGCCGCGATCGCACTCCAGACCGGCGGTCCTGGCAAGCTCGGTAGCGGGCGTGATGCCCGTGGCGAACAGCACCAGATCGGTGCTGATCAGGGTTTCGTCATCCAGCTGGACTGCCCGGACCATGGATCGCCCGAGCAGGGCTTTGGGAGCCGTTCCGGTGCGAATATTTACGCCCCGCTCTTCCATGTGCTGTTGCAGGAGCTGACCCCCGATTCTGTCCAACTGACGGTTCAGAAGATGGCCGCTGCGGTGCAGCAGGGTGACGGCCATACCACGCTGGCGGAGACCTTCAGCGGCTTCCAGGCCAAGAAAGCCTCCGCCGACGACCACCGCTCGCCGATGGCGGCCAGCAGACTCAATCAGGGTCCTGGTGTCTTCCAGGTCCCGGAAGGTCATGACACCCGGAAGGTCTTCGCCCGGTAGCCCCGGTTTTGCGGGCCGAGATCCGGTGGCCAGCACCAGATGGGTATAGGGTTGTACCCGACCGGATCCGGTGGTCACCGTTTGATCTTCCCGATTGATGGCGACTACCGGTTCTCCGTTGCAGACTTCAATGCCGTTGTTCCGAAACCACTCGTCCTGCTGCAACGCCAGAGAGTCTTCGTTTGTTTCGCCGGCGAGCAACAGCGAGAGTTGTATCCGGTTGTAGGCAGCGGAACCTTCACCGTTGAACACGATGATGCGGGTAAACGGTCTGACTCGCCCACGGCAGAGAGCTTCCAGCAGGCGTTGCGAAACCATGCCGTGCCCGCAGATCACCAGTGTCGATTCAGTGTTTCCTGTCATTTCGCTCGAACCCGTACTTTTCGACCAAACAAAAAAAGCCGGAGCATCTATTCCCGAGGGGAAATCGATGGTCCGGCGCCAATGCCAACAACAATGATCTGATGGTCCGGCCTGATCCTTGGCCGGGACGTTCGTCCTTACCAATTGCAAAGCGATCTTCGTGCCAGTTCTTCGAACCTATAAAAATCATACGGTTAGCGTTTTTCAGGGTTGCTATCACCTGTACGAACACTTGAAAACTGCCCTGCGACGGGGCGGATTGCACGGTTTTGGGCCAGATGCGGTGGCGCGGTAATTGCTGCGCACTGGCAGGAGGTTGGTTACGCGAGTGACTGATCTGACCGTGATTGTCGCATTAGAGGCTGTCTGCCTCCGGAGTCTGTTATGAACACCAAACGTGCCGCCGCCTATAAATCGCCATCCGCGGGCGACTACCTGATTGCCTCGAAAAGCTGTGAGTTGATGAACCTCCAGTACTTCTTGCAGATGGGCAAACTGGTCCAGTGCATCAGCAATCTGGTACATGCACTGCAGTGCGAGCGGGGCGCGTCTAACGTGTTTCTTGGTTCTTCCGGCGAAAAGTTTGCCCAGGAGCGAAAACACCTGGTTGCGACGTCGGATCGGCTCCGTTCGGAGTTCGAGCAGGCCCTTGCCGAGATTCACCAGGAACTGACGGCGCATCCTGTCAGTAGCCGCCTGCTTAACCAGCTTGCGAGCGCCCTTCACGGCCTTGAGGGCCTGCCGGAACTGCGACGGTGTGTGGTGGCCCGGAAAGTAACTGCGGCCTCTGCCACCGAGGATTACAGTGCCCTGATCCACAACCTGATTGCGGTGGTGTTTGAGGCTGCCGATACCGCGGTTGACCCCACCATAGCAGGGCTTCTGGTGGCCATGGTGCACCTGATGAACGGCAAAGAATTCTGTGGACAGGAGCGGGCTGTGGGTTCGGCGGGTTTTTCCAGTGGCCGGTTTGATCGTGCACTGTCAGAGCGCATGGCGCACCTGATTGAGGCGCAGGAACGCTGTTTCGAGGTGTTTAACAGCTTTGCCGATGAGGGTTCCCTGGACCTGTGGGAAAAACTGCGCGAAAACCCCCGTGAGTCGGAAATTGAAAACCTCCGCCAGCGGGGCACTGCCATTGGTCGTTATAAAGACCTGGACCCGGCCCTGGCCGATGAATGGTTCAGGCTCATGTCTGAGCGGATGGATGAACTCAAAAAGATAGAGGATTCCGTGGAGGGCTGTTTTCACGCCCGTTGCACCGAGCGTTTTGCCGATGCCAGAAACTCGCTGGCCCACCAGGAAACCCTGATTACTTCCCTGGATGCCCAGGAACCGGCGTCTCAACCCATGTTGGTGCTGTGCGATTCCGGAAACGAACAACAGGCCGGTGAGTCCTGGGCCAGCGATGGTATTGGTCAGCAGTTTGGCCGCTCCATCTTCGATCTGGTCCAGGAGCAGACCCGGCGCCTGCAACAGATGACCGATGAACTGCAGAGTGCCAGGGAAGCTCTGGAAGACCGCAAAACCCAGGAAAAAGCCGTGCTGCTGCTGATGGAACATCGCAGGATCAGCAACGACGAGGCTCACCGGGTATTAAGGAAACTGGCCATGGACCAGGGCCGGAAGTTGCCCGAGGTAGCCCGGGCCCTGGTGTCCATGGCGGATGTGCTGAAGTAACCGAAACGTATCACGCCCTGGCGGCCCGGGCCTTCGGTTGCTCACCCTCGGAGGCTTCCGGCTTTCCCGAACGACGTGGCGAGATGTGCTCCAGCTTGCGCTGTTTCTCGTACAGGAAGCGCAAGACCTCCTGCCGGTAATGCACGTATTCCGGGTTATCGGCCAGAGTCACCCGGTTGCGCGGCCGGGGCAGGTCAATGTAGAGATCCTCGCCCACGGTGGCCTCGGGCCCGTTGGTCATCATGATGATCCGGTCTGACAGCAACACCGCCTCGTCCACATCGTGGGTGATCATGATTACCGTGTTGTTCAACTCCTGCTGAATCTCCATCAACGAGTCCTGTAAGTGGGCCCGCGTCAGTGCATCCAGCGCGCCGAACGGCTCGTCCATCAGCAGAACACTGGGTTTCATGGCCAGGGCACGGGCAATCCCCACCCGCTGGGCCATACCACCCGATACCTCACCCGGCCGCTTGTCCGCCGCATGGGCCATATTAACCAGTTCCAGATTGTGATGAATCCAGTCGCGTCGCTCCTGCTTGCCCATGGATTTTCGAAACACCTGCTGCACTGCCAGCTCGACATTTTCGTACACCGTCAGCCAGGGCATCAGCGCATGGTTCTGAAACACCACCGCCCGCTCCGGCCCCGGCGAATTCACCTCATGGCCATCCAGCACACAGCCACCCTTGGTGGCCTGAAGCAGGCCAGCCACAATGTTCAGGACTGTGGACTTGCCACAACCGGAGTGGCCAATCAGGGAAACAAACTCGCCCTTCTGTATCTTCAGATTAATGTTGTCCAGGGCCACAAACGGCCCCTTCAGCGTATCAAACGCCATCTCGACACCAGTCAGTTCCAAATGTGTTTTACTCATGGAAGTCACCTCTCAATCATGCGGAGCACCGGGCAGGGGATGCCTCCCGGGACCCTCAAAAACATGGATGTTTTTGCGGAGCGTACATGGATGTATTCACCGCGTGTCCCGGGAGGCATCCCCTGCCCGGTGCGGCATACTCCAAACCAGGGCTCATTCGTTCCAGGCAACCCGGCGCTGAATCAAAAGCATCACCCGATCCAGCACAAACCCGATAAACCCGATAGCCAGAACCGCCACCATGATCCTGCTGAGGGACTGGCTGCTGCCGTTCTGGAATTCATCCCATACGAACTTGCCCAACCCCGGGCTCTGGGCCAGCATCTCGGCCGCGATCAGCACCATCCAGGCAATGCCCAGCGACACCCGAAGGCCGGTGAAAATCATCGGCACCGAAGAAGGCAGAACCACCTTGCGGACATGGGTCCAGAACGACAGCCGCAGCACCCGGGAGACATTCAGCAGATCCGGATTGACCGCGGCCACACCGACACTGGTATTGATCAGTGTGGGCCAAAGACTGCACAGGGTGACCGTGATCATGGAGGTCAGGAACGACTTCTCGAACATTGGGTCATCGCTCACGTAGGTTGCTGAGACCACCATGGTCACCAGCGGCAACCAGGCCAGCGGTGACACCGGCTTGAAAACCTGGATCAGCGGGTTGACCGCCGCCTGGAAGTGCCGGTTCAGGCCAACCACGATGCCCAGGGGCACGGCGATAGCGGTCGCCACGATGAATCCGGCCAGGACCGTAACCAGACTGGTCAGGATCTGGTCGGGAAAGGTGGGGGCACCGGGGTAATTCCGGATCCTGACCTCAGCCTCGGGGTTGTCCGCCAGAATCCGGGCGTTCCGCTCTTCCTGCATGGCAATGAACTTGTCGGCACGCTCGCGTTGGTTGACGTGCTCCTGCCAGAGTTGCCCCGATTGTTCCCAGACTTGGGCCGGACCCGGGAAGCTGCCCAGGGAGGTCTCCACCTGCGGTGCAGCCAGATGCCAGAAACCGACAAATACCAGAATACCTATCAATGGCAGCAACATCTGGCGCCCGGTGGCGGCGAGCTGGCCGGGTGTCAGCGACTCACCGAGGGACTTGAGTCTCTGGGCCAGCCAGCGCGGCGGCTGGGGGGTGTGTTTGGCCGAAGTGATCGTAGTCATGGTTATCAAACCTCCTTGCAAACCCGGTTACGGGGTTTGCGTACCTTTCAGGCCGATGTCGAAACTGTCGATATAGGCGTTGGGTGTTCGGGGGGTGAAGGCGATACCGTCAATCAGCTCGCCCTGTTGCGGGCGCTGAAAGTTCTCGGCATCGAAGTCCGGAAAATCGGAGGCCTTCAGCGTGCCGTCGGCAATCAGTGAACGGGCCGCCTGCTGGTAGATGTCGGCCCGGTAAACCCTGGCTGCGGTTTCCATATACCAGTCGTCCGGCTTGGCCTCGGGGATCTGGCCCCAGCGGCGCATCTGGGTGAGATACCAGATGGCATCGGACGGATACGGGTAGGTGGCGTGATACCGGAAGAAGACATTGAAATCCGGGACCTCGCGGACGTCACCTTTTTCATACTCGAAGGTACCGGTCATGGAGTTGGCAATCACCGCCTCATCGGCACCTACATAGCTGGGCCGGGCCAGAATTTTCACGGCCTCGTCCCGGTTGGCATTGTTGTTCTCATCGAGCCAGTGGGCGGCGCGAATCATCGCGCGAAGCAGGCGCAGGTGTGTGTTGGGGTAGTCTTCGGCCCACTGACGGGTCACGCCAAAGACCTTCTCCGGGTTGTTCGGCCAGATTTCATAATCGGTGATGACGGGAACGCCAATGCCCATGAAAACCGCCTGCTGGTTCCAGGGCTCGCCCACGCAGTAACCCTGTATAGTGCCCGCTTCCATAGTGGCCGGCATCTGCGGCGGTGGCGTCACTGACAGGTGCACGTCGGCTTCCAGAGTGCCGCTGGTGTCGCCGCGCTGGGGGGCGTAGTAGCCGGGGTTCAGTCCTCCGGCTGCCAGCCAGTAACGAAGCTCATAGTTATGGGTGGACACGGGAAACACCATGCCCATCCGGAACCGTTCGCCCCGATCCCGGGCCGCTTCCACCACGGGCAGAAGTGCACTGGCGCTGATCGGGTGCTCGGGCTTGCCGTCGGCATTATCGGGGATATGCTGGCTCATGGTGTCCCAGACATCATTGGAAACCGTTATGCCGTTACCGTTCAGGTCCATGCTGAAGGCCGTGATGATATCGGCCCGGGTGCCGTAGCCAATGGAGGCGCCGAGGGGCTGGCCGGCGAGCATATGGGCGCCATCCAGTTCTCCGGTAATCACCCGGTCCAGCAGGACCTTCCAGTTTGCTTGCGCTTCCAGTTCTACAAACAGGCCTTCGTCCATAAAGAAGCCCTGTTCCCAGGCAATCGCCAGGGGCGCCATATCGGTCAGCTTGATAAAGCCGAGCTTGAGGTCCGGCTTCTCGGCCGGACCAATTTCCGCGTGAGTCCCCGTGCTGACTGTCCAGAAGGTGGCTGTTAGCAGAATTCGAGTCAGCCAGCGGGCGGTTCTTCGTGTGAGCGTGTACATGGATATACCTCATTCTGTGTGGCCCAAACGCAAAAACGCCCGCTCTCCGTTGCCGGAAAGCAGGCGCCTGTGCCTGGGGATCAGTTTTCTGTTGAGTCGTAACGCGCGTCTCTGTTTGTGGTCTTGCACGGGCCGTGCCATATCGGATGGTCTCGATAAAACAACGAGTTAGGAGAGTTCTTCGAGGAGGCGGCAGGTATGGTGAGCGGGTATTCGTCTGGTTTTAGTGCGTGGTAGGGCAGGTTTGCACCACTTTGATACCGGATTTGATGGTTGGCCCGGAGCCTTGGCGCATTGATGCGGGGCTGAAATCCTCGAGGGCCGCCATAGTCGGTGCCTGGCAGACCCCGGAGCCGCTCTCGATCGGAATGGCCCTGTTATTGCAACCGGTTATGCGACTGTTCAAGACAACCTGATTCCATTGGCAAAGAAGCCCGCCCCTGATGCGCCTCCAAGGCATCCGGATTGGCGGGCTTTTTTTATGAAACTCGAGGAGGTGCTGTGACCGGTACCAACAAAAAACCGGCGACGGTTCAAACCACCTGCCCGTATTGCGGTGTGGGTTGTGGAGTGAGCGCAACGCCCTCTGCGACCCGCGGGGATGAGACACATCCGGCGAATCTGGGGCGCCTTTGCGTGAAGGGCTCTGCCTTACACGAAACGCTGACTCCTGATGGACGACTGTTGCGGCCTGTTGTTCACGGTCGTGAAAGTGCCTGGCCGCAGGCAGTGGCGGAAGTGGCCCGACGGATTCGTGAATCAGTGGCGCTTCATGGGCCCGAGTCTGTGGCCTTCTATCTCTCCGGTCAGTTATTGACGGAAGATTATTACGTGGCCAACAAACTGGCCAAGGGGTTTATCCGCACACCCAACGTGGATACCAATTCCCGCCTGTGCATGTCGTCCGCCGTCGCTGCCCATAAAAGGGCCTTTGGCGGGGATCTGGTTCCTGGCTGTTATGAAGACCTGGAACTGGCCAACCTGTTGGTGCTGGCGGGCAGCAATGCCGCCTGGGCGCATCCGGTGCTCTATCAGAGAATGCAGGCTTCGGCGCGACCCGGTCGTCGTGTGGTGGTGATTGATCCCCGTAAAACCGCGACCAGCGATCTGGCGGATCTGCATCTGGCCATCCGCCCCGGGACCGATACGGTGCTGTTCAATGGCTTACTGGTCTGGCTGGCCGACCAGCAGACTGTTGACCATGGTTACCTGGCTGATCATTGTGAGGGTTTCGACGCCAGCCTCAGCGCTGCCAGATCCGCGGCACCCTCTCCCGAAGCGGTGTCCAGGATCTGCGAGCTGCCGTTAGAAGATGTCATTACCTTTTACCGATGGTTCGCAGAAGAGCAGCGCACGGTGACGGCGTTCTCCCAGGGCATCAATCAGTCTTCGGCCGGCACCGATAAGGGCAACGCCATTATCAACTGCCATCTGGCCACAGGCCGGGTGGGCAAGCCCGGCGCGAGCCCCCTTTCCCTGACCGGCCAACCCAATGCCATGGGTGGCCGGGAAGTGGGAGGGCTGGCCAACACCCTTGCCGCCCATATGGATTACGACAGCCCGGGTGCCCGGGACCGCGTGGCCCGGTTCTGGGAGACCGAGGCGGTCCCAGATGGACCGGGCATGAAAGCCGTAGACCTGTTCGATGCGGTTGAGCGGGGTGATATCAAGGTGTTGTGGATCATGGCCACCAACCCTGCGGTCAGTTTGCCGGAGACCCATCGTATCCGGCGGGCCCTGGACCTGTGCCCGACTGTCATTGCGTCTGATTGCGTCAGGGACACTGACACCGCTCGCCATGCAGACATCCTGTTGCCGGCGGCGGGTTGGGGTGAGAAAGACGGCACGGTTACCAATTCCGAACGCTGCATTTCCCGTCAGCGGCGCTTTCTGCCGTTGCCCGGAGAGGCCCGGCCGGACTGGTGGATCGTCAGTGCGGTGGCCCGCGCGCTGGGACACCAGGCGGGCTTTGACTATGAACGGCCCGCGGACATTTTCCGGGAACATGCCCGGTTGTCGGGGTTCGAGAACGCCGGTCAGCGTTTCTTTGATATTTCCGGGCTGGCGGAGTTGAGCAATGAACAATACGAGTTGCTTGAGCCTGTCCAATGGCCGGTTACCGGGGCGGCGTCTGATTCCAGGCGACTGTTCACTGACGGTCGGTTTGCTACCGCCAATGGGCGCGCCCGCCTGATCCCGATTGCCTCTCGATTACCGGCCAGGAATCCGAATGAAGCGTTTCCGTTGATTGTGAATACGGGCCGTATCCGGGACCAGTGGCACACCATGACCCGGACAGCCCGGTCCAGCCGGTTGCTGGCCCATCGCCCCGAGCCGTTCATTGAGGTGCATCCCGAGGATATTCGGGCGCTTTCCCTCACCCCGGGGGCATTGGCAACACTGAAGAGTGCCCATGGGCACTTTGTCGGCCGGGTGCGCAGTGCGCCGGAGCAGCGGCGTGGTGAGGTGTTTGTGCCGATCCACTGGAACGATCAGTTCACCGGGCAGGGTCTGGCTACAGCGCTTACTGACAGCCTGGTGGACCCGATATCCGGGCAACCGGAGGCCAAGCACGGTCGTGCTACCCTCACCCACTGGCCTGCCCGTTGGTATGGACGTTTGCTGGTGCGACGGGATCGTCCGAAACGCTGGAAGGCAGACTACTGGGCCCAACAGGTTCTGCCCGATTGCGATAGCTGGATCGTTGCGGGGCAGTGCAACATGGATTGGAAAAGTGCTGTGCCAGACTGGCTCGGCGGCCAGCCGCAGCTGGTGATGGAAGACGTCCGCGAAGGCCGCTTCCGGGCGGCGCGGTTGCGCAATGGTCAGTTGGAGGCGGTACTCATGGTGGATCGTGACCCGTCTGCCTTGCCATCCGTGGACTGGCTGGTCAGCTGCTTTAGTCAGTCAGAGCTCGACGAGGCGAGCCGGCGCGGCCTGCTGGCGGCAAAGGCCGTCGATGGGGATGACGCCGGCAACCTGGTTTGCAGCTGCTTCCAGGTCGGGGACCGACAGATTCAGCAGGCGATTGGGCGGGGTGCCAACAGCGTCGATGCCCTCGGCCGTGAGCTCAAATGCGGCACCAACTGTGGGTCCTGTGTGCCGGAAATTCGGAGTCTCCTGGTTGCCGCTAGCGAGGCGGTGTAAGCGGGCTTAGCATCTGCACCGGAACCCTGTAACGCACCCCTTTCGAGTGCCCGATACCGTCCACGGTGCAGGTCTTTCGATTGACCCGGATAATCTGCCCGTGCAGTTCCCGCCGGCCGGCACCAAAGCGTACGGTATCGCCCACCTGCCAGTGGGCCATCTGTTGCCTTGTGTCCACAGGCTCGAAGGGCGTATCCGGTAGCGCCAGGCCCTGTTCCCTGGCCTCATCTGCCAGGGCCTTACGGGTCGCTTGCGCGGCCCCGTTCTCGTGCAACTCATCCAGAATGGTGTAGAAATGGCGGTTGTGCACAGAACCCCGATACCGCTGTCCGGCACTTTGCTGCAGGAGATGGGCAAACTCATGGCAGCAGGTGTGTGCCAACAGATTCAGAGTGCTCAGTTCCCCGCCAAAGTACCCCCGTTTCCGGATCTCCCGGCCCGACAACCAGCCGCTCGCCGTCTCCGGCTGGTGCTTGGCGGCAATCATGCGGACACCGTAGGTGATCAGGTGTTGCCGGTCTCGAGAATCGTAACGGTGATAGGTGGCCTGGCCGGACCCAACCCGGCAATGCAGGACGCTGCCCGGATTGCGTTCCCGGACCCACTGCTCTGCCGGTTGCCAGAGCCAGTCCCGGGTGACGGCGCACATGAGTTCGCCAAGGCTGATGGCGGTCTGGGTTGGTAGGGGCGCTTTCTGCAAACCTGGGTACCTGGCTACTTCACGGATGCGTAATACCAAACAAGCTTAACGTTCGAATTTACGGTTTGCTATGGTCTGGCTCGGCAATATTATGCGGTGGTACTGATTATCGACCTTGGGAAAGGTCCAGCGAAGCCGATACTTGAATGACCTATGCCATTCAGACAAACTGTCACCATATATAAATAAGTGGTGACGACTTGTCTGGCTCCGACTCCGCCCGATCTTCCAGGGCAAAACTCCAAACCATGTTCCGTCAACGCGGCGGTCAGCTCCGCCTGACAGAAGCGCTGGCTCGGGGCTTTAGCCGGTACCAGTTCTATCAGCTTCGGGACGAGGGGCTGATTGAGCCGGTCAGCCGTGGCCTTTACCGGCTGGCGGACCTGCCCTCAATAGAGAACCCGGATCTGGTGGCTGCCGCTACCCGTTTTCCCAATGCGGTGCTTTGTCTGATTTCCGCGCTGGCCTGGCACGACATTACTACACAGATTCCCCATCAGGTGCATCTGGCGGTGGAGCGGGATGCCCGTTTGCCGGTGCTGGATTATCCGCCGGTAGCCGGGTACCGGTTCTCCGGGCGGGCCTTTAGTGAAGGCATTGAACAGGTTGACGTGGATGCCATCACCCTGAACGTCTACAACCCTGAGAAAACCCTGGCCGACTGTTTCAAGTTCCGGAATCGAATCGGCATGGATGTGGTTCTGGAGGCGTTGGATCTATACCGCACCCGCAAAAACTTCCGTCCAGGCAAACTGATGGAATATGCCAGAATCTGCAGGGTCGCCAATGTCATGGCACCCTACTTGGAAGCCAAGCTGTGAACAGAATCATCCTGGCGATGGAATTAAAAGAGTGAAAGGAGATCACGGTGGCACAAAACACTGCTGCGTCCGTTCGGCAGAGATTGCTGAATAAGTCCCGGGAAGAAAAGCGCCGCTTTGATGAACTGCTGCAGTATTACGCCATGGAGCGGTTTCTTTACCGGTTGTATTTCGATGTAAAGCTGCTGGCAGGCTGCTGAATTCGGGACCTGGGTGAGTGGCAGCTATGCATTATTCTGAAATCTTTGCGCCATTTATCCGCAATGAGGTCGAGCTTTCAGCTGGCCCCTGGAAGGTAATAAGCGATTGAGCTTGGCCGTTCGGTACAATAAATACGGTTCTAAAGTCCCCCTGAACTACTCCAAATACCTGAGCTTCGGGAATTTGCTCCATCCAAATTGGTTTACTTGAACCCTGATTGGCACTCTCAAAAAGCGTCGTTGAGGTGTCAATCGCTGAACTTGAGCTTACTGTACTTGGAATCTCCTCCGATCTGACAAAACCTACGACCCGGTTGTTTCTCAAAAATACAAGCTCGCCATCCCTCATCTTCACAGAGGAGAACATCTTTTCTGGTACTTCTATAGCTAGTTCGCTGTATGGTTGAATGACCAATGACGATTGGGATGCGCAGCCGGAGAGAAGAAGTAAAAATGATAAAGCTAGGGCTATCCTTGCCATGGTGGGAGTCTCATCTCAATGTCGTTTCGATAGAGGATCTGAACTGGCCAGAACGAACAGTTCGGCAAAGCCAGCTTACCTTCACTTCGTTCTGCAAAAAAGGTTTCCCTGCCTCGCGAATCAGGCGTAAAGCCCATTTTGTGATCCTGCGTGTTGGTCGTAGTAGGTCCTGTGGAGACGGAACAGCATCAACCCATCTACTACAATCGACGGTTTCCACGAGCATATGGGCGATAGCGCGCGCGGTTTCTTCGGTTACGCTGCTTTCAGTGAATCCTGAAGCAACAGAATGGCCGTAGAACGCCTTAATGATGGCTCTGATTTTATCAATGTCTTCGGCCGACAATTGACTATCCATTTTTTTCATCCCTGCAAAAGCAGAAGGACCCCTGCGGGGCCCTTCTGGCGTGATTACGCCTCGATCGGCGAACGCCAGTCGTCAGCACCGGAAGTACCGGCAACGGCGTGTTCCCAGGTTACCTTGCGGTAGGACAGGGAAACGGTGACCAGCTGAGTGAAGTCGGCGTTCCCGGCGTCCTGGCAGTGGGGCATGTTGCAGTTGATGTCGATGATGGTGGCATCTTCGAGGATGGTGGAGAAGAAGTGCTCCTGCTTGCCCTCAACGGAGGTGCGGTACCATTTCAGCTCGACCTTGGGCAGCATCTCGCCGGAGGCCAGGGCGTTGTACATCAGCGGGGTGGCTTTGTTCAAGGCGGAGGTGAACTTGAACGGCTTGTGCACGCGCTGTCCGGAAGGCTGACCGGACTGGGGGTCGGTCGGTACGGTAACGACGTGGCTGAATTCCTGAACCAGCACTTCGTCTTCGTGGCCTTCCACGTAGATGTTGCCGACGGAATCGGAAGTGAATGCGCCGGCAGTGATGTTGCCCTGGGTTTGGCCTTCGATACTGATATAACAAGGAGTTGGCATAGTCTGCTCCATGACTTGTGAATGAATAGTGTCCCCGGGGTGTTCCCTGGACGCCGAGTTTCAGTACAAAGCCTGTGCCAGAAGAGATAATTGTATTGAAAACAGTGGGTTGGCGTTTTTCTCGGAGATGCTCAGGGATTGCCAGGCAATCCCGCGCCCGAACGCCAGGCGACGGATTGCTGGCTGGGCAAGAATTTGCTCGGGCAATGCCGCTTCAGCCCAGGCCGAGGGCTGCCAGCAATGCCAGGAGCAATAACCCGGATACACCCTGCCAGAAGGCCACGGGATTGCGCTCCATTAATGGCGGCCGATGACGCTTGTGCCAATCGACGGGAGGGTGTCGCAAGTTGTACAGGTATTCCGAGAGCGCTGGATAGCGTCTGTGGGCCTGGGGGTGAACCGCTTTTTCGATGGCATCGTCGACCCACCCGGGCAGACTCTCCCGGAACTGTCGAGCAGGCTGATATTTCAGGTTTCTAAGCTGGTTTCGGCTGTGGATTTTAGGTACATCCGGGCCGTAGGGTAGCTGGCCGGTGAGCAGCTGGTAGGTAATCACGCCCAGGGAGAACTGGTCTGATAACCAGCTGCCTGGCTCGCCGAGAAAGGTCTCCGGAGCACTGTAAAGCGCTGCTCCCCGAGGAACGGCCTGCTCGCCGATATCAGAGTCCTCCAGGCCGGCGATCCGGGTGGCACCGAAATCAATCAGCGTGACGGTACCATGAGTATCCACCAGCACGTTGTCCGGTTTCAGGTCCTGGTGCACCATTTCAAGCCGGTGAAAAGCCCGCAAGCCTTTACCGATCTGCTCGACGAGATCACGCACGGTTTCAAGTGCCGGGGCCGGGTTATCCAGCATCCATTGCCGAAGAGTACGGCCTTCCACGAACTCGGTGGCCTGGTAGAGAACGCTGGGGTGGCGGTCTGGTCGGAACGGCCTGACAACATGGTCGCTGTTGATTCGCCGGGCAATCCACTGCTCGGTGGAGAATTGTTCCAGATAGACCGGATCGTGCCGCTGTTCCAGTGATGGCATCTTCAGCACCACCCGGGTTTCGGTTTCCTCATCCACGGCCAGGTAGACGTGGCTACGGCTGCTGGCATGAATCTGCCTCAGAATCCGGTAGCCGTCCAGACGGTGTCCCGGCTGCAGTTCCGGCGCAAACGGTAGCCTGGCCAGCTCGTGAAACAACTCGCTGCTTTCCCGCGCTGAAGGTACCGAGTCGATCCGAATGATCTGGGCCGTCAGGTTGTCGGTGCTGCCCCGTTCGAGGGCTGTGGCTGCCAGCTGGCGGGCGGCGGCGTCCAGGTCATCGGCAGATTCCCGAATGATGCGGGCCATGGTTCGCTCGTCCAGGTGTTCATGGATGCCGTCGGTGGTCAGCAGGAACGTGTCGCCGGGTTGGATCGGCAGGCTTTGATAATCGATGTCCAGTTGATTGCCGATGCCCATGGCGCGGCTCAGGCAGCTGTCTTCCCGGGAGAGCCAGAGCCGGTGATCGGTGCTGAGCTGTTCCAGCTGGTCGTGGTGAACCCGGTAGATGCGGGCATCGCCAATGTGAAACAGATGCGCGGTGGCGGACCTGAGCACCATCACGCTCAGGGTGCAGACATACCCGCGGTCGCGGTCATAGCAATATTGGCTTTGCCGGGTCTGGGCGTGGAGCCAGGCATTGGTTGCCCGTAATACCCGTTGGGCGGATTGTTTTACCGACCAGCTTTCCGGGGTGGAAAAGTAGTCGCTGAGAAAACCCGCAACGGCGGACTCGCTGGCAATCTGACTGACATTGCTGGAGCTGATGCCGTCGGCGATAGCTACGGCGATGCCCTTGGTAATCAGCTGATGGCTCGTCGGCACCAACAACCCGTGGAAGTCCTGGTTTACTGGCTTTGCGCCGGCGTCAGAGTACTGGCCGGCGGAAATGGCAAGGGACCTGGTCATTGAGAACTGGAGTTTCCCCGATAAACGAAAAAGCAACTCCGGCGGGTGCGGCAGCCGGAGTTGCAGGAATACCCGGCTTAGTTGGTGCGGGCCAGGGTAGCGTCGCTGTAGGCTGCTGCAATCTTGCGCTTGGGTGCGGTGCGCACGTGGGTGGTGTAGAGGGTAAGGCCGGTAAAGGCCAGGCCGCCCACCAGGTTACCCAGCACGGTGGGAATCTCGTTCCACCACAGGTAGTCCATCACTGAGAACTCGCCGCCCATGATGATGGCGGAAGGGAACAGGAACATGTTCACGATGGAGTGCTCGAAGCCCATGAAGAAGAACAGCATGATCGGCATCCACATGGCCAGTACCTTGCCACTGACGCTTGTGGAAATCATGGCGCCAACCACGCCCATGGATACCATCCAGTTGCACAGCATGCCGCGAATGAAAATGGTGGCCCAGCCGGCAGCCCCGAACTCCGCGTAGCCAAGCGTACGCGCTTCGCCAACACTGGCGATCTTCGCGCCAACGGCACCCGGGTCGGTATTGAAACCATAGGTGAAGATAAAGGCCATCATGAAGGCGACGGTCAGCGCGCCGCCCAGGTTGCCAAGGAATACCCAGCCCCAGTTGCGCAGTATGGCTGCCGGGGTTACGCCGGGGCGCTTATCAAGCAATGCCAGGGGTGTAAGCATGAACACGCCGGTCAGCAGGTCAAAGCCCATCAGGTAGAGCATGCAAAACCCGATCGGGAACAGGATAGCGCCGATCAAAAAGACTCCGGTCTCGACCGCTACAGTGATGGCAAACGCTGCAGCCAGCGCCAGAATGGCGCCGGCCATGAAAGCCCGGATGAGGGTATCCCGGGTGGACATATAAATTTTGGATTCGCCGGCGTCGACCATTTTGGTGACGAATTCCGAAGGCACGATGTAAGACATAGTGTTTTCCTCTGACTTCTATCGGATGACCAGACTTTTGAAACGGCCATAAAAAAACGGCGATACCCGCTGCCTGCAATCTGCAGGTGCAAGTAGACGCCGTCGTCTGAATGAATCTGTCGCTGTGAACAGAACCGACATTGGTTCCGCTGTCTAAGAAGTTGCAGAGACTGTGCCAGAATCGCAGGTTGCCAGGAAACCGGAATTAAATCAGAAGGGTAAGAGTTTTCGTGCTGTGGTTGCCGGGCTCGGCAGAAGAGGCGACCTCCGCTCTCACGCACCCGAACGGTGCGTTCCCATTAACCGCTGCTGCAACCTGGCGCAGCAGGGCAACGTCTCAGCGAAGGCTGAACCGCACGGGCAAGGCATAGCGGAATTTCTGTCCTGCAATTGCTTCCGGCACTGATGGCAGAGGCGCCGCCTGTTCGAGCATGGCCAGCGCTGACTCGTCCAGAAGCTGATGTCCGGAGCTGGTTCTCAGGCTGTGGGCCACCAGGGATCCGTCCCTTTGAAACTCGAACACAATCACGGGTGTGCCTTCCTGGCCAAGGCGCCTCGCCCTGCGTGGATATTCATAGTATCGGGCAAGATGGCGGCTGAGTTTGGACAGGTAATTATCCACTTCCGATCTAACGCCAGCGTTTTGCAGTGCAACGGTCGCCTGTGACTGTTTCTCTGTTGCAGTCTCTGCCGGATCACCGCTCGGTGTTTCCGCTTCCGCGACCTCTTCGGCAACCTCTGGCTCGGGCGTTGGTTCCGTCACCGGTTCAGGTTCCGGCTCAGGTTCCGGTTCTGGCTCGGGCTCGGGCTCAGGCTCGGGCTTGGGCTTGGGTTCGGGCTTGGGTTCGGGCTTGGGTTCAGGTGCAGGCTGTGGCTTCGGCTCTGGTTTTGGCTTTGGCGCGGCGTCGGGTTTCGGCGCGGGTTCGCCAGCCAGCTTGATTCGGATGGCTGGCGCTGTGTTGACCGCGGATTCGCCCAGGGTGTTGAGTTCCACCGTCTCTTCGGGAGCGGCGATCGCCAGGGCGACGAAGGTCACTACGATTGCGAGCAGCAGAAGTGCCCACCGGAAGGGCGGCTTTTGCGGCATCATCGGGCGGGCTCCGTCAACAGCAGGATATCCTGGTATCCGCCCTGCTCCAGCAAGCGGAAGAGTGTTTCCAGGTCTGCCATGGTGATGCTCTCGGCAGCGGCAATTTTCAGGGGCTGCTGGCCATCAGGTTCCGGCAGCCTGGCAACCAGGGATTCCTTGTTGAGCAGCTCACCGTCGACCTTCCAGTCTCCGTTGGCGCTTACAATCATGTCCGCATGAGGAGACTGACGGTCTTCGCCCTGCTCGGTGGCGGGCAATTCGGGCAGTGGGTCATCGGCAAGCTGGCCGGCAACGATGAAAAACATCAACAGCAGGAAGACCAGGTTGATCAACGGCAGAAGCGCATCCTCCACGCGTTCCATCAGGGTTTTGCCGGAGGTAAACGGAGGTGGAACCAGATCGCTCATGGTGTCGTTGCGTTTGTCCGCTTCCAGTGAGTGTCGATGCCGCTGTCAGTCAAAGCGCTAAGGGCCGCGGTAAAAGCTCCCAGGGGTGTGTCGCCCGTTGTTGAGAGGTTCACTTCGGTGGTACCGGCTTCAGACAGCTCGGTGACCAGGCGCTCCAGGGGTAACGTCTGGCCCTGCCATCTTACGTCGCCGTTGGCCGTGACCGTCAGCTCTGGTAGCGGTTCTCCGGTGACCGGACTGCGGCTCGACGTGTTATTGGCCAATTCCAGGTAGTCCACAGGCAATAGCCGGGTGGTCAGCATAAAGAACACCAGGAGAATGAAGACCACATCGATCAGGGGCGTGATCCGGATTGGAATCGGACGGTTTGGCCTTGGCTCAACCAGTTGCATGGGCGAATCGCTGACCCCGGGCGGTTGAGTAACGGTCGGGCTCGTCGACGGCGGTTTCGGCGGCACGCTGGCTTTCCGGCGACCGGTAATCTGCTTCAACGGCGTCCAGAGTCTGCTCCGGCACGATATGCAGAATCGAAACCAGTGTGCTGTTGATGGTCTTGTGGATGCGTCGCAGCCGGAACTCGATCCATGCAGCCAGTGCAGCAAACGGTATGGCCACTACCAGGCCCGCGGCTGTAGTGGTCAGGGCTTCGTAAATACCGCCACTGAGTTGGGTGGCATTGGCACGGCCTTCGGTAGCAGCCATGGCGCTGAAGGCCTCCATCATGCCCAGTACGGTTCCCAGCAGGCCGAGAAGAGGGGCCAGGGCTGCGATGACTTCGATGATCTTCAACGGTGCCTCGAACGGCTCCAGGGCATGTTGGGCATCCCGTGCGGCGGTTTCCCGGATCTGCCGGTCGTCCTGATCGTTCTGAATGGCCTCTATCGTATCGGTGACAAGACGCTGCAGCGGATTCATCCGCCCCCAGCGGCCTGCCTGATGTCGCACTTCTGACGGCCGTATCGACGCCGGATTATTCTGCCAGTTCATTACGGTTTTTTTAAGCTGACCGGACAAACGGGGCGCATAAAGGGTTCCGATAAGCATCAGATACACGAAGGTAACGAAGCCAATGATCGCGAGCACCACCAGCACCAGCATCACAGGGCCGCCCATATCAATAACTTGCGCGAGCGGGCCGGTATTCAGAGGCGAGAGGATGTCCGTCATGAGAGGAGTTCTCAATGTGCAAAAGTGGAACTAAATAATAACGATTATCATTGAATTTGCAAGCCTGTAATCTGACTACAGCACCCCCTCTGTTAGACTTAAGTCATGCATAAGAACCACCAATAAGAGCTTAAAACGGAGGTCAGATCATTACTGGTTGTCGAATCCGCTGCGGAGTCTGGAAGTCATGCTGATCAAGCGATGGTTGGGCAGCCTGGCGAATCGGGCCGTTGCTCTGGTGGTTGTCGCGATCATACTGACGGCCTTGCTGGTAACCGTCGCCGGTTTCTTGCTGAGCCGTTCTGAACTGGAACAGCAGGCCCGGAACCAGGTGGAAACCATTGCCACCCTGATTGCCGGGGAGCTGGATGACAAGCTCGCCCTGCGTCTCGAAGCACTCAACCACGTGGCCCAGAACCTGACCATGTCCAGCGATGTTCTGGACGCAAGGGCCAGGGTTCTGATTCGTCGGCAAACGGCCCTGGAGCATCTGTTTGATGCGGTCTACCTGATGGATGAAAAGGGCCTGGTTATTGCCGAGCATCCAGAAGATTACCGACAGGCGGGGCTGAATGTCAGCGACCGGGAGTATTTTCGCCGGATTTCCTCCACGCTCACGCCGGTGATCAGCGAACCCTATATTTCCAACTATCAGGAAAAGCCGGCCATCATGGTGGCTGCGCCGATCTTCGACCACCGCCAACGTTTCATTGGTGTGCTTGGCGGTGCCATTGCCCTGGATGGAAACAATTTTCTTGATCAGTTTATCAACATCCGCATAGGAACTACCGGTTATCTCGGAGTGGCAACCCGCAGTGGTTTTGTGGTGGTCAGTCAAAGGGACGACGAGGCCATGGCGCCGGTGCGGGTAGCGAATCCTGTGCTCCGGGATGCCATGGAGGGGTTTGAAGGCACGCTGGAGACTAACAGCGGCGAGGGTGAACGAACCATCATGTCGGTGCAGCAGCTTACCCAGGTGCCCTGGTTCGTATCAGCTTCCTGGCCGGCTCGAGAAGCGCTGGCGCCGATTACCCGCACTGTGGATGCCTTCTTATGGATTCTGCTGGTGGTGATCCTGTTGATCGCACCTATTGCACTGTGGCGCTTCCGGCGACTGATGGCGCCGCTCAAAACACTGGGCAGCCAGATCCGCGAGCGCCACCTTGGTATGCGCTCCGATCCGGTGGACGTCGCCGGAGGCAAGGAAATCCGCCAGGTCGCAGAAATCTTTAATACCGTGACCGATGAGCGGGACGAGGTTCTGGTATCGCTTGCTGAAAGAGAGGCTTTTTTCCGTTCCCTCACCCAGAGCGCGCCTATCGGCATCGTCCAGACCGACGTTCTGGGCCGTATCGAATTTGCCAACCCGGCTTTCGAGGCCATCGTCGGCCGGCCTGCAGAAGAACTCACTTACAGTTACCTGGCCAATCGAGTGCATAACACCGACAGACAGGAGGCGATTGCCGGCTGGAAAAATGCGATCAGGAACCAGAGCGTTTTCCGGGGCCGGTTAAGGTTGGAATCCCCTGCTCCGGATCAGGTGATCTGGGGGGATGTGATGACGGCAGCAATTCAGACGCCGGAAAAGGCCCTCGGTACCATCACGGTAGTTCGGGATATTTCCCATGAGCTGGAGGTAGAAGAGGCGCTCAGGACGGAGCAGCAGCGCGCCGAGACGATTCTTCGCGTCCTACAGGAAGGCGTTCTCATGGTAGACGTCGAGGGTGTGATCCGGTTTGCCAACGATGCCGCCTGTCGGCTGCTGGGAACAGAGGGTGAGTGCTTACTCAGGAACTTTTTCCAGCTGGTCACCATTGAAACTGAAGAGCGGGAATTGACAGCGCAGGAGTTCCTGTCCGGAGAAGATCTGGACAGTCTTTACGTGACTCTGCGGAACTCGCTGGGTGTGCCATTCCCGATTGATCTCACTATGTTGCACATTCGTCAGGGTCGCGAGGATGAGCGCCTGGTGTTCGTGTTACGGGATGACAGCGACCGCCGCCGGCAGGAGGAACGGCTGTCCTGGGAGGCAACCCACGACAGTCTGACTCAGTTACTCAACCGGCGGGCGTTCAACGCCTCGCTGGTCCGATGTCTGGGAGAAGCCGATCGCCAGGACGTCCGTTCGGTACTGATGCTCATTGATCTCGACTACTTCAAACCGGTAAACGATGAAGGTGGGCACCTGCTGGGCGACGATCTGCTCAAACGGCTGGCGGACCTGTTCAAGGACTCGGTTCGCCAGTCCGATACCGTGGCCAGGCTTGGCGGGGATGAGTTTGGCATTATTTTGCCCGCCTGTGGCATGGCAAGGGCGCAGGCTCTGGCGGAACGGATCCGCGCGGATGTTGAGGCTCTTCGCATTGAGCATGACGGCCGGTCATTCGGTGTAACCACGAGTATCGGCCTGACGGAACTGACACCGGAAGACAGCGGCCCCCGGGAGGTTATGGCCCGGGCGGATGAGGGTAGCTACATCGCCAAATCCCGGGGACGTAACAGGGTTGTTGTGGTTCCGTCACCACCAGCCGGCTGAGAGATTGGCCTGCCATAGCAGGCGGATCGCAAGCGCGGTCAGCACGATATTGAAGATCAGTGTGAACTTCCGGTTGCTAAGGGAACTGAGTACATGGAGCCCGAGCCAGGTGCCGGCGAAGCCGCAGGCGATCATTGCAAGGATAAACGGGAGCCACTCAAAGAACATGAAACCCGCCGCCCCGAACACCAGCGCCTTGGGCGCATGTTGCAGCGTCATGGCGGTGGCGAAGGTGGCCACGGTTTTGAACCTGTCGGTGTGAATCTGCTTGATGAACGCCGCAACCAGCGGCCCGGTGGCGCCCACGAACAGGCTGACAAAACTGGTCAGGGCCGAGGCCAGAAACACCCCGGGGGCACCGAAGGCACCCTTTGGTAGTGCCGGCCCCCAGCAAAGATAGAGAACGAACAGGGCGATGGTCAGCTGCCAGATGTGGGCCGGAAGATTCACCAGTAGCCAGGCGCCCAGCGCCGCCCCTGCGATCACACCGGGCAGGAACGCGGCAATCACCCGCCAGTCTACGTGCCGCCAGGTCAGTGCCGCCCGGCCAACATTGGAGCCCAACTGGATCATGCCATGAACCGGGATGATGGCCGCAGGCGGCATCCAGCTGGCCATCAGTACCAGCAGCAGAACGCCGCCACCGGCGCCTAGGCTGGCGGTGATCATCGAAGTAATGGTGGAGCTGGCAAGCAGGAAAACGGCGACCGGGAGGCTCAGGCTTTCGGGTATCAGTTGGTTGAGTACTTCCATTCACAGAATTCCGTTGATTTGAGTTTGGCCGTGCGACACAGGGCCTCGGTTGCCAGCTGAACGTCGGCCACATAGTAGAGCGATGCAAGACCGAGGCGGTCCCGCCCCAGGTTGTGAAAAATCAGGCCGAAGGCAATATCGCCGGCGGTAAAGCGTTCATGGTTGGCGGCAAAATACTCGGCTGGCTGTGCCAGCACCGGGTCGTCCAGCAGCGCCTGGACCCGTCCGGCGCCGCCATGATAGGCCTGAACCAGCAGGAGGGTGAATAATCGGTCCCTTTTGGCATCAGGCAAATGGCCGAAACGTTGCTGGAAAACCGGTGCCAGATTGCGGGCATTCTGGTTCATCAAACGCAGGGCGCAATCGATCTGTGCCAGCCGGTGCCAGTAATTGTCGGGAGCGATCTCGCAGTCGGACAGGGCGGCGGGTGAAAGCTGCAGGATTCCCCTGGCGTTTGCCCGGGAATGGGCTCTTGCCTGGGCTCCACTTTCAATCAGGATCTGGCCGGCCAGATATCGGGGCAAGGCTTGCGGCAGGGTCAGGCGGTTCTGGTTGTTGCGGTGTTCGTATACGTAGATCAGAGCGTCATGCAGGCTTTCCGGAGCACTACTGTCGGCAAAGTTGAGGTCGTCCCAGGCGCCCCAGATCCGGTCTGCCGGCAGGGTGCCAAGATAGCGGGCAACGGCTTCATCGACGTTTACGTGGGGCTGGTCGCAGGAAAGGGCGAACGGATAGCCTGTCTGGCCGGTCTCTCCGGCAACCCAGTCTTCCACCTTGCCATTCTCATACAATGATTTCCGGGTTGCGTTCAGCAGTCGCTGGGTGGTGTCGCGGTCGTCACCGTCACTGATCCAGGCCAGAAACCGGCCGCGCATGTCGTACAGAACGTGGCGATCGGCACTGGCGCAATAGCCGGATTCCTTCAATACCCAGCGTCTGATGGTGAGAATGTTTTCAAACACCCCCTGGCTGACCCAATAGGGCGAGGAACGGACGACGCGGGTCCAGTCGCTGTCGTCACTGGTGGCTGGCGGCGTTCCCTGGGCGGCAACGGTCACCGATGCCGCCAGGATGAAAATCACGGCAAGCTGGCGTAAGCTCTTGAGAATTCTGACCATAGACGTTATACCCGTGACCTTCCTCAAAACAGAATAACAAATGGAACCTGCCATGAAGCAATCTGAATACCTACGTTACGATGCTACTGCACTCGCTGATCTTGTCCGTCGGGGCGAGGTCACTTCAAGGGAAGTATGCGAGGCGGCCGTGGAACGGGCAACCCGAGTGAACGGCACGCTGAACGCGATCTGCTATCCCCAGTTCTCCGAAGCGCCAGCCCAGCGTTTCCCCGAGCAGGCCGTTTTTGCCGGCGTCCCTCTGCTGCTAAAGGACCTTGCCCAGGAACAGGCTGGGCACCCGTGCACCTATGGCAGTCGCGGGATGACAAAGAATTTTGCGTCCCAGGACTCGGAATTCGTCCGTCGGGCCCGGGACGGCGGTCTGGTTTTCCTGGGGCGAACCGCCACGCCGGAGTTTGGTCTGAAAGCGGTTACCGAATCTGAGCTCTGGGGGCCAACCCGTAACCCCTGGAACACGCAGCTAACCCCGGGTGGATCCAGCGGTGGCTCCGGCGCGGCGGTCGCCGCTGGCATTGTGCCCATGGCGGGCGCCAACGACGGCGGCGGCTCCATCCGCATTCCTGCAGCCTATAACGGCCTGTTTGGCCTTAAGCCATCCCGCGGTCGCATTTCCTCGGGGCCGTTTATGGGCGAAGCCTGGACCGGGGCATCCACAGATCATGTGGTCAGCCGAACGGTCAGAGACAGTGCGGCGATGCTGGATGTGCTCAACGGGCCGGCGCCAGGCGATCCGTTCGAGATTCCTGCGTCGTCTGCGGCCTACGCGGAACTGATGCAGCGGTCTCCGGGCAGCCTGAGAATCGGCGTGTTCACGTCATCCCCATACAATACAGAGGTTGCGCCGGAGTGCATTGCTGCTGTGGAGGAAACGGCCCGGGTTCTTGAGAATCTCGGTCACAGAGTTGAGTACGCTGCGCCGGAATTCGACGGAATGGCTCTTGCCCGCTGCTACCTGGGCCTGTATTTCGGCGAAGTGTCGGCGCTGATGGCGAAGGCGAAAGAGCAGTTCGGCGCTACCGACAGCGATTTCGAGCTGGATACCCGGCTGATCGGCATGCTTGGAGAGACCATGCCGCTCTCCGATTATGTCCGCCGCCGCCAGCAGTGGAACGATTTTGCCAGGGCGCTGGGCGCGTTCTTCGGGAGTTACGATCTATACCTCAGCCCTGCGACCGGGCAATTGCCGGCGGCCATCGGTGAACTGGAAACGCCGGCCCATCTCAAGTTTGCAGCACGCCTGATGCTGAAATTGAAGGCCGGTAAACTGGTGCATCGTTCTGGACAGGTGGACCAGATGGCCCTGGAAAGCCTGGCGCGAACGCCGTTTACCCAGCTGGCCAACCTTACCGGGACACCTGCCATGTCTGTGCCGATGCACTGGACTGCCGAAGGTTTGCCGGTGGGGGTGCAGTTCGGCGGGCCCCACGGCGCCGAAGCGACCCTGCTTCAGTTGGCGGGCCAACTGGAAGAGGCAAACCCCTGGTTCGGCAATTATGAAAAACTTGAGGACGCGTTTTGAGTTATCCGGGGTTGTGATCCGGCTGGGGAAACTCCACGTTTATCTTTGTAGCCGGAACAGGCTATGCTGTTAGTCAGGAAGACCCCTTCTTCCTGAACGACCCTGATGGCATCGAGGAGGCGAGCGTATTATGAACCAACCGATGGCAATCGATGAACTGGTATCAGTAGCACAGGCCGAGGCCATGGGGGAGTTAGACGCCCCGATGATGGCCATTGTTCTGTCCAGCGAGCAAAGCTACGACTTGCCCATCAATTCCCTTGAAACCGATGCCGACAAGGCCCGCTGGGGGTTGATCCTCCGCGCCGCCCGCGAGCATGTTGAAGCGGATGCCGTGGCCGTGCTGTACCCGGCCTGGACCACCATCCGTCACAAGAAACCTGAAGTGGAAGCCGAAGCGGCCCCAGAAGCGGTTGAGGAAGAAGCGGAGGGTGCAGACGATTCAGACGGACCTATAGACACCCTGTTCGTGCAGCTGCACACCAGGGACCATGTTTACTGGCGGGGTTTTGAACAGATTCGGGACCCCAAGCACCAGCGCATCATCGGCTTCCGCCGCATCAAGGCGCTGTCCACCGATTACAAACGCGACGAAGCGCCCTCCGTTGCCTCCTGGCTGAGCACGCTGTTCGAGCCGTTGCCCGAAGAAGGTGAAGAGACCACCGTAGATCGCGAGCTGGCCGACCTGCTGGAAGAGCCGGAAGTCAGCGCAGCGCTCTATCCGCGTCAGATGCGAGCTCTTCACTAAGGTCATCCGGTGCGCGCTCAGAACAGGGGCGCGCGCTGGACAACCCAGAACAGACTGATAGCACCTATTGCTGCCAGCATCACTGGCACGCCGCCCTTTTGATACACCCGTTTTTTGCCCAGGTAATACAGCACCGGGAATCCCACCACGAGCAGCGCCAGCTGACCGAGTTCCACACCGAGGTTGAAACCTGCCAGCGCCACCGCCAACCCGGATACGCCACTGGTGAGATCGCCCAGAACACTGGCGAATCCAAAACCGTGCACCAGTCCAAATCCGAACGCCAGCTTCCAGGTTTTGTGCCCGAGAATCGGCCAGGCCACGTTCAATGCTGCCAAGCTGATGGAAAGTGCGATAACCGTTTCCACCCATGCGATGGGCAGTGAAACGATATCGAGGGCGGCCAGCGCCAGCGTGATGGAGTGCGCCGCGGTAAATGCCGTGATAATGCCGGCCAGTTCAAGCAGGCGGCCCCGTAAGGCTCTCGACCGCCCGCTGGGTACCTGGTTTTTGGGAAAGGACAGCGTTGCCGGAATAATCAGAACGAGCAGGAACAGAATGTGGTCGAGCCCGATCAGCAGGTGGATGACACCCTGATAGACAAACGTTGCGAATACACTGAAATAGCCCGGGTTCTCCGTGCCTGTCAGATCCAGCGTTCGGGAATCCGGTCCCAGTGCGGCCAGACGTGTCTGACCATCATAGTCAAGGCTCACCAGGCCCCGGTGCAGAGCATCCTGTTCAAACAGCAGGTTGTACTCCAGCGCTCTCGGCGGCTCACCATCGGGGCACTGAATAGCGTAACGGGCGGCGGAATAGAATCCGTCACTGTGCTCGCTGATGCCCCATTTCTTGCCGGCCAGATTGCAGTTGCCACTGCTGTTCGAAAAGGTCAGGGCAGATTCCACGGTTCGCGTGATCTCGGGTCTTGCCTGTCGCAGTTCCTGACCCGATACCTGACGATCGCCGTTGCGATCAATGCTTGTCAGCAGCGCGAGGTCACGTAGTGCAACATCGATTCGAAGCTCGGTCGGGCCGTTGTCCAGGTAAAGAAAGCTGTCGCTTGCCTTGTGTGCCGCTGCCATCCCACTGGCGGATACCAGCGTCACTGTAAGCAAAGCAAGCCAGATTCCTCGTGTGACCTTCATTGTTTGAACTCCGGATAGCGGGCATCGCTCTGCCCCAGGTCTTTGAGCCAGTCCCTGACTCTCTGGTATTGGACTTTGTCGCCTGCGGCGAGGGCCGATCTCAGTAACAGTCGTGTGTCCTGCGGCTCCCTCTGGCTCTCCCAATTTTTTGTTGCGAGTCTCAGCGCCTCTTCCGTCTGGTTTTCGATATCCAGCTCGAATCGGGCAACATCCCTGGCATGTAATAAAGCGCCTCGCCAGCGGGCCTCTTCAAACCGTTGCCGTAAACGACTGTTCAGTTCGTTACTGCCGGGGTGGCCCATGCGCTCCATGGCGATGGCCCGAATTACGGCGAGTGTGTCGACGGCATCGAACCCCTGGGTGAGCCTCAAAACCTGCTCGAAGTGGCCTCTCTCAAGGTGCCAATCGGCGAGCTGGGCCCGGACATAAAGGTCGTTCGGTGTCGCCTTCACTACTCTTTGCCAATGCACTTTGGCCTCAGGCAATCCCGCCTGGGCAGCGATGTCCCCGAGAGTGCCCTCGGCCCAGAGTCGGCTGGTGGAATCGGCAGGCTGGCGGTTTATCGACTCGGCGAGTTGTGACGCAAGATTCCGATAGGCTTTTTCAGGGTCGGCGGTCCTCGCCTGCACGGAAGCCAGGCAGCTCTGGGCTATCAGGCCCGGATAGGCAGACTGAAGTGCCCGACAATGCTGCTCAGCCTCCTTGTAACGACCTTGAACCAGCTCAAGGTTGGCCAGGGTCAGGCGAGCCTGGATACGTTGCTGTTTGTCCGAAGGGCTGGAGATTACCCGTTCAAGATCGGAGCGGGCGGAATCAAATTGGTGCAGGCTCTGGCGCAAAGTCGCCCGGAGGACCCGCAGACGGTCAGTCAGCTGTTCTTCCGGCCAGCGATTGACCAGTGTCTGGGCATACCCCAGGTATCTAGGGTCGCCACTGGCCCTGGCCTGTGTGATCAGTATTTTCAGCCGGTCCCCGGCCTCCTCGGGCGATTCCGTCTCCCGTAAGACCTCGGCAGCAGAGCGGGGTAATTCGGTCAGTACCTGACCATCCCCGAAGTCGGTGATAATTGGATCAGGCGCGGCCTGCGCCTGAAAGGCCGCGAATGTGGCGATCAACCAAAAAGGCCTGCCCCGAAGGGCAGGCAGGGAAAAGACCGGCCCGAGACAACGGGAAAACCGGCCACCTGGAGGTTTATTGAAGCAGGTCATCGAAAGCCTGTGGATTGTTCTGGTCATTGAAACTCAGGTCGATCCCGTTGACGTTCGCCGGCTGGGCGTCGTCGGTTGTCCGGGCGAACTGGGTTTTAACAAACTCCGTGAAATCGACGGTCGGAGCCGGCGACTCCGCTCGGCTGTTCGACCCATCGAAGCAGCCGGCCATGAATAGCGCCATCGCGCAGATCGCCGTGACCTTTGTGAATAATTTCATAGCCATCTCCCGGTTATTCGTTGGGTGAACCGGCGATTGGTGTCGCCAGGTAAGGGAACGACTCGTAGTCCGCAGGCAGGCTGGCAGGATCTGCTGCCAACTGGACGCCGTCTGTGTACTCGAGGCTGCCATCGGGCGCATCGGCAGGGTCTGCCAGTACACCCATGGCGACCCGAAGTGCGATGTCGACGGTGTCATCGTAAGGCCGGCGGCCATTCGGGAAGCCGGCGTTATCACCGGCCAGAACACCGAGGTCGTTCTGGCTGTCCAGAGGGGTTGGCGCAATGGCGGGCGTCAGTCGCAGCATCTCGGAGGCGGTTACGCCAACGGGCATATTGACGCCGGGCACGCCGGTCAGGAAGGCCGTGACCAGATCGTTGCGCGGAAAGTTGTTCGGCGCGGTCACGGGGAACAGCACTTCCAGAAGCTCTGGCAGTGTCGGGTGAGTCACATAGGTGGCGAACTGGCCGTCGTCCTTGGGTTCGCTGGCGTTGAAACGGTCTTTGTCCTTGAGGCCGATAACCACTTCGTTAACCAGCGGCATGCCCAGGCGGGAAACCTGGGTGTAGGCACCACCTTCAACGGTTGCGCCACGGCTTTCCGTACTGGGGGCAGGATTGATGATGCGTGCCTGACGAACGCTCGCCGTTGTCCAGGCACCAATGACCGGCTGGCCGTTGGAATTCATAGCGGTGCCGGTCAGGCACTCGGTGGGCACTTCCAGGGCAAAGGAGGTCACGTTCTTGTCGGCCAGATCACCGGGACCTTCTCCATCCCGGGCGCCCAGGGGGTTGGTGTTCACCAGGTCGAAAATTTCGCCCAGGTTTACCGCAAACGCCTCCTGGCGCTGGCCGACAAACACACGACCGTTGGTGCCGCAGCCGGGAATGGCGATATCAAACACGTGCTGGCCGGCGTAACTGGCGTAATCACCAAAGGACTTTGCACCTATGTTGTCCAACGGTTTATCGAAAGTTTCAGTGCCCGTGTTCACGTTGGTGGCGGCTTGCACGGCGCCCGTGCGGCGATCGCCGGAAATGACGTCCACCGAGTAGGTTTGTCGCAACTGAACGTTGCCGGCGTCACTTGCGTCGCCAATGTTCTTGAGGGGTACAGACACCATCCGCTGGTCGCCATCCGGCCCGACCGGCAACTGAATATCGTTCAGGCTATCTTCCAGCTGAAAACGGAACGTCAGATCCTCAACGGCATCGCCGTCGTTGTCGACGTGAATCTCATAGATGGCATCGTCGTCCAGATCAAAATAGTTGGGACCGCCATAGGCGTCCTGCAGAGGCAGGTAATTGGCAATAAGGGTCACAAAATCCGCCCTGCCGGACTCGTAGCTCCGAAACATGTAGAAGTCGGTGCCATCGACTTTCGGGATTTCTGTGATGAAGGGCGCTTCGCGGTGGCTCGATGCCTGGACCAGGCCGGTGGCGAGGCAGCTTCCGGCCACGGCGATAGCGAGGCTGGACCCTTTCAGAATTGTTTTCATGTCGCTTTCCTCTCTGTGTTTGGGTTCGTCGGAGGAAGGAACGAGCGGGCCCGTTGAAAAGTTGCAGTCGTTGGGAAAATTCTTTTCGGCATCCGCGCAACTTCTGCTCGCGTGCGCCCGTACCTGGGGCATTAACCATAACAACGAGGGTGTTTATGGCTTCTGTCGAGGTAAATCAGGACGAGTTGTTGCGGCTTTTGCGTTCCGTGGCGAGGAAGGACCGACAAGCGTTCCAACAACTCTACAGCCAGGTGGCGGCGAGAATGTTCGGCCTTTGCGTCAAACTGGCGAACCATCGAGAGCTTGCGGAAGAAGCGATGCAGGAGAGCTTCATCCAGATCTGGCATCACGCTGGCGAATACCACCGCGACCGGGGTGCGCCGCTGGCCTGGATGATGACCATTGCCCGGTACCGCACTCTCGATCTGATGCGCGCCCGGAAAGTGCGGCAGACGGCCGGCGATGAGCACCTTGAACAGGTTGAGGACAGGCGTGCTGGACCTCTGGACGATTCGTTGCGCACCTCCGGTTCGGCCCAGCTGACCGGCTGCCTGGAAGAACTCAGCGATGTGCAGCGGGACAGCATCCTGCTCGCCTATTACCGGGGCTTCACTCACGATGAGCTGTCGGAAACCCTGAACTCTCCGGTAGGCACCGTGAAGAGCTGGATCCGAAGGGGACTTATGGCGCTTAAGAGGTGTCTTGAACGATGAGAAAATCACCTGAACGCGTAGAAATGCTTGCCGCGGAATATGTTCTGGGATCCCTCGAAGGCCCTGCCCGTCTCCGCTTTGAAGGATGGATGATGGAGTCAGGCCGGGTACGCCAGGAAGTCTGGTTCTGGGAGCAGCAGTTGGGCGCGTTATCGACGGCCACACCGCAGGAAACCCCACCGCCCCGCGTATGGTCAGACATCCAGAGGCGGTTGTGGCCGGAACAGGCCACAACCACAGCGGCGTCCTCAGCAAAAGCCGGTTGGTTCTGGCCAGGCTGGGGCTTGATGGCAACCGCTGCGGCGGTTCTTTTCGCGGTTCTGTTGCTGCAGCAGCCGTCCCCGGGTGTGGAGCGACCCTTGTTGGCCGGAGCAATCATCAAGGCCGATATGGGCGATCCGCTGTGGCTGTTGAGTGAAACCGGTGGTGGCAACCTGCTGAAATTGCGCTCTGTTGCCGCAGGCACCGCCGAGTCAGGCAAGGATTATGAGCTCTGGGTTGTTCCGGAGGATGGTGAGCCACTCTCTCTCGGGGTCCTCCCGGCGGGTGACACTCATGAGGTGGCGCTGTCGGATGAAGCCCAAAGCTCTTTGACCCGCAGCCGGACCCTGGCGATCAGTCTTGAACCCGAAGGCGGTTCACCGACAGGATCCCCAACCGGGCCGATTCTGCATGTCACCAGGCTCTACGAGCTCTGAGTGGATGCTAATGGGTAGAGAGTAAGGTCAGGCACAGCTGCGCGTTCTGAATAAAGTGGCCGAACGCTGATAACTGCTCTTTTGAGGGCACGTAGGCGCCGGCCGCATTGTCAGCATAGAACAGACCGATCAGCCGGCCGTTTGCCTTGATTGGACCAATCAGCGCAGGTACTTTGCCGAGCCACCGATCATAAGCCACGCCTTCGGAGTTTGGATTGGGTTCGTAGATGCTGCAGTGGGCATGGGGCAGAAGCGAACCCAGTGGCCCGGTGCCGTCCTTGGGGATAACGAAGTGCTGACGCCATTCCTCGGTGCCGCGACCGCCGAGTTTTCGGGGCACCAGTTCGTTGCCGGTGCGGTCACTCATTAACAGAGCCACCCGCTGCATACCGATTGCCCGGTGGATTCCCTCTATCACCAACTGGCAAACCTCGTTGATGTCGGGTTTCTCGGCCAGGCAATGGCTTAATTCACGCAGGATTTCCAGCTGAAGTTCCGCATCCATGTCCGGAGCCTTTGCTCCGGTGTCGCCTAATTTGCCCTCGGCACCCGGCATCATGGCGGTAACCTGTGGAATGCCCAGAGAGACCGCAACGCGAGTCGCTTCCGAGGCATTCACCTTCAGCTGGTCTCGAACCACGGCCGGGCTCTCACCGATGTCCTTGCCCAGGCGTTCCAGCACCTTGTCCATGTCCGGACCGCTCCAGCCCTGCTCGGATAGTCGGGCCATATCCACGGAATTGCGCACCAGGCTGGAGGCCATGGAGATGGCCTGCCCCGGCGAGACAACATCCTTGATAAAAGGCCCCAGGGACCAGGCATCCACAAGGCCCCGGGTGATTTCGGTAAAGGTTGAGTGCAGCACGGCCTTCTGGGCTTCAACCGGCGGCTCCTCAAGCCGCAGGCGCTCTTCCAGTTCTGAGGCCTGATCGGTTTCGCAGGACCAGAAGGCCAGCTCGCCGATGTTCATCAGCAGCGCTCCGATAAACACCTCTTCAAGCGCGGTCTCGTTGCGTTTCGGCATCAGACACCGGGCCTGGACAGCGGCATGGATCGCCCGGGCCAGGCAGCGCAAAAGGTGGGGACGGTCGTTCCGTTTCAGCAGGGTGTCGACGATCAGTGAGGAAATCGCCATGGACTTCACCGCGTCGAAGCCGATCAGGGTGATAGCCCGGCTAACCGTGCTGACCTGGGTTCGGGTCTGGTTGTAGAACACGGTATTGGACAGCCGCAGAACCTGGGAGGTGAGCTGGGCATCGTTGAGAATCACGTTGGCCAGCTCGTTGACTGTGCTGTTCTGGCTATCGGTCAGCTCATTAATGCGTCGAAGCGTATTGGCCAGTACCGGCAGCTCGACTTTGCTGAGATAGGTAACCCATGCCTGGGTGGAGTTCATCCTTGAGGGCGTTGGTTGTTTTTCGTCGGTCACGTTGGTGAGTCTCTGGGCAGCGCGTCTCTGAAAGAGCTCCGGGGAAATGTAAGGTTCTTTTGTGATCCAAGTTTAGTTCAGTGGGGTGTCCGGTGTCAGGTAACCGTTTGTGTAGGGATATCTACCCACACTGAGAATCATTCCGGAATTCGGGTTTGTCGACCGTTTGGGCTATAATCGCCGGTTTTAACGCTGCACCCACAAGGCGCTGACCGTGATTGTATTTGACCAGGTACAGAAGTCGTATCAGGTAGGCGGCCGGGCGATCCCCGCGCTGCATCCCACCGATATGACCATTGAAACCGGCGAGGTATTCGGCATCGTTGGCCATTCCGGCGCCGGCAAATCGACGCTGGTGCGTCTGATCAATCTGCTGGAACCACCCACCGGCGGCCGAATTCTGATCGATGACGAGAACATCACCGACTACAACGCCGCCGAGCTTCGCGCTTTTCGCCGCAAAGTGGGAATGATCTTCCAGCACTTCAACCTGCTGTCGTCGAAGACCGTGGCGGACAACATTGCCTTCCCCATGAAGCTGGCAGGCATCTACTCGAAGACCGAAATCCGGGATCGCGTCGAAGAACTGCTGGCCCGGGTCAGCCTTACCGACCACGCCAACAAATACCCGTCGCAGCTCTCCGGCGGCCAGAAACAGCGAGTGGGCATTGCCCGCGCGCTCGCGTGCCGGCCTACGATCCTGCTCTGCGACGAAGCCACCAGCGCCCTGGACCCGCAAACCACTCAGTCGGTTCTGAAGCTGCTGGCGGACATCAACCGTGAACTGGGTCTGACCATCGTCCTGATCACCCATGAAATGGACGTGGTACGCCGCGTCTGCGACCGGGTTGCTGTTATGGACGCCGGTGAGGTGGTGGAAATGGGGCCGGTCAGCGAGGTGTTCCTGCACCCGAAACACCCGACCACCCGGGACTTCGTATTCGAAAGCGAGAGCATTGACCGGGACGAACTGCAGGAAGACCTGAGCAAAGCCGACGGCCGGATCCTGCGCCTGACGTTCAAGGGCGAATCCACCTACAAGCCCCTTTTGGGCAGCGTCGCCCGGGAATCCGGCGTGGATTTCAGCATCCTCTCCGGCCGAATCGACCACATCAAGGACACACCCTACGGCCAGCTGACCCTGTCACTGGTGGGCGGTGATCTCGAGGTGGCCATGCAGGCGCTGAAAGCCGCCGACGTTCACGTGGAGGTGCTGCGCTGATGGAAGCCCTGTTGAGTAATGTAGACTGGAGCGAAATCGGCTGGGCCAGCTGGGATACCCTGGTAATGGTGGGTATGTCCCTGCTGTTCAGTGTCCTGATCGGCCTGCCGATCGGTGTCCTGCTGTTCCTGTTCGGCAAACGCCAGCTGCTGGAACAGCCGGTGGCCTATGCGGTGCTGTCGTTCGTGGTGAACGTGCTCCGTTCTGTGCCGTTCATCATCCTGCTGATCGTAATGATCCCGTTTACCGTAATGCTGATCGGTACATCATTGGGCGTGGCCGGCGCGATTCCGCCATTGGTGGCTGGCGGTGCACCGTTCTTCGCCCGACTGGTGGAAACCTCCCTGCGGGAAGTGGACCGCGGCATCATCGAAGCTACCCAGGCGATGGGTGCGAGCGTTAAACAGATCATCTTCGGAGCTCTGTTACCGGAAGCGCTGCCAGGCATCATTGCCGGTATCACGGTTACCGCGATCACTCTGGTGTCCTATGCGGCCATGTCCGGCGTTATTGGTGGCGGTGGTTTGGGCGACCTGGCCATCCGCTTCGGCTATCAACGATTCCAGACGGACGTTATGGTCATTACAGTCGCGCTACTGGTTATTTTTGTCCAAGTTCTACAGATGGTCGGCGACCGTCTCGTGCTGTATTTCAGCCGAAAATAGAAAAGCTGGGTATAGGCTGGCGGGCGGTCTGAAGCTCCTTCCGAAAACGTGGAGCGCCAGGGATGGCGCGACCGAGCCCTACAGGGACGTATTTACGGGCGTTTTTCGGAAGGGGACTCCGACCGACCGCAGGCCGTACTCCCAACCCGAATTCATTCGTTCAAGATATCCAATAGGAGAATCGATCTATGAATCTGAAGAAAACACTTGCAGCACTGGCTGCAGCAGCCACTTTCTCCGGCGCCGTTGCTGCCGAAGAACTTTCCGTGGCCGCCACACCGGTTCCCCACGCAGAGATCCTTGAGTTTGTGAAGCCACAGCTGGCGGAACAGGGCGTGGAACTGGACGTGAAGGTATTCACCGATTACATCCAGCCGAATATCCAGGTGGACCAGAAGCGGATGGACGCCAACTTCTTCCAGCACCAGCCGTACCTGGACGAGTTCAACGAAGGCCGTGGTACCAACCTGGTAACCGTGACCGGCGTTCACGTTGAGCCGTTTGGCGCCTACTCCAGCAAGATCGATTCGCTGGACGAGCTGAAAGAAGGTGCCGTAGTTGCCATTCCGAACGATCCCACCAACGGTGGCCGTGCACTGCTGCTCCTGCAGAAGGCCGGTGTGATCACCCTGAAGGACGAGAACAAGATCACTGCGACACCCCGTGATATTGCCCATAACCCGAAAAACCTGGACTTCAAAGAACTGGAAGCAGCCACCCTGCCCCGTATCCTGAACCAGGTGGACCTGGCGCTGATCAACACCAACTATGCGCTGGAAGCTGGATTGAACCCGTCTGAAGATGCGCTGGTGATCGAAGGCTCCGAGTCACCCTACGTGAATATCCTGGTGGCACGTCCGGACAACAAGGACAGCGAAGCCATGCAGAAGCTGGCTGCGGCGCTGAAGTCTGACGCGGTTCGAGACTTCATCATGGAGAAGTATGAAGGTGCCGTTGTTCCGGCATTCTGATAACTGAAGTATCGGGGTCAGATGAAAACGTTCATCTGAGCCCACTTCCACAAAAAAGGCCGGACAGCTGTTAAGCTGCCCGGCCTTTTTATTTGGCCTGGAGGCTGGTGATCAGTCACCGCTCCAGTTGGCTTTCGGGTCCGGTGTCATCCGCAGGTAGGATTTCACCGCCTTATAGCCTTTCGGGAAGCGCTGCTTGATTTCATCCTCATCCTGCAGGGACGGAACGATGACTACGTCACCGCCACGTTCCCAGTTGCCCGGGGTGGCGACCTTGTGCTCGTCGGTCAACTGCAGCGAATCGATTACCCGCAGAACTTCATTGAAGTTCCGACCGGTGCTGGCCGGGTAGGTAATCATCAGCCGTACTTTCTTGTTCGGGTCGATCACGAACAGCGAGCGCACGGTAAGGCTGCTGTCGGCATTCGGGTGAATCATGTCGTACAGCTGCGACACCTTGCGGTCGTGGTCCGCGATGATCGGAAAGTTCACCGAGCAACCCTGGGTTTCGTTGATGTCCTTGATCCACTCGTGGTGGGAATCGACCGGATCAACACTCAGGGCGATGGCCTTCACGCCGCGCTTGGCGAACTCGTCTTTCAGTTTGGCGGTCAGGCCCAGCTCCGTGGTGCAGACCGGGGTGAAATCCGCCGGGTGTGAAAACAATACACCCCAGCTGTCGCCCAGCCAGTCGTAAAACGAAATCTTCCCTTCACTGGAGTCCTGCTCAAAATCGGGTGCGGTATCTCCGAGACGTAAAGTCATGTGTACTCTCCTTCGATCATGGTAGTGACAATTTCGTTTGTTATTCCGGCCCGAAAACTGCCGGGTTGTGTTCTGAGTGTATACGACAAACCTTGGTGCCAGATGAGGCAATTACAAGGGGTTCAAACCCCCAATGCCTTCTCTTTCTCAAAGTGCTCCCGGGTAAGCTTGAACACAACCGGGCTCAGCATCAGCAAGGCAATCAGGTTTGGCAGAGCCATCATGGCATTCAGGGTATCCGCCACCAGCCAGACGAAGCCCAGATTGAGGGTGGCGCCCACCGGGATGGCCAGAATCCATGCAACGCGGTATGGCACTATGGCCTTTACGCCGAACAGGAACTCAATACAGCGCTCCCCATAGAATGACCAACCGAGGATGGTGGTAAATGCAAATACTGCCAGGGCAATAGCTACAAGATAGTTGCCAACGCCGGGAAGCGCCTCCTGGAACGCCATGGACGTCAATGCCGCGCCGGATTCCCCGGAGGTCCAGGTGCCGGATGTGATAATCACAAGGCCAGTGATGGTGCAGATAATGATGGTATCAATGAAGGTGCCGAGCATGGCCACCATGCCCTGATTGATCGGGTTCCGGGTTTGTGCGGCGGCGTGGGCAATGGGGGCAGAGCCCAGGCCGGCTTCGTTGGAGAAGATGCCGCGGGCCACCCCGAAGCGGATTGCTGCCCAGACGGCTGCGCCGGCAAAGCCACCTTCGGCGGCGATAGGACTGAAAGCATGCTTGATCACCAGGGAAAAGGCGGCAGGGATGTCGGCGGCGTTAATCGCCAGCACCACAAGCCCGGCGATCAGGTAGGAAACGGCCATCAGCGGCACCAGGGCGCTGGCAACATGGCCAATCCTTCGGATGCCTCCGATCAGGACCATACCCACCAGAACCATGAGAACCAGGCCGGTCAGCCAGTGCGGCAGTCCGAAATTGGTCTCCATGACATCGGCCACCGAGTTGGCCTGAACGGTGTTGCCGATGCCGAAGCCGGCAATGGCTGCAAAGACGGCAAACAGCACGCCAAGCCAGGCCCATTTGCGGCCCAGCCCGTTACGGATGTAGTACATGGGGCCACCGACGTGGTCGCCGCGCTCGTCTACCTCCCGGTAACGCACTGCCAGCACTGCCTCAGAGTACTTGGTGGCCATGCCCACCAGGGCCGTAAGCCACATCCAGAAGAGGGCCCCGGGGCCACCCAGGAACACCGCTGTTGCAACGCCGGCAATGTTACCTGTGCCAACCGTGGCGGAAAGGGCTGTCATCAAGGCCTGGAACGGCGGGATCTCACCCTCGGATTCGGCACCGGCGGCAGTACGACCTTTCCACATCAGCCGGAAGCCGGCGCCCAGCTTCAGCACCGGCATCAGCTTGAGGCCGAGGCTGAGGAACAGCCCCACGCCCAGTATCAGAACCAGCATGGGTGGGCCCCAGACCAGTCCGTTTATCTGCCCTACGAATTCAGAAATAGCTTCCATGGGATCTCCCTCTGTCTGCCATGGATTGGTTTGGATTTTTGACCCGGGTTGGGTATAACCGGTTGAGTTTAGTCAGATATTTTTCCGTGTAAACCGATGGTCCGGGAAAAGTGGTGGATTCGGGTGTGATTGCCTATGCTCATAGCAATGGCGACCATCCAACAAGGGGAGGGATTCTGCCCATGCGTTCACTGAAAGTGTCAGATGTCATGTGGAACCACATCGAGCCGATCCGTTGTGGCACGCAGCTCACCAAAGTGGTGAAGATGCTGCTCCACAACCACGTAACCGGCCTGCCGGTTGTTGATGACCACCGCCATGTCATCGGTTTTATCTCCGAGCAGGACTGCATTCATGCCCTCCTGGTCAGCGGCTATCACCGCGAGGGCGACCCGCTCGTTGACGATGTCATGTTCCGGAAACCGGTCACTATTTCGGCAGAGATGTCAGTGGTGGATCTCGCCCAGAACCTCGGTGCGGGCAAGCCAAAGGTGTACCCTGTTGTGGATCACGACAAACTGATTGGTATAGTCACGCGTACAGCTATCCTGGCCGAGCTGGCACGTACCGGTTTTGGTCTGGAGCCGCCAAAGCACTCCAGTGCCTTGGACTGAAACACACTTTTCCTGAAATTGAGGACACTATGGAACTCCTATCCACGAACGTCTGTTTCGAAGGCGAGCACCGCCGCTACCGGCATACCTCCGCTACCCTCGAATGCGACATGGAGTTTGCGGTGTATCTGCCGCCCGTGGCTGTGGGCTCCAGGCCGGGCAAGGTGCCGGTCCTCTATTGGTTATCGGGGCTGACCTGCACCGACCAGAACTTCATGCAGAAAGCCGGCGCCCTGAAGCGGGCTGCGCAACTGGGTATGGCGATTGTCTGTCCGGACACCAGCCCCCGTGGGGTGAACCTGCCGGGCGAGGATGACAGCTACGACTTTGGCTCGGGAGCCGGTTTCTACATCAACGCCACCGAGCAACCCTGGGCACCCCATTACCGGATGTACGACTATGTGGTGAAGGAATTGCCGCAGTTGGTCGAGAATGAGTTGCCAGTAACAGACAAACGCTCTGTCAGTGGCCATTCCATGGGCGGCCACGGCGCCCTGATTTGCGCCCTGAAGAACCCCGGCCGCTATGCTTCGGTGTCGGCATTTGCGCCCATCGCCAACCCCACGGAATGCCCCTGGGGCCAGAAAGCCTTCCGGGGCTATCTGGGAGACGATCCCCGCAGTTGGGAGGAATGGGATGCCACGCTGCTCATTCCCACCGCTCGCGAGCGGTTGCCGCTACTGGTGGACCAAGGCACTGCAGACGAGTTTCTGGACAGCCAGTTGAACCCGGATGTTCTGGCGGATACCTGTGAGAAATTCCACCATCACATTAACCTGCGCATGCACCGGGGCTACGATCACAGCTATTTCTTCATCGCCTCGTTTATAGATGATCATCTCGATCATCACGCCAAAGCGCTGGGCCTGTGAGCTGTGGGTCTATTGGAGAGTAACGACGGTCAGGAGCGGAAACCCCAGACCAGACTGAAGTCCATGGAGGGCATGATTTCAGGCTCTTCCAGGGACTGGATGCCAAAGTCCGGCTCGCTGGTGTCGCGCTCGAAGGTGCCGGTGTAACGGTTGCCCCGGGGACCGAAAATAGCTTTCACGAAGGGCCCCCGGGCCCGCACCGGCCGCCGGGTAACCACGCCCACCTCGTTATTTTCCAGGCGTACCAGAATGCCGGGCGGGAACTCGCCCAGAACCTGCAGCAGGGCCTTTGGTATGGCAGGCCGAAACTTGCCGTCGGCAAGGTTGGCAATCAGCTTGCGAGCGTTGGCCACGTTCATGCGCTGCCGGTAGGCACGTTTGGTGATCATTGCAACGTAGCGCTCCGCCAGGGCCAGGATTTCCGCTTCCGGGCGTATTTCAGTGCCACTGAGGCCCTTGGGATAGCCGCTGCCGTCGGCCTGCTCATGATGCTGGGCGATGATGGTGAGCAGCAGCTTGTTGTCGATGCCTGCGGCCTTTAGGGCCTGAATGCTGCGTTGGGGATGTTTGCGAATCACCCCCCGTTGCTCGTCGTTCAGGACCGTATTGGAGGCATTGAGCTTGTCGGCAATGGGCACCAGGGCAAGATTGGCGGTGAGGGCAGCAGCGGTGAGTACGGCAACCCGGTTGTCTTCCAGCCCGAACTGCCTGCCGATGAACTGGCACAGAATGGCGTAAAACAGGATTTGCTCGTGAATGACCGGCCCGATGGAGTAAAGATGGACCAGTGCCAGGCTGGCTTCCGGTGATTCGGTGCAGGTGCGTTCGATCATCCGGGCCAGTCCCAACAGGCGTTTCTGTGCCGAGGGGTCTGATTCGGTAATGGCGTTCAGGGTTGCTTCGAGGGAGTGCAGCAAATCCGGGTAGTCAGAAAATGGATTGCGCTCCCGGTTGTCCTCGAAGACCTCCTCCTGGGGGCGCTCGATCTTGCGGGGCTTGAACCGGCCCCGCTCGAACAGCTGTTCCAGCTGGGAATTGGTCTGAATCACATAGCCCTGGCGCAGAAGGACATTGCCGTCTGCATCATAGACGTTCCAGGGCAGGGGCCGGCCGATGGTTAGCGCGCCGGGAGCGATTCGGACAAGTTCGGTCAAATCAGGTGTCTCGGGTACAGGTTAGTTATGTAGTCAGTGTAACCCCGAATGCGGTTGGGGCTCCACTGGAGCGAACGAGTCTGTGAATAGGAAACCGTGAGGTTTTACCTGATTTAACGGCTGTCCCTGTTCTTCGGAACAAAAAATGAGCGGGCGTTCACACTTTGTCTTTTTTGATAGAGAATATGTAAAGAATCGTTGCCCTGTAACGATCATTCAAATTGCTTGAGCTATTCTGGAATTCAGAATAGTACTTTTGACGGAAGCTAACGCTGAATGCTCCATCGCCTTAAGACCGATTTCAGGTTGTCGATCATTACTTTGTTGGGTGCTAGCGCGATATTGGGCATTACGCCTTTTGCTGCGATGCGCTTTATGCAGGGTAATACGCTTGCGGGTTCTGTCGACACGGCAATTCTTATTGGCATTCTTATCACGCTCATATACGCGTGGGCCAGTGGGGATACCCGGCGAAGCGGCCTCGTGCTTGCTGTTATTGCTTGCAGCGGCGCGGTAACGGTTGGTGCCGTGGTGGGCGAACCCGGGCTTTTCTGGCTTTACCCCTGTCTGGTAACGACCTTCTTCCTCGCCAATCCCCGTATCGCGGTGTTTCTGAATGTGGCTTCGGTCATAGCTCTGATGGTTCACGGTGGTGCTTTCCGCTCTGACATTCAGATGTGGTCATTTGCCTCAACAGCATTCGTGGTCAGTGCCTGCGCCTATGTCTTTGCCCACAGGAACCATGATCAGCGAGAGCGTCTGGAACACCTGGCCACGATTGATCCGCTCACCGGCATCAAAAACCGGCGTTCAATGGATCAGGAGCTGGATCTGGCCGCAGCAGATGCCGAGCGTACGGGGCTGCCCTACGCACTGGTGCTGCTGGATATCGATCATTTCAAGAAGATCAACGATGAGCATGGTCACGGCGTGGGTGATGATGTTCTGACCGATCTGGTGGCCCTGCTGAAACAGAACACGCGCAAATCAGACCAGCTGTTCCGGTACGGCGGTGAGGAGTTTGTGCTGCTTTTGCCAGGGGTTGATGGCATTGGCCTCAAGGCAGTGATGAATAATTTACAACAGGTTCTGCGCAAGTACATGAAGCATCCCGGTGGTTCCGTCACCGCCTCATTCGGTGTGGCGCTACTCCGGCATGGCGAAAGTGTCGATAATTGGCTGGCCCGGGCCGATACCGCGCTATACGAAGCCAAGGAAACCGGTCGAGACCGGATCGTATTTGCCGATCTTCAGGGGGCGCGGGAACCGGCAGCCGATATAGCCTGACTGCCATCCGGGGCAAACAGGAACAGTCGCCATCCCAACAGAATGCTGGCAGATGCCAGCCCGCCCGTCAGACCTACCCAGAAGCCGGCAGCTCCCATGGCCGGCACCAGCCAGTCCATGAAAGTCAGCACATACCCCAGTGGCATGCCCACGCCCCAGAATGAGAACAGCATGATAAACATCGGTATGCGGGTATCCTTGTAGCCCCGCAAAGCGCTGATGCAGGTTACCTGGATCACGTCGGCAATCTGGAACAGAGCCGCGAACATCAGGAGCCTGACAGTGACTGCCTGAACCTCGGTATCACTGGTGTAGAGTGCTGCGATCTCCCGGGAGAACACAAACAGCAGTATTGCAAAAACCAGTGCCGTAGCAGCAGCGAGAATCAGCGAACTGCGTGAAATCAATCGTGCAGTTGCAGGCGCCCGGGCACCCATCAGGAAGCTGACCCGCAGAGTCAGCGCCATGCCGATGCTCAACGGCAGCATGAACAGCAAAGACACCACGTTCAGGGCAATCTGGTGGCCGGCGACGACAACCGGGCCAAGGGGCGCGAGAAACAGGGCGATCACCGAGAACAGGCTGGCCTCAACGAAGATGGTAAAGCCGATGGGCACGCCGATGCCGAGGATGTAGCGAATGCCTGCCAGATCCGGCTTTACCCAATCGGAAATCAGGTGGAACTGACGGTAAACCCGGCTGCGGTTCAGGTATACCAGCAATGCCGCTGCCGCGACGCCGTTGGAAATGGACGTGGCCCAGCCACAGCCGACCCCGCCCATCGCTGGCAGTCCCAGCTTGCCGTAGATGAAGATGTAGTTCATGGGCAGGTTGATCAGCGTGCTGAGCACAGAGAACGCCATGATCACGCGAGTATGCCCGAGGCCATCGGTCAGGCCGCGCAGCGCTGTAAGTAGCAGCAGAGCCGGTATGCCCCAGGCAAAGGCGTCCAGATAACCCTGGGTAATGCGGGCGGTGTTGGCCTCCAGGTTCAGAAGCGCCAGTACCGGATGCACATGGGTCAGCAGCAGGATCATGATGACGGACCCGAAGGCGGCAAGATACAGGCCCTGCCAGGTGGCGGGCATGATTTTCCCAACCTCCCGGGCACCGTTGTAACCGGAAATAATGGGTTGCAGTGCCCCCAGCATGCCCATGAAAAACAGGAACAGGGGCATCCAAAGACTGCTGCCAATACCCACCGCTGCCAGATCCTCGGCACTGGCGTGGCCGGCCATGATGGTATCGATCACGCCGTTGGCCATTTGGGCGACCTGAGCAATCAGGATCGGCCCGCCCAGAATGGCGAGGGTTCGCCACTCGGTTAGCGTTCTGGCGACCAGCGGCTGCCGGGGTTCCGGTAATGGCTGGTGGGTTTCATCCATGGGGTGCTGTCCGGTGTTTCTGCACTGCAAGTTTCTCCCAAAACCGTTAAAGTACGCGCCTTGATCACAATAGATGGCAGTGGCGATGGGACTTCTGGTTTTTGTTACCGTTCTGTGGGCGTTTTCATTCAGTCTGATCGGCGAATTTCTGGCCGGCCAGGTGGACAGCGATTTTGCGGTGCTCAGCCGTGTTCTGCTCGGTGCTCTGGTGTTTTTGCCGTTCACCCGCTGGCGTGGCGTGGCTTCCGGACAGAAACTTGGCATCCTTGTAACCGGCATGTTGCAGTTCGGTATTACCTACCTGTGTCTTTACCGGTCTTTCAGCTACCTGACTGTCCCGGAAGTATTGCTGTTCACGATTTTCACCCCGCTTTACGTGACCCTGCTGGATGACGCCCTGTTCCGCCGCTTTTCTCCGGTGGCGCTTCTGGCTGCGGCTATCGCTACCGTCGGGGCGGGTATCATACGCTACGATGGGCTCAGTGAGGACTTCATCACCGGCTTTCTGTTGCTCCAGGTGGCGAATTTTACCTTTGCCGCCGGCCAGGTGGGTTACAAGCATGTGATGCAACACTACGCCACCGATATGCCTGCCTACCGCACCTTCGGTTATTTCTTCTTCGGTGCCCTGATCATAGCCCTGCCATCCTTCCTGATTTTTGGCAATGCCGACAAGCTGCCGACCACCCCGGTGCAGTGGGGCATCCTGGCATGGCTGGGGCTTGCTGCCTCCGGTCTCGGCCTGTTCCTGTGGAACCGCGGTGCCTGTGTGGTTGATGCCGGCACCCTGGCCATCATGAACAACGCGCTGGTGCCTGCGGGCCTGATCGTGAACCTGCTGATCTGGAACCGCGATGCCGATCTGCTGAGGCTGGCAGTAGGGGGCGGTGTTATCGCTTTCTCCCTCTGGGTCAACGCGCGTTTCCATCCCCGGGCCAGGCTGGCGGTTTCAACATAAGTACCTGCACGCACTAAGGTTCCGCGGACCTCTGCCGTTACACTCTCCATACGCAGGGTAACCTTTGACGAATATCAATAATGTTTGTCGAGGGCTACCCTTGTGCGCCTTTTTCTATTCCCGTGGTCATCTCCGAGTCAGAAGGTCTGTTTATGCGTAAGAATCTCCCGGTCACCCAGCGTGAAATCAAAATGCGTAAAGGCGGGCGTTTGATTACTACCACGGACCTGAGAGGGGTGATCACCTACTGCAACGAAGAGTTTGTGGAAATCAGCGGTTTCTCCCGGGAAGAGCTTGTTGGACAGGCCCACAACATCATCCGGCATCCGGACATGCCCCAGGCCGTGTTCAAGGATATGTGGGATTACCTGAAGGCCGGCAAGGCCTGGATGGGTGTGGTCAAGAACCGGGCAAAGAGCGGCGACCATTACTGGGTAAGTGCCTACGTTACGCCGATTCGAGAGAACGGCCAGATGGTGGGGTACGAATCGGTGCGGGTCGAGCCAACCCGCGAGCAGATTGCCCGGGCTGAGCGGCTTTATGGCAAGATTTCTGCCGGCAAAATGACCTCATCCTTCAGTAACCGAGCGTTGTCGATGCTTCGTTCCGGCTGGCCGTTCCTGGTATCTCTGGTGCTCAGCCTTGGCGCCCTCCAGATCAACCAGCCCTGGCTGGCGGCAGGTTTGATCGTTGTGGGGCACGCCCTGGGTTTCGGCCTGGTGTTCAGTTCCCTGGCTGCCCGCTTGCGCAGGCTGCTGGACCTGCGGCCAGATGCCTTCCGCGATCCCATCGTTGCCCGCACCTACAGTGACGAGCGAGGACTGTTCTCGCAGCTGTCGCTGTTGTTGGTGAGTGAGGAGGCCCGGGTTCGGACGGCACTGGCGCGTATTGATGACCAGGCGGAACTGCTTTACGAGCAGGCTAGAGCCTCTCACGGCTACATCAGTGACGGTGCATCGGCCATTGCCCGGCAGCGTGCGGAGACTGACCAGACAGCCTCGGCCATTAATGAAATGACCGCCTCGATCCAGGAGGTGGCCGAGTCGGTTACCAGCAATGCCCGGGAGGCCGAAGAGGCCAATCGCCTGGCCGGTGTTGGCAGCGACCGGAGCGCCGAGGCGCTGGTGGCCATCGAGGAACTGGTAACCCGTGTAAACGGGATTGGCGCAACTATCAGCAAGCTGGGTGAGTCCACCAACAGCATTGGCGAGGCCGCCAACCTGATTTCCGAGATTGCCGAGCAGACCAACCTGCTGGCTCTGAACGCAGCCATTGAAGCGGCCCGGGCGGGCGAACAGGGCCGCGGTTTCGCGGTGGTGGCGGATGAAGTGCGCTCACTCGCCCGTCGGACTCGGGAATCTACCGTACGGATCCAGAACGTTATCGACGACTTCCGCCAGCAGGTGGATTCAGCAGTCCAGGCAACCCGCGATGGCGAGGCTGTGGCTGGTCAGGGGCTTGAGAAGGTGCGGGAAGCCGAAAACTCCCTGAAGGATATCGTTACGTCGATCGAGACCATTTCCGACAGCTTTATCAGTATGTCTGCGGCCTTTGAGGAGCAGAGCCAGGTGTCTGACGAGATCAATCGCCAGATCACCAACATCGCTGAGCTGGCCGATCACAGTGACGCCCAGGCGGACTCTGCCAAGCAGAGCAGCGACCGGCTTAGCGCCATGTCCCGTGGCCTGAAAGACCTGATCGCCAGGTTTATCAGCAAAAACGGCTAGTTAGCTTTTTCTTCCTTGCCCTCCCGCTGAATCAACCCGGTTCGGGAGGGCGCCAGCACTGGCATCGACGCGCCAGTGCTGGCAGAATCCCGCCCCAATTGCCCCGGCAACGCCGTGGCTATCCCTTTTTAAGACATTCCTCAGCCAAAAGCACAGGAACACAACATGACTCAGTCCAACTCGGTTTCGGGCAACGGTTCAGGGGCCGCCCGTGGTCTCTGGTCCTCCCGGTTGGCGTTTATTCTGGCGGCAACCGGTTCGGCTGTCGGTCTCGGTAATATCTGGAAGTTTCCCTACGTTACCGGCGAGAACGGTGGTGGCGCCTTCGTGCTGGTTTACCTGCTGTGTATCGCAGTAATCGGTATTCCCATCATGATGGCGGAAGTGTTTATCGGCCGGAATGGCCGCCATAACCCCATCACCAGTATGCGCCTTGTGGCAGAGCGCAATCTCAGTGCCCCGGGCTGGCGGATTTCTGCCATCATCGGGATGATTGCGGCTTTTGTTATCCTCTCCTTTTATTCGGTGATTGGTGGTTGGGCAGCGTCCTACGTAGGGCATGCCGCCATGGGTGACTTTACCGGCGGTACTGCAGACTCCATCGGTGAGTTGTTCGGGGGGCTGCTGGCCAGTCCCGGTCAGTTGCTGCTTTGGCACACTCTCTTTATGGCACTGGTGATTCTGGTGGTTTCCCAGGGCCTGAAAGGCGGTCTGGAGCGCGCGGTCACCATCCTGATGCCGGCCCTGTTCATTCTGCTGCTGGTGGCGGTCGGATATGCCACCACGACGGGGCATTTTGGTGAGGCCGTCAGCTTCCTGTTCACCCCGAACTTTGGTGCCCTCACGTTCAGCGGGGTGCTGATCGCCCTCGGTCACGCTTTCTTTACCCTCAGCCTGGGCATGGCCATCATGATGGCCTACGGTTCCTACCTCGGGCGGGATGTGTCCATCGGCCGCACGGCCGTCAGCGTGGCAATCATGGATACGGTGGTCGCCCTTCTGGCTGGCCTGGCCATCTTCCCGGTGGTGTTTGCCAATGGCCTGGAAGCCGGTGCCGGCCCCGGACTGATTTTCCAGACCCTGCCGCTGGCCTTTGGCAACATGCCCATGGGCGGCCTGTTTGGCACCCTGTTCTTTATCCTGCTGCTGTTCGCTGCCTGGACCTCCGGTATTTCCCTGCTGGAGCCGGTGGTTGAGTGGGTAGAGGAAAAGACCAGCCTGGCCCGCACGGGTAGTGCCATCCTGGTAGGCGTGCTGTGCTGGGCACTGGGTATTGCCTCGATTCTGTCGCTCAACGTCTGGGCCGACGTGGCGCCGCTCGCCATGTTCGAGCGCTTCGAAGGCAAGACCATCTTTGACCTGCTGGACTTCTTCACGGCCAACGTGCTGCTGCCGCTTTCCGGTTTGCTGACGGCGGTATTTGTCGGCTGGTTCGTGGCCAAAGAATCGCTGAAAACCGATCTGGCCCTGCAGGGTGGAGCCTTTACCCTCTGGTACAACCTGATCCGGTTCGTCACGCCTATCGCGGTTGCCATCGTGTTTGTTTACAACCTGATGTCGTGATGCCTGCCTGAGCGGCCTGATGGCTGCTCGGGCACAAACTCGCGCACAAAAAAAGCCCGGCGGGTTAAACCGTCGGGCTTTTGTTTTCCTGGCAACCGGGATGTCAGTTCAGTAGTTGCCTGCTTCCCTCAGGGCTTCAACATGGGGGCGGACAGCTTTTACATCGGCTGGCGGCGCATTGCTGGCACTCTCCATGGCACCCATTGCGCTTTGCATCATGGCCCGCATCTGGGCCTTCTGCTCGGCGGTCATGTTGGGATTGTTTTCAATTTCCGCCATGGCCGCGTCCATCTCCTGACGGGCGGCAGGATTCTGCTGCTCCATCTCGATGGCCATCCAGGCCTGGAAGATCCGGTCGCCGGTTGCAGCCCAGTCTTCAAGGCTATTGAAGCCGTGGTTCTGCACGAGATCCTCAAGCTGACCATAGGCCTGGTGACCTTCCAGCTCCTTCAGCGAATCGGAGAAAATGCGGGAGAAGTCTGGCATGGTGCCATCGTTCTGGCTCTCCATATCGTTACTCAGGTCCTCAAATTCGGAGCTCAGCTGCTCTGCTGCTTTCAAGCTGTCAATAAACGATGAGATGGTCTGGTCGGACAGGCCCTGAGCCTGAGTGTTCATCGAAAATAACGTAAACAGCGTAGTGATAACTGCGATACGGATTGATGCAGGTAGTGTTTGGTGCATAAGCGTCTCTCCTTGTTGGGGGCTTCCGGTTTCCCTATGCCGGATGCCCCTTGAATTTAGCGCTTACACTGCCCAACTCGCAACCTGTCTCATACCTTGAAACGAGCAATCTGTGTGCTGAGTCCCTCTGCAAGCCGGGCCAGCTCCTCACTTGCAGCGGATACCTGCTCAGTAGAGGCTGCAGACTGGTCGCCCACATCACGAATCTGGGTAACGTTCTGGTTTATGTCCTCTGCAACAGAGCTTTGCTGTTCCGCCGCTGTAGCAATCTGGCTGTTGTACTGCCGGATTTCTTCCACGGCTTCGGCCATTTCGCGGATGGTGCTGCCGGCAACCTCCGCGCGTTCCAGCGTTTGCTCGGCGAGCCTGTTGCCGGTTTCCATGCTGTTGACGGAGGTTTCCGCACTGCTGACCAGATTGCCGATCAGGGTCTCGATCTCGGTGGCGGAACTCTGGGTGCGCTGAGCCAGTGACCGGACTTCATCAGCGACTACCGCAAAGCCACGGCCCTGTTCGCCGGCCCGGGCGGCTTCAATGGCCGCGTTGAGGGCCAGCAGGTTGGTCTGCTCTGCGACGGATTTGATCACGTCCAGCACCGTGCCGATATTGTTGGTTTCAGCCTGCAGGCTGTTCAGCTGCTTGGTGACCTCGGCGCTTTGCTTGTTCAGATCAGCAACAAAGTGGAGAGTTTCCTTGACTGCTTTTTCGCCGCTCACGGATTTTTCGCTGGCGTGGTTGGCCGCCTGAAACGCGGATTCTGCACTCTTGGCCACATCGTTAACCGTCGCGACCATTTCGTTCATGGCGGTAGCTACCTGATCGGTTTGGCTTTGCTGCTCTGCCACGCCCTTGCTCGTCTGATTGGTGACGGTCGAGAGTTCCTCTGAGGACGATGCGATGCTGCTGGCGCCGGTGTCGATTTCACGGACCAGTTCACGGAGGTTGGTCACCATTGCGCCAAATGCCGCCAGTAACTGGCCGAACTCGTCACCCCTGTCGCTGCGTACATCAACTGTGAGGTCGCCCGAGGCTACCTTGTTGGCGATTTCGACCGACTCATTCACCGGCCTGACGATTGCCCTAGTAAGTAGCCAGGCAATGGTAACAGCTATAATCACGGCTACAGCGGTGATTGCGATGAGCTCCTTCACCGCGAAACTGTATTGCTCTTCCATTCGTTGGACCTGAACTTCCTGCAGTTCCAGAGCTGTATTGACGGTTGCACGGGCCACGGTCTGGATCTCGTCCTCGATACGATTCACGATTTCCGGTTGAGCGCTCACATTGTCTTCAAGCTCGTCCAGTAGTGCCTTGTACTGGTCAACGCCCGCGATGATATTGTCGACTCGCTCATCGTCGGCCGGTACCACCAGCACCTCTCTAAGCGGAGCCACCGTTGCGGCGGCATTGTCCGCAAGGGATTTAGCCTGTTCTATGTATTTTGAATCCCGTCTGAGCTGGAAGTTCTTTTCGTCCGCCCGGGCATCGAGAAGCGAGGATTCCGCCGAACTGGCAGCCGCAACGATTAGCGACCTTTGGTTGTATTGACTAAGAGTCTGGATACTGATTACCGCAATAATTACGGCCAGCAACACAAGAAATGCAAAACTCCCTGCAAGTTTTTTTCCCACAGGAAGGTTGTTCATAGTGCTGGTCAACGACATGGAAGGAATTCCTGTACCGATTAATAGAAGTATTCGCGATGTTTTTGTCTTTTGTAATTAGTGAGTTATGTAACGGCTTCAGGTTTTGCAACTTGAATCTTTAATTAAGACCACGCTTGCCGATGCCGCAAGTCAAAACGGTACAGGAGGGAAATTAAGGTGATGTTAAGTGCCTGGCTGCCGGTTCAGAAAAACAGATCCGGCAACCAGGTGGCAATCTCCGGGAAGATCATGATCAGGATGATGCCGATGATCTCCACAATCACGAAGGGAATGATCGACTTGTAGATATCTTTCATGGTGATCGACGGCGGCACGATGCCCTTCAGGTAGAACAGGTTGAAGCCGAAGGGTGGCGTCATGTAGCCGATTTCCATGTTGATCACGAACAGGATGCCGAACCAGATCGGATCGAAACCCAGGGATTCCACGATCGGCATGAACACCGGCAGGGTGATCAGCATGATACCCACCGGATCCAGCACCATGGCCAGCAGGAACACGATCACCATCATGGCGATGATGATGCCCCAGGGCCCACCGGGCACCATGTTCATCAGGCCCTCGATCAGTTCCTGTGCGCCCATGCTTTGGTACGCAGCGCTGAAGGCATGGGCCGCAAACAGGATCCACATGATCATGCCGGTGAGCTTGAAGGTGCGGATCGCAGCTTCCTTCAGAATGCTCCACTTGAACTGCCGATACACGGCGGCGGAAATCAGGGCGCCGAGAACACCCATGGCAGCGGCTTCAGTCGGGGTGGTAATACCGCCGATGATGGAGCCCAGTACCATGACCACCACGCCAATCGGCAGGAGCACGGCTCGCAGAGCCCGGAATTTCTCCGGCCAGGTGCCTCGTTCTTCTCTTGGCAGCGCCGGTGCCAGCTCCGGTTGCAGGTGGCAGCGCACCAGGATGTAGATGGCCGTCAGTACCATCAGCAGGATGCCGGGCATGATGCCCGCGGCGAACATCTGGCCGACAGACACGCCGGTGATCAGGGCGTAGAGGATCATCAGGATGCTGGGCGGAATCAGGATGCCCCAGCCACCGCCGGTATTGATTACGCCCAGGGCCATGCTCTTGTCGTAGCCACGCTCGAGCATGGATGGCAGGGCTATGGTTCCCATGGCAACCACTGCAGCGCCACTGATGCCGACCATGGCGGCAAACACCGCACAGATGCCAAGGGTGCCGAGGGCAAGGCCGCCTCTGAGGCCGCCGCACCACAGGTGCATCATCCGGTAAAGATCCCGGGCCACCCCGGTGCGCTCCAGAATCATGGCCATGAACACGAACAGAGGGATGGCGACCAGGGTAAAGCTTTCCATGGTGCCCCAGATCTGGGAGGCCACCATGTAGAAGGAATCAAAGCCCCAGGTGAAATACAGGAACACCACCGAGACGCCACCGAGAACAAACGCCAGCGGCAGCCCCAGCAGCAGGAAAAACAGCAGCGAACCGAAGAACAGGAGAGTCAGGGCTTCAATGCTCACAGCTGATCTCCTTCAGATTCGGACTCTTGAGGCGTGTAGTAATCGAGGTTGAAAGCCACGGCGATGTCTTCGAGCAGTTTGACCAACCCTTGCAGAACCAGCAGCGCGGTGCCGATGGGTATGGCCAGCTTCACCGGCCAGATAGGCGGATTCCAGGCCGAGTAGGAAGTCTCCCAACTGGACATGGATTCCTGGGCCATGTCGATCCCGAACCACAGCAGGGCGAGCGTGAAAATGAAAAAGACCACGGAGGTAACAATGTCCAGAGCCGCGCGTTTCCGTGGTTTCAGATGCGAATGCAGCAGGTCCACGTTGACGTGGCCGCGGTGGGCCATGATGTAGCCACCGGACATTATGGCGTAGATGCCGAAAAGCATCTGGGTCAGTTCGTTGGTCCAGACCGTGGGAGAATTGAGCAGATAGCGGAACCCGACTTCAAGAAGCAGGAACACGAACATTGCGAAAATCAGGAGGGCAACCCACCGGCCGATGAAATCGTTGAGACGGGTAACCCCTCTCATGAATGCGGCGATCATCACACTCATGGCATTCTCCCACGGGATGCTGGATTGGTTCGGGGAAAGAAAGGCCGGAGTCGAAGACCCCGGCCCCGGTCAGAGCACTGGCTGATCAGAGATAGCCGAGGTCGGCCAGGTAACCTTTCAGCATATCGAGTGCCTTCTTGGCATTCTCACTGCGCTTGCCTTCCTCATCCCACATGGCCTGGGCGGTGGCGACCAGTTTGTTCTGGACTTCATCCGGGAGGACATTCACTTGCACGCCCTGTTCCTCAATGGCCTTGGCCAGGGTGATGCGCTCCTTGTACTGGTATTCGTTGGTGCGGATCCAGAACTGCTCGTTGAGGGCATCCTTGACGATCTTCTGCATGTCTTCCGGCAGCTTGTTCAGAGCCTTCTGGCTGACGATGATGACGTCGGTGCCGGCGATGTTCAGGGCAGGCTGCACATGGTACTTGGCCACTTCATACAGGCCCATGCTGTAGGCACCCTGGGCCGCACCCCAGTGGGCGCCGTCCACGATGCCGGAATCCAGGGCTGAGTAGAGTTCACTGCCCGGAATATAAGAGGCAGCGGCTCCGGCTTCGGTCAAGAAGGTTTGCAGGGCGCCGGAGGAGCGGATCTTCAGGCTGTTGAAGTCCTCCACGCTTTCAATCGGCTCCTTGACCACCATTTCAGTGGGATAGACCTTGTCTGTGGCCCAGTAAACGTCATGCTCTGCCGCTTCGTCCCGGAGCATCTGTTCGAACCCCAGGTTCTGGTGGAAGTAGGCGGCCTCCCAAACGTTGCGGAAGGCAAACGGCAGGCCAGAAGCAATGCCGGCGAGGGAGATCTTGTCCTGGGCATAGGCCGGGGAAATGGTGCCCATTTCCAGGATGCCACGGCTTACCGCGTTGAAAGTGTCAGTGGCCTTGAACAGCGCGCCGGCCTCGTAAAGCTGCAGTTTCAGACGGCCATCAGTTCGCTCTTCCAGAACCCGTTTGATCCGGCCAAGGCTGTCTGTGTAGGAGCTGCTGGAACCGGGCCAGTGGGACTGCACCTTCCAGGTAAAAGTGTCCTGTGCAGCGGCGGGCGCCGCGGAAAGCGCAGCGGTAATACCGAGGGTAAGGGCTGACGCATACACCGTCAGAGTCTTGCGAGCAGTAGCAAAGAGTTTCATGAGCGTGCCTCGTTCATTGTTGTAGTGGCTTTGCTTTGTGTTTCACTGTGCAGAACTCGTAACTGCAGGGTGAATTTTATTCTCTGAATCTATCACAACATTGGGGCTTTGCAATAGGATGTTTGTCGTTCGGATTTGCAGTCGGGCTACCTGTAAGGGTAGTTCATCAGACTGGTTTCCACCCACCCCTGGAAGTGAGGTATCAGCGTCTGAAGCCTGCTCGTTGAAGGCGTCCAGCGGCGATGAAAAATAAAAGCTTAGGCCTGCTACTCGTTGTCTTTTTCATTTTTCGGCGTTCTTGATGAATCATGTTTTACTAGATGAAACGAGCTTTCAAATATATTGACTCAAAACCGTAAGGCGTGACAAATTACAAAAACAACAGGACCACAAAGACAACACGAGGCCCCCGGCCCACCTGGAAACAATGTCTGATGAGTGAGGAAAACCGCCACATTACCCATGGCCAGGACCTGCCTGGCTTCCACAGCCTGCTTGGCTACCGCCAGGCGTCCTGGGAAGAAAACGAAGCGGTCATCGAGCTTGAGCTTCGGCCCGGGCATCTGAATCTGGGCGGCGTTATCCATGGCGGTGTACTGACGTCCCTGCTGGACATTGCCATGGCGCAAGCGGGCACTTACTGCCCGTATCCGGGCCGGATGCGCAAGGCCATTACCCTGTCTCTCACCACCACGTTTACCGGCCAGTGTTCCGAAGGTGTGATCCGGGTAACCGGACGCAAACGCGCCGGGGGAAGCCGGATATTCAACAGCACGGGCGAAGTACATGACGATCAGGGCAATCTTCTGGCCATTGCTGAGGCCACGTTCCGTATTCGCTCCGGCAGCGAAAAGCCGGAGGGCGTGCCGATCTGAATGGAGTGATCTGAACAGGTGATTGCCGGTCTGATGGCGGTCACGAAACAAAACAACAAGAGGAAACGGCAATGTTCGAGCTGTCTGACCGGGCGAAACAGCTGCAGTCTGAGTTAAACGATTTCATGGCTGCCCATATTTATCCGAACGAAGAGACTCATCATCGACAGATCGAAGACGCCGAGGACCGTTGGGCGCCGGTGCCCATTATTGAAGAACTGAAGCAGAAGGCCAGAGCTGCCGGCCTGTGGAACCTGTTTCTGCCTGATAGCGAATTCGGCGCAGGCCTCAGCAACTTCGAGTACGCCCATCTCTGCGAAATAATGGGCCGCTCTGCCATGGCCCCCGAGGTGTTCAACTGCTCGGCACCGGATACCGGCAACATGGAAACCATTGCCCGCTATGGCAATGAGCAGCAGCAGGAACAATGGCTGAAGCCGCTCCTGGATGGTGAGATACGCTCCTGCTTCTCCATGACCGAGCCGGACGTGGCCTCTTCCGACGCCACCAACATCGCCTGCGAGATCCGCCGCGAGGGCGATGAGTATGTGGTTAACGGTCGCAAGTGGTGGTCCTCCGGCGCCATGACCCGGAATTCAAAAATCGCCATTGTCATGGGCAAGACCGATCCGGACGCCGAGAAACACAAGCAGCAGTCCATGATCCTGGTGCCCCTGGACGCTCCCGGCGTGAAGATGATCCGCCCGCTGCACGTGTTTGGCTATGACCACGCCCCCCACGGCCATGCCGAAATCCATTACGACAATGTACGGGTGCCTGCCAGCAATATGCTGCTGGGCGAGGGCCGTGGTTTCGAGATTGCCCAGGGCCGCCTCGGGCCAGGTCGAATCCATCACTGTATGCGCACCATTGGCGTGGCGGAACGGGCGCTGGAGCTCATGTGCAAGCGCGCCAACGCCCGGGAGGCCTTTGGCCGGAAGCTCTCGGACTTCGACTCCATCCGCAAGGACATCGCCCGCAGCCGCATGGAGATCGAACAGGCCCGCCTGATGACTCTCAAAGCCGCGCACATGATGGACACCGTTGGCAACAAGGTAGCCCGCCAGGAAATCGCCATGATCAAGGTGATTGCGCCGAGTATGGCCCTGAAGGTGATTGACCGGGCTATCCAGGTGCACGGCGGTGCAGGGGTTTCCCAGGACACTTTCCTGGCCGAGGCCTGGGCCAAGGTGCGGACACTTCGCCTGGCAGACGGGCCAGATGAAGTGCACATGGATTCCATTGCCAAAATGGAGCTTCGGCAGTATCGCTGAATCGAGAACCTCTGAAACAGTGCGCGAGGACCTAACGATGAACAATCCACTGTTTGATATGACTAGCAAGGTTGCAGTGATTACCGGCTCCACCAAAGGCATCGGCCGCTCTATTGCCGAAGAAATGGCCAGGTGTGGTGCGAAAGTCGTGATCTCCAGCCGCAAGGCCGAAGCCTGTGAGCAGGTGGCTGCGGAATTAAAAGCGCAGGGCTTCGAGGCCATGGCCGTTCCCTGTCACGTCGGCAGAAAAGAAGACCTGAAGAACCTGGTGAACAAAACCAACGAAGCCTGGGGCAGCATCGACGTACTCGTGTGCAACGCCGCCACCAACCCGGTCTACGGACCCACGGCCGAGATGACCGACGACGCCTGGGACAAGATCATGGACACCAACGTCAAGGGCACCTTCTGGCTCACAAACATGGTGCTGCCCCAGATGGCCGAGAAAGGCGAAGGCGCCGTGGTCCTGCTCTCCAGCATTGCGGGTCTGCGAGGCAATACCGTGATTGGCACCTACGGTGTATCCAAGGCCGCCGAAGCCGCCCTGGCTCGCAACCTGGCGGTGGAGTGGGGCCCAAAAGGTATCCGGATCAACAGCATTGCTCCTGGCCTGATCAAAACCGACTTTGCCAAAGCGCTCTGGGACGACCCGGTCCGTGCGAAGCAAGCGGAAGACAAAACTCCGCTACGTAGAATTGGTGATCCGGTGGATATCGCTGGTTTGGCCGTGTTTCTGTCTACCAAAGCCAGTGCCTACATCACCGGACAGGTTATCGTCGCTGACGGCGGGGAGACTATTTGCTGAGGTTTGACATATGCAATGGGGGGCACGACAGGTGGGGGTGCCTTTGTTCCGGGAAAAAGAACTCGCTGCGCTCAGACACCTTTGTTCCCTGCACAAAGGCACCCCCACCCGTCGGCCAGCGAATTTCAGAGATGACTGAAGGCTTAAAACAAAAATGAGTACGACCCTAGAATTGGTGGATGTTCTGCCAGCCCACAAATTTGATGAAGCCGGCCTCTTGAACTGGCTTCGGGAAGCTATACCGGGTTTCGGTACAACGCTGAACGTCAAACAGTTCCAGGGTGGACAGTCCAACCCGACCTTTTTATTGACTGCCGACAGCGGTCAATACGTGCTGCGCAAAAAGCCGCCGGGGAAAACCTTGCCGTCAGCTCACATGGTCGAGCGGGAATACAAAGTCATGCGAGCTCTGAAGGAACACACCCGGGTGCCGGTGCCGAACGTCCGGGCACTGTGTGAGGAAGACGACATGATTGGTACGGCGTTCTACGTGATGGATTTTATGGACGGGCGAATCATCACTCACTCGGCGCTTCGGGACCTGAGCCGTGACGACCGGCTGCCCGCGTATCATTCGGCCATCGATACCCTCGCAGCGCTGCATTCGGTCGATGTTAATGCTGTCGGCCTGGGAGATTACGGACGTCCGGAAGGCTACGTGGCCCGCCAGGTCTCCCGTTGGAGCAAACAGTACCTAGCCTCAAAAACCGATGACCTGCCAGCCATGGACAAACTGATGGCCTGGTTGCCGGAACATCTGCCAGGGAAGGATGAAACCGCCATTGCCCACGGCGACTACCGCTTCGGCAACCTGATGCTTGCGCCGGATCGTCCCGAGGTGATCGCCATTCTGGACTGGGAGCTTTCTACTCTGGGCCATCCGCTGGCGGACCTTGCCTATTTCTGCCTGCCCTTCTACCTGCCTGCCGATATGGAGGGCATGCGCGGATTACAGGGTGAAAACCTTGAGGCGCTGGGTCTTCCGGAAGAGCAGGCCATTATCCGTCGCTACTGCGAGAAGACAGGCCGGGAAGGCATTGAGGACTGGCATGTGTTCCTGGCGTTCTCGTTGTTCCGCCTGGCGGCCATTTTGCAGGGGGTCTACAAGCGGGCCCTGGATGGCAATGCCGCCAATGCCAACGCCCTTGAGGTTGGCAAGCGGGCGAGCCTGCTGGCCGACACCGGCTGGAAGATTGCCTGCGAAGGCGCGAAGTCCTGAGATATCAGATTTACCGTGGAGAATAACAAGATGTTTGATCGTCATTACAAGGTCTGGCCTAAAGAACTGCCGAAAACCATGACCCTCCCGAAAACCAGCGTTTACACCAACCTGGAGATTTCGGCGCGGCGCTACCCGGACCACACCGCCATTATCTTTTACGACGCACCCATTACCTATCGGCGCCTCAACGAAGAGGTGGAAACCATGGCGGGCTACCTGCAGGCGCAGGGCGTAAAGAAGGGCGATCGGGTGCTGCTGTATATGCAGAACTCACCCCAGTACGTGATCTCCTATTACGCCATTCTGCGGGCCGATGCGGTGGTGATTCCGGTCAACCCGATGAACCGGTCTGCAGAGCTCGAGCATTTCATTGCCGATACCGGTGCCTCGGTTTGCCTGGCCGGCCAGGAACTGGCGGGTTTTATTGCACCGATGATTGGCGACAGCAATCTTGAACAGGTGGTGGTGGCTTCCTACAGCACCTACATCGATCCCGAGACAGATCTGGACCTGCCTGCTGAAGTGGCGGCACCAGCGTGGTCACAGGAAATGCCGGGAGTGGTTAGCTGGGAGGCAGCCATGGCCGCCGGACATACGCCAGGACCTCACACGGCCACCCCGGACGATCTGGCGGTGATTCCCTACAGTTCCGGCACCACCGGTGCACCGAAGGGCTGCATGCACACCCATCGGTCGGTAATGGCCACGGCCATCCACCGGATATTCTGGAACCTGACCACGCCAGATAGCGTGCAGCTCTCGACACTGCCATTCTTCCATGTAACCGGAATGACCGGTTCCATGAATGGCCCCATCGCGGCAGGCGCGGCCTCGGTGATCATGACTCGCTGGGACCGGACCACCGCCTCAAGACTGATTGAGCGCTACAAAGTCACTGGTTGGACCAACATCGTCACCATGGCGGTGGATTTTCTGTCCAACCCGGATATCGGCAAGTACGACCTGAGCAGCCTCAATATGATTGGCGGCGGCGGTGCGACCATGCCCTCTGCCGTGGCTGAAAAGCTCAAGCGGATGACCGGGCTGGACTACATCGAGGGCTACGGCCTTTCGGAAACCATGGCGGCCACTCACATCAACCCCAACGCCCATCCCAAGTCCCAGTGTCTGGGCATTCCGGTATTCGATGTCGACAGCCGGATCATTGATGTCGATACGCTGGAGGAGAAAGGCCCGGGGGAGACCGGGGAGATTGTTTCCTGTGGGCCCCAGGTTACCCAGGGGTACTGGAATCGGCCGTCAGAAACCGAGGCGGCGTTTGTAGAAATCGACGGCAAACGATTCTTCCGGACCGGGGATCTGGGCTATTACGACGAGGACGGCTATTTCTTCATGGTCGACCGGGTCAAGCGCATGATCAACGCCTCCGGCTACAAGGTCTGGCCATCAGAAGTCGAAGGACTGATGTACCGACACCCTGCGATCCACGAAGTCTGTATTATTTCCGCGCCGGATCCCAAACGGGGAGAGACGGTCAAGGCCTGCATTGTTTTGACACCGGAGGCCGAGGGCCAGACCACGGCCGAAGACATCGTCGCCTGGTGCAAGGAACAGATGGCTACCTATAAGGTGCCGACCATTGTTGAGTTCGTGGATCAATTGCCGAAGTCGCCCACGGGCAAACTGATGTGGCGGGCATTGCAGGAGGAAGAGTGGAAGGGCAAGAGCTGACCGTTCTGGTCGTATCCCAGTCAGCTTGAGGGTTGTTTCTCATCACTTTCAGTTGCATCGGAGCCGTTGTTATCGGCCGGCAAAGGGTCCCGGTTAACATACACCGACCCCATGGGATGAGAAGCCCGGCGTTGAAGTAGTTGCGCAAACTCCAGCAGCAGCTGCCTATCCTGCTCCAGCAGCGAAATGAAGGTTGCGTTCAAAGCGACCTGCTCAGAATCCAGTTGTTTCTTCTCGGCGACTGAGAAAATGTCGGTGAGTGAGAGGCTTAACGCTTGTGCAAGGCGATAGAGCAACTCGAGGCTTGGTCTTGCCTGGTCTCGTTCGATGCGGGAAAGGTTGCCGACATGAGAGTCGCAACGCTCTGCCAGATCAGCAAGCGTCATTCCCCGCTCTTTTCTTAAACGCCTGATTGCCTGACCTAAACTCATCGTGTGCCTCGGTTTCCAAGACGATGATATTACAGACAAAATTCCCAACAGACAAAGTTTCTAAATGCACATTAAATAGCTCCAAAATAAGCTTTCAAGGCATTAATTCTAGCCTGCTCGGACTCAATGAGTGGTCATTTATTATCCTATTCCTATCGCCCCAGGTTGTAACCTGTTTTCCTCGTCGCTATCGGTTTCAGGTATGGGGCGGGCGAAATAGAAGCCCTGCCCGACGATGGGTCAGGCAGGGATTTCGGTGAGAAGATTCCATTCTGCTTTCTATTCAGGGGCCCATTCGAGCATCCGATTGTTGTTATTTTGGGCCTCTGGATTCTTGTATAGCGGCCGGACCCGCTTTCACTGCAACAACTCTGCATATTGCTCCAGATGGAAGTCATCATCGCCGAGCTGATGATTGATCATCACCAGGCGCTTGGCGTAGTGGGCAAAGTTGTATTCCCAGGTCATGCCGATGCCGCCGTGGGACTGGATACCCTGCTCGGAAATGAACTGGCCACTGCGGCCGATGACATTCTTGGCGGCAGCCAGGATTCGCCGGCGATCGTCGCTCTGGGGTTCGTCGGCAACGCTCGCCGCCAGGATCGCCATGGAGCGGGCCTGTTCCAGCTCTGACATCATGTCCACCATCCGGTGCTGGAGCACCTGGAATTTGCCGATGGGCACGCCGAACTGCTTGCGCTGCTTCAGGTATTCCAGAGTCAGGTCACAGGCCACTTCCATGGCGCCTACCGCCTCACCGCACAGTGCGGAGATAGCGCGCCCGGTCTGGTATTCAATGATTTCTGCAGCCTTGCCTTCCTCGCCGAGCAGGGCGTCTGCGCCCAGTTGGAGGTTGTTCAGGAACAGGTCACAGCCCTTGGAGCCATCAATCGTCGGGTAGGTACGGCGTTCCACGCCCTTCGCGTCTGCGGGTACCAGGAACAGGCTGATGCCTTCGGCATCGCGGCTGTCGCCAGAGGTGCGGGCAGACACCACCAGGACATCGGCGCAATGGCCACCGATCACCACAGCCTTTCGTCCGTTCAGGGTATAGCCTTCACCGGATTTCTCCGCGCGGGTTTCTACGTCGTTCAGGTTGTAGAAACTCTGGGGTTCTTGCAGACCCACGGCTGCCCGTACCTCGCCGCTGGCGATACCGCCAAGCCACTGCTCCTGCTGCTCGCTGCTGCCGGCCTGACTGATCAGCCCGCCGCCCAGAACAACGGATTGCAGGTAGGGCTCAATACACAGGCCTCGACCCAGTTCGGTCATCACGCTTTGCACTTCAACGCCGCTGCCGCCAAAGCCCCCCAGTTCTTCCGGGAAGGGCACGGCGGTGAGGCCCAGCTCACTCAGCTGTTTCCAGAAGTCGGCACTGAAACCCAGCTCCGATTCGCTGTATTCCAGGCGTTTTTCGAAACTGTATTCACCGCGAACCAGGCGGGCCACGGTGTCCTGCAGCATCTGCTGCTCTTCGTTCAGTCGGAAATCCATGGTCGCCTCCTTAAAGCCCGAGAATCATTTTCGACACGATGTTTTTCTGGATCTCGTTGGATCCGCCGAAAATCGACAACTTGCGGTTATTGAAGTACTGGGGAGTCACCGGTGCAGCGTTCTCGTCAGAAAGGAAGTCGCCGTCGTAATCCAGATCCATCTCCTCTTCCACAAACGGAATGGCATAGGGGCCAAGGGCACGGCGAGCCAGGTCGTTGATGGTCTGGCGAATTTCGGTGCCGCGGACTTTCAGCATGGAGCTTTCCGCCCCCGGCATGCCGCCACCTTCCACGGACGCGATAATGCGCAGGTTACTGATTCCAGCCGCCATCAGATCGATTTCAACCCGGGCGATGCGCTGGCTGAAGGAGGCATCCTCGATCAGCGGGCGACCATTCTTGATCCGGCGGGTCGCCAGTTCTTTCAGGTGCTGCAGGGCGGCCTTGGAGATGCCAATGCCGGCCAGGCCGGTGCGTTCGTAGGTCAGCAGGTACTTGGCGTAGGTCCAGCCCTTGTCTTCCTCGCCCACCAGGTTCTCAACCGGGACTTTCACGTCTTCGAAGAACACCTCATTCACTTCATGCTCGCCATCCAGGGTGATGATGGGGCGCACGGTAATGCCCGGTGTGTCCATGTCGATCAGCAGGAAGGAAATGCCCTCCTGGGCTTTCACTTCGGTATTGGTGCGCACCAGGCAGAAGATCATGTTGGCGTGCTGGCCCAGGGTGGTCCAGGTTTTCTGGCCATTAACGATGTAATGGTCGCCGTCGCGAACGGCGCGGGTCTTGAGTGACGCCAGGTCGGAACCGGCGCCGGGCTCGGAATAACCCTGGCACCACCAATCTTCGCCACTGAGGATTCTTGGCAGGTATCTCTGTTTCTGCTCTTCGGTGCCAAACTTGATAATCACCGGCGCCACCATGTTGACGCCGAAAGGTACGGAGCGGGGCGCCCCATAGCGGGAGGACTCTTCATCCCAGATATGTTTCTGAACCGGGGTCCAGTTCACACCGCCATATTCTTCCGGCCAGTGGGTGGCGTACCAGCCCTGTTCACTAAGGATTTTCTGCCAGCGCTGGTGGTCTTCCTTGGACAGCCGGCGGAACCCCTTAACCTTGGCGGCGATATCCGCCGGCAATTTCTCATCCAAGAACGCGCGGACTTCATCACGGAAGGCGAGCTCCTCAGTGGTGTAATTCAAGTTCATGAACAACCTCTCTTGCTGGAAAGCGAAAACATATACCGCATAGCAGAATATTCCCATAATCGAAGATAAGAGCGGTATATGTCAATAAAAATGCAAAAGCGTGTACCGCTAGGCGAAACAAAATGTTTGGAGAGGGAGTGCGCACAAGCTTTGCCGACAAGTGGCTTTCCCGGAGCATGCTCCGGGAACCGTGCATTACATTGCACAGTTTTAACCCGGGTTTGAGCTTGCATTGGATCCAAAAGGCTATATGTTTGTAGAAGACGAGCCGTTCAGCCAACAACCGCAGACACCGTATATGCCGAGTTGTTCCATCAACAGAAGCACCCTGCAATTCAGCCTCATGGCAGTGCTGATTACAGGTCTGTTCGTGGTTTTTCTCAACGGCTCGTCACACCCGGCACTGGATCCCCAGTTAGACGATCACCTGACCCCCACGCTCATTTCAGTTGATGGGACAGGCGAACCCTCGTCGCCGGATGCGACCGTTTCGATCACATCGCCCCTTCTGTTTCCCGCAGGGGATTTCCGGGCCTTCTTCTCGGCCAGCCTCGATTTTATTCAGCCACCGCTCCGGCTACTGAGCTATCCGGTATTGCCTCAGGGCCCGCCCAGCCTCGTTTAACTCTGACTATTACGGATTTGTCCCTGTACGCAGAGGGCACTCCAACCTGAATTCAGATTCACGAGGTCTACCATGAATAGTGTATTCAACGCATTGCCAGTACAGGATCTGGCGCGGACCGGCGCGTTACCAACCGCAAAGCCCCTGTCCCATATAGGAAGCGAGGATTCCGCCGTACACCTTCTGACGGATTTCTCCGAGCAGAGACTGTCCGTCTTGAGTTCCGATATGTCCGTCTCTGAGGCGAGGCTGTGGATGAAACTTGCCGATACTTCTTTCAAAGTGGTGGAAAACCAGGCGGGGGATTGTCTGGGAATTCTGGCCATCGAAGATGTGAATGGCGAGAAGGCCATGAGTGTCGCCAATCGACAGGGTGTGCCCCTCAAAGACGTTCGAGTGCGGGAAATCATGCGCCCGATAAGCGAGCTGCCGGCGATCCATTATCGCGATTTGAGAGCGGCAACTGTGGGAGACCTGGTCAGTACGTTCCGTGAAGTCCACGAAGGGTATCTGCTTGTACTGGATGACGATCGGCACCAGCCTTCCCGTTCCTATCTGAGGGGGCTGGTTTGTGCTGAAGAGTTGTTGCAGCGGCTGGACCTGACTATCGACTTGGAGCACCGGGCAACCAAGTTCTACGAGATTGTCCATGTGGTAAAAGGCGGCTTCTAGCCGAGTCGATGTCTTCGGCGCTGTTGAGGCGCCGAAGACTTTATTGATCGAAAAAGACGATGTTTCCTGCCCAAAAAACCGTATTGAACCGATGCGGTATTCACGTGACACTCTCTACGACTTTCGTCACATCAAAGGACGCCCATGCAGGACGCCCGAAAAGATTGCCGGAACCAAGTGCTGAGCCTTTTTATTTTTATGGCATTGGCCCTTGGTTCACTGCCTACCTATGCCGCAGACACTGCGTCATCCCCACTGTTGTGTGATTCGGCTTCTTGTCTGCTATTGCCGGATGCTACGAGCGACGGTGGTCAGGAGGGAGGGCTTTCCCACGGTGACCACTCACGGCATTTCAAGCTGCCTCCGAAGGCTACCCTTTCTGAGATTCAGGGCTTCCGGGGCTCGGTGCATTGCGCGAGCTTCCCGGTGTTGCCGCAGGCGCCACCTTCCGCCTGAAATCGCCAAAGCCGAAGGGCGCGCCAACCCTTCGTACTAACCTTTTGAATCAAACGACTTCCATCACCTGGAGGATTTTCCATGGCTATACGGAAGCTGCTGATCGCCAATCGCGGAGAGATTGCGGTCAGGATTGCCCGGGCCTGCAGTGAACTGGGTGTTCGCTCAGTCGCCATTTATTCGGAGGCTGACGAGTATTCCCTGCACGTCAACAAAGCCGATGAAGCCTATCAGATCAGCAAGGACCCCCTGTCGGGATACCTGAACCCCCATCACATTGTGAACATGGCGGTAGAAACCGGCTGCGATGCGCTGCATCCGGGCTATGGTTTTCTGTCGGAGAACGCCGAACTGGCTGCCATTTGTGAGCAGCGCGGCATTACCTTTGTGGGACCATCAGCGGATGCTATTGCATCTATGGGCGACAAGACCCAGGCCCGCCAAACCGCCGTTGCGGCCGGCGTTCCGGTAACCCCCGGCTCGGAAGGCAACCTGGAAGATGTTGAGGATGCCGTCGCTCAGGCCGCTGATATAGGCTACCCGGTGATGCTGAAGGCCACTTCTGGTGGTGGCGGGCGTGGTATACGCCGGTGCGATAACGAAAAGGAGCTGAGACAGAACTATGAACGGGTGATTTCCGAGGCCACCAAAGCCTTTGGCAGTGCCGAGGTGTTCCTGGAGAAATGCATCATCGAGCCCCGTCACATCGAGGTCCAGATTCTTGCCGATACCCACGGCAACGTTGTCCATCTGTATGAGCGGGATTGCTCTATCCAGCGCCGAAACCAGAAGCTGATTGAGCTGGCGCCATCGCCGCAGCTGGAGGAAAGGCAGCGCGAATATATCGGCGATCTGGCCAAGCGGGTGGCCAGGCAGTGTGGTTATGTAAATGCCGGTACCGTCGAGTTCCTGCTGGACCACGATGGCAGCTTTTACTTCATGGAAATGAACACCCGGGTTCAGGTGGAACACACCATCACCGAGGAGATCACCGGGGTGGATATCATCAAGGCGCAGATACGGATCGCTGCCGGCGAACCGCTGGGCCTCAAGCAGGAAGTTATTTCCTACCGGGGCTTTGCTGCCCAGTTCCGTATCAACGCCGAAGATCCGAAGAACGGCTTTCTGCCAAGTTTCGGCCGCATCAGCCGCTACTATTCTGCCGGCGGTCCGGGCGTGCGCACCGATGCTAATATGTATACCGGTTACGAAATTCCCCCGTACTACGACTCCATGTGCGCCAAGCTGATTGTCTGGGCCATGGACTGGGAGGAGCTGATTGCCCGCTCCCGGCGTGCTCTCGGGGATATGGGCATTTACGGCGTTCAGACCACCATCCCCTATTACAAGCAGATTCTCGAGCACCCGGATTTTCAGGCCGCTGACTTCAATACCGGCTTCGTGGAACGCAATCCCCAATTGCTTGAGTACAGCAGCAAAACCCGCCCGGAATCCATCGCCACAGCCATTGCCGCTGCCATTGCGGCGCAGGCGGGCCTGTAAAAGAACATCGGAGAGATCCCAATGACCAAGCGCAAGATTCATATAACCGACGTTATCCTCAGGGACGCCCATCAGTCTTTGATCGCCACCCGGATGCGCACAGAAGACATGCTTCCAGCCTGCGAGTGGCTGGACCAGGCCGGCTACTGGTCCCTGGAGTGCTGGGGGGGTGCTACGTTTGACGCCTGTGTGCGTTTCCTGAAGGAAGATCCCTGGGAACGTCTGCGGACCCTGAGAAAGGCCCTGCCGAACACCCGCCTGCAGATGTTGCTGCGTGGCCAGAACCTGCTGGGCTATCGTCATTATGGTGATGACGTGGTTGAGGCATTCGTGGCCAAGGCTGCCGAGAATGGCATGGATGTGTTCCGCATTTTTGATGCCCTGAACGATGTCCGCAATCTCGAGACCAGCATCAAGGCGGTCAAGAAGGCCGGGAAGCATGCACAGGGCACCATCTGCTACACCGTGAGCCCGGTGCATGGCACCGATGCCTATCTGGAGCAGGCCAAGGCCATGGCCGACATGGGCGCGGACAGTATCGCGATCAAGGATATGGCAGGGTTGCTGACGCCGGCGGTAACCGCTGAGCTGGTCGGTAAACTGAAGCAGACACTTAATCTGCCCGTTTTCCTGCATTCCCACGCCACCTCGGGCATGGCGCCGATGTGCCAGTGGGCGGCCATGGAAGCAGGCGTTGACCATATTGATACCGCGCTGTCGGCCTTTGCCGGCGGTACCAGCCATCCGCCCACGGAGTCACTGGTGGCGGCGCTACACGATGCCGGTCTGGAGACAGGGCTGAACCTGGAGCTGCTCGACAAGGCCACACGCCATTTCCGGGAAGTGCGCAAGAAGTATCACCAGTTCGAGAGCGCCTATAACGGCGTTGATACCTCTGTGCTGTTGTCCCAGGTGCCGGGTGGCATGATGTCCAACCTGGCCAACCAGCTGAAGGAACAGGGTGCCCTTGATCGCATCCAGGACGTCTTCGAGGAAATTCCGCGGGTTCGCAAGGATCTCGGTTACCCGCCGCTGGTAACACCCACCTCCCAGATCGTTGGTACCCAGGCGGTGATCAACGTACTGGCAGGCAAGCGTTACGAGTCCATCACCAACGAAGTGAAGAAATACCTCCAGGGCTGGTACGGCAAGGCGCCGGCTTCGGTTGATAAATCGCTTCAGCAGCGCGCCGTCGGCAAGGAGGACCTGATTGAAGAGCGTCCGGCTAACCTGATCCCCCGTGAACTCGACGAGCTGCGCAAACAGGTGGGCGATCTGGCCACCAGCGAAGAGGATGTGCTTACCTACGCCATGTTCCCGGATCAGGCCAAAGCGTATCTTGAGCAGCGGCGTGACGGCACGCTGCAGCCGGAGCCCCTGGAGCCGATTCCCACCGGTTCATCCGGCGGCGCTGTCTCCAGCAAGTTCAAGATCACTGTTCACGGTGAGAGCTACGATATTCACGTTACCGGCGCGAATCCCTCCGGTGAAAACGAGCGTCGTTTCTACATGACCGTCGATGGCGTGCCTGAAGAAATTCATCTGGCTTCGCTGGGTGAAGATGGCGAGGGTGCCCGTTCCAGCGGTGGCCGTGCAACCGCCACCAAGGAGGGTCATGTGACCACCAGCATGCCAGGCAACATCGTTGATGTGCTGGTTAAGGAAGGCGACGAGGTTCAGGCCGGCGATCCGGTGCTGATTATTGAAGCCATGAAAATGGAGACTGAAGTCAAGGCGACTACCGCCGGGAAGGTTGCCGGCGTCTTTATCGCCAAGGGTGATCGAGTAGTGCCCGGAGCGGTACTGGTCGAGATTGAGTAAGTTCGCCAGACCTTGAAGCAAAGGGCCCCTCATTGTGAGGGGCCCTTTGCGTTTGGGGGATTAACCAGGCGAGATTAGCTGAAAGCCGGAATACCGGTCTGGCCCCGCCCCAGAATCAGGGCGTGGACATCGTGCGTACCTTCATAGGTATTCACAGCTTCGAGGTTCATCACGTGGCGGATCACGTGATACTCGTCGGAAATGCCGTTGCCGCCGTGCATGTCCCGGGCAACCCGGGCGATGTCCAGGGCTTTGCCGCAGTTGTTGCGCTTGAGCAGCGAAATGGCATCCGGCGTTGCCGTGCCGGCATCCATCATGCGGCCCAGTTGCAGAACCGACTGAAGGCCGATGGTGATCTCGGTCTGCATATCTACCAGCTTTTTCTGGATCAGCTGGTTGGCGGCCAGGGGCTTGCCAAACTGCTTGCGCTCCAGGGTGTAGTTGCGGGCCGCGTGCCAGCAGAATTCAGCGGCGCCCAGAGACCCCCAACTGATGCCGAAGCGGGCCTTGTTGAGGCAGCTGAACGGACCTTTCAGCCCTTCCACCTCAAGATGGTTTTCGTCCGGAACGAACACCTCGTCCATAAAGATTGAGCCGGTTTCCGATGCGCGCAGGGAGAATTTGCCCTGGATCTTTGGCGTGTCCAGACCTTTGGCGCCCTCGCGCTCAATCACAAAGCCGTTCACCTTTCCGTCCAGTTTGGCCCAGACCACGAAGACGTCGGCAATCGGAGAGTTGGTGATCCAGGTTTTTGAACCGCTCAGCAGGTAGCCGCCGTCCACTTTCTTGGCCCGGGTTTCCATGCCGCCCGGATCGGACCCGTGGTTGGGTTCGGTCAGGCCGAAGCAGCCGACGTATTCGCCCGAGGCCAGCTTGGGCAGGATGCGCTTTTTCACCGCTTCCTTGCCGTAGGAATAGATCGGGTACATCACCAGGGACGATTGAACGCTGAGGGCCGAGCGGTAGGCCGAGTCCACCCGCTCTACTTCCCGGGCAATCAGGCCATAACAGACATGGTTCAGACCCGGGCCGCCGTATTCTTCAGGCAGGGTAGCGCCCAGCATGCCGAGTTCACCCATCTGGTTAAAGATGTTGCGATCGAACGTTTCATGGCGGTTGGCCTCGGTGATGCCAGGCATCAATTGCTCATCACAGAAGCTGCGGATGCTGTCTCGAACCTGACGCTCGGTTTCGTCCAGTTGGGAATCGAAACCGAGCAGATCATTCCAGGGTGCGGAAGCCATTTTGTACTCTCCTGAAAGCGAATATCGAAAGTCCGGTTCTAGGGCCACCGGACCAATCTGTGCTATCTTTGTGTTAACGGTGTTTCATTAAGCGAAACAGAGTTTTGTAATTTGCTCCTGAAAGACTAATCCGGGTGTTGTGGAAATGCAAGCAGTGTTCAAACCTGACCAGGTGACCCTGTTGTGAGCGGCATGCTGCAGTGGCTGGTCTCCCTGGCCGTAGTTACAGAGCTGGTGGCCATCTGTCTGGAACATCGGCAACTGAGTGCCCTGGCGGGCCTGATGTTCGTTGCCGCCTTTCTGGTGGGTGCCGGGCGCCTGCAGGGGTATGCCCGGATGCTCCTGGTTGTCGCCCTTGTGGTGCTGGGAGGCCTCGCTTGGCGTGGTTCTCTGGACACCGCGCAGTTGCTGAAGGCTGCATCCGACGCGGCGTTCTATTCCGCGTTCTTGGGCAGCCTGGGCATGATGCAGTGCCTGGTGCGACGGTTCGAAGTCTTGCGGCGGATTCACGATGTGCTGCTGGGCGGCAAGCCCATTCTGCTTTATCCCAAGTACGCCCTGGTCAGTTGTGGCGTTGCCACGGTTCTGAGCTTTGGCATGATGAACCTTCTGTGTGGAAGCCTCTCCGAAACCCTGCGTGAGCGCGGAATTACCGGCGAGTCCCGTCTCCAGTGGTTGCGCAGTGTTCTGATCAGTGCACTGAGAGGCTTTGCCCTGGTGCCTCTGGTGGCGCCTACCAGCGTGGCTGTTGCCATTCTTACTCGGGAACTCCCCCAGTTGAGCTGGTCTCAGCTGCTGCCATTTGGAGTGGTTGCAGCGATTCTGATGGTGCTGATTGGCTGGGTGCTGGAACAGCGTCGGTTCCGCAAGGTCAGCAGTGAACGCATCGCCGTAGAGGGCTGGCTCCCGGGCACCGGGCGTCTACTGTTCCTCATCCTGCTGGTATTCACGGTGATGGCGGGCCTGGTGGCGACGACCGGCTTCAAGGTGTCGGTGGCAGCCATGCTATCGGTGCCGACCGTGACACTGGTTTACATGCTGTGGCAGGAACGGGGGCTGATGCCGGTTCTCAAGGAAGGCGCTGGCCAGGTATGGGGTATGCAGAATGAAATGGCCATTTTCGCCGCTTCTGCCATCCTCGGTGTTGCCCTGTCTGCGGTCATTCCGGCAGATGCGCTTGCGGGCCTGGTCGCCACTGGTGGCGGCGTTTTCCTGGTCGCAGTTGTTGGCATGCTGATGCTGCCCATGTTCTCCATGATCGGCATCATTCCCATCACGGTTCTGAGTGTCCAGGCCGGTTTGTTGCCCCAGCTGGTGGCCGAGGGAATGGAACTGCTGCCCGTTGCCGTGGCCCTGGTGATAGGCTTTTCCCTGGCCATGATGCTGTCGCCCTTTGGCCCCTCGGTCATGCTGTTGTCCCGGTTCGGTCAGATCTCCCGATGGGTTGTGGCGTTTCGATGGAATGGTCTGTTTGCGCTGATAGCGCTGCCAGTGCTTCTGGTACTGACAGCGCTGGTGGCCTGGCTGGCACCGGGTCAATAGCCCCGGTCAGTATCCACGATCCCTGAGATAGCGCGTCCGGCGGCATGGTCCCGGATCTTGCCGGTGATCTGCTCAATGGTGGCATCCCGAAGGGTCCGTGCCGAGATGTGCGGAGTGATGGTGATCTCCTTCCGTTGCCAGAATGGGTGCCCCTCCGGCAGGGGTTCCTTGCGGAACACGTCGAGCGAGGCACGCAGCAGTTTGCCCTCGTCCAGCGCCCGAAGCAGGTCGTCCTCAACCAGATGTTCACCCCGGCCAACGTTGATCAGCACGGCACCCGGTTGGAGCTGGCTCAGCAGATCATAGTTGATGATGTCCCGGGTTTCGTCGGTCAGGGGCAGTGTGTTCACCAGGACACGGGTGGATTGCAGAAAGTCGCCCAGCTGGTCCGGGCCGGCGTAGGTGCTGACGCCCTCCACGCTGTGCTTTCCGCGGGCCCAGCCACTGACCTGATAATCCAGATCGGCCAGGGTGCGGGCGACCCGTTTGCCGATATGACCCAATCCCATGACACCCACCGGCCATTCGCTGCGCTTTATCGGGCGATGAATCTTCCAGACGCCCTGGCGCTGCTGCTCCCGGTAGGTTTCCATCCCGCGGCTGGCTTCCAACAGCTGGTGCAGCACGTACTCAGCCATCTGTACCGACATGCCTGCGTCTTCCAGGCGCACAATCGTAAGGTCTTGCGGCAGGTTGGCAACCTTGAGCAGGCCGTCGATACCCGCCCCCAGATTGAACACCGCTTTCAGATGCGTTTCCCGCTCGAACAGCGCCTCCGGTGGCTGCCATACGATGGCGTAATCGGCGTCAACCGCGGGCCCCTCCGGATCCCAGACGAAAATCTCTGCATCCGGTAACTGCTCCTGGATAGGTGCCGTCCAGCGTTCCGGTTTCGGGTCGCCTGCCACAAAAAGAACCTTCATTTTGCCTCCGGGGGTCGCCACAGGGGGCGTTGACTGTTAATTTGTTTTGCAATGCAGAATAGGATATCGGTGAAACAGATTAAAGTTGGTACCGGATACCGCCATGCGATTTGAGATTTGAAACATTACTGATAAGTGTTTCATATTTGGTACGGATTTTGAAAAGACTTTCTGGTACTTGATTTCTGCAGCGATTAAAATGGTGCATCTTTAGTTATTCATCAAATTAATACACCGGTTACCGGAGCGGGCGACGCGGTTGGAGGACGTCCCATTATGGCAGGAAAAAAGCAGATCTCACCCGAACTGAAAGTGGCATCCACTGACGGTGAGCCCGTGAAGCCGGAAAAAGACCGCAAGTTTGTCGAGGCCCTGTCCCGCGGCCTGGACGTGCTCCGCGCCTTCAGCCAGGGTCCTGTCATCCTGGGGAACCAGGACATCGCCCGCATCACCGGTCTGCCCAAGCCGACCGTATCGCGGATGACCTACACCCTCACCAAGCTGGGTTACCTCAGCTACAACACCCAGCTGGAGAAATACCAGCTCAGTTCCGGGGTGCTGGCACTCGGTTATGCCTACGTGTCCAACCTCAAGGTGCGCCAGCTGGCAAAGCCCTACATGGACGAGTTCGCCCGCCAGACCAACATGTCGGTTGGCCTGACCTGCCGGGACCGGCTGCACATGATCTACGTGGAAAACCGCCTGCCACCGGAAGCCTCCCTGCTGCGCATGGATATCGGCCTGAAGCTGCCCATGGCCACCACCTCTGCCGGCCGCGCCTACTACTGTGCCATCAGCGACAAGGCCCGCCTGGTAATCGACGACGCCATGGCCGCCAAATTTGGAGACGACTGGCCAGAGAAAAAGGCAGGCCTTGATCAGGCCATGAAAGATTACAAGGAACACGGCTTCTGCCTGTCCATCGGCGAGTGGGACCGCAACATCAATTCCGCCGGCGTGCCCATTCACCTGCAGGACGGCACCATCATGGCCCTGACCTGTGCCGCGCCGTCCTACCTGGTGCCGGCTGAAAAGCTTCGGGGTTCCATTGCCCACCAGCTGGCGATGCTGGCAGGCGATATAGAATCCTTGGGAGTTTAAAAGCCACCTCCCGACAAACTCCAAACCAAGAAACCGCAGAGGAACCCCTGCGGTTTTTTTGTGCCTGTAGTTTAATGGGTGGTTGAAACCACCAACGAACTTGTATTAAATCGTACGCATGTTTCGCTAGTTAAAACCACATTTCAGAAAGAATGCGAGGAGAAATCATGTCTGAGGTCGTTAGCTATAACCGGGAAGGCAACATCGGCGTTATTACCGTGAACTACCCGCCGGTAAACGCCCTCGGCCAGGCTGTTCGCTCCGGTCTGCTCGCAGCCCTGGAGCAGGGCCAGAAAGATGCAGAGGCCAAGGCGCTCCTGCTGGTTTGCGAAGGGCGCACCTTTATCGCCGGCGCCGACATCCGTGAATTCGGCAAGCCCATGCAGGAGCCTACACTGCCGACACTGGTCAACACTTTTGAAAACAGCGACAAGCCGCTGGTTGCCGCGATCCATGGCACCGCCCTGGGTGGTGGTCTGGAAACCGCACTGAGCTGCCACTACCGGGTTGCGGTCAGCAGCGCCAAGGTGGGCCTGCCAGAAGTGAAGCTGGGCCTTCTGCCCGGTGCTGGCGGCACACAGCGGCTTCCGCGCCTGACCGGTGCCCAGAAAGCACTGGAAATGATCACCACCGGTGAGTTTGTCGGCGCCAACGATGCCCTGGCCCTTGGCATTCTCGATGCCGTGGAACAAGGCGACGATATCCGTGCAGTGGGCATGGCCTATGCGCAGAAAGTGGTTGATGAAGGCAAGCCGGTGCGTCGTGTTCGCGATATCACCGACAAAATCGATGCGGACAAGGGCAGCGATGTCTTTGACCAGTTCCGTGACGAGCTGACGAAGCGGGCCCGGGGTCTGTTCTCCCCGTTCAAGTGTGTCGATGCCGTGGAAGCGGCCTTCAACCTGCCTTTTGACGAGGGCATGAAGCGCGAGCGGGAACTGTTCATGGAATGCATGGAATCACCCCAGCGCGCTGGCCTGATCCATTCGTTCTTTGGCGAGCGTGAGGTCTCCAAGGTCAAGGGACTGCCGAAGGATACGCCGGTTCGTGACGTGAAGAGCGTTGGCATTATCGGCGCCGGCACCATGGGTGGCGGTATCGCCATGAACTTCGTCAATGTGGGCATCCCGGTCACCATTGTTGAGGTTAAGCAGGACGCCCTGGACAAGGGCCTGGCTATTATCCGCCGCAACTACGAGAACTCCGCGAAGAAAGGCAAGCTGACCCAGGAGCAGGTGGAACAGCGGATGGCGCTGATCACCCCGAGCCTGACCTACGACGATTTCCGGGACGTTGATCTGGTGATCGAGGCGGTGTTCGAAAACATGGCCATCAAAAAAGAAATCTTTGCCAGGCTTGATGAGGTCTGCAAGCCGGGTGCGATTCTGGCGTCCAACACCTCAACCCTCGATATCGACGAGATTGCGTCTGCCACCAAGCGCCCGGAAGACGTGGTGGGTATGCACTTCTTCAGCCCGGCCAACGTGATGAAGCTGCTGGAGAACGTGCGGGGCAGCAAGACCTCCGACGAAGTGAAAGCCACCGTGATGGCGGTCGCCAAGAAGATCAAGAAAGTCGGTGTCATGGTGGGCAACTGCTATGGCTTTGTCGGTAACCGGATGCTCCACAAGCGCGGCACTGAAGCCATGTCGCTTGTAGACGAAGGCGCCACCCCGCAGCAGGTCGACAAGGTGCTGACCGATCTCGGCTTCCCCATGGGCCAGTTTGCGATGTCCGATCTGGCCGGGATTGATGTGGGTTACCGCATCCGGGAAGAGCGGCGCAAGGCGGGCGAGGATATCCCGGCCAGCTGGATGGACAAGCTCGCGGAGCAGGGCCGCCTTGGCCAGAAGACCCAGGCGGGTGTATACAAGTATGAGGAAGGCAGCCGCAAGCCGATTCCGGATCCGGAAGTGGAGCAGCTGATCGAGCAGTTCCGCAAGGAGCAGGGGATCACGCCACGGGAGATCACAGACCAGGAAATCCTTGAGCGCTGCGTGTATGTGATGATCAACGAGGGTGCCAAGATCCTGGAAGAAGGCATTGCCGATCGTCCGCTGGATATCGACATTGTCTGGATCTACGGTTATGGCTTCCCGGCCTATCATGGTGGCCCGATGTTCTGGGCCGATCAGGAAGGTCTGGATACGATTCTTTCAGCGGTGAAGAAGTATCAGAGCACCGTTGGTGGTGAGCAGTGGGAGCCGTCGGCTTTGCTTGAGAAGCTGGTTGCGGATGGCCGTAAATTCGCTGACCTGTAACCTTTTGGGCGGGTCGTGGGGCGGGGTGTCTTTTCCGCCCCACGACCGGTTCAGTTAGTACTTTGGACCTGTAGGTCGGATTAGGCGAAGCCGTAATCCGACAACCAGAGGTAAACGGTCAACTCGATGTCGGATTACGGCCTCGCCTAATCCGAACTACATGTTTCGAAAATTGAGGACATTGTTATGTCTGATGCAGTCATCGTTTCCACCGCTCGTACCGGTCTTGCGAAATCCTACCGGGGCTCTTTGAACAACACACACAGCGTGGATATGGCAGGTCACGTCATCAAGCATGCTGTTGAGCGCGCGGGCATTGATCCGTCTATTGTTGAAGATGTCATCATGGGTGCGGCCTACCAGGAAGGTGCCCAGGGCCGGAATATTGCCCGTCTGGCGGCCATTCGGGCCGGTCTGCCGGTGACTACTGCCGGGTTCTCCATCAACCGGTTCTGCAGCTCGGGTTTGCAGTCCATCGCCCTGGCGGCACAGCGGGTGGTGTCCGAGAAAGTACCGGCCATGGTGGCGGGGGGCGTCGAGTCCATTTCCCTGGTGCAGAACGAGAAGATCAACAGCTTCCACGCCACCAACGAGTGGCTGATGAAGAACAAGCCCGAGCTGTACCTTTCTATGATTGAGACGGCGGATATTGTCGCCAAGCGCTACAACGTCAGCCGTGAAGCCCAGGATGAATACTCGCTGATTTCCCAGCAGCGCACGGCAGCGGCCCAGCAGGCAGGCAAGTTTGACGATGAGATCGTGCCTTTCGATGCCACCATGCTGGTCAAGGACAAGGAAACCGGTGAGGTCAGTGAAAAGCAGGTGACCCTGAAAGGTGACGAGTGTAATCGCCCAAACACCACCCTTGAGGGCCTGGCGGGTCTGGAGCCGGTACGTGGTCCTGAGCAGTTCATCACGGCCGGCAACGCCAGCCAGCTGTCGGACGGAGCCTCAGTATGCACGGTGATGAACAGCACCTATGCTGAGAAGCACAACATTGAACCCATGGGGATTTTCCGTGGCTTCGCTGTGGCGGGTTGTGAGCCGGATGAGATGGGCATCGGCCCGGTGTATGCGATTCCGCGCCTGCTTGAGCGCAATGGTCTGACCATGGACGACATTGATCTGTGGGAGCTGAACGAAGCCTTCGCCTCCCAGGTGATTTACTGCCGTGACCGCCTGGGCATTCCCATGGAGAAGCTGAACGTAAACGGTGGCTCTATTTCCATCGGCCACCCATTTGGTGTTACCGGCGCCCGTCAGACAGGCCACGCCCTGATCGAAGGCAAGCGGCGTGGGGCGAAATACGTGGTGATCACCATGTGCATCGGCGGCGGCCAGGGTGCTGCCGGCCTGTTTGAGGTGGTGTGAAGCCGGCCTGAATGAAATCGGGGTCGGAAGAAAGCGTTCTTCTGACCCCTTGTTCACCAAAAGGGGATCAGCATGGACAGACAAGCCAAAGCAGTCGTCTGCCGGGAATGGGGGCAGCCCGTTCAGGTGGAAACCATCACGGTGGAAGGCCCCAAGCGGGATGAAATCACCATCAAGATCGCGGCCTGCGGCGTTTGCCACAGCGATCTGTCCGCCACCACGGGCAAGATTCCCTATCCGCCTCCCCTTGTATTGGGCCATGAAGCCGCCGGCGTGGTTGTCGAAGTCGGTGAGGGCGTCACTGCCTTCAAGGAAGGCGACCATGTGGTGAGCACGTTTATCTCCATGTGCGGCAAATGCAGCCAGTGTGTTCGTGGCCGCCCGGTGCTGTGCGAAAACGCCCGCAAGGCCATGTTCAACCTGCCTGATGGCACGGTCAGAACCAAGGGTGCGGACGGCGAGCCCCTGAACGTTTTCGGCGCCTGTGGCGTGATGGCCGAGTTCGCCACCATGCACGTGGACAATTGCGTCAAGGTGGATGAAACCGTGCCCATGCAGAACGCCGCCCTGGTGGGCTGTGCCGTGATGACTGGTGTGGGCGCCGTGTTCAACACGGCAAAGCTTGAACCCGGCTCACGCGCCGCCGTGTTTGGCATCGGTGGCGTTGGTCTCAATGCCATCCAGGGCTGTGTCACCGCTGGCGCCGAGATGATCGTGGCGGTGGACAGCAACCCCAAAAAGCTGGAGATGGCGAAAGAATTTGGCGCTACCCACACCGTGAATATCAATGAGGTGGAAGACGCAGCTAAAGCCGTAAAGAAACTGACCGGCGGCGTTGACTACGCCTTCGAATGCGTAGGGGCCGGGCCGGTGGTCGAACAGGCCTACAAGAGTCTCGGCCGTGGTGGTACCGCCGTCGTGGTGGGTGTGGCGGATCCGAAAGACAAGACCACGCTGACCACACTGACGTTGCCAGCGGATGAGCGCACCCTGAAAGGCAGCTGGCTGGGCTCGGCAAGGCCGCAGCACGATTTCCCCAGAATCCTGGGTCTTTACAAGGCTGGTAAACTCAAGCTGGACGAACTGGTTACCCGAACCTACCCCATTGAGGAAGCCGCACAGGCTTTCGACGATATGGTGGCAGGCAAGAACGCCCGTGGCGTTATCGTATTTGAATGAAGGGGGAAGCATGAACGAGCTGAACAGGAACTACATCAACGGCCAATGGGTTAGCTGGGCCGGTGACATGATCGACGTTCACGAAGCAGGCACCGGTGACGTGATTGCCCGGGTGCCCGCCGCCGGCGCGGACGAAATGGAGCAGGCCATTGCCGCAGCCGACGCAGCGTTTGAAAGCTGGTCGGAAAGCACCCTGGAAGAGCGAATCAAGGTGCTGGAACAGCTACACGCGGGCCTGAAAGAACGCGCTCCGGAAATTGCCGAAACCGTCTGCCGGGAAGTGGGCATGCCCATCAAACTTGCCACGCCGATCCAGGCCGGTATGCCGGCCGCGGTAACCAAGAGCTACCTGAAACTGCTGCCGGACTTCCCGTTTACCGAACAGTCCGGCAATTCCGAGGTGCAATATGCCCCAGTTGGTGTGGTTGGCTGCATTACCCCCTGGAACTACCCCCTGCATCAGGTGATCCTGAAAATCGTCCCGGCGATTGCAGCCGGTTGCACCGTGGTGCTCAAGCCCTCCGAGATCGCTCCCCAGACGGCGTTTATCCTTGCCGAGATCCTGGATGGCACAGACCTGCCCAAGGGCGTGTTCAACATGGTGTGTGGCTATGGCCACACCGTCGGTGACACCCTGATCAAGCACCCGGATGTGCGCATGGTGTCCTTCACCGGCTCCACCCGCACCGGCAACCTGATCGCCCACGCCGCAGCCGATGACTTCAAACGCTTCGCCCTGGAGATGGGTGGCAAGTCCGCCTCCGTCATCCTTCCGGATGCCGACCTGACGGCAGCCGTCAAAGGCACGATCAACAACTGCCTGCTGAACTCCGGTCAGACCTGCACCGCACTCACCCGCATGCTGGTTCCGGCCGACAAGCACGATGAAGCCTGCGAACTGGCCGCCGCTGCCGTGGCAAAAATGACCCCGGGCAATCCGCTGGAAGAAACCACACGGTTGGGCCCGCTGTCGTCTGCCCAGCAGCGTGACAAGGTGATCGACTACATCAAACTGGGTATCCAGGAAGGTGCCAAGCTCATCGCCGGTGGGCCGGAAGCGCCTGAGGGATGCGAGAAAGGTTACTTCGTCAAGGCGACTGTCTTCGGCAACGTGAAGCCGGACAGCCGCATCGCCCAGGAAGAGATTTTCGGTCCGGTACTGTGCGTGATTCCCTACAACGACGAAGCGGAAGCGGTGAAAATCGCCAACGGCACCCAGTACGGCCTTTCCGGCGCGGTCTGGTCCGGTGATGATGCCAAGGCCAAGAAGATTGCCAGCAAGCTGCGCACTGGTCAGGTATTCGTCAACGGTGGCGCGTTCAACCCCATGGCGCCGTTCGGCGGCTTTGGTCACTCTGGTATTGGCCGCGAATTCGGTAAGTGGGGACTGGAGGAGTTTCTGGAAATCCGGTCTTTGCAGCTGTAAATGCTGATAGGCTGGGCTGCCGATCGGTGGCCCTGAGAGCTAGATCGGCCACGGGGTGGAGGTGTCTTTTCTGCCGGGAAAAAATGTCTGAGCGAAGCGAGTTGTTTTTCCCAGAAGAAAAGACACCCCCGCCTCGGGGCCAGCCCCCAAAGCCTGTAAGCCCTAGGCCTTCCCCCCAAGCAAAATCCGCACGGCCGTACAGGCATCCTCCAGCTCCGCCTCCCTGGGTTCGCGTCCGGCGATGATGTCGCTGTAAAGGCAGGACTCTGCCAGTCTAATCATGAAGTAAGACAGGCTGAAGATGTTCATTGGTGGCTTGATATGCCCGGCCGCTACTTGGTCTTTCAGCATCCGCGTGTTGGTTTCGACCGTGCGAGTGTGCAGGATCGATTGGGACGAGGTGAGGATCTTCAGGGCGTATTCAGGGTCCTGGTTGATAAAACGGCGCAGCGGCTCGAAACGCAGGATGGTGGAGTTAGTGCGTCGGTATACGCCGACGATATAGTCCACACCGACGCCTGGTGTCTCCGCCATGGCCTGTCGCCAAAGGGGCTCGTACAGGGACCAGAGAATCTCGCCGACCAGCAGATCCTTGTTGCCGACCCAGCGAAACAGGGTCGCGCGGCCAATTCCGAGCTCATCAGCCAGCGGCGCCAGGTGAATGCGTTCACCTTTGAGCCACATGCGACGTGCCCGCTTGAACGCGTCGGCCGGTGTTGCCCTGGTTACGGTTTTGTCTGCCACTGAAACCTCATGCCCGAATTTGGATTCATTTTAACGGCTAAACCCGGAGCCGGCTATGCGCGCGGTTCTGACGGCTTGTGATGGTTTTGTGAACTTTTCCGCCTACACTCTGCTCTGAAAGCAACGAAAGCCAGCGGCGAAGGCAATGAGCCACGAGACCATGACGCGAACGGTACTGATTATCGAAGACAACCCCGGCATCGGTGAGCTGGTGCGCATGCAGGTGTCGGATCTGGGCATGAAGGCCGTTCTGGTGGATCGGGGCGATACCGGTCTGGAGCGGTTCCGTGAGGGTGGCATTGATCTGGTGATCCTGGATCTGATGCTGCCTGGCCTGGATGGTCTGGCGGTGTGCCGCGAGATACGTGCCTGCCCGGGCTATGTGCCCGTTTTGATGCTTACCGCAAAGAGCACGGAGCTGGACCGGGTTCTGGGCCTGGAGATGGGGGCGGATGACTACCTGACAAAACCGTTCAGCGTGGCGGAACTTGCGGCCCGCATCAAAGCCCTTTTTCGTCGGGTCGACGCCCTCTCTCAGGGTTCGTCTGCAAGCAAGGACGTTGAAGAGATTCAAGTGGACGGTCTGAAAATTGATCCGGTTCGCCGGCGGGTTTATGTGGACGATCGGGAAGTGGATCTGACCGCCCGTGAGTTTGACCTGCTCTGGCACTTTGCGTCCCATCGGGGCCGGGTATTCAGCCGGGCACAGTTACTTGATGCTGTCTGGGGCTACAACCATGAGGGTTATGAGCACACCGTGAACACCCACATCAACCGCCTGCGTAACAAGATTGAAGCCGACCCCGCTGAGCCCCGATACGTCCAGACAGTCTGGGGTGTTGGCTATCGGTTCATGGATTGATCATGGCCCTGTCTTTATTCCGAACTCTCTATGCCCGGCTGGCCATTGGTCTGTTCCTGTTGCTGCTCGTGGTGGGAGGGCTCTTCACTTTTCTGAGTCTGTCTTCGGTGCGGGAATACTCGGCCGCGGTTAACCAGCAACTGAACCGGGATCTTGCCCGCAATCTGGTGTCGGACCGAAACCTGGTAACCGATGGCGAACTCAACCGCGACGCTTTGAAGCAGCTTTTCGAGCTGTACATGACGATCAATCCCAGCATCGAGATCTATCTTCTGGATACCGACGGCAACATCCTTTCCTACTCGGCGGACCCGAACAAGATCAAGCGCAACCGGGTGTCCCTGGAGCCCATTCGGACCCTGCTTGAAACCCCCGAAGCCTATCCGCTGCCCGGCGATGACCCGCGCAGCCACGACCGGCGAAAAGTCTTCTCGGTAACGCCGGTGCCATCGGCAGAGGATCCAACGGGTTACCTTTACGTGGTTCTGCGCGGCGAGGAATACGATCTGGCCGAGAGCATGGTGCACAGTAACCGCCTCCTGCAGATGGGCGCCGGAGCGCTCGCCGTGAGCCTGTTTGTCGGTTTGCTGGCCGGCCTGGTGTTTTTCCGGCTGTTGACGCGTCGGCTGTCGCGGCTGACCGAGCGGGTGGAATCCTTCGAGCGCGGCATGACGCCGGAGAGCACGGCGGAGGTGGCCGGCAAGGGTGATGACATTGATTACCTGGCCGCCCGGTTCGATCAGATGGCACAGCGGATTGTCGCCCAGCTGGATCTTCTGAAACACAAGGATGCCCAGCGCCGGCAACTGGTTGCCCAGGTCTCCCATGACCTGAGAACGCCACTGGCATCCATCCAGGGTTACATTGAAGCCTTGCGCCTGAAACAGGACACGCTTGGTCCCGAGGAGCGGGCACGCTTCCTGGATGTGGCCCTGGCCGAAAGTCACCGGCTTGGCCGCCTGGTGGAAGAACTGTTTGAGCTTGCGGCACTGGATGCCCGTGAGAAGCAGCCCAAGACGGAACCGTTTGTGGTTGCCGAACTCCTGCATGATGTGGTGCAGAAACACCATCCGGAGGCGGAGCGTGCAGGCGTTGCCCTGTCGATTGTCTCCGTGGCGCCGGTCCAGGTGCTGGCGGACATCGCCATGACCGAGCGGGTATTGGATAACCTGATCAGCAATGCCATCAGCCATTCGCCACAGGACACGGAGATCACACTGAGTGTTTCCGAACGGGACGGCGGTGCGGAGATTACCGTGGCTGACGCTGGCCCTGGCATCGATGAGGCGGACCTGGAACACGTCTTTGAACCCTTTTACCAGGGCGCAGGCGCTTCGAGGACAGGCCATGCCGGGCTTGGGCTAGCCATTGCCCAGAGAATGGTGTCACTGCAGCAGGGGAAGCTCTCGGTCCGCAATGCCGATGGCGCCGTTTTCAGCGTCTGGCTGCCCCTGGCCGGTGACAGTTCCGCGCCGGGCGGCGAAAAATCCACAGCGTTATGAATTCGTAACACCTGGTGAACGTTTTCGTGAATCCACGACCCTACGCTGTAGGAATGGAATCACGTGAAGGAGAAGTCTGATGAAACGCAAGATTTTGGGTTTGTTTTCTGCAGTGGCACTTGTCTCTGCAGCTGGTCTGTTCACCACCTACGCGGTTGCCGAAAAGTCGGAGTCGCAAATGAGCAAATACGCACCGGACCAACCGGGTCTGGCCGTGGCAACCTTTGCTGGCGGTTGTTTCTGGTGTGTCGAGGCCGGGTACGAGAAGCGGGTGCCGGGCGTGGTGGAAGTCGTCTCGGGCTATTCTGGTGGGAAAGAGGCAAGCCCCTCCTACAAGCAGGTTGCCTCGGGGCAGACTGGCCATACCGAAGCGGTACAGGTCTATTACGACCCCAACGAAATGACATACGAGGGCTTGTTGCAGGCGCTCTGGCGGATGATGGACCCGACCGATAATCAGGGGCAGTTTGTGGACCGTGGCCAGCAGTATCGACCGGCTATTTTCTACCATAACCCTGAGCAGAAGCGCCTGGCCGAAGCGGCCGTTGCAGAGTTGGAGGCTTCCGGCGTTTACGAGAAACCTGTGGTGATCGAAATCGTGCCATTCAAGAAATTCTACCCGGCCGAGGAATATCACCAGGATTATTACGACAAGAACCCGGTGCGCTACAACTTCTACACCTTCAACTCTGGCCGCTATCAGTTTATCGAGAAGGTGTATGGCGAAGATTACGAGCTTGATTACACCCGGTTTCAGGAGAATGCCACGGTGGATGCCAGTGACGACCTGGTGGGCGATGAAAGCACCAAAACAGAACCCGGTCAGATGGGCAGTGGCTTCGACCCGGAAAGCTTTGAAAAGCCCGCTCAGGATGTGCTCAAGCAGCGCCTGACCGATATGCAGTACGAGGTCACCCAGGAAGACGGCACCGAGCCGGCGTTCAATAACAAGTACTGGGACAACAAGAAGCCGGGGCTTTACGTGGATATTGTCTCGGGCGAGCCGCTGTTCTCATCCCGCGACAAGTACAAATCCGGTACCGGCTGGCCGAGCTTTACCCGGCCGATCACACCAGACGCGGTGGTGGAACGTGAGGACAACTCGTTCTTCATGACCCGCACGGAAATCCGTAGTACCCACGCGGATTCCCACCTGGGCCATGTCTTTAACGATGGCCCTGCGCCAACCGGGTTGCGCTACTGCATGAACTCCGCGGCGATGGACTTTATCCCCCTGGAGGACATGGAACAGGCCGGCTATGGCAAGTGGATTGACGACGTCAAACCGGAAACCGACATGGCAAGCCAGTAACTGCAGTACCTGCGCACGTCGGATTAACAAGTAGGTCGGATTAGCGAAGCGTAATCCGACGATCACACTACAACCACAGATCCGCCACCCGGGTTTCCCGGCTGAAATGATGTAACACCTGCGCCTGCAACAACTCCGCCGTGGCAATGGCATCAATCAGGGCGTTGTGGGCTGCGTAATGGGGCAACCCATAACGCAGCCGGCTGTCGGCCAACCGGATTGATACGGGCTTCTTGCCCATCAGCCGTTGCCACCGGGAAGGGTTGCGATCCGGATGCAGGTGAGCTTCGATGGCCATGGTATCAAGAACCGGAAAACGTATGCCCTCCCCGAGTCGCCAGCGCAGGGCCACATCCAGAAACGAGCGCTCAATGTTCCGGTAATGAACCACCGGGATGCGGCCGTTCAGATAGCTGAACAACTCCCCCAGAATCTCTTCCAGATCCGGTGCCTCGTCGATGTCGCTGTGGGTGATGCCGTGGATGGTTACTGACGTCTGGTGCAAGGGCAGTTTCGGGCGAACGACCCAGTGTTTTGCCTGGGACAGCTGAATACCGTCCAGAGTAAAGGGCACCAGACCGATGCTGACAATGGAGTGCTGGCTGGCATCGAGCCCGGTGGTCTCGAAATCGATGGCCAGCATCCGGACCTCTGAAATGGGCGTGTCGGGTGAGGGACAGCCGCTCTCATAAAACGCTTTCAGAATCGGTGATTTGCTCTGTTGGGCCAGGGCCTGGTATTGCTCTGGCCAAGGCAGGCTGTGAACGGACGGCTCGCCAGAAGAGGCATCAGACATTACGGGCCACCTGGGCGTTGTAACGGAATCTCAGGAATTTCTGGGCATTGTTGACCACCTGGAACGCATCCTTGAGATGGCTGCGCTCGAAGGGTGAAAGGTCTTCCGGCCGAACATTGTTGTCTGGCTCCCGCCCGGCTTCTATCGCCAGGGCCTGATGCCGGATCCGGACAATGGAAATGAACTCGAGGGCGTCCCTCAGGTTGCCAAGATCGTCTTCCATCAGGAGCTTGGTGTTGCCAATGGCCTTGAGGCGTTCAAAGGAGTTCTGTGCGCGGGATTTGCAGGCCAAGGCGTGGATCCGGATCAGATCAGACAGGGGCGCCGTTCCCCGGCGTTTCAGGTTGAATGTCTTCTGCTGCTTGCCATCTTCTTCCAGCACGAAGGTCCGGAAGAAGCCAATTGGCGGCGTTCGGTTCAGGGCGTTGCGGGCCATCATGGCAAGGAACCGCTGGCTGTTGCTGGCTTTTTCGGCCACCAGGGCCTTCAGTTGCTCGGCGAATTCGGTCTCGCCGTAGATGCCATCCAGGTCAAAGAAAATGTTGCTGTTAAGCAGGGCTTCGGCTTTTGGATTCTCGATCCAGTCGGTGAAATAGCCCTTCCAGACGCTCAGAGGCTGCCGCCATTTCTGGTTTGTGGCCATGATGTCGCCGGTGCAATAGGAGTAGCCACACTCGGCCAGTCCATCGCTGACGAACTTGGCCAGCGCCCGGAAGTACTCGTCGTGGGCTTCCGGCACAAAGCTGTCGTCCAGGATCATGGCGTTGTCCTGGTCGGTGACCACCAGCTGCTCGTCCCGGGCCATGGAGCCAAGGGCCATGAAACAGTAAGGCACCGGCGGCGGTCCAAATTTCTCTTCGCCCAGTTCCAGCAGGCGCTGGGTAAAGCTGCGCCCGATGCCGGCCATGGCGCTGCCGATCATGTGGGAGTTGGCATCCTCGTTCACCATACGCACGAAGCTGTCGCGCACATCCAGGCTGATTTTCTTGAGGCCTTTTACATCCTGCTGGTGATAGATATTGCTGACCAGGTACAGGCTGCTCTGGCTCTCGTATTTCACGATGTCAGACAGCGCAATCACGCCACGAACCTCGTCTCCGTCCATCACCGGAAGATGGTGCACGTTGTTGTGCAACATGGTGAGCATGGCTTCAAATATGAACATGTTCGAGCGGATGGTGATCAGGTCTTCAGACATGATCTCGCTGATGGGGGTTTCCGAGGCCAGTGCTTCGCTGAGGGCCCGGGTACGCAGGTCGCGGTCGGTGATGATGCCCTGGAGTCGAGGTTTTTCACCTTCCTCATCCATCAATAGCAGCGCGGACACACCGTTCTCAGTCATGATCCGGGCGGCTTCCTGCAGCCGGACAGTGCAGGGTGCCATAACCGGTTCCCGGGATATCAGCCGCGTGACCTTGGACGTCATCAGCTCGTTGGATTTTTCCCGGCGGGAAACCGCAGAGCGCAGGCGGCTGCGGTCTTCAATCTCGACGAAATCGGCGAAGTTGTCGTCGTTTTCCCAGAGGTATTGGAAGGTGTCGTAGGGGATCTTGTATAGCAGGGTGTCTTCCAGGGCTTTGGCGGGGAAACGCACTTTCCTGTTCATCAGAAGACCAAACTGGCCAAAGACCTCACCTTCACTGATCCGGTTATAGAGTTCTCCGGTTCGCCGATAGATTTCAACGGCGCCACTGCGCACGTAAAACAGCCAGCTGCTCGGGTCACCCAGTTCCAGGATCTGGCTCCCGGCCTTGAAGTAGACAACCTCTATGTCGCCAACCACCCTGTCGAGCAGCTCCTCGGTCATCTCGTCAAACGGCGGGTATTGAGCCATGTGATTGCGGATGTCGACCAGCTCGGCCTGCATAAAACTCCCTGTTCTGGCGAAGAAAAAGTGTTTGTCAGTCATGGAATATAGCAGTGGCAGAGGCCTGCGACCATGTCGACCTTTGATGGATTTCATTGACCGCTTACCCCGGTGTTGCTAGCCTTGCCACACTTTTTTCAGGTGCCCGTCGCAAAGCGCGACGGGTGAAACGGGAAATCGGTGAGCCTGGCATAGCCAGTGCGAGTCCGATGCTGCCCCCGCAACGGTAAGCAGGACAACGGCAATCTGTGCGCCACTGTGTCGCCAAGACATGGGAAGGTGATTGCCCGGGAACCCAGGGTTCCGCCTGCCAGCCCGGAGACCGGCCTGGAAAAACACCCGATGTTGCGGTGGGCAACCTGGGTGGGTGATATGCCGGTTCCGCTTTCCTGACACCAGTCTACCGCCTGCCCCCATTCCCTGTTCCGCAACAAAACCCAGATTCCCGTGCGGGTGCGCGCGGAGTGCGGAGCAAGCTTCATGTTCAGAATTCAATGCCCTGTTGTATTGGCCGGCGTTTCCCTGGCCGCCCTGCCTATGGCCGTCTCGGCCCAGTCTGCCCCGGAATCCGATGCCCTGGATCCAATCGTGGTTACCGCGACACTGGGGCCAAAGACCGTTGGTGAGAGTTTGTCTTCGGTTACGGTCATCGAGAAGGGGGATATTGATCGGCAACAGCCCGCGGAATTCCGCGATTTGCTGCGCGCCCAGCCGGGGATCAATGTGGTGTCGGACGGCAGCTACGGCAAGACCACCAGCGTATTCCTGCGGGGCGCGGGGAGCTCAGGTACAGTGCTGCTTCTTGATGGTATCCGATTGCGCTCTGCCTCTGCGGGCATCCCGCCCTGGCAGTTTTTGCCTCCGGAATTGATGGAACGGGTTGAACTGGTGCGGGGCGCGAAGAGCTCGCTCTACGGTGCCGATGCGGTGGGTGGTGTCATCCAGGCGTTCACCCTGGAACCTGAAGCCGGGCGCCAGGGTTGGGGCGAACTAAAAGGGGGCTCCCATAAAACCCGTGAGGTTACCGCTGGATTGGCTGGCCGGGAAGGCCGTTCCTCGTTCTTGGCCAGTGGCGTCTATTCGGACACCGATGGCACCAATCTGAGAGATGGCGGTGAAGACAAGGGCTTTCGGAACACCGGCGGCCTGGCCAAGCTGAGCCACAGTTTTGACCAGGGTGGCGGCGCAGGGCTGACCGTGTTCCAGTCCGAAGGTAACACCGAGTTTGAAGGCGGTGATACCGATTTCCTGATCCGTGCCATGGGCTTACATCTGGAAGCGGTTGCAAGTGACTACTGGCGCACACGGATCCAGTTCTCGGAAGCCCGCGACGAACAGGATACCTTCGGAGCCAATCCCAGTACTTTCGACACACTGTCTCGCTCAGCGCGCTGGGAAAACACCCTGACGGCCGGTGTTCATGAGCTGGTTCTGGGCACGGAAGTCATGATTGATGAAGTGGATGGCACCAGCAATTTCACAGAAGACAGCCGGACCAACAGCGCGGTTTTTGGCCAGGGTCGTCTGAACTTTGATGCCACCGATCTGATGCTCAGTCTGCGTCTTGATGACAACGAGGCATACGGCAAAGAGGAGACTGGCGGTGTGGCCTTTGGTCACCAGCTGGACCGCGCCCATCGTTTTCGCCTCAGCTATGCAACGTCGTTCCGGGCACCAACCTTTAATGATCTTTACCTGACGGTGCCGTTCTACACCGGTAATCCCGACCTCAATGCGGAAGAGGGGCAGATGGTCGAAGCCGGTTTCTCCGGGCGTTACGATCGCTGGTTCTGGGACATTGCGATTTACCAGAACGATGTGAAAGACCTGATTACCTATGTCTCTGACCCGGTGACGTTTGAGGGCACCATGGAAAACGTCGAAACGGCCAGAATCCGTGGCGTTGAGGTTTCTTCCGGTATCGAGACTGCTAACTGGAATCTGGCGGCAGCGGTAACCTACGCGGATACCGAGAACCGCGATACCGGCGCCCGTTTACCGCGTCGCGCGGAAAAGAATGTGCGTTTGGATATTGATCGCCTGTTTTCTCAGTGGTCTGTGGGAGCCAGCTTTATCGCCGAGAGTGATCGCTATAACGATGCAGCCAATACCAGCCTGCTGCCAGGCTATGGCACTGTGGACTTGAGGGCAGCCTGGAACTTCCAGCCTGGCTGGTCGGCCTCGTTCAAGGTCGATAACGTATTGGACCGTCGCTATGCCACCAGCATCGGCTATGACAGCGCAACCTTCGCGCCTTTCGACTATCTGGCCGCCGGCCGAACCTTCATGGCCTCGGTGCGCTATGATTTCCAGCAGTAAATTCACCGATCTGAGAGGCTTCCACCCTCTATGAGGCACCCCGGGCTCGCTGCATTGTGTGTGCTGTCTCTGCTTGCGCCCTTGTTGGCACAGGCGGTGGGGCCCTGTGTAAGCGACGCGCTGAACCAGCGTGTATGCCTGGCGGAACCCGCGCAACGCGTTGTCTCCCTGTCACCGGGCGCCACCGAGCTGTTGTTCTCTGCTGGCGCCGGTGCCAGGGTGGTGGCGGTGAGTGCCTGGAGTGACTATCCCGCAGAAGCTGCGGATTTGCCGCAGGTGGGCGACAGCAATCGCCTGGACCTGGAAGCCATTGTTTCGCTGGCACCGGACCTGGTGGTGGCCTGGGTGGATGGCAATTCCCGCAGCCAGTTGGAAAGGCTTTCGGACCTTGGTATTTCCGTATTCTGGCTAGCCCCGCGAACGTTTGACGACATTGCTGCGGCGGTATCGGATCTGGCGTTGCTGACGGGTTCGCCCGACCTCGGTAATGAACGGGCCGAGGCGTTTCGCGCAGAAATGGCCACGCTGCAAGCGCAGTATGCCGATGCCAGACCGGTTAAGGTGTTCTACCAGATATGGGACCAGCCACTGATGACCGTGAACCGGGACGAGCTGATCAGCAAGGCCATAACCCTGTGCGGCGGCGTTAATGTGTTCGGTGAGCTGCCAAGGCTGGTGCCCCGGATCAGTCGGGAGGCGGTTCTCGAAGCCAACCCCGAAGCCATTATCACCGCCGGGTCGGCGGGTGACACGGCATGGCTGGAAGCCTGGCGTGAGTTTCCGGGCCTGGCAGCGGTAGCCGCCGGCAACCTCTTCCTCGAACCGCCCGATCTGCTGGCGCGCCCGACGCTTCGTATGGCAGACGGCGCCAGACACCTGTGCCAGACCCTGGAGCAGGCCCGTGCCAACCTCTAACCCGTACAAACCACTCCTTATCCTGTTGCTGGCGGGATTTCTGGCGGCCCTGCTCTCCGTCAGTATCGGTAGCACGGCCATCAGCTTTGAAGACACTCTGCGTGTTATTACCGGCAGTGGCACAGAGTTACAGCAAACGCTGATTCTGGAATTGCGTCTGCCTCGAACCCTGAGCGCGTTTGCAACCGGCGGTTTGCTGGCAGTGGCCGGGGCTTTGATGCAGGTACTGTTGCGAAACCCCCTGGCCGATCCCTACGTGTTGGGGCTCTCCGGTGGCGCGGCAGTGGGTGCGTTATTGGCCATGCTGGCCGGTGCTGCCGGTTTTCTGGTATCCGGCTCCGCGTTTGCCGGTGCCATGCTGGCCACCCTGCTGGTATTTGGCCTGGCCCACGGCAGTGGCAGCTGGACGCCCTCTCGGCTGTTGCTTACCGGTGTGGTGGTCGCCGCCGGCTGGGGAGCGATCATTACCCTGATCCTCTCGATGACTCCGGCCAGCCGATTGCCGGGCATGCTGTACTGGCTGATGGGCGATCTTTCCCATGCAGCCACGCCGTGGCCGGGGTTGATCATTCTGGTTCTCATATGCCTGATGGTGTTTCCGCTGGGCCGAGCCCTGAACGTGTTGGCCCGGGGTTCCCTACAGGCGGCGGCCCTGGGCGTTTCGGTGCGACCACTGGAATGGTCGATCTACCTGATGGCCAGCCTGCTGACCGCAACCGCCGTCACCATGGCCGGTTCGGTTGGCTTCGTTGGCCTGGTGGTGCCGCACATGTTGCGGCTGGTGCTAGGTAACGACCAGCGCCTGATTCTGCCGGCCTGCGCACTGGCCGGCGGCACGCTGCTGGTGCTTGCAGACACCCTGGCGAGGGTGATCATCGCACCGGAACAGTTGCCGGTTGGTGTGATCACCGCGCTGATCGGCGTGCCGACCTTCCTGTACCTGCTGTATCGGAGCCGATGATGACACGCCTGACCACCGAAGCGCTGATCATCGACATTCCGGGCCGCAGCTCAGGCGTTCCTCTGAATCTGGCCATCGAACCGGGACAGGTCTGGGGCGTGCTGGGCCCCAACGGCGTGGGCAAAACCACCTTGCTCCATACCCTCGCAGGATTGCGGGAGCCCCGAAGCGGACAACTGCTGCTCGATGGTACGCCGTTGGGCAACATCCGCCGCAAGAGCGTCTCGCAACAGATGGGCCTGGTATTCCAGGACCGGCAGGATGGATTCCCGGCAACTGTATTGGAAACCGCCCTGATCGGTCGCCACCCCTGGCTGTCACCCTGGCAGATGGAGAGTGGTGAGGATCTGGCGATTGCAGAACGAGCCCTTGAAGCCCTGGACGTGATCCACCTGAAAGATCGCCTGGTGAACACCCTATCCGGCGGCGAACGCCAGCGGGTAGCCATTGCCACCCTGATGACCCAAAGCCCGGAAATCTGGCTCTTGGACGAACCCACCAATCACCTGGATTTACAGCACCAGACCGCCGTTATGAAGCTGCTGCGCCAGCAGGCAGCGTGCGACCGGGCAGTCTTTATGTGCCTCCACGACCTGAATCTGGCCGCCCGATGGTGCGACCAGATCCTCCTGCTGTACCCCGACGGCCAGGCCTGCTGGGGACCGGCCCGCGACATGCTCGTTACCTCGGCGCTTGAGAGCCTTTTTGGCCAGCGCTTGCTTTCGGCTGAACTGGATGGCTTTCCGGTGTTTGTGCCGGGCTAACCACGCAGCAGACTCGGCGGCACCCATGGCAACGCCTTTTAGTTTTGTATGCCTCTGTTGTCTCGGTGGATTTTAGGACTTTGACAACTGGAAATCTGAGTCCGGAGGCATGGAAGTCTCTGGTGTGAAGCACCTCAAGGAGCTTTAGGAGGAAAACCGGCGCCTGAAGCAGATGTATGCTGGGCTGAGCCTGTATCACAAACTAGTAACGGATGGGATCGAAAAAAAAGCTGTAAAGCCAGCCGAATTGCTGGCATCAGTGACTCTGTGTAGCGGTATCAGCCGGATTCCCCTGGGATGAACCGGCTGTACTGTGCGCTCAATCTGACCATCAAGGGATGGCGGCTCTTAGGACACCTTGCCTTGATGGTTTATTCGGAGCTCTCAGCTCTGATTCGTAAATCTTGCTCCAGAGCTGCAAGCTGCTCGTTGAGCTTTTCCAGCATCCGGTAGGATTTCAGCTCGAGAGAGGTTTTACTTCTGAGGACCTTCACCAGTGGTGTGATGGATTGGCCGTAAACTTCAGCCAACGACAACAAAGCCTCACGCATTCCGTCAGGCCCCTGGAACGTAATTTCCGGGGCAACATTGATCGAGCCAAGAGCAGTCTGAAGCCTTTCGACAATGGGCTCCCAGTTAGTTTGAGGGATTTCACGGGTCGCCGCTGTCGAGACAGAATCGCTTAATGATTTGATGTGATCACTAATGCCCACCAGTTGCCTGACCATCTTTTCGCCAGAGTCACCATCACCTCCAGCCTGCACCCTGGCGCGATAGCTGGCTTTGATGGTTTCCCACCGGGCTTGCTCTGCTTTGGACATCGCGCTTCGAAGTTCTTTGAGCTTGAGCAGGTTTTCTTCGGCGCCTTGGGTGAGCAGCTGCGCTTCGCCTTGATAGTGGTCATCAATCAGTTGCTCGAGCTCCACTTCCGACATCACCGGCGTGACCTTCTCGGCAAGCTTGTTCATATTCCGATAACTGCCCTGCAGCTTGAAAGGCGGCTCGGTTCGGTAGGCGTCGTGCTGACCGCTGGAGGAAATGTAGGTCTCGTTAACGGCGAGAATGACATCGCGAACACGCAGCAGACGCTTGAGAACAGCCACGATCTCTTCGCGCTCTGCCGCGCTGTAATCGTGGTCAAAGTCAGCACTGTTAACTTCTTTTCCAGCCGCAAGGTCAGCAAAACGATAAAAGTCGTCCATGCTTCTGGAAGCCAGTGGAGCCGTCACCGCATTTGAACTCATGCTGTTCTCCAGATAGGAGAGCGCAAAGACATCTTCCATGCCGCTTAGCTGATCACCGAGATTTCGAACATCGGCACGGTTAGCCAGCATGTCTGGAATCTGAAATACCTCGCCAGATTCGGTGTAGGGGTTACCGCCCATACAGATGGCGAACCGTTTACCGCGCATGTCATAGGTCTTGGTCTTGCCATTCCAGATACCCTCGACGCGACGAGTACCGTCACACAGCGAGATAAACTTCTGTAAGAATTCGGGATGCGTGTGCTGAATATCATCCAGATACAGCATGACGTTGTTGCCCATCTCGAACGCGAGGTTGAGCTTGATCAGCTCGGTTTTGGCGGTTGAGTTGGGTGCACGCTCCGGGTCCAGCGAGGTCACGTCATGCCCCAGTGATGGACAGTTGATCTTCATGAAGATCAATCCGAGCCGGCTGGCCACATACTCCATCAGTGTGGTCTTACCGTAACCGGGCGGAGAAATCATGATCAGCAGGCCCATCAGGTCTGTGCGGCGGTCGTCGCCGACGGTACCCATCTGCTTTGCGAGGTTATCCCCCACCAGCGGCAGGTAAACCTGTGATATGAGCTTATTACGGACGAACGAGGTAAGCGGCTTCGCAGTAAATTCCTCAACGCGCAAGCGGTCCTGCTGTTCTTCAAGCATCTGATGCCGAATCTTCTGAAGCGATTCCCAGCGCGGCAAGCGATCATTTATATGCCTGCGTAAGCGTGTTTCGAATTCATCCAAAGCCAGCGCGAGGCTCTGCTCGCTGAGGCGCTCGTGACGACCAAGCAGCCCGTCAATCTGGAACGTCAGGTTGGCATTGCGCGGCGAGAACTCGCCCACGGAAAAGCCATTCTCGGCGATGAGCATCATTGCCGCTTCTGGACAGAAGTGTTCGCTAAGTGCTTCACCGTCCTGTCGTGCAAAAGCTCGCAACCAGGCCAGCAATGTTTGCCAGAGTCGATTGGCATCGCTTTTCGCTTCGGCAATGACCTGATCCAGCACCTGTTGCTGCTTTTGCTTCGTCACATAACTCTTGAAGCGCTTCTCGAGGTCCTTGCCGACGGTGGACACTTCAAAGACTTTCGGATCGTGTGCCAGCGCAAGACACAGGTAATCCGCAGCCTGCTCGGTGACCCAGCCCTCAAAATCGAGATCTTGCTGTTCGATAAATGTTGCCATTTCAGCGCAAACAGACTGCTGCAGGCGAGACATGAGATCACTGGAGCGCATCAGATTTTGCAGCACGCCCGCGCTGGCACTTTCTGCCTGTACCCGTTGGCGGTAACCAAGGCTCTGAAAGCACCAGAACACCAGAGCGGCGCCCCGAACCAGCGGCGCAAATCTCAATAGACCTGCTTCGGCCTTGGCGGGGCCGAGCTTTTCCAGAATCCTGACCGCGTCATGGTCATGAATACCTTTTTCGTATCCATCACGGTAACGGGGGCTGGCGAACTGTTTGACGGCTTTTTCCAGCCCTTCCGAATCATTCCAGTCCACGCTTTCGATTTGACCCGCGTCCACGGCCTCCATAAATCGGTATGCCAGATACTCGGCTTTATAGACATCGGGCGCTTCAGCCGGAGTGTGCAGACCCCAGCAGTCATCGAGATTCTTTAAGCGTTCATCTTTCACAGTTTCGTAGAACTGGGTACCAGAGATGTGCAGACGAAGGCCGTCCTCTGCAGGCACCAGGGTAAGTGCAGGCTCCTGTCGGTTGACAGAAAACCGGTGTCTGGGCCCCAGTTTGATAATGGCACCGCCATCCTCGTAAATATCCGCTCGATCGCGCACCGCGCGCTGGGCGTTGTCCTGTGCGGCTTTGAGCTGCGACTCCAGATCATCAGCTTCCAGGGGCGAGTCAAGCTCTCGTAAGCGCCCCGTAAGTTCCCTGACCTTGGCAACCATGGCATCGCTGGCGAAAAAAGTATGAACCTCGGCGACTTCGTTGAACTGATCCGACCGCTTGGTCAGATTGTTCAGAATTCGCTGGCCGGCCTCTTTCAAAGACGCGGCCTTGCGCTGACGCTCCTGCGACAGTTGCTGCCGGCGGGCTTCAATCGTTTCCTGGGTGGTTTCCCGCTGCTCGATCAGGGCGTTGAGAAATTCATCATATTCACCAAACTGGCTCTCGATTTCCTGCAGTTGGTTGAGCATGCGAGCTAGCAGCCCGTCACAGTCATCCGGCGTGGCTACGGTGTGCACGCCGTTGGCCAGGCTCTGTTCATACAACCGTAACTTGGAGGCAAACTGAACTTTCGCCTCGGCGCGGCCACAATCATTGAGCTTGATTTCCGCACGCGACCTGTCCTGATTGATCCGTGAGTACAGCGAAGACAAATTATCCGCAATAACGGCCTGTTGCTCGGTATCGTCGGATGCCAGGGAAGACAGAAGCTCCTGAACGAAATCGAGGCCATCAGTAATCTCATGGTATTCCTCCACGAGCTTCTGCAATTCCTTGCGATCTTCAGATGCTTCTACCTGTTCGCGCAGGCCGTCCACCTGCTCTGTGTACTTTGCCAGGGCTTCGGGCTTGGCAAGAAACGTCAGCGTGCGGTCGGCCAGCTTGTCGACAGCTTCGGCAGCTTTGTTGTCCAGGGTTTCAAGGAGGGCCCGATCAATATACCGACGCTCTGACAACGAGCGCACCAGGCCTCGTTGGTCCTGCAATTTCTTGAGGTGAGTAACAAATTGATGGGGCTCGCGCCAGGACTCCGGTCGAGTCTCCTGAATCAATATTGTCAGGGTTTTGTCCGCCTCGTTGAGCGCTCGATTCGACTGGGCACGAACGGCTTCAACTTTTTCATATTCGTCCACCACCAGCTCGGCGGTGGAGCGTACTTCGTGCAGTGCCGTATTGATGGGCGCGAAGTGTAGCTCATGTAACCAGAAACGCTGATCGAGTAATTTGTCCACTCGTTTGATCAGCGTATCGAAATGCCGCAAACCCGCATCTTCAAGATCGGCGAGTTTGACCACCTCATACAGGTCAGCAATTCCGCTCACCAGCTCTGGGTTGCCAATACGTCCCAGCTCTGAATCGTCCGACGTGGTTTTATCCGCATAAAATGCCTGGGATTCGAAAGGCGTTTTCCACAGTTGGACCGGGTGGACCTGCGAGGGCTTTCCGTCTGCTGTAAAGACAGCCAGCTCCCCGCCATCAAACAAAGCATAGCCGTGCCCGGTTATCGGCGGAGCCGTGTTGCGGGTGATCAGATTATAGCGAACCAAGGCAACCGCCCCGGATTCAGGCGCGTAGAAGATGATAAGCACATCTTCCCCGTTGGGGGCTTCAACCATGCGTTTGAAGCGCAGTCCGGCAGGTACATCGACGGTTTTCAGGTCATCGCTGTAAAGGTAAATGCCGCCAGGAAAAACCAGACCATGGTTTTCGGGGAGTGTGCGTACTGATCCGGCGAGGGCATCCAGCCGGTGCAGGACTTTCTCGGCGGGGTTAAACACATAGTAGCGTGTCAGATTCTCGCCGTAGGGTTTTATCCGGATCAGGAAAATACTGCCCCGGCGGGCGTATTCAAACACGCCATCGCTTAGCGACTGACTCGCCACCTCCACGGGATCTTCAAAGATACCCTCACCAGTGCTGGTGTTGTTCTCGATTTTGAAGGTGATCGCACCGCCGGTATTGTCCACGAACAGCTGGTCTTCAATCGAATAGTGTGGGGAAACGCCCTGCACCATGTGCTCACGGTTCAACTGCGTCCACTCAAAGTCGAAGCGGGCCGGAAGCCGGAAATCGTCCGCGCCTCGATCATCGATGTAGCTCCGTACGGAGCCATCGTTGTTGAGCGACCAGCGGAAAACCTTGAGGTGGTCGCCGCGATCGCCCACCTGGAAGACCATGAGCAGCCGACCATCCATGGTGACCAGCTGAATCAGGCGGGCTTCTTTATGAAATCGGAACAGGGACGAGAAATCCGTCTGGAATTTATCGTTTTCCAGAAACGACCCGGTCACCGCTGAGAGAGTGATCTCCCAGCTGCCGGCATTCTCTTCCAGCCGGTACAGGCTGAAAACTTCGGATAATTCGACGGTCTGCTTCAGACCATGCTCAACGTTGAACCCAAAAAGCAGAAACTCACCGAGCCGGACCACATCCCTTGCAATGCAATTGTGAGGGGTTCGAGCACGCACCCTGCCCAGCACATCCATGTTGGACGCACCAAACTTGGCTTCACGTTCCTCATTAAGCGACCTGACGGTGGAACGCAGAGCGCTCGAGTGATCGGTTAGCCGTTTTTTGAGCGTGGCGAATGTGCCACCTTCACGGATGATGGCTTCGGTGGAGAGAGTTTCTGCCATGGGCTGACGTTCCTTGATCCTTGCATCTGGTATAGGGGCAGGGACCGGCAGACATCCGTCTGCCGGCCATCGAGCTTACTCCGTTGTGTCGTTGTCGGTCTTGAGACGACCGGCTGACCCGCCATTCATGATTTTCTCCATGATGGAGCTGACGAATGGCGTCATGCTCGAAGCGTTCTTCAAAAAGTGATCAGCGGCTCGACCGTAGCCGATACCCTGAGCCACCTTGTTGAAGACATCGCCGTCACCACCAATGAATTCCATCTTGGCGTTGGCCAACGCTTCGCCCATAGCTTTGGCCTGCGCTTCGCTGATTCGAACGTTGGCCTCAATCCGAGACATAGTCTCGTCGCGGTGGATGTCAAGGTTACGGCTCATCACCTCAAACTCGCGGCTCGACTCGTCCATGCGCTCGTAGGCTTCTGCCTTCTTGGTGATACCTTGCGCTTCGGCTTCTGCCATCTTCAGAGCGGCTGCAGCCTTAGCGTTGCCCAGTTCTTCCTCGCCCTTGGCCCTGGCGAGCAGCATGTCTTCTTCGTTTTTCGCGCGGGTTTCGCCTTCCAGACGCTCTGCTTTTGCGGCCTCGCTGCGCCCAAACGCTTCAGCTTCGGCCACGGCACGTGATGCCACTGCATCCGCTTCACGGATTTGCGCCTGCGCCAGGCCTGGTGCCGCCGCCTTCGCTTTTTCGCCTTCAGCAATTTCAATCATTGCAGCCTTGCGCAACTCAGCAGACTGACGCTCTGCCTTGGCGCTTTCCACCTGCTCGATACGCACCTGATCAGCCTTGGCTTCTGCCGTGATAACCAGGGTTTCCTTGTTACGCTTGGCATCTTCGCGGTTGCGCATGCTGAGGATGTTTTCTTCTTCCTCGGCCACACGGGCTTCGACCTGAATGCGCTCGGCCTGGATGTCTGCAATTTCTTTCTGTTTAACCTCAAGAACCTTGTCTTTCTCGATCCGCTGCTCTTCCACGCGGCGTTCGCGGTTAATGTGCTCTAGCTCAGTGGCTGACTGGATAGCCACTTCTTCCACGGCAATCGCTTTTTCACGGGCCTTGGCCGCGAGCTCTTGCTCACGTTGACGTTCCTCTTCGGCAATATCGATCGCCTTCTGCGCTTCGGTTCTTGCAAGTTCTGAGGCACGGCGCTGCTCTTCATGAGCTGCATTGCGGCGAGCTTCTTCTTTCGACGTCAGCTCGGCAATTTCACGATCCGTCCGGGCTTTGGTTTCGGCTTGGGTTTTACGGAGCGCTTCCTGCTGCTCGAAAGCGGCGGTGTTACGCTCACCAATGGCAACCTCTGCGTCGCGTTCCAGAACGTTGGTCGCAACACGGTTCTTTTCGGTGATTTCCTTGATACGGCGGATGCCGTCTGAATCCATGATGTTGTTTGGATCCAGCTCGCTGACAGGCGTTTGCTCGAGGTAGTCGATGGCCACATCTTCCAGGACGTAGCCATTCAGATCTGCGCCGATCAGATCGACGATGGCCTGACGGAACTCCTGCCGCTGCTCGAACAGCTCGACAAAGTTGAACTTCTTGCCGACAGTTTTCAGAGCCTCGGAAAACTTTGCGTTGAACAGTTCGTCTACTGCCGCCTTGTCACTGGCGCGTGCAACGCCCACTGACTTGGCGACGCGCAAAACATCGTCTGCTGTCTCATTCACCCTCAGATACAGGCCAATGGAGATGTCCGCCCGGTAGTTATCCTTACAGATCAGGCCGTTCTTTCCACGGCGATCAATTTGCAGAGGGATAACGCTGATGCGCATTTTCTCGGCGCGATGGATAACCGGTAGCACCATGGCACCGGTGAAGTGGACGCTCGGGATTTTGCTCATGTTGTTAACAATGAGCGCCTCGCCCTGATCCACCTTTTTGTAGAACGCATTGAAGAGTCCCAGGATGCCCATGATCGCGACGAAGCTGACACCGACGATCATGAATACCGGCATAATCCAATCAAGCATGTTAATTACCTCAGTTCCTTGGTGTTAACGGGTCAATCCCGTCAGAAAATCGGCTTCAGGAACGACCTGATACACCGCGTCGTTTTTGTGGTACTTGATGACCACAGCTTTCTCTCCCGGCGCCATTTCTGTGGAGCTACGGGCTTCGAGTCGGAGGTGGGCACCATTGACCGCACAGTCAATAACACCCGCAGTAGGGGAAACGGCATAAACCACAATGCCCGTAGCACCCAATAGATCGTTATTGGAGGCCCGGGTGTTCTTAAAAAGTGGCTTGAGTGGTTTGATAATCCATGCCGCCGGTTTGAGGCACAGCAAGGCAGAACCAAACAGGATTAGTATCGAACCAATCATTGCAACGAGCCCTGAGGCCTCGGGCCCAAATATCAATAAATCGGCGAAATAGCTGATGGTCCAACCAGACAGGCTGATCGCGGTGAGCGCCACCGAAAGGGGAACTCCATCAAGGCCCAGGGATGCTGCAACGCCCGCAATGCCCCCAAGCCCGCCATCGGGGAGCTCGGGATCAATTTCTGGCGTGTCAAAGTCCGCCAGGCCGATCAGCGCCACGCCCCAGTACATCAGGCAGAAGAGCAGAAGGCCGGTCCAAAGGACCGTGGGGAAGGAGGAAATCAGGGTGAAAAACGTTTCCATACGTTTTCAAATCCTTTTGGAAGTCCGTTTTATGCGCGCTTCAGATAATACACACAAGCTGTCGTCTCGAGTCATTGTGACACTTGGCACAGACAGAGCATGTGTTCCTTTTGTGTATTGAGAAGTCCGTTAAAGTTTCAGATGGAACTATAACGAAACAACTGTTATATCATATAGATCAGATCACAAATACAACAGGAATTGACTCGCATGGAAGGAGCGAAAGCCAACGGGCTGGAATATGAGGAGGTGAGCAGACGCCTTCTGAAAGCCGAAATGGCCAAGCGAAGTCTGCACTGGGACGACCTTTCCCGCGACCTCGCCAGTGTCGGAATCGACCTTTCCTCAGCGAACCTCCGGCGTATGGTTTCCATGGGCACCCTGCGAGCCTCTGTTTTTCTGGCGCTGGTCGAACTGTATGAAATCGACACCGCCAATTCGGAAGAAATCCGCCACTATATTCAAACCATCCGACGCTATCCCGTGGGGCCTGCGTCAGCTTAATTTGGAAAAGAGGGCTTAACGGTCCTGGCAGAAGGAAACAAGCATGAGCGAAAAGGAACTAAAAGCCGCAGTTGCCCAGGATGATCGCCTGTCAGAATTGAAAATCAAGGCAGCCGAAGTGGTACAACAACTTGTCGTTATCGGTCCACGGGAGTTGGATCAGCGCCGAGAAATGGTGACTGAAGTCGAGATCTTGGGCCGGGAAGTCGAACACAAACTATCCGAGACCAGCGCGCTTCTAAAAAAACCGATTCATGAACTGGCACAGGCGGCAGAGGACGGCAGCGAAGTCGATCAGAGGCTGCTGGCGCTGCAGGGCAAGGTCCGTGAGGTTAACCCTAATGACATCGATTTCTCCATGGGTTTTCTGCGCCGCATGCTGTCCAAGCTCCCTTTCGTAGGCACGCCGATCTCTCGCTGGGCAGCCAAGTATCAGGAAGTCAGTTCGGTAATCGAAGATATCGCCAATGCGCTTCGGCTGGGCATGCAGCAGCTTTCCGAAGATAACAAGTCGCTCGCGGTTGATCGCGACCGTATGCGTGCACTGACCTATGAGCTTGAAGACTATGTAGCCTTCGGTGAGTTACTGGATGCCGAAGTGGTGAGCAAGATTGAACAGGAAGCCGATGCTGAGAAGAAAAAGTTCCTTGAGGAGGAAATTCTGTTTGCCCTTCGCCAGCGCATCATGGACCTTCAGCAGCGGCTGGCCGTCAACCAGCAGGGCGTCCAGTCGGCCGATTTGTTGATTGGCAACAACAAAGAACTGATTCGCGGCATCAAGCGCGCGCTGGATGTCACCGTCGAAGCGCTATCCGTTGCTTCCACCATCGCGATGGGCCTCGCCCGTCAGAAGAAACAGCTGGACGCCCTTCAGGCCACCAATGAAACCGCTTCCGACCTTCTTCTGCAAACATCCGAGCGACTCAAAACACAAGGCGTGGCAATTCACAAACAGGCCGCAAGTGCATCATTGGACATGGACAAGCTCAAGCAGACGTTTGCGAACTCGCTGGCTGCCTGGGAAGACATCAACAGCTTCCGCCGTGAAGCGCTGCCATCAATGCGTCAGACCATTAACGAGTTACAGACGCTGTCTGACAGCCAGCGTGAACTGACCGAACAGATGGAACAGGGGCAGGCGGCTCGCAACCGGTTTTCCAAGACCTTCTCACTGGACAGTATCGAGCATAAATCCAGCTAAGACAGGGGGCTCCATGGCCCCCGGTATAATGATCAAAAACCGTGGGGTCGCAGGCCAGTCGGAAAACACCGCGCTGCTGACATCCCCAACAAGGCCATCACAATGACCATTGAACGTATTTCCACCAACCACCGAATGAGCAAGATCGTAAAACACAACGGCACCGCTTACCTTTGCGGTCAGGTTGCCAAGGACCGGAATGGCGACATTCGTACCCAGGTAACCGGGATGCTGGAGAAAGTGGACGAGCTGCTCGAGACCGCCGGTTCCAGCCGCGACAGAATCCTGTCGGCAACGATCTACCTGGCGGATATGGCCGATTTCCAGGCCTTGAACGAGGTGTGGGACAACTGGGTGCCCGAAGGTACGGCGCCGGCCAGGGCCTGCGTGCAGGCTCAGATGGCGTCGCCGGAGTTGCTGGTGGAAATCTCGGTGATCGCCGCTACCTCCTGAGGACAGTCGGGTAGATCTGGCGATTCGGCGGGCTGTGCAGTCGGCCGTTTATTTCTGGTATGGACAGGAGCACACCATGGCGTCCCCACTCGTAACCACCGACTGGCTGCAGGAAAACCTCGATAACGAACGGTTGGTTCTGATCGACGCCAGTATGGCCACGGTTATTGGGAAGGAGCCGATCATTTACGACCGGCCGGTGTGGATACCGGGGAGTTACCAGATCGATCTGGAGGGAACGCTCTGCAATACCGAATCGTCCCAGATCCATGCGTTTCCCACCGAGGAACAGTTCACGCAGGAAATTCGCAGGCTGGGCATAACGCCTGAAAGCCTGGTGGTGCTCTACGACAACCAGGGAATCTATTCCGCTCCCCGGGCTTGGTGGATTCTGCGGTCGATGGGCCTTGAACAGGTATTCGTGCTGGATGGTGGACTGCCGCTGTGGTTAGACGAGGGGCGTGAAACGGTGTCGGCTCCTGTTCAGGGTGCGGCTTCCGCCGGCAGCATGGCGGGCCGTCTGGACCGTGAACGGGTTCGGGATTCCGCCTTCGTTCTACAGCATCTGGACGACGAGCAAGTAGCGGTGATTGATGCGCGATCCCGGGCGCGGTTCCTGGCCCAGGCCCCGGAGCCTCGTCCGGGTGTGCGTGGTGGCCATATCCCTAACTCGCTCAACCTTCCGTTTACCGAGGTGCTGGACGGTTATCGGTTCAAACCGGACAGTGAGCTGGCGGCAACGTTCAAACAGCTTGCTCTGAACCTTCAGCCCGGAAACGGGCAGCAACTGGTGTTTTCCTGCGGTTCTGGCATCACCGCCTGCATCATTCTGCTGGCGGCGGAGCTGGCCGGGTATAACCAGCTCTCGTTGTACGACGGTTCCTGGGCGGACTGGGGCAGCGACGAGTCGCTGCCGGTGGCTTGAACCCGAGAGTATTCGTGTATTTGAGCTGTCAGGCCATGCGCTTCATGATCCGGTCTCCAAGCAGGTACTGATGCGCCAGGGCGGCGGCTACGTGCACGCCGATCATCACCCATAACACGTTGGCCAGTATTTCGTGCACGTCTTCGCCGCTCTCTTCCAGCCATTCCACTTCCGGGCCGTAGCCAAAGACTGTCCAGCCGAAGAATGTAACGGGGTCGCCCTCGCCGAGAGACGTTGCCAGCCCTGAAAGCGGCATCAGAATCATCAGGGCGTAAAGCGCAATGTGCCCGAGCTTCGCCATGGTGGCCCAGTGCGCCGGTGGTGACAATCGTTCGCGGTTAAGCCAGCGCCAGAGACCGCGAAAGATCACCAGCCCGAAAATGGTCAGGCCCAGGGTCTGGTGCCAGGCCATAAGAGAGGCTTCCGAGATGGTATGCTCCAGACCTTCAAACCAGACCTCACTGGCGAGCATCACCAGCAACAGAACGGCCATTATCCAGTGCACAGCTCGCGAAACGGCACCATAACGGTTGTCAGCGTCCATCAATGTCATCGTGATTCTCCTTGATCAAATGGTGGCGGGGCGCCTGAGCAGGCCCCGCGCTGGCTGCTGGTAGTCAGTCCCGGCGTCCGCCGCGAACCGGATCTCCATAATGGTTGAACTCCTGTTCCCGGATCAGGTTCTGCTCGGCATCCCGAAGCTGTACCCGGTAAGTGCCATCGGGAGTCTCGTCAACAGACACCTTCACGCCCGGGCCGAAGCGTCTGAGGGCGTGGCCATAGGCCATGATGCGCATTTCTTCGGTGCTGTACTGTTTGAGGTCGGCGCCCATGGGTTTGCCGTTACGGCGATTCTCATAGCGATCCTCGTAGCGGTCGTCATCCCAGTAGTCGTTATCTGCCGATACAAGCAGGGGCGTGGCGCTGAGCAGTGCGGCGACGGAGAGCGCAGCAATGGTGGTGGTTTTTTTCATGGTCGAACTCCTTGGTTGGTGAAACCCATGACGGAATGTCATCGTTGGTCGGGAGTTATTGCACCAAGGAAACGTCGCAGAATTGTCTCGGTGACCCACCGACTTTGTCGCAACTTGTCGCAACTTGTCGCAAGGTCGGGAATTGCGACGGTTTTTGACAAGATCGCGCCCAAGCCGGAAGTCGACTCCCCTATAATCAGGGCAGACGGTAATCCAACGGAGTAACGAGTGAGCGACTCTCCCACAATCCTGGTGGTCGATGACCACCGAGACATCCGCGATCTGGTCGGTCGCTATCTTCAGGAGCATGGCCTGCGCGTGCTGCTGGCAGATGGCGGCGACGCCATGAAGCGACAGTTGCGACAGCACTCCGTTGACCTGGTTGTTCTGGACATCATGATGCCCGGCGATGATGGCCTCACCCTCTGCCGGCATCTTCGTGAGCACACAGAGTTGCCAGTGATTCTGTTGACCGCCATGAGCGAGGAAACCGATCGCATCGTCGGCCTGGAGATGGGCGCCGACGATTACCTCACCAAACCCTTCAACCCCCGGGAGTTGTTGGCCCGCATAAAAGCGGTTCTGCGTCGTACCACAGCACTGCCACCGCAACGCAGCCCCATGGCCGGGCAGTGCCTGACGTTTGAAGGCTGGACGCTGGATGTGGACCGTCATCAACTGGTTGATCCGGAAGGAGTCGAGGTGTCTCTGAGTACCGCCGAGTACAAGCTGCTGCTCGCCTTCCTGGAACACGCCGGCCGCGTGTTGTCCCGTGATCAGCTGATGGACCTGACCCTCGGCAGAGAGGCGGATGCCTTTGATCGAAGCATTGATAACCATGTCAGCCGCCTGCGCCGCAAGATCGATCCGGATGCCCGCAGCCCCAGGCTGATCAAGACCATCTGGGGCGGTGGCTACCAGTGGATTGCTGCGGTCGAAGGGGCTGAGCAATGAGACTGTGGCCCCGGCGCGCCGCTGGGCAGCTGGCGCTGTTGCTGGTTCTGGTGCTGCTGGCGGCGCAGATCATTACGATCGTCATCCTGGCAGGCGAGCGTCAGGGGGCTCTGCGCAGCGCCAGCCTGGAGAATGTCCTCCAGCGGGTGGCCGATGGCTACACCCTGGCCGACACCACGGACCCGGAACGGCAGGAGCGAATTCTGCGGGCACTCTCCAGCCCGACTCTGCGGCTTTCTATCGATCCTGCGCCCTATCTGACCGAGGATCGGGCCTCCGGCATGACGCGCCGGCTGGCCGAGGAATTGGAGCTGCCGGTGGAGCAGGTTCGAACAGCCATGGAGGCTGACGAAGACGACTGCCTACCGGATCGCGATGACCATCGGGACCGTGAACGGCATGACGATGAAGATGATGAGCACCACGAGTATGAAGAACACCGTGACGAGGACGACCATCGGGATGTCCGGCACGAATGCCCCCCGGTCCTGGGGGTTTCCCTGGCCTTGTCCTCCGGCCAATGGTTCAACGCCCGTGCCCGGCCACCGGCGCCCTCCTGGTTGTGGTTAAAGGCCACGCTGACCAGCGTTGGGATTACCGCTGTGCTGCTCACGCTGACCCTGTTGCTGGCGGTACGTCGAATCCTGCGGCCAATGAACGAGTTGAGCCGGGCAGCCCACGCGTTCGGGCGGGGAGAGAAAGTCCGGATTCCTGAAAAGGGGCCCGAGGATGTTCGTGAGGTTACCCGCGCCTTTAACCAGATGCAGGACCAGGTTGGCCGGGCCCAGGAAGACCGGGCAAGACTGCTGGCGGCCCTGGCCCATGACCTCAGGACACCCATCACCTCCATGCGGCTGCGGGTGGAAATGCTGCCAGATGGGGAGGACAGGGACCGTCTTCTGGATTCCCTCAGGGAAATGCAGCACCTGGCCGAGGCTACCCTCGATTTCATCCGGGGCAGCACCACCGAACAGCATCGCCGTTATGACCTGGCCACCCTGCTGGACAGCCTTTGTGGTGATCTCCAGGAAATGGGTCTGGCGGTTCACTGCCAGGACAGTCCGAGATGCGTGCTCCAGGGTCAGCCCGAAGCCGTCAAACGTGCCCTGCGTAATCTGATCGAGAATGCGGTGAATTATGGCGAGCAGGCAGAAGTAACACTGGCAACAACAGACACAGAAGCGGTTGTCACAATCGTTGATCAGGGGCCGGGGATTCCTGAACCGGAACGGGAGCGTGTTTTCGAACCGTTTTACCGGCTGGAGCACTCGCGCAACCGTGAAACCGGTGGCGCGGGCCTTGGCCTGGCCATCGCCCGGACCCTGATTCGGGGGATGGGTGGCGATATCCGGCTGGGCCCAGGGCCGGACGGGCAAGGCCTCAAGGTGTCAGTCACTTTGCCACTTTAATCGAGCCAGCCCCCGGGGCTGGGCGTGGTAAACCGCCTGATCCTGTCCGGCGGCGTGCAGTTGGGTGTCATTTGTTCATCTGAAAGCAGGAGATAGTTGTCACGGTGGGCTGTGCCCACAGAAATGGCGCCTTCTTTGGTGAAGCAGGGCAGCTCGATCTGATCGGCGACAAGGAGATAGCTGTTGGCAGTTTCGCTCATCCACAACCAGGCATTGCGATTTTCCTGTTCCCGACCGGTAAAGAAGCTGAAATGGGTGAAGTCGCGCTTTGAAAACAGCAGGAACTGTTCCCGGAAGTCGATCATGCCGAGCTGTCCGCCGGGCGGGATATGCTGTTCTGCGGCGGCCAGAACGTTGCGAGGGGTTCGAAGCGGCTCGAGAATTCGATAGCCCCAGGCGCCCAACAGCAGCCAGGTGATCATCATGGCCAGAAACAGACGCCCCAGCGCACGGGAGCGCCAGAGTCCAAGCAGGCTGACCAGCCAGACCAGTCCTATGACGAAGACAAACGTCCCCGCCTCATGCAGTTTGGCCGGGTCGGTGCTGTAGTCGGCCACTTTTTCAACCAGTTTGGGGTGGTCGTTCCAGGCTAGGGTGCCAACCGCCATCAACGCAATACCAAGCAGGAACTGTAAGCCTGTCAGAAGCGGTGGAAACCAGCCCGCCGGTTTCTGGCTGCTGAGCAGCGGGGCGAGAATCAGCGCCAGCATGGGCAACGCCGGCAACAGGTAAACACCGCGCTTGCCGGGGCTGAGGCTGAAGAACACGATGACCAGGGCAATCCAGCCCAGAAGCACCGGAACAATCGGGCGGTACCGGGCGGTTTCAGACAGGGGCCGGATCAAGGCCAGTAGCAACAATGGCAGAGGAAACCAGAGCGAGGGGATTACGCTGGTGAGGTAGTAGTACCAGGGCTGGATATGGCCCCATGAGTCGGCATAGCGCTCTCCGGTCTGCTTGAACAGGATGTTGTTCCGGTAGGCCAAGGCCTCTTCGGTGCCGAGATTGTTAACGTAAAGCACCATGGGAATCAGCCAGGCGGCAACCACTGCCAGCATGGCCAGCGGACCCAGTGCGCAGCGCCAGGTGAGCGTGCCACGGAACAGTGCGCGATCGCGAAGCTTCATGACCACGATCGGAATGAGCATCAGCGCCGGCAGGAAGCCAACCCCTTTGGTGATGATGCCGAGCCCCATAAACGCCCATCCAACGAAGTACCAGCCCCAGGCGGGTCCGCTGAAAAAGTGTCGTATCAGGCCGTAGCAGGCAACCGCAATCCAGCAGGCGACCATGGCGTCGATCTGGGCTTTCTGGGCCTGGATCACGAACTGGGGCGCAAGCATCAGCAACATGACCGCGATAGCACCGGTCCGCTGGTTCCACAGGCGGGTGCCCAGATCGAAGACCAGCCCCAGTGTTAGCAGGCTGCACAGTGCATTGGGCAGCAGGAATGCAATTTTCAGGTTGCCGGTCAGCCAGTAGAACAGGGCGATACTCCACATGAACACCGGTGGTTTGTCCGGGTAGAACTCGCCGCCGCGCATGGGAATCAGCCACTGGCCGGAGGACACCATTTCGCGGGCCACTTCCGCGAATCGCGGTTCGTCGGCAGGCCAGGGCGAGCGTAGTCCGATCCCGGTAAAAATCACGACCGCGGCAAAGGCCAGCAATAACAGCAGGAGTTGATTGCGGGACAGGTTGAACACGGTGTCCGGCAGGTGACGGACGAAGGTAGATGCAGGCATGGTTCGGTCTCAGAGAGAGTCGGAAACGGAATCGGCCAGCGTTCTGGCCCTCTGGTTGTGATAGAGAAAAGCACCAATCAGCGAGGCGAGAATGAAAAAGCCGATACTCACGGCAAGCTGATAGGCGTTGGCATTGCCGATACCGGCACCGGCCAGGGCAAACACCAGCATCTGTGGCAGGTAACCCAGGGTGCTGCCGAAAAGGAACGGTGAGAAGCGGATCCCGGAGCAGCCTGCCACAAGGTTGGTCACCAGGTTACTGCCCACCGGCAACAAGCGGACCATAAGGACTTTCAACAGCGTCTGCTCCCGGAACAGGCGATCAAACTGCTGCATCCGGTGGCTGAACCGCCGGCTCAACGGCGTTCGCAGCAGCCAGCGGGCGGTCAGGAAACAGCCGGTTGCCCCAATGGCGGCGGCCAGGGTCGACAGCAGTGTCCCGTTGAGCCCGCCCAGGGCAAAACCCAGCACGAAGGCGAGCAACTGGCGTGGAGCACCAAGGCCGGTAAACAGCGCGCCGGCCAGAGTAATCACCAGTAATCCGCCAAAACCATGGCTGTGGAGATAGTTCGCCACTTCGTTCTGGTTGGCAATGAAGTCGAGCCAGCCGTTATGGATGGTTAAATAGCCGACCAGAACCAACGCGGCGAAGGCCAGCCAGCGGGCCCCCTTGAACATATCAGGAGCGCTCCGCTGTCGCCGCCTGGGGATCAGCCTGCGCCGCAGTGCTGATGACAGGAACCCGGGTGCGGTGCAGCAACCAGAGTACACCGAGTAGATCCAGGATACCGGCCCAGGTCCTGTTCCAGGCGTTGTACTTGGATGTGCCAGCAATGCGAGGCCGGTGGTTCACTTCCACGATGGCGATATCGCCACCGACACCCCGAACCAGTGCTGGAATGAACCGGTGCCCGTGGTCGAACCAGGGCAGTTTCAGAAAGGTTTCCCGGGGAAACAGCTTCAGGCCGCAGCCGGTATCGGGCACGCCATCATGAAGCAGCGCATCCCGCACGCGATTGGCCAGACGTGACTGGAAGCGTTTCCAGGCGGTGTCCTTGCGATTCTTGCGATAGCCGGCAATGCAGAAATCCGGGTTCCGCATGGTGTTGGCTTTCTGGAGCATGGCGGGAATGTCGGCCGGGTCGTTCTGGCCGTCGCCATCCATGGTAACGATCAGCCTGCTCCTGGCCTGGCGGATACCCGATGCCAGGGCACCGCTCTGGCCGATGCTGCGCTCGTGGCGAATGGTCAATAACCGGCCCCCGAGGGCCCGGGCTGTCCTCACCGCGGTATCCAGCGTGCTGTCGGTGCTGCCATCATCCACCAGCACCACCTCAAAACCGTGGTAGTCCCGCATTACCCCGTAAGCCTCGGTCAGCAGGGTGGCAATGTTGGCTTCTTCATCCTTGGCCGGGATAACCAGCGATAGCGTTCTTTCCTGACCCATGTAGCGACATCCTCGAAAACGGAATATCAATCGGGCCGTTTGTGGCCCTGTTCAACTGGGCCGAAGTATCCTCCTCAAACCTTAAAGCAACCTTAAGCCTGCTTGCGACGAGAAGTCGCACGGGCCGGCAGCCAGATGCTGACGCACAGGCCGGCGTTGCCATCCGGCCGGTCGCTGAGGGTCAGCTGGCCACCATGAAGTTCCGCGATGCGCCGGGCGATGGCAAGTCCGAGACCGGCGCCGCCGCCAAGGCGCTGGTCCAGGCGGACAAAGCGGCTCAGCGCCCGTTCGCGCTCCTCCGCGGGTATGCCAGGGCCCTGGTCGCATACGGTGATGTGGTATCCCTCGCCGGAAGGCTTCAGGTGTGTCTCGATAATTGTGTGTTCAGGGCTGTACTGGATGGCGTTCGCCAGCAGGGAACGCATGAGGGTGTTGATCAGCGCGCTGTGACAGCACACCAGAGCCTGACCGGCATCGTCCTGGAGCACAGGGTCGATGTCCTTTTTCAGGGCCAGCGGTGCCACATCGGCGATGCTCTGCTCCACAATCGCGGACAGGTTGTGGTATTCCGGGGTGAAATCAGCACCAGAGTCGACCCGGTTGAGCAGCAGCATCTGCTCCACCAGGTGCACCATGCGGTCGACGGACTGGATCAGATCGCCGTATTGCTCCGGATCCTTCTCGTAGACTTTTTCCAGGTTCAGTCGCAGGGCCGTCAGCGGCGTCCGCAACTCATGGGCGGCGTCGGCAGAGAACCGTCTTTCCCGCTCCAGGGCCTGGTTGAGGCGTCTGAGCAGGCCGTTTACCGCCTGCACTAACCCCGCAACCTCCTTGGGTGCCTGGCGGTCGTCCAGGGGGTGGATATTTTCCGGGGCCATGTTGCGGATTGGGCGCTCAAGCTTTAGAAGCGGCCTGAAGCCGAGTTGGATGGCGGCACTGGCGGCAAGTAGCAGCAGGGGCAGGGCAATTAACAGGGGGAGGATGTTCCCCAGAGCCAGCTCCTCGCTGAGCTCTTCACGAATATCCTCTCGTTGTGCCGTCCGTATCCAGAAACCCGTAGTCGGGTCCTGAAGCGTGAATACGCGCCAGCGAAAGCCGCTGGACTCTGCCCAGGAGTAACCGGGTGTCAGGCCCTCGGTGTCGTCGGCTTTGAGCGTATCCAGCAGCGGTTCGCGCTCCGGGGTCCAGACCTCGAACGCCAGTTTCTTTTCATATTTATGCCCGGTGCCGCCCGGCAGGATTTCGTTATTGTCGGCTTCGAAATCCACCCCTGGCGTGTCGGGACGGGGCAGTTCCAGGGTTTCGCTCAGGGTCTTTGGCAGTTGCTCCACAGACTGGGTGTCTGCAAGGTGCTGTACCAGTCCCTGGACGATTCGCGTGCTCTGTGCCAGCTCGGCGTCAAACAGCTCCTCAAGCTCGTGGTTGCTTTCAATGTAGCTCCAGGCCGCGGCAACAAGGGCAATCAGCAGAACGGTGGAGGTAACCAGCAGGGTCAGTGTGCGGGTCAGGGACATTCGGTCACCCTGGCGGCAGCCTGGCTGTCGAGCAGATAACCGACACCACGGATGGTCCGGATGGTTTCCTTGCCAACCCTGCGACGCAGGTGGTGGATATGTACCTCCAGGGCGTTGCTTTCCGCGCCGTGGTCCCAGCCGTAAAGCTGCTCTTCCAGCCGACGTCGTGTGGCTACCTGGTCAGGGTGCCGCATCAGGTAGTGAAGAATCTGGAATTCACTGCGGGGCAATGTGGTGGTCTCGTCGCCGGTGGTCAGTTGTCCGGAGTCCGGGTTGAGCACCAGCTGGCCCACCGTCAGGCCGTTCTGCGGCACCGAGGAACCCCGACGTGTGACTGCCCGTATTCTGGCCTTGAGCTCCGCCATGGCGAAGGGTTTGGTGAGGTAGTCATCGGCGCCGGCATCCAGGCCGGTCAGTTTCTCATCTAGACCGGAACGGGCTGTCAGGATGATCACCGGCGTTTGCACGCCCTGTTTCCTGGCTGCCTTCAGAATGTCCAGGCCATCAACGCGGGGCAGAGTCAGGTCCAGTATCGCCAGATCAAAGTGCTCGCTGGTGAGTGCACCCAGGGCCTGCTGGCCGTCGTCGAGCCAGTCCACTGTGTTCTGTCCGTCACGCAACATTCCCAGCATGGTGTTGGCCAGGTGATGGTCGTCTTCTACAAGCAATATCCGCATGGCAGGTCCTGTTACCGGTCTGGTGATCATTCTGGCACAGAATTCTTAAGGCCAGCTTAAGAAAACTTCCTGCTGTTCTTAAGCCTTGGTTAAGGCTGGCGCTCTAGTCTGGGAGGCGTACCTTAAGGGAGGCCTTTTATGACAGACCCGCTGATGATGTCCACATGTTGTCCCCCGGATTCCGGGGAGGTGGTTCCGGTCATCCGTTGTGCCGGTCGCTGGTTTAATGAGATCCGTCCTGACACGGCAATGGCCGAGACGGTTGCGGGTTTTATTCGCCGCCGCTTCCTGCATGCCTATGGCGCCGAGCCTTCTCTGCGCATACCGGCGCTCCTGGCCCTGACCACGGCTCAAGGCAGCCTTCTGGCGGCGGTCGGTGTTCGTAACGCCGCGCTGGAAAGACTGTTTCTGGAGGACTACCTGTCGGTGCCGGTGGAATCGGTGATGCCGGTTGCGGGTGTCGAACGTCACCGGATTGCGGAGATTGCTCATCTGGCCGGCGTCGAGGCCGGCGTCAGCCGCTTTCTGTTTGCCTCCCTGTCGGTGTGGCTGGATGGGGCCGGCTACGACTGGGTTGTCTGCACCGGCACGGATCAGCTGCGCAACAGTTTTCACCGCCTTGGTATTGCCACCGAGGTTCTGGCGACGGCTGACCCTTCCCGGTTGCCCGATGGCGGCGCCGGCTGGGGGCGCTACTACGATCATCATCCGGTAGTGATGGCCATTCGTGTCGCCGACGGCATGTCCGCGCTCCGAAGCGCGGGTTTGCTAAGGCTGGTTCAGTCTGTTGAGACCGAAGCCCCTGAGGGAGAAACGATGGCAGGAGGGTCCTATGGCCACATTGCCTGAACTCCTGGCGCGCCGGGCGAGCAGCCATCCTTCCCGTACGGCTCTCCAGGGGCCGGAGTCGGCCTTTACTTATGCCCAGATGATGCAGGCGGCGGAGGCTCTGGCCGATCAGCTGAGCCGCCTTGGTGTGCGCCGGGCCGGCTTGTGTGGCGACAACTCCGTGGCCTGGATTCTTGCGGATCTGGCCTGTTTGCTGGCCGGTGTGGTGTGTGTGCCTGTGCCGGTGTTTTTCTCGCGGTCCCAGACGGAACACCTGACTGAGCGGGCAGGCCTGGATTGTCTGCTCTCTGCCGCTTCAACTGACGGCGGTGAACACATTGGCCATGGGGTCTGGTTAAAGCATTTGCCGGTGTCTGGTGCCGGAGCCTGGATGCCGGAGCAGACCGCGAAAATCACCTTCACCTCTGGCAGTACCGGCACCCCCAAAGGCGTTTGCCTGTCGGTGGCTCAGATGACAGCCACCACGCTCGCATTGAAGGAGCGGCTGGCAGATGTCGAGCTTGATCGGCACCTTTGCATCCTGCCGCTGGCCACACTGCTGGAAAATATCGCCGGGGTTTATTTGCCACTGCTTATGGGCAGCACGGTGGTAGTCGCGCCCCAGCATGATCTTGGGATGACCGGCAGCAGTGGCCTGGATATCGGGCAGCTGGTGCAGGGCATCAACGAGCATCGGCCCCAATCCCTGATTCTGGTGCCGGAACTGGCCATGACTCTGGTAGCTGCGGCTGAACAACAACACTTGAACAGCGATTCCTTTCGGTTCCTGGCGGTTGGAGGCGGACGGGTTTCGTCCGACCTGCTTGCCCGGGGCCGCGCCGCCGGTCTGCCCCTTTACGAGGGTTATGGCCTTTCGGAGTGCAGTTCGGTGGTGGCACTGAACGTACCCGGAACCGAACGCGAAGGGTCGGTGGGCAAACCACTTTCCCATGTCCGGGTCCGGGTGGACCAACGGGGCCACATTCTGGTGGGTGGCAACACCCACCTTGGCTATCTGGGCGACGAACCTGCCGGGGATGAGTGGCTGGATACCGGTGATCTGGGTGCCCGGGATACAGAGGGTTTCCTGTCGGTGAGCGGTCGTGCCAAGAACCTTCTTATTACCAGCTTTGGTCGCAACATCAGCCCGGAGTGGCTGGAGAGTGAGCTGATTCAGGCGCTCGGTGCGCGTCAGGCGGTGGTGTTTGGCGATGGCGATCCTCTCCCCTCGGCCCTGCTGGTTGTTCAGGACGGCCGCTCGCCTGAAGCGCTGCGCGCACAACTGGACTCGCTGAATGACACCTTGCCGGACTATGCCCGGCTGTCCGGGATATATATCCGCCGGCAGCCTCTGAGCCAGGCTGAAGGCTACGTAACTGCAAACGGACGACCTGTACGCCAGCAGATTCAGGCCGACCTGCCGACGCTGCTTGCAGGCGCGTTTCCGGTTTTCACTAACTCCCTCTTTTCCGATGAAGCCGTTTCCACATCCGATGTTTCAAACCCGCCAGGAGGATCTTTCATGGCATTTTTCGATCGACTGCAGTCCGAAACTGCACAAGCTCGCGCCCACGTAACCGGTGCGCCCGTTATTGAGGCTATCCGCGAGGGGCGTTTCGACCTGACTGGTTATACCTGGTTTCTTACTCAGGCTTACCACCATGTAAAACACACCGTGCCGTTGATGATGGCCTGCGGTGGCCGCCTGCCTGAGCGTCTGGAATTCGTGCGCAAGGCGCTGGTGGAATACATTGAGGAGGAGTACGGCCACCATGAATGGATCCTCAACGACCTTGCGGCCTGCGGGGAAGATAAGGAGGCCATCCGTCATGGCACCCCCGATACATCCATCGAACTGATGGTCGCTTACCTTTATGACCGCATTAACCGCGGTAACCCGGCGGCGTTCTTCGGTATGGTTCAGGTGCTGGAAGGCACGTCGATTGAGCTGGCGACGCCGCTCGGTGAGGCCATCCAGAAACAGCTCGGGCTGCCGGATGAGGCCTTCAGCTATCTATACTCCCACGGTGCTCTGGATCAGGAGCATTTCGAATTTTTCCGTAACCTGATGAACGAAATCACCGACCCCGATGACCAGCAGGCGATCATCGAAGCCGCGCGCATGGTCTATCGGCTCTATGGCGATATGCTGCACAGCATTCCCCTAACGTCGAACCGCAAGGAGCAGCGTCATGAGGCTGCATGATCGGGCGTTTCTTCTGCTGGGTGGCACCGGCGGTATCGGCAAGGCGCTGGTTGAACCCCTGGTGAGAGCTGGCGCCCGGGTGATTGTGGCCTCCAGGCATCCGGAAAAGCTTGAGCACCGTGAAGGTGTCTCGCTCGTTCACCTGGACCTGGCGGCGCCCGATCTCGACCAACAGCTGGTTCGTCTCGGTGACGCCTATCCAGGTATCGATGGTGTGATCCACTGTGCCGGTCAGAATCGCTTTGCAAGCCTGGAGAATATGGCAGTCAGCGAACTGGACGCCCAGATCGCCGTCAATCTCCGGTCAGCGATGATTGTGGCCAGGCACTTTACACCCAGGTTTGAAAAAGCCGGCCAAGGTGCCCTGGTGTTCGTGGGGTCCACCTTTGGCAGCATCGGCTTCCCTGGTTACACAGCCTATTGCGCCAGCAAGTTCGGGCTGCGTGGCTTTACTGAAGCGCTTCGACGGGAACTGGCCGATACCCCGGTCCAGGTGATCTATGTAGCGCCCCGGGCTACCGCCACGGACATGAATCCAGAGGCCGTAAACGAGCTTAACCGGGCCCTCGGCAATGCCATGGACGCGCCGGAAGCCGTGGCTTCGCAGATTCTTGCCGCCATGGAAAATGACGTTCGCCGGCGCTTCCTGGGCTGGCCGGAAAAGCTGTTTGTGGTGATCAACGGCATCCTGCCCAGAATTGTCGATAAGGCGATGCTGAAGCAATTGCCGGTCATCCGGCGCTTTCTGAATTCGGGAGTGTTGTCATGAAACGAGTGCTATTGGTGATCCTGTGTCTGGCGGCCCAGCCACTCTGGGCCGCGGCTCTGGAGGCCGAACTGGCCGATATCCAGCATCGCTGGGCGGAGATTCAGTATCAGGTGCCAGAGGACCAGAAAGAGAAAGCCTTTGAAGGTCTGGCCAGCGAGGCAGAACAGTTTGTCGCCCATTATCCGGACCGGGCAGAGCCACTGATCTGGCAGGGTATTGTGCTCAGCACCTACGCCGGTGCCAAGGGCGGTCTCGGGGCATTGGGGTTGGTCAAGGATGCCCGTAAATCACTGGAGGCGGCCCTGGCGATTGACCCCGAAGCGCTGGATGGCTCGGCCTACACATCGCTGGGTAGCCTCTATTATCAGGTGCCCGGCTGGCCTTTGGGTTTCGGTGATGACGACAAGGCCCGTCAGTATCTGCAGAAAGCATTGGCGATCAATCCTGATGGCATGGATGCCAATTTCTTCTTTGGCGATTTTCTGCTGGACCAGGGCGAGCCGGAACGGGCCCGGAGCTATCTGCAGAAAGCCCTCGAAGCACCCGGCAGGGCCGGACGGGACGTCGCCGATGCCGGTCGGCGGGAAGAAGCCAGGAGTCGCCTGGACTCGCTCTGATTCGTCGTCTCCGGAACCGGTTTTCTTCCTGTCAGCGTAGGCTACACTCTGTTATGAGCAGGGGTGATTCGTCTGTTGGGAGGACGTGGTGTCCAAGGCGTCAAGGTCCGGTAACGGGCAGCAAACCGGTTTGTCTGCCCGTTTTTTCCAGAAACTGGCCTCAGGGGTTCCTGGAGTCCTCTTCGTTTATTGGCTGAGCTCGGAAGGCGATTCCCACCGCTGTCCCTTCATTAGCGAACATGTGCAGTCGCTCTTTGGCATTGAACCCTCGGATCTGAGCGATAACGCGGATCCGATTTTCGCAATGATTCATCCTGAGGACGTTGATGCCGTTATGGGGAGCATCCGTGCCTCGGCAGATACGTTGAGTACCTGGAGCTATCGGGCCCGGCTCAGGCTGGAGAATGGCGGTTACGAGTGGTTTGAGGTTAACGCAGAGCCCGAGCGCCAGCCCGATGGTGGCACTCTCTGGTACGGCCAGTTCCATAACATTCAGCACTACAAGGACCTGGAGCAGAGCCTGCGGGAGAGTGAGGCGGAGTTTTCCTTCCAGGCCGGTTTCCAGCGGCTGATTGCACGCCTATCCACCGAATTCATCAACCTTGGTTTTGGCACCATTGATCAGTGCATTGATGAACTTCTGAGATCCATCGGAATGTTTTTCAAGGTAGACCGGGCCTATCTCTATTGCTTCTCTGACGACTACGCGGTGATGACCAACACCCATGAGTGGTGCAGGGATGGTGTGCCCGCCCTGATCGACACCCAGCAGCAGGTGTCGATCGAGAATTTTCACTGGTGGCAGGAACAGATCGAGGGGATGGTCAGTGGCAGCCGGGTGGTGTTTATTGAAGATGTCGACCGGCTGCCCCGGGAAGCTGCACCCGAGCGGGCGCTGCTTCAGGAACAGGGAGTGTCCTCCATGTTTTGCGTGCCTATCCGGGTACGCGGACGGGTGACGGGTTTTTTTGGCGTTGACTCCCTTCGCCGAAGAACCTGGCGTCTGGACCAGGCCGATCTGTTGATTATCGTCTCCGGCCTGTTGTCGGGTGCCCTGGAGCGCAACCGGCTGGAAGAAGAATTGCTGAACCAGTCAATTCGGGACCCGCTGACCGGCCTGCACAATCGCCGTTACCTGATGCCAAGGCTGGATGAAATGCTGGCCCGCAGCAACCGTCGGGGAGAGCGTTTCGCCCTGGCGATCTTCGACATTGATCACTTCAAAAAAATCAACGACTCCATCGGACACCTCGGGGGAGATTATATCCTGCAGCGGTTTGCCGATATTCTGGTGAGCCAGACCCGCTCCATGGATGTGGTTGCCCGTTTCGGAGGGGAAGAATTCATTGTTGTCTTCAGTGCCGTGGAGCACGGCGATGTGCGACAGCTTGTTCAGCGAATTCTCGAAGCCGTGCACGAGGAGAGTTTTGTCTTTGATGAGGATGAGATACTGGTGACCGTCAGCGCAGGCGTTGCCGGGATAGAGGAGTTCGTTGACCGTCCTGCAACGCCGGATGCCCTCATCGCCGGGGCGGACTACCGACTTTATCTGGCCAAGCAGGCGGGGCGGGACTGTCTTGTTGATGTATCAGGAACATTGCGCATATAAAAAAAGATCATTTCACCTCATATTACCAAATAGTATATCCTTAGATTAAAATTGATATTTGGATCATCCAGAGGTGACGTCATGAGCAACCCGATCGTTCAGCATTTTTTTGATGAACCCACCAATACATTCAGTTATGTGGTGCGTGACCCGGACAGCCAGGCCTGCGCCATTCTCGATTCGGTCCTGGATTTTGACTACGCCGCAGGACGCACCGATGTGCGCTCGGCTGATGAGATTATTGAGTACATCCGCAGCAACGACCTGAAGGTCGAGTGGATCCTGGAAACCCACGTACACGCGGATCACCTGTCTGCGGCGCCTTACCTGCATGACAAACTGGGCGGCAAAACCGGAATTGGTGCCCACATTCGCGATGTTCAGGAGATATTTGGCAAGGCGTTTAATGCCGGCACAGAATTCCAGCGCGATGGCAGCCAGTTCGACAAGCTGTTCAAGGAAGGCGACACCTTTGCCATTGGTGGTCTCGAGGGGCGTGTTCTGCACACCCCGGGCCATACTCCTGCGTGCCTGACCTATGTGGTTGGCGACGCCGCCTTCGTGGGTGACACGCTGTTTATGCCCGACTTTGGCACCGCCCGCTGTGATTTTCCGGGTGGCGATGCCCGCACCCTGTACCAGTCCATCCAGAAGGTACTGTCGCTGCCAGCAGAAACCCGCATTTTCCTGTGCCATGATTATAAGGCGCCTGGCCGTGATGAGTACCAGCATATGACCACGGTGGCGGAGCAGCGGGAAGCAAACATTCATGTCCACGAAGGCGTTTCCGAGGAAGAGTTCGTGAAAATGCGGACCGAGCGGGATGCAACCCTGGACATGCCCCGTCTGATTCTGCCGTCGGTTCAGGTCAATATGCGTGCAGGGCACATGCCGCCGGCCGAAGACAATGGTCAGGTGTACCTGAAAGTGCCGGTTAACCTGTTCTGAGATTCCTGATGAATCTTAAACGCTACCTGCCGATCCTGGATTGGGCACCGAAATATGGTCGGGATCAGGCCACCAGCGATCTGGTGGCCGCAATCATTGTCACCGTCATGCTCATCCCCCAGTCGCTGGCCTATGCCCTGCTGGCCGGGTTGCCTGCCCAGGTGGGTTTGTACGCCAGTATCCTGCCGCTGGTGATCTACGCCGTCTTCGGCACCAGCCGGACCTTGTCCGTTGGGCCTGTGGCCGTGGCCTCGCTGATGACCGCGGCGGCCCTGGCACCGCTAGCGGAGGCCGGTACCCCCGAATACGTGGCCGGTGCCGTTCTGCTGGCGGTTATGTCCGGGTTGATGCTGACCCTGATGGGGGTGCTTCGACTCGGGTTCCTGGCCAATTTTCTCAGCCATCCGGTGATTTCCGGCTTTATCACGGCCTCTGGCATTGTGATCGCCGCCAGTCAGCTAAAGCATATTTTCGGGATCCAGGCCTCTGGTCATAACCTGCTGGAAATTGGCCGGTCCCTGTTGACGTCGATTGGCGATACCAACCTGGTGACACTGGCTGTCGGTACCGGGGCGCTGGTGTTCCTGATCCTTGCGCGCAAGCGCTTGAAGCCGCTTCTGATGGGAGTGGGGCTGGCTCCGAGAATGGCGGATATCCTGACCAAAACCGCGCCGATTCTGGCGGTTCTGGTGACCACACTGGTGGCCTGGCAGTTCCAGCTTGATGGCCAGGGTGTCCGTCTGGTGGGGGATGTACCCCGGGGGCTGCCTGATTTCACCATGCCCAGCCTGGACATGGGCCTGTGGCAGCAACTTGCGGTCAGCGCTTTGCTGATCAGTGTTGTCGGTTTTGTGGAATCGGTTTCGGTGGGCCAGACCCTGGCCGCAAAACGGCGCCAGCGTATTGATCCGGACCAGGAACTGATTGGGCTGGGTACCGCCAACCTGGGCGCCGGTTTTTCCGGCGGTATGCCGGTCACCGGTGGTTTCTCCCGTTCCGTAGTCAACTTTGACGCCGGTGCCGAGACCCCCGCGGCAGGTGCCTATGCCGCGGTCGGTATTGCCATGGCAACGCTGTTCCTGACACCGGCCATCGCCTATCTGCCCCAGGCGACTCTCGCGGCGACCATTATTGTGGCTGTGGCCACCCTGATCGACCTTCCGGCCCTCGGGCGCACCTGGCGCTATTCCCGCACGGACTTTGGCGCCATGCTCGCCACCATCGTGCTGACCCTGGTACACAGTGTCGAGGCCGGCATTATCGCCGGAGTGGCACTGTCCATCGGGCTGTTCCTGTATCGAACCAGTCGCCCCCACAGTGCGGTGGTTGGCCGTGTGCCCGGTACCGAACATTTCCGCAATGTGCTTCGCCACGATGTGGAACTGTGCCCGAAGGTGACCTTCCTGCGTGTGGACGAAAGCCTCTACTTCGCCAATGCCCGGTTCCTTGAGGAAACAGTGATGGACCTGATGATCCGGGAGCCGGAGCTGAAAGACCTGGTGCTGGTGTGCCCAGCAGTGAATCTGGTGGACGCCTCTGCCCTGGAGAGTCTGGAGGCGATCAACGAGCGTATGAAAGACGCAGGGGTCCGGTTGCATCTGGCGGAAGTGAAAGGTCCGGTAATGGACAAGCTGAAAGGGACAGAACTGCTTTCCCACCTGGGTGGCGAGGTTTTCCTGAGTACTTATGAGGCCTGGCAGCGCCTGACCGACCTTGGCAAACTCGAAAAACAGGTCGCCTGATCTATCTGGGCTCGCTTGCACCGGGGGTGGGGCGAGCCGCTAAGATGTCATTCCCGACCCCGTTGCTGCGGTACGTTCACTATGGGCATGACTGAAAACCTGCTATCCACCAGTCAGTGGATCATCACTCTTCTGCTCTTTCTGGTGATTCTTTTCCGGGCGCTGCGCTCGATTGACTGGCAGGCGTTTCGCAAGGACAACGCACTCCAGCACTCGTTCTTCGGCGCTGCCGTGGTACTTGGTTTTGTCTGGCAACTGCGGGCCGGCATTTCTCCCGGCCTGGCCATCCACGTTTTTGGTATCACGGTGATAACGCTGATGCTGGGGTGGGCGCTGGCAGTGCTGGCGGGCCTGATGGCACTGGTGATCACGGTCATCACCGGCCGCGAGCCTCTGATCATGTTTGCCGCCAACGGGCTGATCACGGTGATGGTGCCTGCCATTGTCAGCCACGGCATCATGCTCTGGGAGCGTCGACGGGATTTCCGGAACTTCTTCGCCTATATCTTCTTCTGCGGGTTTTTCGGTGCGGGCATTTCCGTGGCGGCGGCCGGTACGGTCATGTGCATGATGCTATGGACCAGCGGCGTCTATACGTTTGATGAACTGGTGCATGAGTACATCCGTTACCTGCCCCTGTTCATGATTCCGGAAGGGTTTGTGAACGGCACCTTCGTAACCGGACTTATGGTATTTCATCCAGACCGGCTGACAACACTGGATCAGAGGCGGTATCGGTAGAGCCGATCCGGCTCAGATGCCCTCGCCACTGGCTACGGCGGAACTGAGCAAGTCACCGGCCTTTCCGTGCTGTGCTTTTGCCCGCCAGTTCCGAGCCCAATCCAGTACTTCATCCGCGGGCATCGGGCGGGCAATTCCGTAGCCCTGCACGAAGTTGCAGCCCATCTGCCGTAGTGCCCGTGCATGCTCCATGGTTTCCACGCCTTCGGCCAGAACCGGGTGGGCAAACCGCTGTGCCAGGAAGATAACGCTCTCCACGATGGCGTGGTCGCTGGCATCCTCAAGCATGTTGCGAACAAAACTCTGATCGATCTTTATGATGTCTACCGGCAGAGTGCGCAGATAGGTGAGCGATGAAAAACCGGTGCCAAAATCGTCCAGCGCCACCTGCAGGCCAAGGCCCTGACAACGCGCCAGAACATTGCTCGCCCGCTGGGTATCCTCCAGGGCCGTTGATTCCAGAACCTCCAGGGTAATTTGCCCTGGTGTAACTTCCGGATGGCTGTGCAGGTAGCTTTCCAGGTAATCGGCAAAGCTGCGGTCCATCAGGTGCGGCGCGCTGATGTTGATGCTGACCGGCAGATCCTCTCCCGCTTCCTTCCAGGCGTTCATCTGGTGAATCGCTTCTTTCAGTACCCACTGGCCCAGTGGTACCTCCAGGTGACTGTTCTCGACGATGGGAAGGAACTCGGCGGGTGACACCAGGCCTTTCTCCGGGTGATCCCAGCGGATCAGAGCCTCAAAGCCAAGGAGTGCGCAATCGTTCGTTCGGATCTGGGGCTGGAAAAACAGTTCGAACTCTTCGTTTTCCAGAGCCCGGGTAATTTCCATCAACTGGTTGCGCCGGTTCCGTCGATGCTCATCCAGGCCGGGATCAAAGAAGTGGTACTGGTTGCGGCCTTTTTCCTTGGCGGAATACATGGCCTGGTCGGCATGGCGAATCAGCCCTTCAGCGTCTGATCCGTCTTCCGGGTAACGGGTAATGCCAAGACTTGCGGTGAGGGCGACGCTTTGGTCACCCACGACAACCGGATCCCCAACGGTGGCCAGAATCCGCCGATAAACCGCATCGTGGTTGTCGTCGCCCTGCAGCAGGAGGACGAATTCGTCGCCACCGATCCGCGCCACCGTGTCGCCGCTGCGCAGTGCCCGGGTGAGCCGTTCAGCCAGGGTTTTCAGGGTCTGGTCACCGGCCGAATGGCCCCATTTGTCATTGATGGCCTTGAAGCCATCCAGGTCCAGATAGCACACGGAAACGCTTCGGTGTTGCCGGTCGGCGTGATCTCGGGCGGTGCGCAGTCGCTCTTCCAGCAACTGGCGGTTGGGCAGACCGGTCAGGTCGTCGTAGTTGGCGGCCCGGTCCAGTTCTCTGGCGTGGTTCTTGAGCGCGGTAATGTCAGAGAACGCCGCCACATGGTAATACTGCCCGGGTTCCTCGAGGTGCACGCGGCTGATGGAAAGCAGTTCCACGTACTCTTCACCGTTTTTCCGGCGGTTCCAGATTTCGCCCCGCCAGTGGTCGGTTTTCTCGATGGTTTGCCACATGGAGCGGTAGTATTCCCCGGAGTGACGGCCAGAGCTGAGGATGGCCGGGTTCAGGCCCAGCACTTCCTGGCGGCTGTAGCCGGTAATTCGTGAAAACGCGGGATTCACATCCAGGATCCGGTTGGACCGGTCGGTAATCAGAATGGCCTCGTGGCTGCGATCGAACACGCTGGCTGCGATGCGCAGGCCCCGCTCGCTGTTCTTCCGGTCCGAGATGTTGTTCTGAATGGCGATAAAACCTGGGGCAACACCCTGTTCGGTGCCGATTGGCACGCAATAGGTATGCACCCAGTAAGGCTCACTGGCTTTGGTGTAATGAAGGATGTCTTCTTCGATGACCTCGGCCTTGTGCAGCTTCTGATGAATGCGTTTGATGGTTTCGGGGTCCGTGTCCGGCCCGTAAAGTACTTCCTTCGGCAGGCGCCCGCGCACTTCCTCAAGCCGGTAACCGGTATGCTCTTCGAAGCTGGGATTCACCCATTCAATGCGACCGGCATCGTCCAGCATTACCAGAAAATTGGGCGTAACCGCCGCAATCATGGCGAGGCGATTGGGATCAATGCCTGAGGGTGGTGTAATCGTTGCGGGGGATCTGGGCATGGGAGTCGGTAATTTGAGTTCCGGCGTGTAAATGTACGAACTCTCCTCCCTGTGAGACCTGAAGTAATTGGCAGGGCATGCTACCGGAATGGCCGGAGAAAACCATCGGTAAATGGTCGAACGGAATTGATGGATGTCATTTTTCTTGTCATATACCCCCGGGCGCAGATTAGCGCCAGCGGGAGTGTTTCTGGAGTTTCCGTTGAAGAGTGCGGCGGTGCATGTTCAGGGCCCGGGCGGTGGCTGAGACGTTGCCCTCGTTTTCGTTAAGAACCCGCTGGATGTGTTCCCACTCCATCTCCTCTACCGACGGTGGTTCCGCCCGGAGGTCCGGCGGGGCGTCAATGGGTTCGAACCCGGCCAGCAGCTGGTTGACTGTTACCGGCTTGCACAGGTAGTTCACCGCACCCCGGCGCATGGCCTCGACCGCCGTGGCGATACTGCCGTAACCGGTGAGCACCAGGATCTCAAGGTCCGGATGCATGTCCAGCAACTCCGGTAGCAATTGCAGGCCACTCTCACCGGCCAGGTTCAGATCCAGCACGCACCGGTGAAATGTTCCGTTCAGCAGGGCGTTTTTTGCCTCCTGATGTCCGTGGGCAAGCTGGGCTTCAATACCCTGGCGGCCAAGTGAACGCTGAAGTACTTGCAGAAAGGCGTCATCGTCATCAATCAGTAGCCACGCCTGTTGTTTACTCACGCCTGGTCTCCCAATGGGCTGTTGGTCGCTGCCGCTATCGGCAATTCAATGATGATGGTGGTGCCTTCTGCGCTGCCCCGGGCTTTCAGGGTGCCTCCAAGACGCTGAATGGTGGCATTGGAGAGGAAAAGGCCAACTCCAAGCCCGTTCTCCGAACTGACCACCTTGTCCCCGAGGGTACCTTCGGGGGTAGATTCCAGACCATCGCCATGGTCCTCGACAACCAATTCCATCCGGCCGTCGACACTCTCCCTTGCGGCAACGGCGACCCAGGAAGGGCTGGCTGTCACCGCGTTTGCCAACACATTGAGGACGGCCTGATCGAGGGTGGCGTCCACGGCAACGGGGCAGTCCGGTAAAGGCTGTCGCCATTGAATGGCGGCACCCGGCCATAGCAGGGTGGCTGATTCCCGGAGGCGAGCGACCCAGTCCGGGGCGGGCAGGGTTTCCAGTTGCGCGGTCTTGGCCTGTACGGCCGCAGAAGACAGCTGTTGCAGATGGGCACTGCAAAGACCCAGTTGACTCTCCATCAGGGCAAGATCGTCTGCCATGGGCTCACCCTCCGGTACTGCGGATTTCATTTCCTCCACCAGCAGCGTCATAGTGTTCAGCGGTGTGCCCAGGCGATGGGCGACGGCAGCGGCGGAAAGCCCCAGGGCGATGATCTGCTCATCCCGAAGCCGTGTCTCCCGTATCTGCGCAAGCTGGGCCTGTTGTTGGCGCAGACGTCGGGCCAGCGCTCCGACAACCAGTAGCAGGATCGCGGCGGTGGTGGCGAAGGTGACCCACATGCCGACAAGGTGCAGCTGGGCGAGGTTGGCGCTGTGATGTTCATGGGTAACCGGGGTATGCCAGATCACCAGTGAGGTATAGACCGCCACCCCGGCAACGGTGACGGCAATACTCTGGCCCAGTGGCACCAGCACAATGGCAACGGCGATGGGCAGCAGCAACAGGGAAACCAAAGGATTGGTATAGCCGCCCGTCAGGTAAAGCCAGGTTCCGATCAGCAGTAGATCGACGATCAGAACCAGGCTGACGGCCTGTGTCGAGCGAGGCGGGCGTCGGGTAAACCAGAGCCAGGCCAGGGTTGCCAGAACGCCATAGGCGAGGGGCAGGATAACCGCTTCGGCGCGATGGGCCAGAGTCACCATGGTTTCCGCTACGGCGATCGAAATCAGCTGCAGCGCAACAATAGTCAAACGCATGCCCAGCAGATAGCGGGCAGCCTGTTGAAATCCGGTCTGTGAGTGGGTCAGCCATTCCATACCGGGCATTCTAGCGGTTTTTTCCGTCCGGATACCCAGTAATACCTCCGAGGGGATGCGGCATTTGGTCTCAGGCGTAAGGGCCGGCTGATCTTTATGATTGGCACCAACTATCAGAGCTGGTCAGGATAAGGTTGTATGGCGACGGTAATGGGAACGCGTTTCATCGGATTGTGTGCCGCGGGATTGGTTTTACTGCCCGCCGGGGGCTTGGCACAGGAGAGTTCTCCCGATTTGCCTGTAATTCGGGTTACCGAAGGGCAAAGCATTGAAGAGGCGTCGAGCAAGTTGGCTTCAGAGCCGGTTGAACGTTTGTCTGCTAATCCTTCAGTTTCGCTTTCCCGAATGGGTGGGCGCGGGCTGGAACCGGTCATTCGGGGCCAGAGCCAGGAGCGGGTGGATGTGCTTCTGGACGGCATTCGCGTTGAAGGGGCCTGCCCGAATCGCATGGACCCGCCGACCAGTCGTCTGAGTTCGGCACTGGCGCCCTTGCTGGAAGTGCGTACCAGCAACCAGACCCTGCGCTGGGGCCCTATTACCGGTGGCCAAGTGGTTGCCACCACTGCGGCGCCGGTGTTTGACGGTTCAGGCACCACGGGTCACCTGACCGTTGGCGGCGCTGACAACGGCAATGGCAAGCTGGTCAATGGCAGTGCTGCAGTGGGTAGCGACAGTGCCTGGCTTCGGCTCGCCGGTGGTTATGACGAGGCGGATGATTACGAGGACGGCGACGGCAATGAGGTCCGCAGCGCCTACAAGAACTCCGAGGCTCGCCTGGATGCGGCCTGGAAGGCGGAGAACGGTTTCTATATCAAAGGGCTGGTGAGCCGGCAGGAAGAGCGGGATGTGAAATACGCCGGCTCCGGTATGGATGCACCGAAAACCGATACCGACATCATGCGCCTGGAGCTGGGCTCGCCGGTGGCCAATGGCAACTGGAACCTTCTGGCCTGGCAGGCCGATGTTGATCACATCATGGATAACTTCAGTCTCCGTGAGTCCATGATGAAAATGCTGACCGATTCCGAGACCGAAACCCGGGGTCTGCGCCTGACCCTGGATCAGAGTCCGGATGCCCGAACAGACTGGGCCATTGGTGCGGATATCGAGACCAATAACTGGCACGCCGAACGCTTCGGGGGAGCCAATCTCGATATGCTTACCTCAGTACTCTGGCCTGACGTGGATCGCGACCGTTTCGGCCTTTTCGCCGAGCGCTTCTACAGGGTAACCCCGGAGTTAAAGCTCGGCGGTGGGGTGCGCTACGACCGCGTGGAAATGTCCGCTGCGGCAGCCGACAAGGTGTTCGGCAGTGGCATGATGGCCATGTCGGCTGCAGATGCCTACCAGACGATCTATGGCACCACCAATACCGACGTTACCGACGACAACTTCAGTGGCTTTGTCAGCAGCGACTGGCGGTTCTCCCCGATCCAGTCACTGCTGGTTACCGCCAGCCACAGCGTCCGCAGCCCGGGCGTGACTGAGCGCTACATTGCCAGCTGGAACAACATGGACCCGGCACGGCGCTGGGTGGGTAACCCTGCCCTGGACCCTGAGACGCACCGCAAGCTGGAATTGGCGATGCCCGGCCAGAGCAACGGCTGGCACTGGCGGCCAGCCGTGTGGGTGGATCAGGTGGATGACTTTGTCCTGCGTACCCGGAATGCCGATCAGGTCAGTGTCTACCGCAATATCGATGCGCGGCTGATGGGTGTTGAAGCCCAGCTTGGATGGAGCAACGGCACCTGGAGTACCAATAGCAGTCTGGCATCTGTAAGGGGCGAGAACCGCGACGAAAACAAGCCACTGCCGCAGATTCCACCGGTGCAGTTTGTTCAGACCCTTGGCTGGCAGCATAGGGGGCATGCCGTTGAACTGGAGTGGGTACTGGCCCGTCGCCAGGACCGCGTGGATCTGGAATCCGGGCAGGATCCCGGCACTTCACCAGGCTACGGCGTACTGAACCTGTCCGGGAGCCACCCGCTCGCAGAGTATCTGAGTGTCAGCTGGGCAGTGGACAACCTGTTCGACAATACCTGGGCGCCCCACGTTAGCCGGGCCAACACTGATCCGTTTAATCCCGAAGCCGTAAGAGTTAATGAGCCTGGCCGGACCCTGCGTGCCGCACTGACAGCCAGGTGGTAAGACCTTGCATGGCGGTTACCCGCTTCTCATAGCCGGCGGGTGCCATTCTCGCCCCGGGTGGAACCAACTCCTCCATCCGGGGTTTTTTATGGCTGATCAAAAATTGCGCTATCTCAACTTCTGATCCCACTTCATGAACTATGCTGTAGCCATGCAGATCTGAGCCAGTGGTGCGCAACCACTGAGGAGGTGCTCAGCCCCCTGAGGTTCCCGGAAAGAACCTGTCTGCACAATGCGATTCAGGAAAGGAGACGCATCGTGACTGAAGACGAAAAATTGCCAGAAAATCCCGAAACCGACCTCGCTTCTCGATTCCCCACTGCGTACACCATTCTTTTTGGCCTGATTATTCTGGTAGCCGCGCTGACCTGGATTATTCCTGCCGGGCAGTACGAGCGTTCGATGAATGAGGAGGTCGGACGAGAAGTGGCGGTTCCGGGCACATACCAGACCGTCGATCCGAATCCGCAGGGGTTCGTTGATGTCCTGCTGGCACCGACTGCCGGGTTCTACGATCCCGACAGTTACGTTGCCAATGCCATCGATGTCGCCATGTTCATATTGTTTCTGGGCGGTTTTCTCGGTGTCATGAACGCCACTGGCGCTATAGATACCGGCATCCGAAGCGCGATGCGGCATCTGAAAGGCCATGAAATCTGGATGATTCCCATCTTGATGACGTTGTTTGCCCTGGGCGGCACGACCTATGGGATGGCAGAGGAAACCCTGGCGTTTTACGCCATTCTGATCCCGGTAATACTCGCCGCCGGATACGATGCGGTGACGGGGGTCGCCATTATCCTGGTCGGGGCCGGGATTGGTGTGCTGGGCTCCACCATCAACCCGTTCGCCACTGTGATTGCGGCGAATGCGGCTGGTATCCCGTTTACCGACGGTATCGTGCTGCGTTTTATTCTGCTGATCGGTGGTCTGTTGATCTGTATAGGCTACGTGATGCGATATGCCCATCGGGTCAAAGCGGAGCCCTCCCGCTCGGTGGTCGCAAAACAATGGCCCGCGCACAAAAAGCTGTTTCTGCAGGACGATGACGGCGAGATCCACAGCGCCAGTCTGACAACCACCCAGATGATTGCCCTGGTCATCTTCGCCTTGACGTTTGTCGTGATGATCTGGGGCGTGTCATCCCAGGGCTGGTGGATGGCACAGATGGGCTCCCTGTTCTTTGGTGCGGCCATTGTGATCGGCATCATTGCCCGCCTTGGTGAAAAGAAGCTTACCGGCAGTTTTGTCGATGGCGCCCGGGATCTTCTCGGGGTTGCCCTGGTGGTCGGGCTTGCCCGCGGCATCGTGGTGATCATGGAGCAGGGCATGATTGCCGATACAATACTCCACAGCGCCGAAACCTCCCTGGGTGGCCTGCCGGAGCTGGCCTTCATCAACTTGATGTTCTGGATTGAGGTGGGCATGAGCTTCTTCGTGCCCTCGTCCTCCGGGCTGGCCGTGTTGTCCATGCCGATCCTTGCGCCGCTGGCGGATTTTGCCAACGTCGGGCGGGATCTGGTGGTTACCGCCTACCAGTCTGCCAATGGCCTGGTGAACCTGATCAACCCCACCTTCGCAGTTGTGGTTGGAGGGCTTGCCATCGGGCGGGTGTCCTACGATCGCTGGCTCGCGTTTATCTGGCCTTTGCTGCTTATTCTGACCGTGTTTATCACCGTAATCATAAGCCTGGGCACCATGCTGTGAGCATTCGACAAAAGGAGCTTTGTCATGTCTGAACAAACACTTGGAGTGCACTCTGAGACCGGAACCCTGCGCCAGGTCATCATCTGCCGGCCGGGGCTGGCTCACCGGCGGTTGACGCCGTCCAACTGCGATGCCCTGTTGTTCGATGATGTGTTCTGGGTCAAGCAGGCCCAGAAAGATCACGACGTGTTTGCCAGCGTGATGCGTGGTCGGGGCGTGGACGTGCTGGATGTCAACGAGTTGCTGGCGGAAACGCTGGCGATTCCCGAGGGCCGGGCCTGGATTCTGGACCACCGGATCAACTGGAACCACATTGGCGTCGGCATGGTATCGGATCTGCGAGCCTGGATGGATGAGCTGCCCGACAAGGCCCTCGCCGAGTTTCTGATCGGTGGTCTGGAGGTGGGGGATCTGCCCTTCGATCCGGTCGGTCTGTTCGGTAACCATCTCGGACGTTTCGGGTTCGTATTGCCACCGCTGCCCAACTTCCTGTTTACCCGGGACAACAGCGCCTGGGTCTATGGTGGGGTCACCCTGAACCCCATGTACTGGGCTGCCCGCAAGCCGGAAACCCTGCTGATGGCCGCTATCTACCAGTTCCATCCGAAATTTGCCGGCAAGGTGAACGTGCACTGGGGCGACCCTCTGAAAGATCATGGCCTGGCTACCCTGGAGGGCGGGGATGTCATGCCGCTGGGGAACAGAACGGTGCTGGTGGGCATGGGCGAACGATCCTCACCCCAGGCCATCGGCCAGCTGTCAAAAGCCTTGTTTGATGGCGGCACGGTGGATCGGGTGATTGCCTGCCAGTTACCGAAAACCCGTTCCGCCATGCATCTGGATACCGTGTTTACCTTCTGCGGCGGCAATGTGGTTACTGCCTTCAAGGAGGTGGCCGATGCCGTGGTCTGCTACGACCTGCGCCCCGGCGAGGGTGGCAAAACGCTGTCCTTCAATCAGGACTCCCGGCATCTGTTCGAGGTGGTTGCAGAAATTCTCGGCTACCCGGCCCTGGAAGTCGTGGCAACGGGTGGTGACACGCCGGAAGAGCGTGAGCGGGAACAATGGAACGACGGCAACAATGTGCTGGCCCTGAGCCCTGGCGTGGTTGTCGGCTACGACCGCAACGACGATACCAACGCGGCGCTTTCGGCCGCGGGTATCGAGGTTCTGGCAATACCCGGTGCCGAGCTGGGCCGGGGTCGGGGCGGCGGTCGGTGCATGAGTTGCCCGACCATCCGGGATGCTGTCTGACAGCCAAGGGGAAACGTTATGGCATTCAATCTCAAGAACCGGCACTTCCTAACGCTTCGGGATTTCACGCCGAGGGAAATCGGTTTTCTGCTGAAGCTGTCTGCGGATCTGAAAACCGCCAAGTACGCAGGCACGGAAGTGCCGAAACTCGAGGGCAAGGACATTGCCCTGATCTTCGAGAAAAACTCCACGCGTACCCGGGTCGGGTTCGAAGTTGCCGCCTTCGACCAGGGGGCGCGGGTCACCTACCTGGGGCCGACCGGAACCCATATCGGCCACAAGGAATCGGTGAAGGATACGGCGCGGGTCCTTGGCCGGGTCTACGATGCCATCGAGTACCGGGGGTTCGGACAATCCGTTGTTGAGGAGCTGGCGCAGTATGCAGGCGTGCCGGTCTACAACGGGCTCACCAACGAATTCCATCCCACCCAGATACTGGCGGACTTCCTGACCATGCAGGAGCATGTGGAAAAGCCGCTGCGGGAGGTGGCCTATGTCTTTATTGGCGATGCCGCCAACAACATGGGCGATAGCCTGCTGATCGGCGGTGCCAAGATGGGTATGGACGTGCGCTTGTGCGCGCCGAAAGCCTGCTGGCCGATTCAGGCGGTTCAGGACGAGGCAAGAGCGCTGGCTGCAGAAACTGGTGCCCGCATCACCATTACCGATGATGTTGACAGTGCCGTTGCCGGTGTCGATTTCGTCTATACCGATGTCTGGGTGTCGATGGGTGAGCCAAAGGAGAAATGGGCCGAACGCATCAAACTGCTGATGCCTTACCAGGTCAACGCCGCCCTGATGGCAAAAACCGGCAATCCCCGTGCGCGGTTCATGCACTGTCTGCCAGCCTTTCACAACACCGAGACCGTGGTGGGGAAGGAGATTCAGGAGACCTATGGCATTGACGCCATGGAGGTGACGGAAGAAGTCTTCGAAAGCCCCGCTTCGATTGTTTTCGATCAGGCCGAGAACCGCATGCACACCATCAAGGCCGTCCTCGTGGCGACCCTGGGAGGCTGACATGCTGGTTGTGGCGGCATTGGGCGGTAACGCCCTTCTGAAACGGGGAGAACCGCTGACGGCCGAGATTCAGCGCAAAAACGTGACAACCGCGGCGCTCTCGCTGGCAGGCATTGTCCGTGCAGGCCACGATCTGGTTGTTACCCATGGCAACGGTCCGCAGGTGGGGTTGCTGGCCTTGCAGGGCGCCTCCTACAAGCCGGATGAGGCCTACCCGCTGGATGTCCTGGGCGCAGAAACTGAGGGCATGATCGGGTATATGATCGAGCAGGAACTGGAAAATGCCCTCGGCCATGACCGGCCGGTCGCAACCCTTCTGACCCAGGTGGTGGTGGATCCCAAAGACCCTGCTTTCGAAAAACCGACCAAGTTTGTGGGCCCTGTCTATGACCGCGAAGAGGCAGAGCGCCGCGCAGCCGGCGCAGGCTGGAGTATTGCGCCGGACGGTGGCAAATGGCGCCGGGTGGTGCCCTCGCCGAAACCGCTGGAAATACCGGACATGCGGGTACTGAAATTGTTGCTCGACCAGGGCGTGGTTGTGGTGTGTGCCGGCGGAGGTGGAATACCGGTGTTGCGTCGTGAAGACGGCAGCATGGTCGGCATTGAGGCGGTTATCGACAAGGACGCCGCCAGTGCATTGCTGGCGAGGCAACTGGGGGCGGACGCGTTGCTCCTGTTAACGGACGTTGAGGCTGTCTACCGTGATTTCGGTACCGATCAGTCGACGCCGCTTTCCGAACTGACCGTGGCCGAGGCGCGGGCCCTGGAGATGCCGGCCGGCTCCATGGGCCCGAAACTGCAGGCTGCCTGCGATTTTGCCCAGGCCGGTGGGATCAGTGGCATTGGCCGGCTGCAGGATGCGGTGGCCATCCTTGACGGCTCGGCTGGTACTCGTGTGTCGGCCGGGTGACAGGCCTCCGTCATGAGCCAGAATGAGACTCTGGACGCCTCACAAGATGCCGGTACAGGTACCGTTGTAGCCATCCGTGGTGGCGTGGTGAGCGTGCGGTTTCCGGAACCGGTGCCGCGCATTCGCGAGCTCCTGTATGCCGGCAAGATTGCGCTTGAGGTGGCCGCCCTGGAGGACAGAGGCGTGGTCCGCTGTATGGCACTGGCTCCGGTGAAAGGGCTGGGGTTGGGCACGCTGGTACGGGCAACCGGATCATCAATTACTGTACCGGTGGGTGATACCACTCTGGGCCGAATGCTGAATGTGTTTGGGGCGCCCGTGGATAACCAGCCTGTGCCAGCTACCAGTGAACGCCGCGCTATTCATCAGCTTCCGCCCCTGCTGGAGGATCGGGTAGTCCGAAGCCAGATTCTGGAAACCGGCATCAAGGCCATTGATCTGCTGTCCCCGATCGAGCGGGGTGGAAAAACCGGTCTGTTCGGTGGCGCCGGTGTCGGCAAGACGGTGCTGATTACTGAACTGATCAACAACACCGTGCAACAGCACAAGGGCGTCAGCCTGTTTTGCGGCATTGGGGAGCGGTCCCGGGAAGCGGAAGAGCTCTATCGCGAGATGGGTGAGGCCGGTGTGCTGGAAAACACCGTCATGCTGTTCGGACAGATGAACGAGGTCCCGGGGGTCCGGTTCCTGATCGGCAAGACCGCGCTGACCATGGCGGAATACTTTCGCGACGAACAGCATCGGGACGTGCTGTTATTGATCGACAACATTTTCCGCTTTGTCCAGGCCGGCTCGGAAGTCTCCGGACTGCTCGGGCGTATGCCTTCCCGGGTGGGCTACCAGCCGACACTGGCCACTGAGCTGGCCGAGCTGGAGGAACGAATCACTTCAACCCGCAGTGCCGCCATTACCTCGGTTCAGGCAGTTTATGTGCCTGCGGATGACTTCACCGATCCCGCCGCCGCCCATATTTTTTCCCACCTGTCGGGTTCGGTGGTGCTGTCACGGAAGCGCGCGAGCGAGGGTCTTTACCCGGCCATCGATCCCCTGGCGTCCTCATCGGTCATGCTCACGCCATCGGTGGTTGGGCAGAGGCATTACGATATCGCCCGGGCGGTTCGCAGAACCCTGGCCGAATACGAGGAGCTGCGGGATATCATCGCGATGCTGGGCATTGAGGAACTCTCGGCGGCCGACCGACTCACCGTTGCCCGTGCGCGCCGGCTCGAGCGATTCCTGACCCAGCCGTTTTTCACCACGGCCGCTTTTACCGGTGCCGAAGGCAAGCGCGTGACCATTGAGGAGACACTCAACGGTTGCGAAACCATTCTGGAACAGACTGAATTCGAACAGAACGAGAGTGAGTACTACATGATTGGCGCACTGCCTGAGGTGGTGGTATGAGCCTGGCTGAAGCAATGGAGGTCTGTCTCAGGCTGCCGACCCGGATGCTCTATGAGGGCAAGGCCCACAAGCTGTTTGCCGTTGCCGAAAACGGCGCCTTTGGGATGCTGCTCAACCACATTGATTTTGTCACCTCGCTGGTGCCGTCGGTCCTGATTCTGACTCTGGAGGATGGCCGTGAGCAGATCTTCGGCATTGATGAGGGCATTCTCGTGAAGCAGGGCCACAAAGTCGACATTGCGATCCGGCGAGGTGCCAAGGGTGAGGATCTGGACACCCTTCAGGAGAGTGTCAGAAAGAACTTTATTGAGGTGGATGAAGACGAACGCGTGGCCCGGTCCGCCCTGTCCAGGCTGGAGGCTGGCATGGTGCGCCGGTTCGCCGACCTGCAACGGCCCAAGCCATGAATCCGCAGCGTGGTGCACCGGAGGACGACATAGGGCGTCGGGCCCGACGCCTGAAGAAAGCCAGGGAAAATCCGGGTGTCAGCCCGCTGCGTGGTCTGGGCGCCTTCGGGATGATCGGCTGGTCCATTGCGGTGCCGACCGTCGGTGGTGCCTTTCTGGGGCTTTGGCTGGATCGCACCCTGCCGCAGGATTTCCCCTGGGTGCTTGCCCTGATTCTGGGTGGGGTGACTGTGGGTGGCTTCATTGCCTGGGCGTGGATCGGCAGGGAAGGCAAGGAAGAGGAGGAGCAGGACCATGATAATCATTGACTGGCCGGATGTGCTTTGGGGATTTGGTGCCGGCGTGGCTGTTAGCATTCTTTATTTCGCCGGCCTGGCAGCGAGTGTGCGCTTTGCTCTGGGCTCTTCCAGACCATCAGCGGTTCTTTTGCCCAGTGCCGTGGTGCGCATCGGACTGCTCCTGGCGGCGGGTTGGTTGGTAACAGGGGGCGGAACCCTGCCCTGGGCTTTCGCAGGCTACGGGACGGCGTTTTTTCTGGTGCGCTACCTGGCGACTTTACTGGCGCGAATACCGCACCCGGAGGAAGTCTGATGGAGCTGACGCCCGATGAAACAACGCTTTTCACGGTCTGGGGCCTGGATATCAATGAGACAGTGGGCTTTACCTGGATCGTCATGTTCCTGCTGACTCTCACTTCCATCATTATTACCCGGAATTTGCGTCCGGATGTGCCACCGAACCGTTGGCGCACCACCCTGGAAGTGATTGTGACGGCGATCCAGAGCCAGATCGAGGAAATCTCGCCGCGGGCCTCGCGCCATGTGCTCTATTTTTCCGGAACGCTGTTCCTGTTTATTGCGTTTTCGAACCTCCTGCTCGTTGTGCCGGGGTTCGCGCCCCCAACGGCCTCGCTTTCCACCACGGCGGCTCTGGCTCTATCAGTCCTGATCGCCGTGCCCCTGTTCGGTATTACCCGGCAGGGCATCGGCGGTTATCTAAAAACCTACGTGCAGCCTTCTGTGGTGATGCTGCCGTTCAATATCATCAGCGAGTTCTCGCGTGGCATATCCCTGGCCATACGCCTGTATGGCAACGTGATGAGTGGTGCCGTGATCGCCGGCATCCTGCTGAGTGTTGCGCCATTCTTTTTTCCTGTGGTCATGGACGTGCTCGGACTGCTGACGGGTCTGATCCAGGCCTACATTTTCGCCATCCTGGCGACGGTTTATATCTCATCGGCGACAGCCACCGCTGGAAAGCCTCCAAGCAAGGAGAAAGACAAATGAGTGACTTTGCCCTGATTGCCGCGGTTTCCATTCTGACCGCAGGCCTGTCCGTGGCTTTTGGTGCAATCGGTCCGGCTATTGGTGAGGGCCGGGCTGCAGCGGCTGCCCTTGCCGCCATTGCCCAGCAGCCGGATTCTGCCTCCACCCTGTCGCGAACCCTGTTCGTCAGCCTGGCCATGATCGAGTCTACGGCCATCTACTGTTTTGTAGTGGCGATGATTGTCCTGTTTGCCAATCCGTTCTGGGATCAGGCAATGCAGGCGGCCCAGTCGGCGGCAGGTTGAATCATGTCTGTTGACTGGGTCACGGTGCTTGCCCAGATCGGCAATTTCCTGGTGCTGGTCTGGCTTCTGAAACGTTTTCTGTACAAGCCCATCCTGAATGGAATCGATGCCCGTGAGTCCGAGATCGCCGCACGGATGGGGGAAGCGGAGATAGCGCAGAAGAAGGCCTCAGCCGCCGAAGCTGCGTTTCTGGAGCAGAAGCAGGCATTGCTGGTCGACAACTCCGAACAGGTGGAGCGTATTCGTCAGCAGGCGGAAAAAGAGAAAGACACTCTGCTCGCCGCCACGCGTGAGAGCCTGGAACGGGAAAAACAGGAATGGCAGGCACATTTGACTTCAGAGCGGGACCGATTTATCAGTGAGTTGCACCTGGCCAGCGCCGAAACACTTTACCAACTGGTGCGACGGGCCCTGCGCGATCTGGCGGATGAGGATCTCGAGGAGCGTATCGGGCTGCATGTGATCGGAAAGCTGAAATCCATGAAGTCGGAGCTGGTCTCCGCCGCTGGCATCGCGGAACAGGCTGTTGCGACTACTCATAAGCCGCTCCCGGAAAGCACACAGGAAAAGATTCGAACGGCGTTGGCAGGCCTGGCTCCGGACCTTGAATTGGGTTTCACGACGGATCCCGGTCAGGCTCCGGGGCTGATCCTGCGTATTGGCAGCGTTCAGGTGGCCTGGACGGTCGACAGTTATACCGATGAGCTGACCGGAATGTTATCCGAGCGGTTGGCGTCGGGTGGGACCGGATGGATGCAAAATCATGGCTGAGAAACCGTCCTTTACTCCGGCCAGGAACTTTTTGGGTGCCTTACTGGACGGCCCGACGCCTGCCCCTGCGCTGACCGAAGTGGGCACGGTTGCCGAGGTTGGTGACGGTATTGCTGTTGTCTCAGGCCTTGCGCGGGCACTTGCTGACGAGTTGCTGGTGTTCGCTTCGGGTGTCCGGGGTGTGGTGCTGGATCTGGAGCCGGATCGACTGGGCGTGATTTTGCTCGGGCCTTCTGATCGGGTCACCTCGGGAGAGGATGTCTGGCGAACCCATAAAGTATTCAGCGTACCGGTGGGCACGAGCCTTATCGGCCGCATTCTCGATGCCACCGGAAGCCCGCGTGACGGCAAGGGAACTGTAGTGTCGACAGCTGAACGACCGGTGGAGGCCAGCGCGCCCGGCATACTGAGCCGGGCTCCGGTGAACCGACCGCTGGCCACCGGTATCAAGGTCATTGATGGTGCGGTCCCGATCGGTCTGGGCCAAAGGGAGCTCATCATTGGGGACCGACAGACCGGGAAAACGTCCATTGCTATCGATACGATTCTGAACCAGGCCCGCTCAGACGTACTGAGCATATACTGCGCAATCGGCCAGCGCGGAGATGCGGTGGCCCGAGTCATTGAAACACTGCGGAAAGCCGGCCAGCTCGCGAGCACCATAGTTGTTGCGGCCGGGGATGAGGACGCGCCCGGGCTGGCCTATGTCGCACCCTATGCAGCGATGACGATGGCGGAGTACTTTGCCGACCAGGGGCGGGACGTATTGGTGATTTTCGACGATCTTACCCACCATGCCCGCTCCTATCGGGAACTCTCTCTGCTACTGCGTCGCCCGCCGGGGCGGGAAGCTTTCCCCGGGGATATCTTCTATGTGCATGCCAGATTGCTGGAGCGAGCCGGTCAATTCACCGCAGACGCCGGGGGTGGTTCCATTACCGCACTGCCCATTGTCGAAACGCAGGCGGAGAATCTGTCCGCCTACATTCCGACAAATCTCATCTCCATTACCGATGGACAGATCTACCTGTCGCCCAGGCTGGTGAGGAAAAACCAGTTTCCTGCGGTGGATATCGGGCTATCGGTATCGCGGGTCGGGGGGAAGGCTCAGCACCGGGCTTTTCGGGACGTGGCTGGCAATCTGCGTGTCACCCTGTCCCAGTTCGAGGAGCTGGAGGATTTTGCCCGGTTCGGAACTCGCCTGGACGATAACACCAAGGCCCGCTTGAGCCGCGGGGCTGCAGTGCGCACTGCGTTGCGACAGCCCGAGCGGGACCCCATGCCAGCCGTCGAGCAGCTTCTGGTATTGATGGCGGCCCTGGAAGGGCTGCTTGATGGCCTGCCGGAGAAAGACCTTGCCGAGGTCATGGTCAGGATGCGGAACAGTATTGGCGACTCTCTGAAAGATGTCGCCGAGAGCATCCGGGAGAATCGTTCGCTGGAGGAAGAGGAAAAGAGAAGCCTTTTGAAGGTGGCCCAGGTTGCACTGGGAATGCCGGGAGACGATCGTCATGGCCCAGACGCTTGAAACCCTGTCCAGACGGACCGAAACCCTTAGCAGTATTCGCAGCATTGTTCACACCATGAAAACCATGTCTGCGATTAACGCCGTGCCCTACGAGCACGCTGCCCGATCCATTGAGTCCTATCATCAGACAGTGCTGAGCGGTATTCGGGCGTTCGTTGCCAAAACCGGGCCTGTTTCGGTACCCGCAGTGGCGCAGGCAGAGCGGCTGTTAGTGGTGTTCGGTTCTGATCATGGTCTGTGTGGAAACTACAACGAGGCGCTTGCTGAAAGCGCATTGTCAGAAGCATTGAAGATGGGCGGTCATGCCCGGGTACTGTGTGTGGGTGCCCGCATGAGTGATGCCCTGGCCGATCAGGGTATCAGGCCCGAGTCTACCTTTCTTCCGCCGGCATCGGCCGATGGTATCGGGCGTCTGGCGAGCGATATCGTGACCCGACTGGACGAAATCGGAGGCGGCGATGTGCATAACAGGATTGCCGTTACCCTTGTGTTCACCCGACGGGCCGAAAAGGGCCAGCGTGAATCGGAAGTGAGCCAGTTGTTGCCGCTGGCCTCCACGTTGCTTTCTGAACCCGCGAAGTCTGGATGGCAATCCCGCTCCCTGCCTGACTATACGATGCAGCCAACACCCCTGCTCGCAGCGCTGCTGCGCAACCATATTTTTGCCAGTGTTTTTCGCGCATCGGCGGAAGCGATGGTGACTGAGAACGCGGCAAGGCTGGCATTGATGCAGCAGGCAGAGCAGGCGGTTGATGATCGGCTGGAGGAGGTTGGCGGCCAGTTCCGTCTGGTGCGTCAGGATGAAATAACCAACGAGCTTATGGACATTATTATCGGATTTGAGGCTCTGAAAAAGAAACCTTCTTGCCATTCGAACAGCACCTGAACTGTTCCTGGCGCTTATTTTTGATAACCTTGGGTTCTTACCTCATAACTATAAACGGAGATGCCCGATGGAACGGATAGCCGCTGCGTGTATTGTTGTGGCCTTGATGCTGCAGTCCTCCATTGCGCTGGGCCAAGGCAGTGGCCCGGAGTTGATGGCAGCCACTGCCGAGCGCAGCGAGTTGCAAGAGACCGTGCACCTCGATGGCGTCATTGAAGCCGTGCAGCAGAGTACCGTCTCTGCCCAGACCAGTGGCACCGTCCAGAGCCTGCCCTACGATGTGGACGATTCCGTTGCCGCTGGTGACCTGATTGTTCAGCTGGAGGACAGTGAGCAGCGGTCCCGTTTGCGTCAGGCCCAGGCCGGGTTGGAAGAGGCTGAAGCAGCGTTGGCGGACGCAAGCCAGCGCTTTGAACGTATTGAAGCAGTGCACGAACGGGGTCTGGTGTCCCGGCAGGAGTTCGACCAGGCCCGCAACAACCTGGCCGCCGCCCGGGCAAGGGTGGAACGAGCCAAAGGTGCGGTTTCCGAGGCGCAGGAGCAGCTCTCCTATACCCGCGTGCTGGCTCCCTATGGTGGCATCCTTACTGAGCGCCATGTCGAGGTTGGCGAATCGGTCAATCCCGGTCAGCCGTTGCTCAGTGGATTATCTCTGGAACAGCTTCGTGTTGTGGTGGACCTTCCCCAGAAATACGCCGAACTGGCCCGCACGGAGCGTCAGGCCCAGGTTACCCTGGCCGATGGCCGGGTGCTGGAAACCGGTGAGATGACCTTCTACCCCTATGCCAATCCGCAAACCCACACGTTTCGTCTGCGTATGCGCCTGAGTGAACCCAACGGCTCCCTGTTTCCCGGCATGCTGGTGAAAGTCAGCGTGCCGGTTACCAGCCGGGAGGCTCTGTGGGTGCCGGCCAGCAGCCTGATTCAGCGCAGCGAGCTCAGGGCCGTGTTCGTGCTGGACCAGCAGGATCAGCCCCGGCTGCGGCAGGTACGCACGGGGGTGCGGCAAAACGGCAGGCTGGAGATCCTGGCCGGCCTCAGCGAAGGCGAGCGTGTGGTCACGAACCCCTCCGAGCTGGTGGGCAGCGATCGTTTGAATCCGGCTGAAGGCGCGGTCGAGGAGTCGAATCCGTGAGCCGTGATTTGCCGCCCGTTGGCCCATCCGGGGCCATTGCCCGGGTTTTTCAGAACAACCACCTCACCCCGTTGCTGGCCATTCTGGCGATCATTCTTGGCGTGCTGGCCGTGGTGGTCACGCCCAAAGAGGAAGAGCCCCAGATTGATGTCACCATGGCCGATATCATGGTGGCGTTTCCCGGCGCCAGTACCCGTGAGGTGGAAAGCGCAATAGCAACGCCAGCCGAACAGGTGATGAGCGAGATTCAGGGTGTGGAACACGTCTACTCGGTGTCTCGCCAGGGCCAGGCGGTGATCACAGTTCAGTTTGAGGTGGGCATTCCACGTCAGGAAGCCCTGGTGCGGCTCTACAACCAGGTGTATTCCAACCAGGACTGGCTGCCGGCCAATCTGGGTGCGACCCAGCCGGTGATCAAACCCAGGGGCATCGATGATGTTCCGGTGATGACCCTGACCCTCTACGATCCGGTCAACGGCCACACGGGTGAGGAACTGACCCGCCTGGCGCACATGCTGGAAGTTGCCCTGAAGCGGGTTCCGGGCACCCGGGATGTCTATACCACCGGCGGCATTCCGGATCGCGTGGATATCCGTTTCGATCCGGCGTTGCTGGCTGGCTTCAACCTGACCATCGAGGATATTCGTAACGCCCTGGCTGCGGCCAACACCAGCAGCCAGGAGGCCCGGATTACCCGGGACAACCTGTCGATACCGGTCCAGGCCGGAACGCTTCTGGAAACGGTGGAGGATGTCCGGCGTCTGGTGGTGGGTATGCACAACGGCGCGGCCGTGTACCTGGAAGACGTCGCAGACATTAGCCGGGGTGGCACTGTGGCGGATCAGAGTGTGATGACCGGATTCGGACCGGCCCATGGGGACGGCAAGGCTGGCCAGCCCGGTCAGGTTTACCCGGCGGTTACCCTGGCCATCGCCAAGAAGCCGGGCGAGAACGCCATCAATATCACCACGGCTATTGAAGAGCGTCTGGACCAGTTGCGCAACCGGGCCTTACCGGAATCCGTGGAAGTGCTGGTTACCCGGGACTATGGCGTAACCGCCTCCCAGAAAGCCCGCAAATTGATCACTGATCTGATCTCCGCCACCCTGTGCGTCGTGCTGCTGGTTCTGGCGGCCATGGGCTGGCGCCAGGCGCTGATTGTGGGTATTGCCGTTCTGATTACTCTGCTGCTGACCCTGGTGTTTTCCTGGGCCTGGGGTTTCACCCTGAACCGTGTCTCCCTGTTCGCGCTGATCTTCTCCATCGGCATTCTGGTGGACGATGGCATCGTGATCACCGAGAACATCAACCGGCGGATCCAGAACTCCCGGCGGGCGGTGAAGGACATTATTCCCGTTGCCGTGGACGAGGTGGGCACGCCCACCATCATGGCCAGTCTCACCATCATGGCGGCGCTGATTCCGATGGCGTTTGTCAGTGGCCTGATGGGCCCCTACATGAGCCCGATTCCGATCAACGCCTCGGCCGGTATGGTGCTGTCACAGATTGTCGCCTTTGTGGTGGCGCCCTGGCTGGCCTTCAGGCTTCTAAAGCACAAGAAGGGGGAGCAGGCCGCCGAAGCCGAGGAGGCTTGCAGCTCCGCCGACGGCGTCAGCCCATTGTCCCTGCGAATTTTCCGGACGGTGCTTGGTCCGTTTCTGGGTGATCATCCGTGGCGGCGGCGTCTGCTGGCGCTGGCCGTGGTGTGCCTGACCCTGGCGGCCACCTCGTTGCCGGTATTCCAGGCGGTGATCCTGAAGATGCTGCCCTTCGACAACAAGTCCGAACTGCAGGTGGTGGTGGATATGCCCGAGCGCACGCCCATGGAGCAGACCCAGCGGGTGTTGATGGAAATGGGCAGCCACCTGGAAACGGTGGAGGAAGTGGCCAACTGGCAGACATACGCCGGTACCGCCTCGCCGATCAATTTCAACGGTCTGGTACGGCAGTATTACCTGCGTGGCGACCCCTATCACGGCGATATCCAGATCAATCTTATGGATGAGGAGAGTCGGGACCGGCCGTCCCATGTGATTGCCCAATCTCTCCGGGATCCGCTGACCGAGATCGGTGACCGGTACGGAGCCAGCGTGAAGATTGTCGAGGTGCCACCAGGGCCGCCGGTGCTTTCACCCGTTGTCGCGGAGATCTATGCGGTGGATGAAGACCGACGGGCGGAACTGGCCCGGCAGGTGGCACAAGGCATGACCCGGGTGGATGGCCTGGTGGATATCGATACCACGCTGGAGTCGCCCACACGGCAATGGGAAGTGGTAGTGGACAGGGATCGGGCGGCACGGCTGGGGGTGTCCCAGGCCCAGGTGGTTGCTGCCCTTCAGACGGCCCTGGGCGGAACCAATGTCAGCTTCCTGCATGACGATCATGCCAAGTACCCGGTTCCGATCCGGGTAATTCTGAGCGAAGGCGACAAGGCCCAGCCCTCGGTTTTGTTGTCACTGAACGTGCGCAGTCGCGATGGTGCGCTGGTTCCATTGGCCAGTATTGCCGAGGTTCGTGACGCCGACTGGATGGGCGCGATCTACCACAAGGATCTTTTGCCGGTGACTTACGTTACCGCAGACATGGCGGGCGAGATTGATTCACCGCTGTACGGCATGTTTGCCATGGTTGAGCGTCTGAACCAACAGGAGGGGGCACCGGAACAGTATTTCATTGATCAGCCCCCGTTGCCGGAAAAAGGCACCCTGAAATGGGACGGTGAATGGCAGATCACCTACGAAACGTTCCGGGATATGGGGGCCGCCTACAGCGTCGGCATATTCATGATCTTTGTGTTGCTGGTGGCACAGTTCCGGTCCTATATTCTGCCGCTGGTGATCATGGCGCCCATCCCGCTGACACTGATCGGTATCATGCCCGGTCATGCCCTGTTGGGGCGGGAATTCACCGCCACCAGCATGATCGGCATGATTGCCCTGGCCGGCATCATCGTGCGCAATTCCATCCTGCTGGTGGTGTTCATCCGGCAGTTGATCGAGGAGGGTGTGGAACTGGACGAGGCGGTGGTTCTGGCGGGCGCGGTGCGCATCAAACCCATTGCCCTGACGGCGATTTCGGCGATGGTGGGTGCTTACTTCATTCTGAACGATCCGATCTTTAACGGCCTGGCGATATCACTGGTATTTGGCCTGGCCATGTCCACCTTGCTGACCGTAGTGGTCGTGCCTCTGCTTTACTACACGCTGGCGCGTTGCAAGTGGGTTTGAACCAGGGTTGCTACGCCTGGCAGGGGATAAGAGCGCTGTCAGAACTGATGATCCGGTTACGGCCCGAGTCCTTGGCATGATAGAGATACTGGTCCGCCCGGCCGATCAGGCTGCGCAGATCTGCCCCGTCCGGACCAAACTGGGCAATGCCGCCGCTGATGGTGAGACCGATGGATTGCTCCTGATAAGGAACGGGGTTTGATTCAATCGCATTCCGGATCTTGTCCGCCACCTGATGGGCCTGGTCTGCCGTGGTGTTGGTGAGCAGAATGGCGAACTCCTCGCCTCCCAGCCGGGTGGCAAGATCGGTCGCTCTGAGCGAAGCGCGCAGGGTACTGGCCACATGCCTGAGCGCCAGGTCGCCGGCTTCGTGACCATGCTGATCATTGACCTGTTTGAAGTGATCGAGATCCAGTACCAGCATGGAAAGCGGAGTCCCGTTGCGGAGGCTGCGTTTGCGCTCCTGTTCGAATACATCGCTGAGGCGTGCCCGGTTGGCGAGGCCGGTCAGGGCATCGGTTTGGGCCATTTTCAGCAGGCGGGATTCGGATTGCTCCCGGGTGATCTCGTAAATATGGGAGAACGCGAGGATGGTCAGTGACATCAGCCCCATATTGGCAATTGGCAGGGGCTGCATCATCTCCGGCGCATCGTGATATTTGAAAAAGAAGATCACGGCTGCCGTGCCCATGAACACGGCAGATACCAGCAGGCCCAGGCGCCGACCCATCAGGAGGTGGGAAAGGATGGGAATCAACAGGACCCAGGCGAAGACCGTGGTGGTTGCTCGCGGTGATGTGAATGCGAACATCATGGTGATGCAGAACGGCAGGATAAAGGCGAGAATCCAGCGTTCCAGGTGTCTCGTGTTGCCAATGGCCCAGAAGATGAAAACCGAGTAGCAGGCCATGCCAAGCTCGGCAAAGGCCAGGGGGTAATTCTCTCTCTGGACGTTGAGGGTAAAAAACAGCAGGCCGCTGATGGCGGTAAAGATCAGCAGCGTCTTCAGTACCGCTTTGCGGTAAGGGCGGGCAAGGTGCTTCTGTGATTCCCTGTAGCTTTCCATGAGTCTGGTCTGGATGTCCGGCGCTCTGGGGCGATATGTACAAAGACAGTGCACATGCCGCAAGAAACGGGTATTAGATCAGAATTCGTGCAAAGTAACCGTCAATCTTCGACTAAAGTCTAGCGGGTGGGCCAGTAGCGCTGCATTTCCACGAACAGGAAGGAGGCACTCCAGGTGATCAGAACCAGCCCGGAAAGCGCTTCTATGCCGGTGAGGAAACGCAGTATGCCGAAGGGTTCGACATCCCCGTAGCCGACGGTGGTAAATGTGGTGAAGGAGAAGTAGACGCAGTCCAGGATGCTGCCGCTGAAATTGCCGCCAAGTTCGCCCCAGCCCTCGGCATGGTGCATGAGGTAAAAAGCACCGGCAAAGATCCAGACTTGCAGGGTATGTGCAGCGAGAACGCCGAACACGGCGGCAATCAGCCGGAACCTATGGCTCTGCCGCATTTTCGACAGGAGTCCGCTCAAATTAATCAGTACTTCGTGGTGGATCAGAACCACGACGGCAACGATCAGCCCGTTAATCAGCGTTGCGTTAAGGAGATTGACATGATGTTCTACTGCCAAGATAGATACTCTCCGTTGCCATGAATGAAGGATGCACCGCGTAAAATTGACGCAGGACCCAGGCTTGTCCGATCCGAAAACGAGCCTTGATTGTATAGTAGTCTGAACCTAACAGCCCGACGGGCTTTTTTTACCTTAGCTGGCCAGCAAGTAATGTCCAAACGACTCATTCCCGTATTGATTCTCGCCGTCGGTATCGCCGGTTTTATGATTCTCAAGATGACACGCCCGGAGCCTGCAGAGGTCAGTGCCACCGAGCGGAGTTGGCGTGTTCAGGTTCAGGAGATTGAGCCGGGCACTCACACGCCGGTGTTGCCCCTGTATGGCGAAGTTCTGGCCCCGGAGCAACTGACAGTGACTGCAACCCTGGCAGGCCGTATCGGTGCCCGGCCGGTGACGGAAGGGCAGCGGGTCAATGAGGGCGAGCTTCTGGTGGCATTGGACGAGGCCGATATCCAGCCCGCGTTGGCCCAGGCCGAGGCCCAGGTAAAAGATCTGGAAGCCCAGATCCGATCGGAACAGGTCCGTTACCGGAATGATCAGGCCGCCCTGGCCAGCGAACAGGCCATTCTGGAAAACGCCCGGCGGCAGCTTGAGCGCACCCGGTCGTTGGTGAATCGCAATCTGGCTTCCCGCGAGGCCCTGGAAGCGGCCACAGACGCTGCAGCCAGGGCAGAGCTGACGGTAAATACCCGGCAGCGGGCAATCGAAGAGCATCCGGCGCGGCTTCAGAGCCTTGAGGCGAAGCTGGCGCAGGCGGAGGCGAATCTGGTCAGCACCCGGCGTGATGCCGAACGGGCCCGCATGGCCGCGCCCTTCGATGGCATCGTTACCGATATCCAGGTTGCTGCAGGTGACCAGGTCAGCCGCAATGAACCCCTGCTGTCGCTCTATCCCGTGGATGGCCTGGAACTCAGGGCCAGGGTGCCGGAAATGTTCCGGGCCGAGCTTCTGGATGCCCTGGCGCGCGGGGAAACACTGACCGCGACCAGTGCTGGAGATCAGCACCGGTTCCGGCTGGCGCGCTTTGCCGGAACCAGTGACCCGTCCGGAACCGAAGCCATTCTCGAATTGCAGGGAGACCCCAAGGGCATTCGCCCGGGTGGTTTGATGCCGGTAACGCTTGAGCGGGCGGCGCGGAGTAATACCGTGTCGATTCCGTTCAGCGCCCTCTACGGTGCCGATAGCGTTTACCTGTTGTCATCCGATGGCCGGATGGAGCGAGCCCGGATCGAACGCATTGGCGAAGCGCGGGGCAGGAACGGCGAGCGACGCCTGCTGGTATCCGGTGAAGCCCTGGTGTCTGGCGCGCAACTGATCACCACGCACCTGCCCAATGCAGTCACCGGCCTCAAGGTGGATGTGGCGGATTCCGGAGCGGCGGCGCAATGAGGCGAAGAAAGGGCGTTATCGGTTTTTTCGTTCATCACCGGGTCGCTGCCAATCTGGTGATGCTGGTCATGCTGCTCGGTGGCGTGCTGGCCCTGACCCGCATGAACATCCAGTTCTTCCCCACCTTCGCCCTGGATGTCGTCAGTGTTCGGGTGGTCTGGAGTGGCGCCTCCGCGGAAGACGTGGAACAGGGAATCACGAATCCGCTTGAACAACGCCTGCGCAGTGTGGATGGTCTGAAAAAAATGACCTCCACCTCGGCCCAGGGTGTTTCCTCGATAACGCTCGAATTCGAAGAGGGCACCAACCCGATTCAGGCCCTGGATGATGTTCGCCAGCAGGTGGACGAATTCACCAACTTTCCCGCCGAGGCCGAAGAGCCCCAGGTAACCCGGATAGAACGTTACGAGCCGGTAGCCCGGTTGCTGGTGTTTGGTGATGTTGATCGAAGCGAGCTGCGGCAACTGGCCTACCGGTTTGAGGATGAACTGCTCCAGCGCGGTATCGACCGGGTGTCGATTCGCGGCCTGCCTGAGCAGCAGATCAGTATTGATGTGCCGGTTGAACGGCTGGAGACCCTGGGCCTGTCGCTGGACCAGATTGCCGAACGAGTGGCAGCGATCTCCCGGGATCTGCCTGCAGGCATGATGGCGCAGCAGGATGCCACCCGGGAGCTCCGCGCCGTGGAACAGCGGCGCAGCCCTCAGGAGTTCGAGAACATTCCGGTGCTCAGTGGTGAGAGGATCCAACTGAACCTGGGCGATGTAGCGATCATCCGTCAGGAGGCCCGCGAGAGCCAGGTGACCCTCGAAAAGGACGGCAAGCCTGCGGTTGAGCTGCAACTGCAGCGATCGGAAAATGGCAACTCGCTGGCGGCGGCGAAAGTACTGGAGACCTGGCTGGCAGATACCCGGCCGGTACTGCCGCCGACGGTAAAGCTGGAGGTTTATGATGAGACTTGGCAGCTTCTGGATGACCGTATCTCGCTGCTGGTGAACAATGGCCTGGGTGGCCTGGTACTTGTGGTTTGCCTGCTTTATCTGTTTCTCCCGGGCAGGGTAGCCCTGTGGGTGGCTGTGGGTATTCCGACGGCGTTTTTGGCGGCTATGGCGGTGCTCTGGCTGATTGGGGGCTCGATCAACATGATCTCGCTGTTCGCCCTGATCATGGCTCTGGGGGTGATCGTCGACGATGCCATTGTGGTGGGCGAGGACGCTGACGCCCACGCGCGAATGGGCGAGGAATCGATTTACGCCTCGGAGGGGGCGGCCAAACGCATGGTCTGGCCCGTGCTGGCCTCTTCATTGACCACCGTTGCCGCCTTTATGCCCCTTCTGGTGGTGGGCGGTGTCATCGGCAATATTCTGGGCGATATTCCGCTGGTAATGATCTGCGTTCTGGTCGCTTCCCTTCTTGAGTGTTTCATCGTGCTTCCGGCGCACCTTCGGCATGCCTTTGTGCTCCGGCGCAAGAAAAAAGCGGGGGAGGCAGAACCTGAGCCGAAAAAGCCTGGCCCCGTGGAGCGCTTCCGGCGAGGTTTCGAACAGCGTTTCGACCGTTTCCGGGAAGGCCGGTTTCGGCGGTTTTCCCGTTACAGCCTGCAACACCGGGGCGCCACGGTGGCGAGTGCGGTGGCTCTGGCTATCGTAACGATTGGTCTGCTGGCCGGTGGCCGCCTTGGGTTCAACTTTTTCCCGACACCGGAGCCTTCGGTGTTCTACGCCAATGCCAGCTTCGTGGCCGGCACCGATCGCGGCACGGTGGATGATTTCCTGACTCAGATGCAGCAAACGCTCAATGAAACCGAAGAGGCCTTGGGTGGTAATTTCATTCTGCACGCAGTCACCACCAGGGGCGCAACCCAGGGTGCCGAGGGCAGTTCCCGTAGCGGCGACGAACTCGGTTCGATGATGATCGAACTGGTGCCCTCCGATCGTCGCTCGGTCCGCAACCCGGAATTCATCACCGAGTGGCGCAGCCGGCTGGAGACGCCGGCCGGGCTGGACAACCTGGCCATTTCCGAACGCCAGGCCGGACCGCCGGGCCGGGATGTGAATGTGCGGCTGACGGGCGAGAACGCCGAAGATCTGAAGCGTGCGGCGGATGAACTGGGCCAGGCGCTTTCGACGCTTCCGGGCGTGCTTGATGTTGAAGACGATATGCCGTGGGGCAGGGAACAGCTGATTTATCAGGTCAGCGCCTACGGTGAGGCTCTGGGGCTGACCACCTCTGATCTGGGGCGTCAGCTCAGGGCGGCTTTTGATGGCCGCATTGCCCAGATCTATCAGGATGGCCGTGATGAAGTTGAGGTTCGCGTGCAGCTGCCCCAGGATCAGCGGGAGCAGCTGTCGACCCTGTCGCGCATCACAATCCGGATTCCGGACGGTCGCTTTGTACCCCTGACCCAGGTCATGAATCTGGATCACCGTCAGGGCTTCCAGGCGCTGCGCCATGCCGAGGGTCGGCTGGCGGTGGAGGTTACCTCCGGACTGAACACCCGGGTCAGCACTACGGACCAGATTCTGACCAGCCTTGAGGCAGAGGCGCTGCCGGACATTGCCAGTCGCTACAATGTGCGTTACAGCTTTGAGGGCCGTGCCGCCGACCAGCGGGAGACACTTGGAGACATGCAAACCGGCCTGGTTATCGGTCTGGCGCTCATGTACGTGGTGCTGGCCTGGGTCTTTGCCTCCTGGAGCCTGCCGCTGATCGTCATGGCCATCATTCCATTTGCCCTGGTGGGCGCGTTGCTGGGGCACTGGTTGATGGGTTTGCAGCTGACCATTCTGTCTCTTTTTGGTCTGTTCGGTCTGTCGGGGATTGTGGTCAATAACGCCATTATTCTCGTAGCCTTCTATAACCAGCAGCGAAAAAAGGGCCTGGGTATTACCGATGCGCTCAACGAGGCCGCGGTACAGCGCGTTCGGGCGGTGATGCTGACCTCCCTGACAACCATTGGCGGTCTGTTGCCACTTATGTTCGAGACGTCCCTGCAGGCCCAGTTCCTGATCCCCATGGCCACCTCTATTGCCTTTGGCCTTGGGCTATCGACGTTGCTGGTTTTGTTGGTAATACCCGCGTTGTTGTCCTGGCTGGAGCAGTTCCGCGAGTGGCGTGCGCGCCGGCACGGAACCTATGCTGAGCCTATCGGCGCAGCTGACTGACAAGCAGGCTCCGATTGGCCGGTCAGAGGGGTTGCCTCAAATAGTCAGACAGGAAAACCATGGTGGATACTTTGCTTTCGGTGCGAGGCCTGAACAAGCAGTTTCAAAGTGGCGATGAGCCGGTGCCGGTGCTTGTGGATCTGTCGCTGCATCTTGAGGCCGGTGAGTCACTGGCGCTGACAGGTCGCTCGGGTTCCGGTAAAAGCACCCTGCTGAACATCCTGTGTGGCCTGGAAAAACCAGATGCAGGGGTAGTTTATGTGCTCGGCGAGACGTTCGATAACCGGTCAATGCAGGCCGGCAGAAAGGCTGACGCGCGCTGGGGCGATCTACGCCGGCAGCAGATCGGTGTGGTTTTCCAGGAAGCGAACCTGATGCCCGCCCTGTCATTGCTGGACAATGTCCGTTTTCGGGCCCGGCTTGCCGGCCAATCCGAGGATGAGTGTCAGGACTGGCTCGAGCGACTGGGCATCGGCGAGCTTGCCGGCCGTTTCCCGGATCAGGTGTCCGGGGGACAGCGCCAGCGCGCGGCACTGGCCATGGTGTTTGCCATGAAGCCGGCCCTGATCCTTGCCGATGAACCCACAGGCAGCCTCGACCGGCATACCGCCGAGGCGGTGATCGGGCAGCTCTTCGAGTTGCAGACCCGACACGGTTGCGGTCTGATTCTCGCCACCCACGATCCGGAACTGGCCACCCGCTGCAGCAAGCACCTGGATCTTGCCCATCTGCCGGAAACCTGAGCCCACCATGACCCTGTTGGCCGCTCTGTTCAGCCACTACCGTCGTCACCCTCTCCAGCTGCTGGCATTGGCCGTCATGATCGTGCTGGCCACCATGCTCTGGACAGGTGTTCATCACCTCACCAGCCAGGCCCGGGCCAGTCTCGATCAGAGCAAATCGGCGGTAGCCGAGCGCCAGCAGGTAGTCCGCAGAGATGGTAACCCCGTGACTGTGGACGACTTCGTCGAGCTGCGACGAGCGGGGCTGTGTGTCATGCCCTGGCTGGAGGTTTCCTCGCCGGAGGGCGGGCGCGTGGTGGGCGTCGACCCTCTGGCAGTGGTCTGCTTCCAGGTTCCGGGTCGGCAAGAGGCCCCCTGGGGCGGAGAGCTGGATGGCCGGCCCTTTGTGGATATCAGTGAAGCGGCTGAACTCGACCGCGATCAGGGCAGCGAACTGTCGTTGCTGATTTCCGAAGATCACAGCAGCGGCGATCTGCCATCCGGCTATCAGATGGTGCCTTTTAGCGTTGGCCCGGACACCGGCGAGCTGAGTGACAGCTTCCTGCTGAATCTGGATGCCCTGGGGGTTTTGGTTCTCCTGATTACCGCCTTGCTCGTGCGCAGTGTTTATCTGCTCGGGTTGGCCCAGCGCCGGGACAGCCTTGCCCTGTTGCATCGGTTTGGCGTTCCTCAAGGCCGTGTGAATCGCCTGCTCGTTGTCGAGATCCTGATGCTGGCCCTGGTTTGTGTTGTGCCCGGAATCTGGCTTGGCCGCTGGCTGGCCACTGGCCTGGGCAGTGGCTTCGGACAGGCGCTCGAAGGGCTGTTCGATCAGCCGTTGTACGCAGGCCAGGGCGGGAGCTGGCTGGTGCCGCTAGTCATCATGATGGCCGTAGTCCTGGTGGCTTGCCTGGCGGATTTCCTCCGTCCACTGGCCCGGGGGCTTGCGGGAGGCAACCGACGTTCCGGCGGCTTGGTGTTGTTGGTGCTTCTGGCCGGCCTTGCCTTGTCAGTTTGGGTTACGGATCTGCTCTGGCTTTTCATTGCTGTGGCCATGGTATTCGTGGCTGCCGGCATTCTCGCGCCGAGGTTGATTGCCTGGCTTGCAGACTGGCGGTCCGGCCACGACAGGGATCCACAGGCACGATGGCGCCACCGGGAGCTTTCAGTGCTGGCTCGTCGCCTGGCACTGCCATTGGTAGCGCTGCAGTTCGCCATGGCGATGGTTCTGGCGGTGCAGGCACTGGTGACCACTTTTGAAAGCACCTTTGACCGATGGCTTTCTCAGAGACTGGAAGCGGATTATTACATCGAAGTCCCTGAATCAGCGGATCCAACCCTGGCGGTCGACTGGCTCGCTGACCAGCCGGTGCTCGCAGCGTCCGGGCTGTGGCACCGGGTCATTCGGGGCCGGGCAACTCTGCTGGGCGGCAAGGATGAGGGGGATGCCAGAGTTGACGTCTTTGCTATCGGCCCGGTTGGCTCGCTGGTGACCGGTTGGCAGTTGTTTGAATCAGCGCCGCGGCCCTGGCAAAGCCTGCAGCAGGGCCAGGGCGTGATGGTGAATGAACAGCTGGCGCGGCGGCAGGATGTAAAGGTCGGCCAGACCCTGCAGGTAACCCTCGCAAGCCAGTCGTTCGAGTTTCCTGTGCTGGCCATCTACCCGGATTATGGGCGTCCCGCCGGCGAGATCCTGATTCATCCTTCGGTTCTTCCTGCAGACTTTGCCGCCGGCTTTCAGAGCCTGTCGATATCGCCGGGCAATCTCTCCATCGAGGACGTGATCGATGGATTGCAGCGGGTATGGCAGGTCGAAGCGTTGACGATCCGGGACAATCGGGCGATTGAGGAACTCGCCTCCGCCATTTTCGATCAGACATTTCTGCTGACCCGGGCCATGACCACCCTGACCCTGGTACTGGCGGCCATCGCGCTGCTGATGATGGGCTGGGTGTTTTTCTCAACCAGGGCCTGGTATTTCCGGCTGCTTGTGGTGTGGGGGCTGTCACGAAGGCAGGCTTCTGCCCAGCTGATCCGGTTGTCGGTGTCGCTGACCGGAGCCGTTACCCTGTTGGCCCTGCCGCTTGGCGTCTGGCTGACCTGGGTTCTGGTGCATCGGATCAATCCCATCGCGTTTGGCTGGTCCCTGCCGATGGCCGTCTACCCGCGATTCTGGCTGGAGCTCGGTGTGCTCAGCCTGCTGATCGGCCTCAGCATTGCCCTGCTGATGAGCCGCCAGCTGAAATCACCGACGGTCGCACCAGTGAATGCCAATGCGATGGCGGGAGGTGAGCGATGAGGCGCTGGATCTTCATCTGGTTCGCCGTGGTTCTGGCCGGGTGTTCGGAACCACAGCAGGAGGCAGGGTTTGCCGGACTGGCCGGTGTCGCAGAAAACGAATCCGGCGTGCCTTTTTTGCAGCCCGGCCCGGGAGACCGGCTGACATTTCCTGGTGATTTCGGCCCCCACCCGCAGCATCGGATTGAGTGGTGGTACCTCACTGCCAATCTGAAGACCGCGGATGAAGAGCCATTGGGCCTGCAATGGACACAGTTCCGCCAGGCAATCAAGCCGAGGCCGGCAGGCGCTGAGCTCCCGGACGCAATTAACTGGCCCCTGGAAGCGGCCTGGATGGCCCATGCTGCGGTGAGCTTTGATGCCCAACATTACTTCGCGGAGAAATTGGCCCGGGGCGATGTCGGCCATGCCGGCGCGCGGGCAGCGCCTTTGGCTGTCTGGCTGGACGACTGGCAGCTTGAGGCTGGCTCCGGCAATGAAGTCTGGCGGTTGAAGGTGGCGGCGGACGGTTGGTCCTACGACTTATCCCTCTCGGTCAATGGCGAGCCTGTTGCCCACGGCGATAACGGCTTTAGCGCCAAGTCTGCGGATGGTGAGGGTTCCATGTATTTCAGCCTGGTGGACCTGCAGATAGAGGGCACCGTCACCCTTGGCGACCAGACGTTGGAGGTCACAGGAAAGGGCTGGTTTGATCGGGAGTGGAGCAGCCAGTTTCTCAAATCCGGCCAGCAGGGCTGGGACTGGTTCGCCTTGCATCTGGACTCGGGTGACAAGCTGATGGCTTTCCGGCTCAGAGAGGACGATGGTGCCTTTCGGGCAGGTACCTGGATTCCAGACAAGGGTGAGCCGGTTGCGCTTCAGCCCGACCAGCTCCGCCTTCACCCAACCAATCCAGAGGCTGAGGGTTTTCCCCGCCAGTGGCGTCTGGAAGTGCCGGATTACGGAGTGAGTCTGGAGGTGTCGGCACCTCCTGGAGACTATCTGAATAGTGGGCTCTACCCGTACTGGGAGAGCCCGGTTTCCGTATCCGGCAGCCATGGGGGCGTTGGCTACATGGAACTGACCGGATACGGCGAGTGAGCCGGAGCTGAACCGGGTTATTCGACCGCGTTTGCACCAATCCGGTGAATGCTCAGATCCGCCCCGTTGAACTCTTCCTCCTCGGTGAGGCGCAAGCCGGAGATGGCGTTGATTGCTCCATAAACTATCAGGCCGCCAACAAAGGCCACCACAACGCCGGCCACTGAGCCAATGATCTGTGACATCAGGCTGACACCGCCCAGGCCACCGAGCGCTTCCTGACCAAAAATGCCGCAGGCAATCGCGCCCCAGACACCACAAACACCGTGCAGGGGCCAGACACCCAGAACATCGTCCAGCCGTTCGATCTTGGCCTGCGCCCATTCAAACAGGTAAACGAAGATGGCGCCTGCTACGCCACCAGTCACCAGTGCTCCCACCGGATGCATCAGGTCAGAGCCGGCACAAACCGCTACCAGTCCAGCCAGCGGACCGTTATGGATAAAGCCCGGGTCTTTTCGGCCCAGCAGCATGGAGACCAGGATACCCCCGACCATGGCCATCAGGCTGTTGACGGCAACCAGGCCGCTGATGCCGTCCAGGGTCTGCGCCGACATCACGTTGAAGCCAAACCAGCCAACGGTCAGGATCCAGGCGCCCAAAGCCAGGAAGGGGATGTTGGAGGGGGCAAAGGCCACCACCTTGCCGTTGCGGTAGCGCCCATTTCGTGCGCCCAGAACCAGCACGGCCGCCAGGGCGATCCAGCCGCCCACCGCGTGCACTACAACGGAGCCGGCAAAATCGTGGAAGGATGCACCAAACTGGTTCTCCAGCCAGCCCTGGAAACCATAGTTGCCGTTCCAGATCAGCCCCTCAAAGAAGGGATAGATAAAGGCGACAATCAGGCCTGAGGCAATCAGCATCGGGTAGAACTTGGCGCGTTCGGCAATACCGCCGGACACGATGGCTGGAATGGCCGCGGCGAACGTCATCAGGAAGAAAAACTTCACCAGATCATAGCCGTTGGCAGCGGTGAGTTCGGCGGCGCCGTTCATGAAATGACTGCCGTAGGCAATGTAATAGCCGATAAAGAAGTAGGCCACGGCGGAGATGCCGAAGTCGGTCATGATCTTGACCAGGGCATTGACCTGGTTCTTGTGGCGAACGGTGCCCACTTCCAGGAAGGCAAAGCCGGCATGCATGGCCAGCACCATAATGGCGCCGATAAGGATGAACAGCGTGTTGGCGCTTTCGGTCAGGGTATGTACTGCACTCGTGATGTCCACGGGTTTTCGCTCCTGATGTTGTGTGTCCGGCCTCTATCGGGCCGTTTACGTTGGCTTGTGCATTGTTGAGGTGCAGCTGAAGCAAGAGCTGTTCCAAAACAAGGCATATCAAGAGCTGAAGGGCAGTTGAGGGGGCTTTCAGAAATGTGAGGTACTATTTTTAGTCTAATAATGCACTAATGCTGTGCGTTTTGGCCTGTAGCGCACCAAAATAGAGTGCGCTTACCAGCTGATTTCGTTTGGTGTCGAGCTGTCGGATTCGATCCCTAGGCTGGATTCGGCATCATCCGATTCGGACTGGATCAGTTCCCGGAGGCGCACTTCCTGTTCCTGCATCGGGCCGGAGAGATCAATGATGATTTCCACGCGCCGGTTCTTGGCGCGGTTCTCCGCAGAGGTGTTGGGTACCCGCGGCTCGGTATCCGCCAGACCGGTGACGGACAGACGGGTGGGTTCCACCTGGTCCCGGGCGACCAGAACGTTGGCAACGGCGGCTGAACGGGCGGCGGAGAGGTCCCAGTTACTGTAAAAACGGTCGGTCCGGATAGGCACGTTGTCGGTGTGTCCCTCGATCGTCAGGTCACCGGGAATGCCTTCGATTACCTCCGCCATATCCAGCAGCAGGCCCTCGAATTCCCAGGTCAGCTGAGCCGAGCCCGAAGGGAAAGAACCTTTTTCCTCAACCCGAATCACGATTCGCCGCTGATCCTCGCTCACATTGATGCGCCCATCGGCGATTGCCGGCTCCAGGACTTTCAGGATCTCGTCCATGGTTTCCTGCAGCTGTTCCTCCATGGCGGCTTCAACGGCCATGTCGGTGGGGCTTTTCAGGGTCTGAAGTTCCGGGTCGTCCTCGGTGGTGGTCTGTTTGACCTCGTTGACCACGGTAGGCTCTGGCGGTGCGGGCGAAAACTTGTCGAAGATGGGGCTGGTGCCCTTGGGGATTTCCAGGGCGGGCACGTCCCGCTGAACGCCGAAGGCCTTGGAGAGTTCACCGGCGATCTGCTTGAACTTCTGGGCGTCGATCTCCGAAAAGGACAGCAACAGAACGAAGAAGCACATCAGCAGGGACATAAGATCAGCGAAGGTAACAACCCACGCCGGAATCCCCGGTTTTTCCTCTTCTGGCAACTCGTCCATGGTTACGCGCCTTCTGCTTCGGCCACTTTTTCACGTTCCTTGGGCGGCAGGTAGCTTGAAAGCATCTGCTCGATGATGCGTGGGTTGGTGCCCTCCTGGATGGCCACCAAGGCATCAATGTACAGCGACTGCATGCGCGCTTCCTCGGTCATTCGCAGAGAAAGCTTGTCGGCAATCGGGGTGGCAATCATGGTGGCGATCATGGCGCCATAGAGGGTGGTCAGCAGGGCGACAGCCATGGCCGGGCCGATAGACTTGGGGTCTTCCATGTTCGAAAGCATCTGCACCAGGCCAATCAGGGTGCCGATCATGCCCATGGCCGGAGCCACATCGGCCATGGCCGTGAACACCTTGGCGCCGGAACGGTTGTGGTCGAGGGTCATCAGCCGCTCTTTGTTCAGGAGTTCCTTGATGGTTTTGCTGTCCTGCCCGTCCACCAGCATCTGGATACCCTGGGCCAGGAAGGGGCTGCTGATCTCTCGGTCTTCCAAGCCAAGAACCCCTTCTTTACGAGCCACGTTGGCGATGTCCACCAGCTCTTCAATGCTTGCCTGGGTTTCCGGTAGCTTGAACTTGAAGGCGCGGGCAGCGGCTTTAAAAGCGCCCAGGAACTGAGCAAAGCTGAACTTGGCCAGAACAACCAGCATAGTGCCGCCGATAACGATCAGCAGGGATGGTGGGTTGATGAAAACGGACGGAGAGACGCCAAGAATAACAGCCGAAGCAATGAGCAAAATTGCGCCAACAAGACCGATAAGAGTGGCGAAATCCACGGTATCTCCAGATTTGGTTTGAGCGAGGCTGAGAAGGGGTGTGAGATTACCTTCAGATCAGAATTTAATCAATTCGTCTGACGGGTTCTTTCCAGTTCTTCCTGCTGTTCTTTCCAGGCAGCATAGCGGTGAATATCGGACTCCACCAGTTTCAGGCACAGCGCGACAACGCCGGCGTCGTCCACCAGTCCGAATCCGAAAATCAGGTCGGGAATTACATCGAGGGGGTTCATCACATAGATCAGCGCGCCCGCCACCGCTGCGATCGTTTTCCACGGAACGCTCCGGTAATTGCCGTACCAGTAATCGCGGATCATCGAAAACATCAGCTTGATGTCGGCGCTGAAACGAGACAGTTTGCCGCTGCCTTTCACTTTCTCTTCAATACTGCGCTGGCGGTCCAGCAGCGTTTCCAGATCCGCCCGATGCACCTTGCCCGCCTCGGCGTCCAACTGTTTGCGGGCGTTTTTCTGGTTGAACAATGCCATCGAGAGGGTTCCTCACTTGCTTGATGCCTGAATGCTCATGATCGCGCAGCTTCGTCGTCAATGCCAATGGCAAGGCGTTTATCGGTGCTTGTACTGGGTCGGGCAATAGCCACGGTTTACACCCTCAGGCCGTAGCTGGCGATGTTTGGTGTTGCGCCCGGTTACCCGCTTGCGCCAGAGCCGGAAGCTGGCAGGCTTGAGCTCGCGACGCATCAGGCGGATGACATCCTTTTCGCGAAGGCCATAGAGGGCTTCGATGGCCTCGAAGGGTGTGCGGTCCTCCCACGCCATTTCGATGATGCGGGAGAGGTCTGCCGGGTCAAATTGCTCGGACATGGGCTGCTCTCGGTTTTGATCAGGTTTCCGGAGATTACGTGCGGACCGGGCGCTCGTCTCACCCGGCCGGGTTTATTGATAGTGCTTGTGCAGCCGGGCCGGGATCTGGGCGAACTGTTTGTCCACCAGTGTGCGCATTGCCCGGGAAATTGGCCGGGTATCCAGGCCCGGCTCCACCACGTTGAGCAGATAGGCCACCGCCTCTGCTGTGGCCAGATGATTCTCACCCGGGGCCTTACGGATGGCGTAGGCAGACGCCGGAGGGCTGGCGAAATGGAAGCGGGGCAGCGCCGCCAGTGCCGGGTTCTGGTGAAGAATTCTGGCGGCTTTGCGCCAGGTGCCGTCGAGAATAATCCAGTGGTTGATGTCGCTCAGATCTGAGGATTCGAGGCTGTCGCTGCCGGGCCCCGGAAACAGCAGGGCTGAATTCCCGGTTACAGTGTCGGTTTCGAAACCGGCCTCACGGAAATCCTCCGGCGTCTCGCCGCAGAAAACTTCCAGGTTTTTAAGGCACTGGCCTAGTATGCGGACCGTACCTTTGGGGTGGCCAGCTTCCGTTGGATGCTGGAGCACCGACACCCTGGTGCGGTTGGGCACCGGGGCGCAGGCCTCGCAGACACAGATATTGCGGTGCATGCCGCAATCGGCACAGATCGGTCTGGGCAACCCCTGTCACCCCACGAAAATACGCTTAGCCAACCCGGCTCCGCGCCAGCCCTGAATGGCGAGGGTGCTGACCAGACCACCAATCATCGCACCCACTACGCCACAGGTGAGGATGTCCTGGCCCGTGAGATAAAGCCCGGGAATGTCGGTTTTCGGTTTCAGCCAGTCCTGTTCGAAGCGCTCCGGGTTGTGGTCCAGACCGTACAGCTCGCCCCGGCCATAGCGGCAGAACCAGGCGGTGGAAAGTGGCGTGGAGGTTTCCACGTAATCCACTTTGCCCCGTAGCTGCGGCAGTTTCTCGTACATCACTTCCAGCAACTGGTCGGTGATTTCCTGCTTCAGGGCCTCGTAGTCTTCGCCACGCTTGCCCCAGATGGTGTCCTGCCAGGGTTCGAACATCTCCCAGGTGGTCGGTGCCACAATCTCGATGGTGGAGGTGCCCGGCCAACGGTTCTGGTAATCCGGATCCTTGGCAGCCGGGAAGGAGATATACACCACCGGAAACTCGGTGTTTTCCGGGTCATCCAGGAACTGTTGCACGTTGTCGTCGTGATCGGCGCTGGGATAGATCCAGAAATTGGTGCGGGGCAGGCCGAGTGCTTCCGGCGTGCCTTTCAGGCCGATATAAAGCCCGATGTGGGGCATGGAGGGAATAATGTGCCGGCGTTTGCTCTTGTAGCCAACCTTTTCCGCCGCATCGGCTGGCAGCAGTTTTTCGAAGGTGTTGATTACACCGGCGTTGCTGATCACCAGCGGTGCCCGGATTTGCTCGCCATCGGCCATGCGCACGCCGGTTGCCTTGCCTTTCTCCACCAGGATGTCGGTGACGTCGGCGTAGGTGAATACCTCGCCGCCGGGCTGCTGAATGACAGGAATAATGGTTTTCGCGATCTCCGAGGCACCGCCGACGGGATAGAAACCGCCGTAGAGGTAGTGCTTGGCGATCAAGGCATGAACCATGAAACTCGATTGCCTGGGCGTGACGCCGCAATCGCCCCACTGGCCGGTTATGGCACCGATCAGTTCCTGGTTGTCGGTCAATTCGCTCAGAACTTCCCAGGTTGTTTTGTTAAAACAGTCCGGCAGGGCCACATCCAGACCTTTGTGTACTATCGGACTCAGAACCCCGGGTGTCAGCTTGGAGAGTGTATACCACTGCATGCCATCCGCCACCTTGCCCAGCAGTTTCACATACTTGTTGATGGCCTCCTGCTCATCCGGGAAGGCATCCAGCAATGAGAGCCGCAGCCCTTCCTTGCCGGCCCGCAAATTCACGACCTTGTCACCCAGAAAGAACCGGTCGTAGTTCTCGTCCATGGGTGCCCATTCCAGCTTGCCGTCGGTGATGTAATCGAACAGCCTGCGCCCCAGGGTGTGGGGAGAGCCCATGTCGCCGATGTAATGGACGCCCACGTCCCACTCGTAGCCGTTTCGGGCATAGCTGTGGGTATAGCCGCCGGCGGTGTAATGCTGTTCAAGCACCAGGACTTTCTTGCCGGCTTTCGCCAGGCACGCGGCTGTTGTCAGCCCGCCGATGCCGGAGCCGATCACAATGGCGTCGTAGGGGCCTTTCAGCCGATTGGCCCGGTACCGGGTGCCGATCCGGATCGTGCTCGGTTTGAGTTTCTGGGAGGACGGACTGTTCACTACCGCGCTTTCTACCACCATGCTTTGCCCCACATTTCCGGATTGGCCCAGTTCTCTGGATTGTTCCAGGCCCGTTTGTGGTTGTAAGTATCCAGATTGTAGGTATACAGCGTGAGTGCGCCGTTATCATTTTCCAGTTCGGCATGGCGACGAAAGCCGAGGCCGATGAAATCGGTAAAGGCCCAGTCAGGAGTCTCTCCCACCAGAACGGCAATCTGATGGGTGCCGTAATTCCTGAGCTGCCCCAAAAGTAGGGCGCCCTCATCGTGGGGCAGATGCTCCAGAGTTTCGGTGACCAGAGCCAAGTCTACGACCCTTTCGAGCACCAGGCTGGCGTTCGGATCGGATGTGTCCAGGGTGTGCACGTCCACACCTTTCTGGTGTTTCTGCCAGATTCGCGACATTTCGGTTGCCAGGCTGCCGCAGCTCAGCAAGGTTGCCGGTGAGCTGGTGTCGATGATGCGGGCCAGGGTTTCCCGTGCTGTGCTGGTGCTTTCGTTGTCGGTCCGATTCGTCATGGCTATTTGCCTTTTACTACAGGGGCCAGTCTGCCGCATCCACTGTGTGTAAACCTACGGGCTGTTCCGCGTGTCCGCCCCAGCGGTCAATGAAGGTGCCGGTGGGATCGTACTGTTGCGTCTGTTTTTCCAGATTGAACTGCCGCAGGCCTCTCGGGTCCGCCCCTACGCCAGCCAGGTACTGCCAGTTGCCGTAGTTGCTCCCCACATCATAGTCGATCAACTGCTCCTCGAACCATGCCGCCCCGTAACGCCAGTCCAGGCCCAGTTCATTAATGAAACAGCTTGCCACCAGTTGCCGGGCCCGATTGCTCATGTAACCGGTTTCCCGCAGCTGATTCATGGCCGCGTTTACGATCGGGTATTCTGTGTTGCCCTGGCACCAGGCCTTGAAACGGTGGCCGTAGAAGGTGCCATGCCGACGTTTGCGCTGGACGCCATCCCGGCGGAACAGGTTGGCGCCGTGTTTCAGGGCGTACCAGTAGAAGTATTCCCGCCACAGCAGTTCGAACCAGAGCCAGTAGGTGGACTCGTTTTTGGTCTCACTGGCTTCATATTCGGTGATGGTTTCTGCCACTTCCCGAACCGAGAGGCACCCGTTGGCCAGCCAGGGCGAGAATTTGGAGGAGGCATCCCAGCTATCCAGAGCGTTGCGGGTCTCTTTGTAGCGGTCGATGCTGTGATTGTCGTAGAGAAATTCCTTCAGCCGACCCAGGCCTGCCGCTTCACCGCCCATGAACTGCAACGGGTGCATCGGCTCTGGTATGGGCGGGCAGTCGCCCCGGTTGTCTTCCGGAAAGCCGGGCGGTGGGGGCAGGGCCGTCAGCGTGCGAATCCTCAACCGTTCTGAGCAGCGTTCACCGGTTTTCTCAACCTGCTTGCGGAACTGGGAAAAGGTATCCGGCAAATCCTCGAGAGCCATCGGCAGGGAGCCCTCGGTGAACAGGCTCAGTGTCTCGAATTGCTGGAACAGGGTCTTGGGCAGTTTGTCCTTGATGGCTCGCCACTGGCCGGCTTCCTGGGTGCCCGGCAGGCGGGAGCGAACGATGCGCTCAATGCTGTGAGCGTGGGTAAGTTCCGGGATGACCGTTTCCGGCTCGCCATAGGCAATATGGAGTCTCTGCCCCAACGGCCGAAGGCTTCGTTCAAGGGCCATCAGGCTTTGCCAGAGAAAACGCCAGCGGTGGTCGCCCATGGCTTTGCTTTGCAGGGGGCCGGGTGCGAACCAGCGCGGATCCACAACGTAGACGCAGAGCAGCATGTCGGATTTTGAAGCGGCCAGCAGAGCGGCGTTGTCGTGCAGGCGAAGGTCCCGTGTAAACCAGTAAAGCGTGTGCAACGTAAGAGCTCCTCAACCTTTTGATTCTGCCCTGTAGATACGCTCCAGATCCAGAAAAGATTTCGGAGCCTCTGAATCGCAACATGGCCACTGCCAAGTCGGCTAGAATGAGTCAAACAGTCACGGCTGAAAGGTCGTAACCAAATACCTGCGCCATAGCAATCAAGGAGCCGAAAGTGATCAAATCCCGTGCCGCGGTGGCCTTCGAAGCCAACAAACCGCTAGAAATCGTCGAAGTTGACGTTGCACCGCCCCAGGAGGGCGAGGTTCTGGTGCGCATCGTTGCCACTGGTGTTTGCCATACCGATGCCTACACGCTCTCCGGTGCCGATCCGGAAGGCCTGTTCCCCACCATTCTGGGTCACGAAGGAGGCGGCATTGTCGAAGCCGTTGGGCCGGGCGTAAAAAGCCTGGAAGTAGGGGATCATGTCATTCCCCTGTATACGGCTGAGTGCGGCGAGTGCAAATTCTGTACATCCGGTAAAACCAACCTTTGTGGCGCTGTTCGTGCAACCCAGGGTAAGGGCGTGATGCCGGACGGTACCTCCCGCTTCTCCTACAATGGCCAGCCGCTGTATCACTACATGGGATGTTCGACGTTCTCCGAGTACACCGTACTGCCGGAAATCTCCCTGGCCAAGATTCCCAAGGAAGCGCCCCTGGACAAGGTATGCCTGCTTGGCTGCGGCGTCACCACCGGCATCGGCGCGGTACTGAACACTGCCAAGGTTGAGGAGGGCGCCACTGTGGCCATCTTCGGTCTGGGTGGCATCGGCCTGGCGGCGATCATCGGAGCCAAGATGGCCAAGGCGGGTCGGATTATCGGCGTCGACATCAATCCGGGCAAATTCGACATCGCCAAACAGCTGGGTGCCACCGATGTGGTTAATCCCAACGACTACGACAAGCCGATTCAGGAAGTGATTGTCGACATGACCGACGGCGGCGCCGACTACACCTTCGAATGCGTAGGCAACGTGAAACTGATGCGTGCAGCGCTTGAGGCCTGCCACAAAGGCTGGGGTGAATCCACTATCATCGGTGTTGCCGGTGCCGGCGAGGAAATCAGCACCCGTCCGTTCCAGTTGGTTACGGGCCGGGTCTGGCGTGGTTCAGCCTTTGGCGGTGTGAAAGGTCGTACCGAGCTGCCGGGCTATGTGGAAAAAGCCGAAAAGGGTGAGATCCCGCTGGATGTGTTCATTACCCATGAAATGCCGTTGGAAGACATCAACAAGGCGTTTGACCTGATGCATGAGGGTAAGAGTATCCGGACGGTTATTCATTTCTAACCTGATGCAGTCGTGAGCAGGCCCGGCCGGTTTGGCCTGCTCCATGCCCATTGCTGGCCGATGTGGTTCAAGAGGTCGTTTGCTCATCGGGATGAGTCGCCTTTCTTGGGAAACAGCCAGAATGCGAACCAGCGAGTCATCCTCGGCATGAGCACATAACTCATCATCAGCATCACCACCGCGGTGACCAGCAGTGTTCGTACAAAAAGCGGTATCTGTGCCAACCAGTCTCCGAACATTACGAAGACGAGCGTGACAGCCGGATAGAGTGCCAGCCAACTGACAAGGGTCATCTTCCATTTGGGTGGTGGCGTCACCGGATTTTGACCCGGCAAAGTGAACCAGGTAACGATTCCCGAAGTCACTTCCCGTTCACTGGGTTGAACCAGCAAACTTTCTATCTGCTCCAGCAGCTCCGCTCTCTCATTGGAAGCTTCCCATGCAGCAAGGGATTCCCGGTCTCGGAACTTGAACACGATGCGGTATTCGGGATCGTCGGGTGACGCCGGCCGGAACATGGCAGTACCGAGATATCCCGGAAAACGGGATGCTCGTTCGGTCATTTTGCTGCTCAGAGCCTCGAACTCTTCCTGATTGCCTTTTTTGACCCGTCGAGAGACGACAACTGTCAGAGGATCTGTTGGACCTTGTTGGCTGGCAGTTGATTGGCTATCCATCATGTTCAATATCATCAATGATCCAAAAAAGGGGCCCGCAGAAGCGGGCCCAATGGAGAAGCAACAAAGATCCGTGGATCAGCTTCCGGTTGCCCGGAGGTGTTGAACGTTGAACATCTGGGGCGGCGACAGTTCCGGATCAACCTGTCCCTTGAACTGGCCGGTGGTGCAGTGGCTGGCCTGGACATCAATCATGCTGAAGCTGTCGTCAATGGACACACCGCTGCCCTTGTTTTTCGGCAGGTGGTGATCGGGGTGTGCCTGGCCAATGGTAAAGGTCTTCCAGAGGCTACCCTTGCGGTCGTAGGACACGGTTCGGGGAATGGTGAAGGTTTGTGCGTCCATGAAATGAACACGCTTTGAGAGCGGATGGCTCTCGTCCACAGGTACGGATTCAACTTCGTAGACTTTGCGCAGCTGCCAGGTGATATCCGGGAAACAGCCACCCTGGCCGCTGAAGGACACAACCTGATAACCATCACTGTCGCTGTGGGTTTCGGGATCCAGCGTCAGATCATTGTGGTTGTAGAAGGGCATCAGCATGTAGCGAGTGCCTTTGTAGGTCCAGTTCATGTCTGAAATCCGGCCGTTATAGCCCTCAAAGTCCTCGATCATCAGATCAGAGCCTAGGAACGCGTCGGTGACCTGGCCAGTTGCCAGACGACGGACCCGACGCTGGAAGCCCAGGTACAACCAGGAGTTGTCCCGCTTCAGATCGTCCGCTGCACGATGGATCAGGAGCTGGGTGTTGCGGACATCAGCCGGGTCCAGTACCTGCACATAAATCGCCCGGAACAGGTCAGACGGGTTCGGCGTGATTTCTGGCGTCGGTTCCTGGATGACCCGGCCTTTATAGTTCAGGAAGTGGAAGTTGAACTTGATAGTGCGTTCCACCTTGCCAGAGTCCATGTCCCGGTATTTCCAGTAGAACGGGTAGATAGCCGCGCTGTCGCCCCAGTTGTAGCCATACTTGTAGTTCCAGGCCAGCTTCTCGCCGGCTCGTGGATCGTTGACGTCAGGTTCTTCGGGGAAGGGGCGGCCCGCACTCCAGCCACTGATCTCGCCCACCTCGTTTCCAAGAGACACCTGTCCCAGCGAAACCCGTGTAGCTTCGACATAGTTCGGATGCAGATCAAAGGAGGTGGTCTCGCCTACGGTGATGGTGGTCATGCCCTGCTCGATAAAACCATAGAAGGCCGGATCAATGGCGTCCTTGAACTGGGCAACGTTGCTCTGGTCAATGACCATTCCGGCTTTCAGTCCATCAAAGCTCGGTGTCTCTGTGTTGTAGGGATAGAAGGAGTTGGTAATAACTGCTTCATCGGCCATTAGTGCTGTCGACATCAGGCCTGCCATGCAGCCAGCCATCAGCCATCTAAAAACGGATTTTTTCTTTGTCGTAGTCATTTTGGTTCCTCGTTATCAGAAGCTGTAACGTGCGGTCAGCTGGATTTCGTCTTCTTTCTGGGCCATGCCGATCGGACCCGACTGGAAGCGGCCAAGGGGTTCGTATCCGGAAAGACCGGCAGATTCACCCGCAGGCTGGCCAGGATAGGCGGCGGTGAACGGATCCCAGGGGTTACAGGTGCGGCAGTCATCGAACTTGCGGGCACCATCGCCGACCTTGAAGTTGGCGCCGGCTGTGAGCCTGAAGTTGTCGTTAACCAGCCACTCCACTGACGGTGCAACTGCAGTTGCCTGGGCGCGGACGTCGTGGGCGGTAATGATTTGTGGGCTAAGACGGCCATTCATGTAGAAACCCTTGATCAACAGGGTCGCAATCCAGTTCTGTTCCCAGTCCGGAATGCCGGCTTCGCCCAGCAGACGCTGCTCGCGCTCGTGGTCAAGAATGTGCTGGCCAAAGATCTGGCCGGAAAACAGGAATGCCTGGGACTCGTTCAGGGCAGGGATGAAGATGTTCTTGTCGGCACCTACGACGTAGCGAACGACATCAGACTCGGAATACAGCTTCTCGCGCAGGGTGTTGGCAAACTCTTCACCAGAGGTGTAGGCAGTCTCAACCCGGAACACGGTGTCGATGCCCTGGGAGTAGTAGTCCAGTGAGCCGCCGACCAGGTTTACTCTCGGGAAGTGGATATCGAACGCGATCAGGCTTGGCCAAACGGCGGTATCGCCGGTGAATGCGTTCTCAGCCGGAATGCCACCGCGGAGGGAAGGGAGCTGGGAACGGTAAGTCAGAGCGTTCAGAGAGAAGCCGAGATCGCCGTATACACCTTCCAGTTTCAAACCCAGCTGGGTGTTGGAAAGGCTCCAGCTCGGCAGATGCGCCTCACGGATACCGATCTGCCCGGGGCCAAAGTCTGTTGCGATGCTGCCGTTGGCAAAGTTGGCAACGGTGCCGCCGTTTTCCCATAGATTATTCATACCACGGAAGAAGCAGCCTGCATCCAGGATGACGTTCGGCTGCCCACACTGGCCGATATCATGGGGACGGAACTGATCGAAGTTCCAGACCACCTGGAAGTTCAGGTCGTCGAAGGCGAAGCCATCGAATACCTCGGTGGGGCCCATGCGATAGTCTGACTTCAGGATCCACATGGGGATTCGGATGTCTTCCAACTCGTCGTAGATGTTGTTGCGGGAGAAATCCACCGGGTTGATAACATCCAGTACCCGGAAAAGGTCCGTGCGGCCCCAGATGACCTGCTGTTTACCCAGGCGGGTGCTCAGCACGTTGCCGCTGTCGAAGTTCAGGTCAAAATCGACATAAAGTTCACGGATGAAATCCGCCCGGTCATTGAACTCCTGGAAACGAAGCTCGTTCAGATCCTTGTCCAGGTAGTCATCAATACAGCCCCGGCTGTCGACATCGCAGGGGCGCACCGGAACACCAAATCCGACACCACCATCCTGAGGGTGCAGGTTTTCACCCAGGACGATCATGCCGTCGTTGGGGTTCTGATTGATGTCGAAACCGAAGTTGGGTGTCGGAGCGATACCGCCACCATGGGGTACGAATGGGTCAGGATTGGGCGCCAGCGCGGTGTCTTCGAGAAGAATGGCACCACCAGCGGTACGTCCATATTCATCCTTGTTCAGGTCGTACACCCCGTCATAGGTGCCGCGCAATGTGCCGTTGATGGAAACGTTGCTGAAAATGCCCACGTCGCCAATTCGTTTCTCGCCTTCCAGTTGCAGCGTATTACGGAATTTGGATAGACCGACGCCCTCTCGCCCGTAGGTTGCGTTTTCGTAGAAACCGTTGACGCGGGCATCTTCCGCAGCAACAGCTGTAGTCATTGGAACCAGCGCCAGGGTGGCACTACCCGCAAGGGTGCAGCACCAGAACCTCAGGCCTTTTATTGTTGTTTGCATGGCATGTCCTCGTTACAGGTTTTAGTGGGGCTTGGTACCGGGTTCAGGCCCGGTACGGCGCTCCCGTCACAAACCCATCGTCCTGTCTTGAATCCAACACAGGGGATGGAGCTGATTTCGTTTCCTTGTGGTCCGAATGCAGGATTCCGTCTTCATCGGCATAGACGTCGGTGATGAATCGCGGTTTGAAGGCCAGTACCCAGGAAGGCACCAGCAGCATGGCGGCCATGCCGTTGATGACGATCATCACGCATAGCAGCAGCGCAGCATCTGACTGGAATCGAAGATTGGAGAAGATGACCCACATGATGATCCCGGCCATCAGGGTCAGTGCGGTAAAACTGATGGCCATGCCTGTGGTTGAAATGGCACGTCTGACGGATTCGCGCAGGTCCCCGCACTTGGCCATTTCCTCGCGAATGCGGTCCATCATGTAGATGGAGTAATCGATACCTACGCCGATTCCCACAGCGATGACCGGAACGGTATTGATATCAATGCTCAGACCGTTCAGGCCCATGTAGGCGTAGGTGAGGGTGGTGGCGAACAGCATTGCCAGGAGCATCATCAGGCCGGCGTGCCAGGAGGTGTAGAACAGCATCACGAAGGCGAAGATGAGCAGAAAGACCAGTGGCAGAACGATCACATTGGTTTCAAAGGCTGATTCGTTCATGGCAGCTGCGACACCAAGCGTGCCGCCCGCCAGTCGAATGGTCAGGCCTTCAACGCTGTCTCCGTTTTCAGCGATCCATTCCTTGGCCATATGAATCGCACGACGGATGGTTTCGCCCTGACGGTCCTTGTAATAGAACACCAGGTTGGCGACTCGATCGTCGGTGTCGTTGAACTCATCCAGGGCGCCAGGCACCGGGCTCGATGCCATGTATGTGAACATCAACCCACCCACGTAGCCGGCATCGTGGGGGATCTGGTACCAGCGCGGGTCATCGTTGTGCATCAAACGATTCACCTGCTTGACCAGGTCGGGTAATCCCTTGCTGCCGCCTACTTCCGGATCCAGCAGCATATGAGCCTGAAGATCAGACAGAGCCTCAAGCACCTCGGGACGCTTCAGTCCGCCTTTTTCACTGGTTTCGGCAACAATGTAGAGCTCCTCGGAACCCGGGAAACGGTCATTAACCACGCGGGAAGAGATGTTGTAATCGTGGTCGGGGTAAAGGATCGGCGAGCCGGGCTCGGAATCACCAATCTGTACATTGGATGCGGCCAGCAAACCACCCAGCATGGATATAGCTGCCACGGCGAGAATGACTCGGGCCGCTCCGGGCCGAGTAACCGTTCGTGAGCAGCTGGCGCCAATGTGGCGCAAGGCAGTTTCGCGAATTTCCGGTTTTTTCGGTGTGGGCAGGATCGAAAGCAGCAACGGAACACCGATCAGGACGGTAAAAACAACGGTGATCGCCCAGAGTGACGCGTAGATGCCAAGATGGGTGTTCAGGGGGATCGAGCCAATGGCGATCAACGACAGACCAATGGCGTCGGAGACGACTCCCAAAGAGCCTGGCCGGAAAAGGCTGTCGAAGGTTGCTTTCGCCGCCTTTGGGCCGCTACCCAGTACCAGGGTCTCTGCATAGTAGCGCTCGACCAGTTGCACACCGTGGCTCATGGCTCGCGCTGCAATCAAAAAGGGGATTACCAGACCTAAGGGGTCCAGGTTGTAGCCGAGTACACTGATAATCCCAAGTCCCCACACGGTGGAGATGAGAACGCCTCCAAGGGGGATTAGCACACCGTACGCTTTACGGAAGTGGAAGATGAGCAGTGCCAGCATGGTCAGCACTGTGAAAATGAAGATCTGAAGGATCTGGTCCATGTAAGTGTAGGCCCAGCCCACCAGCACCGGCTGACCGGTGGCGTAGATGGTGACACCCTCGCCAGCCTCATTGGCGCGCAGTTCCTGAAGTTGGGCAAAGGTTGCTTCGTAATCCAGTTTGCCTTCAATGAGCTGCGCCTTGACCAGCGCCATCTTCAGATCGGGGGAAACCAGCGGCCCGTAAACCCGCGGATTGGCGGCTACATCGGCGCGCATGGCATCCAGTGCCTGCTGGGAATATTCGCCACTGGTAGAGTCGTAATAGGGCTCGGAGTTGATGCTGCCGACTTCCGTCAGCCAGATTTTCCGGGAATTGCGGTGGGTGACGCTGGAAACCAGGTTGTGGTTGACGCCCGGCAGGCTGTCGACCGCCTGGGTGATTCGATCGATTCTGGCCAGGTTGTCGTTAGTGAAGATATCACCGTCGGAAAACTCGACCCCGACCACAAGAACATTGGCACCACCGAAACTGTCCTTGATGCTGTTATGCAGCTGGATGTAAGGGTGTTGCTGAGGCAAAAGATCCGCGAAATCCGTGTAGATTTTCAGGCCTGGGGTACGCAGGGCGAAGATCAGTGTCAGTATCGCGATCACTGAAAGCACCTTGCGGGGGTTGTTGAATATCCACACTTCCAGCAGATGCAGCAGATGTGTGAAACGATGCAATCCGGGCATGGTTGATATCCTCAGTCTTTGCTGGCGGCGTTCGCCGCAGGAAGTTCAAGGTCGAAAAGCAGGCCACGACCTCCGGCAACAAGCAGTCTTTGCTCGGGCATGAGCAGGCCGGTTCGCAGATACAGCGGCTGGTCGGATTCCGAGATTTTTTTCCAGGCGGGCCCCTGCAACTGAAGAACGGTGGCATTGTCGGCAACCGCATAGAGTTCGGAGCTGCCGGGGATGAAACCGAATACCGGAGCATTGGTCTCAGTAGGCATCTGCTCCCAGCTCTCACCACCGTCTGTGGTGTGGTAGATGAACCCGTTCAGGCCGCCAACCCAGCCCTCCTCCATGGAGCGGAAGTAGCTGGTATGGGCGTAGAACTCATCCGGCAGATAACCGGCGTAATCCCAGTTAAAGCCACCATCATCGCTGCGAAGCACCATGCCGTACTCGCCGGTGGCGATGGCCTGATCCTGGTTAATGAACTGCAGGTTGTTGATGATGGCGTCTTCGTAAAGAGAGGTTTCATTCCAGTTCTCGCCCAGATCAGAGCTGTACTGGATGGTGGTAAAGCTGCCTGCTGCCCACCAACTGCCGTCAGGGGCACAAGCCACGGTCAGCATTTGTTCCTGGCTCGGCAACGGGTGCGGGGTCCAGAGGCTTCCCTGGACGTTGCCTTGCCATACCTGGTTGTCGAAGGTCAGTCCGATAAATGAGTTGTCCGGGCAAACATCCAGAGCCAGAAAGCTTGCTGTGGAATTCAGTGCCTGTCTCTTCCAGGTTTCGCCGTTATCCCGGCTGGTAAGCAGTACACCGTCGTTGCCAGTAACGACAATGACCTGATCGTTCCGGACCATGGACTGGTAGAAGTCTGTGCGCTTGGAGGATTGTTCGGAAACCTGGCGTACCGCCTCGAGATTGAGGGGCGCTTCGCAACCCGTCAGCAGCAGCGATGAACTACTGGCTATTGCGATCGCTGTACCGACAGTGCGCCATGAGCGCAGAGGGGTATTTTGCATTTTCTGTCACCGTCTTTGTTTTTGTGAAAAAGCGACTGACGGTGAGAGAGCAACCGGTATGCCATGTCCTTTAAGGCTTTTTTAACTAGCTGAAAATAAATAATTAATTCAGGATTTAACTGGTCGTTTGGACGCGCTATCAGGCCGATAGAAAAGTTTGATTTTAATCAAATGATCAAACCAGGAGGCGGATTGCTTATTTCATAAGGTGGGATTCGGTCGTCGCAACATCCCTGTTGCCCGATGGGGTTTGCTTTCAGTTTTCGGCGAGGATGCCGGATTTTTTAAGCCGGTAGGCCAGGGCCGGGCGGGTAAGTCCGAGTATGCGTGCAGCACCAGAGACATTTTGGTTGGCCTGCTCCATGGCGCGGCGCATGAGAGTCTCTTCAACTTCATCCAGACTGATGGAGTCGCCCAGAATCTGATCCGCCCAGCCCCCGGAATTTCCTGGCGAACCTTCGTGTACCACATGACCCTCGCCATCCACGACTTCATGGGGTTTTTCCGAATGATTGTCCGGGAAGACGGCGAACAAGGATTCCTGACTGATAGATTCGTTGTTATCAGTAAGAATCACGCCCCGCTCGATCACATTTTCAAGCTCTCGAATATTCCCGGGCCAACGATAATTCATACACAGAGCCAGTGCCTTGTCCGAAAGACCCAGGGTTCGTTTGTTGTATTCCGAATGGAACTTCTTTAGAAAATGCTCCACCAGTAGAGGCAGATCTTCCAGCCGGTCCCGAAGGGGTGGGATCTTTACCGGGAACACATTCAGTCGGTAGTACAGGTCCGCGCGGAACTTACCGGATTCAACGGCTTCGGCGAGGCTTTCGTTCGTGGCAGCAATCACTCGAACATTGACCGAGCGGGTGCGATTGTCACCCACCCGTTCGAGTTCACCTTCCTGCAGTACCCTTAACAGCGTGGCCTGCGCTCGAGCCGTAAGTTCGACCACTTCATCCAGAAAAATGGTGCCACCGTTAGCCCGCTCGAAGCGGCCCGGACGTGACTGATTCGCGCCGGTGTAGGCGCCCTTTTCGACACCAAAGAGTTCGGCTTCAATCAGGTCGGGAGGTATGGCTGCACAGTTCACGGCGACAAACGGCTGCTCCGCCCGCTCGCTGCGGAGGTGGACGCTTCTGGCGATGACCTCTTTGCCGACGCCGGTTTCACCCAGAAGGAGGACCGAGACCTTGCCCATGGCGGCCTTGTCGATCATCTTGCAGACCTTGTTATAAGACGCGGACTGGCCAATGCCGTAATACTGCCCCTGTTGATTCTCAAGGCTGCTGCGAAGTGAGCTCACCTGAGACTGCAAGTCGTAGAGCTCTTCGATCATGGGGTCTGCTTTGAAGTATTTGATGAACTCCTCTGAGTCTTCCCACTCTTCGGCCGGTTTCCCGACAATGTGGCATTTCTCGTCGCCGCAGCCCCGGCAGGTGACCTCCTTGAAAATGATCTGGCGTCCCATAAACGAGGAGGTATATGCGCAGGCATAGCCGAGCAGCGACCAGCAGGCAGGCTCGTCCATCTGGCCGAGTTCGGTCTGACAGATCTCCACCTCGAAAGAGTCAAACCAGTCAAGTTCCCCGTAAAAGCCCCCCGTGTCCTGATCGATATCAATCTCAATCGGGATGACTTTCACCATGCCCTTAAGAGAATGGAGCTGGGGCCCGGCCAGGAATATGTCCAGTTCGCTGCAGTGCGGGCGAAGCTTGCGGGCAAGTTCTGCATCCCGAAGTCCGGACTGATAGCCAAGGCGCAGGAAAAACCCTTTTGCCCGTTCAATGCCGATGGTATTGACCATCTCCCGGCGGAATGCAGCCATGGCGGAGACCTGCATGAGGAGCATCCGCTGTTCGCCAAACCAGATTTTGCCTTCCGTGCTTTGAAACCGGATCTGTTCCGTAAGATCCTGAAAGTCCACGTATTGCAGCTGTGGCTTGTAGCTGATTGCCATGTCAGGAGCCCCGTTTGTTGTTGTGTGGGGTTGGGGTTGTGCCCTGGATGAGAGTCCGAGTGCGGGCACGAAATTGCTGCTCTATATAACACCTGATGAAAGTCAAAAATCAATCAAATGATAAAAATCTGGCCATTGGTCTGATGGTTTTCTGTGCATCTGAGCATTTGCTGAGATGGCTTTCCCAAGTTGACCAAATAGTGAAAATCCGCCTGTTCCAACCCTCGTGGTGTTCCCTGGAACATCCTTGCTGGCCACTCCATGCAGCAAAATAAAGCTTTTAAAAACAGCAGTTTGAAAACTTTGGTTGTCGCCCGCTCAGGGTTTGGCACACCCGTTGCTCCTCTCTCACCAGCCAACAACAAAGACAATGGGGCAAACAATGACGACCCAGAACGACATCAAATCCTTCGACGAGCTGACGCGATACATCCGGGTGCGGAGTGAGCCGGGCGACAAGTTCGTGGAATTCGACTTCGCCATTGGTTACCCGGAGCTGTTCGTTGAACTCGTTCTTCCCCGCGAGGCCTTCGAAATCTTCTGCAGGCACAACAAGGTGGTCCACATGGACTCCGAGATGATCCGCGAGATCGATGAAGACATGGTCAAGTGGCGCTTCGGGGAGCGTGGGCAGCGTTACTGAGCGAAGCGCATCAGCATCCATATTCACAACAACAAGACGGTAAGGTTGATATGAGTATCGAAATCAAGACCAACTCGGTGGAACCCATCCGCCACACCTATGGCCACATTGCCCGTCGCTTTGGCGACAAGCCGGCAACCCGCTATCAGGAAGCCAGTTACGACATTGAGGCCAAGACCAACTTCCACTATCGGCCGCAATGGGATTCCGAGCATACCCTGAACGATCCGACGCGCACCGCGATCCGCATGGAAGACTGGTATGCGGTTACCGATCCGCGCCAGTTCTATTACGGCGCCTATGTAGGCAATCGCGCCAAGATGCAGGAGGCGGCCGAGACCAGCTTTGGTTTCTGCGAGAAGCGTAATCTGCTGACCCGCCTTCCCCAGGAAACTCAGAAACAGCTACTACGCCTGCTGGTGCCCCTGCGTCATGTTGAGCTTGGTGCCAACATGAATAACAGCAAGATCGCCGGTGATGCGACCGCCACAACTGTCTCCCAGATGCATATCTACACCGGGATGGATCGACTGGGGATTGGCCAGTACCTCTCCCGGATTGCCCTGATGATTGACGGCAGCACCGGTGCTGGACTCGATGAATCCAAGGGCTTCTGGATGGATGACGAGCTCTGGCAGCCCATGCGCAAACTGGTCGAAGACTCCCTGGTGATTGATGACTGGTTCGAGCTGACCCTGGTTCAGAACATCCTCATGGACGGCCTGATGTACCCCCTGGTCTACGACAAGATAGACACCTGGTTCGAGAGCCAGGGTGCGGAGGATGTCTCCATGCTCACCGAGTTCATGCGCGACTGGTACAAGGAGTCGCTTCGCTGGACCAACGCCATGCTGAAAGTTGTTGCGGGTGAAAGCGACGACAACCGTGAACTGCTTCAGAAGTGGATCGATCACTGGGAGCCCCAGGCCTACAACGCCCTTAAACCGTTGGCGCAAGCCTCAGCTGGCATCGACGCGCTAGACGAAGCCCGCGCCGAACTCGCCACCCGTCTCAAAAAATGTGGCTTGCAGAGCCAGGGAGTATCCGCATGAGCCAGCTCGTATTCATTGCCTTTCAGGACAACGACAACGCCCGTTATCTGGCGGAAGCCATTATGGAGGACAACCCGGAAGCGGAGCTCCAGCACCAGCCAGCAATGATCCGGATCCAGGCCGAGAAGCGCCTGGTCATCAACCGGGAAACGATGGAAGAAAAGCTTGGCCGGGACTGGGACGTTCAGGAAATGCTCATCGATGTAATCAGTATCGGCGGCAATGTCGATGAAGACGATGACCACTTCATTCTTCAGTGGAACTAATCGGGAGACCTATCATGGCTGTTAAAAACAAGAAATTGAACCTGAAAGACAAGTACCAGTACCTGACCCGGGATATGTCCTGGGAGCCGACCTACCAGAAGAAAGAAGACATCTACCCGGACGAGCGGTTCGAAGGCATCAAGATTACCGACTGGTCCCAGTGGGAGGATCCGTTCCGGCTGACCATGGATGCCTACTGGAAGTACCAGGCCGAGAAAGAGAAGAAGCTGTACGCGATTTTTGATGCGTTCGCCCAGAACAATGGTCACCAGAACATTTCAGATGCCCGTTACGTCAACGCGCTGAAGCTGTTTCTCAGTGGTGTGTCGCCGCTGGAGCATGCGGCGTACCAGGGTTATGCCAAGGTTGGCCGCCAGTTCAGCGGTGCCGGTGCGCGGGTCGCCTGTCAGATGCAGGCCATTGACGAGCTGCGTCATTCCCAGACCCAGCAGCACGCGATGAGCCACTACAACAAACACTTCAACGGGTTGCATGATGCGGCGCACATGCACGACCGAGTGTGGTTCCTCTCGGTGCCGAAGTCGTTCTTTGACGACGCTCGCTCTGCCGGCCCGTTCGAGTTCCTGACGGCTATTTCGTTCTCGTTCGAGTATGTGCTGACGAACCTTTTGTTCGTGCCGTTCATGTCCGGCGCTGCCTACAACGGCGATATGGCAACCGTTACCTTCGGTTTCTCCGCCCAGTCAGACGAAGCCCGGCACATGACGCTTGGTCTTGAGGTGATCAAGTTCATTCTGGAGCAGCACGAAGACAACGTGCCTATTGTCCAGCAGTGGATCGACAAGTGGTTCTGGCGTGGTTTCCGCCTGCTGAGCCTGGTGGGGATGATGATGGACTACATGCTGCCGAACAAGGTCATGTCCTGGGCGGAAGCCTGGGAGGTGTACTACGAGCAGAACGGGGGCGCGCTGTTCAAGGACCTGGAGCGTTATGGCATTCGTCCGCCCAAGTACCAGGACATCGCCAATGACGCGAAGAACCATGTAAGCCATCAGGCGTGGGCCACCTTCTACCAGTACGGCCATGCCACCAACTTCCACACCTGGATGCCTGAAAAGGAAGAGCTGGACTGGCTGTCCGAGAAGTATCCGGACACCTTCGACAAATACTACCGTCCACGCTTCGAGCATTGGGCGAAGGAGCACGCCGAAGGCCGTCGCTTCTACAACAACACGCTGCCCCAGCTGTGTCAGGTGTGCCAGATCCCGACCATTTTCACCGAGAAAGACGATCCGAGCATGCTCAGCCACCGCCAGATCGACCATGAGGGCGAACGTTATCACTTCTGCTCGGACGGATGCTGCGACATCTTCAAGAACGAGCCCGAGAAATACGTCCAGGCATGGCTGCCGGTGCACCAGATATACCAGGGCAACTGTGAAGGCGGCGACGTCGAGACGGTGGTTTCGAAGTACTACCACATCAACATCGGCGAAGACAATTTCGACTATGTGGGGTCCCCGGACCAGAAGCGCTGGCTCGCCATAAAGGGCAAGTCATCCGAGGAGAAGACCGAGAGCGCCAAGCAAGACGCAGCCTGATCCGGGATTCGCCCGGTGTCATCGGCACCGGGCGTTTCCCCCACAAAAACAACAAGGTGACCATCATGAGTGTGAACGCTTTATACGATTACAAGTTTGAACCCCGGGACAAGGTAGAGAACTTTCATGGCATGCAGTTGCTGTATCTCTACTGGCCCCACCATCTGATGTACTGCTCACCGTTTGCCTTCCTGGTGCAGCCAGACATTACCTTTGGAGCCTTCATCGAGGAGGTGCTGAAGCCGGCGGTCGAGGCTCACCCGGACTCGGCCAGAGCCAGATTCCTGGACGCCCAGTGGCAACTCAACGGCGAGCCTTTCACGCCGGACCCATCGGCCACCCTTAAGAGCAGTGGCATTGACCACAAGAGCATGCTGACTGTGATCACTCCAGAACTGAACGGCATTGCCGGCTCTGCATCCTGAGGTAAGCGCCATGAGTCACACCGTAACGATCGAGCCCATAGGCGAGCAGATTGAAGTGGAGGATGGGCAGACCATCCTTCAAGCCGCACTGCGCCAGGGTGTCTGGTTGCCGTTTGCCTGCGGGCATGGCACCTGCGCCACCTGCAAGGTCCAGGTACTGGAAGGTGATGTCGAAATTGGTGACGCCTCTCCCTTCGCCCTGATGGATATCGAACGTGACGAGGGCAAGGTATTGGCCTGCTGCGCCACTGTTGAAAGCGATGTAACCATCGAAGCGGATATCGATGTGGATCCGGATTTCGAGGGCTACCCGGTTGAGGACTATACCGCCACTGTGACGGACATCGTGGAGCTTTCTCCAACCATCAGAGGTGTGCATTTGAAGCTGGACCGCCCCATGACGTTCCAGGCGGGCCAGTACATCAATATCGAGTTGCCTGGTGTCGATGGCGCCCGGGCATTCTCTCTGGCTAATCCACCCGGCAAAGCCGATGAAGTGGAGCTGCATGTTCGTCTCGTTGAGGGCGGTGCTGCCACTACCTACATCCACGAACAACTGAAAACCGGTGATGCGCTGAATCTTTCAGGCCCCTACGGCCAGTTCTTCGTGCGCAGTTCCCAGCCTGGCGACCTGATCTTCATCGCTGGCGGTTCAGGGTTGTCCAGCCCCCAATCGATGATCCTGGATCTTCTGGCACAGAACGACGAACGCAAGATTGTCCTGTTCCAGGGCGCCAGAAACCTTGCCGAGCTCTACAACCGGGAGTTATTCGAGGCTCTGGATCGCGATCACGACAACTTCACCTATGTACCGGCTCTCAGTCAGGCGGAAGAAGACTCTGAATGGCAGGGTTTCCGTGGCTATGTCCATGACGCAGCCAAAGCCCATTTCGATGGCCGTTTTGCTGGCAACAAGGCCTACCTGTGTGGCCCCCCTCCGATGATTGATGCGGCTATCACGGCACTGATGCAGGGGCGGCTGTTCGAGCGTGACATTTTTATGGAGAAGTTCCTGACAGCGGCAGACGGGGCGGAAGACACCCAGCGTTCGGCCCTGTTCAAGAAGATATAACCGGAGGTGCGCCATGGGTATCGGATGCCAGGTAACCAACCGGACAACCGGGGACAGCTTTACTTGCGGTGAAGGGCAAAGCGTTCTCAAAGCGATGGAGCAATGGGGTGTGAAGTGCGTGCCCGTCGGCTGCCGTGGCGGTGGCTGCGGCTTCTGCAAGATCCGGGTGGTCGAGGGTGAATACGAGTGCGGGAAGATGAGCCGCGCACACGCACCGCCGGAAGCCATTGAGCAAGGGGAGGTCCTGGCCTGCCGGATCTATCCGGTCACCGATCTGACTATTGAGTGCCTGGAGCCATCCGCGCCGGGCGAAACGAGCGAGCAAACAACAACAAGAGCGTTGAGGTAACTGTCATGAAAAAAGGTGTAATGCGTCCCGGCCACGTCCAGATCCGCGTACTCGATATGGATGAGGCCCTCAAACACTACACAGACCTTCTGGGTCTTATTGAAACCGACCGGGACGATCACGGTCGCGTGTATCTGAAAGCCTGGACGGAGGTGGACAAGTTCTCGGTTGTGCTCCGACCTGCAGATGAGCCGGGCATGGACTTTATGGCCTTCAAGGTGGTGGATGAAGCCTCCCTGCAGCAACTCGAAAAAGATCTGGCAGATCATGGCGTGGAGGTTGAACAGGTTCCGGAAGGGGAACTGAAAGATTGCGGTCGGCGGGTTCGTTTCAACGCCCCCTCGGGTCACACGTTCGAACTTTACGCTGACAAGAAGTACACCGGCAAATGGGGCATTACCGAAGTCAACCCGGAAGCCTGGCCGCGTGGACTGGATGGCATGAAAGCGGTCCGCTTCGACCACTGCCTTCTTTATGGGCCAGAGTTGGCTGCCACCTACGACCTGTTCGTTAACGTACTCGGATTCTATCTGGCCGAACAGGTGCTCGACGGCGACGGAACCCGAATCGCGCAGTTCCTCACTCTGTCCACCAAGGCTCATGACATTGCCTTTATTCATCATGAAGAGAAAGGCAAGTTCCACCACGCTTCGTTCTACCTGGAAACCTGGGAAGACGTGCTCAGGGCGGCCGATCTGATCTCTATGACCGACACCTCCATTGACATCGGTCCCACCCGACATGGCCTGACCCATGGCAAGACGATCTATTTCTTCGATCCTTCCGGCAACCGCAACGAAGTGTTCTGTGGCGGAGATTACAACTACCCCGATCACAAGCCGGTTACCTGGCAGGCAGAGCAACTGGGCAAGGCCATCTTCTACCACGACCGGGTACTGAACGAACGGTTCCTGACGGTACTGACCTGACAACCGACACTGGCGCAACAGGATTTAGCAGCAATGAAAGACATCAAACACTACATCAATGGGCAGTACGTTGGTTCGGCCAGTGGCAGGCTGTTCGACAACGTTAATCCTGCGAACGGCAAAGTGATCAGCAAGGTTCACGAAGCTGGCCGGGAAGAGGTGGACGCAGCAGTGAAGGCGGCAAGAGCCGCGCTGCGGGGTCCCTGGGGCAAAATGACCCTGGAACAGCGTACCGCCATCCTTCACAAAGTGGCGGATGGGATCAACGCCCGTTTTGATGAGTTCCTGGAGGCAGAGTGTCTCGATACCGGCAAGCCGAAATCTCTGGCCAGCCATATCGACATCCCCCGGGGGGCCGCCAACTTCAAAGTGTTCGCGGACATGATCAAGAACGTGCCCACCGAATCCTTTGAAATGCCGACTCCGGATGGTACCGGTGCCCTGAACTATGCGGTCCGTCGTCCGAAAGGCGTCATTGGCGTCATCAGTCCTTGGAACCTGCCTTTGCTGCTGATGACCTGGAAGGTCGGACCGGCCCTGGCCTGCGGCAATACAGTGGTGGTCAAGCCGTCGGAAGAGACACCGACCACCACAGCCCTTTTGGGCGAGGTGATGAAAGAGGCCGGCGTTCCGGACGGTGTCTACAACGTGGTGCATGGCTTCGGCGGTGATTCTGCCGGTGCGTATCTGACCGAGCATCCACAGGTAGACGGCTTTACCTTCACCGGCGAGACCGGTACTGGCGAGGTCATTATGAAGGCCGCTGCCAAAGGTATCCGCGACATTTCCCTGGAGCTGGGAGGCAAGAATGCCGGCCTGGTATTCGCAGACTGTGACATGGAAAAGGCGATTGAGGGCACCATGCGTTCTGCCTTCGCGAACTGTGGTCAGGTCTGCCTGGGTACGGAGCGGGTCTACGTTGAGCGTTCGATATTCGACGAATTCGTCGGCCGTCTGAAGGAAGCGGCGGAGGGCCTGAAGATCGGTCCCCCCGATGATGCCGACGCCAACCTTGGGCCACTGGTGAGTCTCAAGCACCGTGAGAAAGTCCTCTCCTACTACCAGAAAGCGGTTGATGACGGCGCTACCGTGGTCACCGGCGGCGGTGTTCCGGACATGCCTGCAGAGCTGGCGGGCGGAGCCTGGGTTGAGCCGACCATCTGGACCGGTCTCGCGGACGACTCGGCGGTGGTGACGGACGAAATCTTCGGCCCCTGTTGCCACATTCGCCCCTTCGACACCGAAGAGGAGGCCATTGAGCTGGCCAACAGCCTGCCGTACGGGCTGGCCTCTGCGATCTGGAGCGAAAACATCACCCGTGCGCACCGCGTTGCTGGCCAGATTGAGGCGGGCATTATCTGGGTGAATAGCTGGTTCCTGCGGGACCTTCGGACCCCCTTCGGCGGGAGCAAACAATCGGGTGTTGGCCGCGAGGGTGGCGTTCATTCGCTGGAGTTCTACACCGAGATGAAGAACATCTGCGTGAAACTGTGAGGCAGCCATGAACGCACCTGTAGAGAGTCCGGAAATCGGGCGAGAGATTAACGCCGCTGGCTACAGCACCAACCTGCACGACCTGGGAGAGGGATTTCCGGTCATGATGATTCACGGGTCAGGTCCAGGCGTTACAGCCTGGGCCAATTGGCGACTGGTGATGCCTGAGCTGGCTCGAAATCGGCGCGTGATTGCGCCAGACATGCTTGGTTTTGGATACAGCGAGCGGCCTGCGGACCAAACCTACAACCGGGAACGCTGGGTGAAGCACGCAATTGGCGTTCTGGACGAGTTGGGCCTGGAACAGGTTGATCTCGTGGGTAACTCGTTCGGCGGCGGACTGGCCCTCGCCCTGGCCATTGGACATCCGCAAAGGGTGCGTCGGCTGGTGCTGATGGGGTCGGTGGGCGTGAGCTTTCCGATCACCCAGGGTCTGGATGAAGTCTGGGGTTACGAGCCCTCGCTGGACACCATGCGCCGGCTGATGGATGTGTTCGCCTACGACAAGAGTCTGCTGACCGAAGAGCTGGCACAGATGCGTTACCAGGCCAGTGTCCGTCCAGGTTTCCAGGAGTCGTTTTCCGCCATGTTCCCGGCGCCGCGCCAGCGTTGGGTCGACAACCTTGCGAGCAAGGAAGAGGACATTCGGGCGCTACCCCACGAAACCCTGATACTCCATGGCCGCGAGGATGAAGTGATCCCGCTGGAGGCGTCACTGAAGCTGGCCGAACTGATCAACCGGGCCCAGCTTCATGTTTTTGGACGTTGCGGACACTGGACACAAATTGAACATGCCAGCCGTTTTGCACGACTGGTCAACGATTTCCTGAGCGAAGCCGACCAGGCCGCCACCGGAGGTAATTAATGGAACAGTCAAAAATTCAGGCGCTTGGCGACGAGTTATACCAGGCCATGTTGAGCCGGGAGGCGGTCGCGCCGCTGACCAGTCGTGGTCAAGAAATCAGTATCGACGATGCCTACCACATTTCCCTGCGCATGCTGGAGCGTCGTCTTGCCGATGGGGCCTCCATCATTGGCAAGAAGATCGGTGTAACCAGCAAGGCGGTGCAGAGCATGCTGAACGTACACCAGCCGGATTTCGGGTACCTCACCGACGACATGGTGTTCAACAGTGGCGAGGTGATGCCCATCAGTGATCGGCTGATTGCCCCCCGGGCGGAGGGCGAAATTGCCTTCATCCTGAAAAAGGATCTGACCGGACCAGGGATCACCAATGCAGACGTGCTGGCGGCAACCGAGTGTGTGATGCCCTGTTTCGAAATCGTCGATTCCCGCATCCAGGACTGGAAGATCGCCATTCAGGACACCATTGCCGACAACGCCTCCTGTGGTTTGTTTGTTCTGGGGGATCAGGCGGTGTCTCCGCGTAAGGTGGATCTGGTGACTTGCGGCATGGTGGTGGAGAAGAACGGCAGTGTTCTCAGTGCCGGAGCCGGAGCGGCAGCACTCGGTTCTCCGGTGAATTGCGTTACGTGGCTGGCTAATACCCTGGGCGAGTTCGGTATTTCCCTGAGGGCAGGGGAGGTCATCCTTTCCGGTTCTCTGGTGCCACTGGAGCCGGTCAAGGCCGGTGATTATATGCGGGTCGATATCGGTGGCATCGGTAGCGCCTCGGTGCGTTTTGCCTGATTGAAAAGAACAACGAGGACTAGGCTATGAGCAAGAAAATAAAGGCAGCCATCATCGGCTCGGGCAACATCGGCACCGACCTGATGATCAAGATTCTGCGCAATGGCAAGAACATTGAAATGGGCGCCATGGTCGGGATCGATCCGGAATCGGACGGTCTGGCCCGTGCTGCCCGGATGGGCGTGGCCACCACCCACGAAGGGGTGGATGGACTGGTGAAGATGCCGGAATTCGCCGACATCGACATTGTATTCGATGCAACCTCCGCGAAGGCCCACATGCACAACGAGGTTTTTCTGCGCGGCCACAAGGAGAGCATCAAGATTATTGATATGACGCCTGCGGCGATCGGCCCCTACTGCGTGCCGGTGGTGAATCTTGAGCAGCAGCTTCAGGAAGGCAACGTCAACATGGTTACCTGCGGCGGCCAGGCCACCATTCCTATGGTTGCGGCGGTATCACGAGTGGCCAAGGCCCACTACGCCGAAATCGTTGCCTCGATTTCCTCGAAGTCCGCCGGCCCCGGTACCCGCGCCAATATCGACGAGTTTACCGAAACCACGTCCCGGGCCATTGAGGTGGTGGGCGGTGCCCAGAAGGGCAAGGCCATCATCATCCTGAACCCGGCCGAGCCGCCCCTCCTGATGCGCGATACCGTGTACGTGCTCTCCGACGCAGCAGACAAGGCTGAAGTGGAGGCCTCGGTGGAAGAAATGGTCCAGGCCGTAAACAGCTATGTGCCAGGCTACCGCCTGAAGCAGAAAGTGCAGTTTGATGACATCCCCGAAGACCAGCCCATGAACGTTCCAGGCCTGGGTCGCTTCAGCGGCCTGAAGACTTCCATCTTCCTGGAAGTGGAGGGAGCGGCCCACTACCTGCCGGCCTATGCAGGCAATCTGGACATCATGACCTCCGCCGCTCTCGGTACCGCCGAGCGCATCGCCGAATCGCTGGTCAACTGAGGAGGATATTCCCATGACATTCAACCCCGGCAAAAAACTCTACATCTCCGACGTGACCCTGCGCGACGGCAGCCACGCCATTCGCCACCAGTACTCCATCAAGAACGTGCAGGACATCGCACGGGCACTGGACAAGGCCAAGGTGGACTCCATTGAGGTAGCCCACGGTGATGGCCTTCAGGGCTCAAGCTTCAATTACGGCTTCGGCGCCCACACTGATCTGGAGTGGATCGAGGCGGTGGCGGAAGTGATCGAGCACGCCAAAATCGCCACTCTGCTGTTGCCCGGCATCGGTACCGTCCATGACCTGGATAACGCCTATAACGCCGGTGCCCGGATTGTCCGTGTGGCCACTCATTGCACCGAAGCGGATGTCTCTAAACAGCACATTGAACACGCCCGCAAGCTGGGCATGGACACCGTTGGTTTTCTGATGATGAGCCACATGCAGACACCAAAAGGGTTGGCAGAGCAGGCCAAGCTGATGGAAGACTACGGCGCCACCTGCCTGTACGTCGTCGACTCCGGCGGCGCCATGAACATGAACGACATCCGGGACCGGTTCCGGGCACTCAAGGATGTGCTCAAGCCGGAGACCCAGACGGGCATGCATGCTCATCACAATCTCGCGCTGGGCGTGGCCAATTCCATTGTTGCCGTTGAGGAAGGTTGTGACCGGATCGATGCTTCCCTGGCCGGCATGGGTGCTGGCGCCGGCAACGCACCGCTGGAAGTGTGCATTGCGGCCTTTGACAAGATGGGCTGGGAGCATGGCACGGACGTGTACGCCCTGATGGACGCGGCCGATGACATTGTGCGCCCGTTGCAGGACCGCCCGGTGCGGGTGGACCGCGAAACCCTGGCCCTGGGCTATGCCGGTGTCTATTCCAGCTTCCTGCGCCACTCCGAAGTGGCGGCGCAGAAGTACGGTCTGAAGGCCGTAGATATTCTGGTTGAGTTGGGCAAGCGCCGCATGGTTGGCGGCCAGGAAGACATGATCGTGGACGTGGCGCTGGATCTGCTGGCGGCCCAAAAGGAGCAAAACGCATGAGCAAAACACTAAACCAAGAGCAGGTTCTGGCTCTGGCCGAGCATGTGGAAAACGCCGAACTTCAGGCCCACGACATCACCAAGGTCACCAACGACTTCCCGGATATGACCTTCGAGGATGCCTATGACGTGCAGTGGGAGATCCGTCGTCGCAAGGAAGCCCGTGGTAACAAGATTGTGGGTATGAAAATGGGCCTGACTTCCTGGGCCAAGATGGCCCAGATGGGCGTCGAGACTCCGATTTACGGATTTCTGGCGGATTACTTCAGCGTGCCCGATGGAGGGGTGGTCAACACCAAAGAGCTCATCCACCCGAAAATCGAAGCGGAGATAGCCTTTGTTACCAAGGCACCCCTGAAAGGGCCGGGCTGCCATATCGGGCAGGTTCTGGCAGCCACCGACTTTGTCATACCAGCTGTCGAAGTCATCGATTCCCGCTATGAGAACTTCAAGTTCGACCTGGTAAGCGTTGTAGCAGACAACGCCTCGTCCACCCGTTTTATCACCGGTGGCCAGATGGCCGATGTTGCCGATGTTGACCTGAAAACGTTGGGTGTTGTGGTCGAGAAGAATGGCGAGGTTGTTGATGTGGGCGCGGGTGCTGCGGTGCTTGGCCATCCAGCTTCCAGTGTTGCCATGCTGGCCAACCTGCTCGCCGAGCGAGGAGAGCACATTCCGGCCGGCACCTTCATTATGACTGGAGGCATTACGGCTGCGATTGCTGTTGAACCCGGTGACAACATTACGGTTCGCTATCAGGGGTTGGGTACCGTGTCTGCCCGCTTCGAGTAAGGAGATCACATGCCTGTCGCGCAAATCAATATTCTTGAAGGACGGTCGGATGAGCAAAAGGAAATGCTTATCCGTGAGGTGACCGATGCGATTTCACGGTCGTTAGGCGCGCCGGTGGAAAGTGTCCGGATCATTATTACCGAAATGCCCAAGCAGCATTTTGGAATTGGCGGCCAGTCGGCTAAAAAACTGGGGCGTTGACGCCCCGGTTCGCCGATCGATTCGCCCGTTAATCGCTTGATGGGAGGCTTCGTGCCGAGATTGCCAGTGTTTTACCTGTCCTGTGACAGAGATGCATATTCAGCTCCGATAAGCCAACCCCGGCTCCGTCGTCTGATCAAGCGAGACATGCAGGTTGGCAATGTCACCTTTATCACTTCTCGAAAGGGTGGCGACAAACCCGAGATTTTTCACCAATGCGGCAAAGGCCTTCTTGCAGAGCGTCTGCAATCGCTGATGGCCGATAGAGGATTTCAGGCCACTATTGAGGGTGGCCGGGACCCCGGACTGGAATCGCTGGCTGCGAGCATGACCGGTGTGGCGCCGGAAGAAGTCATTGAGTTGAGGCTGAATACCGGTATGACCAGCGACGACTACAGGCAGATTGGTCACTGCCTGGAGGCGCTCCGGGAGCAGGGTATTCTGCTTATCTGCCTGGATCAGAAAGAGCAGGGCGCGAGTGAGATAAATCACCAACCGCACGATGCCTACATTCGCAACCTGATACAGCAGTGGGAGCATGAGCAACTCTGGCGTCAAGCCATGTCAGAGGGCAGTCTGGCCGGGCGCCGAGCCAGGCGTGGGCAGGATGTCCCTGTTGCCGACCCCACCCTGTGCGTGCTGAATACTGCGTTCAGTCTGGGGGGGCTGAAAGCCCCCCAGCGGGTATTCGGCTTTGCATTGAATGAGGACAGCCATTCACTCGCCGGCTATGGCTGGATGCAATAGACTGCGGAAAACATTGGGGATTCCGTAAATGCTCAGACTATTGATAGTGGGTGCCGGTGGCATCGGCGGTTACTATGCCGCCCGGCTGCTGCACGCCGGACATGAGGTGGTTCTCACCGCACGTGGTGCGCATCTGGCAGCTCTGGAGGAGCAGGGGCTGACGGTTCAGTATGGGGATGAGGTTTGGTCATTTCCGGTTCAGTCGATGGACCATTCCGCGGTGGTTGCCCGTTTCCGTCCGGATGATTTTGATGTCGTACTGGTCACGCTCAAATCCACGGCGACTGAAGCGATGCTGGCCGAGTTGGGTCCCTGGCTCTATCACGGCAAGGTGCCGGTCCTCTCGCTTCAGAACGGGGTGGATAACGAGCCCGCCTTGGCCTCATTGCTGGGGGAGCACAGGGTTCTGGGTGGCCTGGCTGTCCGAATTGGCGGTCATATTGTCCAGCCTGGCGTAGTGCAGGCCGAGGGCCCTGCCCAAATTGTCATGGGTGAATGGCCTGTGGCCCTGGGATCTGATCGTCGCGGCCAGTTGCTGCAGCAATTACAGGAAGACTTCGAGGCGGCCGGTATTCCAACAACCGTCTCTGACAACATCCGTTACGAGCTCTGGCGCAAGCTGGTGATCAACAACGGCGTGAACCCGCTCTCGGCCCTGACCGGCCTTGACACCCGGAGCCTTACTCACCACCCCGAGTTCCGGAAGATTGTCCACGGAATGATGGCGGAAACCGTAGCAGCGTCGAAGGCCGATGACGTGAACCTAGGGCCTGAGGATCTGGCCGAGATGTTGGACCTGATCAGCAATTTCAACGCCATCAAGACGTCCATGCTGGTCGACAAGGAAAAGGGGCGGCCCCTCGAACTCGACAGTATCGCCGGTGCGGTCCTGAGACGCTGCGAGCGCCTGGGCATTGAGGCGCCATACACCAGGACAGTGAGCGCCCTGTTAACCCATTCGCAGAGTTAGCGATCTGTAAGCTTCAGCTCAATCCTCCGGTTTCTCTGCAACGCCTCCGGAGAGGTGCCTTCCGCTACCGGGAAGAACTCGCCAAATCCGGCCGCCGCCATGCGCCGTTCCGGTACACCCTGCGCTGCAAGGTAGCGCACGACTGCGACGGCTCGGGCAGTGGACAGCTCCCAGTTCGAGGGGAATCTCGGGGTATTGATAGGTATGACATCGGTATGACCATCAATCCTCAGGATCCAGTCAACGTCCTCTGGAATCTTGGCGGATACATCCAGCAGTAGTTTGGCTAGCTTGTCGAGCTCCTGCCGGCCTTCCTCACCCAGTTCCGCCGAGGCGGAAGCAAACAGCAGCTCGGAGGGCAGCAGGAACCGGTCGCCGACGATCCGGACATTCTCGTTGCCTGCCAGAATATCCCGCAACCGGGCAAAGAACTCGGACTGATACTGTTCGAGTTGGTTGACGCGCTCGGCCAGTAGGGTGTTCAGCCGTCTGCTGACCTGTTCCAGTTCCTGCTCCTTGTCGGCGGTCATCTGTTCCTGGAGCTCCAGCGCCGAGGCAATCTGCCTGAGTTGCTCTCGCAAGGAGGCTATCTGATTCGACAGCCTCAGGATCATCGCCTGCTGGCTGGCCGATATATCGTCTTTCTCGTCAATCGACTCTTCCATGCTGGCCAGTCGCTCCGATTGCGCATCGGCCATGGCGGTTTGCCGCATCAGTTGTTCACGGGTGGATTCCAGCTGACCGACCAGACTGTTGTTCCGCTCCTGAAGGCTGGTTAACTGATTTTCCAGTGCCTCGCTTCTGTTTTCTTCCAGGCCGAGCAATTCCGAGAGCTCGTTCAACTGGGCATTGAGTCGGGCGAGCTGGGTATCCCGGTCAGAGAGTGTCTGGGACAGGTAGAGCTGGCTGACCACATAGACCAGCAGCATGAATATGACCAGCATCAGCAGAGCCGACAGGGCATCCACATATCCCGGCCAGACGTTGGTGGTGCTTCGGCTTCGGCGCCTGGAACCGATCATGACAGGTCTTTCTCGTCGTCTATCCGGTCCACGAGGTTGGTCACACCTGTCAGCCACTCCTCCAGGCCGTCATAAAAGCGGTTCTGGGCATGGCCGGCCTGGATATCCAGGAAGCCCAGTATCAGTGAGCCGCCCAATCCCAGCAGAGAGGAGCTGAACGCGGTGCCCATGCCCTCAAGCGGCGTAAGCAGGCCTTCCTGAAGCTCCGCAAACACCTTGCCGAAGTCTTCCTGGCTCATATCCAGTCCGGTGATGACCTGGCCGACCGAGTTGATGGTGCCCAGCAGGCCCCAGAAAGTACCCAGCAGGCCGAGGAAGACCAGCAGGCTGATGAAATAGCGCGTGATTTCCCGCTGTTCGTCCATGCGGGAGTGGATACCATCGAGCACGGTTCGAAGGGAAAGGGTAGACAGTGTGAACCGGTCCTTGGTTGCGTCCTCGCCGAGCTGTCTTGCCAGCGGCTTAAGCAACTTGGGCTCCTGAACCACCGAAAGGCCGGCGTGTCCGGTTCTGAACTGGGCGATCCACTTCAGTTCCGGAAACAGCACGAACACCTGCCTGTAGGTGAGGGCGATGCCGATGATCAGAACCCCGAGAATCAGCAGATTGAAAACCCAGTTGGCCATAAAGGCCGAAATCAGGGGCTTGTGGATCAGGGCGCCGACGATGACGACCACGCCGAGGAACAGCGTCATCCAGAAAAGGGTGTGCTTGGGGTTGCTCATAGCGATGGCCAGCTTTTTTGAGATATTCCTCAAAACGTTAGCACAGATATGAGAAGCTGTTGGCGACAGTAACTGAACTTTAATCGGAGCGCGTCATGGCTGGTGAGTTGCCTTTCCGTTTTCGCTTCCGGGTTCGCTATGGTGAATGCGATGCCCAGGGCGTGGTGTTCAACGCACGTTATGCGGATTTCGTTGATATTGCTGTCAACGAATACATTCGCACCCTGTTTGGCGATTATCAGCACCTGCTGGATCAGGACCTGGATATCCAGGTGGTGAGCCTGACGGTGAACTGGAAGGCCCCGGCGAAGTTTGATGATGTTCTGGAAGCCCGCATTCGCGTCGGACGAATCGGAAACACTTCATTTACCCTGCATCTGGAGTTTTTCCGGTATGGGGATGACGGATTTATCGCCGATGCGGACGTCACCTATGTGCTGATTCAGCCTTCGGTGATGGGCAAGTTGGCGATACCGGATCACATTCGTCAATTGCTGGAGCTGGGCGCTCCGGGCGAGTTGATCAGTCACGCAGGGGAGTAGGCTGGAAGCAAAAAAGAAGGCCAGATGAAATTCATCTGGCCCTGGATTCATCCTGCAGTTACTGCCGGATCAGGCCTCTTGAAGAGCCTGCACAACGGCCTTCGCTGCCCCCTCGGAAGAGGCCGGGTTTTGCCCGGTAATCAGCTTGCCGTCCACCACGATGTGCGGTGCCCAGTCGTCACCGCGGGTGTAGGTGGCGGTGTTTTCCTTCAGCATGTCTTCCAGCAGGAAAGGCACCACGCCGCTAAGGCCAACCGCTTCTTCCTCGCTGTTGGTGAAGCCTGTTACTTCCCGGCCGCCAACGATGTTCTGGCCCGGTTTCACTTCCACGTTTTTGAACACGGCTGGTGCGTGGCAAACTGCACCAATCACCTTGTCCTGCTCGTAGGCTGTCTTGATCAGGGCAATGGACTTGTCGTCGTTAACCAGGTCCCAGAGCGGGCCGTGACCACCTGGATAGAAAATCGCGTCGTATTCGTTCATGTCCACGTCGCTCAGCTTTTTAGTGCTGGCGAGGGATTCCTTGGCATGGGCATCCTGCTGGAACCGACGCGTGGTCTCGGTCAGCGCTTCCTCGGCCTCGCTGTTGGGATCGACTGGCGGTTGGCCACCCTTCGGTGACGCAATGGTGATGTCTGCGCCGGCATCCCGGAAAACGTAGTAAGGCGCGGTGAACTCTTCGAGCCAGAAGCCGGTCTTATGGCCGGTGTCGCCCATCTGGTCATGGGATGTAAGAACCATCAGAATCTTCATGGTGTCCGTCCTTTTCATTGACGAATGAATGGCGCTTCTTGATTGCTGTGATAATGAAGTTGTGCCATCAGTGACTGAATTCAACCGTCAGTACGTAAATCCGACGATCCCGGATCTTGAACCGTCTATACTGGAGACAGATGGCCAGACCTCATAAGAATCTGAAAACCTCACAGGCAAGGATGACTGGAATGCGAGTGTTCGCCACCGCTGTTCTTATGGCGTTAGTGTTTCCTGTTTCGGCCCAGCAGGGCACGGAAACCGTGGAAGCGCTGACCGTAACCGTGGGTGCCAATCATGCGCCCCCCTACCGGATTATCGAGGGTGGGGAGCCAACGGGCCTATATGTGGATATCTTCCAGGAAATCGCTGATCGGTTGGGTTGGAAAGTGCATTATCGGGAGGCGCCTTTCCGGCGGGTCTTGAGGATGGTGCAGCAGGGTGAGGTGGATGTCATGCTGGGGCCCCTGGAGACCGCCGAACGGACCGAGCTCATGGAGTTCGTGGCGCCGGCATTTCCTCCGGAACGGCGATTGTTTTTTTACCTTAACGCAGAAGATCGCATTGAGCGCTACGCCGATCTGTATGGACGAGCCATTGGTATTCTGGAGGGGGCGTCGTATTTCTCCCGGTTTGATACTGATGACAAACTTCTCAAGGAGCCTGCGCCCCGTTACGAAAACCTGATGCTGATGATGCAGAAAGGCCGGGTAGATGTCGTGATCGCCCCAGAGCTTGTCGGTTTGTACGCGGTCGAAAAGTTGGGGCTGGATGTTAAGGTTTCACCGTTCTTTGTGCCTGGAGAGCGCTCCTACATCGCTGTTGCGAAGAACTCGCCCGTGCTGAAGTATGCCGATGACATTCGGGCGGCGCTGAAACTGATTGAATTGGAAGGCATACACGAGGACCTGGTGTTGAAGTACATGGACCGATTTGCTGAATGATTCCCGAACAGTCTGACCTCTGGTTCCTACCCCTGGGTGGAACCGGTGAAATTGGTATGAACCTCAACCTCTATGGCCACGATGGTGCCTGGTTGATGGTGGATTGTGGTGTTACCTTTCCAAAGCCAGGTCGCATTGCTGCTGATGGCACGGTGCATCATCGTGGCGAGCCGCCGGTTCAAATGGCGGATCCTGCGTTCATTGCTGACCGCCGTGAACGGCTGGCGGGCCTGGTAATTACCCACGCCCACGAAGATCATGTCGGAGCTGTTCCCTACCTCTGGCCGCTGCTGCAGTGTCCGATATACACCAGCCGGTTCACGGCCGAAATTCTGCGTCGCAAGCTCGCGGAGTTCGACTTGCTGCACCGGGTGCCGATCATCGAAGTGGAGACCGGCCAGAGCAAGCAGATCGGGCCATTCAGCGTGCAATGGCTGGCGCTGACTCACTCCATCCCGGACCCTAACGCGCTGATGATTCGCACCGCCGCCGGTAACATCTTCCACAGCGGTGACTGGAAGCTGGATGAGCAGCCGCTGGTAGGCCATGGCTATTCGCCAAAAACCTTCACCGATCTGGCAAACGAGGGCGTGAACGCCATGGTGTGTGATTCCACCAACGCCACAGTCTCGGGTCATTCGGTATCCGAGGCGGCCTTGCATGAAGGATTGCTCAGGGCGACCCGCACCGCCGAGGGCCGCGTTGTAGTGACTTGTTTTGGCAGTAATATCGCCCGATTACATACTCTGGCCTCAATCGCGAGGGAAACCGGCCGTTATATGGGTTTATTGGGCCGGTCTTTGATCAATATGAGTGGCGCCGCCAGGGCTGCAGGGCTGTGGGATTCGGCTGACCAGTTGATCAATCCGGCACATCTGGGGTATCTCCCGCGGGACGAAGTACTGGCCGTGGCCACGGGCAGTCAGGGCGAGCCGCGAACGGCTCTGCGCAGACTGGCCTCTGGTACCCATCCGGATTTTGAGCTGGAGGCGGGCGACACGGTAATCTTCAGCGCTCGCGCCATCCCCGGCAACGAGGAATCCATCGAGGCGCTGGTGACCAGACTGAAAGAGTTGGGGGTGAGGGTAATCACGGCCGAGGATGCTGATTTGCCAATTCATGCTTCAGGTCATCCCGCGCAGGAAGAGCTGGAGTTAATGTATAAATGGGTAAAGCCTGCCATTGCCATTCCGGTTCATGGTGAGGCTGAACACATGGAAACGCATGCTGACATAGCCAAAGCAACTGGTGTACCCCGTGCCATGGTGGGCCGAAACGGCGATCTTTTCATGATCCGGCCGGTGCCGGGAATACGTCGTCAGGTTGTCGAAACCGGCCGTTTGGGCTGGCAAAAAGAGGGGCTTGTCAGAGTTGAATAACTTATTTTCGTCTGTTGCTGGTAGGTCACTTGTCTTTTTGGTTGCCGTGCTGTTTCTGGTGCCGGCCAATGCTATGCCGGAAACCCCATGCAATACGCTCACGGTCAGTGGTAATCCGGAATATCCGCCCCTGCTCTGGCGCGATGAACAACATCCGGGCTATCTGATTGGTGCTGTACCTGCTTTACTGAGGGAAATCACCGAGCCCCTTGGCATCTACGTGGAAGTGAAAGACATTGGCTCATGGGCCAGGGTTCAACACTTGGCTCGCCAGGGTCAAATCGACATGGTTGCGGGTGCATTCATCACCTCCGAGCGTATTGGCTACATGGATTATCTGCTGCCTCCGATCACGCACCTACCGACTGCTGTCTGGGTACCCAAAGGCAGGGAGTTTGTCTATCGCCATTGGCCGGATCTGGCGGGCAAGCGTGGTAGTACCCTGATAAACAACAGCTTTGGCCAGAACTTTGACCGGTATGCAGAACAGAACCTCCGTATCGAAGGTGTCAGGTCGATTGAGCAATCCTTTCAGATGGCGAAGGTTGGCCGGGTTGATTATGTCCTCTACGAAGTCCTGCAGGGCGAGGTGAAACTTGAATACATGGGCATTGCTGAAGAATTCGTTCCCCTGCAAACCCCGGTGAGCCGTGAGGGTCTGTTTTTTACCTTTTCCAAGGCTTCACCCTGCAACTCCTTTGAGCTGAGAGAGCGCATTGCCGAGCGCCTCTATGAGCTCGTTAATTCGGGCCGCGTGGATGAGTTGGTCCGGCAGTTCAAGGCGATTTATACCGGAGCGAGTTGAGAGGTGGCCTTTGTCGCAGGCGCGTGAACTGTAGGAGTGTACTCGTCGTAAGTTGTCAGAGGCGCTTCGAGCAAGTGTAACGGATAAACAGGAAGTATTGCTGGGAAGGAGTCCGTAGCGATGGTAGAAGCAGTTACCCGCGATCAACGAGAACTTGTTTACAGGCTGTCTCTCAGTCTGGCCCGGTCGAGGATTGACGAACTGGATGGGAGCATCCAGAAGGTCATTGCCGAACTTGGCACCCATCTCAAGGCGGATCGCAGCTATCTGGTGATGCTTGAAGAGGCCACCCAGACTGCCTCCATCACTCACGAGATCTGCAGCCCCGGAACGTCACCCCAACGAGATGCCATCCAGAATGTGCCAATGGAGCGGTTTCCGTGGCTGGCAGAGCAACTTGATGACTTTCCGGTTGTTGTTATTCCTGACGTTGAAAAACTCCCCGATGAGGCAAATGAAGAAAAACTCGAATTCCGGCGACAGGGAATCCGAAGCCTGATCCTGATCGGGATAAAACTGGAAGGCCAACTGGCCGGTGTGCTGGGATTTGATTTTCTTGATCGCTCCGAAACTCCGGATGCAGCAATGAGAGAGTTCCTGGTTCAGTTGGGTGACGTATTGGGTTCCTCGGTGCATCGTCAAATACTGGCCGGGCGCAATGCAAGGTATGAGAACAGCCTCTACCGGTATTCTGATCAGTTCCCGGGGGTCATCTTCCAGTTCAGGATTTACCCGGACGGGCGAGTAACCTTTCCTTTCCTCAGCAAAAAAGTAGAGATCATGTTTGGTTTGGCAGTGGACACACTCCGGCCAGACGCCAGACCTTTGCTGGAACTCATTCATCATGATGACAAGGCAGGCTTTCTTGAAAAGGTAGAAGAATCCCGCCTGCAGATGACGCCGTTCGAAACTGATTTCCGGGCGTTCAGAAAAGACGGCAGTGCCGCATGGATAGAAGCCCGTTCAGTGCCCGCCCGTCTGGCGGATAACAGTACGATCTGGCACGGCTATTTCTACGACGTGACTGACCGCAAGCAGTCAGAATCCGAGATCGAGAAACTGGCGTTCTACGACCCGCTCACTGGTCTGCCAAACCGTCGGTTACTGAGGGACCGCCTGGCGCAGGCGTTAACCGGAAGCACTCGGGATCAGAATCATGGTGCCCTGGTATTTATCGATCTTGATAACTTCAAGAACATCAATGACTCAGCGGGGCATCTGACCGGTGATGAGCTGTTGATTCAGGTAGGTCAGAGGCTGAAACAGACGGTCCGCGAATGGGATACTGTCGCCAGGCTTGGAGGCGACGAATTTGTTCTTATTCTGAAAGGGTTTCCAGCCGATGCTGCCAATGCCGCTGCCCGGGTGGAAAAGGTCTGCGAAAAGGTCCGGGATGCCCTGAACGAACCCTATGATCTTAACGGCATCGACTACACGGGCACCCCAAGCATCGGGGTGACCCTGTTCTTCGATCACGATACCTCCCTTGAAGAGCTTCTCAGCCAGGCGGATATGGCCATGTTTCGTGCCAAGGAAGACGGCCGCAATTGCATCCGTTTTTACGATTCGATGATGCAGAAAAAGGTGTCTGAGCGTCTGGCCATGGAATCCGACCTTCGATTGGCTTTACGGAAGAATCAGTTGGCGGTCCACTATCAGGTTCTGGTTGACGAGAAAGGTAAACCGGTAGGGGCCGAGGCATTGCTTCGGTGGCATTGCCCGGGCCGCGGTATGGTGTCTCCCGCCGAATTTATTCCGCTGGCGGAGGAGACGGGGCTCATTGAATCGGTTGGCTATTGGGTTCTGGAAGAAGTTCTCTCCCGGGTCGCCAGCTGGAAGAAGCGGGCCGGTGCACTGTCGCAGCTTCAGGTTTCGGTAAACGTGAGTGCAAGGCAGTTTCACCTGCCCTCTTTCTGTTCGACCGTGATGGCATTACTGAGAAAAACCGGTGCATCCCCCAGAAACCTGAAAGTGGAAATTACCGAAAGCGCGCTGGCCTACGACCTTGAATTGGTGGAAGAGACGCTTCGCACACTGAGAAGCATGGGGATACGAATCTCCCTGGACGATTTTGGCACGGGGTACTCATCCCTTGGCTATCTCAAACGTCTCTCCCTCGATGAGCTGAAAATTGACCAGGGGTTTGTGCGGGACATTCTGGATGACCCGAACGACGCTGCCATTGCCGAGACCATCCTGGCCCTGGCCTCTGCGCTCAGGTTATCAGCAGTGGCGGAAGGTGTGGAAACCAAAGGGCAGTTGGAGCGCCTTGTCGGCATGGGCTGCACCCGCTTTCAGGGCTACTATTTCAGCCGGCCACTGCCTGCGCTGGAGTTTGAGGGATTAATTGAAAAGTCCATGACGGGGCAGCAAAGAAGGGCTTGGTAGTTCGCATCCTATCTGTATAAACTGGGGGTCTTGTTTTTCCTGTTTCAAACAACAACGAGATCAGTTCCTCTATGGCAATCTGGACCAGCACCCCCAATCTTGAACACCTCGCCAAGGCCAGCGAGAACACCGCAGTCAGCTACATGGGTATTGAGTACCTTGAGATTGGTGATGACTACGTTAAAGGTCGCATGCCCGTTGATGAGCGCACGGTTCAGCCGTTTGGCATTCTCCACGGGGGCTCATCCGTCCTGCTGGCGGAAACTCTGGGCAGTATGGCGGCTAATTGCTGTCTGAAAGATCCGGAAACCGTAGCGGTTGGGCTGGACATCAACGCCAACCACATCCGTCCGGTCACCAAGGGCTGGGTCTATGGAACGGCCAGGCCCATTCACATTGGTAGTGCTACTCAGGTATGGGAAATCCTGCTTGAGAACGAAGAAGGGAAAACCACCTGTATTTCCCGGCTGACCATGGCGGTAACAAAACGGCCAGGGTGAATTGCTCCGGGTGCGGTTCAGGCCTTGATACGCACCCGCCCCCTGCCAAGAGCTTTTGACTCATACATCGCGTTATCCGCTCTCGCCAGAAGATTCTCGAGATTTGACTCCTCAGGGCGAAGGGCTGAAATGCCGAAACTGGCGGTTGGCCGGATACGGACATCACGGTACCGGACTGGCGTTTTCTGCATGAGGCTCAGCAGTCGCTCTGCCATTTCTGAAGCCTGAACGGCATCGGCATCAGCAAGCAGGATCGCGAACTCTTCACCACCAATACGAGCTGCAACATCCGCCTCCCGGACGTTGGTTTCCAGAACCTGCCCTATGTGCCGCAGAACCTCATCTCCGGTCTCGTGGCCATGGTTATCATTGATCTGTTTGAAGTGGTCCAGGTCAAACATGATGATCGCCAGAGGCGAGCCGTTTCTTCGGGACTGCTTCAAAAGCTGGTTACCCAGCTCGAAAAAGGCTCTCCTGTTGTGAAGTCCGGTAAGGTCGTCCTCCAATGCAGCGGCCCGAGCTTTTTCATGGGCCTCCTTGAGCGCCAGCTCCATTTCCTTTCGGTCGGTGATATCTGTAGCAATTTCGAGGCGGACCAGTCGGCCGTCTATCCAGGGAATTGCCTGATCCCGGCACTGGTACCAGCGTTTGTCCAACCGGTTCTGAAATTCCCAGATATGAGGCGGGGAAGGGGTGCCTTCGGAATCAATCAGCAGGTGATTGGTGCAGAAGTCGCAGGGGCTGGCGTTATCCTGCAGGACTTCCCAGCACTTTTTCCCATCTATAGAACCCCAGATTCTTCGGCCATAGGCATTCATGTAAAGGAGTTCATAGGTTTCGAAGTCAGAGACATAAACCAGGGCGTCCAGATTGTCGAGCACGGCCCTGAGCCCTTCGGCAGGAGTGACCTTCGAAATGTCAGCACCGTCTGGCGCGGCAGGAATGTTGAGGGAAGGGATGCCGGAATTCATGTCTTGTTGTGCCGGAATTTGTTTGGCAAGCAGTATAGCAGGGCATTCCAGGTTAGAAAGTAACGGACTGTCCCTTTTATGTGGCGTCAGGGCTACTTATATGGCGTCAGGGCTGCGACTCGGCGTGGTTACAATCAGCCCCTGATCGACAAACTCCTGAAGCACGATCTCGTAGGTTCCGTCAGGGACTTCCCGGGCGATGCGATAGATTTCACCGGCAGCATCTTCAGGGCTGACCTTCAGATCGACCGTCCGATAGGGTGCCATCAGGCTTTTATCGGACTCCCGGACCAACAGAACGCAGGGCTTCAGTTTATGCTCTGGCCGGCTCTCCACAACGATACCAACCTCGCCATTCACCATCTCAACGATGGATCCCGGGGGGTACACCCCGATCATCTGGATAAAGGCATCCGCCAGCTCCTCGTCGAACTGGGTGCCCCGGTGCTTGTGGATAATTTCCAGTGCCTGCATGGAGGCCCGACCCTTGTCGTAGACCCGGTTGCTGGTGATGGCATCGTAGGTATCCACCAGACCAATGATCTTGGCAAAGTAGGGGATCTGCTGGGCGTGCAGGCCCCGGGGATAACCCGAGCCGTCCATCCGCTCGTGATGGCTGAATGCCACATCCACGGCGGTGTTCAGGGAATTGCTGGTCCCCATCAGAATGGTACGGCCGTGGGTGGTGTGGTGACGCATGACGTCGAATTCTTGAGGGGTCAGCGCTCCCGGCTTGTTGAGGATTTCATCGGGAATCCGGGTCTTGCCGACATCATGGAGCAAACCACACAGGGCCAGATTGCGGATTTCTCCTTCAAGCAAGCCCAGATGCTTGCCAAAGGCGGCCGCCAGAATGGACACGTTGATACAGTGCTCGGCGGTGTACTCATCCTGGTGTTTGATCTTGGTAAGCAACAACAGGGCGTTCTCATTCCGGAGCACGCTTTCCACGCAGTGGTTAACCACTGTGCGGGCGTTGTTCAGGTCCAGCGTGCGCCCCACCCTCAAGCCAGACATAATGGATTTGGCGGTTTTTTGAGCCTCTTCGAAGCGAATGACCGCGGTTTCCATCTCCCGGCCGGCATCGACCTTGTTGATGTACCTCACTCGCTTGCGGGGCGGTACCGGTTTATGAGTATCCTGGACAGGTTCGGGAGCCTGTTTTCTGCGGAAAAGTCCCATCAGGCCGGAAGATTTCCGACCGCTGTCGTTCTCATGTTTTGGCAGCGGTGCCCCATCGATACGCCCTTCAATGAAGACGAACTCGCACTGTGCCCGTAGCGAGTCGATCTCTGTCTGATCTCGAATAACAAACCCCTGAATCAGGAAGTCCGTATCTTCCCTGGGCCGGTCCAGACGGATGACGTGCATGCCGATGGCTAGTTCTGACACGTCGATCTGGCTTTCAATAATTTCCTGATGCGGTGCACTCATACCCTGATCCTGAATCCCTGGAGCACTATTTTGAGGCAAAAATCCCCTGACAGGATGGACCGGATTGCAAAATCTGGTCAAATAATGTTCATTCAATACGTTGGCGACCGGTTTTGCCGGTGTTGTGTTTCCGGGGCTGGAGTTGCTCAGAGGGATTCTTGCAATGACTGACCATCGTTCCTTTCATCTCTGGTGGCTCGCACTTGCTGCGGCGCTGGTGCCTCTGATTACCATTCATATCACCTTCACCGTATCGGTACTGGAAGGCCATGTGGAGTTGTGCTTCCCCTATTGGGACAGTTGCACCAGCATCAGTCGTACCGGCCGTCACGGCACCTCTTATTTCATTTTTAAAGGCACCATGCTACCGGCGGCTTTGTTGGGGATCCTGTTCTGGTGGCTTAACGGCCGGTGGCTGCGCCAGCTCGGCGTCCATTCCTCCGGGGTTGCCTGGATCCCGTGGCTGGGCCTGGTGGCCAGTGTCTCGCTTGCCGCCTATACCCTGGCGTTGGGCCATGCCGGTGACGGTTTCAATCTGATCCGCCGTATTGGCGTGGTTCTGTATTTTTCACTCACCTTCATCTGTGAGCTGCTGGTCAGTGCGGGCTTGCGCAGCCATCCATTATGGAAGCACACGGGTATGCGATTGCTGAATCTTTGCCAGCTGATCCTGGCTGTGGGGATTCTTTCAGTGATCCTGAATGGCGTAGCCCCGGAGTTCTACAGCCGCAAGGACGATGCGTTCGAGTGGATCCTCGCGTTCCTGATTAATGCCCACGCGCTCTGGCTGGCATTCCTGTGGCGCAAGAACCGCTTCCGGGTAAGGCTCTGGGCAGATTCCTAAAGAGAGAGCAGGCCGCGAATGAGGGCGGCGGTTCCGGCAATGGCCGCAATAGCCAGAATCACCGGGCGAAGCCCCTCAAAGGGCATGCGGTTGACGAGTTTGCCGGAGAGCCAGAAGCCCAGGAACACGCCCGGGAAGGTAACTGCGAACAGGAACAACTCTCGGGTGCCCAGGTAGCCTGAGGCAAACAGACCTGACAAGCTCAGGACACTGGCTGCCAAAAAGAACGCGGACATATTGGCCCTGACCAGCGGCCCCTTTTCATTCTGGTAGATCAACGCGATGGGCGGTCCACCCACGGCGGTGATCGTGCCCATATAGGTCGAGGCGGCTCCGGCCATCACACTGTTCCGGGCGTTCAGCGCTGGCTTGAGTCCACCAATACTGAGCGCTACCCCAGCAAGAATCAGCACACCGAAGATCAGCTCAAAGCCCGCGGTGGAGATTACCAGCAGTGTCAGAGCCGCCAGGATTGCGCCGGCAACACCGCCGACGATGGCAAAACGCACTTCCCGGACCTGCAGCGCACCGCGATTGCGTATCAGCATGAAGACGGTGAGCAGCGTGGCATTCAGGATTAACGGTCCCGGGACCAACACCGGGCTTATCAGAAACAGCAAGGGCGCGGCCAGCGTGCCAATGCCATAGCCGGCCACGCCTTGCAGGCAGGCCCCGGCAAGAATGGCAAGGTTGGCCAGGAGAATCTGTAACAGCGATACATCCGTCAAAGGGAATCACCAGGAAGTCAGTGGAGAAGGCCGGAGCAACACCGGTTTGATACTGATACACTGCCGGACTACGAGCATAGTCGAAAAGATTGAGCCCCGATGACGCAGCAGCCTGAACACCAAAGTTGCCCTTGTGGCAGCGGCAAATCCTACCCTGAATGCTGCCGGCCCTTCCATCAGGGCGAACCGGCACCATCGCCGGAGGCACTGATGCGGTCCCGTTACGCGGCGTTCGTTCTTGATCTTCCCGAGTACCTGCAAGCTACCTGGCATCAGAGCACGCGGCCGGAGACGCTCACTCTGGCAGACTCGCCGAACTGGACCGGTTTGCAGATCCTGGACACCAATGAGTCGGGCGATCGCGGGACGGTTCATTTTCGTGCGCTCTACCGCCTGGGCAAGGGCTGGGGATTTCTCGAGGAAAACTCCGATTTCGTTCGGGAGCAGGGTCGCTGGTATTACCTTCGGGGCGATACCAGCGAGGGCCAGATGAAGCCCGGTCGTAACGACCCCTGCCCCTGTGGCAGCGGCAGGAAGTACAAGGCCTGCTGCTTGTAGGCGCCAATTACTCGAACGAGGGCAGTTCCGGCTTGGCGACCGGTTTGTCGGCTTCCTGCCAGGCATCAAATCCGCCGGCGATGGACTGCACATGCATGTAGCCCATTTCCTTCAGGGCTTTGGCACTCAATGCGGCTCGCCCGGACGTCTTGCAGTAACAGACGATGTTCATGTCGCGGCTCTCGAACGCCGGATCATTGGTAAACTTGAACTCCAGAAGACCACGGGAAATGTTTACCGCGCCCGGTATATGACCGGCCCGGTACTCATCCGCATCACGCACATCCAGCAGAAGATCGGCATTCTTGATGGCATCGTCCGCCTGATCCAGGGGCACTTCCTGAATGTCTTTCTTGGCGGCTTCTACAAGGTCATGGGCAGTTTTCATGGCTGAGCTCCTCAAGCTTATGGAATAAGGTTATTCCCGAGGATAAGTGATTGGGCTGCAGCGAGTCACCCCGCATATGTACGAAGGAGGTCAAATGAAACAACTCATCACTGGCTACCACAAGGACGAAGAGAACCACTGGGTTGCCCAGTTAGCGTGTGGGCACAATCAGCATGTGCGGCACACGCCGCCCTGGGTGAACCGCCCATGGGTTACCACGGAAGAGGGAAGGGCATCGATGCTCGGGTTTGAGCTTGAGTGCCGGAAATGTGAGGAGGGCGCGCCGCCGGATGACCGGCCCTGAGCTATACTGTGGTTAAAATCTGACCACTTTGTGGCAAAGGAGTCTGCCATGGTGAAGCGCCTCGTTGTCTGTGCCGACGGCACATGGAATCGTCCTGAAGAAGACCTGCAGAAAGACGTTCCCACCAATGTCCTGAGAATGGCCAGGGCCATTCGCCCGATAGCCAGTGATGGCCGGCCCCAGCACGTGTTTTATGACTGGGGTATCGGCTCCTACCATAATGCGGTGGTTGGTGGCGTGACCGGACAGGGCATCCACAAGAACATCATGGATGCCTACCGCTATATCGTTCAGAATTTTACGCCCGGCACCGACATTTACCTGTTCGGATTCAGCCGTGGCGCCTACACCGTGCGTTCCCTGTGCGGGCTGATCAACAACTGCGGTATCCTCAAGCGGCCCGATGCCCGGCTGATACAGCAGGCTTTCGACCACTACAAAAAAACCGGTGCTGCCTGGGCGCCTTCGGGCGCCCGGTCGGTGGAATTCCGCAAAGCGCATAGCCATGAGTCGCGGGAGATACGGTTCGTGGGCGCCTGGGATACGGTTGGTGCCCTGGGTGTGCCCTTTTCACTGATGGGGCTGTTTGATCGCAAGGATGAATTCTACGACACCAAACTGGGAAGCAACGTGCGCATAGCCCGCCATGCCCTGGCCATTGATGAGCGTCGGGAAGATTTCGAGCCTACGCTATGGGAGCCCCGGGACGGACTGGATCTTGAGCAGGTGTGGTTTGCCGGCTCCCACAGTGATATTGGCGGCGGCTACCCGGCGGACGATCAAGGGTTGTTTGCCTCGGATATCGCCCTTGACTGGATGGTGGGTCAAGCCAGGAATGCCGGGCTTGATCTGGAAGAGCACCTGCCAGCGGGGATCAGTCCAAGTGCGCGGGCGAAGGTGCACAACTCACGCCGACATATTTTCCGGTTCTCGAAACCGCTGGTCCGAACTCTGAAACCGAAAAACATAAAAACAACGATTCACGTCTCTGTGGCAGAGCGCTGGCGGCTCGATGCCGACTACCGTCCACCCAATCTGGAAAACATTGGTTTTACCGGTTAGGCCGCCTTGTTGCCAATGGCACAGGCGTACTTCCGCTCATACCGCTTGTCTGCCCATTTCCCGTAGATACGCGAGGCGATCTGATAGATTCCAGGCCACAGCAGGGGCTTGAACAGAAAACCGAAGGGCGTGTGGGACCAGGCGCGAACGTTTGCGGGCAGACCAATGACCCACTCTCCTGTCCAGGTCATCAGGTGCAGGCGTTTGAGCAGGGCTTCATGGCCTGGCAGATTGGAGCTGCCGTCGTGCTGTTCGTGAATGTCAGCGAAGATCAGGTTGCCCCGCTGGAGTTTGCGGAGGGTGCGAATCTCTTTGGCGCACAGTGGGCATTGTCCGTCGTAAAACAGGGTGTCATAGCGGGGCTCCATTGAGTCCTCCAAGGGTCAGAATCTGTTGCCGGGTGCCCGCTTTGCGCTCTTCCAGGGTTTCCAGGATGCCGTTGAGAGCGGCGGGCAAAACCTCCGGGGCCGCCTTGCGGAACTGGTCAAGCAGCTCGATCTGAACATGCAGATCCTGAAATTGGCCGTAAAGTTGCTGCCGCGCCTTAAGCGTTTTCAACTCGGACTTCCAGGTCCTCGCGTCCAGCTCCATCAGGTAACGGATTCGCTTAAGTTGCTTGCGCAGCCGATGAATATCCTCGTCCGGGGAGGTATGCATCAACTCGGCAGTCAGTTTGTTGAACTCCTTGATACGACGTTCTACTGCTTTTCGGATGTCTTTTGCCCTCAGCGTTCCGGCCAATTTCTGGAACTTCCGGGAGTCGATGAGATTCAGCCAATGTTCCATGCTGTCGTGATAGCGCTTGCTCTGCAGGCGTTTTACCAGTTTTTTGTGGCGGTTGGCGGCTTCCCGTTCGAACCAGATCTGCAGGGCTGCACGGATTTCCGAGTTGTCGCCACACAGTTCGGGCAGGTCCTGGAGAAACACGTGCAGATCACGTAACGGTCCTGTTGCCCGGGCATGCCGTTTCAGGGTTTTACCCGCCTTTGCCAATGCCTTGTCACAGGTGACTTCCTGCACTGACTCGGCAATGGCCCGGCTGCGGCGAATGGCGATCCGGTACTGGTGCAGGAATTCGTCATCCAGGCCGAGGATAACTCCACGCTCCAGTTGCCTTAGCCGATCATGTTGGTGGTGAAGGGCCTTGGGGATGTCCCTTGCAGGATCGTCCCCCGCGGTTCTGGCTTTCTTTTTCAGTTTTCGTTCGAAGTGGGCGTAGCTGTAATCCTGTGGTGTCATCAGCGCCACCAGTTTGCCCTTGCCGCGATCAAGCTGGCGCCAGTGCTTGATCGAAAGCCGGATGTGGATGAAGCTGGCGGTAGGCAGCTGTTCCGGAGGTTGTTGCAGCATCCACTGGGCCAGTTCAAGCAAGGCGGGATTGTGGCCTACAAGCGTAACCCGGGAGTCGTCTCCCCGCTCTTCCAGCCAGGCTATCAGCCGTCGGTGGTCGAATGTGTAAAGCTCACTTCGGGTGTGCCAGTGTCCGGGCATGAGACTTTCCGGCCAGGCGCCTTCAAGGGTCGCCAGGGCTCGGGTGGCGTCACTGCAGTAAACCTCGCCTTCGAAGGCGCCGACGGCCTTCAGGGCTTTGCCCAGCGGTGCCAGTTGGCTTTGACCCCGGGCGTTGAGGGGGCGCTCACGGTCGCAGAGAGACTCATCGGCCCAACTGGATTTGGCATGGCGTACCAGAAACAGGTGCTTCATTGGCCTACCTTCGTAGTGGTCCTTTAGTCTAACGCTTGCTCAAGACATTTACGTTACTGCCGTTACTCTACTCATCTGAAAACATTGGCGGAAGGTCCGTTTATCCATAGAGCGGCAAAGGCGACGAGCCATTTGCTGAAATCTCTCTTAACAAACTGGAACAGATCACCTGAGTGGGTCTGTGGATAATCCGCATCAACAGCTATTCCCTGGGAGTCCGGTACGATGAATATTCTGAGTCGGTTAAAAATACGAAGCCGCCTGCTTGTGGCCGTAATGGTCCCGGTACTGATTACGGCGGCAACTCTTGCCTGGATCACCGCCAATCAGATTCAGGCAAACGGCGAAGCCGAACTTAAACGCCTGGAGAGCAGTCTCCTGGAAGCGCGCAAGGCTGGCCTCCAGAACCTGGTTGATGCGGCCAAAGCGGTGGTGCTGGAGGCCAAGAACGATCCCTCGTTGAGCGAGGAAGAAGCGAAAGAGGCGGCAGCAGCGCGTTTGCGTACGATTCGTTTCGACAAAACCAACTATGTGTTTGCCTACACCCGTGACGTCTACAACCTCGCCTATGCCCCCGACCCTTCCAAAGAAGGGCCAACCAATAATCCGACTCTGAAGCGACTGGTGGGGGATCTCTTTGCTGCGGCCGAGGAGAACGGCTTTTACGGCTATGACTGGATGAACCCGGCTTCTGGCAATGAAGAACCCAAGATGTCCTACTCCACCATCATCCCGGACTGGGACTGGATGATAGGTGCTGGTGTGTACATAACCGATATCGACCGGCAGGTGGCAGCCGCCCGTGAAGAAATTGAGGCGGGTATGGCTGAAACCCTGGGCTTCATCCTGTTGGTGACGGTCGTTGTTGTCGTGATTGCCCTGGTGATCGGTATCTTCGTTGGTCGTAGCGTCACCCGACCGTTGAAGAGCGTCAGCAACATGATGCAGGAAATCGCCGACGGTGAAGGAGATCTGCGCCAGCGTCTGCCGGACGAAGGCAATGACGAACTGGCCGAGCTGGGCCGGCGCTTTAACGCCTTCGTGATCAAAATCCAGGACACCATGCGTGAGGTTGGCGCGACTACAGATCAGGTAGCGTCCGCAGCCGAAGAATTGAGCCGGGTTGCCAATGAAACAAGGGCTTCGGTTCAGGAACAGGGCTCCGAGACTGACCAGATTGCCTCTGCGATTAATGAAATGGCTGCGACCATCCAGCAGATTTCCGGCAATGCCAACGAGGTTGAAAGTTCAGCCTCAGACGCCGACCGCATGGCCCGCGAGGGTGGCGAAACCATTAGCAGTGCCCAGGGCGCGGTGAACAAGCTTTCCGAGGAGATCGAGGACACGGCCCAGAGCATCAACGCTCTGGCGGAAAAGTCCGATGAGATCCAGCAAGTACTGGATGTCATCCATGCTGTGACTGAACAGACCAACCTGCTGGCCCTCAATGCGGCGATCGAAGCCGCCCGGGCCGGCGAGCATGGGCGTGGTTTCTCGGTGGTGGCCGATGAAGTGCGTCAGCTCGCGAAACGCAGCGCCGAGTCCGCCGATCAGATTCGCACCATGATTGACGGTTTTGTGACTGAATCCAAGGCATCGGTTGAGCGGATGAACAAATCACGCAACCGCTCAACGGAAACCGTCGAAAGGATCAACCACGCAACCAGTGCACTGCGAACCATCGAGACCTCCGTTGGCAAGATTCACGACCAGGTGACGCAGATCGCAACATCCTCAGAGCAACAAAGCCAGGTGGCCGAAGAGATCAACCAGAACGTCGTGCGGATCGTTGATGCTGCTCAGCGCAGCGATACCGGTGTAACCCAGACCAACGAAGCCAGCCACGAACTGGCGCGTCTGGGTGAAAGCCTTCGGGATCTGGTCGGTCAGTTCAAGGTCTGATACTGATTCATGGTGTTCTGCCGATTGGCGGAACACCATGAGAAAGCTATGATGGTTTCGCGACAGAAATACCTGTTTTCATACCAACAATAATGGAAGCCAACACAATGACAATCCGGAAAACACTGCTTGCGGCCGTGGCCGCTGCGGCTACTGTGTTCAGCGTGTCCTCGGTGGCCGAGGAGAACTATACCTTGCGCCTTGCGCAAACCTGGGGTCCCAACTCTCCGGTACTGGGAGAGACTGTTCAGCATATGGCAGACATGGCGGAAACCATGTCGGATGGTCGGTTGCAGATTCGCATAGATCCGTCCAACAAGCACAAGGCACCTTTCGGGATCTTTGATCTGGTGCGCAACGGACAGTACGACATGGGGCACACCGCCTCCTATTACTACAAGGGCACCATCCCTAATGCCATGTACTTCACCACCATCCCGTTCGGGCTGATTGCGCCTGAAATGTACGCCTGGTTCTACCATGGCGAGGGCATGGAGCTGATGCAGAAAGTGTATGAGCCCTACGGCATGCTCTCTTTCCCGGGTGGCAATACCGGTAACCAGATGGGTGGCTGGTTCCGCAAGGAGATCAACTCCCTTGAGGATCTTCAGGGCTTGAAGATGCGGACCCCCGGTTTTGCCGGCGAAGTCATGTCCGAGCTGGGCGTTGCCGTGACCAACCTGCCGCCGGGTGAACTGTATACCGCTCTCGAGCGTGGCACCGTTGATGCCGTTGAATGGGTCGGTCCTGCCCTGGATTTCCAGATGGGCTTCCACCAGATCGCCAAGTACTACTATTCGGGCTGGCAGGAGCCAGGTGCAGAAGTTCAGTTCCTGATCAACAAGAAGACCTGGGAAGAGCTGCCAAAGGATCTTCAGGAGATTCTGCGGGTCGCCATGCGCACTGCCGCTTATGACATGTACATCCAGAGCACCCATCAAAGCGGCGTAGCCTGGGATCGCATGAAGGAAGACTACCCGGACGTCACCCACAAGGTGTTCCCGCCGGAAGTCATTGATGCACTACGCAGCACCACTAACCGGCTGCTGGCCGAGGCCGCTGAGAAGGATCCGCTCGCGAAGGAAATCATCGAGTCCCAGCGTGACTACCTCAAGCAGGTTCGTCAGTGGACCAACATTTCAGACAAGGCCTACCTGAACAGCGTGGCCGAAGACTGAATTCTGACGATGCGTTCCAGCCTGTCGAGGGCTTGAAGGCGCTGCCAGACAAAGGGGCATCGGGGCTGAAATACCCTGACGCCCCTTTTTGTTTGTGTTGGTTTCTGGAAAAATAGGCCGCTCATTCTTTGGGCAGCGCCGATGAAACAGACACTGCTATCCCTGAGCAATCTTTCCAAGCAATTCGGTGGCAAAACGGTCCTCGACGGTCTGGATCTTGAGATCTACGACGGCGAGTTCATTACCCTGTTGGGGCCTTCCGGTTGCGGCAAAACCACCCTGCTGCGCCTGATGGCCGGTTTCGAACATCCTGACGAGGGCACCATCACCCTGGCGGGAGAGGATCTCACCCACACCGCCCCGGAAAACCGTCCGCTCAATACCGTATTCCAGCATTACGCGCTCTTCCCCCATATGTCGGTGTTCGAAAATGTGGCCTACGGCCTGAAAATGGAAAAGCGCCCGAAGGACGAGATACGCCAGCGTGTCGATGAAGCGCTGGCCATGGTCCAGTTGCAGGATTTCGCTCGTCGTAAGCCCCATCAGCTGTCCGGCGGTCAGCAGCAGCGGGTTGCCATCGCCCGGGCGGTGGTCAAACGGCCGCGGCTGCTACTGCTGGATGAACCGCTCTCGGCCCTGGACTACAAACTACGCCGCACCATGCAGGTTGAGCTGAAGCGACTGCAGCGGGAGCTCGGCATCACCTTTGTCTTTGTGACCCACGATCAGGAAGAGGCGCTGTCGATGTCGGATCGGGTGGTGGTACTCAAGGATGGCCTGGTTCAGCAGCTTGGAACGCCCCGGGAGGTCTACGAGCGACCGGCCAACCTGTTTACCGCCCGATTTGTTGGCGAGACCAATTTTTTCCCCGGCACCGTCGAAACGGTCCACGACGGTTCCATTACGGTGGATGTCTTTGGCCTCAAGCGAACCCTGCGCCGCCCCGACTTTGTGGTGCGCGAAGGCCAGCCCCTGAACGTGCTTCTTCGCCCTGAAGATATCAGAGTGCTGGACCCCACTGACGAGCAGGGCGTGGCGGGCAAGATTGTCGAACGTAACTACAAGGGCAGCACACTGGATTCGGTGATCCATCTCGCAGACGGTACCGAAGTTCTGGCCAGTGAGTTTTTTGATGAGGACGATCCGGCCTTCGATTACCGTCTGGGCGAACCGGTCAAGGTCAGTTGGGTGGACGGCTGGGAATGGTTGTTGCCCGGGGAAACCGGCGAAGCATTACCCGAAGAGGGCGTGTCGGCCGATGCATAGGGTTATGCAGCAGCCGTTCAAGACTGCCGTTCTGATTCTGGTGTGGGGCTGGCTCCTGTTTCTGGTATTGGCACCGAACCTGTTGGTGGTCGGTGCCAGTGTCATGACCCGGGATCCGGTCTCGTTCCTGTCTCTGCCTCTGAACCTGGATGCCTATCGCCAGCTGTTTGATCCGCTGTATCTGGAGGTTTTCCTGCACTCCCTGTACATGGCGGCGATGACCACGCTGGTGTGCCTGCTGATTGGCTATCCGTTTGCCTGGGCGCTCTCCAAGGTTGGCAAACAGCGTCAGCTGATACTGATCTTCCTGCTGATCGTGCCTTTCTGGACCAACTCCCTGGTGCGCACCTACGCACTGAAGCTGATCCTGGCCACCAACGGTCTGCTGAACAGCGCCCTGATGTCGATCGGTCTGATCGATGAGCCCCTGCAGCTGCTCTATACCGAGGGCGCGGTGATCATTGGTCTGGTCTATCTGCTGTTGCCGTTCATGATCCTGCCGCTGTATTCGGTGTTCGAGGATCTGAAGCAGGAACTGCTGCTGGCTTCCCACGATCTGGGCGCGGGTCGGCTGTCCACCTTTATCCATGTAATTATCCCGCTCACCCTGCCGGGGATTCTGGCCGGCGTGATGCTGGTCTTGCTGCCGGCCATGGGGCTTTTCTTTGTTCCGGATATTCTTGGCGGTTCCCGCAATTTGCTGGTGGGTAACGTGATCAAGAACCAGTTCCTAGATGCCCGCAACTGGCCTTTCGGGGCTGCGGCCAGCATCGTGCTGACTGTGACCATGGCGTTCCTCATGTTCGCGCACCGCCTGAGTAAACGGCGAATTGGCGAGGAGGGTGCCTGATGACACGATGGCTGCCCCGCACCTATCTCACACTGGTCTACATCCTTCTCTATGTGCCCATCGTGGTGCTGGTGGTGTTCTCGTTCAATGAATCCCGCACCGGCTACGCCTGGGGCGGGCTCAGCCTGCGCTGGTACGAGGCGCTGTTCAATAACCGGGCCATGGTCAATGCCATGTGGAATTCCCTCTGGCTGGCGCTGTCTGCGGCCACGGTGTCCACGGTGATCGGCGCCCTGACAGCCCTGGCCCTGCATCGTTACCGGTTCCGGGGCAAGAAGATGCTCAATGGCATGCTGTTTGTGGTGATGATGTCTCCGGAGATTGTCCTGGCTATTTCGTTGCTGGCCCTGTTCCTGCTGGTGGGACTGCAGCTCGGCTATGTGTCGCTGCTACTGGCTCACGTCACCTTCTGCCTGCCGTTTGTGGTGATCACGGTGATGGCCCGGTTGAGTGGTTTCGACGAGAGCCTGCCCGAGGCGGCCCGGGATCTCGGCGCTTCTGATTTTACGATGACCCGCACCGTGCTGATCCCGGTGATCATGCCGGCGTTACTGGCAGGCTGGCTGCTAGGGTTTACACTGTCTCTCGATGATGTGGTGGTCAGCACCTTTGTGAGTGGCCCGAGCTATGAAATTCTGCCCCTGCGCATCTACTCCATGGTGCGCGTGGGCCTGAAACCCGAGGTGAATGCCCTGGGCACACTGTTGCTGGTGTTTTCACTGGTTATGCTGATGTTGTCTCAATGGATTCTGATAAGGAGCAAACGATGAAGAAACTGGCACTGGCCGGCATGCTGGCAGTGGGATTGACGGGGTGCAGTTCCGACGAGCCCCAGGTTCTCAACCTCTACAACTGGTCCGAATACATGCCTCAGGAAGTGCTTGACCGCTTCACCGAGGAAACCGGCATTCAGGTGGTCTATACCACCTACGACAGTAATGAGGCCATGTATGCCCGACTGAAACTGCTGGATGATAGCGCAGCCTATGACCTGGCGGTGCCGTCTACCTACTACGTCAGCAAGATGCGCCAGGAAGACCTGCTGCTGCCGATCGATCGCAGCAAGATCGAAGGGTTTGATAATCTGGATCCCGAGCTGGTGAACCTGGATATCGATCCGGAGAACAAATTCTCCGTGCCTTATCTTTGGGGTACCACGGGCCTGGCAGTGGACACCGCAGACATCGAAGGCGAGCCTGTCACCGCCTGGGAAGACCTGTGGGAAGATCGTTTCGATGGCCGCGTGATGCTCACCAACGACATGCGGGAAGTTTTCCACGTTGGCCTTCGGGTACTTGGCTATTCTGGCAACAGCACCAATCCGGATGAAATCGAGGCGGCCTATGAAAAGCTTTCCGAGCTGATGCCTTCGGTTCGCACCTTCAACTCCGATGCGCCCCGCATGCCGTATCTGGAAGGCGAGACCGATGTTGGCATGATCTGGAACGGCGAAGCCGTGATGGGCAAGGACACCATGGAGTCGCTGGAATACGTCTATCCGGAAGAAGGCATCATTGCCTGGCTGGACAGCTTCGTGATTCCGAAGAACGCCAAGAATCCGGAAGCGGCCCACCAGTTCATCAGTTTCGTATTGCAGCCTGAAATCTCCGCGCTGATCAGCGAGGAAATCGGTTACGCCACACCGAATCTGGCGGCGCGGGACCTGCTGCCGGACGAAGTCGCCAACAACCGGGCAAGCTATCCGAACGCGACTGACATGATCAATGCCGAGTTCCAGACCGACATTGGCGACGACGCCCTGCAGGTCTATGCCAAGTACTGGGAAATGTTGAAGTCCGGGCGTTAAGTTCGTCGATACTGCATGGCACTACAGAAAACGGAGGCTTCGGCCTCCGTTTTTTTGCATCAGGTTTCACAAAACTGCAATACATGGTCTATAACTTCCTGATAACAAATGGTTAGCAAACTTCTGGAATTGCCATCAGTAAGGACACGTTATGATCATGCCCTCTCGTTCGACTCGGAACCGTGCTTTTTTGCTGTCTGCAGCCCTTGCCACTGCAGGCTTTTCCGGCAGTACCCTGGCCGAAGAGCTGCGCCTGATTACCTGGGGTGGCTACGCCCCGGATGATGTGGTCGCCCAGTTTGAGGAGGAGACTGGCATCGATGTGAAGGTGACCCTCTCCAACAATGAAGACATGATTTCCAAGCTCCGCGCCACGGGCGGGGCGGGGTTTGATCTGGCCCAACCCAGCCAGGACCGCATTGTCGGCGTTCAGCGCCAGTTCAATATCTATAAGCCCATCGATTTCAGCCGCGTAAACACGGATCAATTGCAGCCGTCCATGGTCAAGGCGACCCAGGATTCCACCGAACTGGATGGCAAGTTCTATGGTGTGCCTTCTGTGTGGGGAACCAGCGGTCTGATCGTGCACAGCTCTGTGGCCGATATCGTGACCGATTACACCGACCTGTGTGATTCCGGCGTTGAGGGCCAGGTCAGCTACCGGCTCAAGCGACCGACCCTGATCGGTTTCGCTTTTGCCATGAGGATGGACCCGTTCGCCGCCTACGATGACCGGGACCAATACGAGTCGATTATGGCGAAGGTCCAGGACAAACTGATCGACTGCAAGAGCAATGTCAAAACCTACTGGACCGGTGGCGATCAGTTGCTGGCTCTGCTGCGTACCGGTGAAGTGAAAGCGGCCATGGCCTGGGATGCCGGCGGCTGGAAACTGAACGCCGAGAACCCGGAAATTCGGTTTGTTGCCCCCGAATCCGGCGCCCTGGGCTGGATCGATACCTTTGCGATTCCCCGTCGCAGCGAAAACGAAGAAGCCGCTTACAAGTGGATCAATTTCGTGATGCAGCCGGAAATCGCAGCCCGTATTACCAACGCCTCGGGCAACTTTACCGCCTCAAAAGGTGCCGATGAGTTTGTGAAGGCCGATCTCCGGGACGCCTACCGCGCAAGCTTCGACGAAGCCGCCATCGACAATATCAAGTGGTATCCGCCGGTTCCCCCGGGGCTGGAAACCATGGAAGGTCAGGTGTTGGACCGCGTCCAGGCCGCGAACTGATCCACATGGGAATGGATTCGGACCTGTTCTGTGAGGGACTGGTCCGCCGCTTTGGCAGTAATGCTGCGGTGGACCATGTGTCCCTGGACGTACCTGCCGGCACGTTTTTCTCCATTCTTGGACCCTCCGGTTGCGGCAAAACCACCCTGTTGCGGCTCCTGGCCGGGTTCGACAAGCCCGATGAAGGTGATATCCACATCCGTGGCGAGCGCATGAACGATGTGCCACCGAACCGTCGGCCGGTGAACATGGTGTTCCAGCATCTGGCCCTGTTCCCCACCATGACGGTCGGTGACAATATCGGCTACGGGCTTAAGCGCCGGAAAATGCCACTGGCCGAGCGCCGAAAGCGCATTGCCCGGGTGCTGGAACAGGTCGGCCTGCCAGATCTTGAGCACCGCAACCCACAGGAGCTTTCCGGCGGACAGCGACAGCGGGTGGCCCTGGCACGCTGCCTGGTACTGGAGCCCACGCTCCTGCTGCTGGACGAACCTCTCGGCGCCCTCGACCTGAAACTCCGTGAGCAGATGAAGGTGGAGCTCAAACACCTCCAGAAGCAGTTCGGCACCACCTTCGTGTATATCACCCACGACCAGTCGGAAGCCATGGTGATGTCGGATCAGGTGGCTGTCATGCGGGACGGCCGGTTTGATCAGGTGGCGCCACCGGAGGAGCTTTACCGGGAACCGGCCACGCCGTTCGTCGCCGGGTTCGTCGGCGATAACAATCGCCTGTCCGGAGAGCTGGTGTCCGTGCGGGATGATCTGGCCGAAATCCGTCTGGATGATGGTGTGCTGGTTCAGGGCAGGGTGGCATCGGACAACCTTCGAACCGGCCATCGGGCTGAACTGTATATCCGGCCTGAATCCCTGGTGCTGTCTGGGGATGCACTCAGTGCCGGCTTCTCGTCGATGCAGGCGAACGTGCGCACCACCCTGTTCGATGGCGCCAACAGCCGGGTCGAGGCAGAGAACTGTGGGCAACCGGTATACGCCCGCCTGCCTCAGGATGGCTCGGCACCCAGGCTGTCTGCCGACAGTTCAATCCGTCTGGCCTGGAATCCGGCCCTGGCCAGGGTCTTTGGAGCCGACAGTCTGTGAGGTCATCGGTCAGTCGCTTATCCCTCTGGTTGCTGCTCACCCCGTTCCTGCTCTGGATCGTATTGCTGGTGCTCTTGCCCCACCTTCAAATGCTCCGGGTATCGTTCCAGGTCCGGGAAAGCTGGGACACCATTGCCTGGGGCATTGAGCAGTACCAGAATTTCTTTACCGAGTCCTATTATTGGCGGACGTTTGTACGCACCGGGGTGATGTCGCTGTTCACCACCTTTCTGACGCTGATCATCGCCTTCCCCATTGCCTGGTACATTGCCCGTCTTGCCAGAGGCCGCTCCAAAGGCATTCTGTTTCTGGCCTGCCTGATTCCGTTCTGGGCCAGTGAGTTGGTACGTACTTACGGCTGGATGATTCTGTTGCGTGAAAGCGGCCTGTTCAGTTCCTGGCTACAGGCACTGGGCTGGGTGGATGGTCCGGTGGAAATGCTCTACAACGACGTTGCGGTCATCATCGGCCTGGTCTACAACGGCCTTCTCTTTATGGTGGTGCCACTGGTGACAACCCTCGATGGCATGGATGAGAACCTGGTGGAAGCCGGCTACGACCTGGGTGGCGGCCACGGTACCGTGCTGCGCGAAATCGTTGTGCCCTGGGCCATGCCCGGTATCGTTTCCGGCTGCATCGTGGTGTTCATGCTCACTCTTGGCAGCTACCTGACGCCGGTGCTCATGGGTGGGAAGGACAGTGCCTGGTTTACCGAGCAGATCTTCACCCAGTTCATTACCCGTTTTAACTGGGAGCAGGGCGCGGCACTCGGGGTTCTGCTGCTGGTACTGTCGTCGGTCATCGTCTGGCTCGGGCTGAAAATCTCTGGTCAGTCGTTGCGCAAGGTGATGGGGTGAAGGTGAGGGTGAAGCCATGATCCGTTCCGTACCCCGGTCCCGTCTGTTCGATAGCCTCTATCTGGCGTATCTGGTGGCATTTTTCGTTTACCTGGCCTTGCCGCTGCTGGTCACGGCCGTGTTTGCTTTCAACGACGCGCCTTTCCCGTCACTGCCATGGAAAGGCTTCACCCTGGACTGGTATTTCGCAGATGGCAGCGAGGGCCGTACCGGACTCTTCCACGACGATGGCCTGCTTACGGCGCTCTGGGTCAGTGCCAAGATCGCTTTCTGGGTGACTCTGGTGAGTGTTGCCCTGGGGTGTGTTAATGCCGTGTTGTTTGAACGGGTGCAGTTCCGGGGCAAGGAATTCCTGTACCTGCTCATGCTGCTGCCGTTGGTGATTCCCGGTGTCATTCTGGGGGTGTCCATACTGGTGTTCTACAGCGGCATGGCCAATGATATCTCGGCAGCCTGGGGAATCGAGCTGGATCTGTTCCGTCCCGGAATGACTCTGGTGGTAATGGGGCAGGTGACCTTCATCGCGACTCTGAGCACTTTGGTGATCGCGGCCCGCCTGCGCAAGTTTGATCCCCAGCTGGAAGAAGCCGCCCTGAATCTGGGCGCCACGCCAGTGGTGGCCTGGTTCACCGTGACTCTGCCCTGGCTCTTGCCGTCTATTTTCGGAGCGGCCGCCATGGCGTTCCTGATGTCATTTGAAAACTTCAATACCACCGTTATGCTGACAGGTAGTGATACACCGCTGACGGTGGCCCTGTTCAATCGCCTCCGGGAAGGGTCGACGCCTGTGCTCAATGCGGTGGCACTGTTGCTGATGGTGGGCTCTGCGCTATTGGCGATGCTGGTGATGGGCCGCTCCTCACGTTAACGGTGTTCGCCGCAATCACGGGATGCGCGACCGGATTGAACTGGCAGTCGCCGGGAGGTCTAATGAAGTTTATTTTCGAAGTGCATATCCGGGAAGGCCATACTGCCGAGGAATACGCGGATGCCTGGGTGAGAGCGAGCGAAATTATCCAGCAGGCGCCCGGGGCCCGGGGCACTGAACTGCACCGCAAGATTGGCGACCCCAACACCCTGATTGCCATCGCCTCCTGGGAGAGCAAGGAACAGCGGGATGCCATGGAAGGGCAGCATAACCCTGAGGTGGCCGCTATCATTCGCAGTGCTGCGCCGTTTGTGGATATCAAACTCATTGGAGAGTTTGAGGACCCGGAATGGGTGGTGCAGCCGCAATGACATCAGCCCTCTGGATTTCGCAGGGACTGGGCTATAATCTGGTCTGATCGTTACAGAACGCAGGTTTGCCTTCCTGATGCCATCGATTAGCCTGCTACGCCTGATTACCGTGCTGCTCCTGGCCCTCTTGATGCCCGCTTTGGCCCATGCAGCATCGCAGCCGGTAACCCAGGGTTGGGAATACCGCTGGGGTGACTCACCTTTCACCGAAGACGGTATTCCGGAGTGGGTGTTACAGGATGCACCTGGAAAATGGCAAAGCATTGGTTTCCCCTCCAATCCCCCCGGCCGTGAAGGACGTGAAAACGTCTGGTTCCGGGTAACCCTGCCAACCGGCGAGTGGCAGGAGCCTGTCCTCTACATCTTCAGTGTCGATCTGATCGTTCAGGTCTGGGTCGAGGGTGAAAAAATCTACCAATATGGGGAGTTTGATGCCCAGGGTAGGGGCCGGTTTGAGGGCTGGCCCTGGCATGAAATCGTTCTTCCCGAGAACTATGAAGGCAAGCCGGTGTATTTCCGGATCTTCTCCAACTACACGGATATCGGTCTGTGGGGTGAAGTCTCCATCATGGACCATCCGGATCTGGTGTTGTACATCCTCAAGAATTCCCTGGAAGCCCTGGTGATTGCAGGCTTCGCCACCCTGATTGCGCTGCTGGCGATCATTTTTGCGTTACTGCAGGCAGAAAAGAAAACCTTTGCGACTATCTCGCTGTTCACACTGGCTTCCGCCCTGATGCTGGTCTCGGAAAGCCAGGCCAGTCTGCTGATTGCCTACCAGCCGTTGATGTGGGATTACCTGGCCGCCGGTTCCTATTACATGCTGCCGGTGGCCTTGGCACTGCTGCTCGAGCAATGGCTGACCAATCATCGCCCCTGGGTGATCAACCTGATCTGGAAAGTCCATCTTGTATACCTTACGGGTGCGCTGCTCGGCGCTCTGGCAGGAGTGTTTGACCTCTCGTCGACTTTCCCGCCATTTGATGCCCTGTTTCTTGCCTCTCTGGTTATCATTTTTGCCGTGGTGTTGCGTCGTATCCGTCGGATGCTGCGGGAGCAACAGGTTCTGCTGCTGGCATTCGGCTTTTTCTGTGTGCTGCTGATTGTGGATATGGCGGTGGCTCATGGCGTGCTTCCCTGGGGCCGGGTTCCGGTCAGTTGGGGGATGCTCCTGTTTTCTCTGGCTGTGGTTGTTATTTCACTATGGCACTACGCGGGAACCCAGGAGGCCCTCAAGCGGCTGAACGTGTCACTGGAAGAAAAGGTAGCCGAACGTACCGCCAAGGCGGAGGCCCTGGCCCGGCGTGAGCAGGCGCGGGTCCGGATGCTGACCTTTGAAAACGAGAAAAACCGGATTCTGGGCGACGTGATTACCGAACTACAGGACTGTCTGGGCCTGAAGCAGGCGTTCGCGCTGCTTGTCCGGGCGCTCCCGGATATCTGCAGCCCACTCAAAGGTGCCTTCTATCAAAGGGGGTCAGGCGACCGGTATGATCGGGTCGCTGTTTGGGGTTTCAGCCGCCCGGTCCCGTTGCCAGTGCTGCTGGACGCCCGCAAAGGCCTCCCGGAACCCTCCAGGTTGCCGCAACTCAGACAATGGCAGGGGGCTGAAGGGGGCGATAGAGAAACTGAGAATGCCACACTTTGCTTCTGGGTGAATGTGGAGTCGGCCAGTGCTGGCAACGTAACCGAAGGCATTCTTCTGCTGGAGGGAGATGGCGTTTTCGGTAAGGCAGAGAGCGAGTATGGTTCGGCCCGTCTGCTTGCGGCGCTGGATCAGGCGATTCAGAGAATCAGTATCACCCTCTCCAGTATTGCCCTGCGGGAAGAGTTGCAGAAATTTTCCTACGAGGATGGTCTCACCGGTCTGAAAAATCGTCGCTACTTCGATCAGCTTTTCGAGCATGAAAGCGCTGTTGCACAGCGCAACGACCTGCCGCTATCCCTTCTGATTGTCGATATAGATCACTTCAAGCGGTTCAACGATACCCACGGCCACGAAGCCGGAGACGATGCCCTGAAGATAGTCGCTGGCATTCTGCAGAAGCAGTTCCGGGAGAGTGACATTGTTTGCCGGTATGGCGGTGAGGAGTTTGTGGTGGTCATGCCCGGAGCAACATCGGACGCCGCCAGGGACAAAGCGAACCAGCTGTGTGAAGCAGTCCGGGCGGTGCCAATTATCCATCGGGAACGAGATCTTGGGATGCTCACGGTTTCGGTGGGTGTTGCCAACTGGCCCGACAACGGTGAGAAACCGTTACAAATTCTTACCCTGGCCGACAAGGCGCTCTATCGCGCCAAGGAAGCCGGCCGTAATCGGGTTGAAGTCTCTGGTTAGACGGTTACACCACCAGAACCGGGCATTTGGCATTGGAAGCCACCCGGTGGGAAACACTCCCAAGGAACATGCCATCCTTGTCGCTGTGAGTTCCCTTGGTGCCCACGACAATCAGGTCTGCGCCCTTGTCTTTGGCAAAATCGATGATAACTCTTGAGGGCCTGCCAGCCTTTACGAAGCCCCTGACGTGAGTGGCGCCGCGTTCCTTGGCCAGTTCCTTGGCATGATTGACCACCTCTTTGGCGTATTCCGATAACACCTTGTCCGGAATATCCATGTCATCCGGGCGGCCTATCGACAGTGACGCCTCGAACAGGCTGTGGTGCTTGTAAACGCAGAGGAGGTAAATCTCTGCGTCGGTCAGTTTTTGCAACTCTATGGCCTTGGTCAGAGCATCGAAGGAGGTCATCGAGCCGTCTACTGCCACCAGAATCCGTTTGAACATGTCGCTCTCCTTTGTATTCACCCTTCAGGGTGGTCAGATCACCTGAAGGCCACGTCGCGCAGGAACAACGCAATTTGTGGGAACGCAATCAATAGCCCGGCAGCGGCTATCAGCATGATTACGAACGGCGGCGTGCCGCGAATAACCTCAAGATAGGGGCGCTTGAATATCGCGATGGCGGTAAAGATGTCGCAGCCGAACGGCGGAGTTGCCGAGCCGATGGCTACCTGCAGTGTAATGAGAACGCCGACCAGTACCGGGTCGATGCCCGAGGCTTCTATGGCTGGTGCAAAAATTGGCGTCAGAACAAGAATTACCACGATCGGGTCAACGAACATGCAGGCAATAAAGAAAGCGATACAGATGGTAATCATCACGCCGATCGGGCCCATGTCGCTGATTCCGACTGCGTCCAGGATAGCCTGGGGAATCTGGGCAAAGGAAATAATCCAGGAGAATCCGGTGCCTACGGCGACAAGAATAAATACGACCGCAGTGATCAAACCGGTGGACTTGGCGATACGATATATGTCGGCAAGTTTGAGCGACCGGAACACCACGAATTCAAGCAGGAAGGCGTAGAGCACGCAGACGGCTGCCGCTTCTGTCGGGCTGAAGATACCCCCGTATATGCCGCCGACGATAATGACCGGGAAAAACAGGGGCCACAGTGCCTCACGCATGGCTACCGCTCGCTGACCCCAGGTCGCCTTCTCCTCGGTTGGGAGGTCGTTGACGCGAGCATAGATCAGGCAATAGATCGAGAACATCAGCAGAATCATGATGCCCGGCCCGATACCCGCAATGAACAGTTCCGCAATGGACGTCTCGGAGATAACCCCGTAGATAATGAAACCGATGCTCGGGGGTATCAAAAAGGCAATGTCGCTGGAGTTGATAATCAGCGCGAGCGAAAACGAATCCGAGTAGCCGGCTTTGAGGAGTTTTGGCCGCAGGGGCGAGCCAACAGCCACTACCGTTGCCTGGGTAGAACCTGATACGGCACCGAAAAGGGTGCAGGAGGTGGCGGTACTTATCGCCAGACCGCCTTTCACGTGGCCGATGAACGCCATGACCATGTTGATCAAGCGGTCAGCGGATTGACCGCGGGTCATGATGTCCGCGGCGAGAATAAACATGGGGACGGCAATGAGAGAGGCGGGGCGGATACCACCCATCATCTGCTGGACGAAGGTACCCATTTGGCCGAAGCCATCAAACATCATCACAAAGCCGACCACGGCGCCGGTGATCAGTGGAATCATCATCGGGAAGCCCAGCAGCAACAACCCGATCATGATCAACATCATTATAGTTGCCATGATTTCTTATCCTTCCTTAATGTCAGCTGCAGGGTTCATACTTCCGATTCGGTATCCGCGTAACCGTCTACAACCCCGGTAGAAAGGTACACGTCCTTACTGGTGAAGTTCTTGATGGCCGTGAGGAAGTACTGAATTCCCGTAATGGCAAAGCCGATCGGCACCCAGATATATATCCACCAGATTTCGAAACCCAAGGCAGGCAGAATGCGGCCTCGGCTGTACAGGGTCTGGATATATTCGAACGAGTGATAGCAGAGGAAGAACATGACCACCGAGGTGAACAGGGCGATGATGATCATCAGCACTTTTCGCCCCTTGACCGGAATGGCGTCGTAAATTGCAGACATCCGGATGTGCCTGCCATGGCGCGCCGCATAGCCGATGCCGGCAAAGGTGATCAGGATAATGAGAATCCGGTTGATTTCACCGGAGAAGAAAAGGCCTTCGCCGAAAACATACCGCGCAATAACATTCACACAGGTATTGATTGCCATCAGGATGACGCCAACGGCCAGCATGAACGCCTCGACCTTGGCAATTATTTCATCGATGGTTCCCAGAAATCCGGGCAGGCCGGACTCGTAGATGCCGGTATCGTCTTCAAGATCCGGGGAATTCTCGGACATGGGGTTTGCTCCAGAGAATGTCGCTCCCGGCCGGTAGGAAGTCCCCGGCGGGGCGGGGTTAGTACAGCTTCCCGCCGGCATTGGCCGGCGGGAATGGTCCCTTCAGGTTCAGTTGTTCTGAACTTCTTTCAGGTCTTCCTTGAACTGGTTCAGCAGTTCCTTACCGCTCTCGCCAGTCATTTCGATGAACTTCTCTTCCACCTGCGGCGCGCGGGCCTTGAAGGCTTCGATCTGTTCGTCGGTCAGGCGGGTAACGGTGACCTCATCGCTGGCCTTCTGGATCTTGGCCAGGGCCTCGTCGGCAAGACCATCGATGTGCACGATGATTTCTTCAAAGGCGAAGTCGGCGGCGTCCTGCACCAGCTTCTTGTCTTCGTCAGACAGGCCTTCGTAGAAATCCTGGTTGGCCATCATGGCGGTGGTGAACCAGCCGTGCTTGGTAAAGACGAGGTTCGGAGACACTTCGTACAGACCGCCGGACTCGATCCAGAAAATGGGGTTTTCCTGACCCTGGATCATATTGGTCTGCAGAGCGCCGTACACTTCACCCCAAGGCAGCGGGGTCGGTGTAGCGCCAAAGGCAGAGTAGGTCTCGGACAGAAGCGGGTTGGTCATGACCCGGATCTTCTTGTTGTTGAAGTCCTCTGGCTTGGTGACCTTCTCGTCCACGGTCACAACCATTTCCCCTTCCGGGTACATCTTCAGGAGCTCGAGGCCTTTTTCCGCGTAGAGCTTGGGGAAGTCCTCGTTAATGGCTTCACTTTCCCGGAAGAACTCGATAACCGTGTCCATGTCGGTCGGCATCAGGTAGGGGATAAAGAAGATCTGGGCTTCGGGAATCAGGGAACCGGTAAAGCCGGGAGACTGGTTAACGAAGTTGAGGATGCCCGCCTGGGTCTGTTCCATGATGTCGTCGGACTCACCCAGCTCGCCGAAGCGATAGACCTGCAGGGTGTGGTCGGAATTTTCCTCGATGTATTCCTTGAACTTGTATGCGAATACATCCTGGACGTCGCCTTCGTATTCCTCGTGTGCATAGCGCCAGTTAGCGGCGTTTACAGAGTTCGCCATGGTCATCGCAGCGAACGCGAACGCTGAAATTCCGGCCAGTTTTTTGAACTTGCTCATGCTGCTCATCGGGTTTTCTCCGTTCGTTTTTTTACCGAAATGTATTGTTACATTAATAAAGACTGGCAAAACAAAGTGGTTTTCGCAAGAAAATGGCCAAAACAATCATTTCAGCGAAGCTGGATTTCGCGGTTTCGCAAGTTCATGAAATCACGGTTGATTCATATCTGAAAGGCAGGTTTGAAGGAATTCGCGGAACTCGCTGACGACCCGATCAAGACTGTTTTCCAGTCGGTGGCCATCGGGAAGAACCAGAATCGGAAGGCCCTGATCGCGCGCCAGATCCAGCACGGGGGCGACCGGTACCACGTCATCATCCCAACCATGGATGATCTGGCAGTGGCGGGCCTGGATAACCGGGCTGGACTGAGGATACCGGGCCATGGCGAGGGCTGGCGCCAGAATAAAACAGCCCAGAACTGGAGTTTCAGAGCAGGTCTGGGCGCACACCCATCCGCCCATGCTGGAGCCGGCCAGAATGCTGTGTGCAGGATCGGCGCCGCATTGCGTCATGGCCTCGCGCATTTGCGCCAAACGGGTAGCAGGATCCTTGCTGCTGCGGTGGTCGATCGCGTGGGCCTTGATGTTCGGGAAGGTTTCGGCCTCAGCTTTCATGGCCTGGATCTTGGTGCTGCCAGGTCCGCTTTCCAGGCCGTGGGAAAGAAAGACGTGGATCGGGATGTCGGTCATGATGTAACTGGCTCCTGCTCTGAATGCTGTTTTCTCCGGATGATGAGCAGCCGAACTGGTCCTGTCCACCCTGTTGGCTGAGCCAACGGTCCGGTCGGGGCGTATTGAATAAGGTAGACTGAACAGGGAAAGCGGATCCATGAAAAACCTGAAACAGATTCTGATGATTCCGGCATTGGTTGTAGGTCTGATGGGTGCGCCTGTGGCGCTTGCAGACAGTTGCCCGGCGTTTCTTGATCATAACCAGCGCAAATTGCACTCCACTGATACCGTAAATCTCTGCGACCTGGCTGCCGGCAAGCCCTTGCTGGTGGTCAATACCGCCAGCCGCTGCGGTTACACGGGCCAGTTTGAGGGCCTGGAGGCCCTGCATAAAAACTATTCGGAGAAAGGCCTGGTTGTGGTCGGCTTTGCCAGCGACGACTTCCGGCAGGAGGCAGATTCGGAAGCTGAAGCGGCCACCGTCTGTTTCAAGAATTTCGGGGTGACCTTCACCATGATTGCCCCGGGTGCGGTCACCGGACCCGAGGCAAACCCGGTGTTCCGGGCCATCAATGAGCAGAGCCAGCCGCCGCGCTGGAATTTCACCAAGTACGTGATTGATCGATCTGGCACGGTAGTGGAGTCATTCCCAAGCCGGGTTCGCCCTCAGGATCCCGAGCTGATCGATGCGGTGGAATCTGTGCTTTAAGAGACTGCCTGCCCGGCCTTTCTGGTTTGTGCAAGGATATCGAGGGCATGCCTGCGTTTCCCGGGATCGTAGATGTCCACGGTAAACATCAGTTCATCAACCTCAATGCCGGACAGAATCTGCTCAAGCTGTCGTTGGATAGCCTCAGCATCCCCAAGCAGCTGGAGTCCGAGAAAATCTTTCACGCTGGCTTTTTCGCCAGCGTTCCAGAGTCCGTCCATGGTGTTCACGGGCGGCTTCATCCAGAGCGGCTGGCCCCGGAACAGCGCGAGAATCCGCTGATAACTGGTTGTGGCCAGATGCTCGGCTTCCTGTACCGAGTCGGCGGGAATGGCCGGCAGGGCGAGCATGGCATAAGGTTTTTCGAGCTGTTCAGAAGGCTGGAAATTGTCGCGATAGACTCGCAGGGCTTCTCGATAAAGCCGGGGTGCAAAATGCCCGGCAAAGGCATAGGGCAGGCCCCGCATGGCAGCAAGCTGGGCGCTGTAAAGGCTTGAACCCAGCAGCCAGAGAGGCACGTTGGTGCCGGCGCCGGGTATGGCCTTCACGGGCTGCCCGGGTTGCAGGGGGCCGAGCAGGGACTGCAGCCGGGCGACATCCTCCGGAAACTGTTCCGCGCCCAGGCCGTCGCGCCGCAAGGCCCTCGCGGTTACCAGGTCAGTACCGGGGGCCCGGCCCAGCCCAAGATCAATCCGTCCGGGATACAGGCTCTCAAGCGTTCCGAACTGCTCGGCGATGACCAACGGCGGGTGGTTCGGGAGCATGACGCCGCCGGAACCGACCCGGATGGTTTCTGTTTTTCCCGCAATATGCCCGATCAGGACTGACGTGGCGGAGCTGCTGATACCTTCCATGTTGTGGTGCTCGGCCAGCCAGAATCGCTTGAAGCCAAGGCGTTCAGCCCGTTGGGCATAGGCCACGCTGTTGGCAAGCGTAGTTCCTACCGAGTCGCCTTCGCGGACGGAGGCCAGTTCGAGCAAAGAGTAATCAGGACAGTCAGGCATGGAGCTCCCGTTGGAGAAGTGATTTCACGAGAGTGCAACGATGGCGCCGGATGGCGGGTGTTTCAAGATTAGCGGGTAAATGAGGAAAAGAAAATCCGGCGCTGATCGCCGGATTTTCTTTGTGGTCGGGTGAAGATCAGTTTGCAGGAGCAATGTAGGACTGGGTTGAGTATTCCCCAATCGCTGGCTTGCTGAGGGTGCCCTGCTCGGCAACGTAGTCCACGAACGACTGGGCGTAGTCGAGGAAGGTGTCAACTGCACGACCGTCGTCAGAAACCGTTCCGAAGGTGATGTAGCCATCGCGGCCCCCAGCGGTAAAGCTGTTGGTCACAACGTTCAAGCTTTCAGTGTCATCCAGCGGGCGCCACTGGGTTTCGTCTCGGGATTTCACCTCAATATTGAACAGACGCTCACCACTTGCACGGGTCATATCTACGTCCCACCGCAGGCCTGCCGCATAGGGATACGCGCCTGTCGATCCGTCCGGGGCATGGGCAAAATCCACCGCCTCGTTGAGTACCTGTCGAATTTCCTCACCCGTCATGGTCAGGTCAACCAGGGTGTTGGCGAAGGGAAGGAGCGTGTAGGCGTCGCCGATAGTGATATTTCCGGCGGCAATATCGGTGCGCACTCCACCTGCGTTCTGGATTGAAACGTCAGCATTCTTGCTGAGGAAAAGGAATGCCTGCGCCACTAGGTTGGCAATGTCGCCACCGCGATCATCTGTGGTGCCTTCACAGCTGGGCAGGTTGCTTCGGCCCTGGCCCGGGATGCGTTCGAGACACAGGTCTTCGGTAGCCGTGCCGACCACCTGGTTGCGGAAGGTGTCCAGTTGGTTTGTGTAATAGGCCAGTATCTGTGAAGCCGTGGCATCCGGCTCGACGATACTCAGCTGAGAGTCCGCCGCAACGGCGTCAAGGATGGCCTGGGCCTCGGTTCCCTCCGGCGTGTATTCGTCGCCGTTGGCATCTTCGCGAACGATGGTGTCACCCAGAAGCAGGTGGGGCGTACCGGAGCAGGACTCAACGGTGCCATCTGCGTTCCAGGTCACGCTCAACTCGCCCACCACTCGCGAATATTGCCAGGCCTGGGCGACACAGACTCTGTCGCCATCGGCGTTGGTGCGCTCGGTCGGGTAGGGGCCACCGGCAGTCAGGCCATAATCGGCGAAATCACCCAGTAGGGTGTGCGAGTCGCCGCCAATGATGACATCGACGCCGGTCAGGTTCTCTGCCAGTACCAGATCATTGCTGTACTGGTAATGAGTCAGGAGAATGATCTTGTTGACGCCAGCAGCCTCCAGTTCATCAATCATGGCCTGGGCGGTTTCAGTTTCGTCCAGAAATTCAGTGGTGTCGGCAGGGCTGGAGCTGTTGCGGGTTTTGTTGGCAATGTCGATGCCGATGATACCAACCTGTTCACCGCCCATCTCCTTGATCGTGTAGGGCTGGATGTAATCTCCCTCAGCAAACGGAGCCAGCGGTGTACCGACCTGGGGCTTTACGTTGGCCGCCAGAACAGGTGTGTTACAGCTGCCACTGTCCAGCAGGTCCAGGAACTTTTTGAGTCCTTCGTCGCCACGGTCGAATTCGTGATTGCCCAGGGCGAAGGCATCGAAACATACCTGGTTCATCAGTTCAGCATCTGCCTCGCCCTCGAACGAAGTGAAATACAGGGTGCCGGTGATGGCGTCCCCGGCATGCAGCTTGAGAACGTTGTCCAGTTCGGCTTCGCGTTCCGCAATTTTGGCAGAAACCCTCGGGAAGCCGCCAGCGGTAAACTCTGTCTCCTGGCCGGCAATGGTCAGGGCCTGTGATCCTTCTTCCACGTTCGAGTGATGGTCATTGATATGAAGGATGTTCATGGTGAAAGCGGCGCTATCCGAACCGCTGGAATTGTCGTTATCACTGTTGCACCCGACGAGTGCAAAAACCGGGATGGCTAGCCAGGCTGTTTTACGGAACATGTCCTTACTCCTTTTCGAATTATCCCGAGAAGCATCGCTGACTTTGGTTGCAGCCCCGTGATGATTTTGTTTCGGATAAAAGAAAAGAACGAATGTTCGCCTGGCGTCGGGCGAGGCCGGATTATAGGTCGATTACAATTGGCGGGTTTAGTGGCTTGAAACTGCCATTGCAGGTGCTGGCATTCACGTGGAGGCAGTCCCCAATCTGTTCCTGGCCGTAGCCCTCATGGATGTGACCGAAGATGTGCAGTTTCAGGGACAGTCTGGCCACCCGTTCAGCCAGGTGGTCGCAACCGGGGCGCATTATGCCAGTAGGTGAATCGATCATATCCAGAATACCCGCCGGAGGGCCGTGGGTGATCAAGACATCGGTGTCGTCGGGGATCTGGTCCCAGCGCGCGGCGATGGCCTCCCCCCGCTCCAGGTTAAACGCCCAATTGAAGAACACCGGCGTCCAGGGGCTGCCCCAGAACTTCAGGCCCTCCAGTTCCACCGGACTGTCCTGCAGGTAATGGGCGTGGCGTACCAGTTCCCGGGCTTCGGCCGGCTCATCCTGGAAGCACCAGTCATGGTTGCCGGCAATCAGGATTTTGTTGCGGTGGGGGAGCTCGGAGAACCATAGGTCCAGATCCTCAAGTTCGTCCAGGGTACCGACACCCAGGCAGTCGCCGGCGTGGATCAGCAGGTCACCCTCGGGTACCTGAATCTGGCGGTGCATGCTGTGGGTGTCGGAGATGCAGACAATTCTCATGATGTTGGCGGTTCCGGTCAGTGGCATTCGCGCATTTTTGTTTTTTCTACGATAGCATTTACTGCCCGTTCAGCCTTCATGCTTTTCGAGTGATGCCATGCGACTGATTCTGAGCCGGAAGGGATTCGATTCTTCCGCCGGCGGTTGTCCCAGTCCGGTGCTACCGGACGACGCCCTTTGTGTGTTGCCGATTCCAGACTCCCAGTCCCGAATCCGCTATGACGATGTCCTGTTCGAAAAGCGCAGGTTGGGCAAAATCGCCCGGGATCTCTCCGGTGGCCGAATTCGTGGCGGCCATGGCGCCCATCTGGACCCGGATCTGATGGCTGATGCATACCCGAGACAAGAGGGCTGGCGGCCGGTGTTGGGGCAGACCGGTTCTGCCCAGGGGCATTTGCGCAATCAGGGGGTTGAGTCCGGAGATCTGTTCCTGTTTTTCGGGGTTTTCCGCCGCGCTGAAATGCATAACCGGCGCTGGCGGTTTGTGCCCGGATCACGACCGTTTCACGCCATCTGGGGCTGGCTGCATGTGGGCCAGATTCACACCATTGATGAGCTGGCGCCGGGCGCCTTGCCCTGGGCTCGATATCATCCCCACTTTCACGGCCAGCCAGACGCCGGCAACACGCTTTATGAGTCCTTCCATGCCTGCCAGTTGCCAACCGGCGCGGAGGTCTTTGCCGGTAGTGGTGTGTTCCCGAAACTGCGGGATGAGCTGGTCCTGACCGATCCGCAAAGCCGGCTGCCCACCCGGTGGCGCCTGCCTGCTGCTTTTTATCCGGGCGATGACCGTCCGCCCCTGAGCTATCACACCAAACCGGACCGCTGGCAGCTCAAGTCACCCTGGTGTTACCTGAACTGTGCGGCCCGCGGGCAGGAATTCGTGCTGGATCTGGAGGCGTATCCTGATTTGACCGACTGGCTTTCGGGCCTGCTCAGAACTGGCCGTGACGGCCAGCTCCTTCCTTGAATTTCCGGGCCCCGGCGATAGCTTCTTCGAAAACCACCGGGTAGCCGGCGGCCCCCTCGGCTTCCAGGGCTTGTTTGCTATCCAGATCCCATTGATGAATGGCGGACGCCCTGTCGGCCCGAAGGCATCGCTGGGGAAATCCGGCAATGTTCGCCGCCAGTTCCTGCGCTGCCTGCAGTGCTGTCCCGTCGGCTACCACCCGGTTTGCCAGTCCCATCCCCAGGGCTTCTTCCGCGTTGACGGGGCGGCCGGTCAGAATCATGTCCATGGCCCGGCCATGGCCGACGATGCGGGGCAGCCGGACGGTACCGCCGTCGATCAGGGGTACGCCCCAGCGCCGGCAGAAGACGCCAAACACCGCGGAAGCTTCCGCTACCCGCATGTCGCACATCAGTGCCAGCTCCAGGCCTCCGGCCACGGCGTACCCTGAAACAGCCGCAATGACCGGCTTGGAAAAGTGCATGCGCGTCGGGCCCATGGGGCCGTGACCCGTACCGTGGGGATCAATCCGGTTGCGCCGCTGTTCATCGCCGATGGCCTCCAGATCAGCGCCGGAACAGAAATTGCCCCCGGCGCCATAAAGGATCGCCACCTTGAGGGCATCGTTTTCTTCAAACTCGGTGAATGCCCGGCGCAGGGCATCGGCCGTGGGGCCGTCCACGGCATTGCGCCTGTCTGGTCGGTTGAGGGTGATGGTGCAAATGCCATCGTTGATGCTGGTCAGAACCGCTTTTTCGGTCATCGCTTTATCCTGCCGTTGATCTGTCTCGGTGATATTCACCTAAGATAGTAGAACAACGGTCTCAGGGAGAGGGCAATGTATCGGTACAGTCTGGGTGAGCGGCGATGGCAGTTCGCTACGCTGGCGGAATTGATGGCCAAAGCCACGCCGGCGCGCTCCGGTGATCGACTGGCGGGTGTCATCGCGCACACCGCCGAGGAAAGGGTGGTGGCACAGATGGCCCTGGCAGATCTACCACTGAAGACCTTCCTGAATGAAGCGCTTATCCCCTACGAGCATGATGAAGTTACGCGTCTGATTCTGGACGACCATGATCCCGGGGCGTTCGAGCCGGTTTCCCATCTTACCGTCGGCGATTTCCGGAACTGGCTGCTCAGCGACCTTGCCACGCCGGAGATGCTCGCGAGCGTCCGGGCTGGCATTACTCCGGAGATGGCCGCTGCTGTGTCCAAGATCATGCGCAACCAGGACCTGATTCTGGTGGCGGCGAAATGCCGGGTCCAGACCGCCTTTCGAAGCACCATAGGCCTGCCCGGCCGGATGTCGACCCGTCTCCAGCCCAACCATCCGACCGACGACATTACCGGCATTGCCGCCAGCATCCTGGATGGTTTGCTGTATGGCAGTGGCGATGCAGTGATCGGGATCAACCCGGCCACGGACAACGTGGCGCAGAGTGTCCGCCTGTTGCGGCTGATGGATGAGGTGATTCAAAAATACGAGATTCCCACCCAGTCCTGTGTGCTCACCCACGTAACCAATACCCTGGAAGCCATCGAGCAGAAAGCGCCGGTGGATCTGGTGTTCCAGTCCATAGGCGGTACCGAGGCGACTAATCGCAGCTTCGGATTTGATCTGGGCACTCTGGCCGAGGCCCGGGATGCGGCGCTCTCGCTGAATCGGGGTACCGTTGGTCGTAACGTGATGTACTTCGAGACGGGCCAGGGCAGCGCGCTGTCGGCCAATGCCCATCACGGTGTGGACCAGCAGACCTGCGAAGCCCGGGCGTACGCCGTGGCGCGTAAGTTCGAGCCGCTTCTGGTGAACACGGTGGTCGGGTTTATCGGCCCGGAATACCTGTTTGACGGCAAGGAAATTACCCGGGCCGGGCTGGAGGATCATTTCTGTGGCAAGTTGCTGGGCCTGCCCATGGGGTGTGATATCTGCTACACCAATCATGCCGAGGCCGATCAGAACGATATGGACAACCTGCTCACCCTGCTGGGCGTGGCCGGCTGTCATTTCATCATGGGTATACCCGGCTCGGACGACATCATGCTGAACTATCAGACCACCTCGTTTCACGATGCGCTGTACCTGCGCCGCGTTCTGGAAAAGCGACCGGCACCGGAATTCGAGCAGTGGCTGACCAGGATGCAGATTTTCCGGGATACCGAAGGCAAGGTGCCCGCAGATGCCTTGCCGGACGCCTTCCGGGAAAGCCTGGCCCGGTTACCGGAGGGCCAGAGCAATGACTGAGCGTAAGCCGGTTGTCACCGAGAATCCCTGGCGCCGGCTGTCGGCCTGGACCGATGCCCGGATTGGACTTGGCCGAGCAGGCATCAGCCTGCCCACTCGGGAGATGCTGGCGTTTCAGCTGGCCCATGCCCAGGCCCGCGATGCCGTGCACCTGCCGCTGGACACGGATCGGCTGATGGCCGGTCTGGAGGAACTGACCGGGAGCAGGAAAACGCTTTTACGACATGACCCGGTTCACCTGCAAAGCCAGGCCTGCGACCGAATCACATATCTTCAGCGCCCCGATCTTGGCCGCCGACTCAGCAGCCAGTCATCTGAGGAGCTGGATCGGCGGGGCCACACCGGTGCTTCACCCGTTGATCTGGCTTTGGTAATCGCAGACGGACTCTCTTCCTATGGAGTTCAGCAAAACGCCATTGCCTTTCTTGAGGCCCTGCTGAGGGACATCGAAGCCGATGATCAGTCCTGGGAACTGGCCCCGCTGGTTGTTGTCTCTCAGGGACGGGTTGCGATCGGGGATGATGTTGGCCACCGCCTCAACGCCCGTTGCGTGGTGGTGCTGATTGGCGAACGCCCGGGCCTGAGCTCTCCGGACAGTCTGGGACTTTACCTGACCTGGCAGCCAGGGCCAGGGCTGACCGATGCCAGCCGAAATTGCATATCGAATATCCGGCCGGCGGGGCTGTCATGGGGGGAGGCGAGCAGGCGGCTGATGTACCTGCTCAGGGAAGCGCGCCGACAGAAGGTGTCCGGGGTGCCGCTCAAGGACCGGTCGGAAGAGACGGTTATTGATCAGGGTATTGGCAACTTCCTGTTACGCTAGAGGTAGCCGTTGAACCATTCAGGGTAGGAGAATTCCATTGCAGCAAACCACGTACTATGAAAACGACACCACCCTCGCCCAATACCTGGAATTTCACTTTGGCGAACGGTGGCATGGTGAGGCCAACTTCCCCAAGGCGCTGGCGGATGCCGCCATGCATGCCATGGATGGCCGGCCCCTGGATCGTGCGCTGGATATCGGCTGCGCCGTTGGCCGTACCAGCTTTGAGCTGGCCCGGCATTTCCGGCACGTGGACGGCATCGATTTTTCCAACGCGTTCGTCAACAAGTGTCAGGAAGTGGCTCGAGACAAACGCGTGCGCTATGCCCGTCCGGAAGAGGGCGAGTTGGTGACCTTCCAGGACCAGAGTCTCGCGTCTCTCGGGCTGGAAGAGGCCGCTGACCGTGTGGCCTTTCATCAGGGCGACGCCTGCGATCTGCCATCGCAGTTCACCGGGTATGATCTGGTGCTCGCGGGCAACTTGATCGATCGGCTGTACCAGCCATCGCTGTTTCTGGAGACCATCCATGAGCGGATCAACGAGCTCGGGCTTCTTGTGATTGCCTCACCCTATACCTGGTTGGAGGAGTACACGCCGAAGGAGCACTGGGTTGGCGGGTTCAAGAAGGACGGTGAGGATTTCTCGACATTCGACGGCCTCAAGGAGATGCTGGCGCCCCATTTCCGGCTGTTGTTCGAACCCTGGAGCCTGCCGTTTGTTATCAGGGAGACAAGGAACAAGTTCCAGCACAGCTTCTCCGAGCTGACGGTCTGGGAGAAAGTGAGTCAGTAAGGATGCGAAAATTTTGAGGACGGCCTGGAGGCTGTCATCAAACTGTCACCGGAAAAGCATAGCCTGAGAACTCATCAGGACGACATGCATTGTGTTGTGCATCGTGTGAATGCTTTAACCGGGGACTTCCCCGGTTTTTTTATGCCTGGAGAAAAGGATCTGACAGGATGAGGACCATAGCGTTTTACAGTCTGAAGGGCGGTGTTGGTAAAACCGCCGCTGCCGTGAACATCGCCTATCTGGCGAGCCAGGCCGGGTATCCAACCTTGCTGTGGGACCTGGACCCCCAGGGCGCTTCCAGCTGGTATCTGGCCGGTGCTGACGAGGTGAAAGGGCACAAGTTATCGCAGTTGCTCAAGGGCAAGACGCCCATCGCCGAATTCATTCACGAGAGCGACTACGAAAACCTGGATTTCATCCCTTCCCACACCAGTTTCCGTAACCTTGATGTGAAACTGGACCAGGAGGATGGCAGCAATCTGATCAAGCAGTGGCTGGCGCCGCTGTCCGAAGAAACCAGCCTGGTGATACTGGATTGCCCGCCTTCGCTGTCCCGGCTTTCCGAACAGGTGCTGAAAGCGGCAGACGAGGTGTTTGTGCCGGTGATCCCCACCTGGCTGTCCCTGAACAGCTGGAAGCAGTTGCTGGAGTTTGCCAAGGACAAGAAGCTGAAGCCGGGCAAGTTGCACCCGTTTTATTCCATGGCAGACCGCCGGAAGGGTCTTCATCGGGAGCTGATTAACGCCCAGGATGAAATCCTGCCCAAAGGCCTGAAGACCATCATCCCGAACGCCAGTGTGGTGGAGAAGATGGGTGAGGAAGGCACACCGGTGGAGCTGCTGGCGCCCAGCTCCGTTGCCGCCGATGCCTATCGCAGGTTATGGAAGGAGATCAATCGACTGCTCTGAGACCCTGATCGCCCGCTTTCAGGATCGGGCGAGCTTGTCCCTCCGCAGGGATCGCTCCAGTCGGCGATGGCTCTCGCTGCGTTCTGAAAGCACCTGCTGGACATACTGGATGTGCTTGCCGGCCAGTTCCCGGGCTTCCTCGGCCCTGCCTTCAGAGATGGCTTCGTACAGCATCCGGTGCTGTTCCACCAGACCCTGCCGGGTCTCCGCCTCTCTTCGATACATGCCACCGATGTTGGTAACCACGTTGCTTTTCAGCATGTTGAACAGGTTTCGAATGGTGTGCAGGAGAATCACGTTATGGCTCGCCTCGGCAATCGCCAGGTGGAACCGGGCATCGGCTGCCCCTTCGGCTTCCAGGTCCCGGTTCCTGTCGCTGCCATAGCAGGCTTGCAGTGCCTCGTAAGCGGTTTTCAGGTGAGCCCTGTCGACCTCTGTCGCTCGCAAGGCTGCGTAATAGGCGCAGTCCGCCTCCAGTGTGCGGCGAAATTCCAGTAGATCCCGTTGTGCGTCTGGCCGGTTTTCAAGCAGAGGAATCAGCGGATCGCTGAAACTGCCGCCGAGGGACTCAGTGACATAGTTTCCTCCGCCCTGGCGGCTGATCAGCAGGCCTTTGGCGGTCAGCCGCTGAATGGCCTCCCGCAGGGAAGGGCGGGACACGCCGAACTGCTCCGACAATACCCGTTCCGGGGGCAGCCGCTCGCCCGGTTGCAGGGTGCCTTCCAGAATCATCGTTTCCAGCTGTTCCACGATGGTGTCCGCGAGTCTGCGTGGGGCGATCTGTCCGACGTCCATAAGAACGAATTTCCTGTCCAAGAATTTATTGGTAATACCAATACCACAGGGCGCGATTCAGGCCAAGTCCCGGTGTATCTGCGATGGTTAGACTGAAGTCTGCTGCGGAAAACTTTGACATCAGCAAGCGGTCTCGAATACCTTGGTTATTATTGTATGTCAATTGGTATTACCAAATTTTAGTTTGTCTGTCTGAGACTGTCTTGAGGCGCAATCAATGAGTCAGCTGTTTTACGATGCCGCTCCCAATGCCACCCGGGTATCGCCCGAGCGGGAAGCCGACCGGCATTACCCGGAGAAGCCGGAAGCGGTCACTCTGTTCGGTACCTGCGTGGTGGATCTGTTCTTTCCTGAGGCCGGGCTGGATGCCATTCGCCTGCTGGAGCGGGAAGGTGTTCGCGTGCATTTCCCCCAGGAGCAGAGCTGTTGCGGGCAACCCGCCTGGACTTCGGGATACCGGGATGAGGCCAAAGCCGTGGCCCGCAAACAGCTGGATATTCTCGATCGATCAGGTCTGCCGGTAGTGGTGCCGTCCGGGTCCTGTGCCGGTATGTTCCGGCATCATTACCGGGCGCTTTTTGCCGACGAGCCGGACACGCTCAAGCGAGTGGAAACGCTGGCCGAGCGCACCTTCGAACTGACCGAGTTTCTGCTGAAAGTTTGCCGGGTGCAGCTGTCTGACCGGGGCGCTCCCAGCAGGATCGCCCTGCACACCTCCTGCTCGGCGCGCCGGGAAATGAATACCCACCTGCATGCCCGCGAGCTTCTGCAGCAGCTTGAAGCGGTCGAGCGCGTCGATCACGACCATGAAAGCGAATGCTGTGGGTTTGGCGGCACCTTCTCGGTGCGGATGCCGGAAGTCTCAGGGGCCATGGTCAAAGACAAGACCCGCTCGCTGATGGACTCCGGTGCGGTCGAAATGGTCACCGCCGATGGTGGCTGTCTGATGAACATCAACGGTTCCCTGGAGAAACAGAAGCAGAGCTTCCGGGGCCGGCATCTGGCCAGTTTCCTCTGGGAGCGGATCAATGGTGCCAGTGCAGGGGAGGTGGCATGAGCCAGCGTATTCCGGTTACCGAACTGACCCCGGATTTCCGGGGCCGCGCCGAAGAAGCCCTTGCGGACGGGCAGCTGCGCAACAATTTCCGGGTGGCAATGGACTCGCTGATGACCAAACGGGCCAACGCTTTTCCGGACGCCGACGAACGCGAAGGCCTGCGGGAGCTGGGGAATCGTATCAAGGCTGGCGCGTTGTCCCGTCTGCCGGACTTGCTGGAACAGCTTGAACAGAAGCTCACTGAAAACGGCGTCAAGGTTCACTGGGCGGAGACCGTCGAGGAAGCCAACCACCTGGTGCACGGCATCATCGAGGCCCGCAAGGGCAGCCAGGTGGTGAAAGGCAAGTCCATGGTAAGCGAAGAGATGGAGATGAACGACTACCTGGCGGAGCGGGGCGTCGAATGCCTGGAATCCGACATGGGGGAGTACATTGTCCAGCTCGACAACGAAAAGCCCTCCCACATCATCATGCCGGCGATTCACAAGAACGCCCGGCAGGTTTCAAAGCTGTTCCACGACAAGTTGGGGGAGCCGGAGACCGAAGACGTCAATCAGCTGATCCGGATTGGTCGGCGGACCCTGCGCCGGAAATTCATGGAAGCGGATGTGGGTGTTTCCGGCGTGAACTTCGCCATCGCCGAAACCGGCACCCTGCTGCTGGTGGAAAACGAGGGTAACGGCCGGATGAGCACCACGGCGCCGCCGGTGCATATTGCGGTAACGGGCATCGAAAAAGTGGTTCCGAACCTGAGGGACGTGGTGCCCCTGGTGTCCCTGCTGACCCGCTCGGCCCTTGGTCAGCCCATTACCACCTACGTGAACCTGATTTCCGGCCCCCGCAAGCCCGACGAACTGGACGGCCCGGAAGAAGTGCACCTGGTACTGCTGGATAATGGCCGCACCGGAGCCTTTGCCGATGCCCAGATGCGCCAGACCCTGAATTGCATCCGGTGCGGCGCCTGTATGAACCACTGCCCGGTGTATACCCGGGTGGGTGGCCACACCTACGGTGAGGTATACCCAGGCCCTATCGGCAAGATCATCACGCCGCACATGGCGGGGCTGGACAAGGTCCCGGACCACCCAAGCGCCTCCTCTCTGTGTGGAGCCTGCGGTGACGTGTGCCCGGTGAAAATACCGATCCCCGAGTTGTTGCAACGCTTGCGCCAGGAAAATGTGAAGGATCCAGAGCAGCCGCAGCAGGTGAAAGGTGGCGGCGCCAAGTATTCCCGGGCGGAGCGGTGGATCTGGCGTGGCTGGCAGATGCTCAACACCCGGCCGGCGCTTTATCGCAGTTTTCTCTGGGCCGCGACCCGCTTCCGGGCGCTGGCTCCGAAAAAGGCTGGCCCCTGGACCGAGAATCACAGCGCACCGGTGCCCGCCCGCCGCTCCCTGCATGATCTGGCGGCCCGGCATCTTGATCAGAACGGAGGTCGGCCATCATGAGCGCCCGCGGTAATATTCTTGGTAAGTTGAGAGACAGCCTCGCCGGCACAACACCCCGCCCCGACGAGTTCGACGAGCAGCTGGTGACCAAGCCCTGGCGCTATGCGCCGGGAGACCGGCTAGCCCGGTTGCGCAGCCTCATGGAAGCGGTTCACACTGAAGTGCATCAGTGCCGGTCTGACAACTGGCCGGAATTGGTGGCCGAACTTCTGAACAAACGCAACCTCACCAACCTGTTGTGCGCGCCGGCGAAAGAACATGGCCGGGCGTTGCAGGCTCACTTCGAGGCCACGGAGCAGAAGGTCGAGTTACTGGCTTATGATCAGCCGGTGGAAGCCTGGAAAGAAGAGTTGTTCTGGAATGTGGAGGCCAGCCTGACCGGCACCCTGGGTGGGATCGCCGCCACCGGCACGCTCGTGCTCTGGCCGGATCGCCAAGAACCGCGGCTGATGAGCCTGGTGCCGCCGGTACACATTGCCCTGCTGAAAGCCAGTGAGATTCATGACAATCTGTATGACATGATGGTAGCTCAGGACTGGGCGGCCGGGCTGCCCACAAATGTATTGCTGGTGTCCGGCCCGTCCAAGACCGCAGACATCGAACAGGTGCTGGCCTACGGTGCCCACGGCCCCCGTGAGCTCATTGTGCTGGTTCTGGAGGATGCATGACTTTTACCCCAGAAGTGCTGGCAGATATCCGGCAACGGATTCCCGAAAATCGGGTTTTTAACGATCCGGTTTCTACCCTCGCATTCGGAACCGACGCCAGTTTTTACCGGCTGATTCCCAAGGTGGTGGTGCGGGTTCAGGATGAGGCAGAGGTTGTCGATCTTCTGGCCATCGCCCGCAACCACAAGGTGCCGGTGACTTTCCGGGCCGCCGGAACCAGCCTGTCTGGCCAGGCCATCAGCGACTCGATCCTGATCGTCCTGGGCGATCAGTGGAACGGGCACGACATCCGCGCCGAAGGCCGCCAGATTCGTCTGCAACCCGGTGTGATCGGCGCACAGGCCAACGCCTGGCTGGCGCCACGGGGTTACAAGATCGGTCCCGATCCGGCGTCCATCAATGCCTGCAAGATTGGTGGCATTGTTGCCAATAACGCCAGTGGCATGTGCTGCGGTACCGCCCAGAACAGCTACCACACCCTGGCCGGCATGCGCCTGGTGCTGGCGGATGGGGCCGTGCTGGACACCGAGGACCCGGCGAGCGTGTCGGCGTTTCGCAACAGCCACGGTGATTTGCTGGCGGCCCTGAAAAAGCTGGCTATTAACACCCGGGAGAATCCGGAGCTGGCGGAGCGCATTCGCCATAAATACCGGCTGAAGAACACCACCGGGTTATCCCTGAACGCCCTGGTGGATTTTACCTGCCCACTCGACATCCTGACGCACCTGATGGTGGGCTCCGAAGGCACGCTGGGTTTCGTCAGCGCGGTAACCTACAACACCGTTCCCGAATATCCTGACAAAGTCACGGCCCTGTTGGTGTTCCGAGATGCGGAGAGCTGCTGCCGGGCAGCGTCGGCGCTGCGCTCTCAGCCTGTGGCGGCAGTGGAACTGCTGGATCGACGCAGCCTTCGTTCGGTGCAGGACAAGCCGGGTCTGCCGGACTGGATTCATGCTCTGTCGGAAAGCGCCTGCGCGTTGCTTGTGGAGACCCGGGCGTCATCTTCGGAGATTCTGGATGAACAACTGACCCGAATCAGGGCGTGCCTCGCTGAATTCCCGCTTGAGCAGCAGGTGGACTTTACCCGCGACGCCAAAGTGTCCGATCAGCTGTGGGCCATTCGTAAGGGCACTTTCCCCGCCGTGGGGGCAGTAAGACCAAACGGGACCACCGTGATCATCGAGGATGTGACCTTCCCCATTGATCAGCTTTCCGAAGGGGTCACCCGTCTCCAGTCGCTGTTCGTGAAGCATGGCTATGACGACGCGATCATCTTTGGCCACGCCCTTGAAGGCAACCTGCACTTCGTGTTCCCACAGGGCTTTGACGACCCCGCGGAAGTCGCTCGCTACGAAGCCTTCATGCAGGATGTGGCACAACTCGTTGCCGTGGAATTCGGCGGTTCTCTGAAGGCGGAGCACGGTACCGGTCGCAACATGGCGCCCTTCGTGGAACTGGAATGGGGGCACGATGCCTGGCAGCTGATGTGGCAGATCAAGCGGTTGCTGGACCCTGAGAACCTGCTCAACCCGGATGTGGTGCTCTCGGAAGATCCCCAGATCCACCTCAAGAATCTGAAGCCTCTTCCGGAGGCGGATCCGCTGGTGGACAAGTGCATTGAATGTGGCTTCTGTGAGCCGGTGTGTCCCTCTGAAGGGCTGACCCTGTCGCCTCGTCAGCGCATCGTGATCTGGCGGGACATCCAGGCCCGCCGCCGTGCCGGCGAAGACACTGCCGAACTGGAAAAAGCCTATCAGTACCATGGCCTGGATACCTGTGCCGCAACCGGCCTCTGTGCCCAGCGATGCCCGGTGGGTATCAATACCGGCGATCTGGTGCGCAAGCTGCGCAGCGAGAAGGCCACCGGCCAGTCCGTGGCCAATCAGCTGGCGAAACATTTTGCCGGCGCTTTGAAAGCGACCCGTTTTGTTCTGGCCGGCGCATCCACGGCGGAAAGACTGCTGGGCGCACCGCTGCTGACCCGCCTCAGTGCCGGCGTTCGCAAGGTATCTGGTGGCCGGGTGGCCCAGTGGGATCCGAGCCTGCCCCAGCCGGTGCGTTTTGTTTCGCCCGCGGCGCAGGATCCGGGCGATGGCCGGCCCCGGGTGGTTTATCTGGCGGCCTGTGTGTCCCGGACCATGGGCCCGGCCAGGGGAGACAAGCAACAGGAGCCGTTGATTGAGGTAACCCGACGATTGCTGGAGAAGGGCGGATACCAGGTGGTGTACCCGGAGGAGCTGGACAGCCTGTGTTGTGGCCAGCCCTTTGCCTCCAAAGGCTATCCGGACCAGGCGGCGACCAAGAAAGACGAACTGATTTCGGCGCTGTTGCGGGCCAGCCGGAATGGCGTTGATCCGATCTACTGCGACACCAGCCCCTGCACACTGCAGATCCGCGAAGCCGCCGAAGAAGCCGGCCTGACGCTGTTTGATCCGGTCCGGTTCATTCGTGATCATCTCTACGAGCGTCTGGACTTCGAGCCGGAGCAGACCCCGCTGGCGGTGCACATCACCTGCAGCACCCAGCACCTGGGGGAGTCGCAGGGACTGATCGATATCGCCCGGCGGTGCAGCACCCAGGTGGTGGTGCCCGAGGGTATCCACTGCTGTGGCTTTGCCGGGGATAAAGGCTTTAACGTGCCCGAGCTCAACGCCCATTCTCTGAAAACACTGGCTGAGCAGACGGCTGGCTGTGAAGAAGGGATATCCACCAGCCGTACCTGCGAGATCGGGCTCAGCCGGCACAGCGGTATCGACTATCACGGCCTCGTGTATCTGGTTGACCGGGTCACGAGGCCGCGAGCAAGTGCCTAGCGGTTATTTCATCTCGAAGCCGCATTTGCGCAGGAAGTCGCGCATGTGCGGTCGCAGTTTTGAGGTGAACAGCGGCTTGAGCTGCTCCGACCAGGTAGTGTCCTTGTTGCCACCGGTGCGTTCCCGATAGTACTCCTTCATGGTGCGATCGAACCCGGCGACCAGCTCCTCGTCCCGGGCATCGGAATAGTAATCTTCCCTGAGAATCGCCTCCACCGGCAGACGTGGCTTCACCTCCGGGTTCTGGTCCGGGTAGCCCAGGCACATACCGAATACCGGATAGACATGTTCGGGAAGCCTGAGAATTTCGCTAATGTCCGCGGGGTTGTTGCGTATGCCCCCGATATAGCAGAGCCCGAGCCCCTCGGACTCTGCTGCGATGGCCACGTTCTGGGCCATCAGGCTGGTGTCGATGGTGGCAACCAGCAGTTGTTCGGTCATCCCGCGCACCACGTCGGCCCCGGCACGACCCGCCGCGTCGGTGGAGCGCCGCATGTCGGCACAGAACACCAGAAAGTCGGAGCAGTCAGCAATGTAGCTCTGGCCACCGGCCAGTTCGGCGATTCTACGGCGGTTGTCCGGGTCAATCACGTGAATGATCGAGTAGGCCTGCACATGATTCGAGGTGGCGGCGCACTGGCCGGCGCGAATCAGCTCCCTGAGCATTTCGTGCGGAATTTTTTTACCGGTGAATTTACGAATAGAGCGGTGGGATTTAAGAAGTTCTATGGTTGGATTCATGGGGTCTCGCAGTGAGTGCATGGATGTCGCGCCAATCTGTGACAATTATCATACCAAACGCTACATAGCAGGTGCGCCGGCGCAGAAGTTAAGCTGATACGCTGAAAAACCCATTATAAAGCCTGGAATGCCGTGCGTTTATGGACCTGAACATGCACCTGCCAACGCTGCTGGTCACGTCGGTCATGATTAACCTCCTGATCGGAGGGATGCTGTGGGCGATCTACCACCTGCGCCACCGAGAAGGCTGTTTTCTGCTTTGGGCACTCGCCTGTCTGACTTTCGTAATCGGTACCGCGCTCGCGGTGGCCAATGAGCTGGCCGACGCCCCAGGGATTTTCGTTTTTATCGCCCATCTCGTTCTTGGTGGTTCCCCGTTGTTGGTCCTTGCAGGAATACAGGCACTGATGGGTTTGCCAATCGTGGGCACCAGAAGGTCGTCCCGTATAATCTATGGTGCCTCTCTACTTTATCTTTTCGGCCTGGCTGTCGGTACTGGATGGGATCCGCTTGTTGCCAGATTCCTGACTGCGCTTTTCTCGGCATTGGTCTTCAGTCTTGCGATCTACCGGCTGGGCTCGATTGAGCGCAGGCCCAGACTGCCTCTTCGCATTCTGCAAACGCTGTTCGGCGTTCACGGTACGCTGATGATGGCCCAGGTGCTGGTGATCGCAGTGTCCGTTAGCGGAAGCACGCAGCTGGACCTTCAGGGGCTGCTGAAACTGATTCTGGTTAACCACCTGTTGCTGGTGAGCGCTACGGCCATGGCGCTTCCGTTGCTGGCGTTTACCCGTGCCGAACAGGCTCTGGTCGCGCTGGCGGAGCGGGACGGGCTTACCCAGCTGTTCAATCGTCGGGCGTTTTACCGGGAGGGCAACCTGGCGTTTGAAAAAGCCCGGGAAGAGGGAAAACTGATTACTGTCCTCATGATAGACCTGGACCACTTCAAGCAGATCAACGACCGCTGGGGGCACGCTACTGGCGACGAGGTGCTGCGAATCGTGGCGAATCTGATGAAAGCCGAACTCCGGGATGACGACATCATTGGACGTGTGGGCGGGGAGGAGTTTGCTGCCGTGCTGCGCAACAACAGCCGTGAGGCGATTGAGGCCGTAACCGAGCGTCTGTTGCAACGAATTTCTGAGGCTGGCCGAGAAGTCGATGGTATTCCGGTCCACCTGTCTGCAAGCATCGGGGGTGCCTCTCTTACACAGGAGCATGGCAACTTCCAGGACATCATGGTTTCAGCGGACAAAGCCCTTTACCGGGCAAAACGCAACGGCCGCAACCGCGCTGTATTTGTGCCAGCGTCAGCGGCCGCGAAACCCTGACGGCCGTTTGGCCAGAAACGCCGACACGCCTTCGGCGAAGTCTTCGGTCCGGGTCATTTCCAGGAACGCCGCGCGCTCTGCCTCTAGATGGTCGGCCAACCGATCGCCGTTGGCCCGATCAATCAGTTGGCGAAAGGCACCATAGGCACGGGTTGGTCCCTGGGCGATTTTTTCGATCATGCGAGTGAGCCGGTTTTCGAATTCGCTTGCCGGGGCAACATCGTTGACCATGCCCCAGTCTTTCGCTTCCGCGGCACTCAGGGTGCGCCCCAGCAACATCAGTTCCGCGGCCCGGCCAGCGCCGAGTTTATGAGCCAGGGCCCAGCTGCCACCACAATCCGGAACCGCGCCAATACCGTTGTAGGCCACCAGAAATTTTGCGTCTTCCTCGGCGATCACCAGATCTGCCATCAGGGTGAGGCTCAGCCCTGCGCCGGCGGCAACGCCCCTGACCGCGGCTATCACCGGGGCATCCATGCTGCGAAGGAGCAGGATGGCAGGATTAACGGCGTCCAGGATCGCGCTGATGGCTGCCCCTGCCTGCTCCGACGTTCCAGCCATGCTGGACACGTCACCGCCGGCCATGAACGCTCGCCCCGCGCCCGTAAGAACGATACAGCGAACACCGGAAAGCTTGTTGATTTCCTGAACCGCCTCGAGAAAGGCTTCGGCCAGGGGCACATTGATGGCGTTCAGGGCCTCCGGGCGATTGAAGGTTAATCTGGCCACCCCGGTTTCGGTATCAAATGCGGTTGTTACCAGCGCGTCTGTCATAGTCAATTGCCCTCCCGATACCGCAAGTCTGAAGGTCCGAAACCTGCGTACTGATCATTGTTGTCTGTCGGGTAACAGGATAGAGCGGTTTGCCTAATGTTGCCTGAATGGACTACTTTAAATCTGGATCGGGGTTAACCCCCGGCGATAAGAAACAACAAAAAATACAATCATCTTCGGGCGTGAGATGGGTATCGGCAGGGCGTGTTCGCGTGCCTGTTTACCCGGCGCCAGGGGTGCCGGGAGGTAGTGTGAGCATCCTTGAAATCAGCAACCTGTCTCTGTCGTTTGGTGGTGTGAAGGCGCTGCAGGACGTGAGTTTTCGGGTGCCTGAGAACACCGTAACGACCATTATCGGCCCGAATGGTGCTGGTAAAACTTCGCTATTCAATTGCATCTCCGGCTTCTACAAACCTCAGCAAGGCACCATCCGCTATCAGGGGCAGCCGCTGCCGGGCAGTATCAAACCGCCGAAACGAGCCGCATTGGGCCTGGCCCGAACCTTCCAGAATATTGCCCTGTTCCGGGGTATGACCGTACTCGACAACATCAAGCTGGGCGCCCATGTGCATATGAAAAGCGGCCTGCTCAGCGCGCTCGCCTATTTCGGCCCGGCCCGGCGTGAGGAAATGGACGTCCGCAAGGAGGTGGAAGAGCGGATCATCGATTTTCTGGAGATAGACCACATTCGCCGCCAACCGGTGGCGAGCCTTTCCTATGGCCTTCAGAAACGGGTTGAACTGGCCCGGGCGCTGGCAATGCAACCCAAAGTGCTGATGCTGGATGAGCCGGTCGCGGGTATGAACCGGGAAGAGAAGGAGGACATGGCCCGGTTCATCCTCGATATCCGGGAAGAGTGGGGCATTACCGTACTGATGGTGGAACACGATATGGGCATGGTAATGGATATTTCCGACCACATTGCCGTGCTGAATTTTGGTCAGGTGATCACCGAGGGCCTGCCGGCGGATGTTCAGAATAATCCCGAGGTTATCAAGGCGTACCTCGGCAACAGCGACATCGATAGCCTGCGCAAGAAGCTCAATGCCGAAGGGGAGGCCGCCTGATGGATTGGTTGTTCTTCGGCGAAATCAGCCTGGCCGGGCTGGCCATGGGTGGCCTGTATGCGCTGATCGCCCTGGGCTTTGTCATCATCTATAAAGCGACGAGGGTCATCAATTTTGCCATCGGCGAGATCATGATGTTCGCGGCCTACCTGTTCCTGGCGTTTGCCGGTGGCATGGAACTGTCCCCCTGGATTGCCCTGCCCATGGCCGTCATCGGCGGCAGTATTCTTGGGGGCGTCATCGAAAAGACTATGATCCGGCCCATGCTGGGTGAATCGCCGATTTCCGTGGTGATGGTGACCATCGGTATTGCCAGCATCCTGGTGGGCCTGGTGGAGTTCATCTGGACGGCGGATCCGCAGCTGCTGCCCAATTTCTTGCCCCGGGAGCCCGTGTTTATCGGTGAGCTTTATCTGGCACCCAAAATTGCCTACGGTTTTCTCATTGGTTCCGCCCTGCTGATCATCTACCTGTTGTACTTCCGGTTCTCCCGAGGCGGCGTGGCCCTGAGAGCCACTGCCTCGGACCAGGCTGCGGCCTATTCCATGGGCATCAATGTGCGCCGGGTATTCAATATGGCGTGGGTGTTCGGTTCTCTTGCCGCATCACTGGCCGGTGTGCTGGTGGCGGCCACCGGTGGGCTGAGCCCGCAATTCGGGATCATCGGCCTGAGTGTGCTGGTGGTGGTGATTGTTGGAGGCTTGGACAGCATTCTCGGCGCCCTGGTGGCCGGCGTGTTCATTGGCTGGCTGGAGACCGTGGCGGGTGCCTACCTCGGCGGCGAGTACCGGATGCCGGCAACTTTCCTGGTGCTGGCAATTATCCTGGTGATTCGCCCCTACGGCCTGTTCGGCACCCACGAAATAGAGCGAGTGTAAGATGCGCATCGGTGACGCAAAACAGAGTTACGAGGCCGATGAGGCAATCTGGACCAGCCAGACCCAGAAACTGTGGCTGGGATTCTTCCTGCTGATCTTGCTGGTATTCCCTTTTGTGGTGGACTCCTACCTGCTGTACCTGGGGTGCCTGGTGGGCATCGCGGTGATCAGTACCACCGGCCTGAACATCCTGACCGGTTTTACCGGATTGATCTCCCTTGGGCAGGCCGGGTTTATGGGGGTGGGTGCCTACACCGTGGCCTGGCTGTCGATTAATACCGCACTGCCATTCCCGGTGACTCTGATACTGGCCGGCCTCATGGCCGCCGCCGTCGGGATTCTTGTGGGGCTGCCGTCGCTGCGTGTGAAGGGGTTGTACCTGGCCATCGCCACTCTGGCGGCGAGCGTGTTCCTGCACTTCATCTTTGCCGAGTGGGAATCGGTCACCGGGGGGATGGGCGGCCTGAGCCTTGAGCCGGCGCACCTGTTCGGGCTCACCTTTCAGAGCGATTTCATGATGTATTTCATCATTGTGCCTTTGGCGGTGCTGATGGTGATGGGTGCCAGAAACGTGTTCAGGACAAGAATCGGCCGGGCCTTTATCGCTATTCGCGACCGGGATATCTCCGCGGAGATCCTGGGCATTAACCTGCTGCGTTACAAGCTGATGTCTTTTGCGCTGAGCTCTTTTTACGCAGGGGTTGCCGGCGGTCTGTTTGCCTATTTCTATCGGGTAGTCACGCCGGAGAGCTTCCCGCTTTCCATGTCCATTTTCTATCTGGCGGCCGTGATTGTCGGTGGCATGGGTAATCTGCTGGGTGGCATTCTCGGAGCCGCCTTCATGACCCTGGTACCGGAAGCCTTGAAGCTGCTGACCGCCGCGCTGACGCCTTTCTATCCCAACGCACCGGTGTTCATGTCGCCAATGCTGGAAATCATCTTTGGTGCCCTGATCGTGGGCTTTCTGATCTTTGAACCCCATGGCCTGGCGGAGATCTGGCACCGTATCCGCCGTTTCTTCCGCCTGTGGCCATTCAGGAATTAACCGTGTTTCAACGGGCCTGGTACCCAGAGCCCATGCACCACCAACAACAAGAAGCAGCAAGGAGAAGAAACATGTTCAGAAACATCCTCGAAAAAGGTCGCCGGCTTGCCGGGCTGGGTAGCCTGGTCGCTGCGCTGACAGTTGCCGCCCCGGCGATGGCACAGGATAAAGAGCCCATCGTGTTCGGCGGCTCCATTCCGCTCTCCGGCGTTTTTGCTTTCGCCGGTATTCACATCCACGCCGGGCTGACCGACTACACGAGCTGGATCAACAGCCAGGGTGGTATCAATGGCCACCCGGTGGAATATGTGATGGAAGACACCGCCTATGAAGTAGACCGCTCGGTCGCGGCCTTCAAAAAGATTTCGGGCAGCAGTTCTCCGGCCACCTATTACGGTGACAGCACCGGTTTCATGAAGGCCATTGCCTCGGAGCTCAACAGCCAGGGCGATACCTTGATGAGCGGGGCTTCTTTCGCAACCGCCCTGACCGATAACGAGCAATACCCCTATCAGTTCATCCCCGGCCCCAACTACAGCCAGATGTTCGGGATCATCCTCGAGTACATCGCCTCTCAGGGTGAAGGCGGGGACATGCCGAACGTGGCCTTTGTCTACAGCGACACCGAGTTCGGCAAGGACCCGATCGAGAACGGCAAAGCCCGCGCCGCCGAACTGGGCATTGAAGTGGTGGAAGAGATCGTCACCAAGCCCGGCAGTGTGGACGTCTCGGCCGAGGTCCTGAAGCTGCGTCGGGTGCGCCCGGATTACGTGGTGTTCCACGGCTACGTGCTGTCACCGATCAACGAGTTCATGGTGCAGATGCGTCAGATGGGTCTGGATACCCAGTTCATGGGCACCTTCTGGTCCTCCGACAAGCTGATCATCGACAAGATGGGAGCGGATGCCGACGGTTACATGGGCGTGATGCCCTACAACTACTACGACAGCGAGGAAGGCGGCCCGATGTTGGACGCCCTTCGTGCCCAGGCCGAGAAGAGCGACCCGGAAGCGGGCTACCGCCCAACCGGCTACATGCAGGCCTGGTTTAATGCCATGGTGTGGACAGAAGTGGTCAAACGCACCCTGGATGCCGGTAAGGAACTGACGGGAGATAACATGGCTGAAGCCCTGGCCTCCATTGAGGACTGGGACACCGGCGGTATCATCGGCATTCCGGTTACCGTGCGGGACATGTCCTTCCCGGTGGGTCGAATCTGGCGGGTGAACGCTGACGAAGGCCGCTATGAGCCGGTGTCGGACTGGATTCACCTCGACTGAGGGGCTGTATGGAAGCCTTACTGGAAATCGATAATATCGAGGTGGTCTACAACAAGTCGGTGCAGGTCCTGCGGGGCCTGTCACTGCGGGTCCCAAAGGGCGCCATCGTGGCGCTCCTCGGCTCCAACGGTGCCGGCAAATCCACCACTCTTAAAAGCGTTTCTGGACTGCTGACCCTGGAAGACGGCGAGGTGACCGCCGGCGAGGTTCGTTTCCGGGGCCAGAATGTGAAGGGCACACCCCCTGAAAAACTGGTGCGCAACGGGCTCTTCCACGTGATGGAAGGGCGGCGGGTGTTTGAAGACCTCACCGTTGAGGAAAACTTGATTGCCGCCACCTATGCCCTCAGTGGCAGCAAGCCCTCCCTGAGTGACAGCTATGAGCTGGTCTATAACTACTTTCCCCGCCTGAAGGAGCGCCGCAAACAGCTCGCCGGCTACCTGTCCGGCGGCGAGCAGCAGATGTTGGCCCTTGGCCGGGCGCTGATCGCCCAGCCCGACCTGATCATGCTGGATGAACCGTCCCTGGGCCTGGCGCCGCTGTTGGTGGAGGAAATCTTTACCATCGTGGCGAGAATCAATCGGGAACAGGGCACGGCCATTCTTCTGGTGGAACAGAACGCGGCGGTTTCGCTGGCCATTGCCTCCTACGGTTACATCATGGAGAACGGCAAGATCGTGATCGACGGCCCGGCGGACAAGCTTACGGCCAATGAGGATGTTCAGGAATTCTATCTGGGTGTGGGCGGCAAGGAAGGCGAAACCCGCAGCTATCGCGACATCAAGCACTACAAACGCCGTAAACGGTGGCTGTCATGACAACACCTTCCATACCTGATCTGACCCTCACTCAAATGTTGCGTGCCCACGCCCGGGAGCGGCCGGACGCACTGGCCCTGCGCCAGAAAGATTTCGGCATCTGGCAGGCCTATTCCTGGCAGGATTACTACCGGCGGGCCCGGCATTTCGGGCTGGGTCTGCGGGCCATGGGGCTCGAACCGGGCGGCCATGTGGCCATCATCTCGGAAAACCGGGTGGAGTGGGTCATCGGCCAGATGGGGATCGGCCTGGTGCAGGCTATCTGTGTCGGCGTCTATCCCACCAGCCCCTGGAACGAGGTGGCCTACGTGCTGGAGCACAGCGATGCGGAATTTGTGATCTGCGAAGACCAGGAACAGACCGACAAGGTTCTGGAGGCCTGGCCAGATCTGCCCAAACTGAAGCATTGCATCGCTATCGATATGAAGGGCTTGCGGTACTACCCGGAGCCGCCGTCCGCTTTCGAGGATATCGAGGCCCGGGGACGGGAATTCGAAACGCAGCATCGTGGCCTGGTGGATGAGCTGCTGGATGGCCAGCAGATGGATGACACCGCCCTGATGATCTATACCTCCGGCTCCACCGGTCGACCGAAAGGCGCCATGATCAGTTGGCAGAACCTGCATGCGGCGGCGCCGGGACTGATTGAGCTGTTGCAGGCCGATGAACACGGATCCAGCCTCTCATACCTGCCCCTGTGCCATGTGGCAGAACAGGCCTTTACCAATATTGCGCCGGTTTATGTGGGCAGTACGGTCAGCTTTGGTGAGAGCCTACGGACCATTCAGGAAGATTTGCGGGAAATTGCGCCGACCTTTTTCCTGGGGGTGCCAAGGATCTGGGAGAAGCTGCATTCTTCCATTTACATCAAGATCCAGGAGACCGGGCGGTTCCGGCAAGCTCTGTTTAACTGGGCCATCCGTGTCTGTTCACCCATGGCCATGAAACCCAGGCCGCAGTGGAGTCTGAAAGAGCGCTGCCTGTACAGCCTGAGCTATTGGCTGGTGCTCCGCGCGCTGCAGAACTTTATCGGCCTGCGCCGATGCACCATAGCGCTTACCGGGGCGGCCCCCATATCCACGGGCATCCTCGAATTCTTCCGCACCATTGGTATTCCCCTGGTGGAAGTCTATGGCCAGACGGAAAGCACCGGTGTTGCCACGGCCCAGCCGCTTGATGACGTGCATCTGGGAACGGTGGGGGAAGCTGTCTCCGGTGTCGAGGTAAAGCTTGGGGAGCACAACGAGATCATCATGCGCGGTGGCAGCATGTTCAAAGGCTACTACAAGAACGACGAGGCCACCGCCTCAACCTTAAAAGACGGCTGGTTGCATACCGGCGACGTGGGCGAGTGGCGGGACGGCCAGCTCAAGATTGTCGACCGCCTGAAAGACATCATGATCACGGCCGGCGGCAAGAACCTGTCGCCCACGGAAATCGAAAACACCATCAAGGCCAGTCCCTATATCAAGGAGTGCATTGTTATAGGGGAGGCCAGAAAGTACGTGTCCGCGCTGATCCAGATTGATTTCGACACGGTGGCCAAATGGGCTGAGCAGGAGCGGATTGCCTACACCACCTTCCGGAGCCTGACCGAGCAAGAGCGGGTGAACGAACTGATCCAGAACGAGGTGAACCGGGGTAATGAACAGTTACCGCAGGTGGCGCAGATCAAGCGCTTCCACCTGCTTACCAAAGAACTGGATCACGACGATGATGAAGTGACGGCCACCATGAAGGTGCGCCGGAGCAACATCTACGAGAAATACACCGACGTGATCGAATCGCTTTACGCCTGAGAGTGAGGCTGCCTAGAAACGGGCGCCTTCTTCCACCCGGATGCGTTCCATGTACTGGGTCAGTGCGGCATTGAGTACCGCCAGAACCAGGAACAACAGGATGCCCTTGGGCACCAGGGCGTGGATTTCCGGGTTGGGCGCGGTGCTGGCGGTTACCAGGATCAGGCCCAGGATATTGCGGGCCAGACGCATGGTGAGCATGGCGCAGAGATACCCGGACTGGAATGCCGACTCTGCACCTTTGAGCAAACGACCAAAGGCCGGCATGAGGTGCACAGTGTTGAGCAACAGGACAGAAAAGATAATTAATTGAAGAGCACTGAAAATGGTCATGACCAGAGACTACCAAACGACACAGCTGGTTAAAAAAACGGCCGAAATTATCCCTGATTGGACAGATTTAATCCAGTTCAGGGCGAGGTTGTTTAATAACTGCTGTTCAGAAGGTCGTGGTAGTCACTTCGAAATCGCTGGAAACTCAAATAGTTATTCCTGTGGTCCACCAGACCTGCTGAATTGAACGCTTCCACAAAGGCCCGGGACTCTCCCGTGCTGACCTCGCCATGGAAACCGCCGTCCCAGTCCAGCACCTGCATCATTTCCAGCAACACTGTCATGGCCAGGGCGCCGTTGGCCTTTTCCAGGTAGCGGTAGGCCAGACCGTAATGCCCGAAGCGATACGGTGTGTTTGCAGCGTCCATCGGAGTCACATCCCGGAGAGGGTCGTAGTCATAGTGCTGGTAGACCGGGGCAATGGGTTCGCCCGCAACAACAACGGACTGCCCTTCGGCAAACCAGTAGGGAAGCAGGCTGTAACTGGCATCATATCGGGAAAGGTTTTCCTGGACGAAGTGGGCCAGCTCGTGGGCCATAATCTGGCCGGTCTCATAGGGCCACTGGCCGTAATACGGGTTGAACGCCACGGCGGCCAATGAGGCCGATACAAACTCACGGTGAGACACGTTGGGGCTGAGGCAGCCGACCACCTGTCGGGGGTAGGGGGCAGCAGCGCTTCGGTCCTCGACAAAATCGGACCAGCGTAACTGGAACCGGCTCAGCACGCCGTCGATCCGCCGTTCAAGCTCCGAGGCGGCAGCCCGGAACGAGGTCTCGCTGTAGGCTGGAGATCCATAGACCCGAACCCGACCGCTGTGGGTTTCGAAATACAGAGGTTCGTTCCGGCAGGCTTCAGCGTCGCTGGCTAATGCCCAGGAGTTCGTGGGGTAGTGCCGGCCCGTATCCCGTGCGTCGTAGAACAGGCCGGAAACGAAGCCACCGGAATCCGGGTAATGATGATCGTCTGAAGTAGTGACTTTGCAGCCGGTCAGCGCCATCACGAGAACGCTGAGTATTAGCACGGCTTTGCTGGTTGCCATAAACCACTCCTGAATTGGATCCTGTTGTTCGGAATCATCGCAGGGTTTTCCGGATGGCTCCGTCAACAGGGTGTAAAAATCAGGTAAAGCGAGCCAGGAGAAACTCCTGTTCGCAGTGACAAAGGGCTGAACTGCACTCTGGCCTCAGGAAATCGCCATGCCAGCCAATTCGGCATGAATCATTTTTTCCAGAGCCTGGGCGGAGGGCGACAGAGAGCGAGAGGCCTGCTTGATGATGCCAATCTGGCGGACCAGTTTCGGGTCACTCAGGGGAACAAAGCACAGCTTTTCGTTGGCCACAGGGAAGGCGAGGCGAGGGAGTGTGGTGATGCCGCTGCCGGCTTCCAGCATGGCGAGCAGGGAAATCATGTTGGAGATAAAGAAGTCGTTGTTGTCGACCAGACTGGCGGCGGCCGTGTGCTTCAGAAGCCGGGAGGTGCCGTTGGCAATAAAACGCTCTTCCGTCAGTTCCTGCCATTGCAGGCTGCTGCGACTGGCCAGAGGATGGTCCTTGCGCATGACAACGCCGACGTTGTCTTCGAACAGCGGGTTGAATGCCAGGCTTTCGTCCGGAACCCACATGCTGCTGATTCCCAGATCCACCTCACCATTGGCTACCAGTCGACAGACGAATTCTGCGTTTTCATCATGAAGATTGATGTTGATGTCGGGGTACTGGGCGACGAAAGCTGCGAGAAATTCAGGCATCAGCCGGCTGGCAACCGAGGGCACCGTGGCTAGCGTCACCCGCCCCTGGTGCCCCTTGGCCATCTGTTGAAGTTCGCTTGCCAGCCTGTCGTGCTGGTTGATCAGCTCCCGGAATCTTGGCAGGCAATACTCGCCGAACGGAGTGAGCTGCCCTTTATGAGTTTTCTCGAACAGCGCCTGCCCCAGCTTTTCTTCCAGATCACGAATGGCCATAGATAGCGCCGGCTGGCTCCGGTGGAGTTTCAGTGCTGCGCCGTGAAAGCTGCCCTCTTCCCGTACCGCCAATACGTAACGTAAAGGCTGAATCTTGAGTTCAATCGACATGCCGTACCTGCTTAAATTTGCGCGCCCCACTAAACTATAAGAAAAACTTACTAAAAACACGATATTTTTGATTATCCTTATTTACCTGGAGCGTCTAGGCTTGGGGGATCATATAAGGAGGAACCCATGCCAAATTCACACGCACTCTACATCGGCGGAGAGTGGGTTGCGGGCGCCCATGCTGCCCAGCCGAACCAGAACCCCTCAGACCTGAGCGACACAATCGGCCACTATGACCAGGCCAGTGCCGAGCAGGTGAAGCAAGCGATCAGTGCCGCACAGGCTGGGCAGAAAATCTGGGCAGAAACCGGTCTTGAAGCCCGCTACAGCGTGTTAATGGCGATTGGCAATGAGCTGATTGCCCGCAAAGATGAGCTTGGCGAGCTTTTGTCGCGAGAAGAGGGCAAGCCCCTGGCAGAGGGCAAGGGGGAGGTCTATCGCTCCGGACAGTTCTTCCAGTACTACGCTGCGGAAGTGCTCCGGCAGATCGACGATCGGGTCGCTTCGGTGCGCCCCGGCGTTGAGATAGAGACCCGTCGGGAACCGCTGGGTGTGGTTGGCGTGATCAGCCCCTGGAACTTCCCCATGGCCACCGCGGTCTGGAAGGTCGCACCTGCCCTGGCGTTTGGCAATGCCGTGGTCTTCAAGCCCGCCAATCTGGTCCCGGCCAGTGCCTGGGCTCTGACTGAAATTATCAGCCGCCAGAATCTGCCAGCCGGCACCTTCAATCTGGTGACCGGTAGTGGTCGCGAAGCCGGCGAAGCCTTGATCACCAGCCCCCATGTGCAGGCAATTACCTTCACCGGATCCCTTGAGGTCGGTCAACGGGTGGCGTCAGCCACTGCGGCCAACCTGGTGAAATGTCAGTTGGAGATGGGGTCGAAGAACGCCCTGATCGTTCTCGACGATGCCGATCTGGATCTGGCGGTGGAGGCGGCCTTTGCCGGCGCCTACTCGGGCTCCGGACAGAAGTGTACAGCATCCTCGCGGTTGATCGTTGTGGACTCGGTGCACGACCAGTTCGTGCAGAAGCTGACGGCGAAGCTGGCCGGCGCAAAAGTTGGCCCGGCTCTGTCCGACGGCACCGCTATCGGCCCGATAGCCAGCAAGAGCCAGCTGGAAGCCAATCAACGCTGGGTCAGCCTGGCGCTGGAAGAAGGCGCGACCATGGCCTTCGGCGGCGACCACGTCAACGTGGATGCAGACGGTTATTACATGCAGCCGGTGCTGTTCACCAACACCACCAATGACATGAGCATCAACCGCGATGAAGTGTTCGGTCCCGTTGCCTGTGTCATTCGGGTTCCGGATTACGACGCGGCATTGGCGACTCTGAACGATACCAATTACGGCCTCACCGCCGGCCTGATTACCCGCTCCCTGCAACGTGCCTCTGACTTCAAGGCCCGGGCCGAGACCGGTTGTGTAATGGTCAACCTGGCGACTGCTGGCACCGATTATCACGTGCCGTTCGGTGGCAGAAAGGACTCCAGCTTCGGGCCCCGCGAACAGGGCCAGTATGCGCGGGAGTTCTATACGGTGATCAAAACCTGTTACACCAAGGCCTGAGGTCTGCAGCCATGTCAAAGTCTGTGCTAACCATTGATGGCCTGCAGTATTCCAACTGGTCGAGAGCCATTTTTGAACAAATGCGGGAGGGCGGCGTTGATGCAGTGCACGCCACGCTCGTATACCACGAAAATTGCCGGGAAACCCTTCTGCGTTTCGGCGAGTGGCAGCGTCGCTTCGAGGAGCACTCCGACCTGATCATGCCGGTTTTTGAGGCCAGCGATATCGAACTGGCCAGGGAAACAAACCGGGTCGGTATTTTCTTCGGGGCCCAGAACTGTTCGCCGATTGAGGACGATATCGACCTGGTGGCCATCATGCGCCGGTTGGGCTTGCTGATCATGCAGCTTACCTACAACAACCAGAGTCTTCTGGCCTGTGGCTGCTACGAAGCAGAAGACAGCGGCATTACCCGGTTTGGCCGGCAGGCGATCCGGGAGATGAACCGGGTGGGGATGCTGATCGATATGTCTCATAGCGCGGAGCGCTCCACGCTGGAAGCGATTGAGCTGTCAGAGCGGCCGGTCATTATCTCCCACGCCAATCCGGCCAGCTTCCACCCTGCCAAGCGCAACAAGTCCGATAAGGTGTTGCGCGCTATCGCCGAAAGCAGCGGCATTCTGGGCTTTTCAGTGTATCCGTTCCACCTCAGGAACGGGCCTGACTGCACGCTGGACGAATTCTGCGGCATGGTGGCCGATACCGCCGAGCTGATGGGGATCGATCACATCGGCATGGGTACGGACCTTTGCCAGGCCCAGCCGGAATCGGTGCTGACGTGGATGCGTAACGGGCGCTGGACCAAAGCCATGGATTACGGCGAGGGTAGCCAGTCGAATGCCGGATGGCCTTCTCCGCTGTCCTGGTTCAGCGACAACCGTCACTTTCCGAATATTGTGGAGGGCCTCCGTCAGAAGGGGTTCAACCACGAGGAAATTGACAAAATCATGGGCCGAAACTGGCTCAAGCAGTTAACCGAGGGCACGCGGCCCGCCGTAAACGCCGCGTTCTGATTACACACTGTTCCAAAAACAACAACAGGTAATCGTCATGACAAACTCAGCCAGCTCCATAGCTATCCCGGAAACGGGCATCAAGCGCTTCGGCGATCCAATTGTCCTGGGTCTGAGCGTGGGCTTCATCCTGCTCTTTCTCGGCCTATCTCTGTACGACATTCAGTGGACGGCGGGGCTGATAAGCGACGGCTTCGCCTGGACCGCCAAATATCTCGGCTCTTACTTCCAGCTCCTGTTGCTGCTCACCTTCCTGATTGCGATGGGAGTAGCGATTTCGCCTGCAGGCAGTGCCAAAGTGGGCAATCTTGATACGCCTGAGCTCAGCACCTTCAAATGGTTGTCCATTATCATGTGCACCCTGCTCGCCGGCGGTGGCGTTTTCTTCGCGGCGGGTGAGCCGGTTTACCACTTCGTTGTTACGCCTCCGGTATTCGATACGGAAGCAGCCACAGCCGAGGCGGTGGCGCCTGCGCTGGCCCAGTCCTTCATGCACTGGGGCTTTCTGGCCTGGGCAATCCTCGGAACCCTGTCTGCCATCGTTCTGGCCCACGCCCATTACGTGAAGGGGCAGCCTCTGCAACCGCGAACCCTGCTGTATCCGGTGTTTGGTGATCGGGTGATGAAAGGCTGGGTCGGCGGTTGCGTGGACGCTGCCTGTGTAATTGCGGTGGTTGCCGGCACCGTTGGCCCGATCGGTTTTCTTGCCACCCAGGTCAGCTTTGGTCTGCATGAGCTGTTCGGTTTTGCCGAAGGCTATGGCACCCAACTGATCATTCTTGGTGTCCTTGCCGGTGTGTATGTGACTTCAGCGATGACCGGTATTCACCGGGGAATTCAGCTGCTGAGTCGCTTCAACGTGTTTCTTGCCCTGGCCATTGCTGCCGTCATCTTCATCTTTGGCCCGACGCTTTTCCTGACCAATGCCTACACCCAGGGCTTTGGCGAATACATCAGCTCCTTTTTCGCGATGGCCACGGTAACGTCGGGCACCGCTGAAGGCTGGTGGATGCAGTGGTGGACGGTGTTCTTCTTTGCCTGGTTCCTGGGCTATGGACCGTTGATGGCAATCTTTGTCGCCCGGATCTCCCGTGGACGCACCATCCGCCAGATGATTCTCGCGGTTGGCGTCATGGCGCCGGTTGCCACCACCATCTGGTTCACCCTGCTTGGTGGTTCCGGGATTTTCTACCAGATTACCGGCGCGATCGATCTGACCGAGGCCCTCAACAACTTCCAGTTCGATGTTGCCACACTCACCATTGCCGAAGCTCTGCCTGGTGGAGCCATGATGGCGCTGGCGATTCTGCTGCTTACGACTATCTTTGTCGCTACTACCGGCGATTCCATGAGCTACGCCATTGCCGTTGTGAGCGCCGGCCATGATGAGCCCGAACCAATCGTGCGTGCCTTCTGGGGCGTCGCCATGGCGCTGATGGCAGCAGTGCTGCTGTATATGGGGGCGGGGCAGATCAGTGCGCTGCAGCAGTTCATTGTCATTACGGCCATCCCGGTGTCATTGATTCTGCTGCCATCGCTCTATATCGGCCCCAAATCTGCCTACGCCATGGCCCGTGAGCAGGGCATCGTTCCGCCCAAGGGTGAAGTGGCTTTGGTTGTTGCTACCACGGGCTCGTCCGAGAGTTCAGGAGTCTGAAACATGGCAACTCCGTTAGATGCACAGCCCGAGCTCCACCTCCGACCGGCCGACCAGGTGATGAACCTGGTCCGGCTCGGGAGCCTTCACGCCAGTCGTCTGAGTTTTTGCCGCAGCCTGGTTCGCCAGATGGCACGGGAAGACTGGACAGTTACCACGGTTCGTTTTGACCTGGATGCCGAGGGTCACGGGGTTGTGATCTACCGTCTGAACACCCCGAACCACACCTATCATGGTGTAGTGTTCTCACAGCATCTGGATCCGGAACTCCGGTCTGACCGTGTGATCGCGGAGGCCTGGGATGTCACCTTTGCCCTTTTGGAAGGGGAAGTGGAAGACAGTCTTCTTGAGCAGATGGCGGCAAATGTGCCGCTGCAGGAGGCGGGCCGTCAGCATCCTCGATTGCTGGTGCTGTCGCGTGCCAACAAGAGCCTCAGGAACTTTGGTCACTTTGTTGATGCGTTGGCCTCGGGTCAGCAGCCCGACCCGGCCTGGCTGACACGGGTCGGTTACCTGTACCGCACAACCGCTGTCTACGGGAACGGCAAGTTCGGCATTGCGGATTACGCACGCCTGCAGAACAACCCGGATTTCAACCGGCCCTTCTCGGCGCAGATGTTTGCGGTCTACCTGTTGCGCCACTTTTCAGTGCAGCAGATTGAGCATCTTGCCAGGAATCGTTCGCCGGAGCAGGCGGTTGCCCTGCATCCATCCTTGCAGCGTTACCTGGGCATCGGTAATTCCACCGGGCTTGGCATGGCGCCGTTTCTGATCAATCACCCTCAACTGATCCAGCAATGGGTGTACTGTCGTGAGCGGGCTCTGGCCTATGCCCGTGAACAATTGCCCGATGACGCCAGCAGGCGTGAACTTCTGGCGTTGCTAAAAAGGGCCCACAGGCACTTTCTGGAAACTGTCACCGAGGATGCCGAGCAGACCCGGCGCAATGAGGCGACTGTTGTCTCCATTGATTCGGTTGTCGAATGGCTGGAAAGAACCCCGGCCACTCCGACCCTGTGGAGCGATCTGCTGGCCTGGGCCGACAAGCAGTGTTCACTGGAGGCCCAGGAACTGATCAATACCCTGTTGATCGAGTTGTACCCGGATCTGATCGATGCGGTGGAGGATGAGCTCGGCTGTGAGGAAATACTGGAACTGCAGCCGGAAATGCGGGCAGCAACGCTGAAGCAGGAAATTGAGGCCCGGTTTGGCTGGGCGCTGGACTACGACCCCAAGAATCCGGACCACCAGTACTGGTTCTGGTACCGCTCTGCCGAGAAGGAAGAGCCAAGACTGGGCGTGCGCGCCTGCGAACCGGGCGCGGAAAAAGAGATGCCCCTTGCCATCGGGCCAAGGATTCATCGCACCCATCAGCTGCTGGATGCGTTTCTTGACCGGAGCCCCCGGGGTTCGGTGGTCGAGTTTCTGATGGCCCATCCCCGGCAGAAAGAATGTGTGCGGAGGATCCAGACCATGGCCGCCACACCCTACGGTGAGATCCAGGCCAACCTGTGGCACCGGGACATGAAGCCCATGCATCTGCTGCGAACGAAGCTGTCGTTCTTCGGTGCCAGCCGGTTTGATCCCAAATCCGATCGTTGGGTCCGGGTAACCCTGTTCCAGGGTGCACCGCTGTTTTGCGAACTCTTCAGTGACCATGGCACAGACAAGGCGAGACTCGCTGAGCTCGACGACTGGAGCTTTCCCGTGGAACCGGAGCTGAACCTGTCATGAAAGTCTCCTTCAACGAACTGCAGGGCATAGGCCGGAAAGCATTTATCGGAATCGGCTTTGCCGAGGGTGATGCCATTGACGCGGCCGAAATGGTCGCCTGGATGGAAGCTCATGGCCTGGGCGGGGTTGAAGCGCTGAAAAAAGGTCTCAGGTTTCTTTTGGCTGAGGATCATAACGAATCGCCAACCCTGGTCTACCAGGATGAAGACTTCAGTGTTCTTGATGCCCACAACCACAGTATTCTCGGGAACGCGAGCCTTGCTGTGGAGCTGGGATATGCCAGGGCACGGGGCCGAGGGCTGTCGGTTACCAAGATTCGCCACTGTCACAATCGCATCCTGATTATTGGCTACCTGTCGCGGCTTGCCCGCCGGGGCATGAATGTCACGGCCTTCTGGCGCAATGCCCATGACCCACTCACAGAGCTTGTGGTCGGCTTCAAGGCTGGTCACCCAGTGCCTGAGATCTGTCTTTACAGTCTCGAGAATACGCCGGATGACACTGAGAAGAACGATGGCATTACCCTGATCATGGCGAACCATGTTGATTTACTGCCAAGCCTGCGCTCGGAATACGAGCTGACCAATCTGATGCGCCAGACCGAAGAAGATCTCGAAAGACAGAGAGACAGGGCGCTGGTGGAGGGCATGGATGTCGATGACGAACTTTGGCACAACCTGAAATCCCTGGCCGACCGACTGCTGGTTGAGGCAACCGATGCTTCCCGGAGCGGTGCCGGTGCAGGTACCAGTGATAACGACTGAACAGAGAAGCAACCATGACCGCAACCAGTACGATTACCCCCATAGCTACCCAGCTCCCGCGATCAAAAGCTCCCCTTGAATGGGCGGTAAGCGCGAACGGCATTCTCTTTACCGCCCAGATACCAATCGACGCCAGCGGTCAGGTGGTGGCAGGCGGAATCGAAGCCCAGGCCCGGCAAACCATGGAAAACCTCAAACACACCCTGGAGTGTGCAGGCGGTGGCATGGCAAGCCTGACCCAGGCTCTCATCTACGTGACCGATCGTGATCACCTTGCCGCTGTAAATCAGGTTTATGCCGAGTACGTTCAGGAACCCTATCCGAATCGGGCTGCGATCATAGTCTCGGGATTCGCACGGGAGGAGATGCTGGTGGAGATTGTGGCGTACGCGGCTACCGGACCCGCATCCTGACTGTCAGAATCGGTGGGCCGATGTGGACGGCTCGTGGTTTTCCGAGATAACGGCCACGCAATCAGCTGTCGATCGGCTTTGTGGGTTGTTTTTCCAGATTGCTCGCCCAAGTACGGAGTTGTAGGCAATTCATCGACTCCTCAAGGGAGAGCACTTATGTCATTGAAAGACGAACTGATCAGAAAGGCCGAAACACAACTGGAAGAGTGGGAAAAGCAGGCCGATTCCCTGAAAGCCAAGGCCAAAGCCAAAGAAGCAGAAGCCGAGAACGAGAAGGCCAGCGCGGATATCCAGCAGAGCGCCTCGGATGCGTTGCGCTCGGTCGAAGATAAAATCTCGGATGGTCGCAAAAAACTGGATGAGCTCAAGGAAAGCGGCGAAGACAATATTGATTCCCTACGCGAAAAGCTCTCTGATCTGGTCGGTCCGGGAGACAAGAGTTAAGGTTATTGAAACTGGGTGTAGCAACGCTGTCGCTTGACCAGTAAATCCTGCCATTGTTCATGTCTGTGGTGGAGACCATATCGCTCCATTACAGCCATGAATTTGCCAAGATAATCGCACTGACCTGAAGCCGGCAGCCACTCCACTGGCCCCCTCTCGTCCCGGCTCATGACAAAACTTTGTGACCCGACAACTCCGAATTGCTGTAAGCAACGTAGGGTTTAGCTCACCTGTGATTCAAAGAGACTTGTCAGGAGCGGAAACGAGTATGCCCGAGGGTCCCGAAATACGTCGCATGGTCGGTGACATCGACAAGGCTGTAGGTGGCAAGACAGCGCAATCTGTGTTCTTTGCCTTTGAACACCTGAAACCTTTCGAGAGTGCCCTTCGGGGACGCAAAGTTGAGAGGGTGGAGGCCCGGAGCAAAGCCGTGTTGGTGTTTTTTGAGGCCACAGATGAAGACGGGCCGTGGTGCGTTTACAGCCATAACCAGCTGTATGGCAAGTGGCGCATGGGCAAACCTGATCAGGAACCGAGTACAAATCGGCAACTGCGATTTGCCATTATCGGTCCGAAGAAAGCGGCCCGGTTGTACAGTGCCTCCGACATCCAACTGGTTCGGCCCGATGAATTAAATGAGGTGCCCTATCTGTCACGGCTGGGGCCGGACCCTCTCAATCAGGATGTCAGCGTCGCTCAACTGTTGGCGGTGTTTGATGATAAGCGTTTCCGGGGCCGGAACCTGGGTGGTTTGCTGCTGGACCAGGCGTTCGTTGCCGGAATCGGTAATTACCTCCGTTCGGAAATCCTCTTTGAAGCGGGTGTCTCACCCCGGGCACGGCCCCGTGATCTGGACGCCGATCAGCAGTCGAAATTGGCCGAGGCCATCCTGACTCTGGTGCAGCGAACCTATCAGCTCAAGGGCATCACCAATCCTCCCGAGCGTGCAGACCGGCTTAAAAAGGAAGGGTGGACGTTCGGGCAGCGTCGTCACATGGTGTTTAACCGCGATGGCGAACGCTGCCATGACTGCGCCTCAGCCCTTGTAAAAACCATGATGGCCAGCCGTCGCCTCTATTACTGCCCGGTCTGTCAGGGAGTTGAGCTGAGTTGATGGTCGGAATCTGCCGGTATTTCCGAACTAGGCCAGGCAGATACGATAGCGGGTAACGCCCGCCTCTTCTTCCCGCATCCATTCAATACGGTGCCCCGTTATTTCACACAGGGACTGAAGATCCTGGCGGCCGGTGGGGTCATCCGCAAGAAAGTCGACCTGTGTTCCGCTGGGCAGGTCTCTGGTCCGTTTTTTGAAGCGTAGAATCGGAAGAGGGCATACCAGACCGACGGCGTCGATCTGGTATACCTCGGACTTATCAGTCAAGGCGCACACTCTCAGTGCTGGTTTGCTGCGCTGAAGACCAGCCGAACTGGTTCAGAACCACCGGTGCCGCAAAGGCAATAACCAGAGCTGCGACAAATGCGGAAATCATGACTTTCACGATGACGACTCTCCTTTGCCCTGTTTAGCCTCGACTTCAGCGACCCAAAGATCGTGGTGCTGGCGGGCCCACTCAAGATCCACCTGACCGTTGCCCATGGCGTCGAAGGCACCTTCCATACCAACCGAGCCGATATAGATGTGGGCAATGATGGCCAGCATCATCACAAACGCCACAATCGAGTGCCAGATGTTGGCGTATTGCATCTCTTCATGGGGCGCCAGGTCCGTCGGGAAGCTGGTTCCCAGGATGCTGTTGATGACCCCGAAGGTGTCGGCAAACATCGGCATCTGGAAGGGGAACAGCAGCGATAGCCCGGACAGGGAAACCGAGACGCCCAGAATCATCACCGTCCAGAAAATGATCTTCTGGCCAGCGTTGAACTTCTTGGCAGAGGGGTGGCCCTTGGTAAAGATACCGCCGCCGGCTTTGATCCACTGCCAGTCCAGTTTGTTGGGAATGTTGTGGGCAACCCACATTACGAAGGTCATAACCAGGCCCAGCATGAAGGCCCAGGCGACATTGTTATGCAGCCATTTGGAGCCGGTGGCCAGTGTGGCAAACGCATCATGCCCGATCACAGGAATCAGGAAGCTCCGCCCCATCAGGGTTAATAGCCCCGTAATGCCGAGTGCTATGAACGATCCCGCCAACAGCCAATGTCCGAAACGTTCAACGGCCTTGAAGCGCTCAATGGTGGTACCAGCAGGACCGCCATCGATCATGATCCTTCCGCGAACGAAGTAGAACACCACGAGCAGGCCAATGATTGCGAGCAGGGCACCGCCGCCGTAGGTAATCATCGGGCCTTCCCGGAGCTTCCACCAGGGCATGCCGCCATCCTGAATAAGGACGTCAGCCGCTGGTCCCCTCACTTGCGTCGTGGGTTCAATCTCGTTGTAGCGGATTGCGCGCCAGTTGTCAGAGTCGGAAACCCCGCCCCTGGTACCCAGTTGGTCTGTAATCGGTGCCGCGTCTGCGGGATTGCCCAGGTTTTCAGACCGGAAGGAATCGTCCGTCTCCAGCTGTTTCTGGCGGCGCATTATGTCTTCGAGGGTTTGGGCTCCCCCGGTCGCTGTGCGATCAACCGTCGGGGATTCTTGTGCCCAGACAGGATTGAAGAGCAGCGTCGCCAGCACGAGCATGGCGGCACTAAAAAGTTTTGTTTTCATTAGAGCACTCCAACGGAATCAACAAGAAGAAATTGTTGCCTTGACCGACGTCGGGGCCCCGAAGGGCCCCGTATGAGTCAGGCCAGTTTATGCACCCTTCTTCTCGTAGGCTGTGCCCCATCCCCAGGCGCCGGAACCGAAACCACGGTTCACAACACGCTGACGATAGATGTCCGCTACCTCGTTGCCGTCACCGGCCAACAGGGCTTTGGTTGAGCACATTTCCGCACAGATCGGCAGTTTGCCCTCGGCGATACGGTTACGACCGTACTTGGAGAACTCAACTGTGGAATTGTCTTCTTCAGGACCACCTGCACAGAAGGTGCATTTGTCCATCTTGCCCCGGCTGCCAAAGTTGCCCGCTTGCGGGAACTGTGGTGCGCCGAACGGGCAGGCGTAGAAGCAATAGCCGCAGCCAATGCACAGATCTTTGGAATGCAGCACAACACCGTCTTCGGTCTGGTAGAAGCAATCCACCGGGCAGACGGCCATACAGGGCGCGTCTGAACAGTGCATGCAGGCTACCGAAATCGAACGCTCTCCTGGCTTGCCATCTTCAATGGTTACCACTCGGCGACGGTTGATTCCCCAGGGGACCTCGTGCTCGTTTTTACAGGCCGTTACGCACGCATTACATTCGATGCAGCGCTCGGCGTCGCAAAGGAATTTTGCTCTTGCTTGTCCTTCAAGTGCCATGGTCTACACCTCTTGTTATGCCGGCATGATCGAACACAGGGTGGCTTTGGTCTCTTGCATCTGCGTGACCGAGTCGTACCCGTATGTTTGAACAGTGTTGGTGGATTCACCGAGAACGATGGGGTCAGCGCCCTTCGGGTATTTGTCCCGCAGGTCCTTGCCCTGGTAATGACCGCCGAAGTGGAACGGCATGAACGCCACGCCCTCTCCGACACGCTCGGTGACCATGGCCTTGACCTTGATCTTTGCGCCCTCCGGACCGGATACCCAGACGTCATTTCCGTCCCGGACATTCAGGTTGTTGGCGTCGCGAGGGTTGATCTCGATGAACATATCCTGCTGCAGTTCTGCCAGCCAGGGGTTTGAGCGAGTTTCGTCACCGCCACCCTCGTACTCGACCAGACGGCCGGAGGTGAGAATGATCGGGAACTCCTTGCTGAAGTCGTTCTTCTGGATTGACTCGTACAGGGTCGGTACCCGCCAGAAGGTCTTGTCTTCATAGGTCGGGTAGTCTGCCACGAGATCACGACGGTTCGTGTACAACGGTTCACGATGCAGCGGTACCGGATCCGGGAAGTTCCAGACAATGGCGCGGGCCTTGGCGTTACCAAACGGTGCACACTCATGCTTGATGGCCACGCGCTGGATACCACCGGACAGGTCTGTCTTCCAGTTTGTTGCCGGGCCGGCCACTGCTTCAATGCTGGCTCGCTCTTCCGCCGTCAGATCGCCATCCCAGCCCAGGTCCATCAGCATCTGCATGGTGAACTCAGGGTAGCCGTCCTTGATTTCCGAGTTCTTGGAGTAAACACCGTCTGCCAGGATATTCTGGCCGTTGTGTTCAACACCAAAGCGGGCCCGGAACGTCAGGCCGCCTTCGGAGACAGGCAACGACATGTCGTACAGGTTGGCTGTACCCGGGTGGTTCATCTCCGGAGTGCCCCAGCAAGGCCACGGCATACCGTAGAAGTCACCATCACAAGGTCCGCCAACCGCCCGCAGGGTGGTCTTGTCGAAGTGGTGCTGATACTTCATGTGCTTCTTGAGGCGCTCCGGGGATTGGCCGGTATAGCCAATGGTCCACATACCACGGTTGAACTCGCGGGTAATGTCCTCAATCGACGGCTCATTGCCATCAATGGCGATGTTGCGGAACATGCGATCGGTGAAACCGAACTTGTCCGCAAACAGTTTCATGATTTCGTGATCGACCTTGGAGTCGAACAGAGGCTCTACAACCTTTTCACGCCACTGCAGAGAACGGTTCGACGCTGTTACCGAACCATGGGTCTCGAACTGCGTGGTGGTGGGCAGGAGGTAGGCGCCTTCCTTGCGATCGTGGAGAACGGCAGAAACGGTCGGGAACGGATCCACTACAACCAGCAGGTCGAGCTTCTCCATGGCTTCCTTCATTTCCGTCATCCGAGTCTGGGAGTTGGGCGCGTGGCCCCACAGCACCATGGCCCGGGTGTTGTCCGGCTGCTCCAGGTTTTCCTTGGCTTCCAGAACACCGTCAATCCAGCGGGATACCGGAATACCTTTCTCGTTCATCATTGCCCGGGACTTTCCATCCTTGTCCCATACCGCAAAGCGGCCTTTCAGCCAGTCGAGATCTTCTTCCCAGACCCGTGCCCAGTGAGCCCAGGAGCCAGCGGCCAGACCGTAGTAGCCGGGCAGGGTATCGGCGAGCACACCAAGGTCGGTAGCGCCCTGAACGTTGTCGTGGCCCCGGAAGATGTTGGTGCCACCGCCGGCTACGCCCATGTTTCCAAGGGCCAGCTGGAGTACGCAGTAGGCGCGGGTGTTGTTGTTACCGTTGGTGTGCTGGGTACCACCCATACACCAGATAACCGTGCCGGGCCGGTTGTTGGCCAGAGTACGGGCCACACGCTCAAGTTGTGCGCCCGGTGCGCCGGTTACACGTTCAACTTCTTCGGGGTTCCAGCGCTTCACTTCTTCACGAATGTCTTCCATGCCGTACACACGGGTACGGATGAATTCTTTGTCTTCCCAGCCGTTTTCGAAGATATGCCAGAGAATGCCCCACACCAGAGCAACGTCGGAGCCCGGGCGGAAACGCACAAACTCGTCGGCATGTGCCGCTGTACGGGTGAAACGCGGGTCGCAGACGATCAGTGGCGCGTTATTTTCTTCCTTGGCCTTCAGTACATGCAGCAACGAGACCGGGTGAGCTTCGGCGGGGTTGCCCCCGATGATGAAGATCGCCTTGGATTTGTGGATGTCGTTGTAGGAGTTGGTCATTGCGCCGTAGCCCCAGGTGTTGGCTACGCCGGCCACGGTCGTGGAGTGGCAGATACGGGCCTGGTGGTCCACGTTGTTGGTGCCCCAGTAGGCCGCAAACTTACGGAACAGGTAGGCCTGCTCGTTGTTGAACTTTGCGCTGCCCAGCCAGTAGACCGAATCGGGACCGCTTTGCTCGCGGATCTCGAGCATCTTGTCGCCGATTTCGTTGATGGCGGTATCCCAGGAAATCTTCTGCCACTGGCCGTTGACCATTTTCATGGGCGACTTGAGACGACGCTCGCCGTGGGCATGCTCCCGAACGGATGCGCCTTTGGCGCAGTGAGCCCCCAAATTGAAGGGGCTGTCCCAGCCAGGTTCCTGGCCCGTCCACACGCCATTCTGAACTTCGGCTTCTACTGTGCAGCCGACCGAACAGTGCGTACAGACGGATTTCTTGACAACCACTTCTCCGCCACCGGTTTCCGGAGCCGCAGCTTCAACCCGTCCCGATGTCAGCGACAGTGCCGCCAGACCACCCACTGCCACGCCAGACGTTGTCAGGAATTGACGACGGTCCAGAGTCTTGGCAGCGAGAGAAGAAAGCAAAGAGCCTGCACGGGGGCCTTTCGCTACCCCGTTGGTCTTCTTCCTTAACATGTCGTATACCTCTCTCTTTTATTATTCTCGTTTTTCCGGATGGCTGAGTCTCTCAAGGGCCTTTCGCAACCTCGATCAACTCAAATCCCCGTTAAAAGCGAGCCGATTCGAAATACTTACGTGTATGTTCGGTATCCCGTAAACCGCGGCTTTTCGGTGCGTCTTGTCTGACGACCTCGGCTGCGGCGTTCGGTGCAACCGTCATGGCAACGGCAGCTGGAGCTGCGGCTGCGGCCATTTGCAGGAAACGGCGACGGCTGTTTTCACGCTTCGGGTTGTCCATTGGACACCTCCCCCTGGGTTATGGGACCTTCAGATCCCGGTTACTGAATTGCAAAGGCATCGGCTTCTACCGCCATGAAGGCTCGCCCAAGCGAGCCGACTGGCGCGTAAAAAACCGCGCTTTGCGCTTCTTCCAAGTCGGTAAAAAACAGTGCTGCCCACTTGGCAAGGTGGGCATCAAAAAACGCTTTCTGCGATTGCAATCCGCTGTCGCAGGGAAACTCTCCGGTGATGATGCCCGCCATGACTTCGCACAAGGTGCCGATATGGTCTTCGGGCTCTTTTACGTCACTACGGGCTTTGATACCCCGGGACCTGAGGTCGGTTCGGAGCTCCGCCAGAGGTTTCTCATTCAGAAAACCGGTTAAGTAATAGCTGGCGTAGGGAAGCAGCTCGCCTCGGCCGAGGCCAACAAAAAGGTTGTTGAACTCTCGCTCGGCATCGTAGGGGTTGGTACGTTCGGCAAGGGCGGCCAAATTTTTGCAGGCCGTACCCAGAGGCGTCTCGTCGCCCTGTAGCGACGCCAACCCCTGTAACAGTTCACTGGAGGGAGGGTCTGCGAGCAGGACGCCCAGCAACTGATAGATCTGGGCCCGGGCACGATCCTCTTCGGAGACCGAACGCGGGCACGGGATTTCCGCAGTATTACTCAACTCATCTTCCTTCTAATTATTATTTGCGGTCTGTCACACTAGTCTAGTACATAACTCAGAATAGTGGCCCGACCGGCCTTTAATTTGCTAATAGCAGTAATGCATTCTGCTAATAGTCAAAACGCATTCGAGGACGGAACCGAGGTTCCGGTTCCTCTTCCAACTGGCTGGTTTCTTCTTGTGCAAGCTGTTGCTCGGGAGGTTCCGTCGGTGTCGCCTTCTCCGCCAGCTCGGGGCCGTTCTCCAGCTCAGGGCTGTTCTCCAGCTCAGGGCTGTCCTCGGGCTCCGGTTCCTCAACAGTTTTCGAGTCAGGATCTGCCAACGAAGAGATCGCCTGCTTGCCTGATTGGTCTTCCACAACGTCAGCGGCCTTTTTGGCTTTGTCGACGAGTCCCTCTCCAACCTTGTACAAAGTTGTCACTGCCTGGCCGGCTGTCGAGGCCAGGGTGTAGTCCTCGTCGTAATCATTGAGGCCATCGAGAACCGCAAGCACCGGGTTGGATTTCCACAGGCCCCTGAGGGCCTTCCGGCGGAGGAACTCCGGGATTTCCTTCCGCATGAAGCCGGTGATGTCCGTGCCCAGTTCGATGGCTTCGGGATCCGGAAGACTGTATTTCTCGAGCAACTCCTGTTCAGGTAGTTGCTCGTTGATTGCGAGCTCTTGCTCTTCCGGGCTCGGTTCGGACTCGACAACCGGCGGTGGGGATGGTTCTGACCGCTTACCGGCTTCGGCTTTTTTGCGCGCCCAGCGCTGGAGTCTTGATTCGGCCATTACTGAATTCTCGGCTTTTTGATGTTCGCAGGAGCACGGTAAACGTCGCTTTCCTGGCGAATGCGAGGGTCGCCCTTGGCATCCTCGGCGCCATCAACACGAACCTCGTCTCGGCGGCGTTTCTTGAACGGCTCCTCGATGTAGTGCATGTCGATAAACTCTTTGATCCAGGCCGCCATCGACTCGGGAATGGGAACCGCCTCGACAATGCTTTCGCCGCTATCAAGGGCGTCCAGTGCCTCATGGGCGCTGGCAGTGATGGTGCTGAGGACCCATCCGGAGGGAGACTGGCTCGTTACATCTCTGTCCATGATGATCCAGATGGATGGAACGGCCATGTTCAGCGAGACCAGGTAGCCTTCGACATCGGCCCGGAAAAGCTCCATCGTAACGGTGCCCGCGTGGTAATCGACGACGTTTTCCTCGCGAACCAGTTCTTTCCAGAATGCATCAGGTGCACCCGGTATAACGGCAACGGGCTTCCAGATTTCTTTTACCCAGCGAGTGACGCCCGGAGAACGGCGAACGACAGCGCCGACCCTCAATTCGCGTTTCCACTGTTCTGTACGACTACTCATGGTGCTTCTCTTTTTTTGTTATAGCGTAAAACTAGCAGGGCACAAATGATTATCCAATTGTCCAAAAGATAATGCCTGTGGCATGCTCGAAAAGCGATACGGAAACGTATACGTATAAAAACAACGAAAGAGTCAAACTCCTGATGACGGCATACAAGACCCTACTGTTATGTAGCTGTGACAAATCACAGTCTTTCAATCCCGAGGCGCTTCAGAAAGCGGCTGGCGCAGAGCAGGTGATCGCAGTAGATCAGCTGTGCGGCAGCGAAATGAGCATTGCCGCCGAGCATTTGGGCGCCAGTAACGACGTGCTTATTGCCTGTGGCCAGCAGGCGGCCTTGTTCGAGCGGCTCGCCGAGGACGTTTACGCTGAGATCCAGCATTCCGCGCCATTGCATACCATTGATATCCGGGATCGCGCCGGTTGGGGTGCGCCCGATGCAAAGCCCGAGCGCCTGCATGCGAAGCAGGCGGCTCTGATCGCCGCGGCCCAACTGCCGGCGCCAATGGCCCCGGCAAAAACCATTCAGTCCAGCGGCGTGTGCTGCATTGTCGGTCCCACCGAGAAAGCGATCCGGATGGCCGAGCTGGTGCAGGACGAGCTGGGTGTTACCTGCATTGTTAACGATGCCGGCCCCATCCAGCTGCCATCTGCCGCTTACGACGTGGCCAAAGGCCAGCTGACGGGCGCCTATGGCGCACTCGGCAACTTCAAGCTGGAGTTTGCCCACCTGCAACCCCTGCATCCGGCTGGGCGCGGTGAACTGGGTTATGAAGCAGCCAAGCCCACCGCCCGCAGTGAGTGCGATGTATTTATCGATCTTCGTGGCGGCGCCCCGGCGTTTCCCAGCCACGAGAAGCGCAACGGCTACTTCTGGGCCGACCCGGAAAAATCCGGGGAGCTGGAGCGGATTGCCCTAACGGCCCGGGAAATGGTGGGTGAGTTCGAGAAAACTGTGTATTTCCGGCTGGAAGAGTCCCTTTGTGCGCACTCCCGGGCGAACAAACCCGGGTGTACCCGCTGCCTGGATGTCTGCCCGACGGAAGCCATTTTTTCCTTTGGCGACCATATTCAGATTGATTCGGACATTTGCGCCGGCTGTGGCTCCTGCGCCGCCGTCTGTCCCACCTCTGCGGTGACCATGAATGAGACGCCATTCGAGGCGGTGACCAAGGTCGTGGAAGTGATGGCCAAGGTCTATCGCGAGCACACCCACGAATCTCCGCGGCTGGTGTTCCATACCCTGGGTGCGGGTAACGAAGCCATTGCCAATCTGGCCCGGTACGATAATGGCCTTGCCGATGATCTGATCCCGATGGGGCTTGAGCATGTAGACCGGATCGGCCACGCGGAAATCATGGCGGCGTTCGGCGCCGGCTACGCCGAGGTACTGATCCTTGCGGACAACGAGCTGGATCGCCGTGCGGTGACTGCGGAAGTTGAGCTGGCCCAGGCCATGCTCAAAGGTACCCACAACTCACCGAGTCGGGTGCGGGTCATCTCAGCCATCGAGCTTTGCGATGCCGGCGACAATGCCGGTCGAGTGAGTGATCCGGTCTTGCTGGTTGGTGGCCGCCGGGATATCACCCGGGTGACGGTGGCTGCTATGTCGGAGAAGATCGAAGAGCCGATTCCGCTGCCCGTCGGCGCGCCTTACGGTGCCATCGAAATTGATCCCGATAAATGCACGCTCTGCCTTGCCTGTGTATCACTATGCCCGACGGGTGCGCTTGGTGACCATCCGGATCGCCCGGAGGTCCAGTTCACGGAAAACGCCTGTGTCCAGTGTGGCATCTGCGAGAGTACCTGCCCTGAGACCGCCATCAACCTGAAGCCCCAGCTCGATGTGTCCAAGGCGGCGCTCAGTGCCCGGGCATTGCATGGAGAAGAGCCGTTCGAATGCATCAAGTGTGGCACCCCGTTTGGCGTTGCCAGCACCATTAACCGGATCGTCGAGAAACTGGAAAATCAGCACTGGATGTACAAGAACTCTGATAACGTGCAGCTGATCAAGATGTGTGACGACTGTCGGGTTAAAGCCCAGTTCCACGGGGATACCGCACCCCTGGCGGGCGGTGAACGCCCCCGCGTCCGCACCAGTGATGATTATCTGGACAGCTAAAAACAACAGGACACACCATGGTTGAGTACACCGAAGTAGGAAAAAAGCCGAATCTGATTGGAACTGACGCTCCGCGGCCTCAGGACAAGAACCCCAGGGGCGTTGATCGGATCATCGCCATCGCCTCGGGCAAGGGTGGCGTTGGCAAGTCCACTGTGTCGTCCAACCTGGCCGTTGCCCTGGCCTCGAAAGGTCTCAAGGTCGGCCTATTGGATGCCGACGTCTATGGCCCGAGCCAGCCCCGCATGCTGGGGGTTTCCGGCCGGCCGTCCAGCCCGGATGGCAGCACCATCCTGCCGCTGAGAAACCACGGCGTAACGCTGATGTCCCTGGGCCTGATGGCCCCGGATGACGAAGCCATTGTCTGGCGCGGGCCGATGCTGATGGGCGCGCTGCAACAGATGATGAACCAGGTGGAATGGGGAAGGCTGGATGTACTGCTGGTGGATCTGCCGCCAGGCACAGGCGATGTCCAGATGACCCTGAGTCAGAAGTTCTTCGTTGCGGGCGCGGTGATCGTCTCGACGCCTCAGGACATTGCCCTGATGGATGCCCGCAAGGGCATTGATATGTTCAAACGGATGGATGTGCCGCTGTTCGGGTTGATCGAAAACATGGCCTCGTTTATCTGTGATGGCTGCGGCAAAGAGCACCATCCGTTCGGACACGGTGGCGCGCGGGCAGAAGCCGAGAAACTCGGTTCGCCCTTCCTGGGAGAGATTCCGTTGGATCTCGATATCCGGGTGGGATCGGATGGCGGCGTCCCGATTGTGGTATCCAAACCGGATAGTCCCCAGGCGCAGGCTTTCCAGCGCATCGCCGATGAAATTGTTGCCTCTGACGTCTACGCCCGGGCTATCCAATGATCGAGTCACCCCAGTTCCCACCGTTACTGACCGGGGAGGTGGTGCCCAGGCACACCGACCCTTTTGACAAGGCTGTGAGCAGGGCAATTGCGGGTGTCGATTCCGGCACGGTGTTCTACTCCGAGCAAGGCGACAGCCTGCGTGCGGCCCTGGTGCTGGCGCCGGAAACACCCCTGGAAGAGGCCATTCAGGCGGTCTATGTTGCCCAGATAGGTCTGGCCGAGAGCCTTGGTGCTCTGGCCCCGCCTGAAGTCCCCGTACACTTTGTATGGCCCGACCGAATCAAGGTCAACGGTGCGCTGTGCGGCAGTGTCCGTTTCGCCGCGGATGTTTCTGACCCCAAGGCCTATCCCAACTGGTTGGTCATTGGCGTTGATGTGCCCTTTATCCCGATGACCGACGAGCCGGGAGAAAATCCAAACGAAACCTGTCTGTACGAGGAAGGCTGCGTTGAAATCACGCCCATGGCCCTATTGGAAAGCTGGTCCAAGCACACGCTGCTGTGGCTGACCTACTTTATGGACAGTGGTTTCGAACGGGTGCACAACGAATGGCGGCCGAGATGCGACACCCTGGGCAAGACAATCGAACGGCCCCGGCCCGGCATTTTTGTTGGTCTGGATGAAAAAGGCCGGATGCTGTTGCGTCAGGATGTCATGACCGAGACACTGAGTTTGATCGAATTCGCGGAGCACGTATGAAGCTGGCCCGAACCCTGCAACTGGACATATCGGACGAAAACGTATTTGAAAAGCCTGCACCCAGCGGTGAGTGGGCCATATCCGGTGGCTTCGAGTTCTCTAACTGGACCGAGGCAGACTTGAAAGGCAAAGCCCGCCAGGCATTCAGTAACGGCTGGTACAGCATTGAATCAGGCGGGCGCGCCAGCTTCGTGGGGGTATGCAACATCACCGAACCGGAACTCGAGCATGTGCGCCGTACCCTCGCGCAGACGTTTGTTGACCATTACGGCGCGCCCGATATCGATGCGGCCTATCCGGTTGCCTGTGAAGAAATCGACCAGATGCGCAGCATGTGTGAAGACTTCGAGGACAACACCCTGCTGATGGTCAGCCGCACCCTGACCGAGCTGGGTGTCGAGGAAACCTACCGTTCCCGGGGCCCTCAGGATGCTTCACTGGAAGCCTTTGCGGTACACGGCAGCGTTGACTGATTACAGCCCGAAGCTGCCGTAGGGAATAAACCGCACTGGGGTGCCCGGCTCTATCTGTCGGGCGCTCTCATCCAGTTCCACCAGTCCCTCGGACCAGGCCAGACCGGTCACCCGGCCGGAGCCTTCGGAACCGAATACCTCAACCTGACCATCCCGGACTCGTGCCCGCAGCATCTCACTGCGTCCGGGCTTTTTGTTCTTCGAAAAGTTGGCCGGCATCACATAAGCCTGTGGCTCGAACCATTCTCCGCCCGCCAGTAATGCCATGGCCGGGGTGCCAAATCGAAGAGCGCAAACCCAGGCGGCCACGGGGTTGCCCGGCAGGCCGACTACCGGCGTCCCCTGGAACATGGCGAGGGCAAGAGGCCGGCCCGGCTTGATGGCAATGCGCCAGTTGCTGATGTTGCCGTGGGCTTTCAGGGTTTTCGATACGTGATCTTCGTCGCCGGCAGATACACCGCCGCTGGTCAGGATCAGGTCGCAGTGTTCCGCGCCCCGCTCAAGCGCCGCTTTCACCTCTTCGGCCCGGTCCAGCACATGGCCGAGATCGACGAGCTCGTAGCCCAGTTGCGAGATCAGGGCGCTGAGCATCGGCCGGTTGGCGTCGTAGATCTGCCAGTCGGTAACCGTTGCGCCGACCGGTTTTACCTCATCACCAGTGGACAGCACACCAACTCGCAATCGTTGATAGACGTCGACGGATTCCACGCCCACGCTGGCAAGCACGGAAAATTGGGTCGGGCTCAGGCGGGTTCCGGCTGTGAGGATCTTGTCCTGTACCTTTATGTCTTCACCGGCTTTGCGGGCATTGGCGCCTGCTTTCAGCGTGCCGTTCAGATGCAGCTGGCCATTCCTGACTTCGCAGTCTTCCTCCAGCACCACGGTATCCGTGCCGGCTGGAATGACCGCTCCGGTCAGAATCCGGATCGCGTGGCCTTCGGGCACCTGCCCCTTGTACGGCTCACCGGCGGCACTGCGGCCATCGACCAGTGGTAGGGTGCAAGGCACGTCTGTTACCGGTCCGGCCAGGGCATAGCCGTCGACGGCGGAATTGTTGCTTGGGGGATGAGCCCGGGGCGCATGGACATCATTTGCCAGGATGCGGCCGTTTACCTGGGAGAGTGGAACGGCGCGCTCAATCTCCACCACGGGGTGCAACCGTGAACGCAAACGCTCAAGGGCCTCTTCAACCGGGGTCCAGTTGACGCCGGGGGGCAGGGCAAAGCAGTCGTTGCGAAGCGGTTTCATGGATCTTTGGCTCCTGGTGATGCTGTTCAGGGTTGCTGGCGGTTGAGAATAAAATCAGCGATGGCGGGGATATCGTTTATATCGAAAACGGGGCCCGAGAACTCGGCAGCGTAGTCCGACGCCACGGCAACAATGCTGGGGTCCTCGGTGAACAGCGGTGACCGGGAACCCTCTCGCCGGTGCACCTCGATCTTGGCGTGGGTGTGGGTCTTGAATCCTTCCACCACCACCCAATCGCAGGGGCTCAGCCGCGCCAGCAAATCATCCAGCGTCGGTTCCGCTGCTCCCCGGAGTTCATGCATGATCGCGAAGCGCTGACCGCCAGCCAGGATGACTTCCCGGGCGCCGGCATCACGATGCTTGTAGCTGTCTGTTCCGGGTTGATCCACATCCACCATGTGATGGGCGTGCTTGATCGAGTTGACCGTTAACCCCCGGCTGGAGAGCTCGCGAATCAGAGCCGCGGCCAGTGTGGTCTTTCCGGAGTTTTTCCAACCTACGATGCCGATAACGTTCACTTCAGGTGCTGCTCCGCCCAGGCCAGATCGTCTGGCGTATTGATATTGAAAAAATCGCCTTCGTCGAAAATCACCAGGGTTTCGCCCTGGGCCTGCGTCCACTGGCGGATCTTGCGTACCCCATCGTTCAAAGCAGCGCGCAACTCATGCCGTAAAGCGACCTGCCAGCGACCGAAGGTTGGTTGGGGTAGTCGGCCCCGTTCGGGGTCCGGTGTGGCCGCCAGCACCACCGGGGTGTCATGTTCAGCCAGCCTGACAGCCAGATCCCTGGGGAAGGATGGAGTGTCGGCAGCGACACTGATCAGCCAGTCATGACCCTGTTCGGCGGCCCAGTCCATACCCGCGAGAACGCCCGCCAGCGGTCCCGGAAAGCCCTCGATGGAATCGGCCACTATGGGCAAACCCAGGTCGTCAAACCGGCTCAAATCGCCGTTGGCGTTCAAAACCACGGCGTCGACCTGAGGCGTGATCCGCTCAATCACCCGCTGGATCAGTGACTGGTCGCCGAGCATGAGCCGGCCCTTGTCGCCGCCGCCCATGCGGTTTGCCTGGCCGCCCGCCAGGATGACTGCACATTGGGTCACGCAGTGCCTCCGTCAATCATGTTGAGCGCCTTTGCGACGCAGTTTTTTGTCTTCATCGGGTACCTGCGACAAGTCCTGATCGAACACCAGTCGGTGTTGGCCGCTCAGACAGGTGAATTTCTTGCCTCGCATCCGGCCGATCAGGGTCAATCCGACTTGCCGGGCAATATCGACGCCCCAGGCAGTAAAGCCGGAACGGCTGATCAGTGTGGGAATGCCCATGAGTGATGTCTTGATCACCATTTCCGAGGTCAGTCGTCCGGTCGTGTACAGGACCTTGTCGGCCGCAGAAATGTTGTTCAGGTGCATCCAGCCGGCAATTTTATCGACCGCATTGTGCCTTCCAACATCCTCCATGTACGCCAGGATTGTCTGGCCCTGGCAAAGCGCGGTGCCATGAATGGCGCCGGTTTCCATGTACAGGCTTGGAGTGTGGTTGATCTGGTAGGAAAGGTCGTAAAAGCTGCTGGTGTGTACCGGGGTGTCTGGCAGAGACAGCCCTTCCAGGCCCGCCATCATGTCGCCGAAGACCGTGCCCACGGCGCAGCCGGAGGTGCGGGTTTTCTTTTCCAGCTTGTCCTCTACATCGGTAACGCCCGCCGTGCGCACCACCGCGACCTCAAGCTCCTCGTCGAAATCGATCCCCGTGACCTGGTCGCTCTCTTTCAGCATGCCCTGGTTTAGCAGGAAGCCGAGGGCCAGATACTCCGGGTGATCGCCAATGGTCATGGCCGTGACGATCTCCTGGCTGTTCAGGTAAATGGTCAGGGGGCGTTCCTCGATCACGCTGATCGATTTTGCCTCGCCGTTTTCGTCAACACCCTCTACCGGCCGTGAAAGCCGGGGATCCTTGGGATCGGGAAGTATGGGATCAATCGTCATTTTTGTTATAGCCGTTTCATGAATGCCGCGGGATGGAATATCTACGGAGATTGCCAGAGATTAGCCTATTTGGCATTCGGGAAAAACAGCTGCTGTCAGCCAATAAAAAACCCCGGCGATGCCGGGGTTGAGTCTGGTCAGAGTATAGAAGGGCGGGGTCAGTAACTCTTAGCCCTCCAAGCCTACTGCGCGTTGGGGAAGAACAGCTGCTGCCCATCCACCTTGAAGTCGGCAATCGCCTGTTGGCCATCTTCCGAGAGCAGCCAGTTGTGCCATTTCGCAGCCATTTCGTGCTTCAGGTGCGGGTGCTTCTCTTCGGAAAGCAGCAGGCTGCCGTACTGGTTGAACAGCACCTTGTCGCCTTCGAAGAGTAGTTTCAGGTTCTGGCGGTTTTCGAAGGCCACCCAGGTGGCGCGGTCTGACATTACGTAGGCATCCATGGCGGCGGCGGTGTTGAGGGTTGGGCCCATGCCGCTGCCCAGTTCCCGATACCAGCTTCCGCCCGGCTCAACACCAGCGCTTTCCCACAGGCGCAGCTCGGCGCGGTTGGTGCCACTGTCGTCGCCACGAGAGGCAAACGGCGCCTCTGACTCGCCAATGGCCGAGAGCGCTTCCGCAGCAGTTTTAGCTTCACTTATGTTGGCTGGATCATCGGCAGGACCAATTAAAACAAAATCGTTGTACATGACATCGGCGCGCTCGGTAGCGTAGCCGTTTTCGACAAAACGTTTTTCGCCGGTGGTGTCGTGTACCAGAAGGCTATCAGCATCACCACGGCGGGCGATTTCAAACGCCTGGCCGGTACCAACGGCGACAACGCGCACTTCGATGCCAGTGGCATCCTCAAATTTTGGCAGGATTGAGTCGAACAGGCCGGAGTTCTCGGTTGACGTCGTTGAGGCCAGCGTAATGTAGTCTTCGGCATGGGCACTGAACGTCAGACCCATGGTGGTGACCGCTGCCAGAACCAGATTCAGGGTTTTTTTCATCTTGTTTTCTCCTTTCCGTATCTCATTCATCAATGAAGCGACGCTTCGGTAGTTTCTGTGGTGGTGGATCAGATGACGAGTTCACCGCTAATGAAGGCTTGGGCCTGGCGCGAGACAGGGGCGCTAAAAAAGATGTCCGCAGGCGTGTGCTCCTGCACTTTGCCACCGGCGAGAAACAGCACATCCCCAGCAAGGCGCCGGGCCTGATGCACATCGTGGGTTGTCATTACGATGCGGGTGCCCCTTTCGTGGAATTCCTGAACGGCGGCTTCCACTTCTTTTATGGCGGCCGGATCCAGTGCGGAGGTGGGCTCATCCAGAAACAGTACCGCGGGTGAGAGGGCCCAGGCCCGGGCCAGTGCCAGGCGCTGTTTCTCGCCACCCGATAGCACCCGGGCGGGCGTATCGGCACTGGCAGCCAGACCGAATCGCGCCAGGGCTTCCCGGGCCAGCTGTGTGCGGAGTTTGCGTGGGATATTATTGACTGCCAGCGCGTGCGTGAGGTTGGCCAGCGCGGAGCGGCGCAAGAGAACCGGTGTCTGGAAAACCATGGCCTGCCGGGGCGCTCCGCGGCCTGACCAGCTCACAGTCCCTGCAGTTTCTGCGAGCAGGCCATGTGCCAGGCGCAGCATCAGACTCTTGCCCGCGCCATTGGGCCCCATAACAAGCGTGGGGCCTGGGCCGTCAAGTGTAAATGAGCAGGGGCCAAAGAGCCGGTGGCCGAAAGGGTTGAATTCGACGCTCTCAAAATGCAGCGACGGCGGTGCACTGAGCTCAAGCGGATCGTTAACGGGCACGTTCAAAGAAGTCATCCCATGCGCCTTTTAGCCGTTTCACTCAAGATGTAGGCTGTGGCATTGATCACCATGACAAGCGTCAGGAGGACAATGCCCAGGCCCAACGCCAGGGGCAGGGCCCCCTTGCTTGTCTCCAGCACAATGGCGGTGGTCATGACCCGGGTTACGCCGTCAATATTGCCGCCTACCATCATGACGGCGCCCACCTCTGCGCTGGCCCGGCCGAACCCTGCGAGCAGAACGGTCAGCAAGGCAAAGCGGGCGTCCCACAACAGGGTGGGCATCATGCGCGCCCTGGACATGCCCAGTGAGACGAACTGCTCCCGGTACTCGCCCAGTAACTCCTCCACTTTCTGCCGCGAGAGCGCGGCGAGAATGGGCAATACCAGTATCACCTGCGCAACCACCATGGCGCTGGGCGTAAACAGAAGTCCCAGTTCACCAAGAGGTCCGGCCCGCGATAGCAGCAGGTAAACGCCGAGCCCGGCCACAACCGGAGGCAGTCCCATCAAGGCATTAAGCGCAACAATCACGCCGCCGCGCCCGGGGAATTGCCATAACGCCACTGCCGCACCCAGGGGGAACCCCAAGATCGCCGCTATCACGACCGCCAATAGCGAGACCTGCAGTGAAAGCACCACAATCTGGTACAGCGAAGCGTCGAGGTTCACCAGTAGCGACAGCGCCACGTAAAACGCATTTTCTTCCACAGCTGCGTCTCCTTAATGTTGAGCATCGTGGCGTTTTTGACTACGCTTTGCACAGCCTTCTGAAAATAATGCAGTCAAAAACAGTCTGGTGCTTTGCCTGACCCATCCGGAGATGCTCATGCCCCTTCCTGCTTACCTCACCACGGCCGAGGCTGCTGAGTATCTGCGCCTGAAAGAACGAAAGGTCTACGATCTGGTCAGCCAGGGTGTTATCCCCTGCGTAAGGGTAACGGGAAAGCTATTGTTCCCACGTCAGCGTATTGATTTGTGGTTGATGAACCACCTGGAAGGTGACGACGCGATTAGTGCTCCAACCCCGCAGGTGCTGGTGGGCAGTCAGGATCCCCTGCTGGATTGGGCGGTCAAGGAGAGCAATGCCGAGCTTGCTACCTTGTGCCAGGGTAGCGGCGATGGGGTTCAGCGCCTGGTCGACGGGCGCGCGATGGTCGCTGGCATGCATATCTGGCACGCGGAGAGTGAGCGTTACAACGACCCGGACACCCTGGGTTTGATCGGCATGAGAGACCTGGTGCTGATTCGCTGGGCAAAGCGCCAGCAGGGACTCCTACTGGCGACAGGCAACCCTCACGGACTGACGCGGCTTGAGGATATCGCCCGACCTGGCCTACGTCTCGCCCACCGCCAGCCCGATGCCGGCGTCAGTCATCTGCTGCAGGGTTTGCTTGCCCGCCATCGTATAGAGGCCAGTCAGCTTACCTGGGCCGCGCATCCCTCGCTCAGTGAGGACGATCTGGCCCTGGCCATTCGTCAGGGGGAGGCGGATGTGGGAGTGGGTATTGAAGCGGCTGCCCGGCGCCAGGGCCTGGCATTCATCCCCTTGCAGCAGGAGCACTTTGACCTGGCCATGCGCAGGCGCCACTACTTCGAGCCTGCCATGCAGCGTTTGCTGGAGTTCGCCCGTTGCGAACGTTTTATTCAGCGTGCACAGGCGTTGGGGGGGTATGATATAAGTGAGCTTGGTAAAGTTATTTATAACGCTTGAACGACAACAATAAGCAGACCTTTCAGGCAGGAGCCCGCATGGGTTCAACCGGGATCAAGGGTTCTATCGGGAAAAAACTCAGCCATGAGGTCAGTGGCGCGCTGGGGGATATCGGTACGCTGTTGCCGCTGGGTCTCGGGGCCATTGGCGTGGCCGGACTTGCTCCGGTGCCGGTGCTGCTGGGTTTTGCCGTCTTCTATATTGCGACCGGGCTGTATTACCGTCTGCCGGTACCTGTGCAGCCCATGAAAGCGGTGGCCGCGCTCCTGCTTACCACCCAGGTCAGTGCCCAGAGCCTTATTGCCAGTGGCGTTCTGATCGGTGCCATTCTCTTGCTTCTGGGTTCAACCGGATGGATCAACCGGGCGGCACGCCTGGTGCCGGGCTCCGTGTTAAGCGGGCTGCAACTCGGGCTTGGTTTGCTCTTGGCCGGCATGAGCCTGGGGCTGATGGCTACGTCCCTGCCGTTGGGCGTTGTCACGCTGGCGGTGCTGGTGGTTACCCTGAAACTTTTCCCGAGCTGGCCGGCGGCATTGTTGGGCCTTGCCGTGGCCATGGCCCTGGGCGTTCTGATTGGCGCGCCAGGGCTGCCCCTACCCGATGCTGGCCCTGCAATCTTCTCTATGCCTGAGTTGCCAACGATGGATGAGTGGCAGCAGGGTTTTTCGGTACTGGTATTGCCGCAACTGGCGCTGACCATTACCAACGCCATCGTCCTGACCACCCTGGTGATTGGTGACTACTTCGGCGAGCAGTCGCGTCGCGTCTCGCCAGCACGTCTGTCGGTGACAACCGGCCTCGCCAACCTCTTCCTGGTGCCGTTCGGTGCGCTGCCCATGTGCCACGGCGCGGGCGGTGTGGCGGCTCATTACCGCTTCGGCGCCAGGACTGGCCTGGCTCCGGTTCTGTTGGGCACCGGTTTGCTCCTGATCGCATTCGTGCCCGGCGGCCTGTCGTTCATCGCCGCCGTTCCTGCCGCCGGCCTCGGTGCCCTGCTAATGGTGGCGGCTGTCGAGCTTGGCCTGACCAGGCGCCTCTGGACTGCCAAGCCTTCCTGCTGGCCTGTGATTGGCATAACGGCGCTTGTCACCTTCTGGGCTGATCCGTTTTTCGGGGTCTTGGCTGGGGTTGCTTCGGAGACTTTCCGGGCAGCCTGGGTGCGGGGGAGGGTTAGCGGTGCCCATCAGGACTGAGACCATTGTCCGAATCGGATAACACACCCCGAATGCCAACGCTTTTATCCTGCGGGTCGATCAGGGCTCCGGGATTAAGAATACCCTGTGGATCCAGGAAGTGTTTGCCCGCCGCCAGAGTTTGACGAAACAGCGGTGACGTCTGCTGTTCATAGCCATAACGGTGATCCCGGCCGACCGCGTGGTGGTGGGTAACGGTCGCACCCTGCTCAGCCAGCACTTCTATAGAGATGCGCTTGAGCTGTTTCCACTTTTCCAGGGCCTTGCCCAGATCGCCGGTCGTGTCGCCCACGCAATAAAACGTGAAATAGGGTGCCGGCCCGTCCGGGTAGACGTGGGTAAAGCGGCAGGAAAATGAAAATGGCCGTTGTGTGATCTCGCGAAGCGCGGACTCCATGGCTGATTTTACCGCTCTGTAAAGGCTCGGGAACTTGTCCCAGGTGATTGCGGTTTCGAAGGTGTCGGCAATCATGCCCATGGCGGTTAATCGATTGCGCCAGTAAGGCATTCGAATGAAGGCATTTCTCCAGGATTCGGCTTCGCTGGACCCTTTTTCTGCATGATCCGGGTTATAGCTAATGCCATCTTTTTGCAGAACACCGCCATGTTCTTCGGCAATGGCGACGGCCCGCTCGATTTTCTGGTTTTGCGGATGGTCTGCGGATTCGAAACCAAGAACCAGAATGGCGCAGGGTTTGTCAGCGATCCTGTTGATCACCACTTCGGCCTCATCCAGTAGACGGCAATTCGACGGGAATAAACCCGATTGCGCAATCTGTCTGACAGCATCGACACCGTTCATGAAGTGATCAAAACCCACGGATGCAGTGGCCCGCCATTTGGGGCGATGCTGTAACCGCATCGTGGCTTCGGTAATGATCCCCAGCGTACCTTCTGAGCCACAGATCATGCGGTCTGCCGAGGGTCCCGCGCCCGAGCCGGGCAAAGCGCGGGTCTCGATGATGCCTTTTGGCGTGACCAGCCGGGTTGCTTCCACCATGTCTTCTATGTGCGTGTATACGGTCGCAAAATGGCCGCCAGCGCGGGTTGCCAGCATGCCGCCCAGACTCACGAATGGAAAACTCTGCGGGTAATGGCGCAGCGTTAAACCACATTGCTTCAGTTGCCGCTCAAGATCCGGACCTTTGATGCCGGCCTGAATGCGTGCGCGACGACTGACAGAATCAATCTCCAGAATCTGGCTCAGGTTCTCCATGTCGACACTGATCGTTGCCTGGTAGGTGTCGCCAACATCCGGCTCCACGCCGCCACAGACACTGGTGCCGCCACCAAACGGAATGAGTGCAATGTTGTTTTCGGACGCATAGCGGAACAGCTGCTGGATATCGTCTTCCGTCCTGGGAAAGGCAACGGCATCGGGCGGGTTGGGCACTTCCCGCATGAGCATTCTGGCCATATCGGCGTAGGATTTTCCGTAGCTATGCACCAGGCGATCGTAGGGCGTTGTGGAGATGATGTCTGAGAGATGCTCGGGAATGGCGGGCAACCGGGATGCCGGGAGGTCAAAGTCTTCAACCTTGGGTGGTTCAATCTCCACCACGCCTTCCGGCACGAACATTTTCGTAACGGTCTCGATCATGGCGTGTTCTTCGGGGTGCAGATCCTCATTCGCATAGCCCCAGCCCCAGAATCGCAGGGGTTTGCGAAGTGACTTTGTGCCGGACTCAGACATCGGGTTCTCCATCAATGCGGGTTCTGCACCCGTTACTCTGAACACTTCATCTGTTGAAATGATATCCTCGTACACCGCTATCAAGTACGCAAATCAATCCTGAAGGCTGACATCTTTCAGGTCACCTTCTACCAAGAAACCCGGAGTTTGAGTCTTACTCATGAGAGTTATTATTCGCTATTTTTTCCGCACCCTGCGCCTGGTACTGACGCCTTTCATGCTGCTCAGTGAAAAACTCAGCACCCCCGAAAGCGTTACCCGCTCTGCTGACGAGCAGGCCCGCGCCGACGAGGCCAGCAAGGATCTCGCCCTTTACCAGTTCAAAGCCTGCCCGTTCTGTATCAAAGTAAGAAAGGAAATCGCCCGGCTTGGCCTGAACATTGAAACCCGCGATGCCCAGCATGATCCGGAACATCGTGCGGCGCTGGAAGCCGGCGGCGGCCGAATCAAAGTGCCCTGCCTGAAGATTCAGCAAGAGGATGGCAGTGAGCGTTGGCTTTACGAATCCGATGAGATCAAGGCGTGGTTGCAGGAGCGGTTTGAGCCGGCCTGATTGTAATCGCTGACCGCTGATGCCTGCTGGCTAGGAAGGACTCACAACGCTTTGTGCGCGTTGTTCGGGGCTTCGCCTAGTCAGTGATAAACGCCAGATATTCGGATAGCGGAACCGGTTTAGCATAGTAAAACCCTTGTCCCAGATCCGCTCCCAACCTAGTTACGATCCGATGCTGCTCCTGTGTTTCTATACCCTCGACAGTCACTTCCAGCTTCAGAGCATGAGCCATGGAAATCATAGACTCCATAATCGTTCGGGCATCTTCGCTATGTTCCAGATCGGTGACAAAGGCGCGGTCGATTTTTAGACCGGTGAGTGGTAATTGCGTCAGATATTGGAAAGATGAGTACCCCGTGCCGAAATCATCCAGGCTGACTTTGAAACCTTGATCCCGCAAACTCGCCACCGCAATTCTTGCGTGGCTTGGGTCTTGAATGAGTGCGCTCTCTGTAATTTCGATTTCCAATGACTCCGGACTGCAACCGAGGGATGACACTGTCTTGCCTAGATCATTGATGAACGTTGAGTCCATGAGGTTTTTCACAGCAAAGTTAACACTCACTGGCATCAGTTGTTCTGAATGAATGCGTCGGCACGCTTGAGAAACAACAAACCGAGTCACCGGATCGATTAACGTTGTGGCTTCAACCTTCGGCATAAACAGTCCAGGCATGACTCGGTTGCCATCTCTATCAAACCAACGCAACAAGGCTTCCGATCCTACGTGCCTTCCTGTCCGCAAACATATTTTCGGTTGATGGAAGAGTTCGAATTCCTGGTTTGCGAGGCCATCGCGGACCTTGGCGATGAGTTGAACTCGCTCGGCTGTCTTTTGATCAAATGACGGGTCATAAAGTCGATAGGGCGCGTTGTTTTCCATGGCTACCGAGAGGCCGGTTCTTGCCCGGTTTATGATCGTTTTACTCTTGGCATCATTGGAATTGAAAAGATACCCGCCCGCGGCTATTTGAATTCGCAGGGCAATGCCATTCACCACCGTTTCGTCTTCGCCAATTCTTCGTGAGACTTCGAAAACGGAATCGATATCCGCTTGCGACTGAGCTGAAAACAGAAGTGCGAGTTCAGACTTGCTGAACCGATAGACTTGGTGGGGGGTATCTAGATTTTCGCTGATTCGTTCCGCCACTTCTTTCACTACATGGTCTGCCGTATCAGCGCCTAACGACTGAAGTATTTCCCAAAGATCCTGCATTCGGATGAGCAGGATTGCTCGCGAAGAATCGCTTGGCGCACGTTTCAAAAGCTCTAGGTCGCGCATCAGCGCCGCTTGAGAGTAGAGCCCGGTTTTCTGGTCGATTTCGAGCGCTTTAAAATGCCGCTGATTTGCTTGGCGGAGCCTTTGAAACAGTGCTGCCGAAAACACACCGATGAGGACAAAAAACGCGATCCGTGCCAGCCAGTTCTCTGTGCTCTGAAAAGCGCCTTCACTGACATTCAGGGGCATCCACGGTCCTATGAGCACTCCCCCGGCAATTGCACAGACCACTGCGCCCAACAGACCAAACCACGAAGCAGATAGGAGGACGGGCAGGAGTGTTAAATATGGGTAGGCATAGGATGTGCCCCCAGTGATGTAGACGAGCGTTGTGGCAACTGCCAAAAGACATCCAACGGCAATCAACCTGAGCCCATGCACTCTTTCATAGGATACCGGAGATAGCGTCGATAACTCTGAGCTGTAGTTACTGCTTGTGCTATTCATTCACTAAACCTTAGATGGCGATTCCAGCGCTTGCGAATGTAAAAAACATCGAGGTTCAGACAAAGCGGTCCCAGGGAACAGCGTCCTCTTGGAACGGTCGGGCAATCAGGTAGCCCTGCACTTCATCGCTCCCGACTTTTTTGACTAATTTGAGCTGATCCTTTCTTTCAATATTTTTCAGAATAACGCGCACGTCTACTTCGCCAAGGCGTGCTTTGATTATTCTCAATTGATCCTGATCGTGTGCTTCGCGGGCCTTCCAGGAAAGCAAACCTGCATCAACCTTGATGGCATCGAAGAAATCCACACCCGCAGGGTTAAAGAGATTGAAATGCTGAGAGCCGTAGCCATCGATGACAATTTCAACGCCGAGTTTCCGGATGGCTGCAAGAGTCTCGGGAGAAGTCGCCAGAGCACGCTTGAATGCCGATTCGTCGATTTCTATCCCAAGTCTGGATGCCCTGATTCGGCTGGAAGAGAGCCTTTGGCGCAGGTGCGCAAGCATCTCCTCTGAAAACAGCTCTCTTTTGCTCAGATTGATTGATACTGCGACATTTTTGCCCTTGTCGATTCGGCTCTCCATAAGCTGAATGACCTGGTCGATCACCCATTTATTAAACGGGAGTGACAAGCGGGTGTTTTCAATGAAAGCCAGGAATGATCTGGGATACAGCGTTTTCCCGCCGCGATTCCAGCGGACCAGGGCTTCCATACCGGTGAAACGCCCGGACATGGTATCGAGGCGTGGCTGGTATTCGAGAAACAGCTCCTGATTCTTCAGTGCCTTTCCGACGTCATTGATGGTGACGCCAGCATCGTCAGATTTCGAAGACTGCCGAGTTTCAGTCGTTGAACTTTTTGAATTGGATGCTCTGGCCTGCTTCTCCCGTGCGGATCGGGAGCCGGGGTGAAGCTGCCTGATATCTGCATCCAACAACAGGTCCGAGATATCTGAGCGATTAAAGCCCTCCAGAAGTTCCTTTATTTCCTTTGCGGAGTACTTTTTGGACAAGACTGAAAAAATGAAATCTTCGTCCGATACCGAATCCAGTTCTTTCGGGCCCTCTACCCTTTGGCTTACATGCCGGAAGAAATCCTCAAGCAACTGGGCCACAGTTTCTTTGCTGGTTATTTCCAGGAGACTCTCAGCGTTTTCAAACTTGATGAGGTATTTCTTTCGGTCCGGGTCGACGTCATATCCATCCTCGTTTGGCGATGTTTGCAGCTGAACATTCTGTTCGCTCGACCCCTGGACAGTATCAGAGTCTTGAGATGCGAGGGTGTGCACCATTCTCCGAAAGAGCCCGATAACGATAGCGATAACGATCAGCCAGAAAAGGTAGACGATGTCCGCAAATAGATGCTCGTTGCTCGTCCTCAGGTGGTGCAGGATGCCGAAAGTAACGATGCTGGTCGCAACGCCGGACGCCATCCCCAGAATGGCCGCGGCCACCACAACAGGAGCCAGCAAGTAGCTGATCAGAGCTACGCCGCTTTCGCTTGAAACGGAGAGCGCCCAAATAATCAGGAAGAACTGACAAGCTGCCGCGAGTATGGTCAGCAGAATAATTCGATCCACTGACCATTTATTGGTTGCAGCTGTGAGCGATATCAGAAAGCCGGTCATAAACTCGATCGTCGGTTAAAGAAAGTGTGCGATTTTTAGTGGCTTGGAGAAAAAATAGCCCTGGCCGATAGTGACACCCTCCTCAAGGAGGATTGCTGCCTGGTTTTCGTATTCAATGCCCTCGGCAATTACATCGAAACCGAATTGCTGCCCAAGAGACACAACAGAGCGGATGATGGCAAGATCATCATGATTGGACTGGTTCAGATTCATGACAAATTCCCTGTCGATTTTCACAACTGACGCTCCCAAGCTTCTGATATAAGAGAGGCTGGAGTACCCGGTGCCAAAGTCGTCGAGAATGATGTCAAAGCCCGCCTCTCGTAGGGCAGCCAGGTTCTTCGCTGCCGACTCGTATCCGTCGATTGAGAGATTTTCCACGACTTCGATGCTGACTTTCCCCTGCACATCACAGATAGCGGTTGCGGTATCAATAAACGCTTGAATGAACTCCCTGTCCAGCAGTGAGAAGGGTGACAGGTTCAGAGAAACCTTGATGTCGCCATACCGCTCCCAGATATCTGGTAGGTCATGGCAGATTTGCTCCAAAAGATTGAGCGTTAGCGCATTGATGTAGCCCGAGTTCTCACACAAAGGGATAAAGCGCCCGGGCGATACAATGCCGTGTTCCGGGTGTTCCCAACGTGCCAAGGCTTCGAACCCAACGACTTCCCGAGTCTCAAGATGTAGCTGGGGCTGGTAGGCAACGTAAAACTCTTCCTCTTGAAGTGCCGTCGGTATATGTCCTGCCAGGAGCTGATCAGCCTGGGCACGCTTCAAGTCACTGTCGGTGAACTCAACTACGCGATTTCGACCCTCGTCCTGCGACTGAGCCAAAGCAAAACTGCAAAAGCGCGTGCTTTCGTCAATCAGAGAATAGGGCAGCCTGCTAATGAAGCCGCCGTTGAAGGTAAGCTGGAACATCTGCCCATCAATCCTGACCGGTCTCAGAGTGCTCTCGCAAAGACGCTCTAAAGTCTTATCGAAGCTGTCTTCACCTTCCTCCGACGGGACAATGATGATGAATTCGCCCTCTCCCGCACGCGCCAGAATTGCGCACTCGTCGAGTTGTGCTTGCAGTCGGTCACGAATTTCGAGAATGGCCATGTCGGCTGCACTGTTACCCATAAATCCGCGCAGGTTCGCCAAGCCGTTGATGCTGATCGTACCCAGGGAAATGGAGACCCGGCTTTCAGGCTCATTCATGGCTCTCATTTTTATGAGTTCCACTGCCATAGCGGGTGTCGGTAGTTGAGTCAGGTCATCGTATGGAAAGTGAAACGGAACGTTCCTGTTATTGCGATCCAAATCTTTAATGTCATTCTGGATGCCCAGGTAATGAGTCACAGATCCCTGGGCGTTGCGAATCGGTGTCAGATAAAGGTCGTTCCAGAAAGCCGCGCCGTCCTTCCTGTAATTTTTGATGACGATACGATGGGTTTTGCTTTGCGCAATCGCAGACTTGATGGAACCGACGACGGTCTGATTGGTTTCCTCTCCCTGAAGAAAGCGACAGTTCTCGCCGATGATTTCTGGCCGTTCGTACCCGGTAAGGGTACAAAAGGCATCATTGCAGTAGATGATGGGAAAATCCTCTAAACAGCTGCTGATCACAATTCCGCTGTTCGAAGAATCAAAGCATTGAAGTGCAATGTCAGAAATCGTTTCCATGCAAGTTACCCGTCAGTTTTTATGCCGTTTCTTCCTTCAGACTTTGCTTCATAAAGAAGCTGATCTGCGCGTTTGAGGACTTTATTTGCACTGCTTTGAACAGCGGAAAATTCAGAGATGCCCGCACTGAATGTCAGTGCAACGTCTATGCCATTGATCGCCTTCAGTTTCGACCTGGTTTTCTTAAGTATTTTCTTCCCGACTTTAAGAGCAGATTGAATACCGGTATTGGGCAGAACAATCAGGAATTCCTCGCCGCCCATGCGACCAAACGTATCGACTTTTCTGACGTTTTTGCTCACCAGTTCAGAAAACTGGCGCAGGGCCAGATCACCGAAATCATGGCCATGTTCGTCGTTTATTGCCTTGAAGTTATCTATGTCGATAAGGATCACGCTCGAACGTTCTTGGTAGCGATCAAAGCGTTCCGACTGATCGCGCAGGAACTCGCTGAGGTATCGGCGATTAAAAATTCCGGTCAGGTAGTCCTTGCTCGCTACTTCTTTTAGCTCAAGCTCAAGATTCTTCCTGTCGTCGATGGCGATCGTAATCCCATTCCAAGTGACACTACCGTTTGGTTGCAGTTTTGGAATGGCAGTGCCCTCAAACCACCGAGTTTTGCCTTTGACAGTCGTTCTGTACTCAGCCTTCCAGTGAGTCATCGTGCGCTTGGATTCGGCCAACCTCTCGCGAACAAAAGGCAGGTCTTCGGGCTCGATAATATCGAACGCCAGGTCCGGATTAGCTAGAAATTCCTTGTTTTCAATACCGAAAAACTCTTTGGTTTTTATGCTGATATAAGAAAAATAATGACTCGAATCCGGGTAAACTGTGTAAGAGAAAACGATGCCAGGTAATGAATCGGCGAAGTTTTCGAAAAACAGTTCTTTGGTTAGCCTGTCAGTCACATCTTTGAACGTTGCATACCGATACGAATTTCCCTCCTTCGCTGAACACTCGCAGACGGTTGTCTCTAGCCACAGGATCTTCTCGTTGCTCCCTATCAGTCGGCACAAAAATGTGCCGTGATCATGAGCAACCGGTGACCTTTTCGGATCCAGCTTTTCGAGAAGCTTTGAGATGTCTGGTGGGGTCATCAATTCCGACAGGTTAACTCCAGTTCTCCTGTGGGAAGGCCCCAAAAGACCCTTGAATGCCTCGTTTACGAGGACTTTTTCTGTTGTAGCGTCCCACCGCATGGAGGCAACACTGTCAGTGAATTCGGTCGGAAATTGACGATCAATTTCGAGCTTCGGCGCTGAGATTCCCGGTACCAGAGATCTACCGGCCACTCTGTTTCTCCATGAACGCGAGGTCCTTATGTGTAGTGAAAAGTTGCACAGGCTACAGAAATATATACGTACGTCCTGTGGGTAGTTTCCAGTATCGAGGTGCGACATTTTGTCGCAGTTTTTGGGTTTTATTTTTTAAGAAATCGTTAAGTGGCATGCGAGATTACAAGTGGGTTTACTCAGTCAGAAACCACGGAGTCTTTTTATCGAGCATTGCCGACCTGCACAGATTGCTCCTTCCCCCAAAGCTGGGAGTCCCATGGAGGATACGCGGGCGAGAACGTAATAACTGGTGAGGTTGAACGCTTAATGTAGAGTGCTCAGCTGGATCAAAGTCGAGGTGAGCTCAGCTCAGCTTTACCCTAGGGCCTCGACTGGTGCCCCTGCTTGTTGGCTTAGGTACGGATTTGAGTAGGTGCAATCATGCGATCTGTTCGCATGATTTCCGGCAGAGCGTTGTCATCTAGAGGCCTTTCTTAACGTACCGGTTCGAGCAGGATTCTTCCGCTTCTTAAACAAAAGCGGACATTCGAGTCAGGGCTTTTCTCCAGAGCCTCCACACTAATCACAGCGATTTCATCCAGTATGACTGGCACAGCGAATACCAGATGCTGAAAGATGGCATGGCAGAAATGTCCGGGCTGGCCTAAGCTATTGTTTTGTCGATTCATGTGCGGCGTTTTTGACAGTTCAAAATCAGTAAATAATGACGCAGTCAAATTTCTGTAATTATGAAACGCGCTGCCTAATTGCTGGTTAAAGAACAATAGGAGATCGAGTGGCTAGGAAGAAAAAAGATGAAATGGATGCGTTGCTGTTTATCGATACTAATATTCTTCTGGACTTCTATAGAGATCGAAAGTCGGATGTGAGCATGAAGTTTCTCGAACAAATAGAGGCGTGCAGAGATAGGCTAATCCTCGGATCTCAGGTCGAGATGGAATACAAAAAGAACCGGCAGCACGTGATTCTGGAGAGTCTGGGCAAGTTCGGGGCTCCTGACTGGGGAAAGTTAAGTGCACCTGCCCTCGTATCTGAAACTCAAGCAGCCGGAATGATCGATAAGCACCGAAAAGAGTTAGTAAAACAACAAAAAATACTTACAGAAAAAATTCAGGCAATTTTGGAGCGGCCCGGAACTCAAGACGAAGTTTATAAAGTCCTTCAACGTGTATTCAAGCACAAAAGCCCATACAACCTTGACCGAGAGGGCAAGCGAAGGTTTGCAATTCGAAGATTGGCGCGGAAGAGATTTTCACTAGGTTATCCTCCGAGAAAAAAGAGTGAGACGTCATATGGAGATTCTATCAACTGGGAATGGTTGATCCAGTGCTCAATAGACAGCGGCAAAGACGTGGTTATCGTTACCCGCGACACTGATTTTGGAGTCATTTATAAGAATAAGTCATATCTCAACGATTGGTTAGCGCAGGAATTCAAGCAGCGAGTAAGTCGAAAAAGGAAGTTAAAATTAACCGCTAGTCTTTCCGAGGGACTCAAAATCGTCCATGCGAAGGTAACTAGGGAGATGGAAGCAGCGGAGCGCGCTATGCTTTCAGAAATTTGGGCACAACTTAGAACAAGGGATGATGTTGAGCCAGAACAAGATATTCTTTAACCAGTGAAGGCACGGCGACACACCTTGCATTGCGCCGTCGGCTCCATTCCAAAGCCGCGCATGCTGCGGACGTTGGCATTTTCATCCCAACAAGAGTTGGACTATGAGGAAAGCAATACCGGCACCCGTGATAGCTGTCTTGTCTGAGAACATACCTGACATGGAAACCCATGCGAGCTTGGATAATCTGTTCTCATACGCGGAGGCTCCAGGGGAGCCACCAGAGGGTTCTAAACCAGTCAAAGTTCAAGCTTGGCTGCGCAGAGTCAACAAGGAATCGAGCCAACCACTTACGGTTTTGGGCCGAATCATAGAGTGCTACATGGAACTGCCGGATGCTGGAGAGTCGCGCTCAATGTTTGGCGCGCCAACAGTCGATGCCAAGAAAGAATTCAAAGCAAGGCTAGAAGCCATACTTACGCGTTGTAATCTGACATACCTCACCGGCGGGATTGTTTCAGATGGTAGTTCTGCGCCAAGTCGGTCACTGGGCGATCTGATAGAAGGAAGGGATATCCCTTCCATCGATGCCGAATTTACGCGGGCCCTCGCAAACGTTAATTCTGAACCCAGAGAAGCGGTATCAGCGGCGTGTAACATTTTGGAATCAATTTTTAAAACGTACATCGAAGACGAAAAGTTGCAGATGCCCTTGAAACAAGATTTGCAGAACGTTTGGAAAATTGTTCGTTCTGACCTGGGTTTTGAGCCAGGTTCAATACAGGACACAGATTTGAAGAAAGTTCTGTCAGGTATGCTATCTGTTGTTGATGGAATTGGTGCTTTTAGAACACATGCCAGTTCTGCACATGGGGAGGGGCGTAAAGTCTATAACTTGAAACCTCGCCATGCGCGTCTTGCCATCCATGCTGCGCACACAATGGCGCTATTTGTATTGGAAACTTGGGATGAGCGAAAAGGGTGCTAGAAATGCTAACCATTGCAGGCATGTCGACGCCCATTACATTGCGCCTTCGGCTCCATTCCATGGGCGCACACGCTGCAAGCGTTAGGGACTTACTGACTGGAGGAAGTGGTGACATTCGAGCTCAGCAAGATCGACTGGACAGCGATAAGCGCTATCTCGACCTTTTTAGCGGTACTTGTTGCTCTCTTTTACCAGCCTTTTTTGAACCGGCGTAAATTAAAGCTTGAGACATCGATTGTTACAAGTGGTAGAACTAATGAGCACTCAGTCGGGCTCACTGTCACGAACCTCAGTGCTGGGCCTATATGGATGGTTTCCTTTGGGTTTTTATACAAAGAGGACGATAAGGTTGTTGTTTGCTTCCTCGGCGAATCATCAACACCAAAATTGCTTCAGCCTTCTGAACCAATACAATTATGTGAGCCATCAATTCAGCTGCACTTGAACAAATTCGATAGATTCTTCGCTAAGGACTCTTTCGGAAAGTTTTGGTATTTGAACAGAAAGCAGCGTCGGAAATTGGCGGAGCAAATTGAAAAGTGCCTAAGGAATAATCCGCCACAGCCAGAGATCAAATCTAAACTGGTTGCAAAGGCAAAATAATGGCGTGAGCCTGAGGCCTTCGCTAACAACACGGTCATGGTGACGTCTACTACATGCAGTTTCTCCTCCATTCCGCAGCCACGCGTGCTGAGCGGCTTTAGTCTGTTACTCAGACATCAGGGAACATGATGACCAATGAGGAATTCGTAGAATTCGCATGTCCACACAGCTGGTTCTTGGTTGCTGACGACCTGCACGAGCAGGCTGTCGAATTGAGGCAAAACTTTGGCCAAGGACACCTCACACATCATGATTATAGGTCCGGAAACAAGGCCAGCTGGGATAATACGAACAGATCAACGTTCCTCCTAGCATCCTTTGCTCTCGAAAACGCGGTTAAGGCATTTCTGGTTTACGAGAACCCAGGTTGGATTTCTAACGGTAAGCTTTCAAAGTTTTTGAAGTCCCACAAACTTACAGTTCTTGCAGCAAAATCTACTATCATCCCATACAAGACGAAGGGCCGGGGCACCCTGAAGGCATTTGAAGACGGCAGTGAATCATGGGCTAGATATCCGTGTGCGCTGAGCAAAGAGAACAGTGCTCAGCCATCTACTCTCGACGAGGGGCTTTGGGAGAAATATGACTGGCTGATGGCTGCCTATGGTCGTCGTTTAACCAAGCTTTTATCGATTTATTGGAAAGGCCCTCACGGATTTGGAGGGAAGTACGAGATCAAGGGCAGCTTTCTCGGAGCCCCTTCGCGGACCTAACAGTTGTTTGGGGGAAGTCCACCGCTAAAGCGGCGGGTGAGTTTAGGCGTTGATCGGCCATCTTGAATGTTCGCTTTGCGACCTAAGCCAACATTCTCATGGGGTCCTCTTTTCTAGCTGCGCTTTGGTTTCATTCAGTGCAAAGGTCAGGTTGCAACCACCTCAATTCACTTCCGAATCCATGCGGACACACCATGGACACAATTTGGACACAGCCAAATAAAAAAGGCCTGCGTTTTCACGCAAGCCTTTGAAAATAATGGCGCGCCCGATAGGATTCGAACCTATGACCTTTCCTCCGGAGAGCACCCCCGGTAGATAACGTAAAGTGGCCGGCCACGGTCTAAATAGGTGTAACTTGTTGCCTTCGTGGGAATTTTTTTGAGAAGAGCGAGGCGGTCTTGAACGAATAAGCCCACATAATGCCTAAAAGTTTGGGCACAAAGTGAGAATTTCAGATTCCTTAAAAATGACCATTGGTTAGCCCCAATAGATGGGGAGCACAGTCGGCGGCCGGCCCCAAATAATACCATCAATCTCACCTGAAATGCGGGGCCGGCAGAATGTTGAATTAGTCGGTGGTCAGACGAGTTCAGCCGCTTGAGAAATGCCATACTCTAATACCATTCGACTCGACGTTTTGCTGACTGGAAGGTATGACGATTTCCAACTCCATAGAGAGCTACCTGAACGCTATCCCAGATGCCAGCGTGTTCACACGAAACGATATCGCCCATCATCTTGGGGTTGAGGAGAATCGAGTGTCTCAAGCTCTTCAGCGTTTGGCGAAAAAAGGAGAAGTACAGTACATCAGTCATGGTTTATGGCAGCGGCCAAAGTTCACTAGATTTGGTCCCGTATCGGCCTCTCCGGAGAAAGTTGTTGCAGCGATAGAGAGGAACCGAGATGTTTTCATTGTTCCTTGTGGGGCGAAAATCCTGAATGAAATTGGAGCATCAACCCAAGTGCCGATGAAGTATCGGTTTCTGTCGACCAGGCCAATTCGGGCTATTAAGCTGGGAAAAATAAACATCGAGTTCGAATACAGCACAGCATACGCTTCAGCATGCATTGGCCTAACCAGCTTGCCGGAAGCGGAAAGACGTATGGTTGCCGGTTTATGGGGCGCCTTTGTTTACGCGGGGCGAAAGGATGCAACGCTGCAGGCTAACGCTTTTAGAAGAGCATTTGATACCTTGTCGGTATGCGGGCAGGAGCATCTTTTGAGTTGCTTGTCAGGAAGACTGCGTTGGGCCCAAACCTTGCTGAAGGTATCCGCGGAAAAAACCGGAGAGTCGTAAGATGCCCGCATCTTACAGCCCAGAATCCACCGTTGACTCGGTACCCTACGGGGAGTGGAAATGAACACAGAAGAATTTGAAAAGCTCCAGGCGCAAGCATATGCGGAGGTGCTGGAGTTGTTCTCCCATGATTCCAACGAAGTCGATAGGTGGCTTCTTAAAAAGGTTCGTGGATTGAATTACATAACTCCAAGAGAAGCCTTGCAGAGTCAAGAGGGCATTTCCAAGTTGAGAATATTGATAGGTAGGCTTCAGCATGGAATACCTACCTAGCTAATTTCCATGATCCTGATTGCATAAAGTGGAAAAGCCTCGATTTTGCTGGCTTGGACGACAGAGAATTTGGGCAATGTGAGAACCCCTTGCCCATGGTGCGGAAAGCATTCCTTAGGGTTATTAAATCGCCTATATAATCGTAGATCTCTCCAACCTGTGCCCGTGAGAGATTTATAAGGCTATTGGAGGCTTGCCACTAAAGTAATAATGATCTAAAGCCTTCAAGTCTTGCAGACTCTCATTCAAAATTCTTCCTTAAATCTTCGTAGCGTAATCAGAAACGAGTTAAGAAGTCGCGAATTATCATCCTTTCGGTAAACACAGGACAGGTCGATGGTGGCCTCCTTAGGGAGATCCGAAATCTCTCGATAGACGACGCCTGGAAGCGAAAGAGTCGAACCCGATTGGGAAACTAAGCACACTCCGAAGCCACTTGCGACCAATGCGACCCCAGTCACGACATCGCCAACCTCCTGCGTTATTTCTGGGGTAAAGCCAGCCGCGTAACAAAGGGACATGACTTTATCTACCAGGTTAGGGCGGCCGCTGGATGAGAAAAGCACCATCGGATGATCTGCCAAATCTCGGAATCTGATAACTGGTTGAGTAGCCAAGGGACTATTGGCATTTACAGCTAGCAGAAGTCGCTCCTGATTTACCAATTCTGTTGTTATATCGGGCAGCGGTTTAAGCATCCGGTTGAAGCCGAGAGTAATTCGGTGCTGCCTCAGGGCCTGGATTTGCTCTTCCTTTTCCATCGTGTGCAGAACAACTTTTACCTCGGGATAGTCCTGTTTGAATTGCAGGAGAATCCGGGGAATAGTATCTAGAACGCCGGAACCGAAAACGGCTACGTCAAGCCGACCGAGACGACCTTGGCTTGCTCGTTGGGTTTTCTCTGAGGCCTGCTGCACCAGTGAAAAGATATTGCGGGCCTCTTGGGCGAGTAGTTCACCAGCTTCGGTTAGCTCCATGCCTTTTGGAGTGCGGTTGAACAGTTGAACATCAAGCTCTTCTTCCAGTTGATGGATCTGCCTGGTCAGTGGCGGTTGGGAGATATGTAACTGAGCCGCGGCGCGTCCGAGATTCCGTTCTTCAGCAACCGCTAAGAAATATCGCAATTTTCTCAGGTCCATACTGATACCCCCTCCCCTAGCTTATATTTTAAAGGTATCACAAAGCCTTCTAAATGGTATTAGACGGTATGTTGTGGCGTTTCTAGACTCAAGTCAATCGGGAACAAATTGTTCCAGAGTAGGTTTCTATTCCCTGACAAAAAGAAAACGGGAGCTATATGCTGCGGCAAACCTCGACAGGACCCACCGTTATCATCGTCGGCGCGACGGGCGCATTTGGGCAAATCATCGCTGGGAGTCTTCTGGCCAAAGGATTCGATGTGTTGGCGGTCGCCCGCGACGCGTTTGCTCTTGCTTCGTTGGCAGAGAAGTCTCCTGGACTGCGTACATGTGCCGCAGATGTCAGTTCTGATAGCTCAATTCAGGAGATTCGTGGAGCCCTTGTAGGTCCTGTTAAGGCTGTTGTTCACGGCCCTGGGGTCGGTGTCGCTGGAGGTATTACGCAAGCGGACATAGGGATTTTGATTGAGGCGGTAAACATCAAGGTTGGGGGGCTTTTGCGCGTGGTTCGGGCGTCGGAGGACCGAATGTTGGAAGGGAGTCGCATCATTGCCATCGCCGGACATTACGGCCTGGAACCTACAGCCTATGCCGCATCTGCAGGTGTCGCCAATGCCGCGCTTTTCAATGTGGTTCGTCAGTTGAGCCTGGGTTACGGAGCCAGGGGCATTACCGCCCATACAATCGCTCCAGGGCCTGCTGAAACGGAACGACTGCGGAACATTGCTGCGGCCCGTGCAGAGCGAGATGGGATCACCACGGATGAGGTCCTGGAGCGCATGCGCTCAGAATCTTCCATCGCTGCATTCACCACTCCTGAGCAGGTCGCTTGGGGGGTCTCAATGTTGCTTCAAGATGAAGCCAGTGCCATGACCGGGTCGACCTTGATGCTGGACGCCGGTCGCCGCCACGGTCTTCCATAGGGGGATATCATGCCAGTTGCCAAGTTTTATTCATCGGGTTGTGCTTTGGAAACGGAGGTAGTCAAAACGTTTCTTGATAGGGCTTCGGACCTTTACGCCCACATCCTCGAATGCCCGAAAGATCGTGTTCGTGTGTATTTCTTCCCGATTGATTCTGAATCCGTTGCCATTGAAGGAACGGTGCCCGGGCCTGCGTCCTTTTTCTTCGAGTTCATTGTGCTAGAGGGGCGCTCGTTGGAGCAACGGCAGCAAATTGCACGGAGTTTCTGTGACCTAGTCGCATCGGTTTTTAATGTCGATGCCCAAAAAGTAAGGGGGCATTGTATTCGCGTCCAACCAGAGGATTGGTGTATTGGCGGGCAGTTCGCCAGCGATCTCCGTAAGAAAGAAATTGAGGCGAGAAAGAATCAACCTAAACGTTGATGTCCCCCACAACAGGCCCGGGAGGGCCTGTCTTGCCAAGGATGGCGTTTTTTGTTGTGCCCAGAGGTACTGCCATGAACCAAACAATCCAAAACTCTTTTGTTCAGCCACACCTGAAACTTACTGAAACCGCAGTGATCGACCTACTTAATGCGGCTATTGCACAAGCCGATCAATTGGGCTTTCAAGCTGCCGTATCGGTGTATGACTCGTCGGGGCTTTTGCTGGGATTTCTCCGTATGCCTGGAGCCTTTCTGGTGTCCTCCGAGCTTTCCCAGCGCAAGGCCCGATGTGCCGCAGGTCTGGGTATTGATCCCGAGACTGTCGAAAAGGTTCTGTCTGAGGAGGCTGCCCGTGTGCGGGATGGCCTCCTGCGGAGTGCTGATTTCACACTGATTAGGGGCGGATTGCCGTTGTACTGGGAGGGGTCCCTGGTCGGCGGCATCGGTGTTTCCGGCGGTACGGAAAGCCAGGACTTGGACTGCGTGACCGGTGCAATCGAGAGCGTTAAGGGTTTCCATTCTAGTCTGTAATCGGAATAGAGAATTGGGTATGTCAACGTTGGTGCTGTCCGCTGTGACAATCGCGGTCTCTTTGCTAGCTTTTCGGGCCTACCGTCGGGAACGAGAGTCCCGGGCTCTGGTGAATGATTTGTTGTCGCATTTCGCTGCCGGAGATTCGGGGAAAGGTCAGGCATTGCCAGACATGGTCAGCCAGTTGGCGGAAATCCTTCAGGATAAAATCCGTTCGGCCGGGGCCATTCACACGCTGTCCCGGGAATTGACTGTGTCCACTGGAACCCTCGTATCGGGATTCACTACTGTGGTAGGTCACAGTCATCGTCAGTCGTGGCGGGCTCAGAAAGACATTGCCGCGTTTGAAGCAATTGCTGAACAGATCCAGCGGATCGCCGAATTGGCGGAAGGCAGTGTCGGAGCGATGTCCCGGGTGTGTGCCAACGCCGAAAGCGGCGAGCAAAAAGTCCTTCAGGTTCGGGATCGGGTCACCCACCTCAAGGCATCGGCTGAACGGTCAGAACGGCAGTTTCTAGAGGTTCAGGAGCACCTCAGTCACATTGGCGGTATCGTGACCCTTATTGAGACGATTTCAACTCAGACCAACCTTTTGGCCCTGAACGCTGCGATTGAAGCCGCCCGAGCTGGTGAGGCTGGGCGTGGGTTTGCGGTGGTGGCTGATGAAGTCCGCCAGTTAGCGGGGAGGACTGCCGAGGCTACCACGAATGTGGCGGGCATCATTGAGGCCGTTAATCAATCTATTCATTCGCTTAAGAACGAGTTGCAGGAAACTGCAGGGGCAAACGAACAGGCGGTTGAAGGGGCGTCCGAGGCCAGCGAGTCGCTGGAAGCAATTGTTGATGAATCCAGACGAGTATCGACGTTGGTGGAGGATATGTCCCAGCTGGCAAGCCAGCAGGCTGTAGCGGCAGCCGAAGTCGCTGATGCCGGCGGGACGATTCGAGAGCTCGCCACCGATATCGACACCAAAGTTCAAGGATGCAATCAGGATCTACGAAATCTTTTATTGAAGCTGGTGGAGATGAAAGAGCTGGCTAGTGAATTGGATGTGCAAAGCGGTCTGGAGCTGGCGGTGCTAGATGCGGTGGAAGAGATTCGCGCACACAACATCATGGTGGTGAATTCCGATGCGCCAGAAAGTGCCGCGCCCCATATGAGCCGGATCTATGAATTGGACAGCGTGGTAGACCGGCATTTGACTTCGGCCAATGAAAATAGGCCCGAGGACAAGGCAGTCATCAAGGCTCTGCGTGCTGCCTTGTTCGATTACCGACGCATTCGAAACGAGGTTTTCGCCGATGTGGAGGCGGGCGAGTTTGCCCGCGTGCGCGAGGTGGGGGCCCTTCGTGTTCGGCCTGCCTATCAAACCGTAAAAGAGGCTTGCGAAGCCCTGTTGTCCAGTACCTGACTCTTCCCGTAACGATCTGCCATACCGGTTTTCAGGGTAAGCGAATGGCTCGGTTAAGTCATACTATAAAGGTATGGAAAAGGCTATTGGATAGTATTGGAAGGTAATCTGATGGGCGATTAACTTTGGAGATAGAGGCAGCTTTTTCAGGACTGTCACACCACAAAAACAAAACCTCTTTATACGAGGAGAATGAAATGGTCGATAAAAACAACCTTCAGCCAACTGACTCAACACACCGAGCCCCGCGCAGCCTAGGGCCATCGTTTGCCATTGCGCTAATCGCGCTATGTGGTCCCGTAGAAGCGATGACAATCGACAGTGGTAATCGCGACATACGTATGAGCTGGAATAATACGCTCAAATACAGTGCCGCCTGGCGAGTGGAAGATCAGGATCCAAACGTCGCTGACAACAGCATTGGCGTTCAGGCGAACACCAACGATGGCGATCTGAATTTCGATAAAGGTTTGATATCAAACCGACTGGACCTGCTGTCAGAGTTCAACTTTAACTACAAGCGTCGTTATGGTTTCCGACTGAGTGGCGCGGCTTGGTATGACTCCGTTTACAACACCGAACACGATAATCCAGGAGCTTTAGGCGGCGCCCTCTATAACCCACGATCCGTGGATACCGATGAGTTCACCGATGAGACAGAAGAACTTCACGGGCGGGACGCAGAGCTTCTCGATGCATTTGCTTTTGGTAACTTCTATCTCGGTCAGAAAAGTCTGAACGTTAAGGCTGGCCGATTTACTCAGCTCTACGGAGAAAGCCTGTTCTTTGGATCTAACGGCGTGGCTGCCGGGCAGACCTCGTTGGATCTGGTTAAAGCATTGTCTGTACCTAACTCCCGTTTCCAGGAAATTCTGCGACCAATAAACCAGTTCTCCGCCCAGCTACAGCTAAGCCCTGAAGTCTCTGTAGGCGCTTATTACCAGTTTGAGTGGCGAAAAACCCAGTTGCCGGCTTCCGGGAGCTACTTCAGTTTCGCCGACTTTGCGGATGAAGGTGGCGAGACAATCATTCTAGGCCCCGGACAATCAGTATTTCGAGGAAGTGATCAGGAGGCCAGCGACAGTGGCCAGTTTGGTGCCCAGATCAAAGTAAAAGCGGGCGACTACGACCTCGGCTTCTACGCGGCTCAATATCACGACAAGATGCCTCAGTTCTATGTTCGACCTGGCGTGAACGTCCAACCGGGTAGTATTGGCGATTACCTCCTCACCTATGCGGAGGATATTAAAATGGTAGGCGCCAGCCTGAGCACGCTTATTGGCGAGGCAAACGTCGCGGCAGAAGTTTCATTTCGTGACGATATGCCATTGGTTGCATCGGGAAACACCGTAATTTTGCCGGGCAATACGACTGCGGATAATAGTGACAATCCTGCCTATCCGGTTGGTAAAACCTTCCATGCCAATCTCTCGATGATCAATGTTTTTAACGAGAGTGCGCTCTGGGATGGTGCTTCTTTGTTGGCCGAAATGGCGTTCAACCGTCGGCTGAGTATTTCAGAAAACCCTGATCAGCTGGATCCCAGCGCCACCCGTGATGCGACCGCTATCCAGTTCCTCTTTACCCCAGAGTACTTCCAAGTAGCCCCTGGGCTAGATCTGAAAACGCCCATTGGTGCCAGCTATGGAGTTGATGGCCGTTCATCAGTCAACGGTGCGCTCTTTCCGTCTGAGCACGGTGGAAACCTGAGCTTTGGTATTACGGCCGATTACCAGAGAACCTGGCAGGCCGGGCTGAGCTACACCCATTACTACGGAGCAGCTGGCTCGATTATCAAATACGACACAGCTGTGCCGGAACTTTCCTACGAGAACTTTCACGGTGATCGAGATTTCATCTCTCTCTCTGTTCAACGCACATTCTGATGATCAGTTACGCGCAGGTGTAACGAGGAGCTTGTCATGAAAAAAAACAACATTGTAATAGTCATTGCAGCAACCCTGGCGTTAGGTGCTACAAGCGCATATTCGGCAGTCTCTGCGGAAAAGGCGGAGAGTCTCAAGAATAAGCTAACTCCAGTCGGAGCAGAGCGTGCGGGCAATGCAGATGGAAGTATTCCCGAATGGACAGGTGGTATCACAGAGCCTCTTACCGGGCGCCACATGGGCGATATTCCTGCAGAAATTTTTGAGGATGAGAAGCCGCTTTATAAAGTCACTAGATCAAACATGGCCGAGTACGAGCATTTGCTTTCCGAAGGCGTTAAAGCACTGCTCGACAAGTATCCGGATACCTTTTATCTAAATGTTTATCCGACTCATCGTACTGGAGCCCATCCAAAGTCGGTTTATGAAAACGCCTATGCCAATGCAACACGTTGTGAAACGGTTGATGAAGGCTATTCCCTGGAAGGTTGCGCTGGCGGAACCCCCTTTCCAATCCCGCAAAGCGGCGTTGAAGTCATGTGGAACTTCTTGTTGAGGACAGAGGCGCCATCAATCGAGTACACCTTCAGGAACATCGTCGGCAACTCCGATGGCTCTCACACCTTGGCAACCCGGAATGAGATCTCCTTTCAGTATCCGCAGTTCTATGAGGGCGTTACACCGGAAAGCTGGAGTGGCGAATACGCCATGTTCCGTTTCAACACACTGGCACCCCCTTTTAAAGCGGGCGAATCTTTGGTGATCCGGGACAGCATTGATCAGGACCAGTCCAGGCAGGCCTGGCAATACTTGGTTGGACAGCGGCGGGTTCGGCAGGCACCAACCGTTTCCTACGATACGCCAGACTTCGTTGCTTCAGGGGCTAACTATTTCGATGAAGTCCAGGGTTTCTTTGGCGCGCTTGATCGCTTTGATTGGAAGCTTGTAGGTAAGCAAGAAATGCTTATCCCATACAACAACAATGGTTTCATTGGCGCGAGTCTTGAGGAGGCGTATCTGGATTATCACGCCAATCCGGAGGAGGTCCGCTGGGAGCGTCATCGTGTCTGGGAAGTCGAGGCCACTGTTCGTGAAGGTATGCGCCATGCCGTTCCCAAGAGAACTTACTTTCTTGATGAGGACACTTGGCTGATTTCATTGGTTGATGGTTACGACTCTGAGGGCAACCTCTGGCGAGCGTCGATGACAACACCTTTCGTTGTTCCAACGGTGCCGGCCACGATGCTTAAAACAACACTGGTATTTAACCTCCAAGCAAACACTCTGAGCATTATTCAGGCATTGCAGGAAGAGTACCTGGATGTTGTGCCAACCAAACCCGAAACCTACTTTACGGGCGACGCCGTTGCCGCTGAAGCCATGCGCTGAGTCAACGATGCAGGCGCCCGCATTTGGGCGCCAGAATCAATGCTGCGTATTGTCTGTAGTTGATATCAGGTGAAATAACAATGAAGACAATAAGTTCACTGATTGCGCGTGCCCGGTTATCGGTGTTGGCAGCACTGTTGCTGGCGGGCGCTCCTCTTCATCTCTCAGCACAGGATATCAAAGAGGTATTACCTGATCTGACAGAAATGCCTGCGATGCACATCAAAAACGCTGAGCACTCTGTTCAGCTGGCTGTTGCCAGAGCAGGAGACAGATTGGTCTCTGTCGGAGAGCAGGGCATCGTCCTGCTGTCTGATGACAACGGGCAAAGCTGGAATCAGGCCCAACGTGTTCCGGTAAGCGTGACACTAACGGATGTAGAGTTCGTTTCTGATACAGAAGGCTGGGCCGTGGGTCACTCGGGCGTGGTGTTGCGTACGAACACTGCTGGACAGCAATGGGAAAAAACAATGACTGGCCAGGAGGTTGCGGCGACCATCCAGAAGGCGCTTCAGACGTTGCCAGAGACGGAGCCCGGAATCACTGCTTTGAAGCGAAACGCCAGCTATTTGACTGGAGACGAGCCGATTCTGGATGTCCATTTTTCGGAAACGGGGCGAGAGGGTTGGCTGCTGGGAGCTTATGGCATTGCTCTCCACAGCAGAGATGCCGGCCAAACCTGGGAATCTGCGTTTTCGGAAACAGCTAACCCGAACTCCTATCACCTCTATCAATACGTAACTGCTCCGGGAAACAAATCCTTTATCGTTGGGGAGCGAGGGCTGACTTCCGGTTCCGTTAGTGGGTCTGACGGATTTGAGGCATTGCCCATTGATTATCAGGGCACTTTCTTTGGCGGTATCAGCTCTGCGAATGGACAGGTCATTCTCTTTGGGTTGCGGGGGACTGTGTGGGTTGGTGACAGGGGAGTTTGGTCGAGGATTCCTTCAGGCTCCCAGGCATCATTCAGTGCCGGAGTTGTAACCCCCAAAGGAATCGTCCTTGGGGATGTGACAGGTCGTTTGTTTCTTAAATCTCCTGAGAGCGAACAGTTTCGAGAAATGGCTCAAGCCTCGGATGCTGCTATTACCGATCTGATATTAAGTTCTGGCGGTGATTTGGTGATGTCTACTGCCAGAGGACTCAAGCGTCTGGAACTTGATAACACGGAGCTCAAATAGACTCATGAATATGCCCGCCGACAAGGCTAGTACCGACATCATTCGTCGGCTTGAAGATTTTGACACTCGCTCTGGAAATGTTGTTGAGAGACTGCTTTTCAATAACCGGATGCTGGTTGTTTTAATGTGTCTGGCAATTACCGTGTTTCTGGCCTTTCAAGCCCGCGATCTCACTATGAATGCAGCTTTCCAGAAAATGATTCCAACGAATCATCCCTTCATAGTGAACTATCTGGAAAACCGCAGTGAGTTGGCCGGTAGTGAAAACTCTTTGCGAATCGCAGTCGAGGCGCCAGAGGGAACGATCTTTGAAAAGGACTACCTCGAAACTCTACGGAAACTGAGTGAGGAAGTCTTTCTCCTCCCCGGCGTCGATCGGCCGTATATGAAGCATCTGTGGGCGCCCGCCGTACGCTGGTCTGGTGTAACGGAAGTGGGACTTGATGGGGGGGCTGTAATACCTTCTGCTTATAATGGATCGGCCGAAAGTATTGATCAGGTCCGCCAGAATGTTGAGCGCTCGGGCGAGATTGGACAGCTGGTCGCAGAGGACTACCGATCCTCAGTTATTTTCGTGCCCCTTCAGGAAACCAATGCGGTCACCGGGGAGACAATCGATTATCACGAGCTTGGCCAACAGTTAGAGGAGTTTAGAGATAGGTATGAGGCACAAGGAGTAAACATACATATCACCGGCTTCGCCAAGGTGACTGGCGACCTTATCAGCGGCATGAAACAGGTCCTGATCTTTCTCGCCCTGACGATCGCCATATGCACTTTGGTACTGTTTTTCTATACCCGATGCTTGCGCAGTACGTTTCTGGTCGTTGGCTGCTCTATGGTGGCAGTCGTGTGGCTGTTGGGCTTGCTCAGTGTCTTGGGCTTTGGTCTGGATCCCTACTCCATTTTGGTCCCCTTCCTGGTGTTCGCGATTGGCATGAGTCATGGCGCCCAAAAAATGAATGGCATCATGCAAGACATCGGTCGTGGCACGCACCGTCTGGTGGCAGCCAGGCATACCTTCAGGCGTCTGTTTATTGCGGGACTTACGGCGCTGGTATCTGATGCTGTTGGCTTCGCGGTTCTGATGGTTATTGATATCCCGGTTATCCAGGACCTGGCGGTTACCGCGAGTATTGGCGTAGCTGCACTTATATTTACGAACCTTATTCTTTTGCCGATCCTGCTCTCCTATACCGGTGTGAATACGAATGCTGCGGCACGGAGCGTTCAGGCGGATCTCGCAAACCTGAACGACAAGGACCACTCCAAGCACCCAGTCTGGGCGTTCTTGGACAGGTTTACTGAGCGGAGAGTGGCCGGGGTGACCATATTGGTGTTCGTGTTGCTTGGAGGTATGGGGCTGTTCGTTGGATCCAAGGTGAAGATCGGCGACACCGGCGTGGGAGCGCCGGAACTTCGGGCCAATTCACAATACAACCTTGATAACAAGTTCATGGTTACAAACTATGCGGCCAGCAGTGATGTGTATGTTGTTATGGTCAAGACAGAACAGTATGCATGTGCTCATTACGACACGCTCAGGGTCGTCGATGCGCTTGAGCGTCGGCTGAAGCAGCTTCCAGGCGTTGAATCCACCCAGTCGCTGGCCGGGCTCGCCAAGGTCGCTAATGTTGGGATGAACGAGGGTAGCATGAAATGGTGGGGTATTCCGAAGTCTCAGGGCATGCTGAACGCCATCGTTACCCGGGCCCCGAGGGAGATGTTCAACCAGGAATGCGATTTGCTGACTGTGTTCGCATACCTCAAGGATCATAAGGCCGATACCCTGAATAGCGTGGTGGAGGTAACGGAAGCGTTCTCGAAGAATTACAGCACGGACAAAATCCAGTTTCTCAATGCGGCGGGTAATGCGGGAATAGAAGCGGCCACCAACATTGTGGTTGAAAAAGCCAATCTACAGATGCTGGTATTGGTCTACGCTGCGGTTATTCTGTTGGCGCTTGTTACTTTCCGTTCCTGGCGCGCCGTGGTCTGCGCCGTCGTTCCCCTGATGATTACTTCGGCACTCTGTCAGGCGCTGATGGTATGGATGGATATCGGGATCAAAGTCGCTACGTTGCCGGTAATAGCCCTGGGTGTGGGCATTGGTGTCGACTATGCTCTGTATATCCTTTCGGTTACGTTGGCAAGGCTCAAAGCAGGTGAGTCATTGTCTGAAGCCTACTACGGCGCCCTACTGTTTACCGGCAAGGTGGTTATTCTCACGGGTGTAACCCTCGGTGTGGCGGTGCTTACCTGGGCGTTCTCTCCTATCAAGTTCCAGGCAGACATGGGATTCCTGCTGGCCTTTATGTTTATCTGGAATATGCTGGGTGCATTGATACTGCTGCCCGCTCTTGCCCGCTTTCTGTTGGTGCCGAGAGTGAAAGCGATGACAAGCTGAAATTGCCGGTATACATTGGCTTTGTATCGAAAGGCTGAAGGGAGACCGGTCGACCTATTAGAATAAAATCAAGTCCCGCCGGGTCCGTGAGGAGACAGGGAAGGTGGCGAGGATGAATGCTTGAGTTCCCAGGGGATACCATGCCAGCGCAAAAACTCATGGAGCAGTTCAACCTCCGATCCCACCTTCGGTTCAATATTGAAGAAGGCAACATCTGGCTGGATGAGAATCGCATGTTACTGCTACATGCGTCGGCATTGGGTGCCCTGCGAAAAGAACTGATTCAGTCGCTGGGCATACAGCGTGCGAAGGCGCTGCTATTAAGAATGGGGTTTGAATCTGGACAGCGAGACGCTGAATTAGCCAGGAAGCTTACCGGCTCTGGCGAACCGTACGATGTGTTCCAGATTGGACCACAGCTACATGCCTTTGAGGGGCTGGTCAAGGCTACTATCACCGAGGCGGAGATCGACTGGGAGCGCGGATCCTTTTTGGGAACAGTCGATTGGCAGGGTTCATGGGAGGCGGAGTCTCACATCCAAGCGTTTGGCGTAGGCGGTGAAGCCGCATGCTGGACGCTTGCCGGTTACGCATCAGGTTACGTAACACGGTTCTTTAACCGGTTTGTTGTTTTTCGGGAAGAACAGTGCTTGTGTTGCGGTGATGATAAATGTTCGATTGTCGGCAAGCCTGCTGAAGAGTGGGAAGATCAGGAATACGTCAAGCTGTTCAAGCCCGACAATATTGATCGCGAAATCCGAGAGCTCCAGGAAGAAGTGTCGTCGCTACGAGAGACTTTATGCCACCAGCGCGGCAGAGGTGATCTTGTTGGCGAGTCTCAGGCGTTCAGGAACGCCTTCAACCTTCTGGAACGTGCTGCGGACAGCCCGATTAATGTGCTTCTGCTGGGTGAAACCGGTGTCGGGAAAGAAGTGTTTGCGCACTGGCTGCACAAGCACAGTAGCCGGGCTGAAAATCCTTTTGTTGCTGTTAATTGTTCCGCCATTCCCCATGATTTGATCGAATCAGAACTATTCGGGGTCCGAAAAGGGGCGTTTACTGGAGCGGAGGAATCACGCCGAGGCCGGTTCGAACGCGCTGACGGCGGAACCTTATTTCTAGACGAAATTGGCGATCTATCGCCATCCGCTCAAGTGAAGTTGCTACGGGCCATCCAGACTGGAGAAGTCGAACGGTTAGGCGACGACAAAACAATCAAAGTCGATGTACGACTTGTCGCCGCAACTAACGTTAACCTTCAGGAGGCCATCGCTTCGGGCAAGTTCCGATCTGATCTTTATTATCGCTTGTCGACTTACCCGGTAAAGATACCCCCGTTAAGAGATCGAAAATCCGACATTCCTTTGTTGGCCGACGCGATGATCGCGAAATACGCTCCGGTATACTCCAAGACGGTCAAAGGCCTTTCTGACAAGGCGGCTCATGGTCTTATGGAATATGACTGGCCGGGAAATGTTCGTGAGCTTGAAAACCTGATTGAGCGAGGTGTTCTCCTGGCTCCTAACGGCGGGTTTATAGAGCTTGAACATGTCTTCGTTTCCGGGCTTGAGTCCCATGATGAGGTGGCCGTAGGTCAAGAAGGGATCGTCAGTAGTCAGGCCTCGGAACAGGAGGTGCGTCTCGCTGAGAATCTTCTGGAAAACGGATTTGATCTTGGGCGGCACGAACTGATGTTGATGGAAATGGCAGTTCATAAAGCAGGTGGCAATCTTACCCACGCAGCGAAGCTGCTTGGCGTATCCCGACGGCAGCTGGCCTACCGATTAAAAAACAGCCCTGAGAAAGACCCGGAGAGCTAGAGGCCCCGGGTTTTGGCTCGAAAGTCAGACAGGGGCTTTCTGGGCACATCTTGCGTTTAAATATTCCGTTCCTCCTGATCCTCCGCATTCTGCTTTTTTCTTTGGGTTCACTCCAATCTGTAACAGGTGCTATTGCGTTGAGGCACCGAAATATTCCTATGTCTGAAAATGCCGGGTTTGGCAGACCTGTTGCCGCTTTTTGGGTTGATTCGACCGTGGAGTATTGGCCTAACCGCTCCGCACGGATCCGGCTGTTCAAATTTGTAAGGCAGACTTGCAAGTTGTTCGAGAACGTAAGGCAAGACAAACGCTCACCTTCCTGAAATACGTAATAAATCCATAAAAAACAGTGCGTTGAACACTTGGCACGAGCGGTGCATTTGCAAGGTGGAAGGCACACTTTGTGTGATGGCCTGAGTCGGGGCCATTCAAGGCCCGACAGCAATAAACAAAAACAAGATGACATCAAAATTCCCCGCCCTGTACGTCAGGGCCCGTGATGTCACCAAACGAACTGGCCCAGAGCCAGAGGTTGAGGTGCAGCAAATGACAGAAGACAGTTATCCGGCAGATATCACGCCAGCCCAGTTGGATACCGAGCGCCGTTATGTCCGGATCACCGGCGAGCGCCCGGGTGGTTTCGTCGAGTTCGATTTTGCCGTGGGCGAGCCAGAGCTATTTGTCGAAATGATCCTTTCACGACCCGCGTTTGAGGAATTCTGTGAAATGAACCAGGTGCAGACCATGGGTCCTGCTGAGGATTCAGGACCAGAAGACCGAATGGCGGACTTTGCCTGGAGCCTTCGGGATGCCACCGGCAAGCGCTTCAAGTAGTGCATGATCACTCTCATGAAATCAAAACAGCGGAGGATAACAAAAAATGCAGATTGACCTGAGAACCGTCAATATCGAACCGGTCAGAAAGACCTTTGACCACCTGGCCCGCAGATTCGGGGATAAACCAGCGTCGCGTTACCAGGAGGGTAGTTACGATATTCAGGCGGCGGAGAATCTCCACTATCGCCCGACCTGGGATCCTGAACAAGAGCTCTATGACCCCAATCTTTCCCGTATTCGGATGAAAGACTGGTATGACCTCAAAGACCCTAGGCAGTTCTACTACAGCACTTACACGCTTGCCCGCTCCCGTCAGCAGGAAAACATGGAGGCCAATTTTGCTTTCGTGGAAGCGCGGGGCCTTCAGGATATGCTTCCTGAGGATATCAAAGACAAGGCGCTGAACCTTCTGGTGCCGCTTCGTCACGCTGCCTGGGGGGCAAATCAGAACAACACCCTGGTTTGTGGCTATGGCTTTGGTGTCGTGTTCACTCAGCCTTGCATGTACCACGCGATGGATAATCTAGGTATTTCGCAGTACCTCTCACGCATTGGTTTGCTGCTGGGCGGTACAGATGCCCTGGAGCAGGGCAAGGACACCTGGATGAACGACAGCAACTGGCAATCGCTGCGTCGCTACGTCGAGGACACCATGGCAATCCGCGATCCGTTCGAGGTGTTTGTCGCGCAGAACGTGGTTCTGGATGGGTTGCTGTACCCGATCGTTTATGAGCGCCTAGTGGATAACTACCTCGCTTCACAGGGTGGTCAGGCCGTGGCCATGCTGACCCAGTTCATGACCAACTGGTTCTCCGAATCGAAAAAGTGGACCACTGGGGTGCTGAAAGTTGCCGCCGCGGAATCCCCGGAGAATGCACAGGTTTTAACCGAGTGGGTCAACCATTGGAGCGACAGAGCTGTGTCCGCATTGCTTCCGATTGTTAATTCGGTTCTGGATGAGCGCGTGGATGAGATGGTGTCCGAAGAATTGGACGCCTTCCGAGTCCGCATCACCAAAACCGGTATCGCTTTGTAAGGAGAGGTCATGTCCACCGTTTTTATTGCGTTTCAGACCAACGAAGAGACACGCCCCATTATCGAGGCGATCGAACTGGATAACCCGAATGCAACAGTCCACCAGGAGCCCGCGATGGTGAAGATTGATGCACCGGATGAGCTGATCATCCGCCGGGAAACCATCGAAGATCAAATAGGGCGGGAGTACGACTTGCAGGAGTTGCAAGTAAACCTGATCACCATGTCTGGTCATCTTAATGAAGATGAAGACACGTTTACCCTGAGCTGGAAATAACGCCGAGGATAGAGTTATGGATACCCCAGTAAACAAGAAAAAATTGAGCCTCAAAGAGAAGTACAGCTACCTGACCCGGGATCTGGCCTGGGAACCGTCTTACCAAAGTAAAGAGGACCTGTTTCCCTATGCCACTTATGAAGGGATAAAAGTCCACGATTGGAGCAAATGGGAAGACCCGTTTCGTCTGACCATGGACGCCTACTGGAAGTACCAAGCCGAGAAAGAGCGTAAGTTTTACGCCATCATCGATGCCTTTGCTCAGAACAATGGTCACCTAAAGATTACCGATGCCCGGTATCTTTCGGCACTGAAAATTTTCCTACAGGCAATCAGCCCGGGTGAATATGCCGCTCATAAGGGCTTTGCGCGAGCTGGCCGCGAATTTCCGGGCGTTGGCCCTCAGGTTGCCTGCCAGATGCAGGCTATCGACGAGATCCGCCATGCGCAGACTCAGGTCCATGCCATGTCGAACTACAACAAGTTCTACAGTGGCTTCCACGCATTCGCGGATCAGCGCGATCGCATCTGGTACACCTCGGTAGCACGGTCATTCTTCGACGATGCCATGGCGGCCGGGCCGTTTGAGTTCATGATCGCCATCGGCTTCTCGTTCGAGTACGTGCTCACCAACCTGTTGTTTGTCCCCTTCATGTCCGGTGCGGCCTACAACGGAGACATGTCGACTGTGACCTTCGGCTTCTCCGCCCAGTCGGATGAGGCCCGTCACATGACTCTCGGCCTGGAGTGCATCAAGTTCATGCTTGAGCAGGATCCGGACAACGTCGCCATTGTTCAGAAGTGGATCGACAAGTGGTTCTGGCGGGGCTTCCGGGTTCTTGGTCTGGTAAGCACCATGATGGACTACATGCTGCCGAAGCGGGTCATGTCCTGGCGGGAAGCCTGGGATATCTATGGTGAAGAAAATGGCGGAGCCTTGTTCAACGATCTTGCCCGCTACGGAATCCGCCCGCCCAAAGGCTGGGAGGACGCCGGTGAGGCGGTTGATCACATGTCCCACCAGTTCATGCTGGCACTCTACCAGTGGAACTTTGGTACCGCTTTCCATACCTGGATTCCCAGTGATGAGGATATGGACTGGCTCTCCAAAAAGTACCCGGACACTTTTGACAAGTATTACCGTCCCCGTTGGGAGCACATCAAGAAAATGGACGAGGCCGGGTCCCCGTTCAACAACTTTGGTTTGGCGAAGTTGTGTCAAACCTGCCAGTTGCCGACGGTATTCACAGAGCCCGGAGACCCCACCACTTTGTGTCACCGGGAGACAGAATACAGAGGGGAAACCTACCAGTTCTGCTCCGATCACTGCTGTGACATTTTCAAAGAAGAGCCGGAGAAGTACATCCAGGCTTGGCTGCCAATGCCGGCCCTGTTCCAGGACCCGCTCAATGGCGATCTGGAGGCGTGGATGAAGTGGGTCAGTCTGGAAAACGGTTCGGATAACGGCGATTACAAAGGATCGCATGACCAAACGAGTTTCCAGAAGTGGCGTGAGATGACGACTTCTAACTGAAACTGAGTGCTGGCCGGTCCGGGAATCTGGGGCGGCCAGCGGTGAGAACAAAAACAAGGAGCTGCAAAATGTCAGTTGTTTCCAGAAAAGAATATATCGGTGTTGCGCGTGATCGCGTCGAGAACTTTAACGGCAATCAGCTGGTTTATGTCGGCTGGGATAATCATCTGCTGTTTGCCTCTGCCTTCCTGTTATGCCCAACCCCAGAAACCGTGTTCCGTGACTTGGTTCAGAACAACCTGGCTCCGTTGCTGAGCGCTGATCCGGACGCCAAAAAAATTGACTGGGACTCGGTCACATGGCTCAAGGGCAATGAACCCTGGACACCGGACTGGGATGCCAGTCTTGCGGCCAATGGCGTTGGTCATAAGGCGCTGCTGCGTTTCAAAACGCCTTCGCTGAACACAGTCTGTGGTTAATCTCCGGAGGGTGCCATGAGTTACGAGCTGACCATTGAACCATTAGGCCAAACCGTCGAGATCGAGGATGGCCAGACCATACTCGACGCCGCTCTACGAGCAGGCATCTACCTGCCCCATGCCTGCTGCCACGGACTGTGTGCGACCTGCAAAGTTCAGGTGGTTGACGGCGAAGTGGAGCACGGAGAGGTCTCCGACTTTGCACTGATGGACTTCGAGCGCGAAGAGCAGAAGTGTCTGGCGTGCTGTGCCACTGCCGAGAGTGATCTTGTGATTGAGGCAGAGATTGAAGACGATCCGGATGCGCAGAATTTGCCGGTTAGAGATTACCAATGTGTGGTTTCTCGGATAGCGGACCTTACTCCTACCATTAAGGGCATTTGGCTGAGGCCTGAGTCCGGTGAGGAGGTGGCATTCCAAGCGGGCCAGTATATCAATCTGGAATTGCCCGATGGAATCGGACATCGAGCGTTTTCAATTGCCAACGCCCCGTCTGAGTCTGGCGAGATTGAACTTAATGTAAGGATTGTTCAGGGTGGCAAGGGTACAACTTACATCCATGAAGAGCTCCAAGAAGGTGACGTGCTGACCTTGAGCGGGCCTTACGGAAGGTTCTTTGTGAAGAAATCTGCGCAGGTTCCAGTGATCTTCATGGCCGGTGGTTCTGGCCTTTCCAGCCCAAGGTCGATGATTCTTGATCTCCTGGATGAAGGGTTTGATCTACCCATCACCCTCGTTTACGGCCAGCGCTCGCAAGAGGAGCTCTACTACCACGATGAGTTTCTCGAATTGGCAAGGCAGCATGAGAATTTCACCTATGTTCCGGCCCTGTCCGACGAGCCTGAGGCCTCATCTTGGGAAGGGTTCCGCGGTTACGTGCACGACGCGGCCAGAGAGCACTTTGGCAACGATTTCAGCGGTAACAAAGCATATCTTTGTGGTCCGCCAAGAATGATCGATTCCTGTATCTCCACATTAATGCAGGGGCGTCTGTTTGAACGCGACATTTACACCGAGAAATTCATCTCCGCGGCGGATGCCCAGCAGGTTCGGAGCCCTTTATTCAAATCTATCTGAACACAAACATAATAATGAGAGAGGTAGTTCATCATGGCTATGACCGGAGTTTTGCGCCCAGGACACGCTCAGGTACGTGTACTTGAACTTGAAAAAGCGGTGACCTTTTATCGAGATGTTCTTGGACTTGTTGAAACAGGTAGGGATGAAAGGGGACGCGTTTACTTCAAATGCTGGGATGAGCGCGATCACAGCAGCTATATCCTTCGAGAGTCCGACCATGCGGGTATCGATTTCTTCGGGTTTAAAGTGCTTGATGATGAGACGCTCGACAGGCTGGAGAACGACCTCAACGCATATGGGGTCGAGACCAGGCGTATCCCGGCTGGTGATCTTCTTGAAACCGGCGAGCGGGTAAGCTTTACCCTTCCTTCAGGACATGAGATCGAGCTCTATGCTCAAAAAACTGCGGTAGGTAATGGAATTCCTTTAGTTAATCCGGGGCCTTGGTGCGCGGATTCTGAGAGAGGTATTGCCCCCGTCCGGCTTGATCATACCTTGCTGTACGGGCCGAATATTAACGAGGTCAAAAAGATCTTCACTGATGTACTTGGCTTCTATCTTGTTGAGCGCGTGCTCGGCGAAGACGGCGACAGCGAGGCCGCTATCTGGCTGTCATGCTCCCACAAGGTCCACGACATTGCCTTCGCTGAATATCCCGAACCGGGCAAACTCCACCACTGTTCCTTCCTGATGGAGAGTTGGGAGCGGGTACTTCGAGCCGGCGACATAATGTCGATGAACTCAGTGCCCGTGGACATCGGACCGACTCGCCATGGTGTTACGCGTGGTTGCACAATCTACGCTTGGGATCCGTCGGGAAACCGATTTGAAACCTTTATGGGTGGATATCAGCCTTATCCCGATTACGAACCTCTGACGTGGACCTTCGATAATTTCGGCCAGGGGCTCGATTATCCTCAGCGGAAACTACACGAAACTTTCTTGACCGTGGTCAGCTGACGCCGAGGGCATCTTCCATACCGGAGAGGGTGTCGTGCAATGCATACCTAAAAGGTAATGGCTGACTGTCTAAATGGTATTAGACGGTATAGATTCGGAATCCTACACTCGAAATAGGTTGGAATAACCCGCTATCAAGGACGCTGAAGACCAGCTCCTCTGAAACAGAACAAGCAGGAATCAATATGCGCCAGATAGATAACTTCATAAACGGCGAATTTGTCGCTTCTAGCGTTGGCAGGCGGTTTGAAAAGCGGTCCCCTGTCGACAACCGAGTCATAGCATCGATTGCGGAGGCCGGGCAGCCAGAGGTGGATCAGGCTGTAACTGCGGCAAAGCATGCACTGACAGGAGAGTGGGGCAAGTTGGCCACAAATGAACGGGTGGATCTGCTTTACCAGGTGGCCGATGAAATCACCCGTCGCTTCGACGATTTTGTCGACGCCGAGATGGCAGACACAGGGCAGCCCGAACATGTTATGAGCCACGTATTTATCCCGCGCGGCGCCGCAAATTTCAAGGTTTTCGCGGACATTATAAAGAATGTCCCAACTGAGAGTTTTCACATGGACACTCCGGACGGTCGTGGTGCCCTGAACTATGGTGTTCGCGTTCCCAAAGGGGTGATTGGCGTAGTGGCGCCCTGGAACGCCCCATTCCTGCTGATGACCTGGAAAGTTGGCCCCGCCCTGGCATGTGGAAATACCGTGGTGGTTAAGCCTTCGGAAGAATCTCCTCTGACTGCAACCCTGCTGGGTGAGGTAATGAACAAGGTAGGCATCCCCAAAGGCGTCTACAACGTCATTAACGGATTTGGTCCAGACTCCGCCGGGGAGTTTCTGACCCGCCACAAGGATGTTGATGCCATCACCTTCACCGGCGAAACACGAACCGGTTCGGCGATCATGAAGGCCGCATCGGATGGCATTCGGGACGTGTCGTTTGAGATGGGTGGTAAAAATGCCGGAATCGTGTTCGCCGACTGTGATTTTGATAAGGCAATTGACGGCATTTTCCGGTCGGCATTCCTCAATACCGGTCAGGTATGTCTTGGGACTGAGCGGGTCTATGTCGAGCGTCCAATTTTTGACCGTTTCGTAGCCGCCCTCAAAGATAAGGTTGAAAACGTCAAGTTTGGCCGACCCACCGACAATGGTGTGAATTACGGGCCGCTGATCAGTCAGGAGCATCGGCAGAAGGTTTTATCCTATTACGCCAAGGCCAAAGAAGATGGAGCCACGATTGTAACTGGTGGTGGTGTTCCGGAAATGCCAGGTGAGCTTGCCGAAGGTGCCTGGGTTCAACCGACGATCTGGACGGATCTTCAGGAGTCGTCCGCTGTAATTCAGGAAGAGATCTTCGGCCCTTGCTGTCATATCCGACCCTTTGACACCGAAGAGGAAGTCATCGAGTTAGCTAATGCTTCCGATTACGGACTATCCACCACGATCTGGACTGACAACCTCACACGCGCGCACCGCGTTGCGGCCAAAGTCGATGTTGGGATTACTTGGGTTAATAGCTGGTTCCTCCGGGATCTGAGAACCGCCTTTGGAGGTGCCAAAACTTCGGGCATCGGTCGTGAAGGTGGTGTGCACTCCTTGGAGTTCTACACCGAGATGCGCAACGTTTGCATCAAAATGTGAGGCTGACATGGACCAGAAAATAATTGATCAATACGGCGACGAGCTCTATCAGGCGTTTGTCGAACGCAGGACCATCGCGCCTTTCACTGAGCGAGATCCGGACATCAGTCTTGACGATGCCTACAAAATCCAGCTGCGATTCATCCAGCGACGTTTGGATGCAGGTGAAACGGTGGTTGGTAAGAAAATCGGTGTGACCAGCAAAGCCGTGCAGGATTTTTTGGGTGTGTTTCAACCGGATTTTGGGCAGTTGACCTCAAAAATGGTCTACCAGGAAGGTGATGTCATTGCTCTTGACGACTTGATTCAGCCAAAGGCCGAAGCAGAGCTGGCATTTGTGCTGAAAGAGGACTTGAAGGGGCCTGGGATCACAGCCATGGACGTGATCCGTGCGACCGATTATGTGGCTCCCTGCTTTGAAATCGTGGATTCACGTATTCGCGACTGGAAGATCAAGATCCAGGACACGGTAGCTGACAACGCCTCTTGTGGGGTCTACGTGATTAGTTCATGCAAAGTTGATCCCCGTGAAGTGGACATCACTCTCGCCGGTATGGTGCTGGAGAAAAATGGTGAGCTTTATTCCACCGGTGTAGGGGCCGCAGTTCGGGGTTCCCCTGCCAACGCTGTGGCATGGCTCGCCAACACTTTGGGTGAGTTGGGGATTCCCTTCAAGGCCGGCGAAGTCATTTTGTCTGGCTCTCAATCCAATCTGGTGCAGGTCACTGACGGCGATGAGTTGGTTTGCACGATAGGTGGCGTCGGTAGTTGCAAGGTTCGTTTTGAAGGGAGGAATGCCGTATGAGCGTCACACTGAATCGGGAAGACATCGTGCGCCTGTGCGAGCGGATCGAAGGGGCTCAGACCCGCGCTTATGCCATCCCCAAACTGACCAACGAATATCCCGGCATGACCATTGAGGACGGCTATGCCGTTCAGTCCGAATTGCGCCGGCGGTTTATTAAGAGCGGACACACGCTGGTTGGATGGAAAGCGGGCCTGACCTCCAAGGCCAAAATGGAACAGATGGGCGTGAACGTACCATCCATCGGCTTCCTGACGGACAGGATGGCCCGGCCGGAAAACTCGGTGGTGTCCACCTCCGATCTGGTGCATCCGCGGGTGGAGTGTGAAGTGGCCTTCGTGACCGGCAAGGATCTCGCTGGCCCGGGAATCACCGCCCAGGATGTTCTTGATGCAACAGATTATGTGCTGCCGGCAATTGAAATCATTGACTCGCGATTTGCCGGCTTCAAGTTCGACCTCGAAAGCGTGATTGCGGACAACGGGTCGTCTGCCCGGTTTGTGGGCGGGGGGCGCCCTCGGTACCCGAAGGATCTCGACCTTCGCACTTTGGGCGTGGTGATGGAAAAGAATGGTGAGATTGTGGGGATGGGCGCGTCAGCGGCCGTACTAGGCCACCCGGCAGAGGCCGTTGCCATGCTGGTAAACATCCTTCACGACCTGGGGGAGACTCTCCCGGCAGGCAGCTTTGTCATGAGCGGCGGTATTACCGAAGCCGTTGCCGTAGCACCGGGCGACCATGTGATTGCCCGCTACCAGGACCTCGGCAGTGTTTCCGTGCGGTTCGGCGAATAACAAAAGGAGCAGGATATGCCCATTATCGAGATGCATTTGATGGAAGGTCGCACCACTGAGCAGAAGTCCAGTGCCGCGAAAGCAATTACCGACGCTGTGACATCCAGCCTGGGTGTACGGGCCGAATCTGTGCGGATTCTTATTACTGAACATTCTGGTGCCGAGTTTTATGTAGCAGGTGTATCACCAGTCCTTAAAGCCCAGCAGGCTGACTTGGCGGACCTGACAAAGGCGGAGGATTAAACCATGAAGAAAATCAAATGTGCGCTGATCGGGTCCGGAAACATTGGTACCGACCTGATCTATAAGATCCAACGCAGTGAGTACCTGGAACCGGTCTGGATGGTCGGTATTGATCCGGAATCCGAGGGCCTGATGCGTGCCCAGGAAATGGGGTTGAAGACGACAGCTGAAGGCGTTGACGGCCTTCTACCACATGTCGAGCAGGATGGAATACAGATTGCGTTTGATGCGACCAGCGCGTACGTGCACGCGGAAAACAGTCGCAAACTCAATGCTCTTGGAGTGCTGATGATTGACCTAACGCCCGCGGCTATTGGCCCGCTGTGCGTGCCTCCTGTCAATCTCAAAGAACATACCGACAAGTATGAAATGAACGTGAACATGATCTCCTGTGCTGGTCAGGCGACGATACCCATCGTACGCGCAGTATCTAATGTTCAATCTGTGGATTATGCAGAGATCGTGGCCACCCTCTCCTCTCGTTCGATCGGTCCTGGCACTCGGGCCAATCTCGATGAATTTACTTACACCACGTCAGGTGCGCTGACCAAGGTGGGTGGTGCCAGACGGGGCAAGGCACTAGCAATTATCAATCCAGCTGACCCGCCCATGATCATGCGGAATACCATTTCCTGTCTCACCGATAACGAGCCGGATCAGGAAACGATTACTGCATCGGTGTTAGCGATGATCAAGGAAGTGCAGAAATACGTTCCAGGTTACCGGCTGGTAAACGGCCCAGTATTCGACGGTAAGCGCGTTACGGTCTTCATGGAAGTGGAAGGGCTGGGGGATTACCTGCCCAAATACGCCGGCAACCTCGACATCATGACCGCCGCTGCAACCCGGACGGCGGAAATGTTTGCCCAGGAAATTCTCGAAGGCACATTCAATCCCCAGCCTGTGGAGGTAGCGTAATGACTGACTCAATGATCTCCGGCGACCTCAAAGGCCGGAAGGTAATTCTGCACGACATGTGTCTGCGGGACGGTATGCACGCGAAGCGCGAACAGATTTCCGTAGATCAAATGGTGAAGGTTGCGACGTCTCTGGACGATGCAGGTGTTCCTTACGTTCAGGTGACTCACGGGGCTGGGCTTGGTGGCAACTCGCTGCAGCATGGGTTTGCCATGGCCAGCAATGAGGAATATATCAGCGCAGTGGCGTCCAGGATGAAGCAGGCCAAAGTGTCGGTATTGCTTATTCCGGGACTGGGCACCATGGATGAACTCAAGTCGGCTCATAAGTCAGGCGCCCGCAGCGTTCATGTAGCGACCCACTGCACGGAGGCGGATACCTCACCCCAGCATATAGCCTGTGCCCGTGAGTTGGGAATGGACACCACGGGTTTTCTTATGATGGCGCACCTCAACGACGCTAAAGGGCTTGCTGAGCAGGCAAAACTGATGGAGTCCTACGGTGCCCACGCCGTTTATATCACGGACTCTGCGGGCTACATGTTGCCAGCAGACGTAAAGGATCGCGTTCAAGCGCTTCGAGATGTACTCAAACCGGAAACGGAAATTGGTTTCCATGGGCACCATAACCTGGGTATGGGGATAGCCAACTCCATCGCGGCGATTGACGCCGGCGCGTCCCGTATTGACGGATCAGTCGCGGGCCTTGGAGCCGGTGCCGGCAACACACCGCTTGAAGTGTTCGCTGCTGTATGTGAGCGCATGGGCATTGAGACAGGAATCGATGTTTTCAAGCTGATGGATGTCGCAGAAGACGTCATCGTACCGATGATGGACCACATCGTCCGTGTCGACCGGGAGTCCCTCACCCTGGGTTATGCAGGTGTATATTCCACCTTTCTGTTGCCCGCGAAAAGGGCTGCTGAGCGTTATGGCGTGCCTGCTCGGGATATTCTGGTGGAACTGGGCCGACAGAAGATGATTGGTGGTCAGGAAGACATGATTGATGACACAGCCATGACGATGGCGAAAGCTCGTGGCTTGATGAAGGCCGTTGCTAGCTGAGGCTGACCCGCCAAAAGGCGAAACTTAAATCAAGACAACAAAAAGAGGTGAACCATGGCTATGAGAGGTGTTCTGCGGCTTGGTGAGATCGGTATTCGAGTTCTCGATCTGGATGACGCTCGAACTCATTATGTAGATAGAATGGGGCTCCTTGAGGTGATGTCCAACGAGGCGGACCGAAAAATTTACCTTAAGGCCTGGGACGAGCATGACCATCATTCAGTGGTGCTGCGTGAGGCAGATGAGGCTGGGTTAGACTACGTGGCATTCAAGGTTTTTGACGATGCCACGCTCGACAGCCTCGAACCGAAAATTGAACAGTTCGGGCTTGAAGTTTCGCGTATCGAAGCGGGCGTCTACCCGAAGAGTGGTCGACGCCTTGAGTTTACTCTGCCTTCAGGCCACCGGATGCATTTGTTCGCCGAGAAAGAACAGATTGGCAACACCTTGGGTACCCGAAACCCCGGTGTAATGCCTGATGAGGGTGTGATACGGGGTTTCCGGATCAATCGTCTGGATCACTGTTTGCTCGGCGGACCCAATATTGATGAGTGCGCGCGTCTGTTTCAGGAGGTCTTTGATTTTGATCTCGCCGAACGTATTGAGGACCAGGAAAGCGAGGCTTCCTTGGCGTTGTTCCTTAGTTGTTCCACAAAACCCCACGACGTGGCGTTTGTGATACAGCCGGAGCCTGGGCGATTCCACCATGTCTCATTCCTGCTTGAATCGGCGACAGATGTCATTTACGCGGCAGACATGATCGGGAAATATCGGATACCTGTAGATGTCGGCCCTAACCGCCATGGTGTAACCCGCGGAAACACTATTTATTTCTTTGATCCATCGGGCAATCGCAACGAAGTCTTCGCTGGGGGGTATGTCCACTATCCTGACACTCCGACATTAACGTGGGACACGTCAGAAATGGGCCCCGCCCAGTTCTCGCAGGACAATACGCCCCGGGAGAGTTTTCTGACGGTGATGACCTGATAACCCTCATCACCACAAAGCGGTAAGCCAACAATGACAAAAACAGGTGGAGGAATTTGGTATGTCCTATCGGATACATCTCGATGATCTGGATCTGGACTTCCCCTGTGACGCCCGGCAGAACGTGCTTGAGTGCATGATGGGGTCAGGAAAAAACGGTATCCCGGTTGGGTGTCGTGGTGGTGGCTGTGGAGTCTGCCAAGTTCAAGTGGTAGAGGGTGAATACGATGCTCGGCCGATGAGTAAAGCGCATATTGATGACAAAGCGCTTGCCCAGCGGCGGGTGCTCGCCTGTTGCATCCGGCCCCGGAGTGATCTGTCCTTAAAAGTGATTGGCAAGTTGGCACGGCCAATTCACCGCAGGTGCCAAAAGAGCCCAAAGCCAGACCAGTGACGTTGTCTCCAATCAAAGGTTGTGTCTGCATAAGTTGACGGGACTAGTCGACGAACTCTAACCATGGACGGTTCTCTTTTCTGTTGGTGCTTAGTTCTTCCTATTATCGGGCCGCGCGAAAAAGCCCTGTTTACCTAGGCGTATTCGGAAAACTTTTCTGCCGAACGCTATTGGCAAGGCGTAGCTGGTGCTCGAATGTCCACTAGGTGATCTCGCCTTCGAGTCGTTTGGGGATGCTTTCGAGCTACTTACGCTTAGACGGTGCCTTTCCTGCGTTGTCTTCTCACGCCATCGTTTTCCCGGAAAGTGAAAGTCGAAAAACTGCTTTTGCGTGCACTTATGACTCGTATACTACTCGTTCACCCTTCCTCAATCAGACACTGGAGTTGCGAGAGAGTGGCTTCCTTATTGCGTTTCCCCATACCTTTCGACGGCTCCCACATGTGAAGGAGTTTTCCTCCGTCAAATGGAGGGATGCCGTGTATGGCATTCAATTAGATCTGAGTCTTTCAAACATTCCCGCCTGGCTCGAGTTCCATAGCGAATACACTTCATGCTGATGCGAAAATGATTGTCTTGAAGCACCGTTTGTAGCACTTTGGCAGCATCAGACGTGATTGCATGTCGCCTTTGGCAAGCTGGGGACCTGTGTAGAAGGGGCAATACGCAAGATTGGGGTTTCAGCTAAAGGAATTTATCGCAGAGAAAGACTTTCAGGATAATTGGAAAGTTACCTTGGGTTAGGTCATCGAGTCAATTGAGCATATGGCCTTTGGTTCGCGGAATAACTACTGCCTCCTCCTGGAGAGAAGAGCAGCGCTATACGTTAAAGTGTGATGAACCTAAAAAAGCCCCCTTTAGAGGGGGCAAAGCGGGACACAAACGTTGATTAGGACGCCTTTTACCTTTCTGGGCCGGCCTAATACATAGCAAGGGTTACGACCTTGACTTTGCAATAAAGCGCTTGGGTAAGGCTTTTGATGCCGTATACCACGGTCGCGGCCCTAATGACATTACCAAGGCAAATTGGTACTCAAGCAGGGTTCTCGTGATAGTGAGGTTGATAGATTGATTACTGGGTCAAAACGCTTTGCTAACCTGTACGCCTATCCCCCAGGCGTCAATGGCGTATTCCCCTTTCAGAATGGCTTGATTACGGATCGGATTATCATCGACATCACGTTCGAGCTCTGAAATTTTCGGATCATCCATAATCAAGTATCCCGCGGCGAGATCCAGAGTGTAGTTTCTTGGGGCCAGCCACTGAAAGCCCAGTGTTAGCCAGTGACGGTCGGAACTTGGGACTCTGGCGGTAAGGTATTTGCTGCCAACCGGAGATTCATCGAACGCGTAGCCGGCTTTAATGGGGTATGCGGATTTAATGGTTGATGGGGCACCTTCACCCCACCAACCTGATGCCACCCTCAGATGGTTGATAGATCGACTCCGTAGTTGAGTTCCTCTGCGAAGTCCGGCAGTCCGTAACCGATGGTTTTCTTGTAGAACGGAGAGACTTTCGCAGTCGGGGCCTTCTTCTTGTGCTTCGTGGTGTAGAGCATTCGTGCCCGCATCACCTCGAAGGAGTAACCACGCCCTTCACGGTTCTTGTCCTTGGCCAGTCGGTTGATGGACTCCGTGTAAGCGTTGGTGACCGGCATGTCTGTCTCGAAGTAGGTCATGATCTCTTCGCGCCAGTTGCCCACAGCTCTGACCAGATCGCTCCAGACTTCCTTCTGGCCCTTCGGGATGGTGGCTACCCAGTCGTCCAGAGCGGCTTCTGCCTGGGGCCGTGTGGTGGCGTCCCAGATGTCGTAGAAGCGTTCCTTGTGCTCGTAGGCAGCCAGCAGTTGCGGGAATGCGCCCGTCCAGGTCTCCATGATGAGTTGTTCTCGGTCTGAAACTTCGTGAGCGCGTTTCAGCAGGATTTTCCGGTCTCCCTTGAGGGTTCGGCTCTGGGAGGGTTTCAGCTCCTTCCTGAGACCCTTGCGCACCTTTTCCAGGGCATCGTTGGCCATGCGCACCACATGGAACTTATCGACCACGATGCGGGCCTGTGGCAGCACGGCCTTGACCGCTGCCCGGTAGGGGTTCCACATGTCCATGCTGACGATCTCGACCTTCTGCCTGTCTTTCAGCTTCATCAGGTAGTTGGTCACCACGTCCTGTCGGCGAGTGGCCAGCAGGTCGAGTAGGGTTCGCTCCTCGATGTTGGTCAGGATGCAGCGGTAGCGCTTGTTCAGGTACAGCTCGTCGATGCCCAGAATGCGGGGCGTCTCGAAGCGGTGCCAGCGCCCCAAAAACTCGGCACGGGTGCTGAAGATGTCGCGTACTGTCTTCTCGTCCAGGCCGGTCTGTGCTGCCACGAAGGTGTAGGGATGGTTGAAGGCTTCCTTCTCCACGTACTCATGCAGCCGCAGTGTCATGCGATAGCCGTCTACCATCTCCGGCAGCTGGGGCCTGAAGGTAGTCTTGCAGGCCCGGCAGGTGTACCGGCGGCGGACCACCCAGAGGGTGACCCGCTTGCCGTGGATGGGCAGATCACGATAGGGAACATCACGCTTGCCGAACCGCACGAATTCACCCTGCACGCCGCATTCCTCGCAGGCGATGGGATTGGGCGCATCCACCTGGAAGTGCATTTCGTCGTCGGTGGATTTGAAGCCCAGTACCTGGTACTCAGGCAGGTGCAGGATGTTGTCGGGCATCTCGGTCATGAGTTTGTTGGTTCAATCAGCTGAAATTACTGCATTGTCCATTTCTGCAAGTGCTTGTACAATAATTAGCCTATTCCTTCCAATATGAGGTGTTTGTCCAATGCGCCATTGATGCCGCCGTTGTTATGACGGCCAGTCTCCACCAGCCCCCAGTAGCAGGGGGAGTTCTTGGCATCTTTGGAAGAGAGCATGACGAATACCCATCTCGTACTGAAAAACGTGTCCCACGTTCTGCCAGACGGCAGAACTCTTTTCTCCGACCTTCGCGAGCAGTTCGATATGCGCGCAACAGGACTGGTCGGACGCAATGGTGTCGGTAAAACTTTGCTAGCACGCATCTTGGCTGGGTTGTTACAACCAACCACCGGCCACTGGCAGTGCTCCGGCAGCGTGCATTACCTCGCCCAGCAAGTGGTGCACCCTGATGGTTCTACAGTGGCCGACTTGGCGGGGGTAAAGCACACGCTGGATGCGCTAGCACGTATTGAGTCAGGCAGTACAGCACCGGAGGATTTCGATGCCGTAGGAGATCACTGGGACATACACCAGCGACTCCGCTATGAACTTGAGCGCAATAACTTGAGCCACCTTGAAACAGATACGCCTGCCAGCATCCTGAGCGGCGGTGAGGCGATGCGAATTTCCTTGATTGGTGCCATGCTCTCGGATGCAGACTTCTTGATTCTCGATGAGCCGAGCAACCATCTCGATCGACCGAACCGACAGGCGCTGATCGAACAACTACAACGCTGGCCGCGTGGGCTGATCGTGGTCAGCCATGACAGGCAGTTGCTGGAGTCCATGGAGCGCATCGTGGAATTGTCTTCCCTGGGGCTGCAAAGCTACGGAGGCAACTACTCATTTTATGCCGAGGCTAAGGCACATGAACGACAGAACGCCCTACAAAGCCTGAGTGAGCGCAAGCTTGAACGCCAACGGCAGGAACAGGCGATGCGGAAGCAGCGTGTACGGCAGGAACAACGGCAAGCGCGCGGTAACCGGCGAGGCAAAGAGGCCAATCAAGCCAAGATCTTGCTGGATCGTCAGAAAGAGCGCAGCGAGACATCGTCAGGCGCGCTGCGCCAGAAACAGGCCTCCAGCCGGGCACAACTCAACCAACGCGTGCGTGAAGCCGCACAACAAGTTGAAGATGAGTCGCAAATAACCCTGCATGAAATACCAATCACGCAGGCCGCAAAGCGTCGCGTGGCCGAATTGAATGACGTGGAGCTGCCGTACGTATCGGGAGCAACCCGAACCATAAGCCTGATCCTGGGTGGACAACAGCGTATAGGTGTAGTCGGCCCGAACGGTTGTGGTAAATCCACATTGCTTCGAGTGTTTGCAGGACAAGTTTCGCCTTTGGCTGGGGTATCCAAGGTGACGCCGGAGAGAGCATATCTCGATCAGCGATTAGAAAATTTGGATCCAGAGAATACGGTACTAGAACAGTTACAATTGGCCAATCGCACAGCTACCGAAGGGGACCTGCGCATGCGCTTGGCTCAACTAGGACTTGACGCGCAGAAGATAGCGACACCCAGCGGGTCGCTGAGTGGCGGTGAGCGTCTAAAGGGAGCTCTCGCTTGCATACTCTACGCCGATTCACCACCGCAACTCTTGTTACTTGATGAACCGAACAACCACCTTGATTTGCCCTCAGTACAGGCATTGGAAATCATGTTGCGTAGTTACCAAGGCACGTTGATCGTAGTGTCGCATGATGACTCATTTCTGGAAAACCTCGGACTAACAGAACGCTTGCTTGCTACTGAACAAGGCTGGAGTTTGGAGCCACTTTGACGGAAATGTCGTGTGTCTCACGATAAACTATATTTTCCGTTGCTCACCTGAGTTCTACTTTTGAACGCTAACGCACGTATCAACCAGTTAATCCGGATACCCCATATAAGTAACTATATTGAGTGCTTTTATAACAGCCAACGGCTGCACAGTGGCCTTGGTTACCGGACTCCGATAGAGTTCGAAGGAATCAATTAATGGGGCGTGTCCATTTTATTGGGGGAAGTCCAGACATTCTGGCAGGGTAACTTGGATTATGCGTTTTCATTATGCCAGGGTCTGAGCCGTTACCCGGTGAGCATGAGCTGTTCTTTCGCGACCTGACGACGTAAAAGATTTCCTGCCTCAACATGCGCCACATCAATTGCTTTATTATTGTCGTGGTTGCGAAAATGATGCGGTCGGAATTCACCATGCCGGTGCGCCTTTGTCGAGAGTCCGTTGATGAACATGCGAATATTCATCAACGGACTCTCGCTGTTGGTACAGGAGGCGATGGAACTGAACCCCTTCGACGAAGCGGTTGTAGTACTCTTCAATCGCCCGGACGAGAAAATTATGATCTCTACTTTGGCGCGGATTCGCTTCATGTTCTGATATAAAAAATGGGAGCGGGAGCGATTCAAAAGGCCAGACAAAGTTGGTGAAGATGTCATGACTTTGTCCGGAAGGCATTCCCGCCTGCATCCAAGTTCTCTGTCGCATTCGTCTCAAGTATGCCTGCAAGACCGGCGAAGATGGCTTTCTAACCTCACCTATACCGTGGTCCCAACTTGCTGGCCAATTCCATCATTGGCAGATACGTTGACGTCTTGCTGCATTACCGGCAGGAACGAATGTTCCAGCCGTTCGACATCGATTTGTCCAGAAATATCCCGCCCCACTGGATGATCTAGGTTAGTAACCTGATTGGGTCCCGGAAGGAACGATTACGACGCGCGTATTCTGGATGATTGGAGCCTACGATTCGGAATCTGCCAGCCAAATGCAAAATCTTGCCAGCCTCGTTCAATACCAAACCGCACTCATCGTCTCAATATGAAAGCTGCCGTACCGTTGAATGGTGCGCGCAAACTATAAACAAATACAACAAAGTTTCCCTATACAGGAAACTAAAGGAGTTTGAGATGAACGTTGAAAAGAATTCTAATTACTATGATGCGGTAGTGATCGGAGCGGGAGTCGCTGGATTGTATCAGTTGCACAGACTCCGCTCCCTCGGAATGAGCGTCCGAGTTATCGAGACAGCCTCGGGAGTCGGAGGCACGTGGTACTGGAATCGATACCCGGGTGCCCGATTCGACTCTCAGGCTGAGATTTATCAGTACTGGTTCTCGAAAGAGCTTTATGAGAACTGGAAACCCTCAGAGCGCTTCCCGGCTCAGCCCGAAAGCGAGCGCTGGCTAAATTATGTCGCAGACAAACTGGATCTTTATCAAGACATTCAGTTTGATACGCGGGTTGACTCAGCACACTGGAATGAAGCGGAAAATAGCTGGTCGATCAGAACGGACAAAGGTGATCACTTGGAAGCACAGTACCTGATCGCTTGCACAGGAATGCTGTCTGCCCCGCTCGAGGATGTTTTCAAAGGGCAGTCCACATTCCAGGGTCAGATTTGCCACACTTCCCGTTGGCCCAAACAGGGAGTAGAGCTCAAAGGCAAACGTGTAGCAGTGATTGGCACAGGCGCTACCGGGATTCAAGCCATTCAGACTATTGCGCCCGAGGTGGAGACACTTAAGGTTTTTGTTCGCACTCCTCAGTACACCATTCCGATGAGAAATCCGAAATATACAGAGGAGGACTGGAAGTCCTGGTCGGAAAACTTTACTTATCTTAAAAACCGAGTGCTTAACACATTCGCTGGGTTTGACTATGACTTCGATGGGCGGTCATGGTACTCGGACACTCCAGAACAACGTAAACAGACCCTGGAGCAACTTTACAACGATGGTTCGCTAGCCCTATGGCTCTCCTCATATCCCGAGATGTTCAGCGACGAGGCGGTAAACGAAGAGATCTCCGAGTTTGTGCGTGCGAAAATGGCAGAGCGACTGAACAACGATCCGGATCTCTGCAACCTTCTTATCCCGATGGACTACGGGTTCGGTATCCGGCGTGTTCCTCTGGATACCGGCTATCTAGAAACCTTCCTGAAACCGAATGTCGAGACAGTGAACTGCCGGGAGACACCGATCGAAGGCATCGTCCCGGAAGGCGTCCTGATGAAGGACGGCACAGTTCATGCCGTAGACATAATTGTACTGGCAACAGGTTTTGACGCCGGCTCAGGTGCTCTCACGCGAATTGACATACGCGGTAAGGAAAAAATGAGCTTGAAGGAAGAGTGGAGTAATGAAATCCGCACCGCAATGGGTCTGCAGGTGCATGGATACCCAAATTTATTCACCACCGGTGCACCGCTTGCCCCTTCCGCTGCCCTGTGCAATATGACGACTTGCCTTCAACAGCAGGTGGGCTGGATTACCGATATCATTGAGTATGCAAGAAAAGAAAATAAAACGGTGATAGAGCCAACCAAGGAATTCCAGGACGAATGGGTCCGTCACCATGACGAGGTGACAAATCAGACACTCCTCCCGCTGGTGGATAGCTGGTACATGGGGGCCAACGTTCCTGGCAAACCCAGACGACTGCTCTCCTACTGTGGAGGAGTAAATGTTTATAACCAACGTTGTGTTGAGTTGGCTGAGAATAACTACCCAGGATTTGTATTCGCTTGAGTTATGCAGCGAAGAAACAATTCAGATATTAATGAGGGGTAGTGGAAAATGAACAATACAAAACTTAACGTAGCGTTGGACAAAGTACTAAAACAGACAACGGGGCGCCATGGCGGCGCCCCAGGTGTGGTCGCCATGGTTACCAATCGGAGCCACAATATTTACGAAGGTGCTGCAGGTGTACGAGAACTCAATCAACAAGCTCCAATGGACTTGGACACCGTGTTTGCAATCTTCTCCACGACAAAAGCGATTGTCAGTGTCTGCGCGCTGCAGCTGGTTGAAGGAGGGCTGCTTCGGCTCGATGATCCGGCAGGGGACTACCTGCCGGAAATCGATACTTTGCAAGTGCTTGATGGATTCGGTTCTGACGGTCAACCACGGCTCAGGCCACCAAAAAGAAGAATCACGGTCAGTGACCTCCTCCTGCAAACCTCGGGGCTTAGCTACGATTTTTTCAACGCCGAGGACAAGCGCTACCGGGAGCTGAAGGACATTCCGTCGATTATCTCCTGCACAAAAGAGTCCATCCAGACAGTGCTACAGCACGATCCGGGTGACGCCTGGACCTACGGGGTAAATACTGACTGGTTAGGGCTGATCGTGGAGAAATTGCGAGGGAAACGACTTGGAGAAGTTATGGGCGAGCATATATTCCAGCCCCTTGGCATGACAGATACCGCATTTTCGGTAAACGAGGACATGATCGCTAGACGAGCCACAATACATTCAAGGGCTCAGGACGGTCAATTGGTACCCGTTCCAGAGTTAACCTTACCGAAAGAACCTGCGATGGACATGGGTGGGCATGGGCTCTATGCAACCGTCAAGGATTACATGAGATTCTTACGTATGATCCTGAACGACGGTGCAGGCGATCACGGGAGGGTGTTAAAACCTGAAACAGTACACCTGCTGGCTAAAGACGGCTATGCTGGTTCGAGCATTCCCATCGGGTTCTGGGAAACATCCGACCCGACCCTTGCTAACAGCGGCGAATTTATACCGGGAGTAGATAAAGGTTGGTCCCATGCGTTCATGATTAACCGTGAGATGGCGCCTACGGGACGATCCTCCGGTTCGATGGCTTGGGCCGGTCTCGCCAATTGCTATCTGTGGGTCGATAAGACCAAGGGGATCGCCGGCTATTGGGCAACTCAGATTCTGCCATTCTACGATTGTTCATCGTATCCGGGCTTTTATGAGTTCGAAGCTACAACCTACAACAATCTCGACTGATTGGCCGATGATGAGAAAGGTGGCCTGAGCGCCACCTTTCTCTGTGATTGAATTGATTGGAAGGAGGGGAATTAAAAGAGCGAGCTAATGATCGCCGCACCCTCGCAACTGGCCGGGCGTCAGGTTCCATTTGCGTCGAAAAGCTCGGGTCATATGAGCTTGATCTGAGAAGCCACACTCAGTTGCGATGGCTTTGATAGGGCAAGAGCCATTCACTAACATCATTTTCGCTTGTTCGATGCGTCTGTCCAAAAGGTGTGCGCAAGGTGTCACGCCATAGCTTTCCTTGAATCGTCGATAGAATGTCCAAACGCCCAAGCCAACCACCTCTGACATCTGTTCTATGCTGATCTGGCGAGCTAAATTCGCTTGGATGAAGTCAGTCAACGCACACTTCTGACGTTTTGAAAGTCGACACTGACTGACACTCTTCCTGAATCTGACGTCCGCATATTTTCGCAACAGATGGACGCTGAGCTGCAAACCCAAAGCTTCTGCATAGGCTGCGCCGCCAATCGCGGACGTCTGTGTTTCTCCTAAGATGGCATCAGAGATTGAACTAATGGTAGGGTCCTCCGCGTTCAGTACATCATGTAGACAAATCTCGGATATTGGACGGTCTAAAATATCCTGTGCTACTCGTGACATTAACCGTTCGGAAAGGTACACGTGCGATACGTCAATATTTTGAGTCCAGCGCCAATCTGATGGCCTCGCTCGACTCAGCAGAGAAATATGGCCTGGCACACAAGTCGTTCGCTTCCAACGGCTCTCAACGCGCCTGTCCATTGGGGTTTGGCCTTGGAAGTACCGGACTATCATATAGTGATTCATCGGGGGTATAGGGACATCCAAGCCTGTGTATCTGTAAGAACGCTGCCCTACATCACGCCATCCTAGGCCGTCACTGGCGGTCAGGATCTCGCCTGGCACCCATACAGGCAACTCTTCTGGCTCTATGAGGTTTACCATTGTCATCGTGCTCCACGACATGAATGCGTTTCTTGTTTGCGATGGTACTCCCAGTCACATAGGGCTTTATCGAATCTTTCAAATACTCCAGTGTTGTTTACCATCTTCACCGATGAGTTTTACTGCCAAAATGATCCTCGCGGGGAAGGGTGTCAAGTTTTCTCTAGACAGATGCTCCTAAAGAATGTTAAGGGCTCGAGACTTCAGTATGAGTTTTGCTGCCAAAGTATTGTGGTTTGCTATGCAGATCGCAATTTCGTGATATCCAGAACATCCAGCCCAAACGCCAGGTCGGCTGACCGACCTGGCGTTGATCCTAATCTCCAGCCTTTATGAGGTGGAAAATAGACCCGGTGTAGCGTCGCTGAGGATGGTCTGGCCCTATGAGAAGCTCAAAGGCGACACATCGTCGAGATATTGGGCGCCTGGTTCACGAAATCGCTGAACCAGATGCCTCCGTAAACGGCCATTGGCAATGCCTTGATGTATCTGAATCGGCAGTCGCCCAATCCTGATATATGGTCTAAATCCGCCGAATAACAATCCGACGGGAAATACCAGCCGCCTGTGATTGGGTGCAAAAATTGGCTCTTTGGTCAGGCGCAGAAAAGGGGCCGGCGCTCTTCGGAGATACACCAGCTGCCAAAAATCAACAGCGCTGCTTCAGTATGAAGATCCACATTGGAAGGGGGCTCTCAATCCGTTAAATCGGCGCCAGTACCAATGCCAGTGTCAGAGCCATCCAGGAACTCTTGGCTATCGCGGTCACTGCGGTATCCCCTCGGCTCAGGTGTTTGTTGCCAAACTGGCTGCCTCCAGTTACACCTACATCGGAGCTACCTGGAGTAAGAGGTTGCAGTACTAGCTGATGAGTTGCGTGCGCACCTTCTAATATTCCAGTGGCTTCCGAAAATAGATGTGTCGGACAATCTGCACAGTAGTGTCCGCAAATTCAGTTGATACGCCCTGGACCTGAATAGCCTCTCGTTCAGGTGGCTCTTGGAACAGCTAGATCGCCTTAAGAAGTGAGGTCGGAAGATCAGGTCAAACACACTGCCCGGAATCAGTAAGAGCTCTATTGGCAAGAGCATTCCGAACAGGCCTGACGGATCTGTCTGGATTTCTTCAATCTAAGGAAGGGTTACACTGATGTGTTTTGACCTGTCAAATGGTTGCACAATGTTCGTTGTTGCACCTCCGGCTAAGCACGTTGGATCAGAACACGGCCAGGCAGTTTGCGACGGTGGATCATACTGATATACGTGGATTGGTTACCGACCTGACTTCACTACGTCGCGGAGCTGGCCTTTCTCTAGCAGCAGGGATCAGTGGCCGGGAACCGCCTCTGGGCGGGTCCCGGCCACTGCCGGTTTAGTGTCCCCAAGGGTTCTCCACACCGGCCTGGCCCTGCCCTGACTCAACGTGCCTCTTTACCTCATCCTATGCCTGCTTTTGGGTTTTTAGGGTTCATCTGGCATTCACGGCCCCGCGAACCCTCGGCATTTCTTCCCGGACGATCGCCCAGATAAAACCTGCCAGTTCCCTCGCAATCGCCACACACACCAGCTTGCTGTTCTTACCCGCCTGGATGAGATCTCGGTAGCGACCGCAAAGCCGTTTCTGGGCTTGCCAGGCGATCCCCTTCGCGGCCTCTGATGCTGGGGCCGCCTTCCGCTTGAGGTGTTTCGTCTGGCGCGCAGGGAAGCGGTAACTCGGTGATCCTATTGCCAGCGGGAACGGCGCCAACGCCAGTATGATGACGGGGCGGGGTTGTTACAGCCTGGCAATGGGTTAGGTTAGAGAGTGGTCAGCTAGGATATATCGAGAATCTGGCTGTTACCGAGTAAGGATCAAGAATCCGACGCGACCTTTTCCAGACGATAGGCAAGCTGCGCACGAGTGAGCCCGAGAAGACGGGCAGCCTGGGACACATTGCCATCTGATTTGTACATCGCGGTGCAGATCAGCCTCCTTTCAAAATCTCCGAACTCGAAGCCATCTTCGAGCATTGCCTCACACTTTGGATCCGGCTTACTGAAATGGTGACTTTGTGACTCCTTCAGGTGACCGCCTTGGGTTATTTCAACGTCTGGTTCTTCAGGCTTCTCCAGTGCGGGACACAGGGATTCGAGATCAATGAGTTGGTTGTTGTCCGTAAGGATAATGCCGCGTTCAACCATGTTTTCCAGTTCCCGGATGTTGCCGGGCCAGTTGTATTCCATCAGTGCTTGTCTGGCTTTATCGGAGATTCCGGGAATCTTTTTTTGATACTGGGCCTGGAACTTTTTAAGGAAGTGTTCGACAAGCAATGGAATATCATCCCGGCGTTCACGAAGGGTCGGAATATGGACCGGATAAACATTAAGCCGGTAATATAGATCAGCTCGGAACTTTCCTGTTCTGACGGCTTCTTCGAGGTCTTCGTTGGTCGCTACGATCAGTCGAACGTCAACTTTTCGAGTTTCAGTGCCACCGACGCGCTCAAGTTCCCCTTCCTGCAGTACCCTCAATAGGGTTGCCTGAGCACGGGGAGACAGTTCTACCATTTCATCCAAAAACAGGGTTCCGCTATTGGCCCGTTCGAATTTTCCTTCGCGGCTGGTATGAGCTCCAGTGAAGGCTCCTTTCTCAACGCCAAACAGTTCTGCTTCAATCAGGTCAGGTGGAATGCAGGCACAATTAATGGCGATGAAGGGTTTGTCCTTACGCCTGGAATGCAGGTGCAGGCTTCGGGCAAACACTTCTTTGCCGACACCCGTCTCGCCCTGGAGCAGCACACTGACGTTGTTGTCGGCGGCTTTTTGCAGCAAGTTCCAGGCCTCTCGGAATCGTCGGGAGTTACCGACGGAATTGACCGCCATATCGTCCTGATCGTAGTGCTCATGGTGGCTGGCCCTCAGCTCGCTCAGTTGACTCTGAAGCGAGAACAACTCATCAGCCAGGGCATCCGGCTGAAGAATACGATTCAACTCCTCGGGATCTTCCCACTCGTTGGCGGGCTTTCCGACTATTCTGCACTGCTGATCTCCCCTAGCCTGGCACTCCACTTCGCGAAAAAGAACCTGGCGCCCCATATAAAAGGTTGTGAAACCGCTGGAATACCCGGTCAGTAGCCAGCAAACTGGATTCTCGTTCTGGTTTCCTGATGCCAATTGCAGATCGGCTTCAAAGGCCCCATCCCATAGAAACTCTCCGTAAAAACTTCCTTCATCAAGATCGAAATCCATCCGGATCGGTTTAACGTTCACCATACCTTTGATCATGGCGAGTTGCGGACCGGCCGCAAAGGCGTTGGCCGTGCTTAACTCCGGCCTGAGCTTGCGGGCAAGCTCAGCGTCACGCCAGCCCGAGTGAAATCCCAGGCGCATTAGCAAGCCTCTGGAACGCTGTTCGCCAATGGTTGCAACCAGCTCATCGCGCAAGTTGAGGAACAGGCTGCTGTGGACCAGCAACATACGTTGTTCTTGCATCCATACCCTGCCCAACCTGGGCTCGAACCGAATCTGGTTTACCAGATCCTGGCTGGTGGGGAATTTGGGATCGGTGGTTGTTGGCATTGGATCATTCCGGGTTGTTGTAATTATCAAGAGTAAACGTTGCCTGATGAAAGGAATAGCCCCTCTAGGGGATCGGAGCAGGAATCGTGCCCAGAAACAAGGATGGCGAGAAGGTGTTGTTTTCTAAGGGGCGAACACTGTAGCGCACGAAAGCTTCAGGATATAAGTGAATCAGTTGATGAAATAATAAAGGCTAAAAGCCCGGCGCCCGTTGGGGCGCCAGGAAAAGGGAGCCTCAGCTCCCTGTCAAAGAGGTCACGATGCAATGGCCTCCTGGTCGGAGTTCGCGTTCTCAAGGATAAATCCTGCATACCCGTTCTCAGCGACTTCCTGGCAAACCTGTTTGTAGGATGCGCCACCACCCAGATACACCATAAAGGAACGAGGCTTACCCGGAATGTTCGAGCCGGTGTACCAGGTATTAGTTTTTGGCAGTAGAGTTGAGTTGGCAATGCCTTCCACCACTTCACGCCACTCATCTTCCTTGGCTTTTTCGGGCTCAATGGTGTTGATGCTGTTGGCTTCCATATGCCGAATGGTATCGGCTATCCACTCAACATGCTGCTCAATGCCCAGGGGCATATTAAATAGTACCGAGGGGCTCTGCGGACCAGTAATCATGAAGAAGTTCGGAAATCCGTTGGACATCAGCCCGAGGTTGGTGCGAGGACCTTCGCTCCAGTAGTCCTGCAGTCGTACACCGTTGCGTCCGGTTAGATTGAGCTTGAACAGCGGACCGGTGAAGGCATCGAAGCCGGTGGAGTAGATCAGACAATCGAATTCATAGTTTTCGCCATTGGCCAGCTTCAGACCATTCTCAGTAATTTGGCCAATCGCATTGGCTTTAATGTCGACCAGAGAAACGTTGTCCCGGTTGTAGGTCTCAAAATAGTTGGTTTCGCAGGGCTGACGTTTGGTACCGTAAAGGTAGTCTGGGCACAAAAGCTCTGCAGTTTTCGGGTCCTTGACCCTTTCGCGGATTTTGTTGCGCACAAATTCGGCCACGATTTCGTTGGCTCTTTCATCGAACAATACGTCGCCGTAGCTGCCTAGCCAGAGAGCAAAACCACCTTCGTTCCAGCAGTTTTCTAAATGCTTCTGCACGTCTTCGGGGCTATCTTGGAAGATGGACTCCCGCATGTTCGGGAAGGGTACGCCGGCCAGTGCAGCGCGGGCTTCCTTACGGAACTCACCATAGCTTGCCTTGATGGCACTGGCCTCTGCCTCTTCCATCGGGCCGTTCTGCAAGGGTGTGGCGTAGTTTGGCGTGCGCTGGAAGACCGTCAGGTGTTTGGCTTCTTCGGCAATCAGGGGAATAGCCTGAATGGCGGATGCGCCAGTGCCGATAATACCGACCGTTTTGCCGCTGAAGTCGACGCCTTCGTGGGGCCAGCTGGAGGTTGCGTAAACCTCGCCATTAAACGAGTCTTTGCCCGGATAGTTCGGGATTGCTGCTGTGGAGAGGGTGCCAACACCGGAGATGTAGTATTTGCAGATCACCGTGTGGCCCCGGTCAGTTTTGATGGTCCAGCGGTTGGTGCGCTCATCGAAATCCGAGGAGATCACGCGGGTCTCAAAGGTAATATCATCACGCAGATCCAGTTTGTCTGCGACAAATCCCAGGTAGTCGAGAATTTCAGCCTGGCCCGCGTATTTTTCAGACCAGCTCCATTCCTGCTGGATCTCTTCAGAAAAAGAAAACGAGTAATGATAACTGGAAATGTCGCAGCGCGCGCCCGGATAACGGTTCCAATACCAGGTACCCCCTACGTCATCGGCGGCTTCGAAAACTTCGGCTTTCATACTCAGTTTGTCGCGCAGGGTATGGAGCATGTAGAGACCGGCAAAGCCGGCGCCTACAACAACGGCATCGGTGTGGGTGGTGGTGTTGGTTTGTGTAGTCATGATATCAACCTCTTGTTTTTGTTTGCTTGAACTAAGGAGGGCCGGTGTAGCCCGTGTTCGCACATGCAGTCTGATGGTTACAGGGGCATGGCGAACTGGAACCAGAAGGAGCCGCCTTCTGAACTGTTCTCCACTTCGGTTTCATGCAGATATTTGAAAACGATGGCGGTTTTGGGGCCGAGGCCGTAGAAAACCTGAGGCCCTATCGCCAACTTCTGGATGCGGTTGCCGTCACCGACGGTCTGGCCGTTTATCTCGTCGTCCGAGAACTGTTTGGTGTAGTGCCCGGCAACGCCGATTTGCCACTGTGGCGAGGAGACGGGGCGGTAACCGGCAAAGTAATCAACATTGAACACGTCACCGGATTCATAGTGGGTGTCGTCATTTTCAAAATTGAAGGTGAAGGTGGGGGACAGTGACAGCTCCCACTGCTGGTTCGCGAACCAGGTCATATTGAATTCCTGAACGTAGGAAGCAGTGTTGCTGGTGGTGTTGATCAGGTTGTTGCGATCATAGTCGCCCAACGGAATGAATCCGCTGAAACCGGTTGAAAAATGCAGGGCCTCGTAGGCCGACCAGTTCACGTACAGCGGCGTGAGGTAGATCTGGTTCAGACCGGTTTCCGAGTCGTCTGCCACGCCCACATCCAGGGAGTTGCGGCCACCAGACAGGATGGCGCCGCTGGTGAAGGTGATTCCGGAATCGGTTTGGTGGTCCCAGGTGTGATTCAGGCGGAATGCCTGGGCAAATACGTCCAGCTCGAATTTTCCGGGCAGAGTGTCGCCGTTGGTATCTTTAAACTCATCCGCGGAGTAGAACACGGTGTAGCCGTAGAACTGTGTTTCTCCCGGGGCAGGCATCATTGCCGGTAATACGGTATTCACACCGTTGGGCCAGTTGGTTGCACCATTCTCGACGGCCTGGACGGTGGCTGCTGCACCGCTGCAGAGAGCGGCCGTGAGAAGTCGGCGGGTCAGCATCTGTTTTTTCAGTCTCATACTGGTTCTCCTTTTTGTTGTCTTTGTCGGGTGGGTCATACGTTGGCGGTGTTGGCTTCCCGGATCGCGCGGCCGATTTCACTAACCACAAGCTCTCTGGCCGGTATGCTTTCAGGCAAGGCATTCAGGATGGTGAAAAAGCCATGGATCTGGCCTTTAAATTGGTGATAAGTAACCGGAACTCCGGCTTCCTCAAGGCGCCGGGCGTAGGCGGCGCCTTCGCCACTCAGCACATCGTGTTCTGCTGTGATGACGACGGCTGGTGGCAGTCCAGACAGGTCTTTGGCCAGAAGCGGAGATACATCAGGATCCTGTCGTTGGGCGCTGTTCGGAACGTAGTTCTTCCAAAACCAGACCATATCAGCCTGGCTTAGCAGGCCCTGGTTGGCAGGATCCTGATAACTGGGTGTGCCGAGATCCGGTTGAGTAACCGGATAGATCAGGATCTGCTGGGCCAAGGCGGGACCACCGGCGCCTTGCGATTTGCGGGCGACGACGGCTGCCAGGTTACCGCCTGCGCTGTCACCGGCCACGATTAGTGGTAGCGGAGTGTCTACGCCGGAAACCTTGCTTTGGTTATCTGCAACCCACTCGAGCGCAGTCCAGGCATCATTAATGGCCGCCGGGAAGGGGTGTTCAGGCGCCAGCCGGTAATCCACCAGCACAACCGCACAGTTGCTTTCAATGGCGATAAATCTTGCCAGAGTGTCGTAATCGTCAAGATCACCTACCACCCAGCCGCCACCGTGTAGATAAACGATGATGCCGTCGGGCTCAGGGGAAGGGACCAGAGCACGAAGGGTAACTGTGGCCATGTCGGAGGTAATGCTGAATTCCTCACTACGATCGACAGTCGGGCCTTCACCGATAATCTCCCTCAGGGTAGAGAAGAACGTACGGGCGTCGGTAACGCTCAGGGTGTGGAGGGCAGGTGCACCCTGATCGGCGAGTTGTTGAAGAAACTGACTACTTGCGTGGTCGAGAGCCATTGCACTTCCTCTTGTTTGTTGTTGTAAGGAGAGGGAGAGCAATGGCCGTGCCAGGCTATTTTCCTGTTTAATTAGTACATATAAATCAATTGCCTATTCGGGTTTGTGTCAATTTTGTCAACGGGCCCTGTCGAGTCGTGGGCAAGGGTGTTTCACGAAAATCACCAACAGCTTTCAGGAAATCCGTAATCAGTTTTTTACGCTAATATGGTACTGTCTGCGCCTACGGGATAACCCCTACACCAAAACCCTGAGCAGAATGATGTTGACCACACACGTGGCACAACAATTCGGACCTTTTCGACAAAGGTTTTGGGGTGGGTAGTTGCGCGCAGTGATAATAAATAGATTGTGTGGGTACTAACCGGCAGTGAACCCAAATTGGCGACTCTACATTGGGATAATCTCTGGGTGGGAAGAGGCGATGTGGCTGGACTCGCCTCTATGATGGGAGCTGTATAAAGTGAGTGCAACGGCTGTAATTTTTGATATGGATGGCCTTTTGATCGATTCCGAACCGTTCTGGGCGGAAGCGGAGAGAAGGGTTTTTTCATCCGTGGGTGTTGAACTGTCGGAGTCACTGTGTCGAAAGACAGCCTCGATGACTACTCGGGAGGTTACCGAATTCTGGTATCGACGTTTCCCATGGCAGCAAAGATCCATCGAAAATGTCGAAAATGACGTCATTGACTGCGTCAACGAATTGATAAGAAAGGATGGCCAGCCCATGCCTGGAGCCCGGCAGATAGTGGATTACTGTTACAGGAGAAGTCGCAGAGTGGGATTATCGACAAATTCACCATACCGCTTGATCAATACCGTTTTGGAAAAGCTCGACATTGCCCAGTATTTCCACGGAGTTTCGTCATCGGAGCATGTGGAGCGGGGAAAGCCCGACCCTGGCGTTTACCTTGCTACGTTGCGAAAGCTAGAGGTTCACCCGGAGCAATGCATCGCTTTTGAAGATTCTGTATCCGGTGTGCAGGCGGCCAAGGCCGCAGGCATTAGAACCATTGCCGTGCCACCGGCATACGACTTTGATAACCCAGACTATTCATTGGCTGACAAGAAATGGCGGTCCTTGCGGGATTTCTCTGGGGGGGCTGCTGTTTAAGCTAGCCGCGGTCAGTTGGGAGCAACTAACCTAATCGTCTCGTATTCCAGAAGGTCACATAGGTCTTGAACAGCGGCTGAAGCATTGGAAGATCGAAGCAGCTTGAGAGAAATCGCTGGAAGCTTGGGAAGATCAAACGTTTCATCAGCGCATTGAATGCCCTCGGGCATGGCATGCTCGGTTCGCACGGCAAGTCCCAGTTGTGAGCGCAGCGCAGCCCAGATGCCAGGTAGGCTGGGCGTGGTAACCGCCACTCGCCAACGTTTGTCTGCTTTTTCAAGTGCTGCGAGTGCCGACTGCCGAAAGAGGCAGGGGTGGTCGAATAGCACCAATGGTACCCGGTCAATCCGGGAATCGAACATAAAGCTCTCGTGCGCCAGCCAATGCATGGCCAGCTTGCCGAGCAACTTGCCATCACTCCCGGCCGGGTTCTCTGGGTAAAACGCGATCGCAACGTCCAGCCTACCCGCTCTGACCTCCTCGGCAAGAACATGATTGGGGCCGGCTTGGACCTCGACATGAACTCCTGGGTGCATATGGGAGTACTGAGACAAGGTTGCCGGCATCACATCTTCGAAGAAATCCTGGGGCAGGCCAAGCCGGACCGTTGCCGTGGTTGCTGTCGCACCAAGCGCCAGCGCGGCTTCATCATTAAGCGCGATGATACGGCGGGCGTAGGCGACCAGCGCCTCGCCTGCATCGGTGGGGACCAGACTTCTACCTCTGCGGACAAATAGTTGAGTTCCTGCCTGCTGTTCCAGTTTCTTCAGCTGCATGCTGACCGCAGACTGAGAACGTCCGAGCTGTGCGGCCGCACGTGCGAAGCTGCGCAACTCGGTTCCTGCCACGATGGCGCGAAGCGCATCAATATCGAAGGTAACAGTCAATTCGGGATTCCAAAACTATTAGTTCAAATATATTCGATATTCAAAAGTGTATGCCGGTGCTAGCATTGCGTCAATTCAATTGCGATGTTCACAGTGTTGCCTATCAGCCTTTATTGAAGGTTGATGGAGAAAGAGTGAGTTGGCTATGAGGCTTCTAACAACCGTTTTCTCAACCTCGAGTCCGCGGATGATGCCAATCGTGCTTGCGGGTGGCGTTGTGTTGGCACTGTCCTTTGGGGTGCGTGCTATCTTTGGTGGTGTCGTGGAGCCACTCTCCGACGAATTGTTCGGTGGCAGAATCGAGGTGTTCTCGATGTCAATCGCCATTCAGAATCTGGTTTGGGGCCTTGCACAACCCGGTTTTGGAATTATCGCCGACAAATTTGGGGATCGGCGTGCACTATGGCTGGGTTTCATATGCTATGTGCTTGGTATGGTGGTTTGTGGCACAGCCACAACGCCCCTGGCTCAGCATCTCGGCACCGGTGTGCTTGTTGGCATGGGGATCTCCGGGACGGCATTCGGTGTCGTTCTGGCTGTGATTGGCAGGGCCGCGCCGGAGGACAAGCGTAGCCACTATCTTGGCATAACCTCGGCTATAGGCTCAGCCGGACAAGTCGTCTTGCCACTGTTGGCGTCGTGGTTGACGGAATGGCTCGACTGGCGGCTCATGATTGTTGTAATTACCGGGGCGTTAATACCTATGGCTCTGTGTATTCCTTGTCTTCGCGTGGAAGAATCTCCGTCTGCCAGTCGCGATGAGTATGCTCCAATCACTCAAACGGTTCGGAGTGCCTTTGGCCATACGAGCTACTTTTTCCTGAATATGGGGTTTTTCGTTTGTGGCTTCCATCTCGCGTTTATCACGGCGCATCTGCCCAACTATGTACAGCACTTCTGTGTTTCCTCGGCATCGCCAGATGAGTTGCGTGCCCTGGGCCTACAAGCCCTGGCTCTGGCCGGGTTTGCCAACATCTTTGGCACTTTGCTGGCGTCGCGACTTGGCATGTCGTTTCCGAAGCCCTATGTACTGGCGGCGATCTACGCCCTCAGAGCTCTGGTTATCGTCCTGTTTATCTCACAGCCTGTTACTCCAATATCGGTGATGTTTTTTGCGTTGGTTATGGGAGGTCTATGGCTTTCCACCGTCCCATTGACCAGCGCTCTGGTGCTTACCATGTTCGGCCCTCGTGTAATGGGCACTTTGTTTGGTTTCGTATTCCTGAGTCACCAAGTTGGTGGTTTTTTTGGGGTCTGGCTTGGTGGTGCTTTGTTTGATCGTTATGCCAGTTACGAGCAGGTTTGGTATCTCTCCATTGTACTTGGTGTGATTTCGGCCATTGCCCACCTTTTTGTGCAGGAACGACCTGCTCCTCGAATAGGAGTGGCCTATGGTGGATAACCTCCTCTTGCTTTGGATGGCCGCATTCCCCTTGATGGGTAGTCCGGGCCCTGCAACTTTGAGCCTTGCAGGTCTTGGATCGGCGTACGGTTTTAGAGGAGGCCTGCGCTACATGTTTGGGATTGTATTGGGGACGATAGTTGTTTTGCTACTGATTGCTACCGGTATCACCACGGTTGTTCTTGCTCAGCCAGCGTTGCTTGTGGTTCTGTCAAGTTTGGCCGGGATCTATATTCTTTACTTGGCTTTCCGAATAGCCACGGCACCCGTCGTAAAGGATATGGAGTGTGTTGGCGATGCGCCGACGTTTTTGCCTGGTTTTACACTCGCCGTAATCAATCCAAAGGCTTTCGTCGCAATTGGTGCCGTCTACTCAACGCATACGATTGTGCCTGCTGACCTTGTGGCCGATACAGTTTGTAAGTTGCTCGCCCTGTCTTTAGTGATTCTCGTATTTGGCCTAGCTTGGTTGGTTTTTGGTGCAACGTTTTCCAGGCACTTGAGAGACCCCATTGTTGGTCGCGCAGTAAACGTAATTTTCAGTGCCATGTTGGTTCTGTCAGTGGGTTCGCTGTGGTTAGAGAAGTAGTAAGGAAGGTTTTTGCTGATTCTAAAAAGAGATGGCCGGAATCAATAAGAAGATCCACGATAAACATTGATTTCAGAGGCGAATTGCCGATCAGGCAAGAGAAACTCCGCCCTGGTGGAGCCGCAGAATACTTTCGAAGGTGCGGGGTTCGAACGGGGCGTCGAAAGCTTCCGCGTGTACCTTACCAGCTGCGAAGTCCAGATCGGACTTTCCCTACTGAAGTGGCCTCTTTAAAGTATCGTTGTGTAGATTTTTGAGAACTTGAGCGCCTTGGGGGAAACTCGCCGCTCAGCTACTGCCGTTTGTGTGAAACTCCCACCCTTCTTAGAATACAGGAAGTAAGGTGTAAGTCTCGGACGCTAAGGTGACGATCAAACAAATTCAAGAAAAAGACCTGCTCGAGGGCCTCGACGCTGAAAAAAACCACGCGGATGAGTTGGCCAATGTGACCCCTGAAGAGATTGAACCGCTGGAGCGTTTGAAAGGCTCAGTTAAGCGGTATGATCGACCGTTTGATTCGGTCTGGGATGACGATTTCGATTCTTCGGAGTTAGACACGGATGACTTTCTGAAAGACCGTGATCAATCAAAGGGTGAATAAATTCGGACGGAAATCCAGCCTCTCGGTATCAGGCGAGATGGCCTGAATTATCCCTCAATGCCTGGAGGGCAGAGGTAAAAAATAAGGTGCAATGATCGAAGAAAACAACGTAACATTTTGTAAATTTGAAAATAATTCAATTAAAACAGGAATCTAAAATTTCCTGCAAAAAATAGGCTCACCGTAAGTTCTGTGAAATCTGATCTTTGGACGTATCACAGACGGAGGGCCAATGGCTTCTACAACACCCCAGTTTCACTCCCAAACACAACTCCTCCCGTTGGGAGAAATCTCAGAGCTTCACGAGATACTTCAGAACGCCAGGAAAAAGTATCAGCTGCCGCCTTTAGCACAGCCGAACCAGGCAGACATTCATCTGGCTCACGTTCGAACTTTGCTGGAAGTCTTCCCGATTTTTGCTCACCGCTCTCGCAATAAACTCCGCTGTGTCGGCAATGTACGCTTCTGGGAGCTTTGTCGAGCATGGCTTGATCCCGACCAAATGGTGCCGGTGAATCTGGTGTCCGGCCGATTCAAAGCCGATTTTTGGGCACGCAATTATTTGCTGGAGACCTACTACGCCAACGTACTGTTTGGCCTCAACGCCGATGACGGTGCCAGCCTCTATCGCCTTTCAAACGAATGGACCAGTGATTTGGAGTTACCCCCGATCTTCCCGTCAAAAGCGGCCTACGGTCGTGCTATGCGTATTGGGAAAGGGAGGATGGCTCGTGGCTAAGAATGCACTTACTTGGGTCGCTCCCAAAGACGGTAAAGCCCATCAAATATTCATCGCTAAAGCAGTCGAAGCCGGATTCTCGGCAGCGGTAGTCCGGGACTTTTTCTACCAGATTAACGCCCATCCAGAGCTAATCTCATTTGTTCAGATTAGCCGCAATCTGATCGATATCCTGCAATTACCTTGTGATGAATGGCAGGACAACGAGGCTGGCATAGATTTCAGGGCTTGGCAGTCACTTTGCCGGTGGGCGACTGAAAACGCCCACGCTCTGACAGACGCTATTGGCCCATCATTTGATGAGCGGCCAAAGCGTCACCGACATAATCCATTGTTGCGAAAAGGGGTGACAAGACACCCACTCTATTCGGCATTGTGGAATGTCCAAGAGAATCCTCGGCTGAGATCTCATTACGCAGCGCTCCAGGCACAAGTCCTTTATGCGCACGCTTTGGCGATTCAGGAAGCGCATACCGCCGAGGCTTACGAGAGTTATGACGGCGATAATCCATTGCTCGACTCACCGAGAAGCGCTTCGGCTATGGGGTATACCGTCAGGGCATTGAGCTACGCGGTTGCCGAAGATGAATTGCTAGTGCTCCAGCCTTTTGTCTCCCCCAAAACCTTTGGGCGTGAAGTGGGAGCTTGTCTTTGGTCAATGGATTTGGCTGGGCAATCCGGGGAAGTTCTTCTGGTTGATAAGGCGAAGGAGAAGCGACAAAACGGGCTAAGAGATCTGGTTTACTTCGTTGAACGGGCTCATGGAAAAAGGTCTTGGGCTTTTCGAGAAAGCCATGGGCCCAAAGAAGGCAGTGGGGGTGGAAAATCGGAGCCGGGCCATGTCGACTTTCAAACCATGGCAAGTGGCCTGGAAGTAAATTTGGGAACGGGCGTTTCCGATCGCTTCGTGCCGGCGCTTCCTCCGAAAGGTTCCATAGCTGGCCGGCTAAAGGTCGACGAATCACCGTTCGACGATGGCGAGGGCTCCTACTTTTTCTCGGACGAGGAGGAATCCGGAACATCGGGTGGTGCCAAGGTTTCTAATCCTGCGGCCAGCTTTCTGCGTGCAAGGAATCAAGCGCGCCATATCGCGATGGCGAACCAATATCTTCCGTGGCGGTACGAGTCTCTGACCGATCAGGAAATCCACAACGTCGCTATGGCCGCCTTGAGTTACCTTAATCGTCCGGTGCTTATCAGTGGGTCTAAAGAAGAAAAAGTATTCCATGAGTTGGCTTTGTTGACGTTAATCGTCTTATGGACAGGCGTCTCGTGGGAGAGGGCGATCGGGCTGCGTATTCAGAGGGGGCGCTTCAAACGGCGCAAACGATACGAAGAACCCGAAGAACAATATCTTCGCTTATCGTTGTCGCCAGTACGAAACCTCTGGTGCATAGAATCGACTTTCCCTGAATACAAAACCGAACTCAAAGTTCCTGAGGAGTCCGGTAGGAAAATACTCGATAATGTCCTGTTACCGGATCTCTGTGGGCTGACTGATCGCGTTTTAGATCTGTTGAAACGGCGTGGTCAGAAGCCGTCCCCAAAAACAAAGGTGTTCACCCACTCCGCAAAGCTATACAGAAAGGCTTTCAAAAAACTCGTCCACGATGCTGGAGAGTCGGAGCGGGTCACTTGGGGTCGGTGGGAAAAGGTGATGTTTGATGCGATTACAGCTGAAACCGGAGATGTCGTTGATGCGGTCGCGATCACCGGTGAACCTCATGTCCTCGCGCAAACCAAATGCTTTTACTTCAGCCCAAACGTAGGCGATCTGATCGATCGTTACGTGGCAGTGGCCGCCCAATTAGCAAAACAGGCTGAACTGCCGTTGGATAGTGATGAAGGGGGTCACTTAATCGGAGCAGAACAACGTAAAGTTTACGTCGGCAGCCGAGCCTGCGCCTCCAAGCCTGCGGTCGTGAACGCGGTTTCGGACTTAAAGGCGCGGTTAGGAGCTGCACGCACCTATGACCTGTGGTCCGATTTCGCGGAATACCACAACGTCTTCACCTTCTACACGGTTCAGATGTTGGCGTTTGCGACAGGTTATCGTGCGGTGAAAACGCCGTTATTCTCTCTTGAAGAAATCAATGGCCAGCTCCGGCTTACGGCTCTGTCGGATAAAGACAATGAGCAAAAGCGAAAAACTCGTCTCAGCTATTTGCCGAACATGGTGTTGCGACAACTCGAGCATTACGAGCAGCATCTCAAGGTGCTCGAAGCGACCAACGATTTTAGGTTCAAGTCCAGTTTTGAAACCGAGAAGGAAACCTGCTTTTTCTTGCGGTCAGCCGATGGCCGCGACGGAAAACTCTTGGTTGGTCCTAAGACCATGGTGCGTCACCTGGATGAATTCCTGGGATTGCCGGCTAATGCCCACCGTCGGTTTATGCGCACTGAGTTGAGAGAAGCGGACTGTCCGCCTGATTACGTCAACGCCTTTATGGGGCACGCCAGTTTTGGCGAAGAACCCTGGAGCCGTTACTCGTCTCTATCTTCCAGACAATATCGCGACATGATGACTCGGTACCTGGAGCCGATCATGGAGGAACTGGGGTTCACGCCCGTTGCCAGCCGTCTCGCGGGAGGTGTTTCACGATGACACCGATGGAATCTATCTGGAATGAATTTTTGTCTCTAGAGCTGGAGCCGGGTACGCGGCAAGTGGCTGAAGAGCTCAGGGCATTCCTCTCTGGTAGTGAGTTGGCCGGCGCCGAAATACTCTCAGGACGATCTGAAAAAGCCTTCGAGGCCGGATTGATGTGGCCATTGGAGAAGAGTATTCACGAAACCTTGGGTAAAAGCGCCGATGTGCGCTTTGGCAAGCGTCTGCGCGCCTTCGTTGAATTCGCCAACCGTGTTGGCGGACGTGACTTCCCGTTGCCAGCCGTGCCGATCCGGCTTGAACCTCATCGAAGCGTGTTTCAGACTTTTCATCCCGTTGAAGCCGAACGTGCAGAACGATGGCGTTTGTCTTTGATCGACTGGATTCAAACCGAGTCCTTCAGCGACTTAGAGCCACGTCTGGTCATCGGAGCGCTCATCGTCAGTGCCGCCCTCAACAGTGGTCTGGTGGATTCAGGAGCGTTGCATAAGCTTCTGCAGAGCATCCCTGAAAAACTGACCGTTCTCGCGGGGCGAGCGTATCTGGATCTTGAGTTGCCCTGGCGCGGCTCAGAGAGTCTGGAACGGCGGCGGTGGTTTCCCGACCCTTTGTCGGAGATGATTTTTCTTCGGCTTAGACCGGAGGAAAATGAACCGCTCCGGAATCAAACGCCGGCGAAAGCGTTGTGGCCGTTTCTACGCCTATGGTTCAAGAGCTGCGACGGTGTAGAGAACTCGCCTAAAAACTTCTCAGACTTCATGACAGCCAGTAAAGCGCTGACCTATCACGAGTTGCCGGTAAACATCGGCGCATACATGGCTCGGGAGCATGTTAGTCACTCGCTGCGACCAGAGGTTTGGCAGCGCCTACACGGTGTTTACTCGACAGCCTCGCCAACTGGCAAGATTGTAAAGGACCATTGCGATGAGCCGACCTCGCCGGAGACAGGTTCCTCCCTCGAAGAGCTGGAAACCTTTGAATGGGCGCAGGCACTCTGGGAAATCTTGAAAGGCAGTGACCGAGAGCTCGTTGCGCAAAAGATCAGAAAGCTGCTGGAAGATGACCAGCACCTTGTTAGTCGAAGTGAGCGTATGCTAGCGGCCTGGGCCCTTCACTTGTGTACGAAGCCTGCGGCATCAGGAAAACGGCTTGCGCTCTCGACCATTCGACAGTACGTGAGGCAGACGGGAACCCGCCTGGCCGCGCTGGCAGGTGACAGTGATATCTCGAACTTCGACATCGCAGAATTCGAAGAGCTTTATACGGAAGTTCTTGCGGACGCTCAGAGCGCAGGATTTCGGAATAAGCTGTGCGTTGGATTGCGCGAATTTCATCACTTTCTGACTTATGACTATGGTGTTCCAAAGCTTTCAGAAGTGATGAACCTGGGAGGAGGCTCGATCTTACATCCGGTCGATGCAAACCTGATCACTCTGGATGACTATCAGGAGATCCGACGGCGCATCAGGGATGCTGAACTGGAGCTAATCGCGCCCGACCTTCCAACGATTGTGGAACTGATTTTTGTGCTGGGCTTCCGGTGCGGGTTGCGGCGAATGGAAACATTGATGCTGCGAACTGAGGACATTCACCTGGTGGGGCGATCCGCCATTATCGTTCGTCGATATGCGGGGCATCGATTAAAGACCGCAAATGCCAAACGGCAGATACCCATTCATGCGTTGCTGGATGACGGTGAGCTTAGTCTCCTCAAGGCATGGCTGGAATATCGTCGCAGCGAGGAGCAAGAGCGACCCTGTACTGCTGCATTATTTGCCGTTCCGGGCAGGGGGTGGATGCCGGTCAGACAGGACAAGGTCATGCCGATTCTGCACCAGCTTATGCGAGAGGTGACAGGTGACCAGTCCCTCCGATACCACCACCTCCGCCACAGTTTTGCCAGCTGGACGTTTCTTAGGTTGATTCTTGCGCATCACGGGAAGAGGACAACGCTATTTTCCGATCAGCCGATAACAGAGCAATGGCTGGATCAATCGTCCGAATTTGCCGAGCAATTGCTGAAGGCACGGCATCGCCCGGACTTGTATGCGGTCGCTAGGCTGCTTGGACACTCCGGCCCGGACATGAGTCTTGAGCACTACATCCACACGATGGACCTGGCCGCGCTGGTCTTGGATGAGCGCAAGGATATGTTTAGCGAAAGAACACTGACTGCGACTTCCGGCGTTTCAATCTCATCAGTCTATCGGTTAATGAATAAGGCCGGTGTTCAGAGCCTGTTGGGTAGGGTCAGGAATTCATACCCAGACCGGGCAAATGTGCTGTGGCCGACGGAAAAACCATTTGCGAAAGCTGAGCCCGAGCAACAGACGTTTCGGGATAGGCTGATGTCGATCGAGAAGTACCTGAAGTTTCGCCAACGGACTTCGATTGAGCAGGGGGTTCTGGCGGAACGATTAGGCCTAAGCGTTGAAGCATGCCAATTATTGGAAGAGCGCTCAGCATACCTTGCAGGTCTTAGAAGCAATACGCTGCGAACACAAAGCTCAAGGCATCGCTTTTCCGACGTCAACGAGGACGAGGCGAGAGGTGACTCAATCCGTTTGCATACTGAGCCAAGGACCCGGAGTAGCAAGGCGCTTTTTGAGAGCTTACTTGATCGTGTCGAAGAGTTGCTTCACCACAATTCCAACTTGGTTTGGGAAGTCGTCGACTACTACATCCACAACCAGTGGAAGACGGCAACCTCACTTATATTTCGGGATCCTCACAAACCAGAGATGGCGAAAAAGTACCTTCAGTTTCTTGAAGCTCTTGGTTTTCCCCGGCGTAATCTGAGCTTCACCAATGGTGATATTCGCGATCGGTCGCCCTATCGGGCGCTCTGGAAAAAGCAGCTGAGACTCACTTACCGCGATACGATCGAAAGCAGAGCTCCGGCAAACAAACACCGGAAAGTGGAAGGCAGATGGTTGTTCATTGGTCTGGACTTTGGAAATGACAGTGAGCGTGATCAAAGCCGTTCGTTCGGGTTTCGCTATTGTATGGTGATGCTGGGAATGGCCGCGCCCGTGTTGCGGTCTGAGTAGACTGTTGAGGATGCCCACGACCAGCCGATGTGGGCATCCTCTGATAAACCCTCAGAGCCAGGGGTTATCACGGCTGCCTAGTTCGTCACCAACAGGCCCGCCGACCGCACCGGTCAGATCGCGGTATTGGATCCAAGCAATCGCTATGTCATCAAAAGCCGAGGCATCCAATTCCAGGGTCACTCTGGTCGGTGAGTTCATGGTGGCAACTTGAACGCTATGAGAGAGCGGGTTGCAGGCAAAGAGGTAGGCGCTGGCGGGCGTGTCACTATTCGCGCTCGGCCGAAACCGAACCGAATAGTCAGTACCCGCTTTCACTTCAACTGAAGTGTCATATCGGTTCTGCTCGACCTGCAGGCGCCGCTCCTCCGACCGTGTGTATATATGGATAGCGAGATACAGAAGGGCAAATAGACCCGCCATGATCATGATGATTGCGAATACGAGTGCCATTGGGTGAATCATATGGTCTCCTTAGTGGCTGATTAGGCCTAATCGTTTCTTAGCGGCAGATTGCACTTATTCCGTCCCGCCAGTCTGTGCCGCTGCAACTGACTCCAAAGAGCCTGCGAGGTCGTTGAGTACCTCTTCGGAAACCACACATCGGATGCCGGCATATTGATGCTTGGAGGGTTGATGGATCCCGACGATGATTCGGTCATCAATATCCAGGTAATACTCAGTTGGCTTTCCAGCGACTTTGGCTTCCATGCGGTATACCTTGAGACCTTTGCTAATCAGGACTGGCTGATGGTCTCGAGGCCCGGCAGTCTTTGTTGAGGAAGTAGATGTGGGCACCCGGTGATCGAAGATGATCTTCACGTAGATAAGCAGAGAGCCGATGGCAATGGCGCCAATGAACAAAAGAAAAAGGACGATCGGATCAAGAGTCATTATTGAATTCCTTTAAGGGGCGCCCCTCTCTTACGGTGTCGGTATATTTTGGAGAGGGGCGGGTTTCTTAGAAGCGAGGTACGGTTTCCGTGATGGTATGCAGGCGTGCTTCCAGCGCAGGGAGCAATACCTGGAGGGCAAGCCGGCCAGGAGGAAGTTGCTCGCGAATCAAGGTGTCTTTTACCCAGGAAACGACTGCTTCAAAGTTGGACGCTTCGGCCCCGCTGCCCAAAAGGCATACCAGAGAATCACCGGGCGCTATGTTCAGAGAGATGAAAAGCGCACGAGCCAACCTTCGAACGTCCTGAACTGCAGGCGGGTTGTACGCAACATCGTTTTCAGCATCATGATTAGGCCTAATCGGGATAACGTTACTGCTCATCAACGGTCTCCTGGTCTTTATTGGATACACTTGTCTCTGGGATTGAAGGGCTGTCGAAGTTCTGTCGAATCAAACGTTCGAAGGCCGATCCATCCTGGCGAGTGAGGTTTGGCACGAAACGGGAGTACACCCGGAAAAGCATCTCCGTAGTTGTGTGCCCCATCTGCCGTGCAATCCACTCCGGGCTTTCTCCCGATGCCAGCCAAAGCGTCGCGGCTGTGTGGCGGGTCTGATAAGGGCGCCGCTCTCGCAGCCCCAGGTGCCGCAGTAGCGGGTACCAGACACGCTTGGTGACGTTGTTGTGGCAGAGAGGGCTGCCGTTCCGGCTACAGAAAACGAAATCCCTGTTGCCAGTCGCTCGTTTCTGGTCGTTCAGTGCATCAATGACCATTTGCGACATCTCGATGGTACGGAAGGAGCCATCGTTCTTGGTGTATTCCAACTGCCCGTTGACCAGCGCTTGTCGCACAAGAATCTGCCTGCGCTGGAAATCCACGTGATCCCATTGCAGACCGTCGATTTCGCCGGTGCGCATGCCGGTGAAAAAGCGAACGATGTAGTAGTTCCTGAAATCTGGTCGGACTGTATCGATGATCTGCTTTACTTCCTCAATTCCGAACGGTTCCACGTCCGTCCTCGGAACCTTCAGTGATTTAATCCCGTGATAGGGGGAGCTAAACTCATAGCGGTTGGCCGCCTCACTAAGGATCATGCGCAAAGGCGTCATGATTCGGTTGATACGACTGGCTGAAAGACGCTTTCCACTCCGGGTTGTAACTTTGGCGAGTGAGGCCCGGAATTCGAGAATGTCTTTCTTGGTGATGTGGCCAACCTCTTTTTCCCCGAATTGGGGGTTGAGGTAGTTCTTCAATGTTCCCTCCATTGTGCTGATGTAAGACCGACGCCATTGGATTCTCATTTCATCCAGCCAATCCTTTGAGAAGGTCTCGAAGAGCGGCGTGTCGTGAGCTTCCCTGGCGCGCTGCACTTCCGCTTGCTTCGTGAACTCCTGGGCCTTGGAACTATTCGGGAAGTAGCGGTGATACTCGAAGGTACCCAGCGTGATCTCTGCTTCGATTTTCTTGAGTATGCTTTCGAGCTTTTTGCGATTAGCCAAAGTGTTATCTAAAGCAGTTTGTTCACGACAACGTTGTCCGCAGTATTGGAAGTCGATAAACAGTTTTTGTGTGCTTTCACGCACTCTCACACTACCCATGCATGCGTCCTCCATTGGCCATTGGAATTGCAACGCTGTGGTTACTTGAGTGCAGAGTCATATCCCTTTCGATAGCCTCCCAGAGGTAAAGGATTTTTCGCCCTCCGAACGGCCGTATGTAGTGGGTCCCTTCGATAAGAACAGAGTCTTTCAGACGTTCACGAATCGTTCGCACGTCATAGTGAATTCGCTTGGACAGCTCTTCAGTGGTCAGGTATTCAGTACTATTCATACGCACCTCCTATTCGTCAAATGTAGCGTATAGCCTACATATTACGACTATCGGCGACGCAGTCAAGCATCTTTTGTAGCGTGTATGCATCGTAAGATGAAAGGAGGCGGCAATTTGAGTAGAATCTGCTCATCGACAAAGGACATACCCAATGATCAGATTTCGCCTGAAAGAGCTAATCGCAGAGAAAGGATTTCAAGAAAATCGCAGAGTTACGCTGGACGAGGTTTCCAGGGAGACGGGGATCCACAGAACGACACTGTCCAAGATAGCGAACCAGCGAGGCTACAACACAACGACCGAAATTTTGGACAAGCTTTGCATGTACTTCGATGTGGAACTGCAAAAAGTGGCGCAGTTTGTTGAGGATCCTGAGGGAGAGAATTAACCCCTTAGTATTGTGCTGGAGGCGTCGTGGCTTCCTGTCTACGTTTTTCCATAGGTGATGCGGGCTCCATGTATCGCCTCGCATCTCCCAAGCCGATCAATTTAGTGATGGTTTCTTTGGCTCAAGGCCTCATGATTTTTTGCTTTTAAACAAAAGCGAACAATCGCCTCGCACTCAATCCAAGCCCGTTTTCCTGGCTCAACCCTAAGAAATCCATTCTTTCTGGAGCTAAGTTATTGGTCTAAAGTTGAGTTTTTATGAGGGCCTTTGGTCGGCAAAAATCCCTGTAGCCTGTATGGGCATATAATGAAAAACACCTGAAATCCGCAAAATGCTGACGGTTCAATTTGCACAGATAAGCCGCGTGCAAACTTTTGACAAAGCCCGAGTTCGCAGGATCGTGGAAAGGCAGCTAGTATCCCTCTGAAATGGATCGGAAATTCGCACTGTGAATCAGGTCTAGATCGAAAGAGTCGACTGGGTTTAGTGTGAATTCAAACTAATAAGATGTTATGTGGATCAGGCTAATGCGTGATGTCTTGGGCTACCTAAAAAACCGGTACGACGAGGAGCAAATTAGGTTCGCGTACCTTGAAGAAAAGTGCACAAAGCTAATCACGCTGCTCTCGGTCCTCATTGCTGCTCTGGGTTCTATAGCAACAATTAAGTCAGCCCTCGTTATCCCGCCAAATTCTGTTCTAAACTGGTTCATATTGGCTGTGTTTTCTTTGGCTACTCTGTCTCTTGTTTGTTCTTGGGGCCACGCACTTCAGGCACTAAAGATTGATGATTGTCCTGTAATGCCGAAAAGCCGTGAGACGGCAGTCTATCTCAGAGACAGTAGTTCAGAAGACAGTGAGCAGCATCTATTCAACTGCTATGTTGATACGCTGGAAATACTCGATGCGACATTAGATCGGAAGGTTAAAAATGTTGAATTGGCATATAGCGATCTCGCCACTTCGGCTTGGCTTCTGGGAACTTGGGTAGTTCTATTAACTATTAGGGAGTTCGTTTCATGAGCGATGACAAAGGCAAGCCCAATAACAACAACCAAAAGCCCTCACCACCGCCCACGACGGAATATGTGAGGAGAGACAAAGAGCCAAACGTAAACAGAGACAAGAACAAAAATAGGTGACTTGTTCATACTTTTTCTCACATATAATAAGCGGCTGTTGTCGCACGCACCTGCGCTGGCGCTCCGGCACGCCGCAAAGCCAAGGCGTTGACTCAGAGGAATGATATGTCGGAATTTTCAGGCCCTGAAGCAGCCGAAATATTCTCTAGCTACTACAAGCTTATCTCTGAAGAGAGTGACCGCGGAGCGGTTATCATTGCAGCCTCTATTTTAGATGAGAGTTTGAGGGAGGTTTTGAAGGGTTTTTTGCTCCGGCCAACTGGTAAGAATGATGATCGTCTCGACGGCGCTTACGCTCATCTTGGTTCTTTTTCGGCGAAGATAGAGCTGTCTTTCCGCTTAGGCATTATTCGTAGGTCTATTCGACAGCAATTAATGCTCTTCAAATCGATAAGAAACGATGTTGCCCACAGGCTTTCAATCGCGAGTCTAGAAGATCAAAAGTGTCGCGCAAGGCTGATTGAGATTCTTAAAACTACTCCTGATATCACCGAACGAATTACCGAAATCTTGACTCAAGGGGGCCTGGATATTGAGTGGAAAAGGGGGGAAGCGGGCTTGGTCGATACTTATGGCTCTAGGCAGACGTTCGATCTGCTGTTCTCAATGGTATGTATGGCGATTACTCAAATAGCTAAAACGATAGAGCCTATAGACTGCTTTGAGCATTAGAGTTAACACATATGAGCCTTCTCGGAATCAACAGGCAATAGTCATTTTTTTGGCCGCGCCAGCGGCCAACCTAAACCCATGAGCAAGAACGCCTGCTTCGTCAGTCTCGCGGAGCTGTCAGGCACTTACAGCAAACACATATAGGGGCTCTCTTACGTGGCTTTAGGCCACCGCCTGACCGGTCGTTCCATCAGTGGGTCAGGGGCACCAGACATTCATCGGTTAACCGGTCACTGGCACTATTCAAGGTGTCGGGCTGCATGGCTCCAGTTAGTGTCAGGCTCAGGACCGGTGTAAGCGCACTGGCTCATGGTATTAAGGCACGCCCACGGGCTGGCCAATCAAGGCATCTGGTTTCGACATCGGTGACAGAAAACCGCTTCGGCATCGGCGTACCAGTCAGCGGACTCGCAGTCTTCGGTGTCATCCTTTCTGATCCAGTTAGACGTCATGCTCAGCCCGAGGCGTGACTAACCTTTCAGGAACCGTTGTTCATCGAACACCCGTTTGTCTTTGAGCATGAAGTACACCGCTCGTCCCAGCTTGTGGGCCAGGGCCGACAGGGCCTTGGCCTTGTTCATCCGCCTCTGAAGCTTCTCAACGTAGCGCTTGGCCTTGTCGTTGTTACGGATGAACAGCACGGCAGCTTCTGAGAACGCCCACTTCAGATGGGCATTGCCGATCTTGTTGCCCTGAGTGCCGTAAACCTTGCCGGCGGATTCCGCCTTGCACTTCACCAGGCGAGCGTAGGACGCGAATTTCTGAACCGATTCGAAGCGCTGGATATCGCCGACTTCGTAGAGAATGGTCAGGGCCAGGATTCGACCGACTCCTGGAATGGTTTTCAGCACATTGAGTGATGCCGGGTCGTGTTGCTTGGCTTGCTGCTCCAGGTGCCATTCAAGCTTTTTGAGTTCGTGCTGGTAACAGTCGACGATCGCCAGGTCCAGATCGACGTTGCGCTGAACATCTGGATCGGTAAACGCAGCGGTCAGTTGTGAGCGGCCGCCAGGGTTGTTGAGGTTGGCTTTGCTGGGCGGCATATTGTACTGCCCCAGAGTGTTCACAGCGTGGGCCTTGAGCATGGCCCCATGCCGGACGATGCGAGTGCGACGGCGCAACAGATCGCGAGTGGCCCGCATCTCCTTGGGGTAGACGTAAGCCAATGGGAAATTACCGCCCCGCATGAGCATCGCGATCTTGAAGGAATCGATGCGGTCGTTCTTGGCTTTACCGCCGTAGATCGCCTTCATGTACAGCGCATGGCCCAGAATGAAGTTGATGCCGTGTTCTTCGCACAGGTCCGAGATCCAGTACCAGCAGTGCATGCACTCGACCCCGACCACCAGGTCATCACGAAAGGGTTCCAGCACAGCCAACAGCGGTTCCGGGCGGGCTTTGACTTCCTTGTGCAGCAACACCTCGCCTTGCTGGTCGATGATGCAGACATACAGGTTGCGGGCGTGCAGGTCGATTCCACAATAATGGCGGTGGGTGCTATGGTAAAAGTTCATTGAGTCTTCTCCCTTGTAGAGCTTGGTCGCCTTCCAGCTTAGCGGGCAACCGCTGGGCTGGGGAGAAGGCTCAATCAGTATCAAGGCCAGGCACGGCGATGCCCTTTTCGTTGCGGCTTCGCCTTCACTACAAAGCCGCGCACGCTGGCAGCATTAAAGGTAAATATGAAAGAGTTAGACATCGAATCTGTGATGCCCGCACTTGGCGAGGCGGTTGATGCTACTGCTGCGCAGATGCATGCAGTCCATGGGCGTTACTGGGAAAGTCGCCTCGATGTTTGTAAAACCGTTTTAACGATTACCGCCGCAGTATTGGTTGGCACCGTCTCCTTTTCAAGCTCTCTGATTGGCCCGGGAAAGGAGGGGCTGGTATTTCCATCCGTTTTGTTTATCTCCTGGGCGCTTTTCGTGCTGTCCGGGATGGCTTCTCTCTACGGGATGTGGCATCTATATAGACTGAACTCCAACTATGTATTGCTTACAAACTATCAGCCCGAAATCCAAGGCGAGCTTGACAGTATTGGCCCTAAAGAGTCTGAAGCAGAGCTTAAAGCTGAACTTGATCAAGTTGTTGTTGAGCTGACCAACAGGACACTGTCGCCATTGAAGGTGTCTGATCAGCACTCACACTACTCGCTAAGCGTTCAATTAATTACTTTTGGGGCGGCCCTTGTATGCTTCTTTTGCTTCGGCGTCGCGCAAATCCTTTAACAAGGCAAGTCCCGGCAACGTCTATTACATTGCGGCTTCACCTCTATCTCGTAGTCGTTCATCCTGGTTGGCGTTGGATATTCTTATGAGCGACGAGAACCTTTGCATGCTTCGCTATTACAAGCGGCATGTGTGCCAACTGAAGAAGATGCTTAATGATTTGGACCCGGGAGCCTCCGATCTTCGACCATTGGCTGAGATTCAGGGCTATCTGATCGATCGCGTTGTAGACATCGAGGCAAAAGTCTCGAAACAGCAAGCTTTGCGAAAGTCTCTAAAATCGAAACTAAGGGAGAAGGGAACGAGTAAGGCGAAGTCATCTGCAATTAAAGAACGAATCACCTCCTGCAATGCAAGGATTTCGGGTTACAAGTTTCTTCTCTACCTATGGCGTTGTTTTAGAGATGGAATCGCAAACAAGTACGTCAGCAAGTGGAACCTGAAGCGATTTTTTTACAATCATGATTCCTCTGAAATGAAACCGGCTCCCGGTTACATTGGCGGCAAAAAAGGGATTCGCGCTGAAAGGAATCTTTTGCAGGAAGCTCTCTCGAACAATGTGCCTGCGCTATTGTGTGACCTCACAAATATCATCAGGCATGGTGATGTTTGTTTGCTCGGTGCAACAGATCCATTCGTGATAGAGGTCAAGTCAAGTGCCAATCGAAATAAGCGCACTGACCGACAACTTCTGGCGATTAAAACAATCCATCAGTACCTTGAGGAAGATGTGGGTAGTGTCGGTGGTTTTCCAGGTATTCAGAGGCAGCCTTTGCCCCTCAAAGAAAGGCATCATAACTGGGCAATAAATTATGTTGCTGTAGAGGCTGCTGATGGACGACCATCACGTATTTCCCCTGAAGAGGGAGTCTTTTACATTGGCGTTCCCACTCAGGAAGAGGTAAATATTGAGCAGCTTTTTGAAGGCGTTGATGAACCGATGCTATTTATGCTCAATCACGATAAGACTGAACAGCTCTGGGGCAATTATTATCCTTTCACACTCTCACTTCTAGAACCAGAAACCCTATATGCGTTCCTTAGTGGGACGATCTTTCTCCTAGTTGTGATTAGCCAATCTTCGCTACGTGCCCGTGCGAACGCTTCCGGTTTTGACCTCAATGTGGTAATGGCCAATAACATTGGATTCGAGTTATTCAATCGGGCGTCTATGTTCAATAACGAGTTACCCTACGCTGCTTCTGAGCATTTCGTTGGTCGCTTGGCATTCGAGTTCCTTTCACTAGATTGGTTTTTTGAGAGCGAGAGACTCATGATCAACGATTTGGAGGAGCAAATGAATCGAGAGAGCGAGAGTTCTTAACTAGTTGTCGTAGCTTGTTCCGGACTGCGGCCTCCACCAGACGCCGCCGGTTGGGCCGATAAATAAAAGTGTTAGACCTGTATGTCAAAAATGAGAATTGAGTTTACAGCGGGTACCAAAGCCATTTTGGCAGGCAGGGCTGGTTACGAATGCAGCCATCCTGAGTGCGAGGTCATCACGATTGGACCCGGCGACAAAATTGATCAAATAAGCAGCATCGGAGAGGCCGCTCATATATATAGTGCTTCAGTGAATGGCCCCAGAGGGCAGAATGGCCTATTAGAAGAAGATTTACGATCTGTAAGTAATGGCATTTGGCTATGTAAAAATCACGCAAGACTTGTTGACGTTAACAGCGGTGAAGGTTTTACAGCTAGTGAGCTTATTTCTTGGAAGCTTCTACATGAAGAGTCGATAAAGCGTAAGCAAGGAAGAATGCGCCGAAATGTAGGGTGGGTATCCAAGATAAGAATTATGTGCAGCCCGGTTTTTAAAGATCAGTCGGTAATAAATCTCGGCAAGGTTACTCTCATTGAGAGCCAGCAGAACGGTTCAGGAAAGACTGCAATTTGCGAATGGTTAGCAGTATTAGGTTCCGAAAAAAGTCCCGAGCGTTGGATACCTCCTAGGGGAAAGGACATAAAATACAGTATCAACTTGTTTTTGCCTGAGAAGCACGAGGTGATAGTTTCGATCAAGGGTCAATCGTACAATATATATATTGATGGAGTTGATTCTTCTTTTTGTGGGATACCGTTTCGATCGTTCTTTTTTAGTCGAGAATTTGTTCGTGTCCCCAATCGAGGAGAATTAAAAGAGTCTGAATACCTTTGTAAAATCCTTGGGGTGGATATTTACACATTACAAAAATTATTCGATAAAATCGGATTTAGTCAATACTCAATGTTTACCCGAATATCACTAGACCTTTCAGACGATGAAAAAAACGATATACGATGTTCGCTAAGAAATCGGAATTTTGAGGTTTGTTTGAGTGCGTTGTCTGGTGGTGAGTCGAATGGTGCAATATTCGAGTTGCTCATTGCGAAAATGCAAACATATGCTGAGTACACGCCTTTAATTTTATTTATAGAAGCAGCTGAGATATCATTTGATAGGGCTTTGATAGAGCATTATTTGAATTTTTTAAACTCAAGCGAGATTGCATTTCAGACTGTGGTCACGTCTTTGTCGCCAACGACAGTGAAGACAAGCATTGGAGTTTCGCATTTCGTCTTGGAGGGGGCGAATAGCAATGTTGGGGTGATTCAGGTCTAAATCTAACAATCGGCTGCACAACGAACGATTCTTCGCCGCTTCGCGGTTCCAAACCGGCGCGTGAGCCGGCGTTAATCGTCCTACCTGAATGTCCGCTTTGCGACCCGTGCAAACCCCGAGTTTCATAAATTAAAGCGGACATTCGAGTCAGGTCTTTCCTCCAGAGCTTCCAAGCTAATCACAGCCATTTCATCCAGTATTATTGGCGGAGCAAGTTGAAGACGCAAGATGATTACGTGGCAGAGATGGCCATCCTCGGCTACGCTATTTTTTATGGATTTATGTGCAGCGCGATTGATGGTTCAAAGTCAGTGATAATGACGCAGTCAAATTTTTGCAATGATAAAGCGCGCTGCTTAATTGCTGTTATAGATCCGAGTTTTTCCACGAAGAAGGAGATGCTAGGTCATGAACGATATAGTCGAATTTATATACGATCAATTTGAAGCGTTTGATGCAGAAAAAGCATGGTCTTATATAGATGATATTGCTATTGCTTTATCATATGACACAGGTGATCTAAGGCTTTCTTCAATGTATTTTTTAGACTACATAATTTGCTCAGAAAAAATTGAGTACAATTTTAAAGAAAAATATATCGTTGGCCTGGCAGAAAGAAAAAATAGCTATAGTTTTGTTGAGAATATTTCTGAAATAATTTGCAGCTTAGATCCAGTATATCAAAATAAACTTTCGGCGCTATTAGCTTCAGCCGGAATGAAGGACGTGTCCAAAACTATTGGAATGGTCTCAGCTAAAAAATACACATCACCTGCTCCAATATCCTCGCCACCGCAGAATCTCACTATAATAGTTCATGGAACTTGGGCGTCTTCAGAAGCTTGGTGGCAAAAAGGTGGAGATTTTTGGAAATATATAGATTCGCTAGTTCCAAACTTATATCAAGGTAGCTCCCCTTTTAAGTGGAGTGGTGATAATAGTCACGGCAAGCGCAAAGCTGCTGCAAAAGACCTATTTAATTGGCTTCAGGGCGTTAGTGAAGTTGATATTATTGCTCATAGTCATGGTGGTAATATCGCAATGGAAGCAACTAGGATGGGCCTTAATATTAAAAAGTTGATTTTACTCGGCACTCCAGTTAGATACGAGTATGCTCCAATTATGGAAAACATTGAGAAGTTATATTGTGTTTACTCTAAGGGAGATACAATTCAAAAGCTGGGGGCAAAATTTAGTACGCGTGGCGATGGTCGAACTATGGCTGATAGTAGCAAAATAATAAATTGTTACGCTGATGATAATGGTAACAACGGTACGCCGAATCATTCTCAGCTGCATACTCCTCAGACTTGGATCCACAGTGAGAATCTCGCGGGAATTCTATAATAAGTAAAGGCAGCGGATGCTGCGCGCTGGACTTCCCCCGCGAAGGAAGACACCCCCCCAAGCCTCGAATAGCGGTCCATCGGAGGGCTGTGATCGCCCAACATGAATGTCCGCTTTGCGGCCATCAGCTTGTCACACAGACGGGCGGAAACCCTCATTTTGAACCATACATATAGGCCCTCATCCTCCGAGTAAGTCCACTGCGAATGCGTTACTTGTCGATAGAGGCAGAGACTCGTTTAAGAACAGATAGCGTCGTTTCGAGCTCTGCCTGTGTAATGTCCGCTGAGCATTTCACTGCCCAACCAGATTGCTTTTCGCCCAATTTCGAATATGCCATTGCTCCAAATTCAGAAAGGCTTATCAGCTTCGCACGTTTGTGGTCCGGATTTTCGTTAAACAGCAGTAACTCATCCTCATGCATAGCATCCACAAGTCTTTGTACCGCTTGTCTTGTCAGTCCCATTCTCCGTGCTATTTGCGGAACGGTTTGTGGTTCACCGGCGAGAGAAAGAGCCCCCAAAATTTTCCAGCGAGCGCTCGTAATCCCATATTCTGATCCCATCTGATCACCTTCGCTTACAAGGAGTCCTCCGAGCTTAAACACCTCAAGGACAATATCGGTAAACACTCGGCCTTTCTGAGAATCGGTCATCTGGCGCCCTTCTAAGTTGACAACGTGTTGACAACATGGGTTGTCGTATACAGAATGACAACATGTTACCAACTGGCCTTCCTGGGGGAAACCATGATGCTCAACCTTCATCGTCTTTCCGCGGCAATAGCAACGCTGTGCATAGCCATCTTTTTCTCGGCAACAATTTTGGTCGAGATCTTCGGCTCGCCAGGGTCCGTCGCAACTGTGAAAAGCCTCATTGTATGGCCAGGTCTGTTTATTCTCGTGCCTTCCATTGCACTAGCTGGGGGGAGTGGTTTCACCTTGGCCAAAGCCAGAAGTGGAAAGCTGGTTTCACAAAAGAAGACAAGAATGCCTGTCATTGGCATTAACGGAATTTTGATACTAATACCGTGCGCCGTATTTCTTGATAGCTGGGCATCAGTAGGCGCTTTTGATGCGCGTTTTTATACAGTGCAAGGAATTGAACTGCTTGTGGGTGCAGTCAATTTAGTGTTGATGGGATTGAACTTGAGAGATGGTCTAAAGTTGACCGGAAGATTCGGGCAATTGACGGCACGCAGCCGGTGAAAGCTCGTCAACTCTTGCTGTCAGACGTTTACGCTTGGCCTCAACTTAATAAGGAGAAGGTTTCTTGGCAATCGAATCCTGGTTTGCGTTTGTTGTTGCATCGACGGTCCTGCTGGTGATCCCTGGCCCGACGATATTGGCGGTTATCAGCTACTCAGTTAGTCATGGTCCTCGTGCCAATATTCCTTTGGTGGCTGCTGTTGCGCTAGGTGACTCCACCGCATTATTTGCTTCACTTGTGGGTTTGGGAGCTTTGCTCGCGGTGTCTGCTTTCTGGTTTACAGCAGTGAAAGTGGTAGGTGGTTTGTACCTCCTTTACCTTGGTATCAGGTTGATTCGTGCAGGCTTCTCACCTACTGAAATGTCGGAATCGACGCCTGACTCGTCACACTTGAGATTATTCGCCAACACGTATTTGGTAACAGCGCTGAATCCCAAGGGCATTGTTTTCTTCATGGCCTTTTTGCCGCAGTTCATTACACCGGGTGAAAACGGAGTGCTCCAAATGTGGTTGCTCGCGATCACTTTTGTTGCTTTGGCGACAATCAATGCCACGCTTTACACAGTCTTCGCATCATCTGCTCGCCGGCTGCTTTTCTCGACCAAAGCGCAGCGTAGGTTTAATTTTGCTGGTGGCGCTCTACTTTCATCAGCCGGTGTATGGGCGTTGCTAACAAAACGTCCAGCCGTGTAGAAGCTAGCGAATGGCTTTTGTCGGACGCACCTTTGCGTCAATCGGTGCGCCGCGATGCTAAGGCGTTTTGTTCCAAGGTGAAGAACGGGTAATTAAATGTTGTATATTCTTGGTGGCTTGCCTGCTGTAGGTAAATCAGAACTCGCCAAGCACTTGGCCTCATCAGTTGGCGCAGTCTATCTGCGCATTGACTCAATAGAGCAAGAATTAAGAAATAGTGGTTTTAAAAACCTCTATGATGAAGGATATAAAATTGCGTTCGCGCTTGCTTTGGAAAATCTTAAAAATGGCGTTTGTGTGGTGGCAGACTCAACCAACCCAGTTGCTGAATCCAGAAGCGCCTGGATAAATGTTGCCAAACAAGCTCAGTCGCAGTTTGTGGAAATACAAATTATTTGCTCCAGCAAGCAAGAGCATCGCGAGCGGGTAGAAAACAGGAAAACAGATATTAGGAATCTCTCACTTCCAGATTGGGAAAGCGTAGTCTCAAGAAATTATCAGCATTGGGCGTCACCCAAAATTGTTTTGGATACCGCGGGTAAAAGCCCAGAACAAAGTAAACTGGAACTCATGGAATTACTCTCGAGTGGCATTGATACGTAACAAATGACTGTCGTTTTTCCCTATGCCTGAATGTTCGCTTTGCGACCTCTGCGTCCTTTGTTTTCAACGCGGGCATTTTTGGATGTGCTGGCTGGATTAAATGGACGACCACAGAAACTACTAAGCTCGGTGCCTGATAAAACTCGAAAATCGATCAAGATCTAGATTCAGTCTCAATATCGCCAGATTCGCTCTCGATAATCATGCCGTAAGGTCGGGCTCGAAATGCCGATATCTTTCAGCAGAAAATCGGATGAGCTCTCTAACTCATTCTGATTTCGTCTGCGAGTATGCCACTTTTTAAGCAGGTGGACTAAGAGTGAATCTTTCCTGGATGTTTGAGCTTTTGGCAAAATGAAACCCTTCTTTTAAAAACCGTCGCGGCTAATGATCCGATGTCTTTTTAACTACCTTGGAAGTTTGGAAACATCTTCCTCATAAGGGAGCAAGGTACAAGCGGGTGCATTAGTTTCCACAGAGACGATTTAACATCGGTGCGAATGTGTGTCAGACAAACCTATTACAAGTGTCAGATAGATAGCTGTTTATGTCGGGCTTCGTCTCATTAGCCAGCACATGCCTGACCCAGGCATCGCGCTCATGACCAATCAAGTAAAGGTCCCATGCACACGCGGCGAGCCCTGTTGGAGTTTTATAGACTAACTCGGCGGGTGAATCTGATGGTGAGACATAGACATGATGATGAAGTTCGTTTTCATCAGCCCACCAGTCCACGAAGACGAAATTTCCAGTTTTGCCTTGGTGGATGCCAACGAACCCGACACCGTAGTGGTATGTCGCCAAGGCAGATTCAGAGACACGTTGTTTAGCGGTATGAAATGCCGCCTCCACGAGACGATCATTTAGCGGCCTATCATCGTAAATGATGCAGTACGTCTTGAGTGTCAGCTCATCAATCGACCACAAATCCAGAAAGCGGATTTCCCGTGTTTTGTAAACCTCTGATAGCTTCATGACGACCTCCTTTTATTCGAGGGAAGTAAAAATCTTCAGGGATTCGGTTGTCCAGAATCTGGCCATTGACCGTTTTTAATGACGATATTTCGGCCATCCATATCTCTATATGTTTTTGCTCGCAGCCTCCAGTATGGGTTTTTTGGCTCAACCGAGAGAAAGCCCGCCAGCTCCATCTGAAAACACCGACCTGCCCATTGATCAGCGTCTGGAATATAGAAAACGAGAAGATCTTCTTCAGATGGTCGTTCCAAAATATCTTCATTGTCATACCAGGTGAATTCCAAATGATATGGGCAGCCGCTTTGGCCAATCATTACACCAGAGTAACCGTCGTGATTTTTGAAATAACCCAGCACCGAAAAACCTAGTCCTTGCTGGTACATTTTGGTTATCCGGACCAAATCCTTCGTCGCTCTGGCAATTCGAAGCGATGGATACTGGGTTTTCAATCTCTTGTCCTGTGTTCCGCTCGGGAGCTATGTTTTCTGTGACTATTCAAAGCGTCGAAGAACTGCTTTGCGTGAACAGCTTCCTTGTGAACTTATGATAGTTCAGTAATAAAAGAATAGAACAAAGCACTGAGGCCACTGCCACCAATCCAACTGCTTCCCGTCCGACTGAGGCCAGAAGCCAACCTTCGAGGCCGGTCATCGCCATTATTCCAAGGTTTAGACAGCTACTTCCCGATGCCAAGATCAATCCTTTGTTCCTGTCATCAAGATTTCCAAGTAAGCTCTGCAGTGCAGGTGCGGCGAACCCTCCGCCGATCATCCAGCAAGCCCCCGCTATCCAAAATTCTGTGAAGGAAAGCTCGGATGTCAATGTGACAGTGCCTATCCCTGCAGCAACACACAGCATGCCGGCAGCAATCACGGTAATGGTGTTGTGGAACAGCCGATGCAGCGGCCCTACCAAGAGGTTTCCGATTATCGTAGTAGCGCCGAAAGAGGCCATCACCATGCCCACCTGCCCGGTGGAGTAGTCATAGCGACTGCGTAATAGTTCACCGACGATCGCGTAGGTTCCAACGGCGACTCCAAGCCCCAACATCATCATTGTAAGTGCGGGAAACACTCCGGGTTGTGATAGCGCCAGAGGCCACGAAAGCTTTTCATCGGTTTTGAGCGTGTTGGCTCTCCGTTCAGAAGGAAAGAGCAACAAACAAAACAGTAGGGTGACCAATGCGATTAGAGATATAGCCCAAAAGCTACTTCGCCAATTGGCCAGCACCACCAGATATGACCCAATGGCCGGGCTCAAAATCAATCCCAGTGTTAGCCCTAACTGGACCACCCCCATAGCTTGTAGTTGTTGCGAGCCTTTCAGATTGTCGCTAATCGTTGCAAAAACTGTTGGCATAATCGCTGCTGCCGCAGCCCCCGTCACTACTCTCGATAGCAGGGCCCAGGTGAAAGAGGTTGAGAGCGCCGTGGCACAGGTGGCTAAAACGAATAGAACCAACCCCGGAATCATGACGTTTTTCCGTCCTACCTGATCCGCCAATGCGCCAAAAAATGGAGCCAGGAGGGCATATGGCAGGGCAAAAGAGCTGATTAGCCAGGCAACTTGTGCCGGCGGGATACCAAAATCTTCTCCAATGGGCGTAAAAAGCGGGCCGAGCACATACTCATCTGCGCCGATCGAGAAGGTTGCTAATGCCAGGGTGGCTATTAGCGCTTTTGTCCTCATAAGAGTTTTCTCCTTCAACTAAATTCTGGATTTGCTGAGGAGAAAGATGAAAGCGTTCCAAGCGATTAAGTAAAAACTCTCGCCTTCTTTCCAATGATTTCATGGCGCCACCAATTTCGCGAAGCTTATCCATGTGCTTATTCAGCCCTTCTTCGCAAGGCCCAGCCTCGTGGTCGCCTGAAAAGCATGGAACGAAGTCCTGTATTTCTTTCGTTGAGAACCCTGCTGCAAGCATTTGGCGGATTTCTTGAACCTGACGGACATGGGAAGTGTCGTAATAGCGGTACCCATTGGAATCCCGATGCGGCTTAACAAGCCCTTGTGATTCGTAATACCTCATCAGACGACTGCTTATCCCACAGATCTTGGCGATGGTGCCGATTCTCATAACTTTCTCCTCAAGACTGAACGCTAACCCCTGACATGGATGTGAAGGTCAACCCTTAAAATGAAAATTACTAGCTGATTATTTCTCTTGACCAGACCTGGACAAAGTCCGGGATTTCCGCAGCCGGATAGGGGCGTGGTTACCCTCATTTATGACTCTCAGCCTCTAAGAAGCCCTAATCGGCCGAAACAAAGTGCTAAATCGATGAAGCTCAGAATTGGAGGGGTTACGGCTCGAATTCCACGCAAGTGAAAAATAAAATCCGTACTCATATTCATTATTGATATGTTCGCTTTGCGACCATACCGACTAGCAAATAGCTTGTTCCCATATCGCCCAAGGGCGACTCATCGAATCGGTACTCTTTTGAGGAAACAAAAAACATACTACCTCTCAATTGAGCCTAGAGTCGCGGGGCCGACGGGTGGACCTTGGTAAAACGAGTAGGACTCGCAAACGATCCCGTCAATCCTTGGCCCGTGGGATTAAGCCTCAACAGAAGCAAGAGAGCTAAACTTCCAAATGACTGGCTACCCTCGGCAGGCCGATGCGGTTACGTGGCGCGGTTTGCTCGTATCGTGCGGCACCAAGACCTAAATCCGTCTACGATCGAGGCCCCATGGTTGAAATCGCTCCTCGAAAACTGACGCAACTGACGACCTGCTATACTTGCTTATGTGGCATTGGTCCTCGTAAAAAAGGAGCAGGCGGTGCAAAAAAAGGTTCACAGAACAGGAACTGCTGAGGGAGCTTGATGCTGAATCCGCTCATGCAGATGAATTAGCCAAGCCGTAACAGCAGGAACTCACGCCGCTTGAAAAGCTGAAGGCTACCGTCAAGCGCTATGAACGCCCTCTCGATCCGATCTGGGATGAGTGGTTCGAGTCGGACGAACCCGCGACCGACGATTTCATGGATCAACGGAGCCAGCCTCCTGAAGGTCGAAAGTAATGGCCGATTTCCTAGCCCCTTTTTTCTAATAATAACTTCGCGCAACACCCACATCGCTAAGCAGAAAACGCCTAGTGCCTGAAAGTAGTTCGCAGCTTTCAACGGTGTTCTTTGAGCGGCTCGATGGTCTTAAGCTGAACTGTATCGCAACGATTGAGTGCAAACTGTGCCTTTAAACTTCTCCTTCCGCTTTTACACTAAAGCATGATTTGGCAAATCGACTTTGCGGCTCGGCCATACTAGTCGGTTGGGCCAAGAAAGGCATCACTCAGAACATGCTCTAACGAATGACCTAAGTTGGGTTGTCTGCTTGTGAATTCCGGCTCGAGTATCCAGCGACTGTTGCGAATCCTGACGGGTGGTGCTCTGAAAAACTTCCGCGAACGAATAAAAGACCATGAGGGCGGTGATGGAACTCAAATCAGTGGTTCCCTGGGGGAGAAGTGCTGCTGAGTATAAGCGCATGTTCAAACTTGAGTTCGAGACCTTCGATGGACTGAAGGTTTTGGGCGTGGGAGATGGCCCAGCATCCTTCAATGCAGAGATGAGCCGCTCCGGATTAGATGTTGTTTCTGTAGATCCTCTATATCAGTTTTCACGTGAAGAGATCGCAGCGCGTATTAAAGAAGTTACGCCCTGGATGGAAACCCAACTTTTCGAGTTAGCCGATCAGTATATTTGGGAAGAGTTTGAGGATGTTGCGGCATTGGTGCGAGCTCGCCTCTCATCAATGGATACTTTTCTCGCCGACTACCACGCTGGAAAAAAGCAAGGACGCTACATCTATGGCGCTCTTCCAAAGCTGCCAATCGAGAGCGCAAGCTTTGACTTGGCGCTGAGCTCTCACCTGCTTTTTCTTTATGACGACATGTTAGATCAGGAGTTTCACCTGCGGTCGTTGCTAGCCTTAACCGATCTTGCCGCAGAGGCAAGAGTTTTTCCTATAGTGAATCGCCAAGGAGAAGTGTCTCAATTTTTGAATGCCACTATCCAAGGACTGGAAGAGGCGGGCCGGAAATGCTCCCTAGAGCGTGTCGAGTATCGTTTTCAGAAGGGAGCAGACATGATGCTCAGAATAAATAGGAGGTGACAATGGCGAGTCTTGAACCAATGTTCCAGGCACCCTATTACGCTGTGATCTTCTCATCAGTGCGAACGCCCGGAGACAACGGCTATGGTCAGATGGCTGCCCGCATGGTTGAACTGGCCTCATTGCAACCTGGTTTTCTCGGTATTGATTCAGCCCGAGAAGAAATTGGGATTACCGTATCTTATTGGCGGGATCTCGAATCAATTAGGCGATGGAGAGCTGATCTTGAACATCGGGAGGCGCAGCGACATGGCAAGGAGACTTGGTACAACTCGTACACGGTAAGAGTGGCTAAAGTTGAGAGGGAATACAGTTTTGGATAATGAAGCATCTGTTATCCAAGCATGGAAGAACAACGCGAAGCCATGGATAGAAGCCGTCAGGAACCGAGGAATCCGCGATAAAGGAGTGACGTCGAGGGATGCTTTGGTTTCAACGTTAGAAGACCATGCGCCAGTGGAGGGACGTGTGCTTGACGTGGGATGTGGCGAGGGCTGGCTTGCGCATGAGTTGTCGAATCGCGGATTCAGTGTAACTGGCGTGGACTCATCTGAAGAGCTCATTGAATTCGCTATGAAACATCGTTCTGGACATTTTCTCGTTGCTGACCAGGCAAATCTAGCTGAGCTTGAATTGGGAAGATTTAATCTGATTGTCTGTAATTTTTCCTTGTTCGGGGAATCGACTGTCAGTCGATTCATTGCCTCTGTACCTGGCTTACTTGTTCATGGTGGTGCGCTAATCATTCAGACGCTGCACCCCTCTTCGATCTATCGAAACGGCCGAATTGAAAGTGGTTGGCAGAATGGTACATGGGCAGGTTTGCCGGGTGATTTTGGGGAGCCGCCGCCAACATTCGTCCGATCACTGGAGAACTGGTCAGTTTTGTTTGAAACGGCGGGACTGAGGCTCCAGCGGCTTATTGAACCGCCTGTGAGGGAAGGATCTGTCGCAAGTTTGATATTTGTCGTTTCGAATGGAGTCAGCGATGACTGTGCCGCTTGAGTACGAGTTGGCTTCCAGGAAGTTTATCGAGTTTCTCGTCGATGTCCGGGAAACATCGGGACTATGGAGCACTCATGTGAGCTACACGATGGTCGAGGGTGTGTTCAGGGTTTTCCGGCGTCGCGTATCGGTAGAGCAAGCAATCCGTTTCTCCAACGTCTTGCCTATTTGCTTACGGGCATTGTTTGTGAGTGATTGGGATATGTCTGAACCGGCCAAAGATTTTGAAGATTTCGAAACGATGAATGCCGAGGTTCGGGCCCTTAGAGCACAACACAATTTTGCAACCGATCAGGCTATACAGCACGTGGCGACTGCTCTTCGTCGTTACGTATCTGAAGAGGAGTTCAATCGAGTGCTGGCAGAAATCTCACCGGAGGCTTTGGCTTTTTGGTCCATGCAGGATTCATAACGAATTGGCTCTCGCAATGGTGGTAATTGATTACCTGCTTCTCTGAATTGCTCAGCAATGTAGAGAACTGATGCTTGCATCGTGCTATCTACTGCGTGGGCACCGGAAATTCGCAAGCACTTGGCGTTTTGTTCTGCGACAGAAAACATTTTTCCGGGTGCGAAATAAATACCGTTTTCCAGAGCAGTTTCATAGACTTCGGAGGTGTCTAGATCAAATGGCAGTGTGACCCAAACCAAATACCCACCATCTGGATTCGAGCAAGTCGTTCCCTCCGGAAAGCAATTCAGTACCAGGTCACGCAGTTTCTGAACGTTTTTCTGGTATATCTTTCTGATTTTCCGCAAGTAAAGATCATACGATCCACCTTCCAGATAATCGGCAACAGCTATCTGAGTCACTGCTGGGGTGGCGAGATTAAGAAAGTATTTTTGATCTGAGACTTCGGAGTAATACTTGCCTGGCATTATCCATCCGGCTCGGAGTCCAGGTGAAATCGTCTTTGAGAACGAGCTGCAGTAAATCACCGCCCCTTGACTGTCTAGGGCTTTCAGTGGCAACGGACGTTGATTTCCAAAATAGAGGTCTCCATAGATATCGTCCTCGATTATAGGTATACCCTTGCCACCGCATATTCGGAGCAATCTAATCCTTTCGTCTTTTGTAAACGTGTAACCAGTCGGATTGCTCACGTTGACTGAGATGCACATTGCCTTGATGTCGAAGTTAGCGACCGCGAATTCGAGTGCTTCAAAACTTAGAGGCCCACCCCTATGACAGGGAACTTCGACTACTTTCAGCCTAAGTACCTTTAAAGCGTGTAGTATCCCCGGATAAGTTGGCGACCCAATAGCAACGGTATCGCCCTCACGGGCAACAGATCTAAGCGCCACAATAAGGGACTCTTGGGCTCCACTCATTGCGATCACATCTGCTTCGGTAGATGTCACGCCGATGTTTGTCATTCGTCTTGCTATTGCTGCCAGATACTGGGGATGTCCGGGAAATGAGTAACTGAGAGTGTCCGATGCTCGCCTGGCCGACTTCAGAAGAGAGCGCTGTATTTGTCGTTTTGGCAGATAGTCTTCGGCGGGAATAGCCGAACCCAAAGGCACAGCTGATCGATGATTAAGGTTTACAAGGTCCCGAATAAAGCTGTTGCCTGCAAGATTTCTGGGGTTTATTTTCTCGAATTCTCTCTTTGTTTCGTTGTCCTGCAGATTTTTTCCAACGTAATAGCCTACTCTGTCCCGAGCTTCAACGATGCCTCGACTCTCGAGTGTCCGTAAAGCTGACACGACAGTGGTTATGCTCACTCTGTAAACTTGTGAGAGATATCTGATGCTCGGAAGCTTATCACCCGATGAATAAGCAGATGCGCGTATCCATGTCGCGATTTGACCGGCGATGTCCTCATATTTTTTTGCCATGACCAGCTACCGGTGTTTCATTAAAAGTATTGAAAAATAAATTATCATCGCGCTCGATAAGGCTCCATTGGTGAAATAAGTAAAAGGCATACAGAAATGAGGTGTCTCTGCAGCACAGCCGAATCGAAAGTGATGTCGTGCCCCAGCGTTTTCCTCGTACCTAGTTGACTACATGAAGCTTTCAAAAAGACCCCAGGCATGAGCCTAATCAAGGCCTTTCGAAGGCTTCATTATTTGAACTTCGCTAGCCTGCTTAGTCGGACATTTTGGGCCCCTTCAGTCCATTACTCGGATATCAATCGCGGACGAAATTCAAAATTTCTCTAGCGACAGCCGAAGGCTTTTCTTCTATGAGTAGATGACCGCAATCCTCAATGATCCGCAGAGCGGAGTTGGGAATCATTCTATGTAGTTTCCTACCCCTTTCGATAGGAACCCAAGTGTCTTCGCGGCCCCAAACAATTAAGGTGGGTTTCGAAATTCTCTTGTAGCTTGGTTGTATTTCCTCTGTATATCTGGAATCTGCTTGCGCTATTTGGCGATAGAATGCGGCCCTTCCCGTTTCACAGATCCAGGGCAGGATTGTTCTGTTCAAAGTGTCCTCATCAAGCTGGGTGTGTATTGCTGTTTCGATGTAAGCTCTCACTACAGCTTTATGGATATTTTCGGGCAGTCCACTAAAGGCCTCTTGGTATTGGGCCACATGATTGAAAAATGGTGATCCCCATGGAGATACGGCTACCGGATCGATTAGCACTATTTTCTTAAAGTCTCGCTGATTGATGATGTGGGTGCGCAAGGCCACAGCGCCCCCAAAGTCATGGCCTATCACTGTCGGGTTGTCGAGATTCCAATGGTCAATAAGGGCGTCAAGGGCTTGATTTTGTATACCCAGAGACACATCGCCCTCTTCTTTACTGGATTGCCCATAACCTAAAAGATCATAAAAGAATACTTCGTATTCGACCGATAACCGATGGATCAGATGTCGAAGATTGAAGGATGACCAGGGGGTGCCATGTACAAGAATAATAGGTTGCCCTTGACCGAGCCGATCGTACCTGATTTCACGGCCATGGAAGTAATAAGATTGAGAAAGCTCCCACTTCATGCTTCACCTTTAGGTTGTTAATTTCGACCTCTATAATTTCTAAGTGCTTTACTGGCCATGCATTAAGTTATTGATGATCGGGTTCTGAACCACTTTGGAAAATTTATCGTTTCGAAGATATATTCTGACTAATCGCTTTGGGTTGGTGTTATTTATGGTTAATTTGACTGGAAGCCAGTACTTTCCAGCGCGACCGAACTGATTAGTCCAAGTTGAAAAAATTAGTTCACCATTACCTCCATATGCCCTGACCTCATCTGGAAGTTGCGTCCCCAAGTTAATCGTTTGCCGAACTTGATAGTAACCTTGCTGAAGTGATGTTGGGTTTTTGCTACTCGTTTGCGGTATCGAGTTTTCATTAGTCTGGGTCGGCTCATGGGTCAACGCGATTCCACGAAATTCGTTGAGCCAAGGCGCGTCAACAGGTATAGCGTGTTGCTGAAATTTGCGAGACTCTCCTGTATCAGTGGCGTATGCCTCCCAAGTTTCCTCAAAAACTTCGCCTTGCTTAACTCTTTTCAAAAGCCAGAAGTTATATCTATTTTCTTTCCCTGATGGTGTCCAAAAGCCAAATCGACTAATGTCAGAATCTCGTTTATAGAACATCTGAGCGTCAGCGTAGTGAAAGTCGCTCGCCCTTTTTATGTACATCAAAACTTGTCTTGACAGTATTTCTTGATCATTTTTGAAGATAGGCTCTATTTTTGATTTGACTTGATTTTTAACGTCACATCCGGAAAGTGATATTATACCGAAGAGTACAACTAGCCTTGTAAACGCCAGCATTATGAGAGTCTCCTTAATTGGTCGCCTACACTACTCCATTTAAAGTTTGCGCCTAAGCTAATTCTCTTGAGCTGAGGATTTAGAGAAACTTAATGGAACGATTCATGCTACTTCTTTAATTCCTTGGTAATGCCAGCGGTGGTCTATCCAGCCGAATTTGGTTAGGTTCTTGCGTTGGCCTTACTGGCCACAGGGATGACTTTATTGTCAGCTAACCCATCAAAGCATCAGTGAGTGGATCAAGCTGTCCTTTCTGGACAGTGTGCAAAGACCTCCACCTGTCTCCTCCTCGCAAAACGTATGTCTTGTCGATCGCCCATTGCTCGATAACCAAACCAGGTATAGGTCAAGGACAGCATTTATCACAATATGACAAGAATAATGTCAAAATGACATGCAGGATGTCAAGATAGCAATAGAGGTGTCAATGTGACCGGGTGGATGTCATGTTGTCAGTTACTCGCGAGTGTGCTTTATTACCGGCCATGAAAAACGACGATCTTTTCAAACTCATCTGCCTAACACGTCCGCTTCTCCAGGAAATTGAACTTGCGGTACAGGAAAACCTCATTGGTACTGGTCTGACTGTAGGAATGAGGGCGGTCCTCCAGATTTTGTTCCTTCATGGGCCAATGACTGTCCCGAGTTTGGCAAGGCAGTTAGAAATCCAACGTCAGTATGTGCAAGAGTTGGTCAACAGAAACTGTGAGGAGGGCTACACAGCCAGGGAATCCAACCCCGCGCATAAGCGGTCCTTTCTAATTGCGCTAACTCCGAAGGGAAAGGCTCTCATTGGGCAGGTTTTGGATTCAGAGTTTGCGAATATTGAGACCTTCTCCCACGATATTTCCCACGAAGACGTTCTGGTGGCGCTTCGGGTTTCAAATCAAATTCTGGAAGGGTTTCGTATCCTCAATCGTAGAGACGATTAGAAAAAAACAGCCGCTTTTCCCCAAACAGCAAGATTCGGATTGGCCTAACTCCACAGCAATTACATATTGACGGACGTCCTAATGCAGAAGGTGAGTTTTGATGAAGGCCGTCAATGTTTCAATGGGGTTCCAAGAGTGGCTCTTGATAGTAGTTCTCTCTGTCCTCTGGGGTGGTTCGTTCTTTTTTGTCGAAGTTTCGGTTAGTGCCCTAACGCCACTTACAATTGTAGCGCTACGGGTTGGGCTTGCAGCGATTGCACTCAATGTCGTACTGGTAATTACAGGGTCGAGAATTCCCAGAGATAGGCGGTTGTGGTCAGCCTTTCTTGGTATGGGACTACTCAACAACATGATACCGTTCAGCTTGATTGTTTGGGGGCAGTCGCACATAACTAGCGGCCTAGCCTCAATTTTGAACGCGTCGACTCCTTTTTTTACGGTGCTAGCCGCCCACTATCTAACCGATGATGAGAGACTGACGGGTAAACGCCTCGCTGGGGTATTTCTTGGCGTTGCGGGCGTTGTCTACATGATTGGATCTGAAGCGCTGGATGGATTGACCGCCAATGCGTTTGCCCAAATTGCGGTTATTGCCGCTGCGATTTCTTACGCGCTGGCCGGTATTTTTGGACGACGCTTCCGAGAGCTGGGCTGCTCACCGCTAATCACAGCAACGGGACAATTGATTACCTCAGCAACAGTGCTAGTTCCCCTTGCTCTCATGGTCGAAAGACCTTGGTCTCAGCCGGTACCGGGAGTTGAGGTTTGGGGCGCTGTCATCGGGCTCGCGTTGTTTTCAACTGCAGTTGCCTATATCGTCTATTTCCGTGTCCTCGCGACGGCCGGTGCGACAAACCTTCTACTTGTGACCCTTCTTATCCCTGTCAGTGCGGTATTGCTGGGCACAGCTATACTAGGTGAAGAATTACAGTCCAAACACATAGTGGGTATGTGCTTAATTGCAGTTGGACTCGCTACTATCGACGGAAGAATATTTGGTATCTTGAGGAACCAACCTTTCCTTAATCAAGAAAAGAGCTTGCCCAATCTTCAGAAGTCTCCGGAGCGTCGTGATCCAACTGAAGAACCGGATAATTAGGCTGCAGACGACTTTATATCGAGGAAAGCGCTTTTAATATGCTCTGCAAGCATGTCGGTCTCCGGATTAGACGAGTTCCTCACCAGCGATATTTGATACTTCGCGAGCTCCGGAAGGCCCTCCCGTTCGAGCCTCCTGATTGGAGATCTGATTAAACTGATCGGGAAAGGCGTGATTGCAAGGTCTGCTAGCATCGCCGCTTCTTGAGCTGCTGTGTTTTCGCATGTATACGCCACTCGATAAGCTAAACCGGCATTGTCGAGTGCATCGAGTGCCGTCCTCCTCCAAACGCAGCCTTGGTTGGCGAGTGCAAGGGGAAGGGGGGATTGTTCAAAGGCGATGCCCCCCTCTCGTCCGGCCCATACCAAAGGCTCTGTATGAATAATCTCACCGCGGACTTCCTGACCTTCATTGCCAATTATGACTAGCCCCATGTCTAGGCTCCCAGAGTCAATGCGGTCAAGATTTTCACGACTAGAGGTGATGGTCACATCGACCTGAACCCCGGGGAACGATCTTGCGAATTGAGCTAGTACTCCTGGCAGTATACGGGTGCCTATATCGTCCGTTGTTCCAAAGCTAATCTTCCCAGTGAGAGACGGTGACAGAAATTGTTGAACGGCTTCCGCATTGAGTTTCAACAATCGGCGACTGTAGCCCAATAGAATTTCACCCTCGCTCGTCAATCTTACCTGCCTTGGTTCTCGCCGAAAGACGGGCTTCCCAATCGTCTCCTCTAATCTTTTGATCTGCATGCTAAGAGCGGCAGGAGTGCGATGAACCTGTGCTGCGGCCCGAGTAAAACTGCCACATTCAGCAATTGCCACGAATGTCCTGAGAACATCAGTGTCCAGGAGTGGAAGTTTGGAGGTGTCGATATTCATGGCGGCCTGATTCACTTCGGTCTTTTGGTTAATCAAATCTTAATCGCCATGTTAGGAGATTTAGATTTTCTTATCAATCCTTGGGCTGCAGGATAGAAGCCGATGGTTGATACAGCCGAGATCACCATGTCGGAGCAAGTAACGACACCTGACTGAAGTGAGGAGACCAACATGCAAGAATCCACTAAATTTCGTGGTCCGGTCGTAAAGCCCGAGTGTGTTAAATATCCACCACAACCACATATCTCAATGCCAGCTATGCCGCCTCTGAATTTGATAGCTATTATCGAGTTCTGGGCAAAAATGGCTATGCGCCGATATCACTTCAAAAGGCTATTTCTGCCATTGCTCGAGGAATCTGGTGATTTACTAGATGACATTGGCTTCAGAAAAGAGGAGATTCTTTGGGCCCTTGGGCTGCCTCTGAAAGTTGATGCCTTAAAAGCCCTCGAAGTTTGTAGAAAAGAGCGTTCTTGTTCGATACGGCGGCCGCCCAAAGTTGTTGACCTTTGCGCTCCGCTCAGAAAGTGACCTCCGTGAGAGAGTGTCAGAATTGCCTTTTAAGCACCCGGATTTCGCTGCTAAGAAGTCGGCTTTTGGTTCATGCTAATCGTTCTGGGTTCTCTGCTAGCATTACAAAAGTGCTTAGTATTTCGAATACAGCCGACTAATATAGTCGGCTGTTGTGCATTCGGGTCTTTTTACCGCTTCGGTCTTCAATGGTATTGACGTGGCACACCGCCTTAACCTTTTTTATATAATTCTTAAAAAATAATTTGTTTGTTTGTGAGGAAATATGAATTCACTCTTGTTAAGTGATTAAAGGAGTCGTGTAAATAACGGCAAGAGTGAATGTGATGATGAAGTTTTTTTACAAAGTTTGTTTAGATTCTTTGAGCCAAGCGAGTTCACGGAAATTATCGCCGCATACTAGCCAGTTTGAGAGGCTAAAGGAACCAAGAAGGCAATTTTCAGGATCAGTTATAGGCACTCTTAAAGCCTGGTTCATAAGAAGAAAGTTCAGGAATAATGCGCGTTCTCTCCTCCAAAGAGATGATGAGTTACTAGTAGATGTAGATATACCACGAGGTGAGCTGCTGTGGGCTCTGAGCCTTCCCTTACGAATCGACGCCGAGAAAGCTCTCTCGGAACGTCGCGAACAACGGCGCTCAGAGGGATGGGTTGAAAATCCCGAGCGATCTGGCTCGAAAAACGAAAGTGATAAGCATTGTAGGTAAGCTGGATGCAGAGAAAGACAGGCTTGCTCGGGCGAGCACGCCTGTCTTGGAACTCGAGACTTGGAAGAGAATAAATTCAGAGAACTGAAAGGCTGTGAAGTTGTTTGTCTGACGATCCCAGCGCCTCCTTGGCAGTAGGATCTCGTTTAGAACGCGATCGGATCAGATCCGAAAAGCTACCGGTCGCCGCTTGTTCAAGTTTCCTCGTGTTTCGGATGTTAACTCTTATAACTTCGTCGACCTGAAAATTCCGAATGCTAAACCTGACAGGAACCCAGAGATTGTCGGTCTTGGCAATCTGATTTACCTGGATCAGTTGAACCGGGAGTCCTTTTTCGTCTCCAGTCTCATAACGCTCCGGAAGCTTACTCAAGGTATCTATTGTTTGTTCAAGGGAAAAAAAGCCGCCCGAGCGGATCGGGAGATTCTTCTTTCCCCGCCATGAAAGTCTTTTACGCTCAGTCTTTACAATGGGCTCGTGTACCCAAGCGGTGGCTCTGAATTTTGCTAACCATTCAAGATCCAATGCGGTTGGATTTTCGCCAATAGCCTGTGAGCGCCCCGTCTCTGTAGAGTGTGCAATCCAACTCTCGACCAATTTGCCATCGATAACTTTTCTTTCCAGAACCCAGAGATCGTAACCGCGATAATGAGTTTCTGTGAGCCAGAAGCCAAACTGACTCGAGTTTTCACCACTCTTATAAAGCATGACAGCTTCAACATGATGAGTTGCTCCAGGGGTTTCCGTGGCGAACAATATGTCACGCTCGATCACTTGGGAGCTTTCTTTGAAGACGGCCTCTACTGACGTAGAGTCTCGCCTCTCGTTTTGGCAACCTGAAACCAAAGCGCTAGCAATTAAAGCTGTGCTGATTAGAAAAAACTTCATTTTGGTTTCTCCTTTGACGTTTTCTCAACGTTAGGAGATATTTTTTATTGAATGAATCCAAATATTTTTTATCTGGTTTTCAGTAAAAGTTTAGGGGTCCGCTTCAATCTTATTTTGATGATTTATTAATAATATTTTGATTAAAATGTCGGTTTAGCTTTTTTCGAGGTTCTTTTAGATGATGGTCTGCAGGGGACGCGGTTATGTCGCATTTAGATTTTGAGTTATAAGTATCAGAATGCAGAGCATGGTGTTGTTGGCAGGAGATAACAGTGTCACTTCAGAAAATGCATTACCTTGATTGGTTGAGAGGGTTCGTAGCTGTTGGGAAGCACCTCAGTTTCCGAAAGGCAGCCGAAGAGCTTTGTCTCACCCAGTCCGCCATAAGCAAACAAGTTTTGGCGCTTGAATCGCTGCTCGGTATCAAATTGTTTGTCCGCCATCCTCGGTCGATAGACTTTACCGAGTCCGGGTACGCCCTTTACCTTACAGCAAGGCAATCCCTGGATCAGATCCAAGTGGCCGTCAGCAATATTCAAGGTTCTGAGCGATCTAACATTGTGAAAATTTCCACGAGTGTTGGCTTTGCCGGGCTTTGGCTGCTCCCCAGGCTGGCATCCTTTTATGATGAACATCCGGGAGTGGACATTCAGGTCTCAGCTGATAACCGGAACATCTCTGAGCTTTCGGATCATGGAATTGATCTTGCGGTCCGCTATGGCAGCAAAAAGCAAATGCCTGAGGATGCCATCCTTCTATATGAAGAGTCTGTTGCGCCGGTTATGAGCCTCGGAACCGCCGAACAGGATACGGACATAGATCATGTGCTTTCGAATAGCACATGGCTGGAGTATCAGAACCCTAAAACCCCTTGGTTGACTTGGTCAGCGTACATGGAGATCTCCGGCCTTGGACCTGTAGAGCCCGCCAGGACTTTATATTTCAACCAATACGATCAACTGATACATGCCGCAATTGCGGGGCAAGGTATAGCACTTGGCCGCATCCCCCTGGTGTCCAACTTCCTCCGCCAGGGACTACTTCGAATATTAGCTGATCGACCGATCCCTTTAGAGGGGCATGGATATTGGATTGTCCCTCCCAGGCATGATCTTTCGGCGGAATCGCAAGAGGTTCTGGAATGGCTTCGTGAACAGGCTGATGGCCACCAATTCTAAGTAGCGTTAACTAAAGCATGCTCCCTCGACTCATTCCCCCATGGAATCGTTCCGAGTCGAACGTTTCGTTTGAGCGTCGTACAAGGTTCATGGACCCTGTAATGGAACATCCTATGTCGAGTTTGGGAGTAGCAGCATGTCACAGCATAAGTTCGAACTAGCACCGAAAACGATTGCAGGCGTCCCTGTTTCAGCGATGCTCAGTTACGTTCCCAGTAGTGAGGAAGCACCTACACACTACACATATGAGCCGCCGGCAGGAATTCCTTGGGAGAATGTCGATTACGAACAAAGAATGGTCTCGATTGCCGATGCAAGGGCTACTGGGGCCTCACTTGAAGTCGAGGGTTTTGAGCTTTGGTCAGCCCCAACCAGTGTGTCCGATTTCACCGATAAGAGTTTGGTTGAATCAGTCTATTATGAAGAGATGAAGGAGTTGGTTCGAAAGGCAACCGGAGGAAGGGACGTCTATATATTTGACCACCTTCTCCGAGCGCGTGAGCCAGATGGCCAACCTTTGAACTTCGGGAGACGTTCAGGAAAAAGTGGAGCTGCGCCAGCAAACGGGCGCATTCACAACGACTACACAGTGCATTCGGGTATACGAAGAATCCGCGCGGTACTAGACCGATTTGAGGTCCCTGAAGAAAAACGTCGATACAGTATTATCAACGTTTGGCGCTCTATTGGCGAGCCGGAGATCGATACGCCTTTGGCGCTATGTGACAGTAGCTCCGTGTCAGCAATGGATTTGGTCGAGGGTCGGGTTGTTTATCCCAAGCGAGACGGCTGGATCTATGTCCTCAACTATTCCCCAAAGCACCGTTGGAACTATTTTTCCAACATGACGAGAGATGAAGTCATTCTCTTCAAACAATTCGACACGGAGATCTCGGGAGCAACACGGTTCACGCCGCACTCTGCTTTTCAAAATCCGATTGACGTAGAAAAGCAGCGGCCGAGAAGGAGCATAGAAATGCGGTGTTTAGTTGCTTACTGAGAGAAAAGGGGGCGTCATGAGGAATATGAAGGATCAGAGAAGTACTAATGAACTGGAGTTCTGGTTCGAGCTCGGCAGTAATTATAGCTACCTCACACTGCATCGAATCGAAGCGTTACTCGATGGGACTGGGATACAACTCGCGTGGCGGCCTTTTTTGCTGGGTGCCATTTTCAAGGAGCAGGGCTGGGCGACCTCTCCGTTTGTTCTTCAAAAGGCCAAAGGTGACTATGTCAAAAGGGACATGGAGCGCCAAGCTGAAAGATACGGCCTGCCCTGGAATTGGCCAAGCCGATTTCCACGGCCAACATTGCTACCGATGAGAGTGGCGATTCTTGGGCAAGATACGGAATGGATCGGACCGTTTTGCAGGGCAGTTTCTCATAAGAACTTTGTTGACGACTGTGAGGTGGATTCAACAGATGAAATTCACCGCATTCTCGAAAAGCTTGAGTTGCCAGCGGATCAACTTCTGGCAGAGGCCCAAAGCGATGCAGTAAAGAATCGACTCCGAATTCAAACGGCCGAGGCAAAGAAGAAAGGAATCTTTGGCGCGCCCACATTCGTTGTGAGCGGCGAGCTATTCTGGGGAGATGACCGTTTAGAGGATGCTGTCGAGTGGTGCTTGGATAACAGTGGCTAACTTCGACGAGCAACTTCTGAGTTCTGAAGGAACGAGATTCTATGACTATTGAAGACATTTCAAGAAAGCGCGCCGCATTTCGAGAGTTACATCGGACGGGTTGTTTCGTCCTCCCAAACCCATGGGATATTGGAAGTGCGAAACTTCTCGCAAGGCACGGGTTTAAAGCTTTGGCCACAACGAGTGCTGGCCACGCGTGGTCGCAAGGACGCGCAGATGGCCAGTTGTCATGCGCCGAAGTTTTAGATCACATCCGTGCGATGGTGGGTTCCACAGATCTCCCCATAAATGCCGATTTCGAGAGTGGATTCGCGGAAACAGCCGAAGGTGTGTTTGACAATGTAAGCATGGCATTGGAGACAGGTGTCGCCGGGATTTCGATCGAGGATTCGACAGGGGACCCCAGTAGCCCATTGCGAGAAATTGGCGAGGCCGCAGATCGAATGATGGCAGCGCGTGCTGCAATCGATGCCGCTGGTGGGGGCGTAATGCTGACAGGTCGTGCCGAGAACTTTTTTGTTGGGCGCCCAGACCTTGAAGACACGCTTTCTCGCTTAAAAGTTTATGCCGAAGCTGGGGCAGACTGTTTGTATGCTCCGGGAATCAAAACAAGAGAACAAATCCGAGCAGTGGTCGCAGCAGTCGCCCCGAAGCCAGTTAACGTTTTAATCGGATGGGACAGCGATTTTACTCGCCAAGATTTAGCTGACCTTGGCGTCTGCAGAGTAAGTTTGGGGGGAGCACTGGCTCGAGCAGCTTGGGGAGGCTTTATGAAATCGATGCTGGCTTTAGCAGAGGAGGGGCGGTTCGAAGGGTTTGGAACCGCCCCAAGTGGAGCGGAACTTAACTCCCTATTTCGAAAGTAGGTGGTGTTGGCCACGGTCTGAGGAAATAGGCTCAAAGTCTGGGCATTTAACCGTACTTTCGCACTCCTCGACGGTCTGCATTTGGAACGACTATCCCGATCGCCGTTGCCTGATGAATCGGTACTTTTCTGGCATCCGCGGTGACTTTTAGGCTCATGACTTCCTCGCGTTACTCGTTTAATCGGAAACTAACCAGCTGACGAAATGCGTGAACTGGTTCTTGGTAATGTGCGGTAACTGTTCTTTTTGAGCGAGATCTCGGACTCACAACTGCCTCGATAGTTCGATTGGTGGCCATTCTATGTTCAGCCAATCAAGGCGGTAGTGCAGTCTAGATTTGGTGGTCGGAATTCGTAGCAAAAGCAGCTTTGACGGAGGTTATTGCGTTCATCGCTGCGGGGATGCCAGCGTAAACCGCTACTTGAAGAACAATCTCGATGATCTCCTCACGAGAGACTCCGTTGTTTAATGCTGCACGAACATGGAACTCAAGTTGTCCTGGTGCTGTGCCGATTGCCGCGAGCATGGCGATAGTCAGCATTTCACGCGTTTTGAGTGGTATATCGTCGCGTGCGACTACATCATTGAAAGCGAAACCTAACAATATTTCAGTGGCTTCCGGATGGAAGCTATCCAGATTACTGGATACTCGACTCGAAGAGCCGAGTTCTAGCTTTTCGAGCATAGCTAACGCCCTGTTACGGCGGTCAGAGTTTTTCATGCGTCCACTCCCTTCATGCCTTCTTGGGTGTATCGCTCTCCCACCACAGGCAGGCGTCCGATCGCGTTTTCAAGCTCTTCTTGTTCAACTTCATCGAGCGAGATCTTTTCTGCAGCGATGTTCTCCTCAAGATAATGGAGCTGTTTAGTGCCAGGGATTGGCACAATGTCGTCTCCCTTCGACAACAGCCAGGCCAGAGAGAGTTGCGCCGGCGTGCAACCTTTTCGCTTGGCGAAGACAGAAACCTCGTCCGCGATCCGGCGGTTGATGTTGATTGCTCCCTCGGCGAATCTCGGAAGGCTTTTTCGAACGTCGTCATTGCTGATTTTGGAGGCATCCTGAAACCGGCCCGTTAGAAAACCTCTTCCGAGCGGCGAATAAGGCACGATGCCGATTCCTAGCTCTCGACAGGTTTGCAGAACTCCTTTCTCTATGTCTCTCGACCAGAGTGAGTACTCTGTTTGCACTGCTGTAATGGGATGCACAGCGTGAGCGCGGCGAAGTGTTACCGGGTTTACTTCGCATAAACCGATATGGGCAATTTTTCCTTCCTTAATCAATCGCGTAAGCCCTTCGATCGTTTCTTCGATTGGCTGTTCGGGGTTAAGGCGGTGGACGTAATAGAGATCGATTTGTTCTACACCAAGACGGCGCAGAGAAGCCTCGCAGGATTCGCGGGCATAATCAGCCCCATTCTCCAGGCGGCGTGCGTACTCGCCGGGATTACGCAAAATACCGAACTTCGTCGCTATTCGGACTTTAGCGCTATGGCTGGCTAAGAAGCGGCCGATCAAGCGCTCATTATGATGTGGACCATACATGTCCGCTGTATCGAAGAAATCGACACCAACCTCTACTGCCCGTGCGAGCACGCGAACCGATTCTTTATCATTTCGTGAGCCGTAGAACTCACTCATTCCCATGCAACCTAGACCGATAGCGGAAACAGGCAAGCTCTTTCCCAGAGTTCGTTTATTCATGGTGTGCCTCCTTGATTGCTTAGATCATAGAGTGGCACTATCCAATGATGAAAAATATAGACGAGAACGGTAAGCAGATTTCCGAATATGGAAACCCTATGCTGAAGGATTGGGTCTGGGATGACATCCGTGCCTTTCTTGCTGTTGTAAGGACCGGTTCACTTAGTGGGGCTGCGTCAGATCTTAAGTTGGGAGTTGCAACGCTCTCGCGGCGGATCGAGCGACTCGAGCAGGCTTTGGGGCTGCCGCTATTCATCCGACAGCAATCGGGCTACCAACTAACGGAAGAGGGCGCCGGTCTGGTAGAAAAAGCTGAAGTGATGGAAGCTTCTGCAGCTTCATTTGTCTCAGGTGCGGAAGCGAGTGCGCAGCTAGCAGGGACAGTGCGACTGGCAACAGCTGAAAATCTCGCGACGGGCTTGATCATACCAGCGTTACCACAATTCCATAGCCAGTATCCGGGAATTGCCATTGAGCTCATAACCGATATTTCCGCCGTTAATCTACACCGGCGTGACGCAGACCTTGCGCTGAGAATGGTTAAGCCTGAGCGTGGAAATATTACTTTTCGTCGTGTCGGTATGCTGGGCTATGGGCTTTACGGTGGCGCCAAGTACAAAAATAGACTGGAGAAGGGGCTCAGGACCATAAGCTTTGGTGATGAGCCATTCATAACGTGGTGCGAATCGATGTCCCACCTTCCTGCCGCTCAATGGGTTAAACGTAATATCCATGGCCGAGAGCCCCTCTTAGCAGTCACCTCTCTGTCAGCCCAGGTAGCTGCCACTAAGGCAAACATCGGTCTCTCAGTGCTTCCGCATTTTATTGCCAGCAAAGCTGGGCTAATTTGTCTTATGGAAGATCTAGGTATTGATCAGCCCATTTACCTAGCAATTCATTCCGATATGAAGTCGTCGCTTCGTACTCGCGCCGTGGCCGGTTTCCTTGAAAACCTCGTTAACAACAATCTGGTCGCTCTGAGTGGCAAGTAGAACTCAGTAGCGCATTTTTACTGTTTGCCACACAGAGGGTTGGACAAAGATCTTTCAAGTTTCTCAATGAGTAAGTTTGTCGCAGTAGGTCTGGGCTTGTTTTTTGGTAAAACAATTCGGATTGGTCGGGGATGGAAGACCCATCCATCACAAAGTTGGATAAGATTTCCGGCGTCGACCGCATCCTTGCAAAGCCAATCTGGTAACTTGGCGACTCCCAAACCTTGGACTGTTGCCTCAAGCATAGACTCACCTTCGCCGAAAATATATTTCGGCCGGATGGCCTCATGGAATCTTTTGCCGTTAATTTTAAACTCCAAACTCGAGTGGGTCAGACCTCGCCCAAACACGATAAAAGAATGTCGTGCGATATCGTTGCGACCACTAATTGTTCCTCGGTCACTGATATATCCGGGGGAGGCATAGAGCCCATAATCCTGAGCTCCGACGTCAATTACAGTTGCCGCGTGCTCCTCAACCTGATCTCCCAGTCGGACGCATAGGTCATATGGTTCTTCGGAGATATCAACGAATCGGTCGGAAAAACTGACTTCGAGGTCAATATTCGGATACCGCCGTACAAAACTGATTAAGGGCTCCAATAGACAGCGCCGACCGAAGCTTATTGGGATGTTTATTGAAAGTGAGCCATTAATTTCTTCACCTCCATCGGAGACGTATCCTTCCAAGTAGTCCGCTTCGAACAGAATGCGATCGCTCGCAGTCAGCAGTCTGTGTCCTAAGGCCGTGGGCTGCTGCCTCCCGTTCTTTCGAAAGAAAAGTGGGCCGTCGAACTTCTCTTCCATTCTAGCGATGCTTTTTCCAACGGCTGATTTGGTTAGAGCAAGGCTCTCCGATGCAGCGGAAAATGAACCCAGGCGTGCAACAGTTCTGAAAACTTCAAGTTCCGCTAATGATCTAATTTTTCTCATAGTATCTTTATGGTCTACTGAAACAGGAAAAAATATCACTTTAGTGTAACTTTTTTCCACTTCAGAATGCTCCAGAACTCGTAAGAAATGGAGCGTCGCGATGATCAAAGTGTCTAGCAATCAAGTATGGGAGTTGGAGGAGTTCGGGCTGGAGAACTTGCACTTGCGAGATCGATCTATTCCAGAGCCTGGAAAAAACGAAGTCTTGGTTAAGGTTGCCGCAGTTAGTGTTAATTATCGAGACGTGTTGGTTGCCGGTGGCGGGTTGCTTCCATATCCGCCTGAAATGCCTTTCACCCCTCTTTCTGACATGTGTGGATATGTGGCAGCGATAGGCGAGGATGTTAACGGATTTGATGTGGGTGAACGGGTGATATCACATTTTCGAACTACTTGGCTCGACGATGACGATTTTCCTGATGATGGTGGATATGATCGAACGCTTGGAGCCCCGCTACCAGGTGTATTATCGAAATACTGTGTTGTACCAGAAACAGGAATTGTAAAAGCGCCCGAAAGTCTTACGAAAATTGATGCAAGTACCCTACCTATTGCTGGGCTCACGGCCTGGTCTGCGCTTCAGGAGATCGGATGTTTGAAGCCCGGCACATGGGTAGTCGCTCAAGGAACTGGAGGCGTTGCCTTGTCTGCGCTTAAGATCGCAAAAGCGTATGGTGTCAAAGTTGCGCTGACTTCGAGATCACCGCAAAAATTTGAGGATGCGTATCGCGAAGGCGCCGACCTTATCATTGATACTTCGAGCGAAAACGAATGGTCCGGGAAATTCTTGACGCACACCAAAGGCAGACCGGCGGCACAAGTGTTGGAGCTGATTGGTGGAGACAATCTAAAGGAATCGTTGGCGGTGCTAGGTCACGGGGGGCAGCTCCACAGCATTGGCTTTCTGGAGTCTCGATATGCCGAAGTTGACCTCATCCCTCTCAATGTCAAAAAGATCTCAATTAATGGGATCTCAGTGGGGCACCGTAAGGCATTGCAAAGATTTGTTGAAGCAGTGGATTCCAGAGGAATCAAACCTGTGGTCTCGCAAGTTTTTGGTTTCAGTCAAGCCCCGGAAGCGTTCGACGCAATGAAAAAAGGAGCTTTTGGCAACGTTGTAATTAATGTAGAGGGCTGATTTTAACGGCTTAGAATTTTTGTTGAAGGGAGTCGCGAGGAGAGTCTTCTCACTTCGCGACTCGTACCCGAGATCACTGTCAATCAGGCTTGGCCCTTTGGTTCAGCAGGGCGTAAACACTGTATTGAACCATTGCCGGCATCTTGTAAGCCGGGAATGCATCCCCGATTTGATCGGTTACCAACGAATAGTGCTTCTGTGCTGCCTCCGTACTTGCAAGTTCCGTGGTGAGCTTTTCATTGGATTGAATATATTCGTCGATAATGTCGTCCACACGCTGCAAATAAATAATCTGTTCTTCAACGGAGTTGTCCAGATCTCCCCAGTCACCTCGGCCACCAAGAACCTTGTGAGCATCTATGTCCCTGAGTTGTTCCAGGGTTTTGATCCATGCGCTGATATTGGGTTGCGGCACTCCGTTGTGCAGAGGCCCTTCTAGCCAGGCGTGGGTTCCGTTGTGGATGAGATCACCGACGAAAAGGGCATCCTTATCATTGAATAGCACTACCGTATGGTCACTGGACATAGCATCACCAGGAAGTTGAATCAGCGTAATGTACTCCCCGGTCTTGGTGGTGAGGACCTTTTTGTTGGAGTAAGTGACATCGATTTTCGTTAACTCTGGATAATCCTCTGCTTTGATTGCACCAGCAACGTTTACCCAAAAATTTCTCTTGTAGGCGTGAACCACAGGGAGGTCGTCTGCGGTAGCCTCCGAAGAAATGATCTCTGCCCCAAGTTCTTTGAAGCGGCCAAGGCCATTGAATTTATCTGGGTTTGGGTGGGTTACGATCACCTTGGTTATAGGAGAATCTGTTTTGTCCCGAATAGTATCAATTAGCTGGTCGGCAATGCTCGGTAGAAATTGCGCATCGACAACAATTACTTCCTCGCCATCGTCGTAAAAAACGCTGTGAGTCTTAAACCCGTTCTCGCCAGACGTAAATGTGTAGAGCTCACCTGCGATTGTTTGTAATGACCACGCGAATGTAAGAACCAATAGGAAAGCACTCCTTCGAGTAGGTCGTTTTGAAAAGGGCATCGTTCTAACTCCTAATTGAGATTGGAGCCTCTAGAATGGAAGATGAGCGGCGGGAACCGTTATCTGATGTTCGCCATAATGTTTTGAATTTTGGACAATCCAGCAGGTGAGAACTTGAAACCAGATGACGCGCCTGCGCCCATTGTAGGGCTCGGGCAGAAATTCTCCTCAGGCGAGATACTTGGCAATCATTCGCATCGACGCGACCAGGTTTTGTATCCACTTCGGGGCGTAATTGAGATGCAGACCCCTGAGGGGCGATGGGTACTTCCCCCTCATCGAGCTTTGTGGATACCCAGGAATACCGAACATAGTTTGTTTTGCCGACAGGAATCTGAGGTATACGCGGTTTACTTAAGCGCATCCGAGCTCACCCTGAGGCTCAGAAAAAGCGATGTTCTCGATGTCTCGCCATTACTGCGTGAGCTTATACTTGAGGCTTGCGGGTTGCCATGGAACTACTTAGAAGAGTCCTATGAAAGTCAACTGATGCGGTTCTTGTATGTGACTCTCAGTAGAGCTCCCAGAGAACCCATGCATCTGCCATTTCCTGTCGATCGTCGTGCCAGAACATTTGCCCAATATGTTATTGAGAACGGACTCGCTTCTTGTGATGTTGATAGTATTTGCGAGCTCGCTGGCCTGAGCAGGAGAACTCTATCGAGGGTTTATAAACGAGAAACGAGCATGACGGTGAATCAATGGCTGCAACTTTACAGGATGCATGAAGCTGCGGCGCTCTTGGTATCTGGCTGCTCGGTTCAGGATATCTTCTATCAACTTGGTTATAACTCTCCAAGCAGTTTTTCTGTCGCTTTCCGCACTTTTTTTGGGAAATCGCCAAGAGAATATCGCGACATAGGCAAGCGCAAAAGGGCCTCTTGACATAAAGTGCTCATACACTATATTAGGTTGGACATGAGCTTTAACTCTGCAGGTAACGGCTTGAGTTGATAGTCTCATTCCAAGCAATGGGTCGTGACCGCCTGTTTCTTTGTGATATTAAGTGTATATGCATCATTGAGGTAAAAATCATGAGTTGGGCATTTAGAGCTTTCCAATCAGCCTTTGGTGGTTACAGCCGCGTTTTCCCCGGTGGCGCCGCAAAAACCGCCATGAGTCTGATGATGAGTCCCCGAATTTCGAATTCCAAAAGACATGAGTTGATGAACGATTTCGATAGTGTTCATTCGCTCGGTGAGAGCGGTTTCCTATCTGTCCGTGGCGACGGGCCCGTGAAAGTACTTGTTGTTCACGGCTGGTCCGGATGGCTTGGCCAGTTCTCAGAACTCATCAATCGTCTCGATACTCAACGATATACAGTCTATGGCTTGCATCCGCCTGGTCACGGTCTTTGTGATGCATCACGATCCCATCCCGGGCGCTTCATCGAAGCAATAGTGGCAGCTCGTGAGTTTGCCGGCAGAGATTTCGATATCGCCGTCGGTCATTCGATGGGCGCGGGGACTCTGGCGTACGTCGCTGCCCACGAGCGGTGTTTTGGTAAAATTGTTCTTATAGCAGGCCCCTCGACAATTCGCGGGGTGCTCAGGCGGTTCTCGGAGTTTTTGAATCTTGGTACTCGTTGCCGGGCCAAATTTTTCTCGAAGGTTGAAAATGAAGTAGGGCTGAGTACGGAAGCTATGGACTTAAGAATTGTTGGAGCAGCAATTCGAGCCCCCGCGTTGATAATTCATGATGAGAAGGATCGAGAAATTCCTTTCTCAGAGGCCGTGGAGTTGAATGACGCGATCGTCAATTCAGTTGTTTTCCATACTCGAAACCTAGGGCACAAGAGAATCCTGAAGGCACCAATGGTAATCGATAGGATTATGGACTTTATTAAGCCAAGCGATGTTGAAGCACCAGCAGAAAAAATCTCGTTAGTCCGCCGATGAGGGAGGGCTATTCAGGATTTCTAAGTCCGACATGTATTCGATATTGATGACACTACTCCGGGCCGACTTCTCACCAAAGCCGTCGGCCACGGCTATTCGATATCCTGGAAGTAATAAAGTGAGGCCAATACGCCCCCGGCACCTGCGCCCAACGCGAACCCCAGGGCCAGACCTTCGATTGGATCCCATACCGTGAAACCAATCGTAGCACCGATGGTCATGCCCAATCCGAGGCCACCGATGATTGATGTTAAAGCTTTAAACTTGGCATTCTTTCGCGAAGCAGTACTGTCTTGTTGTTTACTCATTTAAGCACCTCTGGGACGTTTTCTCGGTTTAAAACCAATCCTAACGTCCCGGAAAATGCCACACAATTAAAGAGTTTCCTTTACCCGTTTGCTGAAGCCTTGCAGCTGTTTTGAAGTTTTGGCCCAGTTTTCCTCGCCAACCATGCTAGTAAATTCCTTATGGGCTTCTTCCCAGCACTCAAGGGCCTCGAGATAAATCTTCTCGCCTTCCGGTGTGAGGGATAAACCCAGAGAGCGTCTGTTGCCAGTCGGTTCGGACTTCAGTAATCCTTTGTCGATTAGTTTTTCAACGGTTCTCTGGAGTGACGTTCGTTCCATTCCGAGAATTTCAGCTAACTGGTGAATCGACTCGGGTGGGAACACCTTGATGGCATTCATCACCGAGAACTGTGTAATGCGCAGGCCAGTGCTCGCCAACTTGTTGTTGTAGTGACGAGTTATCAATCGCGAAAATACTCTCGAATGAAGGGCCGCACATGTTTGCGCAACTCCCATTGGTGATGTGGTAGCAGAGTTCTTTGAGGGCATAAATTAGCGCCTTGCAACGTTTGTGTATATACACTATTCTATTAGTCAAAGCGCGTGGTGTCCACACGCCTTTTTTTGGATTTGGAGAGTGTATATACACTAAAGGTGATTTGAAATGAAAGACATAGTGAATTCCGGAGCAACTGCTTACCGCTTTTTCTTGGGCGTTATTCGATGGCGCTGGGTGTCCCTTTTCCTCGCGCTTGGAATGCTGATCGCTTTGGGTAGTCAATTGGGTTCTTTGCAAAAAAACACGCAAGCAGATGCGTTTATCAGTGAGGAAGAGCCTGCCCTAAAATACCGCGAAACGGTCGAGCAAATTTTCAACCTGAAAGATCCTTTAGTGATCGCGGTGCACGCAGAGGGCGCCGAGGGCATCTACAACCGAGACAGCCTGGAGTTGGTCCGATGGATCACAGATAACGTCAAATCTGTCCCCAATATCGACCCGGACGGAATCACGAGTTTGGCGACTGAATCGAACATAGAGGGAGATCCTGCAGGAATGGAAGTTCGTGAGTTTCTCGACGGTCCGCTGACGCAGGAACATATCTCCTGGATCAGGAAATCGATCGAAAGTTTCCCCTTGTACGAGGGAAGTTTGGTCTCCGAAGACGGCTCTATGACGTTGGTGGTTGCCGAGCTGCTGGACCAAAGCCAGGCAGAGCAGACCTACAATGACGTTCTTGAGTTGATCGAAAGCGCTCCCAATGGTGCCAACGATTCAATTCATGTTGCTGGAGAGGGCGCGATTTCAGGCTATCTCTCAACTTACATCGATCAGGATGCAAAGCGCCTGAACCCGCTGGCTGCGGTCATCATAACCATCATTCTGATCGTTGCATTCTTTACGCCACGGGCTGCAATTATTCCCAACCTGGTAGTGGCCGGAACGGTTGTAGGAACACTTGGTTTGATGGCGGCTTCCGGCGTGGAGTTCTATGTAATCACCAATGGCTTGATCGTTTGCATGATCGGCATAGCCGTGGCTGATTCGGTACACATTTTCTCTGAATACTATGAACGGTTGGAAAGTGACCATGAGCTTGGACAGCGGGGCGCAATTGCTTCTGCGCTGGCCCACATGTGGCGCCCGGTGACGCTTACAACTCTCACTACTGCAGCAGGATTTTTAGCTTTGTACCCCACCAATGATATGCCGCCGCTGCAGTATTTCGGTGTGTTTGGTGCAATCGCTGTTTTTGCTGCCTGGCTTTTCACGCTGTTCGTTACTCCTGCTCTGCTTTCGCTGCTGCCGGTGAAGCGTAGTCGACGTTTCAAACAAAGGGGGTCGTTGAGTCAGCGGACTCTCCTGGTTCGGGTTTTGAGTGTCGCGGCAACAGCCAGACCAAAGATAACTATCTTTGTAGCTGCTTTGGTTGCCGGTTTGGCTGCGGTAGGCGCTGCGCAGGTGAAAGTGAATGAAGAGCGCATCGAGAATTTTCAGAAGCACGAGCCCATTTACGTTGCAGATAAAACCATCAACGACGTGATGGACGGGACGTACTACCTTGATGTGGTTATCGAGGCTCCCGTTGAGAATGGGATCTACGATCCGGAGATTCTCCGCCAGATTGAAGCCCTGCAAGAGTTCCTGGAGAGCCAGCCCGAAGTTCATGGAACTACGTCCATTGCTGACTACATCAAGCAAATGAACAAAGCCGTCAACAATGACGAGCCTGAATACTACGAGCTTCCTGACAATGAGAATCTTGTTGCTCAGCTTTTTCTTCTATACACGGCATCCGGCGATCCAACTGATTTCGAGAACCGGATTGACTCCAAGCGTCAGACGGCGTTGGTCAGGGCCAACTTAAAAACGGGCTCTTATCAAGTAAGCAAGTTGCTGATTCCAGATCTAGAGCGGTATCTCAATGACCAATTCGGGGATGAAGTCGAAGCAAACATCAGTGGTCGCGTCAACGTCGACTATCACTGGATAGCGGGTATTGCCGAAAGCCACTTGATGAGCGTTCTAGTTTCTTTTGGTGCTGTGTTCGTGATGGCTTCATTACTTTTCCGTTCTATTGCAGGTGGAGTGATGGCTTCACTGCCCGTTGGGCTCTCCATTCTCGTTATCTATGCAGTGATGGGTTTCAAGGGGATATGGTTGGGAGTCGGGACATCCATGTTTGCAGCAATTGCAATTGGTTTGAGTGTTGATTTCGCAATTCATACGTTGGATCGTCTCAAGGAATTTCTGCGCGCCGATCATGATGACTCGATCAAAGCCGGAATAAGGAGCGTATTTCAATCCACTGGCAGGGCTCTTTGGTTCAATTTACTTGCTGTTGGCCTTGGTTTTGGCGTGCTGTTGACCAGCCAGGTTCCTCCGCTTGTTAACTTTGGCTTATTGGTTGCTCTAGCGGTTTCGATTGCATTCGTTGCTAGCCTTGTGGTTTTGCCCGCCATCGCAATCGTCGTAAAGCCTAGGTTCTTGTTTCATCAAGACCAGAGTTTCTGGAAAGTCGCTGCAGTTCTTGCCTGCTTGATCGCAGGGACCGTGGTTACGACGAATGCGTTGGCCGACTCTGCGGCTGTAACTGCGCAGCAAGTCGTTGAGAAGATGAATAATCGTGAAGAAGGGGAGTCAGTCCAACGGGATATGGTTCTCACATTAACCGACCGAAACGGCAATTCCAGGGTCGAGAAAACCAAGGCATTTCGTCGCTATTTTGGCGATACCAAGAAAACAGTCATCTTTTACACGGACCCGGCCAACGTTGCAGGTACAGCTTTTCTGACCTGGGACTATGCGGATCAGGCACAAGATGATGATCAGTGGCTTTACCTACCGGCCCTCCGTAAAGTTCGTCGCATATCTGCTTCCGACCGTGGCGATTATTTCTTGGGTACTGACTTCACTTATGAAGAAATCAAGAAGGAAAGCAAGATTGCCGCGGAGGACTACGACTTTGAGCTCCTCGGAGAAGAAACTATCGACAGTCACCATACCTGGGTTATCGAGGCCACGCCGAATTCTGCAGCAGCACGAGAGGCTCTTGGCTATAGCAAAATCGTATTGCGAATCGATTCCGAAGTCTGGATGCCGAGGTACACGGAGTACTGGGACGTAGCTGGGAACTATCTGAAAACAGTTCACACACGTCGAATCGAGAATATTGACGGGATCTGGTCAGTAGTCGAAATAACGGCGGAGAACCAGAAAACAGGGCACAAGACCCGCCTGGAATTCAGAAACACAGATTATGACGCCACGATCCCGGAACGTCTCTTCCAGAAAAACTCGTTGAAGAGGGGGTATTGAAATGAGGTATCCCAAGCTTTTGATTTTATATTTGCTGATTAATGGCGCCCCTGTTTGGGGCGCCCAAACGGATCTATCCTCGATCCTTGAGTTCAACTCGGCTTATGCTCCAGAGCGCGGAGATTGGCAGAAGAACGAGCTTATCTGGCGTCCAACACTCGTTACTCGGTTTGATACCGGGAGCAAACTTACTCTAAACCTCGAGGTTCGTAACGATATCGAGGATCAAATAGACCCTGGTAGTCCAGACCAGCCTTTTCGAGCCGGGATGACCAGAAAGTCGTTTCCCTCGGACGAATCTGAGCTTGAATTGCGGGAATTGTTTTTAGACCACTACCTCGGAGACGCTTTCCTTCGCGTAGGAAAGCAGCAAATAGTTTGGGGGCAAGCCGACGGGCTGAGGGTGCTCGACGTGATTAATCCGCTAAGCTATCGAGAATTTATCCTGCCAGACATCGAATACCGGCGTATCCCACTTTGGTCCGCGATGCTAGAGGTGCCATTCCAATCCGGGACCGCGCAGTTTGTATGGGTTCCTGATGCTACGGTAACCGAGAGCACCCTGCCTGGAGCTACCTATTCTTTAATACCGGATCCATTCGATGGCACAGGGCGGTTAGTCGTTAATCGTCCCGAGTCTTTCACGGATGGAGATTACGGCTTTAGGTTTTCATCTTTTCAGAATGGCTGGGACCTCACTGCGAATTACCTTTACCACACGGTTGATGACCCTCTAATACGAGTTGATCCATCGTTGCTTTTGCTGGAAGCAGACTACAACAGATCCCACTTGTTTGGTTTTACAGCATCCAAGCCGTTTGGGGATTTCACGTTGCGCAGCGAGGTTGGTTTTGAAACCCAAAAACGTATCAGTGATCCGAGTTCGAGCGTTGTATTTGAGTCTGAAGAGGTTTCATATGTGATCGGCGTAGATTACAGCGGTCTCTCCGACACTCTTTTGAGTGCTCAACTGTTTCAAAGCCATCGACCTGATGTGCATGGAGAGCTCGATAGCACTATAGAGCAAATGACGCTCCTGATGAGGCGTGACTTCTTGAATAATACCGTGAACGTTGAGGCTCTCGCTATTTTCGACAATCAGAACAAGGATTCGCTTCTACAAATATCATCGGAGTATACATTGGCCACGAACGTCGTTCTTCATGGCGGCGTTGACTATTTTTTCGGGGATAATCAGGGGCAATTCGGCCGGTTCAGAGATGAGAGTAGAGTCGAATTGGGTGTTAAATTTAGTTTCTAAGCCCCTGCGAAATGCGGGCGTTGTCGGAGCTCCGCCGCCCGCATATAGCTCTCTGGATTTTTCGATGGCTCGCCAGGATCCAAGCGTATATATGGGCTCATGGTTATTTTGATTGAGGAAGGGCGCTGATATCTTTACCTGAAAGCGTCGTTTAGCCGGTCATTCCCCCAAAACATCTCGCCATTGGAAAAGAAAGTTGGTGAACCAAAAACCGCCCTCTCTAATGCAGTTTCTATTTCGCTGCGGTTTATTAACGCTACTAAACTGGGGCTATTGAGAATCTCGTAGCAGAAGTCGTCTTGAACGTAGTGTTTGTCAAGCAACTCTCGAATAACCACTGGGCAGTCAATGTCAATGTCGTGTTGGAAGTTCAGTTGAAACACATCTCGACAAAAGAGCGGCTGCCAATCTTTACCAATCGCATAAGCTCCAATTGCTGTTGCGGCCTCGCCCAACCGTGGGAACCTAGAGGGTTTCTTAAACGCAAAACCGAATTTGTTGCAAGTTCTTTCAACGTCACGCCACACGTACTTCTTTTTGTCTGGGCTAGACTGGGATAACGCACCATCCCAGCCGACATGGTCAAATACTCTGGTTAGTAGAAAAGGTTTCCACAGAACGCTTTCTTTTCTTTGGGCTGAGATCCGCATGGCACTGAGAAAGGAGTAAGGGCTGCCAAAGTCGAACCAGAATTCGATACTCTCCGAAGCAGCAGGTTGTTTCTTAATGCTGTAGGGCTTTTCTTTCATCGAAGGGCCTCTCTTCAGCTATTATCTGAGACCTATGGCGTGCCGCATCCCTCGTAGTAGCTAGATCACTTCGCCAGCCAAGCAATAGAAATGCCGGCTGCCGCCAGTAGATCGACAATCGCGCAGAACGGGATATACCAAGAAGGCAGCATATGCCTGAGGTTCCTTAGGTGGTGCAACCAGTCCCAGCCGGCATGGAGGACATACAAAGCAGGAATCACCCAAGGCTCGTAATACATCGCAAACCAAGCTGTGAACGCGAAAACCAGTGCCCCGGTGAGCTCAAAAAGAAATCTAGGCGAGTCTCCCTTTAAAACCGCGAATCCGATATAAACACCGGCGATCAGGCATAACAGAAGCGCTGCCAGCCCGACAGATTGATCCATCGGAACCAGCAAGTGTACTGGTAAAAAAATAAATCCAACCACGCCGCCGAGCGCTTTCGGGTGTTGGCTGAACAACCGCAATCTGTTCCGACTCATCAGGCACAATCAGTCTGGACGGTGCTTGTTTCCGGTTTCCGCCCATTCGCAACTATCAGTGCGCCATCAAGTTTTTCCTGCGACAGGCACGTTGTGCACCCTTTGGCCGTCCACTCGCTCTCGACTAGACGGAAAAAATCCGAGAGCTCAGGGAGCTGGGAGTACTTATCTTTTCTAGCAATCAGCTTTAGCGAAACTCTGCCCGAGAAACCGGGTACGATTCTCACTTCGCCTCGGGAGGCTGCAACCGTCGCAAACTGACGCTCCAGTAGACCAAATCCCAGGCCGGCCTTAACCATAGCAATGGTGGAATATTCATCATCTGAGGTGGCGGCGATGTTCGCAGCGGAATGAGCGGCACCAAGCTTATCTTTGAGAAGGCGAATGTAGGGGCAGCTCTCAGAAGGTGAGACCCACGGTAATGAGGCAAGCTCTTCAGGGTCAGATGGCAGTTTCTCTGGCCCAGTGCGTGTTGATGCAATGACGACAACGTCTATGTGCCCTAACTCTGAATGTCGCAATTCATCATGATCGTCCCCTCCGTAAACAAATCCCAGATCCAACTGGCCCTTGAGTACATCTTGATGAATAGACAACGAGTTGCTTGACCTAACAACCAGGGAAAGATCGGGAAGGTTGCTGGCCGCCATTTCCAGTACAGAATCGATCTTTAGGAGTTCCGGGAGTGCGTTAAGTCCCAGAACGAGGCGCTTCTTGTGGTTTCCGGCGAGAGCGTTCGCGGTCGATTTCAATTCTTCAAGATCGCCAATGACCCTGTATGCCAGAGGCAAAAGTTGCCTTCCGGCTTCAGTGAGCAACATACCTTTGGATGTCCGTTCGAACAGTTGAAGATTGGTTACGTCTTCAAGCTGGCGAATTTGTGCGCTTACGGCTGCCGGCGTTGAGAAACGACGCTCGGCTGCCCGAGTTAAGTTTTTTTCCTCAGCAATCAGGACGAAGGAGCGGAGTTTATCGATCTGTATGTTCATGCTTTTCCTCGCTCGAAGCGAAGGTTCATTTCTGAAAGTCAGTCCGTCAGGTTTAAACCTTCACTTCACTAAGCCTACAAACTCTGGTGCTGAAACGAAACGGTACCAGTGTTCATGATTTATTGAGTTCTCCTTAACGTATTTTTGATTCCCTGTTCGGTATGCCATCAATATAGTGTATATACACAATTGTTTGCAAGTTGAAGTCCGGTGAAAAGCTATTTCTTCACTTGGATAAGGAGTTGAAAGGATGGGAGAAGCTCATGATCAGATATCTACTTTGTGGAATCATTTTTGTGACCGCGGCAGCATTTCCTCTGGCGCAAGCTGCTAGCAAGCATGAAATTTCTGGTGTAGAGGCTCGCCAAAGGCAGCTAATCGAAAGCAACATCAAAGCCTATACAGGGCTGACAAGGTTTTTCGTGATCTCGATAAGTTTTCCGGGAGCTGAAAGAATCGGCGGCCATCATCAGGATTTCGTGAACTGGTTGGAATACCACATTCAGCTTTACGCAGGACACAAACCTCTCACAGTCAAAGCTCCCTTCAGTGCTCAAGTACCCGATGTTGCGCAACTGCTTTCCGGTGCCTACCCGGCAAAGGATTATGTGTTTGTCAGGTATAGGGGAGTGGAGGACAAAGCTGCTGTGCGTGCTGCCATAGAACGAGCTCTGGGCTTAGCGCCCAGCGTGGGCTTCCGATACACCACTGACTACTGGTCAGTTCCCGAATAGTTAAAGATGACAAGTTTCAGATTTGCGTGAGGGCTATATGAGAAAGTGTGAGATTCTTCTGGGTGCATTGATTTTGTCCATCTGTTTCTCTGTGGCGTCTGCTGCTTCCGCAAAAGGCGAAATGAGTGAGAATGGACTGACACCGATGGGCGCGGAGAAGAGAGGTAATGAGGATGGCTCAATCCCTGCTTGGTCCGGTGGGCTTAAAAGAGGCGCGTTCGATAGAGGCAATTCAGAGTACGAAAACCCTTTTAAAGATGAGCAGCCGCTTTTTGTAATTAGTGCGTCAACGGCCGGTGATTTCGAGAATATTCTGACACCGGGGCAGAGAGAGATGCTCGAGCGCTATCCAAACACCTTCCGCATTCCTGTGTATCCTACCCATCGGACCGCCGGTTACTCTCAGCGAGTTTACGATGCTGTATCAAGGAACGCTCAAAATGCGTCGTTGACGGCAGGATTAAATGGGGCAAAGAACTACGAGCTCTCGGTCCCGTTTCCAGTGCTCAGCGGAACGCCAGAAGAAAAAGCAGTTCAAGCCATCATTAATCACAAAACTCGTTGGTTAGGAGGATCATTCCGACGCTCTATCGTGCAAATAGCGCCTCAGGTCGACGGGGATTACACGCCAGTTGGGTTTGAAGAAGATCTTGCATTTCCGTCAGAGCTCGAAGGTTCGCGGGCTGAAGATACCGAAAACATGATTTATTACTTTAAACAACGAATTACTGATCCTCCCAGACTTGCCGGCAATATCCTGCTGATTCATGAGTCGCTTGATCAACTGGAAAAGCCGCGTAGCGCCTGGATCTATAACCAAGGTCAGAGGCGGGTCAGACGTGCGCCAAATGTTGCTTACGATGGGCCAGGGACTGCATCGGAAGGGCTTAGGACAAGTGATAACTTTGACATGTATAACGGCTCGCTGGATAAATACGAGTGGCGATTGATCGGCAAGCAAGAAGCTTTCATCCCCTACAACGCTTATTCTCTGGCTAACAAGTCGCTCACCTACGAGGAAATTATTCGACCGGGTCATCTTAACAGTGACTTGCTACGGTACGAAAAACACCGGGTATGGGTAGTAGAAGGAGTTCTTAAGGAAGGCGAGCGCCATATCTACGGGAGAAGAGTCTTATACATTGACGAGGACTCCTGGCAGATCGCCATGGTGGACCACTACGATCGTCGCGGTGAGCTTTGGCGTTACTCTGAAGCGCACGCCATGCAGTACTACGACGTCCCAATGATGTTTTATGCCTGTGAGGTGATTTACGACTTGAAGGCTGGTCGTTATCTGGTGTTGGGGCTGAATAATGAAGAAGCTGAGGGGTATGATTTCAGCAAAACGTACCGGCTTCGCGATTTCTCTCCAGCAGCACTCAGGCGCACAGGAGTTAGATGAGCATAGAGGCGGTATATTTGCCTGTGTAGCGACTGCGTGAGGCTTGACACATTGACCATCGATGCATAGCATCGACTCATGACAAACAGTAAATCGCAAACACCTAGAGCGGATATCCCGGACTTCCTGAGTCAGTCCTACTGGAATGGCACGATCAAGATGAGTCTATCCAAGTTCTTCATCTTGTGCGTGCTTCACAAAGGGCCGCTTCACGGATACGAAATAGCACGGGAGGTCGCTTCCCTTACAAGCGGGTGCTGCTCTCCTGCAGAGGGGACAATCTATCCCGTGCTTCGTCAATATGAGCAGGGGGGCTACGTTACCGTGCGCGACGAGACCGTTTCTGGTCGGCAGCGAAGGGTTTACAGTCTCACGGAAAAGGGGCGGGAGGCTTTTAGGGTTGCCGTTTCGGCCTGGATGGGCATTACAGAGTGCCTCATTGATTGCCGAAACGTGCTTGAGGGAGAGGAGATGCCGCGGGCTTTGAAGTAACAGAAAATTTTTTGCCTCGATACTTTGACCATCGATGCATCGGGGCTAAAGAAAGACCAGAAAAAGGAGGTCGTTACCATGAGTCAGAATCATCCGATTGCAATCATCGGTGCGGGGCCTGTTGGGCTTGCAGCTGCCGCTCATCTGATAGAACGAGGTCTTGAACCGTTTATTTTTGAAAAAGGCGATTGTCCGGGCGCGGCAGTTGGAGAATGGGGGCATGTGCGAGTGTTCACGCCTTGGCGCTATATTCTGGATCAAAGCGCCTCGAAGATGCTCAGAAGTTCTGGTTGGTCTCAACCCGATTTAGGATATCTCCCGAAAGGAAAGGAAATCCTGGAGCAGTACATCAAGCCGCTCGGTGAGTTGCCTGATATTGCCCGCAACTTGCACTTGAACGCTCGGGTAACTGCAGTAACTCGTGATGGCTTAGGTAAGCTCCAAACTGCAGAGCGCGAGCAAGCTCCGTTTGTTGTGCACTGGGAAGATGCTGAAGGACGAGCGCGTCAGACATTAGCTGAGGCCGTGATCGATGCTTCTGGAACCTGGGGGCAGCCCTCTCCGGTGGGTGTTGGCGGGATTCCTGTGCCAGGGGAGGCTAATGCTGCTGATCATATTTACTACGGTATCCCGGATGTTCTTGGCAAAGGGCGTGCGCGGTATTCAGGGCGTCGTGTAATGGTCGTAGGCGGTGGGCACTCCGCGATGAATGCTGTTCTAGATTTGCTGAGCTTGCGGGCCGAGGTGCCCGAGACCACTATTTTCTGGGCCACCAAGCGCAGAGGTACAGATCAGATAGTGGGAGGAGGCAGCAATGATCAGTTGCCAGCACGAGGCCAGCTTGGGCTCGAAGCCGCCCGAGCAATTGAAAAAGGCGATCTTGCTCATGTCGCCCCCTTTGCGATTACCGATGTTTCCTCCACTTCGGAGAGGCTGTTGGTAGATGGTCTTTTTGCAGGCAAAAGACACTCGATCGAAGTTGATGAGCTAGTCGTTTGCACGGGCTTCAGGCCGGAAACTTCGATGCTCCGGGAATTGCGTTTGGAGCTTGACCCTGTGATGGAGGCTCCCCCAAAACTGGCGCCTCTGATTGATCCCAATGTGCATAGTTGCGGCACTGTGCCTCCGCACGGGGCAGATGAGCTGCGCCATCCAGAGCCTGGGTTTTATATTGTTGGGATGAAGTCGTACGGTCGAGCTCCTACCTTTCTGATGGTAACGGGGTACGAGCAGGTCCGGTCGATATCTGCGGAACTTGCAGGAGATCAGCGGTTGGCCCGCGAAGTTCATCTGCAGTTGCCTGAAACGGGGGTTTGCAGCGCAGAGCAATCAGTCGGCGGTTGCTGTAGTACAAAAGAAACCGAGGCAGGCGCTCAAGAACGAGCCAAAAGTTGTTGCGGCTGACAGGGAACGCGTGATGCGTGGGTTTACCAGCGCACTCGGTGTTAGTCAGATCTGCGCCTGGGGGGTTCTGTACTACAGTTTCCCTCAGGTTGCAGATGCTATGGGGGCGGATCTTGGTTGGAGCAAGACCGACCTCTATATAGCGCCAACTCTGAGCCTCGTCGTTGCGGGTTTGAGCGCAATACCTGTTGGCACTGCAATTGATCGCGGGTACGGTCAGTGGGTTCTGAGTCTTGGTGCAATTTTCGCTGGGCTTTTACTAATTGCCTGGTCCCAGGTAGAAACAGTTTCAGCGCTCTATGCAGTCTTTGTTGGCATTGGTGTTGTCAGTGCCGCCACCTTGTATGAAGCAGCTTTCGCGGTAGTCGTCAGGCGCAATGGAACAGAAAGGTCGCGCCGAGAAATCACGCTTTTGACGCTATGGGGCGGCTTCGCGAGCACGGTTTTCATACCAATCATTGAGTTTCTGTTGTCCGTTTGGGGTTGGCGAACTTCACTCGTATTACTTGGATTGGTCCCTTTACTGCTCTGTTTCCCGCTTAATGCCTATGCCACTATGCCTTATGCAGATGGGCGGAGGAGTCTTGCGCGTGAGAATCAGTCAGAACCTGGCGCCACCTTAGGTTTGAAATGGGCCGTCGGCCAACCTACTTACTGGGCTTTGGCAGCAATGTATGTTACCCACGCGGCGGTATTTTCTACATTCGCATATCATGCATATCCGCTCTTAAAAGAACAGGGACTTGAGAAGGATTGCGTAATAATTGTGCTGGCTTTGATCGGCCCAGCGCAAGTTGCCGGAAGATGGGCTCTGCACCTTGCACGCCAAGAGCCGTCTCTTGCGAGCCTTGGTGTCGGCACCGCTAGCGTAACCCTTCTTGTGTTCGTGGGGCTCTCTTTGGCACCACCAGTCCTCGTTGTCTTAGCTTTTTTTGCTGTGCTTTACGGAGCTGCGAACGGAATTATGACCATAATTCGAGGAATGGCTGTGCCGGCCCTATTAACGGATCGATCCTATGGTCGTATCACCGGCAGCCTCGTAATGCCGTCGATGATGGCAAAGGCGTTGGCCCCTTTGGCAGCGGCCGCCCTTTGGGAGCTCCATCAGGGCTACGACATAGTCTTGCTGGCGCTCGTGCTGGGAAGTGGCATGCTAACGCTATCCTTCGCCGTAGCGGTGTTTACAAGCAGGCGCTATCGGCTAGCTACCAATCATGATTCATAGTGAGTTAATTCCTTTCGCATAATCACAGCGTCAGCCGGACAAAGCTGGCAAGCTTGCGGCGTGTTCAATATCGTTGCTGGAGTCTCGGATCTCTCAACGGTGCTGTATCCGAGGCCATGGAAAAAGCGCTCAGCGGAGTCTGTCAGAAGGTAGATGACGCCGTACTCCATCCGGGAGCAATAAGCTTCCATTGCTTCGACTAACTTCGCTCCCGTTCCCTCTTTTCGACGCGCGAAAGTAACGCACAGTGATCTCAACAAAGTATACCTTCCTAAGAACTCAACGCCGACGGTGGCTATCAGTACTTCGTTTTCAAAACATCCCAAGAAATCTGCTTTGCCTTCGGACTCCATTAAATCGCTAGTAATCATTTGATGGTGTTTTAGAAATTCGATTGCAGTCTTTTTGTCCAGCTTGGTTATCATGGCTTCAACCTCTGGTGTCTAATAGAAGAACGATTTCCTAATCAAGAAAACCTGGGCGTTTTATCAAATAATTGTTGATGGGCGAGGGTTGCGAGGGACTGACCTCGCCACTTATTCTGGGTTTTATTCGATTTTTGGGGAGGGATGACTAAGTGGATAAGGTAAAAATTTACGATCGCCTGGCTAAGATTTCGGAGCACTGGTCGCAGCAAACCATTGCGGAAGCCAATGGCAATTTGTTTAAACTTGCCAAAGGTCAGGGCGAAACAAAATGGCACCGGCACACTGACCAAGATGAACTGTTTTGGGTGCTTGAGGGGGAGCTCATCATCCAGCTTGAGGACCGAAGTGTAACGCTTGGTCGTCACGAGATGTTTGTGGTTCCCCAAGGTGCCTGGCATTGTCCTGTGGCGGAGAATGAGGCTTCCTTTATGATCGTTGGTGTCAATATCACCTCGAACGCCGAGGGTGGCAAGCCAAACTAAAGCAAGTGTTCTAACTGCCATATCGCAATGCCATGATTCTTTCCAGATCCCGGCTTGGAAAGTCGGGATCTGTGTAGATGTGGACGCTGCAAATAAGAGATCCCCGAAACCGAAAGACATTGCAGAACCTTCCTTGAGAGACGACCCCGTCGGGGAAAGGCGAGTCGTCCGACATAAGGCCCCATTCGCGTCCTTCAACGACCACGGTTTGGCCGGAATCAATGAAGATCAGGTTTTCGATGTCGTGAGTCAGACTATTCAGCATTTTCGACATTCGTTGGCTGAAAAGCTCCATTTCCTTTTTGCCTTTCCCGTAGCCAAACTTTGGAAAAAATAGCTCAACATCATCGGTATAGAGATCCATAATTCTTGGATCTTTGTCGTCTATGAACTGGAAATATTTACGTATAACAGCGTGTCTTTCCTCCTTGGTCTCACTCATCGTTAGATTGCCCCTTTAATTTGATTCAAATAATCGCTATTTGTAAAAAGCTGCTGGCGTCCCATGGCAATTAAATAAGGAGCCATTCAAGCCTGAGTGTCGCTAGTTCTGGGCTCGTCTCTGTTCGAGTAATCCTTTTTTGAAACAAGCCTCAGTAGCGCGTCCAACGCCGTTGGGAACCTGGAAAAACCGTCTGAGCCGAGGAAGTGGCCTCCTTGGTTCATTCGGATGAACTCCGCTTTCAGTAAATGAGCCACGTCCTCGGACATGGCCGACGGCACAAGATAGTCATCGCTAGCGGCTATTACAGACAGTCTGTCTGTAGGCAACTCCACCAATCGAAGTTTCTGTGGTCTTCGAATTACTGGGTCTAATTCGGGCAATGCCGGCAATTCGTTCAGAAAGGGGGACACAAGCACAACCCCACCAAGCTTTGAATCTTTGGGTAGGTCGGATAGCCAATGCAGGACAGCGTGCGCCCCTAAACTATGGGCAACAATAAAGAGATCCGAGTTTGGTCTAGCTGCGGCTTTCTCCAGGGTATCTATCCAGTCCGAGAGTTTTGGTTGGCCAGGCGATGGCATGTTCAGCACTCGTGAACAAATGTTCCGTGCTGAAAGCTCCATAGCGAGCCATGGAAACCAATGATCCTCTGGTGATGCCTTGTAACCCGGAACAATGATGATTTGAGGTGCGGTCCCGCAATCGCTTGAAGATCCGTATGCCGAGCCAATCATTTTAGTGAACACCAACAGGAAAATAAGCCAGGCGGAGATAAGTTTTCTCAACTTTCCCCTCGAGTTTTAAAGTTTTGAATTGAGTGTTTAAGGGTAAGGAAATTCTAAAAGGTTTGAATTAAGAATAATTTCACGCAGCTTATGACGATATCGAACGGGTTAGGTCTTGGTCTGAGCGCTACGTTTCAGCAGGCTGGTTTGCGGCCGCTTGGACAGATAACCACTGTTTTATTGCCTTAAAAAGGAGTTAGAAAATTCTTAACTGGGTCTTTTTTATAATTTGATGGATGTCGGTTGCGGAGTTTGTCAGTCTGAAATGGTCCTAGTTTGAGTCACTAGGACCTCCGAACTGCATCCACCTTTGGATAGGAGGCCCAGGGCCTCCTTTTTTTTGTTTCTAAAGCCGGCTCAGGTGGCGAATTATCAAGAAAAAAGATTAGTAGCTACTGAGACAAAGTCTGGCCATTCAGGCGTTCTTTCTGCGCACGAATGGCTTCAGTGAGAAATTCCAAAAGAGCATTTATTCTTACAACGCCTCGAAGGTCAGGATGCATTAAAAACCATAAGCCGTATTCAAGTTCTCGAATTGGATCGGTCAGTTGGACAAGGCTCGGATCTTTTTCAGCCAGATAACAAGGTAGAACGGCTACGCCCATTTGCGACTGAACTGCACTGAGTTTACCGACCAGAGTGTCGACACGTTGCACACAGCTTATTCCAATTTCATTATCGTCCAGCCATCGTTTCAGCGCTCTGTCCTGCAATCTTGGACCCGGTAAAATCCATGGTTGCTTAGCTAAGGTTTTAATCGATGCTCCTGCTCTTACATTTAAGCTTCTGTGTCCGAAAATGGCTTGGCCAATGTTGGTTAGTGGACGGCCAACTAAGTTCTCCGGAGGTTGATTTGATGGCCGTATAGCAACATCGGCATCTCGTCGCGTCAGATCGAACAACTGATTAGAAATTGCGACGTCCAAGACAATGCCGGGATACTTGGCTCTAAACTGCGTGAATAGGGGTGAAAGCAATCCCATCAAGAGGGAGTCAGTTGTCGTGATCCAGACTTCTCCCTCGGGCTCGAGATCTCGGCCAGCGACTCTTCGTTCTGCGTCTAATGCAGCCTGCTCCATCACCCGAGCCTTACTGGCCAGCTCCCCTCCTGCGAGTGTTGGTGAGTAGCCGGAACGCGACCTTTCAAACAGTGCAACGCCTATGCGTCTCTCAATCTCGTTTAGTCGTCGGAATATGGTGGCGTGACTAACTCCCAAAGCCCGCGATGCGCCCGAAAGGGAGCCGTTGTTAGCGATAGCCAGAACTATCTGAAAGTCATCCCACGCTAGACCGCTGCGAGTATTCGACATCTTTTTAAGCGCCCGATTGATGTTCGAAAATGCAAAGTTAATTGTCGAATTTAGGGAATTTTTTGCAGTTTGGCAAAGTAATATTCTTGATAGGTGTCGGTCGCGGACCGAACTCAAAAGGGCGAGACACCTAAAAGTAGCGGGAGGAAGAATGGGAAACTATGAGCAACTTCGACCTAATAGAGACAGCCTTTTCACTCAGTGTGATGGGGAAGAAAACCCGAGAAATGAAGAAGCCAGAGCATTCAAGGAGAGCAGTATACCTCGACGTTACAGAGAGGGGCATGACCGTATTAACCTTGAAAGAGTTAGGGGTGATCAGCGCCGCGCACGATGTGAATTCGTTCTGGCATTAATTAGGTCGTTAAAATAATGGTCTTTTGGAAAACCTTCGATGTTGATGGGGCGTGATAAGTCTCCACTCCTCATTCAGACAGGTTCCTAGCATCCGATTTGAGCAATATTTGGGGTGATCACTTAGCCGCGACAGGTACCTAATCAGTTGCTCAAGCCTTTCTCATCGGTTGGTTTGGCGATGAGCTGTAGTTTCCCGAAGACTAGGATCTTAGACTAAAGAAGTTTTCTCGTGAGGTTAATTCACGAATTCTTATCCGGAATTCGAAAAAAATTTATCCCGTTTGATCAGAGCTGGCAGCCTTGAAGGTGGCCTCAAAAGTTGTGAGTGCTCGGTCGACGAAGGCTTTGATGCGAGGAGTTTCCCGGCGTGATTTTGAGTACATTATGTGGGCTCCAACCGGCGATAAGCTGAAATCTTGAAGGACTTCGATTAACCGGCCGGAACGTATGTCTTCGCTGACATCTAGGGAAGATTTCAATGCCAAACCTAAGCCTTCCAGGGCCCAATGCCTAAGGATCTGGCCGTCATTGGTAGCCATAGATGCAATGATTTGAACCGTAGTCGGTTCCCCCCCGATACCGAAAGTCCAGCGGTCGAGCTTTTCCAGACCTCGTGTTAACACCAAGCACTTGTGTCGAACGAGGTCACCGGGGATTAGCGGACAGCCGTGTTCTGATATGTAATCTGGAGAGCCGACCACTAAACGTCGGTTGGGTGCTAATGGCCTTGCAATTAAGGCGCTGTCCTGAAGGTTTCCGTAGCGAAAGATGACATCAAAATCGTCACCGACAAGATCGTCCAGAGAGTCGCTCAAGTGTAACTCAGGGCAGAGTCCGGGGTTATCAACTTTGAACTTGATCAGGACTGGTTCGACAAATCGCTTTCCGAGGTCAACTGGCGCTGCGACTCTCAGACGACCTTGAAGCTCCGTAGTTCGGAGTGAAAGAGCGGATTCAAGTCCTGTTGCTTCTTCCAGAATCCGCTCTGCGCTATTCAAGAAAAATCTGCCTTCATCGGTCAGAGAAAGCGTTCGACTTGAGCGATTAATTAGGGTTGTCCGGTAGTGTGACTCTAGGTTTTTCAGTCGCTGACTAACCGCTCCAGGAGAAAGCCCTAGCTCTCGTCCAGCAGCAGACAAGCTTCCGGCCGAGACGATCCGCGCAAATAATCGCATATCTGAAAGAAGGTCCATGTCTTTTAGCATTGCTAAAAGAAGCTTTAACATCAAGCCCATTGTTAGCTACTGACTCGAATCTCAAAATCATGTGCTCGCTTACGCGACTATTTGCCTCGAAATTTCTAGTTAAGGAGCAGAACTGTGAGCAATGTTCTTTTTGACGAGTATCAGCTTGGCTCGATCAGCTTGAAGAATCGAATTGTAATGGCACCGATGACTCGAGCTAGGTCTACTCAGCCAGGAGATGTACCCAACGAGTTAATGGCGGAATACTACGGGCAGCGCGCCAGTGCAGGATTGATAATATCCGAAGCAACATACATCTCCCCTCAAGGTAAGGGGTACTCGTTCACGCCGGGAATCTATTCTGATGAACAGGTCGCTGGTTGGTCGAAAGTTACGAAATCCGTGCACAATGCTGGAGGGCGCATTTTTCTACAGCTATGGCACGTTGGTCGAATGAGCCACTCTAGCTTTCATGCAGACGGCTGTCCGGTAGCACCCTCAGCTATCGCCCCGAATGCGACGGTATACGTAGGCGATGAGACAACCGGTGAGGGCGGTTTGGCTGAATGCCCGATTCCCAGAGCTCTTGAAACTGACGAAATTCCACAGATTGTTGAGGAATACCGCCGGGCGGCCTCCAGAGCAATGGAAGCGGGCTTTGACGGTGTCGAAATACACGGAGCTAATGGGTATTTGATTGATCAATTCTTAAGAGAATCCGCTAACAGGCGTAGTGATCAATACGGAGGTAGTGCCGAGAACCGAGTTCGGTTCCTTAAGGAAGTTGCTGATGCGGTATCGACTGAAATTGGGGCTGAAAGAACAGGAGTTCGCCTGTCTCCGTTGATTACAGAACGGGGAATGGATGATCCGAATGCTGTAGATACCACGATCTTGGCAATTAGAGCTTTAGATTCGATCGGCGTCGCTTATATTCACTTAGTGGAGGCAGATTGGGGGGACGAGCCAACTATTCCTGGAAGGTTTCGGAGAACTCTAAGAGAGACATTTTCAGGGTGCGTAATTGTTGCGGGACGCTACGATTTGTGTCGAGCAAACTCCATTCTAGAGTTCGGTTTGGCGGATCTTGTTGCATTCGGTCGTCCATTCATTGCAAACCCCGACTTACCTCTCAGATTGAGCAAAGGGTTGGAGTTGGCTGAGTATGATCCCGCCGCGTTATACGGTGGTGGCCGTTATGGATACGCCGATTACCCGCCAATTGCTGCAGGAGCCAGCACTTCAAAATAAACCACGGCTAAAACCCTTATATGGTCGTGGCCTGATTTTTTGGCTGGAGCTCGCTCCGGCAAGCTTTCAGGACGAATAAACGCTGGAGAACCCCTCATGAGACGAGAGTTCAGATACAGGTCACTGGTAGCGAACTTGCTTTTGATCCTGGTAGGTCTGTTTGGCGCATTTACTGCAAACGCTAAGGAGTCGCCAGGGAATTCATTCGAAGAAAACTCGGTTATTAGTTGGACGGCGAGTCCTCAGAAAAAGTGGGAGGAAGGCTGGGTGCTGCCGACCAGAATTCCTTCTCAAGTACGAGACACCACAATACATCAAGTTTTGCGACTTAGCTTGGGAGGCGAAAGTTTACGTTTGGCTTTCTCAAATAAGTATGGTGAAGAAACCGTCAACCTAGAGTCCGTAACTGTTCGCGAGTATCGCTCCGATGTCGCCCGCCAAACGAATTCTTTCGTGTCGGTTGAGTTCGACGGCAAAAATGGTGTCGCAATAGCCCCAGGTACAAAGGTCGTCAGTGACCCAGTCGAGTTCTCTGCTCCCGATCGAGGCCAGGTGCTTGTGTCCATTTACCTAGAGGAGAACACTGATTTATCAACGTTTCACTGGGATGGTCGTCAGACAGCATTCTATAGCTCTGGCGATACGACTGAAGCCAGCACTGTGTCATCAGATAGTACCAATACCGCGCGTGTTCTTCTCTCGGAGGTCTGGGCCAAGTCAAACCACCGAGGAGCTATTGGTATCATTGGTAATTCAATCACCGATGGAAACGGGGCAAGCCTGAACTCTGATTCCCGCTGGCCTGATTTTCTAGCACAGGAACTTGTCAGCAACCGAGTGGCTGTTTTTAACGCCGGTATTTCCGGTAACCGTCTGCTAAAGCCAGGGATGGGGGATAGCGCCTTAGTCCGATTCGAGGATGACGTTTTGAACATGCCCGGTGTCCATACGGCAATTGTTCTCATCGGCATAAATGACATCAGTTGGCCAAAAACCCCATTTGCTCCAAGGTCCAGCCTACCTAAAAAATCAGAACTGATTGACGGGTATCGAAAGCTAATTGCAATGGGGCATCGGCGAGGAATTCGCATGATTGGTGGCACGCTTTTGCCTTTTCAGGGGGCACTCAAGGGCACGGAGTTTGAGAGTTATTACTCGCCTGAAAAAGACCATCTGCGCCGGGCAATTAACCAGTGGATCAGAAGTAGTGGGGCGTTCGATGAGGTTGTTGACTTCGCCAGGATACTTCATGATCCAGGGGATCCTGGGGTACTAGCTGATGAGTTTGACTCGGGCGACAACCTGCATCCAGGGGACGCCGGGAACGAGAAGATGGCGGACGCTTTGCTGAAAGTGCTGAAAGTCTCCACTAAAGATGAGTGAGTTTTCATCTAGGTTCTTCTGTGGCTAAGGTTCGTCCCACAGTGAAGTGGATTGTATGTTGAAATCCGGTGTAACCATCCTCTAAAAGCAGTTCCTCTGAGAAAATACCAACTGTCATAGAGCGGTGTAGTGGTCCCGATATCGCATTATATCTGCCAAGAGTTGGAAAATGGCCTCCGTTTGAGGCTGGGGTGTGTCATGTGTATCGGGGTAAGTCCAGCCTATTACGCGGGCGTTGAGGCTGTAGAAAAACCCCGAAATTCCCGCTCCGGTTTGGTAGGATCAGGCAAACGGACAAGGAGTCGTTGGCATGCCCCGCTTCAAGCATTACAACTACGACCAGGATGCCATGGTCGTGATCAACTACCAGGAACAGCTTCAACCCGGCACCTTTGAACATGCGGTGCACTACCTGATCGAACATAAGCTGGATCTGTCAGTCTTCCATCCGAAATACCGCAACGAAGACACTGGCCGGCTGGCCTACGATCCGGCCATCCTTCTGAAGATCATCCTGTTTGCCTACTCCAAAGGCATCACCTCCAGTCGTGAGATGCAGTGGTGCTGCGAGACCAACATCATCTTCAAGGCCCTGTCCTGCGATACGGTTCCGCATTTCACCACCCTGGCCAAGTTCGTCAGCAGTCACTCGGATGAAATCGAAGAGTTGTTCGAGCAGGTGCTGCTGGTGTGCCACGACCAGGGCCTGCTGGGTAACGAACTCTTCGCCATCGACGGCTGCAAGATGCCCTCGAACGCGGCCAAGGAATGGTCTGGCACCTTCAAAGAGCTGGAAGAGAAGCGTGCCAAGTTGCGACGGCTGGTTCGCCATCACCTCAAAGCCCATTACGAGCGGGACGAGGCAGAGACCGAAGCTGAACTGGACCGGGACATCCGACGAGCGAAAACCATCCTGTCTCTGGATGAAGCGGCAAAGAAAGTCGATCGCTTCCTAAAGACGAACCGCCCAAGGATGGGCCGGGGGAAGCGGAGCAAGGAAGTGAAGAGCAACCTGACTGACAACGAAAGCGCCAAGACGACCACCAGCAAGGGCACGATTCAGGGCTACAACGGCGTGGCGACGGTGGACAAGAAACACCAGGTGATCATCGATGCCCAGGCCTTTGGCGAAGGCCAGGAGCACCACACCCTGCAACTGGTACTTGAGACAGTCGAAGCCCGCTTCAAGAAACTGGGTATTGCCGAAAGCATCTACCAACAAGGCACGGTCGTCACCGCCGACACCGGCTTCGCCAATGAAGCCAATATGAAATACCTGCACGAACGTCAGATCAACGGCTACGTGCCGGACAACCGATTCCGCAGCCGGGATCCGAAGTTCCAGAACCAGAAAGACAAATACGGGAAACGTCATCAGAATCTGCCGGATACAGGCTGGAAGAAAACCATCCCCGCCAGTGAATTCCAGTTTGATCCGGTAACCATGACCTGCATCTGTCCAGCCGGGAAACTCTTGCATTATGAGGGCACGAGAACGGACCAGAATGGTATGTCTCGGGCTCATTTCCAAGGCCGATTGCTCCAATGCAGGCAGTGCTCCAAGAAACACCAATGCATGCAGAACCCGGACTCTGCGAATCATCGAAAAGGCAAAGGACGCCAGGTCTCCTACACTCTGGAGTTAAAGCGCGGGCCCACTTACACCGATTGGATGAAGCAACGCGTCGATAGCCGCCAGGGCAAAGAGATATACAGTCACCGTATGTCGGTGGTTGAACCGGTGTTCGGCAACATCGGCACGACCAAGCGGCTAAACCGCTTCAGCTTGCGAGGCAAGAAGAAGGTGCAGGGCCAGTGGCAGCTATACTGCCTGGTGCACAATATTGAAAAGCTGGCGAATTACGGGCGGTTAGCCGCGTGATACCGGGACCAGAAGGCCGGAAATGTGGCGCTGAATTCCAGCTATACCGGCACTGACAGCGTCAAAGGGCGAAAACTGATGGCTGAACATCGGAATGGCGATAATCGGCTAGCTGATGGTCGCTCCAAAAAATTTAAGAACCAGGCGCTGGGGACGACTCGGAATCGGGTTTTTCTACAGCCTCGTTATGTAACTGTAGGAGGAAATTATGGCATCGGTATCAGAACAACGTGGTGCTTGTCTCTGCGGTGCAGTCCATATCACTGCTAAACCAAAGAGCAATAACATTGGTGCTTGTCACTGCTCGATGTGCAGAAAATGGGGCGGCAGTCCACTTCTTGCCGTCGAGTGTGGAAGTAACGTCGATTTTGAAGGCAAAGAACACATTTCGATCTTCGATTCGTCAGATTGGGCTGAGCGCGGCTTTTGCGAAAAATGTGGCACTCATCTGTTTTACCGCTTGAAGGAAGACGGGCACTACGCAATTCCTGTTGGGCTCTTTGACGGCGACAGTGAGTGGAGATTCTCTGAGCAGATATTTGTCGATCAGAAGCCGTCTTTTTACTCGTTTTCAGAGAAAACGAGGGATCTGACAGGGGAAGAAGTTTTTGCTCAGTATTCTGGAGAATAAGTTGGTGTGGGGTTGCATAACAAGTGACTGTGGTGGCAATTCCACAAATTAAGTCACTTCGCCTCCATTTTGCAGCCGCGCATGCTGGCTGGCGCTGACCGCCCTGAATGTCCGCTTTGCGACCACTACTCACGTACCTGAGTAAACAAAAGCGAACGTTCGTAACAATCATAATTCCGGTGGCAATTCAGCTCCCTGGTCTGTGGATGACTCACCAACGGATTTCACCGATCGCTTGTGTTCCTGAACGCATTCTTTGTCCAGCTTTCTATACGAAAGTTCGTCCACCTTATAGTTGGCCCTTCAAAAGACTGTGTGCGCTGTATGATTTCTTTGGCCGAACGATAACAATGAATTGAAGCCCCTTTTACTTTCACAAGGGTATGCATAGGGCTGCGGAGGTTGCCTTATAAGCATGGGTGGGTAATATAAATCTAAAAACTGAGGGCCAGCCAAGCATAAACCGTTTTACCTCTTCTGAGTGGCAACCCTCATTATACATCGAGACCAGCTTGGATATTGATACCAGCTATCACCTAAAAGGAGTATGGTAGATGGAGTGGCAAAAAAATAAGTACCTAGTTACTGACGACAAATCCCAGCTACAGTTAGATGTTATTTATCGTTTGTTATCAGAGGCATACTGGAGCAATCGTCGCCCATGGAGCGTTGTAGAACGCATAGTTTGTAACTCCCTATGCCTCGGGCTTTTTCATGAAAATAAGCAAATTGGATTTGGGCGTGCGGTGACGGACAGCGTCACGTTTACTTGGGTTTCTGACGTCGTGATTGCCTCAGATTATAGGGGAAAAGGCTTGGGAAATTGGATGATGGAATGCCTTACTAGCCATCCAGTCGTAAAAGGTACTCAAATGGTATTGCAGACGAGGGATGCCCAAGGACTATATGAAAGATTCGGATTTTCTAAGAATAGTGCTCTCATGAGCACCAATGCCGACTCCTTGGGCACCCCAACGAAGTAAGACAGCATTCTCTTTTTTCAGTATTCCTAAAGAAAATTAATCTTCAGAATTCGATTCGATGGGGTTCAGTTTAGCTTTCCATCATTTTCGAAACCTGATTATGGCGGTTGCACCCAGATGCTTGATAAGACAAGGATCGGCCTCTCTAGAATTCCGTCAATAAAATCTGCTATTTGCTCCTCGAGGGTTTTAACGGAAAAGTATTGCGAATACAACCTAGGAAATAGCCAGTTTACGATTACCAACAACGTCGCAGATACCAATCTCCTTTCGCTTAATCACTTGTCCTTACAGTAATAAATATATTTTAACCTATTGCGGCAAGTTATAGAACAGTACAGAGCCATCAATGCTTATAGATACAGAAGCCGAAAAAATCCCACCTGTTTTGCCCCTTCTTTAAGCAGCTGTACCTATCTACCTTAGTACACATAATTATAATAGTTGATGCGATTGGAGATGCATCATGTTTAAGTTAATAGGTAAAAAACTGAAAGTATGGATTGACCGCTATCGATTCAGGAGTTGGATACGAAGCGAACTGCAAAACCAGGGGGGAGGTGAATACTTGGAGTCACTTGAGATAGATATAGGTGTAGAGAGGGACTTTTTCAAAAATGAAGCCAAGAAGTCCATTTTTAAAGAATGAAAAAATTGGTTTAGCGAGAATCCCTTACGTTGAGGTGAAAAACCTTAGCTTCCGATAGTATGTTTGTTTTAAGGAATTTTCCCAGTCCAGAACGCAAACATCTCATGGGTTTTCTGAACTTCTTTTGGCGGTATTCCTATGGTGTATAGTATATTTTTTCAGGTTGATTCGTTATGAACTGTGATGCTTTTCCTTGCTGGATTAATGGAAATATATTGGAGCCAAACCAGGCTGTGATATCGGTTTATGATCACGGCTTGTTGTATGGAGACGGCTGTTTTGAGGGGCTTCGTTTTCATCATAAGAAGCCATTTCGACTAAAGCAACACCTGGCACGGTTGCGGCGTTCCTTACGCTCACTGGATATAGCTATACCTTATTCTGATAGAATTCTAGAAGAGGCAGTTCTGGCGTGCATCAATGAAAGCCGCTTGGGAGAAGGTTACATTCGCATTCTGGTTACCCGGGGTAACGGAGACTTGGGACTAAATCCACGAAATTGTGGAAATCCAAATGTTTTTATCATCCCCGCATTATTGTCGTTAATTAATGAAGGCGCGAGAAAAAAAGGTATTCGTCTAATTACGAGTAGCATTCGTCGTGCTGTTGGAACAGGGCTTGACACTCGCGTTAAATCGCTAAATTACCTTCACTCCATTCTCGCTCGGATCGAGGCCAACTCTGCCGGCGTTGACGAGTCGATCTTATTAAACCAGTTTGGTCATGTAGCTGAATGCAGTGCTGCCAATATTTTTGTGTTTTCCAACAATGTGCTTCTAACTCCTCCACTCCTAGACGGCGCATTGGAGGGTATTACCCGTAGAGCTATTCTGGAGTTAGCCGCTGACCACTCCATTGTCTGTCGAGAGGCATCGCTCAACAGCTACGACCTTTATAATGCTGATGAGTGCTTTATCTGCGGAAGCGGAGCGCAACTAGTTCCGGTTAAGTCAATTGACGGTAGGAAAATGAAAAATTGCCCTGGCCCGTTTTTTAAGTGGACCGTAGATGCGTATCAGAAATTGGTTTATAAAGAATGTAGAGGAGAGGAATGATGCAGCTAGATATATCAAGTTATGCCATCACTATGGCGAACTACAATAAATGGATGAATGAAAATATTTACTCATCTGTGACTAAGCTTGATGATAACGCCATTAAAAGGGACCGGGATTTGTTTTTTGGTTCCATTTATAGGACCCTAAATCACCTGTTGGTCTGTGATCTTATCTGGTTGGCACGCTTTAAGGGTGAATCAGTAGAGTTTCAGAGTATAACTCAGGAATTGTTTTCTGATTTTGAAGAAATGAAAAATTTTCGATCAGAAACCGATTTGCAGATCATTTCTTGGGCGCATACCTTGTCTTCTATATCGTTACCTCTGCGGCTGCGTTATAAAAGCTTGGGTAGCAAGTCTGATCGAGATGTAGACTTTTTCAAAGCTATTTTTCATTTTTTCAATCATCAAACTCACCATCGGGGACAGTTGACGGCAGCCCTTTCTGAAGAGAAAGTCAATTATGGAGTGACCGATCTTATATTTATGCCCGAGGGAATCTAAGATATTAGCTTTCGTATGGTTATAGGATTACATCTGTCACCGTTTAGGCAGACAACTAGGGAAAGGATGCCCGGAGCTGCACTTACTGTTGATCTTGTGAAAGCGCTTCAGGGGCTTTTGAACAGTTTTTTAGGTCGAAGTGCGCGTTGAAACGGTTTATAAAACCTCAACGAGCCTTCATGCACTTCAAAAATATTTTTAGCATTTTGTACGTATTTTTATTTCTGTTTTTTGGGAGAGTTTCACGTTTTGGTAAAATTGCTTTCTATCCGAACTCCAACTAACCCCACTTTTACTCTCCTTACGATCATATTAAATATTCCAGGCTCTCCTTTTATTCCTTTGTTGCGCAGAAAAATCAACGATCGAATTTATTATGAGGCGTATCTATCGTCATGATGGTTGCAGTCATGCTGGCTACCGGTTTCTCCTCGCTGTACTCAGAGCTATGAATGATACCCTCAACCACAGAAAGTGTTCTACCTGCTTTTAAAACACTTCCTTTTGCCTGGAAGGCCTCTCCTTTGGCAGGTCTTAGAAGATTAACTTTGAATTCGACTGTCAATACATCTGCATCTGGTGGCATCAATGTATAAGCAGCATAACCGCAAGCGCTGTCTAAAATTGTAGATAAAATTCCTGCATGAAGATATCCATTTTGTTGTGTATATTTTGACTGGTATGGAAATTTAATTGATACCGCTCCCGGTCCTTGAACTATTAGCTCTGCTTGCAGAGATTTCATGGCTGATTGGAGATAAAAACTACGTAAAGCTTTCTCTTTATAATTTGGATCGCTGTTGATCATTTTCGGGTCCCGTCTTCATGATCTTCGTGATGTACCCAAAGGCCAAAAGGATTGCTCATACACTGCCGCGATCTTTCACCGAAATTTGTGAACTCCTGAAGCAAGGCAAAGCATGAGCTCGATCTGGCCATTGTTCTGATCAGCTAAAAGCTGCGCTTTTCTTCAGCTCTCGCTGCTATGATTTTCCAGAATTGATGGATGCGATCCTTCTTCGAACTTCACTAAAATCTCCAAAGCTGCTGTATCCATAAAGAGCTTCCAGTCGGAGAGCGTCGTCTAGAGGGCGACCAATTATTTCCAGAATGGTTTCTTTGGCTGATCGAATTGCTGGCTGGCTATTGGCAAGAATCTTTTTGGCCGTCGATTCGGCGGTAGCCAGTAAATCTCCACGCGGTACTACTTGACTTACAAGCCCTAAACGTAAAGCTTCATCCGCGGACACAGGTCTGCCTGTTAAGGTCAGGTCCAGGGCTACCCCAATTCCGGCCAGGTTCACCAGTCTCACAATGCCGCCGTCTCCCTGATGGAGTCCGGCTTTTACCTCGAAAACACCCATAGTGGCATCTTCCGATGCAATACGAATGTCACATGCCAATGCCAGTTCAAAACCCGCACCGACGGCGTAACCTTGGATCGCAGCAATGATGGGCTTGTATATCCGATGGTGTCCACGGGTGATCCCCCCGCCCAGGCCATGACGGATGTTGTGCCTTAGATCGGAGAATGAAGCACTTTCCCATTTGGGTATATAAGACTTGAGATCGGCTCCCGCGGAGAAAGCCTTTCCGTTTGCCTGCAGTACTGCGACATCTGCGTCTTCGTCTTGTTCGAAGCGCTCCCATGCTTGAGCCAGCCCTTCGTTGAGGGCGTCGTCCTGAGCATTCAATGCTTCCGGACGATTCAGAGTAATGTAAGCAATCCTGTCTTGAGTCTCATACCAAACGGTTTCGTTCATGGCTAAAACCTCTCCGAGTGATCAGTTGTCCGTGTTCTAACGATTCGAATTCAAATGTAACCTCTGAGTTAGCATCTGAATATTGGATATAATTGATCATTAATCATAGGAGCTAGTTATGAACATGAGGCCGCTTAGATTTTTTGCAGCAATCGTGGACCAAGGGAGCATTGGTAAAGCCGCCGACCGGTTAAATATTTCCCAGCCTGCCTTGTCGGCCGCCTTGAAGGCTCTTGAACAGGAATTGGGGGTATCTTTATTTGAGCGTCGAAAAGGCAGACTGGGCCTTCGCCTGACACCAGAAGGACAGCAGTTCTATACTCGAGTGACCGCCATTCTTTGCTCATACGATAATGCTAAAGCCGAATTGAGAGATATGCCGTTGTCTAGGGAGCGGCTTCGGATCGGCATTCTCGAAACCTTGCCAGCATCTGCGCTTGAAACTGCCTTGGATTCCTTGCAAAGCCTTCTACAGACTCATTGCGTCGAGTTTTGGGAAGGATCTGTGTCGCGCATCTCGGGCTGGCTGTCTCAGGGGCGGGTTGACTTGGCATGGACCGTGGTCGAGGAAGGCGAAGCCAATACGCGGGTTCTATGGGATGAACCGTTCGTTCTCGCCATGGCGCCAGGCATACTCTTGGCTTCAACTCCTAATCAGTCTGTTGACCTGAAAGCGCTTGAGCAGTTTCCGTTTGTTCTTCGTTCGCGCTGTGAAATGTCGGCGGCGGCGCAATCATTGCTCCTGGAGGCTGGAGTAACAATACAAGTGCGCTGGCGAATCGAAAGAGAGGAAGTCGCATTTTCTCTTGTCGAGCGAGAGGCTGGAATTACGCTTGCTCCCAAAAGTCTGATTCCTGAGAATTTGGTGGCAGTCGAAATCGCGGGTTTCCCGATGGCCCGCACTATCGGTTTGCGTTGGCGTGAAAAGGAGGCTCCTCGGGATCTGAGCACAATATCTGATGAGTTGAGGAAAAGTTACCAATCTTGCTGATATTAAAACAGGCCTTTGAAATGGCCTCCGTTTAAGGCTGGGGCGTGTCACGCTTAGTGGGGAAAGTCCAAGGACTGGCTTATCTGTCCAACTTTATGACTTATGAAAGTTTGGCCTCGGGGAAATCTTTTTGCAGTATTGAGTCATCAAGTCATCCGACCAAATCTCCGCGAATTGGTCGATGCCGTTTTCGATCCGAGTACTTCACTGGCGTCACGTATCCGGGTTTTCCTTGATCTCGTTGAGGATAACTGGAATGCATGCGGTATTTGACTTCTAGGCCCTACAGCGGCGGAACTATCGACCTTGGCTCCACCTTTACCTTCATGATATTTGACATGATACCCATCATGCGTAAAATTTTTCGTATGATGATTGTCATGTGAAGGGCGCTATGAAATCGAGATCAGAGAAAAAGTGGGAGTCCCAGAGGAAGATTCTTGTTGCCGCTTCCAAGCGACTGCGTCGTGAAGGCCTTAGGGGAGCCAGTGTAGCTGCGGTAATGGATGACGCCGGCCTCACCCACGGCGCTTTCTATTCCCATTTCGAGAACAAAGGTGAGCTGGCGAGAGCTGCATTGACTGAAGCCCTCCAGGAGAACCGAAAAAGATGGACGGCAAGATTCAGTTCAGGTTCTTGGTCTTCACACCTTTCCAAACTAGCTAGCCGTTATCTCACCCCAAAGCACAGGGACAATCTGGATGATGGTTGCGCGCTCGCCGCGCTGTGTTCCGAGACCGCTCGAAGTGATCCCGAGTTTCAGGAAGCTTACGAGGCTGAGCTACTGAAAACTCTGCGGGCAATCGAAGCACAAGGTCCTGATGGTACCGACGACCAAAAAAACGAAGATACTCTCGCTTTTTTCTCTCTACTCGTGGGCTCCATGGCGCTTTCTCGTGCTGTGAGTTCGAGTGAATTGTCCGATCAAATACTCGAATCGGCAAAAAAGGCAGCAGGAAGGCTCGCCTCGGAAGGAGTAGATCATGAGCACTGAAAAACAGAAACAGGTTGCACTGGAACACTTCCCCGCTCACACGTACGACAAGCTCCGGTATGCAGATACGGACCGGCAAGGACATGTCAATAACGCCGTGTTCTCGACGTTTCTTGAAACTGGCCGGGTCGAATTCCTCTACAATCCCGAGGAACCGTTGGCCGCTCCTGATGGTTCCTTTGTTATAGCAAGTCTCAATCTGCAACTTCGGGCAGAGATATTTTGGCCTGGCGTAGTTGAAATAGGGACAGCAGTAACGAGGATTGGAAAAAGCTCCATTGGGCTCTATCAAGGAATCTTCCAGAATGGGACATGCGCCGCAACGGCTGAAACCGTAATTGTCCACGTGAATAACGCCACCCAACGCTCGCAGCCTCTTTCCGATGCAACACGAGAGGCCCTCCGAAGTTATCTGTATGAAGGAGAGCTGTCGTGAGGACCGTCCTGGTTACCAATGTAGAGTCCTATACTGGGCCAGGCGTCGTTGAAGTCCTGAGTAGGTATGGCTACCAGGTGCTGTGCCATGACAAAGCTTTCGCAGACCCTGAGCACAGGATAAGTTATTCGAAAAGGGAAAACGTTACTGCCCTTTCTGCTCAGACTCCACGGGAAATTGCTCTTGAGGCGGAGCAAGTTGGCGAGGTGTTGGGCTTCGTCATGAACGACGTTCACCCAAACGAGCCCAAGCCTTTTGAAGAGATATCGCTCGAAGAAATAAGGGCAGCTCATGAGGCGTTGATAGAGTTTCCTCTCCAAATCTGCCAGGCGGTATTACCGAAACTCAAAGTCAATAGGCAAGGCTCTATCGCCTTCATTACTTCAGCCAGACAGCTTCAACCCGAGGAGGGATTTGCTTTGGCAACGAGTGTGAGAGCTGGGGCGACTGCTCTTGCTCTTGCTGTTGCACGGGAATTAGCTCCTTTCAATATTCAGGTAAACGCGATACAGCCCAACTACTTATACAGTGAAATGTACTACCCAAAAGCCACCTATGTAGAGGACCCAAAGGGCAGAGCGCACATAGCCAGCTTGGTGCCTTGCGGCCGCCTTGGAACTCCAGAGGAATTTGGTGAACTCGTGGAGTTCTACATTTCCGGTCGCTCTCCGTTCACAACGGGACAAGTCATTAATTTTACTGGCGGTTGGCCCTAAATCTCATTCATAGCCACGCAGACACCTTTACCCCAAACGCGGATTGCTTACCCATGAACAACTACATCATTTATTCGATCATCATGGTCATTGCTGGCATTGGCATTCCAGTAATGGCAACCTTGAACGGTGGGCTTGGAGCGAAGCTCCAAAGTCCTGCTCTGGCCGCAACAATACTGTTTTTCGTAGGGCTTGTTTGCGCGTTTGTCTATTTGCTCCTGAAGGAAGGACTTCCTGAATCGGTTTATCAGGCCGACACCCCGATTTATTACTATTTTGGTGGCTTTTTCGTACTCTTCTACATTCTCACGATTACCTGGATAGCACCTCGATTCGGGATCTCAAACGCGATTGCCTTCGTTTTGCTGGGTCAACTGATTGCGATGAGTGTTATCGATCACTTTGGATTGATGGGGGCGCAAAGATTCAGTATTGATGTGCAAAGGATGGCGGGTTTGGTATGCATGGTTTTCGGCGTTTTCCTCGTGTTGAATAAGGCATCGCCTGGGACAAGCTGAAGACTAAATCGTGGGTCTGTATCACGTTAAGAATTTTGAGCGGGCAAGAGCATTTTCCTAAATCGTCAGGCGGAGGTTGGTCAACCTGATGCGGAAGACACACGACGCTTCCACTCGGACATTGCTTTGAATGTTCGCTTTGCGACCAAAGCTTATTCCGGCAGCTAGACTCCTTATCTCACCCTGGCTACTGTCGCCTGCTCAGAGTCCTGAGGAGCGGTGAGAATGTGGCCCTGACCCCTTATTTGGTGGACCCGGAGTTGGGAAAGTCCGTCTTGCTAACCACTCGATATCGGGTCGCATTACGTTAGTTGGTGGGGGTAGGCGAGGCCCGGGAAACTGTGCCTGAATCCCGGAAATCGCAAAGGAGGGCAAAGGTCGAAAAGAATATCGGAGGTTAATCTCTGAAAAAATGATGGGCACTGTCAGGGCACCATTTGGGCACAAGCCAAAAAAAAGGACCTGCGCTCTCACGCAAGTCCTTGATATTCATGGCGCGCCCGATAGGATTCGAACCTATGACCTTTGCCTCCGGAGGGCAACGCTCTATCCAGCTGAGCTACGGGCGCTTCGAGCTCGACGATGGCTCGCCGATTTCGAGTGCGCAATCTTACGTGCGAAGCAGGTCGCTGTCCAGCCCCTGAGGGCAAGTCCTGCCATCAGCTTTGGGGCAGTCGCGGCTCGGGGGTAATTGTTACCAGGTTGTTGTCGTTGCTGAAGGTGACCTCGCCATCCTGGATGGTCACCTGGAAGCTCATGGACCGGTCCGCGAGGGCGGCCAGCGCCTCTGTGTCATCGCCAGGCAGGTGGATGATGGTGAGGTTGTCGAAGCGTTCCAGCTTGCCATGATGTTTGTCCCACCAGACAGGGAAGGCGCGGTCGCCATAAGTGTACAGGATCACTTTCCCGGCGCGATTGCAGGCCTTCCTTATTCGGTCTTCCTCGGGCAGACCAAGTTCAATCCACAATTCGATCTCGCCGGTCAGGTCTTTCTGCCACAGCTCGGGCTCGTCATCGGTGCTCAGGCCCTTGGTGAATTCCAGGGAGTCGCTGGCATTCAGGGCAAAGGCGAGCAGCCGGATCATCACACGCAGGTCGGTTTCCGACGGGTGCTGGGCGATGGTCATGTGATGGTCCGCGTAGTAGTGGCGGTCCATATCGGCGATGTTGAGCGTTGCCTTCAGGATGGTTGCTTTGAGCGCCATGGGCTTCCTGCATTGGTATCGAAGTGGTGGATTGGGCTAGTGTAATGCAATTCTTTCCTTGTTGAGTGTAAGCGCATGCCGATGTTGCGTGGTTTTCTGGTTCTGGTGCTGTTTTTTATTCTTGGTGAGTCTGTTCGTCTGCTTCTGGCGCTGCCAGTGAGTGGCGGCGTGCTTGGGATGGTGGTCATTACCTTCACGCTGATGCTCAAGGGCAGTGTCAGTGATGATCTGGCCCGGGCCAGCCAGGGTCTGATCTCGGTGCTGGTGCTTCTGATCATGCCGGGGGTTGTGGGGGTGTTTTTCACGGCGGACCAGTTCTCGGGGCAATGGCTGGCGGTTGCGGCGGCCCTTCTGTTGGGCACCTTTCTCAGTGTGCTGACTACCTTGTTGTTGATGAAGGCGGTGACGAAAAGAGGCGTTAGCGATGGTGAGTGAGCTCCTCGCGCGCTTCCAGGCCCTGCCGGAGTCGCTTGCCGCCACCCCGATTCTTGCGATCAGTTTGACCCTCGGTGCCTTCTTTGCCGGCAACTGGCTGTTTTCCCGCATTGGCCGGCCTATCTGGCTGCCGCCGGTTGTTTTGTCTGCGTGTCTTTTATCCGTCTTCATCGCATTGGCGGTGGATTACCAGGATTACCAACAGGGCGCGCGCTGGCTGACGGTGTTGCTGGGGCCTGCCACCGTCGCACTCGGCATTCCCTTGTACCAGCAGATGCACCATATCCGTGCCATGTGGCGCCCGATTGTGGTCACGCTGCCGATTGCCGCCACCATGGCGGCGATTTACGCCGTGGTGATTGGCTGGGCGTTGGGCGCGACGCCGGAGGTCCTGGCATCGCTGGCGCCCAAGTCGGTTACTGCGCCTATCGCCATCGGTATTACCGAGCAGTTGGGCGGTTCGGTGCCCCTGATGATGGGCGGGCTCCTGATCACCGGCGTGGTGGCAACCCTCTTCGTTGACCTGCTCGCGCGGCTTTTGCCTGTAAAAGACGAACGGATTCTGGGCTTTGCCCTGGGGCTGAATGGTCATGCGATTGGCACGGCGAGGGCGTTCGAAATCAGTCACACCGCCGGTGCGTTTGCATCCCTGGGAATGGGCCTTACCGGGGTTTTCACCGCGCTTATTCTGCCATTGGTTTTTCGTCTGTAAGTCCGCGCCAAAACAGGTCATTCACCTGGCGTATAGCCCCATGTCGCAATTTCGATTGCCCTAAGTGTTTTCCGAGACTAGCTTGTTGGCCAGGCATTCGGCGCCGTTCTGCGCCGATGTTCCGTGAAAATTCCTAAAACAGCGACGGAAAACGCGATGAAAAACTGATTGCAGCATTTGTCGGTTCCATGGCCCTGGCCTCGGCGCCAGTTGCTCTGGGCGCCGAGGCGACCAAGGAACTGAAGATGGCGTACGACGCCGATCCGGTAACCCTCGACATTCATGAGCAGCTGTCTGGTGGCATCCTGCAGCTGTCCCATATGACCTTTGATCCGCTGCTGCGCTGGACCAAGGATCTTGGCTTCGAGCCGCGTCTGGCAGAGAGCTGGGAGCGGGTGGATGAAAACACCATGCGCTTCAAGCTCCGTGAAGGTGTGAAGTTCCACTCCGGCAACGAGCTGACCGCCGCCGATGTGAAGTTCACCTTCGATCGACTGAAGCAGAGCCAGGATTTCAAGGCTATCTTCAAGCCCTTCAGCGGCATCAACATCATCGATGATTACACCTTCGAGCTGGTGACCAGCGAGCCTTACCCGCTGCTGCTGAACACCGCCACCTATATCTTCCCGTTCGACAGTGAGTTCTACAGCGGCCAGACCGAAGACGGCAAGGACAAGAGCGCCATCCTCAAGCATGGCAACTCCTTCGCCTCCGAGAATCTGTCGGGCACCGGCCCTTACACTGTGACCGAGCGCAAGCAGGGCGTCCGGGTCGAGTTCGAGCGTTTTGATAACTACTGGGATACCGAGTCCCCGGGCAACGTCGGCAAGATCGTGCTGACGCCGATCAAGGAGAACAACACCCGGGTGTCTGCCTTGCTGTCCGGTGGTGTCGATTTTATCGCCCCGGTTCCGCCTAATGATCTGGAGCGGATCCGCAATGACAAGAACGCCAACCTGGTCACCATGAGTGGTACCCGCATCATCCTGTTCCACATGAACCAGGAGCGGGTGGAAGCCTTCAAGAATCCGAAGGTCCGCCAGGCCATTGCCTATGCCATCAACCAGGAAGGCATTGCCGCCAAGATCATGAAGGGCTTCGCAACTCCGGCGGCGCAGATGTCCCCGGCGGGCTACCAGGGCCACAACGACTCCCTCACACCGCGCTTCGATGTGGCCAAGGCCCAGGAACTGATGAAAGAAGCCGGTTATGAGGATGGTTTCACCATCACCATGATGGCGCCGAACAACCGCTACGTGAACGACGACAAGATCGCTCAGGCGGTGGCTGCCATGCTGGCCCGGATCAACATCAAGGTGGATCTGAAAACCCTGCCGAAGGCCCAGTACTGGCCGGAGTATGACAACCGCGCCGCTGACATGATGATGATCGGCTGGCACGCGGACACCGAAGACTCCGCCAACTTCTACGAGTTCCTGACCTTCTGCCCGGACGCCGACAGCGGCGCTGGCCAGTACAACGCCGGTAACTACTGCAATCCGGAAATCGACGCCCTGGTACAACAGGCCAACGTCGAGACCGAACTGGACAAGCGTGCGGCCATGCTGCAGGAAGTGGAGCAGCGTCTGTATGACGATGCCGCCTTCGTTCCTCTGCACTGGCAGGACCTGGCCTGGGCCTCCAAGAAGAACGTGAAGATTGAGCCGGTGCTCAATGTCATGAACTTCCCGTACCTGGGTGACCTGGTTGTTGAGTAATTGCCTTTGATGACCGGCCGGCGCTGGAGTGATCCGGCGCCGGCCTTTTGTTTGCAAGCCTTATCCGGAAGCTTTCCATGTTAGCGTTTTTGGTTCAGCGGATTTCCCAGGCGTTTCTGGTCATGTTTGTGATCAGTGTGATCGCCTTTGCCATTCAGGATGGCCTCGGGGACCCGCTTCAGGAAATGGTGGGCATGTCCGTCTCCGAAGAGGAGCGGGAAGCCATTCGCGAGGAGCTCGGTCTGAACGACCCGATGGTGGTGCAGTACCTGCGTTTCGCGGGCAATGCGCTCCAGGGTGACCTGGGCAACTCCTATTTCTATAGCAAGCCGACCCTGGAGGTGATCGCCGAACATCTGCCGGCGACCCTGGAACTGGTGATCGGTGCCAGTCTGATTATTGTGTTTCTCTCCGTGCCGATTGGTGTCTATGCCGCGATCCGGCCCCAGGCATGGTTATCCAAGTTCTTTATGGGCGTCAGTACCGTGGGTATTTCCATCCCGGTGTTCCTGACGGCCATTGTGCTGATTCAGCTTTTCTCCATTGGTGTCACCGTGAACTGGTTCCCGTCGGACACCGGTTGGGGCCAGTGGCTGAACGATTTCTTCAGCACCGAAGGCGGGCTGCCTTCTTACGGCCGTGGTGATGAGCTGACTCACCTTTTCGGCACCTGGGAATCCGGCTTCTTCACCGGCACCGGGCTGATGCATCTGGTCCTGCCGTCGGTATCGCTGGCCTCGATCATGCTGCCGCTGTTTATCCGGCTGATCCGGGCCGAGATGATGGAAGTGCTGCAGAGTGACTATGTGCGTTACGCCCGGGCCAAGGGCCTCAGTGCTGGCCGCATCAACTTCCTGCATGCGCTCAAGAACACCATGCTGCCGGTGATCACCGTGGGTGGCGTGCAGATCGGCATTATGGTGGCGTACACCATTCTCACGGAAACCGTGTTCCAGTGGCCCGGCGTGGGCCTGATGTTCCTGGAGGCCATTACCCGCAGCGACATTCCGCTGATCGTGGCTTACCTGATGGTGGTGGGCCTGATTTTCGTGGTTACCAATACCCTGGTGGATCTGATCTACGGTCTGGTGAATCCCACCGTCAAACTGACAGGAAAGAAAGCATGACAACGGCAACGGTTTCCCGCTGGGACCGCTTCCGCGAGTCCTTCTTCTGGTACAGCTTCAAGCGCGACAAGGTGGCGATTGTCAGCTTTGCCGTGCTGCTGCTGATGGTGCTGGCGGCGGTGTTCGCGCCCCTGCTGGCGCCCGCCGATCCCTACGATCTGGCGCAGATCAATATTATGAATTCCGAGCTGCCCCCGGTGGGCATGAGCGGGGCTGATCCGGCATTCCCCCTGGGCACCGACGCCCAGGGCCGGGATCTGCTGTCGACCATTTTGTACGGCACCCGGGTGTCCCTGATGATCGGTTTCGGGGCGGTGGTCCTGCAGGCGTTTCTGGGCATTCTGTTCGGCCTCCTCGCCGGCTACCTGGGTGGCAAGGTGGATGCGGTGCTGATGCGCATTGCCGATGTGCAATTGTCCTTCTCCACGCTGATGGTTGCCATCATCGTGGGCGCAGTGTTCAAGGCCAGCTTCGGTAACCTGATGTTCGGTGAGATCGCCATTTACATGCTGATCTTCATCATCGGCGTTGCCGAGTGGCCCCAGATTGCCCGGACCGTCCGTGCTTCTGTGCTGGCGGAGAAAAAGAAGGAATACGTCGACGCTGCCAAGGTGATGGGCTTCGGGACCCGAAGAATAATGTTCCGGCACATCCTGCCCAACACCCTGTCGCCGATCTTCGTTATTGCCACGGTCCAGATTGCCAACGCCATTATTTCCGAGGCGGCGCTGTCGTTCCTGGGGCTTGGCATGCCGGAAACCCAGCCGTCGCTGGGCTCGCTGATCAAATCCGGCTTTGATTACATCCAGAGCGGTTCCTGGTGGATCACTCTGATCCCGGGCCTGGTGCTGGTGGTGCTCGTGCTGGTCATCAATCTGTTGGGTGACTGGTTGCGGGATGTGATGAACCCACGGCTGTACAAGGGGTAACACCATGGCACTGTTGGAAGTAAAAGATCTTGATGTACGTTTCGCCGTGCGTGGCGGCGACCTGACAGCGCTGCGCGGCATCAGCTTCAGCCTGGACAAGGGCGAGCGGCTGGGTCTGGTAGGGGAGTCCGGCGCCGGCAAGTCGGTGGCCGCCTTTTCCATTCTCAACCTGATTGCCCAGCCCGGCTACATCGCCGGTGGGCAGATCCTGTTCGAAGGCAGGGACCTGGCCGCCATGAGCGAGCGGGAGCTGCGCCGAATCCGTGGTAACCGTATCGCCATGATCTTCCAGGATCCGATGATGACCCTGAACCCGGTCCTCACCATCGGAACCCAGATGGTGGAGGCTATCCTTGCCCATCGGAAAATCAGTAAAAAAGAAGCCCGTGCCATTGCACTGGACCGGCTGCAGAAAGTGCAGATTCCGTCGCCGGAGAAGCGTCTGGATCAGTACCCCCATGAGCTATCCGGCGGCATGCGCCAGCGGGTGATCATTGCCATCGCCCTGCTGCTGGACCCGGAAATCATCATTGCCGATGAGCCCACGACGGCCCTGGACGTGACCATCCAGGCGGAGATCATGGACCTGCTGCTGAACCTGTGCGAGCAGGAGAATGTGGCGCTGATGCTGATTACCCATGATCTGGGCGTGGTCTCCCAGGTGACCCAGCGGATGCTGGTCATGTACTCCGGCCGCATCATCGAGCAGGGCCCGACCCGGGAAATCATCAACGATGCCCAGCACCCCTACACCCAGGGGCTGATCAACGCGCTGCCCCAGATGGGGGAGCCCGGCGAGCGCCTGTTCCAGATTCCCGGCTCCATGCCGTCACTGAAGAACGTGCCCACGGGCTGTCCGTTCCACCCTCGTTGCAAGTTCGCCACCGAGCAATGCAAACAGGCGATGCCGGAGTATGTGCGCTCGGGCAATGTGAATGTGGCCTGTTACGAAGTCGCCAACCTGATTGAGCAGGAGAAACGCATGCAGGAGGCCGAATCATGACCTCCCCGTTGGTAAGTATCCGCGGTCTTGAGAAACGCTTTGACCTGTCCGGCAGCCTGCTGGAGCAGATCACCTTCGAAGGGGGGCGTTTTCGCCGCAAACAGGAAGCGGTTCATGCCATCAACGGCGTGGATCTGGAAGTGCAGAAGGGCGAAGCCCTGTGCGTAGTGGGCGAATCCGGCTGTGGCAAGTCCACCGTGGCCCGAACCGTGATGGGCTTGCTTTCGCCCAGTGCCGGCGAGATCCATTACGACGGCCAGCGTATCGATAATCTCGAGCGCAAGGATTCTCTGCCTTACCGTCGCAAGATGCAGATGATCTTCCAGAACCCCTATGCCTCCCTGAACCCGCGCATGACCATCCAGCAGACCCTGGAGGAGCCGATCCGGTTCCACCATCCGGACTGGTCCCAGGTCCAGGTAAGGGACAAGATTCACGAAGTGATGCATTCGGTGGGCATTGACCCGGATTGGGGCAGCCGCTTCGGCCATGAGTTTTCCGGTGGCCAGCGCCAGCGGATCGCCATTGCCCGGGCCCTGGCAGTCGATCCGGAGTTCATCGTGGCCGACGAGCCCATCTCGGCCCTGGACGTGTCGATCCAGGCCCAGGTGCTGAACCTGCTGATGGACGCCCAGGAAAGCCGGGGACTGACCTATCTGTTTATCACCCACGATCTGGCGGTGGTGGAGCATTTCGGTACCCGGGTTGCCGTGATGTACCTGGGGCGGGTCTGTGAGCTTGCGGACACCAAGACCCTGTTTTCCGCGCCGCGGCATCCATACACCCAGGCGCTGCTGTCGGCTATTCCGAAACTGGAGGATGACCGGCCCAACCATATTCGCCTTAAGGGGGAAGTGCCCACGCCGGTGAACCTGCCCTCCGGGTGCGTGTTCCACGGCCGTTGCCCCTATGCCAACGAGCGATGCCGGCAGGAGGTGCCGCAGCTGATCACCACCGATGGTGGCACCCAGGTTGCCTGCCATGCGGTGGAAGAGGGACGGTTGTAACGGCGCCGCTGCGATAGGCTATGATGCCAGCAGAAGAACTCGCATCGATACAACGACATACCCTCAGGGGATTCCATGGAAGTACGCTGGTTGGAAGATTTTCTGGCGCTGGCCCGAACGCGCCATTTCTCACGTGCTGCCGAGTTGCAGCACGTGAGCCAGCCTACGTTCAGCCGCCGGATAAAGCTGCTGGAAGAGGCCATGGGCAGCACGCTGATCAATCGCCAGACGTTGCCGCTCTCGCTGACACCGGCAGGGGAGATATTCCGGGAGCTGTGTGAGCGAATCACCCGGGATGTGCGGGATACCCGTGATCGCATTGCCGCTCTTGAAGCCGAGGTCTCTGCCAGGATCAGCGTTGGCTCCACCCAGGGGCTGTTTTCACACTTTTATCAGGGCTGGGCCCAGGACGTGGGTATTGCCGAACGTCTGCAGCTGAACCTGAACGCCACCAGCTGGGTGGGGGAGCAGTTTCTGGAAGCGCTGGACAGTGGTGAGTGTGATCTGGTGCTGTGTTACTGGCATCCGGATCTGCCCTGGGGTGGGAGGCTGACAGCAGACGGTTACGACTGGCTGGTGCTGGCTCGCGAGTCCCTGGTGCCGGTCAGCGTTGCTGACGATCACGGGCACCCCCGGTTTGCCCTGCCGGGCAGCCCGGAACAGCCGGTACCGCTGATCGCTTATCACAGTCGTGGTTTCCTGCAATCGGCGATTGAGGGCCATCTTGCCCGCAACAGGTTGACGGCCAATCTGTTACCCCTGAACGAGAATACCCAGTCAGCCAGTATCAAGGCGTTGGTCAAGCAGGGTTTCGGCATGGGGTGGTTGCCCCGGCGCATGACTGAAAAAAGCGAACAGTTCGGCAGTCTGGTGCGAGCCGGTGACGAAGGCTGGGACGTGCCTCTGGAAATTCGCCTCATCCGTCTCCGTGACACCCGTTCGGACGATCTTTTAACGCTCTGGAAAACACTGGAAGATGGCCATGCCTGATGATGCGCTGTTGTCGCTGCAGACCGATCACCTGAACGAGCTGCAGGCCCGATACGAATCGGCCCTGGCGGAGCATGGCTACGACAGCCTGCTGGTCGCATCAGGCGCCGCCCCTTACCGGTACGGAGATGATCAGGCCTGGCACTTCCAGGGTTATGGCCCGTTTCTGCACTGGACCGGCCTGGCCGGTCGCGAACACTGCTGGCTGTGGATCAGGGCGGGGCACAGGCCCGTGCTCTGGTTGTTCGAGCCGGTGGATTTCTGGCATGCCAACCCGGCGTTGCCGGAAGAGCCCTGGCAGGCGTTTATCGAGGTTCGCAGCAGTGGCTCACCGAAGGCGCCCTTGCTGGATGACCCCGGCAGCCTGGCGGTGATTGGTGATCCGGCATTGATCAGTAATGTCCCCGGGGACGCAAACCCGGACGATCTGCTCCGGGACCTGGACGAAACCCGCGTGCGCAAAACTGCCTATGAAATCGAGTGTCTTGCCCAGGCCAACAGGCTGGCTCTGGCGGGCCATGCTGCTGCCCGGGAAGCATTCCTGGCCGGTGAAAGCGAGTTCGGCATCAACCTGGCCTACCAGCAGGCGACCCGCCAGCGGGAAGCCGAGGCGCCTTATCACAGCATCATCGGCCTGAATGAGCACGCAGGTACGCTGCACTACCAGTATTACGATACGCAGCCTCCGGGGCAGCCACGCAGTCTGCTGATCGATGCCGGCGTTCGTTATCGTGGCTATTGCTCCGACATCACCCGCACCACGGCGGGACCGGAGGAGTCTCACTTTGCCGCCCTGATTCACGGGCTTGAGCGACTCCAGCTGAGATTGTGCGGCATGGTGGCGCCGGGCGTGGATTACATCGAGATTCATCGCAAGGCCCATCAGGGGGTTGCGGCGTTGCTGTCAGCGACCGGCCTGGTCTCGGGCCTGGACGACGAGGCCATCGTCGACAAAGGTATTACCCGGGTTTTCTTTCCCCATGGCATTGGTCATTTCCTGGGCGTGCAAGTCCATGATGTGGCCGGCAAACCGACGCCCCCTCCAGAAGATGCTCCGTTCCTGCGCCTGACCCGCAGGCTGGAGCCCGGCATGGTAGTAACCATCGAGCCGGGGCTCTATTTCATTCCCTCGTTGCTGGACCCCTTGCTGAAAGGGGAGTTGGGGCAATACCTGAACCGGCAGTTAATCGACAGGCTGAGAGTCTGTGGTGGCATCCGGATCGAGGACAACGTTGTGGTTTCTGACGCCGGCTACCGGAATCTGACCCGGGATTCGTGAGTCTCGCAACACAAAAAGTTGCACAAATTTAAGCCAGGATGCTTGCATTTCGAGATGCCAATGACAATAATTATCACTAACTTTTATTGTCATGGGTGAGTCACTGCTATGTACGTTTGCCTTTGCCACGGCGTAACCGACCGGGAAATTCGCGAAGCTGCCGACAACGGCATTTCTTCCATGCGCCAGCTTGGCAAGGAACTGGGTGTTGGTACCCAATGCGGGCGCTGCGCTTGCACAGCCCGCGAAATACTGCGTGAGAGCCGCTCACCGGATTACCTTGCCATGGCCAATATGCTCGCGCAGCCTGCCTGACAGGCGCGATTGTCTGGCTCTATTTTTCTCCTGTCCGATAAGGGGCTATCCTTAGAGGCTGATTCATTCGGCCATCAGGGAGCCCGACTATGAAAGGCGATAAAAAGGTCATCCAGCATCTGAACAAGGTCCTCGGCAACGAGCTGACCGCGATCAATCAGTACTTCCTCCATTCCCGCATGTACAAGGATTGGGGTATTACCAAGCTGGCGGCCAAGGAATACGAAGAATCCATCGACGAGATGAAGCATGCAGACCAGCTTATCGAGCGGATCCTGTTCCTCGAAGGTCTTCCCAATCTGCAAGATCTCAATAAGCTGCTGATCGGCGAGAACGTCGAAGAGATGATCTCCTGCGATCTGAAGCTGGAAGAAATTGCCCACGCTGATCTGAAAGAAGCCATCGCCTATTGCGAAGAGATCCAGGATTACACCAGTCGTCAGCTGTTCCGAAGCATTCTGGACAGTGAGGAAGAGCATATCGACTGGCTGGAAACTCAACTGGAAATGATTTCCCAGATGGGAATCCAGAACTACATCCAGCTTCAGTCATCCTCTGCGGAGTAATACGAGACAATGGACCTGTCCTGTTTTAAAGCCTACGACCTGCGTGGCCGAGTGCCGGATCAGTTGAATCCGGCCTTGGCCGAGAAAATCGGGCGCGCCTATGTGGAAATCACCGGCGCCAAAAAAGTGATCGTTGGCTACGACATCCGCCTCTCAAGTCCGGACATCGCCGAAGCCCTGAGCTCCGGCCTCATGGCAGCCGGTGCGGATGTGTTCGATATCGGCCTGTGCGGCACCGAGCAAGTGTATTTTGCCACCAGTCACTACGCGATGGACGGTGGCATCATGGTAACTGCCAGCCACAACCCGAAAGACCACAACGGCATGAAAATGGTCGGCCCCGAATCCCGGCCGATCAGCTCCGACAACGGGCTGAACGACATTCGCGACAGGGTTCTGGAGCCTTTTGGTGATGCTCCTGAGCAAGGGCGTTACGAGCCCCTGGAAGTCATGAGCGCATACATTGATCACCTTTTGGGCTACGTTGACGCGGCCGCGCTCACGCCAATGACCATTGCCGTCAACGCCGGTAACGGCGGCGCAGGCCTGGTGATCGACGAACTCGAACAGCACCTGCCCTTCGAATTCGTAAAAGTACACCATGAACCCGACGGCCATTTTCCCAACGGCGTCCCCAACCCGATTCTCCCGGAAAACCGTGCGGCCACCGCTGACGCCGTTATTGCAGAAGGCGCGGCCATGGGCATCGCCTGGGACGGCGACTACGACCGCTGCTTCTTCTTCGACGAAAATGGCCGCTTCATTGAGGGCTACTACATCGTCGGCTTGCTCGCCGACCAGTTCCTGCGCAAAACCGGGGGCGGTAAAGTCATTCACGACCCACGCCTGACCTGGAATACCCTTGACCTGGTCGAAGCTGCTGGCGGCGAAGCCATCGAAAGCAAAACCGGCCACGCCTTCATCAAACAGAGAATGCGTGACGAAGACGCAGTCTACGGCGGCGAAATGAGCGCCCATCACTACTTCCGCGACTTCGCCTATTGCGACAGCGGCATGATCCCCTGGCTGCTGGTCGCCGAACGCCTGTGCCAGTCCGGCCAGACCCTGTCGTCGTTGATCGACGCCCGAATCGAAGCCTACCCGGCCAGCGGCGAGATCAACCGCACCATCGCCGATCCCCCCAAGGTCATCGCCGCGATTGAAGCCAAATACAGCGTCGGCGCCAAAAGCGTCAGCCACGTGGACGGCGTAAGCATCGAATTCGACGACTGGCGCTTCAACTTACGAATGTCCAACACTGAGCCGGTTGTGCGCTTGAACGTCGAATCGAGGGCGGATATTCCGTTGATGGAAGAGAAGACGGAAGAATTGCTGGCTGAAATGCAGAGATTGAACGAGGAGGGTTAGCACTGCAGCTCGGGGCCGATCGGCGCGGGGTCCTTTCCTGAAACTGTGCGGAGCCATGGATGGCGGAGCTCAAGCGCCACATGGATGTGCCGTAAGGAGCGTGTTTCAGGAAAGGACACCGTGACGAGCGGTCTTGCACCGAAGCGTCAAGGCAAGTCAGAGCCAGTCGTTCAGCATAATCCCGATACCGAACCGCTGAATCCGATGGTTGTAGTCAATCAGACTCTCCCCATATCCGTTGTAGTACTGGAAGAACCCCTTAACCGTATCCCCCATCGGGAAGCTGTATCCGAACTCCACCGACGTCTTGTTGTCATCCGACCGCAGATTATTCATCAGCCGCAACGAAAACGTCCGATCCTCGGTCAGCTTGTATACTGCATGGTAATTGGCATACCCCAGGTAGCGCTGGATATCCGCATTATCATCGTCATTGTTCTCAGGAAGCCGATACCAGGGCTGGACCATAAAGAGCCAGCGATCATAACTGTAGGCCGCTGACCCCATGATGCGATTCCAGCTGCGGGACCGAGGTTCCGACTGGCCGTTGGACTGATGGTTGAACCCCAGGGTCACCCCATTCAGCCGGCCCGGTCCGATATCCCAGTCGGTCTGGTATCGGGCGAATATCTCGGGCTCGTAGTTGGTCTCCCGGAAAGGCGCTGAGTCGTCCTGGTTGTACACCTGCCAGAATGAGGTCTGGGTGTAGCCAAACCAGAGTGTGGTGCGGTCATCCAGAATCCCCGTCAGCAACGGCACCTTGAAACTGATCTGGTACTTGGCCTCTTCCCGTTCCAGGTCGTAGTCATAGCCGATAGAACCTAGCCTGGGGCTCGATGGCGATTCGTTCGGGTCTTTCACCCAACTGACGGGCAGGATATAGGTGGGGCGGTGGCCCACGAAACTGCCGGAAAATGAGAAAACGGCCTTTTCAGCCTCTACATACCGGTCTACCAGTGCCGACATCACACCCGCATCGGAATCGCCTTCCAGGGCATTGCCAGCGACTGCATCAAGGTCCTCGCCATTGGGCGCCAGTTGTTCCGCGCTTTTCTCGGCTTGCTCTTTGGCGCTTTCAGAGGCCTGGGCCTGGCGCTCTTTCGGTTTGTAGAGGTTGTCAAAGCAGGCCAGTCGCTTGATCCCGTCGTCAATCAGCGCGCATTGTTCCGGCGAGTCAATCGAGGGTGCCGTCTCGGTCTGAGCTGCTACCGTCGACGGAACCGACAGCACAGAGACAGTAATCAAAGCCGTCGATCGCGCCAGCAGATGTGGGGGTGTCATCGGGAGATCTCCTAGCTGGCAGTCAGGCTGAACCAGGTGTTGGCAATACCATAGATCCAGACGCCGATGAGAGTGACGGCCAGAAGCGAGAAAATAAGCTTGTGCTTGAATCGGTTGCCGCTTTCTGCGGAGGCAACCCAGCGCAGGTACATAAGCCCAATGAAGCTGAGGAAAACCCCCAGGCTGGCGAAGGCAGGGATGAGCAGCCAGCCGGCACTGATCGTCTGGCCGTCACTGGTCTGACTGGAAAACCACCCCATGGAAGCAAGCAAAACAGCCAGTGCCGTGAATTCGGCAATCAGCAGTGGTTTGCGCAATGGGTGAGGCAAAGTCGGTTCCGTATTGGTCATGGAAACAGGTCCTGAATGGTAAAACGTCGGCGAACACCATGGTAACCGGATTGTTCGCGAAACACCCTCTGACTTACGAAATCGCAATTAAAATGGTTGAAATCAATTTATGATTTTGCTGTTTGGTTTTTTTGCCAGGTTTCAGTCGCTATAATGCGGCGACCGAAGATTATAACGCTCAAATGCGAGGTGCATTGTGAAGATGAAGAGAGTCCTGGCTGCTGTACTGGTCGTTGCTGGCCTGACAGCGGGCGCCGTAATGGCAAGTGTCGAAGATGAAATCCGTGCGCGCATCCAGCCGGTAGGCGAAGTTTGCATGCAGGGTGAAGAGTGCGGCAGCGCGGCTGCTCCGACCGAGACAGCCAGCTCCGGCCCTCGTTCAGGTAGCGAAGTATACGACGCGGTTTGCATGGCCTGTCACACCACCGGTGCTGCTGGCGCACCTGTGATTGGTGATGCCGATGCCTGGGCTCCTCGCATCGACAAGGGGCTGGACACCCTGGTCAGTCACGCGATCAATGGCTTTAATGCCATGCCGGCCAAGGGCGGTTGTGCAAACTGTCCAGATGAAGAAATTCAGGCGGCTGTCGAGCACCTGGTGGCAGAAAGCCAGTAAGGCTATTTTGAGTAAAAGAAAAGCCCCCGACATTCGGGGGCTTTTTCTTATGGCCTTTCGGCCTTCCGGTTTTAGCGATCAGGGGAGCGGTTTACGCCTCAGCTCGCCGACTATCATCGCTGTTTCGCCGGTGGCGGTTTGCAGGGTGATCGACCAGCTCTGATGTTCTGGTTCCTGGTGATGCATGCTCTCCATCGCTGCCAGGCGTGGGTCCAGCCAGCCAAAACTGGCACTTTGTGACAGCACTGCCCATCTGTCACTCTCCTCAACGGGCGTTCCCGGGAGAGTTGGGGCGTTTGGCAGAGACCGCCAGCTCGGGCTGTCGGTATTGACCATAACGGTCTTGCCAGTAAACCTGAGAAAAGCCTCGTCTTGGGCTCCCAATACTGTCAGAGGGGTGTCGCCCCGGTAGCTCAACAGGATGCCCGGGCGTGGGGCATCCAGAATCATGGCGTTCAATCCCTGAATGTTCGGCTGCTCGGTAATGCGGGCCTGCACGATCTCAGAGGGAGCGCCCTCTGCGTCGGGTGCCCCGTGCGCCCCTGCTGGCGCAGAGGCCACCAGGGGCAGCAGGCCGAACAAAACCAGTGGCAACCCGCCAGTACTGATCCGTCCGTTTTTCATAATGTACTCCCGTTACCTGGTTACAGAATCTCAAGTGTTGATTCGATAATTCCGTCGGCGGTCGTGGTGTCGCCCGCCACCTGGGTTGGCGCCATGCATTCGAGATTCTCGTTGACCACGGTGATGGGAGCCGATATTGATGGCACCCTTCCCTCAGCCGTCTCTTTGCTTACGAACAGCATGTATTCGCCGGCGGGGGACCACGTTGTGGTTGTCTGGCATTTTCAGGGTCAGCTTGTTGCCGTTGCCTCTTTCCATGATTAGCTCAATGGCGCGCTGGTCGCCATCAATTACATGGGTCATGACCGTCCGGCGAATCAGCAGCGCCTTGTCGATCTGGTCTGCCTGGTCAACCTTTATATTGAAGCGATCCCCAATGGTCAGGTTGCGCGGCGCGCTCAGGATTTCCGGGCGGTCGTCACGCATGGCATAGGGTGGTGTGTAGATTTCAAAGCTGGGATCCCTTCCGTCATACGGCGCCAAGCCGAAGTCCTGAAGATCGACGAAGGTCAGGTAGGCGGTGTTGATCGGCGAATGCCCGGCAATCATCACACGACCGTCTTCCATCAGTACCGCCGTGTTGTGGTAAGTCCGTGCCCGGTGGCCTGTTGCCATTTCAGTCCAGGTGCCCGTTTCCGGATCAAAACGCTCAGCCGTGCGAATCGGCCCTTCAAGGCCGGGCACGACAACGCCATCACGGTTCCCACCGCTGAACACCATGACGCTGCCGTCCGGCATCACAACATTGGTGCCATACCAGCGTGGCTGGTTGAGCGGGCCAGTGAGACGGGATTCGTAGCCGATGTCATTACCATTCGTGGTGATTCGGTCGATACGGCTCTGGTCCGTGGGCAGGTAGCCGCCGGGATTGGTCAGCAGGGCGTAACTGGGCACGCCACCGGCAGTCAACAGCTCCACGTCTGTGTATTCGCCGTTGGCATTCGGTTTCAGCGGGAGCATGGTTGAAGAGGTGGAACCGCGCATGCCGCCGGCAATGGCCATTCGCAGGTCTTCTTCTGAAATGCCCAGCTCTGCGCCGCTTTCCAGCAGATCAGACGGAGCTTCCAGCACATCGCCCAGAAGCGAGCCGACCTGGTCCAGGGAAAGATTGGTGATATTCAGTGTGCTGCTGAGCTGGCCCAGCCCGACTTCATCCAGTCTCAGGGGCAGTCCGGCATAGCCGATGTCGTTCCAGCGCTGGGTTGCGGGATTGTAGCTCGCGACAATGTTCCATAAGGCTTGGTCATAACCCTGGCCAAAGGGATTGAATGCCTGGCCTCCGGCATTGTAGAGCACGTGACCGTTGGGCAGCAGATGCATGCGCGGGTACAACGGCAAAGACCTGTCTGCGGTAGAGGGATTCTCTGTCCACGACCCCGCGCAAGGGTTGTAGGTTTCCGTTTGAACCACGTTACGACCGCTATTCAGCGGTTCATCCGGGTAGACCGGTTTCAGGAGTTTGGTGACGCCACTGGCAACAAAGACGTCGCCATTGCCCAGGGTGACCAGCGACGGGTACCAGCGTCCGTAGGTCATGTCACCGCTCTGGCGCCAGGTGTTGGTTGCCTCATCGAAAATCCTGGAATTCTTGATGCCCTCCAGTTCCGCGACACCCAGGGGCAGGCCGTCAATGCCGGGCTCCGAGTAATAGTCCGTGCCGCCGACGGCCATGACATCGCCATTTGCAAGGCCAATAACATCCGAGCAGAACAGGGCTCCGTCGTTTTTGCTGGTGTTATCTGCAGTATCAATCAAGCCGTCGAGTTCGGTGCCGTTGAGCAGGGTTTCGCTGTCATTGCCGTCCGGGTTGGCACCGGCATCCAGCGGAGAGGGTTTGAGCCACGACGGGTTGTCGTTTTCATCCAGCGACAGTACCCGTGTCTGGTCATTGACTGAAACCTCGCCAAATTCGGCAACGATCGATAGCTCAACATTCTCAGTGCCTTCCAGCGCGTTCAAATAGAGCAGGCGACCGTCTTTCAGCAGGGCCATGGTGCCTGCTGCCGGTTTGCACTCATCCATGCCATCGGCCCGGGTGATGCATTTTTCGTCGGTTTCAACAGCCTCACCGTCGACGATGATGGTGGGTTCCGCAAAAGGTTCGCTGAAACGTCCCTTCTCTGAGTAATCCTCTGCCAGAGTCGTCTGGCTCGATGAATCCTCGTTAGAGGTCCCGAGGAGTCCGCCCAGCAGACCCGCGCTGGCGGTCGTGGACCCCGCCGCAATGAGCAGAAACGAACCGGTAAGCTGACACAATCGATTGCGATGTGTGGACATAAAGCTCTCCTGATCTTGTTGTTGTCGAAGTGGGATCTGGTCTCCCGCTTGCAGGAACGGATCAGGGGCGTCAAAAGTTGCAGTATTTGTGAAAAAAAGTGAAATCTACAGGCCGAGATCGCCCAGAAGCGCGCTCAGAGTCGCTTTTCCCTTCTTCTGGTTGGCTTCCACATCAAGGTCGCCAGTGCCTTCCCACTTGAGATCTTCTTCGGGCAGTTCATCAAGAAAACGGCTCGGGATGGTTTCCAGCTTTTCCCCGTACTGTTTCCGGGTAGCCGCATAGGTCAGCGTCAGTGTTTCCCGGGCTCGGGTAATGCCTACGTACATCAGCCGCCGTTCCTCCTCAATGTTGCCTTCCTCGATGCTGCTTCGATGGGGCAGGATTTCCTCTTCAAGACCCATGATGAACACATGGGGGAATTCCAGACCCTTGGAAGCGTGCAGCGTGAGCAGCTGAACCTTGTCGCTGTCGTCGTCCTCTTCCCGCTGTTCCATCATGTCCCGAAGGATCAGTTTGGTAATGGCATCTTCGATGCCGAGCTCATCGGCCGTGCCCTTGCCGTCATCGAGCATGCGCTGGATGGATTCCACCAGGTACCAGATATTTTCCATCCTTCGCTCGGCCTGCTTGGGCGTGCCTGAGTGCTGGTGCAGCCATTCTTCGTACTCGATGTCCGTGAACAGCTGCTTGATCACGGGTATCGGGTTCTCGCTGTGCAGCCGCTCGCAAGTGGCATCTACCCAGTGAGCAAACCTCCGGAGACGATCCAGCCCCTTCTCGGTTACGTGGGTCTCTGCGCCCATGTCACCCAGGGCCTTGAACAGGCTGACATTGCGGGAGCGGGCGTAGTGGCTGAGCTGCTCCAGGGTGCGTGGACCGATTTCCCGGCGGGGCACGTTGACCACCCGCAGGAACGCGGCGTCGTCGTCCGGGTTGATCAACAGCCGCAGGTAGGACATGGCGTCCTTGATCTCGTTCTTTGAGAAAAAGGACTGGCCGCCGGAGATGCGGTAGGGGATCTGGTAGGCCTGCAGCTTCATTTCCAGCAGGCGTGCCTGGTGGTTGCCACGGTACAGCACGGCGAAGTCCCGGAAATCGAGGCCTTTTTTCAGCTTCTGATCGAGAATCTCGGTGGCCACCCGGTCGGTTTCCGCGTCTTCGTTGCGGCACCGGACAATCCGGATTTCTTCGCCGATAGTGTGATCACTCCACAGAGCCTTCTCGAACACGTGGGGGTTGTTGGCGATCACGGTGTTAGCGCTGCGCAGGATCCGTGCGGTGGACCGGTAATTCTGCTCAAGCTTGACGATTTTCAGACTTGGGAAGTCTTCCTTGAGCTGGGCCAGGTTTTCCGGCCGGGCACCGCGCCAGGCGTAGATCGACTGGTCGTCGTCGCCAACCACGGTAAACGCGGCCCGCTCTGCCACCAGGAGTTTGACCAGTTCGTACTGGCACACGTTGGTGTCCTGGTATTCATCCACCAGCATGTAGCGAATCTTCCGCCGCCATTTCGCGAGCACGTCTGGATTCGAGCGGAACAGCATCACGGGAAGCAGGATCAGATCATCAAAATCGACCGCGTTGTAAGCCTTAAGGTACTCGTTGTATTTCTTGTAGATGATCGCAATGCGCTGTTCGCGCTCATCCGCGGCTTTGCTCAGGGCTTCGGCCGGCCCCCGCATGGCGTTTTTCCAGGATGAAATGGTCATCTGGATGTCATTGAGCTCGTCCCCGGCCTCGGCACTGGCTTCCCGGAGCATCAGATCCTGTAACAGGGCCTTGGCATCCTCGGCATCGAAGATGGAAAAACCGGGGTGGTAACCGAGATGCGTGTGCTCTTCCCGGATCATATTGAGGCCAAGATTATGAAAAGTGGATACAATCAGGCCCCGGGTCAGCTTCCTGTCGACGATTCGGCCAACCCTCTCCTTCATTTCCCGGGCAGCCTTGTTGGTGAAGGTGACTGCGGCAATATGACGCCCCGGGATTCCTAGCTGCTCGATCAGGTAGGCAATCTTGCGGGTGATCACGCTGGTCTTGCCGCTGCCGGCACCGGCGAGCACCAGCATCGGGCCATCAGCATAGCGGACTGCTTCGCTTTGTCTCGGGTTGAGCTTGTTCACAAATAAATGGCCAGAATGGAACGAAATGGGGATAACGGACGTGGGCTTATTCTACACCAGACAGAGTTACTGTACCTTGGGGATCTATCGACTATGATTAACAGAACGGACTCGGTTGTTCACGCATAAATGGATCCTGCTTGATGACATTGCCACTGGAAACCATGAGGCCCGGACAGTTGCGCCTGTTGGTTCTGACACCAGATTACGCTGATTTTCTCTGGCTGAATGCTCTTCTGGCGGGCGACGTCGAAATCAGTGCGGACGCAACCTGGTGCCCGGACCTGGTGGATTGTGATGATCTGATCCGCAACGCCAGTTTTGATGTCATCGTTTGGGACTGCGTGTTTCATGGTGGCTCAGAGGCATCTTTCCTTCAGTACCTGGCGGTTGCCAGCAATGAAAAGCCCGTGCTCGCCCTGAGTGCCGAGCCTCCCGGGGAGCGGGCGCCCGAATTGCTTGCTTCGGGCGCCGCTGATTATCTCAGTCGCCAGAACTTGGACCACTGGAATTTCCGGCGGGCTGTGAAATGCCTCTGGTATCGGGATCAGTTGTCCGAGTCCGCCCACGGTCAACTCGGCCGCGAAGTCGCCACCGGTTTTATCAACCGGGACCTTTTCTTCGATCGTCTCCAACAGGCCTTGCTACGGGCCGAGCGGGCCGGCCATCGGCTGGCCTTGCTGCACCTCAACATTGATGACTTCCGCAGCATCAACGAATCGTTTGGCTACCAGAAAAGCGACCAGTTGATGATGAAGCTGGCAGAGCGGCTTCGTCATTCGCTCCGGCGCGTGGATTCGCTGATGCGTATCGGGGGCGACGAGCTGGCCATTATTGTCGAAAAGGTCGAGGACTCCCTGGACATCACCCAGATTATCCGCAAGGTGGTCAACGCCCTTGATGAGCCGGTTACCATTGATGGCCAGACCGTAGTGGTTAGTGCCAGCCTTGGTGTCGCAACCTACCCGGAAGCCGGAGACAGCGCCGAAAATCTGTTGCGCCGGGCCAACCGTGCCATGTTCGAAGCAAAACGGGACCCGGGCACCAGCTACCGTTTCTACGACCGCCAGCTGCACATTTCTGCCGGTTACCAGCTCCGTCTGGAGGCGGACCTCCGCAACGCCCTTCGGGGCAAGGAACTGGAACTTTACTATCAGCCCCGGATTGATCTGGCCACGGAAGAAGTACGGGGTGTCGAATGCCTGTTGCGCTGGAATCATCCGGAGCGTGGGCTGGTGGGGCCGGACGAATTCATTCCGGTGGCCGAGCGCAGTGGGTTGATCGTGCCCATTGGTTACTGGGTCATCGAACAGGCCTGTAAGCGTTTGCAGGAATCTGCTGAACTCGGTTTCCCCGGGCTGGTGTTCGCGGTCAATCTGTCATTCCGGCAGTTTCACGATCGCAAGATGACTGAAACCATTTTTCGCATCATCTTTAACGCCAACGTGGATACCAGTCTGCTGGAGCTGGAGCTGACCGAGAGTGCCATGATGCACGACCCGGAGTATGCCCAGCGCTGCCTGCGGGAATTGAACCAGCTGGGGATCAGTTTTGCCCTGGACGATTTCGGAACCGGCTTTTCATCGTTGAGTAATCTTCAGCATTTGCCGATCTCGCTGGTGAAGATCGACAAGTCGTTCGTGCAGGAGTTGGGCAATTCGGCAGACGCCGAACACATCATTCGGGCCATCATCAGCCTGGCCCACAGCCTGCAGATCAGCGTGGTCGCCGAAGGTGTGGAAACCGAGGGGCAACTGGAGTTTCTGCGCCAGCAGCATTGCGATGAAATCCAGGGCTATTATTACGCCCGGCCCATGCCCTGGGCAGATCTTGTGCAATTCCTGAACAAGCGGGGTCAGGCCGCTTGCCTGCAGCAGTAAGCCGCTGTACCTTTGCTGGTTTATTGGCAAAGCATCAGACAGAGGTTGCATGAACAGTATCTCCAGGCGTATCGCCGAGGAACTCGGTGTCCGCGAGCAACAGGTTAATGCCACCGTCGAACTGCTCGACGAGGGCGCGACCGTTCCGTTTATCGCCCGCTACCGGAAAGAGGTCACAGGCTCACTGGATGACAGCCAGCTAAGGAACCTGGAAGAACGCCTGCGCTATCTGCGGGAACTGGAAGACCGTCGTGCCACCATCCTCAAGAGCATCGAGGAGCAGGGCAAGCTGACCGACGAGCTCAAGGCCAGCATTAACGAAGCGGATGCCAAGAACCGTCTGGAAGATCTTTACCTGCCCTACAAGCCCAAGCGCCGGACCAAGGCCCAGATTGCACGGGAAGCGGGTCTGGAGCCGCTGGCTGATGCCCTCTACGATGATCCGACTCTGGATCCCGAAACCACTGCCCAGGGCTACCTGAACAAAGAAGCCGGCGTGGAAGATGCCAAGGCTGCGCTGGATGGCGCCCGCTACATTCTGATGGAGCGGTTTGCCGAGGATGCTGAGCTGTTGGGCAGTCTGCGGGACTTCATCTGGCAGGAAGGCCAGCTGAAAGTCGCCGTGGTGGAAGGCAAGGAGAACGAAGGTGCCAAATTCCGGGATTATTTCGACCACGTCGAGCCCCTGAAAAAAGTGCCGTCCCACCGCGCCCTGGCCATTCTTCGGGGACGGAACGAGGGTGTTCTTGGTTACACCATCGTGGTCGGCGATGCCGACGACGACCGTCGCGCGCCCCACCCGGCCGAGCAGCGCATCGCCGCTCGCTGGAATATTCGGGACAACGGTCGTGCCGCCGACAAATGGCTCTCGGAGGTGGTTCGCTGGACCTGGAGGGTGAAACTCTCCACCCAGATTGAAACCGACCTGATGGCGCAGGTCCGCGAAGCGGCGGAAACCGAAGCCATCAACGTGTTCGCTGCCAACCTCAAGGATCTCCTGCTGCTTGCGCCGGCTGGTCCGCGCCCGACTCTGGGCCTGGACCCCGGCCTACGTACCGGGGTGAAAGTGGCGGTCATCGATGGCACTGGTCAGGTGGCCGGCCACGGAGCCATCTTCCCCCATGCGCCCCAGAATCAGTGGGATCGTTCCATTGAGCAGCTGGCGGCCTGGTGTCGGGAGTACAAGATCGAGCTGGTGGCCATTGGTAATGGCACCGCTTCCCGGGAGACCGAGAAGCTGGTCGGCGACCTCAGCAAGCGTTACCCCGAACTGAAGCTGGCCCGGATCGTGGTCAGTGAGTCCGGTGCTTCGGTCTACTCAGCCTCAGAGTTTGCTTCCAAGGAATTGCCAGATCTGGATGTCACCATTCGGGGTGCGGTCTCCATTGCCCGTCGATTGCAGGATCCGCTGGCCGAGCTGGTGAAAATCGAGCCGAAATCCATCGGGGTAGGGCAGTACCAGCACGATGTCTCCCAGGTTCAACTGTCCCGCAGTCTGGATGCCGTAGTGGAAGACTGTGTAAACGGCGTGGGTGTGGATCTGAACACGGCGTCAGCGCCACTGCTGGCAAGGGTCTCGGGCCTGAACCAGACCATCGCCCAGAACATCATTGAGTTCCGCAACCAGAACGGCATGTTCCGCAACCGCAAGCAGCTGCTCAAGGTCACCCGTCTCGGGGACCGCACGTTCGAGCAGGCGGCGGGTTTTCTGCGTATTGCCGGCGGTGAGAACCCCCTGGACCGGTCCTCCGTGCACCCTGAAGCCTATGGCGTGGTCGAGGCCATCGCCCGGAAAAATAATCGCGAAGTGGGCGATATCATCGGTGACTCCTCGTTCCTGCGTGGTCTGAATCCCCAGGATTACGTAACAGAACAGTTCGGTTTGCCGACTATCAAGGACATCATCTCGGAACTGGAGAAACCGGGGCGGGATCCGCGACCGGAATTCAGGTTCGCAAGTTTTGAGGAAGGGGTCGAAACCCTGAGCGATCTCAAACCCGGCATGGTGCTGGAAGGCTCGGTGACCAACGTGACCAACTTTGGCGCGTTTGTGGATATTGGTGTGCATCAGGATGGCCTGGTGCACATTTCCGCGCTGTCCCACACCTTCGTCAAGGATCCCCGGGAAGTGGTCAAGGCCGGTGATATCGTCAAGGTCAAGGTGATGGACGTGGATATCCCGCGCAAGCGAATTGCCCTGACCATGCGTATGGACGATCAGCCTGGCGAGAAAAACGAAGGCAAGCCAATGGCTGCCAACCGCTCCGGAGCCAGCCGCAAGGGCGGAAACCGGAACGCAGGCAGTGGCGGTTCCGGCCAGAAATCCCCGCAGGGCGCCATGGCTGGTGCGCTGGCCCAGGCACTGGCCTCGGCGCGCAAGGACAGCTGACGGGCATACAATCTTTTCATCGGCCGGTTGTGCAAAAGAGCAAACCGGCCGCAGCAGGAGTCGACCATGGCTGAATCCCGCCATTCCGTATTTCGTCAGTTCGCTGCCAGCGACTGGGATGGTTTTCTCAAGGGTGTCGAAAAAGAAGGGCTGCGGGTGGATCGCAACGGCTTCATCGCCCAGACCCCGCATCCCGAAGCCCTGGGTTCGGCACTGACCCACCCAAGGATCACCACGGACTATTCGGAGGCCTTGCTGGAGCTGATCACGCCGGTGTTCAACAGCACCGGGGGCATGCTGAAATCCCTGCGGGATATCCACACCTACGTGCAGCAGAACCTTGGCGACGAGGTCTTCTGGGCGGCGAGCATGCCCTGTGAACTGGATGGCGATCCGAGCATCCCCATTGCCGAATACGGCAGCTCAAACATTGGCCAGCTCAAGCACGTTTACCGGCAGGGTCTGGCGGTGCGTTACGGGCGTATGATGCAGAGCATCGCTGGCGCCCACTACAACCTGTCGCTACCCGATAGCTTCTGGCAGAAGTGGCAGGAGTTGCTCGGTAATGAGCAAAGCCTGAAAGACTTCAAATCGGATCAGTATTTCTGGCTGATCCGGAATTTCCGTCGCCGTAGCTGGCTGCTGATGTTGCTGTTCGGTGCCTCGCCGGCACTGGATGCCAGTTTTGTTGCCGGTGTCAGCCACGACCTCAACCAGTTTGACGAACGCACCTGGTACGGTGAGCACGCCACCTCGCTGCGGATGGGGGATCTGGGTTACCACAACAATGCCCAGGCCTCCCTGAACATCTGTTTCAATGAGCTCAGCACCTACACCCAGACTCTCGATCGGGCTATCCACACCACCTGGCCGGCCTATGAGGAAATCGGCACCCGCCGGGGCGACCAGTTCATCCAGATCAATACCAGCGTCCTGCAGATCGAAAACGAGTATTACAGCGCCGTGCGCCCCAAACGCACCACGCAGCGGGAAGAAAAGCCCATCCAGGCGCTTGAGGCCCGGGGTGTGGAATACATCGAGGTGCGGTGTCTGGATCTTGATCCCTTCTCACCGCTGGGCGTGAATGAGGCTCAGATCGATTTCCTGGACCTGTTCCTTCTGGATTGCCTGCTATCCGACTCGCCCCGTATTGGCGATGAAGAGTGCGAGCGTCTCGATGACAACTACAAGGATGTGGTGTCCAACGGGCGTTACCGTGAGTTGAAGCTATGCCGTGCCGGGGAGCGCACCCCGGTTTCAGAGGCCGCAACCGATATCCTGGCGCAACTGGAACCGCTCGCCGAGTTGCTCGATAGCTGGCGGGGGGATGATACCTACCGTCGCGCCCTGGCTGCCCAGCGCGAGACCTTGAATGGTGAGTGGACGGTTCCGTCTGCCCGGGTTCTGGACGCCATGCGCTCCTCAGGCCTGGGGCATCGGGAGTGGGGCATGGAAATGGCGCAGCAGCACCAGCAAACCCTCAGGCAGGAAGGCCTCGATGCCAGTGTGCGCCAGGCGTTTGATGCCATGACGGCAGATTCCCTGGCCGAGCAGGCGCAGATGGAGCGTGCCGATACCCTGCCGTTCAGCCAGTTTCTGGAACAGTATCTGCGCTCCTGAACGGTAAGTTGGGCCACTGTCGCAGAAGTCTGCGGACCTGACGCACAGAAACCGAACAAAGATTTGTCTCCCTCCGGTCCGGCTGTTAATTTTTGTAACATCAGGATCGGGAGAGACGGCGATGGCAAGGGATATCAAACTCGGCTGGGATGTGGAAGCGCTCAACAAGGCTTACCGTCAGGGCTACATGGCTGCCAACATGGGTATGGATAAAGCCCGCTGCCCCTATCGGGGTGAGGTTGTCATTGCTGCCTGGGAAGCCGGTTGGGACGATGCCGATCAGGTAGCCCGGGATGACCGGGACCAGGCAGACGATCTGTTCTCACGGATCGCCTGATTGCTTGGTCGGGTCCAGCCTTATTTCTGCACCACGAATTCTGTAAACAATACACCGGCGATGCTCTCGCCGGTCTGCTGCTCCTCCAGAACCGCATTTATTCGCTGTTTGGCTTCCTCTCGCAACGCCTCCTGCCCTTCCATTGAGGTGAGGCGTTCTGTGTCAGTCTGCTCGCCAAACAGCATCACCAGTTCGTGTCTCAGGCGAGGCATGTGGGCTTCCAGCGCTGGCCGGGTGCTTGTATTCCGGGCCCGCAGTGTCACGGCGGCCTTCAGGTAGGTCGGCTTGTTGCCAGGCGTGCCCACGTGAGTCACAAAAGGCGGATCCATACTGATGTAATCGGTAACGCCGCTTTCTTCCTCAGCCACTTCCTCTTCGGTATTTTCCTCATCCTGGGAAACGGCGGGTAAGGGCATCATTGCAAACAACAGAAACAGAAGCGTCAGAACGGATTTTGGCTGGCGTGTCATAGGCTTGAAGTTGATCGTGGTTTAGGGTTAAGTGACGAGAATAGCAGGCCCAGTGGCCGCTTGCAGTTTCAATTCACGATTCGAGGTGTTCTTTTGACCAGCAGATGGGTTTTCGGGCTTATTTTCCTTGTATGTGCCGCGCTTCTGGGTGTGGCGTTTTATATGGAGCATGTGATGGGGCTGGAGCCCTGCCCGCTTTGCTGGTTACAGCGGTTCGGCTTTATGGGGGCCGGTCTGGTGAGTTTCCTGGCCTTTCTCCAGGGTCCCACCGGATTCGGCGCTCGGATCTACGGTTTCCTGCTGGTGTTGACCGCCGGAGCCGGTCTGGGCGTCGCCGGACGGCAGTTGTGGCTGCAGAGTCTGCCGGCAGACCAGGTGCCAGCGTGTGGGCCCTCAGTTGATTACATGCTTGATGTCCTGCCCTGGTTTGAAGTCTTGTCTACCGCGCTGCAGGGTACGGGGGACTGTGCTGAAGTGGTCTGGCGGTTCCTGGGTTTGAGCATCCCTGGCTGGACTGCCGTGTTTTTCTCTCTGCTGGTTATTACCGGTCTGGTTCTGATGTTTCGCCGGCAAAAACCCCGGGAGTGGATTCGGAGCTGAAACGGTTGCGGGGGACAGCAGCCATGGGGTAACTTGATCCAAACCTAATAAAAATCAAAACCGAAACAGAAGTACCGAAGACAAGCGGAGAACAGGCGTCATGTTGGAAAATTGCCGAAATGCCAGGGAGCGCTGGGGTGGCGTCAGCGAACTGATTGATCGCTGGCTCAAGGAGCGTCAGGAGCTGCTGGTGCATTACTGCGACCTGTCCGGGGAGAATGACTTCTCGCAGACGGAAGCGCTGAGAGAAAAGTTCGTGCGCCTGTGTGAGGTGCTGGTGGATTACGTATCTACCGGCCATTTTGAGATTTATGAGCAACTGGTTCGCGAAGCCAGGGAATTCAACGATGGCGGCCTCGAATTGGCGGCCAAGGTTTACCCCCGGATTGAGCAGACCACTGAGGTCGCCCTTAACTTCAATGACCGTCTGGATGGCCGGGAATTGTCGGAAGAGGATGTCAAAGAGCTGTTCGGTGAGTTGTCGAAGCTGGGTGAAACCCTGGAGACCCGGTTCGAGATGGAGGATTTCCTGATCGAGCACCTTCACAATGCCCACGCCGGCAAAGTGGCCTCTGCCTGAGAATACGCCTGAATCAAAAAAGCCCCAGCCGGTAACGCCGGGCTGGGGCTTTTTTATGGCTGCGCCAGAACTGGCCGCCGCCTGCCTGGAGCTTAGTCTCCAGAGCCGGGATTGATCTCGAGCAGCTCGACATCAAACACGAGAGTCTCGTTCGGTCCGATTGCCCGGTTACCACCTGGGCCGTAAGCCAGGTCGGAAGGAATGTAGAGCTTGTAGCGGGCACCTTCACTCATCAACTGAAGGCCTTCGGTCCAGCCGGGAATCACCTGGTTAAGGGCGAAGGTTACCGGCTCGCCGCGCTCGCGGGAGCTGTCGAACACCTCACCGGACAGCAGTTCACCAGTGTAGTGCACCTGAACCGTGTCGGTTGCTGCCGGCTTTTCGCCGTCACCCTGCTCAAGCACTTCATACTGAAGGCCTGAGTCGGTGGTTTCCACACCTTCACGCTCGGCATTCTCTGCCAGGAAGGCCTCTCCGGCATCCAGATTCTTCTGGGCCAGCTCTTCCATCTGCTTGCCCTGCTCCTCCTGCAGCTGCTGCTGGTAGGTCATCAGGGCCTGCTGGATTTCCTCGCGGCTCATGCGCTTGGCTTCATCATCGCCAGCGTGGCCGTGCTGGATGCCCTGGAGGAACTGATCCATCTGCAGGTTCGGCAGGTCGTTACCCATGCGCTCACCCAATACCAGGCCCATTCCATAACTGACCTTCTGGTCGGTGGATTCCAGTTTCGGTTGTTCCGGGGCTTCGGGCGGAGTGGAACAGCCGGCAACAAGTCCGGTCACTGCCAGTGCAAGGAGCGTTTTCTTCATTGCATTATCCTTTAACGTCGGTGCTCGGGGCAGGGCCCCGCGTTGTGTTTGTCAGAACGCAGAAGGTAACGGGTTCCGGCGTCAGATGCCACTGAACATGTGTTAAGAAAGCGGACGTGTCAGCTCAGCTGCCGTTGGTACCGGCGGCGGATGGTCCCAGAGAAAAAGGGGCGTTATAGGGGGATCGCCAATCTGTTTCCGGTTCCTGGGGCTGGAGGCGCGGAAAGGCCTTGTCCCGCCGTTCGATGGCGAGGGTGTTCCAGCGGCCCTGTTCCGGCGGCTGGTCAGCATAGTGCCAGTTGCCGTCGGTATCCTGCCACTTGAACACGATCTCGGGGCCCTCGGTGGGAATCGGTGAGGGCACCAGGCCTTCGAAGGCGGGAATTTCCGGCTGTTCCTCTTCTGCCACTGGCTCGGATACCTGCTCCGGATCGTTCAGGCCGAAGAAGATGAGCAATAACAGCAATCCGAGAGCCGGAAATGAGAGCCGTATTAGCCATTTCATCATCATGGCTGGTGGTCTCCCTTGGGAAAGTGGGCCAGGGTTTCGGCCAGTGTATTCAGCAGGGGCCTGGCACTGTCATCAACGGGTGATGTCGGTGCAGCCGCAACCAGATTGGTGATGATCAGTGCGTCGCGTCCCTGCATGTAAGTGTTTTCCGGGTTGTTGGTCATTAGCGTTCGCCAGCTCAGGGCCAGTTCGATCTGTTCGGCTTCAAGCTCCAGACCAGCGATGCCGGTACGGAGCTTTTGACAGTTGTCGGCATTGCCGGGCAGCGATTTTCTCGCACTGCGTAGCGCAACGGTTACACGGTTGCGCCACTCTGTTACCGTAGCGTCCTCGACCCCGGCGAAGATCCTGCCGGAGAGTGCTAGCCAGGCCGCACTGAGAATCCGCGTCACGCTCCAGCCCTGATTCTGAAGGGCCAGGCAGCTGTTCTGTACGTCCGGATATTTCCAGAACGCCAATGCAAAACGCCAGAGTGGGTTCTCCGGTTCCAGATCTGCCGGCAGTTCCAGCGGCGGTGTCGAGAAATCCGGGATGGTAGCCGAGCCGACCGACATAGGCGCTGTGCCTTCCCTGAACACTTTACGTTGATAAAATGAAAACATGTTAACGATAACCGATCTCAGTTTACAACGGGGCGGCGTCTGGTTGCTAGAATCCGTCAACCTTACCGTTCAGCCCGGTCAGCGTGTCGCCATCGTCGGTGCCAATGGTGCCGGCAAATCCAGTCTTTTCCAGCTCTTGCTGGGCCAGTTGGCGCCGGAGCAGGGAGCGGTCTCCCTACCCGGTGGTTGTCGCATTGCCCACATGGCACAGGAAGTCGAAGCAACCGACCGCAGTGCCCGGGATTTTGTCCTTGATGGCGATCTGGATCTGCGTCGCCTTGAAGCGGAGCTTGCCAGGGCAGAAGGCGCCGGTGATGACCATGCCATTGCCCGCATACACGGGGAACTGGATGTGCACGAGGCCTGGTCTGCAGCCCGCAGGGCCGAGGCATTGTTGCGGGGGCTGGGATTCACTGACGAGGACGCCGACCGGCCGGTGTCGGCGTTTTCCGGTGGCTGGCGGATCCGGCTTAACCTGGCCCAGGCCCTGATGCGACCTTCGGATCTGCTGCTTCTGGATGAGCCAACCAACCACCTGGATCTGGATGCCTGTCTGTGGCTTGAGAATTGGCTGCGGCGCTATCCCGGTACCCTGCTGTTTATCTCCCACGACCGCGATTTCATGGATAGGGTCGCTACCCATGTCGTGCATTTCGATCGCCGTAACCTGGAACTGTATACGGGTAATTACTCAGCCTTTGAAGGCCAGCGCAGTGAACGTCTGGCCCAGCAGCAGGCCGGTTTTGAGCGCCAGCAGGCCAGGATCGCTGAAATTCAGCGCTTCATCGACCGGTTCAAGGCCAAGGCCACCAAGGCCCGCCAGGCCCAGAGTCGGGTCAAGGCCCTGGAGCGGATGGAGCGCATTGCCCCGGCTCATATCGATTCTCCCTTCAGTTTTGAATTTCCAGTGGCCGAAAAGGTCTCCAATCCCCTGCTGTCGATCCGCAACGGCAAGGCCGGGCATGGTCATACTCCAATCCTGGACGGCATCAATCTGACTCTGTTGCCCGGCAGCCGGATTGGCCTGTTGGGCCCCAATGGCGCCGGCAAGTCCACGCTGATGGATGCGCTTCGCGGTGAGGGTACCTTGTTGTCCGGGGATCGAACCTGTGGCGAGCATCTGGCCATCGGTTCTTTCGCCCAGCATCAGCTGGAATCACTGGATCTGGATGCCAGCCCGTTTCTGCATTTGCAGAGGCTGGCGCCGAAAGCGTCAGAGCAGAGTATCCGGAACTTCCTCGGTGGGTTTGATTTTCACGGCGATGAGGCTTTGAGCGCCGTCCGGTCATTTTCCGGCGGGGAAAAGGCCCGGGTGGCGCTTGCCGTTATTGCCTGGCAGAAACCGAACCTACTCCTGCTGGACGAGCCCACCAACCACCTGGATCTGGAAATGCGCCAGGCCCTGACCATGGCACTGCAGAACTTTGAAGGCGCCATTGTGGTGGTCTCCCACGACCGGCACCTGCTGAGAAACACGGTGGACGAGTTCTGGCTGGTCAATGACGGCCGGGTGACGGAATACCAGGGTGATCTTGAGGACTACGAGCGCTGGCTGGCCGACCGCCGGAAAGATGATACCGAAGCGCCCAGACGAATGCCGGCCGGACAGCAGGCTGCGGAAGAGACTGCTGACGTGGGTGAGAGTGCCGAAGACCGGAAGGCACGCAAGCGGGCAGAGGCGGCCGTGCGCCAGAAACTCAGTCCCTATCGTAAAAAGCAGACTGCTCTGGAAAAGGAAATGGAGCAGCTTCAGCAGGCGTTGTCAGCTCTGGAGGAACAGCTGTCCGATCCGGGTCTTTATGACGACAGCGGCAAAGCGCGTCTGAAAGAGCTGCTGGGCGAGCAGGCCACCGCAACCGCCCGCCTGGAAGAGGTGGAGGCCCAGTGGCTTGAAGTCAGTGAAGAGGTGGAATCCCTGGAGGCAGAGCTGAGCGGCTGAATGCCGTCAGCCGCCGTTCAGTTCCAGAACAAAATCCTGTTTGGCGAGATAGTCCCGCTCGTTTTCCAGGTCGGCCAGGGTCAGTGGCCTGTCATCCAGCCAACCCGACGGAAACTCCAGCACCAGCTTGTCTTTGTGAGCAGTGAGGGTGAAGGCCGGAGGTTGTTCCATATTGCGCGGGTGTTGAATCAGAACCGCCAGGCGAACCAATACGCAGAGGTAACGCAACCTTGCGATATCTTCCGGATCCAGCCCCTCGAAAATGGCGGAGGCGAATTTGCGCCGGTGGCCGCGCACCAGTGTGGCAAGGTCCCGCTGGAACTGCTGCGTAAAGCCGGGCAGGTCCGAGTAGCGCAACAGGTAGGCACCGTGTTTGTGATACTGGCTGTGGGATATGGTCAGTCCGATCTCATGGAGTCGGCAGGCCCAGCGCAGGACCTCTTCATCTGCTGCCGTGTTCAGTCCCCAGGCATCGGCCACCTGCTGCCAGGCGGCCACGGCAGTTTCCTCTACCGCTGTGCCATGTTCCTGGTCAACATGGTAACGCTCCTGCAGCGCGGATATGGTCCGCTCCCGGACGTCCTCGTGCTGGATGCGCCCGACAATGTCGTAGAGCAGGCCCTCCCGCAATGCGCCGTCGGCGAAAGCCATGTCCCGGATGCCAAGAGACTGGAATGCCCCCATCAGAATGGCAAAGCCCGCCGGAAAGATGCTCTGGCGATCCGAACGTACGCCCAGGTCCCCCAGCTTTTCAGTTTTGCCCATATCCACCAGACGCTTGCGAAGCTCCTGCATGGCGGCAAGGGTAATGGTGCCGTCGGTGATTTTCAGGGTCGCCAGTATGCTGGCAATGGCCTTGATCGAGCCGGATGAGCCGACCGCGCTCTGCCAGCCCACGGAACGGTAGTGCTGACGAATATTGAGCAGTTCCTGCTCGGCATGGGTCACTGCCTTGTCCATCTGCCGCTTGGTGATCTTGCCGTCCGGGAAATACCGGTTCCGGAAGGAGACGCAGCCCATGTGCAGGCTTTCAAGCTCCTGGGGCTCGAACCGCTGGCCGATGATGAACTCGGTGCTGCCACCGCCGATATCGATCACCAGCCGGCGTCCGATGTCGTCAGACAGGGTGTGGGAGACGCCCAGGTAGATCAGGCGTGCTTCCTCGCGGCCGGCAATGATCTCCACCGGATAACCCAGCACCTCTTCCGCCCGGGTCATGAATTGATGGGCATTTCGGGCGACGCGCAGCGCGTTGGTGCCAACAATCTGCACCGCTTCCGGGGGCATCCCCTTGAGCCGCTGTGCGAACCGGCCCAGGCAGGCCAGGGCCCGCTCCTGGGCCTCTTCGGTCAGCCGGTTATACTGATCCAGCCCGGCGCCGAGCTGTACCTTTTCTCCCATCTTCTCGAGGGTCCGGATTTCCCCATGCACTAGTCGGGCAACCACCATGTGGAAGCTGTTCGAGCCCATGTCGATGGCTGCGAGAACCTCGGGTGAGGCGGCAGCGTTTTCGGCGGTGGATGCGGCCGTCACGTGGTCGGAATCCTTTTGATATGAACGTGCCGGGTACTATAAGCGAAATCCCTCAGGCCTGTCAGTAACCGGAAAACCCGGTGTTTGACCGGGGTCAGGCGTAGATCGATCCATGGTAGTGGATCTACCGCTTCACATCCGGCTGATCAATCGCGTAAAGTATGTCGTACCGTGATTTGGGTGAAAGGTTGTCTGCAAACCCGGGCAGCCTTCAGCGACAGTCAACAGCACCTGTGCCCGGTATGGTAATCCCACCAGGGACATGCCGATGTGCAGCAGTAGTGCATGAATCAGGAAAAGGTAATGAGCGGAAATATCGTAAATGTAACCGACGCTTCTTTTGAGCAGGATGTACTGCAGTCCGACGTCCCCGTATTGGTGGACTACTGGGCCGAGTGGTGCGGTCCCTGCAAGATGATTGCGCCGGTGCTTGAAGAGATTGCCGACGAATACGACGGCAAACTGAAAGTCTGCAAGCTCAACATTGACGAAAACGAGCAGACCCCGCCGAAGTTCAACATCCGTGGTATCCCCACCCTGATGCTGTTCAAGAACGGCAATGTGGACGCCACCAAGGTCGGCGCACTCTCCAAATCCCAGCTGGCGGCCTTCCTGGACAGCAATCTCTGATTGCAGTCGGGCCACCAGAAACCGCTCCTGAGTCGAGGCTCAGGGGCGGTTTTTTTATGGCCAGTTACTTCCAGTCCCCAGAGCGCGCCAGATCGGATTCTTTCTGTTCCACCCAGTGTTCTCCGTCTGAGGTGATTTCCTTCTTCCAGAACGGCGCCGATGTCTTCAGGGCGTCCATGATGAATTCGCAGGCCGCGAACGCGTCCCCTCGGTGCGCGCTGCATACTCCCACGAAGACAATCTGGTCGCACAACGCCAGGCGCCCGACCCGGTGAATGACTCGGGCCTTGCGCACATCCCAGCGTTTTGAGGCCTCATCAATAAGCCCCTGGATCACCTGTTCCGTCATCCCGGGGTAGTGCTCCAGGTAAAGTCCCGTGACGCCCTGCAGGTCGCCGCTGTCCCGCACCAGGCCGGTAAACGTTGCAATAGCACCGGTGCCGGCACCGCTGTCACGAAGCGCGGCGTACTCGGTGGCAACATCAAAATCTTCAGACTGGACCGAAATCATCTCAACCTCCGGTGACCGGCGGGAAAAAGGCCAGCTCATCGCCGGCTTTTACCTCGGAACCGGGTTTCGCCATGGTCTGGTTGATCGCAATCATCACTGGCTGGTCGCCCTGCAACTGGCTCCAGGGGCCGCCCTGGCTGGCCAGCTCTGCCAGCACATCGCCAGCGGTCAGGCCGGGCCTGGCGTCTACGGCCAGTTGGTCGGTTTTCAGCTCCTCGCGCAGGCGGGCAAAGAAACGTACCGTAATCGTGTTATCACTCATGGTCAGCTCAACAGTTCCGCAAACGAATAGTAGGTTAGCAGGTCACCGGGGCTTACTGTGGTGTTTTCGGGCACCACGGCCAGTCCATCCGCCCAGCAGGTGGAGCTCAGGATGCCGGAGCTCTGGTTCGGATAGGCAGCAACCACTGGCTCCGAGCCCCGGGTTTCCTTACGGGCCCTGACAAATTCCCGGCGTACTGATGCCGAGGAAATGGAAAAGTCGGCCGGTATCCGCTCTCCGGAGAGGGCTTTGGGATTCCGCCCCTGGCGTTTCCGGATGTAGGGCATGCCCACCATCAGGAAAGTGACCAGCACGGATCCGGGATTGCCGGGCAGTCCCAGCACCGGTGTTCCGCCGATGGCGCCAAAAGCCACGGGTTTTCCGGGTTTGATCGCCATTTTCCAGAGCGACAGGCTGCCGGACTCCTCCAGTACCGCGCGCACGTGGTCTTCCTCACCCACGGATACGCCCCCGCTGGTGATAATCAGATCGGCAGACTCCGCCGCACGCAACAGCGTTTCCCGGGTGGCCTCGCGTTTGTCCTTCAGTGTCTCGCACAGCACGACGTTGCAACCGGCTTCGGTGAGCAGCCCCATTAGGGTGAAGCGGTTACTGTTGTAGATCTGTCCCGGCCCGAGGGGCGTGCCAGGGTCCACCAGCTCATCTCCGGTGGAGAGAATGGCGACTTTCAGCCGCGCCAGAACGGCAACCCGGGCAACGCCCATGGACGCCAGCAGCCCCATCTCGTTCGGGCGCACCTGTGTGCCTTTTGCCAGCGCAAGGTCGCCCCGGGTCAGATCCTGGCCCCGTCGGCGAATATTCTGGCCTCGGTCTACCTCTGCCTGGACAAGAATTCCGCCGTCCGTCACCTCAATCCGCTCTTGCATCACCACCGAGTCGGCACCCTCGGGAATCTCTGAGCCGGTAAAAATGCGCGCGGCAGTGCCGGGCTCCAGGGGCTTCGGCGCTTCACCGGCCGGAATCCGCGCCGAGACCGGTATGGGCTGATCGCCATGAAGATCCTGTTTGCGCAGGGCGTATCCATCCACCGCACTGTTATCGGCCGGCGGCACGTCAGCCGGTACGTAATGGTTTTCGGCTAGTACCCGGCCCAGGGAGTCGGCCAGGGCGACGGTTTCAATCTGCGTAACCACCGGTGCCTCCAACAACAGGTGGTCCAGGGCATCTTCCAGGGGCGTGAGGTTTGGGTTGGCCATCAAATCTGAACTCCGATCAGGATATCTTCTCGCCTCAGCGCTGGGCGCGCTGTCCAATCACTTCATTGAGCCGCTGCATGGGCTTCTCGGGTTTGCGCAGGACCAGGCCCGAGAAATTGCACGGGGTATGACGGCTGTCCAGCTGACTGAGGAGAATGCCTTCCCAGCCGGTGCGGCAGGCACCGGTTGAGCCGGGCAGGCAGAAGATCACCGTATGGTTCGCCATCCCCGCCATCGCCCGTGACTGCACGGTCGAAGATCCGATTTCGGCGGCGGACAGGCGACGGAATTCCTCGCCAAAGCCTTCTACGGTTTTGTCCAGCAGAGGCCTGACTGCCTCCGGCGTGCTGTCCCGCTCAAGCAGACCGGTGCCACCGGTAATAATCACGACATGCACCTGTGAATCGGCGATCCAGTTGGACATCAATGCCCGCACCAGATAGACGTCGTCAGGCAGGATCCGGCGGGCCACCAGGTTGTGGCCGGCCTCGACCACGCTGTCCTCCAGGAACTGCCCGGAGGTGTCCTGTTCAGGCCCCCGTGTATCGGACACGGTCAGCAGGGCAACATTCAGGGGTTTCAGTTCGGTGCTGGGTACACTGCTCATGGATGGTGCTCCAGAATCATTGAAAAGTGGTTATACGCCAGTATCGCCATCACGGGCTTCCAATGGAAGGGAGTAACCCATCAGGGGGAGGCGCCACAGGCCTGTTGTGGCCGGTTTGGCGTGAAATTGCCGTTAATTTGTGCAGTGCACTTGACATTCGCCAGTCAGGTGGCCGATGATCGCTCTTGCCCGGCGAACGGTTGTTCCCACTCTCTGGCTTCAGTACCTTAATTCCGGACTCCATCTACACCGGTTGCTCCAACTGGCCAGCATCAAGTTCAGCGTTTTTTTACGATCAATACGTTCAGGGGCACCCCTGTCATTCCAATACTCGTTTACTTCCATTCCTGAAAATCCAACAAACTATGAATCTTACTGAACTCAAGCAGAAATCCGTGCCCGAATTGCTCGATATTGCGCAAGAGATGGGCCTCGATAACCTGGCTCGTTCGCGCAAACAGGATGTGATCTTCACCATTCTGAAGAAGCACGCAAAAAGCGGCGAAGACATCTACGGCGACGGCGTACTGGAAATTCTGCAGGACGGCTTCGGCTTCCTCCGTTCCGCCGATGCCTCCTACCTGGCGGGACCGGACGACATATACGTCTCTCCCAGTCAGATCCGTCGGTTTAACCTGCGCACGGGTGATACCGTTGCCGGCAAGATCCGCCCTCCCAAAGACGGCGAACGCTACTTTGCCTTGTTGAAGGTCAGCGAGATCAATTTCGACAAGCCGGATAACGCCCGAAACAAGATTCTCTTTGAGAACCTCACGCCCCTGTTCCCGGACGAGCGCCTGATGCTCGAGGCCGGTAACGGCAGCACCGAGGATCTCTCCTCGCGAGTGCTGGATCTGGTGGCGCCTATCGGCAAGGGCCAGCGTGGCCTGATCGTGTCTCCGCCCAAGGCCGGTAAAACACTGCTGATGCAGAGCATTGCCCAGTCCATCACCCGTAACAATCCCGAGTGCCATGTGATGGTACTGCTGATTGACGAGCGGCCAGAGGAAGTGACCGAGATGCAGCGCACCGTGCGCGGCGAAGTCATCGCCTCCACCTTCGACGAGCCGCCGGCCCGTCACGTTCAGGTGGCCGAGATGGTGATTGAAAAGGCCAAGCGTCTGGTCGAGCACAAGAAGGACGTGGTTATCCTGCTGGATTCCATCACCCGTCTGGCTCGCGCCTACAACACGGTTATTCCGTCCTCAGGCAAGGTCCTGACCGGTGGTGTTGACGCCCACGCCCTGGAAAAACCCAAGCGCTTCTTCGGTGCCGCCCGTAACGTGGAAGAAGGCGGAAGCCTGACCATCCTTGCCACGGCGCTGGTCAACACCGGCTCCAAGATGGACGAGGTGATCTACGAGGAGTTCAAGGGCACCGGCAACATGGAGATCCATCTGGATCGCAAGATTGCCGAGAAGCGGACCTATCCGGCCATCAACATCCGCAGCTCGGGCACGCGTCGTGAGGATCTGCTGATGAGCGAGGCGGATATCCAGCGGGTCTGGATCCTGCGCAAGCTCCTGCACTCCATGGACGACGACACCGCCGCCATCGAGTTCCTGCTGGACAAGCTCAAGGACACCAAGACCAACGACGAGTTCTTCCAGTCCATGAAGCGCCGTTGATTTCTCCCTAGCTAGGACTAGCGCCTCTGGTTTTGGGGCGGGCAGAGCCGGGGAGAACCTCCCCGGACACGCCGTGAACCCATCCCTGGGGGCTCGGCATTGCCATCCCTGGCAATGCACGGTCCGGGGAGGTTCTCCCCGGCTCCGCCGTTCATACCAAGTGCGCGCATCTTGTTCCAACTGCCTCAAAGCAGTCCAGCGACCAACGATCTCCGTAGTACTGGCATATCTGAACGGAGTAACCGATGAAATACAACGACCTGCGAGACTTCATCGACCAGCTGGAAAAGCTGGGTGAGCTGAAACGAATCAGCGTTGAAGTCGATCCCCATCTCGAAATGACCGAAATCTGCGACCGCACCCTGCGGGCAGGTGGTCCTGCGTTGTTGTTTGAAAACCCCAGGGGCTATGACATGCCGGTGCTGGCCAACCTGTTCGGGACACCGAAGCGGGTGGCGCTGGGTATGGGTCAGGATAACGTTACGGCGCTTCGGGATATCGGTAAGCTGCTGGCGTTTCTCAAGGAACCGGATCCCCCCAAGGGCTTCCGGGACGCCATCGAGAAACTGCCGCTGTTCAGGCAGGTGATGCGCATGAGTCCCAAGGTACTTCGTTCTGCGCCCTGCCAGGATGTGGTGATCGAGAAGGATCAGGTGGACCTGTACCAGATACCGGTTCAGCACTGCTGGCCCGGCGATGCCGGACCGCTGGTGACCTGGCCCCTGGTGATTACCCGTGGGCCCCATAAAGAACGCCAGAACCTGGGCATCTACCGGCAGCAGGTCATCGGTCGCAACCGTCTGATCATGCGTTGGCTCAGTCACCGCGGTGGCGCCCTGGACTTTCAGGAATTCCAGAAGGCCAATCCGGGCCAACCCTATCCGGTTGCCGTGGCTCTCGGTGCCGATCCGGCGACTATTCTGGGGGCGGTGACGCCGGTGCCGGATACGCTGTCGGAATACGCCTTTGCCGGGTTGCTTCGCGGCAGCCGGACCGAGCTGGTCAAGGCGGGGCTGAGCGATCTGCAGGTGCCGGCGAGCGCCGAAATCGTGCTGGAAGGTTTCATCTACCCGGATGATATGGCGCCGGAAGGACCGTTCGGTGATCACACCGGTTACTACAACGAAGTGGACCACTTCCCGGTATTCACCGTAGAACGGGTCACTCATCGTCGGGATCCGATCTATCACAGTACCTATACCGGTCGACCGCCTGATGAGCCGGCGATTCTCGGGGTGGCCCTGAACGAGGTCTTTATTCCGATTCTGCAGAAGCAGTTCCCGGAGATCGTGGATTTCTACCTGCCGCCGGAGGGCTGTTCCTATCGGCTTGCAGTGGTGACCATGAAGAAACAGTACCCCGGCCATGCCAAACGGGTGATGATGGGGGTATGGTCGTTTCTTCGGCAGTTCATGTACACCAAGTTTGTGATTGTCACGGATGACGACGTGAATGCCCGTAACTGGGAAGACGTGATCTGGGCGATCACTACCCGAATGGATCCAACCAGGGATACCACGCTGGTGGAGAATACGCCCATCGATTACCTGGACTTCGCCTCACCGGTCTCCGGCCTGGGTTCCAAAATGGGGATGGATGCCACCAACAAGTGGCCGGGTGAGACCACCCGGGAGTGGGGTGAGCCGATCGCCATGACCGAAGAGGTGAAAAAGCGCGTCGATGAGTTGTGGGATACCCTGGGCATTGAAAGTCCGGCATCGCGCCCCGACTGATATGGGCAGTGAACACAAGGCGGTGCGGCTTTTGCCCTCTGGTATCGCCTTCACTGTGGCGCCGGGCGCAGATTTGCTTGGCGCTGCCGCGCAGGCTGGCATTGATGTGCCGGCGGCCTGTCGTAATGGGGTATGTGAAATCTGCGAGGCCCAACTGCTGGCCGGCAGCGCGCTGAATACCCGAAACCAAAAGACTATAGAGGTCGGCGAGCGTTTGATGATGTGCCGAAGCATCCCGCTCACGGACCTGGAACTGGAGATATCCGCCGTTATGGCAGCTGGAAACAATCAGCCTGGCAAGTTTCAGGCAAAGGTCGTGGACGTACGTTCCATCAGTCACGATGTCTATCGCGTTGAGCTGCAGCTTCCGCGGCGTCGGGAACTGTCGTTTCACGCCGGGCAGTACCTGTCGGTTAATCTGCCTGACGCAGACCCCTGTTACTTCTCCATCGCCAGCAGCCCATCGGCCCAGAACATCGAGCTGCATATCCAGGCGACCCCGGAATGGGTGTCCGCGCAGAAGGTTATTGATGCCCTGACGTCTGGTGGCGAAGTGACCGTGGAGTTGCCCCATGGCAAGGCATGCCTGGCATCCGCACCAACGAAACCCTTGTTGCTGGTGGCCGCTGGCACCGGTTTTGCCCAGATGAAAAGCCTCGTGGATTACCTCCGGGAAACGTCCTACGACCAGCCGCTGAAACTGTATTGGGGAGTGCGTCGGCATGAAGACATGTACCTTCGCGCCCTGGCACAGCAGTGGCAGGACGAGTGGCCGTGTTTCACGTTCCTGCCGGTGGTGGGGGATGATGAGGATAATGACTGGGCCGGCCATCACGACCAGCTGGTTCGCGCGGTGCTTGCTTCCGGAATGGACTGGAACAACGTGGAAGTCCATGCCAGCGGTTCGCCCACCATGGTGTACACCCTGATGGATGCCCTGGTAGATGCGGGCCTGCCCGAAGAGGCGTTCTTCTCTGACGTGCTGGAGTACGCACCAAGGACCTGAATCAGGCCCTTGGCATTGGCAGTTCCGGCAGCCCGTTATCCTTGGCCAGTCCCTGCATAAGCAGTTTCACGCTGGCTTCTTCCTCGCCCATGTGGGCATTCAGGCGACTCAGCTCCGCCAGTGCCTCCCGGCTGCGCTTCAGCCGGAGGCTGGTTTCGAAATATTCCCGGGCCTTGCCCCAGAGTTCGTTGCGCAGGCTCAGCCGCCCGAGGGCCAGCAAGAGCTCGGGGTTATTCGGCCGGTCCTTCAGCCATTGTTCGGCCAGTAACAGCTGCTCATCCGGTTTCTGACCCTTCACCCGCCCGTAGAGGTTGATCAGCTCATCGCTCCAGTGGTTGCGCAGCACCTTGCGTAACAGGGTTTCGGTCTGGACCTCGTCGCCAAGGCTGGCAAGCAGGCGGGCGTAATCCCGGATGGTGTATTCGTCGCGGCGCAGAAAGCCGGGGAGTTCGTCCCAGAGCCTGGTCAGCGGTTCCAGCGATGCGTCAGGATCCTGTTTCTGCTGGCGCCGGCAATCCTCCGCGGCACGCTCCAGCAGGTTGTGCCAGACCTGACGTTCAAGATCATTGAGTTCGTCTTCCGAAAGCACGCTGCGTTTGCGAAGTTCCGGCAATAATCTGGACAGTTCGCGCCAGTCTTCCAGGCGCAGGTAGGTGTTTTTCAGCAGCTTCAGTACAAAGGGATGATGGGGCGACTGCTTGCGCAGGCGAATCAGGGTCGCCAGGGCCTGCTCCAGCCGGTTTCCCGCCAGTTGCAGTTGGGCCTGGGTGATACCCACTGCCATGTCTGAGCCCGGCGTACTGTCGAAGGCCTTGCGTAGCAGTTCATCCACCGCCTCGTGATCGCCTGATTCGAACGATGCCTGGGCAGCCGCCAGGTAATTGATCAGGGGTGTGTCGGCATGGCTGGCGGAGGATGTCAGCAGTTTCCGGGCTCTGGGCCAGTTGCCCTCGGCCAGCGCCAGAAGACCCTGAGTGGTCCGCCGCCGGGCCCGGCGCTCATTGCCCCGGGCAATCCAGCCAGCCACCAGGCCGGTGCTGGTTCTGAGCCTGCGTATTACGTTGATGGTCAGGACTGTCAGGACGATCAGGGCAATGATCACGCCCAATCCCACCCAGAAGTTGGTCTCGATCAGGTAATGCCCCAGACTGATCCGGATGTAGCCCAGATCATATTGCAAACCGAGGGACAGGCCGGTGCCTATCAGCAGCGCCAGCAGAATAATCAGTAACAGGCGAATCATGAATCGTCGCCTCCATTACCGCCACCGGCGTTACCCTCGCCATTGCCGTTGTTGGCATTAAGGCGCCCTGCCAGACGTTCCTTGAGCAGGTCCAGGGACTGACTGATATCCGGCAGTTCCGGGTCCACGTTCTTACCAGCCAGCTCAGCCAGGGTGTCGCTCAGGGCGGCGACCCGGGGGTTGCTGGCGTTGTACCAGTCCTCAATGGTGGTCCTGGCTTTGGTCAGCGCCCGCTCATACAGCGGCTGATTGCCCCGCAGTACTGCCATTTCGGCCTCTTCCAGCATGAGCTGGAGATTGAGTCGGGCATAGGCGCTCTGGTCCGGGGACAGCAGGGGCTTTACCGGCTCGTCCATGCGGCGCACAACGACCACCTGCATCAGGGTTGATTTCACCTTGTTCCAGGCCCGTGCAACGGCGCCGGGTTCCCCGCCGGTTTCAGCGCTTTCTTCCGTACCGGCGTTGACGACAAAGCCGGGGGCATTCTCGCTGATCAGGGCCTGGTCGGTGAGTTGGTGAATGCTGTCGATGGCGGCTTCCAGTTTCAGGTAGAGACCGGTCCGGTCCACGCCGGTAAGACCCTTGAGCGCCAGGATTTCCCGGGCCAGCTGCTGGCGAACCGGGTAAACACCGATGTCGTCGGATTCGGCCAGCACTTCATCGGCCGCTTCCAGGGCCGACATGGCACCGCGAATGTCTTTTTCGATCATCAACCGCTGATTGGCAATACGCAGCAGGTATTCCGCCTCTGCCAGCAGCCAGTCGGTGCGTGTGCGATTTCCGGCTTCCAGCAGTTCACGGGCATTGTGGTCGATCTGGCGCTGCTGGGTGGCGATCAGTTCCCGCTGGTTTGCCAGTTTCTCTTCCAGGGACTGCAGGCGCTGGCTTTGCTGGCTGCCTCGGTCGCCGTAAAGATCCTCAAGCTGGGCGGTATCCTGTTGCAGGCTCTGGAGTGTCTGCATCACGGCCTGATGGTTGTTCCACTGTTGCCAGCTCCAGAGGGCCAGGGCGACAGCGATGATCAGCGCAATGATGGCAACTAGCCATACTGGCCAGAGCTTCTGGCGGGCTGGTGGTTCCTTGGAAACGGTTGCGGGCAGTTGATTCGTTGTCTCTGTCACGGGCGTCCTTACTTGGCTTTTCCGGAGCCACCGTCTCGGCCGGCAAGTTGCGCTGCAACCGTGGCCACGATGTCGTTATCGGCAAGGCTTCCTGGTATACACGGATTTCGGAATCCCGCTGCCCGGGCCTGTTCGGCAACCCGATCTGCGGGAACAATCAATAACCTATCGTATAGATTATGGCCGCTATTCGCACATAGTGCGATGAGATTGTTCAAGGTTTCTCCGGACAGGGCAACGATGGCCTCCGGAGCAAAGGTGTCAAGGGTGGCCCGGATCTGCTCCGGAGAGTGGTCCGGGCGGAAGCGGCGATACAGGGGCAGGAGGGTGACCCGGGCGCCACGGGATTCGAGGGTTTCCCGGATCAGTTCGCGCCCGGTTTCACCACGGGCGAGCAGAACCCTTTCTCCTTGCAGGTTTTGCAATGACGGCAGCGCCAGGAGCGCCTCGCTGGTCCAGCCTTCGGGCGGCCTGCGTGGGCTCAGGCCGTGTTCGGCAAGCACTGCCGCCGTGCCGGCGCCAACCCCATACCAGCGGATACCCATGGGAATCTGGGGCCACCAGGTGTCCACCTCTTCCAGCAAAAGGCGGGCGGCAAACGGGCTGACCGCGATCACATGGGAAAATTCATCCAGGCTCAGGATAAGAGTCCGCCGCTCGGGTGTTTCCGGCAGAGGTTCCCGGTCAATCAGTGACAGGATACGTACATCGGCGCCGGCTGAGCGAAACCGGCTGGCGAGCCGGGAGGCCTCGGGTTCGGGCCGGCAGATCAGAATCCGCCGGCCGTTCAGATCGGGCTCAGGTGGGTGTGTGGCCATAGATTTCAGCCAGCACCTTGTCGGCTCCGAGAGCCAGCAGATCCTCGGCCAGTTCCCGGCCCAGGCGTTCGCCTTCGGCCCTTGGCGCACGGCCTTCCACCCGGAAGATCTGGGTGCCATCCACGGCGCCCACAAGGCCCCGAAGCCAGATTGTATCGTCGTCCTCAAGAAGCGCGTACGCCGCGATTGGCACCTGACAACCGCCCTCCAGGCGACGGTTTAGAGCCCGTTCGGCGGTGACGCGATCCCAGGTGTCTTTGTGCTTCAGGGGTTCAAGCATGGCTAGCAGATCCTGGTCATCGACCCGGCATTCAATGCCCAGGGCGCCCTGGCCGACAGCCGGCAGCGAGACGGTGTCTGGCAGGCAGTAGCGGATGCGCTCGTGAAAGCCCAGACGCTTCAGGCCCGAACTGGCCAGTACGATGGCGTCATATTCGCCGGCATCAAGCTTGGCCAGCCGGGTGTTGACGTTGCCACGTAGCACGCGAATCTCCAGGTCCGGGCGATAGGCCCGAAGCTGGGCCTCCCGGCGCAGGCTGGCAGTGCCGACTACGGCACCGTGGGGCAGGGCGTCAACGTTGTCGTAGTGATTGCTGACGAAGGCGTCGGTCGGGTCTTCCCGCTCGCAGATAGCCACCAGCCCCAACCCTTCCGGAAACTCCATGGGCACGTCTTTCATGGAGTGCACTGCCAGGTCGGCCCGGCCGTCCAGCATGGCTTCTTCCAGTTCCTTGACGAACAGGCCCTTGCCGCCGATTTTGGCCAGGGGCACGTCCAGGATCTTGTCACCCTGGGTCTTGATCTTGACCAGTTCCACGGTGATGTTGTCGTGCAGCCTTTCCAGTTCGGCCTTGATGAATTCCGCCTGCCACAGCGCCAGTGCGCTGCTGCGGGTTGCAATGCGAAGGGTACGTTTGGACATGACACTCACTGTCGGTTCGAAAAATGTCCGCCAAGGTTACCTTGTAGCGGCAGAAAAGTCCCGCGGCTACCACCTTTGGGAGCGCTATGGATTCAGCCTGGCTGATGCTCCTGAAGCCACTGCCGCACGTTGCTGGCATGGCGGCGGCTGACCGGGAGCTCGCCCTGACCATCCCGTAGCAATACCAGATTGTGACCATCCGGCGTCCGTTTCAGTGCCTGGATAAAGCGTACACCTACCAGCGTGTTTCGATGGATTCGCAGCAGGATGCTCGGGTAACTGTTTTCCAGCTCCTTGAGGGTATAGTCACACACGGTCTCACCCCGGGCATGGTGGATGGTGACGTATTTCTGATCCGCCTCGCAGTAGAGGATTTCCGACAGATCGATCAGCTCGGTGCCCCGGTGGGTGCGCACCGCCAGCTGCTCCTGGCTCTGGCCGGCCTGGCCATTCAGCGCCTGCAACTGCACCCGGTTGACCCTGCCGGCCCGGGCCAGGGCATCTGCCAATGCCTCTTTGCGAACCGGTTTGAGCAGATAGGCGATGGCCTGAACGTCGAACGCCTGGATGGCGTAATGGTCGTAGGCGGTGCAGAAAATCAGGGCGGGCGGATTGGCCAGCTGGCTCAGGCGGCTGGCAGCCTCCATCCCGTCCATGCCCGGCATCCGTATGTCCAGCAGCAGAATGTCCGGCTCAAGGTTCGCCACCTGTTTCAGCGTGCTGTCGCCGTCCACGGCCTCACCACAGGCCTGGTACCCCGGTAACGCCTCCACCAGTCGACGGATACGTTCCCGGGCAAGGGGTTCGTCATCGGCGATCAGGACGCTGCGGGTATCAGTCATGGTTTGTCTCGATTCTCTTTTTCGGGATTCACTTCTTACGGGGTTTCTGTTCGCCAGCCTTTTGCCGCGGCAACCTCAGGGTAACGGTATACACATCGTTCTGATGGCTGTGTTTCAACACCGCCGGTTCGCCGAACAGCGCCCGAAGCCGGGACTGTATGTTGGCCAGCGCCATACGGTTGCCCTCGTGTTGCTGGTTATTCTGGTCCGGCTTCGGGTTCTGTACCAGCAGGTAGACAAACTCGCCTTTGGCCTGGGCCTCGATCCGCACGGTGCCGCCGTCCGGGCGGGGCTGAATGCCGTGGTAGATGGCATTCTCCACCAGGGGCTGCAACGTGAGCGGTGGGATAGCCTGTTGCTCAAGGCCCTCCTCAATCTGCCACTCCAGCTTCAGACGGTCGCCCAGACGCAGTGCCTCGATGGCAAGGTAGCGTTGGCAAAGTGCCAGTTCCCTGGACAGCGGGATCAGCTGATCGCCGGTGCGAAGGCTGGCGCGAAACAGTTCCGACAGATCCAGCACGGCCTCTTCCGCCCGTTCCGGGTTGACCGCAATCAGGCTGGCGATGGTGTTCATGCTGTTGAACAGGAAGTGGGGCTGTATGCGAGCCTGAAGCGATGCCAGGTGCGCCTGCATTTCCGCCTCCCGCTGCTGTTGCCACTGGTGTTGCAGGTAAAAATAGCGCAGCACCATGAGCACGATCAGTAACGCCAGCAGCATTTTCTTGGCCACGCCCTGCCAGACGGCCACGCCGTCCTGGGGGTGCAGTACGCTGTCGGCAAACAGGCTGAACGCCAGCACATCCAGCAGCACAATGGCGACAATGGTGGTCGTTGCACCGGAGACGGACATCCGTGCAAGCCTGGCTCGCAAAAGGCAGATCAGGGCGGCACTGGTCAGGGTGGTCCACTGCACGAACAGCGACAGCAGTCCGAAGTAATTCCAGTCGATCCAGCCCCGGTCCGCCTGCACGATGGCGAGCACCAGAACCAGCAGTTCACTGGTGACCAGCAACAGGAACACGGCCCTCACCCGGCACAGGTCCGGAATGAAGAACTCGCTCTCTGTCACACCTTTGTCCCCGTTACGGGGTGTCTCCTTTACCCGGGTCAGAATGGTATACTCCCGCCACGTTCAATGTACCCAGTTCCCGCCAGATGATGCCGGGCTGTCAGCAGGAAAGATAGACCATGACGGATCAGAAAAAGTCTGACCAGACCACAAGCTCTGAAAAACCCTGGGGCGGACGCTTCAGCGAACCTACCGATGCCTTTGTTGAAAAATTTACCGCATCCGTGGGATTTGACCAGCGCCTGTACCATCACGACATCACCGGCTCCATCGCCCATGCCACCATGCTGGCCGAGGTTGGCGTGCTCACCACCGAGGAGCGGGACCAGATCATCGAAGGCCTGAAAGGGGTTAAGGCGGACATCGAGGCCGGCAATTTCCAGTGGTCTGTCAGCCTTGAAGACGTGCACATGAACATTGAGGCGCGCCTGACCGACCGTATCGGGATCACCGGCAAGAAACTGCACACCGGCCGTAGCCGCAATGACCAGGTGGCCACGGATATCCGTCTGTACCTGCGGGACGAAATCGATGTCATTGCCGAGGAACTGAAGCGCCTGCAAGCGGGCCTGCTGGATCTGGCCGAGCGCGAGGCGGATACCATCATGCCCGGCTTCACCCATCTGCAGACCGCCCAGCCGGTCACCTTCGGGCACCACCTGCTGGCCTGGTACGAAATGCTGGTACGGGATGCCGAGCGCCTGCAGGATTGCCGCAAGCGGGTCAACGTGATGCCCCTGGGCGCAGCGGCCCTGGCTGGCACCACCTATCCCATCGATCGGGCGATGACCGCCAGGCTGCTGGGCTTCGACCGGGCCAGCGAGAACAGCCTGGACTCAGTCAGCGACCGGGACTTTGCCATTGAGTTCTGCAGCTTTGGGGCGCTGCTGATGACGCATCTGTCACGGTTCAGCGAGGAACTGGTGCTCTGGACCTCTGCCCAGTTCGATTTCATTGATCTGCCGGATCGCTTCTGCACGGGCTCGTCCATCATGCCGCAGAAAAAGAATCCGGATGTGCCGGAGTTGGTGCGGGGCAAGACCGGTCGCGTCAACGGCCACCTGATTAGCCTGCTGACCCTGATGAAAAGCCAGCCGCTGGCCTACAACAAGGACAACCAGGAAGACAAGGAACCACTGTTCGACACGGTCGATACCATCAAGGGCTGTCTGAAGGCCTATGCCGATATGATTCCGGCCATTCGCTCCAAGGCCGACAACATGCGGGTGGCGGCCAAACGCGGTTTCTCCACCGCCACCGATCTGGCGGATTACCTGGTTAAGAAAGGCGTGCCTTTCCGGGATGCCCATGAAATCGTTGGCAAGTCAGTGGCGTTTGGTGTGGCTGAAGGGCGTGACCTGTCTGATATGACCCTGGAAGAGCTTCAGCAGTTCTCCGATCACATTGGCGCTGATGTCTTTGACGTGTTGACTCTGGAAGGCTCGGTGCAGGCGCGGGACCACCTCGGTGGCACAGCGCCGGACCAGGTGCGAGCGGCGGTCGGCCGGGCGCGCGCTCAACTGGGCTGAACCCGGTCCCGGGACGGATGGCTTAGCCGCCGATCCGTCCCGTGGTCAGATCCACCGCCGCAGGAGTCAGTTCGTCCAGCGGTTGCGGACGGAATAGCCGGTAACCCTGGCCGTAATGAATACCCAGAGTCCGGACCTTGCGCAGGGCGTCGTCGCTCTCGATAAACGTGGCCACGGTGATCTTGCCGGCGGCCTCGGCAATCCGGTGCAGGGCTTCAAGCATCACCTGCTGCACCGGGTCCTCCTCCAGTTGCTGAACCATTCTCCGATCCAGTTTGATGATATCCACTGGTAACCTCGCTGCCAGGCTGTAGCTTTCCACCGACGCACCGGCGCCGTCCAGGGCGACGCGGAAGCCCGCCCGATGCAGCGCATCGCACAGCACGGCCACGTCATCGGGATACTGGGTGGCATGGGCTTCGCGAATTTCCAGGCAGAAACAGCCAGGGTCGAAAGCTGATTTACTCAGCACCTCGGCCATAAAATCAGCGAAGGTATCATCCAGAACGCTGGCCAGAGACAGGTTGAAACCGCAGTACTTCAATCGTGGTTCCAGCAACGGCTGGTTGCCGAGCCAGTCCAGGGTTTGTCGGATCACCTGGCGATCCAGCCGTTTGGCCAGATCGAATCGCTCCGCGATGGGCAGGAAGTCGTCGGGCTTCAGTGCCGCTTCATTATCTGCAGTCGTCGGAATTCGGCAGAGGATTTCAATGTGGTCGCCCCATGTAGGGCTGGCCACCGGTCGCATCGCCTGATATTCGAGAATCAGGTTGTGATTGTCCAGCGCTTCGCGGATTTGCTCGACCCGTTTGCTGACGGTTGATTCGTCGGTCTGGTGGGCAATGGCCCTGGCGGCGTGGACCCGGTTTCGGCCAGACGTCTTGGCGGTATGGCACAGGTCGGCCGCCTGGCTCAGAAGCTGTTCCGGATCTCCGGGAGTGTCGCTGTCCAGGATCAGAAGGCCTCCGGAAGCGGTGGTCTGGAGCCTGTGTCCCTGCCAGTCGAAGACAAAGTCGCCGATCAGATTGAGGGTTTCCTGGGCAATCTTGCGGGCCCGAGCTTCCGGGCAGTTCTCTACCAGCAGTGCAAAGGTGTCGCCGGCAAGTCGGGCCAGGGCATCGCGCTGGCGAACCCGCACGCCCAGGTTGCCGGCCAGTTCCCGCAGATAGCGGTCGCAGGTGCCGCTGCCAGCAAGGTCGTTAAAGCGCTCGAATTCATCAAGATCCAGATAGAGCAGGCTGTCACAGGATTCCCGATGGGTTTTCTGTTCCAGGGTTCTGAGTACGCGGGCGATGAATGCCTTGCGGTTCATCAGGCCGGTAACCGGATCGTGACGTATCCGGTATTCCTCGCTTGAGGCGTGGTTCAGCCTTGGTTCAATGCGACGGGCAACGTGCACGGCGCCGGTGACTTCGCCCTGCTCGTTGGACAGGCGCTGGTAGTGGAATTCATGCACGGGAAGTTCCCTGGACTGCTGGGCCATGGGCATTTCAACCACGAAACTGTCTCGTTCAAAGGCCCGGTGCCAGAGACGCTCCATCAATCTGCGTTCGTTCGGGAACTCCTGTAGAAGGTCGCTCAGGTTGTCGCCTGCTTCGGGCTGCCGGCCGAAGGTTTCGGAAAACTGCCTGGCCCAGGCGGCATTGAAATGGAGCAGGTTAAACGAAGCATCGACGGCGACAACCAGGTCAGAAGTGGCGCTGGTGGTGGCTGCGAGCATGGCAAAGGCATGCTGGCGAGCCCTTTCGAGTTGCATGTCGGCAGTCCGGTCTACCAGGGTGCCTCCGAGCCGGGGAATTCTGCCCGCCTGCTTCAGCGCCCGACAACTGAGAGTCACCCGCCGCTGGTTCTGCCGTGAGGTGACGATATCAAGATCGAGGGAAAACGCCTCCCCCGTGCGGAGGCAGCGCCGGAACATGGCACGAACCCTCGCCTGACCAGTCTGGCAGTAGAAAAGCGCTTGCTCGGGGGTGATGTCGGCTCCGGGCCTCAGCTCAAGAAGCTGGAACATTCCTTCGGTCCAGGTCATTTCATTGGTTCGGGTATCCAGTTCCCAGATCCCGAAACCGGCACTGCTCTCGGCTCCCCGCAAAAGCCGCGAATCTCTGGTGGAACTGTCGCAAAGGGTTATCGTGGCGCTGGCGGCCTTGTCGGAATCCCGCATGTCGAGCCTCAGGCTCAGGCAGGCGGTGTAAAAAAAACCCTCCTTGTGCCGGAAGGTCACCAGAACATTCTGGCCCCGTTCAATCCGGTGGCGGTTTGCGGGTGCGAAGGGGTCATCCTGGCGGGATGCCAGGATCCGGTGTACCGGCTGTCCCTCCAGTTCGCTGGCATCGTAGCCGAGCACTGCCTCGGCCTGGTGGTCGGCGAACAGTACCTTGCCTTCATCGTCGATGCGTAAAACGGTCTGGCGCTCGGATGCGGGCGACTGTTCCGAACGGTAGCGGCGGATGATGAATTCTTTCACAGCGGGTGAGCCTCGCGTGTTCTCCAGCTTTTATTTTTCTAAAGGTTTTGCCACGATGCCGACATCATACTCATACTGATGCTGAAAAGAACCTCTCTGCGGAGCTGCCTTGACCGCCCACGTTGCCCCGATTTCCCTCGACTTTGAGGAGGGAATTGATCGTAAGACCCTCCGTCGTCTGAGGGACCGGTTTCTACTGGTCAATCAGCAGCGCTGGGACCGCGCTCATTCGGCGTTGTCCTATCGCCAGCAGATGGTGCTGGAAGTTCTGCCCCTGGTGTTTCATCTCAACCATCCGGCATTGCCCGGTTACCTGGACAGCGATTGCCCCTATGGCCTGAGTAATTACAAGCCGTCACCCGCCACGATCAATGCGGCGCGGCGGCTGGCCCGCACCTTTTCACTGAAGGATGAGGGCAAGCGCAAGCCGGATCTGGACGCCATGTTCCTGATGGGCAGTCCCGGAACTCTCGGTCACTCCGTGGCCAGTGATCTTGATGTCTGGCTTTGCCACCGGCGCGATTTGCCGGAGCGGGGAATCCGCTGTCTCGAGCGCAAGGCTGCCAAGCTGACTCGCTGGGCGGAATCCTTTGGTGTGGAACTTCACGTTTTCGTCTTCTGCGCCTCGGACTGGCGGGCCGGCCGGCAGCGTGCCGAGGTAACAGGCGAGAACTGTGGCAGTGCCCAGCACTTCCTGTTGCTGGATGAGTTCTACCGGACCAGCATCCATCTGGCCGGCGCCTGGCCCATGTGGTGGCTGATTCCCCCAGAGCAGGAGGCAAACTACGACGACTGCATGCGCAAGTTGGTGGATTTCCGGTTTGTGCGTGCCGACGATTACATCGATTTTGGCCCGGTTCCGACGATCCCCGAGGAAGAGTTTCTCGGTGCCGGTGTCTGGCAGTTGTACAAGGGCATTGATGCGCCCTGGAAGTCCATTCTTAAACTGCTTCTGATTGAATGTTATGCGCGGACCACCGGTGAGCCCTTGTTGTCCAGCGAGTTCAAACGGGCCGTGTTCCGGGGAGAGACCGATGCCGACAGCCTCGACCCTTACGTCATGCTTTATGGTCGTCTCGAAGGTTGGCTTGCCGGTCCGGAAGTGGCTTCGAGACTGGATCTGATCCGCCGGAGCCTGTATCTGAAAGCCGGTTTGCCACTCACCCGGTCCGAGGCCTCAGGGGAGCAGTGGCGCGCTCGTCTTCTGCGCCAGATGGTGACGCGCTGGGGCTGGTCCGAGAGCATTCTGGCCGAGCTGGACGAGCGCCAGCGGTGGCGGGCAGAGGATGTCGTCACCCTGCGCCGAACCATTGTCAACGAACTGACACATGGTTACCGGTTGCTGTCAAAAATGGCCAGGGAACATGGCCAGCGGGCGGCCATCAGCGCCAACGATATCAACCTGCTGGGCCGCAAGCTCTATGCGGCTTTTCAACGCAAGGCCGGCAAGATTGAGCAGATCAATCCGGGACTGGCGCCGTCGCTGGCTGAGGAAAATCTGGCATTTCATCATCAGTCAGAGCAGGGCGGCGACTCCGACGGCTGGCTGCTTTACCGGGACCTCGAAGACCCGGCGGACGCTTTCTGGCAGCCGGTTATCCGTCGCTCCGGCAATCTGGCGGAACTGATGGTCTGGTGCTACTGCAATGGCCTGCTGACCCGCTCGACAAGACTGAACGTGCGTTCCGGCACCAGTATTGCCTCGGTCAGCGAATTGCGGGAAATGCTGGACGCCCTGTCCGCGTTCCTGCCATTTCCGGTTCCACCTGCGGAACGGGAAGCGTTGTCCCGGGGTGTCCGGCCACTGAGAAATCTGCTTCTGGTCAACGTGGGCGTCGATCCCCAGGCGCATCTGACGGAAAAGGGGCTTCACAAGCTCAGTTCCCGACACGATTCCCTGGGATTCAGTGGTGGCCGGGAGAACCTGGTGATCAGCATCGACCAGATTACCTTCAACAGCTGGCACGAGGTGAGCCTGCAGCACTACGCCGCCGGCGACACCCTGATCCAATGCCTGAAGAATGTCCTCGCCTCGGTGGCAGCAAACCCTGCTGAACTTCCCGGCGTTCAGGTGCATTGCCACAACCGCGGCCATGGCTCGGCCATTGCCCGCCGGGTTCAGGAGCTGTTTGCCGATGTGCTTCGACCCTTTTTTGCCGGCGGTACTGGCCCGCATCCGCTGCGCTATGTAATCGAGATGGATCGCCGCTACTTCCTGCTCCAGTTCAACGGCCTTGAGCCTGGGTTTGTTGCCCTGGAGAGCTTCGAGGCGCTGATGGAATATCTGGCAATGCCCCAGGAGCGTTACCTGCCGGTGGTATTCGATCGCTACGCGCTGCAGGAGGAGCCGGCCTTGCGGGCGGTTTGCCTGGCCAGCGAGCCGGATAACATCCAGGTTTTCTACCGTATTCTCGGCGACCAGGCCCGGCTCTGGGTGGTTGACGAGCTGGGCTCGGTGTTCAGTTGGGAGCAGGCGGTGACCAGCCGTCGGCACTTGCTGGTGCCGGTACTGCGGTTTCTCGATAACCTGATTGAACGGCGGTTGCTGCGCCATACCGATTCGGCTGGCGTTGTGGCGGGCGTTCAGTGTTACGAGATTGTCCGGCGCGACGGCACCTGGCGCGCCGAATACCGGCCGGAATCGGATTCGGGTGTACCCCTACCCGGGTTTGAGGTGCAGGCCGTGGGCATCCATGAGGGCGACAGCCGTCTGCGCTTCGATATCTTCTGCGGTGACCAGGAATTCAGCGTCCAGGAGTATGGTGACCAGCTGATTCCGGCGGTGGCCCATTACATCCGGTCACTGCGCCAGAGTGACGAGGTTTACCCGGTGTATCTGACCGACGTCCATCTGCCCCACGACCTCGATCCCCGCGTGTATCAGCAGGATATCCAGACCAGTCAATACCTGTATTACCGGTCTGTGCTGGAGGATTCCCTTAACCGGCACCTTGCAAGGACGCGCTGACCTCGCGGCCCGGGGCGGGTGTCAGGTATACTGCGCCCATAGTGAACTCAGGGGTAGGTAGCCAATATGCGAGCGTGGACTCTGTCGATCGTGACGTTGATGCTGGCTCTGGTTGTGAGCGGTTGCGGTCAGAAAGGTCCGTTGTACCGTGACAGTCAGGCCGCTTCGATAACGTCCGGGCCGGATTCGGCCCAGGAACAGCCCGATCGCGAAGAAACCCGCGACTAGCGCCATGGCCTCCCGGCCCCGTTAAACGAATCAGGAAACTCATGGATCATTTCAACTACCGCGACGGTGAGCTGTACGCCGAGGATGTCCCTGTCTCTGCCATCGCTGATCGCTTTGGCACACCGGCCTACGTGTATTCGCGCGCCACGCTTGAGCGGCATTACCGGGCCTACGATGACGCCCTTCGGGATCACCCGCATCTGGTGTGCTACGCCGTAAAAGCCAACAGCAATCTTGCGGTGCTGAACGTTCTTGCGCGGCTTGGTGCCGGCTTTGATATTGTGTCAGCCGGTGAGCTGGAGCGGGTGTTGCGAGCAGGTGGCGATCCGTCGCGGGTGGTCTTCTCCGGCGTTGGCAAGCAGGAGTGGGAAATGAAGCGGGCCCTCGAAGTGGGCGTTCGCTGCTTTAATGTCGAATCCGACACCGAACTGGACAGGCTCAATGCTGTGGCGGGAGCACTCGGCGTAAAGGCGCCGATCTCTCTGCGGGTGAACCCGGATGTTGATGCCGGTACCCATCCCTATATTTCCACGGGTCTGAAAGAGAACAAGTTCGGGATTGATATTGCCGAAGCGCCGCAGGTCTATGCCCGTGCGGCAGGTATGCCGAATCTCGACGTAAAGGGTGTGGATTGTCACATCGGCTCACAGCTGACGAGTGTGGCCCCGTTCCTTGACGCACTGGATCGGGTGCTGGCCCTGATTGATTCCCTGGCGGACCAGGGCATACACATCCATCACCTGGATATGGGCGGTGGCCTGGGTGTCACCTACAACCAGGAACAGCCACCGCAGCCGTCGGATTATGTCAAGGCGCTGGCCGAAAGGCTCGGTGACCGGAAGCTGGAATTGATTCTTGAGCCAGGCCGCTCCATCGCCGCTAATGCCGGCATTCTGCTGACCAGGGTCGAGTTCCTGAAGTGCACCGAACACCGGAATTTTGCCATCATTGATGCCGCGATGAATGATTTGATCCGGCCGGCCCTGTACAGCGCCTGGCAGGCGATTATCCCGGTCAAGCCGCATCAGGATGGTGAGGAAAAGGCCTGGGACCTGGTGGGCCCGGTCTGTGAAACCGGTGACTTCCTGGGCAAGGACCGGCACCTGCGTCTTAAGGCCGGGGATCTGCTGGCGGTTCGCTCCGCCGGTGCCTACGGCTTTGTTATGAGCTCCAATTACAACACGCGGAACCGGCCGCCGGAACTGATGGTCGATGGTGACCAGGTGCATGTGGTTCGCCGCCGTGAAACTCTCGAAGACCAGCTCGCACCCGAGAGCTGCCTTCCGGAATGAGCGGGGGCGAGGAGATGACACAGCAACGCCGGAGTCAGGGCCCCATGCTTCGATTTACCAAGATGCACGGGCTGGGTAACGATTTCATGGTGGTGGATGCCATCAGTCAGCCGTTCCGTCTGCGACCGGAGATGATTCGGGAACTGGCTAATCGGAATTTCGGGATTGGCTTCGACCAGCTGCTGGTGGTGGAGCCGCCCGGGCTGCCGGATGTGGATTTCCGTTACCGCATTTTTAACGCGGATGGCTCCGAGGTGGAGCAGTGCGGCAATGGTGCCCGTTGCTTTGCCCGATTCGTCCGTGACCAGCGTCTGACCAACAAGAAAGTGATCCGGGTTCAGACCGCGAAGGGTGTGATTGAGCTTCGTGTGGCGCGCGAAGGGATGGTCATGGTCAACATGGGCGTGCCCGAGTTCAATCCGCCGGCAATTCCTTTTGCAGCTGACCGGCGCAAGGATGTCTACACCGTGGATGTGGACGGCCAGACAGTGGAACTGAGCGCCCTGTCCATGGGTAACCCCCACGGCGTGTTGCTGGTTGAGGACGTGGACCAGGCGCCGGTGGAAACGCTGGGGCCCAAGCTTGAGCGACACCCGCGATTCCCGTCCCGGGCCAATATCGGGTTTTTGCAGATCCTTGATCGTACCCATGCCCGCCTCCGGGTGTTTGAGCGGGGCTCCGGTGAGACTCTGGCCTGCGGTAGCGGCGCCTGTGCTGCCGTTGTAGTTGGCTGCTTGCGGGGCTTGCTGGATTCCCGCGTGGAGGTCGAGCTGCGAGGTGGCAAGCTGGTCATCGAATGGCAGGGTGAAGGGACCCCTGTTATGATGGAAGGGCCTGCAACCAGCGTATTTGAGGGGCAGTTAAGGCTGCCAGGTGAAGCTGGTGGTCGCCGCCGCAGAAGCGGTCGCCCCCATAAACAAAGATCCTGACAGCCAGGAGTACTCCATGACAGAACAAACGGCCCGCCAGAAGGCCGGTGAGCTCACCCGGGAAGAGGTGGCAGACTACCTGCGAGCCAACCCCGATTTCTTTGTCGACCAGGATGAGCTGCTACGCAGTCTGACCCTGCCCCATGACAGTGGCCGGGCTATTTCCCTTGTGGAGCGCCAGGTACATCTTTTCCGGGAGCAACGTGACACCCTGCGCCGGGAATTGGTAGAGCTGGTGTCCATCGCCCGCCACAACGACCGGTTGTTCGAGAAGAGCAAGCGGCTGTTGATGCAGGTGATTGAAGCCCGGACCCTCAACGACATGGCCGCAGCCATTGATGACAGCATCCGTGGTGATTTCGGGCTCGACGCCGCCTCCGTGCTGTTGTTCACCGATGTCGAGCTGCCCGAAGCCTCCCAGGGCGCGCTGCATGTGGTGAGCCCATCCGTGGCCCGGGATCGGCTCGGTAGTCTGCTGGAAGGCGAGAGGGCTGTGTGTGGCCAGTTCCGTGAAAGCGAGCGTGAGTTCCTGTTCCCGGACCGAGAAGAACCGATTGCCTCCGTGGCGCTGGTGCCGCTGAGGCATGATGAGCTGGTGGGCGTGTTTGCGGTCGGCAGCTGCCAGCCGGGCTATTTTGACCAGAGCATGGGGTCGCTTTTTCTGAGCTACATCAGCGATACCCTCAGCCGCCTGCTGCCCCCGATGGTGCAGCGCCACACCACGGCTGCCCCGGTCACCGATATGGCGACGGAGTCCCGCTAGAGTGTCGGAGGTTCCGGCGGTGCCCCATGAGCTTTCCGGGCCGCTGACGGATTTTATCCGGCACCTGGCCTCCGAAAAACGCCATTCCCCCAGAACCTGCGACAGCTACCAGCGCGACCTGCTGCGTCTGGCGAGCTGGCTTACCCTGTCTGGCTTTACCGCCTGGCAGCGGGTGACCAATCATGATTTGCGCCGCTATGTGGCGACTCTCAGTCGGGAGGGCCTGTCAGGGCGAAGCATTGCCCGGCATCTCTCCGCGACCCGTCGGTTCTACCAGTTCCTGCTCAGGGAGAAGCTGGCCTCGGATAATCCGGCGTTGGATATCCGTGCCCCGAAGAGTGGTCGTCGTTTACCTCGAGTGGCGGACGTGGACCAACTGAATCAACTGCTTGATGGCCAGCCGGATGATCCCCTGGAAGTCCGCGATCTATGCATGTTCGAGCTGATGTACTCCTCGGGGTTGCGCCTGGCGGAGCTGGCGAGTCTGGATCTGGATACCGTCGATCTGCGCGGCGGTGAAGTCCGTGTGGTGGGTAAAGGCGGTAAGGAACGGCTGCTGCCGGTAGGGCGCAAGGCGATTGCGGCCATTGAGGAGTGGCTGCGACACAGGGTCGCGCTGGCCAATGAGGGTGAAACCGCACTGTTTGTCAGCCAGAGGGGCGAGAGGCTCAGCCACCGCAGTATCCAGGCCCGCCTAAGCCGCTGGGGCATCAGCCGCGGTGCCGACCAGAAACTCCATCCACACCTGCTGCGACACTCCTTTGCCAGCCACATGCTTGAATCCAGTGGCGACCTGCGGGCCGTACAAGAGTTATTAGGGCACGCCGACATTGCCACAACCCAGGTCTATACTCATCTTGATTTTCAACATTTAGCTCGTGTTTATGACCAGAGTCACCCCAGGGCGCGTCGCGATAAGTATCATGGTAAGACCGGCGACAAGAACGCCTGATGCCGTCAACGGGCGGGCAAGACATTTGCGATCTTCAACATTACAGCAAGGGTAAGCGGGAGCATTCCATGGCATCGGATCAGTCCTGGAAGGAAAAGTACCTTCAGGAGCTCGAGTCTGCAGATAACAGGGAGAAGCAGTGGAAGGCGGAACGGAACACCCTTGAACGCATGCTGGTGCGCACCAGCCTTGCATCCGAAGGCCAGACCCCGGAACTGGACCGTCTGTTGGCGCGAATCCGCAAGGATCTGAGAAAGAACAGGGTGGATGTAGACGCCTGGAAGGAATTGCAGGACCAGATTGATCGCCAGGTGGCCCTTCTCGACGAACGCCAGTCCTCCAATGACAGGAAACCTTCCTTTTTCTCCCGAAAATCGCGGGAGCCAGAACAGCAGCAACAGCAGCAGACTATTACAGAAGCTCTGCCCGAGCGTACCGAGCAGCCAGAGGCTGTCCCGGGCAATGATCAGGATATCGAGGACAATGCCCAACGGCTGCGTATTGCCCGCCGGGTAGGCCAGCTATTGGGGCAAATGCTTGCCCAGGTTTCCCTGGAGCCCGCAGCCGAGGCCCGTGCACGGTCGCTTCAGCAATCCCTGCTGGCCAGTAATGACTGGGACGAATTGCGGGAAGGGCTGAACCATGTGGCCGAACTGGTTATAGCCGCGGTAACCCGCAGCAAGCGTGAATTCGAAGACTTTCTGAAGCGACTGGATGAACGGCTGGAGCTGTTGCGAGAGCATTTCTCGGCCCAGTCGTCGGCCCAGTCCGGGCGGCTCCACGCATCTGAGGATCTCGACCGGGAAATACGTGAGGAAATTGAACGTGTCGGGCAGCGGCTGCAGGAGAGCGACAATCTGCAGGACCTCAAACAGTCGGTCAGTCGTCACCTTGAATCCATCGGTCAGGCGGTCGGCCGCTTCCGGACCCAGGAATCGGAACGTGAACGTGCGCTCTCCGAGCAGCTTGAGGCGATGCAGGAGAAAGTGGCGGCCATGGAGGCTCATTCCGAACAGATGCAGGAACAGGTCCGCAAGGAACGATTGCGCGCCATGACCGATCTGCTTACCGAGTTGCCCAATCGCGAAGCCTGGCAGGAGCGCCTTTCATTCGAGTACAACCGCTGGCAACGCTACAGCCATCCTCTGACCGTGGGCGTGCTGGATATCGATCTGTTCAAACGGATCAACGACTGCTACGGCCACAAGGCCGGCGACAGGGTACTGCAACTGGTTGCGAAAGAATTCAGGGAACGCTTGCGCACCACCGATTTTGTGGCCCGGTTTGGCGGTGAGGAATTCGTGGTGCTGTTCCCGGAAACCGAGCCTGAAGACGCCCGCACGGTGGTGGATAAATTGCGTGAGCACGTCGGCAAACTGCCCTTCCACTTTCGCGGAGAGCCGGTCACCGTGACCTTTTCTGCCGGGCTGGCAGGCTTTGTTGTCGGCGACACTGAAGAGTCGGTGTTTGATCGGGCAGACCGGGCCCTTTATCAGGCAAAGGACGCGGGCCGCGATCAGGTTGTTATCAGCGACAATGCCACCGCTCAGTGACGCATCATCGCATCCAGCTCATCAATGATTTCCGCCCAGTCGCTGTCTTCCTCCAGGCCTTCTTCCAGGAAGTGAGACTGGCTTTCGGACCAGATGGGAGCATCTTGGATGGCAACCTCGCTTGGCAGGGGCGAGTACCTGGCGACAAAATCCTCAATGCTCTTGGCGTCGGACGCCAGGCCTAGTTGCTCGAACAGAGTACTGAGGGTGTGTTTGCTGGTGTCCATGGACATTCGTCTCCCGTTGGCCGTTTGCCTGAATGAAATCAATGGCGTTTGCAGGTATTGTTCCCTGAAATGTAGCGGAACCCTTAAGGATATCCAGTGAAGGTTACCCTTGCCTTTGTACTATGCTGCCTGTTGGCGCTGTTTCAATCCCCCCTGCGGGCGGAACCGCCGCAAGCATCGCCGGCACCGGTGCTTGGCAAGCAGGAACTGAGCTGGTTGGAAGACCAGGACCGCTTTCGCATCGGACTTCGCAGTGATCAGGTGCCGCTGGTTTTTGATACCGGTAATGGCGTTCTTGCCGGGACTTACATTGACTATCTCGCACGTCTCTCAGACAAGCTGGGAGTGACCATGGAGCCCGTTGTCCTGGAAACAGGACGCGAAAGTGGTCCGGTTCAGAGCGAGCTGGCGACCGATGCAGTTCTCACCACGCGGATGCCCGGCATGCCGGTAGTTCCCGGTAAACGCTTTACTGACCCCCTGATGTCCCTCACCTACGGTCTGTTCGTGAGTGCCGGCGATGCTGCCATTCGTACTCTGGCCGATCTGGAAGGCAACCGGATTGCCGTGATCGCCGGTGATCCCAATCAATACCCCATGCTCGACCCCGTGGAGGAGTTCACGCCGGTGCCGGTGAGCAACGTCAGCGAAGCCGTCGGACAGATACTCTCGGGGCAGGCCGATGCATTTCTGGCGCCGGTTCCGGTTGTTTCCGATTATCTGCAGTCGGCCATGGTGAACGGCATCGGGCTGTCGGTCCTGCTGGACAGCAACCCGGTGGATGTCGTGTTACAGGTGGACTCTGACAACGATCGACTGTTCCAGGTGCTGAACAAGTCCATTGCCGCGATCAGTCACAACGAACATCGCACTATCCGCCAGTCCTGGCTGCAGGCAGACCAGCCAGCCATGGAGCGAAGCGGGCTGGAGCTGTCGGCATCGGACATCGAGTGGCTCAAGCAACACCCGAACCCCAAGGTTGCCTTCCGCTCGGATTGGCCGCCGTTTGAATACACCCAGGATGGTCGGCCTACGGGCCTTATTCCGGACCTGCTTACCCGGCTCGAGGCCCAGTTGAATGTCCGGTTTACCCGGACGGTGGCAGGGAGTCGGATGGATGCTGAAGAGCAGCTCCGATCCGGTGAGGTTGATATATTGCCGGGATTGTCACGGACACCTCGCACGGAAGAGGCCTTTCTGTTCACGCGGGCCTATCTGACCGTTCCCATTGCTCTTGCCATACGGGATGACGGGCGTTTTATTGGCGACCTCCGCGAGCTCCGCAGTGAGCGGGTGGGAGTGGTGAACCGGCACGCTGCACATGATTACCTGCTGATTAATCATCCGAATCTGGACCTGTACCCCATGGAGACCGTGGAGGAGGGGCTCCTGGCGCTATCCAATGGCGATCTGGATGTCATGGTTACCCACATCCCGGCGGTCAGTTACACCGTGGCCCGGCTGGGTCTTTCCAACCTCCGTATTACCAGTATCACCCCGTACCAATACGATCTGCGGCTTGCGGTACGCAAGGACAGTCCGGAGCTGCATCGGGTATTGAACAAGGCATTGGGCAGCCTCGAGGCCAGCGAGACAGAGTCGATCTACAACCGCTGGATCCATCTGGATATCGAGCAGGAAACCGATTACACGGTGGTGCGTAGAGTGGTGTTGATTGCCATTCTGGTGGTGCTGATCTTTCTGTACTGGAACCGGAAACTGTCCCGGGAGGTGGATGAGCGCATTCGTTCCGAGAATGCCCTGCGCCGGAGCGAGGACGAATTGCGCGCCGCCAAACTGGAGGCCGAACGTCTTGCCCGCGAAGCCGAGGCGGCCAGCCTGGCCAAGAGTGAGTTCCTGGCCAACATGTCCCATGAAATCCGGACCCCGATGAATGCGGTGATCGGCTACAGTGATCTGCTCAGCAACAGCGTTACCGATCCACAGCAGCGGAACTATCTGGATGCAATCCGGGCTGGAAGCCGAAGCCTGCTGATGCTGATCAATGACATTCTGGACCTGTCCCGCATCGAAGCCGGAAAGATGAGGCTCGACTATTCTGCAGTGTCTGTACGTCGCCTCCTGGACGATGTTCGCCACATCTTTGACCTGCGGGCCCGTGAGCAGGGCATCACTCTGGAAGTGAGTGTCGACTCACGTATGCCCGCCGCCATGATGCTGGATGAGACCCGGCTTCGGCAGGTCCTGTTCAACCTGGTGGGCAATGCCATCAAATTCACCCATGACGGTGGTGTGACGGTTCGGGCCACCGCTAAGCCGCTCAAGAAACGATTCGATAACGCGGAACAGAGCACAGAGGCGCCGGAGCGCCAGTATTACAAATTGGTTGTCACGGTCAGAGATAGTGGCATCGGAATCCCGCAGGATCAGGTGGAGCGGATCTTTGATGCCTTCGAGCAGCAGGAGGGCCAGAACACCCGCCGTTATGGCGGTACCGGGCTCGGATTGGCCATCAGCCGGAAACTGGCCCGGATGATGGGCGGCGAACTGGAAGTGGAGAGTGAGCCGGGTACAGGTTCGGTGTTTACGGTGACGCTGCCTCGGGTAGAGGCCACGGTGGAGCAGGCGGAAGACGAGGGGGCGCCGAAGGAATCGGAACGTCTGCTGGCCCAGACTCTCAGCATGCAGGAACGGGGCTGGCTGAGGGAGCAGCTGGCGGCGGACTTCGGTGATGAGTGGGAGACCGTAAGAGAGAGCGGCGATCCGGAACAGATGAAAGACTTTGCGCGCCGGGTGCTGGCCTGGGGCCAGCGATTCCGCTCCCGGTCCGTGACACGCTACGGCGAAAAGCTGCTTGCTGATGTCGAGGCGTTCAACCTGGATGCTGTCAACAGCACCCTTGAGGCGTTCCCGAAACTGCTCGGCCGTGAAGAGTGAGGAATCGGGTGCCTCAGAGGCAATCGAACTGCGAGCGGCGGTCGAAAGCGACCGAGACCATGTCGTAGCCGGAATCAGACAGCTGCCGGATCAGTTCGCGGTCTTTCAGCAGGGTCATGCAGACCTTGTGCACGCTTGCCTGAAGCTGTTCCGATTCCATCTGATTCGAGGCCAGGCGGAAATCCACAATCAGGTACTTGCGGTCGACCGCGGCGCTGGCAGGAATATCCTGCCGTTCAACGCTCTCGTAACCGATATAGGTCGCCTGGGCCGCCGGAAACACCTGGCTCATGAGTACGTCGATGTTTTCACCATGGGCAAAAGGCGCCGACAGCAACAGGGCCGCGACCGCGATGTGAAGCGAAGGTTTGATAATCATTGGAGGCCACTCCCTGGTGACAATCCGGTTAATCTGTAACCAAGTGTAAAGTTTGGTTACCGTTGATTATTGCAGAGTCTGTCGCATTTTGCGTGATATGTGACATTAATTTTTCAATTGTTTGCACTCTCGATACAGTGGCGGGTGGGGTTTCGGGCTCCCGGTGCGCGACTCGATCAACTATGATGTAAGAAAGACGGACGTTAAGAGGAAAACGCATGTTTCAGCTTGTCTTTAAAGGGGAATGCGTTCCCGGAACGGATCTGGAAACCGCGCGCAATAACGCCCGCACCCTGTTCAAGGCCTCTCTCGACCAGGTAGACCGTATGTTCAGTGGTCAGCCGGTGGTTATTCGTAACAAGCTGGAAGAGGTTCAGGCCGAAAAATACCGGGCGGTACTGAAAAAGCATGGCATGGTTGCATATGTTCAGCCGATGGCCGATGCCCGGCCTGCTGCCGATGCTGCAGCTCAGCCCAGGCCTTCGGCCCCGGCAAACCAGCCGCGTCAGCAGCCGGAGCCCGCTAGCCGCCCCGCGGAGGAGAAACGGAGTGAGGTTCCCGAGACCGAGCCCGGCGATCGTCTTCCGGTGGCAGGCGACAAGGTGGACACCATTCTCTCAGGTTCTGGTCTTAGTCTGGATCCGGTCGGAGTCACTCTGGCAGAGAAGACCGAAGTGGAACCCCCAATGTTCCAGCATCTGGAGGAGTGGAGCCTGGCTCCGCCCGGCAGTGATCTGGGTGTGGAGCGTGACCTGCCGCCGCCGGTGATACCCGATGTGTCCCACCTCTCGCTGGCGGACGACGACTCCTCCGAGCGGAAATGAGCCAGTTGTGAATCAGCGCAACCGTTGGGCCTGGATTGCGCCCTGGCTGCTGACCCCAATCCTGTTTCTTCTGGCGCCTTTGGCTCCGGCTGAGGAGCGCCCCCGGGTGGGGCTGGTTCTCAGTGGTGGTGGCGCCAAGGGTATGGCCCATGTTGGCGTGCTGAGGGTCCTGGAGGAAATGCGGATTCCCGTAGATCTGGTGGTCGGCACCAGCGCGGGTTCTGCGGTTGGCGCCCTGTACGCCAGCGGTATGCCGGTCAGTGATATCGAGCAGCGTTTTATTGAAATGGACTGGCTTTCCAGCTTTCGCGATGACCCCGGCCGGGTCTACAAGCCGGTTCGGCGAAAGCAGGAAGACTGGCGGTTTCCGGTGGTTCCGGGAATCGGTGTTCGCGCCGATGGCCTGCATGTCGGCGGCGGGCTGATTGCCGGCCAGAATCTTGGTTTCATCCTCAATGAACTGACCCGTAACGCCGCTCTGGTTGAAGACTTCGACCGGCTTCCCATTCCCTTCCGGGCCGTTGCCACGGATCTTGAGACTGGTGAGCAGGTGGTGATCGGTGACGGTAACCTGTCCGAGGCCATTCGGGCCAGCATGAGCATTCCCGGCGTGTATGCGCCGGCAGAACGCGATGGCCAGTTACTGGTGGATGGTGGCGTCGCCAATAACCTGCCAATCAGCGTTGCCCGGGAATTGGGCGCGGAGGTTATTATCGCCATAGATATTACCGACAGCCTGATGCAGACCGACGAACTGCGAGGTGCGTTTTCCGTGGTCGGTCAGCTCACAACCATCATGACCAGAAGAAACACCGATCAACAGCTGGATCTGCTCGCAGAGCGCGATGTCCTGATACGCCCGGATCTGGAAGGCTACACTTCCGCCGATTTCTACGATGCTCCGGTACTGTTTGAGCTGGGCGCCAGTTCCGCCAGGGAACACGGTGTCGAGCTGCGTCCACTCTCGGTGTCCAGAAAGGCGTGGGCGGCCTGGCGGGACCGTGTGGCAACACGGGACGCGGGCGCAGACATCATTTCACGCATCGAGATCGAAGACAGTCGTCGGCTGGCCCGCGACTTCCTCAAAGAGCGAATCCGACAGAGAACTGGCGAGCCTCTGAATACCGAGCAGCTGGAGGCCGATCTTAAACGAATCTATGGCCTCGGCTACTACGAAATCGTGTCGTATTCGACGGCGTCGTCGCCTGAAGGTACGGTCCTCATCATTCGCGTCCAGGAGAAAAGCTGGGGGCCGAACTACCTGTCTTTCGGACTCAATTATGAGGACAACTTCGACGGGGAAACCCGTTTTAATCTGGCGTCAGCTCTTCGCATGACCGAGTTGAACGAGCTGGGTGGGGAGTGGCAGACCGGTGTTCAGCTTGGCACCGAACCCTGGCTGCGGAGCCAGTGGTACCAGCCTCTGGATTACGGGTACGAGCGCTTCCTGGTGCTGGGTGGCGAATATTCCAGGGATACCTTCAGCCAGTTTGATGCCTCGGGCACGCGCATTGCGGAGGTGGACGTGACCTTCCGAAAAGCGGATCTGGCACTGGGTATGGAAATTGGCGGCAATGCGGAGATTCGCCTGGTCTATGCCCGGGGCTATGCCACGGTGGATGAGCAGATCGGCCAGCCAATGGCCCCTGAAGGTTCCGTGCATCAGGGTGGCATAGCCCTGCAACTGGTTCATGACTCGCTGGATGATACGTTTTTCCCTCGCGCGGGTGGTTTTGCCGGTCTCCGGGGGCGCTTCGAGCGTGAGGGGTTGGGGTCAGACCGGGAGTTTGATTCGGTCACCGGCCTGGCGCTGGGTACTGAGAGCTGGAAGGGCCTGACGTTGACCGGGCTGGTGTATGCCCATGCCGTAACGAAGGGCACGCCAGGTATTGAAAATGCGGTCCGCCTGGGCGGTTTTCGCCGGTTGTCGGCTTACGCCCCGGGTGAAATTACCGGAGACAACGCCTTGATGGTCTCAGCCTACGCCAGCCAGAGCTTCGGTGGACCACTGCTGCCCTGGTTTGTGGGCGCCGGGTTCGAGGCGGGTAATGCCTGGCCTTCGCTGGATGCGGCCAGTTGGGACAGCTCGGTGAAATCCTCCAGTGTGTTCGCGGGCGTGGATACCTTCCTGGGCCCGGTTCAACTGGCCGCAGCCTACAACAACGAGGATAACTGGACGGCCTACCTAAATATCGGTTTTTCGTTCACTCAGCTCTTCTACTGAGGGCCCTCAAGCCGTCTTGTTGCCGGTCTTTTCAATGGCTGCAAGAACCTGCTGACATTGTTGCAGGGCATAGCGGTGCAGTATCTCTGCCAGCCGGTCTTCATCCCGATCCTTGATGGCGCTGATGGATTGCTCCATGTGCGACAGGTTGTCTTCGAGCACCTGGTTGCCTCCCTGTTGGAAAGCGACAAACGCACAGCGCTTCGCCGACGGCCAGAGATCATCAATGGCCGAGACAATGAAATAGTTATCGGCATAGGCCAGCGACGCCTTGGTGTACTCGATCCCCAGTTCCAGAAAGGCCATCAGATCGTTCTTCTGGTAGCAGGCCTGCATCTGGTCATAGAGGTTTTCCAGCCTGGCCATATCATCAGGCTGCCAGTTACGCACCAGCTTGCGCCCGGTATGGGTGAGGTAAAGTTCCAGGGTTTCGTAAAGGCTGCGGACGAAGTAGTCATCCAGCGGGGTCACGAACGCACCTTTACGGGGAACGTTACGAACCAGATGCCGCTTCTCCAACAGCAGCAGCCCTTCCCGGATGGATCCGTGGCTGACGTCCATCTGCTTGGCCATGGCCCCCTCATAGATCCGTTCTCCGGACCGGAGCTGGCCAAAGGCAATCAGGTTCTCGATGTGGCGGGCGACCTGTTCGGTCAGTGTTTCTCTGGGTTTGAAGGCATTCATGGTGATCTGTCGCTACTGCATACTGGCTGAATCGTGTAGGCATAGTCGCACATCGGGTATTTCTCGGCCAGTGGCCTTGCATTCTACAGCAACGGTGCCAGCAGCCGGACCGCACGGCAAGCCAGGCGGAACAGGATCGAGCGGTCCTTGTAGTCGCTTTCGGTCATCAGGCGGGAGCCGTCCAGATCCTGTTCCAGCATGGATTCCACACTGCGGATGAAATGCGGTGCTGTAGTAATGGCGGTGATCTCGAAATTCAGTCGCATCGAGCGGTTGTCCATATTGGCCGTTCCTACTGCTGCATACCGATCATCCACCAGGATCACTTTCTGGTGCATGAAGCCTGGCTGGTAGCGATAGATACCAATCCCGGTCTTGCAGGCCTGGACCAGGTAGGAGTAAGCCGCCAGGCCGATCAGGCGGCTGTCTGATTTCTCCGGAATCAGGATCCTCACGTCGATCCCCCGAAGGGCCGCCAGCTGCAGCGCATTCATGATCTGGAAGTCAGGCACGAAGTAGGGCGAGGCGATCCAGAGCCGGGATCGGGCGTTGTTGATGCAGTTCAGGAAGAACAGGGTGCAGGTTTCCCAGGTGTCGGCCGGCCCCGTCGGCAGCATCAGCACCTCGTCGTCCCCGGGCTGGTTGTCGGATGGCTTCCAGTCGAGGCTGGGAAAATCGTTACTGGCCCAGTTCCAGTCCTCCAGCCAGGCCAGCTGCAAGCCGGTTACTGCCGGGCCTTCAATCCGGCAATGGGTGTCGCGCCAGGGTTCCTGGTCCATGGCGGTGCCCAGGTATTCGTCCCCCAGATTGATACCGCCCACAAAGCCGACTTTACCGTCGCAGACCAGCAGCTTGCGGTGGTTCCGGAAATTGATCTGGAACCGCCGCCTGCGGATGTTGCCGTCGCCAAACGAGGCCACGCGGGCGCCGGCGGCGGCTAGCTGCTTCAGGTAGTTCCGCGGCAGCCAGACGCTGCCGATGTCGTCGTACAGGAACCAGACTTCCACACCCTGGGCCAGCTTGCGTTCGAGAATAGACTTTATCCGGCGGCCAACCCGATCGGAACGCACGATGTAGAATTCCAGCAGGATGTAGTGCTCGGCATCTTCCATGGCCTCGAACAAGGCCTCGAACGTGGCCTCACCATCCCTGAGCAAGGTACATCGGTTGCCATCGGTAAACGGCTGGCGTCCCAGCCGGCACAGCACCTGTAGCTCGTCCGTAAAGCGGTCGCTGGTCGGGATCGGTATGGAGGTAGTCTGCTGTTCGAACCGGTTCAGCAGATTGGTCAGGGATTCGTCTCCAAGGCGCCGGGCTTTTACGTAGCCGCCGAAACGATAACGCCCGAACAGGACGAACATGGGCACTGCAATATAGGGCAGCGCGATCAGGCCTATAATCCAGGCGATGGCGCCCTGGGTGGTGCGGTAGGTAAGCAAAATGCGGTAGACGCAGGCGAATGCGCCGAGATAAATAGCGCCAACCGCAATCGCAACCAGAGACAGGTCGTCCATCATTGCTCTCCGTCGCCGGCGCCCGGCCTCTGGTGATCTGCGTCTGAGGTTGCCAGATGCCGCGCGCGGTACTCGGCCGGCGAGGTGCCGGTCCAGCGCTTGAACGCCCGGCTGAAGGCACTCAGCTCTGAAAAGCCAAGCAGGAAGGCTATCTCGCCGAGGGCGTACTGGTCTGCGGCGACATACCTGAGTGCCTTGTCCTGGCGTACCTGCTCCACCAGGCCATGAAAGCTGAGGCCCTCCTTTTTGAGCTTTCGGTAAAGCGTCTGGCGGCTCATGTGGCATTGGCGGGCCAGGGTGTCAGCATCAATTTTCTCGGTTGCCATCTGCTTTGAAATCAATCGGCGAATCTTGCGACCGAAAGAGCGCCGGGTCTGCAGCCTTGCCAGGAGCGAGTTGACCTGCTTCAGCACTGCTGAATAGACATAGGGGTTGCGGCGGGGAATCGGATGTCCCAGATGCCGGCTGCTGAATGCCAGGCGGGTAATGCCACAGTCGAATCGGACCGGGCCACCGAGGAGTTTTTCATACTCGTCCGCATACACGGGGGCGGGGTGCGCAATCTCCACCCATTCCGCCCGGATCCCCGGGTGGATGAAGTGCCGGGTGCGGGTGATGGACGCAGCGAGGGTCCGGTCCATATCCTGCCGGCAGTAGTGTTCGGCCCGGTCCGGCTGCCAGCAAAGGATGGCCTGGTCGGCGGTCTGCTCGAAGCTCAGGAATACCGACTCGTTGATCAGCCGGTGCAGGCGCACATACTGGGTAACCGCCTCGCCCAGCGTATCGCAGTTGAAGAACACGTGCCCGACCAGCCCCATTCGCTCCGGGTCCACGACCTGACCGGCATGCAGCCCGACACCCGGGTCGCCGGTAACAAGCTCGGCGTGCTCCCAGAGCCGGTAATGGGCATCCGCGGGTACGCGACGGTCCGGGTCGGTGAGTTCCGACATTGCCAGCCCGGTCAGCTGCTCAACGCGTGGTGCATTGAGCACGCCCTGGCGCTCAAGGTAGTGGACCAGTGCCAGCGTGCTGGAGGCAGCGACCAGGGGAGCGCTGGTGGATTCTGGTTGGGCAGATGTCACGTTGATAGTTAACGACCTGTCATGATGACTGATACAAAATGTCAAGTGTATGCAACCGCCTGTCAACGGTCACCCGTGGCTTTAACGATAGCATCAGGTTATCAGGTTGAAGCAATGGAAAAGCAATCAGGAGGTGTTTTATGGAACAGGAAATTTTCGTACCCCATACCGAGCTTGAGCGTCAAAACGTTATTGAGCTCGCTGAGTACCTGAACAGCATCTTCTATTGCTGATTTCTCAGGCGTAACGTCTATGACCTTCTGCCGGGCTCTGCCCGGCTTTTTTTCGTCCTCTGAAAATGACCGCCAAAACCGGCACTTGCTCGCAAGACTGGCAGTGGTAATGTATCCGGTTTGAGAACGCAGACCAATCCGGAGACTGACTGCCCATGACTGTTGCGCTGAATCACCGCATTACCGGCGAAGGCCCGCCCCTGATCCTGTTGCACGGGCTGTTCGGATCCCTCGACAACCTCGGTGGCATCGCCCGCCGTCTGGAAGACCAATGGCAGATCCATGCGCTCGACGAGCGTAACCACGGTAGCTCACCGCACATCGACACCATGGATTATCCGGCAATGGCCCGGGATGTGCTCGCCTACATGGATGCACAGGGCCTGGACAAGGTCAGTCTGCTGGGCCACTCCATGGGCGGCAAGGTGGCGATGCAGGTCGCCCTGCAGGCCCCGGAGCGCGTAGATAAACTGATCGTGGCCGATATCGCGCCGGTTTCCTACAAGCCCCGGCACGATGCCATTCTGGAAGGATTGACCAGCATGGATCTGACCGGTGTGCGCTCCCGCCAGGACGCGGACAGACTCATGGCCGATTTTGTCGAAGAGCCGGGTGTGCGCCAGTTTCTTCTGAAGAACCTGGAGCGCATTCCCCGGGAAGAGCAGCAGGAGGGCGGCCCCATGTTTCGCTGGCGGCTCAATCTGCTGGTTATCGATGCCTGCTATGAAAATCTGGCCAAAGCGCCTGAGGGCGATGGCCCGTTTGATGGACCCGTGCTGTTTCTCAAGGGCGCGGATTCGGCCTACATCCAGGAGAAACACCGGGATGATATTCAGCGACTGTTTCCCCGGGCGCAGTTGCGTATCATCCAGGGTACCGGCCACTGGCTGCACGCCGAAAAGGCCGATTCCTTTGCCGCCCTTTGCCGCCGTTTCCTCGGTGCCGGTGACTGACCTGGTTGTGTGTCGGGTATTTTCCTGCCCACCGGCCGGTCTGCTAAGGTAACCCAATCGCTGACACACGGAATTGACATAACAACAGGCGGGCAGAGTGTATGAAATGGATGGTGGGGTTGCTGGTTGTTTTCCTGCTACTTGGCAGCTTCCTGCTGACACCGTCGCCTGTTGACAGCAAAGCCTGGAATCCGCCCTCGCCGCCGCCCCTTACCGGGCCTATTGCGCCGAACGAACGACTGAGACTCGCGGACCTTCTGGCCAGGGGCCAGGTGTATGGTCCCGAGGATACGGCCATCAGCGAGGACGGCGTGCTCTATACCGGCACCCAGGATGGCTACATTGTGCGGGTGTTCCCGGATGGTCGGGTTGAGAACTGGTTGTCTACCGACGGCCGGCCCCTGGGGATGGTTTTTGACAGACAGGGGAACCTGATCGTCGCCGATGCCTGGCGAGGCCTGCTGTCCATAAGCCCCGATGGCAAGATTACCGTGCTGGCCCGGGAAGCTGAGGGTACCCTGTTCCGGTTCACCGATGATGTCGATATTGCCGATGACGGGCGAATTTACTTCACCGATGCCAGCTCGAAATTCCGTCAGCCGGAGTACCTGCTGGATCTTCTGGAAATGCGCCCCCACGGTCGGTTGCTGCGCTACTCCCCGAAAACCGGCAAGGCCGAAGTCCTCCTGGGCAACCTGCATTTTGCCAATGGCGTTGCGGTATCTCCGGAGGGTGACTACGTGCTGGTTAACGAAACCTGGAAATACCGCATCCTCAGATACTGGATTCACGGGCCCAGAGCCGGGCAGGCAGAAGTGTTTGCCGACAACCTTCCCGGTTTTCCAGACAACCTGGCGGTGGATGAGCAGGGCCGCTACTGGGTAGCGTTTCCAACCTTGCGGAACCAGAAAGTTGACGCCATGCACCCGAGGCCCTGGCTCAAGGATCTGGTGGCCAAGCTCCCGGACAGCCTGAAGCCCGCGCCACAGGAATATGGTCTGGTGATCGCCTTCGATCGGGATGGCGACGTTATTACCAGTCTCCACGACACCCGGGGAACCCATCTTCAGGAAATTACCTCGGTCAATCCCCACGGTGGCAACCTGTACTTTGGTTCACTTCACAATGATCGTATTGGTCGGCTACCGTTGCAGGCCATTCCCGGTCTCGGAGAGAGCAACTGATGCAGCACCAAGACATTGCCTGGGATCTTCCGGCGCCCTTCACCATTGATATAACGGTTCAGGCCGAGGATACCGACCGGCTCGGACATGCCAATAATGTTGTCTATGTGCGCTGGCTGGAGGATGTCAGCTGGGCTCACATTGAAAGTCTGGGTATGAGCTGGTCGCTGCACGAGAAAACCGGAAAGGCGATGGCCATTACCCGCACGGAAATTGACTACCTGGCCTCGGCGAACACGGGGGATCAGCTGGTGTTAGGAACCTGGCTGACCGACTACGACGGTCGTTTCCGGTCTGCCCGGCAGTTCCAGCTGGTGCGTCCGTCTGATGGCAAAACCCTGGTCAGGGCGGTCTCCACTCACGCCTGTGTTGATATGAAAAGCCAGCGGCCCGCCCGTGCTCCGAAAGAATTTGCCGAGATTCTCGGTTCTGCTGTTGTGGCCGGAGGTAAGGGGCTCTAGGTCCCCCGAGCTCTTTTGTGCTTTACTTCAGCTAGTCTTGTTCAAAGCCAATCCCGTTTAACCTGTTGTCCGGAGATCCCCATGGAAAAAACTGCTGATCAGAATGCTGAAGCCACGATGCACCATGTGATCTACGATCGATTTGGTGAGCGTGGTGTGCTGCAGGTGGTCGAGGCTGATGTGCCGGTTCCCGGCGATGATCAGGTGCTGGTCAGGGTGCACGGGGCAGGGCTTAACCCCATCGACTGGAAAACCCGCAAGGGGTTGGGGTTCGCGGCCCGGCAGATCGAGAATTCCTTGCCCTGGACGCCAGGTTACGATGTGGCCGGCGAGGTCGTTGGAGTTGGTGCCAACGTTACCGACCTGGCGCCCGGCGACCGGGTTATGGGGATGGTCGGATTTCCGGCCGGCGGGGGCGGTTATGCCCAGTATGCCCTGGCTGCGGCTGATGAGCTGGCCATTGTGCCGGAAGAGCTGGACCTGGTGTCTGCGGGTGCTTTGCCCCTGGCGGCGCTGACCGCCTGGCAGGCACTGTTTGAAATGGCGAAGCTGGAGTCCGGGCAGAAAATCCTGATTCATGCCGGCGCCGGTGGTGTCGGGCATTTCGCGGTTCAATTTGCACTGGAGCGCGGTGCCCATGTCATTGCCACGGCTTCGGCCGGGAACCGGGATTTTCTGGCGGAACTCGGGGTGCACGAAGTGATTGACTACCGCACTACCGATATCGGCGAAGAATGCTATGGCCTGGACGTGGTGCTGGATCTGGTCGGCGGCGATACTGGCAAGCGCTCGCTGCACACCCTTGGCGAGCAGGGTGTCCTTGTCACCATCCCCACCGTTACTGCCGATGAAATCATCAGCGCGGCCGAGGAAATGGGATTACGCGCTCACGGCATGACCGTCCGCCCCGACGTCTTTCACCTGGATGAGATTGCCGAGCTGATTGAGGACGGCGACGTCAAGGTGCACATTGAGAAGGCCTTTCCGCTGGCGGATGTAGCGCAGGCCCACGAACTCCTTGAGGGTGGGCATGTGCGCGGCAAGCTGGTTCTAGATTGTCGATGAAGGGTTTTCGTCGGCTGCCGTATCCTGACCGGCCGAGGGCTCTTCCCCACGGGCTGACGGCTCTTCCCCCTCTTTCTCCTTACGTTCCTTTCTGGCCTGGGGTGGCACCAGGCTGATCAGGATCCAGTCGTCTTCCGGTTTCAGGTCTTTCATGCTGCAAACCGGAGCGACATGCTCTTTGCTGTCGAACGTGAACAGCACCAGAGCCTGGTTCTGGTATTTGTTCAGGAACTCCTCGTAACCAAATTCCTCGCTCAACTGAGTGGTCTTCACCGTATAGCCCTGGCTGACCAGGCTGGCCAGTTTGGCGTAGCTGACGCCGTCGAACAGGCCCCGGGTCATCTGGATTTTTTCGGCCGTCTGGTGCCGGGCCTTCTGGTCCTGGTCACCCTCTGCCAGGCTGAACACGCACTTGTTTCCAAACCAGTCCAGGAAGTGGTACGTGGCGAGGGAATTCATGTGCTTGTATGGAGATATGACCAGCAGCTTGCCGATGCCCGTGAGGTCGAGATGGGTGGACGCATGTTCTGATACGGGGTTGCCAAAGTAGACCTGCAGGTTTTCCATGCGCGCCTGGCGCACGTTTTCCCAGTTGGTATCGGCCAGGGTCACCGGTACCTCATACTTCCTCAGGGCTTTACCGATCATCCGGGCCACCGGGTTGGCGCCCAGGATCAGGAAGCCGTATTCCGCCGGTTCCGCGACCTTCAACAGGCGGGCGACCGGCCGGGCGGTCAGGCTTTGCAGGGTAACGGTGGCGATAATCAGCATGAATACCAGGGGCACCAGGGCGCCGGCACTTTCATAGCCAAGCTTTTGCAACTGGAAGGCGAACAGCGCTGACACTGCCGCAGCAACGATGCCCCGGGGGGCAATCCAGCTCAGGAAGAGCTTTTCCCGCCAGTTCAGGCTTGTACCGATGGCGGACAGGAAAATACTCAGCGGCCGGGCTACCAGCATCAACAGGGCCAACACAGCCACCAGGCCCCAGCCCAGTTCGGCGATCGCCGCAAACTCAACCCGTGCTGCCAGGATGATGAACAGGGCGGAAATCAGCAGAACGCTCAGGGATTCCTTGAACTCCAGAATGCTCTCGATGGGTACCTGCTTCATGTTGGCCATCCAGATACCCATGACGGTCACGGTCAGCAGGCCTGACTCATGGGCCAGTTCGTTGGAGATGGCGTACACGCCAAGCATAAAGGTCAGTGTGCCGGCATTATGCAGGTACTGGGGAATCCAGTGCTTGCGCAATACGATGCCATTGAGATAGCCGGCAACGGCACCGATCACGAAACCCACCGCCAGGGTCTTGCCGAAGATGTAGAGCGAGTGGCCAAACACGTTGCCCTGCCCCCAGGAGACAATCCCCTCGAACACCAGAACCGCCAGCAAGGCTCCGACAGGGTCAATGATGATGCCTTCCCAGCGCAGGATGTTGGCCAGCTTGGAGTCCGGTCGCACGGAGCGCAGCAGCGGTGCAATTACTGTCGGGCCGGTGACGATGGAAATGGCGCCGAACAGCAGGGCGACAGCCCAGGAGACATCCAGAAGCCATCGCGCTGCCAGAGTGCCAATGATGCAGGTGACAATGGAACCGACAGGAATCAGGTTGCGGACCATCTTGCCGTGGCCGCGGATTTCCGCGTAACGCAGGGTCAGGCTGCCTTCAAACAGGATGATGGCGACGGCCAGGGAGATAACCGGGAACAACAGGTCGCCAAATACCACTTCCGGAGCCAAAAAGCCCAGGACAGGTCCGGCAGCAATGCCACCTGCCAGCAGGAACAGGATCGCGGGCATGCGCACACGCCAGGCAAGCCATTGGCAGAACAGCGAGAGGACGCCAATGCTGGCAAGAAGCAGGACAGTACTGACAGGCATAATGGTTTCAGGTCCGTTGATCTATTGGTTGGCGCGCCGGGCAATCCGGTTCAGAAGTCGGGAGGCCGCAAAAAAACCGAAGCTGGCGGTTACCGGGCTGGCGGCGCCAAAGCCGGAGGCGCAATCCAGTCGCACCGGGCCGTCGGTAGCCGGTTTCTGAAGGCAGACTTCGCCGTCTCCGGCAGGATACGTCAGCTGCTCAAGGGAGTATACGGCTTCAATGCCAAAGCGCCGCTTAGGATTCCGGGAAAAGCCGTATTCCCGGCGCAGCAGATTACGTACCTTCGCCAGAAGCGGGTCCTGGGTGGTTTTGCTGAGGTCGGCCACCTGAATCTGGGTGGGATCGATCTGCCCGCCGGCGCCGCCGGCACACACCAACGGAATTTTCCGGCGCTGGCAATGGGCAATCAGGGCGGCCTTGGCCTTGACGTTGTCGATGGCGTCGATCACCCCGGTCATTTCCCCGGTAATCAGCTCGCTGACATTCTTGGTGGTCAGGAAGCCGAAATGCACCCGGATGTCTGCTTCCGGGTTGATCGCCCGCAACCGGTCTGCCATGGCATCGGTTTTGGTGCGTCCGTACTGGCCTTCCAGAGCGTGGAGCTGACGGTTGGTGTTGGACACACAGACATCGTCCATGTCGATCAGGACAATGCTGCCAACGCCGCTTCTGGCCAGTGCTTCAGCGGCCCAGGATCCGACGCCGCCAAGGCCGACAACGGCAATAGTGGCGTGGCGAAAGGCTTCCAGGGCCCGACGCCCGTAGAGTCGTTCGATGCCGCCAAAGCGGAAAGCGTAATCGTCGGCGTTCATGGTATCCCCGTGCTGGTCCGGCCAAAGGCCGGACAGAATCAAAGGTGGCAATTGTAACCCAGTGACCGCACAGACAAAAAAATGGCCATAAAAAAAGCCACGCAGAGCGTGGCTTTAAAAAGTACCCAGTCCGACGGGGAGCTGGGCAGGACTAGTTCAGAGACACTAATCAACGTGATCATTATCAATTTCCAGACCGTCACCCTGAAGGTCACAAGCTGTCATTGTTCGGTCATTTCCGGCCAGAACCAAGAGGCTCCGGCCGGAGTCCGGATCACGCGGCCCAGTGGTCGTCTGAGAACGCCATCAGGCTATCCTTGCCGCTCTGAATGTCGCCCAGCAGCCAGTCGACTTCCGGCAGCAGCTTTTCAAAGAAAAAGCGTGCAGAGACAACCTTGCTCTCCAGCAAGGGCTTGTTGCCTTCGCCGGCGGCAAGCTGCTCGTTGGCAACATTGGCCATGCGGGACCAGAGATAGCCGATCACGGTCAGCGCCATCAGTCGCAGATACGGCGTCGCGGCAGCGCCGGCCTGCTCCGGATCTTTCGGTGCATTGGTGGCCAGCCACATGGTGGCGGTTTCCAGCGCCTTCATGGCGTTCTTGAGTTCCTCCCGGTGCGGCGCCTCCGGATTGTCCTTGAGGTATCCACTCAGGGTGCCGAACAGGGTACGTACCAGCTGGCCGCCTTTCAGGCTCAGCTTGCGGCCCACGAGGTCCATGGCCTGAATGCCGTTGGTGCCCTCGTAGATCCGGGCAATCCGTCCGTCCCGCACCAGCTGCTCCAGCGGCCAGTCGGTGGTGAAGCCGGAACCACCCAGTACCTGCAGCCCGGTGTTGGCGTTGTTGAAGCCCTCGTCGGTCAGGAAGGATTTCACGACGGGCGTGAGCAGTTGAACCAAATCATCGGCGGATTCCCGTACGGTTTCGTCCGGATGGGCAACCGAGAGATCCAGCTGGTGTCCGGCAAACAGGGCCAGGGCACGCATGCCTTCGTTAAGGACTTTCTGGCGCATCAGCATCCGGCGCACATCCGGGTGCACGATGATCGGATCAGCGGGACCATCTGGGTTCTTCGGGCCGCTCAGTGAACGGCTCTGCAGACGCTCACGGGCAAAGCCGAGACTTTCCTGGTAAGCCATTTCCGCCAGGCCGAGGCCTTGCATGCCCACCATCAGGCGGGCCTCGTTCATCATGGTGAACATTGCCCGCATACCGTCGTTTGGCTCGCCGACAAGCCAGCCCTTGGCACCCTCGAAGTTCATGACGCAGGTGGCAGAGCCCTTGATACCCATCTTGTGCTCAAGACCGCCACAGAAGGCAGGATTGCGTTCTCCGGAATCCGGCAGGAACTTGGGAACCACGAACAGCGAAATGCCTTTGGTGGTATCTGGCGCACCCGGCAGCTTGGCGAGGACCAGGTGCACGATGTTATCCACCAGATCGTGCTCGCCACCGGTAATCCAGATTTTGGTGCCCTCGATGGCGTAGCTGCCATCTTCATTCGGAGTGGCGCGGGTGCGAATCAGGCCGAGATCCGTGCCGCACTGGGGTTCGGTCAGGCACATGGTGCCTGTCCACTCGCCGGAGATCAGCTTTTCCAGGTAGATCTTTTTCAGTTCGTCCGACCCGTGGGCATGCAGGGCGCTGATGGCGCCGTGGGTAAGCCCGGGGTACATGCCCAGGGAGAGGTTGGTGGAGCAGACCATTTCATCCACCACGAATTTCAGGGTGTGGGGCAGGCCCTGACCGCCGTATTCCAGTGGCGCGTCCAGTGCGGTCCAGCCGCCTTCGACAAACTTCTTGTAGGCCTCCTTGAAACAGTCCGGTGTTTTCACCGAGCGAGATTCAGGGTCGTAGGTGCAGCCTTCCCGGTCGCCTGCTTGGTTGGTCGGCTGGATGACTTCCGCAGCCAGCTTGCCGGCCTCATCAATGACCGCAGAAATCAGATCCGGGGTGGCATCGGCGTATTTTTCCAGCTCATGCAGCCGGTCTGCGCCCAATACATCAAACAACAGAAAGCGAAGGTCGTTCGCCGGAGCCTGGTATTGCATGGATACTCTCCTAGGTGCGCTTTTTTACTGGAGTGCTGCCCGGAACGGCAGAACACCGAAGGTGATTTGAACATTGGTTTCATACGCCCGTTTTAATGTGCTGGTTCACCGTTTTGGCAGTCCGGACGATAGAATTTTCGTATGTTCTCCGGAACAAAGGAGGCTTCTCATGAAACAGGTGGTGATTGCCGGGGTTTCCGGCGCAATTGGCGGCGCTTTGGCGGCCCGTTTTATTGAACGGGATGCGCCGACCCGAGTGATCGGGTTGTGTCGTGACCCGGAGAAGGCGCCGGAAGTCTTGCGGGCCCATGAGGGAAGTACGGTGCTGGCATGGGATGCCGAGGACAGTGCGTCACCAGCGGCCGTTGCAGAGGCGCTTGGATCGTTGCTGGCCAGAGAGGAAGGCATCGACGGCTTCATTTTTGCCGCCGGCTTGCTCCATGGGCCGGATATGTTTCCGGAGAAGCGGCTTGAAGATCTGGATTCGCAGAGTATGGCGCGAGCGTTCGCAGTCAATGCAACCGGTTTCGGGTTGCTGACCCAGGCGTTATTGCCATGGCTGCGGCATAGGGAATTCAAAAGGGTGGTGGCTATTTCTGCCAAAGTCGGATCGATAACCGACAACGGGTTTGGCGGCTGGTATGCCTATCGCAGCTCAAAGGCGGCACTGAATATGCTAGTTCGGAACCTGTCCATTGAGTTGCCACGCCGATGCAAACCAATTGCCTGCGTATCCCTGCATCCGGGCACAACCGAATCGGCGTTGAGCGAACCATTCAGCCAGTCTCTCGCCAAGCTTAAGGTGCATACTCCGGAGGAAACTGCCTCCAACCTCTTGGACGTGATCGATGGGCTGGGGGAGGATGACAATGGACGGTTCCTGAGCTGGAATGGCTCGGAACTGCCTTGGTAGTTCTGACAATTCCAGAATTGGGTATAAAAAAAGGGCGACCTTTGTCGCCCCTTCCTTTACCCGTTAATCCGGTGAATTGATTACCGAATAAAGGGATTGAGCATCCGCGTAAATGTGCCTGTCAGCTTGACCGGGGCGCTAAGCACAGACAGAGTGATGCAGTCTTCACAGCCAACCGCTACCGGCTTGTGCTCATCTTCGTCGGTCAGCACTACGAAATCCCACTGATTGAACACCCCTTTCTGATCGGCAAAGGCTCCCTGCAGCACGATGGTTGTTTCCTCACCCCGGTGGGTGTGGGCCGGCGCTTTTCCGCCCGCGGCCAGTTTCTGTAAAACTACCTGTTCTTTCTGGCCGGGAAACCGGTCAGTAATGTCCAGGACACTCACGTCACCGAGCTGGCGCTTCCACGGCAGGCTGTTGAGGTCTTCGCCCAGCAGTTTCTGCAGAGCACTGACCCGCGGGATCGCTGGAGAAGCAGGCTCACCAGCAGGTTCACTGTCAATCCGTGAAAGAATGCTGTCAAACATGCTTTCGGAAACAGTCACCTTTGGCTGCTGCTCCATCATCACAGCGCCCAGACTGTCCAGTGTGTCCACACGGCTGCGGCAGTGGGAACACTTGTCCAGGTGGAGCTTGATGCACAGAGCATGAGGCTCGCTCAGATTACCTGCGCTGTACTCCATCAGGCTCAGGCTGTCGGGATGGTGCCGTGTCATACGTTCTGGTCCTGCAAAATCACTTTCAGTTTGTTCAATGCCAGGCGAACCCGGCTTTTAACGGTGCCAAGCGGGATGTCCAACTCGTCTGCGACCATCTGGTGCGACTTGTTTTCCATGTAAACCTTGGCAATAACCGTGATCTGTTCTTCCGGCAGGTGGCTCAGGGACTCCCTGATCCGCCGCTCGGACATGAGGCGGTGCAAAGACGTGACCGGCTCGTTCTCGTTTTCACCCGGAATCTGCCAGAGGTCTTCTGTCTCCACCGGCATTTCAGCACTGGTACGCTGCATTTTCCGGAGCATATCAATGCGCTGGTTACGGGCGATGGTAAAAATCCAGGTAGAAGCGGCAGCCTTGCGCCAGTCGTACAGGCAGGACCGCCTCCAGATAGACACAAAGACTTCCTGCACGAGCTCTTCCGCGTGGCTCGCCAGGCCGTTGGCCATGGCGTAGTACTTGATTTGAGGGCCAAAATGCTCGAACAGCGCGTGATATGCTTCGCGGTCCTGGTTCTTACCCACTTTCTGCAGCATCTGGCTCCAGGGATCCTTCCGGCCCTCGGAACTGGCTGGCTTCTGATCCAGTGTGGTCACCGGACGCTCCTTGACAGTCGCATGATTTGAGCTTGTTCTGGTCATCATTCTATGCACTCGTCCCGGGTTTGTCAGTGTCTAGTTTTACGGGTCGGTCTATCCGGTGGATCAGCCCGTTCGGAAAAAAATGCAGAATTCTGGCATCAGCGACGGTTGCCGGTCGTCTCGCCGGTGATTGCCGGAACCTGCATAGCGGTCTAGTCTGAGCAATACACCGATACCGGAAGACAACCATCCCCATGAATGCACCCGGCATTACCGGAAACCTGCCCGTTATCCGGGCGCACTATGCGGATATTCTCTGCCAGTTGGCGGAGGATCGTGGCCTGCAACGGTCCCGGTTACTGTCGGCCTCCGGGATTCGGCCTTCCATGCTTGGTCACCCGGAGAACTTCATCACGGTTGATCAGTTCAGCGCTCTCTGCCGCGAAAGCCTGTTGCAAAGCGGTGATCCGGCCCTCGGGCTTGAATACGGCAAGCGACTGAAATTTACCACCCACGGTTCCCTGGCCCAGGCCGCCATCAGTTGCGACACCCTCGAGCAGGCGCTCACGGTGTTGATTAAGTATTTCCAGATCCGTTTCGTCTATATGAAGCTGTCTTTTTTCGTGGACGGCCGTGAGGCAGTGATCCAGCTGGATCTGGCTCACAGTATCGAGGACCTGTACCGGTTCAACGTGGATGTGGTGATGGCGTCGTTGATGGATGTGAATCTTTTGCTGTTCGGTCAAAGGCTCCTGGACGGCGGCCGCTGCCTTCTGGATTTTCCGGAGCCTGAGGATGCAACGGCCTATCGCCAGCTGTTTGGCAGCCAGATCACATTTGGCAGCGGTGTGAACCAGCTGCGGTTCAAGCGGGTTTTTCTGGATTCGCCCATGTCCCTGTCGAACCCGGTGACCCGTCGGATTGCCGAAGCACAGTGCCAGGAGGAAATGCGATTTATCGAGGGCGCTACGTCGGTCTCGGACCGGGTGATGCGCCTGCTTGAAACCGGGCGAAGCCAGCGGTTACCTGCGCTCGAGGAGGTGGCTGAACACCTGCAGATATCCGCAAGGACACTACGCAGGCAACTGGCAGCAGAGGGCGTCCGGTTCCAGCAGTTGCAGGATTCCCTGCGTCACCGCAGAGCGTTGGAACTGCTGCGGCGCAATGAGCTGACCATCGACGAGATTGCCGATGCCCTCGGTTACAGTGATCCTTCAAACTTTGGCCGAGCCTTCCGCAAGTGGGAGGGCATTGCCCCCAGCGCCTGGCGTCGGGAGCGCCGGAAACCCTGAGCCTGGCTATTCTTCCAGGTAGGTATAGCCATCCAGACCAGCGGCCAGCTCCGCCAGCAGCGATGACTGGCTCTCCGGTGCCAGGGAGGAGGCGGCGAACTTGCGTCGATAGGCATCCATCAAGGCATCCGGTTCAAAGTTCACATAGCGCAACACCTTGGCCACCGTATCGCCGGTGATGGGGTCGCCGATCTCATAGCCACCTTCTGTGGTCAGGCGGACGTCCACAGAATGGGTGTCGCCGAACAGGTTGTGCATGTCCCCCAGGATCTCCTGATAGGCACCGGTCATGAAAAAGCCCATCAACAACGGTTCGCCGGGTTTCTCTTCGGGCAGGGGCAAGGTGGTCTCGGTGCCCTGGCCATCCACGTAAAGGTCGATGCGCCCGTCAGAATCGCAGGTGATGTCCTGGATGACTGCGCGTCGGTTCAGCGGCCGGTCCAGGCCATTTATCGGCATCACCGGGAAGATCTGGTCGATGCCCCAGACATCGGGCAGTGACTGGAACAGGGAGAAATTCACGAACAGCTTTTCTGCCAGTTTCTCGTTGAGCTCGTCGATGATTTCCCGGTGGGCCCGGTTACTGCTGTCCAGTTGATCCCGGAGCAGTCGGCAACAGCGGGTGTACAGGGTTTCGGCGTCTGCCCGTTCCTGAAGGGAGAGTACGCCGTGGGCGAACTGGGCGTGAACATCGGCCATGGCGTGCAGCACGTCATGGTAGATCTCCGCCAGTGAGCGCGGCGTGTTGGCGTCCTGCAGGCTCTCCAGGTCGCGCCACAGATCGTGCAACGGGGCTGAGGCTGTCTCGTCTGGTTGTTGCGGTGTCCGGTTTTCCGGTGCTTCGTGGTCGATCACGTTGGTTACTAGCACAGAGTGGTGCGCGGTCAGGGCTCGGCCGGATTCGCTGATCAGATCCGGATGGGGAATACCGTGGCGATCGCACTCTGCCTGGAGTACGTGTACGACATTGTAGGCATACTCGTAAACGCTGTAATTCATGGAGCAGCTGCTGCGGGAACGAGTGCCCTCGTAGTCCACACCCAGGCCTCCGCCAATATCTACCGTTCCGATCGGTGCGCCCATCTGGCGCAGTTCGCTGTAAAAGCGGGCACATTCCCTGAGGCCAGTCTGGATGTCGCGGATATTTGCAATCTGGGAGCCAAGGTGGAAATGCAGCAGTTGCAAGGTGTTGAGGGCACCTGCCTGGCGCAGCGTGTTCACCACATCAAGCACCTGGCTGGCGGATAGACCGAATTTGGATTTTTCACCGCCGGTGTTCTGCCAGTTACCCTTGCCGATGGTTGCCAGCCGGGCCCGAACCCCGATCAGGGGCGAAACACCCAGGCTTTTTGCCTCATCCAGAATAAGTGGCAGTTCCGACTTTTTCTCCACCACGATGAATACCCGGTGACCCAGGGTCTGGCCGATCAGGGCCAGGCGGATGTACTCCCGGTCTTTGTAGCCGTTGCAGACGATTACCGATCCCGGCTGCTGCGACATCGCCAGCACTGCCATCAGTTCAGGCTTGCTGCCCGCTTCAAGCCCGATCTGCCCTTTCGAGGCGGCCGGCTCGGCGGCCAGCAGTTCCTCGACCACACGGCGCTGTTGATTGACTTTGATCGGGTAGACCGCTGTGTAACGTCCCTGGTAAGCGTGTTCTTCTGCGACCTTGTTAAAGGCGCTGCATAGCTTGTTGACCCGGTCGTGCAGGATATCAACGAAGCGCACCAGTACCGGCAGTTGAACCCCGGAATCGGTCAGCGTTCTGGTCAGTTCCGGCAAGTTGATTCGGGCCGGGCTGTGGCCACGATCCGGACGGATCAGTACCTGGCCCTGATCATTGACACCGATGTAGCCATCGCTCCAGTGGGCAATGTTGTATACCTTGTGGGCCGGGGTGGCGCTGGCTTCGCTCATGCTTGCTATCCTGTCAGGAAACACTGGCCGCCATTGTATGGATTCCCACTCCGGGCTAAAAGCATTGGGTGCGGAAAATACGTGGCCATTCACCGCGATTATCGCTTTAGCTCACGATGGGGCGCCCCTACAATACGCCCTTTCCATTCAGCCCATGACCCACAGCGGGAGGCAAGACATGACAGCACTCAATGACGGCTGGTTTACCGAGGTATTCCAGGACCAGGGGACGGCGTTCTCCCTGCAGGTGAAAAAGAAGCTCCACGAGGAGCAGACACCGTTCCAGAAACTGGAAATCTATGAGACCGAGACCTTCGGTAACCTGATGGTCCTGGATGGCTGTGTGATGCTGACCACCCGAGATAACTTCCTGTACCACGAGATGATGACCCATCCGGCCCTGTTTACTCACCGGGATCCCAAAAAGGTGGTGATTGTTGGCGGTGGTGACTGCGGTACCTTGAAAGAGGTGCTCAAACACCCGGGCGTTGAGGAAGCCTGGCAGGTGGAAATCGACGAGCGCGTCACCCGCATGTCGGAAAAGTACTTCCCGGAGCTTTGCGAAGCGAACAGTGATCCGCGCGCCAACTTCTTCTTCGGGGATGGCATTCAGTGGATGCGGGACATTGAGCCGAGCAGTGTCGACCTCATTATCATCGACAGCACCGATCCGGTTGGCCCGGCCGAAGGCCTGTTTGCCCTGGACTTCTATCGGGATGCCATGCTGGCACTGCGTGAGGGTGGCATTATTGTCCAGCAGAGTGAGTCGCCGCTGCTGCACACCGACAGCATCATCAAGGGTATTCACGAGGACATGCGCAAGGCGGGGTTCGAGCACGTGCAGACCCTGCCATTTCCTCAGCCGGTCTATCCGACGGGCTGGTGGAGCTGCACCATGGCCAGCAAGGAAAACCCGATCAAGTACTTCCGCGAGGAAGACGCCAACAACCGTCCGTTCGTGACCCGGTACTACAATTCCGGAGTTCATCACGGTGCCCTGGCGATGCCCCAGTTCATGGTGGATGCGCTGGAAGACGAGGTCCGTCCGGAAGAAGGTTAAGGTGGCAATAGGCAGACAAAAAAAGGGGCGCCGGATGGCGCCCCTTTTTCGTTACCCGTATCAGCGATTACTGCTTGCCGCTGACAAACTCCGGATAGGCTTCCATGCCGCACTCGGATAGATCCACACCTTCGTACTCGTCTTCCTCGGAAACCCTGATGCCCATGACGGCCTTCAGGATGCTCCAGACGATCAGGCTGGTAACAAATACCCAGACGAAGATGGTGAGCATGCCGACCAGCTGACCCATGAAGGTTGCGTCTGCGTCGGACAGGAGGACCGCGAAGATACCCCAGATACCCACAACACCGTGTACAGAGATGGCACCGACCGGATCGTCAATGCGCAGCTTGTCCATGGTCACGATGGAGAATACAACCAGGGTGCCGCCGATGGCGCCGATGATGGTGGCCAGCAGGGGAGAAGGGTCCGCCGGCTCGGCAGTGATGGCAACCAGGCCAGCCAAGGCACCGTTCAGGGCCATGGTCAGGTCGGCTTTGCCGAACATCAGACGTGCCACGATCAGGGCAGCAATCAGGCCACCGGCGGCAGCTGCGTTGGTGTTCAGGAACACGTTGGCAACTTCGTTGGCGACACCGATGCCGCCCAGCTTCAGGGTAGAGCCGCCGTTGAAGCCGAACCAGCCCATCCACAGGATGAAGGTACCAAGCGTTGCCAGGGGCAAGTTGGCACCTGGGAAGGCGCGGATCTCGCCTTTGGCGCCGTACTTGCCTTTACGGGCACCGAGGAGGATCACGCCAGCGAGGGCAGCTGCTGCACCGGCCATGTGAACGATACCGGAACCGGCGTAGTCGCTGTAGCTCAGCTCGTACATGCCAAATACCGCGTCACCGTTCCAGGTCCAGGAACCCTGCATCGGGTAGATGAAACCACACATAACAACGGCGAAGCCCAGGAAGGCCCAGAGTTTCATACGCTCAGCCACAGCACCGGAGACGATGGACATGGCGGTTGCAACGAAGACAACCTGGAAGAAGAAGTCAGAAGCGCCGCTGTATTCGCCCATGTCGCCGAAGCCGGCTTCAGTGGAGGCTGCAATAACGCCCGCAATCGCTGCGTCGTCCATCTCGGCAACAGTTGTTACACCGCTCAGGAAGATACCGCCGTCGTACATGATGTCGTAGCCGACAATCAGGTACATGGTACAGGCGACCGCAAACAGGGCCACGTTCTTGGTCAGGATTTCGGTGGTGTTCTTGGCACGCACCAGGCCGGCTTCCAGCATGGCAAAGCCAGCGGCCATCCACATGACCAGGGCACCGCAAATCAGGAAGTAAAAGGTATCCAGCGCATACTGGAGTTCAAAGATGTGATTAAGATTGCTTTCCATATGAAGCCCTCCGCACGAGGCTTTTCAGGTTATAAATTTTTTTGCGTTGGCTGATCGAAAAATCAGAGCTGGTTCAGACCGCTTCTTCGCCGGTTTCGCCAGTCCGGATCCGGATGGCTTGAGCCAGTTCAGTCACGAAGATCTTGCCGTCACCGATCTTGCCGGTGTTCGCCGCCTTGGTGATGGACTCGATAACCTGGTCCAGAAGGTTGTCGCCGATCGCAACTTCCACCTTCACCTTGGGCAGGAAATCCACCACGTATTCCGCGCCACGATAGAGTTCTGTGTGGCCTTTTTGCCGACCGAAGCCTTTGACTTCAGTGACGGTTACGCCTTGTACGCCAATCTCGGATAGTGCCTCACGGACATCATCCAACTTGAAAGGCTTGATGATCGCTGTCACAAGTTTCATTGCTTTCTCCTTGGTAAAGCCGTCTCAACAGTGAGGGCCCGTCGGCCGGTTGTTGAGCTCGGGATGCTGCCACCTCGCACACCAATTGTGCGGATTGCGTACGAGAGCTTTAGCATCGTGTATGCCAACGCAAAAAAATATTTTAAAAACAATAGGCTACAATATCCGCGTACCAGAATGGCGCAAACTTGTGCACCAAAATAGAGCGGGTAGCCGGCCAGTGAGCCAATTTGGAGCGAGCTCCCTGGCCCTTCGCCACTTATTATAGGGTCGACCACCTACAGTATGGCAGGGGCTGCGGTGTGATACACTCCCGCTAACCGGCAACCGGCCCTGTCTTTTAGTCGAAGCCGGATATTTCAGGAATTTGTGAGGTGACGTGTGAAAGGTCCACAGGATATTTTTTCCCAGCTGCAGGGCCAGTTCGGCCAGATTGTTCCCGACATGGCCCGCGCTGCACGGGAAGATTTTGAAACCCAGGCCCGGGCCACCGTGATGGCCGTTCTGTCTCGCCTGGAGTTGGTAACCCGGGAGGAGTTTGACGCCCAGCAGGCAGTCCTGCTGAAGACCCGTGAAAAGGTCGACGCGCTCGAGAAGCGGGTGGCCGAGCTGGAAAATTCCCTGCAGAAACAATAAATCCCGGACACGCCCGGCAGGATGCCGGGCAAGCATTTCCGGTCACCACCATGGAAGGTTGTCATGCTCGCTATCGTTCACTCTCGCGCCACCATTGGCGTGTCCGCCCCCGCCGTTACTGTTGAAGTTCATCTCTCAGGCGGGCTGCCTGCGCTCTCGATCGTAGGGCTGCCAGAAACCGGTGTCAGAGAAAGCAAGGAGCGTGTTCGAAGCGCCCTTCTCAACGCAGGCTTCGAATTTCCCGCTCGCAGAATTACCATCAATCTCGCGCCTGCTGATCTGCCCAAAGAGGGCGGCCGGTTTGATTTGCCCATTGCCCTGGGCATCCTGGCGGCTTCGGGCCAGATTCCGGTGGACAGTCTTTCCGATTGCGAATTTCTTGGCGAATTGTCCCTTGATGGTGCATTGAGGCCGCTCAAGGGTGTATTGCCGGCTGTGCTTGCCGCCCGGGAGGATCAGCGGAGTTTGCTGGTTCCGCACGGGAATGCCGAGGAAGCGGCCCTGGCCAGCCAGGGTGACGTATTGGCCGCCGGTCACCTGTTGGCGGTGTGTGAGCACCTGAGTGGCCGCGCCCGTCTGGTGCCAGTGCCCAAATCTTCGCTGCAAGAGCCGCCGGGCAACAAGGGGGAGGTGCCGGATCTGTCCGATGTCCGCGGCCAGCGGGTTCCCCGCAGGGCATTGGAGGTGGCAGCGGCAGGTAGTCACAATCTGCTGTTCTTCGGCCCACCGGGAACCGGCAAGAGTATGCTCGCCAGTCGGTTACCCGGTATTCTTCCGGGGCTGGATGATGCTGCTGCCATGGAAGTCGCCAGCGTGCATTCGGTGGCCGGGCTTCCTATTCGTCCCGGGGGCTGGCGGGAACCGCCCTTCCGATCGCCTCATCATACCGCATCGGCTGTTGCCCTGGTGGGCGGGGGCAGCAGCCCGAGGCCCGGGGAAATCTCCCTGGCTCATCGGGGCGTACTTTTCCTGGATGAATTGCCAGAGTTCGAACGTCGGGTTCTGGAGGTGTTGCGGGAGCCGATGGAAACCGGTGAGATCTCGATCAGCCGCGCGGCGCGGCAGGTGAATTTTCCAGCGCGATTTCAGGTGGTGGGCGCAATGAACCCTTGCCCCTGTGGTTATAGTGGTCATCCCACCATCGAGTGTCAGTGCACGCCGCAACAGGTTGCCCGTTACCGATCGAAAATTTCCGGCCCGCTTCTGGACAGGTTTGACCTGCACGTTGAAGTGCCTGTGCAGGGCGGCGACGTACTGATGCAGCAGGGCGGGGATGGTGAAACCAGTGCCGCGGTCCGGGAACGTGTCCTGATTGCCAGAGCCCGGCAATCAGAGCGGGGTTGTCTGAATGCCGCCTTATCCGGGCGTGAACTGCAGGCCGCTTGCAGGCTGGATCGCGAGGGAGAGCAGTTGCTCACCGGTGCCATGGAAAAGCTGGGACTTTCGGCCCGTGCATTACACCGCATATTGCGAGTTGCCCGAACACTTGCAGATCTGGAAGGCTGCGAAGAGCTTCGCCAGAGCCATTTGGTTGAAGCACTGGGCTACCGGCAGCTGGATCGACAACAGGGTCGTAACTCGGTGGTCTCCGCCTGAGCGAGGACACTCTGGTAAACTGTTGGCAAATACCGTTAAACAGACCCGCTGCCTGCGGTTAAGGATTGCAGATGACAGACCATAAAGAACCGCAAAACTCCCAGGATATCGCCGCCGAATCGCCGGTAACCACCCGCCGTGGCGTTCGCAGCTTCGTTTTGCGCCAGGGCCGAATGACAGAGGGCCAGAAGAAGGCGTTTGAGCGTAGCTGGCCGAAATACGGCCTGACCCGTGAGGATGGAATGATTGATCCACGCGAGGTCTTTGGCCGGGACAACATGCTCAACCTGGAAATCGGTTTTGGTATGGGCCGGTCCCTGGCTGAAATGGCCGAAGCGGCTCCCGAGCAGGATTTTATTGGTGTTGAGGTTCATCAGCCCGGTGTTGGCGCATTGCTCAAGGAGATTGAGGATCGGGGCCTGGAGAACGTCCGCATCTACAGCATAGACGCCAACGATGTCATTGATCTTTGCCTCCCGGACGCCTGTCTGGACCGGGTGATGGTGTTCTTCCCCGATCCCTGGCACAAGAAAAAGCATCACAAGCGCCGCCTGATTCAACACGAGTTTGTCCAGCGGGTTCGTCACAAGCTGAGAGTGGGTGGCATCCTGCACTTGGCGACCGACTGGGAGAATTACGCCGAGCACATGCTCGAGGTGATGAGCGAGTCTGAAGGCTTTGCTAACACCCAGGAGTCCGGGGGGTATTCACCGCGCCCTGACGACCGTCCGATTACCAAGTTTGAAAAGCGCGGTGAAACCCTGGGGCATGGCGTCTGGGACCTGTTGTTTTACCGGACCAACTGATAACCGGTGAGAGGGTCCTAGTGATGGGCCAGAGGGTGGCGCCGGGACGCGCGGATAATCACCAATCCTGCAATTCCGAGCGTGAGCGCCGTGAACTTGATCAGCGCGCACAGGGTTGCGGAGAGGCTCACTTCATCGGTGGGTGGATTGAAATTATTCAGCAACAGGATGTTCTCTGCGCCATCACTGAGGCCGGCGGTCGCGAACAGGGCCCGTACCCATCGGGCTCCCATTCGCTCACGAATACCGGGCCGGTCACGGGTGAAATGCCGTGTGAGATTTATGAGGGCGAGCATGTAAGCCGGGATGAACAGGAAGTCCAGCCACAGTGAAACCTTCGCCCAGGCAACCCCTTCGCTTCCCCAGCTGCGAAAAATGGCGTGGGCCTGATCCGCGGTGCCGGCCAGTTGATAGCTGACGATACCCTGGGGCGCGGAGGCGGTCTGTAGTGGCTGGTTGACCATAAGCAAGGCGAACAGCAGCACGGCAGCCACCACCAGGCTGGCTTTCAGGCTTTTCGGAAAGGCCGCCACTCCGTGTGCAGGGTCCATTACAGAAAACGCTCCAACAGGCTGTTCAGGTATCTCTGGCCCAAGTCAGTGGCCTGGAGCCGATCGATCACCATCAGCTTTTCATTTCGCAGTTGTTCAAGTTTTACCCCAACTGTTGTCAGGGGTAAACCCGTTCGTTCAGAAAAAAGGCTTTCATCCACTCCTTCTTTGAGCCTGAGGGCGTTCATCAGGAACTCCAGGGGTAAATCTTCCGCGGCTATGGCGTCTGTGCCAGCGGTACGGCTCCCGATCCTTTGCAGGTAGGCTTCGGGTTGGCGGGTTTTCCAGTAGCGCCTGATGCTGCCGTCGGCCAGACTGATCTTGCCGTGGGCGCCGGCCCCGAGGGCCAGATAGTCCCCGAAAGTCCAGTAGTTCAGATTATGGCGAGAGGCCTTTCCGCGGAGGCTCCAGGCCGAAACTTCGTAATCCTGGTATCCCTGATTGTGCAGCAAGTCTGAGCCGCGTCGATAGATGTCCCAGAGATGATCGTCGTCCGGCAGGTCTGGAGGCCGACTGTAAAATTCAGTATTGGGCTCGAGGGTCAACTGATACCAGGACAGGTGAGGCGGCTCGTAGTCCAGGGCGGTCTGGATGTCCTCAAGGGCCTGCTCTGGAGTCTGGCCCGGTAGGCCGTGCATCAGGTCGACGTTGAAATTGTCGAAGCCGGCTCGGCGAGCGGTGCGTATCGCGCGGTGAGCGGCATCGGCGTCATGAATTCGGCCCAGGGCTTTCAGGTGATCGGCGTTAAAGCTCTGCACGCCGATGGACAGGCGGTTGATGCCCGCCTTCCGGAAGGCTTCGAAGCGGCCGGTTTCAAGCGTTCCCGGGTTGGCTTCCAGAGTGATCTCGGCATCTGCCTCAAAGTTGAGTCTTGCCTGTAATTCCCGGAACAGCCGATCATAGAATTCTCCGCTCATCAGGGAGGGAGTGCCGCCGCCAATGAACACGGTTTCTATCGGCCGGTCGGTGGCAAAGGCCAGGTCCTGGTCGAGGTCTTCGAGTAGTGCCTCCAGATAGGCGGACTCGGGGATGGCCCCGGTAAAGGCGTGGGAGTTGAAATCACAGTAGGGGCACTTCCGCACGCACCATGGCACGTGAATATAGAGACTCAGTGGCGGCCGAACCGCCGCTGGCTGTCGATCTTTCGCGGTCTCAGCGTCGTTCAACGGGGTCAGGCCTCGGCCTTCAGCTGTTCCATTAGAATTTTCAGGGCTCGTCCGCGGTGGCTGATGCTGCTTTTCTCGGAGCGGGACAGTTTGGCCGCGCTGCAGCCATGCTCAGGAACAAGGAATACCGGGTCATAACCAAAACCGCCATCGCCCTGGGGTGATCTGAGGATCGAGCCCGGCCAGCGGCCATGGCAGATAATGGGGGTTGGGTCGTCTGGGTGACGGAGGTATACCAGCACGCAGTGAAACTGGGCGCCCCGGTGCCCATCTGGAACGCCGGCCATGGCGTCCAGCAGGGCGTTCACGTTGTCCTGGTCGGTCGCCGCCTCGCCGGCAAAGCGGGCGGAACGGACGCCGGGGCGGCCTTCGAGTGCATCCACCGCCAGACCGCTGTCGTCTGCCAGGGCCGGGAGCCCGGTTTCCCAGGCGGCATGGCGGGCCTTGAGGATCGCATTTTCGACAAAGGTCACCGCCGGCTCCTCGGCTTCACCGACGCCCAGTTCACCCTGGGCAACCGGCGTCATGCCCAGAGGTGACAGCAGCTCGGTCAGCTCGGCGATTTTCCCTTTATTATTGCTGGCGATGACAAGTCGGTTGGTCATATAGGCTTAATCGCTGAACAGTGTGTGAGCAAACCGCACCGCCAGGTCTTGCCGGTGTCCGGTAGGGCGGGCGGTGATATTGAAGGTCATCAGCTCGCCGGAAGAATACTGGTACTCGGCAATAAAATACACGGAGTCACCTTCCTGAATCCGGCGAAATGCCAGAAAGCGTACCTGTTGGACATCGTTGGAAACCTTGCCTTCTACCTGGCCGCTGACCGGCGACATGGAGCCGTCTTCGTTTTCCTTCATGATGGAAATATTGACGATACCGATGCCCTTGCTGCGTTGAAGATTGTTCGCCTTGGCGACTTCCGGGTCCAGGAATGTACTGGGCAGCACGCTCCAGAGCACTTTGTACTCGCCGAAATCTTTGGAGCCAGCCTGTGCTTGAAGGCTACACAGGCCGATGAGAGCAATTGCCAGCAGGTTGCGGAATGCGGAAAAGGTTTTTGCGATCATTGCTAGGTCTCCCGTGTGATTCGGTAAATGGCAATTTCACCCAACAAATTCGGCCACAGGCGCGCCAACCAGCTGTTCTGATGCTGGCCGTCTACCACCCGACGGCTTTTGATCCTGATGCCTTTCTGCCGGCACAGAGCCTCAAAATCCTTGAAGGTGCACAGCCTTATGTTAGGTGTGTTATACCATTTATACGGCAGCGCCTCGGATTCGGGCATACGCCCGCTCAAAGTCAGTCCCCAGCGCAGTCGCCAGTGGGCAAAGTTCGGGAAAGTTACGATGCCTTCGCTGCCAACCCGGAGCATTTCGTCCAGCACCTTGTCGGGGCGCCGGACCGCTTGAAGCGCCTGGGTCATCAGAACGATATCGAAGCTGCCGTCATCAAAGTTACCCAACCCCTGGGTATCCAGGTTCTGCTCGATAACCGCCACCCCGCGGCCCATGCAGGTGGTGATATGGTCCGGGTTGATTTCCAGACCGAAGCCACTGGCGCCCCGCTCCCTCTGGAGGAAGTCGAGCAGGGTGCCGTCGCCGCAGCCCAGGTCCAGGACGTGATGACCGGGCTGAACCCACTGCTGGATGATTTCGAGATCCGGTCTCATGCGCCGACCTCCCGGGCCACTCGGTCCATGTAGGCGTTGAAAATGTCGGTGTATCTCGGGGTCGGAATCAGGAACGCGTCGTGCCCCCAGGGAGCATCCACCTCGGCATAGCTGACCTTTCGGCGGGCGGCAATCATGGCGTTGACCATTTCTTCCGAGCGGGCGGGTGTGAAACGCCAGTCGGTGCTGAACGACAACACCAGGTATTCGCAACTGGCGGCCGCCAGTGCCTTGGAAAGGTCCCCGCCAAACTCATAGGCCGGATCGAAGTAGTCCAGCGCTCGGGTCATCAGCAGATAGGTATTGGCGTCGAAAGACTCTGAAAATCGCTCGCCCTGATAGCGAAGGTAGCTCTCAACCTGGAATTCCGCGTCATAACCAAACTTGTAGGCCTGATCGCGAAGTTCGCGGCCGAATTTTTCGCCCATGGATGCATCGGATAGATACGTGATGTGGCCGACCATCCGTGCCAGCATAAGGCCACGCCGTGGAACGGTATCGAAGTCGTAATAGCGACCGTCGTGAAACTCCCGGTCGGAGGTGATGGCCTGCCGTGCTACCTCATTGAAGGCAATATTCTGGGCAGTGAGCCGGGGGGTGGAGGCAATCACCACGGCATGCTTCAGGCGGTCGGGATAGTCCAGGCTCCACTGCAGGGCCTGCATGCCGCCGAGGGATCCGCCAACAACGGCCGCCCAGCACTGGATGCCGAGCCGGTCTGCCAGCAGCGCCTGGCTCTTCACCCAGTCTCCCACAGTGATTACCGGGAACTCCGGGCCGAAGGGTTTTCCGGTTTCGGGGTTGAGGCTGTTGGGGCCGGTGCTGCCATGACAGCCGCCCAGATTGTTAAGGCTGACAACAAAAAAACGATCGGTATCGATGGGTTTGCCGGGGCCAATGCAGCTGTCCCACCAGCCAGGCTTGCGGTCTTCGGCGGAATGGTAGCCGGCGGCGTGGTGGTGCCCGCTCAGGGCGTGGCAGATAAGAACCGCGTTACTGGCCTCGGCATTCAGGGTGCCGTAGGTTTCCACCACCAGGTCATAGTTTTCCAGGGTCTGGCCGCAGGCCAGATCGATGGGAGCGTCGAAATGATAGGTCTGCGGGGAGACAATCCCGACAGAATCCGCAGGCAGGGTATCAGGCATCGGCGCGAATGGTTCCTGGTTCGATCCGTAAGTGTCTGGAAAAGCAATGACAAAGCCATCACCAGCCCAGCAGTTTAAAGCCGGGGCGTGATGGCTGCAACCGCCTGAATGGTCGCTCTCGCGGCGCTTACACAGCGCCGGAGATATTTACCACTTTTTGTTGGATCAGGGTGGGGGCCGGCTTGCGGATCTGGCGCTGCATGGCGTCGGCCAGTTCCAGCTGTTTGCGTAGATCGGAAATGGTGTTGGTAAGGCGCAGGCGCTCGGTTCGGCTGTCCTTGTCATTGCGGACCATGTCGCGAAGGCGACGGATCTGGTGTTCCAGCAGCTGCTTCTGCTCCATGGAATATTGCATGATCGGCAGCAGGGCCTCGGATGGCCAGCGTTCAACGTCGTGGCGCACACGGGCGTGCAGGGTGCGTGCTTCGCCCACCATGACGTTGAAAAAACGGCGAACCAGAACCGACTGCTCTGTCAGCAGGTTTTTCGGGCTGATACGGAAGCGTCGGGCTTTTTTGCGCAACTCACGGATGGCGATCACATGGCGACCGGCCCGGAGCGGGATGGGCTCGAGATGACGGGCACGGTTGTCCTCGTTATAGCGACGGTAAATAGCGCCTACCATTTTCTCGGCCAGGTGCCCTTCGCTCAGCAGGTTGGTCAGGTCGCTTTCAAGCAGTTCGAAGAATTGGTCCATGGCGCGGTTCATACCGGCGGTCGTCCAGCTTTTCGACATGCTGTTACGGACACGTTCAGCGTGGGCTTCGAAGCGGTCTTCACTCACCAGTTTTTTCAGTAATTCGCCCTGGGAGTCCATCAGGCGCCGGCTCGAACGCAGAGTAATCAGCTTTTTGTAGTAGAAGTCGTAGTCTTTCTGGGCGCGTTCTGCCAGGCGGCCAAGGGCTGCCTTGTCCATGGTGACGCCGGCGCAGGCCTGGAGTTCCTCTTCCAGGGATTCCAGGCGATATTGCATCGCCGCCTGGCTGTTCTGGAGCATGCCCAGAAGGTCGTTGATCAGGCTCTGGGTGATCAGCTGCTCCTTGTGCATCAGGATGCGCTGGATAATCAGCTGCTCGAGCTGGCCGATATTGGAGCGGTCAAACAGGTCACTATCTTTCCTGACCCTTGCAACCAGTCCCTGTTTGGCGGAAACCGGGATCACATCATGCTGGCGCATGCCAAGGTGATCGGCGGTATAGCCGCGCACCCGCTCAATGGCTTCGATGGTGTGGCGTTCCCCCTGCAGGTCGTCCCAGAGCACATCGATCTTGTTCAGCACGGCAAAGCGGCCAGCCCGATGATCTGCGTGCTGGGTGTCGATATGTTCCTTCCAGATGGTCATGTCGCTGGCGGTCACACCGGTGTCGGCGCTGAGCACAAAAATTACGGCATGGGCGCGGGGCAGCATGCTGATGGTCAGTTCCGGTTCTGAACCCAGGGCATTCAGGCCCGGAGTGTCGAGGATGCGCAAACCACGCTCGAAAAGAGGGTGACGAATGCTGATCTGGGCATTACGCCAGGCTGGCACCAGAACGTTGCCGGGATTATTGCGGTCATGCTCCAGCATATCCTCGTCGAAGCCGAGCTTTCGTGCCTCCTCCGGCGGTACGCTCTTCACCCGTGCGACCTCGGCCAGCACCTCCCGCATGATTTCCGGGTCGCGCTCATCCAGTTCATGCTTCACCCATCGTTCCGGCTGTTTGCGCAATTGCTGCAGGGACAGATCGCCGTTACGGGTTTCAATGGGCAACAGGAGCAGGTAGTTCTGGTTGGCGCTGCGATCGAAGAACAGCTCCGTGGGGCACATGGTGGTGCGCCCTGCCTGCGAAGGCAGCATGCGCTGGCCGTACTCGGAGAAGAACAGGGCGTTTATCAGCTCGGTTTTTCCGCGGGAGTATTCGCCGACAAACGCAATGGTGAGCTCATCTTCGATCAGCAGCTCCAGTCCATGGCGAATGCGGGTGCTGACATCGTCGGAAAACAGATTGTTATCCTGCAGCCACAGCCGGTATCGGCCGATCTGTCGGATCAGCTCTTTTTTCCAGTTGTGATAAGCCTCTACCTGCTGCGACAGAGTTCCCTGTTGGTTCATCGGATTTTCCTTCTGCGCGACTTCCGGGTATCCCGGTCAAAACGGGGTGCTCACGGGTGACGGATTAATTACCGTTAATACTATCCTGTTCTATCTATGTTTGCGGCAGAGCTACGGTGAAGAGATCGGGCGAAACCGAGGGGTTACAATAAAAAAGGCTGCAAAATCAGTGGTCTGAGTTTGCAGCCCGGGAATTATGGATTTCGTGGCTAAGTGTTACAAAGTGTATATTTGAGACGGGGTTTACATACCCAGCCCGATGGAGCCAAGGCCGGCAGCCATTTTCATGTGCTCAATCACCACCGAGATAACGTTCAGAATCAGGAACACAATGATGGGTGACAGATCCAGGCCGCCCATGGAGGGCATGATATTGCGCACTGGGCGCATCACCGGCTCAGTGATCTGGGCGACCAACTGAATCGCTGGGTGGCCGCTGCCGGGGGCGATCCAGCTGACGACCACCACCGCAATAACTGACCAGAAGTAGATTTTTACGATCAGGTCCAGCACGTTCAGAACGGCCCAGACCAGTAAGGTGATCGGATTCACGGCGGGGATGCCACCGTTCAGGGCAACCAGTATCAGGAAGAAGGTGATACCCTGGATGATCACCGCAAGCACCAGCGAAGCGCCATCCACGCCGCCCCAGCCGGGGATGAAGCGACGCAATGGACGCAGCGGCGAATTGGTGGCCTTGACCACGAACTGGGAGATCGGGTTGTAGAAATCTGCCCGGGCCAGTTGAAGCAGGAACCGGAGCAGTACAATGGTCATGTAGAAGGTGGATGCGATCAGCAGGATGGTAATCAGAATGTCTGCCAGCATGAAGCCGTGTCTCCGTTATCGGTTACTGTTTGCCTGCCAGTTCTTTGGCCATTTCTTCCGAGCGCTTGAATGCTGCCTTGTAGGCTTTGGACACCAGATCGCGCATGCCACCTTCCTCAAAGGTATTGATGGCCTGTTCGGTAGTTCCGCCGGGAGACATCACGTTACGCTTGAGCTGGCCGGGGTCGTGCTCGCTTCGGGCGGCCATTTCGGCGGCTCCTGCCATGGTCTGGATAGCCAGCTCTCTTGCGGTTCCAGCGGCAATGCCGGCTTCGGTCGCGGCCTCTTCCAGCGCTTCGAGCATCAGGAAGAAATAGGCCGGGCCACTGCCGGAGAGCGCTGTCACACCGTGCAGAAGGTTTTCGTCCTCAACCCAAAGCGCTGAACCGATGCTTTCGAACACCGATTCCACCATTTTCTTTTGTTTGTCTTTCACCTCTTTGTTGGCGAAAAGGCCTGCAGCCCCCTTGCCGACCAGAGACGGCGTGTTGGGCATCACCCGAACCATGGGCAAGCCGCCGCCAAGCCAGCCATCGAGGGTATCGGCTGTCAGACCGGCGGCGATGGATACCATAAGAGGGCGGGTGTTCTGAACCACTGGTGCAATGTCGCGACAGACATCCGCCATCACCTGGGGTTTCACCGCAAGAACCACCATGTCGGCCTGCTCGGCGCAGTAGCGGTTGTCTGTGGTTACGCTCACGCCGAAACGCTTGCGGATCGTTTGCAGGTGCGCGTCATCCGGCGCGCTGACCCAGATATTGCCGGCCTGATAGCCGTTATCCAGCATACCGCCAATGATGGCGCTGGCCATGTTGCCGGCGCCAATAAAAGAAATGGTTGGTGATGTGCTCAAGGTTAACTCCCCGGTTGATCGTTTAAACGTCCGGCCCTGATCATAGCAGGAACCGGCCGGTTCAGCTCTTTACTGGGCGTTTGCCGAATAGGGCGGTGCCGACCCGTACCCAGGTGGCGCCTTCCGCAATCGCGACTTCCAGATCGCCGGACATGCCTATCGACAGTGTGTCGAGTGGGCCGGCGTCGGGATGGTCTGACCGCAGCTGTTTCAGAGTATTGGCAAGTTTCCGGAAACTGGCTCTCAATCCTGCTTCGGGCTGATCCGGATCCGGAATGGCCATCAGGCCTCGCAAGCTGAGGTTCGGCAATTCGCCGATTTCTGCCACCAGATCTGGCAATTCATCCAGAGTGCAGCCGGATTTGCTCTCTTCCTCATTAATATTGACCTGAAGACAGATATTCAATGGCGGCAGCGCAGGATCACGCTGTTCGCTCAGGCGACGGGCAATCTTGAGGCGGTCGACGCTGTGCACCCAGGAAAAGGCGGAGGCCATCTGTCGCGTCTTGTTCGACTGGATCGGCCCGATGAAATGCCATTCCAGTCCGTCAAGATCAGACAGCGCCTCGATCTTTTCCAGCGCTTCTTGAAGGTAGTTCTCACCGAAGGCACGCTGCCCGGCGGCGAAGGCTTCCCGGAGATCTTCGGGTGGGCGGGTTTTACTCACGGCGAGCAGATGCACAGCTCCCGGCTCCCGCCCGGCCTGCAATGTTGCTTTTTGTATGCGTCGGGTTACGCTCCCGATGTTGTCTGCTATGCTGCTCATAGTGTGAGATTGCCACGCTCGGTCTGTCACTTGTACGGTGACACGTTACCCGCAGGTCACTGAAATGCCAAGTGAACCGCGCCGGGACCCCGCCGGGCGGAAGCTACCGGGATAAAAGAAAAGCCTTCCGAGGATTCCTATGGATATTACTGAACTGCTTGCCTTTTCGGCGAAACAGGGTGCGTCTGACTTGCACCTCTCTGCCGGTCTGCCCCCGATGATTCGTGTTGATGGTGATGTGCGCCGCATCAACCTGCCGCCCATGGAGCACAAAGAAGTCCACGGGCTGATCTACGACATCATGAACGACAAGCAGCGCAAGGACTACGAAGAATTCCTGGAAACCGACTTCTCTTTTGAAGTTCCGGGTGTCGCCCGTTTCCGTGTCAACGCCTTTAACCAGAACCGTGGCGCCGGTGCGGTGTTCCGGACAATCCCCTCCAAGGTTCTGACCATGGAAGACCTGGGTATGGGCCAGGTGTTCAAGGATGTGTCTTCAGTGCCCCGAGGACTGGTACTGGTGACCGGCCCGACCGGCTCCGGTAAGTCCACCACGCTGGCGGCGATGATCGATTACATCAACGACACCCGCTATGAACACGTTCTTACCATTGAAGACCCCATCGAATTCGTCCACGACTCCAAAAAATGCCTGGTGAACCAGCGGGAAGTTCATCGCGATACCCTGGGCTTCAACGAAGCGTTGCGTTCGGCCCTGCGGGAAGACCCCGACATCATCCTGGTTGGTGAGCTCCGGGATCTCGAGACCATCCGCCTCGCGCTGACGGCAGCCGAAACGGGCCACCTTGTGTTCGGCACCCTGCACACCACCTCCGCTGCCAAGACCATTGACCGGGTTGTTGATGTTTTCCCGGCAGAGGAAAAGTCCATGGTGCGGTCGATGCTGTCGGAATCCCTGCAGGCCGTTATTTCCCAGACCCTGATGAAGAAAATGGGCGGCGGCCGGATTGCGGCGCACGAGATCATGATTGGCACGTCTGCGATCCGGAACCTGATCCGGGAAGACAAGATCGCCCAGATGTACTCGTCGATCCAGACTGGCGGCTCCCTGGGCATGCAGACATTGGATCAGTGCCTTGAGCGGCTGCTGCAGAAAGGGCTCATTTCCCGCGAAGCGGCGCGGGCCAAGGCCAAGATGCCTGACAACTTTTAATCTAGTTTGCTCCTGAAGCTGAATTATCGGTGCCGGGAGCAAAGGGGAATCAGTCAGACTCCCCGAATATGGTTTGACGGGTGGGGCGGGTACAGCTTCCCGGGACTGTCTGCAGCATGGATGCTGCAGTCAAGCGTACATGGACGTATTCACAGCGTGTCCCGGGAAGCTGTACCCGCCCCGCCCAGGCACCAAACGATGAAGGCTGGGTACAAAAAATGGAATTCGAAAAACTGTTACGGCTGATGGTGGAAAAAGGCGGTTCAGACCTGTTTATTACAGCGGGTGTGCCACCGAGCATGAAGGTGAACGGGAAAGTGCTCCCGGTTACCAAGAACGCGTTGACGCCGGAGCAGACCAGGGAGTTTGTTTACGGCTCGATGAATGACAAGCAGCGCGCCGAGTTTGAGGAGACCCACGAGTGTAACTTTGCGATCAGTGCCCGGGGCATTGGCCGGTTCCGGGTGTCCGCATTCTTCCAGCGTAACCTGTGTGGCATGGTGCTGCGCCGGATCGAGGTAAAGATCCCGCAAATCGACGATCTGTCGTTGCCGGAGGTGATCAAGGAACTGGCCATGACCAAGCGTGGCCTGATCATGTTCGTGGGCGCTACCGGTACCGGTAAGTCTACGTCCCTGGCGGCCATGCTCGGGCATCGTAACCGCAACAGCCGTGGCCACATCATTTCCATCGAAGACCCGATCGAATTCGTGCACCAGCATCAGGGTTGTATCGTCACCCAGCGCGAGGTGGGCATCGATACCGAGAGCTTCGAAGTAGCGCTGAAGAACACCCTGCGCCAGGCACCAGACGTTATTCTGATCGGTGAGGTTCGTACCCGGCAGACCATGGAATATTCCGTGCAATTCGCCGAGACCGGTCACCTGTGTCTGGCGACCCTGCACGCCAACAACGCCAACCAGGCGTTGGACCGGATCATCCAGTTCTTCCCGCCGGAACAGCACAACCAGATCTGGATGGACCTGTCCCTGAACCTCAAGGCGATCGTGGCTCAGCAGCTGGTGCCAACGCCAGATGGCAAGGGCCGTAAGGCGGTTATCGAGGTGCTAATCAATACCCCGCTGGTATCGGACCTGATCCGGAAGGGCGAGGTGCATCGGCTGAAAGAGCTGATGTCCAAATCCAACGAATCCGGTATGCAGACCTTTGACCAGGCGCTTTATCACCTGTATGCGGAGGGTTCGATTACCTACGAGGATGCCCTGGCTCACGCAGATTCCGCCAACGATCTGCGCCTGATGATCAAGCTGGGTGCTGACGCCCAGGGAGCCGACAAGCTCTCGTCTTCCGTCGACAAGCTTTCCATTCAGGATGACTGAGTACCGGATCAGCATAAGACGTTGGTCGTAGAAAGTTAGGGCCCCGAACCGTTAGGGATGGCATTTGAGGCCAGTAAGGGGTGGTGCGTATACTCCGCGCGATTCAATAAGGAGATACCATGCACCACCGTTCCTCAACGCTTGCACGAGCTGTACGTCTTACCACCCTCGCGGCGCTCGCCGCACCTGCCTCTAGCCTGGCAGGCGGCTTCTCCCTCAATGAGCAGAGCGCCAGTGCGATGGGCACCGCTAACGCCGGTGCCGCCGCCAACCCCGAAAGCGCGACCACGGTTCTTTTTAACCCCGCCGGCATGAGCCAGTTGTCGGGCACAAATATTTCGTTTGGTGCTGCGGTTCTGGATATTGATGCCGAGGCCAAGGAAGCTGAAGCGCGTCGCAATCTGCCGGGTCAAAATGCGGTTATGGCCGATGGCTCGCTGGGCGGCGATATTGCGGGTCCAGCTGTTTTGCCGAATTTTTACATGACTCACGAAGTCAATGAATCCATAGACGTGGGGTTTGGAATCCATGCACCCTATGGCCTGGCTGCGGACTACAACGATGACTTCGTTGGGCGTTTTTTTGCTGACGAAACCGAATTGACAGCCATTGCCTTCACTCCCTCGATCTCAGTAACTAATGGGAATGGCCTTTCCATGGGTGTGGGTATCAACCTGATATATGCAGAGGGTCGCCTTACCCGGTATCAGGACTTGGCAGCCCAGGTTTATCCAAGTGCATTTGCTGCAGCCATTGGTCAGGGTGCAAGTCCCGCACAGGCAGACCAGGCAGCACGGCAGGCAGTGAGTGGTTATCAGGATCCTTACGCCGACATTGAGGGTGATGATATCGGAGCGACGTTCAGAGTTGGTTTCCTGTACGAGCTCTCTGATAAAACCCAAATTGGGTTGAGTGCCCAGACTGGAACCGAACTTGATTTGAAAGGCAATGCGACGATTTCCAATTTCCCGGTTCCCGGAGTGCCCGGTCAGACCACTACGCTGTCGGAAAAAGTCAGAGTGCCACTGGCTATTCCAGAGAGCGCAACCTTTGGCATTCGGCATAATCTTTCTGATCAAGTAACGCTTCTTGCAGGTGCGACTTACGCTAAATGGAGTCGTTTCGAGGAGTTGGACATTGTCAGTAGAGAAGCGAATGGTCAGATTACGGCGGCTCCACAGGAGGGTGCCATTCTTAGTCATGTGACTGAAAAGTGGCAAAATACCTGGCAATTCAATCTTGGCGGGATTTGGCAGGCAACGCCGGAATGGGCTCTGAAAGCAGGCTATGCTTGGGACGAGTCGCCTGTCGACGAGTATCTTACCGCACGTATCCCGTCCAGCGACCGGCATTGGCTGACATTAGGTGCCCAGTGGAAGGATGCGCAGAGTGGGTGGACGCTTGACGCGGCAGTAGGAACACTGCTGTTTACGGATGATCCAGCGTTCACAGAGCGCAACTACCAGCACAGCAACCCGGACGAAGTAGCCAATCTGGCCCCGGGCGTCGAAGACCCAAGCTACTTCAAGGGCAAATACGAGCTCAGCGCCTGGAGTGCGTCCATCGAGGTTAGCAAGTCCTTCTAATCTCTAGCCAATCTGGTTGGCCAGGCGTAAGGCTGGTCAGCCAACCACCTGGCCACGGTAGATGACCTTCTTCTTCCGTGGCGGGTCTATCTCTCCCGCCTCGTGGTCCTCTGCTGATGCCGTTGGAGCATCCGCAATCACCTGGCCTCGATAGTTACGCTTGAAACCGTCGTCTTCTTCCTCGGGTTCGATATTCAGCTGTGGAACCTGGTCCTTCAGGGTTTCCCAGGTGCGGGTCAACTGGCTGGAGCGGGTTTTTCGCGCGTAATCGGCCAGTTGCTGTTCGAGATGCTCTTCCGTTAGGTGCAGTTTGACGCCGAATTCCGTGTGAATCAGGCGGCGGCACTGGTGAACCAGTTTCAGCACGCTGGGGTCCAGCAGCCAGCTACGTTCAGATGCCAGAGAAGTCATGGTATGAGCCTCGGAGATGGATGTCACAACATGGCGCTGCCCGGAGTGCATGGTGGGGCAGGGCGCCGACTCCGATTACGTAGCGAATATCGTGCCGTGACGTTGGTGTCTCGCAGAGAGGGAGTGCCCGGGGCCTGCCGTTGGACTACGGGGCGTGAAGGCAGGCTCGGCGGCAGATGTTGCGGTCAATTACGGTGCGTTTTCGGGCTTCCATGCCCTTTTCTGGGTCGAATCAGTGCGCCTCGTCCCAGTTGTCCCCGGCGCCGGCTTCCACAAGCAGGGGAACATCCAGGTCCGCTGCTGCCGACATTCGCTTTTCCAGCCCTGACCGTATCTTGTCGAGGGCCGACTCCTTAACTTCCAGGATCAGTTCATCGTGAACCTGCATGGTCATGCGGGCTTCATCGGCGTGTTCTTTCAGCAGCCAGTTCTCCACATCCACCATGGCCCGTTTGATGATGTCGGCGGCAGTACCCTGCATGGGGGCGTTGATCGCGGTGCGCTCGGCAGCCTGCTGCAGTTGTTTGTTGCGGGCGTTGATTTCCGGCAGGTACAGGCGACGGCCGAACAGGGTTTCGACGAAACCATCGTCGTGGGCCTGTTTGCGGATGTTGTCCATGTACTTCAGAACGCCGGGGTACCGTTCGAAATAACGGTCGATGTATTGCTGGGCGAGCTTGCGCTCAACATCCAGTTGCCGGGACAGGCCAAAGGCAGACATGCCGTAGATCAGGCCGAAGTTGATGGCCTTGGCGCTGCGTCGCTGGTCTGAGGATACTTCCTCCAGGCTGACGCCGAAGACTTCCGATGCCGTTGCCTTGTGGATGTCTTCACCCTTTTCAAAGGCTTTCAGCAATCCCCTGTCCCCGGACAGGTGGGCCATGATCCGCAGCTCGATCTGGGAATAGTCGGCAGCCACCAGCTTGTAACCCTCGGGTGCGATAAACGCCTGCCGTATACGGCGGCCCTGCTCGCTGCGAATGGGGATATTCTGGAGGTTGGGCTCGGAGGACGAGAGTCGACCGGTGGCGGTGACAGCCTGATGATAGGAAGTGTGTACCCGGCCGGTGCGATGGTGAATCAGCTCTGGCAGGGTGTCGGTGTATGTAGACTTCAGCTTGCTCAGGCTGCGGTGCTCAAGGATCAGGCGCGGCAGCTCGTGTTCATGGGCGAGTTCCTGCAGTACCGGTTCCGCCGTTGATGGCGCGCCCTTGGGGGTTTTCTTCACCACCGGCAGGCCCATCTTGTCGTAGAAGATCGCCTGCAGCTGCTTGGTGGAGCCCAGGTTGAAGGTCTCGCCGGCTACTTCGTGGGCTTCTTTTTCCAGTTCTGCCATGCGCTCTGCCAGTTCCTGGCTGTGCTGTCGCAGGGTGCTGGCGCTGATCAGGGTGCCGCGTTGCTCCATGCGCGATAGTACCGGCACCAGAGGCAAATCAATGTCTTCGTAGACAGAGGCCAGCTTCCCGGTTTCCTTCAGTTTTGGTCTCAGGGTCTGGTGCAGGCGCAGGGTAATGTCCGCATCCTCGGCGGCGTAGGGCCCAGCTTTTTCAAGGTCAATCTGGTTGAAAGTGAGCTGTTTCGCACCTTTACCCGCAACGGACTCAAAGCTGATGGTCTTCTCGCCCAGGTAATACATGGCGAGGCTGTCCATATCGTGCCGGGTAGCGACAGAGTTCAGAACGTAGGATTCCAGCATGGTGTCCTCGGCAATGCCCTCCAGGGTAATGCCGTGATTGGCCAGTACATTCTTGTCGTATTTCAGGTTCTGGCCGACCTTTGCCAGGCCGGGATCTTCCAGAAGCGGCTTGAGCTGATTCAGGACTTCGTCACGATCCAGCTGGTCGGGAGCGCCCATATAGTCGTGCCCCAGGGGGACATAGGCGGCCTCGCCGGGTTCGATGGCGAAAGATACACCGACGATCTCGGCATCCATGTACCGGAGGCTGGTGGTTTCGGTATCGAAGGCAAACAGCTCGGCCGATTTCAGGCGTTCCAGCCATTGATCCAGTTCTTGCTGGTCGGTGATAACGCTGTAGTTTTTCTTGCCGGTCTCCGGCCCCGGTTTTTCATCGCTGGACCGGGCGGTGCTGGAGGGTGGGGTTTCGCTCTCTTCCAATTCGGCAATCCAGGTGCGGAACTCGTATTCCTTGAACAGCTCAAGCAGCTGCCCGTCATCCTGTTCCCGAAGCTTCAGGTCTTCCAGGCCAAAATCCAGTTCGACGTCGGTGCGGATGGTGGCGAGTTCGCGACTCAGGGGCAGGGTTTCGGTGGCCTCGCGCAGGTATTCACCGATCTTGCCTTTGATTTCATCGGCATGCTCAATGACATTGTCCAGGTTTTCGTAGCTTTGCAGCCACTTTACCGCAGTTTTCGGGCCGCACTTGTTCACGCCGGGGATGTTGTCCACCTTGTCGCCTACCAGGGCGAGGTAATCCACGATTTGTTCCGGGGTAACGCCGAACTTTTCCACCACACCGTCCCGATCCATCCGGGTCTCGGTCATGGTGTTGATCAGGGTGACGTGATCGCTGACCAGCTGCGCCATGTCCTTGTCCCCGGTGGAAACCACCACATCGATGCCCTTGCTGGTGGCTTCGTTGGCCAGGGTGCCAATCACATCGTCGGCTTCGACGCCCGTCACTGTCAGTAGCGGCAGGCCCATGGCCTTGACGATTTCATGAATGGGCTCGATCTGGCAGGCCAGATCTTCCGGCATTGGCGGCCGGTTGGCCTTGTACTCTTCATAGAGGTCATGCCGGAACGTTTTGCCCTTGGCATCGAAGACCACCACCATTTTGGATCCGGGAAAATCCTGTTCCAGGCGCCGGATCATACTGATCACACCTTTGATCGCTCCAGTGGGGTGGTCCTTGCTGGTGGTCAGGGGCGGAAGTGCATGATATGCACGGAAAAGATAGGACGATCCGTCCACAAGAACCACGGGTGGTGTGTTTTTGCTGGTCATGTCAAAACAGGTCCGGAATCTGATTGAAGCGTGGGTTGGCTTATGCAACTCTGTACTGAAATCGATGGACGAAAGGGTATCACGAAAATGAAACGAATCGCCTGTCCGGCTTTGTTGCTCGCCTGTTTGCCCCTGGCTGCGTTGGCCCAGGAAGACGGCGCCCTGGATGAGACGCCGGTGGCAACGCCCGAGGAGCCTGTGGTGATCTCTGATTACCAGCCCGCGAGCGAGGGGCCGGAGATTGTGATCCGCCCCGGTGAAAAGGAAGTGTTCTATGAATACCGGGTCAATGGGCAGCTCATGGAAATCAAGGTCGTGCCGGAGGTCGGGCCGGAGTATTACCTGGTGCCGGCAGATGGTGGCGGCTGGATCCGGGAAACCGACTCCGACATGTTGGTGCCCAGTTGGGTGATTTTCCGCTGGTAAGCCGCAATCAGATCAGATCGACGGTGACCGGCGTCGAGCGCCGGCTCTCCAGCCCTTCGGTATCCACAGTGGTAATCGCGAACTCATAAGCGCCGGGCGCCATCTCTGCCAGGGAAAGTCTTGTGGTCGAAGGGCTCTCAATACGGATAACCCTGTAGTCTTCCTGGTGTCTCAGGCGATAGTAAATCCTGAATTCTGCAATCTCTCCAGGCGCCAGTGACGAGCCGTCTTCACGGGTCAGTGGTGCTGTCCAGCTCAATTCTCTGGGAGTCTTGGCGGCGTAACCGGACTCGCGGGCTTGCCCGAGAGTATTCAGCAGGCTGTCTGTGGCCATATCAAGCCGGGAGTTCGCGAGTTCGCTGGCCCGATCGGAGCTTGTTTTGGTGGCTCTGGAATCCTCCTGGCAGCCAGCAAGGAGCAGTGACGCTGCAATCAACGGAAGAATAAACCAGGAGATGCGTGGGTGTCTGGGTCCGGAAGTGATCATGGTTACTCGCATACGTGCCTGGATGCGGCCTCTTTTGGTTAAAGCGTATGGAGCCAGAATAAAGCGGGGAGACAGGCTTCTTTAACAGCCCGGCATTATGCCAGTCGGATTTTCAGGATCAAGTGAATAATCCGTAAAACCCCTTATCGCTCTACTTCCTGCTTTTAGTATGAACATTCTAATTTTAGGGCGTAACTTGAATCCTGAGATTAAAGAAAGGCCCTCGTTGCACTGGTTTCGGCAGGGTCTTGGAACTTTCAGGAAACCAAGGAGATTCATTATGGGTAAACTCAAGTCTTATCAAGAACAGCTTCAGGAAATCGTGGACAAGGGTATCAACGCCGCTGAAGAACAGCAGAAGAAGCTGGCTTCCAAGCCGTTCGATTACGCCGAGAAGCTCGAGTCCGAAGCACGTGAGTACAGCGTGAAGACCCTGCGCAAGCGTTACAACGGCTACAGCGATAGCCTGTTCGAGCAGCTGCGCAACCTGAACAGCCGTTTTGGCAGCTTCGCTGGTGATCTGGTCGCCAAGCTGGAAAAAGAAGCAGCAGAAGGCGCTGATGCAGTAGCAGAAGCCGCGGAAGACGTTTCTGACGCTGCGCAGGATGCGAAGAAATCTGTTGAGCCGAAGAAGCCGGCTGCACGCAAGACCACTGCGCGCAAGACCACTTCTACTGCCAAGAAGAGCACTGCTTCCGCCTGAATCGCGGATAGCGTCTCACCGATAGGTGAGTGAAACGAAAAGGCCGCCGGGTAAAACCGGCGGCCTTTTTAGTATGCAGGGACGCTCCAGCGAAAGATCAGTTTTCTGTTTCGGTGTGATCAAGCGGTACGGTCCGCGCCTCGCCGGTGACCTCTTCCAGGCGCTCTATGTCGGCCTCGAAGGCCTTGCGCAGTTCTTCGATTTCCTGGGTCTGTGAGGTGATTTCCCGCTCAATGTCCCGGATCTGGGATTCCAGTCGCCGGATTTTTTCCAGCGTGGCCTCGGGAATCTCTCGACCGGCCCGCTCCATGTTAGCGGCACGGCTCTGTTCGTTATCCAGTTGGCTGGATATAACCGAGATGTTGCCTCGCTTGAGCTGTATCAGGCCCTCAAGCTCCCGGATTTTCCGGTGCATGGCTTTCACGGCCTGATCCGGGTGGCTGAAGCGCTTCAGCAGAGCGCGGTCTTTCTCGCGCTGTTCAGCGAGTTCCTTCTGCCGCTGTTTTTCCGCTTCCCGGGCGGCAATCTCTTCTTCGGTTGGCGCCGGAGGGATAGTCTCTATCACGCGGCCATTGTTGCTCAGGATGTCATAGCCACGTTTGGTGGCTTCCTGGGGAATGGTACTGCTGATTACGATCTGGCCGTTCTCATCCGTGTAACGGTACATATTCGCTGCCACCTGGGCAGAGAAGCCCAGGGCAAGCGCCAATGCCGTAGCTTTGACAGAAAGTGCGGTCAGACGATTGACCATCAATCAGACTCCGTAACGATCCCGATAACTGGCTACCTTTTCGGCATGCCCGGCAAACTCCGGGTTGGCTTTGAGGTAGTCCAACACCTGCTCAAGACGAATGATGCTCACCACAGGGATGCCGAATTCCTTCTCCACTTCCTGGATAGCGGATAGTTCGCCGTTGCCTTTTTCCTGACGATCCAGCGCAATAAGCACGCCTGCCGGTTCGGCCCCGGCGGCCCGGATGATATCGATGGATTCCCGGATCGCGGTACCGGCGGTGATTACATCATCCACAATGAGTACTTTGCCCTGCAACGGTGCGCCAACAATGTTGCCGCCCTCACCATGATCTTTCTTTTCCTTACGATTAAACGCAAAGGGTTTGCTGTTACCGTCTGTAGCCAACGCCATTGCTGTGACAGTAGCCAACGGAATGCCCTTATAGGCAGGCCCGAAAATAATGTCATAATCCAGCCCGCTGCGCGCGATCGCGGCGGCATAGGCCTTGCTTAACTGAAGCAGGTCGTCCCCGGTATTAAACAGGCCAGCGTTAAAGAAGTAGGGGCTGGTTCGGCCCGACTTGAGCGTGAACTCACCAAAGCGTAGTACATTTCGGCGGATGGCAAATTCGATAAATTTTTGCTGATAGTCGTGCATGACAAGGCTTCTGGCGGGTGTTGATCTTTAATTAGCGCGTAAAAACGGTATCATACACACAAACCGAATCAGGGAACACGTATGCGGGTAGTATCAATCAGCGTCAATGGCCTCGCTCAGGCCGTTGAAAAAGGCTTTTTCGACTGGCTGGCGGAGCAGGACGCTGACGTGGTCTGTGTCCAGGATCATCGCATGCGGGCCTACGAGATTGAGGACTACAACCTGATTCCGGAGGGTTACGAAGCCTACTTTATTGATGGCGAGAAAAACGAGGATGGCGGCGTTGGCATCTACACCCGTCATTTCCCGAAGGCCATCATGTACGGGTTTGCCAATGAGCAGGCGGACCGGGAAGGCCGTTTCATTCAGGCCGATTTTGACAAGGTTTCCGTGGCCTGCGTTCTGGCCCCCTGCGCCCTTGGTCGTGAAGAAGAGCTGGTTGGCGACGACGATCTGACAGTGCTGGACCACAAGGACGAGTTCATGGAGTCCTTCGGCCTGCATATGCAGAAGACGCTGCGCAAACGCCGGCAATTCATTTTCTGCGCGAACCTCCAGACGGCCCATCACGTAACCGACGCCAGCCCTCTGTACCACAAGCTGGATTTCTCAGGTTTCCTGCCGCACGAGCGTGCCTGGCTGGATCGCCTGTTCGATGAAATGGGCTGTATCGACGGTTTCCGCGAAATTAACAAGCAGAGCAACCAGTTCACCTGGTGGCCTGAGCAAGCTGAAGGCTCCCGCAAGAATGCCGGCATCCGGGTGGATTACCAGCTGCTGACACCGGGAATCCGGAAGACCATCGAAGATGGCTGGATTGACGATTCAACACGTTTCTCCGATCACGCCCCTGTGATCATGGATTACGACATCGAAATCGGCTTTTAAGTCTTGGGGAAGACGCCTGTGTGGCGATGCTTCCCCAGACACGCTACGAGCACATCCATGTGCGCTTGTTTCGGGCCGTCCCTGGCCCTCAACAGTCTGGGGAAGCATCGCCACACAGGCGCCCCGGACTTTGGGGTGGGCTGAACAAGCCGTAGGTCGGATTAGGCGTAAGCCGTAATCCGACACTGTGCACCGGAAAGGCCTCCCCCTCCGGGCACGCGGGCGCCAGACTAAAATTCAGCCTTCCAGTGCCGCCTTCTGAATCTCAAACAACTGCTCAATACCCTGTTTGGCCAGAGTCAGCATGCTGTCCAGTTCTGACTGGTCAAACGGTGCGCCTTCTGCCGTTCCCTGAATTTCAATGAAGCCGCCCTGGTCGGTCATGATTACGTTCATGTCGGTTTCGGCTTCGGAATCCTCCGGGTAGTCCAGGTCGACCACCGGCGTGCCCTTGTAAACACCTACCGACAGAGCGGCGACCATCTGCTTGAGCGGGGATTTCTTCAGGCGCTTGTCGGCAACCAGGTGGTTCAGGGCATCCACCAGTGCCACGCAGCCGCCGGTAATGGCCGCTGTGCGGGTGCCGCCATCGGCCTGGATGACGTCGCAATCGATCGTGATGGAGTGTTCACCGAGGGCGGTCAGATCAACAGCTGCACGGAGGGAGCGGCCGATCAGGCGCTGGATTTCGACGGTGCGGCCGCCCTGTTTGCCGCGGGCAGCTTCCCGGCCCATTCGGCTGCCGGTAGAGCGTGGCAGCATTCCGTACTCGGCGGTGATCCAGCCCTTGCCTTCACCCCTCAGAAACGGAGGGACCTTGTTTTCGACGGAGGCAGTGCAGATGACTTTTGTGTCCCCGAATTCCACCAGCACAGAGCCTTCGGCGTGACGGGTGTAGTTGCGGGTGATTCGAACATCTCTGGGTTGCTCGGGCGTTCTGCCGCTTGGACGCATAGTGTTTCCTGAAGTCAGTATTGAATGTCCGGGCACGTGTCCCGGTCGAACGTTTATCGAAAAGGTCGGTCAGTGTAACACGATGGGGTTGGGCTTTTGTCCGGTTCGCCGTAGCTGTTAAGAGCCTGTTAAACTCGATTGCTGATCATCAACCATGAGCGGAGCCGACATGATCCGAAGTATGACCGCATTTGCCCGCAAGGACGTCCAGGGAGACTGGGGTACGCTGACCTGTGAAATCCGGACTGTGAATCACCGGTACCTGGAGCCTTCGTTCCGGCTGCCGGATGCGTTCCGGGAGCTGGAGAACCGGTTTCGGGAAGAGCTGAGAAAGCAGCTGAAACGGGGCAAGGTGGATGTTTCCATGCGCCTGCAGTCGGCAGAGAAGGGATCTCAGAGCTTCGAAATCAGCGAGGATATGGCCCAGGCGGTGAACGAGGCAGCCAATCATATTAACCGGATGCTGGATAATCCGGCCCACATCAATGCCTTGGATATTCTCCGCTGGCCTGGAGTGTTGTCAGTGCCCGAACAGGACTACGGCCCTGCCAGAGACGCCGCGGTCGGTCTGTTCGAGCAGACTGTGGGCGAACTCGCATCGGTACGTGAGCGAGAAGGTGAGCGTTTGCGGCCACTGTTTGAGGATCGCCTCAACACAATGGGCAATCTCGTCGCCGACGTGCGTAAACGTATGCCGGAATTGCTTGAGGCCCAGGAGAAAACGCTTCGGGAGCGATTCGAAAAAGCGAAAGTGGAGCTGGATGCCGAGCGGGTGGCCCAGGAGATGGTCATGCTGGCCCAGAAGTGCGATGTTGCCGAAGAATTGGATCGACTGGACGCCCATATTGGCGAGGTGACCGACACTCTCAAAAGTAACGATGCCATTGGCCGGCGGCTCGACTTCCTGATGCAGGAGTTGAACCGGGAGGCCAATACCTTGAGCAGCAAAAGTATTGATGCTGGCGTCACCCGCATTGCGGTTGATCTGAAGGTTCTGATCGAGCAGATGCGGGAGCAGGTGCAGAACCTGGAATAATCCAGGCTTCTGCCGTGTTGGTCAGTTCTGTTTCAGGGTGTCCAGTTCTGCTGGAAGCTTGAACACCATTTTGCGTTTGTTCAGGGGGCAGTCGAATTCGAGATGAAAGGCTAAAAGCTGCAAGGGTGATCCTGCGGCTCGGCCATACAGGCGATCACCGATGATCGGGTGCCCCAGGCCAGCCAGGTGGCGGCGGATCTGGTGTTTCCGGCCGGTTTCGATGCTGACCTGGACCAGTGAGGTCTGCTCGGCCTCATTTTTTTCCAGTGTCGAGACGTGGCTGACCGCCGTTTTTTCCTCAACAGGCGCATCAACGACCTGCTCCTGCGCGTCCATCAAGCCGGTCACTCGAGCCTTGTAGTGTTTGGTCATCGTTCGGCCCGAGAAGCGCTGGGAAAGGGCGCCGGCCGCTTTCGGGTCGTGGGCGATCAGCATCAGTCCGGCGGCATCGGCGTCGAGCCGGTGGACCAGATGGCAAGGCCGCTGGAGCTGGACCTCCGCCAGGCGGAGCAGGCTGCAATGGTCCCCCCACTGTGAGCCCTGTGCCAGCAGGCCGTGGGGTTTGAACCAGACCGTGTAGCGCTCAAGATCCTCCAGCAGAACCGGATCCTCCGGTTTTTTCGTCAATACCTTCTCATCGTAGTAAAGCTGCAGCCGGATGCCCGGTTTGAGTTCCTTGGTGGCACGGCGCAGTCGAAGGCGCTTGCCCTTGTGAGTCCACCAGCAGGCGCCCTTTACCATGGCATCCTTGATTTTCTGGCGGGAGAGCCCTGGCGATGCCTCGCTCAGGGCGTCTATGGCTTTGCTGGCTTGCTTCAGGGTGATATCAATGGTGGTTCGCATGGAATCTTGCAGTCAGTGAACGAAAGAATAGGCAAATGGTATCAGCTGCCGCCCTCGTGGGGTGCGGTGTTTTGCCAAAGTCCGTATAATTCCGTGCTTTACCGGCCGGAATACGCGGCCGTCGCGTCCAGGTTTGGAGTTCTCGGAATATGAGTCAGGCAGTTGAGCAGGGTACTCTGTACGTTATCTCCGCGCCATCCGGTGCCGGCAAGACCAGCCTGGTGGCAGAAATGCTCCGCAATGACGAGAAGCTCGGTGTGTCCGTTTCCCATACCACCCGCGCCATGCGAGAGGGTGAGCAGGACGGGGTAAACTACCATTTTGTCGGTCGGCCCGAGTTCGAGGCGATGATCGCCCGGGGCGATTTCCTGGAGCACGCCGATGTCTTCGGCAACTATTATGGCACCTCCCAGGTCTGGGTGCGGGAAACTCTGGCAACGGGCCAGGATGTGATCCTCGAGATCGACTGGCAGGGTGCCGCGCAGGTGCGCCGACTGGTTCCCGAGTGTGTCAGTATTTTCATCGTGCCTCCTTCGCCCGAAGTGTTGCGAGAGCGTTTGATAGGGCGAGGCACCGATGCGCCGGAGGTGGTAGAGCGCCGCCTGGCAGAGGCCGAGGAGGAGTGCCGTCACGCTGTGGAGTTCGATTTCCTGGTGGTTAATGATGACTTCAGTGCTGCCCTCGGGGATCTGCTTGCCATTGTGCGCGCCCAGCGCTTGCGTATGGAAGTGCAGCAATCAAGGCACCGGTTATTACTCGCGGGATTGTCCGGCCCGGGCTGATACGGGGTTTTCCTGTATACAAATTGAACCGGCCACAGTAAACTGTGCGGTCTGCTGAAACAGTCATTTTATTAGTCGGGGAAGTTATGGCACGAGTTACCGTTGAAGATTGTCTGGAAAACGTTGATAACCGCTTCCAGCTGGTAATGCTGGCTACCAAGCGTGCCCGTCAGCTCGCTACCAAGGGTGCCGAGCCGATGGTAGCTGAAGAGAATGATAAGCCCACGGTAATTGCCCTGCGCGAAATTGCCGAAGGCAAGATTACTCGTGATCTGCTCAAGGAAGAAGACGACGAGTAAGCGATCTGCGGATGTTCGGTATATAAGTACCTATCCGCAAGTGAGAAGCATTGAAATCTGTCCCCGCGGTTTTATAGTGTAACTATAGAGCGTTGCTGGAAGGACTCTGGAAGGACCCGGATGCGTGCATTCGGGTTTTTTTGTCCCTGAATTTCATGAAGTCGTGGAGGCGCGGTGTCGGCAGAGGCTACGGTTGAAGGACTGGCTCGAGAGCTCAGCTCCTACCTTGATACCAATCGCATCAACCAGGTGCGACGGGCCTATTATTATGCCGAGCAGGCCCATGAGGGCCAGATGCGCAAGAGCGGCGACCGTTACATCACCCACCCCCTGGCCGTTGCCCATATCCTTGCCGATCTCCGGCTGGACCATCAGAGCCTGATGGCAGCCATGCTCCATGATGTGATCGAAGACACGGGTATTCCCAAGGATGCGCTGGCGGAACAGTTTGGCGAGGATGTGGCGGAGCTGGTGGACGGGGTCAGCAAACTGACCCAGATAGAATTTCGTTCCCGGGCGGAAGCCCAAGCCGAAAACTTCCAGAAAATGACCCTGGCCATGGCACGCGACATCCGAGTGATTCTTGTGAAGCTGGCGGACCGCCTGCACAACATGCGCACCCTCGGCCCCATGCCCTATGAAAAACGCCAGCGCATTGCCACCGAAACCCTCGATATCTACGCCCCCATCGCGAATCGCCTGGGTATGCACTCGATCTGCACCGAGCTTGAGGATCTGGGCTTTTCCTCCCTGTATCCGATGCGCTCCAAGTACATCTCCAAGGCGGTGGACAAGCTCCGTGGTAGCCACCGGGAGATCATCGAGGACATTCGCGGCAAACTGCAGGAGAAGCTGGAAGAGCGCGGCCTGCCGGGCCGGATCCTGGGCCGGGAGAAACACCTGAACAGCATCTACAACAAGATGAAGTTCAAGCAGAAGTCCTTCCATGAAATCATGGATGTGTATGCCTTCCGGATCATCACCGACACCGAAGACGACTGCTACCGCATCCTGGGCGCCGTGCACAGCCTCTACAAGCCCCTGCCGGGCCGCTTCAAGGACTACATTGCCATGCCCAAGGCCAATGGCTACCAGTCGATTCACACCACCTTGTTCGGTATGCATGTGAATATCGAGATCCAGATCCGTACCGAGGAGATGGAGCATATCGCCAACAACGGTATCGCGGCCCACTGGATGTACAAGAATGAGCCCAGCAGCGTCACCAGCGTGAATCAGGCACGGGTGGACCGCTGGGTGAAAGGGTTGATGGAGATGCGGGAACGGGCCGATGACTCCATGGAGTTTATCGAGCACGTTAAAGTCGACCTGTTCCCGGATGAGATATACGTGTTCACTCCCAAGGGCCGCATCATGGAGTTGCCCAGCGGGGCAACGCCGGTGGACTTTGCCTATGCCATCCATACGGATATTGGCAACGCTACCGTCGCCTGTCGCATCAACCGCAATCTGGGTTCATTGAGTCAGCCCTTGCAGAGTGGTCAGACCGTCGAGATCATTACCGCGCCCGGTGCCCGGCCCAATCCCGCGTGGCTCAGCTTTGTGGTAACCGGCAAGGCGCGCAGCAGTATCCGCCATGTGCTCAAGAGCCAGAAGCGAGCGGAATCGCTGGAGCTTGGCCGCACACTGCTGAAAAAGTCCCTCAAGGGCTTTGGTGCCAAACTGTCTGAGATCAGCGACGCCCAGAAGCAGGCGGTGGTCAATCATAATCAGGTCAACAGTTTTGATGATCTGATCAGTGACATTGGCCTCGGCAACCGCATGGCCTATCTGGTTGCCCGTCAGCTTGCCAGCGGCTCCGAGGATGCTGAAGCCAGTGAAGTGCCTCGCGATATTGAGGGCGGCAATCACAGCCCCGTGACCATTCGTGGCACCGAAGGCCTTCTGGTCCGGTTCGCCAGCTGTTGCAAGCCGATTCCGGGGGACCCGGTTGTCGGGGTGATGGATTCCGGCAAAGGCATGGTGATTCATTCCGATACCTGCTCTCGCTTGCCGGAGGATGATGAGGGCCGGGCCCGCCTGACCCATCTGAAGTGGGCCAAGGACATTACCGATGAGTTTTCCGTGGAGCTGCGAGTAGAGCTGGAGCGCCAGCGAGGTGTGATCGCCGAGATGGCCAACGCCGTTGCCATGGCTGACGGCAACATCGAGCGCATCAACGTGGAAGAGCAGAATGCCCGCTTTGGCGTGGTCAGTTTGGTGGTGCATGTGAATGGTCGCCGTCACCTGGCCCGGGTGATGCGGCGAATCCGCAACATTCGTGCGATTACCCACATCAGCCGCGTGCGGCACTGAACCCTACCAAAGCCCGGTTGACAGGCGCGCTCCGCAAAAGCGACGATTGGCGTTTTGGAAGAGAGGAAACCAAGGGTCATGACCAACAAATCCGTAATTCAGACCGAGAATGCACCCCAGGCGATCGGTACCTATTCCCAGGCGGTAAAGGCGGGAGATACTGTATACCTGTCTGGCCAGATTCCGCTGGTACCGGAAACCATGGAAGTCGTCGCCGGCGATTTCGCTGCCAAGACCCGGCAGGTATTCGATAACCTCAAGGCTGTCTGCGAAGCCGCCGGTGGTGAGCTGAAGGATATTGTGAAGCTGAACATCTACATGACTGACCTGGCCAATTTCGCCACGGTCAATGAGATCATGGCCACTTATTTCCAGGAACCGTATCCGGCCCGAGCGGCGGTAGGCGTCGCGGCGCTGCCCAAGGGTGTGCCCATTGAAATGGAAGCGGTTATGGTGCTCAGCTAAGACCTGATGACACCAGGATTCAGAAGAGGCGGCCTTGGGCCGCCTTTTTTAATGCCGTAGGCTCAGCCCTGGTCGATCATGGCGCGGTAGCCGGCCCGGAAATCCGGATAGCGGAACTGGAAGCCGGTGCTCAGCAGTCTCTTGTTGTTGCAGCGTTTACTGCCGGCCCGTCCGCCTTTACGGGCATCCGGCTGTGGCTCGGCACAGGGTGTTTGCTGCCGGACCCAGTCTACTACCTCATCAAGCCTCACCGGCTCGCAATCGCTGGCCAGGTAGCAGGTTTCCAGTGTCGCTCCCGAAAGTGCCAGTTTCACCAGGTGGGCTGCCGCGTCTGCTGCATCCTCTTCATGAATCCGGTTGCTGAACGGTGCTGGCTTCGTCGGATTCATGCGTCCCTCCTGGACCTCCTCAAGAAAACGCCGCCGTGACGGCCCGTAAATGCCACTGTAGCGGATGATGGTCGCCGGGTGGCCGCTTTCGAGCGCGGTCTGCTCGCCAGCCAGGACCTGCTCGCCGCTGAACCGGGCCGGTTTCGTGGGGCTGGATTCATCCACCCAGCTGTCGTCATCCTGTGAGTAGACACTGCTGCTGCTCACAAAGAACAGGTGTTTAAGGGATTGACCACCCAGGGCCTCCAATAAATTTGCCAGGCCCGTCACGTAGGCATCCCGATAACCCTGCTGATCGTAGCTGGAGGGCGTCAGGCAATAGATAACGATGTCGAGTCCCTCCGGTAACTTACCGGTGAGTGTTTCCGGCCGGGTCAGGTCGGCGCCGATACCTTCAACGCCGTCGGGAACACGGTCCGGGTTCCGGCGCAGGCCGTACACCGTGGCTGAGGCTGTCAGTAGGGTGGCAATGGTGCCCCCGAGTTTGCCGCAACCGGCCACCAGAATTCGGTGCGCCTTACTACCTTCAGTGATTGCCATAGACAATTTCAATCCTTATGCTTTACCTCATAAATTCGTGAAACTTCGACCCGCATCTTTCTGACCGGAGCTCACCATGACTCTCACCGAGTTACGATACGTCGTTACGCTGGCCCGCGAAAGGCATTTTGGCAGGGCTGCAGAGCGTTGCCATGTCAGTCAGCCAACGCTCAGCGTTGCTGTTAAAAAGTTGGAAGACGAGCTCGGTATACCGCTTTTTGAGCGAAGCAAAAGCAGCATCCGTGTCACCGAAACCGGGCTGCGCATTATCGAACAGGCCCAGCGTGTCCTCGACCAGGTCGGCCTGATCAAGGACATGGCCCAGGATGGCAAGAACCAGCTCAACTCACCTCTGAAAGTGGGCGCCATCTACACCATTGGCCCCTACCTGTTCCCGCACCTGCTGCCGGAACTCAGGCGTGCCGCCCCGGAGATGCCACTCTACATTGAAGAGAACTACACCGCGAACCTGAGGCAGAAACTCCGGCAGTCTGAGCTGGACGCCATTATTATTGCTCTGCCGTTCGAGGAGCCGGAAGTGGTTACCCTGCCGCTTTACGATGAACCGTTTGTTGTTCTGCTTCCGGCCGGGCATCCGCTGGCCAGTAAGGAACAGTTGACTGCGGACGAACTGGCCAAGGAGCAATTGCTTCTGCTCGGGCCGGGCCACTGTTTCCGGGACCAGGTTCTGGAATCCTGTCCACCACTGGTGGAGGCCGTGACGCATCGGGCCAATAATGGTTCACCGGCTCTGGTCACCGAAGGCAGTTCCCTCGAAACCATTCGCCATATGGTGGCTTCCGGCCTGGGCATTACCGTACTGCCGCTCTCGGCCGCCACGGCCATGCAGTACCATGAAGACATCCTGGCAGTCCGGCCGTTTGCGCCTCCGGTGCCGTTCCGCACGGTGGCCCTGGCCTGGCGGGTTACTTTCCCGCGGCCCAAGGCTATTGATGTGCTGTCCCTGGCTGCCAGCCAGTGCCGGGTAATAGAAAAGGCGAAAACGGATACACCGGTTGTGGCTGAAAGCGCCTGAGCCTGCCTATGACGTCACTGGATGACATTCCGGTCACCCAGCTCAAGGGCGTAGGAAGCGCCCTGGCAGAGAAGCTCGCCAAGCTGGGCATTGTCTCCCTGCAGGACCTGCTCTTTCACCTGCCACATCGGTATGAGGACAGAACCCGCGTTATACCCATGGGAAGTCTTCGCATTGGCGACGTCGCTGTGGTGGAAGGGGAGGTGATGAAAGCCGATCTCGTGATGGGACGCAGGCGCAGCCTGCAGGTGACCCTTCGGGATAGCAGCGGCTTTCTGGTCATGCGCTTCTTTCACTTTAACGCCGCCCAGAAAAACCAGCTGAGCGAAGGCGCCAGGGTTCGCTGCTTTGGCGAGGTTCGTCCTGGCCGCGCAGGGTATGAGTTTTACCACCCCGAGTACCAGGTGAACCCGCCGCCCATGCCGTCGGAAGGTGAGGCAACCCTGACGCCGGTTTATCCTCTTACCGAGGGGATTCAGCAACCCCGGGTGCGCTCTCTGTGTCAGCAGGCCCTGGGCTATCTCCAGCGATTCCCGATCAAGGACTGGTTACCGCAGGGATTGTTGGCCGAATACCAGTTGCCCGGAATCACCGAAGCTGTCCAACTGGTGCATTCTCCACCTGCCAACGCGCCAGTAAACCAGTTGATGGAAGGACGCCACCCCGCGCAACAGCGATTGGTGATGGAAGAGCTGTTGGCGCATCAATTGAGCCTGCTGCAGGTGCGTGAGCAGATCCAGGCCCGCGAAGCGCTACCACTCCTGCCCACGGGTGACCTACCCGAGCGTTTCCTGGATTCCCTGCCGTTCGCACTCACCGGTGCCCAGCGTCATGTGCTGGCTGACATTCGTCAGGATCTGAGCCAGCCGCTGCCGATGCTCCGGCTTGTCCAGGGCGATGTCGGCTCCGGAAAAACAGTGGTGGCGGCGCTGGCGGCATTGCAGGCCATTGGCGCTGGTGCCCAGGTGGCGTTGATGGCACCTACGGAAATCCTTGCCGAGCAGCACTTCCAGAATTTCCGGGCATGGCTGGAACCCCTTGGCATTCGCCTGGCCTGGCTATCCGGAAAGGTTAAGGGCAAAGCCCGGGCTGAAACGCTGGAAGCGGTCCAGTCGGGCGATGCCGGAGTGGTGATAGGCACCCATGCCCTGTTTCAGGAGGATGTAGAGTTCCACCGCCTTGCCCTGGTGATTGTGGATGAGCAGCACCGTTTTGGTGTTCACCAGCGACTCGCCCTGCGGGAAAAGGGCGTGGGAGGCTCCCTGGCACCTCACCAACTGATCATGACGGCAACACCGATTCCCCGTACCCTGGCCATGAGCGCCTATGCCGACCTGGATACCTCGGTGATTGACGAACTTCCGCCAGGGCGGAAGCCGATCGAAACCATCGTGATTCCAGACAGCCGCAGGGAAGATGTGATCGAACGGGTCCGCGGCGCCTGTCGGGAAGGCCGGCAGGCCTACTGGGTCTGTACCCTGATCGAGGAATCCGAAGCCCTGCAGTGCCAGGCAGCAGAAGTCACTGCCCAGGAGTTGGCCGAGCGATTACCGGATCTGAAAGTGGGGCTTGTGCACGGGCGTTTAAAGGCTCAGGAAAAGGCGGCGGTAATGGAGCAGTTCAAAGTCGGCGAGCTGGATCTGCTGGTTGCTACCACTGTCATTGAGGTTGGGGTGGACGTGCCCAACGCATCGCTGATCATCATTGAAAACCCGGAGCGCCTTGGGCTGGCGCAGTTGCATCAGCTTCGTGGTCGTGTTGGCCGGGGCGAGCAGGCCAGTTTCTGTGTGCTGATGTATCACCCACCTCTGTCTGCCAATGGCAAGGCCCGGTTGCAGGCGCTCAGGGACAGTCAGGACGGCTTCTTTATCGCCGAGAAAGATCTGGAAATAAGAGGGCCGGGCGAGGTGTTGGGCACCCGGCAAACCGGTATGATGCAGTTTCGGCTGGCAGACTTTGAGCGCGACAAGGGCTGGATCGAGCCAGTTCGGGAAATGGCGCCAGGCCTGATGGCTCACCCGGAGGTTGTCCGCGCTCTCGTTAGGCGATGGCTTGGTGACAGAACGCGTTACGGCGATGTCTAGAGACGTCCATTTGGTCACTGAGTGCGTATGAAAGCGGTTTGGAAATAGAGTTCAGTCAACGTCAGGGTCATTTCTTTGCCCTATACTGAACTCAGTGTGATTTTCAGGTTCGGGTTATCCGACGGAAAACAGCAATATTCGGGAGAAATATATGGAATTACCTGTCGCAGTTCAGCAGGCTCTGGGTGATACCGCAGCCGGCGTATCCCTGAGGGATGCAGGCCAGGCGAGCCAGAAAGAACTGTTGCGAATGGTTCTGCTCAGTGATGAGCAAGGGAACCTCCAGGTAATCTGCCGCCGCGACGATCTGATTGACCTGGAACAACTGAACAAACAACTGGGCCGTGATCTGCGCCTAATGAAGCGCCGCGAACAGTTGCGCGTTCGGGAAAGGGCGGGCCTCAAGGCGCTCCCGGCATTGCCATCACTGACAGGCTGGCCAACCGTGGTCGATGAGCGCGTGGATGACCTGCCCGCCGTGGCGCTCGAATTAGGCGAGCAGAACCTTGCGATGGTCATGCCAGCAGAGGATTTCCGGGCCCTGACAGCCAAGGCTGATCGACGCTCCTTCGCCGTTGCGCCGGAATCCATCAACGTTAACCTTGACGACCACGGCAGGGATCGGGACCAGTTCCATTCCGCCATCAAGAAATTCACCGGCCTGAGAATACAGCAACGACTGGAAGATACCCTGGAGCTGCCGCCGCTGCCGGAAACCGCCCAGCGAATTATCCACCTTCGGGTCAATCCCAACGCTGTCATGGGTGACCTTGTAGATATTGTCGAGAGCGACCCGAGCCTCGCGGCGCAGGTTGTAAGCTGGGCCTCGTCCTCATTCTATGCGGCAGCAGGTCAGGTAAAGTCGGTGCACGACGCGGTTTCCCGGGTGCTCGGATTCGATCTGGTCATGAACCTGGCCATGGGGCTTTCTCTCGGGCGGGCGCTCAAGCAGCCCCAGGATCACCCGGAGGGCTACGTGGATTACTGGCAACAGGCAATCTGGCAGGCCCAGTCAGCGGGTATCCTGGCTAGCATGATGCCCCGTGGCGAGCGGCCAGTGTTCGGTCTTGCCTACCTTGGTGGACTGCTCCATAACTTTGGTCATCTGGTCCTTGCGCAGGTGTTCCCACCTCATTTCAAGCTGGTTTGCCGTTCTTTGGAAGTGAATCCTGATATCGATTCCTCTGTGACCGAGCACTATCTGCTTGGGATCACCCGGGAACAGATCGCAGCCCAGTTGATGGAGAATTGGGGTATGCCGGATGAGGTCACCCTCGCGATCCGTTATCAGAAGAACCCCTCATACGATGGCAGCCACAGCGTCTATGCCCGGTTGTTATGGCTCGGACGTCAGCTGTTAACCGCCCGGGGTGTGGCTCTGGGCGCGGGGAAGGAAGTCAGTCAGGAGTTTTATGACGCGCTGGGGCTCGACCGGGAGCAAGTTGAGGAACAGTTTGATGAGCTGATTAACAGCAAGGATAGTGTCATGGCCATGGCGGGTATGATGAGCCAGTAGCGGGTGCCCCTTCCGAAAATCCCCCCAAAAAAAGCCGGCCCCAAGGCCGGCAAGCTCACCCGCTTTATTGCAGTGTCGTCCAAACTTATCAGGAGAAAACAACGTTAGGTGGCACCTTCCGCAGATGATAGGTGCCTCCCTGTTTTCAATTTAGACCCTGATGGAAAAAAGAAAAGTCAATAGTTGTAACCGGGAAGGAATGAGCAGAGTGTCAGTTTTTCAGGTCGACAGAACCTTTTGATTTGTTGAGCTAAAATATCTGTTTTACTGCTATTTCAGTTACAAACTGTTACAAAAATGAGGTCTGACCAGTTGCACTGTGTACTTGGTCGCCAGCGCAAAGCCTAAAAGGAATGGTGTCGGATGGCGGTTGCCGCTCGGCGAATCGCGTCGGCGTGCTTTTGCTCAACCTCAAACCGTTCCTTGTCCATTTTATCCACGAACTTCGTTTCTGTTGCCTGCCGAGCCCTGTGGGTGGGCATATGCTGCAGTTGGTCATGAACCTCCTGGAAAACCCTGAAAGGCGCCTGCTCCAGCAACTCCGGGGCAATGTGGTCCAGCAGGCCCTTGAGTCTCAGGCAGGCTTCCGAGTACTCGATCTGGTCCTCCTCGACCGCCATAGCGATGACACGAACACTGCGGATCATGTCTTTTCTGCGGTTCGTCTGGAACTCCTCAGCCTTGGCCTGCCGCTTGCGGTTTTCCGACAGCAATTGCACTTGACGGCGGATAAACACTGCCAAAAGTATGATGGCAACCAGGCCGGCAATAATCAGACTCCACTGCAGCCACTGGGGCATTGTCCGCTCCTTTTTTCGAATCAGGCCCGTTTACGTTGGCGCTCCGGGCGCCAGACTTTGACAGCAACAGGCTGTCCATTCAATACGGAAGTACCCGAGAGCGGATCAGTGGGGCCGTCGCTGAGAACGTCATTGATGCTGGCGCCAGCGTGTGCAGCCGCCACCGACTGGCCGGTTCCCTCCCGGTCGTGGCCCCAGCCGTGGGGAATCGACACCACGCCGGGCATAATATCTTCAGAAATCTCGACTGGTAGCACAATCTGTCGGGAGTCAGATGCGATTTCCGCCGAGTCAGCGGCCTGCAAACCGAGACGACTGGCATCTCTGGGGTGAATTATCAGGGTGCAACGATCCTTGCCCTTTACCAGTCGCTGACTGTTATGCATCCAGGAATTATTGCTGCGGACATGGCGTCTGCCGATCAGTTGCAGGGAGTCTCCGGTCGGCGCAGCCAGTGCATCGTGCAGCCGGCCGAGATCGTCAAGATAGCGCCTGGGCGCAAGGTTGATCTTGCCATCGCGTGTAAACAGGCGCTCCGGCAGGGATGGTTTCAGCGGCCCAAGATCGACACCGTTCGGGTTTTCCTTCAGGGCGCTCAGGGAAAGCCCTTTTGGTAGTTCCTGCCAGCTTCGGTTAAGAGGGCTGAGTTTGGCCAGTCCACGAAGCAGGTGTCGTTTCGGCAGAATGTCCATCACCAGATCGACGGCTGGCTGCAGCAATCCGCGCGCGCGCCCGGCATCGGCGCCGTAGGGGCCGGAGCGCAACAACAGATCGAGAATGGGATCCGGACCAATCTGCTTGAATGCGCGCCAGCCCAGCTCCGTGCGCAGGGGCAGGCGCCCGCCTTTCCGGATCTTTTCCAGCCGGTGGGCCAGTTCCAGTAAAATCTGCCAGTCATGACGGGTATCCGGGCCGGCATCGAACAATGCTTCGCTGTACTTGGCGACATTGCGCACCGCAAACATGCTGAAGATCAGATCGTAGTGGCTGCGTTCCAGCGCAGCTGTCGGCGGAAGAATGATATCGGCATGCCGGGTGGTTTCGTTCAGGTAATAGTCCACCGAGACCATGAAATCGAGGCCGCCCAGAGCCTCTTCCAGACGCCGCCCGTTGGGGCTGGAGAGCACCGGGTTGCCGGCAACGGTGACAAAGGCCCGGATCTGCCCTTCGCCGGGGGTCAGCATCTCATCGGCCATGGTACTGGCCGGGTATTCCCCGCCGAATTCAGGCAGTCCCTTTACACGGCTGTGGCGCTTGCCGAAGTGCCCTTTCTGCCCGGCCATGGCGCCCAGTTCCACCAGATCAATGGCCGGTTGAGAAAACAGCATGCCGCCCGGAAGATCCAGTTTGCCGGTCAGGATATTGAGGCAGTAGGCCAGCCATGTGGCAACACCGCCAAATGTCTGGGTGCTGGTGCCCATGCGAGTGTAAAGTGCCGCCTTCCGGGTTGTGGCTAGCTCACGGGCCAGTGCCCGGATATCCTTTGCGGAGATGCCGGTGTGCTCGCTGACAGATTCAGGGGTGAAGGAAATGGCCGCCAGACGCAGAAGGTCGACGTCTTTCACCAGCCTCTCGGCCGGACCCGGATCCACCAAGCCTTCTTCAAACAATGTATGCACCATGGCCATGAGCAGCAGGGCATCGCTTCCGGGCCGGATAAAGTGGAACTCGTCGGCCAGCTTGGCGGTTTCAGTCCGGCGTGGATCAACCACGATCATCCTGCCGCCGCGTTGCTTCAGGGCTTTGAGTCGCCCGCGGAAGTCCGGAACCGTCATCAGGCTGCCATTGGACGCCATGGGGTTGGCGCCGATGCAGATAAACAGATCCGTGTGATCGATATCCGGAATCGGAAACAGAACCTGATGCCCGAACATCTCCAGGCTGGCCAGCATGTGGGGCAGCTGATCGTTAGAAGTTGCTGAAAACCGGTTCTGGGTCCCGATGGCCCGCAGCAGCGGCATGGTGGCAACCAGAGAACCATGGTTATGGACGTTCGGATTGCCCAGGTACACGCCGATGCTGTTGCGACCGTGGTCCTGACGGGTCTGATGGAGTTTCTCCGCGACCAGATCAAAGGCCTCGTCCCACTCCATTTCCTGCCAGCCGGTCCCGGTTTTCCGAACAGGCTTCTTCAGGCGGTCCGGATCCTCGTGCAGGTCTTGCAGAGCAACCGCCTTCGGGCAAATGTGCCCCCGGCTCAATGGATCATTTTCGTCACCCTTGATGGAGGCAATCTGTCCGTCCTTCATTTCGATCGCGACACCGCACATGGCCTCGCAAAGGTGACAGGTACGATAGTGGGTGCCATTTTCCATGAAGGGCCTCTCCTGAAAATTGTTGTTTTGCTATAGCGGTTTCAATCTGCAACCAGATTAGCAGTAAATGACTTGGAGGGGGAAATAACCCTCGGTTGTACCCGGTGCAAAAAGGGCCAACCCGGAGGCTGGCCCTTTTCAGAGGTTTCAGAGCCTTTTACTGCTCTGCCGGGATTTCTTTGACCGGGTTTGAGATGAAGTTGAGGTAGACGCCTTGCTCGGGGATCTGCAGGGGCAGATCGATCGTCACAATTTCACCACCGGGAACCCCCAGGGCTCGCGCCCGAACGTTAATGTCGACCAGGTTGGAGTTGCGTTGCTCAATCTGCATCCTGCCGTCATCGAAGAAGGTGATATTGCCTTCAAGTTCAAGCACAAATTCCCGGCCATAAAGGTCGTGGCGGCCACCCAACGGAATTTCCATGTCGGGTGCATCAAGCATCAGTTCGGCGCGGGTCTTGAATACCGGTTGGCCATTCTCACCTTCGGTTATCACCCCGGGTATCAGGCCAGAGCGGCTGCAGCCCGGGCCGGAACACGCCGGATCGTCCTTGGCATAGCGCATGCGGAGAACCTGGGTATTGGTAATGGACTCCTCTTGAAGTGGGATAAATCCAAAAACCCGAAGCTCTGTAAACACACTGATCGATGTGGTCGCCAATTGCGTCGGATACAGGTTCACCAGAATCCCCTCATCACCGGTTGGTTCATACACGCCAGGGCCGACAACTTCTGTGTTGAGGGCGTAGGTCTGGTAAATGAACTTGTCCTTGGGGCACTGCTCACCGGTCTCGCAACCAACCCTCGCGTCGGCCGTGCTGGCGACGATGACAGGTGGAGAGGCCGAGGCCTGGTTATTACGGACCCTCAGTTTGGTTGAATTGGCTGAAGCGGCCCATCCGTCATCGTCGCTGCCCTCGTGGGCAAAAGGCTCAAGACAGTCCGGATTGGTATTGGAGTTGCAGTCCACCAGGAAGTTGGCGTTGGTATCGCGTACTGGCAGGTTCCGCAGCGGCGTGAACACGCTGTCCAGTGGCTCGGTTCCGGTGAAATAGATCACCATGTCATCTGGGCCGTTGTTGCCACCGCCGTCATCCAACCCTTCAAGCAGATCGGTTTTCAGGGCCAGGCCATCGGAATCGCAAATCGAGGTATAGGCTCCAGCCGTGCAGGTTCCCGCACCTTCAGAAGACTTGAGGGTATACCGGTAGTGCGCGCCGGCTTCCCAGGGCTGGTCCGGGTAGAAGCGTATCCGTTGGAGATTCTTTTCGAGCCGGCCAGGCACCTCGTTTTCAAGAACCGTGACGGAGCCATTTGGTTCCTGGCTCACTTTTTCAACGATAAACGTGTCGCCCGGAATGATGGAGTTCAGGTCCATGGACTTTGAAAAGACCACGGTAATGGGGCGATCTGACGGCATGGTGCTGACTGGCAGAGTGTCGCCGATACCCCCATCCGAATAACACTGGCCAAGTATGCCGGCGGAGAGGTCCAGTAGGCTGTGGTCGGTCTCGCAGGGATAACCGGGATAGGTTGTCAGGGCAAGGGCAGGGCGCCTGGTCACAGAGGAGTCGCCAATATCGGCCAGTGAAAACTGCAAGGGAGCCGTGGTAGCTGGATTTCCGGCCAGATCGGTTAAACCATCAATGACGACTTCGTAGTCAACGCCATGGCGCAGACCATCGCCAGGGTTAAGGGTTACGGCAGTTCCGTCCAGTCTTGTCTCAAGTGTCTCGACAGGAACACCATCGGCTATCAGTGAGACTCCCTGATTAATCGAGTCCGGGGCAAGGGGCTCATCAAAGAACAGAATGACCGGATCCCCGGGGCGCTGCATCGACTGGCGCGTATCCGGAATGGCGTTGTCCGGGCCGGGCATCCAGCTGACCAGGCTTGGTGGTGTGCTGTCCAGTTCACGGAGCATCTCGGCATCAAGCACTGAGTCGGCATCGGTGGCTGCCTGCAGATGGAACGCGATGGTCGAGTCGGTGTACTCCTGCCCAAGAAGGTTGGGTTCCACCATGCCAATGGCGTCGATGGTCAGCACCCCATCCTGCACCAGGGCGATACCGCGCAGTTCCACCCCCATCAGGTCCTGCGACAGAGCCGCGTTGGGCTGGGCATTTTCAGTGTTCATGGAAACATCCATAAACAACGTGATGTGCCGTGGTGCGCTCAGGTCGTCGGTATAGGGATTGGGGCTGAGATAGCCGGAGGCATCCGACAACATGGTGACTTTGATGTTACCGGTGGTCTGGAGTTGGCCGGTGGCGGCATCCAGAACCGGAACTTCGCCACCCACCAGAACGTCAAGGCTGGTGCTGTTCAGCACGCTGCCGCGGGCTATGCGCAACGGAAGTGCCTCATTAGCCTCGAACGCCGGTGCAAAGGCCAGCTCTGCAAACAGATCACCAGTCTGTTGGGAAGGGCCAGCTTCGCCCTGCAGAACTGAATTGAGAGTCACACCGTTGATGATCTGCCCATTCAGAACCGATCGGGTTGCATCCTCTTCCGCAGCGCCTGCCGCCAGGCCCGAATCAACAGCAGATTGCTGCAGTACGACTGTAGGGCCAGTCTCGCGGGGAGTAAATGCGATCTCCTCACTGAACCGTTCCGCGTCCGGCGCTGTCAGGCTGGCCAGGTTCTCGAAATGCAGCGTGTAGGTCTGGTTGGTATCCAGAACGTCGGCTTTGCTGCCACATTCCCTTGGGTCCTCGACCACACAGGGGTCAACGGTTATCCGGTTGCCTTTGACCAGAACCGTCACCGGTACTTCATCGCCGTTGCCATCAAGAAGCTGGATCGAACCGCCCAGGGCCTCCCACTCGGGGTGGACAGGGTGGGTCATTGCCAGACGGAAAGTAGAGAAGTTCATCGCCTCGAAGGGACTATTGTTTGCCGGCACCTGCCAGGCAATACCAAAACCCTCGGCCGAGTTGGTTGTGCTCGCTGGCCCGGAGAAACTGCCCCGGGTCTGGAACTGAATGCCGGCGTCACCTACCGCGTTGGGGGTTTCTATCTGCCGACCGCCTTCGGCAATCAGTGGCTCGCTAAAGGTCACCGTGTAGGCGCCGAGGTGATCGAGCTCTGAGGCAGGGGACAGCTTCAGACTCTTGCCCCCGTCCACCCGGCTGATCGAGAAAGGCACGGGCTGGCCCTGGGATTCAACCAGAATCTTGTTTTGCAGGTCCGCATCCTCGTCGGTCACGGCATGGCTGAAGCGCAGAACGACGTCGGCCTTCGGGCTGACATCCGCCTGCCCGTCGGCCGGATAGGAATAAATCACCGAGCCGGGAGAGACTGTCTCGTTCATGGTCTGTTCGTCGCCGCCACAAGCGGCCAGTAACAGGGCGGGAACCAGTGCCAGTGTTTTGTTGTATTTCATGGCGTGCCCTCCTTAAAACTTCAGGGTGATGGAGCCGCTGACAACGTGAACGTCGCCGTCTGCCGTAACCGGTGTTTCATTGCCGTCAAAATCCACCAGCGTGAAATCCCGTTCCTGCAGCTGCTGGTACTGGTAACCAATGTCCAGACGGACGGGGTAGGCCAGCAGACGGGTACGGTCGTAGGTGGCGCTCAGGCCCAGGCCGACGACAATCTTGTCGGTATCGAGATAATTGATCTCCGGATTACGGGTCGACTTGAGTGGTGATTCCTCATAGGCAATTCCGCCGCGCACGGAGAAGTTCTTGTTCAGGGCGTACTCGGCGCCGATCCGTGGAATCAGCACGTCGTCGAACTGAATCCGGCTGCCTGCTGGCACAGACTGCTGGTCCTTGATCGTGTCGGAAGAAAATTCGTTCTCCAGCTCTGACCAGTTCTGCTGCTCCACGCTGCCACCAATCCGCCAGTTTTCGCCCTTGTATTGAGCGCCAAAGCCGAAGGTTTCCGGCTGGAAGGAATCAATGGTAGAGACTGCCAGACTCAGGCCGGGATCCGGAATGGTCTGGGTGACAATGATGTTGGAGTCCACCGATGTGGAGGCTGCTGATTTCGTTCGATAGGTGAATGCGGTTTCCCAGCCGTTCAGGAAGCACTCGCTGTCTGGGCAAAACGTGCTGCCCAGATCAATGGTGGTGCCCAGAATGGTTTTCAGTGACGGCTCGGCATTGACGGCAAGACGTTCCCGGCTGGTCTCGCCACCAAGAGTAGATACCGCATCGAGGTTTGCCTGGGCGTCCAGGGTGACACGCACAGACGCACCAGCGGAGATGCCTCGCCAGATTGGCGTGGCGCCACCGATGTTCAGGAACAAAGGCTCCTTACCGTACTGCAGGAACTGGCCGTTCTCCGTGGTCTGCGAATCGAACGCCAGCATTTCCTTACCGTATTTCTCGACGCCGGCAATAAAGCCCAGATAGATCGGGTGCTTGAAGCGAGTCAAGGAACCCAGATTGGTTTTCATGCCAATCAGCACGTGCTGGCTCGGCGAATTGGCCAGGATGTCGCCATTGGTGGCATTCGGGTTGGCAGAGCGCAGCTCCTGCTCGGCGTGCAGAATGCCAGAGGTCAGCTCGCCACGCTCATCTTTGGTCAGATAGGCTGGGTTGTAATAGGTGGCTGACACCTGGTCATTGAACATGGATAAGGATTGGGCCGTAGCGACATCCACCGGCATAACGCCATAGGTGGTGCCAAGGTTGCCCATGCTGGCGTTAACTGGAACAGAGAAGCCGACAGTGGCGGCGGCGATCGCAAGAGACAGTGCCCTTGACCGGGAAAGGGAGGAAAAAGCCATTGATACACTCCATTACGTCGTTGTTTTTGTACTCGCGCCGCGCGGGTGGTGAGCACGGCTGGTATTTTTGTTCAGGAGGTAGTGTATTCGGCTTGTCTTTTCGGGACGTTGGCTTTTTTGACAAAAATGAGTGTCGGCAAAACCATGTATAAATACGCGATTGTCACATGGAAAGAATTCGCTCAGTTTCATAGCGACTAAAGGAAGTAGTGGTGCTAGCATCCACCGAAGTTCGCCTTTAAATACCGCAAAAGCCTAGAGTGGATGCCATTGTGTTTCAGCGCTGTTCTATTGGGCACAGGTGCCGACCCTAAAAAGCTTGTTACTTGTCCGCTAGACTTATTGCAACATCGTTGTCTACTAGGAAGCCATGCTGGACGCGGTCCCCTTGCGAATTTTGACGCCACTTGGCATGACTATCTATAGAATGCTTTGGGTTATTGGTGTCGGGAAATTTTACAGTCCTATGTTTGGCCTAAAGCGACGAAAAAAAGAAAACGTTTGAATACATAAACATGAAGTTTCTGGCCGTTTTTTTGCTTTTTGTTAGATATGGAGTCGTTGTGGATTAGTGGTTGCAACAACGATTTATCAACCGGATTTAGTTTTTGGGGAAAAAATCATGACTTCGATGCTTCGCAGTAAGTTGGCCAGTATCGTTCTAACATTTGTTGGGCTGGCACCTCTGACCGCATCCGCTGGGTTGCTGACATTTCAGGGGGCGACGTTTTCCTCATCGTGGGCCGGAAACACGATGAATCTTCAGATTGATGCTGATCCTGCCGACCTCACAGGTGATTGGGCCAGTGCGCTCACGATTGATTCTATCGCTATCAACGATGTGGGAGCAGTCTCCAGTCCAAGTGATATCTTTCTGGCTGGTCCTGGTACATTTGGAGGTAACATTAATGGCTGGGGTTTAAATGCCAATGGATGCCAGGCGCTGACCGGTGGAATCAATCACCCATGTTGGACTGGTTCAGCGAACTTGGCCGACGGTATGCTGTTTTCCTTTACCTTTGACTCGGGCGTTGCCAACTACACTGACACACCGCACCTGAAGGTTCGCTTTCTGGATGAAAGCGGAAAAAAAGCAGGCAGTCTGCTTTCCATGGATCTCGGGCCCAGCGTACAAGTGCCGGAGCCGGGTTCGCTGGCACTTCTAGGATTTGGTCTGTTATCGCTAGTCGGCCTTCGCAGAAGGCGTGTCTGATACCACCTCAACACCTGTAGTGCGCCCCCCTTATTATGCTCTGCCCTTGGAAATCGGACATCGATCTGACTTCCAGGGGCAGCAGTAAAATTCATTAAGCGTTAGATTATTTCTGCAATTACCGACTTAGCTGGTTGCACTCTCAGCTTTTTGAGTCATGTCATCGTCAGATTCAAGCCTGTCGACTTTGCACTTATTGCAGCCCCGGTTGGATTCCGGTATTTCAGAGAACACCCAGAACCATGAGCAGGCCTATCTCACAGCAGTATTTAACGAGCTGATCCGGCAAGGCCATTGGAAAGGGAAAAACCCGTTGGAAAAGTTACGTCGACTGAAAATCGACGAGCCCGAACTGCCGTTCCAGTCCTGCTTCAGCGCCTTCAGATCCGCCCTTGAGAGAGGCGGCATCAAATTAACAAAAGGGCAACTGACTCATATTTGCAGGCACACGCTCGCCAGTCACTTCGTGATGAATGGAGGTCATATACTGACACTGCAGAAAGGCCTGGGACATTCAGATCTGAAGCTGACAATGCGGTATGCGCATCTGGCCCCGGATTACTTGAATGAAGTCGCCGAGAAAGGATCTCTGGCCTGAGCAATGAATTCAAGCTGCAGTTTTATCAAGTCCGCGCTTATAGTGCCGGGTTTGGAAGGGAAGTAGGGCTTTCATAAACGGCCTGAGATCGTGATCGAGACTCTAGGATTGTGCCAGCCCGTCGATACGCTCCCGGGACAAACGCTCAGGAAGGTTCGCCTTCGCATCAGAGGCGACGGGACACAGACCTGATGCCAGACTTCAAGGGCTGCTTTTACAACCTCTTGGTCTGTCACACGGTCGAGTCCTTTGTGTGCGACGTTAAGTAAGGAATTCGTGAAATATCCGCGTTGATTTCGTTGTCGAGGTTTTTATAGTTTTGGGCATTTTTTCTTGCCAATCAAAACCATTTGCCGGATTCAACGAAACATGTACACCGACGATTTTTGAGATATTCCGTCATTGACAGTTATGCCGCCGGAGTACCTGAAAACTCCGTTGTTTTTCTCAACCTGGTATCTGTACTGGAGATTTCTTAGCCGATCTGAATATCGAGATTTGATCAGAGCATCCTTTTGATGCAGATGTATCGACTGAATATAACCGTCACAGTAGGTTTTGGTGGCTATGGGAAATAGCAAACTCGATGAAATCCAGTCTACCATTTGCAGTCCTGCGTGGTTCTCGCTGTGGCCGAATAAGGGCATCTCCAGAACTCTGTCATACCGGTCTCCATTCACCTTGAACTTCTGGGTGAAGACGGATTGGGATACATTTTGATTCTGTGCAGGAGTGCGTGAGTCCGCAATTACAATTCCATTTCCTTCTCGCTCCTCAAGGAAAGACTGGAATGCTTCACAAATCTTTTGTATCGACGCGGAGTAAACTTTCTTTCCGTCGAAAGCCCCACCCGGCGGCTTTACATATATTCTAGACACTATTCGACAGTTCAGTCTTTCCAGTAGGTCCAGAGTTTTGTCCAGCCACCCAAATGCCCTGCGTCGAGTGTTTCGGCCTTTCTTACGAATATCCGTACGCAGATCAGACCCTTTTATCTCGTATAAAATGAGTTAAAGGTCGTGCTGAAGAGACCCAGCGTGCCTCGGATTGAATGTGCGCTTTAGGTGTAGGTACTCCCGCGTTAACTCGGCAATATTTTCTTGAGGTACGAATAATCCAGTAATTACGATGCATGGCTGGACGTTGCTTGTTCTTGAAGGGAGTTGGCCTGGGCAACCGGCTTCGTAGACGTAGCAGATGTAGTGCATAATTTTCTTGGTCTAGAAACAACTAAGGCCGCAAAAAGCGGCCTTAGGACTTGTCGCCCAAGTATTACTTGGCATCGACGGATACTTATGTATCTGGGAGCAAAACCTGCACCTTGTAAGGTGTTCCTGTCAACTAATGGTTGTTGACAGTTGGTTGACACCATTCGGATGAAATCTAAGGCGTTGGCTGGTAAGTCATTGAAATATGGTGGGCCCAGCTGGACTCGAACCAGCGACCAAGGGATTATGAGTCCCCTGCTCTAACCAACTGAGCTATAGGCCCGTTCAGCGAATGCTGTTTTGAAAGGTGTTTCCTGGGGGGAAACAAAGCGGGCGCCATTATACCGGTGAGGTGTGGCGCCCGCTACTGTTGTGGTGCTTATCCGTTGCCCTGATCGTCGATAAAGCCGCGCAGGTGATCGGAGCGTGACGGGTGACGCAGTTTGCGCAGGGCCTTGGCTTCGATCTGACGGATCCGCTCCCGGGTGACGTCGAACTGCTTGCCGACTTCTTCCAGGGTGTGGTCGGTGTTCATCTCGATACCGAAGCGCATCCGCAGAACCTTGGACTCGCGGGCGGTGAGGCCGGCCAGTACCGAGCGGGTGGCTTCGCGCAGGCCTTCGGCAGTGGCGGAATCCACCGGGGATAGGGCCTGGATATCTTCGATGAAGTCACCCAGATGGCTGTCTTCGTCGTCGCCAATCGGAGTCTCCATGGAGATCGGCTCTTTGGCGATCTTCAATACCTTGCGGATTTTGTCCTCAGGCATTTCCATGCGCTCGCCCAGTTCTTCCGGCGTGGGTTCGCGACCCATCTCCTGCAGCATCTGCCGCGAGATCCGATTGAGCTTGTTGATGGTCTCGATCATGTGCACCGGAATACGGATGGTGCGGGCCTGATCCGCGATAGAGCGGGTGATGGCCTGACGAATCCACCAGGTGGCGTAGGTCGAGAACTTGTAGCCCCGGCGGTACTCGAATTTGTCCACCGCCTTCATCAGGCCGATGTTGCCCTCCTGGATCAGGTCCAGGAACTGCAGGCCGCGGTTGGTGTACTTCTTGGCGATGGAAATAACCAGACGCAGGTTGGCCTCAACCATCTCTTTCTTGGCACGGCGTGCCTTGGCCTCGCCGATGGAGACGCGACGGTTGATTTCCTTGATGTCGGCAACGTCCAGATCCACTTCGGTCTGCACGTTCTGGATGCGCTTCTGCAGGCGAACAATCTCGTCAATACGCTCGGCCATGGGCGCTGCGTAAGGCTTCTTGCTCTTGGCGATCTTCTCGGCCCAATCCAGGTTGGTCTCGTTGCCCGGGAACGACTTGATGAAGTCCTTGCGGGGCATTTTGCACTCGCGAACACAGATTTGCATGATCGCGCGTTCGTTCTCACGAACCAGGTCGTTGGTGGAACGAACCACGTTGACCAGCTCGTCAAACGCCTTGTTGGCAAGCTTGAACGGTGCGAATACCTGGCCCAGCTCGTTCAGGGCTTCCTGGGTTTTCTTGTCGGAACGGCCGTGCTTGGCCAGGGCCTTGTTGGCGGCATCCAGCTTTTCGTTGAGCAGTTCGAACCGGAGGCGGGTCTCTTCCGGATCCGGGCCGTTATCGGTTTCTTCTTCCGAGGAATCGTCGTCATCGTCGGACGAGGAATCGGAATCGTCGGAACTCTCGGTGGTGGTTTCCTCACCCATGAACGGCTCGGCGTCGTCCGGATCGAGGAAGCCCGTTACGATGTCGCTGATGCGGCCTTCGTTTTCGAGAATACGGTCGTAGGCCTGAATGACTGTGCCGGCAGTACCCGGGAAGTGGGCAACGGCGGCCATCACATCGCGGATGCCTTCTTCGATGCGCTTGGCGATAACGATTTCGCCTTCGCGGGTCAGCAGCTCGACGGTACCCATTTCGCGCATGTACATGCGCACCGGATCCGTGGTGCGGCCAGCATCGGTTTCAACGGCGGCCAGAGCGGCGGCGGCTTCAGCGGCGGCGGCTTCGTCAGCGGTGGAGTCGCCCTCGGTCATCAGCAGGGTATCGGCGTCTGGTGTTTCTTCGCACACCTGGATACCCATGTCGTTGATCATGCGAATGATGTCTTCGACCTGATCCGGGTCGGCGATGTCTTCCGGGAGGTGGTCGTTTACCTCGGCGTAAGTCAGGTAACCTTGTTCCTTGCCTCGTGCAATGAGGTCTTTCAAACGTGATTTTTGCGAATTGCCTGACATAGACACCCTGTGAACTCGCTTTTAGAAGGAAAAAAGTTAAACAGCCATTATAGCTGTCGCTCGGTTGCTCTGCCACCGAATGGTTAGATGGTGATCAGTGCGTCAAGTTTCAAGTGCTGCTAGTCCCCGGTGCCACTGCTCAGGGCTCTCAGCTCCTGTCGTTCCTCGCTTGTGAGGCTCGAAAGGTTTCTCAATAGTGTGGCAAGCCGCTGCTGGCGGGATGCCTCTTCGTTTGGGCTCAGAAGCTCCCGGGCTGCGGCCAGTGTGCTCTCCCGCGCCGGAATATGTTCAATCCCGTCAAACAGATGGTAAAACCGCTCGCGAGCGGTCGTATCCAGTGCCAGCGCGCGCACCAGTGTTTTCCGGTCCCGGATGTCGTTTGCCAGAATCCATTCGGCAAAATTCCGGGCCTGGTTGAACTGCCGGGAGCTGCTGGCCAGTTCGGTCACCTCGGTGGCCAGGTCCGGTGCTTCCAGCAGGGCAAGGCACAGAATGCTGTCCTTGCTGAGCTTTACATCAATGCGATCTTCGGAAACCCGATCCCGTCGCTCGCCGTTCCGCCATCCTTTCTGGCCCTGCTGGCGGTTCTGCCACTGGTTACGGCCACCGCAAAGGCGGAGCATTTCGTGCCACATGGCATCCCGGAGTGTGCTTCTGGGCATCTTGTTGAGCAGAGGTTCAACCCTGGCCCGTAGTTCGCCCCGGTGCTCCGGCAGTTGCAGGTCCAAGCCTTCGCTCTGCCGGTCAAACAGGTACCGTGACAGAGGCGTTGCCCCTTCAATGCGTTTCTGGAACGCTTCCGGCCCCTCCTTGCGCACAAGGGTGTCCGGGTCCTCGCCCTGGGGCAGCATCAGAAACTGAAGGTGCAGGCCGTCGGCCATCAGTTCCAGCGCGTTTTCCATCGCCCTGTCGGCGGCCCGGAAGCCGGCCTGGTCGCCATCAAAGCAGAACACAATGTGCCTTACCTGCTTCAACAGGGCTGTCAGGCTGTCCTGGTTCGTCGCCGTGCCCAGTGTCGCAACCGCATAGTGGATGCCGTGCTGGGCGAGGGCGATCACATCCATGTAGCCCTCAACCACCAGCAGCTTGTCCAGCTGTCGGATGGCCTGTTTGGCTTCGAACAGGCCGTAGATCTCGCGGCTTTTGTGGAATACATCCGACTCCGGAGAGTTGATGTATTTCGCCTTGTCGTCCCCCAGGGTGCGGCCGCCAAACGCAACGGTTCTGCCCCGGGTGTTGCGAATCGGGAACATTACCCGGTTGCGGAACAGGTCCCTGGGCCTGCCGTACTTGTCGGAAACCGTCCCGGTTTCAATCAGCGGGCCCTGCAGATCCTTGCTGGCGGCATCAAACAGCGCGGTACCGGTTGAAGGGGCGTAGCCCACCTGGTACTGCTCGATGATGCTGTTGTCCAGGCCCCGTTGCTGCAGGTAGTCCCGCGCATAGGCGCCTTGCTGACCCCTGAGCGATGACTGGTAGAAACGGCTGGCAAAGTCCAGGGCGTCGGTTAATGTTCGCGCCTGCTGGATTTCCTGCTTGGCCGCCCGGTCGTAAGGCACTTCCAGCCCCACCCGTTTGGCCAGCTCCTCAACCGCCTCGGTAAAGCCCAGGCCTTCAAACTCCCTGACAAAGCTGATGGCATCGCCATGGGCGCCGCAACCGAAACAGTGGTAAAAGCCCTTGTCCGGCCGGACGTTGAACGAGGGTGTTTTCTCGTCGTGGAACGGGCAGCAGGCCTTGTAGTTGGCTCCGGCTTTCTTGAGCGTAATGCGTGAACCGATCAGTTCTGCCAGGTCGATACGATCCAGCAGGTTTTCAACAAACTGTTGAGGGATCAGTCCGCTCATGGGGGCTCCACATCAGGCCGTCATCGGAGTTGGCCAATAGCCAAAAATGCCGCCGAAGCCAGGCCTCGGCGGCATTTTTGAGTCGCTCTGTGCAGCCTGCGGCTGTACAGGCAATCAGTGCTTTGCAGTCAAGCGGCGTCAGATAAAACTTAGTACAGACGCTCGAACTTGCGCTGTTCCCGCTGAAGCTTCTTGAGATGACGCTTAACGGCAGCGGCTGCTTTGCGCTTACGAACAGCGGTCGGCTTCTCGTAGTGCTCACGACGACGTACTTCAGAAAGTACACCCGCTTTTTCGCAGGAACGCTTGAAGCGACGCAGTGCTACGTCAAACGGTTCATTCTCTTTCACTTTAACAGCTGGCATTCGAAAATCACCTACCTGATAGATTCGGTTTCAATTTTGTCCGTCTGGCAAGGCCAGACCGGTTCTCGATCCCTGGTCAGATTGGCTAAAACTCGACCAGTGCATATTTTAGGGCGGCAATGATAGCGCCTGCGTTATAGCAAGGTCAATGTTTGTTCGATGAATCTGCCAGTGGGTTTCGGGTTTCTGCTAAAATGCGCGTCGTTTTCATTTCTGCCAACCAATGTGGCCCGACATTATGCTGATTCTAGGTATCGAAACCTCCTGCGATGAAACCGGCGTAGCGCTGTATGACACCGAAACAGGGCTGCTGGGGCACGCCCTGTTCAGTCAGATTGACATGCACGCGGATTACGGCGGTGTCGTGCCTGAGCTGGCATCGCGGGATCATGTCCGCAAGCTGCTGCCCCTGTGCGATCAGGTGCTGTCAGACGCGGGCAAATGTCGGGCAGACATAGAGGGCATTGCCTACACTGCAGGCCCGGGGTTGGTGGGCGCCCTGATGGTGGGCGGCTCGGTGGCCCATGCCCTGGGCTTCGCCCTGGGCATTCCTGTGTTGGGCGTGCACCACATGGAAGGGCATTTGCTGGCGCCCATGCTGGAAGACAATCCACCTGCGTTTCCGTTCGTCGCACTGCTGGTCTCGGGTGGTCATACCCAACTGGTCAGGGTTGATGGCATTGGCGAGTACGAAATGCTGGGCGAATCGGTAGACGATGCCGCCGGTGAGGCCTTTGACAAGACGGCCAAGATGCTCGGTCTGGACTATCCGGGTGGCCCCCGCGTGGCGGCACTCGCGGAAAAGGGTGCCGAAGGCCGTTACCGGTTCCCGAGGCCGATGACCGACCGGCCCGGGCTGGATTTCAGTTTCAGCGGTCTGAAAACCTTCACGCTCAATACCGTGAATGCGGCACGCGAGTCGGGTGGACTGGATGACCAGACCCGGGCGGATATCGCCCTGGCGTTTGAAGCCGCTGTGGTCGACACACTGACCATCAAATGCCGTCGTGCTCTGGAGCAGACAGGCTGCAAGCGACTGGTTATTGCCGGGGGGGTCAGCGCCAATAAACGGCTGCGGGCAGGCCTGGAGAAAATGACCGGCAAGCTCAAAGCCCACGTGTTTTACGCCCGTCCTGAATTCTGTACGGATAACGGTGCGATGATCGCCTACGCCGGCGCCCAGCGCCTGAAGGCAGGCCAGCAGGATGGTGAGCGTATTGTGGCAGTGCCCCGATGGCCCATGAACACGCTGCCACCGATCAACGAACCTCGATCCACCGGATTGGTGGACTGATGATTAAAGCCCGGCTTCGCGGCCCTGGGCCAGCCGGATCAGGTTGTTGCGGTGGCGAACGACGATCAGCAGGGCCAGCAGGCCGAACAGGGGCAGGGTTTCCGGTTCAATGAAGGCGCTGATCAGTGGGCCGCTGACAATCGCCACCAGGGAGGCCAGGGCTGAAATGCGCCACCGCCAGATCACCAGCATCCAGATAGCGGCCATCATCAGCGTTGTGATCGGTGCCAGGGCGAGGCCGGCGCCGAGCGCCGTAGCCACACCTTTCCCACCCTTGAATCGATAGAAAATCGGGATCATGTGGCCGGTGACAGCGCACAGGGCAACGACGGCCTGAACCATCACGGAAAGGCCGGCGGCATGGGCCAGCCATACGGGCAACCAGCCTTTGGCCGCATCCAGCGCAAGAGTCACCAGGGCCGGCGGCCAACCGCCGGTGCGGTAGACGTTCGTGGCACCCGGGTTGCCAGAGCCCTGGGCCCGGGGATCGGGTAGCTTCCAGAGCTGGCAGACCGGCAGGGCAAACAGCACCGAGCCTGCCACATAAGCGGCGGCGCAGAGCAAAACCGTTAACACCGGATCACTGGGAAGCATGCTATGGGCCCGGAAGCAAAGACGTATCTGGTGAATGTGTGCGAAAATGCCCGCCCTGAAAGCACAGGCCAGTCTGTTCACAGTATCCCCTGGTTGTGCGTTATTCAATCACCAAAGAGTTGAAGAATCCGGGAGCACCCTTGGCAGACACCGTATTGATCGAAGGCCTGGTTGTGGAAACCGTGGTCGGAGTTTACGACTGGGAACGGGAAGTCACCCAGAGCCTGGTGATTGATCTGGAAATGGCCTGGGACAACAGCGTGCCGGGCAAGACAGACGATGTGGCCGATGCCCTGGATTACGCTGCCGTCAGTACCCGGGTCGAGTCCTGCCTGCAGGCGCTCAGGCCGAAATTGCTTGAACACGGGGCGGAGGTCCTGGCGAAAACTCTGCAGGATGAACTCGGCATCAAGTGGTTGCGGCTGGCGATACGCAAGCCGGGTGCCGTTCCCGCCGCACAGGCGGTGGGCGTGCGGATCGAGCGGGGAGAGAAAACTGAGACAGGAGTGCGGTAATGGCAGCGGAGGTCCGGGTTTACATCAGCATTGGCAGCAACGTGGACAGGGAGCGTTATGTCACTGCCGCGCTTGATGCCCTGTCTGCATGGTTTGGTGAACTGATCATCTCCCCAGTCTATGACAGCGAGGCAGTCGGATTTGACGGGTCTCCGTTTCTGAACCTGGTGGTGGGTGTGGATACGACCCTGCCGGTTGCTGAGTTGTCACAGCGTTTCAAGCAACTGGAAGCCGAGAACGGCCGCCGTCGGGATGTGCCGAAATTCAGCGCGCGAACCCTTGATCTGGATATTCTCACCTACGGCGATGCGGTCGGCCGGATAGAGGGCGTCGAGCTGCCCCGGGGGGAGATTCTGAAAAACGCCTTCGTGCTGCGCCCGCTGGCTTATATCGCGCCGGAGGAAACGCATCCGGTGTGCGGTAAATCCTACGGCCAGTTGTGGCGGGAATACAGCACCGGCCAGAGGCTCTGGCCGGTGGATTTCAACTGGCAGGGCCGGCAGATTTCAATCGCCGCCGGTTGAGCGGAACCGTTCAATAAGGTGGTCGGTCGAGCTGTCGCTGGCCTGGTTGCCGCCTTTCTCGCCGAGCAGGCGCGGCAGGATGCACTTGCCCAACTGTTTCCCGAGCTCCACGCCCCACTGATCAAACGAATCCACATCCCAGATCACCCCCTGTACGAAGGTGCGATGCTCGTAGAGGGCAATGAGTGCGCCCACGGTCTCCGGTGTAACCTTTTTCATGGTCAGGGTGTTGCTGGGTTTGTTGCCCGGGATGACCTTGTGAGGGGCAAGCTGTTCAATCTCGGCTTCGGTCCGACCCTCCGCGGCCAGTTCTGCCCTGGCTTCGTCCAGCGATTTTCCGGCCATCATGGCCCGGGACTGGCTCAGGCAGTTGGCGAACAGATCTGCGTGATGGGTGGCCACCGGGTTGTGGGTTTTCAGGGGGATGATGAAATCCGCCGGAATCAGACGGGTGCCCTGGTGGATCAGCTGGTGATAGGCGTGCTGGCCATTGGCGCCAACCCCACCCCAGATGACCGGGCCAGATTGCCAGGCAAGGGCGTCGCCACCCTGGGTCACGCTCTTGCCGTTGCTTTCCATGTCCAGCTGTTGGAGGTGGTCCGGCAGGCTGCGCAGGTAGTGATCGTAGGGCAGGATCGCGTGGGTCTCGGCACCCCAGAAATTGTTGTACCAGATTCCCAGCATGGCCATGATCACCGGCAGATTTTCTGTCAGTGGCGCCTCACGGAAGTGCTGGTCCATGGCATGGGCACCGGCAAGCAATGCCCGGAAGTTGGCCATGCCAACGCTGAAGGCAATGGGAAGCCCGATGGCGGACCAGAGCGAGTAACGACCGCCTACCCAGTCCCACATCGGGAAGACGTTGTCCGGATCAATGCCGAAGTCCTGCGCCGCCGGTACGTTGGCGGTCACCGCCATGAAATGCTGCGATACCGCCTGTTCATCACCGCAGCGATCGAGAAACCACTGCCGCGCCACCTTGCTGTTTTCCAGGGTTTCCTGGGTACGGAACGACTTCGACTGGATCAGGAACAGGGTGGTTTCCGGATGTACCTGGCGAAGTGTCTCGCAGATTTCTGTGCCATCAATGTTGGCCACGTAATGGCAGCGAATGCCGGCCTGGGCGTAAGGTTGAAGGGCTTCGCCTACCAATTTGGGGCCCAGGTAGGAGCCGCCGATTCCGATGCTTACCACGTCGGTGAAAGGTTTGCCGGTGTATCCGGTGCGACGCTGATCCAGAACATCGTTCACCAGGGTTTCCATGCGAGTGAGGGTGCTCTGAACCTCAGCGACCACGTCCTCGCCGTCTACCGTGATTGTCTCAGTTCCAGGATTGCGCAGTGCGGTGTGCAGGGCCGGGCGGTCCTCGGTAACGTTAACCCGCTCGCCCCGGAGCAATGCGTCCCGTCGGGCTTCCAGGTTGCAGCTCCTGGCCAGCGCCAGCAATGCCTCCAGCACCTCATCAGTAATCCGGTTCTTGGAAAAGTCCAGTGATAGACCTGCGCCTTCAATAAAGTAGCGCTTTGCCCGCCCGGGATCCTGCTCGAACAGATCCTTCATGAGAAGGCCGTCGAGGCGTTCTCGCTGTTCCTTCAGTGTCTGCCATTCGGGTTTCGAGGTCAGTACTGCAGGATGTGCGGGCATCAGAGCGTCCTTTTCTGTTGGCTTATCGGGTCAGGGACAGGTTGTCGATCAAACGGGTCGTGCCCAGGAAGGCTGCCGCCAGGATGGTAATGTCCCGATCCTCGGCTGTGGCCGGCTTGAGCGTCTGGCTGTTGACGATGTTGAAGTAATCCGGCCTGAGGCCGGCGTCCCCGAGACTCTTCTCAGCTTCGCTTTCCAGCGCCTGAAAGTCTGTACGACCATCGTTGATCTTGCCCGCCGTGGCCTGCAGGGTCTGGTGGACCGCCGGCGCAATCTGCCGCTCCTGAGGTGTCAGGTAGCCATTGCGTGAGCTTTTTGCCAGGCCATCGTCCTCTCTCACGGTGGGGGCTCCCACCACATCCACGGGGATCATCAGGTCGCGGACCAGTTTCCGGATTACGGCGAGTTGCTGGAAATCTTTCTCGCCAAATACGGCAAAGTCGGGTTGCACCATGTTGAACAACATCGTGACCACCGTGGCAACACCCTCGAAATGGCCAGGCCTGCTGGCGCCGCAGTGGCCATCGCTGACATCCGGCACAACCACCTGGGTCTGTTTCGCCAGCCCCTCCGGGTAGATTTCCTCGGCGCTGGGGGCAAATACCAGCGTGTTTCCGGCCGAAGCAAGCTTGTCCTGGTCTTCGGCCAGGGTTCTGGGATAGGTTTCGAGGTCTTCACCGGCTCCGAACTGCATCGGATTCACGAAGATGCTGGTCACCACAACATCCGCCATTTCGGCCGCTTTGCGCACCAGCGAAATGTGGCCTTCGTGCAGGTTGCCCATGGTGGGAACCAGGCCGATGGTTTTTCCCTGCTGGCGGTAGCCGCGGAGGATGGTTCTCAATTCTTTCAGGGAATGTACGGTTCTCATGCCTTGAACGTATGCTCCTCAGCGGGGAATGTGCGCTCGCCTACGGCTTTCACGTAGGCCTGCAGAGCGTCCTGTATCGAATCTGTCTCGGCCAGGAAGTTCTTGACGAATCGAGGCTTGCGACCGCTGGTAATGCCGAGCATGTCGTGCAAAACCAGAATCTGGCCGTCTGTATCCGGACCCGCACCTATGCCGATAACAGGTGCTCTAACGGCCTGGGCGATGCGCGCCGCCAGGGGCGCAGGGACGCATTCCAGAAGGATGACATCGGCGCCGGCCGCTTCCAGTTCGCAGGCGTGCTCGATCATCATTTCGGCTGCCTTTTCATCACGGCCCTGGACCTTATAGCCGCCAAATTTATTGACGAACTGTGGAGTCAGGCCAAGGTGCGCGCATACGGGCACGGCCCGATCGGTCAGAGCCGTGATGGTCTCTTTCATCCAGTCAGTACCCTCAAGTTTTACCATGTGGGCGCCGGCGCGCATCAGTTCAGCCGCATTTTCCAGGGCGGACTCAACGGTGCCGTAACTCATGAAGGGCATGTCAGCCATGATCAGAGACCCGCGGTTACCTTTGGCCACGCAGCTGACGTGATACACCATCTGATCCATGGTCACCGGCAGGGTGCTGTCATGCCCCTGCAGCACCATGCCGAGGGAATCGCCAATGAGGATTACGTGAACGCCCGCTTCGCTGACCACCTGGGAAAAGGTGGCGTCATAGGAGGTAAGGGCAGCGAAGGCTTCGCCCTTCTGCTTGAACTCGCGCAGGGTATTGATGGTAACAGCCATAGAATCCTTGCCTTTTGGGTGGATGGGCCTGGGCGTGCCGGGGTGTCGGCATTGAAGTGTTAAGGGTAATCCGCCGGTGGAAGCTTGCGCAAGCCGTTGTCGGGGCATTGGCTGCGCAGTTCGGCAATGGCAGTGCCATCAGGCAGAGCCAGGTCGGCCTTCAGATCCAGCAGGGGCTGGAGTGCAAAGTCCCGGTTCCGTAATTCTTTATGGGGGACAGTGAGGCGCTCATCGTCCAGCACCTGGTCGCCGAAGAGCAATATGTCCAGATCAAGCGTGCGGGGGCCCCAGTGCCGAAGCCGCTCCCGGCCGTGCTTCTGTTCGATGCTCTGCAATTCGTCAAGCAGTTGGTGTGGCAGCAGCGATGTGCTCAGCCAGACGGCACCGTTCACGAAGTCCGGCTGGTCTTGGGGGCCGACCGGGCGGCTGGCATAGAACGGCGATTGGGCCACCAGAAAGGTTTCCGGCAGGGTGGCCAGGGCGGAGACTGCCCGGGCCAGTTGGGCCGCCGGTTCTTTCAGATTGCTGCCAAGACCGATAAAAGCGTCTGTCATCATTACTGGGCGGGGCGTTTGACCGGTTTGCGACGGCGACGACGCTTTTTGGGCGCATCCGTGCTCAGCTGCGACAGCATCCGCTCCTGGCCCCGTTCGTCCTCTTGCTGGAATTCGGTCCACCATTGGCCAAGCCCCGGCTCAATCTCGCCAGACGCCTCACGAACCAGCAGGAAATCGTAAGCGGCCCGGAAACGGGGGTGAGTCATGGTGGCGAAGGCCCGTTTGCCCTGTCGCCTGGGCAGGCGCATCTGGAGTTCCCAGATTTCCTTCATGGGGCCGGAGAAACGTTTCGGAATCGAGGTCGCCTGCACCTGGCGACCAATAACTTTTCCGATTGCGCCGTGCAGTGCCGGCTGGACCGGGTCACCATTGTCCTGCCTGCGATGCCACTCGGCCTGGAGTGCCGGCCAGAGCATGGCGGCAAACAGGAAGTAAGGCGTAACCGACTTGCCTTGGGCAATTCGGGCGTCGGTGTTTCTCAGGGCCTGGCGAATCAGCTCGTCCGGCTCACCGGCCTCAATGGCCCTGACCGTCTCGGGGAAAAGGGGCTCCAGCAGATTGTAACGGGTTAGCAGGTCATAAGTGGCTTCACCGTGGCCTGCGGAAAACAGTTTCAGGACTTCATCAAACAGACGGGCCGGAGGGATATGGGTTAACAAGGGGGCCAGTTCCCCAATGGGGGCTTCGGTTTCGGGTTCAATGTCGAAGCCGAGTTTGGCGGCAAACCGGATAGCCCGAAGCATGCGCACCGGATCTTCCCGATAGCGGGTCTCCGGGTCGCCAATGAGACGAAGTTGCCGGTTACGAAGATCCTCGATGCCATTGGCAAAATCGATAACAGTAAAGTCGCGGATGCAGTAGTACAGCGCATTGACGGTGAAGTCGCGACGCAGGGCATCCTCTTCCTGGTTGCCGTACACGTTGTCGCGCAGCAGCAGGCCGTGTTCACTGGTCCTGCGATCATCATCATCGGCGTCGGTTTCGGCTTCCGCGGCGTTGCCCCGGAAAGTCGTCACCTCAATCACTTCGCGGCCAAACACCACGTGGACAATCCGGAACCGCCGTCCGATCAACCGGGAGTTGCGGAACAGGTCGTGAACTTCCTCCGGTGTGGCGTTGGTCGCAATGTCAAAATCTTTGGGTTTTCCGCCCAGCAGGATATCCCTGACGCCGCCTCCCACAAGGTAGGCTTCGTAGCCTGACTTGTTCAGACGATGCAAAACCTTCTTTGCAGGTTCGCTGATCACCGAGCGTGAGACGTTATGCTGGTCCCGGGGGATTTCCCGTCGCTGGTAGGTGCGGGCTTTCTTTTTACCGTTGCCGGGCATAAAGGAACGGAGTTTATCGACGAGTCGTTTAGGCATTGAAATCCGTGGTTGCGATGAGCAAAAACCGAGAGTTTAACGGTTTGAGCAGGATTTGCACACGTTTGCCGTGGATTACCGTTCCGGGGCCCAGAAAATCAAAAGGCGGATCCGTTCTCACGAATCCGCCCTCAAAGCGTTGACGATCTGCATTGTTTTTGTTTTTGCCGGGATTTTTCTTGGTTTTTGTACCCCACTGCATATCCCCATAAAGGGGCATCTCAGCAGTGCAAACGGAAAGCTTTGAATACACAGAGCGGTCAGAGACATCGGGCGGGTTTGGAGTAGCTGCAGTGTCACCTCCAAGGTGATTCTTCTCTACATCTACAACTCGCACGTGCCGTGGGACCACTAAAAAGCAAAGTACCCAAAACACTCAGTTCGCTCACGTTCTGTTGTTGTTTTTGTTACCGAACGTTCTCTGCAGCTTTTTGTTCTTGTTGTTGGCGCTGCTTTGTCACTCTTGTTTTTGTTGTTGTGCGCCATATAGGTTGCAGTCCGTGTGCCAGTTTTTAAATTTTCTTGGTTAACAATGCCTTACGATTTTGTAGGCCATAAGTGTTACCCCGTATTCAACCTAAGTGTTACTGAGATCACGTTACTTTCAAGAGGAGTGTTACCGACAGGAACATGGGGTAACAACTGAGTCCGGGTTCACACCATGCTCGGCTCAGTTGCCCGAGGATTTTTTCCGGGGGATGCCGAGACGCTGGCGACGCTCCCACAAAGATTTTCGGCTGATGCCCAATTTCTGGGCCAGCTCTGTTTCACTCATGCGATCCTGGTTTTCCAGAACGAAATGCTGGAAGTAGTCCTCCAGGGAAAGGTCGTTGGAGGAATCCACCTCTCGGGTGCGAGTCTGCTCGTTGTTGCCGTCTACCAGGGTTTCGGGAATGTGTTCGTCGCCAGCTTCGCTGTCCAGGTCCAGCAGGGCGGGCGTAATAACGTCGCCATCGCACAGGATAGTGGCGCGCTCGATCGCATTCTCCAGTTCCCTCACGTTGCCCGGCCAGCGGTGGCGTTCGAGGACGCGCATGGCCTCCGGGCTGAGATTGAGATTGGGTTTGCCCATTCTCTCGCCCTGGCGTTTCAGGAACCGGCGGGCGAGCCCGAGGATGTCGCTTTGGCGCTCACGTAAAGGAGGGATCCGGATCTGCATAACGTTCAACCGATAATACAGGTCCTCACGGAACTCCCCGGTTCGTGTCATGGCTTTGAGGTTACGGTGAGTGGCCGCAATCATCCGCACATTCACGGTGCGGCTCTGGGTCGAGCCAACTTTCCGGATCTCGCTCTCTTGCAAAACCCGTAGCAGCCGGGCCTGGGCTTCGGCCGGCAGTTCGCCGATTTCATCCAGAAACAGGCTGCCGCCATCGGCGGCCTCTATCAGACCGGTTCTTGCCGAGACCGCGCCGGTGAAGGCGCCTTTTTCATGGCCGAACAGTTCCGACTCAATCAGGCTCTCCGGGATGGCCGCGCAGTTTACCGAAATCAGTGGTTTGGCTGCGCGTGGGCTCAGCAGGTGCAGGGCGCGGGCGGCCAGCTCCTTACCGGTACCGGATTCGCCCTGAATCAGCACGGTGGTTTCTGTCGGAGCCACCTTCCGGATCAGGGTAAATACCCGCTGCATTGGCTCGCACTGGCCAAACATGATGTTGGCCGGATCACTGCTTTCGGGCGTTTCTGTGGCTGGTGCCGAGTCATCATCCGCGTTGCGGGCAGAGGGCCGCCGGGCCAGAATGTTCTCCACAGCGGCCAGCATCTCATCATGGTCAAACGGCTTGGCGATGTACTCAACGGCGCCCATTTTCATGGAGTCCACGGCGGATCGCAGGCTGGCGTAGCTGGTCATGATCAGCACCGGTGTATTGGGTGCACGGTTGATCAATTCGGTGCCTGCCGCTCCTGGCAGGCGAAGATCGGAAATGATCAGATCAAACTGATCCGGTTCGTGGTGCTGTTCGGCTTCCTCAACGGAGGCCGCATCGGCGACTTCATAGCCGGCATGCAGCAACAGTTTGCGCACTGCCGAGCGAATAATGTCTTCGTCTTCCACGATCAGAATGCGAGGCATAGGAGTCTCAAGACCTTTGGTTCTGGCTGATGGCAATGTTGCCGGTTTCCGGTTCGTAGGCTGGCAATCTCAGCCTCACGCAGGTTCCTCGGCCGGTGTCGGCGTTCGCCGGGCTGTCCACCTGAATGTTGCCATAGTGCTCTTCAATAATGCTGTACACCAGCGACAGGCCAAGACCGGTTCCTTTGTTGGGGGCCTTGGTGGTGTAAAACGGCTCGAAGATATGATCGAGCTGATCCCCGGGGATGCCGGAGCCTTCATCAACCACTTCGATAATAGCGGAGTAGCCATCGCCCTTTCCACTGACCCGGATGGTGCCGCCTTCCGGTGACGCATCCCGGGCGTTTGCCAACAGGTTGACGAAGACCTGGACCAGACGCTGCTCATCGCCCAGTACCTGTAACGAGGGTGGGCAGTCATTGATGTAGTGAATGCCCAGCCCCTTGTCACTCAGGGAAAGCAGGTTGATCGATTCTTCGACACAGCGGTGTATCGTCACCGGCTCGTACCGGTTGGCCTGGGCATGATTGCCGGTGCGGGCAAAGTTCATCAGCGACTGCAGGATGGTGGAGATACGCCGGGTCTGCTGCTGGATCTGGTCTGCCGTGTCGAGAATATCCGGGTTATCGGTTTCCAGTTTCAGGTTCTGGGCCAGCGATGAGATACCGGTCACGGGGTTCCCTATCTCATGGGCGACACCGGCCGCCAGCCTGCCCACCGATGCCAGCCGTTCGCTGTGCATCAATTCATCTTCCAGCAGCCGGGTTTCGGTCTGGTCTTCCACCAGGATGATGCTTCCGCCTTCGGTGTGGTCCGGTCCGCTCAATGCGGCTTTGTGAAGGTTCAGCCAGTGGGGCTTGCCCCGCAGGTCCAGTCGGTGCTTGTAGCGATGCAGGTCCGGCCCACGGTTGAAGTCCTCAAGCAGCAGGTGCCAGTGCTCGGGCAGGGCCATCAGCCTGGCGCCGACCACATCATCGGCGGTAATGCCGGTGAGTTCCTCCATGGCGTGGTTCCACATCAGAATTTCACCGTCTTCGCCCACCGAACAGGCGGGAATGGGCAGGTTCTGCAGGGTCTGGCGGTAATGCCGGCGAAGGTTGTCCAGCTCACCGGCCAGTCCGGTCAGTCGATTCTGGTAGTCACCGAGGGCGCGTTCGACATAGCGAATGTCCTGAGCCGTGCCACCCTGGGCCATGGGCTTGAAGCCGAGGTGGCGTTTGACCATATCCCGGGCGACAGAAGGGCCGAGCAGGCCGGACAGGTTGATTTCCACCTGGTCCCGTAGTCGTCTGAGCTGATACGGCCGGTACTCCACATTGGGCAGTTTCAGTTGACCCAGTGCCCGCTCCACTTCCCGCCGGGCGACGCCATAGCCCAAAGGCTCCGCCAATTGCCGGACAAAATCAGAGGAGGAGGTGGCCAGCAGTTCACGGCGTTGCGGGCGCGAAAGGGCACCCAGTGAACAGGCCTGGGCTGCGCTGTTCTCTTCACTGGTACTGGTGCTGAGGATGGAAATCAGCGCGAACACGGTAATGTTGGCGGTCAGGCTGACGAACGTGAAGATATGCCAGTTGCTGTAATCCGGTATCAGTGGAGCATCGAGCCAGGCCAGCAGGTTGGCGGTATGTGAGAACGGCAGTACCAGAGTAACCACCCAGATGGTCAATCCGACAATCAGGCCGGCAATCAAACCGCGACGGTTGCCCTCCGGCCAGTAAATCACCCCCAGGGCACCCGGCAGTAGTTGCAACGTGCCCGACAGGGAAATAGCGCCGAGAATGGACAGATCCAGATTCTTGCCCACGGCCTCATGAAACAGCAACGCCAGGAAGATGATCACCGCGATGAGCAGACGTTTGATCCACTGCAGCCAGCGATAGATGTCGCCCTGGTCTTTCGGGGTTTTCAGTGGCAACACCACGTGGTTCAGGGCCATGCCCGCCAATGCCAGGGTGCTGACGATCATCAGGCCGCTGGCTGCGGACAGGCCGGCGATGTACATGAGCAGTGTCAGTGCAGGGCTTTCCAGTGCCTGGGCGGCCCCGATGGCGAAGAAGCCGGGCCCTGTCGTGACTTCCAATGCCTGGCCGCCCCAGAGGATGAGGGGCACCGGCAGGCCGAGCAGTAACAGGTACAACGGCAGGCCCCAGCTGGCTTTGGCCAGTGCCTTGGGCGAGGGGTTTTCGCTGAAGGTCATGTGATACATGTGTGGCAGTACCAGGGCTCCTGCAAAGGACATCAGCATCAGTGCCCGCCAGCTGCCGTCGTCAATGCTCAGGGTCATGGTGGCGGCTGGCGAGGTGCGGTTATCCAGCCAGCGCTCCAGGCCGTTCATGCCGTCAAAGACCCCGAACAGGATCACGCCCCCAAGCACCAGCAGGGCTGTCAGCTTGACCAGGGAATCGAAGGCGATGGCCAGGACCAGGCCCTGGTGGTTTTCGGAATTTTGGTCACGACGCGCCCCGAACAGCATGGCGAACAGCACCACGATCATGCTGAACATCACACTGATCAGCTTGGGGGAAGTGTCCGGCGCCAGGATGCTGGCAGAGGTGGCGACCGCCTGAATCTGCATGCTCAGCAGAGCCAGAATGGCGCCGCCGGAGCAGAGGGTGACCAGGGTTCCCGCCCACTGGCTCCGGTAGCGGTAGGCAAACAGGTCGGCCAGGGAGGTTAGCTGGTAGGCGCGGCCAATCCTCATGACCGGGTTCAGAAGTACCGGTGCTAGCAGAAAGGCGCCGCTGATCCCCAGGTAGTAGGCGAGGAAGCCGTAGCCGGATTCGGCGGCCATGCCAACGGCGCCGTAGACTGCCCAGATGCCGGCGTACACGCCCAGGCTGAGCACGTAAACCAGAGGGTGGCGAACCCAGCGTCTGGGCACCATGCCCCGCTCGGTAAGCCAGGCAATTCCGAACAGCAGAATCAGATACAGCAGGCTGGCGAGCAGCAGGCCGGAGGCACTAAAACTCATTGGGGTCCCGCCGCCATTCCAGCCAGAAACCGATGGCAATCAGCCCTGCCCAGATAATGTAGGGGCTGTACCAGACGTTTCCCGGCGAAGTCCACCAGTCAAGGATGTTGGGCGAAAAAATATAGATGGCCAATACCAACAGGAAGACCAGACGGTAGATATACATCAGGCATGCTATCCGCGCTGAGGTGTGAGAAGGGCTTTATACCATGTCCCTCACCGGGATGTCAGGTGGATGGCGCCCCGTTGCCAGTTCTTCCGGCCCCATTCCAGCAGGGATTCCAGCGAGCCGGTTGCCAGGTCAGCAGGCGGATTCTGGCCAAGGGCAACAAGCGCACCGAACAGGTTCTCGACAGGCGTTGTGTCGTTCAGAGCCGGGGCATGGGTCTGCTTGCTGAGTTTCTGGCCCTGCTCATTGAGTATGACCGGGATGTGCAGCCAACGTGGGGGATGGGCGCCCAGGGCCCGGTAAATCTGCTGCTGTTGCGCCGTCATGTCCAGCAGGTCGGAGCCACGCACCACGTCCGTGATGCCCTGATCAATGTCATCAACGACCACAGCAAGCTGATAGGCGTAGAATCCTTCCTTGCGGAGGATTACCGGGTCATCAAGCTCTGCCTTTACGACCTGCTGTTGTGGCCCGAGCAGCAGATCCTGCCAGTGGCAGTCCTCGTCTTCGAGGGCAAAACGGATGGCGTATGGGCGGTCACCGTCCAATGCTGTGCGGCTACGGCAGTGATTGGGGTGGCGCCCCGCGTTGGCTTGCAACTCCTTGCGTGAGCATTGGCAACGATAGGCGTGGCCGCTTTCGAGCAATCGGTCGATGGCATCCTGATAGGCGTCGTGGCGTCTGGACTGGAACCGCACCGGCTCGTCGGGAAACAGGCCGTGGGCGTCCAGGCTAGCGAGAATTTGCCCGGTAGCTTCCGGCGGCTCTCTCAGAGGATCCAGGTCTTCCAGGCGGATAAACCACTGGCCGCCCTGACTGCGGGCTTCCAGGAAACTGGCAAGTGCGGTAACCAGTGAGCCGAAATGCAGCGGGCCGGTCGGGGAGGGCGCAAAGCGGCCCCGATACAAAGGGTTGTTCATGGCGGTCAGTCAGCCGGCGGGGCGGGAATTGCCCACGGCCGGCAGCTGTTGAGTGGTTGGCTCAGATGCCGGTCTGGCGTTCGCGAATCTCGGCCAGAGTCTTGCAGTCGATGCACAGGGTTGCAGTCGGGCGCGCTTCCAGACGGCGGATACCGATTTCCACACCGCACTGATCGCAGAAGCCGTAGTCGTCCTTGTCGATGCGGTCGATGGTCTGGTCAATCTTCTTGATCAGTTTCCGCTCCCGGTCGCGGGTGCGCAGTTCCAGGCTGAATTCTTCCTCCTGGGTTGCGCGATCGCTGGGATCCGCGTAATTTGCGGCGTCTTCCTGCATGTGGTGCATGGTGCGGTCGACTTCTTCCATCAGCTCCTGCTTCCATTGCAGCAGCAGATCCTTGAAGTGCTGGAGCATTTCCGCACTCATGTACTCTTCACCCTTCTTCATTTCATAGGGGGTGAAGTTGGTAAAACGTTCGCGTGGTTGTTCTGCAGTATTTGCCATTGAACCCGGCCTCTTGTTTGTACTTCACAAGAACGGTTTGCTTCCCTCCGCTTGAGCCCCCGTGGCTGCGCGGTTATACCCTGGATGAAGCATTCGTCCTGAAACGGGAATTTGCGGAAAATAGCAGATTAGTCACGGGGGTGCCAGCCTTGTGACATCGACTTTTGTACGGAGATCACATGAAGTTTCCAGAACCCCTCGTTGAAGGCCGGCTTATCCGCCGCTACAAACGCTTCCTGGCAGACGTGCGGCTGCCGGATGGCTTGGAGGTAACCGCCCACTGCCCGAACACCGGCTCCATGCTGGGCTGTCAGCCGGAGGATGCCCGGGTCTGGCTCAGCCGAAGCGACAACCCCAAGCGCAAGCTCCAGTACACCTGGGAACTGGTAGAGACGTCGCCGGGGCAGCTGGCCTGCGTCAACACCGCCCGGCCTAACAATCAGGCCCGGGAGGCCGTGCTGGCGGGTACTGTGGTTGAGTTGGCCGGTTATCCGGAGTGCCGCGCCGAGGTCAAATATGGCACGGAGAAAAGCCGGATTGACCTGCTGCTTTCCGGCCATGACACGGCGGCCGAAGCCTGGGTGGAGGTCAAGAATGTCACGCTGGCGGAGGATGGTCAGGGCTTCTTCCCCGATGCGGTGACGGAGCGCGGCCAGAAACACCTCCGTGAGCTGATGGCCCAGGTCCAGCAGGGTGATCGCGCGGTGTTGTTTTTCGTGGTCAATCACACCGGCATTCAAACCGTCCGTCCGGCCGACCATATCGATCGCAAATACGGTGAGCTGCTGCGGCAGGCCTGCGATGCGGGTGTGGAAGTGATCGCCTATCGCGCCGACTTGAGCGAGAGCGACGGCACGCCAACGGGCGTGTTGACCCTTACCGAATCGGTGCCGGTTATTCTGGAAGTCTGATTTCGATCTGCCCATCCCGCTCTCGCAGGTCCAGCTGGGTGAGTGCATCGCCCTGGCAGGGGCCGGCAATGCATTCGCCGTCGGCGGGCTTGAACAGGGCGCCGTGGGTCGAGCACTGGATGAACAGGTTGTCGGAATCCATGAACCGGCCCGGCATCCAGTTCAGCTCGACGCCCAGATGCGGGCAGATATTCAGATAGGCGCGGGGCGTACTGCCATCGAGGAACAGGAAGCCGGTTAACGGCATGCCTTCGGGCTCCCGGGCCTTCTCCCGGAGCCGGAATTCGACAAACTGGCCCGGTGCCAGTTCGGATGCGGGACAGACGGGCTGCCAGGCGTTTGGGTTACTGCTCATTTTGGCAAGATGGCGTAGCGCATGCGCGTCCCGTGGTTCAGGGACATGACGATTTCATCGGCGTCCAGGCGGTGCGGGAAATAGCAGCCGGAAATCTTGGCGCTGGCGATGCTTGAGCCTTCCATCCTGGATTTCGAGAAGTCCACACCCCGCAGGTCGGCTCCGCGAAAGTAGGCGTGACGGAAATCCAGCCCTTTGGCGTCCATCCCCCTCAGATCCAGGCCCCGGAAATCGCCATGGGCAAAACTGGGCAACTCTGTGAGCTTTGCCTTTTCGGCATTGAATGCCTGAATGTCCTCGCTACGAAGAATATCGTAGAGCGGGTGGCTGATCTGATGTACTTCGTGTTCGCTTTTATCGTCCATACCGAACCTCGCACTCGCCCCATAGGCGCCTGATGTTGTTCTTAACTGGCTTTGCCGCCGGGAATGCCCAGATGTTGCCGGATACGGTCAGCCACGGCTTCCGCAACATGCTCCTGATCGGTGTGAAGATGGATGGTGTGGCTCTTCTCATCCGCGGTCAACGGTTCAAACCAGGTTTGCTGGGCGTCCAGCAATTCCTCGGTTGCCTCGGAGGCATCACCCTTGCGATTGCGGATCCATTCCCGGCGCAGATCTTCCGGTGCCTCGCAATGAATAAGGGCAAAGGGTACACCTTGATTTTCGGCTACGGATGCCAGCAATGACCGCTCTTTCTGTTTCAGGCTGGCGGCGTCCACAATCACCGGGAAGCCGGCTGCCAGAACGTGACTGGCAAGCTCGGCCAGCCGCTGATAGGTCTTCTCTGTTGCTTCCTCGGTGTACAGGTTGCCACCGCTCGGTGAGCGCGAGCTTTCCAGCGGCGCCAGCCCGTGCAGGCGCTTGCGCTCGACATCGGAGCGCAGGCGTATCAGCCCCAGCTCGTTTGCCATGGCGGCGCTGACACAGGTCTTGCCGCTGGCGGACAGGCCGGTGGTTGCCAGCAAGTAGTGGTTGGGAATAGTGCCGTAATCCTCTGCCAACTGGGCGTAGGCTCGATAGCGCTGCATCAGGTCGGCTTTTTCTGTGTCGGTGATTCCGGGATTGCCCATGGTGAACAGGGCGATCTTGGCGCGGACCATGGCGCGGTAGGCCTTGTAAAGAGGCAGCAACGGCAGCGCCTCGAAGTCGTCGCGGTATTCCAGGTAGGTATTGAGTACCTGATTGGCCAGGGCACTTTCCCCACGGGACTCCAGATCCATCAGCAGGAAGGCGAGATCGTTGATGACATCGATCCAGCGGAAGGGTTCGTTGAATTCGATGCAGTCGAAAACGGTGACCTCGCCCTCGAACCGGGTGATATTTGCCAGATGCAGGTCGCCGTGGCACTCCCGGACCATACCGCTGGCGCGGCGATGGGCAATCAACTCCCGGTGCCGCTCGAAGGTGGATTCGGTCCAGGCCTTTAGGTTGTCGAGCTGCATAAGCAGATCCGAATCGTCAATCATCGGACGGATCTGGTCGAAGTTTTCTTGCATGGCGGCAAACACCGCTTCCGGGGTGCCGAGCGGTTTGTCATCCGGGACTGGCGGCAACTGGTCGTGGAAGGTGGCGACCTGACGGGCAAGATCGGTCAACAGTTCGGGTGCCAGATACCCCTGTTCCTGCAGGCGATCGAAAAGCTGATCCTGGCCGAACTGGCGCATCTTGATGGCGTATTCGAAAGCTTCGCCCTCGCCACCGAGGACCGGGTTTTCCGGCGTACCAGTGATGGGCACAACCTCTAAATACAGTTTTTCGGCGAGCCGTCGATTGAGCCTGAGCTCCTCCTCGCAGAAATGCTTTCGGCGATCAAGGGTGGAGAAGTTCAGGAAGCCGAAATCCATGGGCTTCTTGATTTTGTAGGCGTAGTTACCGGTCAGGATCACCTGAGAGATGTGAGTTTCGATAACCTGAAAGCCATCGACAGGATGGTCGTACAGGTCTGGATTCTGCATCGACAGAATCAGATTGCCTGGGGATGTCTCACTCACCGTGTTCTCCTCGCGTTCCCTGAACTCATTGATTTTTCTTGCCCTATCATAACGGGCAGATTACAGAAATAACACATGGTTGGCCTGCCTTACTCACCGCTCCCTTCGTTATAATCGCGCCATGAAAAAATCTAAAGCATCCTCCAGCCCCATGCGAAAGCCCTCCAGACGCTCTTCAAACAACGGTCGTCGGCCGTGGTTCTGGCGTTTTATGTTCCGGTTATGTGCCATCGGTCTCGTTTTGCTGGCAGGCTGGATGGTTTACCTTGATGCCGTGGTGACCTCCCGTTTCGAGGGCCGGCGTTTTGAAGTCCCGTCCCGGGTGTACGCCCGTCCGCTGGAGCTTTTCGATGGTGCCAGCGTCAGTGCCAGTGCTCTCGAACGGGAGTTGAGCCTCTCCGGTTTCCGCAAAGGCGACGGAAAAAAATCCGGCAGTTACCAGCGCAGTGGCAATCGCTTCGTCATCAGTACACGGGGCTTTTCGTTCCCGGACGGCGATGAGCCTCGGCGCCGGATCTCTTTGTCGATCTCGGGCGATCGGGTTCAGGGCTTTTCGGTGATTGAAGGCGACAACGCCCCGATTGTCCGGCTTGAGCCCGCCCAGATTGGCGGTATTTATCCGGCACATAAAGAAGATCGGGTACTGGTTCAACTGGATGAAGTGCCTGCGTTATTACCAACCACCCTGATGGCGGTGGAGGATCGCAACTTTTACGATCATTTCGGCATCGCCCCCCTGTCTATCGGCCGGGCCATGCTGGCCAACATCCAGGCCGGGCGAATCGTTCAGGGTGGCAGCACGCTGACCCAGCAGTTGGTGAAGAACTTCTTCCTTACTCGCGAGCAGACGCTGGTGAGAAAGGCCAACGAAGCCCTGATGTCGGTGTTGCTGGAGTTGCACTATGAAAAAGACGACATCCTGGAAACCTACCTGAATGAGGTCTACCTCGGACAGGCCGGCACACGCAGCATTCATGGTTTCGGTCTGGCCAGCCAGTTCTATTTTGGTGAATCCCTGAAGGATTTGGATGTGCATCAGATCGCGTTGCTGGTTGGCATGGTAAAGGGGCCCAGCTACTACAATCCGCGCCGTCATCCGGAGCGTGCTACAGAGCGGCGGAATCTGGTGATTTCTGAAATGGAACAGGCAGGCCTGATTGAGCCGGGCCGCGCGGCCAGGGCCCGTGGATTGCCGCTGGGCGTCAGCGAGAGGCCGTCTTACTCAGAAAATCGTTACCCCGCCTACATTGATCTGGTCAGAAGGCACTTGGCGCGTGACTACAAGGAAGAGGATCTCCGCAGTGAAGGTCTGCGAATCTTCACTACCTTGAACCCCGCTATCCAGTATGCGGCGGAGTATGCGGTAACCGATACCCTCCCGAGGCTGGGCGGCGGGCAGAATGCCGAAGCGCTGGAGGCCACTCTCGTGGTAACCGCGAAGGATTCCGGGGAGGTGCTGGCCCTGGTGGGTGGCCGGGACCCGCAATTCGCCGGTTTCAATCGGGCACTGGATGCCAACCGCCCCATCGGCTCGCTGATCAAGCCGTTTATCTACCTGTCGGCCCTGCAGGAGCCGGAAAGGTATACCCTGACCACGCCGGTGCTGGATAAGAGTTTTACCCTGGAATTCGATGATGGCAAACGCTGGCAGCCCAAGAACTACGATGGTGAGGAGCGGGGCGAAGTTCCCTTGCATAAGGCTCTGTCACACTCCTATAACCTGCCGGCCGTGCGCGTCGGGCTGGATATTGGTGTGGACCGGGTGCGAGAGACTCTGACGGCGTTCGGGGTTGATACCCCGATTTCCCGTTACCCGTCGATGCTTCTGGGCTCGGTTTCAATGAGCCCGGTGACGGTTGCGCAGATCTATCAGGGGCTGGCGACCTCAGGCTTCAATACCCCGCTGCGAACCATCCGGGAAGTGACGGATGCCGGCGGTGAGGCCTTATCCCGTTACAGCCTGGAAGTTGAGCAGGTTGCCGATCCCTCCGCCGTGCACCTGGTGCAATACGCTATGCAGGAAACCATGCAGGAAGGGACGGGCCGTTCTGCCTACTACACAGTGCCCCAGGAACTCACCCTCGCAGGCAAGACCGGAACCACCGACGATGGCCGGGATTCCTGGTTTGCCGGATTCAGTGGCGACCTGCTTGCAGTGGCCTGGGTCGGGCGCGATGATAACGGCCCCACATCATTGACCGGGGCCAGTGGCGCCTTGCCGGTTTGGTCGAGGTTTATGGCGCAGGTTCCACAGCACGGCTTTTCGCCTGTGGTGCCCGACGGAGTAAATTATCACTGGGTGAATTCGGAGCAGCAGGCACTGACGGACGAATACTGCGATAATGCCCGACTGTTGCCGTACATTGCCGGCAGCGAACCCACGCAGACAATTTCGTGCTCCGGAAATCTGGAACGTCGTATCCGGGGCTGGTTTGAAGGACTGTTTCAATGATTGACCGTATTTCGTTCAGGGCCGCCCTGATTACTTTGCTGCTGTCAGTGGCCGGCTGTGCTTCCGGGCCGGGAGGCGGAATCTACGTGCCGGCTGGTGGTGAGCCGGCCAAGGCACCCGAACCGCCCAGAACCAGTACTGATGCCGAAGAGAGCGAAGCCCCGGTCTGGCGCAAGAGCGAACAGCCGGAAGCGACGGAGGAAACCCGGGAACCTTCCCGTTCCAGTTCCCCCAGCTATCGGGAAACCGGGGATGGCCTTTCGCCTGCGGCGCTCAGCCTGGTGCGTGAGGCCGACCAGCTGTTGGCACAAGGTAACGTCTCAGGGGCCATCGCCCGTCTGGAGCGTGCACAGCGGATTGCTCCCCGTTCTGCCGAGGTGTATTTCAAACTGTCTGAAGCCTATGTGGCGGGTGATCAGCTGGGCTCAGCAGAGCAGTTCACTTTGAAGGGCTTGTCGCTGGCCGGAAGTGATACCCGATTGCAGAGAGCAGGTTGGCTGTTGCTGGCGGATATCCGTCGGGCTCGCGGGAATGTGGCGGGTGCGGATCAGGCGGAGGCGAGAGCCGCCGCGCTGTGACTCTTTTTTGCTCGGCAGGCGGTGCCCGTTGTTCAGAGACCGCCTGCCGGGGAAGCGGCTTATTCTACAAGAGGAATCAGCTCGGCTTCGGTTGTCTGGTTGGCAACAACCTCAAGGCTCTGTGTTCCCTCGAAGTCTAGGTTGTCATCCTGCTCGTTGTTATCCTCTTGGCAGCTGTAACTGATGGTGTAGTTACCCTCTGGCAGGAATGCTGCCGTGTAGCTGTAGAGGCTTGATTCATCGTCGAGCTCAACCGGTACAATCATCAGAGGATTGCCTTCCTCGTTGTTTACGTTCAGATCCGAGGTTTCGGCATTCTCACCGGAGAAGACGTAAACAGCGCCGTCGTACTGACAGTCAGCCAGAGTTTCATCCGCCATACGAGTGGAAGTGATTTGGGCGACGTCCACCTCACCACGTATAGAGCCAACCTCAAGGTTATTGACCAGTCTCAGGGACGGTTTCAGCATATAGTTAGCCAGGGCGTTACCCTGCGGGTCGACGATGGACTTGCGCACGTCGAAGTCGATGGTGAAATTGGTAGTTGTGTCTGCGGCCACCAGGAAATTGCCCTTCAGCTTTAGGCCACTTTGCTCGCCAGACGGCACTGCCAGTGTGTACTCGCTGTCACCTGTAGATTCGAGCTTTACGAAGGAGTTGTCCGTGTCGACAATCAGCCGAAGCTCGGTGTAGGTGCCGGCAGGTACTTCTTCATCCGTAATCAGTGGTTCGCTCAGGCCACCCTGAAGATCCAGCAGGTTTACCTGTTCGAACCCCTCAAGAGGAAATTCCACCCATTGACCATTCTCGGGCTTCAAACGAATTTCCGTGAACGCAATGGTGACATTGCTCAGGTCCATGGCCGGGGCATCGGTAATTCCGAAGGAAACCGTGCCGGTGCCCGAAGACGCTGAACTGTCGCTACCACTGCCACCACAGGCCGCCATGCCTGCAGCAAGCGTCGAAATGGCAAGAAGTTGGATCGAACGTTTCATATAAACCTCCAAGGTTTATTTGCTGGAATCATAGCGAAGCAACATCGCTACCTGACCCCTATACCACGCACTTGTTGGGAGCAGAGTTCCGGGATTTTTGTTAACGTTCCCTAATGTCCCGGCAATCGTTGAATTGTCAGATCGGGAATTCGGCAAATGCATCGGCCCAGCTATTTGATATAGACTGCGCCGCTGGCATGAACCCACGCAGGTAAACAACGGCTTTGGCAATTTTTCCTTTCAAGCCCTCGAAGTCCCGGCGTTTTGACGCCCTGGTGAAGCCCCACTTGGACGCCATGTACCGGTTTGCCTACCGTTTGGCCGGTCAGCAACAGGATGCCGAGGATCTGGTTCAGGATGTCGTGGTCAAGCTATTCCCAAAGCTTGATGAGCTGGAAAGCGTTGACCAGTTACGGCCCTGGTTAAACCGGGTGCTCTACCGGCAGTTTATCGACCAGGTTCGGCGTAAGAACCGTCAGAGTGACCGCCCGTTGACCGAGTTGGTCGGTACGGAAAGCCAGGCTGACTGGCTGGACAGTCTTGAGTCGGACAACGTTGGACCGGATCTGCAACTGGAGCAGTCTCGCCTGGGGCCGGTTTTGGACCGGGTGATGATGACCCTGACACCCGATCAGCGAACCCTGTTGTTGCTTCATGATGTGGACGGCTGGCGCCAGGAGGACATCGCGGAGGTGCTGGACATCCCGCTGGGGACCGTAAAATCGCGGCTACACAGGTGTCGGGCGGCCCTGCGAAAGAAATTGCAGCGGGAGCTGGAACCAATTGAACCGGCTGGACGTGTGGGGGAGTGAGGTGAAGACAATGTCCTGCAACGAAATCCGGGTGGATCTACCTGCCTACATCAACAACCAGCTTTCTGCCCCCGCTCATGACCGGGTGGAAGAGCATATTGCTGGCTGCCTGGCGTGTCGCGAGTGGCTTGCCTCGGAGCGCGATCTGAACCGGGCGTTGCAGGAGCAATTTAGCATCCCTGAGCCGTCTCCTGATTTCCACAACCGTGTCTTGTCGTCTGCCCGAGGCGCAGCCAATCCGAAGTCTGGATGGAGTCACGGGGTGTTGGGTGGTGCCATTGCGGCGGCTCTTGCCCTGGGTATTGGCCTGGGTTTTCTGTTCCAGCCCGATAAAGTGAATGACAACGCCGAGCCTGTTGTCGCGTCGTCGGAAAATGCCGCTGAAAACCCGGTATCCGGCATTACCGAACCTGTTGAGAAAACCGTGCGCCTTGCCTTCCGTTCCGGTGAAGCCCTGGAAAACGTTACGCTTACCCTGGAGCTACCACCGAATGTGGAGCTGGCCTCCTGGCCAGGGCATCGTGAACTTAGCTGGAAGGTAAGCCTCAATGCAGGGGAGAACGTCTTGTCGCTACCCCTGAAGCTCCTCTTTCCCGGTGCCGGTGAGTTGGTGGCCCGACTGGACACCGGAGATCGCCAGAAAACCTTTCGGGCCCCGATTCCCGACTACCCACAACGAACGGGCGAGGATCCCGAATCATGACAGGTGACAGGTTTGCAGTGAGCGTAAAAGTGGTCGGGTTGCTGGTGATCGGGTTTGGGGTGCCAGCGACAACACTGGCTAATGATGATCTGGATGTTACCATGCGCATGGTGACTGACGATGCAGAGCTCACCGATTCGGTCGTGCGGGAAATTGAGTTGCCCCGTGCTATTGAAAGACCCGACAATCCGGGTAAGTCTGGCTCCCCGGGGCTGGATGCGGCGAGTGAAGCCCGAGAAAGGGGGCGCGAGTTTGGTGAATCCATGTCCGAAAAAGCCAGGCAATCCCGGGAACTGATCAAGGGTAAGCCTGAGTTGCCGGAGCGTCCGGAACGCCCGGAGCTGCCGGATGCACCAGGGCTGGATCGCTGAAGCCGGAGATGTAACCGTTCCTGCCCCGCGTGGATTAATCCGGAGAAACCTGTTTGCTGGTATTTTGGCGCGCCCTGTCCCTGTTCCTTTTTTTAGTGCCCACAATGAATCTTCAGGCGGCGGAAACAGAAGCCGGCATGGAGGATTTCCGTGCCGGCGTTGAAGCCTTTGAAGCAGGAGACCTGAACGCTTCGAAACAGCGCTTCCAGAGCGCCATTGATGCAGGCCTCTCATCCCCCTCTCTTTTCTACAACCTCGGCGTTGTCTGCTATCAGCTGGGCGATTATGTCGCCGCTGAATCGGCCTTCCGTGCCTTGCTGGATGACTCCGACGGCGCCCTGGCGCGTTATAACCTTGGTCTGGTCGCGCTTGCCCGGGACGAGCCTGTCGAAGCCCGGCTCTGGTTCGAACAGGCATCGGCGGAGAGTGCTCCGGATAAAATCCGGGCGTTGGCCCGGGCCCAGCTGAATAAACTGGCCGGCGGAGTCCCGCCGTCGGCCAGCGAGCCCTCCTTTCGTGGCTATCTGGGCATCTCCGGCGGTTACGATTCCAATATTGCCGGCTTGCCCGAGGATACGGCGTCCAGTGAGGGTGGCGGTTTCCTCGAAGCACTGGCTGCGGGAAACTACGAACGACCAGTCGGCGCCCGCTCCAGAATCGCGCTCGATGTGGCCGCCTATTCCCGCGAACACCCATCCAACCACGAATACGATACCGAGGTATTGCAGGGACGGATAGGCTGGTCTGAGACCCTGACAGCCGTTGAGCGAGGGGCGCTGGTGTCGTTGGTGAAATCCTGGTTCGACAGTGAATCCCTTGAAACCCGATCCGGCATTGAGGGGTTTTATCGTTGGCGGCAGTGTTCGCTACCGGCAGCCCCTGACCAGTGCGGAATAATTCTGGCCGCCGCTACCGTGAACGGTGGTTCCGGTTTCGAGGCCTATGACGGCCAGTGGTATCGGGCGCGCCTCCATGCGCTCAAGCACCTTGGATCCTGGCGGTTCGACGGCGAATACTCCCTGGAGATCAATAACCGTCGGGATCTGCGAACCGCCGATGAATTTGTCAGTGTCTCTCCCACCCACCACACCCTGGAGGTTGCCGGTCGCTATCGCTGGCATCCTGACCTGGCTCTCGGAACAACAGGCTCGGTTCGCCACAGCCGATACCAGGATGCCCATCAGGTGGTGACCGCAGTTGGTGAGAGCGGCCTCCGGGAGGATAGCCGTCTGGAGATCGGATTGCTGGCGGAGAAGTCTCTGGACAGCCGTTGGCTGGTCCGGGGGGAGTGGCTGGTTCGGGACAACAGAAGCAGTCTGTCCCAGTATGATTATCAGCGCCAGACGCTGATGTTGACCCTGGAAGGGGCCTTCTAGCTCTGCAACGCAAAGCCAGAAGGCCAGCTAACCATTACAGTCCGGCGTTCCTCAGGCGATTGGCGTGTTGCTTGAAAACCGCTTTCGGGTCTGTCTCGAACAGGCTGTGCAGCCCCAGCGCCTGATTCACTTCGTCCAGATGGTTCATGAAGTAATTATCCCGGATCACCTTGCCAAATCGACTGCTGCAGCGGCCCACCAGGCCGTCGTTCTGGCTGAAGCCGAAGGCCAGGCTGGTGGTGCCCAGAAGCGCGTCGGACGGATCCAGGACGTTGGTCAGAACCCCCGTACCGCCCCAGGAATAGAAGCGGACGCCGTTTGCCGAGTAGGCACCTTCACCGCAGGCGGTGGTTGGAATGCCGGCAGGGGCAAAATTGTTGAACTCGGCGCTGCCCTGGGTGGTCAGGGACTGCAGGCTGGAACGCAGGTCCTGGTTGTAACCGCCACCTGAGAGCAGGTCGATCAGCCCGCCCAGTGCATTACCCAGACTGGCTGCGAGGCTTTCGGCAGGGGAGCCGTAGATCAGGTCGGCAACCGGCGAGCCTTTATGGGGCGAGCCAACGGACGTTACCGAGGCAACCAGATCCGGCCGCACCCTGGCAATGTAACGGGCCGTGGGGCCACCATGGCTGTGGCCAATCAGATTGACCTTGCCATGCACCGCGGCGATGGCCTGTACCTGCGGCAGCAGGGCTTCCCCGCGAGCGATGGTGCTGTCCAGGGCCGGCACCTGGGTGGTGTAGACATCGGCGCCGTATTTGCGGAGATCCTCCGCGACCCCGTACCAGTAATCCACGCCGGCAATGGAGTCAAAGCCGAACATACCGTGCACCAGCACAACCGGGTAACGGGTATCTGTGTAGTTTGAAGGGGTAGAGTCCCACCACCAGGCGGCAGAGGGTGCGGACCAGGCCACAGTGAGGGCGAGGGCCAGTGCTTGGATCCAGAGTTTCATTGTCGTTCCTACAGTTTGATGTTGTGTTTGTTATTCAAACTGCGGCTCAACCTAACGGGTTGCTCCAGAGACTATCTTCTCGTACTGCATCTGCAACATGGCAGATCGAGTGCTTCCGTGCGCTGACTTGATTCTTGTCTTTGTTAGATTGGTGCCGTCAGAGCATCTCGGTAGAGATTAGATCAACATTTGATCAGTCGGGGTGGTAAGTCAACGGCAGAAGAGGCCAGGAGGGTGTGTTCGCCGTAGAAGTGTGACGCTCGTCACTGAGGTGGCCCCGCAGGACAGGCTGAGACCTGCGGGGTCGTCGGTGGGGAAGAGTCGAAAGATCAGAGCGTCGCCATAACCTTTTTTGCTGCCGCTATGGTATCGGCGATGTCCTGTTCTGACAGTGCAGCCGTGGTGAAGCCGGCCTCAAAGGCTGAAGGTGCCAGATAGACGCCTTCCTTCAGCATGCCCTGGAAGAACTTCTTGAAGCGTTCGACATCACAGGCCATTACCTGGTCAAAGCGGGTGACAGAGGTTTCCTCGGTGAAGAAGAACCCGAACATGGCGCCGGCACTCTGCACCGTCAACGGGATGCCGGTGGCGTCAGCGGCTTCTTTCAGGCCATCGCGAACGGCATTGGTTTTCTCGGTCAACCGGTCGTGGAAACCGGGTTCGGAGATCGCATTCAGCGTTGTCAGGCCGGCACACATGGCCAGGGGGTTGCCGCTCAGGGTACCTGCCTGGTAAACCGGGCCGAGTGGCGAAATGTGCTCCATGATTTCCCGTTTGCCGCCAAAGGCGCCGACCGGAAGGCCGCCACCGATCACCTTGCCCAGGGCCGTGAGATCGGGGGTAACACCGTAGAGTCCCTGGGCACCGCCGAGGGAAACCCGGAACCCGGTCATCACCTCGTCGAAGATCAACACAGTGCCATGCTCGTCGCACACTTCCCGAAGCCCTTCCAGGAAACCCGGAACCGGCGGAATGCAGTTCATGTTACCGGCCACCGGCTCAACGATAATGGCAGCGATCTGGTCGCCCATCTCCCGGAAGCATTCCCGAACGCTGTCCATGTCGTTGTAAGTCAGCGTGATGGTGTGCTCGGCCAGGTTGGCTGGGATGCCCGGGGAGTTCGGTACACCCAGGGTGAGCGCGCCGGAGCCGGCTTTTACCAGAAGTGAATCCACGTGGCCGTGGTAATTACCCTCAAATTTCACGATCTTGTCGCGACCGGTGTAGCCCCGGGCGAGTCGAACGGTGCTCATGGTGGCCTCGGTGCCGGAGTTGACCATGCGTACCAGTTCGATGGAGGGCACCAGTTCGCACACCTTCTTGGCCATCTCGGTTTCGAGAGCCGTGGGTGCGCCATAGCCAACGCCCAGGTCGACCTGCGCGTGCAGGGCATCCTTGATGCGTTGGTCGCCGTGACCAAGAATCATGGGGCCCCAGGAGCCGATGTAATCGATGTAGCGTTGATCGTCTTCGTCGTACAGATAGGCGCCCTGGGCGTGCTTGAAGAAAATGGGCGTACCACCGACACCGCGAAACGCCCGGACCGGAGAATTCACGCCACCGGGGATGTATTTCTGGGCCTGCTCGAACAGGGTTTCGGAGTGCGTCATGGATCTGGGCTCCTGTTATTCGGGAAGTGAAAAAAGTGGGTGATGGCTTGCGAACAGGCGTTCAAAACCTTTGGCTCGCAGCTCAATGTCATCAGTGGTTCCGCCAAACAGGCCGCCAACCACGGCAAGCATGTCGGCCCCGGCGCGAATCAGGGGTTCGCCGTTTTCCACAGTCACACCGCCAATGGCGGTCAGCGGGCGCCCGAAATTCTTGGCTTCGGTCAGCACCCCGGGGGATGCTGCCGGTGCACCGGGTTTGGTCGACGACGTATAGAAGCGCCCGAACGCCAGGTAGTCGGCGCCTGCCTTCAGTCCGGCTCGTGCCAATGCCAGATCGGCGTGGCAGGTTATGCCGATAATGGCCTGGTCACCGAGTAGTTCGCGGGCGGCGGTCAGCGAGCCGTCCGTCTGCCCCATATGGACTCCGGCAGCGCCCACGCGTTTCGCCAGCTCCGGATCGTCGTTGATCAGCAACGGGACGCCTGCGTTCTGGCAAACTGCCTGCAGGTTCCTGGCCTGGCTAAGTCTCTCGGCCATCGGCGCGTGTTTCTCGCGATATTGTACCATGACCGCGCCGCCGCGAAGCGCTGCCTCAACCGATTCGATCAGTGTTTCCGGTGGAGTGAGCGCGCTGTCCGTGATGGCGTAGAGGCCCGGACAAAGCCCTTTACTCATCGTTCCCACAGAATACCTCGATCCGGGACCGGCTGGCCTTTGCCCACTTCCAGAGCGTGCAGTATGGCGCGATGAACGTAGTTCTGGGCCTGGGAGATGGCGGCGCGTGGGGACAGACCGGAGGCCCTGCCGGCGGCAATCGCCGCGGCCAGGGTACAGCCGGTGCCGTGATACTCGCCGCCGATACGTTCAACCTCCCAGCGCATGGGTTCAGGCGCGTGATTGTACAGGGTGTTGATAATGTGAACGCCAGTGCCGTGCCCTCCGGTGGCCAATACCGATTCACAACCGCCTTGCAACAGGTTGTCGGCGGCCTGATCAGGGGTATCGCTGCCCCCGAGCATCGCCAGCTCGATACCGTTTGGCGTAATCATCTCTGCCAGAGGAAACAACTTCTCTTTCATGGCGCTGACCAGTGCGTCATCGGCCAGGTCACCTCCACCTGCGGCCTTGATCACCGGGTCGGTAATCACTGGTATACCGGGGTGTTCACGGATGAACTCCACCAGCACATCCACCACCGCTGCGTTGCCCAGGGCGCCGGTTTTAATGGCGTGAATGGGGGTGTCTTCAGCAAGGCACTGGAGTTGCTGGCGAATCAGGTCTGCGGATACCGGCTCGGCGCCATACACGTTGCGGGTATCCTGAACGGTGAGGCACGAGAGAACCGGCAAGGGATGGCAGCCCAGCGAGGTGACTGCCTGAATGTCGGCCTGAATCCCGGCGCCGCCGGATGGGTCGAGGCCGGAAAGAATAAGAACCTGGGGTCGGGTAAAACGTTTAATGACTCAGCTCCTCAAAACGGTTTGACAACTGCCAGGATAACAACGGCCAGCAGGATCAGGACCGGCAGCTCATTGAACCAACGGTAAAACACGTGGCTTCTGGTGTTCTGGTCGTCCCGGAAGACCTTTACAAGGTGTCCGCAATAAAAATGGTAAACAATCAGAATTGCCACCAGTAACAGCTTGGCATGCATCCAGCCCTGGCTGAAATAGCCGGATGCATTGTAACTGATCAGCCAGACGCCGAAGACAAAGGTTGCGACCATCGAGGGTGTGGTAATGCCGCGGTAAAGCTTGCGCTCCATGATCTTGAAGCGCTCACGACCGGGCTCGTCCTCACAGGCGGCATGGTAGACGAACAGCCTGGGCAGGTAGAAGATGCCGGCGAACCAGCACACCAGTGAAATAATATGGAAGGCTTTCACCCAAAGCATTCGTCAGCTCCGTCGGTATTGGTAGTAACTCTCGATATCGGCTTTCAGCACCACGCCATAAACCCGCTGGATCATGGGCGCCACGTGACGTTGTACGTAAAGGGCCTCGGCGTTAGTTGCATCGAACTCATTCAAGGCTTCCTCCAGGGTGGCCTGGTACTGTACCGGGGCAACGTCACGACGATTGGCGGGAATGTCCATCAGGTCGATGGACTCCGGTGGTTCGACTTCCTCCTCGGCCACCAGCTTTTCCGTATCCTCCAGGTATCTCGCCAGATCGACGGCCGGTAACAGGGCGGTGGGCCCGCTACTGCCTTCAACGACCAGCCACTTTGGCTCGGATTTCAGGGCCTTTCGTGCCTCTTCGACGCTCAGGTGCCGCTCGGTGCGTAGTATACTTCGGTCCATGATGGCACCAACCGATACCCGCCGGAGGGCCTGAATTACCGGGGAATTCTGGTAGCTCAGCCCCTGGTTCTTGAGGATGGTCAGGAACAGTGATTTCTTGCCGAAGGCCTCGCTGGTGACCAGGCTCGAGGTGGTAATGATAAGCATACCCGGAAGGATGATGTTGGGATTTCGCGTGAGTTCCATCAGCGCCATCAGGGCAGCGAGCGGCGCCTGAAGCACGGCACCCATCATGGCGCCCATTCCCAGCATGGCGTAAAAGCCAACCGATGATGCGTGTTCCGGCAGAATCTGTGCGCCAATCAACCCCATGGCACCGCCCAGGGTTGCCCCCATGAACAGCGTGGGACCAATCACTCCACTTGGCATGCCCAGGCCAATGGAAAGCGAGGTGATCACCAGCTTGGCGGCGCCAGCTCCGAGCAATAGCCAGAACCCCAGCTCACCGTTAATGGTTTCGTTGACGGTGTCGTACCCGATACCCATGGTTTCCGGAATGAAAATGGCGAATGGCACCATCAGAAGGCCCGCAATGGTAATGCGCAACAAAACCGGACGGTGGTGGTGCTTGCCCATGGTGTCGACCAGCTGGATAAACAGCGCCGCAGCGATGCCGATAATCACGGCAATGGCCAGTATCCAGGGGATCTCTGTCAACGAGTTCATGGTCAGCGCCGGCACGCTGAAGGCCGGTTCCGCGCCATACACCGCCTGGGTAACAATCGCTGCGCTTACCGCCGCCAGAATGATTGGTGTGAAACCCGCAATGGTGTATTCCATCATCACCACTTCCATGGCGAAAATGACACCTGAGATCGGCGTGTTGAATGACGCTGAAATGGCCGCCGCACAGCCGCAGGCCACCAGTGTCCGGATGCTGTTGTTCGGCAGGCGCATCCATTGTCCCATCAGGCTCGAAAAGGCCGCGCCCAGGTGCACGGCCGGCCCCTCACGACCTGCCGACTGGCCGCTGACCACGGTGGCCACCCCCGAGATAAACTGCACAATTGCGCTGCGTATGGAGATGTAGCCCTGATGGTAGTTCAGGCGCTCCATAACGTGAACGATCCCGACCTTGCGGTCGTGGGTGGCCAGGCGGTGCATCAGCAAGCCCAGGCCGAGCGCCCCGGCGAGCGGGAGAAGCCCCCGGGTCAGCAGATTCAGTTCCTCGAAGGATTCGGAGCCATTGCCTGGAAGAAAATGCTCGAGCGGCCACTCAATGGCCAGGCGGAACACCAGGATGACGCCACCGGTAATCAACCCGGACAGCAGGCCGAGCACGGCCAGTTGCGGCAAAGCATCAACACCGGATAACCGGCGCCGGAAAACAGGGATCAGATGCTCGGTAATCTGGTGCCAGATTTTCTGCATGAGGCCAGAGGTCCGGTGGATTTGGGTGGACTGTCAGAAGGATTCTGACAACATTGTAACGGTCGCCCTGAGGGCTGCAATAAGTCATTGGTTTATCATGGTAGACTACGGCGTTAAAGCTCTTAATTCTGATACGACGTCGCTGGAGAAAATGGTGATTAAAGTAGGCATCGTTGGTGGCACCGGCTACACCGGTGTGGAACTGCTGAGAATCCTCGCGGTTCACCCTGAAGTTTCGGTCAGTTGCATTACCTCAAGGTCTGAGGCGGGCATGCCGGTAGCGGATATGTACCCCAATTTGCGAGGGCACTACGACGTGGCGTTTTCTGAGCCCGACGTAGCCGTGCTTGGAGCCTGCGATCTGGTGTTCTTCGCAACACCCCATGGCGTAGCCATGAGAATGGTTCCGGAACTGATGTCGGCCGGCGTGCGTGTAGTGGATCTGTCCGCCGATTTTCGTCTGAAGGATCTGGATGTCTGGGCTAATTGGTACGGCATGGCCCATGAAAGCCCGGAATGGGCTGAAAAAGCGGTCTATGGTCTGCCGGAAGTGGTGCGGGACGAAATACGTGCGGCTCAGCTGGTTGCCAACCCGGGTTGTTACCCCACCGCGGTTCAACTTGGTTTCCTGCCTTTGCTGGAGCAAGGGTTGGTAGATCCTGCCCGGTTGATTGCGGATGCCAAATCCGGCGCCAGCGGCGCCGGCCGGCAGGGCAAGATTGGCATGCTGCACGGTGAGGTTGGTGAAAGCTTCAAGGCCTATGGTGCCTCTGGCCATCGCCATCTGCCCGAGATCCGACAGGGACTGTCCGGCGCGGCCGGCGGCGATGTGGGCGTGACTTTCGTTCCCCATCTGATTCCAATGATTCGTGGCATTGAAGCAACACTCTACGCCGAGCTGAAAAATCCGGCCGATTTTGATCGGCTGCAGGCGTTGTTTGAGGAGCGTTTTGCCGACGAGCCCTTTGTCGATGTGATGCCTTTTGGCAGCCATCCGGAAACCCGCAGTGTGCGCGGGGCGAACCAGTGCCGTATGGCGCTGCACAGGCAGGAACAGAGCAACATCGTGATTGTCTCCTCTGTGATCGACAATCTGGTGAAAGGCGCGGCGGGGCAGGCGGTTCAGAATATGAACATCATGTTCGGCCTGAAAGAAACCATGGGGCTTGAGGCCCCGGCGCTGCTGCCTTGATGCACAGGGAAAGATTGTGAGCGAACAGCGAAAGCCTGCTGAAGAGTATGTCGTTATTCGCCATCGCCCCGGTTATCGCCTGCGCAGAACGGCCATTCTGCTGGTTTTTACCGTTGTTGCGGCGATTGCCGGCTATGCAACCGGTCTGGCTCAGGGTGGTTTCCGGTTCTCCAGTGCTGAGGAGTCCAACCAGGTACTGGAGAATGAAGTCGAAACGCTGCGAGAGGATTTCCGCAAGGCCCGGCAACAGCTGATCAACCTGGAACGAGGGCGTGCAATTGATGAGCAGGCTCTCAACCAGGCGCGAAAAACCATCGTCGATCTGGAAACCCGCATTGGATCACTGCAATCGGACCTGACCTTCTATAAAAACATCATGGCGCCTTCGGAAACCAGCAAGGGGCTCCAGGTTGACAGTTTTACGCTGGTTCCGGCCCGTAATCGGGATAGCTATGACTTCAAGTTGGTGCTGACCCAGGTCGGCAACAACAAGAGCTACATTTCCGGTGTGGTGGCGGTCAATGTCATCGGTTTGCGTGATGAAGAAAAAGAGGTCATCGCTTTGCGTGATCTCTCGGAGGATATAGCCGATCTCGGTGTGAAATTCCGTTTCCGGTATTTTCAGGACGTTGAAGGTTCTCTGAAATTGCCGGAACAATTTGAGCCGCTTGAGATCCAGGTGGTAGCCCAGGCGGAGGGAAGAAAATCCTCGCAAGCCGAGCGCACCTTTAACTGGGACGATTTAACGGAGAACTGACATGCTTGGCAAGAAAAAGCAGAAACCGCGCCGGCCCACCGGCCATTTTGACACTCTGATTTCCTCTCGGACTACCGTGGAAGGGGATGTGCATTTCAGCGGTGGGCTTCACGTGGATGGCCGTATTCGCGGGAAGGTAGTTGCTGATGAGGGCACTGACGCGGTGCTCAGGGTTTCGGAAGTTGGCGAAGTGACAGGCGATATCAACGCGCCCCACGTCATTATTAACGGTACTGTGAACGGTGATGTTTACGCATCGGCGCATCTTGAACTGGCGGAAAAAGCCTCTATCAATGGTAGCGTGTACTACAACCTGATCGAGATGGCGATGGGTGCCTCGGTGAACGGAAATCTGGTACATCAGCGGGAACCTGTCGGTCTGCTATCCCAGGATGCCAAATCTGCCGGATCCGGGCACAAGCAGGTTGCCAACGGTGATGAGGACTCGGGATCCGAGGAGTCGGCCGATGGTGGAAAGTCCGAATAGTTGATTGTTTTAGTCAGGAATACCATAATCGCCTGAGTTGTTCACGATAATCCGGAGGCGAACTTGAGCGCAGTTCAGCAACAAATGGCCACACCGCTGTTCTTTAGTGACAGTGCCGTTGCCAAAGTACGTGAGTTGATCGAGGAAGAAGAAAACCCCGAACTCAAACTCCGTGTCTTTGTCACGGGCGGGGGCTGTTCCGGATTTCAATACGGCTTCTCGTTTGATGAAAACCAGGATGAGGAAGACACTGTGATTGAGCGCGATGGCGTCTTTCTTCTGGTTGATCCGATGAGCTACCAGTATCTGGTGGGCGCCACCATTGATTATCAGGAAGGCCTGCAGGGGTCTCAGTTTGTGGTCCAGAACCCCAATGCCAGCTCCACTTGCGGGTGTGGCAGTTCCTTCTCGATCTGATTGGAAAAGGCTTCAGGCCGGGTAGATGGCTCCCAGGATGCGAGGGCCGGCCGCCCCGGTCACGTCCGGCAGGTTCCCGGGCTTCCCTTCGAGCGCCTGCTTTGCCAGCCATGCGAACGCCACAGGTTCCACCATTTGAGGGTCCACACCCAGTTCCGAGGTTAGTGAGAGTCGGGCTTCAGGCAGTGCCTTGCCCAGCTCTTCCATCAAGAGCGGGTTTCGCGCCCCACCGCCGCATACGTAAACCCGAAGGTCTGCGGTCTCAGGCAGCTGATTAACGACGCTGGTAACGGTCAGTTGTAGCAACGTCCTCTGGATATCTTCCGCTGGAATGCCCGGGTGGCGACTTACCAGTGTTTTGACCCAATCAAGATTGAACCGCTCTTTGCCCGTGCTCTTTGGGGGTGCCTTCGAGAAGTAGGCATCGGAAAGCATGTCTTCAAGCAGCTCCTGGTTGACTGAACCTTCTTTGGCCCAGTGGCCATCGCTATCAAACGGAAGCCCGGTCTGGTCCAGACACCAGGCATCCATCAATGCATTGGCTGGGCCCGTGTCGAATCCGGTTGCCGGCAGGTCCGCGCTTGCCGGAAGCCAGGTGATGTTGGCAATGCCCCCGAGGTTGAGAATGCAGCGGTTCTCGGTATCCAAACTGAAAAAGGCCTTATGGAAGGCTGGAACCAGCGGAGCACCCTGGCCTCCCGCGGCCATATCCCTTCTTCGGAAATCTGCGACCGTTGTGATGTTTGTGGCTTCGGCAACCACGGAAGGATTGCCGATCTGGATTGAGAAAGGGGCTGTGCCGGAGGGTTGGTGGCGAATCGTTTGGCCGTGGCTGCCAATGCCGCGAATCGTCGTTCGGTCAAAGCCGGAAGATTGAATAACCTCATGCGCCGCCTCGGAAAACAGCGTGCCGACCAGAGTGTCTAGCTCACCGACCTCGTCGGGTGCGGCCTGATTCTGGCTGGCGGCAAGCAGGCGATGGCGAATATGATCGGGGTAGGGGGTGGTGTGCGAGGCGTGGATCTTAACGGTGTTGTTCTGGAAAGACACCAGCACGGCATCAATGCCATCCATGCTGGTGCCCGACATCAACCCTATCCAGGCTTCCATTCTTAGTTCAGTCGTCTGAAGCCAGTGCGAGTTGCTGGTAGCTCTCGCGGAAAACGTCAAACTGGGCGATTCGTTGTTCGGTGAACTTCTTGAATCGAGCCATTTCGGAAGAAGGAATGGGCTTGGCGTCCGGTAACTTAACGGTGCGTGAGTTACGTGGCGACCCGTTCAGCCTGAACTCGTAATGCAGGTGTGGGCCAGTGACCATCCCAGAGGAGCCGACGTGGCCGATAGTCTGGCCCTGCTTGACCCGGGTGCCATTCTTGATGCCTTTACCCAGGCGGCTCATATGAGCATACAGCGTAGTGATGTTGTCACCGTGCTGGAGGATAACGGTTCTTCCGTAACCACCCTTCCAGCCGGCGAATTTCACCCGACCGGAACCTGCCGCCTTGATGGGGGTGCCGGGAGGTGCTGCGTAATCGGTGCCTTCATGCGGGCGCACAACGTCCAGAACGGGATGGCGGCGCTGAAGGTTGAATGGAGAAGAAATCCTGGCATTGATGGGGGTTCGCAGGAATGCCTTGCGCATGCTTTTGCCATCGGGGGCGTAGTAATCGCTGTCGCCATTGCTGTCGGTATAAAGCAGTGCGAGATTTTCTTCGCCGCGGTTAACAAATCGTGCAGACAGGATCCGACCGGTGTCGAACTTTTCGCCGTCCAGGTAGAGCTCTTCATAAACCACTTCGAACTGGTCGCCCTTCCGGACATCGTAAACAAAGTCGATATCCCAGCCAAAGATGCCTGCCAGCTCCATTGTCAGGCGGTCATTGAGACCCGCATCACGAGCGGCAAGATACAAAGAGCCGTCTATAGTGCCGGACGCAAAGGCCGGCCGTGCTTCCGGTTTGCGAACTTCAGTCTCGCCGCTGAAGCTATCACCCTCTTTCGTAATCTTCAGAGTCTCCAGAAGGTTTCGTTGCAGATCAATGGCTGCTAGTGAGCCGTCTTCGGAGGTGGCAAAGCGAATAGTTTCGCCAGCGTACAGTCGCTGTAGCTTGTCCGCCTCGCCGTCGCCGTGAATCACGGAGAGCATAATGCCGTCATTGAAACCGGCTTTCTTGAACAGAGAAGAAAGGGTGTCGCCGGACTTGACTGCGAAGGTTTGCCAGTCGAGCTCGGGCTCTTTCGGGGCGGCGGGCAATTCCGGCGCAGCAAGGTTCGCCTGCTGGCTGGCTTCTGTCGCAACCTCTGATTCGGATACTTCCGGCTGGGTTTCTGTGACAGGGGCGGCCGGGGTTGTCGCCTGCACTGTCGAGGCGCCTGTTTCAGAAACGGTGCCCTGCTCCAGATCCAGAGCGTAGGACATCCTTTTCGCTTCAACGTTGCTGCTTGGGCTCATAAGGACGGCGGCGGTAACAACAACCGTGGCCGCAGCAGCAATGGTAATGTGAGTTTTGGGAAACATTTTTAGCACGTATCGCACCCGTTTTAATCGGCATTACGGCAGCTTGTACTACCTAATTAAAGCTGTTGTTCAAGTATAGTCCAACAGATTACCGTATAAAATGCATGCGGGACAGCGTGGAACATTACGGTTACTGTTCCATCCTCCGGATTTCTTTTGACAGCGTTGTTATAATGCGCCGCCCTGCAAACTCGGTGTTGGTCAATTTCTGGTCAGCTTACTGTAGCAGGGGGACAGGTAACTCACAGATTTCTTTTGTTGAAGTCTGTAACTGACAGAATCTTTCCAAGATCAAAGCGGGGACGTGTTGTTCATGGCATCCATTGATGAAGCGTTGGCGATAATCAAGCGAGGCGTAGACGAACTCATTCCGGAAGATGAGCTTATCGAGAAACTGAAGGAAGGTCGTCCGCTCCGGATCAAGGCGGGTTTCGATCCCACGGCGCCCGACCTTCATCTTGGGCACACGGTTCTTATTAATAAGCTTCGCCAGTTCCAGGATCTCGGTCACGAAGTGATGTTTCTGATTGGAGACTTCACCGGGATGATCGGGGATCCCACTGGCAAGAGTGCCACACGCCCTCCTTTAACGGAGCAGCAGGTTGCCGAGAACGCAGTTAGCTATAAAGAGCAGGTGTTCAAAATCCTGGATCCTGAAAAGACGCGCGTCATGTTCAATTCCGATTGGATGAACAAGATGAGCGCCGCCGATATGATCAAGCTGGCGGGGCAGTACACCGTTGCCCGCATGCTGGAGAGGGATGACTTTACCAAGCGTTACAGGGCTGAGCAGGCGATCGCGATTCACGAGTTCCTCTATCCGTTGGTTCAGGGGTATGACTCTGTTGCCATGGAGGCCGATGTTGAGCTGGGTGGGACCGACCAGAAGTTCAATCTTCTGATGGGGCGAATTCTTCAAAAGCACTACGGCCAGTCGCCCCAGGTGATTCTTACCATGCCGATTCTGGAGGGGCTCGACGGTGTTCAGAAGATGTCCAAGTCTCTGGGCAACTATGTGGGCGTGAATGACTCGCCAGGTGAGATGTATACCAAGCTGCTTTCCATGCCGGATGATCTTCTATGGCGTTACTTCGAGCTGTTGAGCTTCCGGCCGCTTGCGGAGGTGGAGGAGTTCCGTAAGGCTGTCGCCGATGGTGCCAACCCGCAGGACTATAAGAAGTTGCTGGCGGAAGAGATTATTACCCGGTTCCACGATGAGGAGGCAGCGCGCACTGCCCACAAGTCTGCCGGTAATCGCGTTGCTCTTGGCGAGATTCCTGATAATGTGCCGACTGTGGAGGTGCCACTGGAAGGGCAGTCAGAGATTCCGATGGCGTCAGTGCTTCGTCTGGCAGGTTTGGTAAAGAATGGCGCGGCAGCCAGAGACGTCCTGGGCCGTGGTGCGGTCTTTGTGGATGGTCAGAAATTCGAAGGCGATCGGATGTTTGTAGAGGGTGATGATTGTGTCATCCAGGCGGGCAAGAAGAAGATCGCCCGCGTTCTGATTACTGCGTGATCGATTTTGGGCGATTTTGAGTTTTTTTCAGAATCGCCGTTGACACCCCCAGGCAGGTCTGTAGAATGCGCATCTCTTTCGAGGGGAGCACCGCTGAGGTGGCTCAGAAATCGAAAGATAACTGTTTGAAAGCGCTGAAGAAAATGAGTTTTAAAAATCTTCAGAAAGCAGTTGACAGGCAAGCAGTTCGCTGTAGAATGCGCGCCTCGAAACAAGCAGTAAGCCGGGTCATTTTTCGGCGCTTTCCGGAAGCGGAAAACATCGAAAAATAAACGGTTGACAAGGCAGCGGAACGATGTAGAATACGCGGCCTTGATTGAGCAACAGCTCAAACGCTCTTTAAAAAGTTGACCAAGTAATTCGTGTGGGCGCTGGCCGAGGTATTTCGGATACGAAATATCAGGACAGTGACTCGTCGAAATTGAGTTTTGTCTTGAGCAAGAATAGAGAATCTTCGGATTCTTGTATGATTTAAACTGAAGAGTTTGATCATGGCTCAGATTGAACGCTGGCGGCAGGCTTAACACATGCAAGTCGGGCGGTAACAGGGGGTGCTTGCACCCCGCTGACGAGCGGCGGACGGGTGAGTAATGCATAGGAAACTGCCCAGTAGTGGGGGATAGCCCGGGGAAACCCGGATTAATACCGCGTACGCCCTTCGGGGGAAAGCAGGGGATCTTCGGACCTTGCGCTATTGGATGTGCCTATGTCGGATTAGCTAGTTGGTGGGGTAAAGGCCTACCAAGGCGACGATCCGTAGCTGGTCTGAGAGGATGATCAGCCACATCGGGACTGAGACACGGCCCGAACTCCTACGGGAGGCAGCAGTGGGGAATATTGGACAATGGGGGCAACCCTGATCCAGCCATGCCGCGTGTGTGAAGAAGGCTTTCGGGTTGTAAAGCACTTTCAGTGAGGAGGAAAACTCTGCGACTAATACTCGTAGGGCTTGACGTTACTCACAGAAGAAGCACCGGCTAACTCCGTGCCAGCAGCCGCGGTAATACGGAGGGTGCAAGCGTTAATCGGAATTACTGGGCGTAAAGCGCGCGTAGGTGGTTTGATAAGCGAGATGTGAAAGCCCCGGGCTTAACCTGGGAACGGCATTTCGAACTGTCAGGCTAGAGTATGGTAGAGGGTAGTGGAATTTCCTGTGTAGCGGTGAAATGCGTAGATATAGGAAGGAACACCAGTGGCGAAGGCGGCTACCTGGACCAATACTGACACTGAGGTGCGAAAGCGTGGGGAGCAAACAGGATTAGATACCCTGGTAGTCCACGCCGTAAACGATGTCTACTAGCCGTTGGGACTCTTGAAGTCTTAGTGGCGCAGCTAACGCACTAAGTAGACCGCCTGGGGAGTACGGCCGCAAGGTTAAAACTCAAATGAATTGACGGGGGCCCGCACAAGCGGTGGAGCATGTGGTTTAATTCGACGCAACGCGAAGAACCTTACCTGGCCTTGACATGCAGAGAACTTTCCAGAGATGGATTGGTGCCTTCGGGAACTCTGACACAGGTGCTGCATGGCCGTCGTCAGCTCGTGTCGTGAGATGTTGGGTTAAGTCCCGTAACGAGCGCAACCCCTATCCCTAGTTGCTAGCAGTTCGGCTGAGAACTCTAGGGAGACTGCCGGTGACAAACCGGAGGAAGGTGGGGATGACGTCAGGTCATCATGGCCCTTACGGCCAGGGCTACACACGTGCTACAATGGTGCGCACAGAGGGCTGCAAACCCGCGAGGGGGAGCCAATCTCACAAAACGCATCGTAGTCCGGATCGCAGTCTGCAACTCGACTGCGTGAAGTCGGAATCGCTAGTAATCGTGAATCAGAATGTCACGGTGAATACGTTCCCGGGCCTTGTACACACCGCCCGTCACACCATGGGAGTGGATTGCACCAGAAGTGGTTAGTCTAACCTTCGGGAGGACGATCACCACGGTGTGGTTCATGACTGGGGTGAAGTCGTAACAAGGTAGCCGTAGGGGAACCTGCGGCTGGATCACCTCCTTAAACGAAGCCGAATGCTTCGGTCAGAGTCCACACGAATTACTTGGTTGGCTAATAAAGAGAGCAAAAGGGTCTATGCAGGCCCGATGGCTGCGGCACTTTAAAGTGAAGCAGGCATTAGCGCTGTAGGTTGTGACAGCTGACAAGGCGCAGGCTGAGAGAGCGAGGGAGCGTACATAAGTACGTGACCGAGTGAACGAAGACTGCAACGCAGCTCAGGTGGTGCAAGATGCAGTGATAATTGGGTCTGTAGCTCAGGTGGTTAGAGCGCACCCCTGATAAGGGTGAGGTCGGTGGTTCAAGTCCACCCAGACCCACCAAAATCGCTCAGCTCGTCGTTGCTTCCAGGCTCACGTGCTACTCGCACGCTACACCTGAAAGCGCCTAGATCTGAACGATTTTCCGAGTTCGGCGAGAATGGTAGGGCGCCGAGTCGGTGAGTGGTTTCGATGAGGGGCTGTAGCTCAGTTGGGAGAGCGCCTGCCTTGCACGCAGGAGGTCAGCGGTTCGATCCCGCTCAGCTCCACCAAAAGCCTGAACGATCGATGCTTTAAACTGACTAACTCCGGTTAGTAGTGTACAGAAACGAATGTTTCACGTTGATGAAGCCTTCCTTTCTGATCACTGGGTCAGATTTGCTCTTTAACAAATTGGACGAGATAGAGCACGATTGATGGATTCCATTATCTCCGGAATTCATTGATCAGAGTGATAACGATTTCAAGCGTTATCCGGTGTTGTCGTTGAAGTGGTTGTTCTATTGCTTCAAGTGGCTGTCTCGAAACAGGGTTCTTTATCAGGCTTGCCTGGTGAGGGATGTTGAATCGTGATCAGTTGTCTTGGGGTTATATAGTCAAGCAACTAAGCGCATACGGTGGATGCCTTGGCAGTCAGAGGCGATGAAAGACGTGGAAGCCTGCGATAAGGTTCGGGGAGCTGGCAAACAAGCTGTGATCCGGGCATTTCTGAATGGGGAAACCCACCGACTTTCGGGTCGGTATCTTACACTGAATCCATAGGTGTAAGAGGCGAACCGGGGGAACTGAAACATCTAAGTACCCCGAGGAAAAGAAATCAACCGAGATTCCCTAAGTAGCGGCGAGCGAACGGGGACTAGCCCTTAAGCTAGACAACTGGTAGGAGAAGGCTCTGGAAAGTGCCGCCATAGTGGGTGATAGCCCCGTATCCGAAACCTGAGTCTGGTGAAATCGAGTAGGACGGGACACGTGATATCCTGTCTGAACATGGGGGGACCATCCTCCAAGGCTAAATACTCCTGACTGACCGATAGTGAACCAGTACCGTGAGGGAAAGGCGAAAAGAACCCCTGTGAGGGGAGTGAAATAGATCCTGAAACCGTATGCGTACAAGCAGTCGGAGCGGACTTGTTCCGTGACGGCGTACCTTTTGTATAATGGGTCAGCGACTTATGTTCAGTGGCGAGGTTAACCGTTTAGGGGAGCCGTAGGGAAACCGAGTCTGAATAGGGCGATTTAGTCGCTGGGCATAGACCCGAAACCGGGCGATCTATCCATGAGCAGGTTGAAGGTGCCGTAACAGGCACTGGAGGACCGAACCCACTGTCGTTGAAAAGCCAGGGGATGACTTGTGGATCGGAGTGAAAGGCTAATCAAGCCCGGAGATAGCTGGTTCTCCCCGAAAGCTATTTAGGTAGCGCCTCGGACGAATACCACAGGGGGTAGAGCACTGTTTCGGCTAGGGGGTCATCCCGACTTACCAACCCGATGCAAACTCCGAATACCTGTGAGTACTATCCGGGAGACACACGGCGGGTGCTAACGTCCGTCGTGAAGAGGGAAACAACCCAGACCGCCAGCTAAGGTCCCCAAGTACCAGTTAAGTGGGAAACGATGTGGGAAGGCTCAGACAGCTAGGAGGTTGGCTTAGAAGCAGCCATCCTTTAAAGAAAGCGTAATAGCTCACTAGTCGAGTCGGCCTGCGCGGAAGATGTAACGGGGCTCAAACTGGTCACCGAAGCTGCGGCTGCATACTTTGTATGCGGGGTAGGGGAGCGTTCTGTAAGCCTGCGAAGGTGTGTTGAGAAGCATGCTGGAGGTATCAGAAGTGCGAATGCTGACATGAGTAACGACAATGCGGGTGAAAAACCCGCACGCCGGAAGACCAAGGGTTCCTGCGCAACGCTAATCGGCGCAGGGTGAGTCGGCCCCTAAGGCGAGACCGAAAGGTGTAGTCGATGGGAAACGGGTTAATATTCCCGTACCTTGGATAGCTGCGATGGAGAGACGGAGAAGGCTAGGTGAGCCGGGCGACGGTTGTCCCGGTTTAAGCGAGTAGGGAGTGGACTTAGGCAAATCCGGGTCCACAATCTCGAGACGCGACGACGACTGCTCTTAGAGCGGGAAGTCATTGATGCCATGCTTCCAGGAAAATCTTCTAAGCTTCAGGCTATTCGAGACCGTACCCCAAACCGACACAGGTGGTCAGGTAGAGAATACCAAGGCGCTTGAGAGAACTCGGGTAAAGGAACTAGGCAAAATGGTGCCGTAACTTCGGGAGAAGGCACGCTGGTGGTAGGTGAGACCCCTTGCGGGTGGAGCTGACGCCAGTCGAAGATACCAGGCCCCTGCGACTGTTTATTAAAAACACAGCACTGTGCAAACACGAAAGTGGACGTATACGGTGTGACGCCTGCCCGGTGCCGGAAGGTTAATTGATGGGGTTAGCGCTTGCGCGAAGCTCTTGATCGAAGCCCCGGTAAACGGCGGCCGTAACTATAACGGTCCTAAGGTAGCGAAATTCCTTGTCGGGTAAGTTCCGACCTGCACGAATGGCGTAACGATGGGGGCGCTGTCTCTACCCGAGACTCAGTGAAATTGAAATCGCCGTGAAGATGCGGTGTATCCGCGGCTAGACGGAAAGACCCCGTGAACCTTTACTATAGCTTCACAGTGAACTTTGAGCATGTTTGTGTAGGATAGCTGGGAGGCTTTGAAGTGGGAACGCCAGTTCTCATGGAGCCAACCTTGAAATACCAGCCTGACATGTTTGAGGTTCTAACTTGGTCCCCTTATCGGGGATGAGGACACTGTGTGGTGGGTAGTTTGACTGGGGCGGTCTCCTCCCAAAGCGTAACGGAGGAGCACAAAGGTGGGCTAAGCATGGTCGGACATCATGCGGTTAGTGTAATGGCACAAGCCCGCTTAACTGCGAGACAGACACGTCGAGCAGGTACGAAAGTAGGTCATAGTGATCCGGTGGTTCTGTATGGAAGGGCCATCGCTCAACGGATAAAAGGTACTCCGGGGATAACAGGCTGATACCGCCCAAGAGTTCACATCGACGGCGGTGTTTGGCACCTCGATGTCGGCTCATCACATCCTGGGGCTGAAGCCGGTCCCAAGGGTATGGCTGTTCGCCATTTAAAGTGGTACGCGAGCTGGGTTTAGAACGTCGTGAGACAGTTCGGTCCCTATCTGCCGTGGACGTTGGAGATTTGAGGAAAGCTGCTCCTAGTACGAGAGGACCGGAGTGGACGAACCTCTGGTGTTCGGGTTGTGACGCCAGTCGCATTGCCCGGTAGCTATGTTCGGACAGGATAACCGCTGAAAGCATCTAAGCGGGAAGCCCCTTCCAAGATGAGATCTCCCTGGACCCTCGAGGTCCCTGAAGAGCCGTTCAAGACCAGGACGTTGATAGGTCGGGTGTGTAAGCGCTGCGAGGCGTTGAGCTAACCGATACTAATTGCTCGTGCGGCTTGACTATATAACACCCAAGACAATTGCGGATAACGCAGCAAAGAAATCAATATCACTCAGCTCCATCTCGTCCCCCAGTGATCAACCGTTTTGCCTGACGACCATAGCGGTCTGGAACCACCTGATCCCATCCCGAACTCAGAAGTGAAACAGACCAGCGCCGATGGTAGTGTGGCGTTGCCCATGTGAGAGTAGGTCATCGTCAGGCTCCTAATACCAGAAACCCCAGCATCCTCGATGCTGGGGTTTTTTATTGCCTGAAATTTGGCAAATGCCAAAACCATGACGCTGCGCACAGTGACAACATGTAACTGGAGTTACACTTCTGTAAAAGAACTGGCTAAAACAACATCAAAAATCCAAGCCAGCCTCAGAGACGCTCATCAGTCATCTTTAAATCAGCCGCCAACAACAAAAAGCGGCAGCGGTGAGATGTGACTATGAGTAAAATAATTCCTTCGCTTCTCCTCCTGCCTTTACTGGCCTCGGGGGTCAACGCCGAACTGCGCCCGATTTCAGATCAACAAATGTCTGAAGTCACGGGTCAGGCATTTGTCTCGGTTGACCGCCAGTATCATCCTGATGCCAACGACAATACCGCCTATACCCGGATCAATCTTGGAATGGATATCGACATCCAGACCAATGTGGATGTCCTTGAAATGGGCCGTTACGAACGGGATGGAGAGAAGCCGGGCACTTCGGATGTCTATATCGAGGATTTCGCCCTTGGCTATATAAACAACCAGGCCTACTTTGACGCTAACCCCAAAGCCCCGAAACAACGAAAGCCAGATGGCAGTACCTATGCCGAGGGTGAGATAGTCCCGTTTACTATCGAGAATCCGTTCCTGGAGTTTGCCTTCGACGAACAGACGGAAGAAGTTGTCGGTTTCCGTCTGGGCTTCGGCGAATCCATGGGTGTCCTCTCTGGCAAGATTGAAACCCTGACCGGCAATGTAAACGTGGATATCATTGATCGTGGTGAGGGGCTTTCCCAGGCAAACTCCTCCGGTAACCTATTTGATCAACTGATTGTTCTATTGACGCCTCTCCTTGAGGGTGGAAGTCCCTTATCTACCAAAGCTGAGTTGGTCTATGGCGCGGAGGGTGATCCAAACATTGGCGAGCTGGATCCCATAAGAGCCGAATACATTGGCATTCCAAATGGTGAGCGTTTCATTCTTGAGGGCGCTAGCGGTTTTACCCGATGGTCGGTAAAGAACCTGATCGGCTGGGGATCGAGCTCCCGCATTGAAGTTCCCGATTGTTCCTTTTTCAGCTGTTCCGGCGGTGACATATACGTCTATGCCCAGGACTGTCTTGTGCTGGGAATAGACTCCTGCTTCGACCTGGATATCTACAACAGCTTCCCGGTAGGCGAAGTCGGCGAGGTGAACGGCGAGCGACGTATTACAGGCCCGGTCGATGGCGCCTTTATTTCATTCCAGACCAAGGATCTGGACTGGCTGAAAGATGTAAAGAAAACAGACTTCACGCCGGAGGATTTCATCAGGGCAACATCAGGAGCGTTCTTCAATATCCCGAACGGAGCGACTGAAGTGAATCTCAATGAAGCGCTCTATGGTACCCAGCGTTACCGCACCGAATACATCGACCGCGGCAAGGGTCTGTTCTAAGGAGTTTCTTATGAAATGGTCCGCTTTCAGTCAGCTTCCCGTTTCCGCGCGCGTCCTTTTCATGATGGCGGCCGTTCTGACTGTGCCCGAGCAGGTTGAGGCAGAGCTTCAGGGCCTTTCGGAAACTGAAATGTCCGCGATTGATGGAGCCGGCATCGGCCTGGTGTTGGAGAATTTCAAATTCTCCCATGGAACGGATGAGCCGGATGCCTCCGGAGAGCAGGCACGGATTTTTCGAATCGGGGGAATCAAGAGTACAGATGGACGTGATGTCGATATTACGGTGAACCACCTTTACATCTCCGGGGCCAATAGCAACTACGGCGAGACTTTGGGGCCGGTCAATCTGGGGAGGCTTCTCAATCCCTGGCGCATTGATGTGGTGGATGGCAATGATATTGGAATCGCCAATAAGGCGGTTCTGGAGTTTGCGGCCAGTACCAAAGTTGCTGCCGGGCAGGGTTACGATTGCATGGATTCCGCCGCTGGTCCCGGAAGTGGTACCTGTTCGAGCCGCCCGGCGACGGCGGATTACATCGGAGAGCGTGCGGATGTTGGCATGCAGATGAACGTGGCGGTTGGTGACGACCGATCTGCCAATATCAACATTCACGCAAAGAGTGCTGTCATCGACGGTAGCTATCTGCGTCTCTGGGGCGACAACGATCGGCGTCAGATGGTGGGGCAGTTCAAGCTCAATTTTTATTCTCCGGAGCTTTCGATAAACGCCTGCGCCCAGGACGGCTCCAGCTGCGGCTCCCGAATTCGGATGAGCGATTTTGCGCTGGAGCTGGCGATTGGCAACCAGCTTCAGCCGGTATTCTTCGACGTTGATGGCAGTGGAAACTTTGTAGTGGAAGTGGCTGCGATCCGGCGTCCCCAGCCGGGCGAGATTGGCGCCGACGGTCTCAGGGCAAGCAGCGATGCTGAAGCCTGGGATTTCTACGAGTCCTATTACACCAATCCGGAATTCCGCAGCAACCTGAAGATCGGGAATTTCAGTGTTGGCGACCGTGATTTCGGCTCTGCCCGTGTACAGGGAATGCTTATACAGCATCTGAACATCAAAACGAGGGATCTGAGCCAATGATAGCCATCCTGCAAAGAACGTCGCTCGCTCTCTATGTTTTGCTGCTTCCACCACCGACCCTTGCGGAACTCTCCCGTCTCGGTGATGAAGCGCTTTCAGGGATCTCGGGCCAGGGGGGGATCTACCTGTCCGGCGACATCAGCATCAATGAAATGGGTGGTCCGGTTGAAAACAGCTATTTCGGACGCTGTGACGATGCCGACAAAAAGTGTGGCGCCCGCTTCGCCTACCGGTTGAAGGAAAACGGGGGATGGATGGTTCTTGATGATATCCGCGGCAATTTCGCGTTTGAGGGGCTGACACTGAGGGTACGCAAAGTTGATTCGGGGTTTGGCGGCGATGGGGAGCTGTTCAATCGGGATGTCCTGGAGCTGGGGCTGCCCAATACCGTCCGGTTTAACGATGTTCAATTCAAGATATCCGCAAGCAGCACCGCTCGCCCCACCGATCCGGGTTTTCAGCAGACCGACATATTTTCTGTAGATATGCGGGGGGAGGTTGTGATGGAAGGCAACCTGCTCGTGTTTCCGGCAGGTAATCCGTAATCATGGAGGGGGTGAGGGCTGTGAGTGCTTCAAACAGAATCAAGCCAGCTGCCTTGATAGCCAGTGGGCTGGTCTGGGTGATCATCACCCCGTCGGTGGTTGCCGACATGAAAAGCCTGGACGATTCTGCGCTGGCCAACATCAGTGGCCAGAGTGGCTTGACCATGGAGTTGGACCTTGGCCTGGCCGCCGATCGGTTATCGTACTTTGACGATGGTAACGGCATTCATCTGGAAGGGTTCCGGGTTGGTTCAGCAATCGATTCTTCAGGGCAGGCATTTCATCTGGTTCGAGTCGATATTGAGGAAGATGCGTCCCTCAACCTCGACTACCTGGTTGAGGACCGGAGAATCGAGTTCGGCGATATCCGCCTCGCCGGTGCGCCGGGAGTCAGCATGGGAAGTGTCTTCTTCGACCATTCCCTGGCGGGTTATCTGAATATCAGCCAGGGTGGCTCCGTTGGAGGCGGCGGGTATACCTTTGATTCTGCCTACACCATGACCGGTGGTCGTCTGGGATACCGCACCAACGGCAATGAAGTTTTCCTGGACGATATCACCATGAACGTGGAGGCGCTGGGGATAACGCTGGATGTGGTTGGCGACACTCTGGCCTTGAATGCGCCCAGGATTACGGGAGAGTGGGCTGTCGGTGCAATTCGTTTCAGCGGCAACCCTCTGAACCATGGAGTATCCGTCGATTCCGGCACCGGTCAGCTGCTACCCAGTTATGGCAGTCTGAGTGGAAGCTATGACCTTTCATCCAACACCAGAATTACTGCCGGCGGGCGCTCCGGTGAGGGCCTTCGAATCGATAATGAGACCGTTATTCATTCGGCCTCCTTTCTCTATAAGGATGACGGGAGGGCCCTTGCGCTTCGGGACATCACCGGCGCCTACCGCATCAATGATCTCAGGCTCGATGTGGCGACCGACTGGGAGAATCGGCCGGCACTTGCCCTGACCCTTGGCTCCATGGATGGGCAGTTCAACATCGGTGCCATTGAGATGGGCGGCAATGGACAAAGTATCGGAGAGGTGAATGTCAGCTTTCTGCTTGAGGACCAGGTGTTCAATGGCCGCAATTACTCCAATGCGATCTATCTGCAGGGGGGTGGCCACCCTGATGCCGGCCCCCAGGGCTTGCGGCTTGCGACGGAATGGAGTCTGCGCCTGGCCGATTTCAGCTATACGGAAGACGGAAACAGGGTGATCTTCAGCGGCCTGCAGTCGTGGGGGCAGGGCGATGTAACGGTCAACGTGACTCGGGATGGCGTAATCAACGGCACAGAATTCTTCGATGGTCTGCGCATCGGCTTTGAGGGCATCCGTGCGGGTTACCGGATCAATGGCCTGCGGATAGGCAGTGAAGATGCCCCCTTGCAGGGGGGCACGGAACTGCTGCTCGCGCTGGGCTTCTATCCCGCCTATGAGTTCGAGCTGGATGGCCATATGACACTTGGTGCGGGTGGTGCCTCAGGTGAGGGTATTACCATCAATTCCGATGTCCGGATTCGGGATGGCAAGGCCGCAATTATCGCAGTGCCCTATGATGAGGGTAACGGTGAGGTCCCCCAGAAGGGTCTCTGGATTACCGAGCTGGATTACGACTCCCACGTTAGGGATATGACGGTCGATGTCACTCAGGAGGGGCTTGCGATTATCAAAGGTGAAGCCTGGAGCACCATGGACATCGGCAACCTGCGGATCGGCGACAAGGAATCAGGCCGGAGTTTCGGTCGTTTCGTGGTTCAGAAATACGAGACCGGCAGCAGTATGACGGTCGTGCCCGGAGGTGCCGGTGATGTCTGTGCCGGTGGCATGGGCGATAGCCCATCGGCCTGTGCCGACTCCGGAGGCGTCTGGGAAACTCGGGGTGAGGAAGGGCTGACTGTCCGCCTGAAGCAAGTATTTGCCAAGGCCGCCGGAGAGTCCCGGAAAAACGCCCTGACGTGGGAAACCAATCGGCAAACCAATGGCGCTGGCGAAGCCATGAACGGAACGGGCACGCGTCTGGTTCTGAATGATATCCACACCAGCGACGGCGGCGACTTCGATGGTGACGGTGTCGACGACAACTCGTTTGGCGTGCGCACCGATCTCTCCGTGGATGTCTACCAGACCCGGGTCGTGAAAAAGGCAGACGGCCCGGACGCTATGGGCGTGGTTGGCAATCGGGGTGACGAGAAAATCATGGATGGCTCATCAGCGGCCGGTTACCGCTATGTCGCCAATCCGACCCTCCAGGAAACCGAAAATCGACCGCTCGGTTTTGCGGTGAAAGCGAGGAGCCAGTTCAAGGAACTCTCCATCAATAATATCGATCTGGTCCATCCGGTTGGTGGTGCACAGACTGCCGTATATGGTGTGAAAATGCAGAACTTTGATATCAAGGCGAACCTCACCGCAACACCGATTCCCTGATTTGTCGGCAGCCATTTCGCAAAGGCCGGCTGCCGACTTTGTCTTTTTCCTTCCCCTGGTGTTTAATCCGGCCTTACCCACTCTCATGGCTGGATGCGTGTTATGAAATCCAAAGCACTTATAGAGTTGCTCAGTGACGGACAGGTCCACTCGGGGGCTGCGTTGGCCGAAAAACTCGGGGTCAGTCGCACGGCGATCTGGAAGCAGATCCGTCGCGCAATGGAGGAAGGTGCTGATATTGCCACGATCCGTGGGCGCGGGTATCAGCTGGTATCGAGGGTTGACCTGCTCGACCGTGTGGCGGTGCTTGATGGAATTGCTTCCGGCCGGGAAGAGGAACTGGCGCTGACCGTGCTCGATGAAGTGGATTCAACCAATGCCGAAGTGGTCCGGCAGATTACGGCCGGGACAAAAGGTATTCCGGTGGTCATGGCCGACTGCCAGACCTCGGGGCGCGGGCGACGAGGGCGAGTATGGCAAAGCCCTCGGGGCGAGAACCTGTACCTCAGTATGGGGCTGACTTTCCACGGTGGCTTCGGGGTACTGGATGGATTGAGCCTGGTGCTGGGTGTTGCAGTAGCCAATGCACTTGAGCGACTCGGTGTGCCAGAGGTTGGGCTCAAATGGCCAAACGATATATTTCTGCCCGACGGAAAGCTTGGCGGCATTCTGGTGGAACTGCAGGGCGAGCTGGAGGAGGGGGTTGTGCAAGTGATTGCCGGCATTGGCCTGAATGTCCACATGTCCCGGGCCGACGGTGTCGATCAGCCCTGGAGCAGCCTTGCCAGGGTTTGCCCCGAAACGGACTGGTCGCGGAACCAGGTCGCCAGCGCCATTATCGACGCCGTTCTGGATGTGGTACCCCTGTTTTCAGATGTCGGTTTCGCAGATTTCCGGGAGCCCTGGCAGCGCCGGGACATCTTTATGGGAAAACCGCTTCAGGCTCGAGGCGGTGATGTGGAAGGCGTCGGCTGCGGTATTGATGACGCCGGGAATTATCAGATCCGGACCCAAACCGGAGTTGTTCCGGTACGCGCAGGGGAAATCAGTCTGCGAGTGATGCCATGAAGCTTTTTATTGATGCAGGCAATACCCGGTTGAAATGGTGTCTCGATGATCAGGGCCGCACCCTGGTATCAGGCACAGGTTCACTGGAAGAGGAGAATCCAGTGAGCTCAGTCGGAGAGCTCATCAGGCACGTCAGCAGTGTTGCCATATCCACCGTTGCTTCCGAGGAACGACGCGCTTATTTGCTGGATTCTCTTGCAAAGCTCTGCCCTGCGCCGGTGCAGTTTTACTGGTCCGAGCAGGCCCGTAACGGTCTGGTAAATGCCTACCAGGATGTCTCGAGAATGGGGGCAGATCGATGGCATGCCATGTATGGCGCCTGGCTCGACCACAAACAGGGCTTCGTGGTGGTAGATGCCGGCAGTGCCGTCACCGTCGATTATGTGGATTCGCGTGGCCGGCATCTGGGCGGTTATATCCTTCCTGGACTACAGATGATGTTGCGGAGCCTCAGGACCGATGCGGCGCGAATCTGGTTCGACCCCGATCAGGGGCTGGCGACAGACCCGGGCAGAAGTACCGGCGAATGCGTGAACCACGGTCTTGCCTGGCTTTCGGGTGCCATGGTCGAGCGGGTTATCGCTGACGTTCGTAAGCACAGCCTGTCTGATGTGTTGGTGACTGGCGGCGACGCGAACCGCCTGATCGGTCTTGGCCTGTCTGGTGTCCATCGCCCTGACCTTGTGTTGTCTGGCTTGCGTGCGATCCATGCCGAGGATACATCCGAATGAGGTGGTTGGCGTTTGTGCTGGTCCTGGTGAGTATTGGTATTTATTACCTGCCAGACTTCGCCGGGCCTTCGGGCGGAATGGCCAAAGTCGCCAGTGGCAGTTTGCCGAGGGTGGCCAGCCTGAAATCATCGGAGCCCCGGAATGTCGAGGTTGGCGAGGCGACGGGCCAGTCTGGGCCCTCCTGTGTGCGCCTTGGCTGGATAGAAAGTGCGGAGCGCGCTCACAGGCTCGTGGATAATCAGCCCCTTGCTGAAGAGGCAGGTTTTACCGTTGAGGAAGTCGAGAGAGAGTTGCCGCCCTTGCACTGGGTTCTTATCCCGCCCCAGCCTGAAGATGTTGCGTTGCGGCAGTTCCGCGACATTCAACGTCAGGGCATTGATTCCTACCTGGTTACTGAGGGAGAGAATCGCAATGCCATTTCCCTGGGCCTGTTCGAGTCCCGGGAATCTGCAATTTCCGTGCTGGAAGAAAAAAAACGCCAGAATCTTAATGCGGTACTGGTCAACTTCCCCCGAAATCAGATAAGCTACGCGCTCTCTTTTGAGGCTGAACCGGAACTCGCTGAGGAACTGGTTCAGGCGGTGAAAGCGGATTACGGCAGCAATTTTGATTTCGTTGAAATCAGGCCTTGTGAAGGTGTTGCAACGCCAGAAAAAAATCCGTAGTATACCGCCCTCGCTGACGAGGCGAATGTGAGCTGGCGTAGCTCAGTTGGTAGAGCAGCTGACTTGTAATCAGCAGGTCGGGGGTTCGATTCCGTCCGCCAGCTCCACTTTAAGTTTTGACGGATTTGCGTAAGCAAATTCGACTCGGAGGGGTTCCCGAGTGGCCAAAGGGATCAGACTGTAAATCTGACGGCATCGCCTTCGCAGGTTCGAATCCTGCCCCCTCCACCACTAAATTGCTCGCGGGCATCGTATAGTGGCTATTACCTCAGCCTTCCAAGCTGATGACGCGGGTTCGATTCCCGCTGCCCGCTCCAATTTGTTTTGCAATGCTCATGTAGCTCAGTTGGTAGAGCACACCCTTGGTAAGGGTGAGGTCGGCGGTTCAAATCCGCCCATGAGCTCCATTATTTATCCGGTCAACGTTACGATCCTGGTTGATTAGGGAGATTGGTCGAATGTCTAAGTCAAAGTTTGAACGTAATAAGCCGCACTTGAATGTGGGCACCATTGGTCACGTTGATCATGGCAAGACCACTCTGACCGCAGCTCTGACTCGTGTATGTCACGAAGTTTTCGGTACCGGTGAGAGCCGTGCGTTTGACCAGATCGATAACGCACCGGAAGAGCGTGCGCGTGGTATCACCATCGCCACCTCCCACGTTGAGTACGATTCTCCGACCCGTCACTACGCTCACGTAGATTGCCCGGGCCACGCTGACTATGTGAAGAACATGATCACTGGTGCGGCGCAGATGGACGGCGCGATCCTGGTTTGTTCCGCAGCTGACGGCCCCATGCCGCAGACTCGTGAGCATATCCTGCTGTCCCGTCAGGTTGGTGTACCTTACATCGTTGTGTTCCTGAACAAAGCGGACATGGTAGACGATGAAGAGCTGCTCGAGCTGGTCGAGATGGAAGTTCGTGATCTGCTGAGCCAGTACGACTTCCCGGGTGACGACACCCCGATCGTTACCGGTTCCGCTCTGATGGCGCTGGAAGGCAAAGACGACAACGAGATGGGTACTACCGCTGTCAAGAAGTTGGTAGAAGCTCTGGATGCTTACATCCCTGAGCCGGAGCGTGCGATTGATCAGCCGTTCCTGATGCCGATCGAGGATGTCTTCTCTATCTCTGGTCGTGGTACCGTGGTAACCGGCCGTGTTGAGCGTGGCATCATCAAGGTTGGTGACGAAGTGGAAATCGTGGGTATCAAGGATACCGTGAAGACCACTTGTACCGGTGTTGAGATGTTCCGCAAGCTGCTGGACGAAGGTCGCGCGGGTGAGAACGTTGGTGTTCTGCTGCGTGGTACCAAGCGTGACGACGTTGAGCGTGGTCAGGTTCTGGCGGTTCCGGGCTCCATCACTCCGCACACCAAGTTCGAGTGCGAAGTGTACGTACTGTCCAAAGAAGAAGGTGGTCGTCATACTCCGTTCTTCAAGGGCTACCGTCCGCAGTTCTACTTCCGTACCACCGACGTAACCGGTTCTTGCGAGCTGCCGGAAGGTGTGGAAATGGTTATGCCGGGTGACAACGTCAAGATGAGTGTTACCCTGATTGCTCCGATCGCCATGGAAGATGGTCTGCGCTTCGCGATTCGTGAAGGCGGCCGTACCGTTGGTGCCGGCGTAGTCTCCAAGATCATCGAGTAATAGGCTCGAGAGTAAGTGCGCTGAGTTGTTTCGGTGCAGGCCAGTAGCTCAATTGGCAGAGCAGCGGTCTCCAAAACCGCAGGTTGGGGGTTCGATTCCCTCCTGGCCTGCCATTTTTTAACATCCGGATACATAAGTTGATTCCTATGGAGTCAAAAGCCGTTCAGTCAGCCAGCCGTTTCGATTTCCTGAAGTGGCTGGTTGTTTTCGTTCTGATCGCCATCGGTGTGGTGGGGAATCAGTATTTTAGTGCCGAGTCTCTGCTGTATCGGGTTCTGGCTCTTGTAGGTCTCGCCATTGTGGCGGCGCTTGTTGCCCTCCAAACCGACCGCGGCCGTCGTTTCGCGACGCTGTTGAAGGAAGCGAGAGTAGAGATCCGGAAAGTGGTATGGCCCACCAGGCCTGAGCTCGTGCAGACGACAGCTATCGTTGTAGTGTTTGTGCTGGTTGTGGCTCTGTTGTTGTGGGGTATGGACTCGCTGATCAGTTGGCTGGTCGCCGGGTTTATCGGTTAACAGGAGTGGGCAATGGCTAAGCGCTGGTACGTCGTTCATGCGTATTCTGGCTTTGAAAAGCAGGTAATGCGCACTCTCAAGGAGCGCGTTGCGCTGCACGAGATGGAAGACCGTTTCGGCGAAATCCTGGTTCCGACCGAGGAAGTCGTCGAGATGCGAGAAGGGAAGAAGCGCAAGAGTGAGCGCAAGTTCTATCCCGGGTACGTACTGGTCCAGATGGAAATGGACGATGCGACGTGGCACCTTGTGAAGAATACTCCGCGAGTCCTTGGCTTTATTGGTGGTACCAAGGATAAGCCCGCGCCGATCACCGAGAAGGAAGCGGAAGCGATCCTGCGTCGGGTGGAAAGCGGTGCGGATAAGCCCAAGCCGAAGACTCTGTTCGAGCCGGGTGAGGTTGTTCGCGTTGTTGAAGGTCCCTTTGCGGACTTCAATGGTGTGGTTGAAGAAGTCGACTACGACAAGAGTCGGGTCAAGGTTGCCGTTCTTATTTTCGGGCGTTCAACTCCGGTAGAGCTGGAGTTTGGGCAGGTCGAAAAAGACTGATCGGTAACGAGAAATCTGAAAGCTCGCGCGCTAAAGCGACGCGGGCTTTTTGTGTCTGCTGTTAGCAGTTGTAAAAACCGGGGAGCCGAAAGGCGTTTGAACCCATAGGAGAGCTATCATGGCAAAGAAGATTGAAGCGTACATCAAGCTTCAGGTTGCTGCCGGTAAGGCCAACCCGAGTCCCCCCGTTGGTCCCGCACTGGGTCAGCGTGGCGTGAACATCATGGAATTCTGTAAGGCGTTCAACGCCCAAACCCAGGACATGGAGCCTGGTCTGCCGATTCCGACTGTGATCACCGTCTACAGTGATCGTAGCTTTACCTTTATTACCAAGACTCCGCCTGCACCGGTTCTTCTGTTGAAGGCTGCTGGTATCAAGAGTGGCTCTGGTCGTCCGAACACTGACAAGGTCGGTACCGTGACCCGTGAGCAGCTTGAAGAGATTGCCAAGACCAAAGAGCCGGATCTGACTGCAGCCGATATGGACGCAGCGGTACGTACCATTGCAGGAACAGCCCGCAGCATGGGCCTGAACGTGGAGGGCCTGTAACATGGCAAAGCTGAGCAAGCGTCAGAAGCTTATTCGTGAAAAGGTAGACTCTACCCGTTCCTACTCTGTAGACGAGGCAGTTGCACTGCTGGTTGAACTGGGCCAGAACGTGAAGTTCAAGGAGTCTGTCGACGTTGCTGTCAATCTGGGCGTTGATGCACGTAAATCCGATCAGGTTGTTCGTAGCAGCACTGTTCTGCCTCACGGCACTGGCAAGACCGTTCGTGTTGCTGTGTTTACCCAGGGCGCCAACGCTGAAAAAGCAACGGCTGCTGGTGCAGACATCGTGGGAATGGACGATCTGGCGGACGAAGTTAAAAAAGGCAACATGGATTTCGACGTAGTTATCGCTACTCCGGACGCCATGCGTGTTGTTGGTCAGCTGGGCCAGATTCTTGGTCCCCGTGGCCTGATGCCGAACCCGAAGGTGGGTACTGTGACCCCTGACGTCGAGACTGCAGTCAAAAACGCCAAGGCCGGTCAGGTTCGTTACCGCACCGACAAGAACGGCATTATCCACGCTCCGCTGGGTAACGTTGAATTCTCTGCCCAGAACATCAAGGAAAACCTTGAAGCTCTGGTAGCAGATCTGAAAAAGGCCAAGCCGTCGTCGGCGAAAGGTGTGTATCTCAAGAAGATCACCATTTCCTCGACTATGGGTCCTGGCCTGACTATCGATCAGAGCGGTCTCGCTATTTGATCCTTTGATTGGTGGTTACTTTGTAGTCTGGGCGGAAGCCAAGGCTGTCAAAGACCGCAGGCCCCCGAAGCACTTCCGGTCTGACCGGAAGTGCTGCAAGGGTTAAAGCAACGCCTGCGCAGACGGTGTGAAGACGTTCTCTCTGAACCCAAACACCGTTAGGAGCCCCGCGAGGGGTATATGTGGGTTTGCCGGGAAGACCCGGCGAAATCGAGGAGAAATCCAGTGGCAATTAGACTCGAAGACAAGAAAGCGATCGTCGCTGAAGTCAACGAGACTGCCGGTGGTGCTCTGTCTGTGGTGATGGCTGACTACCGTGGTGTTACCTCTGGTGACATGACGGCGCTTCGTGCCAAAGCTCGTGCCGAAAACGTGCGTCTGAAGGTTGTTCGTAACAACCTGGCGAAGATCGCGATTCGCGGTACCGAGTTTGAGTGTATCGACGAAGCTCTGGTTGGTCCTACCATTCTGGCATTCTCTATGGAAGATCCGGGCGCGGCAGCGCGTCTGCTGAAGGATTTTGCCAAAGAGAAAGAAGCGTTCGAGATTAAAGGCCTGGCCGTCGGCGGAGAGCTGATGGGTGCAGACCAGATCGACCGTCTTGCCAAGCTGCCAACACGTCACGAAGCGCTGACGATGCTGGCTGCTGTAACACAGGCACCGATCACCAAGCTGGCACGGACACTGAACGAAGTTCCTTCGAAAGTGACTCGTGCTGTAGCGGCAGTTCGCGACCAGAAGCAAGAAGCTGCTTGATTCTGTTGAACACCATTTTTTATATTTTTGGGAGAAAGTCATGGCTCTGTCTAACGAAGACATTTTGAACGCAATTGCTGAAATGAGCGTAATGGACGTTGTTGCGCTGGTTGAAGCAATGGAAGAGAAATTCGGTGTTTCTGCCGCTGCAGCCGTTGCTGCTGCTCCGGCTGCTGCTGGTGGTGGCGAAGCCGCTGCTGAAGAGCAGACCGAGTTTGACGTTGTACTTACCGGTCCTGGTGAGAAGAAAGTAAACGTAATCAAGGCCGTTCGTGAACTGACCGGCCTGGGTCTGAAAGAAGCCAAGGAAATGGTCGACAGCGCTCCTTCCGTGATCAAGGAAGCAGCTAGCAAAGACGACGCTGAAGAAGCCAAGAAGAAGCTCGAGGAAGCAGGCGCTTCTGTTGAGCTCAAGTAAGAGTCGGCTGTTGATCGAAACCGTGCGATAAGCATGGACAGGCTGGTGGCTTTGGGCCACCGGCCTTTTTCTGTTGTATATGCTATAGAGTCTGGTGAGCAATTGCAGGTTGATGTCAGATCTATAACCTACAGCCAGAGTCTTGTTCAAGACGGCGCGATAAGCCGAGCAATTCGGCCCCGAAGCAGAACAATGGTTGCTTCTTGATACCAGGTATCAGGTCTAAAGCTGGGGAATGCAGATGACTTACTCCTACACTGAGAAAAAGCGGATTCGCAAAGATTTTAGTAAATTGCCTTCCGTGATGGACGTCCCCTATTTGCTGTCTATTCAGCTGGATTCGTTCCGGGACTTCCTCCAAATGGAAGCCGCTCCTGAAGACCGCCGGGAAACCGGTCTTCACGCAGCATTCAAATCCGTATTCCCGATTGTCAGTTACTCTGGCAATGCCGCGCTCGAATACGTTAGTTACCGTATTGGCGAGCCGGTTTTTGATGTCAAGGAATGCCAGCTTAGGGGCGTAACCTATGCAGCGCCGCTGCGGGTGAAGGTCCGCCTTATCATTTACGATAAGGAATCGTCCAACAAGGCGATCAAGGACATTAAAGAGCAGGAAGTCTACATGGGCGAAATGCCCCTGATGACCGAGAACGGTACCTTCGTTATCAACGGTACCGAGCGCGTTATTGTTTCCCAGCTCCACCGTTCTCCGGGTGTGTTCTTCGATCACGACAAGGGCAAGACCCACTCCTCAGGCAAGCTGTTGTATTCTGCCCGGGTGATTCCTTACCGTGGTTCCTGGCTGGACTTCGAGTTTGATCCGAAGGACTCCGTGTTCGTTCGTATCGACCGTCGTCGTAAGCTCCCGGCATCCATTCTGTTGCGTGCCCTGGGCTACACCTCTGAGCAGATGCTCGAGATGTTCTTCGAAACCAGTAAATTCAGCCTGGGCGCGGAAGTGTGCAAGCTGGAGCTGGTACCGAGCCGTCTGCGTGGCGACATCGCGACCTTCGATATCAAAGACAATGACGGTAACGTGATTGTCGAGGAAGGCCGCCGTATTACCGCTCGTCACATCAAGCAGCTTGAAAAAGCCGGAATCAACGAGCTTGAGGTTCCAACGGAGTACCTTTACGGCCGCGTACTGGCCAAGGACATGATCGATCAGGCTTCCGGTGAAGTTCTGGTTGAGTGTAACTCCGAGCTGACGGAAGAGCTGGTTACCAAGATCCTGGACGCTGGCGTGAAGGAAATTGAGACCCTTTACACCAACGATCTGGACTGTGGTCCGTTCATGTCCGATACCCTGCGCATCGATCCGACCCGCACGCCGCTGGAAGCGCTGGTTGAGATCTACCGTATGATGCGCCCGGGTGAGCCGCCCACCAAGGAGTCGGCTGAAAATCTGTTCAATAACCTGTTCTTCTCCGAAGAGCGGTACGACCTGTCTGCGGTTGGCCGGATGAAGCTGAACCGTCGCCTGCGCCGTGAAGAGAGCACAGGTGAGGGCACGCTGACCCACGAAGACATCATCGATGTTCTCAAGACCCTGATCGATATCCGTAACGGCCAGGGCAATGTCGATGACATCGATAACCTGGGTAACCGTCGTGTTCGTTGCGTTGGCGAAATGGCTGAAAACCAGTTCCGTGTTGGTCTGGTGCGGGTTGAGCGTGCAGTTCGTGAGCGTCTGAGTCTTGCTGAAAGCGAAGGCCTGATGCCGCAGGATCTGATCAACGCCAAGCCGGTGGCTGCTGCGGTTAAAGAATTCTTTGGCTCCAGCCAGCTGTCCCAGTTCATGGACCAGAACAACCCGCTGTCCGAGGTCACGCACAAGCGTCGTATCTCTGCGTTGGGCCCAGGTGGTCTGACCCGTGAGCGTGCGGGCTTTGAGGTACGTGACGTACACCCGACCCATTACGGCCGTGTGTGCCCGATCGAGACGCCGGAAGGTCCGAACATTGGTCTGATCAACTCGCTGGCGACTTACGCCCGCTCCAACTCCTACGGCTTTCTTGAGAGCCCGTACCGGAAGGTTGAGAACGGCGTGGTAACCGATGAAGTGGTTTACCTGTCCGCTATCGAGGAGAGCAACTACGTCATCGCCCAGGCCAGCGCCGCCATGGACGAAAAGACCAAGCGTCTGACCGACGAGCTGGTTACCGTCCGGCATCAGAACGAATTTACCGTTACTCCGCCGGAAAGCGTCAACTTCATGGACGTTTCACCGCGCCAGGTAGTGTCGGTTGCCGCATCGCTGATTCCGTTCCTGGAACACGACGACGCCAACCGGGCCCTGATGGGTGCGAACATGCAGCGTCAGGCAGTTCCGACCCTGCGTTCCCAGGTCCCTCTGGTAGGTACCGGCGTTGAGCGCACGGTGGCACAGGACTCCGGTGTCTGTGTAACGGCCCGTCGTGGCGGTGTGATTGAGAGTGTCGACGCGGCCCGTATAGTGGTTCGTGTCAACAATGAGGAAACCGAAGCGGGTGATGCAGGTGTGGATATCTACAACCTGACCAAATACACCCGTTCGAACCAGAACACCTGTATCAACCAGCGCTCCATCGTGCGTCAGGGCGACGTAATCGCCCGTGGTGACGTGCTGGCTGACGGTCCGTCCGTGGATCTGGGTGAGCTGGCTCTGGGGCAGAACATGCGCATAGCGTTCATGCCCTGGAACGGTTACAACTTTGAGGACTCCATCCTCATCTCCGAGAAAGTGGTTCAGGAAGACCGGCTGACCACCATCCACATTCAGGAACTGACCTGTGTGGCTCGGGATACCAAGCTGGGTAGCGAAGAAATTACCGCGGATATTCCGAACGTTGGTGAAAGTGCGCTGTCTAAGTTGGATGAGTCCGGGATTGTTTACATCGGTGCCGAGGTGGGCCCGGGCGACATTCTGGTAGGCAAGGTAACACCGAAAGGTGAAACCCAGCTGACACCGGAAGAGAAGCTGCTGCGTGCCATCTTTGGTGAGAAGGCGTCTGATGTGAAGGACACCTCCTCCCGTGTGCCGACTGGCACCCGCGGCACCGTTATCGACGTGCAGGTCTTTACCCGCGACGGTATCGAGAAGGATCAGCGTGCCCAGTCCATCGAGAAAGAGCAGTTGGACCAGTATCGCAAGGACCTGAAGGACGAATACCGGATTGTTGAAGGTGCGACTTTCGAGCGTCTGAATAGTGCGTTGAAAGGACAGGAAGTGATCAGTGGGCCGGGCCTGAAGAAAGGCGCCACCCTCGAAGAGAGCTACCTGGCCGAGCTGCCGCGTTCTGACTGGTTCAAGCTCCGGATGAAAGACGAGAGCCTGAACGAGCTGCTGGAGAAATCCGAGCAGGGTCTGGAAGACCGCAAGAAGGAACACGAAGCACGCTTTGACGACAAGAAAGGCAAGCTTCAGCAGGGCGACGACCTCGCACCGGGCGTACTGAAGATCGTCAAGGTATACCTGGCTATCAAGCGTCGTATCCAGCCGGGTGACAAGATGGCCGGTCGTCATGGTAACAAGGGTGTTATTTCCTCGGTTATGCCGATCGAAGACATGCCTTACGACGAGCACGGCAACACGGTTGACGTGGTTCTGAACCCGTTGGGTGTTCCCTCGCGGATGAACGTAGGTCAGGTGCTTGAGACTCACCTGGGTGCTGCAGCTAAGGGTCTGGGTGAGCGTATCAGCCAGATGCTGGACGAGCAGCGCAAGGTGGCTGAATTACGCAAGCTGCTGGATGAGATCTACAATCACTCAGACGAAGTGTTCAAGGTGGACCTGGATTCCCTGTCCGACAAGGAAATCCTGGAGATGTGCCACAACCTTCGCGGCGGTGTACCCATGGCAACGCCGGTATTCGACGGTGCCAAGGAAGCCGAGGTCAAGCGCATGCTTGAGCTTGCGGGACTGAGCACCACCGGTCAGACCATGCTGTATGACGGTCGTACTGGTGATATGTTCGACCGCCCGGTGACGGTTGGCTACATGTACATCCTGAAGCTGAACCACCTGATCGACGACAAGATGCACGCTCGTTCCACCGGCTCTTACAGCCTCGTTACCCAGCAGCCGCTGGGTGGTAAGGCGCAGTTCGGTGGCCAGCGCTTCGGTGAGATGGAAGTGTGGGCTCTCGAGGCCTACGGTGCAGCTTACACGCTGCAGGAGATGCTCACCGTCAAGTCTGATGACGTGAACGGTCGGACCAAGATGTACAAGAACATTGTCGATGGCGATCATCGGATGGAGCCGGGCATGCCCGAATCCTTCAACGTTCTTGTCAAGGAAATCCGCTCGCTGGGTATCGACATCGAGCTGGAATCCGAGTGAGCCGAATTGTTTTTGGCAGCGTGAGCGGGCACGACCAGTGCCCGCCCGAGATTAACGCCATCCGGAGCTTTTACTGATGAAAGATTTGCTGAATCTTCTCAAGAGCCAGAACCAAAGCAAGGAATTCGACGCCATCCGCATTGGCCTGGCGTCGCCTGACATGATCCGTTCCTGGTCCTTTGGCGAAGTGAAGAAGCCTGAGACCATTAACTACCGTACCTTCAAGCCGGAGCGCGACGGTCTTTTCTGTGCCAAGATCTTCGGCCCGATCAAGGACTACGAGTGTCTGTGCGGTAAATACAAGCGCCTCAAGCATCGCGGTGTCATCTGCGAGAAGTGTGGCGTTGAGGTTGCGCTGGCCAGTGTCCGCCGTGAGCGGATGGGCCATATTGAGCTGGCCAGCCCGGTCGCGCACATCTGGTTCCTGAAGTCACTGCCGTCCCGTATCGGTCTGATGCTGGACATGACCCTGCGCGATATCGAGCGGGTCCTGTACTTCGAATCCTTTATTGTTATCGATCCGGGGATGACCACCCTGGAGAAGGGCCAGTTGCTGAACGATGAGCAGTACTATGAAGCTCTGGAAGAATTCGGTGACGAGTTCGACGCCCGCATGGGTGCCGAAGCGGTCAAGGAGCTCCTTGAAGGTATTGACCTGCAGGAAGAGGTCGATGCCTTGCGTGAGGAGATTCCGCAGACCAATTCCGAAACCAAGATCAAGAAGTTCAGCAAGCGTCTGAAGATTCTTGAGGCGTTCCTGTATTCCGGCAACAAGCCAGGCGACATGGTCATGACCGTGCTGCCGGTGCTTCCGCCGGATCTGCGCCCGCTGGTACCGCTGGACGGTGGCCGCTTCGCGACCTCTGATCTGAACGATCTTTACCGTCGGGTGATCAACCGGAACAACCGTCTCAAGCGCCTGCTGGAGCTGAACGCTCCGGATATCATCGTGCGTAACGAGAAACGGATGCTGCAGGAAGCCGTTGACGCGCTGCTGGACAACGGACGCCGTGGCCGGGCCATTACCGGCACCAACAAGCGCCCGCTGAAGTCCCTGGCTGACATGATCAAGGGTAAGCAGGGTCGTTTCCGTCAGAACCTGCTTGGTAAGCGTGTGGATTACTCCGGTCGTTCAGTGATCGTGGTCGGTCCTTACCTGCGCCTGCACCAGTGTGGTCTTCCAAAGAAGATGGCACTGGAACTGTTCAAGCCGTTTATTTTCTCCAAGTTGGAGCACCGCGGCCTGGCGACCACCATCAAGGCCGCCAAGAAAATGGTCGAGCGCGAGGAAGGCGTGGTCTGGGATATCCTGGACGAAGTCATCCGTGAGCATCCGATCATGCTGAACCGTGCGCCGACCCTGCACCGTCTGGGTATCCAGGCGTTCGAGCCGGTTCTGATCGAAGGCAAGGCGATCCAGCTGCATCCGCTGGTGTGTGCGGCCTACAACGCCGACTTTGACGGCGACCAGATGGCGGTTCACGTACCGCTGACCCTGGAAGCCCAGCTCGAAGCCCGTGCGCTGATGATGTCCACCAACAACGTACTGTCGCCGGCCAACGGCGAGCCGATTATCGTGCCTTCCCAGGACGTGGTGCTCGGCCTGTACTACATGACCCGTGAGCGCAAGAGCGCCCTGGGGGAGGGTATGGTGTTTGCCGACGTCAAAGAGGCGCATCGTGCCTACGGCGCTGGCAAGGTCGACCTTCAGGCGATCGTCAAGGTTCGCGTGAAGGAAGTGGCGATTGCCGAAGATGGCTCCCGTACCGAGCAATACAAGATTGTTGATACCACGGTTGGTCGTGCTCTGCTGTTTGACATCGTGCCTGATGGCCTGTCCTACGAGCTGGTCAACAAGCCGATGGTCAAGAAGGCAATCTCTAACCTGATCAACACCTGCTACCGTGATGCCGGTCTGAAAGACACCGTCATCTTCGCGGATCAGCTGATGTACATGGGTTATCACTATGCGACCGTGTCCGGGATCTCCATCGGTTTCAACGATTTCGAGATTCCGCCGGAGAAGTACGAGCTGGTCGATGCCGCATCCGCTGAGGTGAAGGATATCGAAACCCAGTACGCGTCCGGTCTGCTGACCCAGGGCGAGAAGTACAACAAGGTTATCGATATCTGGTCACGTGCCAACGACAAGGTTTCCAAGGCCATGATGGAACGTCTGGCCAAGGAACAGGTTATCGGGCCCGACGGACAACCGGTGAAGGGTGAGGACGGCGAATACCTGATGCAGGAGTCGTTCAACTCGGTTTACATGATGGCCGATTCCGGCGCCCGGGGTTCCGCGGCCCAGATCCGTCAGCTGGCCGGTATGCGTGGCCTGATGGCCAAGCCGGATGGCTCTATCATCGAGACACCGATCACCGCGAACTTCCGTGAAGGTCTGAACGTACTGCAGTACTTCATCTCGACCCACGGTGCTCGTAAGGGTCTGGCGGATACCGCTCTGAAGACCGCGAACTCAGGTTACCTGACCCGTCGTCTGGTGGATGTCTCCCAGGATCTGGTCGTTACCGAGCCTGACTGTGGTACCGATGAAGGTCTGCTGATGACGCCGCACATCGAAGGTGGCGACGTTGTAGTACCGCTGGGTGACCGGGTTCTGGGTCGTGTGACCGCCCGTGATGCGTTTACTCCGACCGACAAGGACAACGCTGTTATTGAAGCCGGCACCCTGCTGGACGAGAAGGCCGTTGAGACCCTCGAACGGGCTGGTGTGGATGAAGTCTGGGTTCGCTCTGCGATCACCTGTGAAACCCGTCACGGTATCTGCTCGAAGTGCTACGGCCGTGATCTGGCTCGTGGCCACGAGGTAAACGTTGGTGAAGCTGTGGGCGTTATCGCTGCGCAGTCTATCGGTGAGCCGGGCACCCAGCTGACCATGCGTACCTTCCACATTGGTGGTGCGGCCAGCCGGGCGTCCGCGGTCGACAATATTCAGGTCAAGCATGGCGGGACCGTCCGTCTGCACAACATGAAGTCGATCGAGAAGGCCGACGGTACTCTTGTAGTAATCTCCCGCTCCTCCGCGCTGGCCATCGCCGATGACCAGGGTCGTGAGCGTGAGTGGTACAAGTTGCCCTACGGCGCTGTTCTCTCCGTCAAGCACGGTGATGCGGTTGAAGCGGGCGTTGTGGTCGCCAAGTGGGACCCGCACACCCACCCGATCATCGCCGAAGCCGGTGGTACCGCAAAATTCGTCAACATGGACCAGGGCATCACTGTCCGCACCCAGACCGACGAACTGACCGGCCTGTCCACCATGGAGGTCATCGATTCCAAGGAGCGTCCTGCCGCTGGTAAGGATATCCGGCCGGCGATCCAGCTGATTGACGAGAAGGGTGAAGAAGTGGAGCTGCCAGGTGGCGGCACTGCAATCTTCTTCCTGCCGGCGAACGCTCTGGTGACCATGGCCAACGGTGCTCGGATCGAGCTGGGTGACGTGGTAGCACGTATCCCGCAGGAAAGCTCCAAGACCCGGGACATCACCGGTGGTCTGCCACGGGTTGCCGACCTGTTCGAGGCCCGTCGTCCGAAGGAGTCGTCCATTCTGGCCGAAATCAGCGGTATGGTGTCGTTCGGCAAGGAAACCAAAGGCAAGAAGCGCCTGGTGATCACGCCGAAGGATGGCGATGCCTACGAAGTGCTGATTCCGAAGCACCGCCAGCTCAACGTCTTCGAAGGTGAGACAGTTGAGAAGGGCGAGGTGATCTCCGATGGTCCGTCCAACCCGCACGACATTCTGCGTCTGCTGGGTGTGGTCGAGCTGGCGAAGTACATCACCAACGAAATCCAGGATGTTTACCGTCTGCAGGGCGTTGTCATCAACGATAAACACATCGAGGTTATCGTCCGTCAGATGCTGCGCAAGGTCGAAATCACCGATCCGGGTGATACGACTCTGTTGTCCGGTGATCAGGTGGAAATCACCCAGGTGCTGGAAGAGAACGAGAAGGCCGACGCCGCCGACAAAGAGCCTGCACGGTTCGAGCGTCTGTTGCTGGGTATCACCAAGGCTTCCCTGGCCACCGAGTCGTTCATTTCTGCGGCTTCGTTCCAGGAAACCACCCGGGTACTCACCGAAGGTGCGGTTACCGGTAAGCGTGATTACCTGCGCGGCCTGAAGGAAAACGTTGTGGTTGGTCGACTGATTCCGGCCGGTACCGGTCTGGCATACCACAACGAGCGTCGTCGTAAGCGCGATCTGGAAGAGCAGGGCGTAACCGCGGCCGACGTGGAAGAAGCTCTGAGTGCCGAGCTCAACCGCGAAAGCTGAGTTGGGACGGCGCGCCGCCTCCGGGTAGTTACCTACCCGGGAGGTGGTCAAAAAGAGACCAGTCATCTTGACTGTCCGGGGGCGCAGGCTTACACTTGCGTCCCTTAAATTTTACCCCCTGCACAGGGGGTAAGTTTCATTGATATGGTTTTTTGGAGTTTGCTTACATGGCAACGATTAATCAGTTGGTGCGTAAGCCTCGTAAGCGCAAGGTAGCCAAGAGCGATGTTCCTGCTCTCCAGGCCTGCCCTCAGCGCCGTGGTGTGTGCACTCGTGTGTACACCACAACGCCGAAGAAGCCGAACTCAGCACTGCGTAAAGTGTGCCGTGTTCGTCTGACCAACGGCTACGAGGTTTCCTCATACATTGGTGGTGAAGGTCACAACCTTCAGGAGCACAGTGTTGTGCTTATCCGGGGCGGTCGAGTAAAAGACCTTCCGGGTGTGCGCTATCACACTGTTCGCGGAACGCTGGACACCCAGGGTGTGCAGAACCGTAAGCAGGGCCGCTCCAAGTACGGTGCAAAACGACCCAAGTCCTGATGTCCCGAGCGGGTGTCTTTTATCGTTGCTTGTCAGAACGGTAAGAGTAAGGCTGAGTAGCATTTGCTATCTCAGGGGTTCCTGAAGACCTTTTAGATATATAAGGGCTTATCGATGCCTAGAAGAAGAGTTGCAGCTAAACGGGAAATTATCCCGGATCCGAAATTCGGCAGTGCACGTCTTGCCAAGTTCATCAACCACGTGATGGAAAGTGGCAAGAAGTCTACCGCAGAGCGCATTGTTTATGGCGCTCTGGACATTGTTGCCGAGAAATCCAAGGAAGAGCCGATCGACATGTTCGAGAAGGCCCTGGAGAACATCCAGCCGATGGTTGAGGTTAAGTCCCGTCGTGTGGGTGGTGCTACTTACCAGGTGCCTGTCGAAGTACGGCCTTCCCGTCAGAACGCGCTGGCAATGCGCTGGCTCGTCGAATATTCACGGAAGCGCGGTGAGAAGTCCATGGCTCAGCGTCTGGCTGGTGAAATCCTGGACGCCGCTGACAGCAAAGGCTCCGCTGTTAAGAAGCGTGAAGATGTTCACCGCATGGCAGAAGCCAACAAGGCGTTCTCTCACTTCCGTTTCTAATCAGCCGAGGTTTATACAGTGGCACGCAAGACTCCTATCAAGCGTTACAGAAACATTGGTATTTGTGCGCACGTTGATGCGGGCAAAACCACGACCACCGAGCGGGTCCTGTTCTACACAGGTATCTCCCACAAGATCGGTGAAGTTCATGATGGTGCAGCTACCATGGACTGGATGGAGCAGGAGCAGGAGCGTGGTATTACCATCACCTCTGCTGCGACTACGACATTCTGGCAGGGTATGGACAAGCAGTACCCTGAGCACCGGATCAACATCATCGACACCCCGGGGCACGTTGACTTCACTATCGAAGTAGAGCGCTCGCTGCGCGTACTCGACGGTGCGGTTGTCGTGTTCTGTGGTTCCTCCGGTGTTGAGCCCCAGTCCGAAACCGTATGGCGTCAGGCTAACAAGTACGAAGTTCCCCGCATGGTGTTCGTCAACAAGATGGACCGTGCCGGTGCCAACTTCCTGCGCGTTGTTGACCAGATCAAGAAGCGTCTGGGTGCGAATTGCGTTCCCATTCAGCTGCCGATCGGTTCTGAAGATAACTTCGCCGGCATTGTGGACCTGATTCGTAACCAGGCGATCTACTGGAACGAAGCTGACTCAGGTGCGACCTACGAGCAGAAAGATGTGCCTGCGGAGATGGTCGACGAGGTCGCCATGTACCGTGAGCAGATGATGGAAGCTGCGGCGGAAGCCAATGAAGAGTTGATGGAGAAGTACCTCGAGGAAGGCGAGCTGTCCAATGACGAGATCAAGCAAGGGCTGCGTCAGCGCACTCTGGCCAATGAAATCGTTGTTGCGACCTGTGGTTCTGCCTTCAAGAACAAAGGTGTTCAGGCGGTTCTGGATTCTGTTATCGAGTTTCTCCCGGCGCCGGACGAAGTCAAGGCCATCCGTGGTGAAGTTGACGACGAAGGCACCGAAGAAACCCGTCCGGTTGATGACGAAGCTCCGTTCGCCGCTCTGGCGTTCAAGATCGCCACAGACCCGTTCGTTGGTACGCTGACCTTTTTCCGGGTTTACTCAGGCAAGCTTGAGTCCGGTAATGCCGTCTACAACTCGGTAAAAGGCAAGAAAGAGCGCGTCGGCCGGATGGTTCAGATGCACTCCAAGGATCGTCAGGAAATCAAAGAAGTACTGGCGGGCGATATTGCTGCCGCTATCGGTCTCAAGAGCGTGACCACCGGTGACACCCTGTGTGACGAGAACCACAAGATCATTCTCGAGCGCATGGAGTTCCCGGAGCCGGTAATTTCCGTTGCTGTTGAGCCGAAGTCCAAGGCCGACCAGGAAAAGATGGGCGTTGCTCTGGGCAAGCTGGCTCAGGAAGACCCGTCGTTCCGCGTTCGTACCGACGAGGAATCCGGTCAGACCATCATCTCCGGTATGGGTGAGCTTCACCTGGATATCATCGTTGACCGTATGCGTCGCGAGTTCAAGGTAGAGGCCAACATCGGTAAGCCGCAGGTTGCCTATCGTGAGTGCATCCGCAAGCCGGTAGACGTCGAAGGCAAGTTTGTTCGTCAGTCCGGTGGTCGCGGTCAGTACGGTCACGTCAAGATCAAGCTTGAGCCGCTGCCGCTGGATGATGAAGATGGCGAAAACTTTATCTTCGTGAATGAGATTGTTGGTGGTGTTGTTCCCAAGGAATACATCCCGGCAGTTCAACAGGGTATTGAAGAGCAAATGCAGAACGGCTGTCTGGCCGGTTATCCGCTGCTGCGTATCAAGGCAACCCTGTATGACGGTTCCTATCACGACGTCGACTCCAACGAAATGGCCTTCAAGGTCGCCGGTTCCATGGCAATGAAGAAGGGTGCCCTCGAGGCGAACCCGGCACTGCTCGAGCCGATCATGCGTGTTGAAGTTGTGACGCCGGAAGACTACATGGGTGACGTTGTTGGCGACCTTAACCGTCGTCGTGGTGTCATCCAGGGTATGGACGAAGGTCCTGCCGGTAAGGTCATTCGTGCAGAGGTTCCGTTGTCGGAAATGTTCGGTTACGCCACCGACCTGCGTTCTGCAACGCAAGGCCGGGCGTCCTACGCGATGGAGTTCTCTGGTTATTCAGAGGCGCCTTCGAACATTGCCGAAGCGATCATTAAAAAGGGTTGATCCCCAGGACTTAAGAAACAGGAAGAGGTGTAACCGTGTCTAAAGAAAAATTTGAGCGTAGTAAACCGCACTTGAACGTAGGCACCATTGGTCACGTAGACCATGGTAAAACCACTTTGACTGCCGCCCTGACCCGTGTATGTCACGAAGTCTGGGGTACAGGAACTGCAAGCGCATTCGATCAGATCGATAACGCGCCGGAAGAGCGTGCGCGTGGTATCACCATCGCCACCTCCCACGTTGAGTACGATTCTCCGACCCGCCACTACGCTCACGTAGACTGCCCGGGCCACGCTGACTATGTGAAGAACATGATCACTGGTGCAGCACAGATGGACGGCGCGATCCTGGTTTGTTCCGCAGCTGACGGCCCCATGCCGCAGACTCGTGAGCACATCCTGCTGTCCCGTCAGGTTGGTGTACCTTACATCGTTGTGTTCCTGAACAAAGCGGACATGGTAGACGATGAAGAGCTGCTCGAGCTGGTCGAGATGGAAGTTCGTGATCTGCTGAGTCAGTACGACTTCCCGGGTGACGACACTCCGATCATCACCGGTTCCGCGCTGATGGCGCTGGAAGGCAAAGACGACAACGAGATGGGCACTACCGCTGTCAAGAAGCTGGTAGAAGCTCTGGATGACTACATCCCCGAGCCGGAGCGTGCGATCGATCAGCCGTTCCTGATGCCGATCGAGGACGTCTTCTCTATCTCTGGCCGTGGTACCGTAGTAACCGGTCGTGTTGAGCGTGGCGTTATCAAGACTGGTGACGAAGTTGAGATCGTTGGTCTGAAAGACACCGTCAAGACTACCTGTACTGGTGTTGAGATGTTCCGCAAGCTGCTCGACGAAGGTCGTGCGGGTGAGAACATTGGTGCACTGCTGCGTGGTACCAAGCGTGACGACGTTGAGCGTGGTCAGGTTCTGGCGGTTCCGGGCTCCATCACTCCGCACACCAAGTTCGAGTGCGAAGTGTACGTACTGTCCAAAGAAGAAGGTGGTCGTCATACTCCGTTCTTCAAGGGCTACCGTCCGCAGTTCTACTTCCGTACCACCGACGTAACCGGTTCTTGCGAACTGCCGGAAGGTGTGGAAATGGTTATGCCGGGTGACAACGTCAAGATGAGTGTTACCCTGATTGCTCCGATCGCCATGGAAGATGGTCTGCGCTTCGCGATTCGTGAAGGCGGCCGTACCGTTGGTGCCGGCGTAGTCTCCAAGATCATCGAGTAATCTGCTCGTTTGATCAGGAAAAAGGGGCTGATTCTTCAGCCCCTTTTTCTGTTTCAGCCGCAAAGCCCGCCTGGCCCGGTCAATCAGCATTGCTGTTGACAGGGTTGGGTATTATGCATACAATGCGGCTCCTTTTTTTGAAGGTCGGCTAACTAGTAGCTGCTACGAGTGGAGTTTGGTGCAACATGCAAAGCCAAAAAATTCGAATCCGGTTGAAGGCGTTTGATTATCGCCTGATCGACCAGTCCACGCAGGAGATCGTCGATACCGCCAAGCGGACCGGCGCTCAGGTGCGTGGCCCTATCCCTCTGCCGACGCGGAAGGAAAAGTACACGGTATTGATCTCTCCGCACGTCAACAAGGACGCGCGTGATCAGTATGAAATTCGTACGCATAAGCGTTTGCTCGACATCGTTGAGCCGACGGAAAAGACAGTAGATGCTTTGATGAAACTGGACCTGGCAGCAGGTGTAGACGTTCAGATCAGCCTCGGCTAATACCGCCCGGTATCAGTCTGTGTAACTGTCATAAGGCCATAGAGGGTGAGAGCCCCGTACACTTAAGAGGTGAAACATGGCAATTGGTATTGTCGGTCGCAAGGCCGGTATGACCCGTATTTTTACGGAAGATGGGCAGGCGCTGCCCGTAACGGTAATCGAGGTTGAGCCCAACCGCATTACCCAACTGAAAACTCTTGAAAGCGATGGCTACCGCGCCGTACAGGTGACTGTCGGTACTCGTCGTTCCTCTCGTGTTACCAAGAGCGAAGCGGGCCACTATGCCAAGGCGGGCGTTGAAGCCGGTCGTGGTATGTGGGAATTCCGTCTTGCCGATGGCGAAGGTGAAGACCTGGCCGCCGGTGGCGAGATCACGGCTTCTGTATTCGAAGACGGTCAGGTGGTTGATGCCATCGGTCAGTCCAAGGGTAAGGGCTTCCAGGGCGGTGTAAAGCGCTGGAACTTCTCCATGCAGGATGCCACCCACGGTAACTCTCTGTCTCACCGTGCTCCGGGTTCCATTGGTCAGAACCAGACTCCGGGCAAGGTATTCAAGGGCAAAAAGATGGCGGGCCAGATGGGTAATGCTCAGGTAACTGTGCAGAACCTGAAAATTGTCCGTGTCGACGCCGAGCGCAACCTGCTGCTGGTAAGTGGTGCCGTTCCCGGCGCAACTGGCGGCGATGTTGTCATCAAGCCTGCAGTTAAAGCCTGAGGAGCGGTGCGATGGAATTGACTATTACAGGTAGCGGCAAGGGAATTTCTGTTTCCGACGCTGCATTCGCCAAAGATTTTAACGAGTCGCTGGTTCACCAGGTAGTGACTGCCTACATGGCAGGCGCCCGCCAGGGTACCAAGGCTCAGAAGACGCGTTCCGAAGTAAGCGGTGGCGGTAAGAAGCCATGGCGCCAGAAGGGCACCGGTCGTGCCCGTGCCGGTACTATTCGTAGTCCGATCTGGCGCGCCGGTGGTGTTACCTTTGCGGCCAAGCCTCGTGGCTTCGAGCAGAAGGTTAACCGCAAGATGTACCGCGCAGCGATGCGCTCCATTTTTTCCGAGCTGGTTCGCCAGGAGCGTCTGGTTGTTGTTGACGACATGAATGTTGACAGCCCGAAGACCAAGGCATTCAACGCCAAGCTGAAGGATATCGGTGTGACCAACGCGCTGATTCTGTCCGACAACGTCGAGCAGAACCTGCATCTGGCCTCGCGCAACATTCCGCACGTTGACGTGCGTGATATTGCCGGTCTGGATCCGGTTAGCCTGGTTGCCTTCGAGAAGGTCGTTGTGACCGTTCCCGCTCTGAAGAAGATCGAGGAGATGCTGGGATGAATCAGGAACGTATTTACAAGGTCCTGCTTGGGCCGCACGTATCGGAAAAAGCGTCTCTGGCAGCAGAGCGTGGCCAGGTTGTGTTTCGTGTAGCACCTGATGCCACCAAGCCCGAGATCAAGAAAGCCGTTGAGCAGCTGTTCAACGTCACCGTAGAAGGTGTTCAGGTTCTGAACCGTAAAGGTAAGCTTAAGCGTACCGTTCGCGGCTTCGGCAAGCGTAATGACATTCGTAAGGCTTATGTAAAGCTGGCAGAAGGTCAGGACATCGATTTTCTGGATGTGGAATAAGGTAAAGGGGTCGTAATATGCCGATCGTCAAAACCAAACCAACATCTGCCGGACGCCGTCACGTTGTAAAGCTTTACAACCCGGATCTGCACACTGGGCGCCCTTACGAGCCGTTGGTAGAAAGAAAGAACAAGACGGGTGGTCGTAACAATGTAGGCCGCATCACAACCCGTCACACGGGTGGTGGCCACAAGAAGCACTACCGCGTCATCGATTTTAAGCGGACCAAAGATGGTATCCCGGCGACTATTGAGCGCCTGGAATACGATCCGAACCGCTCTGCGCACATTGCACTGCTGAAGTATGCCGATGGCGAGCGTCGTTACATTATCGCTCCCAAAGGTATGCAGATCGGTGATCCTGTGCGCTCCGGTATCGACGCACCGATCAAGGTGGGCAGCACGTTACCGCTCCGGAATATTCCGGTCGGTTCTGTGATCCACTGCGTCGAACTCAAGCCTGGCAAAGGTGCACAGCTGGCTCGCTCTGCGGGCGCATCCGTACAGCTGGTTGCCCGGGAAGGTGCTTATGCCACCATCCGCCTGCGCTCAGGTGAAATGCGAAAGGTGCTTGTAGATTGTCGTGCAACGCTGGGTGAAGTATCCAACAGCGAGCACAGTCTCAAGCAGCTTGGTAAAGCGGGTGCATCACGTTGGCGCGGTAAACGTCCAACAGTACGTGGTGTTGCTATGAACCCAGTTGACCACCCACATGGTGGTGGTGAAGGGCATACCTCTGGCGGGCGTCACCCGGTTACTCCGTGGGGTGTTCCGACCAAAGGGCATAAGACTCGTAAGAACAAGCGTACTGACAAGATGATAGTACGTCGTCGTTCGGCCAAGTAAACGACTACATAGAGGTAATTGCTGTGCCACGTTCTTTAAAGAAAGGTCCTTTTATAGACCTGCATCTGTTGAAGAAGGTCGAGGCAGCTCTGGAAGCTAACGACAAGCGGCCGATCAAAACCTGGTCGCGTCGGTCAACAGTTTTTCCGGAGATGGTAGGCCTGACCATTGCAGTCCACAACGGCAAGCAGCACGTGCCGGTTTATGTCACCGAAGATATGGTTGGACATAAGCTGGGTGAGTTCGCGGCAACGCGTACTTATCGTGGTCATGCGGCCGACAAGAAAGCTAAACGCTGATTCTGAGGTAATCGAAATGGAAGTAGCAGCCAAGTATAAGGGCGCTCGCCTCTCAGCTCAGAAAGCACGTCTTGTCGCTGACCAAGTACGCGGCAAGGCTGTTGAGGACGCCCTAAACATTCTGACTTTCAGCCCGAAGAAGGCGGCGGTCGTGATCAAGAAAGCTCTTGAATCCGCCATCGCCAACGCTGAGCACAACGAAGGTCTGGACGTTGACGAACTGCGGGTTTCCACCGTGATGGTGGATGAGGGTCCGACGCTCAAGCGAATCAAAGCTCGAGCCAAGGGGCGCGCTGACCGTATTTTCAAGCGCACCTGCCATATCACCGTCAAGGTCGCCGACAAGTAGGAGATGCTCAGATGGGTCATAAAGTAAATCCAACCGGCATTCGCCTGGGTGTGATCAAAGAGCACAACTCAGTCTGGTATGCCGACAAGAAGGAATACTCCAGGAACCTGCTGAATGACATTCAGGTTCGTGAGTTCCTCGACAAGCGTCTGGTTAAGGCGTCTGTCAGCAAGATTGTGATCGAGCGCCCTGCTCAGAACGCCCGTATCACGATCCATACTGCCCGTCCCGGTATTGTTATCGGTAAGAAGGGTGAAGATGTTGATCGTCTGCGTCGCGAAGTCAGCGACATGATGGGTGTGCCTGTGCACATCAACATCGAAGAAGTCCGCAAGCCGGACCTCGATGCCCGCCTGGTAGCGCAAAACGTTGCCGGCCAGCTGGAGCGTCGTGTGATGTTCCGTCGCGCTATGAAGCGTGCGGTTCAGAACGCCATGCGCCAGGGTGCCAAGGGTATCAAGATCCAGGTTGGCGGTCGTCTCGGGGGTGCTGAAATCGCGCGTTCCGAGTGGTATCGCGAAGGTCGTGTTCCGCTGCACACACTGCGTGCAGATATTGATTACGCAACCTACGAAGCGCATACCACTTACGGCGTAATCGGCGTCAAGGTATGGATCTTCAAAGGTGAGATTCTTGGTGGTATGGAGCAGGTCCGTGCTGACAAGAAAGCCTCTGGGAAGAAAGGTTCTAAGTAAAGGGGCACTCTTATGCTGCAACCAAAACGCACCAAATTTCGCAAGGTAATGAAAGGCCGTAACACCGGTCTTGCTCACCGCGCCAACAAGGTGAGCTTCGGTGAATACGGATTGAAGGCTACGAGCCGTGGGCGTATAACTGCGCGCCAGATTGAGGCAGCGCGTCGTACCATGACTCGTCGCATCAAGCGGGGCGGTAAGATCTGGATCCGGGTGTTCCCGGACAAGCCGATCACCGGTAAGCCGCTTGAAGTTCGAATGGGTAAAGGTAAGGGTTCTGTCGAGTATTGGGTGGCTGAAATCCAGCCGGGCCGCATGCTCTACGAGATGGAAGGTGTTTCCGAGGAAATCGCTCGTGACGCATTCACTCTCGCGGCGGCCAAACTGCCGGTACAGACCACCTTTGTAACGAGGACGGTGATGTGATGAAAGCAACAGAGCTGCGTGAAAAGTCAGTCGAGGAGCTGAACAAAGAGCTGATCGACCTCCTGAAGGAGCAGTTCAACCTGCGCATGCGTAAGGCGACAGGTCAGCTGAATCAGTCTCACCTTCTCGGCAAGGTGAAGCGCGACATCGCTCGCGTGAAAACAGTATTGAACGAAAAGGCAGGACAGTGACATGACCGAAGCTACCCAAACTGCCAGAACTCTGAGCGGCAAGGTCGTGAGCAACAAGATGGAGAAATCCATCGTGGTGCTGGTCGAGCGTCAGGTGAAACACCCGCTGTACGGTAAGTACATGAAGCGTTCAACCAAGATCCACGCTCACGATGAGAGCAATCAGTGCAACATCGGTGACACTGTGACCATTCAGGAAACCCGTCCGGTCTCCAAGACCAAGAGCTGGGCCCTGGTGGAAGTTACCGAACGTGCATCCAAGGTGTAACGCCGGAGAACAACCATGATTCAGACTCAAACAATGCTTGAAGTCGCGGACAACAGCGGTGCGCGTCAGGTGATGTGCATCAAGGTCCTGGGCGGTTCACATCGGCGTTATGCCAGCGTAGGGGATATCATCAAGGTGACCGTCAAGGAAGCCATCCCCCGCGGTAAAGTGAAGAAAGGCCAGGTCCTGAAAGCTGTCGTGGTGCGCACCCGCAAGGGTGTTCGTCGTCCCGACGGTTCGCTGATCCGTTTCGACGGAAACGCGGCAGTACTTCTGAACAATCAGGACGCTCCTATTGGTACCCGTATCTTCGGACCGGTTACCCGTGAACTGCGTAATGAGAAGTTCATGAAAATTATCTCACTGGCACCCGAAGTACTTTAAAGGACCAGAGGCCGGTTATGAAAAAGATCAAACGAGATGACGAAGTAATCGTCACTACGGGGAAAGATAAAGGCAAACGTGGTAAAGTCCTGAAGGTTCAGGACGATGGCCGTATGGTTGTTTCAGGGATCAATATGATCAAGAAACACACCAAGCCTAACCCGATGCTGGGCTCCCCAGGTGGCATCGTCGAAAAAGAAGCACCTATCCAGGCTTCCAACGTGGCTATTTTTAATCCGCAGACCGGCAAAGCCGATCGTGTAGGCTTCCAGATCAAGGAAGACGGCGCGAAAGTGCGGATCTTCAAGTCCACGAACGAAGCTGTCGATAACCAGTAAGCGGTGGTGGTTACGATGCTTAACATGAAAGAGCAGTACAGTAAGGAAGTGGTACCCGCCCTGCAGAAGGAGTTCAGCTACAAGAACGTCATGCAGGTGCCGCGTATCGAAAAGATCACCCTGAATATGGGTGTCGGCGAAGCGGTCGGTGACAAAAAGCTGATTGAAAATGCCGTGGCGGATCTCGAGCGCCTGGCAGGTCAGAAAGCAGTGGTCACCCTGGCTCGTAAATCCGTCGCGGGTTTCAAGATCCGTGAAGGTTGGCCGATCGGTTGTAAGGTTACCCTGCGCGGCGAGCGTATGTGGGACTTCTTTGATCGTCTGGTTCACATTGCGGTACCCCGCATTCGTGACTTCCGCGGTCTGAATCCCAAGTCGTTCGACGGTCGTGGTAACTACAGCATGGGCGTGCGTGAGCAGATCATTTTCCCTGAGATCGAGTACGACAGAGTCGACAAGATCCGTGGTCTGGACATCACCATTACCACCACTGCCGGTACCGACGATGAAGGTCGCGAACTGTTGAAAGCCTTCGGCTTTCCGTTCAAGAAATAAGGAACGAGTGTAATGGCTAAGGTTTCCATGAAAAACCGTGAGCTCAAGCGCGAAAAAACCGTTGCGAAGTTTGCAGCGAAGCGTGCCGAGCTCAAGGCGATTATCAAGAACCCGAATACCAGCGATGATGACCGTTGGGACGCACAGATGAAGCTTCAGCAGCTTCCTCGCGATGCATCTCCTTCGCGTCTTCGTAATCGTTGCCAGGTGACTGGTCGTCCCCACGGCGTTCTGCGCAAGTTTGAGCTTTCACGGATCAAACTCCGTGAATACGGCATGCGCGGTGACGTTCCGGGCCTGACCAAGGCAAGCTGGTAAGATAGGTACCCTGACTTCGGTCAGGTGCCTGTTGGTAAGCGGTGCGGCAAGCCGCTGCACAACTAAAAAGATCAGGAGCCTCATACCAATGAGTATGCAAGACACGCTTGCGGATATGTTTACCCGTATCCGTAATGCACAGATGGCATCAAAAGCAGACGTTACGATGCCGTCTTCAAAGATGAAGATCTCCGTAGCCCAGGTCCTGAAGGACGAAGGCTACGTCGACGATTTCTCCGTTTCAGCCGACGCGAAGCCCGAGCTGACGATTACTCTGAAATATTTCGGTGGTAAGCCGGTTATTGAGGAGATCAAGCGGGTCAGCCGTCCGAGTCTGCGCCAGTACAACGGCGCTGGGGAACTGCCGAAAGTATCCGGTGGTCTGGGGGTCGCGATTGTCTCAACGTCCAAGGGCGTTATGACAGACCGCGCCGCACGAGCTGCTGGCGTGGGTGGCGAAGTCATCTGCACCGTATTCTAGGAGATACACATGTCCAGGGTTGCCAATAATCCTGTCGTGCTGCCTTCCGGTGTTGAGGTTAAGCTGAACGGACAGGAAATTAGTGTGAAGGGTTCCAAGGGAGCGCTTCAAATCACCATTCACCAAGCGGTTGAAGTAAAGCAGGAAGAGAATATTCTGCGCTTTGCGGCCCGCGATGGTGCTACAAAGTCCCGCGCTCTTGCTGGTACTACTCGTGCACTGGTCAACAACATGGTGACCGGTGTAACTACAGGCTGGGAACGTAAACTCCAGCTGACGGGCGTAGGTTACCGTGCCCAGGCGCAAGGTAAGAAGCTCAACCTGACGCTGGGTTTTTCGCACCCGGTTGAGTATGAGCTGCCCGAGGGGATTACCGCAGAAACTCCGTCCAATACGGAAGTTGTGATTCGCGGTATCGACAAGCAACAGGTTGGCCAGGTCGCTGCGGAAGTCCGCGCGTTCCGTCCGCCCGAGCCTTATAAGGGCAAGGGTGTTCGTTATGCGGATGAGCAGGTCAGACGCAAAGAAGCCAAGAAGAAATAAGGCGGGACTATGAGCGCGAATAACGAAAGATTGCGTCGCGCACGCAAAGTGCGCATGAAGATCCGTGAACTGGGTACCACTCGTCTGTGCGTTCACCGCACACCGCGTCATATGTATGCCCAGGTCACCACTGCAGACGGCAGCAAAGTGCTGGCTTCTGCCTCCACGTTGGATAAGGAACTGCGCCAGGGTGCAACCGGTAACGTGGACGCTGCCAAGAAGGTTGGTCAGCTGATCGCTGAGCGTGCCAAGGCGGCAGGTGTTGAGCAGGTTGCTTTTGACCGCTCCGGTTACCGTTATCACGGCCGTGTCCAGGCTCTGGCCGACGCAGCCCGTGAAGCTGGCTTGCAATTCTAAGAGGTGGAGAAGATGAGCGTTAACGAACAGAAGGCGCCTGAGCTCCAGGAGAAGCTGGTCCAGGTCAATCGTGTCGCCAAGGTTGTTAAAGGTGGCCGTATTTTCGCCTTCACCGCACTGACTGTAGTGGGTGATGGCAAAGGTCGCGTTGGTTTCGGTCGTGGCAAGGCGCGTGAAGTGCCGGTCGCCATCCAGAAGGCCATGGAAGCTGCACGCAAGAACATGGTAGAAGTTCCGCTTGACGGCACTACCCTGCAATACCCGGTCAAGGCTCAGCATGGCGGCTCCAAGGTCTACATGCAGCCGGCGTCCGAAGGTACTGGTATCATCGCCGGCGGTGCGATGCGTGCAGTACTGGAAGTGGCGGGTGTTCAGAACGTACTGTCCAAGTGTTACGGGTCTACCAACCCGGTGAACGTTGTACGTTCCACCATCAAGGGTCTCCAGGCGACACAGGCGCCTGAAGATATTGCAGCCAAGCGCGGTAAGACCGTGGAAGAGATTCTGGGTTGAAGTCATGGCGAACGCAAAAACGATCAAAGTAACTCTGACCCGCAGCCCGATCGGCTGTCAGCCCAAGCACAAGTTGTGTGTGAAGGGCCTGGGTCTTCGTAAAATCGGTCACACCGTGGAAGTGGAAGACACACCGTCCATCCGCGGCATGATCAACCGGGTTAACTACCTGGTTCGGGTTGAGGAGAACTAAGATGCGTCTGAACGAACTTAGTCCAGAGCCCGGTTCACGTCCCGCCGCACGGCGCGTCGGTCGTGGTATCGGTAGCGGTCTCGGTAAAACCGGTGGTCGCGGTCACAAAGGTCTGAAGGCACGCTCCGGTGGCAGTGTAGCGCCCGGTTTCGAGGGCGGTCAGCAGCCGTTGGCCCGTCGTCTGCCGAAGTTTGGCTTCACGTCCCGTCAGCAGCGCTACGTCGCTGAAATTCGCCTGAACGAACTGGCGAAGGTCGAGGGCGATGTGGTTGATCTGGAGGCCCTGAAAAAGGCAGACATCATTCGCGGAGAGATTCGCGAAGCCAAGGTTATCCTGTCCGGCGAACTGAGCCGTGCGGTAACCGTGAAGGGACTTCGGGTAACCAAAGGCGCGCGCGAGGCAATTTCTGCCGCGGGTGGTAAAGTCGAAGACTAAGGCGAGTCGAGGACTAAATGGCCAAGAACGCATCATTGCCTGCGGGCGCGGGTAAAGGACTGGCGGAGCTGCGATCGCGGCTCTGGTTTGTCTTCCTGGCATTGCTGGTGTACCGGATCGGTGCCCACATTCCGGTGCCGGGTATCAACCCCGACCGTCTGGCGGCACTGTTTGAACAGAACCAGGGCACAATCCTGAGCATGTTCAACATGTTTTCCGGTGGTGCGCTTGAGCGCATGAGTATCTTCGCTCTCGGTATCATGCCGTACATCTCTGCCTCTATCATTATGCAGCTCATGACTGCGGTTAGCCCGCAGCTTGAGCAGCTGAAGAAAGAAGGCGAGGCTGGCCGTCGAAAGATCAGCCAGTACACTCGGTATGGTACGGTTATCCTGGCCCTGGTTCAGGGTTTTGGTATTTCTGTCGGCCTGGCATCACAGGGTGTCACCTTCAATGACAGCTTCAGCTTCCACTTCGTGGCGGTTGTGTCATTCGTCAGTGGCGCTGTGTTCATGATGTGGCTTGGCGAGCAGATCACTGAGCGGGGTGTCGGCAACGGCATCTCCCTGTTGATCTTCGCCGGTATTGTTGCCGGGTTGCCCGGCGCTATCGGTCAGACGCTCGAACAGGCCCGTAATGGCGAGATGAGCCTGCTGGTGGTTCTGGGTATTGGTGTTCTTGCGGTTGCTGTCATTGGTTTTGTGGTCTTCATGGAGCGCGGTCAGCGCCGGTTGACGATCAACTACGCCAAGCGGCAACAGGGTCGCCGGGTGTTTGCCCAGCAGTCCAGTCATCTTCCCCTGAAGGTGAATATGGCCGGTGTTATTCCGCCCATCTTCGCGTCTTCCATCCTGCTCTTCCCGGCATCGCTGGGTCAGTGGTTTGGTCAGGGTGAGGGGATGGAGTGGTTGAGTGACATCTCCCAGGCTCTGGCGCCAAGCCAGCCGTTGTACATTATCCTGTTTGCAGCAGCAGTGGTTTTCTTCTGCTTCTTCTACACAGCGCTGATGTACAACCCGAAAGAAGTTGCGGATAACCTCAAGCGCTCTGGAGCGTTTATTCCGGGCATTCGTCCAGGTGATCAGACCGCCAAGTATATCGATGGTGTTCTGACTCGACTGACGCTGTTCGGTGCAATGTACATTGCAGCAGTTTCCCTGTTCCCACAGTTCCTGATGGTTGCCGGGAATGTACCGTTCTATTTGGGCGGCACCTCTCTGCTGATTGTTGTAGTCGTGGTGATGGATTTCATGGCGCAGGTTCAGTCGCACCTGATGTCTCATCAGTATGAATCGCTGATGAAGAAGTCCAATCTCAAGGGCTATGGTCGGAACGGTTAATCCCGTTCCCCTTGAAAACTGGAGTCGACAATGAAAGTACGCGCTTCGGTAAAGAAAATTTGCCGTAACTGCAAAGTAATTCGTCGCAATGGCTCGGTACGGGTCATTTGCTCGGAGCCTCGTCACAAGCAACGCCAGGGCTGATCCTCAAAGGATCCAGAACTGACATTGTAGAGGGTACGAATAATAGCGCTTGACCCCGGCAGGGGTCAGGCGCTATTATTTCGCGCCCTTTTATAGTGGCGGAAAATTCACACAGCAAAGCTTTGAACGCGGAGTAATTTGGATGGCACGTATAGCCGGTGTCAATATACCCGATCACAAACATGCTGTTGTCTCGCTGACCTACATCTTTGGTGTTGGCAAGACCACAGCCCAGAAGCTTTGCGACGCTACCGGTGTCAAGCCGGACCTTAAGGTCAAAGACCTGAGCGACGAGCAGCTTGAAGCACTTCGTACTGAAGTGGGCAAGGTGTCTGTCGAAGGTGATCTGCGTCGTGAAGTACAGATGAACATCAAGCGTTTGAAGGATCTCGGATGTCACCGTGGTCTGCGTCATCGTCATGGCCTTCCGGTCCGTGGCCAGCGCACCAAGACCAACGCACGCACCCGTAAAGGTCCACGCAAACCTATTCGTAAGTAACAGGTAGGCAAACATGGCAAAGCCAGGTACACGTACCCGTAAAAAGGTGAAAAAGACGGTTGTTGATGGCGTCGCGCACATTCACGCGTCCTTCAACAACACTATCGTGACCATTTCTGACCGTCAGGGCAACGTCCTGTCCTGGGCCACCTCTGGTGGTTCCGGTTTCCGTGGGTCACGCAAGAGTACACCTTTTGCTGCGCAGGTAGCAGCTGAAAGAGCCGGTAATGCGGCTGCTGAATACGGCCTTAAAAACCTGGACGTAGAGGTTAAGGGTCCTGGGCCCGGACGTGAATCTGCAGTTCGCGCGCTGAACGCGTGTGGCTACAAGATCACCAACATCACAGATGTGACGCCGATTCCCCACAACGGCTGTCGTCCGCCCAAGAAGCGCCGCGTCTAACACAGGAGACAGTGAATTATGGCTCGTTATATAGGCCCGAAGTGCAAGCTGTCTCGTCGTGAAGGGACAGATCTTTTTCTGAAGAGCGGTGTTCGCGCGCTCGATTCCAAGTGCAACATCGAGACTCCGCCGGGTATGCACGGCGCGCGTCGCGGTCGTCTGTCCGAGTACGGCGTACAGCTTCGTGAGAAACAGAAAGTTCGTCGTATCTACGGCGTTCTCGAGAAGCAGTTCCGCAACTATTACAAAGAGGCCGCCCGAGGCAAAGGTGCAACTGGTGAAAACCTGCTGCAACTGCTGGAAGGCCGTCTCGATAACGTTGTATATCGCATGGGCTTTGGTTCTACCCGTGCAGAAGCCCGTCAGCTCGTCTCTCACAAGGCGATCCTGGTCAATGATAAGCCGGTTAACATTCCGTCCTATCAGGTACGTCCGGGTGATGTTGTGAGCTTGCGTGAAAAGGCGAAGAATCAGCTGCGTGTTAAAGGCGCACTGGATCTGTCTGCAAGCCGTGCACCGGTGAGCTGGGTAGAGGTCGACGCCAACAAGATGTCCGGCGTTTACAAGTCAGTACCTGAGCGTACTGAGCTGCCGGCCGACATCAACGAGAACCTCATCGTCGAGCTTTACTCCAAGTAAAGCCCAGTTAGCAACGATAGCAGATAGGGGCGTCTATGCAGCGTTCAGTACATGAGTTATTGACACCTCGTACCATTGACGTGAAGGAATCAAGCGCCACACGTGCCAAGGTTACGCTTGAGCCTCTGGAAAGGGGCTTTGGTCATACCCTGGGTAGTGCACTGCGCCGGATTCTCTTGTCTTCGATGCCGGGCTGCGCCGTGACTGAAGCGCAGATTGACGGTGTCCTGCACGAGTACAGCGCCATTGAGGGTGTCCAGGAAGACGTCATCGAGATTCTGCTGAATCTCAAAGGCGTTGCCGTAAAAATGAACGGTCGGGACGATGCCGAGCTCACGCTCAGCAAGAAAGGCCCGGGCGTTGTGACAGCCGGTGATATCAAGCTGGATCATGACGTCGAGATTGCCAACCCGGAGCACGTGATCTGTCACCTTAGCGAGAATGGTGAAGTGAACATGCGTCTCCGTGTTGCTCGCGGTCGCGGCTATGAGCCGGCGGACCAGCGTGGTCTTGACGAGGACGAAACTCGCGCCATCGGACGCCTGCAGCTGGATGCAACATTCAGCCCGGTTCGTCGTGTGGCTTACGCCGTGGAAAGTGCACGGGTAGAGCAACGGACCGATCTGGACAAGCTGGTTATCGACCTGGAGACCAATGGCACCATCGACCCGGAAGAAGCAATTCGCCGGGCGGCGACCATTCTCCAGCAGCAACTGGCGGTGTTTGTTGATTTCGATCATGAGAAAGAGCCCGAGCGTGTTGAGGAAGAGGAAGAAATCGATCCGATCCTGCTGCGTCCGGTTGATGATCTGGAATTAACAGTGCGTTCAGCTAACTGCTTGAAGGCTGAGAACATTTACTACATCGGCGATCTTATTCAGCGCACAGAAGTTGAGCTGTTGAAGACGCCTAACCTTGGTAAAAAGTCGCTGACCGAGATCAAGGACGTTCTGGCGTCCCGTGGTCTGTCACTGGGCATGCGTCTTGATAACTGGCCGCCGGCTAGCCTTCGTGGCGACGACCGGGTTCTGGGCGGTTAATCGCCGATTAGTTTAAGGTAAGGAATCAGAGCAATGCGTCATCGTAAGAGTGGTCGTAAGTTCAGCAGGACCAGTGCGCATCGCAAGGCCATGTTCCGTAACATGACTGCGTCACTGGTTGAACACGAGCTGATCAAAACAACGCTGCCGAAAGCCAAAGAGCTTCGTCGGGTAGCTGAGCCTTTGATCACGCTCTCCAAGAATGATTCGGTCGCGAATCGTCGTCTGGCGTTCTCACGCCTGCGTGACGATGCTGCGGTTGCCAAGCTGTTTGATGAGCTTGGACCCCGTTACAGCGAGCGTCCGGGTGGATACCTTCGTATCCTGAAGTGTGGCTTCCGTGCTGGCGACAATGCCCCTATGGCATTTGTTGAGTTGGTCGGTCGTCCGCTGGATATCGAAGCGGAAGAGGTGGACGAAGACGAGGATTAATTGCCTCGGTTTCGGCCAACGATGAAAAAACCGGGTTCCGAGAGGTTCCCGGTTTTTTTGTGTCTGGATTTCAGGAAATTCGTGGCCTTCCAGGTTAGGTGGCAGGCCCGGGGGTGAGGGTGTATTTTCTTTGGGAAAATAACTCGCTTCGCTCAGACATCTTTTCCCGGCAGAAAATACACCCTCACCCCCGGGCCGACCGAGTTTTGCATTGCTCGCCAATTACTTCGTCAGCATTGGCTTCAGATATCGGCCTGTGTGAGAAGCGGCGTTCTCCGCAACCTCCTCCGGCGTTCCCTCGGCAATGATCTGGCCACCGCCAGAGCCTCCTTCCGGGCCCAGGTCGACAATCCAATCTGCGGTTTTTATTACATCCAGATTGTGCTCGATCACCACGATGGTGTTGCCGTGATCACGTAGCCGCTCCAGAACGTTGAGCAGTTGCTGGATGTCATAGAAGTGCAGGCCGGTGGTGGGTTCGTCCAGAATGTAGAGGGTTTTGCCGGTATCCCGTTTCGACAATTCCTTGGCCAGCTTCACCCGCTGGGCTTCGCCGCCTGAGAGTGTCACTGCGCTTTGCCCCAGACGGATATAGGAGAGGCCCACATCCATCAGGGTCTGGAGCTTGCGGGCCAGGAAAGGCACGGCATCGAAGAATTCGCGCCCTTCCTCAACGGTCATTTCCAGCACTTCGTTGATGTTCTTGCCCTTGTAGCGCACTTCGAGGGTTTCACGGTTATAGCGCTTGCCCTTGCAGACATCGCAGGGAACGTAGACATCCGGCAGGAAGTGCATTTCTACTTTGATCACGCCGTCACCCTGGCAGGCTTCGCATCGGCCACCTTTGACGTTGAAGGAAAACCGCCCGGGCTTGTAGCCGCGGGAGCGTGCCTCCTGGGTTCCGGCGAAAAGTTCGCGGATGGGGGTGAACAGGCCGGTATAGGTGGCCGGGTTGGAGCGTGGTGTGCGACCGATGGGGCTCTGGTCAATGTCGATGACTTTGTCCAGGTTATCCAGTCCCTTGAGTGACTGGTACGGCGCATGATTCAGGCTGGTGGCCTTGTTGAGTTTGGCGGCGGCCACCGGATACAGGGTGCTGTTGATCAGAGTGGACTTGCCCGACCCGGACACGCCGGTGATACAGGTCATGATTCCCAGGGGCAGGTTCAGGGTAACGTCTTTCAGGTTGTTGCCGGTGGCGCCAGCCAGCGTTAACGACTTTCCGCTGCCCTTATTGCGCTGCTTGGGAATGGCTATTTCCCGGGTGCCATTCAGATACTGGCCGGTGAGAGAGTCGGGGTTGTCGATGATCTGTTGCGGTGTGCCCTGGCCGATGACGTGGCCGCCATGGACGCCGGCGCCGGGCCCGATATCGATGACGTGATCGGCGGCGCGGATGGCGTCCTCGTCGTGTTCGACGACAATTACGGTGTTGCCCAGGTCCCGCAGGTGGGTGAGGGTGGCCAGCAGCCGGTCATTGTCCCGCTGGTGCAGCCCGATGGACGGTTCGTCGAGAATGTACATGACGCCCACCAGCCCGGCGCCAATCTGGCTTGCCAGACGAATACGCTGGGCCTCGCCACCGGACAGGGTGTCGGCACTGCGCTCGAGGGTCAGGTATTCCAGGCCCACGTTTACCAGGAACTGGAGTCTCTGGCGTACTTCCTTCAGTATTTTCTCGGCAATTTCGCCTTTCCGGCCCGGCAGCGCCAGGGTTTCGAAGTAATCGTGGGCCTCGCCAACCGGCAAGTGGGTAACATCAGAAATATTGTTTTCTTCAATAAAGACATGGCGGGCGCTTCGGCGCAGCCGGGAACCTCCGCACTCCTTGCACGGTTGGGTGCTGAGGTTGCGAGCCAGTTCCTCCCGCATGCTCTGTGAGTCGGTCTCACGGTAACGCCGCTCAAGGTTAGGCAGAATGCCCTCGAAGGGATGAGCCTTCTCCATGATATGGCCACGGGAGTTCACGTAGCGGAAAGGAATGTCTTCATCGCCTGAGCCAAACAGCAGTACGTTGCGGAAGTCTTCGGGTAGGTCCTCCCAGGGTGTTTCGAGGTCGATACCGTAATGGTCTGCCACACTGCCCAGCATCTGGAAGTAATAGACGGCCCGGCGATCCCACCCCTTGATGGCCCCGGATGCCAGCGTCGCCTCCGGGTGATGGACAATTTTCTCTGGATCGAAGAACTGTTTGACGCCCAGGCCGTCGCAGGTTGGGCAGGCGCCTGCGGGATTGTTAAAGGAAAACAGTTTTGGCTCGAGTTCGCTCAGGGCGTAGCCGCATTGGGTGCAGGCGTAACGAGCGGAGAAGGTGTGTTCTTCGCCTTCGCCGGCCATTGGGGCTACCAGGGCAATACCGTCCGCCAGCTGCAGGGCGGTCTCGAAGCTCTCTGCCAGGCGCTGCTCCAGGCCCGGTTTAACCTTGAACCGATCAACGACCACATCAATCTGGTGTTTGCGTTTCTTGTCCAGGGCCGGGACATCGTCAATGTCGTAAACGGTTCCGTCCACCCGCAGGCGGATGAAGCCCTGGCTGCGCATGGTTTCGATAACCTGGAGGTGCTCACCTTTCCGGTCCCGGATCACCGGTGCCAGGATCATCAGCTTGCTGTCTTCCGGCATGGCAACCACCTGGTCCACCATCTGGCTGACGGTCTGAGCTTCCAGGGGTTGGCCATGGTCGGGGCATCGGGGCTCGCCGGCTCGGGCAAAGAGCAGGCGCAGGTAATCGTATATTTCGGTGATGGTGCCGACTGTCGAGCGCGGGTTGTGGGAGGTGGACTTCTGCTCGATGGATATGGCGGGCGACAGGCCTTCGATATGGTCCACATCCGGCTTCTCCATCATCGAGAGAAACTGGCGGGCATAGGTGGACAGCGATTCCACGTAGCGGCGCTGACCCTCGGCATAGAGGGTGTCGAAGGCAAGGGAGGATTTACCGGAACCGGAGAGGCCGGTGATCACGATGAGCTTGTCCCTTGGCATATCCAGGTCGATGTTCTTCAGGTTGTGGGTTCGCGCCCCTTTGATCTGGATATGGTCCATAACACCTCGCTCGGATAAAAACGAAAATTATACCGCGTTGGGCCCGCTGCGGCGAAAATGATACCTGGGCCCGGGCCACGCCACCTGTCCCCCGTGAGGGCGCCTTCTGCTACAATGCGCCGCCTGCGAAGGGTATCTGCCCTCAATCTGACCGCTTTCAACCCCGGCTGAGGTACGTAATTGCCATGAATGCGCTGGAAAAACGCTCCGTATCGGCCCTGGCGTCTGTCTACGCCATGCGCATGCTCGGACTGTTCATGGTGCTGCCGGTTTTCATGCTGCTTGGCGAAGACCTCAAGGATGCAACGCCGGCTCTCCTGGGGTTTGCCATAGGCGCCTACGGCCTGAGCCAGGCGCTGTTACAGATTCCCTTTGGCATGCTGTCTGACCGGGTCGGCCGTAAGCGCATGATCTACATCGGGCTCGTATTATTTGCCGCTGGAAGTCTTCTGGCCGCGGCCACGGACTCCATATACGTTGTGATTGCCGGTCGGATTCTTCAGGGCGCCGGTGCCATCGCCAGTGTTCTGATGGCGTTGCTCAGTGACCTGACCCGAGAGGAAGAGCGGACCAAGGCCATGGCGACGGTGGGCATCACGATTGGCTTGTCCTTTTCGGTCTCGTTGGTGCTTGGCCCCCTTCTTGGCGCCTGGTGGGGACTGTCCGGGATTTTCTATGCGACGGCGGCGCTTGCGGTGGTCGCTCTAGTGATCGTCAACCGCCTGGTTCCAACTCCCCACCAACATAAAACCAGCGCCGACACTCATCCCGCCAGGGAGATGCTGGGGCGGGTGCTTTCAGACGGGCGCCTGCTGAGGCTGGATTTCGGTATTTTTGCCCTGCACCTGGTCTTGACCGCCCTGTTTCTGGTGTTTCCTTCCATGCTGCAGAATCAGTTCGGGCTTGCCACCAGTTCTCACTGGTGGTTCTACCTGAGCGTGATGGTAATGTCTTTCTTTGCGATGGTGCCCTTCATCATCATTGGTGAGAAAAAGCGCAAGATGAAGCCGGTTCTGGTTGGGGCGATTGCACTGCTTACATTGGCAACCGCCGGATTTAACGGCGTGTCTGGTAGCCTGGTTGCTGCCTGGGCCGTTCTGTTTTTCTTCTTCATGGCTTTCAATCTGCTTGAGGCCAGCCTGCCGTCGCTGATCAGCAAGGAGTCGCCGGCCGCCAGTAAGGGAACGGCGATGGGTGTCTATTCCACTTCCCAGTTCATGGGCGCGTTTCTGGGGGGCGCCCTGGGCGGCTTTCTATTGGAGAGTGGCGGAATCCAGAGTGTGCTCTGGTTTATGGTGGTGGTGCTTGGTCTTTGGTTGCTGGTGGCGTTCACCATGCCGGCGCCCGGTCATACCACCAGTTTCGTGGTACAGTTGCAGCAGGTAATGAACGAGCAGTACGACGACATCGATGACAATCTCCGCCGCCTCCCCGGCGTGCAGGATGTTGTGATTGTGGAGGAGGCTGCCACCGCTTATCTTAAGGTGGATCGGCAGCAATTTGATGAAGCGTCACTTGCGGACTTTTCTTTTGTCCGGCAGGCTAACAATTCTTGAAATCCGGAGGCACGCACGGAGCGCGGGCGTCCCTGAAAACAGAGTCAGGAGCAGAAAATGGCACGAGGCGTAAACAAGGTAATTCTCATCGGTAATCTGGGACAGGACCCGGATACCCGCTACACCCCTAACGGCAATGCCGTTGTGAACCTGAACCTTGCAACGGACGAAAGCTACAAGGATCGTCAGACCGGTCAGCTGGTGCCGAAAACCGAATGGCATCGGGTTGTCATGTTCGGCAAGATCGCCGAAGTGGCCGGCCAGTACCTGCGTAAAGGCTCAAAGGTCTACATCGAGGGCAAGCTGCAGACCCGCAAATGGCAGAACAAGGAAGGGCAGGATGTATACACCACCGAGGTTGTGGTGGATATCAATGGCCAGATGCAGATGCTGGACAGCCGTGGCGGCGAAGGCGGAATGAGCCAGGGCGCGCCGGCAGGACGGCCCCAGCAGTCTGGCTACAATGCACCGGCGGGACAGCAGAACAACCCGCCGCCGCAGTCCGGTGGCTACAGCAATCAGCCCTCGCAGGGCAGTATGCCCGAGCCGGTTGACGACTTTGACGATGACATTCCCTTCTGACGCATAGTGCAACGGAATCTGACCATCCGAAGTGAATAAAGCCTCCGCTTTGCGGGGGCTTTATTGTTACGGACTTGCAAAAACGATGTGAAATCAATCAAAAAAACGTGGAGTTACGTTCAGTTTCTCATCTATCATGTAATCCATTGTAAAAAGCGCCTGTTTTTTGGGCAGCATAATAATGACTTTAGGCTGGCGAGTGGCCTTCGGATCCTTTTTCAACGGACTCCATGACAAAGACACCAATACTGAGAAAACTGACCGGTCTGTTCAGACGCTCCGGGGCACGGCTGCGGGTGTGTCTGGAGATTCGTCCCGACGGCATTGCCTGGTCGGAATCAGGTGGGCCCGGTGCCGCGAGGTCGGGATTTACTGATTGTCTGCCTGCCAGGCGTCAGGCGGCGCTTGGTGAGTTGGTGGAGAATCATAGCTGGGCTGGTGCTGCGACGACTCTTGTTCTGCCTCTGGATCAGTACCAGGTATTCCAGATGGATCGTCCGGAAGGCATCGAGGAATCGGAGCTGGGCGATGCGCTGAAGTGGAAGCTGAAGGATTTTCTGGATTTCAGCCCGTCTGAGGCGGTCTCCGATGTATTCCCGTTTCCGAAGGACGCTTCTCGAGGCCGTGGTGAACTGGTCAACGTGGTAGCCGCCAGAAGAGCTCTGGTCTCGGAGCTGATTGCGCTGGTGCAGGAAGCTGGCCTGGAACTGGTGCGAATTGATATTGCCGAACTGGCGTTGCGAAACCTGGTTTGCAGGCTGGATGAAAACCGGCGCGGCGCGGCGCTGGTCCATCTGAAAGAGAACTACGGCCAGATGGTGATTTGCAAGGACAACACGTTGTACTTGTCCCGTCGGCTTGATGTCACCTCCGAGGACCTCCGTGATGCTGCTCGCCAGGAGTCGGCCGTTCAGTCGTTGGCTCTGGAAATGCAGCGTTCGCTGGACTATTACGAAAGCCAATTGGGCCAGGTTCCGCCGGCGATGATCCGTCTTGTTGCCCGTGACAGCGTCCTTCCGCTCGCCTCGATGCTTTCCTCCTATGTGGCCGCTGGAATTGAAACCCTCGATTGGGGGGCTCTCGGTCTCCAGGCTGATCTGGACAGTCGTTGCCTGCCGGCCTGGAGCGCAGGGCTGCCAATTCTGGAGGATGCTCACCGATGATTCAGCAGGTCAACCTGTACACCGATGAGCTTCGCCCCAAAAAGGAAAGACTCCAGGCGGGAACGGCGGTTGGTGTTCTGCTTATGGGATTGGTGCTGGTTGCGCTCGTGGCCGGTTTCCTGACCTATGAGAATTCCGTAATGGCCAATAAGGCCTCGCGCCTGGATCGACAGAATCAGCAGCTCGAGCAGGCTGTGGCGGAGCTTTCGGCAGCGGTTCAAGCTCGTCAGCCGGATGCAGAAGTGGAGGTGGCTCTGAATCGAGTAACCCAGACCCTTGCACGTCGCCAGCGTTTGCTGGAACGGGTGGAGAGCCTGGTACTCTCGGAAGGCCGCAATTTCTCGCCACAATTGTCAGCATTGGCCCGGCAGATCCCGAAAGATGTCTGGCTAACCGAAGTCACTCTCGAGTCGGGCCCGGACAAAGTCACCATTGCAGGGCGCAGCCGTGATAGTGCTCTGGTACCCCTATACCTTGAAAATCTGGGCGACGAAGCGGACTTTGCCGGAAAAACATTTGGTGTGTTCCGGTTGTCACGGTCGGAGGAAGGCAGGTGGATCGATTTTCATGTCTCCAGTAAACGCGACGGGGAGGGCGACTGATGGCGGATGCGCCCAACACCTCCCTTGCACGGGCGGCGCAGTGGTATAACCTGCGCCCGATTCGTGAGCGGGCACTTATACTGCTGACGGCGATGGTGCTTGTCCTGGTTCTGGTCTGGGAGCTTGCGGTTACGCCATTGCAGCAACGGCACCATAGCCTGGAGAATCGCCTCCAGACCCTGTCCGCCAGTCGCGATGACCTGCTGGCACAGCAGCAGACGCTCAATGCCCAGCTCGCGACCGATCCCTCCCGGGAACTGCGCAACCAGTTAAACGCCCGGCAACAAAGACTGGAACGGCTCAATCAGCAGATTGCGGATACCACTGGGCAATTGATCGCACCCACGGCTATGGTGGCATTGCTCAGGAATATTCTGGCCGCCCAGGAGTCGCTGGAGTTGCAGGTCCTCGAATTACAGACTCCGACCCCGGTCTTCGCACCGGGAGCAACCGAGCAGTCTGCTCAGGAACAGCAGGCGAGGCCTGAGCCACTGCTGTATGCCCACGATGTCGAGCTCCGGATCAAGGGAAGCTACCTTGATGTGCTGAGTTACCTGCAGCGGCTCGAGGCGATGGATGAGCGGCTCGGCTGGATCAGGCTGGAGTACAGCGCGGGAGACTGGCCCTCGGGTGAGGCCATCATCAGGGTGCAAACACTGAGCCTGGATCAGGCCTGGCTGGGGGTGTGAGATGAGCAAGCGCTTGAGTGTCCTGACTTGCAGGTGGGTGTTCCTGGCCGTAGGCTCGCTGGTTTTTTTTCCGGGCGCGGCCCAGGGGTTGCAGGATCCCACGCGGCCACCTGGTCCTCAGGCAACAGTGGCCAAGCCGGCGCCAGAGAGGGCTCTGGCTCTGGATTCCATTCTTTTCAGCAAGGACAGACGAGTCGCCGTTATTGAAGGTGAGGCCCTCAGGGAAGGCCAGGGTTTTGACAACGTGCGGGTTATCCGGATTTTTGCCGATCGGGTTCTGGTAACGGATAACGGCCGCGAACGGGTGTTGTACCTGGAGAGACTTCCGCAGGTTCGGGGAACTCAATGACAGATAATCGGATACTGATGACAACGTTTAAAATCACCGGTGCACTGGCTCTTAGCCTGATGTTGTCGGCCTGCAGTAACAACCCGTTGATGCGCTCGGCAACGGCCACCTCAACCGATGCTGCCGATGCCATTGATCGAAGCCTCGAAGAGGCTGCGCAGACAGAACCGGCAGCGACTACCGCGGGCCAGGTTTCTACGCCTTTGCCTGCGGACGTAAGCGCAGCATTGCTGCCGCCACTGTCCGGCGGCGCCGATCTGGACGAACGTTTCGACGTCAATGCCCGGGGCGTGCCGGCGGCAAGCTTCTTTGAATCGCTGGTGGAGGGGACCCGCTACAACGTGGTGGTTCATCCCGATGTCAGTGCCAGTATCGATCTCCGGCTGGGTGATGTCACCGTACCGGAAGTGATGGATATTGCCGGTGATCTTTATGGCCTGGATGTCCGCCGCAGTGGCCGGTTGTTCCGGGTTCAGGCAGACCAGATCCAGACCCGGCTGTTCCCAATTGATTACCTGCATTTCAAGCGCAAGGGCGGCTCGGAGACCAGGGTAAGCTCCGGTCAGGTGACAGGTGCTCGCAGTGGCAGTTCCGGTAGCTCTAACAGTAATGGAGACAGCACTGGTTCGGGCGAGACCCGCAACCTGGTGGGAACAACCATTTCCACGGAAACGGCTTCGGATTTCTGGCAGGACATTCAGAGCGCGTTGACCATGATTGTCGGTGGCGATGATGGCCAGCAGGTTATCGTCAATCCGGGCGCAGGCCTGGTGATGGTCCGGGCTGGTTCCGAGGATTTGCGCATGGTTGAGGAGTATCTGCGCCGCACCGAGTTGATTATGCAACGCCAGGTGATCCTGGAAGCGAAGATCCTGGAGATCGCGCTTAACGAGGGCTACCAGCAGGGGATCAACTGGTCGGATATCCAGAGTGCGTCGAGCATTACCGCCTCGGACGGTCTGCCTGAGGACTTCACCGCGCAGGCTTTGGCCGGCCAGGTCATTCAGACCTCCGATATTGGAGGCCTGTTTTCTGCCAGCGTGCGGGCTGGCGACTTCACCGGCCTGATTGAGTTGCTTGGCGAACAGGGCAACGTGCAGATTCTTTCCAGCCCCCGCATCTCAACGGTGAACAATCAGAAAGCCGTGATCAAGGTGGGCACCGACGAGTTCTTCGTGACCGACATTGATTTTGATGACAACAATTCCGCCGTAACAGCGACGGATTCGACATCCACCTCGGTGGAGCTCACCCCGTTTTTCTCCGGCATTTCGCTGGATGTGACCCCTCAGATTTCCGAAAACGGCGTCATCACCCTGCACGTGCATCCCTCTGTCAGTGAGGTGAACGATCAGGAAAAGGTGATCACCATCGGCGAGCGGGACGTTACGCTGCCCCTGGCCAGCAGCACGGTTCGTGAAACCGACAGCGTGATCCGTGCCGAGAGCGGGCAGATCGTGGTCATCGGTGGTCTGATCCAGAACTCCAGTGAGGACAACAATTCCGCGGTTCCTTTCTTCAGCGAGATCCCGCTGGTGGGGGAATTGTTCAAGCAGCGGCGGTTCCAGTCGCGCAAGAGCGAGCTGGTCATCCTTCTTCGCCCGGTTGTGGCCGGAACGCCGGAGATGAACGCGGATGTTTCTGCCAGCCGGGAGCGCATGAATGTGCTGCGCGAGTTGCTGCAATCGTCTGAATCCGTCACACCGGAACCGGAGAAAGCCGTTCGATAGCATGTACGAAGCCCATTTCGGACTGCAGGAAGCACCGTTCGCATTGACGCCCAACACCCGCTATTTTCTGCGGGCGCCTAGCCATGGCGATGCGCTGGAACTGTTGCTTGTGGCCTTGAAAGAGCGGGAGGGCTTCATCAAGATCTCCGGAGAAGTCGGCACAGGCAAAACCCTGTTGTGCCGGCTTTTGCTCAATGAACTCGAGCAGAATGCCTACACAGCCTATATTCCCAATCCCCAGCTTACCCCGGATACCCTTTATGAAGCGGTGGCCGAAGAGCTGGGTGTGGATATGTCCGGGTGTGTCAATGCCCACCAGGTTCTCAAGGCCATCAACGAACGGTTGATTGCCCACGCCATGGAGCAGAAGCCGGTCGTCCTGGTGATCGATGAGGCCCAGGCAATGCCGGAAGAGACCATTGAGGCGTTGCGCCTGCTCACGAACCTCGAGACCGAGAGTGTCCGGCTGCTGCAGGTGGTCCTGTTTGGCCAGCCCGAGCTGGATGTCTTGCTCCGGAAGCAGAGCCTGCGCCAACTGAACCAGCGCATCACGTTCCACTATCGCCTTGCTCCGCTGGACCGCAACTCGGTTGCCCAGTATCTGCGCCATCGCCTGGCCCAGGCCGGTTACAACGGCGCCGATCTGTTTGCCCCGGCTGCGCTTCGGCTGATCACCCGGGCCTCCGGCGGTATTCCAAGGCTGGTAAATATTCTTGCTCACAAATCCATGCTGGCGGCATGGGGCAGGGGTGACCGTCTTATTGAGCGAGGCCATGCCCTGCAGGCTATCCGCGATACCGAGAGCGTCCGTTCCCCGGGCCTGATCGGGAGGTGGTTATGAGCCTCCTGAACGATGCCCTGCGTGCTGCAGAACAACGTCAGAACCGACCGGAGGTGGCCGCGACCTATGCGGGGCAGTCGCAATCGCGGGGCCGCCCACGTTCCGGGTTGTGGGCCGTCGTATTGCTCTTCGCCGCGGGCTTGGTTGGCGCGTCTGTCTTCTGGTTCATGACTCGGACCGGCAGTGAAGAGATGCCTGTCGAGGTGAGCGCCTCGCCAGTGCCGAAAACCGTCATGGCACCGCCAATTGATCAGGATGCCGGAACCGAAAAGAGTTCAACTGATTCTCAGTCTGTGGGTGGTGGGCAAGAAACCATCGAGCCAGCTGTGTCCGGGGTCGAGAATGAGCCGGTCAGCCAGCTGCCACCAGCTCCTGAGCCCCCTGCCGTGGTACAGCCTGAACCCAAAGCTATGGAAGCAGCCGAGACGGTCGTGTCAGAGCCAACGCCCGAACCGGTTAGACGCCAGACTTCCAACCATGAAGACGCTGTCAGTGAGCCCGTGGTGGCAGAGAGCAAGTCTGCCCAGGAGACAGAGGCACCAACGCCGTCGGTGAAGCAGGTCCGTGAGACGTCCGAAGCTATCGATCGCCGGGTTAGCCGCGAACTGGCGTCTTTACTCAGAAGCGGGGATACCCTGGAAGCCGAGCAAAAATTGCAGGAACTGGCCGCGACTCAGGCGGCGATTGCCAGCCGGGAAGTGTTCGCGCGTCAGATGTTGGTTCAGGAAATGCCGGACAGGGCACTGGCATGGCTTCCGGAATCGGTGACGAACGGTGATGCCGGTCTGCGGCTTCTCAGGGCCCGGGCGCTTCACGCCAAGGGCAGGTTGCCTGACGCAATCACTGCACTTGAGCTCAGTGTGCCCGCTGTGCGCCAGAACGTGGAGTATCGGGTAACCCTGGCGACCCTGCTGCAGCAGGCAGGCCGCAATACCGACTCGGCCCGACACTGGTCGGCTCTCATTGCCGAGGACGACAGCCGTGCAGCCTGGTGGGTGGGCCTGGCGATTGCCCTGGAGACAGGGGGCGAGATCATCAGTGCGGTCCGGGCCTACAGCCAGGCTGCCCAGCTACCCGGGCTTTCGCCGTCCCTGGCGGATTATGTTCGTGAACGACTGAAAGCGTTGCAGGCGGGATGATGACGACAGAGCCGAAAAAGAAAGTCCGGTTAGGCGACCTGCTGGTTCAGAATGATGTCATTACTGAACAGCAGTTGATGACCGCCCTGCGCGAGCAGAAAAGCACCGGACGCAAGCTTGGCAAGACGCTGACGGATCTTGGCTACGTGGACGAGGACAGCCTGCTCAATATCCTGTCCCGTCAGCTCGATGTGCCTTTCGTGCAGTTGCGCCACTATCAGTTCAACAACGAGCTGGTAAAAAAACTCCCGGAAGCCATGGCCCGTCGGTTCCGCAGTATTGTGCTGGCGGAGCATGGCGGCGAATTGCTGGTGGGCATGGCCGACCCCCTGGACATCTTTGCCTACGATGAGCTGGTCCGCATTCTCAAGCAGCCCATCAAACAGGCGGTGGTGCGGGAAAGCGAGCTGCTGAGCACCCTGGATCTGGTATACCGGCGGACCGATGAGATCGCGTCCCTGGCGGAGGAGCTGGAAGACGAACTGGGCGACGATGCCTTCGATCTGGCGGATCTGTCCGCCGAATCTGAAAGCGCTGAGGCGCCGGTGGTCAAGCTTCTGCAAACACTGTTCGAGGACGCCGTTCAGGCCCGCAGTTCGGACATTCACATCGAGCCGGACGAAACAGTGGTCCGCATCCGGCAGCGGGTGGATGGCGTGCTTCAGGAACAGGTAATGAAGGAGAAGCGGGTCAATGCCGCGCTGGTCCTGCGCCTGAAGCTGATGGCCGGCCTGAATATCTCCGAGAAGAGGATGCCCCAGGATGGGCGCTTCAACGTCCGGGTGAAGGGCCGCAGTATCGACGTGCGGGTGTCCACCATGCCGGTTCAATACGGCGAATCGGTGGTGATGCGTCTGCTGGACCAGAGCCAGGGCATGCTGAACCTCGACGGCACCGGGATGCCGGGTCAGTTGCTGGAACGGTTCCGCAGGATGATCAAAAAGCCCCACGGCATGATTCTCGTTACCGGTCCTACCGGTAGTGGTAAAACCACCACGCTCTATGGTGCCCTCACGGAACTGAACCGCCCTGAAGTGAAGATCATCACTGCCGAGGACCCGGTGGAATACCGACTGCCCCGGATTACCCAGGTACAGGTGAACCCGAAGATCGGTCTGGAGTTCGCCAATGTTCTCAGGGCCGCCCTGCGACAGGACCCGGACGTGATCCTGGTGGGCGAGATGCGGGATCGCGAGACCGTGGAAATTGGCCTGCGGGCGGCCATGACTGGCCACCTGGTGCTCTCCACCCTGCACACCAACGACTCCATCAGCAGCGCCATGCGGCTGATCGATATGGGCGCGGAACCCTTTCTGGTGGCCAGCTCCCTGCTCGGTGTTGTTGCTCAGCGTCTGGTACGGCGGGTCTGTGATAACTGCGCCGAGGCCTACGCGCCCACTGAGCAGGAGTTGGTCTGGCTGCGCAGCTTTGATCTGGATCCCCTGGATATGGAAGCCGGGTTCGTGCATGGCCGAGGTTGCTACCAGTGCAGCAACACGGGCTACAAGGGCCGGATTGGCGTTTACGAAATGCTCGAAATGAACGAGGCCATGCTTGATGCCCTGCGTCGCCAGGATGTCTCGGAGTTCACTAAAGCGGCCCGCCTGAGCCCTCTGTACCGGCCGCTGGGGCAATGCGCCATGGACTTTGCGTTACAGGGCACCACCACGCTGGAAGAAGTGGCAAGGGTGGCAGCAACCTCAGAAGGCGAATTCTCGCCAGACGATGAGATTCCCTTGCCAGATGAACCTGTTGGGGGAGGTGCCTGATGCAGTTCAGCTACCGGGGCAAAGATGATCGTGGCAGTGTCCAGCAGGGTTTGCTGGGCGCTCCCAATGCCGATGCCGCTGCCACTGAGCTGATGCGCCGGGGTATTACCCCGCTTTCTATCCGGGAGGTTGAGGAAACAGAGTCGGTTGTTGATCGACTGAACCGGCTACCGATCTTCCGTAAGAAGGTCACCCTTGATGAATTGATAGTGTTCTGCCGACAGATGCATGCGCTGACCAAGGCTGGCATCCCCCTGATCCGAACCATGCGCGGCCTGGCGGAGACCACCCGCTCACCGGTGTTGGCGGAAGTGCTGGAGGATGTGACCACCCGGCTTGAAGGCGGCACAACCATGGCGACGGCGATGCAGGCGCACCCGAAGGTTTTCTCGGAGCTGTTCATCGCCATGATCCACGTGGGTGAGAACACCGGGATGCTGGACGACGCTTTCCGGCGCCTGTCAGAAATCCTTGAGCTGGAGCGGGACACCAAGCGGCGCCTCAAACAGGCCATGCGTTACCCGACCTTCGTCATCATTGCCCTGTTATCGGCTTTGATGATCGTGAACTTTCTGGTTATCCCGAAATTCGCTGCGGTGTTCAACAAGCTGGGGGCGGACCTGCCGTTCCTGACACAGGTCCTGGTGGGTACTTCCAATTTCCTCCTGGCCTACTGGTACGTGATGCTGTTCGCCGTTGCCGCTGGCGGCCTGTTGCTGCGGCAGTGGAAACAGTCGGAACAGGGCCGGCTTACCTGGGATCGTTACAAGCTCAGGTTGCCGATTATCGGACCGTTGCTGGAATTGATCACGCTCAGTCGGTTCGCGAGGAACTTTGCTACCATGCTGTCCGCCGGCATGCCCGTAACAACCGCGTTAACCGTGGTGGCTGACACAACGGATAACGCCTGGATCTCGATTCATATTAAAGATATGCGCGCCGGCATCGAGCGGGGCGAGAGCCTTCTCAGAACAGCCAGACACAGCGAAATGTTCACCCCGCTGATTCTGCAGATGATTGCGGTGGGGGAGGAAACCGGTTCTGTGGACGACATGCTCAACAACGTGGCGGATTTTTACGATGAGGATGTGGATTACGGCCTCAAAAGGTTGGCGGAGTCGATTGAACCGATACTGATTGTGGCCATGGGCATCCTGGTATTGATTCTGGCACTGGGCGTGTTCCTCCCGATCTGGGACCTGGGGGCCGCCGCCATGGGGCGGGGCTGAGTGCCAGCGGCACGGATTTCAGACGCCACCGGACTGGCGATGTCGCGCAGGTTCCGCTTGGCGGCAGTGCTGGCCGTTCTTGGAGTGCTCTGGTGGTTTTTGCTCGGCGTGCTGGAACGGGAAGCCCGAAACGCCGAAGAACGGGCCGCCAACATGGTAATCAGTCAGCTGAGATCGGCCCTGGTGATCAAGGGCGCAGAAGTGATGCTGAGCCGTGACGGCCGTCTTGCCGAGCACCGGGGTATCAACCCGTTTGAACTGGTGGAACACCAGTGGGGCAATTACGGAGGGCGATGCCAGCCCGAACAACTGACCCCAGCAACTTGGTGTTTCCGGGTTGGCGAACAAAAAGAGACAGAAAACGGGCCCAAAGGCTGGTTAATTTATAACCCGGGGCAGCCGATAACCATAGACAGTCGGCAAGCCAATGAAGAGCAGCCTCTGGCCTGGACAGTGACAACGGAATTTGCAGACCGCAACGGGAATGGTGCGCGGGAGCAGGAAGAACGGCTGACGGGGCTAAAACTGGCCCCGGTGTCGTTGACAGAAGAAGCAGCGCAAACGCAGGATGCGCAACGCTGACCAGACGGATGAAGAAACCGTAAAGAGGCCGATGCTATGAAGCGGGATACGAGAACGAAAAAACAGCAGGGTTTCACCCTCATTGAGCTGGTGGTTGTCATTGCCATACTTGCGATTTTGGCAGCGTTTGCATTGCCACGATTTGCTCAGCTTTCCGAGCAGGCGCATCAGTCCAGTATTCGGGCAACTGCGGGGGCTCTGGCAGCGGGTGTTGCATTGGCAAAAACCCAGTGGGTATCCAACGGCTTCACCGCTGCGGAAACGAATGTGGTGGGCTTTGGTAACGACAATGTGGATGTCAGTGATGATGGCTGGCCGACCTCCGTTGCCTCAGACGATACCAGCCCCACGATGGATGCCACCAAGTGCGAGGAAGTCTGGCTGGGTGTTCTGCAATCCAATGCCCCCACTGTGAACGGCACCAATCCCGAATACGCGATTTCGATCACGGGTGGAAACTGTGTATTCACTTATCAAGCCGACAACCAGGGCAGCACCATTGCTTATGATGCTGATACTGGCGAAATAACCACAACCATCAACTGATAAACCTCAAAGCCAATTGGCGATAAAAACGGAGTAATACCATGAAAGCGATGACAGCCATTGCGGCAAGAAAAGAAAAAGGTTTCACCCTGATCGAGCTGGTCATGGTGATTGTAATTCTGGGAATTTTGGCGGCGTTTGCTTTGCCGCGGTTTGCGGATTTTGGTGGCGATGCTGAGTCGGCCACTCGGCAAGGTATATTAGGAGCCATGAAGTCCGCTAGCTCAATAACACGGGCAGCGTGTTTGGCGAGCTCAACTTGTGATCAAACAGCGGCTACTTCTTCAGTAGCGTTGGATGGCGCGAGCGTAAATCTTGAGTTTGGTTATCCTGCTCCGTCCGCCGGTGGGATTACATCTGCTGCACAAATTGATGTTTCCAATGCGCCTGCTTACACCGCAACGGCTGGTGGTACTCCGGGAACAGCAACGTTCACGATCGATAGTGATTGTACTGTAATCTATACGGCGGCTGCGGATGCATCTACGCCCCCCACATATACCGGCGACGATACCTGTAGCTAAAGCACGATAGGCAAATGCTTCGGTAGCCTGGGTCTTTTCAGATTGGGGCTCGCCTTAAGTATTTGAGAGGGGTGGCTGAGCTGTGAATCCTGCCAGAGGAGCAATGATGGAGGTCAGCGTTCCGAGATTATCGGGATTTACCCTGGTAGAGCTGGTAATGGTCATCATCCTGATCGGAGTCCTCTCCGCTGTGGGCATTGGCCTGTTCGCCAGCCGCTCGGCCTTCTCCCCCTTGCTGGCTACCCAGCAACTTGCCTCCGCCACGCTGCTTGCTCAACAGGCAGCTCTGGCGGGGAATCCCGCCAACACCCTCACTATCGAGCAGGGTGGAGATAGTTTCCGATTTATCGTGGGTGCCGGTTCCGGCAATCCACGTACTTTCGAGATAGCCCGAGAGGGCACCAGCCTTTCAGCACCGGGCGGGTTGCCATTGACGCTGACCTTTGACAGCAAAGGAGCGCCTTCAACCGGCACCAATCTGCAGTTTACTTTTTCGGGCGACAGTACCTTCCAGACGTGTCTCAGTTCATTGGGCGCGGTATACGCCGGGAGCTGCCAGTCATGAGGTCTACTCAAACCGGCGCAACCCTGGTGGAGCTGGTGATCACAATCGTGATTATCAGTGTGGCCATTGCCGGTGTGGTTGGTGCGTTCGCGCTCATCACTGGGCGCAGCGCGGATCCGCTGAATCAGACCCGCGCGGTTAAGCTCGCCCAGCTCTACATGGATGAGATTCTGACCCAGAAATACGATGATCAGACGCCCCAGGGCGGATTTCCCAAGTTTTCGGGGGCCTGTTCCATTGGTCCGGAAGGTTCCGAGGGCCGAGCCACTTTTGACGATGTTGATGATTACGACGGTCTTACCGGGGCGCCATCGACAGCCACAGGTTCTGCGCTGAGTGGCTATTCCGGTTTCTCCATCTCGATCGCTGTTACCTGCGCTGGAACGGAAGTTGGCTTGCCCACAGATGAAGCCAAGCGGATTGATCTCGAGATCACCGCCCCGGGCAACCAGACTTTTTCATTCACCGCATACCGGGCCAACTTCTGATGCATCGGTATCGCGGTTTTACCCTCGTTGAACTTGTCATAGTGATCGTATTGCTGGCCATTGTGGCCACGATCTCGGTCCGCTTTGTCAGTCTGTCCACGCAGGGTGCACTGGATGTCAGCTCCCGGCAACAGCGTTCGCTGGCGGGTGTGGTGATCAGCGAGCAGATCAGTCGCGAGGTTCGGGAGGCACTGCCAACATCAATCAGAACCAATTCAAGTGGCAACTGCCTTGAGTGGATGCCTATCCTGGCCGCCTCCAACTATCTCGATCTTCCCCGGGGTGCAAATCCGGATTCATTTCAGGCTGTCCCACTGCCAGCCGGAGCATCTGCCTCTGGGCGGGTGGTGGTGTATGGCTACGGGTCAGACGTATACAGCCCGGGCAGTCCCGGGCCGATCTCGCCACTGGCGACTATGCCCTCCGGTGCTTCGCCAGTGACCGTTACCTTCGATTCGGGGGCAACACACCGTTTTTCGGCGCAGTCGCCGGAGCGCCGATTTTATATTGTGGGCGAGCCGGTTTCTGTTTGTCAGGTAGGGGTGTATCTGTATCGCTACCGGAACTACGGTATCAACGCCTCACCCGCATCGGGCCTGCCGTCGAGCTATCCGGATCGGGAAGTCATGGCCGCGACACTGGCCAACAACTCGCTGAATTTCCAGGTAACGCCGCCAAGCCTGCAGCGAGGCGCGGTGGTGTCGTTCGGCTTTGTGCTGGCGGATCCGGATTCTGGTGAGACTACCGATATCAGCCAGGAGGTTCAGATTCGCAATGTACCCTGAACCTCGCAATCTGGTTAATCAGGGCGGCGCTGGTCTGCCCGTTGCCTTGTTCATTATCACCGTCCTGGCTCTTCTGGTGATTGGTATGGCTCAACTGCAGCAGGCCAGCGGTGACTCTGTCAGCCTGCAGATTCAGTCCCAGAGGGCATTCTATGCAGCCGAGAGCGGCGCGCAGGTGGCCGTGAGGGATGTGCTTGAGGCGGGTAATTGCAGTGCTTTGACAACGCCCCTGTCCTTTTCCGCATCAGCGCTCAATGGTTGCAGCGCTGTGCTGAGCTGTGAATCCGTTACAGAGAACATCAGTGGCCCCGGTGGCAACACGGTTTTTTCGATTGCCAGTACGGGGCAGTGTGGCAGCGGACCTGATCGGGCTGTCCGGACAATTGAGGTGCGTGTCAGATGAAGTGGACCAGAACCGACCGCCCAATTTCCCGTATATTCTTTCTACTGGTTTTACTGGCCTGGACAACAGTTTCTGAGGCCGCCTGGTTTGACCCTGACTGGAATTACCGCAAGGCGATCCAGATCCAGGCCAGCCAGGTGGTGGGTGATCAGTCAGATTTCACCGTTATGTTCAGGGCAATAGACTCAGATCTGGCCAGCTACGCACAAGCAGACGGCGATGACATTGTTTTCGCCCTTGAGGATGGAACCAAACTTGACCATGAGCTGGAGCGCTATGATGGAAATACCGGTGAGCTGGTGGCGTGGATCCGGATTCCAACCCTGCCAGCATCCGCCAATTCCAGTTTCTACCTTTATTACGGCAACCCATCGGCGGGAAACCAGGAGAGTCCGGCAGGCACTTGGGACAACGACTTTCAGATGGTTCACCACCTGGAAGAGTCAGGGGACCGGCAAACCACGTTAGAAGACTCGACCGCCAACCTGAATAATGGAGATCTGCTAGGGCAGGGCAACAACTACCCGACGTACCTCAATAATGGCATTGTCGCCGGTGCAAGAGCGCATCCGGGGCAGTTCGCTAACGGACAATCTGAAGATCCGGCGGTACGATTTTTCGATTTCGGTGACCCGGGGCTTTCAACGAGTTTCACTGCCGAAGCCTGGGCAAGGGTATCCGGCAACCAGTCAGGAAGCGATCATCACCCGATTCTCTGGAAAGGTAATGTTATTGGCTGGGGTGCCAACTACTTTTTTCGAATTGCCGTCAGGCAGAACAACGGTATTACGTGGGGCGTGACCTGCGGCAACACCGAGGCCTGGTTCGATGGCGGTAGTGCAAGTACCGGGTGGGCTCACTACGCCATCAGTTTCGACGGAACCACCACTCGTGCTTACATTAACGGGCAACAGGTTGCATCCGATAACGACTGTGCAGGCAGAACCCTCAACGTAACGTCTCAGCCCTATAGATCTGGTTATGGCATCGTTCAGGGCAACGGTGAAACCATTCTGAATGGCGACGTTGATGAGGTCCGAATCTCTTCACTGCCCCGCTCTGGTGGCTGGTTGAGAACCCACTACAACAACCTCTCTGATCCGGGAGCCTTTTTTGTTGTAGGTAATGAAGAGACGGGCGGGTTCTGCAGAACAGTGACGGCCCTTTTCTGCGACGATTTCGAGCGCGGCTCCCTTGGCCCCGATTGGTCTGTGGTGACAGCGTCCGGCGGTGATGCCGGCATCAGTGCGCAAACCAGCAAGAGTCCCGTACGTTCTCTGTATACCTCCAGCGGCTTTGCCGAGGTTACGCTTGCGCCTATCGATCTTTCCGGGCTGACATCGGGCACCGTCGCTTATTGGTGGAGGCGGGGTGATGATGCTTTCAGTGAAGATCCGGATGGCGGTGAAGACCTTCGGATCGAGTATCTTGATGATGCCGGCAATTGGGAACCGATTGATCGATATCCCGGTAACGGGACAAATGGCGAGTCCGGTGACGTCGTCTTCACACTGCCGCCCGATGCATTTCACAGTGATTTCCGGATACGTTTTGTTCAGGAATCAGGCAATAGTGGTAACTTCGATTTCTGGCACATTGATGATGTTGTCATTGACGGCAGCTCCTCCCCATTGACTTGCGCAGGCGATACCTTTGGTACTGGCACTCTGTCGCCGGATGACTGGATCACCAATGTTTCCAGCGGCAGCTTTACACCCGGTGTTGTCAACGGTCGTCTCCGTATGACAGAGGCCTCCGGGAACCAGGCGACAGCCGCAACGTTCCAGAATCTGATTCCGGGAGCGGACAACTATGTGAGACTTGAGTTCGACTATTTTGCGTACGGCGGCAATGGTGCTGATGGTCTGACGGTTGTGCTGTCGGATGCCTCTGTTACCCCTCAGCCCGGGAGCTTCGGGGGCTCGCTTGGATACGCCCAGCGCAACAATGGCGATCCCGGTTTCGCGGGCGGTTGGCTCGGGATTGGTCTGGACGAATTCGGAAACTTTTCCAACGCCACTGAAGGGCGCGTGGGTGGTATCGGTTTTGTTCGGGACGCAGTCGCAATCCGTGGTGCCGCCCAGAGTAATTACCAATACCTCGGAGGGACCGGCTCCCTGAACCCGGGGATTGACCAGCCCGGTAATAATCCGACACCTCACCGCTATCGGATTATTGTTGACTCGAGAGGCGGTGTTGGTCCGATTGTCTCCGTCGAGAGGGATGTTTCAGGAACAGGCAACAACTTTCAACAGCTTGTTCAACTGGACCTGAGCAGTTTTCCGAATCAACCGGTGACCCCTCAGAATTTCTATCTTTCGTTGACTGGCTCAACGGGTGGTTCCACCAATATCCATGAGCTCGACAATTTGCAGCTTTGTGCAGAAAAGCTGAATCCCGTCGGGAAGTTGGTTGATCACTTCGAGTTTGTGCATGATGGCACAGCACTGACCTGTCAGCCGGAAACAGTAACGGTCAGGGCCTGTGAAAATGCCGATTGCAGCGTGCTTTTCACGGACCCGGTGGACGTGACATTAAGCCCTTCGGGATGGGTTGGTGGTGACAGCTTCGCATTCAGTGGCGGCCAGGCTACCCGCCAACTGCAGATCACGACGGCGGGAACGGCGAGCCTGGCCATTGCATCCTCAAATCCTTCAACGAAGGCCTTTACCCAGACTCTCTGTGATAATGGAGGCGGCAGCGTTTCCGCCGCCGCTTGCGATCTACCTTTCCTTGATGCGGGTCTGGCCTTTGATATACCAGACCTGATTTCTCACCAACCAGCGACCTCAATCCAGATAAGCGCCGTGCGCCGGGATAACCAGACTGGCGCCTGCGTTCCGGCGTTTGAAAATGTGCAGCGGGAGGTGAATTTCTGGTCGACCTATGTTGATCCGGGACCGACCGGTCGTCCCGAGAGTCGTCCGGTGTTCGTTGAAAATACGGCGGTTGGATCCGGCCAGTCGAACGCCACGCCGATCAGCCTTCAGTTCGGTGCTGGCGGTATTGCAGAGGTGGATGTTCTCTACCCCGATGCAGGCCTGATAAATCTCGACGCCGTCTATCTCGGTTCAGCAGCAACCAACGATGACGGTTTGCAAATGCCGGGAGCAGACAGCTTTGTCAGTGTTCCAGCCGGCTTCTGTGTTACATCGGCGGGTGATTGTCCGGCCGGAGACTCGACCTGTCCTGCATTCAGGAAAGCCGGACAGTCGTTTGATCTCTCGATTACCGCTGTAGGCTGGGAGCAGGGTGGTGATGGTGACCTGTGCCAGGGTAATCCGGTCACGCCGAACTTCCGATTACTGGATATTCCGTTGTCCACTACGCTGGTTCAACCTGCTGGCGGGGCATCCGGTTCCGTATCGCCGGTCAGCTATTCCCATACGAGGTCCTCATCGGCAGAAGAAATTGTGGGAACAGAGGTCTCGGAGGTCGGTGTCTTCCGTTTTGAGGCTTCTCCCGTGCCGGGAAGCTATCTGGGGCGAGATGTCCCCGGTGGGAGTAGTCTGCCGATCGGACGCTTTTATCCTGATCGTTTTCGCGTATCCGTCGACCCCGGCGAGTTTGAAGCGCAGTGCTCGACAGGCTCTCCTTTTGTTTACACCGGAGAGACCTTTGACTGGCTGGTCACGCCGTCGTTGACCATTGAGCCGCTTTCTGTGCAGGGAACTCGCACCCTGAACTACACATTCACTGGCTTCCAGAAGCTTGTGGCATCTGATATCAACCGCTTGTATCCAACCTCCGACACTGCAGCCGTCGACAGGGCTGGCGCTTTTATGGCGCTCTCTCCAACCGAGTTTGGCGGCAGCCTCACAGCTCCGGTGTCTTCTCTGGGCTCCGGATTGATGCGTTATGATTTCTCTGCGTCTGACAGCTTCGCGTATAACAAAACCACTGATGCCCAGATTGCGCCATTCGTTCCCCAGCTTGAATTTTCTGTGACCAGCCTGGTTGACTCTGATGGTGTCGCGGCCGCCGCTGCTCCCTACCCGTTCACACCGGTGGCCGCGTTCGATATCCGGTTTGGCCGGTTCGCTCTGGAAAATGTCTACGGTCCTGAAAACATTGGATCGCTGGCAATGCCGTTCAGACTTGAATACTGGGACGGATCCCGTTTCATGACCCACGTGGACGATAGCTGCACAACCTGGAATACAGCTGATTTGACCAATTCGGCAAACCATCATTCGCTCAGTGCCAGTGCGCCTTCAAGCGGCCCCTTCTCCATGGGTGAGGCTGCGCCGCTGGAACTTGTGCCAAACGGAACCCGTGGAACCGATTCGTTGCTCTGGAATGTCGACGCCTGGTTGGAGTTTGATTGGAATGATGATGGCACTCTCGAAGATCCGGTTGGGCTGGCAACCTTCGGCGTCTATCGGGGCCACGACAGAGTGATCTACTGGCAGGAACGATAAAAAAGGGCAGGACCTGAGTCCTGCCCCAAAACATCAACGAACCCCGGCGGTTCGCCAATCGTCAGTCGTCTTCGTGCTCCGGATGATCCATCCCCAGTTCGTTGATCTTCCGGGTCAGCGTGTTTCGCCCCCAACCCAGCAGAATCGAGGCATCACGGCGTCGGCCGCCGGTGTGCTTCAGGGCTGTTTCGATCATGATTTTCTCGAACTCGGGCACGGCCGTATCGAGAATGCCTTTCTTGCCCCGCTTGAGTTCCTGTTCGGCCCAGTTTTGAAGACCCTCCTGCCAGGTCGTTCCCGTGGTCGGCGTCTCCGCTTGGTGCAGCAGTTCCGGCGGCAGGTCATCAATGTGGATCTCCCGGCCACTGGCCATCACGGTCAGCCAGCGGCAGGTGTTCTCCAACTGGCGGACGTTGCCCGGCCAGGGTAGGGTGGTTAGGTATTCTTCCGCTTCTTCACGCAGGATCTTCGGCTCTACGGCCAGCTCTTTTGCGGCCCGTTTCAGGAAGTGCTGCATCAGGCGGGGGATGTCTTCCCGGCGCTCGGCCAGCTTGGGCAGGTGCACGCGAATAACGTTCAGGCGGTGGAAGAGGTCTTCCCGGAAGGTGCCCGCCTGCACCAGTTTTTCCAGATCCTGGTGTGTTGCGGCGATGATGCGTACGTCCACCTTGATAGGCGTCGTGCCACCCACCCGGTAGAACTCGCCATCGGCCAGAACCCGCAAAAGGCGGGTTTGGGTGTCGGCGGGCATATCACCGATTTCATCGAGGAACAGGGTGCCGCCGTTGGCCTGCTCGAAGCGGCCCTGGCGGGCGGCGCCTGCGCCGGTAAAGGCGCCTTTTTCGTGGCCAAACAGTTCGGATTCAATCAGGTCCTTTGGAATAGCAGCCATGTTCAGGGCAATGAATGGGTGGTTTGCCCTGGGGCTATGGTTGTGCAGTGCCTGGGCCACCAACTCCTTGCCCGTGCCGCTCTCGCCATTGATCAGAACGGTGATGTTGGAGTGGGAAAGCCGGCCAATTGCCCGGAAAACTTCCTGCATGGCTGGCGCTTCACCGATAATTTCGGCGTTACGCTGGGCCATTTCGGCCTGAGGCTCAGCACTGGCACGTTTTTCATGGCTGTGGGCAATGGCCCGTTTCACGAGCGCTACCGCATCATCCACATCGAACGGCTTGGGAAGGTACTCGAACGCGCCGGTCTGGTAGCTGGTCACCGCGCTTTCCAGATCCGAGTGTGCGGTCATGATGATCACGGGCACGTCCGGGTGAACGTCCACAATCTGGGAAAGCAGGGTGATGCCGTCGACCCCCGGCATCCGGATATCGCTTACGATGGCATCCGGCTGTTCGTGTTCCAGCCGCATCATGATGCTTTCACCACTGTCAAAAACTCGGGGCTGCATACCGGCCTGGTTAAGGGCGCGCTCCAGCACCCAGCGAATACTACGGTCGTCGTCTATGATCCAGACGTTTGCCGGTTGGCTCATGGGGTGTCCTCCAGAGGCAGGAAGATGATGAAGTCGGTTCGGCCTGGTTCGCTCTCGCATTCAACCAGTCCATGGTGTTGGCCGATGATGCTTTGGGTAATGGAGAGGCCCAGGCCGGTGCCGCTGGCACGGCCACTGATCATCGGATAGAAAATATTCTGTAGAAGCTCCGGCGGTATGCCGGGGCCGTTGTCGATAACGTCGACCCGGCACACCAGCCGATGGCGTCGGTTGCCAATGGTGAACTGACGCAGGGTGCGGGTGCGGAAGGTGATCGTAGGCGCTTCCTCGGAACTGTGGCCCGCCTGGTTTTCGAAGGCCGCTTCCATGGCGTTTCTTGCGATATTCAGGAACGCCTGGATCAGTTGCTCCTTGTCGCCCTTGAACTCTGGAATGCTGGGGTCGTAATCCCGTTCGAAATTCAGTCGTCCTTTGCTTTCTGCCTCAAGCAGGGTGCCCACTCGTTCGAGGATTTCATGAATGTTGGTCGGGGCCAGCTTCAGAGCCTTGTTCGGGCCCAGCATCCGGTCAACCAGGCTTCTGAGGCGGTCCGCCTCGTCAATGATGACCCGAGTGTATTCCCGCTGGTCTTCACTATTGAGTTCCCGGTCAAGAAGCTGCGCCGCACCCCTTATGCCCCCAAGGGGGTTCTTGATCTCGTGGGCCATGCCCCGGACCAGAATGCGGGTGGTCTCCTGCTGGGAAATGATGTCTTCCTCGCGGCTGATCCGCATCAGCCTGTCTCTCGGCTGGATCTCGATCAGGAGTTCTGTCGGCTCCAGGCTTATAGGCGTTACCGAATAATCAACCGTAAGTCGGGAGCCGCTTGTGAGGAGAAACTCGGCCTCCCTTCGGGTGTAGGACTGTCCGTTCCGGACGGCGGCAAACAGGGTTTTCAGGGCATCTTCGGACTCCACCAGAATGTCCTGGAAGGGCTGGCCCTGGCTTCGAGTCATACTGGTTTCGAACAGGCTTTCGGCGGCCGGGTTGAGATACCGGATAGTCAGGCTATCTTCGAGTACCAGGACAGCCGTAGTCAGGCTGTCGAGAATGCTCTTGTATCCGTTTTGCTGGGCCGAAGGCAGTGCCATGCGTGAATCCCGTTGGTTCGACATAGTGTGACCTCCGGAGTTTTGCAAAAAGCGAACCACTTTGAGCCAGGTTCATGAATGAGTGGGCAAAGTGCGGGCAGACGGGCGTATTGGCGCTGAAAAGTGCCGTAAGCTGGTGCAAATGGCAAGAAAGCCTCTGATCAGTCCGGGAAATGCGCCCCGTTGCTGATCAGAGTATGGCTTTTTTCTGGTGCGAGCGCACCAAAATAGTGCGGTCTATTTGGTTGGCTTGGCTAGTTCAGAGCGGAAGGGCGGTGAACCGTGAAGGTAATCGGTGAACCGGTTTTTACCTGAACCCCGTTTTCGTCCACGATATGGACTCGGGCTTCGTGGGTTCCACGGAAGACGTTATTGACGGTGATTGAGCCGGATGTGCTCTGTCCCACGGGCTGTCCGTCCAGCGTCACTTCGTATTTGTGGCCGGGCTGGAGGCCAGGTGTGCTGCGCACCTCGAACTGGACATCTCCGCTGCCACTGTGAAACGCCTGGTTGTTATCCGGATAGGCGAAAGAGACGCTGTCGTAAGCGGCGCCTTCCCGCTGCACTTCCTCGCGCAGCTTTTCTGTTTCCTGCACAACTTCTGGCTTGGGCAATGTGATGGTCGTGACCGGCTTGACCTGTACCGCTTCCGCGCCCTCACTGGGCTCGTCAGAATAGGTGACGTTGCCGTAGGCATCGACATTGCGGTAAACCTCAGCAGAGGCTGGAACCGCCAGAAAAAACAGAAGGCCGGTAACCAATCCAGACTTTGGATTCATAAGCTCACCTGTTATTGGGTTTCCTCGATTATCGGCGGCGCCCCGGGTCTTTTCAACGCCTGTAGCCCCGGATGTTGGTTACATATCGTTAAGGGCTGCAGGCACTGTGCTTTTGCTCACAAAAAAGCCCCGCACGAGGGCGGGGCTTGTCTGCTTGTCCTCTAAAGAGAGGTTTTAGCAGGAGTAGTACAGATCGAACTCAATCGGGTGAGTGGTCATGTTCAGTTTCTCGACTTCACCACGCTTCAGATCGACGTAGCCTGCGATCATGTCTTCGGTGAATACGCCGCCGCGAGTCAGGAACTCGTGATCCGCTTCCAGGCAATCCAGGGCTTCGGACAGGGTTTCAGCTACTGTCGGAATGCTCAGGGCTTCTTCCTTCGGCAGGTCGTACAGATCCTTGTCCATGGCATCGCCCGGGTGGATCTTGTTCTGGATGCCGTCCAGGCCGGCCATCATCAGTGCTGCGAAGGCCAGGTACGGGTTGGCAGACGGGTCAGGGAAGCGAACTTCGATACGACGCGCCTTCGGACTGTTCACGTACGGGATACGGATAGAAGCAGAACGGTTACGGGCAGAGTAGGCCAGCATAACCGGCGCTTCGAAGCCCGGAACCAGACGCTTGTAAGAGTTGGTTGAGCTGTTGGTGAAGGCGTTGATGGCTTTGGCGTGCTTGATAACACCACCAATGTAGTACAGAGCGGCTTCGCTCAGGCCAGCGTAGCTGTCACCGGCAAACAGGTTCTTGCCGTCTTTGCTCAGGGACATGTGAACATGCATGCCGGAACCGTTGTCACCGACAACCGGCTTGGGCATGAAGGTCGCAGTCTTGCCATAGGCATGAGCGACGTTGTGGACGCAGTACTTCAGGATCTGAACTTCGTCAGCCTTCTTGGTGAGCGTGTTGGCGCCAACACCGATTTCACACTGGCCGGCGGTGCCCACTTCGTGGTGGTGTACTTCGATTTCCAGGCCCATGGATTCCATGGCTGCACACATGGCGCCACGCAGGTCGTGAAGGCTGTCCACCGGCGGAACCGGGAAGTAGCCGCCTTTAACGCCCGGGCGGTGGCCGATGTTGTTGCGGTCGAAGTCTTCGCCGGAAACCCAGGCAGCTTCCTCAGAGTGGATGTGGTACATCGCGCCCTGCATGTCTACATTCCATTTAACAGAATCAAACACGAAGAATTCCGGCTCCGGACCAAACAGCGCGCCATCGGCGATGCCGGTGGACTTGAGGTATTCCTCTGCGCGACGGGCAACGGAGCGCGGGTCACGCTCATAACCCTGCATGGTAGAAGGTTCTACGATGTTGCAGGTGATGTTTACTGTGGTCTCTTCGGTGAACGGATCGAGTACAGAAGTCTCGTCGTCCGGCATCAGGATCATGTCGGATTCGTTGATGCCTTTCCAGCCCGCAATGGAGGAGCCGTCAAACATCTTGCCGTCTGCGAAAAAGTCTTCATCTACTTCGGTGGCAGGCAGTGTAACGTGCTGCTCTTTACCGCGGCTGTCAGTGAAGCGCAGGTCAACCCATTTGACTTCGTGTTCTTTGATCAAATCAACTGTCTTGGACATTGTGCATGCTCCGTAAGTTATACCGCACAGGCGGCTGTATTCATGTTCGTGGTGCCGGATCGCCCGGGTTAACGGGTTCCGATCTGTTTCTCAGGTTCGCGCAGCTTAGCAAATGCCGTTGCGTCTTACCTGTAAATTTCGGCTGATTTCGATAAAGCAAGGCGCTTGCCAATTTTTAGGGCATGCTCCAGAACGGCGCAACTGCAAGGGTTTGGGGCATGTTAATGAGAAATCAGTAGCTCTGGGGTGATCGCTTGCACTCAATTGGTGCACTGCATTGGTGCGTTTATCGGCTTTCCGCCCTAAATGGGTGCGGTTGCTTCCTAAAAAAGAATAGGCGTTTTTCTTCATATTAACGACACAGACTTTTCGCTATACTGCGCGCCGCTTCATTTTTTACCCTGCCATTTTCGGATCCCGGATCGGAAATCGCCATGCAGGGTGCCGGGCAGTCAGCTCCGGTGAATGAGTTCATTTTACGGATTTGAGACGGCATGTGCTGGGATTCCCCCTGCGAACGACCTTCTCAGGTCATTGAGTGCATGCCGCAGGAATATTTTTGTGATTGAAAAACTTCGTAATATCGCCATTATCGCCCACGTTGACCATGGTAAAACCACGCTTGTCGACCAGCTTTTGCGCCAGTCAGGCACTTTGGAGCGCAAAGAGCTCGATAGCGAGCGGGTCATGGATTCCAATGACCAGGAAAAAGAGCGGGGCATCACCATCCTGGCGAAGAACACCGCTTTGAAGTGGAATGGCTACGACATCAATATTGTAGACACACCGGGCCACGCTGATTTTGGTGGTGAGGTTGAGCGGGTCATGAGCATGGTGGATTGTGTGCTCCTGGTGGTTGATTCCATCGACGGCCCCATGCCCCAGACCCGTTTCGTTACCCAGAAGGCTTTTGCCGCGGGTCTGCGTCCGATCGTGGTGGTTAACAAGATCGACCGTCCCGGTGCCCGTCCGGACTGGGTTGTGGATCAGGTGTTTGACCTTTTTGACAACCTGGGTGCCACCGACGAGCAGCTGGACTTCCCGATTGTCTACGCCAGCGCCCTGAACGGCATTGCCGGAATGGATCACGAAAAGCTGGATGACAACATGGATGCCGTATTCCAGGCGATTGTTGATCATGTGCCGGCACCGAATGTTGATCCGGACGGCCCGTTCCAGATGCAGATTTCACAGCTGGACTACAACAGCTTCCTCGGTGTGATCGGCATCGGCCGTATCATGCGGGGCAAGATCAAGACCAATTCGCCGGTAACCGCGATTGGCGCCAACGGCAAGAAGCGCAACGGCCGCATCCTCAAGATCATGGGGCATTCCGGTCTGCAGCGTGTTGAGGTGGATGAAGCCCAGGCTGGCGACATTGTCTGCGTCAGCGGTATGGATGAGCTGTTCATTTCCGACACCCTTTGTGATCAGGCCAATGTTGAAGCGCTGCCGGCACTGACGGTGGACGAGCCGACCGTGTCCATGACCTTCCAGGTCAATGACTCGCCCTTTGCCGGAAAAGAAGGCAAGTACGTTACCAGCCGGAACATCAAAGAGCGCCTGGAAAAAGAGCTGCTGCACAACGTTGCGCTGCGCGTCGAAGAAGGTGACTCCGCGGACAAGTTCAAGGTGTCCGGTCGTGGCGAATTGCACTTGTCAGTTCTGATCGAGAACATGCGCCGCGAGAACTTTGAGCTGGCCGTTGGCCGCCCGGAAGTGGTTATCAAGGAAGTGGATGGCGTAAAGCAGGAGCCGTACGAGAACGTCATCGTTGATATCGAGGAGCAGCACCAGGGTGCCGTCATGGAGCAAATGGGGCTGCGCAAGGGCGATCTGACCAACATGGTGCCGGATGGCAAGGGCCGGATGCGTCTGGACTACACCATTCCGGCACGTGGTTTGATTGGTTTCCGGAACACCTTCCTGACCATGACCTCAGGCACTGGAATCCTGACTTCGACCTTCAGCCACTACGGCCCGATCAAGGTTGGTGATGTAACCAGCCGCCAGAACGGTGTCATCGTGTCCATGGCTACGGGTACCGCGCTGACCTACTCGCTGGAAACCCTGCAGAGCCGCGGCAAGCTGTTCCTGGATCCGGGGCAGGAGATCTATGAAGGGCAGTTGTGTGGTATCCACAGCCGGGATAACGACCTGGTGGTTAACCCCACCAAGGCCAAAAAGCTCGACAACATGCGTGCCTCCGGCAAGGATGAAGTCATCGGCCTGGTACCGCCCATCAAGTTCACCCTTGAGCAGGCGCTAGAGTTCATTGACGATGATGAGTTGGTAGAAGTGACGCCGAAGTCGATCCGACTGCGGAAAAAGCTTCTGACCGAGAACGAGCGCAAGCGCGCCAGCAAGAAGTAACCTGCTGACTCTTTTGGAGTCTGATCAGAAAAGGGCCGGATGAATGATTCATCTGGCCCTTTTTTTATAGGCTTAAGCTAAACTCCGGGTAAATCCCCTGAACGGAGCGTTCCATGCTCACCCTGTATCCGGAAATCAAACCCAACGCCCAGCACCGTATTGCCGTTGATCCGCCCCACGAACTCTACATTGAGGAAAGCGGGAACCCTGACGGAATACCGGTTCTTGTCGTTCATGGTGGCCCGGGTGGTGGGTGCGAGGATTATCACCGGCGTTTTTTCGATGCTGAAAGATTCCGGATTATCCTCATGGATCAGCGGGGTGCCGGTCGGTCCACTCCGCTGGCAGAGCTTGAGGGCAACAGCACGGACAAGCTGGTTGAGGATATGGAGGCGGTACGTTCGTTCCTGGGTATCGACAAGTGGCTTCTGTTCGGTGGCAGTTGGGGATCGACCCTGAGTCTGGTTTATGCCCAGGCGCACCCGAATCGAGTCTCGGGGCTGGTTCTGCGTGGCATATTTCTCTGTCGTCCCCGTGATATTCAGTGGTTCTACCAGGAGGGTGCCAGCCGCGTTTTCCCGGATTACTGGTCTGATTTCGAGGCGCAAATTCCGGAAGCCGAGCGGGATAATATGGTGGCAGCCTATTACCGAAAATTGACCAGTACCAACGAGCTGGAACAAATCCAGGCGGCCAAGGCCTGGTCGGTCTGGGAGGGGCGATGCGCAACCCTGCATCCGAACCCCAGGGTGGTTGAGCACTTTGGCCATCCTCACGTTGCCATCGCGCTGGCCCGCATCGAATGCCACTATTTCATGAACTCCGCCTTTCTTGAGCCAGACCAGATCATTCGCGATGCCCATCGCCTGGCGGACATTCCTGGAGTTATTGTTCACGGACGGTACGATATGGTTTGCCCGCTGGACAATGCTCTGGCGCTCAGCAAGGCCTGGCCGGAGGCGGAATTCCAGATCATTCGCGATGCGGGCCACTCCGCGTCGGAGCCTGCCATAATCGATGCCCTCATCCGTGGTGTTGAGTCCGTTGTCGCCAAAACTGAGAAAAGTGCTGGCTGAATTGCGTTTTCGGGGTTGCGGCCGGTAACCGCCATGGATACACTCTTGCCCGATCTTAATTTTTGCCTGTTCAATCGTCCTCAAGGCAGTTGATGAAAGGATTGATCCAGCGAGTTTCGCAAGCCAGTGTTACCGTGGACGGTGAGCAGATAGCCTCGATCGACACAGGCCTTCTGCTGTTGCTGGGTGTCGAAAAAGGAGATAGCGAGCGCGAGGCAAGGGAACTTTGCCGAAAAATCCTCACTTACCGAGTGTTTCCCGATGACGCAGGGCGGATGAACCGCAGCCTGCTGGATATCGGTGGTTCCCTTCTTGTTGTTCCACAGTTTACTTTGGCGGCTGATACGTCATCTGGAACCAGGCCCGGTTTCTCCCTTGCAGCGGGCCCGGATGTCGCCAACCGGCTCTACGAATTGTTTGTGGCAGACGCAAGAACCCATTTGGGTTCGAGCAAGGTGGGTGAAGGACGGTTTGGCGCGGATATGAAGGTTGGGTTGACGAATGACGGGCCTGTCACCTTCATGCTTGAGATTAAACAAAGGCGCGTATAGGTAGTTGCACTAGTATTGTGCGCGGCCCGTCATGCTGGACTGCAATGGTGCGAAAATGCCATGAGAGACGTTGGTTTTGTGCAGCTTGTTGGGGCTAAGGTGCTGTTAATAAAAGGTTAATGATAATCTGGCCTCGGATTTGAAATGGAACTGTAACGCAGCTCACGAGCGCTAAATTGCATAAATAATTGCGTTTCTGGTGCCAAAAGAGCTAAAAATGCAGCGCAGTTAATTTGCAAAATGAGAATGATTGTATTAAAACAGTTTCATCATCCAGAGCTTTAAGAAAGCTCGATAAGTGATTGAGCTGTATAGGTCTGGATTCTTTTAGATTTATTCGAAAAAGAAGAAAAGTTGCTTCTTTGTCATAAAACTGACATAGGGGTGATGCAGAATCGGCCTCATCCAGCCTGACTGGTGAAGCCTTACAAAATCGGGATAAGAACCCGTCGCTAAAACCTGAGTTAACTCAAAAAGGAAGACGCAACATGAAAAAAACGCTCCTCGCATCTGCTATCGCAGTCGCAACCTTCTCTGGCTCCGCGCTGGCCCAGGAAACCATGTCTGCTTCCGAGCTGGCAGCCAAGATGGATTCCATGCCTACCGTTTACGGTAACATCCAGTACGTCCTGTATCATGACAGCGTAAAAGGCGGCGAGTCTGTTGTTGAGCACGCTGACAACGGTTCTACCATCGGCGTCAAGCACGACCACGAGATTGCTTCTGGCATCACTGGTTTCTTCAAGCTTGAGCTCGAAGGCCTGGCGGCGGACGACAAGGATCGCGAGAGCGGTCTGGAAGACGTCGATGAAGCTTACATCGGTATCAAGGGTGACAGCTTCGGCCAGATCTGGGTTGGTTCTGACGACTCTACCTACGAGCGCGCCGTAGACGAAATCTCCCAGTACTACGAAGTCGCTACCCTGAACATCGGCGCTGACTACACCACTGGCGAAGGCGACATGATTCAGTACAGCAGCCCGAGCTTCGGTGGCCTGACCCTGATGGGCGCTGTTCAGATCAACGGCGACGGCGACGACCAGACACTGTCTGACAAAGGCGGCAAGAAGTCCTACCCGTACCAGCTGGCAGCTGTCTATGAAATGGACGCTCTGGAACTGGCCTTCGCTATGGACTCCAACGACGGTGGCGGTTCTGCCAGCAACGAAAACACCTACGGTCTGCGTGCCAGCTACGACATGGGTGATCTGCGTGTAACTGGTGAGTACCACACCACCAAGGACGCTTCTGACACCTACGGCGTTATCGGCTACTACACCATGGGTGCCAATCAGTTCGCTCTCTCCTACGAGATGAACGTTGCTGATGACGCTACCGACACCGAAACCTCCACAGTAACCTTCCAGGCGCTGCACAACCTGTCTGACCACATGTATGTGTACTTCGAAGGCTACCTGGGCGGCGGTGACGACGGCGTATACGGCGTTGCTGATGAGAGCGAGCGTTCTATCGCTTCCGTTGGTGGTGTTTACTACTTCTGATCAGCCAACCGGCTAATCCTGTAGTACTGTAGTATGAAAACCGGCGACCTCAGGGTCGCCGGTTTTTGCGTTTCTGCGAACTGAAAAATAAGGCATTGGTATGGCAACCGAACTGGAAATCAAACTCAGTGTTTCTGAAGCCGCGCAGGCGCAGGCTTTGGAGTGGCTTTCCTCCCGTCCTGAGGTGCGAGTCGGAAAAAACAAATCGCTTATCAATCGCTATTTCGACACGCCCAATGCCGATCTGAATCGGGCCAAAGCCGCGCTGAGGGTTCGTAAAGCGGGCGATGACTATATCCAGACCCTGAAAACCCGGGGTGAGTTCGTTGATGGCGCTCACCGGCGCGAAGAGTGGGAGTGGCCGGTATTCGGTCCTGAACTGGATCTGTCTTTACTCGAAGGAACACCGCTGAATTCCGAACTGGATCTCCGCAGTCTCGAGGTGGTGTTTGAAACCAACTTTCAGCGTCAGGTGCTCTGGCTGGAACAAGGTCAGAGTGTCATCGAGATCGCCGTCGACTCCGGCACTGTGGCGGGCAAAGATGCCAGATGGCCACTGCATGAAGTGGAATTTGAACTCAAAAGCGGGGAAGGCGGAAAACTGGTGGCCTGGGCGCTCGAACTGGCCCGAGAAGTGCCGGTCTTCCTGAATCTCGTCAGTAAGGCTGAGCAGGGTTATTTAATTGCGGGCCTGTATTGCCCGGAGATTGTTCATAAGAGTAAGCCAATTACAGTGACTGAATTTCTGCAGGCGTTGGGCGCCTGCTGGCTGCTCGACAAGCCGTTTCCTGTGGACCAACTGGATCTCTCGCAAGTGCAGAGGGCCGCTGCTACCGCAGGGTGTGGCGAACTTTATGAGTGCGTGATTGCTGAGGTGGCTAATGGCGCTGCTGTTCGTGATCTTTCCGAAGGCTCCACTAAGCTGGGCGTTCTCCAGTTGCAGCTTGCCGCTGCAGGGCAGTAACTGTTTGATTGTGTAGCCTGGTGCTTTTCAACCGGGCGTGTTGTTTTTTTCTGGCTCTGCTTCGCCGGTTTCCTGTGCGGCGGAATGGGCGCGCCACTGTTTCAGGAATACCCGGTATCTCTCCAAAGCCTCCTCCACTACCGACACCTCCGGCGTTTCTGCAGATTTTACCAGCACAATGAGCCCCTTACCTTCAATTTCCTCGTTGGTCGGCGGATGGCAGATGACCTCATTGTCGTCGTCAATATAAGCAAGTGCAGTCCCTATACCGTGTCGTACCAGGGCGCTGACAATATCCGCCCAGTTCAGGTCGTCCAGCTTCAGGTCGTACCGGTGGGGGTGGTCATGTTCGTAATTGAACAAATCTTCCAGGACCTTCTCCGAGCCGGGCGCTACTACCGAGCGGACCATTATTTCGGGATAGGTTCGAACCGGGCGGATGATAGTTCGCACACCAAGTGCCTTGAATCGTCCCCGGTTTTGATCGTTAACGCATTCGACAATGGTGTGATTACCGAGATTCAGTTCCGTTAACCGATGGGCGATGTCAAAAGTCAGGCTATCGGAATAGGGATCGGCCTCGTCGGCCGCGAGCACGATGATATGCCTCGCACTGCCGGCGTGAACTGCTTTTAAGGCTTCCGGGTCAAAGCCTGCACCGTGATAGTGCACAACACCAATATCGGACAGTTCTGTGGGCAGTCCCATTGGAAACTGGCGAGTCAGGATCATGATGGGAATGGTCTCATAGCCCGGAATCGCCCGAATCTGGGAAGCAAACCTCATGAAGTACTGGTCGCCGCCATGCTGGGGTGTGTTGATGATGATGATGTGGTCATTCATTTTATAGATCCACCTTCCTGACAAAATGCGTTCCCGGCGGTAGAACCGGTACTCGATATAGTCGCTGACGATCAGGGTCAGCAAGGTAATTGAAGTGATAAACATCAGCACAATGGTGCTGAACCGACCGATCATGGTCTGGGGCGCATAATCGCCGTAGCCAACGGTCACCAACGTGGTCATGGTCAGCCAGGCGGCCTCAAATAGTGAGAGTTCCTCGACCGCCCAGATGATCAGAACCTGTACCGAGAGCAGCACGCCCAGTATCGCGAACAGGCGCTTCATCCGGCTCCGAATCAGTCCCCCCATGGGCAGGTGGGTTTCCTGATGCTCCGGATTCAGTGGGCGGCGGTTTCGTTGCATCCGTGTCGGCGGCCTGTTCAGTTGCGGGGAAGTTCGTTATACAGTACCGGAAATATAACAGAGAGACAGGGGTTTGCATTATGTCCGAGCCGTGGCACAGCCTACCGAAACCGCTGGCGGATGATGTCGCCGGAAGTTGGGGATCGGTGTTTCCGGACGGAGTTCCGGCCTGGTTAACCTCATCGGAGGGTATGGATGACGCCGTGGTGGCCACTGCAATCTCCCGAAGCCTGTTCCTGCGCCAGACTCTGGAGCGCCATCCCGGGCAGATTCAGGCACTGACAGCCTCCCTTTCACTGACGGAACCCACCACCTCTGAATACCTTCAAAAGCGTTGGCAGGACTATCTTTCCGAGGTCGATAGCGAGTCGGCACTGCATTCGGCTCTCAGGCAATTCCGCATGGAGTCTCAGTTCCGGATTATTTGGCGGGATTTGATGCGGTGGGCGGACCTGGCCGAAACCATGGCAGCGACCAGCGCGTTTGCCGATATCTGTATTGATGGAGCACTCAGCTGGTTGTACCGCGATGCTTGCGAGCAATATGGCACGCCTCGCGGTGCTGATCCGGTTACCGGTCAGGAAGCAGACCAGAAAATGGTGGTTCTGGGCATGGGCAAGCTCGGTGGTCGGGAGTTGAATGTGTCCTCGGATATCGACCTGATCTTCGCCTTTCCGAGCAAAGGGGAAACCGTTGGTGGTCGGCGCTCGCTCGATAATCAGCAGTTTTTCGTCCGCCTGGGGCAGCGTCTGATTCAGGCTCTGGACCAGATAACGGCGGACGGTTTCGTGTTCCGGGTTGACATGCGCCTCAGGCCTTACGGCCAGAGCGGTGCACTCGCGCTAAGTTTTGCCGCTCTGGAAACCTATTACCAGGATCAGGGGCGTGACTGGGAGCGCTATGCCATGGTCAAGGCTCGAGTGGTGGCCGGCGACCAGAGAGCCGGTGAGGTTCTGATGGAGAGTCTGCGCCCCTTTGTCTATCGAAAGTACATCGATTTCAGCGCCTTTGAATCCCTGCGCAGTATGAAGGCCATGATTGGTCGGGAGGTGCGCCGCAAGGGGCTCGAAAACAATATTAAGCTGGGCAGCGGTGGTATCCGCGAAATCGAGTTTGTGGTTCAGGCTTTTCAGCTAATTCGAGGTGGTCGGGACCGGGAACTTCAGCAGCGAGAGCTGCTGGTGATTCTCAAAGAATTGGAAGAGCTCGAGCTGTTACCTTCGTCTGTGGTTGGTGAACTGCGCGACGCCTATGTGTTCCTGCGGAACCTGGAGCATGCGCTTCAGGGCATGGAAGACAAGCAGACTCAACTGCTTCCGGAGGATGAGCTATCCCAGGCGCGGGTCGCCACCATTATGGGTTTTGAGAGCTGGCGGGATTGTGAGGGGTGCCTCAGGGAGCACAGGGAACGCGTGGCCACCCATTTTGCCAATATCATCGCAACCGAGGATGAGGAGGATGAGGGGCAGGCGTCTCTTGATGAGGGTTGGTTTGAGCTTTGGTTGGCTGAAACGGAAGACCGGGCGGCCATCGACTGGCTAAGGTCTCGGGGCTACGAGAACCCTGAGGGCACCCTGGCCGAGTTGGTCGACTTGCGTGATAACCGGACCGTGCAGACGCTTCAGACCCAGGGCCGGAAAAGACTCAATCAGTTCATGCCCATGCTGCTTGAGGCTCTTACCCAGGTTGATAACCCCTCCGAGACTCTGTCGAGGGTGTTGCAGCTGGTAGAGGCCATTTTGCGCCGAACCGCCTATATGGTGTTGTTGCTGGAGAACCCGGGCGCCTGTACCCAACTGGTCCGGTTGTGCAGTGAGAGCCCCTGGATTGCCCGGCAACTGGCAGAAACGCCGCTGCTGTTGGATGAACTTCTGAATGCTGAAAGTTTGTACCACCCACCAGCCAAGGCCGAATTGCAGGATGATCTGCGCCAGCAGATGCTGCGGATTCCGTTTGAGGATCTGGAAGAACAGATGGAGTCCCTGCGCCATTTCAAGAAAGCCCACATCCTGCGGGTGGCGGCGTCTGAACTGAAAGGCACGCTGCCGTTGATGAAGGTCAGTGACTACCTGACCTGGATTGCCGAGGTTGTGCTCGACCATGTAGTGGACGTAGCGTTCGCCAACCTGGTCAGCCGTCATGGCTACCCCCGAAGGAAGGATGGCTCTGCCTGTGAGACTGATTTCGCCATCCTTGGCTATGGCAAGCTGGGTGGGATCGAGCTTGGCTATACCTCCGATCTCGATCTGGTGTTTGTGCATCAAGCCGATCCGGAGCTGGCTACCGATGGTGAAAAGCCCATCGATAATGCGGTCTTCTACACCCGGCTGGGGCAGCGGATTGTCCACATTCTCAATACCCAGACGCCGTCAGGGCAACTCTACGAGGTGGATATGCGCCTGCGGCCCTCCGGCAACTCGGGTCTGCTGGTAAGCACATTGCAGGCTTTTGAAAAGTATCAGCGTGAAGATGCCTGGACGTGGGAACATCAGGCGCTGGCCCGTGCCCGGGGCGTTGCAGGATGTAGTGAGACTCTTGAGGCCTTCGAATCGATACGCCATGACATCCTTTGCCAACCCCGTGACCGTGAAAAGCTTCGCAAAGAGGTGGTCGACATGCGGGAGAAAATGCGCGCCAGCCTCGCCACGCCGGAAAGCCGGCAAGCCGAGGTGTTCCATATCAAGCATGATACCGGCGGCATCGTGGATATCGAGTTCATGGTGCAGTACCTGATGTTGGCCTGGTGCGCCGAACACCCGGAGCTGACCCAGTGGTCTGACAATATTCGCCAGATGGAAGAGTTGGGACGTGCCGGTGTGATGGCTGTGGAAGATGCCGAAAAACTCAGGGAAACCTTCATTGCCCTTCGCTCCACCATTCACCGTCGGGCGCTTCAGAACCTCAATAGCCAGGTGGACGGCGATGCCTTTACCGAGGAGCGTGACTACATCCGCGCCATGTGGAAAAAAGTGATGATTGATGCCTGAGGCAAATTCAATTCCGGCAGATTTTCCTGCTAGAATGCCGGTTCCCCCGAAAAACGCTTTTTTAGGAGCAATGAAGAATGTCGATGGCTGATCGCGATGGCGTTATCTGGATGGATGGTGAAATGGTTCCCTGGCGGGATGCCAAGACCCACGTCCTGACTCACACTCTGCACTACGGCCTTGGCTGTTTTGAAGGTGTGCGGGCCTACAACACCGCGAATGGACCGGCTATTTTCCGCCTGAAAGAGCATACGGACCGTCTTTTCCGTTCCGCCCACATCCTGAACATGAAAATGCCGTTCAGTAAGGACGAGATCAACGAGGCCCAGCGTGCAGCGGTACGGGAAAATAATCTCGACGAGGCTTACCTGCGCCCGATGGCGTTTCTCGGGTCCGAGGGCATGGGGCTCAGGGCTGATAACCTCAAGGTTCACGTGATGGTTGCTGCCTGGAGTTGGCCCTCCTACATGTCCCCGGAAGCCAAAGAGATGGGGATCAAGGTGCGCACATCCTCCTACACGCGCCACCACGTCAATATCACCATGTGTAAGGCCAAGGCCAACGGCAACTACATCAACTCTATGCTGGCCCTGAACGAAGCCATTTCAGGTGGTGCCGAGGAAGCCCTGCTTCTGGACAACGAAGGCTATGTTGCAGAAGGCTCCGGGGAAAACATCTTCATTATGCGCGACGGTGTACTGCATACGCCAGAGCTCACCTCCTGCCTGGAGGGTATTACCCGCGCCACGATCATGGATTTCGCCCGTGAGCTCAATATCCCGATCAAGGAGCGCAGAATCACACGTGACGAGGTCTATATCGCTGATGAGGCCTTCTTCACAGGCACGGCCGCTGAGGTGCTTCCGATCCGTGAGCTGGATGGCCGTGTTATCGGTGCCGGCAAGCGTGGTCCAGTGACCGAGAAGCTTCAGGGTATGTACTTTGATGCGGTCAAGGGCAAACTGGCTGAGCATAGCGGCTGGCTGACTCACGTCAAAGGCTGATTCAAGAAAAAGTCGCAAGCCGCCGTTGACTGTTCCAGCCCGGCGGCTTTGTTGTTTAACACACCCTGTTTACTGGCGGGACGAGCAAATGGCAGACGTTATCAAGGTACCGGTATCCTTCGGCGAGGTGCTGGACAAAATCACCATTCTCGAGATCAAGTCCGAGCGCATCAAAGATGCAGCTAAGGTCAAGAACGTTCGGCTTGAGCTGGACGAACTGAGCGCCACCTGGGACGAGGCGGTGAAGGACAAGGCCGCTGAAATTGCCGATCTTCGTAAGCAGTTGAAAGCAGTAAATGAAGAGCTGTGGGTGATTGAAGACGACATTCGTGATCAGGAAGCCGCCCAGGATTTTGGCCCGAAATTCATTGAGCTGGCCCGCGCCGTGTACGTCACGAACGACAGGCGCGCCGCCATCAAGAAAGAGGTCAACCTGGCTCTCGGCTCACGTTTCGTGGAAGAAAAGTCCTACCAGGACTACACCGCCCGAAAGTGAGATGAATGCGTCGTCTCAGCCTTCCTGCAGTGCCGGTAGGTCGGATTAGCTAAGCGTAATCCGACAACACCCCCAAACGGCGCCCAAGTCAACCAGACTTCGGCGCCGTTTGTGTACCCGGAGCCGGATGAGCTTCAACCCACCGATCCAGCATCTCCGTTGCATCCTCCACCGTAATCAGCTCCATCGCCCCCTCGAACTCTGCTTTCGCCCCCCATCGAGCCTGTTCCACCGTTTTTCCAGTGAACTTCTCCAGAGCTTCTGGATACCGGTTTACACACCAATCCAGCGAATTGTAGGGGCCTGAGCGGTAGGGGTTGCTTGCGGCAAACAACCCTAGCACATCGGTACCCACCGCACTGGCAATGTGCGCCGGCCCGGTATCAGGGGCCACCACCAGATCGGCGCGGGCCATCAGCGCCGTGAGTTGTTTGAGGGTGTCCTTGCCGCAGATATTGTGGGCGTTCTCTTTCATGGCGGCTTCTATGGTTGCGCAATACTCGGCCTCGAATGGCGCAGGGCTGCCCACGAGGATTACCTTCATTCCGTGTTTGCTAACGGCGTGATCCGCCAGCTGCGCGTAGCGCTCAGCCGGCCAGTTGCGCAGCGTATGGCTGGCGCAGGGGCTGATTACCAGGTTTCTGCGATCAGTTGCCAGTTGCGCACCGGCAAACTCATGGTCTGAGTCGCTTAAAGGGATCTGCCATCGCGGTGGGGCTGCCTTGAGTCCCAGAGGCTCCAGGAAACTGGCGAGGCAGTCGCGAACATGTTGCTGGGGCGCCGGCTTGATTCGGCGGTTGATGAAGAGGCCGTGAAGATCCTTGCTGCGTGCCTTGTCATAGCCAATCCTGACCCGGGCCGGGATGCACGCGGCTGCGAGGTTGGCGCGAAAGGCCACCTGCATATGAAGCAGGGCATCGAATTTGCGGCCCCGCATCAGACTGCGAAGCTCGGCGTAGCCCTTGCGGCCGGCCTTCTTGTCGAAAACAATAAATTCGACGCCGGGGAGATCGCCCACCAGCTTGGCTTCGATTTTGCCGATAACCCAGGTGATCCTAACGCCGGGAAGTTGCTCCTGAAGGCTCAGAACGACAGGTATCACATGGGTTACGTCGCCAATGGCGGACAGGCGAAGAATGCAGATGGAGTTCATCAGAGTTTGATCCGGTTCAGGTTGTGGCCTGGGGCTGTGGAGCTTTGTCGGCAATCATTGGTAAACTGGCCGCCATTCTAACGCACTCGCGCGTGTCCGTCCTGGCGTGAGCGGGTCAGGTGTGTCTTCTTTCAATTACGGTGACCGGGTGCCCAGCATGGTGGAGTCTGAAATCTGTATTCGGGAAAGGGCTTCGGCAATGCTGATTCATCCCGATTACCAGGGCAGGGTTACCCAAGACTGGTTCAATGCCGCCTCCTGGGGCGATCAGGCGCGGCCGGTAAGCAGCGGAGGCCGCGGCGGCGCCTGGTTTTTGCAGGCCGGAGACGACAAACTGGTGCTTCGGGAATATCGCCGGGGCGGGTTGATGGCGAAATTTGCTCGAAATGCCTATGCCTTCACTCGAGAGGCGGATGTGCGATCCTTTGCAGAGTTCCGTTTGCTGAACAAACTGGTTAGCCAGGGGCTTCCCGTGCCCCGTCCGGTTGCAGCCTGGTATCGGAAACTGTCGCCAATTCAGTATCGGGCCGCCATCATCATTGAACGGTTGGAGAACACCACGCCCCTGGCTGACCTTATCTCTGAGTTGGATAATGAGGCCTGGACGTCCATTGGAGAAACCATTCGTCGATTTCACGACGCCGGCGTCATGCATGCGGATTTGAACAGCTTCAATGTACTGGTACGGGGCAACGAATACTTTCTGATTGATTTCGACAAGAGCAGGTTGATGACTGTTAGTGCTCCGGCGCGCTGGAAAGAGGCCAATCTGGATCGTTTTGCGCGGTCGTTGGTAAAGGTCGCCGGAGAGGACGCCCGGGCGAAGATTTGGAGTTATTTCATGAACGGATATAACAGGGGAATGGCCACTTGACCAATCCACAACAGGACGGATCGCTTCCGTCAGTACTTTGCCTTACGGATGCCTGCGATCGTCCGGAAACTGAACTCTTTATCGGGCTCAGAAAGGCCGGGTTTGACCTTGACGTCATGTGCAACCCCAAGGGCAGGAATTATCAGCGTCTTGTCGACGAGGGCATGGTCGCCAGTCCCATAGCCCTGAAGAACCGCTTCGACAAAGAAGGCACTGAGGCTATCCGCCAACAGCTGGCGAAGAAAAAATACGACGTCATCCACGCTTACAACCCCCGAGCCCTGGCCTGCGGCCTGCGGGCTTCCCGGGGCACCAATATCAAGATCGTCGCCTACCGTGGTGTGATCGGTAACATCAGTTTTCTCAATCCGGAGTCCTGGATTACCTTCCTGCACCCGCGTGTCAGCAAGATTGTCTGTGTCGCCGATGCCATCAAGGATTACCTTGCAAGCCTTCGGTTCCTGTGGATGCACATTCCAGAGAGGAAGCTTCAAAGAATCTATAAAGGGCATGACCTGGACTGGTATCAATCGCCCAAGGCTGATCTCACCCAGTTTGGCGTGCCTGAGGACGCCTTTGTGGTGTGCTGTACCGGACGCAATAGCCCTCGAAAAGGCTTCGACGACCTCATAGTGGCTATGGATAAGCTGCCAGAGGATGTGAATGCCCATTTGTTGCTGGTCGGGGATGTCATCGAGAACGATGAGATTCAGGCGCAAGCTGCCGCCGCGTCTTATCCAGAACGGATCCATTTTACGGGATTCCGTACCGACGCGCCGGCCATTGCCGCAGCTAGCGATGTGTTTGTGCTTCCTTCCAAGGAAAGGGAAGGGCTGCCTCGAGCGGTTATCGAGGCTATGGTCTACGGTGTGACGCCGGTGGTAACCAATGTCGGCGGCATGCCTGAACTGGTGGAAGATGGGGTCAGTGGTATTGTGGTTCCACCGAAAAATACCACAGAGCTGTCAGCAGCTATCGAGCGGCTTTACCGCGATAAAGAACTGGCGGCCTCGCTTGGGCAGGCTGCGCGGCAAAGGATAGCCCGGGATTTTCACACCTCACAGACCGTCAGAGAGACGGGTGAGCTATACAAAGCACTCGCGGGCAGGGCCTGAATGCGGCGGTATCTGTTTTTTGTAAACCAACCTTATTCCTATTCCATCTTGCGCCCCTTGCAGGACGAGATTCGTCGCCGGGGTGATGAGGCGGCCTGGTTCATTGCGGGGTGCTCAACGGCGCCGCTACGGCCCGACGAGCGTCGTCTGTGCAGTGTCAAAGAGGTTATGGACTACAACGCCGACGCGACCTTTGTGCCCGGGGACTGGGTGCCTTATTTTTTTCCCGGAATCAAGGTCGAGGTGTTTCACGGCATGGCTCGCAACAAACGTGGCCACAGCAGTGAGGATGAAAGCGATCATTACCGCATTCGCGGATGGTTTGACCTCTACTGTACGCATGCCCTGAAAGACACGGAAAAATTCCGTGAGCTGGCGGCCCAGTACGAGCATTTCGGGGTTGCACATACCGGCTGGCCCAAGCTGGATCCTCTGCTATCACAGCCCGAGGAGGGGAAGAGAAACCGCTCGGAAAACGAGGTGCCGGTTGTGTTTTACGCCTCAACGTTCAGCCGCTCCGTAACTTCTGCTCCGGATCTGGTGGAGAAAATCGGTGAGCTGTCCAGAAATGGGCATTGGAAGTTCATTGTGACCCTGCATCCGAAGATGGATCCCGAGGTAGTGGATCAGTATCGCAAGCTGGGCGGCGAGAACCTTCGTTTTGTCGAGAGCGATGAAGATCTGTTGCCTCTGCTGCCGCAGGCTGATGTGATGCTCTGCGACACCTCGTCCATCATGTTCGAATTCATGTTCCTTGATCGCCCGGTGGTCACCTTCAGGACCAAAATGCCCGGTCCTTATCTGATCGACGTCCATGAAGTTGAGAATGTTGAGTCAGCGCTGGAAGAGGCAGTGCAGTATCCCGATACCCTGATGAAAGAAACACGAGCCCTTTGCGACCAGCTGCACAGCTTCAGGGATGGTCGTTCCAGCGCGCGGGTTCTGGATGCGGTTGAGGATTTCCTGATCAACAAGCGCAGTGAGCTCAAACGCAAGCCGATGAATCTTTTGCGCAAGCTGAAAGTCAGGCGCCGCCTGCGTAAGGAACTTGCACGCATGGCACCGGAAAGCTCAGGATAGATTTTTCGAGGATCCAGATCGGGAAACGAATGATTTGATCAGCGCCGCCAATCCAATCAATGTCTTTGTTGCGAGCACGCCCCTCCAGCTGATCAGTTGCTCCGAGGCTCGCCACCATTATGGCTGCAGTGCGGAAACATCACTTCTCGTCATTGCCCGACCTGATAACCGGGAGACTGAGGGACAAATTGCCTTCCTGGCCGAGGCTCTGGGCTGGCAGGGTATTGAAACCATCTACCTGAAAAAGAGTTCGTTTTATCTTCGTCTGGGGGCGGTCGCCAAGAGTCTTACGCGACGTAAAATCAGAAGATTGTTCATCGGAAACAAATCCAGCTGGATCCACGAAGTATTCTATCGTGGATTCGATAGTGAGCAGCTTATTTTCGTGGATGACGGCCTGGCGACAGTGACTTACTACCACGCCATTCACGATGAGGGTATCGCCTCCCGGATTTCACCGGCAAAAAAACGGCTTTTGAGAACCATGGGTATCCGGATTCATCGCGTTGTTCCGGAGGTGATCGCTTTCTTCACGTTCTTCCCGTTACAGAGCTCCGAGCTCGTTCAGGTGCAGGTTCATGATTTCCCGGTGTTTCGCAGAACCTTCAAAACATCCGCCCGTGACAGTAGCCAGATGCCTATGGTCGGGTTCCTTGGCCAGCCCTTCGGCGGTGAGGATCGGCTCCAGCAACTGAAACTGCAAATTCAGCACGTGGTTGAACGCCATCCTGAAAGCCGCGTGGTGTACTTTATGCACCGAAAGGAAAGCCGGGAAGAGTTGGAGAAGTTGCTGGCAGAATTTCCGCTCGAAATACGACAGGCCGGTCGTCCGATAGAGGTCGAGGTAGCTCTGTCAGGAGAAACGTACTTGGCTTTCTACAGCTTTGCTTCGACCGCTCTGTTCACTTTGAAAAAGATTTTCCCGGAGATCCGGGTTTTCCAGATTGACGATGCCGCACTTGGAGCGCGGCTACCCTACTATGATGAAATAAGGAATATGTTCAGGAGCGTCGGCGTGGAAACAACGCTCCTTCGGGGGTCACGGCTTTTCAGAGCGGGCCGGTCGGTCCAGAGTCCATAACCCGGCATACTTGTTGAACGTTACCTGCGCATAGGTGACCGCCGTCAGATAACCCACAGCGCCGTCCAGAAAGCCGAAACGGATGAAGTACACCTGCACGAACGTCATCAGCCCTCGCAGGGTGGGGTAGATCATGGTGCGGGTCTTCTTGCCTTTACGATGCTTCTCCAGAGAACCAAGCCAGGCGTATTTCGCGCTTTTTTCCAGAGAGTGGCCGAAATCCCGGTGTGTGTAGTGCGTCAGGCGGCCTCTGAGGGTTTTAATCTTGCGTCCGGATGGAATCAGTATCCGTTCGTGTACCAGAGCGTCGGAAAAGCTCACACCTTCCCTGCGGAACAGACGTAGTGGGGCTCGCCCGCTGCGGCCGAAATCCAGGCGGCTGCCATAGATGGTTACCGCCCAGGGAAGCTTATAGGCGTCCGCGTCAGGGTCTGCCAGGTTATCGTTGATCTCTCTTGCCAGCTCTGGTGTGACCCGCTCATCGGCATCCAGTGACAGCACCCACTCACCGGTCGCTTTCTCAAGTGCGCGTTGCTTCTGGATTCCAAAGCCGGGCCAGTCAGTCACTTCAACAACATCGGCCAATTCTTTGGCCAGTTCTACAGTCCTGTCAGTACTGCCGCTATCCAGAACGATGATTTCGTCTGCGACCAGCCTCGCTGACTTGAGGCAGTCGGCAATATGGTCTTCTTCGTTTTTCGTGATAATGGTCGCTGAGACCTTCCGGGCCCTGTTTCGAACATAGGACGCGCTCAACTCGGTGAACATAGCCGAGGCGATAGAGGCCACCGCAAGCAGGTAGAAGGTAAGGAACAGGGTTCGATTGAATGTGGCTTCGGTCAGGCCAAAGAAAAAGTACCCAAGGGATACCATACAGCCAGCCGCCGCAAGGTGCGCCGTGGCTGCGTGGCGGCTGGACAGGCTTCTGGCAAAGATGGCCAGCGGTATGAAAATAAGCAGGGCCCAGCTTAGAATGCCGGGAATACCGCTGGTGGCAGCATTATTGAGCAGATCGTTATGGGCATGTCCCGTGCAACAGTCCAGGAAGTGTTCCGGCAGATTTCCGGTAGCAACTTCCGATTCTATGTGGTGGGTGTAGCCACCGAGGCCAGCGCCCGTCCAGGGATTGTCGCTGAGCATATTCAAGGCCTGCCCCCAGACTTCCAGCCGAATTTCCATGCCTGAATCCAGGTGCCCGTTGTGAAGCAAGCCATTGAGTGAACTGGACATGCGGTCGCTGGTGATAATCGCGCCGGCGACGAGCAGTGGCACAGCAATCAATCCGGCAATTCGAAGCCTTTTGCTGAGCAGTGGCAAGAGTACGACCAGAAGAAATGGCAGAGCAACCAGGTTGCTACGGGTTTCAGACAGCATGGATATCAGGACCACAGCCGTTCCACCGGTGAAAAACAGTATCGCCAGGCCCGCCCGTTTGTCCCGGATAAAAAACATGGCAGCAACGATCGTCAGCATGCCGCCCAGAAGGGCGAGATTGCCAAAGCTGATGGGGTTGATCCCGCCACCGAAACGGGAATTCAGCACCTGACCAAGCGCGCCCTGGCGGGCGGCAATAGTCACGAGAAAAATCCCGATGACGGACACGGCCATCAGTCCGATGGCAGCAAAAGTCGTTCGGGCGCCGATCCGCGCATAGCTGATGGCAACGATCAGAGGCCAGAACAGGATGAACCGGGCGTGCGTGCCAAACGTTTTTCCACCCTCATAATCAAAGCCTTCCAGGGCCCAGGACAGAAAGCTCACCAGAACGAAGAACCAGAAGGAAAAGTGCAGCAGCCTGAGCTCTTTGGGCTTGTCCCAGCCGGCTTTATACAAAGATTTACGGGCACTGAGCACCATTCCGGCAATGGCAAGCAAGAGGGTCGCGCCTGCCAGGATGCTTGAGGACAGGAGCGCGCCGCCGAGCCCGATGATCAGCAGTGCATGGAAGGCCATTCTAGGGTTCAACATACTCGGTCCGGGTTATAGGGGTTGATTTCGCCGGGCGGCCGATGGCGCATACGCTTGTATTCCCACTGATATTGCTCGGGGATCTCTCGCACGCATTGCTCGATGGCGTGATTCATGGCCGTGGTTGCGGCCACAGGGTCCTTGTCGCCAAGGCCCGGGCCGGTCTCGCGCACGACGATCCGGAATCCGGAAGCATCGGGCAGGCGTTCCGCATAGGTGATCAGTACGTTGGCGCCGGTGCGCTGGATAAGCTTGGACACCAGGGTCATGGTCTTCACTTCCATGCCGAAGAAAGGTGCAAAGGCGTTGCCTTTACCCCGGGGTGACTGATCCGGCAGAATCCCGGCAACACCGCCTTCCCGGAGAATCGAGGCAAGTCGGGCCAGGCCACGACGGTCGCCCCGGACCAACTCTGAGCCAAGCCGGCCGCGAACCTTGATCATGTAGTCCTCGAATTCGGGCATATTCGGTGGGCTGTAAAGAGCTGCCATTTTGTAGCGCGATGAGAAGAACAGCCCGGCCAGTTCCCAGTTGCCCAGGTGTGGCGCGAGGAGAATCAGGCCCTTGTCGCCGGCCATGGCCTTGTCGATCAGTTCCAGGCCCTCGGTTTCCCGGATCAGGCCAAGGCATTTCTCCACCGGCCATTCCCACATCAGGGGGACCTCGAGCATGGTCATGCCGGTCTGGGCCAGTGATCTTTTTGACATGGCCGCGCGTTCGGTGTCTGAGAGCTCGGGGAGGCAGATGGACAGGTTAATGTCGGTTACCTGGCGTGACTTGGTAGGCAGTCGCCATGCCAGATAACCCACGAAACGACCCACCCGCTGGGCGCCGGCAAGGGATAACCAGCCGGCAATCCTGAGCAGCCCGGCAATGACGAAATACTTGAGCTTGCTCATTTCCGGCCGTACCGATCCTCGTAACGAACAATGTCGTCTTCACCAAGATAAGAGCCCGACTGGACTTCGATCAGTTCCAGGTCGATGACCCCCGGATTCTCCAGCGAGTGCACCTGGCCAATCGGAATGTAGGTGGACTGGTTCTCGGTGACCAGATAGGTTTTCTCGCCGTTGGTGACCCGGGCGGTGCCACTGACCACGATCCAGTGCTCGGCTCGATGGTGATGCATCTGCACAGAGAGCTTGGCGCCGGGTTTTACCGTGATGCGTTTGACCTGGTAGCGGGCGCCGTTGTCGATGGAATCGTACACTCCCCAGGGTCGGTAGACTTCCCGATGGTTCATGTGTTCGTGGCGGCCATCGGTCTTGATTCGCTCCACCACGGTTTTGACGTCCTGAACGCTGTCTTTATGGGCAACCAGCACGGCATCCTTGGTTTCGATAACCACCAGGTTGTCCACGCCAACCGTTGCCACCAGCCGGCTATCGGCACGGATCAGGGTGTTGGCGGTGTTATGGGTAATTACGTCGCCGGTCAGGCTGTTGCCGTCCGCGTCCTTGTCACTGACTTCCCAGAGCGCGGACCAGGAGCCGATATCGCTCCAGCCGGCATCCAGGGAGACCACGGCGGCCTTGTCGGTCTTCTCCATGACGGCGTAGTCCACCGAGTCTGACGGGCATTCGGCGAAGCGTTCGGCGTTGATTCGCGTGAAGTGCAGGTCATCGGCGGTGTCTGCGATGGCGGCACGGCACGCGGCCAGGATATCCGGGCGATGGGCTTCCAGCTCCTCGAGGTACTGACGGGCACCAAACAGGAACATCCCGCTGTTCCAGAGGTACTCGCCGGAATCCAGGTAGCCATTGGCGGTCGCCTGGTCCGGCTTTTCGACAAACTTGTCCACCAGGTAGCTGTCAGGGCCCAGTTCGGTGCCACGATGGATGTAGCCGTAGCCGGTTTCCGGATGGTTCGGGACAATGCCGAAGGTGACCAGTTTCCCTTCCCGCGCCAGCGGAATGGCTTTCTTCACCCCTTCCTGAAAAGCCGTGACGTCCTTGATCAGGTGGTCGGCTGCCAATACCAGCATCAGAGGATCGTCGGCGTCGTTTTCGGCGGCCTCGGTCAGCTGCAGTGCAGCCAAGGCAATCGCCGGTGCTGTATTACGGCCGCAGGGCTCCAGGATGATCCGCGTATCTTCGTGACCGGATTGCCGCATTTGTTCCGCAGCCAGGAACCGGTGTTCCTCGTTGCAGATCAGTAGAGGGTTTGCTGCGTCCATGCCCTCAAGCCGCGCAACGGTGGCCTGCAACATCGACAGGGGGCCGTTGGTCAGTTTCAGGAACTGCTTCGGATTCAGCTGGCGCGACATCGGCCAAAGGCGTGAGCCGGTACCGCCAGCCATAATGACGGGGTGAATCATCTGTACACTCCGGGCTTGAGTTAAAGAATGCCAAGTAAAACATCAAAATCAGGCGCGTCATCTTATCATAAGGCAACCATGATATTGTTCTGACCAGTCCGTAAACTGATTGCCTTGACACCAGGAATTGTGATGAAGCTGCCGTTGTCCGTTTATTACATCACCCAGAACGAAGAACTGCGATTGCCGGAATCCCTGGCGAAGGTTTCTGGCTGGGTCGATGAGGTTATCGTAGTTGATTCCGGGAGCACTGACCGAACCCGAGAAATTGCAGAAGCGGCGGGCGCCCGGTTTGTTCATAACGACTGGCAGGGGTTTGCCTGCCAGAAAGCTTTTGCCGCGAGCCTGTGCCGAAATGACTGGGTGCTGGATCTGGATGCGGATGAGGTGCTTTCGGACGAACTTGTGGCCAACATCAAGGCCCGGTTCTCAACGCCGGTTGACCCGGATGTTGCGGGGTTCCGGATGCGCTGGGTGCTGTCCCAGCCAAATCCCCGGCATCCGTTCCGTCATGATAAATCCAAGAGAATCCTCAGGCTCTACAATCGCAACAAGGCGGTGATTGAGGCCGAAAAGGACAGCAACAATGACCGACCCCAGGTGAAATCAGGCCGGGTCGTGGATCTCAAAGGCGACGTGTTGCATCGCACGCTGATTTCCCTGGAGCAGATGGAGCGCAAGTACTGCCAGTTGTCTACGGAGCAGGCTCGCTTTATTGCCGCAAAGGGGCGACGAATCTCAAGTGCCCGTCTGTTCGCCGAGTTTCCCCTGAAGTTCCTGAAGTATTATCTGCTGCACCGACAGATTCTGAACGGCTGGTTTGGCCTTAGCGTTGCCATTACTGCGGCCAACCGGAATTTTATGCGGTTGGCGAAGGCTCGCGAGATACAGATGCTGTCTGAGTTTGAGGAGGAAAGTGCCCGTTAGGAATCAGCGTGCCCAGATTATTTTCCAGTGGCCCGGCGCTCAGTAATGGCTTTTCGATAAAGGGCCTCTGTTTGTTCAGCCATGGCTTTCAGTGTGAGGGTTTCACGTGCAAACGCCATAGCGGACCGCTGGCTCTGTTTCAACGCTTCCAGATTGGCGAGCGCCCGGGCCATGAGATCGGCAAGGTCTCGGTCGTTGTGTCCAGCGCTGAGAGAGGAAGGTGGGAGAAGATCGCGAGGCCCGGACACCGGAGTGGAGACAACCGGGCAACCGTAGATGAGCGACTCAGCCAGCACATAGGGAAAACCTTCCCGCTCGGAGCTGATCACTGCCAGTTCGGCTTTGCAGTAAACCGGTGCCAGGTTCCGACTGAACCCTGCCAGGGTGACCGATTCTCCGAGACCTGATTGTTGAATTAGACGCGCCAGCTGTTCCCGCTGGCTTCCTTCGCCGAATATGGTCAGGTGGCAGTCGTCGGCAGAGGGGCCAAGTATAGCCCAGGCCCTGATCAGCGCATCAAAGCCTTTTACGGGTTCCAGGCGCCCCACGGCTATCACATTGGTGACACCTGCCGGAAGCTCGGGGCCATCATTGGCTGGAATTCGTGGGCGCTCTGAGTCCACGCCGTTGTAGATCAGGTGTTTGTGTGGGTGACGCAGAGATCCCAGGATCCGTGGGCTTACTGCAACGATCTCGTCGAGGCGATCAAATGCCTTGTGGCTGGACTTGGTGCCGTGCACTGTGCCGATGCGCACACGGGCAAGCTTTCCGGTTTTACCGGCCAGTTGCGCTGCCTTATTGCCCTGGGCGTGCAGGATATCGGGCGATAATTCTCGAAGTCGCCGGCGGAGGGCCAGTTGGAGCCAGAGGTTCCGTCGCCCGAGTTGAACCGGCAGTGGATGAAACTGTACGCCGGCAGGGAACTTGTCCCGATAGGTTTTATGGCCCAGCACATGGACGCTATGCCCGCGTACCGCCAGTGCACCCGCCAGATCCGCGGTGTGCTGTTCCATGCCGCCCCAGGTGGTTCCGGGTGTGGCGACAAGAAGGACAATGGTTAATTTGCCGGGAGAAGTCATGATCGGCCGGCTGCGTTTTTCAGCACGTTCTCATAAACCCGCAATGTTGCCTCGGTTTGCGCTTCCAATCTGAACCGATAGGGGATCTCGATGGCCGGCGGTTTGGCATCCAGCAGCCGGGAAACCGCCTGGGCAAATTCCTCCACGTTATCCGGTGTCACCAGCCCCTCCCTGAAACAGGCCTGCAGGGTTTCTGCTGCACCGCCCCGATTATAGGCCACGACCGGTGTTCCGGAGGCCAGCGCTTCGGTCACCGTCCGGCCAAAGGGTTCCGGTTTGGTGCTCATATGACAGACCACCTCGGCGAGCAGGTAAAGGTTGGTCATGTCATTGCGCTGGCCAAGGAAGCTGACCTTGTCGGTCAGATCCAGGCGCGCCCGTTCCTTTTCCAGTTCATCCAGGAAATGCTCTTTGCCGGGTTCCGCTCCACCGACAATGATGCCATGGCAATCTGGCCGGTCCCGCACCAGTTTCGACATCATGGCCAGGAAGTCCAGTTGCCCTTTCCAGCGGGAAATCCGCCCGGGCATCATGATGATTTTCTTCCCGGCAAGCTGCGGATATTGACGGAACCAGCGGTCCAGCCATTGCTGTGTAAGCTCCCGTTGATGGAAGGCATCCACATCGACACCCCGCTGGATGACAGTGAGCTTTTCCTCGGGGACCGGGTAGTTGTTTATCACGTAATCCCGGACACACTGGGACACCGCAATGATGTGATTGGCGCGGGTCATGATGGCACTGTAGGGCGTTACCGAGTACATACCATGGAAGGTAGATACGACCGCCGGGCGTTGCTGCTTCGGTATGCTTTTCAGGGCCAGGAAGATGATCCAGGCGGGCATGCGCGAGCGGACATGAACGATGTCCGGCTTCAATTCAAGAAGCAGTTTTCGCATCGGCAGAATCTGACCGAAGGATGCGGGGGTTTTCCGGTGAATCGGCATGAAAATATGCTTCGAACCCTGTCCCCGCAGTTGTTCCGCCATGGGGCCGCCCTTGGAGACGACAAAAGATTCGTGGCCGCGTTTGACGAGGTCGGCGGCGAACTCGACGGTACCTCTTTCCACGCCGCCGCTGTACAGCGCTGGAAGTGCCTGGAGAATTCTCAAGGTTAGGCCCCCTGGTGCAGGCGTTGATTGGTTTTGTGGCTCTTTGGCAGAAACCCGTTCTCGAGTACCCATCGGGCTGCGCGGTTGGCTTCCCAGAGGGACCGGTCGTGGTCGGCCCGGCCTGCCATGACGCTGGCGTGGTCCGTCCACTGGGCAACATACCCGTCCCGTACCAACCGTTCCACACCTTCCACAACCCGGCTGCCGGATCTGGCCGGTAGCTCGAAAAGTCCCGTTGGCACACCGGAGGTTGCTGCCTCGCAGACCATGGACATGCTGTCCGGGGTCACCCAGGCCGCCCGTGAGGCGGAAAGTTGGTGGCTTAGCCAGTCCTCGTGGGTCTGCTGGGGGTGAACAACGGTAATCCGCAGTCCGGCCATGTCGTCGAGGCGGTCCTGCAGGGGCTTCGGTGTTCGGCGTGAGGTACTGATGGTCCAGCGCCAGTCTGGGTACTGACCGATCAGGTGTGATATCTGGCCCAGGACGACATCATCGTCCCAGTCGAAGTGCGGCGAAGGCCCACCAATGAGTAATAGCGCTTCTAGTTTCTCAGTGATTCTGGCGAGGGGTGTGATGGTATTCAGAGCGCCCTCGGTTAACAGCACCCGCGGGCCCGGTTGGACGCGATCGTGGGCCGGAATCAGGGCGCCGCTGACCAGAGACAGCGGAAACGCTGGCTTCATAATGATCAGCGTTCGGGTTCCGCGAAGTTTCCGCAGTGCAAGCAGTAGGCGATGAGTGCCAGACCCGGCCGCGATGACCAGATCAGGGCGAGGCAGTGACGCCTCCATGCGTGGTGCGGAACCCAGCAATGCACGCCACAGCGGCACCTGTGCAGCGGAAGCATCAACCCAGTAGGTGCTTGCCCCGGCCAGGACACGAAGCCGATTGCCAAGCCCCTTCAGCTGATTCCGGTGGCCCGGCTTGTTGTCGGTGAGAAGCCACACCACGGGTGTGGATGCATCCTGGGTTCTGGGGTCGGGTGTGGCCATGGTGTTCCGGCATGCACTGCCGGCCTCCGTGTTGCCTGAATTCTTCGTTACCGGCGTTTGTAGAATCCCGGATCGTTCTTATCCGGGCGCGTTTTGAAGCGCCGATGCATCCACAGATATTGATCAGGGGCGCGCCGCACTTCCCGCTCGATAGCCTGGTTGATCAATGTTGCATCCTTGAGATCATCCCCGCTGGGAAAGTTCTCAAGGGCAGGGTGGAAGTAAATGTCGTAACCCGGGCCATCCTCGCGCCGGAAATGACTGAACGGAACCACTGCGCATCCGCTACGCTCGGCAATCCTTGACGTAGCGGTAATCGTGCCCGCTGGTATTCCGAAGAACGGCGCAAAGACAATATCCTTGCGGCCGTAATCCTGGTCGGTGGCATACCAGACCGCCCGGTTTTTCTTCAGGCTGCGAAACAGGCCCCGCAGGTCTCTTGCGCCCAGCACAGTGCCATAGCGGCGTTCACGGGCTCTCGTCATCACGGCGTTCATCAGCGGATTATTATGATCGCGCTGCATGACGTCTGCCTCAATAAATTCGGTCACCAGGCTCCCGCCCAGGTCCAGGGTGCTGTAATGGCCCCCCAATAATAAAACGCCTTTGCCCTGGGCCAGAGCATGCTCGAAATGCTCAAGGCCATGGACTTGCGTGATGCCTGTCAGTTTGGCTGGATCGCGAAACCAGGCGATGCCCAGTTCCAGCAAACCGATGCCATTGGCAATAAACGCATTCCGAACCAGCGCCGATTGCTGGGCGGCAGTAAGTTCCGGAAAACAAAGCTGGATATTTACCTCGGCGATGTGTCGGCGACTGCGGGCAAAGCGTAGCGCTAGCAGTCCCGCCAACTTGCCCAGCCACCACTGAACGCGTATCGGCAACCGGGACACACACCACATCAAAAAGATTCCCAGCCAGGTGGGCCACCAGCGGGGATGGCGGTAGGCCGAGTAATCCGTGTTGCGCGGTAATTTGCGGTATTTCTTTTTCACGTAGAGCACGTCCTGAAAGTTCTGAATTAATCGGTGGCGGCACAATGGCCCGAGCGATCAATCGGAAGCAAATCAATAGGTTTTGCGATATGATAACGCACTGTTTTGCCCGGAGTCCTGTGTGCTGCAATTTATCTATTCCCAGCTTATTCGGCTGATTCTGCCGTTCATCCTGCTGCGCCTATGGTGGAACGGACGTCGAGCTCCGGAGCTCAGGCGTAACTGGTACCAGCGCCTGGGTGTTGTGCCCCGGGCAAGCGGCACGGTTGTGTGGGTACATGCGGTTTCGGTGGGTGAAACCATTGCGGCGGCGCCGATGGTTCGGCGTCTTCTGGTCCGGAACCCGGGTATTACTATCCTGATGACTGCCATGACCGACACCGGTCTGTCCCAGGCGCGCAAGATGTTCGGTGATCAGGTGCAGTACGCCTACGCACCCTATGACACGCCCGGTGCCATCCGACGCTTCCTGGACCGGGCCAATCCGCGGATCCTGGTTATCATGGAGACCGAAATCTGGCCGAACATGATTCGCCAGTGCCGGGCCCGCCGGGTTCCCGTGTTCCTTATCAACGCCCGTCTGTCAGAGCGATCCGCTCGGGGGTACGAGCGCATCCGTGGCCTCGCCGCTCCCATCATGCGGAGTATCAGCTGGGTGGCTGCCCAGGCCGAGAAAGACGCTGAGCGCTTCCGGCGAATAGGGGTTGCGCCTGCCAAAGTGGCCGTCACAGGTAGCGTTAAATTTGACGTGGATATTCCAGAGGATTTGCGGGCATCGGCCACGAGGCTTCGGCAGAAACTGGCACGTCGGCCAGTCTGGATTGCCGGCAGCACCCACGGCAGCGAGAATGAGCAACTCCTCGCAGCCCATGGAAAAGTTTTGATTGAACATCCGGACGCCCTGCTTATCCTGGTTCCGAGACACCCCGACCGCTTTGAGCCGGTGGCGGAGAAAGCGGTGAAGGAAGGGCTGACTCTGGCCCGCCGATCGCGCGGAGAGGACCCAGCCCAAGCCCAGGTGTATCTGGGAGATACCATGGGGGAGCTGATGATGCTTTACGGAGCCAGCGATCTGGCGTTCGTTGGCGGCTCGTTGATCGAGCGCGGTGGGCATAATCCCCTGGAGCCTGCCGGATGGGGAATTCCGGTGTTTTCAGGCCCCCACATCTTCAATTTCGAGACGATTTACCAGCGCCTGCTGGATGACCGGGGCGTGAAACTGGTTTCTGATGCAGATGATCTGGCCGCTCACGTGTCGTCCCTCTTTAGCGATAGCAGGGAACGCGAAGCGATTGGTCAACGAGCGCTGGAGGTTGTGAACAAGAACCGCGGGGCGCTGGACAAGGTAGTCGATGGTATCATCGAGCGGGTGTAACACATCTGTCGAAAAATATGAGGGCGAGCCTTCAGGCCCGCCCTCATCGTTACTGAGTAGGATCGTCCAGTGTTTCTGTTTCGTTTGCCAGTGCTTCAATGCCGGGTGCGGCAGCGCTCAGCCAGTTGTTCAACTCGATCAGATCCTGAGGGCTTAGAGTGCCGGCGGCCTGTTTCAACTGAAGTGAGTTGATTACATAATCGTAGCGGGCGTTTGCATAATCCAGCAGGGCAACGTAGTAGGCCCTTTCTGCATCCAACACTTCGACAATGTTCCTTGTTCCCACCTCATAACCAGCTCGGGTAGCGTCCAGAGCACTTCGCCGGGAAATGATCGTCTGCTCCAGCGCAGAGGCTGTCTCAACATTATTGTTGACGGTCAGAAACAGGCTTCGAGTAGTAACCCGAACATCCCGCCGAACGGTGTTTAGTGACTGTTCCGCGACCGTTACAAGTGAACGTTGTTGGCGAACGCCCGCCTGCGTGCCACCACCTGAATAGAGGGGGACGTTGAGCGTAAGACCGATAGTCCCGCGGGTCGTAGTACCATCCTGCTGGCTGGTAATCGGAGCGTTGGAACCATCAATTCCATTCAGATCTGTTTTGCCGTAAGACGCGTTCAGATCCAAAGTCGGATAGTGCCCGGCTTTTGCTTCCCTGAGGCTGGCTTCGTTGGCATTCAGCTCATAAAGAGCTGACTGGATAGACCAGTTCTGTTCCAGGGCGGTTGTTTCCCAGGCCGAAGGGTCCATTGGATCCGGGCGACCTAGTGGGAAATTCTGGCGCAGGTTGTCCAGCTTTTCAGCGTACTCCCCAGTCAATCGGGCCAGTTGCTCTCTTGCGACATTCAACCGGTTCTCTGCCGCAATACGCTGACTCTTGGTGTCGTCAAAGCTCGCTCGAGCCTCATAAACCTCAGTAATGGCAATCAGCCCTACATCAAAACGCTCCTGAGCTTGTTCATATTGGCGCTGAATCGCTGCTTCGGCGGCCTTGGCAGTCGAAACGGTATCCTTGGCTCTCAGAACATCGAAGTAAGCGGTTGCAACATCCAGGATCAGCTGCTGCTGGGCGAGGTTGTATTCGGCGCGAGCCGATTCTGTTTGGAATTTGCTGGCGTCATACCGGAACCAGGCATCGGCCCGGAACAGTGGCTGGCTAAGCTGAACGCCGTAATTCAGTTCCTGGTAGCTGTTGTCCTGGCTGGGACCATCCACATCGATGTAGTTGCCCTCACCGAAGGCGCCGATCTGTGGTAGCAATGCGCTCTGGCTGACATCGCTGGCCGCCTGTTGGGCTTCAAAGCTTGCCTGGGCTGCGGCAATGCCGGAGTCGTAGGAAAGTGCTTTCTCATAGGTCTCGACCAGATCCATGGAAAGAGCGGGCTGGGCCGCCATGAGGCCAATAAGTCCGGAAAGCAGTCGCTTCTTCATCGTGTCTCCTGAATACAGTTACGCATCTTTGCCCGGTAGTCGAGGCTCGTGTCGGGCTGGCGGGCACGCGACTTTGCCCCGTTTTGTGGGCCGACGGGTCTGGTTGGCCATTATGGACAATAATTGCCCGCAGCTCTACACTTGCAAATGGCACCCATTATGGGTGTCATGCTTTACAGATTCGCGTCTTGACGGGGTGCTGGTCTGCTTTCCGAAGAAATGGGAGCAACCGGCTGAGATTGCATCGCAGAACCCGCGACCTGATCCGGATAATACCGGCGTAGGGATTTAAGACCACAGTGCTGACAGACCAGTGTTCTCCCCGGAGGGAGCCCGCGTCGAAAGCTCCGTCATACGCGACCCGAAATCCCAAAACTGTTCCGGGAGCGAATGATGACTAACTTGCCTGATTACCTCAGCGATTCCGCCAAGGTGGATTCCGCCGCCATTAAACCCCTGCCAAGTTCACGTAAAATCTACGTACAGGGTAGCCGACCCGATCTACGCGTGCCCATGCGGGAAATTACCGTGCAGGATACGCCGACGGAGATGGGCGGTGAAAAGAATCCCCCGGTGGTAGTGTACGATACGTCCGGCCCCTACACCGATCCGGAAGCGACCATTGACCTGCGCAAGGGACTCAAGCCTTTAAGGGCTGCATGGATTGAGGAGCGCGGTGATGTGGAACAACTCCCCGGTTATTCCTCCGAATTCACCCGCCGCCGCATGAAGGATCCGCAGCTCGACCCGCTGCGCTTTATGGATGAGCGCAAACCCTTGCGTGCCAAACCCGGTCATAACGTCTCCCAGATGCATTACGCCCGTCAGGGCGTTATTACTCCGGAAATGGAGTACATCGCCATTCGGGAAAATATGAAACTGCAGGAAGCCCGGGAGCAAGGGCTGCTGAAAGACCAGCATCCCGGTCAGTCCTTCGGCGCTAATCTGCCTCCGGAAATTACGCCGGAGTTTGTCCGTGACGAGGTGGCTCGCGGCCGCGCTATCATTCCGGCAAACATCAATCATCCGGAAACCGAGCCAATGATCATTGGCCGTAACTTTTTAGTAAAGATCAACGGCAACATCGGGAACTCGGCAGTCAGTTCCTCCATTGAGGAAGAAGTGGAAAAGCTGACCTGGGGCATCCGCTGGGGCTCGGATACGGTGATGGATTTATCCACCGGCAAGAACATTCATGAAACCCGGGAGTGGATTATTCGCAATTCGCCGGTTCCCATCGGCACTGTGCCGATATACCAGGCACTGGAAAAAGTCGGCGGTGTGGCCGAGGACCTGACCTGGCAAATCTTCCGGGATACGCTGATCGAGCAGGCCGAGCAGGGAGTGGACTATTTTACGATTCACGCGGGCGTTCGCCTGCATCATGTGCCCATGACCGCAAAGCGCACCACTGGAATCGTCTCCCGTGGCGGTTCCATCATGGCCAAATGGTGCCTGGCGCATCACAAGGAAAGTTTCCTGTACGAGCACTTCGAGGATATCTGCGAAATCATGAAAGCCTATGATGTGTCGTTCAGTCTTGGCGACGGCCTGCGCCCCGGCTCCATTGCCGATGCCAACGACGCAGCGCAGTTCGGTGAATTGGAAACCCTCGGTGAACTCACCAAGATTGCCTGGAAACACGATGTGCAGTGCATGATTGAAGGCCCCGGCCATGTGCCCATGCATCTGGTGAAAGAGAATATGGACAAGCAGCTCGAATGCTGCGACGAAGCGCCGTTCTACACCCTGGGCCCGCTGATTACCGATATTGCGCCGGGCTACGATCACATCACGTCCGGCATTGGTGCCGCCATGATCGGCTGGTTCGGCTGTGCCATGCTTTGCTACGTCACACCCAAAGAACACCTGGGGCTGCCCAACAAGGACGATGTGAAAACCGGAATCATTACTTACAAGATCGCCGCCCACGCCGCCGACCTGGCGAAGGGGCACCCGGGTGCCCAGATTCGCGATAATGCGCTCTCCAAGGCCCGTTTCGAATTCCGTTGGGAAGATCAGTTCAACCTCGGTCTGGACCCGGATACGGCTCGCGCCTACCACGATGAGACCCTGCCGAAGGAATCCGCCAAGGTGGCGCATTTCTGTTCCATGTGCGGTCCGAAGTTCTGCTCCATGCAGATTTCCCAGGAGGTTCGGGATTATGCGAAGGAGCACGGCCTGGATGAGGTATCCGCAGTGGATGCCGGCATGCAGGAGAAATCCCGCGAGTTCGTGGAGTCCGGGAGTAAGCTTTACGACAAGGTTTGAACTTGAAGTAATACCCAACTAAAGGCTATCGTTCCAAGTCGATTCAACGACCGGATGAAAAATGGCCAAACCGTTCCAGTTCAACGCCAACGACGTCAAAGTCGAGAAACGTGAAACCGTCTTCCAGGGCTTCTTCCGCATGGATAAGCTCTGGTTGACCCACCCGCGTTTTGATGGACGGGAGATGCCCATTTTTACCCGGGAGCTGTTCATCCGGGGAGATGCCACCTGCGTGCTGCCCTACGATCCGGAACGGGACGAAGTGGTTCTGCTGGAGCAATTCCGCCTCGGTGCCCTGGGCCGCGACCAGTCGCCCTGGCTGCTGGAGCTCGTAGCGGGGATGAACGAAGATGGTGAGAGCCCGGAAGAGGTGGCGCAGCGGGAAGGCCAGGAAGAGGCGGGGCTAACATTTGAACCGCTGGAAAAAATCTGCGATTACCTGGTATCCCCGGGCGGCAGCACCGAGATGATTCATCTGTACTGTGGCCGCGTGAGCACCGAAGATGCCGGCGGGCTCTATGGCATGGAACACGAACACGAGGACATCCGTGCCCATGTGGTGTCTTCGGATGATGCCATAGCGATGATCCACGATGGTCGTATCAACAACGCTGCCGCCATTATTGCCCTCCAGTGGCTCGAACTGAATCGTGCCCGTTTGAGGAAGGGTGGCAGTGATGGGTGAGTGGAGCATGAAGCCCAAGCGGTACGTTCCTGATCTGAGGCAACTTGGTGCCCTGTGTGATGGGAACTATCAGCGGCTACAGAAATTGCGGCAGCTGGAAGTGGACGGCAAGCCCGTCTGCGAATTTGAGCTGCACCGTGAAAACCTTTATCTGGGACGAGTCCGGATTCAGGTGCTTCAGACAGCCAAATTCACCGAAACCCTGCTTCTTGAACAGGTCCACAATTCCGGGCGCTGGCTCAATAATCCTCAAATGACCGTGCGGGTCTACCACGACGCCACTATGGCAGAAGTGATCAGTTGCTACCGTGATCGCCAGATTGCCCCCGTCAATGATTACCCCAATCGCTTCATGCACCACCCGGATGAGAAGGTTCAGGTCAACGGTTTCCTTGCCGATTGGCTGGATTACTGTCTTCGGTTTGGTCACCTTCCCATGGAGCATGCCGCCTGGTCTGCCGGTGAAGGCGTCGACTGAGGCGGGCTGTCATAGGCTTATCCCGTACTAAAGTGGTGTGGCTATGGCTCTACGATGTGCCATAGTTGTCAAAAATTGCAATATTTCGCCAAAGTCTGGCCAGAATGTGACTCCGGTTCGATTCCAAAGTGATAAATCCGCGAACCGGCGTCGTACACTTGGTTTAACACCACGTATTGCCAGTGAGTAGATCCAGAAAGCCATGACCATAAAGGAACAAGCCCGGCCACTGCGGGTACTGCAGCTGACTGATCCCCACCTGATGGCGCGTGCCGATGGAGACCTGTTGGGCGTCAGAACCCGGGAAAGCCTGCAAGCGGTTATTGCAGAGGTACTGAAAGTACACGGCCAGCCGGACCTGATTCTGGCCACCGGAGACCTTGCCCAGGATGGGTCGGTGGAAGCCTACCGTGTGTTTGGCGAGAGCCTGAAAGTATTTTCCTGCCCATCAGTCTGGATTGCCGGTAACCATGATCATGCGGCTAACCTGGTGACAGTCGCTGGCGAGTATGATGCCTGCGCCCGGCATGTGATCCGGGGTGGCTGGCAGTTCATCATGCTGGACTCCTCCGTGCCCGGTAGGGTTTTTGGGGCTCTGGCCGATTCAGAGCTGGATTTCCTGGCCCAAGCCCTGGAGCGGCACCCGGATATGCCAGCGGTCGTTGCTTTGCATCACCACCCGGTGGATATTGGTTCTGACTGGATGGAAAAAATTGGACTTACCAACCGGGACGCGTTCTGGCAGGTGGTCGATCGATTCCCTCAGGTAAGGATCGTGTTGTGGGGGCACATTCACCAGGAGCATGAGCGCGAACGTAACGGCGTGCAACTTCTGGCCACGCCGTCCACCTGTATCCAGTTTACCTCAGGTTCCAGCAAGTTTTCGGTTGAGGACCTTCCGCCTGGCTACCGTTGGCTCGAATTCCACGAGTCCGGGGACTTCACCACGGAAGTCCGCCGGGCGAAAGATTTCCAGTTCGAGCTGGATCAGAACAGTACGGGTTACTGAAGGCTTGTCCGCAGTTCCCGAGCAGCAGCGACCATGCTTCTCAAGGCGGGAAGCACCTCCTCCCATTGGCGAGTCTTCAGGCCACAGTCCGGGTTAACCCATAGCCGCTCCGCCGGTATCCGCTCTGCTGCTTTCACCATCAATGATCGGATCTGCTCGCTGTCCGGAATGTTGGGTGAGTGGATGTCGTAGACTCCTGGGCCGATGTCGTTTGGATACTGGAAGCCACGGAAGGCATCGAGAAGTTCCATGTCCGAGCGGGAGGTTTCGATGGTGATAACGTCCGCATCCATTCGGGCGATGGCTTCAATAATGTCGTTGAATTCCGAGTAGCACATGTGGGTGTGGATCTGGGTTTCGTCGCGAACGCCATTTGCAGCAATCCGGAAGGCTTCGATGGCCCAGCCCAGGTAGTCGTTCCAATCGGATTGCCTTAGCGGCAGGCCTTCCCTCAGGGCGGCTTCATCAATCTGGATAATGCCAACCCCGGCGGCCTCCAGATCAAGTACCTCCTCCCGGATTGCCAGTGCCAACTGAAGACAACTCTCCCGTCGTGGCTGATCGTCTCGTACGAACGACCAGTTAAGAATGGTGACGGGGCCCGTCAGCATGCCCTTCAGAGGCTTTTCGGTGAGCGACTGGGCGTAGCGGATCCACTCGACGGTCATGGGGTTCGGGCGTGAGATGTCACCGAACAGGATGGGGGGCTTCACGCACCGGGACCCGTAGGACTGTACCCAACCGAATTGGCTGAAGGCATAGCCGTCCAACTGCTCGCCGAAATACTCGACCATGTCATTGCGCTCGGCCTCGCCGTGGACAAGAACATCGAGCCCGAGGGCCTCCTGCTCGGCGACGCAGCGACGCACTTCTTCCCGAATCCGACGGGTGTAATCCGCTTCTGTCAGCTCGCCCCTGCGGAACTGTAGCCGGGTCTGGCGAATATCCCGCGTCTGGGGAAAGGAGCCGATGGTGGTGGTAGGGAAGCGTGGTAAACCAAGCTTCTGCTGTTGGGTGTTGATGCGGTCCGGGTACGGGCTTTGGCGCTGTCCGAGTACCGGGCTGATGTCAGCGATTCGGGCCCGGACAGAGGCATCGTGCACTCGTGCGGACGTTTTCCGGTTATTCACGGCGACCGTCGATTCTGCCAGCTGTTTGCGAACGGCTGCTCTGCCGTGATTCAACGCCGTGGAGAGAGTATTCAGCTCGTCCAACTTTTGAATTGCAAATGCCAGCCAGCTGCGGATTTCCGGATCCAGCTTTTCTTCGCTCGCGAGATCGACAGGCACATGGAGCAGAGAGCAGGATGGCGCGAGCCAGAGACGATTCCCCAACTTTTCGTAGACCGGTTCCAGCCAGTCCAGGACTTTCTCCAGATCCGTTTTCCAGATATTCCGGCCATTAATGACGCCCAGAGACAGATGCTTGTGCGGAGGCAGCCAATCGACCACCCGGGCGACTTCCTGCGGGGCGCTGATGGCGTCCAGATGCAATCCCGCCACAGGTAGCTCACAGGCCAGTTGCAGGTTTTCACGCAACTCACCGAAGTAAGTGGTTACCAACAGCTTTGGAGCGCTGGTTTTAAGGTGGTGGTAGGCCAGGCTGAAGGCGTGGCGCCAGTCTGCGTCCAGGTCGGTCACAAGCGCGGGTTCGTCTACCTGAACCCACTCAATGTCATGCTCTGCCAGTAGATCCAGAAGCTGTGAGTAAACAGGCAGCAGCGATTCCAGCAGCGAAAGCCGATCACTCTCATCTTTGGCTTTGCCCAGCCAGAGGTAGGTGACCGGTCCGATGATCACCGGCTTCGGGGTGAGCCCCTGAGCCCGGGCCTCGGTGATCTGTTCGATCAGCCGGTTGCCATTGAGTTGGAAACGTGTGTGCTGGTGAAACTCGGGCACGATGTAGTGGTAATTGGTGTCGAACCATTTGGTCATTTCCCCGGCCTGAACACCACAGCATGCTGATTCCCGCCCGGAGCGGCCCCGGGCCACTCGAAAATAGCGGTCAAGCTCATTGCCGCCGGTGTCGCCCACCCGCTCGGGCACATTGCCCAGGGTGAAGCTCATGTCCAGTACCTGATCGTAAAAGGAGAAGTCGCCGACGGGCACCTGGTCAAGTTGGTGTTGGTTCTGCCAATGCCTGCGCCGAAGATCGGCACCGGTAATCTGCAGTTCCTCCTCGCTGATCTGGCCTTTCCAGAAGGCTTCCTGGGCAAATTTCAACTCGCGGCGGGCGCCAATACGGGGGAAGCCGAGAGAGTGTGTAGTTACCATGATGTGTCCTCTGCTTGGTTCTTTGGTTTGCAACAAGGGCAGAGTATCTGTCTGGGTAGATGAAAAATAATGGTATTATTTCAGACAACGATGAATATTAGTCATATATGGGGTGTCGATGATCGAGCGGAGCCATCTGGAAATTCTCAGGGCGGTCAATCAGCAGGGTTCTCTGACGTCAGCCGCCGAACGCCTGCATCTGACCCAGTCTGCTCTCAGCCATTCCATTCGTAAGCTGGAACAGCTGCTGGGTACCGACATCTGGGTGCGGGAAGGGCGGCAGCTCAGGCTCACTCAGTCTGGTGAGTATTTGCTGTCACTCGCCAACAGACTGTTGCCGCAGATGGAGCATGCGGAAATGCTGATTGGTCAGTTTGCCAGGGGGCAGCGTGGCACGCTGCGTATCGGGATGGAGTGTCATCCGTGCTATCAATGGTTGCTGAAAGTGGTCGGGCCCTACCTGGAAGACTGGCCCGGGGTGGATGTGGATGTGAAGCAGAAATTTCAGTTCGGCGGCATTGGCGCACTGTTTGGTCACGACATCGACATGCTGGTGACTCCGGACCCGTTGCACCGCCCGGGCCTGGTTTTCGAGCCTGTGTTCGACTACGAGCAGGTGCTGGTGGTGGCAGCGGACCACGTGCTGGCAGAAAAAGCGTGGGCTGAACCCGAGGATCTGGAAAAAGAAACCCTGATCACCTACCCGGTAGAGATCGAGCGTCTCGATATCTACACGCGGTTCCTGTTGCCGGCCCATGCCAGTCCTGCGCGACATAAAACTATCGAGACCACCGATATCATGTTGCAAATGGTTGCCGCAGGTCGTGGGGTAGCTGCGCTTCCGCGGTGGCTGGTTGAGGATTACGGGGGCCGGATTCCGGTTCGGCCGGTGCAGTTGGGTGAGGCGGGGATTCCCAAACAGATCTTCCTGGGCCTTCGTGAACGGGATCGGGAGGTAGATTACCTGAATTCGTTCATGAAGCTGGCAAGTGAGGTTCGCTGGAGTTAACGTCTTCAGTTAAACTGCGCAAAAAATTCGTTCAGGAAACCAGACTATGAGTGAGATACCCGCAGACCTGAAATACATTGAGACCCACCAATGGGTTCGCGTGTCAGATGATGGCACGGCGACTGTCGGCATTACCGATTTTGCCCAGGAGCAGCTGGGTGATGTGGTTTATATCGGGGTTCCGGATGTGGGCGCGACGGTGAATGGTGGCGAGGAAGCCGGTGTGGCGGAGTCGGTCAAGTCGGCTTCGGATGTGTTCAGCCCTGTGACTGGTGAGGTTATCGAGGTGAATGAGAGCCTCGAGGATGAGCCGGAGAAGGTTAACGAAGATCCTTATGGTGACGGCTGGCTTTACAAAGTCCGGCTTGAGGATGCTGGTGAGCTGGATGGCCTGATGGACTCTGCGGCTTATGCGGAGCATGTAGCTGCCGAGGAGTAACGGTTGTCCGCCGGAGCATGAGCAGTCGGGCAGGGCTTTCGAAAACACGCTCCTTGCGGCACATCCATGTGACGCTTGGGCTCCGCCATCCATGGCTCCGCACAGTTTTCGAAAGCCCTGCCCGACCGCTCCCGTAGCTTGGGTGTTGTCCTCACCCGTTCATGTATAATCCTCGCCCCGAATTCTCCTCTGCCTGGTGGTCCCTATGAACTTCCCTGTCCTCTATCTACGAAAAGGCGCAGAGCGCCGTCTCCGTGCTGGCCATCTATGGGTTTACAGCAATGAGGTGGACGCCCGCCGCAGCCCGCTGACGGATTTCGAGGCCGGGGCTCAGGCGGAGCTTCGGGCGTCGAATGACAAGCCTTTGGGGACGGTGTTCGTGAACCCCCATGCGCTGATTTGTGGCCGGCTGATCAGTCGCGACCCGGGCCACGGTATGACGCCGCAGCGGTTAACCCAGCGGATGGAGGCTGCGCTTGCGCTGCGGGAGCGCCTCTTTGACAAGCCGTTTTACCGCTGGGTGTTTGGCGACAGTGATGGGCTTTCGGGGCTGGTGATTGACCGGTTTGATTCCATCGTGGTGGTGCAGATTTCCACGGCCGGTATGGAGGCCATGAAGGACGCGGTTGTTCGGGCGGTTCAGCGTCTGGTGCACCCTGAGGCGATCATCCTCAAGAACGATGGCAAGATGCGCAAGGTGGAGGGGCTGGATTCCTACGTGGAGCAGGCCCATGGCGCTGAAATCAGTCTGCTGGAAGTTGAGGAGAACGGGGTCCGTTTCGAGGTGCCCCTGGAAGGCGGGCAGAAGACGGGCTGGTTCTATGATCATCGGATGAATCGTGCCCGTTTGCAGGCTTATGCGCCGGGTAAGCGGGTACTGGATGTGTTCAGTTACGTTGGTGGTTGGGGTATCCAGGCAGCCTGTGCGGGGGCCACCCAGGTTACCTGTGTGGACAGCTCGGCCAGTGCCATTGATTCGGTCCACCACAACGCCAGGCTCAACGGCCTGGACAATGTGGAAACGATAGAGGGCGACGCCTTCGAAGCCCTGAAGGCGCTGGCGGATGACAAGGAGAAGTTTGATGTGGTGGTGCTGGATCCGCCGGCACTGATTCCCCGGCGCCGGGACCAGAAAGCGGGGGAAGAGGCCTATGCACGGCTGAATCAGCTCGGTCTGCGGTTGCTGGAGCGCGACGGCATACTGGTGTCCGCATCCTGTTCCATGCACCTCTCGCAGGAGAAGCTGGTGGACATCATTCGTGGCAGCGGCCGGAAGATCGACCGCTTTGTCCAGTTGTTGGAGCAGGGGCATCAGGCTCCGGATCATCCAGTGATCCCGGGTATTCCCGAGACCGATTACATCAAATCCTGCTTTGTCCGCTCACTGACAGGCTTCTTCTGAAGCATTTGAAGTCGGGGTCAGATGAAAGCTTTCATCTGACCCCATACTCACGTTTCAGCCTCTCAGTGACATCACCTTCCAGCCGTTGTCCCGGGCAAATTGCTCCAGGGTCGGGTCCGGGTCGACGGCTACCGGGTTATCCACTTTCTTCAGCAGCGGCAGGTCGTTGTGGGAGTCGCTGTAAAACCACGCCCCCTCAAGTGTCCTGTTATGGGCGGTCAGCCAGTCATCCAGTCGTGTGACCTTGCCGTCCTGAAAGCTTGGAGTGCCGGCCACTTCGCCTGTATAACGGCCGTTGACCAGTTCCGGTTCGGTGGCAATCAGGTGTTCAATGCCAAGGGCTTCTGCGATCGGCTCTGTCACAAAACGGTTGGTCGCGGTGATTATCATCAGGGTATGACCCTGCTCCCGGTGGCTGTCCAGCAGCGCATTGGCACTGGTCTGCATCATGGGACGCACCTTTTTCTCCATGAAGGCTTCCCGCCAGGTCAGTAGCTCCTCCATGTTGTGGCTGGCTAGCGGCTGAAGCGCAAAGCCCAGGTAATGCAGGATATCCAGCTCGCCGTTCAGGTATTCCTGGTAGAAGCGGTCGTTGGCCCGGCGGTATTCCTCGGCATCGACGATGCCTTCCTCTACCAGAAATTCGCCCCAGGCATGGTCGCTGTCGCCGGCCAGAAGGGTGTTGTCCAGATCAAAAATTGCGAGCGTCAAGCGGCTACCTCCGGTGATCACAGGGCTTGCAGGAAAACGCCAAGTCTACCACGACCTGTCCCCAACGGCTCCGTTTGCCGAACCCTTGGGATTCTGTAAGAATGAGAGCAACTTGGACAAATCCGACCGGTGAATTTTTGACCGGTCCACCGACTTTTGAGAGGACTGTGCCGTGATCGATTCAGACGGTTTCAGACCCAACGTCGGAATCATTCTGGCCAATCACAGAGGAGAAGTTCTCTGGGCAAGGCGAATAGGGCAGGACTCCTGGCAGTTCCCTCAGGGCGGCATCAAACATGATGAATCCCCCGAGGATGCACTGTACCGGGAGCTTGGAGAGGAAATCGGCCTGTGTGCAAACGATGTGGAGATCATCAGTTGCACCCGAGGCTGGCTGAGGTATCGACTCCCGAGGAGGATGGTACGCCAAAACTCCCACCCCGTTTGTGTGGGCCAAAAACAGAAATGGTTCCTGCTGAGGATGTTATCTCCGGACGCGCAGGTTTGCGTGGACGGTACGGATTCACCGGAGTTTGATGGCTGGCAATGGGTAAGTTACTGGTATCCGTTGGGCCAGGTGGTCTCATTCAAGCGAGAAGTGTATCGACGCGCGCTGAGAGAGCTTGCCCCGCGGCTGTTCTACAACATGGAGCAGTGGCACAGGGCAGAGCATAATCAGCGTTTACAGGAACACCAGAAATGACGGACTGACACCGCCATGCTGAGCATTCTGCGAAGTCTAGTACAAGAGGTAAACAGCGCCCGCGATCTGCAGGAGGCGCTGGATATCATTGTATCGCGGGTGCAGAAAGCCATGGGGACCGAGGTCTGTTCCGTTTATCTGCTCGACCCGGCGACCAACCGCTACATTCTGATGGCCACCGAGGGCCTTTACCGCAAGGCGGTTGGCCAGGTGAGCCTGGCTTATTCCGAGGGCCTTGTCGGGCTCGTGGGTTCCCGCGAAGAACCCATCAACCTTGAAGATGCGCCGTCTCACCCGCGCTACCGCTATTTCCCCGAGACCGGGGAGGAACGGTTCCGCTCTTTCCTGGGTGTTCCTATCATTCACCATCGCCGGGTGCTGGGCGTGCTCGTTGTCCAGCAGCGGGAAAGTTCCCGGTGCTTTGATGAAGGCGAAGAGGCCTTTCTGGTAACTGTTTCCGCCCAGTTGGCGGGGGTTATTGCCCACAGTGAGGCCACCGGAGCCATAAGCGGTCTGTCCCTGACCGGTGAGGAGGCTCATGATGTCAGTTTCAATGGCGTCCCCGGGGCGCCGGGCGTAGCCATCGGCAGTGGCGTTGTGGTTTATCCGTCCGCTGATCTTGATGTGGTTCCGGAAAAGCCCACCGACGATATCGATCAGGAGCTGGCGCTGTTCGGAGCTTCGGTGAAAGCGGTCAGGGAAGATATCGAACGCGTTGCCAAACGGTTGGCATCACAATTGCGTCCCGAAGAGCAGGCCTTGTTTGATGTTTACCTCAGAATGCTGGGTGACGATGCCATGCCCGGTGAGGTGGCAAACAAGATCCGGGAAGGCATCTGGGCACAGGGTGCCTTGAAACAGGTGGTTCAGCAGTATATTCGTCATTTCGAGATGATGGATGATCACTACCTGCAGGAGCGTGCTGTTGACATACGTGATCTTGGCCGCCGCCTGTTGTCCCACCTGCAGGAGGGTGAGCAGAAACACCTGAACTACCCCGAGCGCACGGTACTGGTCAGCGAGGAGCTCACTCCTGCCATGCTTGGTGAGGTTCCCAAGGGGCAGTTGGTTGGATTGGTGTCGGTCAAGGGGTCCAGTAACTCCCACGTAGCCATCCTTGCCCGTGCCATGGGCGTTCCTACCGTCATGGGTCTGGTCGATATTCCCGTAAACCAGCTTGATGGCAAAGAGCTGATCGTCGACGGTTTTGAGGGTCAGATCTTTGCCTCACCCTCCGCAGATCTGCGCTCCTATTATCAGGCGATCTGCGATGAAGAAGACGAGCTCATCCGGGGGCTTGAGGTCCTCAAGGATAAGCCCTGTGAAACCACCGATCACCACCGGGTCTCGTTGCTGGTGAACACCGGACTGATGACCGATGTGGTGCGCTCGCTCTCGCACGGTGCCGAGGGTATCGGCCTGTACCGTACCGAAGTGCCCTTCATGATCAAGGACCGCTTCCCCTCGGAGCAGGAACAGCGAGAGTATTACCGGGAGCAGCTCGAAGCCTTTGCGCCGAGTCCCGTTACCATGCGTACGCTGGATATTGGCGGCGACAAGGCACTGACCTATTTCCCGATCCAGGAGGAAAACCCTTTCCTGGGCTGGCGGGGTATCCGGGTTACCCTCGACCATCCGGAGATTTTTCTGGTTCAGGTCCGGGCCATGCTCAAGGCCAGCGAGGGGCTGAACAACCTCCAGATCATGCTACCGATGATCTCCAACATCTCGGAAGTGGAAGAGTCCCTGCATCTGATTTACCGGGTGTATCACGAGGTTCGCGAGGAAGGCTATGACATTCACATGCCCAAAGTGGGTGTGATGGTCGAGATTCCCGCTGCGGTCTACCAGATCCGGGAGCTGGCGGACCGGGTGGACTTCCTCTCTGTTGGTTCCAACGACCTGACCCAATACCTGCTGGCAGTGGATCGGAACAACCCTCGGGTAGCCCAGCTCTATCATTCTTACCATCCTGCGGTGCTCCAGGCGCTGGTCCGGATTGCCCAGGATGCTCACTCTGTCGGTAAACCGGTTGGTATCTGTGGCGAGCTGGCGGGGGATCCCGGTGGTGCGCTGCTGCTGATGGCCATGGGGTACGATTCCCTGTCCATGAACGCGGCCAGTTTGCCCAAGGTCAAGTCGGTGATTCGCAGTGTCAGCCGGGAATGGGCCATCCAGTTGCTGGAAGATGTGCTGCTTCTGGATTCGCCTCACGTCATCAAGAGCTGTGTCGATCTGGCGTTGCGAAATGCCGGTTTTGGCCGCTATCTGCGCCCCGGTAAATCGACGGCCATGGCGGTATCCGAGGCCGCCGTTTCCTGATTACGGGACGGATTTCGGCAATATAGGGTGTGCACTCTAAATACGGTTGTTATCTTGATAACTGAAGTATCCGGCGGTCCGTACAGCGGACCCGCATTTTTTATCCGGAAAAGGGAAGGCTATGAGCTCGCCAACTGATCATAAACCCGCTCCCCGTATCGGGCTTGCCCTTGGTGGCGGTGGTCCTTTGGGCGGGATTTATGAAATCGGGGCGCTCCGGGCGCTGGATGAGGCGCTTGATGGTCTCGATTTCAACAACATTGATGTTTATGTTGGCGTTAATGGCGGCTCTTTTGTGGCGGCGAATCTTGCCAATCAGATGACCACGGCGCAACTCTGCCGGATCTTCGTGCGCAATGAGGCGGAAGTGCACCCGTTTCATCCGGAAGTGTTCTATCGCCCGGCTTTCCGGGAGATCGGCAGTCGATTGCTGGCAATTCCGGGCCTGGTTTCGACGGCGGTGAGTCGCTTCATCAACAACCCCTACGATCAGAGCCTGCTGGAAGCCATGACCATCCTGGCCCAGGCAGCCCCGGCCGGATTGTTTGATAACGAGGGCCTGCATGAGTATCTCAAGCGGGCCTTTACCATGCTTGGCCGTACCAACGATTTCCGTCAGCTAAAGCGCAGCCTCTACATAGTGGCTGCCGATGTTGAGAGTACCGAAGCCGTTTGCTTTGGCGCTCCCGGCTTTGACCACGTGCCCATTTCCAAAGCCATTCAGGCCAGTACTGCCTCGCCGGGTCTGTATGTGCCAGTGGAAATTGATGGCCGCTATTATGTGGATGGCACGCTGCGTAAGGGGCTGCACGCCTCTGTGGCCTTTGAAGACGGTGCCGATCTGGTTTTCGCCGTGAATCCGCAGGTTCCTATCGATGCCAGCGCCGCGGTCCGGGCCGGCTCCATGAAACCCGGCGAGCTGACCCGCTCAGGCATGCCGAATCTTCTGTCACAAACCTTCAGGACCATGGTGTACTCGCGGATGCAGTCGGGCATTGCCCAGTATGCCCGGGATTATCCCGACAAGGACATTCTCCTGTTTGAGCCGACCCGTGACGACGCCAAGCTGTTCTTCTCTAACGTTTTCAGCTTTCAGTCCCGAAGAATGGTGTGTGAGCACGCCTATCAGATGACCCGGCGGGATCTTCTGAACCGTGCCGATCAACTGGAGCCAAAGCTGGCAAAATACGGCATCACGCTGAGACGGGATCGTCTTGAAGACGAACAGCGGACGATCAGTACCAGCCTTTATGGCGAAATGCTGCCACTGTATGTGGCCAAGGGCAGGAAGAAAAAAGCCGAGAAGGGCCGATTGGCGGGTAGCTTGAGCAACGTGTCGCACCTCTTCTCGAAGGCGCAATAATTCTCAGTGGGTGAGGGGCCAGATGAGCTTTTCACCTGACCCCTCGTTCACGCTTACAGGATATACCGGCTCAGATCCTCGTCTTCGGACAACTCTCCAAGTTTTTCATCCACGTATTCAGCGGTTACCTCGAAGCCATCGGTAACCTTGTCGCCGGCATCAAAGGACAGGGTTTCAAGCAACCGCTCAAGGACGGTATGCAGCCTACGGGCACCGATGTTTTCAGTGCTTTCGTTCACCTTCCAGGCAACCTCGGCAATGCGCGCAATGGCATCTTCCCGGAAGGTCAGTTTTACGCCTTCGGTCAGCATCAGTGCTTCGTATTGCTGGACCAGGGAGGCATCCGGTTCGGTCAGGATGCGCTTGAAGTCCTCGGGTGTCAGTGCCTGAAGCTCAACGCGGATCGGCAAGCGGCCCTGCAGCTCCGGAATGAGATCCGAGGGCTTGGACAGATGGAACGCGCCGGAGGCAATAAACAGAATATGATCGGTCCGCACTGAGCCGTATTTCGTGCTCACGGTGCTGCCCTCGATCAACGGGAGCAGGTCGCGCTGGACGCCCTCGCGGGAAACATCTGACGAGGTGTTCTCGGACCGCTTGGCCACCTTGTCGATCTCATCCACGAATACGATGCCATTCTGCTCCACCGCCTGGATGGCTTTCTGCTTGATCTCTTCTTCGTTGACCAGCTTGGCAGCCTCTTCTTCTTTGGCGCGCTTGAGTGCGTCCGCAACCTTCATCTTCCGGGTCTTGCGCTTGTCGGAAGACAGGTTTGAGAACATGCTCTGTAGCTGGTTGGTCATCTCTTCCATGCCTGGAGGGGCCATGATTTCCACCCCGGCGCTGGAGTTGCGAAGGTCAATCTCGATCTCCTTGTCATCCAGCTCGCCTTCCCGGAGTTTCTTCCGGAACAGTTGGCGCGTGGATGAATCGGAGGTGCGCTGGCTGTCCTCACCAAAATCTCGGGGCGGCGGAATCAGTGCGTCCAGAATACGCTCTTCCGCAGCATCCAGTGCCCGTTCTTCGTGGCGTTTCATCTCTGCTTCGCGCAGCATTTTGACGGCCATATCCGCCAGATCGCGGATAATGGATTCCACGTCACGGCCGACATAACCGACTTCCGTGAATTTCGTGGCTTCCACTTTCAGAAACGGTGCGTCGGCCAATTTGGCGAGGCGTCGGGCAATCTCGGTTTTACCCACACCCGTTGGGCCGATCATCAGGATGTTCTTGGGTGTGATCTCTTCGCGCAGGCTGCTGTCCAGCTGCATCCGGCGCCAGCGATTTCTCAGGGCGATGGCCACCGCCCGCTTGGCTTCTTCCTGGCCCACGATGTGTTTGTTGAGCTCGTGGACAATCTCACGGGGAGTCATTGCAGACATGGTCGCTCCGGATCAGTCGTTTTTGGAGAGCACTTCTAGTGTGCGATTGTGATTGGTGTAGATGCAGATGTCGGCGGCGATATCCAGACCTTTCTCGACAATCTCGTGGGCGGACAGAGCGGTATTTTCCAGCAGAGCGCGGGCCGAAGCCTGGGCAAAGGGGCCGCCCGAACCGATGGCAATCAGGCCCTGTTCCGGCTCTATCACATCGCCGTTGCCGGTGATGATCAGCGAGGCAGTTTTGTCCGCTACAGCCAGTAAGGCCTCGAGCCTGCGCAGCGCTCGGTCTGTGCGCCAGTCTTTCGCCAATTCCACGGCGGCTCTGGTGAGGTTGCCCTGGTGTTTCTCAAGCTGGGCTTCGAATCGCTCAAACAGGGTGAAAGCATCCGCGGTGCCGCCTGCAAAACCGGCGATCACCTGGCCGTTGTACAGGCGGCGAACCTTTCGGGCATTGCCTTTCATTACGGTGTTGCCCAGGGAAACCTGGCCGTCGCCACCCATGGCAACTTCGTCATCGCGCCTGACGGAAAGAATGGTAGTCATTTGGGCTCCAATTGCCTGATTGAAATTGGTATCCCGTTGTTATGGAGGCTTCTGGTGCGAATTCAAGGTGTTCGCACCCGGCCCGAAAGATCAGCCTTCCTTGGGGATCTTCCGGACCAGTGGCTGGATATTCAGGGAAACCAGTTTGTCGATGGCGGAGTTCATCTGGCTTCGGGAGGTGAAGGGGCCAACGTTGACGCGGTACCAGACCGAACCGTTGTCCAGGTCAATTCTCTGGGTACTTGCCCGCAAACCCTGGAAGGCAATCTGGGCCCGCTGTCGTTCGGCGTCCTCTTTGCTGCGGAAGGAGCCGGACTGAAGCAGATAATTGAAATCCGTTTGTGTCGGTCCGGGTGTGTATTCTTCGACTTTCGGTGGCACCACCTCCGATTCCGGCAGCATCTCGTAGAAGCGGAACCCGGGTTTGTCTTCTTCCTTGGCGGTCTCTGTGGGCGTCTTCGCAGGTTTCTGGGCCGGCTTTTCAGTGACCGGTTGTTGCTGCGAACCGGGACTCGTTGGCAAAGAGTTCAGGTAGACGATAAACCCGATAAAACCACCCACCGCAGCCAGGGACAGTATCCACTTGAGCGACAGGCCGCCGTGCTGGGAGCGAGCGCTGGCTGCAGGCTTGGGTCGGGCAGCCTTCGGCTTCGCCTGTTTCGCAGTTTTTTTGCGCGAAGTGGCTGACGCTTTGGCAGGCCTGTCCTTCCGGGCATAATCTCGGGACATTCGTCTTACATCTCTTCCGGTGCGCTGACGCCCAGCAAGTCCAGACCGTTGGCGATAACCTGCCGGATGGCAAGGTAAAGGCTGACCCTGGCATCACGAACGGCGGTATCTTCAATCAATACCTTATGGGCGTTGTAATACGTATGGAACTGGCCCGCCAGGTCCCGCAGGTAGTGCGTGAGGTGGTGCGGTTCACGTTGCGCGGCGGAATTGGCAATGAGCTCCGGATACTTGGCCAACTGGTTGGCCAGATCCTTTTCCTCGTCAAGCGTTAACAGTGAGAGGTCGCCGATGCATTCGTTGCGGCCGCGCTCTACACCTTCCTCGGCCAGTTTTCGAAGCACGCTGCAGATGCGCGCATGGGCATACTGCACGTAATAAACCGGGTTTTCATTGGTCTGGGAGCGAGCCAGATCGATATCGAAGGTCAACTGGGAATCCACCCGGCGCGCGGCCAGGAAGAACCGGGTCGCGTCGCGGCCAACTTCATCAATCAGGTCCCGGACGGTCACGTAGCTGCCAGCGCGTTTGGATATTTTCACCTCCTGGCCGGAGCGGGTCACCATCACCATCTGGTGCAGCACGTAGTCCGGCCAGCCTTCCGGAATACCGGCATTCAGCGCCTGCAAGCCGGCGCGAACGCGGGTTACGGTAGAGTGGTGGTCGGCACCCTGTTCGTTAATTACGGTGGTAAAGCCCCGTTGCCACTTGTCCAGGTGATAGGCGACATCGGGCAGGAAGTAGGTGTAGCCACCGTCCTTCTTGCGCATGACCCGATCCTTGTCGTCGCCGAACTCGGTGGTTTTCAGCCACATGGCGCCATCCTGCTCGTAGGTGTAGCCATTTTCCTGCAGGCGTTTGACCGTGGCTTCAACCTTGCCGTCCTCATACAGGGAGGATTCCAGGAAATAGACATCAAACTGAACGCCGAAGGCTTTCAGATCCAGGTCCTGCTCCCGGCGCAGGTAGGCGACGGCGAATTCGCGGATGGCGTCACGGTCTTCCGGGTCCGCCTTGGCGGTCACTTCCCGATCGTCCGCGGTGACGGTGTCGCCAGCAAGGTAGGCCTTGGCGACATCAACGATGTAGTCGCCCCGGTAACCGTCCGTTGGCCAGCTCTCGTCATCCGGCGTCAGACCTTTCACCCGCGCCTGAACCGAGCGCGCCAGGTTGTCAATCTGAGCCCCGGCGTCATTGTAGTAGAACTCCCGGGTCACATCGTAGCCGTTTGCTTCCAGCAGCCGGCAAAGGCAGTCGCCAATCGCCGCGCCACGGCCGTGACCAACGTGGAGGGGGCCTGTGGGGTTGGCCGAAACAAACTCCACCTGAACTTTTTCGCCCTGGCCCTGGTTGTTGCGGCCGAAACGGTCGCCTTCATCCAATATGGTGTTGACCACTTCAAAAGCACTGGCCGTGCTCATAAAGAAGTTGATGAAACCGGGCCCGGCAATCTCCACTTTCTCCACCGCGTTGCTCTGCGGCAGCTTCTCGATCAGCGCCTCCGCCAGTTTGCGAGGCGGGCAACCGGCAGCTTTTGAGGCAACCAGGGCAATGTTGCAGGCATAGTCGCCGTGGGACTTGTCCTTGGTATTGCCCACCTGTGGAGTGAAGGACTGGTCCGCAGGCAACGCGCCATCGGCTTGGAGTGCTGCCAGTGCAGACTGGAGCAGATCGGAAACGGTCTCTTTCATGCTGTCAGATGACTCGGTTTACAGGAGAATTAGGTTCGGGGCAGGTGCCCTTTGAAAAATAAGGCCGTTATTATCGCGGAAAGGTGTTGCGCACTCAAACACAGTGAGAAAAAAGCCCCGCGGTTGCGGGGCTTTTGGGGTCAATTCTCTACTGTGCAGTCTTGGGCACTTCCATACAAGCCTTCTATGCCGCCGGGGGGGGGGATGTCCGTATTATCCAGATCAGATGCCGCGCAGGACAAGAAGAACTCTGATGACTCAACGCTTTCTGAGCCACCTACGCGTACCGTGGCAGTCAGCTCGACTCTAACCCAATTGCAGTGACTTTGAGGGTAGATCAGTGAGAAATCGGCCGATCCATCCGTTGCTGAAACTATTGAGGAAGCACTGGTTGTGGCTGAGTTGGTCGGCTCAAGTGACATACTGCCGTTAGTGTCCTCTCCTGCGTCCAGTTGTCCATTACGGTTTACGTCCTCAGCATCGCAGAACACAGGGTTGCCCGGAGAGATTGCCCAAGTGTCTTCAATTGTTGGCACATAGCTGCCTTTGATATAACCAGTAGGTAATACACTCAGTTCGATATTGGCATTCTCGACAGGCGCGCCGTTGGCATCTGTGACAATCGCGACGTAGTCTTTTTGATAACGAACTGTGTCCGGTTCGATGATCTCATTGCCGGTCCCGATTGCGAGTCGCAACGCTTGACGTGCAACTGTAAGCGTAACCGTGTCAGAAATGGCTCCCCCGACAGTTGCCTGGATTTCTACGCCATCTCGACCGCTGGTATTCGCCCCGGCTTGGTAGATAGTTGAGGCACGGCCCTGGGAGTCAGTGACATCTCGGCTTGAATTCAGGCTACCGCCACTGCCATCCTCTCGAATGCTGAAAGTAACCTCTTGATTTTTTACCAAGTTGTTGTCGGCATCGCGAATAACCGCAATTATTTCCGAGGTTTCTCCAAAATCAAGTTGGGTTTTTGTCGCCTGAAGGTTGATATCGTCGGGCATGGTGGCGACAAACTCGAACGTAAGGTCTGCGGATAGGCCAGAATTCGGATCCGATGCTGTAATAGTTGAGATGCCTGCGTTTGCTGATGAGATATCGATGCTGGCGATGCCGCCCGTTGTCGTTGCTACACCATTTGCAGGGTCTAACGTCCCGCGTGTGGCGGAGAACTGAATTTGTGTGCCATCTGCGACCGGGTTGCCATTGACGAGCCACTCCATAGTCAGTGTTTGAGGCGTGTTAAGGTCTACTTCGGTGTTGGGAGCTGGTGATGTGAAGCCGAAACTGTCTCCAGCAATGACAATATTCTGGGTGGTAGATACAGTGCTGGACCCGCTGTAGGCAGAGGCGGTTACCGTAGCGGTGCCGCCGGTCGAGCCGCTATTCAACTGGACATCTACAAAGCCATTAGCGCTGGTAGTCAGGGTCGAAGCAGAAAGAGTGCCCAAATCTGTTGAGAGGTTTATTGGTTCGTTGGGAATGCCGTTGCCGTCCGCGTCAACAAGAGTGACTCTGAGAGCGGCGCTGGCTCCCAGGGAAATAGAGGATGGGCCAGCTATTGCGATGGAAGTGCCGGAGATGGAGATATTCACAGAGTCCGAGAAACTACCGCTTTCGGCGGTTACCGTTACTGTTCGATTTCTTGGGTCTCCATCAGTTGTCAGAGTCGCAGTCGCGACGCCTGCTTCATCAGTTTCGCCCTGAGACACAGCAAGTGTGCCGCCATTTGTTGCACTAAAACTGACGGGGACTCCTTCGAGTAACACGCCACTCGCATCTTTAACACGAGCCGTGATGGAAGATTGGGCGTTTGTTGAAGTGTCCAGACTGACAGGGCTTGCAACAATTTCAATCGAGCCGACTTGGACTGTACCTGGATCTGTAGTGGTATCTCCGGTTCCGCTACCTCCACCGACACCCGACAGTGAGCTCGATCCACTATCTCCTCCGCACGCAGCAAGCACGAGGGTCAGCAACAGGGCTGTAACTCGTGCAAATAGTTTCCCTGACATTATTTTTTCTCCAGTTTCCGTTTACAGCGAAAGCTTTTATGCACATTCCCAAACAAGAACGGCAAGCTCAGGTATTTTCACAAGATTGGTATTTAGTTTGCTGAAAATCATAGCACAGGATATTGCCGCGCAATGATGATTAGTATTCATTTATGAAAAACTTTGTAACCTGCATATGCATCCAGATCTACTGATCGTTAGCCCGTTTCCTGAGGATCAACATCAATCATCCATTTCACCCCGGCAGGCAGCTTTCTCTGGTCCAGTTCCTGGCAAATTCCGGTCAGCAAGCTGTTCAGCTTTTTCCGGTTGCGGGCGTTGAGGATGAGTTGTGCCCGGTGCTTGTCGGCGCGTCGGGCAATCATGGCTGGCAGTGGGCCCCAGGTTTCGATGCCTGTGGTATTGGTAAGAGGCTTTATTGTATCCAGCACCTGCAGGCTCTTTTCCATGGTGTCGGCCTCAGCCCTGAAGATGGCCATGGCGCGGAATGGCGGGAATTGTCCTTCTTCCCGTTCTTTGAGAAGTTGATCGGCGATATCGAGATACTGGCCTTCGCAGAGCGTTTTCAGTAACGGGTGGTCACTGTGGCAGGTTTGCACCAGAACTTTGCCGGATTTTGTGCCGCGGCCGGCGCGGCCGCTGACCTGCAGAAGGGTCTGAATCAGTTGTTCGGGTGCCCGGAAGTCCACGCTGAACAGTCCGCCGTCGGCGTTGACCACCACCACGAGGGTAACGTTGGGGAAGTCGTGCCCCTTGGCTAACATCTGGGTGCCGACAAGCACGCACGGCTTTCCACTGTTCACCTGCTTCAGAATGCCCTGGATGCTGCCTTTGCGCTGTGTGCTGTCGCGATCCACTCGCACAACCGGCGTATCCGGGAAAGCGTTGGCGAGAATATCTTCTGTTCTTTCTGTGCCCTGTCCAACAGGTTTGAAGGCCTCGCTTTGGCACTTCGGGCAGTGTTCTGTAGCTGCCGTCTGGTAGTCGCAGTGGTGGCATCGCATTGCCCGGTCCCGGCGGTGGTAGGTCAGCCGCGTGTCGCAACGGGGGCACTCAACCATGTGGCCGCAGTCGAAGCACATCATGATCGGGGCAAATCCGCGACGATTGACAAAGACGAGTGCCTGCTCACCTCTGGCCAGGGCTTGCTCGATGGCATTCAGGGCGGGCCGTGACAGGCCGCCTTCCAGTGGGCGACTTCGTATATCCAGCAGACTGATGATTGGTGGCGCCGCATTGCCGGCACGTTCTTCAAGTTTCACCAGGTGATATTTGGCCTGCTCGGCGTTGTGCGCGGATTCCAGTGACGGAGTCGCCGACCCGAGGATTACGGGGCAGTTGTTCAGGTGCGCGCGATAGACAGCCAGGTCGCGGCCGGAATAACGGAAACCTTCGCCCTGTTTGTATGAGCTGTCGTGTTCCTCATCGACAATGATGGTGCGCAAGTTGGTGAAGGGCAGTAAAACAGCCGATCGGGTGCCTACCAGGATAACCGGTTCACCGTTGCGGACTTTCAGCCAGGTTGTCAGGCGCTCACCGTCGTTAAGCGCTGAGTGCCATACTACAATCCGGCTGCCGAAGTAGTGTTGGAATCGGGCAACCGTTTGCGGCGTAAGATTGATCTCTGGAACCAGTACCAGGGCCTGATCCTGGGCGCCGAGGTGTTGTTTCAGATAGTGCAGGTAGATCTCGGTTTTTCCGCTGCCGGTGATGCCGTATAAGAGAAAGGCACCAAACCCTTCGCCTGGAGCAGCCAGCTCTTCTGCGGCTGAAGCCTGGGCCGTGGACAATTCCGGTCTGCGAGCAAGAAGCTCAGGTTCCTCACCGCGTGAATTCGTCCGGGGCGGCGAAACGGCCTCAATCAGTTGCTTCTCGTGCAGTGCGTTGAGCTGTGCCCGGGCGAAACCGGCCTGCAGAATATCCTTTGTCGGGGCACCCCTGGAGTGCTGGCTTAGCCAATCGAAAAGCGCCTTCTGTTTATAGGCGTTTGCAGGAAGTGTTGCTGCGTCGTCGAGTGCACGCCACCAATGTTCCGTTTTTTCTTCGGCGATTCGCCCTCGTCTGAGAGCCGGGGGTAGGGCAGTGAACAGGCATTCGCCCAAGGGGTGTTGATAATAGTCGCTGGCCCAGCTGAGAAGTTTGAACGTTTCTTGCGGTAATGCGGGCCAGTCCTCCATAACCGATGACAGCGGCTTGAGCTTTATTCCCGGAGGCGGCTCAACGCCGACCTCTACAACCAGGCCCGTTGCCTGCTGCCGGCCGAAGGGGATCCGCACTCTCTGACCCGGCGCCAATTCGAGGTCTTCTGGAATGATGTAATCAAAGAGTCGACGCAGAGGACGATTCAGGGCGATGCGTGCAATCAATGGCACTGAGTGCTCCACTGGATGACGGGTGTCACGGTTTTTCCTTATCCTGTTTCAGTCGGCGGCCTGCCGCGAAATCCGGGGAGGGCGAGTCCGGAAGTCAGGTGTGGTGCTTGCCTGCAGCAATAATTGCAAGTAAGATTCGCGGTCTGTTTCCGGCAGGGCATGATTGTGCCCCGTCTTCTCAATTGATTCAAACATGCGGTGCCTGGCGCCTGGGTAATCAAGATACCCCGCGATCAGGTAGCGGCATGACCTAACGAGGTTCGCCATGAAAGAAGGTATCCACCCCAAGTACGAAGAAATTACCGCCACCTGTTCCTGCGGTAACACATTCAAGACCCGTTCTACTTACACACATGATCTGCAGCTGGATGTTTGTTCGCAGTGCCACCCTTTCTACACCGGCAAGCAGAAAGTTATGGATACCGGTGGTCGTATCGACCGTTTCCAGAAGCGTTTCGGTGGCCGTATTGGCGGCAAGAAAGACTGATCGCAGTGGATTCGGGAAAGCGCCTTCGGGCGCTTTTTTTGTGTCCGAAATTCATAGTGTATTCATAAGATACATACGCAATTAGCACTATTGACTGTTCACAAAATGTTCATGGCCCACTTGTCGTTTCGGGTCTGGCGGGCCATAATGGCGCGCTCCGCTGGGCAAGCTCCGGCGGTTCATTACCTTTAAACGTGACAAACGGAACAGTGGCAATGTCTCAAGATCTGAAAGAAGCAGCCCTTGAATATCACGCCAAGCCGCGGCCTGGTAAGCTGAGTGTTGAAATCACCAAGCCAACCAAGACTTCCCGCGACCTTTCCCTGGCGTATAGCCCCGGGGTTGCCGAACCGGTCCGCGAGATCGCAAAGGACCCGGAGAACGCATACAAATACACCGCCAAGGGCAACCTGGTGGCTGTTATCTCTGATGGTTCCGCGATTCTTGGTCTGGGTAACCTGGGTCCGCTGGCAAGCAAGCCGGTTATGGAAGGCAAGGGCGTACTGTTCAAGCGCTTTGCCGGAATTGATGTCTTCGATATTGAAGTCAATTCCGAAAGCCCGCAGGCGTTTATTGAAACAGTTGAGCGTATTGCAGACACCTTTGGTGGAATCAACCTGGAAGACATCAAGGCGCCCGAGTGCTTTGAGATTGAGCGTGCTCTTATTGAGAAGTGCAACGTGCCGATCTTCCACGATGACCAGCATGGTACTGCTATCGTAACTGCGGCCGGCATGATCAATGCCCTTGAGCTGCAGGGTAAAAAGATTGAAGAGGCGAAGGTGGTGTGCCTGGGTGCCGGTGCCGCCGCTATTGCCTGCATGAAGTTGCTGATCAGCTGCGGTATTCGCTCTGAGAACATCTTCATGCTCGACCGCAAGGGTGTGATCCATTCTGGTCGTGATGATCTGAACCAGTATAAGGCGATGTTTGCCAACGATACTGACAAGCGCACTCTGGATGATGCTATTGATGGCGCTGATGTATTCCTGGGTCTGTCTGGTCCGGATCTGCTGACCGCTGACCAGCTCAAGAAAATGGCTCCAAAGCCTATCGTTTTTGCCTGCTCCAACCCGGATCCGGAAATCAGTCCGGAAGTTGCCCTGGCAACCCGCGATGATCTGATCATGGCCACCGGCCGCTCTGATTATCCGAACCAGGTTAACAACGTGTTGGGCTTCCCGTTCATTTTCCGTGGAGCGTTGGATGTACGTGCCACTGCGATCAATGAGGAAATGAAGGTGGCGGCTGTCAATGCAATCCGCGAGCTAGCGAAAGAGCCCGTGCCCCAGGAAATCTGTGAGGCTTATGGCGTGGATAGCTTTGAGTTCGGGAAAGAGTACATCATTCCCAAGCCGATGGATGTGCGCTTGCTTGAAGTGGTGCCCGCGGCGGTTGCCCGCGCTGCTGTAGATTCCGGGGTTGCCCGTAATGCATACCCTGCGCACTACCCGCTCAAGTCCATGGACGACATTATCTGATTTGTCGTTCAGGGTAATAAAAAAACCGGCGGTGATCCCGCCGGTTTTTTTGTGCCTGTCCAGGGTGTCAAAAGATTCTTCGTGACAGGTCGTCTTCCTCAGAACCGCCGTTACCATCATTCTCGGTTTCTGATGTCAGCGGCGGTGGCGCGTCTTCTTCCCGGAAGACCTCAAATACGCCGTCTTCACCGGGCCTTGCCCGCTGTCCGGTCTCTGGGTTGATCCGGATATTTACGATGCCGTTGGGACGAGGCATAAGGGAGGAGGGTGCTCCTTCGAGAGCCACTTCCATGTAATCCAGCCAGATGGGTAGCGCGGTGCTGGCGCCGAACTCACGTCTGCCAAGCGGCGCCGGTTGGTCGAATCCTACCCAGGTAGTTGTGGCCACTTCATGATTGAAACCAGCGAACCAGGTGTCTTTTTGCTCGTTCGTGGTACCGGTTTTACCGGCAATGTCATCCCGGCCGAGAGCCAGTGCCCGGCGACCGGTGCCGCGGCGAATTACATCCTGCATCATCGAGTGCAGAATGAAGACGGCGCGCTCGTCTGCCAGTCGGCGCATCACGCGAACTTCTGGCGACTCGTCGTTGCTCTCGGAGGAATCCGCCGCCGTAGCTACGTCGCTTTCTTTCTCATCTGAAGTCGCTTGTTCTGAAAGCTCATTGCAGTTTTCGTCGCACAGAACGGTTTCAGGGGCCTGGTAGATGATCTCACCGTTGAAGTTGCTGATGGTCTCGATCAGGTAAGTTTCAACGTCATAACCGCCGTTGGCGATTACGGCCATGCCTCTCGCCAGTTCCATGGGGGTAAGCTGGCCGCTTCCGAGCGACAGCGACAGGTTGTCGGGCATGTTTTCGGTCGGAATTTCCAGCTGCGCCAGGTAGTCGAGAGTTTTCTCTATGCCCAGATCGCGCAGGAGCCGGATTGAAACCAGGTTGCGTGAGCGATAGAGCGCTTCCCGAAGCCGGGTCGGACCATAAAACTGTCCGGAGGAGTTCTGGGGCCGCCATGCGGTCTCAAGTTCGGAGTCGTCGAATACGATTGGCGCATCATTATAAATAGTGGCTGGCGTCATGCCGCTTTCGAGGGCGCTCAGGTAGAGGAAGGGCTTGAAGGTTGAGCCTGGCTGTCTCCGTGCCTGAGTGGCCCGGTTGTATTTGCTCTGACCAAAGCTGTAGCCCCCTGTCAGTGCCTCAATGGCTCCGGTTTTGGCTTCCAGTGAGATCAATGCGCCCTCCACCCTCGGAATCTGGGCGAGTGCGACGTTCACTGCTGCGGGCTGCTCCGGCTCGTCAACCTGTGGCTGTTGCTCGTTGGTGTCAGCTTCCGGGGAAGCCTGGAGCGGGTCCTGGGCGCGCACATAGATAACATCGCCTGGCGAAACAACATCTGAAGGTTTCTCGGGCTCCGGGCCAGTGAGGTTTTCGGTCTTGTAGCGCTTTGCCCAGGTCATGGTTTCAAAGGGCATGACGGCGGAGCCGATGCGGCGTGCGTGTACACTCACTTCGCCAGATTCGTCGTCAACATCCTTGACGATTGCGGGCAGCAAGGACTCGATCCGAGGGTAATTCAGAATCAGGTCGGACAATTCGCTGTTGGCGAGTGTTTCCTGGTCGATCTGCCCGACGGGGCCACGGAAGCCGTGGCGTCGATCATAGGCTTCGAGGCCGTTCCTCAGCGCTTCGGTGGCAACTTGTTGCTTTTTGCCATCAACTGTAAGGGTGACGGTGTAGCCATCTGTGTAGGCGTCTTCCCCAAATCGCCGAACCATCTCAGATCTTGCCATTTCAGCAACGTAGTCGGCGTCGACTTCCGTTTCTGTACTGTTATAACTGGCGGTAATGGGGGCTGAAACCGCAAGCTCATGGGCATCCGGAGTGATATATTCCAGATCTCGCATGCGCCCGAGAATCCAGTTCCGGCGAATCATCGCACGGTCCGGGTTGGCCAGGGGATTGAACGCCGATGGCGCTTTGGGAAGGCCGGCGAGCATGGCCATCTGGGCCAGTGACAATTCTGATACCGGCTTGTTGTAATAAACCTGCGCGGCAGCGGCAATCCCGTAGGCCCGATTGCCCAGATAGATCTTGTTCAGATAGAGCTCGAGAATGCGGTTTTTATCCAGTTCACGTTCGATCTGAAGAGCCAGAAGTATCTCGTTGAACTTCCGGATAAAGGTTCGGTCCCGTGACAAAAAGTAATTTTTTGCAACCTGCATTGTGATGGTACTACCTCCGGACTGGATCTCGCCGGTAGAGACCAGTTCGATTGCAGCCCGCGCCAGGCCTTTGATGTCGACCCCGAAGTGCTCGTAAAAACGCGAGTCTTCAGCCGCCATAAAGGCTTGTAACTGAATTGTTGGGATCTGTTCGATTGTGATGGGTGCCCTTCTCTTTTCACCGAATTCTGCTATTAATCTGTTGTCTTTGCTATAGACCCGTAGTGGCGTCTGAAGCTTGATGTCCAGAAGCTGGTGTACCGGCGGAAGGCCAGGGCGAAGGTAAAGATAAAAGCCTGAGGTTACGATAACGGCGACACTCAGTCCGGTAAGAAACAACCAGGCAAAAAGGCGAGATGTGCGCAACAAATGAGACATTTTTTTCTGACAACTGTTGGATATAGGTCTATCATTTGAGAAATTGCTTTAGGATGGAAGAGTCTCCTCACCGCCGCAAAAGTTCTCAATTAAAGAAGAACAGGCATTGTAGACGGAATGGTGAAGAAATTCTCTTAAATAAAAAACACATAAGTTACGTAACCGGGTGCATCTAACCAGGTATAGGGTGAGCGCGTGTTTGGATTAGGAAAGAAATCCAGTGCAGTGCTGGGCGTGGATATAAGCTCCAGCTCGGTCAAACTTCTGGAGCTGTCAAAGCAGGGCGACCGCTATAAGGTCGAGAGCTACGCGGTAGAGCCATTGCCGGCCAATGCCGTAGTGGAAAAGAATATTACGGACGTTGAGGCCGTGGGCGAAGTGATGAAGCGAGTTGCTTCCAAGTCCCGCTCAGGCGTTAAACAGGTTGCAGTGGCGGTCTCAGGCTCTGCGGTTATTACCAAGGTCATCCAGATGGATGGAGGTCTCAACGAATTCGAAATGGAAGACCAGATTGCCCTTGAGGCCGATCAGTATATTCCATACCCGCTGGATGAAGTGGCTATCGATTTCGAAGTTCAGGGACCTTCTGAAAGCAACCCCGACCAGGTAGATGTGCTTTTGGCTGCGTGCCGGAAGGAAAACGTCGATATTCGAGAAGATGCGCTCGAGATTGCTTCTCTGACGACCAAGGTAGTTGACGTTGAGGCTTACGCCCTTGAGCGCGCCTACGCTCTGATTGAGCCTCAGCTGGACTCGCAGGGCGAGGAGCTGGTAGTGGCGATTGTGGATATCGGTGCAACCATGACCACGCTGAGCGTTCTGGCAGGTGGAAAAACCGTCTACACCCGTGAGCAGATATTTGGCGGTAAGCAGCTGACCGAGGAAATCCAGCGCCGCTACGGTCTTTCTCTGGAAGAGGCCGGCCTTGCCAAAAAGCAGGGCGGGCTGCCCGATGACTACGAGTCTGAAGTGCTGACCCCGTTCCGCGAGGCTGTGGTGCAGCAAGTTGCCCGAGCACTTCAGTTCTTCTTTGGCGCCAGCCAGTACAATGCTGTCGATTATGTGGTTCTGGCAGGAGGCACTGCCTCGATTCAGGGGCTGACGGAGATGGTCGAAGAAAAGACGGGAACGCCGACCATGGTCGCGAATCCTTTTGCAGACATGGCAGTAGGGTCACGGGTCAACGCATCGGCACTGGGTAATGATGCGCCTTCCCTGATGATTGCCTGCGGCCTGGCAATGAGGAGCTTCGACTGATGGCAAAGATTAACCTTCGACCGTGGCGCGAGGAGCTTCGCGCCGAGAAACAGAAGCAGTTTGTGGTCATGATTCTTGGCGCCGCGATCATTGCCGGCGGCCTGGTTTTCCTGTGGAAGACCGATATGGACAGCCGGATTGCTTACCAGCAATCCCGGAACGCCTATATCGAGACAGCCACGAAGAAACTGGACCAGCAGATCAAGGAAATCGAGAATCTCAAGCGCAAGCGGGATGAGCTTCTTGCCCGGATGCAGGTGATCCAGGATCTTCAGGGCAAGCGCCCGGTTATTGTACGCGTCTTCGATGAGTTGGTGAGAACTCTGCCTGATGGTCTCTTCTACACGGATCTGACCCGGTCAGGCGAGCGTGTTGATATTGTTGGAATGGCTGAGTCTAATAGCCGGGTTTCGGCCCTCATGCGTCAGTTCGAGGAGTCCGAGTGGTTTACGGATCCCAACCTCTCAAATGTGTCAGCTGCTGATAGTCGCCGGGCCGGTTACAGCCAGTTCAACCTGTCAGTTAAACAGAAAACGCCCGAGCCCGAAGGGGAGGATGAGTAATGAGCCTCGCGGACTCTCTGAAAAGCCTTAATGAATTTGATATAAACGATCTCGACGTTAACAACGCTGGTATATGGCCTGCACCAATCAAGGCGATCGTCGTACTGATCATTTTTGGACTTATCGCCGGAGGTGGTTACTGGTTCTTCATCAAGGATCAGTACGCCCAACTTGAACGGGTGGAGCGCACCGAGCAGGAACTGCGCAAGAAATATGAGGAAAAAGCTTATCAGGTAGCCAATCTTGAGGTCTTTAAGGCCCAGATGGCTGAAATGGAAGAAACCTTTGGCGCTCTGGTAAGACAACTTCCGAGTGAGACAGAAGTGCCTGGGCTGCTCGAAGATATAACCAACACGGCTCTAGGCAACGGCCTCGCACTTCAGGAAGTGAAGCTGCAGCCAGAGCAGCGCCGGGACTTCTATTCCGAGCTGCCAATCAACATTCGTGTGTCTGGCTCGTATCATGAGTTGGCATCTTTCGTCAGCAGTGTTGCGAGCCTGCCACGGATTGTGACGCTGCACGACTTGACCATAAAACCAACTGGCGGAGACGGAGAACGGCTTGATATGCAGGTTGTGGCTCGTACTTACCGCTACCGGGCTGGAGAATGAGCATGACAGGAAAGCATGCGGTAAAGGCCTGGCTGGGTGTTTGTCTGGTGTCTCTCCTGACAGCATGTTCCCAGGGCAGTGGATTCTCAGATCTTGATCAATTCATGGCCGAGACGAGGGCGAAACCGAGAGGCTATGTTGAGCCCTTGCCGGAGTTCAAAGCTTACGAGGCTTTCAGCTATTCCGCAGCAGATCGCCGCGCGCCGTTTGAACCTCCCATCGACGTTCAACTGACCATGGTGGACCAGCAACCGGTCAGCGATGTTGAACCGGATATGGATAGACCGAGAGAAGTTCTTGAGAATTTTGACCTGAAAACGCTTGAAATGGTCGGCACACTTCAGGGCGCATCGGGTAACCTTTTTGCCCTGATTGAAGATGAGACCGGCGGAATCCATAGGGTCCGTACCGGAAATTACATGGGGCAGAACTACGGCCGCATTGTGGGCGTCAGTGAAACCCGTATCGAGCTTATTGAAATCGTTCCCAATGGCCGGGGTGGCTGGGTTGAGCGTCCTCGCTCCCTGACCCTGGAAGAGGGCGCAGGCTAAGGAGCGGCTGGATGAAAGTTGAAAGAAACATGCACGTACAAAAAAGTTTAGGGTCGAGGCTAGCGATGTTCAGAAAACTCAATGTATACGTCAGCGTGATTGCTTTTGGGTTGTTCTCCGGCCTGGCCAACGCGGTCACGCTGGAAGACGTGTCGTTTTCGTCGCTACCGGGCGAGCGGCTTGAAGTTACACTGCAATTTGATGGAGCGCCGCCGGAACCCTCCGGTTACACCATTGAGCGTCCTGCTCGTATCGCGGTGGACCTTCGGGACACGACCAGTGGTCTTGAAAGTCGCAGTGTTCCTCTGGGATCAGGCAACGCCCAGAGCATGACCGTGGTGGAAACCAAGGACCGCACCCGGCTGATATTCAACCTGGTCGAGCTGGTGCCCTATGACACAGTTCGTTCGGGCAACTCCCTGGTCATGACAATTGGCGGCCAGGCCGATGGCGTTGTCGCGAGTTCCTCTGCTCCCGCGTCTCAAAGTAGTTCAACATCGGGCTCCATGTCTGCCAACGCTCTGGCCGGTGTGGATTTCCGTAGGGGCAAGGACGGTGAAGGTCGCGTTCTTGTTGATCTGGGTAGCTCCAGCACGCCGGTGGACCTGATAGAGCGCGCCGGCAAGATCCGCCTGACAATGGATGATATTGAAGTTCCCTCGGATCTGCGGCGCCGGCTCGATGTTACAGACTTTGCAACACCGGTGACCCGTATTGACACCTTTGTGGAAGATGGCAATGCCGTAGTCGAGATCACCCCCGAAGGCAATTACGACTACATCGCCTACCAGTCTGGTAGCCAGTTTACTGTGAGTGTTGAGGAACTGAGTCAGGAAGAAGCGGAGTCCCGTAGGGAAGAGAAATTCCCGTACACCGGCGACAAGCTGTCCCTGAACTTCCAGGATATTGAAGTTCGCTCGGTTCTTCAGCTGATTGCAGACTTCACAGGCTTGAACCTGGTGGCCAGTGATACGGTAGGCGGCAGCATTACCCTGCGGCTTCAGAACGTTCCCTGGGATCAGGCGCTGGATCTGATTCTCAAGACTAAAGGGCTTGATAAGCGTCAGATCGGTAACGTGTTGCTGGTAGCGCCTGCCGATGAGATAGCCGCGAGGGAGAAATTGGAGCTCGAAACTAACAAGCAAATTGCCGAACTGGCTCCGGTTCGTCTGGACATTATTCAGGTCAACTACGCCAAGGCGGCTGACATTGTTGCCTTGATCAAGGAAGACGAAGAGCTGATCTCTGACCGCGGCTTTGTCTCCTCTGACGTCCGCACCAACACTATCAGTGTTCGTGAAACTGCGGAAAAGCTTGATGAAATTCGCCGCCTGGTATCGACATGGGATGTGCCGGTACGTCAGGTATCTAATGAGGCCCGTATTGTTCGGGCTCAGACTAATGTGGCTGAGAACCTGGGTGTTCGCTGGGGTGGAGCAGCATACGATGTAAGCGGCGACAACGTTTTCTCCATAGGTGGCTCTCAGGGCGCGGTTGAGGAGGCTCGGCAGGCCGCTGGCGGGACAAACAATACTATTACTTTCCCTGGAGCGCTGGCAGTTGATCTTGGCGTTACAGGTGAAGGTGCGTCATCCTTCGCTATCGGTTGGGGCAGCGACGACTTCCTGGTGGATCTGGAACTCTCAGCTCTTGAGAGCGACGGTCAGGCCGAGGTGGTCTCCCAGCCGAGAGTTGTGACTGCCGATCGTCAGACGGCGTCCATCAAGTCTGGTGAGGAAATTCCCTATCAGGAAGCGTCCTCAAGTGGTGCAACGTCGGTTTCGTTCAAGGAAGCCGTGCTCTCTCTGGAAGTAACACCGCAGATTACTCCGGATGACAAGATCATCATGGACTTGGTGGTTAATCAGGACTCCCGAGGTGAGGTGACTGCCGGTATTCCTTCGATCAATACCAATGAAGTCACCACGCAGGTTCTGGTTGGGAATGGCGAGACGGTCGTTCTGGGCGGTATCTTCCAGTCGGAAGTCGCGACCCAGACTACCAAGACGCCGTTCCTTGGAGATATCCCTTACCTGGGTCGTATCTTCAAGCGCACCGAGCACATCGATGAGCGCAGCGAGTTGCTGATCTTCATCACCCCCAAGATCATCAAGAACGATCTACTTCGCTAACCGGTGAAGTTCAAAGGCCGCCGCTTAAAACCGGCGGCTTTTTTGTGCCTGAAACAGGCTCGAGTCGGGTCCTGAACTTATGCAATCACCGGCCCTGTGATATTCTCACCCGCCTGAACAAAACTGAGCGGAAGTTATGTCTTTGCCGAAACGCGTTGTCCTCGTTGGCCCAATGGGAGCAGGGAAAAGCACGATAGGCCGGATGCTCGCCAAAGAGCTCGGCTATCGTTTTCTCGATTCTGATCGCATCATTGAAGAACGATGCGGGGCCAACATCCCGTGGATTTTCGATGTTGAGGGGGAGGATGGCTTTCGTCTGCGGGAAACGGCCATGCTGGATGAGTTGTCCCGCGAGGATAACACCGTGCTGGCCACAGGGGGCGGGGCGGTCATGCGCCAGGAAAACCATCCTATCCTGAAGAGGGATGCGATGGTGATCTATCTGAAAACGTCGATAGAGCAACAGGTAGAGCGAACGCGCAAAGACCGAAATCGACCCTTGCTTCAGAACGACGATCCGGAGGCGGTTCTTCGGAAACTTTTCTCGATCCGCGATCCGCTTTATTCGAGCCTGGCAGACATAATCATGTACACAGACAGGAAAAGCCCGAGGCTTGTCGTTCGTCAGTTGGTCAATCGGCTGAACCCGAAAACCCCACGTCATAAAAGGCAGGTCCGGAAGGAAGGTCGTAATCATGTCTGATCGGTATCGCGAACTCTCGGTGGAGCTCGGTGAACGCAGCTATCCCATTTTTATCGGCGAAGATCTTCTCGGCAGCCTGGATCTGTCATCTTACGTGTCCGGGGCACAGGTCATGATTGTCACCAACGAGACGGTGGCACCGCTCTATCTTGACCGGGCGAAGGCCTGTTTCCCGGGGAAGCGGGTTGATACCGTCACCCTTCCAGATGGCGAGAAGTTCAAGGACTGGCAGACCCTTAACAGTATTTTTGATGGTCTTCTCGAGCAGCGACATACCCGGAAAACCACTCTGGTTGCACTCGGTGGCGGTGTCGTTGGTGATATGGCCGGTTTTGCTGCCGCCTGCTACCAGCGGGGTGTTCCTTTTATCCAGATCCCGACTACCCTGCTTTCCCAGGTGGACTCTTCTGTTGGAGGTAAAACCGGCATCAATCATCCCCTTGGCAAGAATATGATTGGCGCTTTCCATCAGCCACAGGCGGTACTGATAGACACGGCAAGCCTGCAGACCTTGCCTTCTCGGGAGGTTTCGGCGGGGCTGGCAGAAGTCATCAAGTACGGGCTGATTCGGGACCAGGCCTTTCTTGCCTGGCTTGAGGAGCATATGGATTCTCTGGTCAGCCTCAATCCGGAAGCGCTCGCAGAGGCTATCTTCCGGTCTTGCGCGTGCAAGGCAGAGGTTGTTGCCCTCGACGAACGTGAAGGTGGTCTCAGGGCCATACTGAATCTGGGTCATACCTTCGGGCATGCGATAGAAACCTATGCGGGCTATGGCAACTGGCTGCACGGAGAGGCAGTAGGAACCGGTATGCTCATGGCCGCTGAATTGTCCGCTCTTGAGGGGATGATCAGCCGTGAGGATTTTGACCGGATAAACCGACTTATCTTGCGCGCCGGGTTGCCTGATAAGCCTCCGGTCGGAATGACTGCAGATGACTTTATGAGCTTGATGGCTGTCGACAAGAAAAACGTGGACGGCCTGCTCAGGCTGGTCCTGCTTCGCTCGGTTGGCGATGCGGTTGTCACATCCGACGCAAGCCCTGAAAACCTGGCTTTGACGTTTGCCCGTTTTTGCAGCTCGACATGATGCCGGCCTGAAGGCTTCATTGATTTGGTAACGGACCAGCGAACAAGGAAGACCCGTGACTGAAGAAAGCTTGAACAGTCTTGATGGCGGCGGCCTTTTCCCCAGGCTTCAGCAACGTTACAGCCTCCGTGCCAATCCCCTGGAGATGGAGACTCCGTTTTTTCCGGATGCGATGCGTCATCATGCTCTGGAGGCGTTACGCCATCTTTGCGGTTTTGGCGATATGGCTCTGCTACTCACCGGTGCTGCCGGTGCGGGCAAAACCCGGATACTCGCGGAGCTGGTTCGCAGCGAGTCGTCCAGGCTTGATTTTCACCGCATCCCTGCTGCAGCGTTGACCAGCGCCCAGGCGCTTGCCCGGGACCTGAAAGCGGTGGCTCGTTCTAACCTCGGCCCGGAGGACACCCCACGAGATCTGGTTTATCACTTCTTCAGATGGTCGGAGTCCCGGGTTCGAAAGGGGCAGCGTATGGTCCTTTTGATTGACGATGCAGACCGTGCACCGACGGAGTTGCTCCGGCTGATTCTATCCGCGTATTTGGCTTCAGAGCGCAGTTCTTCCGCGGTTCCTGTATTTTCCGGCACCGACAACCTGGTCCAGATGCTTGGCCTGGATGATTCCAGCACAAGTGTTCATCAGATACACCTTCGGCCCCTGACGAAAGACGAAATTCTTGCCTATCTTGAGCCAAGGGTTCATGCAGCCGGCGGTAAGGTGGGCGAGCTTCTCAGTCCGGCCCGGGTTTCGAAAATTCACGCATTGAGCCAGGGGAGTTTTTCGAGGCTGAAGCGTGTAACGCCAGGCGTTTGGCTGGACATGGTGTCGGCACCGAGTGCGGGTCGATCGCGTGAAGTGCCCTGGAAAAGGCTTCTGTGGCCGTCGTTGGCCCTGGTTCTGCTTGCGGGCTCCTGGTGGTTCGTATCGCGCCAATATGATGAGTCGGTTGCCGAAGAGGTTGTGAAAGCGCCAGAGCCGGTGAGAAAGAGCATTACCATTGGTCCGGAAACCGGGGATACCGAGCCCGCTCCCAATGATCCACCGATTGCGACCGAAACTCTGTTGACAGAGCCGGCAACCGAGCCGGACCCTGTCCAGCCAGAGCCAGAGCCAGAGCCAGAGCCAGAGCCAGAGCCAGAGCCAGAGCCAGAGCCAGAGCCAGAGCCAGAGCCAGAGCCAGAGCCAGAGCCAGAGCCAGAGCCAGAGCCAGAGCCAGAGCCAGAGCCAGAGCCAGAGCCAGAGCCAGAGCCAGAGCCAGAGCCGGAGCCGGAGCCAGAGCCGGAAGCCGCGCCCGAGTTCACTCCGGCCGATCCGGAGCATTTTGCAGCCATCGACCAGGTTCGGGCGCGAGGAGGCTGGACTATACAGCTGGTCGCCGGCAATCTGGAGCAGACTGCACTAAATGTCATATCCAGCTATTCAGAGCTCGACGATCTGGTGTATACCCGAGGGGAAAGGCAGGGCCAGCCCTGGTTTATGGTATTCTATGGCGAGTTCCCTAGCCGAGAGGCAGCGAATGCCGCAGCATCCGGTTTGCCGGAAGAGCTGGCTTCCCGGTCGCCCTGGGTGCGTCCGGTCGACAATTTATAACGCCGTCATTTCCGGCGCTAACTTGTTGTTCCATAACCTTGTCGATTGGTAATTCCGGTTTCGGCTTCCCACAATAACTCCACGCCGATTTGAGTACGTATTTCTACGTGTGTAAAATAGCCAGCCCCCATTTTCAGTGTCAAAGGGTGGTTGTATGGCTGCGCGCCAATTAACTCTTTGATTGAAAAGCATTTCTACGTGAGAGAACGCTTATGATGACAGGTTTGTATCATCCCGATGAATTCAGGGACAACTGTGGATTCGGTCTGATTGCCCACATGAAGGGCGAGGCCAGCCATAAGTTGTTGCAAACTGCCATCGAGTCTCTGACCTGCATGACCCACCGAGGTGGTATCGCTGCAGACGGCAAGACCGGCGATGGTTGTGGCCTGCTAATCCAGAGCCCGGATGGCTTCCTGAAAAAGGCCGCCAAGGCAGCCTTTGGCAAGGAGCCAGGCGACCTCTTTGCCGTGGGCCAGGTGTTTCTTAACCCCGACGAGAACAAGGCTGCCGCCGGTCGCGCGGCTATTGAAAAAAGGCTAACCGAACAGGGTCTGGAAATCCTCGGCTGGCGTGAAGTACCGGTGGATGACAGTTGCCTGGGCCCTATGGCGCTGGATTGCCTGCCCCGAATTGAGCAGGTGTTTGTGGTGCCTGATGGCAAGGAAGAGCGTGACTTTGCGATCAGTCTGTTCGTCGGTCGCCGGCACGCCGAAAGCGATATGGCCGACGATCCGGAATTCTATATTTGTAGCCTGTCGCACCGCACTCTGGCCTATAAGGGCCTGATGATGCCGGCGGATCTGGCCAATTTCTACAAGGATCTGGGTGACCCGGATCTTGAGACCGCTATCTGTGTATTCCATCAGCGGTTCTCGACCAACACCATGCCCCGGTGGCCGCTGGCCCAGCCGTTCCGGTATCTGGCCCATAACGGTGAGATCAACACCATTGACGGCAACCGCAACTGGGCCATCGCCCGAGCCGCCAAGTTCAGCTCTCCGGAACTACCGGATTTGCAGACCCTGCAGCCGCTGGTGAATCTCACCGGTTCCGACTCCTCGAGTATGGACAACATGCTGGAAGTGCTGCTTGCCGGAGGTGTAGATCTTTTCCGTGCCGTTCGCATGATGATTCCGCCGGCCTGGCAGAATGTCGACAGTATGGACTCGGAGCTGCGAGCGTTTTACGAGTACAACTCCATGCATATGGAGCCCTGGGATGGCCCCGCTGGGCTGGTCATGTCGGACGGCCGCTATGCTGTGTGCATGCTGGATCGGAACGGCCTGCGCCCGGCTCGCTGGGTCATCACCAAGGATGACTTTATTACTCTGGCATCAGAGATTGGTACCTACGGGTACCAGCCTGACGACGTGGTTGCCAAGGGCCGTGTCGGGCCAGGTCAGATGCTGGCAATCGACACTGAATCCGGTGAAGTCCTGCACACCAAGGACATCGATCAGCGGCTGAAGACCGCCCAGCCGTACAAGCGCTGGTTGCGTGAGAACGCGCTGCGCGTGGAAACCACGCTGAACCAGGATACCCCGGATTTCAGGCTGATGGACTCCGACGAACTTCTGGTGCATCAGAAGATGTTCATGGTCTCCTTCGAGGAGCGTGACCAGGTGTTGCGCCCGCTGGCGGAAAACGGCCAGGAAGCCGTTGGCTCCATGGGTGACGATACCCCGATGGCCGTGCTTTCAAGCAAGGTCCGCCACGTTGCTGACTACTTCCGCCAGAAGTTCGCCCAGGTGACCAATCCGGCCATCGATCCTTTGCGTGAGTCGATTGTCATGTCCCTGGAGACCTGTCTGGGGGCTGAGCGCAACGTGTTCGAGGAAACTGCCGATCACGCAGATCGCATAATTCTGACTACGCCCGTACTGTCTCCGGCCAAGTTCCTGAAGATCGCCAACAACGAACGTCCCGGATTCGAGGTGGCTCGTATCTCCATGAGCTACCGTCCAGAGCAGGGGCTGGAGCAGGCGATTCGTCAGGTATGTGACGAAGCGGAGCAGGCCGTCCGTGATGGCAAGGTACTGCTGATCCTCACCGATAAAGATCTGAAAGAAGGTGAACTGCCGGTCAACGCCCTGATGGCTACCGGTGCGGTTCACCATCACCTGGTCCAGAAGGGGCTGCGCTGCGATTCCAATATCATTGTTGAAACCGGTTGGGCCCGGGATCCCCACCATTTCGCTGTGCTTTTCGGTTTTGGTGCGACGGCGGTGTATCCGTATCTTGCCTACCAGGTGCTGAATGATCTGATTCGCACCGGCGAACTGCTGATGGATCCGATTGACGCCAAGAACAACTATCGGAAGGGCATCAACAAAGGGCTGCTGAAGATCCTCTCCAAGATGGGTATCTCGACCATCACCTCCTACCGGGGCGCCCAGCTTTTCGAGGCGATCGGTCTGGCTGACGATGTCGTTGACCTGTGCTTCAAGGGTGTGCCGAGCAGGATCCAGGGTGCTGGCTTCTACGATTTCCAGCAGGACCAGGAGCAACTGGCCTCTGCAGCCTGGAAGCCGCGCAAGCCGATTGTCCAGGGTGGTCTGCTGAAGTATGTCCACGGTCAGGAATATCATGCCTTTAATCCGGATGTCGTCGGCAAACTGCAGGAAGCGGTAACCAGTGGCGACTATGGTCACTACAAAGAATATGCCGGTCTGGTCAATGAACGTCCGGTAGCAACCCTGCGGGATCTCCTGGGCTTCCGGAAAGACCTCAAGCCGATTGACCTTTCCGAGGTTGAGCCGGCAGAGAACATTTTCCCGCGCTTTGATTCTGCGGCCATGTCCCTGGGTGCGCTGTCTCCAGAGGCTCACGAGGCCCTGGCAGTCGCTATGAACACTCTGGGTGGTCGCTCGAACTCCGGCGAGGGCGGTGAAGATCCGGCCCGCTATGGCACCGAAAAGCGCTCCAAAATCAAGCAGGTGGCTTCCGGGCGTTTCGGCGTCACTGCCGAATACCTGCGTAGTGCTGATGTCATGCAGATCAAGGTGGCCCAGGGCGCCAAGCCCGGCGAGGGTGGCCAGTTGCCGGGGGGCAAGGTCAACGATCTGATCGCCCGCCTGCGCTATTCGGTGCCCGGTGTAACACTGATTTCACCGCCACCGCACCACGATATCTATTCTATTGAGGATCTGGCTCAGCTGATTTTTGACCTCAAACAGGTCAATCCCCAGGCCCTGGTGTCAGTGAAGCTGGTCTCCGAACCAGGTGTCGGTACGATTGCGGCGGGTGTGGCCAAGGCCTACGCCGACCTGATCACCGTTTCAGGTTACGATGGCGGCACCGCAGCAAGCCCGCTGACGTCCATCCGCTACGCTGGCTCCCCCTGGGAGCTGGGGCTGACGGAAACCCAGCAGGCTCTGCGGGCCAACGATCTGCGTGGCAAGATCCGTCTGCAGACCGATGGCGGCATCAAGACCGGTCTGGATGTCGTGAAAGGTGCGATCCTGGGTGCCGAAAGCTTTGGTTTCGGTACCACGCCGATGGTGGCGCTGGGCTGCAAATACCTCCGAATCTGCCACCTGAACAACTGCGCGACCGGTGTGGCTACCCAGAACGATCACCTCCGTGAAGAGCACTTCAAGGGCACGGTGGAAATGGCCATGAATTTCTTCCGTTTCGTGGCTGAGGAAACCCGCGAGTGGATGGCGAAGCTGGGCGTGCGCAGCCTGGAGGAACTGGTCGGTCGCGTTGATCTGCTGGAACGTCTGCCGGGCGATACCGAGCGCCAGAAGAAGCTGGATCTCAGTCGCCTGTTGTCCAATGACCATATTCCGGCGGACAAGCCTCAGACCTGTCAGGTGGAGCGGAACCATCCGTTCGACGAGGGCAAGCTGGCGGAACAGATGGTTCAGGATACCGCTGCAGCCATCAAGGAAAAGAGTGGTGGCGCCTGGTCCTACCGGGTAACCAATTGCGACCGCTCCATTGGCGCGCGTCTGTCTGGCGAAATCGCCCAGCTGCATGGGAACCAGGGCATGGTCGATGCGCCCATTACCCTGGACCTTACCGGCACCGCCGGCCAGAGCTTCGGTGTCTGGAACGTGGGTGGCCTCAACCTGATCCTCGAGGGCGATGCCAACGACTACGTCGGTAAGGGCATGACCGGTGGCAAGCTGGTGGTCAAGCCTCCCCGGGGCAGTGTCTTCAAGAGCCAGGAAACCTCTATTGTCGGCAACACCTGCCTGTACGGGGCAACTGGAGGCAAGCTCTTTGCGGCAGGAACCGCTGGTGAGCGCTTTGCCGTTCGTAACTCTGGCGCCCATGCGGTTGTGGAAGGCGCTGGTGATCACTGTTGCGAGTATATGACCGGCGGTCTGGTGACCGTTCTTGGCTCTACCGGGCACAATTTCGGTGCTGGTATGACCGGTGGCTTTGCCTATGTGATGGATCTCAACAACACCTTCGTGGACAAGTACAACCACGAGCTGGTCGAGATTCAGCGGATTTCCAGTGAAGATATGGAGTCCTACCGTAATCACCTGCGGGGTGTGATCCGTGAGCATATCTCGGAAACCGGCAGCGAGTGGGCTGAGCACATTCTTGAGAATTTCGACGACTACATTGGCCGTTTCTGGCTGGTGAAACCCAAGGCGGCGAACCTGCGCAGCCTACTGGCCAGCACCCGGGCGCGTCCGGAATAAGAAGCTGAGAGGGTTTTGGGGTGTGCAGCCTGGCTGCGGCCCTTGTCGAAATTGAGTTGATGAGAGCATCCTGATGAAAGAACGACTGAGTAACGACTTCCAGTTTGTTGAAGTAGGACGGGTTGACCCGAAGAAGGTCCCGGCCAAGAAGCGGAAAAAAGAGTTTGGTGAAATCTACCACCCTTTCACGGCAGATAGCGCGGCATCCCAGTCCCACCGCTGTCTTGAATGTGGTAATCCCTATTGCGAGTGGAAGTGCCCGGTTCACAACTACATCCCGAACTGGCTCAAGCTGGTTTCCGAAGGCAATATCATGCGGGCCGTCGAGTTGTGTCATCAGACCAACTCCCTACCTGAGGTTTGTGGTCGCGTATGTCCGCAGGATCGCCTGTGCGAGGGTGCCTGTACGCTGAACGACGGCTATGGTGCGGTCACCATCGGGTCTGTCGAAAAGTACATTACCGACACCGCTTTTGCCCTTGGTTGGAAGCCGGATATGTCCGCGGTGAAGTGGACAGACAAGAAGGTTGCGGTTATCGGCGCCGGCCCTGCGGGTCTGGGGTGCGCGGACGTTCTGGTTCGCAATGGCGTCAAGCCGGTGGTATTCGATATCTATCCGGAAATCGGCGGTCTGCTGACGTTCGGCATTCCCGAGTTCAAGCTGGAAAAATCCGTTATGACCCGCCGCCGCAAGGTGTTCGAGGAGATGGGCGTGGAATTCCGCCTGTCTACCGAGGTGGGCAAGGACGTTCAGCTGAAGGAGATCATTGACGAGTACGATGCCGTTTTCATGGGCATGGGCACCTACACCTACATGAAGGGCGGTTTCCCGGGCGAGAACCTGCCGGGCGTTTACGACGCGCTGCCGTTCCTGGTTTCCAACGTCAACCGCCGCCTTGGCTTCGAGAAAGACGAAGCGGACTTCATTGACATGAAAGGCAAGCGGGTTGTTGTCCTGGGTGGTGGTGACACGGCCATGGACTGTAACCGCACGTCGATCCGTCAGCAGGCCGAGAGCGTCACCTGTGCCTACCGCCGGGATGAGGCCAATATGCCTGGGTCCCGTCGTGAAGTGGCCAACGCCAAGGAAGAGGGCGTCAAGTTCCTCTTCAACCGTCAGCCCATTGCCATCATCGGCGAAGACAGGGTTGAAGGTGTGAAAGTGGTTCAGACCCGACTGGGTGATCCTGATGAAAATGGCCGTCGCCGTCCGGAAGTGGTTCCGGGCAGTGAGGAAGTCATTCCTGCCGACGCGGTTCTGGTGGCCTTTGGCTTCCGTCCGAGCCCGGCCGACTGGTTTGATGAACTGAAGGTGAATACAGACGATTCGGGCCGGGTAACCGCGCCGGAAGAGTCCGAGTTCATGTTCCAGACCAGCAACGAGAAAATCTTCGCAGGCGGTGACATGGTCCGCGGTTCGGATCTGGTCGTAACCGCTATCTGGGAAGGCCGTCAGGCTGCCGAAGGTATCATGGATTACCTCGATATCTGATCGCGGGATTGATCCTGATCAGAAGGGCGGTTTCCTAAGGGAAAGCCGCCCTTTTTTATTCCCGCAAACCGGGTATTATGGCTCCCCATCCAAATTTGCCCTTTTGTACAGAACACGCTGGATTTCCTATGACAGAGCTGAAAAATGATCGTTTCCTGCGCGCCCTGATGCGCCAGCCCGTGGACCGCACACCGGTTTGGATGATGCGACAGGCAGGGCGATACCTGCCGGAGTACCGTGCGACCAGGGCAAAAGCCGGCGACTTTCTCAGCCTGTGCAAGAACACGCCGTTGGCCTGCGAGGTAACGCTGCAGCCTCTGGAGCGTTTCCCACTGGACGCCGCAATCCTGTTTTCAGATATCCTGACGATTCCGGACGCTCTGGGTCTCGGCCTGTACTTCGAAACCGGCGAGGGCCCGAAATTCCGGAACACGATCCGCTCCGAAGCCGATGTTGCCGCTCTGCCGAAGATCAACGCTGAGGTGGACCTGGATTACGTCATGAACGCGGTCTCCACCATCCGCGGTGCGCTGAATGGCAGTGTTCCCCTGATCGGCTTCTCCGGAAGCCCGTGGACCCTCGCCACCTATATGATTGAAGGGGGCTCTTCCAAGGATTTCCGAGAGGCCAAGAAGCTCATGTATGGCCAGCCAGAGGTTATGCACCGCTTGCTGGATCATCTGGCGGACGCGGTCATTGACTACCTCAACGGCCAGATCAAGGCCGGTGCCCAGGCCGTGCAGATTTTTGATACCTGGGGCGGCGTGTTGAGCAGCTGGGCCTATGAGGAGTTCTCGCTTCGCTACATGAAGAAAATCGTCGATGGCCTGATTCGCGAGAGCGACGGTCGCCGGGTGCCGGTGATTCTGTTCACCAAAAACGGCGGCCAGTGGCTGGAATCCATTGCCGATTCCGGTGCGGATGCCGTTGGCCTGGACTGGACCACGGATATCGGCAACGCCCGCGCCCGCATTGGCGACCGGGTGGCCCTTCAGGGCAACATGGACCCGGCCATGCTGTATGCACCGCCTGAGCGGATTCGCCAGGAAGTGGCCGATATCCTGAGGCGCTTCGGTTCCGGCCCCGGCCATATCTTCAACCTTGGTCACGGGATTACGCCGGATGTGGATCCGGAGCATGCCAAGGCGTTCATTGAGGCCGTGGTAGAATTAAGCCCGGAATATCACCGCTGATTTAGGAGTCATGTCTCTCCTAGCCTGCTGATCTAGCGGGCTGGGTCGTTGTGGGAGCCTTTCCAAAAACCGCTACGAGCACATCCATGTGCGCTTGTCCTCGGCCATCCCTGGCCTCCGACATTTTTGGAAAGGCTCCCACAACGACCCCCATCAGGCGATGGAGATATATCCTTCCAATTACCCTCGCTTACTCACAAATCCTCTGAATGCAATCTCCTGTCCGGTCTATAGTCCCGTAGGTCGGATTAGGCGCGCAACGCGCACCGTAATCCGACAACCGAAGCCCCACTCAAAAACTCCTCTGGATGCATTCTCCTGTCCGGTCTATAGTCAGGTGACACAAGACTGGTAAACAGGAGTAACCCGTTGCCCACCAAAGCCCCCGAAAAGCGCCGGTTCCACCGGATCGAGTTTGATGCGCCCTGCGAGCTACATTGCCAGGACTCTGTCTGGAAGACTGAAGTGCTGGATATTTCCTTGAAAGGCGTTCTGGTAAAGCGGCCGGAAGGGTGGGACGTGCCGTTAAAGCAGCCCTGCGAGGTGATTATTCACCTGAATGATCATGAGGCAGGCATTGTGATGGCGGTGGAGCTTCGTCATATAGAGCCGCACCGGTTGGGGTTTAAGTGCCAGTACATTGACCTAGATAGCGCCACTCATCTGAAACGTCTGGTTGAACTTAATCTCGGTGATCAAGCTCTTCTGGAGAGGGAGTTTGCGCATCTTATTGATTAGGTAGGCCTAGAGGTCCGCGAGGGCCGTCAGCGCATCACTGAGCTTGGTTACCGGAATCACCTTCATGCCCTCGATCGCCTTGCGCGGTGCGTTCGATTTCGGCACCAGCGCCCGCGTAAAGCCGTGCTTGGCTGCTTCGTAGATTCGTTCCTGGCCGCTGGGTACCGGGCGGATCTCGCCGGAGAGGCCGACTTCGCCGAAGATCACCAGGTCCTGAGGCAGGGCGCGGTCGCGGAAGGAGGAGACGATGGCGGCCAGAAGGGCCAGGTCGGCGCTGGTTTCGTTCACCTTTACACCGCCCACAACGTTTACGAACACATCCTGGTCGGACACATGCATGCCGCCGTGGCGGTGCAATACGGCAAGGAGCATGGCCAGCCGGTTCTGATCAAGGCCGACCGCGACCCGTCTGGGGTAGCCGCCCTGAGCCATATCCACCAGAGCCTGGATTTCCACCAGCATGGGGCGGGTACCTTCCCAGACCACCATCACTACGCTTCCCGGGGCCGCCTCTTCGCCGCGGTTCAGGAAGATCGCGCTGGGGTTCTTCACTTCCTTCAGGCCCTGTTCCAGCATGGCGAACACGCCCAGCTCATTCACCGCACCAAACCGGTTCTTGATCCCCCGAAGGGTTCGATAACGGCTGTCGCTGGAGCCTTCCAGCAGGATCGAGCAGTCAATCATGTGTTCCAGGACTTTCGGGCCGGCGAGGCTGCCGTCTTTGGTGACATGGCCGACCAGGAACAGGATGGTGCCGGTCTGCTTGGCGAAACGGGTCAGGTAGGCTGCGCTTTCCCGCACCTGTGAGACGCTGCCAGGGGCGGACTCGATATCCGCCATGTGCATCACCTGAATACTGTCTACCACCAGAATCCGGGGCTTTTCCGCCTCAGCCACCTGCATGACTCGCTCGACACTGGTTTCGGATAGCATCTTCAGGTCTTTGGTGGGCAGGCCCAGCCGTTTGGCGCGCATGGCGACCTGTTGCAGGGATTCCTCACCGGTGACATATAAGGCAGGGACGCTGGCGGCAAGATGGCAGACGGCCTGTAGCAGCAGTGTGCTCTTGCCGGCGCCCGGATGGCCGCCCATCAGTACGGCAGAGCCTTCGACCAGGCCGCCGCCCAGGACCCGATCGAACTCCTGCATGCCGGAGCTGATGCGGGGCTGCTCGGCGAGGCTGACGTCGTCCAGGCTTTGAACCTCGGATAGGCTTCCGGCGAATCCCTCAAAGCGGGCACCGCGGGCGCCTTTGCTGTTGCTGCTGACGCCGCGGACTTCGCTGATGGTGTTCCAGGCCTGGCACGCCGTGCATTGGCCCTGCCATTTGGAATAGTCTGCACCGCATTCGGTGCAGACAAAGGCGGTTTTGGTTTTTGCCATGAAGGGTCGTTGCCTGATTGTTCGTCGGATTACGGCTTTGCCTAATCCGACCTACGGTCTGGTTCTGGCGTTTGTAGGTCGGATTAGGCCCCCAAGGCCGTAATCCGACAAAGGGCCTTACGCAAGCTTCTTGTACTTCATGCGCTTGGGCTGCATGGCTGAATCGCCCTTACGCTTCTTGAAGTCCTCATCGTACTCCGTGAAGTTGCCTTCGAAGTACACCACCTCGCCATCATCTTCGAACGCCAGAATGTGGCTGGCTACGCGGTCGAGGAACCAGCGGTCGTGCGATATGACTAATGCAGAGCCCGGGAAGTTCAGCAGGGCTTCTTCCAGGGCCCGGAGCGTTTCCACGTCCAGATCGTTGGTCGGCTCATCCAGCAGCAGCACGTTGCCGCCCTGTTTAAGCAGCTTGGCCAGGTGCAGGCGGTTGCGCTCACCGCCGGACAGGTCGCCAACCCGCTTCTGCTGGTCGCTGCCCTTGAAGTTGAAGCGGCCAACGTAGGCCCGCGATGGCGTCTCGTAGTTGCCCACCTTGATGATGTCGTTGCCGTCGGAGAGTTCCTCCCAGACAGTTTTGCTGCCGTCGAGGTCCCGCATCTGGTCGACGTAGGCCAGTTCAACAGTTTCGCCAACGGTAATGTCACCGGAGTCCGGCTTGTCGAAACCGGCAATCATCTTGAACAGGGTGGATTTACCGGCGCCGTTACCGCCGATGATGCCCACGATGGCACCGGGCGGTACGCTGAAGGACACGTCTTCATAAAGCAGGCGGTCACCGAAGGACTTGCTGATGCCGTCCACCTCGATCACCTTGTTGCCCAGGCGAGGTCCGGGCGGAATGTAGAGTTCGTTGGTTTCGTTGCGCTTCTGGAATTCTTGGGAACTCATCTCCTCAAAGCGGGCCAGACGGGCCTTGCTCTTGGACTGACGGCCCTTGGCATTGCTGCGAACCCACTCCAGTTCCTGCTTGATGGCTTTCTGATGAGAGGCTTCCTGCTTGGATTCCATCTCCAGGCGCTTCTCCTTGTTTTCCAGCCACTGGCTGTAGTTGCCTTCAAACGGAATGCCGTGGCCACGGTCCAGTTCCAGGATCCAGCCAGCGACGTTGTCGAGGAAGTAGCGATCGTGGGTGATGGCGACCACGGTGCCTTCGTAGTCATGCAGGAAGCGCTCGAGCCAGGCCACGGATTCGGCATCCAGGTGGTTGGTGGGCTCGTCCAGCAGCAGCATATCCGGGCCGGACAGCAGCAGACGGCACAGTGCGACCCGGCGGCGCTCACCACCGGAGAGAACGCTTACTTTCTGATCCCAGGGTGGAAGACGCAGGGCGTCCGCGGCAACTTCCATCTTGCGTTCAATGTCGTGGCCATCGGTGGCCTGGATATAGGCCTCCAGCTCGCCCTGCTTCTTGGCCAGGGCGTCAAAGTCGGCATCCGGTTCGGCGTAGGCTGCGTACACCTGGTCCAGTTCGGCCAGGGCGTCGTGGACGCCGGAAACCGACTCGTCGACGATCTCCTTGACGGTTTTTTCTTCGTCCAGCTCCGGCTCCTGGGGCAGATAGCCCACGTTGATGCCAGGCTGCGGACGGGCTTCACCGATGTAATCCTGGTCTACGCCCGCCATAATGCGGAGCAGTGTGGATTTACCGGCACCGTTGAGGCCCAGAACGCCGATCTTGGCGCCGGGGAAGAAGCTCAGGGAGATGTCTTTCAGAATCTCGCGCTTGGGCGGGACCACCTTGCCCACGCGGTTCATGGTGTAAACGTATTGGGCCATGTTGGCAGAATCCTTTTATCAAACAATCGCTTGAGAAATGAATACACGTCAGGTGCCTGATCAAGGCCTTCCCCGAAGGCCGACGCCTCGGGTGCCGGTACCTGAGAACAGTAATCGGCTAAGGTAACGAAACGTACCTTTGATAGCAATTGAGCAGAAACCGGAGTTGGCCGCATGCCGGTATCTGCGGACGGTATAAAGGGTGATTTTTCACCCGTTTGTAAGATAGAATAGCGGCCCAATTTTTCAGGGAGCCTGCGGAGATCGCCAAAGCTCTCCGGGCCAGCCAAGCACACAGGGGCAGCGCATCCATGTTTAATCGTGAAATGAAAATCGCCGGCTTTGACGACGAACTCTGGAACGCCATGCAGGCGGAAGAGAAGCGTCAGGAAGCTCACATCGAGCTGATCGCGTCCGAGAACTATACCAGCCCCCGGGTGATGGAAGCCCAGGGCAGCGTGCTGACCAACAAGTACGCGGAAGGCTATCCGGGCAAGCGCTATTATGGCGGCTGCGAGTTTGTGGATATTGCCGAAGATCTGGCGATTGAGCGCGCCAAGGAACTGTTTGGTGCTGCCTATGCCAACGTTCAGCCGCATTCCGGCTCCCAGGCCAACTCCGCTGTCTTCATGGCTCTTCTCAAGCCCGGTGACACTGTTCTGGGCATGAGTCTCGCCCATGGTGGGCACCTGACTCACGGCGCCAGTGTCAACTTCTCGGGCAAGATCTACAACGCTGTGCAGTACGGTATTAACACCGACACCGGCCTTCTGGACTACGATGAAATCGAGTCGCTCGCTCTGGAACATAAGCCAAAGATGATTATCGCCGGGTTCTCCGCGTACTCTCAGGAGCTTGATTTTGCCCGGTTCCGCGAGATTGCGGACAAGGTGGGTGCCTACCTGTTCGTAGATATGGCCCACGTGGCTGGTCTGGTAGCCGCCGGCGTTTACCCGGATCCGGTTCCCCACGCCCACGTGATTGCAACCACCACCCACAAGACCCTGCGCGGTCCCCGTGGTGGCCTGATCCTGGCCTGTGACGACGCCGACCTGCAGAAGAAACTGAACTCTGCGGTTTTCCCTGGTGGCCAGGGCGGCCCGTTGATGCACGTGATTGCCGCCAAGGCCGTGTGCTTCAGGGAAGCCATGAGCGACGAGTTCAAGACTTATCAGCAGCAGGTTGTGAAGAACGCCTCCGCCATGGCTCAGGTGTTCGTTGATCGCGGTTATGACGTTGTCTCCGGTGGCACCAAGAACCACCTGTTCCTGGTCAGCCTGATCAAACAGGACATTACCGGTAAAGATGCGGATGCGGCACTGGGCCGTGCCCACATCACCGTGAACAAGAACGCGGTTCCCAATGATCCCCGTTCCCCGTTCGTCACTTCCGGTCTGCGTATCGGTACCCCGGCGATCACCACTCGCGGTTTCGGCGAGTCCGAGTGTCGTGACCTGGCTGGCTGGATCTGCGATATCCTCGATAACCTGGACGATGAGGCGGTCAACAGCCGGGTTCGCGAACAGGTGAGTGCGCTCTGCGCCCGTTTCCCTGTCTACGGCTAATCGTTTTATAGCTAGACTACAGGCATGACCTGCCGGGCCGATCTTTCGGCCCGGCTTCCTCTTCGGAGTTCCTGACTATGCATTGTCCCTTCTGTGGTGAAGCAGATACCAAGGTGATTGACTCCCGGCTGGTGGCCGAGGGAGATCAGGTGCGTCGCCGCAGGGAATGCCTGTCCTGTCGGGAGCGGTTCACGACCTTCGAGTCTGCGGAGCTGGTGATGCCCCGTGTGGTCAAGCAGGATGGCACCCGGCAGCCGTTTGATGAGGAAAAGCTGCGTTCGGGGTTAATGAAAGCCCTCGAGAAGCGACCGGTCAGCATCGAGCAGATTGATGCGGCCCTGAACCGGATCAAATACCGTTTGCGGGCGACCGGCGAGCGGGAAGTGAAATCCATGCAACTGGGCGAGGAGGTGATGACCGAATTGCGTCAGTTGGACAAGGTCGCCTATGTCCGCTTCGCTTCCGTGTATCGCAGCTTCCAGGATATCAACGAATTCAAGGAAGAGATTGAGAGGTTGTCGGCAAGCAACGGCGAGGCGGCTGTCGATGTTGCCAAAGCGCTGGCGGATAACCACGCCCCAAAAGGAAAGGCATGATCGAGAACCGCGACAGGGCCATGATGGCGCGGGCTGTCCAGCTTGCCTGGCGCGGTCGGTACTCTACCCATCCCAATCCCCGGGTTGGCTGTGTCATTGCCCGCGGCGATCTGATACTCGGTGAGGGCTGGCATGAGCGTGCCGGAGAAGCCCACGCTGAGATCCGCGCCCTGAGTCAGGCCGGTCCGGACGCCCGGGGAGCGACAGCCTATGTAACCCTGGAGCCGTGCAGCCACTTTGGTCGTACACCGCCCTGTGCCAGGGCGCTGATTGATGCCGGTGTCGCCCATGTGTATGCCGCCACCAAGGATCCGAATCCCTCGGTATCGGGACGCGGGCTGGATATGCTGAGGGAGGCTGGCGTTCAGGTTACCGAAGGCTTGCTGGCGGAAGAAGCTGTTCGCCTGAATCCGGGTTTCATGAAGCGCATGAACACCGGGCGGCCCTGGGTGCGGCTGAAAATGGCAGCGAGCCTGGATGGTCGTACTGCCATGGCTTCTGGCGAGAGCCAGTGGATAACCGGTGCTGAGGCCCGGCGGGATGTCCAGCGCCTCCGAGCGATCAGCGACGCCATCCTGACCGGTGTTGGCACTGTGCTCGCCGATGATCCTTCGCTGACAGTCCGTCGCGAGGAGCTCGGAGACATTGGCGATGCCACCGAGCCGTCCAGGCAGCCGCTGCGGGTAATTGCCGACCGGGATGCGCGCACGCCCTCCACGGCGAATATTCTCCAGGGCGGCAATGTGCAGGTGTTCTGTGCATCATCAACTCTGGCCACAGCGCCGGCCCAGGATCTGGCGGCACTGGGCATCAGCCTTACCGGCGTCGCCTGGAAAGACAACGGCATTGATCTGGCCGAACTGCTGGACTCGCTGGGGGAGCTGGGTATCAACGAGCTGCTGGTGGAGGCGGGACCGACTCTGGCTGGAACCTTCATTAGCGAAAATCTGGTCGACGAACTCTGGCTCTACCAGGCGCCGGTTTTCCTGGGCAGTACGGGGAGGCCGACCGCCCACCTGCCGCTGGAAACCATGGCAGATAAAGTACAATGGAACGTGCTGGATCGACGTCAGGTGGGTGAGGATCAGCGCCTGATTCTCACTCGCCGGTAATTCATAAACTCAGGATGTTCCGGAAGCCAACATTTGCCGGAGCGCCGCAAGGGTAAAAAACCACATGGCACTGAACAGCATTGAAGACATCATAGAAGATATCCGTCAGGGCAAAATGGTCATACTGATGGATGACGAGGATCGCGAGAATGAGGGCGATCTCGTGATGGCTGCTGAGCATTGCACAGCCGAAGCCATCAACTTCATGGCCCGGTTTGGTCGTGGCCTGATTTGCATGCCTATGACCCGGGACCGCTGCGAACAGCTGGGTCTTCCACTGATGGTGCAGCAGAACGCATCCGGCTTCGGAACCAAGTTTACCCTCTCCATTGAGGCCGCTGTAGGCGTGACGACTGGCATCTCGGCTGCGGACCGTGCCCGTACTGTTCAGGCGGCAGTGGCGCGCAACGCCAAGGCCAGTGATCTGGTCCAGCCCGGCCATATTTTCCCGTTGATGTCTGATCCCGGCGGTGTGCTGAGCCGCGCCGGGCACACGGAAGCATCCTGTGATCTTGCGGCGCTGGCCGGCTGCGAGCCGGCGGGTGTGATCTGCGAGATTATGAATGACGATGGCTCGATGGCCCGTCGGGAAGATCTGGAGCGGTTTGCCGAAGAGCACGACCTCAAGATCGGCACCATTGCCGACCTGATTCATTACCGCACCATGAACGAACGCACCGTGGAGTGTGTGGAAGAGAACGACCTGGACACCGAGTACGGCGTGTTCAAGCTTCGGACCTATCGCGACAACATCCAGGGAGCCACTCATCTGGCCATGTTGATGGGAGATATTTCCCCCGACGAACCGGCCTTTGTACGGGTCCACATCACCGATACCCTTCGGGATCTTCTGGGGGCCCGTCGCAAGGATTCACGTAGCTGGCCTCTGCATCACGCACTGGAAAAAGTGGCGGAAGAAGGCAAGGGCGTGGTTGTCCTGCTGAACAGTGCCGAGGACAGCTACAATCTGGAAGACCGTATCCAGGAATTCTTTGATGAGGGTAAAGGCTCCTCTGGCAAGGGCAGCTCAGGCGTTTACTTCACCGTAGGCACTGGTTCCCAGATTCTCCGGGATATCGGTGTCGGCAAGATGCGTCTGCTGAGCCCGCCGATCAAATTCTCGGCCATTTCCGGTTTCGACCTGGAAGTTGTTGAATACGTTCCCTATACCCCCGAATGATAAACCCGGTCGTGGCCCTGATGCCGCGACACGTGAAGGAGCCATCGATGGCAGATATCAGAGTAATTGAAGGTGATTTTACCGAGTGCAGTGGGCGCTATGCGCTGGTGGTGGGCCGTTTTAACGGCTTTGTTGTAGAAAGCCTGGTTGAGGGCGCGTTGGACACCCTGCGCCGTCACGGTATTTCCGATGATGACGTCACCATTGTTCGCGTGCCTGGGGCCTATGAAATGCCCCTGGCGGTTAAGCGCGTTGCAGAAACCGGCGAGTACGATGCGATTATCGCCCTGGGTGCTGTCATCCGTGGCGGAACGCCCCATTTCGAGTACGTTGCCGGCGAAGCCTCCAGTGGTCTTGGCGCTGTCAGTCTTGATACTGACGTGCCGGTGACTTTCGGTGTCCTGACGGTGGACTCCATCGAACAGGCCATCGAGCGTTCGGGCACCAAGGCCGGTAACAAGGGTGCGGAAGCGGCGATCACCGCCCTTGAAATGGTCAGCCTTTTCAAGAAGCTGGGTGAGTAATGAGTGACACTGAAGGTACATCACCGCAGCCGGCCCCGTCCGGCAAACCGAAAGCCGGTGATCGACGCCGTGCCAGGGCCCTGGCCATGCAAGGGCTCTATCAGCGCCATTTCAGCAAGACGGCGATTTCTGACATTGAAGCCGAGTTCATGGTCGACAATGACATGACCAAGGTTGATCTGCTGTATTTTCGCGATCTGCTCCGTGGTGTCCATCGCGAGCAGGGCGAGCTGGACAAATTGATCGAGCCTTTTCTTGATCGGCCCATTCACGAGGTGGATCCGGTGGAGCTGGCTATCGTGCGCCTTGGGGCCTATGAGCTGAAGCATCGGCTGGATGTGCCCTATAAGGTGGTTATCAACGAGGGCATTGAAATGGCCAAGCGCTTCGGCGGCACCGAGGGCCATAAGTTCGTCAACAGCATCCTCGACAAGCTGAGCGGCCGACTCCGGCTCGCTGAGACCCGCTCCCGCTAGCCCATGGGCGAGTTCGAGCTGATTCGGCGTTACTTTCTGCCGCTCGCCGGGCGGCAGAAATCCCGAGCCTTGATTCTCGGGCCGGGGGATGACTGCGCGATTCAGCGGATACCCGCCGGCCGGGATCTTGTCTTTTCCGTGGATGCTTTTGTTGAAGGCGTCCATTTCCCCCGAAACTATCGCCCGGATTACCTGGGTTGGCGTGCGCTCGCCGCAGCAGCCAGTGATCTCGCCGCCATGGGTGCCGACCCGGAATGTTTCACCCTTGCGCTGACCCTGCCGGCCCTGGATGAGCAGTGGCTTGAAGACTTCTCGAGAGGGCTGAGAAGTGCCAGCGAGGCGTTCGGTCTTGAATTGGCGGGTGGGGACACCACCTCCGGACCGCTTACTTTGAGCCTGCAGGTGCATGGCACCGTGGAGCAGGGGGCCGGGATTCGACGCTCGGGCGCCCGTCCCGGCGACCTGATTGCGGTGTCGGGAACCCTGGGTGACGCCGGAGCTGCCCTCGATTATCTCTCGGAACCTGCCCCCTCCGCTGACATGCTCGCCGTGCTGGAGCATTATCACCGGCCCCGGCCCAGGCTGGATCTTGGGCGAGGGATTCGCCAGTATGCCAGCGCCGGAATTGATATCTCTGATGGTTTGCTGGCTGATCTTGGGCATATTCTGGATGCTTCCGGGGTGGGGGCCCGGATTGAGAGTGCCAGGTTGCCGCTTTCGCCTGAGCTTGTCAGGCTCAAGGGCGAGAAGGCTTTGGACTACGCATTGCGTTCAGGAGACGATTACGAGCTGTGCCTGTGTTTCCCCCGGGAAAACTGGGACCGCGCACCGGCCTCTCTCACGAGCGGGCTTACCGTGATCGGTTCGGTCGAGGCCGAGCAAGGGCTGTATCTGGATGGCGCCGACTGCAGTTCGGAGGCGCTACCTGCGGGTTTTGATCATTTCGGGAGTGAATCATGAGTCAGGAAGGCCCGACTCCGGAGCCGGAGGCCCCTGCAGTCATACTGCCGCCGGGCTTTTTGCGGAACCCGGTACACTTGCTCGCTTTTGGTTTTGGCAGTGGCGCAACGGCGAGGGCACCTGGCACCTGGGGAAGCCTGGCAGCCATCCCGCTCTGGTACAGTTTTGCCTGGTTACCGCCCGTGGGCTACTGGCTGGTGGTCTTGGTCGCTTTTATCGTAGGCATCTGGCTCTGTGGCAAGACCGCCGACGACCTCAAGGTTCATGATCATGGCGGCATTGTCTGGGATGAATTCGTCGGGATGTGGATCGCCCTTGGCCTGTTCCCCGACAATATCTATGGAGTTCTGGGGGCTTTCGCTCTGTTCCGGCTTTTTGACATTGCAAAACCATGGCCCATCAGTTGGCTGGACCAGCACCTGCCAGGCGGTTTGGGTATCATGGTTGACGATGTTGTTGCCGGCGTCATGGCCCTGATCTGCCTGTGGGCAGTGGACGTGTGGCTGGTGCCCGTCATGGTCTAGACGGGCACAAAGGCCTGTCAGTGAAGCTGTTGTTCTTCCGGCAGCATACGGACCACGTGCAAAAAGCGCTTGAGGCCTGTTTCCGCGCGCTCCCGTGAAGCGAACGGGCCACTGTCAAACCCTTCCCGGGTGGTGAAGTACCACTTGCTCCCTACGCAGAAGAATCGACTACTGCGAAAGGGAACCGGCCCTTCTTCTCCGGTCCTGCGTTGGGTGTCCATGGCGTCTCCTGTACTGCCCGCTTTTCGTTTTTGCTTTTCGGGCGCCGCGTTAATATCTGCCGATCTGTTTAAAATTAACCCAATTCAGGGCGAATTCAACATTTTTTTACAATTTTACGGGTTGGGTCTCAATCGGGATCATGGATTAAAAATCCGGAATGGTGCCGGCGAAGCGCGCGGTTGTCTTGCCCTTGTCAGATGCACTCGTCAGAATGCTACGAAACTGGCGCCAGCCTGACGCCATTTCCATCCTCATGCCAAGGAGACTAAATGAACATTTCTCATCTGATCCGTGTTTTCCAATCAACAGGACAGGGCTGGCGCCGAGGCGTCGCACGCGTTCGCGCCGCACTGGGTGCAATGGTTGTAATGTCTCTGGTGGGATGTGCTTCCAGTGTCAGCGTTGTGGAAACCTGGGAAGGCAACCCAGCGGCAGCGTCCAATGCCGCCACGCTTGAGGCACCAGGTGAAATCCGGGTTACCCGGGTGAATGGCCGGGCCATGACTAACTTCCTGATGGACGATCTGGCACTCGACTACGCCCTGCTTCCCGGTGAAAACGAGGTTGTTTTTGTCTACAAGACCATCTGGGCGAAAAGCGGTGTGGTCAGAAACGGAGAATCGAAAGTTCACGTGATCGAGAGCGAGCCTCAGGTTGTTCGTTTCGAAGCAGAAGCCGGTGAAACCTATCGTTTCGACTTTGATCAGCCGGAGTCTCGTCAGGAAGCCGAGCAGGAAATGCCGGAGTTCTCCGCAGAGATCGTCTCGTTGGCGGGAGCGTCTGTGGCAACTTCAACCGTTTGGGATCCGAGTGAGCGGATGACCGCTGCCCGCACGCCGATTCCGGAATCTACCTCCGGGAGCTCTCTGGTAAGTGGTGATAACGCGCTTGAACAGCTGAAAACCATCTGGGAAACAGCGAGTGACGAGGAGAAAAAGGCGTTTCTTCGTTGGGCGTTTGAGTAACCTGAGTCTTGCTTGACCGTTTCCGGGGCCGTTTCAGGCCCTGAAACGTTTCAGGGCTTTCTTCAGAAGTCCCTCCAGTGCGGTCATGGCGTCATCCGCAAGGGTCTGTGTTGGGGAAGCCGCTATGGGCTCCTTGTCAGCGTCCGCTCCGAGCCGCTGCATGGCGTTTTCGATGGCACTGAGGCTGTCATCCACGTGAGCCTGCAGCGACTCTCCGTTAGCCACCACGTCCGGACAGGTGGTGAAGTTAAGTGTCAGTCTTCCCTCATAGCTTACCGCAACAATGACCAGCCCCATGCTGTCGAACAGCGGCGCCGTATTGTATTGCTGAACCAGGCGTGCGCCCTGCAGATAAAGTGACACCTGTGGTCCGGGAACGTTGGTGATTGGCAGATTGAACACTGGCTGGTAACGCTGGGCAATTTGCAACTCCGAGTAAAGTCTCGCGGACAGCGCCAGCATGGTGGACGGTAGGAGTTCCGTCAGCCGATCGGCAGCAATGGCCTCCCGGTAGGGCTCCGAAGCAACCGCGTTCCAATGTATCCGGCGAATGCGGTGGGCAGGATTGGTTTCATCGGTGGCCAGATCCAGCAGCATGGCGGACATCTGGTTTCCGGTTGCCCGGCGCAGGCTGCTGGAACGCACCGAAATCGGTGTCATTGCCACCAGGGACTTGTCAGCATTGGCGCCCTCGCTGATCAGATAGCGCTTCAGGGCCTCGGCGCAAAGGCCCAAAACCACATCGTTCAGTGTTACATCCCCCAGGAAGGCTTTGATCGCCTTAAGTCTCGAAAGATCCACGCTGGCGGCGACAATCTGCCGATTTGCCGTAATCTGGCGGTTGAAGGGGCTGTGGGGGGCTGAGAACAGCGGAAGCGGCAACGGCAGCTTGCGCAGCTGCTTCTGGATCAGGCCGCGGGCAGTAGCCTCGGCGGCGTTGAACGCCAAAGACGTGATCTGTAGGGGCGTGCGAATGATGTTCGCGCCCGCCTGAAGCATGACCCGCTCTTCCGAGGGTTCTGGTCTGGGCTGCCAGGGTCGCGGTGGCGTAATTGGGCTGGGCTCGGGTGTGTACTCGAGTAGTTTGCCAATAATCTCCTCTCCGCTGAAGGCGTCGATAGCAGCGTGGTGCAATTTGACGATGAGAGCGAAGCCGTCGCTGCCGGTGTTCTCCTCGTCCAGTTTGAAACCGTCAACAAAGGTGATGTGCCACAGGGGTCGGTCCCTTTTAAGCGGTTCCTCCAGAATCCGTGAGGCCAGCGTCATCAGGCTTGCCTTGCGACCGTGTTCGCCCAGGTTAACGTAGGCGAGGTGGCGCTCGATGCTGAAATCGGGATCATCAATCCAGTAGGGGCGGCCCAGGCGCAGGGGGATTTCTTTCAGGCGTTGCCGGAAAACCGGCACGACATGCAGGCGGCTTCGAAGGTAGGCGACAAAGGTGCTGAAGGCCAGCGGTTGCTCCCGCTCGGAGGCATCGAAGAGATAGATGCCTCCGATGTGCATCGGTGTGGTTTCCGACTCCAGATACAGGAACGAGGCATCCAGTTCCGACAGTTGCCGCATCAGAGAGCTCCCTTCGGCGTTGGTTTCAGCTGCAGTATAAACGAAGTGTCCCGGTAAACGGTTGACTCATTTGCCTGGTTTGACTCCGAGTTGAAGTCATATCATTTGCTTTATTTTCAGCCTGTTAGCCAGTCGGAAACGGCTCCCTCCGAGCTAAGTCGGTCCCAGAACCACATCAAGGCCTTGCCCTGGTCTTCGGCATGCCGGGCCAAGTGCAGTTTAATTGGCTGGCGCGATTCCTGAACGTCCTTGATGACCAGTTTTCCTTCGTTCAGCTCTTCGCTGATTCTTGCCCTGGGTAACCATCCCACGCCAAGGCCGGCGACCTGTATGGCGATCTTCTGATCAATGTTGGCCACAGTCAGGGTTCGCTGACGGTGGAATATGCCGGCGTGGCCCGGGGGCAGGGACCTTGATGTGTCTGCAGCGACGGCTGCCGGATAACGGGAGATGTCGTCCTCGGACAGCGGCGCTTCAGCATCCGCCAGGGGGTGATCGGAGGCAACGGCAAAAACGAACGGCATGTCGCCCAGGGATTTGGTCGTGTAGTTTCCGGCCGGCTTGCTGAAATTATCGGCGCCTATAATCAGGTCCACCCGGCGGCTTTGCAGCGCATCCCAGGTACCGGCGAATACCTCTTCCACAATTTGCACATCCACCGGCACGCCCAGCTCATAGAATTCCTGGATTGCCGGAAACAGGCATTCCGCAGGCAGGAGAGAGTTGAAGCCGATCCTTAAACGGGTTTCCCAGCCCTGGGCGACCTGGCGGGTGGTGTGCGCGAGGTTCTCTGCTGCTTCCAGGAGGGTACGACCCTCTTCCAAAAGATACCGGCCGGCCGGTGTCAGTCGCGCGCGGTGGCCAGTGCGGTCGTAAATGGCCACGTTCAGATCCTCTTCCAGTTTCTGCACGGTGTAACTGATGGCAGAAGGAACCCGGAACAGTTCGTTGGCAGCACCGGCAAAGCTGCCTTTGCGGTCTATGGCATCAAGGACTTTGAGGGCGTCTATGGTGATGGCTGTATGCATGTTCGAATAATCTGAGGTTGTTGGCCAGAAATGCTTGTTTGAGAGCGTAGCAGGGTCCCCGGTATTCTGCCCATATTGATTTCATCATGTTCAGGAATTTTAACGGGAGGGCATCATGGGCCTGCTGATTGACGGCAAATGGCACGACAAGTGGTATGACACCGACAAGACCGGTGGCAAATTTGAACGGGAGGCGGCCCGGTTTCGGAACTGGGTGACCGCCGATGGCTCGCCGGGGCCGGATGGCGAAGGCGGTTTCAAGGCGGAATCCGGGCGCTATCACCTGTATGTATCCATGGCCTGCCCCTGGGCGCACCGGACTTTGATTTTCCGGAAGCTCAAGGGGCTGGAGAAGCACATTTCGGTGTCAGTGGTGCACCCGGACATGGTGGAAAACGGCTGGGAGTTCCGGCCCGACAGTGAGCAGCATCGGGATCATCTCCACGGATTCCGTTTCATGCACCAGGTCTATACCAAGGCCGCCCCCGAGTACTCCGGCCGGGTAACGGTGCCGACCTTGTGGGACAAGCAGAAGGAGACGATTGCGAGCAACGAGTCTGCCGAGATTATCCGGATGTTCAATTCGGCGTTTGATGGCCTTGAGGGTGTTCGCACCGACCTGGATTTCTACCCCGATGATCTGCAAGACGATATTAATGAAGTAAATGCCCGGGTCTATGAGACGGTCAATAACGGTGTTTACAAGGCGGGTTTTGCCACGGCGCAGGACAAATACGAGGAGGCGTATAACGCGTTGTTCAACTCACTCGACTGGCTTGAGGAGCGGTTGTCTGGCCAGCGCTATCTGGTGGGTGGTCAGCTAACCGAGGCTGACTGGAGGTTGTTCACCACATTGATCCGGTTTGATGCGGTGTACTACAGCCACTTCAAGTGTAACCGCCAGCGGATCAGTGATTTTCCGGCGCTTTCCGCCTACGTTCGGGATCTCTACCAGGTGCCTGGCGTGGCGGAGACCGTAGATATCGATCAGATCAAGCGTCATTACTATGTAAGCCAGAGAACCATTAACCCGACGCAGATCGTGCCAGTCGGGCCGCAGCTGGACTTTGATTCGCCCCATGGCAGGGAAGTCTTGGGGTGAGTTGCTGGTGACCAGTGTCGGATTACGGCTTCGCCTAATCCGACCTACCCGGGGTCAACCAGCTGCATGAAAACGTAGGTCGGATTAAGCGAAGCCGTAATCCGACAAACCGCTAGCGAAAAGGCTCACTAGCTAACCCGCGCAACCGCAATGTCAGTCAGCAATACCATCGCTTCCTTGTGCGCCGATTCGGGAAGGCATTTCAGGCAGCCGGCGGCCAACGCGGCCTGCTCCCGGGCCTTGGTCATGGTGTATTCGATCGCACCTGAGCGCTCAACGATATCGAGGATGCGGGGCAGATCATCCAGGCCGCCTTTTCGGATCGCCTGACGGATAAGCTGCCGCTCGTCCTCGGTCCCGTGGGTCATGGCGTGGATCAGGGGTAGAGTAGTTTTGCCTTCAGCCAGGTCGTCGCCGACATTCTTGCCCATGGCTTCGGCATCGCCCCGGTAATCCAGCACATCGTCAACCAGCTGGAAAGCAAGGCCCAGGTGCTTGCCGTAGTCTTTCAGCCCCAGTTCCTGCTCCTCACCGGCAGCGGCGAGCAGGGCGCCGGTGTGAGAGGCGGCTTCGAACAGCATGGCGGTCTTGTTGTGGATGACCTTCATGTACTGGTCTTCCGTGAGGTCCGGGTTTTTCACGTTCATCAGCTGCATGACCTCGCCTTCAGCGATTACCGCCGTGGCATGGGACAGGACGTCCATTATGCGCAGGCTTTTCAGCTCCACCATCATCTCGAAAGCACGGGCGTAGAGGAAATCACCTACCAGAACGCTTGGCGCGTTGCCCCAGCGGGCGTTGGCGGTGCTCCGGCCCCGGCGCATGTCTGAGGTGTCCACTACATCGTCGTGTAGCAGGGTGGCGGTGTGCAGGAATTCGATCACGGCGGCGAGCTTGAGATGGTCGTTTTCCTCGTAGCCGGCGGCCTGGCTGGAAAGCAGAACCAGCAACGGTCTCAAGCGCTTGCCGCCGCTTTCAATGATGTACTGGGCAATTTTCTCCACCAGGGGAACATCTGAGGAAAGCCGCTGGATGATCAGATCATTAACGCGGCTGAAGTCGTCGGCCACGGTGTCGTAAATGCGCTGGGCTGTCATGCGGCTTGTGGATCCCTTGCTGGTGTTATCGTCGTTACGATCGTTGATATTAAAGGCAGGTCGCGGCAATGCTAGGTATTGCCGAAGGTAGTGTCAACTTGGCTTGTGTTGCGGTGCGTCTTTTCGTACAATCACGCGCCCAACTCATCCCAACCTGCGCTCCCTGCTATAGGGTCGCCAGAGCGCCTCCCTTAGAACCAGGTGGATAAGAGCAGGGATGGGTCAATCGTGGAGAACGAGTGAATGTACGCAGTTATTGTTAGCGGTGGTAAGCAGCACCGTGTAAAGGAAGGCGAAACCCTGAAGCTGGAAAAGCTGGAAGTTGAAACCGGTGGCAACGTTGAGTTCGATCGCGTTCTGCTGATCGCCGACGGCGACAAAGTTCAGGTAGGCGCGCCGGTTGTTGATGGTGCCAAAGTGACAGCGGAAGTGGTTAGCCACGGCCGTCACGACAAGGTTCAGATCATCAAGTTCCGTCGTCGTAAGCACCACATGAAGCGTCAGGGCCACCGTCAGTGGTTTACTGAAGTCAAGATCACGGGTATCAAGGGCTGAGGCTCTCGAATTACCCCTTAAATAAGGAGGCTGGTAATGGCTCATAAAAAGGCAGCAGGTAGTACCCGTAACGGTCGCGATTCCGAGTCGAAACGACTTGGTGTGAAGCGCTATGGCGGTGAGACCGTATCTGCAGGCAGCATCATCATTCGTCAGCGTGGCACTCGTTTCCACGCTGGTAGCAACGTTGGCATTGGCAAGGACCACACCCTGTTCGCGAAAGCGGAAGGTCAGGTGAAGTTCGAAGTCAAAGGCCCGCAGAGCCGTAAGTTCGTGAGCATCGTTCCGGCTGCGTAAGCAGCGGCGATCCGGTTCTGTCGAACCTTGGGTGGCGCTGATATCCTGATATTATCAGGTGTTCAGAGCCATCCGGAGCCCCGCAAAGCTTCCTAGAGGCTGCGGGGCTTTTTAGTTTATGCGCATGGCGCAAAGGGTTGATTCATGAAATTCGTAGACGAAGCCACCATCATTGTGGAAGCCGGCAAGGGCGGTCACGGCTGCCTAAGCTTCCGGCGTGAAAAATACGTTCCCAAGGGTGGCCCCGATGGTGGCGACGGGGGCGATGGTGGTTCCGTGTATCTGGAAGCCGAGGAGTCGTTGAACACGCTGATCGACTACCGGTTCCAGCGCAAACACAAGGCCCAGAATGGCGAGCCAGGCTCCGGCCGCAACTGTACCGGCAATAAAGGCGAGGACCTGGTTCTGCCTGTTCCGGTCGGTACCACGGTGGTCGATATGGACACCCATGAGGTTCTGGGCGATCTGACCCATGCCGGCCAGCGCCTTAAGGTGGCTCAGGGCGGGTTTCACGGTCTTGGCAACACCCGTTTCAAATCGTCGGTGAATCGCGCCCCGCGCCAGACTACCAAAGGCTCTGAGGGCGAGCTGCGTAACCTGAGGCTGGAGCTGAAGGTGCTGGCAGATGTGGGGCTGCTGGGTATGCCCAATGCCGGCAAGTCTACCTTCATCCGTTCGGTATCGGCGGCCCGCCCGAAAGTCGCGGACTATCCATTTACCACGCTGGTGCCCAATCTTGGTGTGGTCAGCGTTCAGGCGCACCAGAGTTTCGTGATTGCCGATATTCCCGGTTTGATTGAAGGTGCCGCCGAAGGTGCGGGCCTGGGTATCCGCTTCCTGAAGCATCTTGTTCGTACCCGGCTGCTACTGCATCTTGTGGATGTGGCGCCATACGATGGCTCGTCGCCCGCCGATGCGGTAAGAGCGATCGAGCATGAGCTGGAGAAATTCAGTGAAACCCTCGCCAACCGCCCAAGGTGGCTGGTGCTGAACAAAGTGGACATGGTGGCCGAGGAAGACCGCGATGCCCATTGTCAGGCGATCATCGATGAGCTCGGGTGGCAAGGGCCGGTGTTCCGGATTTCCGCGCTCAGCGGCGAGGGCACCAAATCCCTGGCTCAGGCTGTCATGCGCTGGATTGAAGAGCAGGCCGAAGAAGAAGCCCAGAATCCGGAATTTGCCGAGCGGGAAGCGCAGCGACGCCGGCAGATGGACGACGAGGCTCGCGCCCGTATTGAAGCCGAGCGCCAGGCCCGGCGCGCGGCCCGTGAAGAAGACGATGACGACGACTTTGACGATGATGATTACGACGTCGAAGTGGTCTACGCCCCAGAGTAAAAGCAGGACTGACACCAGAGAGATTGCTCACGTACCATGACTGAACGCCTACAGCTGCGCCAGGCCCGCCGCCTGGTTATCAAGATCGGAAGCGCCTTGCTGACCAACGACGGCCGTGGCCTGGACGTGGCTGCTCTCGGTTTATGGGTGGATCAGATCGCAGAGCTGATCGAAGACGGCGTTGAGGTGGTTGTTGTCTCCTCTGGCTCGGTAGCCGAAGGGATGAGTCGGCTTGGCTGGACCGTCAGGCCGGAGCAGCTCCATGAGCTTCAGGCGGCGGCAGCCGTCGGTCAGATGGGGTTGGTGCAGACCTGGGAGGCTCAGTTCAAGCTGCATAACATCCATACCGCCCAGATTCTGCTCACCCATGACGACCTGTCGGACCGCAAGCGTTACCTTAACGGCCGTGGCACCCTCCGCGCCTTGCTGAACTTTGGTGTGGTGCCAATCGTTAATGAAAACGACACCGTGGTCACCGACGAGATCCGGTTTGGCGATAACGACACCCTGGGCGCGCTGGTTGCCAATCTGATTGAGGCCGATGGCCTGATTATCCTGACTGACCAACTGGGCTTGTTTGACAAGGATCCGAGGAAGCATGCGGATGCCCGCCTGGTGACCGAGCGTCGGGCCGGAGATCGCGAGTTGGATGCCATGGCCGGAGGTGGCGCCGGTGTTCTTGGTCGTGGCGGTATGCAGACCAAGTTGCGGGCTGCCCGGCTTGCTGCCCGTTCGGGGGCTTTCACCGTCATTGTAGGTGGCCGCATTGAAGATGTGATTGGCCGGTTGAGGCAGGGTGACGTGATCGGCACTCTGTTGTTGCCGGAGCAGGGTCGAATTGCTGCGCGAAAGCAGTGGCTCGCCAGTCATCTGCAGACTCGTGGCAGGCTGACATTGGATGACGGCGCCGTAAAAGTGCTCTGTCTTGGTGGGCGCAGTCTTCTCCCGGTGGGCGTTAAAGGGGTTTCAGGGCAGTTCCGGCGTGGGGAGATGGTGTCCTGTTTCGATCAAAGTGGCCGTGAAATTGCCCGGGGGCTGGTGAATTACGACGCCGATGAGGCCAGGGCCATTGCTGGCCGGTCCAGTGACCGGATTACCGAAATTCTTGGCTATATGTCGGGTGAGGAGATGATCCACCGCGACAATCTGGTGATTGTGTGATGATCGCTCGCCCATAAAAAAACCGGCCAAACGGCCGGTTTTTTTATGCCTGAGTCTAGCGACTTATGCGCTCTTCAGGGCCTTGATCCTGGCGCTAAGGCGGCTCTTGCTACGAGCAACCTTGTTCTTCGCGAAGATGCCTTTGTTAACCATGCTGTCCAGAATCGGCTGAGCCTGCTGGAAAGCGGCCTGGGCTTCTTCGTAGTTGCCGGATTCGATCTTGGATTGAACCTTTTTCATGTAAGTACGAGCCATGGAACGCAGGCTTGCATTGTGCTTGCGGTTCTTCTCGTTCTGACGTGCGCGCTTCTTGGCTTGCGGGGAATTTGCCACCGTAAAACTCCTGAAAATCTCAAATTCGTTGCTGAATGATTCGTTACATCGCGGGCGCGCCAAAACCAGCGCGTCGAAATAAATGACGCGGAACTATGCCGCTCAAACCTCCAAATGTCAAGGCTAAAACCCATTTCATCCCCCGACACAGAAGGCCTGTGGTAAACTCGCGGCTCACTGACCACGGACTGAACCGGGAAGCTAGTAATTCCCGAAATACCCGCGCCAAAAGGATGTCCAGAATGCCAGACAAGGGCCTGCATGTCGTCGGAACCTGAATCAACGCCTGAACAGAAGCAATTGCCCAGGGCGCCCGGCCTGCTCAGGTCGTCGGGGCTTGTGGGTATCATGACCATGCTGTCCCGGGTGTTGGGTCTGGTTCGGGATATGGTCATCGCCCGCTATTTCGGCGCCGGTGCCGGGGCGGATGCCTTTTTCGTTGCGTTCAAGATCCCGAATTTCCTGCGCCGGCTATTTGCTGAAGGCGCCTTCTCCCAGGCTTTTGTGCCGGTACTCTCATCCTATCGGGAGAATCAGTCACTCTCGGACGTCCAGCGGCTGGTCAATGCTGTGGCAGGCTCCCTCGGTTTGGTGCTGTTGGGCGTCACGCTGGTGGCCATTCTCGGGGCGCCGGTTCTGACGGCGGTTTTTGCCCCTGGCTTCCTGGATGATGATGTGAAATTTGCGCTTACCAGCGATATGTTGCGCATCACCTTTCCGTACCTGTTGCTGATCTCGCTGACCGCTTTCGCGGGCGGCATCCTCAATAGTTATGATCGCTTCGCCGTGCCAGCGTTTACCCCGGTTCTCCTGAACCTGGCGATGATTGCGGCGGCCATCTGGTTGACGCCGCTGATGGATGAGCCGGTGATGGCTCTGGCCTGGGGTGTTTTCATTGCCGGCGCTCTGCAGTTGTTTTTCCAGTTGCCGTTTCTGATGCGGTTGGGCCTGTTGCCGCGGCCTCGGGTGGATTATCGCCACGAAGGCGTCAGCCGGATTCTCAAGCTGATGGCGCCTGCGCTGTTCGGGGTGTCGGTCAGCCAGATCAACCTGTTGCTTGATACGGTTCTGGCGTCCTTTCTTCAGACCGGCAGCGTGTCCTGGCTGTATTACTCTGACCGGTTGTCGGAACTTCCCCTTGGGGTGTTCGGCATAGCCATTGCCACGGTAATCCTGCCGAGCCTTTCCCGCAAACACGCCACGGCGTCAGCGGACCAGTTCGCGGCCACCCTCGACTGGGCGGTTCGGGCGGTTCTGTTGATCGGTTTGCCGGCCGCCCTGGCGCTTGCGCTGTTGGCCGAGCCGCTGATTGCCACACTGTTTCACTATGGCGCGGTAACTGACCGGGATGTGGCCATGTCGGCCCAGAGCTTGAGGGCCTATTCCGCCGGTTTGCTGGCGTTCATGCTGATCAAGGTTCTGGCCCCGGGGTTTTTCGCAAGAGAAGACACCAGAACGCCGGTCAAGATCGGCATCATTGCCATGGTGGCAAACATGGTGTTTAACCTGATTCTCATTTTTCCGCTGGCTCACGCCGGTCTCGCGCTGGCCACCTCCATATCGGCCTGGTTGAATGGCTATCTTCTTTGGCGCGGACTGCGGAAGGAGGGGGCCTGGCAGAGTCAGCCCGGCTGGCCCCGTTTCCTGGGGCAGCTGCTGTTTGCCAACGGTGCGCTTGCGGCCATCATTGTCTGGCTCAACGACCCGGTGTCGGTGTGGCTGGCAAACGGCGGTTATCAGCGGGCGGCGGATATGGGGTTGCTGGTGGGGGCCGGCGTAGCCGTCTACTTTGTTGCACTGGCGCTGGCCGGGGTTCGGGTAAGACATTTCCGCCACAGGTAAGGTATAATCGCGCGTTTTCTCACCAGCGTTGCGGTAAAAGTGAGCGCTGAAAGCTAGCTGGCAATTGAAGGTTCGCATTGCATGCGTCTGATCCGGGGCCTGACCAACCTGAAAATGCTTTCCCGTCGGGAGGACTCGCCGCTCGCCAACGGGTGTGTCGCCACCATTGGTAACTTCGACGGTGTGCATCTTGGGCACAAGACCATTATTGATCAGGTCAAAAGAAAGGCTGAAGCTCTGGGTGTGCCCTCGGTGGTGATGATTTTCGAGCCTCAACCCCGGGAGTTTTTTCAGGGCAAAGAAGCGCCACCCAGGCTGATGGGATTTCGTCAGAAGTTCGAGGCCCTGCTGGCGGAAGGCATCGATATTGTGCTGTGCCTGCGCTTCAATCAGGCGTTTCGCAGCTATTCGGCCATGGGTTTTATTGACGATGTCCTTATTCAGGGGCTGGCTGTCCGGCATCTGGTGGTGGGAGACGATTTCCGTTTTGGCTGTGATCGTGCGGGCGATTTCGCACTTCTCGAGAAGGTTGGCAACGACGCCGGGTTTACCGTTGAAAATACCCTTACAGTGACGGTAGGCGGAGAACGGGTGAGCAGTACCCGGGTTCGGGACTTGCTGACGGTGAATGGACTTGAGAAGGCTGAATCGCTTCTTGGCCACCCCTATCGAATCCGGGGCCGGGTCGTGTATGGCCGTCAACTGGGGCGCCAGATTGGCGCACCGACTGCGAATATTTTGCTGCACAGAACGCCGGCCCTGCGCGGTGTCTATGTGGTGGCCGCCACCCTGGATGACGGCTCCCGATTCGATGGCGTTGCCAATATCGGTGTACGCCCGACCGTTGACGGCAAGCGGCCTTCACTGGAAGTGCACCTGTTTGACTTTGCTGGCACACTTTATGGCCAGCATCTGGAAGTGGTATTCCGTCACGGCCTGCGGGACGAGGAAAAATTCGGTTCCGTGGATGAGCTGAAAGATCAGATTGCCCGGGATTTCGAGCATGCCCGGGCGTGGATTGCCGAAAACGGCGCTGTGAAAAGCGCGGATTGAAACGCCCGGCTGCGCCCCAACGAATAAACGACTGACCAAAACTGACCAAGACCAAAAGAGTACGCACACAAACCATGAGCGACTACAAGCACACCCTGAATCTGCCGGAAACCGCCTTCCCCATGCGCGGCAACCTGGCCAAGCGCGAGCCGGAAATGCTCAAGCGCTGGCAGGATCTCGACGTCTACGGCAACCTGCGCAAGCAGCGTGAAGGGCGGGAAAAGTTCATCCTCCATGATGGCCCTCCCTACGCCAACGGCAGCATTCACATTGGTCATGCGGTCAACAAGATTCTCAAGGACATGATCGTCAAGTCCCGCAGTTTCATGGGCTACGACGCGCCTTACGTGCCGGGCTGGGACTGCCATGGTCTGCCCATCGAACACAAGGTGGAGCAGGAAATTGGCAAAGCCGGTGTGAAGGTGGATTACAAGACCTTTCGCCAGGCGTGCCGGGACTATGCCACCAAGCAGATCGCCGGTCAGAAGGCCGATTTTATCCGTCTGGGTGTCATGGGGGAGTGGGACAAGCCCTACCTGACCATGGATCCCAGGGTTGAGGCGGGTATCGTTCGTGCCCTGGGCAAGATTGTCGCCAAGGGTCACCTGGTGCGTGGTTACAAGCCGGTTTACTGGAGTGTGGTAGGTCAGTCCGCACTGGCAGAAGCCGAGGTTGAATACCAGGACAAAACCTCTACCCAGATCGACGTGCGCTTTACCGCGGTTGATCAGGCAAAAGCCCTGACACTGTTCGGCACTGATAATGGCAGTGGCGATGTGTCCGTTGTGATCTGGACCACTACGCCTTGGACCATTCCGGCTAACCAGGCCGTTTCCCTCAATGCGGATCTGGACTACGCACTGGTGCAGGCCGATGTCGGGCAGGGACCTGAGCGCATGATTCTGGCCGCCGACATGGTCGATGGCATCATGGCGCGCTGGCAGGTCGAGAGCTACGAAGTGCTGGCAACCTGCTCTGGTGCAGCCCTGGAAAACCTGGTTCTCCAGCATCCGATCTACGACAAGCAGGTGCCGGTCATCCTGGGTGATCACGTGTCTACCGATGCCGGTACCGGCGCTGTTCATACCGCGCCCGATCACGGTATGGAAGACTTTGAGGTGGGCAAGGCCTACGACATCGGCACCATCAATCTGGTTCAGGCGGATGGTACCTACACCTCGGCCGCCGGTGAGCTGGCAGGTGTGCATGTTTACAAGGCGGATGAGCCAGTTTGCAGTGCGCTCGAGCGCGAAGGCAAACTGGTCCGCTCCGAGAAGTTCCGGCACAGCTATCCCCATTGCTGGCGTACCAAGACCCCGCTGATCTACCGGGCAACGCCCCAGTGGTTTATCAGCATGGACAAGGAAAACCTGCGCGCTGATGCTCTTGAAGCTATCCAGGGTGTGCGCTGGGTGCCTTCCTGGGGTAAGAACCGTATCGAAGCCATGTTCAACCAGTCTCCGGACTGGTGCATCTCCCGGCAGCGGACCTGGGGCGTGCCCATCACCCTGTTTATCCATAAGGAAACCCAGGAACTGCACCCGGACACCCAGAACCTGATCGAAAAGGTGGCCCAGCAGATCGAGGAGGGCGGTATCGACGCCTGGTACGAGCTGGATGCGTCTTCCCTGTTGGGCAGTGATGCCGAACAGTACGAGAAGGTGACGGATACCCTGGATGTCTGGTTCGATTCCGGTGTCACCCACGAGTCGGTCCTGCGGGTTCGCGAGGAACTGGGCCAGTTCCCGGCGGATATGTACCTCGAAGGCTCAGACCAGCACCGTGGCTGGTTCCAGTCGTCCCTGAAGACCTCCATTGCCATGAATGGCGTGGCGCCTTACAGGCAGGTTCTGACCCACGGCTTTACCGTCGATGGCAAGGGCCACAAGATGTCCAAATCCCTGGGCAACGTCATCGCGCCCCAGGAAGTCATGAACGAGCTGGGCGCCGACATCCTGCGCTTGTGGGTGGCCGCAACCGACTACAGCGGCGAAATGACCGTGTCCAAGGACATCCTGCGCCAGACCGCCGATGGTTACCGCCGGATCCGGAACACCTCCCGCTTCCTGCTGAGCAACCTGACCGGATTCGATCCGGAGCAGCATATGGTCGCGCCGGAAGACATGATCGCGCTGGATCGCTGGATGGTGGACCGTGCCCTGCAATTGCAGGAAGAACTGCATGAGGACTATGGCAACTACGCCTTCCTGCGGATTTACCAGAAGGTGTACAACTTCTGTGAAGCCACCCTGGGCGGCTTCTATCTGGATATCATCAAGGATCGCCAGTACACCACCCAGGCCGACAGTCTGGCGCGTCGTTCCTGTCAGACGGCCCAGTACCATGTGGCCGAAGCCCTGGTTCGCTGGATCGCCCCGATTCTCAGCTTCACCGCTGATGAAATCTGGCAGCATCTGCCGGGTAAGCGCAGCGATACCGTGTTCTATGAAACCTGGTACGAAGGCCTCACTGCGCTGCCGGACAACGCAGAGTTCGGCCGCGACTACTGGCGCGAGATGTACAGTGTGAAAGAGGCCGTCAACAAGTGCCTTGAGGAAGCCCGGGCTCGGGGTGAAATCAAAGGTTCGCTCAGTGCCGAGGTGACTCTGTTCTGCGAAGGCGACCTGGCTGCCGATCTGAAGCACCTGGGTGAGGAGCTGCGGTTTGTTCTGATTACTTCCGAGGCCAGTGTCAAACCGGTTTCAGGAGCGGGCGATGCGGAAATGACCTCCCATGAAGGTCTCCGCGTGAAGGTGACGCCCGCCGCTCACACCAAGTGCGAGCGCTGCTGGCACCACCGGGAAGACGTCGGCCGTAATGCCAAGTACGACGATCTCTGTGGTCGCTGTGTGACCAACGTGGAAGGGCCCGGCGAAGCCCGCGCCTACGCCTGATGGACGCGACCATGACGGAGCAGGTCATCGGAAGCAAACTGAAGTGGCTTTGGCTGGCGGTACTGGTGATCGTTCTGGATCTCGGCACCAAGGCCATGGCCACCGCTATGCTGACCTATGGCGACCCTGTACCGGTCATACCCATGTTCAATCTGACGCTGCTCCACAACACCGGAGCAGCGTTCAGCTTCCTGGCCGAAGCTGCTGGCTGGCAACGCTGGTTCTTTGTAACTCTGGCGCTGGTGGTCAGCGTGGTACTGATCTACTGGCTGAAAAACCTGCAGCGTCATGAGACCTGGACCGCCATTGCCATCGTACTGATACTCGGCGGCGCCCTTGGCAACGTCTACGATCGGGTGGTGCACGGCTACGTGGTCGACTTCCTGCACTTTTACTGGCAGGACTGGCACTTTCCCGCCTTCAACCTGGCCGACACCGCGATCACCATCGGTGCCGCCATGATGATACTTGATATGTTCCGCAAACCCGCCGATTCGGACGGGAATGCTGAAAGGAGTGAGTAACTCTTATGAATGAACTGCCTGTCGACAAGGGTACCCGGGTGAAGCTCCATTTTGCCCTGAAGTTCCCGGATGGCGAAGTGATTGACTCGACCTTTGAGAAAGAGCCGGCTTCCCTGGAAATCGGCGATGACAATTTGCCGGAAAACTTTGAAGCCTATCTGATGGGCATGAAGGCGGGGGAAAAGGACAGCTTCCAGGTGCCGCCCGAGAAAGCCTTTGGTCAGCACAACCCGAATAACGTCCAGACCTTCAAGCGCCACGAGTTCAGCCCTGATATGGTGCTGGAGCCCGGTGTGATGATCTCCTTCGCCGATGCGCGCCAGAGTGAGCTGCCGGGTGTTGTCAGCCGCGTAGAAGGTGACGAAGTGGAGGTGGATTTCAATCACCCCCTGGCAGGGCGTACACTGACATTTGAAGTAGAAATCATTGATGTGGAGCCGGTCGGCCCGGCCCACTAACCAGAGCAGCAGGTTGATATGCAGATCCGACTCGCCAATCCCCGAGGTTTTTGTGCCGGCGTGGACCGCGCCATTGAAATTGTAAACCGGGCGCTGGACGTGTTCGGAGCGCCCATCTACGTAAGGCACGAGGTGGTCCACAATAAATTTGTGGTGGATAACCTCCGCAACCGTGGCGCCATTTTCGTGGACGAGCTGGACGAGGTGCCAGACGACAAGCTGGTTATCTTCAGCGCCCATGGCGTCTCCCAGGCGGTGCAGAATGAAGCCGCCCGCCGTGGCCTGAAAGTGTTCGACGCCACCTGCCCGCTGGTCACCAAAGTCCACCTGGAAGTCATGCGCTACAGCCGCGATGGCCGGGAATGCGTACTGATCGGCCACCACGGCCACCCGGAAGTGGAAGGCACCATGGGACAGTACGACCACAGCAATGGTGGCGAGATTTACCTCGTGGAGAACGAGGACGATGTGGCCAACCTTGAAGTGAAAGACCCCGCAAAGCTGTCCTACGTGACCCAGACCACTCTGTCCATGGACGATACCGCCCGGGTCATCGACGCCCTCCGTGCAAAGTTCCCGGACATTCAGGGCCCGCGCAAGGACGATATCTGCTACGCCACCCAGAACCGCCAGGACGCCGTCAAGCAGCTGGCTGGCGACTGTGACCTGATGCTGGTGGTAGGTTCGCCGAACAGCTCCAACTCAAACCGCCTGCGTGAGCTGGCAGAGCGAATGGGCACGCCAGCCTATCTTATCGATGAGGCTTCCCAGATCGATGCCGCCTGGCTGGAAGGGAAGACTTCGGTTGGCGTTACCGCCGGCGCCTCGGCACCTGAAGTGCTGGTCAATGATGTGATTGCCCGCCTCAGGGATCTGGGTGGCAGCGTTCCGGAGGAGATTGCCGGGCGTGAGGAGAATATTGTGTTTTCTATGCCGCGTGAACTCAGAATCGATGCAGTAGATCTTAGCTGAACTCTCCAGCATCGATTCCGAGTTGGGACTGCTACCAGCAATTAGCTATCGCTGCCCCCCGATTGCCCTGCTCATCCAGCGTTAACGTGCCACAATCGTCATTGGCTTGCGCGGCGGTAGGTACTGCTTGAAGAGTGTACGTATCCCTAGTCGCGTTCCCAACGAAACTTATGTTGTAGAAGGCCGTTCCCTCCTGGGGTGATTGGGTAAAGGGAAGCGCAGGATTGGCACCAGCGTCCCGGTAATCGAATCCGTTCGAGTAACGTCGTTCCATCCACTGGCTCAGTTCCAGCAGGTCGGCTTGGGCCGTGGTGCGCCGGGTTTGCTCTACTTGGTTTTGATACAGTGGAAACGCGATGACTGCAATAATGCCGATAATCGCGACGACGATCACCAGCTCAATAAGTGTGAAACCTCGATTTGCGCTGGGTGAAATTGATCTGACATCCTGAATTCGTTGCATTAACAAGCCTCGTTCAATCGAAATAAAATCGTCAATCTCGGGACCGAATTGAGATGATGCGTAGCGTTTTCCCCTTGGCCTCAGGATCCACCTCAAAATAGATCTTTTGCCCTTCATCCAGCTCCTTAACCAATCTCTCTCTGGACCAGAACGCGCCGTTGAACCTCACTACAGCGGCGAGCTCAGCAAGCTGGTCGTCAATAACCACTGCTCGCCCATCTTCCGACACTCGGTTTACCACCCCGGCCAGTTCGCCGAGATTACTCTCGCCAGCGCCGACTACGACAGGGGTTTGAATCGTCCTCTCAGCAATGGAAGGCCCAGCGAAAAAGAGGGCGGCCAGAGTCATTGACAGCACCAATACGAATTTGCTGTGTTTGGATTCTGAATCACGCATAGCAATTACCTTTAAGTTAGATGGGCAGCTCCTAGCGGAGCTGCTCCCAGGTTTGCCTACCAATGTTGTTTTCCAAGGCCTTGCCACAGAGTGCTGTCTTGCAGGGATCACCGCTGTCGATCTTGTTGGGATCAGTGATGAATGCTTCTGTATCGCCCTCGGTTATAGTCCGGACCTCGGCGCCTTGGCCAATATTGATGCCGCTGGGAGCGTCGCCGCCGCCACCGCCGCCACCGCCGCCACCGCCGCCGCCGGAACCGCCGCCTGAACCACCGGAACCACCAGAGCCGACTAGATCTCCCGTAGTGAACTCGCCATCACTGTCGAGATCGAAGACTGGATCAGTCGGAGCCGCGCCGGAAATGAGATTAAGATCCATAATGAAGCCGGTCCGGCCACTCCCGCAAGGGTTTGAATCTGGTATCAAGGTGCTGAATCGAACCCGATCCGGGAAAATGCCGAACGGATAACTGGATCGACTGACTACTCGTTCACCCGTTTTCTGAGAGTTGTAGATTAGGTCGAGATACCAGCCTTGCTCGGATGTCAGCACGTTACTGGAGGTTTCCCGAACGATATAGCTGTTGTTGCCCGTTCCATCAGTACGAGCGACCTGCACACCGTTTTGGGAGGTAATGGTTTGTTCAAGTAAGTCGCCGCGATCAAGCCCAGACTGATTGAGATCGTCCCTGATTGCGTAGAGGCTCTGAATCTGGTCTGTTGTATCATCGCCGGTTTGTATAAAACTGCCCGTTCCGAAGGTAAGTATCAGTTCGTCAAGATCAGACGGGTTTACGGTCAGGCGAGGCGCTGAGGTAATAGGTTGAGGAGTTCCGGATTGATCAGTAGCTGTGAACAGCTTCGTAACCGACCAGGAACTGACTTGCTTCTCAACGAAGCTGAATCGCCAGATGTTACCTTTTAGGTCGCCGGCATACGCATACTGGGAAATGGCGCCGCCGTCGGGAAAGCTGGTCAGGACCGGTGCCGCAAGGCCGTTCGAATTGCCGCTCCCACCTACACCGGTCTCAAACTGCTTGAGAAGCGCTCCATCCGAAAGGCGAACGACGAATAGGCTGGCAGAATCATCAGTACCGTTGTAGCCATTGCCGAATACAGCCGCCCACTCGCCGTTGGGAAGGCGTGCTATTTCAGCATTACTGACGCCATACCCCAAGTCTGGATGACTGAATTCCCAAAGGACGCTATTTTCGGTTACAGCGGTTGGGTCCGTGATATCAATGGCGAAGACACTGCGTCCACCGGCACCCATAGTCCCTACCAAGATTGTTCTCCATTGGCTTGAGCCATTGATGTCAACGTAGGCATCGAGGGCCGTCGGCGTACCATCTACGAAGTAGCGGTGGTCGTAATCCGATTCGATAAGGGAGGAAATTTGTGCATGGGTTTTGCCGGGTCCCGGGCGTAGGAGCTCACCCGGCATGAACGCAAACAGCTCGTCACCGGTTTCACTGTCGAAAGCATGCAGCATGCCGTCGTTTGCAGCGACATACAGTGCTTTGGTTCGGCTTTGATAGTCTGTAGAGGAACGGAACGCCCCATAACTTGTACCCTCATTGCCAGGTAAGCGACGGAATCCATAGTTGGGGTTGCCGACGAAGAGCGGATTTGCGTTCACGATATCGCCGAGCAAGCGGCGGACCGTTGTGCCGGATTCGTTAGTGAAGCTGCGATCTCGGAAAGTCGGGTGAACGTTGGCGGCACCTCGAAGCCAGCTGATCCTGTCGCTGCCAAGGTTGTCTAGCTGGCCAGGGTTCTCTGGGTCTGCATTCAGCGCCGTGATCTGAGCTGCGGAAAGATCCTGAATGTCCTTGAGCGCAACTGCCTTACTGCCATTAAAAGTAAAGATGTTACGGTTGGCTGGCAGAGTCTGGCGCAACTGTTCTTCAGCATCCCAAATCTGGGATCCTGAATCGAAGTTGAAGCCGATTAAGGTGCCTGACCAATCCTCGCTGCGGAAGCCTGCGAAGAAGCCAGCGGAATCGGTTCTCAGTACCGCAGAGCTCACCGCAGCAGCGGATGATGAGGTTTCTGCTCGTGCGATTACCGTGTCAAGAAACCCGGAGATTTCTCGTGAAAACTCATCCGGATTCTGGGCGCTAGCGAATCCTCCACGTCCATTAACCGCTGCGTGGAGCAAATCATCAATGTTCTGTGAGCCTGCATCCGAAAAGGGTTGCGGCCAATTGATGGTGTTTCCATTGCTAATTGCAGCAAAGGCATCTGACTCGCTGACGGAGCCCTCGACACCCAACCCGATGGTGAAAGTCGTCATGTGCTGCCAAAACGCCTCATCAATCCCTGCCGTCGGCACCTTATCGTCCAGATCGGGGCGGAGGTCGTTTTTCCAGTACTCCATGGCAACGTCTGCCAGAGTGTTAGAGTGACCATCGCTGAATGGGGACACGGCTTTATAGTCGAAATCGCTCCCGGTGGGGTCTGGATTGGTATGGGAAGGCCCAGGTGTCCCGTCGGAGTTTCCGACAGAGGGGTTGCTTCCGTTCCAGATGCCGTCCGTCATCAAAATGGCGTAGCTCGGACGACATTCCACATGCGAGTTGGTGTCGTTGGTACCTGGTGTATTCCCCCAGGGGCCGGGGTTGTCTGTTCGCGAGTAGTATGTGCCAACATCTTTCAGAGCCGTCCGCAGCGGTGTTCCACCCGATACGTTCTTGGTTTGCAGCCAATCCAGGAATTGTTCCCGGCGGTTTGTGTTAAACGGCCGAACGCCACTGATGAGTGTGTCACCTGTAACTCCATCAATAGTGTTGTTGTTGGAGTTTATTGCACCGTATCCAACCCGGATATTCTCGGGGAGATCAAAGAAGGCCTCACTGATACCGGCACGTGATGCAAAGTATCGGAGCCGGTAATACGAAAACCAGTTTGCAAAGTTCTGTTGTTGTTCAGCGCTTTCGTTCGCCAGGAAAACCAGAGAGTAGCAACTGTTGTCCTTTGGGTTGGTATCGCACGAGGCGGATGAATTGAACTGGTAGTAAAAAGCGCCATTGCGAAAATCGAAACGTGATGTCTGGTACCTGTTGGCCAAGTCGATCGAACCGGATTGGGAGTACCCATTGACCCAGGCACTACTGAAGTTCGAATCCGGCCGTCGACCAGTTCCGTCCGGTTTGAATGGTGGGCGGTAGGTTATGTTCGGATCGTAATAGACGGTATTGACAGCGCTACTATAGTACCAATAATTCCGAATATTAATGGATCGGAAGTTGCCGTTTCCATCGCGGTAGGTAAACGGGCCATTGTTATCGATGTAAAGCCCCAAGTCGGAACCGACACTGTCAGGCATATATTCCCAGCCCATCGACCCAGAATCATCGAAGACGAAAACCAGGTTCGGATCCACGGATTCTTTGAGAAAAACCGGCGCGGAAGCAAGGTTCACATTGGCGACGGCGGCATTCATTGTCCCCGCGGACAGAGCAAAGGCCAGAGCGGCATGTCCAATCTTGCTCACGCGCCTGGAAAAACGAGGGCTGGTAATTTTCATAACATCTCCTCCTGTTGGGAGAAATAAATCAAAAAAGTGCCTATGGGTTCGCTCCCGCGCAACGGTCATTCTGGAGGCAGCAGCGCGGTTGACTGAAGAACTGTAATGGCTTCTGCACTGCCACCTTCAGCCCGGCTCGTAATCTGGAAGCGCTCAAAACACGGTTCCGTTGGATCGATAGAGCAAACATCCGCCAAACGTGCCTGGTGGTAAACTGGCTCGGAATTCACTTGAATGCCGACATTGCCATTGCCTGATGGGGCTGGGTTTGCACCATCCCAATCCCAGGCCGTTGTCAGCCTTGCGGTTACAGTCGCTGCCTGACGAGTTGCCAAGGTGTTCAGAATATCGGCCTCACCCTGTCTCAAGGCAGTTTCTGCGGCCTGAAAGGAAATTGATCCATCGTGGGCATTGCTCGCCATGCGCTCCTGCATGATCGAACCTTGCATACCGCCGACAGCCAGCAATGAGATCAGAAGCAGCATAACCAGTGCCACGATGAGCGTGGCTCCACGCTCACGATGAGATGGATGGTTCGCTTTGGGTGCACTGAAAAGGTTCTGGAAACTTGCCATCACATTCTCCCCCGGATCGCGGTTGTTCCGACGGACACCAGTCTCACTCGACGATCCCCGTTGTTAGCTTGCGCAACTTGGCTCCCAAGCATGTCGAAGTTCCGATTATTTGGTTCGTCCAGTACCTCATCCTGGCTCCGGGTCATTACCGAGAAACGCACACTCACGACCGTGTTCCAGTTGGCGATCTGGTCGGCAGGAAGGTAGTCGTCGGCTGCATTTGTTCCTGCGGTGTCGACGCCGTAGAGGATCTGCAGTGTTTCAACGCCTGAAACCATTTCTTGCGGTGCCTCAAGCGGCGTCAGTAGACGACGGAACAGCGCAGGCTCCCCGTTCGTGCCCTGACCTATGTAGTAAGCGGTTGAAGTGAACTCGTAAACTCGGGTTTGCGGGTCGTATGTTAGGTTGAAATTATTACCGTTATTGCCGGGATTTACGTTTCCACCTGCCATAACGATTGACTGGGAATTTTCGGCGTTGGCTTTTTGAAAAAGCTCTCCGGCCGCGCAGTCTCCGCGCGTCGCGAGCACCACCCTGTTGACCGGGACACCGGAGTTGTCGCTCAACCTGATGCTGTTGCCGATTTGTGGATTCGCGGGATTCACTGGTACGCCTATAGGGGCCATCGAATTGACAACGATGACATCCGAATTCGTCAACACAGAACCAGCAAGGTTGGCCGGCAAGTTTGCTCCTGCCGTACCTGATGCCCAGTTGCCCGCACCTGGTGTCGCCATCGCGCCAGCCAGAGTTACATTGTCGCCTGGTCCGGTATTATTGTACTCCCATCCTTGAAGAGCCTGAGCAAGCGGAACTGTCAGGCCGCCGTTGAGGCGGTTGTCAACAACCTGGTCCAGGGGCCTTCCCATCTCGGCCAGGCAGCCAAAACTACCCGCCGAACGAAGGTCCGGTGCCATGATGGCGGACACGAATCGTGTGCTTTCCTGGGCATGAGCCAGCCCCTGAGTCTGGCGATAGGTTTCATTTCCGCTCAGGTATATTTGGGTAACTCCGAGTGTCAGGATAAGGCCAAGGGCCGTTGCGATCAGAAGCTCAACCAAAGAAAGGCCCGATTGCGCCGAGACGAATAGCTGCCGAGTCTGGATTGATGATGAAGTGCTCAAATCTGGGTCCTCACTACAACAGGATTCATGTTCGCGTCGTTCTGGTCCCAATCAATGGTGACCGTGACAACGTTGCCGTTGACTGTAACCGCGCGAGTAGCTTCCGGCAGCAGGCAGGCCAGGCTGTTTTCCCAGGCAGCAATGTCATTGGCTGCTACCGTTGCGTTAGCGGGTACGAAGGACGTGGCACATCCACCATTGTTTGCCCCTTGTGCATCTCCCTGTGCCAGTGCGTAGTCATTCGGCGTGTCAGGATTAGCTCGAATACGGTCGAACAGATCTTCTGCCAACAGAACCGCCTGGCTCCTGCTCTGTGATTGGGTGTTCATCTGGAGAGAAACGACCTGTGTCGATGCCACGCCGAGAATGCCGATACCTAGAATGAGCACGGTAATCAGGATCTCGATCAAACCCAGTCCGCGTTGGCTAGTAATGCAAAATGGATGTTGTTGCCGTTTCAGCATCATCAGGGGTGTTACTGGGGTCACGGGCATACTCCATCTTCTATTTCAGTTCTTCCGACAGGGCTGATACGTAAGGTACGGAACGTTATGTCGCCGGAGGCGCACCCATTCGGGGCTACTGTGAAGGTCTGGGCATTTTGGGGAACTAAAAAGCCACGCCTGTCGAAGACCAGGTCGCCAGTTGTCTCTGTAAAGGTGAGGTCATCTGGGGCTTCGAAGCGGCGGATCTGATCGTTGGCACAGTCACCCCCCGCATCGCCGGCATGCACGCACCATCCCGTCTCAAGTCCGCCATCGGTACTAAATGTGACATTAGTGCCGCGTTTGATGGCTTCTGCTCGTGCAAGCTTTATCGATGAGGCAAGAAGGTTAGTACCCGTCATCAGCCTGTTGCTTTCAATCAAACGACCAAAGCCCGGAATCGCGACCGTTGCAATAATCACGAGGATGACCATCGTGATCAACAGTTCGATAAGCGTAAAACCCTCATCTTTCTTCAACATGCCATGTCCTGTCAGTGAGCTCCATTCTAGTTAACCAAAGGTGTTGGTTGTATTCACTACCCGCGCGACAAGCGGTTCAAGATCTGGAATAAATGGTCTTCTGCTGGCAGTTTCGTGATGGGGATCACGTTTTCAGGTGTTAACGGATTGCTCTGGCAGGCGTTCACGGATTCGGGCAAGCAACATTCGCGCCCCAGGGAAGACGAATTTCTCCGTCGCCGTCATCGTCATGGACCACGCGAATTCTGCCCCCGATATTCAGCGCTAGATAACTCATCTGAATTCCCCCATCGGCTTGTCGGGAGCAGGCAATCAAACTGCCCATAGTACCGTGGCTCATGGCATCCGCTGCTAGTTGAAAGTAGCCTCTTCCAGCCGTCCGGGAATATACGTTGGAGTGCCCATTGTGTAGCTTGAAGATATGGTGAACGTGGTCATTGTCGGGCCGCTTGTCGTTGTTGCGATCCGGGAAAACGGCGACTGGTAATGTCCAATCATCGGTGCATCTGCGCTTTTGCGATAGGGGGCATATAGTCGTCAACGTTTTGCTATGAACGGCATGGGATCGAGCCATGGCGAACATGCGCTGAATGTCTTGAGTAAGATCCCTATGGCGATTTGAGACCAGCAATTGTGTCCAGGAAGTGTGGGCAAGGCCTGCCAGGAGGGCAACCAGAGTTAGGGTGACGATTAGCTCCACCAGAGTAAATCCCCTGGTTTTGATATAGATCTGCATGTTTTGACTTCCGTGTCGGTTTGCGAGGCGCTTTTCACTTCCTGTGAAAAGCAGGATGTTACCTTCGTGAACGTAGGCTTTATTGAGTTAAGGTCCAATCGAGGCCTGTGAAATACTATTTATTCCATACCGAGTTTTTTAAGTCGATAACGAAGCGCCCTGAAACTAATCCCGAGCCTTTTCGCGGCTGCTGTCTTATTCCACCGAGTCGCCTCTAGCGCCTTCTCGATAGCCTGTCGCTCAATTTTTTCCAGATACCCTTCCAGATCGATTTCTCCATCAGGCACAGCAATGCTCTCTCCCACGCCAGCCTGGCCTTCGGCAATAATCTGGGTTGCGGAGGCCGCATGCTGTACTCCATTCCCAAGATGAAGATCATCCGCGTCTATCTGGTCAGCGTCACATAAGGTAAAAGCTCGTTCCAATACATTCTCCAGTTCTCGAACGTTGCCAGGGAAGTCATAGCCGCTCAGCCGCTCGACTGCCGCTGGCGTTAACGAGGCAGGGTCGCACTCATACTCTTTCGCGATCCGTTCAAGAATATGGTTCGAGAGCAGCGGAATATCATCCGGACGCTCTCTCAGGGGTGGGACTGCGAGTTCGATCACGTTAATCCGGTAGAAAAGATCCTGGCGAAAACTGCCCTCCTGAACCAGTTCCGGCAGGTTCTTGTGGGTGGCGCTCAATACCCGGATGTCTACAGGCACTTCCTTGGTATCGCCAACCGGTCGCACGGCTTTTTCCTGTATGGCGCGGAGCAGTTTCACCTGCATGGCCAGGGGCAGGTCTGCCACTTCATCAAGGAATAGGGTGCCGCCGTTGGCAGAGCGGAACAGGCCGTCTTTGTTCTCCACGGCCCCGGTAAAGCTGCCTTTCTTGTGGCCGAAGAATTCGCTTTCCATCAGTTCCGAGGGAATCGCACCGCAGTTAACAGCGATGAATGGTCCTTCGCGGCGGGGACCCTGCAGATGGATCATTCTGGCTACCAATTCCTTGCCGCTGCCAGACTCGCCACTGATAAACACGGGGGCTTGGCTTCGGGCCAGTTTTCGGGTCTGGTTTCGGAGTTTGCGAATCTCCGGCGACTTACCCAGTAGCAGGCCTGGCTCGTCGACTGTATCTTCCGCGTCCGGCTTGGGCTCAGCGAGTTTGAGGGCGCTATTGACCAGTTCCCTTAGTCGGGGTAGCTCCACCGGTTTGGACACGAAATCAAAAGCCCCGGCTTTAAGCGATTCAATCGCGGTGTCCATATTGCCGTAGGCTGTAATCACGGCGACCGGCGTGGCGGGCGAATGTTTCTGAATCCACTGCACGAGTTCGATGCCGTTCCCGTCTGGCAGGTTCATGTCGGTCAGGCAGAGGTGGGTGGTGTTCTGTTTCAGCAATTTCCGGGCGCTGGTGAGGTCGGGTGCCGTGAGGGTTGTTATGCCCATCCGGGTGAGGGTGATCTCAAGCAACTCCCGGATGTCCGGTTCATCATCAACGATCAGCGCTGTGTATGTGGTCATCTTGTGTCGTCGGTTCCATGTCGTTGTTCAAGCGCCCGATATCCGCCTGCGCCGGTTCAGATCATCCGCCCCGGATGAGCAAATGTAATGCGAAAACAGCAGCCGGGTTTGTTATCTTCTACCAGCGAAAGATGGGCCTGATTAGCCTCGCACAGTTCCCGTGCCAGATAAAGCCCGAGCCCAGTTCCGGTCTTGTCTGTGGTAAAAAAGGGTTCGAACACAGAGTTTCTGTGCTCGGGTGCAATGCCTGGCCCCTGGTCACGGACATCGATATAGGCCCGCTCGCCATCTTCGGTTGCACCGGCATGAATGCCGATCTTTCGCTGTCCCGAGTGTTGTTCACTGTAGCGTAAACCGTTGTCGCAAAGATTCACCATCACCTGTTCAATCTGGCTTCTGTCGAATCGGGCCGGTGGCAGTTGCGGATCGATTTTCAGAACGATGTTGGCTGTGGTGCAGTCATCGTCCTGCGTTTGCAGGAAGTCTTCCCGAAATTCCTGAAGCCAGGGAGCCACTTCGATCAGGTCCGCATTGGCGGCCCGGCGCCTGGAAAGATCAAGAACGTTTTCGATAATTCCATTCACCCGTCGGGAGTGGCGTCGGATGATCTCCAGCATCTGGCGGTCGCCGGGTTCGAGGTTGGGGGATTCTTCCATCAGTTGGGCCGCGTGACTGATTGCGCCTAGCGGATTGCGGATTTCATGGGCGATGCCGGCCGTCAGTCGGCCCAGCGATGCCAGTTTCATCTGCTGGGCCTGTTGGGTGACTTTGCTCATGTCCTCAATAAACACAAGAATCTGGTCGCCCCGCTCCTGGTCCAGCTGGGTGAAATTGGCCTGCAGCAACGGCGAGGTCGGTGAGGGCTGAAACGGCTCAATTCGCAGTGTAGGGTCCTTGAGCCATGCATCCAGACCCTGCTTGAGGGGTTTGGGTAACACGTTTGCGCGCTGGTTAATCGGTACCGAGGTTTTGGGTGCGCCGTATAAAAGCTCTTCGGCGGCGGCGTTGGCAACGCGGATCTGGCCGAAACGGTCCAGTACGAGTATGCCGGTACGCATGCGCTGGATAATCTGCTGATTGATCTGCTCCAATTCGGCAATGCTGCGAGCCCGGCTACTAGCCAGAGCCTCGCTGCGCATCATTCGCCGAGAGATGCTTTGCAGGACGAAAGCTGCCGCAAAATAAAGTATGCCCAGTGAGCCGGCCCGGACGATATCGTCGGCGGACTCACCCAGCGCCAGCACGGCCCATCCGGATATGCCCAGGGAACAGATTGCAGCCAGAGCCGCGTAGAAGGTTCCCATGCGACTCGGGGTAAGGATGTTGCCCGCCGCGACAGACACAATAACCAGGTTGGCCAGCCCGTTGGTAATGCCTGTACTGGCAAGCAGCAGGCCGTGCATGATGAGAATGTCCAGCAGGATCGAAAGCGTTATATGGCGCTGGCTGGGGTGAAAGCCGGCCACCAGAAGCAGGGCAATGAAGGCGTTCAGGCCCAGGTAAGCGGAGACGCCCGCCTGGTAGTAATCCAGCAGCCGGAACCGCATGTCGAAATTAACGGGATCCACAAATAACAGTGCCACCAGCATCAGGCTCACCACCAGTCGGTAGTGGTTGTAGATCCTGAACAGCTTTGCCTGTTGCATACCGGACGGTGTCGAAGGGGCCTGGCCGAGCGCTTCGGCCGATCGTACTGGTGTATCTGCTGCCATGATTTACAGGAATCCGCTGTTGGTCGGAAGAAATCCACGCCTATGCCGGGTTATAATAGCCTTTTCATGGCAATGAGTTACAGGAGCCGATTTATGTCCGTGTCCGGAAACCAGGCAGCAACCGGGGTGTCTGCCAGAAAACTGCGGGTGGTGATGGCCCAGCTGGATTTTCTGGTAGGAGATATTCCTGGCAATACCGAGCTGGTTTTGGACGCAGCCCGCCGGGCATCGTCCGAGCATCAGGCGGACGTGGTGGTGTTCCCTGAGCTTTGCCTGACCGGCTATCCGCCTGAAGATTTGCTCTTGAGGCCCAGCATGGAAGTTCGCGTAAACGAGGCGCTGGAAAAGCTGCAGGCGGAAAAACTGGATCCGGTGATCGTTATCGGTGCTCCCCTTCGTCATGGCGCGCTCCTGTATAACGCGGCGGTGGTCATCGACGGCGGTGAAATTACTGGTCGGTATTTCAAGCGGTTCCCGCCCAACTATCAGGTCTTCGACGAGAAGCGTTACTTTGCCGAGGGCCGGGATGTCCTGACTCTGGATATCCGGGGCGTTCCGGTGGGAATTACCGTGTGTGAGGATCTCTGGAAGGAAGGGCCGGTGGAAGACTGCGCCGCTGCAGGCGCCCGTCTGATCCTGAACCTCAATGCCTCGCCCTATGATATCGATAAACAGGCCCGTCGGAAGGCGTTGCTTGAGCGGAAGTCCCGGGAGAATCTGGTCAGTATCGTGTACGTGAACCTGGTGGGTGGTCAGGACGAGCTGGTTTTTGATGGGGGTTCCATGGTGTTCGACCATTCCGGAGTGCTGACTGCAGAGGCCCCGCAGTTTGGTGAGGGGTTGTACCCGGTCGACTTTCTGTGCGAGCACCATTGTCAGCCGGTATCCCAGCCGTTGCCGGGAGAGCCTACGCTGGAGGCCAATGTCTACAGCGCGTTGGTGACCGGTGTTCGGGATTACGTCAACAAGAACGGATTCAAATCGGTGGTTCTGGGGCTTTCAGGCGGTATCGACTCGGCCGTGACTCTGGCGGTTGCCGTCGATGCACTGGGCAAGGATCGGGTACGCGCGGTGATGATGCCGTTTCGCTACACCTCCAGCATGAGCCTTGAGGATGCTGAAGCTGAGGCTGTGGCTCTCGGTGTTCAGTACGATGTGTTCTCCATTGAGCCCATGTACGACGCCTTCATGGAAACCCTGGCCGCGCCTTTCGAGGGCACCACGCCGGACACAACCGAGGAAAACCTGCAGGCGCGTCTCCGTGGTGTTCTGCTCATGTCCCTGTCCAACAAGTTCGGTTCACTGGTGCTGACCACCGGGAACAAGAGTGAGATGGCGGTGGGCTATTCAACGCTTTATGGCGATATGGCTGGCGGCTTTGATGTGCTCAAGGATGTGCCCAAAACCCTGGTATTCCGTCTGGCCAAATACCGCAACATGCTTTCGGAGGGAGAAGTGATCCCCGAGCGTGTGATTACCCGGCCGCCGTCGGCAGAACTGGCGCCGGACCAGAAAGATGAAGACAGCCTGCCCGGCTACGATGTGCTGGATCAGATACTGAATCTGTATGTAGAGCGGGATTTCAGTGCCGATGCGATCGTTGCGGAGGGTTTTGAGCGGGTCGACGTCGAGCGGGTAATCCGCCTGGTGGATATTAACGAGTACAAACGTCGACAGGCGCCGATTGGCGTGCGAATTACCGAGAGAGGGTTTGGCAAGGACCGGCGCTATCCGATTACCAACGGCTGGAAGAGTGGCAAATAGTTGAAGTATTCGGGGTCAGATGAACTTTTCATCTGACCCCAATTTCAGCTGTTTGAGCCCTTACTCGTCGCCCATCAAACCGAAGGTAACAACGTTCGTCAGTGAGCGGTTTTCTCCCTTCAGCAGATCCACCTCAAACTCACCGTTGTCATTGAATGCATCGCTTTCCGGGAAATTGGTGCGGAGCATGGCGACTGCGTCCTGTGAACCTTTTTTCAGATCCAGGAAGCGAAAGGTTTCTGCCAGGATAACCAGGGCCTCTTCAGTAACCGTTGCGGTCGGATAATTCTCGATGATGTATCGTGCCCGGTTGTTGGCCGCCACATAGGCTTGGCGTTTGACGTAATAGCGGGCCGCGTATAGTTCCAGCTCGGCCATGCGATTGCGCACCGCGATCATCCGCTGGCGGGCATCCGCGACGTATTGACTGTCCGGATAGCGGTTCAGAAGTTCAGAAAAGTCACGGAAAGACTGCAACTGCTCGCCAGGATCGCGCGCCGCTACATCAATCGGGAAGTAGCGCGCGGCAAGCCCGATGTCCAGATTATAGGAGGCGAGGCCGCGCATATAGAGTGCATAGTCCGCGTGGTCGCTTTGCGGGTTAAGGCGCAAAAAACGGTCGGCGGCAGCACGGGAACCTTCAAGGTCCAGGTTCTGATAGCGGGCATAAATCAGGTCGAGCTGGGCCTGTTCCGCATAGCGCCCAAAGGGGTAGTAGGTTTCCAGGGCATCCAGGTTCTCCTCTGCTTCGTTGAAATTCCCAGAGGTCATGGCCTGGCGGGCATTCTCATAGTAGGTCTTCTCCGGAAGTACTTCCTCCTGCTTGTTGGAGGCGCAGGCACTGACCAGAACAACCAGTGTGGAAAGTAGCAGCAAACGAAGACCTGATCTCATTCCGGAATCCCGTATAATGTCGATTAATTCAAGGGCAGTCATTGTAGCGGGGAAGTGGCTCCATGTGCAGAGCAATGCCTCGCTGTTTCCAATAATCTGACCGAAACGTAACACACACAGGCCCTGGGGGCTTAATGTCATCTGAAAAACGAATCATCGCCAACTTTGTTGTGCCGCCGGAACTGAGTGATCGGCGCCTTGACCAGGCCGCGGCAGAACTGATGCCCGAACACTCCCGTTCCCGCCTGCAGTCCTGGATCAAAAGCGGCGCGTTGACGGTGAATGGTGAGACGCGAAAGCCTCGGGACAAAGTGATGCTGGATGATCGACTGGCGCTGGATGCGGAGCCGGAAGCCCAGGTGAGCTGGCAGGCCGAGGAAATCTCCCTCGATATTGTCTATGAGGATGAACACTTGCTGGTCATCAACAAGCCCGCGGGCCTGGTGGTGCACCCGGCTGCCGGCCATGCCGATGGAACCCTGGTCAATGCTCTTTTGAACTACGCCCCGGAAGTCGAGAATTTACCGAGGGCGGGCATCGTGCACCGCCTCGACAAAGACACCTCCGGCATCATGGTCGTTGCTCGCAGCCTGATTGCGCACACGTCCCTGGTCGATCAGCTGCAAACCCGAACCATGGGCCGCGAGTATGAGGCCGTCGTGGTTGGCACCCTCACCGGCGGTGCAACCGTTGATGCGCCCATTGGCCGGCATCCGCGGGAGCGCAAGAAAATGGCGGTGGTAGCCTCCGGCAAACCTGCAGTCACCCATTATCGTCTGGTGGAGCGTTTTGCCGCCCACACCCATGTTCGCTGCAAACTGGAAAGCGGCCGAACACATCAGATCCGGGTTCATATGGCTCATGTAAAACACCCACTGGTCGGAGACCCCCTTTACGGAGGCCGGCTCAGGCTGCCCAAGGGAACCACCGAAGAGCTTCGAGAGGCCCTCTCGGCGTTCAACCGCCAGGCCCTCCATGCTCGGCAGCTCACCCTTGAGCATCCGGAAACCGGTGAAATCCTGAGCTGGGAGGTGCCCCTGCCTGAGGATATGGTTGCGTTGATAGAAGCCCTGCGCAAACACGCCCGGGAGCTGGAAACCCGTGACTATTGAAGATAACGCCCTGAAACCGGACTGGTCCGCGCCCCATAGGGTACGGGCCATCAGCACAACTCGCGTCGGCGGTGTCAGCGTTCGCCACTGGAACAGTCTTAACCTCGGTAGTCACGTCGAAGACAACCCAAAACACGTCCAAGAGAATCGGCGAAGACTCGCCGAGTCGACAGGACTGGATAGCGCCCGGATTGGTTGGCTCAACCAGGTGCACGGCACCGAGGTTGTTGAACTGAACGCGAATAACGTCGGACAAACCGTCAAAGCTGACGCCAGCTTTACCCGCGATCCGGGCATCGCCTGCGCCATCCTCACCGCTGACTGCCTGCCCGTTATCCTTGCTGATACCGAAGGAACTGTCGTCGGCGCCGCCCACTGCGGCTGGCGAAGCCTGTGTGGCGGCGTTATCGAGAATCTCGTGAGCGAGATGGCCGTTGCGCCCGAAACCCTGCAAGCCTGGCTCGGCCCGGCCATTGGCCCAGAACGTTTCGAGGTCGGCCCGGAAGTGCGTGACGCCTTTATCAAGCACGATCCGGAAGCCGCCCACGCCTTCAAAGCGGAAGACGCTCGGCCGGGGCATTTCATGGCAGATATCTATGCCCTCGCCACCTTACGGTTAAACCATCTCGGCGTTTACAGGGTTACTGGCGGTGGCCTGTGTACCGTTCAGGATCCAGATCGGTTTTTTTCGTACCGCAGGGATGGTCAAACCGGGCGGATGGCCACGCTGGTCTGGCTAACAAGTTAAATTTCCAGCTTGAATTGGCGGATCAAGGCGGTTACAGAAAAGTCCGGTGGCTGGTGCGAGGTTGCTTTCCAGAACTGTCTGCAGCATGGATGCTGCAGCCAAGCCTACATGGATGTATTCACGGCGTGTTCTGGAAAGCAACCTCGCGCCAGCCTTGCACCCAGCACCAAACTCAAACCTGACGGCCGTCAATTTTCTGACGAATACACCGAAGCTCCGCTTGAAGTCGCTCTACTTGCCCCTACATTAACTGTCAAAGCAATCGAATATCCGCCACCCACGGCACCATGGTATTCGCAGAAATTTGGGGAAAGTACACATGAGAATCGACAAGCTGACCAGCAAGTTGCAGACCGCCCTCGCGGACGCACAATCCATCGCGGTCGGAAGAGATCACAACTTCATTGAGCCGGTGCACCTGATGCAGGCGCTGCTTGATCAGGAAGGCAGCGCCATCAAGCCACTGCTCAAACAGGCCGGCGCAGAACCCGGTCGCATTCGCCAGGCGATCGCCCGGGAAATCGAGAACCTGCCGGAAGTGCAGGGATCCGCCGGCGACGTCTCCATGTCCAATGACATGGGGCGCCTGTTCAACATTGCCGATAAACTCGCCCAGAAGCGCAAGGACCAGTACATCTCCAGCGAGCTAATGCTGCTGGCCGCCCTGGAAGACCGGGGCACACTCGGTCGAGTGCTCCGGGAGCAGGGCGTTGATAAAGCTGCCCTGGAAAAAGCTATCGACGACGTTCGCGGTGGTGAAGCCGTCAACGATGCCAGCGCCGAAGAAAACCGTCAGGCCCTGTCCAAATACACTATCGACCTAACCGAGCGAGCCGAGGCCGGCAAGCTGGACCCGGTAATCGGCCGCGATGATGAAATTCGCCGCACCATTCAGGTATTGCAGCGCCGCCGGAAGAACAACCCGGTCCTCATTGGTGAGCCCGGCGTTGGTAAAACCGCCATCGTCGAGGGGTTGGCCCAGCGCATCGTCAACGGCGAGGTGCCCGATGGCCTCAAGGACAAGAAAGTCCTGTCACTCGACATGGGCGCCCTGATTGCCGGAGCCAAATTCCGGGGCGAGTTTGAAGAGCGCCTGAAAGCGGTTCTGAACGAGCTGTCCAAGCAGGAAGGCCAGATCATCCTGTTCATCGACGAGATTCACACCATGGTCGGTGCCGGTAAGGCCGAAGGCTCCATGGACGCCGGCAACATGCTCAAGCCGGCGCTAGCTCGCGGCGAACTGCACTGCGTGGGCGCGACTACCCTCGATGAATACCGTGAAAACATCGAGAAAGACGCCGCCCTTGAGCGTCGTTTCCAGAAAGTGCTGGTCAGCGAGCCCAGCGAAGAAGATACAATTGCTATCCTGCGCGGCCTGAAAGAGCGTTACGAGGTGCACCATGGGGTTGAGGTGACAGACGGCGCCATCATCGCCGCAGCCAAGCTGTCTCATCGTTACATTGCCGACCGGCAGTTGCCGGACAAGGCCATTGATCTGGTAGACGAGGCCGCTTCCCAGATCCGTATGGAAATGGACTCCAAGCCTGAACCCCTGGATCGGTTGGAGCGGCGCCTGATTCAGCTGAAAATTGAACGGGAGGCTCTGAAGAAAGAGACCGACCCGGCCTCGAAAAAGCGCCTGTCCGAGTTGTCGGACGTGATTACCGGTGTCGAGCGTGAGTACGCGGATCTGGAAGAAGTCTGGAATACCGAAAAGGCTGCGTTGCATGGTTCCCAGAAGATCAAGAGCCGCCTGGAACAGGCCCGGATTGATCTGGAGAACGCCCGTCGCGCCGGCGACCTTGGCAAGATGTCCGAGCTCCAGTACGGACAGATCCCCGAGCTGGAGCGCCAGCTGGATATGGCCAGCCAGGCCGAGATGATGGAGATGAAGCTGCTCCGGAACCGGGTAACCGACGAGGAAATCGCCGAGATCGTCTCCAAGTGGACCGGCATCCCGGTGTCCAAGATGCTCGAAGGTGAGCGCGATAAGCTGATGCGCATGGAAGAGGCGCTTCATGGTCGGGTTATCGGCCAGGATGAGGCGGTTGAAGCTGTTTCCAACGCGGTGCGTCGTTCCCGGGCCGGATTGTCCGACCCCAATCGCCCCAACGGTTCGTTCCTGTTTCTCGGCCCGACCGGTGTGGGTAAGACCGAGCTGTGTAAGGCCCTGGCGTCCTTCCTGTTCGATACCGAGGAAGCCATGGTTCGCATCGATATGTCCGAGTTTATGGAGAAACATTCCGTCGCTCGTCTGATCGGTGCGCCTCCGGGCTATGTCGGCTACGAAGAGGGTGGCTACCTGACCGAAGCAGTTCGCCGTCGGCCGTATTCAGTATTGCTGCTGGATGAGGTGGAAAAAGCCCATCCGGATGTGTTCAACATCCTTCTGCAGGTATTGGAGGATGGCCGTCTGACCGACGGGCAGGGCAGGACAGTCGACTTCCGGAACACGGTCATTGTCATGACCTCAAACCTCGGCTCGGACATCATCCAGCAGAAAGCGGGCGAGGAGAACTATGAGGCTATGAAGAATGCCGTCATGGAAGTCGTCAGCACCCATTTTCGCCCCGAGTTCATCAACCGGGTGGATGAAGTGGTGGTGTTCCACCCGCTGGCGGAGAGCCAGATCCAGGGTATTGCCCGGATTCAGATCGAATCGCTAAGCAAGCGCCTGAAAGAACAGGATATGAAGCTTGAGCTGGATGATGCGGCGATGGAATTACTGGCGGAAGTCGGATATGACCCGGTCTACGGTGCGCGGCCTTTGAAGCGGGCTATTCAGCGAATGATCGAAAATCCGCTGGCTCAGCGGCTTCTGCAGGGAGAGTTTGTGCCTGGGGATGTCATTAAGGGGACGGTGGAGAACCACCACCTGGTGTTCGCCAAGGCGTAATAAAGAAAAGGGGGGCAGATGAAACATCATCTGCCCCCTTTTTCATTTGATCGTGTTATTCATTCTTCTGCCGGACCGCAGTTCTCTTCGGCGATTCGCTCGAATTCAGCCCGTTTCTCGGCAATTTCCTCTGGGCTAAGGTAGCGTTGTTCTCCGTTTTCTTCGATCCGGATACGGGCGTTGGTGTCAATCACTTCCAAATTTGAGCGAGCGGCTTCGCAGTTCGCCTCCCGCTGTTTTCTGCGCGCTTCCTCAGCTGCCGTTTCCTTGCGCTGCTCCGCCTCATCCGCTTGCTGTTCCTGCATATTCTGCAGTCGCTCCTGAGGGCTCTTTCGATTGCCGGATGCGTCGGTAGAGGTTCCGGAGCGAACATTGACACGTTCGGCCTTTGAGCCCGTAGGCTGCCGGTCTCCGAAGTGGGTAACCCCGTTTTCATCGGTCCATTTATAGACGGAGGCGCTCATGGCGACACCTGGTACAACGGCCAGTAATAAGGTCAGCGTCAGGATTTTTCTGTTCATGGCTCTACTCGCGTATGTTCACTGCTCCCGGGCAGGCAGACAACCTGAATAAACCGGGCCCGTTTTTTCTCAGCTTATTATTGCCTATCATGCCATCGGTGTTGCGGATTTTCTTCTGTCTGGTTCAAATCTTTGTGTCGGATTTGTGTCAAGTATGGCAGACCTTCGGCCAGTATAGGCACAGAAACCTGCAGCGGCTATTGACAGGGAGTTTCGCGCTGTCAGAATTACCGATTGCCTGAAGACTGGGGTCAATACGGCAGGCAATCCCGAGCGAGTATCCCCCATCAATTACCACACTGAACGCGCCGCGCATCCGTCGCGGGATGGTTGTTGCTTACGTGCAACCCGTTGATTGGCCGTTCTCCGCAACCCTCAGGAGGGCGGCTGGCCAGGAGACAACCTCTTAACAAGGTGTGGAGGAGCAGCCGGTTCCGCTTTCAAAAGAAGCATGGACACCGTGAATCCAGGCAACCGGGACCTGTCCCGGCTCATTCACTCGTAGAAGAGGGTAGAAAATCGTGGAGTTATTGTCTGGCGCCGATATGCTGATCCGGTCCCTTCAAGATGAAGGTATCGAATACATATACGGCTATCCGGGTGGTGCAGCCCTTCATATTTATGATGCGCTGTTCAGGCAGGACAAAGTCAAGCACATTCTGGTAAGGCACGAGCAGGCGGCGGTCCATATGGCCGACGGCTATGCCCGAGCGACCGGAAAACCAGGTACCGTACTGGTGACCTCGGGTCCTGGAGCCACCAACACGATCACCGGCATTGCCACCGCATTCATGGATTCCATCCCCATGGTGGTTCTGTGCGGTCAGGTTGCGTCCACTCTCATCGGCGAGGACGCGTTCCAGGAAACCGATATGATGGGTGTTTCCCGTCCGGTGGTTAAGCACAACCTCAGTGTCCGTCATCCCGAGGAAATTCCGGAGATCATCCGCAAGGCGTATTATATTGCCGCGACCGGCCGCCCTGGTCCGGTTGTTGTGGATATTCCCAAGGATATGACCTCGCCGAACGAGCGGTACGAGTATGCTTACCCGAAGAAGGTCAAGCTTCGTTCCTACAACCCCGCTATTCGCGGCCACGCTGGTCAGATAAAGAAAGCGGTCGACATGATGCTGGCCGCCAAGCGACCGGTTATTTATGCCGGTGGCGGCGTTATTCTCGGCAAGGCATCGGATCAGTTGACGGAGCTTGTCCGGATGCTGGGCTATCCAATCACCAATACCATTATGGGCATTGGTTGTTACCCGGCCAGCGATAAGCAACATCTCGGTTGGCTCGGCATGCACGGCACCTACGAAGCGAATATGGCCATGCACCACTCGGATCTGATTCTCTGTGTCGGGGCTCGCTTCGACGATCGAGTCACCAATGCCACCGAGAAGTTCTGTCCGGGTGCTCGCATTATCCACATCGACATAGATCCGGCATCGATTTCCAAGACGGTGGATGCGGACGTGCCGATCGTGGGCCCGGTAGATGCCGTGCTCAAGGAAATGCTGGCCCTGGTCAAGGAAGCGAAGGAAAAGCCCGACGCGGACGCAATCGCCTCCTGGTGGAAGCAGATTGACGAATGGCGGGCATTCCACGGCATGCGCTATGAGACCAGTCCGGATGTGATCAAGCCCCAGGAAGTGATTGAAATGCTGTGTCGCTTGACTAACGGCGAAGCCTTCGTGACTTCCGATGTTGGTCAGCACCAGATGTTTGCGGCCCAGTACTACAAGTTCGACAAGCCCAACCGCTGGATCAATTCCGGGGGTCTCGGCACCATGGGCTTCGGTTTACCGGCGGCTATGGGTGTCAAGCTGACCCATCCGGACGATGAAGTGCTGTGCATTACCGGTGAAGGCAGTATCCAGATGAACATCCAGGAACTGTCCACCTGCAAGCAGTACAATCTGCCTGTGAAGATCATCAATCTGAACAATCAGGCGCTGGGTATGGTCAAGCAGTGGCAGGACATGAACTACGAGTCCCGTCATGCCGAGTCCTACATGGAATCGCTGCCCGACTTCATCAAGCTGGCGGAGGCCTATGGGCACAAGGGTGTCCGGATTGAGAAGAAAGAAGATCTGGAAACCAGGCTGAAAGAAGTGCTGGCCATGAAAGACGACCTGGTATTCGTGGATATTCTCGTGGACCGCTTTGAGCATGTCTATCCGATGCAGGTTGCCCGGGGTTCCATGAAGGATATGTGGCTTAGCAAGACGGAGAGGGTCTGATCATGCGTCGAATCATTTCTGTTTTGCTTGAAAACGAGCCCGGTGCCCTGTCACGGGTTGTTGGTCTGTTTTCCCAGCGTAACTACAACATCGAAACACTCACCGTGGCGCCAACCGAGGACGAGACCTTGTCCCGTCTTACCGTTACCACCACGGGTTCGGACAAGGTGATCGAGCAGATCACCAAGCAACTGAACAAGCTGATTGAAGTCGTCAAGCTGGTGGATCTGACAGAAGGTGCCCACATTGAGCGTGAGCTGATGCTGGTAAAGCTGAAGGCCACCGGTTCCCAGCGTGCCGAGATCAAGCGTACGGTGGACATTTTCCGCGGCCAGATCGTGGATGTGACCAGCTCCGTCTACACGGTTCAGTTGGCCGGGGACAGCGAGAAGCTGGACGGCTTTATTCAGGCCGTTGGCACGTCGGGCGTGCTGGAAGTGGTGCGCAGCGGTGTATCCGGTATTGCCCGGGGCGAGAAGGTGCTCAGCCTTTAACGACTTCAAACAGGGTTTGAACATTGTGGCCCTCCGGGGCCATCACAAATAACAGAGGTTTCTCATGCAGGTTTATTACGATAAGGATTGCGATCTTTCCATCATCCAGGGCAAGAAAGTTGCCATCATCGGTTTCGGCTCCCAGGGCCACGCTCACGCGTGCAACCTGAAAGAATCCGGCGTCGACGTAACCGTGGGTCTGCGCCCGGGTTCTTCTTCCATTGCCAAGGCGGAAGCCTACGGCCTGAAGACCAGCGACGTGCCCTCTGCCGTTGCTGCCGCCGACGTGGTCATGGTTCTGACTCCGGACGAGTACCAGGCTCAGCTGTACAAGGCGGAAATCGAGCCGAATCTGCAGCAGGGCGCTACCCTGGCGTTTGCGCACGGTTTTGCCATCCACTATAACCAGATCGTTCCGCGCAAGGATCTGGATGTCATCATGATTGCCCCGAAGGCACCGGGCCACACAGTGCGCACCGAATTCGCCAACGGCGGTGGTATTCCTGACCTGATCGCCATCTTCCAGGACTCCTCCGGCAACGCCAAGAACCTGGCGCTGTCCTACGCCAGCGGTATTGGTGGCGGTCGTACCGGCATCATTGAGACCACGTTCAAGGATGAGACCGAAACCGATCTGTTTGGTGAGCAGGCCGTTCTTTGCGGTGGTACCGTAGAGCTGGTTAAAGCGGCGTTCGAAACGCTTGTGGAAGGCGGTTACGAGCCGGAAATGGCTTACTTCGAGTGTCTGCACGAGCTGAAGCTGATCGTGGACCTGATGTACGAAGGCGGTATCGCCAACATGAACTACTCCATCTCCAACAATGCGGAGTATGGCGAGTACGTGACTGGCCCGGAAATCATCAACGAGCAGTCCCGCGAAGCCATGCGCAACGCACTCAAGCGTATCCAGACCGGCGAGTATGCCAAGATGTTCATCTCTGAAGGTGCCCTGAACTATCCGTCCATGACGGCGCGTCGTCGCCAGAACGCGGAACACCAGATCGAAGTCGTGGGTGAGAAGCTGCGCGGTATGATGCCGTGGATCTCCGCGAACAAGATCGTGGATAAGGACAAAAACTAAGCGGAATTCCGCCTGGTTTTGAAAAACGCGGCCCGGGTGGCCGCGTTTTTCGTATATACTCCGCCCAAACGCTTTCCGGAGTAATGGGAATGACTGAAGAAAGAAAAACCGCCGACGGCAAGCAAAACCCGGACTATGAGGTAGAGGCCGGGGAAGTGGTTGAAGAAGAGCTGGTGGAAGGTGCGCCGGTTCGCCGCAAGGGTATCTACCTGCTCCCCAATGCGCTTACAACGGCTTCGCTGTTTTCAGGTTTCTACGCCATAGTTTCTGCCGCAAACGGCGTGTTTGATAATGCCGCGATCGCCATTTTTGTCTCCATGATCCTGGATGGTCTTGATGGCCGGGTTGCCCGGATGACCAATACCCAGAGCAAATTCGGTGAAGAATACGACAGCCTTGCCGACATGGTGGCTTTTGGTGTGGCCCCCGGACTTGTCGCTTTTTTCTGGTCGCTGAACGCCTTCGATAAGGTCGGTTGGGCCGTTACGTTCATATACGTGGCTGGCGCTGCACTTCGTCTGGCCCGCTTCAACACCCAGATCGGTTCGGTCGACAAGAAATTCTTTGTTGGTTTGCCCAGCCCGGCTGCGGCAGCGTGCGTTGCTGGCCTGGTCTGGTGCTTCCATCTCTTTGAACCCGCTGCCTGGCTTACGTTGCTGACAATGGTGGTGGTTGCAGGTACGGGCGTGCTGATGGTCAGCAACATCCTTTATCGCAGTTTCAAGGATCTGGATCTGCGTGGTCGGGTGCCTTTTGCTGCTATTCTGCTTGTGGTCCTGGTGTTTGTAGTGATCGCGCTGGATCCGGCCACCGTACTCTTTACCGGATTTCTGATATACGCGTTGTCCGGCCCTGTTCGTGCGCTGTTCCGTGGCAAGCCCCGGAAAGCTTCAGGCGCCGCTGACTGAGCTCTCGCTTCCCGGGCCTCCTCAGCGAGGTCCGGGAATTTCCACCGCAGTCTCCGGTCAACGCCTTAGCTGGCTGACGCCCTGACGGAGACTTTCCATGTTCATCAAGAAGCGCCCATCCTGGGCTTTGCCTCACTCAGAAGTTACCCCCGAATCTGTCTACCTCAACCGACGGCAATTCATGTCCGGCACTGTGGCCTTCGCCGCTGGTCTCTCAATGCCGGGGCTATTATCCGCTGCAGAGCTTCCGGTCCCTGGGGAATCGCTGGACTACGTTGCAATGCCCGGTTTCTCAACCGATGAGAAAAAGACGCCTTTCGAGGATGTCACTCGCTATAACAACTTTTATGAATTTGGCACCGGCAAAGGGGATCCTGCCAGGTACGCCGATGAAATGAGCGTTGATCCCTGGTCTGTCGTGGTTGAGGGGGAGTGCGGACGGCCCGGTGAGTATGCGCTGGAGGACCTGCTCAAGCCACATGAATATCAGGAACGGGTGTACCGACTTCGTTGTGTCGAGGCGTGGTCGATGGTGATCCCCTGGATCGGGGTTCCACTGGCCGACATCATTAAACGGCTTGAGCCCAACTCCCGCGCAAAATACGTCTATTTCGAGACCCTTTATGATCCGGATCAGATGCGAGGGCAGCGCTCATTGTTCAGCACCATCGACTGGCCTTACCAGGAGGGTTTGAGGATGGATGAGGCCATGAACGAGTTAAGCTTCCTCGCGGTCGGGCTGTATGGCAAAACCATGCCCAACCAGAATGGCGCGCCTATCCGGCTGGTTGTTCCCTGGAAATACGGATTCAAAAGCATCAAGTCGATCGTCAAGATACGGTTCCAGGAGGAGCGGCCGAAAACCACCTGGGAGATGCTTGCGCCCCAGGAGTATGGATTCTATGCCAACGTTAACCCGGAGGTTGACCATCCAAGGTGGAGTCAGAAGCGTGAACGTAGGCTGCCTTCCGGTTTGCTTTCGCCTAACTGGATGGAGACCGTCAAGTTCAATGGTTATGGGGAGCAGGTCGCCGATCTGTACAAGGGTATGGATCTGAGCAAGTTTTATTGATGAGTGGTAAGCGAATGGTGGATCGCCCAGGCTTTGTCTTGGCTTTCCGCCTTCTGGTCGCGTTTCTCGCCTGTGTCCCTTTTCTGGCATTGGCTACCAATATTGCCAGCCAGTCTCTGGGGCCTGACCCGGGCCAGGAAGTGACAGAGTCACTGGGCCTTGCAGCATTCCAGTTGTTAATTGTGACCTTGGCCATGACTCCGCTTAGGCGCTGGTCTGGCTGGACAGGCTGGATCCGGGTTCGCCGAATGCTCGGCCTTTTTGCATTCTTCTATGCCGTACTGCACGTGTTGGCGTTTCTGCAATTCATACTCGGTTGGAGTGATCTTTGGGCTACGTTTACCAAGCGGCCCTATATTGTGGCGGGTGCACTATCTTTTCTTATGTTGGTGCCTCTGGCTCTGACCTCTACCAAGGGAATGATGAAGCGGCTGGGTAAAAGCTGGAAAGGATTGCACAAGCTGATCTACCTGATCGCCATCACCGCGTGGGTCCACTTTATCTGGCAGGCAAGAAGCGATATCGGTGAAATGGTCGCTTACGGCCTGGTAATCGTGGGTTTACTGGCATTGCGCTGGAAATGGAACGGGGCTCGTGGGTTGATTCCCTTTGCTAGAGGCTGATTTCAGCCTGAAAACTGAACGAAATGATCACTGTCTGATCAGCGAAGTACGTGGAAACCGAGACCGCTATAAATTAATTCAAAAACCTCGTTGACAGTTTTCCTGACGCCTGTAGAATGCGCACCACTTCTGAGGGACAAGCCACTAACGGCAACCTCCCAGACGAAAGGCAACTGTTTGAAAGTACTGAAGAAAACGAGTTTTAAAATTCTTCAGATTAACGGTTGACAAGGCAGCGGAACGATGTAGAATACGCGGCCTTGATTGAGCAACAGCTCAAACGCTCTTTAAAAAGTTGACCAAGTAATTCGTGTGGGCGCTGGCCGAGGTATTTCGGGTATGAAATATCAGGACAGTGACTCGTCGAAATTGAGTTTTGTCTTGAGCAAGAATAGAGAATCTTCGGATTCTTGTATGATTTAAACTGAAGAGTTTGATCATGGCTCAGATTGAACGCTGGCGGCAGGCTTAACACATGCAAGTCGAGCGGTAACAGGGGGTGCTTGCACCCCGCTGACGAGCGGCGGACGGGTGAGTAATGCATAGGAAACTGCCCAGTAGTGGGGGATAGCCCGGGGAAACCCGGATTAATACCGCGTACGCCCTTCGGGGGAAAGCAGGGGATCTTCGGACCTTGCGCTATTGGATGTGCCTATGTCGGATTAGCTAGTTGGTGGGGTAAAGGCCTACCAAGGCGACGATCCGTAGCTGGTCTGAGAGGATGATCAGCCACATCGGGACTGAGACACGGCCCGAACTCCTACGGGAGGCAGCAGTGGGGAATATTGGACAATGGGGGCAACCCTGATCCAGCCATGCCGCGTGTGTGAAGAAGGCTTTCGGGTTGTAAAGCACTTTCAGTGAGGAGGAAAACTCTGCGACTAATACTCGTAGGGCTTGACGTTACTCACAGAAGAAGCACCGGCTAACTCCGTGCCAGCAGCCGCGGTAATACGGAGGGTGCAAGCGTTAATCGGAATTACTGGGCGTAAAGCGCGCGTAGGTGGTTTGATAAGCGAGATGTGAAAGCCCCGGGCTTAACCTGGGAACGGCATTTCGAACTGTCAGGCTAGAGTATGGTAGAGGGTAGTGGAATTTCCTGTGTAGCGGTGAAATGCGTAGATATAGGAAGGAACACCAGTGGCGAAGGCGGCTACCTGGACCAATACTGACACTGAGGTGCGAAAGCGTGGGGAGCAAACAGGATTAGATACCCTGGTAGTCCACGCCGTAAACGATGTCTACTAGCCGTTGGGACTCTTGAAGTCTTAGTGGCGCAGCTAACGCACTAAGTAGACCGCCTGGGGAGTACGGCCGCAAGGTTAAAACTCAAATGAATTGACGGGGGCCCGCACAAGCGGTGGAGCATGTGGTTTAATTCGACGCAACGCGAAGAACCTTACCTGGCCTTGACATGCAGAGAACTTTCCAGAGATGGATTGGTGCCTTCGGGAACTCTGACACAGGTGCTGCATGGCCGTCGTCAGCTCGTGTCGTGAGATGTTGGGTTAAGTCCCGTAACGAGCGCAACCCCTATCCCTAGTTGCTAGCAGTTCGGCTGAGAACTCTAGGGAGACTGCCGGTGACAAACCGGAGGAAGGTGGGGATGACGTCAGGTCATCATGGCCCTTACGGCCAGGGCTACACACGTGCTACAATGGTGCGCACAGAGGGCTGCAAACCCGCGAGGGGGAGCCAATCTCACAAAACGCATCGTAGTCCGGATCGCAGTCTGCAACTCGACTGCGTGAAGTCGGAATCGCTAGTAATCGTGAATCAGAATGTCACGGTGAATACGTTCCCGGGCCTTGTACACACCGCCCGTCACACCATGGGAGTGGATTGCACCAGAAGTGGTTAGTCTAACCTTCGGGAGGACGATCACCACGGTGTGGTTCATGACTGGGGTGAAGTCGTAACAAGGTAGCCGTAGGGGAACCTGCGGCTGGATCACCTCCTTAAACGAAGCCGAAAGCTTCGGTCAGAGTCCACACGAATTACTTGGTTAGCTGAATAAAGAGAGCAGATGGGTCGTTGCAGGCCCGTGTTTTTGGGTCTGTAGCTCAGGTGGTTAGAGCGCACCCCTGATAAGGGTGAGGTCGGTGGTTCAAGTCCACCCAGACCCACCAGAATTGCGTGGCTCGTCGTTGCTTCCAAGCTCACGTGCTACTCGCACGCTACGCTTGCAAGCGCCTAGATCCACACAATTCTATAGCTGAGGTTGAATTGACCTGGCTTGTGTGGAAGATCGAGGGGCCATAGCTCAGCTGGGAGAGCGCCTGCCTTGCACGCAGGAGGTCGGCGGTTCGATCCCGCCTGGCTCCACCAAAAGCCTGAACGATCGATGCTTTAAACTGACTAACTCCGGTTAGTAGTGTACAGAAACGAATGTTTCATACTGATGAAGCCTTCCTTTCTGATCACTGGGTCAGATTTGCTCTTTAACAAATTGGACGAGATAGAACACGATTGATGGATTCCATTATCTCCGGAATTCATTGATCAGAGTGATAACGATTTCAAGCGTTATCCGGTGTTGTCGTTGAAGTGGTTGTTCTATTGCTTCAAGTGGCTGTCTCGAAACAGGGTTCTTTATCAGGCTTGCCTGGTGAGGGATGTTGAATCGTGATCAGTTGTCTTGGGGTTATATAGTCAAGCAACTAAGCGCATACGGTGGATGCCTTGGCAGTCAGAGGCGATGAAAGACGTGGAAGCCTGCGATAAGGTTCGGGGAGCTGGCAAACAAGCTGTGATCCGGGCATTTCTGAATGGGGAAACCCACCGACTTTCGGGTCGGTATCTTACACTGAATCCATAGGTGTAAGAGGCGAACCGGGGGAACTGAAACATCTAAGTACCCCGAGGAAAAGAAATCAACCGAGATTCCCTAAGTAGCGGCGAGCGAACGGGGACTAGCCCTTAAGCTAGACAACTGGTAGGAGAAGGCTCTGGAAAGTGCCGCCATAGTGGGTGATAGCCCCGTATCCGAAACCTGAGTCTGGTGAAATCGAGTAGGACGGGACACGTGATATCCTGTCTGAACATGGGGGGACCATCCTCCAAGGCTAAATACTCCTGACTGACCGATAGTGAACCAGTACCGTGAGGGAAAGGCGAAAAGAACCCCTGTGAGGGGAGTGAAATAGATCCTGAAACCGTATGCGTACAAGCAGTCGGAGCGGACTTGTTCCGTGACGGCGTACCTTTTGTATAATGGGTCAGCGACTTATGTTCAGTGGCGAGGTTAACCGTTTAGGGGAGCCGTAGGGAAACCGAGTCTGAATAGGGCGATTTAGTCGCTGGGCATAGACCCGAAACCGGGCGATCTATCCATGAGCAGGTTGAAGGTGCCGTAACAGGCACTGGAGGACCGAACCCACTGTCGTTGAAAAGCCAGGGGATGACTTGTGGATCGGAGTGAAAGGCTAATCAAGCCCGGAGATAGCTGGTTCTCCCCGAAAGCTATTTAGGTAGCGCCTCGGACGAATACCACAGGGGGTAGAGCACTGTTTCGGCTAGGGGGTCATCCCGACTTACCAACCCGATGCAAACTCCGAATACCTGTGAGTACTATCCGGGAGACACACGGCGGGTGCTAACGTCCGTCGTGAAGAGGGAAACAACCCAGACCGCCAGCTAAGGTCCCCAAGTACCAGTTAAGTGGGAAACGATGTGGGAAGGCTCAGACAGCTAGGAGGTTGGCTTAGAAGCAGCCATCCTTTAAAGAAAGCGTAATAGCTCACTAGTCGAGTCGGCCTGCGCGGAAGATGTAACGGGGCTCAAACTGGTCACCGAAGCTGCGGCTGCATACTTTGTATGCGGGGTAGGGGAGCGTTCTGTAAGCCTGCGAAGGTGTGTTGAGAAGCATGCTGGAGGTATCAGAAGTGCGAATGCTGACATGAGTAACGACAATGCGGGTGAAAAACCCGCACGCCGGAAGACCAAGGGTTCCTGCGCAACGCTAATCGGCGCAGGGTGAGTCGGCCCCTAAGGCGAGACCGAAAGGTGTAGTCGATGGGAAACGGGTTAATATTCCCGTACCTTGGATAGCTGCGATGGAGAGACGGAGAAGGCTAGGTGAGCCGGGCGACGGTTGTCCCGGTTTAAGCGAGTAGGGAGTGGACTTAGGCAAATCCGGGTCCACAATCTCGAGACGCGACGACGACTGCTCTTAGAGCGGGAAGTCATTGATGCCATGCTTCCAGGAAAATCTTCTAAGCTTCAGGCTATTCGAGACCGTACCCCAAACCGACACAGGTGGTCAGGTAGAGAATACCAAGGCGCTTGAGAGAACTCGGGTAAAGGAACTAGGCAAAATGGTGCCGTAACTTCGGGAGAAGGCACGCTGGTGGTAGGTGAGACCCCTTGCGGGTGGAGCTGACGCCAGTCGAAGATACCAGGCCCCTGCGACTGTTTATTAAAAACACAGCACTGTGCAAACACGAAAGTGGACGTATACGGTGTGACGCCTGCCCGGTGCCGGAAGGTTAATTGATGGGGTTAGCGCTTGCGCGAAGCTCTTGATCGAAGCCCCGGTAAACGGCGGCCGTAACTATAACGGTCCTAAGGTAGCGAAATTCCTTGTCGGGTAAGTTCCGACCTGCACGAATGGCGTAACGATGGGGGCGCTGTCTCTACCCGAGACTCAGTGAAATTGAAATCGCCGTGAAGATGCGGTGTATCCGCGGCTAGACGGAAAGACCCCGTGAACCTTTACTATAGCTTCACAGTGAACTTTGAGCATGTTTGTGTAGGATAGCTGGGAGGCTTTGAAGTGGGAACGCCAGTTCTCATGGAGCCAACCTTGAAATACCAGCCTGACATGTTTGAGGTTCTAACTTGGTCCCCTTATCGGGGATGAGGACACTGTGTGGTGGGTAGTTTGACTGGGGCGGTCTCCTCCCAAAGCGTAACGGAGGAGCACAAAGGTGGGCTAAGCATGGTCGGACATCATGCGGTTAGTGTAATGGCACAAGCCCGCTTAACTGCGAGACAGACACGTCGAGCAGGTACGAAAGTAGGTCATAGTGATCCGGTGGTTCTGTATGGAAGGGCCATCGCTCAACGGATAAAAGGTACTCCGGGGATAACAGGCTGATACCGCCCAAGAGTTCACATCGACGGCGGTGTTTGGCACCTCGATGTCGGCTCATCACATCCTGGGGCTGAAGCCGGTCCCAAGGGTATGGCTGTTCGCCATTTAAAGTGGTACGCGAGCTGGGTTTAGAACGTCGTGAGACAGTTCGGTCCCTATCTGCCGTGGACGTTGGAGATTTGAGGAAAGCTGCTCCTAGTACGAGAGGACCGGAGTGGACGAACCTCTGGTGTTCGGGTTGTGACGCCAGTCGCATTGCCCGGTAGCTATGTTCGGACAGGATAACCGCTGAAAGCATCTAAGCGGGAAGCCCCTTCCAAGATGAGATCTCCCTGGACCCTCGAGGTCCCTGAAGAGCCGTTCAAGACCAGGACGTTGATAGGTCGGGTGTGTAAGCGCTGCGAGGCGTTGAGCTAACCGATACTAATTGCTCGTGCGGCTTGACTATATAACACCCAAGACAATTGCGGATAACGCAGAGCTAATCGCTCAAACGAAATCAATACCACTCAGTTCCATCTCGTCCCCCAGTGATCAACCGTTTTGCCTGACGACCATAGCGGTCTGGAACCACCTGATCCCATCCCGAACTCAGAAGTGAAACAGACCAGCGCCGATGGTAGTGTGGCGTTGCCCATGTGAGAGTAGGTCATCGTCAGGCGCCTAATACCCTAAACCCCAGCATCCTTGATGCTGGGGTTTTTTATTGCCTGAAACTCGGGCCCTCGCTCACCTCCACCCGGTGATATACTCTCTCCATAACGAACGAAATCTCTGAATGGAGCCTGCAAATGCCTGCCACTGATCACCTGGTCATCTTCGATACAACGCTCCGTGATGGTGAGCAAAGCCCCGGTGCCACCATGAACAAAGCGGAAAAGCTCCGCATTGCCAAAGCGCTGGAAAAGCTCCGTGTCGACGTTATTGAGGCAGGGTTCGCGATTGCCAGCCAGGGTGATTTCGAGGCGGTCAAAGCGATCGCGGAGTCCATCAAGGATTCGACAATCTGCAGTCTCGCCCGGGCGCTCGACAAGGATATCGACCGCGCAGCAGAGGCCATCCGGCCGGCACAGCGCGGCCGCATTCACACGTTTATTGCCACGTCGCCCATTCACATGAAGCACAAGCTGCAGATGCAGCCTGATGAAGTGGTAGAGCAGGCGGTTCGTTCGGTTAAACGCGCCCGGAGTCATGTCGACGATGTTGAGTTTTCATGCGAGGACGCCGGACGCTCGGAACTGGACTTTCTGTGCCGGATTATAGAAGCGGCAATTGATGCCGGCGCCAGCACAATCAACATTCCGGATACGGTGGGCTACGCCATTCCCGAGCAGTTCGGGGAAACCATCCGTCAGCTTATGAACCGGATTCCAAACGCCGACAAGGCCATTTTTTCGGTGCATTGCCACAACGATCTCGGCCTGGCAGTCTCCAACTCTCTGGCAGCCGTCTCCCAGGGCGCTCGTCAGGTGGAGTGCACCATCAATGGCTTGGGTGAGCGTGCCGGTAACGCAGCGCTCGAGGAAATTGTGATGACGGTTCGCACCCGCCAGGACCTGTTCCACATAGACACCCGCATTGATACCCAGCACATCGTGCCTGCGTCGCGCCTGGTGTCCACGATCACCGGGTTTCCGGTCCAGCCCAACAAGGCCATCGTTGGCGCCAATGCCTTTGCCCATGAGTCCGGCATTCATCAGGATGGGGTTCTGAAGCACCGCGAAACCTACGAGATCATGCGGGCACAGGATGTGGGTTGGCACACCAACAGCCTGGTGCTGGGTAAACATTCCGGCCGTAACGCGTTCCGCACCCGTTTGCTGGAACTCGGGATTCAGTTTGAGACCGAAACGGAGTTGAACGAAGCGTTTACAAGGTTCAAGGCACTGGCAGATCTGAAGCATGAAATTTTCGACGAAGATCTCCAGGCGATTGCCAGCGATACCCGACAGAAAGAGGAAGATGGCCGGTATGGCCTGGTTTGTATGCAGGTATGCTCCGAGACCGGAGTCGTGCCCAAGGCCAATCTGACCCTGACGGTAGACGGCAAAGAACACAAGGTTGAGGCCGAAGGCAGCGGGCCGGTCGATGCCACGTTCAAGGCAATCGAATCCCTGGTGGATTCCGGCTGCAACCTTCAGCTGTATTCAGTGAATAACATCACCAGCGGCACCGACGCCCAGGGTGAAGTGACTGTGCGCCTGGAGCGCGGGGGTCGGATCGTTAACGGCGTGGGTGCTGATACTGATATCATCATCGCCTCTGCCAAGGCCTACATAGAGGCCCTGAACCTGATCAGTAAGGGCGGAATCCGACAGCATCCCCAGGTTGCGGATGTGTGAGAATGTGAATTCGGTGAACCCGGACAGGCGAAGTTAATGATTGGATCGGAAGCAGAGCGTCAGTTTTACCTGGGAGCCGCAGGAATACGGATGTGGTATGCCCGGCAACCGCTGCCGGGTGCGGCGCCAAGTCCTGAGTTTGAATTTCCCGAGGCAACTGAGGTTCCACAAACTATCCCGGTCGTTTCCGAGCCTGTCTCTCGCCCGGTAAGCAATGCAGCTCGCCCGGCTCCGGGTAAACCGGCAGCGCCAAATCGAACCGAGGGCGTTGCCCGAATCGCGGATCTGCAGGCGTTAATGGAAGCTGATGCTGGCGTTCCGGGAAAAACCTCCCGACAGCCCCCCGAATCGCCTTCCTTGCCGGAGGCCATTACGCACTCCCCGGAACCAGAGCCGCCAGAGGAGACGGCAGCGCGATCGTCTGTGATCCCCGCAGAGCGGGTCAATCTCATGGTCTGGGCAGGGAGCGGTGCTGCGCTGATCGGAGGCATGTCCGCGGATGCCAGCAGTCGGCTCCAGGAAACCCTCGCGTTGAATATCCTCAAGAGCCTGGGCGAAAGCCAGCCCAGTGCGCTTGGGCATGTGGCCTGGCCCATCTTCAACAATCTGCTGGTGCCCGGGAACTCGGGCCATGACTTTGTCGAGGTGATGCGCAGTGTTCTGTCGGGTCTGGAGCGTCAGCCGGTTGTGCTTCTGCAGGGCGCCGGAGACTCAGATCACAGCTGGCTGCTGGAAGCGCTTGGTCGTGACGCCGCGGTTCGGTTTCCGCACACCCTCGCCGAGATTGCCGGTGACCCGACCCTGAAGCGGTCGCTCTGGCAACAAATACGGCCCCTGGTCGCCCGTTAATGGCCTGTCCGGAAACCTACCAGAAAGTCCTCCACGCCGATCTGCTGGTTCGGCCCCTGGCGCCAGACGATGTTCCGGCTGTACTTGATATAGAACGCCAAGGTTATTCCCATCCCTGGAGTGAGTCGGTGTTTCTTGATTGTTTCAAGGACAACTACCGGCTCTGGGGTGTCTGTCATGGAGACATGCTGATGGCCTACGCTGTCGTGGCCTATATCGTTGATGAAGCCCATTTGCTGAATATCTGCGTCCACCCGAGGGGCCGCGGTGAGGGTGTCGGGCGCTATCTGCTGAGGCACGTGCTGGCAACCGCAGCCCATGAGGGCATGTCCCAGCTGTTGCTCGAGGTCAGGGTCAGCAATCATGCCGCCATCGCTTTGTACCAGAGTGAGGGCTTTCACGAGATCGGCCAGCGACCCGGGTATTATCCGGCTGCCAACGGCCGGGAGGATGCTCGCGTTCTGATGCGTGCCCTCGGCCGTTGACCGCTTCAGTGCGAGTTAGCGTCGCAGCGGCATAGGGCCTATAATGGCCGCCTTTTCCAGAACATCAGATTCAGGTTGCTTTTCGATTATGTCTAACCTTTCCCAGGAAGTGGCCAAGCGCCGCACCTTTGCCATTATTTCGCACCCGGATGCCGGTAAAACCACCATTACCGAGAAGGTGCTGTTGTTCGGGCAGGCGATCCAGAAAGCCGGTACCGTCAAGGGAAAGAAATCCGGCCAGCACGCCAAGTCTGACTGGATGGAAATGGAGAAAGAGCGGGGAATCTCGGTAACCACGTCCGTTATGCAGTTTCCCTATGGCGGAAAGCTGGTGAACCTTCTGGATACGCCGGGCCACGAGGATTTCTCTGAGGATACCTACCGGACCCTGACTGCGGTGGACTCCTGCCTGATGGTGATTGACAGCGCCAAGGGTGTCGAGGCGCGGACCATCAAGCTCATGGAAGTTACTCGCCTGCGGGATACCCCCATTCTCACGTTCATGAACAAGCTGGACCGGGATACGCGGGATCCGGTGGAACTGATGGATGAGGTTGAGGACGTACTGAAGATTGCCTGCGCGCCGATCACCTGGCCTATTGGTATGGGCAAGAGCTTCAAGGGTGTGTATCACCTGCTTCGGGATGAGGTCATTCTCTATCAGTCCGGTCAGGGGCACATGATTCAGGACAAGCGGGTTATCTCAGGTCTTGATAACCCGGAGCTGGACGACGCCATTGGCGCCTATGCGGGCGATCTGCGTGATGAAATTGAGCTGGTCAAAGGCGCGTCCCACGAGTTTGATCAGGAAGCCTTTCTTGCTGGCGAGTTGACGCCGGTATTCTTTGGTACCGCCCTGGGTAACTTCGGTGTCGACCACATGCTGGATGGTCTGGTGGAATGGGCCCCGGCGCCACAGCCACGGGAAACCGACCAGAGACTGGTCCAGCCTGCAGAGGACGGCTTCTCGGGCTTCGTCTTCAAGATCCAGGCTAATATGGACCCGCAACACCGCGATCGCGTTGCGTTTCTCCGCATTGTTTCCGGCAGTTACAACCAGGGCATGAAAGCCCGTCATGTACGTATCGGCAAGGAAGTGCGCTTTTCCGACGCGCTGACCTTCATGGCCGGTGACCGTGAGCACGCCGAGCAGGCCTTTGCCGGCGATATTATCGGCCTGCACAATCATGGCACCATTCAGTTGGGCGATACCTTTACTGCCGGTGAAGACATGAAGTTCACCGGTATCCCGAACTTTGCCCCGGAACTGTTCCGTCGGATTCGCTTGAAGGATCCGCTCAAGGCCAAGCAGCTCCAGAAAGGGTTGATTCAGCTGTCGGAAGAGGGTGCCGTTCAGGTATTCAGGCCGCTGCGCAATAACGATCTGATCGTTGGCGCAGTGGGTGTTTTGCAGTTCGACGTGGTGGTCAGCCGCCTGAAAAGTGAGTACAAGGTCGAGGCGATCTATGAGCCGATTAACGTCGCCACGGCTCGGTGGGTGACCTGCAGTGATGACAGGAAGCTGGACGAGTTCCAGCGCAAGAACAACGACAACCTGGCCCTTGATGGCAGTGACCGGCTCGCCTATATCGCTCCGACCATGGTGAACCTGAATCTGGCCCAGGAGAGGTATCCGGACATCCAGTTCCACAAGACCCGGGAGCATTAACGGTTCCGGGCGGAGGTGACTGTGCAGCTGATCGACGCCCATTGCCATTTTGATTTTCCCCAGTTCGATGGCCGCCGCGATGCGGAACTTGAGCAGGGTCGCTCGCGCGGACTTCGTGGGCTGGTAATACCCGGTGTCAGGCGGCCGGATTGGGGCCGGGTTCGTGACACAGCGCTGGCGCACAAAGGCCTGTTTTACTGTCTTGGCATACATCCCTGGTTCGTTGAAGAGCATTCGGAGGAGGATCTGACGGAGCTCCGCCGGCTGCTGGAGGCTCACCCCGAGCGCTGTGTGGCAATCGGTGAGTGCGGGCTCGACCGGCTGCGGGGAAGTCTCGAACTGCAGTGGCCCTGGTTTGAGGCGCAAGTGGAGCTGGCTCAAGAGCTAAATATGCCGCTGGTGATCCATTCCGTTAAGACCCATGACGAAGTACACAGTCTGCTTAATGGTCGGCAGTGGGGTGGCCGGGCCCTGCTTCACGGCTTCAGCGGAAGTTTTCAGCAGGCCCGCAAGCTGGTTGACCTGGGGTGCTTCATCGGAGTGGGGGGCGTGATTACCCATCCCAGGGCGCGAAAGACCCGCGATGCAATCGCAAGGCTGCCACTGGAAGCGCTGGTGCTCGAAACGGATGCGCCGGACATGGCACCGGAAGGCGTGCAGCAGGGGCAGAATTCCCCACGGTACCTGTTGGATATTCTGGACGCGCTCGCGGAGATCCGTGGCGGGACGCCGGAGCAATTGGCGCCTGTACTTCTGGATAATGTTTACCGGTTATATGGTTGGTCCAGTGCCGGCATAGGGGAATAACGAAACGAATCGACACAGGGTTGGCTTTCCTGGGTGGTTCGAGTATACTTCGCGCCCTGGCTTTTCAAGGCGATGTCATTATCTCAGCCCCGAATGATGGCAGCGCAACACAGGTATGGAACCTCCTCCGGATGCCTTGCATTTACCGGTGGTGGTTTTTAACGTTTCTTATATAGCGTTCAAGGCGGAATCAATGAAGACTCTGAGTGCGAAACCAGAAACAGTAAAACGTGACTGGTACGTTGTAGACGCAGCCGGCAAGACGCTGGGTCGTCTGTCAACCGAAATCGCCCTACGTCTGCGGGGCAAGCATAAGCCTGAGTACACCCCTCACGTAGACACTGGCGATTACATTGTTGTGATCAACGCGAGCCAGGTGCGGGTTACCGGCAAGAAAGCATCTGACAAGATGTACTACAGTCATACCGGCTTTCCGGGTGGAATCAAATCCATCAACTTCGAGAAGCTGGTCGACAAGGCTCCCGAGCAAATCATTCAGAAGTCTGTCAAAGGCATGCTTCCGAAAGGCCCGCTCGGTCGCGCCATGTTCAAGAAGCTGAAAATCTATGCCGGCGCTGAGCATCCTCACGCAGCCCAGCAGCCCAAAGAACTCGACATTTAACGGAAGGCGGATATGTCTGTAGCACAAAATTACGGTACTGGTCGCCGCAAGACATCCACGGCTCGGGTTTTTATCAAGCCGGGAAGCGGTAACATCTCCATCAATGGTCGCTCAATCGAAGATTTCTTCGGTCGTGAGACTCTGCGCATGATCGTTCGTCAGCCGCTGGTTGTTGCCGAATCTACCGATCGCTTTGATATCAACATCACCGTCAAGGGTGGTGGTATCAGTGGCCAAGCTGGCGCGATTCGCCATGGTCTGACCCGCGCTCTGATGGATTACGACGAAACTCTGCGTCCGGCGCTGCGTAAGGCGGGTTACGTTACCCGTGACGCGCGTGAAGTCGAGCGTAAGAAAGTGGGTCTGCGCAAGGCGCGTAAGCGTCCTCAGTACTCCAAGCGTTAATTTCGCTGGAGCAGGATCCTGGAAAACCCGGCCCTTTTCGGTCGGGTTTTTTTATGTTCGGGCGATTTGTCAGCAAATTGATCTGGAACAGGGATGAGGCGCCAGCGGCGGCTTTCCGACTTGTAAGCCCCTGGTAATTTCATTACCATTTGGGCGCTTATATTTTTGGGTTGTGAAGTCCTTTTAGATGCACATTGCCGGCGGTTTTGCGGGCTGTGACATCGCCTGATGGGAGAAAACCATAATGAGTAATGGCGACGTGAGCCAAGGCCGGCGCCGGTTTCTGATCGGTGCTACGTCTGTGGTGGGTGGAGTCGGCGTCGTCGGTGCGGCCGTTCCTTTCGTGGCATCCTGGAATCCCAGTGCCAAAGCGGAAGCAGCGGGTGCACCGGTAACCGTCAATGTCAGCAAGATTGAACCGGGTCAGCAGATTACGGTCGAGTGGCGGGGTAAGCCGGTCTGGATCATCCGCCGTACCGAAGAGATGCAGGCGAATATCGAGAAGCTTAACGACCGGGTGAAAGACCCCCAGTCGGAAGCACCTCAGCAGCCACCGTATATTGATGGCATCCTGCGCTCCCTGAAGCCGGAATTTGCCGTGCTTGTAGGGCTGTGTACCCATCTTGGCTGTGTTCCGTCCTACCGACCGGAAGTTGCTCCGGCGGATCTCGGTGACGAGTGGCTGGGTGGTCTTTTCTGTCCGTGTCACGGTTCCCGATATGATATGGCCGGAAGGGTCTACGAGGCGCAGCCTGCTCCCCTGAACCTCGAGGTGCCGCCTTATCGTTTTGACGACGATGCGACCCTCACGATTGGTCTTGATCCGGAGGCAGCGTAATGCAAAAGCTGATTAACTGGGTAGACGAACGTCTGCCGATCGTAGATGCCTGGAACAAGCATCTGGGCAAGTATTACGCGCCGAAAAACTTCAACGTGTGGTACTTCTTTGGCTCCCTCGCCATGCTGGTTCTGGTAAACCAGCTGGTTACCGGGATCTGGCTCACCATGAGCTATAACCCCTCCGGTGAAGGTGCGTTTGCATCTGTCGAGTACATCATGCGTGATGTCGAATGGGGTTGGTTGCTGCGTTACCTGCACTCTACCGGTGCTTCGGCATTCTTCGTCGTGGTGTATCTCCACATGTTCCGGGGGCTGATGTATGGCTCCTACCAGAAGCCGCGTGAATTGATCTGGATCTTCGGTATGTTGATCTACCTGATCCTGATGGCTGAGGCGTTCATGGGTTATCTGCTGCCCTGGGGCCAGATGTCCTACTGGGGTGCGCAGGTTATCGTTAACCTGTTCGGTGCTATTCCGGTCATTGGTGAGGATCTGTCACTGTGGATTCGTGGCGATTACCTGATTTCCGGCATTACCCTGAACCGCTTCTTCGCGTTGCATGTGGTGGCGCTGCCGATCGTTCTGCTTGGTCTGGTTGTGCTTCACATCCTGGCGCTGCATGAAGTGGGCTCAAACAACCCTGACGGTATTGATATCAAGAAAAACAAGGACGAAAACGGCATTCCGAAAGACGGTATCCCGTTCCATCCTTACTACACTGTGCACGACCTGCTGGGCGTTGGTGTATTCTTCTTTATCTTCTTCATCGTCGTGTTCTTCTTCCCGGAAGGCGGTGGGCTGTTCATTGAGAAGCCGAATTTCGAGCCGGCAAACCCGCTGAAAACGCCAAATCACATTGCTCCGGTCTGGTACTTCACACCTTTCTACGCAATGCTGCGTGCGGTAACCATTGACCTGTTCGGTCTGGATGCCAAGTTCTGGGGTGTTGTGGTGATGGGTGCGGCGATCGCCATTCTGTTCGTGCTGCCCTGGCTGGACAAGAGTCCGGTGCGTTCAATGCGTTACAAGGGCTGGTTGAGTCGGATTGCCCTGGCCATCTTCGCAGTCAGCTTCGTGGTGCTTGGCTATCTCGGCCTGGTACCTGCGACTGAAGGCCGCACCATGGTTGCCCAAGTTCTGACGGTGCTGTACTTCCTCTACTTTATCCTCATGCCGTTCTATACGCGTATGGAGAAAACCAAGCCAGTTCCAGAGAGGGTGACAGGATAATGAGAAAGCTGATTTTTGGTCTTTTCATCGCGGTCCTGCCAGCTCTCGGGCTGGCAGCGGGTTCAACTGTGCCGCTGGACAGCTTTGAGTCAGATCACTCTGACAAAGCATCTTTGCAGCGCGGTGCAGCCCTGTTCACCAACTACTGCATGGGCTGTCACTCCATGGAATATGCCCGCTACAAGCGTGTGGCTGACGACCTGGAGATTCCCGACGAGCTGTATGAGGAGAATCTGATCTTCACCAGCGCCAAGATTGGCGAGCTGATGAAAAACTCCATGAACAAGGACATGGCGGCTGACTGGTTCGGTGCGCCGCCACCGGACCTTACGCTGGAAACCCGTTTGCGTGGCGAAGCGTGGGTGTATTCGTACCTGCGTGGTTTCTACAAAGACGAGTCCCGTCCGCTGGGCGTGAACAACGTGGTGTTCCCGGCTGTGGGCATGCCCCATGTCCTGGTTGGTATGCAGGGGCTGTGTGCCGTCGAGCCTAATATTGGTACCCCGGCCAGCGTTGAGCCTTTGAGTGGCAACATTAACAACGCGGACGTTTGCCCGGAGTACGCTATCGAAGGCAGCATGTCAGGAGCCGAGTTTGACCAGGCCATGTATGACCTGACCAATTTCATGTCTTACATGGGTGATCCGGTCAAGCTTGAGCGTGAGCGTCTGGGGATCTTTGTCTTGATCTTTGTGGCCATCTTCTTCGTGTTCGCCTACCTGCTCAATCGTGAGTACTGGAAGGACGTACACTGAGAAATAGGGTATAATCCCGTCCCCTGAGTTCCAGCGGGCATAACCGGCCCGCTGGATTTTTGCGTTTTTTCAGGATCATTTCGGTTTGTTTACTCGTGAGGTAGTTCTATGGGCGTTGTGACCAAGCGGTCATCAATGACGTTTTTCTCGGATCCGGCCAGCCATTACAGCCACAGAGTGCGCATTGTTCTGGCAGAGAAGGGTGTTACCGTCGATATCGTTGATGTGGATCCCGACAATCCGCCGGCTGAGCTAGCCGACCTGAACCCGTACAACGCCCTGCCGACACTGGTGGATCGTGATCTGGTGCTTTATGAGCCCAACATCATGATGGAGTACCTCGACGAGCGTTTCCCGCATCCCCCCTTGTTGCCGGTGTACCCGGTTGCCCGTGCCAACAGCCGTCTGATGATTCATCGGATTCAGAAAGACTGGTGTGGCCTGGTTGACCAGATCCTGGCGCAGCCGAACGCCAAGGCCTCTGAAACAGCGCGCAAAGAGCTGAAAGAGAGCCTGTTGGCAACGGCACCGCTGTTTGGAGAGATGCCGTTCTTCCTGTCTGAAGAGTTCACTATCGTGGACTGTTGTATTGCTCCGATCCTCTGGCGCCTTCCGTCGCTCGGTATCGAGCTGAACGAAAAGCAGGCCAAGCCACTGCAGAAGTACATGGAGAGCATCTTCAGCCGGGAAGGGTTCAAGGCAAGCCTGTCCGATCTGGAAGAAGACATTCGCAGCTGATTTGGTAACGTTCCGCTGGCCGGAGCAGGAGAGTGGCAGTGGCTGAGAGTAAAAACACCATGACGTCCAGCCGCCCGTACCTGGTACGAGCATTCAATGAGTGGATACTGGACAATGACTGTACCCCCTACATCGTGGTGGATGCAGGCATTCAGGGTGTGCAGGTGCCGACTGAGCATGTCGCGAATGGACAGATTGTTCTGAATATCAGTCCGGGAGCGGTGCGTGGCCTGGTGATCGGCAATGGCGCACTGGAGTTCAGTGCCCGTTTTGGCGGCGTGCCCATGCAGGTGTTCATTCCGCTGCAGGCGGTTATGGCAATCTACGCCAAGGAAAACGGTGAGGGCATGGTGTTCGGTAGCGAGCCAGGCTCCCCGGATCCTGACGGCACTTCCCGTGAGCGTGAAGGCGAGCAGTCTTCATCCGGGCAGGAGGATCGCCCTTCGGGCAGGCCAACCCTCAAGGTCGTTAAATAAACCTCGCCCCACCGTCTTGAGAAAGCCAGCATTTGCTGGCTTTTTTATCCCCCGAAGATCTTCGCGTCGATCAGCCCACAAAGGGCGTTAATGATGAGCAGTAATAGTGGCGTTGCCTCGGTTGGGCTGAGATTGTTCAGTGCAATTTCGTGATCTTCCGGGTGTAATAGCGACGTTATATCCGATTTTTCCCGTGCACTGAGAACCACAACGCTCATTTCCCGGTCATGGGCGACCTGGATCGCCTGGATGAGGTTGGCCTTGTGCCCGTCATCAACAATGACGAAAAGCAGGTCTCCGGGTTTGCCAATTGCCCTGACCTGGCGGGAGAAGGTGTCGTTGAAACGGTTATCCCGGCAGATCGCCGAATAGGTCGTCGCATCGGCGCCAAGGTTGATGGCGGGTAGTGCGGGTCTGTCCTGGTCGAACCGGTTCAGAAGGGCGGTGCAGAAGTACTGTGCCAGAATGTTGGCATTGCCATTGGCGCAGGTGATGATTTTTCCGTCCTGGAGCAGAGTTCCCACGAAGGCATTGGCAACCTCCTCAATATCAGGGCCCACCGTGCTGGCGGCCTGGGCAGTATGCTCCATATGGCTTGCGAACCACTGATTGATCTGGTGTTCGGTGTCGGTCATTTTCGGTATCACTATCCTGCCAGAATTGCGTTCCTGATCCATTGTACCCGGTATTTTTTGACGGTACCCGGGCTGATGGCAACCACGTCTATTCGCGAGAGGTTGTTCCAGAGCCCATGTCTGTGCAAATAGAATGAAACTGCACGAATCAGGCGTTTCTGTTTGGGGTAATTGATTGAGCTTGCCGGGTCAACAAGGCTACCCGCGCCTCGATAGCGGACCTCAAAGAACACAAGGGTATCGCCATCCTGGCCCACGAGGTCGATTTCGCCGCCGCGATTGTAAATATTGCGTTCGATTATCCGCACGCCCCGACTTGCAAGGTATCGGGCTGCTACGCCTTCGAAGTGATTGCCCAGGGTTTTGGTGCCATCCATGGCAGCTGATTTGCTCCTGTGGTGTTATTCGCTGAGGGGCGCGGTTTCCTGTTCCGGGGTTGCTGCCTCGCTCTCTTCGGTCACGGGGTCAGGGATGAGCTCGGGAACCCCATTTCGGAACTGTGCCCACAGCTGTTCCCGATGAATGCTGCCCTGTGGTGTCATGGTAAGTACACCGGTCTGCCCTGATATCGAGGCGCTTTCGACCTGTTTCAGCAGTGGCAGGCGTTTACTCAGTTGCCACGCATCGGCGCCCATGGCGAACAGGCGACCGGGTTGGCCACGGGTGCCTGACAGGTTTTCCGTGGCCCGGGTGCGCAGTTCGTTGTCGTCGCCCAGAACCCACGGAATGTCAGTGAAAATAACCCCGTTCAGGTCTCGGTCCCGGGACGGTGCGGGTGTGCCCTCATAGATAATGGAAGGCGAGTAAACTGGCAGGTCACCCCCGAAATAAAACGCGAACAGGGGCTTGAACTGCCTTGCCACCGTGGGCTCTGCCACCATGACGATGGCGTCCGCGTCCTGCCGGCGCCTTGGCTCGAACTCGACGTCCATGCCGATAGTCCGTTCAACCTGAATGGCCCGGTCCCGGGAAACGGTGATGCCCAGCAGATCGGCCGTTACCGCCCGAAGGTTGTCCTCCCGGTAGAAGCGTTCAATATCCAGGGCAACGCCGTCATGGGAGGCCATGCGTTTCAGCAATGCCGCCTCGACGCGATCGCCCCATTCGCCGCCGGGGATAAGAACCAGAACCTGACGCAACTGTTCGGCGGCGAGCCGGTCGGCAATCTGCCGCGCCTCGTCTTCGGCGGAGAGCCCGAATTGATAAAGCCCGTCAGCAGGCTTGGTATCGGCGGGCAGGTAATTCAGCCCCAGCGCGGGCACCGGCAGTGTATTCATTGAGCCAAGGCCGGCAAGCGCTTCTTTTTCCAGGGGACCAACAATCAGGTCGATATCCTGCTCGGACAGCTGTTTGTAGAGATCGCTGAACGATGTTCCCGCGGTGTTGAAGATGCGAATGTCGGTTTCACCCCGGTCAGCAGAGTCGTCGAGGTAGTAGGCCGCCAGAAAGCCATCGCGAATCGCCTTGCCGGCGGTTGCCAGCGGCCCCTCGAGGGGCAGGACGAGGGCGATTTTTTCAGGGCGGCTTTCGGCCAGCGTGGCGATCAGTTGCAGCTCCGAGGGCAGTACCTGGGCGGCAGGATGACCGGGCCAGTTGTTCTGCCAGCCACGGATGATTCGCCCCTGTTCGTCAATGCCGGCGTCCGGTGTCCGGACGAGGCTGGCCAGTTCCAGCCATCCCTGGGATTCGTAGCCGATGGCCTCGGCAGAGGCTGAGTTGAGCTCGCTGTCGGGAACCACTTCCAGCAGAGACCAGACCCGGTTGTGAATCTGTTGTGCATCCGCGGTGTTGTCCGTCTGGGCCAGCAGGATCAGGGTCATGGCTGCAGGCATGGGCTCACCGGCCAGGGCGAAGGTGTCCGCCTGCAGGTTGGCTGCCCGGGCAATCAGGTCCGCCGGGTAGTCTATAAAGGTCGACGGTGTGAGTTCGCCGGCGATCTCTTTTGCCCAGGATTCATCTTCGAGGGCGGTGGCGCTTGCCATGGTCAGTAGCAGTTTCTGGTTGCCAAGCCCCGTAGCGGGTTGCGCCAGCTGCTGACTTTGAAGTAGCGTTCTGGCCGCCGCGTGATTGCCCTGGTCCTGGAACCTGCTGGCGATCCGGAGCAGGTAAGCCTGGGCGGTTTCGATGCTGTCTTCGTTGCTCGCCAGTTCCAGGGCCTGATCGGCGGTTTGTGCAACATGGGTTTCGAGGTTCACGGTGGCGCAACCAGCCGACAAAAGGGCGGCAGTAAATACGCTGGCCAGGGCTCGTTGATGAATGCGGATCTTTATCATGGCAGGCTCGACATACTCCGGATGATTGGGCTTGTAGCGCCAGACTAACGGTGGCAAGTTTAACAGCTCCGGGGTTAATTCACATGACGTAACTGTCACGGTCCCGGACTCCCCACAAGAGAGGCAGAAGCTTTGAAAAACGAGGTCAGCGATTTCCCGTCGTCAGATAGCCGCAAGGGTGAGTCGGGTGGCACGCTTTATGTCGTTGCCACGCCCATCGGCAATCTTGACGATCTGTCTCCACGGGCAACCCGGACGCTGGCCAGTGTGGATGTGGTGGCTGCCGAGGATACGCGGCACAGTGGTCGGCTGCTGAGTCATTTGGGTATACAGAAGCGAATGATCGCGCTCCATGATCACAACGAAAAGGATCGCGCTGCCGGTATTCTGGCTGAACTTCAGGCCGGACGTGATGTGGCTCTGATCTCCGATGCCGGTACGCCGCTGATTTCGGATCCCGGTTATGTTCTGGTGCGTGAGGCCAGGGCGGCCGGGCACAGAGTCAGCCCGATCCCGGGGCCCTGTGCCCTGGTGGCGGCATTGAGTGCTGCCGGCCTGCCGACGGACCGATTTCTTTACGTGGGGTTTCTGCCGGCGAAACGCTCTGGTCGCAAAGCCAGCCTGGACTTGCTGAGCAGTGAAGTAGCGACTCTGGTTTTTTACGAATCGCCTCATCGAATCCTGGAATCGGTGCGTGATATCGGTGAGGTGTTGGGATCCGATCGAGAGATTGTCCTTGGTCGCGAGATTACCAAGACCTTCGAAACCTTCTATTCCGGTTCAGTGGCAGAGGTTCTGGCAGAGTTGGAGCGAGACCCTCACGGAAGCCGCGGCGAGTTCGTGGTTATGGTTCGGGGTGCGATGGCCCAGCCGGGTAACAGTAAGGAAGCTACTATGGATGTGGACCGGGTGCTTCGTGTTTTGCTGGCTGAGCTGCCGGTCAAGAAGGTCGCCAAAATGGCTGCCGAGTTGACCGGGTTATCGAAAAATGAGCTTTACCAGCGGGCTCTGGAGCTGAAGGATGGCTGAACACCGTGGCAGTTTCCCTTGCAAGGCCATGGGCGCAGGAGTATTGTCTCGCCCGAGCTCGCCAGACAGTCGCCGCCGGTTTTCCGGGGGAGGAAAGTCCGGGCTCCATAGGGCAAGGTGCCAGGTAACGCCTGGGCGGCGCGAGCCGACGGAAAGTGCAACAGAAAGTATACCGCCTAAGCGCCTTCGGGCGCCGGTAAGGGTGAAACGGTGCGGTAAGAGCGCACCGCGTGGCTGGCAACAGTCCACGGCGATGGTAAACCCCACCTGGAGCAAGACCAAATAGGAATCCAATGGCGTGGCCCGCGCTGGATTCGGGTAGGTTGCTTGAGGTCTGTGGTGACGCAGACCCTAGATGAATGACTGTCCAAGACAGAACCCGGCTTATCGGCGAGCTCGCTTTTTTTTCCCTTCCTGAAATGTCTGTCATTCTCAACAGGCGTTCTTTATAGCCAAAAAATCTTAAACCTCACTTGCAGTCTTCAGAGTTTTTTGCAGGTATTTGATTTTACTTCTTTTCTTTTCCGTAATCTCACCATTTCATCGAATCTGGCTCTGTAACCTCTTGTCATAAAAGGAAGTTTTCCAAGTGTGGCGCTGTTTGCGGCGCTTGCATTGTGTATTGCGTGTTTCTATAGTGTGCAGAAGTGGGAAAAAGTGGATTCTAGTGGTTTTTTGTGGATATCAGGCACCCAGAGACAGCGTAAATGAGTAATTTTCTCGGCAGTCATGCCATCAATATGGATGCGAAGGGTCGCCTGGCGATCCCCGCCAAGGTGCGCGAAGAGCTCGCGCAGGCCTGTGGTGGGCGCATTGTATTGACTGCAAACGCTGACGAGGAGCGGTGCCTGCTGCTTTATCCCGAACCTGAATGGGAGGTTCTGCGGCCCAAAATCGAGGCGCTTCCGAACATGAACAAGGCGGCCCGGCGCCTGCAACGGCTGATTCTGGGTAATGCTGCACCCATGGAGCTGGACTCTGCCGGGCGCATCCTGATTCCTCCAACTCTGAGAAGTTATGCCCATCTGGAGAAAAAACTGATGCTGATCGGGCAGGGCAAGAAGCTTGAGCTCTGGAGCGAAGAGCGCTGGTTCGCCTGGCTGGATGAGTCCTCTGATGATGAAGAGATGCCGCCCGAGATGGAGGCGCTGTCCTTATGACCTCCGATCGCAGTCAGGAGGCCGGGGCGGCGTACTCGCATCGCTCGGTACTCCTGGATTCGGCGGTCGACTATCTGGTCAGCGACCCCGATGGCTATTACGTGGATGGCACCTTCGGACGGGGTGGCCACAGTCGCCTGATCCTGGGCCGTCTCGGAAAGTCGGGGCAGCTCCTTGGAATTGACAAGGATCCCGAAGCTATCCGCGAGGCAAGAGAGCTGGAAGCCCAGGATAGCCGCTTCCATTGCTTTCATGGCTCCTTTGCGGAGCTCGGCACCGCGTTAGTCGGTCAGGATTGGCAGACAGTTAACGGCGTTTTGCTGGATCTCGGCGTGTCATCGCCGCAGCTTGATGATGCCTCCCGTGGTTTCAGTTTCATGCGCGATGGGCCGCTGGACATGCGCATGAATACTGAGCAATCGCCCAGTGCGGCGGAGTGGCTCGCAACGGCGGAGGAGTCGGATATCGCGAATGTGATCTTCCGCTATGGCGAGGAGCGGTTCTCCCGGCGCATTGCCCGGCTCCTGGTCGAGCGTCGCCAGGAAGCGCCCGTCGAAACCACTCGCCAGTTGGCTGAGCTGGTCAGCGAGGCGGTGCCCAAGAAAGAAAAGCACAAGCATCCGGCCACCCGGACCTTTCAGGCAATCCGGATCTTTATCAACCGGGAGCTGGAGGATCTGGAAGTGGGTCTTCAGTCTGCTGTTGATCACCTTGCCCCGGGAGGGCGCCTGGTGGTCATCAGCTTCCATTCGCTGGAAGACCGGTTGGTCAAGCGGTTCATGAGGGATCTGGCCCGCGGGCCGCAGTTGCCTAAAGGTGTTCCGGTAACGGCAGAGCAGGAGGCCTCGGACTTCCGTCTGGTTGGTAAGGCCAGTAAGGCCGGAGCTGACGAAGTAAGTGACAACGTACGTGCCCGCAGCGCAGTCATGCGGGTGCTGGAACGCACAGATCTCAGGAAAAACTCGCAGGGGAGCGCGTAACCATGGGCGCGGTAGCTATTGAAGAGCCGGTAAAAACGGCGAAGCTCAACAAGCAGAAGGTCCGCGACGGCGTTGCAACCGCAGTCCGGATTTCCAGGCAGGTATTCGCCGCTACGAAGCAAGGCAAAGTGCTGGTCTCGCTCGGGCTGGTTGCCGTGTTGCTGGCTTCCTCCATCGGCGTGGTAGTGAGTGCCCACGAGAACCGGGAACTATTTAATACCCTTTCGCAGCTTCAGTCCGAGCGCGACCGCTATCAAAGTGAATGGAGTCAGCTGCTGCTTGAACAGAGTGCGCTTAGCGCCCACGGTCGAGTCGAAAAGCTGGCGGCTGAGCGTTTTAGCATGGTAGTGCCCGGGCGTCAGGATATCGTGCTGGTACCGCTGATGTCGCCGGTTGCAAACCGATAATAAACGAAAACAACAACGATTCAGGGTGATCGACGTGTCCGATCAGGGAAAGAAGACAACATGGGGGCAGCGTTTGGCGTCCGGGCTGGCAGCCTGGCGTTTTGGCTCCGTTGTGGGCGTCTTTCTCCTGGTCGTGGGTGTGCTTGGCTGGCGCCTGGTCGACCTCCACGTCGTGGATAACGATTTCCTGCGCAAGCAGGGTGATGTCCGGACCATCCGGGTTGAGAGTATTGATGCTCACCGTGGTGTTGTCACCGATCGTTATGACGAGCCGCTGGCCGTCAGCACGCCAGTACAGACCATCTGGGCCAATCCGTCAGAGGCTGACCCTTCCGAGGCACGTCTGACCAACCTCGCGCGTCTTCTGGACATCAACGAGGCCTCCCTCCGGCAGCGACTCAAAGAATACTCCGGTCGGGAGTTCATTTACCTGCGCCGCAAGATTCAGCCGGATCTGGCCAGAAAGGTTCTGGATCTGGAGATCGATGGGATATACACCCGTCAGGAATACCGTCGCTATTACCCCGCGGGCGAAGTGACCGCTCACGTTGTGGGTTTCACGGATATCGATGAGCGTGGCCAGGAAGGAATCGAACTGGCGTATAACCAGTGGCTGTCTGGTGAAACCGGCCGCAAGCGCGTTCTGAAAGATAATCGAGGTCGTATCATCAAGGATCTGACCCTGATTCGCGATGCCAGCCCTGGTCAAAATCTCGCGCTCAGCATTGATTTGCGCCTCCAGTACCTCGCCTACCGGGAACTCAAAGCTGTTGTGGCGGCTCATAATGCCAGAGGGGGCACACTGGTCATGCTCGACGTGGATACCGGTGAGGTTCTGGCAATGGTCAATCAGGGGTCCTACAACCCCAATGACCGCAGTCAGCTAGCCGCTGAGAATCTCCGGAACAAGGCCATTACCGATCTGTTCGAGCCCGGCTCAACCATGAAGCCGATCACCATGGCGGCTGCACTGGAGTCCGGCAGCTATTCGGTTAACAGCACTATCGATACCAGTCCCGGTTTTCGCCGTTTTGGCCGTTTTACCATCCGGGATCATCGCAACTATGGCGTGATGGATATGGCTGAGATCATCGTCAAGTCCAGCAACGTCGGAATCAGTCGAATTGCCACCGATCTCGGTGGCGATGTGATCCGCGATCTATACGCCCGTCTCGGGCTAGGGCAGCCAACCGGTATCGGCTTCCCGGGCGAAGCGGTGGGTGTGTTGCCCTCTCCACCCAAGTGGCGCCCCGTGGAAGAGGCAACGCTGTCTTACGGGTACGGTATGAGCGTGAACGCCCTGCAACTGGCTCAAGCCTATATGGTGATCGCCAACGGTGGTGTGCGCTATCCACTGAGTCTGGTCCGGCAGGATGAGAAGCCGGAGGGTCAGCGGGTGCTTTCGGAGCAGGTAACCCATCAGGTTCGCAATATGTTGCGCGAGGCGGTTTCGAGGGGGACTGGCAAACGTGCACAGCCGGGATTCTACTCGGCCGGCGGCAAAACCGGGACAGTTCATCTTGTTGGTGCCCAGGGTTACGAAGACAGCCAGTACAAGGCGATTTTTGCCGGTATGGCGCCTATTGATAATCCCAGACTGGTTACGGTTGTGGCCGTTGATGCGCCGCAGTCCGGAGAATATTACGGTGGCGAGGTTGCTGCGCCGGTATTCTCACGGGTGATGAGTGACGCACTGCGACTGTTGAATGTGAAGCCTGAACTGGAAGTAGGCGAGGCCGAAATGGCTTCGTCTGCATCCGGAGAGCGAGGGTAGGCCTATGTGCATCACATCTCTCAGCACGTTATTGCAAGGCATTGTAGCGGTTCCGTCGGTGTTCGATGTGACCATTCACGGTCTGAAAACCGACAGTCGCGAGGTCGCCTCCGGCGATGCGTTTATAGCCCTGTCGGGTGCCCGAACGCCTGCCGATTTTTATGTCGATAAGGCCATTGAGGCTGGCGCGACGGTTATTCTCCTCGAAGCCGAACAGGCCGGCGAGTGCACTGAACACCATGGCGCCCTGATTGTGCCCGTTGCCGGCCTGCGAAGCCTGGTGGGCCGAATTGCGGACCGGTTCTTTGAGCATCCTTCGCAACGGCTCCGCCTGATTGGTGTGACCGGGACCAATGGCAAGACGTCGGTCTGCCAGTATGTGGCGCAGCTGCTTAAAGAAACGGGGACCCCCTGCGGCATCCTGGGCACTTTGGGGTATGGCATGCCCGGTGCGCTTCAACCAGCAACTCACACCACGCCGGATGCGGTTCAGGTTAACCGGGTCCTGTCCCGGATCGTGAAGCAGGAAGGTCGCGCTGCTGTGATGGAAGTGTCCTCCCACGCACTGGATCAGGGCCGGGTGGACAACATCTCCATGACCGGGGCCGTGTTTACCAATCTGACCCGGGACCATCTCGACTACCACGGCTCCATGGAAGCATACGGCGCAGCCAAGGCCCGGTTGTTCGAGCGAGAGGAGCTGCACTTTTCAGTGATCAATTTTGACGATCCTTTCGGCCGGCAACTCTTCGAACAGCTGGACGGCAAATGTGATCGCGTGCGGTACAGCCTTCACGAGGCACAGACTGAACTCTGGTTGCGTGAGTTCCGGCCAACCGACGAGGGCTTTGAAGCTGACGTGGATGGCGAGTGGGGCAGGTTTGCTATCGCCGTTCCCCTGATGGGCAGCTTCAACGCGAGCAATGTTTTGGCGGCGATGGCGACAGTACTCACACTCGGTGTTCCGGTAGAGCGTGTTCAGCAGGCCACCGGCCGACTCACACCGCCCCCTGGCAGACTCGAAAGATTCGGTGGCGCCAATGGTGTCAGAGTGGTGGTCGATTACGCCCATACCCCGGATGCCCTGGCGAATGCCCTGGCAGCTCTGCGACCGCATGTGACTGGTGAGCTGATTTGTGTATTTGGCTGCGGCGGTGACCGCGATTCCGGCAAGCGTCCGGACATGGCTCGGGAAGCCGAGAAGCTTGCGGATCGCGTAGTGGTGACGGACGACAATCCCCGAAGTGAAGATCCCAAAGTAATTGCGCAGGATATTCTTGCCGGATTCTCGGATTCAGCAAAGGTGACGGTCATTCATGACCGGGCCGAGGCCATCCTGTCGACGATCCGTTCGGCCACTCCGAACGACCTCGTTCTGATTGCAGGGAAAGGGCACGAGGCTTACCAGGAAATCGCCGGCCAGAGATACCCGTTCAGCGATGCCGAGCAGGTTCGCCACGTCTTGAAACTCAATGGGGGTGTGGCATGATGCGCGCCTTTTCGCTGGCAGAAGCCAGGAGCTGGCTGGGTGCCGAGTGCACTTCGGGCAATCCTGCGTCAGTGAGCTTCAACGGGGTTTCCACCGATACCCGTACTCTGGAGCAAGGGCAGCTGTTCGTGGCCCTGCGAGGCGAAAATTTTGATGGCCACCGGTTCCTGCAACAGGCGCAGGACAAGGGCGCAGTTGGCCTGGTGGTTGACACGCCTGACAGCAGAATTGATCTGCCCCAGCTGGTGGTAGGCGACACGCTGGAGGCCCTGGCCCGGCTCGCGGCGGGCAACCGTGAAGAAAGCAAAGCCGGCATTCTTGCGATCACCGGTAGCAGTGGCAAGACCACGGTCAAGGAGATGTGCGCCGCCATTCTCTCGCAGATGGGCAAGACGCTTTCGACAAAAGGCAACCTGAACAATCACATCGGTGTGCCGCTTACGCTGTTCGGCCTCTCTCCGGAACACCAGTATGGCGTGATTGAACTGGGTGCCAGCGGGCTGGGTGAAATTGCCCATACCGTTTCCCTGGCGAAGCCCCGCGTAGCCATTCTCACGAATGCTGGCGAAGCCCATCTGGAAGGGTTTGGCAGTTACGAGAATATTGTTCTGGCCAAGGGCGAAATCATTGATGGCGTCGCGGCAGATGGGCTGATGGTGCTCAACCGCGACGACCCGGCTTTTGAGCAGTGGCGAACCCGTGCCGGCGCCCGCCGTGTCGCCGGAGTCAGCCGTCTTGGTGCCGAAGCGGATTATCACGCGGTCATCGAAAACCAGGACGCCGGAACCAGAACCATTCAGGTGAGCGGGCCGGATGGCTGGCAGTGCCGGGTGACACTGGGACTGGAAGGCGATCACAACATCACCAACATGCTGCTGGCCATTGCTGCCACCCGCGAGCTGGGTGCCAGTGATCAGGCGATTGCTGTCGGGTTGGCCAGTGTTGCGCCGGTGAAAGGGCGGCTTCAGGTTCTGAAGCTGTCGCCGGAACTGACGTTGATTGACGACAGTTACAACGCCAACCCGTCGTCCATGAAAGCCGCGCTCGGGGTTCTGGCCCGGCGCGAGGGGCAGAAGATTGCGGTACTTGGCGCCATGGCAGAGCTTGGCGCTGAGGCAGGGGCATTGCATCGGGAGGTCGGAGAGTGCGCGAGGGAGCGCGGTATTGACCGACTGATCACTGTGGGCCCGGGTTGTGAAGGTTATGCCGACGGGTTTGGAGAGTCCACGGAGCTTGGGCTGAGCCATGAGCAGGCCGTTGAATCGGCTGTTGGAGATAAAAACACACCGTTGACAGTGTTGGTCAAGGGTTCTCGGAGTTCCGCCATGGAGCGTGTGGTGGAGGGAATTAAAGAAAAGGTGAATAACTCATGCTGCTCTGGCTGACAGAGGTCCTATCACAGTATTTCTCGGCACTGACGGTGTTTCAGTACCTGACCCTGCGTGGAATCCTGGGCACACTCACCGCGTTGCTGATTTCGCTGATCATTGGCCCGGTGATGATCCGCAAGCTGAGCCAGTACCAGATTGGCCAGGCGGTAAGGGATGACGGTCCCCAAACCCATCTCAGCAAAGCCGGCACGCCGACCATGGGTGGCGCGCTGATCCTGGTGGCCATCGGTATCAGTACGCTGCTCTGGGCCGACCTTGGTAACCGCTATGTCTGGGTTACCCTCCTGGTGACGCTTCTGTTCGGTGCGATCGGCTGGGTCGACGACTATCGGAAGGTGGTGGAGCGCAACCCGAGAGGTCTGCCGGGCCGCTGGAAATACTTCTGGCAGTCCGTCATTGGCGCCACGGCGGCGGTGGTGCTGTTCTTCAGCTCGGCGTTGCCGCAGGAGACCTCTCTGTACGTGCCGTTTGTAAAGCAGGTGTCCCTCACCCTTGGCCCGGTATTGTTCATCCTGCTCAGCTACTTCGTCATTGTTGGTAGCAGCAACGCGGTCAACCTTACTGACGGTCTGGATGGGCTCGCCATCATGCCCACGGTCATGGTGGCCGGCGCACTCGGCATCTTCGCGTACCTGTCCGGGCACGCCCAGTTCGCCAACTACCTGCTGATCCCGCATCTTCCGGGCACCGGTGAGCTTATCGTTTTCTGCGGTGCCCTCGTCGGAGCCGGACTTGGTTTCCTCTGGTTCAACACCTACCCGGCCCAGGTATTCATGGGGGATGTGGGCGCTCTGGCCCTTGGCGCAGCTCTGGGTGTGGTCGCGGTTATTGTTCGCCAGGAAATTGTCCTGTTCATCATGGGCGGGGTGTTCGTGATGGAGACCATATCGGTGATCCTGCAGGTTGCGTCGTTCCGCCTGACCGGCCGACGGATCTTCCGCATGGCGCCGCTGCACCACCACTTTGAATTGAAAGGCTGGCCGGAGCCGAGAGTGATTGTCCGGTTCTGGGTTATCACCGTCGTTCTGGTCCTGATTGGCATCGCCAGTCTGAAACTGAGATAGGAAAACGCTGCAACTATGAGTGTCATTGTTTCGGATCGTCGCACACTGGTCGTAGGGCTCGGTAAAACCGGGCTTTCCTGCGTGCGCTATCTGTCCGAACAGGGGCGGGACGTAGCTGTGGCCGATAGCCGCACGGCTCCTCCGGGCCTTGATCAGCTTAAGGCAGGCTGGCCGGATATTCCGGTCCATCTGGGCACCTTTGACAAAGAACTGTTTGCCGGTTTCAACGAGTTGGTGGTGAGCCCCGGGATCAGCATCGCGGAGCCTGCCATTGCAGCCGCCGCACGCCAGGGAGCAAGAATCCGCGGTGACATTGATCTGTTCGCCGAGGCTGCTGATGCGCCCATAGTCGCCATTACGGGCTCCAACGGTAAAACCACCGTTACCACCCTGGTGGGTGAAATGGCGAAAGCCGCGGGCCGGAAAGTTGCTGTCGGCGGCAACATCGGCACACCGGCGCTGGATCTTCTGGGTCAGGGCGCCGACCTGTATGTACTCGAGCTGTCGAGTTTCCAGCTGGAAACCACCGATGAACTGAATGCTCTGGCGGCGACGGTACTGAACGTCAGCGACGATCACATGGACCGTTACCCGAACAAGATGGCCTATTTCCAGGCCAAACAGCGGATTTTCCGGGGCTGCAAGAACGCCATTGTTAATCTGGACGACGCCCTTAGCACCCCCATGGCACGGGACAACCTGAGGTTCCTGTGTTTCGGTTTTCACCGGGTGAACCCGGAAACCTTCAGCACCCGGGACGATGACCAGGGCACCTGGATTACCTTTGGTTTCGATAACCTTCTGTTGGCCAGCGAGCTGAAGCTGATGGGGCATCACAATATCAGCAACGTGATGGCCGCTCTGGCACTTGGCCATGCCGCCGGGCTGCCCATGGATGTGATGCTGACGGTTGCCCGTGAATTTCCAGGGCTGCCGCATCGCTGCGAGTTTGTGCGCCGCCTGAACGACGTGGATTTCATCAATGATTCCAAGGGCACCAATGTCGGAGCCACAGTGGCCGCCATTGAAAGCCTTGCACCGGACAATGGCAAAGTCGTGTTGATCGCGGGTGGTGACGGCAAAGGTGCCGATTTCACCGCTCTGGAAGCGCCCATAGCCCTGTATTGCCGGGCTGTGCTGTTGATTGGTCGCGATGCGCCGGCCATCGCCGATGTGCTGGGCAGCGGTATCCCAGTTCATCGCATGGGTAGCCTCGCCGAGGCGGTCGACCGTTCCGCTGAGCTGGCGGTGCCCGGGGATCGGGTATTGCTTTCGCCGGCCTGCGCGAGCTTTGACATGTTCCGTGATTATCTCGATCGCGGTGACCAGTTCCGTTCTCTGGTGGAGGCCCTGTGATGCACGCAGATCTTTCCCTCCGGAACCGGAATCAATGGCTTGGTGAAGTCCAGCCTCTGCCCATGCTGGTGATCAGTTCGGTCGCCTTGCTGGTGATGGGCGTTGTCATGATTTCCTCGGCATCCATGGATATGGCTGCTGAAACCATGGGTAACAGCTACCACTATGTGATTCGCCAGCTGATGTTTGCCGGTCTTGGTTGCCTGCTGGCGCTGGTCGCCGTCAACGTTCCGGTAGCCTGGTGGGAGCGCAGTGGCTGGCTGCTCCTGGGCATCGGGCTGCTAGCTCTTGTTCTGGTACTTACGCCTCTGGGACGTACCGTTAACGGCTCCACCCGCTGGATCCCGTTTGGTCTGTTCAACGTCCAGGTGTCGGAAGTGGCAAAACTCTGCCTGATTGCTTACCTGGCAGGTTACGTGGTCCGTCGCCGGAACGAACTGCTCAATACCTGGTCCGGCTTCCTCAAGCCACTGGTTGTTCTTGGTCTGGCCTCGGTTCTGCTGGTCATCCAGCCGGACTTTGGTGCCACTGTGGTCCTGGTGACAGCAGCGGCAGGCATGATCTTCCTGAGCGGTGTGCGGCTTAGCCGGTTTGTACCCCTGATCGGTACACTGGTGGTTCTTGGTGCCATTCTGATCGTTACCCAGCCCTACCGTCTGAAGCGGGTCGTCAGCTATCTCGACCCCTGGAAAGACCAGTTCGACAGTGGTTACCAGTTGACCCAGTCGCTGATCGCGTTTGGTCGCGGGGACTGGGGCGGTGTAGGACTGGGCAATTCCATCCAGAAGCTGTTCTATCTGCCAGAGGCCCACACCGACTTCATCTTCGCCATTATCGCCGAGGAATTCGGTCTCCTGGGATCCTTGTTGGTACTTAGTCTGTTCACCCTGCTGGTGGTGACCGGGTTCGTCATTGCCCGCCGGGCCGAGAAGGCGGATATGCCGTTCGGCGCCTGTTTCGCCTATGGGCTGACCCTGCTGATCGGCTTGCAGGCAGGGATAAACATGGCGGTCAGCACCGGGCTTCTGCCCACCAAGGGGTTGACTCTGCCGCTGGTGAGCTACGGTGGATCCAGTTTGATGATTACCTGTATCTGCATTGGCGTGCTTGCCCGTGTGGAGATGGAGCGCCTGGATCAGGAAAAGCTGGCCCGAGAGAAAACCGGTCCGAAGACGCGGGGAGGTGCGGTGTATGACTGAACAGCGTCGCTTCCTGATGATGGCCGGCGGTACCGGCGGGCACGTGTTCCCGGCCCTGGCGACGGCACGGGCACTTGAGGCTCGTGGTCACCAGGTGTACTGGCTTGGCGCCAGTGGTGGCATGGAGCAGAGGCTGATCGGGGAAACCGACATTCCACTGTCACTGATTCATATTTCCGGTTTGCGGGGCAAGGGCAAGCTTGCTCTGGTGCTGGCGCCGTTTCGTCTGATGCGGGCACTGGGCGAGGCGTTCACCATCCTGCGACGGATCCGCCCGGATTGTGTCGTGGGTATGGGTGGGTTCGTCACCGGGCCCGGTGGCGTGGCCGCCTGGCTGAGCCGGACACCGCTGGTGATTCATGAGCAAAACGCCATTGCCGGCATGACCAACCGGATTCTGGTGAGATTTGCAGAAACCGTGCTGGAGGCGTTCCCGGGCAGCTTCGGGCCGAAAGTCGTCACCCGCTGCACCGGCAATCCGGTTCGCGAGGATCTCGCGGCCCTGCCGGTGCCCGAACAGCGGCTGGCAGGGCGCGAAGGTGCCCTGAGGTTGTTGGTGATTGGCGGCAGTCTTGGCGCCCAGGTTTTCAACGAGCAGCTGCCCGAGGCGCTGGCCATGTTGCCGGAAGCTGATCGACCCTTGGTTCGCCACCAGTGCGGTGAACGTCACGCAGATGCGGCCCGGCAGGCCTATGAGCAACACGGGGTTGAAGCCAACGTGGAGCCGTTTATCAAGGACATGGCCGAAGCCTATCAATGGGCAGACCTGGTGCTATGTCGGGCCGGTGCGCTGACGGTTTCCGAATTGTGTGCGGCAGGCATCGGAGCGGTACTGGTGCCGTTTCCCCACGCCGTGGATGACCACCAGACGAAAAACGGTCAACAGATGGTGACGGCAAAAGCGGCCATCCTGATCCCCCAATCAAAGATGACCCCGGCGGTGCTGGCGGAAACCCTGGGCGATCTGGCCCGGGATCGCAGCCGGGTAACTGATATGGCGAAGGCCGCGCGAACGCTGGCCCGCCCTGATGCAACGGAGAGAGTCGTGAATTACTGTCTGGAGGCCGCCAATGGCTGATGCAACCAATCCACCCCTGGTCTATCAGGTGCCTGAAATGCGCCGGATCCGTCACATCCACTTTGTGGGGATTGGTGGTGCAGGGATGAGCGGCATCGCCGAGGTTCTCAAGAACCAGGGCTACGACGTTTCCGGATCGGATCTCAAAGAGGGGGCTGTGACGGATCGCCTCAAAGCGATGGGCGTTGAAGTCCAGATCGGCCACCGGGAAGAGAACAGCGCCAGTGCTGATGTTGTTGTGGTTTCTTCAGCGGTATCGGCGGAAAACCCGGAAGTCATGGCCGCTCGCAGTCGCCGGGTGCCGATCGTCCCCAGGGCAGAAATGCTTGCGGAAATCATGCGCTACCGGCACGGCATCGCGGTGGCCGGAACCCATGGCAAGACCACGACCACCAGCCTGATTGCATCCATTCTGGGCGAGGCGGGTCTGGACCCGACCTTCGTGATTGGCGGCAAGCTGAACAGTGCCGGCACCAATGCCCAACTGGGAGGGTCCCGCTATCTGGTGGCAGAGGCCGATGAGAGCGATGCGTCTTTCCTGCACCTGACGCCGGTGATTTCAGTGGTGACCAACATCGAAGCGGACCACATGGACACCTACGGCGGCGATGTCGAGAAACTGAAGCAGACCTTCGTGGATTTCCTGCACAACCTGCCGTTTTACGGTGTTGCGGTGATGTGTGTGGATGATGGTTACGTTCAGGAGATTATTCCCCGGATTTCCCGGGCGATTATTACCTACGGCATCGAAAACCCGGAGGCGGATTACCGGGCCGAGAGCATCAATTCCGATGGTTTGCGGACCCACTTTGTGGTGAAGCGTCCGGCCGGTCGTAGTGATCTGACAGTCGAGCTGAAAATGCCGGGCCGACACAATGTACTGAACGCGCTGGCGGCTATTGCCGTGGCCACAGACGAGGGCGTTGCCGATGATGCGATCTGTCGCGGACTGGCTGGCTTTGCCGGGGTCGGGCGCCGGTTCCAGGTTTACGGCGATTACAAGACACCCAAGGGCACGGTGACGTTGGTAGACGATTACGGGCATCACCCGACGGAAGTGGAGGCAGTTATTCGCGCGGCACACGATGCCTGGCCGGATCGTCGTCTGGTCATGCTTTACCAGCCGCACCGCTTTACCCGGACCCGTGACCTTTATGAGGACTTTGTCCGGGTGCTGTCGGAGGTGGACGGCTTACTGCTGATGGATGTTTATTCCGCCGGCGAACCGGCGATTCCGGGTGCCGACGGCCGGGCCCTGTGTCGCAGTATTCGGCAGCGTGGCCAGGTGGAGCCGGTCTTTGTCGAGGACAACCGTGAAATTGAATCCCTGCTGGCCAATGTCCTGCAGGATGGCGACCTTCTGATAACCCAGGGAGCCGGCGATATCGGTGGTGTGGCTTCGCGGCTGGCGGCCGCAGGAGTGATTGCGGGTGAGTGATATGCATCATACCGAAGCACAGACCTATCAGGCAGATCCCGAACTCGTGAGGGCGCTCGGAAGGGTTGCGGTCTTCATGGGCGGCGATTCCGCCGAGCGGGAAGTGTCCCTGAAGAGCGGCAAGGCGGTGCTGGCGGCGCTGGTGTCGGCCGGCGTGGATGCCTTTGCGATGGATGTCCGCGGCTGCTTGCTGAGAACCGTTGACAACCCTGATTTTGACCGGGTGTTCATTGCGCTGCATGGCCGGGGCGGCGAGGACGGTACCCTGCAGGCCATTCTCGCCCAGGCAGGTATTCCGTACACCGGCAGTGATGTGCTGGCCTCCGCTCTGGCCATGGACAAGCTCAGAACGAAATACGTGCTCGAAGGTTACGGCCTGCCAACGCCGAAGTTCCGGACCATGTCCGGTGCAGACCAGGCGAACCAGATTATCGGCGAACTGCGGGCGCCACTGAGCGTGAAGCCTTCCCGGGAAGGCTCCAGTATCGGCATCCGCAAAGTGTATACCGCGGCAGAATTGGCAGAAGCCTACGAAGCCGCGGCCGCACTGGACAGCCTGGTACTGGTGGAGGAGTGGATCGAGGGGCCGGAGTTCACCGTCAGTCTGTTGCAGGACCAGGCGCTTCCGGCCATTGGCCTGAGCGCCAGCACCGACCACGTCTTTTACGATTACGACGCCAAGTACCTGGCGGACGACACCCGCTATCAAATTCCCTGTGGCCTGGCGCCTGAGGATGAAGTTCGCCTCCAACACCTGGCACTGGATGCGTTCCGGGTTGTCGGCTGCCGGACCTGGGGCCGGGTCGACATTATGCAGGACAGCGACGGCCAGTTCTGGCTCCTGGAAGTGAATACCGTGCCCGGGATGACCGACCACAGCCTCGTGCCCATGGCGGCAAGGGCGGCAGGAATCAGTTTTGAGGAGCTCGTGGTCCGGATACTGAAGGACACCCTGGAGGGCGCCGATGCTTGAGACACTGCTGATCCGGAGCCGGGCGACACCGTCCGAGCCACCGCGGCGCCGGGGGGCAACGTCCCTCGGCCCTGAGCGGGACCGGTTTGGCGTGTTGAAGGGTGTGCTGGCGGCTGTGCCCTGGCTTCAGGTGGGCATGGGCGCCGTGATTGTACTGTTGGCCGCTCTGGTGCCCTGGGGTACCGGCAAGGTGCTGGGTGCCATGGATCAGCAGATCCTGGCGGTGGATGTAAAAGGCGATTTTGTGGGCGACAGCCGGGTAGCCATCGAGCGCGCTGCTGGCGACTGGATCGGCAAGAGCTATTTCGCCACGGATCTTTCGGAAATCAAGGAGAGCCTGGAGCGCCGGCCCTGGGTTGAGTCCGCCGCAGTGCGTCGGGTGTGGCCGGACCGGCTGGTCATCGACATCCGGGAGAAGAAGCCGCTGGCCTACTGGACCGACGGGCGCCTGGTCAGCCGGACCGGCGAGCTGTTCGCGCCGTCCAATCCGGAAGTTGCAGGTCGGTTGCCGCGACTCGCCGGGCCCGATGAAAGAGTGCGGGATGTGATCAATATGGCGCGGACCATGAGTGACAAGCTGGTTGCCCGGGGTCTCGGGTTTTCGGGCCTGGCTCTGGAACATCGGGGCGCCTGGACCCTGCAACTGGCCAATGGCATCGAAGTGGTGCTTGGCCGGGACCAGGTGGAACAACGGTTCGAGCGGTTTATCACGGTTTATGAAAACCGGCTGGCAGCAAGGTCGGACGAAGTCAGTCGGGTGGATGCCCGTTACACCAATGGTGTGGCGGTCAAGTGGAAAGCTGTTGAGACAGCCTCCAGCCCAAAATCATAGCAACGGTTAATTCAGACCTACGGTTTGGTGGAACACATGTCATCGGTTGAAACGGAAAACATGATTGTCGGCCTCGATATCGGTACCTCGAAGGTGGTTGCGATTGTCGGCAAGCGCAAGATGGACGGCACCATCGAAGTGGTGGGCATTGGTTCCCATCCTTCCCGGGGCCTCAAGCGTGGAGTGGTGGTAAATATTGAAACCACTGTCCAGGCCATTCAGCGCGCGGTGGAAGAGGCGGAGTTGATGGCCGGGTGCCGCATTCATTCGGTGTATGCGGGCATTGCCGGAAGCCATATCAAGAGCCTGAACTCCCACGGAATTGTTGCCATCCGTGATCGTGAGGTCACCCAGGCCGACATTGACCGGGTGATCGATGCCGCCCAGGCGGTTGCGATTCCTGCGGACCAAAAGATTCTTCACATTTTGCCCCAGGAATTCGTGATCGACAGCCAGGAAGGCATCAAGGAACCAATGGGTATGTCCGGCGTGCGTCTGGAAGCAAAGGTGCACCTGGTGACCTGTGCGGTGAATGCCGCCCAGAACATTGAGAAGTGCGTGAAGCGCTGTGGTCTTGAGGTGGATGACATCATCCTGGAGCAGCTGGCATCCAGTCACGCCATCCTCACCGAAGACGAAAAGGAACTCGGGGTCTGTGTGGTGGATATCGGTGGCGGCACCACCGACATTGCGGTGTTTACCGGCGGCGCTATTCGACACACGGCGGTGATTCCGATTGCCGGCGACCAGGTGACCAACGACATCGCGATGGCGTTGCGCACACCGACCCAGAATGCTGAAGAAATCAAGATCAAGTATGCCTGTGCACTGACCCAGCTGGCCGGTGCGGATGAAACCATCAAGGTGCCCAGTGTTGGCGATCGCGCGCCGCGGGATCTGTCCAGGCAGGCCTTGGCAGAGGTGGTGGAGCCGCGCTATGAGGAGCTGTTCACTCTGGTGCAGTCAGAATTGCGCCGGTCCGGGTTCGAGGATCTGATTCCGGCAGGCATCGTGATAACCGGCGGTTCCTCCACCATGGAAGGCGTGGTGGAACTGGCCGAAGAGATCTTCCACATGCCGGTAAGGCTGGCCTGTCCGCAGGCAGTCTCCGGCATGACGGAGGTGGTCAACAATCCGATCTACGCCACTGGCGTTGGGTTGTTGATTCATGGTTTCCGCCAGATGGATCTGGGGCGGGCACCGGTGCTCAAGGGTGAAGATGCACCCTCGCTGTTTGAGCGCATGAAAGCCTGGTTTACCGGTCATTTCTGACGGAACCGGGCAGGTAGTACACGAAGGTATCTCGAAAACACAATCTCGAACAAACAGCCTGGAACAAGGGCTGAAAACAGCACGAAGGAGTAGGGGAAATGTTTGAACTCGTCGATAATGTCCAGCAAAACGCTGTCATTAAAGTCGTCGGTGTAGGCGGTGGTGGCGGCAACGCCGTTCGCCATATGCTTAACAGCGACATCGAAGGTGTGGAATTCATCTGCGCCAACACAGATGCCCAGGCGCTGACCGATATGGATGCGCGCCAGATCATCCAGCTCGGTGGCAATATCACCAAGGGGCTGGGTGCCGGCGCCAATCCGGAGGTTGGTCGTCAGTCCGCCCTGGAGGATCGTGATCGCATCGCCGAAGCCATCAAAGGCGCGGACATGGTTTTCATTACCGCGGGCATGGGCGGTGGTACCGGCACCGGTGCTGCGCCGATCGTGGCGGAAGTGGCCCGTGAACTGGGTATTCTGACCGTTGCCGTTGTCACCAAGCCTTTCATGTTCGAGGGCGGGAAGCGCATGAGCGTTGCCGAATCCGGCCTGAAAGAGCTGGAAGAAAGCGTCGACTCCCTGATCACTATCCCCAATGAAAAGCTGTTGGCGGTTATGGGCAAGAAAACCAGCCTGCTGGATGCTTTTGCCGCAGCCAACGATGTGCTTCTGGGCGCAGTTCAGGGTATCGCTGATCTGATTACCCGCAACGGTATGATCAACGTCGACTTTGCCGACGTGAAGACGGTCATGTCCGAGATGGGTATGGCGATGATGGGCACCGCTCGCGCCACTGGCGAAAACCGTGCGCGGGAAGCCGCCGAAGCGGCCGTTCGCAGCCCGCTGCTGGAAGACATCAACCTGCAGGGTGCCAAGGGTATTCTGGTCAACATTACCGCGGGCATGGATCTCAACCTGGGCGAATTCTCCGAGGTTGGCGACATTGTGCGTGAGTTTGCTTCTGACTCTGCCACCGTTGTTGTCGGTACCGTCATTGATCCTGAAATGACCGACGAACTGAAGGTAACGGTTGTTGCGACCGGCCTGGGCGGTGATCGCGAGAAGCCAACAAAGGTTGTGGACAATACCCGCACTCTGGATGGAAAAACCGATTACAACCAGTTGGACCGCCCCGCTGTTCTGCGTCGCCGGGCCGTTTCTCACGGAAACGTGGCCATCGACCAGAGCAAGGACAGTGAGGAGCAGGGTGTCGACTATCTCGATATTCCCGCATTCCTCCGTCGGCAGGCTGACTGATAATCTGGTGCAATTGTGATCCGGTTCCGGTTTGTGTACGAAATATGGAACCCGAAAACCGGTAAATACGTGCACTGATTGCCATGGGTTGCGTGCTGGATGAACATTCAGCAACAACGGATTGGTTAAATGGTATTCAGTCTTATTTTCTGATATTCTCCGGGCAGATTTTTGCCTAGAATATCGCCTTTTTGTGACGGAATTATGTACCGATGATCAGACAACGGACACTTAAAAACACCATCCGTGCCACCGGTGTTGGCTTGCACTCGGGTGAGAAGGTCTACCTGACCCTCAAGCCTGCCCCGGTGGACTCCGGTATCATCTTCCGCCGTACCGATCTTGACCCCATGGTTGAGATTCGTGCCTGTGCGGAAAATGTGGGTGAGACCATGCTGTCCACGACGCTGGTAAAAAACGGTGTCCGTGTGGCGACGGTAGAGCATCTGCTCTCGGCCATGGCTGGTCTCGGGATTGATAACTGTTTCGTCGAGCTTAGCGCCGCGGAAGTGCCCATCATGGACGGCTCTGCCGGTCCATTTGTGTTTCTTCTGCAATCCGCCGGTATTGCCGAGCAGGATGCGGCCAAGCGTTTTATCCGCATCAAGCGTGAGGTTACGGTTGAGGAAGGTGACAAGAAAGCGACTCTGCTGCCATTCGAAGGCTTCAAGGTCAGCTTCGGAATCGACTTTGATCACCCGGTGTTCAAAGGCCGCGCCCAGACTGCAACCGTCGATTTTTCCAGCACCTCCTTTGTGAAGGAAGTGAGCCGCGCGAGGACCTTCGGGTTCATGCGTGACATCGAAAAATTGCGTGCCATGAACCTCGCCCTTGGTGGCAGTGTGGATAACGCCATCGTCGTTGATGACTACAAGATTCTCAACGAAGACGGGCTGCGCTATGACGACGAATTCGTGAAGCACAAGCTGCTTGATGCCATCGGTGACCTTTATCAGTTGGGCAATAGCCTGATTGGTGAGTTCCGCGGTATCAAATCCGGCCACGATCTGAACAACAAGCTGTTGCGCAAGCTCAGGGCAGAAGAGGATGCCTGGGAAGTGGTTACTTTTGATGATGAGGCCACTGCCCCGATTTCCTATATGAAGCCTGTGCTGGCGGCGGGTTAAAGCCGGACGCTTTAATCCCTGACGTGGCTAGCGAGTTTTTCGAGAACCTCGCGTAATGCTTTATCCTTCGTGTGCCCGGCTTCCTCTTTGAGGAGCCGGGCATTTTCTTTGCTCAAGGGCTCTTTTTTGAACACCGGCTTTTCCCGGAATCTGGGCGGGGCAACCTTGACCTTCAGTTTCCAGACGAACCGGAATAGTTCGTTCTCTCGAAGTTTCTCCATGATCTCGTGTTGGCGAAACCGAATTTGACTGGCTTTGCCGGCGGTTTCGGCGGTCAGAATCAGTTCGCCGTACTTGCAGCTGACAAAACGTGTCCCCCTGACCAGATCCTGCGGAAGGGCTGCCAGAACTTCCTCCTCTGCCTGTCGATGCAGCTCGGCCTTTGCCACAAGATCCTTGAGTACCGGGGTTCTGCCAAGCTTGTCGAAGGTCATTTTTTGCTCGCTTTTCCGTTTCATGGCGGCGTTTTTACTCGACGGCTCCGTTTACGATTGGTTACACTTCGGCACGGTTTGTGCGTAGTGCCTGTATTACACTCGTTTTACATTGTGATAAATGAGTATGTCTACCGGGCGCTGCAATTTTTTCAGTATGTAGCTGTTGCCAAAGGATGGCAGACCCCCTTCGGATTTTTCCGGGGCGCAACGCTACAGGATGCGGTTGCGGCTCAACGATGAAACCAGATGACGATATGAACATTATTCTCGTTGGCAAACACCACGGAAAGTCCCGTGTATTGTCGATCAACAGTACGCTTGCCGTCGGCCTGCTCTTTTTAGTGCTTTCCCTGCTAGTCGCCGCTGGCCGGGCAGGTTATCAGATGGCCGTTGAGCAGGTTGAGGCCAGAGAGCCCACCAACTCCGAGCTGGTGGCCGAGTGGCAGCTAAAACTGGCAGAGCAGAAGGCGGAGCTGGCCAGTATTGAAGAGAACGTCCAGCAACAGGTTGATGCGCTGACGCTGCGTCTGGGCGAGATTCAGGGCCGTCTGTTGCGCCTGGATGCCCTGGGGCAGAGGTTTGTGGAATCCGGCCTGGTGGCCAGCGATGAATTCAACTTCGATCAGCCGGCCGCTGTGGGTGGCCCGGAAGACGCCTTGTCCGGTGATTCCTTTTCCGCGCCTGAGCTGACTCGCATGATCGAAGAAATGGAGTGGCGGATCGAGGACCGTGAACAGCAATTGCGGTTACTGGATCAGCTGGCATCCAGCAAGCGGCTTGAGGATGAGCTTTATCTTGAAGGTCGCCCGATAACCTGGGGTTGGCTGTCTTCCAAGTACGGCTACCGTTCTGATCCGTTTACCGGCAAGCGCACCTGGCATGCCGGGGTTGATCTGGCCGGCAAGGATGGCAGCGATATTATCTCGGTCGCCGGTGGTGTGGTGACCTACGCCGGGGAGCGCTATGGCTACGGGAACCTCGTGGAAGTCGACCATGGTGATGGTTTGATCACCCGTTATGCCCACTGCAAGACTATCAAGGTAAAGGTGGGTGATGTTGTCCAGAAGGGCCAGGTAGTGGCGCTCATGGGCAGCACCGGGCGCTCAACCGGCCCCCATGTGCACTTCGAAGTCATCCGGAATGGCAAGTCTGAAAACCCGGAAACCTATATCAAACGGGCGAGCCGCTGATCCGGTTCCGGCTCACCCGCCTTCAGAACCTCTACGCCATTCGGCGCCCGGCCAGTTTTTATCCGTGAATCCGGTGCCTCATCGGCGACTTATGGCGCCTGTGTGAGGCCTGCCTTTTGTCCTGTTACAAAATAAGGTTAGAATGCCGGCTTCCTCCGTTTAATCAAAGAAGCAGTGGTCTATGTTCACAAAGCTTGCAACCAAGATGTTCGGCAGTAAAAACGCCAGAGAAATCAAGAGAATGCGTAAGGCTGTCATACGCATTAATGAGCTTGAAGAGCAGTATGGCAATCTGTCCGACTCCGAATTGCAAGGCAAGACCGCGGAGTTCCGTCGCCGGATCGACGAGGGCGAATCCCTTGACGCCCTGCTGCCCGAAGCCTTTGCCACCGTGCGTGAAGCTGGCCGCCGGGTTATGGGCATGCGCCATTATGATGTCCAGCTGATCGGGGGTATTACCCTTCACGAAGGCCGGATCGCGGAAATGAAAACCGGTGAGGGCAAGACCCTGGTTGCAACCGCTTCTGTGTATCTCAACGCGCTGTCCGGCAAGGGCGTCCACGTTGTAACCGTGAACGATTACCTGGCCCGTCGTGACGCGGACTGGATGGGCAAGCTGTATCGCTTCCTCGGAATGCAGGTGGGTGTGGTTGCCTCGGGCCAGCCGGCGGAGGAAAAGCGTGCTGCATACCAGGCGGATATCACCTACGGCACCAACAACGAATTCGGCTTTGACTATCTGCGCGACAACATGGCGTTCAGCACGGAAGACAAGGTCCAGCGGGGGCTGAACTACGCGATCGTGGACGAAGTGGATTCGATCCTGATTGATGAAGCCAGAACGCCGCTGATCATCTCCGGTGCCGCCGAGGATAGCTCGAAGCTTTACCAGGCCATCAATGAACTGATTCCCAGCCTGGAGAAAGGTGAAGTGCCTGAAGAAGGCGAGCCTACCGGCGACTTCACCATTGACGAGAAGTCCCGCCAGGTCGAGCTGACGGAAGGCGGTCACGAGAAAGTTGAGGAACTGCTGCTTGAGCGTGGCCTTCTGAAAGAAGGGGAGAGCCTGTATTCCGCGGCCAACCTCAGCCTGTTGCATCACGTGCACTCCGCACTGCGCGCCCACCATCTGTTCCAGAAAGACGTGGACTACATTGTTCAGGGCGGCCAAGTGGTCATTGTTGACGAGCATACCGGGCGTACCATGCCGGGTCGTCGCTGGAGCGAGGGCCTGCACCAGGCCGTTGAGGCCAAAGAAGGCGTCAAGATCCAGGCCGAAAGCCAGACGCTCGCTTCCACCACCTTCCAGAACTATTTCCGGCTGTACGACAAGTTGGCCGGTATGACTGGTACGGCAGATACCGAAGCCTTCGAATTCCGCCAGATCTACGGCCTCGACGTGGTGGTTATTCCGCCCAACAAGCCGATCCAGCGGACCGATTACAATGATCTGGTGTATCTGACTCAGGAAGAGAAATTCCACGCGATCATTGACGAGATCAAGGATGTCACCGCCGAGGGGCGTCCGATCCTGGTGGGTACCGCGTCTATCGAGGCTTCCGAGCTACTCTCCATGCTGCTCAAGAAGGCACGGATCGAACACAAGATCCTGAACGCCAAGCAGCACGAATCGGAAGCCCACATCATCGCCCAGGCGGGTCGGCCCGGCGCAGTAACCATCGCCACCAACATGGCCGGCCGTGGTACCGATATCGTGCTTGGTGGTAACTGGGAGCACGAAGTCGCGGCCATGGAGAATCCCTCGGAAGAGGAAGTTGCCCGGGTCAAGGCAGAATGGAACGAGCGCCATAATCAGGTCCTTGAGGCCGGCGGCCTGCACATCATCGGTACCGAGCGCCACGAGTCCCGCCGGATTGATAACCAGCTTCGCGGGCGTGCCGGTCGTCAGGGCGACCCCGGCTCCTCACGGTTCTTCCTTTCCCTGGAAGACAACCTTATGCGCATCTTTGCCCCTGACCGGGTCAAGAGCCTGATGCAGGCGATGGGCATGAAGAAGGGCGAGGCCATTGAACACCGGATGGTGACCAACGCCATTGAGAAATCCCAGCGCAAGGTGGAAGGCCGCAACTTTGACATGCGGAAGACGCTGCTGGAATACGACGACGTGGCCAACGATCAGCGGACGGTCATCTATGACCAGCGCAACGAAGTCATGTCCTCCGACGACATTTCGGACATGGTCAAGACCATCCGGGAAGACGTTGTCGATTCGCTGATCAGTGAATACATCCCGCCCCAGAGTATGCCGGAGCAGTGGGACATCGCCGGTCTCGAAGCCCAGCTTCAGTCCGAGATGGCGATTGATCTGCCGATTCAGAAATGGCTGGAAGAAGACTCCAAGCTGTTTGAAGAAAGCCTGCGCCAGAAGATTCTGGACGAAATTGTCGCCGCCTACGAAGCCAAGGAAGAAATCGCCGGCTCCGAGGCCATGCGCAAGTTCGAGAAGCAGGTGTTCCTGCAGGTGCTGGATACCCTGTGGAAAGAACATCTTTCCAACATGGACCATCTGCGCCGGGGTATTCACCTTCGGGGCTATGCCCAGAAGAACCCCAAGCAGGAATACAAGCGCGAGGCGTTCAACCTGTTTGAAACCATGCTCGATACCATGAAGCGTGATGTGACCCGCGTTCTCTCGCATGTGCGTGTCCAGAGCCGTGAGGAGATGGAAGAAGTCGAGCGCCGTCGCAAGCAGGAGCTGGAAGAAGAGCTTGCCCGCGCGCGCCTGCGCCACGATGAGACCAGTGCCACGGCCCAGAGTCAGGGGGAAGGCGACGCTGACGAAGCGCGGCAGTCGACTCCGGAAACCTTTGTTCGACAGGAGCGCAAGGTGGGCCGAAACGAACCCTGCCCCTGCGGGTCCGGCAAGAAGTACAAGCAGTGTCATGGCAAGGTCAGCTGATTCAGAGAACTGATCACACCATCGGAACCCGCAATCTGCCAGCCAGGACTGGTGGGCTGCGGGTTTTTTCGTTTCCAGTGGGTGTTGTGATCGTTAGAACCGATCCCTAGAAAAGAGGAGTGGCAGAATGGCGGTAGGTCCGGGAACCTTACCTGAGTTTCACCCGGTGGCCGGGGTAAAGATTGGTATTGCCAGCGCCGGCATCAAGAAGCCTGGGCGCAAGGACGTGGTTGTGTTCGAACTGGCGCCTGAAAGCCGGGTTGCCGGTATCTTCACGAAGAACCAGTTCTGTGCGGCTCCGGTTACCCTCAGCCGCCGCCATCTGGCCGTGACCTCGCCCAGGTTCCTCCTGATCAATACCGGTAATGCCAACGCCGGAACCGGTGAGCAGGGTATGCGGGATGCGGTTGCCTGCTGCCAGGCCCTGGCAACGCAGGCGGGCGTGACGGAGGCCGAGATTCTGCCGTTTTCAACGGGGGTGATTGGCGAGCCGCTGCCGGTCCAGAAGATTGTTGGTGCCCTTCCGGAGGCGTTGGCGAACACGGCCGGGGATCGCTGGGCTGAAGCCGCCAGTGGCATCATGACCACGGACACCCGCCCCAAAGGTGCCTCCTGTCAGGTGGAACTCGATGGCCATACGGTGATTATCTCCGGCATCAGTAAGGGCGCGGGCATGATTCGTCCCAACATGGCGACCATGCTCGGCTTCATTGCCACCGATGCCCGGATTGCGCCCGAGCTGCTGCAGACGCTCGCCTCGGAGCTGGGAGAGCAATCTTTCAACCGCATTACCATCGATGGCGATACCTCCACCAACGATGCCTGCATGCTGATGGCCAGTGGTCAGTACTCCGGCCCCGAGATTACGGCGTCCAGCCCGTCGCTGCCGAAGCTTCGGGAGGCGCTGCAAAAGGTCTATCTGGAACTGGCCCACGCCATCGTCCGCGACGGCGAGGGCGCAACCAAGTTTGTCACCATCGATGTCAGCGGCGCAGCCAGCCAGCAGGAAGCGCTGGATGTGGCCTATACCGTGGCGCATTCGCCGTTGGTGAAAACTGCATTGTTCGCTTCGGATCCGAACTGGGGCCGGATCCTGGCAGCGGTGGGGCGCGCCGGTGTCGACGGGCTGGACCTCAACGCCCTGGAGATCCATCTGGGCGATGTCTGCCTGGTACGCAACGGTGGCAGGGCCGATGACTACTCGGAAGCCCGTGGACAGGCCGTGATGGACCGGGAAGAGATCACCATTGCCATTGATCTCAAGCGGGGTGGTGTTCGGGAGACGGTATGGACCTGTGACTTCTCCCACGATTACGTCACCATCAACGCCGAGTACCGCACCTGACTATGTTTGAGTCTGAGTCTGCTTCGAAAGCCGGGGTCAAAGAAGTTCACGTTGCCGTTGCGGTTATTGTCCGGGATGGCCGGGTGCTGATTGCCCGACGGCCGGATCATGTCCATCAGGGGGGCTTGCTGGAGTTTCCCGGTGGCAAGGTGGAGCCCGGGGAGAGCGTTCAGGCGGCGCTGGTACGGGAGATTGCAGAAGAAACCAGTCTCCGGGTGCCTGAGGCCTCCCTGGAGCCTGTTATCGGCATTCGCCACGATTACGGTGACAAGCGGGTTTTCCTGGACGTATGGGAAACCAGAGCCGCCGAAGGCGAAGCCGAGGGATGTGAGGGACAGCCGGTTGAATGGCTTGCCCCGGAACAGCTTCGCGATGAGGATTTCCCCGCCGCCAACCGGCCGATCATTCGCGCTCTGAGGTTGCCCCGTCAGCTTGCGATCACCGGAGCAGCGAGTGATCCGGATCAGGCGGTTGCGCGGCTTCTGGCGGGCCTTGAAGTTGCCAGGCCACCCCTGGTGGTGCTCCGGGCTCCGTGCATGAGCGCGCAGGCCTATCGGGAGTTGGCGGCGAAAGCGTTGCCGGTGTGTGAAAAAGCTGGAGCCGCCCTGATTGTCCACGGCGGCCCCGAGGTATTCCGCGCCACACCCGATGCCCGGGGTCTGCACCTGCCCTGGCGCGAGGCAGCCGGGCTCTCGGCCCGACCGGTTCCGCAGGATGTCTGGCTTGGGGTTTCATGTCATGACCGGCGCCAAATCGATCATGCAACGGCGATCGGAGCGGACTACGTGACTCTGGGGCCAGTAAAGCCCACGGAAAGTCACCCGGGTGCGCCCACGCTTGGCTGGCCGGCCTTTACCGACCTGGTGTCCGAAGCGGCGCTGCCGGTATTTGCCCTCGGTGGGCTGTCGCCCGGCGATCTGCGGGAAGCCCGTCAGCGAGGCGGCCAGGGCGTCGCCGGCATCGGCTTCTGGTGGCCGCAAAGCTGATACTTGTCAGCGACGCCGGGGCCTTGTCTGATATGCTGTTGCCTCTGCATTTTTCATCATCCTGCAAAACCGATTCCGGGAGATACCGTGAGCAAACTGACCCATCTCGATGACAAGGGCGAAGCCCGCATGGTGGACGTGACCGACAAGGCGGCCACCGAACGTGAGGCACGCGCGGAAGCCACCATCAGCATGGCACCGGAAACCCTGAACATGATTATTGAGGGTGAGCATCCGAAGGGGGATGTCCTGGCCGTTGCCCGGATCGCGGGCATCATGGCCGCAAAGAAAACCCATGATCTGATTCCCCTGTGTCACGCACTGAACCTGACATCGGTGAAAGTCGAACTGACCCCGGGCAGCGATGGCGCTTCTGTGCATATTCTTACCCGCTGCAAACTGTCCGGCCAGACCGGTGTCGAGATGGAGGCGCTTACCGCGGCGAGCGTTGCGGCACTCACGCTGTACGACATGTGCAAGGCCGTGGACCGTGGTATGGAGATCGGTTCGGTGCGTCTGCTGGAGAAGAAAGGCGGTCGTAGTGGCCACTGGGTTGCCGATAAAGCCTGATCTGGCGGACCTCCGCGCTCGTAAGTCTTGGTTACACAAGATCACGCCGGAGGAGCGACAGTGCCGAGACTACGCCAAGCGGGCGGGCCCGTGATAGAATGCGCGGCCCGATTGACTGAACCACGAGGAAACACTGTGGCTGTTCGTTACATCCAGACCTGCCGGTTGCCGACCCCGTTCGGGGTATTTGATATGCACGGCTTTGAAGAACCGGATACCGGAAAGGAACACGTTGCCCTGACCCTGGGCGACCTGGACAGTGACGAACCCATGCTTGCCCGCACCCACTCGGAATGTCTGACCGGTGACGCCCTCTACAGCATGCGTTGCGATTGCGGTTACCAGCTGGAAGAGGCGCTGCGAAGCATCGCCCGGGAAGGCCGGGGTATTCTGATGTATCTTCGTCAGGAAGGGCGGGGCATCGGGTTGCTGAACAAGATCCGGGCCTACCACCTGCAGGACCAGGGCGCCGACACCGTTGAAGCCAATGAGCGCCTGGGGTTTGCCGCCGATCTGCGCGATTACAGCATGTGCAAGGACATGCTGGAGCACCTGGGTATCAAGAGCCTGCGACTGATGACCAACAACCCCCGCAAGGTAAAAGCGCTGTCCTCTTACGGTATCGACATTACCGAGAGGGTACCGCTGCACGTGGGCCGAAACCCCCACAACGAACACTACCTCGATACCAAGCAGAGCAAGCTGGGTCACTGGTTGGAGACCCATCAGGACGACGATCCCGAGGTCTGATCCTGTCCTTGATCTGCATCTGCATACGAAAAAGCCCGCGACAGTCGCGGGCTTTTTGGTTCTGAAGTAAGCGTTCTGCTTATTTGACGACCTTCAGGCTCTGGTGGCGAAGGGTCTCCATTCGGGTGCGGATGGCCGATTCAATACCTTTGGCATCCAGGCCGCAATCGGTCAACAGTTCCCCATGCTTGCCATGGTCCATGAAGGTATCCGGCAGACCCAGTTGAAGCACCGGCATGGCGACCAGACGGCTGTTCAGGAATTCGGTCACGGCGCTGCCGGCACCGCCGGCAATGGCGTTCTCTTCCAGAGTCACCAGCAGCTCATGCTGCTCCGCCAGTTCCAGCACCAGTTCTTCATCCAGCGGCTTCACGAAGCGCATGTCGGCGACCGTGGCGCCGATGGCTTCTGCAGCCTCCAGAGCAGGCGCCAGCAGGGTGCCAAAGTTGAGGATGGCAACACCTTTGCCGCTGCATATCCGCCGGCCCTTGCCAATCTCCAGGGGGGTCAATTCCTGCTGTATCTCGGCGCCCGGCCCGCTTCCACGAGGGTAGCGTACTGACGCCGGCCCTTCATAAAGCATGCCGGTCTGGAGCATCTGGCGGGTTTCGTTTTCGTCCGACGGTGTCATCACCACCATGTTCGGCACACAGCGGAGGTAGCTGATGTCGAAAGCGCCAGCATGGGTCGGGCCGTCTTCACCGACCAGGCCCGCGCGATCAATCGCGAACAGCACATCCAGGTTCTGGATGGCGACATCGTGAATCAGTTGATCGTAAGCCCGCTGCAGGAACGTCGAGTAGATGGCGACAACCGGCTTGGCCCCATCGCAGGCCAACCCGGCGGCAAGGGTGACCGCGTGCTGTTCGGCGATGGCGACATCGAAATAGCGCTCCGGGAAACGCTGTGAGAACGCCAGGAGATCCGACCCTTCACACATGGCCGGGGTGATGCCCACCACTCGCTCGTCCTGCTCGGCAGAATCGCACAGCCACTGACCGAAGACGTTGGCGTATTTGGGTTTTTTCGGTTTCGGTTTGACCGGTTCCGGCTTGCTCGGTGGCACCGGTTCGATCTTGTTGATGGCGTGGTAGCCAATCGGATCGGCTTCGGCCGGGGCAAAGCCCTTGCCCTTGGTGGTTACGACATGGAGGAACTGCGGCCCTTCCAGCTCGCGTATGTTCTCCAGGGTTTCCACCAGCAGGGGCAGGTCATGGCCGTCAATGGGGCCGATGTAGTTGAACCCCAGCTCCTCGAACAGGGTGCCCGGGGCAATCATGCCCTTGAAGTGTTCCTCGGTTTTCTTGGCCAGCGCCATCAGGTGCGGCGCTCCCTGCAGAACTTTCTTGCTGCTGTCGCGGACCTGGTTGTAGGTGCGGCTGGACAGCAGTTTGGCAAAGTAGTTGGACAGTCCGCCAACATTCCGGGAGATCGACATGTCGTTGTCGTTGAGGATAACCAGCATGTCAGCGTGCAGGTGGCCGGCATGGTTAAGGGCCTCGAATGCCATGCCGGCAGTCATGGCGCCGTCACCAATGACGGCAATGCTCTTGCGACCGGTCTGTTGCAGTCGCGCGGCGATGGCCATGCCCAGTGCTGCACTGATGGAGGTGCTGGAGTGGCCAACACCAAAGGTGTCGTATTCGCTTTCGGCCCGTTTCGGGAAGCCAGCGAGCCCGCCCTTGCGCCGGATGCTACCCATCGCCTCCTTCCGGCCCGTCAGGATCTTGTGGGGATAGGCCTGATGGCCGACATCCCAGACCAGACGGTCGCTCGGAGTTTCAAAGACGTAGTGAAGGGCAACGGTAAGCTCAAGCACGCCCAGGCCCGCGCCGAAATGGCCGCCGGTCTGGCCCACTGACCATAACAGAAATGCCCTGAGCTCCCGGGCCAGCAGGGTCAGCTGTTCCGGGGCCAGCTCTCTCAGCTGGGCCGGTTCGTCAATCCGGTCCAGCAGAGGCGTGTTGGGCCGCTGCGACGGGATTTCCTTGAAAATATAAGTGTCCTGCATCTGCTCGGGTCTTTTCCGGTACGTTCAGTAACTGACTGGCATTATAAGGGAACAGGGGAAGCTGTTTCACACAAAGCGGGCCAGTTGTTACGAAAATATTTACGGCCAGTGTGCGCCTTCGGGGCGCCGGGGTTCAATGGGTTCTTGCCACCACGTAATCGGCCATGGCCCGCAGGGGGTCGGCTTCGGGGCCGAAATCCCGCAGGCTCTGCTGGGCCTGTTCGAGAAGGTCTGCCAGATGCTCGCGGGCGCCGGCCACTCCCAGCAGGGCGGGATAGGTGGGTTTGGCGCGGGCGGCATCCGAACCCTGCGGTTTGCCAATGACCGTGGTGTCCCCTTCTATGTCCAGCAGGTCATCCTGAACCTGGAAGGCCAGGCCCAGTGCCTTGGCGTACTGTGTAAGCGAGGCCAGAGCCTGCTCGCTGACCGACGGTGCGGTCAGGGCACCGATCCGCACGCTGGTTTCGATCAACGCGCCAGTCTTGTGCCGGTGCATGGTTTCAAGCTGGGTCAGCGCCAGGGTTTTGCCCACGGATTCAAGATCTATGGCCTGGCCACCAACCATTCCGCCGTGGCCGCTGGCCCGGGCCAGTTCCCTGACCATGATCAGACGCACCGACTCAGACAGTCCCGGCGCTTCGGCAAGCCAGCCGAAAGCCAGTGCCTGCAGGGCATCTCCGGCCAGGATGGCAGTGGCTTCGTCGAAGGCAATGTGCGTAGTGGGCCGTCCGCGGCGCAATTCGTCGTCGTCCATGGCCGGCAGGTCATCGTGGATCAGAGAGTAGGCATGGATCAGTTCTACCGCGCAGGCTGGAATCAGGGCCTCGTCACCAGCCTGTCCCAGTGCCTTTGCTGCCGCCAGGCATAAGGCCGGCCGGATTCGCTTGCCACCGCCCAGCACGCTGTAGCGCATGGCTTCCTGCAGTCGGCCAGAGGCAGAATCACGGGTGATGCACCGGTCCAGTTCTGCATCAACGCGGGCCCGGCAGGTTTCCAGAAAATCGGAGGCAAGGGGGTTCAGTCCGGGCATCAGTCGGCATCATCCGGAGAAAACGGGCGTGTTTCCAGGGTGCCGTCGCTGTTCTGGACCAGTTGTTCGACCCGTTGCTCGGCGCTCTTCAGTGCCTGCTGACATTCACGGGTCAGCTTTACACCACGTTCAAACGCCGTCAGGGATTGTTCCAGAGACAGCTCGCCCTGTTCCAGATCGCGAACCAGCTTTTCCAGTTCATCAAGAGATTTTTCAAAATCGGCTATCGATGTGGCGCCTTGTTCACCGGCCATCAGGGGCCCTCCGATCGGGTGGCAGAATTTCGCGGATTATACCAGAGCCTGATCGCTATCGCTGCCAATGGAAGTGACGGCGTTCACCGGTTTCGGCGTCCGGGCCCCAGCTCTGTTCGGTTACCTCGATGTCGCCGCTGGCAGACACGGTCACCACGGTAGTTGCCCGGGTGCCGTAATCCGAACCGACGATGAAGGGCGACGAAAGAAAGCGCTCGGTCTCCGGGCCAACCCCGGTGTCGGGCAGCAGGTGGTCTGGTGCCGGCGTATTGTCCTTGAGTAGAGGAATCAGCTCCTTGTGCAGTTTTTCTGCGTTATGGCCTGCGGCGGCAATGGCATTCCCTGCGGCCTCGCGCAGGCGCAGAAGTTTGGGCCACGGCGTCTGCAGAAGGTGGTTGCTCAGGCCATACACCCCACGGTGGATTTGCCGGCCGGGATGGGCATCCCGATTACTGAAATACCAGCCGTCTCCGGTGGTCAGGTGAACAAGATTGAAGCCGGAGAACTGATCGGCGCTATCGAGCAGATAGCCCTCAAGCTGATCCCGGGAATCGGCCAGGGCCCGTAAAGGCAGTTCACCCCGACTGATTCGACCGGTTTCCGGTGTGCCTTCGCGCACATTGGTCACAGCGCTGACCTCGCCGCGGGTATTTACCGCAAGCCAGGTGCCACCGGAGAGCAGGTCGCGGCCGGCAAGCACGCGGGTGCCGGATTCTGTGGTCCACCAGTCCATGGCGGCCGTCGGGCGACGGAAGAATTCATCGCGATTGGCGGCAACAACCAGTGGGAAATGAGGGTTCTGTCCAAGGGCGAAGGCGATCAGACACATGGCGGAGGATGGCGCTCCCGGAGTTAATGAAGTTGACTCTTACGCTGTGTATCATACCAGCCTTGGTTTTCCCGGGTGCGTCTCAAACTATGACCCTGTTTTATGTAATAGCATCGTATCTGGCCCTTGGTGCCCTGGCAGGCACCGTTGCGGGCCTGTTCGGCATTGGCGGCGGGCTGATCATTGTGCCTGTTCTGATGTTCAGTTTTGGTCTGCAGGGAATCAATCCGGACATTATTCCCCATCTGGCGGTTGGCACGTCCCTGGCGACCATCGTTTTTACCTCGGTCAGCTCCATCCGATCCCATAACAAACATGGCGCCGTGCGCTGGGATCTGTTCCGGCCCATGACTGCGGGGATTGTGGCCGGCGCCCTGGTTGGCGCCTGGACCGCGTCCCTGATGAGCGGGCGCGCCCTGGAGCTCGTCATCGGCATTTTCGTGATCCTGGTGGGCCTGAAAATGTTTTTCCAGGTCGACCCCAAGCCCGGTCGGGACGTTCCAGGCACCGCCGGTCTGGGCGTTGCCGGCGGCGGTATCGGCTGGGCTTCGGCGATTTTCGGAATCGGCGGTGGAACTCTTACGGTTCCCTATCTGAGCTGGTGCAACGTGCGGATGCAGCAGGCGGTGGGCACATCGGCTGCCTGCGGCCTGCCGATCGCCATTGCGGGTGCTCTGGGTAACATCTGGACAGGGTGGCACAATCCCTCGCTGCCGGAACTGAGCGCCGGCTTCATTTATCTGCCGGCCCTGATCGGTATTATTCTCACCAGCGTTTTCTTTGCCCGGATTGGCGCCAACTTGGCCCATCGGCTGAACGCCCGGATTCTCAAGCGTACTTTCTCCATCATGCTCCTGCTGGTGGGGCTCCGTTTTCTCCTGAGCTGAGAGGTAGTTGATGCTGCAGCATCCCCAGATTGATCCGGTGGCCATCGCCATCGGTCCCCTCAAGATCCACTGGTATGGTCTGACCTATCTGTTCGGCTTTGTGGCCGGCTGGTGGCTTGGGCGCATCCGCACCCGTAAGCCTTGGTCGCCCATCAACGAAGAGCAGATGGGTGACCTGCTTTTCTATCTTGCCCTGGGGGTGATCCTGGGCGGCCGTTTCGGCTATGTCCTGTTTTACAACTTTGACGCCTTCCTGGCTGACCCGCTCTGGTTGCTGAGGGTCTGGGAAGGCGGCATGTCTTTCCACGGCGGTTTGTTGGGCGTGATGTTTGCCATGTGGTGGTACGGCCGCAAAGTGGGCAGTGGTTTCTGGCGCATGGCCGACTTTGTAGCGCCGCTGGTGCCCCTGGGTCTTGGCGCGGGGCGGATCGGAAACTTCATCAACGGCGAGTTGTGGGGCAAGCCCACCGACGTTGCCTGGGGCATGGTGTTTCGCACGGCGCCGGATTCGCTCGCCCGGCATCCCTCCCAGCTGTATCAGTTTGCCCTGGAAGGTGTCGCCCTGTTCGTCATCCTGTGGTGGTTCTCATCCAGGCAGCGGCCGACCATGGCAGTGTCTGGTCTGTTCCTGATCTGCTACGGCGTGTTCCGGTTCCTGGTGGAATTCGTGCGCCAGCCGGATCCACAGCTGGGCTACCTTGCTTTTGACTGGCTGACCATGGGGCAGGTACTGTCCTTCCCGATGATCGTTGCCGGCGCCGCCCTGATGTTTATTGCCTACCGGAGACAACCCCGATGAAAGCCTATCTTGACTTGATGCAAGACGTTGTTGATAACGGATTCGACAAGGGGGACCGCACCGGTGTTGGTACCAGGTCAGTTTTCGGTCGTCAGATCCGCTTCAACCTGCAGGAAGGCTTTCCTTTGGTAACCACCAAAAAAGTCCACCTGCGCAGCATCATTTTCGAACTGCTCTGGTTTCTCCGGGGCTCCACCGATAACACCTGGCTGCGCGAGCGCAAGGTCTCGATCTGGAATGAGTGGGCCCTGGAAAACGGCGACCTTGGGCCCATCTACGGCAAACAATGGCGGAGCTGGCAGTGCCCCAATGGCGAGGTGGTCGACCAGATCAGCGAGGTGATCGAACAGATTCGCACCAAGCCCAACTCCCGCCGCCTGATTGTCTCTGCCTGGAACCCGGCGGAACTCCCGGACGAATCCATTGGTCCACAGGATAATGTTCGCGAGGGCCGTATGGCGCTGGCGCCCTGTCACTGCCTGTTCCAGTTCTACGTGGCCGAGGGCAAGCTCTCCTGCCAGCTGTACCAGCGCAGCGCCGATCTGTTCCTGGGGGTGCCGTTCAATATTGCCTCCTATGCCTTGCTGACGCACATGATCGCCCAACAGTGTGACCTGGATGTCGGTGAGTTTGTGCATACCTTTGGCGATTGCCACCTTTACCAGAACCACCTGACCGATGACATCGTCTTCGAGCAGCTGAAGCGCGAACCCCGGGCCCTGCCGCAACTCGTGATCAAACGGAAGCCCGCGAGCATCTTCGAGTACGAGCTGGAAGATTTCGAGTTCGAGGGCTATGAACCCTATCCCGGCATCAAGGCGCCCATTGCCATCTGACGGAACCCCGAAGAGACGAGTACATGAGAAAAGCCCTGATCGTTGCCATGTCCCGTAACCGGGTTATTGGCCGTAACAACAAACTGCCCTGGTATCTTCCGGGTGACCTTCGTTATTTCAAGCAGGCCACCATGGGCAAGCCTATTATCATGGGCAGGAAGACCTGGGATTCCATCGGCCGGCCGTTGCCTGGAAGAATGAACGTGGTGATTTCCAGGAATGAAGCCTGGGAAGCACCAACCGGAACGGTGGCTGCGAAGTCTTTGCCCGAAGCGCTGGTGAACGCCGAGGCGCAGGCGGAGCTGGAAGGTGGCGACGAAGTGATGATTATCGGTGGCGGGCAGATCTACGCCGAGGCATTGCCGATGGTTGATCGCATGTACATCACCCAGGTGCACGCTGAGGTGGACGGGGATGCGTTTTTTCCGGAAGTGAACTGGGATGAGTGGGAAGAAATCGGACGGGAGGATTTCTCCGCGTCCGATAACAACCCTTACGACTACAGCTTCGTGGTCTATCAGCGTCAGGCTTAAGCCTGACGAGGAGAGCGCTTGCCTGCGGGCTTGCCGCCCTTGCCGGGCGGTTTGCCTCGACCACCGGGGCCGCCACGACCCTTCGGGCCACCTTTCTTGAAACCGCCTTTCGGTCCCTTGCGATTCTCGCCCGGACGGCCGCCGCCACCTTTACGATCACGGCGGGGAGGTGTTGCCGACACGGTTGGCAAGGCCTCTGGCTGCTCTAGGGGCAGGGAGCCTGGCTGAGCTGCTTCCATCCAGCAGGCGAGGGCGCCGGCTACCATGGCCATGTCCATGTCATTGCGCTCGGCGATTTCGTCCAGCAGCGACATCGCCTTTGCCAACTTCTTGTCTTCCGCAAAGCCCAGCAGTTGGGATTCGAACTGCTGCTCCCTCATTTTCTTGAGCTCGACGGGAGACGGCAACTCGTAAGCTTCCATCGGCGAGTTTGTTGCGCGTTCAAGCGTTCGCAGCCAACTACGCTCGCGGGGTGTTACCAGCAGAATCGCCTTGCCTTCGCGACCGGCACGACCAGTGCGGCCAACCCGATGGATGTACGCTTCAGTGTCGTAAGGAACGTCGTAGTTGATGACGTGCGTGATACGGGACACGTCCAGACCGCGTGCTGCCACGTCGGTGGCAATGATAATGTCTTTCTTCCCGCGCTTCAGATCTTCAACCGTTTGTTCACGCTGGCGTTGGTTCAGGTCACCGCTCAGGGGTGCGACCGCATGGCCCCGAGCAGAAAGCTTTTCGGCCAGCATGGTGGTTTCCGCTTTGGTGCGCACAAAAATAATGGCGGCATCAATCGGCTCAACTTCCAGAATGCGGGTCAGGGCATCCAGCTTGCGCTCAGCATAGACCGGCAGAACGAACTGGGAGATACGCTCGACCGTGCGGGTTTCGCTTTCGATACGAACTTCCGTGGCGTTTCGCAGGTAGGTCTGGGCCACTTTCTTGATCTGCGGTGGCATGGTGGCCGAGAACAATGCCCGTTGGCAGTTCTCCGGAGTCTTCGCCAGGATTGCTTCCACGTCGTCGATAAAGCCCATACGCAGCATTTCGTCTGCTTCGTCCAGAACCAGCGCTTTCAGGCTGTCCAGCTTCAGGGTGCCCTTACGGAGGTGGTCGAGCATTCGGCCCGGGGTGCCCACGATCACCTGGGCACCGCGACGCAGGCCTTTGATCTGAGGATAAAAGTCCTGGCCACCGTAAATGGGCAGAACGTGGAAATTCCGGAACTTGCTGGCGTAGGTGGTGAAAGCTTCCGCCACTTGGATGGCAAGTTCCCTTGTTGGGGCCAAAACCAGAATCTGGGGATCGGTAACAGAGGCGTCAATCCGGCTCAGCAGAGGCAGTGCAAACGCCGCGGTTTTACCGGTACCGGTCTGGGCAACGCCCAGCAGATGGTTGCCGGCCAGCAGCGCGGGGATCGCCTGGGCCTGGATGGGAGACGGGGTTTCATAGCCAACGGCGGACACAGCTTCAAGTACGGCTGGATCAAGCCCCAGTTCGGCAAAGGACAATTCAGACATTGATTCACTCGGAATTCGGGAGGTAGAGCATTGCCGGGCAATGCATGATGTGCGGCCATTATAGCGGTTTTGTTGTTGCTTTAATACGCTAAACCGGGGCGGGGCTGTAGGTAGTTGCCGGGGACGGGCCCATTGCGTTGCCGTCCGATCTTCGGCAGGCTTCGTATCTATCCCGATAGGTTGCTAACAGGAACTTGAGATGACCTTTGACGAATTATTGCGGGCGGCCCGTGGCAGTGAGGAACTGGTAATGCCCGGGAGCTGGTCCCAGGGTAGAGCCACATTCGGTGGTCTTACGGCTGCGCTGATGTTCGAGCGGATGGAGAAGCTTGTTGCCGAGGGCCGAGCCATGCGGTCATTGCAGGTATCGTTCGTGGGGCCGGTGGAGCCGGAAGTGCCTGCAGGTTTCGAAGCCGAGATTCTGCGTGAGGGCAAGGCGGTCAGTCAGGTGCAGGGGCGCATTGTCCAGAAAGGAGAAACCCGGCTGGTCTGCCTGGCCAGCTTTGGCGGAGATCGGGAGTCGGAGGTACAGGTGGACGCCCTTCCGGCGCCCGAGGCACCACCGGTCGATCAATGCCCCGGGCTGGATTATATCGAAGGTGTGACCCCGGAATTCATCCAGCAGATTGAGATGCGCTGGGCTTTTGGAAACCTGCCATTCAGTGGCAAGGGCGGTCGGGAACTGGGTGGCTGGATGCAGTTGCGGAAAACCCCGGAGTCGTTCTCTGATGCCCATATTGTTGCCCTGGTAGATGCCTGGCCTCCCGCCGTCCTGCCCTATGTAAAACAACGTGTGCGAACCAGTTCCCTGAGCTGGGCGCTGGATATCGTGCATCCGAGACCGGTCATGGAGCCGGGTGACTGGCTCCTGTACAAGGTTGCCATTGATCAGGCGGGCGCCGGTTACGGCCACACCCAGGCCGGGATATGGACCGCCAAAGGCGAGCTGGTGGCTTTGAGTCGCCAAACGGTGACGGTCTTCGGTTAACGATAATGGCGGCTCAGGCCGCCATTTCCGATTTCAGGGCATCGATGATGATGCGGGCAAAATCTTCCGGTGAATCTTCCTGCAGGAAATGTCCGCCCCGAAGCGTGATGTGGGGTTGGCCGTGGGCACCGGGAATCCGGCGCTGCATGTGCCTGTCGCCGCCTCGGGTAATCGGGTCGCCACTGCTGAAACAGGTAATAAACGGTTTTTTCCACTTTTCCAGAACCTGCCAGGCCGCTTTGTTGGCGTCGCTGTCCGGCGTGCCCGGTTCCGTGGGTACCAGCTTTGGAAACGCCCTGGCTCCCGCCTTGAACTCTGCCGAAGGAAACGGAGCCTCATAGGCGGCAAGCTCAGCTTTGCTCAGCGTGCGATCAGTGCCCAGTTGCACGATGCGCCCAACCGGGAACCAGGGGCTGTGCGTGGCAAAGGCCTTCCAGATGGAAAACACCGCAGGAACCGGTGCCTCGCCAGTTGGCAGCATGCCATTGCCCACGATGATGCGACTGAAGCGCTGCCGGTTTTCCGCTGCCAGGCGCAGACCCAGCAGTGACCCCCAATTCTGGCACACCAGGGTGATGTTGGTGAGGTCCAGCTGTTCCAGCCAGCTGGCCAGCCATGCCAAGTGGCGGCCATAACTGTAGTCGGCAACCGAGGCCGGCTTGTCGGACTTGCCGAAGCCGATCAGATCCGGAGCCAACACCCGATGCCCGGCATTTGCCACCAGGGGAATCATGTGCCGGTAAAGGTAGGACCAGGATGGTTCGCCATGGAGCATGAGTACCGGCGAAGCGCCTCGCGGGCCCTCGTCAACGTAGTGCATCCGGAGCCCGGGCTCTACGTCGAGATGGTTTGGAGCAAAGGGGTAATCCGGAAGACCTGCGAAGCGGGCTTCATCGGTTCTCAGAATACGCATGCCATCGACTGTCCTGACTGATTGGGTGCGTGATTGCCGGGCGGCATCCGGTGAACAGAATGCCCTAATACAATCGTCGAAGATCAGGATAAAGCAGATGGAAAATTTGTGTGTTTGAGTTGCGTAACAGAGCGTTGCCGCTTTGAATCAGGACGCAATGCCGAACAGGCGTTCGGGGTTGTCAACGCGGGCCAGAGCCTCGTCACAGCAATTGACTGCGCCGCAATCGTCGGCTGAGCAAAGGCCAATGGTCCGGCATTCCATATCCTGGTGCTGGTCACCCTGGTTCCGGAAAATGCGGGCCCTGGAGAGAATCGAGTGGCAGTGGCCGCACAGCAGGGTGGGAACCGCGCTGCCCTCAGCCAGAAGTGCCGTGTAATGCTGTGGTTGTGTCATAAATATCCTCCTGATACTGCCCAACATATGGGCCGAGTATGACATTTCAAAGTCGGGATGCCGTATTTATACGGCTTAACTGTCTGGATCGACCAGTGGCCGACGGTTGGAGCGCTTGTCATCCCAGTCAAGCTCTTTCGGGTCATACCAGCCAATTGCCTCCAGTACTCTCTCCCGTGTCTGTGGCGACAGCGTAGGCCAGAGCTCCTGGAAATCCTCAAGGCCAAGGTCCCGCTGCCTCTGTTGCTTGCTCTGAAGTCGGTTGATGATTCGTGGCAACTGCAGGGCTTCGCCGAGTTGGCCGGGCACCAGCACTTCCTGGCCCATCACCTTGCGCCGGTGAGTTCTGGCGGCCAGTACCTTGCGCAGCTGCGTGGCTGCGTCCAGGGCTGTTTCGACGGTGAAGGTTTCCAGTTCCAACAACATGACCTGTCTGTTAGTTGAACAACAACCGTCCACTATAACCTGAAGAGAGCTACAGTGGCCACGCCAGCGTGGTAGGGTAGAATGGCTCGTTAAAACGCAGAACCAAAATCGGGGAACCGCAAAAACTATGTACGCAAAACTTGAAACACGGACTTTTCTGGCGTTGCTGATCGGCGTTTCCCTGGCCTTTGTATTCCTCATGAAACCCTTCTTCGGGCCCATCTTCTGGGCAGTCGCCATCGCTCTGATTTTCCACCCGGTGCAGCAACTGCTGGTACGGAAACTGGGGGAGCGGCCCAATGTGAATGCCCTGATAACCCTGTGCATCTGCATGTTTATCGTGGTTATCCCGGTTCTGGTTCTGGTGACTTCACTCGTAGCTGAAGGCGTTGCGCTTTACCAACAGATTCAGAGTGGCGACATAAGGCCCGGAGAGTACATCGACCGCGTCAATCAGTCCTTTCCGGCTATTCAGGCGTTCCTGGCCCAGTTCGATATCAACTTTGCTGACCTGAGAGATCGGGCAGTGAGCCTTTTCGTGGGGGGGAGTCAGTTCCTAGGCAAGCAGGCCCTGGGCGTTGGCCAGAATACCTTTCAGTTTTTCCTGGGGCTTGCGTTGATGGTGTATCTGGCGTTCTTCCTGCTGAGGGACGGCAGTGCGCTGGTAGAATTAATGGTCAAGGCGCTGCCGCTCGGTGATGAACGGGAGCGGTTGCTGTTTGCCAAGTTCGCGGAAGTTACCCGAGCCACCGTCAAGGGCAACCTGCTGATTGCCATTATCCAGGGGGCGATGGGGGGGCTGATTTTCTGGATTCTCGGGATCAGTGGCGCGCTGCTCTGGGGTGTGGTGATGGCAATCGTATCGCTTTTGCCGGCGGTGGGGGCGGCCCTGGTCTGGGTGCCTGCCGCTATCTACCTCGCGGCCGTGGGCGATGTGATTGAGGCCGTGATACTGACGGCATTCGGCGTGGTGGTCATCGGGCTGGCGGACAACCTGCTGCGCCCGGTACTGGTTGGTCGCGACACCAAATTGCCGGATTACATTGTCCTGCTGTCGACGCTCGGCGGTATCGTCATGTTCGGCATCAACGGTTTTGTGATGGGGCCATTGGTGGCGGCTCTGTTCATGGCCTTCTGGGGGATTTTCATCCGCGAATTCAGTGAAGAGGCCCACCGCCCGCCGGCCAGTGTGGATGATGGGGAGCAGGAACCAGGCGGGGAAGCGGGGAATGATGTCCGGTAAGGCGACATACGACAAAAGTATGGTAGGCTTTTAGCCGTTTGCCCCAGCCTGTGGAGATAGGCACCACATAACAAGAAAGAAACGGATATCGGCGAGATATCAGGAGTTAAGCAGGTGAGTACCATGAGAAAAGCAACTACCCGACTGGGACGCCTGGCCGCTGCGGCCGGATTGGCGGTCACACTGGGCTTTGCCCCTGCGGCCTTCGCGGATGAGATCGTTGCACTCAAGAATGCGCTCTACGGAGCAGGGTACGACATTTCCAATGTCAGCCCGCAAATGGATGACTCAACCCGGTCCGCGCTGACCCGGTTCCAACAGGATAACGGTCTTCAGGCTACCGGTATTCTGGACGATCCGACCAAGGAAGCCCTGGGCATGATTTCGATTCAGGTGGCCGCGTCGGCACCGTCACAGTCCACCGGATCCAGCAGCGCTCCGACTCAGGAGTCAGCTTCTTCCACGGCAGAAACGTCGGCCCCGGAGCCAGAGCAGGACGACGCCATTGAAGAAGAGGAAGACGGAGGCTGGTCGCTCTGGTAATCGGAGTCTCCTGAACAGAAAAAGCCCGCCGGGACTTTCCCGCCGGGCTTTTTTGCTGGCTGGCGCTCAGGATTTTCAGCCGAGCTTTTCGAGATCCCGAACGGCGCCCTTATCAGCGCTTGTGGCGAGCAGCGCGTAGGCTTTCAGGGCAGCAGATACCTTGCGGTCCCGCGGCAGTTCCGGTTTCCAGCCCTTGGCATCCCGTGCTTCCCGGCGACGATCCAGCTCGCGCTGGTCCAGTTCAACATTGATACTCCGGTTCGGAATGTCGATGCGGATTGTATCGCCATTCTCGATCAGGCCAATGGCTCCACCGGCGGCAGCTTCCGGCGACGCGTGACCGATGGACAGGCCCGAGGTGCCGCCGGAGAAACGTCCGTCGGTCAGCAGTGCGCAGTCCTTTCCGAGGCCCTTGGATTTCAGGTAGCTGGTCGGGTACAGCATTTCCTGCATACCCGGGCCGCCGCGGGGGCCCTCATAACGGATGATCACAACCTCGCCCGGCTTGACTTCGTCGGCGAGAATGCCGGCAACGGCGGAATCCTGACTTTCGAACACCCGGGCCTTGCCCTCAAATACATAGATGCTCTCGTCGACCCCCGCGGTCTTGACCACGCAGCCGTCCAGGGCAATATTGCCGTACAGCACGGCCAAGCCACCCTCGGAGCTATAGGCATTTTCAACAGAGCGAATGCAGCCGGTTTCCCGGTCACCGTCCAGGGTTGGCCAGCGGGTGCTCTGGGAGAAGGCGGTCTGGGTGGGGATGCCGGCGGGCCCTGCTTTGTAGAATTCGACCACTTCGGTGGTCGGCGACCTCATGATATCCCAGGTCTCGAGCGCTTCTCTCATGGTTTTGCTGTGCACGGTGGGTAGATCGGTGTTGATCAGTCCGCCCCGTTCCAGCTCGCCGAGAATGCCCATGATACCGCCGGCCCGGTGCACGTCTTCCATGTGATACTTGGGCGAGTTGGGCGCCACCTTGCACAGCTGCGGGACCCGTCGTGAAAGCTGGTCGATTTCGTTCAGGGTAAACGGAACACCGCCTTCCTGGGCGGCCGCCAGCAAGTGAAGGATGGTGTTCGTTGAGCCGCCCATGGCGATGTCCATGACCATGGCGTTTTCAAAGGCTGCCATTGAGGCGATGCTCAAGGGCAGCACGCTGGCGTCGTCCTGCTCGTAATAGCGCCGCGCATTCTCCACAATCTGTCGACCGGCCTTCAGGAAAAGCTGTTCCCGGTCGGCGTGGGTGGCCAGCAGAGAACCATTGCCCGGCAGCGCAAGGCCAATGGCTTCGGTCAGACAGTTCATGGAGTTGGCGGTGAACATGCCGGAACAGGAGCCGCAGGTGGGACAGGCGCTGCGTTCGTATTCTTCCACCTGTTCATCGGAGGCGTTGGGGTCTGCGGCAATGACCATGGCATCCACCAGGTCCAGCTTGTGCTCGGACAGCTTGGTTTTGCCTGCTTCCATGGGCCCGCCGGAGACGAAAATGGTGGGGATGTTCAGGCGCATGGCGGCCATCAGCATGCCCGGGGTGATCTTGTCGCAGTTGGAAATACACACAAGGGCGTCGGCGCAATGGGCGTTCACCATGTACTCTACAGAGTCTGCGATGATTTCCCGGGAGGGCAGGGAGTACAGCATGCCGTCATGGCCCATGGCGATGCCATCGTCGACTGCGATGGTGTTGAATTCCTTGGCCACACCGCCGGAGGCCTCGATTTCGCGGCACACCAGCTGGCCCAGGTCTTTGAGGTGCACGTGGCCCGGCACAAACTGGGTGAAGGAGTTGGCAACCGCGATAATGGGCTTGCCGAAATCCCCGTCTTTCATACCGGTTGCGCGCCAGAGGGCGCGGGCGCCGGCCATGTTGCGACCTGCGGTGGATGTCCGCGAACGATACTGAGGCATGGTGTTCGGTTCTCTCTGTTGTTACCTGATGATGTCGATCAAAAAAACAGAGGATACCAGATTAGACTCGAGGCGCATGGTTGTTTTCAGAGCCGCTGTTTACAATAGTTAACATAGTTGCCAACTTAGTTTCCGGTTTGAACCGACAAGGAGTATGCCTATGGCCGGCCAGGAAAGCCTGCCGCTTCGTCGCCTTAAAGAGTTTCAGCCGTTGAACCGGCTGACGGATGATCAACTGGTCCTGCTTGCCAGTCGCGCCGAACGACGAACCCACGGGCCCGGCCAGCGGGTTCTTGAGCGCGGTGTCCGGGACGGTCTCGACTTCTTTCTGATTGCCGGCAAGGTGGAGCTGGAATCCCTGGACGGCCGTAAATCGATCATCGAAGCCGAGACGGAGAAAGCGCACAATCCCATTGCCCGGCTCCAGCCCCGAATGTACGACGTAACCGCCGTAAAACCCTGCGAGTTCCTGGTTGTGGAGCAGGAGATCCTTAACCAGCTGCTGCGCTCGGCGCCGGTGGAACAGGTTGAGATGGATTCCGGTGAGGGCGCGGGCGGTATCGAGAGCGAGGAACATCACCTGTTGATGGAATTCCTGTCGGAGTTGAGGTCGAATCAGGTAAAGCTCCCCAGTGTGCCGGATGTGGCCTGGAAGGTCCGGCGTGCGGTCGATCGTGAGGAATCGACGGCAGACCAGGTGGCATTGGCGGTGTCTGCGGATCCGGCCATGGCCGCGAAACTTGTCCGTGCCTGCAACAGCCCTCTGTATCGAGGGTTCAGTGACGTCCGGAATGTCCGGGAAGCGGTTGTCCGTCTCGGTATGCGTACCACTAGGCAATTGGTGACGGTGTTTTCGATGCGGGAGGTTTTCAAGACCCGTCAGGCGTCGTTGCAAAAAGAAATGGAAAAGCTCTGGCGGCACTCCCGGGAAGTGGCAGCCCTTTGCTGGGTGCTGGCGGATCATGCTACCCGGCTAAACCCGGAAGAGGCACTGCTGGCGGGGCTGCTCCATGATATCGGTGTGGTGCCGATTCTGGTTCAGGCCGAACACCATGTGAATCTCTTTGCCGATGAGGCCAATCTGAGTCATGCGATCCGGGAACTCAGGGCTGACGTGGGCACGGCGGTTCTCGAAAACTGGTCCTTCCCGCCGGCGTTCGTGGAGGCGGTCCGTCATGCCGAGGACTGGGGCTATGAATGCCGCGAGGCGTCGCCCCAACTGGTGGATGTGGTTATCGTGGCTCAATTGCATTCGATGATCGGTTCCAGCCAGAATGCCGAGCTACCTCCGTTCGACCAGGTGCCCGCATATCGGCGTCTGGGCGAACTTGAACTCAATGCCTCCCGCAGTTTGCAGCTTCTGACGGAGGCCAGGGCCCGGGTCGACGAAGTTCAGCAACTGTTGGCCATCCGGTAATTGTCCGGGCTGTGTAAACTGTGGAGTCTGCTTTCCGGTGACTGTTGCTCTTATGAATGTACCTTTGTTCCCCCTGAATTCCATCGTCCTGCCCAGGGGGAGGATTCCCTTGCAGTTGTTCGAGCCGCGCTACATCGACATGCTCACCCGCTGTCTCAAGGAGGATCGCGGGTTCGTTGTGGTGCTGTTGAAGGAAGGCGGAGAGGCCGGGCGCACCGCAGCTTTTTACGACATTGGCACCTACGTGCGGATTATTGATTTCCAGCAGCTTGATAACGGCCTTCTGGGAATTACCGTTGAGGGCGAATCGAAGGTGTCGGTGGTGCGAAGCTGGCAGCAGGAAGACGGGTTGAATGTTGGCGACGTGGAATGTCTGATTGAAGAGGCAGAGAGGGAAGTGCCTGAACGTTTCAGCGAATTGCCTTCGGTCCTCAAGGCCCTGTTCCGGCACCCGGTCATAAGGGACCTGAACATGGACATCGACTATGGCGATGCCCGGGATGTTGGCTGGCGGCTCACGGAGCTGTTGCCTTTGGACAAACAGGAAAAGCAGAAGCTGGTGGAGTTGCAGGATCCACTGGAACGCCTCAGTCGACTTCAGGGACTTCTGGAAGCGCTGGAGGAGGGCTAGCCTTTAAGTCACGGGCCGGAAATTCATAACTGCCTCACCCCATGACAGCACAATATATCCGCCTGCAAAGACCGCCCAGACAACCGCTGCCGCCACAATGGTTATATCAGGGGGCAGAGGTACCTTGTCGTAGCGGCTGTAGCTGGCCCGCACCGCCCCGGTTACAGCCAGGGCAAGCAGCAATCCCCCAATCACGTCCGTAAACCAGTGAACTCCGAGGTAAAGCCGACTCAGAGCCACGGGAACCAGTGGAAGAGAAAGCAGTACATAGTATTGCCAGCGCTTGCGGTGCCGGCTTTCGCCGGCAACAAAGCTGGCCAGCAGGGTGACCAGCAAGGTAACGCCTGCCGTGTGACCGCTGGGGAAGGCGCCGGAATCGGGCGGCCCCATGACCTCGTCGGGGCGTGGGACGCCGAGCAGGAACTTGAGGCCCCAGACCAGAAATATGGTCACAAAGACGGCCACCAGAATATGAATGGCAGCGGCATAATAGCCCCGGAATAGCAATGCTGCGAATGCCAGAGCACCGGCGGCGATCAGAACCGGGGCGTCACCAAGCAACGTAATGGCAATGAAGGGGCCATCCAGCAGAGGTTGTCGGAGTTGCTCAAACCATTGCAGGGCGGCCTGGTCGAAGCCATCAAGCAGGCTCGTTGCTGTAGCCAGTTGCTTCCAGATCAGCAGCAGTGCGGAAGCGCCAAGCGCGAGCATGAACGAAGCCAGCGGAAATTCACCCTCCCGGGCAGGGCGTTGATTGGTGTACAGGCGCCAGAATCGGTGAGTCGCTTCGTATTGAGCCATCCACTGCTTAAGCCATTGGTAAAAGCGGCTGCTTTCACCAAGCCCCAGCTGAAATCGCAACAGCACGAAGTAGACCACGGTCAGGGCGGCGAGGCTGATGCCGATCACCGCATAGAAGTGCGCAGGAGGCCTGATTTCGCTCGCCAGGGCGCTGCCCACCAGAAACCCCGGGAAAATATAGACTGGTGCCCAGGCGATGGCCGAGCCGATGTTGAAGGCCAGAAAGCGACGCCAGGACATCATCAGGGCTCCGGCCACCAGGGGAATAACCGGTCGCACGGGCCCGACAAAGCGACCGATGATCACGCTTTTGCCGCCGTGACGGGTAAAAAATCGCTCTCCGGTGCTGATGACTTTCGGATAACGGCTCAGCGGCCAGGCCGTTGTCAGGCGGCCCTGCAGCCGCCGCCCAAGGCCAAAGCTGGCGGTGTCCCCCGCAATGGCACCCAGACCGGCCCAGAGCAGTGCTTCTGGTAACGGCATACCTGTCTCGCCGGCCAGTACAGCGACGGCAAACAGGATGGCGACACCCGGGACAATAATGCCGGCTATGGCGAGGGATTCGATGAAGGCGGTCGTAAACAGAGCCGTTGCCAGCCAGCCGGGATGCAGGCTCAACCATGCCGACAGGTCATTCAGCCAGGCACTGCTCATGTTTCGATGGTTTCTCCCGGGCTGAACCAGACCGAATCAGTCCCGCGCCTTCGAGCTTCCTCCATGGCCTGGTGGGCCCGCTTCCGGAGAGTGTCGGTACGGGTGTCGCCGCTGCCACGGGTGGTGCAGCCCAGACTGACGGTGGCCTTGCCAACCACGGGCCAGTGGTGTTCGGCGATGGTCCGGCGGATCCGCTCGGCGATGACTCTCACGCCTTCTTCCGGCGTAAACGGCAGGATCAGGAAAAACTCGGAGTCTTTCAGGGTATACAGGGTGTCGCCGGCACGAATGACGCCAAAGAGGTGTTCCGTCATATCCCGGAACAGGCCCTGAACCTGATCCCTGCCGTGGAGGTCGGCCACTTCATCCGCGTAATCAATACTCAGGTCGATCACGGACAGGCAGTGTCCGGTGGCGATGGCCCGGCTGATCTCTTTCTGCAGGGTTTCATCCAGGAAACGGGCATTATGAGCACCGGTTACCGGGTCGGTAATAGCAAGATCCTCGGCTGACTGGGCCATGTGGTCATAATGCCAGATATACAGTGCCGCAACCGCCAGAAGAATGAACAGGCCTGCCGTGATGGCAATGGCCTCGGCCGGTGCCTGTTCAAGGAAAAGGATGATCGACATGGGCATTAGCAGCAAAAGGGAGAGCCCGACGCCCTGGCGCAATGGCAGGATAAGCAGGTTCAGGACAAGCAGGGGCATTGCCCAGTGGCTGATACCGGGTGCATCCATGGTCAGCAGTGCTGCCAGCATGCCGCTGTTCAGGCCGGAGAGAATGACCAGATGCCCCGGCGCTGACAGCTGATGCCGACGACAGATAATGGTGTAAATGGCGCCGGCCAGGGTCAGAACCGCCATCCCTGAGGCCAGGTAGAACAATTCGTAGAAGCCATAGCGCAGGTTCTGCATGGCCAGGGTGAAGATGAACAGGCAGGCAATGCCGTAGCCAAAGGCATGGGTCCAGGTTCTCAGACGGGTCTCTGTCATGATACCGGCCCCTGGGCTTGCGGTTGGCTTGGTTGCGCCGGCTGTGACCAGGAACTGTAGGCCTGGCTTCGGTTGCCTCCCTGCTGCTGCGCCCGGCGCAAGGCATTCGCCGCGCTCTGCTGAAGACTGTTGGCGTCGTCACCGATATTCAGGCCGGCAATTCCGGTACTGACAGTGAGGTTCATGCCGTGTGATTCCAGAAGTGTTGCCAGGCCTTTGCGGATAGTCTCGGCACGGGCGATGGCGTCGCTGGTGGAGATACCTGGCAGAATCACCAGAAACTGCAGATCGGCGACCCGGTAATAGGTGTCGAAATCACGGATCTGGGAATGCAGGTAACGACCAATGCGCGGGAGTATTGAACGTATGTCCTCATCCGGATCATTGTCGCTCAGGTGGGTGTCCAGTCCGATCATGATAATGGACATGTCTGTGCCTTCCCGTTCGCTGCGCTGGATTTCCTTGTGCAGGTCGGCAGAAAGATACTCCCGGCTGGCGGCCTGGGTCAGTTCATCGGTCCGGCGCAATGGGGCCAGTTGCCGGGCCTTGTAGTCACGCAGGAATACCAGCAGAGCCGAGAGCAGCATGGTGAGCAGAAAAGCGCTGATCATCTGGTGGCGGTCAGCAAGGCCGACAGCCCACTGTGTTGCGATCATCGCCAGAACTGTAATGAGCAGGGTGATCAGTGCTGCTGCCGCAGGCGGGACCAGTGCGAAAGCGACGAGGGGAAGGGCGTAGAGCCAGTGGCTCAGGACCCAGGGGCCAGTCCAGAAGCTGGCCAACAGAATCAGCAGAAGAATCACGAAAAAAGCCTGCTGGACCCGAGGCCAGGGCTGATTCACCCGGCTGGGATGAAAGGTCTTGCCGGCAATCACAATGCCTGAGGCTGCAGCCGCAGCCGCCGCAACCATTGGTTCTCCCATTACGGCACAGAGGGTGGCAATGGCGATCAGTGCCACGAAGCCTGCCCGCGACAACTTGCCTAACAGGAATTTTTCGGCCATCTGGGCCATTGTGTCCTTCCTTTTCCCGAACTCCCTGAATAAAACCGTCCCCGGGGAGTTGTTCAAAAGCTCCTTCAGTTTCCGAGTATGGCATATAGCAGCGGTATAATATCTGTTTGGGATGCGTACTTGAAACGGGAAAGGTAAAGTTAGGCACTTATTCCTGATTCCGCTTGAAAACAGAAAGGTATTTGAATGGATATTGCAGCGTACATGGCTGAGGTTGGACAGCAGGCCCGAGCAGCGGCAACGGGAGTGGCGCGTTCGACCACCGCCGTGCGTAATCAGGCGCTACTCGCTACGGCAGATGCTCTTGATGCAGCCCGGGAAGAGCTGGCTCTGGCCAATGGCAAGGATTTGCAGCGGGGCCGTGAAAATGGCCTCGATGCGGCGATGCTGGACCGGCTGGAGCTTACTCCCCAGCGAATCGATACCATGATTGAAGGCCTTCGCCAGGTGGCGTCGTTGCCGGACCCTATCGGTGCCATTACCGACATGGCCTACCGCCCCTCTGGCATTCAGGTGGGCAAGATGCGTGTGCCGCTGGGAGTCATCGGTATCATCTACGAGTCCCGTCCTAACGTGACCGTAGAGGCCGCCAGTCTGTGCCTCAAATCGGGCAATGCGACTATTCTCCGGGGCGGCTCGGAGTCGATCCATTCCAATCAGGCCATTGCTCGCTGTCTTTCCGAGGGACTTGCAAAAGCAGGGCTGCCCGAGAATGCGGTGCAGGTGATCAAAACAACCGATCGTGCGGCCGTGGGTGAGCTGATCACCATGCCAGAGTATGTTGATGTCATTGTGCCCAGAGGTGGCAAAGGCTTGATCGAACGCATCAGCCGCGATGCCCGGGTGCCGGTCATCAAACATCTTGATGGTGTCTGCCATGTCTACATCGACAGCCATGCCGACCCGGAAAAGGCACTCAACGTGGCGATCAATGCCAAAACCCACCGGTATGGCACCTGTAACACCATGGAAACCCTGCTGGTCGACGCCGAGATCGCCGAGGATATTCTTCCGATGTTGGCTCAGGCTTTTGTTGAGAAAGGCGTGGAATTGCGTGGCTGCGAGCAGACCCGGGCTATTGTCGAGGGTGTGAGCGAAGCCACCGAGGCGGACTGGGAGGCTGAATACCTGGCTCCAGTGCTGGCAGTGCGTGTGGTTAACGGACTGGATGGCGCCATTGATCATATCAACCGCTACAGTTCCCAGCATACCGACAGCATCATCACCGAGAACTATACCCGGGCACGTCGGTTCATTACCGAAGTGGACTCCAGTTCCGTCATGGTCAACGCTTCAACGCGCTTTGCCGACGGGTTCGAGTATGGTCTGGGGGCCGAAATCGGGATCTCCACCGACAAGATTCACGCCCGTGGGCCTGTGGGGCTTGAGGGTCTCACGTCCCAGAAATACGTGGTCTTCGGTGACGGGCACATCCGGACCTGATGCCCATGCATGTGATCTATGGCGGAACCTTTGATCCGGTGCATCATGGCCACCTCAGGCTGGCCCTTGAAATCAGTGACCGTCTCGGGGTGGAGTACGTCAGTCTGGTGCCCTGTCATATTCCGCCGCATCGGGGGCGGACCGGGGCTTCCTCAGGTCAGCGCCTGGAGCTGCTGAGGCTGGCGGTGGCCAACGAGCCCCAGTTACGGATTGACGACCGGGAACTGGCACGGGAAGGCGCCTCCTACACGGCCGACACCCTGCGTCAACTTCGCGCGGAGCTTGGGCCGGATGAGCCCCTGGCGATGGTGGTTGGCACCGACGCCTTTGCCGGGTTCGACCGCTGGCGGGAGTGGCAGCAGATTCCGGAGCTGGCCCATGTGGTGGTGGTCCGTCGACCAGGCCCGGCTCTGGACCCTACAGGCGAACCGGCCCGGCTGCTGGCGGAGCGAGGTGTGGGAGGCCCCGAGGCCTTGCACGGCCGTTCCTGCGGCCATTTTCTGGAGCTCGATCCGCCGCTTCTGGACATTTCCGCCACCGGAATCAGGAAGCGTATTGGTGATGGCCGCTCACCCCGCTACCTGATGCCCGACCAGGTCTGGGCAGAAATTCGTCGTCAGGGGCTCTATGGTGCATGCCCCGACGGGAACTTTTAGTGCTACAATCGCGTCTGAATATGACATTTCGGGCGGCCATATCGGCAAACGCCCGTCCAACAGGGTGATTATGCAGGCAGAGCAACTGAAAGATCTGGTAATTAATGCGCTTGAAGATGTGAAAGCACAGGACATCAGCGTGATTGATGTCCGTGACCGCACCAGTGTCACCGACTTCATGGTTCTGGCATCCGGAACGTCCAATCGACATGTGAAATCCCTCGCCGACTCCGTTGTAATCGAAGCCAAGGAGCAGGGCGTGCGCGCGAGCAACGTTGAGGGTGCTGGCGTCAGCGACTGGATCCTTGTGGACCTGGGCGATGTGGTTGTTCACGTGATGATGCCTGCCACACGGGAGTTTTACGATCTGGAGCGCTTCTGGCGCGATGCTCCGGATCTTGGTGTTGCGGGCAGCGAATAATCATGCGGTTACGCCTGATCTGTGTGGGGCAGAAAATGCCCGACTGGGTCAGTACCGGATTCGGAGATTACGCCCGCCGCATGCCGCCGGAGCTACCCGTGGAACTGGTTGAAATTCCTGTCGCCCACCGGGGCAAGAATCCCGACATTCCCAGACTGATGCAGCGAGAAAGTGACGCTATCCTTGCGGCCACCGGTCCGAAAGACCGCGTGATTGCGCTGGAGGTTGGCGGTCGCCCGTGGTCGACCGAAAAGCTCGCGGCTCAACTGGAGAACTGGCAACAGGATGGCCGCGATGTGAGCTTTCTGGTGGGCGGCCCCGATGGCCTGGCCGACGATTGCCGGAAGCGGGCCGACCAGCAATGGTCGCTGTCGCCGCTCACTTTGCCGCACCCCCTGGTGCGTATCGTTCTCGCTGAACAGCTGTACCGGGCCTGGTCGATCACCCGCAATCACCCGTACCACCGGGCCTAGGGGGTCATCATGCCATGGGGTGAGTTCAAGGATACGGCAGCGGAACGCCGGCTCTTCCAGCGCCGTACCCTGGTGATGCTGGTGTTTGTGATGCTGGCGATTGGTGGCCTGATTGCGCGGATGTACCAGCTTCAGGTCGTGGAACATGAGGTTTATACCACCCTCTCGGACAAGAACCGCGTTCAGGTCCAGTCGGTACCGCCCCCCCGAGGGCTGGTTTACGACCGCAATGACACTCTGCTGGCGGAGAACCGGCCCGTTTTCAGTGTGACGCTTGTGCCCGAGCGGGTGCAGGGCATGGACGATACCCTGGCTCAGCTTGGCAATATCCTGGAGATTTCTGACGAAGACCGTGAACGTTTCCAGCGTCGTCTTCAGGAACCCCGCCGTCCATTCCAGGAAATTCCCCTCCGCTACGACCTCAATGAACAGGAGATGGCCCGGCTTGCTGTGCATCGCCATGAGCTGCCGGGTGTGGAGGTCAAGGCCGAGCTGGTTCGTTTCTACCCGCACAGTGAACTGACGGCCCATGCTCTGGGCTTTGTTGGTCGTATCAATCGTGACGAGTTGCAGCGGATCGATCCGGTCAACTATGCCGGGACCAACTACATCGGAAAATCGGGCATCGAACGCTTCTACGAGGAGATCCTCCACGGTGAGGTCGGCTACCAGCACGTTGAAACCAACGCCCGGGGCCGGACGCTGCGCGTCCTGGAACGAGAAAACCCGGTGCCCGGAGAAGATCTGCAGCTGCATCTGGATCTCAGGCTGCAGCAGCGGGCCCACGAGCTTCTGGATGGTCGCCGCGGCGCCATCATTGCTATCGAACCGGATACCGGTGGCATTCTTGCGCTGGCAAGCGTTCCGGGTTTTGACGCCAACAAATTCGTTACCGGTATCAGCGTCAATGACTACCGGGAACTGAGTGAAAGCAAGGACAAGCCACTGTTCAATCGGGCCTTGCGGGGGCAGTACCCTCCGGGTTCGACTGTGAAACCGATGCTTGCAGTAGCGGCGCTTGATAGCGGGGCCACCACCCGGGATTACACCATCTGGGATCCAGGACACTTTCGCCTTAACGAAGGCGGCCGGTTGTGGCGCGACTGGAAGCGAACCGGACATGGCTGGGTTGATCTGAAGGACGCTGTGGCGGAATCCTGCGATGTCTATTTCTACGAGGTGGCGGTGGAGATGGGCGTGGACACCATGCACAGCTATCTGGCTCATTTCGGCTTCGGGGAAGACGCCACCCTTGATGTCTCAGGTGCTCTAAGCGGTTTGCTACCTTCCAGGGACTGGAAGCGTGCCGTTCGGAATGAGCCGTGGTACCCGGGGGATTCCGTCAATATGGGCATCGGGCAGGGGTTCATGCTTGCTACGCCGTTGCAGCTGGCCACTGCAACCGCCTTGATTGCCAACCGTGGCCGTTGGGTAGAGCCGAGGCTTCTGAAGGACATTAAGGGGGATCGGCCGGTCGAGGAATTCCTGCCTGCGGAGACCCACGAGCCGCTTAATCTCAAGAACCCTGACGACTGGGAATACGTCGTCGATACAATGGTAGAGGTCATGCACGGGCCAAAAGGAACGGCGCGCTCTGTAGGCCGCGGTGCGCCCTACAAGATGGCGGGCAAGACCGGTACCGCGCAGGTATTCAGCCTTGCCGAGGATGAAGAATACGATGAAGAGGAAATCCGCGAGAGGCTCCGGGACCACGCGCTTTTTGTTGGTTTTGCGCCGGCGGATAATCCGGAGATCGCGGTTGCCGTGATCGTCGAAAACGGTGGTAGCGGCAGCGGTACGGCCGCGCCGGTGGCCCGAGCCCTGTTTGACTCCTGGTTGCTCGACTATGGACAGGCCGATGGCACACTGGTCAGCGACGTAGACGAGGTGGCCGACTGATGGCGTTCAAGGCGTTACTGGATTCAACGGCGAGCAACCCGCTTGGCAGGCAGCGGAGCATCTGGACCGCGCTGCATCTGGACCCGATCCTTTTACTGCTGCTGCTCCTGCTGGTTTCCGGCGGGTTGTTTGTGCTTTACAGCGGTGCCGACCGGAACTTCGAGGTCGTCAAGGCCCAGGGCATACGTCTGGGAGTGGCTTTTGTGGTGATGCTGGTATTCGCCCAGCTGGACCCCTCGGTGTTTCGCCGGTGGGCACCGTGGCTTTACGCGGCCGGCATTGTTGCATTGATTGCAGTCATGCTGGTGGGCGTCGGTGCCAAGGGCGCCCAGCGTTGGCTGGCGATACCGGGTCTGCCCCGGTTTCAGCCCTCGGAGCTGATGAAGCTGGTAGTGCCCATGATGGCGGCCTGGTACCTGTCCAGGCACTTCCTGCCGCCCAGGTTCCGCCATGTGGCCGTCGGGTTGGCCATTGTTCTGGTGCCGATGATCATGATCATGCAGCAGCCAGACCTTGGAACCTCCTTGCTGGTGGGCATGGCCGGCATCTTCGTGGTGTTTTTCGCCGGCATCAGCTGGAAATTGATCACCGCCTTCGTGGCCATGGTGTCCGTGTCGGCTCCGCTGATGTGGTTTTTCGTCATGAGGGAGTACCAGAAACAGCGGGTACTGACACTCCTGGACCCACAAAGTGATCCTCTGGGGGCCGGCTGGAACATCATCCAGTCCAAGACAGCCATTGGTTCTGGTGGAGTGGATGGCAAAGGCTGGCTGCAGGGGACCCAGTCACACCTTGAGTTTCTTCCGGAGAGCCATACCGATTTCATCGTTGCGGTGCTGGCGGAGGAATTCGGTTTTGTCGGTATGCTGATTCTGATGACGGTGTATTTCCTTATTATCCTGCGATGTCTTTACATTGCCGCCACGGCCCAGGATTCGTTCAGTCGGCTGCTGGCCGGCGCACTCACCATGACGTTCTTTATCTACATCTTCGTGAATGTCGGGATGGTAAGTGGACTTTTGCCCGTGGTTGGTGTGCCATTGCCTCTGATCAGCTATGGTGGAACCTCGGGGGTGACCCTGATGGCTGCGTTCGGCGTTCTGATGTCGATCCACACGCACCGACGGATGATTGGCGCCTGACCGGGTCAATCGAACCATGGCGGTCGGGTAATGGTGATTCCGGGGCAGAACCCGTTACAATGAACGGCAGGCCGCCGGATACCTGATGGCGGTGGCCAATGTAGTCAAGAGGAACTCCGGACAGTGAACTGCAAGCCCTCATTCTCTCTCCTGCTGACGGTAGTGGCGTCGATGATACTCGGCGGCTGTGCATCAGCCCCGGAAACGGACCATTCGTCACGCTACACTCTGGCTACCGACAGGGCACCCTCGGGCAACTTTGATGTCTCCGGGCTTGACGATGCGGTGCCGGTTTACGAGGCTCCTCGCAGGGCAGGCAATAAATCGCCCTACAAGGTCTGGGGCAAGCAGTACCATGTGCTCGACAGCAACGACGGCTATGTTGCCCGGGGTACGGCGAGCTGGTACGGCGAAAAGTTCCATGGTCACAAGACCTCCAACGGCGAAACCTTTGACATGTATGCCATGTCCGCCGCGCACAAATCCCTGCGGATCCCTGGCTATGCCCGGGTAACGAATCTTGATAATGGCCGCTCGGTGATCGTCCGGGTCAACGACCGTGGTCCTTTCCACAGCGACAGAATCATCGACCTGTCCTACGCCGCGGCCAAAAAGCTGGGTTACCAGGCCCGGGGCACGGCACGGGTGGAAGTCGCCGCCATTACGGTCAGACCGGACGGAGCCATGTTCGTTGCCGGTGAGCCCTTTTCTCACGGAGACTCACCTGGATACGCCGAAGGTCGGGTGAAGGCTAGCGGTGACATGGCGGCGACCAACCGGTCATTGTTTGTACAGCTGGGCTCCTTCAGCAGCCGGGATCCGGCCGAAAAGTTGCTCAGCCAGGTAAGAGCGGTGCTGGAAAATCCAATGCGGGTGCGGGCTGTTGATACGTCTTCAGGGCGATTTCATCGGGTTCAGGTGGGCCCGTTCAGCGATGAAGACAGCGCAAGGCGCACCCAGAGCCTGTTGGAAGCCCGTGGTTTCGATCAGTCCATCCTGCTGACCGATACGCACTGAGCGCGGCTAACAAAACAGCTATATAAGAAACACACTTAACGACGAATGAATGGACCCATGGCCTTAAACTCTGCTTTTCGAACCCTATCTATTGTCTTTGTGCTGATGCTTGCTCTGACAGGCAAGGCGATGTCCCAGTCGGTACTGATTCCGTCGCCGCCGCAGATTGCTGGCAGCTCTTATGTTTTGATGGATCCCAAGAGCGGACGGATCATCATGGAGGAGAACAGCCACGAGCGTTTGCCTCCAGCCAGTCTGACCAAAATGATGACCGCGTATATCGTCGAGCGGGAGCTTGATGAGGGCCGGATTGCCATGTCCGACATGGTGCCGATCAGCGTGAATGCCTGGAAAACCGAGGGGTCCCGAACCTTCGTCCGGGAAGGCACTCAGGTGTCGGTTGAGGATCTGCTCAGGGGGGTGATCATTCAGTCGGGCAACGATGCCTCAGTCGCCCTTGCGGAATTTGTTGCCGGTAGCGAAGACGCCTTCGTTGATATCATGAACCAGCAGGCCCAGTTGCTGGGCATGAAAGACACCAACTTCGAAAACGCTACCGGTCTGCCTTCGCCGGATCATTTTTCAACGGCCTATGACCTGGCCATGCTGGCGCAGGCAATCATCAATGATTATCCGGAAAACTATCCGCTGTACGCTGAAAAGCACTTCACCTATAACAATATCCGCCAACCGAACCGGAACAGCCTGCTCTGGCGTGATGACAGCGTCGATGGTCTGAAGACCGGTCACACAGAGGAAGCCGGCTACTGTCTGGTTGCTTCGGCCAAGCGCAACGACACCCGCTTTATAGCCGTCGTCATGGGTACCAGCAGCTCAGAAGCGCGGGCTCAGGAAATCCAGAAGATGCTGAATTACGGCTTCCGCTACTACGAGAGCGAACGCCTGTTCCAGTCCGGCCAGGAGTTGATTGAAGCCCGTGTCTGGGGTGGCCAGGCTGACCAGCTGTCAGTCGGCATGACCGAAGACGTTTATGTCACCATTCCCCGGGGTTCCCGAAACGATCTGGAGTCCACGGTAGACCTTGATTCTGTCATCAAAGCACCCATCAAGGTCGGGGATGAGCTGGGACGGGTCAAGGTGTCCTACAACGGTGAGGTACTGGTTGATCAGCCGGTGCTGGCCCTGACCGAGGTCCCCGAGGGCGGATTTTTCAAACGAATCTGGGATGCCATCAAGCTCTTTTTCGTTCAGTTATTTCAGTAGGGTGATGTTGATCCCGGGGAGTAAAACGGCATGAGTCAGCCGAAAGCACCAAAAATTGAGTTTCCTTGCGATTACGTGATCAAGGTGATCGGCAATGCCGCGCCGGATTTCACCGAGTTCGTGGTTGAGGTTGTGGAACAGCACGCACCCGGGATCTGCGAAACTGACATCACGGTTAACGACAGCAGCAAAGGCAGGTTCTCCTCCGTCCAGCTCAAGATTGTGGCTACCGGGGAAGCGCAGCTCAAAGCTCTGTTCGAAGACCTCAAGGCCAGTGGCCGTGTGCATATGGTGCTCTGAGTCCGATGCCTGACCTGATTGTTCGATCCCTGGGGGAGCAGCCCTACCTGGAAACCTGGGAGGCCATGAAATCGTTCACCGCCGACCGCGATGACAGTGTGGCGGACGAACTCTGGTGCCTTGAGCATCCCCGGGTTTACACCCAGGGCCAGGCGGGTAAAGCAGAACACATCCTTGCCCCGGGCGATATTCCGGTGATTCCGGTTGATCGGGGCGGGCAGGTGACGTATCACGGCCCCGGTCAGTTGGTGGTTTACCTGATGATCAACCTGGCCCGCAAAAAAATGGGTGTCCGCTCCCTGGTGGATGAGATTGAACAGTCGATCGTTCGGACCCTCGCTGGTCTGGGCGTTGAGGCTGCACCCAGGCCGGATGCGCCCGGCGTGTACGTGGGTGATGCCAAGATAGCCTCCCTCGGCCTCCGGGTTCGCCGGGGCTGTTCCTTTCACGGGCTGGCACTGAATGTCGATATGGACATGGAGCCCTTCCAGCGGATCAACCCCTGCGGCTATGCCGGCATGGCCATGTGTCAGGTGCGGGACTTTGTTCCGGGTGTAACCCTGGCCGACGTGCAGCAACGATTGTCAGAGCAACTTGTCAGCGGCCTGGCGCACCAGAATGTCGAGTTTCGCGAGGGGTGGTAGTTCAGGCGGCGGCTTCGTTCTCGTAACCGCATACCCGGTTTCGCCCCTCGGATTTGGCCCGATACAGGGCTTCATCTGCCCGCTGCAGCAGGCGGTCGATGGATTCGGATCCCCGGATTGATGCCACGCCAACACTGATTGTGGCCTGAACCTGGCCCTGTTCCGTGTTGACGGATTTGGCGGCAAAGGCTTCCCGGATCCGGTTTGCAGAAGACATGGCCTCTTCGGTAGTGGTTTCCGGCAGCAGCACCAGATATTCCTCACCGCCCCATCGGGCCAGGGTGTCAACCTTTCGGCATTGTTCCCTCAGGGTTTTGGCAACCAGCATGATGAGCTCGTCCCCAACATGATGTCCGTAGTTATCGTTGACGCTCTTGAACAGGTCGATATCCATCAGCAGCACAGAGAAGGGGCGGGCGTTGCGAAGGTAGCGCTGGTACTCGATGTCGAGCTGCTCGAGGGCTTCCCGGCGGTTGGCAAGGCCAGTCAGGGCGTCATGCTTGGCCGCATACTCGAATTCCGCAGCCAGCTTCAGCAGGCCCAGCTTGCTGCGTCGTCGGCTCTGGTCAAGGATATAGCAGGTGACCATTTCAAAGCCCAGCACTGCCACCATGGTGATTCGGAAACTGGTGCTGTGAGGTGGTTCAAACAGCAGGTCGCCCAACGGGCTAAACAGGAAAATGACCGCAGCGAATCCGCCACTGCAGGCGAGCACGCCAATCCGGGATTCACTGATATAGAAAATGATGGGGGGATAGGCAAACAGCCAAATAATGGCGGAGCCGTCTTCAACGGCGTGGATCGCCAGATAGGTGAACAGCACCGTGATCAGGGTAATGAACCCCCGGCGTTGCAATGTTTTGTTGCCGAAAAGCAAATAGGTTACAGAGTTGACCGTCAGCAGCACGGCAAAGCCGATCAGCAGTGGCGGCGTAATCGGATCGTTCTGCAGGCTTGAGCGCCAGGCAAAGAAGAACAGCAGGGGAACGGCAACGGCCGTCAGCCAGTTGATCAGGATCGGGACAGGAATTTCGCCTTTGACCCGGAACTGGGACAGCTCCGTATCCGGCGTTTTTCTTGCGGACTGCGGCATGTTCGGATCTTGTTCTTGTGATAGTCGTTGTTGGACCTTACGTATGTAGAAATACTAGACCGGTTTCCTGCCAGAAACTGTGTCGAAACGTAAACGATCCGGTTGGTCAGGTGTAAACCGGCGACGCCGCCGACACATTGGCCCCGTGGCCGCGGAAAGCTGGTCGACTCGGTTAGGTCAGCTACCCTGACTATCCGTATAATGGTACTAACCGCCAAACGTGGTGAAATTCTCTGATCCGAACAGGTCACTATGTCTTCCAGACGTTCAGGAAATTCGGTTTCCCGCATCAAGACTGGCAGTTTTGAGCGCAGGTTGAGCTTGACCCGAGCCGGCTTGTTTGCTGGTACCCGTATGGCTTCACATATGGCAACCAACTGGTTCAGCAGTCGGGAAAACCGGGAGAAGCGGCACCGGGCCATGCTGTCGAGCCAGGCTCGGTTCCTGGTGGATGAGCTGGGTCAGCTGAAGGGCAGCGTGGTCAAGATCGGCCAGGTTATGGCCCTGTATGGCGAGCATTTCCTGCCCGAAGAAGTCACCGAAGCGTTGCATACCCTGGAAGACCAGACCACCTCACTGGAATGGCCGGCCATTGAGCGTGTACTGAAAGATGAGCTGGGGGCAGACCGCCTGGCTCAACTGGATGTGGAGCCCGAACCCATTGGCGCGGCATCGCTTGGGCAGGTGCACCGGGCCTGGCGCAAAAGCGACGGCCTGGAACTGGTGCTGAAGGTACAATACCCCGGCGTTGCCGATGCGGTAGACAGCGATCTGAATGCAGTTGCCCAGCTGTTACGGGTAGCGAGGCTGGTCAGTTTCGGCCCGGAGTTCAATGACTGGCTGGAAGAAGTCCGGCAGATGATGCATCGGGAAGTGGATTATCGCCTGGAGGCGAAAACCACCGAGAAATTCCGCAATATGCTGGCGTCGGATCCGAGGTTCATTGTGCCCAGGGTCCTGCCCGAGTTTTCAACCGCACACGTTATTTGCTCGACCTACGAACACGGCCATTCCGTCAGCTCCCAGGCGGTCAGGGACCTTCCATTGAAGCGTCGAAGCGCACTTGGCAAGGCCGCTCTCGAGCTGTTTTTCCGGGAGCTGTTTGTCTGGGGGGAAATACAGACGGATCCGAACTTCGGCAACTATCGAATCCGTATCGCCGGCGAAGAGGGCGACGATCCGGGGTACGACCGCATTGTTCTGCTTGATTTCGGAGCGGTGCAGGCTTACTCGGATGAATTTCTCCAGCCGGTTATCCAGATGATCAGGGCGTCCTACGAGGACGATCTCCAGGCTGTGATCGACGGCGGCGTAAAGCTGCGGTTCATGAGTACCGACTGGCCGGATGAGGTTCTGCAGAAGTTCGGCCAGGTATGCATGTCGGTGCTCGAGCCCCTGTCCAGCAACAAGGAATCCTGGCCGGATTATGCGGTCAACAGTCACGGAGAGTACCGCTGGAAGCAGAGTGAATTGCCGTCGCGGGTAGCGCGCCAGGCGGCCCGGTCTGCCATTAGCCGCTATTTCCGGGTTCCTCCGAAGGAGTTTGTTTTCCTGAACCGCAAACTGATCGGGGTCTACACCTTTGTCGCGGTACTCAATTCCGAGTTCAACGGCGAACCGCTGCTCAGGAAGTACCTCTACGGTGAAGGTGACGATGCGCCGGATGCTTCGGCCACAAGCCAGAGCACGAAGGCGTAGCGGGCGCCCTTGCCGATACCCACCAGGATGACAAAGTTGAGCCATGGCACGCGCATGATCCCGCCAACCAGGGTCAACGCGTCGCCTCCGAGGGGCAGCCAGCCCATCAACAGTGACCACTGGCCGTAACGGTTAAAACGGTTCCGCGCCTTGTGCAGCTGCATTTCGCTGACCGGAAACCAGCGTTTATGCTTAAAGCGATCCACCTGCCGGCCGATAACCCCATTAACGACCGAGCCCAACGTGTTGCCTAGTGTTGCCCAGAACCAGAGCCACCACCAGGAGTAGCCCTGTGTTATCAGGGTGCCGAGCAGGACTTCCGAGTAGGCAGGCAGCAGCGTGGCAGCAGCGAACGCGGTCAGAAATAGCGTCAGGTAGGCCACCGGGCCCTCCGTGCTTTAATATGAAATGAACCTCCAACACTCCGCAGGTCCGGCCTTACCATGAAACAGTTATCGCTCCGCTTCAAGCTCTATGCCCTCGTTGTGTCCCTGCTCCTGATTATGGGTATCAGCATCGTGGTTACGGCCCAGTTGTCACTCGGAGACATGGAAGAGAGATTGACGGCCGAAACCCGGGATACGGTGCAGGGTATTGTGATGGATCAGCTCGGCGCAACCGCCGGCAAATATGGCGAACTGGTCAGTGGCCAGTTCGCGACCGCCTTTCGAACCCCGGAAGTCGTTCGCAATGTCATTATCCGAAACATTCAGGCTGACAGCTCCGGGCGTATCAGCCGGACAGCCCTGCAGGAGACCGTTGGCGCAGTTCTGGAGGAGCAGAAAAGCCTGAGTTCAATCTACGCCCAGTTCGAGCCTGATGGCTACGATGGCCAGGATCGCTACTTCACCGGTGGTGTTGAAGAACACAGCAGCGATGAGGGCACCCTGGAGATCTATTACTACCGGGATCCGGACGGCCAGGTCCAGTTCAGCCGCACGGAAGACCCGGCTACCAAATATCTGGACAGCCTGAACGAATTCGGGATCCGGGAAGCAGAGTGGTACCTGTGTTCGCGGGACACCAAGTCACCCTGCATCATGGAACCCTACGAATACGAAATCAGCGAAGGCTACTCGGAGTTGATGACCAGCCTGGTGGTTCCGATTCTGGATGACGGAACATTCGCCGGCGTGGTGGGTGTCGACATCAATCTCTCGACACTGCAACGAACCATTGCCGGTGTCAGTCAGGAACTGTTCGGCGGCCAGTCCCGTGTCACGCTGATCAGTGAGCAGGGGCTTATCGCGGCCTCCAGTCATTATGAGGAACAGCTTGGCCGGCCTCTTCAGGAAGCCGTGCCCGAGCATGGCGACACTTTCGCAGGGCTGCACCGGGGTGAGGGCACCTTTGATGACGGGCAGACCCTGGCCGTGGCGTATCCTGTTAAAATCCGGTTGCCGGATGTCGAGTGGTCGCTGCTGATCGAGTTGCCGCGGGATGCCGCGCTCGCCAGCGTTTCGGAAATTACCGGTCTGTTGTCAGACGAAGTCGCCGCGACAGCCACACGCCAGACCCTGGTGGGGATCGCGGTGGTGGTTTTCGCCATCGTCGCTCTGGTGCTCCTGGTGCGCTCGGTTACCCGGCCACTGGATGAAATCCGGGATCGTATGAAGAACCTGGCCAGCGCCGAAGGGGACCTGACCCGTGAGCTGGAAATCGACACTCATGCCGAACTGATCGAGCTGGCCGGCGGGTTCAATGCCTTCCTGGCCCGGTTGAGGGAAATGATCAATGACCTGAAGGGCGTAAACGCCAAGGTTCGGGAGCAGGCCAGGGATGTGGGCAGTATTGCGGTTGAGACCGATGAGCAGACCGGCCGGCAGCATCAGGACATCGATAGCGTGGTGACCGCCATGAACGAAATGTCTGCCGCTGCAGGGGAAGTGGCAGGATTTGCCGGCGAAGCAGCGGATAATGCGCGTATGGCCCAGGATGGCATCCGGTTTACCCAGGATACCCTTTCATCGGCGGTGAAGGGCGTGAGCGCGGTTGCCAACGATATGGGCGAGGCCAGTACGGCAATCGGGCAGGTGGCCAATCGTAGTGAGGACATCAATCGGATTCTGGATGTCATCCGTGGCATCGCCGAACAGACCAACCTTCTCGCCCTCAACGCTGCCATCGAGGCCGCCAGGGCCGGCGAACAGGGGCGCGGATTTGCCGTGGTTGCCGATGAGGTCCGTACGCTGGCCTCGCGGACGCGGGAATCCACCGATGAAATCAGCACCATGATCGACGGCCTCAAGCAGGATGTGAATGGCGCCGTTTCGGTGATCCAGAGTGGCGTTGATCGCGCCACCTCGGCAGTCGATGGTACCCAGGAAGCGGCCCATTCACTGGCCACCGTCGTCGACCGGATCGGAACCATTGTGGAGCATGTAACCCAGGTGGCTACCGCCGCGGAAGAACAGAGCTCGGTGAGCGAGGAAATCAATCGCAACCTCACTCACATCGGCGATGCCGCCAACGATCTCCGGGAGCTTGCCGGCCGGGTCAAGGGCAGCGGCCAGGCCCTGGACAACGAGGTGCAGGTTCTGGAGCGTGAGCTGAGCCGCCTCAGAACATGATGGCCCGCTACTATGGCGGCGATTCAAAGCATCAATTTTCAATTACCGGGTGCCGTGTCATGATTCTTTCATGCGATTTTAATCCCGGAATTCACCGGCAGAGATTTTAGGGAGGTGTTTATGGAGCAGGTCACGATTTACGGCCGCTCAAGTTGTGGATTCTGTGTACAGGCCAGGCACCTGTGTGAGGCCAGAAACATTCCCTATGTCTGGGTCGATATGATCGAGAAGGGTATGAGCAAGCAGGACATCGCCGACAGGATTGGCCGGCCCGTCTATACCGTGCCCCAGATTCTTGTCGGTAGCCAGTACGTGGGCGGTTTTGATCAGTTCTATGCCTACGTGCGCGACCACCAGGCGGAACTGGCCCGCTAACCAGGGCCGATGGTTCCCCGAACAAAGAAAAAAGCCTGACAGAGTCAATCTGTCAGGCTTTTTTGATTCCCGATGGGGCCGAAAAGGACTACAGCTGGAAATCGGTTTTAAGCTTCTTCTCGGTCAAGGTGTTCTGGAGCTTGGCGACCCGTGGCAGGCCATTATCGAACGGTGGGAAGCTCTCACCGGCAATCAGCGGCTCCAGGTAGTCCCGGCAATCCTGGGTGATACCAAAGCCGTCGTCGGTGATGAAGTGAATCGGCATCTTTTTTTCCTGGTTTGCCACTTCACTGAGGGGCGCTTCGCCAATCTTCCAGCGGTAAGGCTTTCCTTGCTCCCGGACGATAGTGGGCATCAGTGCCTGCTTGCCTTCCAGGGCCATTTCCACCGCGGCCTTACCAACGGCATAGGCCTGTTCCACGTCAGTGGCGGAGGCGATGTGGCGGGCGCTGCGCTGAAGGTAATCCGCTACGGCCCAGTGGTACTTGTGGCCCAGTGCCTGCTTGACCATATTGGCGAGGGCCGGGGCAACACCACCAAGCTGGGTGTGGCCGAATGCGTCCTTGGCACCGGCATCCGCCAGGAAGCGACCGTCTTCGTACTGGGCGCCTTCGGAGGCCACCACAACACAGTAGCCGTATTCCTTCACGCAATGATCCACGCGCGCCAGGAAGCTTTCACGGTCAAAAGGAATTTCCGGGAACAGGATAATGTGGGGTGGTTCGCCCTCGCCCTGTCCGGCCAGGCCGCCGGATGCGGCAATCCAGCCGGCGTGGCGGCCCATGACTTCCAGGATGAACACCTTGGTGGAGGTTTCGCACATGGACTTGATGTCCAGGCTGGCTTCCAGGGTGGATGTGGCAATGTACTTGGCAACGGAACCGAAGCCGGGGCAGCAGTCAGTGAACGGCAGGTCGTTATCCACGGTCTTGGGCACGCCAATGCAGGTAATGGGGTAGCCCATCTTGTCAGCGATCTGGGAGACCTTGTAGGCAGTATCCTGGGAATCTCCGCCGCCGTTATAGAAGAAGTAGCCAATGTCGTGGGCCCGGAACACCTCAATCAGCCGCTCGTATTCGCGACGGTTCTCGGAAATGTTCTTGAGCTTGTGGCGACAGGAGCCAAAAGCGCCGCCGGGGGTATGAATCAGCGCCTGGATGGCGTCATCGCTCTCGAGGCTGGTATCAATCAGTTCCTCCTTCAGCGCCCCGATAATGCCGTTGCGTCCGGCAAACACCTTGCCGATTTTGTCCGGATGCTTGCGGGCGGTCTGGATGACGCCACAGGCACTGGCATTGATGACGGCGGTGACACCGCCGGACTGAGCGTAGAATGCGTTCTTGATGGCCATCTCGGGCTGGAGCCTCCTGCTGGTTCGACAATGGCGCAGATGATACGCCAATCGCCGGCAATTTTCATGAGCAGGATTGCGGATAGCGTGGCTCTTGACGGGGTGGGGCGGATACGGGAGGCTTGTCGGGTTTCAACACAGGGGGCAGTCGCCGAATGCACATTCACATCCTCGGAATCTGTGGCACCTTCATGGGCAGCCTGGCCGTTCTGGCCCGTGAGCTGGGCCATACCGTGACCGGGTCCGATCAGGGCGTTTATCCGCCCATGAGCACTCAGTTGGAGGCCCAGGGCATCGGCCTGATGGAAGGCTACAGTCCGGATCACCTGGAGCCGAAGCCGGATCTTGTGCTGATCGGTAACGCCATGTCCCGTGGCAATCCGGAAGTCGAGGCCGTGCTCAACCGCAATATCGATTACATGTCCGGACCCGAGTGGCTGAGTCGGGAAGTGCTCCGGCACCGCTGGGTGATGGCGGTGGCCGGCACCCACGGCAAGACCACTACAACGTCCATGCTGCTCTGGATACTCGATCAGGCCGGGTTGGAGCCCGGGTATCTTGTCGGTGGTGTTCCTCTGGACTTTCCGGTATCGGCGCGTCTGGGCAACAGCGACTTTTTTGTGATCGAGGCGGATGAATACGACAGCGCCTTTTTTGACAAACGCTCCAAGTTTGTCCATTACCGTCCCCACACCCTGATCATGAACAACCTGGAGTTCGACCACGCGGATATCTTCGAGAATGTCGAAGCCATAGAGCGGCAGTTTCACCATCTGGTTCGAACCGTGCCCTCCCAGGGCCTGATCATCCGCCCCGCGGTGGACGGCCATCTGGATAAAGCTCTGGAATTGGGCTGCTGGAGCCCGGTGCAGGACACTGCGATTGGCAGCGAGACCCCGCGCATGTCGGACTGGCGTGCCGAGCTGCTCTCGGAGGACGGCAGCCGGTTTCTGGTGATTCACCACGAACAGCCGGTGGCAACGCTGAAGTGGGATCAGACCGGTCTTCATAATGTCCGCAATGCCCTGTCTGCGATTGCTGCTGCCCGCCATGTGGGCGTTACCCCGGATCATGCGGTGGCGGCCCTGTGCCGGTTCTCCGGCGTCAAACGGCGGATGGAGTTGCTGGCGGACATAGACGGCGTGCGTGTATACGACGACTTTGCCCACCATCCGACCGCCATTGCCACCACCCTTGAGGGCTTGCGTAACCAGGTGGGTGACGAGCCCATCCTGGCGCTGATTGAACCGCGCTCAAACACCATGAAGCAGGGCGTCCACCAGCAGACGCTGCTGCCCAGCGCGGAAACCGCGGACCGGGTTCTGTGGGCCAACCTGAATGATATGGACTGGCTGCCGGAACTGATTGCCGGTTGGCAGGCGCTGAATACCGGTTCCGATCGGCACCGGGTGGAGGCTACGGTGGAGGATTTGCTGGCACGCACCCTGGAAGATCTTCCCAGCCTCTGCCACATTGTGATCATGAGCAACGGGGGCTTTGGCGGTATTCACGGTAAACTTATTGCCGAGCTTGAGCGTATCCGTGGCTGATCCGGCGCAACCGGCGACTTCCTCTGACTGACAAGTGGCGACATCCATGAGCAATGACCAGAACCGGCCCTCAACCGTTAACCTGGCCTTCACCGGCGCGTCTGGTGCCCAGTATGGCCTGCGCCTGCTGCAGTGCCTGGTGTCGGCCGGCTGCCGTGTGAATGTGATGGTCAGCCGGGCCGCACAGGTGGTGATCGCCACCGAGACCGACCTCAAACTGCCGGGAACCCCGCCGGCGATGCAGGAGACCCTCTCGGCCCATGCCGGCGCGGAGCCGGGCCAAGTTCTGGTGTTTGGGCGGGAAGACTGGTTTGCACCGCCGGCTTCCGGCTCCGGGGAGAAAGCGCCGCTGGTGGTTTGCCCCTGCAGCACCGGAACGCTCTCGGCCCTGGCGACCGGGGCCAGCAACAACCTGATTGAGCGGGCCGGTGATGTGGCCCTGAAGGAGCGGCGCCCGCTGATTCTGGTGCCCCGGGAGGCGCCTTTCTCCGAGGTGCATCTGGAGAACATGCTGAAACTGACCCGCATGGGTGCCGTCATCATGCCGGCGAGCCCCGGCTTCTACCACAAACCGCAGTCCCTTGAGGATCTGGTCGATTTTATTGTCGCCCGAATCCTCGACCATCTGAACCTGCCCCAGGACCTGATGCCCCGTTGGGGCGAGGCCCGCGCCGAGGACAAGCGCAAGGGCTGAGGCTGCTCGCAGCGATGGTTTTGGTCAGCCCGATTGATGCTTTTCATCATTGAGCAAATGGGCCTCCGGGCAGAGACTTGGTGAACGACAATCACAACACAGGTTATTCACCGAGGTTCACCATGATTCCACGCACTCTCTTCGACGCCGACCTTGAAGGCTTCCGCGACTCTGTCCGCAAGTTCCTGGAGCAGGAAGCGGCGCCTTACCATGATCAGTGGGAGAAAGACGGCCAGGTTAGCCGCGAACTCTGGCAGAAGGCCGGTGAGCTGGGTTTTCTTTGCCCTTGTCTGCCAGAAGAGTTTGGCGGCGTAGGCGCGGATTTCCGGTACAGCGCGGTGTTGATTGAAGAGGTCGCCAGAGCGGGCTTGACCGGGATAGGCTGGGGCCTCCACTCTGACATTGTTGCGCCTTACGTGCTCAATTACGGTTCCGAAGAGCTCAAAAACCATTATTTACCGAAGCTGGCCAGCGGTGAGATGATCGGGGCCATCGCCATGACCGAGCCGGGCGCCGGCTCGGACCTGCAGGGCGTGAAAACCACGGCGGTCAAGAACGGCGACCATTACGTTCTGAACGGTTCGAAAACCTTTATTACCAACGGCCAGCTTGCCGATGTGGTCATTGTGGTTGCCAAAACTGATCCCAAGGAAGGCGCCAAGGGCATCAGTCTGTTCATGGTGGAAACCGCGTGGGAAGGGTTCGAGAAAGGTCAGAACCTGAACAAGGTGGGGATGAAGGCCCAGGATACCTCCGAGCTGTTCTTCCAGGACGTGAAAGTGCCTGCAGGAAACCTGATCGGCCCGGGTGAGGGCCAGGGCTTTTTCCAGCTGATGCAGGAACTGGCGGCCGAGCGTCTGCAAGTCGCTCTGGGGGCGGTAGCCGCTGCCGAGGCGGCCTGGGACTGGACTCTCGATTACGTCAAGGAGCGCAACGCCTTCGGCAAGCCGGTGATCGCGTTCCAGAATACCCGCTTCAAGATGGCGGAGATGAAAGCGGAAATCACCGCCGCCCGGGTGTTCACCGATCGGTGCCTGGAGCTGCATCTGGACAAGAAGCTCGACATCCCCACGGCTGCGATGCTCAAGCAGCTCACCACAGACCTGCAATGCACGGTGATGGATGAGTGCGTGCAGCTTCACGGTGGCTATGGTTACATGTGGGAGTACCCGATTGCCCGGGCATGGGCAGACTCACGGGTGCAGCGCATCTATGCTGGCACCAATGAAATCATGAAGGAAATCGTTGCCCGTTCATTCTGAACCCCCGCCCCGGGGGCTGATCATAAGGGCAACTGAGGGCAGTGCCGGCACTGCCCGTTTCCTTTGATCAGGAGAGGCACAGATGACACAGCCGTTGTCGCGAGAACCCCGTTTCGAAGTGACCAACCTCGAAGAGCTAGCCCCGATGGCAGACTATTCGCTGATGAATAGTCTGGCCTGCGATCCTGATGCCACTGCCGATGGCGTTGACTACAAGCCGAGGCAGGTCTTTTCAGGGCACTACGTTCCGGTCAGGCCAACCCCCATCGAGACCCCCGAGTACGTCGCCCACAGTGAAGGTTTGTTCCGCGAACTGGGCTTTGCAGACAGCCTGGCCCGGTCTGATGACTTTATCCGGATGTTCTCCGGAGATCTCTCACGCGTGCCGGAGCCCATGAGCAAAGTCGGTTGGGCGTGTGGCTATGCGCTCTCCATCTACGGCACCGAGTACATCCAGCAGTGTCCGTTTCAGACCGGCAACGGCTATGGTGACGGCCGTGCCATTTCGGTACTGGAAGCGGTTATCAACGGTCGACGCTGGGAAATGCAGCTCAAGGGCGGGGGACGGACGCCCTACTGTCGCGGCGCCGACGGCCGGGCCGTTCTGCGTTCCAGCGTTCGTGAATTCCTCGCCCAGGAGCACATGCACGCGCTGGGGGTGCCGACCTCCCGGTCGCTGAGTCTGTATGTATCGAAAACGGAAAGGGTGCGGCGACCCTGGTATTCCCAGGGCTCCCATTCCCTGGATCCGGACCAGCTCATTTCGGAGCCGGTTGCCATCTCCACGCGTGTGGCCCCGTCCTTTATTCGAGTGGGCCAGCTAGAACTTTTCGGGCGCAGGGCCCGAAAGCAGGAGCACCCCCGTGCGCATGAAGAACTCGAGCAGCTGGTACTGCACCTGATTGATCGGGAGTATAACGGCGTTATTGATCAGTCACTCGATACTCCCACAAAACTCGTGATGCTCGCTCGGGAGTTCCGCAGCCGCCTCGCCTCCCTGGTTGCGAACTGGATCCGCGTTGGTTATTGCCAGGGCAATTTCAACAGTGACAATTGCGCCGCCGGCGGCTTTACACTGGATTACGGTCCCTTCGGCTTCTGTGAAGTATTTGAACCCTTCTACCAGCCATGGACCGGTGGCGGACAGCACTTCGCCTTCCTGAACCAACCCGCGGCAGCAGAACGGAACTTCAAGAGTTTCTGTTCGGCCCTGAGGCCTCTGTTGACCGCTCATGAGGACGAACTGGCTCAACTCGAGGAGATTCATAGCGGTTTCCCGGAGGTGATGCAGGCGGAAATGGAAAAGATGTGGTCGGCCAAGCTGGGCCTTGAGGCGTTTGACGTCGAACTCTTCAGAGAGTTGATGATGCTGATGACGCAGACACCTGTGGATTACAGCGTGTTTTTTCGCGAGCTCTCCTCAATACCCGACGATATCGCGCCAATCAAAAAGAGCTTTTACAGGTCACTGAATCAAGCCGGAGGTGCTGATTCGGACGCGCTACTCAAGCGCTGGTCCGACTGGCTGGCCCAGTGGAAATCAAAAACTGGACTCGATGGGGCTGGCGATGGCTCCCGGCTCCGCGAGGAACGCTCCCGGAGCATGAAGCGGGTGAATCCAAAATACACCATGCGCGAGTGGTTCGTGGTTCCCGCCTATCAGCGAGCAGCCGATGGAGATTACCAGCCACTGAGAGCGCTGCAGGATGTATTGACTCACCCCTATGCCGAGCAATCGAATGCCGTTGAGGCGCAATACTACCGGCTGAAGCCGTCAGATTTGTTCGATCTTGGTGGGATTTCCCACTACAGCTGCTCGTCGTGACTCGTGTCCCGTCTGGTTAATTCGCTGACCAGATGGGGCGCCAGTTACCAAACTTTACAAATTGCCAAACCTATCAAGGTCTGCGGGCACCACATCCCCTAAAGTAGCGGCACAACCTCTAACAAGGATAAACGGTTGCCGCGATGAAATGCCTCATTGGTCTCTCTGTGCCTGTTCTCTCCCTTTTCCTCGCCGGTTGCGGCGAGGAATCCGACGAGCTGCCCGTGGACGGGCGGGATTTCGATGGCGTGGAGTACAGTGAGCCTGCGCCTTATACGGGGAAGGTCATCGACGGCTACCTGAAGAACGCCCGGGTCTGGCTGGATATGGATGGTGACAGTCAGTACACCCCGGGGCCCCTTGTTATCGAACTGGATAACGGCAGCGCAGTCACCCTTGCCTCGGGCGAGCCCACGGCCATCAGTTCTGCCGGCGGTCGGTTCGCAATGGATATCTCGGAGCTGGTTCTGGACCCTTCAGTGGGCCCGGACCTTGATCCAAGGGGCTATTCGCTGCATGCCGTGGCTCTGCCGGGTAAAACCCTTGAGGAAACTCGCAACGGAGACGTCCCGGTGGCCAGCGCCTATCTGATGTCGGCGCCTCCCGGTGTTCGCAATATCACGCCTTTGACAACACTGGCCCGCTATCGGGGCATCGTCGGGCTGGGTTCGTTTCTGGAAACGCCCTCCGGCGCCGCTGCCAGCCTGGCCGATTTGAATCTGGTACGCGATTATATCCTCGCCCGGGACGAGCGCTCACACGCCTATGCCAGGGCATTGGCACATTTCATGGCCAGCCAGATTCCAGCTGCCTATAACGACCTGCTAGCAGCGGGAGACAGTGACGGCACGGAACGATTCCTGAGCAGGGAAGGGGCGTTTCTGCTGGGCGTGTCTCTGGTACAGAATGCCAGCGATGTTATCGCAGTGGTTGATGCCGCCGCCCAGGGTGATTTTGCCAATGTCGACGTTGATGCCCTGACCCTGCCCGAAGTTGATGTGGAATTGAGCGACCCGGTGCTGCTGACCAGCCAGAAGGTATACGCAGAGCCCTCCAATCAGGACACTCTGCCTGCCAGTCGCTCCGGCCTGCAGATCTCCGCCGAGCTGGCCTTCGATTACAGTGAGAGCGGGCGTTTGCTATCCGTCTCGGCAAACGGCTGTCTGGCACCCTCCATGCCGGAGCTGGCAAGACTGATCGGTGTGAATGGCTATATTGCGGCCCTGCAAACCCAGTGGCTGCCGTCCGCCGCGCTTTCGGATCAGAGCCGCTTGAATTTCGAAGACGAGAGCATGGATGAACGACTGATTTTCGATTGGAACCACCGGCGAATTTACTTCGAGACCAGTACCACCTGCCATGAGCACAGGGGGATTGCTGCAGATTCAACGGAGTTGGGCGGCCCTCCAGAGGTCACCTACAGCTGGACGAGGGACAGTGGTGATCTGGTGGAGTTGGTTGCAGAGACGACCGGTGGCGCAACGCGAACGCTGGTTCCGGAAACAGCAAATTCATCGTCCGTATTTCCGGGTTATCGGATTTCAGAGCAGGGCAGTGAGGTTGAAGCTGTAACCTTTGCCGCGGGTATCAACAGCTGTGCCCCTCAGGAGGATGCCGCCGACGCAAACCAGGTTGTAACAGGCTTTCAGGCGTACCAGTTTTCAGGCTATGAACCGCAGCCAGACGTTTTCACCGATCCGGTTCTTGAGTTTGATCGACGGGAGTTTTCAGGACCGGAGCAACCGAATCTTCGACTGCTGCGCTACGGATTCCTCGATCCGGATCGCCTCCAATTGGCCCGGGTAACCGGCGATGGCGGTTTCGAGTGGGCGATGAATTACCCAGCGGCAGACGGGCCAGGCTTTGTCGCAGAACAACCGAACCTTATCCGCGATGCCTATCTGAAAAGCTACAACCCGGCTGGTGACTGTGGCCGCGAGTTTGAGGGTGTGCCCAATTCCGCTTATGCGCGGGTGGAATACAGTTATCAGAGGTTGTCTGAATACCTGGTGGGGTTGTTGAAATAGCCGGCATATGGCGTAATTCTGTTGCTGATAAAAGGCAAAGAAACTGACGTAACTGGCTGTTTTTCAAAGGGAGATAAGACTTCGCCGGTTGGCTGTCTGGCCACTTCCTGAGGAAGGAAGTGGTGCCGAGGAGAGGACTTGAACCTCCACGGGGTTGCCCCCACTAGCACCTGAAGCTAGCGTGTCTACCAATTTCACCACCTCGGCAGGTGATTTGCAGTTCTGCGTTTAGTTCGTTGAAAACTTGGCAGTTCTGCCGCAGTTGAGGTGTTGCCCCTCAACCGATGGCGCGTACTTTAATAATTCCGGAAAACGGTGTCAAACGTTTTTTATCAAAAACCTTGAGTGGTATTTGTGCCTATATTCTTTGTGTGGTTAGGCACTTCCTTTATACCGGCGTTATACTCGGGATCAAATTCAATTCAGGCACACCGCATTACGGTACCAGGACAAGGACACGAATGGCTTCGAGAAAAAAGACAGACAAAGATCCGCACGCAGGTCGTGAAGCAGAAAAATACGACAATCCGATCCAGAGCAGGGAGTTCATCCTCGAGCACCTCAAGGAGCGTGGCGCCCCGGCGACACACGAGACGCTTTGTGAAGAGCTCGGACAGAATTCCCCGGAGGGTATCGAGGCTCTGCGTCGGCGTCTCATTGCCATGTGTCGCGACGGACAGCTGATCTGCAATCGCCGGGGGGCCTACCTTCCGATTGAAGAGGCAGAACTGGTTGTCGGCAGGGTGGTTGGCCACAAGGATGGTTTCGGTTTTCTGATCCCTGACGACGGTGGTAGTGACCTGTTCCTCACCGCTCGGCAGATGCGCCAGGTGTTTCATGGTGATCGGGTAGCTGCGCGGGTTGACCGTGTCGATGATCGCGGCCGGCGCGAAGGCGTGATCGTAGAAGTTCTGGAATACCGGACCAGCCAGACAGTGGGACGATTTTTCCAGGAAAGCGGCATCAGCTTCGTTGTTCCGGAAAACGCGCGGATCAACCACGAAGTGCTGATTCCCCAGGAAAATTGCGGCAATGCCCGCCACGGCCAGTATGTTGTGGTGGATATCGTTCGCCAGCCCACTGTGCGCACGCAGCCATTGGGCAAGGTTGTTGAGGTCCTTGGCGAACACATGGCGCCCGGGATGGAAATTGACGTTGCCATCCGTTCCTACGACATTCCCCATAGCTGGCCGCCCGCTGTCGGTGAGCAGACGGCGGAAATTCCGGAAGAGGTCACTGAGAAAGACAAGGCCAACCGGAAGGATATCCGCAATCTCAGGCTGGTAACCATCGACGACGAAACGGCCCGTGATTTCGATGATGCGGTGTACTGCGAGCCAAGGCCCCGTGGCGGCTATCGCCTGCTGGTTGCGATTGCCGACGTTTCCCACTATGTCCGGCCGGGTACACCACTGGATGACGAGGCGGTAAACCGCAGTACGTCGGTTTATTTCCCGGATCACGTCGTGCCAATGCTGCCGGAAAAGCTGTCTAATGGCCTTTGCTCGCTGAACCCCGGGGTGGATCGCCTCTGCATGGTGGCTGATATGACCATCAGCGCCGCGGGTAACATCAGCAGCTACAGCTTCTATCAGGCGGTCATGTTCAGTCATGCGCGGCTTACCTACAACAAGGTAAGCACCATGTTGGAGCACCCGGACACCGAGCAGGGCTACAAGCTGTGTGAGCAATACGCCAATGTGCTCCCGCAGTTACACAATCTCTACGGCCTTTACCAGTTGCTGCGCAAGGCCCGTACCGAGCGTGGCGCAATCGATTTCGAAACCACCGAAACCAAGATCGTGTTTGACGCCGACCGGAAAATCGAAGAGATCGTTCCGGTGCAGCGCAACGATGCCCACAAGATCATCGAGGAATGCATGCTGTGCGCGAACGTTGCGACAGCGCGATTCCTGAAAAAACACAAACTCCCGGCACTTTACCGGGTGCACGATGGCCCTTCAGAAGAGCGGCTCAATGCGGTTCGGCTGTTCCTGGGTGAGCTGGGTCTGCAATTGGGTGGTGGTGATAACCCCACGTCTGCGGACTACCAGGAGCTGCTGAACAGTATCAAGGATCGCTCGGATGCCAATGTGATCCAGACGGTTATGCTGCGTTCACTCAGCCAGGCCGTCTACAGCCCGGAAGAGGGCGGCCATTTTGGCCTTGGTTATGCGGGTTATGCCCACTTCACGTCGCCGATCCGCCGTTACCCGGATCTGATTAATCACCGGGCCATCAAATCGGTTATTCACGGGGGGCAACCTTCCAAGGATGTGGTTCCGCCTCCGAAACCGGATCCGGAGCTTGCCGAATATCCCTACGACATGGCCCGCATGGAGCAGCTGGGTGAGCATACATCCATGGCGGAGCGGCGTGCCGACGATGCCACCCGGGATGTTATGGCCTGGCTGAAGTGCGAGTACCTGAGTGATCATGTCGGTGAGGATTATGATGGCGTGATCGCTTCCGTGGTGCCCTTCGGCTTCTTTGTTGAGCTCTCGGGCGTCTACATCGAGGGATTGGTGCACGTGTCGACGCTGAGCGGCGACTTCTTCCACCATGATTCCGCCAAGCATCGTCTTATTGGCGAGCGCACGGCAATGAGTTTCCGGCTTGGTGATGAGGTCCGGGTGAAGGTCGTTCGGGTCGGCATGGAAGACCGGAAGATAGACCTGGAGCTGATCAGTGAGCCGGTTCACCGGCAGGCAGATCGCGACGCCCTCAAGGTCCCTGATAAGGGGGAGCGAGGAAAAGGGGAGCGAGGAAAGGGAAAGCGTGGTCCCGGCAAAGGTGGTAAGCCCTCCGGCAGAGCCAAGCCTGGCCAGAAAGGTGCATCAGACGGCGAGTCTGGCCCGAAGCGCCCGAGGAAACGCCCGGCTTCGCAGAAGAAAACGGCGGCCCCCGAGGCTTTTGATGACGATGAAACGCCTTCTGCCAGGGACGAACTGGTGGCCCGGGCTGCGAAGCTTGCGCTGAAGAAAGGCAAGAAGGGCAGTGGCACCGGCAAAGACGATAAAAAAGCCAAGCCGCGGAAATCCGGCAAATAACGGGAAGTGTAAACAGTGTCCGGAGAATTTGTGTTTGGCTGGCACGCGGTTGAGGCTGTCCTCAAGCGCGAGCCTGAAAGGTTACAACAGGTCTGGATCCAGACCGGCAGGCAGGATAAACGGGTCAAGGGTATTACCGATGCCCTCGATAGCCTGGGTGTGCGTTGGAAAGTTGTGCACCGCAAGGAGCTCGACGAGCGGGTTGCGGGGGTGCATCAGGGGATTGTCGCGGCCGTCAGTGAGAGCCGGGAGTGGACGGAAGACGATCTGCTGGCGCAGCTGGCGGGCAGTGACAAGCCGCCGTTTCTGCTTGTACTGGATGGCGTGACCGATCCCCATAATCTTGGCGCCTGCATGCGCACCGCCGATGCCGTGGGAATTCAGGCGGTCATTGTCCCCAAGGACAAGTCCGCTTCGCTGACCCCGGTTGCCCGCAAGGTTGCCTGTGGTGCTGCCGAGACAGTGCCCTTTGTGCGGGTTACCAATCTCGCCCGCTTTCTGCGTAGTTTGCAGGATCAGGGGGTCTGGCTGATCGGCACCGCCGGTGAGGCGGATGCAACGCTCTACCAGGCCGATTTCAAGGGCCCGGTGGCCCTGGTGATGGGTGCTGAGGGCAAGGGCATGCGTCGACTGACCCGGGAGCACTGTGACCAGCTGATCAATATCCCCATGCTCGGCCACGTGGATAGCCTCAACGTATCCGTGGCTACGGGTGTTTGCCTATACGAAGCCCTGCGTCAACGGCTTGGTTAACGCTTGCACACAGGGCATTCCCCGCCTAGAATACGTGACCCCTTTTCCAAGGGGTGGTTTTGTATTGCCTGAATGCAGGCAATACGGGGCCAAGCTTTTGATCAAGCCTTTCTTGTAAAGCCTTATTGATAAAGCAAAAAGAAACCGGCAGCAGAATGCTGTCAACTCCTTGCTTTCATGTTTGTCGGTCGCGGGTTCAAAGCCGTGCCGGTAAAAAGGAAGCTGTTTAAACCGTAGGGAGAACTCATGCGTCACTACGAAATCGTTTTTATGGTACATCCGGATCAGAGCGAGCAGGTGCCCGCGATGATCGAGCGTTATACCGGCGTCATCACTGAAGATGGCGGCAAGGTACATCGCCTGGAAGATTGGGGCCGTCGTCACCTGGCATACCCGATCAACAAGATTCACAAGGCTCACTACGTACTGATGAACGTTGAATGTTCACAGGCCGCGATGGACGAGCTGACTCACAACTTCCGTTTCAACGATGCAATCATCCGCGACATGATCCTGCGCCGTGATGGTGCGGATACAGACCTGTCCCCGATGAAAGCTTCCGAGTCCCGTGAAGACCGTCGTGGCGGCGATGATCGCCCGCGTCGTTCAGCCGAATCTGACGAGCCACGTCAGCGTGCTGAAACCCAGGACGAAGAAGAGTAATTAACCGGAGTTGAGGAGTTAAGTTATGGCTCGTTTTTTCAGACGTCGTAAGTTCTGCCGCTTCACGGCAGAGGGTGTTAAGGAGATCGATTACAAAGATCTGGACACCCTGAAAGGCTACATCACTGAAACCGGCAAAATCGTGCCCAGCCGCATCACCGGCACCAAAGCACGTTATCAGCGTCAGCTGGCTACCGCTATCAAGCGTGCCCGCTACCTGGCACTGCTGCCGTACTCGGACAGCCACGATAACTAAGTAACAGAAACACAGGACTTGGGACCATGCGTGCACTTGCACAGTATGTAATGCGCGGTCCCCTCCAGGCCGGCGGGGTAGCAGCAGTCACAACTGCCGTACCCTTGTTGTTCTGGATTGGCGCAGCCGTTGTCGGCCTGGTAATCCTAAGGCTCGGCATCAGTCAGGGGCTCAATATCGGGCTCTGGGCATTACTTCCGGCGCTTGGCTGGAGCATTTTCGGGCAGGACCCGACTGCTCTGGCTGTGTTGCTCCAGGTTATGCTCATGGCGTCACTGATCAGAACCACGCTGTCCTGGGAAAAAGCTCTGCTTGCGGGAAGTTTTCTCGCAATCGTCACAGGCCTGATGTTGCCTGTAGTCTACCCGGGGTTACTGGATGATCTGGTCCAGGCCGGGGTGAGTTTTTACCAACAGTACAATGCCGAAATTGCGAAGAGTCTCGGCGATGACCTCGATAGGGTTATCCGGGACACGATGAACGCGAGCATGGCAGGCACCTACCTGGCAACGGGTGTGGGCATGACCATGCTGGCGCGGGCCTGGCAGGCGGGGCTTTATAACCCCGGTGGATTCCGCAAGGAATTTCATGGTCTGCGCCTTTCACCGCCAATTGCGGTGTTGTGTGCGGTGACCATGGTGGTTGGTCCGTTCCTCGGACTGAACTCCATGCTGCTTGCCTGGGCTGCGGGAACGCCGCTGTTCCTCGCCAGCCTGGCACTGGTGCACGGTGTTGTTGGTTTGAAAAAGCTCAGTGGGAACTGGCTGGCGATGTTCTATGTCGCACTGGTCCTTTTGGGCCCAAGTCTGATGATTCTGTTAGTGGTTCTGGCTTTTGTGGATAGCTGGCTGGATATCCGGAGGCGTATAAGCCCTGCCGGGCCGGCTGAATAAAGCACGAAGAGGTTAACGAGATGGAAGTTATTCTGCTCGAGAAAGTTGCAAACCTTGGCTCCCTGGGTGACAAGGTAAAGGTTAAGGCCGGTTACGGTCGTAATTTCCTGCTTCCTTATGGCAAGGCTGTGCCTGCCACAGAAGCAAATCTGAAGGCGTTCGAAGAGCGTCGTGCAGAGCTTGAGAAAGCAGCTGCTGAGAAGCTGTCTGCCGCCCAGGCTCGCGCCGAGGCTCTCGAGGGTGCTGCTTTCACTATCAGCTCCAAAGCTGGTGAAGAAGGCAAGCTGTTCGGCTCTATCGGTGTGCGCGACATTGCTGACGCGATCACTGCCGGTGGTACCGAAGTCGAGAAGAGCGAAGTTCGTCTGCCGGAAGGCCCGATCCGGGTGACTGGCGAGTACGAGATCGAGCTTCAGCTGCACTCCGACGTTGAAGTAACGGTCAAGCTGGCGGTTGTTGCCGAGTAAGCCGTTTTCTCTGAAAACGGCGTCGGGGTTTTCCCGGCTCTGGTAATGCGCTGGTGGCCGTCGCTGCCTCTTCCGAGGCCGAGCGATGGCCAACCTGACAGGCCCGAACCGCATCTCGCGGCTTTCGGGCCTGTTGCTTTCTGGTATGCTGTTAAGTCCCTGTAACCCTCTCCCATTGCTGCGGCAGGTCGCTTAAACTGTCGTGGTTACGATGTCCAACTGAAGATGTGTTCATGGCCAAGCCCAATCTGAAGCCCGCGAGTACTGATCTCGAAACCAGTCGTATCAAGGTGCCTCCCCATTCTGTGGAAGCAGAGCAGGCGGTATTGGGCGGCCTGATGCTCGACAACCGCCGGTTCGACGAGATCTCGGAAGTGATTTCGGCCGCCGATTTCTATCGACAGGATCACCGCCTGATCTTTGGCGCAGTGGAGCGCCTCGCCAGTGAGAGCGAGCCGCTGGATGTTGTCACCCTGGCCGAATTCCTGGAGCGCGCCGGCGATATTGAAGATGCCGGTGGCTTGTCTTATCTGGCGGAATTGGCCGAGAAAACCCCCGGTGCCGCAAACATCCGCGCCTATGCCGATATCGTCCGCGAGCGCTCCATTTTGCGACAGCTGGTGGAGGTGTCCGGCAAGATTTCCGATTCGGCCTTCAACCCGCTCGGCCGGAACAGTAATGAAATTCTCGACGAAGCCGAGCGCAGTGTATTCCAGATTGCCGAGGCGCGGGTCAAGGAAGGTTCTGGCCCCCAGGCCATTAACCCCATTCTGGCCAAGACCCTGAGCCGGATCGAGGAACTGTTTGAATCTGGCGAGCAGACCACCGGCCTGACGACGGGCTTCAAGGATCTCGACGAGCAGACCTCGGGCATGCAGCCTTCGGACCTGATCATCGTGGCGGGTCGCCCCTCCATGGGTAAGACGACCTTCGCCATGAACATCGTTGAAAATGCCCTGATCAGTACCGGCACGCCGGTTCTGGTGTTCAGTATGGAAATGCCAGCGGATGCCCTCGCCATGCGTATGCTGTCGTCGCTCGGGCGCATCGACCAGACCAAGGTCCGCGGCGGCAAGCTGGAAGAGGATGACTGGCCCCGGCTGACTTCAGCGGTCAGTCTGCTCAAGGACAAACCGCTTTATATCGACGATACGCCGGGCCTGAGCCCCACAGAAATGCGTTCCCGTGCCCGGCGTATTGCCCGGGAGAACGATGGCAAGATCGGCCTGATCATGGTCGACTACCTGCAGCTCATGCGGGTGCCCGGAAACACCGAAGGCCGTACGGCCGAAATTTCGGAAATCTCCCGGTCCCTCAAGGGGATTGCCAAAGAACTCAGCTGCCCGGTGGTGGCGCTGTCCCAGCTCAACCGGAGTCTTGAGCAGCGGCCCAACAAGCGCCCGGTTAATTCGGATCTGCGGGAATCGGGCGCCATCGAGCAGGACGCCGACGTGATCATGTTCGTGTATCGGGATGAGGTCTATAACGAGGATACCCCCGATAAGGGCATCGCCGAGATCATTATTGGTAAGCAGCGGAACGGCCCCATTGGCACTATCCGCCTGGCATTTATCGGCAAGTACACGAAATTCGAGGATCTGGCCCACGGTGACTACAGCGATTATGGCGGGGAGTATTGATGCCCCGCAGCACCGTTGCCCGGATTGATCTCGACGCCCTTCGCCGGAACTACCAGACTGCCCTGAATCGGGCCGGCGGGGCGCAGGTGATGGCGGTGGTCAAGGCCGATGGCTATGGCCACGGTATCGGGCCGGTGGCCTCGGCCCTTGACGGCCTGGCACCAAAATTCGCGGTGGCATGCCTGGAAGAGGCTCGGGCCATTCGGGAAACCGGCCTGGTGCAGCCGGTGGTTCTGCTGCAGGGGGTGCACGCCGACGCGGATATCGAGGAGTGCGCCCAACAGGGGTTTGAGCCGGTTTTTCACAGTTTCCAGCAGCTGTCGTGGCTGGAGCGCCTTGAAGCACGACCGGCGTTCTGGCTGAAAGTGAACAGCGGCATGAACCGCCTGGGCTTTCACCCGGACGAGCTGGCCGGAGTCATGGGCAAGCTCGAGGCCATCAGTGCTGACAAGGGGCTGCTGGGCTTTGTGACCCACTTCGCCTGTGCCGACGATCCTGAGAGCGCCATGACGGCGCAGCAGACATCGGTGTTTGAGCAGGCCACCTCTGCTTTCCCGGGGCTGATGAAGAGCGTTGCCAACTCGGCCGCCCACTTTCATCCGGACCAGCCGATGTTTGACTGGAGCCGCCCGGGAATCATGCTGTATGGCGGTTCGCCAATGGTAGGCAAGACCGGCCCGGAGCTTGGTCTGGAGCCGGTGATGTCGCTGGAAGCGCCATTGATCAGCACCCGTATGGTGCCAGCGGGAGAGTCTGTTGGTTACGGCGCCAGCTGGGTTGCCGACCGGGACACCCGAATGGGCATGGTGGCGATTGGTTATGGCGATGGTTACCCCCGGCATGCCGGCACCAACACCCCCGCGGCCATCAATGGCCAGCGAATCCGGCTTATCGGCCGGGTATCCATGGATATGCTGGCCGTTGACCTCACCGGTGCGCCGGACGCGAAGGAGGGCGACAGTGTCGAGCTCTGGGGGCGCACCGTGGGGGTTGACGAGGTGGCCGCCTGCGCCGGCACCATTTCCTACGAGCTTATGACCGGCATTACCGGGCGGGTGCCACGGCAATACCGGTAACATAGCGGGGTGCTTTGTCAGCCCTGTTCAGGTTCGTGAATGATTTCCTCGATAAAGTCGAGAATGGCAGCCAGGCTGCGGTCGTCCAGCTTTTTGAGCACTTTGTGCACGACCATCTTGCTGCCCTTGAGCATGCTGCTGATGCCCATTTTGGCCATGCCCATCATCATGTTGCTGGCATGCAGACGGCGAAGCGGCTCCAGGAAAAAGAAGTCCAGACCTTCTTCGGTCATGTCCACGATCAGGTTGAAGAGCTTGTCGATGGCTTCCTTGTCGGCCTTGCCCCGTTCGCGCAGTTCGCCGACGGTATACAGGGCCCGGGTTCGCAACTCATCGGGAATCGGCGCCACAATGTGGCTCTGTTGTTTCAGCATGAGAGTTCCTGTTGTTGTATGCTCTTGAAAGAAATAGCAAAGCATTAAGTCCAGACTGCATCACAGTGTATGGACCGGAATGGATAAGCCATTGGCCAGACCGGTTCCGAAATACCGTCACATCAGTGATATCCGGAGGCATTGAATCCTCGTGCATGTACTTGTTGTTCACGATTACGGCCCCTTGGGGAAGGTTTTGCTGGAGCGGCTGCGGGAAACTCACCTGCACGTCAGCCCATTGCTTGTCAGCGACCCCTCCAATGCGGATCTCGATGCGCTGGAAAACTGGATTCCCGAAGATACCGACCTGATTGTAAACGCACTCTGGATGGCCGATCCGGAGACTGCCGAGAAAGACCCTGAGGGCGCTCATATGGCAGCGTTCTCTTTGCCGGTGGCCATGGCCGAGTTCGCACGTGATCGTGGCATGGCGCTGCTCCAGCTCTCCTCCTGCTACGTGTTTGATGGCCGAAAGCAGAGTGGGTATATCACATCGAACCCGGGGCAGCCGGTAAACGAGTTGGGTAACTGGCAATGGGAATGCGAGCAAGCCCTGCGCACCCTGCTGCCCAGACACATCATCCTGCGGACCGGCTGGAGCCTGGCACGGTTCATACGAAAGGTTCAGGCCAGTACCGCTGCCGGTGAGGTACTGTCATTGCCAGGGCGCTGCCGCGGCCAGCCTGTGGCAGTTCGGGACCTGGCCCGGGTGATTGAAGCGGTGGTTCTTCAGCTGGACTGCGGAGCCGAGGTGTGGGGTACCTATCAGTACGCCGGTGCCGAGGAAATCAATTTATACGAGCTGGGCCTGGCGATTGCCGGTCTTCCCGGGATTCCCGAAGGTATCCGGGTGGTGGATGAGGTGCCGCAGTGGGGGCATCTGGAGCCGGTCAATACCACGCTGATCTGCACCAAGATCCGCAATACGTTCGGCATCAAGCAGATGCCATGGCGCTCCGGCCTGGTGGATGAGCTGACCATGCTGAAAAAGAACAACGGCAGGGAAGTGGAGAGTGAGCCCGCCGGTTAACGACAACGGCGGGCACTAAACAGTTTCTCAGTTATTGCACTGGCGGGAGAATTCCCGGCTGACCATCTGCAGGCCTTCGATATCCAGAAGTTCGACTTCCCGGCCGCGGGCCTTGATGATGCCCTGGTTCTGGAAGCGCGTGAATACCCGGCTCACCGTTTCAACGGCGAGACCCAGGAAGTTGGCGATGTCGTTACGGGCCATGGGCAGGCTGAAGTTGGTCGGCGACATCCTGCGACGCTGGAACCGGCTGGAAAGCGACAGCAACAATGCGGCAATGCGCTCTTCAGCGGTGTTCTTGCTCAGCAACATGGCCAGTTGATGGCTGTTTTGGATCTCCTGGCTCATCAGGTGGTACATGTGATGCTGAAGCTCCGGCAGTTTGCCAGTCAGTTCCTCCAGTTTGTCGATCGGAAACTCACACACGCTGGTCCGTTCCAGAGCTTTGGCGGTGCACGCATAGTGTTCACTGCCAATGCTATCCAGGCCCACCAGTTCACCGGGCATGAAAAAGCCGGTCACCTGCTCCTCACCGCTTTCAGTGATAATCGACGTCTTGATGGACCCGCTTTTCACCGCAAAGCATGAGCGGTAGGGCGTACTCTGGTCGAAGATATGTTCGCCGCGGTTGAAGATACGCCCCTGCTGGACAATGTCTTCCAGCCGGTCGAGATCGTTTTCTTCAATCGCCAGTGGCAGGCAAAGATTGCTCAGGCTGCACTGGTGGCAGGACGCCTTTAGGGGAGAAGCCTGACGAAACGGAATTGCTTGGGCCATACGTGATAATCCGTCCGATTTGATCCATATCAAGTGTGTACCTTAATACGGATGACTGTCTTTGCCAATAATCAAGCATAACGATATTAGAATATATTTTAAGCAAATAAGGGCCCGTGGGCCCTTATCACTTTTACGCTCAAAGCTTCTCGAAAACCAGCGATGCGTTGGTCCCACCAAACCCGAAGCTGTTGGACATGACGGTGTTTAGCGCCCCGTCGCGACTTTTCGGGCCCACCAGCGGAAGATCGCTGATTTTCTCATCTGGATCATTTAGATTTTTGGTACCGGCAATGAAGCCATTCTGCAGCATCAGCAGCGAATAGATCGCCTCCTGAACACCTGCGGCACCCAGGGAGTGGCCAGTCAGCGATTTGGTAGAGGAAATGGCGGGAATGTCGGAACCAAAGGTTGCGCGCACCGCGCCCATCTCTGCAACGTCGCCAACGGGGGTGCTGGTGCCGTGGGCGTTGATATAGTCAATCTTGCCCCGGATAGTGGCCATGGCCTGCTTCATGCAGCGTTGGGCACCTTCGCCCGAAGGCGCGACCATGTCGTAGCCGTCCGAAGTGGCGCCGTAGCCGGTGAGCTCAGCAATGATGTTGGCGCCGCGTTTTCTGGCGTGCTCCAGCTCTTCCAGAACCATCATGCCGCCACCACCGGCAATCACGAAACCGTCCCGGCCGGCATCGAAGGGGCGGGAGGCCGTTTCAGGGGCATCGTTGTACTTGGTGGACAGCGCTCCCATGGCATCGAACATCATGGTCAGGCTCCAGTCCTCTTCCTCACCGCCGCCGGCGAACACGATGTCCTGCTTGCCAGCCTGGATCTGCTCCATGGCGTGGCCGATGCAGTGGGCACTTGTGGCGCAGGCCGAAGACATGGAGTAGTTCACCCCCCGGATCTTGTAAGCAGTGGCCAGGCAGGCGGAAACGGTGCTGGTCATGATTCGGGGGACCATGTAGGGCCCGATGCGCTTCACGCCTTTCTCGCGCATGATATCGGTGGCTTCCACCTGGCTCGAGCAGGAAGCGCCACCGGAGCCGGCGATCAGGCCGGTGCGGTCGTTGGAGATCATGTCCTCGGTCAGCCCCGCCTGGGCAATGGCCTGCTCCATGGACAGAAAACTGTACATGGCGGATGGCCCCATGAAACGACGGATCTTGCGGTCAATGACGGATGTGTCCACATCCACAGAGCCTGCAATCTGGCTCCGGAAGCCCATTTCCTTGTAGGTTTCGTTGAAACGGATGCCCGATTTTCCGTTCTTCAGGCTCTGGGTGACCTCGTCCAGTGAGTTGCCGAGGCAGGACACAATGCCCATGCCGGTGACGACGACGCGTCTCATAAGTTCCTCCTTACCGATCGGCCGATATGGCCGACCTTGCGATCAATAACGTTATTTAACAGTCTAGGCGCTTTGGCCCGGATACGATATTTGACCTTGGTAAGGGGAGCTCAGGAGGCGCTCAGTTCGCCGCCTCCTCGGCGGCCCGGGCTTCGCGTTCAACCATTTCCGGGGTTTCCAGGGAAATGCGTCCCAGCTTGCCCGACCGGAATTCGTTGAGTAGTACCTCCGAAACCTTGTGCAGGTCCGGAACACCACCACGCCCGAAAAATCGGCGTTTCGCGGCAATGCCGTCCATCAGCGCCAGGGCATCTTTCGGCAGCTCCTCAAAGCCATAGCGGGCCTGCACAAGCTCCGGGTAGGCTTCCAGAAGGTACTCGGCCTCGAACATGGCCACATCCTCAAAGTCCAGAACCGCGCTTCGAATCGCCCCGGTAACCGCCAGACGGTAACCGCAGGCTTCGGGGGACAGCTTAGGCCAGAGAAAGCCGGGGGTGTCGTAGAGCAGAATGTTATTAGGCAGCTTGATGGCCTGCTGGGCCCTGGTCACGGCCGGCTCGTTCCCGGTTTTGGCCGCAGGTCGTCCTGCCAGTGTGTTGATCAGTGTGGATTTGCCGACATTTGGAATGCCGAGAATCATCACCCTCAACGCACTCTTCTGGCGATCATGATCTGGCGTTAATTCTTCGGCCAGCTTGAGGATGGACAGGGCCTCACTGCGCTGGTTGTGGGTAAGAGTGATGGCGCGTACTCCACGCTCTTTCTCAAGCCAGGCTCGCCACTGCTCGGTGATCTCTGGATCCGCCAGGTCGCGCTTGTTCAATACCTTGATCAGTGGCGTTTCGCCACGAAGGGCCGGCACCAGCGGATTTTCGCTACTGAAGGGAATGCGCGCATCAACCACTTCAATGATGAGATCCATCTGTGGCATGACTTTCTTGATCTCCTTGCGGGCCTTGTGCATATGCCCTGGAAACCAGTTGATGGCCATCGTATCTGCTCCGGATTGGGTTAAACGGCGCCATTATGAAGGGGAATGACCAAACTTTCACATTTGTTTGAATCCCCGTGTGTGGCGGCTTTTGGCGGGGGATACTGAGAAGTATGTACAAAAAGAGGGCTGATCGGGGTGAAAAACCGTATCCGTATGTTTTAGGGTGTAGTCCCTGAACGATGAAACCAATGTATGTCGGTGGTATTGAGATTGTGGCCACCCTGTTAACGGAGACATTTATGAAGCTTGTAAAACTGTTTGGTACTGCCCTGGTCGCCCTGAGCCTTTCGGTCCCGGCCGTGGCCCAGCAATCCGGCGGCCAGCCTGATCAGGTTGACCAGCTGGCACAGATGGTAGGGCTGACCGAAGATCAGCAAACTGAAATCCGTGCCATCGTCGACGAGATGCAAGGCGAAATCGGTGAGCTTCGTCAGGAAGCCCGTGCGCTGCAGCAGCAGATGCAGGGTGAGATCAAATCAGACTTTGATGAAGCCGCTATTCGCGAGCAGGCCGAAGAACTGGGCGATGTGACTGGCGAGATCGCGGCTCTGTCCACTCTGATGCAGGCGAAGGTCGACAGCGTGTTTACCCAGGAGCAGCGCGACGAGTTGGACAAGCGTATGCAGCAGATGCAACAGCAAATGCAGCAGCGTCGTCAGATGCAACAGCAGATGCAGCAGGGGCAAGGTCAGGGCATGCAGTGATCCTGCTTTCCCTCTAGCTGGATTTGAGAAGGGCCGCATCTTTTGGTGTGGCCCTTTTTTTGTGCCCCTAGCCTGCTGGTTTGGCGGGAGGAACAGGGGTGTGGAGCCACCCCCGAAACCGAAAGGCTAGGAGCCCAAGCCCGAAGCCCCACCCAAGCCAAAGGGCTTAACCAGAACAATCAGCCGGGGAAGCAAGGTAAGAGCCCCAACCAGAGCCATGAACATGGCAAACCCCGTAAACAACCCGAAGTAGATGGTCGGGATGAAGTTGGACAGCACCAGTATCGAGAACCCGGAGATGATGGTCAGCGAGGTAAAGAACATGGCTTGGCCGATGCTCCGGTGGCAGCGGTGCATGGTGGCGATGTAGTCGCCGTCTTTCTGGAATTCGGTTTTGAAGCGGTGGATGTAGTGGATGGTGTCGTCCACGGCAATGCCCACGGTGATGGCCGCCACGGTGATGGTCATCATATCCAGCGGGATTCCGAGCCAGCCCATCAGACCGAGCACGGAGCCGGCGGCGATCAGGTTGGGGGCGATGCCGATCAGGGCCAGTTTCAGGGAACGGAACAGGATCAGGAACATTACCATGATGGCGGCGAAGACCACGCCGATGGTCTTGATCTGGGAATCGAACAGACTTTGCAGCATGTTGTTGTACATCACGGTCATGCCGGCAAAGAGCACCTGATCCTCCGAGTAGCCCAGTTCCGTGGTCAGGTGATTATGGATGCGGTTCAGCAGCTCCTGTCGACGCAGTTCCGGCATGGTTTCCAGGATCCGGATGCTAAATCTCGCCTGGTCGTGTTCCTCAGATATATAGGGCGTCAGCAGGGTGTCCTGCAGGTCATCGGGCACCGCAGCGGGAACAAACGCCAGCTCCAGGGCATCCAGGGGCTCGCCCTGATTGATCCTGGCGAGGATATCCAGCGTTGTGTTGATCGACAGCACCTTGCCGGTTTCCGGTAATCCGTCCAGGTACTTGTGCACGGCTTCCAGTTCTTCCATTTTCTGGTAGGTGTACCAGGTATCCCGGTATTCCTCGTCGGCACCGCAGTCCTCCACGAACGGGTCGCAGTCACTGGCAAACGGGTCGCCGCCGCTCGCGCCTTCCGGTGGCGGATCGTCGGTGATGACCACGTCCAGGGGCGTGGTGCCGCCCAGGCGGTTGTCGATGGTGATCATGCCCTGATGGATTTCGGTGGACGATTTGAAATAGTCGATGAAGCTGTTTTCCACCGTCAACTTGCTCAGGCCGATAACGCAGAGCACGGCAATCACTCCGGATCCGACCAGAACCGTCTTGCCGAAGTGTTCCGTGAACCTGGCAAAGGCATCGGTGAAGGGAATCCGGTCAGAAGTTACGCGGCTGTCCAGTGGCGGTGGCAGCAGGGTCAGCAGGGCCGGGAATATGACGAAGGTAATAAGGAAAGCCACTGTCAGGCCCAGGGTCATCATCCAGCCGAAATCGATGACAGGGCGAATGCCGCTGAAGGTGAGTGAGCCGAAGGCGACGATGGTGGTGATGGCCATGTAGAAGCAGGGCTTGATCATCGCCATCACGGTGTTGCGCAAGGTATCTCTCGGGCTGGCCTCAGGATCGTCGTGTTGGAATTCCCGGTAGCGCACGATCAAGTGGATGGTGAGCGACAGGGTCATGATCAGCAGCAGGGAGATAAAGTTGGAGGAGATCACCGTCACCGGCCACTGGGCCCAGCCCAGGAAGCCAATCATCAGCCAGACCGTGAAGCCGCAGCACAATAGTGGCACCAGCACCCAGCGCCACTGCCGGAAGATGATGGCCAAAGTCAGTAGCAGAAACGCGAGCACTCCGAGCCCGAAGGTCGACAGGTCGTTTTCGATGAAACGGATCATGTCCGCCACGATCATGGGCACGCCGCCCAGGTGGATTTCGGCATCATCCCGGTAGTTGTCCAGGATGGAGCGAACGGTGCGGATGGTGGCATCGCGCTCTACACCGAGGGTTTCGGTAAAGTCGATGAATTTCTGTTTTACCTGTTCCAGTTCTGCCAGCTCGGCTTCGGAGGCTTCACCGGCGTCGGCCTTGTCTCGCAGATCGTTGCGCTTTCTCAGCAGCTCAAAATAACGATCCGGCGTTGGTAGATTGACCTGTATCGCCGTGGTGCGACCGTCTTCACTGATCAGCAGGTTGGGGTAGAGCGGATTGTTCAGCAGCGCCTGGCGGGCGGTATCTGGAGCCACATCGTGTTCGTCCAGGGTCTTGATCTCGCTGTCCACGGTATCCAGTGTCAGATCCGGGCTGTGGAGCAGGGGTACGTTCAGGATGCTGTTGGTGGTGCCTACGGCTTCCAGGCCTTGCAGTTCATCACGCAACGCGCCCAACCTGGCCAGGCCATCTTCAGAGAACAGCTCGCCTTCGGGTGTATAGGTGACGATCAGGAAATCGTCGGAGGTGGTGAAGCGGCGGTTTACCTGGCGGTACTGTTCAAGGGAGCGGTCGTTTTCCAGCACCAGGGACTCGGCGGAAGCATCCAGCCGGAATTCGCCAAACTTGAAGGCGGCGAGGGCCAGTAACAGGGCAAAGGCCGCGAGGATAATAAAGGGATGCGGAAAAATCAGGCGGTCATACAGGGTGCGAAGACGATTCATGAACAACTACTCTGCCAGTTCAAACGAGTGCAGAGTGTGCCATAAACCTCAGTGAACCGTGACCTTTGACGAGGCTTCTTCCAGGGAATCGATCAGCTTTTTCAGGCGGCGACTCATATCTGCGCTCTCGGCAAGTTGGGTCACCATGTTCTGGGTGGTCTCGCGAATGCCCTGGACGTTGGCCAGCACGTCGTCGGTGCCGGCGGTCTGTTCCGCAGAAACGTTGGCGATTTCCTGGTTGGTATGATCGATCCGGCTGACCACTTCATTGATGGCTTCCAGGGCACGGCGGCCTTCTTCGGATTCCTCGACGCAGCGGGTGGCATCCTCGGAGCTGCCGGTCATCTGGTTCACTGCGGTGTTGATGGCGCTTAGGAGCCGATCAATGGTGCCCTGAATCTGATCGGTGGAGTCCTGAACCCGCTGGGCCAGTTTGCGGACTTCATCGGCAACCACGGCAAACCCTCGGCCCTGTTCGCCGGCCCGTGCCGCCTCGATCGCGGCGTTCAGGGCCAGCAGATTGGTCTGTTCGGCAATACCCCGGATCTCGGTAATGGCGTGGCTGATTTCATGGCTGTTTTCGGCCAGGGCTTCGACGCTGCTGGCGGAATTGCGCACCACATCGGCAAGCTTGCGGATGCTGTCGGCGCTCTGTCCGACACGGGTGCTGCCGTCGCGAGCGGCATCGCTCGCCTCGTGGGAGAGAGTCTTGGCAATTCCGGCCTGTTCGGCGATGCCGGTGAAGCTCTGCAGCATGGTTTCGATGACTTCCGCGGACCGGTCGGCGCCTTGCTGTTGGCGGCCAAGATCATCCCGGCGGGCTTCGGAGGCCGAGGTGAGTTCCTCGACTTCCCGGTGCAGCCGTTCTGTGGCTTCCTTCATGCTTCGGACCACGCCCACGGTGCGGTCCTGCATGGCATTGAAGGCGCTGGCCATTTCGCCGATTTCGTCCGTGGAGTCCACCACCGCCCTCTGGCTCAGATTGCCCGATGCCTGAACGTCGACCATGGTGTCTTTCAGGCGGTTCACGTGGCGTTCGATAAACGAAATCAGCAATTGGGAGCCGGCCATCTCGAGCACCATGAGTACCGCCACCACCAGCGCAAAGCCGGGCGCCGTATCAGCGAAGACCTGATCGAAGGTTTTGCCGGTCTGCCCGGCAATGGTGTGCATGGCGTACAGAACCAGTAAGCAGAGAACTGCGAAAACGACAATGTTCAGTAACCAGAATTTGTACTTCAGCCGGGCATTTCGCAGCAGTGTCAGCATGAATTGTTCTCAGTCGATGGCCTTCACCGGAATCTGCATGGCATTGGAGGTTTGGGGAACCTCGGGCACGGCGAGACCAAGATTGTTTTTATCGAATACCTTATCGGCCCGGTAGCTGGAGCGGACCATAGGGCCGGAGGGTACTTCCATGAAGCCCTTCTCCAGGCCGATTTCCCGGTAACGGTTGAATTCTTCCGGGGTGACGTAGCGTTCCACCGGCAGGTGATTCGGCGTGGGGCGCAGGTACTGGCCCAGGGTCAGGATATCCACACCGATGGCGCGCAGGTCGTCCATGGTTTCCAGGATTTCCTCTTCAGTTTCACCAAGACCCAGCATCAGGCTGGTCTTGGTGAGCACATCCGGACGGTGTTTCTTGGCGTGTTCCAGAACCCGCAGGGTTTTCTCATAACCCGCGCGCGGATCACGGACCCGGCTGGTCAGCCGTTTGACGGTTTCCACGTTCTGGGCGAAGACATCCAGCCCGGAGTCCACAACCTTCTCGACGTCAGACATGACGGCATCAAAATCCGGCGTCAGTGCTTCAACAGCGACTTCGGGAGTGCACTGTTTGATGGCGGACACACAGGCGGCGTAGTGCGCAGCGCCGCCGTCGTCGAGGTCGTCACGGTCTACCGAGGTAAGCACAATGTAGCGAAGGCCCATGAGCTCTACGGACTTGGCAGTGTTCTCCGGCTCTTCATGATCCAGCCAGCCTTTCGGGTTGCCGGTGTCCACCGCGCAGAATTTGCAGGCACGGGTACACACAGAGCCCATTACCATGATGGTGGCAGTGCCGGCGGTCCAGCACTCACCGATGTTGGGGCAATGGGACTCCTGGCAGACGGTGCTCAACCGGTGCTCACTGACATTCTTGCGCACAGCCTCATAGCGCTCGCCTCCGGGCATGCGTGCCCGCAGCCATTTGGGCTTCCGCTCAGGCTTCTCCGCTGATGTGGCTTCCTGCTTTGATGACCGCTTGACGCCGTCCTTGATGGCCGAGAAGCCATGTTCATTGCGGAATTTGGAACCACTGGTAATGCGGGTTTTTGCGCTGTCGCTCATTGCAACCGGACTCTTGATTCGGGTATGGAGAACTCTAAAGAGTAATGGGCTGGCGGGGGAGATACAAGACAGATAGGGGCAATCACGGGGGTGCCGGGCACGACATTGGTCGTACCCGGTTGACCGTTATCAAGCCTGGGCTTTGTCCAGGGCCTGGGTAATGTCGGCAATGATGTCGTCGACATGCTCAATGCCAATGGACAGCCGCACCAGATCCTCGCTCACCCCGGCACTCTTCAGTTCCTCAGGGTTCAGCTGGCGGTGGGTGGTGGTGGCCGGATGACAGGCCAGGGACTTGGCGTCACCGATATTCACCAGGCGCAGGATCAGCTCCAGGGCATCAATGAACTTTGCCCCGGCTTCCCGGCCACCTTTGATGCCGAAGCTCAGAATGCCGGACGCTTTACCACCACAGATCTTGTCACACGTGGCCTTATAGGGGCTGTTGGCCAGGGTCGCGTAATTGACCCACTCTACAGAGGGGTGGTCCTGCAGGAAGTTGGCGACTTTCTCTGCGTTTTCACAATGACGTTCCATTCGCAGCGCCAGGGTTTCCAGACCCTGCATGATCAGGAACGCATTGAACGGCGCCAGGGCGGCACCGGTATTGCGCAGTGGGACCACGCGGCAGCGGCCAATGAAGGCGGCGGGGCCGAGGGCGTCGGTGTAGACCACGCCGTGGTAGGACGGGTCCGGCTCGTTCAGCATCGGGAACTTGTCGGCGCTGGCTTTCCAGTCAAACTTGCCGGAATCCACCACCACGCCGGCGACAGTGGTGCCGTGGCCGCCGATGTATTTGGTGAGCGAGTGGATCACGATATCGGCACCGTGCTCGATGGGGCGGCACAGGAACGGCGTGGCAACGGTGTTGTCCACCATCAGCGGAATGCCGTGCTTGTGGGCAATCTCGGCCCAGCGCTGGATGTCGACCACGTTGCCCGCCGGGTTACCGATGGACTCGCAGAACAGCGCGCGGGTGTTCTCATCAATAGCCTTTTCCACGGCATCGAAATCATCATGGCGAACCATCTTGCACTCAATGCCCTGGTTCGGCAGGGAGTGGGCAAACAGGTTGTAGGTGCCGCCATAGAGCTGGCTGGTACTGACGATGTTATTGCCCACCTTGCAGATGGTCTGCAGGGCATAGGTGATGGCGGCCATGCCGGAGGCTACGGCCAGGGCGCCAACACCGCCTTCCAGTTCTGCCATCCGCTCTTCCAGAACCGCGTTGGTGGGGTTCATGATGCGGGTGTAGATGTTGCCCTGAACCTTCAGGTCAAACAGATCGGCACCGTGCTGGGTGTCGTCAAAGGTGTAGGACGTGGTCTGGTAAATCGGCGTGGTTGCCGCCCGGGTAGTGGGATCGCTTTTGAAGCCTGCGTGCAGCGCGAGGGTTTCCGGTTTCATGTCAACGGTCCTTGCTGGTGTGTTGTTCTTTGTGGGTTTCAGCCCGTGAGTATGCCACAGAGTTTGTTGTGAGAGGATCGTTGCAGCCTGGTTGAAAGAGAAACGGATTGAGGCGAAGCGTATGAGGCGCTAGTCGTCGCGCTGCCTCTTTTCAGCCTTGAGATAGTCGCTGATGGATGGATAGAAAAATATTCCCAGGCAGGCCCAGAAAACGCTGATCGACAGGATGGCTGCCTTCACGCTCGCGCCAGCGAACCCAAGGGCAATGGGAACCAGAACAACGGCCAGGAACACCGTGAGTGCATGGCGGGATTTCATAATGCGATACAGCCTTAAAAACGCATTCGGGAGAAGTCTCTATCCTATCCGACTCCTGGCCCCAGGATTGTCAAAGTTTGTTTAAGTGACGTTGGATTTCTTGGCGTCCGTGTCAGGAAATATGGTGTCGTAGCACCAGGTGAATACGAACGCATACACCAGATAGAACACCACGAACGCCACATCCACAATCAAAGCCTCCAGCAGACCGATACCCATCCACCAGGCAATAATCGGCAGGAGAATCAACATCAGACCAAGCTCGAAGCTCACCGCATGAAGGAACCGGACTCGAATTGATTTACGGGTTGAACCAGTAAAGTGGTTCAGTCCGTGATCGAACCCCAGGTTGAACACATAGTTCCAGACGGTTGCGATGGTGGCGCCCACCACACCGAGAACTCCTGTTTTTCCCATATCGAACCCGAATGTCATGGCTGCGAGGGGAACGGAAAGAAGCAGGCCGATAACCTCAAAGGAAATAGCCTGGCGAACTCTGTCTTTGGTTGATCTCATAGCAAGTCTTGTACGAAGGCGGGTCGTCCCGCGTTCACTGCCCGGAAAGGGTGGGGTCGTCCCCAGGAACTGGATGCGAAATTGATTTTAACAACTATATTCAGGGTGAGTTGGTCATAACGATGACAGGTTGACCCGTATTGTTTTACTGCTCGTACAGCACGTAGGGACTAACGTGTCTTGGAGGTGATTTCATGGATAGGCTACTTCCGTTCAGGCTTGCCTCGATTATAACTATTTTGCTCGCCTCGACCGTATCCTTCGCTTCGTCGAAAGATCCATACACTATAGGGGTTTTCGAGGGCATCGAGCGTGAAATTGCAGTCTCCGACGGTGAGCTGGTTGGCCGCTTCTCTCCTTATTACCGGTGCGTTTTCAACCGTGTTGAGGGTGACTTCAGGTTTCTGGAAATGCCGCTCGCGCAGATGCTTTATCGCCTCAAGAAAGGTGGAATAGCCGCCGGACTACCGCTGGTGCAAACTTCCGATAGGGATGAGTATGCCGACTTTGGCGGTCTGTTGTTCCAGACAGAGTATGTCTATCTTCTGATCGAGGATCTCCCACCATTAGATAGTCTGACAGGTCTCCGGTTCGCATTTGTCCGCAAGTTCGTTGGTGACAAGCTTTTGAGAGGTGATGACCCTCAGGTTATTGATGTGTCTGATTGGGCGCAGGCTGTTGAACTGCTCAAACGAGGACGTGTGGATGTTGTAGTTCTGCCATGGGCGCTCATCGACACCTACATGGCGGGTTATGACAATCCATACTTTGACAGGACGGCCGCCTGGGTAGATCTGTCCATGTATATTTCCCATCGCGTGGATGACAGTGATTTGACGCAAGATCTCAGGGAGGCAATAAGAGAATGCCGGTTCATTGCCGAGCAGAATCAGGGGGGATGGGATATTCCTCAGAGAAGCCGTGATTCAAAGAACTGACTACGCCATTTTGAAAGTCTCGCCATCGGAGAGGTGACCTGGTCAGGTTGTCTCCAGTGGTTGATCTCGCCTCTTAATCCCGATCAATGTAAAAAATTGTGTAAGTTTTAATCATGAGTGCTTATTCAAAATGATTCTCATCTATAGTGTGATTGTTAACAATTCTCTATAAGCTCTGTTCCTTATTTCACCAATGGAAGGCTTGTTTTGCGCTGAGTGGGAGTTCGGTTTTTGATTCCAAGTCGTTTTATTCCAATTCTTTTCGTGTTCCTCTGTTTTTCAGATTTGTCGGTTGCAGAAAATATAATTCGGGTTGGCATCAGCGAAGGGGTTTCTGGACTGGTGGATCATTCCGAGGGCCATCTTAGCGGCTCCCTGTCCTCGCTTTACACGTGTGTCTTTGAGACCTCGGGTCTGGAACCTCAATACGTTTCTATACCTTTGAAGAGAGGTCTGTATTACCTGGAAAGGGGGCACCTGGATGCTTTGCTACCTTTGGCAAGGACGCCCGATCGTGATGAGTCCCTGATATTTGCAGGTGAGTTGATTCGTGCCGAATATGCCTATGTCTCTTTCAAGCCCTTGCCTGAGGTTTCGGGCAACACGAGTCTGCGCTTTGGCATTGTGAGAGGCTTTGTGGGCCACTTATTCATCCCTGAATCGGCTTCATTGATCGAAGAGGTGACCAGCTGGTCACAACTGGTTCCGATGCTAGAGCGTGGAAGGGTGGACGCTTCCGTGATTCCCTCGATACTGGTAGACGATGTGCTGGGAGAGCGAGCTAAAGAAGCGGTTATTCAAAAGGCTGGAGAGCTTTCTGCCTCAATGTATATTTCACCGCGCCATGAACTGACCAATGTGTCCTTTCGGATCATGCACGCCGTTGAGGCCTGTCGCCCAGAGAACGGAATGTTATCCAGCCGCTAAAGGGTGGTTTGAAGGGCAAGTTGTCTTGCTGTAGTCAATTTGTAGTCAACCAACAAAAAGGGTCACGACGTGAATCGCAACCCTTTGAATCTTGGTAGCAAGGGGCGGAGTACTCGGGCCTGCGGCCTCACCCTTCGGGCCGTCGTCGCGTCGCTCCGACGTTCCTCCGCACGCGCTGCGTGCTCCGGTCGAACCGCCGACCCCAGCACTATGAGACCTGTGTGAGGCGTACAGTAAAGGACACAGGCGTTCAAAATCAGCTGCTTGCGTGTTCTGTCCAGCCGTTAACGGGCATTAAGGTACACGGCGGTAGGCTAGGGGGCAACCGACCTCAAGCCGATGCCCGGTTGTCTTCAACGGCCTCCAGCTTTACCCGAAAACCACAGGCAGCAGCGTATTTGTTAAGGGTGCTCCAGCTCGGGTTGCCCTTGCCATGCTCAAGCCGGGAAATGTTGCTCTTATTGGTGCCCAGCTTGTTGGCAACCTCCTCCTGGGTAAGACCAGCCGACGTTCTCATGGTGACCAGCTGATCAATGAGGTTGAACTCGTCCTGGAGTGCGTCGTACTCCCTCCGGACTTCGGGGTTTTCCAGTGCCTTCTTCTTAAAGTCGTTAAAGCTTTTCATTTCCTGACCTCCTTTAACCGCTCTTTCGCCAGCTCCAGGTCTTTCTTAGGTGTCTTCTGATCTTTCTTCACGAATACGTGCAGAATGACGATTCGTTTTCCCTGCATGTAGCAGAAGATGCCTCTGCCGATCCCCTCTTTCGCCTTGGCCCGGATTTCGAACAGCTCATCACCCAGCGGCTTTGTGTGCGGCTCCCCAAGATTGGCGCCGTGCTTCTCCATCAGCTCCATCAGGCTAATCATTCTCGCCTGAATTTTGGCTGGCATTGCTGCCAGGTCTTCGTCTACCTTTCCGTAAAGCTCGATTTCCCAAACCATTCGGTCTCCCATTTCCTTGGATTGTTATCATAAATGATAACCTGTGCCGGTGAGAAATATTTGTATGGAATAAGGCATGTCCTCCTTAATCTATGGTGGGAAAAGAAAACCGTTAACCCTGGAACGTCTGCTTGTCCCCTGTTTTTTTGTGGAGTCGTACTATTTAGTGGTATCAACTTATCTGTAAAGCTATGCAGTTGTGCCAAGAACATGCGTGACGCAGTCAATGTGGTTAATCAAAGGGATTGGAAATGTCGTCTGTAAAATTCTTCTCAGTGGTGATGGTCGTTTTTCTGTTAGCCGGATGCGCTACCCAGAATCAGTTCTCTGGTCCAGAAAGACCTGATTCTGAACTGGGGGTTCTCCATGTTGACGACGGGCTGTTAGTCGAGAGGATAAACGGAAAATGGCGAGGTGTTGGACTCATAGACACGTATAGATTTTTGCCTGGTGTTGCTTCTGTCGGAGTAAAAGCCAATTGGGGCCTAGTAGCCTCTGGCCGTCTTACACTGGAATTTGAGGCCGTAGCCGGCGAGGAGTATCAACTACTACTGATTCGATCGGGTAAGAATGAATGGACTGCCGAGATAATTGAATTAAGTAGTAAAACTGCAGTTACCCTAGACAAGAGTTATGACAAGAATGCGCTGTGGAGTCTTTAAAACTGAGCTTCGCTTTTGCCCCTCTGGTATCAAAACGGGACCCCTGAAGTCAGGGGCCGATTCGGAACCGTGCAAAGTAGTCGTTCCAGCTTTATCAGACCTGTGTGAGGCGTTCATTAAAGTGCACAGGTTTTAAAAATCAGCTACTTGCGTATTCTGTCCAGTCGTTAACCGCCACTAAAGTACATGGCGGTAGGCAAGGGGACATCCTAAACCGAGTCGACGTTTTTGCAAGTAGCCGCGCTTGAGGTGGGACTGCTCCTTTATGTTTTACCGATTCCACTTCTTCACTATTCTACATACCTCAGTCATTTTCTCATCTAGATCAAGAACATTCTTTAGGTCCTGTATTTCCATGTGCTTAATAATGTTCTCTGCAAGGACGCTCTTCTGTTTTCTATACTTGTCTCCGAGGCCTTTCTTGAAACCATTTATGTGAGAGAAGTAGTCGGCGTATTTTTCGGTAGGCGTAATTCTTTCACTTTCAAAAAAAGCCTTTGAAGCATTCTCAGGTATATAGTTTTCGATTTCTTTTCCTTTTGTTATCCAGCATAGCGCTCCAATCTTTTTAAACTCTGACTCGATTCTTCTTTTTGTAGAATTGACTGGGGTCTGTTGGTTTCTTTTGTCACTGTCGATAATAATTATCGCATTTCTATTTGTGTTGAGGATTGATATCCCTTCTTCACGTTCATCTGGTGTTATTCCTGAAAGGTGAGACAAAAGTCGACCTCCATAAAATATAATTTGATAGTGTGTCCCTTCTTTGAGTTCGCCTTTGCTCCACAATTCGATCCATCTGTTAAGGTAAATTCGATCAGACGGCCCCTCAACCCATATAATGCCGTTAGATTGAAGTAAGTCACTGGCGCGAATATCAAGGTCGTCCAGTATTCCATTGTTGTGGATATAAGTTGTTGCAGTCTCCGTGAAAGATTCTCCATTTGCATGCTTTACATGTACTATTTGGGCATCAGACTGTTTGCTAAATTGATCTATTAGCGTGTTCGAGTGCGTTGTGAGAAAATATACAAAATCGTGTTCAAGCGCGGCCATATAAACATACTCGTTTAAACGCCTAAGGAGGGCTGGGTGAATGTTGTTTTCAAGCTCTTCGAAAGCAAAAACAAAGTCTTTTAATGGCTTTTTTTCAATGTGAGGGGCGAGGATTAGGCTTGATATGACTAGAATTACAGTTTTAAGGCCACTCCCCGATTGTGATAGAGCTATTCGCCCTTTTTCTTCTTCCTCTAAGAATATTTCCCACGTGTCGTTTTCATGTAATTGGCACACAATGTCTGTGAAGTGTGCATCCTGTAAAAATACAGAATTTATAGCATTAAGTAAGTCTATTTCGACTAAGTTAGATGGAAGGCTTGAAAGATTAATAAAAGACTGTATGGTGTTGGTTAAGCCAATTCCATTGCTCTGGAATCCTAAATTTCCAATTTGCGCTTTTTCTGGAGCGATGTCCCTTTCTGCCTGAAGGCGTTTGAATAGCTTGCCTTCTAAAAATATCTTCAAATGTTGGCAAATTTTTTGTTCGTAGTTGTCGCTATTCTTTAGAGGCGGAGTTATCCCAGTGTCATCTACTTCAATCAGATCAGAGCTGAGCGAGCCTCCTGGCGACCTTCCTTTTCTGAGAAACTTTATTTTCCTTCCAAGATACTGTGCACCATACTCCCGGTGGTTTCGCCCTATCTTTCCTCCATGTGTACCTTGCGGAAAGGTAGCATTTATTTCTGATTCTTGTAGCTTTTTGGAGAATAGAACCTGTGGGTGTTGCCCCTTTCTCCAGGTGGATTGAGGAAATTCAAAATTTTTTTGCAAGTCGCTTCTATTATATCAATGAGTGACGACTTTCCAGAGTTGTTTCGCCCTACTATCAGATTTACTCTTCTTATATCATCAAATCCGGATTCTTTAGTGAAGCACTTGTAATTGGTTATCTTGACTGAAAGGTAATCCATGACGTTTTGCTCACTGTCCATCCTGAGAGTGTATTTTGATACTTTTTTTCTGAGAGCACTGAAGACTTCCCCCGGTGCTGCTGATGAGTGCCTTTTTCACGTCTACCGATCGTGGAACCATCTTTCCATGACTTTTTTCGTTACTGCTATCCCTCGGCTTGACTGTCTAACTTTGATTTCACTTCATCGTATTCGGGGCTAGTTTGTCCTACTTCTGGCGCGATTTTTCCACTGATTAGCCATAGAGCGTACTCAGGAAATATTTGCTGTAAGACCTCAGTTCATTTGTGCTGATCCTGATGTTTCTGTACCGAACGCTTTTCCATCTGGCGTGACCAATCTCGCTTTCTCTGATTAAGCGATCAAAGCCTGCCTTAGATATTAATTGCTTAGCTCTATCTTCTATCGATTACATATTGATCTAAAAAACAGGCGAAGTTGGGCGAGGTAAATTATTTACCTGTCGCGTTCAGTTTGATATTCGGGTCGTAGTTAAAATATTGAACTACCAATGTTGTGCTTTAAAGTCCGTTTTTGACGGTTTCGGACCTTGACCATGATAGATGAACAACTAGCCGAACGCATTAAACAGCTTAACTGGCCTCCACTTATGGACTGGCGCGAGTTCGCCGATTGGGTCCGCGTAGACCAGGGCGTAGTAGAGGGCTGGATCAAGCGCGCCTACATCCTGACCCACAAGATCGGTCGTCACCGCATGGTCAACATTCCCCGTCTCCTGGAACAGATGGAAGAAGAGGAGGTTTGACCATGAAGCCCCTGAACCGAGTCGGTCGAAAGACCCAGACCATCGTTCGTGTAGCCCACCAGAAAGGCCGCACCCTTTCCTGCACCTTCTACTTTTTCAACGGCTCTGAGTTCGTCGCGTCCTCTGACCGCCTGGGCCCGGCAAGAATGGTGAGACCTGGAACCGTGGCTGTCAGCAAGTCAGGCCGTCAGTGGTTGGCGGTTGGCGGTGATCACACCAACGGTGCCGCCGGCTGGCGCTTCGTCTTTTCCCAGGTCGACCAACCACCGGTTGGTGGCGACGTCGTCCGGTTTATCGACAACCCCAGGGCCCTGAAGATCCGCGCCAACCTCGATGCCTACCTGAACTACTACCAGAGTGTGAAGGGCGTTCTTCCTCGCTCTGTCGTGCTGCGTCGCGAACAACTGAGAGCCTGCGGGGCATCTCCAGGTCAGGATGAATGAGCGTGAAATGTCCTTCCTTACCATCGAGCAGTGCAATCAGCTCCTGGAGGAATGCTGGCAGAGTTCAAATGAGTTTGTCTGGTCGGGCGCGATGATTTGCCTGGCGACTGGTGCTAGGTGGATAGAGGCGGAAACCCTCATCAACTCAGGGTTTGTTTTAGGCAAGGTCATCTTCAGGGATACGAAGAACGGAAAGAGCAGGGCAGTGCCCATCGAGCCGAAGATCCAGGAACAGATCCTGGAGAATGCTTTACCTGGTCCAGGGCGTTTATTCGGTCCCTGCCGATCGGCATTCCGGGCTGCCTATAACGGTGTGGGTACTCGACGCCTCAACAGCTGACCCGCATCCTCAGGCACACCTTCGCCAGTCATTACATGATGAACGGGGGAGATATCCTCACGCTTCAGAGCATCCTTGGGCATGGAAACATCACCATGACCATGAAGTACGCGCACCTCTCGCCGGATCACCTTGAGTCGCCCATGAAGCTATCGCCGGTGTCTCAACTCTTGTCCTAGTAATCCTTAGAACCTTGAATCGTTTTCACATGGAATGCCGTCACCGTCGCCATCCATCTTTGTGTTTGGGCAGTTTCGGATAAAGAACTCTGCCTCTGACCTGGACGTCATCTGACTGCAGTGCTGCCGACCGTCACATTGGAAGCTCGTTACCCGTTTGGCTTCGTCGATCAACGCCTTGTGTTCAGCCATTGGGTTAGCCACTGGTGTGGGTTGGCTTTCGGGTTGTTTGGACTGATAGAACTGCCATGCGCCGAAGGCTACCAGGGCAATTAGAATGAGGTTCTTCAAAGTCACTTCCTTATGGTTATCTTGCTTCCGATAAAAGAGGTAGGCGGAATATTAACACCGTCCGGGGCAACGGGGGACAAAAAGGGGACAACCATAAAAAAAGGGTCACGACTTGCGTCGCAACCCTTTGAATCTTGGTAGCAAGGGGCGGAGTCGAACCGCCGACCCCAGCATTATGAGTGCTGTGCTCTAACCAACTGAGCTACCTTGCCATTTCGCTTTGGGCATCGCCCCAAACGAGGCGCGTATTTTCAGTATTTGGGCCCTTTCTGTCAAGGCTTGGGGCCCAGTTTTTCCTGAAAAATTACACGTTGAAGCGGAAGTGGATAACGTCGCCGTCTTTTACGATGTATTCCTTGCCTTCCAGGCGCCATTTTCCGGCATCCTTGGCCCCGGCTTCGCCGTTGTACTGCACGAAATCATCGTAGCTCACGACTTCTGCCCGGATAAATCCACGCTCGAAGTCGGTGTGGATCACGCCGGCGGCCTGAGGCGCTGTGGCGCCGATTTTTACGGTCCAGGCGCGGACTTCCTTCACCCCGGCGGTAAAGTAGGTCTGCAGGCCCAGCAGGCCGTAGCCGCCGCGAATAACCCTGTCGAGGCCTGGCTCTTCCATGCCCATTTCTTCCAGGAACATGGATTTTTCATCGTCTTCCAGTTCGGAGATTTCGGCCTCTATCTTGTTGCAGATAGGCACAACCACGGCATTTTCCGACTCGGCGATCTTGCGAACCGTGTCCAGATGCGGGTTGTTCTCGAACCCGTCTTCGCTGACGTTGGCAATGTACATGGTCGGCTTCACGGTCAGCAGGCAGAGCTCGCGGATCAGGGCCATCTGGTCTTTGTCCAGATTCATGCTGCGCACCGGTTTGCCCTCGTTCAGCACGGGCAGCAGTTTCTCGAACATCTCCAGCTGGGCCTTGGCTTCCTTGTCACCGCTCTTGGCCACGCGTTGAACGCGCTTGATGGCTTTCTCAACGGTGTCCAGGTCGGCCAGAGCCAGCTCAGTATTGATTACTTCGATGTCTGAGGCGGGATCTATCTTGTTGGCCACGTGAATGACGTTGCCGTCTTCAAAGCAGCGCACCACATGGGCAATGGCGTCGGTCTGGCGGATATTGGCGAGGAACTGGTTGCCCAGGCCCTCGCCCTTGGACGCGCCTGCCACCAGGCCGGCGATGTCGACGAATTCCATGGTGGTCGGGACGACCCGTTCCGGCTTTACGATCTCCGCCAGTTTGTTGAGGCGCGGGTCAGGCATGGCGACAACACCGGCGTTAGGCTCAATGGTGCAGAACGGGAAGTTTTCCGCGCCAATGCCGGATTTGGTCAGTGCGTTGAACAGGGTGGATTTGCCGACGTTGGGAAGGCCGACGATGCCGCAGTTAAATCCCATGGAATGCCTCTGCTGGTACTGGAAAAATTTGAGCGGATTATACCGGTTTGAAACTGTGCAGGCGATTCATGGCGGCGGGGAGTTTGCCGCAGGCTGCATCCGGTAATACCCGCATGATTTCGTCGATCACTGCGTTCAGTTCCTCGGTTTCCTGTTTGCCCAGGCGGCCGAGAACATAGCCGGTTACCCTGCGGCTGTCGCCGGGGTGGCCAATGCCGATGCGCAGTCTCTGAAAGTCGTTGGTGCCCAGGTGAGCAATGGTGTCACGCAGGCCGTTGTGTCCGCCGTGGCCGCCACCTTTCTTGAGCTTGGCGGTACCCGGAGGCAGATCGAGTTCGTCGTGGGCAACCAGAATCTGTTGGGGCTGAATCTTGAAGAAATCTGCCAGCGCCTTGATGGCCAGGCCGCTGCGATTCATAAAGGTAGTGGGATTCAGGAGGTGCAGGTCCAGGCCCTGCCATTGAATGCGGGCGTAGAGCCCGTGGTATTTCTTTTCGGGGCGGAGCGTCTGGCCCGCGGCGCGGGCCAGAGCTTCCACGAAGAGAGCGCCGGCGTTATGGCGGGTATTCTCGTAGTCAGCGCCGGGGTTCCCCAGACCAACCACCATGACAATATCCTGCGCCATTCGCCGTTGCCCTCCTCAGTGCAGGAGTGATTACTCCTTGTCTTCGCCTTCTTCGCCTTCTTCACCTTCTTCGGCGTCGTCGGCCTTGGCACCGCGCGGCTTATGGATAGCCACTACAGGCAGGTCGTGATCTTCACCCTGGAACAGGGCGGCAATCTTGACGTCTTTCGGCAGTTTCAGATCGCTCAGGTGAACTACCTGGTCCATCTCGACAGTGGTCATGTCCACTTCGATGAACTCGGGCAGGTTCTGCGGCAGACAGATCACTTCAACTTCGTTGATCTGGTGGTTCGCTACGCCGCCGTGGAGCTTGATAGCCGGTGCGGTGTCTTCGTTGATGAAGTGCAGCGGTACGTTGACGTGGATCTCGTGATCCTTGTCGACGCGCAGGAAGTCAGCGTGGGTCAGGATCGGCTTGTACGGGTGACGCTGCAGATCCTTCAGGATGACGCTTTCTTTCTTGCCGTTCAGCTCAACGGTCAGAACGTGCGAGAAGAAGGCTTCGTTTTCCAGAGCTTTTTTCAGCTCGTTGTGCCAGATGGCAACCGGAGTAGCGTCTTTTCCGCCACCATAGATGATGGCCGGAATTTTACGCTCCTCACGACGCAGGCGGCGGCTCGCACCTCTCCCCTGATCGTCGCGAGGAAATGCTTCGATAACAAATTCCTGAGACATGGTAATAACCTCAATCGTCACCTGAACTGCCCGCGACCAGGCGTTGGATCAGGTGATGTTTCTGAAAAGCCGGATTTTTCCGGCTGACTAAAAGGGTCGGGAGCCTGTGTAGGCTCCCGACCCGGTAACTGCTTGTAATGCCTTGATATTACGACCGGAAGGTCACTCAGGCATTCTCGAACATGGCGCTGATGGACTCTTCGTTGCTTACGCGGCGAATAGACTCCGCAAGCAGTCCGGCCATTCCGAGGACGCGGATTCTATCACAATTATGCGCTTTGTCACCCAGCGGGATGGTATCGCAGACCACGAGCTCATCCAGCTGCGAGGCATTGATGTTATCAATGGCCGGGCCGGAGAGAACCGGGTGGGTGATGTAGGCAACCACGCGGGCAGCGCCGTGTTCTTTCAGGGCGTTGGCCGCTTTGCACAACGTGCCGGCGGTATCGATGATGTCGTCCACCAGGATACAGGTCTTGTCTTTGACATCACCAATGATGTGCATGACCTGAGATACGTTCGCCTTCGGGCGACGCTTGTCGATGATGGCGAGATCGGCGTCGTCCAGGCGCTTGGCCACGGCACGGGCACGAACCACGCCGCCAACGTCCGGAGATACCACTACAAAGTTCTCGAAGCGCTGCTTGAAGATGTCTTCGAGCATGACCGGTGTGGCGTAGATGTTGTCCACCGGAATATCGAAGAAGCCCTGGATCTGATCAGCGTGCAGGTCGACGGTCAGAACCCGGTCTACGCCGATGCTGGAAATCATGTCGGCTACCACCTTGGCGCTGATGGCAACACGGGTAGAGCGTACCCGGCGATCCTGGCGCGCGTATCCGTAGTAGGGGATAACGGCGGTGACCCGTGTAGCGGAAGCACGGCGAAGTGCGTCGGCCATCACGATCAGTTCCATCAGGTTGTCGTTGGTGGGATAGCAGGTCGGCTGAATGATGAAGACATCATGGCCGCGGACATTCTCATTGATCTCGACGGTGGTTTCTCCGTCGCTGAAGCGGCCTACAGTGGCCTGACCCATGGGAATGTGGAGTTTGCGGGCAATCGCCTGTGCCAGTTCAGGGTTGGCGTTACCAGCGAAGATCATCAGTTTGGACACGACGGCATCCTTCTCAGTATCGGCGTTTGATTCAGAAGAAGCGGGAGAAAGGTGGCTGGGGTGGCAGGATTCGAACCTGCGCATGACGGGATCAAAACCCGTTGCCTTACCACTTGGCGACACCCCAGTATCGTGCTTTTTTGGCATCATTTCAGCTCTGTTAGCTTTTTGTGTAGAGGTGAACTGTTCACCCCTTTAGCTACGAACCCCGTGACGCCGGAGGGTTTGCTTTCCCAGATGATCCGGGCTGCGGATTCTGTCGGGAAACGTCCAAATATGCAAGCCCCGGTTCCGGTTAATCTTGCAGGTCCGAATTGTGAAAGCCATTCCAGGCTCTGGTTAACCTCAGGATACAGTTTTCGAACTACATCCTCACAGTCGTTTCGGTACCTCGAGGCGTCTCCCTCAAAAGCGGGCGCTATTTTGATTCTCGGGGTGTTCCTTGTCAACCCTTGCTCGGAAAAAATCTTGCCAGTGTTTATGTTGCAGCCAGGCTTGAGAACAACAAACCAGTCTTCCGGCGGATTTGCGTTGGTCAGTGTTTCACCAACGCCTTCGCCGAAGGCCGCGTGGCCACGAACAAACACCGGTACATCGGCGCCCAGGCTCAGGCCGACTTCTGCAAGTTCATCGATACTCAACTTGAGCTGCCAGAGGTGATTCAGTCCCAGCAGGGTGGTTGCGGCGTTGGAGCTGCCTCCGCCAAGGCCGCCGCCCATGGGTAGCCGTTTGGTGATGCCGATGGTAACTCCGGGCAGGTCACCCTGAGCCCGTTCCAGAAGAGCTCTGGCGGCGCGAATGATGAGATTGTCGTCATCTTCGACACCCGGAACGGGCTCCGCGAGCCTCACACCGGGCTCTCCGGGTGTGAGGGTAAAACTCAGGTCGTCGCCATAGTCGAGAAACTGAAACAGGGTCTGGAGTTCGTGATAGCCGTCGTCCCGGCGCCCGACAATGTGCAGGAACAGGTTCAGTTTGGCCGGTGACGGCAATATCAGGTCGGGTGTCATTCAGGCTGCTCCTGCCAGTCGCTTACCACCAGCCGGACACGCTTCTCTTCTTTGAGGGCGGTGATGCGGGCGGGGAGTGCAGGATAGCTGGAAAGGAAGCTCTGCCAGCGGTCGTAGCGGATTTCCCAGCCGTTCTGGCGGATTATGGCAAGGGTGCCCTGATCATCGAACAGCAGGCGGTAATCGCTGGCCGGAGAGGGCAGGCCCCGAATCCACCAGGTCAGGTTTTCCAGGGGCAACTGCCAGCCCGTGGCGGCCTCGACCAGCGCTTCCGGCTCACCCGAGCGGTAGGTTTCGCCGTTCGGCAGGGTCAGCTCAATAAAGCCGGGCACGCCTTTAAGGGTTGTGCTGCCCATACCGAGGAAAGATGAGGAAAGGGCAAGATTGTAGGCCTCGCCATCCTGGATCCAGTGATTGATGATGGCGGTTCCGCTGTCGGATGGCTGGCGCACGGCCAGCTTCCCGGACAGCTTCCAGTGGTCGAGTTCGCCGAGACTGGCCGCACGGGTGGTCCAGTTCGCCGGGGGTTGGTCTGTCATGCCCTCCGGCAATGGATCGATCTGAATCGTGGTACAGGCACCGAGGGTGGCAAACATCATCAGTGCTGCCAGGGTTCGGGCAAGTTTCATTCCGGCTCACCACCGTTGGTCAGCCGGTTTATGGTTTCTCTGAGTACTTCGTGGTCGCGGTCCTGCTCCAGGCCTTCCTGCCAGATAATCCGGGCCTGCTCTTCCGCTCCGTTCATCCAGAGCGCCTCACCGTAGTGGGCGGCAACCTCAGGGTCCGGGAAGGCGGCCCAGGCACGGGAAAGGTAGTCGAGCGCGGGCTCGATCTGACCTTCGAGGAACAGGACCCAGCCCATGCTGTCGAGGATTGCCGGGTTCTCCGGGTCGAGTCGCAGTGCTTTCTCGATATAGCCGCGGGCTTCTCTCAGCCTGTCCGTCCGGGTGGTCAGGATGTAGCCCAGAGCGTTCAGGGCCACGGCGTTTTCCGGCTCCTGTTCGATAATCTGCTTCAGATCGGCTTCGGCATCGGCAGGCTGCCCGATGCCGTCGTACAGCATGGCCCGGGCGTAGCGGATCTCGATATTGTCCGGATGTTCTTCCAGAGCTTCCGTGGCGGTGCTGAGGGCTTGCTGTTGCTGCTCCTGATCCAGCAACAGGTTTACCTCCAGCAGCCAGAAGTTCTCTGCCTGCCGGGGGTTGGCCTCGCGCAGCCTGCGGATGCGGTCAATGGCGTCCTCGAGCTGGCCGTTTTCTGCCAGCAGGGAGCTGGCGCGGGCCAGGGCCGGAAAGTAGTAATTACCCTGTTCCACGCTCTGGTAATAGCCAATGGCTTGCTCGGTGTTGCCGGCCTGGTCCTCAATGCGGCCCAGGTAGTAGTTGGCTTCGCTGGTATGATGGCCCTGTTCGGCCAGTTGGGTCAGCTCTTCCCGGGCCAGATCGGTCTGGCCATTCTCAAGGGCGACCAGCGCGTGGGATAGCCTCAGGCCCGGCGTGTCCGGGTAGCGCTTAACAAGACGGTTGAATTCGTCCTGGGCAGCCTGTAATTCGCCTTCATTTATAAGCATGCGGCCATAAAGCGTGCCCATCTGACGGTTGCCGGGAAAGCGGCGGGTGTTTGTCAGCAGGTAATCGAGGGCGCTGCTTTTCTGGCCGGTCTGGTAGAGCAGGTCCCCCTTGAGGATGATGGCCGGCTGGAAGTTCGGATTGTCCCGCAGCAGGGGTTCAAGCCTGTTCAGGGCTTGCTGCGGCTGACCGGTAACCTTCAATAGCAGCGCGATGCTGTACTCCAGTTCCGGGGTGTCGGGATGGCGGTCCGACATTTCATTATAGAGGGCCAGCAGCTCCTGTTGCTGTTCCGGTGGCAGATTTGCGGCCATGGCGGCCAGGCTGTCGAAGTCAGCGTCGCCACCCTGATCCATGATCCGCTCCATGTGATGGATGGCGGTCTGGAGGTCGTTGCCCTTTACTGCCTGGATAGCAGAGATGCGGTGGGCCTGAAGGCTATCCGGATCGATTTCCAGCCACAGTTCGGCCAGCTGCTTCTGGGCGTTGTCACCGTTCAGGGACTGGGCAATTCTCATGGCCCGCTCAATAACCACCTGGTCGCGGGATTGTTTGGCGGCCTTCAGGTAGTTCACCAGGGTAATGTCATAGCGGCCGCGCTGGGCCGCGATTTCGGCAGACAGGAGCAGATAGAGGGTTTCGGGCTCGAAATCGGCGTATTCAACCGGTGGCTGTGGCTCCGTCTTTTTCTCAATGGCGGCTTTTTCGCCAGTAGAAGGCGCTTCCTCAGTGCCGGTAAGGCTGGCACACCCTGCCAGTGTGAGGCCAAGCAGGCAGGTAACCAGAAACGGTACGGACTTGTGCATGCAACTTCCCATGGTCTGTCGAAAACGCATCAAAAATAACCACGCTCCAGCCCCTTTCTTGAGGTAGATCGGGTCCCGGCCTCAGCCGAATCCCTATAATGGCATAAGCGCCTGATCTTGCCCAACCTGTCCGCACTTGCCGAAGCTATGGCGGTTTTGGGTGGCAGCTCAGGCCGCTGACCGTTAAAATGTCCAGTAATTGCGCGTATCTGCACCGCTCATCGGCAAAAGGTTGTACAACCACGAAATGGCACTGGTAACGCTGGGAATCAATCATCGCACGGCCCCCGTTGAATTACGGGAGCGGGTGGCGTTTACGCCCGAGCGTATGGCGGAGGCATTTGCCGAGCTGAGGGCGACCTCAGGCGCCACCGAGGCCGCGATTCTGTCTACCTGCAACCGGACCGAACTGTATCTGGCCGGCGATGACGACTGCGCACCCATGGTGCTTCGCTGGATGGCGGGGTTTCATGGCCTGGATGCCGCAGAGCTTGAGGAAGCACTGTACGTGCATCGCGACGGTGATGCTGTCCGGCACATGATGCGCGTGGCCGCCGGCCTGGATTCCATGGTGCTGGGCGAGCCGCAGATCCTCGGGCAATTGAAGGATGCCTACACCCTGGCCCGTGAGCATGGCGCCAGCGGTTCGTTTCTGTCCCGGCTGTTTGAGCATACCTTCTCGGTCGCCAAGCGCGTGCGTACCCAGACCGCCATCGGTGAAAACCCGGTCTCCGTTGCCTATGCGGCGGTGAGCATGGCGCACCATATTTTTGCCGACATGTCCCGCAACAAGGCCTTGCTGATTGGTGCCGGCAAAACGATCGAGTTGGTGGCCCGGCACCTTGCGGATGCCGGCGTGAAGGATTTCCTGGTGGCCAACCGTACACTTGAGCGGGCTCAGGCGCTGGCAGAATCCCGTGGCGGCAAGGGCATTGTGCTGTCCGAGATCCCCGAGTACCTGGCCGATGTTGATATCATTATTTCGTCCACCGCGAGTCCATTGCCCATCCTGGGCAAAGGTGCCGTTGAACGGGCACTGAAGAAACGCAAGCACCGTCCCTATTTCATGGTGGACATTGCAGTGCCCCGGGATATCGAGCCGGAAGTGGCCTCGCTGGACGACGTCTATTTATACACGGTTGACGACCTGCGCCAGGTAATCGAAGAGAATATACGCTCCCGCGAGGGTGCGGCCCGGGAAGCGGAGAATCTGGTTGCGTCCGGGGTTCAGGATTTCCTGAACCAGCTGCGGGCGCTGGACGCGGTGTCCACTCTCAAACAGTTCCGTCAGCGCGCCGAAGTGCTGCGCGATGCGGAGACCGAAAAGGCCCTGCGCGCCCTGCGCAACGGCACAGATCCTGAAACCGTGCTGCGCAGTATGGCACGCGGCCTCACCAACAAACTCCTGCACGAACCCTCTGTGCAGGTACGAAAGGCCACCACAGAAGGTCGCACCGAGGTGACAGAGTGGCTGCGTGAGTTGCACCAGCTGGATGCACTGGACGCGGACACGACGACTACCCCGGAAAAACTATGAAGCCATCGATCCAATCCCGCCTCGAGCAGCTTACCGACCGCTTCGAGGAAGTCAGCGCATTGCTCAGTGATTCCTCCATCATCTCCCAGCAGGACAAATTCCGGGATCTTTCCCGGGAGTTCGCCGAGATTGAACCCATAGTTCAGTGCTTCCAGGCCTGGCAGCACTCGCTGGACGACATCGAGGCGGCCCGTGAGCTGGCGAAAGATGGCGACGCCGATATGCGGGAAATGGCCGAGGAAGAACTGCAACTGGCCCAGCAGAAAAGCGAGGAGCTGGATGAAGAGCTCCAGCGCCTGATGCTGCCGAAAGACCCGAACGACGGCAAGAACGTGTTCCTGGAGATTCGTGCCGGCACCGGCGGTGACGAAGCCGCCATCTTTGCCGGCGATCTGTTCAGGATGTATCTGCGCTATGCCGAGCGCCGGCGCTGGCAGGTTGAAGTTCTGAGCGAAAGCGAGGGTGAGCACGGGGGCTACAAGGAGCTGATTGCCCGTGTCGCTGGCGATGGGGTTTATGGTGCCCTGAAGTTTGAATCCGGTGCCCATCGGGTACAGCGCGTTCCGGAAACCGAGTCTCAGGGCAGGATTCATACTTCGGCCTGTACCGTGGCGGTGATGCCAGAGGCCGATGAGGCCGAAGCGATTGAGCTCAACAAGGCGGATCTGCGGGTAGACACTTTCCGCGCTTCGGGTGCTGGCGGTCAGCACGTGAACAAAACCGATTCGGCAATCCGGATTACGCACCTGCCAACGGGCATTGTCGTGGAGTGCCAGGAAGAGCGCTCCCAGCACAAGAACCGGGCGAAAGCTTTGAGTTTGCTGGCTTCGCGGCTGCAGAATGCCGAGACCGAGCGGCAGCAGAAGTCCATGGCCGAGACGCGCAAGAGCCTGGTTGGCAGCGGCGACCGTTCCGAGCGCATCCGCACCTACAATTTCCCCCAGGGGCGGGTTACGGACCATCGTATTAATCTGACCCTGTACAAGCTCGACGAAGTGATTGCTGGCGACCTGAATGCTGTAATTGTGCCTTTGCAGCAGGAGCACCAGGCCGAGCTGCTTGCCTCACTTGCCGATGACCAGTAAATCCTCGCTGACCTGTGAAGCCCTGTTAAAGAAGGCATCTGCCCGGATTGATAGCGATTCGCCGAGGCTGGATGCCGAGTTGCTGCTGAGCCATATTACGGGGCTTAGCCGGACCAGTTTCCGGGCCTGGCCGGAACGTGAGGTTACCGGTGCTCACGCCAAGGCCTTTGAGGCGCTTGTGCAGGACAGGGTGGCCGGCAGGCCCGTGGCGCACCTGCTGGGACAGCAGGAGTTTTGGTCTCTGCCGCTGAATGTCAGTGCCTCCACCCTGATCCCGAGACCGGATACCGAATGCCTGGTGGAGGTCGCTCTGGATTTGCCGTTGCCCCGGCAGGCCCACGTGCTGGATCTGGGTACGGGTACCGGCGCCATTGCCCTGGCGCTTGCCAGCGAGCACCCGGAATGGCAGATCACTGCATGCGATGCCGTGGCTGAGGCAGTGGCGCTTGCCCGTGACAATGCCGATGCGCTTGGCCTGACAGTGTCTGTGGTTCAGAGCTCCTGGTTTTCAGAGCTCACGCCCGGCAGATTTGATCTGATTGTCTCCAACCCGCCCTATATTCCGGATAACGACCATCACCTGAAGGAAGGTGATGTTCGGTTCGAGCCTGCCTCGGCTCTGGTATCCGGCCGAGATGGTCTGGATGACCTCCGGCTGATTGTGGATCAGGCGCCGGACTGGCTGCTTGAAGACGGATGGCTTCTGGTTGAGCATGGTTTTGATCAGGCGGAGGCCGTGGCAGAGTTGTTCCGCGCGCGTGGGTTTCAAGACGTTGAGACCCGCCAGGATTATGGCAACCGGGATCGCATGACGCTCGGGCGATGGTGTTCCGGCGCTGCGGTCATTACTCCGGCGCCTAACAGGGGAGATGCAGATGCTCAGTGACGACGAATTATTGCGCTACAGCCGGCAGATCCTGATGCCGCGGTTCGATATTTCCGGCCAGGAAAAGCTGCAGTCTGCCCGGGTTCTGGTGCTTGGGGCCGGCGGCTTGGGGTGCCCTGTCGCTCTCTATCTCGGCGCCGCAGGTGTCGGGACCCTGACACTGGTGGATGACGACAATATCGAACTAGCTAACCTCCAGCGCCAGATTGGTTTTGAAACTGCGCAGCTGGGTGAATCGAAGGCGGAAAGCCTCGCCGACCGGATTCGGCGGATCAATCCTCTGGTGTCCGTGACTGCCCTGAACCAGCGCCTTGAGGGTGAGGCCCTGGCGCGCACGGTAGCAGAGGCAACCCTGGTGGTCGATTGCACCGATAACTTCAACACGCGGTTTGCCCTGAACCGTGCCTGTGTGGCGGCGAAAGTGCCGCTGGTGTCCGGTGCTGCGATTCGTGGCGAAGGGCAGGTTTCAGTTTACGACAGCCGGCGGGACGACAGCCCCTGTTACCACTGTCTGTATCCGGAGCAGGGCAATGAGGATCTGACCTGTTCAGAGGCGGGGGTTATTGCGCCGCTGGTCGGGATGATCGGGGCGACCCAGGCGATGGAGGCCATCAAGGTGATTTCCGGGGTGGGGGCGCCTTTGATTGGGCGGTTGTTGATTCTGGATGCCTGGGAGATGCAGTGGCGGGAGATGAAGCTGGCGAGGGATCCTGATTGCCCGGTTTGTTCTGGCTGACTTTGGTGCAGGTGGGCTTGCGAGCTTTCGGGCTGCAGCGCCGGGGATAACCTTCCCAAAACACGCTCCTGGCGGCACGTCCATGTGACGCTTGGGCTCCGCCATCCATGGCTCCGCACAGTTTTGGGAAGGCCATCCCCGGCACTGCGTCAGAGTTCTGGAGTAGCCCGCCTCGTTGTGTGCATCAGTTTTTCAATTCCTGAAACTTTGCGATCGCCTCTTTCCTGCTTTCTTTGAGATCAACGATCTGTCGCGGATATCCCTTCGGAATCACACCGCCTTTCGCTCCCGGATCATGAATCCGTTTGCTGTCCAGTTTGGCCAGCTCAGGTAGCCATTCCCGGATGAAGTCGCCGTTGGGGTCGAAACGTTCGCTCTGGGTCACCGGGTTGAAGACGCGGAAGTAGGGAGCGGCGTCGGTTCCGGTGGAGGCGCTCCATTGCCAGCCGCCGTTGTTGGAGGCCAGGAAGCCGTCGATCAGTTTTGACATGAAGTAGGCTTCGCCCAGGCGCCAGTCGATGAACAGGTTTTTGGTGAGGTACATGGCGGTGATCATGCGAAGGCGGTTGTGCATCCAGCCGGTCTGGTTGAGTTGGCGCATGGCGGCGTCGACGATGGGGACGCCGGTGTTGCCGGTTTTCCAGGCTTCGAACTTGTCGCCCGGGGTGTTCCACTCCAGGGCTTCGGTTTCCGGTTTGAAGGCGCGGTGCATGCTGACCCGGGGGTAGTGGTACAGGATGTTGATGTAGAAATCCCGCCAGGCGATTTCGGTGATCCAGGTGCCCAGGCCTTCCTGGTTTCCTCCTGCGCCCTGTGCCTGTCTTGCTGCGATCAGGCATTGTCGGCCGGAGAGTACCCCGTTTGCCAGGTAGGGGGAGATCAGGCTGGTTCCGTCGATGGCGGGGAAGTCCCTGTTTTCCTTGTAGGCACCGCCGCGTTTTTCCAGGAAGCGTTCAAGCTGGTCGTGGGCGGCCTGTTCTCCGGTGGGTACCAGAGGCTCCGGGGCGTCCCGAAAGGCTTCCGGGACTGTGTCGATCTGTTCCGGGGTAACCGCGTCGCCCGTCGCTTTGGGAATCGAAAACAATCCGGGATGGGTTTCTTCGATCCAGCTGCGCCAGCGTCTCGAAAACGGTGTGAACACGGAGTAGGGCTCGTTCTGTTGGGTCAGGATCTCGCCTACCGGGGCGACGGTCTGGTCGCGGTATTTGCGAACCGCAATTCCGAGCTCGTCAAAGCGGTGCTTGACGGCTTTATCGCGTTTGCGTTCGTTGACGCCGTACTCCTCGTTGAAGTGCAGTGCTGTAACCTTGTGCTCTTCACAATGGCTCTGCAGTTTACCGATGCTGTCGTCGAATCGGTCGGCATATATAAAGGATAGGGGAATGCCGAGCCGGGCCAGTTCTTCAGCAAGGGCGTTGGCATGGGCTATGACGAATTGCACCCGGGACGGAGACCAGTCGTGTTCCTGCCATTGGTCCGGGGTGAGAATAAAACAGGCCCGCACTTCTTCGCTGCTCTCGCAGGCGGCGGTGAGGGCGGGGTTGTCGGCAACCCGGAGATCGTTTCGGAACCAGACCAGTTGCGTCATCCGTAATCCATAGTTGTCTGAGGGATTGATATAAGTGTAATTACAGTCCGGTGTTTCAATAAAATCACCAACTTGGATATTCGCCCGGGGTGGCTGATTGGATTATAGTTAAAACACTTTTTAAGCAATTCAGCCGACCGATCTTGAGGGAGTTCTGTGGCAGGAATGGAGAACAGTACCGAGGGTCGTCGTGATGGCGTTTGGGCCCAGCCGTATTCTCTGGCTTCTGGGCAAACCCAGTTTCATCAGCTTGGTCATATTCGTTTATGGGTCACCCTGCTGGATCAGGAGTGGCAGATTCGTTCCGAAGCGCTTGAGCTGGACACTGATCCGGCCAGTTGGACAGAAACCATTGGCCACACTCTGCCGTCTGCTTCCGTGCCGCTGCAACGATTCATCCGGGAAAATCAGTCGTCCACGGTCACGTTCCTGCCGGCTCTCGCCAACCTGCCTACCGTGATTCGGCCTTTCCAACCGCTGACCATTCCCGCCGGTGGCCGGTGCACGATCTATGTGGGAACCCTGGTCTGGATGAAGGTCTGTGTCGGAGACAAGCAAGTCGTTCTGACGGAGATCCCCCTGGCGTCGCCCTCGATGACCTGGGTGGGCAGAAATACCATGGAGGGCGAGCTTTGTTATGCCTCGCCGAGTTTTGCCAGATTGGTGCTTGAGGCAGTGCCCAAGCGCCCCTGGCGAGCGGTAACGCCGGTGACCCTGATCAACCGCCGGGAAGAACCCTTGTTGCTGGAGCGTTTCAGCCTGCCGACGCCGTTGCTGTCCCTGCATCAGAACGAGCGCGGCCAGTTGTGGACGCCGGGTGTAACCGTTGAGGTGGAGACCGATATGAACTCCGCCAGTCTGCATGTAGAACAGTCATTGTTTGCTGCTGCGGGTGCTTGCCGGCATGTGGCAGATGCCCGGGAGAAGATGGCCCGTGGTAGGCTGGTGCGGGCTTTTGACCGAATGTTTGGCTAAAAAACACCGAAGGGAGTCGACGCTTTGCTGGAAACAATAGAAACAGGCGTGATGAAGGTGTTCACGGATATCGCCTGGGGGCAGTGGATCAGTTCCGCTTTTCTTGTCGTGCTCGGGCTGTTTCTCGGTTCCCTGGCGGCCCGAAGTGTTGGCCGTTTTATGGCGCAGCGCACCTCCCGCCATCATACCGTCATGGTTCGACGGCTGGTGTTCTATGTCATTGTCGTTCTGTTCTTTGTGGCGGCCCTCCGGGAGGCCGGCTTTTCCCTCGATGTGGTGCTCGGCGCCGCAGGTATCCTGACCGTAGCCATCGGTTTTGCCTCGCAGACCTCGGCATCGAACATGATCAGCGGTCTGTTTCTACTGGTGGAAAAGCCCTTCGAAATCGGGGATTTCATCGAGGTGGACGCAACCCTTGGCGAGGTGGTGGGCATTGATATGCTCAGCGTGAAATTGCGTACACCGGACAACCTGTACGTGCGTATTCCCAATGAAACCCTGATCAAGACCCGGGTGGTTAACCGTTCCCGGTTTCCGATACGGCGGCTCGACCTGACCGTGGGGATTGCCTACGCTGAAGATGTAGAGCGCGTGGAAAGCCTGCTGCTGGATCTTGCGGAAAAGAACCCGGTCTGTCTCGAAGAGCCCAAGCCGTTCACGCTGGTAACAGCGTTTGGCCCTTCTTCTGTGGACATCCAGTTCTCGTACTGGGTGCCCAAGGAGAAAGTGCTCGAGGGTCGAAGCGGCATGATGGTCGCGATCAAGAAAACCCTGGATCGGGAAGGCATTGAAATTCCGTTCCCCCACACCAGCGTGTATGCGGGTAGCCATTCAGAGCCGTTCCGTGTTCAGCTGTTGGGGCCGGAACAAATCACTGAAAAGGATCTCCCGGATGTCGACAAAGACAGCTGAAGTTATCAAAACCATCGCCCCGACACCGGCCGAGAATAAAATGAGTCTTGGCTGGCGTGAGTGGGTGGCGCTTCCAGACCTTGATATCAGTCGTATCAAGGCAAAAATCGACACCGGAGCCCGAACTTCCTGTCTCCATACGTTTCGTACCGAGCCCTACACGGAAAACGGAGAGCGGCGGGTACGCTTCTGGGTCCATCCGGTGCAGAACGATCTGCACCAGGTCGTGGAGTGCGACGCGAAGGTGCTGGACGAGCGGAACGTCTCCGACTCCGGCGGCCACAAGGAAATGCGCCTGGTCATCGAAACCACGCTGCTGATTGGCGGCCAGAAATGGCCCATTGAAATGACATTGACCAACCGTGATTCCATGCGGTTCCGGATGTTACTGGGCCGTACCGCTATGTCCGGGCGCTCACTGATCTATCCCGAAGCTTCCTATCTTGCCGGCGAACCGGCCTTAAGGACTGAAAAATGAAAATTGCGGTACTGTCGCGAAACCGTCACCTCTATTCGACCCGTCGGCTGGTGGAGGAAGGCATCAATCGTGGCCACGAAGTGAAGGTGATTGACTGCCTGCACTGCTCCATGAACATTACCTCGGCCAACCCACAAATCCATTATCACGAGGAAGTCCTTGAGGATTTCGATGTGGTGATTCCGAGGATCGGTGCATCGGTGACCTTCTACGGTACGGCGGTATTGCGCCAGTTCGAGATGATGGGAGTATTCCCCGTTAACGAATCTGTTGCCATCACCCGTTCCCGTGACAAGCTCCGGTCTCTGCAACTGCTTGCCCGCAAGGGCGTCGGCATGCCGATTACCGGCTTTGCCAACAAGCCGGATAACGTGCCCGAGCTGCTGCAGATGGTGGGCGGCGCCCCGGTAGTTATCAAACTGTTGCAGGGCACCCAGGGCATTGGTGTGGTGTTGGCGGAAACCCGGAAGGCGGCTGAGAGTGTGATTGAAGCCTTCATGGGGCTGAAAGCCGATATTCTGGTGCAGGAGTTCATCAAGGAAGCTGGCGGCGCCGATATCCGTTGCTTTGTGATCGGCGACAAGGTGATTGCCGCCATGAAGCGTCAGGGTGCCGAAGGCGAGTTCCGGTCCAACCTCCACCGGGGTGGCAGCGCCTCTCTGGTGCGGATAACGCCGGAAGAGCGCCGCACTGCCATTACCGCCGCCAAATCCATGGGGTTGAACGTGGCCGGCGTCGATTTGCTGCGTTCCAGCCGCGGCCCGCTGGTGATGGAGGTGAATTCCTCGCCGGGCCTTGAGGGCATCGAGAATGCCACTGGCAAGAACGTAGCCGGTATGATCATCAACTGGACCGAGAAAAATCAGAAGCCCTGGAAAACCCGGACCAAGGGGAGAGGCTAAAGCATGGCCCGTGCCCCCTATGAAATTGCCGGCACCCAGGTAAAGGCCGGCACCCGGCAAACCGTGGAAGTTCCGGTCGCCAAGCTTTACACGCACACGCCGCTGCATATTCCCGTTGAGGTTGTGCACGGCAGGCGGGACGGTCCGGTATTGATGGTGTGCGGCGCCATCCATGGCGATGAGATCAATGGTGTCGAGATTGTCCGCCGGGTGCTCACCAATTCGGCCCTGAGGCACCTTCGGGGTACGTTGGTTGCGGTACCCATCGTCAATATTTTTGGATTTGTACAGCGCACTCGTTACCTGCCGGACCGGCGGGACCTGAACCGCTGTTTCCCCGGTAGCGAAAGCGGGTCTCTGGGGGGGCGCATTGCCTATCTGCTGCGTACCCAGATCATGGAGCGGGTCACTCACATCATCGATTTGCACACCGGGGCGATCCATCGGTTCAACCTGCCGCAAATCCGGGCCGAACTGAAAAACCCGGAAACCGTGCGTATGGCCGAAGCCTTTGGTGCGCCGATCATTATCAACGCCGGCCTGCGTGAGGGGAGTCTTCGTGCCTACGCTGATTCACAGGATATTCCGGTGATCACCTTCGAGGGTGGTGAGGCGCTGCGCTTCGACGACGTGGTGATCGGCAGCGGTGTGAAAGGGGTAATTCGGGTCATGCGTGAACTGGAAATGATCCCGGCGAAAAAAGGGCCCAAGGCACCGAGAAAGCGGTCTGAAACCGCTGCCAACTCCCAGTGGGTGCGAGCAGACATTGATGGCATCATGCGGCCGGTTGCCCGCCTGGGGCAGAAGGTGCGCAAGGGGCAGCGTCTGGCCATGGTGGCGGATCCCTTTGGCGAATCGGAAACCGCAGTGGTGTCACCCTGCTCGGGTATTGTTATCTGCGTGAACAACCTGCCGCTGGTGAATGAGGGCGAGGCAATTTATCACGTTGCCCGGTTTGACGAGCTAAGCGAGGCGGAAAAAGCCATGGATTATTTCCGGAGCAGCTACGAAGGGGATGTCGGCGACGATGTGGTTCCGGTGCACCCCTGGGATGACCGCCAGAAATAAGCGAGAGGACAGTCATGATCTGGGATCAGTCGTTTATCGAGTTGGCGCCGCTTCCACGGGGCTTTCATCTGGTCACCAATGAAATCCTGGACCAGGCGCCGGATCTCACCAACTGCGAGGTTGGGTTACTGCACCTGTTCATCCAGCACACCTCTGCATCCCTCGCGGTGAATGAAAACGCAGATCCGGATGTGCGGAGCGATCTGGAACGCCACTTCAATGTCATGGTTCCGGAGAATGCGCCGCACTATGAGCATGTAATGGAAGGGCCGGACGATATGCCGGCTCACATCAAAAGCATAATGATCGGGCCGTCTCTGACCCTTCCGGTAAGTCATGGTCATCTGGCCCTGGGAACCTGGCAGGGGCTTTACCTCTGCGAGCACCGGGACCGGGCCGGTAGCCGGCGTATAGTGGCAACCTTGCAGGGGCGTTGGTAACTCTGCGCCGATAACGTCCTTTAAGACTCACGTGTCGACTTTCACCCATTGGTTTCTCCTCTATGGGTGGATATCCACCCATTTTCCTGCCTGAATCCTCTCCTGATTTCAGTAATACACTGTTTTAAATAGTTAATTTGGAACTGGTCTGCTCCTTGCTGACAGGGTTACCCACCGAAGCCATTCGAGCTTCGTTGAGCACCCAACAAACAAAATGAATCGGGAGCATTCTCTATGAAAACCCAAGCCGTAATGGCGGTAGCATTCGCCTCCACCTTCGCCGTCGCAACCCCCGCTGCTGCTCAGGACCGCTCAGATTGGCCGAGCAACTTCACCGTTGGTACTGCCAGCCAGGGTGGGACCTACTTTGCCTATGGTTCCGGCTGGGCCAACTTTGTGGCTGAAAACCTGGGCGTCTCCGGCGGTGCGGAAATTACCGGCGGTCCGGTGCAGAACATGGCCCTGGTGCATACCGGCGACCTGAAGTTCGGCCTGACCACCATGGGCCCGGCCCGGGAATCCATGGATGGCAATAGCCCGCTTGCGCCGGGGATGAAAATGGACAACGTTTGCGCCATGTTCCCGATGTACGAAACGCCGTTCTCGGTAACCGCGCTCTCCAGCTCCGGCATCACATCCATTGCCGACATCCCCGATGGTGCCACCATTGGCTTCGGCCCGGCGGGCTCCACATCTGACACTTATTTCCCGCGCATGATGGAAACCCTGGGTGTGGACTTCGAACGCCGTAACGGCAGCTGGTCTGATCTGGGCGGTCAGCTTCAGGATGGCCTGATTGATGTGGTCGCGTTCGCGGCAGGTATCCCCATTCCGGCGGTCAGCCAACTGGAAGTCCAGACCGACGTAAACATCATCGGTATGACCGATGCCGAGGCGGAAACCATTATAAATAACTTCCCGGTATCCGAGTTCATCATTCCGGCGTCCACCTACCAGTCTCTGGAAGAGCCGTCCCGCGTGGTGTCCATGTGGAACTTCGCCATGGTTAACTGTGATGTTCCGGAAAGCTTCGTGTATCAGATCACCAAGCTGACCATGGAGAACAACGACAAAATGGTCTCCATCCACAAGGCGGCCCGTAATTCGGTTCCCGAGAACTATACGAAGAACAACGTTCTGCCCTGGCACCCGGGCGCTGCGCGTTGGTTTAACGAGAACGGTTACCCGATCGAAGACAGCCGGATCAAGTAACAGTGCTCGAGCGGGGGGCTGCCTGGCGGCCCCTCGCAAATGACGGCCAGCAGGGTTCTGGCCCCGATTTGCCTGCAAGCAGGGTGTGTCATGACTACCGAACAAAACTCCAAAGATCTTCCGGACATTGAAGTGGGCGAGGACCATGTGCTCGCCCACAACGTGGACGATGAACCGGTTGAAGCCAACCGCCGGCTGTTTGAAGGCGGCCTGCTGAAATTTGTCGCCATGCTGGCGATCGCCTATTCAGCCTTTCACCTCTATTCCCTGAACATAGCGCCCCTGGAAACCTGGTCGTTCCGGATCGTTCATATTGCCGGCGCCCTGGTGCTGGGTTTCGTGCTGTTTGCCGGCGCCCGGTTCGTGTCATCGGAAGAGGGCGGCGCCCGCCATCGGTGGACAACCTGGGTCAGTGCTGGCGCCATGCTGCCGGCCCTCTATGTTCTGTACCAGACGTTTTCGTTTTGGCAGATGGTCCAGAACGGCGCCATGCGGATCCCGGTCGAGCTGGAGGTGTGGCACTTTGGCTGGCCTCTGCTGGCGGCAACCGGTATTGGCATTATCATGAGCTGGTTCCATCAACGGCAGCGATCGGTATTCAGTGTTCCCGATCTGGTGTTGATCGTCTGTTCCCTGGCTGTGGCCGCCTATTTCCTCGTGGTCTATAACACCTCCATGCGGATGTCGACCGGCACTTCTTTCGCGCCGGTGGGTATCTCGTTCGCAGCCATTGCCGGTACCGCTCTGATCATGGAGCTGACGCGGCGTGTCGCCGGTATGGCTCTGGTCATCATCGGCCTGGTGTTCCTGGCTTACGTGTTTGCCGGCCCCTATCTGCCGGGTTTCCTCGGGTACCCGGGGCTTTCGGTTCAGCGATTCTTTAGTCAGGTTTATACCGATGCCGGCATCCTCGGGCCGACCACCGCGGTATCCTCCACCTACATTATTCTGTTCATCATTTTTGCCGCCTTCCTGCAGTCCTCGAAGGTGGGCGACTACTTCGTGAACTTTGCCTTTGCGGCAGCCGGTCGTTCCCGGGGTGGCCCGGCCAAGGTCTCGATCTTCGCATCCGGTTTGATGGGCATGATCAACGGCACCAGTGCCGGCAACGTGGTCTCCACCGGTTCCTTGACGATTCCACTGATGAAGAAAGTGGGCTATAGCAAGCAGTCTGCCGGCGCTGTCGAGGCGGCTGCGTCCACCGGCGGGCAGATCATGCCGCCGATCATGGGCGCTGGCGCCTTTATCATGGCGGAGATCACCGGCATTCCCTACACCGAGATTGCCATTGCCGCCATCATTCCGGCGATCCTGTATTTCGCCTCGGTCTACTTCATGGTGGATTTTGAGGCCGCCAAGACGGGCATGCGCGGCATGCGTGAGGATGAGCTGCCGAAGCTCAAAACCATGATGAAGCAGTGCTACCTGTTCGTGCCGATCATTATCCTGATCGTGGCCCTGTTCATGGGTTACTCGGTGATCCGGGCAGGTACCCTGGCTACCGTCTCCGCCGCTGTGGTGAGCTGGATTTCCCCGAACAAGATGGGATTGCGTCACATACTGCAAGCACTCGAGATTGCCTCTTACATGGCGATTCAGATCATTGTGGTGTGCGCGGCGGCCGGGGTAATTGTTGGCGTTATCTCCCTGACCGGGGTGGGCGCACGCTTCTCCGTGTTGTTGCTGGACGTTGCTGCCACGAGCCAGTTGCTGGCGTTGATCTTCGCCATGTTCATTTCCATTCTTCTGGGTATGGGGATGCCGACCACGGCGGCCTATGCGGTTGCCGCCTCGGTGGTAGCGCCTGGCCTGGTGCAGCTGGGCATTGAACCGTTGACGGCGCACTTCTTCGTGTTCTACTTCGCTGTGGTGTCCGCCATCACGCCACCCGTTGCGCTTGCCTCCTATGCCGCAGCAGGGATTTCCGGCGCCAACGCCATGGAAACCTCTGTGGCCTCGTTCCGGATTGGCATTGCGGCGTTCATCGTGCCCTTCATGTTCTTCTACAACGGCGCTCTGTTGATGGAAGCTGGCTGGTTCGAGATCGCCAGGGCACTGGTAACTGCAACCTTCGGCGTATACATGCTGTCTGGCGGTGTGCTGGGCTGGTTTGCGCGGGTTTCCGCCTCCTGGCTAACCCGAGTCCTTCTGATTGCGGCCGCGTTGCTGATGATCGAGGGCGGTCTGTGGACAGACCTAACCGGTATTGCCCTGGCGGTTCTGGCCTTCGTTATCCAGAAACAGCGAAAAACTCGCCTTGCTACAGCAGGTGCCCTGTAAAGAGGCAAGCCGGGAATGATCTGCGGCGGAACAACTGTGCCATATGACCCATGGTACGGTTGTTCTGCCCGCGGCCTGCCTATACTCTAGCGGCTTTCCACGGTTTTTCAGGAACCGGATGCTATGTCCTACCGGATCGGTGCTGTTCTCGTTTTCGTTGTCACACTGGTGGTGTCCTGGCTACTTGGTGGCTGGGTCGGATACCGGCAGGTGGAGCAGGAGAGCCTGGAAGAGTCGTTCCGGTACCGGCAACTGGTTGCGAATGAATTGAACCGGTATCTCCCGGTGCCAGAGTTGATGGCAGAGCATCCACTGCTTGAGCGGGCGCTCACGGAACCGGGCAATCCCGACGTTATCCTGCAGGCCAACGAGCAAATGCAACGCATGGCCACCATTGTGGGCAGCTCCGACGTTTATCTGATGGATGTAAACGGCCTCACCATCGCTGCCAACAACTATCAACAAGCTGACAGCTTTGTCGGCAGCAACTACGCTTTCAGGCCCTATTTTTCAGAAGCAGTGTCTAATCGGGATTCGGCCATCTATTTTGCTTTGGGGCTGATGTCGGGGGTCCGGGGCCTGTACTTTTCCCACCCTGTCATCGACGATTCTGGCCGTCTGCTGGGTGTGGTGGCTGTGAAGGTTCTTGTTCATGACCTGGAATCCCAGTGGGATCGGCCTGCTTCTCTCAGGGAAGCAGAAATGGTCGTACTGGATGATGCTGGCATCAGTTTTCTGGCAAGCAAACCCAATTGGTTGTATCGGAACTTTTCGTATCAGGGGTTGGCCCCGGACGCGGCTTCCCGTCAGCGATACCCGGACCGGGACCTGAACCTGAACCCCATCGAATTCGATAGCCTGGGTAAGCCCTGGGGCTTGTCGGAGAATTCCACTGCCATCAATATTCTTGAAAACGGCGAGACCAGAGAGTATCTCAGCGTTCGAACGCCGCTGCCGAGACTGGACTGGAATCTTCAGGTGATGGTGAGCACACGCTCTGTGGTCTGGACCCGGCTTGGGTTTCTGGTTGGTGGCGCCGCGCTGTTTTTTGGAGGTCTTCTGACCTGGCTTTACCTGCGTGAGCGATACCGCCGGGAAGCCGAGCTGGCCCTGAGGGGGGAGCAGTTGGAGCGACGTGTGGCCGAGCGAACTGCGGATCTTGAGAGTTCCAATAGCAAGTTGCTGGAAGAGATCAGGGAACGAGAACGTACCCAGACGGAGCTTCGGGAAACCCAGCAGGAACTGATCCAGGCGGCCAAGCTGGCTGTATTGGGGCAGATGTCTGCTGGCCTGAACCATGAAATGAATCAGCCCCTCACGGCAATCCAGACTTACGCCAGGAATAGCCGGCGATTCCTTGAGAAGGGCGCCGAAGACATGGTGGATGCTAACCTTTCAGAGATCATTGCGCTGTGCGACAAAATGGCCGAGCTGACACGCCAGTTCAAGGTGTTTGCCCGCAAATCCGAGGGGCCGCCCGCCTTGGTTGACCTCAGGCAGTCGGTGGACGCGTCTCTCAAGATTATCGTGGCGCAAAAATCCAGTGCTGATATTGATATCCAGTGGGCTCGGCCGGAGTATCCGGTGATGTGTCATGGCGACCTGATACGGATCGAACAGGTCATGGTGAACCTGATTGCCAATGCGGTGCAGGCTGTCGAGGGTGGCCCGAATCCCCAGGTACGAATTGAAATTGAGGAGAAGGAGGATTGCTGGAAGTGTCTGGTACGGGATAACGGACCGGGGTTGCAGGGCAACACTGAACAGATCTTCGAGCCATTTTTTACCACCAAGTCGGTCAAACAGGGACTGGGCCTGGGATTGTCCATTTCCCGCCAGATTGTTGATGCGCTCGGTGGCAGCCTGATTGGTCGCAACCGCATGGATGGCCCGGGCGCCGAATTTGTCTTAACCCTCAAGAAGCGGGAGGCCACGGAATGACAGAACCCTCGGTAATCTTTGTGGATGATGATCCACATATCCGCCAGGCCATTGCCCAGACGCTGACTCTGGAGGACCTGCCGGTCAGCTGCTTTGAGGACGCGCCGTCGGCGCTCAGGAACCTGGATGCCGACTATGACGGTGTGGTTCTGTGCGATTACAACATGCCGGGGATGGATGGCCTGGAAATGCTGGATCGGATCCGTGCCATAGATGACACCATTCCGGTCATCATTCTCACCGGGCAGGGGGACATAAGCACCGCCGTAACGGCCATGCAGCAGGGGGCCTACGATTTCATTGAGAAGCCCTTTGATCATGACGAGCTGATTGAGCTGCTACGCCATGCCCTGGAGAAGCGACACCTTGCCCTCGAAAACCGTCGTCTCAAGGCCCAGTTACGGCATCTGGCGAAGCCGGGCCCCCGGATTCTTGGCGATTCGCCGTCCATGCAGAAAGTCATGGCCACTATTGATCCGATTCTGGATATCTCTGCCAATATACTGCTGCATGGAGAGACCGGTTCGGGCAAGGACGCGCTGGCCCGGTATATCCACGAGAACAGCGGCCGCAGCGCCCATAATTTTGTTGCGATTAACTGCGGTGCGGTTCCCGAAAACCTGATTGAAAGCGAGTTGTTCGGTCACGAAGCCGGTGCCTTCACCGGGGCGGAAAAACGCCGGATCGGCAAGATTGAGCACGCCCACAAAGGCACTCTGTTCCTGGACGAAGTGGAAAGCATGCCCATGCCGTTGCAGGTCAAGCTGTTGCGGGTGCTGGAAGAGCAACGGGTGGAGCGCCTCGGTAGCAATCAGGTCCAGGAAGTGGATGTGCGGATCATCGCCGCCACCAAGGCCGACCTGAAAAAGCTCAGTGACGGGGGTGAATTTCGGTCCGACCTCTATTACCGGCTGAACGTTGTGAAAGTGGACATTCCGCCGTTACGGGAGCGCAAGGAAGATATTCCGATGCTTTTCCACCACTTCGTTCTTATTGCGGCGGCCCGTTATGACCGCGAGAGTATTCCCCTGGATGCCGGCCAGGCGGCCCGGCTGATGCAACATTCCTGGCCCGGTAATGTCCGCGAACTCCGGAACCTGGCGGAGCGCTATGTGTTGTTGGGGCCGGCAGCGCTGGATGAAAACGAGCCCTCGGATACAGCCAACGTGGCGGGCCGACAGACGCTGGCGGAGATGATGGACGGTTTCGAACGCTCCGCCATTATCAGTGCCCTCAACGCCTGCCACGGCAGCATCAAGGACACCATGGTGCAGCTCGGCATTGCCCGTAAAACCCTGTACGACAAGATGCGTAAGCATGGGTTGGACAAAGCTCAGTTCAAGGATTGAGCTGGGAGTCGCCGTTACAGAGTGTATCCAAAATTCACAGGATCTCCGATGCAAACTTAACTACCTATTAGGTAGTATCCTTGTCTTTCCCAAGTGGCCGGATTGACCGGTCGTTTCCTGCAACGGACCTAAGATCTCCCCCTCATGAAGAACCTGACAATTCAGACACGGGTGCTTTTACTCGCTCTCGTTCCAGTGATCGTACTCACTGCTTTCCTCACTGCTTTCAACCTCAATCAGGCCCGAGATATTGGTGGCGGGGCTGTAGCCAGCTTTTCGTCGGATATGGAGATGAGCAAGAGGCAGGAGCTGAAAAACTACATGTCACTTGCGCGCTCCTCGATCTCTCACCTTTATGAGCAACCTGGTTCGGCGAATGATCCAGAAGTCAGGGAGCAGGCCTGGGAAATTCTGCGACAGCTGCGCTTCGATGATTCAGGCAGTGTCGGATATTTCTTCGTCTCTGAGACCGATGGCATGAACTTGGTCCATGGGGTGAATCAGGCTGTGGAGGGTAAGAATACCTGGGATTTCAAAGATCCTGGTGGCGTCTATTTTATCCGTGAGCTGGTCAAAGCAGCGCGCAACGGTGGGGGCTATGTTTCCTATAGCTGGAAAAATTCCGATACAGGCGAGGTTGCTCCAAAACTGGGCTACGCGGAAATGCTGCCAAAGTGGAATATCGTAATTGGAACCGGCTTCTGGGTGGACGGTCTTGAGAAACAGGTAGCCGCCATGGATCGCACGGTCAAGAATTCCCTTGAGGACGCCGTCATCGGTTCAATCAGCACCTCGCTTGTTGCGCTGGCGCTTATCGTCCTGCTTGCCCTGATTGTTGTTCGCAGCATTATTAGCCCCCTGAAATCTGCGGTTTCAGCCATGAACGATATTGCCAGCGGCGATGGCGATCTGACCCGGCGCCTGGATGTCTCCGGCAAAGATGAGCTTGGACAGCTGGCAACCGCCTTCAACAGTTTTGCCGACCAGGTGCATGGTCTGGTTGAGCGTGTGTTGTCATCCACCCGGACATTGAACGAGGCCACGGCTGACCTGAATCAGGTCATGAATGAGGCCGAGCAGGGCGTCGAGCGGCAGAAGTCCGAGAGTGATCAGGTGGCAACGGCCATGAACGAAATGACTGCCGCGGCCCAGGAGGTTGCCAGCAACGCAAGCGAAGCGTCCACGGCTGCTGACCACGCCAACGGCCAGGTCTGCGATGCCCAGGGTCTGGTGCACCAGGCCACCGAGGTTATTGGCGGGCTTTCGGAGCAAGTGGGTGAGGGCGTTCGGGTTATCGAGCAGCTGGGCGCCGACTCCAGACGCATCGACAGTGTGCTGGAAGTCATTCGTGAAATTGCTGATCAGACCAATCTGTTGGCCCTGAACGCAGCCATAGAGGCAGCCCGGGCCGGTGAGGCCGGTCGAGGTTTCGCAGTGGTTGCCGATGAGGTGCGCACGCTGGCTCGCCGTACCCAGCAGAGCACCCAGGAAATCCAGGACATGATTGAGCGGCTGCAATCCGGTGCGGGCAATGCCGTCAAACTGATCGGCTCAATCAGTGAGCGCAGTGAAGCCACCGTCGAAGAAACTCGACAGGTGAACGAAGCGCTTCAGCGTATTGGTCAGGCGGTGGCAACGATCACGGATATGAATACCCAGATTGCCAGCGCTGCGGAAGAGCAGACCAGTGTTTCCGAGACCATCAACCAGAACGTGCATGAAATTGTTGCCATTACCGAGCAGACCGCTCAGGGAACACGTCGCGCAGGTGATGCCACCCAACGGCTCAGGGATTTGGCTTCCGAGATGTCGGATCAGGTGAGCCGCTACCGGGTCTAGACCCGTTTTGAAATCCGAAATGAGAAGGGGGCAGAACGCGGGTTCTGCCCCCTTTTTTTGCCGTGTAGCGGCTCGCGAGTGTCAGAGATTGGCCTCGGCAAATTCTGCCAGCAACGACCGGGGAACCCCCTGCAGGTGGATGTGGGCCCCATGGCGGAAGCCCTTGAATCGCTCGGTCATGTAGGTGAGGCCCGAACTCAGGGCACTCAGATAGGGCGTGTCGATCTGGGCAAGGTTGCCCAGACAGATCACCTTTGAGCCGTTGCCGGCCCGGGTAATGATGGTCTTGATCTGATGGGGAGTCAGGTTCTGGGATTCATCGATGATGATCAGGCTGTGCTGGAAGCTTCGGCCCCGGATGTAGTTCATGGATTTGAAGTGCAGAGGCACTTTGCTGAGGATGTAGTCAACGCTCGCCGTCATGTTCTCATCGTCTTCATGGAGTGCTTCCAGGTTGTCGACGATGGCGCCCAGCCAGGGCTCCATTTTTTCCGCCTCGGTACCCGGCAGGAACCCGATGTCCTCATCCAGCCCCTGGGTGGAACGGGTGGCGATGATGCGCTTGTACAGCTTGCTGGCCACGGTCATCTCGATGCACGCGGCCAGGGCGAGGATGGTTTTGCCCGAGCCGGCGGAACCGGTGAGGTTGACCAGATGAATGTCCGGGTCCAGCAGCAGGTTCAAAGCCATGGCCTGATAGATGTCCCTGGGTACCAGGCCCCAGACTTCTTCATTCATCAGGTCGTGCTGGTGCAGGTCCTTGATAACCAGCTGGGTGTCGGTGATATCAACTACCTTGCCGACGAAGCCCATTTCATCGATAACAAATTCGTTGATGTTCAGCTTCGCCAGTTCGCCTTCCCGTTTCAGGATGTGCTCGGTCGAGCCTTCCCGCTGAACGGTTTCCACTTTTTCAATGGTGTCCCAGAAGGAGTTCGGGAACTCCCGGTAGCCCTTGGGCAGAAGGTCGATGTCGTCCAACAGCTGGTCGTTGTGGTAATCCTGGGCCTCAACACCGAAGCCGCGGGCCTTCAGGCGCATGTTGATGTCCTTGGACACCAGGATGATATCGCGGGACTTGTGGCGGTTCTGGAGCGCGGCCAGGGTATTGATGATCTTGTTGTCGTTCAGGTGCTCTGGCAGCGAGTGGTTGCCACTGTCACCGGTGCTCATCAGGATCGAAAGACTACCCAGGGGCTCGGCCTTCTTGCCACGAACAATGGGGACGCCCTTCTCGATCACCTTCGGGCTGGCATCGCCCAACAACTTGTCGATGTTGCGAATGGCCTGGCGGCAGTCAGCGGCCACGGCCTGTTTGCCGGATTTGAGGCTGTCGAGTTCTTCGAGGACCGTCATCGGGATGATGACATCGTGTTCTTCAAAGTTGAGGAGGGCGTTCGGGTCGTGGATCAGGACGTTGGTGTCGAGGACGTACATCTTTCGGCGAGCTTGCGGTGCTCTGGGCATAAGTGGCGCTACCTCTCTGGTGGCTCAGTCGTTATCGGCGCAGCGTTGCGTGAGTGCCTCATCCGAGATCACTTTCAGCATATCGTAAGTCGTTATGATGCCAGTGATTTTTGAATCACTGGTGACAAAGATCCGGTGCAGGTGTTCGCGCATCATGATATTGGCAATGTCGCGCACCGGCGTCTTCTCGTCAACCGATAAAACGATGGGGGTCATGATGTCGCGGACTTCCACTGGCACCTTCCCCATTTCTTCAAAGATCACCATCCGCAAACGCCGGGCTTCCTCCCGTTCTTCCGGTGTCAGGTGCCGGTCGGCATCGGAGCGTGTGGCGTTCCAGCGGAATTCGGTGATGTCTTTCAGGGTGGCAATGCCGACAATCTCGCCGTCATCGTCGGTGACGGGGCTGCCGGTTATTTCGTTGTCGGTGAGAAAGCGCGCCAGCCGGTCCATGGTCCAGGACTGGGGAACGGCCTTGATGCTGGGGGTCATGATCTCGTAAGCGAGAACGGTCATTGATCTGGGCTGCCTTTTGAAGTCCTTTCTGAAAGCTTAGCGCGTGATGCCTTGTGCGTCATCCCTTCATGGCTAATGGTTCAGGGAGCAGGCGGTCTGACACCGGTCAGTTGGCCCTTTTCGTCGTAGACCAGTTGATAGCCCTGATACTTTTTCCGGTTGGCAACGCGCTCCAGCTCCTCCATGGAACGCACGGGAATATCCACCAGCAGGGAGTTCACCAGCCAGCCCGGTAACGAGCCATTGGGGTCGGTGTGCTGAACCCAGACCATCCGGGTCTTGTCCCCTTCTGGCGTGAATCGGTACAGGGTGTCGGACCGGTCAACCCGCACCCGGCTGCCGCTCTCAGCCCGCTGGTCGGGCATGGCGTTCAGGTCCATGACAATCTCACCGGAAGCCTTGTCGCCCCGGGTCCGGATACGCAGGACATAGTCGCGGTCGGTCACCGGCCAGGGCATGTCGTTCACTGAATAGGCAAAGCGATCCTGGAACTCGCCATCGCCGAAGGCATAGGATTCGGTGCAGTTGTGCACCCACTCGACGCAGGAACCGGGGTTGGCCATGACGGCCATCAGGTTTTCGATGGGCGCATCGAGCACCGCCTCGGCCTTGAAGGCCTTGAAGCTGGAGTCTGGCTGGTCGATGGTATACACCCGGATATGATCGGCTTCCTTTCGTAACGTCCATTCCCCGTCGGTCTCATTGGGCAGTTCAGCCCGGGCACTGGCGGCGACAGCAAATACCAGCAATGCACAGACCAGCCCGCTGATGACCGAGGCCCAGCCCGATATGCCATGGGCTATGCTCTTTCTCATAGGGTACACTTCCTTGCAGATGGTGGGCCGAGTCTAGCATGAGGTTTTTACTGACATGGCCACAGAAACAGTGGTTTGTGAACCAGGTAGCGACCCGCTGATTTGATTCACTGAATTGGCCTGATCTGACGACGACTATGACAATGGAAAAGCTGATCAACGGTAAAGGACAGATAGTTCCCGGGTTGCTGGATGAGCCGGTCAAAGAGATTAACTATCTGGACTATGACCTGCGCACGGTGATGGACCGCCCCCGTTCACGGCTGGCCAGGCGCTGGCGCTTCAACCAGTTCCAGTTTGTCAGCGCCATGGGCCCGGGATGGGTGTTTGGCCTGGCGGTGGTGGATCTGAAACTGCTGGGAAGCGGATTTTTCTATCTTTACGATTTCGAGACCGGCCAGATGATGGAGCAATCGTTCCTTCAGCCACTGGCCAGGCAAACCCGGATCGAACCACTGCCAGAGGAAGGCGTGGCGACGTTCAGTAAGGGCGAGGTTGCTGTGCGAATCGCGCCTTCCGCTGATGGCCGAACGATGACGGTCTCCGCCCCCGGCGGTATCCGTATCGAACTTACCCTGAAAGAGGATCGGGATCCGCTCCGGCTGGTTTGCCCGGCTGGCTACAATGGCTGGGTTTTTACCCGCAAGTCGGCGGGCTTGCCGGTGGAAGGGGAAGTGCGTTGGGATCACCGTATCTGGCGCTGCGACGAGCAGACCCGGGGCACCATTGACTGGAGTTGCGGCTTCATGCGCCGGGAGACCGCGTGGAATTGGGCCTGTCTGACGGGCCAGCTTCCGGATGGCAGATCTCTGGGGCTGAACCTGGCTGCCGGGGTCAATGAAACAGGGATGACAGAAAATGCGCTCTGGCTGGATGGTGTCTGCCACAAGCTGGGCGCGGCAAGATTCCGTTTTGATCGCTATCAACCGGGCAGTGACTGGCATGTGACCACGGAGGATGGGCGGATTGATCTGCATTTTGTCCCGGCCGGTGTCCGCAAGGAAAAACTGAACGCCTGGGTGCTGGCATCCAACTTCCGGCAGTACGTGGGCACGTTCAATGGAACGGTGACGGACGAAGCTGGCGGGAAAATCGAGGTGAAAGGTCTGCGGGGCCTGATGGAAGACCACTTTGCAAGGTGGTAAGAGTTGGCCTGCCCCATCCGGGACAGGCCAGATCAAACGGTCTATCGCTCCGGTAGCGTGACGTTCAGCTCCAGCACCGAGCAACTTTCGTTGCGGTCCACTTCAACCTGAACCATGTCGTCGCTGATCTGAACGTACTTGCGGATAACCTCAAGCAGCTCCTGCTGAAGCTGGGGCAGGTAATCCGGCTGCTCGCGCTGGCCCCGTTCGTGGGCCACTATGATCTGCAGGCGCTCTTTGGCAACGCTTGCGGATTTGTTTTTCTTGCCCTTGAAATAATCGAGGAAACTCATCCCTTAGCCCCCCTTGAACATCCGTGAGAAGAAACCCTTCTTCTGGGACGTCATGAAACGGTGTTCCCGTTCCTCACCCAGCAGGCGTGCGACTGCGTCTTCATAGGCCTGGCCGGCATCGCTGTCCTCTTCGAGGATAACGGGCAAGCCCTGGTTTGACGCATTCAGTACAATCTGGCTTTCGGGAATGACTCCCAGCAGCGGAATCGCGAGGATCTCTTCCACATCCGCCACGGACAGCATCTCGCCCTTTTCAACCCGGGAGGGGTTGTAGCGGGTCAGAAGCAGGTGTTCCTTGACCGGATCCTGGCCCATTTCGGCACGACGGGACTTGCTCTGCAGAATGCCCAGAATGCGGTCGGAATCCCGAACGGAGGATACTTCGGGATTGGTAACCACAATTGCTTCATCGGCATAATACAGCGCCATCAGCGCGCCATGCTCAATGCCGGCGGGGGAGTCGCAGACGATGTAATCGAAGGTCTCGGAAAGCTCGTTAATGACCTTCTCGACACCATCCTTGGTCAGTGCTTCCTTTTCCCGGGTCTGGGAGGCCGGAAGGATATAGAGGGTATCGACCCGCTTGTCGCGGATCAGGGCCTGGTTCAGGGAGGCTTCGCCCTGAATCACGTTTACGAAGTCGTACACCACGCGACGCTCGCAGTTCATGATCAGGTCCAGATTGCGCAGGCCCACGTCAAAATCGATGACGACTGTCTTATGGCCCCGTTTGGCAAGGCCGGTGCTGATCGAGGCGCTGGTGGTGGTTTTGCCAACGCCGCCCTTTCCTGAGGTAACGACAATAATTCTAGCCAAGGTTCTGTTCCTGTTTCTCGGTGGATTCGTCGTGTCTGCCGAATTATCCGGTCAAGTTATTGTATTCAGCTCCAATATCAGGCCTTGTCCAGTGGCGTTACCACCAGCAGGTCGTCCCTGAGCTGGATTTGCACAGCGCTTTTCCAGCCATTGTCCTGAAGATCTTCGGAGATTTTATAGTGTCCCGCGATGGACACAAGCTCCGCTTCTAGGGATTGGCAGAAAACCCGTGCGGATTCTGCGCCATGAATGCCGGCCAGCGCCCGTCCCCGCAGGGGGCCGTAAACATGGATGTTGCCTGCCGCAAGCACCTCGGCACCGGCCTGCACCGGTGCCAGAATAACCAGGTCACCGTCCGGTGCGTGGACCTGCTGGCCGGAGCGCACCGGCTGGGAGATGATTTTGGCCGGGGGTGGGTCGCCGGCAGCGCCCGTCGGGGCAGCAACAGCCGCGGTTTCTGCTTCCTTTGCGGCGGCCTGTTCGGCTTCATGGGTGCGATCGCGCTGGCCGTTGCCCGGTAGCAATGCCAGTGCAGCGCCCCGGGCGAGACGGCGCTGGTCGTCGGTGCCACCGCGCACGCCAATTACGTGGATGTTGTTGCGCCGACAGGTGCCGATGATCTTGAAAAAATCCAGTTCGCTGTCCAGCCCCTGGTATTTCTCCAGACTGATGATCAGCGGAATGTCCTTGAAGAACCCGGGTGCCTGGCTGATCTTGTCCCGCAAAACCTCTTCGAACTCGCCGTCGTCAAAGTAGTAGAGCTCCAGGGCTGTCATGGACACGCTGGCGCTTTTTAGCTGAAAACCCTGTTTTACCCCGGAGGTGGCGGTATCGCTCATGAAGGCGTCTCTTCCCTGGTCATGTTGTCGGTTGGGTTCGGGCGCTGCCGGAGTGGCACGCCTTCGAATCGGATGCCTGACCATCCGGTGCTGATGAACTGGCGGATGTTGCCATGGCTCTCGCCAGTCGGATCGTCCAGAACCTGCTGATAGTGCTCGGCAAACAGTTTGAGCGTGTCCACTTCGCTCAGGTTGCAGTACTGGCCAAGGCCGAAGATCCGGCAGGACCCGGCGTTCTCGCCCTCTGCGTTCACCAGCGGGCCGTTGCGGAAGCTACAGGGCTGGTACTCAAAATGCTCTTCGATCAGCGCCAGGGAGTCTTTGAAGCTAGCGTGACCAGCGTCCAGGGATGCCAGATGGATCCTCACGGCATCATTGACACTCATTATTTATGATCCTGCTTGGGGCTCGTCTGGTAGAGGGCTTTCCAGTCCTCATAGGGCATGCCGTAAATCTCTTCACGGGCTTGCGGGTCAGAAATCTCGAAACCCCGCTCATCCGCCTCTGCCCGGTACCACTTGGACAGGCAGTTGCGGCAGAAACCTGCGAGGTTCATCAGGTCAATGTTCTGTACATCGGTGTTGTCACGCAGGTGTTTGACCAGCCGACGAAAGGCTGCGGCTTCAATTTCGGTGCGTTCTGCTTCAGGAATCGGGTTGCTCATGATGGCCTCGCAATGGTTGATGCGCCGGTTATTAGGGTTCCTGACATTCTCTGCATGTTAGCTTAAGATACAAGGCTGTATAAATGTACAGAAAGTCGACGCGAGCCCCCTGATTATGCCACAACGCAAGATCATCCATGTGGATTGTGACTGCTTCTACGCGGCCGTGGAAATGCGGGACGATCCCAGTCTCCGGGATGTGCCGCTGGCAGTGGGCGGTGATGGTGGTCGGGGCGTGGTAACCACCTGCAATTACAAGGCCCGCGCGTACGGTGTGCGTTCGGCGATGCCAGGTAGCGAGGCGCGTCGGCTGTGCCCGGGGCTGGTGACGGTACCGACGGACATGGGCCGTTACCGGGCGGTGTCACAACAGGTGATGGCCATCCTGCGGGAACTGACGGATCTGGTGGAACCTCTTTCCCTGGACGAGGCCTTTCTTGATGTCTCTGATGTGACCGATCACAAGGGCAGTGCCACCCTGATGGCTCGCCACCTTCGGGAGCGGGTGCGCCAGGAAGTGGGCATCACCATTTCCGCCGGGGTCGCGCCCAACAAGTTCCTCGCCAAGATTGCCAGCGACTGGGAAAAGCCGGACGGGCTGTTTGTGATTCGCCCGGAGGACGTTGAGGGTTTCGTCCAGGGATTGCCGGTTGAGAAGCTGTTTGGCGTAGGGCAGGTAACGGCCTCGAAACTGCACGCACTTGGCGTCAAAACCTGCGGCGACATGCAGGCGCTAGGGGCCGATGTTCTGATCGAGCGGTTTGGCAAGCAGGGCTACCGCCTCCATGAGATGGCCCACGGTCGGGATGACCGGGCGGTGGTGGTGTCGCGGATCGCTAAGTCGGTCAGCGTCGAACGAACCTTTTCCCAGGATTTGCCGGATATGGCCGCCTGCGAGACCGTCATGGCCTCCCTGGTTGCGGATCTCAACCTCCGCCTGTCGCGCAAGGCCCGTCGGAAACCGATTCACAAGCTCTTTATCAAGATCCGCTACAGCGATTTTTCAACCCATACCCTGGAGCGGGTCCGGGAACAGGTTAAAGAGCCTGCCCTGGAAGATTATCTGCCGCTGCTGGCAGAACTGGTGACCAACCGGGAGCGACCGGTGCGGCTGCTGGGGCTGGGCGTGCGTTTTCGAAATGATGACGCCCCGGTTACCCAGTTGCGCCTGTTTGATTAGCGTTCAGACAGACCTGGCAAATATGGTCACGAAATCGGAGTGCAGCCAGCTCATGGCTACGTAGCCCATCAGCCCACCGATCAGGGCGCCTGCAGCGACGTCGCTGGGATAGTGCAGGCCCAGGACCACCCGTGAAGCGGCAACACTGAGGGTAAACGGGAGTACGATCAGCGCCAGCGCCGGTTCGGCCACGGTGAGCATAACCTGAAAGCAGGCGGCGTGAAGTGTGTGGCCGGAGGGAAAACTGTAGCGGTCCAGGGGCGGTGTGCCGCAGTTGATGGCCGGGAAGGATATAAACGGCCGCTCCCGGATAAGCCAGCGTTTAAGCAGCTTGTAGCTGACGGTACAGGTAAGTCCCGTCAGCGCCATGAGCAGGGCCAGGCCCGGGCCCGATTGCGGATAGAGAAACGGAATGGAAAGGATCAGGGCGTACCAGAACCAGCCGTCTCCGAGTCGGCTTACCAGTCGGAAATAGCCAAGGGCTGGCCGGAAACGAACAGCGCGGTTAATAGACTGGCAGAAAGCGACTTCCCGCTGGTCTGCCAGTTCAAAGAAGCGAGACGCTTTGCTTGTTGATGGCATGGTATCCGGCCTTTGCGGTTTGATTGAAAACCAGTTGTTCAAACTGTTCGATCTGCGAATTCCAGCTCTGTTCCAGGGCGTCCAGCCTTGCCTGGGCCCTGATCCGGTTCAGCAGGGTGGGCTGATCGGCCAGTCGGAGGGCACTGTCGACGTAAGCCTCGTCCTGATCCAGGGGCACTTTCATGCCGTTTTCCTCGTGGCGGATGTGCTCAGCTGCTGCAGCGTCGTCAAAGCTGACAACACCCAGGCCGCTGGCCATCGCCTCCAGCACCACGTTGCCAAAGGTATCGGTCTTGCTCGGGAACAGGAACAGATCACCTGAGGCAAAATGTCGGGCCAGGTCGTCACCACGCCGGGTGCCGCAGAACACGTAGTCCGGGTGGCGTTCCGCCAGTTGACGCCGAAGCGGACCGTCGCCAACCAGGACGAATCTGGCCTGGGGGTGGAGGCCCCGGATCCGCTCGAAGCAGGCAACCGCCATTCGCAGGTTTTTCTCCGGTGCCAGCCGGCCGACGTACAGAATGGCCCGGTCGTTGGGCTGGAGCCCCCAGGATTCGCGCAGCGCGGTGTCCCGCTTGTGTGGCGTGAATCGATGGCAGTCCACGCCCCGACTCCAGAGCCCGGTTGCCGGAATACCCATGGCCCGAGTGGTCTGTTGCATTTTTCGGGTGGGCACCAGGGTGATGGCGGTGCGGTTATGGAACCAGCGGCCGTAAAGACACAGCAACCGTTCCAGCATGCCGACGCCGTAATACCGACTGTAGCTGTGAAAGTTGGTGTGGAAGCCGGAGCTCACCGGAATGCCCATCTGACGTGCCGCTGATGTGGCGGCGACACCCAGTGGACCCTGGGTAGCAACGTAGAGGGCATCGGGCCGGTCGGTGGCCAGGAGCTTTTTCAGGTGGCTGGTCCGGGCCAGGCCAAAGCGCAGGTCCGCGTAGCCGGGCAGAGGCAATCCGGTCACCACATGCTCACGGGTGAACAGGGCCTCGCCGGCACTGGCGAAGTTGCCTTTGCGCTCATGTTGCTGTCGCGGCCGTATAACCGTCACCCGGTGTCCACGCTGCATCAGTCCCTGGCATAGATGCCTGAGCGTGTTTGCCACGCCATTGATTTCCGGCGGAAAAGTCTCCGAAACAATGGTAATGTGTTGTTGACGCCGGTTGGCCTGCATGGTCTCGGTCACGGTGTATCCTGTGCTTCCTTTGACATGCCCCTACTATGAAAAGCTGGCATGACAGTTATGCGACACTCCCGTGACATTCCCTTTACCCGTTAACCGAACCGAATCGGAGACGATATGCAAACGAGAAAGCTTGGCAAGACGGATCTCGACGTTACCCTGATTTGCCTGGGTACCATGACGTGGGGCGAACAGAACACCGAAAAGGAAGCGTTTGAGCAGCTGGATTACGCGGTAAATGAGGGCATTAACTTTATTGATGCCGCCGAAATGTACCCGGTGCCGCCAAGGGCGGAAACCCAGGGGCTGACCGAGACCTACCTGGGTAACTGGCTGGCCAGAAGAGGCAAACGCGACGACCTGGTGATTGCTTCCAAAGTGGCAGGGCCGGGCAACGGTCTGAAGTACCTGCGCAATGGTCCGAGATTGACCCGCGATCACATTGTGGAAGCCTGCGACGCCAGTCTGAAACGCCTGCAGACAGACTACATCGATCTGTACCAGGTGCACTGGCCGGATCGCAGCACGAACTTTTTCGGCAAGCTCGGTTACGAGCACAATCCGGACGAGTCTTTTACGCCGATTGAGGAAACACTTGAGGCGCTGGATGAGCTGGTGCGCTCGGGCAAGGTAAGGCACATCGGGCTGTCCAATGAGACACCCTGGGGCACCATGGAGTATCTTCGCCTGGCCGGTGAGAACGGCTGGCCGAGGGTGGCCAGTATCCAGAATCCCTATAACCTTCTTAACCGCTCGTTCGAAGTGGGGATGGCGGAAATTGCCCACCGGGAGCAGGCCGGTTTGCTGGCTTACTCGCCGCTGGCGTTCGGCATGCTGTCAGGCAAGTATCTGGGGGGCAAGTGGCCCGAGAAAGCCAGAATGACCCTGTACGAGCGATTCAGCCGCTATACCAGCGGCCGTGGCATGGATGCCACCCGGGCCTACGTTGAGCTGGCTGAGCAGAACGGGTTGTCTCCGGTCCAGATGGCGCTGGCTTATGTAAACAGCCGCAGTTTCGTTACCAGCAATATCATCGGTGCAACGTCCATGGAGCAGTTAAGGGAGAACATCGGGTCGGCGCAGGTGACCCTGAGCCCCGAGGTGCTGGAGGCCATTGAGTCCATCCATCAGGAATTTACCTATCCCTGCCCCTGAACCGGTCGGTTTTCGGTTTACATCTCCGGTCAGCAGCTGCTGGCCGGGGGTGTAGTTACAATTTGAAATATTGGGGATCATAAATTGACAAAAATAGGCTGATCCCGTGACAAAAAGTCGGCGCCTTTGTGTGCAGATTCACATCTTTCCGACCCTTAATCATTAGACTTAAGCCTAAGGTATCCGTAGACTCCCGTGTCGGAAAAAAGGTCTCAGGCAGTGTCATGATTATTCGCATCTTTGTCGCATTACTCGCTCTCAATCTCGTTGCATTCGTCGTTCGCGCCGAAGCATCCGAGCGCGTCTTCGAACAGGTCGAAAGCACGACAACCAGCGAGCAGATTTTCGAGATGCAGGAACGGGTTTCCGGCGACTATGAAGAAGACAGCTCCGAGGCGTTCACCGAAATCGGCTCCCGCCTGCTCAGCCTTTCACTGACCCGGTCGAAGAGCTCCGGCAAACACTATGCGTCGGATCCGGCTCAGGCCGACCATGGCATTGCACTTCTTAACGAGGGCGCCTGCCTGAATCTTAAGTGGAACTTCTGAGTCTTTCCCGCACCTTCTGAATTCCTCAAGACCTTCAAACCGCAGAATCATGATCTGGCGCATTGTCTGTGCCCGATCCTCGTGTGATGATCCCCGTTAGATTAGCCGATAAGGAGCTTGGTAATGGCGGGTGATAGAGGGCAGTTATCGAACGACGTGAACGCCTGTGTTGATGAGGTGATTCGCCGGGTTGGCAAGGAAATCACATTGGGTTTGCCGCTTGGGCTTGGCAAACCGGTCCGTTTTGTTAATGCGCTGTACCAGCGGGCCAAGGACGATCCGGAAATCCGTCTGCACATTGTCACGGCACTGTCGCTGCTAGCGCCAAAGGGCGGCTCTTCGCTCGAGAAGCGCTTCATGGGACCGTTTGTCGAGCGCCTCTATGGTCGAATTCCCGAACTGGCCTATGCCCGAGATGTCTCAGCCAATCGCCTCCCGAAGAATGTCCAGGTCTCGGAGTTTTTCTTCAAGGCCGGCAGTTACCTGAACAATCGTTCCCAGCAGCGGCATTACGTTTGTACCAACTACACCCATGCCGTTCGCGATCTTATGGCCGTGGGGGTCAATGTGGTCGCCCAGATGGTGTCTCCGGGCGACGCCCATGGGCAGCCAGGGCGAGTCAGTCTGAGTTGCAATCCCGACCTGACGCTGGACCTGATTCCTCTGCTGAGGGAGCGGGAAGCAGCCGGCACGCCGGTTGCGCTGGTGGCCGAGATGAATCAGAACCTTCCCTGGTTCGGGCACCATGCGGCCATTGAGGCAGACCGGTTCGATGTGTTGCTGGACCAGCCCTCCAGCGATTACCCGCTATTTTCAGCCCCCCAGATGTCGGTCAGCCCGGAAGACCATATGATCGGGTTTTATGCCAGTGCCTTGTTGAAGGACGGCGGCACCCTTCAGGTTGGCATCGGCTCATTGGGCGCTGCTCTGGTCCACAGCGCCATACTCCGGCACAGCCACAACGATGCCTGGCGGAAGGTGTTTGATCATCTGAACGTTGACCAGAACTTTCCTGTGGCCAGGGAAGATGGCGGCACAGGGCCCTTTGAACAGGGGCTGTATGGCTGCAGTGAAATGATGGTTGACGGCTTTCTGTACCTGATGCAGGAGGGCATCCTCACCCGTGAGGTATACGATCACGCCGGTCTTCAGGCGCTGATCAACCGTGGTGATATCAGCGGTGAGGTGTCGCTCGCGACTCTGGATGTCCTGCGTCGTGAGAAGCTGATCGATAGCCCGCTCCGGGCACGGGATGTCCATTGGCTGGTTCGGCATGGCATCTTCAGAGAGGCTGTGGAATTCAAGGGTGGCCGGTTGCGTGTTGGTGATCAGTCGGTGGAGGGCGACCTGGACAACCCGGAAGCCCGGGAGGCCATCGAAACCCTGATCCTCGGGGAGCGGCTGACGGGTGGCATCGCCATGCACGGTGGCTTTTACGTTGGCCCCGAGCAGTTCTACCAGTACCTGAGAGAGCTGACCGACGAGCAGCGTGCCAAAATCTGCATGACCAGCGTGAATTTCATCAACCACCTGTACGATCACCCGTTTGGCGACCAGAAGCTGAAAGCCGCGCAGCGCGTCCATGGCCGCTTCATCAACTCGGCCATGATGTACACCCTCAACGGTGCCGGGGTATCGGATGGCCTTGACGACGGCCGGGTAGTCAGTGGTGTTGGCGGTCAGTACAACTTCGTTGCCATGGCCCACGAGCTGCCGGGCGCCCGCTCCATACTGTCCCTGCGCAGTACCCGCTCATCCCACGGCAAGGTGCTCTCCAATATTGTCTTCAATTATGGTCATTGCACTATTCCCCGCCATCTGCGGGATATTGTGATCACCGAATACGGCATTGCCGACCTGAGGGGGCAGTCAGACGAGCAGGTCTTCCTCCGGCTGATCCGCATCGCCGACTCCCGGTTCCAGCAGGAGCTTCTGAAAAAAGCCCAGAAGGCAGGCAAGGTGGATCCTGCGTTCAAGCTGCCTGCCGACTGGTGTAACAATACCCCGCAAGCCATCCGGCGTGCCGTTGCGGCAGCGGGAGATGCCGGCATGTTCCCGCCGTTCCCGTTTGGCAGGGACTTTACCGATGAGGAGCTGACGTTGGGGAAAGCCCTTAAGGGTCTCAAGGCCGCAACGGCCACTCGCCGTGGTAAACTGTCGACTCTGTTACAGGCCCTCCGGGCCCGGGATGACGAAGGCCGTTATGGAGCCCTGCTTGAGCGCATGGGTCTGAGCAACCCTTCAGGATTGCGGGACAAGCTGGATCAGCGACTGGTAATTCATGGCCTGCAACAGCTCGAAACACCACCGGATACAGGAAACTCGAAAACCTGATGACAGCTTCACAAGCAAGACCCGACGTTTTTACCGTTCACTACGTACTGAAAAACAAGATCGGCGAGCTGGTTGATACTTCCGAAGGCAGTGAGCCCCTGCACTTTGTCTACGGCAGCCCCGAGATTATTGAAGGGATTCAGCAGGCGGTAAAAGACCGCAATGTTGGGGATTGCCTGGAGGTAACGGTGCCGCCGGCCATGGCGTATGGCGAACACAAGCCGGAGCTGGTGCGCAAGGTGCCGCGCTCACTGTTTGAAGGCATCGAGAACCTGCAGATTGGCATGAAATTCCAGACCAACACCGGCGATGAAGCTCAGATCGTGCAGGTTGTCGGGATCGATGGCAATCTGGTGAAGGTGGATGCCAATCACCCGCTGGCGGGCTTTACCCTGTACTTTGATCTGGAGATCGTGGGCCGCCGTGAAGCGACGGAAGATGAGGTAGCCCAGGGCCGTCCCCTGTTCTGAGGGGGTCCGTTGCCGGCTCGTCGTATTCGCCGCTGTATACCCGCGTCAGGCCGTCGAGAACGGTTTCTCGAAGGCGGGCGGCCAACTCACCGGATGGAGCCTGATCCGACCGGTACACCGGTGCGTGGAAGACAACGTCGACCCGGGCAGAGGGCTGTCTGAGCATTCTCAGCAGATGGCTGTGGAACTCGTCGTCTCCAATGAAGGGGGCCAGATGGTCGGGGCGTCCGTCTCTGCGATAGGCGATGGTGACGGGCTGGACTGGTGTCTTGCTTTGCGGTGCGGCCTTGAGTAACAGGCCGTGGAACGGTAATACGGTCAGACCTGCGCTGGTGGTTCCTTCCGGGTAGACCAGGACATTCTCTCCAGCCTGCAAGTTCTCAATAATCTGGTCCCGAACGCGGCGGGCCTGACCGCCTCCCCGCCGGATGAAAAGCGTGCCGGCCTGTCGTGCTAGCCAGCCTATGACCGGCCACTGGCCAACCTCGGCTTTCGACAGGAACCGGATCGGTGCCAGGCTCCCCAGAATCGGAATATCTGACCAACTGATGTGGTTGCTGACGAACAGAACGGTATCGTCTGAGGGTGAGCCATGCTGGTGTATACGCAGTCCCAGGCACCGGCAGGCCCACCGGAAACAGAATCTGGCCCAGGGTGTCCGATCGATGGCTTTGCGGGTAACCACTTCAGTGACCCGCAGACCGGCGGCCAGCATCGTGGTGGCTGCCAGAAAAGCCATAAAGGCAGTGATCCGAACGCAGAGTCTCAGCCAGCTCATCTCACAGACTCCCGGTTTCAGGACGCCGTGCGCATGAAGTGCCGGCTGTAGCGGCCGGCCAGTTTGCTGACCTCCAGCACAACCAGCAGATCGGCACAACGGAAATCCGGATCCCAGCAGGGTTCACCGCAGACCCGGGCGCCCAGGCGCATGTAGGCACGGATCAGGGCGGGGACGTCCACCGGGCGATCGTTGTCCCGTGTGTGGGTCAGGTGCGGCATTGCCCGGAGCGGTTTGACCAGAAAAGCCGGGTCGGCCAGGTACTCGTTCTGAAGATGGCGGGCGATGCGCCAGGCCTTCAGCCCTCCGTCAGACATGCCGATGCTCGCGCAGCCGATCATGTAGTCAACACCGCGTTCAACCAGGTATTCGGCCACTGCCGACCAGAGCAGGCTGATGGTTGCGCCGTTGCGGTAGTCCGGGTGAACGCAGGTGCGACCCAGTTCTGCGATGGTGCCGGGGAGTTGTTCCAGGGCACTCAGATCAAACTCGCCTGCCGAGTAAAAGCCGCCAACGGCTGCCGTGTCTGCCTGATGCAGGATTCGCGTGGTCGCTACCAGCTCGCCGGAATCCAGGTCGGTGACGATCAGGTGGTCACACACGGTGTCGAACTCGTCGGCGTCGATGCCTGGCGTCTGTGCTCCCAGGTCGCTGCCATACTCTTCCGAAAACACCCGGTAACGCAGTCGCTGGGCCGCCTCCACCTGTTTCGGGCACCGGGTCATGTCGGTTTTCAGGCGACGGGCGCTGCGGCGGGCTTTCGCGGTTTGTGTGGTCATGGCGTCGTCTCTTTTGTTTCCATTTCCCGACAAGCCTATGAAGCCGGTATGACACATCAGTGACCAAGAGGTGACGTGTCTGTGACACCAGGGAATGAATTGACGCTCGCGGTACCTGTGTCACAGGGTGTAACGAAGCAGCGGTTCCATGTATATTTCTGAATAGCATGTATAATTGCTGTTACAGCAGGTTGCCTGTATTGTCAGGTACACAGAATGACCTGAAACCGGAATAACAAAACCAGAGATGGATGGCGTGGAACAGACAAACGAAAGTTGGCGAATTCTGATTGTCGAGGACGACGAGCGGTTGGCAGAGTTAACCCGTGAATATCTTGAAAGCAACGGGTTGACTGTCTCCCTGGAAACCCACGGCGGCCCCGCGGTAGAGCGGATCCGCAATGAGCAACCGGATCTGGTGGTGCTGGATCTGATGTTGCCGGGTGAAGACGGGCTGTCCATATGCCGTCGGGTGCGTCCTTTCTATTCCGGCCCGATCATCATGCTGACCGCCCGCACCGATGATCTGGACCAGGTTCTGGGCCTGGAAATGGGTGCGGACGACTACATCGGCAAGCCGGTCAAACCCCGGGTGTTGCTTGCACGCATACGCGCCATGCTGCGTCGGGTTACCGAGACGGGCCAGGGAGCGGGTGACGAAGCAAGTGGCGAAGAACCGGTGCGTCTCCAGTTCAACGACCTGGTTGTTGACCGCTCCATGCGCGAAGCCTGGCTGAACGATGAAAGCATCGATCTGACCAGTGCCGAATTCGATCTGCTCTGGTTACTGGCCAGCAACGCCGGCCGTGTTCTCAGCCGGGAAGAAATCTTCACCGCTTTGCGCGGCATTGAGTACGATGGTCAGGACCGTTCCATTGATGTGCGCGTGTCCCGGATTCGCCCCAAAATTGGCGATGACCCCATCCATCCGCGGCGCATCAAGACCGTTCGCAGCAAAGGCTACCTGTTCGTAAAGGAAGCCTGACGATTCAGTCTCTTGAGCCGGTGTGCCATCCGCCCGCACACCGGTGTTCCATGCCAGGGTTGGTATCATGCCCCTGAAGTTCTTCCTCAAGCTCTATGCCCGCCTTGCCGGCCTGACCGCGCTGGTCGTTCTTTTATGTGTTCTGCTGTTCACCGGTATCAATACGGTACGCTCACAGTTCTGGCACGAACGTTTTCCCGAGCCCCTGATGCGCTGGCTGGCGGCCGCTCCGGCACCGGTACAACAGTACCATTGGCTGACCTCGACGGTGGATCTCCGCATGGGCGCCCCTTCCAGGTTCAATCTGTCCCCGGTGGCCCTGGAGCGACTTGGTTACGGTCAGGTGGTTGGTATTGAGAGTGGCGTGGGGTATCGGGTTCTGGTAACCGGGCTTGCCGGAGAGGTTCTGCAGCTCCGTCTGAACGAGCCCTACCGGGACGTTTCAGAAACCATTGGGCTGATCTTCCGCTGGCATCTTGATTCAGCCTGGGCGGATGACCGTCTCAATGTTGCTTCGCAAATGGCCCGGTCTCTCAATGTAGAAGTTCACTCTCTGGACGATGCCGCTCTGCTGCCGGACCCTGACGTTCTGGACCAGGTTGCCGAGCGTGGTCTTGCCTTTTACACCGACGAATCGGACGGTTGCGGCCGGGTGATCGTTCAGTTATCCGATGGCGAGCTGTACCGGATCGATATGCCAACTGCGTTTAATGCCTGGGCCTGGCCGGTTGTCTTGCTGCTGGTGCTGGTACTGGGTGGGGTGCTGGCCGTTGCCCTTTTCCTGGCGCTCCGGGAGGTGGACAGTAATCTCAGAACCGTTGAGTCGGTCGCGGTCCGAATCGCTCGTGGCGAGATGGGCGCCCGGGTCCAGACGGGCGAAGGAACACTGGTTACCCGCTTGGCCTCGTCTTTCAACGGGATGGCCGAACATATACAGCGCCTGGTGCAGGTGCAGCGGGAAATGATCCATGCCGTTTCTCACGAATTACGTACCCCGGTGGCCAGGATCCGCTTTGGTGTCCAGATGATTGAGGACTGCCAGGACCAGGCTGCACTTCAGAAGCAGCTGGATGGTATTGATGGCGATATCCAAGAGCTGGACGAGCTGATCGACGAGATCCTGACCTATGCCCGGCTGGAGCAGGGTGGTCCGGTATTTTCCCTTCAGGAAAACTCGGTCACCGACATTGTCCGTCAGGTAGTTTCTGAACAACAGATGGTTCGGCCCGAGCTGAACATTGAAGGTGATATCGATGAGGTTTCCGAACGTTGGGCATTGTCGGATATCGAGCCTCGCTACCTGCACCGGGCGATCCAGAATCTGGTGGGCAATGCCGGTCGCTATGCCGCGGGCAAGGTGCTGGTAAGTTGCCACTTTGATGAGGACAACTGCCGCATCGACGTCGAAGACGATGGGCCCGGCATTCCTGAGGAAGACTGGGAGAAGGTGTTTACCGCGTTTGCCCGTCTGGATGACAGTCGTACCCGAACCTCCGGCGGCTACGGCCTCGGTTTGTCTATTGTTCGCAGGATTCTGTACTGGCATGGGGGCCACGCTTTCGTCAGCAGGAGTGATACGCTCGGCGGCGCAAAATTCAGCCTGGTCTGGCCCCGGAAAAAACCTGTGGACTCAATTGTGTGAAGCAGGGCTCATCGCCTCACCTGATGTAACAAAGTGACTACACAAGCACTACTGAAGTGTTTGGCTGCCGGGTTAATAATCGAAAGCGTAAGGGATGACTTTTGAGGTTGTAGTTCTTACGAACTTTCCTTGTTTCATTCGTCATTTGAGGGCCGGTTTTCCGGCCCTTTTTTTATGTCCTTTCCCAAATTCCGTATCGGTCACCCTTTCCCGGCTGCTCTGCTGTTAGAATCTCAGGAAACAACAGGAGGCCATCCATGACCCGCTATCTGCTCGCCATTGACCAGGGGACAACCAGTTCCCGTGCCATTGTTTTCGACCACACGGGAAACAGCGTTGCCACTGACCAGCAGGAATTTCACCAGTATTTCCCGAAAGATGGCTGGGTAGAGCATGATGCCCAGGAAATCTGGGACAGCACTCTGGCGGTGTGTCGTGGCGCCCTCGACAAAGCAGGCATCGAGGCCTCGGAGCTGGCGGGCATCGGCATCACCAACCAGCGTGAAACAACGGTGATCTGGGACAGGGGAACCGGCGAGCCGATCTACCACGCCATCGTCTGGCAGGACCGTCGAACGGCGTCCTGGTGTACCAAGCTGAAATCTGACGGCCATGAGGACATGGTTGTAGAGCGCACAGGGCTGTTGATTGATCCCTACTTCTCGGCCACGAAGATAGCCTGGATCCTGGATAACGTGGAGGGCGCCCGTAGCCGGGCTGAATCCGGTGAGCTGGCTTTCGGAACTGTGGACAGCTGGCTGCTCTGGAACCTGACCGACGGCAAATCCCACTGTACCGATGCCACCAATGCGTCTAGAACAGCGCTCTTCAATATTCACAAGCAGGACTGGGACGACGACCTTCTAGCCCTGTTCCGCGTGCCCCGGGCCCTGCTGCCGGAGGTCCTGGACAGCGCCGCAGATTATGGCACCGCCGAAGCCCGTTGGTTGGGCAGTCCCGTCACTATTGCCGGGATTGCAGGGGACCAGCACGCTGCTCTGGTGGGGCAGGCGTGCTTTCGCCCGGGCATGGCGAAAAGCACCTACGGTACCGGCTGCTTCCTTATGCTTAACACCGGTGATCAGGCCGTCCGGTCCGAGAACCGGTTGCTGACCACTATGGCCTATCGCCTGAACGGCAAGCCCTGTTACGCGGTGGAGGGCAGTATTTTTGTCGCCGGTGCTGCCATGCAATGGCTGCGGGACGGGCTGAAGCTGATCGCTCACGCCAACGAATCTTCGGCCCATGCCGAGGCAGTCGGAGTCGACAATCCGGTGTATCTGGTTCCTGCATTTACCGGTCTGGGGGCGCCTCATTGGGACCCTCACGCCCGCGGCGCCATCATGGGTCTGACCCGGGATACGGGAATTGGCGAGATTGTTACTGCCGGTCTGCAGTCGGTCTGCTATCAGACCAAGGATCTGGTGCGAGCGATTCAGAACGACGGTGCCCGGCTTGAATCGCTGCGGGTAGACGGCGGTATGGTGGTGAACGATTGGGTCATGCAGTTCCTGGCCGACATACTGAATGTCACTGTTGACCGCCCCCGTGTCACCGAGACAACTGCGCTGGGAGCGGCCTATCTGGCGGGGCTGCAGACCGGTGTTTTTGAAAGCCTAGAGCAGATATCCGGGCTCTGGGAATGCGAGCGGCAGTTCCACCCGGAAATGCGTCCGGCTCTTCGAGAATCGCTCTACGCTGGCTGGCTGGATGCTGTTGAGCGCGTGTGCAACAACTAGAGTCAGGCGGTGCGCTCGAAGGCAATCAGGTGATCCGCTTCGACCCGCACCGGGACATGCTCGCCAAGATTGAAATCCAGATGACTTCGGAACAGGGCCTCGAACTCCGTGTCCTCGGAACATCGGAAACGGTACAGGGTTGAAGTGCCAGCAAAGGTTTTCTCAACTACCTTTGGCTGCAGATCCGAGTCGGGGTCATGAACGATGTCATCAGGGCGGATCAGGACGTCAACCAGAGTGCCGGGCTCCCATTTGTAGGCCCGGTTACCATGGATAACTCCCAGCTCGGACTCAATGGTATCCGGCCCAAGGGCCGTGCCGGGGATAAACCCACCCTGGCCAACGAAGCTGGCAACGAAACGATTCGCTGGTTCGTGGTACAGGTTGTAGGGTACGTCCCACTGCTGGATCCTGCCATCGCGCAACACCGCGACCTGATCGCACATGGCAAAGGCTTCCTGCTGGTCGTGGGTGACAAGGATAGCGCTGATGCCCAGAGTCTTCAGGATTTCGCGAACATCCAGGCTCAGCCGCCGGCGCAGATCTGCGTCCAGGTTGGAAAACGGCTCATCAAGCAAAATCAGGGTGGGCTCGGGTGCCAGGGCGCGGGCCAGGGCAACCCGCTGTTGCTGGCCGCCAGACAGTTCATGGGGGTAGTTGTCTGCCAGATCCTGCAGGTGCACGACATTCAGGAGTTCCATGACCTTCTGCCGTTTTTCTGCCTTGTTCAGATTACGCAGACCGAACCCCACGTTGTCTGCAATGGTCAGGTGCGGAAACAGGGCATAATCCTGGAACACCATGCCGATCCGCCGTTTTTCCGGGGGCAGGGTGCGCCCGGGCAGGCTTATGGCCTGGGACTGCAGGCAGATTTCGCCGCCGCTTAGTGGCAGAAAGCCGGCGAGGGCGCGCAGTATCGTGCTTTTGCCGCAGCCGCTGGGGCCGAGAAGACAACCGATGTCGCCATGACTCAGGGCAAAACTCACATCCTTGACCACTGAATCCCCGCCGTAGCCGCAGGACAGGTTGTTGACCTCAAGCAGCCAGTCTGCCGGAGATTGCGCGGTTGTGCTCATGAAGTCAGTCCAGCCGGTTCAGGATGAGAAATTCAAGCAGGGCCTTCTGTGCATGCAGGCGATTTTCAGCCTCGTCCCAGACTACGGAGGCGGGATGCTCCATCATATCTGCCGAGATTTCCTCGCCCCGGTGGGCAGGCAGGCAGTGCATGAAGAGCGCATCCTTGTCAGCTACAGCGAGTAGCTCCGGGTTGATCTGGTAGCCACTGAACGCTTTTTCACGGGCCTTCTGTTCGTCTTCCTGGCCCATGGAGGCCCAGACATCCGTCACCAGAAGCTGTGCGTTACGGGCTGCCTCTGCCGGCTCCCGGAACACCTTGACCCGGTCTTCGTGGCTTTTGATCAATGACTCGGCCGGTTCGTAGCCTTCGGGGCAGGCAATGTTCAGGTTGAAATCAAACTGGGCGGCGGCGTTGATGTACGAGTGGCACATGTTGTTCCCGTCGCCGATCCAGGCCACCGTGGCACCACGAATGCTGCCACGGTGCTCGCGGTAAGTCTGCATGTCGGCGAGCAGCTGGCAGGGATGAAAATCATCGGTCAGGGCGTTGATCACTGGCACCCTGGATGCAGCGGCAAAGCGCTCCACTGTCTCGTGGGCAAAGGTGCGGATCATCACCGCGTCGACCATGCTGGAGATGACAATGGCAGAGTCTTCAATGGGTTCGCCGCGGCCAAGCTGGGTGTCCCTGGGCGACAGGAACATTGCGGAGCCGCCGAGCTGGACCATGCCGGCTTCAAAAGAAACCCTGGTTCGTGTGGACGATTTCTCGAAGATCATTGCCAGGACCCGGTTTTTCAGGGAGTCCCGAACCTTGCCTTGCCGCCATTCCTTGCGCAATGCCGAGGCATGATCAACCAGGCTTTCAAGCTCGGTGGTTGTCATGTCATTCAATGTCAGAAAATGTCTTGCCGCCATGCAGTGGCCCTTATCTCAACGAACCCCGCCGCTGGCGGGATTGCCTGAACGTTGGCTGAAAAATGGGGCATCAAGTCTAGCCCTTCGGAGCAGGTATGACAACGCTGTAACGGGGCTGGAACTGCCGGTGTTGCGCGAGGTCAAATCAAGGTGTTTGGTGAGGGGTTAGGCACCCGTGTACAATGGCGTCAAGAAAATTGCCGTGTGGCAAGACTGCTCCAACAGAGGTGAATGTTCATGGATATCAATGAAACCATTAAAAGCCAGCTCGAAGAGAATCCGATCATCCTGTACATGAAGGGCAGCCCCCAGGCGCCCCAGTGTGGCTTCTCGGCCAAAACCGTACAGGCTGTAATGGCTTGCGGAGAGCGCTTTGCCTTTGTGAATATCCTGGATAACCAGGAGCTTCGTGAAGCCCTTAAGGTTTACTCCAGCTGGCCGACCTATCCCCAGCTCTATATTAACGGTGAGCTGGTTGGCGGTTGTGACATCGTTCTGGAAATGTCCGAGAGCGGTGAACTGGCCAAGCTTGTGAAAGAGGCCGCGAAGCAGGCAGAAGCCTGAGGTTGCCGCTGGTCAGAGCCGTTTCGGGGTGAACAGCAGTTCGACCTCGAAGCGGTTCCGGCTCCCGCCGTCTTTCGGCGGTTGGGGGTAGGGGCTCGCTGCCAGAGCGGCCCGGTATGCAGCCTCGTCAATTCTCTTGATACCCGTCGATTTCAGCACCCTTGCCCGGGTCAGGGCGCCATTTCCAAGCAATTGCAGCTCCACTTCCATGGCCACTGTCTGGGTCAAATCCCTCATTGCCGGTACTCTCAGCTTCTCCAGCTCCCGGGCCAGGTGGATGGCCAGCTTGACCACGTAAGGGTCCAGTTCAGCCGGTGACTCGGTTATTCGTGTAACCTTCTGTTCCGGGCTTTCCGCAGACGGTTCCAGTTCTGCTCCAGCAGAGGCGCTGGTGCTCGACTGTGCAGCTTCGCTTTCCGGGCCACTGGTATTGGCTCGCTCACTCGGTGCCGGGGTTTTTGTTTGACGGGAGGTGATAGTCTCGGGTTCCGGTGGGGATTCGGGGCGAGGGGGATCAACCTCAAAAGGCGGGATCCGGGCTGCGTCCTGGCTCGGGCTGGGGTTTTCGGTCATGTTGGCGACGGCTTCACGTGCGCCTCTGGGTACCAGCTCAAAACGGACACTCTCCTTGTGAGTGGTTGCCCGTTCTTCCATGGGAGTCGGGATGCCTGAAAGCAGCAGCGTGTGAAGGAAGAGTGCCAGAGAAACTGCAAGCCCCAGCCGGTACGTGGCCGGCAGGGGATTAAGACTGCTGTTGTCAGGCATTGGCGTCAGGCGGTCTTGCTCCGCAGGGTACCGACGACCGCATCCAGGGCCCGATCAATCAGCGCTCCCTGCTCAAGCAGGGTCAGCCGGCCGCGCCGCATTTCGTGGGCCAGTTCAATCCGGGTTTTCTCAATAACCTTCAGCCCCATCCGGTTCACGAAGACAAAGCAGTCTGCTTCCTCAATGATGGCGGAAAGCTTGCACCGGAAGCTGGCGCCATTGACGAGACGGAACTCTACCCAGTTGCCGATTTCTATACTGTCTATCTGCGCCACGTACTCGGAGATAGCCGCCTCTTCCAGCTCCTGCTGACGTTCAACAGCCGTCTGGTGAACGGTGGCAATCTCCTCTTCTTCCGGCTCCTCGGGCGAATCCTGAAGCGCTTCGATTGCGGCATTGGTACGGAATGCTTCGGCCAGCTGATGCTTAAGCTGGCCCATCATCTCGTCAAGTCTGGATGAGTTATAGGACACTTCTTCCAGTCCTGATCGCAACGACTTCAGCAAGCCCGGCACGACGCGCACCCATTGGTCTCTTTCGTCGTCTTCCTGATGAGGGTGAAGGCACCAGATAAGATCGTCGACAACTTTGACGGTTGCGTTCCATCGATGCTCCACATCGTCCCGGAGATAGGCAAGAAACATCACGCGGCTCCAGCCATTCATCAGGATGTCGTGGATGGATTCGGGAAGTTTATAACGGGAGACTTTCTGCTTCAGAAGGTTATCGACGGTTTGTTGGGCTGTCTGGGATTTGATCCGACCCCGCTCTGATTCCCTGGTTCGCTGCTCCACCAGTGACGCCTTGCGGTTCTCACGTTCGAGAAATTGCTCGAATTCCTGGTTCAGGGTTTCAAACAGCGCAACGTCGCCGTCAAATTCGTTGAGAATCCTTTGCACAATGTTATGAATCTGTCCGTAGAGTTTGTCTTTGGTTTTTTCGTCGCTGCTACTCCAGCCGATGCCAGCTCTCGCGAGGGAGTTCAGAAGCCGTCTGGCCGGGTGCGTAGCCTGGCTGAAGAAACTTTTGTCCCGGATAACCACTTTCAGGATCGGAATCTGCAGCCTGCTTATCAATACCTGAACTGGAGCCGACAGGTTGTAATCATCGAGAATGAACTCGAACAGCATGGAGACGAGGTTAATGAGGTCTTCATCAATTTCGTTAAGCGCCGGTTTTCGGCCATCTCCAGTATCGGTCTGGGAAAGGAGCTGTTGTACCAGTTGACGCAGATCAACGCTGACCGGTTCGCCAGCGCTCAGGTTGCCCTGATCCTGCCGGGCGCCTGACAGTGGCAATGAATTCAAAAGACTTGCCAGTTCGGAGTCACCTACTACCCGTACATTCGGGTCTGATGCGCGGGGAGGTATGCCCGCATTGGCCCGCTGAAGCGCCAGCATCTGTCTGATCTGTTCAAAAACCGCACTACTGCTGCCGGCCTGGCCGGCCCGTTCTGTCGCTGAGGCGTCCGGCGCTTTCTCCTCTGTTGGCGTATCTGTCGACTGGGCCTTGGAGGCATCATGCTGCTGTCCGGCTTTGCCGTGATACCTGAAATTCGGAATGATCCCCGCCTGAATCAGTATGCGGTTGGCTTCATCCAGAAGCATGCCCAGGTTGGAGACAACGTAGCGGTCAAACTGTTTTAGCAGAATCAGGCGTTCCCGAATCTGGATTTCCAGAGCCTGTATGGCCTCAGTGAACGCGCTGCACAGGTGTTCTGGCGCCATGGGATTCACCGGTGATTCGTCGGTGGCTTCCGGATACACCTGGCTGAAGCGGGTCTGGAGCTGAAGCAGCGGGCCCTGAAAGTGTGCTTTCGCCTTGGTGATCATGGCGTTGAGCGCAACCTGTTCTTCTAGGTCGTCGTTGCCGACCAGGGCGAGGGTATCTGCGCTGGCCTGCTTGTTCAGGGTTTCTTCCTGGAGCGGGCCAGTATGAGGGGGGGTGGCGAAGTACTGAGCAACCGTGTTCTGAAAATGCCGCTCCACACCCTTCCGCTTGATGCGTATTTCACGCATCGCTTCGAAATACCGGTTCTGTTCATTATTGCTGCGGGCATTGTTGGCCAACTCGAACAGTGAATCGTCGACGGCGTCGAAGGCGCCCTGCAGCAAATCACCAAGTCCGGCGACAACGGTGTCCCGGATGCGGGTGACCTCCGCAGGAACCGGTCTGTTACTTCCGGCTTCCCTGTGCTCACGGAGGTAATGTATGCCGGACTGCTTGTTCATGGCAGACTCCTGTTTACGCCTCAACCGGATACATGACCGAGCGGGTAATCCTTGAATTCTCGTTATTGGTTAAATTTACCGCATTTTTCTCAAAGTTAACATGACCAAACGCTAACCTGGGAGCAAATTCAAAAAAACATGGGGTGCCGAAAAGGCACCCTCATGCAGGTTACTGACTTGCCGAAGAATTCGTATTCAGCTCACATAAACCGGACCGATACCCATGCTCCAGATGACGACGCTGATGGCAAGCAGAGCGACGAACATAACCAGGCCCACTGTCAGGACTGCAGAGGCGAACATAAAGCCCTTGTCCGCCGGTATCTTCATCAGGATAGGGAGGCCCTCATACAGCAGGTAAACGGCGTAGGCAACGGCCACCAGGCCTGCCAGCATGTTCACCCAGATGTTCGGATAAGCGGCGATGACTCCGATCAGGAAAATGGGGGTCGCCGTGTAGGCGGCCAGGGCCACACCTCTGGGAGTTCGCTCGACCGCGTCATAAGTGGCCGCAAAGAAATCGATGAACTTGCCCAGGACAAAGATCCCGGCAAGCATGGCGCCATAAAAGAGCACCGATAACTGCAGCGCGCTCGTCATCGACAGTTTTGTAATCTGGCCGTCTCCAATCTGCCAGCCCACCTGGGTTGTTCCGAAGAAGCCGGCAACTGCGGGAATCAGTGCCAATAACAGAATGTGACCTGCATATAGTTTCGTGACGGACTCAGATTCATTACGAATCGCCTCCCACTCCTGGTCAGGATGGGCGAGCAGGCCAAACGTGTGTGTCAGACTCATGGACGTATTCCTTGTGATTGTTTTTGTTTCGCACGCTCCTTCAGTGTTGGTGGGGGATCAACGGGGGTCAAGCTGGCGGTTAAATTTTGATCTTTCAAGAACGGGAGGCGCTATAACTGTGGGGTCTATAGCGCCAATCCGGGAGCGTTCTCGGGGGACTATTGTTTTAGTGAAAGTGAGCGCTTTTTGCGCTTTTTCGGGTGCACAATGGCTGCCTTCACAACATTGTCCTTGATTTGCAGCACCTCTACCCGATGACCGTCCACTTTCAGGCAGACGTTGGTGTCGGGGATGTTCTCCAGGGTTTCAGTGATCAGGCCATTGAGGGTTTTCGGCCCGTCGGTGGGGAGCTTCCAGCCCAGGGTCTTGTTGATGGTTCTAACGGCAGAGGTGCCGTCGATAATAAAGGTGCCATTATCCTGGGGAATAATGTCCGGGCTGGTGGCGGCGTAATCCGTCGTAAAGTCCCCGACGATTTCTTCGAGTATGTCCTCGAGGGTGGCCAGGCCCAGAACGTCACCATATTCGTCCACTACCACACCAAACCTGCGGCGACCCTTCTGAAAGTTAATCAGTTGGGTGTTCAGAGGCGTGCTTTCTGGAATGAAATAGGGTTCCTGGCAAAGCTGCATGATCATGGCCTTGTTGATCTCATCCTGCTGAAGCAGTTTCGAAGCGCTGCGTAGATGCAGTATTCCCTGGATGTTATTGATGTCGCCCTTATAAACTGGAAGCCGGGTGTGCTGGCTGCTGCGCAGTTGACGCAGGATTGTGTCGGTGTCGTCCTCCAGATCGATACCTACCACCTCGTTGCGGGGAACCATGATGTCGTTCACGGTTACTTTTTCGAGGTCCAGGATGCTGACCAGCATGTCCTTGTGCTTGGCTGGAATCAGGGCCCCGGCCTCGTTCACCAGTGTTCGGAGTTCTTCGCGACTCAGGTGGTCGTTTGCTGCATCCGCAGCAGAAACGCCCAGCAGCTTGAGAATGCCTCCGGTAAACAGGTTTACGGCCCAGACAATCGGGTAGAGGATTTTCAGCAGGGGGCCAAGGATGTAGCTGGCGGGGAATGCGATTTTCTCGGGAAACAATGCCGCCAGGGTTTTCGGGGTAACTTCTGCGAAGATCAGAATCACGATGGTCAGCAGGATAGTGGCGATCGCGATGCCGGCATCGCCCCAGACCCGTATCGCAATAACGGTCGCGATCGACGAAGCAAAGATGTTGACGAAGTTGTTGCCGATCAGGATCACGCCGATAAGCTGGTCGGTGCGTTGCAGCAAGCCCTGGGCCCGCTTGGCACCTTTGTGGCCGGTTTTGGCCATGTGTTTGAGGCGGTATCGGTTGAGGGACATCATCCCGGTTTCGGAGCTTGAGAAGAAACCGGAGAGCAGGATCAGTCCGACCAGGAGAATAAACAGCGCAGTAAGCGATGTTTCGTTCAAAAGAGGTGTCCTTATATTGCTGACAAGTAGCGAAAATAGGGTTTTGGCGAGTGTTGTGTCAAGAGAATACCGGGAGTTCCTGGGATTAGCCGCCGCGCTGGAAGATCAGCTCCAGCACAAACTTGCTGCCATAGAATGCCAGCATCAGAAGTGCGCAGCCCGCAAGGGTCCATCGGCTAGCGGTAATCCCGCGCCAGCCTTTGGTGTAACGACCAATCAGGAGCGCCACGAAAACCAGTAGGGACAGGATGGAGAACAGCGTCTTGTGAGCGAGGTTCTGGGCAAACAGGTCCTCTATAAAGAGGGCGCCCGTCACGATTGCCAGAATCAGCATCACAACGCCGGCCCAGACCATTTCAAACAGTAGCGACTCCATTGTCTGCAATGGCGGCAGGTTGCGAACCAGCAGGCTGTTGTAGTTGTGCTTTAGTTGGCGGTTCTGGAAATAAAGAAGAACCGCCTGGATGGCCGCCAGGGTAAAGAGGCTGTAGGCTGTCACCGAAAGTGCTATGTGGGAGAGCATGCCATAGCTTTGCTCCGACACCAGTCTCGAGGGGCCGTGTGTAACAAGAGCAAGGATGATGGTGAGGCCGGCCAGGGGATAGACGCCCAGGAAAAGGCTTTGTACTGGTTTTTTGAGGTTGAGCCCCAGCAACAGGAACACGATCAGCCAGGAAATCAGAACCGAGCTTTTGAAAAAGCTGAAATCGAAGCCGCCGTCATGGTGGACCGTCTGGCCAATAAGAAGTCCGTGGCTGGTCAGGGCAAGAACGCCAATCAGGGTGGTAATGGCAATATTGCTCTGAACCCGGCCCCTGAAATGCAGGGCCTGCAGCGCGGTACCGACGCTGTAAAGAAAAAGAGAGGTGACCGCGAGAATCAGCGTTCCCATGACTTCCTTATTAACCACTGTTCTGACTGGGGATCGGCGCTGGTTTCGGCCGATTTGACCGGGCTGGTCGTTTCAGGGCGATAGTCTGGTTATAATGTCGCGATTATGCAACTGGAATCAAGGAGTCGTCGCAGGCTCTGTCGATTCACGCACTCAATTTATCCGGGGTACGGAAGAGCAACATGTTTGAGAACCTCCAAGACCGACTTTCCGGCAGTCTGCGCAAGATTTCCGGCCAGGCGCGCCTCACTGATGACAATATAAAGGACACTCTCCGGGAAGTGCGGATGGCGCTGCTGGAGGCGGATGTCGCCCTGCCGGTAGTGAAGGACTTTGTTGAGGGCGTCCGCAAGCGAGCCATTGGCCAGGAGGTGCAGCGCAGCCTGACACCGGGGCAGGTCTTCGTAAAAGTTGTCCAGCAGGAGCTGGAGCGGGTGATGGGCGAGGGCAACGAATCCCTCAATCTGAACGTCCAGCCGCCGGCAGTGATTATGATGGCCGGTCTGCAGGGTGCGGGTAAGACCACTACCGTCGCCAAGCTTTCCCGCTTCCTCAAGGAGCGGCAGAAGAAGTCCGTTCTGGTGGTCAGTGCGGACGTCTATCGTCCTGCCGCGATTCGCCAGTTGGAGACCCTTGCCGGCGAGGTGGGTGTCGAGTTCTTCCCGAGCAGCGCCGACCAGGATCCCGTGGATATCGCCGAGGGCGCGATCGCAGCCGCCAGGAAAAAGCACATCGATGTGGTGATTCTTGATACCGCCGGTCGACTCCATGTCGATGAACAGATGATGGGCGAGATCGGCCGGCTGCATAAGGCGGTCAATCCGGTTGAGACCCTGTTCGTGGTCGACGCCATGACCGGTCAGGATGCGGCCAACACCGCCAAGGCGTTTAACGATGCCCTGCCACTTACGGGTGTGGTGCTGACCAAAACCGATGGCGACGCCCGTGGCGGTGCCGCCCTGTCTGTTCGCCACATTACCGGCAAGCCAATCAAGTTCCTGGGTGTGGGTGAAAAGTCCGATGCCCTTGAGCCGTTCTACCCGGACCGGGTCGCGTCCCGGATCCTTGGCATGGGGGACGTGCTCTCACTGATCGAAGAGGCGGAGCGCAAGCTGGACCAGAAAAAGGCCCAGAAGCTCACCAAGAAAATCAAGAAGGGCAAGAGCTTTGACCTGGAGGATTTTCGTGATCAGCTGCAGCAGATGAAGAACATGGGTGGCATCGGTGGCCTGCTCGACAAGCTGCCGGGCATGGGTCAGATGGCCCAGGTGGCGCAGCAGCAGGTTAACGACAAGTCCATGGGGCAGATGGAAGCCATCATCTGCTCGATGACGCCGAAGGAGCGGCGTTACCCGGATGTGATCAACAATTCCCGCAAGCGCCGGATCGCCACGGGGTCTGGAACCCAGATCCAGGATGTGAATCGTCTGCTGAAACAGCACAAGCAAATGCAGAAGATGATGAAAAAGTTTGGCAAGAAAGGCGGTATGGCGAATATGATGCGCGGCATGGGTGGCATGATGCCCCCGGGCGGCGGTGGGGGAGGCGGTATGCCTCCGTTTGGCCGTATGTAAAAAGCCTTACATGGAAAACGGGGAAACAACTGGTTTTGCTGTTTTCTTTGGCGCTTTTTTAGCATAGAATAGCGCCCCTTTCGAGTATGGGTCTTCGCGTCAGCTGGTGTTCAGCAGGCGTGAATCGTACAAAGTTCGTTCAACAGAACAGGATATTGGTTAAATGGTAATTATCCGTTTGGCTCGTGGTGGCTCCAAGAAGCGCCCGTTCTACCATCTGACAGTCACCGACAGCCGCAAATCTCGCGACGGTCGTTTCATTGAGCGTGTAGGTTTCTTCAACCCGGTTGCCCGTGGTCAGGAAGAGAGCCTTCGCGTTGATCGTGAGCGTGTCGATTTCTGGCTCGGTCAAGGCGCGCAGACTAGCGAGCGCGTTGCACAGCTGCTGAAGGCTGCTGGGTAAGACAGTACTGACACCGGGGTTTATGGCATGACACAGAATTCGCAGGAAACTGTGATCGGCCGGATTACCTCGGTGTTTGGGGTCAAGGGGTGGCTCAAGGTCTTCTCCTACACCGACCCCAAGGATGGAATACTGAACTATCCCGATTGGACGCTTGATCTGGATGGCAAACGTATTCCGGCCAAGCTTGAGGAAGGTCGCCGCCAGGGGCAGGGGATCGTCGTCAGGCTGAAAGGTATTAACGACCGTGATCTGGCCCGCACATACTGCGGTGCCGAAGTCAGGGTCTCGACAGCTGAGTTGCCGGAACTCCCTGAAGGGGAGTTTTACTGGTTTCAGCTGGAAGGTCTTGATGTGTATACGGTCGATGATGAGTGCCTTGGTAAAGTGCACCATCTGATGGAAACCGGATCCAACGATGTTCTGGTGGTACAGGCCACGGCAGGTTCCATCGATCAACGTGAGCGTCTGATTCCTTATCTGCCTGGCGAAGTGGTCCAGAATGTTGATCTGGATTCAAAACGCATGGTGGTGGACTGGGATCCGGAGTTCTGACGGGTGTGGATTGGCGCAGTCAGTCTGTTCCCGGAAATGTTCAGTGCGGTAACGGACTACGGGATTACGGGAAGGGCAGTCCGGGATGGTCTTTTGACTTTCCGGAGCTGGAATCCTCGTGAGTTTACCCACGACCGGCATCGCACGGTAGACGACCGGCCATATGGCGGTGGCCCGGGTATGCTGATGAAAATTCAGCCTCTCCGGGACGCGATCCATGCGGCAAGGGAAGCGGCACCCGGGAACCCCTGTGTGGTTTACCTCTCGCCTCAGGGCGAGACGCTGACTCAGTCCGTTGTTGAGTCGCTTGCGGCAGAGCAGCAGCTGATTCTGGTGGCTGGCCGGTACGAGGGTGTTGATGAGCGCCTGATAGCGACGGAAGTCGATCGGGAAGTGTCACTGGGTGATTTTGTGCTTTCCGGTGGTGAACTGGCAGCTATGGCTGTTATCGATGCGGTTACACGCCTCATCCCCGGAGCGCTGGGTCATGCGCAGTCGGCAGAGCAGGATTCTTTCGCCGACGGTTTGCTGGATTGTCCGCACTACACCCGGCCCGAGGTTTACGAGGGTCAGGCGGTGCCGGATGTTTTATTGGGCGGTCACCATGATCAGATCCGGCGTTGGCGGCTGAAGCAGTCGCTGAGGCGAACCCGGGAGCGACGCCCCGACCTGCTTGAAAGGCGGGTGTTTACGGACGAAGAGCGTGAGCTGCTGGAAGAGATTTTGAACGAACCGGGTGCCTCTGAATGATCAGGGCATTAACAGATTGGGTATCAGGAGCATTACGATGAGCGGCAAGAACAACATCATCAGTCAACTTGAAGCAGAACAGATGACCAAGGAAATCCCTGCGTTTGCGCCGGGCGATACCGTGGTCGTTCAGGTTCGCGTAACCGAGGGTAACCGTGAGCGTCTTCAGGCGTTCGAAGGTGTTGTCATCGGCAAGCGTAACCGCGGCATGAACTCCTCTTTCACCGTACGTAAGATTTCCTACGGTGTTGGTGTTGAGCGTACCTTCCAGAGCTTCTCCAAGCTGATCGACAGCATCAGCGTGAAGCGTCGTGGCGATGTTCGCCAGGCCAAGCTCTACTACCTGCGCGACCTGTCTGGTAAGGCGGCTCGTATCAAGGAAAAGCTGGGCTGATCAGCAAAGCGCTGAACAGCAGGCAGAAAAAGGCAGCCCCGGGCTGCCTTTTTTGTGTCTGAGGTTCAGGTATGCTTGTCGTGAGACGTTCGCGGTCTGGGAACTCGCCATGAGAGCGGAAGATGAGTCTGTAATTGTCCGGTTTGTTGATGCCATCTGGCTGGAAGACGGGCTGGGCGAAAAGACACGGCAGGCCTACCGGAGTGATTTGTCGCGATTGGCGGAATGGCTGGAGAGCCAGCCTGGCAAACCCGCATTGACCGACGTTCGCCGAACCGACCTTCTGGCCTGGATGTCGCGGGGGCTGGCGGAAGGGGTCAAGAGCTCCACCGCGGCCAGGCGGCTGTCCGGACTCCGGCGTTTTTACCGCTTCCTGCTGCGCGAAGGGCTGATCGCTGAAGACCCGACCCTGCGGATCGACAGCCCCAGGTTGCCCCGGCGTCTTCCCGATTCTCTGACGGAAGAAGAGGTGGATGCGCTGCTTTCCGAACCGGATCCGGGGGTTGCCATCGAGCTCCGGGACAAGGCCATGCTCGAGATACTCTATGGTTGTGGTCTGAGGGTCTCCGAGCTGACAGAGCTGCGGGTTGATCAGGTAAATCTGCGCCAGGGCGTAGTTCGGATCACCGGCAAGGGTGACAAGGAACGGCTCGTTCCCCTGGGGGAGGAGGCGGTGGATTGGCTGTTGCAGTACATGAAGGAAGGCCGGCCGGAGCTTCTGAAAGGCCGCTCCTGCGATGCGCTGTTCCCCGGCAATCGGGCGGCGGCGATGACCCGCCAGACGTTCTGGCATCGCATCAAGCATTACGCCGTGCGGGTTGGTATCCGCAAACACCTGTCACCCCACACGCTCAGGCACGCGTTCGCCACACATCTACTCAATCATGGCGCGGATCTGCGGGTTGTCCAGATGCTGCTGGGGCACTCGGACCTGTCAACGACCCAGATCTATACCCACGTGGCCCGTCAGCGGCTCCAGTCGCTGCATCAGGCTCACCATCCCAGGGGCTGATTGGCAGGATGTTTGCGCCGGCGTAGGTGAACTTTCCTTTTATGTACTTGTCGCATTGAATTGATTCCCGGCCTGTGCCAATACTGCCCGGGTTATTTAACTGCTCTCTGAAAAAGGTTGTTTGTCAGAATGAATATGAAAACTGGGGTTGTGGCTTTTGCCTTCGGTTTCGGCTCACTGTTTATGGCGAATGTCAGTGCCGGTGAAGTCGAAGATCGGATTTCCGAGCGCCTGACCGAGGCCGTCCCGGGTCTTCAGGTGATGTCGGTAAAGGAGTCCGAGGCAAAGGGGCTCTATGAAGTCCAGAGCAACAATGGCGACACGATTTATGCGACCGAGGATGGCCAGTATCTGATGACAGGGGATCTTCTGAAGATTACCGATCAGGGCATCGCCAATGTCACGGAAGCAGCCCGCACTGAGGCCCGTCGCGAGATGATGGCGGATTTCGATGCCAATGGAGTGATCCGCTTTCCCGCGGATAACGAAAAGGCCGTCGTGAGCGTGTTCACTGATATCGACTGTCCTTATTGCCGGAAGCTGCATGACGAGGTTCCGCAGCTCAACAACTATGGAATTACCGTCAATTACTATGCGTTCCCGCGGTCCGGTCCCAATACTGCTTCCTTCAGAAAATACGAGTCGGTCTGGTGCGCTGACGATCAACAGGCGGCCATGGACGCAGCCAAGGCTGGCCGAAAGGTCGCCGATGCTAGCTGTGAAAACCCGGTGCGTGAGCAGTTTGAGCTGGGGGGTCGGGTTGGCGTAACCGGCACTCCCGCCATTGTGCTGGAAGACGGTAACATGGTTCGTGGCTATGTCCCGGCGCAGCGTCTGGCCGAGGGGCTCGGGCTGCTCTGACAGCCTTCCGGACACGTCGTCCGGGCTTCGTTGTACGGTATTTGCGATGGATCCGATTCAGGGCTTATTCCGTGAGGCCTGAATCGGTATACTATGCCCGCCTAATATAATTCATCAGCACCCCTTCGGGATCAGAGGTGAGAGTTTGAAAGACGTCAGTGTCGGAATCTGCGGATTGGGAACCGTCGGCGGCGGTACCTTTAATGTCTTGACCCGCAACGCCAGGCTGATTGCCGGCCGGGCCGGGTGCAATATCCGGATTACCCGGATTGCCAGTCGACGGGCCCGCGAGGATATGGACCTTGGGGATGTGCCCTTCAGTACCGACATTTATGACGTGGTGAACGATCCCGGCGTCGATATCGTGGTGGAGCTCATTGGTGGCTATGACGCCGCGCGGGAGCTGGTGCTCGCAGCTATCCGCAACGACAAGCACGTGGTTACTGCCAACAAGGCCCTGATCGCCGTCCACGGTAACGAAATTTTTGAAGCGGCCGAGAAAGCCGGCGTCGTGGTGGCCTACGAGGCGGGTGTTGCCGGTGGTATTCCGGTTATCAAGGCCGTACGTGAAGGCATGGCGGCAAACCGCATCGACTGGATTGCCGGCATCATCAACGGTACCGGGAACTACATCCTGACCGAAATGCGTGCCGGTCGGGAATTTTCCGAAGTTCTCAAGGAAGCCCAGGACCTGGGTTACGCGGAAGCGGATCCGACCTTTGATGTGGAAGGCATTGATGCCGCCCACAAACTGACCATTCTGGCATCCGCCGGATTTGGTGTGCCCCTGCAATTCGAAAAAGGCTTCACCGAAGGCATTTCCAAGATTACCCCTTACGATATTGCCCACGCCGAGTTACTGGGCTATCGCATCAAGCACCTTGGTATTGCCCGTCGTCGGGATGATGGCATTGAACTCCGCGTTCACCCGACCCTGGTGCCCCAGAGCCATCTGATTGCCCAGGTTGATGGCGTCCTCAATGCTGTCCTGGTGGATGGCGATGCCGTTGGTCAGACCATGTATTACGGTCCTGGCGCAGGGGATGAGGCAACAGCGTCGGCTGTCATCGCAGATATCGTTGATGTTGCCCGTGCTGTGGCAACAGAAAGCAGCCTCCGTGTGCCATATCTTGGTTTCTCACCGGATGCCATGGAAGACCTGGATGTGCTGTCCATGGAAGACATCCAGTCTGCCTACTACCTGCGCATTACTGCACTGGATCGTCCGGGTGTGCTGGCAAAGATTGCCTCCATCCTGAGCGAGCATGGCATCAATATTGAGTCGATCATGCAGAAGGAATCCGAGCTGAAAGATGGCCGTATTCCGGTGATCATCCTGACTCACACCGTTCAGGAGCGGCAGATCAACCGTGCGATTGAAGAGCTGGAAGCCCTGTCCGATACCGATGGCCAGGTTGTCCGCATCCGCGCTGAAAACTTCAACTGACAGGTACGAACGTGAGATACATCAGTACGCGGGGTGAAGCGCCCGCACTGGGCTTTGAGGATGTTTTGCTGACCGGTCTGGCGACGGACGGCGGCCTCTACGTTCCCGAATCCCTGCCACATTTCAGTCTGGAAGAAATCCGAAGCTGGCGCGGGCTTTCCTATAGTGAGCTGGCGTTCAAGGTCATGCATCCCTTCGTGGATGACGCGGTCCCCGCAGACGATTTCCGCAAGATGCTGGACGAGACCTATGCGGTCTTCGCCCACAAGGCTGTGGCCCCGCTGGTTCAGCTGGATACCAACGAATGGGTCATGGAGCTGTTCCGCGGCCCGACCCTGGCATTCAAGGACTTCGCCCTGCAGCTGTTGGGCCGCCTTCTGGACTATGTCCTGGAAAAGCGCAAGCAGCACGTGGTTATCATGGGAGCGACCTCCGGTGATACCGGCTCTGCGGCAATCGAAGGGTGCCGCCGGTGCGAGCACGTGGATATTTTTATCCTGCATCCGCACCAGCGCGTTTCCGAAGTCCAGCGCCGCCAGATGACCACCGTCCAGGGTGACAACATCCACAACATTGCTGTGCGGGGCAATTTTGACGATTGCCAGCGCATGGTGAAGGAGAGCTTCGGCAACCAGTCGTTCCTGGGTGGCAGAACCCAGCTGGCAGCCGTGAACTCCATCAACTGGGCCCGGATCATGGCCCAGATTGTTTACTACTTCCATGCGTCCCTGGCGTTGGGTGGTCCGGACCGCAGCATGGCGTTTTCGGTGCCCACAGGGAACTTCGGCGATATCTTTGCCGGTTACCTGGCCAAGAAGATGGGGCTGCCGATTTCCCAGCTGGTCATTGCCACCAACCGCAACGATATCCTGCATCGTTTCATGAGTGGCAACAAATACGAACAGCACCAGCTGGAACACACCCTTTCTCCGAGCATGGATATCATGGTGTCGAGCAATTTCGAGCGTCTGCTGTTTGATCTGCACGGCCGTGATGGGCTGGCAGTGAAGACCCTGCTGGAAAATGCCGCCAAAGGCCCGGTCAGCATTGAGGATTATCGCTGGAAGCACGCACGCAAGCTGTTCGACAGTGATGCGGTGGATGACAAGACCACCTGCGATACCATCCGTGAGATTTACGAGCAGAACGAGTATCTGCTCGACCCTCACACTGCCATCGGGGTTCGCGCTGCGCGCAGCTGCCGGCGCGATCATGCGGTACCGATGATCACCCTGGGTACTGCACACCCGGCCAAGTTCCCGGATGCTGTAGCCGAGTCCGGCCTGAGTGTTAAGCCGCCGCTGCCGGCTCATATGGCTGACCTGTTCGAGCGGGAAGAGCGCTACACAGTGCTGGATAACAACATTGCCGGTGTGCAGGAGTTTATTGCCAAGCACTGGAAAAACGCCTGATCGGGTATGACACCAAAAAAGATCCTGCGTCGCCCCCAGCCCGAGACATTCCCGGACTGGGGGCAAAACCTGCCCCCCTTGCTTCGCCGCCTGTACGCCGCCCGTGGCGTAACCTCTGATGAGCAACTGAGTTACACCCTCAAGCACCTTGCTTCACCGTTGTCACTTCGGGGCATCGATCGGGCTGTCGAGCTTCTTGCGGAAGCCATCGAGCAGCAACAGCGGGTTCTTGTGCTCGGGGATTTTGACGCCGATGGCGCCACCAGCACGGCCGTCGCCATGCTTGGCCTTTCGATGCTGGGTTTGGAGAGCATCGATTTTCGCGTCCCCAGCCGGTTTGCCGATGGCTACGGCCTGACACCGGGTATTATTGAGCGGTTGCGCGATGAAGGTCAGCTTCCCGATCTGATGGTCACCGTCGATAACGGTATATCCGCCGTTGAGGGCGTTCGAGCGGCAAAAGAACTTGGCGTGAAAGTGGTGGTGACGGATCACCACCTGGCCGGCGAAGAGCTTCCGGATGCCGATGCCATCGTCAATCCCAACCAGCCGGGTTGTCCTTTCCTGAGCAAGAACGCCGCCGGTGTTGGTGTCATGTTTTACGTGCTCACCGCGTTGCGCAAGCAGCTCCGTGAAACCAATCGCCTGCCCGATCCCGAGCCGAACCTGGGGAGCCTGCTGGACCTGGTGGCCCTGGGCACGGTGGCTGATGTCGTGCCCCTGGATCATAACAATCGGATCTTCGTGGAGCAGGGCCTGCGCCGTATACGTCAGGGCGAGGCCCGGCCGGGAATCCTTGCACTGCTGGAAATCGCAGGCCGAGACCACACCGCGATCAGCTCAACCGATCTCGGTTTTGTGGTTGGCCCCCGCCTCAATGCCGCGGGACGGCTTGATGACATGAGTATCGGCATTGCCTGCCTGCTGGCAGACAGCCCGGACGAGGCTCGTCGACTGGCCCGGGAGCTGGACACCTTCAACCGTGAACGCCGGACCATCGAGAAAGACATGAAGGCCCAGGCACAGGATCTGCTGGCTTCCATGTCTCTTGATCTTGAGGGGCTGCCCTGGGGCCTCGCCCTGTTTGATCCTGAATGGCATCAGGGGGTTATCGGCATCCTCGCGGCCCGAATTCGAGAGCAGACCCACAGACCAACCATTGCCTTTGCCCCGGATGACAATGGCGAAGACATCAAGGGCTCCGCCCGTTCCATCCCGGGTTTGCATATCCGGGATGTGCTCGCGGTGGTCGATTCCCGCCACCCCGGCATGATGAAAAAGTTTGGTGGCCACGCCATGGCCGCCGGCATGACCCTCGCCAAAGCGGATCTGGATGCTTTCTCCGAAGCCTTTGATCACGCCGTTCGCGACACGCTGTCGGCGGAGGATCTGGAAGCTGCGATCACCACCGACGGGCCCCTTGGGCCAAGCGAGCTTTCCCTAGACACCGCGGCACTGCTCAAGCGGGCCGGCCCCTGGGGGCAACACTTCCCGGAGCCGCTGTTCGACGGCGAATTCCGGGTGGTGAGCCAGCGAATCGTTGGGGAGAACCACCTAAAACTGGTGCTGCAACCAGCCGAGGGCGGCGGAATTATCGACGGCATAGCTTTCAATACCGGCCCGGAAGTGCCCGACTACACCCGCACCGGGGCTAGGGTTGTTTACAAGCCGGATGCCAATACCTTCCGGGGGCGCACCAATCTTCAGCTTCTGGTGGATTATCTGGAGCCGCTTTCCTGAGCCTTTTTTGGGTACAGGAGTCTGGCCGCGAGCCGGGGGAGCTTTTTCTTCCGGGAAAAGAACTCGCTGCGCTCAGCCACCTTTTCCCTGCAGAAAAAGCTCCCCCGGCCCCCGGCCGATCAGGCTGAAGAATGAAACCAAAATCATGGGCAGGAGGCAGGCAAGGCTTTCCGGGAGTGTCGAAAACAGGGATGTTTTCGTCAAGCGTACAGGGATGTATTTACAGCGTCTCCCGGAAAGCCTTGCCTGCCTCCTGCTTGCACCGGTCTCTGGAATCCACATCTGCTGTTTGCTCCTCAAGGCCGGAAAACCACGGCTGATTTAAAAAGCAATTTCGGGTAGAATCCGCCCTCTGTTTTTACTCTCCATTTTCTAGAGCGAGTAAGGGTTTCATGGAAATTAATCCCATTGTGACGAAGATTAAAGAGCTTCGTGAGCGCACTGAAGCGCTCAGGGGGTATCTTTGACTACGATCAGCGTAGTGAGCGACTGACCGAAGTTGAGCGCGAACTGGAACAGCCGAGTGTCTGGGACGACCCCGAGCGGGCTCAGGCTCTGGGCAAAGAGCGAGCGGATCTTGAACTGATCGTCAAGACCATCGACAACCTCACCTCCGGCCTGGAAGACGCCGAAGGTCTGCTGGACATAGCCGCAGAAGAAGAGGATGCGGGCACCGTTGGCGAGATCGAATCAGATCTTGAGGGCCTTGATAAAGAGCTTGAGAAGCTCGAATTCCGCCGCATGTTCTCCGGCGAAATGGACGCCAACAACGCCTACCTGGATATTCAGGCCGGCTCCGGTGGCACCGAAGCCCAGGACTGGGCCAACATGCTCCTGCGCATGTACCTGCGCTGGGCCGAGCGTCGGGGCTTCAAGGCCGAGATTGTCGAGCTGATGGAAGGTGAAGTGGCCGGCATCAAGAGTGCCACCATTCACATCCAGGGCGACTATGCCTATGGCTGGCTGCGTACCGAAACCGGCGTGCACCGGCTGGTGCGTAAGTCCCCGTTCGATTCCGGCAACCGTCGGCATACTTCGTTTTCTTCCGTGTTTGTGTCACCGGAAGTGGATGACAGCTTCGAAATTGAAATCAATCCGGCGGATCTGCGGGTGGATGTCTACCGTGCCTCCGGCGCCGGTGGTCAGCACGTTAACCGGACCGAGTCGGCGGTACGTCTGACTCACAACCCCACCGGTATTGTTGTGGCCTGTCAGGCTGGCCGAAGCCAGCATCAGAACAAGGACCAGGCCATGAAGCAGCTCAAGGCGAAGCTGTTTGAGCGTGAGATGCAGGAGCGCAACGCCGAGAAGCAGAAGGCCGAGGACGCCAAGGCCGATATCGGTTGGGGCAGCCAGATCCGCTCCTATGTTCTGGATGACAGCCGTATCAAGGACCTGCGCACCAAGGTTGAAACCAGTAATACCCAGTCGGTGCTGGACGGTGACATTGACAAGTTCATCGAAGCCAGCCTGAAGATGGCGCTGTAATCAGCGCCTTTGCCACGCTAACCCGGACAACCCGATTCCTAGTGAGCCAAAATGACTGATCAAACTCAGAATGCCGCACAGCATGAGGACAACAAGCTGATTGCCGAGCGCCGCGCCAAACTGTCAGAGATGCGCGACGAGGGCAATGCCTTCCCGAACGACTTCCGTCGTGACGCCACCGCTGCCGAACTGCAGGCGAAATATGGTGATAAAACCAAGGAAGAGCTGGAGTCCCTCGGTATCAAGGTGGCCATTGCCGGCCGCATGATGCTCGATCGCAAGGCATTCAAGGTGGTTCAGGACATGACCGGCCGGATCCAGATCTACGCCTCCAAGGATGTCCAGAAAGACACCAAGCACTGGGATCTGGGGGATATCGTGGGTGTCCGTGGCACCCTGTCCAAGTCGGGCAAGGGCGACCTGTACGTGACCATGGATGAGTACGTGCTGCTCACCAAGTCCCTGCGCCCGCTCCCTGAAAAACACAAGGGCCTGACCGACACGGAAGCCCGTTACCGCCACCGCTACGTCGACCTGATGGTCAACGAGGACAGCCGTCGGGTGTTCTATGCGCGCTCGAAGATCATCAGCGCCATGCGTCAGTACTTCACCGACCGCGACTTCATGGAAGTGGAAACCCCGATGTTGCAGGTGATTCCCGGCGGTGCCACAGCGCGCCCCTTCGTGACCCACCACAACGCCCTGGGTATCGACATGTACCTGCGCATTGCGCCGGAGCTGTTCCTGAAGCGCCTGGTGGTTGGCGGCTTTGAGCGGGTATTCGAGATTAACCGGAACTTCCGCAATGAGGGTCTCTCCACCCGTCATAATCCGGAATTCACCATGGTCGAGTTCTACCAGGCCTACGCCGACTACAACGACCTGATGGATCTGACCGAAGACATGCTGCGCACCATTACGCAGAAAGTGCTGGGCACGACGACTGTCGTGAACACCCGCACCCTGGCGGATGGTAGCGAAGAAACCATTGAGTACGATTTCGGCAAGACGTTCGAGCGCCTGACAGTAGTCGACGCCATCCTGCGCTACAACCCGGACATCAAGCCGGAACAGCTGGCGGACGACGCCAGTGCCCGCCAGGTGGCGAAAAACCTCGGTATTCATCTGAAGGATGGTTGGGGCCTGGGCAAAGTCCAGATCGAGATCTTCGAGGCTACGGCCGAGCATCGTCTGATGCAGCCGACGTTTATCACCGAGTACCCGAAAGAAGTGTCGCCCCTGGCCCGCTGCAAAGACAGCAACCCGTTCGTCACCGAACGGTTCGAGTTCTTCGTGGGCGGTCGCGAAATCGCCAACGGCTTCTCGGAGCTGAACGATGCTGAGGATCAGGCCGAGCGCTTCCAGGCTCAGGTGGCCGAGAAAGACGCCGGTGATGACGAAGCAATGTTCTACGATGAAGACTACGTGATGGCTCTGGAATACGGCCTGCCGCCCACCGCCGGCGAAGGTATTGGAATCGACCGGCTGGCCATGCTGCTGACCAACTCGGCATCAATCCGCGACGTTATACTGTTCCCGGCCATGCGCCCTGAGCACAAGGCCGACAGCCGTAAAGACGAGGAGTGATCCATGAGCCCGGTTGAGGTACTGGCCAGCCAGCTCAGGCCCGACCGGGGCTGGAAAGAACATCTCGCGGAAGAGTTCCGCCAGCCCTACATGCAGGGCCTGGCGGAATTCCTCGCCGCCGAGGAACAGGCCGGCAAAGTCCTGTTCCCCGCCAGCCAACACTGCTTCAACGCCCTCAACAGCACCCCGCTGGATAACGTAAGAGTGGTTATCCTTGGCCAAGACCCCTACCACGGCCCCGGCCAGGCCCATGGCCTGTGCTTCTCCGTGCGCCCGAACGTGGCCATCCCGCCCTCGCTGGTGAACATCTTCAAAGAAATCCAGGACGACTTGGGCATCGCTCCGCCCGATCACGGCTGCCTCCAACCGTGGGCAGAGCAGGGCGTTTTGCTGCTCAACAGCGTTCTGACCGTCGTCCAGGGCCAGGCCGGCGCCCACCAGGGCAAAGGCTGGGAAACCTTCACCGACAAAGTCATCGAAACCATCAACCGCGAACGGGAAGGCGTGGTATTCCTGCTCTGGGGCAGCTACGCGAAGAAGAAAGGCCAGCACATCGACCGCAGCAAACACCTGGTCCTAGACGGCCCCCACCCCTCGCCACTGAGCGCTTACCGGGGCTTCTTCGGTTGTAAGCACTTCTCGAAGGCGAACAACTGGTTGGCTCAGCAGGGAAAGCCCACGGTCGATTGGCAACTGCCTTCGAAAGACGCCCTGCTTGAACAGTATGGAAAGCCTTCCAAAAAGGTTTGAAGCGGCAAAGTATGTAGAAGGGAAAGATGCCCCTCAGAAGTCGGATCGGTGTGGGGGTGGTGAGTCTTTCCCGACAGGAAAAGGTGTCTGAGCGAAGCGAGTTCTTTTCCCGAGGGAAAGACTCACCGCCCCCGCGCCAGCCCCCAAAATCGCGGGGGCAAGGCGCCGAGGTAGGTATTACTGAAGCAGCGCCATAGCCGCTTCCATCTGAGCGTTCAGATCCTCTTCCTCGCTCATGTCGACATTCGGATCCAACCCAAGACGATCAAAGGCCGAAATCTTCGTCCAGTCCATCTCCGTCCACGGATGCTCAGAACCCGCGACCAGCTGCAGATTGGCGACCATCACCAGATCCGCATAGTCGGCCGCCGGCACCTCACGGTTGAAGTTGGCGTATTCCAGGGGAACGTTCTGAAGCTCCTTCGGGAAATCCCACTTTTTGAGGATGGTCGCCCCGATCTTTGGATGCAGTTCATCAACCACGTTGTCCAGCATGATGCTGCTGATCTGGATGTCCTGGTCTTCCACATAGCGCAGGATCGGCAGCACGCCGATCAGATGTACCAGGCCTGCAAGGGTGGCCTGGTCCGGCTTGAGTTTGGTGTAGTGTTGCGCCAGAACGTGGCAGACACCGGCCACTTCGGTACTGGTCTGCCAGGTGGCACGCATGCGCTTGTCGATCATGTCGGAAGTGGCCTGGAACATCTGCTCCATGGCCAGGCCCATGGCCAGGTTGCTGGTGTAGGCCATGCCGAGGCGGCTTACCGCCATGTTCAGGTTCTCAATGGCACGGCTGCCGCGGAACAGCGGGCTGTTGGTCACCCGGATGATGCGAGCCGACAGGGCCGTATCATTGCTGATGACCTTTACCAGGTCGGCTATTGAAGAATCCTCGGATTGCGCAATGTCTCTGACCTGAAGGGCTACCTCCGGAAGGGTGGGGAGCACCAGTTTGTCATTTTCGATGGCTGCGTTGAGATCGGCTTTGATGGTTTCAACAATATTCGACATGGTCAGTAAAGGTCCGCTTAAAGAATTCGAAGAATGGCCAGAATGCCTGAGCCAGTGTCCGAACAATCAAATATGTGAGCTACTGCATAGCAAAATAGCAAATTCTGGCGCGTTTGCCTGTCAACTTATGTATCTGATTGTGCGCTTTTTTCCCTTTCGGGCACCGAGTAGGGCAGTGGCATTGGCATCAGCACCGCCTCTGGCAGGCCATCCGGATGCAGGGCTTTTTCGGCTGCATCGTGGCGCACAACAGCGAGCAGCTCTAAGCTGCCGTCATGGTATTTTACCGAGTTTACAACCTCTCCCACTGACCGTTCGCCAGCAAACACGGCGCTTCCGGGGACGGGCAGATCTTCGGCCTGTTCAATCCGGAAGCGGAACAGGCTTTTCTTCAGTTGTCCGAGAAAATGCATCCGGGCAATCACTTCCTGACCGGTATAGCAGCCTTTCTTGAAATGCACGCCGTCCACATGCTGCCAGTTCAGCATCTGTGGCACGAAAGACTCCTGTGTGGCGGCGGTGAGGGAGGCCACACCCGCAGCAATCTCGGATGCCTGCCAGTCTGCCAACGACATATGGGTGCTGGCCGGAAGTGCTACTTCGCCGTCTTCAGTTTGCCAGAACTCGAAGCGGGTCGTGCCCTCGGCTGTCGGTTGCGTTTTCACGAGGATGCCGCCACGGAGTAGGCAAGAGTCGCCCGGTTCCTTCAGGCTGTCCAACGCATTTTCGGCGAGCTTTTCGGCCAGCTCGTTGCCCAGTATCCCGACGATCCTGGCTTCCTGGACCAGCTCCATCGTGGTCCCGCGAAACAGCATCAGGTATTTGCGCAAGTGGCTGATGATGTCGTCAGCGAGCTCGGAGGCAAAATCCATCAGGATGTCGTCTCCTTCCCGAACCATGCGGGTAAGGCAGTAGGCGCGGCCCTTGGGGGTCGCGGCCGCGGCTCGGGGAGAGCGGCCAGGGATAACCTCGTCCAGGTTCTGGCTGAACTGGCCCTGGAGAAACTTGTCGGTGCCGGGGCCGCTGATGCGCACAACCACCCGGTCGTCGAGAACTGCCCAGCCGCTGTTGGGCAGCGGATAGTCTGCAACGGCTGATACAGGAGAGTCTGTGTCGGTCATGGAGTGCTCCAGATCGGTGAATCAGGTGGTTGATCGCCCGGATCGGCCCAGTCTGAGCCATACCCTCAGGCGACGGAAATCGTCTGCTGCAACGTTACCCGGTCTGCCGGGTGATGGCGCCAGCAGAATCGTGGTGTAAGACTGGAATCTGGTGCCGGTCGGTCGCAGTTTCAAGAGTGCCAGCCCGGACCAGATCCGACTGGATGCCAGCGGAAGCACCTGAACCTGCCGGTTGTCTCCGGTTTTGGCGTATATCTTTCCGTGTTCAATCAGAAGGCCGTGCACAGAACCGCCGCCCAACAGTAATCCGTTGGACCGATACTGCAAGGTGGCGCCGCCCAGTGCAATCGGTGCTGCAGCAAGAAACCAGATTTTGCCGGCCAGCGCCGCGACCAGCAGGAATATCAGTAGCAGCAGCCAGGGCACCACTGCGAGAACGCCAACCGGCAATGAGGGGGTGAGCGTCAGCTCAATCCGGCTGGACACGTTTGAGAATGATGTCGACCATGCGTTGGAGGTCCGGATCTGCCGGGCGGCTGCGCTGCATGAACCACTCGAACATGTCATTGTCCTCGCAGGTGAGCAGCTTCTTGTAACGAGCCTGGTCTTCGGCGTCGAGGTCGCGATAGGCCTCTTCCATGAATGGAATCAGAAGGTTGTCCAACTCCAGCATGCCGCGGCGGCTGTGCCACCACAGGCGGTTGAATTCTGCTTTTTCGGACGATGCAGGTGTCTCTGACATAGTGTTTTCCATTGAATCGTGTGTAACAGTCAGCGTTCGCTCAGGGCGCGAGCGTTCGGTAGGTCGTGGGAACCAGTACGGTATCACGGACCTCATTGAGCAGTCCCGGATAATCCAGCGTGTAGTGCAGTCCGCGGCTTTCCCTGCGCTGCAGTGCCGAGCAGATGATAAGGTCTGACACTGTGACCAGGTTACGAAGTTCCAGCAGGTCGTTGGTCACACGGTAATTGCTGTAGAACTCTCCGATCTCGGCAGACAGCAGGTCCACCCTGTGCTTGGCCCGCTGGAGGCGCTTGGTGGTCCGCACAATGCCCACATAGTCCCACATGAAATGTCGCAGCTCGTCCCAGTTGTGGGAGATAACAACGTCTTCATCAGAATCCCGGACCTGGCTCTCGTCCCAGTCCGGGGCTTCCGGCGGTGGCGGAATGTCGGCTTCCCGACGGGTAATATCCGCGGCGGCGGCGCGTCCATACACGAGGCACTCAAGCAGGGAATTGCTGGCCATGCGATTGGCACCATGGAGTCCCGTGAATGCTGCTTCGCCCACAACATAGAGCTGATTGACATCGGTTCTGGCCCGCTCGTCACTCATGATGCCACCACAGGTATAGTGGGCAGCGGGCACCACGGGGATGGGCTCCCGAGTGATATCAATGCCAAAGCCAAGGCACTTCTCGTAGATAGTGGGGAAGTGATGCTTGATAAAATCGGCGGGCTTGTGGCTGATGTCCAGGTACAGATGATCAGCACCCAGTCGCTTCATCTCATGGTCAATGGCGCGGGCAACGATATCCCGCGGTGCCAATTCGCCGCGTTCGTCAAAGCGGTCCATGAACCGCGACCCATCAGGCAATTTCAGGAGACCACCCTCCCCGCGCACGGCTTCCGTGATCAGGAAGGATTTGGCGTGGGGATGGTAAAGGCAGGTGGGGTGAAACTGGTTGAATTCCATGTTCGCTACCCGGCAGCCGGCACGCCAGGCCATGGCAATTCCATCGCCGGAGGCGCCGTCCGGGTTGGTAGTGTAGCGGTACGCCTTGGAAGCGCCACCGGTGGCAATAACCGTGAATCTTGCCCGGAACAGCTCTACGTGGTTGTCTTCAAGATTCAGGATGTAGGCACCGACACATCGGTTGCCCGGCAGGGACAGTTTGCGATTGGTGATAAGGTCCACCGCGACACGACCGGACATAAGTTCGATGTTTGGTCGTGCCTCTGCCTGGGACGTCAGAGTGGTTGAAACTGCGTGGCCGGTGGCATCGGCTGCGTGAATGATGCGCCGGTGGCTGTGACCGCCTTCCCGAGTCAGATGGTAGTGGGCATCCTGATCCCGGGTAAAATCGACACCGGAATCGATCAGCCAGTCGATGCTCTCCTTGCCGTGCTCAACAGTGAAGCGCACGGCGTCCTCATGGCACAGGCCGGCGCCAGCATTCAGGGTGTCAGTAATGTGGTTTTCGGTGGAGTCCTGATCATCCAGAACCGCAGCGATCCCTCCTTGCGCCCAGAGGGTTGCGCCGCTGCTGATCTGCGCCTTGCTCACCACACAGACCTTCAGATGCTCTGGCAGATTGAGGGCGACGGTGAGGCCGGCAGCTCCGCTGCCGATAATGAGAACATCGTATTCGAAGGACTGTGGCATCGGGTCGTTATCGCAGGCCATAATGTGGACGTGTATTGAACTAAACTTTACGCTTGCTGTCTATTTGGCCTGACAGGGTGAGCCGCCGTACAGGTGGCTAAGCCCGTTCCACTAACGGACGCCGGATAGCATCAATGACGCAGCGAAACTTGGTACAGGCCGGACAGCTGGCCATCAAATCAGGGAACCCCGGCAACCAGTCCATGACTCCTGATACAGAGAAACGTCAAGGCGAACACTCCGATAGCCAGACAGACCTGCAGTTGGTCCGCAAGGTCCGCAATGGTGATCGCGCCGCCTTTGATCTACTGGTGGTCAAATACCAGTCCAGGGTCGCGTCTATTATCAGTCGGTACGTCTACGACACTCAGGAAGTCATGGATCTGACCCAGGAGACCTTCGTCAAGGCATTCCGGGCGATCGAGCGTTTCCGGGGAGACAGTGCCTTCTACACGTGGCTGTACCGGATCGCCGTGAACACCGCGAAGAACTATCTGGAGTCCCGGGGGCGTCGTCCGCAGGGTAGTGCCGATTCGGCCGAGGCGGAGAATTTTGATGACGGCTCCCGACTCCGCGATACTGCATCGCCGGAACGACTTCTGCAACGGGAGCAGCTCCAGAAAGAACTGAACAGGGCTATTGCACAGCTTCCCGAGGAGTTGCGTTCTGCCTTCCTGCTCAGGGAGTACGATGGCCTGAGCTATGAGGATATCGCTGGCATTCTGGAGTGCCCGATCGGTACCGTCCGTTCACGAATATTCAGGGCCCGGGATGCGGTTGATAAGCATCTTGGACCTTTACTCAATCATTCCGTGACGTAATTGAGGTTGCATCCCATGGATGATCGTCTCAGAGAAACACTGTCCGCCATGATGGACGACGAAGCCGACGAGCTTTCGGTACGTCGCCTGCTTTCACACGAAAGCCAGGACGAGGTTCGGGCGCAGTGGCAGCGTTGGCAGGACGTGCGGGACCTTATGCATGATGGCCACTCCCCGGCCCATGGTATGGACGTCAGTTTGGCCGTCCGTGAACTGCTTGATGGCCGCGGCTCCGGGACGTCCCGGCCAGAGCCCGCTGTTCAGGCCAATAAGGCGGGCCGATGGCACTGGCCGGCGGCCGCCATGGTGGCCATGGCGCTGCTGGTCGGATTTGGGGCTGGCGCCGGCTGGGATTCGTCCGGCCCGGGGCCGGTTCAGCCCGTGACAGCGGCCGCACCGGAAACGCCTGTTCAGAATCAGCCTGTCAGGGAGATCGCCCTGCAGGGTCTGGATGAGGAGCAGTGGGAATACATGAGTCGCTACCTGCTGGAACACGCACAGCACAACAGCGTTGGTGCAGGGCGGGGCGCCGTTGGCTATGCCCGCCTGGTCAGCGCCAACGGTGCCGGCTACTGAACCCCGGAGCGAGTGTAATCATGCCTCAAGCCTTCAAAGATTTTTCCCGAAGCCGTGCGCTGTCAGTGGTTGTTGGTATTCTGCTTACACTTGCAGGACCTCCGCTGTCTGCTGCGGAAGAAGATGAGGCTGCCGCCTGGCTCGAAAGGCTCGGGCCGGCTCTGAACATGACCTCCTATCGCGGCGTGTTCGTTTACGCCCGTGGTGAGAGTGTGCACTCCATGCAAATTGCGCATCGCTATAATGATGGTGTTGTTGAAGAGCGGTTGGTGCTGCAGGACGGCGGAAGCGGCGAAATTGTTCGCAAGGGCATGAACGTGGTCTGCGTGCTTCCTGAAACAGGCCGTGTGCAGCTTGATCAGGTCATTCCCTCGGGGCCGTTTGCCGAAGCATTCACCAGCCAGCTGGTGCCGGTTAGCCGCTGGTACCGGGCAGAGATGAAAGGTGACGATCGGGTTGCCGGATATGAGGTGGTTTCTGTGGCGCTGAGCGCTAGAGATTCCTACCGCTATAGCCATCGGCTCTGGCTGGAAAAATCCACTGGGTTGCTGGTGAAGAGCCATGTCCGGAACGCTGAGGGCGAGGTGCTTGAGCAGTTCCAGTTCACCAGTCTTCACATCGGCGAAGACATTCCCGACAGCGAGTTTGTGATTCGTACCCAGGGCAGGGAAATCTCCAGAACCCTGGACGAACCCCCTGCCTCGGCATCTGTGGTACAGCGTATGGACGGATGGCAGCTTGGCTGGCGCCCGGAGGGATTCGTACCCGCCGCAGCGCCCCGCTCCGGCAAGGGGCAGGCGGTTGCCTTCTCCGATGGCCTGGCGGCTTTTTCAGTGTTCGTTGAACCGGCTGGTCCGGTAACCATGCCCACTGGCGCCTCCAAAATCGGCGCCACGACAGTTTACATGCACCAGGTAAAGGAGGGAGACAACGCCTTCCTGGTCACTGTTGTGGGCGAACTGCCACCGCAAACAGCCCGGCAGGTCGCCGAGTCGGTGCGCATTGAAGACTCGCTGGCCCTGGGTGCGGGTGAATCGTGATTACCGAAACCGGGAAGGTTGTCGCGCTCAAGGGCGACCGGGTCTGGGTCCAGACGATTCGAACCAGTGCTTGTCAGAGTTGTGCCGCCCGCAACGGCTGCGGTCAGAAAGTACTGGCGGCGGCGTCTGGTGGACGCGCCAATCAGATTCTGGTGACCAACTCGATCAATGCCAGGGTTGGGGATGAAGTCACTATCGGTATTGATGAGCAGGCGTTGCTGGGCGCTTCGCTTCTGGTTTACGCCTTGCCGCTGATCCTTATGGTGGTTGCAAGTGTCCTCGGTCACCAGCTGTCCGGCGGGCACGATGGCGCAGCGATGCTGGCTGCCGTTGCTGGCCTGGCCCTGGGCTTTTTTGCAGGGCGAAAATTGCAACGCGCAGGCGGCAGGGATTATGAGCCCCGTCTGGTCCGGGTAAACCGGAATTCCTCTGAAAACTGTCTGTAAATCCTACGGTTTTGTAAGTTGAAAATCGGTGGGGTGAGCCCAAAATTTACGCGTATATGCTAGAACAACAGGGGGTACCACATGTCGAGTGCAACAGCAGTTGCCCAACCGTCACAGAACTTTATACCCGGAAGGATGCCGGCTGTTTTGTTTCTCGTTCTGTCCGCCATGGTGTTGGTGGGCTGGAGTCAGGCCAGTGCAGCCCGAAGCTTGCCGGACTTCACCGAGCTGGTTGAGGAGAATGCGGGTGCTGTGGTGAATATCAGCACAACGACCGAACCCCGACGCGGGAATTCCCGCGCCCCCGGGATGCCGTTTGATGAGCGTCAGCTCGAACAACTCCCCGAGTTTTTCCAGGATTTCTTCCGCGGCCCGCAGTCTCCGTTTGGTGGCGGGCCGGGTAACTCACAGCCCCGACGTTCCATGGGCTCCGGGTTCATCGTATCCTCGGACGGCTACGTACTGACCAACAATCACGTGGTTGAAGGTGCTGATGAGATCATCGTGCGCCTGAACGACCGTCGCGAACTGCCTGCTACCCTGGTTGGAACCGATCCCCGTTCCGATATGGCCGTGCTGAAGATTGAAAACGGGGATGACCTGCCAGTGGTGAAGGTAGGCCAGTCCCGGGATCTGAAGGTTGGTGAATGGGTCTTTGCGATCGGCTCGCCCTTCGGATTCGACTATACGGTGACTGCCGGCATCGTCAGCGCTTTGGGGCGGTCATTGCCATCGGAAAACTATGTGCCCTTCATCCAGACCGATGTGGCAATCAACCCGGGCAATTCAGGCGGGCCCCTGTTTAATCTGGAAGGTGAAGTGGTGGGCATCAACTCCCAGATCTATACCCGCTCTGGCGGTTTCATGGGGGTCTCGTTTGCCATTCCTATCGACGATGCCATGAATGTGTTCCGTCAGTTGCGTGACAAGGGCTCTGTGTCCCGCGGCTGGCTCGGGGTGCTGATTCAGGAGGTAAATCGTGACCTGGCCGAGTCCTTTGGTCTGAAACGGCCTCGCGGTGCGCTGATTGCCGAAGTGATGGCGGACTCACCGGCGCAGAAGGCGGGTCTGCAGTCGGGGGATATCGTTCTCAGCTATGACGGTGATGAGGTGCAGCTTTCCTCTGACTTGCCGCCTATGGTAGGCCGCACTCCGGTAGGTGAAACCGCCGAGCTGAGAGTGCTTCGAGGTGGCGAGGAAATCGAGCTTCAGGTTGAAATTGGTCGCCTCCCCGAGGAGGGAAGCCAGCAAGCTGCTGCGCCTTCCGGTGACAGTGGTGGTCCCGCGTCTGCGCCTTTGGGCATGATGGTTGAGCCGCTGCCTGCGGATATGGCCGACTCCATGGGCATTGAAGGCGGCGTTGTGGTCAATAACGTTGCCCGGGGTGCTGCGTCTGACGCTGGCATCCGGGCGGGGGATGTGATCACTGAAATCAACCGCCAGAAAGTGACTTCCTTACAGGAGTTTCGCGAGGCTGTGCGGTCCCTGCCTGAGGGCAAGGCGGTATCGGTTAGGGTGGTTCGCCAAGGCCGGGCACTGTATCTGGTGATGAAGCCCTGATATTCCTCTCCTGAGCCAGATCATAGGCTAAGAAAGCCCCCGCAGGTGTCGGAAACGACACCTGCGGGGGCTTTTGTTATACTCAGCGAATCAACAAAAATGAGTGGCCATGGAACGGACCAGCCCCATGATGAACAGACAGGAACTCTCCCTTCGCAAGTTACTGGAATTTCGCAACGCCTGGGTCGCCTGGCTGATTTTTGCCGTTGCCATTGCTGTCACCCTGTTGCTCTGGCAAGTGTCCATTCGGCTGGTTGAAGACCGCACGGAGGCTCGCTTTCGCACCCAGTCTCTGCAACTTAAATCCGCCATTGAAGAGCGCCTGCTGAACTACGAGCAGGTGCTGGCCGGTAGTGCCGGTCTGTTCGCGGTGACCGGAGACGTTTCCCGTGACCAGTGGCGCGAGTACGTCGACAAGGTGGATATCAACCGTTACTACCCGGGCATTCAGGGTATTGGCTATGTTCGCCGTATTGGTGTCCGCCAGATGGCCGATCATATTGCTTCAGTCCGGGCGGAGGGGGTGCATAATTACCTGGTGAACCCGCTGGGCAGTGGCCCCTATTACTATCCCATGGTTTACCTGGAGCCGGGCACTGAGCGCAATCGCCGGGCCCTTGGCTACGATGCCTTCAGCGATCCCATTCATCGTCGGGCCATGGAGCAGGCCCGTGATGAGGCTGTCCCCACCGTTACGGCCAAGGTGGTGCTGGTTCAGGAAGAGCTTGGTGAAGACCAGGCAAGTTTCCTGATGTACTACCCCGTGTACCAGGGCGGAACCGTGCCCGAGATCCGGGCCGAGCGTCGCATGATGCTGGCAGGCTATGTGTTCAGTGCCTTCCGGATGAACAACCTGATCGACGGCATCGTCGGCCTGATCTCGCCGTTTCTGGATGTCCGGATCTACGATGCCGGAGTGGTGGAGCGGCAGAACCTCATGTACGGCTCCAACCTGGGTTCCCTCGATAACGAATTCAGTTTCCAGATGAGCCAGACTATCAGCCACGGTGGTCGCGATTGGCTGTTGCAGACCCGTTCCACGCCTGCCTTTGATTTCCTGGCCTCGGATCCGCGTCCTCCGATCGTTCTGGGCAGCGGCCTGGTCATCAGTGCCTTGCTGTTCCTCTTCGTGCTCGCGCTGATCCGGTCACGTCTGATGGCGCAGATCAGTGCCGGCCGCTATCGGGCAATTACCGAGGGCGCTGCCAACGTCACTCTGGTGATGGATCGTGCCGGGCAGGCTCTTTACGCCAGCCCGTCCAGCCTCGATATTCTCGGTTTTGAACCGGACCAGGTTCAGTCCCTGGACTTTGAAGAACTGGTTCACGGCGACGACTGGCCTCAGCTACAGAAAGGCTTTGACGATTCCGTGCAGTCGCCCGGAAAACAGATGCCGGTAATCCGGGTTCGTATTCGCGATGCCGAGGGGCAGTGGCGGGATATGGAGGGCACCTTTACCGCCATGTTGTCGGTGCCCGGTGTCAATGGGGTTGTGCTTAGCCTGCGGGATCTGACCCAGCTCAAGGCTGCCCAGTCTGAGCTGCACCGGTTGGCATTCTACGATCCGCTCACAGGGCTGGCAAACAGGCAGCTGTTCCGCGACCGCCTGAACCACGTAGTCAGCCGTAGCCGCCGAAGCGGTGAGCCGGCCGCGCTCATGTTCCTGGATCTGGACGGGTTCAAGCGTATCAACGATACCCTGGGTCATGATTCCGGGGATGAGCTCCTTCGCCAGGTGGCCCAGTGGCTGGTGGGCTGCGTCCGGGAAGAGGACTCGGTTGCCAGGCTCGGCGGCGACGAATTCGTGGTGCTGTTGTCACGGATCAGTGATTCGGACGCCGCCAGCAAGGTGGCAGAGACTATCCTGCGCAGCCTGTGCCAGCGGATCCGGCTGAACGATCATGAAGTCGGTATCACGGTCAGTATTGGTATTACCATGATCCCGCACGACAGCGAGGATGCCGGGACCCTGATGAAGTATGCCGATCTGGCCATGTATCGCGCCAAGGAACTGGGACGCAATACCTTCCAGTTCTTCACGCCGGCCATGAATATCAAGGCGGCGCGCCGGCTCCTGCAGCAGGAGGAGTTGGCCACGGCCCTGGATGGTGATCGCTTCGTTTTGCACTACCAGCCGAAGATTGATCTGGCCAGTGAGCGGGTCATCGGGGTTGAGGCATTCCTGCGCTGGCATCATCCGGAGAAAGGACTGGTTTCCGCCCAGCAGTTCATCGGCCTGGCTGAGGAAACGGGCCTGATCGTGCGCCTGGGAGAATGGGCCCTAAGGCAGGCCTGTATTCAGGTGCAGGCCCTGGAACGGGCCGGTTTCGAATCTCTGAAAATGGCGGTGAATCTGTCCGTTCGCCAGCTGACCGATTCCGGTTTCCTGGATATGATTCGCCAGGTCATCACCGAAACCGGCGTCTCGCCCGAGCGCCTCGAGCTGGAAATGCCGGCGGAACTGCTCAATGAAGATCCACGAATGCTCCGGGAGTTGCTGGTGTCGCTCCATGATTTGGGGGTCTGTCTGATTCTCGATGATTTTGGCACCGGTTCCTGTTCTCTGGTTTCGCTGCAACAGCTGCCCCTGGATGTGATCAAGATCGATCACCGGTTCATCCGCGATATACCCTACAATGTCAGTGCTACCGATGTTGCCTCCGCGGTAATTGCCCTGGCCCGCAAGCTCCACCTCACAGTGGTTGCAGAAGGTGTGGAAACCCCGCAGCAACTGAGCTTCCTGAAAACTCACGGCTGTGCCCAGTGTCAGGGCAACCTGTTCAGCTATCCGCTGGACGAGGATGCCCTCATTGGCTTCCTGATCCGGCAATACGAAAGGCCGCTGATTTCCTGATCATGGCAATGGCGGCCGGTAACCGGTAAAATCACGCCGTTCCCGGATCCCGGTAGCGGCCCCTCCGGGCTCAATCCTTCGTCTTAACTGAGTATTCATTGTCTGTGACTGAACTGAGCCGAATCCGTAACTTTTCCATCATCGCCCACATCGACCATGGTAAATCCACGCTGGCAGACCGTTTTATCCAGGTTTGCGGCGGCCTGACCGACCGTGAAATGGCCGAGCAGGTCCTGGACTCCATGGATCTCGAGCGTGAGCGAGGGATTACCATCAAGGCCCAGAGTGTCACGCTGAATTACAAAGCCCGTGACGGCCAGGAATACAAACTGAACTTTATCGACACCCCGGGCCATGTGGATTTTTCCTATGAGGTCTCTCGGTCGCTTTATGCCTGCGAAGGGGCCTTGCTGGTGGTCGACGCCGGCCAGGGCGTTGAAGCCCAGTCCGTGGCCAACTGCTACACCGCCATTGAGCAGGGTCTCGAAGTTGTGCCGGTTTTGAACAAGATGGACTTGCCCCAGGCCGAACCGGAACGGGTAGCGGCGGAGATCGAGGACATCATCGGCATTGAAGCCTCTGATGCGGTCCGCTGCAGCGCCAAGAGTGGCCTGGGTGTTGAGGATGTGCTGGAAGATCTGATCAAAAAAATCCCGCCGCCGAAGGGCGACCGGAGCGCGCCACTGCAGGCGCTGATTATCGATTCCTGGTTCGACAATTATCTGGGCGTGGTGTCTCTGGTAAGGGTGACCGAAGGTACCCTGAAAACAGGCGACAAGATCGTTATCAAGTCCACCGGCAAGGCCTGGAACGCCGACAAGGTCGGTATTTTCAATCCCAAACCGAAAGACACCGACATGCTCGAAGCCGGCGATGTCGGCTTCGTAGTGGCAGGCATCAAGGATATTCATGGTGCGCCCGTCGGCGACACCATCGTGCATCAGAAGTTCGCCGAGCAGACGCCGATGTTGCCGGGCTTCAAAAAGGTTAAACCCCAGGTCTACGCCGGGTTATTCCCGGTCAGCGCCGACGACTACAACGATTTTCGGGACGCCCTGGAAAAGCTGACCCTGAACGATGCTTCCCTGTTTTTCGAGCCGGAGAACTCCGATGCCCTTGGCTTCGGTTTCCGCTGTGGTTTCCTGGGCATGCTGCACATGGAGATTATCCAGGAGCGGCTGGAACGGGAATACGACATCGACCTGATCACCACGGCGCCAACGGTTATCTATGAGGTGGTTACCAAACAGGGTGAGACGCTGTCGGTAGACAACCCGTCCCGGCTTCCGGATATTGGTTCCATTGAGGAAATGCGTGAGCCGATTGTGGAAGCGAATATCCTGGTACCCCAGGAGCATATCGGCAACGTAATAGCCTTGTGCGAGGAAAAGCGTGGCGTCCAGAAGAACATGCACTTCATGACGACCCAGGTCCAGCTCACCTATGAGCTGCCCATGGCCGAAGTGGTAATGGACTTCTTTGATCGGATCAAGTCGGCCAGCCGCGGTTTTGCCTCTCTGGATTATCATTTTACCCGATTCCAGACCGCCAATCTGGTGCGGCTGGACGTTTTGATCAACGGTGAGCGCGTTGATGCCCTGGCTCTGATCGTGCACAAGGAGCAGGCCCATCACAAAGGTCGCCAGCTGATCGAGAAGATGAAAGAACTGATTCCGCGGCAAATGTTCGATATTGCCATTCAGGCCGCCATCGGTAATCAGGTGGTATCGCGGGTCACGGTCAAGGCACTGCGCAAGAACGTAACCGCCAAGTGTTACGGTGGTGATGTGAGCCGGAAGAAGAAACTGCTGCAGAAGCAGAAGGAAGGTAAAAAGCGTATGAAGCAGCTGGGTAATGTCGAGGTGCCTCAGGAAGCGTTTCTTGCCGTACTGAAAGTAGATAAATAAAAGGCCTCCTGGATGGATATCGATTTTCCCCTGGTACTGGTGGTACTGACCTTTGCAACGGGTCTGATCTGGCTGGCGGACAAGCTGTTTCTTCGTGATCGTCGTCTTGCTGCCTACCGTGCCAGTGGTGCTGCCGGAGAAGTGGGTGATGGCTCATCCTCGGAATCTGAGGAACCGAAAGAACCCTACCTGGTCGACCTGAGCCGATCGTTTTTCCCGGTGTTGGCAATTGTGCTGGTGCTGCGCTCTTTTCTGGTGGAGCCGTTCCAGATCCCGTCAGGGTCCATGCTGCCTACCCTGGAGGTGGGCGACTTCATTCTGGTGAACAAATACGCCTACGGATTGAGACTGCCTGTTGCCGGGACCAAAGTGATCCCGGTTGGCGATCCGCAGCGTGGCGACGTGATGGTGTTCCGCTACCCGGAAGACGGCCAGACCAACTACATCAAGCGGGTAATCGGTCTGCCGGGCGATCATATCCGTTACCGTGACAAGCAGTTGTTCATCAACGGTGAGAAGGTCGAAACGCGATTTATCGCGAGACTGCCGCCGATGGAGCTGCGCCGTGAAGATCTGGGTGAAGTCGAGCACGACATTTTCCTGACCATGGGTCGGCCCGGTGGCAGTGGTGAGGGTGAGTGGCTGGTGCCCGAAGGCCATTATTTCGTCATGGGTGACAATCGCGACAACAGTAATGACAGCCGCTACTGGGGCACGGTCCCGGACGAGCTGGTGGTGGGCAAGGCCTTTGCTATCTGGATGCACTGGAAATCCCTTACCAGTCTGCCATCCTTTGATCGTGTAGGCGGAATCGAGTAACTCGGACTATCTGGAGCGCAGTCGTAATGAAGAAAAACAATCTTTCCGGCATGGGCCGTCAGCGGGGTGCTTCGGCATTGACCATGATGGTTATGGTGCTGTTTTTTGGTGGTCTGCTGACGCTGGTGATCAAGCTGGGCCCCGCCTACCTGGATGACATCACGATTCAGGAGGCGCTGGAAAGTCTCGATGGCACCGAGGGCCTCTCTCAGATGGGGCCGGCCCAGGTCCGCACACTGATTAACAAGCGGCTCAGTGTGAACAATGTCCGGGGTTTCGATGCCAAGAATATTTCTGTCGATAAAGACGGCGATCTGGTCGTTATCAATGTTGATTACGAAGTGCGTAACAACCTGTTCAGTAATGTGGATACGGTGGTTCACTTCAAGCACCAATATGAGATGAAGGGCAAGTGAGTTCACAACCGGATCTGGATCAGTTACAGCGGCGCATTGGCTATCAGTTCAAATCGCCGGAGCGGCTTCTGCTGGCACTTACCCACCGGAGCTTCGGAAACCAGAATAACGAGCGCCTCGAATTCCTCGGCGATTCCATTGTGAACATGGTTATTGCCGAGTATCTGTTTCTGCACTTCGAAAAAGCCCGTGAAGGCCAGCTGAGCCGCCTGCGGGCCCGCATGGTAAAGGGCGTGACGCTGGCTGAGATTGGCCGCGAGTTCCAACTCGGAAGTTACCTGCGCCTGGGCTCCGGTGAACTGAAAAGCGGCGGGTTCCGTCGCGAATCCATCCTGGCTGATGCGGTGGAGTCCATCATTGGTGCGATCTACCTGGACAGTGACTTCCACACTTGCCGGGAACAGGTCTTGCGCTGGTTCGAGCACCGGTTGGAAAAGCTTGATCTCCAGGATACCCAGAAAGACCCCAAAACCCGCTTGCAGGAATACCTTCAGTCCCGCCAGTTTCCATTACCGCGTTATGACGTGATTTCCGTGGATGGCGAGGCTCACAACCAGACATTCCATGTATCCTGTGCGCTGCCTTCGCTGGACCGAAAGACCACCGGGACCGGCAGCAGCCGCCGGGTGGCTGAGCAGCAGGCAGCCCGTAACGCCCTGAAAGAACTGGGCGTGGAGAACCAGTAATGAACGATATCACCCGTCCGGAAAACCCGGACAGTCGCTGCGGTTTTGTGGCCATCGTCGGCCGTCCGAACGTGGGCAAGTCCACACTACTGAACCATATCCTGGGGCAGAAGCTGAGCATAACCTCCCGCAAGCCGCAGACCACGCGTCATCAGGTGCTCGGGATCAAGACCGTGGGGCCGGTGCAGGCGATCTACGTGGACACACCGGGCATGCATGAGGAAGAGCCCCGGGCCATTAACCGTTACATGAACAAGGCAGCCACGTCGGCACTCATTGATGTCGATGTGGTGGTGTTCGTGGTGGACCAGCTGGCCTGGACGACGGCGGATGAAATGGTGCTGGAGAAACTCAGCCGGCTGAAATGCCCTGTGATCCTGGCGGTGAACAAGGTCGACAAGATTGAAAAGCGGGAAAGCCTGCTGCCGCACCTGGAAATGCTCTCGAAAAAGCGTGAGTTTGCCGAGATCATTCCGCTTTCGGCCCTGAAAGAGACCAACCTTGAACCTCTGGAAGAGGCGGTGGGGCGTTTCCTGCCGGAGAGTATCCACTTCTACCCGGACGACCAGATTACCGATCGCAGTGAGCGTTTCCTGGCGTCGGAGATCGTCCGGGAAAAAATCACCCGCCAGTTGGGGGCTGAATTGCCTTACTCCGTGGCGGTGGAGATCGAGGAGTTCAAGCGGGAGGGCAAGACCCTGCATATTTCCGCACTGATCCTGGTCGAGCGTGAAGGTCAGAAGAAGATCATCATCGGCGAAAAGGGCGAGCGGATGCGCCGGATTGGTCAGGAGGCGCGCACGGATATGGAGCGTATGTTCGACAGCAAAATCATGCTGAGGCTCTGGGTCAAGGTTAAGCGTGGCTGGGCAGACAGCGACCGGGCCCTGAAGAGCCTGGGCATGAACGACCTCTGAGACGGCGATGAAGGGGCCTGAACTTCAGGAGCCCGCTTATGTCCTGCACCGCCGGCCCTGGCGGGAAACCAGCCTGATGGTGGATCTCTTTGCCCTGAACCATGGCCGGATGACCGTCATTGCCCGGGGCGCCAACAGTGCCAAAAGTCCTCTGAAAGCCCAGCTACAGCCCTTCCAGCCGCTGGTGGTGGACTGGGCCGGTCGGGGCGACCTGAAAACCCTGACCCAGGTCGACGTGCGAACCGGCCCGACAATCACCCGGACAGTGTCGCTCTATAGTGGCCTATACCTGAATGAACTGTTGCAGCGGGTTCTGCCCGCCGCTGATCCCCATCCGACCCTCTTTGCAGCCTACATAGATGCCATCCGGCAGCTCTCCGACACCACAGACGTGGAGCCGGTGCTGCGGCGGTTCGAACTCGCTTTTGCTGCCGCCCTGGGTTACGACTTTGCCTGGGATCTTGCCACCGATACGGGGCAATCCGTCGAGCCTGACCGGGAGTATTGTTATGATCCGGAGCAGGGCATTGTTTCCGGGCTGTCGGCCGGTGTGCGCCTGCGGAATCTGCCCGGGGAAGTATTACTGGATCTGGCCCGGGATGATCTGCAATCGGACCGCTGTCGGCGGCTGGCGAAGCGGGTCATGCGGGTACTGATCGATTATCTTCTGCAGGGGCGCCCCCTGAATAGTCGCAGCCTTTTCACTCACCTTCGGGGAGAATCCCATGAATCCTAGAGTACTGCTTGGCGTCAATATTGATCACGTTGCCACCCTCCGTCAGGCGAGGGGGACCCGGTATCCGGATCCGGTTCAGGCAGCACTGGTGGCCGAGGAAGCCGGGGCAGACGGCATCACGATCCATCCGCGGGAAGACCGGCGTCATATCCAGGATCGGGACGTGCTGTTACTCAAGGAAGTGCTTCAGACCAAGATGAACCTTGAGATGGCGGTTACAGATGCCATGCTGGCGTTTGCCGAGCAGGTCCGGCCGGAATGTGTCTGCCTCGTGCCGGAGAAGCGTGAGGAATTGACCACCGAGGGTGGTCTGGATGTGGAGGGTCAGGAATCCCGGGTGGCCAGGGCCTGTGAGCGCCTCGCCCGGATTGGCGCCGAAGTCTCGTTGTTTATTGATCCGGACCCGGCCCAGATTGATGCCGCAGTGCGTTGCGGCGCGCCGGTAGTCGAACTTCATACCGGAGAGTATGCCGAGGCCGAAACGTCAGAGGCTGAAAATGCCGCGTTCAAAACCATTGCCGATGCGGTCGCCTATGCCCGCAAAAAAGGGCTTGTCGTCAATGCCGGCCACGGCCTGCATTATCACAACACCGAGCGGGTAGCGGCGATCCATGGCATTAACGAACTGAATATTGGACATGCCATTATCGCCCGTGCGGTTTTCACCGGTCTGAAAGAAGCGGTCCGGGATATGAAGGCCATTATTGATCACGCCCGGAGCCGGGCCTGATTCGAGGTAGCGTCAGGTCGTTTCGGCGGCCTCGTGGCGTTCGCGAAACAGCTGTTGCCAGTCGGTCTGGTCGCTCCAGATTTGCAGCCGCTCCATGGCCGAGAGCAACTGGTCTTTCTGGTGCTCAAGATCCGGGGCAGAGCATTTGATGGCCGTTTCCAGGTGGTTGGCTGCGGCCCGCAGTTCCGGTACACCGCAGTAGCGGGTGGCGCCATGGAGTTTGTGAACGCACTCCAGCAGCTCATCCATATTGTCGTTGGCCCAGAGTCCCGGTATTCGCTCCCGATCCACGTGGACCTGTTCGAGCAGCATGCTGAACAGTTCTTCCGCAAGGTCAGCCTTGCCAGCGGCCAGCTGGATGCTCTCGTCGACGCTGACGCAGTCCTGCTGCATTTTGCGGGTTGACGGCCTGAGGGCCCGGCGGGTGTCGCGGACTTCCGGCACGGGAAGCCGGCCGTTGCTTCCGCTCTTAGGGCAGACGTAACCGGTGTACTCATGGATGATTTCGGTAAGCTGGCCACTGCTGATGGGCTTGGGCATGTAGCCATCGAAGCCCTGTTTGGTCAGCCGTTCCTGCTCGTCCGCCAGGGCGTGGGCGGTCAAGGCAATGATCGGAGTCCGATGATTGCCGGTATCCATCTCCCTCAGCCTTGCCGTGGTTTCCACGCCGTCCATGCCGGGCATCTGCAGATCCATGAAGACCAGGTCGAAGGGTTTCTGTCTGGCCTTGCTAAGGGCTTCAAATCCGCTGGAAGCGCCTTCAGCGTCCAGTTGGCAGTCTTCCAGCAGGGTCATCACCAGCTTGAGGTTGGCGTCGTTGTCATCCACTGCCAGTACCCGGGGAACATTGGCGGTGGTCACTCGGTTGGCGGAAATCTCGTATTCGGGCACCCGCCCACTGGAATTGATGCCGTGCACCAGCAGCAGAAGCTCGTCGTATAGGGAATCGCGGCACACCGGTTTGGTGAGGTGGCCACTGGCAAGCCCCGACAGTGGTGTGTCGTGAGTTTCCAGGGTGGGGGTCAGCAACAGTGTCCGGCAATCCCGTTCGATCTCCAGGGTACGGACAAGGCCACAGTACTGGCTGGAATTGAGCAGGTGACGGGTAATGCCGACAATGGCCACCGCATAACCAGCCTGGCTTTTCTGGGCCTCCTCAATGTGTTCCTGCAGCGCACCGGGTGAGGCCACCCGGTCCACCACCATGCCCCAGTCCCGCAACAGGTGTTCCACGGCCAGTCCGGTGGTTTTCTGTTGTTCCAGGTAGATTACCCGTTCCCCACGCAGGGCATCCCGGGGGGCAACGGCCTCACCGCTGGTGGCAAGCTCCGAGGTAAGGGTGAACCAGAAGGTCGAGCCCTTGCCAAGTTCACTCTCAAGCCCGATCTTGCCCCCCATCTCCTCGACCAGGCGCTTCGAGATGGCCAGCCCAAGGCCGGTGCCACCGTATTGTCGGGCAGTCGAAGCGTCGGCCTGGCTGAAGGCGTTGAACAGGGATTGCTGCTGGGCCCGGGAGAGGCCCACGCCGGAATCCGTGATGCTCAGGCGCAAGGTCACCCGGTTGGTGTCTGTCTCTTCCTCTTCCAGGCTCGCCCTCAGGACCACCTCGCCGGTCTGGGTAAACTTGATGGCGTTGTTGACCAGGTTGGTGATCACCTGTTTGACCCGCAAGGGGTCACCCATGATGTTATCTGGCACATCGTTGTAGACCAGCGGCACCAGATCCAGGTTCTTGGCATGGGCGGCCGGCGCCAGCATGACCATGACTTCCTCGACAATATCCCGCAACTGGAAGGGCACCCGGTCCAGAATCAGCTTGCCGGCTTCAATTTTTGAGAAGTCCAGGATGTCGTTGATGATGGTTAGGAGAATCTCCGAGGATTTCCTGATGGTGCTCAGATGGTCCCTTTGCTGCCTTGGCAGGGGGCTCTTCAGGAGCAGCTCGGTGAAGCCGATAATGCCGTTCAGCGGCGTGCGGATTTCATGGGACATGTTGGCCAGGAACTCTGACTTTATCCGGCTCGCTTCCAGCGCCTCCTTCCGGGCAAAATCCAGTTCAATGTTTTGGATTTCGATGGTCTCCAGCGTTTCCCGCAGATCTTCCGTGGCCTGGTCGATGTTCTGCTGCATTTCTGCCTGGGCCTTGCTCAGTTCCTCGGCCATCGCATTGAGGCCGGATTCCAGTTGTTCGAACTCAGGGCCGGCGCCGGTATAGACGCGAGTATCCAGCTTGCCTTCCTTGAGTTTGGCAACGGCTTCGTTCAGCTCGAACACGGGGTTGGTGAACGCACGGCTCAGCCGCAGGGCAATGGCCATGCTGAGAATAACGCCGGCTAGAATCAGTAGCAGGGAAATCAGCAGGGCCTTGTACGTCTCTTTTTCGGTGCGGATATGGGACATCTCCACAACCACCCAACCGAGAGGCTCCCGAAGATTCGACATGGACTGGCGGGCATCCGGGTCGAGCATGCTCTCGATCATCAGATCCTGGAGAAAAACAGGGGTGATGAAGCGAGTGCTGTTTTTCCGGGATATCCGGGTTGCGTGCTCGGCGGTGAGTTCCCCGGACTGAACGGTCTCTGAGCTTCCCGGCCCGGTGTGAAGCAGGCGCGAGCCGTCACTGCCAAAGAAGGTGATGGAGCGCACGTCCTGCTCTTCCAGGAGGGCATTGGAGAGGCTGCTGAGCAAGCTGCGGTTAGCGGTAAACAGGCCGTACTCGGAACCGGCGGCGAGCTGACGAGAGAGTGATTCGCCCCGATCTTTCAGCAGGCTTTCTATATTGTTAACCCAGCTGTAGGTAAAGAACAGCCCCAGCATCAGGGTGGTCAAGAGGGTGGGAACCAGTGTGACCACCAAAACTTTCTTGCGAATGCCCCAACGTCGCATACCGTGTTCCTGAATTATTGCTTATGTCCGCACCGCAGAGCGGGAAACGTCCGTGTTAAGAATAGCTGATCCGGAACGGGATAACTGTGGTATCAGTCCCGGCAGTACCGGAAAATCCGGTGTCGGATATAGCCGCCGGTCATGGATATAGCGAGAAGCTGTATTGGGAGACCGGGGCGATAACGCGTATCATGCGAAGCCAAAAGTGTACCACAGGGTTATCATATGCATTTTCCCACCATTGAAGATTATGTCGGGCACACCCCTCTGGTTCGCCTGCAGCGTCTCCCCGGTGAGACGAGTAACGTGATTCTGGCCAAGCTGGAGGGAAACAACCCTGCCGGCTCGGTCAAAGACCGCCCGGCTATCAGCATGATCCAGGAGGCGGAGCGCCGGGGCGACATCAAGCCAGGCGATACCCTGATCGAGGCGACCAGTGGCAACACCGGCATTGCCCTGGCCATGGCGGCTGCGATCAAGGGTTACCGCATGGTGCTGATCATGCCTGCGAACATGAGCGAGGAGCGTCGGGCATCCATGCGCGCCTACGGTGCGGAAATTGTCACTGTCACCAGGGAAGAGGGTATGGAAACCGCCCGTGACCTGGCCCTCAAGATGCAGGCGGAGGGCAAGGGCAGGGTGCTGGACCAGTTCAGCAACCAAGACAACCCCCTGGCGCACTACCGCACAACCGGTCCCGAGATCTGGGAACAGACCGGCGGGCGCGTCACCCATTTTGTCAGCTCCATGGGCACCACCGGCACCATCATGGGCGTTTCCCGTTACCTCAAGGAGCGCAACCCGGATATTCGCATCATCGGGCTGCAGCCAAAAGAAGGCGCTTCGATCCCCGGGATCCGGCGATGGCCCGAAGCCTACCTGCCGAAAATCTACGATGCCGCACGGGTGGACGAGGTGCTGGATGTTGGCCAGGAAGAGGCCGAGAACACCATGCGGGCCCTGGCTTCCGAGGAAGGCATTTTTTGTGGCGTCTCCTCCGGCGGTTCGATCGCGGCCGCGCTCAAGCTCTCGCAGCAGGTTGAAAACGCCATCATCGTGGCCATTATCTGTGACCGCGGCGACCGCTATCTTTCCACCGGTGTATTTCCCGGCGCCTGAACACGATTTTACCAAGAGACCCAAGTATGAGCAGACGACGCAGGAAGGTTCTTCCGAAAGAGCCCGTGCGCTGTGAGATTGAGACCCTGAGCCACGATGGCCGGGGTATCGCCCGTCAGGACGGCAAAACCCAGTTTGTGGATGGCGCCCTGCCGGGTGAAACGGTGATGGCGAAAGTGGTGTCCAGCCGAAGCAAGTTCGACGAACTGCGCACCGAAGAGGTTCTGGAAGCTGCGCCGGATCGCCAGACGCCACCCTGCGAGTTTGCCGACCTGTGCGGTGGCTGCAGCCTCCAGCATATGAGTGGCGATGCCCAGATCGAGTTCAAGGAAAACACCCTGCGGGAGCATTTTGCTCATTTCGGGGGCATTGAGCCCGAACAATGGATTGAGCCGCTGCGATCGGAGGAGAGCCTCGGCTATCGCCGCAAGGCCCGCCTCGGGGTTCGTTACGTCAAGGCCAGGGAGTCTGTCCTGGTGGGGTTCCGGGAGAAACGCAACAGTTTCCTGACCGACATCGATCGTTGCGTGGTGCTGGATCCCCGCATCGGCGACCGCATACTGCCCCTGCGCAATATGCTGCACGACCTGGACGCATACAGCCGAATCGCCCAGGTGGAGGTTGCCTGTGGCGATGATGTGGCCGTGATGGTGTTCCGGAACATGGATGACCTCTCGGCCGGTGATCGGGAAAAGCTCATCGCCTTTGGTCAGGCCCACGATTTGCATATCTACCTGCAACCAAAAGGCCCCGACACGGTGCATCGGATATGGCCCGAAACCTCTGGCCGGGATGATGAACGGCTGAGCTACAGGCTGGAAGAATTCGACCTGACCATGAAATTTCATCCCATGGACTTTACTCAGGTCAATGCAGGCATTAACCGCGCGATGGTACACAGGGCCGTGGAATGGCTGGATGTCCAGCCGGGTGAGCGTGTCCTGGATCTGTTCTGCGGTCTGGGGAACTTTACGCTGCCCCTGGCCCGGAGGGGAGGACAGGTTGTTGGCGTGGAAGGCGACGAGACCATGGTCGTGCGCGGTCGGGAAAATGCGGAACTGAATGGCCTGGAAAATGTCGATTTTCACGGTGCCGATCTGCACGGAGACTTCACCGGCCAGAGTTGGGCGAAGGAAGGGTTCGACAAGATCCTGATTGATCCGCCCCGCTCCGGTGCCGAGGAAATCTGCAAATACCTCACCGCCTTCGGTGCGCGGAAGATAGTCTATGTCTCCTGTAACCCGGCTACCCTTGCGCGGGATGCGGGCGTTATGGTGCGCAACGGCTATCGCCTGGTGCGCGCGGGTGTGATGGACATGTTTCCCCACACCACCCATGTGGAATCCATCGCGCTGTTCGAGCGGGATTCCGGCTGACGATGTTGTGGGCAGTCAGGGATGGCTGCGGAAACCATCAGGAATAACAAGACTGATATGGTAAAAGTTCGCGAAGACTACGCAATGACTGGCGATGGCCAGGTGGATATTGAGGGCTGGGTTCACCAGATAGCCTCGCAGACACACCTGGAAGACCCGGGTCAGTTCCGGCAGGCCTGCGAAAAAGCCGCGGAGATCGATCTTCAGGCGTTCCGGCAGGACCGGCAATGGGCCCCTGGTTCCAGCAGCTTCCGGATCGGCATTGAGATGGCCCAGGTCCTGGCGGAGCTGCATCTGGATCAGGCCAGCCTGGTGGCGGCGATTCTTTACCGCGCGGTACGTGAAGAGCGTGTTCCCCTCGAGACGATCCGCAAGGAGTTTGGCGACGAGGTGGCAGGCCTGATCAATGGTGTGCAGCAGATGGCGGCTATTTCGTCCATCCATCACCCCCTGAAAGGCAACGTCCTGGGACAGAGTGAAGGCCAGCTGGACAACGTCCGCAAGATGCTTGTCACCATGATTGACGACGTCCGGGTTGCCCTGATCAAACTGGCCGAACGGACCTGCGCCATCCGGGCGGTCAAGGATGCCCCGGAAGAAAAACGCATGCGAGTGGCCCGGGAAGTGTTTGATATCTATGCACCGCTCGCCCATCGTCTTGGCATTGGTCACATCAAGTGGGAGCTGGAGGATCTGTCTTTCCGCTACCTGCATGAGTCTGCGTACAAGAAGATCGCCAAGCTGCTTGATGAAAAGCGGCTCGCCCGCGACAGCTACATCAAGCGGGTGATTGAGACCCTGCAGACCGAGCTGAAAGCCTATGGCATTGAAGGCGAGCTGTCTGGCCGCGCCAAGCACATCTACAGCATCTGGCGGAAAATGCGGCGCAAGGGCATCGATTTCTCCCAGGTCTACGATGTCCGTGCTGTTAGAATTCTGGTCCCGGAAGTGCGCGACTGCTACGCCGCCCTGGGTATCGTCCACACGCTGTGGCGCCATATTCCGAACGAATTCGACGACTACATAGCCAACCCCAAGGAAAATGGTTATCAGTCGTTGCACACGGCGGTGATCGGCCCCGAGGGCAAGGTCATGGAAGTGCAGATCCGTACCCACAAAATGCATGAGGAGGCGGAGCTGGGCGTCTGTGCCCACTGGTTGTACAAGGGGATGGATAAGGGCAACAAGTCCACCGGGTACGATGCCAAGATCAACTGGCTGCGCCAGGTGCTGGAGTGGCAGGAAGAGCTGGGCGACCTGTCCGGGCTGGCGGACCATCTGAAATCCGATGTGGCGTCAGACCGGGTTTATGTTTTCACGCCCGAGGGCCATGTTGTGGATCTGCCCCAGGGTGCAACGCCGGTGGACTTTGCCTATCGGGTTCACACCGAAATCGGCCACGCCTGTCGAGGTGCGCGGGTGAACAGCCGGATTGTCCCGCTGACCTATCCGCTGAAAACCGGCGACCAGGTGTTCATCCTGACCTCCAATAATCCGGCCCCCAGCCGCGACTGGCTGAACCCGAGTCTGGGTTACATCCAGACCTCCCGGGCAAGGGCCAAGGTTACCCACTGGTTCAAACAGCAGGATCGGGGCCGCAATATCGTTGATGGCCGTGCCATCCTCGAGGACGAGTTCAAGCGTCTGTCCCTTTACGACGTGGATCTGGGTGAGCTCGCGAAGAAGGTGAATTATCACAGTGCGGAGGACATGTTTGCCGCCACGGGTGCCGGCGATCTTCGCCCCACTCATGTCGCCAATGTGGCCCAGCAGATGCTGGAGCCCAAGTCCGAACAGCTGGATCTGAAGCTCAGCACCCAGCGCCGCAAGCCCTACGATACCGAATCGGACATCCAGATCCTGGGCGTTGGCAAGCTCAAGACACAGGTGGCGAAATGCTGCAAACCCTTGCCCGGTGACGCTATTGGTGGCTACATCACCGTCGGCCGGGGCGTTACGGTGCATCGCCAGGACTGTCTGACGTTCCTGAACCTGCGTGAGTTCGAGCCCAACAGGATCATTGAGGTGAGCTGGGGTGGCCGGCCGGCGGCGGTCTATCCGGTTGATATCGAGATTGAGGCCTATGACCGGTCCGGACTGCTCAGGGATATCACCCAGGTGCTGTCGGCCTCCAAGAGTGATGTGCTGTCGCTCAATACCCTGAGTAACAAGGATGAGAATACGGCCACCATGACCGTGACGGTCGAGATTTCCAGCCTGGAGCAGCTGGCGCGGTTGCTGGCGCAGATTCGCAACCTGCCCAATATCATTGATGTAAGGCGTAAACGCGGATGAGCTATACCATTGAGGATCTGAAAACCCTGATGGCCCGTCTCCGGGACCCGGAGACGGGCTGTCCCTGGGATACCAGGCAATCCTACAAGACCATCGTGCCGCACACGCTGGAGGAAGCCTACGAAGTCGCCGATGCCATTGAGCGTGAGGATTACCCGCACCTGAAAGACGAGCTGGGAGATTTGCTGTTCCAGGTGATCTTCTACACCCAGCTTGGTCGAGAAGACGGCCATTTCGATTTTGATGGTGTGGTCGATAATCTGGTGCGCAAACTGGTGCGCCGACACCCCCACGTTTTTCCGGAAGGGACCCTGGAAAGTCGAATCGATCCGGATAACCGGCCGGATGAGGCCTGGATCAAGGAAAGCTGGGAGCGCATCAAGGCCGAGGAGCGGGCACTGAAGCCGACACCCGAAGCCGGCGCACCGGTAAGCCGGCTTGATGGCATCGCCCGTACCCTGCCAGCCATGGCACGGGCCGAAAAGCTCCAGAGACGGGCGGCCCGCCACGGCTTTGACTGGCCGGATATCGGCCCCGTCTTCGACAAACTCCATGAGGAAATCGACGAGCTCAAGGAAGCCTGGAAAGCGGCGCACACCGGCGCCGGCGATCCGGATGCCGTAGAAGATGAGCTGGGCGATCTTATGTTCGTCTGTGTGAACCTGGCACGGTTCATGAAGGTTAATCCTGAGCAGGCCCTCAATCGAACCAACCACAAGTTCGATGCCCGCTTCCGGGCGATTGAACGTGTACTTGAGCGCGAGGGCCGGGACATGGACGAAGAATCACTGGAGGCGCTGGACGCTGTCTGGCAGGCGGTTAAAGGCGTGGAACGGGGAGAAAACGGGGACTGAACAGGACGGATCGGTAAGTACAATCCGTTACCAATTTTCTCGCCCCCAGACCGACGGCTTCGTCTACACTTCCGGAAACGGATGCACAGTTTTCGTGCGCCGTGCGCCATCAATAAGATGCAGGAGTGAAGGCACCATGAAAATCAAAGATCTGGTCAACTACTGGGACAAGCATGCACGTGGTCGGCTTACCCGAGACGCCTATTTCATGGCGTTGTCTGACCAGCATCACAAGCGCCTCGAAAAGCTCGCAGCGCTTTATCCGATGAAGTCACCTCAGGATCTGATGCGGGATCTGATTTCTGCAGCACTGGACGAAATGGAAACCAGCTTTCCTTACGTTCAGGGTACCAAGGTGGTGGCGTATGACGAGGATGGTTTCGAGATCTACGAAGATCAGGGGCTGACTCCGAAGTTCGTCAGCCTGAGCCAGAAACACATCCAGCGCCTCAAGGCTCGTCAGCTGGAATCAGTAGCCTGACGAAAGGGCAGCGAACGCTGCCCGTCGTTACTTACTTATCCTTCCCTTCCAGCTTGTCCTTCAGCGGGCTCTGGCGAACCAGATCGTCTAGTGCCGCGCCAATCATATCGTTCAGAATATCGCTCTCACTGCGGTCCGGGTATAGCTCTGCCAGTGCAGCCACCCGTGCGGCATCTTCCAGCGGCAGACGCAGGTTGTAATCGTGGGTGCGCTCCACAGACTCTTTTTGCTTTTCCCAGTGCTTGGGCAAATCAGTGACCTTCATGATGACTCCTTGCAGCTACAGGCTTGAATCGCCAATAGACTTTCTCGACTGTTCCTTAGTATCGTAAGTTTACTTCGCCTCCGTCAATTCAAAAGGACGCCAATGTGACTGAGCTACATCCCGAACTCCGAGAAAACGTACGAATGCTGGGCGAGCTGCTTGGCCAGAGCATACGGCGGTATCCCGGACAGGATTGCTATGAGCTGATCGAGGAAATCCGTGCGGCCGCCAAGGCTGATCGCCGCCAGGAAAGCGGTTCCGGCCAGCGGTTGGTGAATCTGCTCGGCAAGCTGAGCGATGATGAGCTGCTTCCGGTAACCCGGGCTTTTAACCAGTTCCTGAACCTGGCCAACCTGGCCGAGCAATACCATGGTATCCGTCGCAAGCGGGGCCACCAGTCCGATCTCATGGTGGAATCGCTGGGTGAGGTGTTTGAGCGGCTGAAGAGCGGCGATGTCACGCCGGAAGAATTGCATCAGCGGGTCGCGGACTTACGCATAGAATTCGTGCTCACGGCCCACCCCACCGAAGTGGCCCGGCGCACCCTGATCATGAAATACGACGAAATGTCGGATTGCCTGGCTCGGCTCGACCACGACGACCTGATGCCGGCCGAACGGGAGGAAATCGTCAACCGCCTGTCCCAGCTGGTGACGGAAGCCTGGCACACCGACGAGATTCGTCATGAGCGACCAACCGCGGTGGATGAGGCCAAGTGGGGCTTTGCGGTTATCGAAAACAGTCTATGGCAGGCTTTGCCACAGTTTCTGAGGAGCCTGGACACCTCTCTGGAGGGTGCGACGGGGAAGGGCCTGCCCCTGCAGGCGTCACCCATCCGGATTGCGTCCTGGATGGGCGGTGATCGCGATGGCAATCCGAATGTTACCCACAAGGTTACCCGTCGGGTCTTCCTTCTTGGCCGCTGGATGGCAGCGGATCTCTATCTTCGCGATATTCAGGCGCTGCGAGCGGAACTGTCCATGTGGCAGGCAAGCGACGAACTCAAGGCCGTCGTTGGTGATTCCCGGGAACCCTATCGCCATGTGCTCGCTGAACTCCGCGAAAGGCTGATCAAAACCCGTGACTGGGCCGAGGCGAGCGTCAATGGAGAGACTGCTGACGCCAGCGGTATTCTGTTTGAAAACGAGGATTTCACCGGCCCCCTGGAGCTCTGCTATCGGTCGCTGGTTGAGTGTGGTCTGGAGGATATAGCCAACGGCCCGCTGCTGGACACCATCCGGCGTGCACACACCTTCGGCCTGCCGCTGATCCGGCTGGACATTCGCCAGGAGGCGAGCCGTCACGCAGAGGCCGTGGCCGAGATGGTCGATTATCTCGGTATGGGGGATTATCTGTCCTGGTCCGAGCAGGAGCGCCAGGCGTTCCTGGTGCAGGAGCTTCAGGGCCGACGCCCGCTGGTCCCCCGCAATTGGGAGCCTTCTGAGTCCGTTGCGGAGGTGCTGGCAACCTGCGAAGTGGTGGCGCAACAAACCCCGGAAGCCCTGGGGTCCTATGTGATTTCCATGGCCAGCAAGCCTTCTGATGTGTTGAGTGTGATTCTGCTGCTGCGGGAATCCGGGATGAAGTTTCCAATGCGGGTCGTCCCGCTTTTTGAAACCCTGGATGACCTGCGTGGCGCGCCGGACAGCATGTCGGCACTGTACGAGGTGGAATGGTACCGGGAGTATTGCCAGGGCCGGCAGGAAGTGATGATCGGCTACTCGGATTCCTCCAAGGACGCGGGTCAACTTATGGCAGCCTGGGCCCAGTACCAGGCCCAGGAGAAACTCACTCACGTCGCCCGCCAGTACGGTGTGCATCTGACCCTGTTCCATGGTCGGGGTGGTACCGTTGGCCGCGGTGGTGGACCTGCCAACCGGGCGATTCTGTCCCAGCCACCGGGCTCGGTAAACGGCAGTTTCCGGATCACTGAGCAGGGGGAAATGATCCGGTTCAAGTTCGGTTTGCCCCGGCTGGCAGTCCAGAGCCTGACGCTTTACACCACCGCGGTTATTGAAGCTACTCTGGCGCCGCCACCCAAGCCGGAGGACAGCTGGCGGGAAACCATGGACTGGCTAACCGAGCGGTCCCTGAAAGCCTACCGGGATGTGGTTCGGGAGAATCCGGATTTCGTGCCCTATTTCCGCCAGGTCACACCCGAGCAGGCCCTGGGTAAACTGGCGCTTGGCAGCCGGCCGGCCCGGCGAAAGGCAACCGGCGGCGTGGAAAGCCTTCGGGCCATACCCTGGATTTTCGCCTGGACTCAGATGCGGCTGATGCTGCCGAGTTGGCTGGGTAGTGACGTCGCGCTTGAGGAAGCGGCCCGGGATAACCGGCTTCCAGTATTGAGGGAGATGATGCAGGGCTGGCCGTTCTTCCGCACCTACGTGGATATGCTGGAGATGGTCTTGGCCAAGGCGGATTTGCGCATCGCCAGCTATTATGAGCAGACCTTGTTGGACGATGACCGGCTAAAAGCCCTGGGTGAAAGCCTTCGAACACGCCTCCAGGGTTGCATAGAGCGGCTTCTGGAGCTCAAGGAGCAAACCGATCTGCTTGAGGCGGAGCCCGTGTTCGCGCATTCTATGCGGGTCCGCAACCCCTACACGGATCCACTGCATTACCTGCAGGCTGAACTGCTGCGGCGGGATCGGCAAAGTGAGGGCAAGGGCGAGGTGCCGGAACTGGTGGAACGGGCCCTGAAGGTCACCATGGCGGGCATTGCTGCGGGCATGCGCAACACCGGTTGATCGCGTACGCTAATGATTTGCCCGGAGATAGTGCCGAAAAGAGTGCCGGGAAAAGGCCGGGTAGCCTGGCCACCGACGAAGAACAAAGGGAGTAAGCTGTGGCTCTGGCTGCACGATTGGAACGTTTTCTCGCCCGCAAGGGCATCAGCTATCAAGAACTGCCGATAGATCAGGTGACCAGCCTGGATGCGGCGGTTATTGCCTCGGGCCTGTCGCAGGACGCCTTTGTTCAGGCCACCCTCCTGATCGATATTACCGGCGTCGTGATGGCCGTGCACAAGTTCGACAGTTCCCTGGACCCGGATGCCCTCCACCAGTTGACTGGTCGGCGCCTGCAGCCGCTGACCGCTCGTCAGACCATGCGCCTGTTCGGGGATTGCGATCCCGGCTTCACGCCACCCATCGGGCAGGCCTACGAACTGCCCGTTATCGTTGATGAGGATGTGATTCAGTCGGATCAGGCCGTGTTCTCCAGCGGTACCGATCATTCTCTGATAGAGATGGATGGCCGATCCCTCCGGCTGGCGCTGGCAGGCGCCAGGGAAGGGCACCTGGTTATCCGGGGGCCGGGGAATGGCAACCGCGAGGCACTAACGCTCGAGGAAGTGGCCGACAAACTCCAGAAACTCTACCGCCTGCCACCAATGCCGGCCCTCGCCCTTCGCATCCTGCGGTTGACCGCCAATACCGACGCCACCGCCCGGGAACTCGCCGAGCTGATCGAGTTTGATCCGAGCCTGACAGCGCAGATCATGCGTTATGCCCGGTCTGCACTGTTCAATTATCCGGGCCAGATCAATTCGGTACAGGAAGCGGTCACCCGTGTACTGGGGTTCGACCGTGTGGCTCACATCGCCCTGGGCATTGCCTCTGTTCGCGCCTTTGAAGTACCCCGCCATGGCATTCTGGGTATGGATAATTTCTGGCGCCACTCCCTGTATTGCGCGTTTCTATGCCAGATTATTGCGCCGCGGTGCGGTGCCGAGAAAGGTCTGGGTTATCTTTGCGGGCTGTTGCACAACTTCGGCCTGTTGCTGGTCGGGCATCTTTTCCCGGCGGAGTTCGATGAACTCAATGAGCTTCGCGAGGCCAATCCTGAGGCCAGCATGCACTCTCTCGAGCAGCAGGTGTTCGGGCAGGGCAATGGCCAGGAGATCCTCTCGGTTGGCCATGGCGCCATTGGCGGGATACTGCACCGTTTGTGGCAACTGCCGGATCCGGTGGTCAAGGCGGCCGGTGTTCATCAGCAGTCCGGTTACCACGGCGAGCATGAGAACTATGTCCTGATGGTTCAGCTGGCCAACGCCCTGCTTAAAGATCGGGGTATTGGTGATGAGTTCAACCCCGACGACGTGCCGACTTTGCTCGAGGGCCTGGGCCTGCGACCGGAGGTTCTGGAAGAGCTGAATGTAGAACTTGATCGCGTGGCTCCAGATCTGGACGCACTGGCCAGCTCCCTGTCATCCTGACACCCTGTCGTTATTCGCTGGGAAATGCGCACTTCCGGTGCATGATACGGAGGTCGACTTTCTCTGACGTGGCTGACTTCGTATAATGCGCCTTCGCCGTTCCGGCTGACACCTGTTCCGTGCAGGAGAGGCTGTCGCAAAGGCAGAGGTTTTTGCCACAGCTTTTCAAATGATAATGACTAAAACGGGAGCACAGCGTTATGCGAATCATCATGTTAGGCGCACCGGGCGCAGGCAAGGGAACTCAGGCCCAGTTCATTACTGAACGGTTTGGTATTCCCCAGATTTCCACCGGTGACATGCTGCGGGCGGCGGTAAAAGCCGAGTCCGAGCTGGGCAAGCAGGTCAAGGAAGTCATGGCAACAGGCGGCCTGGTGTCTGACGACATCATTATTGCGCTGATCGAAGAGCGCATTCAGCAGCCGGATTGCAAGAACGGTTTCTTGCTGGACGGCTTCCCGCGGACTATCCCCCAGGCCGAGGCTCTGAAAGACCAGGGAATTGCCATCGACTATGTGGTCGAAATCGCCGTCGATGACGAAGAAATCGTCAGCCGTCTGTCCGGGCGCCGGGTACATGAAGGTAGCGGTCGCATCTATCACGTGAAATACGATCCGCCCAAAGTAGAGGGCAAGGACGACCAAACCGGCGAGCCGCTGGTTCAGCGTGAGGACGACAAGGAAGAGACGGTTCGCAAGCGTCTGAAGATCTACCACGACCAGACCGCACCGCTGGTCGGCTACTATCAGGACTGGGCATCGAAAGAGCCTGCTGCGGCGCCAAAATACGTCCGCGTGGAAGGCGTTGGCAGCCTGGACAGCATTCGCGACCAGATCCTGTCTGAACTCAAGTAAATCATTGGCATCCTGACCTGAGGTTTTCACACCTGTGAAACTGTTGGCACTGGATACGTCATCAGAGGGCTGCTCGGCAGCCCTTCTTGTTGATGGCGAGATATCCGAACGCTTCGAGCTTGCCCCCAGGGGCCACACCCGGCTTCTGATGCCAATGGTGCGGGAGCTGTTGGCTGAGAAAAACCTGGCCCCGGCAGAGCTGGACGCCCTGGCATTTGCCTGCGGCCCGGGCTCTTTCACCGGGGTGAGGATCGCCACCGGTGTCGTACAGGGCCTTGCCTGGGGGCTCGATATCCCGGTGGTGCCCGTCTCCTCACTGGAGGCGGTTGCTCTGGGTGCCATTGATGCCCTGGAGATCCCCGAGGACACCGGTATTGCGGTGGCATTCGACGCCCGTATGGGCGAGGTTTATTGGGGCTGTTTCGCCGCCCGGTCAGGACTCCCGGTGGCGCTGGCTCCGGAACAGGTCTGTCCGCCGGAGGCGGTGACGCTGCCCGCAGGCGCTGAACGCTGGTTCGGAGCAGGTCCGGGTTGGCAGTACCGCTCCGCCATGCCCGAGGAGGTATCCGGAAGGGTAGATATTATCGATGAAACTCTGGTGCTCCGTGCAGCCTGGGTTGCGCGCCTGGCAGTGATCGCCTACGAGCAGGGAAAGGCGGTGCCGGCAGAGCAGGCTCAGCCGGTGTATATCAGGGATGAAGTGGCCTGGAAAAAGCTGCCCGGCCGATAGTCGCGATGGACGCCCGGTTTAATCCGGGCAAGTCGCCATCCTGGGTAAAAACTGACCAACCGTCTTTTCTTCCAGGCGATAATCTTCCATACTTCCAGCTCACGTTTTCCTGTCATCCGGCCAGTGGTATCTGAACATGATTGGCGGTATTAACCCGGGTAACAATTTCAATTTCCAGACCGGCAACAACAGCCCTGTTCGGGAGCGCAGCGATGCGGCCCGTGCGCCTGCGTCAACGCCGGAAAAAGCGCCCGATGCCGCCCGCCGTGACTTGGCTGATGGCCGACAGGGCATTGTCAGCGACCGTAATGCGACTGAAAGCCTCGAGCGGCGGGTTGAGGCCCGTCGTGCCGCCGAAGACGTCCGTCTGGAGCGGTTCCGTGCTGACGAGGTTTCTCTCCCAGCCGCCAGGGCTCTGTCCACATTCGCCTCTGTCGCCGCCGCCGGTCAGGAAACTGGCGGCGATGGTAGCTTGGCCGGAATTGATATTCTGGTCTGATGCCTGACTCTTCTTCCGAACCGTCCGCCCTTTCTGCCCTTTGCCAGAACACCGTCGCCGTTGGCCGCAGCGCGCTGGGAGACCGATTCCAGGCCGAGCCTCTCGCTGAGTCTCTTGGGCTGATCAATCTCGGTGTCGTGCGACCCAGAGATGTCAGGGATTTTCCGGTTTTGCTATTCCTTGATGAGCAGGGTCTTGGCCTGCAGGTGACCGGCAAGGGTGCACCCGGGCCGGTGCGCGCGGAATTTGTTACCGGCAAGATGGGGTACCGTCGCGAACATGGCGGTGGTGCCGGTCAGTTGGTGGCCAAAGCGGTCGGCCTGCAGAAAACCCGTGCGACGCTTCATGTGGTTGATGCGACCGCAGGGCTGGGCCAGGATGCCTTCGTTCTGGCCAGCCTCGGTTGCAGGGTCACGCTGTTCGAGCGTAATCCGGTGATCCATGCCTTGTTGGCGGATGGTCTGGCGCGGGCCGCCCTGAACGTGGATTGCGAAGCTATCGTCGCGCGCATGCGATTGCTGGAAGGCAGCAGTATTGACTGGCTGCTGAACTCTGATGCCGAGGCTGCCGATATCGTCTACCTGGACCCGATGTTCCCCCACCGGGACAAGTCGGCTCTGGTGAAAAAGGAAATGCAGGTGTTTCGTACCATCGTGGGGGACGACGAGGACTCCGGGCAGCTGCTGGCTGGCGCTCTTGAGCGTGCCCGTTACCGGGTTGTGGTCAAGCGACCCCGGAAGGCCCCGGCGATTGAGGGGCCGGAGCCGACAACTCGCATAGAAGGCAAAAGCAGCCGTTATGATGTCTACTCCATCAAGGCGCTGCCAACCCAGTGAGCGCGATCAGGCGCCCATCATGGTGACCTGCTGGATAGCCTGTCGCTTCTCGACACTCAGCACCAGGCGTGCATCATCCGCCACCTCATCCAGTCCTTCCCCGTAGCACAGCAGGCCATTATCGTCGGTGGTGATAACGCCATTGTTCTGCATATTGGCAATGAAGTTCCGGAACAGGCTCTTGTCAAAGAACTCCGGTGCGTTGAGACCGAAAAGGATGGACATGCGTTCGGCCAGCAGCGCACTCTGCTCTTCCAGTTCGGAGGCACTGATCTTACCCGAGCCGTACTTGCGCAGAATGCCCAGGGCAATGTGGTAGCGCTCGACGGTCTGAATGATAAAGCGGGAGAGAACCCTGAGCCTCAGCATCGACTCTGTCCCTTCCTCCGGCCGACCGATCCGGTCATCATCCAGCGGCTTCAGCAGGCCCTGCTCAATAAGAACATCAATCCACTGATTGATCACGTTTTTGGCTTCATCCGGCTGGTACTTCAGGAACAGCTCGGATTGCAGGTAAGGATAGGCCACGCTGGCGAGGAACACGATCTTGTCCCGACCCAGCGAATCCTTGTTTTCAAACAGGCTGGCAATCAATGAGGGCAGAGCGAACAGATGCTGGATGTTATTCCTGTAGTAGGTCATCAGGATGGCATTACTGCCTTCCAGGGCAATGATGTCGCCGAGTTTCTGAGGCTGGCGGCTAACCAGACCCATGTCTTCACAGTAGGCGATCCAGTCCTTGCCGGAGCCCTCAGGCAGGGTTACCGTTTCCGCATAGGGGAAAGCCCTGAGCAGCCCGGCGTATTGATCCATCAGGCGGATTAACTGGCCCTCATCCATCGCCAGTCGGTCGGTGCCCAGCAGAACAGTAGCGGTCATGCCGATCGGGTTAACGGCAACCGAGGCGTTGATGTTGGATGCCACCCGGAACGATAGCTCCGACACCGCGCTGTTAAGCCAACGTGGACGATATTCAGTGTCGTAGGCCTCATCCCGCCAGCTGCTGTGAACATCATCGAGAACCTCTGACAGGTGAATGGCTTCGCCAAAGTTCACCGCGACGCGACCAAAGGAGTTGCTTAGTTTGCGAACGGTTTTCGCCAGGCCGAATACGCTCTCTTTCTCTTTTTTCTTGCCACGAAGTTCGCCCAGATAGGAGCGACCCTCCATGACTTTTTCATAGCCGATGTAAACGGGCACAAACACAATGGGTTTGCGGTGGTCGCGGAGGAAGCTGCGAACGGTCATTGCCAGCATGCCCGGCCGCGGCTGCAGCATCCGGCCCGTGCGGCTGCGACCACCTTCCACAAAGTACTCGACGGAGTAGCCCCGGGAGAACATCACGTGCATGTATTCATTGAAAACGGTGGCGTACAGGGGGTTGTCCTTGAAGCTGCGGCGCATGAAGAATGCCCCGCCCCGGCGCAGGATCGGCCCGACAACCGGCATATTGAGATTGATGCCAGCGGCGATATGCGGTGGCATCAGGCCGTTCTTGTAGAGCACATAGGACAACAGCAGGTAGTCGATGTGTGACCGGTGGCAGGGCACATAGACCACCGCGTTGTCCTGGGCCACTTCTTTCACCACCCGGATATTGTTAACGGCAATACCTTTGTAGATCCGGTTCCACAGCCATGACAGCACCACTTCCAGGAACCGGATGGTAACGATGGACATGCTGGCGGCAATTTCGTCTGCGTACTTGTAGGCCTTGGCACGAACCTTCTCCGGGGGGATGTCGTCTTTTGCCGCGGTCTCCCGAATAGCCTCCTTGACTGCCTGGGTGCGCACCAGGCCTGCCACCAGGGTGCGGCGATGAGAGAGGTCGGGCCCCAGAACAGCCTGGCGAACGCGGCGGAAGTGGGTTCTCAGAATTCTCGCCAGTTTGCGGTTGGCGCGCTCCTCACTGTGCCGGTATTCATCGATGACCTGCTTCAGTGACAGCGGCTGGTTGAACTGTACGTAGGTATTGCGGCCGTGAACCATGATGATCAGGAACTTCTGAAGCCGACCGGCAATGGACCATGTGTCGGATAGCAGCAGTTTGACCAGGGATTTTTCCTTGTCCGGAGAGCGGCCCCAGAACAGGGACACAGGCACAATCTGGACATCCTGGTCTGGGTGTTCGAGTCCGTAGCGAACCAGGGCCTGAAATTCATTGGTGGGCGCTGGCGCCTGGCGACCTCTGAAAAAACCGCCAATCCGGCGGTAGAGAAAAAAGAAGGAGTGGGACGGACCGTTCTTCACCGGCAGGGCTTCGGTGGCGCCCGGCAGGCCTGCCCGGATGACCTCCTGCTCGAGAACCAGGCGGCTCGACAGTGAGCTGTACTGCAGCACGTAGCAAACCGGTTTGTCGGGATCCAGGGCGAGGGCCTCAACGCTGTTGCCGCTGACATCTGTCCGGACCCAGATGAACAGTATCTTGCGGAAAAGGGTCAGGATCAGGCTGCGAATGCCCTGGTAAAGACGCATAAATTGCAACTCCGTTGAAGAAACAGGTGCCAAGTTTACTTGGTTGAGTACAGAGCGGAAAGTCGAGCTTTCATTCTTGGCCGGTGCAGCAATGTGGTACATTTCGGACTGATCTATTAATCACCCGATTGACGCATCAAATGGTGGTCGAATGACTCAGTGGATACCCGGCTGGACGACCCGGCCGCCGGAAAAAGGCGATCTCATCCTCGCGTTGTCGGGGACAGACGTGGTCAAGCCTGATAACGGCTGGCTGCATCATGGCGACAGTCGCCTTTTCCGGGACGGGTTGCCCGAGTCGGTGTCTCTGGGCAACTACGACGGACGCGACGTATTCGTGACAGAATTACCGGACTCTGGTGTTGGTGATCATGAGACTATTCCCTTGCGGGATGCTCTGCTGATGCTCAGTGATGCCCCGGCGGATATGCTCAGCACCGGGTTTCAGGTATGGCAGTGGTGGCGCGACCACCGCTATTGCGGTCGGTGCGGCGAACAAACCGGCTTCCACCCCAGGGAGCGGGCCAAGTGGTGCGAACCCTGCGGAATCCCGTGGTATCCGAGGCTCGCACCCTGCGTGATAGTGGTGATCCGTCGGAACGATCGGCTGCTGCTTGCCAGGTCTTCAAGGGTCAAGAGGCATTTCTACAGCCTCATTGCCGGTTTTGTTGAGCCCGGCGAAAGCCTCGAGGGCGCTGTGCATCGCGAGGTGAAGGAAGAGACCGGGCTGGATGTCACCAATATCCGCTACCATGCGTCGCAACCCTGGCCTTTCCCCCACCAACTGATGGTCGGATTTTTTGCCGATTACGCGGGGGGCGAGCTGGTTCTTCAGGAGGATGAGCTTGCCGATGCCGACTGGTTCCTGCCGGGTGATACACCCCCTGTGCCGCCGGAAACCACGATTTCGGGCCGGCTGATCCGGGCCATGGAGAACGAGATTTCCCGGGGAGGCATTCCGGTTTGAGCGGGCAGGCGCCTCCAAGGGTTCTGGTGTTCGACTCCGGCGTGGGCGGGCTGAGCGTCGCGGCCTGCATTCACCGATATCTGCCGGGGCTGGAGATCGTCTACCTTGCGGACAACGCAGGCTTTCCCTATGGCGATAAATCCGAAACGGTCGTGATTGACCGCTGTTGCACCCTGATTGCCAGAGCTCTCCAGCTGTACCCATCGGACGTTATCGTCGTGGCCTGCAATACCGCCAGCACCGTGGTTCTGCCGCATCTACGGGCCATGACACCGGTGCCGGTTGTGGGGGTGGTGCCCGCCATCAAGCCGGCGGCGGCGAAAACCGTGAACCGGCGGATGGGGCTTCTGGCGACGCCGGCAACGGTTCGCAGACCCTATCTGGACAGGCTGATTGAGGAATTCGCCGGCGACTGCAAGGTTGAACGCATCGGTCATCCGGGGCTGGTGCGCTGGGCGGAGGACCTGGTTTCTGGGCGAGAAGTTCCACTTGCCGAGCTGCAAGCAGCAATGCAGCCATTTCGAGACGCCGATGTCGACACGCTGGTTCTGGGCTGCACCCATTATCCGCTGTTACTGGAAAGCCTTAAGCAGACTCTCCCGTCAGTTCGTTTCTGGGTCGACTCGGGGGAGGCCATTGCCCGGCGGGTGGCCTGGCTGCTGGAACAGAAAGGACAACTTGCGCTGGCCGAAGGCCAGACCTGCGGGGCAGGGGATCACCCCGTAATGTCAGCTTTGTTCTCAGGTTCGGCGCCCAAAGGAATCATAACTTTCATGACAGGACTCGGGTTGGCGCCGAGGCTGCTCAATGAAGACTGGCCCGGTGATGCCCCGGGAGTTACAGCAATCGGGTCAGTTTAAACATGGCCAGGAATTCCAGCGCCGGAATCGATCGTTTGTGACAGCAATAGGTTTTAAAGTTCTCGCCCCGGAAGCGCGATTTGGTGAACTCCAGTCCCTTGAAATTATATAGGAAATTACCTTTTTCATAGAGTCCGTGCAGGAGACGTTTCAGCAGCCTGCTCTCCTGATGTTCTGTTGCCGAATCCAGTGACAAGGGAATCAGCCCAAGATCCAGGTAGGGCACGCCCTCGGCCTTGAAAACTTCCATCGCATGGGCCATGAGGGTATAGAAAATACCCTGGCGGAAATCGGCATTGGCCCGGGAAATGTTGGGCACATAACTGATGATCTCGTTGTTGCGATAGATCGGGTCGAAATAGATAAACCCGACCGCCTTGCCATCCTGATAGGCGTAGAAGTGCCTTTCGTTTTCGCGGTAGTCCATTTCCATGGGGCGTATCAGAAATCGAATTTCATTGCTCTTGCATTTCCGTGTTCGGATCCAGGCCTCAGATATTTCACGGGTGTGGTCGTCGCTGAAACGTTCCTTGACGGTAATACCGCTTTTCTCCGCCTGGTTCAGTGCGGTTCTGAGAATCTGCTTCTTCTTTCCACTGAGGGACCATTTTCTCAAATCGATGCGGGACTCGCTGCCAAACTGGGTGCCGTAGAGGCCAAAGCGCAGATGGAGGAAGTCGACCACTGGCTTGGACACCTGGATGTAGCTGGCATTCGGAAATTTCTGGTGAAAGCTCTCCAGCAGGCCGCCGAAATCCTCCGGTGCACAGACCGGGTCCGAGAGCACGAAGGTTGCCCCCCACTTGCGCATGTAGGCGATGTAACCTATACCCGGTACATCGAAATACTGCATGCCTGGTTGGAGCGTGGAAAACGACTGGGAATGGGTGCCGTATCTCTTCAGGAAATCGACACGCTCGGTAAATGTAAATGAGCCGCTCTCCAGCGCGCCAACCCTGTCCAGTGCGAGTATCTGATCCGACATGCTGCTTCTCCCTGTTTATTTTTGTTGGGTGACTCTCTAGCGAAGTGCTCAGGCCTGCTTGCGTCCGAGAATGGACCAGTAGCAGTTCATGTTCAGAAGCTTGAAGTGCTTCTTGTCCGTGACCTGAAGGCCCAGCCGCTGCATGTGCTCGGGGTAGTTGTAGATTTTGTGGAAGGCATTGTTGGCGAACAGCCAGAAAATGAAGACCGCCATGTACCAGTAGAGCTTCTTGAACATTCTGGAAAGCAGGTTGCCCGTGGGGTAGGAAAAGTCGCCAACAACCACTCGGGCGTCGGCCTTGCCCAGACGTATCAGGTGCTCCAGGACCCGGACCATCATGTCTTCGTCGAATACGTTGAGGAAAAAGTTGGCGACCACCATGTCGTACTGCTCGAACTCATCCACCTTCATGATGTCGCTGTGGATGCGATGGATAGTAAGGTGTGGAGCCTCTTTTTCCTGAGCCTCGGCAAACTTTCGCAACATGGTTTCGGACAGATCCACCACAGTCACATCGGCGCCCAGTTCAGCAGCCCGAATGGCATCCCGGCCGTGGCCAACTCCGGCGAACAGTATCCGGTCTCCAGGCTGGACGGTTTCAACATCCAGCATCGCTGTCTTGCAACGGTGAATGTTCTTGCCGCTATAGAGGTTGCTCAGGAAATCGTAGACGGGACCAATATACTTGTACTTGTCGCGCATGATGACTGCTGCCTGTTCTTGTTCCTTGGATGCCGTCACCGTTTTTGTCGTTATTGGTCCGAGAATGTCGGACATTCCGGTGATCAGCGCCTATGGATTTGAGCTTAGAGAACAGGGTGGGAGAAATATGTGCAGTAATGCGCATTTCCGGATACACAAAGTAACGTACTGCAATACTTTGCAAACCAGATCGCGGTTTTATATCGGAGTGTCAGACAATAAATAATCGTCTATCAGAATGATGCGGCTTTGGCTCTTGTGGTGCCGAGGGTTCTGGAGATTTCGGCTGCAGGCCTGGCAGGGCCGTAGAAAAAGCCCTGAACCTGGTGGCAGCCCAGGCCTCGAAGGTATTCCAGTTGCTCGTCGGTCTCCACGCCTTCGGCAACAATCTCCAGTTTCAGCCCGTGAGCCATGGCGACGATGGCATTCACGATGCACGCGCCGTCCTCTCCGCTGCGAATGGCTTTTACGAAAGACTGGTCGACCTTGAGGGTATGGATAGGGAGGCGGTGCAGGTAATTCAGTGACGAATAGCCGGTGCCAAAATCGTCAATCGCTATCCGGACACCCAGAGCCGCCAGTTCACGGAGTTTCTGGGAGATCTGCTCAAGATCGTTCATGATCACGTTTTCGGTGATTTCGATTTCCAGATTGCCGGCCGGGAAGTTGTGGGCCTTTACCTGCTGCATCAGGGTTTCCACAAAGCGCGGGTGTTCGACCTGGATGGGTGACAGGTTGACGGCCAGCCTGAGGTCGGCATGGCCAGCCCGGATCCAGCGGCCAACGTCCTGGCAGGCCTGATCCAGAACCCGCTCACTGAGCTGGCCGATCAATTTGGTCTCCTCCGCCAGGGGCAGGAAATCCCTGGGGTAGAGCAGTCCACGTTCCGGATGCTGCCAGCGGACCAGGGCTTCGAGACCGACAACCCGGTTGGTTGTGGAGCATACCTGGGGTTGGTAGAAAACCCTCAACTCGTCCCGCTCCAGCGCCAGGCGCAGATCCCGCTCCAGGTTAAGCCGGTTGGCGGTGTCGATGCTCATGCTGTCGGAATAGAAGCGGTAGCCGTCCTTGCCCTTGCCTTTGACATGGTACATGGCAATGTCGGCGTTCTGGATCAGCTGGTCCATGAATTCGCCGGCTTCCGGGAAGATGGCAATACCGATGCTCACACCCACGAACACCTCGTGATCACCCAACTGAAAAGGCGCCCTGAGGGCATCAATCAGCTTCTTGGCGATCTGTCTGGCATCGTCGTGATTGTGGATGGAGGGCAATAACAGGGTGAATTCGTCGCCACCGAACCGGGACAGTGTGTCGCCCTTGCGCAGACATTTTTCAAGACGGTGGGTTACTGCTTGCAGCAGACGATCTCCCATGGCGTGACCGAGGGTATCGTTGATGACCTTGAAGCGGTCCAGATCCAGGAACATCACTGCGAGTTTCTGGCCGCCGCGTTTAGCGTGGGTTATTGCAAGCTCAAGACGGTCCTTGAATAGGGCTCTGTTTGGCAGGCGGGTCAGCAAATCATGATAGGCCTGGAAATTGATGAACGCTTCGGCCTCCTTTCGCTCGGTGACATCGCGGGCAGTGCCGTAATAGCGCGCGCCATTGCCATTCCCGCCACCCTGGGTTGTTCCGGAATGGGGCCAGGTTTGCGGATCGATTGGAAAGGCAGTTATCTCGAAGTGTCGGGTTGCCCGGCGGCTTCCGCGGGTTTTAAGGCGAACCTCCAGGGTTCTGGGGTTGTCTGCGGTGATGTTGGGGCCCTTCAGGGCCAGGGTTCCCCGGGTCACGTCCCGGTCGTCAAGGATATGTCGGAAGTGCTGACCACAGAGTTCCGCTGGCTGATATCCGAGCAGGCTCTCGACCTTGCTGTTTACAAAACAGAAGTGGCCGTCGTGATCGAGCATGAACACGATGTCGGGCGAACTGTTAACAATATATCGGTGCAGGGCCTCGGATTTTTCCAGCCGCATCTGGATGTGTTCGTGGGCTTCAAGAAGTGATTTCTTCCCGATAACACTTTCGACGGTGGCCAACAGCTCTTCAGGATCGAAGGGTTTGCGGATGTAATCCAGGGCACCCCGACGCAGGGCGCGGCTCACGGCGCTGAAGGAGCTCTCGCCGCTAACCACAATCACCCCGCAATCCGGTTGCCTATTGGCGAGATGGGCCATGACATCGAAGCCGCTGACTTCTGGCATCCGCAGATCCAGCAGCGCCAGATCGAACGCTTCCTGGTCAATCAGGTCACAGGCTTTTCGACCCCCGTGTGCTTCCGCAACCTCGTACCCCCGGCTGCGCAACAGCGAAGCCAGTGTATTCAGCAGGCGGGGCTCGTCGTCCGCTACCAGTATCCGTGCCGTTAACCCGTGACTGAAAGGCTGATCAGTTTGTTCAGGTGCCATCGGTCTGTGTCCGTTGTTTCTGCGTCAGTCGGTCTCGTTCTTTTTATGGCTGGCCGCCGGGAACAGAATCCTGAAGGTGGTGCCCTCCTGCCCCGTCCGACAAGCTATGATGCCCTCCATGTCATCGACTAGCTGCTTCACAATACTCAGGCCCAAACCGCTGTGGCCTTCTCCCTTTGTGGTTTTTACTGGTGCAAACAGGGTGTCCCTGATCTCACCGGGTATTCCCCTGCCTGTATCTTTAACTTCCAGCTCCACCCAGGTGCGATGATTCTGCCACACCGGGGCAGATGTATGTATTTCAACTGTGCCACCATCATCCGGAAGGCTTTCCGCAGCGTTACGAACCAGGTTGATAACAACCTGGCGAATCCTGGTGGCGCCAGCCGTAACCCGTGTTGGTTCGCTGCACAGGGATAACTTCAGGTTGCGGTTCGCAGAGCTGAACAGGCTATCTTCGAGGATACGGGCCAGACTTTCCAGTTCGGCATTGAGCTCAACCCCGTCGTCACCGTGTTGGCTGTTGTCAGTATGGCTCATCTGCAGCAAAAGGTTGCCGGCCCGGTCCAGCTCATCGCGGATCACGTCCAGCTCCTGCTGGACACCGGCATCTTCAAGCCTGCCGCGTAACTGGTAAATGTACTGTCTGATGATGGTCAGGGGATTGCTGACCTCGTGCACCTGTTTGCGCAGCCGGTCGCGGGCTATTTCCTGATCCAGTCCTTCCGTTCCAGTGTCTGCAGCTGCTCCAGCAGCCGTTCGGTTTGCCAGCACGGAAGCCAACTGGTGGGTAAAGATATCCGCCAGTTCAAGAGTTGTCGGCAGATGATCATTGTCGGTGCCCAGGGCGAATACGCCAGGGCAATTGTCACCACCCTTGACCGGCACGGCTAGCAGCGATGGTGTGTGTAACAGCGAGAGCAGCTGACGGTCCAGTACCGTGGGTGAGCGTTCGCCAAGACTAACTGGCAGGCCGGAAATGAAGGCTTCGGTAAGGACACTGCCACCGGGCTTGGCGGTTACTGCCAGTTCGGGGATGTCTCCAATGGTGCCGGACAGGAGCACGAGGTTGTCTCCTGTGTGTCCAAAGCAAAGTGCCGGTAAGCCCGTGATCAGGGTAAGACTGTTCACCGTTTCGGCGAGAATATCCTCGGTTTCACCGGTCAGGTCGGCAAGGTTGATGGCCTGGTTCGCCATGGCCTGACGCAGAATAGTCTGTTTGAGTTGCCTCGAGGCGCTTTCGCCACAGTAATCCTCATCCAGTGGGATTCCCATAGAAGCGGCCATGCCCGAGACTTCATGTCCAATACGGCGGTTGATCTCACGGGTCAGTTCTTCGTTCAGCCCGAATACCGTGCCTGCAGCTGCAATGCCGGCGGCGTCTGACAGGGCTAGCCGGGTAGCGAGGCTGATCAGCTTCACCAGATGCCCGGCATCCCGCAGTTCCGAGGGCAATGCCTGCTGATAGCGCATGGCATCGGCTGCCATGGGCCCCAGCCCCCAGGAAGCCACGAGCTCGGCGGCGATGTCTGACTGGTGATCAAGATAGTGTTGCTTCGCCTCGGTGGCTGGCGTTTTAATAGCGATCAGTTCACCGATGTTGTGAAGCATGCCCAGCATGAAGGCTTCGTCTGGTTCCGGGTAGCGGGTGAGCGTGGCCAGGGCCCGGGCGGTCAGGGCGGTAGTGAGCGAGTGTCGCCAGAAGTCTCTGAGCTGCTGCCATTCGTCCCCGCCCAGCTCGAACAGCAGTTGTCGAAGGGCGGCGGTCAGTACCAGCGTGTGAAAACGGCGGGTGCCGAGTCTCAGGAGTGCCTGGTCAACGGATCGAATCGGGGTGGAGGGGCCGTACAAGGCGGAATTGGCCAGTGCCAGTATACGAGCCACCAGCGCCGTATCGGCAGAGACAATCTCGCTGATTTTTCGGTAGCTCTCGTCCTGATGACAAGCATCGAGCGCCCGCAAGGTCACCTCCGGGAGACTCGGTAGCTGTAAATCAGGCGCAATGTGCATAGGCTTACCTGCCGTGCGGCGAAAAAATCAGTATCTGACGGAGCGTTCATTCTTATTGTCCGAAAAGAGCTTAGACAATAATCCGTCGTTATTAAATACTTATTGCTCTTTTTTTAAGCAATATATTATCTGATTCGTGATATGTGTAGAATTTTTACAGGTTAAACTATCCGAAACCGAAAAATCAGGGACCTAGATTACCGGTGATGAACGCCAGAGAACCTGTTAAGCACAATCCGAACCAACCTCGCACCATTGCCATTACCGGCGGCAAGGGTGGGGTGGGTAAAACCTCGGTTGCCCTGAATCTTGCGCTTACCCTGGCGAGGCAGGATAACCGGGTTTTGTTGCTGGATGGCGACACTGATCTGGCCAATGTCAGCATCATGGTTGGCCTTTATCCAAGAAAGACCCTTGCCAATGTGATGGCCGGAGAGTGTCGTCTGGAGGATATTATCCTCGAGACCGATTACGGACTGCACATTGTGCCGGGGGCATCTGGCGTCCAGGAATGTATGGACATGGGGCCCACTGAAAGCCTCCGTATACTGCGGGCGCTTTATAATCTCGAAAACCGCTACGATTACGTTATCACCGATACTGCTGCCGGCCTGCAGGCCGCCGGGCTGCATATGATTGCTGCAACAGAGTTGGCCTGTATGGTCGTGACCCCGGATCCGGCCTCCCTGACTGACGCCTTTTCGCTGATCAAGGTTCTGCGGCGCAGGGGGTACAACCGGATACCCAGTATTCTGGTGAATATGGCCCAGGGTGCCAGCCAGGCGCGATCTGTGTTCCAGCGCCTGGATGCCGCTGCCCAGCGCCACCTGGGAATCTCGCTCCATTACATGGGTGGGATCTGGCGGGACGAAACCCTTCGCCAGTCGGTTCTCAACCAGAAGCCCGTTGCGCTTCTGCCTGTTTCGGACCCCTCATGCCGCCAGTTTCATACCCTTGCGGACATGCTGGATGTGCGGCTGTCCCAGTTACCCAGGCGCAAGGCCGGTATTGCAGCCTACTGGCACAAGGTGTCGAAAAGAGAGTCCGCGAACCCACCCAAAGGGTTGAGCAAGCCAGAGCCCCAGGCTGAGAGTGAGGCGCCGGCGATCAAAGAGCGTTGCCTGGAGGCCGTTGGTGAAATTGAGGCAGTGTTCAGTCAGGCGCCGGTGGACCCGATGCTGCGTTATGAAGCATTCACCCGGCTTTTTGCACTGCTGGGGAGCACGCTGGACAGTGATGCCATCGAGATTATCCAGACCGGTTTGGGGTCGTTCCAGTGGGAGAGCCTCAGCCCCGAACGCAAGCATCATCTGGCCATCCACCTTCGTGAGCTGGCGGACCAGATTTCGCCTCCCGCGCGCAAGCCGGAACCCCCTGAACCGGCCCACCCGGTGCTCCGCGAGCCTTTTTACGACCGCATCAGTTTTGGCGAGCAGGATCGCCTGGTGCGGGTGTTGAAGGAGCAGCCGGCAGATATCTCCCTGGATCAGCTTCTGCGGTCTCTCTCGGGCAATGATCCGGGTCGCTCCTGATAGGCAGAAAAACCTACCTTCTTTTCCGTCATTTTATTAGCACTTTTTGTAGCGTAACTTTGCTGTGTGTCACCGCTCTGTCACCAAAGTTGTGCAAGGATTAAGCATAAATTTGAATCGTGGCCCGCAATATGCAGTGGATCTGTTGTACCTGATTCGCAAACTTTCCCTTTGTTGGCAGGTGTGCGCCGACAACGAATTGAAATGAGAAGGAGTTCTCCCATGGCAACACAGCAGCTGAATCCCGAAGCGTCTTCAAAAGTACTTGAGCGGCTCCGGGGCAAGCATGTTCTGATTACTGGTACCACCGGGTTTCTCGGCAAGGTGGTTCTGGAAAAGCTTATTCGCGCCGTCCCCGATATTGGCGGCATTCACCTGCTGATCCGTGGTAATAAACGCCATCCCAATGCCCGGGACCGTTTTTTCGATGAGATCGCCACCTCATCTGTCTTTGATCGGCTTCGTCAGGATGACAACGAGGCTTTCGAAACCTTCATCGACGAGCGTGTGCACTGCGTTACCGGGGAAGTAACCGAGCCATTGTTTGGCCTGTCCGCAGACCGTTTCCGTAAGCTGGCTGGTGGCATTGATGTGGTCATCAATTCCGCGGCCAGTGTGAATTTCCGTGAAGAGCTTGATAAAGCGCTTGCGATCAATACACAGTGCCTGGAAAACGTCGCCGAGCTTGCCCGACAGAACAAGTCCCTGGCGGTACTTCAGGTTTCCACCTGTTATGTGAACGGCATGAATTCCGGACAGATCACAGAAACGGTAATCAAGCCGGCGGGAGAATCCATTCCCCGCAGTACGGAGGGCTATTACGAGATCGAAGAGCTGGTTCGCCTGCTGGAGGACAAGATTGCGGACGTACGCTCGCGCTACTCCGGCAAAATGCTGGAAAAGAAGCTGGTAGACCTGGGCATTCGTGAAGCCAATCACTACGGTTGGAGCGATACCTACACCTTTACCAAATGGCTCGGTGAGCAACTTCTGCTGAAGGCCCTGTCAGGGCGCGCGCTGGCAATCGTGCGCCCATCAATTATTGAAAGTGCACTCGAAGAGCCCGCGCCGGGCTGGATTGAGGGTGTAAAAGTGGCAGACGCCATTATCCTTGCCTACGCCCGTGAGAAGGTCACGTTATTCCCCGGCAAACGCACTGGTGTTATCGACGTTATCCCTGTGGATCTGGTGGCCAACGCCATCATCCTGGCGGCTGCCGAAGCCGTTGCTGATGCACCTCGTCACCGGATTTACCAGTGCTGTAGTGGCAGCTCCAACCCGGTTTCCCTGGGACAGTTCATTGATCACCTTATGGCGGAGTCCAAAGCCAATTTCGCCGAATATGATCAGCTGTTCTACCGTCAGCCGACCAAACCCTTTGTTGCGGTTAACCGCCGGTTGTTCGATGCCGTTGTCGGCGGGGTTCGCATTCCCCTGAGCATTACCGGGAAGGTTTTGCGTATGCTGGGCCAGAATCGCGAGTTGAAAGTGCTCCGGAATCTGGACACGACCCGTTCGCTGGCCACCATCTTTGGTTTCTACACCGCTCCGGACTACATCTTCCGGAATGACGATCTGCTGGCCCTGGCATCGAGGATGGGCGAGCTGGACAAGGTTCTGTTTCCGGTGGACGCACGGCAGATTGACTGGTCGGTTTACCTGCGCAAGATCCACCTGGCGGGCCTTAATCGCTACGCCCTCAAGGAGCGTAAGGTTTATAGCCTCCGCTCTGCCAAGGCTCGCAAAAAGGCAGCGTGAATCCAGAGCCCGGTCGCCAAGACCGGGCTTTTTTCTGCCCGGCCGTTGCTCTTCCCGGTTTGCCATCGGCTCCAATCGAACTATCCTTTAGAAAGCTTCTCGTTCGGCGCAATTTACCGTTGTTTTCTTGCGGGTTACCGACCTTTTTGGGCTAAAAGTTCAGGCGGATTAGGACGTTAGTCTAATTCATTGTGTAGTGGCTAGCATGGTGAACTACCACTATCCGTCTACAGGGCCGGAGAGGTCCCAACGTCTGAATTCCAAAACCGACAATGACAACAGACTCTGACTAAAGGGGGAGCACAATGACTGGTAAACAGGTATATCCGGTAAGCCCGGAAGTGGCCAAACAGGCCCTTCTGAACCGGGAACAGTATGAAAAAATGTATCGTCAGTCAGTTGAAGACCCGGATACCTTCTGGGGTGAGCACGGCAAGCGCCTTGAGTGGATCAAGCCCTACACCAAGGTCAAAAACACGACCTACGATTACAACAACCTGTCCATCAAATGGTTCGAAGATGGCCAGTTGAATGCCTCTGCCAACTGCCTGGACCGTCACCTGGAGAAGCGTGGCGACCAGACCGCCATCATTTTTGAAGGTGATGACCCTGCCGATTCGCGTAACGTGACCTATCGCGAACTGCACGAAGAAACCAGCAAATTCGCCAACGTCCTGAAAGGGCTGGGCGTGAAAAAGGGTGATGTTGTTACGATCTACATGCCGATGATTGTCGAGACAGCCGTCGCCATGCTGGCTTGTGCTCGTATCGGCGCGATTCACTCTGTGGTTTTCGGTGGTTTCTCTCCGGAAGCCCTGGGCGCGCGCATCGTTAACGGCAAGTCCCGCTTTGTGGTGACCGCGGATGAAGGTGTTCGTGGTGGCCGCAAGATCCCGTTGAAAAAGAACGTGGATGCCGCCCTCAAGAACGAAGACACCGCCAATGTCGAAAAAGTGGTGGTAGTGACCCGTACCGGCAATTCCGAAGTGCCCTGGAATGACGCCCGTGACGAGCGTTACGAGGATCTGATGAAGGCTGCATCTGCAGACTGCCCACCAGAGCCCATGAACGCCGAAGATCCGCTGTTCATGCTGTACACCTCTGGCTCCACAGGCGCACCGAAGGGTGTGCTTCACACGACCGGCGGTTACATGGTCTATGCCTCCATGACCCACGAGTACGTGTTCGATTATCACCCGGGTGACGTGTACTGGTGTACGGCTGATTTTGGCTGGGTGACCGGCCATAGTTACATCCTGTATGGCCCGCTGGCCAACGGTGCCATCACCGTTCTGTTCGAAGGTGTGCCTAACTATCCTGACAGCTCGCGTATGGGACAGGTGGTCGACAAACACAAGGTAAACATCCTTTATACCGCGCCGACCGCAATCCGTGCCCTGATGGCGGAAGGTGAGTCCTGCATGAGCGGCACCACCCGCGAAAGCCTGAAACTGCTGGGCTCGGTGGGCGAGCCGATCAACCCGGAAGCCTGGGAGTGGTACCACCGGGTTATCGGCAACAGCAAGTGCCCCATCGTGGATACCTGGTGGCAGACCGAGACCGGCGGCATCCTGATCTCTCCGCTGCCGGGCGCCATTGATCTGAAACCGGGTTCCGCAACCGTTCCGTTCTTCGGTGTCCAGCCGGCATTGGTGGACAATGACGGCAATATCCTTGAGGGCAAGACCGAGGGTAACCTGGTTATCCTGGACAGCTGGCCGGGCCAGATGCGCACAATCTTTGGCGATCATGAGCGCTTTGCCCAGACCTATTTCAGCACCTATAAGGGCATGTACTTTACCGGTGATGGTGCCCGTCGTGATGAGGACGGCTACTACTGGATCACCGGCCGCGTCGATGACGTTCTGAACGTGTCCGGTCACCGTCTGGGTACCGCGGAAGTTGAAAGCGCGCTCGTTGCCCATGATAAAGTCGCCGAAGCGGCGGTTGTTGGCTATCCCCATGAAATCAAAGGGCAGGGCATCTACGTCTACGTTACCCTGGTTCATGGCGAGGAGCCCTCTGACGAGCTGAAGAAGGAACTGGTGCAGTGGGTACGCAAGGAAATCGGTCCGATTGCCTCGCCGGATGTGATCCAGTGGGCGCCTGGACTGCCCAAAACCCGTTCTGGCAAGATTATGCGCCGGATTTTGCGTAAGATTGCGTCTAACGAGCACGACCAGTTGGGTGATACGTCTACGCTGGCAGACCCGGGTGTAGTCGATGACCTGATCAGCGGTCGTGCGAACCAGTAACGCCTGTGTGTTACCAGGCCACGTACCTGTAAGGAATCTGTTGAATGGCACAAACAATTATCGTCGCTGATGATCACCCGCTGTTTCGCGCAGCATTGAAGCAGGCGGTCAGTCAGGCGGTGCCCGATGCCGAGACGGTGGAAGTCGACAGCATCAAGGCACTGCAGGCGGCGGTAGAGTCGCACCCGGATGCGGATCTGGTTCTGCTGGATCTCAACATGCCGGGTGCCCACGGCTTCTCCGGGCTCGTGTTCATGCGCGGGCAGTACCCGGGGCTGCCGGTGGTGGTTGTGTCAGGATCTGAGGAATTGCAGGTGATGCGTCGCTCGATTGACTACGGTGCTTCCGGCTTTATTCCGAAGTCGGCGCCGCTGCCCACCATCACTGAGGCGATTCAGGCTGTTCTGGAAGGGGATGTCTGGTTGCCGGAGGGGGTGGCTGACAAGATCGAGCGGATGCATTCGGATGCCACCGACTTTTCCGAGAAGCTGGCGTCGCTCACGCCGCAACAGTTCCGGGTGCTGGGAATGCTGGCCGAGGGGCTTCTGAACAAGCAGATAGCTTATGATCTGGACGTGTCGGAGGCCACCATCAAAGCGCATATCACGGCGGTGTTCCGGAAGCTCGGGGTGCGGAACCGCACCCAGGCGGTGATTGCGATCCAGCAGATGGAGATCGATCCTTCGGATCAGTCGTTGTCTGGTAGCTGATCTGGTTTTACTGGTTTGGATTTGAGACGGGAGCCTTCGGGCTCCCGTTTTTTTGACTGGGGGATAAAGTCGGTTATTTGCTGCCAGCGTATCCCAGTTCCTTATCCACCAGATTGAACAGCTCCTCGCCCTTGTGCCAACGGTCGAAGTTCTCCAGGAATTGGTCGGTCAGGGCCCGCTTCCAGCCGATGAAGTCGCCGGCCATGTGGGCGGTCATGGTGACGTTCTCCATGTCCCAGAGTGGGTGATCTTCTGCCAGCGGTTCCTCTTCGAAGACATCGAGTCCGGCGCCGGCAATCTCGCCATTTTTGAGGGCTGTGATCAGATCATTGGTTTTGACGATCGGGCCGCGTCCAATGTTGATCAGGCGGGCGGAGTTTTTCATGGCCTTGAAGGCTTTCTCGTCAAACAGGCCTTCGGTCTGGGGCGTCAGGGGTGCCGCAATCACCACGAAGTCCGCGTGACCCAACTGCTCATAAATATCGTCGTTGCCGTGCACCGCTACAAAATCCGGATCCTCTTTTCTCGGTTTGCGGGCAATGCCGTGTGCCTTTAATCCGGCAGCGCCGACCAGGCGACCAATCTGGCGGCCAATAGAGCCGGCACCGACAACCAGAACCTGCTTGCCCTCAGCCCGTTCCGTATCCCGATGTTTCCACTGGTGCTTCATCTGCAGCCGGATGGAGTTAGGGAAATCCTTGGCGAACATCAGGATGGTGCAGAGCACATACTCGGCAATGGTGCGGTCGAAAATGCCCCGGGCATTGGTCACGGTGACATCTCCCTTGATCAGATCCGGGAACATCAGTGCATCGACGCCAGCACTGGTAGCGTGGATCCATTTCAGCTTGTCTGCCGTGTGCCAGGCGGCCGCCAGGGCCTCTGTGCGAAAGTCCGTCACCATCATGATGTCGGTGCCGGGCAGGGTGTCGCGAAGGGTTGGCTCGTCACAGGCAAAGCGCACATCCGCGCGGGCCCTGACTGCGTCCATCCCCGGCGGTTCCTGTTCCCCTGGCGCGGTGAGAACGGTAACAACAGGTTTGCTGTGCTGAGTCATTGAGCCTCCGCTTTTGTGATGAATGACTATGTGTGACTGACGATCGCCCATGAGGGTATTTACAGTCTGGTCGGCAGGTACTGTCGGGTCAACTTGCGTGGCAACAGATTTTGCTCTGACGGCGGTGATGGCGGTACTTTCACGTACATCATCTTTATGACGTTTTGTCTTGTAGAGGCCTTTCATACTGACTAACCTGCAGGAGTAGATTCTATTTGCCCCGTTTGCAGGAGGTGTTTATGGCAGAAGCCGCCAACAAAGAAACCGGCCAGACCAAACCGCGTAGAGTGAAGTACCGGAAAACCAAGGCCAGTTGGAACCCTGCCATGCAGGCGATCCCGGTGCCGGGCATCCGGCGCATGGTGAATATGGCGGCCACCATGAAGGATGTCATTCATCTTTCCATCGGTCAGCCGGATCTGCCGACCCCCAAGCACGTAATCGATGCCTACATCGATGCGCTCAATGCGGGGCAGACCGGCTACACCATGGATGCCGGTCTGCCGGAACTGCTGGTGGCCCTGCGTGACTACTACGGCAAGCGTTACAACCGCAAGCTGACCCGGGATAACATCCTGATTACCAGTGGTGCCACAGAGGCCATGTACCTGGCGATTTCCGCTACCTCTGCGCCAGGTCGGCAGTTTATCGTGACGGATCCGTCATTCCTGCTCTATGCACCACTGATCCGAATGAACGGTGGTGAGGTGAAGTTTGTCCAGACCCGGGCGGAAAACAACCACCAGTTGGACCCGGATGAGGTTATCCGGGCCATGGGGCCCCGTACCTTCGCGCTGATCCTGAACAACCCCAACAATCCGACCGGGGCGGTTTACCCGCGCAGTACCGTTGAAACCATCCTTGAAGAGTGCGCCTACCGGGGCATCCAGGTTTATGCGGACGAAGTTTACGATCACCTGATCTTCGACGATGACGACTTCGCCAGCGTGCTGAACTGCTCGATGGACCTGGACAACATCATGTGCATCAGCAGCTTCTCGAAGACGTATAGCATGGCGGGGCTGCGTGTAGGCTGGGTAATTTCCAGCCAGGCGGCGATCAAGTCGCTGCGGCGCTACCACATGTTCACCACGTCGGTGGCCAACACGCCCTCCCAGTTTGCCGGTGTGGCCGCTCTGACGGGGGACCAGCAGTGCGTTCGCGATATGGTCGATATCTATCGTGAGCGTCGGGACAAGGTGGTTGAGCTGGTTGACCAGACGCCCTACATGACTGGCTACAAGCCTGGTGGTGCCTTTTTTGCGTTTCCCGACCTGCCGCCCCATGTAGATGGCTCGGATCTGGCCCTGCGGATGCTGAAAGAAACGGGCGTCTGTATGGTGCCTGGTGATGCCTTCGGCGAAGGGTGTACCAACGCCGTCAGGATCAGTTTTTCCACAACCTGCGAGAAACTGGAAGAGGCGTTTGATCGCGTCATCCCGTGGATGGCCAAACAACAGTTCTGAGGTGATGCCATGTCAGCCCTGGACTCGGTATTGATTCAGTGCCCGTACTGCTGGGAGACGCTGGATATCAGCGTCGACCCCTCAGTGCCGGAACAGGAGTATGTCGAGGATTGCCAGGTCTGTTGCAGGCCCATCCTGTTGCACGTGGTTTTTGATGACAATCTGACGCCTCAAGTGGAGGCCCGGGCTGAAAATGAATAGAACGCCGCTGTATCTCTTTCGGGCGCTACTGGTTTTGATGCTGGTGCTCGCCAGCGGCTGTGCCAGTCTGTCGCCCTATTCGATTTCTGAAGGTGAGTTGGAGAGACATCTCCAGGATGTGGTGCGTGAATTTGATCGCAACCAGTTGAACAGCGGTTCTCCGCTGAGTCTGAGTCTCGATGATGCAGACATTACCCTCGGGCCCGATGGCCGGGACGTGGCAGTAATCGATGTGAGGGGGCAGGTTGCCCTGAATGCGTTGATGACGAAGCTGCCCGTAGATATTGCCTTGAAGGTTGAGGGTGCGCCGGTTTACGACAGTGCTGAAAAAGCCATTTTCATACGACGGTTGCAGCTTCTGGAGAGCAGTATCGACTCCCCCTTCTTCAAAGGGGATCTGAAGCCTGTAACCGATACGGTGATGCGGCTCGTGGCCCAGATGCTGGAGACCATGCCGGTGTACCGGCTGGACGAAACCGACTTCGCCCAGCGTATGTTCGGTATGATGCCTGTGGATGTGCGCGTGGCACCTGGCCGACTTGAGTTCGTCATGGCCGACCAGTAGCCCTGATTTACTGAGATAGCCTCTCGCAGATCGCAGAGCCGATTTCGTGGGTGCCTCGCCGGCTACCGGAATTTTCGGCCAGATCGGCAGCCACTGCATCGAACAGTTCTTTGCCCGCGGCGGCAATGGCGGGATCTTTGCGCCCCAGCCATTCGAGCATGCGGGCGGCGGTGAATAGCATGGCGGTGGGGTCCGCCAGGCCCTGTCCGGCGATGTCCGGCGCGCTGCCGTGGGTAGGTTCGAACATGGAAGGCATATCCGGATCGGTGGGGTTCAGGTTGCAGGAAGGCGCAACCCCCATGCCGCCTGACAGCACCGCGGCCAGGTCCGTCAGGATGTCGCCCTGCAGGTTACTGGCCACCACCACGTCGAATGCCCAGGGGCTTTGCACGAACTTCATGCAGGCGGCGTCCACCAGTTCATGGTGCGTGGCCACATCCGGGTACTCCTTGCTGATTTCTTCAAAGGCCTCGGTGTACATATCGCCCCAGTAGCGCAGGGCATTGCGCTTGGTTACCAGGCACACCTGGCTTTCGCAGGTTCGGCCATCGAGTGTCCGGAATGTTCGCGTCCGGCCTTCCTTTACCCGATCTGCCGCGCGGTTTCGGGCCTGTTCAAATCCGTAACGTATGATCCGGTCAGTTGCCTTCCGTGTGAACACCTCCATCTGGGTGGCTACCTCGTCGGGCGTGCCCTTGCGTAATCGACCACCCTGGCTGACGTACTCACCCTCCGAGTTTTCCCGAATCACCAGCATGTCGATGTCCTTGGCGCGCTCATCCGCCAGGTATTGGCGGGCACCGGGAAGAAGCCGGGCCGGGCGCTCGCAGACCCACTGGTCGAACCCTTTGCGCATGTCCAGCAGTGGCGCCAGGGAAATGCTGTCCGGTAGCAGGTAGCGGTCCGGGTCGTCCACAGGGCCGGGATCCCCGAGGGCGCCCAACAGAATGGCATCGTACTTCTGTAACTGCGCCAGGGCATCCGCCGGCATGGACTCTCCATGCTCTTCGTGCCAGGCGTGGGAGGGCCAGGGGAAACGCGTCCACTCGATGTCCAGGCCGTGTTTGGCGCGCAGGGTTTCCAGGCAGCGCACAGCCTCGGCCACCACTTCGGGGCCTATGCCGTCGCCCGGGGTTACAGCGATGCGGGTAGATTGGGCCATTCGGGAAACTCCTTTTGTGGACAGACACGTATAAACGACAAACCCCAGTTTAGTCATGTAAACGGGGGATGCCACCGTTTGACATGCTTTAACCATAAAGTGGTTTTACCGGGGAGGGGTTCGAAGCTATATTGGATTGAAAATACGTCTTATTGACACTGTAAAATCGCCAGAAGTGAAGTCAGGAGTTGAAGTGAACCAGCCCGCCGTACTTTTTGATGAGTCTCATTGTGAGCAATGCGCCTGTGGGGAAGGGTTGGATTTTTCCTTTACCTTTGCGTTCCAGCCCATCGTTGACGCTCTTAACCGATCCGTCTACGCCTATGAAGCCCTGGTAAGGGGGACCGACGGTGAGGGCGCCATGAGCGTTCTTTCGAAGGTGAATGAGCGCAATCGCTATGCATTTGATCAGGTCTGTCGGGTCAAGGCGGTCAAGCTTGCGGCCCGGCTGAAAATGGAGCCAATGCTCAGCATTAACTTCATGCCCAATGCAGTGTACCGAGCCGAGTACTGTATTCGGACAACCCTTGCAGCGGCCAAGACCTACAATTTCGATACTCGTAAAATTATCTTCGAGCTGACCGAGGATGAGGCGCTGACTTCAACCTCTGTTGATCACCTTGTGTCCATCATCGAGGCCTATCAGGAAATGGGGTTCAGTACGGCTATTGATGACTTCGGCGCTGGCTTCTCCCGTTACAACATCATGATGGCAAGTCCGCCCAATCTTCTTAAACTGGATATGGCACTGGTTCGTAATATTCATACCGAGCCGAACAAGCAGGCGGTGGTGGCCGGGATTATCACGATGATGAAACAACTGGGCGGTGAGATTATTGCCGAGGGCGTCGAAACCGAGGAGGAATATTTCTGGTTGCGGTCTCAGGGAATTAATCTCTACCAGGGCTATCTGTTTGCCAAACCGGGGTTTGAATGCCTTCCGGAGCCCGAGTTTCCGGCCTGATCGGCCTCTAAACTGACAGGAACAACACCTTGCTATACCGAATGATCACCATTGTCGGCGGACTCGTTTTTGTCATCATCCTGTTCGCCCTGATCTGGTTTTTCTGCAAGAAATTTCTGGAGCACCACGGCGTTACTGACCAGGTAAAAGACCGCGCCATGGTTCTGGCTACCTGGACCTTTGCCGGGATCAGCGTTGGGCTGGTTTTCGCGGTGGTTGGCGCGTTTGTCCTGGGTCCCTGGGCGTTCTACCGAACCCTGCGGGGCCACGGTGTGGAAATCTCCGATGGCGCCGCTGTCTGGTGGGGGCTTGGCATCGTCGTGGCCTCCCTGGGTATCACGGCTATCGGATTTTTCGGTTTCCTGATGCTTGTAGGGGCGTACTGATTCTCAACTGATCGCCTTCAACTGCTCCCGGAACCAGATCAGCGCCGGTTCTCGCTCGTAAGCCTTGTGCCAATACAGGTGAACGTCGATGGACGGCAGGTCCGCCGGCGGGTCCATGATCCGGATATTGGCCCGCTCGGCAATGATGCGGGCGTAGGCTTCCGGCATGGTCAGCAACAGATCGGTGTCCTCCACCACTCTGCAAGCGGCGTAGTAATGCTGGCACCTTAGCCGGATGCTGCGCTGAACCCCCAGCCTCGATAGCTCGAAATCCTCAATCCCCGGCCCCTCGGTCCGTGACGACACCAGCACGTGTTTCGCGGACAGATACCCTTCCATATCCAGAGCCTCTGTTGCCAGCGGGTGCCCTTCCCGGGCCAGAACCACCAGGCGGTCACGCCGCAGCAGTTCATGGGAAGTCTGGTTGCTCACGGGCAACAACACATCCACGGCAAAATCCAGTTTGCCTGCCGCCAGTTGCGTCTCCATATCACGCCGCGCAATCCGCTGACTGACGATCTCCAGTTCCGGGTAGGCGTCCAGTCGTGCCATCAAGCGGGGCAGGAAGGTGGATTCCAGGATGTCTCGCAACCCGAGTGAATAGGTTTTGCGCTGGGTGGCCGGGTCAAAGGCATGAAACTGGTTTACCGCACCCTGGATCTGGGTGAGCCCCGGTCGCATGGACTCGAGGAAGCGCCGGGCCAGGGGCGTTGGCACCATCTGGTTGCCCTGGCGGGTAAACAGCGGATCATCAAAGTGGTCCCGAAGCCGGGACAGCGAGTGACTGACCGCTGGTTGGGTCAGATGCAGTGCCCTGGCCGCGCGGGTCAGGCTTCCTTCCCGGTAGATGGTGTCGAAGACGTGCAGCAGGTTCAGGTCCAAGCGATTGAGGGCCATGAGCGGGTCCGTTCTTTGGAAATTTTGAATAAGTATGGTTAATAATAAACGATAAGAATAATTCAGTCGCGTAATAGTTAAGTCATCCCTAGACTGGTCTCAACGTGATTATTCCGTGCACGCCACCGTGCAACCGTTAGCGAGGAGACGGCGATGGATTTCAATATTTCCGAGAAAGGACAGGATTATCTCAGCCGCGTGAAGCAGTTCATGAAGGATGAGATTTTTCCTATTGAAGAGCAGTACCACAAGGAGCTTGCCTCCCTGGATAACCGCTGGGTTGTGCTGCCGATCATTCGGGAGCTGAAGGAAAAAGCCAGGGCCCAGGGTCTATGGAACATGTTCTTCCCGGACGAAAAATACGGCTGCGGCCTGCTGAACTCAGACTATGCCCTGATTGCCGAGGAAACCGGGCGCAGCTTTATTGCGCCGGAGATCTTCAACTGCAACGCGCCGGACACCGGGAATATGGAAGTATTGATCCATTACGGCTCCGAAGAGCAGAAAGCCGAGTGGCTGCCGCGCCTGCTCAGCGGTGAGATCCGCTCCGCCTTCTGCATGACCGAGCCGGCGGTTGCCTCTTCCGATGCCACCAATATGGAGGCGACTGCTGTTGTTGATGGCGACGAAGTGGTTCTGAACGGCCGCAAGTGGTGGAGCACCGGTATCGGACACCCGGACTGCAAGGTTGCCATCTTCATGGGACTTACCGATCCGGACGCCCACAAGCATCGCCGTCATTCCATGGTGCTGGTGCCGCTGGACACCCCGGGCGTCAAGATCGAGCGTATGCTGCCGGTATTCGGCGAATACGATGAGCCCTACGGCCATGGCGAAGTGCTGTTCGACAACGTTCGCTTGCCCAAGAGCGCGTTCATCGCCGGCCCGGGCCGCGGGTTCGAGATTGCCCAGGGCCGTCTGGGGCCAGGCCGCGTGCACCATTGCATGCGCGCGATCGGTGCGGCGGAGCGCACACTGGAGATTCTGATCAAGCGTGCCACCACTCGTGAGGCCTTCGGGCGGCCGATCGCCAAGCTGGGCGGTAATCCGGATATCATTGCCAATGCCCGCATGGCCATTGAGCAGGCTCGTCTGCTGACCCTCAAATGCGCCTGGGCACTGGATACCAAGGGCATCATGGGGGCACTTCAGGAAGTCTCCATGATCAAGGCGGTGATTCCGTCCATGCTGCAAACCATCGTGGATCAGGCCATTCAGATTCACGGCGGTGCCGGGGTCAGTGACGACGACTTCCCGCTGACGCAGTTGTTCGCCTATGCTCGGGTTCTGCGGCTGGCCGATGGGCCGGATGAGGTGCATCGGGCTATGGTGGCTCGACTCGAATTGCGAAAGTATAAGAACTGATAGCTCGGTGGCAGAGCGGGCGGCGCAGGCCTTCTGAAACACGCTGTGAATACATCCATGTACGCTTGGCTCCGCCATCCATGGCTCCGCACAGTTTCAGAAGGCCAGCCCCGCCCACTCTCGTACATCTGAGAGTTACGCTGATCAAAAATACGACAGAACGGGAATCACCATGACACAAAGAGTATTTATCACCGGAGGCGCGAGCGGACTTGGCCGCGCCATCGCACTGCGCTACGCCAAAGAAGGCGCCAAAGTCTGTATCGGCGATATAAACCCCGAGCAGGGCGTTAGCGTTGAGAAAGAAATCAACGCCGCCGGTGGCGAGGGTTACTACGTCGAGTGTGATGTTCGCCGGCTCACGGATTTTGAAAAAGTCCGCGATGATCTCGTCAAGAAATGGGGTGGCGTTGATGTGGTGGTGAACAACGCCGGTGTGGCTTCTGCTGGCTCCATCGAAGACACCACCATGGCGGACTGGGAGTGGATTCTCGATATTAACGTGCTGGGTGTGGTTCGGGGCTGCAAGGCGTTCACGCCTCAATTCAAGCAGCAGGGCTCCGGTGCGTTCGTGAATGTGGCTTCCATGGCCGGGCTGATGCTGGCGCCATTGATGGATAGCTACAATGTGACCAAGGCCGGGGTGATTGCCCTGTCCGAGACTCTGAGTCAGGAGCTTCGGGATGCCGGTATTCACGTGAGCTGTGTTTGCCCGGCGTTTTTCCAGACCAATCTGACCAGCAGCATGCGTTCCGATATTCCCGGTATCCAGCAGAACGTGAACAAGCTGATGAAGCGGTCCTCTGTGACCGCTGAGGACGTGGCCGAGGATATTTTCCGGTCAGTGAACAACAAGAGCTTCTGGGTGTTGCCTCACGCCAAGGAGCGCCGCATGTGGATGCTCAAACGCCATGCCCCCAAAGCTTTCGACTGGCTGATGCATCAGGAAAGCAAGCGCTGGATGAGCAAGATGGGTGGCAGCAAGGCCTGAGAGCGCTGTTTTGAACTGTCTTAAACTGAAGAGTCAAAAGGAGAGTCCTGAATGACCCAGATCGACCAGGCCGTGGACATCCGGGAAGGCGAGGAGCTGGATACCGGCGCAGTAGACCGGTTCATGAAAGAGGCGATTCCGGATCTTCAAGGCGATCCGGAGATTCGCCAGTATCCGGGCGGCGCCTCAAACCTGACTTACCAGGTGGATTACGGCGATCGTTCCTATGTGTTGCGCCGGCCGCCATTTGGCAAGATCGCCAAGTCCGCCCACGACATGCTGCGTGAGGCGAAGGTCATGCGGGCGCTAAAACCGGTTTATCCCTACGTGCCCAACATCATTGCCATTTGTCATGATCACGACGTGCTGGGTTGCGATTTCTATGTGATGGAACGGTTAAAGGGCATCATTCTGCGCCAGGACTTTCCCAAGGATTTCGAACTCAGTGAAGCCGATACCCGCAAGCTTTGCCTGAACGTGATCGACAAGCTGGTGGATCTTCACCGTGTCGATGCCAAAGCAGCAGGCCTGGACAAGTTGGGCAAGGGCGAAGGTTACGTTCAGCGCCAGATTGGCGGCTGGAGTGACCGTTTCCGCAAGGCACGCACCGATGATGTGGGCGACTTCGAGCAGGTCATGAGCTGGCTCAACGACAAGATGCCCGAGGACATTGCCCAGGTCGTGATCCACAACGATTTCCGCTTCGACAACGTGGTGCTGAATCCGGACAACCCGTTCGAGGTGATCGGCGTGCTGGACTGGGAGATGGCAACCATCGGCGATCCGCTGATGGATCTGGGTAACAGCCTGGCTTACTGGATTGAGGCGGACGACGAAGGCCCGTTCCAGATGCTGCGTCGGCAACCGACCCATAGCCCTGGCATGCTCACCCGCAAGCAGGTGGTGGAGTATTACATGGAGCAGTCCGGCTTTAAGGTCGACAACTTCGATTTCTATGAGATCTACGGCCTGTTCCGGCTGGCAGTTATCATCCAGCAGATCTATTACCGATTCTATCATGGCCAGACCAAAGACAAGCGTTTCGCTGCCTTTGGGCACGCCGCCAATTACCTTGAGAAGCGCTGCCAGCGACTGATTGCGGAGAGCTCCCTGTAATGGCGACGATTTATCTGGTTCGTCACGGCCAGGCCAGTTTCGGGAAGGAGAACTATGACCAACTCTCTTCCACCGGCTGGGAGCAGGGCAGGGTGCTTGGCCGCTGGCTGGCCGGCAAAGTTGAACCGGCGGCGATTTTCGGGGGCGATCTGGAGCGCCACCGGGAAACCGTCGAAGCCATCGCCACCGGGTACGGATCCAAACTGCCCGATATGCAGGTGGTTCCCGGCTTCAACGAGTTTGACCACACAACCGTGGTGGCCCGGTACCGCCCGGAGTGGAGTGACCGCGCGGTGATGGCGCGGGATCTCAAGACGTTCCCCAAGCCGGCCAAGGCGTTCCAGGAGGCCTTTGTACACGCTGTGCGTCGCTGGGCCTCGGGTGAGTATGACCATGAGTACGAGGAAAGCTGGCCGGACTTCAAGGCCCGTGTCCTGGCGGCCTTCGAGGAGATGATTGAGTACGCCGATGGCGGCGACGTGTTGGTGGCGACCTCCGGTGGACCGATTTCCGTAATAGCCCAGCATCTGCTTGGCCTGGACGACGCCCGGGCACTGGGCCTGAACGAGGTGATCGCCAACACCAGTGTCTCGCGGGTCCTTTATTCAGGCCCCCGGCGCAGCCTGGCCGTTTTTAATAACTACAGCCACCTGGAAGCGGATGACCCCGCCCTGGTGACATTCCGATAGTGAATTGAGGTGAACGAATGAGCAGCAAGAACCTGTTTGATCTGACTGGCAAAGTTGCCCTGATTACCGGTGCCAGCCGCGGCATTGGCGAGAGCGTTGCCCGGACCCTGGCCGAGTATGGCGCCCACGTGATTGTCAGTAGCCGGAAGATTGACGGTTGCGAAGCCGTTGCCAGCAGCATCCGGGATGCTGGCGGTAGCGCCGAAGCCTACGCCTGCCACATTGGTGATATGGACCAGATCGAGAGTATCTGGGGGCACATTGAACAGACCCACGGCAAGCTGGACATTCTGGTGAACAACGCTGCCGCCAACCCTTACTTCGGGCCGGTAGAGGACACCGACCTGGGTGCGTTCAACAAGACCGTGGATGTGAATATCCGGGGCTATTTCTTCATGTGCGCCCGTGGCGCCCAGCTGATGAAGAAAGCCGGTGGCGGTTCCATTGTGAACGTGGCTTCCGTGAATGGTGTAAATCCGGGGCACTACCAGGGCATCTACTCGGTCACCAAGGCCGCCGTAATCTCCATGACCAAGTCCTTTGCCATGGAGCTGGGTCAGCAGAAAATCCGCGTGAATGCGCTGCTGCCGGGGCTGACCGATACCAAGTTTGCCAGCGCCCTGACCACCAACGAAGCCATCAAGAAGCAGGCCATGGCTCACATCCCCATGAAGCGGGTGGCCGATCCGAGCGAGATGGCGGGTACAGTGCTGTATCTGGTTTCCGATGCTTCCAGCTACACCACGGGCGCCTGCATCAATGCCGATGGTGGTTACCTGACAGTCTGAGTATCCGTTGGGGTCGGATGAACGCTTTCATCTGCCCCCGCCTTCAATACTTCCGAGACTATCAGGCCGGTGAGCAGGTCAATGCTTCAAAATCGTTTTTGAGCTCTACTGCCCGATTCTGCAGATGGGCCAGTGTTGTGTTGTCACCTGCCAGGATCAGATCATGCATCAGGGACGCCATGGCAACGCGACTCTCCGCCATCATGGCTTTGTAGGCCTCGCCCCTCACCTCCTCGGAATTGAGAATCAGATATTCCAGTTCCGCCTCGAACGTCGGCTCGTCTCTTCCTTCCAGTATTTCCAGTAGTGCCAGTTGCCAGTTCCTGCGGCCCTGCAGCCAGATTTCAGTCTGGGCGCCCCGATTGGCTGACCATTGCCGCACGATGTCTCGTTGATTACTGTTCAGTTCTCCCAGCCAACGTTCGACCCGCTCTGCGGTTCTCTCGGCCCGGGCCTCGGCTGTCGCTTCCGGGGAATCGGCCAGGAATTCCTCTTCCATTTCCCGCTGGCTTTGCCCCATGTTGTCCGCCAACTCCTGTACCTGCTCATCGCTCAGGCTGGAGAGAAGGTTTGTTGCGACCGGGGCTGCCCGTTCCAGAAGACTCGGGAAGAAACTGAAAAGTTGCTGCTGATGGTACTCTATAGTGGCCTGATCGGGTGGCTTGTTGGATACGTCAGACTCGAGTTCATCCAGCCAGGCCTGATAACGGGGCAGCTCGGCACTGCAATGCCATTGCCGGAGTTGTGCAATATCGTTGTTGAGTTGCTGCTTCTGGTCGGCGGTAAGTGACACGTAGTCCTCAACCCACCACACAATGCCCCAGTCCGCATATCGATAAGCCACCTTGGTCGAACTGCAGCCAACCAGACCAAACGCCAGTACCAGAATGAGAACAAAGGGTTTGGCAAAACTGGTTGCGCTCTCGTGACCGGTATCCATGGCTCACCTGTCTTGGTAAAAAGGCGTATCGAAAAAGGGTTGCAAGCTCACTATCATTCAGCGTTTATTGATTAACAGTGTACGACATATCACGCCTTTCAGATGCTGCTCCGAGGAACGCTGGAGCATTGTTCAGGAGAAGTCATGAGCAAAATGAGACTTTCACGTCTACGCCAGCTGATTTTCGGCTTTTACATGTCCGGAATCATGTCCCTGCTGATGTCCGGGGTGATCACTTTCATCAATACGGGCATCGACAGTGAGTTCCATTACAGATGGGGACCGGCTTTCCTGGTCGCCTGGGCCGTTGCCTTCCCTCTGGTGACCTTCATCGCTCCGCTTGCCGGGAAGATGACTGAGTTCACCATGCGCAGACTTGACTGATTGCGTACACATGTAAGCTTAAATGTTAAAAGATGCAAATCCGTTCGTTCTGACTCCCCGTAAATGCATTGACGCATGATTCATGGACTGAATTTATGCAGGTTCGAACCACTCAAATCCTGGTAAACAACCTCTACAAGTGGGGAGTTGAAACAATGAATACAAAATACGCTTTACCGATGGTTTTAGCGGGCAGTGTCATGCTGTCCGGGTGTTGGCTTGATGACGATGATGATCCAGCAACCACCAGTGTCCGAGTCCTGCATGCATCTTCGGATGCACCCGCGGTAAATGTACGGGTGAACGGTGATGTTGTTGTCCCCGGTGCTGATTATAAGCAGGCCGCTGTTTTGACGCCGAGTGCTGGAGTTGCTGATATTGCTGTCGACGGATTGCTCCCGGGCGGTGAGACTGTGACAGTGATTTCTGCCGATGGGGTTTCGCTTCGTTCCGATACCAGCTACGACGTGATTGCAGTTGGTAAAGTTGGCGACGAGACCATCGAGCCTCTGATTCTGACCGATGATGGCGCCCGTGATGATGCCAACAGCGCGCGTTTGAGGGTTGTTCATCTTTCGCCCGAGGCCCAGACCGCTGCCGCTGGTCCAGTGGATGTATATGTGACAGCTTCCGGCGATCCGCTTCCTGCCGAAGCTACCTTCAGCTTCTCCTTCAAAGAAAGTGTAGGCCCACTGGAGCTTCCGGCCTCAGACGACTATCAGATTCGGGTCACTCCTGCAGGTTCAGACACCGTTGTTTATGACAGCGGGCAGATTGGCTTGCCGGCAGGTTCTGATCTTCTGGTCGGCGCCGTCGACAATACTGGTGCGAATGGCGATGCAAGCCCGATCAGCTTAGTCGTACTTAATGGCAGTAATGTTGCCGAAATTTTCGACGCAGGCCAGGACGCCGGCGTGCGCGTTGTGCATGCCTCTTCCAACGCACCTAACGTTGACGTTTTTGTTGGCGAAACAGGTCCGGCGGCATTGTCTGACATCCCGTTCGGCAGTGTTTCTCCGTTCGCCTTCCTTGATGGCTATGCTGCTTTGCCGGCCGGGGATACCCGAGTTCGGGTTGCTGCTGCTGGAACCGGTCTCAGTGGTGGGCAGGTTGTCATTGACGAGACACTGCCACTCGTCAACGGTCAAGGCTATAGCGTTCTTGCGGTTGGGCAGTTGGATAACATCGAAGCGCTCGTCGCAGAGGATACTGTTCGCAGCATCGCGACCCAAGCCTCTTTGAGAATTGTTCACGCGTCCACTGCCGCCGGCAATGTCGACATCTATCTGGTACCGGGCACTCAGGACGGTATCGGTAACGCAGATCCGGCTCTGTCAGACGTGCCCTTCAAAGCCGTAACAGATTACCTGCCGATAGCGGATGGCACATATAACGTTTACATTGCGCTGGCAGGCACTGGTACACCGGCGATCACCGCCGAAGGTGTTGAGCTGAATGCAGGTGGAGTCTACACAGTGGTTGCGCGGGATGCGGATCCTGATAATGCAGATCCAGCGTTGCAAGCGTTGGGGCTTATCTTGTTCGATGACTTCGTAGGTCAGCCCCAGTAAAACGTGTTGTTAAAGCTTTGAGTTGAGCCCCGGCCACGGCCGGGGCTTTTTATTGAATACTGGTTTCAGAAGTGCCGGAGTCGGCATGGGAAATGGCAGTCCCGGTCGGCGGCCGGAAATGCAGCGAATACAGAATCCGGTCCAGCACGGCCTGGCCGTTCCAGGCAGGATCGTTATTGACCATCCCCACCACCGCCCAGGTGGTGTTATTCGAATCGCGGGTGAATCCGGCGATCGATCTCACGTTTTCCAGATAACCGGTTTTGATGCGGCCCTCACCATCCATGCCGGTATTGCGCAGGCGGCGTGCCATGGTTCCATCCATAGCGATGATGGGCATGGAGGCCATCAGGTCCGCCGAATACGGGCTGTTCCACGCGTGTTGCAAGATCTGCGCGCCCTGGCGGGCGGTAATGCGGCCATGCCGGGTGAGGCCGGCGCCGTTGTCGATCACCATACCGGCGGTGTTGATACCCTTGTCTTCAAGCCAGTCATAGATCACACGAATGCCGGCAACCCGGTCATCGTTCTCATCTTCCAGACGGTTCTCCGCACCAATGGTAAGCAACAGCTGGCGAGCCATGACGTTGCTGCTCCACTTGTTGATGTCCCTCACCATGGTGACCAGATCCGGCGAGGTGGTTTTCATCACCAGCCGTGCATCTTCCGGCGTGATTCCGTTGAGATCGCCGCCCGAGACCACGACCCCGAGGTCTGCCAGCAAGGAACGGATCAACGAGGCGCTGTACTGCTCATGGGGCAGCAACGACAGGTATGTGGTGGTTCGGCAGCCCTGGGGCAGTTCGCCGGTTACCCGAACGGTCACCCGGTGGTCTTCATGAATAATGGGTTCCCATTCGAAGTTTCTTCGTGACGGGCAAGGGCCTTCGGCGGTGGCAACCACGCGGTTGTCGATGACCACTTCGCCGAGGGAAGGCGTGCTCCAGGCCTGGGTGCCACGCTCGTCGGCGCGCACCTGGAAGTGCATCAGGTTGAGGTTGGTCAGATACGCGGACGGCTCTACCAGGAAGGGTGCGTGGGGGTTGTCGCCGTTGTCCTCAAACGCAGGAAAACCACCGTCTACCTGAAAGTAGGTGCCATCAAGAATCAGGTCGCCCTCAATTCTGGTAATCCCCATGCTGCGCAGCTCGCTCAGCGTTGTCCAGAGCCGTTCGATGGTGAGCTTCGGGTCGCCGCCAAAGCGGACGTAGAGATTACCTTTGAGGGTGTCGCCGGCCATAACGCCGTCGGTCAGGAAATCGGTATCCCAGTGGTGATTGGGGCCGAGTACCTCCAGTGCCGCAAAGGTGGTTACCAGTTTCATGATGGAGCCCGGGCTCATCAGGGCATCGGCATTGATGTACTGATTGATGCCGGGGCCGTTCAGGGGAATGGCCGCCATGCTCATGGCATCTTCATTCTGCAGGGACTGAAGCGCGTAATCCTTCAGCTGATTGGTCCAGAGGCGATTGCCGGAGAAGCCGGAGTCATCGTTCTCGGCGACTGCGACGGAAGGAGCCGCCATCACAGTGAAGGCCACGAGGGATGCCAGCATAGCCCGCCTGAATCCAGGACACAGTTTTTCTGCTCTTGATGAGCCTGAGCGTCGCATACCCTTGATAACCATCATCACCGTCCAGTGAGTTCTTATACTTCAACAATAGCCCATCCTGGCCGTTTGTACTATGCAGAAAAGCTCTACATGACGTTAAAAAATGGCAGTAGTGTCGTTGTTTGTATTGAATTTTTGTGACGCGATGTAAGTGCCCTTGCGAATCATGGAGTTAGGTGGACAAAAATTAACCTTCTGGTTGTCAATGACCCTGTTATCAGATTTTCGGCTGCTTTTTCCGGCATCTGGGTCATGGAATTGGGACCGAAAAGGGCGTTTCCTAGATAGTGTGTAACCAAGTGTTCCGAAAACAACGAAAGGAGGGCAACATGATCGGTATTCCATTGGGTCTTTTGACTGCGAATGCCGTGGAATGGGTATTCCATAAACACGTTCTTCATGAACTGGGCCGGAACCGGGCAAGTTTCTGGTCGTTTCACTGGCATGATCATCATCGCAATGTGCGTCGAAATGGCTTCCTCGATGACGATTATCGCAATCCGCCCCTGACCTGGAACGCTCAAACCAAAGAGGTGGCTGCACTGGTTGCGGGGGCTGCAGCAGTCACTCCACTGCTGCCTGTGGCACCATTCTTCGTAGGCACCCTCTACTACAGTGCCTGGAATTACTACCGGGTCCATAAGCGCTCACATCTGGATCCGGATTGGGCGAGGGAGAACCTACCCTGGCACTATGATCACCACATGGGACCAAACCCCAACGCCAACTGGTGCGTGACGAAGCCCTGGTTTGACCACATCATGGGCACCCGGGAGCCAATGGAAAATCGTCAGATTGCGTGATAATGGCGTGGTCTCCAACAGAAGGTTTGTTTATGTCGAATATGCTGTCTCATAACGTCCACGTGCTGGGCTCGGTCGCTACATCGTCGCTGACCGCCTGGCGCGGTTGCCTGGTGGTCAAAAACGTGCCACAGCCGGAAAAGCCGATCGTGCTCTATGACATGGAGGGCTGTCCGTACTGCCGTCGTGTTCGTGAAGCCCTGACTGCCCTTAATCTGGATGTGGAAATCCGGCCCTGTCCGAAGGGCGGGTCGATTTTCCGGGCCCAGGCGGAGGCGCTGGGAGGTCGGCAACAGTTCCCTTTGCTGGCGGACCAGAACACGGGCACGGTCATGTACGAATCCGAGGAGATCATCGAGTATCTGTTCCGGCAATATGCCGGCCGGTCGGTACCGTCCTACTATCGTGGTCGGGTCTGGCAGCCGGTCCTGGGCTCTGTAGCCTCGGTAACCAGCGCCATGCGGGGGCTGAGGGTCAGCCATGGCAAGCGTCCGGAGCAGCCTTTGCACCTCTGGAGTTTCGAGGGCAGCCCGTTTTCACGGCTGGTGCGTGAGCGGCTTTGTGAACTGGAAATTCCGTATACCCTGCATAATCTAGGCAAGGAGCACTGGACTGAAATCGGGCCGGCGAAGCAGCGCATTAAACCAGGGCCCTATACCCCGATTCCCGGTGGCAAGCGGGATGCGTTTTTCCAGGTGCACAAGCGGGTTCAGGTGCCTTATCTTGAAGACCCCAATACCGGGGAGGGCTTGTTCGAGTCTGCCCGCATTCTGAAATATCTCGATGCTCACTACGGGAACTGATTTGTTGGTAAGACTGTCAGCCATGTAGCTGCCGCCCGGGTGGGTCATCCCTTCTCCAGACACGCCGTAAATACTTCCATGTAGGCTCGGTCGGGCCATCCATGGCCCTCCACGGGCTGGAGAAGGGATGACCCACCCGCGCTGTTCGGGCATTGTGCTATTCGCACTGAAATTTATGTCAGTGGGGGAGCCGATATGGCGAATCGGATCACGCGAAGGAAGTTTCTTATCAGTTCCGGCCTGGCTGGAATTGCTCTCAAATCCCCGATGCTTTTTGCAAACACGTCGGGAAACGCTGCTTCATCTCCTATCATGCGCAGGATTCCCGGTATGGACGAATCCATCCCTGCGATCGGTATGGGCACCTGGATTACGTTCAACGTGGGTGGCGACACGCAGCTGGTTCAGCAGCGTACCAGGGTTTTGAAGACCTTTTTCGATTTGGGCGGAACCGTTGTGGACGGCTCGCCGATGTATGGCAGCGCAGCGGATGTCATGGGTGAAGCGCTGGACTCTCTGGACGCCCACGACCGGATTTTTGCCGCCACAAAGATCTGGACCGGCGATGAATCAGAAACCCGGGCGGAGGCGGCGCGTTCGAGCAGGCGCTGGGGTGTTGAACGGTTCGATCTGTTGCAGGTGCACAATCTGCTGGGTTGGCAAGGGCATCTTGAAACCCTCAAGCAGATGAAGGCCAACGGTGAGGTTCGGTATATCGGCATTACCACTTCCCACGGTCGGCGGCACCGGGAGTTTGCACAGATCATGGAGCGGGAACCGCTGGATTTCGTGCAACTGACCTATAACGTTCTGGATCGCGAGGTTGAGGATCGGTTGCTGCCACTGGCCCGGGAGCGGGGCATCGGGGTGATCGTTAACCGGCCGTTTCAGGGTGGTTCGCTGTTTCGCCGGTTCCAGTCCGAGCCGCTACCGGGTTGGGCCGGGGAGGCCGGTGTCAGCAACTGGGCAGAGTTCTTTCTCAAGTTCATCATTTCCCATCCGGCCGTGACCTGTGCCATTCCGGCCACGAGCAAGGTCGAGCATATGAAGGAGAACATGGGCGCACTCTATGGGGCGCTTCCGGATGCCGATCAGCGCCAGCGGATGGCGGATTACGTGGGGTCTCTGTGAGTGGCGCGGATTGGCTGAGCTACTCGCTGCAGGATTTCGTGATGTTCGGGCCGCAGGTTTTTCTGCGGCTGTTTGTTCGGATCAACCAGGATCTCTGGCCCTGGCAGGTGCTGGCGGTGGTTGCTGCCATTGGCATTCCTGTTCTGCTTTTCAGGCAGGGGCGGTTCGAACGGCGTCTGGCTGTCGGGCTGATGGCGGTTGCCTGGGTCGTCAGTGGCTATGGCTTTCTGGTGGGCTATTTCGGCCCCATTAATTGGCCGGCGGTTTGGTTTGGCTGGGCCTTTGTGGCGCAAGGGGTTCTGCTTGCCGCCGCGATGTTTTCCGGTGGCGTTCGTGAGGCCGCGCTACCATCTGGCCGATTTGTTGCCCTCTGGCTGATCGTGGTTTGTGGTTTGCCCTGGTTGGCCGTAGCGGAGTCTGGCCAGTGGCAGGCGCTCGCGCTGTTTGGCATCGCGCCCGGAACCACCGCAGCGGCCGGTGCCCTGATTGTTGCAGTGATAACCGGGCCCTGGCGTTGGCTTTACCTGCCGCTGCTGGTGTTGTGGAGTCTGTTCAGCGCGGCCATGTTCTGGGTGCTGCAAGCTTGGTGGTTGCTGGTCGCCCCTGTGGCTACGCTGTTTCTGGTGGGTGCAGGCTCCTGGCTCAGTCCCAGGACGGCGCAAAGTCCGGATTAGCGATGCGTTCGTTACGGTCGAGTTCGTCAATCGCGCGTATTTCCTCCTCGCTCAACTCAACCTCCAGCGCCTCCAGGTTGGCCTTCTGGTGTCCCGGGCGTGTGGACGAAGGGATGGGCACAACGCCTCTCGATGCCACCCAGGCAATAGCCACCTGGGCCGGCGTCAGGTTTCGCTCACCGGCAATGCGTTGCAGTGTTTCGTCCTCCATCACCTTGCCGACTGCCAGCGGCATATAGCCAGTAACGGTAATGCCGAGCTTCTGCGCATGCTCCACGACCTTGCGGTTGGCGAGGAAGGGGTGCACCTCTACCTGGTTGGTGAAAATGGGTGTGTCGCCCAGGATCTCTTTCGCCTCATCCATCTGGGCGCAGGTGAAGTTGGAAATGCCGATGTGCTCGGCCAGCCCTTCGCGCTGGGCATCCCTGAGGGCACCAAGATATTCTTTCATGGGCACTTCATCGCCGGGCGATGGCCAGTGAATCAGGGCCAGATCCACATGGTCGGTTTTCAGCCGCGCAAGACTGTCGTGCAGGCTGTTGATCAGGTCGCTGGCGTGCAGCTGGTCAAACCAGATTTTGGTGGTCAGGAAAATTTCCCGGCGCGGAATGCCGCTGGAGGTAATGCCATCGCCAACTTCCGCTTCATTCTCGTACATCTGGGCGGTATCAATATGGCGGTAGCCCAGGGACAGGGCGCTCTTGACGGCGTCACGGGCGTCATTGCCCTTGAGCCGGAAAGTTCCCATGCCGATTTTCGGAAGTGCGCTGAATGACATAATGTCCTCCTTAGCGAATCATGTGTTTCTAAAGTGGTGCCGGCAGACTGGTTCTTCAAGTGGCCCGCGGGTATCATCGCGCGTGACTTAACCAGTGACCAGAAGCAGTGAGGCCCGGACCATGTACACCGGTCGTTGCCTGTGTGGCGATATCAGTTTCGAATACGACGGCCCGCTCGGCCCGGTGGCCCTTTGCCACTGCAACCAGTGCCGGCGTGCCCACGGAAGTGCGTTCTCGGCCAGCGCGCCGGTGCAGAAGGTGCGGTTCCGGTTCGTATCCGGCGAAGACAGGATTACCGAGTTCGAATCACGCCCCGGCAAGTACCGGGGTTTCTGCAGCCGTTGCGGCAGCCAGCTCTACAGCCGTGTTGATGCCATTCCCGGGATTCTCCGGCTCAGAGTCGGTTGCATCAACGAACCCCTGGGCAAGGGGCCGGCCCAACACGTCTTCGTTGGTTCAAAGTCCGACTGGTTCGAGATTACCGACGAACTGCCGCAGTTCGAAAAGACTGAGAGAACCAACGACCCTCACTGAGCCGGCACCATCCGGTAAACCTTGCCGCGGGGTGAATCCGTGAGCAGCCAGAGTGCCCCATCGGGGCCCATGCGCACATCGCGGATTCGCTCCTCGAGACCGGTCAACAGATCTTCCTCTTCCGTCACCTCACCGTCTTGGATGCGCAGGCGAACCAGCTTGCGCATTTTGAGTGCGCCTACGAACAGGTCCCCCTGCCATTCCGGAAACAGATCTCCGGTATAGAACGCCATGCCCGAGGGCGCAATGGACGGGTCCCAGTAATGCAGTGGCTGGGCCATGCCTTCCTTCTTGGTTTTGTCAGTAATGGGCAGGCCCGAATAGTCGATGCCGTAGGTGATTGTCGGCCATCCGTAATCGGTGCCTGCCCGGATGATGTTGATTTCGTCGCCACCCCGGGGGCCGTGTTCGTGGCTCCAGATCTCGCCCGTTTCCGGGTGGATGGTCATGCCCTGGATATTGCGGTTGCCGGTTGTATAAAAGGTATCGTTGACGCCGCTGGTGTCCAGGAACGGGTTGCCCGGCGCCGGGGCGCCGTCGGTTGTGATTCGGTGAACACCTCCGGCATCGTCAGCGTCGTTCTGGGCGCGATCCATGTCGCCACGATCGCCGACCGAGACGTAGAGATTGCCGTCCCGGTCGAATTCCATGCGGCCCGCGAAGTGCCGACTTGTGTTGGAGCGGGGAAGAGCTTCAAAAATGACATCAACATTCGTAAGGCGGTCTTCTTCCAGCCGGGCGCGGGCAACACGGGTGGTCATGCCTTCCCGGTTGCGGTGGGCATAGCTCAGAAACAGTAACTGATTCTGCTCAAAGTCCGGATGGAGGATAATGTCCAGCAATCCGCCCTGGCCGGATACCACGAGCTCGGGTACCCCGCTGATGGGGGCATTTACCAGCGAGCCGTTCCGAATCATTCGCAGCTGTCCTTCCCGCTCTGTCACCAGCATGGAGCCGTCCGGCATAAATGCCAGGCTCCAGGGGTGTTCCAGATTCTGCGCTACGGTTTCCAGGCGGAAATCCGCTTTATCGGAGGAAAAGGTCTGGTTCGCCATGCCGGGAACGGCAACCAGCAATAAGCTGCCTGTCAGGACAAGGTGTTTGAGATTACCCATTGAAGCCTCCGTTCTTACCGGTGCCATTAGAACATTCAGAGTAGCAGTTGAAGCGGGCTTCGCCGAGGCTTGGTTCCGCCCCCAAGAGTATAGGGCTCCGGACACATTACGGATCATTGATCTCCTGTTGCAAATAATAAGCATTCGCATTAAAGTGAAATTAACTTGGTTTTCGTCAAACGGGAGGAAAGGGAATGGCACCCGAACAGGAAATGATCGAAGGTTTGAAGCTTGCGGCAGGTGCCGGTGTGCTTATCGGCCTGGTTGCCATTGGCCTGGCGTTGTCGTCTGCTTTTGGGGCGTAAGTGCAGCGAGTCGTTCCTTGCGATGTACGCCACAGGTACCGCAGTAACCGCCCTCCGGCAGCAGGTATTTCAGGCAACACCCCTTTCGCTGAGGGATTGCCGTGGCTTGCTCACCGAACACCGCAGGAATCCAGCCAATAAACTGGTTTGCATCGTTTTGAAATTGCTCCAGCCAGCCTTGCGCCAATTGGCAAAGCGCTTGCGGGTCGACCCGGTTCCACACGGCTGAAAACGGCGCCCCCAGTCCAAGACCTGTACTGCTCCAGTAGGCGCCCGGGCTGACTCCCAACTGGCGCCGGAAGACAGGGTACCACTCAGCTGTCAGAGCTCCTGCTGATCTGACAAACGTTTCTTCATCAACACCCTCGCCACCCGGCAGCTGATACCAACGGGATACGGTTTGTTTCGGGTGGTCTGCCGGAGCCAGGAAGATTCGTTTGGCATCCGGTAAAGGCGCGTGGCCGTCGCGGAACAGCCTCAGGGTCAGCGGCGCAATAACGCTCAGCGCCAGATCCTGCTGAAGCACAGAAATATACGCGCGCACGGCCCGGGGCCCGGCGTTGTCAGGGTATTCGATGCCAACCTGGCTGAGTAGTAGCGACGGTTGCTCCAGGCATTGGGCCAGAGAAAAGAGGCCGCTTCGCGCACCGACAGCGGGTTGCAGCGCCTCGTTCACAACCGATTCCCGATCCAGCCCTGACTGGCTCAGAAGATGGCTGTATTCCCGGGCCCACTGGCCGAGCCCGGGCTTAGGGTCAGGCTCTGCCATGGCGACTCAGCCCCCAGAGGAAATACAGGCCACCGACCAGGGCTGCCAGAAGCCCCGCCGGAAGCTGGTTGGGGTAAACCACAATCCTGGACAGGTAGTCTGCCATGCCGAGCAGAAGACCGCCGGCAAGGGCAGCAACAACGAGCTGCCGCCCAACGGTCTGCTGGCCCAGAACACGGGCCAGGTGGGGTGCAATAAGGCCCACAAAACTCAGTGGGCCGATCACGACCGTCGCCGAAGCGGTCAGCAACGCTGCTAACAGAAGCAACATCAGGCGGACTTTCGTCACCGGCAAGCCCAGTGAGCTGGCCGATGTTTCTCCCAGGGGAAGAATGCTCAGGGGTCGGATAATCGCCAGAAGGCCAGCTGAAATCAGCACGATCAGCGCCAAAAGCCCCAGGGCCTCGGCTTCCGAGACCAGCCAGGTGGAACCGTACATCCAGTTGAGAAGCTGCGAGGCGACCGTGCCACCGGAAGCCATGACCAGTCGAAGGCCCGCGTCCATGAACACGTATAAGGCGAGCCCGCCAAGCAGGAGCTGGTTGCCGGCAAACCGGTGCTTGCGGGCCAGCATGATCAACAAACCGAGGGCAGCTGCGGCGCCCAGGGTGGCCGCTCCCAGCTGTCCTGCCCGGCCAATATCGGCACCGAACAGAACGATCAGAACCATAACCACCGCCGCGCCGCCGCTGATGCCGAGCATTTCCGGGCTGGCCATGGGATTGCCTGTCATACGCTGGATCAGTGTGCCCGCAAGGCCCAGGGCCACGCCCGCAAGAATGGCTGCCAGTAATCTGGGGCCGCGCCAGACCCACGCCTCGTGCCACTGGGCGATCGGAGTCCAGCTCCATTCCTCCAGGCCCGGGGACCACCCCATGGAGATGCCAATGGTGCTCAGAAGGAGCGCGGCTATGGCTCCGCCAATCACAGGGGTGGAACGCCTTTTTGGCAGGAAACCGGCGGGGCTGTCGTCTTGCCCCGGCATATGATGGGTGTTCTTCAAACCCTGCAGGGCCAGCAGAATAATCGGTCCGCCGATCAGGGCGGTGGTTGTGCCAGTTGGCACCAGTGATCCGTCGCCCCGGGTGGATGCCCAGTGGGCGAGGGTATCCGCCAGTAACAGCAGACCCGCGCCCAGGAGACTGCTCCAGATCAGGCGCTCAGACAGGGTACGGGCGCCCAACAGCCGTGCCAGCACCGGTGCCGCGAGACCGATAAAGGCCACGACACCAACCCGGCTGACCACGGTGGCACTCATCAAAACCACCAGAAACAGCGCCAGCACCCGAATCAGACCGACCTTGGCACCAAGGGACCGGGCAGAGGTCTGCCCCAGTTGCATGACCTGAAGCGGGCGCATCAACAGGACCATTAACACGCCCAGCGCCAGTACTCGGGGCCAGAGTTCCATTAACGGCTGCCAATTATTCTGGACCAGGGAGCCCGCGCCCCAGATAAACAGGTTTCCCAGCCATTCACCCTTGAGTAACAGGAACGCCATGTTCACGGCGCCCAGGAAAAAGGTGACCACAAGCCCGGCCAGTATCACGGTGACCGGAGAAAAGCCCAGGCGCCAGGTGAGCGCGATAACCAAGCCGATTGCCAGTAGCCCGCCGGAAACCGCCACCAGGTCCTGACTGAAGGCGAGCAACCCGGGGAAGAACATGGTCGCGACTGTTACCCCGAACTGGCCGCCGGCTTCCACGCCCAGGGTTGTGGGCGAGGCGAGGGGATTGCCGAGGATCTGTTGGGTAACCGCGCCGGCGAGGCCAAGGCCACAGCCAATGAGGACAGCAATGGCGACACGGGGTGCCCAGCTGTAGTGCGCCAATACCGATGCGTAATCATTGGCTTCGAACGTCCAGAAGGCGGCGATGAGGGCGCCGGCATCGAGCTGACCAAACCAGGGCGCCGCGCTCGCGAGAAACGCGCTACACCAGATCAGTGCCGCAGCCACCGGCACCCTTGCGGGCAGGGATGGGCGACCGACCGGGCTGTATGTGGATTCAGCGTACATTGTCTGAACCTCCTGCCAGCAGACCATCAGCGAGTAACGTTGCCAGTCGCTTTACCGGGAAGACCCCGCCAAACGGCCAGACCGGATCAATCTGGTACACCTGATCGCGCTGAACCGGCGGCAGGTAGGTCCAGAAAGGGCTGTTGGCCAGGGTGTCAGACAACCTGGGCAGGGTCGGAGAAATGACAACGATCCGGCTGTCCTGATAGGGCGCAAGTGCTTCAAGCCCGACGACCGAGAACCCCCAGTAATTCCCGGAGTGGGGCCAGGCGTTCTCAAGGCCAAGGGCGTTCAGGGCGCTCTGGAAAAGGCCGTTGGGTGCGTATACGCGAACGTGTCGGTCGTCCAGAAAGTTCACCAGCGCCACCGGTCGGTCCGTGAGGCCGGCATTCTCCAGACGACGGCGCTGAGCCTGCAGGGTCTGGTCGATGTCGTTGAGAACAGCCTCTGCCTGCTCCTCCCGGTTCAGTATCTCACCGAGCGTTGTAAGCATGCCGCTGGCCTTTTCAAACGGTCGGGAGCCTTGCTTGTAAACGCTGACAACGTAGGTAGGCGCAATGCGCTCCAGCAGGTTAGCCGCAGGAGCCATCTCGGAGCTGGTGACGATCAGATCCGGTTTGAGCTCGGCAATGGCTTCCAGGCTCGGTGCCACCCGGGTGCCGATGTTGGCCACACCCTCGGGAAGTTCCGGTTCCTTGACCCACACGTTATAGCCATCGCGATCGGCAACGCCGATGGGAGTGACACCCAGTAACAGCAGCGCCTCGGTGGCGGCCCAGTTGAGAGCAATCACCCGTTCCGGCGTTTTATCGAGGGTCAGGGTTCCCTGTTCGTGCTGCCAGCTAGCGGCACTGGAAAAGACCGGCACGAGGCTCAACAGCAGAGCCGCGCCGTATCGCCAACAGCGTTCAGACCTAGTGAACATAGGACACCCACTGCCCGGGCGCGCGCTCCATTACGCCCATGGGCACGCCATAAATGGATTCCAGGATGCCGGAGTCCATGATGTCCCGGGGGCTGCCATCGGCGACAAGCTGACCGGATTTAAGGGCGACCAGGCGGTCGCAGAACCGCGCTGCAAGATCCACATCGTGCAGAACCACGACAACCGTAAGATCCCGCTGTTCGGCGAGACGATGGACCAGGCGCAGGGTTTCAACCTGGTGTTTTACATCCAGGGCCGAAATGGGTTCATCCAAAAGCAGGCACTGGGTCTGCTGGGCCAGCAGCATGGCAATCCAGGCACGCTGGCGCTCACCACCTGAGAGGGTGTCGACAGAGCGATGCTGGAACTGGCCGAGTCCGGTGTCCTCAATGGCCCGGATGATCAGCCGGTGGTCTTCCTCGTTATAACGTCCCAGCGGTCCGCGCCAGGGGTAGCGCCCAAGTGCAACCAGCTCGCGGACCGTCAATCCGTCGGTTCCCGGCGGATGCTGGGGCAAATAGCCCACGCTGCGGGCAAACTCCCGGGCGCCTGTGCTCCGGAAGGATTTGCCCAGAAGCTGTACTTCGCCAGAAGACGGTGCGAGCTGGCGGGCAAGCACCTTGAGCAGGGTGGACTTGCCGGAGCCGTTATGCCCGAGCAGGGCGGTTACCTCACCCTCAACGAATCCGAGGTTCAGGTTTTGAAGGATGGCGGTGTCGCCAATGCGAACATTGAGACTGGAAACGTCAAAAAAAACAGGCATGCAGGCTCCCGGAATACTGAGGGCCTGCAGGATAATTTAAATGCGAATCACTATCAATATATATTGCGTTAAACGGCGGCCTGAATCTGTCCAGTCTGTACCCGCCACTGGTTGGCGTAGGCGCCATCCTGGTCCAGCAGCTCCCGGTGGGTTCCCTGTTCCAGCACTTTGCCGCCTTCAATCACCGCAATGGAGTCGGCATCAACGATCGTGGAGAGTCGATGGGCAATCATGATCACGGTCCGGTTATGGCCAATGCGCTTCAGTGACCGCTGGATGGCGGCTTCTGTTTCGTTGTCCACGGCGCTGGTGGCTTCATCAAGCACCAGGATCGGCGGATTTTTCAGCAGCGCACGTGCGAGGGACAGTCGCTGGCGCTGTCCCCCGGAAAGGCGAACGCCCCGTTCACCGACCGGTGTATCCAGGCCTTCAGGGAGGGCTTCGATGAAGGACCAGGCTTCCGCGGTTTTCGCAGCGTCGGTGATTTCCGCGTCGCTGGCAGCCGGATTTCCGTAGGCCAGGTTCTCCCGAATGGTGCCCTCGAACAGATAGACATCCTGGCTCACCAGCCCGATCGCGCCGCGCAGGGATTTCAGGCTGAGGTCCCGAATGGGTTGGCCATCGATTCGGATTTCGCCATGGCTCGGGTCGTAGAACCGGAGCAGCAACTTGATCAGAGTCGATTTACCGGAACCGGTAGCGCCAACCAGTGCAAGCGTATTGCCGGCTGGCACGGTCAGGCTGATATCCCGGATGCCGGCACCGCTGGAGGGATAGTGAAAGCTTACTTTCTCCAGCTCAACGTCGCCTTTTACCGGTTCCTCGAGAGCCTTGCCTCCCTCGTCACGCACGTGCACGGGTTCGGCCAGCAGGTCCAGAATCCGACGGGTGCTGGCCATGGCACGTTCAAACAGGTCAATGACCTCGGCAAGCCCTGTCAGGGGCCAGAGCAGTCGCTGGGTCAGGAACACCAGTACACCATAGGCACCCACGTTCAGGCTGCCCTCGAGGGCCATCATGCCGCCAACCGTGAAGGTGGCCAGGAAGCCGGCGAGGATGGCCATCCGGATTACCGGGATAAAGGCCGAGCTGATACGGATGGCCCGGCGATTGGCCTCCACGTAAGCTTCGCTGCTCTCTTTCAGGCGCCTGGCTTCCCGCTGTTCAGCAGTAAAACTCTTGATAGTGGCGATGCCGCCCAGGTTGTTGGCCAGCCGGCTGGACAGGTCACCCACTTTTTCACGGACATCGGCATACAATGGCCCGGCTTTGCGCTGAAAGTAGAACGCGCCCCAGATGATCAGTGGAATGGGCGTGAATGCCAGCAGCGCAATAAGTGGCGAGAGCACGAAGAATACGGCGCCGACGGCAACAACAGTCACCAGCACCTGAATCATGGCGTTGGCGCCGCCGTCGAGGAAGCGTTCAAGCTGGTTCACGTCGTCGTTCATGGTGGCCACCAGCTGACCGGAGCTACGGGCCTCGAAGAAGCTCATGTCCAGGCGCTGGGCATGTTCGTAGGCATCCTGCCGCAGGTCCGACTGCAGCCGCTGGGCCAGGTTTCGCCAGAGAATCTGGAACAGGTATTCGAACAGGGATTCGCCGGCCCAGATGAAGAAGGTGAGTACGGCCAGAATGGTGATCTGTTCCTGGGCGGTTTCAAAACCGAGGCCAGCGACAAAGCTCTCTTCCTGGTTGACGACCACATCGATGGCGACACCGATCAGTATTTCCGGGGCGATATCGAACAGTTTGTTGATGATGGAGCAGGTGGTGGCGGCGATGATCTGTCGGCGATAGCCCCGGGCGTATCTGAGCAGGCGGGCCAGGGCAGCAAAACTGCTGGTGGTTTGGTGGCTGTGTGAGGACATACTCCGCTTCTCTCCCGTGAATCAGGCAGGCCCGCGTTGAGCCTGCAATCAATAAGGCGGGAAGGGTAGCGGATCTGTCCGGGTTTTAAAACAGAATCATTATCAACTGCGTGCGTTTCTTTGCAGCCAGCGGTCAAGCTTGTCGGCAAATTCCTTGCGGTCGGTCTGGCTGAAGGGAGCTGGCCCCCCGGTGACCTGGCCAGCGTTGCGCATTTCTTCCATGAAGTTGCGCATGGCCAGGCGCTGGCGAATGTTTTCTTTGGTGAAGGCCTGGCCGCGGGGGTTGAAGACGTCGGCACCTTTTTCAATGGCTTCGGCGGCCAGGGGGATGTCCTGCGTGATCACGAGATCGCCTTCGTGCATCTGGTCCATGATTTCGTTGTCGGCTACATCGAAGCCCTGGGGGACCTGCCGGCGCTTGATGTAGGGGCTCGGGGGCAGGGTGATGGCGTGGTTGGCGATGAAGGTGGTGTCGATTTGCCAGCGGGTGGCGGCGCGGCAGATGATTTCCCGGATTGGAACGGGGCAGGCGTCGGCGTCGACCCAGATTGGCATGGTGGTTCCTTCTTTTGGCTTGGCTCTGCTGGGAGTTTACCTTTTGTTGTTGTGAGCTTGGTAGGGTGGATCCGCGTATCTTTTCGTGGTTCTCGGCTTTGGTGGCTGAGGCATTGGGGGCGCCCTTCCAAAAACCGCTACGAGCACGTCCATGTGCGCTTGTTTCAGGCCATCCCTGGCCTTCAACATTTTTGGAAGGGCACCCCCAATGCCTCTGTCGAGCTCCAGAGGTCGACCCGCGAAAGCAAAGACTCGCGACCATATTTCTAAGAGAGGTGTCGGAGATGATTAGCCGAATTCTATTTTCAGGCCTGTTAGCCCTTCTGTTTTCGTTACCGGCCGTGGCTGCCGATAACAACGAAGAAGCCTGGGACGCCCTGCGAGACGGACGGGCTGTTCTGATGCTGCGCCATGCATTGGCGCCGGGGGGCGGGGACCCGGGTAACTTTGATATTAACGATTGCAGCACTCAGCGAAATTTGAACGATACCGGCCGGGAGCAGGCTCGGGCGTGGAAGCCGTTTCTGGCGGACCATGGTATTACCGAGGCGCGGGTGTTCAGCAGTCAGTGGTGTCGCTGTATGGATACCGCTACCGGAATGGACATGGGTGAGGTGACCGAGTGGCCGTCGCTGAATTCGTTTTTCCGGAATCGTGGTGACGGGCCGACTCAGACGCGGCAGACGATTTCTCTGGTGAATCAGTTGGAGGAAGGTGCGCCGGTGATCATGGTGTCGCACCAGGTGAATGTCACGGCTCTGACCGATATTTTCCCATCGTCCAATGAGGGAGTGATCATTGCCTTGCCTCTGTCCGAGACACCAACAGTTCTGGCAAGGGTTTCGCCCGGGCGTTGATGGTATAATCCTGTGCCCATTCAATTAACAGGAAATGATAATGTCGCAGCTCCCTCCATGCCCCCAGTGCAGTTCTGAATACACCTATGAGGACGGCGTTCAACTGGTATGCCCAGAGTGCGGGCATGAGTGGTCTGAGGCGGAGGCTGCGGCAGCTGACGCCGCGAAGGTGGTTCGCGACGCCAACGGCAATGAGCTTCAGGATGGTGATTCGGTGACTGTTATCAAGGATCTGAAGGTCAAGGGCTCCAGTTCCGTTGTCAAAGTTGGCACCAAGGTGAAGAGTATCCGCCTGGTTGAAGGCGACCACGATATCGACTGCAAGATCGACGGTATTGGCGCCATGAAACTGAAATCGGAATTCGTCAAGAAGGCCTGACTTTTACCCCGTTGTAGCACTCTGGATCTGTTGCTCGAGTTCCCTGGCAAGGCCCGGGTCGAGTTGCAGGGCGCTGGCCAGTTGGTCCAGCCAGGCCCGTTCCATGGGGTTCTGGTCATCAATCATCACTGCGCTGACGATGTAGATTTCCCGGCTTGCCTGTGGCGAGTCGGCATTGCGGGCCAGGGCAACGGCATCCAGCGGGGCGTCGAACTGCTGTTGGATCCAGGCGTGGAGTTCATCATCTGGCCCCAGTTTTTCGATTTCCTGGGTGAGAAGCGCGCGCTCGTTGGCGTCAATGTGGCCGTCTGCGCGGGCCGCCATGATCATGGCCTGGAGGATTTCCAGTCCCCGTTGTTCCTGTGCCTGTCCCTGCAGTTGCTCCAGTGGTTGGCCCTGCTGTGCCGCTGCCGGTTGCGCCGGGCTCTGACTGTTGGTCTGATAGTTCTGATAGGCTTTCCAGGCCAGGACACCCACCCCTGCAAGGGCACCGTATTTCAGTGCTTTGCCGCCCATCTTTCGGCCGCGCTTGGAACCCAGCATCATGCCGAGCGCTCCGCCGCCCAGCAGGCTCTTAACGTCGATGCCTGAACCGGAACTTTGGCCGCCTTTGAATTGGCTGCCTAGGCTGTTCACCATCTTGTTGACATCCATTCCTCCACCCTGGGATTGAGTGCCCTGGGCCTGTTTCATTACCTGGTTCAGTACAGACATCACGTTCATTTGCCAGTTCCTCTCTCGGATAACCCGCTATGTATCGACGCCAGTTTACGCTGCCTGACGCCATGGGTTCATGGGGTCGGTATTACCCTGTTGTCATATTTGGCAGCATTTAGTTCCATGGATGACGGCCTGAAGGCATGGGAGCTTGATTTGGCGCTTCGCCCGACTATCTGCGACCATTCGTCGCACTGAAAAACTTGGATCCGCGGTACCGTCTTTCTATCCTGTACCTCTATATCATCGACAAGGAACACTGGACATGAAGTACTGCCTGAGCGTATTTGTGCTGGCATTGGCCCTGGTTGCCCCGACGACTCTAGCCCATGATTACAGCCAGGGTCCCGTCAAGGTCGATCATCCCTGGAGCCGGCCCACACCGCCTGGCACGCCCATGGGAGTGGGCTACATGAGCATCTCCAACAGCGGCAGCAGTGATATCACCCTCGTTGGGGCCGCAACCCCCAGGGCAGGCAGCGTATCGATCCACGAGACCAGCATGCACGATGGTGTGATGCGAATGGCTCCGGTCAACGGCGGGCTTGTCATACCAGAAGGTAGTACCGTGGAGTTGAAGCCCCACAGCTTTCATCTGATGCTGGAAAAACTAAAAAGCCCGTTGCGCGAGGGTGAGAGTATTCCGCTGACCCTGAGCTTTGAGGGCGCGGAAGATATGCAGGTTGAGCTGAATGTTGCGCCGCTGGATCGCGAGATGATGGAAAAACAGAGTATGGACCACTCTGGCAAAGAGATGGACCACAGCGGGCACTGACGCATCTGCCCGGTTCAGTCTTCTATACTTGAACTGGCCGGGCTACCACTCCTTGTCTTCGGCGCTTTCCTCGGCTTCGATCTCCGCCTTGCGTGCCTGAATCTTCTTCATTTTCTCATCGGAGATTTTCATGCTGTGTGCATTGTCGCGCAGTATCATCAGGCTGCCCACGATCAACGCAAGGGCAACAATTATGAATATCCATCCTATGGCTGGCATGTCCACCTCCACCAAATGATCCGCTTCCCTACATAGTGGACCACGCATCGATCTGTCACAACTGTCACGCATCCTGCCACAGAGTTGTCGGGTCCAGTCGATAATACCCTTGCAGGGCCTTGTAGACCTCGGGCTGTTCTCGCTTGAGATGGCGCGGCTGCTGGAAAAATGCCTCGGTCAGCACTGCGAAAAATTCTGCCGGTTCGGTAGCGCCGTATGGATCAAGCCAGGATCTATGGTGGTGCCGGAGGGAATGCCTGAGGTCTTCGTAGGCCGTCGTCATGGAACTTTGCCAGTGCCGGGCCTGCTCTCCACTCAGCGGCGGTGCCCCGTCTGCGGTGCCGTCCAGGTAGTCCAGCTGGTGTGCAAACTCATGTAGCATGACGTTATGGCCACTGTGCGGGTTCCTGGCGGCCTCCTGGCATTCTCGCCAGGCCAGCACCACCTGGCCCCTGCTTGAGGCCTCACCGGCCCGTATTTCATTACTTTCGCTGACAACCATGCCATCGCTTTCAATGTCTCTGACGTGATAGGCATCGGGATAGACCAGAATGCTGCTTACCTCGTCAAAATCCGAATAGGGGCGGGCAAGAATCAGCAAGCAAGCGTGGCCGGCAATGGTTACTCTCACCGTGTCGTCCACCTCAAAGCCGTCACAGCCATAGAATTCTTTCTCGGAGAGAAAAAGCTGGACCCGTTGCTCCAAGGTTTGCTTGAGGGCTTCAGGAAGCCGTCGGTAAAGCGGCACGTTCGAATCAAGATGCTCGCGCCACGGTGTTGGAAAGGGGACCCTCAGTTCCCGTTCCCTCCGCCAGGCGCGGTAGAAGAAGAGGTAGAATATGGTTGCCGCGATCAGGGTCACTGCAAATACTGCGAAAACAAGTGCTGCTGACATGCTGCTCCCAGCGACCATTGATTGAATTACCCCGTATCTTACAGAAAAATTGGATCTGCACGCAGTCAGGGCCCGTATTGCTGGTTGTTCTAAAGTGCAGGGGATGTGAAGCTGCATGAACTGTATTGATCGTTGAGGAGGCTGATATGTCCGATAATTCCACTGTTGTAATCACCGGGGCAAACCGGGGCATTGGTCTGGAGCTCGCCCGGCTCTATGCAAGCCGCGGCTGCTCGGTGATCGGCGTGTGCCGGGAGGCCTCGCCGGAGCTGGAAGAGGTTGCGGCGAGGATCATCGACAGAGTCGATGTGACCACCGATGAGGGCGTGACGAAGCTCGTGGCCGGTCTTGAGGGCGAGCGTATCGATCTGTTGATCAACAATGCCGGTCTGCTGCAGGACGAGAAACTGGGCAGTATCGATTTCGATTCCATCCGCACCCAGATGGAGATCAATGCCTATGCTCCCCTGAGAGTGGCTGAAGCCTTGTTCGAAAAAATCCCCTCCGGAGGCAAAATCGCCAACATCACCAGCCGGATGGGCTCTATCGCCGACAACGACTCTGGCGGCCGCTATGGGTACCGTGCTTCAAAGGCGGCGTTGAATGCCTTTGGCAAGTCCCTCGCGATGGATCTGAAACCGCGGAGTATCGCCGTGGCCCAGCTGCACCCGGGTTATGTTCAGACCCGAATGGTGAATTTTGGTGGGTTGATTACTCCAGAAGAATCGGCAAAAGGCCTGGCAGAGCGGATTGATGGCCTGACCCTGGAGAATACCGGATCGTTCTGGCACAGCAACGGCGACGAGCTGCCGTGGTGATCCTGAAAACATTTTCATTTGTTTGCATTGGAGTGAGGCAGGATTCTGTTTTAACGAGTACTCTTGTTACCTAAAAAGGAATTCTGCTGTCGATGAAAAGTGCGAGTGCTCCAATGAATTATGAGCCTGAGCGGGAGCGCAGGCCCCAGTTCTGGCGTTTGGCCATGCGATGTGCCCAGATCGCCGGAACTGTAGATGTCATCTTTTTCTTTCTTTTTCATGCATTGGGTTCGCCGATTCTGGCATGGATCAACGTGGTCAGCGTGGCCATGTACGCCGGGGCCTATTACGCACTCAAATACCACAGGAACAGGATTGCGGTCGTACTCATCTGGGCCGAAGTGCTTGGCCATGCCGGACTTGGCATCGTTCTGATTGGATGGGAGAGCGGTTTCCATTATTACCTGTTGATGTTCATACCGGCGATTTGTGTGTCCGCATCACGGAAATGGGCCATCTATGCGCTGTTGGCCCTGTGGGGTTACTACATCGCCCTGGATGTCCTGATGTGGTATATCGAGCCGTTACAGCCGATTCATCAAACGGCTCTGCATATCGTCCATCTGTTTAACCTGAGCGTGGTCTTTGCCATGTTCAGTTACCTGTCTTCCTATTACCTGAGAATGGTGGTCACAGCCCAGCGCAAGCTCCGGGAAATGGCAACAACGGATTCACTGACCGGGCTTTTCAATCGCCGGCACATGACCTATCTGGCTGAAAAAGAATTGGCCAGGTTCAGCCGTAGCGGTCACCCAGTTGGCTTTCTTCTGCTGGATGTCGATCATTTCAAATCAATCAACGACGCCTATGGCCACGAAACCGGCGACCGAGTGTTGGGTTTTGTTGCCGATGTGATTCGTGAGGAGCTCCGGGCCCAGGATTTGATTGGTAGGTGGGGCGGTGAGGAGTTCCTGGCCATTCTCCCTGATACGGATTCCGGCAAAGCGCAGGCAAGCGCGGAGCGGATACGAAACGCGTTTTTGGCCAGGGACTGGAGCGCGATTACTGGCGGTGATGCCGAAGTTACGATCAGTATCGGTGTGAGCGAACTGCGAGCTGGCGACGACCTGAGTGCGGCTGTCAGCCGGGCTGATGAAGCGCTTTACCGGGGTAAAACCGGCGGCCGTAATCGGGTCGAGCTGGAAACCATCTGACGAGATAAAGGGGTAGCTTTGATGAGTCTTGCAATTGCATTGCACGTTCTGTCCGCGGTTATCTGGGTTGGCGGTATGTTCTTCGCCTACATGGCGATGCGTCCGGCCGTGGTTGAGGTTGTGGAGGCCTCTCAGCGTGGCCTTCTGTGGTCCAGGACGCTTGAACGGTTTTTTCGCTGGGTGTGGCTCTCAGTTGTGTTGCTACTGGTCACCGGCTACTGGATGATTTTCAGTGTGTTTGGCGGTATGGCCGGTGCCGGCTGGCATATTCACGCCATGCAGACGCTCGGGCTGGTGATGATGTTGCTCTACTTCCACGTGTATTTTGCGCCTTTCCGGCGGCTCAAGCAGGCGGTTGCAGACAAGGATCCGCAGGCTGGCGGTGTACAGGTGGGCAAGATTCGCCGGCTAGTCGGTATCAATCTGATCCTCGGCCTGATTGTGGTCGCCATAGGGTCTGGCGGTCGGTACCTGTAACCTGCTGAACGATCGGGGACCGATATCATGACCGATATTCGAAAGAGAGCCATTGCCGGCCTGAAAGCGGGGGATTCCTTTACCCTGGCACGAACGTTCACCGAGGACGAAACCCTGTCCTTTGGAGAGATCAGCCGCGATCAGAACCCGGTGCACTACAGCGACGAGTTCGCGCAAGCCAAGAACCTGCAGGGCAAGATCTGCCACGGTCTGCTGGTTGGTGGAATGATCACGGAAGTGGGAGGGCAGATAGGCTGGCTGGCGTCAGGAATGAACTTTCGCTTCCGCCGGCCAGTGTATTTCGGCGACACCATAACCTGCGTGTTCACCATCACCGATGTAGATGAGCGGAACCGGGCCCGGGCCGAAGCGATACTCTCGAATCAGCACGGTGAGCCGGTTATCGAAGCCTGGTTGACGGGTATTCTGCCAGGACCCAGGGAACAGGAAGTGATGTCAGTAATGGTCAGCGAACAGAAAACGACGCCCGAGAGCTGACCAGCAGCGGCTATTATTTCAGTCCTCCTCAGAGTCCCTCATTCGTTCCTGCCGCTCCCACTCTTCTTCCTTTGCCGCATCGATGATTTCCATCAGTTCGTCAACGTTGGCGGCGGTATCATCGTGCTGGAAACAGCCGGTGAGTTTGCTTTCCGGGTGGAGGTCGCCTGATTCGTAGAGCGCCCAGATCTCCTTGCCATAATCGGTGTTCAACAGCTCCGGCGCGAATCGGCCAAAATAGCGGCGCATGTTGTCGACGTCGCGTTCGAGCATGCGTTCCGCGTTGTTATTGCCGGAGGCGTTGACCGCCTGCGGAAGATCAATAATGACCGGTCCGTTGGCATCGACCAGAACGTTGAATTCCGACAGGTCCCCATGGATCAGACCGGCGCTCAACATGCGGACCACCTCGCGGATGACCTGGCCGTGGAAGTCACGGGCCTGCTCCGGGGAAAGGATGACATCATCCAGCCTGGGCGCGGCCTTGCCATCTTCATCCGCCACCAGCTCCATCAGCAGCACGCCGTCCACGAAGCCCAGGGGTTCGGGAACCCGGACACCCGCGGCGGCAAGCCGGTAAAGGGCATCCACCTCGGCATTGAGCCAGGCATCTTCCTGCTCCTTCTGGCCGTATTTGGTTTTCTTGCTCATGGCCCGGGCCCGCCGGCTGTTCCGGACCTTTCGGCCCTCCTGGTATTCCACCGCCTGCTTGAAGCTTCGCTTGGAGGCTTCCTTGAAGACCTTGGCGCAACGTGTCTGGTCGCCACAGCGCACCACATAAACCTGCGCTTCCTTGCCGCTCATAAGCTGGTAGAGCACTTCGTCCACCATGCCGTCATCGACAAGTGGTTGTAATCTCTTCGGTACTTTCATAAAACCTTTCAGACGGACAGTGAGTCGGCCAGCCACGTTCATTGATCTGGAACAAGACTGGATGCAGGCAGGGCAGGGACAATGACTGCTACGGAGCATAGCTTACATGAAAATCGTTTTCCTGATCCTGTTGATTCTGGTGGTTGCTGTCACCATCGCTCTGTGGTTCTGGCGACAGGCTGACCACAATGCGGACCAGGCCGCCATGGCGAGGTTGGCGGCTCTGCAGCCGGCTTCACCGCAGCGTTTTGATCTTTCTCTCCTCGAGGGGCTGCCGGAGCCCGCCCGGCGGTATTTCCGGTACACCATTCAGCCCGGAACTCCGCTTTATACGGTTGCCCGGATATCCATGACCGGAAAATTCGGCATGGGCAATCGGGAATCGCCCGAATACATGGACATGCAGGCCACTCAGATGCTGGCCATGCCCGAAGGCTTTATCTGGAAAATGAGCGCCAGCCGCGGCGCCCTGCGGGTTTCCGGCTCAGACACCGAACAGTGGACGCGGTTCTGGCTGATGGGATTGCTTCCGGTGGCCCGGATGGGCGGCGACCCGGATCACACCCGTTCGGCATTCGGCCGGTATGTGGCGGAGGCGGTGTTCTGGACGCCGGCGGCTCTGCTGCCTGGCCCAGGGGTTGCGTGGCAGCTTGTGGATGTAAATACGGCCAGGGTGATTGTCCGCCACGAGGGTATGGAGCAGGCGGTGAATGTTGTGGTGGCTGAAGACGGTCGTCCCCTCCAAGTGAGTTTCGACCGCTGGAGCAATGCGAATCCGGAAAAAGTTCATCGCTTGCAGCCGTTCGGTGGATACCTGTCAGAGTTTCAAGAGTTTGAGGGATTTGTATTGCCGACCCGCGTAGAAGCCGGGAATTTCTTTGCCACGGACGATTATTTTCCCTTCTTCATTGCCGAAGTCACAGATGTGGAATTTCCGAGGCCCGCCGCAATGATGCATCCGGAGTAGTATCCCGGATGCAATCGCATGGCTACCTTGCCCTTAGCGCACGACAAACACCGAAATGTCACTGTGCCTGACGATGTTGGCGCCGTTGGAGTGGAGAATGTGGAGCTTGTCGCCGATTCCCGGCGGATGAGAAGCCATCACCACCAGGTCTGCACCTGTGGTTTTAATAGCCTCAAGCAACTTGTCTTCAAGTTCCACTGCCGTATCGGCGGTCTCCATGACGATGCTGTCCGTACTGATGCCGTGGGATTTCCCCTGCTCCTCCGCGAAGACGGCCAGTTTCTCCTTGAGTTCTTTCGGATTGTGAGCTGCGGCTCCCGGCGTGCTGTTGGTGACGCTGACGTAACACAGGGTCGCGTTGTAGTGTTTGGCAATATCAATGGATGTATTAAGTGCCTTCACCATTTTATCGGTATGGGCGAGGTCGACCGGAACGAGGATCTTGCTATACATGAGAGTTCTCCTTTTCCGCCTGAGTTGCAGAACATTGGTCTGTTGTCCTGCATTCAGATTGGCAATGCCCTGTTGGGTATGTCAAAAAAAGCCCGGTGAAGTTCACCGGGCTTTTTCGGTCAAGGGTGCCTCGTTACCGTCAGACGAGGTTGTAAAGGAACACTACGGCGATACCGGCCGGCGTTAAATACCGGAGTACAAACATAAACGCCGTGTAGCTGCCGCCCTGCAGACCAATATCGGCCGGCAGACCCTCTCGTTTCATCGCCCAGCCGGCGAACAGGGCAATGGCCAGTCCGCCCAGGGGCATCATCAGGTTGGAGACCAGGAAGTCGAGCAGATCGAACACCGTCTTGCCTTCGAAGAACGGGATGAAGCCCAGCGGGTGCACGCTGTCCCATACGTTGAACGACAATACGGTACCGATACCGATAAACCAGATTGCCAGCCCTCCCCCAAAGGCACTTTTCGCCCGGCTGACACCTTTATGTTCTTCCAGCCATTCCACCACCGGTTCCAGCATGGAAATGGCCGAAGTGATGGCAGCGACCAGCAGCAGGGCAAAGAAAATGGTGCCGAACAGTGCGCCACCGCTCATCTGGCCAAAGGCCAGTGGCAGGGTTACGAAAATCAGGCCGGGGCCTGCCCCTGGCTCAAGGCCATTGGCAAATACCAGAGGAAAGATGGCCAGCCCCGCAAGAAGGGCAACGCTGGTATCCACCACGGCAATGGTCATGGCGGTCCGCGCAATGTTTACGGTTTTTGGCAGGTAGGAGCCATAGGCCATCAGAACACCAATACCGATACTGAGCGTAAAGGCGGCATGGCCCAGGGCCGTCAGAACACCAGCGGTGGTCAGTTTGCTGAAGTCCGGCGAGAACATAAAGCTCACGGCCCGGCCAAAACTGCCACTGTTCATGGCATAGATCACCATCGCAATCAGCAGCAAGAACAGCAGGGGCATCAGCATGTTCACGGCTTTCTCAAGCCCGGAGCGAATGCCCCGGCCAACGATAAACACGACGATGGCCATGAATACGGAGTGCCAGAGCAACAGTTCCCAGGGGTTGGCCAGCAATCCGCCGAACTGGCCGCCAATGGCCTCGGCGTCCGCGCCGGTAAACAGCCCGGTTGCGGCTTTGCCGATATAGACCAGGGCCCAGCCGCCAATCACGGCGTAAAAAGAAAGCACGAGGAAGGATGCAATTACCCCGTTCCAGCCGATGGCTCTCCAGCCCCTGGCGGTGCCTTCGCTTTTGGTCAGGGTGCGCATGGTGGCCACGGGACTCTGACCGCCGCGCCGACCAATCATGGTCTCGGCAATCAGTACCGGCACGCCGATCAGGAAGATACAGGCCAGGTAAATCAGAACGAAGGCGCCGCCGCCGTTCTCGCCAGTAATGTACGGAAACTTCCAGATGTTCCCGAGGCCAACGGCTGAACCAGCCGCAGCCAGGATAAAGGCCATCCGTGAGGACCAGAGGTTATTGGCCTGCTGGTGTGGTTGGGTACTCTCACTCATTCTTCTCTCCGGCTAATTGTTTTTGTCGGACTGATTGGTTGTTGTCGAAAAAGTATTTACTTGCCGAGCACCTCGCGCAGGGCGGAAGCGACTTGTGGCAAGACGCGGTCGTTCAAACCGGCAACGTTTACGCGGCTGCTTTCCAGCATGTAGATGCCGTGTTCCTTCTGTAACCGGCCTACCTGCTCCGGACTGATTCCGAGGAACGAGAACATGCCTCGCTGACGGGCGATGAATTCGAAGTCGCCGACCGGTGAAAGCGCGCCGGCAAAAGCGTGACGCAGATGCAGGATGCGCTCACACATACCGTTTAGCTCCTGTTGCCACTGGGCTCGCAGGGCGTCATCGCCAAGGATGGTCTCCACTATTGAGGCGCCGTGGGCCGGTGGCATTGAATAATTCGACCGGATGACGCTCAGCAGTTGGCTGGTGGCGGCGGCATTTACGGTTGCGGTTTTCGAAACCAGGGCGAGAGCGCCGGTGCGCTCCCGGTAGAGGCCAAAGTTCTTGGAGCACGAGGCTGCGATCAGCATTTCAGGTACCGCACTGGCCAGGTACCTCAGGCCAGCTGCATCCGCGTCCAGGCCTTCGCCAAGGCCCTGATAGGCCATGTCCACGAAGGGCAGCAGGCCTTTGCGCTGGATCAGGCTGGTCACTTCGTGCCACTGGGCCAGGCTCAGGTCCGCGCCCGAGGGGTTGTGGCAGCACCCGTGCAGCAACACCACGTCGCCCGCATCCGCCCGTTCCAGGGTTTCCAGCATGGCGCCGAAGTCTACCTGCAGGGTCTCTGGATTGAGGTACCGATATTCGCGAATAGTCAGGCCGGCGCCACCAAGCAAAGGCAAGTGGTTGGCCCAGGTGGGCGTGCTGACCCAGACTTTTGTGTCCGCCTTGCACAGGCGCAGAAACTCGGCGGCCATACGCAGGGCGCCACATCCGCCCGGTGTCTGGATGACCGATACGCGACCGTCGCGGACCAGCGGGCTGTTGCTGCCCAGGATCAGCTCTGCCATGGCGCTGTTGAAGCCGGCGGACCCGGCCGGCCCCACGTAGCTCTTGGTGGTTTCACCCTCAAGCAGGCGACGCTCCGCTTCGTGCACGGCGGCCATGATGGGCGTATTGCCCGCATCATCCTTGTAGACACCGATGCCCAGGTCCACCTTGTCCGGGCGATTGTCCTCACGGAAGGTCTGCATCAGTTGCAGGATCGGATCCTGGGGCAGTGGCTGGAGTGCTTCAAACATGGTTTGCCTCCTCGTCGGCCTGTTGGGTGCGGATCAGGGTCGGGCGACCGGTGTCCAGCGCCTTGATCAGCTGAGTCTGTTTTTCACGAATGCTTTCTGCCGCTTGCTCCCTCACCGGGCCGTACCCGCGGACATCGGCAGGCAGCTCGGCAAGCTGAAGGAAGGTTTCGTAGTTGCTGGCGTTGAGCTCACGACCGATCCGGTCTACCAGGCTCTGATAGTCCTTCAGCATGGCCCGGTCCAGCTTGCGGTCGGCAGAATAGCGGAACGGATCGATTGCGGTTCCGCGCAGGCCGCGAAGTTTCGCCAGCAGCCGGAAGGCCCGGAACATCCAGGGGCCGAACCGGCGTTTTTTCGGGCGACCCTGGGCATCGGTCTCGCCGCTAAGCAGGGGCGGGGCCAGATGGAAGTGGACTTTGAAGTCACCCTCGAAGGTTTCATTCACCTCTTTCATGAAGTCGGTTTCGGCAAACAGTCGCGCGACTTCGTATTCGTCCTTGTAGGCCATGAACCGGTACAGTTGCTGGGCTACTGCACGAGTCAGCAGCAGGTTGGTTTCACCGAGGGACTCCTCAGCCTTCCGGACCCCTGCAACTGCGTCCCGGTATTGGTCGGCCCAACGCTGGTTCTGGTAGTTGACCAGGTGCTTATGCCGGGTGTTGATCAGTTCGTCCAGGGTTGGCTCGGTTTTGACCTCAACAACCTGGGCTTTGTTGTCGTCCATCAGATCCGTGACTGCGCTGGGTTCCACGGCCGCCAGTCGGCCCCAGCCGAAGGCTTCCTTGTTCCGCTCGATCGCCACGCCATTGAGTTCGATGGCCTTCATCAGGGCGGCTTCTGACAGGGGCAGCAGGCCCTTCTGCCAGGCAAAACCGAGCATCATCACGTTGGAGAATACGGTGTCGCCCATCAGTTTCTCGGCAATGCCATTGGCGTCCAGTTGGTCAAAGTGATCTTTTCCAACTGCGTCCTGCAGCAGGCCAAGCCGTTTGTCGGCCTTCATATCGGCGTCGCGGAAGAGCACGTAGTCGGCGGTAGGCAGTTCCGCTTCGTTGGCGACAATCCGGGTGTGGTTGGGCCGGAGAACGCTCAGGGCCTTCTGGGAAGACGCTACCACCAGATCACAGGCGATGACCGCATCGGCCTGGCCATTGCTGATCCGTACTTGGTGGAGCTTGTCCGGGGACGGTGCCATACGAACGTAGCTCAGCACCGTGCCGCCTTTCTGGGCGAAGCCCATGAAATCCAGTACCGAGGCACCGCGCGACTCCAGATGGGCCGCCATGGTGATCAGCTGGCCGACCGTCACCACTCCTGTACCGCCGACACCGCCCACGAGCAGATCGTAGGAGCCGGTCATTTCAGGCAATTTGGGAGCTGGGATGTCAGCCAGCTTGCGGGTGAGTACGGAGCCGGTGTCAACGCCGCGGGATTTGCGTAACTGACCGCCTTCAATGGTCACGAAGCTGGGGCAGAATCCGTTAACACAGGAGAAGTCCTTGTTGCATGAGGACTGGTCAATCTTGCGCTTGCGGCCCAGTTCGGTCTTGTGCGGCACCACCGAGAGACAGTTGGACTGCACCGAGCAGTCGCCACAGCCTTCGCAGACATGGTGGTTGATAAAGGCCCGCTTTGCCGGATCCGGGAACTGCTTGCGCTTGCGCCGGCGGCGCTTCTCGGCGGCACAGGTCTGGTCGTAGATCAGCACGGTACAACCAGGGATGTCACGCAATTCGCGCTGCACCTGGTCGAGCTCGGACCGATCGTGGAAGGTGACATCCTTGGGGAACAGGTCATGATGGCCATCGTATTTCTCGGGCTCATCACTGAGCACAACAACCCGATTGACCCCTTCTGCGGCCATTTGCTGGGCAATCCTGTCGACGGTGATCTGGCCGTCCACCGGCTGACCGCCGGTCATGGCCACGGCGTCGTTGAACAGGATCTTGTAGGTAATGTTGATGCCGGCAGCTACCGCCTGACGGATAGCCATGGAACCGGAATGGAAATAGGTGCCTTCACCCAGGTTCTGGAACACGTGGGGGTTGCCGGTATAGCGGCTCTTGCCAATCCAGTTGACCCCTTCGCCACCCATCTGGATGAGGGATTCCGTGTTCCGGCCCATCCAGGACGCCATAAAGTGGCAGCCAATGCCGGCCAGGGCCTTGCTGCCCTCAGGGACCTTGGTGGAGGTGTTGTGGGGGCAGCCAGAGCAGAAATAGGGCATACGCTTGACGCCGCCCGGATCCTGAGCGGTGGTCATGGCACTGATTTCAGCCATGCGCTCGCTGAAATCCACCTCGAAGAAGCGACCAAGACGGGCCGCCAGGAAGCCGGCAACCAGTTTCGGGCTCAACTCGCCGACATAGGGGATGAGCGGTCGGCCTAGCTCATCCTGTTTGCCAGTAATCAGAACCTCGCCAGGACGATCCGGCTCTGACATGTATTCCTTGATCTGGCTCTCAATGATGCCGCGCTTTTCCTCGATCACCAGGACTTCTTCCTTGCCGTGAACGAAGTCCAGGATGCCGCGACGCTCCAGGGGCCAGACCATGCCCACCTTGTAGATATCCAGACCCATGTCCCGGGCCTGGTCTTCATCGATGCCCAGCAGGTCCAGGGCTTCAAGCAGATCCAGGTGACCCTTGCCAGTAGTGACAATACCGAAGCGGGCTTCCTTGTTGTCGAACAGGCACCGGTCAATGCGGTTAGCCCGGGCAAAAGCCTGAACGGCTGCGAGCTTGTGTTCGATGCGGGTTTCCAGTTGCGGCCCCGGCAGGTCCGGCCAGCGGTAATGAAGGCCGCTTTCCGGAGCCGTGAAATCGTCCGGGGTAACAAAATCCGGCTCAGGTGGAATTTCGACAGAAGCTGCGCTTTCCACGGTTTCCGAGATCGCTTTGAAGCCGACCCAGCAACCGCTGTAGCGGGACAGGGCGTAGCCCCAGAGCCCGAACTCCAGATACTCGGCGATGTTGGCCGGGTTGATGGTGGGCATGAAGAAACTCATGAACGCCACATCAGACTGATGGGGCATGGACGATGATACGCAGCCGTGGTCATCACCCGCTACCACCAGCACGCCGCCATGGGGCGAGGAGCCATAGGTGGTGCCGTGTTTCAGTGCATCGCCTGCGCGGTCCACGCCCGGCCCTTTGCCATACCAGAGGCCGAAAACCCCGTCCACCTGCCGGTCTTCGTCGGTTTCCACCTGTTGGGTACCGAGCATGATCGTGGCGGCGAGGTCTTCGTTAATGGCGGGCACGAAATCGATTCGGTTTTTCTCCAGGAGATCCTTGGTCTGCCAGAGTGCCTGGTCGACAGCACCCAGAGGGGAGCCCCGGTAGCCACTCACCAGGCCGGCCGTATTCAATCCCTGTTTGCGATCCAGGGCTGCTTGCATCAGGGGGATTCGGACCAGCGCCTGTGTGCCGGTCAGGAACACCCGACCGGATTCCCGCAGGTAGCGGTCTTCGAGTTTGTAATCGTCGAGTTGTGGGGTATCGGCGGACATGGCGCCCTCCTTTTTGTCGATTTTATGACCAAAATTCTAGAGGGAAGTCCGCAAAAGGTGCTTGCGTATTGGGTGACGGTTTCGAGAGTTTGCGAAAGGACGTTTGATAAATGACAATAAAGAGAAAGAACCTTTGATAAAAGTCAGGTGTTACCAAATGAAACAGGTAGAGCTGGACAAGCTGGATCGGAAAATTCTATCGGCACTGCAGCAGGATGGGCGCATCAGTAACCAGTTACTGGCCGAGCAGGTGGGGTTGTCACCGGCTGCTTGCTGGCGCCGGGTGCGGACACTTGAGGAAAGTGGTGTGATCCAGGGATACAGCGCAAGAGTGGATCCGGAGCGCATTGGTCAGGGTCTGTGCGTGCTGGTCAATCTGTCGCTGCAGAGGCACAACATCGACAGTACGGCAGAAATTGAGCAGCAGGTGAGCAGCTACCCCGAGGTACTTCAGTGTTTCGCGGTGACCGGTAATGCCGATTTCGTGCTCAGGGTGATTGTGCCGGACATGGCCAGTTACGATCGGTTCCTGAACGAAAAGATCTTCACCCTGCAGGGCATTGCCCAGGTTAATTCAAACTTTGCGTTGCGGGAGATAAAGAATACCGAGACGATCCCGGTGGAAGGCATTCAGTAGGTTCAGGACGGGTACCTGAACGAAAAAAGGCAGCCGAAGCTGCCTTTTTCTAAACGTGTCGTCTGCTATTTGCAGAGCATCTCTTTATAATTAAAGAGCGACTACGTTTTCCGCCTGAGGACCTTTCTGGCCCTGGGTAACGGTGAACTCGACCTGTTGGCCTTCAGCCAGAGTCTTGAAACCGCCGCCCTGAATGGCGCTGTAGTGAACGAAAACGTCCGGGCCGCTTTCGCGAGTAATAAAGCCAAAACCTTTTGCTTCGTTGAAAAACTTAACGTTGCCGGTAACTGTAGACATAATATTCTTTCCTGATTTCAATCATTTAATGTGCCGTCAGATCATCTTTTGATGCCTGATCAGCGGTATGCGGAAACAAAAAACTGGCGTGATCAAAAACAGGACGTGCTACTTGTTACAACTGAGCGGTCTTATTGATGAAATGCTTTGCTAAATCTTTCCAACGAGGCCCACTGTACTCTCACTGCCGGAGAATGCAAAGCTATTTCTTGTAGGCATAAACCGAGGTGTCGGTTTTTCTGTTACCCAGGAGGTCGAGCCTGCGAGGTTTGGCGATGGCAAAGCCCTGTGCATAGTCCACCTGAATCTCCTTCAGGGTGTCCATGATTTCCATATCCTCGACGTATTCGGCAATGGTCTTCAGGTCGAGGAAATGGCACAGCTCGTTGATCGAGCGCACCATGGCGTAGTTAGTCAGGTTGGTGGCCATGTCCCTGACGAAAATGCCGTCGATTTTCACGAAGTCCACTGGCAGCTTCTGCAGGTAGGCATAGGAGGACAGGCCGGTGCCAAAGTCATCCAGGGCGAACCGGCAATTCAGGCGCTTCATTTCACGCATGAAATCGGAAGCAAAATGGAGGTTGGCCACGGCAGAGGTCTCGGTTATCTCAAAACAGATCTTGTGAGCCAGCTCCGGATTCGACCTGAGGTTGGATTCCAGGCCGAGCATGAAGCTGTCATCGCTTAAAGACGCGCCTGAGAGGTTGACGTTAAGAGTGGCGATTTTGTCCAGCGCCTCCGGATTGTCGCGCATCCAGGCCAGCACTTCGGAAATGACCCACAAATCAACTCGCGTGCTGCGTTTGAATTGTTCGGCCGCCTCAATATAGCCCTGGGGCGAGATTTCCTTGCCAGCGCTGTCTTTCAGGCCAAGCAAGAGTTCATACATCTTGCCTTCGCCGCTTTCCGGAGCAAGTGCAACAATTGGTTGGGCCCGGAGATAGAGGCTGCCGTCGCGGATAGTGCGGTCGATTTCGGTGACCCACTGAGGTGTGCCGATCTGCGACTGGTCTTTGTTTCCCCTTGCCAGTTCAATCCGGTTTCCGCCAAGCTTCTTGGCTGCCTTGAGTGACAGGCTCGCTTGATTGAGAAGATCACCGGGGGAGTTAGCGGCACCGGTAACCGGTCGGATACTGATGCTTACCGTTGCCTTGTATTCCGCCGGCCCATGCTGGAAAACCTGCTGCTCGAAGTTTCGGCGCAGGGATTCTGCGAAATCGAGGCAGTCCTCCGTGCTGATGTTATTGATGAGCACTGCAAACTCGTTGCCGCTTATCCGGCCAACGTGTGATTCTGAGAAACGGGACTCGCAAGCTTGCCGAAGCGTGTCGGCGACGTGTCTTAACAGGGTGTCTCCGGCTTCCGCGCCATAGGAAGCGTTGATGACACTGAACTCGTCTATGTCCAGTACCATCAGGGCGGAAGAACTGTCTTCCGGAGATGATGGTGCTGTGCTGATCAGCCCCGACACCTGCTTTTCGAAGTCATGGCGATGCATGCAGCCGGTCAGGGCGTCGTGGGTGGCCTGGAAATTCAGCTTCCGGTAAACCTCCTCAACAATGCTGAACAGGCTTTGATCAAGGAACGGGATGTCGCCATCTTCTACCAGCCAGGCTTCGCCCTCGGCGAGCTTCTGGACAAATTCCGAGAACCCGTAACTGACTTCGCTCATTCCCTTGGGTGAGAGAAAAACAAACCGGAGTGACTCCTCGCCACCCCAAACCAGGCGCATGCGACGGGGCTCCCCGCTGTCTAGCCAGACTTCAACCCAATCGCCGACGGCTATGTCCTTTGCCCTTGAGACCCAACGGCTGTCCTCAATCTCTGGAGGCAATGTAAGCGGCGCCTCATCGTCGTCGCCGTACTCCTCCACCCAGGTGGTCTGTGCCTCCACATGGCCCTGAAGAATTTCGGATAACTCGTCTATCACGGGTCGTATTCGTGAGACATCACCGGCCGTTCTGAGCTCCCGTTCAATAAACTGCAGCACCACACTGCTTTCAAGTTCTCGTTCAAATGCCAGCTCTTCGGAGGTGCCGGCAGGAGACAGCCAGGCCTGGAGTTGCGCCACTACATCAATGAGTTCTTCACAGTGTCGGCTTTCCTGACCTTCCCGCAACATGGTCAGAACGATCAGTTGCTCCCAGCCCGCCTGAAGAAGACCGATCAGAATTTTCGGAACCTGCCGGCCGCCAAGGAGCGCGTTCACCCTTTGCCTGGCCTGCTTGCGAGTTCTGCGCAGGCGCTCTTTGCCCTCCAGGGTTTTGGCCAGCCGTTCTGAATTCCGGATAAACGATTGATCCTGCCGTTCAACAAGCTGTTTCAGCCTTTGGCCCAGAGTCTCCAGCAGTTCTGGGTCCGAAACCTCAATCTCTGTCAGTTCCTCGACGATGTCGGCAACTGTCGCTTCCAGTTTCTTGCTCGATGCTCTTTCAGCAAGGCAGATGTGCATCAGGTTGTTAATAATGTCCCGGGCAGGGTGGTCGTCGGCATTCAGAAAGTCAGGTGTCTCAACCAGCGTTTCAAATACCGGCAGCCGAAGTTTTTGCAGTTGGTGGCGGAGCGAACCCGACAGCTCCTCGTGAGTCTTTAGCGGCGCAAACAGCCGGTCCACCAGGTTGGCCTTCTCCACCGCTGTGCGGTCCAGAGAGCTTGCCAGGTCTGAGTCCGAGTCGGCCAGTTCCTGGAGCAACCCAGCCATATCCGGTTCGTCGTCGTGTAAGCGATTCAGAAGCTCGCGGCGCCGGGAACGGAGGTTTTCTGAAAGCTTCGGGTTCGGCTCCTCCCAGTCTGCGAGTTCGGAGGAGGGGCTTGCTTCCAGTGCCATCAATTGGAACAGGGAGCGTCCAGCCGATGGCATCTCTGATGTCGCATGCCCAATGTCTTCCGTTCCCGCCGGCTCGGCCGATGAGTTCTTCACGGTTCCAGTAGTTGAATCTGCTTCTTCTGATGGGTGGTCCCTCAGCGACCAGTTTGCCGGCAACTCAGAGATGTCCAGGGCTTCAAGTCCGGCCCGGCGGCAATCATTGATCAGGGAGCGGATTGCCGCGGGCCAGACTCTGCCCAGAGCGCTTTCCCAGGCTCGGTAAATGGTCAGGCGATGCTCCCGCGCAATGCCCAGATGGTCGACCATGTATTGCAGGCAAACACAAAGCGCTCGAGGTGTCAGCGGGTTGTTGTCATCGTTGACGTCCTGCCGGAAAATCTGGTTCAGAAACTGGTTGAGCAAGAAGGTTGCGCCGGAATTTGCCTTGCTTATCCCCGTGGCAATGGCTTGCAAATCAAGCCAGTCTTCAAACTCGTGTTGTTGCAGCAGGTGCAACTCCTTGCTGCCGGCCCGGGACTCAGTGGCGGGCTCAAGGGTCGCCTGATTGGCCTGGAACTGGGCCTGGAAATCCTGGAGCATCCGCTGCTGGCGGCTCTGGAAGATGAAGCGTATATCCTTGAGGCGGGTGATTTCACGCAGTTCGGCCGCCTGTTCCAGGTCGGCTTCAATGCCCTCGAAGGTACCCTCCATAAACTCCGGAAGTAATTGTTCCAGAAGTCGACGGCAATGCTGGTGGTAAAGTTGTTTCAGTGCAGGGTCTGGCGCCGCGTCTGCAAGCCTGCTCCTGCCCGTGTGCTGAACCAGAAGATCAACTTCGCGCTTCAGGTCCGGGGTGATGCCCGCGATGTCGAGCGAAATGCTGTTGCCACGGCCAGCACGGACCGCGCCCCTGAAATGGATATGCTGCTTGTCATGATCGTGATCGAGGAAGACATGAAGATCCGCCTGCCCGGCGGCAGACGATGACAGTTGGTCCAGTACAGCGGGCGAAGTAAATTGCTTCAGGCTGAGGCGAAGCTCTTTGCTGTCCAGAGCCACGCTGTCAATGACGCAGCCGCAGGGAATCAGGCCCGGTGTAACAACAACCGCATCCTTGCTGAGTCTGGACTGTTTTGCGTTGAGCGAGGGCATTGACCGCCTTCCTGAGCAGCGAAAAATGAATCTTTGTTCAATTTATCCTGAATGCAGTTTAATTCGAACTTCACCAAACGCAAAGTGAATCTACAAAAGCGACACACTAGACGTCCTGCACTAGCCTGAATCCACGACTGCATTATAGACGCTCAGTGGCTTCAAACATCAGATCCTTGCCCAGGGTATAGCGTGCGAAATCCCTCGCCAGATACAGGTTTCCCCGATAAATACCTGTGGCCTCGGACTCGATCTCACCAATGTGCGGATAGGCATCCGGATTCAACTGATATCGGGAGCTGAAATGGGTAAGTACGAGATTCGGGACACCTGCCGCCTCGGCGAAGCGGGCCACCTGGGCAGCGGAGCTGTGTTGCGGCCAGGGGCCGACCCGGTCCGAGACTTCCTGTGTGTAGGTTGCCTCATGGACAACCACCTGAACATCAGTGCTCGCTTCCAGAAGCAGGTCGGGCTGATCGTTGTCACCGGCGACGATGACTTTGCGCGGTTTCCTGGCAATTTGGGTGTAGTCATCGCAACGGGCAAGGCGACCATCTTCCAACACCACGTCCTGGCCCTGTTGCAGTCGGCCCCAGGCCGGACCGGCCTCAATACCATCCGCTTCAAGCTTGTCCCGGAGCAGCTGGCGTTCCAGATTCTTTTCAGTGAACACAAACGCCCGGCAGGACACACGATGGGAAAGGGGAACCGCCGTAACCGACAGCGCGTCGTCTTCCCAGCGGAAATTCTCTGCTTCGGAATCGACAAATCTCAGTTCAAAGCTGAGGCTGGAGTCACTGTTGCCCAGAGCCGCCTCAATGAAGGTTCTCACCGGACGGGGCGCGACCAGGTAGAGCGGGGCGGTTCGGCCAAGCATGGAGGCACTGGTCAGCAGCCCGGGGAGCCCGAAGGTATGATCGCCATGAATGTGAGTGATAAATATGGCCTGCAGCTGCATCACCGAATGGTGCGTTCTCAACAACTGGTGCTGGGTACCTTCCCCACAGTCAATCAGGTACCAGTGTTTCGGTCCGCCGTGGCTAAGCGCCAGACCAGTCACATTGCGGGATTTTGTGGGCGTTCCGGCTGAAGTGCCGAGGAAGGTGAATTCCATACCAGGCCTTTTCGGGTTAACGTGTCGACTCTCTGTCCGCCATAATACGAAGGTAGCAGATTTGAGAAACCATTAGCCGGGGCGACCGCTAATGAGCCGGTTTGCGACATACACATAAGGAGTGCTGTCTTGTCTGAATTGTCCAGTTACGAGAGTTTTTCGATTGAGGTCAAAGACCATATCGCCCACGTCCAGTTCAGCCGTCCTGAGGCCCTGAACACGATGAACAAGGCGTTCTGGCTTGAGTTGCCCCGTTGCATGCAGGATATAGAAGCCAACACCGACGCCCGTGTGATCGTGATTTCCTCTACCGGCAAGCACTTTTCGGCCGGAATGGATCTTGGCGTGTTCAGCGATCCCAAGGCGGTGCCCATGAATGGGGACCCCGGGCGCATGGCGGAAAACCTGCGCAGGGTTGTTCTGCAGCTGCAGGATACGCTGACCTCCCTGGAAAAAATTCGACTCCCTGTGCTGGCGGCCATCCACGGTGGCTGCATTGGCGGCGCTCTTGATCTGGTCTGTGCGGCTGACAGCCGTTATTGCACCGAGGATGCCTACTTCACCATCAAGGAAACCGAGCTGGGCATGACCGCTGACGTTGGCACGCTTCAGCGCCTGCCGAAACTGATGCCCGAAGGTGTGGTTCGCGAACTGGCTTATACCGGGCGCAAGTTTTCCGCCACTGAGGCGCAGAATCTTGGCTTCGTAAACGCCGTCTATGCTGACCAGGAAGCCATGCTGGCAGCGGTTATGGATATCGCTGGTCAGATTGCCGCGAATTCCCCGTTGGCCGTCACTGGCTGCAAGGAAATGCTCAATTACAGTCGCGACCACAGCGTGGAAGACAGCCTGAAGTACATGGCCACCTGGCAGGCGGGCATGTTCCGCCCGACAGACATGATGAAAACTTTCCAGGCCAAAGCCCAGAAGCAGGCGCCTCAGTATGACGCACTGTTTCCGGTGAAGCCGTTGTTCGATCAGTAAATGGCGCTGCGGAAACGGCGAACATCCGGTATTTCCTCCAATGCCGCGCTGTTATTCCAGGGCGGCATTGGCGTAATCGGGTTACTGGCTATTCTGATATTCGGGATTCCGGTGCTGCTCGTCGGTCCGGGTCTCTGGCCGAGCCTGCTTTACGGCGCCGTCGGCGCAGCGGCCACCTATGGCATGCTGCTCCTGCTGACACGCTTGCCTGGCTTGTTCCCTGAAAACCTCGAGCGCCAGATGCAGGGCCTGTATGACTTTGCCACCGGCTACTCCCCGGCCGTGTTGGTCCTGCTGTCCCTGTTGGCGGGTATTGGCGAGGAGCTGCTGTTCCGCGGCGCAATCCAGGGCTGGCTGATGGCCCATACGGACCCGGTGACGGCCGTGTTGGCAGCATCGGTGCTGTTCGGGCTGGTGCACTACGTATCGTTTACTTATTTTCTGGTGGCAACCGGACTTGGTTTGATACTGGGTGCAGCCTATGTGCTATCGGAGAGTCTGACGTTGGTCATGATCTGGCATGCCCTCTACGACATGATTGCCTTGTATTGCCTGCTCCGGTTTCCACGCTGGTTTGGTGTCAGAATTGTCGATCCCGGTGGAAACCGGTCTCATGAATAGTCGACATCTTCCCGGCCGGCACTCTTGCGGGCCTCAAAGTTGGACAGCTCAACGTTGATGGCATTGGTTGAGATCTGGATTTCATACAATGAGTACAGCAGCGAGAACGAAAGCAGTACCAGGCTGGCGCCAAACGCCACCACACCCGGCAGATCTGCGCCGAGGAAAAGCAGGAACATGGAAACCGTGCACAGGAAGAAACTGAGCACCCCGTAGGCCTGCATTCGTTTGGTCAGCACAATCCGTTTGCGCAGCATGCTGATCTGGCGGGCGATCAGTGCATGATCCTCTTCCGTGTCCATCTGCTTGAGTTGGCGTATCAGTTGCGCGAGCACCAGAAACCGGTTGGTATAAGCCAGCAACAGAAGTGAAATGGCCGGGAAGAGCAGGGCGGGTGTTGTCAGATCCAATCTAGTGTCCTTTGCCGTGGTGGTGTGTGAGCTGGCTTACCAGCTCCCGGAGTTCAGCCGCTGGATCGTTTTGACCGGCCGGTTGTATATATACACCCAGGCAGGCCCGTGGCGGGTGCCCATGGTCTGGCGGATATACAGGCTGCTTTGCGGGCGTTCAGGAGCATAATCTTCCAGTTCGTCCAGCACCCTCAGCATCGGATCCGTTACTGCATAGACTTCCACGCGAACGCCCGGGGAGGGTTCCTTGATGGCGCCGGGGTAAGGACCCAGGTGGTACAGACTCAATTCAGGCATCCGGTCGGTTCCGACAAACCGGGCGCCTCGCAGAATATGACTGTTGTTCCGGCCTCGTTTCAAGGTGCCGTAGACGGCCACAAGATGCTTCAGTCTGATCGCTTTTCTCCTTCTCTCACGAGCCCGAATGAAGTATGGCTGCAGACCGCAGAGCGTTGGTCAGCCGGTCCATCACGCCGCCGCCGTGACGCCAGAAATGCCAGTATAGCTGCACTTCCAGAGTTTGTTCAGGCGCGATGCTCACCAGTCGCCCGGCGGCAATTTCCGGTCGGGCCTGCATTTCCGGAATCATACCGTAGCCCATACCCGCCAGCGCCAGTTTTACAAAACCTTCCGAGGAAGGGCAAAGGTGGTGGGGGAAGGTGCCGTGATAGCCGCACTGGGCCAGGAACCGGTGTTGCAGCTGGTCATTGGGCCCGAAAACGATGGCCGGTGCACTCTGCAGGCTGGCCTCGCTGAGGCCGTTTGCGAAATAGCGTTGAACATAGTCCGGAGTTGCCAGCGGCATGTAGGTCATGGTGCCAATGGGTACGCATCGGGCACCGGCAACTGGCTGGGGGCTGCTGCACAGGCAGGCAGCCACATCCCCTTCGCGCATCCGGCGGAGGCCAATGTCCTGGTCCTCCACCACAAGATCCAGCAGCAGGGTCTCGTCCGCGCAGAAACTGCCCACGGCTCCTGCCCACCAGGTGGCCAGGCTGTCGGCATTCAGCGCGATGCGCAGTCTTGCCGTGGGTTCCGAGATCGCCGGAATGGATTTTGTCAGGTCTCTTTCCAGCAACTGCACCTGCTGAACGTGGTTAAGCAGGCGTTGCCCGGCCGGCGTGGCTTTGAGCACCGGGCTACGAACCAGAACCGGCTGCCCGAGCCGGATTTCCAGCGTGCGAATGCGCTGGGAAATGGCCGACTGGCTTAGCCCGAGTGCCAGGCCAGCCCGTTCGAACCCGCCGCACTCAATAACCGTCGCCAGTGCTTCCAGCAGTTTGTAATCAATCATAAGTAAAACTGATGCAGCATTATGAGTATGAATTTCAAGTATAGATGTAAAGCGGTAACCTTGCGCCAATCAATGAGGAGAAACCAACGTGCTTGAGAGTTACCTGACCGGATTGATTGTGTGTGGCGGCATTATCGTGGCGATCGGTGCGCAGAACGCCTATTTGCTGAGCCAGGCAATCCGCCGGGAACATCATTGGTGGTCAGCCGGATTGTGCATGGTGGCGGATGTCACGCTGTTTACCCTGGGCATGTTCGGCATCAGTGCTGCCCTGATGGCCATGCCTGAGGCGTTGCAGATTCTCCGCTGGCTCGGGGTGGCCTTCCTGGGCTGGCTTGCGGTCCAGTCCTTTGTCCGCGCGAGCCGTGGTAGGGCGGCCCTTGAAGCGGGTGAGGTAACCAAACGAAGCCTCAAGGCCGTGGTGTTCACAACCCTGGCAGTAACCCTGCTGAATCCCCAGGTTTATCTCGATACGCTGCTCCTGATCCCCGCTATCGGAGCCCAGCAAGAGGACGCGACCACCTTCGTGGCCGGTGCGAGCAGTGCCTCGATTCTCTGGTTTGGTCTGCTGGCCTGGGGTGGCTCGGCGCTGGCCCCGATTCTCGCCCGGCCGCTGGCCTGGCGGATTATCGATGGTGTCATCGGCGTTATGATGGCAGCCATCGCCCTGCACCTGACTTTCAGTGGTCTTTGAAATTGGTGGTCTTTCATATTCAAACGGTCGTATGAATTTCTTGCATTGGCACGCTCCCAGCTGGAAGATAGCGTGCTATTGAATTTGCAGTCATTTTTACCACCGAGGATATTTGATGAATGCCACTGTACGTCGCTGGCTTGCCAGCGCCGGAGCCATGCGCCGTGTGCTGTCTACGTTTGCTCCCTATATCGGTGCTGGAATCCGGGTGACCCATATTGCTGAGGATTTCAGCTCGGCCCGGGTGGAGATGGGCCAGCACTGGTACAACACCAATTACGTGGGTACGCACTTTGGCGGTTCGCTCTACAGCATGGTCGATCCCATGTACATGCTGTTGCTGATGCGACGACTGGGCAACGACTACATCGTGTGGGATAAATCCGCGAGTATCGATTTTATCCGCCCGGGCAAGGGCAAAGTGATGGCCCGGTTTGAGCTGACCGATGAGCGTGTTGACGAGATCCGGGCGGCAACGGCAGACGGAGACAAGATGCTGCCGGAGTGGGACGTGGAGATTGTTGATGAATCCGGTGAACTCGTGGCCAGGGTGCACAAAATTCTTTACGTTCGCCGGAAGAGAGGCTGAATCAGATTGGCCAGCCACTCTCAGTCAAAGCGCCGCGCCTCGGTCAGGCGGCCTTTCCAGTAATAGCCACTGATTGACGACTGGATTACGCCGGCAGATGTTGATGCGTGGATAAACCGGTCCCCGCCCATGTAGATCCCGGCGTGTTGCTCCTTACCGCCAATCCGGAAGAACACCACATCGCCCGGCCGAATCTCGCCGGGGTGAACCACGTCGCCACTGGCGAGCATCTGGGTTGTGGTTCGGGGCAGCTCTTTGCCCAGCCCTTCCTGGTAGGCGGTAAGAATGAACCCGGAACAATCAAAGCCATTGGAGGAGGTGCCGCCGTACTCATAGGGCGTGCCCCGATACCGCTCGAACACCTGCCAGAGTTTCTGTGCCCTGTCTGACGATGAAGCCTCAGCGGGCACTGACTGTAGCCCCGGGGAGGAATCCGGCTGCAAATGACCACTGCTGGCGCAGCCGCCCAGCGCAACCGCTGCGAGTGCCACAAATAAGATGTTCCGCAAGCAATAACGCATTCTGGATCCTGTGCATTTATCAACAGTCTTTACTGTAATAGTCGGCCTGAAGGATGTCAGGTTACGGATCGTGAGATTTTGTTGATACGGCTCAATGAAGTCTGGGTTGGTCGCCGGCTATCTTTTCTTCTCATGCAGGAATAGTCTGTCACGAGACCTCTCGGGAGAGCCGAAATGAGCGAAGGAAAACGCACGAATGCCATTCCGCCAGATACTCTGGCAACTATCCTTGAAAGCGCTGTACTGGCCCCTTCCAGTCACAATACACAGCCCTGGCGCTTTGAGATCAGCGAGACCGGTGTCTCTCTGTTTGCTGACCGGCTGCGGGCCTTGCCGGTAAACGACCCCGACGATAGGGAACTGACCATTAGCTGCGGGTGCGCCCTGTTCAATCTTCGGGTTGCGGCCGCCCATGCCGGATTTAATGCCCACTGCGCACTTCTGCCGGATCCCGGCGATGAGGATCTGCTTGCCACGGTCACGTTTACGCCAGCTTCCGGGTCGGAGGGCCGGCAATCCGGGCTGTTCCAGGCGATTACGAGGCGGCGGACGTATCGCAAGCGGTTTGAGCCAAAGCAGGTGCCTTCGAACGTGCTGAGCATTCTTGAAGAGTCGGCAGAGACCGAAGGGGCCTGGTTCCAGGTTCTGGACTCAGAGCATGCCCGCCATCAGGTGGCCGAGCTGGTGGCAGAGGGCGACGCTGCCCAGTGGTCCAACCCGAGCTGGCGACGGGAACTGGCCGCCTGGATGCATCCCCGCCGCAAGGGCGACGGTTTGACGGTTCCCGGGATGGTTGCGCCCGTGGCCCAGTTGGTGGTGCGCACGTTTGACATGGGGAATGGCGTGGGTGCCAAAGACCGGCAACTGGCCGATGAATCGCCGGTGATTGCTGCACTGGGAACCGCCGGAGATGGCGTAGAAGACTGGCTGAAGGCAGGGCAGGCGCTGGAGCGGGTCTTGCTTCGGTCTCTCGGGCAGGGGTTGCAGGCGTCCTATCTGAACCAGCCCATTCAGGTTGCGGTGCTGCGGCCGAAGCTTCAACACCTGCTCGGCCACTCTGGCTTTCCCCAGATCCTGCTCAGGTTGGGGTTCCCGGCCACGGATTTGCCGGCGGCTCCCAGACGTAATCTGCAGGAAGTTGTAGAAAACTCGGACGCACGGGATATCAAGGCGAAACAGGCAAGCCGGCGGTAATCGGTTCTTCCTCGTCAGTGTCTGGCTTTGGTGACCACTTCCGGTGTCGCTGGCTCACCGGGTGTGCCAGCGAGAATGCGGTCAGCATCAAGAGAGGCAATCGGCACCCGGGTATCCCTGGGAACATCGCCGCTCAGTTGCAGCTCAAGATAGCGGAGCGCACAGACCCGAAGGAAGGACGTGAAGTTACCGAGGTCGTGGCCGGCATCAATGGACTCGTGATAAAGCCGGGTGATCATTTGCGGCAGGTTCATGCCATCCCGTTCGGCCAGCTCGGCCAGTACCTGCCAGAAGGCGTTTTCCATGCGCACACTGGTCACCATCCCATCAATGCGCAGGGAATGAGTCCGGCTAACCCAAAGCTCCGGGTCGGCGTTGATGAAGAGCTTGCACATGTGGGCCTCCCGGGAAGGGATAAGGGGCCGGTGGGCTGGCCCCTGCTCCATTACTGATCCAGCAATTTGAAGAATTGTGCCAGCCAGGCCGGATGAGCAGGCCACGCAGGCGCTGTTACCAGATTAGCATCGGTGACCGCCTGATCAACCTCGATAGCGGCGAACGTACCGCCGGCCAGTTCCACTTCCGGTTGGCAGGCCGGGTAGGCAGAGCATTTGCGCCCCTCCAGAACTCCGGCTGCGGCCAACAGCTGGGCACCATGGCAGATCGCCGCCACGGGCTTGTTGGTCTCAAAAAAGTGGCGAACCAGGTTCTGCACGTCCTTGTTGAGGCGCAGGTATTCAGGTGCTCGACCGCCCGGGACTACCAGCGCGTCGTAGTTAGCCGGGTCCAGTCCATCAAAATCCGCATTCAGGGCGAATCGGTGCCCTGGCTTTTCGGTGTAGGTCTGGTCACCCTCGAAATCATGAATGGCCGTGGCAACAGTGTCGCCGGCTTTTTTGTCGGGGCATACGGCGTGAACCGTGTGGCCAACGGCCTGCAGTGCCTGGAACGGCACCATGGTTTCGTAGTCTTCGGTGAAGTCACCGGTAATCATCAGAATCTTCTTCCCGCTCATGGCTGTCTCCTTGTGTTTGTCGTGCCAAGTCCAGAAACAGTATCAGCGTCGGTGGTGAGGCGGGTATTAAAGGACTACTACAGGCCTCAGGTCTCCCGGATCAGGTCCGGCGAGTTATGCCTGGGATTATTCACCTCCGGCGAAACGGGAACGGCTTTCAGCTGTTCAGGATCCAGGCGATGGGTGACCGACCGCACCTGCGACCGGTCTGAAATTTCCGGATTCAGCCAGTCCCTCAGGCAGGCCGGATCAAGCACCACGGGCTGACGTTCATGGATATGCTTCAGGTGTTCGCTGGCCGGTTCGGTGATGATGGCGCAAGCCGTGGTTTCGTCACCCTCCCTGGGAGTCCAGAGGCCGGCGAAGAAAATCGCCGGATACTTCCCGGAGTCCACTGGTGTTATGTAGTGGGGTTCCTTGCCGTGTTCCGTCTGCTGCCATTCATACCAGCCGTTGGCAGGTATGAGGCAGCGGTGGTGGGCAAAGGCGTCCCGGAAGTATTTTGATGTCGCCGCTGTTTCCGCCCTGGCATTGATCGGGGCAGGGGCTTTTTCATCGGCCCAGGCCGGGCGGAACCCCCAGTGGGAGTGGGCCATGATCAGGGGGCCGGTCATGGTTTTCCGGATCATGGGAATGCCTGTGCCGGGAGGGATGTTGTAGCTGGGGTCAAAGTGCCCATCCACCTCCATACCCTCAGGAAAAAACTCGAGGATCAGGGTGTCCGGCGGCGTATAAAAGGTGAATCGTCCGCACATGGTCGTTGGTTGTTCCTTGATCGAATCCCGGTGCCGAAAGCCCGCGGTTCTGTATTCTGTTAACCTTAGCAGATGCTGAAACTATCCAACGCTGTTGAACTTGCCGACTGGGAAATCGAACTCACCCAGATCCGCGCCCAGGGTGCCGGTGGCCAGAACGTGAATAAAGTCGCCTCGGCCGTGCACTTGCGCTTCGATATCCCGAACTCCTCGTTGCCGCCTTTTTACAAGGAACGGCTGATGTCGCTCAATGACCAGCGCATCAGCAAGGAGGGCGTGCTGATCATCAAGGCGCAATCCTTTCGCACCCTGGAACTGAACAAGGAAGACGCCCTGGAGCGGTTGAAAGAGCTGATCCAGGAGGCTGTAAAGCCCCGCAAGGCACGCCGGCCCACCAAGCCGACCCGCTCCTCCCAGCGTAAGCGGGTGGACAAGAAAACCAAAAAGGGCAAAACCAAGGCGTTGCGCGGAAAGGTTCAGGTTTAAGCCGAAGCCTGTGCGTCGCCTTGAGACCCCAGTTGCTCCAGGAACGCCTTGATGTCGTCGAAGGCCTCTTCCGCCTCCGGAAGCAAGGGCACGAATATCTGCCATACGTGCACCATGCCGTGCCACGTGTGCAGGGTCACCGGAGAGCCTGCGGCTTCGGCCCGTGCTGCGTAACGCCGGGCGTTGTCCAGCAACATCTCGGTATCACTGGCGTGAATCAAAGTCGGCGGCAGGTGTTTCAGGTCGCCTCGAAGTGGTGAGGCAACAGGGCTGGTAGGAGAAACCCGAAACGCTGCCAGTGTTGCCCACCAGATGACTGGCAGGGGGATTTTTGATAACCCGCCAAAAGCCGGCCCCAGCAGGGGATCGGTACCAATGTTGTTACGATTGCTCGGGGCAGTCAGAGTCAGATCGGTTGATGGCGAGAAGGCAATCGCCGCATCCGCCTGGCGCAGACCGTTATCCCGAATCCAGGCAATCAAAGCCAGAGTGTGACTGCCCCCGGCAGAATCCCCGGCGACCACCATGAAATCTACCGGCTCGGCACCGTCGGGCCCTTGTTTCAGTAGCCATTTATAAGCCTCGCGACAATCCCGGACACCGTCCATGAACCGGTTCTCCGGCATCAGCCGGTAATCCACCGCAAACACTGCGGCACGGGTTATCTGCGATAACCGGTCGGTAATGGCCCGATGGCTTCTGGGGCTGCCAGCCGCCCAGGCGCCGCCGTGAATGTACAGGATGCGGCGGCGGGTATCGCAGCCCGGGGCGAGAACCCATTCACCGCGTGGCGAGTCGCAATGGCGCAGCTCAGAGGCCAGCTCAACGCCTTCACTGAGCCTGTCCATGTGTTTGCGCAGTGCCATCAGCCGCGCCTTGCCGCGGAGGCCTTTCGAGGATTGCCCCAGTTCGCGGATGCGCCCCAGCACTTCCCGGTTGGCTTCGCTGGGTGTTGCGTCCTGTACCGGGTAGTCATTCCGGTCCAGATGGGACAGATCCTCAAGCCGGAACAGAATCAGTGTTGCGGCAACAATAAACACGATGATGGCAAGAATAATCCAGAGCATGGGTCTTCCGTATGTTATTGGCCCCACCGGGCAGGTCGAACTATCCTTCAGATGATACTCGCAGATTTGTCCCGGTTTTGCCCGGAACGGTCACAGAAGGAGTCGCGTGTTGCAAATTGCCTATCGGGCGCGAGACATTACCGAGGCCCATATTGTGGCTGGTCTGTTGGAAGCCAACGGTATTGAAGCCCATGTCGGTGGCCATTATCTCCAGGGTGCCTTGGGTGAGATCGGTGCTGCGGGTTTCACCAACGTTCATGTTGATGACGAGGATCTCTACCGGGCGCGGCAACTGGTGTCAGAGTATGAAGAGACGTCAGGCGGCAGTGCCAGCCGCGCTGCCAGTGATGAGGAGGACCGCCCTGACCACTACGCCCGCTGGTTTCTGCTGGCCCTGGCCATCATCGCTCTCATCCTCCTGCAGATCTACTGACTGATCGATCTGGTGTCAGCGGGCGTAGCCCTGGTCACAATTTCCAAGTAACAGGAGAAAAATTCTATGGCAGATCAACCTGTAATGCTGATCACCGGCGCGTCATCGGGTATTGGCGCAGAGACAGCGCGAGCGGCGGCGAAACAGGGCTATCGGCTGGTTCTGGCCGCGCGTTCCGAAGACAAGCTAAAAGGCCTGCAACAGGAGCTGGGTGGCGAAGAAAAGGTATTGACGGTCCAGTGCGATGTCCAGAGTGGCGATGACCAGAAGAACATGGTCGATCAGGCACTGAAGACCTTCGGTCGCATTGATGCGGTGTTTGCCAATGCCGGTCGCGGTGGTGAACCGGGCGGCTTCAGCGGCGCCGACCCCGAGGTCTGGAAGGATATGATTCTTACCAATATCTACGGTGTCGGCCTTACCCTTCAACACTGCATGCCAGCGCTCAGAGAGAGCAAGGGCCACTTGCTACTGACTGGCTCTGCGGCAGGCCGCGCCACCATCCCCGGTTCCATGTACAGTGCGACCAAGTGGGCGGTAACCGCCATTGGCTATGGTGTTCGTGAGGAGGTTCGTGGCTCTGGTATCCGCGTTACCCTGATCGAGCCGGGCATGGTGGACACGCCCTTCTTCGATGAACGTCCTGGCCATGCACTGAAGCCGGAAGACATTGCCAATGCGGTCATGTATGCCGTGGCGCAGCCGGCACATGTGGATGTAAATGAAATTCTTGTCCGGCCCACACCCAAGGTTGAGTAAGCCGGTATGCCCCGGCTTTTCTTCGGACTGGAGCTTCCGCCTGAGATCAAGGACCGGTTGCTGAAGCTCCGGTCCGTGGTGCCGGGCGCAAAATGGCAGGGCGCGGAGCAATTGCACATCACCCTCCTGTTTCTGGGGGCGGTGAGCAAGGAAGATCTTGAAGCCCTGGCCGGTTCAGCCCGCAGCATCACATCACAGCCCTTCCTGCTCGACGTTGCCGGCGTAGGTTGTTTCGGTCAGCCCCAGAGACCTAAGAATCTGTGGGCTGGTGTTCAGCCGGAGGCGCCAGTCGCTGCTCTTAACAAGAGTCTCAGGGCGCGGATGGAGAAATTCGGATTTGGTGCCGAAAGTCGGGTCTTTCGCCCGCATATCACCCTGGCTCGTTTCAAACGCCAGGCGGGCTCGGTTGAACCTTTGTTGGTTGAATATGGAAACTCTGGGTTCGGCCAGTTCCAGGTTACTGAATTTGTCCTTTTCGAAAGCAAACCTGGCCCCGCCGGTTCCGTGTATTCCGTGATTGAGCGCTTCCCCCTGCAAGGCGCCGATTAGCGGATTTGTCTTGACGAAACACCGTCAGCCCACCAAAGATGGAACCAAATCAACGCCTTTCCTGAGGTGTCTATGTGTCCCCCGTTTTCCGATCCTGATCAGCGTCTGTACGTCCGCAATGCCACGCTCGCGGATATCCCCGGCATTATCCAGCTCAGCCGCCGCGTTTACGAAGGCACTGGCATGTATGGCTATACCAAGGGGCCATTGACCGGGCAGATCAATACTTTTCCCGATGGCCAGTTTGTCGCCATGCTGGGTGAAACGGTGGTGGGTTACTGTGCCACCTTCCGGATTGCTGAAGAGATCGCTTTGTCCGCCCACGACTGGACCTCTATTACCGGTAACGGCTACGCATCGCGCCATGATCCGGAGGGTGACTGGCTTTACGGGATGGAGGTGTGTGTTGATCCGGAATGCCGCGGCTATCGCATCGGGGAGCGGCTTTACAACGAGCGCAAGCAGTTATGCCAGGCTCTGGATCTGCAGGGCGTGGTATTCGCCGGGCGCTTGCCGAGCCTGCGCCAGCGGCTGAAGAAATTCACCAGCGTTGAAGAATACGTCGAAGCCATCCGGAGCAAGGAACAGAAGGACCCGGTGCTGTCCTTCCAGCTGCATCAGGGTTTCGAGGTGCACGGCATCATTCCGCATTACCTGGACGCCGACCACGATTCCATGGGCTACGGCATTCATCTGATCTGGCGAAATCCGAAAGTACCCCAATCCGAGAAAAACGGGCGCAGGAAACGCTATGGTCAGCGCATGCGCGATACCGTGCGAATCGGCACGGTTCAGTACCAGCAACGCCCGGTAGGTTCTTTTGACGAATTCAGCGAGATCGTCCGCTATTTCGTGGATGTTGTATCCACCTACAAAGGCGATTTTGTGGTGTTTCCGGAGCTGTTCACCCTGCAGTTGCTTTCCATTGAAGCCCGCAAGGGCAGCCCCGCCGAGACCTTCGCCGCAGTCACCCATTACGCGGAGCGCTATCGCGAACTGATGCGGGATCTGGCGCTGCGCCACAACATCAATATTGTGGCCGGCTCAACGCCCGTCCGTGAGGAAGACGGCACCATCCGGAACATGGCGTATGTGTTTCTGAGGGATGGCCAGGTATTCAGTCAGCCCAAGATCCATCCAACGCCCAACGAGGCGTTCTGGTGGAACGTTCAGGGCGGCAACCGGGTAAGCGCCATCGAGACCGACTGCGGCACCATCGGTGTGCTGATCTGTTATGACGCGGAGTTCCCGGAATTGACCCGCCACCTGGTGGACCAGGGTGTGCATATCATCTTTGTGCCTTTCTGCACCGATGAGCGGCAAAGCTACCTGCGAGTTCGCTATTGTTGCCAGGCCAGAGCTGTGGAGAATCAGGTTTACGTGGTGATGTCCGGCAACGTTGGCAACCTGCCGAATGTGCCGAACATGGAAATCCAGTATGGCCAGAGCTGCATTCTGACGCCGTGCGACTTTCCCTTTGCCCGGGATGGCATTGCCGCCGACACGGAACCCAACGTGGAGACCGTTGCCTTTGCGGATCTCCGTCCGGAAGTGCTGATCACGGCTCGCAACAGTGGTACCGTAAAAAACCTGCAGGACCGCCGGCACGATTTGTACAGCGTGACCTGGCGTGGTGAGTGAACTGAGTCGACAGGAGTGTCGTTTTGCCCGGTAAAGGGTCTGCACAGCCCGAACGCATTGGCCGCGGGTTTCTCTGGGCCGGTGCCCTGGCACTGGTGGCCTGGCCTCTGGCGGTCGCAGGCTGGTCTTTCGCCATTGAACAGGGCTCGATGGGCATGGCATTGCCGGATATCCGGTCCGGTGGTTGGGAAGTCACCGGAAGCCAGGCTGATATCCGGCCCTCTGTGACCGCCAATAGTGACTCCGCGACCATCGAATTTGCCCCTTCCTCCCTGATTGTGACGGATTATCTGGCGTACACCGGCGCGAAGCAGCCCTTGAAGCTCAACACGCTGCGGACTGACCTCAGCAATTCCACCGTTACCTTCGACTACGGCGCGTCGGGCTCCTGGGCAGAACGCATGGCGATTGATGGCGATATCGCCGTTGCTGCCAATCGTGTGGAGCATCCGATCCTGGTGCCGCAGGCCTGGAATTTCGAGGGCAGGGCAGCTGGCCGTCTGGCTGATCTCAGGGTCCAGGGAACGCTGGTTTCTGCGTCCGGCCTCACGGCCGATCTCGACATCCAGCTTGATCCCGATGGTGGTGTTTCGGTTGCCATCGAGTCTGTTATCGACGGTAAACAGGGCGTTCGGGCCCTGGCAGAAACCCTGGCCGGCTGGCCGGATCTTCTGACAGTCGATTCCGGCAATGCCCGTTTGTTGGTGGAGTTCTCTACCGGCAAGGACGGTGAGCTTGAAGCCAGTGGCATTGCTCAACTGCAGGATGTTGGTGGTGTTTTCAATCGCACTGCGGTGTCCGGGCTCAGCGGTCGGGTGCGGGGATCGCTGGAAAATTCACAGATGACGGCCAGTTTCAGGGATATGACCGTTGGCGAGATCAATCCCGGTATTCCGGTCAGCTCGGTTCGTTTCTCCGGGGATTACAATGCGCCGGTGACTGAACTGCTGGCGGGCACCCTGGAGGTTCAGCAGGCCAGAGCCCGGTTCCTGGAAGGTGCACTCAGGATTCCACCAGCCGTTTACGGGCTGGAAGGTGGCTCTGGCCGCATCCCTGTGGACGTTGAGGGCATCTCCCTTGGCCGGCTGATGGCGGTGTACCCGGCGGAGGGGCTCTCAGGGAGCGGGCTTCTTCGCGGGCGAATCCCTCTGGGTATCAGCAGCGATGGCGTTCAGGTAAGCCAGGGAAGTGTCTCGGCGATCGATCCGGGGGGACGCTTACAGCTACCGGCGGAGAAGCTCCAGGCGATGCTCGGTGGCAACCAGGCCATGGACGTTGTGGTTCAGGCGTTGCAAAACTTTCACTATTCAGTGCTTAACAGCACGATAGACTACGATGAACAGGGTAAGTTAACCCTTGGCCTCCGACTTGAGGGCAAGAACCCGGAGCTCAGGGGTGGGCAGCCGGTCGTGCTCAATGTCAATCTTGAGGAAGACATTCCCGCGCTGCTTACCAGTCTGCAGTTGAGTGGCAGGGTTAATGAAGCCGTTACCAAACGTGTCCGGGAGTTGCTGCAGGAATCCGGTGAGGAGACAGCACCATGAGAAAACCGTTGCGGCCTCGGTGGCCTGAAAGGCCGCCTTTGGCAAGAATACTGATGATACTGATGCTGCCGCTGGCAATGGCTGCCTGCACACCGACAGTGCAGATGGCGGCACCGAAGGAGCCGATTACGGTCAACCTGAACGTGAAAATCCAGCACGAAATCTACGTGAAAGTGGATAAGGAAGTGGACGACCTGTTCAGCGAGCAGGGTCTGTTCTGACTGGGTCCGGAAAGTTTAAGGGGTTGAAGATGAAACGATTTATGCAGATGTTTGCGCTGGTTCTGGCGTTTGGTATCAGTGCCTCTGTGCTTGCCATGGGGCTGGACGAGGCCAAACAGAAACTGGACTCGGTCAAGCAGCAGGGATTGGTCGGGGAAACACCGACAGGCTATCTGGACGTGGTGCGTGCCGAAGGGCAGGCGAAGGAAGTGGTGGAAGCTATTAACAGCGCACGTCGGGATGAGTACAAGCGTATCGCCGAGAAACACAACATTCCGGTCACCCAGGTCGAGACCGTTGCGGGCAAGAAAGCCATCGAGAAAACACCAGCAGGCCAGTGGGTACAAATCGACGGCAAGTGGGTGAAAAAGTAGGCCGAGGCATAGGGCCTAAGCCCCGGTTACCGTTTAACGCTCTTCTGTCTTGGCTTGCCGCCTTTGGGCCGTTTGCCCGAGGCAGGCTTTTTGCCAGGCGCGGGCCTGCCTTTCGGGCCGGGCCGCCGAGTACCGCCTGGTTTGCCTGGTGCGGATGGGGAGCCAGACTTGCGATTGGGCTGTGATTTGGCCTTCGCTCCCGGCTTCTTTTTTGCTGGCTTGCCAGAGCTGGGCGGTGCTTCGGAAGACGAATCCCGGATGGCATCGAACAGCCCGGCCAGCTCTTTCTCGCTCAGGTCCCGCCACTGGCCTACCGCAAGCCCTTTCAGGCTCACGTTCATGATCCGGATCCGTTCCAGTTTGGTAACCTCGTAGCCAAAATACTCGCACATCCGGCGAATCTGGCGATTGAGGCCCTGAACCAGGGTGATCCGGAAGACGAACCGGGACTCCCGGGACACCTTGCACTTTTTCGTCACCGTACCAAGGATCGGAACGCCGTTGGCCATCCCCTCGATAAATTCCCCGGTTACCGGTTTGTCGACCGTAACCAGGTATTCCTTTTCGTGGTTGTTGCCCGCCCGCAGGATCTTGTTGACCAGATCGCCGTTGCTGGTCATGAAAATGAGGCCCTGGGAGTCCTTGTCCAGGCGTCCGATCGGGAAGATACGTTCACTGTGGCCGACAAAGCGCTGGATATTGTGTTTCTCCGCGCTGTCCGTGGTGCTGACAATCCCTACCGGCTTGTTCAGTGCAATGAACACGAGATCTTCTTCAGCCCGTGGCTCGATCACCTGGCCGTTCACCTTGACCGTGTCACCCGGAAGCACCTGGTCGCCCACGGTTGCTCGTTTGCCGTTGATGTAGACGTTGCCTTGCTCGATATAGCGATCGGCCTCCCGGCGGGAGCACATGCCGCTTTCGCTGATGTATTTGTTGAGCCGGGTGGAATTGCCAGTGGTCATCGGGTGTCCGGTTGCCAGTGAGAATGACGGGCATCATATCAGTCTGGAACCCCGGTCGCAGCAGGGGTGGTTCTTTCCGGGCGTCTCTGCCATTCTTTGCGCCTATCCTTAAAACCAACAAACCCTGAGCCGCCATGGAAAAGACACGCATCACCATTGTTGCCGTTACGTGCATTGCCCTGTTCTTCCTGACCAACTACCTGTTCCGGTATCTGATCGGATTTACCGGGTTGCTGGCCTCATTGGTCATTGCGGCCCTGATTGCCGTCTACATGAGCTTCTCAATCGCACGGACCCTTGAGCGTTTGCCGATGCCGGAGGAGCGTTCACGGGCGTTGTGGATCTATGGCGGTTTTCTGGGTGCCCTGTTCGTCGCTTTCGGTGCCTGGATGTTCCTGGATGCCGGTATGGATGCCGTCACCCTCGCCACCCTGTTTGTTCACTATCTGCCCTACCCGGCACTTGCTCATGCCCTGCTGTCGGATAAGGCCGTCGGGATGTTCCTGAAGCAGGATCGTCCTGGCGGGTAAATTGTTATAGTATAACATTCTGGATTCTCAAAGGAGTGCCTTCGGCGCCATGACGCAACCTATTCCTACCAGCCTTATTCTTGGTTTTCTGGGTGTTGGTAAAACTACCGCCATTCTGGATCTTCTGAAAAGCAAACCGGAAAACGAGGTCTGGGCGGTTCTGGTCAACGAGTTCGGCGAGGTGGGCATTGATGGCGCCATGCTGCAGACGGAAGGCGCCTTCATCAAGGAAATACCCGGCGGCTGCATGTGCTGCGTTGCCGGCCTGCCGATGCAGATAGGGCTGAACCAGCTGATTCACAAGGCAAAGCCGGATCGGCTGCTGATTGAACCGACCGGGCTCGGTCACCCCTCGCAGATTCTGGAAACCCTGACCAGCGAGCACTACCGCGATGTGCTCACCATGGGCCCGGTGATCTGCCTGGTGGACCCCCGGAGGCTCGAAGAGCCGAAGGTGCTCGGCAATGTCCAGTTCCGGGATCAGGTGGCGGCGGCGGATATTCTCGTTGCCAACAAGACCGATCTTTGCACGCCAGAGCAATTGAATCATTTTGATGAGTGGTCGGCACAGCTGGAGCCCGCCAAGCGCGCGATCCACCACACGCGGTTCGGACAGCTTGCACCGGGATGGCTGGACGGCCAGTCAGATGCGCTGCCGGTGACCGATCCGCATGCTCACCATCACCACCATCAAAAGACCGCATCCTCGGCACCCGCCATAGATGACGAGCCCTGGCAGCAGATCACCAATCAGGGACAGGGGCACTTCAGTGTCGGCTGGCGGATCCATCCGGAACTGATCCTGGACGAGAACGCGTTGCTGGTGATGGCCATGGATTCGGCTTTTGTTCGCTTCAAGGCGGTCGTTAACACCGTGGACGGCTGGCGGGCGCTCAATGTGGTTGATGGCGCCCTGACCGTTATTCAGGGTGAGCCGCAAGCTTATAGCCGGGCGGAGATCATAGCGACCGATCAGATTGACGCCCGGGAACTCGATGCCCGCATGAGGGCGGCCGCGGGACTTGATCCGAGGTGAAAGAGTGAGTCTTTGTCCGGTGTGCGAGCAGGGCAGTCTCTCGGAGTTCCGGGTAGTGAAGGCCCAGCGCTACCTTCGATGTGATGTTTGCGAGGCCACGGTGATGGATGCGTCCTGCCGGTTGTCGCCTGAGCAAGAGCAGGAAATCTATCAACTTCACGACAACGACCCGTCTGATCCGGGGTACCGGAAATTTCTCTCGAAACTGACGGAACCTCTTCTTGAGCGTCTGCCATCGGGCGCCAGCGGACTGGATTTTGGATGCGGCCCCGGCCCGGCACTGGCGCAGATGCTTGAGACGGAAGGCATGGCAGTCAGTCTCTACGATCCCTACTTTTATCCCTCAGCAGTGGCCCTCAATCAAACCTACGATTTCATAACCTGTACCGAAGTGGTGGAGCATCTTTACGCGCCCGCCGGGGTTTTCAGGGACCTTGATCGAATGCTCAGGCCCGGGGGCTGGCTGGGCGTGATGACCTGCTTCCAGACCGACGATGACCGGTTCGACAACTGGCATTATCGCCGTGACCCGACCCATGTGGTCTTCTACCGGGAATCCACCTTCAAGCTGCTTGCCAACCGGTTCGGCTGGCAACTGGAGATACCGAGAAAGGATGTGGCTCTATTCCGGAAGCCAGCCTAGGGCTCTTTCCGCGAGCACTCTGGTAGTGCAGGGCAGTGTTCTGCGGAGGTGGCGCCGTCATGATCCAGCAATTCCGACTGACCGAAACGATCCGGTGCCAGAGAGGCCGCACAGCTTGCAGCCTGCTTTGCTGCGCTGGCACAGCCGCTTGCCTGCAATGCGAAAGCAAGGTTGTTCCAGCCCTCGGCAAATTCCGGAAAACGTTTTACCGTGCGCAGGAAATGCTCCTTTGCTTCGCTGTGGCGGCCCAGCTGCCAGGCAAGGTTGCCTCTGGCCATGGTGGCGGCCGGTTGGTCTGGCCAGGTGGTCTCGGCCGTCTCATAGGCAATGCCAGCGGCGGTGGTTCGGCCGGTTGTCTCAAGGTCATGAGCCGACTTGAGAAAACGGAGTGGTTTTGCGGTGGCAGGGACCTGGTCCGGGGGGAGAATGGTAACGGCCCAGTTGTCTGCCCGACCCCAGGTATTGCGGAACACCTCCAGGTCAATGGCCTCACGCTTGCGGGTATCGGTATGGAGTATCAGGTCTCGTTCCCCGGAGTCATAGCCGATGACAACCGCAAAGTGCCACTGGGGCCACCAGCCAAACCTCAGGTTCTGCATCACCAGCACCGGGTTGCCCGAGGCAACCTCGCCAAGCACGCTTTCAAGTTCTTTCTCCAGAGGGTAAACCAGCATGCCGTGGGCCCGGGCGGCGGCCACCATTTCGACCTGCAGCGATCCCTCACGGCTGGGAATGTAAACGAGCTCTTTCAGGATTTCAGGGTCGGTCTGAAACCCCTGGCTGTTTAGCATCATGGCCAGAGAGGCCGGTCCGCATTGGTATCGTTCCTGGGGATAAAAAGGCACGTCGTCCAGAATGACCCGATCGGGAGTGGAGGGTTGGTCAGTTTCCCGAACGGGCCATTCAGGGGTGCTTGCGCAGCCAGCCAGCAGGCTGACCAGTAACAACACGGTCAGCCTGCCGGGCATGGCTATTGGGGTGGAAAACAGGACTGTCACTGCCCGCCGCTAGCGGATGCAGTTCACGAACGGGAAGATGTTCGTGGCACAAAGCATATCGGTGATAATGAATACCAGCAGGAACAACACGATGATGCCGACCACATCCTGCCCTGCAGGGGCTTCGGCGAGCTGACGTTCAAAATCGGCCAGTTCCGCGGGCGTGAGGTTCTGGATGCGCTCCTTGACCTGATCCTGGCTGACTCCCAGGTCTGCCAGCTTGGCCTGGACATCCTGCCTGTCGAGCATGCCGATCAGCTCCTGTCGATCCAGCTGAACCTGTTGTTGCCCGATCATCTCGCCGGTTCCAACCATGCCGGCGGTTGCGCTGGCTGACCATACGGAACCAAGTGCCATCATCATGGCCATGAAAAAAGAAACGTACCTCAGGTGCTTGCGAATGCCTGACATGGTTCACTCCTGTTGTTGGCTACTTCCGGTGTAGCTGATGTGTTCAGTCACGTTGCATTACCCCGACGATAGAACAACCTGTTGCGTTCCCTCAACATACAAAATGTTCAGGAACCACGCACTTCAAGCTTTCGCTCGGGCCAGTGAAGTATAGCCGAGCGTGTGACCATTCTGGTCGCTAGTTCAGGAAAGGCCTCCCGGATAACGGTGGCGCCGAAGTTTGCCAGAAACGCAGATTTCAATTCCGCCCTGGCCTTCTGGGTGCCCGGTTCCTGGTAGGGCGCAGAGCACAGCAGCAGGAAACCGTCGTCCGGAATCCGGCCGCTGTCCATATTCTTCTTGATAATCCCCGCGGCCTGGCGGATGGGGTGTGACAGATCCGGGCTGTAAGGGCCAATGATCAGTGCGACGTTCGGCGCGTGCAGGAAATCAAAGCCCCTGCCGAGGCAGATTACCCACTCCCGGTGCTCTATGTTCAGTTCCCTATCAAACTGTCGAATCTCATTGATGTGCCGGATGTTGCCCTCAACCAGGGGCAGCAGGTCGCGTTGCACCGGCTCCGGCATATCCGGACAAAGGGCTGCGATTTCGGCGGTCATGTCCCCCAGCCTGGATACTGGGACGGTGGACAGGTCCAGTGTTTGCTCTGGGCTTCCGTGGAGAACCAATGCATCCTCATCACTCTCGAAGCCACACACCAGCGGATAGACCGTTCGGTGGCCGGTGCCAAAAAGTTTCTCAACTTGACTCCTGATCTGGAAGGCATGATTCATGGCCGCTTCACGGTCACAGTCGAAGCCGGCACAGCCCCTCTCCCGGGAGCCTTTTGAGTAGTGGTAGGTGATGATGATCAGTACCCGCCGGCCCTGGTTTACCGCCTGCTGGACCGTATCGGCCAGCATGTCGCCAAGGTAGGGCCAGCCCAGTTCAAAGATCCCGCCAAGGTTCCGGAACGGATGAATGACGCCAAGGGGTGTCTGGGTTACGTAGGGCAGGTGAATGCGGCCGTCCATGCACTTCATGGCAATGATTTGAGTATTGTGCTCTGCCAAATAGCGCTGCCGTGCCAGATGGTTTTCCGGGCTGCAGAAGCTGGCTGAGTGGGCCCGGCTGAGCTCCATCAGCCAGTCGATTCGCTCCGAAATAGGGCGGGCATGGACGGGTGTTGTCATGGCTTTGTCCTGTTATGTTCAGAAGGTCGACAGGCCGGTGGCCTCCATAATCCGGTAGCGCCAGTAGCGAAGTCTGGATTCGTCGGCCCAACGCTCGTAGGGCAGGCTCATCACCGGATCGTCGCCAGGGCCTTTTTGCCATTGCTCGTTAAAGAATCTCCGGGCCCCGTTGGCAACCGGCGACTGCTCCGGCACGGATACCCAGACATCGGTTTCGAGATTCAGGTCATCAAGATTGCGTCGGGTAAAATTCGCCGAACCCAACAGCAGCTCCGTCGCCCCGTTTCCTTTCACCAGCATCAACAGCTTACTGTGACATTGCTCGCCCAGGGTATTACACCAACGGACGGAAATGCCTGCACGGACCAGTTCCATAGCGACCTGGCGGTTCGGAATGCCACTCTTCTGATGGCCGAAGGCTTCGTTGTTGGCATCAAGCAAAACCCGCAGCTCCACACCCCGTTTGGCCGCGCCTATCAAGGCTTCGACAATATCGCGATGTGAGAGATAAAACATGGCCATGTCCAGATGATCACCGGCCGAGGCCTCTTGAATCATGGACAGAGCTTGATCCCGGATTTCCGATTCGGTCAGCACTGCCACCAGGGGGATTTCGGAGTTCTGCGGTTCTCCAGTGACATCGGGAGCCATGCTGATTCGCTCATCAATGGGCGTGGTGTCCGCTTCGGACATGGCCAGAACGGCGCGCTCGCTTTTCAGCAGATCAATCACCGCAGGCCCCTTGAAACTCAACCCCAGATTGCTGTGCCGGCTGCTGCCGTCGTGAGGATTGGCCGAGGTGACAATGGCTCTCAAGGAACCTCCCTCATCCGCGATTACAAGCTTGCGGTGGTTGGCCTTGAAGTTCAGCAGGGCAAGATAGCTTCGAATGGTAACGGGCTTGGTGCCCAGGGCGTTGTCCAGCCAGCCTCCGTCCTGATTGTTGCCGAACCACTGACAACACAGCCGCCAGATTGAAGACCAGGTGGGATTACTGTCCCGTAGCGGGCGGAGTGCCGTCTCCACAACCGGAATGCCCCCATCGCGCAGGGCTTCAAACCAGGGCGAGGTCGTGCCGCCATACATGGTGTTCAGGGGGTCGGAGATAACCGTAATGGATAGCTCAGGTTTCTCGGCTTTCCTCGCCAGCAGGGCTTCTGTGAGCTGTTGAGCCAGAGGGCGGTGGGCTACATCCTCCGGTTTGGTGCTGTTGAATAGAAACATGTCGATCAGAATGAACTCGTTGGCCTGTCCGATGAGCCGGAATACCTCGTCGAAGATTTCATGGTCTCGCTCTTCCCGGCCGTCCTGATAGTGACGGGTGACGTCTGTCAGCAGGACGGGTTCCTCCAACGGCACCGCGGTCCCCCGATAGCTGATGCCTGGCGGCAGTGGCTTTTGAGTATGGTAAAGGCCGATGCCGGCCAGGGTTAGCAACAGCAGGAGAATCAGTAACTTCAGTGTCATGTGTGTATTTCCATCATCCCTGAGGTAAACGACGGCATAACTATACGTGACCTCTCTCTCAGGTAAACAAACACTTACAAAAAACACCCCAGCCGTTGTATCGAAGTTCCGCCACGCTTTCTAAACTAGTCAGATCAACCATTTATAACAAAGTTGCCTGTGAACGCCATACTCTCTTTCATACCGCGCCTGTTCAGTCTGCGGGCCGTTATTCTGGTTCTGGCTGTTGTGTTTGCCCTCATGGGGGACCAGCTTGCCCTCGTTGGCTGGGCTGACCGTGCGCTATTCAGCATTCTCGGCGTGCCAGAGGGCGCTACCCCGGCCACGATTGTCCCGCAGGAGGCATTCGGGCCGGCCATGGCTGATCGGGGGCTTTCGGAACCACTCTGGTCTGACATGGCAGTGACCGCTGGGCTGGCAATTGCGGCACTGTATCTGGTGCTTGCAATTCCGGCGATGGGCGCAGCCGTTTCTCTGCCTGTCACTCTTTTGCTTGGTGGCTCGCTCGTGGTGATCCAGGCGGCTTTGATGTTCTACCGCAATGCCTGGGTGCCGTTTGGCGTGGTGCTCACGTTGCTGGTGGTCGGTTACGTGGTGATGCTGTTCTGGCTGCAGCCCCGCAAACACATCCGTGCCCTGACCGACAATGTGCGCGATGCGCGGCTGAAGCTGGCCAAGGTATTTCTGCAGCAAGGTCATACAGACGAGGCCCTCGAAGCGCTGGATCGCTGCCCCGACTGTGAGAGCGAGATCGAGCTGCGCTACGACGTCGCCATCCAGCAGGAGCGCAAGCGCCAGTACGACAAGGCGGTCAGCACCTACCGCAGTATTCAGGAGCGAAAGAAAGGTTTTCGGGATACCGCCGCAAGGCTGTCGGCACTGGAGAAGCTCGCACCGGATAACTCGTTGATGCAGGGAGGGAGTTTTGACAATACCCGCACCCTGTTGATGCCGGAACCCTCAGTGAGCCGCCCGACTCTCGGACGATACGAGATCGAGAGGGAGATTGGCCGAGGTGCCATGGGCGTGGTCTATCTGGGCAAGGACCCGAAGATTGCCCGTACCGTTGCCATCAAGACACTGAGCTACCAGGCGTTCGATGATGGCCAGCTTCAGGATCTCAAGGAGCGATTCTTCCGGGAGGCAGAAGCCGCTGGCCGCCTGAGCCACCCGGCTATCGTCACCGTGTATGACGTTGGCGAGGAGGCAGACCTCGCCTACATTGCCATGGACTATGCCAAGGGGCGTCCACTCAGTGAGTTCGGCAGAGCCGGCCGGTTACTGCCCCTGCCCAAAGTGCTGGATATCGTTGCCCGCGTGGCGGACGCCCTGGCCTACGCTCACAGCCAGAAAATCGTCCACCGCGACATCAAGCCCGGGAATATCATCTTCAATCCCGACAATGGCGATATAAAGATCACCGATTTCGGCATTGCCAAGATCTCAGATGACTCGCGAACCCGCACCGGCGCGGTAATGGGCAGCCCATTGTACATGTCGCCGGAGCAGTTGAAGGGTCAGAAGGTAACCGGTGCCTCCGATATCTACAGCCTGGGCGTTACGCTTTATAAGCTGGTGAGCGGCGAAACACCCTATCAGGGCGATACCCTGGCCAACCTGACCTACCAGATTCTCAACAAGCGACCGCGCAGCGTCCGTGAGTTCAACGCAGAACTGCCCAATGGTGTGGTCCGTCTGATCAACAAAGCCATCCAGCGCGAGCCGGACAAGCGATTTGCCAGCGCAGCCACCATGGCCGAGGCCGTGCGTCGTCTGGCCGTTCGCGAAGCTGGCCAGGAGGTGTCCTGATGCGATATCACGTTGCCGGCCAGAGTCACCGGGGAGCCGTCCGGGAGTCGAATCAGGACGTTGTCGACTGGCGGATCAATGAAGCCGGTGATCAGGTGCTACTGGTGGTTGCCGATGGCATGGGCGGTCATCAGGGGGGCGAGGTTGCCAGTCGTCTTGCGGTTGACGCCGTTATCGAGTCCCTGGAGCCGGAGATTGCCGCAGCGTCGACCGGAACTACAAATGATGCCATCCAGAAACGCCTGGAGCGGGCTTTTGCGTTGGCCAATGAGCGGATAGTAAGCCACCGTTCCGGGGATTCAAGACTTGAAAAGATGGGCACCACACTGGTGGTGGCCTGGGTGAGTGGCAACCAGGCGCATATTGCTCACATTGGCGATTCCCGGTGCTACAGCCTGCGTGGCAGCCAGGCGCTGTGTCTCACGCGGGACGATACCGTGGTCCAGAATATGCTGGAAGACGGCAGCATTACCAGGGCCGACGTGCCCAATGTACCGTTCCGGAATGTCCTGACCAGGGCCGTGGGAGTGGTGGAGCAGGCGGCCCCCAGTTATCGGCGTGAAACGCTTGATGAAGGAGATGTGCTGCTGCTGTGTTCCGATGGGTTAACTGATTCGGTTCCGGAATACCGGTGGCTTGAAATCCATAAGGAAAGTGACGGCATGGAGCGCACGGTTCAGGCACTGATTGATGCCGGCCTGGCAAACGAGGCCGGTGACAATGTGTCTGTGGTATTACTGACGTTGGAGTATTGAGGAAACTGACATGGCTTCGCTTTCGCAACTGGTGGATAACGTTGTTGTTAACACCTTTGAACTCGGCCGACCGGAAACGCGCATCGGTCGGCGCCCGGACAACGATATCCAGATTGATGAAATTTCTGTGAGCGGCCAGCACGCCCTGATAGAAGCGGTGCCCAATGCCTATCTGGAAGGTACGGTGGATTACTACATTACCGACAGCAACAGCACCAATGGCACTTTTGTGAACGAATTGCGGGTTGCTGACCGCCAGCGTCTTAACAGCAACGACATGGTGCGCATTGGCTGGAACGAGTTCCGCTTCATTGATGAAGAAGAGCAAGCACTGGAAAAAACCGCCTACATCCTCGACTGACAGGAACGAACGGCCCCCGTTTTACCGGATCCGATCCTGGACAAACCTGCTGAAACGGGGGAGCAGTGAAGACGCATCCGGCGCTGGCCTCACGGCGGCGATCAGGGCCTCCGCATCGAGCCCTTCGCGGAGCAGATCGGGGGCCTGTACTTTCAGGTAGGCGCTCATGATGGTGTCCGTGAATTCCGGATGGAACTGTACGCCCCAGGCGCAGGGGCCAATTCTGAAAGCCTGATGGGGCTCGAACTGGTTGCGTCCCAGCAACACCGCACCTTCAGGCAGGCGTAACACTGATTGCCGGTGTGTCAGCTGGGCCGGGAATTTTTCCGGTAGCTCCCGGAAAAGGGCATCCGAGGCGGCCTCGGGAAGGAGCTCAACCTCGTGGGTGCCGGTTTCCCGGCCATTCGGATGGTAACCCGCTTCCCCGCCCAGTGCGTGGGCCAGTAACTGGTGGCCATAGCAGACGCCGAGCACAGGAATTTCGCTTCTGACTGCTTTGGCGAGCCAGCGCCCCGCGTTCTCGCTCCATTCGGCCTTATCGCTCACCATGGCAGGAGAGCCAGTCACCACGATGCCGTCCCAGTCTTCCGGATTCCCGGGCAGTTCACCGGCCTCGGCATCGGCAACGGTAATATCCAGCTCGTCTGACAACCCGCGCAGGAACCACTCGTCAAAATCGCCAAACCTTGCCCGAATGTCTGGGTAGGTGGTGCCTGTTTTAAGGACCACCACGCGCGCCTTGCGGTTTGTGGGAGCGTTCTGTTGCATGGTGTTATCTTCCTGCAAGGCCGGCGGCCCGGGTTGTTTACTGCTCTGGCAGTTCGGCGTTGTGGAACACGTTCTGAACGTCGTCCAGTTCGTTCAGCATGTCGAGGAATTTCTCGAACATGGGGATGTCGTCGCCTTCCACCAGTGTGGTGGTTTTGGGCAGGAACTGGATTTCATCCACTTCAAAATCGATGTCTTCGATTGCGTCCACAAGTGCCTGGCGAGCCTTGGCGTATTCGGTGTTCGGTGTGAACACGGTAATCAGGCCATCTTCGTTCTCGATGTCGGTTACGTCGACATCCGCTTCCATCAGCGCCTCGAGTACGGCTTCTTCATCCTCGCCCTTGAACGCAAAAATAGCGCTGTGGTCGAACATGTGAGACACGGCTCCGGGCGTGCCGATCTTGCACTTGGTCTTGGTGAAGGCCAGGCGCACATCGCCGAACGTACGGTTCGGGTTATCGGTCAGGCAGTCCACGATCACCATGCAGTTACCTGGTCCGTAGCCTTCGTAGCGAGCCGCAGCATAGTCTTCGCCAGCGCCACCCTTAGCCTTGTCGATGGCTTTTTCGATGACGTGAGAGGGTACCTGATCTTTCTTGGCCCGCTCGATCAGTCCGCGCAGGGACAGGTTGGCCTGGGGATCGGGGCCTCCCGACTTGGCGCTCATGTAAATCTCGCGGCCGTACTTGCTGTAGACCTTGGTTTTCGCCGCAGCCGTCTTGGCCATGGATTCTTTGCGGTTCTGGTAGGCTCTGCCCATCTGCGCTGCCTCTAGGTTCTCTGGAAAAGGCCGGATTTTACTCAACATTGCCGGTTTGGGACAGGCTTATTTGGTCCCTGTTCCGGGATGGTTTTCACGATCCGCCAATACCAAGGTGCTAGCAGGACGGCACTTTTGATGCACAGACCTATCGGCAAGCCACTGCTAGCGTGAGAGAACAACTGACAGGCGTCGGGGAGCAGAATGCAAAGACAAAGCGCAACGCAGACAATGGTTCGGATGCTGGTTCTGTGCCTGATCTTTTCATGCTCGTTCGCGAGTGCCGGGGATAACGAGAGCGGCGATCAGGACCAGGTGGCACGGGACATGATCCGGGTTCTCAACGCTTATGTCGTTTACAAGATGGGGCAATATGAATCGGCCTTCGAGAAGTATCTGGAGCTGGCAGAGGAGGGTAGCCGCCAGGGCATGCTGAATGTGGCCAACATGTATGCCCAGGGGCAGGGGGTTGAGCAGAGCGATGACCAGGCCTTCTACTGGTATCGGCGCTCTGCCGAGGATGGGGATGTTATAAGTATGGTGGAAGTTGCACGGGCCTATGATTCCGGGCGTGGTGTTCAAAGGGATACCGCCAAAGCTTGGGAATGGTTGCTGCGGGCTGCAACGGCCGGTAGTGAAGATGCCCAGTGGGAAATTGGCAGGCGACTGTATGATCAGGGTAACCGGCCTGACGGATTTTGCTGGATCAGACTGGCGGCTGTGGAAGGCGGTCAGCCTGCAGCGCAGCAGTTTCTTTCAGAATTAAAAGAGGAGGAGCCGTCCGCACGACCCCGCATCAGTGAAACGTGTCCGCAAGATTAAAGACTCGTCACATTGTTGTCGGGGAGCATGGAAATTGATCTCTGACAGGTTTCTCTCAGTCAACAAGGGAGTATGCTGGAATCATAGATCAGGGATGCCTGTAAAGGTGTCGACTGTTTTCTATAGGGCAGTTCCTGAAGCCGGGGATGGTCGGGCTGATGATGGAGGCTACTTCAATGAAACAGATCGTGATCTATTCTGCAGCGCTTGCACTGGCGCTGACGTTACCGCTCTCAACTACCTTTGCTGCTGACCAGGACCAGGATCGTGACCAGACGCAATTGCAGGACCAAACGCGGCAAAAGGACCGTGACGGTTATCCAATTACCGGTTACGACATGATGACCGATCAGGAGCGAAAGCAATTTCAGGACCAGATGCGTTCCATGGATTCCATGGCAGAGCGCCAGGCCTACCGTGAGCAACATCATGAGAGAATGATGGAACGAGCCCGCGCCCAAGGCATTGATGTTGAAAATCTGCCCCCCACCGCAGCGGGTCGTCCCGATGATAAGGGTATGATGGACGAGGATAAGATGGGGTCCGAAGGCATGGGCAGTGGCGGCATGGGTGGTGGAAGCCACGGTGGCGGCCAGGGAGGTAGCAAATAGAACTGGCTCCTCCTATCCTCCGGTCCTGCCCTCTGCAGGATAGGATTTGAAACACAGAAGCGGCAGCCGTGAGGCTGCTGCTTCTGTTGGTGTTAAACGTAGTCTACCGGCCGTCGGTAGCTGTCCTGTGTAACCAGATCAATCCCGCAATCCATCTCGCTCACCCAGTTCAGGAAACGATCCACCATAACGGGGCCCTCAAAGCGCTTTCCATGCTGAGGGACGATCATGGCTACGTCCATATCGCGAATCATGTTCGCCCACAGCTGACACACCTTCTTTGATGCGATATATCGGCGGTGGAAGCCAATCATGCTCGGTATGTGCTTGTCGAAATCCTTAACGGGCAGGTGATCGTCTTCGCCACCCATGGAGGCTCCAAGGTCACCGGAGAACAGAATTTTGGAGACGGGGTCATAGAACTGCAGGTTGCCCACTGAATGCATGAAGTGGGCCGGGATGCACTGCAGATAGGACTCGCCAAACTTCACGTTGGCACCGGCATCCGGAATGCTGATGATGCGATCGTACACGCTGCCGCTGAGCTGGTTGGTCACATAGCTGGAAACAAGGTGCGGAAGGAAGCGGGCCCAGAGTTTTGAGGTGACGATTTTGGCACGGGTATGAACGATCCAGCGGTCGATGGCGCCGATAATGTCAGGGTCCTGGTGAGAGGCGAACACGTAGTCCATGTCCCGGATGTTCATGTAGCGTGATGCCGCCACAGACAGCGGGGTATAAGTGAGGTCTCCGCCCGGGTCGATCAGTGCCTCGTGTTTGCCGTCGACAATCAGGAACTGGTTGGACTGGACGCCCTCGCCGGTTACCAGGGAATCGAACATCAGGCATTTGTGGTGTCCGTTATCGAACAGGACAATAGGCTCGGCTGCCATTTCGGTCTCCCGCAGAATACAGTTTGATCCGGCCGGAATGGCCGGATATTGCAAGCTGCGCGGAGATTACAAAATTGACAAAAGCTAACTCTTGCCTCAGGTCAATTCTCTGATATTCCTCAAGTAACGATTTGTTGTTACCGACTTTCAGGCCAGCTGAGGTACCCGTTTGATTCCGCGGCGAATACCCTGTTCAAGGGCGCTGCTGACGACCTTCCCGGTGAACGGTACGATGTCTTCAAAGCTGATGGTGTAGTTCACCCGGGTATGGCCCTCCGGTGTGTCCTCGAAACGGATTCTCCCCAGATGGTTGCGGATAGGGCTCATGCTGGTGATGGTGTATTCGATCAATGAATCCGGCTCGAAGCTGGTCACCGTTTCTTCCAGGCCGACAGGCCCGATGCCGATCTTGCGAACGGAGCCGATGCCGTTGGGATCAGCCTGATCGCTGTCCTTGATTCGTTTGACCGGGGCTCCCAGCAGTTTTCCGAAACGGTAGTGGTCGGCGAACAGGGCAAAGACCCGTCGTCGCGGGACATCAAAGGTTTCATCGATTTCAATGGTGTACATGGCCATGGGCTCACTCTTTTTGTCAGTCGATACCCCCAGCCTAACCCCTTGGCTCCTACAACAAAAGTCGTAGAAAGCGGCAGGTCGTAATCTGGCCTCCGGCGACGGGTCAGTGCCGTGCGGTATGCCGGTAGTCCCGGGGTGATTGGCCCATTACCTTTTTGAAAAGCCGGGAAAAATAGTAGGCGTCGTCGTAGCCCAGCCGTCGGCTGATGTCCGCAAAGCTCAGGCTGCTGGTATCCAGCATCTGGCAGGCCCGCTCTACCTTGAGGTGCAGGAAGTGCTGGATCGGGGAGGTGCCTGTCTGTTCCCGATAGCGGGTGGCAAAATGAGCGGGAGACAGGCCGGCAAGATCAGCGAGTTGCTCCAGGCTGATACGCTCATCCAGATGTTCCCTCATATAGTTGTGGATGGTTTCCAGTTCTGCCTGCCGTTTGTGCCCGGTCTCGTCTGCGTTGATCGGAACCGCCGCCAACAGTTGCCGAAGCCTGTTGGCCGCGTGAATCAGGCCGCGGGCCCGGAAGCCGGTCTGTCGCACCGATAGCAGACCGTTGAAGTCAACCAGCAGCCGGGGTTGCCGGCCCAGGTGGCGAATGCGGGTCGGGCCATCAAACCCCATATATTTTCTGAAATCCTCCGCCAGCGGCCCTGTGTAGTGCACCCAGTGGATGGTCCAGGGGTTGTCCGGATCGGCGGTATAGCGGTGGTTGGCACCGGCCGGCAGAAGCAGCAGGTCGCCAGCCTCCACCGTATAGGGCTCGCCGCCAACGTTCAGGAAGGCTCGCCCCTCCGTGCAGTAGATCAAAAGATTGTCGTGATGGTGCTCCCGGTGCATATGGTGCCCCACGGCGCGGCGGTAGTGGCCGAACGCCAGGGGGTACAGGTCCCGGGTGAGTGGATGGCTCGCGAGTAGTCTGATGATCGGCTCAGGCACCACATAGCGAATGCTGTCTTTGGGCACCGGCCACTGTGAGGTTTGAGTCATTTCTGATCTTGTTTGGTTGAGCTTTATCGAAAGATAGTCCATCACGGGCGAAATTTAGTCAATCACCCCTTGGTCGATCCCGTGCTAGCCTTTGGTTAAACGTGGCCGCAACCCTATGGTTCCGGCCGGCTTCCCGCACAACAACAAACAGGGACATCAACATGAAAAATGTACCGCTGTATCTCGCAGGTGAGTTTGTCGATAGCCAAACCAGTGAATGGATCGACGTCACCAACCCCGCCACCAACGAAGTGATTGCCAAGGCGCCGTGCACCACCAATGCGGAAATGCGCAAGGCCATCGAAAGCGCCGGCGAAATGTTCAAGACCTGGAAGGAAGTGCCTGTTTCAGAGCGCGCTCGGGTCATGCTTCGTTACCAGGCTCTGCTGAAAGAGCATCACGATGAGATCGCCGAAATCCTGGCCCAGGAAACCGGCAAGACCTTTGACGACGCCAAAGGTGATGTCTGGCGTGGCATTGAAGTGGTCGAGCACGCTGCCAACGTTGCCTCCATGATGATGGGCGAGACCGTTGAAAACGTGGCCCGTGAAGTGGACACCCATTCCTGGATCCAGCCGCTGGGCGTGTGCGCGGGTATCACCCCGTTCAACTTCCCGGCCATGATTCCGCTGTGGATGTTCCCCATGGCCATTGCCTGCGGTAACACCTTTATCCTGAAGCCGTCCGAGCAGGATCCGCTGACGCCTATGCGCCTTGCGGAGCTGTTCGAGGAAGCTGGTGCGCCGAAGGGCGTCCTACAGGTGGTTCACGGCGGCAAGGAGCAGGTTGATGTGCTGCTGACCGATCCCGCCATCAAGGCCGTTTCTTTTGTAGGTTCTGTACCGGTAGGCCGTTACATCTACGAAACCGGCACTCGCAACATGAAGCGTGTACAGAGCTTCGCTGGCGCCAAGAACCACATGGTTATCCTGCCGGATGCTGACAAGCAACAGGTGATCAATGCCCTGGTCGGCGCCTCCGTGGGTGCGGCTGGTCAGCGCTGCATGGCTATTTCTGTCGCCGTTTTTGTAGGCGAAGCCCAGCAGTGGATTCCCGAGCTGAAAGAAGCCATGGCGAAAGTACGCCCTGGTGCGTGGAACGATTCCGGTGCCAGCTACGGCCCGATCATCTCCGCCAAGGCGAAAGACCGTATTGAATCTCTTATTGCGACTGGCGAAGCCCAGGGCGCCAAGCTGCTGCTGGACGGCCGTGGTTGCACGGTAGACGGTTTGCCGGACGGCAACTGGGTTGGCCCGACGCTGTTCTCCGGTGTGACCACCGAAATGGACATCTATAACGAAGAGATCTTTGGTCCGGTGCTGTCCTGCGTGGAAACCGACACGCTCGGCGATGCCATCGAACTGGTCAACAAGAGCCCATACGGCAACGGTGTCTCCATCTTCACCAGTTCCGGTGGTGCAGCGCGTCGCTTCCAGCACGAGATCGACGTAGGCCAGGTGGGTGTGAACATTCCCATTCCTGTGCCTCTGCCGTTCTTCTCGTTCACCGGCTGGAAGGGCTCCTTCTACGGTGATCAGCATGCCTACGGCAAGCAGGCGGTTCGCTTCTACACTGAGACCAAAACGGTTACCTCCCGCTGGTTCTCCAGTGAAGCAACCAGCACCGAAGCGAACTTCTCTATCCAGTTGCGTTAATTGCGTTGAAGGTGGGGTATTTGGGCCGGAACCCGTTTCCGGCCCCTTGTTTTCCCCGTCCAATGCCAAGCCCTATCTATCTGGAGCGTAACGATGGACTTTAACCTCTCCGAAGATCAGCTGGCGTTTCGCGATGCGGCGCGGGCGTTTGCGGAAAAATCCATGGCGCCTCACGCGGCTAAGTGGGATGACGAGCATATCTTTCCGGTCGATATGATGAAGGAAGCCGGCGAGATGGGCTTCATGGGTATGTACACCCCCGAAGCACTTGGCGGCATGGGTCTGTCCCGGCTCGACACCTCGGTCATCGTGGAAGAACTCGCCGCTGCGTGTCCTTCCACCGCTGCGTTTATCACCATCCACAACATGGCTACCTGGATGGTGGCCAGCTTTGCCTCGGACGATCTCAAACAGGAAATCGTGCCAAAACTTGCCAGCGGCGAGTGGCTCGCCTCCTACTGCCTGACCGAGCCGGGTGCCGGCTCAGACGCGGCCAGCCTTCGTACCAGGGCCGAGCGCGATGGTGACAGCTATGTGATCAATGGCAGTAAGGTATTTATCTCTGGCGCTGGAGCGACCGACATTCTGGTTCTGATGGCGCGGACCGGAGCGCCGGATTCCGGTTACAAGGGTATTTCCACCTTTGTGATTCCGGCAGATGCCGATGGCGTTTCCTACGGCAAGAACGAAGAAAAAATGGGCTGGCACAGTCAGCCGACCCGGATGATCAGCCTCGAGAATGTGCGCATTCCAGCCAGCAACCGTGTCGGTGAAGAGGGCGATGGGTTTGCCATCGCCATGAAAGGCCTTGATGGCGGGCGGCTGAATATCGCCACCTGTTCCCTCGGCGGAGCGCAGGCGGCTCTGCTGCGGGCCCGTAATTACATGCACGAGCGCGAACAGTTTGGCAAACCGCTGGCGGCGTTCCAGGCTTTGCAGTTCAAGCTGGCCGATATGGCCACCAACCTGGTCGCAGCGCGGCAGATGGTTCGTCTGGGTGCCTTCAAACTCGACAATGCCGACCCGGAAGCGACATTGCATTGCGCCATGGCCAAGCGGTTCGCCACCGATGCCTGTTTTGAGGTGGTCAACGAGGCACTGCAGCTTCACGGCGGTTATGGCTACATTCGCGAATACCCGCTTGAGCGCTACCTGCGCGACCTGCGGGTGCACCAGATCCTGGAAGGCACCAACGAAATCATGCGTCTGATTGTTGCCCGTCGCCTGCTCGATGACGGCGTGGCTGAAGCGATTCAATAAGGAGATCCCCATGAGCGATCTTATCCAGCTCGAAAAACGCGGACACATCGCGGTATTGACCATCAACAATCCGCCGGCCAACACCTGGACCAAGGATTCACTGATTGACCTGACGAATATCGTCAAGGAGCTGAACGAAGACCGGAATATCTTTGCCCTGGTGATGACCGGGCAGGGTGAGAAGTTCTATTCCGCTGGTGCTGACCTGAAAACCTTCGCCGATGGCGATAAGGCCCGGGCCAATGAGATGGCTCAACTGTTTGGCGAGGCTTTCTCCACGCTGGGTCGCTTCCGGGGCGTGTCGATCGCCGCGGTTAACGGCTATGCGATGGGGGGCGGCCTGGAGTGCGCCATGGCCTGCGACATCCGCATTGCCGAAGAGCATGCTCAAATGGCGCTTCCTGAGGCCGGTGTTGGCCTGCTGCCCTGCGCCGGTGGTACCCAGAACCTGCCCTGGCTGGTAGGCGAGGGCTGGGCCAAGCGGATGATTCTTTGCGGAGAGCGGGTGAAAGCCGATACGGCATTGCGAATCGGCCTGGTTGAAGAGGTGGTGCCAACCGGACAGAGCCTTGATAAGGCGCTCGAACTGGCGGAAATGGCCTGCCAGCAGAGCCCGTCTTCCACTGCCCGTTGCAAGACCCTGGTGATGAGCGCCCGTGATGGACGCAGCCACGACGACGGCTGGCGCATGGAGCGGGAACTGTTTGTTGAGCTGTTCTCCACCGAAGACCAGAAAGAAGGCGTGAACGCGTTTCTCGACAAGCGTAAGCCGGAATGGAAAAACCGCTGAAGCCGGCCCGAAACACGCTGGCTCAAGGACCTGTTATGAGTGATCAACCCATTATCTTTGAAGAGTGGAAAACCGGCGATGGCGCGCTGATCGCCGTGGCCAGGCTGAATACGCCCAAAACGCTGAATTCGTTGTCTCTGGAGATGATCCGGTTGCTGACGCCGCAACTGAAGCGCTGGGCGGAAGACCCTGCTGTCCAGGCCGTCTGGCTGGAATCCGAGGGCGACAAGGCATTCTGCGCCGGGGGGGATATTGTCGCCCTGTATCGCAGCATGACCGAGCCCCAGGGCGCCAGTGAAGGTGAAGCATTCTTCAATGAGGAATATGAACTGGATTACCTGATCCATACCTTCGCGAAACCGATCGTGTGCTGGGGTCACGGCATCGTGATGGGTGGCGGCATGGGCATTATGGAGGGCGCCTCCCACCGGGTGGTGACTGAAGCCTCGAAACTTGCCATGCCCGAGATCACCATCGGTCTCTACCCTGACGTAGCTGCCGGCTGGTTCCTCAACCGGACGCCCGGTCGCACCGGTCTGTTTCTGGGCCTGACCGGCGCCCGCCTAAACGGTGCCGATGCAATCTTCACCGGCCTTGCGGATCGCTTCATCCGGCATGATCTGAAGGCCGAGGTTATTGCCGAGCTTTGCAAGCGCGACTGGCAGGGAGAGGATCCCCATGCGGTGGTCGGTAGCGTGCTTCGCCAATACGAGCGTGAGAGCGCCGACGCCATGCCGGAATCACCGGTGCGCACTCATTTCGATGAGATCAACCGGGTTAGCGATGCCGACTCCCTGGAAGCAACGGTTAACCAGCTGAAAGAGCTGTCCGGTGGCGACGGATGGGTGGCGAAGGCGACCCGCTCCCTGGCTGGTGCGTCACCCACATCCCTGGCTTTGGTCTGGCGGCACCTGCACGGCTGCAAACACGACAGCCTGAAAGAGGTGCTCGACAAGGAATTAGTGCTTTCCACCAAATGCCTGACCAAGGGCGAGTTTGCCGAAGGCATCCGCGCGCTTCTGATCGACAAGGACCAGCAGCCCCGCTGGCGCTATGCGTCCCTTGCCGAAATGGACAGCGCATGGATCGACGATTTTTTTAGCTGATCTATTACAAGAACAAGGAGAAAAAACATGGCAAAGATTACCTTCATCGGTCTCGGTAACATGGGCGGCCCAATGGCCGGAAACCTGGTAAAAGCCGGCCACGAGGTCACCGTATTCGACCTGTCCAAAGACGCTGTTGCTGCCCTGGTGTCCGAAGGCGCAAAAACGGCAGACACGGCCCATGAAGCCGCCAATGGCGCTGAGTGTGTCATCACCATGCTGCCTGCCGGGCAACATGTGGAAGCGGTTTACCTGGGGGATGATGGTCTGCTGGCAAAACTGCCGGCTGGCACCCTGGTGATTGATTCTTCCACTATCGCACCGGAAACAGCCCGAGGTGTGGCCGAAGTGGCACGAGCAAAGGATATCCCGTTCCTCGATGCGCCGGTATCCGGCGGAGTGGGCGGTGCCAAGGCCGGTACGCTGACCTTCATTTGCGGTGGCTCGGAAGAGGCCTTCAACAAGGCCAAGCCGATTCTCGATGCCATGGGCAAGAACATCTTCCACGCCGGTGATCATGGCTCCGGCCAGGTGGCCAAGATCTGCAACAACATGCTGCTGGCCATCCTTATGTCCGGTACCAGCGAAGCGCTGGCATTGGGCGTGAAAAACGGTCTGGATCCGGCGGTGCTCTCGGAAATCATGAAACAGAGCTCTGGTGGCAACTGGGCGTTGAACGTCTACAACCCCTGGCCAGGTGTGATGGAAGGCGTTCCCGCGTCCCGTAACTACGAGGGCGGCTTCCTGGTCAATCTGATGACCAAGGATCTTGGGCTGGCGTTCGACAACGCCGTCAAGAACCAGGCTTCCATTCCCATGGGCTCTCTGGCCCGCAACCTGTTCCAGCTCCATGCGGGGCAGGGCAATGGAAATCTGGACTTCTCCAGTATCCAGCGGCTCTACAAGCCCGAGTAAAGCGCTATCGGGGTCAGATGAAGTATTTCATCTGACCCCAGCCATCTTCCGGTTTTTGCGACCAGCCGCTGGATTTTCCGGGTCAGTGCTGGTACTTTTCCCGCCAGTTGTTATTCGGTAGCCCAATCAGGGATGTGGTTGGCCAAAGGCTGCCGGGAACAGGACATAACCATACCTTCAGGGATTGAAGATATGCCCCAGGCAAGCGGATTGCAGTTCACCGCCCGTGTTGGCGGACTCCCCTCAGATTTATTTTCCGTGGTTGGCTTCGCACTGACCGAACGCCTTTCCGAGGTGTTTCAGGGTCGTATTGAGCTGGCCAGTACCGACCCATCCATTAGGGCTGCAGAGATTCTGGAGCAACCAGTTGATCTTGTTATCTGGCAGGACGGCATGCCGCTCAGGCGGTTTACCGGGGTGGTCAACGAATTCGTTCGGGGCGATGCCGGTCACCGGCGTACCCGCTATGAATTGAGTATCCAGCCGCCGCTCTGGCGCCTTGGGATGATGCACAACAGCCGGCTTTTCCAGACCCAGAGCACCGACACGATCGTAAGGACTCTGCTTGAGGAACGCGGCATTATCGATTCGGTTTTCGATCTGAAGCGCGCCCCTGAGCAACGTGAGTATTGTGTTCAGCATCGAGAAAGCGACCTGGCCTTTCTCGAGCGCCTCGCGGCTGAAGAGGGCTGGCATTATCGCTATGAACACGGGAGCGTGGACGCGGACACACAGCCGGCGCTTGTAATCGCCGACCATCATGGCGATGCGCCGAAGCTGGAGCCGGCAGAATATAACGCCAGAGCCGGCGGCAGCAGCAGGCGCCCGGTCGTGTACCGATTTCGATATGAAGAGCGGGTGCGGGTGGCCTCTGTGGCCATGAAGGATTATACCTTTAAGAATCCCGCCTATGCTTTGATGCATCAGCATGCTTCCGGCGACCTGAAGCACCGGGAAGATTACCAGCACTACGATTACCCCGGCCGCTTCAAGGCCGACGCCAGTGGCCAGCCTTTTACCGAAGCCAGACTGCAATCCCTTCGCAATGATGCCAGTACCGCATCCGGCGAGAGCAACCGCCCGGATTTCAGCGCCGGCGCCAAGGTTGAACTGAAGGAGCACGACAGCGACGCCCTGAATCGGGAATGGCTGCTGACAGCCGTCACCCACACTGGCACTCAGCCCCAGGCATTGGAAGAGGAGGGCGGCAGCGAACCTACCACTTACCACAACCAGTTCAAGGCCATACCTGCAGATCTGACCTGGTGCCCGCAGACGCCGCACCGCCCCCTGATGGACGGCCCACAAATCGCGATTGTCACCGGCCCGGAAGGCGAGGAGATTCACTGCGACGAATATGGTCGGGTGAAAGTGCGGTTTCCCTGGGATCGTTATTCAAAGAATGATGAGCACAGCAGCGCCTGGCTCCGAGTCAGCCAGGGCTGGGCCGGTGGCCAGTATGGTTTCATGGCCCTGCCGCGAATTGGCCACGAAGTGATTGTCTCCTTCCTCGACGGTGACCCGGACCAGCCGATCATCACCGGCCGAACCCATCACGTGACGAACACGCCACCCTATGGGCTGCCGGAGCACAAAACCCGCACCACCCTGAAAACGAAAACCCACAAGGGCGAGGGCAGCAACGAACTGAGGTTTGAGGATGAGGCGGAGCAGGAACAGATCTACGTCCATGCCCAGAAAGACCTGGATCTGCTCACCGAGAACAACCGCACGGAGGTGATTCGTAACGACAGTCACCGCACAGTCGAAAACAACGATTTCAGTCACGTGAAAGGCAATGAGCACCGCACTGTCGATGGTGAACAGCGTGAGTCGGTCGGAAGTGATTACAGCCTCTCCATCGGTGGCAGTCTTCACAGCAAGCAGGGCAAAAGCCAGCTCGTTGAAGCTGGCACCGAGATCCACCATAAAGCGGGTATGAAGGTAGTAATCGAGGCGGGCGCCGAACTCACGCTCAAAGCAGGTGGTAGCTTTCTGAAGCTGGATCCCAGTGGCGTTACGGTCTCCGGGCCTTCGGTGCGCATGAACTCTGGCGGTGGGCCTGGGAGTGGGAGTGGGGTTTCAGCCAAGGTGCCTGCACTACCGCGCAGCTTGAGTGAAATTTCAGATACGAATGAACCGGAACGGCTTGCTGAAACAGATACCCGGGCTTTAGCGGGTCCCACGCCAAGCTCGGTGCAGGCGCTGAAAATAGCGGCCAGGAACGATGTTGCACTGGTCAAGCAATGCGGGCGCAAGTCGGATGGCACCTGCGCCCTCTCATCCTGTTCATGCGAGGGCGTGACTGCATGATAGGGCTGGATGAAACAACCAGGGCGAAGGCCTACATTCTTTTCGACGGTGCGTTGTTTGATGCACCGCGCTTCATCTACGAGCATGACGATCAGCCCGAGCTGGAATATCTGTTCTTGGGCACGCCACATGAAGCCGCTTTGGAAGTAACCCCGTGTCTGGTCAAACCTTCCGAGGCCACACGGCTCTGGCGAGCCCCATCTGTTTGGCAGGATAAAGCGATTATCGTTGTCTCGGATGAAAGCCTTCCGCTTGTGGCGGGTCATTTGCGCAGTTTGCTCAGTGTGCAGATGCCGGATGGGGGATTCTCCTATTTGCGCTATTACGCACCCAAGCAGCTCACGCGGCTGATGTCTGCATTAAATGAGCAAGAACGCGCTCGCTTTAGCGGGCCAGTCAGAGAGTGGCTGGTCTTCCAGCCGGACGGAGAGCTATCCCGGTTCGATTCAGATGGCTCGCAACTCGCCAGGAAAGCCGTTGAGGAAGGCTGGTTTCTGCTTACTGATATTCATGTGGCGGCGCTGTCAGAGAGCGCCAGGCATGAATTCGTCGAGAAGTTGGGCCGCTTTCTCGACATCAAGGATCGAGCACGGTTGGAGCACTGGATCAATGAGGCAACCGCGCTGGGTTTTCGAACCGAAAAGGAGGTTAGCCGTTACGCAGAGCTGGCTGTGGTTCACGGGGAGCGGATCAAGCTTGCCGAAATCCGCACCATTCTGTCTGACTCTGAGGTCTCGACTGGCGCACGTCTGGAAGCAGCTGATAACCATTTGGCATACGGAGTTGCCTGATGAATTCTGAATACACCGTTCGCTCCGGCGACACCCTCAGTGCGATTGCACAACGGCATCAAACGACCCTCAGCAGCCTGATGCGGCTGAATCCTGAAATTGAGAACCCGGATCGAATCTTCCCGGGACAACCGCTCAAGATTCCGGCGGCTAACGAGGAGCAATTCTCCAGCTGTGACGTGGGTTCTGTTGCCCAGGAGCCATCCTGTTCCGAAGAAATCGTGGAAGTTGTTCACGTAACCGGAGCGGACGACCTGATTCTTTTGACTGAGGCGGAATTGGCGGAGTGGGTCGAAGAAGAGGAATTTGTTTGTGGTCCGATAACCGAATTCTACCGCAAGCTTGACGGACTCGATGAAGGCGAGACCGATTCTGAACTTGGCGCGACTGAAGGCGAAGGGCAACTGTTGTCTGAAGTGCAGGAGGAGAAAGAGCGGCTGATAAACGAACTTGAGGCTCGCTCAGTCCTGACCACCGACATGCAGTCCATCCCACCGATTACTGAGATAAAGCGGTTGGCTGGCAATAAACACGTCACTTTCGTGCGCTCTGACAAGATCGCGAACCACCCTCGCCGGTATCCGATGGCATCGCGAGACAGCGAGCGCAGCAAGGGGTGGCTGACCGAGAACGGCGTTGATCCAGCGAAGCTTCGAGACGCTATCCGTAGCGAACTCAACGTCAAGTTCAACGCAACCCTCTGGGAGCCGGATAAGAATGGCGCGCTTATGACGACGTTGAACAAGTTTTACGATGAGGCATCCTGGTCCATCTGGGGAGACACGGAAGCCAGGCGGGAAGCGGTCGACGAAACCGGGTTTGATGCCTCCGCAGAGGCACAGTTCATGCGCTTTGCTGCCGGCGCGGCAGCTTCGGGTGAATTTGATCCGCGCAAGGGAAAAGTGCATTTCCAGGCGAAAGCGGAAGCGCAGTATGCGCTGGCGCAGGGCAAGGTTGGTGTTGAGCAGGCGTTTCCGGTGAATAACCGCTCGGAAATCAGGATTCCTTATCGGGTTGGAGGCTGGGATGGCGAGCGAAGAGTTGCTTCGTTGGGGCATTTTCAGGCTGCAATTAATGCCTCGCTCTCGGGTTTCGCCGGCGCTTCAGCTCTTATTGCTGGCAATGTCCACGTGTCCACAAAAGATGGCCTTCCCACTCTCAAGGGAATTGCGTCGAGGAAGAGCGGGCAAAAAGCGGGGGGCGAGGCAGGCGTATTTGCAGGCATTCGTGGCGGCTGTGAGGTGTCGGGAGAATTGCGCTGGAAGGACGTACTGACCGATAAGCGTGAGTGGGAAAGGCTTTGTCGTGTAGGTAAGAAGGTCGAGGCAGCGTTGGGGGCTGGGGCAGAGGCCGACCTCAGGCTGTTATTCAGCCCGGAGACTGGCAAATTTTATGTAAACGCACACGCCGGGCTTGTGCTAGGCGTGGGGCCATCCGGAAGCTTTCTCTTGGAGATCGAGACTCAGAAAGTCATTCGGATGCTCCATTTCGTTTACAACGCACTGATGGATGTGGACTTCAGATATTTAGAGCTCTTTGATTCGAATAGTTCCGCCTTTGAGTGGTACCAGCGAATTAGTTTGTATGCCCTTGGTAGGGGACTGTCTGCCGTTGCGGCTGCGGAAGAATTTGCCAACTCCATGGCGACAGAGATCGTTCGATTTGTCGAGTCGTTTTTCGTAAACCGTGCTCGTGAGGAGCGGGGTCATGAATTAGCTTACAACGTGGTCGTCGATTTGGCGTTGGCCGAGGACTCTGTGTTTAGGCATTCCCCTCCTGAAGTAAAAGGGGTGGTATTGGACAATATTCTTTATGACTGGTGGGTGACCCCTAATTTGTGGGGTGACGATGACATCAAAATTACGGCTGTTAAGCAGATAATGGAAACCTTTCAGGGTTGGCGCGATTTCGAGGAAACCGTTATGCGAATGAACCCTGAAGGTTTTGCGAGGCAAGAGGATTTTGACTCGAATGTTGAGCGACTTTTTGCGTTCATTGGGAAAAACAAAGCGGATCAGCGCATGTTCATACTTGGGCTTCAAGGCCAAAGGGCAATTGCGGGAAGGCCCGTGAAAATGGATCCTTTCAACGTCTGCCGTATTTGTAGGATCGGCTAAGGAAAAATTACATATGGTTCTGAAAAACCGTTTGCAGCTGGGTTTGTTGGTGGTGCTTGCAACCTCATTACCTGCATGTGAGAGATTTGGTAATGGCTCGGCCGATGCGGTTTCGCGGATCAAGCAAAAAGCGATTGAAAACCTGGTATTTGTTGAGGGAGGTATTTTTGAGTTGGGTGACGTGGGACACTCGAATGGTTCGCCTTATGTAGTTTTAACGGATCACGCCCGGCCTGCGGTCGAGGTCAGCGTCGATAGCTACTCAATCTCCAAATACGAGACAACTTGGGGAGAAATGCACGTCTATTACGAGAAAGTTGGACACATTTCCTTGTATGAGGGGTCGGGGTATGACGAGAAATTTATCGCCGAACCAAGTGAAGATCCCCTGTCTCCTTATTTCCATCTTAAACCCGCCAGGACCCCAAACTACCATGAAGCAGAAGGCTACTGCGCCTGGTTAGGCGATCAAACCGGTTTACCTTTTGCACTGCCTACGGAAGCTCAGTGGGAATATGCAGCGAGAAGCCGGGGAAAGAAAGTGCCTTATGCGACCAACACGGGAGAAAAAGCTCCGGATACTTATTTGCAGAGACCCGTGCAATACATTGATCCGAGCACACCTCCATCGGGCAACATGCTTAGCCATGATTTCAGTGTGATGGAGCGTCGTCCTGTGGGGTCCTATCCGCCAAATTCAATTGGTATTCACGATATGACGGGTAACGTCGCTGAATGGACTCAGGATTGGTTTAAATCTGACTATTACGTGGAGGCCGGCTTTGATAATCCAGGAGGTCCTCAGAAGCCGGTAGATCCTGCAAATCCTGAGAAGACTGTTCGAGACTGGGCTGGTATGGGGGGTAGCTTTGGCGGCGGTGATACTGTGTTTGCGAGAAGCGGAGGATCTGTTGACTCAGGGAGCATAGGCTTCCGCTGCGTCGTCAATCATCCTGAGCCGATAAACTAACGAAAGGGCAGGAAGCCCTTGATAAAAGCGAAGTGCCCATCTTGGGCAAGTTGATCGGCAGCCAACTAATCGTCTCTGCCTTTCATTACGATTCAAGGAGGAAAATTATGAGTGACATGGAGCTGAAGGTATCCAAGCAAAAGAACCGCTTGTTGGCACTTTTTCTTGCAGGTTTTCTAGGGCTTTTCGGCGCAGATCGGTTTTACCTTGGTAAGTGGAAATCGGGCGTTGGAAAAGCTTTGACATTCGGGGGACTAGGTATCTGGTGGTTCTTTGACTGTGCTGCCATGTTGATAGATGCATTTCTTCACTCACTTGGCAGAGATACTGGCTTTGTGAAGGATGCTCAAGGACGTGATCTGCGTTACGGCCTTTCAATGTACAGATTGAAGGATGGTCGTCTGCAAAGGGATTGGTTTACGGGCTAAACATTTGGTTTTCGAAACTTTGGCTGCTGTTTCTAGTGAACCTCCCGTAACCCTCTCCCGGATGCGCCCGCTAACCGGTGAAGGTAGACTGACCGTTTTGAACGCTGGCCCGGATTCTCCCGGGCCAAGTTATTTCCACGGCATGCAGGGTTCATCATGGACGGCCAATCCACTAATAACGAACCGGCGGGCGAGAACAAGCGCCCGCTGATTTCATCAGATCTCGCCACGCCGATCTACGGGTTGTTCGGCCTGGGGATCCTTTACACCCTGTACGTGGCTCACCAGATTGTTCTGCCCATCATTCTCGCGGTAATGACGAGCCTGCTGCTTTCGCCTCTGGTCAAGAAGGCATACCTAAAGTGGCGGATTCCCCGGATGATCAGTTCTCTGATTTTCGTGCTGTTGGTGCTGGCGGGAATCGTCGGCATAACTCTGGCGGTGGCAACCCCGGCGTTGAAGTGGGCGGAAGAGGTGCCCCAGGGCATTTCGCGCTTGCTCGTTGGCGAGAGTGAAATCAGCCGCCAGATCGCGAAAGTCACAGAATCCGCGGAGCAGGTTGAAAAGTCCGTGGAGGAGCTTTCAGAGTCGGAACAACAGCAGCCAACCGCAGTTGTTCTACAAACGGACTCCTGGCGCAGCCAGTTAATGGCCAAGGCCCGAAATGCGATCGCCGGCCTGGCGCTGGCACTGGCATTGACCTATTTTCTGCTGGTCAGCGGTGATCGTCTGATCAAGAATTTTGTCCGTCAGTTGCCCATTGATCAGCGGAAAACGGTACTTCGGATTACCCACGATTCCCAGCATCAGATTGCCCAGTACCTGGGTGTTCTCAGCCTGAGTAATCTGGCAGTGGGCACCACAACCGGGCTGATCTGCTGGGCGGTCGGGCTGCCGGATCCGGCTGTGTGGGGGCTGGTCGCCGGGCTAGCCCGGTTTATCCCCTATCTGGGGGTTATTCTCTCTATCTCCATGCTTACGATTGTCTCCGCCATCAGCCTTGATGAGTTCTGGATGATGGCCATTGCGCCGCTGGGATTCCTCGGTTTGACCACGCTGGTCGGTTTTTTCATCGAACCCTGGATTCACGGCTTTCGGATGGCGATCAATCCGGTGATTATCTTTGTCTCGATTTTCTTCTGGGGCTGGCTCTGGGGCCCGGTTGGCGTGCTTCTGGCGGTACCCCTGATGACGGTCATTCAGGTTGTGCTCAAGCAGATTCCCAAGCTACGCCCGGTGTACAAGGTAATTGCGCGGTAGAGCTGAAGTGCCTTTGAATAATGGATACCCGTAACATGCCCTGACACGCTCCGGAAACTCACCTATCCTCTCTGGATACCCGAAATTCAGCAAACAGGGAGGATCGTCAGCCCATGATCCCGAACACCATGAAAGCCATGGTTCTGACCGGTCACGGTGATGTCGATAAACTGGAGTATCAGGACGTGTCTGTTCCTGCTCCCGGACCGGGAGAGGTGCTTGTCCAGGTGACGGCTACGGCGAAGAACAACACCGACCGCAAAGCGCGGGAAGGGCTGTACCCCACCAAAAAAGGCGAAATGACATCCTTCCAGATGGGCGGAAAGCCCACGCTGGTTTTTCCGCGGATTCAGGGGGCAGACATCGCCGGGCGTGTTGTGGCTGTTGGTGACGGTGTGGACGAGTCTCGTATCGGCGAGCGGGGACTGCTGGATTTCAACATTTACGCCAATGACCGGCGGGACATCAACCTCACACCCGATTACTTCGGGCACGGTGCCGATGGCGGCTATGCGGAATATGTAGCGCTCCCGTCCGACCAGTTCCACCACATACCCAACGCCGAGTTGGCCGATGCCGAAGTCGCGTCCATGGGGATGTGTTCCTATCAGACTGCCATGCACATGCTTACTTCGGCCAACATCAGCGCCGGCGAGCGGGTGCTGGTTACCGGTGCCAGTGGCGGTGTCGGCACGGCCCTGATCCAGCTTTGCCGGATCATGGGGGCCATTCCCTACGCTCTCAGCAAACAGGACAAGGCGTCGGCTCTCCTTGAGTTGGGTGCCGAGGCCGTGCTGGATCGGTCTGATATGGACAGTTTTGTGGATCGTGTGAAAGCGGAAACCGGTGGCAAACCCATCGATGCGGTAATGGACCTGGTCGGCGGTGAGATGACCGATGTGTTCATCGACACCATGATCTTTGATATGAACGCCCGCAGCACCTACCCGCGACTCAGTATTGCCGGCGCCAGCGGCGGCAATATCAGCGAGATTCTGTGGACCCGGATCTACCTGTACCAGGTGCAGATTTTCGGGGTATCCCATGGCACCCGGGAAGAGGCGGAACAACTGATGGCGTGGATCCGGGGAGGGCAGCTGAAACCGGTTCTGCACGGTGCCTTCAAACTCTCCGATCTGCATCGGGCAGAAGAGTATTTCGTGAACCGGGGTAGTAATTATCTCGGCAAGATCGTGATCGTTCCCGACTCAAAATGGGAAGAACACGGCCAACCCTGGTCTCTGGAGAGCGCCTGATGAAACCGGAACTGACCATTCAGTTGATGGATACCCACGCCGGCGGTGATGTCAGCCGGATCGTGACCGGCGGGATTGATCTGTTGCCCGGCGATACCGTTCGGGCGCAGATGGAGTACCTGCGGGATGACGCCGATGGCCTGCGCCGGCTTTTGTTGGAAGAACCATACGGCGTGCCGGAAATGTCCGTGGATTTGCTAGTGCCGCCAACGGATCCCCGGGCCGCAGCCGGTTACATCATCATGGAAGTCATGGGTTACCCCATATACTCAGGCTCCAATACCATCTGTACGGCCACTGCAGTGCTGGAATCGGGCATCGTGCCGAAACAGGAAGGCAAACAGAATTTTCTCCTGGAGTCTCCCGCTGGCCTGGTTCAGATCGAGGCGACGGTGCACGACGGCGTGGTGGAAGCCATCACCTGTGAGGGGTTGCCCAGCTATATCCACACCTACAAGGCCACCATCGACGTGCCCTCGCTGGGTGAGATTACCTACAGTGTTGCCTACAGTGGCGGCTTTTATGCGTTGGTGGACGCGTCCAGTCTGGGCTTTGATCTGACCCTGGACGAAGAGCGCAAGCTGTCGGAAACCGCCCACGCCATCGTTGAGGCCATCCAAGCCGAGCGGGGCTTCTCCCATTACACCCTTGGCGATGTGGGGCCGTTGCCGTTCCTCCACTTCATGGGGCCGGTGGAGCATGTGGCAGAGGGCTATTACCGGTCACGGTCCGCAACCTATGTGCATCCCGGTGTGATCTGCCGGAGCACAACGGGCACCGGCACCTCCGCCCGCCTGGCGCTGATGAATTACGAAGGCAGCATAAAGCCGGGCGACAAGCTCGAGACCGTTTCCCTGAGAGAGACGGGTTTTATCGGGGAATTTACCTCCGTCGAGGAGGAGGGCGAGTACCAGGTGATCAAGAACAGCATCACCGGCAAGGGCTATGTCATCGCCCGCTCCGATATTGTGGTCAACTGCGATGATCCCATGGTTGAGTGCGGATCCCTCCACCACATTCTGTCCAGCCGCCATACCGGAAAAATTACCCCTCAATCCTGAGGCCCTTTTCGGATCCCTGCCCCGGGCGCGGCGGGCCCGCTGCGCCTGGTTTCCCATCTCATAAAACCAGCCGGATTTCTTCCTTTTTGGTCTAAAGTTTACCTTTACGTAAAGTGAAGCCTGTGCTAAACCTTGACCCGTGCTTTCAATGATAAAAACAACAGGAGTTGAGAATGAGCCTTCCGGAATATACCGACGTTTACAACAACTTCGATCCTGCTGCTCTGGAAGCGGACATCCTGGATGGACGTCTGGATAGCGGGCTCAACGTGTGCCACGAAATCTGCGACAAGTGGGCGGATGACCCCAGTCGGGTTGCCCTTTACTACGAAACAGAGGATGGCGGTGACGGCACGCTGACCTTCGCCGAGTTGAAAGAAGCCTCTGCACGGTTCGCCAATTACCTGAAATCCCAGGGCATCGGCAAGGGCGACCGGGTGGCTGCACTCCTGCCGCGCACACCGGAGCTGCTGATCGTTATCGCCGGGACCCTCCGTGCCGGTGCCGTGTATCAGCCACTGTTCACGGCGTTTGGTTCCGGTGCGATCGAATACCGTTTTGAGCGGGCCAGCACCAAGCTGGTGGTGACCAACCCGGAGAACTATCCCAAGCTGAACGACGTCAAAGTCTGCCCGCCGGTGGTGGGCGTCAACGCCAGTGAGATTGGCGCAGACATCCCTGATTTCCGGGAGACCCTGGCGGCCCAGTCCAGTGAGTTCGAGCCTGTCATGATCAAGGGCGACGATCCGTTCCTCCAGATGTTCACCTCCGGCACCGTGGGTAAATCCAAGGGTGTTGCTGTTCCCGCCAAGGCGCTGTTGGCCTTCTACGTCTACATGAAGTACGCCATTGATCTGCAAGACGGCGACAAATTCTGGAACGTGGCCGATCCCGGCTGGGCTTACGGTCTTTACTATGCCGTAGTAGGCCCACTACTGATGGGGTATGCGACCCACTTCAATCCCGGCGGATTTACCCCGGAATCCACCTACGACATGATCCGGAAGTACAAGATCACCAACCTGGCTGCGGCGCCCACTGCCTACCGCCTGCTCAAGGCCAACGATCACGTGCTGCCGGAAGGCGAGAACCTCGGCCTGCGTGTTGCCAGCAGTGCCGGCGAACCTCTTAACCCGGAAGTGGTGAACTGGATTCGCAACCGCCACTTCTGCCCGGTGAAAGATCACTACGGCCAGACCGAAACCGGCATGACCTGCTGCAATTTCCACGGCCTTGAGCACCCTGTTCGCGAAGGTTCCATGGGCTATGCCTCCCCTGGCCATAAAGTCGTCGCTCTGAACGAGAAGAACGAGGAAGTGGGCGAGGGCGAAGTCGGTCAGCTGGCTGTCGATGTAAAAGCCTCCCCGCTGTTCCACTTCGATGGCTACACCTGGGGTGAAAAGGACCCGTTCGTAAACGGCTACTACCTCACTGGCGACATGGTGATCAACCACGGCAATGGCAACTTCTCATTCAGCGGCCGGGACGATGACATCATCACCACCGCCGGCTACCGGGTTGGTCCGGCAGACGTCGAAAGTACACTGCTTGAGCACGCCGCTGTGGCGGAGTCAGGTGTCGTTGGCAAGCCGGACGAAAAGCGCGGTTCCATCATCAAAGCTTATGTGGTGATCAAGGGCGATTACGCTCTTGGAGACGAGCAGGCCCTGAAAGATGAGCTTCAGGAACTGGTGCGCCGCAGGCTCTCTACCCACGCCTTCCCCCGGGAAATTGAGTTTGTTGATGAGCTGCCCAAGACACCCAGTGGAAAAATCCAGCGGTTCGTTCTGCGTAATCAGGCCAAGGAAGAAATCGGCGCATGATCATTACGTTTGAAGAGCTGCAGGCCTTCCTTGACGAGCAGTTTCCGCAGGGGGAAGCCTATGGCACCCTGCAGAAGCTCGGGGATGGCTGGGCAGAGATGAAGCTGGACGTGGATGAGGCGCATCTCAGGCCCGGGGGCACGGTCTCCGGGCCGGCCATGATGGGGTTGGCAGACGTTACCCTGTATGCCGCGCTGTTGAGCAAGATTGGCCTGGTGCCACTGGCGGTGACCACCAATCTGAACATTAATTTTCTGCGCAAGCCGGTGGCCCACCAGCCCATCTGGGCCCGGGCCACCATGCTCAAAGTGGGCCGCACCATGGGTGTGGGTGAGGTGTTTGTATACTCTGAAGGCGCGGAAGAGCCGGTGGCCCACTCCACCATGACCTACTCAATTCCTCCAAACCGGTAACTCCATGCAGATTCGTGACATGATGGTGCCGGTAGGCGACGGTGTTGAGCTGGAAGTGAGGCGGATCCAGCACGCGGAACGGAAAGGGCCGGTGCTGGTTTTTCTCCATGAATCCCTTGGCAGCATCGCTCTGTGGCGGAAGTTCCCGGAAAAACTGGCGAAAGCCACTGGCTGTGATGCGCTGATCTACAATCGGCAGGGCTATGGCCATTCTTCCGACGAAGAACTCCCTCGCCCTTACGATTATCTTGAGGTTGCCGGCCATCGTTGGTTGCCCCGGTTGCTGGACAAGCTCGAAATCGAGGAAGTTGTGCTGATAGGGCACAGCGACGGCGGTTCCATTGCCCTCGTGGCTGCCGGCGAATTGAATGGCCGTGTGAAGGCTCTGATAACCATGGCCGCACACATCTATGCGGATCACCTCACTCTCGCTGGCATAGAAGAGATGGCCGTTCGCTACCGGGAGACGGATATACGGGATCGTTTGGCCCGCTATCACGGTAACCGGACAGACGACCTGTTCAACGCCTGGCAGACAGTCTGGCGAGACGAAGGTTTCCATGCAGCCATGGATTTCAGTCACTGGCTGGCGGCCATCGAATGTCCGGCTATCATCATTCAGGGGGAGAACGATGAATACGGCGTGCCTGAGCAGGTAACCGATATTGTCGCAGGTATCGGGGAAAATGCCCGCGGGGTTTCTCTTGAAGACGCTGGGCACTCGCCGCACCTGGAAAAGCAGGACCAGGTAGTAGACCTTCTATACGACTTTTTGCGTAGCGAGAGTGTACTTAAAAACTGCAATTAAGTGTTGACGTTTACGTATACGTCAATCTAATCTGGTAGTCAGATAAAACGCACAACAATAACAAAGGTAGATTGGCTCATGAGTGAACAGTACGTTCTGGAGACCCGTAACCTTGTCAAAGAATTCAAGGGCTTTGTTGCGGTCGACGACGTGAACCTCAAGGTTCAGAAAGGCCACATTCACGCCCTGATCGGTCCCAATGGTGCCGGCAAGACTACGGTCTTCAATCTGCTCACCAAATTCCTGATCCCGACCCGGGGCCAGATCCTGTTCAAGGGTCAGGACATCACCACCATGAAGTCCGCCGCTATTGCCCGCCAAGGCATTGTTCGTTCTTTTCAGATCTCAGCCGTATTCCCACACATGACCGCGCTGGAGAACATCCGGGTTGCCTTACAGACCTTCGAGGGCACCTCCTTCAGTTTCTGGAAATCCGGTAATTCGCTGCACAAGCTCAACCAGCGTTGCATGGAGCTTCTGGATGCAGTGGGCCTGGCTGAATTCGCCAACACCACCACAGTAGAGCTGGCTTATGGCCGCAAACGGGCGCTGGAACTGGCGACCACGCTTGCCATGGAGCCCCAACTGCTGTTGCTCGACGAGCCGACCCAGGGCATGGGTTCGGAAGACGTTGATCGCGTTGTGGAACTGGTACGCAAGGCTGCGGAGGGGCGAACTGTCCTGATGGTTGAGCACAACCTCAGTGTGGTCAGCAAGCTGTGTGATCGCATCACCGTGCTGGCCCAGGGTGCCGTTCTGACCGAAGGCGACTACGCAACGGTTTCCAGCGATCCACGGGTTCGCGAGGTTTATATGGGGAGTGATGGTAGCGGAGAGCGCGGCACCACCGCCGACAGTGATCAGGCGGAGGCAGCGCAATGACCACGAAATCCGATCGCGAGTACGAACAGCTCCGTCTGTCCGGATTGCATGCCTTTTACGGCGAATCTCACATCCTCCACGGCATCGACATGGTCGTGAACCGGGGAGAGCTGGTGACTTTGTTGGGCCGCAATGGCGCGGGCCGAAGCACAACGCTTAAAGCCATCATGAATATGGTTGGCCGTCGAACCGGCTCCATTATGATCAATGGTGAGGAGACAATGTCCTGTGCGCCTCATCATATTGCCAGGTTGGGTGTCGGGTATTGCCCCGAACATCGGGGCATTTTTTCCTCACTCAGTGTTCAGGAGAACCTGACACTGCCACCGGTCGTGCGAAGCGGCGGCATGAGTCTGGAAGAAATCTACAACATGTTCCCCAACCTCTATGAACGACGCTTCAGCCAGGGCACCAAGCTGTCCGGTGGTGAGCAGCAGATGCTGGCCATGGCGCGGATTCTGCGCACCGGCGCCAATATGCTGTTGCTTGACGAGATCACCGAGGGCCTGGCGCCGGTTATTGTAGAAAAGCTGGGAGAGGTCCTCATTGCCCTGAAAAACAAGGGCCTGACCATTGTCCTGGTCGAACAGAATTTCCACTTCGCAGCACCGTTAGCCGACCGTCATTACGTTGTTGAGCACGGTCAGATTGTGGAAGAAGTCAGCGCCAACGAACTGAGTGCAAAGCAGTCGGTGCTGGATAGCTATTTGGGGGTCTGATCCCGGATAGGACGAGAGCAAGAAAAGTAACAACAACCCGAACCAACGCAAGACAGTAGCGGAGATACAACAATGACAATGATGAAAAAGCTTCTGACATCAGCCGTTGCATCAGCCATGATGGCAGGCGGAGCCCAGGCGGCCATTTCCAACGACACGGTCAAGATCGGTTATCTGGCGGACATGTCCGGCACTTACCGTGACCTGGCAGGACCAAATGGCCTGAAGGCTCTGGAAATGGCCATCGCTGATTTTGGCGGGCAGGTAAACGGTGCCAAGATCGAAGTGGTCAGCGCCGATGACCGTAACAGCCCGGATACTTCCTCCAGCACCGTTCGTCGCTGGGTTGAGAACGAGGACGTAGACCTCGTAGCTGGTATGGTCGCTTCCTCTGTTTCCATTGCCGTGAGCAAAATCCTGGAAGAGAACGATCGCCTGGGGATCATCTCCGGTTCAGCTGCTTCCAGCATTACCAACGAACACTGTACCCCCAACCACATCCACTATGTTTACGACACCTACCCGCTGGCCAACGGTACTGCCAGTGCGGTCGTTAAAGAGGGTGGCAAAACCTGGTACATGCTGACTGCCGACTACGCCTTCGGTCATGCACTGGAAGGCGATGTAACACGCGTTGTTGAAGCCAACGGTGGTGAAATTGTTGGTGCTGTGCGCCATCCGTTCCCGACCCAGGACTTCTCATCGTTCATCCTCCAGGCTCAGGCATCTGGTGCTGATGTTATCGGTCTGGCAAACGCAGGCGCTGATACCACCAACGCCATCACCACCGCCAGTGAGTTCGGTGTAACCCAGTCTGGCCAGACTCTGGCTGCACTTCTGCTGTTCCTGACCGACGTTCACGCGCTCGGTGCGCAGACGGCCCAGGGCATTCAGCTCACCACCGGTTGGTACTGGGACATGAATGATGATACCCGCGAGTGGTCTGATCGCTTCATGGAAGAAACCGGCGTTCGTCCGACCATGGTTCACGCAGGTATCTATTCAAGCACCATGCAGTACCTGAAAGCTGTTGAGGCGACCGGTTCTGACGATGCCCAGACTGTGCGCAAGCAGATGATGGATACCCCCATCAATGACATGTTTGCCAAGAACGGCAAGATCCGTGTTGATGGCCGCATGGTGCATGATATGTACCTGGCGGAAGTGAAGACCCCGGCCGAGTCCAAGAACGAGTGGGATCTGTACAAGATCCTGCGGACCATCCCGGCCGAAGAGTCTTACCGTCCGCTCTCCGAGAGCAAGTGCAAACTGGTCAATAACTAAAAGCGACCGTTTTGGGTTCGTCCTGCAACAGGGCAGGGCGAACCCATGAGAACGGAAAAGAACAAAGCCAAAAAACAATCCCTGTGCTGCTTCTGGAGTTAGCCCAATGTCCATGATTTTCGGCGTCCCTTTAGCTGTGCTATCCGGCCAGCTCCTGATCGGAATAATCAACGGCGCCTTTTACGCCCTTTTGAGCCTTGGGCTCGCGGTCATCTTCGGTCTGCTGAAGATCATCAATTTCGCCCATGGCGCCATGTATATGCTCGGCGCCATGACCACCGTCCTAATGTTCGACTATCTGGGCGTGAACTACTGGGTCGCCTTATTGTTAGCGCCACTTCTGGTTGGTGCCTTCGGTGTCGCCATTGAATATTTTCTGCTGCGTCGCATCGCGGGGCAGGATCACATATACAGCCTGCTACTGACGTTTGGTGTCGCGCTGATCATCTCGGGTGTACTGGTGAACTGGTTCGGGGTTTCCGGTCTTCGCTACACCATGCCTGACGTGTTCAAGGGCGGCGTGAACCTCGGCTTCATGTTCATGCCATATTATCGGGCGTGGGTCATCGTAGCGGCCCTGGTGGTCTGCTTTGGAACCTGGTTCGTGATTGAGAAAACCAAGCTGGGCGCCTATCTGCGGGCCGGTACTGAAGATTCCCAGTTGATGCAGGGTTTTGGCATTAACGTGCCGCTTCTGATCAGCCTCACCTACGGGTTTGGTGTTGCGCTGGCAGCCTTCGCCGGTGTTCTGGCCGCGCCCATTTATTCGGTGACTCCTGTCATGGGGTCAGCCACACTGATTACGGTATTCGCCGTGGTGGTCATCGGCGGTATGGGCTCCATCGGCGGTGCCATTATCACCGGTATTCTGATGGGCGTTATTGAAGGGCTTACCAAAACCTTCTACCCGCCGGCATCCTCGGCGGTCATCTTCCTGGTCATGGTTCTGGTTCTTATGTTCCGGCCCAGTGGCTTGTTCGGTAAGGAGGCATAAACATGAATCAGCCAGTCAATTCCGCCGACATTCACAAGGCTATCGTTGAGGAACAGGCCGCCCAGGATCGCAAAAAGATGATGCTGAACGGCGTGCTGCTGCTCATCCTGCTTGCCGCGCCATTCATGATCTATCCGGTCTTCCTGATGAAGATCCTGTGCTTCGCGCTGTTTGCGGTGGCGTTCAACCTTTTGTTCGGTTTCACCGGACTGTTGTCATTCGGGCACGCGGCCTTCCTGGCCACAGGTGGTTACACCACCGGTTATCTGCTCAGTAATTACAGCGGGCTCACCACAGAGATGGGTATCATCGCGGGAACGCTTGCGGCCACGGCGCTGGGCACGGGCTTTGCCCTGCTGTCGATTCGTCGCCAGGGTATCTATTTCGCGATGGTAACCCTCGCGCTTGCGCAGCTTGTGTTCTTCTTCTTCGTCCAGTCTGAGTTCACGGGTGGTGAAGACGGTATGCATGGCATTCCCCGTGGTGAGCTGTTGGGCTTTATCAATCTCGAAGACAACCTGAACATGTACTACTTCGTTCTGGTGGTGTTCATCGCCTGCTACCTGCTGGTACAGCGCATCGTCAGCAGCCCGTTTGGCCAGGTTCTGAAGGCTATCAAGCAGAACGAACCCCGTGCCGTTTCACTGGGTTACAACGTGGACCGTTACAAGGTGCTCGCGTTTGTAATTTCGGCGGCCCTGGCCGGTCTCGCTGGTTCCATGAAATCCGTGGTGTTCCAGTTGGCTTCCCTGAACGATGCCCATTGGCACATGTCGGGCGAGGTTATCCTGATGACTCTGGTTGGCGGTATGGGAACCCTGCTGGGCCCGGTGGTTGGTGCCACCTTTGTGGTGAATATCGAGTACCAGTTGTCCCAGGGTGCCCTGCGTGACTGGGTGGACCCAATCCTCGGGGGAATTTTCGTCCTGACGGTACTGGCATTCCGCAGCGGTATCGTGGGAGAGGTCCAGAAGTTCGTGAAAAAGAACCTGGGTTGACCCCCTCGTCAGTCCGGAAAACAAAAAGGGCCACCTGTCGCGGTGGCCCTTTTCATTGTTCAGCTGGTTGCGTTTCTTTGGCTAGAACTCGGCCAACCGACTGGGTGTCCCCACATAGACATAAACCGCGGAATCTCCGCGGAATGCTACCCTGTGAACCGACACATTCGGTTTGCCAGCTTCGGACGAGCGAAACCGGGTTACCATCCCGGCATTCTCTCCATCTCGCGTTCTTTCGCCTTCCTCGCTTGCCCAGCTCTCACCCAGGCACTGCCCCATCCAGTTGACGGCCGCGTCGTACCTCGTGGTGGCAACCTCGTCATTGGGGGTGTTGCCGGAGCAGACGTAGGCGCTGTCGTTATTTGCCCAACTCCAGATTTCGCAGTGTCCCTTTATCAACTGCTCCTTCGCATTGTAGACAGTAACCGATCTGAAACCGTTTGGGCTGCCCCGGTATTGCTCGAATCCTGAGGGGTAGTCAGCAACGATGCCTTTCAGTGAGGCGCAGGGATCGTCAACTCCAAGCGACAGCGTATCCTGAAAAGCACATCCTGCCAGGGACAACCCCAACATTACGGCAGAGAACTTTGCGGTCTTGTGGATGGTCATGTGTTGGCTCATTCCTTGAAGGATTTTTGAAGCTCTCGCACAGCAACCCGAGAAAACTCCTCGGTTGCCCGCTCAAGCGATGTCGGATCAATGGTGCTGGAAAACATTTGCCAGATGGCGGTGCCAGAGTCCGTATCGAATAATGTTGTTCTCAGGATGTATTCGGTGGATTCCTCGTAACGGTCCGGAATTGTCATGGTTTCCATGTAGGTGACGGACCCCAGCGCACCAATATTGGTGACGACAGGATTAAACACCACCTGGTTCGGAATATGCTCAACCTGCCGGTTTTTTCGCACCAGTGAGACGGTTAGAACACCGTCGGCCGTCTGCGTCTGCAGTCGCTCTTTGACTTTCTCGCGAAGTGCGTCTGAATCCTTCCAGGGCAAGGATGGAGCCGGACCATATGCTTCAGCCTCATAGCCTGCGGCGCGCAGCCGCGAGACCAATGCTGCTTCCATGAGCGATCTGTTGTTTTCTTTCGGGCTGATGGCAAGGACCAGAAGGTTTCTGGGGGCATCAGAAACATTCGGGGCCTTGCTGATACTTTTCACCTCCGGGCCTGAGGCGCATCCAGCAAGAAAAAGAGCAATGAAAATGATTGCGAGCAAAGAGCGAGGGTAAATCGGCGGTCTCATCGGCAAGTCCATTCGTGGCGAGTCCAGGGATGGAACTGTTTTTTCCAGTTCCGACGCTATTCAAAGCAAATATAGCAAAGTTTTGAGGTCATCTAATTGTTGATCGAAACCGGATAAGACTGGACCGGCTTATCCCGGCTGAGAAAAATTGGATGTTCAATGGCCTGCCATAAAGGCATTGTCTAATCTTAGTGCGGGCGTTCGCTATTCCCACTGGGAAGTATCCATTCAAGGAGATGAAATAATGCCGTTTTTTGCAAGATGGAAAGCAGGTTTGAAAAAAGGGGCTGTTCTCCTTCTTCTGGTGTGGGGCGCAATCACGCTGACTGGCTGTTCTGAGCCTCAGGAACAAAAACAAACCAACCCCGTCGCCGTCTCTGTGGTGGTGCTTGAGGCCAGCGAGATACGGCCTTCCCGGGATTTTGTTGCCAGAACGGCGGCTTCTGCCAAAGCCGATATTACGCCGCGCATTGAAGCAGAAATCCGGGAGATCCTTTTCACCGAGGGAGCGAAAGTCAGCCAGGGCGAACTCCTGATCCGGCTTGAGGATACTCGCGCGAGCGCTGATCTTCAGCAGGCGGATGCTGAACTGGCCGCCGCCCGCGCCGAGTTGGAGTCCGCAACCCGAAACCTAAGGCGCGGAGAGGAAGTGTCAGAAAAAGGGTTCCTCTCCGCCGCGGACCTGGACAAACTCAAAGACCGTTTCAGTGCGGCTGAAAGTCGGTTAAAGGCCGCCCAGGCGGCGGTTCAGAAGGCCGATACCAATCTGGAATATGCGGAAATACGAGCCCCGTTTGATGGCTGGATAGGGCGCCTGAATTACGATGTGGGAGCCGTGGTCAGTCCTGCAACCGGGCCCATCACGTCGGTGCTGGTGACGGACCCTGTCTACGTTGAATTCCAGGTCAACGAAGCTGATTTTGTCAGCTTTCGCCGGAGGGGTGCTGAATCCGCCGAGGCGTTTTCGAAGTCTTTAGGGCTCTCTTTGACACTGCCGGATGGCGAGCGCTATGAGCAGGATGGTGTGCTCGATTTCGCTGATGTGCAGACCGATGCCAGCACAGGCACCGTTGCCATGCGAGCAGTCTTCCCCAATCCCGATGCGGTCCTCGTACCAGGCCTGTACGTGACACTCCGGGTTGAGGGGCAGTCAGGTGAGGCCCAGGTGCTTGTCCCTCAGGTAGCGGTCCAGGAGACCATTGAAGGAAAGTTTGTTCTGGTGGTTGATGACCAGAATCAGGTGGCCCAGCACTTCATCCAGACCGGCGCGCGGGAAGGAGCTCTGCTGGTGGTCAATTCAGGGCTCGAAGCCGGTGACCAGGTGATTGTGGAGGGCCTCCAGAAAGTTCGGCCCGGAGTTACCGTCAGTGCTGTTCAGAAACAGATTGACCCGCAAACCGGTGCGCTCATCCAGACGGGTGAGGCGAGCCAATGATCAGCCGGGTTTTTATCCATCGACCGAAGTTCGCGTTTGTCATTTCCATACTGATTACCCTGGCCGGGCTACTGGCGTTACGCATTCTGCCGGTCAACATGTATCCGGACATGGCCCCGCCCCAGATCCAGGTGACCGCATCGCTTCCCGGGGCCAGCGCCCAGGTAGTTGAGGAAGCGGTTATCCGCCCGGTAGAGCAACAGCTGAACGGGGTGGAGGGCATGATCTACATCGAGTCCACCGCCTCCAGTGATGGCACGGCCAAGATCACGCTCACTTTTGAGAGCGGCACCGATACAGACATCGCCCAGGTCAACGTCCAGAACCGCGTTGCCCTGGCGGAACCGTTTTTGCCCGATGAAGTCCGGCGACAGGGCGTGGTGGTAAGCAAGCAGGCTGGCAACATGCTGATGGGTATCAACCTGACCTCCGAGCGACCGGACCTGGACGGTGTCTTCCTCAGCAACTACGCCTCCAATAACCTTGTCGAAGCCCTTGGCCGGGTGCCGGGCGTGGGTTCGGCGGAAGTGATGGGCGCGAAGGATTACAGCATGCGAGTCTGGCTGGATCCCCGCCGGATGGCCTCACTGGATGTGACCGTTGCCGAGGTTGCGGCCGCGCTCCGTGAGCAGAACCAGATTGTCGCGGCCGGCAAACTCGGCCAGCCGCCCGTGCCTGCGGGCCAACAGTTCGTTTACAGTATCCAGACCCGGGAACGCCTGTCAGACCCCGAAGAGTTTGCCCAGACCATTCTCCGCTCCCGGCCCGATGGCGGCTTTGTGCGCCTCAGGGACGTCGGGCGTATCGAGCTGGGTTCCCGTTCCTATACCTCCACCGCGAAACTGAACAATCAGGACACGGCATTCCTGGTGATCTACCAGCTGCCCGATGCCAATGCACTGGAGGTCGCAGAACGGGTAAAAGCACTGGTTGATGAGGCGTCCGTCAGTTTTCCGGAGGGTGTGAATCACACCGTTCTGTACGACACCACGGAGTTTATCAGCCGCTCCATCAGCGAAGTCATCGTGACCCTGTTCCAGGCCGTCGGCCTGGTGATCCTGGTGGTGTTCCTGTTCCTACAGAACTGGCGGGCCACGCTGATCCCGAGTATTGCCATCCCGGTCTCTCTGATCGGCACCTTTGCGGTTATGTCGGTGCTTGGCTATTCCATCAATACCATCACGCTGTTCGGTCTGGTTCTGGCCATTGGCATCGTGGTGGACGACGCCATTGTGGTGATCGAGAACGTGGAACGCATCCTTGCCGAGGAGAAGCTGCCGATACGCGAGGCGGTCACCAAGGCGATGGCCGAGGTCACAGGCCCCGTGATTGCCACCACACTGGTATTGCTGGCAGTGTTCGTCCCTGTGGCGTTCATGCCTGGGATTACCGGCAAGCTCTACCAGCAGTTTTCGGTCACCATATCAGTGGCGGTGATCATCTCATCAATCAACGCGCTCACTCTGAGCCCGGCTCTGTGCGTTGCGCTGCTTGGCAGGAGCGGGGACAAGGCCATTGGCTGGCTCCGGCCTTTCGAGGTACTGATTACGCGGACCACCAGTGGCTACTCAAAGCTTGTGGTGCAACTTCTTCGCAAAGGGGCTCTCGTTGGCGTTACCCTGGTGGTGATCCTGGTTGCCGGTGCTGGCCTGTTCAAATCAGTGCCCTCGGCATTCGTGCCGCCGGAGGATCAGGGCTTCCTGTTCGTGGATGTGCAGTTGCCCGATGCTGCTTCCCTCGAGCGCACCGAAGCCGTGCTTGGCAAAGTCACCGACATGGTTCTGGAAGATCCGGCAGTGACCGATTTCATTACGGTGTCCGGCTTCTCATTACTGGGTGGCGCTGCCACGAACAATGGTCTCGGGATTGTTATGCTAAAGGACTGGGAAGCGCGGGAAGACGCCAGTCTTGGTCTGGGGGCGATGATTCCAAGGCTGTATTCCAGGCTATGGACAATCCCCGAGGCCCAGGTGATGGTCTTCAACCCGCCTCCGATACCGGGTCTGGGAACCTCATCCGGTTTCGATTTCCGTCTCCAGGACAATCAGGGTAGAGACGTTTCGGAACTGGCGCAGGTGATGAATGGCCTCATCTACGAGGCCAACCAGAGCGAAGAGCTATCCCGGGTATACAGCACCTATCGCGCGAACATTCCGCAATATCTACTGGAGGTTGAGAGGAACAAGGCCAAGGCCCTGGGTATCGAGCTCTCCGATATCTTCTCTACCCTTCAGACCCAGCTCGGCTCGCTCTACGTGAATGACTTCACCCGGTTCGGCAAGAACTACCGGGTGCTTCTGCAGGCCGAAGGTGAATTCCGGCAACGCCCTGAGGACCTGTCCCATTACTTTGTCCGCAACCGGGATGGCGACATGGTGCCGCTGACTACGCTGGCCTCGCTCAAGCCGGTGCTCGGGCCCTCAAGCATCCAGCATTTCAACTTGAAGCGCTCGGTAACCATCTCCGGGGAGGCGGCAGTAGGGTTTGCCAGTGGCGACGCCATCGCGACCATGGAAGAACTGTCAGAAAGTCTGCCGCAAGGGTATGAATTCAGCTGGGCCGGGCAGAGCCTGCAGGAAATACAGGCGGGTAATCTGGCAGCGGTTATCTTCCTGCTGGCCCTGGTGTTCGTGTACCTGTTCCTGGTGGCTCAATACGAGAGCTGGACTCTCCCGGTAGCGGTGCTTGGCGCCGTGCCATTGGCCCTTTCCGGCGCCATGGCCGGGCTATGGCTGGTGGGGCTGGCGAACAACATCTACGCCCAGGTGGGCCTGGTATTGCTGATCGGGCTCTCCACCAAAACCGCCATTCTGATTGTGGAGTTCGCCATGCAGTTGCGCCAATCAGGTATGTCGACTGCCGAGGCGGCCCAGAAAGCGGCGGTACTGCGCTTCCGGGCGGTATTGATGACTGCCCTGTCGTTCGTACTTGGCGTACTACCGCTGGTCTTTGCCGGCGGCGCCGGGGCGGCAAGCCGGGTAAGCCTCGGTATCACGGTTCTCAGTGGCATGGTCGCCGCCACCGTTCTGGGCACATTGCTGGTCCCGGTATTTTACAAATGGATCCAGTCTGTTCGGGACCGCCGCCAACCGGCAGCGTAGTTCGCTGACCGTTCAGGCTGGATGCTGAAAAACAAAGGCATCCATGGCCAGAACGCCGTGTTCGATGCCGCCATCAATCAGCACGCCGGGTTGCTGTTCCCCGGCCGCACCGGCAGCCACCAACAGAGGCAGGAAATGCTCACTGGTGGGATGCGCCCGTTGGGCGTGTGGGGCTGCATCCAGCGTTGCGATCAGCTGTCGGTGGTCGCCGGCTCTCACTTTTGCACGAACCCAGTCGGTGAATTCCTGCGCATACCCGGATGCGTTCGGGTCACCCCAGCGTACTTCGTACAGGTTGTGGGTGAGGCTGCCTGATCCGATGACGAGCACACCCTCATGCTCGAGTGGCTGCAGCGTCTGGCCCAGTTGCCAGGCTGACTCAGGATCAAGATCCGTTGGCATCGAGACCTGAAATACCGGAACCGAGTAATCGGGGAAAAGGTGCATCATTGGCACCCAGGCCCCGTGATCCAGCCCCCGGGTCTGGTCAGCACTGGCCTTCCAGCCCCCTGCCTCCAGCAACGCCAGAGCGGTTCGCGCCAGTTCCGGGTGGCCGGCTGTCGGATAATCGAGGTCATAGAGTTCAGCTGGAAAGCCCCGAAAATCGTGAATTGTCTCAGGTGTTTCCGAGACGCCTACCCGGATTCCCTCCGTCATCCAGTGTGGTGAAACCACCAGCACCGCTTCGGGCCGGGTCAGGCGTTTGCCCAGCTCTGTCAGGGCCGGGCCAGCGAGGCCCGGCTCCAGTGCGAAGGTGGGAGCGCCGTGGGAAACAAACAGACTCATGATTTGCTCCTCCGGGTAGTGGTAGTTATCGGGCTGCAATCGCGCGGTCAATGGACGCGCGGCCTGCGCCGCTGAATACCAGGGATACGGATACGGCAAGTAAGGCCAAGCCAAACTCGTAACCATTGTTACTCATGAACAGGCCGTTGCCGATATGAACGCTGAAAATGGCGATCAACATGGCGAATGCCAGTACCGCGCTGGCGGGCCGAACCAGCAAGCCGATGATCAGAGCCAGGCCGCCAAAGAACTCCGCACTGCCGGCCAACAGGGCCATCAGGTAGCCGGGGCTCAGCCCGATGGAATCCATCCATTGTCCTGTACCTTCCAGGCCGTAGCCGCCAAACCAGCCAAACAGTTTCTGTGCGCCATGAGCGGCGAAAATGATACCGACCGGAATCCGAAGGGCCAGAGCGCCCCAGCCAGCATCAGTGGCAATCAGTTTGTTCAAGAATGCGTTGTTCATGATGAATCTCCTTGGGTGTGTTTCGAACATGGGAGTACTTTACAAATATCAATAAACGGGATAAACGTAGCTTTATTGAATTAACTGTTCCGGAAAAAGAAACAATGGATCGATTACTGGAGATGCAGACGTTCTGCACCGTGGTTGAGGCGGGGAGCTTTGTGGCTGCGTCGGAGAACCTGGGGATGTCCAAGGCCGCTGTCTCGCGTTATGTCAGCGAGCTGGAAACCCGTCTAGGGGTCCGGCTGTTGCAGCGGACCACCCGCCGCCTGTCGCTTACGGGGGAGGGCGAGGTGTTTTATGTCCGATGCCGGGAGTTGCTGGCCGGTGTTGAAGAGGCAGAAGCGGAAATTACCTCCCGCAATGATGTCGCAAGAGGCACGCTAAGGGTGAACGCGCCGGTCAGCTTCGGAATCAGCCACCTGGCACCTTTGTGGGGAGAATTTCACGCCCGCTACCCGGATGTGGAGCTGTCGATTGATCTTTCAGACCGGCTGGTGGATATCGTCGAGGAAGGCTTTGATCTGGCCATCCGGATAGCCACACTGCAAAGCTCCACGCTGGTCAGCCGACGGATAACCTCCACCCGGCTGATGGCTTGTGCATCGCCGGATTACATTGCCACCCATGGTTCCCCTGTGAAACCGGCAGACCTGGCCAGCCACAGGATTATTGGCTACAGCAACTTCACCACAGGTAACGACTGGCCATTTGAAGGCCCCGATGGCGCCACCAGTGTCCGCGTGAGGCCATGGATGTACGCCAATAATGGCGAAACATGCTGCGGCGCTGCCGTGGCCGGCCAGGGCATCGTGCTGCAGCCCGGATTTCTGGTTCATAAAGACCTGGAAGCCGGGCGGCTGGTGGAGCTGATGCCGGAGTATCGCTCCACCGAGCTGGGCGTTTACGCCGTCTATCCCACCCGCAAGTTCGTTACGCCCAAAGTCCGTGCGCTGGTTGACTACCTTGTCTCTGCCTTTCCCGATGCCCTGTGATGGCGCGAGCGGGGCCTCCGGACGCTAGGCTTCCGGTGTATGCAGTCGTTTGCGTTCCGCCCGGCGCATCAAATACCAGGCAATAAACGCAATCAGCGATACCGCCACGATGATCAGGGTGGCCAGCGCGTTGATCTTCGGCGAAACCCCCATCCGCACGGAGGAAAACACCACCATCGGCAGTGTTGTTGCACCCGGCCCGGAAACGAAGCTGGCAATCACCAGATCATCCAGCGACAGAGTGAACGCCAGCAGCCAGCCAGATACGAGCGCTGGAGCAATCACTGGCAGTGTAATCACGAAGAAGGTCTTCAGTGGCGTACAGCCCAGGTCCATGGCCGCCTCCTCAATGGAGCGGTCCACTTCCTGCAACCGGGCTGATACCACCACCGCCACATAGGCACTGCAGAAGGTGGTGTGGGCGATCCAGATGGTTGCCATGCCTCGGTCCACCGGCCAGCCGATGGTCTGGGCCATCTGCACGAACAACAGCAGCAGCGACAGGCCCGTGATCACCTCCGGCATAACCAGCGGGGCGGTAATCATGCTGGACAGTAGCGTGCGTCCGCGCATCTTCTTGAACCGGGTGATCACGAACGCACACAGCGTGCCGAGGCACACCGCCATGCTGGCGGAGTAGAAGGCAATCCGCAGGCTCATCCACACCGCCGACAGAATCTGCTCATCCCGGAACAGCTCGCCGTACCACTGGGTTGAGAAACCGGCCCACACCGATACCAGCCGGGACGCATTGAACGAATACACGATCAGCACGAACATCGGCAGATACAGGAACAGCAGACCGAGAACCAGCATCACTTTAGAGAAACTGAAGGAACGGGACTTAACCATGCTTTTCCATCTCCCGGGCCTGGAACCGATGGAACAGTACAATGGGCACCAGCAGTAACAACAGCATCACGATCGCCAGGGCAGACGCCACCGGCCAGTCGCGGTTGTTGAAGAACTCCTCCCACAACACCTTGCCGATCATCAGCGTATCCGGCCCGCCCAGCAGTTCCGGAATCACGAATTCGCCGACTGCCGGGATAAACACCAGCATGGAGCCGGCCAGAATCCCCGCCTTTGATAGTGGCAGAGTGATGGCCCAAAAAGTGGTCAGGCTGCGGCAACCAAGGTCTGATGCCGCTTCCAGCAGGCGCACGTCCAGCTTCACCAGGTTGGTGTAAATGGGCAGCACCATGAACGGCAGGTAGGCATAGACAATGCCCAGCACCACCGCGAAGTTGGTGTTCAGCATTTTCAGGGGCTGGTCAATCAGACCCAGCCACATCAGAAAACTGTTCAGCAACCCCTGGTTGCCGAGGATGCCCATCCACGCATAGACACGGATCAGGAACGAGGTCCAGGACGGCAGCATCACCATCAACAGCAGCACCAGCTGCCAGTGCTTCGGCGCCCGCGCCATGGCGTAGGCCATGGGGTAGCCAATAAGCAGGCACACGACGGTGGCGAGGAATGCCGTCTTCACCGACCCCCAATAGGCAGCGATATAGAGGCTGTCGGACAGCAGGAACAGATAATTCCCGATATTCACCACCACCGAGAGGGTGTTGTCCACCCAGCGGAAGACCGGTTCGTAAGGGGGAATGGCCATCACCGCTGAGGTCAGACTGATCTTCAACACCAGCGCAAAGGGCAGGAGGAAGAACAGCAGCAGCCACAGGAACGGGATACCGAACACCACCCGGCGATTGAACAGGACTGAACGCACCCGCTCGGTCAGAGGGGCGGGTAAAAGTTTCCGTCTCATCGGCTCAGTTCCAGAGCAGGATGGGGCTGGAGGCTTCCCAGGATACGAATACCCTGTCGCCCCAGGTTGGCCGCTCGCCACGGCGTTCCACGTTCGCCATGGTGGCCTGAACGCGTTTGCCGCTGGCCAGTTTCACGTAGTAGGACGTTATGTCGCCCAGGTAGGCAATATTGTCCACCGTGCCGCAGCTCCAGTTGTGCTCGCCGTCCGGTTTGTCAGAGGTGAGGTAGATCTTCTCCGGACGCAGGGCCACCAGTGTTGCGGTGCTTTCCGCCGGGGTGGTTACGCCGCGATCGATAAATACCGGGGCGTCCAGCAGGTCGCTGGTCAGCGTAACGCTGTCGGCTTCGTCTTCCCGGATATGAGCCTCGAAGATATTCACCGAGCCAATGAACTCCGCAGTCATGCGGCTGTTCGGGCTCTCGTAGATGTCGATCGGCGAGCCGATCTGGGCAATCCGGCCCTGGGCCATGATGGCTATCCGGCTGGCCATAGTCATGGCTTCTTCCTGGTCATGGGTCACCATCAGGCAGGTGGCGCCAACGTTTTCCAGGATTTCCACCAGTTCCAGCTGCATTTCAGTGCGCAGCTTCTTGTCCAGGGCACCCATGGGCTCGTCCAGTAACAATAGCTTGGGACGCTTGGCCAGTGAGCGGGCCAGGGCAACGCGTTGTTGCTGACCACCAGACAGTTGCTGGGGCTTGCGCCGGGCATAGGGTTCCATCTTGACCAGCTTAAGCATCGCGGCCACACGGTCGCGAATTTCGCTCTTGGGCAGCTTGTCCTGTTTCAGACCCATGGCAATGTTCTGCTCCACCGTCATGTGCGGGAACAGGGCATAGGACTGGAACATCATGTTGGTCGGGCGCAGGAACGGGGGCAGAGCTGTAACGTCCTGGCCGTCGAGCACGATGGTGCCGGCGTTGGGCGTTTCAAAACCTGCGAGCATGCGCAGCAGGGTGGATTTGCCGGAACCGGAACCACCCAGCAGGGCGAAAATCTCGCCCCTATGGATGTCCAGGTTCACATTGTCCACGGCCAGCGTGCCATCAAAGCTTTTCGAAATGCCCCGAATGCTGAGTAACACCTCCGCTTGCGCGGAGGTGTTGTTGCCGTTTTCCACCGCTTAGCGACCAGACTTCACGTTGGTCCAGGTGCGGGTCATCAGACGCTGTGCGTCCTGAGGCCGGCCTTCCATGATGTACAGCTTCTTCATCACTTGATCAGTGGGGTAGATGCTGTTGTCGCCCAGAATCTCCGGATCAACAAACTCGTTGGCCGGCTTGTTCGGGTTGGCGTACCACACGTAGTTGGTCACGTCCGCAATGATCTCCGGGCGCATCAGGAAGTTCATCAGCTTGTGGGCGTTCTCCACGTTCGGCGCGCCGGCCGGGATGGTCATCATGTCGAACCACAGCACCGCACCCTCTTTGGGAATGGTGTAGCGGATCACGTTGCCGTTCCCGGCTTCCTCGGCGCGGGCAGCGGCCTGCAGGATGTCGCCGGAGTATCCGGCAGCCACACACAGATCACCGTTGGCCAGATCGCCAATGTAACGGGACGAGTGGAAGTAGGTGACGTTCGGGCGAATGGCCTTGATCACCTCACCGCCTTTCTTGATGTCGTCGGCGTTGTTGCTGTTCGGGTCCAGGCCGATGTAGGCCATTGCCGCACGCACCATCTCTTCACCCGAATCCAGCATGGCAATACCGCAGCCGCCGGCGGCAAGTTTGCCGGTGACTTCAGGATCGAATACCAGGGCCCATGAATCGGTGGGGGCGCTGTCACCCAGGATTTCCTGGATACGGCCTTCGTTATAGCCATAGCCATTGGTGCCCCAGAGATAGGGCAGGGCGAACTGGCTACCCGGGTCAACCTTTTCCAGATCGTCCATCAGGTCCGGATTCAGGTTGCTCATGTTCGACAGTTTGCTGTGGTCCAGGGCCACAAACGCGTTGGCAGAAATCTGTTTGGCCACGTAGTGGTTGGAGGGCACAACAAGATCGTAGCCAGAGCGCCCGGAAAGCAGGGCGGCTTCGAGGATCTCGTTACTGTCGTAAACGTCGTAGATGACCTTGATGCCGGTTTCTTCCGTGAACTTCGCCAGGGTGTCCTCAGCGATGTAATCGGACCAGTTGTAGACACGCACTTCCTCAGCGGCAAACGCGGAAGAGGCACACAGAGACAACGCAACAGAGGCGGCCAGCGCCTGTGGCTTACACAACTTCAACATTGGATGATGTCCCTCACTCAAAAGGGATTAATACAAAACGTGCAGGACGCACGCAGTGTTGTGCAGGTCTGCTGAGGGTGGCCGCAGTTGGCTGTTGTCCCGGAAAGAACCGGTCGCCGCCTTTTGACTCCTTTAAGGCTTGTCCTGGAAAACGGCAGAGTGGAGCCTGCCGAATTCTCGCGATATGTACCATGAGATTCCGGGATGCGCTATAAAAAATTTCGCTCCGGGGATCCGTGCTTTTGCCTATCGGCAGAGGACTTTACGCTGCCGGTGATTAATTCGGGGTTTGTGGTATATGCCTATCTTGCCAAACACCCCGGAAAACGGGATAAAGGAGTGTTTAAACCCCTGCGCCGGCTCCTCGGCACCAGGCCTGTTTGCGTTGTGGAAGGCTTTTCCTATGGCTTCTGGTTCTACGAGTGCCGACTCGTTCCTTCAGGCACACCCCGAATTGCAGTTTGTTGATCTGCTGATCCCGGATATGAATGGCATTGTTCGCGGCAAGCGGGTGGATCCCTCCGCGCTGGCGAAGGTATTCGAGCGTGGCGTGGCCATGCCGGCTTCCATCTTTGCCCTGAATATCCAGGGCACCACGGTGGAAGAAACCGGGCTGGGGCTTGATATCGGCGAGGCAGACCGGGTGTGCCTGCCTATCGAGAATACCCTCACCATGGAACCCTGGCAGAAGCGACCCACGGCGCAACTGCTTCTGACCATGTATGAGTTGGACCGCGAGACACCGTTTTTTGCTGACCCACGGGTGGTATTGCAGAACATCGTCAAGCGGTTCGAGGAGCTGGGACTGAACCCCGTGGCGGCCTTTGAGCTGGAATTCTACCTGATCGACCAGGAGAACCTTGCTGGTCGGCCACAGCCGCCCAAATCGCCTATCTCCGGTAAGCGTCCGGCCGGCACCCAGGCCTATTCCATTGATGATCTGGACGAATACGCGGAATTCCTGGCGGACGTGCTGGATGCCGCCCATGAGCAGGAATTGCCGGCGGATGCGCTGGTGGCCGAGTCAGCACCCGGGCAGTTTGAGGTCAACCTGCACTACGTGGATGACGCGGTGCAGGCCTGCGACCACGCCACTCTGCTGAAGCGTCTGATCAAGAACATGGCCTACGACCATGAAATGGACACCACGTTCATGGCCAAGCCTTATCACAACCAGGCCGGCAGTGGCATGCACCTGCATGTGAGCCTGGTGGATGGCGAAGGTCGTAACGTGTTCGCCGGCGACGCCGAGCAGCCAAACGACATGTTGCGCTGGGCCGTGGGTGGATTGGTCGCCACTATGAACGACGCCATGGCCTTGTTCTGCCCCAATATCAATTCCTACCGCCGGTTCAGCCCGGAGTACTACGTTCCCAGCGCCGCCACCTGGGGCGTGGACAACCGCACTGCGTCGCTGCGTCTGCCGGGCGGCGATCCCGAGGCCCTGCGAATCGAACATCGGGTCGCCGGTGCCGATGCCAATCCGTATCTGCTGATGGCTGCGGTGCTGGCGGGCATTCACTACGGCATCTCCAACAGGATAGAGCCACCCCCCGTCACCGTGGGTAATGCCCATGAACAGCACGAAGCCTCATTGGTGAATAACCTGCGGGATGCCTTGCGGGAGCTGGGGCAATCGAAAGTGATGGCCGACTATCTCGGCAGTCAGTTTCTGGATGTGTTCGTCGCCTGCAAGGAGCATGAACTGAATGAGTTCGAGATGACCATCTCGGATCTGGAATATCTCTGGTACCTGCACACGGTCTAGCGGTTTGTGAATCATAAAAAACGGCGCCTCGAAGGCGCCGTTTGCATTTGCGAAGTGGCTCTTTTCCCTCTACTCCAGAACCAGCCAGGTCGCTTTCACTTCGGTGTACTTGTCGAAGGCGTGCACAGACTTGTCGCGACCGTTACCAGACTGTTTGAATCCACCGAAGGGCGCTGTCATGTCGCCGCCGTCATAGTGGTTGATCCACACGCTGCCGGCCCGCAGGGCCTTGGCCACCTTGTGAGCGGTATTGATATTGGAAGTCCACACCGCCGCCGCCAGGCCATAAATGGAATCGTTGGCAATGCGGATGGCCTCATCAGCGGTATCGAACCCGATCACCGAAAGCACCGGCCCGAAAATTTCCTCGGAGGCAATGCGCATCTGGTTATTCACCCCGTCAAACACCGTGGGCTGAACAAACAGGCCGCCGGTGTCCTCCATGATCCTCTGGCCACCTTCCACCAGGCGTGCGCCTTCCGACTGGCCAATGCCAATGTAGTCGATAATGCGATCCAGCTGCCCCTGATCCACAATGGCGCCGCAAGTCGTTGCCGGGTCCAGCGGGTGGCCGGGGCGCCAGGTTTTCAGGGCTTCGCGAATCAGCTCGATAAACTCTGCGCGAATGCTGTTCTCAACCAGCAGGCGACTGCCGGCAGTGCACACCTCGCCCTGGTTGAAGGCAATGGCGCTGGCTGCCTCGGAGGCAGCTTTTTTCAGGTCCGGCGCATCGGCAAAGACAATGTTCGGGCTCTTGCCACCGGCCTCCAGCCACACCCGTTTCATGTTGGACTGGCCAGCATAGATCATCAGCTGTTTGGCGACATTCGTGGACCCGGTAAACACCAGGCAGTCCACATCCATGTGCAGGGCCAGGGCTTTGCCCACCGTGTGGCCGTAGCCCGGCAGCACGTTGAAAACGCCGGAGGGAACGCCGGCTTCCTCGGCCAGGGCGGCCAGTCGAATAGCGCTCAGGGGCGATTTCTCGGAAGGTTTGAGAATCACAGAATTGCCGGTGGCCAGGGCCGGGGCGATTTTCCAGGCCGCCATGATCATCGGAAAGTTCCAGGGCACGATGGCAGCCACAACACCCATAGGCTCTCGAGAGATCATGCCAATCTGGTTGTGAGGCGTGGGGGCAAGTTCACCATAAACCTTGTCGATGGCCTCGGCTGTCCAGCGGATTGCTCTGGCTGTGGCCGGCACATCCACAGTCCTGGCGTGGCTGATGGGCTTGCCCATATCCAGAGTTTCCAGCAGGGCAAGCTCGTCGCCGTGGACTTCGATCAGATCAGCGAATCGCAGCAGAACCGCCTTGCGTTTGGCCGGTGCCAGCTGGCTCCAGATGCCTGCCTCAAAGGCGGCTCTGGCAGCCATAACGGCCTGGTCGGCATCGCTCTGATCGCAGCTGGCAATGGCGGCCAGCTCACGCCCGTCAACCGGGCTGACCGAGGTGAAGGTCTCGCCGCTGGCAGCCCATTGATAGGCGCCGTTCAGGTAGGCGCGGCCTTCCAGTGTCAGGTTTGTGGTCAGGGCCTGCCATTCGGTCTGGCTGGTTGGGGTGGAAGAGCTGACGGGTTGATTCATGGGCGCCTCGCAGGCTGTAGAGTTGAGCAATCATAGCAGCACTTTCACGCCCGGGCGCCGCCCGCGATATAGGTATAAGAACGTGTCTTTCCGAACGCCCGGCGCTGGCATAGACTTTCTGCGGCGCGCAGCGTTGCCCGCCGGATCCTGAACGTCTCTTTCACCCTCTCTGGCGCCACATAATGATCCAGTATCCTCCGGTTCCATCGTATTACGCAGCCTCTGCCAACCCGGCCCCAGTGCGTCCGGCTCTGAGAGGATCCTGCGAGGCGGATGTGTGCGTCGTCGGTGCCGGTTACACCGGCCTGTCTACGGCGCTGTTCCTGGCAGAAGCTGGTTTCAGGGTGGTGATTCTGGAAGCTGCAACGGTTGGCTGGGGTGCATCGGGACGCAATGGCGGCCAGATCGTGAACAGCTTCAGCCGCGATCTGGACAGCATTGAGCGCCAGACCTCAGAAGACCGCCTGAAGTTGCTTTCTGAAATGGCCTTTGAAGGCAGCCAGATTATCCGCCAGAGGGTGAAGAGTTACGGCATTCACTGCGACCTCAAAGAGGGCGGTATTTTTGCCGCACTCAATCCAAAGCAGCTCCAACACCTGGAATCCCAGCAGGCCTTGTGGCGCCGATTCGGTTATGACCAACTGGAACTGCTGGATCGGAACGCTATCCGCTCCCGGGTTGGCACGGAGCGGTATGTTGGCGGAGCCATCGATCACACCGGCGGCCACATTCATCCCCTTAATCTGGCCCTGGGCGAGGCCGCGGCGCTGGAGTCGCGCGGCGGCGTGATTCACGAGCATTCAACGGTAACGAGCATCGTCCCCGGTAAAACCGTAACCGTTAAAACCGACATGGGCGAGGTGAGGGCGCAAACAGTTGTTCTGGCGGGCAATGCCTATCTCGGCGGCCTGGTGCCGGAACTCGGCGCCAAATCCATGCCATGCGGCTCGCAGATTATTGCCACCGAATCGTTGGACGATGCTGTTGCCAGAGAGTTGCTGCCCAACGACAACTGTGTCGAAGACTGCAACTACCTGCTGGACTACTTCAGGCTGTCTGGTGATAAACGGCTGATTTACGGCGGCGGTGTGGTCTACGGTGCCCGCGATCCGGCCAATATCGAGCGGCTGATTCGCCCGAATATGCTGAAAACCTTCCCGCAACTGGCAAACGTGAAGGTCGACTACGCCTGGACCGGCAATTTCCTGCTCACCCTGTCGCGCCTGCCCCAGCTCGGCCGATTGCACGAGAACGTCTTTTATTCCCAGGGCTGTTCCGGCCATGGCGTCACTTTTACTCACGTGGCTGGCAAAGCGTTGGCACTCGCGATCCAGGATCAGGCGGAAAGGTTTGATGCATTCGCCAGCCTGCCCCATTACCCGTTCCCGGGTGGCCGCGCGTTCCGGGTGCCTTTGACGGCGATGGGGGCCTGGTACTATGCGTTGCGTGACAGACTGGGGGTTTGACGCCCAGGGCCGTTCAGGACTTACCGTAAATCGACAACTCACGCCCATGACGTTCGGGCTTCGGGTCGTCAATAGACTCCACGGCTTCGATCTGTGCAATGTACTCAACTGGCAGGTCGTTCTCCCTGGCGCCGATAAGGACGTGGTCTTTGTACCAATGGAAAGGCTGTAGTGCAGTGTTGATGCGCGTGGCGTAATACATCCAGGCCTGAATTTGGTCGCGGCCGCTTGCCAGCTCCACCTGCTTTTCTTCGTAGCCAAACCCCAGGGCCTCGTGTCGATCAAGGTCCGGCTTTTCTCCATCGTCAATCTCGTACACTACACCAATTACCCGATCGTCCGGATTGCCGGTTTCCTCGGCATCGCATTTGGCAGAGCCATCCCCGGCCGATTTATGAAAGCGAAGCCGATGGGCCGGAAGCTCTGCCACAGCCACAAACCGGGCCGATGGTACCCGGGCCTGGAGGCGTCGATGCGACATGTTGGAGCCGTAGGTGAAGCAGAGCATGGAATGTCCTTGTTGGCGACTAAACTGAGCCTACCAGCGATTTCGGTGTCATTGCAGGGGCTGCATTTCATGTGCGCCAGCTGGCGCCGACAATACTGGCTATCCGCGATTGGGTACTGAACGTACCCGGCGTATTGTGCTTAGTATCGCCGGCCGCCGCTGGCAGAACCTCACGCCTCGACCGCCTTCATGGTTTCAGCCAAGGCATCATCGAGCTCATTGGCCCGCTTTGCCGCTGGTCGTGCTTCTGTCCGTTGGATGTAATCCTGGAACACCGCGTTTTGCGGGATGTTCTTCTGCATGGTTTCCCACCACAGGTAACTGCTGACCAGCACATCCGCTGCGGTGAACGTATCGCCGCAAATATAGGGGCTCGCGCCCAGCACTTTTTCCAGTGTATTGATGCTGTCTTCCACCCGGCCGCAGCCGACCGCCTGGGCGTTGCTGCTATCGATCTTCCAGCCATAGGCGAGTGCGCTGGTGGCCATCTCGAAAGGGCCTGCCATGAAAAACAGCCAGCGATAGTAGGCGCCGCGTTCCGCAGAGCCTGACGGTGGGGCGAGCTTCTTGTCCGGGAACTGGTCCGCGAGGTAAGCACAGATGGCCGCCACCTCGGTCACAATGGTGTTGCCGTGTTTGATGGCGGGCACCTTGCCCATCGGGTTGATGGTCAGGTATTCCGGGGTTTTCATGTCCGGGCCGAATTCCATCGTCTCGACGGTATAGGGAATTCCGACTTCTTCCAGCATCCAGCGTACAACACGGCCGCGTGACATTGGGTGGGTGTAAAACGTGAGTTCCGACATGCTGATCTCCTTTTCAAGCCTGTGTTTGCAGGGGTATGGGTTACTGCGAGATCAGATTAATGTGGAAATAGGCCAATATCTGTCCTAAATAAATGGCAAGATGCATTTTTAATGTAAATCACCGGAAAAGCTGCCAGGAGGAAGGCGACAATGTCTGGTCCCACGACGCGGGTGTTGACCGTGCTGGAATTGTTGCAGGCCCATGGCCAGATCGGCGGGGCCGAACTGGCAGAACGGCTGGGCGTGGACCGGCGAACCATCCGTCGCTACATCACCGTGCTTGAGGACCTGGGCATTCCGGTGATGACCGAGCAGGGGCGTTACGGTGGTTACCGATTGGTGGCAGGTTTCAAGTTGCCACCAATGATGTTCACTGACGAGGAAACCCTGGCGGTCTCTCTTGGGCTGCTGGCCGCACAACAGCTTGGGCTGGCGGATGCCGCACCGGCGATAGCCAGCGTGCAGGCGAAACTCGAACGGGTGATGCCAGCCAACCTGAAGAAGCGGGTCCGCGGTGTCAGCGACACAACCCGGGTGATCCTCCCGCGCGGCGAACCCAGCCTGGACGACCGCGCCCTGCAAACCCTGACCGTTGCCACGGAAGCAATGCGTTCGGTAGGGTTTACCTACCACTCCCCGGATCGCGGAGGGATGGACCGAAGTGTTGATCCCTATGGGCTGGTGTTCCGGCAAGGGCGCTGGTACCTCACCGGCTTCTGCCATCTGCGGCAGGCTATGCGCTCGTTCCGTCTGGACCGCATCAGTGATGTTCATGTGCTGTCGGGTACCTTCCAGCGACCTCCAGGGTTTGATGCGGCGGACTTCCTTAGCGAGAGTTTTCGCGACTGGAGTGGAACTCACGAGGTTTCCGTACTCTTGCATACAGACCTTGAGACAGCGGCAACGGTGATAAATTCCTACTCCTCCTGCAGCAATCAGTTTGAGCAGTGCAGAGACGGGCTGTTGTTCAACACTCAAACAGACAGTCTCGACTGGTTCGCCTGGTGGCTGTCGCAGCTTCCGTTCCGTTTTACCATCCTCAATCCTGTCGCTCTCAAAGATGCCGTGCGGGAGCATGCAACACGGCTGCTGGAATGCTGTCGATGAATACCTGTCCATTCAGCTTGACTGTTCCCGTCCAGACTGTGAAACCGCTCTCGTTTTGCCAACGTTTAAATTTGTAATTCGAGGCATCGCCGCTAGATTCCAGCGCAGAGTTCTAATTTTAGCTTGATCCTTAAAAGCCAGGTAAAACAATATCTTATGATCAGAAACCTAGCCCTCGGGCTGTAACCTTCCATCACAACGTGTATCCCTGCGTAAACGCCAATTTCCTGACGGATTCGCCCCGGGAAATCCGGAACTGCGACGCATATAACCGAAAACTGCCGCTGTAAGATTCGCTCAAATTCGTCAAATAATTGGTGCGAAAAATGTCATATTGCGGCAAAAAACTAACGAAGCAAGGACTGCTGATGTTTCCTGCGGCCGTTCTGCTTTCGGGCTGCGGTCTGGACATTTCCAGTGACGATGACAACACCTCGACACAGTCGTCGGTCACGACCGAGCCGACAGTGCAGATTGCTGGCGCAGCGATGAAGGGCGTCATCCAGCAGGGATTGGTTGTTGCCAATCGCCTGATTGCGGATAAAGACGGCTATTATTCGCCCCAGCGCCAGGCAGCAAAACCGGTGTTGACGGCAGACGACGGCAGTTACGAGTGGCAGCTTCGCGGCAAGGCCGAAGGCTGGGCTTTAGTTGAACTGACGGCTGATAGCGGCACCCGCATGATCTGTGATGTCGTTCCCCAGTGCGATCAGGCTGGCGGAGCGCCGGTGGCGTTTGGCCAGACCATGCCTCTGGATAGCAGTTTCAGCCTTCGAGGTGCCGGCGATCTACGTATGGAAACCGTTAACCTTACTCCACTGACCCACTTGGCCGTAACATTGGCCGAGCGCAGTGGTGACGGCCTTTCACCGGTTGCCATTTCCAATGCTTACATCACAGTCGAAAACTGGTTCGGCCTTCCGGCCGGCGCCTTGCGCCTGACCCCGCCGGACCTGACCAGCCTGGACGAAATGACCGGCGTAACGGCTGACGCTATTCAGGTGGCAATTGCCAACGCGGCATTTCTGGCTCTGGTAAACGACAATACCCAATGGGATTCGATTTCTGATGTACTGACGGATGTTACCTCACAGGTCAGTGCGACAGGACAGATAAGCGTGATGGGTAACGGTACCAACGTGGCGCTGGCGGATCTTGTCAGTGCCGCAGCACTGCAGTCTTCTGAGCTTCAGAATGCGGTGGATTCAAGCGTCATCAGCCAGAAGCTGGTGGTTGTCGAGTACCGCAACGTGCAACGCTTTAAGACCATTGCCGATGTAAACGAAGAGAGTGATACCGGTGTTGCCGACTCGGGTGATACCACCGAACAAGCCACCGGCGGCGATGAAACCGCTGGAACCGATGCCGGCAGTTCGCCTGACAGCTCAACAGACACCAGCACTGATACGTCGACCGATACCTCTACCGGTTCAACGGACGAGCAGGTTGCCGGTACGACTGAGCCCGACACTTCTGGTGATGTTACTTCAGGCGGCGAAACATCAACTGATACCACTACTGACGAAACCGTAGCGGACACAGGAACAGACACGGAAACCAGCGAGCCAGTTACCGAAACGACGCCCGAGGAAACTGTCCCGGCAAATACGGCACTGCTGAGCTGGACCGCGCCGCTGACCCGCGAGAATGGTGAGAGCCTGGCCATGGGCGAAATCGCTGGCTTCGAAGTGGTCTATGGCAACAGCGCTGAAAACCTGGACCAGAGCCTCGCGATTGGTGATGCCTCTGTGGATGAGTTGCTTGTGGACGAACTTACCGAGGGCACCTGGTACTTCGCCATCCGAACCCTGGACACCGATGGCAACCGCAGCCGTCTGTCCGAAGTGGTCTACAAACAGATCTGATTTGCCACTAAAAGGCAGCGTTGCCCCCTGTGGGCTTCGCTGCCAGCCTGCTACTATGTACTGGTCCATCGCATCTTCCCAGGTACATAATGGCTGTTTCAGACCACTCTCGCGCGCTTCTTGAAGTTATCCCTGATGCCAGAGACGGCCTTACCCGCACTGAAAGAATCATTCTTTACGTACTGCACGAAACCCAGCGAGAGCTGAATGGCCGTAATGTCCCGACCGCCATGCTCTATGGCAGGGTGCTCGAATATGTGGATATGAGCGAGGCAGACCTGCATCTCTACCTGGACCGGTTAGGCGTAAAGGGAGACGGGATGTGACGATCGATTTCAATGCTCTCTACCCCAAGCTGGTCAACCTCATACTCGACACGATCTTCGTGGTGGACGAATCCGGCCAGATCGTTTTCGTCAGTGAGGCTTGCCAGCAGTTGCTCGGTTACTCGTCAGCGGAAATGATCGGAACGCCACTGCTTGACTATATTCACCCGGAAGACCAGGAGCGCACCCTGGTTGCAGCCCGCCGGGTAATGAGTGGTCACAACCACACGGATTTTGAAAATCGTTACCTGCACAGAGATGGGCATGCCGTGCACATCCTGTGGTCGGCTCGCTGGTCTGAGGAAGATCGTCTCCGGATTGCCGTGGCTCGCGATGTCACTGCATTACGGCGGGGCGACCAGACTCGCAACGCGCTTTACCGGATCTCCGAGGCAGCTCATGAGGCAGAGACGCTCCGCGATCTGTGCGATGGTGTTCACTCCATTATTGGTGAACTTTTCCCGGAGTCTGATCTTTATCTGGGTTTCAATCAGTCACGGTCTGGTCGGCTCAGCTCGCCAGACTGGCGCACGGAAAACGGTTGGATCGACTGGCAAGTGCCCCCTGGATCTGCCCTCGAAGAGGTTATCGACACCAGAAAATCGCTCATGGCAGCCAGGGATCCGGCGCATTCGGGTCTTGGGATGCACACTAGAACCGGCTCAGAGGTTGCCAACTGGCTGGCGGTGCCTCTGGTTTTCCACGAGTCCGTTCTGGGCGTCCTGGTGATTGAGCGAGCGACAACGGCCGTATCGTATGACGAGGCCGACAAATCGCTATTGGAGTTCGTGGCAACCCAGGTTGCTGCGGTTGTCGAGCGCAAGCGTGCAGAAGAAAATCTTCGATTCCTCGCTCATCACGACGGGCTTACCGGGTTAACCAATCGTTCCCTGTTCTACGACCGCCTGGAGACCGCCCTGCGATCGGCAAGCCGGAACGAAGGTCGGCTGGCGCTGCTGTACCTCGATGTGAACGACTTCAAGCAGATTAACGATACCCTGGGTCATGAAGCTGGCGATCAACTGCTGATCGAGATGGCCCAGAGACTCAGGGACTGCACTCGTGAGGCAGATACCGTTGCAAGGATGGGCGGTGATGAATTTACAGTGCTACTCACCGACGTTCGTGGTCGTGAGTCTGTCGAAAACGCCATGGCCAAGATTCGAGACATGCTGAGCTTACCCGTAGTTCTCGGCGGAACAACGGTTCGCGTGTCTTGCAGTATTGGTTCGGCCATGTACCCGGAAGATGGGGAAACCGCGAGGCTGTTGGTCAGCAAAGCCGATGCCGCAATGTACGCGAGCAAGCGTCAGGCACAGTAGGGCTGGCTGAATGCGTCAAATACGCAAGCGGCCAGCCCGAGCGTCAGCGATTATTTTGCGGTAATGGTCTGCATCACCAGCTTGCCATCTTTCTTGATCGGGCCGTCTTCCTTGGCGCCCAGGGTGTATTCGAAAATTCCGGTTTTCATGCCGCCGTCTTCGCTGTGAACCATCAGCATGAGCATGTCACCGGATTGCACTTCCTCGGTCAGGATAGCCGCGACATCCATGTTCATGCCTTTGCGCAATGGTGCATGGGCAACGACAGGGCCGGGCTTCATGGATTCGTCGGTGCGATGAACCACCAGCCAGCCATTCTGCTCGGCAACCACCTTTCTGGCGGATACTACGCCGTTGGCGACGGACTGATCATTGGTCCAGACACCGGGCTTATGCTCAGCGGCCAGTGCCGAGCCGGTTGCGAATGCGCCGGAAACCAGGGCGGCCAGAAGTACGGATGTTTTTGCGTGCTTGGTCATTGCGTTCTCCTAAGTCTCAGTGTTTACCGTCCATTGGGTTGTTATTGGACGGCTTAACTGCAGCTACGGGAGCGGGTACGCAAAGTTTCAGGCACCGTTTATTTTTTGTGGTCCCGACTACTGATTGTTGCCGTCGGTGGGGTAGAGGTAACCATGAATCGCCGGCCCGGTGGGCTGGCCAGTGGGTGAGCCGCCTTCGGGCTCGACACTGATCCCGAACGTGGCTTCCTTGAGAAGGGCCGGGTCATAACTTCTCAAGGCCCCCTCATCAAGTTCGAAATCGTTGCCCAGAACGCCTACCGAACGTGGGTTTGGTCCCAGCTCGTCCGCCTTGATCCACAACTGATAGGATTTCCCGGGTCTTGGCTCGGCGGTCACCGGCCGGATATTCAGCCGTTGCTCCTTCAGGTCCACCGTCAGCAGGAAGGCCGGCTGTTCATCATTATGCTGGAACACCGCTACAAACGACTGCGTTTGAGGTGTGGGCTGTGGCTGGAACACCAGGACTGCCATCAACAGCAGGGCAGCCGCCGAAGCAATCGCCGTACTCCAGCGCCAGCGCTTCAGCTGACTGCGCAGTGCAACCACGTTGGAGGCTTCGGCAGCCTTGCGGGGTGTCGATTCGATTCGGTCCAGAGCCTTCTCGATTTTTGCGAACAGCGCTGGCGACGGCTGCACGGGCTCGGTTTCTTCAGCTAGCCGGCCCAATCGCTCTTCCCACTGCAGAATCAGGGCCTCCACCTCCGGATCCTCGCTGCGCCGGGTTTCAACATACTCCCGTTCCTGGGCCGGTAGGGTACCCAGAACGAACTCTGCAACCAGCATGTCCAGGTCGTCGCGTTCCGTCATGATTCCAGGCACCTTTTGATCTGTTTCAGGGCGCGGTGTAGCCAGGTTTTCACCGTATTGACCGGCTGCTCGAACTGGCTTGCCAGATCTTCCCGGGACCAGCCATTCAGGTAGGCGAGCCGCACCATGTCCTGTCGGTCTTTCTCCAGTTGGTCTATGCAGTGATTCAGTTTATTTGCCGCCTGCTGGTCTTCCAGCTGTTCCTGAGCCGTTGACTGTCTGCCCGGCATCTCGTCCAGCTCATCGCTGTTCGTGGTGCGTCCGGCAGGGTGTTTGCGCAGCTCATCAATCGCACTGTTACGGGCAATCGAAACCAGCCAGGTGATAGGCGAGGATTTGCCGTCCTGAAATTGCTCTGCTTTCTGCCAGATCTTGAGGTAACTGTCCTGGATAACATCGTCTGCCCATCCTCTATCTCTGAGGATACGCAATACGGTGCCCAGAAGTTTCGGAGCAGTTGCCTGGTAGAGGAGGGCGAAAGCCTGGCGGTCTTTCCGAGCCACACGATGAATCAGCTCAGCAACACGCTCAGGGGTGTCTGAGGGCGACTGCGAACTCGTCGCGCCGATGGCATTGTCTGGGAGCTGATGGGAGTCAGGCTTCATGGTGCCTCAGGCTCTGGTGTCTGATCAGCAGGTTACTTGTTGGTTCGCCGCTGCTCAACAGGAATTTGCCCGGAGTCTGTTGGCTGAAGCGGGTGGATGTGAGGAAGGGAGGTTACCTCCCCTCCTCACGGCAGGGGCTGTGGGCAACGGCTCAGCCGCTGATCTGGCGCCCGATGTGGTCGATCACCTCGCCATGCTCGTGCTGTGGACTGAACATCACAATGTCGGTGTCTGCTTCTGCCCTCACGCTGTGCCCGGGAGGCCAGTAGAATAAATCACCACTGCGGGAAGTTTCTTCCTCGCCATCGGTGTAAATCGCGGTGATTTCGCCGCTAACAACATATCCCCAATGGGGGCTCTGACAACTGTCGTTGTCAAGCCCGTGAAGCAACTCAGTTATATCGGTGCCGGCGTCAAACGAAAAATACTCAGCGCCCATCTTCCCGTAGCCCGTGACATCACCGAAATCGGTTTTCTGCCGAGCTATTGCACCGGGGGCATCGATCCGAACAGGTACATCTTCTTTTGCGATATGCATAAAGATTACCTCCGTGTCGATTTGTTGCCAGGGCCATACCCACTGCACGCTTACTTCGGGTTTGGCCCTGACCACCAAAATAGCATAGATTGCCTGGCTTCAACGGCCCGTTTGGTATTTGCCCGTTCGCCTTTTCAATCTTTAGGGGGCAGCTCCCGCGCTGGCCGTACCTCTATGCTGCCAAAACGGGCCGGTGGAATCCGGCTGGCAAGTTGCAGCGCCTCGTTGAGGTCCCGGGCTTCCAGCAGGTAGAACCCCGCCAGCTGCTCCTTGGTTTCGGCGAAGGGACCATCAGACACCAGCACCTCATCATCCCGCACACGTACCGTCGTTGCAGTCTCCACGGGTTGCAGTGGCTGGCCGGTTATGAAGTTGCCCTGCTGTGCCAGCCTTTCCACGCCAGCGATACACTCCTGGTTGAGGTCGTGCCATTCCTGTTCTGTCATGGCATTGATGATGCTCTCCTGGTAATACACCAGGGCCACGTATTTCATGTGCGCTCCTCCATGTGTGTTGTTCGATGTTTTCGATAAGTAGTCGCGTAGCGCTGAGCAAAATCGACAGAGAAAGGCGGGAAATCAGGAAAATTTCTCAAGCTCTGTCAGCCTGCGCTCCAGAAAGCGCCGTTCGGGACCTTGGGAGACAAGGCCCAGTGCACGCTCATAAGATTGTCTTGCCTCTTCAAGGTTGCCGGCCCGGCGCTGAAGGTCCGCCCGGGCAGCATGGAACAGGTGGTAACCAGCAAAGGCCTTGTGGCTCATCAGCTCCTCAAGGAGCTGCAGGCCATCTGCCGGGGTGTCCCGCATGGCAATGGCCACAGCCCGGTTGAGCGCAATCACCGGAGACGGTTGCTGTTGGTAAAGAGCGTTGTACAGGCGCACTATGCGGGCCCAGTCGGTTTCGTTGGCTTTGGATGCCTCGGCGTGAACCGCTGCGATGGAGGCCTGAAGGGTGTAGAGCCCGGTAGGTGTGCGGGCCAGGGCCGCCTCCAGCCACTGAAAGCCGAAATCTATACTGGCCTGGTCCCATAGAGAGCGATCCTGATCTTCCAGAGTGATCAGATTTCCTTCCTCATCCTGACGTGCTTTCCGTCGGGAGTTCTGAAGCAGCATCAACGCCAGCAAACCGAGCACTTCCCCTTCTGGTAGCAGTCTTGCCAACGCCTCTGCCAGGCGAATGGCTTCCGCGGAGAGATGAACGTCGACAATCTGCTCACCATCACTGCGGGAATAACCTTCGTTGAACACCAGGTAGATTACCCGGAGTACTCCGGGCAGCCTCTCCGGCAGCTCCTTCGCCTCCGGCACCTCATAGGGAATGCCGGCATCCCGGATCTTTCTCTTGGCGCGTACGATCCGTTGGGCCAGGGTTGCGGGCTTCTGCAATAGCCCACTGGCCACCTGTTCGGTGGTCAGTCCGCACATTTCGCGAAGGGTCAGAGCCACGCGGGCATCCAGGGGCAGGGCGGGGTGGCAGCAGGTAAATAACAGTCGGAGTTGATCGTCGTCGAAGGTCTGCCCGATAGCGCTGGTACCGGTCTCCTCCGGCTGATCGATCAGATGAGAATAATGTTGTGCCGTCCGGGAACGGCGAATGTGGTCTATACCCCTGCGATGACCGGCCCGGATAAGCCAGGCCGAAGGGTTGTCGGGAAAACCCTCCTGCCGCCATTGCCGCACGGCAGAGGTAAACGCTTCCTGCATGGCCTCCTCGGCCAGCGTGAAGTCGCCCAGCAGCCTGATCAGCGTTGCAAGCACACGGCGTGAATGCTGCTGGTAGATCTGTTCAATCCATTGATCATCGGTAGTCATCGTTAAACTGGTGTCCCTTGAATTCCAGGGTTCGAGATGTCTTTTTTCCTGTACTTGAATGTTTCTTTATCAGAGATCAGGCCTGACTGCCAGGCCTGGATCTCAATGGCATAGATGACCAAGGAACGCGGACACCGGGGGGTGGGCCGCAAAAGCCTCCGGATAGACAACCACAAGCTCCTTTGCCAGCCCGGGCTCGCTAACGGGAATGGCCTGCAAGGTGCCTGCGCGAACCTCCTCGGTCACACTGGCTGCGAGAACCAGGGATATTCCCAGTCCAGCCTTGACGGCCTGTTTCACAGCCTCTGTGCTACCCAGTTGCATGGACACTTTCGGGAACGGTCCCTGATCACCGAAAAATTGTGCCAGTAGCCGGCCTGTGCCTGTGCCAGGCTCTCCGCCAAGAAGCGTCATTTCTGCGAGGGTGTCCCGATCTATGCTTTGAAGATCTGCGCATGGGTGATCGGGTGGAACAATCAGTACCATCTGTTCTTGCCGCCAATCCTGCGACAGAAATCCGGGTTTGGGCTGCCACCACTCCATTATGGCTATGTCGAGTTCACCGATTGTCAGTTGCCGGGCAATTGAGGGGTTATTATCAATTACGAGGTCTACGTCGGGCGAGGCTGTATCGTCCCTGAAGGCCCGAAGATAGGGCTGGAGCATGTATATGCCGATGTTTGAGCTCGCCCCTATCCGAACGCCGGCCCCCCGAACCGCTTCACGGGCATGTTTGTCGAGGCGCAATATACTGTTTGCGAATGGTACCAGTGCCAAAGCTGCCCTGGTGGGCTCGCAGCCTGATCTTCCCCTTCGAATCAACAACACATCCAGGTCTTGTTCCAGTTTCTGGATATGCTGGGAGAGAGTGGGTTGGGCGATTCCAAGATTCTCGGCAGCGGCCTGAAAACTCTGATGCTGGACCAACGCGATAAAGCTCTTGAGCCAGACCGGATTCAGCATGGAGAGTCCTCACGTACCGACGGAGAATTGATCGCATCCCGCGGCCGTTCACCCCTCAATGCCTGCAGAATGTTCTCGGCCGCCCGTTGCTCAATGGCGAGCCTTACACTTTGTACGGCCGATCCGATGTGAGCGGTAAATAATGTGTTCGGATGGGCAAGTAACTCCGGACTGATCTCGGGCGGACGATCCGATCGCGCCCAGTCCTCCATTTCGAACACATCGGCGGCGTAGCCACCCAACTGTCCGGAAGCCAGTGCCGCCAATACGGCGTTCTCATCCACCACGGAACCCCTGCATGGGTTGACCAGATAAGCTCCCCGCTTCATCAGTGCCAGGCGTAAAGGGTTTATGGTGTGAAAGGTATGCTCGTTCAGTGCCAATGCCAGTATTACGATATCGGATTGGGCGAGAAGCTCTTCCAGCCCTGTGTGCGCCAGCCCCAATTTCCTCTCTTCATCAGAAGGCAAGCCTTCCGGCTGTGAGTACAGCAGGTTTGCACCCCATCCTTGCAGACGGGCAGCGATGGCCTTACCAATGGCACCCATTCCAACAATGCCAATGGTTGCGCCCTCAATCCCCAGCCCGTAGAACTTCGGCTGCCACCCTCTGAACTCTCCGGAACGAACAAATTCGTCCGCTGCCTTTACCTGCCGGGTAAGGCTAACGGTGAGTCCGATGGTCAGTTCTGCGGTAGGGACGGTTAGAAGATCCGGCACGAATGACAGCCACACCCCATGGCGAGTGCAGGCGTCCACATCGAAGTTGTCATAACCTTTCAGGGCTGCGCCCACGATCTTCAGGTTAGGGCAATCAGCCAGAAACTCCTCGCCGATTCTGTCCGGCATGAAGGCCATCACGGCATCGGCTGTGGATACCCTGGCCTTTACCGAATCTGGCGGGAGCGTGCGGTTTGACTGATTGGTTAACAGCTCACAATGTGGTTCGAGGGCAGCCAGGACTTCATCGTGTACCCGGTGAGTTATCACAACTCTTGGTTTCATTCGTTTTCCTTACTTGAATTTCTTACGGAGGAAGCCGCTCAGGCTATCGACAATCGTGACCATCAGCAGGATAACGATCAGGATGGCACTGACTTCCTGGTACTGCATGATGCGCAGCGAGCCCATGAGTTCGAAACCGATGCCTCCTGCTCCCACCATGCCCATGACGGTCGAGGCGCGGAAGTTGTACTCCCAGCGGTAGATGGATACATCGGCGAACTGTGGCAGAACCTGGGGCAGAACTGCGTGCCAGAGAACCTGTAGGCGGGTCGCTCCGGCAGCATCGGCTGCTTCCACCGGGTCTTCGTCCACATGTTCAATGGCTTCTGCAAAGAATTTGCCGACCATCCCAATAGAATGAAGGCCGAGAGCAAGAACGCCCGGTAGCGCGCCAAAGCCGACGGCAGCGACAAAGATAATCCCCATGATCAGTTCGGGTACCGAGCGCAGGCCATTGAGCATGGTACGGGTTATGTGGAAAACCGCGGGATGTGGCGACGTATTCCGGGCAGCAAGGAAAGCTAACGGTACCGAAGCGGCAACCGCAATTGCAGTGCCGGCAATGCTCATTGCTAGGGTATCGACAAGTGGCGACACCCAGTTCATCACATTGGTAAAGTCGGGCGGCAGCGATTCACCCAACAGGACGCCAATCGCCGGCACGCCATTGGCCAGGGTTTTGAAATTAAGCAGGCCTACGTACCAGCTGGCAATGAGAATCACCGCAAGAACCAGGCCTGCCTGCAGGAGTTTTCTCCGCCAGCCCCGGGCATGCTCATCCAGCACCGGCGCTGACGGAGCCGACGACAGAGTCGCCGGTTCCGTCGGGGTATAACTCATGGAATTCCTCACATCTTGGCGAAGTCGAGGTTCAGGAGGCTACCCATGCGCCGGATTACGTCGTAATCCGAATCGGAGATAGCAGCAAAGCCTTCAGCCTTGAGGTTGCTCAGGATTTCCTTGTCGTCGATGCTGATGAAGGCGTTTCGAACCTTTTCTTTCAGCTCAGGGGCGAGATTTGAGCGCATGGCCCAGGGATACTGGGGGAACTCGCCGCTATATCCTAGAACCTTCACATTGTTGCGGTCGATCAGGCCACGATCCATCACATGCTGGAAAATCACCTCGGACAGGCCGCCGGCCTCTGCGTTGCCATTTGCCACATTCACTGCAACAGAGTCGTGGGACCCTACGAAATGTGCCTCATAGTCACGGCCGGCTTCCAGGCCCGCAGATTCCATAAGGACAGTTTTGGGAATCAGGTGGCTCGATGTAGAGGCTCGATCACCATAGGCCATTTTCTTGCCCTTAATGTCGGCATAGGATTCAACCCCGGAATCTGCGTTGGCAATGATGATGGAGCGGTACGTGGGCTTGCCGTCCACAATCATGGCTGCAAAGGGTTCGATGTCGCTCTTGCTTTTGGCCATCACGTAGGACAGGGGGCCGAAGTAAGCCAGGTCGATACGTCCGAAGCGCATGGCTTCGATCATCGAGGAATAATCGGTAGTAACGATCAGTTCAACTTCCTTGCCAAGCGTGCTTTCCAGATAGTCTTTCAGTGGTTGATTGCGTTTGATCAGTTCAGAGGCGTTCTCATCGGGCAGGAGAGCAACTTTCAGAAGATCAGGGTCTGGATCTGCTGCGAGTGCCTGCGGATTCAATCCTGTCACCAGGCAGAGTGCGATCAAGAGGTTCAGTAACGCTTTCATCGGGCTATCTCCAGTTTCGTCGGTTGGGGGTTAACGGTTGTATTGCCGGGAACCGGGACGGTTCGGGGTTTGGTTTCGTAGTTCCCGTGGTAGATCTCATTCAGGTGGTGTTGCTTCAATTGCGCAGGTGGTGCATCGAACACAATCCGGGCATTGGCCAGGCCGATGATTCGGTCTGCAAAGCGTTGGGCGTATTCCAGCTGGTGCAGTGAAATAACAGCGGTAATACCATCTTCCTGGCAGATATCGCGAAGTAACCCCAGTACCTTTTCCGACGTGGCCGGATCCAGACTGGCAACGGGTTCATCCGCGAGAATCATTGAGGGCTGTTGTGCAAGCGCACGGGCGATGCCAACTCGCTGTTGCTGGCCACCAGACAGCTGGTCAATCCTGGCCAGAGCTTTGTCGGCAAGCCCAACGCGTTCAAGGCAGTGAAGGGCAAGTTCAAGATCGTACCTGGGCAGTGGTAACAGGCTGCGCCAGGTGCTGTGATAGGCAAGCCTGCCTGTCAGCACGTTCTGGAGTGCAGTGTGGCGCTCGATCAACTGATGATGTTGGAACACCATGGCAGTGCGGCTTCGATGCAGCCGCACGGTTCTGCGGTTATCAAGGTCACCAAATTCCGCCGAAACGACCTTGCCAGCCGTTGGCTGCACCAGGTGGTTGAGTGACCTCAGCAGCGTGGATTTGCCCGCACCGGAAAGGCCGAGCAGGACCGTAAACTCGCCCTTGTTGAAATCAACGGTGGTGGGCCGTAGAGCAAGGACATTGCCGGGGTAAGTCACCCCCATGTCCTCAATGCGAAGCATCATGTCGGGGTATGAAGCAGGCGTCATTGGATCACCTTTTGCAATGAATAAGCTCGCTTGATTGCGACTTACAATGCAAACGCTAATCCTGGGAGGTGACAGTGCAGTGTCAGTGAGGTGACACCTTAATGACCATTTGCGCCAGCCAAAGAAGATTTACTCAGTCAGATTTCCCTGCTTGCGCCACCGCACCGGCGGCATGCCCGTCCAGCGCCGGAACGCGCGGTAAAAGGTGCTTGCCTCGGCAAAACCCAGTGCTTCAGCGATTTCCGGCAGGGAAGAGGTGGCATCGGCAACCGCCTGCAGGGCCTTTTCGCGGCGTACGTCGTCTACAAGCCCATCGAAGGTCTGGCCTTGTTCATGGAGTCGCCGGGCCAGGCTGCGCTCGCTGATGCCAAGGGCTTCCGCTGCGTCTGCCCGGCGGGGCAGAACCGGTCCTATCCGGGCGGTGAGCCATCTCCGTATTTCGGGCACCGAGGCACTGTTAATGGAAAGCGCGGCGAGGCGAGCGGTTGTGTAGCGCTCGTGCACTTGCGCAAGCTGAGGGTCGGCCTGGGGCAATGGCTGGTCCAGAACGCTATTGTCGATCAGTACCCCGCTGAAAGCCTGTTCGAATTCCACCGGGCAGTTGAATACCGTCTGATATCCCGCCAACGGCCCCAGTCGCGGTTGGCTGAATTGCACCCGGGCCGGTTGCATCCGGGTTCCCGTAACCCAGCTCCCGAAGCCCACCACCGAGGCTAGCACCGCCTCAATCTGATGCGGACTGAATGCCAGCCGGCCCTGCCTCGGATGGTAAACCAGCCAGGTAGCCGCGTTGCCGGCAACAACCTGGAAACGCCCGCCATCGGAGATCAGTCGCTGGAAACGCTGGACCATCACGATGGCTTCCCGCAGGGTGGCGGCGGACTGCAGCGCAAACCCGACACCACTGATACTCATGGGAGAAAACTCCGCACCCACTTTCAGGCCAAAGCCCGGGTCACCGGTGCAACGCTCGGCGGCGTGCCAGAGCCGGGTAATGTCGTCAATTGGCCAGCGTTCCAGTTCGCAGGCGGAGTGCGCAATGCCCGCAGCGGCCAGCAGTTGCTCGGCCGTTACCGACAGCCTCTCTGCAGCACCGATCACGGTGTTGACCCAGCCAATGGAAACCGTGGCCTCTAAAGTCAATTTTGTTGGCCTCTAAAGTCAATTTTAAAGCCATGGTACCGGTATATCTTTAACGCTGACAACTCATTGCGATCAGGTCGGATGCGATATGGCCAAGGTAATTACCTCAGATATTCTGGTGGTCGGCGGCGGGCTGGCCGGTATTGTCGCGGCTCTGGAAGGCCTGCGCGCCGGCAAGTCCGTTGTGCTGGCAGACCGGGATACCGAAGAGCGCATGGGAGGCCTGGCGCTGTGGGCCTTTGGTGGCATGATGCTGGTGGGCACGCCGCTGCAGAAACGCATGAAGATTGCCGACACACCGGAGATTGCCCTGGACGACTGGCTCAGCTTTGGCGAGCTGGCGCCGGACGATGAATTGCCCCTGCAATGGGCCCGTTACTATGTGGAGCATTCACGCTCCGAGGTATACGACTGGCTCAGCAACGAAGGCATAAAATTCCTGCCGGCGGTGAACTGGGTTGAGCGTGGCCGTTTTGGCGATGGCAACCGTTTGCCCCGTTACCATGTGGTCTGGGGCACCGCCCGGGAACTGGTCCGGTGCCTGATGACGGCGCTACACCGGGAGAACACCAGCGGCAAGCTCACCCTGCTGCACCAGCATCGTATTACTGAACTGGACCACGAAGCGGGAAAAGTGAGTGGGGCCCTGGCTGTCAATGAAGCCACCGGTGAGGAAGTCCGCTTCGCGGCTTCCGCGGTGGTTCTGGCCACCGGCGGCATCAACGGCAGCCACAAGGAATGCCGGGCCAACTGGCCGGTGGATCGCCCGCAACCCACCCGCATGTTGAACGGTGCCCATCCCTATGCCGATGGCCGCATGCATCACTGGGTGGCCGACACCCTGGGTGGCCGGATTACCCATGCCGGCGAAATGTGGAACTACGCAGCCGGCTTCCCGCATCCGTACCCCCACTTTCCCGGCCATGGTCTTTCCACCATTCCCTGCAAATCCGCCCTGTGGCTGAACCACCGGGGTGAACGGATTGGCCCGGAACCCCTGGTGACCGGCTTTGATACCCACTGGCTTTGCCAGCGGGTGGCGGAACAGGAAAAGCCCTGGACCTGGCACCTGCTGAACTGGCGCATTGCCGCCAAGGAATTTGCCATCTCGGGCGCCGAGCACAACGCCCGCATCCGGGATAAACAGTTCCCCCAGTTCGTGAAAGAGCTGTTGCTGGGCAACCACGCCCTGGTGCGACAGATGCAGCATGAAAGCCGGGATTTCCTGGTGGCGGACAGCCTTACTGAGCTGGCCGGCAAGATGAACGCGCTGACCTGTTCCAACGACATCAACCCGGCAACGCTCAAAGCCACCGCCGATGCCTTCGATGCCAACTTCGCGGCGGGCACCAGCCTCCATGATGATCCCCAGATCCGCATGATCCAGCACGCCCGGGAATGGAAGCCGGACCGCCTGCGCACCTGCAAACCGGCGCCGCTGCAGAAACCGGGCGCCGGCCCTTACATCGCCATCCGCATGCAGCTGATTACCCGCAAGAGCCTGGGTGGCCTGCAAACTGATCTGCAGAGCCGCGTCCTCACCGACCAGGGCGCACCCGTTGAAGGTCTCTACTGTGTGGGCGAGGCCGCAGGCTTCGGTGGCGGTGGCGCCAACGGCAAACGCTCCCTGGAAGGTACCTTCCTGCCGGGCTGTATCATGACGGCCCGGGCAGCGGTGCGCTCCATCGTGGCCGGAGGCTGAATCCTGTGGGCATATTATTTAACCGAAACCCTGAACCCGGAAAGCTTGGAGAACAACAATGACAAACGGCGCACAAGCCCTGATGAAAACCCTGGTGGATGCCGGAGTTGAGGTCTGCTTCAGCAACCCCGGCACCAGTGAAATGCACTTTGTGGCCGCCCTGGATGACGAGCCTAAAATGCGGGCGGTTCTGGCCCTGTTCGAGGGTGTGGCCACCGGCGCCGCTGACGGCTACGCCCGAATGGCCGACAAACCCGCCGCCACCCTGTTGCACCTGGGCTGCGGGCTGGGTAATGGCCTGGCCAATCTGCACAACGCCCGCAAGGGCAAGGTGCCGGTACTTAACATTGTTGGCGACCATGCCACCTACCACGTGAAATACGATGCCCAGCTGCAGTCTGATATCGAGACCGTTGCCCGCAACGTTTCACCGGGGTTTGTACGCACGGCCAAGAGCACCGAAACCCTCTGCCAGGATGCCGCCGAAGCCATTGCCGCTGCCCGCACGGCGCCCGGGCAGGTAGCTACGCTGATATTGCCGGCGGATGTATCCTGGGGTGAGGGCGGTGTGCCCAACGCGCCCCTGGCACCGCCAACACCGGCGCCGGCAGACGATGCCACGGTAGAGGCCATTGCCTCGGCCATCCGTTCCGGCAAGAAAACCGCCCTGCTGATGGGCGGCCATTCCCTGCGCGAACCGAGCATGCTGGCGGCCGCCAAACTGGCTGCGCACAGCGGCGTGACCCTGCTGGCGGAAACCTTCCCCACCCGCATTGAGCGGGGCGCCGGCCTGCCTTACATCGAACGCCTGGCCTACCTGGCTGAATTGGCTACGGTGCAACTGACGGACGTGGAACAACTGATCCTGGTGGACGCCAAGGCGCCGGTCTCCTTCTTCGCCTATCCCGGCAAGAAGAGCTATCTGGTGCCGGATACCTGCCAGGTACATACCCTGGTGGCGCCCGACCAGGACATCCTGGCCAGCCTGAACAAGCTCAACGAAGCCGTTGGCGCCAGTCAGGCCGAACCAAAGCTACAACCGGCGAAACGACCGGGCCGACCACGGGGAAAGCTCACCGCCGAGAAAGTCTGCAAAGCGGTGGGTGAACTGATGCCGGAGAACGCCATCATCGTGGACGAGGGCATTACCTCCAGCCTGATGCTTTCGGTAATGACCGCCGGCGCGCCCCGCCACGACATGATCACCCTCACCGGTGGCGCCATCGGGCAGGGCCTGCCCAACGCCGTAGGTGCCGCCGTGGCCTGCCCGGACCGGCCGGTCATCGCCCTGATCGGTGATGGCACCGCCATGTACACCATTCAGGCCCTCTGGACCATGGCCCGGGAACAGCTGAATGTAACCTCCATCATCTTCAACAACGCCTCCTACTCCGTGCTCAACATCGAACTGGAACGGGTAGGCGCGGAAGAGGCCGGAGAAAAAGCCAAATCCCAGCTGGACCTGCGCGGCCCGGTGATCAACTTCGCGGAAATGGCGAACGGGATGGGCGTTCACGCCGTGCGGGTACACACCGCCGAGGAAATGGCAAAAGCCCTGGAATACGCCCAGAGAATGCCGGGACCACACCTCATTGAAGCCGTGATCCCGGAATCCCTGAGCGGGGTTAAGCGCCGGATACTGCCGTGGATGCTGCGCTCATTGCCCAGCCTGCCGCTGTCGGTTTCCAAGGCACTGAAGCGCAAACTGGCACCCTGACAGGTGCAATAAACGCCCTCAGCCCCGACGCGCCGCCTCAATGGCGGCGATGTCGATCTTGCCCATGGTCATCATGGCCTCGAAGGCCCGCTTGGCGGCGGCTGGGTCAGGATCGTTTATCGCTTCGGTGAGGGCGACCGGGGTGATTTGCCACGAGATGCCCCATTTGTCTTTGCACCAGCCACAAGCGCTTTCTTCGCCGCCATTGCCAACAATGGCGTTCCAGTAGCGATCCGTTTCCTCCTGGTCCGAGGTAGCCACCTGAAACGAAAAGGCCTCGTTGTGCTGGAAGGCCGGTCCGCCATTGAGACCAAGGCAGGGGATGCCCAACACGGTGAACTCCACCGTAAGCACATTGCCTTCCGAGCCTGCGGGGTAGTCCGCAGGCGCACGAAGCACTCTGCCCACCGATGAATCAGGGAAGGTCTTTTCGTAGAATCGGGCGGCTTCTTCTGCTTCGCTCTCATACCAGAGACAAATGGTATTTCTTGGATGGGTCATCGAACTGATCCTCCTGGCTGGCGTTACTGGCATTGTTCAATCTGGTTGCTGATCATCCACTGAACACCGAATCGGTCTGTGGTCATTCCGAAACGATGAGCCCAGAAGGTTTCCGCAAACGGCATGATGATCGAGCCCCCATCGGACAGGGCATTGAAAACCCGCTCGGCCTGTTCCGGATCGTCGTATTCAAGGTGGATCTGGGCACCCTGAGGTGGCTGGTAGCAATCGCCCGCCATATCGGCGCCCATCAGCCGGCGCCCGCGCAGATTCAGGGACGAATGTACGATTTTGTCATGCATTTCTGGCGGCACATCCGCTGCCGCCGGTGTTTCTCCGTAAGTGATAACACCTTCCAGTTTGCCGCCGGTAACTTTCGAGTAGAACTCCATGGCTTCTCTGCAGGTGCCCGCAAAAGCCACATGCAGATTCATCTCCCTTGGGAGGCGGCCCAGGGACCGATGTTGCTCAAGTGCCTGGCTGGGTTCGAAATCCTCAAGCTCGAAGAAACGCCGAAGCTCAAGGGTCACGTTTCCACCGGCATCTTCCCGGGGCCATTGTTTGGCCCAGGCGATGGCGTCTTCCAGTGAATCCACTTCGAGCACACTGAAACCGGCCAGCAGTTCGCCGGCCGGCTCGAACGGGCCGGAAATAACATTGGGCTCACCGGCCCTGAACTGAATGCGGCAACCTTCGCTCGTTGGCCTCAACCCCTGGCCGTCAGCAAAAACACCGGCCTGGGTCATTCGCTCATTGTAACTCGCCATTGTCTGCAGGATGTCCTCTGAGGGCATAACGCCATTCTCGGTGTCGGCATCGGCCTTGCGCATCAACATGTACTTCATAGTGCTGGTCTCCAGTGAATTTCGGATTGTTTTCACTGGTTAGTCGCGCAAGCCTGTTGAATATCGACACCGAGAAAAAAGATTCCTGAGGGAATCTCAGTCGGACCTCTGAAGCCTCTGGAGCGCGATGGTGTATTCACCTTTCCCTACGTCAAATCCGATCCGGTAGGCTGCCGGGTACCAGGCCGGATAGCTGTACCTCTGCGGCTTCTTAACCGGTGACGTCATGTCTGGAAGTGACTCAAGAAAACTCAAGGACACCATCGGCTCAACGAACATAAGTTCGCCCTTGTAATAGCCGTAGATGAAGTTGTGGCTGAACGGTTGGCCATGGAATTCATGCCCCGCAGGGTCCAGGCCGTGCATTCCCATCCTGTCCACTGCGGCGTCTGGCGGAATCACGTAGCCAACGGGCACGAGTTGTGGGTCTGGTGCTGCCATCGCCAACTCACGGCTCTCACCGTGGAAGGTAATGGCTTCACGTTCACCGTTGCTGATCAGGTAAAAATGCACGTCGAAGTGGGGAACGTTGTAGACCCCATCAGGGATATGGCCGGCCGGGTTCCAGTCAAGAACCACGTGATCGTATCCCGTCCTGGGGCCTGCATCCGGCATGGGTAATGAAAACTCCCAGACCATCTGGTTACCCTGAACAGCGGGAAGCCCCTGAAGGGCATCCTTTGTCATGACGACAGATACAGATTCAGGTTCGTTCATCCCGTTCGCAATGACTTCGACGCGCGCGGTGCCATTACCGACCGGCACTGGGGCTCCGGTGAAAACGACTGGATCGGCGGCAAGCGCAACACTGGCAAAACCCAGGCAGGCTGCGGCAAAGATGGAACGGTTGGGTTGGAACAGACAAAGAGCAGTCTTCATTTCATCACTCCTCAATGACACATGCCATTCGGCAATATTTAGCGGCCGCTATGGCCAGAAAGCCATCGCCCTTCGGGCTGACTCAGAGGAGATCGGAATTGGCAGGCTGGGCTGACAGCAGTAAAACGCGCTTCCTGTCTGCACGCTTCTCCCTACTACCACCACAACGGGATTTGGCTGGGTTTGTTTAATATACCACCAGATTCAGAGCCGAGAACTGATTTTTATGGCCTGCCTGGTGTGTTTGCCGCTGTCGAATTCCAAGGCGCTGAGGCGCTTCGTGGAAAGTTTGGGCCTGGGAGAGATCGGGAGGATCCGGGGAGTGTGAGAGCTCCCCGGATTCAGTGGTTGGGTAGACGTTACAGCCAGGTCAGGCCAGCGCTGATGATGATGCCGGTGATGATGAGCAGCATCAGGCAGTAGCCCATGATGTCCTTGGCCTTCAGCCCGGCAATAGCGAGTACCGGAAGGGCCCAGAACGGCTGGAGCAGGTTGGTCCAGGCGTCACCCCAGGCAACGGCCATGGCCACCCTGGGAATATCCGCACCCAGCTCCTGCGCCGCCGGTAGCATAACCGGAGCCTGCACCGCCCACTGGCCGCCGCCAGAAGGAACGAAGATGTTTACCAGACCGGCACTGATGAAACTCCAGAACGGCAGGCTCTCGGCACTGGCAATGGAAACAAACCCACTGGAAATGCTGGCTGCCAGACCAGAAGCCGTCATCACACTCATGATGCCCGCATAAAAGGGGAACTGGATAACGATGCCTGCGCCGCCCTTGACTGCCTCGTTCAGGCTCGCCAGCAGGCGCTTTGGGGTCTGGTGCAGGATGATTGCAATGAACAGGAACATGAAGTTAACGATGTTCAGGTTCAGGCCGCCTCCATCTACGAAATACTGGAATATAAACGCGATGCCGCTAAAGCCGATGAGCCAGGCCAGGGTGCGGCTGTTTTCCAGATAGTCGGCAGGGCGGTTGATCACCACAGAGGTGTCTGGCTCATCGTCCAGAATCTTCGGGTTGGCATAAATACTGTCCCTTTCTTCTGGCAGCATCAGCCGATTGACCAGCGGCACGATGATGAACAGAGCCACCACGATGGCCAGGTTAAAGAACGCAAAGATTGTTTCTCCGGTACCGATAATGCCGATGGTGTCCTGGGTGAAGTGGCCTTCGGTGGCAATGGTCAGGGGGATGGAGCCTGCCAGGCCGCCGTGCCAGACAATAAAGCCAGAGTAAGCGCTGGCAATCAGAAGCGGGTAGTGGACGCGGATCTGGCGAGCCAGTGCCTTGGCGAACAGGGCCCCGACAACAAGGCCAAACCCCCAGTTAATCCAGCTTGCAATCAATGCAATGAAGGTTACCAGCACAATCGCCTGGCCAGGCGTTCTGGCAAGCATCGCAATGCGGTTCAGGATGCCTCGCACCAGCGGTGTGCTGGCCATCATGAAGCCGGTGACCAGCACCAGCAGCATTTGCATGGAGAAGGTGAGCAGGTTCCAGAAGCCGTTGCCCCACATCTCGACCACGGCCATGGGGCTGTGGCCCTGAAACACCATGGCAGCAACAAAGGCTACCAGGGTAAGAATAATGACGAAGAGGTATGGGTCTGGCAGGTACTTATCCACCAGGCTGACCATTGGTTTGGATGCTCTGTCTAGCATTTGTTACCTCGTTGTTTTATTTAGACTCTGTGCGAGTGTAGCAACCTAAACGTAAAGCGCTTCTTTAACCCATTATTCTTTCGGAGCATTGTGTTTCAGAGGGAACTCAGGACGCCCGGATGCGCGAGGCTATGGCATCAGCAATAAATGCGTAGCCTTTTGGGCCGGGGTGGTAGCCATCGCTGGCGAGAAGATCCGGATCGGTCACGGTTGGGTAGTTGAGGTAGGCAAAGTCTGCAGAGGCGTTCCTGGCCAGTTGTTGGTAGATCCTGTCGAGTTGCTTCGCGCGCCAACCCATTACGTACCGAAGCGGCGAAGGCAGCGCCGTGAACAGGTGCATAGGCGGCACGCTGAGAAGCAGAATGGGCCCCGAATACCGAGGTGCGAGCAATTGGCGCAATTCCCGCAACCGCCGGCGGAAACGAAAACGGGGAGTGAACCCCGTGGTGTCGTTCACCCCCATACTCAACAGCACCACATCCGCCTCTGGCAGTTCGGTGGTTTCCAGTTTGCGAATCAATGCCCCGAGCCGAATGCCGTTGATCCCGAAGGTGTGCCAGGCAATGGTCTGGCCGGTGCGTTCGTGAATCTGCCGCGCCAACTGGCTGGCCAAGCCCTGATCGTGGGTTTCAACACCGACACCGGCCGCCGTGGATTCGCCAATCACCAGGATTCGCCTGGCCGGAGTACCTTCACCATATTGACCAGACGGAGAGCCTCCCGCTTCCGGCAGCCTGGGCGTTGTGCGGCGCGCCTGCTTGCCCTGGTACAGCAGTACCGGGAAGAGCAGTGCGGTGGTCAGCCAGAAAGGGAAGTGCATCTCAAGGGGCTCCGGTTATGCCGACAGACTAGTGAGCGACTGACTTGGAGAATACATTGATCACCACAACACCGGAAATAATCAGCGCCATCCCGATCACACTGGCGGCATCCAGAACCTGCCCGTAAATCAGCCAGCCGATAAGTGCAACCAATACAACGCCCATCCCCGCCCAGATGGCATAGGCAACGCCCACCGGGATTTCCTTCAGCGTGATCGAAAGGAAGTAAAAGGCCACGACATAGCCTGCAATCACCAGCAGGGAGGGCCAGAGTTTGGTGAACCCTTCACTGGCTTTCAGACCGCTGGTTGCCACTACTTCCGCAACAATGGCAATGCCCAGAAATAACCAACTTTTCACAGCAAATCTCCAGTACCGCACGAAATCGGGAAGCAGACGATACCAGCCGGCAGTGCCTTCTTACAGGGTGACTGCAGAAAAGGGAAACTGCACTAAGCTGGTAGTGCATGCCGGAGTTATACGAACGCGTTCGCAAAACTCCGGAATGCAGGATGAGAAATGAACGTAACTATCTGATAGGGTTGGAAAGTTGGAAAAGGAAGGGTGGAACTATACGCCCACGGTGGGAGCAGGGGTGGCTCAAAAGAGGGCGTATAACTCCGGCGGTAGCAGTGGTGGTTGGTGCTCAAGCGGTTGTTTCTATTGAAGAAGCTACTGTTATTTGAGCGCGTTTGAATGGAGTTTTACGAACGGGTGATATACGAACGCGTTCGTATAATTAGCTGTTAGGTGTAAATGTGAAATTCCCAGAGCGCACGACACTAGATGAGCTTTCTAGCAACTTTAGAGTCGAGTTTTGTTCACAGGGACCAACTGAAAAGGGCTGGTCGGGCCATTACTTAGAGTGCCCCATTTGTAAAGATCTGCTGGAAAAGGGCGGTTGCCACTGTTGTACCTGTGGAAACATATCGATCGACGACGGAATGCTACGAGTAACCGTCGAAAATGGCGATAAAAAGGCAGTAAAAACCTACTATGCCTACAAAAAATAGCCGCAAACTTTGGGGAACACCTAACCAGGCCATTAAGGTTGTTCCGGGCCAATGGCCCTCCACCGGACGCCCTTGTCAGGGCGCCGCTTATGGCTGGCGTTATGCTCCGAGGAGTACATGCAATGTATGTGTTTGAGATCATAACTCCTGGAACATGGCTCGAAAGTGAGGACCGGGATTGGTCGTGGAAAATCGGAAATCTGCTGCAATCATTGAAATCACAGTACTTTGAGGCAAATCTTGCACTGAACTTGTTCACGGAAGCCAGATCTGCCCGCCCCTCATTTGCTGACCGCGAAAACTGGGAACGAGACGCCCAACGAAGGAGCGAGATTAGGCAGGAGGTAGAGCAAGATTATGGTGGGTTTCCTGGGCACGAGCATTGGGATGAGCTCCACTTTGAAACAGAAGTCCGGTTCAAGAGAGAGAAATGGTCGAATGGATTTCAACCACGGGAGTTCGAACACAATTTACCTTTCATATACGCCCGAGCCTTTCTATACGCTATTGATTCATTTGATAAGTTCCTTGGGGTGCTATCAAGAGAAGAGGGTGCGCCGCAAATCCTTGCAGAGCTGCACGCTCAGATAGGCGAAGCATTTCCCGACCTTCGAGGAGTAAGGAACACCGCTCAGCATTTAGAGGATAGATCTCGTGGTCTCGGTGCGGGGAGAAACCCGAAGCCACTGGACCTGAAACCAGTCGAAAACAATATGGTAAGTGCCCCCAACGGAGGTGTGCTCATCCTTAACTCCCTTAATGGGTCGAAATATGGCTCAACAATGGCTGACGGCCATTATGGGGAGGTTGATGTATCACCGGAATCAATGGAGAGACTTCAAAAAATCCTGCAACAGACATTGGAAGTATTCGAGTGGCATGGGCCAAAACAGCACGGTCCAAGTGCCTGAGCATAACCAATGCGTCAACGGGACCGGTTTTCCAGCGCGGTTGCGCCTCCAAACCGGCCCGTTACGCCGGCGTTAAGTGAATGGAGGCATCGGAATGCAGTGTGTTTGCGAGAAATTTAGTGCCCCAATTGAAAGCTTTGATCAAGCGGTTGAGCGTTGCAGGCATTGGCGAGAGATTGCTCCGACTTTAGAGAGGCTACACGTAGACTCGCAAAAATGGATGGCAGTGGCTCAGTGTCGCGTTTGTGGTCGGCTGTGGGCTGAAGAAGGCGCTCCTTTTGGCGAAGGACATGGGGGCGGTCCAGACTGCTACTACAGAATTGATACGGATGACCCTATGGGTTGGTTGGCAGGAGCAAAGCGTGATGTATCAGCAATGGCTCGTGCTGAGTAGTACAGCACTTAACAAGGCGCATCAATTCGCGGCCTGCGGCCGCCGGACGCCCTTTTCATTGCGGCTTCGCCTTCATTACAAGGTCGCCGTTGTGCGCTGGCGTTAGGGATAAATTATTTAGGAGATTGAATGCCGAACCCTGCAGAAAGGTTGCTCAAAATCCTCTTGGAAGGAAAGAACTTCGACAATAAGAAGAAGTGTCGGGACGTATGGGGCTCATTACTCAAAGTTTCGCCAGCTAATGATGCGTTACTAATGGCACGGTTAGGCAAAACTATGGAACTCCCTCTCGAGGTTGAGGCAGCAATCGAGGAACAGGTTCCCGGGGAGAAAGAAACGCAAGCCTATTGGATAAAACGAGTGTCTGCCGCATTCAAGCAGCAAAATCTTGAGCAACCATGGGAAACATTCAATAAGTACATTGATGAGCATACGATCTCCTACTTACGAATGGCATCGAAGTTACTCGGTGTACTCTCCAATGGATCTAGTCTCTCTGATGAAAAAATCGACGAAATCAGAGAGTCTATAAGCGACCTCTTGTCCGATGTTCGAGGCTCCGATATCGCTCCGGAAGCAAAGGGATTTCTGGTGCGCAGCCTTCAGCGAATTTTGCTTGCGTTGGACGAATACCATATTTCAGGTTCAATGCCGATTCTTACTGCGGTTGAATCAACTTTTGGACACGTGGTTATAAACCCTGAATTTCGGCAGGCGGTCACAGAAAGTTCGTTAAGCGATAAAATATGGACCACCCTATCTGTTGTTGCATCTGCAGTGACGGTCATGTCGGGGGTTCCTCAGATAGCTGCGGACATCTCTAATGTTATCCAGGCCTTACCGAAGCCCTAACAATCGCAGGCACGGCGACGCCTACTACACTGCGCCTTCGGCTCCATTCCGTAGGCGCGCATGCTGCAAGCGTTAAGCTCAAGGAAGCATAATGAGTACACCTCCCATTATTGAGCACATAGAGCGAAACCTTGAGCCTATTCCAAACGAGGGTGCGGGAAAGACTATCGAATTCGATGGCACCAAAATTCACCTTCTAAAGTTCGCCGATCAGCCTATTCCATCAGTGACCACGATCTGCACCTGCGGGTTATCAAAGCATGCTTTTGGTAGCTCCACAGGAAAAGTGCGGCAAGAGATTCTGCTCGGGTACTTTTCTATTTACGAATCCGATCAATGGTATGCCTTAGTTTCCGCAATGTGTGAAGATCTGCTGGCTACACACAAAGCGCTTGAAATGGGGCAGGTATACGATGTTCCTGGCTCCCTTTTTCCAATCAAAAATATTTCTGGCTTGTACTGTTCTTTTCCTGCTTTCTACGCTGACGATATTTGGGTATGCGATGGCACCAATCCAGATACCTACTTCATCTGGCTCTTTCCCGTTACCAAAGATGAAGTGACCTATATAAAGAAGTTTGGGCCCGAAAGCTTTGAGGAGGATGTGATAATGGTTCAACAGCCAAGGCTTTTCGATTTTGCTCGGGAGTCGACGAAGATTTAGGTGCCAGGCGCATGACAAGCTTAACCAATGCGTCAACGGGACCGATTTGTTCCGCTGCCGCTCCACAAATCGGCCCATTACGCGAGCGTTAAGTGCCAAGATGAATCAATCTGAATATAAAAAGTTGTCCCAAGCCGAGAATGTGCTTCGTAGATCGGTGTTGGAAGAAACCATTGATGTGATTCGCCCTAGGCATCCAGAGATCGCTAATAAGATCCAGGCCATTATTGAGCGTGGTCCGATTCAAAAGCCTGAGAAGCACCAGGTTAGAGAAGAAAGCGATTTGTTCCGTGTGTCGCTGGAGCAGCTGGAGCTTGAGGCTGTCGTTGAAGTGTTTGGCGATCTTGAGGTGGCCAATGTCTCCAGCGAAGGTAAAACAACGCCAGCAGCAGCTCATTATGCCGAGATGTTGGACCTATGGAATACAGTCACTTAACAATTCGCGCCACTCGGATGGCCTTTACGCCGCTTCGCTCTGTAAAGGCCACCGGTGCGCTCCGCGTTAGGTGTATTAATGAGTAACCAAGAGAAAGCCCTCGAAGCTATCAAACGATCAGCCGGCACCGAAGCGGGCGAGTACGGGATTGATGGGTTCGTTTCGCATCACCTGGAAGAGCTTCCCGAGAGTTATTGGCAGAAACATCTTGGAATCTCTGCACCATCTAATGAGCAAGTAATTGGGCTACTGGTCCTCAGAGAAAAATGGGACGACGAAGAGGTATACGATTTCACTCTTCCTGATGAAGTGACGGATTACGTGGTTAGCGTTTCATTCGATGATGATGGTCAAATCGAAGACATCGTCATGGAGAGCTAGCCTCCACCGGACGGCTTTCAGCCGCCGCTTATGCAGGCGTTGAGGCTGTAGAAAAACCCCGAAATCCCCCTCGGTTTTGGTAGCATCAGGCAAACGGACAAGGAGTCGTCGGCATGCCCCGCTTTAAGCATTACAACTACGACCAGGACGCCATGGTCGTGATCAACTACCAGGAACAGCTTCAACCCGGCACCTTTGAACACGCGGTACATTACCTGATCGAACATAAGCTGGACCTGTCAGTTTTCCACCCCAAATACCACAATGAAGACACTGGCCGGCTGGCCTACGATCCGGCCATCCTGCTCAAGATCATCCTGTTTGCCTACTCCAAGGGCATCACCTCCAGCCGCGAGATGCAGTGGTGCTGCGAGACCAACATCATCTTCAAGGCCCTGTCCTGCGATACGGTTCGGCATTTCACCACCCTGGCCAAGTTCGTCAGCAGTCACTCGGATGAGATCGAAGAGCTGTTCGAGCAGGTGCTGCTGGTGTGCCTCGACCAGGGCCTGTTGGGTAACGAACTCTTCGCCATCGACGGCTGCAAAATGCCCTCGAACGCGGCCAAGGAATGGTCTGGCACCTTCAAAGAGCTGGAAGAGAAACGTGCCAAGTTGCGACGGCTGGTTCGCCATCACCTCAAAGCCCATTACGAGCGGGACGAGGCAGAGACCGAAGCCGAACTGGATCGTGACATCCGACGAGCGAAAACCATCCTGTCTCTGGATGAAGCGGCAAAGAAAGTCGATCGCTTCCTAAAGACGAACCGCCCAAGGATGGGCCGGGGGAAGCGGAACAAGGAAGTGAAGAGCAACCTCACCGATAACGAAAGTGCCAAGATGACCACCAGCAAGGGCACGATCCAGGGCTATAACGGCGTGGCCACGGTGGACAAGAAACACCAGATCATCATTGATGCCCAGGCCTTTGGCGAAGGCCAGGAACACCACACCCTGCAACCGGTACTGGAGAGCGTGGAAGCTCGCTTCAGGAAGCTGGGTATCGCTGACAGTATCTACCAGCAAGGCACCACCGTTACCGCCGATACCGGCTTCGCCAACGAAGCCAATATGAAGTACCTGCACAAACGGCAGATCAACGGCTACGTGCCCGACAACAAATTCCGCAGTCGCGACCCGAAGTTCCAGAACCAGAAAGACAAATACGGCAAACGCCATCAGAACCAGCCGGTCTCGGACTGGAAAGAGATCATCCCGGCCAGTGAATTCCAGTTCGATCCTGTGAACTTAACCTGCATTTGCCCGGCGGGCGAAAGCCTCAAGTACCACGGTACCCGGGCAGACCAGAACGGCCAGAGCCGAGCCTATTTCCAGGGCCGTTTGCTGCAATGCCGTCACTGCCCGAAGAAGCACCAGTGCATGCAGAACCCGGACGCCGCTAATCATCGGAAAGGCAAGGGCCGACAAGTGTCGTTCACTATCGAGCACAAACGCCTGCCCAACTACACCGACTGGATGAAACACCGGGTGGATAGCCCGCAGGGTAAAGAGATCTACAGCCACCGCATGTCGGTGGTAGAACCAGTGTTCGGCAACATCGGCACGAACAAGGGTCTTAACCGCTTCAGTTTGCGGGGCAAGAAGAAGGTGCAGGGCCAGTGGCAGCTATACTGCCTGGTGCACAATATTGAGAAGCTGGCGAATTACGGGCGGATGGCGGCGTAATGCCGAGGGCGGAAGTCCCGGGAAAGTGCCTGCTGGAAACCAGCAATGCCGACGCCAGGAGCCCCAAAAGGCCGAAGCGGATGGCTGAACATCGAAATCACGAGAATCGGCCAGTTGATGGCCGCGATAAAAATTACAGGAATGAGGCGTTGGGAACGGGCTCGGAATCGGGTTTTTCTACAGCCTCGTTAACTGCTCAAGGAGCGGGCATGAATTTTGGTATTTTAGTGTTTGATGGCGTGGAGGAGCTCGACTTCGTTGGGCCATGGGAGGTCCTCAAAATTTGGTCCAAAATTGCCGACGGCCCTGAAAATTGCTTCATCGTTGGTGAATCACAAACTGCTATTAGTTGCGCTCGTGGTTTGTCTGTTAATCCCCAGATTTCTTTCGAAGACTGTCCGAAGCTTGACTACCTGTTAGTTCCAGGAGGCCAAGGAACAAGGAAGGAAGTTCAAAATCGGGTTTTGTTGGAGTTTGTCGAGAGCCAAGCACGACATTGCCAGGCCGTGCTATCCGTATGCACCGGTGCCTTTATTCTTCACGCTGCCGGGTTATTGGCCGATAAAAAGGCAACAACGCATTGGGCCTCGCTTGCTCGTCTAAGGGCTTTAGGCAACGTGGAAGTGATGGAAAAACGCTTTGTCAGGGACGGCAATATATGGACGTCTGCGGGCGTATCAGCTGGAATTGACCTTATGCTTGCTTTTATTGCGAGTATCGCTGGAGACGAAGTAGCGGGACAGGTGCAATTCAACTCTGAGTATTATCCCGCCTCAACTAGTTATGGTGGGTTCGAGCTGCATCCGGACGCACCGGCGTACCTAAAGCGCAGTTAACCAGTAGGTGAAGCCGACCGGTACTACGCTGCGCTTCGTCCCAGCGGCTTACCACGGCGTTATGTGGTGCCAGCCATGCTACACTCACGGGTTTTGAACCATGTTTAATCACGGGTAGCCAGGAAGCTACTTTTTACTGAAAGGAACTCTGACCATGAGCAACCTGATTGCCGCCTGCGTCGGCGACATGCACGTTTGCCCGATCAAAGGGCATGGCTCCTCCCCCATCATGTCCAACGGCTCCAGCATCCTTGTTGAAGGTAAACCCATCGCCCGCGTGGGCGATGTCACCGGTTGCGGTGCCGTCATTACCCAAGGCTACCCGTTGGCGTTGGCCGATGGTATGCCGGTGGCCTACCTCGGCAGCCCCACCAGTCATGGTGGTTCCATTGTTAGCGGTAATCAACGAGTAATACTGGGTGTTGCCACCAACACCGCACCGGTTGTGGACTTCTCCATGGCTGGCGCACTGGATGATAAAGGCCAGCTTACTCCGGCCGCCAAAGAGTTGCTGAGCAAAGATCCACAGGAGTTTGTGCGGAGAGCTGCGCAGAAAGGCGCGTTGATTGATGAAGGGTTGCCGGACGAAGAACAGAAAGATTCCCCCGACGAAGAAGATCGCCCCAAAGTCCGGGTAGAGACTGGCCTGTTTTTCGACGGTACTGGCAACAACCGGGATAACACCCAAGCCTATCAGAGACAGCTGGATGAGTGCCTGACGGCCAATGCCGCTGGCGCTATCTCCGAGGATGAGTGCAGTGCCGAACTGTCGCAGATCATGGAGGGTAGTTACCTCAACGCTGAAACCAATGTCTCCAAGCTGGAGCGAATGTATCAGAAGGGCCAGTTCCAGAGTGACGACTGGGAGCGGGCGCATAGGACTTCCATTTATGTCTCGGGCGTAGGCACTAAGTCAGGGTGGCCAGACGACGGTCCGAGTATGGGGCTGGGTCTCGGTGAGCAGGGGATGCTCAAGAAAGTCGATCAAGGTTGTGGCGATCTGGCGATTGAGATTATCAGGCTTGTCCGTGACCCCATTGACGAACTCGTGCTTGACGTTTTCGGTTTCAGCCGTGGCGCGGCCACGGCCCGGCATTTCATCAGCCGTGAAGTTCAGGATGAAAACGGCGCGCTGGCCGTCGCGTTCAAACAACAGGGCATACCCTGGCCGAAGAAGATCACAGTGCGCTTTGTGGGACTGTTCGATACCGTGGCTGGTGTTGCCGATCTTGGTAACTTGGACTTCTCCGCCCACGATGCCGAAACCGGACGCATAAACGTCAACCTCAGACCGGACGATGCTGAGCGGGTGGTCCAGTTTGCCGCACGGGATGAACGTCGTCATAACTTCTCACTGAACAGTCTGCGCGGCGACTCCGGCAACCTGCCGGATCATTTCAGCGAATGGACGCTGCCGGGGGCTCATTCCGATATTGGCGGGGGCTACCCGGATCGCTTTCACGAAAGGATTGAGGTTCGCCCACCGTTGGTGGTCAAAGGGAAAGACCGCCGCAATCCCGAAGCCAGTTTTGAGTTTTCGCGCATGTTGCAGGAGCGTGCGCTGATCAAAAACGAGGGCTGGATTGGTTCTCTGAATCCACTGGCTACTCTGTATATTGAGCAGGAGCGCCCACCCGGTTTGCCGGGCGGTGACATCACGCTTCGCCTTTGGCTGGACCGGGAGGTTCGGGGTGAATACTCCCGGATTCCGCTGTATCTGATGCACAAGTTGGCGGTGGATGCTGGCGTTCCTTTCGATGTTATTGACCCTGAAGACTCATCGCTTTCTCTTCCGCAAGAGTTAATGACGGTCGCCAGAAATCTCGCCGCCCATGTATGGCATGGCAGTGAGCTATTGATGACCCCGGAATCCAGAGCGTTATTGAAGCAACGATACATCCACCATTCCGTTCATTATCTGAAACTTGGTCCTCTGCACCCCTTTAAGCCCGGTAAGTACGGTCGGCGGACCGTCCACCCGAATAAGGGACAATGGTCAGAGGGGGAATACCATGAGTATTAAGGCGCTTGCCATTAGCTTTTGTGTTCTGACGATGCTTGGGTGTTCGGATCAGAGCGAATCGGAACAACCAAGGTATGGCCCCGACCCTGACTACCGAAGCATCTCCGTTGTCGTGCCTCGGCATTACGATGCATGGGTCGAGACCTTTATTCTGGAATCGGTGTCGGGGGAAATCGGTTGGAGAGCACCGATTGGCAGCGTCTCTTGTTGCTGGAAAGAGCCTTCCGGAGGAAACGCCGAGTGGCAGGCAATGCCGGGCCTGGTACTTATCAAGTGGTTCTCGTTTGCCGAACAGCAATCTTACCGGGCGTTGATCCAGCTTGAGAATGCGCGTGAGATTGAAGAGAAAATGAAAGAAATCGCCCCAATTGAACGCTATGGTAAAACCATTGACATGCCTCGCAACGACCTGACGTTTGGCCTGGCACCAGGCGGCACGGTGGTTGTCTGGATAATGAACGGGGCGGAAAATGCCATTGAGGTGGGGCGATACCAGGCAACACCTTACGATCACAAAGAAGAAGGAGAAGACTATACTCGTCGTACCGAGAGTTATCTTGAAAGAGAAGCGGATTTCCTGCAAAAAAATGGGATTCGGTACGACGGTTGGTGAAATCTTATTTCTGACCAGTGTGTAAGGCACCACATAACCATGCCATGCACCGGATGCCAAACCCTCCGCTTCGCTGCGGTTTTGTCACCGGTGATGGCGGGCGTTAGAGGCATCATGGAACCAGAGTATTTCGTAAAGGCCCTGGAAAAACATTGCAGGGATGCAGGCGTCGAAGGTTGCTTGGAGGACTTCGAGTCTCCACCCGGACGCAAGCCAGATCCCACACTTGTTCATATGTCTGAATGGTTCAAATCGTTATCACCGTCTGACCGCGACATGGTAGCCAAAGCAATGCAAGAGGCAGCGGATGCTACATTGCATGGGGTTCTGTGTGTCCTGGATGGAGTTCGTCCAATTGAGAGCGGTTCAGAGAAGTCACGCTTTCAACTTATCGCCCAGAAGGGCACTGAGCAATCAATAATTTGTCCGGGGGGAGAGGATCTGCATGATCTCAAGCAAAGCCTCTAACCCATATGAGCCTTCTCGGATTCAATAGGCAATAGTCATTTTTTTGGCCGCGCTAGCGGCCAACCTAACCCCATGAGCGAGAACGCCTGCTTCGTCAGTCTCGCGGAGCTGTCAGGCACTTACAGCAAACACATATAGGGGCTCTCTTACGTGGCTTTAGGCCACAGCCTGACCGGTCGTTCCATCGGTGGGTCAGGGGCACCAGACATTCATCGGTTAACCGGTCACTGGCGCTATTCAAGCGTCGGGCTGCATGGCTCCAGTTAGTGTCAGGCTCAGGACCGGTGTAAGCGCACTGGCTCATGGTATTAAGGCACGCCCACGGGCTGGCTAATCAAGTCGCTCTGGCTTCAACATCGGTGACAGAAAACCGCTTGGGTATCGGGTACCAGTCAGCGGACTTGCAGTCTTCGGTGTCATCCTTTCTGATCCAGTTAGACGTCTTGCTCAGCCCGTGGCGTGACTAACCTTTCAGGAACCGTTGTTCATCGAACACCCTTTTGTCTTTGAGCATGAAGTACACCGCACGTCCCAGTTTGTGGGCCACAGCCGACAGAGCTTTGGGTTTGTTCATCCGCTTCTGAAGCTTTCAACGTAGCGTTTGGCCTTGTCGTTGTTGCGAATGAACAGCACAGCTGCTTCTGAGAACGCCCACTTCAGATGAGCATTGCCAATCTTGTTACCCTGAGTGCCGTAGACTTTGCCGGCGGATTCCGCTTTGCACTTCACCAGGCGCGCGTAGGACGCGAACTTTTGAACCGATTCGAAGCGTTGAACATCGCCGACTTCGTAGAGAATGGTCAGGGCCAGAATGCGACCGACTCCAGGAATGGTCTTCAGCACATTGAGTGATGCTGGATCGTGTTGTTTGGCCTGCTGCTCCAGATGCCATTCAAGCTTTTTGAGTTCGTGCTGATAACAGTCGACGATGGCGAGGTCCAGATCGATGTTGCGCTGAACGTCTGGATCGCTAAAAGCAGCGGTGAGTTGTGAGCGACCGCCAGGGTTGTTGAGGTTGGCTTTGCTGGGCGGCAAATTGTACTGGCCCAGAGTGTTCACAGCGTGGGCCTTGAGCATAGCGCCATGTTGGACAATGCGGGTACGACGGCGCAACAGATCGCGGGTGGCGCGCATCTCCTTGGGATAGACATAAGCCAATGGGAAATTACCACCGCGCATGAGCATCGCGATTTTGAAGGAATCAATACGGTCGTTCTTGGTTTTGCCGCCATGGATCGCCTTCATGTACAGCGCATGGCCCAAAATGAAGTTGATACCGTGTTCCTCGCACAGGTCTGATATCCAGTACCAGCAGTGCATGCATTCGACACCGACGACGAGATCATCGCGAAAGGGTTCCAGCAGAGCCAGTAGCGGTTCCGGGCGGGCTTTGATTTCCTTGTGCAGCAACACCTCGCCTTGTTGGTCGATGATGCAGACATACAGGCTGCGGGCGTGCAGGTCGATTCCACAATAATGGCGGTGGGTGCTATGGTAAAAGTTCATTGAGTCTTCTCCCTTGTAGAGCTTGGTCGCCTTCCAGCTTAGCGGGCAACCGCTGGGCTGGGGAGAAGGCTCAATCAGTATCAAGGCGCATCAGTACGCGGCTGATGGCCGCCGGACGCCCTTTTAATTGCGGCTTCGCCTCCATTACAAGGTCGCCGCTAAGCTCAGCGTTACAAGGCCAACTGAAAGGGAGTTCAAAGTGGTTACCTGCTATCTGAAGTACGTTATAGATCCCTACAAAGCCGCCGAGTTCGAGCGCTACTCGAAAATGTGGATACCTTTGGTCCAGAAATTCGGCGGTCAGCATCATGGGTATTTCTTGCCCTCCGAGGGCGCAAACAATATAGCTATCGCGCTATTCACGTTCGAGTCGCTGGCAGCCTATGAAAAGTATCGTGAGGCCTCGTTCAAAGACTCGGATTGCCAAGCCGCCTTCCGATATGCCGAAGAAACTCGTTGTGTACTAAGCTGTAAGCGCAGTTTTATGAGACCGGTTTTTGAGTGAGCTTGTAACAAGTGCATTAAGTCTGTTCCGGCCCGAAGGGCCTCCATCGGACGCCGTAGTCGGGCGCCCGTTATGCAAGTGTTGGGCGGCCTGACACAAGGATTGTTCTATGCCAGATATAGCGGCTATTCGCGACATCTCGCGAATCTGGCCACTACCGAAGCGTGAGGGAAGGTGAGTTTCCAGCAGGTACTTGATTCACTGCCGATCGGTGGCGTCTTCGTAGCGTTCGCTATCTTCGCGCTGACCGTTATCGAGGTTGGTTACCGCTACGGGTATTGGTGGCAGGAGCGCACGCAAGACGACAAGGAAGGCCCCACGGGCATGATAGTGGGCTCGCTCCTGGCCCTTATGGCGTTCCTGCTCGCGGTCGCGATGGGGATGGCATCCGATCGCTTCGACACGCGCCGCGGGCTCGTGCTGGCCGAGGCGAATTCCATAGGTACCACTTACCTCAGGGCCGGCTACCTGCCAGAGCCGGCCTCAAGTGAGATCCGGGATCTGCTCCGCGAGTACGTTCCCCTGCGCATCGCAACCGACGATCTGGCAGAAGTCCGAGTGAGAATAGCGCGATCGGTCGAGCTCCAGGAGAAGCTCTGGTCAGTCGCCGAGGAGTTGGCCCGCGCCACACCTGAATCTGACGTCCTGGCCCTGTTCATTGACTCACTGAACGAGACGATCGACCTGAACGAGACGCGGGTAACGGCGGGCATCTACGCACGCGTACCCGAAACGGTCATCCTCCTCCTCTTCTGCGGCTCGATGCTGGCGCTGGGGATGGTGGGCTACAACGTAGGCTTGATCCAGCGGCGCAGCCCCCTCACTACCATCGTGTTGATTGCCCTCCTTGGTGCGGTTATCACCCTCGTGGTGGATCTCGATCGACCGCGCGACGGATTCCTCAAGGTAAGCCAGCAGCCGCTCATTGATCTGCAGGAGCAGGTCGGAGCACTTCCGCCAGCGAATCCACCCGGGTAGCTGGCGTGCATCATTTGGCAGCCCAATGGATTGTGAGGTTACTGAGGGATAGGAGTATTCCCTTTCTGATCTGTGGCGGACTCGCAGCAAAGGGATATGGCTCTGAGCGCGATCTGAATGACATCGACCTTTTCGTTCCCGGTGAATACTTTTCGTCAGTGGTTCAGGCTGGCCATGAATTTGTATCTAAAGCTGCCGCTCACCGACAAGAGGAAGGCTGGGATCTAACCTACGTCCAGTTCAAGTATGAAGGCATCAAAGTGGAGGTAGGTAGCGCTGAAGGTCCAAGAATATACGATGCCGGAAGCGAAACCTGGGTTCCGCTCAGCATAGATTTTTCTCGATATGCGACCGTGCATTTGCTGGGCCTTGAGCTTCCCCTAATGTTGAAGGACGACTTGGTCCAGTATAAGAGCGCGCTCTCACGTCGGGTGGATATCGAAGATATTCGTGCTATCCGTGAGAGCGCATAACCAGGCTATGCACCGAATGCCAAAACCTCCGGTGCCGTTATGTCACCGTTGATGGCAAGCGTTATAGGCCTGGTCGATTTCTGTGCACAGCCTGGTCCAATGTAGGTTAGGCTAATCCATACCTTTCGGGAGGGCATGGCTATGGTAGATATGGTTTTGGAATCAACGATCAAATGTCCAAACTGTGGCCATCAGAAAACGGAAACCATGCCTACCGACTCATGCCAGTATTTTTACGAGTGTGAGTCGTGCCATGTTTTACTGAAGCCCAAGCATGGCGACTGCTGTGTCTTTTGTTCATACGGCACAGTACCGTGCCCGCCAATTCAGCAAGGGGCAGGGTGTTGTGCTCCTGGCCCATAGCAAGTCACGTAAGGCGGACACGTGAGACGCGCCGCTTCGTTTTCGCGTTAGCTGTGATTGCCTCACCCGCTAAGTGATACTATAGTATCACTATAAATTTGGATCAGGGTGAGCCCATGAAAGTTGAGCTTGTTACGAACCTCAAGCGCCAAGCCACAAAGATTCTTGCAGATTTACACTTGTCTAAGGAGCCGATACTGATCACGGAGCATGGTCAGCCATCCGCATACCTTGTTGATGTGCAGGATTATGAGTTTATGCAGCGTCGACTTGAGCTGCTTGAGGGGCTCTCACGGGGAGAGCGTGCTGTACTTGAGGGAAGAACGTACAGCCAGAGTGAGGCCAGAGAGAAAATGAGTAAATGGCTGAAGTAATCTGGACGGAGCCCGCCATTCAAGAGTTGGAGGCCATCGCCGAGTACATTGCTCTGGATAATCCTACAGCCGCAAGTCACCTGGTCCAGGAAGTTTTCGATAAGACCGAGCGTTTGGAAGATTTTCCCCAATCCGGACGGATTCCTCCAGAACTCCCTAATTCAGTATACAGGGAGGTAGTGGTTCCACCGTGTCGCATTTTTTATCGTGAGGATGATAAGCGAGTTCTCATTCTCTATGTCATGCGAGAGGAGCGACAGCTTCGGGCGTACATGCTTGGGAACAGCTAAACAGGCGCGGCACTCGGATGCCTTTGTCTCCGCTTCGCTACGTCAAAGTTGGCAAATGTCAGACTTAACAAACGGGCAAGTTGATGCATTCCGCAGAGCTTTGCTCTGCTCCACGCAAAACTTACCGAAAGCATTAGTGGGATTATGGATGCAGAGTTGAGTCCATCAAGAGCTCCGGGACATTGGAGGCCGTCTCTCAACAACAGGCATTTTCCGAGTTTGTGCGGGCACAGGCCGTCGTTGAGTCGGATCTCAGCAGGTTGATTGGGAGCTTGGAGAAATGACCCACTAACAATGTGATCAACGGCACGCCAACTGCGCTGCCACCCCTTACCACCGGCGTTAACATCAATCAAGGAGTCAGATTTGAGATCGGGAATCTTCATCGCAGTTAGTGCTTTGCTGGTTGGATGTGCAACCTATGAACAACCCATTCCTACAGCGGCAAGCACAGGCAACACCGTTGAACCGTCTTTTGAGCAAAAGGCCGTTGGAGAGGCCTCGATCATGAAGAATCAGGCCTTGAAGTCCTACCGGGAGGACTATGTCCATGCAACCGAACACAAGGCTTTTGCTCAATCTGATGTCGGTGCCTGGTCTTGGAAGTCTAATAGAACCTCAATAAAGCACGCGATAGAGAACTCTTTGATAGATTGTCAAAAAAATAACAAAAGGCACGAAGCTGAATATCCCTGCAAGATCATCAATGTAGACGGGAAATGGGCAGGGGAGCGCTAGATCCTGCAAGGCCAGTCACGGCGGCGCCTTCCACATTGCGTCTTCGCCTCCATTCCGTAGCCGTGAATGCTGGCTGGCGTTGAATTAAGGAGGCTTTCTGCAGCAGAAAGCCCCCTGAAACTGTCTTGGCGCTTATTGGTAGGCGCCTGCACTGTAGATCAATTCATAGCTGTGGCTGTAGATTTCCAGGATGTTCCCAAACGGGTCTTCCATATAAATCATGCGGTAGGGCTTCTCGCCGGGGTAATAGTAGAGCGGTTTCTCCATGCGCTTTTTCCCACCAGCAGCCACAATACGGTCTGCCAGTTCCTCTACGTTCGGGTCTTGAACACAGAAATGAAAGACCCCGGTTTTCCAATACTCGAAATTGTCTTCCGGGTTGGTCTGGTTTTTAAACTGGAAAAGCTCCACACCAATCCGATCGCCTGTCGATAAGTGAGCGATACGGAACTTGCCCCAGCCCGCGCCAAATACATCTGTGCACATCTCTCCGATGGCGCTGTCGTCTTCCTCGATCTCGGTTGGTTCCATGATCAAATACCAACCCATAACCTCAGTATAGAACCTTACGGCTTGCTCAATATCCGGCACGGATATGCCGATGTGTGAGAAGTTTCTTGGGTACACGTTGCTCATTAACTGTCCTCCTCTGTTCAGACTGAAAGCAGGTTACACATGGGCATTGATTAGGTAAAATTATCATTTATTCTCCAAAAGATTACGTAATGTGATGATAAATACGACCTGGTTGCGCACCTTTTGCACATTGGTGGAAGTCGGTCATTTCACCCGAACCGCCGAGCGCCTTCACATGACTCAGTCGGGGGTTAGTCAGCATGTGCGTAAGCTTGAAGAGCAGCTCGGTATCGAATTGCTTGTGAGGCAGGGTAAGCAGTTTTCTCTATCGGGTGCGGGCGAAAGGCTTTATACCGAGGCGCAGGGCATACTCTTTGCGTTGTCTAATCTGGAGCAGACAGTCGGTGAGGATCCGCCCTTTGAAGGCATTGTGCGGATCATGTCGCCGGGAAGTGTCGGGTTGAAGCTTTATCCACATCTGTTGGCGCTGCAGAGCAAGCACCCGAAGCTCGTTATCGATTACCGGTTTGCGCCAAATCCGGATGTGGAAAACGCGATCGCGAAGTCGACTGTTGATCTCGGATTCATGACGTCGAAATCGACCCTCGCCGAGGTAAGCTGCACGCCCGTCGCGCAAGAATCGCTGCTGTTGGTAACACCTGCTACTGTCGAGGAACCGGACTGGGACACTCTGATGGCCCTCGGGTTTATCGATCACCCGGATGGGAGCCATCACGCCAGCTTGCTTCTTGGTGCCAATTACCCTGAGTTTCAGCACAGTAACCTGTTTCCCAGAAAGGGGTTCTCAAACCAGATCGGTTTGATTCTGGAGCCGGTTAGTATGGGTTTGGGTTTTACTGTCTTACCTGCACATGCCGTTGAGGCCTTTGAGAAGTCTGAGCACATCAACGCTCATCTTCTCGCTAACCCGGTCAGCGAGACGTTATACCTGTGCGTTCCCCGGCATCGGGCACTTCAGGCGAGGATGAAGACTATAATAGCGGAAGCCAAAAGGTGGCTTTAACCGGATTGTGGCTGCAGCACTCCGATCCTGTAAATAATATTCACCGCTGGGCTGCCTGTTCGCGATGTTTCAGGTGTCTCAGTAAGAGGCGATAGAGAAAAATCCGATGACTGTTCATTCTGGTTCTTGCCTGTGCGGCACCGTGAGATTTGAGATTGAAGGTGACTTCGAGAGCTTTTACCTGTGCCATTGCCAACACTGTCAAAAAGACACGGGATCTGCTCATGCGGCAAATCTGTTCTCGCAGTCAGCCAAATTGACCTGGCTGGCCGGTGAAGATGCCGTGACATCCTTTACGCTGCCAGGCACTCGTCATAGCAAGAGCTTTTGTAAGTTGTGTGGTTCAGCTCTGCCAAGCACTCAGCTTGAAGGTTTACTCGTCGTCCCCGCAGGGTGTTTGGATAGTAGAATATCCATGGTGCCTACCGCGCACATTTTTATATCCAGCAGAGCGGCTTGGGATGGCGATTTTGGCGGTGTGCCAAAGTTCGCGGGTTTGCCAGAGTAAATTAAGGCATTATCACCGCCCCCAAACATTGACGACTATCGGAGAAAAAAGGCGATATGACTACAGCTCCAACACCCTACCCAATCGGCACCCCCGGCACTCCCTGGGGCGATGCGGAACGCGCCGAGTGGTTGTCACGGCAGACTCGTCAGCGCAGTTACGAGGCGGAGGTGTTGAGTGTGATTGAGGGCCTGCGCTCGCGCTTTGACGTGGAAGAGTACGGCGCTCTGGATTACGGCCCGGATTACTATCCGCTGATGGCGATTCGCAGCCGCGGCTGGAATAACGATCTGCCGCTGGTGCTGATAACCGGCGGGGTTCACGGGTATGAAACCAGTGGTGTGCATGGCGCGCTACAGTTCCTGGATAAGCACGCAGCGGATTATGCCGGCCGCGTGAACTTGCTGGTTGCGCCCTGTGTCAGTCCCTGGGCGTATGAGCGCATTCATCGCTGGAACTATAATGCGATTGATCCCAACCGTTCATTCCACGAGGGCAGTCGGGCGGAGGAGTCAGCCGCACTTATGCGATTGGTAGCGCCTGTTCGTGACAGTGCCCTGATTCATATCGACCTGCACGAGACCACCGACACCGACGAATCGGAGTTTCGCCCGGCGCTGGCTGCCCGCGACGGCAAGCCGTTCGAGCCGGCCGGGATTCCCGATGGCTTTTATGTGGTCGACGACAGCGAGAACCCACAGCCTGAATTCCAGCAGGCACTGATCAGGGCGGTGGAGCAGGTGACGCATATTGCGCCGGCTGATGACAGCGGCGAGATCTTCGGGTCACCCGTGGTCGCCCGGGGCGTGATCGCGTATCCGCTCACGCAGTGGGGCCTGTGCGCCGGTATTACGAGTGCGCCCTACCGGACCACCACCGAGGTTTACCCCGATAGCCCCCGTGTAACCCCCGCGCAATGCAATGCCGCGCAGGCCGCCGCGGTGTGTGCGGCGATCGATTACGGGTTGGCCCATTCAAAGACCGCCGAATGATGTAGCAGGTCAGCATATAGCCATAACCTGAACTACACTTCCTCTGAACGCACACGGCATAGGGAGGCTGGTTATGGCTGACCGACCGAACGTCGTTTTATTCGATGTCCTCGAGACATTGATCGATCTGGATCCGCTGGCGGCACGGCTTGAAGAGGTGGGCCAGCCAGCGACCACCCTGCAGCCCTGGTTCCTGCGCTTCCAGCGCGATGCCATGGCACTGACCCTCGCCGGCGACTCGGCACCGTTCGAACCTCTCGCACGGGAATCCCTCCGCACGGAAACCAAATACACGCTCAATGAGCGTGATATTGAGTATGTGGTTGAGGGGTTCTCCACGCTGCCTACCTTTGATGATACCGCTCCGGCGCTGAAGAAAATCTCGGAGGCGGGCGCATCCGTTGGCTGCCTTACCGTCAACAGCCCTGAAAAAACCCGAGACTTTCTGGAAGGGGCAGGGCTTTCCGGGTTTGTTGACCACGTGATCACCGCCCAGGACGCCGGTGTCTGGAAGCCCCATCCGGATATCTACCGCTACGCTGCCAAGCGCCTGGGTATCCCGATTGAGCGCCTGGCACTGGTTGCGGTGCATGCCTGGGACTGCCACGGCGCCAAAAAAGCCGGGGCCCAGGCAGGCTGGTGTGATCGCCTTGAATGCGAGCCCGGCGATGTATTCATCCCCGCCGATGTGACTGGCAGCACTCTGGTTGAGGTTGCCGACAAACTGATGGGGCTGGATTGAAATCCACAACCACTTGCTCGGGGCTTCGGCCCTGAGGGGTGGTATATCAATCTGCTCAACCAGCGTTCGAAAATATGATTAACCCGGTTCCGACAGATAGGGCTGTGCCAGGGTCTCAAGCTTTTCTTCTCTGAGTTCGCCGATGGCATCCCATATTTGCTCTGCAAGCTCCGGATTTGCCGCTTTGAACTCCCGCGAGAGCATCAGATAGTAAGGTTTGGTTTTCAGGGGTGGTTCAATCCGGACAATGCCCGGGAGCTGATCGGCGTTACGGCTCAACAGGAAATCGGCGGTGACGGATTGCAGGGCAACGGCATGGACTCGTCCCGCGATCAGCAGTTGGAGGCTTTGCCTGGAACTGCGAACTTTCATCACGGAAACGCCCAACTGTTCCAGATCGTTCACTATGGAGTAACCCAGGGGCGCGCCAATCTCCAGGTCATTATCCTTGAAGGCCTCGCCGCTCCAGCCGAGATCGGTATCTGGCAGGGCGTACAAATGGTAGCTGATGGTCGTAAGTCGTCGGGTGGGGTCAACCTGGCCGTCCCGTCGGGGGTATTCGCCAATTCGGGTACGCGCAGCATTGTAAGAAGCATTGAAGATACCATCCACCTGGCCGGTTTCGAGCATGGCCAGGCATCGTTTCCAGGGGTATCGGCTGAACTTGATCCGCAACCCCGGTATCCGTTCCTCTACCAACCTGACCAGCTCCACGGCTGCGCCGGGATTCTCCAGAACCTTTTCGGTGTCACCCATGTAGTAGGGGAACTGGGTTTTATCCTCATAGGCAACATGCAGGACAGTTTCGGCAACCGCAGGCAGGGACGCAGCCAGGAATAGGCAGAGAGGGATCAGTGCGAGGTAAGACTGCACACGCGCTTTCATGGCAGAGTCCAGCAAATTGCAATAACAGGGTTATCTTAAACCGCCCCGCCTAGTTCTGCATGCGAATGTCGTCTTTCCAGCGAAAGCCCACGCCGCCGGCTTGCCATACGCCATCTTTGTTGAACGGATGAGGGCCGGCCATGTTGATGTATTGCGGCAGGCCAAAGTGGGGTGCCAAGTTCCGCGGGGCCTTGATGGTTACCCGGTCCATGATGCGCAGGCCCTGCTGCTTTGCCGGTAGGTGCGCCTCCGGTGAGGCACGATGGGCGACAGCCCAGTTGTCGATAAACAGCAGATCGCCGGTATCGTATTCGTAGCGAATGCCGTAGCCATCCCTGAAGGAGTCGTTCAGCAGATCATTGTAATCGTTGAACAGTTCCTTCATGGCGGCTTCGTCCAGCAACCGGAAGCTGTCGGCGGGGGCGGGCAGGGTCTTCAGCTGGTCGAGCGTCAGCCCTTCTTCCGGCAGGCGTTCGATTACGGCGCCGGTCATGCCCAGGTGCAGCCACACGCTTTTGCGGCCGGAAATCGGATGGGTATGAACCACGGGGTGGGTCACGCTGGAGGCGGAGTTCACCGACACCAGCCGTTCCCAGAGATCTTGTTTCTCCGGCGGTAGTGAATCAAACGCGGCGCCCTGGTGTGCGAAGTGGGTACCACCGCCATTCTCTGGTGCGCGGGCCATGTAGTAGGCGCTGTGGGAGAAGGTGGCAGCTTCGAAACTGCCATCGTTGTGCCACTGGGGGCCAACGCCGAGAATGCCCTGGCGGCCATCGTTGGAGCAGCGAAAGATGTGCCGGTTTCGGCCCGGCGTTGCGGGGTGAACACCGTGTGTGGAGTGGATATCACGGCCGCCCCACCATTTGCAGGCATCAATCAGTTCTTCGGGCGAGAGGCCCGCCTGGTGCTTGAAAACAATGAACCCGCGATTTGCCATTTCCTCTTCCAGCGCCTTGATAGCCGGTTCTGGCAGCTGGTTGCGCACGTCTGCGCCGTAGATTTCAACGCCAATAGGATCCAGCGGCTTGAGCGCCAAGCCTTCCTGTTCGAGCAGGGCCACATTCTCCGGGTTCAGGGGCGCGACGGTGGAGGTTGGTTCGCGGGGTGTTTCCAGGGGCTGTGCCATAGCGTTCAACTACCATGCTGCTCGTTTTATAGCCAGCGTAACCCAGCGGGTTTTTGAAATTCAAACCTGATATCTCCATGTACATGTTTTGAATTGGGCGAGGTGGCCCTGCGGGGGCAAGACCAATTCGCGTTTGCCTTCGTAGATGGGCCCTCTAGACTGATATAGGTAACTAAAAACCCAGAGGAATGGCCGTGACTCCCAAATCCCTTTTTCGCCGCACAGCGGCATTGATAGCGTTGGCAATGTCCGGATCGGTATTGGCTGCGGATCCGGTGGTGGTGTCGTCGAAAATTGATACCGAAGGCTCGGTGTTGGGGCAGATGGTGTTGCAGTCCCTGGAAGAGGCCGGCATTCCAGTTGAAAACCGGCTCCAGCTTGGTGGCACCAGCATTGTCCGCAATGCCATAAAGGCAGGAGAAATCGATATCTATCCGGAATACACCGGCAATGCCGCGTTTTTCCACGACCAGGCCGACCGGGATATCTGGAAGGATGCCGACAAGGCTTACCAGGAAGCCGCTCGCCTGGATAAAGAGGCGCACAACATTGTCTGGCTGCAACCGGCAGAGGCCAACAACACCTGGGCCATGAGCGTGCGGGGTGATCTGGCGCGTGACAACAACCTGGCCACGCTTGAGGACCTGGCCCGCTATATCAATGAAGGCGGTGCCTTCAAGTTTGCGGCCAGCGCCGAGTTTGTGGAATCCGCCAGTGCCCTGCCAGCCTTCCAGGAGGCCTATGGCTTCGAGCTTGAGTCAGACCAGCTGTTGATTCTTTCCGGTGGCAACACGGCGGCCACCCTCCGCGCGGCGGCGTTGAACAACAACGATGTGAACGGGGCGATGACCTATGGCACCGACGGTGGCCTGGATGCCCTGGATCTGAAGGTGATGGAAGATACCGCCGGCGTTCAGCCGGTCTATCAACCTGCACCCATCGTGCGTGGCGAGGTGCTGGAAACCTATCCGCAGATCCGGGAGGTGTTGACCCCCATCTTCGAGTCGCTGGATCTCGAAACGCTGCAGCGCCTGAATGGCCAGGTGGCCGTTAACGGTGTGCCGGCGGATACCGTCGCCCGGGATTACCTGGATTCCCTGGCCCAGGACTGAGGTTTGTCGATTTTCAGCTCCGTTTCCCCGAACTCCATGCCGAACCGTGTCCTGCCCGTGCTGGGGTTGCTGGCCCTGGCACTGGTCTGGCTTCTGGATCTGGGCGTCATTCAACCCAACCGGATCGTTCCGGGTACCGGGCATGGTCTTTGGTCGGCGGTAGGCGGAGCAGGGGCTGGGCTGGTCTCACTGATTCTGGCGGGCTGCGTTGTGTTGTCTCTTCTGCCGGTGCGCCGCCGGTACCTGCCGCTCCTGGCTCTGGTGGGCCTCTCTCTGGCGCTGCTGCCTCTTTTGCTTGAGGTCTTTGCAGGCCGGCATCTGCCGGAAGAAGCCCCCTATGCCCGATCTTCCATCGGAGCCGGTTTCTGGTGCCTGCTGTTTTTGTTGTCCCTGATGCTGATCGAAATCCTGGGGCGCCTCGGAGGTGGCCGAGGGCTGCAACTGTTGATCCTGGCGGTTATCAGTGGAAGCTGGCTGTGGTTCCTGCGGAGTGACGGCCTGGAGAGTCTGTCTCTGGTTCGGGAGTTCAACGCCCGGCCGGATAAGTTTGAGCAGGCCTTCTGGACTCACATGGCACTGGCTTTCGGTGCGGTCGGCATCAGCGCCTGTCTGGCCTTTCTGCTGGCGCTGAAGATGATTCGCAGTGTGGCCTGGCGCCGGCCTATCCTCGGCGCCGTCAGTTTTCTCCAGACCATTCCCAGTCTGGCGGTGTTCGGCCTGCTCATCGCACCGCTCAGCGCGCTGGCGGCTGCTTTCCCGGCGCTTCAGGCCATGGGCATCCGTGGCATTGGCTGGGCGCCGGCGCTGCTTGCGCTGGTGGCCTACAGCCTGCTGCCGATGGTGCGCAATACCTTCGTCGCGCTTACCGAAGTGCCTGAAAGCCTGGTGGATGCCGGGCGAGGCATGGGGATGAACGAGCGGCAGCTGTTTTTCAAACTCAAGCTACCCCAGGCACTGCCGGTGATGGTGGAGGGCGTTCGCATCACCACGATTCAGGCCATCGGCCTGACGGCGGTTGCCGCGCTGATCGGCGCCGGCGGTTTTGGCAGCTTTATCTTTCAGGGTCTGGGGCAGGCGGCGATGGACCTGGTATTGCTGGGCGCCTTGCCGACGATTGCCCTGGCGCTGCTGGCAGATGCTCTGCTGACCATGCTGGCGGCCAGTCTCAAGCCGATACCGGCGACGGCCTGACAAGAAAAGGGTATGTCCGAATGATCGAACTGAAAAACGTAACCCGCCGCTTCGGCGATGCCGTGGCCGTGGACCGGATCAACCTGACGGTCGAAACCGGGGAAGTGTGCGTGCTGGTGGGCAGCTCGGGCTGTGGCAAGTCCACCACTTTGCGAATGATCAACCAGCTGTTGCCCCACAGCGAGGGCGAGATTCTGGTGGACGGCAAGGACGTTACCGCTATGAACCCGGAGCAGCTGCGGTTGAACATGGGGTATGTCATCCAGGGCACGGGCCTGTTTCCGCACTGGACGGTGGCCCGCAACATCGCCATGGTGCCCCAGCTTCTGAAATGGCCCCGCGAGCGGATCGACGAGCGCGTGCATGATCTGCTGACACTGCTGGATCTCGACCCGGCCACCCACGCCAACAAATATCCTCAGCAACTGTCCGGGGGGCAGGCCCAGCGGGTGGGGGTTGCCCGGGCGCTGGCGGCCAACCCCAATATTCTGCTGATGGACGAACCCTTCGGCGCGCTGGATGCCATCACCCGGGAAAACCTGCAGTTGGAGATGTTGCGCATCCAGAGTCAGCTGCGGAAAACCACCGTGTTTGTGACCCACGATATCGACGAAGCCCTGAGGCTGGCGACCCGCATTGCCGTGATGGACCGGGGCCGCATCATCCAGCACGACACGCCGGAGAACATTCTCCGACGGCCGGCCTCCGATTTTGTGGAGAATCTGGTGGGCAAGCAGGACCGGGGCCTGAAGCTGATGAGCCTGCGCACTGTACGAGACCTGATGCAGAGCTACCCGCAGCCCAGGCAGCCTGAGCCCGGCGCCGACGGCCTCAAGGAAGCCGACAGTCTGAGAGTGGCCCTCTCGATTATGCTCTGGCAGAACTGGAATCAGGTGCCAGTGTTCAATGCCGATGGCGAGGAAACCGGAACCATCACCCGCGAACGCATTATCCGGGAAGGTGCCTGATGCGGATCTGGTTGCCGCCTGTACTGCTGACCGCGCTTCTGTGTGCCCTGAGCGCCGGCATGCCGGTTCTGGAGCCGCTGTTCCAGTGGGTCCAGCCGGATAAACAGAACGTGATCTACGAGCGGGAGAGCTTCCTGTTTCTGCTTCAGAACCATCTGATGCTGGTGGTGATTTCCGCACTTGTTGGAACCGTCGCTGCGGTAGCGGGCGGTATCTTCGCAACCCGTCCCTCGGGCCGGGACTTTCTGCCGCTGGTAAGCCAGATCGCGTCCATCGGCCAGACCTTTCCACCGGTGGCGGTTCTGGCCCTGGCGGTGCCGGTTCTTGGTTTTGGTGAGGCACCGATTCTGGTGGCGTTGATTCTGTATGGCTTGCTGCCCATTCTTCGCAACACACTGGCGGGCCTTGAAGGAGTGGATGCCACCGTCCGGCAGGCTGCGCTGGGTATGGGCATGTCGTCTTTTCAGGTGTTGCTGCAGGTGGAGTTGCCGCTGGCGGGCAGGGTGATCCTGGCCGGCATCCGGACCTCGGTTACGATCAATATTGCCACCGCTGCCATCGGCTCAACGATCGGTGCCCGCACCCTCGGTGATCCGGTGATTGCGGGGCTGGTAAATGGCAACACGGCCTATGTGTTGCAGGGTGCGATTCTGATTGGCCTTTTGGCGCTCACGGTGGATAGCCTGTTTGAAGCCGCTGAGCGGGTCTGGGACCGTCGGTTTCTGCCCCAGACCGCGGGCTAAAAGCCGCGCCGCGGCTGCCCGGTGCTTTAAATACCTTGCTTTGATGTCTAGGCTGAGAGGCATGCACAGCGCAAGGAGCACATCGGAATGAAGTTTCCTTCGAGCACGTCATTTGCACTCCTGGGCGCAGCACTGATCGCAATCAGCTACGGGCTTGCGCGCTTTGCGTTCGGTTTGTTCGTTCCTCCTATCCGGGAAGAACTGGGGCTGGCGCCGGATGTGATTGGTGTGATCGGTGCGCTGCCACTGATCAGTTTCGTATTCGCAACCATGGTTGCGCCGCTCTCGGCAAACCGGCTCGGCGCCCGTAATACCGCCATGGCCTCCGGTATTTTTGGTGTTGTTGGCCTGGCGCTGATCAGTCAAGCGGTGGGAGCTGTTTCCCTTGGAGTTGGTGTGGTTCTCTGTGGCATCTGTACGGGCCTCATGATGCCGGCGCTTACAGCCGCCATGCAGGCGCTGGTGCGACGCTCTCTCCACGGCCGGGTCAGCTCGGTAATGAATGCAGGCACGAGTGTCGGTGTCATGATCGCGGTGCCGACCATACTGTTCCTGGCCGGTGCCTGGCGCTACGCCTACGCTTCCTTTGCGGTGCTGGCGGTTATCGGTGTCGTTGCCACCTGGTTCTTTATTCCGTCTGTTTCCCGTGTTGTCCCCGCCAATGCGGCGCCGGTGCAGCCAATCAGCGCCGACCAGTGGTGGCGCCTGCTCAGGCTCTCGCTGTTCGCTTTCATGATGGGCTTTGTCTCTGCCGCTTATTGGATCTTCGCGCCCGACCTGGTGGTTAACCTCGGGTCCATGCCATCTGACGCCACCGGTTGGCTGTGGTTGGGCGTTGGTATTGCCGGTCTGGGTGGCGCGGTCGTGGCCGATCTGGCCGATCGCAACAATCCGCCGATCACCCAGGCACTGATGCTGATGATGCTGGCTGCGAGCCTGGCGTTGCTGGCTGCCAGCCCCGACAACTTACTGATTTCGGCGTTTTCGGCGCTGGTTTTTGGTCTGGCTTACATGAGTCTGACCGGGCTGTATCTGATGACTGGCATTCGCCTGTTGCCGGGGCGTTTGTCCATGGGGCCGGTGCTGCCATTCATAGCGGTATCCCTGGGCCAGGCGGCTGGCTCGCCGGTGGTTGGTATGCTGGTCGGCGGCGTGGGTTACGCTGATGCCTTTGGCATGTTCTGCGCCATCGGGATCGTTGTGGCCATGCTCTCGCCGTTCTATCCACGGTATCTGGAATATGAGCCGGAAGAAGAGACGGAAGAAGATACCGGTCTGCAGGCGGCCTACGACTATCAGCTTCAGGACGAGGAAGGCGAACCCTATTCGCCGGTTACCGGCAAGACGGAGAGTTATTAGGGGGGATAGCCGGGAGAGCGTTACTCCTCGGGTGTATCGGTCCGCGCGGCCCAGCTGGTGTAGCCGAGGTCCATCACCCGGGCCACTTCCTCATCGGGTATGGCCGAGAGGTCGCCCAGCTCCAGAGTGTCATAGTGGAAGGCGTACAGTCTGGAGGTGAATTCGGCTACGGGCAGGGAGGCTTCGCCGCGCAATTCGCCATTGCCGTGGGTTGAGCAGGTGATGCCCTGGCCCCAGTTCTGGCCGCTGTCGTTGTTGGGGTTGAAGAAATAAACCCGCATCTCGTTCTTTGGGCTGAGGGCGACCCGCAGAATGTTGATGGCGTGTCGGCCAACAAAGCGTGCGGCGCTGTCCGTTACGGCTATCCCCGCTGGCTGGGCGTGAATGACCGGGATGTTGCCGTTGTAGAAGGGGTGGTAGCTCGCGTAGAAATGCCGGATAAAGCCTTCATAGTCCTTTACCTCACCGGTTTTCACATCGGTTACCGCGCGGAAGCCGTGGCTGACCCACCAGCCGTAGAATTCCGGGTTGATCCAGCGGTGGGCGTCGTCGTCGCGGTTTTCACAGCGGCGCCACATTTCGCCGTAGATGCGATCCAGATGAGGGATAAGCACCAGCGACACCGGGTCCACGTCCACCGGTGTGCCTTTCACCAGGCCGGGCTCCAGATCCCGGGAAGAAACCTCCTGGCCTTCGAAGCGGCTCAGCACCTCGTTGTCCCGGGCTGCCCAGGCCAGGACCTGAAGCAGGTAATCCGCCTCGTTGGATGCCCACATGGAAAGGCCAATGGCGGACTGGCAGGTGGGGTTGTTGCCCTGGCCAACACCTAGCGGCTGGCCCAGCAGATTGATAACACCGGCAAGCAGGAACACCCTCGGCGGGCGCGCATCGCCGAATGCCTCGCTCAGGGCCTGATCGGTTTCTGCAGAGGGGCGAAGCTTGATCTGCCGCCACAGGGCCTGGGCAACGGAGGGGGTAAAGAGCGACCCGCGTTCCAGCATCATCGTCAGGCCATACACCGCCTGGCAGGTCTCCGGGTAGATGGCCTCGTCAATCAGGGCATGCACCAGTTCGGTGTAACAGTAGAGATCGTCCAGGCCGGTCATGGTCAGGCCCAGTGTGTTGGGTATCAGATCGTCCTGGCCGGTGGCGCGCAGGAACCTCAGCATCACCGCGTGGTAGGGGGAGGCCAGGCCGGTATCGAACATGCTGCGGGCAAAGTAGGTGGCTTCGGAGGAGAGTGCCACATCGTCCATGTCTTTCAGACGCTGCTCGTAAACGGCAAGGCCCGGGTCCTCTGCGCTGGCAGGTGTGGGGGCAAAGAGCGCCTTTACCAGTCGGGTGGCGTCGGCATTGCGCCGGGTTTTGATGCTGGGGTCGTAGAGGCATTTGGCGATCTGACCGATCATCTCGCAGATGCTGTCCACCTGGACTGGGCCCTGGTCCAGCAAGCGCCAAACCTCTGCCACCAGGCTGTCCAGCAGGCTTTCGTATCCCAGGTGGGAAATCAGATATCGGTAAAGGTCCTGAACAATGGTTCCGAGCTGCTTCGGTCGTTCCCGGTCGGCTTCTGTGAGCTGGCCAGACAGCAGGTCCAGGTTCAGAGCCATTACCTGGGTGAGAAAATGGCGAGCCTGCTCGGCGGAAATGCCCGGATGGAAATAATCGCCACGGGTGACGGCCAGCATGCGCAGCTCGCTGATGGCCTCCACGATGGTGGTGACCGCACCGGCCTCTCGCAGGGAGTGCTTGGCAAGCGCCGGTTGCAGGATGGCCGGTTGGGCCCAGTCGCTGGTGCCGAAAATACCAGCGGATTCCATCGAACGGACCCTGCGGTAGAGGGCGTCGAAGCCACCCGACAGGGTCATCAGCATCCTTGCGCGCTCCAGAAGGCTGAGGCTGGAGGCCTTTGGGTCCGATTTCCGGGCCCGGGCAAACTCGGCCAGCGCCATATCGAACTGCATCAATGCCGGCTTGAGCGCAGGATCCGGGTCTTGGCGCTCCATAGCGTTGACTCCCTTTTCCGTCAGGGCAGAATCACGAGATGGTTGGGTAGTTCATTGCGCTCGTGGGTGGCGGGCACGTGTTCTTTGAGCAGTTTGCCACAGGCGGCAATGCAGTCAAGAAACCCCTGCCGGGTCTGTCCCTGGCGAACTTTTTCGCTGAAGTCCGCGACAATACTCTCCCATACCGAGTTGTCCAGCACATCGGCAATGCCCTGATCCACCAGAATCTCTACATAGCGTTCCGCTTCGGAGACGAAGATCAGCATGCCGGTGCCGCCTTCCGTGTGGTGCAGGTTCTGCTCAAGGAATTGCCGCCGGGCGAGGTTGGAGGCCCGCCAGTAACGCACCTGCCGGGGAATCAGGCGGGTGTTTATGCCCGGCATCCGGAACAGCAGGCTGAGCACGACGAACGTGCCCCACTGCACCAGCATGAGCATGTCGGCTCCGAACCAGTTCCCGAAATAGTTGCCGATACCCGGCACCAGCAGCGCCAGAATGCCGGCCCAGACCAGTGGAATATAGCTGTAGTTATCCGATTGGGCCGTCAGCACGGTTACCAGTTCGGCGTCGGTTTCCCGTTCCACCTTATTGATGGCGGCGGTAACGGCTTCCTGATCGCTTTTGCTTAGTAATGTCATGATTGTGCCATTCTCATTGTCAGGTGAGGGGATTCAGCGCGCGAGCATGCCCATGTGGCGCTACCAGCCACCGGAGGCACCGCCGCCGCCAAAGCCGCCTCCGCCGCCACCAAAGCCGCCACCGCCGAAGCCTCCGCCCCGGCCGCCCATGGCGCCACCCAGCAATGCTGCCCCTAACAGCGCAGCACCTCCGCGGCCACCACGGCCACCGCGGCTGCCGATAAAGAACACCACCGCCATCATGATGATGAAGAACAGCGCGACCATACCGGCTTTGGGCTTCTCCTGCAGTGCAACGGGTTGCTGACTCTGCGGAGCTGCCATGGGCTCGCCGCCGAGTACCTGGATCATGGCGGCGGCGCCGTTAACGATACCGGCCTGAAAATCCCCCTGACGGAACGCCGGGGTAATAATGCGATTGATGATGACCGAGGAGTCGGCATCAGTAAGCCGGCCTTCAAGACCATAGCCCACCTCGATGCGGATTTTGCGTTCTTCCTCCGCCACGATCAGCAGCGCGCCGTTGTCCTCGCCCTTCTGGCCGATACCCCAGTGCCGGCCCAGCTGGTAGCCGAAATCCTCAATCGGATAACCTTGCAAGTTCGGCAGGGTAACCACCACTACCTGTTCGGTGCTGGCCTGTTCATGGGCCTGGAGCATCTGGCTCAGGCGCGATTCCACCTCGGGAGACAACATCTCCGCCCGGTCTACCACCCGGCCAGTCAGTTCGGGAAATTCCGGCGTGGACTGAGCCCAGACGGTAGCTGGCAGCAACACCAGCAATGCCAGTAACAGACTCTTGTTGAGCTGGACAACCATCAGAATTCCACCGCGGGTGCTTCATCCGCGTTTTCTGTGGTGGCTTCGAAGTTGGCGCGGGGCTCGAGATCGCTGTACAGCAGGCTGTGCCAGATCTTGCCCGGGAAGGTTCGCAGTTCGGTGTTGTACCGCTCCACCGCTTGGATGAAGTCCCGCCGCGCGACGGCAATACGGTTTTCTGTGCCCTCAAGCTGGGACTGAAGCGCCAGGAAGTTCTGATTCGATTTCAGGTCCGGGTAGCGTTCTGAAACCGCCATCAGTCGGCTCAGGGCACTGCTGAGCTCACCCTGGGCCTGCTGGAACTGCTTGAGCTTCTCGGGATTGTTGAGAATGCTCTCGTCTACCTGGATTGATGTCGCTTTCGAGCGCGCGTCAATCACCGCAGTGAGAGTTTCCTGCTCCTGCGCGGCGAAACCCTTTACGGTTTCCACAAGATTGGGAATCAGGTCTGCCCGGCGCTGGTACTGGTTTTCCACCTGAGCCCAGGCTGCGGTCACTCGCTCATCGTAGGTGGGGATGTTATTGATCCCACAGCCGCTAAGAAAAAGAACCAACGCCATCAGCGAGGTCAGCCGCCAGAAGTTCCGTTGTTGAAACGGAGTGTGGAGGGTTCCGGTCATAATCTTTCCCTGATGTGGTTGCATGAAGAAGGGCGTCCGCCCGGCCAGCGGGCGAAGGCAACGGTTCAAGTCCCAATATTGGGACAAAACCCTTGTTTTCAAGGCGAAAACGCTATCGATCGGCTGTAACCTTGGCAGCGAATACCCGCCGTCGCGAACACAATGGATGAAAGCGTCAGACTCCTCAATCCACTTCTCGATGTTGCGAATCAGGCTGTCTACCTCCCGGCGGATACTCACCAGCCAAGTCGCTAGCGAACAGATCGCCTGGTCGCTCAGATCGTGCTTGAGATAAAACGCCTGATCCTCCTGATGCTCCGCGTTCTGCTTTCTAAGGCTCTTCCAGGTCGAATATCATGCCTTCATATGTGCCCGATACTCTCCCTGTCGCTCCAGCATCCAGCCCGGATACTCCGCCGGCAGGCGGCTGACTTCATCCAGGGCCGCCAGTTCGTCAGTTGAGAACCGGATCTGTGCCGCCAGGAGATTGTCCCGCAACTGGTCTATCCGCTTGGCTCCGACAATAACGCTGGTCACGGCGTCCTGGTGCAACAGCCAGGCAAGCGCAATCTGAGCCACGCTGACGGGCTGGCCATCGACCTTCTTGCCGGTGGCAATCTCCCGCATCACGGCGATGACAGCATTGCCGCGCTCCCGGTTGACCGGTGGGAAATCAAACTTGGCGCGTCGGTTTTCTTCGGACACGTCCGGCCCCTCGTACTTGCCGGAGAGGTAGCCGCCTGCCAGCGGGCTCCATACCATTAGGCCTATGTTTTCAGACTCCAGCATTGGGATCACTTCCCGTTCGAGATCCCGGCCCACCAGAGTGTAGTAGGCCTGCAGTGAAAGAATAGGGCACAGGAGGCGGCCCCGAGTAATGCCAACGGCTTTCATCACTTGCCAGGCGGCCCAGTTCGACAGGCCGACGTAACGGACATGGCCTTGTTGCACCAGCGTATTCAGTGCCTCCAGGGTTTCCTCAATCGGCGTGGCCGGGTCGAAACCGTGGATCTGGTACAGATCGATGTAATCGGTTTGCAGTCGCTGCAGGCTGGCCTTGCACTCACTCATGATGTGGCCGCGGGATGCGCCACGGGCGTTGGGGCCTTCGCCCATCGGGCCGAGCACCTTGGTGGCTAGTACGACATCTTCGCGGCGAACGTCCAGATTCTTCAGGGACTGGCCCACGATACGCTCACTGGCACCACCGCCGTACACGTTGGCTGTATCGAAAAAGTTGATGCCCGCGTCCAGGGCCATCTTCACCAGCTCATCGGCCTGTTCCTGCTGCAACTGGCCGATCAGCCCCCACATATCATTCCCGCCGCCGAAGGTCATGGTGCCCAGGCACAGTTCCGATACAAACAGCCCCGAGTTGCCCAGCGTTCTCAGGCGCAGGGAGGCGTCATGGGTGGATTGGGGTAGGTTGGGTGTTGTCATAGCCGATCACCTCTTCGTCATGGAAGAACCTGCCGAAGCAGGGCCGTCGATTCATACTAGGCGATGCACGGCCAATCGGGCTGGCGGAAACTATCAGAGGATTGCACAATCCTCTCAACCTAGTGTCAGACCGGGGATGCCCCTGCTGAAGTGCGGCGCCGGACAGTCTATGATCCCATCAGACGAGGAGGCCAACATGACTGCCCAGCCTAACGTGATTCCAATGCAACCTGACAACCCATCCCTGGGCCGGCTCCGTGATCTTGTCGAGCAGCAATGGCAGACCCACGGCCCGGAAAGCGCGATCGACGGTTTGCGGTTAACCCGCGCCCTGGAACCCAGCGGCACCATCCGGGCCCTTTACCAGACCTCGTTCTGCATCGTGTTGCAGGGAGCCAAGGTGACGGCGGTTGGGGAGTCGGCCTTTCATTATCGCCAGGGCGAGTGCCTGCTGGCGTCCGTCAATGTGCCAGTGAACTCCCGGATTGTGCAGGCCGCCCCGGACAAGCCGTATCTGGCGCTGAGCCTGTCAATTGATCCGGCGATGATTTCCGAGCTGCTGGTGACCCACCCGGAAATGGCGTATCGGGGCCCGAAACAGCCAGCACTGGTCACGGCCGGGATGCCGGACGAGCTGTACGATCCTGTCATCCGCCTGCTCCGGTTGCTGGATCAACCGGAGGATCGTGAAGTGCTGGAGCCGCTTGTCCGTAGGGAAATCTGTTGGCGTGTATTGCGCTCGCCGCTGGGGCCGGCCCTTCAACAGATCGGCCTGAAAGACAGCGACACCGCCCGCATTGGCCGGGTAACCGCCTGGATGCAGGCGAACTACCAGCAGCCCTTCCGGGTGGCGGAACTGGCGGCGATGGCAAGTATGAGCCCGGCGACCTTCCACCGGCATTTCAAGAGCATCACCCGGTTAACGCCCGTGCAGTTCCAGAAGCTGGTGCGCCTGCAGGAAGCCCGACGGCTCCTGTTAAATGATCAGGAAGTGGCGAGTGTTGGCTACCAGGTGGGCTATGAAAGCCCGTCCCAGTTCAGCCGCGATTATCGCAAACTGTTTGGCGCACCACCGGGCCGGGACAAGGCCGTGATGCGGTCCAGTGTGGCGATTGAGAGTGGTGTTTGAGGGGGATTGCCCGCCCAGTCATCCCCACTCGCCGCGCGCAGCCTCCGCCTCACGGATCGCGGGGCAGTAGTCCATCGGGCTGAGTTCGATGCCCCAGCCCAGCTCCTCGCCCATACGCGGACTACACAAAGCACAAACCCCGACATAAGCCGGGGTCTGTAGTTGGAGGGAGTGAAAGGGCGGGAGCCTTACTTCTTCAACCCCATCTCCTCGATTGAAATCTCCCGCATCTTGAACTTCTGGATCTTCCCGGTGACGGTCATCGGGAATTCATCCACGAACTTGTAGTTCTTCGGGATTTTGAAGTGGGCGATCTTGCCCTTGCAGAAGGCCTGCAGGTCCTCGGCCGTGACGGGCGCCGCATCCGGAGCCAGCTTCACCCAGGCAATCAGCTCTTCGCCGTATTTGTCATCGGGAATGCCGGTTACCTGTACTTCTTCGATGGCCGGGTGGGTGTAGAGGAACTCTTCGATTTCTTTCGGGTAGATGTTCTCACCACCGCGGATGACCATGTCCTTGATGCGGCCAACGATCTGGATGTAGCCCTCTTCGTCCATGGTGGCCAGGTCACCGGTGTGCATCCAGCCAGCATCGTCGATGGCTTCGCGGGTTTTCTCTTCGTTGTTCCAATACTTCAGCATCACGCTGTAGCCACGGGTGCAAAGTTCACCGATCTCCCCGCGCGGAACCACGTTGCCGGTGCCTGGATCGACAATCTTGGTTTCCAGGTGCGGCTGGGTGCGGCCCACGGTGGTCACCTGCTTCTCGAACGGATCAAGGGAGCTGGTCTGGGTGGAAACCGGGCTGGTTTCGGTCATGCCGTAGGCAATCTGAACTTCCTTCATGTTCATCTTGCCGTTGACCTTCTTCATCACCTCCGCCGGGCAGATGGAGCCAGCCATGATGCCGGTGCGCAGGGTGGAGAGGTCGTAGGTCTCGAACTCAGGCTCAGCCAGTTCGGCGATGAACATAGTGGGCACGCCGTACAGGGCGGTGGCCTGCTCCTGGTGCACGGCCTGGAGTACAGACTTGGGCTCGAAGCCTTCGCCCGGATAAATCATGGTGGAGCCATGGGTGATGCAGCCCAGGTTGCCCATGACCATGCCGAAGCAGTGGTACAGCGGCACCGGGATCACCAGGCGGTCCTTCTCGGTCAGGAGCTGGCTCTCGCCCACAAAGTACCCGTTGTTCAGGATGTTGTGGTGGGTGAGGGTGGCGCCTTTCGGGTTGCCGGTGGTGCCGGAGGTGAACTGGATGTTGATGGGATCATCGAACTGCAGTTCGCCCTGGCGTTTTACCAGATCGTCCTGGGATACGTCGCTTGCGAAGCCGACGAATTCCTTCCAGGTCCACATGCCATCGTGCTTGTCTTGGTGCACGTTGATTACCGCACGCAACTCGGGCACGTGGTCGGCCTTGAGCTTGCCGGGGGCGCTGCGCTTCAGCTCCGGGGCCAGCTCGTAGATCATCTCGCGGTAGTTGGAGGCTTTGAAGCTGTCAGCCGTTACCAGGGTGGTGATGCCAGCCAGGTTCAGGGCGTATTGCAGTTCATGCACGCCGTAAGCCGGGTTGATGTTCACCAGGATGGCACCGACCTTGGCGGTGGCGAACTGGGTAACGGTCCACTCATAGCGGTTGGGGGACCAGATGCCCACGCGGTCGCCACGTTTGACGCCAATGGCCATGAAGGCACGTGCGGCTTCGTCGACCTTTTCAACAAACTCTTTGTAGGTCCAGCGAATGTCCTGGTGCAGGCACACCAGGGCTTCGTTGTCCGGGTACTTCTCGGCGGTGCGGTCGAGCATTTCACCGATGGTCATGCCCAGCAGGGGCACTTCCGCGGTTCCGCTTGTATAACTTGGTAGAGTCTTGCTCATATCTCTGCCTCCATTGTTTTTGTATTCGAGGGCGAGCAGGGTGGTTTACCTGCTAGCGACTCTGACTGTGATATTCGGGGTTGGGTTGCATATCGCTGGCAATCGCCACGCGGTTGGACATGTTGTAGAAACCGATCAGGTTGCTGAGATCCCAGATGCCGCGGTCGCTGAGACCGGCATCCCGCAGGGCCTGGATGTGGTCTTCGGTAACGGTGGCCGGTGAGCGGGTAAGGTGGGATGCAAAATCCAGCATGGCCCGCTGGCGCTTGTCCAGCTTGGCGCTGCGGAAGTTCATCACCATGTGCTCACCCAGCTGGGGGTCGCCGCTCAGGACCCGCACGGCGGCGCCGTGAGCAACCAGGCAATAGAAGCATTTGTTCTCGGAGGAGACCACCACGGCGACCATTTCCCGCTCCAGTTTGGAGAGTTCACCCTCGCCAAGCATCAGCTCGTTGTACAGGCGGGTGAAACCTTCCAGTTGTTTGAGGTTCTGGCTGTAGGCGGTGAGTACGTTCGGGATCATGCCCAGCTTTTCCTGGCAGATCTGGAAGTACTTCTGGGTGTCCTCTGGCATCTCGCTGATCTCCGGGATTGGGAGATCCAGGGCGACTACGTTTTTCTTGCTCATTCTTGGCTCCTAGCCTTCTTGTTCGGTGCTTTGGCGGGCGGGAACAGCTTCCCAGGACACGCTGTAAATACGTCCCTGTACGCTTGACTGCAGCATCCATGCTGCAGACAGTCCTGGGAAGCTGTTCCCGCCCGCCAATTTGATCATTGGCAGTTGCCGCCGAGTGCCTGGCCGACTTTGGAACCGTTGTGGCGGTTCAGCTGGCCACAGATCCAGTCGCCTGTGGCGACAAGCTTTTCAAGATCGACGCCGGTTTTGATGCCAAGGCCGTTAAGCAGGTATAGCACGTCTTCGGTGGCTACGTTGCCCGAGGCACCCTTGGCGTAGGGGCAGCCGCCGAGGCCGGCGACGGAGGCATCGATGACGCTGACGCCTTGTTCCAGCACCGCATACAGGTTGGCCAGTGCCTGGCCGTAGGTGTCGTGGAAGTGCGCAGCCAGTTTATCCATGGGCACGTGCGCAGCGACGGCTTCGAGCATGCGTTTGGCTTTGATCGGTGTGCCTACGCCAATGGTGTCGCCCAGGGAGATTTCGTGGCAGCCCATGTCGTACAGGGCCTTGGCCACGGTGGCCACCTGTTCCGGGGCGATGTCGCCCTCGTACGGGCAGCCCATGACGGTGGAAACGTAGCCACGCACGGGGATGCCGTGTTTGCGGGCCTCTTCCACCACCGGGGCGAAGCGTTCGAGGCTTTCGGCGATGGTGCAGTTGATGTTCTTTTTGGTGAAGGATTCGGACGCGGCGCCGAAGACGGCCACTTCGCCGACCTTCGCTGCCAGTGCCCCCTCAAACCCTTTCAGGTTCGGGGTGAGGGCGGAGTAGCGAACGCCAGCCTTGCGATTGATGCCGGCCATCACCTCGGCGGCGTCGCCCATTTGTGGCACCCATTTCGGGGACACGAAGCTGGCGGCCTCGATGTGGCTCAGGCCGCTGTCTGCCAGGCGGTCGATCAGTCCGGTCTTGATGGCGGTGGCGATCACCGGGCCGGGCTCGTTCTGGAGTCCGTCCCGGGGGCTCATCTCAACCAGGCGAACCTGTTTGGGAAAGGCCATCAGCCTGCCTCCTCTTGTTTCGCTTCAGGGTCATTCACCTCAATGGCAATTAGCTCAGCACCTTCGGAAACCTGGTCGCCTTCGGCGAAGAAAATCTCGGTGACCACGCCGTCAGCCGGGGCCTTGATGGCGTGCTCCATCTTCATGGCTTCCATGATCACCAGGCTCTGGCCAGCGGTGACCTTGTCGCCGACCTTGGCCTGCACGGCGACGATGGCGCCGTTCATGGGCGCGGCCAGGCTGCCGTCGCCGGCCATTTCCTCGAAGCCGTAGCTTTCCTTGTACACGTTGCAGTTGAAGGTATCGCCTTCGTAGAACAGCACCAGTTGGTCGTTGTGCAGGTTGCCGTGGATGCTGATGCGGTGGCCGTTGATGACCGCCTGCAGATAATCGTCGTCCAGGCGGGCGGTGAGGTTGTAGACGCTGTCGCCCACATACACCTGATAACGGTCATCGCGCTCCAGTACCTTGAGGTCGTGAATCTCTTCACCAACCTGCAGTTGCAGTGGCTGGGCGTATTCGGAGTTCATGCGCCAGCTGTTCTGGCGGCCGAACGGTGACCAGGGGTCGGTGCTGACCACTTCCCGGGATTTGCGCTGCTCCAGTACAAAACCGGCGGCCAGTACCAGGGCCTTGTGGGTGTCCAGCTTGGATTTCGGGAACAGCAGCTCCCGGTGATCCTCGATGAAACCGGTGGTCAGGTCCGCTTCCCGGAACGGCTGTGCGTCGGCCAGGGCGTGCAGGAACCGGATGTTGGTCTTCACGCCGGCAATGCGGTAATGCTCAAGGGCCTGGACCATGCGGTTGATGGCCTGGTCGCGGGTTTCGTCCCACACGATCAGCTTGGCGATCATGGGGTCGTAGTGGATGCTGATGTCGTCGCCTTCGGTCACACCGGTGTCGACCCGCACGTGGGCGCTTTCATCCGGAGTGCTCAGGTAGCGCAGGTTGCCGGTGGCCGGCAGGAAGTCCTGGTCCGGATCCTCGGCGTAGATCCGCGCTTCCAGGGCGTGGCCCCGGGTTTTCACCTGGGACTGTTCCAGTGGCAGGGCATCACCCCAGGCCACTTTCAGCTGCCACTCCACCAGATCCTGGCCGGTAACCATCTCGGTCACCGGGTGCTCGACCTGCAGTCGGGTGTTCATCTCCATGAAGAAGAAGGAACCGTCCACGTCGTACAGGAATTCAACGGTGCCGGCACCCACATAGTTGATGGCCTGGGCGGCGCGCACGGCGGCCTCACCCATGGCCTTGCGGGTGTCTTCGCTCAGGCCGGGGGCCGGGGCTTCTTCCAGGACTTTCTGGTGGCGGCGCTGCACGGAGCAGTCACGCTCGGCCAGGTACACGCCCTTGCCATCCTTGTCGCAGAACACCTGAATCTCCACGTGCCGTGGCTGGGTCAGGTAGCGTTCGATCAGCATGTCCGGGTTGCCGAAGGCGTTCTGGGCTTCGCGCTTGGCGGCCGCCAGGGCATCGTCGAACTCGCCCATGTTATTCACCACGCGCATGCCTTTGCCACCGCCACCGGCGACGGCCTTGAGCAGCAGCGGGAAGCCGCATTTCTCGGCTTCGGCCCGCAGGGTTTCAACGGACTGGTCGTCGCCGTGGTAACCGGGCACCAGGGGTACGCCGGCTTTTTCCATGATGGCCTTGGCCGCAGACTTGGAGCCCATGGCGGCAATGGCCGAGGAGGGCGGGCCAATGAAGACAATGTTGTTGGCTTCACAGGCTTCGGCGAATGCGGTGTTTTCCGAGAGGAAACCGTAGCCCGGGTGAACGGCCTGAGCGCCACTCTTCTTGGCAATCTCAATGATCTTTTCAGCCCGCAGGTAGCTATCGGAGCTGGGCGCGGGGCCGATGTGGAAGGCTTCGTCGGCCATGGCCACGTGCCGTGCATTGGCGTCGGCCTCAGAATAGACGGCGACGACGCGAATGCCCATGCGGTGGGCGGTTTGTATGATCCGGCAGGCGATTTCGCCCCGGTTGGCGATCAGTATCTTGCTGAACATTGTTATTCTTCCTCCGGAACCCAGTTGGCCTTGCGCTTGTTCAGGAAGGCGCTGAGCCCTTCCTGCCCTTCTTCACCCACCCGGATATCCGCGATGCGGTGTGCAGTGTCGTCAATCACGTCGTCGTTGATGGGCTTGTGGCTAACGGCGAATACCAGGTCCTTGGCGGCTTTCATAGCCTCGGGCCCGTTCATGGCCAGTTGCTGGAGCATCTCGTTGCAGCGGGCTTCCATGGCGTCGACATCGTCACAGACGATGTGTACGAGGCCGTATTCCTGAGCCTGCCTGGCGGTGAATACTTCGGCGGAGATGAAGTACCGCCGGGCCTGGCGCTCGCCGATGGCGCGCACCACGTAGGGGCTGATCACAGCCGGAATCAGGCCGAGCTTCACTTCGCTTAGGCAGAAGCTGGATTTCTCGGTAGCGATGACGATGTCGCAGCAGGCGGCAAGGCCCACCGCGCCGCCGAAGGCAGCGCCCTGTACCAGTCCGATCACCGGCTTGGACAGATGGTTGAGTACGTTCATCAGCCGCGCCAGTTCCCGGGAATCGTCCAGGTTTTCCTGGCGGCTGTTCTCGGCCATACGGCGCATCCAGCCAAGGTCGGCCCCTGCGGAGAAGTGCTTGCCTTCGGAGCGCAGGATAACGACCTTCACGCTGTTGTCGGCATTCACTTCGGTGAGGGTGCTGATCAGCTGCTGGATGATCACGTCGTCGAAGGCGTTGCGTTTGTCCGGGCGGTTGAGAACCACCTCGGCAATGCCTTCGGATCGGTGTCTGAGCAGAACTGCGGATTCGTTGTCTGTCATGTCAGTCTCCCCGATTACATCCGGAACACGCCGAAGCGCGTTGGCTTGGCGGGTCGGTTAAGGGTGGCAGACAGGCTCAGGGCAACCACTTCGCGGGTCTGGGCCGGGTCGATGACGCCGTCGTCCCAGAGACGCGCACTGGCGTAGTAGGGGTGGCCCTGGTGTTCGTAGGTGTCGATGATCGGCTGCTTGAATTCAGCCTCTTCTTCGGCGCTCCATTCCTGGCCCTTGCGTTCCATACCTTCGCGGCGAACGGTGGCCATAACGCCGGCGGCCTGCTCGCCACCCATGACGGAGATACGGGCGTTCGGCCACATCCAGAGGAAATCCGGGCTGTAGGCACGGCCGCACATGCCGTAGTTGCCCGCGCCGAAGGAGCCACCGATCAGTACGGTGATCTTGGGCACGTTGGCACAGGCTACGGCCATGACCATCTTGGCGCCGTGCTTGGCAATGCCTTCGGATTCGTATTTCTGGCCGACCATGAAGCCGGTGATGTTCTGCAGAAACAGCAGCGGGATGTTGCGCTGGCAGCACAATTCAACGAAGTGGGCGCCTTTCTGGGCGGCTTCGCTGAACAGGATGCCGTTGTTGGCGATGATGCCCACCGGGTAGCCGTGAATATGGGCAAAGCCGGTCACCAGGGTCTGGCCGTAGTAGCGTTTGAATTCGTCGAACTCGGAGCCGTCGACGGTGCGGGCGATGACGTCGCGCACGTCGAACTGTTTGCGCAGGTCGGTGCCGACGATGCCGTAGATTTCTTCGGCGTCGTACAGCGGTGCCTTGGGCTTGCGGATTTCCACATCCGTTGGCTTGCGACGGTTCAGGTTGGAGACGCTGCGCCGGGCGATTTCCAGGGCGTGGGCGTCGTTCTCGGCGTAGTGGTCGGCAACACCGGAGATTTTACAGTGTACGTCGGCGCCACCGAGGTCTTCGGCGCTGACCACTTCACCGGTGGCGGCTTTTACCAGCGGCGGGCCGGCCAGGAAGATGGTCCCCTGGTTGCGGACGATGATGGATTCGTCCGCCATGGCGGGCACGTAGGCGCCACCGGCGGTGCACAGGCCCATGACGACGGCGATCTGCGGGATGTCGTCGGCGGACATGCGGGCCTGGTTGTAGAAGATGCGGCCGAAGTGGTCACGATCCGGGAAGACTTCGTCCTGGCGGGGCAGGTTGGCGCCGCCGGAGTCGACCAGGTAGATGCACGGCAGGCGGTTCTGCAGGGCGATTTCCTGGGCGCGCAGGTGTTTCTTGACGGTCAGCGGGTAGTAGCTGCCGCCTTTTACGGTGGCGTCGTTTGCAATGATCATGCATTCGGTGCCGGAGACGCGGCCCACGCCGGCGATCACGCCTGCTGCGGGGACTTCTTCATCGTAGACGTTGTAGGCGGCGAACTGGCCGATTTCCAGAAACGGGGAGCCGTCGTCCAGGAGGCGGTTGATGCGCTCTCTGGGGAGCAGCTTGCCGCGGGCGATGTGGCGCTCCTGGTAGGAGGGGCCGCCGCCTTGCTGGATGGCGGAAACTTTGTCGCGCAGGTCGGCTACGGCCTGGGCCATTGATTCCTGGTTGGCCTGGAACTCTTCGGACCGCGGATTGATTTTGCTTTGAAGTATGGTCATTTTCCCTGCCTTCTTATTCGGGGGCATCCGGGCGTGACGGGTGTTCCTCCCGGGAAACGCTACGAGCACGTCCATGTGCGCTTGACTGCGGCCATCCATGGCCGCAGACATTCCCGGGAGGAACACCCGCCACGCCCTCGGCGTACCGAGGGAGTTATCTTCCGTAAATCGATGTGATCAGCGGCTGTTTACTTGTTCAGATACAGCTCGCGGCCGATCAGCATCCGACGAATCTCTGACGTACCAGCACCGATCTCATACAGCTTGGCGTCCCGCAGCAGGCGGCCTGTCGGGTATTCGTTGATGTAACCGTTACCGCCGAGCAGCTGGATTGCGTCCAGGGCGATTTTGGTGGCCATTTCGGCGGAGTAGAGGATCGCGCCGGCGGCGTCTTTACGGGTGGTTTCCGCGCCGCGGTCGGCGGACATGGCAACCATGTAGACGTAGGACTTGGCGGTGTTCATCCAGGTGTACATGTCGGCTACTTTGCCCTGGACCAGTTCGAATTCACCGATGGCCTGGCCGAACTGTTTGCGCTCGCGGATGTACGGAACGACGACGTCCATGGCGGCTTGCATGATGCCCAGGGGGCCGCCGGAGAGAACCAGGCGCTCGTAGTCGAGGCCGCTCATGAGGACTTTGGCGCCGTTGCCAACGCCGCCCAGAACGTTTTCCTTGGGTACTTTGCAGTCCTGGAATACCAGCTCACAGGTGTTGGAGCCCCGCATGCCGAGTTTGTCGAGTTTCTGGTGGCGGCTGAAGCCCGGGGCGTCGCGTTCTACGATGAAGGCGGTCACGCCTCTGGAGCCGGCGGATGTGTCGGTCTTGGCGTAGATGACGTAGGTGTTTGCATCCGGGCCGTTGGTGATCCACATCTTGTTGCCGTTGAGTACGTAGTGGTCACCGGCGTCTTTGGCGCTGAGTTTCATGGAGATGACGTCGGAGCCGGCGTTGGGTTCGGACATGGCCAGGGCGCCAATGTGTTCGCCGCTGACGAGCTTCGGCAGGTATTTCTGTTTCTGTTCTTCGGTGCCGTTGCGGTGAATCTGGTTCACACACAGGTTGGAGTGGGCACCGTAGGAGAGGCCAACGGAGGCGGAAGCACGGCTGATTTCTTCCATGGCGATGACGTGCGCCAGGTAGCCCATATCGGAGCCGCCGTATTCTTCGCTCACGGTGATACCCAGCAGGCCCATGTCGCCCATTTTCCGCCACAGATCCATGGGGAACTCGTTGTTGCGGTCAATTTCCTCGGCGCGCGGTGCGATTTCGGAAGCAGCAAAGCCGTTGATCTGCTCGCGGAGCATATCGAGGGTTTCGCCGAGGCCGAAGTTGAGCTCTGAGTACTGTGATTTCATCGTTGGCTACCTTTGATTTCTGTCATTCATTAGTTTTCAGCGGTCTGCCTGGCTTCTTCTTTTACCGGGGCCTGCTGTTTCTTTTTCTTCTGCAGCTCGGCCAGGGCTTCTCGGCACCGGGCTTCGGCTGTATCCATTTCCATCTCGGCCTGGGCAATGTCGTTTTTCTGCTGTTCCAGCTGAGCCCGTTTGTTCTCCAGGATGGTCAGCATCTTCAACAGCTGTTTTTCATTGCCACTGAGGGTTTCGTCCCACAGGTCGAACAGTTCTTTGGTTTCCGCCAGGGAGAATCCCATTCGCTTGCCGCGGAGAATAAGCTTCAGACGCACTCGATCCTTTGAACTGAAGATCCGTGTCTGCCCGCGCCGTGTGGGCCTGAGCAGCTCCTGGTCTTCGTAGAAACGAATGCTCCGGGTTGTCACGTCGAACTCTTTTGCGAGCTCACTGATGCTGTATGTCTTTTTAATGTCCATTGGGATTTCCTTTTTAGACTTAGGTTAGATAAAGTTTACGTAAACGTAAAGTAGTTTTAGGGTCCGATTTTTAACAAACAGAATCCTGAAAAGGGGAGTGAACGATGGAATTCAAAAATGTGGCAGCCATTGTAACAGGCGGTGCTTCCGGACTGGGCGAGGGTGCGGCTCGCGCACTGGCCGCCGCCGGCTGCAAGGTCGCGGTTCTTGACCTTCAGCAGGAACAGGGTGAAAAGGTGGCCGCGGATATCGGCGGCATTTTCCTGAAATGCGATGTCAGTTCCCCGGACAGCGCCGAATCGGCCATTAATGCCGCCCGGGAAGCCCATGGCCCCTGTGGTATTGCCGTGAACTGTGCCGGTATTGCCACGGCCTCGAAGATTCTGGGCCGCGAGGGCGTGATGCCCCTGGAGAACTTCAGCAAGGTTATCCAGGTCAACCTGATTGGTACCTTTAACATCCTGCGCCTGGCGGCAGCGGACATGGCCCAGCGCGAACCCAACGCTGACGGTGAACGGGGTGTGATCATCAATACCGCTTCGGTGGCCGCCTACGAGGGCCAGATTGGCCAGGCGGCCTACAGCGCCTCCAAGGGCGGTGTGGTATCGCTAACCCTTCAGTCGGCCCGTGAGCTGGCTCGCGAAGGCATCCGTGTAAATACGATTGCACCGGGCCTGTTCATGACACCCATGATGGCGGGTATGCCGGAAGAAGTTCAGGAGAGCCTGGCAGCCACGCTGCCGTTCCCGAAGCGTCTCGGCAAGCCGGAGGAATTCGGCATGATGGTGGACCAGATGGTGCGCAACCCGATTCTCAACGGCGAAGTGATTCGTCTGGACTGCGCGCTTCGCATGGCGCCCAAGTAAAGCATTCAGTTGCAGGAGACATACATGACCGTGTCTGTTGATAAAGAAGAACTGGGGATGTTCCGGGATTCCGTTATCAAGGTCCTGGAGAAAGAAGTGACGCCGCACTACGAAGCCTGGGAGAAGTCAGGGCTGGTGCCCCGCGAGCTCTGGAACACCCTGGGCGACGCCGGGATGCTGTGCGTGGATGTGCCCGAAGAGTGGGGCGGCATTGGTGCACCCTTCCAGTTCTCCGTGGTGGTGGGTGAAGAACTCGCCCGAATGGGATTCGGCGCGCTGTCCACCAACGTGATGGTGCACTCGGACATCGTGGCTCCCTACCTGAGCCACATGGGTAATGAAGAGCAACGGCAGCAGTGGCTGCCCAAGCTGGTTTCCGGTGAAGCCGTTGGCGCCATCGCCATGACTGAACCCGGTGCTGGCAGTGACCTGCAGGCGATCCGTACCAGTGCGGTGAAGGATGGTGATGAGTACATCCTGAACGGCTCCAAGACCTTTATCACCAACGGTCAGCACGCCGACATGGTCATCGTCGCCGCCAAAACCGACCCGAAAGCCGGCGCCCGCGGCATCAGCCTGTTCCTGGTGGACACCTCGTTGCCCGGCTACAGCAAAGGCCGCAACCTGGACAAGATCGGCCAGCATTCCGGGGATACCTCCGAGCTGTTCTTCTCCGACATGCGCATCCCGGCTTCCGCACTCCTCGGTGAAGAGGGGCAGGGTTTTGTTTACCTGATGAAGGAACTGCCCCGGGAACGCCTGGTAATCGGCGCCCTCGGCGTAGCTGCCGCCCGCGGCTCCCTGGACCTGACCATCGCCTACGCCCAGGAACGGGAACTGTTTGGCCAGAAGCTGGCCCAACTGCAGAACACCCGTTTTGAAATCGCGCGCATGGAAACCGACTACCGGGTGAACAAGGCATTCGTGGACCAGTGCATTGACCAGTACGACCTGGGTGAACTGGATGCACCGACCGCCTCCATGGCCAAGTACAGCGCCACTGAAATGCAGTGCCGGGTGGCCGATGGCTGCCTGCAGTTGTTTGGCGGTTATGGATACACCACCGAGTACCCGATATCCCGGGCCTTTATCGACGCGCGGGTGCAGCGCATTTACGGCGGCACCTCGGAAGTGATGAAAGAAATTATTGCCCGCTCTGTGCTGGGCAAAGCCTGAAGCAGGCAGACGTACTCACAAGCTGAAGGGCCGAGTGGCAGGCGCCTTTCCGGGACTGTCTGCAGCATGGATGCTGCAGTCAAGCGTACAGGGACGTATTCACAGCGTGTCCCGGAAAGGCGCCTGCCACTTGGCCCAGCACCAAATTAGAGGGCATTTGAAATGAATGGTAACGACGTAGTAATCGCAGGCTCAGCAAGAACCCCGATGGGCGGCATGATGGGCTCCCTTAGCTCCGTGCGCTCCCCGGACCTGGGCGCCATCTCCATCAAGGCCGCTATTAAACGCTCCGGCCTTCAGCCGGCGGATGTGCAGGAAGTAATCATGGGCTGCGTACTGCCGGCGGGCCTGGGCCAGGCCCCGGCGCGCCAGGCCTCCCGTGCTTCCGGCATTCCCGACAGCTCCGGCTGCACCACCATCAACAAGATGTGCGGCTCCGGCATGCAGGCCGTGATCATGGCCCACGACCAGATCAAGGCAGGCACCAACAACATCATGATCGCCGGCGGCATGGAAAACATGAGCCAGGCGCCGTACCTGCTGCCCAAGGCCCGCGCCGGCATGCGCATGGGTCACGGACAGGTAATGGACAGCATGTTCCTGGACGGTCTGGAAGACGCCTACGAAGGCGGCCTGATGGGCGTCTTCGCCCAGCGTACCGCTGACAAATACGACATCAGCCGCCAGGCCATGGACGAATTCGCTATCGGGTCCCTGCAGAAATCCCTGGCCGCCATCGAAAACGGCTGGTTCCGTGACGAGATTGTTCCGGTTACTGTTTCCGGCCGTGGCGGCGACACTGAAGTCGACACCGACGAGCAGCCGGGCAACGCAAAGCCGGAGAAAATCCCGCACCTGAAGCCGGCCTTCGCCAAAGACGGTTCCGTGACTGCGGCCAACTCCAGCTCCATCAGCGACGGCGCCTCCGCCCTTGTTCTGGCCTCCGCCGCCGAAGCCGACGCCCGTGGCCTGACACCCCAGGCCCGCATCGTGGCCCACGCCACCCACGCACGCCTGCCGGCCGAGTTCACCCTGGCCCCCATTGGTGCCATCGAGAAGGTGCTGAAGAAAGCCGGCTGGAGCGTGGACGACGTGGATCTCTTCGAGATCAACGAAGCCTTCGCGGTGGTTACTCTGGCGGCCATCAATGAGCTCAAGCTTCCGGCGGAGAAGGTCAACGTCCACGGTGGTGCCTGTGCCCTGGGGCATCCGATCGGCTCTTCCGGTTCGCGGATCATCGTTACCCTGATCAATGCCCTGAAGCAGCGCGGCCTGAAGCGTGGTGTTGCTTCGCTGTGTATTGGTGGTGGCGAGGGGACTGCTGTTGCCATTGAGTTGATCTGATTTGGCTGACCGTTTCTTCTCGTAGCCTGCCTGTTTAGGGGCGGGCTGCGGGGTGGCCGGTGGATTTTTCTTGGAAAAAGAACTCGCTTCGCTCAGACACCTTTTTCCGGCGAAAAATCCACCGGCCACCCCGCGCCGAGATACCCATGAGGTATCGCGAAATACAAATTCGCTTTTCTCTCTTCAGAGAACCCAATCCCTTAGTCCGAAGGACGGTGGTGGGGGTACCTTTTCTGGCGGGAAAAAATGTCTGAGCGAAGCGAGTTGTTTTTCCCAGAAGAAAAGGTACCCCCACTGCCGGCCATCCCCCAAGTCAGAAGTCTCACCATCCCAGAAAGCCTGACTTGATATCAGTCATGCGACCAACTCGATGATTTGCTAGCCTTCAATGCATTGAAATTCCCCGGCATTGGAGAAAGAACCCCCGTGCGAAAGCGCCACGAGTTTATTGAGGAATCCCGCAAACAGTGGAGTTCCGAGCCTGCGTTTGTTGCTTCGATGGCCGCAGCCGCAGTAGGGCTTGGGAACCTGTGGCGGTTTCCGTACATGGTGGGGGAGAACGGCGGTGGCGCTTTTGTGGTGGCTTATCTGCTGGCACTGATTGTGGTGGTTTTGCCCATCATGATTCTGGAAGTGTCGGCGGGGCGTCTTTCCAAGGGCAGTACTGTTCAAACCTACCGGCAGGTGAACCGCTTTGGCGTGGTGTATGGCTGGTTTGTGGTGCTGATCACCGTTGCCATCACCAGTTATTACCTCGTGATTACCGGCTGGACTCTGGGTTATGCGGTGGATGCGGCAACAAACAACCTCCAGGTTTTTGATGACTTCACCGCGGGGTACAACTCGCTTTGGTATTTTTTCGCGGTCACTGTGGTGGGGGCGATTATCCTGGCCAAGGATGTAACAGCGATCGAGCTGTTGTCGAAGATCCTGATGCCGGTATTGATCGTTGTGATGATCGGGCTGGTGATTCTGGCCAGTCGCACATCCGGCTGGGAGCAGACCAAGGATTTCTTTTTCCAGGTGGACTGGAGTCGCCTCACGGACGGCAAGCTTTGGGCGTTTGCCTTCGGCCAGGCGTTCTATTCTCTGGCGATTGGTCAGGGCTACCTGGTGACTTACGGCAGCTTTATTCCCCGGCAGACCCACGTGCCCCGGGCCTGTTTGATTGTTGCAGGTACCGAGACCAGTGTGGCGCTGCTGGCGGGCTGGATGATCTTTCCGTTTGTGTTCAGTCTTGGCATGGAGCCCGCGGAGGGCAGTCAGCTGGCGTTTGTGACCATGCCCCGGGTGTTCGAGGACATGGTTGGCGGCTACTGGGTGGGTACGCTGTTTTTCAGCCTGTTTTTCATGGCCGCGTTCAGTTCCAGCCTGGCCGGTCTGAAGGTGATGATTGCGGCGGTAGCGGAGGAGTTCCGGCTGAGTAATGGCAAGGCCGTCAGTCTTGTTACCCTGGTAATGCTGGTGCTGGGCACGGCATCGGCACTGAGTTTCACGCCGCTGGAGTGGAACATTGCCGGGGAGCCGGTGCTGGATGTGATCGACCGGGTGGCCGGCGGTAATGTGATCATCTTCTCCGGGGTTTTGGGGGCTGCGATGTTCTGCTGGTTTATTCCGCCCGAGAAGATCCGAACGGTGCTGGGCACCCAGAGCCGCTGGTGGGAGTGGCGGATGTACCTGGTTGGTCGCTACCTGCCGCTGGTGATGCTGATCTGGATCGTGGTGACCTACGCCCTGAACCAGGTGGGCATTACTCCGGCCTGATCTGGAACTCCCTGGCGTCGATCTTAAGCTTTTTCAGGCGCGAGGTCAGGGTGGTGGGTTTGATGCCCAGCATGGCCGCCGCGCCGTCATCGCCGAATACCCGGCCACTGCTCATGGTGAGGGCCCGGGCCAGGTTCTGTTTCTCCAGCTCCCGCAACTCCTGTTCCGTCATCAGTTCGCCGCTGTAATGTCTCGCCGGCGGCGCTTCTGCTGTGGTGGACCGGGCTGCAGATTCCGGCCCCGGCAGGTCCAGATCAAGCCGGCCGTCGGCGGTGATTACCTGGCGCTCGATCACATTCTCCAGCTCCCGCACGTTGCCGGGCCAGTGGTAGGCTTTGAGGGTTTCAACGTCACGTTCTTTCAGGGCCAGCAGAGGCCGGTTGAACTTCTGGCAGGCCCGGTTCAGAAATTCCTGGGCGAGTATGGGGATGTCTTCCAGGCGCCGGCGCAACGGCACCGACTCGATGGGGAAGACGTTCAGGCGGAAGTAGAGGTCTTCCCGGAAGGTTTTTTCCTGAACTTCTGCCTTCAGGTCCCGGTTGGTGGCCGCGATCACCCGCACATCCACCGCCCGGGTGTTGTTCTCGCCGACACGCTCGAATTGCTGGTCCTGCAGTACCCGGAGCAGTTTGCCCTGAAGCTCAAGGGGGATTTCGCCCACTTCGTCCAGGAAAAGGGTGCCGCCGTCGGCCAGTTCGAATCGGCCCACGCGATCGCTGACGGCGCCGGTGAAGGCACCTTTGATGTGGCCGAAGAACTCGCTCTCGAACAGATCCTTGGGGATGGCCGCACAGTTCACCCGAATCAGGGGTCGGTCGCGTCGGCTGCTGGACTGGTGGATGGCGCGGGCAATCAGCTCCTTGCCCGTGCCGGATTCGCCGGTGATCAGCACGTTGGCATCGGTGGGCGCCACCATGCCGATCCGGCGCACGATGGCTTTGATGGCCTCGCTCTGGCCGAAAATTTCGTGGAAGTGGTACTCGGCGCTGAGTTCTTCCTGCAGATAGGCGTTTTCCATCTCCAACCGGTGTTTGAGGGTCTCCACCTCCTCCAGCGCTTTCTGCAGCTCTTTCTGGGCTTCCTGGCGGGCGGAGATATCCCGGAACACCACCACCGCACCCACCGGATGCCCGTTGTCCAGGATCGGTGTGCTGGTGTATTCCACCGGGAAGCCGCTGCCGTCCTTGCGCCAGAACCAGTCTTCGCCCACGCGCTTCACGCTGGCATCGCGGAAGGCGGCGTATATCGGGCAGTCCTTGAGTGGGTACAAGCTGCCATCGGCATGGGAGTGGTGCACCACGCGATGCAGAACCCGACCCATAAGCTCGTCAATTCGCCATCCCAGCATTCGCTCGGCGGCAGGGTTTGCGAAGGTGCCTCGGCCCTCGGCATCCACCCCGTAAATGCCTTCCCCGACAGCATGCAGGATCAACTGATTTTCCCGCTCCATGTCCTTGAACAGTTCTTCCACCCGACGCCACTCAAGCAGGCCTCCCCGGTGGTAGTGGTTGGCATCGTGGCGTTCCCGAAGGGTGCGAAGCTGGCGCCGGTCGCGGAGCAACAACAGCACATTCTGGGATTCCGCTTCGCCGACCCGGGAAGAGGAGATTTCCAGTTCCACGGTATGACCGTCCCGGTGCTGCAGGAAGAAATCCCGGCTCCAGCCATGGCTGCGAAACAGAGTTTCCTCGGTGAAAGCAATCAGTTGCGGCCGCTGGTCCGTGAACAGATGGGTGCAGGGTGTTCCGACGAGGGATTGCCGGTCGGTGCCTATCATCCGGCCCATGGCGCTGTTGGCCGAAAGAATCAGATCCCGGCCTGCGTCTACCTGCAGGGCCGCTTCTGGCAGATGGTCAATCCAGTTGCCGGTGATTTCAGGGCGAATGATGGCTTCGGTGTTCATGGCGATTTCCTGAGTCAGTTCCCGAAGGAAGAAACAAACCCTGTGCCAACTACGAAAAATCGCAGTCCTGGCTACGAAAAATCGTGAATTACGAAATGTCGTAGCTCTCCTGTTTTCAGGCTCCTCATTCCTAATGCTTTAAAAACAATGGGTTAAAAAAATAACCGGACTTGGCACAAAGCCTGCGATACCTCTCTCAGCACGCGGAGCCGCCCCGACCATTTCCAGCATCGGGCCCGAGCCGCACCTTTATTGCACCGTGAGAGTGCAGAGATAACCCAAAACTTAGGTCCCAAACCCAGGAGAGTGCGCAATGACCACGAAAAGCCTTGGAAATCCGTTTGATGGTGACAAGTCCCTGATACACGCAAAGACCTGCGGCTGCCCGGAGTGCAAACCCGGCGACAGCGCCCCGTCCATTTCCCTCGATCTCAAGCCCTCTGCCGGCCAGCAGCTAGCAACTGACGAGCACCTGGATTCTGAAGCGATGATGGATCGCGCCATTGAAGGCGCGGTGGTGCGCTCGGTGTTTGGTCACAACGAACACAGCCGGCGCGCATTCATGAAAATGATGGGCGCTGGTACCGCAGCGGCCGTTCTGGGCAGCGTGTTCCCGATGGAGAAAGCGAAGGCCGCGGTAAAGGAATCCCTGGGCAAGCTTGAGAAGACCAAGCTGAACGTTGGCTTTGTGCCGATCACCTGTGCCACGCCCATCATCATGGCTCACCCCATGGGCTTCTATGAGCGTTATGGCCTGGATGTGACTGTGACCAAAACCGCCGGCTGGGCGGTGGCCCGGGACAAATCCCTGGCGGGCGAGTACGACGCATCCCACATGCTCACCCCCATGCCCCTGGCCATGACCATGGGCGCCGGCTCCACACCGGAACCGTTCATCATGCCGGCGGTGGAGAACATCAACGGCCAGGCCATCGTTCTGCACGTGGACCACAAGGACAAGCGGGATCCGAAGCAGTGGAAAGGCTTCAAGTTCGGCGTGCCGTTCGAGTACTCCATGCACAACTTCCTGTTGCGCTACTACCTGGCCGAGAATGGTATCGACCCGGACAAAGATGTGCAGATCCGTGTGGTTCCGCCACCCGAGATGGTTGCCAACCTCCGGGCCGGTAACCTCGATGGCTACCTGTCTCCGGACCCGTTCAACCAGCGCGCCGTGTGGGAGAAGGTCGGCTTCATCCACATGCTGACCAAGGACATCTGGGAAGGCCACCCGTGTTGCGCCTTTGCCTGCAGCAAGCAGTTCGCGACCCAGAACCCGAACACCTACGGCGCCCTGTTGCGCGCCATCATCGACGCGACGCAGTACTCCAACAATCCGGATAACCGTAAGGAAATCTCCGAAGCTATCGCACCGAAGAACTACCTGAACCAGCCGGTACCGGTGATTCAGCAGGTGCTGACCGGCTACTACGCCGATGGCCTTGGCGAGGTGAAAGACGTGCCGGACCGCATCGACTTCGACCCGTTCCCGTGGCACTCCATGGGCGTGTGGATCCTCACCCAGATGAAGCGCTGGGGTTATATCGAGGGTGATGTGGACTACAAAGGTATTGCCGAGCAGGTCTACCTGGCGAGCGAGACCGGCAAGATCATGGAAGAACTGGGTTACACCGCTCCGGACAAGACCTACAAGACCCACACCATCATGGGCAAGACGTTCGATTCTGATCGTGCCGAAGAATACGCACGCAGCTTCGACATCGGGAGGGTGTAACCATGGCTTCCCTGAACGTCCGGGCAGCACTGCTGTCGGTGTCGTTCCTGATTCTGGCCCTGGGGCTCTGGGAAATGGCAACCCAGCCCCCGGAGGCCCAGACAGGACTGACCGAATACGAAATGCTGATGGGTGGTGTGGAGCAGGAATCCCGGGTGCCGCCACCCTCGGCGGTGATCAAGCTGGCCTGGGCGGAGTTGTCCGATCCGTTCTATGACGCCGGCGCTAACGACAAGGGTATCGGCATCCAGCTGGCCTATTCGGTGTACCGGGTATTGACCGGCTACCTTGCGGCCATGGCCATTGCGCTGCCCGTCGGCTTCCTGATCGGCATGTCGCCGCTGATGTACAAGGCCCTGAACCCGTACATCCAGGTGCTGCGGCCGATTTCGCCGCTGGCCTGGATGCCCCTGGCCCTGTTCATCATCCAGGACTCTGATGCCTCGGCGATCTTCGTGATCTTCATCTGCTCGATCTGGCCAATGCTTCTGAACACCGCCTTTGGCGTGGCCAACGTGAGGCAGGACTGGGTCAACGTGGCCCGCACACACGAACTCGGGCCCCTGCGCACCGCTATTACCGTGATCCTGCCGGCCGCCGCACCCACGATCCTGACCGGTATGCGGATCTCGATCGGCATCGCCTGGCTGGTCATCGTGGCCGCGGAAATGCTCGTGGGCGGCACTGGCATTGGCTATTACGTGTGGAACGAATGGAACAACCTGGATCTGGCCAGTGTGATCTTCTCCATCCTGATGATCGGGGTGGTGGGCATGCTGCTCGACCTGGCCCTGGGCAAGGCCCAGAAACTGGTGGAATACAAAGAATGAGCGGTCCGGCACCGGTTTCCGGTGCCGGCCTCAACCCTCCGAATGGAGACCTGTTATGAGTAAATCATTCCTGGAAGTAGATGGCCTGTCCAAGGTGTATCCGGACGGCCAGGGCGGCGAGCTGACCGTCTTCGAGGATATCCGCTTTGCCCTGGAGAAAGGTGAGTTTGTTTGCATCATCGGCCACTCCGGTTGCGGCAAGTCCACCATCCTGAACGTGTTGGCAGGCCTGGACGAAGCCAGCGCCGGCAACGTGGTGATGAACGGCAAGGAAATCAAAGGCCCCGGCCTTGAACGCGGCGTGGTTTTCCAGAACTACAGCCTGCTGCCCTGGAAAACCACCCTGAACAACATCGTCTTCGCCGTACGCGCCCGTTGGCCCGAGTGGTCCAAGGAAAAGGTGAAAGAGCACAGCGAACGCTACCTGAAGATGGTAGGCCTGGACCACGCCCTCAACCGCAAGCCGTCCCAGCTGTCCGGCGGTATGCGCCAGCGGGTAAGTATCGCCCGCGCCTTCGCCACCCAGCCGGAACTCCTGCTGCTGGACGAGCCGTTTGGCGCATTGGATGCGCTCACCCGGGGCGTGATTCAGGACGAACTGGTGAAAATCTGGGAAGAGACCCGCCAGACCGTGTTCATGATCACCCACGATGTCGACGAAGCGATCCTGTTGTCCGACCGCATTTTCCTGATGTCCAACGGCCCCAATGCCCGCATCGCCGAAAGCGTGAAAGTGGACATTCCGCACCCGCGGGCCCGTGCCACCATCTTCCAGAACCCGGCCTATCACAAGACCCGGGACTACCTAGTGGACTTCCTGGTCAACCGCAGCGGCTCGGCCCTGCCGGAAAAAGACGGTACCCCGAAAATCGTGGAACCCGCCAAAGGCGTTGCCCAGTCAGGGCCAGCGTCTGACGAATCTGAAACCGGATCCGAAACTGCCGCCCGTGCGGTGAATGCCTGACGTCAAAACCGAAGAGAGGAAACAGCCATGATGAACAAAGAACTGATGACCGCAAAAATCCTGGAAGCCAAAGTGTCCAAGGGTATGACCTGGGAATCCATCGCCGAAACCATCGGCATGTCCCCGGTATTCACCACCTCAGCAGCCCTGGGGATGAACAGCCTCACCGAAGACAAGGCCTTCGCCCTGTGCGAAATCCTCGGTCTTGATAAGCCGGTGGCAGAGGCCCTGCAGGTATGCCCCAAGAAAGCCTGGGACGGTGCCGTTCCGCAGGATCCGCTGATCTACCGTTTGTACGAGGTGGTGGGCGTTTACGGCGATACCATGAAAGAACTGATCCATGAAAAATTCGGCGACGGCATCATGAGTGCCATCGATTTCACCATGGACATCGAGAAGGAAGAGAATCCGAAGGGCGACCGTGTCGTGGTTACCATGAACGGGAAGTTCTTGCCTTATAAGGCCTGGTAATCTCGGGGTTTCCCGCCTTTGTAGCCTTTTGGTTGAGGGGCGGGCCTGCGGGGTGGCAGGTGGAGTTTTTCTTGGAAAAAGAACTCGCTTCGCTCAGACACCTTTTTCCGGCGAAAAATCCACCTGCCACCCCGTGCCGACGTGCAACGCGGGTTCACAGGTTTAAAGATTTTTGTGTTCTTGTAGGTGGGATTAGCCGCAGGCGTAATCCAACAGATTTTGTCGGATTACGCTTCGCTAATCCGACCTACAAAATATTCCCTTCAGAAATATCGTTTCTGCCCGTCGGTAGGGGGTGGGGGTATCTTTTCTGACAGGGAAAAGATGTCTGAGCGAAGCGAGTTGTTTTCCCCGAAGAAAAGATACCCCCACCCCCGTACCTGCCCGCCAAACCTCAGGCTGCAGAGCGACCTAACTCCCAAACCTCAGGCTACCGAAGACAATCTCCAAGGTTCAGGCCGAACGAGACCGAGCCACAGAGGTCGAACCAAGGGCAACCTCGGCAACCGTATGAAGCTTCTCCAGCTGCGACTGCAACATGGCTATCGGCCGCGTGCCCTCCAAAGTCAGCGCGATATCCAGATGCTCACCGGCGGTTTCGACCGCCATGGTGGCAATCCGGAACCCGCGGATGCGGACCACCTGGCAGAGCCGCTCCAGAGCCGCGGCTTCGTGGATCATTCGGCAGTTGATGGTGTAGCTGGGCGTTGTGGGCTGGCTTTGCGGGTTCATGCAACTTGCTCCTTGCTGGCTTTGGCGGTGCGGGAAGTTTCGTCGATCATGTCTGTGTTGCTGGCGCCGGGTTTTACGATGGGCCAGACGTTCTCTTCACGGCTGATGGCAACGTGCAGCAGCATCGGGCCGTTGTAGGCCAGGATGGTTTCGATGCCCCGGCGGATCTGGTCGGTGCGTTCGATGTGCAGGGCCGGGATGTCGAAGGCCCGGGCCATGGCAACGAAGTCGGGGTTGTCGTCCAGGTTTATCTGGCTTTCGCGGTTGTTGTAGAACAGTTCCTGCTGCTGGCGGACCATGCCCAGGCACTGGTTGTCCATGACGATCAGTTTTACCGGCAGGTTGTAGCGGCGGATGGTGGCCAGTTCCTGGGCGTTCATCATGAACGAGCCATCACCGGTTACGTTGATAACGGTGCTGTTGCGATCCGCAAACTGGGCGCCGATGGCGGCGGGCAGGCCGAAGCCCATGGTTCCGAGGCCGCCACTGGTGAGGTGGTGCCGTGGGCGATCGAAGTCGTAGTGCTGGGCTACCCACATCTGGTGCTGGCCAACGTCGCAGGCGATGACGGTATCGTCCGGGGCAATCCGGGAGAGCTGGCGTATGAAGGCCGGGCCGGTGATGGGGGCCATCGGGTCATCGTTGTCGGCCGCATGGAAGCCGCCGGTGGTGTACCAGGTGCGGCACTGTTTCTGCCAATCCTTGAGGGCCAGTGGCTCGGCCTGCAATGCGTCCGCCAGTGATTTCAGTATGTCGTTCAGATCACCACGGATGGCCAGGTCGGCGTCGCGCAGTTTGTTGATTTCGGCTGCGTCGGCATCGATGTGAATCATCCTTGCGTTGGGGGCAAAGCCATCCAGTTTGCCGGTGGCACGATCATCCAGGCGCGCGCCGATGACCAGCAGCAGGTCGCACTCGTCGACGGCCTTGTTGGCCGCCCGAGAGCCGTGCATGCCCAACATGCCGAGGTTGTTGGGATTGTGTTTGCCGGGGTTGCCAATGCCCTTCAGGGTTACAACCGCGGGTAGTGCGGAGGATTCGGCAAAGGCCCGGAAGCTGTCCTCGGCGTGGGCCAGGCTAATGCCGCCGCCACTGTACAGCAGGGGCTTGCGGGCTGCGCGCAGCATCGCCAGGGCGTCCGTCAGGTCGGTTAAAGCTGTTTCACGGGGTTCTGGCTGGGGGAAGGGCGTATCGGCCGCTTCGGTCAGCAACAGGTCTTTGGGAATATCAATCCAGACCGGCCCGGGGCGACCGCTCTGAGCCAGGTCGATCGCCTCTTCCATGATGGTCGGCAGGCTGTCGGCATCATCAATCAGGTAGCTGTGTTTTACGATGCCCAGTGTCATGCCCAGTACGTCGGTTTCCTGGAAGGCGTCGGTGCCGATCAGGCCCGAGGGCACCTGGCCGGTGATGACCAGCATGGGAATGGAATCCCGGTGGGCGTTGGCCACGCCGGTGATCAGGTTAGTGGCGCCGGGGCCGGAGGTGGCAATGCACACGCCCAGCTTGCCACTGGCCCGGGCGTAGCCGTCTGCTGCCAGCGCGCAGCCCTGTTCATGGCGGCACAGCACGTGCTCCACGCACACATCGTCCACCAGCGCGTCGTATAGCGGCATGATGCAGCCGCCCGGATACCCGAAAACCGTGCTGATGTTGTGGCGGTGGAACGCTTCAAGAATGTGCTGTGCGCCGTTCATGGTCGTTTTTCCCTTTTCTTTTGCCGTAAAAAAAGAAACCCCCGGGACCTTTCGGTGCCGGGGGTTTCTGGTGTCTTGTCAGGTTTGTCGCTATCTCACCCGCTTGTCCACGCAGAAGCCCCCGGGCGGTACCACGACCACCAGGACAAGCTTCACAAGGACAATCACTGCGTTGAGATTCATAAAATCGACAGTCTGCTCTGAATTCGTAAAAAGATTCTGTGTAGAATCTACCCCACGTTTTTATACGGATGCAACCGTTAATTGCCGGTTTTTCTGCCAACCTTCGATTCAGGAACAGTGAGCATTCAATGACGAAAGCAAAATGGGGTTCTCTTGGACTGTCACTTCTGATTGTTATCGCGCTGGTGATCTGGATGGCGACTGGCGAGGTGAAGGTGGCCAGTGACGAGGCGCCGGAGCGCCAGGACAGCGGCGATGACCAGCTCACAACGGTGCAGGTGGAAACCCTGGCGGCACGGTTGCATGAACCGGGCCTGATGCTTCAGGGCCAGTTGGAGCCCTGGAGTTCGGTAATGCTGAGTGCCCAGGTGCCCGGCCGGGTGGAGTCCCTGGCTGTGAGCCTGGGTGAGCAAGTCCGGAAGGGACAGAAGCTGCTTACGATATCCGATGAAGGGCGGAGTTCTGCGGTTGTGCGCTGGCAGTCCCGGGTTCGGAAACTGGAAGCGGACCTGGTGGCTGCGCGTCGGCTCCGCGCCAATAACCTCGCCTCGGAATCCCAGGTATTGAGTCTGGAAAGCGAGCTTGCTGCCGCTGAGGCGGAGCTGACCGATGCCCGGCAGGCAATCAGCCATCTTACTCCCGAGACGCCTTCTGACGGCATCATCAACAGCAAGTCGGTGGATACCGGCGATCTGGTGCAGGTGGGTTCCCCCCTGTTTCAGCTGGTGAGGGTGGATCGCCTGAAGGCTACCGCGCAGATTCCCCAGCAATCGGTGGGCGATGTGGCGCCCGGCCAGGCCGTTCGCGTGGATTTGCTCGATGGTAGCCGTCTTTCTGGCGTGGTGACCTTTGTGGCCAGCGCCGCCTCGCCCGAAACCCGGAGTTTTGCGGTGGAGATCGCGGTGGAGAACCCGGATCGCAAACGGGTGGCCGGTGGCAGCGCCAGCCTGCGGTTGGCATTGCCGGAGGTAAAGGCGATGTTTATCTCACCCGCGTACCTGTCCCTCGGTGATGACGGTCGCCCGGGTGTGAAATACGTGAACGGTGAAAACCGCGTCGAGTTCGGTGAAGTGAAGCTGTTGAGCGTCTCCACCGAGGGCGCCTGGGTGACCGGTTTGCCGGATGAGATCCGCCTGATTACCCGCGGCGGTGGTTTCGTAACCACCGGGGAACAGGTTATGCCGGTCGATGCCGCTGAAGACAGGGGCTAGACCGGATGCGCGCACTGATCTTCGCAGCCATTGATCGCAGCCGGACCACCTTGCTGACGCTCCTGTTCCTCCTGCTCGGGGGTATTGCCGCGTTTCAGACCATCCCCAAGGAAGCCAACCCCGACGTCACCATTCCGATGATTTATGTATCCATGACCCTGGACGGAATCAGCCCGGAGGACGCCGAGCGTCTGCTGGTGCGGCCCATGGAGCAGGAGCTGCGTTCGCTTGAGGGTATCAAGGAAATGCGCGGTACCGCCTCGGAAGGCCATGCCTCGGTGATGCTGGAGTTCGATGCCGGGTTTGATCCGGACAAGGCGCTTCAGGACGTGCGGGAGAAAGTGGATACAGCCCGAACCAAGCTGCCCCAGGAGGCGGATGAACCCAGGGTGAACGAAATCAACGTGTCCCTGTTCCCGGTGCTGTCCGTGGGTCTTTCTGGCCCCTTGTCGGAGCGGGAGCTGATCACCATAGCCCGGCGGTTCCAGGATGCCATTGAATCCATTCCGGAAGTTCTGGAAGTGGAGATTGGTGGCGATCGGGAGGACCTGCTGGAAATTGTGGTGGATCCCCAGGTGCTGGAGAGCTACGGCGTTGATTTTGATCAGCTGGCTTCCCTGGTAACCCGAAACAATCAGCTGGTGGCTGCAGGCTCGCTGGATACCGGGAACGGCCGCATGGCCCTGAAAGTGCCCGGGGTGATCGAAACCATCGAGGATGTGATGTCCATGCCGATCAAGGTGGACGGTGACACAGTGGTCACCTTCGGCGATGTGGCCATGCTCCAGCGCACCTTCAAGGACCCCACCGGGTTTGCCCGTATCAACGGCGAGCCGGCGCTGGTGCTGGAAGTGTCCAAGCGTTCGGGTGCCAACATCATCGAGACCATTGCCCAGGTTCGTGAGTTGATCGATCAGGCCAGACCGGAGCTGCCGGACTCTCTGGAAATACGGTACATCATGGACCAGTCCGAGGAAGTGCGGGATATTCTCAGTGACCTGCTGAATAACGTGCTCACCGCCATCGTGCTGGTGCTGATTGTGGTGATCGCGGCCATGGGGCCGCGTTCGGCGATTATGGTGGGGCTGACGATTCCGGGCGCTTTCCTTACCGGCATCCTGGTTATCTGGAGCATGGGGCTCACGCTCAACATCGTGGTGCTGTTCAGCCTGATCCTGGTGGCCGGCATGCTTGTGGATGGCGCCATTGTGGTGTCGGAGCTGGCGGACCGGAACCTGTCGGAAGGGCAGACGGTAAAGCACGCCTGGGCTGAGGCGGCTAGTCGCATGGCCTGGCCGATTATTGCCTCTACCGCGACCACCCTGGCCGTGTTCGTGCCGTTGTTGTTCTGGCCAGGCGTGGTCGGGGAATTCATGAAATTCCTGCCGCTGACGGTCATCATCTGCCTGATTGCTTCCCTGGCGATGGCGCTGGTGTTCCTGCCGGTGCTGGGAAGCACCAGCGGCGGCCGCCGGGCGCGGCAGGGCCACTTGCAGGGACGCCTGATGGAGGGCTATCGGCGGGTACTGGCAATGCTGCTCAGGTCACCGGGGCTGACGTTGATCGGCGTACTCTGTGTGATCGCAGTGATCTATGCGGCCTATGCCCGCTTTAATCACGGGGTGGAGTTCTTCCCCAGTGTGGAGCCGGATTCCGCCCAGGTGCAGGTGAGAGCGCGTGGTGATCTATCGGTGTGGGAGCGAGATGCCATCGTGCGAGAAGTTGAGCAGCGCCTGCGCGGCATGCCCGAGGTGAAGGCCCTTTACGCCCGCTCGATGGTCCAGACCAGCTCGCAGCTGGCGCCGGATGTGATCGGCGTTCTGCAGTTCCAGTTTACCGACTGGTTCACCCGGCGTCCGGCCAGCGCGATTCTGGAGGACTTCCGAGGAATGACCTCTGATATTCCTGGCATTGAACTGGAATTCCGCAAGCAGGAGGGTGGGCCCGCAGAAGGCAAGCCAATCGAGCTGCAGGTGAGCAGCCGGGAGGCGAACAGTCTCAATGGCTACGTGGACGAAATCAAAGATCGCATACGGGAGCTCGGTGGCTTCGTGGACATCGAAGACGACCGCAGCCTGCCCGGTATCGAGTGGCGACTGCAGGTTGACCGGGAAGCCGCCGCCCGCTTTGGTACCGATGTGCTTGGCATCGGCAGTGCCGTTCGTCTGGTGACCAACGGTTTGAAACTGGCGACCTATCGCCCGGAAGACGTGCGGGATGAAGTGGACATTGTGGTACGGGTCCCCAACAACTGGCGGGAACTGGATCATCTTCAGCGCCAGACCATTCATACCTCCCGGGGCCAGGTGCCGCTCTCGGAGTTTGTTGATCTGCGGCCTGGTGACAAGACCAACAGCATTGTTCGGGTGGATGGCCAGCGTACGGTGACCATCAAATCCGATCTGGCCCAGGGGCGCCGTGTGGATGAGCTGCTGCGGGCCCTTCAGGCGGAGATGCCAGAACCACCGGAGGGTATTTCGGTGAAGTTTGCCGGCGAGAACGAGGATCAGCAGCAGGCCTCCAACTTCCTTGCCACGGCCTTTCTGGTGGCTATCGGGCTGATGCTGCTGATACTGGTGACCCAGTTCAATTCGCTGTACCAGACCTTCCTGATTCTCTCGGCGATTGTGCTCTCCACTGCCGGGGTCCTGCTGGGCCTGCTGGTAAACGGTCAGTCCTTTGGCATTGTGATGGTGGGAATGGGCACGATTGCCCTGGCGGGCATTGTGGTGAACAACAACATCATTCTGATCGATACCTACAACCAGATGCGCAAGGACGGCATGGAGGCCTACGAGGCCGCCCTGGAAACCGGTTGCCTTCGTCTGCGGCCGGTGCTGCTGACGGCCATCACCACCGTGCTGGGTTTGATGCCCATGGTTCTCGGCGTCAATGTTGACCTGTTGACGCCTTCGCTGGGCCTGGGCGCTCCCTCAACCCAGTGGTGGACCCAGTTGTCCAGTGCCATCGCCGGCGGGCTGGCGTTTGCCACCGTACTGACGCTGTTGCTTACGCCGTCACTGCTGGTTCTGGGCAACCGAGCCGGCCAGGCCTTCGGGAGGCTGGCCAGGCGGTTCCGCAGCGTTTAGTGTTTGATCCGGTCTGCCAATTCCCGGGCCCGGGCGGCCATGGCTTCCAGTTCGGGAACGGTGCGCAGATTGTTTTCGGCAGCCTGGTGCATGGCTTCTGAGGTTTCGGCCACATCCGTGACATTGCGGTTGATGTCTTCGCAGACGCTGGTCTGCTCTTCGGCGGCGGTGGCCACCTGGGTTGTTGCATCATTGATGCTGCCCATCCGCCGGTTGATTTCAGCCAGGGTATTGCGCACCGCTTCAACCGCCTCGCTGCTTTCCTGAGCCACTACGCCAGAGGCCTGCATGAATTCGGTAGCATCCCGCGAGGCACCGCTGATGGCGCCGATGATTTGGTCGATCTCCACGGTTGCTTCCTGAGTTTTGGCCGCCAGGTTGCGGACCTCATCGGCAACGACAGCAAACCCGCGACCGGCGTCACCTGCCCGAGCTGCCTCGATGGCGGCGTTCAGGGCCAGCAAGTTGGTCTGGTCCGCGATCTCCCGGATGACCTGCATAACGTCGCCGACTTTTTTGCCATCGCTGGCGAGCTGGTTGACGGTTTCGGCCGAGCTTCGGATCTGGTCGGTCAGGCGGCGCATGCTTTCCACAGCTTTGTTGATCTGCGAGTCGGCCGTCGCGGTTTCATCGGAGGTCTGACTGACTTCGGTAGCCACCGAGGCAGCGTGACTGGCTACGTCTTCGGCGGTGGCGGACATTTCGTTCATGGCTGTCGCGATCTGCTCGATGCGCTGATGGGCCAGGTCGGACTGGCTGACAACACTGTCTGCGTTCTTGCGGATCAACTCACCGGTATCGTTCAGTTGCCTGGCGTTCTCGCTCAGTTGATTTCCGGTATCGCTAAGGAAGCGGTGCAGACTGCGGGCCGCATCGGCCAACTGGCCCAGTTCATCAGCGCGCTGCATGGTGACCGGATCCGAAAGGTCTCCGTCGCCCAGTCGTGCGATCTGTGAGGTGAGTTTCTGTGCAGGCCGGACCACACCCGACAACAGGATCATGATCAGAGCGATAGTACCCAGAATAATTGCGGCAATCAGAAGACCCGCCACCACCCAGCTACGCTCGGTGACAACGGTGTTCAGGGTTCCGGCCCGGTCAAGGCTGTCTTCTCGAACTGCGGTTGCCGCATCTACGATCAGTCTGGCGGGTTCACGGTCGATCCCCTGTACAGCGGCATCGCCTGCGTTCGGATCAAAGCCGGAGCGGGTGAAAGCCTGGAACCCTTCTCGATAGGCCCGTCCCATTTCCCGGTGTGCCTGTTTGAAATCAGACATCAGGGCCTTTGCCTGTGGCTCCTGAATGCGTGGGATTAGCTCATCCAACTGGTTCTGTATCGATGCTTCGCGTTCCTGGAATCGGTTCCAGTATTTGTCCAGTTGTTCCGGGTCGGCACCCCGGATCAGGACGTTTTTCCACTCCTGGACCTGGGTCTTGAATTCGGAGAGCACATCCTGGGCCTCGAGCGCGTTAACCATCCGTGTGCTGACAAGGTCATTGAAGTCATCTTTGACTTTCAGCGAGAAATTCAGGTAAACCACCGCCCCAGCGGCGACAATCAGGTTTGCTGTCAACACGACAAGAAGAACCCGGTTGAGTATGCTTTTCGAGTACCAGTTCATTGGTAAGTCCTGAATTCGATCGGGGTTAGAGGTGTGTCGTTAGTGTATACGTAAATTTAGTTGATTAGGTTATCTACTTTTGTATCGGCCGTTGCGTAGTGCTCTTGACTGAATTTGGCTGTTTTGAATATGAAACTTTTATGACACCAGTACTATGAGTAACCCTCTGACTGTTCTGTTTCGGGACGACCACTTGCTGGTCGTCCACAAGCCAGCGGGACTGCTGGTGCATCGAAGTCCCATCGACAGGCATGAAACCGAATTTGCCCTGCAATATGCCCGGGGGCTCAATGACGGCCAGCATGTCTACCCGGTGCATCGTCTGGACCGACCCACGTCCGGCATCCTGGTGTTTGCCAGGGACAGCGACACGGCCCGCACGCTGGGTATGGCGATGATGGCCGGCGAGGTAGCAAAAACCTACCTGGCCATGGTGCGTGGCTGGCCGCCGGAGCAGGGAGAGATTGATTATGCCCTGAGGGAAGAGCCAGAGGATCGACGGATGAAAGGGGTGGAGCAGCCGGTGCGTGACGCCCTCACTCATTACCGCACGCTGGCGACCACCGAGATACCGGTAGAGATCGAGAAATATCCGACCAGTCGCTATGCGGTTGTCGAATTGTGCCCGAAAACGGGGCGGAAGCATCAGTTACGGAGGCACATGAAGCATATCAACCACCCGATTATTGGCGATGCCAATCACGGCCGGGGTCGACACAACCGTTATTTTGCCGAACGTTTCAGCCAGGGGCGTTTGATGCTGGCGGCGACCGGCATGGCTTTTCGTCATCCCGCTTCCGGTGAGCCACTTACGATTAGTGCCCCACCGGAGGAAAACTTCCTTGAAGTGTTATCGATATTTCCCGGTTTTGACGTGCAGAATCAGCCCGAAAAATAGCGGCCGATCAACTCTGAGTAGGGGAGTGGTTTGCTATAGCGGTAGCCCTGAAGGTAGTCACAGCCTTTTTCAAAGAGCCAGGCTTCATGGGCTTCGCTTTCCACACCTTCGGCGACCACCGACAAGCCAAGCCCCCTGGCGAGACCAATGATCGACAGGGTAATGGCGCAATCGTTTTCGTCGTCTGGCAGGTTGTTGATAAACGAGCGGTCGATCTTGATCCGGGAGAAAGGCAGGCTCTTTAGCCGCGACAGCGATGAGTACCCGGTGCCGAAATCATCAATGGCAAGCTCGGCGCCAGCCTCCACCAGTTGCTCGAGAACCCGACCGATCACACTGAAATCTCCCTGGATCGAGTCTTCCGTCACTTCAAACTGCAGGGCACTGACCGGCATATCCTGGTTCCGGCAGATCTCCTTGACCAGCTCCGGTAACTCGGGGACCAATACCTGTTCGGCTGAAAGGTTAACGGAGATGGTGGGTAATGGAATGTTGCGGTTTCTTGCGTTACGCCAGTGTGCGCAGACGTTTTTGAGTACACAGGCTCCGAGCTCGTACATAAGACCTGCGCTGCGCGCCACGTCGAGAAATTCAATCGGCGATAGCCAGCCGCGCTGAGGGTGCTGCCAGCGAACCAGCGCCTCTGTGCTTTCCAGCTGTGTTGCCGTGCGGTCCATGATCGGCTGGTAGAAGACATCCAGACCATTGGTTTTGAGGGTTTCCCGCAGTTCGTTTTCCAGCGCAAATCGGGAGCGCGCTGTCATCTGGATTTCCGAGTCGAACAGGGTAGAACGGTCCCGGCCCTGCCTTTTGGCATGGTACATGGCGGCTTCGGCACCCCGAAGAAGTTCCTCGGGTTCATGACAGTCACCGGGGAAGTGGCAGATGCCCATACTGGCACTGACATTCAGGTCCTGGTCGGATACCCGGATCGGCTGGCGGATCCGGTTCTGGATTTCCCGGGTTACTTCATCAAGGAAGCCGGGCAGGGTGTAGTTTCGGATAACCAGAGCAAATTCGTCCCCTCCAATCCGGGCCAGAAAGTCCTTGCCTGCCAACTGTATCTCTTTAAGCCGCTGGCCGATGTCGGCAATGACCTGATCGCCGGCTTGGGGGCCGAGGCCGTCATTGATGGTTTTCAGGCGGTCAACATCAATCCAGAGCAGCGCCAGGCTGCCCGTGCCCCGCTGTTTGATCTTGCGTACCAGATGACCCAGCCGGTCACGAAGGGAATCGATGTTGGCGAGGCCAGTGAGGGAATCGTAACGGCTGACGTATTCCAGGGCCCGCTTGGATCTCAGCCACGCCTCATGGGTGTTCATCAGGCTTATGGTGTCAGCGATGGCAGCTGCCAGTGAGATATCCGGGACCGACCAGTCCCGGCGGACATCTGACTCCAGGCAGACAACACCGCTGAGTTGTTCGCCGTCAAAAATCGGCGCATCCAGCATGGAGTAGATGTTCTGAACAGACAGGTAGCCAACGTCGAATGAACGGGTTCGGATATCATTGCGGGCATCGTCCACGGCAATAACCCGTTCTTCCGTGATGGCCCGGAAGTATTCGGGGTGGTCCGAGCGAAACAGATTGAATTCTGCGCCACTCGGCGACACGCAACTGTTGCGGTCGGGCTGTTCTTTGTCGTGCAGCCATTCGCAAGTAATCCGATCCCGTTCCGGGGGGAACAGCCAGACACTCGCACGTTTTAAGCCCAATAGCCGAGTGCACAGCTCCATGAGAGCTGCCAGCTTCCGGGGGCGGGGCATCTCGATAAAGCTGATATTGTGGCTCAGCTCCATCAGTGCCTTGTGATGGGTCACAAGGACTTCACTGTCACGCATGGCCGGGCTCAATGTGTTGTCCCTTTACTTGAAATACGAACGGCCCTGGGTCTCGGTTCGGTGGAAAGTTCAGGCGATCCCTGAGCTTCCTAAAGAATATGGCATCTGTTTTTATAAGTGTCCAACTTCAAACGGTATTGGCCAGTGAGTCCCTGGTCTTCGACTCTCCACTACTGAGACTGTTTCTGCTGAAATCGCAAAGCAGGGGCCAGGGATGATCGGCTTCCAGGGTGAAGGCGATATCCAACAGCGTGCGTTCGCCCCCGTGACGCCCCATGAACTGAACGGACACTGGCAGTTGATCGGGCGTGTGGCTCATGGGTAACGATATTGCCGGTGCGCCAGTGGCGTTGGCCAGTGGGGTGAAACTGACATAGTGGCGCAGCCGCTCGAACAGGGTCTCGAAGGGTACGTCGGGACTGAGATGGCCAAGGGTAGATGTGGTATGGCCAAGTACCGGCGTGAGCACCGCATCGAAGCCGGCCATAGCGTGGGCGTAGTCGTGCCATGAGCGTTTGAGCCGCCAGAGCGCGGCAGGCAGGCGCCAGAACTGCCGCCGGAACATCTTGTCCAGGCCGTTGGTGAGGCCGTCGGTGTTTTGCTTGTCGAAATCCGGGTGGAGCAGTTTCTTGCCGTTGGCCCTGATACCGAAGGCAAGCAGTGCCCAGTAGAGGGCGAAATCATCGGGGAAAGCGCTGTGCACCGGAACGGGAACAGGCTCAATGTAGTGCCCCAGTTTTTCCAGTCTGAGAGCGGTTTCTTCGACAGTCTGGCGAGTGATGTCATCGGTTTTGTGGCCGTTGATGGAGTCCAGCACCAGCCCGATTTTCAGGGCGCGCCCAGATGGGCCCTCGATCTTGCCGACCGGCGGCAGCTTTGGATTCCGGTAATAGGCCTCGGCCTGATCGAGAAAGTTGGCGGTATCTCGTACCGAGCGGGTCACCACGCCTTCGCTGATAATGTTGATGGGCAGGGAAGCGGCTGCTTCGTTGTCTATCAACCGTCCTCGTGTGGGTTTCAGGCCTACCAAACCGCAGCAAGCGGCCGGAATTCGGATGGAGCCGCCGCCGTCATTGGCATGGGCGATGGACACCACGCCGGCTGCCACCAGGGCCGCTGAACCGCCCGAAGAGGCACCGGAGGAATAGGCCAGGTTCCAGGGGTTCCGTGTAGCCGGCCCATGGGCGGGCTCGGTAGTGGCGTTGAAACCGAATTCCGGCAGGGTGCTTTTACCAAGGCACAGGAAACCCTGGGCAAGCAGTTGTCGGGCAAATGGACTGGTATCGGAAGCAGGTACTTCAGGTACTGCCAGAGAGCCCTGGCGCGTGGCCAGTCCTGCCACGTTGGTGTTGTCTTTGATAAAAGTCGGCACGCCCTGGAACAGCGGCTGGGAGCCCGCCTGTGTCGCTGCATCGAGCTTTGAGGCAGTTTGGATGGCCTGGTCGTAGTTCGCCGAGGCCACGCCATGGATCAGCGGCTGGGCAGCCTGTGCCCGGGCAATGGCGGCGCGGGTGAGTTCGGTTATCGATAGTTCCCGTCGGCGGATTTTTTCGGACAGTGTTGTTGCGTCATCACGCCCGAGCGCGTCGTTGCAGAATACATGGCAAGACTGCGGGATTTCCGGGGCGCTCATAACAGAATTCTCCTTAAAATGACCCGATAACTCTAATGCATCTGAAAACGTGATGACATGTCATTTTAGGTAGGGTGAGCGTTCGGCCGCCTGAGCGAGCTCTTTTCACAGACGTTTTCAGATAATAAGCTATCGGCCTTAACCCGTTGTAAGCGAACCTGATGGAATTTATTGAACCCCTCGTACGCCACTTTCTCGGCATCTTCTTTCTGATGATCGGTCTGCAGTTTGCTGGCCGAAGCCTTGGTTTGTATCAGCGTATGCATTTTTCGCACATCAATTATGGTGAGCGGGGGAGTGCGCCCTGGTGGCATAGACATATTTTTAATGTCTTCCGCGCGCTCATTCTGGGCGTCTGCGTGGTGCGGATTTTCGCGGATATCGATCCCTGGCTGGGCGTGTTCGGCCCCCTTTATGCCTGGCCGGTTTTGCTGGCCGGCATGCTGCTGTTGATCACATCTTTCACAACCGTTAACTATTTGCAGGCTTATATGCACGAAGACTGGCGCTCCGGTATTGACCCACGCAAGGACCAGCGCAAGTTACTGACCAGTGGCCCTTTTGGACGCTCCCGGAACCCATTGTTCCTGGCTGTGATGGCGGGACAGCTCGGCTTTTTCCTGGCGCTGCCCAGTGTGTTCTCCCTGGTGTGCCTGGTGGCCGGTGTGCTGGTAATTACCCGCCAGGCCCGGGAGGAGGAAAAGGCGCTGGCGGATAAGTTTGGCGAGGACTACGAGCGTTATCGGGTGCGGGTGCCCCGCTGGTTCTGACTCGATTGCAGAAAACCAGGTCACGCGGATTTTTTTCGCGCTTCCTTGATCACATCGTAGGCATGACTGATCTCACGAGTACGCTCTTCCGCCATTTCCCGCATGCTTTCGGGTAATCCCCGGCCGGCGAGTTTATCCGGGTGGTTCTCGCTCATCAGCTTGCGATAGGTCTTCTTGAGCTCCTCATCGCTGACAGACGGCGACACACCGAGAACCTTGTAGGCATCGCTGATCTGATCCGCTGACGATGGCTGGCCAGCGCCGGCCCGATGGGTGTGGGCGCCCCGAAGCATGGCTTCCAGTTGATCGACCTGGCTCTCGGGCAGTCCCAGCCCACGGGCTATCCGCACCAACATTTCGTGTTCGGCCGGATGAACTTTGCCATCCGCAGCCACGGCCGATACCTGAACCTGCAGGAACATCTGGAGAAACGCGGGTTGGCGTCCGCTGGCCTGGAGGAACCGGTTAAGCTCGGCATCCAGGTCGAACTCCGGTTCCTTCCCTCGGTTGAAGGCGGCTTTGGCCTTGGCTTTCTGGTCTTCATTCAGGCGGAAGCGCACGAACATGGCTTCGGCCATCTGAATTTCATCCCTGGAAATGACGCCGTCTGCCTTGCACAGGGCGCCCATTACCGCAAAGACCGACTCAATAAAGCCGGACTGGATGCTCTGGAGCTTGCCAATCAGGCGGCGCTTGAGAAGGTTCAACAAAAAGGCGCCAATTGCCGCACCTATCAGAAAGCCCGGGAATTTGCCAAAGGCGTAGCCAATCAGGCCGCCAATTATGATTGCAAACAGCATTAATGAGTCCTTAACAGGAATGAATCAGCCCATAGAATATACGTGTTTTTCAGTCCGGCTTCATGAACAGGCTTTCATCGACCTCGTCAATCTGACCGGGCTGCAGGTGCTGGTTGGCATACCGCTTGTAGGTGCCTGAGCGAATGAATAGTTCGAATACTGCCCGGTCGATGTGCCCGTCTTCAACCATGCGGTCCATGATGGTGAGGGATTCGGTGAGGGTTTTGCCCTCTTTATAAGGGCGGTCTACGGCGGTCAGTGCCTCGAACACATCAGCAACCGCCATGATGCGTTCGGGTATGCCCATTTCCGCTGCCGTCAGGCCGCAGGGATAGCCGTGGCCGTCCATGCGCTCGTGGTGGGTGCCCGCCAGTTTCGGGACATTGGCCAGCCGGTCGGGCAGGGGCAGGGCGTCCAGCATACAGATTGTCTGCACTATGTGTTCGTTGATCTTGAAGCGCTCCTCATCCGTCAGCGTACCTTTGGCCACCGTGAGGTTGTGGAGTTCGCCCCGGTTGTAGGCGTACTCCGGGAGCTCCATATCGAAGCCCCAGCGATTCCGGGGATCGTCTTTGCGGACCGGAGGGATATGTTCGCCCCAGGGCCTCAGATGTTCCGGTTTGTCGGCAAGCAGCTGTTCGGTGACCGGCAGTGGCGGCTCCGGTCTATCCTGCAGGGCATTTCTCTCGTCCGGCGACAGGCCGAGACGGTCACTGAAATGTCGTAACCAGGTCTGCTGGCAGATGCTGCGGATCTTCTCGATACTTTCTTCCGCCATGAACTCGCCGCCCTGGTTGGCCGTCGCAATCAAACGGAATTCCTCCTGCAGGCGGGCCCGGGTAGCCTGGCGTTCCAGGTCGGCGGGTGCCTCCTCTTCGCCTGACAGAACGCGATTCAGGTACCGGATGTCGGCATCCCGGTGCAGTACCTCGAACCGGGTGCGGATCTCGTGGATGCGGTTGTGGATGGTTTCCAGCTTGACCGCCTTGTCGACCACATACTCCGGGCTGGTGATCTTGCCGCAGTCGTGGAGCCAGGCCGCCAGATGGAATTCCTGGAGCTGTTCTTCGGTCATGGTGAACGAGTCAAAGGCCCGGTCATTGCTGGCAATGGCTTCATCAACCAGCATCTGGGCGAGCTTTGGCACCCGCTCGCAGTGGCCGCCGGTATATGGTGATTTGGCATCAATGGCATTGGCCACCAGCCGGATGATGCCCTCGAGCAGTGCCTGCTGGCTTTCGATGAGCTCCCGGGTTTCGATGGCAACCGCGGCAGAGCCTGCAATTTCATCCACGAAGACAATCAGATCGTCACTCAGTTGGGTGTGGTCGCCCACCTCCATCTCGATCGCCAGGACTCCGATCAGCTGTTTGCGCCGGTTGCGCAGAACGGCAAATACCGGGTGCCCCGAGATATGCTGTCGCAGCAAACGAATGATGTCGTTATCGTCGGACTCCGCTTGCACATTCGAGATGGTGTCCGGCAGTTGAAGATTCTGCTTAACGGCCAATGAGAGTTGGTTCTTCTGGCGCGTGAACAGGTAGATGCCGCCACGCTCCTGACCAACAATGTGGATAATCTGCTCAAGAATGTCCCGGAGCAGATGATTCAGGTCCTGACCCCGGTTCAGTACTGTGGCGATGCTCTGGAAGCTGCGTATGGTTTTCGCCATGTCGTCCAGTGCCACACTGAGTTGGCGCGCTTCACGGATGTTGGAGTTGGATCTGACCGGTGTATCAAATCGGAAACGGGACAGCCGGCTGACCTGATCGGTCAGGTGCTCCAGAGGACGGCCCACCCGACGGCCCAGGAACCAGCCGATCACCAGAAGCAGCAGGGCAATGAGTCCCGCGATCACTGTTTGCCTGGCAAGGGCCGCCCAGACGTCAGCCAGCAGTTCGTCCGACGGAATCGCAACGGCAATGCTGAGCCCCTCCTGTTGCAGGGCGCCGAGGGGCTCGGTCATTCCATACCAGTCTTTGCCGTCGGCACTGAATCGGGTGACAGAGCTGCCCTCCATGTGGTCGCCCAACCGGTCCAGGGCCCCGGAAATCGCAGGCCCGGGCTCTTTGGCGTTCCCCGAATCCGCGAGAACTTCCCGATCCTGGTTCACAATGGCAATCCGGGTGTTCGGTGTCTGGCGAAGCTCTGCCAGCTGGATGCTCAGGTCGGTCACGGTCACGTCAATACCGAAAATCGTTCCCGGCCCGCCGGTCTCTTCCGAAGCGCGTCGGGAAAGCGTGATCCCGGTTTCCTGGGTGGTGAAGAACGCGTAGGGAGCGGAAAGCTCTGTTGAATCTGACGTCTTGGCGGCATTGAACCAGGGTCGGGTACGCGGATCGTAGTTGTATTCAGGTACCGGCCTTTGTTCAATCAGTTGCATGTCGGCATTGAAGAAACGCCATTGGCCCGGTGTTTCATCACCTCCGTGGGTAATCGTCTGGAGCAGAAACCGGGTTTCGTTGGGCGCATCGGGAAACTGGAGGGTTCCGGAACTGCGAACCTTACGCAGTAGAATAAAGTCTCCGTTCTGGTAGCCGGCATAGACGGCACTGACAATGTCACTGCTGGTCAGTATGTCGGCGAGTACCGGAAGCCGGTCAAGGCGTTGCGCCAGAGTCTGTGCACCTGCGAGGCTGTCATGGCTGAGCACCGCAAGGGCGGTGGACGGTGGCGCGGTGATGGCCTGTATCCGGTCGTCAACACTGATAGCCAGTTGGCGCGCGGTGCTACCTGCCGCCGATACCTTCGCCGTCTCCATGCCGCGGAAACTCTGGCCGATCAACACAATGGTCAGAACCAGCATGCCGAGCGTTATGGCCGACGCAATCAGGAGGGCCAGCGAAATCTGGGCAGACTGGCGTTTTCCATGCATGGATGATCCTTACCGGTGTAGATTGGCGTAAGACAGCAGGGTGATGGCCCTGCCTAGTGAAAGACTAGACGCTGCCCGGCATTTTTTCCGTTTTTTTCAGGAGGAATCGGTAGTTATGACTCAGGACCTGTTTGGCGAGCAGCCGCCAGAGCAGACAGTTGAGCATCTAATGGATGGCGCAGTGGTGCTGCGCCAGTTTGCGCTCGCCGATGCCGAGCTGCTACTGGAGGCCATTGGCACGGTCACGTCAGAAGCGCCTTTCAGGCATATGAAGACCCCTGGCGGTCATGCCATGTCTGCCGCCATGAGCTGTTGCGGGAAGCTGGGCTGGGTCACCGACAGCCGGGGTTACCGGTATCAGGAAGAAGACCCGGAATCCGGACGGGCCTGGCCTGTCATGCCTGAGGCTTTCCGTGAGCTGGCCAGAAGCGCCGCCGAAACCGCAGGTTTTGATGGATTCGACCCGGATGCCTGCCTGATCAACCGCTACCAGCCCGGGGCGAAAATGGGGCTGCATCAGGATAAGGATGAGGAAGATTTCAGCCAGCCCATCGTGTCGGTTTCTCTGGGCTTGCCCATTGTCTTTCAGTTCGGTGGCCTCAAACGCAGCGAACGCCCCGTCCGGGTGCCACTCTGCCATGGTGATGTCGTGGTCTGGGGAGGTCCTGCCCGGAAGCGATATCACGGCGTGTTGACCCTGAAGGCCGGAGAGCACCCACTGACGGGCGGGTACCGTTACAATCTGACATTCCGGCGGGCCAGGTAAGGGTTTATTGCAGCCAGGCGACCAACAGCCCGGCCGCCAGAGAGAGCACCATGGGGATGCCGACCAGGAGCCCGGTCTGGCGATTGCCGACAAACCCCGCCAGAGCCGACTTCACCAGATTGTTGGTGGCGGCAGCGATAACGATACCGATCACGGCCGTGCTCATTGCCAGGCTGTTATTGGACATGCGGGTCAGGGAGAGGGTGATGGCGTCCACGTCCGCGATACCGGAGGTGGCCGCGAGAAAATAGATACCGGCATCACCCAGCCAGTTGCCCAGAAATTCGCCCAGCAGAAGGATCGCGGTCAGCAACACGCCGAATACCAGCGCTGAGGTCAGATCCAGCGGATTCTGGTTAAGTGTTGGCTGACTGACATGGAGTTCCCGGTCATTTTTTCGCCAGATAAAAAGCGCAGGGCCGTAGAGCAGGACAGTCATGACCACCACTGGCCAGACAAGGCTTGGCAGCAGATCGGGATTGATCACCAGGCAGTACACCAGAATACGGGGAAACATGGTGCCGCAGGCAATCAGAATGCCGGTGGCGAACTGGGCGTTAAGTTGCGGATTTTTCGAGGCCTGACGGGCGAAGTGCAGGGTGAGGGCGGTGGAGGAACTCAGCCCCGCGAACAGGCTGGTAAACAGGATTCCCTTGCGGGTGCCGGCGACGCGTATGGCGAAATAGCCCACAAAGGAAATGGAGGCGATCATCACCACCATCCACCAGATTTCCCGGGGGTTCAGAACGCCACCAGGGCCCATCTTTTCATTTGGCAGCAACGGCAGCATGACCACGGAGATCAGCAGCAGCTTGAGTGCCGCATCCAGTTCATGTTCCTTCAGCTTGTTGACCCAGCCGTGGATCTCCTCCTTGTTGTCCAGGATGATTGCGGTCACAACAGCGGCTGCTGTTGCGATGACAGGATCCACTGCCACCGCCACAGCGCCGAAGCAGAAGGTCAGCACCATGCCGACTATGCCCGTAATGCTGAAATTGCGGATGTGCTCAAGCCGCTCGCTGTAGGCCACGATCGCCATGGCCACCACGCTGACCAACATTACGGGAAATGCCCATTCGGTGATCTCCTGAGCCAATACCGCCGAGATACCGCCAAGCAGACCTACCAGGGCAAAGGTGCGTATGCCGGCAATGCGTTCACCGGATTTCTGTTCCCGGGCGTCCCATCCCCGTTCCAGCCCTATGATGGCGCCAAGCAGAAGCGCAACTGCGAGATTCAGGGTGGTCTGGTTTCCAGCCAGAAACTGGGAAGCAACATCATCCATGGCAGGGCGTAGGCTCCTGTTAATAATTGAATATGCTGATGATAGCAGCAGGTGCAACCGGTCGTTACACCTCTAAGAAGATTCCCCTAACGACCTTACTTTCCTGCAAGTGGTCTGGTAAGCTTCGCGACCCTGAAATTCGCAGTTACCTGATTTTCATCAACCGTGCAGCAAACCAAAACCGTGACGATCCTTCCGCCCTAGCGCTCAGTTTCCTCTTCCTCTGGTTAATCCCCTGAGAAATATGCCTGTAGCCAACGCCTGTCATGTTGGGTGCAATCGACGGTTTTATCTCAGTTTTTTATTTGCACAGCAATCCGGAAACCCGACATTATGGTGAATTCCCTAAAAGCCAACTGGCTTTCGAACATTCGTGGCGATGTGCTCGCCGGTATCGTCGTGGCGCTGGCACTGATCCCGGAGGCCATTGCCTTCTCGATCATTGCCGGTGTCGATCCCAAAGTGGGTCTTTACGCCTCTTTCTGTATTGCAGTGATTATCGCTTTTGTGGGCGGCCGTCCCGGGATGATTTCCGCCGCGACCGCGGCCATGGCGGTACTGATGGTAACCCTTGTTAAAGAGCATGGCCTGCAGTATCTGCTGGCGGCGACCCTGCTTACCGGTGTGCTGCAACTGATTGCTGGCTATCTCAAGCTCGGCAGTCTGATGCGCTTTGTGTCACGCTCGGTGGTGACCGGTTTTGTAAACGCTCTCGCCATCCTCATCTTCATGGCCCAATTGCCCGAACTGACCAATGTGACCTGGCATGTTTATGCGATGACTGCCGCGGGTCTGGGTATCATCTACCTGTTTCCCTTGCTGCCCGTTGTTGGCAAAGTTTTACCGTCGCCCCTGGTGTGCATCGTCGTTCTTACGGTAGTTGCCGTAGTTACCGGAATGGATATCCGCACGGTTGGCGATATGGGCGATCTGCCGGATACGCTGCCTGTATTCCTGTGGCCGGACGTGCCTCTTAACCTGGAAACCTTGATGATCATCCTGCCGTACTCGATTCCGCTGGCCATTGTGGGGCTGCTGGAGTCCATGATGACGGCGACCATCGTGGACGACCTGACGGACACTACCAGTGACCGCAACCGTGAGTGCAAAGGCCAGGGCATTGCCAACATCGGCTCGGGCCTGATCGGCGGGATGGCCGGTTGTGCCATGATCGGCCAGTCAATTATCAACGTGAAGTCCGGCGGCCGGACCCGGCTATCCACGCTAACAGCCGGTGTCTTCCTGCTGATCATGGTGCTGCTGTTGGACAGTGTGCTGGTCCAGATACCCATGGCGGCCCTGGTTGCAGTCATGATCATGGTGTCGATTGGTACGTTCTCCTGGGATTCCATTCGCAATCTGCGCGAACATCCTCTTTCCACAAACATCGTTATGTTGGTAACCGTTATTGTGGTGGTTGCCACCCATAACCTTGCCTTTGGCGTACTGGCCGGCGTTCTGCTGGCGGCTTTGTTCTTTGCCAACAAAGTGGGCCACTACATGCTGGTGACCTCCGAGCTGGATGAAACCACCGATACTCGCACTTACCGGGTTGTAGGCCAGGTGTTCTTCAGCTCCTCGGAAAAATTCATGGAATCCTTTGATTTCAAGGAAGCAGTCGATAATGTGGTGATCGACCTGAGTCGCGCGCATTTCTGGGATATCACCGCAGTGGGTGCCCTGGACAAGGCGGTGATCAAGTTTCGCCGGGAAGGCTCGGAAGTTGAGGTTATCGGGCTGAATGAAGCGAGTGCCACGATTGTTGACCGCTTTGGCGTACACGACAAGCCGGACGCCGTTGACCAGCTGATGGGGCACTGACATGACGCAGACCAGGGAATCCAACAGCGATCGCAGTCAGAATAACAATCACAAGGATCATGAAGGCGAGGTTGAGATGTTACGAGTAGTTGCCTGTATTGATGGCTCCCAGGCGGCGCCGGCGGTCTGCGATTATGCCGCCTGGGCCAGCAAGCACATGGAAACGCCCATGATGCTGCTGCACGTGCTGGACGAGGAACGTTATCCGGCGGAGCCGGATCTGGCTGGCAACATTGGCCTGGGCAGTCGTGAGCAGCTGCTCGAAGAGCTGGCAGAGCTGGACCGCAAGCGTGCCAAGCTGGCCCTTGAACACGGCCACCATATGCTGGATGAGGCACAAAAGCGGGTCAGCGAGGCCGGTATCACAGACGTGGTGCAGCGTCAGCGCCACGGTGACCTGACCGAGTCCCTGCTGGCCCTCGAAAACCAGACCCGCCTGCTGGTCATGGGTCTGCACGGCGAGAGCAGCTCCGAGCGCGACACCCACATTGGCAGCCAGCTGGAGACAGTAATTCGAAGCATGCATCGCCCGATTCTCCTGGTGCCGGACGAGTACACCCAGCCCCGCAGCGCCATGCTGGCCTTTGATGGCAGCGCCACGGCGTTCAAGGGCGTGGAATTGCTGGCTGGCAGCCCGGTCCTGAAAGGCATGCCACTGCATCTGGTGATGGTTGGGCCGGATACCAACGATCGCTGGGAGCAGCTCCGGAAAGCCGAGAAAATGCTGGCGGGGCTGGAATCCGAGATCACTCTGGCCATTCGGGCCGGCGATGTGGAGCCTGCATTGCACGCCTATCAGGAAGAGAAGGACATCGACATCCTGGTGATGGGCGCCTATGGGCACTCCCGCATCCGTCAGTTCCTGGTGGGCAGTACAACCACTACGATGCTAAAAACCGCCAAAAAGCCCCTGGTGGTGCTTCGCTAGGCTACTTCCTGGGCCACTTCGGCCAGATAGGCCATCGCCGCGCGGTGGCCGGTTTCAGGCGCTGTTACCGGCTGCCACACCCGAGGCCCATGCCCACTGGAAATTATGGCCGCCAAGGTGGCCGGTCACATCCACCACCTCACCGATGAAATACAGGTTTGGCTTCTCCAGCACCGCCATTGTTTTGGAGGAGAGCTGGCGCGTATCCACACCCCCCAGGGTAACCTCTGCCGTTTTCCGAACACATCCCTAATGTTGTCAATTTTCCCCCATGGAGGTTAGTAGCAAACCGATCTGTGCATTTCGTTGGGTACTGCCATATAGTTTCCGCATGCTGTGTGGATATGCTAGTTAAGGTGCTGATTTTTAGGCGTTGTTAAGGTAGTTCCGAAAATTGATATGCATACACGATGGCACGTCAACTATGTGGACAAAAAGGGGGAGGATTTGTACACATTGTAATACCCGAATCGGAAATCGTTAGCTGGTCTACGCGATTCAACGGTTTGATTTCGGGAAATGGTCATTGTTTGCACTACCTTTAGTTTCGGATCCAAATCTGGGCCTACTTTTAACTGACGTGAAGGTTTGGATTGGTCGCAAAGCGGAACTTTTTCGCTGCCCAACATAGCGCTTTCCACGTACCCAAGTTACCCCAGTAGTTGCTGTGTAAATCCACAATCATCAGTGCAGAGTGATCGATCCGTTGCTCCGGAGGCTCGTTAAAACCGAGAGACTAGGCGCGCTGTCCCGCAGAAGGAACTCGCCGGTTCAGAAATGATTGGCTCGGTAGGTAATTGATAGCTATGCGGATTTACTTTGAGGTTAAGATCATGGGTAACTGCGGTTTAGTCGGAATTCAAACTGATATATGGTTAACAATCCGCGTGAGAAGAGCCTAAACAGAATAAGGGTAGAGAATGAAGCTGGATATCGTAAAAATAAAGAATTTCCGCTGTTACAAGGACGAAATATCGATACCTTTCTCCGATTTGACGGCCCTTGTTGCCAAAAATGACATAGGCAAATCTTCAGTACTTGAAGCATTGGATGCATTCTTTAATTCCGAAAAGCTGGAGCCTGGTGATCGGTCTGCTGGGTTGACGAACTCGGATGATATAGAAATTACCTGTGTCTTTAAAGATTTCCCGGAGCAGCTAATTATAGATACAGATAATCTTATATCGCCTGCAAACGAATATCTTTTAAACCCTGATGGAAAACTTGAAATAAAAAAAATATTCTCTAGTGCCTCTCCAAAGTGCGAACAAATTTTTATTAGAGCGGTCCACCCAACAGCTGAGTACTTCAACGATCTATTTTCTTTGACCATAACACAGCTAAAAGCAAGGGCCAGAGAACTTGGCGTTGATTTAGCGGGCGTAAACGCAACTATTAAATCAGCTCTTCGGCACGCAATCTGGTTAAGTACACCTGATGAAAACCTAGCGAAGCAATTAGTCGAATTAGAGGTAAAGTCAAAGATTTGGAAGCCGCTGCAAAATACCCTTCCTCTATTTCAGCTTTTTAAATCTGACCGTCCAAGTTCTGACCAAGATGCTGAAGCGCAAGATCCCATTAAATTTGCGATCAAGGAAGCTATCAGGCAAAAGGCGGCCGAGCTTGACGCTATAGGCGACCATGTAAAACGCCAAGTTGAGGAAGTTACCAGGTTAACCATTGAAAAAATTCGAGAAATGGACCCTGACTTAGCAAGCCAGTTAAATCCGAATTTCTCAAACTTCAACTGGGGCAAAGTCTTCTCTGTGTCACTCACCAATGAAGATAAAATACCATTGAACAAACGAGGTAGTGGGGTTAGACGGCTTTTCTTGATCAATTTCTTCCGAGCTAAAGCTGAACAGTTGGCAAGTGAACGAGACGTCCAGGATGTTATTTTTGCAATAGAGGAACCTGAGACATCGCAGCATCCAAACAATCAACTTTTGCTCCTGGATGCGTTGAAGGAGTTGGCGCTTGAGGAAACCCATCAAGTGATTTTCACAACTCATAACCCCATCCTCGCCGGACGAGTTGATCGGGACTCTATAAGGTTTATTGAAAAAGATGAAACCGGCTCGCGAATATTGGCTGAGAACGACGATGAAACTTTACTTAGGATTAAATCGAGCCTTGGTATGTTTGCAAACCACAACATCAAAGTCTTTGTTGGAGTAGAGGGGCCCAATGACATTGAGTACATTAGCGGAATATCTTGGCGTTTATCACAGGAAGACCCAAGTATCGTCAATTTAAAACGCTCAGAACAACGAGGGGAATTGGTGTATATACCCATGGGGGGCTCAACTCTAGAGTTATGGACAAATAGACTCGAAGGACTTCAGGTTCCGGAAGTTCACGTGTTGGATAGAGATGTCCCTCCACCGGAACCAGCTAAGTATCAGGGCGCAGCAGATAGGGTGAATGCGCGCGGCGATAACTGTCGTTCTTTCATAACCAATAAAAGAGAAATGGAGAATTACATCCATTTTGAAGCTATAAATGAAGAGTTTGAAATACAGTTAACCGAGAACTTTCAAGCATTCGATGATGTCCCAGTGATGGTTGCAAAGGCAGTTCATGACGCATCGCAGTCTACAGTAGACTGGGAAGACTTGGATGAGAAGAAGCGAGATAAGAAAGAGAGTAAGGCCAAGAAACGCTTGAACCGAGCTGCTGTTTCCAATATGACAAAAGTGCGCCTTGATAGTGCAGATCCTGACGGTGAAGTATTAACCTGGCTAAGGGAAATAAGCAGGCATCTGCTTTAAGTTTGTTAAAGAGTGACTCAAGCCGACCGTTATCCGCTAGCGCACCAAACGTCGGCTCATTAAAAGCGTTATATGAAGTTAAAGGTTTTTAACTTATGGGTGACAAGAGCATCGTTTTCGAGATTCATAAAGCTATTTTTAAGAATAAAATCGAGGTGTTCCGAAAATATGCTGAGGAGCTTGAAGGCAAATTCGAATCTGACCTCAAGGTGATTGAATCGAGGTTTGATTTTGACTTTGAGGATGACGAGGGTGATGAAGATTACGCCTCATACGTCGAGTTTCTAATCGATGAAAAACGCATGGTCGAGCAAGACTTTCTAAATCAATATAGAAGTTCAGCGATAATTTCAGTCTACTCGCTTATTGAACATAGGTTACGAGTCATAGCCGAACTTCTAGGGAAGCTGAAGAGTAGCAAGCTGGAGGTATCGGACCTTAGTGGTGAAGGAATAATTAGGAATAGGAACTATCTGGAAAAGGTTTGTGGCGTAGATTTTTCTCATTTGAACAAGCAATGGTCCGTAATCAAGGATTTGAGCGCATTGAGAAACTGTGTCGTCCACTGTGAAGGAGACATCACTAAAGCACGCGCTTCACAAAAGCTTTCAAACATTGTCGAAAATACAGAAGGGCTGCGTCTTGAGCGCGACGATACTATCGTCTTCGAACTACCTTACCTTGAAAAGGTTATAGATGTAGCGGAAGACTTCTTCTCTGGTGTAGTCGACGCAGCTTTTGAAGTGTTCAGTTCATATAATAAGTCAAGTCAGAAGGACGCTCTAAAGCGCGCCTCTGCTTGAGTTTTTGATATGACTCCCCACATCAAGAGGCATGCAGGAAGTCGCAATGAATTTCCCAGATGATATTGAAAAGCTACAGCAAAAAGTCGAAAAAATTCTCGATCCTATTGCCTCAGCAGTAGAAAACGGAACGAAGGCTGAAAAGGACTTTCTATTTACTGCCTCTCGAACAGACGCTGGGAGATCTTTGCCTCCTTACTATCTAATATATTTTTTGTTTGTTGATCTCCTTAGGTGCAAAAATCTTGGTCAGTTTGAAAAGATCTCCTGGTCGGTGCCTATTGATTATAACGGAAAAGCCTACTTGCTTGAACACAGAAAATCTGGAATGGGTCTATTTACCTCGAATGAGGTGAGTCAAGAATCAGATTGCCGAGAAATCGTAAGGAAAATAACTAAGGCTGTGAAAGCCGCTCGACCATATTTTGAGTGGGTAGCAAGCGAAGCGGCAAAGCGTTCAGATCTAAATGTACTAAATCACAGCCTTCGCTTGTATGATCGATACGCATATTTTCTTGATGAATACGAGAAAAAGGTTCAAGAAGCAAACGCTCGAAAAGATGAAAGAATACGAACGCAGCACTCAAGCAATTCATGGAGTGTTCAGATGCCCTATTTTGATCTAAAGAGAGAATCTGAATGGCTGGCAATGTCGGTGATTGATGCATTTTTCAGCTTCACTGAGCATGTGTTTATTCATGCAGCTATTTTGCGAGGTAAGGTAGTAACCGGCGAAGATGTTGCCAATTTGGCAGATAATGAATGGGCATCAAAATTTAAAGCGTGTTTTGATATTCAGGATCAGGAAACAAAATCACACTATGACCAATTGGTCTCCATAAGGCGTCAGATAAGAAACTATATTGCACATGGTGCTTTCGGTAAAAATGGTGAGGCGTTTCAAATTCACTCTGGAGCGGGTGCTGTGCCTCTACTTATGCCTCATCAGAAAGGTAGTGCTCGGTTTTCCATGCAAAGCGGCATTGAATTTAACGAAGAGGAAGCTATAAAGGTCGTAAAGGAATTCATGGAATTTTATTGGGAGTCTGATATGTTCCCTGAAGTTATTTATATCCAGAGTAGTATGCCAACTATTCTACATTACGCGTCAGACTCAACTTACGCTAGAGCGATGTCTTCCACTGAAGACATGGAGAGCTTTGTTGAATATTTAACAAGGTTGCAAGAACAATCTGCTAACATGGATTGGTAAAGCAGGCCTAATCGGGTAGCCGGGGGCATCTAACCCCCCCCCAGCCCCCACAGCTCCCTGTGTAACCATCCCCTAAAAACGAAACAGACGTAGTAAGAGGTCCGTGGACCGCGATTAAGCATGCATCGATTGGAGGGGATGGTGCCAATCTCGTCGCGGAAAAAGGGCCGCTTTCCAATGAAAGCGTGGATCTTTAAAAAGAGATTACTAATGTTTGTCAACAACGGTGAGTTTTGACCGCTTTGGAGGTGCGGACCTTTTCTTGGACTGTTTTATGCCACCAAACCCAAGCTTTCCCGGTATTCAAGCGGGCTCAGGCCCCCAAGTGAAACTTTAATCCGTTTCTCGTTGTACCATCGAAGGTACGAGTCAAGCTCCTCCATGAATTGCTCAATTGTGACTGTATGCCAATCTTGAGGATAGAAGAACTCATTTTTCATCCGCCCAAAGAAGCCTTCGCATGCGGCGTTATCGGGAGTACAGCCCTTCGCCGACATCGACCTGAGGAGATTTGCATCCTCAATACGCGATAGCCATCCTGGCCACCGGTAGTGTGCACCCCGGTCAGAGTGAACAAGTGGAAACCGGGCCTCAGACAACGTCTCAATGGCTTCGTCCAGCATGGTGTTCACAAGATCAGCGTCCGGCCTGGTACCGATCGTCCAACTGACGACCAACCCGTCAAAACAATCGATCATGGGAGACAGATAAATTTTCCCCGAAGGAATCTGGAACTCCGTAATATCAGTCAGCCATTTCTGATTTGGTAGCTTTGCTTTGAAGTCACGATTGATCAGGTTGTCTGGTGCTGGGCTGACTTCACCATTGTAGGAACTGTAACGACGTCGCTTACTAGCTTGGACTACCAGCTCTTCCTCTGCCATCAACCGCCGAACGACTTTTTCTGAGATTCTCGTACCTCGTCTTCTGAGGACGACATGAACGCGTCGGTAGCCATAACAGCGACGGTTGAGGTCGAAGATGTCTGCCACTGAACGACGGATGTCACAGTACTTATCAGGGGCATTAATACGGGCCCTCTGATAGAAGTAGGAACTGCGTGGTAATTGGAGCTGCTCGGTTAGCTCAGATAGCGTGTAAATTCCTCTCAGGGCGTCAACCAACAGGGTCTTCTCCCGGTTCGTCAGTAACTGTAGGTCGACGCCCTGATCTTTTTTTAACAGTTCATTCGCCTTCGTCAGAATGTCATGTTCGAGTTGGAGTCGGTGGACTCGCACCTGAAGCGACTCCACCTCTCGCTCCAATGCGACGCGGTTATTATGGGAGTGCGAATGCTTGCGGGACTTCATCATTGGATTGACCTGGTCATCAAGTAGTTGGTCTTTCCACTTGTACAACAGTTGCCTACTCACCCCTATGTTATTGGCAACCTCTGAACCGCCCCGGGTATCGCGGAGGCCCGTTGGTTTAAGTCACGCTGCCATAGCGGCCTGAATGTTAAGTTGCCGGTAGTAGTTTGCCTCAGCTTCTCCCGGCGGTATATATCCCAAAGGCTCCATCAGCCGTTGATGGTTGAACCAGGATACCCATTCCAGCGTTGCCAGCTCAACGGATTCCATGGATTTCCAGGGGCCGCGCCGGTGGATCAACTCTGCTTTGTACAAGCCATTGATGGTCTCAGCGAGGGCGTTGTCGTAACTGTCACCCTTGCTGCCTACCGATGGATCGATGCCGGCTTCGGCCAGGCGTTCCGTGTAGCGGATCGACACATACTGTGAGCCTCTGTCGGAGTGATGAATCAAGTCCTCTGACTTGTCGGGCTGACGGGCGTAGAGAGCCTGTTCCAGAGCATCAAGCACGAAGTCCGTGTTCATCGTGCGACTTACGCGCCAACCCACGATACGGCGCGCGAAGACATCAACGACGAAGGCCACATACAGCCAGCCCTGCCAGGTGGAAACGTAAGTAAAGTCGGATACCCAGAGCTGGTCTGGGCGGTCAGCGACAAACTGCCGGTTGACCCGATCTAGCGGGCACGGCACCGATCGGTCTGGGACCGTGGTGCGCACCGCCTTGCCACGTCGGGCACCCTGAAAGCCCAGGCGACCCATGAGTCGCTCCACGGTACAGCGGGCCACAGGAATGGCTTCCCGGTTCATCTGCTTCCAGACTTTATCGGCGCCATAGACCTTGAGATTGTCGTTCCAGACACGCTTGATCTGCGGCATTAAAACCTCGTCACGCTTGGCCCGGTCACTGCGTAGTTCTGGATTGCGCTGCCGGGCCGCATGACGCCGGTAGGCCGACGGGGCAACCTGCAATACCTTGCAGATCGGCTCGACCCCGTAGGTATCCCGGTGCTGATCAATGTAGGTGTTTATGACTTCAGCTTGCGGTCGAGCTCCGCCTGGGCGAAAAAAGCGCTGGCCGTGCGAAGGATGTCATTGGCACGCCGCAGTTCCTTGTTCTCGCGCTCCAGATCCTTCATTCGTTGCGCTTCGGCGGTGGTTGTACCGGGACGTTCACCGACATCAATCTCGGCACGCTTGACCCATTCCAGCAATGTCTGTGGCACACAGCCAATCTTGGGGGCAATCGACTCCACAGCAGCCCATAGCGACGAGTACTCGCCACGATGCTCCTGCACTAGCCGCACCGCACGTTCTTTAACTTCAGGGGAAAACTTGTTGGATTTGTTCATGGCTCCATTCTCTCAGATGCTGGAGCCTCCTCAAAACCCGGGGCGGTTCACTCAGCAGCAGAGTCCTGTCGCGAGCAAAGCTGAATGACAGCCTGTTGTTTTTGGCTCGCAGACCACGGTGAAGTACCTGTGGTCTTGCCAGTCACAGACTTTCTTGCCCCAGGGTGTAGTTCGTCAATCCATGAAATCAGTGTGGCAGTGCACGGGTAGCCTAGCGATCTTCTCGTGTGGGCGAGACAACACTGGCCGTACTTGAAATAGTGATCTACTGCTAGCCGCTTCTGAGACAGTGAATATTTGGGCTTCCTGCTGGGCCTTGCAGGTAAGTCTCCTCTTTCGACAAAGGTACGGTACCACCGGCGTAAGTTCTTCTTTGATGGGTAACCCAACTGTCGGACGACGGTTGCAGCGCTTTTGCCGCAATCGATATAGAGCTCCACAGCTCGAATACGGTCTTCATACGAATACATAGACTACCTCCAATGTAGTCCAAGATAACGTCCGCACCTCCTTTACGGACTTTTAACACCGGTGCTGACACTGAACCAAGGCGTATAACTGTTACTCGGTCAGGCGCAGTTGCTCACCGCGCCAGGTTTCGCCCCAGTGGAGTTTGCCCCGGTTCAGCCGGTGGGCACACATCTAGTACCAAGACCATCGTGGACCAGCACTTTAATCCGGTTGCCTCGTTTGTTGGCGAACAGGTAGGCGCAGTGGGGCCTGCCTTAACCAAACACCTGGATGACTCGCGCCAGAGCCATGTCCGGCCCCACGATTCACTGGAAGATCTGACGCCATGGGAATATCTGGCGAAACACCAACGGGCGGAAAACTCTAATCAGCGGTGCAACTAAAACAGGGATGTTTACAATCAACGGGTTTTTCAAATAGTAGCTTGCCGCTCCATCGCCCGGATTCGACGTGTTGTGCAACCTGATAGAAAATCACCTCAATCAATTTTCTGACAGCGATTGAAGCGGGGCGGTTGCCTGGAGTAGCTATCGCCAGCGAACGGTAGAGTTCGGGCTTAACGATAGGGACGGCAACAATCTCCCCGCGTTCCACCATTTCACTGACAGTGGCAGAGGATAAAATGGTATAACCGAGCTGTTGCTTTATCATCTCGCTTAGAAGCGGCCACGCACTGACCTCAAAGGCCAGGTCGATTTTTTTGTGCCTTTGCATCGCTTCCTTTTCCATTCGCGCTCTCAAGCCATGTTTTTCTTCGGGTAGGATCAGCGGTAGATTGAGAACTTCGTCAAGATTCACCGTATTCCGTTTCGAGATTTCGGTGTCCGGCGGAGCAATCAAGAAAAAACGCTCGTCAATCAGTGGGGTATGGCGCAAGTTCTTATGCTTGCTTTGATCATAAGTGATCACCAAATCCAGCTTTTGCTGAGAAACCATTTGCTGCAGCGTGCCGCTCATGGCTGATCTCACTGCGAGATTTACACGTGGATAAAGTGTGCGGAACTGTTTGACGATCATCGTTGCCAATTCGTTGGAGATCGTTGGAAGCAATCCCAGCTTCACCTGACCGGTTACGGTCCCAGAGACTGCCGCCACATCTGCTTGAAGCTGTTCTGTATCCTTAAGCAGGCCTTTGGCGCGTTCATAAAGAACTTCTCCCGCGGTCGTCAGCAAAACACCCCGCCCATGGCGAACAAACAGCTCAGCATCCAGGGCTTCTTCAAGCAATCTAATTTGGCGGCTTAAGGCCGGTTGTGCAATGAATAGCGCCTCCGAGGCACGACTGAAACTACCTCTCTTGGCAATGGTAAGAAAGCTGTTCAGTTGGCGAAGATCAATCTTGAGGTTGGAAGCCATACAGTCTTGACCATTTATTGTTAGATGCCGTATCCCGCTGATTGCGGTCCGTCCTTTAAGCTATACCAACGGTTACTAGGAAATATAGAAAAAAACGATACTGGTTACGTTTCAAACAAGGTCATTAAAAAGGATAATGGAAACATTGGTTTATGCGTTATCTGTTCTGGTTTGGTCTTTGTCGCGGCGTTTGGCTTTTTTGATCTTTGTCATTTTTATTCAATTAGCGGACAAATTGCTTCAAGACGCTATCAAGTAGCCCTTGCATCATTTGCAGTATTGTGACGACGAAAGGTCAGGGTTGTAGCAATCGTTCGAATCAGCCCGCGCGGATTCTTTGAGGGTCGCGCTACCCCTTTCAGACGTACTCGCCATCGACGTGAAGAGTAGCTCAACCAAGCAAAGCAGGAATGTGAGTGCTTTGGTCTACTGGAGCACGTTGTTGCTGGCGCGAGACAAGCGCTTGTCGGGCGGGAGGAGAACCAAAAACAAGACGGAGAAGCAATATGTACCCCAATCTCAAGATGTACATCGGCGGTCAGTTCGTGGACGGACATGGTGAATCCAGCCAGTCGGTCATGAATCCCTCCAATAATGAGGTTCTGGCCACGCTACCTTATGCAAGTGAGAGTGACCTGGACCGGGCGCTGGAATCGTCGGAACAAGCCTTTCGTTTGTGGAAGAAGGAACCCGCCGTGGAGCGTTCTCGGATTTTACGGAAGGTGGCCGAGCTTATTCGAGAAAGAGCAGAGAACACGGGGCGGGTACTCACGCTGGAACAAGGGAAGCCGGTTCGCGAAGCCATTGGCGAGGTCTTGTCCTGTGCTGAGCATGCTGAATGGCACGCGGAGGAATGCCGCAGAATATATGGTCGTGTCATTCCTTCACGAAAATCGAATGTACAACAAACTGCACTCAAGGAACCGATAGGAGTGTGCGTTGCTTTTTCGCCGTGGAATTTCCCTTTCAGTCAGGCTTTCCGCAAAGTTGTCGCTGCCATTGGCGCTGGCTGTACGGTTATTCTTAAAGGGTCAAGTGACACCCCTGCCTCCGTAATGTTGATGGCACAAATATTCCATGATGCAGGTTTGCCAAAGGGCGTTTTTAACGTCGTATCTGGTGACTCTGGCATGATTTCCGAGTACTTGATCAGGTCGCCGATTGTTCAGAAGATCAGCTTTACCGGCTCTACGCCGGTCGGTCGGAAGCTGGCGTCACTTGCCGGAGCTAATATGAAACGTTGCACCATGGAGCTTGGCGGTCATGCGCCGGTCATTGTTTGTGACGACGCAGATATCGACAAAGCCGTTAAAGACCTGGTCGGATTCAAGTTTCGGAACGCGGGGCAGATTTGTATCTGTCCGACGAGGTTCTTTGTTCAGCGGAATATCTACAACGATTTTGTCTCCAGGTTTTCGGAAGAGGTAAAGACAATCAAAGTAGGATGTGGGTCCGATGACTCCACAACGATGGGGCCTCTGGCCCAATCTCGTCGGGTCGCGGAGATGCAGAAGTTCGTTGACGACGCTTGTCAGAAGGGCGGTGTGTTGGTGACGGGCGGTGAGACGCCGTCTGGCGCGGGAAACTTTTATCCACCAACGGTTCTCAAAGATGTTCCTGATGATGCGATGTTCATGAATGATGAACCTTTTGGCCCAATTGCAGGTTTTGTGCCGTTCGACAGCATCACCGAAGTGCTGGAACGAGCTAACCAGTTGTCCTTCGGGTTGGCTGCCTATGCGTACACCTCATCTGTTAGCAATGCCCATCGTATTACCAATGGCCTGGAAGCCGGTATGGTCTCTGTGAACCACATAGGGCTGGCGTTGGCGGAAACTCCCTTTGGGGGCGTCAAGGAAAGCGGCTATGGTAGGGAAGGTGGCAGTGAGACCTTTGATAGTTATCTGGCTACCAAGTTTGTGACTCAGATGAGCTGATGTCGGTTGAGAGCCAAGAGTAAGAGTTTGCTTTGAGTTAAATGGTTATAAACTTAATTTTATCTTCGGGTCTTTCGATCAAAAATAAAAAGGAGACCGTTCATGGCCAGTAGCTTGTTAGCACCAAATGACATTCTAAATGTTATACCTGGGCAGGTAATCTGTGAGGGTACTGTAGAAAATACGCTAAAAAATCGGCTTTCGATGAGAAACTATCGGTTCGATAAAACTGAAGTTTATATCCCTGAAATGCGGGATTACATGCTGGTCAGGTGGGAGTCTCCGCCTGAAAATCTTGGTTTCTTCCATTCGGGTAAGTGGGCAGATCAGGATGCTCGTACCGATAGCGTGACAATTCTGGCGCGTGGAGAGCCATCTCGATGGTTCTGGACAAATGATATTCAGGTCTCACACGTTTATGTCTCCGAGTCTGCGATAAAAAAAGTCGCTAATGATCTCTTTGAGAAAGATGTTGACAGTTTGAATATCGATCATAGAGCTGTTTCTCAGGATGCCACACTGGCTGAGTTGATGAAGTCATACGAACGGGAGTGCCTGGGTGAAAGTCTCGGTGGTCAACTGTATGCAGATACCATTGAGACTCAGATATGTATCCATATGATTAGGGAGTATTCTCAATGCAAGCTTCGTGAAATTCAGATTGATCGAAGTATGCCTGTTTCAAAACAAAAAACGATTGAAGAATATATTGCTGAAAACCTTGATCAATGTATAAGTATCGATGATTTAGCGGAAATCTCAGGATTTAGCAATTCGTACTTTATTCGTCTGTTCAGAAATGCGTTTGGTATGCCTCCACACGCCTATATTCTTCAGCGTAGGCTAGAAATGGCGAAGGCGATGCTTGAGTCGCCGATGGATATACCAATCAAGGTTATTGCAATGGAGTGTGGTTTTTCCGATCAGAGCCATCTAACGCGTCTGTTCAAGAACAAATTTTCTACAACGCCTAACAGGTATAGGAATAAGACGAAACTAACCAAATTTTGTTGAACTGCTGATCAAGATATTTGCCTTAGATGCCCGACCCTCTGCTTGCAGAGTGAGTCGGGCATTGTTTTGATGCCTGGCTGATTTTTCCGGCACAACCCAACTCCCATACGGTCTTCCCCGATCCTGTAGTTGCAAGGGGTTTTCAACCAGAATTGCGATGCAGCAATTTCGGTGTCTATGCTAGTTATAATCTTTGCTCGAAATCTAAAAAAATGTTTTGGTCCCATTTAATAAAATTTATTTTTTATGTTCTGGTTCAAAAAATTAATAAATACATTCAATATTCCAAAGGTCTATATCAGGATCATTTGATTTGGTTTTATAAAAAATCAACAAAGGAAAAGCCAGATGATCCAGAAAAAAATAAACAAGAGTATTGCTGATAAATTTGAGAAACAAACGAATCGTAACCATTTTAAGGTGGTGAAATCAAAACTGTCGTGTGCAATTCTATTGGCGACAGCATCCCTCCCAGCATTTTCTGAAAGCATCACAGTGGGCGACACTAACCTTACGCTGTATGGTTACGCAAAGCTTGACCTCATCTATGATTTCGATTCGCCTCTTGGTATTTCGATTCTCCACCAGAATATCAGGCTTGACGATACAAGTGGCCCCGATGGTCATTTTGACGCGCACGCCCTAGAGTCCAGGATCGGCATTTCAACCGTTACTCCTACCGAACTGGGAAATATCGAGACCCGGGTTGAAGGCGATTTTTATGGGCCCGGCGGGACCTTTCGACTCCGGCAGGGGTACGGTACATGGAATGGCATTCTTGCAGGTCAAACCGAAACGAACTTTTCGACGTTTCTTGGTTACACTCCGAGCATTGATTTCACCGGTCAGGTCGGACAAACAAATCTGGACCGTCAGGCGCAGATTCGTTACTCAACAGGGGGGCTCTCTATAGCTTTAGAGGAAGCTGACAAGCAAGGAGGCCTAGCCTATGAAACGGAAGAGACCGTCGAAATCAAGAGTACCCTTCCAGATCTGACTCTCAGATATGACGATGCTCTGGGCGGTCTGAACTATTCCTTAGGGGCCGTGTTGCGGCAGTTGACTGTTTATGATGCCGCTGCTGACCGGGAAGAAGACGAATTCGGTTATGGTGTCACCTTCTCGGGAAAAATGCCCGTTTCATCAAGGGTGAGCCTGCAAGGTGCAGTAGTCTACGGAGAGGGTGTTGGTGGTTACCTGTGGTTAAACCCGGCTGCGCCGGCCTACTATGACCCTGTTGCTGGCGAACTCGAAGCTATTGAAGCCGTTGGCGGTACTCTTGGGATATCCGTGGCTGTTGGTCCTGGTTTAGCAAACCTGGCCTATGGTGTGTCGGAAGCTGATCTGGATGACATAAGAAATGTCGACGTTAGCAATGAGGGCGAACAAAATACGAGCCTTTATTTGAACTACCTGTGGTCGCCCATCGAGAGTGTCGATTACGGGATTGAAGTGAGCCACCATACTCGAGAATTGGTTGGGGGGCGTGAAGGGAAGGCGACACGTCTTCAGGCGATGGCCAAATACACTTTCTGAACATTGACTTAAGCGTTGTTGTGCCTTTGGTTGCCCCGACTCTCAGTCGGGGCCTTTTTCTGTATGGATCAGTGTCGTTTTTTATGTCCCATAAGGAGCAGGATCAGGTTTCGAATAAATTTAATTCCAGTAAAGTTCAGCCAATTGATCTGCTGCCTCGATAATTCCGACAAGTCCGTTCCATTTTTCTATCAGTTCGGACATCTTGTCTGCAAGCTTCTTGGTTCTCGCCCCATCAATGTTATATTCGTCTGCGTAGAATTCCGGGGAAAATTTTAGATCTTCTTTGATAAAATCTCTTGATTTTTCGAGGAAATTGCCTTCTGCCATCCAGGATGTTGATGCCTTTCTTTTCTGCTTTAATCATGTCGCTATCAGCTTGTTGCTGATAGAGGAAGCTAACATAGGCAGCCATAATCCGTCCGGCCTTCAGCGGACCCTCATTTTCTCTGGTGTTGAAACGATTCCACGGGTCACGATTAAGAGTTGTTGCTCGACCTGCGGCATATAGACCGCCTGGAACGTCGGTAGTTATGTTTTTGACAACATCATGGAGATTGAAGTTGGCCAGTTCTGCGGGTGAGAGGAAGGTGCAATCCACAAAACCTTGCTCGAGTACTTCATAAACTTCATGTATCGGGATTGCTACCGATAATCTCCCCGAAATTCTTCGCCCAGCGAGCCCAGGAAGCCCCAGATATTCGCAAGCGCTTGCCGTTTAGTTCTTCAACCGTATTTACTATAGCATTACAGAACATTACGTAAGAGGGTATAGATACAATCGGGGTATAGACTTGGTTGCTTGACGCGAATTCACTCTGATATTCCGGGCAGCTGATCATTATATATTTAAGAATGGCCTGGGAATAAGGGTAGCCCTCTTTACCGGACACTTTACTCTGCAGTAATTGACGTGTTGGACCGGTATTTATTCAGGGCTACTCTGAGGGCTTAGAGGGTCATCACAAATACGGTTGTACTGATCAACAGGTAGATCTACTCGTTCAGGCGGTTTTGAGTTTTGCGAGAGAAATTTGTGGTCAGTATTTCCACGGCAATCGACGAGTTGATCCGCTCGGCGTACGGCAGTGGCAGGAAGATCGCGATGATGATGTATAAGTAAGCAACTATGGTGATTATTCCGGGCGGGGGGTGTTGAATAGAAATCGGGCCAGAATATCAAGGCTGATATGTATCATCATCGGCGCTATGGCGAGCCCGTCGAGAGTTATAACTTTCTTATTGATCTCGTTTATTAATACTTTGAAGTTCTCCTGCAACTTGC